>NZ_CP045701.2:0-4800000 GCF_009601685.2 Pseudomonas brassicacearum
GTCGTCTTTCTCGCGTTTAACGCATTGATAAATCATGGGCGATCAGCAAGCTGCATGTGGATAAGTGGACGTCTGCTCGCTACAATGGCCGCTTGTTTTTGCCTCACCGGCTTTCAACTTAGGGGATATCCGTGTCAGTGGAACTTTGGCAGCAGTGCGTAGAGCTTTTGCGCGATGAGCTGCCTGCCCAACAATTCAACACTTGGATCCGTCCACTACAGGTCGAAGCCGAAGGCGACGAGTTGCGTGTCTATGCACCGAATCGTTTCGTTCTCGACTGGGTCAACGAAAAGTACCTGGGCCGGGTCATGGAGCTGCTCGACGAGCATGGCAATGGCATGGCGCCTGCGTTGTCCTTATTAATAGGCAGCAAGCGCAGCTCGGCACCGCGCGCCGCACCCAACGCGCCGCTGGCAGCCGCCGCGTCACAGGCCCAGCAGGCTGTAACGGCACCGGTTAACAATCATGCCGCCCCGGCACCCGCGCCTGCCCCGAGCAAACGCAATGCGCAAAAGGTCGCCGAGGTCAGCGAAGAGCCCTCCCGGGACAGCTTCGACCCGATGGCCGGCGCCAGCTCCCAACAGGCTCCGGTGCGTGCCGAACAGCGCACCGTCCAGGTCGAAGGTGCGCTCAAGCACACCAGCTATCTGAACCGGACCTTTACCTTCGAGAATTTCGTCGAAGGTAAATCCAACCAACTGGCCCGCGCGGCGGCCTGGCAGGTCGCGGACAACCCCAAGCATGGCTATAACCCGCTCTTCCTTTATGGTGGCGTAGGCTTGGGTAAGACCCACTTGATGCACGCGGTGGGCAACCATCTATTAAAGAAGAACCCGAATGCCAAGGTCGTGTACCTGCATTCCGAGCGTTTCGTGGCCGATATGGTCAAGGCGCTGCAACTGAACGCGATCAACGAGTTCAAGCGTTTCTACCGTTCGGTGGACGCCTTGCTGATCGACGATATCCAGTTCTTCGCCCGCAAGGAACGTTCCCAGGAAGAGTTTTTCCACACCTTCAACGCATTGCTTGAAGGTGGGCAGCAGGTCATTCTCACCAGTGACCGCTACCCGAAAGAGATCGAGGGCCTTGAAGAACGCCTCAAGTCGCGTTTCGGCTGGGGCTTGACGGTGGCCGTCGAGCCGCCCGAGCTGGAAACCCGTGTGGCGATCTTGATGAAGAAAGCCGACCAGGCCAAGGTCGAGCTGCCTCACGACGCCGCGTTCTTCATCGCCCAGCGTATCCGCTCCAACGTGCGTGAACTCGAAGGTGCCCTCAAGCGGGTGATCGCTCACTCGCACTTCATGGGCCGCGACATCACCATCGAGTTGATTCGCGAATCCCTGAAGGACCTGTTGGCGCTTCAGGATAAATTGGTATCTGTGGATAACATTCAGCGAACGGTTGCTGAATACTACAAAATCAAGATATCCGACCTGCTGTCCAAACGCCGTTCGCGTTCGGTGGCACGTCCGCGTCAGGTGGCCATGGCCCTGTCCAAGGAACTGACCAACCACAGCCTGCCGGAAATCGGTGATGTGTTTGGTGGACGCGACCACACCACCGTGCTGCACGCCTGCCGCAAGATCAACGAACTTAAGGAATCCGACGCGGACATCCGCGAGGACTACAAGAACCTGCTGCGTACACTGACCACTTGATGACCACCAGCGCAGCTTATTAAGGCAAGGGACTAGACCATGCATTTCACCATTCAACGCGAAGCCCTGTTGAAACCCCTGCAACTGGTCGCAGGCGTCGTCGAACGCCGCCAGACCTTGCCGGTACTTTCCAACGTGCTGCTGGTTGTCGAAGGCCAGCAACTGTCGCTGACCGGTACCGACCTGGAAGTCGAGCTGGTCGGTCGTGTGCAACTTGAAGAACCGGCCGATCCGGGTTCAATCACCGTGCCGGCGCGCAAGCTGATGGACATCTGCAAGAGCCTGCCAAACGACGCGCTGATCGACATCAAGGTCGATGAGCAGAAGCTCGTGGTCAAGGCCGGTCGTAGCCGTTTCACCTTGTCCACGCTGCCAGCCAACGACTTCCCGACTGTTGAAGAAGGCCCGGGTTCGCTGACCTGCAGCCTGGACCAGAGTAAATTGCGTCGCCTGATCGAACGCACCAGTTTCGCCATGGCCCAGCAGGACGTTCGTTATTACCTCAACGGCATGCTCCTGGAAGTGTCTGCCGGCGTCATCCGCGCCGTCGCCACCGACGGGCATCGCCTGGCCATGTGCTCGATGCAGGCCGATATCGGTCAGCCGGATCGCCACCAGGTGATCGTGCCGCGCAAAGGTATCCTGGAGTTGGCCCGTCTGCTGACCGAGCCGGACGGCAACGTCAGCATCGTGCTGGGCCAGCACCACATCCGCGCCACGACCGGCGAGTTCACCTTCACGTCGAAGCTGGTGGACGGCAAATTCCCTGACTACGAGCGCGTGCTGCCAAAAGGTGGCGACAAGCTGGTACTGGGCGATCGCCAGGCACTGCGCGAAGCCTTCAGCCGCACCGCGATTCTCTCCAACGAGAAGTACCGTGGCATCCGCCTGCAACTGGCCAATGGTCAGCTGAAAATCCAGGCGAACAACCCGGAGCAGGAAGAGGCGGAAGAAGAAGTGGGCGTTGAATACAACGGGGGCTCCCTGGAAATCGGCTTCAACGTCAGCTACCTGCTCGACGTGCTGGGCGTGATGACCACCGAGCAAGTGCGTCTGATCCTGTCTGACTCCAACAGCAGTGCGCTGGTGCAAGAGTCCGATAACGACGATTCGGCTTACGTTGTCATGCCGATGCGTCTGTAATCATGCCAAGCAAAAGCTAGATGTCCTTAAGTCGCGTCTCGGTCACCGCGGTGCGCAATCTGCACCCGGTGACCTTCTCCCCTTCCCCCCGCATCAATATCCTTTACGGCGCCAACGGCAGCGGCAAAACCAGCGTCCTGGAAGCCGTGCACCTGCTCGGGCTTGCCCGTTCGTTTCGCAGCACCCGCCTGTTACCGGTCATCCAGTACGATCAACTGGCGTGCACGGTGTTCGGGCAGGTGGAACTGGCAGAAGGTGGCCATAGCGCCCTGGGGATATCGCGGGACCGGCAAGGCGAGTTCCAGATCCGCATCGATGGGCAGAACGCTCGTAGCGCGGCACAGCTGGCCGAGATCCTGCCATTGCAGTTGATCAACCCGGACAGCTTCCGTCTGCTGGAGGGCGCACCGAAGATTCGCCGGCAATTTCTCGACTGGGGCGTGTTCCACGTGGAACCGCGCTTCATGACGACTTGGCAGCGCCTGCAGAAGGCGCTGCGCCAGCGAAACTCTTGGCTGCGACATGGTACACTTGACGCCGTTTCGCAAGCGGTTTGGGACAGGGAACTGTGCCAGGCCAGCGCTGAAATCGATGAATACCGCCGCGCTTACATCAAAGCCTTGAAACCGGTCTTCGAGCAGACCTTGAGCGAACTGGTTGAGCTTGAGGGCCTGACGCTCAGCTATTACCGAGGCTGGGACAAAGACCGGGAACTGAGCACCGTGTTGGCTGGCTCGCTGCAGCGGGACCAGCAGATGGGCCATACCCAGGCCGGACCACAACGTGCTGACTTGCGTCTCAGATTGGGCGCACATAACGCCGCGGACATATTGTCCCGGGGGCAGCAGAAGTTGGTGGTGTGTGCCTTGCGCATAGCCCAAGGGCATCTGGTCAGCCAGGCCCGCCGCGGTCAGTGTATTTATCTGGTGGATGACTTGCCGTCCGAGCTGGACGAAGCCCACCGCCGCGCGCTATGCCGCTTGCTGGAAGACTTACGCTGCCAGGTGTTTATCACCTGTGTAGATCACGAATTATTGAGGGAAGGCTGGCAGACGGAAACGCCAGTCGCCCTGTTCCACGTGGAACAGGGCCGTATCACCCAGACCCACGACCATCGGGAGTGAAGGCATTGAGCGAAGAAAATACGTACGACTCAACGAGCATTAAAGTGCTGAAAGGCCTGGATGCCGTACGCAAACGTCCCGGTATGTACATTGGTGACACCGACGATGGTAGCGGCCTGCACCACATGGTGTTCGAGGTGGTCGACAACTCCATCGACGAAGCCCTCGCCGGCCATTGCGATGACATCAGCATCATCATCCACCCGGATGAGTCCATCACCGTACGTGACAACGGCCGTGGCATCCCGGTAGACGTGCATAAAGAGGAAGGCGTTTCCGCTGCCGAGGTCATCATGACCGTCCTCCATGCTGGCGGTAAGTTCGACGACAACTCTTACAAGGTCTCCGGCGGTCTGCACGGCGTAGGTGTCTCGGTAGTGAACGCACTGTCCGAAGAACTGGTCCTGACCGTTCGCCGCAGCGGCAAGATCTGGGAACAGACCTACATCCACGGTGTTCCCCAGGCACCCATGGCGATCGTTGGCGACAGCGAGACCACCGGCACCCAGATCCACTTCAAGGCTTCGAGCGAAACCTTCAAGAACATCCACTTCAGCTGGGACATTCTGGCCAAGCGGATTCGTGAACTGTCTTTCCTAAACTCCGGTGTTGGCATCGTCCTCAAGGACGAGCGCAGCGGCAAGGAAGAACTGTTCAAGTACGAAGGCGGCCTGCGTGCGTTCGTTGAGTACCTGAACACCAACAAGACCCCGGTCAACCAAGTGTTCCACTTCAACGTGCAGCGTGAAGACGGCATCGGCGTGGAAATCGCCCTGCAGTGGAACGACAGCTTCAACGAGAACCTGTTGTGCTTCACCAACAACATCCCGCAGCGCGACGGCGGCACCCACCTGGTGGGCTTCCGTTCGGCGCTGACTCGTAACCTGAACAACTACATCGAACAGGAAGGCCTGGCGAAGAAGCATAAAGTCGCCACCACCGGTGACGATGCCCGTGAAGGCCTGACCGCGATCATCTCGGTGAAGGTGCCGGATCCGAAGTTCAGTTCCCAAACCAAGGACAAGCTGGTGTCTTCCGAAGTGAAGACCGCAGTCGAACAGGAGATGGGCAAGTACTTCTCCGACTTCCTGCTGGAGAACCCGAACGAAGCCAAGCTGGTGGTCGGCAAGATGATCGACGCCGCCCGTGCCCGTGAAGCGGCGCGCAAGGCCCGTGAGATGACCCGCCGCAAAGGCGCGCTGGACATCGCCGGCCTGCCGGGCAAACTGGCTGACTGCCAGGAAAAGGACCCTGCCCTGTCCGAACTGTACCTGGTGGAAGGTGACTCTGCTGGCGGTTCCGCCAAGCAGGGCCGCAACCGCCGCACCCAGGCCATCCTGCCGCTCAAGGGCAAGATCCTCAACGTGGAGAAGGCGCGCTTCGACAAGATGATTTCCTCCCAGGAGGTCGGCACCTTGATCACGGCGTTGGGCTGCGGCATTGGCCGCGAAGAGTACAACATCGACAAGCTGCGCTATCACAACATCATCATCATGACCGATGCTGACGTCGACGGTTCGCATATCCGTACCCTGCTGCTGACATTCTTCTTCCGTCAGTTGCCGGAGCTGATCGAGCGCGGCTACATCTACATCGCCCAACCGCCGCTGTACAAGGTCAAGAAAGGCAAGCAAGAGCAATACATCAAAGACGACGATGCCATGGAAGAGTACATGACGCAGTCGGCCCTGGAAGACGCGAGCCTGCACCTGAACGAAGATGCCCCGGGCATTTCCGGCGAAGCCCTCGAGCGCCTGGTCAACGACTTCCGCCTGGTGATGAAGACCCTCAAGCGCCTGTCGCGCCTGTACCCACAGGAACTGACCGAGCACTTCATCTACCTGCCAGCGGTAAGCCTGGAGCAACTGTCCGATCACGCAGCGATGCAAGATTGGCTGGCCCAGTACGAAGTACGCCTGCGCACTGTCGAGAAATCCGGCCTGGTCTACAAAGCCAGCCTGCGCGAAGACCGTGAGCGTAACGTCTGGCTGCCAGAGGTCGAGCTGATCTCCCACGGCCTGTCGAACTACGTCACCTTCAACCGCGACTTCTTCGGCAGTAACGACTACAAGACCGTCGTATCCCTCGGCGCGCAACTGAGCACGCTGCTGGACGAAGGTGCGTACATCCAGCGTGGTGAACGCAAGAAAGCCGTGACCGAGTTCAAGGAAGCCCTTGAATGGCTGATGGCCGAAAGCACCAAGCGCCACACCATCCAGCGATACAAAGGTCTGGGTGAGATGAACCCGGATCAGCTGTGGGAAACCACCATGGACCCAGGTTCGCGTCGGATGCTGAAAGTCACCATCGAAGACGCCATTGGCGCGGACCAGATCTTCAACACCCTGATGGGTGATGCGGTCGAGCCTCGTCGTGACTTCATCGAGAGCAATGCGTTGGCGGTGTCCAACCTGGATTTCTGATCCTTCAGCAACGTCCGCTCCAAAAAAACCAACGCTCATGCGTTGGTTTTTTTTTACGTTTGAAAACCACGCACCCTTTTAAGGCCTGTGGTTAAAAATGGGGTAACTCGGTAACACCTTGGCACAAAGCCTTCATGTTCAATAGGTTAGGAATTGTGTGAAAGCCCCGGATAACGGGGCCTCAGATTTTCTGGCGCAGAACTTGCGGGTTAAATAACTTACACGCCGTTTCTTTAAATTGACAGGGAAGCGGTGGGTACGAGGTGGCACGAATAAATCCAATACCAAGGGTAGTCTCAATGAGCGGTACGCAAACTTCCAATCATCTGGAGCAAGGGCTCAAACCCCGGCATGTGACGATGCTATCCATCGCCGGCGTCATCGGCGCTGGCCTTTTCGTTGGCTCCGGCCACGCTATTGCAGCGGCTGGTCCGGCGGTGCTGCTGGCCTACGCTGCCGCTGGTGCCTTGGTGGTGCTGGTGATGCGGATGCTGGGCGAAATGGCGGTGGCGTCGCCGGACACCGGTTCCTTCTCGACTTATGCTGACCGCGCGATCGGTCATTGGGCCGGTTTCACCATCGGCTGGCTCTACTGGTGGTTCTGGGTCCTGGTGATTCCGCTGGAGGCCAACGCCGCCGCGACGATCCTGCATGCCTGGTTTCCGAACGTGGCGATCTGGGCCTTCACCTTGGTCATCACCCTGCTGCTGACAGTCACCAACCTGTTCAGCGTGAAGAATTACGGTGAGTTCGAATTCTGGTTCGCCTTGGTCAAGGTGGTGGCGATCATCGGCTTCATCGGCCTGGGTGTGATGGCGATCTTCGGCTTGCTGCCGACTAGCCAGGTCAGCGGTGTTTCGCACCTGTTCGACACCCAGGGCTTCCTGCCCAACGGTATGGGCGCGGTGTTGGGGGCGATCCTGACCACTATGTTTTCGTTCATGGGTACCGAGATCGTGACCATCGCGGCCGCAGAATCGAAGAACCCCGGCCAGCAGATTTCCAAGGCGACCAACTCGGTTATCTGGCGGATTGGCTTGTTCTATCTCGTGTCCATCTTCATCGTTGTCGCCCTGGTGCCGTGGAACGATCCGCTCCTGGCCAGCGTCGGTTCCTATCAGACGGTGCTGGAGCGCATGGGCATTCCCAATGCCAAGCTGATCGTCGATATCGTCGTCCTGGTGGCGGTCACCAGTTGCCTGAACTCGGCGTTGTATACGGCTTCGCGGATGATGTTCTCGTTGGGCAAGCGCGGCGATGCGCCGGCCGTTTCCCAGCGCACCAACAAGAGCGGGACGCCTTACTGGGCGGTGATGCTGTCGACCGGGGCGGCTTTCCTGGCGGTATTCGCTAACTACGTGGCGCCGGCTGCTGTGTTTGATTTCCTGCTGGCCAGCTCCGGCGCCATTGCGTTGCTGGTGTACCTGGTCATCGCGGTTTCCCAGCTGCGCATGCGCAAACAACGCACGGCGCGCGGTGAAAAGGTCGCCTTCAGCATGTGGCTGTTCCCCGGCCTGACCTACGCGGTGATCGTCTTCATCGTGGGAGCCTTGACCATCATGCTGTTCCAGGAAGCCCACCGTGTGGAAATCCTCGCGACCGGTCTGCTCAGCGTATTGGTCGTCGCGTCCGGGTTGCTGGTGCAGCGCCGTCGGATCGCCAAAGCGGGAAGCTTGGTGCGCACGATCGGTTGATATTTATTGTGGCGAGGGAGCTTGCTCCCGCTGGGCTGCGCAGCGGCCCCTCTTTTTGTGAGTGCTTCGCACTCAAGCGGGAGCAAGCTCCCTCGCCACAGATGCATCCAAACTGACCGTTGTTTAACTCGCCACAGACGCTTCGCTTCCCGCCGCCACACTTTCCAACCGATACCCATACCCATAAATCGTCAGCAATTGCCAACCCCGGTCTGCCGTCAGGCCGAGCTTGTTGCGCAGGCGATAGATGTGGGTGTCGAGCGGGCGGGACGAGGTCATTTCCTCGTGGGTCCAGAAGCGTTCGTAGAAATACTCCCGGGACAGCGGCCGGCCCAGGTTGGCGAACAGGCACCGGGCCAGGCGGTATTCCCGCTCGGTCAGGCTGATGGGGATGCCGGCGCGGGTGATGGTCAGCTCGGCGTCGTCGAACGCCAGGTCGTTGAACACCAGTACGTCGCTGGCGGGCGTGCGTTGCAGGTTGTGACGGCGCAGCACGGCGGTGACCCGGGCCTTGAGCTCGTTGGGCCGGAAGGGTTTGCTCACATAGTCGTCAGCGCCGGCGTTGAGGGCCTGGACGATATCGTGCTCGCCGTCGCGGCTGGTCAGCATGATGGCGGCCGGTGGCGAATCCATGTGCTCGCGGGTCCAGCGCAGCAATGAAAGTCCGCTGATGTCCGGCAGTTGCCAGTCGAGGATCAACAGGTCGAAGGTTTCCCGGCGCAGTTGCCGCAGCAAGTCTTCGCCTCGCTCAAAGCTGTGCAGGGTCCACGCTTGCTCGCCCCTGCCAGGGATTTGTTGCAGTGTCTGTTCTACCCGGCGCAGCTCGGCCGGTTCATCGTCCAGTATGGCGACACGCATGAAATGCGATTCCTTGATCTCGAGAGTAACGGACATCTTCAGGTGGCAATGAAACGCAGCCCGTGGCTGATTCGTTGTCATTGACCTGTCGCTGGCTGCGACAATACCGGCTCACGGCACAGAGGGAAAGGCAGCAGTACGCCACCCATCGAGTCCGTTATAGTCGTGGGCTTTGCAGGCTTGTGAACAAATCCCCAGTCCTTGAGTTTGGCCAGGAGGCCTATGAGTAACCAGCGTCGCCGTGAAAGTCGTGAGCCAACCCAGGTCCAGCGGTTGTTTCGACAGTTGGTACGGGAGTGGTTGTGGATAAGTCTGTTGCTGTTGCCGCTGACAGCCTTGCTGTCATTGAGCAGCCAAACAACGGGCAACCGTTCGGGCGCCGCGTT
Source organism: Pseudomonas brassicacearum (assembly GCF_009601685.2). Taxonomy (NCBI): domain Bacteria; kingdom Pseudomonadati; phylum Pseudomonadota; class Gammaproteobacteria; order Pseudomonadales; family Pseudomonadaceae; genus Pseudomonas; species Pseudomonas brassicacearum. The sequence continues at coordinate 9,287 of NZ_CP045701.2, forward strand.
GTTGTCGGTGGGCCTGGTGGGGTGTGTATTGGGCTTGCTGCTGTTGCGCCCGCGCCTGGCGCTTTGGACCACGGTGGGCGGCATGAGCCTGGCCCTGTTGATCAGTGCCGTGCTGGGTGCGCGAGGTTGGTGGTGGTCACCCATGGCGAGTGTGCTGGGCATCATGTTCGGCTACCTGATCTGGAACTGGCGGCGCCTGAGCGTGGTATTGGCCTATTTCGGCTGGGAGCTGGCCCGCCTGGACGCGGAGCCCAAGGTCTTCCCGGAACGTCGCCGCCCCTCCTACACCGGCAGCGACCGCTTGCAGGGCCAGATCATGGCCCTGGAACAAGCCATGAGCCGAACCCGCGACACCCGGCGCTTCATTGCCGACGGCCTGGAATACCTGCCGGTGGCGACCATGATCAGCGATCCCCAAGGCAAGCTGTTGCTCGGCAATCGCAAGGCGCGCGAGCTGTTCGGCCATGACCTGGCGGGCGGCGACGTGCTGGAGCATCTCGGACAATTGGGTTATCCAGGGTTGGAGCATGGGGCGCATCACCGGTTATCCACATTGCCCCTGGTGGAGTTTCGCGACATTCGCGAGCGCAGCTTGCGCCTGGAACGGGCGGCTTTGTTGCCGGTTGATGGCGATGCGCCGATTGGCTGGTTGTTGAGCCTCACGGACCTGAGCGCCGAACGTGAGGCTGAAGAACAGCGCAGCGTCATGCTGCGTTTCCTTTCCCATGACTTGCGCGCTCCGCACTCGGCGATCCTTGCCCTGCTCGATGTGCAGCGATACCAGGGAGGTGGGGATAATCCGCTGTTCGACCAGATCGAGCGCCAGGTACGTCGCGCCCTGGACCTGACCGAGGGCTTCGTGCAATTGGCCAAGGCCGAATCCGAGGCGTATCAATTCCAGCCGACGCTATTCGCCATGCTGGTGCTGGATGTACTCGACCAGGCGCTGCCTATCGCCCAGGCCAAGCGCATCCAATTGATTCATGAAATAGAGGATGAAGAGGCGATGGTGAGGGCGGATCAGCCGTTGCTCACCCGTGCCCTGTTCAATCTGCTGGAAAATGCCATCAAGTACAGCGCGCCCGACACCTGCATTTCGCTGCAGGTTCATTGCACCCCGGGCTGGTTGATCTGCAATATCGCCGACCAGGGCAAGGGCATCAGCGCCGAAGAGCTACCAAACCTGTTCAGTCAGTACCGACGGTTTTCCTCGGCTCACGGCGTGGATGGCATCGGCTTGGGGCTCTCGATGGTCAAGGCGGTGGTGGACCATCACGAGGGGAAAATCGAGTGCCGCAGCGTGATGGGTAAAGGCACGACGTTCAGCCTGCGCTTTGCGTTATTGGCAGATTGAAAGATCGCAGCCTTCGGCAGCTGTAGGCGCTGCCGAAGGCTGCGATCTTTTGATGCTATAAAAACTTATGCACCTAACCGTCGGTTTTATGTGTTTAGGAAATATGTATTAAAAACAAATACCTACAACATAAAAGCGACGGATTTCGATAAAACGGTACACAGGTTATCCACAGATCTCAAACAGCGGCTTGTTCCGTGGGGACTTCGGTGACAGGGCCGGGAGGCAGCGAGCCCATTTCCCGTTGTGCCTGTTCATTCCAGGCTTGTACGCGGTCATTGAGCTCGGCGATGGCGCGGGGCCCAGTGCCTTCGGCATACATTGGCGCGCCGATCACTACAGTGATCACGCCCGGTGTCCTGATCCAGCCAGCCTTGGGCCAGAATTTGCCGGCATTGTGTGCAATCGGCAGCACGGGCAGATCGGCGTTCACGGCCAATGCCGAACCGCTGCGGGAAAATTTGCCGACGGTTCCATAAGGAACACGGGTGCCCTCGGGGAAGATCAGCACCCAAACGTTATCTCTGAGCAGTTCGTCGCCCTTCTTCGCGACCTGCTTGAGGGCCGCCTTGGGATTGTCGCGATCGATGGCGATCGGGCGCAGCATCGCCATGGCCCAGCCGAAGAACGGCACGAACAACAGCTCACGCTTGAGCACTTGGCTCAACGGTTCGAAATAGGCCGAGAGAAAGAATGTCTCCCAGGTGCTCTGGTGGTTGGACTGGATCACGCAGGGCCGGTCAGGTACGTTCTCGGCACCTTTGACTTCATAGCGGATGCCCAGGAACACCTTGCTCAACCACAGGGCGCAGCGGCACCAGTACACATTGATGAAACGGTAGCGCGCCTTGAACGGCAAGAAAGGCGCGATAAAAAAACTCAAGGAGCACCACAGCAAGGAACTGGTGCCCAACAGCAGGTAAAAGAGAAAGGCTCTGATGGCCTGCAATATAGACATAGCGGCATTTACCGTTGCGGGCAGTGCCCGCCTGTTCAAGCGCTTCCCGAACAATCCTTGATCAGGTTGTCTTGGGAGCTCTAATTGTGGATAAGTTCAGCGGCAATCGCCGCCAAGTCGTCAAAAATCAAGGTGCCCACCGGCAGGGTCTTGCCCAGAGTCTTTTCGCCTTTCCCGGTCTTTACCAAAACTGGCTGACAATCGACGGCCTTGGCCGCCTCCAGGTCACCGAGGCTGTCACCGACGAACCACACACCCGCCAATCCCACATCGTAATGGGCGGCAATGGTTTTCAACATGCCTGGCTTGGGTTTGCGGCAATCGCAGCCGTCGTCCGGCCCGTGCGGGCAATAGACGATCAAGCCGACTTCCCCGCCCTGCTCCGCCACCAATGCCCGTAAGTGCTCATGCATGGCGTCCAGGACGGCGAGGTCATAATAACCGCGGGCAATGCCCGACTGGTTGGTGGCAACCGCCACCGTCCAGCCGGCCTTGCTCAACTGCGCGATGGCTTCGATCGAACCGGGCAGTGGCAACCACTCCTCCACCGATTTGATGTAAGCGTCGGAGTCGTGATTGATCACCCCGTCCCGATCGAGAATCAGCAGTTTCAAGCGTTACCCCAGCAACGAAATATCGGCGACGCCGAGGAACAGCCCACGCAGACGCGCCAGCAACGCGTAACGGTTGGCGCGTACCTTGGCGTCTTCGGCATTGACCATCACCGCCTCGAAAAACGCATCCACCGGTTCGCGCAGTGCAGCCAGGCGCGCCAGGGTTTCGCTGTACTGACGCGCCGCCGCCATTGGCTGGACCGCCTGGTCTGCCTGCTGGATCGCCGAATACAGGGAAAACTCGTTGGCGTTGTCGAAGTACTTGGCTTCGACGGTGGCCGCGATGTTGCCGTCGGCCTTGCCCAGCAGGTTCGATACTCGCTTGTTCACCGCCGCCAGCGCTGCCGCTTCCGGCAGTTGACGGAACGCCTGCACCGCTTGTACGCGCTGGTCGAAGTCCAGGGCCGAACCCGGTTTCAGGGCTCGCACCGACAGGTAGGTGGCGACGTCGACGCCTTCATCTTCATAACGTGCCCGCAGGCGGTCGAAGATGAATTCCAGCACCGCATCGGCCAGGCCGGCAGCCTTGACCCTGCTGCCGAACGCGTTGACGGCGAACGCCACGGCGTCGTTCAGGTCCAGGTCCAGCTGTTTGTCGATCAGGATCCGCAACACGCCCAGCGCCGCGCGACGCAAGGCATAAGGGTCTTTGCTGCCGGTGGGCAGCATGCCGATACCGAAGATACCGACCAGGGTGTCGAGCTTGTCGGCGATGGCCACGGCCGCACCGGTCAGGGTGGTTGGCAGTTCAGCGCCGGCACCGCGCGGCATGTACTGCTCGTTCAGTGCCAGGGCCACGTCTTGCGGCTCGCCATCGTTGAGGGCGTAGTAGTAACCGGCGACGCCTTGCATCTCCGGGAACTCACCGACCATTTCGGTGGACAGGTCGCACTTGGACAGGATGCCAGCACGGGCCGCGCGCTGGGCGTCGCCGCCGATGCGTGGGGCGATGAACGCCGCCAGTTTCGACACGCGCTCGGCCTTGTCGTAGACGCTGCCGAGTTTTTCCTGGAACACCACGTTGCGCAGGCGCTCGTTGAAGCTTTCCAGGGGCTGTTTCTTGTCTTGCTTGAAGAAGAACTCGGCATCGGTCAGGCGCGGGCGAACGACTTTTTCGTTACCGGCGATGATCTGCTGCGGGTCCTTGCTTTCGATGTTGGCGACCGTGATGAAGCGCGGCAGCAACTTGCCTTCAGCGTCCAGCAGGCAGAAGTATTTCTGGTTGTCCTGCATGGTGGTGATCAGTGCTTCCTGTGGCACTTCAAGGAAACGTTCCTCGAACGAGCACACCAGCGGCACCGGCCATTCCACCAACGCGGTCACTTCGTCCAGCAGGTTGGCCGGCACGATGGCGGTGCCTTCCTGCAGGGTGGCCAGCTCTTCGGTGCGCTTGCTGATCAGTTCGCGGCGCTCGTTGGCGTCGGCCAGCACATAGGCGGCACGCAGGTCGGCCAGGTAGTTGGCCGGCGAGGTGATGCGCACGCTCTGTGGATGATGGAAGCGGTGACCGCGGGAATCGCGACCGGCCTTCTGGGCCAGGATCGTGCAATCGATCACCTGGTCACCGAGCAACATCACCAGCCATTGGGTTGGACGCACGAACTCTTCCTTGCGCGCGGCCCAGCGCATGCGCTTGGGAATCGGCAAGTCATTGAGGGAGTCTTCGACGATGGTCGGCAACAGGCTGGCGGTCGGCTTGCCCTTGATGCTCTGGCTATAGCGCAGCTTCGGGCCGCTCTGGTCGATTTCGCTCAGGTCCACGCCGCACTTCTTGGCGAAGCCCAGGGCGGCTTGGGTCGGATTGCCGTCGGCGTCGAACGCGGCCTGGCGTGGCGGGCCGTCGAGGTTGATGCTGCGGTCTGGCTGCTGGGTCGCCAGGGCGGTGATCAGCACGGCCAGGCGGCGCGGCGCAGCGTATACCTGTTTGGCTTCGTAGTTCAGGCCGGCGGCTTGCAGGCCTTTGTCGATACCGGCCAGGAACGCATCGGCCAGGGTGTTCAGGGCTTTGGGTGGCAGTTCTTCGGTGCCCAGTTCAACCAGAAAATCTTGAGCACTCATTGTGCAGCCTCCAGCTTAGCCAACACTTCATCACGCAGGTCCGGGGTCGCCATCGGGAAGCCCAGCTTGGCACGGGCCAGCAGGTAGGCTTGCGCGACGGAACGCGCCAGGGTGCGTACACGCAGGATGTATTGCTGGCGCGCGGTCACGGAAATCGCCCGGCGTGCATCCAGCAGGTTGAAGGTATGGGACGCCTTCAACACCATTTCATAGCTCGGCAACGGCAGCGGCTGGTCCAGCTCGATCAGGCGCTTGGCTTCGCTTTCGTAGAAATCGAACAGCTCGAACAGCTTCTCGACGTTGGCGTGTTCGAAGTTGTAGGTCGACTGTTCCACTTCGTTCTGGTGGAACACGTCGCCATAGGTCACTTTGCCGAACGGGCCGTCGGCCCACACCAGGTCGTAGACCGAATCCACACCCTGCAGGTACATGGCCAGGCGTTCCAGACCGTAGGTAATTTCGCCGGTGACCGGGTAGCACTCGATGCCGCCCGCTTGCTGGAAGTAGGTGAACTGGGTCACTTCCATGCCGTTGAGCCAGACTTCCCAGCCCAGGCCCCAGGCGCCCAGGGTTGGCGATTCCCAGTTGTCTTCGACGAAGCGAATGTCGTGCACCAGCGGGTCGAGGCCGACGTGCTTGAGCGAGCCCAGGTACAGCTCCTGGAAGTTTTCCGGGTTCGGCTTCAGGACGACCTGGAACTGGTAGTAGTGCTGCAGACGGTTCGGGTTTTCGCCGTAGCGGCCGTCAGTCGGGCGGCGGCTGGGCTGCACATAAGCGGCGTTCCAGGTTTCCGGGCCGATGGCACGCAGAAACGTGGCAGTGTGGAAAGTGCCGGCGCCTACTTCCATATCGTAGGGCTGAAGTACCACGCAACCTTGCTCGGCCCAGTATTGCTGGAGGGCGAGGATCAAGTCTTGGAAGGTACGCACGGCTGGCGTAGGCTGGCTCACGAAATTCACCTGTTTCTTGGGCTGCGATTTAAAGAGCGGGAGTATACCCGATTCGTTCGTGCGCACGCCCCCTGGAGCCTTATGCCACGCTGCTTTTGGTGTTCTGACGATCCGTTGTACATGGCTTATCACGATCAGGAGTGGGGCACGGCGCTGCGCGATGCGCAGGGTTTGTTCGAGTTGCTTTTGCTCGAAGGGTTCCAGGCCGGGCTGTCCTGGATCACCGTTTTGCGCAAACGCGAGCGCTACCGGGAGGTGCTGTACGACTTCGATGTGCAGCGGGTGGCGCAGATGAGCGACGCCGAAATCGATGAGCTGATGCTCGACCCCGGCATCATCCGCAACCGCCTCAAGCTCAAGGCCGCCCGCCGCAACGCCCAGGCCTGGCTGGCGTTGGAAGACCCGGTGGCATTTCTCTGGTCGTTCGTGGGCGACAAACCCATCATCAATCATTTCAAGGACCGCACCGAAGTGCCGGCCATCACGCCCGAGGCGCTGGCGATGAGCAAAGGCCTGAAGAAAGCCGGATTTACTTTTGTCGGACCGACCATTTGTTATGCGCTGATGCAGGCCTCGGGCATGGTCATGGACCACACCCAGGATTGCGACCGCTACGCCGAGTTGGTAAACGGCGGTTAGAATAGCCGGCTCGCAACACGGCCCATACATTCAGGAGTGACCTGTGGATAAGTTGAAAGGCGCCTTGCTGGTCGGCGCTCTGCGGTTGTTTGCGCTGCTGCCCTGGCGGGCGGTGCAAGCGGTGGGCTCGGCCATTGGCTGGTTCATGTGGAAGCTGCCCAACCGCTCCCGCGATGTGGTGCGGATCAACCTCGCCAAATGTTTTCCCGAGATGGACCCGGCCGAGCGCGAACGCCTGGTGGGCCAGAGCCTCAAGGACATCGGCAAATCCTTGACCGAAAGTGCCTGCGCCTGGATCTGGCCGGCCCAACGCTCCATCGACCTGGTGCGTGAAGTCGAAGGCCTGGAAGTATTAAAAGAAGCGCTGGCCTCCGGCAAAGGCGTGGTGGGCATCACCAGTCACCTGGGCAACTGGGAAGTGCTCAACCACTTCTATTGCAGCCAGTGCAAACCGATCATTTTCTACCGCCCGCCCAAGCTCAAGGCAGTGGATGAATTGCTGCGCAAACAGCGGGTGCAACTGGGCAACAAAGTCGCCGCATCCACCAAGGAAGGCATCCTCAGCGTCATCAAGGAAGTGCGCAAGGGCGGCCAAGTAGGCATCCCCGCCGACCCGGAACCGGCCGAATCCGCCGGTATCTTCGTGCCCTTCTTCGCCACCCAGGCCCTGACCAGCAAGTTCGTGCCGAACATGCTCGCTGGCGGCAAAGCGGTCGGCGTCTTCCTTCACGCCCTGCGCCTGCCGGACGGCTCCGGCTACAAAGTCATCCTCGAAGCCGCGCCGCAGGCCATGTACAGCACCGACACCGAAACCGCCTGCGCTGCCATGAGCCAAGTGGTGGAGCGCTACGTACGGGCCTATCCGAGCCAGTACATGTGGAGCATGAAACGCTTCAAGAAACGCCCGCCGGGCGAGGCGCGGTGGTACTGAAGGCCTGTTGCTTGGGTGTGGTGAATGCTTGATCGTGAACACCCAAGAACCCTGTGGGAGCCGAGCTTGCTCGCGATAGCGGCCTGACAGGCGCCGCATATTGAACTGCTGCACCACCCACCGTGGCGAGGGAGCTTGCTCCCGCTGGGCTGCGCAGCAGCCCCAACCGGGCTAACGTATTCCCCCAGGCAAACCCGACGGAGACCGAATGGATAACGCTCCAGGCAAGCACGTCATCGTCATCGGTGCCGGCATCGTCGGCGCATCCCTGGCCTACCATCTGATGACCCAAGGCGCGAAAGTCACGGTAGTCGAGGCCGAAGGCATCGCGTCAGGCGTGACCGGCAGCTCATTCGCCTGGATCAACAGCTCTCATGGCGAACCCGACCCCATTGCGCCATTGCGCGGCGCTGCCATCCAGGAATACCGCCGACTCGAAACGCAACTGCCCGGCCTGAAGATCCAATGGACTGGCGCCCTCTCTTACGGCCCGAGTTCAACAGCTTCGGCAAACCGGATATCCCGATCACAGATTCGTGAACTTGAGCCAAACCTCAAGAACCCTCCTCAACAAGCTTCGTATGCGGCAGAAGAAGGAGCGCTGGACGCCGTAGCAGCAACCCATGCGCTGATCGCTGGCGCCCAGGCCAACGGTGCGAAAGTGCTCACTCAAACGCCGGTTCTGCCTGCCGATGACATCCCCATCATTGGTTATCTTCCGCAGGTCGGCGGCGTCTACGTGTGCGTCATGCACCCCGGCGTTACCCTGGCCGCGATTGTGGGTCGTCTTGCCAGTGAAGAGATCGTCGGCGACAAGGCTTGCTCTGCCCTCAACCCCTGCCGTCCGGATCGTTTTTTCCAAGCTTAGTGAGGGTTTGAATGGCCTAAGTTCGCTTACTCCCAAATCAGCCAAGGAAGCGTCAAATTCCTGAACGCGTTGACCAAAACCTTTCGTTCATTAGACAGGGCATCATTGAGGTACTTTAGTTCGCGTTCAATTTGACTCACGTAAATTCGGTGTATTCCCGCTATAGCTGCTGGCTCTTCTTGTGAAAGATTAATAAGTTTCGTTGACGACCGGCCTTGAATTCAGGCCCGCCATGCTCATGCTCACCATAAAGCAGTCAGTAATTAAAGCGTCATAAATCCAATGAATAACTACTGCCAAGAGCAGCCTATTTCTGCGCTGTCTTGCTAGCCATAAGTCGAATACAGCCTTCATAAACTGAGCCTTATAGTGCGCGACGCAAAAACAATCTCGACCTTGAATTAATCACGGATGGTTTATGTCGCTAAAAAGAGTTAAGACTAAAGCGCTTCCAATCACTGAGGAGTTATTGCAATTGCTACGTGCCACACAACACGCTCAGGTTGTATGGAGCGTCGCCGTCAATGATATTGACGCGTCATGTGATGAGGTATGGCTTGCTCGAATGTGGGAGGTCGAGGGCCTCGAAGCCCGATACAGAGCCTGCCAAGACCGGCTATTTTTTTACCTGAAGCAAGCCATCGAGATTTAAACCTTCCGTCACACACTGCACTGTTTTCGTGCTTGCACTATAAGTATGGGCCCAGCAGAACCGAACGATCATGAACATTCGACTAAAGAACTAGACAGTTTATGGGGTGTTTGAAATGCCCCGTTAGTTTCGGAACGCACTGCTCTTGGAATGGCCGGCAGGCTGGGCGCTGTATCCTTTCAGCTACCTCTTAACCGAATAGCCCTCGACAACGGTATATTTTTTTTCGTATGAGGCTAATTGCCCTCCAGAGTACTTTTGCTGCCACTCTAGAACTAAAGCATTCAGGCTCATGGTCGACATTCCGGACGCCATGTTCAATCAATCTGAGTTACGACTGGAGTCTCTATGTTTGGCTGGATCAGCAATATCCGTGTCAGCGCGAAATTAAGCTTGGGCTTCGGCCTGGTACTGGGGCTTGCGTTGTTACTCGCTTCGACGGGTTGGTACGCCATTGCGACGTTGACCGACCGCGGCGCTAAAATCGAGAAAATTGCTCAAATCAGCGATTACACCAAAGACCTGCGAATCAGTCGTTTACGTCTAGGTGCAAACCCTCAACCAGATGCCTATCAACCGCTGCAGAAAATTCTGGACAATCTGGCAGCCCACTTGCAAAACATCAACACCCAGTTCACTGCCCCGATTGACCAGCAACTGATCCAACAACAGAACACTTCCGTCAGAGAATACGGACAACTGCTGCTTGATCTGGCCAAACCCAATACTGACCAAGCGCCCATATATAAACGTATGGGGCAGCTGGGTGATCTGTTGCTCGATACGACGCAAAAACTCATTGATTCGCAAAATACCAAGCGCGATGCCGACGCCGCGTCTGCCAAGGTTCTGCTGGGGCTTGTCGCAGCCTTGACGTTGCTACTGGGCGCACTTGCAGCATGGATCATTACCCAACAAATCGTTAACCCACTGCAGTACACGCTACAGGCCGTGAATCGTATTGCCGGGGGGGATTTGAGTGAGCCCGTGCAGGTCAACCGGCGTGATGAGTTGGGTCAGCTGCAATCAGGTCTTCAGCAGATGATGCTCAACCTTCATGAGCTGATCGAGGGCATTCGATCCGGCGTCATTCAGGTTGCCAGTGCTGCCGAACAGCTGTCGGCGGTCACCGAGCAAACCAATACGGGCGTCAATAATCAGAAAACCGAAACGGATCATGTCGCCACCGCGATGAGTGAAATGACCGCAACGGTGCAAAACGTCGCTCGCGATGCTGAAGAGGCCTCAACTGCCGCATCCGCCGCGGATCAGCAAGCCTCTGAGGGAGAGCAAATCGTGAATGAGGCCATAGCGCAGATCAAGCGCTTGGCCGAAGAGCTCAATCAGTCGGCCGATGCTGTACGCCATCTCCAGGAACAAAGTGAAAAAATCGGCGGGGTACTCGATGTGATAAAGGCGGTGGCCCAGCAAACCAATCTGCTGGCGCTGAACGCGGCCATTGAAGCCGCACGCGCCGGCGAGGCTGGCCGTGGCTTTGCGGTGGTAGCAGACGAGGTGCGCAGTCTTGCCTTACGCACCCAGCGTTCCACTGAAGAAATTGAAAGTCTGGTGGCCGGTGTACAGAGTGGTACTCATGCCGTTGCCTCAGGCATGGAAAGCAGCCAGCTGTTGGGCGAGAGCAGCGTCGAATTTACCCATCGCGCGGTGATCGCCCTGGAAAACATCACGAGTAAAGTATCGATCATTCAAGCCATGAATCAGCAAATCGCCACCGCAGCGGAGCAGCAAAGCGCAGTCGCCGAGGAAATCAATCGCAGTGTCATCAACGTTCGCGATATCTCCGAGCAGACGGCAAGCACCTGCGAGGAAACCGCTTCTTCAAGTACCGAACTCGCACGGCTGGGTCATGAACTGGAAAGGCTGGTAGGACGCTTTAAAGTGTAGACGTGGCAGAGACGGCGCCGTTTTGCACCCGCAATGCCTCAGGCATCTCGGGCACCGGCGCCGGCTGTGTTTCTCCTCTGCGCTCAACCCCTACCGTCCGGATCGATTTTTTCCAAGCGTAGTGGCGGGTGAATGGCCTAAGCTCGCCTCTTCCCAACCAGCCAAGGAAGTCGCAATGGGCATTCGTGGTAAAGACCGTCAGATCGATAACATCGAGTTCAATGTCAACGACATCGCCCGCAGCAAAGCCTTTTATGCAAGCGTATTCGGCTGGAGTTTCGTCGACTACGGCCCGACCTATACCGAGTTCAGCGACGGTCGCCTGACCGGTGGCTTCACGACCGGCGAACCTGTGCGCCCAGGCGGCCCGTTGATTATCTTGTATACCGATGACCTTGAAGGCACCCAACTCCGGCTCAAGGCTGCGGGGGCGTCCATCAGCCGTGAAGTGTTCGCTTTCCCGGGTGGCCGACGTTTCCACTTTATCGACCCGGATGGCTATGAACTGGCGGTGTGGTCGGCTTCCTGATGGTTGATTGACCGCAAACAGCTCCTTTGCCACTGATGGTGGTGTGGTGGATAGCATCGTTTAGCAGAGAGCATCGTGAAAAGTGGGAGCATGCGAAACCAAGGCAATTAATGACGCCCAGGCGCTAGGAAGTTACTGCATTAAATAAAAAGAGCCACGCACCGCGTGACTCTTCTGTTTTAGCCGGCTGGCCTTTTAAAGTGATTGTAGAGAAATGCTGGCGCTCGTAGAGTCTTGTTGACTATCAGCGTCCATCCAGACCCACTGCGTACCGTCTCCTTGCAAGTTGTTACTGATATTTTGAATCTGCGTTGCCACAATGGTCACTGCGCCTTTTTCCGAAGCAGTAGGTCCAATATTGGTGACTTGGCCAGCCAGCAGGCCGTTGGATGTTTCATTGACAACAAATACAGTAGCAGCAGCTTCTCGGAATTGGCACGAAATAAACTGAGTGATCTTGCTGACGATTGTCAGATTCATCCACTTCGAAGGAGGCACCGCATAATAGCGATTATATTTGTTGAACGGGTACTGCTCTCCGTTAGCCTGCAATGCGTTATTGCTAAGTCCGCTGGTGTTGGTCGGCATGCTGGTACTGCCCAACCACAGTTCGACCTGAGCAATGCCACTGTTGCTGGGTAGCGAAACTGAAACGGTCTGAGTGTCACTGCCAGAAACAAAGCCCAGAGAGGCCAAGCCGGCATTGGCCGTGGTGCCTGGAACAGTAATTGTTGCAGGAGGCTGGCTATTGCTCCATACAACACTTACGGCGGCATTGTTGTCGCTGTTAGCAGAGTTATATATGAAAATGCCGTAAATCTGACCAGGGCGCAAAGTGGTACAGGTAGCGGTATCACCCGGATTCAAAGTGATTCGTTGGCCGCCGTTCCAGTTGATTTGTGAAGCTGCGATAGCGAAGCTTTCCATGGGATAGTCCTTTAATAGATCCATCATAGTAGGTGCGCGATACGTCCTTCATCCGTTGCGCGATTACGAGATTAGTTAGCTTTAAAAAATATGCTATGCAGTTCTTAGAGTCATTGGCTATTAGCGGTTGATGGCTAAAAGCTATTTATCTTCTCGACACAATGAGGTGCTGTTTTCGTGAAAATAATGTTCGGAGAAATATCATGCAGTTGATGGGCTGATGTCAGCTGTTTTGCCGATTCTGTTGAAAAGTCGGCCATGGTTTGCACGGCAGAAAGTATGCGACCGAGGGGGAACACTTTGCATCGTTTAGGATCCGTGACACGTTGCAAAAAAGCCGCTTCCTCATGAGAGATAAGCGGCATTTTTTGTTTTGGAAGCAACATAGGTTGATTCGACCGGCTTACGGAGTGGTGAAGGGATTGTTCAGCCCACCCTGTTTTCCATCAGGCGATCCGAACCGCCTTCAGCTACGCGGTTTTCGATGAGTCGATCGGAGCCGCCTTCAGCTACGCGGTTTTCGATGAGTCGATCGGAGCCGCCTTCGGCTACGCGGTTTTCGATGAGTCGATCCGAGCCGCCTTCGGCTACGCGGCTTTCGATCAGGCGATCCGAACCACCCTCGGCGAACGTAGGTTGAACAGAAGAAGTCGCGAACGCATTACCGAGCGACAGTGCCAGAAGCGAGCCAATGAGCGTTTTGCTGAGCGTGTTCATGTCCTGATCCTTTTTATTCGTAGATAAAGTGAGTTAGACGGTGACGTGCAAACGGACGTCGACGTTGCCGCGTGTCGCGTTGGAATACGGGCAAACCTGGTGAGCCGCATCGACCAGCGCTTGAGCATCGTCTTGATCCAGGCCCGGCAGGTTGATGTGCAGATCAATGTCCAGACCGAAACCGCCAGGGATCTGGCCGATGCCGACATGTGCCGTGATCGATGCATCAGCAGGAATGCTGCGTTTGCTTTGGCTGGCGACAAACTTCAATGCGCCAATGAAGCAGGCGGAGTAGCCGGCAGCGAACAACTGCTCAGGGTTGGTGGCTTCACCACCCGCACCGCCCAAGGCTTTTGGAGTGGCCAGTTTCACGTCGAGAATCTTGTCGCTGGAAACAGCACGGCCATCACGGCCACCGGTGGAGGTTGCGACTGCGGTGTAGAGAACGTTCATGGTGTTTCCTCTATTGCTGATGGGTTGGATCGAGATTGGTTGCGCTAAATGTTTGCGCGCCAACCAGTTGCGATAAAGTTAACGGATGAATAGTTAGCGCGCAAGATAAATTTTGAGAAATTTACTGATTGCGAATTAACTAATTGATCTAAAAGGAAATTTATTTTTAGGCATTTGCAATGTCGCCAGCCCGGGTGAGCTGCGAGGTGAGCCAGGGGAAGGAGGTGCTAGGGGGGATCAGCAGGACCAGCGCAATTGCAGGCCTTCAAAGAGAGGGAAATTCATAAGCAGAACACTACGCCTCCGCCAGCCCACACATCCTTGCGCCTTTGCCTACAACCACACCAGAACCCACCTGCTTGTGTGCCTCGCCCCCGGACTCTATTGTTTTTTCGCCCTGTCCATCATCGTATCCACCACATGAAACGACCACGCATTAGCAACTTCAAGCATCAGGTGTTCCGCTCGACCGCAATGCAGCTCGCTAAAGAATTTTTGGTGGATGATCCTAAGGCACTATCAGAGAAAGGTATCGATGCTGAGCGGATAAGATACGAGCCGATAACCCAAGAGGCACTCGACCAATGCAATCTATGGGGCTCAGAAGCCCAACTTTATCCATGGGAGGAAATACCTGTCTGGAAGAATCGCGACGGGAAAGCGTTTGACCTTTCTCTGTGGTATGACCAAGAGTTATGTGGGCTTTGCTTTTCCACGCCAAAATCAAGCACCTTGTCAATCAAGGTTGTCCTCTTGGAGGGCAAGCCTGACGCCACTCACCCTTTAAAGGGCGAAGTGGCCGGTTTAGTCTTGATCGCGATCAGCCGATATGCGCGAATGCTGAAGCTTCGGGAGATTGAGATTTTTGAGCCTGACCCTGGCGCTGTCCAGTGGTACCAGTATCTGGGCTTCGATTTCGACGACCAGCGGCGCCTTGTTATAGCGGTGAACGAGGCATAACATGAGCCCCAATTCTATTGTGAGTTTTCTATGAAGGCTTCCAAGCATACTCCAAAGCCATTGCTTGCAGCTCAGTACCAAGCGGAAGCTCGCCGTCTGGCTGGCTGCGCGACCACTATAGAGCGCCAATTCTTGTCGGTAAGCCTCGCCAAAGGTAAGGAGCTTGAGCCCGTTGGCCGAATGGCTGGTGCCAGAACCTGATTTTCTGCTGATACAAAAAAACCGCCGAATTGGCGGTTTTTTTGGTTTCGCGCTGGGCAAAGCCAACCCGACTAAGCAACAGCCACCCGATTACGCCCCTGCGCCTTCGCTCGATACAGGGCTTTATCCGCATCATTCATCAAGCTGTGAAGATCCTTATTACAAGCCTGCGTCGATGCGACGCCAAGGCTGGCTGAGATATGGTGAACAGGCTCGATCATCAAACCCGCGATGGTATCGATGAGCCGTTCCGCTATCTGGGTGGCAACCTCAATGGACGTGTCCGGAAGCAAAATGGCGAACTCTTCACCACCGAGCCGACCGAGGATATCCGTTGTCCGAAACGATGAACTGATGACTGCCCCCATCTGGCGCAATACCTGATCGCCCACCTGATGGCCGTAGGTGTCGTTGATGTGCTTGAAGTGATCCATGTCCAACATGACCGCGCACAACCCTTGCCGCTTGGCCTTGCATTCGTTGTAAAGCTGCTGGGCATGCTCGAAAAATGCTCGTCGACTCTTCAGGCCGGTCAGTTCATCGGTTTGTGCGGCGCGGGTTGAAATGCTGTTCGCCTGTTCCATTTCACGGGTGAGTCGAAAGGCGATTTCCAGTGCCTGGGACATTTTGTGCGTGGCACGGGCCGCAAATGCCATGAACACCAAAATCGAAAGTGCCATGCCGACTTGAATCGCAGACGGTTGAAACAGCAGCCAGACGGTGCACGGCAGCAACACCACGCCGATGGAGACCAATGTCATATCGCGATAGGCCGAGTAGCAGGACACCGCGCTGACGGACATACCAACCGTAAAGAGCATGACCAGCGCCTGCGACAACAGATCGTCCGCCGGCATGAGCACAAACGCCCCACCGCCCCAGATGCTGGCGGATAGCACCAGCGTGACCCAGTATTTGCGCTCCCAATGTTCAGGTGTGCGCTGACTTTCGTCGCTGCGGAAATAGGCAACGAACATCGCGATACGCACCAGCGTCGATGCGGTCAGGATGGCCAGCCACCAAAAAATAGCGCTGTGCTCAAACCGATCCCAACACAGCCAAATCAGCATGATGGCAGCCAGGTAACTACCTAAAACCGCAGAAACGGATTGGCGGAACAGTTGCTGCAGTCGGTCGGTTCGCACCTGTTCGGCTATGACAAAATCCTGGCCATTGCGCAGTCTTGGGCCATCCATTTGAACCACCTGGTTTATGACGCGACCAAAAAAACGATTGTGGCACCCTGCCACCAACGCAAACAACTGAATTACTGTGACGAGGGGATTTAGCGAAATATCTCACTGCCCCACTGAGCTTTTGTAGGAGCTGCCGAAGGCTGCGATCCTTTGGTCTTTCGCTTGAAACTCAGGTGTCGGGAGAAAGATCGCAGCCTCGTTGCACTCGACAGCTCCTACAGGGCGCAGCCCAGCGCTCCTACAGACAAACCGCATCAACGCCTGCTCCTCGCCAACCTCAGAGAAACCCTGGCGGCAGCCGACGCGATGGCCAGCAACCTGGCCTTCGACTTGGAAGGCTCCTGCCGTCACATTGCTCTCGGTATACAGCAATTGATCGAACTGAGTTCATTGCTGGCAAATCGGGTGTTGGATACCGTTGATCCGCGATAGCAAGTAAACGTCCTCCAAAAAGCAAACCCGACATCTTGTGTCGGGTTTGCTTTATTTCACCGGTCGGTCCTTTTCGATACAAGTGATAACCGGGCCTGCACCTGAGGATCCCTCAAGGTATCGCCGCCTGGTGAACACGTATCGCAAGCTGCTCCAAATCGCAGAGATCGGTTGGAGGTCTCCCGGCGACCTTGGCCGCCTCGTCCCAGCGGCGCAAACGCAGGCTGTCGGCAAACAGCGGGTCGGCCTCGAAGGCCTCGGCTTCACGGGTCGTCATCGGCCCACCCTGCCAGTCCAGGGTCTGCCGGCTGGCCTCACTCAACCCTGCCAGATAAGCCGGATCGCGCCAGCTCAGGTAACGCTTGGCGTCCACATGCCGCGCCACCAGCCCCGCCAGGCGCTGGGAGAAGCCCAACCCCAGCAACCAGTTTGCACCCACCCGCTCATGACCTCGACGGCCCAGGCCGGCCATTGAGTTTTGCGCCGTCAGCGGCGCACAGAAGTGCCCGACATCGTGGCAGAAAGCAGCCAGCACCAACTCCTCGTCTGCCCCTTCGTCACGCGCCAGCTCGGCGGCCTGGACCATGTGTTCGAGCTGGCTGACCGCTTCGCCGATATAGTCCGCCTGCGCCTGCTGACGGCACAGGGCAAACAGCTCGGCCACCGCCTGCTCCGCCCTCATGCGACGCACGCCTGCGGCCATTCTTCTTCGCCGAGCAACGCCGCCAGGCTGCGCTCACCCAGGCCCAGGCCGACGCTCATGCCCAGGCCTGTGTGCATCAGTACGGCGCTGACGCCTGCCCCGGCTTGCACCACGCTGAACGGGCCGGGCCCGCGCGAGCCGTATACGCCCTGCCAGCGTTCCAGCACCTGCAGCTTGCCGCCCAGGGTGTGCTCGGCCAGCGCCAGCATGAGGTCGTCCACGCCCTCGGCGTTGAACGGCGAGGCGTCGCTGCCGTAGTCGTGGGAGTCGCCGATAATCACCTCGCCATGGGGCGTCGGGCTGACCAGCAGGTGAATGCCGTGGGTTTCCAGTTCCGGCTGTTCACGGCGGATCTGCGCACGGATGGCTTCGGCTTCCGGCAGATCGGCGAAGGCGCCGTAATGCACGCAGCTCAGACCGGTGAGCACCGCGTGTTGCAGGTCCAGCGGCTGTTGCAGGCGGGCGCGCAGCATCTGCAAGCGACACACCGAAGGCTGGAGCGCGGCCAGCGGTTCGGCCAGCAAAGTCTGATAATCATGTCCGGAGCAGACCACGATGTGCCTGGCGCTGAAACTTCCGGCGCTGGTCAGGGCGCTACCTGGCTCGACGTCACGCACCAGGGTGGAGAAGTGGAACTGCACGCCCAGCCCGCGCAGGTAATCGACGATCTGCGGCAGCGCCTCACGGGAGTACAACTGCTGGTCGTCGAGGCCATGCAGGGCGGCGCGATGGTGGGCGAAACGTCCGCCGTACAGCTCATTCAGGGCGGTGCCGCGCAGCAGCTCGACGCGGTAGCCCTGTTCACGGGCGCGGCCTGCGCAGAAGGCTTCGAGCAAGGCTTCTTCGGCTTCGCTGCGTGCAAACAACAGTGAGCCCTGTTGCTTGAGCTGCAGACCGGCGGCCTGGCCCAGCTCGGCCCACAGGCCGCGGGACTGGCGGGCCAGGTCGAGCATCACGCCGGGTGCCTGGCCAGTGACCAGGGCCTGGCCGAAGTTGCGGATGGAGGCGCCGAGCGGCGTGTGGCTGCGCTCGAACACACGTACCTTGAGGCCGCGCTTGGCGCCGGCCCAGGCATGGGCGAGGCCGAGCATGCCGGCACCGACGATCAACAGATCGCAGTCGTGCTGACTCATGGGGAAACTCCTGGAACGAAAAAGGCGGCCGCCAATGCGGCCGGATGAATCAACGGGTAGCAGTGATGGGCACAATCGCTCTGGCAAGGCTGGCGGGAGAGCCGTGCGGCAAACCCGCGTCACCCAACCAGCAGGATTGTGCCGGTCACGTCACTGGGCTACCGGCTCGGACTTGCCGTCGTAGCGCTTGCGCCATTCGGCGAGGATCTTGTCGCGGTTCTCCGAGGCCCAGGCGAAGTCGTTCTTGATCAGGCGCTGCTCGTAATCGGCGGGTAGCTCCTGGAAGCGCTCGGCGATGCCCGGCTGGGCCAGCACGGCGAAATTCGCCTTGTACAGGTCCATGGCCTCGCGGCTGGCGGAGAAGTCGGCGAGCTTCTTCGCCGCTTCCAACTGCTCGGTGCCCTTGATGATGCCGGTGGCCTCGATCTCCCAGCCCAGGCCTTCCTTCGGCAGGACGATGTCCAGCGGCGCACCCTTGCGCTTGAGCTGCACAGCCGGGTACTCGAAGGAGATGCCGATGGGGAACTCGCCGGCGGCGGCCAGCTTGCACGGCTTGGAGCCGGAGTGGGTGTACTGGCCGATGTTCTGGTGCAGCTTGTCCATGTAGGCCCAGCCCTGCGGCTCGCCGAAGGTCTGCAGCCAGGCGCTGACGTCGAGGTAGCCGGTGCCGGACGAAGCCGGGTTGGGCATGACGATCTTGCCCTTGTACACCGGGTTGGTCAGGTCTTCCCACTTGGTGGGCTTGGGCAGGCCCTGCTTCTCGGCCTCGATGGTGTTGAAGCAGATGGTCGCGGCCCACACGTCCATGCCGACCCAGGCCGGCGGGTTGGCGGCGTCGCGGTAGTTGGCGCCGATCTTGTCCAGGTTGGCCGGGGCGTAGGCTTGGAGCATGCCCTGCTGCTTGAGCACAGCCAGGCTGGAGCCGGCCAGGCCCCAGACCACATCGGCCTGCGGGCGATCCTTCTCGGCCAGCAGCTTGGCGGTGACGATGCCAGTGGAATCGCGTACCCACTTGATCTCGATATCCGGGTGCAGCTTTTCGAAGGCGGTCTTGTAAGCGGCCAGTTGTTCCACTTCGAGGGCCGTGTACACAGTCAGCTCGGTGTTGGCCTGGGCCGGCAGGGCGCAAGCGGCGAGCAGCCCGGCGGCCAGAGCGGTACGTTTGAACATGAAGAGCTCCTTGGTTGGCATTGCGTGGCGTTGGTTGTTCGAATTCAGCTGGCTTGCGGGCTTTCGCCCCGGGCCAGGCGAGCGTTGATCGCGTCGATCACCGGCGGCAGTTCGGCGAGGGTGTCGATCAGGTAGTGCGGCCGGCTCGGCGCGAACAGCGCGTCGATGCGTGTGCGCTCGGCTTCGCGCTGCGCGGGCGTCAGGGCCTGGTACTGCGCCCAGTCCAGGCCCAGGAAGTTGCCGGAGAAGCGCAGCGCCACGGTCCACATGCCGGCGCTACGGCCTTCGAGGATGCCCGGCTCGGTGTCGTCGACCTTGACGCAGGCGGCCACATCGTCGAGGCCCAGAGCGATGACGTTGGCCAGCGCCTGGGCCGGGCTTGGCCGGCCTTTCGGCACCTCGTCGGTGGCGACCACATGGTCGGGGCTATAGCCATTGGCGGCGGCCAGTTCGACCACCTTGTCCATCACCTGTTTGGGATAGCCGGAGCAACTGCCGAGCTTGAGCCCGCGCTCGCGCAGGGCGGCGATACACGCCAGCGCGCCGGGGATCAGCGCCGAGTGCTCGCCGACCTTGGCGATCTGCAAGGGCATGAAGCGCTCATAAATCGCCGTCACATCTTCGTCGCTCGGCAGGCGACCGAAGCGGCGTTGGTAGCGCTCGGCAATCGCCGGCAGGTTGCACAGGGCGCGGATGTGGTCCCACTTGCCCATGCCCATCGGCCCGCGCGCCTCCTCCAGGCTGATCTCGACGTCGAAACTGGCGAAGGCCTCGACGAAGATGCGGGTCGGCGCGAAGGAGCCGAAATCGACCACGGTGCCGGCCCAGTCGAGAATGGCCGCGTGCAGGCGGTCGGGGTGTTGGTAGTGCATGGCAGTCTCCAGGGTAATCAATGGCCGGCGGCCGTGCGCCAGGCTTGGGCCCGACGCAGCACGCCGCGTGAGGCCCCCGCCAGCAGCAGCGAAACCGCGGCCGAGGTGAGCAGAATCAGGGTGGACATGGCCGCGGCGCCGCCGACATTGCCGGCGTCGTCCATGTTCAGCACGGCGATGGCGGCGAGCAGACTGTCCGGGCTGTAGAGGAAGATCACCGCCGACACCGTGGTCATCGCCGAGACGAACAGGTAGCGCAGGATGTCGAGCAACGCCGGCAGGCAGATCGGCAGGGTGACGCGCAAAAAGTGGCGCAGCAGCGGCACTTTCAGCGACAGCGCCGCGGCCTCGAACTCGCCATCGAGCTGGCGCAGCGCGGCGCTGGCGGTCAACTGCGCAGTGGTCAGGAAGTGCGCGATGGTGCACGCCACCAGCAGGGTCAGGCTGCCATACAGACCGTGCAGCGGATTGCCCGGCAGGTTGAAGAAAAACACGTAGCCCAGGCCCAGCACCAACCCCGGCACCGCCATCGGCACGAAGCTGAGCAGGCGCAGGACCTGGGTCAGCGGGCTCTGCCGGGTCTTCTCCAGCAGGTAGGCGCCGGTGAAGGTCAGCAGGCTGCCGAACACGGCGGTGCAACCGGCCAGCAGCAGGCTGTTGCGGTACACCTGCCAGCCGCCGGGGAGTTCGGAAAAGGCGTAGTGATGCAGCGACAGCGACAGGTCGTAGGGCCAGAACTTGACCAGCGACGAGTACATCGCCATGCCGAACACGCCGAGCAGCGCCGCGCAGATCAGCAGCACCACGGCGAGGAAGGCCAGGTCGCGGCGTCGCGACGGTTGCGGGCGGTAAACCTGGGCGCGACCACTCATTGCCTCGCGCTGACGGCGGCGCAGCCACAGGTCGACGGTGAAGCTCAACAGCGCCGGCAGCAGCAGGACCATGCCGATCAGCGCGCCGCGGCCGAACTGCTGCTGCCCGACCACCGCTTTGTAGGCTTCCAGCGCCAGCACCTGATAATCGCCGCCGACCACCACCGGCACGCCAAAATCGGTGATGCACAGGGTGAATACCAGGCAGAAGGCCGCGAACACGCCCTGTCGGCTACCCGGCCAGGTGATGCTGCGAAATGCCCGCCAGGGTGAAGCGCCCATGCTCGAGGCGGCGTCGAACAGGCGCGCATCGGCCAGGGCCAGGGCCGAAAGCAGCACCATCAGCGCATGGGGAAAGGTGTAGATGGCTTCGCCGATGACGATGCCCCAGAAGCCATAGATATTGTCCGTGAGCAGGTGCCGGAGCGCGCCCTGGTTGCCGAACAGGTAGATCAGCGCGATGCCCGGCAGTATCGACGGCGCCAGCAGCGGCAGCAGGGAAATACCGCGCCACAGGCCCTTGGCCGGCACGCAGGTACGCTGCAGCGCATAGGCGAAGGCGTAGGCCAGCGGCACGACAATAGCGGCCACGGTCAGCGAAACCGCCAGACTGTTGCCCAGTAGCCAGCGGAAGTTGGCGCTGCCGAACAACTCGGCCGCCGCCGTCAGCCCTCCGCCCTGCCCGGGCTCGCTGGCGAAGCCGCGCCAAAGCATGGCCAGTAGCGGCAGCAGCACGGCGAGCACCAGCAACACCAGCAGCAGCCACTGGCCACCGTGGACGAATATGCGGTCGGCCAGGTCGGCAGGCAGGCGCCGCGCGCCGGCCTGGGGCTTGCTCAGCAATACCTGTTCCATCAGGCGAACACTTGCAGGCTGCGCGGCGGCAGGGCCACCCAGATATGCGGGGCGGCCAGGCGCGGCATGGCGTCCGGCGCCAGCTCGGCAAGCAGGGCATGACCTGGCAGGGCGTCCAGCTCGAAACTCAGGCGGCAGCGATTGCCGAGGAAGGTGATCTCGCGCATCTGTGCGCTGAACAGGTTGTCTTCATGCACCGGCGGGTTGACCACCACCGCCTCGGGGCGGCAGAACAGACGACCGCGTTCGGCCGGACGGACGCCATGCAGACGCAGGCTCAGCTCGCCAACCCGGGCGTGCTCGCCGTCGCGCTCGTAGGGCAGCCAGTTGCCCTGGCCGACGAACTCGGCAACGAAGGGCGTGGCGGGCGCGCGATAGATCTCCTGGGGCGTGGCGTACTGCTCGACCCGGCCGTGATTGATCACCGCGATACGGTCGGCCATGAGCATGGCCTCGTCCTGGTTGTGGGTGACCATCACGGTGGTGATGCCCAGGCTCTTCTGCAGTTGGCGCAGCTCACCGCACAGGTGTTCGCGCACGCGAGCGTCGAGGGCCGACATCGGCTCGTCCAACAGCAGCAGTTGGGGCGCCGGCGCCAGGGCACGGGCCAGGGCCACACGCTGTTGCTGACCGCCGGAGAGCTGGCCGGGGTATTTCTGCTCGCTGCCCTTGAGGCCGACCAGCTCAAGCATCTCGGCGACCCGCGCGCGGAGGGTCTCGCGGCTGTTGCCGGCCAGGCCGTAACCGATGTTTTGCGCCACCGTGAGATTGGGAAACAGCGCATAGGATTGGAACAGGATGCCGTAGTCGCGCGCCTGCGGTGGCAGCGTGGAGACATCACGATTGCCGAACAAGAGAGTGCCGCGGTCCTGGCGCTCCAGCCCGGCGATGCAGCGCAGCAGCGTGGTCTTGCCGCAGCCCGAGGGGCCGAGCAGGCACACCAGCTCGCCAGCAGAGACGTCCAGCGACACCCCGTCCAGCGCCTGAAAGGCGCCGAAGGCCTTGTGGATGTCGTGCAGTTGCAAGCTGACCGTAGCCATGGCGGAACCTCGTCGGTGGAATACGAGGTCCATCCTGGACGCAGGGTGCTAAGGCTTTATGGCAGTTGGGCAAAAGCTGCCGATAGTGGTATCGGCGGATTTGTGTAGGCGATGTGTTTGCGCCCCGGCGCGAGGGCAGCGAGGCGTCTTACGAGGTGCCCGCGGCTTCCCGCGCCAGCGCAAGAAAGGTCGCCGGCAGGCGCGCGCTGCGGCGCTCCTTGAGGCAATAGAGGTATTCGGCAATCAGCGGCGCGCCTTCCAGTTCGATCACCCGCAGCTCGGCGCTGGCCGGCACCTCGTGGCGGGCGGTGATGCTGATGCCGATATTGCGCAGCACCGCTTCGTGGATCGACTCGCGGCTGCCAATCTCCAGCAACGAGCCCAGCGCCACGCCAGCGTCGCGCAGCAGTTGCTCGGTGAGCACGCGAGTGGTCGAACCTTTCTCGCGCATCAGCAGGCAGTGCCCGGCCAGGGCCGCGAGCGGCACGCGCTCCCGCGCGGCCAATGGGTGACTACGGTGTACGGCCAACACCAGTGGATCGTGGCCCAACAGCAGGCGGGTCAGTCGCGGGTCTTCGACCAACAGCGAGGAGGCGGCAAGGTCTACGCGGTAGTCTTCCAGTGCCTCGATCACCTGCTGAGAATTGCCGATCTCCAGGGTCACCTCGCACTGCGGCAGTTGCTCACGAAAGCGTCGCACCAGGTCGAGCATGTAGTAAGGCGCAGTGGCACCGATGCGCAGGGCACCTTGCACCTGGCCGCAGTTGCGCAAAAAGAACTCAATGTCGGCTTCCTGCTGCAGCAACTGTTGCACCATGGGCAGCAAGCGTACGCCTTCATCGCTCAGGGTCAGACGCCGACCACCCCGGTAGAACAGCTCGACGCCGTACTGCCCTTCGAGGCTGCGGATCTGCGTGGTGACCGTGGGCTGGCTGAGGCCGAGCTTCTTCGCCGCCTGGGTGATGCTGCCCAGGCGGGCGACCATGTGGAAGGATTTCAGCTCAGCGAAGGACATTATTTATACGACTCTCGGTACGGATCGCCCTTGAAGGCGCGTGAGCATACGTTACAACTTGGACGTGACAGAACGTCAGTAAAACATGGCTGCGGGCAAATCGACTTGTGGCGTTATGTGATGCATTACAAACGTCAGGCTCCGTAGCTAAAAACCGGCTTTCTAGTTCCGAATTCCACAGGTAAAACGAAGCCCTGTTTATTCCGCCACAGCCCCCCTTCCATCAAGCTACGAATCCTTGCGCCTTTGCCTACAACTACGCCAGAATCCGCCCGCTTGTGCGCCTTGCTCCCGGGTTCTATCGTTCCCCTGCCACTGCCCATTCAGTGGTCGGGTTTAGTAGCCCGTTGGTATTTAGTAAGGTGCAAGGCTCCTATCAGTCAGGTGTTTCCATGCCTGTATTTGATGGCGGCTGTGCGCAGGGCGCCCTCGGGCGCGCCGGCTTGCTAAGTCCCCGGTCTACTAACCTGCGTACAGCTGCCACCCCCTTGTTTAGTAGCTAGAGGGTTGCGGCTCACTTACAGGACTTAGCACATGTTCAAGCCTACCCCGAATCCGCCAGAGGCGGACCAAGCTACCCCGCGAAACAAATCCAAAGCCAAGAAACACGACGAAGCCACCAACCGCGCCTTGGATTACTACTTGCTACCAAAAACGGAAAAGTCCGAAGATGCGTCCCAACCGGGCCAGCTCTTCACCGTCGCAAAAAACGCCGACAACGAATCCCTCCTCGCCAACCTCAGCGAAACCCTTGCGGCAGCTGATGCGATGGTCAGCAACCTGGCTTTCGACCTGGAAGGCCAGCGGCGCCACATCCTCCTAGGCATTCAGCAGTTGATTGAATTGAGTTCGTTGCTGGCGAATCGGGTGTTGGATAACGTCGATCCGCGATAGCGGGTAAACATCCTCCCTAAAAAGCAAGCCCGACATCTCGTGTCGGGTTTGTTTTAATTAATAAACGTTGCTGCTCAGCTATATCATTATATAGCTAGAAGCTTTTTTGTCCTCCGGAGCGTTAAAGCCCTCTATCCTGCAGGCAGGAACAACTAAGGAAGTTGATGTAACAAACTTGCGATCTCTGCTTCTTTACGCTTGCGTCGTGCAGTCTGAATTTTTTGGTCAAGAATTAATTCGATTGCCACGCGCATTAAGGGAAATAAATGAAGACATTCCTCTTCTGGGGTCGAATGAACTCCAAGGCTAAGAATGCTATAAATTTTTTTATTCCCAACTAAGTATTCGGGAAGATAGTCAGCGAGAGCTTCAATTTTTTTAGCAACAGTTGCTCTGGTATAAGTTGCTGAATGGACTTTTAGCCATTCTTCCGATTGGTTTGCCTCCAAATGGGCTTTTTCAAGTAAGTTTTCAAAAATTCTGCGAAGATAGATTAAGCTTCCTGCTCCTACACCATGCGAGAACAAACCTATAGCTTTGATGAACTCCTTATATTGCTCCTCTCCTAGAATTTTTCTGTAGCTTTTCACTTTAGGGAGTGCCACATCATATACCGAGGGGTACTGCCCAATCTTCTGCACCCCCTTATTTTTATCAAATTGAAACGTATAGCTGATTTCATGTTCGCGATCTCGTGAGCAAATAAATCTCATCTCGTAAAATGGATAATATTCCCACCACGTGTCAATATCTATACTATTTCTACCGTAGTTATTTTCGCGCAACTTAAAAGTGCTATCTTTTAAACATGCAGGACAAAATACATCAATGGTTGCTGTTTTTCGGGCAAAGGAGACAAAATTTTCAAGATTGCTGTCGTTTACTTCATAATAATAATACAATGGTAGCTCTGAGCAGAACTCTTGCGCAGATGGGAATTTATTATCAATCACTAGCGCCTTCCTTTGGATGTACCCAAGCAAAATATTAATTCATTGTATAAAAAATTAAAAAAGAGCGGATTTATTGTATGGCGGCAAAAGTCAATGGATTTCATTTTTTGCTATCTCCCTTTTCTGTTAGGTTACTGCTATTTAAGCGCCAACCATAGAAATGCTTCCAATACTCTTATTGATACTGACACCTGACTCCAATAGAATTCTATAGCCATCATCATAAAATGGCGGTGGGAATAATGAATGTGTGCCTACAATTTTTCCCTCGCCAAGCCAGGCCAAGGCATCCTTAAGAGAAACTCGAACAATTCCTCGAATTTGCCGAGAGTAATCGTTAGGCCTTTCGTTATCCGCTCCTTTGCATCGGAATAGTAGCCCATGTTGCGAATGTGGACGAAGAAAAACCGATGGTGCAGCCATTCTTAAATCAACTAGTTCCGTATTTTTTCCAAAGTAGTAACCTGGCTTTTGTCCATTTCTTTTTTCTATGTCAGCGCCTATTAGCAAGATGTATGCGTAGTCATTGCTAGATGCCGGTATCCGTTTCTCAAAATGTAAGTAGTGACCACCTTCGCCTGATGATTTTGCCTGATGGCAGGCAAACCAAAGGGCGACCCATATGTTATCTACTACATCAACCCAACTCGTCGAAATACCGTAATGTTGTAGAAGCGGCTCGTGTGAATATTGGCCAAATGAGTTAAATATCCTACATTTTTCTTGAAATGACTTTATTACATCTTGAACTGCGATTGTTTTTCTTTCTTTCGTTTTTGATTGATGTATTCCCCGGAATAAAGTCGGAGATAGGCTTTCGTATAATTTCCGCTCTCCACGAAAATATATGGCCTCACTTTTTTGTATCCCTGCATGGGTGAACTTTAGATACCCAGCAGCCTTTATCAACGCGTGCGGATCTTTTACGTGAAGTGTTTCTACACCTGAGCCTTCATCGCAGACCCATTCCGTTCCGGCAATACTAATTTTTTTAAGAGGGCTCATTTGATCCTTAATAATTCTACATAGTCAGCAGATGTATTTAATGCACTAAGTGGTGGGTATGTTAAGCGTTGAGCCCTACGAACAATGTAGCTATCGGGAGCAGACAATGGAAAACCGCGGCCTGCTTTTGCACACTTTACATCAGAGTAAACGGGACGAACATACTATATAAAAATATGATCCGTCCGCTTCTTCGCTTAGAATGAAAGTAAGGTTGACCGAGTCCTAGGCTTTTACCGGGCGTTTAGTTTTTTTAACTGGAGTTGGGTCGGGTATTGCTGCAAGCATTTCATCAAGTACAGCTTGTCGTTTGAGCCTGTCATCTGAAATTTCCCCAAGAGTATCCAGAATCTCTACTGCTTGCTTGAATGGGGCTAGTGCTTGTTCGCCGGGCTTAGTGAGTTTGTCGATGATTTTTTGACAGTAGGCGTCCATTTTTTTTGATTTCAACGGCGGTTTATCTTTTCCAGCAATAATGGTGCATACCAGAACTAGGATATGCCATTTAAATCTTCTCATGTTTTGGGGGACGTTGCTGCTAGCTACGTACAAATGTAGTCGATACAATGTCAAGCACGACGCATAAAAGATTATTTCCTTGTTCTCCTCATCGAACATTATGTCGGAGAGACTTTCATACATTTTCTTAGGGTAGCGATAAGCTAGGTCAGGGCGATGGCAGAACATTGAGGCAACGCACTTGGCTACAGTATTAATATTGAAGGTGCGGATAGCAGGCACTTCTTTCCCGAAATATTGTTTCTCTCTGCGCTCGAAGTATAAGCGCCCATCCTGTCCTTCAAATGAATTAAATAGCTGTTCAACACGCTTTATTATGGGACGAAGAGTCAAGAACTGTGTTTCATCAACCTTGGATTGGCTGTTTGTCGCTCTGACCAACTCTGAAAACACATCTTCGCTGGAGGTTTCAATTACCTTAAGAGTAACCATCACCTTATCGTCATATTTTCCTCTATTCTCATAAAGGATATTTGAGGTTTGACACCCGTTGACAATTTGAAAGTTTTCCAAGTGTAATGTGTTGCCTTGTAGGCGAACATCTGGACTAACAATGGTTATCCCATTATTCAGAACTGGAAATCTAGTGGATGAAGTGCTGCTATTAAGCGTGTCGGCAATTGATTGGTTAACTATATTATCTCCCCCCAAATATGCCCGTACGTTTTCTTCGAAAACTTGAGTTCGCAAACTGCCATCTTCAGCGACTAGCAGGTTGGCGACGACGTCCACGGCTCTTGCGACTACCAAATATGCTTCTTCGATACCCGCGATTGTAGGAAGCGGCGCCGACCCAAATAGCGGGAGCTGTGCTGTAATGCCAGAATAGGTGGATATCCACAACTCCGTTAGTTCATTACGACCAAAACACTTTATATCAACTTCAGAGAAGTAGCCAAAATCATTAATTTGACTTTCAAAAGCAATAATGGCAGCGGTAAACTCTTTCGGGGAAAGGTAATTTCCAGTAGTTATGAAGCGTGCGGTCAGACGCGGTTTGCCATTACGAATTTTTGGAACGTTTCCAATGCATTCATCAAAAACATTTCTAGCATTTTTCTGAATTGAATCTGTAGCTAGATACGGTTCTTCATTAAGAAAGCGTAGAATTGACTCTTTGAATTTCAAAAAATTTCCAAGGTCGAATCCATCGGATGTTTTTGCCTGAATAAAAACAACTTCCACGTCATGATTTTTGCGTTCTGTATTAAAAGCCGAACGTGCATCCTCATCTGAGACTATTACTTCTTCGTCTAAGATTACTGCTACTCCATCTATGCCGTCATCTCCCGAACTAGTAGTCACGTCATCTAAATCAAAGCCGGATGCGCACCTAGAATACAACACCGCATAATTGCAAAAATATTCAAATTGTTTATCTTGCGGGTCCGACTCAAATCCAAAGCTTTTGGCAAAGTTATTTAAATGGGCGTTAACAATGCGGTGCATGGGGCGCGTCCTTGGCGAGTTAGTTTTTTGGCACAGACATTGATTTCTGCGCCGCTAACTGAACGCTACTATTTCGCCATCATTCTGTCCAGCGTCTGCTTCGACATTATTTACCGGGATACAAATTGTCTGAGCCCAAAGCGCTTGGGATTTCCATCTGCTTTCGAAAACCGGAGGAGTCTAATAATGCGCTCCTCTCAGGCCAGTCCTTCCTCATAAAATTATTGACAACGAAGGCCTGCTCGCCAACCTTGATATCCAGTAGCTAATCAAGGGAGATGTCGTTGGCCCCGATAGAGCGATGGGGACGTAATCCCGACGCAGTCTCTCTTTCCGCTGATCGGGAGCGAATCCACGGATGATTTGACGCCCCCCCAAAAAAACGGGCCTACATTCCCACGCAGCCCCGTTTTTTCACAACCTGATCAGATCAAAACGCTGGCAAAACCGCGCCTTTGTACTTCTCAAGAATAAAAGCCTTCACCTCCGGCGTATGCAGCGCCGCCGCCAGCTTCTTCATCGACTCACTGTCCTTATCATCCTCACGGGCCACCAGGGTGTTTACATAAGGCGAGTCGTTACCTTCGATCACCAGCGCATCCTTGGAAGGATCAAGCTTGGCCTCCAGCGCATAGTTGGTATTGATCAACGCCAGATCCACCTGGATCAGCACCCGCGGAATGGTTGCCGCTTCCAGCTCACGGAATTTCAAGTCCTTCGGGTTCTCAACAATGTCCTTGGTCGTCGACAGGATGTTGTTCGCATCCTTCAACTTCGCGCATCAGCAGACAGTGCCCGGCCAGGTCAGCGAGCGGCACGCGCTCCCGCGCGGCCAATGGGTGACTACGGTGTACGGCCAACACCAGTGGATCGTGGCCCAACAGCAGGCGGGTCAGTCGCGGGTCTTCGACCAACAGCGAGGAGGCGGCAAGGTCTACGCGGTAGTCTTCCAGTGCCTCGATCACCTGCTGAGAATTGCCGATCTCCAGGGTCACCTCGCACTGCGGCAGTTGCTCACGAAAGCGTCGCACCAGGTCGAGCATGTAGTAAGGCGCAGTGGCACCGATGCGCAGGGCACCTTGTACTTGGCCGCAGTTGCGCAAGAAGAACTCAATATCGGCCTCCTGCTGCAGCAACTGTTGCACCATGGGCAGCAAGCGTACGCCTTCATCGCTCAGGGTCAGACGCCGACCACCCCGGTAGAACAGCTCGACGCCGTACTGCCCTTCGAGGCTGCGGATCTGCGTGGTGACCGTGGGCTGGCTGAGGCCGAGCTTCTTCGCCGCCTGGGTGATGCTGCCCAGGCGGGCGACCATGTGGAAGGATTTCAGCTCAGCGAAGGACATTATGTATACGGCTCTCGGTACGGATCGCCCTTGAAGGCGCGTGAGCATACGTTACAACTTGGACGTGACAGAACGTCAGTAAAACATGGCTGCGGGCAAATCGACTTGCAGCGTTGTGTAATGCGTCCATAGCTAAAACCGGCCCTTTAGCTCCGAAATTGAGCCGCGATAGCGGATGAACCCGCCCAAGAAAAACCCGACGCTATACGTCGGGTTTTTCTTGGACTTTTCGCGTGGCCTATCGCTTCTTCTTGGCGATATATGTCAGCTGCCCTCGGCAGCTCATTCCGACCCGCGAGTGAGTCACGGGTGCAAAAGGGATGGAGCGCAATGTTGAATGGGCGAGAGCCCCGACGTGCTCATCGTTTACGGGTTACTCGACTTGCGACAGCTTGGCGTCGTCGCAACCGGCAGCACGGCACTCGCGCTCGACAGCTTTGAGTATGACGATTCGCGCCTCGGTCTTCTCATTGGCACAGTCCAGGTAGAGCAGGCCATTATTGGAACAGGCGTTGTCGCGAATCTTGATCCACTGGATTTGAGCGGCTTTAACCTTTTTCTTTTGATCCGGGTTCAGCGCACTCATCGTCTTCTTGTATTGATCGTTGATGTCCTGATCCGACTGAACCATTTTCAGCGACGCGCAATAGGTTCTGTCATAGGCGTTTCTAGGGTTATCGCAACTCATCGCAGAGGCCGATGCTGATGCCATGGCCAGCAATGCCCCAACCAACAAAGACTTGATCACTTACTTCTCTCCCTGAATGCCCTCTATTCATTAGTGGGCGCGGCGGGGAATTTATCATGCGGGTTGTAGAACAATGAAGCAGATCCTAATGGTTCATTCGGCCCGAACAAGGGCGCAAATGCTGATGACTGCCGCGCCGCCGGCCGCTTGATTGACCTGATCAACTGGGCATTTCAGTACCGAGGGGGAAGATCGCAGCCTCGTTGCACTCGACAGCTCCTACAGGGGCAGCCTCCTCATTCCTACAGAAAAACCGCGTCGATGCCTGTCCCAGTGAGCAAAAACGGGCCCTCTGGCTCCGAGTTTCAAGGCAACACAACGTTTTGTTTATTCCTCCTGCACCACCCTTCCACCAAGCTACACATCCTTGCGCCATTGCCTACAACTACGCCAGAATCCGCCCGCTTGTGCGCCTTGCTCCCGGGTTCTATCGTTTCCCTGCCACTGCTCATCAGTGGTCGGGTTTAGTAGCTCGGTTAGTCATCTACGGTTGCATGAGTGTCATCCAGTCAGGCGTTTGCCTGCACTTGATGGTGGCTGTGCGCAAGGCGCCTTCGGGCGCGCCGGGTTTGGTGACTTTACCGGTCTACTAACTTGCGCACAGCTGCCTCCTTTTGTTTAGTAGCGAGATGGTGGCGGCCCTACTATAGGAAAGTCCCAATGTTCAAACCTACTCCGAACCCTCCAGAGACAGGCCCCGCCAAATCCGAGGCCAAAAAACACGACGAAGCCGCCAAACGCACCTTGGATTACTACCTGCTACCCAAACCGGAAAAGTCCGAAGATGCGTCCCAACCGGGCCAACTCTTCACCGTCGCAAAAAACGCCGACAACGAATCCCTCCTCGCCAACCTCAGCGAAACCCTGGCGGCAGCCGACACGATGGTCAGCAACCTGGCCTTCGACCTGGAAGGCCCGCGCCGTCATATCCTTCTAGGCGTCCAGCAACTGATTGAGCTGAGTTCATTGCTGGCGAATCGGGTGTTGGATAACGTCGATCCGCGATAGCTACAGTTCTCAACGAAAATCAGACGCCACGCGTCGGGTTTTCGTTGAGACATTCATTGACCTAGCATCCGTCTCTTGGAAAGCACGATGAACACCAAAAAAATTCATGCCTTAACCCTTATGGGAATCAGCATCACTGTCGTTGGAGCCGTACAGATTCTTCTGTATGAAGCCATGATAATAATTGAGCAAGCAAGGTCTGGAAGCATTCCTTATCAGCTAAGTGCGGAGATACTGTTCGTGGTGCTTATCCACGCACTCTTCATTACTGTAATTCCGCTGTTGTTAGTCATCAGAAATAAAATCTTGGCAAGCTACATTGTTCTTGTGGTTTTTCTGTCGATCTACGTGCAGTTTGTAGCAAGTGTCAATATTGCTGGGGTTGTGATAGCTATAATAATTTTATCTGTGTTGATTTTTTATGCACTCCAAAAAGCAAGCTTCGCCATTCGTTACTTTCGTTCAAAGTAAATTTGTTCTGCGACAGGACATAAAGCCTAAACAAAAAACGGGCCTGCATTCCCACGCAGCCCCGTTTTTCACCACTTGATCAGATCAAAACGCCGGCAAAACCGCGCCTTTGTACTTCTCAAGAATAAAAGCCTTCACTTCCGGCGTATGCAACGCCGCAACCAGCTTCTTCATCGCCTCACTGTCCTTGTCATCCTCACGGGCCACCAGGATGTTTACATACGGCGAGTCGTTACCTTCAATCACCAGCGCATCCTTGGAAGGATCAAGCTTGGCCTCCAACGCATAGTTGGTATTGATCAACGCCAGATCCACCTGAGTCAGCACCCGTGGAATAGTCGCCGCTTCCAGTTCCCGGAACTTCAGGTCTTTCGGGTTCTCGGTGATGTCCTTGGTAGTCGACAGGATGTTGTTCGAATCCTTCAGCTTGATCACCCCAGCCTTCGCCAGCAGCAACAGCGCACGACCGCCGTTGGTAGCGTCGTTCGGGATCACCACGTTGGCGCCGCTCGACAGTTCGTCGAGTTTCTTGATTTTGCTGGAGTACGCGCCCAGAGGTTCGAGGTGCACACCGGTCACGCTCACCAGGTGGGTGCCCTTGGCCTTGTTGAATTCATCCAGGTACGGCTGGTGCTGGAAGAAGTTGGCGTCCAGGCGCTTTTCGGCGACTTGTACGTTCGGCTGGATGTAGTCGGTGAAGACCTTGACCTTGAGGTCCACGCCTTCTTTGGCCAATGCCGGTTTGACGAATTCGAGGATTTCCGCGTGCGGCACCGGGGTGGCCGCGACGGTCAGGGTGTCGGCGGCGTGGGCGGAAAATGCTGCGGCGGCAGCGAAGGCAACCAGTAGTTTTTTCATTCAGCTAACTCCTTGTGGGGCGCCTGCTCTTGGCACCTGCCAGCGAATGGCCGGCTCATGGTTTATTGGCCGCGAGGCCTTATTTTCTAGAGAAATGCACAACCAGTTTGTCGCCTACGGTCTGCAGGACCTGCACCAGCACCAGCAGCAACACCACCGTGACCACCATGACGTCGGTCTGGAAACGCTGGTATCCGAAACGGATCGCCAGGTCGCCCAAACCACCAGCGCCGACCACACCGGCCATGGCCGTGTAGGACACCAGCGTAATTGCTGTCACCGTAATCGCTGCAAAAATGCCCGGGCGGGCTTCCGGCAGCAAGGCGTTGATGATGATCTGCCGCGTCGTTGCGCCCATGGCCTGGGTCGCTTCGATGATGCCGCGGTCGACTTCGCGCAGGGCCGTTTCCACCAGGCGGGCGAAGAACGGTGTGGCGCCGACCACCAGCGGTGGGATCGCGCCGGCCACGCCCAGGGAGGTGCCGGTGATCAATACCGTGAACGGAATCATCACGATCAACAGAATGATGAATGGCAGCGAGCGCAAGATGTTCACCGCCAGCGACAGCAGCGCATAGATGCCCTTGGCCTCGAGCAACTGGCGCGGGCTGCACAGGAACAGCAGCACGCCCAGCGGCAGGCCGAGCAGCACGGTGAACAGCAGCGAACCGAACAGCATCAGGAAGGTGTCGCCGGTGGCCAGCCAGATTTCCAGCCAGTCGATGTTGGAGAAGAACGAATTGAGCAGTTCCATTAGCGCAGCACCTCCATGTGGACATCGGCCGCGGTGAAGCGGGCGAACGCCGCCTCCATGTCACCGCCGGTGACGGCGAGGGTCAGTTGCCCGTAGGGGGTGTCTTTGATGCGGTCGATGCGGCCGGCCAGGATGCTGTAGTCCACACCGGTTTCCCGGGCGACGGTGCCGAGCAATGGCGCGTAGGTCGCTTCGCCCTGGAACGTCAGACGCACGATGCGCCCGGGCACGTGAGCGAAATCGTCGCGCTGTTCGCTTTCGTCGATCTGCTCGTCTTCCTGGACGAAACGCTTGGTAGTCGGGTGCTTGGGGTGCAGGAACACCTGGGCCACCGGGCCTTGCTCGACGATCACGCCGGCGTCCATCACGGCCACTTGATCGCAAACGCGGCGGATCACGTCCATTTCATGGGTGATCAGCACGATGGTCAGCTTCAGTTCGCGGTTGATCTCCGCCAATAGTTGCAGCACCGAGGCGGTGGTTTGCGGGTCGAGGGCGCTGGTGGCCTCGTCGCACAGCAGGATCTTGGGTTTGGTTGCCAGGGCGCGAGCGATGCCGACGCGCTGCTTCTGGCCGCCGGACAGTTGCGCCGGGTATTTCTTGGCGTGGTCGGACAGCCCTACCCGCGCCAGCAACTCGGCGACGCGCTCGTCGATTTCGCTGCGGGACAATTCGCCCGCCAACGTCAGTGGCAGCGCCACGTTGTCGGCCACGGTCTTGGACGCCAGCAGGTTGAAGTGCTGGAAAATCATCCCGACCTGCTGGCGGAAGCGGCGCAGGCCGCTGGCGTCCAGGGCGGTGACTTCCTCGCCGTCGACGATGATCTTGCCGCCCGTGGAATCTTCCAGGCGATTGATCAGGCGCAGCAAGGTACTTTTTCCCGCACCGGAATGGCCAATCAGGCCGAAGACCTGACCGTTCTCAATCGTCAGACTGGTCGGATGCAGGGCGGGGATATCCCTACCGGCGACTCGGTAGGTTTTATGGACGTCTTGAAACTCGATCACGTAGCGAACCTTGTGGGGCGCGTTGGAAAAGGATCAGCGGTTAGCCGGGCGCGCATTTTAGCCTGTCCGTATAGAGGTTCTTAGCATTTATTTGCGATCGGACCTGTCATTTGGCAATAACGCGATCAATGGCCATAAAAAAGGAACACAGCCAAACGGCATCGGTCACTCATTAAGCCACTCGAAATGCCGGGGTCATGCACCTGCGGCATCGAACTCAGATTCCTGGCCTCGGCGAGGAACGCAAAGAGGAGTCATGCCTGATGAGTACCCAAAAGCCCACGGTCAACAAGAGCCAACTGGCCGGGACCGACACGCTGGATCGCGGCAACACCAACGCCAAGCTCGAGAGCCTGGAGCAGTTTCGCTCCGACGCCACCGAACAGGCGCTGCGCACCAATCAGGGCGTGAAGATCGCCGATAACCAGAACACCCTGCGCGCTGGCCCCCGCGGCCCTTCGCTGCTGGAAGACTTCATCATGCGTGAAAAAATCACGCACTTTGACCATGAGCGTATCCCGGAGCGCATCGTCCATGCCCGTGGGACCGGCGCCCATGGTTATTTTCAGAGCTATGACGCGCATTCGGCATTGACCAAGGCCGGTTTCCTACAAGATCCGAGCAAGAAAACCCCGGTCTTCGTGCGTTTTTCCACTGTGCAAGGCCCCCGCGGCTCCGGCGACACCGTGCGCGACGTACGTGGCTTTGCAGTGAAGTTCTTCACCGACGAAGGCAACTTCGACCTGGTGGGCAACAACATGCCGGTGTTTTTCATTCAGGACGCGGTGAAGTTTCCTGACTTTGTCCACGCGGTAAAACCCGAACCCCATAACGAAATTCCTACAGGCGGCTCGGCTCACGACACGTTCTGGGATTTTGTCTCGCTGGTGCCGGAATCGGCCCACATGGTGATTTGGGCGATGTCTGACCGGGCCATTCCAAAAAGCCTGCGCTCGATGCAGGGTTTTGGTGTGCACACCTTCCGCATGATCAACGCCGAAGGCAAAAGCAGCTTCGTTAAATTCCACTGGCGCCCTACAGCCGGGACGTGTTCATTGGTGTGGGACGAAGCCCAGAAGCTGGCGGGTAAAGATACTGACTACCACCGTCGCGATCTTTGGGAGTCGATCGAGATGGGCGACTACCCGGAATGGGAGTTCGGCGTGCAGATTGTCGCCGAGGAAGACGAGCATAAATTCGACTTCGACCTGCTCGACCCAACCAAGATCATCCCTGAAGAGCTGGTGCCCATCACGCCCCTGGGCAAGATGGTGTTGAACCGCAACCCGGACAATTTCTTCGCCGAAGTGGAGCAAGTTGCGTTCTGCCCCGGGCACATCGTGCCGGGCATCGACTTTTCCAACGACCCATTGCTGCAGGGGCGGCTGTTTTCCTACACCGATACGCAGATCAGCCGACTCGGCGGGCCGAATTTTCATGAGCTGCCGATCAACCGTGCGATCACCCCGGTACACAACGGCCAGCGCGATGCCATGCACCGCACCACTATCGACAAGGGGCGCGCGTCCTACGAGCCGAACTCCATCGACGGCGGCTGGCCGAAGGAAACCCCGCCCGGCCCGGAAGACGGCGGTTTTGAAAGTTATCCAGAGCGCATCGACGCCTACAAGATCCGCCAACGCAGCGATTCGTTCGCCGATCATTTCTCCCAGGCGCGGTTGTTTTACAAGAGCATGAGCCCTCATGAGCAGGAGCACATCATCGCTGCCTACAGTTTCGAGCTGGGCAAGGTGGAGCGTGAGTTCATACGGGCGCGGCAGGTCAATGAGATTCTCGCCAACATCGATCTGGAACTGGCCGGGCGAGTGGCGAAAAACCTCGGGCTACCGGCGCCTGCCGCTGGCACCGTCGATGTGCCAACCCCAACGCTGGAGCAATCCCCGGCCTTGAGCCAGGCGAACCTGCTGTCCGGCGACATCAAGACGCGAAAAGTGGCGGTGCTGGTGGCTGACGGTGTCGATGGGGCGATCATCGATGCGCTCAAGCAGGCCCTTAAGGCCGAGGGCGCCCACACCAAAGTGCTGGGGCCGACTTCGGCGCCGGTTACCACGGTCGATGGGAAAACCCTGGCGGTGGATGCGTCCATGGAAGGCTTGCCGTCGATTGCCTTTGACGCGGTGTTCGTGCCCGGTGGCGCGGAATCGATCAAGGCCTTGAGTCGCGACGGCGTGGCGTTGCATTACGTGCTGGAGGCCTACAAGCATCTGAAAGCCATTGGGCTTCATGGTGAGGCCCGGCAGTTGTTGGTGGAGTTGAAGCTGGAGGTGGATGCGGGGTTGATCGAAGATGCGGATGCGAGCGGTTTTTCGCGGTTTTTCGCGGCGATTGCTCAGCATCGGGTTTGGACGCGGGAGCCCAGGGCCAAGGCGGTTCCAGCCTAAGGAGAGTTGGTGTCTGGTAGGGCGCTATCGCGGGCAAGCCTTGCTCCCACAGATCAGCTCCACAGGATCAACTCTCACAGGGAGCAATTCTCACAGGGGGCAACTCTCACAGGGAGCAAATCTCACAGGGAGCAATTCTCACAGGGAACAAATTGCCCTGTGGGAGTTGCCCTGTGGGAGCAAGGCTTGCCCGCGATGCTCTTAGGGTTTGCGAGGTGTCAGCACCATCTGCGCCGGAACACTGCGCAAAATCTGCTTTTGCAGTTTCAAATCAAACCCCGGGTCCAGTTTCTTGACCCGCTTGGTCAGCAACGTCGCCAACCATGGATAATCATCGGTGCGCGGCGCCTGGATGCTGACGTCGCATTGATAATTCACCACGTCTGCGGCGATGGCATCCAGTTGTCGACGCATTTGCTGTATATCGGCGAGGTTAAGCGCAACCGTGGTGCTGGGTGCGCTGGGGTCGATCACTTTGGCGACCGGTTTGGCTTCGGCGGCCTGGAGGGCGGCTTCGGCTTTTTCCAGGTCGGCCTTGCGGGCTTCGGCAATGGCGCTGTTGACCTCGCCGGTGAGCGCCGGGGCCTTGGGCATCAAGGCTCGGGCACGGCTCAGGGCGGTGGCGGCGGCGTTGACGTCGCCTTTTTGCAGATCGATCTGGCTGCGACGCAAATATGCCTCGGCCAGTTGCCGCTGGTAGGGTTCCAGCGACGGGTCTTCGGGTGACTGGGCTTGCAAGGCGGCCAACTGGTCTTCAGCGGTGGCCAGCTCGTTGCTGGCCAGGCTTTGTTCGAACTGCGCGATGGCCGGACCCCGCGTATCGGGAGCCTGGGTGACCGGCGGTGTACTCTGGCAAGCGCCCAGCAGCAGGGAAAATGCGACAAGGAGCAGATAACGGGAGGCGAACGGCTTCATTCCTGCGACTCTCTATTTGCGCAAAAAGCGAGCAAGTCTACACCCCTCGACGAGGCAGGACAAAACTCAGCAGAAACAACGCGGCGGCGCTGACCACGATCGACGGTCCGGCCGGGGTGTCCTTGAACCAGGAAAGTGCCAGGCCGCCACACACCGCGAGCATGCCCAGCAGGCTCGCGCCCAGGGCCATTTGCTCAGGGGAGCGGGCGTGACGCTGTGCCGCAGCCGCCGGGATAATCAGCAATGAAGTAATCAGCAACACCCCGACGATTTTCATCGCCACCGCGATGACCACCGCAATCAGCAGCATCAGCGCCAGTCGCAACCCCAGCACCGGCAAGCCTTCGACCCGGGCCAGTTCTTCGTGCACGGTAACGGCCAGCAATGGCCGCCAGAGCGCCACCAGCAACAGCAGCACCGCCGCGCTACCGCCGAGGATCCACGACAGGTCCGTCGGACTGATCGCCAGCAGGTCGCCGAACAGATAGGCCATCAGGTCAATCCGCACGTCATGCATGAAGCTTAGTACCACCAGCCCGAGGGACAGGGTGCTCGGCGCCAAAATACCCAGCAGCGTGTCGGACGCCAGCGGCTGGCGGTGTTGCAAGGTCACCAGCACCAGCGCCAGCAACAGGCAGCCAACGGTCACCGCCACCGCCGGGCTGACGTCCAGCAGAAACCCCAAGGCCACGCCGAGCAACGCTGCGTGGGACAAGGTGTCGCCGAAATAGGCCATGCGCCGCCAGACCACGAACGAGCCCAGGGGGCCGGCGACCATCGCGAGAGCCAGGCCTGCGAGCAGGGCGTACAACAGAAAATCAGCCATGCTTGCAGCCATCTCCATGAACATGATTGGAAGCAGAAGGGGCACGGACCACCGAGCCATGCAGGTCATGGGCGTGGTCATGGTGGTGGTGATAAATCGCCAGGCTTTGTGCGTTTTTTCCGAACAACTCGACGAAGGCCGGATCGCCGCTGACTTGCTCGGGATGCCCGGAACAGCAGACGTGGCGGTTGAGGCAGACCACCTGGTCGGTGGTGCTCATCACCAGGTGCAAATCGTGGGAGACCATCAGTACGCCGCAGCCGTGGCGGTCGCGCAGGCGCGTGATCAGGCTGTACAGCTCGGCCTGCCCCGCTACATCGACCCCTTGCACCGGCTCGTCGAGCACCAGCAGTTCGGGTTCGCGCAACAAGGCCCGGGCCAGCAATACGCGCTGCATCTCGCCACCGGACACGCTTTGCACCGGGCTGTCGATCACCTGTTCGGCCCCTACTTCCTTGAGCGCCGCCAAGGCTCGCTCACGATCAACGCCCGGCACCAGGCGCAGGAAGCGCAGCACGGACAGCGGCAATGTTGGATCGACATGAAGTTTCTGCGGCATGTAGCCGACCCGCAGCCGCGGCTTGCGCCACACGCTGCCGCTGTCGGGCTTGAGCAAACCCAGCACCGCGCGCACCAGGGTGGTCTTGCCGGCACCGTTGGGGCCGATCAATGTCACGATCTGCCCCGGCTCGACGCTCAGGTGGATGTTGTCCAGCACGCTCTGTCCGGCGAACGTCACGGCCACCTGTTCGAGGCGGATCAACGCATTGCTCATCAGGCCCCCTGGCAGCCGGAGCAGAGACCGACCACTTCGACGGTCTGGGTGTCGACCACGAAGCCGACCTCCCTGGCGCTGGCGATGATGGCATCGCTGATGGACTTCTGTTCCAGCTCGATGGCGGCGTGGCATTCGCGGCAGATCAGGAACTGGCCTTGGTGGGCGTGCTCCGGATGGTTGCAGCCGACGAAGGCGTTCAGCGACGAAATGCGATGCACCAGGCCGTTTTCCAAGAGGAAATCTAGCGCCCGGTAGACCGTCGGCGGCGCGGCGCGGCGGCCGTCCTGCTCACTGAGCACGGCGAGGATGTCGTAGGCACCCAGTGGCTTGTGGCTTTGCCAGACCAATTCCAGCACGCGCCGACGCAAAGCGGTCAGGCGCAACCCTTGGCGGGCGCAGATGGCGTCGGCCTCGGACAGCGCGGTGTGCACGCAGTGAGAGTGATCGTGGGGACGACTGGCAAGGGGTGTAATAGGCATGGGCAGCGACGAGTTTAGTGAGAGACGTTATTATGTTACCCGTTCTCGCCTCTACGAGTGGTCATCGTGTCCCGATTTTTTTCGCTCTTTGTCGCTTTTGTCGCAAGTTTTCTACTGATGGGCTCGGCCCAGGCCGACGTCAAGGTGCTCACCAGCATCAAGCCGCTGCAACTGATTGCCGCCGCCGTGCAGGACGGCGTGGCCGTTCCAGAGGTGTTGCTGCCGCCAGGGGCTTCGCCGCATCACTATGCGTTGCGGCCATCGGATGTACGCAAGGTGCAGTCGGTGGACCTGCTGTATTGGATCGGCCCCGATATGGAAGGCTTTCTGCCGCGGGTGCTCAACGGTCGCACGCTGCCCTCCGTCGCCATCCAGGATCTGCCCGGGCTCAAGTTGCGTCACTTCGCCCAGGACAGCGCGTCCCACGAGGATGATGACCATGATGGCGATGAGCACGATCACGATCATCGCCCCGGCACCGTGGATGCCCACCTGTGGCTCTCGCCGTTCAACGCGCGGGTGATCGCCGCCAAGATGGCGGCTGACCTGAGCGCGGCGGATCCGGCCAACGCGGCCCGCTATCAAAGCAACCTCAAGGGCTTCAACCAGCGTCTGGATGCCTTGGACACACGCCTCAAGGCACGTCTGGCCGGGGTCGCGGGCAAGCCGTATTTCGTGTTCCACGAAGCGTTCGACTATTTCGAAGACAACTACGGCCTCAAGCACGCCGGGGTGTTCGCCGTGGCCGCCGAAGTCCAGCCCGGTGCCCAGCATGTGGCGGCGATGCGCACGCGCTTGCAGGCGGTGGGCAAGACCTGCGTCTTCAGCGAGCCGCCCCTGCGTCCGCGCCTGGCCGAAACCCTGGTGGCCGGGTTGCCGGTGAAGTTGGCGGAGCTCGATGCACTGGGCGGCTATACCCCGGCGACGGCGCAGGGGTATGAGCAGTTGTTGGAGAAGTTGGGCAATGACTTGGCCGGGTGCCTGGAGTCGTTGTAACCCCCCCCGCCGAACGCTGTACCTGTGGCGAGGGGATTTATCCCCGCTGGGGCGCGAAGCGGCCCCAAGAAATATCAGCCGCCGCAGTCCGTCAGATCGAAAGCCAGGGGCTGCTTCGCAGCCCAGCGGGGATAAATCCCCTCGCCACAAAAGCCTTGCGCTTGTCGGTTGTTACAGGGCGAAAGGCAGCAACGCGTGAACCGTCTGCCGCTGCGCCAAGCGCTGCTGGAACTCCATCGGGTCGTGAATCAACACATCCTGCCCGGCAAACGACTCGGCGGCGATCAACCGCGACAGCCAGAACCGCACGCACGCCACGCGCAGCATGGTTGGCCATAGCTCGGCCTCGGCGGGAGTGAACGGTCGCAGCGCCGCATAGGCCCCTAGCAACGCCCGCGCCCTGGCGCCATCGAGCACGCCGTCGTCGTCCGAGCACCAGTCATTCAAGGCAATGGCGACGTCATACAGCATCGGCCCGGAGCAGGCATTGTAGAAGTCGATCAACCCGGTCAGGTGCGTGCCTTCGAACATTGCATTGTCGCGGAACAGATCGGCATGGATGTTGGCGCGCGGCAGCGCCAGGATGCCGACCTTCTGCAGGGCAATTTCATCCAGCGCCGCCTCGAGCAGCCGACGCGGCTCGGCGTCGAGGTGCGAGAGCAGCTTGGCGCCCTCCTCCTGCATCCAGTCCAGGCCGCGATCGGTCTTGCGCTTGATCATGTTGTCGCGGGTTGCCAGGTGCAGATGCGCCAGCAACTCCCCGACCTGGGCGCAGTGCTGGGCGTTGGCCTGCTTGATGTGCTTGCCCGCCAGGCGCGGTTGCAACAGCGCCGGCTTGCCCGCCAACTCCCGCAGCGCCACGCCATCGGTGGTGCGCAAGGCGTAGGGCACCGGCAGGTCGGCGTCATGCAGCACGTCCAGCAGTTCGATGAAGAACGGCATTTCCTGCACCGGGCCACGTTCCACCAGGGTCAGGACGAATTCGCCCTGCTCCAGGCTGATAAAGAAATTGGTGTTTTCGCTACCAGCGGCGATCCCCTGGAAATCAAGCAGGCGGCCAAGCCCATAAGGGGCGAGAAAGGTTTCCAGCTCGGGCCGAGCCAAGGGGGTGAACACAGACATGGTCAAAAACTGCTCAGTTCGGGCGCCGTGATTGACACGGCGCCGATTAAAGTTAAGAAACTACTTCCACTCAAAGATTTTCCACGACGGAATCAGCATATCCGGCTGATCCGAGCGGATGAAGTTTGCATCAGTGCCGTCGGCACGCACCAGGAAATAAGGCTTGCCGTGCTTGGGCGTGACCTTGATCGCGTACAAAAATCCGTTTTGCCGATACTCCTGAATGGTTTTATCGCCTTCGGTGCGGATGGTGACATCCGGGTCCGCCGAGGGTGCGTCGTCCGCTGCCATGACGGCCAACGGGGTGATTGCAAACAAGCCAGCCAGTAACAGGCGATTTAGTGTACGCATGATAACCTTGTCCCTTTGTCGTCAACGGTCCCGCTATTCTAGCCCCGGACCCGCCGAAAAGGTTGATCCTGCTCATGAGCCAAGCTCCCCTCGTCCTGGTGGACGGTTCTTCTTACCTGTACCGCGCCTTTCACGCGCTGCCGCCGCTGACCACGTCCAAAGGCCTGCCGACCGGTGCGGTCAAGGGCGTGCTGAACATGCTCAAGAGCTTGCGCAAGCAGTATCCGGACAGTCCGTTCGCCGTGGTCTTCGACGCCAAGGGTGGGACGTTTCGCGATGCGCTGTACGCCGAATACAAGGCCAACCGCCCGAGCATGCCCGACGACATGCGCGTGCAGATCGAGCCGCTGCATGCCAGCGTCAAGGCCCTGGGCTTCCCGCTGCTGTGCGTGGACAACGTCGAAGCCGATGACGTGATCGGCACCCTGGCCCGCAGCAGCGCGGCGGCCGACCGTCCGGTGGTGATCTCCACTGGCGACAAAGACATGGCGCAACTGGTCGACGGTCACATTACCTTGGTCAATACCATGACCGGTAGCGCCCTGGACGTGGCTGGCGTGAAGGAGAAGTTTGGCGTCGCTCCAGAGCAGATCATCGATTACCTGGCCTTGATGGGCGACTCTTCCGACAACATCCCGGGCGTCCCGGGTATCGGACCGAAGACCGCTTCCGGCCTGCTGGTGGGCGTCAATGGCGGCCTGACCGAGCTGTATGCGCAACTGGACATCGTCGCCACCTTGCCGATCCGTGGCGCCAAGACCCTGGCCGCCAAGCTCGAAGAGCACAAGGAAATGGCGTTGCTTTCCTACGAGCTGGCCACCATCAAGACCGACGTACCGTTGGATATCGGCCTCGACGACTTGCAAATGGGCCAGCCGGATCACGAGAAACTCGCCGAGTTGTACACGCTGTTGGAATTCAAGAGCTGGTTCGAAGAGAACCAGCGGGACGCCAAGCGTGCCGGCCAGGAAATCGTCGAAGTTACCGAAGAGCAGCCCGGCGCTGCCGAGGCCAACTACGAAGTCATCCTCGACCAGGCGCGCTTCGACGCGTGG
This sequence comes from Pseudomonas brassicacearum, assembly GCF_009601685.2. NCBI lineage: Bacteria > Pseudomonadati > Pseudomonadota > Gammaproteobacteria > Pseudomonadales > Pseudomonadaceae > Pseudomonas > Pseudomonas brassicacearum. The sequence goes on from NZ_CP045701.2 coordinate 53,227, forward strand.
CTGGCCAAGCTGGACAAAGCGCCGCTGTTTGCCTTCGTCACCGAAACCAACGGCGGCGATGCCCAGCATTCGCAACTCGTCGGCTTGTCGTTCGCCGTGGCCCCTTTCGAGGCAGCCTACATCCCGCTGACCCATTCCTACATGGGCGTGCCGGAGCAACTGGACCGCGACACGGTGCTCAAGGCGCTCAAGCCGTTGCTGGAAAACCCGCACAAGCTCAAGGTCGGCCAGCACGCCAAGTTCGAAACCAACATCCTGGCCAACTGCGCCATCGGTGGCGATCAGAGCAATGGCATCCTGGTCCAGGGCATTGCCTTCGACACCATGCTCGAATCCTACGTGCTGGACTCCACCGCGACCCGCCACGACATGGACAGCCTGGCGCTCAAATACCTGGGCCAAAGCAAGACCGATTTCCAGGACATCGCGGGCAAAGGGGTCAAGCAACTGACCTTCGACCAGATATCCCTGGAACTGGCTGGCCCCTACGCCGCCGAAGACGCCGACGTGACCTTCCGCCTGCACCAGGCCTTGCAGGAAAAGCTGGCCGCCACGCCAAGCCTGGGTCCAGTGCTCAACGACATCGAAATGCCGCTGATGCCGGTCCTGGCACGCATCGAGCGCCAGGGGGCCCTGGTCGATGCCAACCTGCTGGGCGTACAAAGTGTCGAATTGGGCGAGAAACTGGTGGCGCTGGAGCGTGAGGCGTTTGCCATCGCCGGCGAGGAATTCAATCTGGGCTCGCCCAAGCAATTGGGCGTGATCCTGTACGAAAAACTCGGCTTGCCGGTGCTCAGCAAAACCGCCAAGGGCCAGGCGTCCACTGCCGAAGCAGTGCTCGCCGAGCTGGCGGAGCAGGATTACCCACTGCCCAAGGTGCTGATGCAGTACCGCTCGCTGAGCAAGCTCAAGAGCACCTACACCGATCGCTTGCCGGAACAGATCAACAGCCGCACGGGCCGCGTCCATACCAATTATCAACAGGCCGTCGCCGCGACCGGGCGCCTGTCGTCCATCGACCCGAACCTGCAGAACATTCCGATCCGCACGGCCGAAGGCCGACGTATCCGCCAGGCTTTCATCGCGCCGAAAGGCTACAAGCTGCTGGCGGCGGACTACTCGCAAATCGAACTGCGGATCATGGCGCACCTGGCCAAGGACGAAGGCCTGCTCTATGCATTTCGCCATAACCTGGATGTGCACCGGGCCACGGCGGCCGAGGTGTTCGGCGTTGAGCTGGAAGCCGTCACCCAGGACCAGCGCCGTAGCGCCAAGGCGATCAACTTCGGCTTGATCTACGGCATGAGCGCGTTCGGCCTGGCCAAGCAGATCGGTGTCGATCGCAAGCAATCCCAGGCATACATCGACCGCTACTTCGCCCGCTACCCGGGTGTGCTGGCGTACATGGAACGCACCCGCGCCCAGGCCGCCGAGCAAGGGTTCGTCGAAACCATTTTCGGTCGCCGGTTGTACCTGCCGGACATCAACGCAAAAAACCCGGCCCTGCGCAAAGGCGCCGAGCGCACTGCGATCAACGCGCCGATGCAGGGCACGGCGGCCGACATCATCAAGAAAGCCATGGTCGCCGTGGACCGCTGGCTGACGGAGTCCGGGCTGGATGCGAAGGTCATCCTGCAGGTACACGACGAACTGGTGCTGGAAGTGCGTGAAGACCTGGTCGACCAGGTGCGCGAGGAAATCCGCCAGCACATGAGCGCCGCCGCCACGCTGGACGTGCCGCTGCTGGTGGAAGTGGGCGTGGGCAATAACTGGGACGAGGCACACTGATTCCGAGGGAGCTTGCTCCCGTTCGGCTGAGCGCTGTAGGAGCTGCCGGAGGCTGCGATCTTTTGATCTTGATCTTTCACTTGATACTCAAGCGTCAGGGGAAAGATCGCAGCCTCGTTGCACTCGACAGCTCCTACACGGCTCCTACACGGCTCCTACACAGCTCCTGCGGGGGGCGCTTCGAGCCCCAGCGGGAGCAAAGCGCCCTCGGCACATCGAGTCACCGAAAACCCAGGCGCGGCGTCATTGGCTCTGAAAATTCCTACGGTTATTTCCAAAAAAATCTGAACTAAACCCGTGAATTGCCACTCAGAGATTCTGAATGGCTGGTGAAGCCCTTCAATGCTCCTATGTTGTGTTAAGTGTTGGCAGATATCTGGACCTCGCCCTAGCGGTCCGGAACTTGGACCCCGAACTTCCCCCTCCCCATAAGAAGTCCGGGGTTTTTTTTGCCTGCGATTTGGCTTATTCGGCCTCTTCGCTGCCCTTGTCCGCCAATTCCATCCAGTCGGCCAGCACCGTGTAGGCTTCTTCCAGGCCCATGCGCTTGGGCGCCGAGAACAGCTGGATGGTGATCGCGTCGCCCCAACCTTTTCGAATTTCCGACTGCACTTTGAGCAAGGTATTTTTTGCCGCGCCGTAGGTGAGCTTGTCGGCCTTGGTCAACAGGATGTGCATCGGCATGCCGCTGGCGACTGCCCAATCGAGCATCAACAGGTCGAAGTCGGTCATCGGATGGCGAATGTCCATCATCAGGATCAGGCCTTTCAAACTCTCGCGGCTGCCCAGGTAGGCTTCCAAGTGACGCTGCCAGTGCTGCTTGAGCGGGATCGGTACCTTGGCGTAGCCGTAGCCGGGCAGGTCGACCAAACGCCGTTCATCGTCTAGCTTGAAGAAGTTCAAGAGCTGCGTGCGCCCCGGGGTTTTCGAGGTGCGTGCAAGGCTTGCATGGGTCAAGGTGTTCAGCGCGCTGGATTTGCCGGCGTTGGAACGCCCGGCAAAAGCCACTTCGAAGCCTTCGTCGTCTGGGCATTGATCGACTTTGGCGGCGCTGAGCATGAAGGTGGACTGTTGGCACAGGCCAAGGATGGGGTTCTTCAGTTGCATGGGATTTCCGATGTGGGCGGCGTCGGGAATGGACGCGGCAAGCTGTGTCGTTTCCGTTTCAGTGACGCCAGTATATAATGCCGCAGATTTTGTGTGCGCTTTGTCCCAGCGTAGGATGAAGCTCACGGGAGCGATCGACCGAAATTGCGCATTAGAACGCAGCTCGTTCCCAACCCTGAAAAGGTCGTTTTATGACGAAATGGCTGCTAGCTGCCGGTGTCTTGATGCCGCTTTACAGCGCTCAGGCTACACAGGATCCGGAAGCTGTGTACAACCGTGTTTGTGGTGCCTGTCATTCCGGCCAACTCCCCATGGCGCCCCGCAAGGGCGATCAGGAAGCTTGGACGCCGAGGTTGGCGAAAGGTATGGAGACGCTGGTGCAACACGTGACCCAGGGTTTCAAGGCGATGCCGCCGCGTGGTTTGTGCATGGACTGCAGTGCCGAGGATTACCGAGCCATCATCCAGTGGATGAGCGAGTGAACCCGGTCCATAACTCTTTAACCCTTAGCCGTAGTTGGATTAGCTGATGAACAAACTGATCGTGAGTCTGCTGTTGACCTTGGGGATATCCGGCGTAGCCCACGCCGCTGGCGATGCCACTGCCGGTCAGGCGAAGGCGGCCGTATGCGGCGCCTGCCATGGCCCGGATGGCAATAGCATGGCGCCTAACTTTCCGAAACTGGCGGGCCAGGGCGAACGTTACCTGAACAAGCAACTGCAAGACATCAAGTCCGGCAAGCGCACGGTGCTGGAAATGACCGGCCTGCTGACCAACCTGAGCGATCAGGACCTGGCGGACATCGCGGCGTATTTCGCCAGCCAGAAGGGCAGTGTCGGCGCCGCCGATCCGAAGCTCGTGGCACGTGGTGAAGCGCTCTTTCGTGGCGGCAACCTGGACAAAGGGCTTGCAGCCTGCACCGGTTGCCACTCGCCTGACGGCAAAGGCAATGCTGCAGCCGGCTTCCCGCACCTGGGCGGCCAGCATGCCCAATACGTAGCCAAGCAATTGACCGACTTCCGCAAAGAAGAAGGTGGCCGGACCAACGACGGCGATACCAAGCCGATGCAGAGCATTGCGAAAAAACTGAGCGACGAGGATATCGCCGCGGTATCCAGCTACATCCAAGGCCTGCACTGAGGCCTTTGGCTGGCGTTGCGAGGGGCGTACATCCCTTGCAGCGTTAACGCTCGATTAATCTGTCGATGCGAGCATCAAAAGGGTGGCTTTGGCCGCCCTTTTTTGTGGCCGCTGCCGTTACACTAGAGAACTTGAACCCGCCACGGTCTGTCTTAGAAACAGGTCTCGCGAGGCCCCCTCATTGTCCAGGAGTAAAGCATGCGTAATCTGATCATCAGCGCCGCGCTCGTCGTTTTCAGCCTGTTCGGTATGGCCGTTCAAGCCAACGCCGAGGAGTCCAAAGCCCCTTACGTCGAACTGAGTAACCCCGTTCCGGTGGCGGTGCCTGGCAAGATCGAAGTCGTGGAGCTGTTCTGGTACGGCTGCCCGCATTGCTACGCTTTTGAGCCGGTCATCAACCCATGGGTCGAGAAGCTGCCTTCGGACGTCAACTTCGTACGCGTCCCCGCCATGTTCGGCGGCCCATGGGATGCCCACGGCCAGATGTTCCTGACCCTTGAAGCCATGGGCGTCGAGCACAAGGTTCACGCCGCGGTATTCAACGCGATCCAGAAAGAAGGCAAGAAGCTGGTCAAGAAAGAAGACATGGCGGACTTCCTCGCCACCCAGGGCGTGGATAAGGACAAGTTCCTCGCCACGTTCGACTCCTTCGCCATCCAGGGCCAGATCAAGAAGGCCAAGGAGCTTGCGAAGAAATACGAGATCACGGGCGTACCGACCATGGTCGTCAACGGCAAATACCGCTTTGACATCGGCTCCGCCGGCGGCGCAAATGAAGCGCTGCAACTGGCCGACCAACTGATCGCCAAAGAGCGAGCGGCCACCAAGGCTGCCGCCAACTAAGCGCGGCCCACGCCCATGGCCCGCTGGAGCACCGAACGCATCGTTGGCCTGCATGAACCGCGGGTCAACGAGCATCATGTCACGTCCACGGGCCTGCCTGGCGACAGCCGCTTGCGGCTGCTCAGCTTCAATATCCAGGTGGGCATCAGCACCGAGCGCTACCGGCATTACCTGACTCGCGGCTGGCAACATTTGCTGCCGCACACCGGACGTGCCGGTAACCTGCAGAAAATCGGCGACCTGCTCAAGGACTTCGACCTGGTGGCCCTGCAAGAAGCCGACGGCGGGAGCATGCGCTCAGGTTACGTCAACCAGGTGGAGCACCTGGCCCAATTGGGCGCTTTCCCCTACTGGTACCAGCAACTCAATCGCAACCTCGGACGGCTCGGCCAGCACAGCAATGGTGTGTTGAGTCGCTTGCGCCCGTGGGCGATCGAAGACCATCCCTTGCCGGGGCCCAAGGGGCGCGGGGCGATCCTCGCGCGTTTCGGCGAAGGCCCCGAGGCGCTGGTCGTGGTCATGATGCACCTGGCGCTCGGGGCGCGTACCCGGACGATGCAGCTGGCGTACATTCGCGAGCTGATCGGTGGCTACAAGCACCAGGTGCTGATGGGCGACATGAACACCCATGCCACCGATCTGCTGCAGACTTCGCCCCTGCGCGATCTCGGTCTGCTCGCTCCACAACTGGAAGCGACATTCCCCAGCTGGCGCCCCCAGCGCTGCCTGGACCATATCCTGTTGAGCCCGACCCTGACCCTCGAACGCGTCGAGGTGCTGGCCCAACCCATTTCCGATCACCTGCCGGTCGCGGTAGAAATTCGTTTGCCGGGTTCGCTCACGGCCGATGCATTCCCCGCGCTGAGTCCTGCCCCTCGCGGATCCGATGAATGAGCGACGACGCCGAACGCTGGAGAGAGAAATATTTCAAGAGTATCGAACAGCAGGAAAAGCTCGAGCGCCGTTGGGAGGCTCGACTCGACTTGCTGCGTCGGGGCCTGGTGCGCAGCACCTTGGCTGCCGAGGGCACTGACCGGGCTGTCGATCAATGCATGAAAGAGATGCGCGAGGTGGTGCGCACCGATGACATGGATGCCGCCCTCGCTGCCCTGCTGCCGCGCCTGGAGAAAGCCGTACTCGATTCCGAACAGCGCCGCGAAACCCGGGTCGAGCAGACGAGCGCCGCGTTGACGGCCCTGGTTACCCAGTTGCAGAGCCTGCCGCTGCCCAAAGAAGTCAGCCGCTCGCTGAAGAAGTTTGCCAAGCAACTGGAAGATCGGGCCAGCCAGGCCCGGGAGATTCCGTTGCTGCTCAGCGAGTTGAGCGGCCTGCAAGGCAAGGCAATCAGTGCCCAGGAAGCCCCTGTCGAACCGAGTCGCCCCGGCCTGCTGCAACGGCTGTTTGGTGGCCAGGGCCATGAAGAAGCGCCGCGCCAGTCCCTCGAACCTGCCCGGGCCAGCGTGGCGCCTGCGACAGAAACCGTTTTGCCAGTGGCTGTGGAGCCAGCAACTGCCGCAGAATCCGTCGCACCAGCACCAGCACCAGCACCAGCACCAGCACCAGCACCAGCACCAGCACCAGCACCAGCACCAGCTCCGCAGCCATCGGTGGCAGAGCAAGCGCCAGCGTTGGAGACGACGCCCGTGCCGGTTGTCCTCACTGCGCAGAAGATCGAGCCAGACCCGGCACCCGCTCCAATACCAGCAGCAGAGGTGGTTCAGCCCACCAGTGAACCGGAGGAAGCAACCGAGCCTGCGCCACTGTCGACGCCGCTGCCGTCACCGGTCGTCGAAGAACGCCCGGTAGTGGCACCCACGCTCGAGAATCCCGACGAACTGATGCCCGAGGAGCTTGCGCAGGCCCTGCCCGCCCCCTCGCTGGCGTCTGTGGAGCCCGACGACGAGGCACTGGAAGTCGCCGATGTGGTCGACGCCCAGTACGCCCTGCCCGACTCACCGGAGCCGTCCTACAGCTCGGTCGCCAAGCATATCGAAGACACGCTGTTGGGCCTTTTGGGTGACCTGACCTTGCCCGAGCGTCATCGACCACAAGCCGAAGCCATGTGTGAGCGTCTGCGAAATGGCTTGAACTGGTACGAATTGTTGCCGATCCTCGATGATCTGGCCGTACTGATGCTCGCCATCACGGACACTGGCCAGCATGAATTCGAAGCCTACCTGCAGCGCCTCAACGATCGGCTCGAGTCATTCCAGAGCAGTCTGCAGGCCGCCAGTGAAGACCACGCCGACAACCTGTCGGCCTCCAGGGAAATGGACACCCAGATTCGTGAGCAGGTGGACGGCCTGCAAAGCAGCGTGAAGGAAGCCGATGACCTGGAAGGCCTCAAGCAAGTGCTCGAGAATCACCTCGAAGGCTTGCTCGGCACGATGGACCACCACCGTCAGCAACGTGATCAACGCGAGCAGGAGGTCTCGGTTCGCCTGAAAAGCCTGGCCGACCGCGTCGCCCTGATGGAGCAGGATGCCCAGGTCGTGCGGGAGAATCTCGAGGAACAGCGGCAAAAAGCGCTGATCGATCCGCTCACCGGGCTGCCCAACCGCGCCGCCTGGTCCGAGCGCCTGGAACATGAAGTCGCCCAGTGGCAGCGACATGGCAACAGCTTGCTGCTGGCCATGCTCGATCTCGATCACTTCAAGCGCATCAACGACAACTACGGTCATCTGGCCGGTGACCGGGTGCTGAAGCTCATTGCCTCGGTCCTGCGTAAACGCCTGCGTGGCAGCGATTTCATTGCGCGTTTTGGTGGCGAGGAGTTTGTCCTGCTGGTGCCCGATACGCCCATGGCTGCCGGTACCAAGCTGGCCGAGACGCTGCGCCTGGCCATCGAAGCCTGTCCGTTTCATTTCAAGGGCGAGCCGGTGACGGTGACGGTGTCCATTGGGCTGACCGCCTTCAAACCTGGCGAACACAGCGATTTGGTGCTTAAAAGAGCCGATCAGGCGCTTTACCGGGCGAAAAATGCCGGGCGTAACCGAGTGGAACTGGGCTAAGGGGCTAATTGTTCCAATTTGTTTAATATCGCCGCGCGCACCGGATCATCGCGAGGCGATACGTTACACTGTTGCATTACTTCCAGCGTGTATTGCCTTCCACCATGAAATTTCTTTCGCTCATTGTTTCTATATTTATCCTGGCCGGCTGCACCAGCGGCCCGCGGCTCGACACCAGTCATCCCTCCGTCAACCATGACAACCGCATCCAATTCGTGGTGGTGCATTACACCTCGGCTTCCCTGGAGCGTTCCCTGGCCCTGCTGACCCATGGCGAAGTCAGTGCCCATTACCTGATCGGCGACGATAAAGGCGCGACCGTCTACAAACTGGTAGATGAAAGCCGACGCGCCTGGCACGCCGGGGAAAGTGAATGGGAAGGCCGAACCTGGCTCAATTCCAGTTCCATCGGCATCGAAATCGTCAATCCGGGCTTTGTCGACACGCCCACCGGGCGCCTCTGGTATCCCTACAGCCAAGCCCAGGTCCAGGCCTTGATCGTTTTGCTCAAGGACATCATCCAGCGCAACGGGATCAGCCCGCGCAACATTATTGGCCACAGCGACATCGCGCCCCTGCGCAAGCTCGACCCGGGGCCGCTGTTCCCCTGGAAGCGCCTGGCGCAAGCCGGCCTGGGGGTCTGGCCAGACGAACAGGCCGTCGCCCGCCAGCAAGCCGTCTTCGCGCCGCAACTGCCGCCTGCCAGTTGGTTCCAGGCCGAGCTGGCCCGTCTGGGCTATCCGACGCCGCAGACCGGCGAGTGGGACGTGGCCACCCACCATGTGATGGCCGCCTTCCAGATGCATTACCGGCCGACCCGCTTCGATGGCATGCCGGATGCGCAAAGCGCGGCGATCCTGCAGGTGCTCAACCAGACAAAATAATGACGCCCGTCTGACGGATCGGGCCAAATCCAAATCAGAAGCTATAACTCATTGGTAACTTTCGGATTACCCATGATGACGGCTGCCCGCGAAACCCTACAAAGCTGGCTTCATCGCCCCCTTTTCCTGGCGATGGTGGCAACTGCCCTAAGTACCGTCCTGCTGCTGGCGGGAAGTCTGTTCGTGGTCGTGCAGCAGATCCAGCAGCGCGAAAGCGACCAGATGAATGCCCAGGGCGAGCGCTTTCTGCAGCGCCTGGAACAGCTTTTCGGGCAGTTGCGTGAAAGCCTCGACGACCTGCAAAACCAGCCGTTGCGCGGTTGCGACGATGACATGATCGCGACATTGCAACAGGTCAGCTTCAACTACCGTTTCGTCTACGAGGCGGTTTATATCGATGGCAGCGGCGTCTGCTCCAATCGTCCGCGCCAGAGTGGGTTGTCAGTGACCCGCCCGCCCGACATCCGCGGGCCAACCTACAATTACTGGCTCAACACCACCACCGAGCCCGACGAAGACCGCGCAGCGTTGATGCTGGGCCGCGGCAACTTTCGGGTGGCCACGTCCCGGGGGCATTTGACCGACATGGTCGATTTACCACCGGGCAGCAGCCTGCTGGTCGTCCTGGATGACGGTAAACGGGCCATTCCCGTGCTCGGGACGGACCAATACTGGCCACCGATCGAGCCCTGGCCGCCGAAAGGCCACAATGCCTTGCAAGTGACACAGGACCGGTTGATCTATCGGATGCCGACCGACAGTCCGGTTTATCAACTGGTACTGATCGCCCCGCGCAACGGTTTTCAGGTTCCGGCCAATGCCTGGTGGATGTTGCCCATCAGCCTGATGCTGGGCCTGGGGATTGGTTTCCAGGTGTTTCTGCTGGCGCGCCAGCGCCAGTCCATGGACGCCGAACTGCACGGGGCCATCCGGCGAGGTGAATTGCAGGTGCTTTACCAGCCGATTTTCGACCTGAGCAGCCGCAACTGCGTCGGGGCTGAGGCCTTGTTGCGCTGGCGAAGACCGGACGGCACCCTGACCAGCCCGGACTTGTTTATCCCGATGGCCGAGAACACCGGGCAGATCCGCCAGATCACCGATTTCGTGCTGCAGCGGCTCTTCGATCAATTGGGCCAGCTGTTGCGGGCCAATCCGCAGTTGTATATCTCGGTGAACCTGGCAGCCTGCGATGTAATGGTGCCGCGTATTGGCGAAGTGATCGCCCGCCTGCTGGCGCTGCATCGCGTGTCGGCGCACCAGATTGCCTTCGAAGTGACCGAGCGTGGGCTGATCGATGTGTTGGTCGCCCGGGATAACCTGCAATCGCTGCGCGACGTCGGGCATCAGGTGTTGATCGACGACTTCGGCACCGGTTATTGCAGCCTGGCCTACCTGCAAACCCTACCGGTGGACTGCCTGAAAATCGACAAGGCCTTCATCGACGCCTTGGGCCACGATGCCGCCAGCAGCGGCGTGGCCCCGCACATCATTCGCATGGCCCATGCGCTGCAACTCAAGGTGATTGCCGAAGGCATCGAGCATGAAGCCCAGGCTTCCTACTTGAGCAGCGAAGGGGTGAAGTTCGGCCAGGGCTGGCTGTTCGCCCATGCCCTCAGCGCGGTGCAGCTCATCGAACTGATTACCCGTGGCCGACGCCTGCGTGGGCGCCGCCTTGATGACGAAGCCTGAGCCTGCTCATACCGTCCACTCAGACCGCCAGCGCCATGTAGAACTGCGTGCCCTGCCCCGGCCTTGAATAAACGCCCATGCGCCCGCCGTGGAGCTGGACGATCTCCTTGCACAGCGCCAGGCCCAGGCCAGCACCACCCTTTTTGCGTCCGACCTGGACGAAAGGTTCGAAGATCCGTCCCTGCTGGCCGTAGGCAATGCCTTCACCGTTGTCTTCGACACTGATGATCACCCGCTCGCCGTGACGCCGGGCCTGCAAGCGAATCTGACCGTTTTCGGCGGTGTGGCGCATGGCGTTGTCGATCAGGTTGTCGAGCACTCGATCCAGTTGCGCAGCGTCGGCATGCAATCGCGGGAGCGGGCCCTGGATCGCCACGAGCAGCTCGATACCCTTGGCTTGGGCCTGTTCGGCAAACCGCAACCGGGCGGCCTCCAATAGATCGTCGATGGAGCACGGCGCCAGGGTCAGCTTCTGCAGGCCGTTCTGGTAGCGGGAGAAATTCAGCAGGTCATTGATGAGCTGCATCAGCCGCTGCATTTCTTCGTTGACGGTGTTGAGCAGGTCTGCCTCGCGGGAGTCTTCAGCGAAATGCACGCGCTCCTGCAACAGGCCGAACGCCATGTGCATGCCGGTGACGGGGGTGCGCAGTTCGTGGGACGCGCGTAACACGAACTCACTGCGTACCCGTTCGAAAGCACGCTGTTCAGTGACATCGTGCAGCACCATCACAGCGCCAAGGATATGACCCTGGGTATGGCTGACCGGTGTGAGGCTGTAGGTCAGTACTCGCGACTCGCCATCGACCTCGATGCTCAGGTCGTCCGGCGCCCGTTCCTGGGTTCCGCCGCGCAGGACCAGATGCAGTTCTTCATTGAGTTCAGGGCGGCTCAGCGCCTCGCCCAATCCCTGCCCGAGGCGCTCCTCATCCCAGCCCAATTGACGCTGGGCCACCGGGTTGAGGTGCTCCAGCTGGCCTTGGCGGTCGATCATCAGCAAGCCGTCGTCGATGCTGTCGAGCACCGCTTGCAAACGTTGCTGGCCAGCGAGCAGCTCATCGACGTTGGTGGCCTGGTGCTCGCGCAAGGCCTCGGCCATGACCCCGAAGCGACGGGTCAGGAGGTTCAACTCTGCGGCCGAGGAAACGGGTAGCGTGACCTCGAAATTGCCTTGGCCGATGTCGTCCGCCGCTGCGGCCAGTGCCTCGATTGGCGCGCCGAAACGCCGGGCAATGCCATGGGCGGTGATAAATCCGATGATCAGCACTGCAAACCCCACCAGCCCCAGCAGTCCGGAAATCCACATCGCGCGTTCACGGGCGCGGTCCTGGGTTTCACTGATGCTGGTCAAGGCCTGGCGATAGCTCCCGATCAGCCCATTGCGCAGCACGTTGAATTTTTCGGTGAGGTCCTTGACGCTCGTGAGCTGGCTCGGCTGTTGGCGAGATGCGGTGTAGGCTTCATAAAAATCAATGTAGTCAGCCTTGGCCTTGCTGAAGCTGCCTGGCGCATCATCCAGCCCCTGTTCGTGAGCGATGCCCTCGTCGATCAGCGCCAGGTATTGCTGCCTGGATTGCTCCAACGCAGCGAGGTTGGGCTTGTCATCGAGCATGATCATCAACTGATCGCCGAGGCTCTTGCGCAGCTTGAGGCCCAGGTCCAGCAGGACGAAGTTGTCGCGTACCGATTGTTCCTGGGTATTGGCCATCTGCATCACGCTGACCAGGCCAAGCACCAATCCCAGCAAGGCCACGGTAATCAGGGCCGAGATACTGACAAACAGTCGTGTGCGCAGCTTCATCGCCAGTTTCATAAGGTGTCGCTCACAGGTTGTACTGCTTGCGTTTGCGATACAGCGTGGAGGCATCGATACCCAGGGTCTTGGCCGCCTGGTCGAGGGTGTCGGCCGTGGCCAGTACCGCGCCGATGTGGGCTTTTTCCAATTCGTCGAGGCTCAGTGCGGCGCCAATGCGCGGAGCGTTGTTGACAGGCTGCTCGGCCATGCCCAAATGACTGATTTCGACTTTTTCCTGAGGGCAGATGATGCTGGCGCGTTCGACCACGTTGCGCAGTTCCCGGATGTTGCCCGGCCACCGATAGCCTAGCAGCGCTTCGCGCGCTTCGTCGCTGAAGCCCCGGGCCGGGCGCGCGTATTCCTTGACGAAGCGGGCCAGGAAGCGGTCGGCCAGGGTCAGGATGTCTTCGGCGCGCTCTCGTAGCGGCGGCAGGTGCAGGGTGATGACGTTCAGGCGATACAGCAGGTCTTCGCGAAAGCGCCCGTCGCGCACCATGTCTTCGAGGTTGAGGTTGGTCGCTGCGAGAATCCGCACGTCGGCGCGACGGGTGACTGGGTCGCCTACCCGTTCATATTCCTTGTCCTGGATGAAACGCAGCAACTTTGGTTGTAACGTCAGGGGAAAATCGCCGATCTCGTCGAGAAACAGCGTGCCACCGTCGGCCTGGTTGACGCGTCCCAGCGTGCTTTCGCTGGCGCCGGTGAAAGCCCCACGACTATGGCCGAACAATTCGCTTTCCATCAACTCAGCGGTCAGTGACGGGCAATTGATGGTGACGCAGGACTTTTTCGCGCGCTTGCTCCAGCCATGGATCGCTCGCGCCAACTCACCTTTACCGGTGCCGGACTCCCCGAGGATCAGAATGTTGGCATCGGTACTGGCAACCTGACGCGCGGTCTCCAGGACGACTTTCATCGCCGGGCTGTGGGAGTCCAGGCCGTCCTTGGGTTTGCGCACTTCCCCTTCAAGGGCTTCGAGCCTGGCCGACAGTTGGCGTACTTCCAATTGCTTGGCGGTCGCCAGGCGCAATTGATCAGGGCTGCAAGGCTTGACCAGATAGTCGGCCGCCCCGGCCTGGATCGCATCGACCGCAGTATCGACCGCCGAGTGGGCGGTGACGATGACCACGCGCATCCAGGGTGCCTGGATACGCATTTGTGCCAGGACATCCAGGCCATTGTCCTCCCCCAGGCGCAGGTCGAGAAAACACAGGTCGAACACCTGGCGTTGCAGCAGTGCGTCGGCCTGGGCGGCGCTGTTGGCGGTGGCGACGCTATAGCCTTCGTCTTCCAGGCAGTATCGGAACGTACGCAGGATGGCGGACTCGTCGTCTACCAGCAGAATGCGGCCTTGGTGCTCAGTGGCGGATTCCATTTTTCCTACGCTCCTTTGGTCAATGATGTTGGTTAGTGTCAGAAAAATCGGGCAAGTTGCATGGTCGATTCTGAGGGAATATTACTCACCGTGAATGGCTCTGTGGACGTCAGACTCCTAAAAGACTGATTTGAGTTCCTTTTTTTATGATTTGTGTGGTTCGGACGGTTCGCATCGCTCATTCCGACAGCTGTGTCTCACAGCCAATTCGAAAACAATCTAACGTCTTTTCTCTTTCATTCGTGCAATACGCACGACCCACAGGGGGGCCATCGTGCAGGATGCGCTCCCAGTGTTGTGCAGTTATTTATTAACTCATTGATTTTAAAGATGTTTTCATCTTAAAAATTCCTGGCACGCCGGCTGCAATGCTCTGGTTAACGTGGCGTTCGCGCGCCTCAACCAGATCACTGCACCCGGGTGGGGGAGGAATTCCAGGATGAATCGTCAACGTGCCGCTCGATTTGGCGCCGCCCAATTTAAAAGCGCTGCCCAATTTCGACTCTCTTCCCTGCACATCCAGCAGGGCATGTGGGCAGCCTTGGCATTGTTGGTCACCCTCGTGGCAGGCCAGCAATGGTTGCTCTGGCATGAAAGCCAGCAGCCCGAAGCGCCGCAGGTGTCGATTCACCGCGCCCCACAAACTCATTTCAGCGCCGTCAGCAGCCTCAAAGAAGCCTCCGCTTCAATGCGCATGATGGATGTCGACCAGGCTCAGCCATTGGGCGCCATGCCGCGTGAAGAGCGTTGGGTGTTCTAACCCGATGAACCGGTCGTCCACTGCGCCGGAACCATCACCGCAAGACCCTCACTAAATAGAAAAAGCGTAAGGAGAATCACCATGTTGAGCTGGGCAATTACCTTCCTGATCATTGCCATCATCGCCGCGGTACTGGGCTTCGGTGGTATCGCAGGCACCGCCACGGGCATCGCCAAGATTCTCTTTGTCGTGTTTCTGGTGATGTTCATCGCTTCCTTCTTCTTTGGCCGTCGTGGCCGAGGCTGACCATGAGCGTTTCATTCAAAGGACTGGCCGCCGCCCTGTTGCTGGGCGGCAGCGCCATGGCAATGGCTGCCAATGATGGACAGATGCGCGTCAATGAGTTGCTTGAGGCCGACCCGCAATACCGTGAAACCTGGCAGCAGGTCGTGGAAAAAGAAGAACGCCTGCCTGAATGGGTGATGAACCTGTCGGGCGATGCCCAGCAGATGAATGCCGTCGAGGAAGACGGCGACAAGTACTTGGTGGGACCACTGTGTGAAACCCAGGCGACGTGCCGCAGCAAGCGCCTGTTTGTCGCCGTCAGTTTCGACAAGGACGAGGCCTACGCCATGTTGGTTGAAGTCCCGGCCGCACTACCCGCCGACAAATCGCCGACTCGTCACGCTGACTACCGTTTCCTCGGCAAGCCCGATGACGGTATGCAGAAACTGTTAATGGAACAACTCAAGAAAGATCCGAACTGGTACTGATTCTGAAAAACGGGAAAGGCAGCCCTGCTTTTCTCTGCTGCACAGCCCGAGGAGGGCCGGTGCATGACCAGGGGGCCGGGACGTTCTGACGGATGAGCGTCGGAGTGACCTACGGGCACAAGGGGTGCCTGCGAAAGGGCCGGGTCAGGTAAAAGCTGCGACGCAGGTTCGCGAAGCCATCATGGCTTGGCGAACTTGCGTAGAGCTTTGTGACGCAAGATGCTTGCGCCAGAGCGGTTGCCGGATTGGGCGCCGCAGGCCGCCCGGCGATGCGGCATTTTGTCTCCTCCCGCCTGTTTATTCCCCTTTCCCTGACCGTATATCGGAGAATGCCGACGCAATTTCTCCCTGGGGCCGCGTCTCGATTCGCTGCCGTCTCACCGGTTCCCCCCGCTTGCGAGAGAAAGCCCAGCTACGCTGAAATGGCCGGTTCACGGCACTTATGCCTGCATAAATGTCGTATTCGAACCGCTTGGAGGGCGGGTTTCGTTTGAAAAATCTCATGCCGATTCGGCATAGGGTAGGCGTTTACGGCATTAGACGAGCCCCCCTTGCATCGCAATAGTTGCGCCTTTTTTCGCCTGCCAGTAAGCCGCTAACGCGCTCGGGGTGACCTTATACGGGGGCGGGGGCGCGGATGTTTTTTCGTCATCGACGATGCATTCGCGCCACTGTCCGAGTCCAACTGAAGTAAGGGTAACGATATGAAGAAGGCACGACTAAGCCTCGCCTGGCAGATCCTCATCGGTCTGGTGCTAGGGATTGCATTGGGCGCGCTGCTCAACCATTTCAGTGCCGAGAAGGCCTGGTGGATCAGCAACGTGCTGCAACCGGCGGGCGATATCTTTATCCGTCTGATCAAGATGATCGTGATCCCGATCGTGATTTCCTCGCTGATCGTCGGCATTGCCGGAGTCGGTGATGCCAAGAAGCTCGGGCGCATCGGTCTCAAGACCATCCTTTACTTCGAAGTCGTCACCACCATCGCCATCGTCGTCGGCCTGCTGCTGGCCAACTTCTTCCAGCCCGGCAGCGGCATCGACATGAGCACCCTGGGTACGGTGGATATTTCCAAATACCAGGCCACGGCCGCGGAAGTCCAGCATGAACATGCGTTCGTCCAGACCATCCTCAACCTGATCCCGTCGAATATCTTCGCCGCCGTTGCCCGTGGCGAGATGCTGCCGATCATTTTCTTCTCCGTATTGTTCGGCCTGGGCCTGTCCAGCCTGCAATCGGACCTGCGCGAGCCGCTGGTGAAGATGTTCCAGGGCGTGTCGGAAAGCATGTTCAAGGTCACCCACATGATCATGCAATACGCCCCGATCGGCGTGTTCGCCCTGATCGCGGTGACGGTCGCCAACTTCGGTTTCGCGTCGCTGCTGCCGCTGGCCAAACTGGTGATCCTGGTTTACGTCGCCATCGCCTTCTTCGCCTTCGTGGTGCTGGGCCTGATCGCCCGCCTGTTTGGCTTCTCGGTGCTCAAGCTGATGCGCATCTTCAAGGATGAGCTGGTGCTGGCTTACTCCACCGCCAGTTCCGAAACCGTGCTGCCGCGCGTGATCGAGAAGATGGAAGCCTATGGCGCGCCAAAAGCCATCTGCAGCTTCGTGGTGCCCACCGGCTATTCGTTCAACCTCGATGGCTCGACCCTGTACCAGAGCATCGCGGCGATTTTCATCGCCCAGCTGTACGGCATCGACCTGTCCATCAGCCAGCAGTTGCTGCTGGTGCTGACCTTGATGGTCACCTCCAAAGGCATCGCCGGTGTGCCGGGGGTGTCGTTCGTGGTGTTGCTGGCGACCTTGGGCAGCGTGGGCATTCCGCTCGAAGGCCTGGCTTTCATTGCCGGTGTCGACCGCATCATGGACATGGCCCGTACCGCCCTGAACGTTATCGGCAACGCCCTGGCCGTGCTGGTCATCGCCCGCTGGGAAGGCATGTACGACGACGCCAAGGGCCAGCGCTACTGGAACTCCCTGCCGCACTGGCGCAGCAAAGAGCCGCTGCCGGCGGGGGAAACTTCCAGCCATTGATGCCAAGCAAACCCCGGAGAAATCCGGGGTTTGTCGTTTCTGCCAGCCCCGCTATCATTCGCGGCATCTTCCGGGGGATTTGACCGATGCTCAATGGCCTGTGGCTTGGCTTCTTTATCGTGGCAGCCGTGTCGGCGCTGGCGCAGTGGCTGATCGGTGGCAACGCCGGAATCTTCGCGGCCATGGTGGAAAGCATCTTTGCCATGGCCAAGCTGTCGGTTGAGGTCATGGTCCTGCTGTTCGGCACCTTGACCCTGTGGTTGGGCTTTTTGCGCATCGCCGAAAAGGCCGGCATCGTCGACTGGCTGGCCAAGGCCCTCGGCCCGCTGTTCTTGCGCCTGATGCCCGAGGTGCCTGCCGGCCACCCGGCCATTGGCCTGATCACCCTCAACTTCGCCGCCAACGGCCTGGGACTGGACAACGCGGCCACCCCCATCGGCCTCAAGGCCATGCGCGCCCTGCAAGACCTCAACCCCAGCCCGACCATCGCCAGCAATGCGCAGATCCTGTTCCTGGTGCTCAATGCCTCGTCGCTGACGCTGCTGCCGGTGACGATCTTCATGTACCGCGCGCAGCAAGGCGCGCCGGACCCGACCCTGGTGTTCCTGCCGATCCTGCTCGCCACCAGCGCCTCGACCCTGGTGGGACTGCTGTCGGTGGCGTTCATGCAACGCCTGCGGTTGTGGGACCCGGTGGTGCTGGCTTATCTGATCCCGGGGGCGCTGGCGCTGGGCGGGTTCATGGCGCTGTTGGCAACGCTCTCGGCCACGGCGCTGGCGGGGTTGTCATCGATTCTTGGCAACCTGACGCTGTTTGGCCTGATCATCCTGTTCCTGGTGGTGGGGGCCCTGCGCAAGGTCAAGGTGTATGAAGCCTTCATCGAGGGCGCCAAGGAGGGCTTCGACGTCGCCAAGACGTTGCTGCCCTACCTGGTAGCCATGCTCTGCGCCGTGGGCGTGCTGCGGGCTTCGGGGGCGCTGGATTTCGGCCTCGACGGCATCCGGCACCTGGTGCAGTGGGCCGGCTGGGACACGCGCTTCGTCGATGCCTTGCCGACCGCCTTGGTCAAGCCATTCTCCGGCAGTGCCGCCCGGGCGATGCTGATCGAGACCATGAAGACCTCCGGCGTCGACAGCTTCCCGGCCATGGTGGCGGCAACCATCCAGGGCAGCACCGAGACCACGTTCTACGTGCTGGCGGTGTATTTCGGCGCCGTGGGCATCCAGCGGGCGCGCCATGCCGTGGGGTGTGCGCTGCTGGCCGAATTCTCCGGGGTCGTGGCGGCGATTGGGGTTTGCTACTGGTTCTTCGGCTGAACCCCAATCCATTGCTTCAGATGGCGCGCCTTCAGTCAGGCGCAGGCGTTGCGAAACGCTGGCCTTGCTCCAATGTCCAGGCCACTACTTCGGCCGTCAGCCGGTCACCGGCCCGGCCAAAGCCGTCCACCACCGCCGGCACTTTCACATCGCTCAACGGCTGGCGCACTTCAAAACGGCGACTGGCCAGGATGCGCTGGTCGAACCCGCGCACCAGCAGCGCGTCCAGGCGAACCACCACGGTGGCCGCAGTGCCCTGGTATTCGGTCTGGAACGCCTGCAATTGCCCGCCCAGTTCCAGGTCTGCTTGCAGGTTGCTGTCGGCGACGCTCAACAGCCTGACGCGTCCATCCTGGGCGAAGCCATCGAGCAGGCGGTTGCGCAACAACACCGGGGCCGGGTCGCTCCAGCGCGAGGCGGCGTAGCTGCTGAACAGATTGCCCTGGGGGATCACCGCGATTTTCGGGCTGTTGAGCACCTCGCTGGCCTGGGGGCTGGCCAGGCGCAGCGACCAGCTCACCGCCGTGCCCGCAGATGCCGGGACCTGGGTGGCGGGCAAGCGATACACATTCGAAGGTTCAGCCTTGGGCAAAATCGAGCAACCGCCTACCAGGACAAATCCTGCCAGCAAGAGAAGAGGGCGGATAA
This sequence comes from Pseudomonas brassicacearum, assembly GCF_009601685.2. Classification (NCBI taxonomy): domain Bacteria; kingdom Pseudomonadati; phylum Pseudomonadota; class Gammaproteobacteria; order Pseudomonadales; family Pseudomonadaceae; genus Pseudomonas; species Pseudomonas brassicacearum. The sequence goes on from NZ_CP045701.2 coordinate 72,329, forward strand.
ACCGGTTGGACGGCTTCATGGCGTGAACTCCTTGTCCTTGTCATTGCCCAGCAAATAGCCGCTGGGGTTGGCATCCAGGCGCCGGGAAATCCCCCGCAAGGCGCTCAGGGTTTCGCGCAGCTCGCGCACGGCTGGCGCAAGGGCATTGAGGCCTTGCATGCCGTTATTCAACGAATCGCGGTTGTCACTCAACAGTTTGTCGAGCGTTGCGGTGCTGCGAGCCAGGGACTGCATGGCCTGGCCGGCGCTGCCGAACGCTTGTTTGCCCTGGTCGTTGAGCAAGCCATTGGCGTTGCGCATCAACGCGGTGGTCTGTTCCAGCGTGGCGCTGGCCTGTTTGCCGATGGACGCCAGTTGCTGCATGGCCTGGCGAATATCGCCGCGCTGCTCGGCAATGACCCCGGTGGTTTGTTCCAGATGCTCGAGCGTCTTGCCCAGGCTTTGAACGTTGTCCGAGGAAAACACCTCATTGGCGTTGTGCAGCAGCAGGTTGATGCTGGTCATCACGTCATCGCTGTTGTTGAGCAGGCGGGCGATAGGCGAGGGTGCGGCGATGATCACTGGCGGCTCACCGTCGTGCCCCGTCAGCGCCGGGCTTTGGGGCGTGCCGCCGCTGAGCTGGATAATCGAGGTGCCGGTGATGCCGGTCAGTGCCAGCTTGGCCTGGGTGTCTTGCTTGACCGGTGTTTCCCCGCTCAAGCGCACCCGCGCCAACACCCGACGCGGGTCCTTCGGGTCCAGGCGCAGGTTGACGACGTCGCCGACCTTGATCCCGCTGTACTCCACCGAGCTGCCTCGGGACAACCCGCTGACCGCCTCGTTGAACACCACTTCGTAATACTTGAATTCGCTGTCCACGTTGGACTTGGCCAGCCACAGGCCAAACAACAGGGCGCCGGCCACCACAATGACGGTGAACAGGCCGATCAGCACATGATGGGCTCGGGTTTCCATGTCAAACCTCGTTGGATTGTGTAGCGGCCGATAACGCCGCGCGGCCGCGAGGGCCATGGAAGTATTCGTGAATCCAGGGGTCGTCGGTTTCCGACACCTTGTCGATGACATCGGCCACCAGGACTTTTTTCTGCGCCAGCACCGCCACCCGGTCGGTGATGGTGTAGAGGGTGTCCAGGTCGTGGGTGACCAGGAACACGCTCAAGCCCAGGGCATCGCGCAGCGTCAGGATCAACTGGTCGAACGCCGCCGCACCGATGGGATCGAGGCCGGCGGTGGGTTCGTCGAGAAACAGGATGTCCGGGTCCAGGGCCAGCGCACGGGCCAGGGCCGCGCGCTTGATCATGCCGCCGGACAGCGAGGCGGGGTATTTGTCGGCGGCCGAGAGTGGCAGCCCGGCCAGCGCGAGTTTCACCGCCGCCAGGTGCTCGGCGTCGGCCCGGCTGAGCCCGGCATGTTCGATCAGCGGCAGGGCGACGTTTTCTGTCACGGTCAGTGACGAAAACAGCGCGCCTTTCTGAAACAACACGCCAAAGCGCCGTTCCACCCGCGAACGTTGCTCCGGGGGCAGGCTCGGCAAGTCCTCGCCGAACACCCGCACGGAGCCTTCGCTGGGGCGGTTCAGGCCGACGATGCTGCGCAGCAGCACCGATTTGCCGCTGCCGGAGCCGCCGACCACGGCGAGAATCTCGCCCTTGTACACGTCCAGGTCGAGGTTTTCGTGCACGCTCTGGCGGCCAAAGCGATTGCACAGGCCCCGCACTTGAATCACCGCCTCAGCGGGTGGTCGTAGGGCTTGGCTCACCAGTTCATCTCCATGAAAAACAGCGCGGCCACGGCATCGAGCACAATCACCACGAAAATCGACTGCACCACGCTGGACGTGGTGTGAGCCCCGACCGACTCGGCACTGCCACTGACCTTGAAACCCTCCAGGCAGCCTACGGCGGCGATCAGGAAGGCAAAGATCGGCGCCTTGGCCATCCCCACCAGGAAATGTTGCACGCCGATGTCCGACTGCAACAGTGTCAGGAACATGGCCGGTGAAATACCCAGCGACAAAGCGCAGACCACGCCGCCACCGATAATTCCTGAAAGCATGGCCAGGAAGGTCAGCATCGGCAGCGCCACCAACAGCGCCAGCACCCGTGGAATGACCAGCAACTCGACCGGATCGAGGCCAAGGGTGCGGATCGCGTCGATTTCTTCGTTGGCCTTCATCGAGCCGATCTGCGCGGTGAACGCGCTGGCAGTGCGGCCCGCCATGAGGATGGCCGTGAGCAATACGCCGAACTCGCGCAGGAACGAGAACGCCACCAGGTCCACGGTAAAGATGCTGGCGCCGAAATCGGCCAGCACCGTCGCGCCGAGGAACGCCACCACCGCGCCCACCAGGAATGTCAGCAGGGCGACGATGGGGGCCGCGTCCAGGCCGGTCTGTTCGATGTGAACGACCATCGCTGTCATGCGCCACCGCCTGGGACGAAACAGGTTGCGGCCCAGGGTTTCCAGGATCAGGCCGACAAAACCCAGCAGTTGCAGGGTGTCTTGCCAGACTTTGTCCACGGCGCCGCCGATCCGTGCCAGCAGCTGTGTCATCACGCTGACCTGCGGCTCTTTCACCGGCGCACAAAAGTCTGTCAGCGAGCAGTAGACCGTCTGCAACAGCGCCCGCTCGGCGGCCGGCAAGCGGCAATCGGGGTGCTCGGCGGTCTTGCCCAGCCGTTCGGACCCCAGCAGCTCCACCAGCAACGAAGCCCCGGCGGTGTCGAGGGCGCCGAGGCCGTTGAGGTCGATCAGGGTGTTCTCGTCGTATTGGCCGCGCAAGGATTCGCTCAAGCGCTTGAGCTGCGCGTAATGGGCCAGCGTCCAGTCGCCGCCGACCCGTAGCTGCGCCGGAGAGCGAGACGTGTCCAGCCGGGCAGTGCCAATGTGGGATCCGGGGGTCATAAGCTCCATGCTCGTTCGACTTGAACAGCGCTACCTAATAGCACGACCGCCGTTAATTTGCTTCGGGCGTGGCGGCGTTCACCGTGAAACGCAGCACGCCGATCATCTGGCCATTTTCCGTCAGCACCCGCACCTGCCATTTGCCCGTCGGGTCTTGCGGGAAGTTCTGCTTGTGGGTCCAGGCGCGATAGCCTTCCTTGCGCCCGCCGTGGATGTCCAGGGCGATGCGGTCGACTTCTTTGCCGTTGAACTGCCAGACGTGATAAATCCGCTCATCAAGCCCTCGCGGCGCATTGATGGCGGTGTAGGCGTACAAGCCGTTGCCGCGAATCTGCGCCGCACTGACCTCCTTGAGGCTGGCGCCCGGCGTGCGGTCCTCCAGCTGGGTACTGATCGCCACTTCGGTCATCCACAGCGTGGCCGGTGGCACCCAGGAGCGCAGCACCCAGCCAGCGGCGCCAATCCCCACGGTGATGCACAGGATCGCCAGGGCGTTGCGCACGGTGCGGATCGGGAAGATCGAGGCCAGGCTGGGAAACGACAGCAGCATGGCAATGCCCAGGGCCAGCTTGAAGCTCTGGTCGGTGGTCAGGTGCAGGATGACCGGCAACGCCGTGAGCAGGGCGGCGAACAGCGTCAGCGTGTGCAACGCCAGGAAGGCCCAGCGCCGGGGCGCCAGCCATTTGTAGTACAGCGGGTCGATGATCGAAATCAGCGCCGCGACGGTCAGCAGGCCGGTGAAAATCAGCTGGCTGCTGTTCCAGGTGGTGGTGATGAAGAAAAACGGCAGGACGAAAAACAGGCTTTCCTGGTGAATCATCTGCGTGGCGTAGCGCAACAGCGGCTGGGGGATTTCCCGTTTGAAAATCCGCGCGAACAGCCGGGTCATGCTGTTCTCGACCATCAGCCAGAGCCAGCTCACCAGCATCATGATGGCGATCCACGTCGCCAGGCCCTGCTGGCGATCCACCAGCATGAAACTGCCGACCCCGGAAATGAAACCACCGAGCGCAATGACCCCTGGATAGCGCTTCATTAATTCAAGGATGCGCTGGATGTAGAGCGTCAGGTTTTGCATTCGGCGGTTCACAGTAAGTCGTAGGAAATATCCCTGACAGAGTATCGTCAGGACATCGATGTGACGAGTGCTCTTGTGGCAAGTGGATTTAGCAAAACTTGGCACCTCCCTGTAGGAGCTGCCGAAGGCTGCGATCTTTTGATCTTGATCTTTCACTTGATACTCAAGCGTCAGGGGAAAGATCGCAGCCTCGTTGCACTCGTCAGCTCCTACGTCGCCGACGCACTTGCCACATCACCAGTCCGAGCAACAGCAACCCCAGCAAGCCGCCCAGCCCCCAGACGAATTCATCATCACTGAGCAAAGGCTTCTCGATGCGCAGGTAACCCGGGTCCTTGAGCAGTTCGCGCAGGGCCACGTTGGCTTGTTCCAGGCTCACCTCCTGCAGGCGCAGGGCCGGGTTGGCGAAGCGGCCGTCTTCATAATCGCCCAGGGCACCCCAGTAGTAATCGGCCAGTGCGCTGTTGCCTTGAACCGCCCAGGATTGGTGGGCAATGGCCGCGCGTTTGATCCGCACGAAACCGGCGGGGTCCAGGCCATCCTTGAGCAATGACTTGCGCAGTTCTTCCAGCGCCTGTTCGGCTTGGGGCAGGTCTTCGCGGGACAGGTCCGCGTTCAGGCTGAAAAAGCCAACGCCGCCGAACACCTCGCGCTCGGTCCACGGTCCGTAGGACAAGCCGCGTGCCAGGCGCAGTTGGCGATAGAGTGCCCAGTCCAGGTAATCCTTGAGCAGGTCGAAGGTTTCGTCATGCTGCTCATCCAGCACCGGCTCCGGGAACAGCCAATGAAGCTTGGCGCTGTCGCCGACCAGGCCGTGGATCAGGTTGCGTTTGGTGACCGCCTTGTAGCGGATCTGCGGCAGTGCCTCATGTGCGCTGGGCTCCACCGGATCGAGTTCGCCAAAGGTGCGTTCCAGGTAGGCCGGCAACAGTCGGTCGAGATCGCCAACCACGATCAACGTCATGTTGTTCGGTGCATACCAGGCCTTGCGCACTTGTTCGAGGCGGGCAAGGGTGTGGCGCTGGACCTCGGCCCGTTCCGCGCAGTGCAGGCCCAACTCGACCGCCAACTGGTTGCTGGCCTTGTGGCCCAGGTCCTGGTGATCGAGCCAGCGTTGCAGGTGGGTGTAGTGGCCACCGTCCTCGCGTTCCACCACCCGCTTGGCCGCCTCCAAGGCGTTTTCGTCGATACGGGTGCGGGTCAACAGCGCCAGCAGCAGGTCCAGGACCTTGCGTTGATTGCGCGCCGGCGCCTCGATAACGAACGTGGTGTCGGCGTTGCTCGTGAAGGCATTCCACTCGCCACCCAAGGCTTGCATGCGCTCCTCCAGGCCGCCTTCACCGCTCTCATCGACGCCGCTGAACAGCAGGTGTTCGAGCAGATGCGGCAGTTCCTTGTCGGCACAGCTGAAGTCGTCCAGGCCCACGCCGACCACCAAGCGGATCGCCACATGCCCGCGCTCGGTGCCGGGCTTGAGTATCAGCTGCATGCCGTTGGGCAACGTATAGCCTTCGACCTGAAACCGGTCCAGGGCGACCACGGGCAGTGAACCGAGCAAAAGAACGGCGAGCAACAAACAGCGCATAAGGGCTTCCTGGCGGCTGAGTGGAGGTCCATGGTGCCGGGCAGGCCGTCATCGGCGGAGCGCCGCCCGGAGTCGGCTCGTCCCCCCTATCGAATCTATGCGTTTTTCATGACAGCGGGAGCAGGCGGGCCGGCGAACGGTTCAGGCCCGAGCCATGTTACTGGCTGACATTGTTACTGACTGACCAATGCGCCAGACGTTCACGGCGAATGGGTAATGTCGGAAATTTCATCCGCCTCCAGCGCGCCGATCTCGGAGGTTTCCAACACGACATAGGCGCTGCCGCAAAACAGCGAATTGAGGCGCCTCATGTCGGCGATCAGTTCCAGGTGCAGGGAACTGGTCTCCAGGCTTTGCACGACCTTGCGCTGCAATCGACTGACATGGGCATGGGCCATGCGCCGTTCCTGCGCCCGAAAGCGACGTTTCTCACGCAGCAACTGGCGGGCGCTTTCCCGGTCGGCACTGAGAAATACCGACAGCCCCAGCTGCAGATTGGCGATCAAGTGGCTGTGCAGCCCCGCCAGTTCCTCCAGGCCCACCTCGGAAAAGGAGCGACGCTGGGAGGTCTTCTGTTGCTGGACCTTGCGCAACATGCGCTCGATCAGGTCGCTGGCCAGTTTCAGGTTGATCGCCAGCTCGATGATTTCCGCCCAACGGCGGCTGTCCTGCCCACTGAGGTCCTCACGGGGCATTTGCGCCATGTACAACTTGATTGCGCTGCACAACGCTTCGACGTCGTCATTCATGCGCCGTACGTCCTGGGTCACCGCCGTTTGCGTACCCCGCAGCACATCCAGCATGGCTTCGAGCATGCTTTCGATCAGATCGCCAATGCGCAAGGTTTCCCGGGCGGCGTTTGCCAGCGCCAGGCTCGGGGTGGCGAGGGCGGCAGGGTCCAGATGTCGCGGCTTGGCCGTGCCGTTGGTGTCCGCACGTTCCGGCAGCAACCAGGCACAGAGCCGCGCCATGGGCGCGACGCTGGGCAGCAGCACCAGGCAACGCACGGTGTTGTAGAGCAGATGAAAACCGATCACCGTTTCCTGGGGGCTGAAATCCAGGTGGTCCAGCCAGCCCACCAGTGGGTCGAGCACCGGGATAATCAACAACAGCCCGATCAGCTTGTACAGCAGGCTGCCCAGCGCCACCTGGCGTCCGGCGGTGTTCTGCATGTTCGTGCTGAGGAACGCCAGTACACCGCTGCCGATGTTGGCGCCGATCACCAGGCCGATGGCCACCGGCAGGCTGATCACCGCGGCGCCGGCCAGCGTTGCGGTCAACAGCACGGCGGCCAGGCTGGAATAGGAGATCATCGCGAACAGCGCGCCGACCAAGGCATCGAGCAGGATGTCGCCGGTCAGCGAGGCGAAGATCACTTTCACGCCCTGGGCATGGGTGATGGGCGCCGCGGCTTCGACGATCAATTGCAAGGCCAGGATGATCAGCCCCAGGCCGATGCCGACCCGGCCCATTTGCCCGGCGCGTGTCTGTTTGCGCGACAGGAAAAAAATCACCCCGAGGAAAATCAGCAGCGGTGACAGCCACGACAGGTCGAGGGTCAGCACCCGTGCCATCAGCGCGGTGCCGACATCGGCGCCGAGCATGGTCGCCAGGGCCGGGGTCAGTGCCATCAGGCCCTGGCCGACGAACGAGGTGACGAGCATGGCCGTGGCATTGCTGCTCTGGACCATGGCCGTGACCATGATGCCGGCGACGAACGCCAGCCAACGTCGTGACATGTTCTGGCTGATGACATGGCGCAGGTTCGAGCCATAGACCCGCAAGATGCCGGTACGCACGATATGCGTGCCCCAGATCAGCAGGGCCACGGCGGAGAGCAAATTGAGCAGGGTCAGCATGAGAGGCCCCCTGTTAGCGTCCCAAAGGAACAAATTGACGATGCCACATTCTTCGTTCTTGTACTTAAGCTGTAGTTGGCGAACGGTTCGGGCGCCAGCATTGCACAGCTAAAGAATCGTTTGAAACAAAACCGTCATAAAAATACATTCCTCAAAAACACCCAAACCCCCTGTGGGAGCGAGCTTGCTCGCGATAGCGGCCTGACAGCCAAAGAAGATGTTGGATGTCATGGCCTCATCGCGAGCAAGCCCGCTCCCACAGGGTTTTGCATCCGGCCGTTTTTTTGCGGGCATGAAAAAGGGGCTCCAAGAGCCCCTTCATTCATTGCCCTATACCGTTACTGACCCGGCATATCCTTGCGCAGTTTCACCGGATCCTGCTGCTTGCGCTTGCGCGCAATCGCGGTGCGCATCTTGATGTTGATGGCTTCCACCGCCAGGGAGAACGCCATGGCGAAGTAGACGTAGCCTTTTGGCACGTGCACGTCGAACGATTCGGCGATCAGCACGGTACCGACCACCAGCAGGAACGACAGCGCCAGCATCTTCAGCGACGGGTGCTTGTCGATGAACTCGCTGATGGTGGCCGCCGCCAACATCATCACCAGCACCGCCACGATGATTGCCGCGACCATCACCGGTACATGGGAGACCATGCCGACGGCGGTAATGACCGAGTCCAGGGAGAACACGATGTCGATGATCGCGATCTGGATGATGGTGTAGATGAAGCTGCCGCCCTTGCCCGAAGGTTCGTCGTTGGTTTCATCTTCGCCTTCCAGCGCGTGGTACATCTCCTGGGAGCTTTTCCACAGCAGGAACAGGCCACCGAAGAACAGGATCAGGTCACGACCGGAGATGCCCTGGCCGAACACTTCGAACAAATCGGCGGTCAGGCGCATGACCCAGGTGATGGACAGCAGCAACAGAATCCGCGTGACCATGGCCAGCGCCAGGCCGAAGATCCGGGTGCGCGCCTGCATGTGCTTGGGCATGCGGCTGACCAGGATCGAGATCATGATGATGTTGTCGATGCCCAGGACAATTTCCAGGGCGGTCAGGGTAAAGAAGGCAACCCAGATTTCCGGGTTGGTCAGCCATTCCATGTGAGTTCCTTTGAGCGAGTGTTAGGCCGCGCCGCTGATGGCGGCGCAGCGGGCGTTGCTTTTATAGAGTGCTGAACAGCGGAAAAATCCCCATCAGCAAGGCGGCGAACATTATGCATAGGCAAACCAGTACTGCCCACTTCAGGGTGAAGCGCTGGTGGTCGCCGAACTCGATCCCGGCCAATGCTACCAGTAGGTAGGTCGACGGAACCAGCGGGCTTAACAGGTGGACGGGCTGGCCGACGATGGAGGCACGGGCCATTTCAACGGCGGTGATGCCGTAATGGCTGGCTGCCTCGGCGAGAACCGGTAACACCCCGTAATAAAATGCATCGTTCGACATGAAGAACGTGAACGGCATGCTCACCAGCGCGGTAATCACAGCCAGGTACGGACCGAGGAAGTCCGGGATCACTGACAACAAGCTCTTGGACATGGCGTCGACCATGCCGGTGCCGGACAGGATGCCGGTAAAGATACCGGCCGCGAAAATCAGCCCGACCACCGCCAACACGCTGCCGGCATGGGCCGCAACGCGGTCTTTCTGCTGTTGCAAGCAAGGGTAGTTGACGATCATCGCGATACTGAAGGCCACCATGAACAGCACCGGCAGCGGCAACAGGCCGGCGATCAGGGTGCACATCAGGGCCAGCGTCAACGCGCCGTTGAACCAGATGAGCTTCGGACGACGGGCGTCCGGGAATTGGGAAACGCTGATTTCGCTGTGGTCGATTTCATCATCGACCAGATGCAATTCACCCAGGCGTGCGCGCTCGCGCTTGCCGTACAGGTAGGCAATCAGCAGGATCGCCACCACACCGGCGGCCATCGCCGGAATCATCGGCACGAAGATGTCGGACGGGTCCACGTGCAGGGCACTGGCCGCGCGGGCTGTCGGGCCGCCCCACGGGGTCATGTTCATCACTCCGCCAGCGAGGATGATCAGGCCAGCCATGATGCGTGGGCTCATGCCGATGCGGCTGTAGAGCGGCAGCATCGCGGCCACGCAGATCATGTAAGTGGTCGCGCCGTCACCATCAAGGGAAACGACGAGCGCCAGAACGGCGGTACCGACCGAAACTTTCAACGGGTCGCCCTTGACCAACTTGAGGATCTTGCGCACGGCCGGGTCGAACAGGCCGGAGTCGATCATCAGGGCAAAATACAGAATCGCGAACATCAGCATCACCCCGGTCGGGGCGAGCTTGGTGATGCCTTCGAGCATCATCGGGCCGATTTTCGGCGCAAAGCCGCCGAACAGGGCGAACAGGATCGGGATGATGATCAAGGCGATCAGCGCGGACAGGCGCTTGGTCATGATCAGGAACATGAACGTGATGACCATGGCAAAGCCAAGGAAAGTCAGCATAGGAAATACTCCAGGCGTGGCGCGGCGGGCAAAGGCGAACCGGACAGGTCAGCGCAGGATGCAAGGCTCGGGGCGAACGGATGGAGTGGGTGCAGCGGGACGGGTAGCAGCGGACATCAGAATCACCATTGTTGTTGTAGAGGGGCCAGGCGAGCCTTGGAAACTCGCTTTGGCCGACCGGTCTGTTGCCGGTAGTGGGGCGATCCTAATCGCGCAAGCTTTCAGTCAGCTTTCGTTGCAGACAATGGAGTTTTTTCTGTGGGGACAACGCTTATCTGTGGGAGCAAAGCGTGCTCGCGATGAAGTTGACACATTTGCCCTTGAGAGCTGCGGTGTCTTTAATCGCAAGCAAGCTTTGCTCCCACAGACAGTCTGCGCTCCCCCGATAAATCAAAATGCCGAAAGATCCAACGGCCGCACCGCCCCCATCCAGATCGCATGGTCGGTGTGGTCGGCCAGGTCATCGCCGGTCTCCGGGTGCATGAAAATCACCAGGCCTTTGCGATTGAGCGCCAGCCAGGGCAAGACCACTCCGATGTACTGGGGGTCGAACGCCAGCTGACAGCTCCAGTCCGGGTGCGGGCCGACCGGGCGTTGATGGACGCGGCCCATTTTCAACGGGAACAATTGCGCCGCTTCCTCGCACAGGGCCCGCGCCTGGTCGAGGGTGTTGGCGTCGAAATACACGTGAGCGTGGTAGCCCTTGATCCGCTGCATCTGTCACTCCTTGAAAAGAGGCCGAACCCTCGCCGTTTACCGCGTGTCAGAGCCTTTACACGCGGGATAAAGAGGAAAACAGCCATGAAAAACGCCGAAACCCCGGTCATCAAAGTGGTGCTTTATGGTGCCATGAGCAGCCTCGGCGGTGCGTTGATGGCTGAAATGCTGCGGCGCCAGCACGAAGTCATCGCCATTCTCGACGATCTTACTGCCCTGGCTCCACGCCCGGGTCTGCGGACCAAGACCGGTGTCCTGTTCGATCCCGAGCGGGTCAAGCAAAGTGTTGCCGGTGCCAGCGCCGTGGTGTGTCTGCTGAACGCGCCGGGTTTGCCGATGAACAGCGAGTACGTGGAGCGCACATTGATTCCCGGCCCGGTGGAACAAGTATTGGCCGTGGATGCACTGATCGCCGGCATGCAGGCGGTGAACATTCCCCGGCTGTTCCTGGTGGGCGACTTTGCGATGCTCGACGAGGAGCCGACGGATGACGATTTGCAGCGCCACGCCGCCGAAGAAGTGCTCGATGCCCTGAAGAACAGCACCTTGCAGTGGACCTTGATCAACGCACCCTATGCCGCGCCTGGCTTGGGCATAGAACATTTCAGCCAGGTCAGCACGAGCCTGGAACCCGGCATGGCCGAATCCCTGGAGCGGCTCAACCGGGTGGCGGTCGGCATCGCCGATGAGCTGCGCCTGAACCTGCATGTGGGCGAGCATGTGAGTTTTGTCGCGGCCGTGTAGGGGCATTAAACGGCAATGGAAGGCAGCGCCAAGCCAGTGAGTGATTCGGCACTGTTAGCCTGTTCTTCCATCAGCCAATCGACGAATTGCCTGATCAATGCACCGCGGCGTTTACGCTGGGGCAAGACCACGTAGTAGCCCTGCCGCGATAGCACCGTTTCAGCGATCGGACGACACAGCAGCCCTTGCGCCAATAAGTTATCCACAAGGTGGCGCCAGCCGATGGCGACGCCTTGGCCGCCAATCGCCGCCTGGATGAGCAGCGTGTAGTTGTCGAAGCGCAACTGCCCCGGGGCAGGCGGTGAAGTGATGCCCAGTTCGCGAAATACGCCGCTCCACTCGAACCAGTTGTTGTTCCCCGCTCGCAGGTGCAGCAATGGAAATTCTGCCAAGGCCTGGGCGGGCAAGGGCATGGGGTGTTCCTTGAGCAACAGCGGGCTGCACACCGGAAAGACTTCTTCGTTGAACAACCAGCGACTTTCGCCTTGTTTGAAGCGACCGTCGCCAAACAGTACGGCAACGTCGATATCGGTGCGCAGCATGTTGTGGTTGCGTTCGCTGGTCACCAGGCTAACGTCCACTTGTGGGTTGGCCGCGTGAAAGCGATGCAGGCGCGGCATCAGCCAATAGGCGGCGAATGCGAAATCCGTGGCGACTTGCAGCACCTCATGCTGATGCTGGGCGGTGATCGCGCTCAGCCCGGCATCGATGCTTTGCAAGCCGACCTGTACCTGCTCAAACAGGATTGTCCCGGCCTCGGTCAGTTCGATGCCGCGGTAGATACGGTCGAACAACCGCGTACCCAGTTGCTCTTCCAGGCGCTTGATCTGCTGGCTGATGGCCGGTTGCGTGGTGCCCAGCTCAATCGCCGCCGCGGTGAAACTTTGTTGGCGCGCCGCGGCTTCAAAGGCGCGGAACAGTTCCAGGGACAGGTTACCCAGAGCGTCATACATAAGCTGTGCTTATCCTAGTCATTATCCTGCATGGGCTTTACCCCAAAACCTGGGGGCTACATGCTCAATCGCAGCAATGTCGCATAACTGCCTACTATGGAATGCCGCGAATACATGAAGCGCAAGAACATTCTTTTCATCATGGCCGATCAAATGGCCGCGCCAATGTTGCCGATCTACGGACCTTCGCCGATCAAGCTGCCGAACCTGTCGCGCCTGGCCGCCGAGGGCGTGGTGTTCGACGCTGCCTATTGCAACAGCCCGCTTTGCGCGCCGTCGCGTTTTACCTTGGTGAGCGGCCAGTTGCCGAGCAAGATCGGTGCGTACGACAACGCGGCGGATTTCCCAGCGGACGTGCCGACTTACGCCCATTACCTGCGTCGCCTCGGCTACCGCACGGCGCTGTCCGGCAAGATGCACTTTTGCGGGCCGGACCAGTTGCACGGCTACGAAGAGCGCCTGACCAGCGACATTTACCCGGCCGACTACGGCTGGTCGGTGAACTGGGACGAGCCGGACGTGCGGCCGAGTTGGTATCACAACATGTCGTCGGTGCTGCAGGCCGGGCCGTGCGTGCGCACCAACCAGTTGGATTTCGATGAAGAAGTGGTGTTCAAGGCCCAGCAGTACCTGTTCGACCACATCCGCGAGGACGGTGACCAGCCGTTTTGCCTCACCGTATCGATGACGCACCCACACGACCCGTACACGATTCCCAAGACGTTCTGGGATTTGTATGACGACAACGACATCCCTTTACCGCAGACCCCGGCGCAAACGGCGCTCGATCCACACTCCCAGCGGCTGCTGAAGGTCTATGACCTGTGGGACAAGCCACTGCCTGTGGATAAGATTCGTGACGCGCGCCGCGCCTATTTCGGCGCATGCAGCTACATTGACAGCAACGTCGGCAAGCTGCTGCAGACCTTGGAAGACACCGGTCTGCTGGACGACACGATCATCGTGTTCTCTGGCGATCACGGGGACATGCTCGGCGAAAAGGGCCTCTGGTACAAAATGCACTGGTTCGAAATGGCCGCCCGCGTACCGTTGCTGATCAGTGCGCCGGGACAGTTCGCCAGCGGCCGGGTAGGCGCGGCCGTGTCCACCGCCGATTTGCTGCCAACCCTGGTGGAGCTGGCCGGCGGCACACTGGAGCCGGGCTTGCCGCTCGATGGCCGTTCACTGGTGCCGCACCTGCAAGGGCAGGGCGGGCATGATGAAGTCTTCGGTGAATACATGGCCGAAGGCACCATCAGCCCCTTGATGATGATCCGTCGCGGCCCGTGGAAATTCATCTACAGCGAAGATGACCCATGCTTGCTGTTCGACGTACGCAATGACCCCAAGGAACTGGAAAATCTCAGTCAATCGCCTGAGCATCAATCCCTGTTCGCCGAATTTCTCGCCGAGGCGCGTGCCAAGTGGGACATCCCGGCTATTCATCGACAGGTGCTCGCCAGCCAGCGCCGTCGCCGTTTCGTCGCCCAGGCGCTGACCCTGGGCAAACTCAAGAGCTGGGATCACCAGCCGCTGGTGGACGCCAGCCAGCAGTACATGCGTAACCACATCGACCTCGACGATCTGGAGCGCAAGGCCCGTTATCCACAACCCTGCCAAAACCAATAACGTAAGGGGCATGCCATGCAAAAGTTATCCACAGTACTGACCGCTGGACTGTTGGCGTTGAGCAGTGCTTCGGCCTGGGCCGAGCAAAGCTGCGAAACGGTGAAGATGGCCGACCCGGGCTGGAGCGATATCGCCGCCACCAATGCCATCACCGGTTTCCTGCTGGAGGGGATGGGCTACAAGGCCAAGGTCGACACCCTGGCGGTGCCGATCACCTTCGGTGGCCTCAAGGATGGCCAGGTGGATGTGTTTCTGGGTAACTGGATGCCGGCACAGCAGGGTTTCTACGACAAGTTCGTGGCCAATGGTGATGTCACGCAACTGACCAAGAACCTGGACGGCACCGAGTTCACCCTGGCGGTCCCGGACTACGTCTGGGACGCCGGTGTGCATAACTTTGCCGACCTGAACAAATTCGCCGACAAGTTCGGCAAGAAGATCTACGGCATTGGCTCCGGCGCTCCGGCCAACCTCTCCCTGAAAGAAATCATCAAGACCAATGACTTCGGCATGGGTGAGTGGAAACTGGTGGAATCCAGCGAACAGGCGATGCTGGCGGAAGTCTCCCGGGCGGTGAAGAAACAGAAGTTCGTGACCTTCCTCGGCTGGACCCCGCACCCGATGAACGTGCAATTGAAAATGCATTACCTCAAGGGCGGCGAGAAATACTTCGGCGACACGGGCAGTGTCTACACCTTGACCCGCAAGGGTTATGCACAGGCCTGCCCGAACGTCGGCAAACTGCTGACCAACCTGAGCTTCACCCAGGACATGGAAAACAGCATCATGGCCGAGGTGGTGAACAACAAGGTCAGCAACGCCGATGCGGCCAAGGCCTGGATCAAGGCCAACCCGGCGGTGCTGGATAAATGGCTGGACGGTGTGAAGACCCTCGATGGCAAGGATGCGCTGGCGGCGGTGAAGGCCAAGCTCTGACGAGCTCTTGTGGCGAGAGCTTGCTCCCGCTGGGCTCTGTAGGAGCTATGTAGGAGCTATGTAGGAGCTGTGTAGGAGCTGTCGAGTGCAACGAGGCTGCGATCTTTCCCCAGACACTTGAATCTCAAGCGAAAGATCAAAAGATCAAAAGATCGCAGCCTTCGGCAGCTCCTACAGTGAAGTCCAGCGGGAGCAAGCTTGGTTCACCTGATACTCTTGCGCCAAACCCCATTCCTTGAGGCCCCATGGCAATTCCCACGCGCCGTTCACTCATGCCTTTCCTGAACTGGCTGCCCCGGCAGACTCGCGCCAGTGTCGGCCGTGACTTGATCGTCGGCCTGAGCGGCGCGATTCTCGCGTTGCCGCAGTCCATTGCCTACGCCCTGATTGCCGGTTTGCCACCGGAATACGGCTTGTATGCGGCGATCGTGCCGGTGCTGATCGCCTGCCTGTGGGGTTCGTCGTGGCACCTGATCTGCGGGCCCACGGCGGCGATTTCCATCGTTTTGTACGCCACCGTCAGTCCGCTGGCCGTCCCCGCCAGCCAGGACTACATCACCTTGATCCTGCTGCTGACGGTGTTGGCGGGTATTTTCCAATGGTTGCTGGGATTGCTGCGTTTCGGTGCGCTGGTGAATTTCGTCTCGCACTCGGTGGTACTGGGTTTCACCTTGGGCGCGGCGGTGGTCATTGCCCTGGGGCAGTTGCCGAACCTGCTGGGCCTCGACCTGCCGAACGAAGCCACGGCGTTGAGAGGTTTACTGATGTTGGGCAGCCACATCGGGGCCGTGGATAAGCCATCGCTGCTGCTGGGGTTGGGGACCTTGGTGCTGGGCGTGGCGCTCAAGCGCTTGCTGCCGCGTTGGCCGAGCCTGTTGATAACTTTAGTCATCAGCAGCCTGGTGGTCTGGTTATGGCCGGCGATGTTCGGGCATGTGGCGCTGGTCAGTGCGTTTGCCGGGCGCCTGCCGCCCTTCACGCCGCTGCCGTTGGACCTGGAGCTGATTCTGCGCCTGCTGCCCGGGGCTGTTGCGGTGGGCATGCTCGGGCTGGTCACCAGCCTGTCCATCGCCCGCTCGTTGTCGGTACGTTCCGGGCAATTGCTCGATGCGAATCAGGAGGTGAGGGCGCAGGGGCTTTCCAACATCGTTGGAGGATTTTTCTCCGGATCATTGTCGGCCGGCTCCTTTACCCGTTCCGGCCTCAGCTATGAAGCCGGGGCCTGCTCGCCCCTGGCCGGGGTGTTCTCGGCCCTGTGGGTGGCGTTGTTTGCGGTCGCTGGAGCGAAACTGATCGCGCACATCCCGATTCCAGCCATGGCCGGCAGCATCCTGTTGATCGCCTGGGGGCTGGTGGACCACCGCGGCATCCGGGCGTTGTACCGCGTGAGCCGCGCCGAATTCGTGGTGATGAGCCTGACCTGCCTGGCCACGTTGCTGCTGGAACTGCAAACCGCCATCTACGCCGGCGTACTGGCCTCGCTGTTCTTTTACCTCAAGCGCACTTCACAGCCGCGGGTGCAGCATTCCCACGAAGGGGAAGCAGACATCCTACGGGTTGGCGGCTCGATCTTTTTTGGTGCCAGCCACTACTTGCAAGTGCGGTTGCAACGGCTGCACGCGCAGCGGGTGGTGATCGATGCCCAGCAGATCAATTTCATCGATTATTCCGGGGTGGAAATGCTCCACCAGGAAGCCCGGCGCCTGCGCAGCCAGAGGCGCAGCCTGACGTTGCGCAAGGCCAGGCCGCATGTGGTGGAGGAGTTGTTGAAGCTGGAGGGGCCGGAGCATTGCCCGATTCACTTCGAGGACTGAACTGATTCAACCCTGTAGGAGCTGCCGAAGGCTGCGATCTTTTGATTTTGAGTCTTTCACTTTTGACTCAATTGTTTTTGAAAAGATCGCAGCCTCGTTGCACTCGACAGCTCCTACACAGCTCCTACACAGCTCCTACACAGCTCCTACACAGCTCTTACACAGCTCAGCTCTTACATAGCTCCTGCACAGCTCTTACAGCGCCAGCTGGCGGCGCAGTTCGGCCAGTACTGGCGCGGTGTCCGGGCGTACCCCGCGCCACAGGTAGAACGCTTCACCCGCCTGTTCGGCGAGCATGCCCAGGCCATCCATTGCCACCGCCGCGCCGTGTTCCTTGGCCCAACGGCAGAACGAGGTCGGTTCCTTGCCATACATCATGTCGTAGCAAACCGTCTTGCCGGGCTCGATCAGGCTCGCGGCAATCGGCGGTACATCCCCCGACAGGCTCGCGGAGGTGGCGTTGATGATCAGGTCCACCGGCTCTTGCAGCCAGTCGAACCCGCTGGCTGAGACCGGGCCCAGGTCGGCGAACAACTCGGCCAGCAATTCGGCCTTTTCCACCGTGCGATTAGCGATGATCACCGAGGCCGGCGCTTCGGCCAGCAGCGGCTCCAGGGCACCGCGCACCGCGCCACCGGCCCCGAGCAACAGGATGCGCTTGTCTTTGAGGCTAAAGCCGGCATTGACGGTCAGGTCCCGGACCAGCCCGGCGCCGTCGGTGTTGTCACCCAACAGGCGACCGTCGGCCAGTTTGCTCAACGTATTGACCGCCCCGGCCCGCTGGGCTCGCTCGGTCAGGGTGTCGGCCAGGCGGAAGGCGTCTTCCTTGAACGGCACCGTGACGTTCGCCCCACGCCCTTCGCGGAAAAATTCCTGCGCGCAACCGGCGAAATCCTCCAGGGGCGCCAGCAGCGTGCTGTAGTCCAGCGTTTGCCCGGTCTGCTCGGCAAACAGGCGATGGATCAACGGCGACTTGCTGTGGCCGATCGGGTTACCCATTACAACGTAGCGGTCCATGGATAATCCTCGTTCAGGCCGTCGCCAGCCAATCGCGATCCTGCAGGAAGTACTCGGTCAGCCGCGCCTCTTCGCTGCCCGGTTCGGCTTTCCAGTCGTAGCCCCAGCGCACTTGCGGCGGCAGCGACATCAGGATCGACTCGGTACGTCCGCCCGACTGCAGCCCGAACAAGGTACCGCGGTCATAGACCAGGTTGAACTCCACGTAGCGCCCACGGCGAAACTCCTGGAATTCCCGCTGCTTGGCGGTGAACGCGTCGTGCTTGCGGCGGCGCACGATCGGCAGGTACGCATCGATGTAGGCGTCGCCGATGGCGCGGATGAAGGCGAAGCAGGTGTCGAAATCCCACGCGTTCAGGTCGTCGAAAAACAGGCCGCCGATGCCCCGGGGCTCGTTGCGATGCTTGAGGTGGAAATAGCTGTCGCACCAGGCTTTGTAGCGCGGGTACACCTCGGGGCCGAACGGCGCGCAGGCCTGCTCGGCGACACGGTGCCAATGGACGCAGTCTTCTTCGACGCCGTAGTAAGGCGTCAGGTCGAAGCCGCCGCCAAACCACCAGACCGGCTCTTCGCCTTCCTTTTCGGCGATGAAGAAGCGCACGTTGGCGTGGGAGGTCGGCACGTGCGGGTTGTGCGGGTGGATCACCAGCGACACGCCCAAGGCTTCGAAGCCGCGCCCGGCCAGTTCTGGCCGATGGGCGCTGGCCGAGGGCGGCAGGCCGCTGCCGAAGACGTGGGAAAAGTTGACGCCGCCCTTTTCGATCACCGTGCCGTTTTCGATCACCCGCGTGCGACCGCCACCGCCGGCCGGCCGGGTCCAGGCATCTTCGACGAAGCGAGTGCCGCCGTCTTCGGTTTCCAGGGCGGCGCAAATACGGTCTTGCAGGTCGAGCAGGTAGGCTTTCACGGCCTCGGTGCGAGTGGACATGACATCACCTTGATCAGGGCTACGCTACGCGGCGTATAGCGGGCCGGTGGCAAATGGGCGCACAGGATACCACCGCACTTGCCTACACCACAGTTGACGACGGTCAAGCTTAGGAGTCCGATAGCAGGCTTGGTAAAAGCCCTGCGACAAGGAGAAAGTGAAGATGGCCAAACGTATCCAGTTCAGTTCCCACGGCGGTCCCGAAGTGCTTGAGTACGTCGATTACTCGCCTGCCGAGCCCGGCCCGCAGCAGGTGCGCGTCAGCAACAAGGCGATCGGCCTGAATTTCATCGACACCTACTACCGCAGTGGTCTGTATCCGCCGCCAGCGCTGCCATCGGGCCTGGGTGCCGAAGGCGCGGGCGTGGTCGAGGCGGTTGGGTCGGACGTCACGCGGTTCAAGGTCGGCGACCGGGTGGCCTACGGCAGCGGCCCACTGGGGGCCTACAGCGATGTGCATGTGTTGCCTGAGGCCAACCTGGTGCATTTGCCCGAATCCATCAGTTTCGAACAGGCGGCGGGCGTGATGCTCAAGGGCCTGACTGTGCAGTACCTGTTGCGCCAGACCTATGAACTCAAGGGTGGCGAAACCATCCTGTTCCACGCCGCGGCCGGTGGCGTGGGTTCCTTGGCCTGTCAGTGGGCCAAGGCCTTGGGCGTGAAGCTGATTGGCACCGTGAGCTCGCCGGAAAAGGCCGCCATCGCCAAATCCCACGGCGCTTGGGAAACCATCGACTACAGCAAGGAAAACGTCGCACAGCGGGTGCTGGAATTGACTGACGGCAAGAAGGTGCCCGTGGTGTACGACGGGGTTGGCAAGGACACCTGGCTGACCTCCCTGGACAGCGTCGCGCCCCGTGGCCTGGTGGTGAGTTTCGGCAACGCCTCGGGTGCGGTAGAAGGTGTGAACCTGGGAATTCTCGCGGCCAAGGGCTCGCTGTACGTCACCCGCCCGACCCTGGCGACTTACGCCAACAACGCCGAAAACCTGCAGCGCATGGCTGATGAATTGTTCGGGATGATCGCCAGCGGCAAGCTTGTGGTGGATATCAACCAGCGTTATCCACTGGCGGAAGCGGCCAAGGCTCATACTGAGCTGTCGGCGCGCCGGACGACCGGGTCGACCGTTCTTTTGCCTTGAATTAAAGGGTGTTTGTGATGGCCTCATCGCGGGCAAGCCTTGCTCCCACAGAGTAAAACCTGTGGGAGTGAGGCCTGCTTCCACAGAGCAAAACCTGTGGGAATGAGGCCTGCTTCCACAGAGCAAAACCTGTGGGAATGAGGCCTGCTTCCACAGAGCAAAACCTGTGGGAATGAGGCCTGCTTCCACAGAGTAAAACCTGTGGGAGTGAGGCCTGCTTCCACAGAGCAAAACCTGTGGGAATGAGGCCTGCTTCCACAGAGCAAAACCTGTGGGAATGAGGCCTGCTTCCACAGAGCAAAACCTGTGGGAATGAGGCCTGCTTCCACAGAGCAAAACCTGTGGGAATGAGGCCTGCTTCCACAGGACATGGCCTGTGGGAGCAAGGCTTGCCCGCGATGAACGATGACGCGGTATCAGTCCGGCCGCACAACCTTGCCAGTAGCCAGGTCGCGAATCACGCTGGGGTTCTTGCGCCCGCCCAGGTTGCCGCCCAGCACCAGGTCGATCTGCCCACGGAAATACTGCTCGACGCGAATCCGCGTGCGCGCCGCCGGGCGTCCTTGCGGGTTGGCCGAGGTGGACACCAGCGGCCCGACCAACGAGCACAGGTCGCGCACGGTGGGATGATCGCTGACCCGCAGCGCGACGGTGTCGTGCACCCCGGTGATCCATTCCGGCAGCAGGTTCTGGTGCGGCACCAGCCAGGTATTGGGCCCCGGCCAGGTGCTGGCCATGCGGTCCATCCAGGTGTCGGGGAAGTCTTCGAACAGAAAGTCGAACTGGTGGATGTTGTCAGCCACCAGGATCAGGCCTTTGTCGGGCAGCCGCGACTTGATCGCCAGCAGGCGTTCCACCGCCTCTTCGTTCCATGGGTCACAACCCAGGCCCCAGACCGCTTCGGTTGGATAGGCAATCACCGCCCCGGCGCGAATTTCTCGCGCGGCTTGTTGCACACGCCAACTGTTGACCATGAAAGATTCTCCCGCAACGCAAATAAGGCTGTGGGCAGTTTACCGATCTTCCCCATAAAACCTAGCGTGCAAACCAGCGTCCATTGTCACAGGTGGCGCGTCCTTCCATCTCCAGCTCGGTCAACGCCGCCAGCACTTTGGGCAAGCCCCAGCCACTGGCGTCGGCCAGCGCCTCGCTGCTCAGCGGCGCGGCATGCAGCAGGCGCAGCAGCGGATGGGTCACGGGCACAGGCTCCGAGGCCAGCGGCAACTGTTGCCAACCGCGCAGCGCTTCGAGGATGTGCTCGACGGTTTCCACCAGCGCCGCACCGTCGCGGATCAATTGATGGCAGCCTCGGGCACCAGGGTGATGGATCGATCCAGGAATGGCATACACCTCGCGGCCCTGCTCCGCGGCCAGGCGGGCGGTGATCAGCGAGCCGCTGGCGACACTGGCCTCCACCACCAGCACCCCCAGGGACAAGCCACTGATGATCCGGTTGCGGCGCGGAAAATTGCTGGCGTGGGGCGGCGCGTCCAACGGGAACTCCGACAATACCGCGCTGCCTTGCGCAATCATCGCGTCCGCCAGCCGACGATTGCGCTGTGGATAAAAATTTTCCAGGCCGGTGCCCAACACGCCGACGGTGCGCCCGCCGACGTCCAGTGCTGCTTGATGAGCCGCTGCATCGATGCCCAGGGCCAGCCCGCTGGTGATGACAAAACCGGCCCCGGCCAGGCTTCGGGAAAACGCCGCCGCGGTGTCCATGCCGGGGCGTGATGCGCGGCGACTGCCGACCATCGCCAGCTGGGGTTTTTCCAGGATCGAGGTGTCGCCGGCGACGAACAGCAGCGGCGGCGCGTCGCTGATCTGCGCCAGCAGTGCCGGGTAGTCGGGTTGGTCCCACATCAGTAAATGCTGGCCCGCACGCTCAAGCCAGGCCAATGCATGGGCGGCGCCGTCACGTACATCCGGGTTGCGCCGCGCCTCGGCACAGGCCAGCGGCAAGCCCAGCGCTCGCCATGCGCTGGCCGGTGCACTGATGGCCTTGGAGGCCGAGCCGAAGGCCTCCATCAGGGTCATGAAACGTTTGGGTCCCAGCTCCGGCAAGCGGTGAAGGCGTAGCCGGGCCTCCAGTTCCGCAGGGGAAACCGGCGCAGATTCTGGCAGTGGCATGTGATCAATCCTTGATCGTTATGAGCCCCGTTCAAACGGGAACAAGCTGTGGATAACTCTGTTGGTAACTTGTGAAACCCGTTATGGATTACGGACCTTGTCGAGCACCGCCAACGAGCGCGAGGCGTACAGCACCAGGCCATAACTGAGCTTGTCGTAGGTGCGGAACACCATCAGCAGGCCGGCCCGCTCATCGGGAATTTTCACCCGCTCGCCCGTGATGCGGTCGCGCACGGTTTCACCGGTCTTCATCACCGCCAGCACATTGCCTTCGACCAGCCCGTCGCGGCGGCCCTTGTTCAGGGTGACCACGTCCAGCGCGCCGATCTGGGTCACGCCTCTCGGCACGTCCAGGATCAACCCGTGGATGTCCGATTTTGGCGCGCTGGGCATGAAGGTCGAGTTGATCGAGCGCTCTTCGCCGCTGAACAGACGATCACCCAAGCGTACTTCCTGGGTGGTGCGTTGCAGGGCCAGGGTGGTGACATCGCCCTCGGTGGCGACCACCTCGCCGCCGCCGATGTCGTCGGCATTGATGCCCAGGAATTCCTGGGTCTCGGGGTCGGTGTAGACCTTGCCCTGGCGAAAGATGCCGTACGCCGACTGGTTCGCATCGAACGTGCCGCGGGCAAAGACCCGATCCCCCATGCCGCTGAGCACCCGCTCGGCATTGCCGGCGACGATGTAGGGGGCCTTGTTGAAATCTTCAGGCGTGTCGACGATGCGGTTGTTCAACAGGAAGCTATTGATGGCTTGCAGCGGAATGCTCGGGATGGCGTCGGCCACTGGCGAGCTGCGAATGCGCGGCGACAGCTTGATGGTGCCCCGCGAGGCACCGCGATTGAGGGTCAGGCGCGGCTGGCCATTGACGTAGACCAGCGACAGGGTGTCGCCCGGATAAATCAGGTTGGGGTTTTCGATCTGCGGGTTGGCCTGCCAGAGTTCTGGCCATTTCCACGGTTCGCGCAGGTATTTGCCGGAAATGTCCCAGAGTGTGTCCCCCGTCACCACCGTGTATTGCTGGGGAAAACCTTCCCGAAGTTGCACTTGCCCGTGCGCGATACCGGCCGAGGCCAGGAGCAGCAGGGCGAGTAGTGATTTCCTCATGCGGTGAATCCCTTTATTATGTGCGTTCGCGTAAAACGCCAGAGCCCCCGTGGCTCGCTGCCTTGCGGAGCTATTGTCCCAAGAGCAACGTTTTACAACGGTAGCCTGCATCCCAAGAGACGCCAGGCCTGCCACCCGACTTTACCTCAGACGTGCATTTATCAAGCTTATGGCCATTTTGAACATTCTCGAATTTCCGGACCCGCGCCTGCGCACTATCGCCAAACCAGTGGCCGTAGTGGACGACGAAGTGCGCCAGTTGGTCGATGACATGTTTGAAACAATGTATGAGGCGCCAGGCATCGGCCTCGCCGCGACCCAGGTCAACGTGCACAAGCGTATCGTCGTGATGGACCTTTCCGAAGACCGCAGCGAGCCGCGGGTGTTCATCAACCCCGAGTTCGAAACCCTCACCGACGAGATGGACCAGTACCAGGAAGGCTGCCTCTCGGTGCCGGGCTTCTACGAAAACGTCGACCGCCCGCAGAAGGTCAAGATCAAGGCCCTGGACCGTGACGGCCAGCCTTATGAACTGATCGCCGAAGGTTTGCTGGCGGTGTGCATCCAGCACGAGTGTGACCACCTCAACGGCAAGCTGTTCGTGGATTACCTGTCTACCCTCAAGCGTGACCGCATCAAGAAAAAACTGGAAAAACTTCATCGCCAGAATGCTTGATGCCCCCTTTAAAAGGCTTGCCGCGGCAAGCCTTTTTCTTTTTGCGACTGCTTTGTAATTGAGAGCTACCCATGACTGAGCCACTGCGCATCGTCTTTGCCGGCACTCCCGAATTTGCCGCCGAACACCTCAAGGCCCTGCTGGCCAGCCCCCACGAAATCGTCGCGGTCTACACCCAGCCGGACCGGCCGGCCGGCCGCGGGCAAAAACTGATGCCCAGCCCGGTCAAGCAACTGGCCCTGGAGCACGGCATCGAGGTGTTGCAGCCGCCGACCCTGCGCGACGCGCAAGCCCAGGCCGAACTGGCGGCGCTCAAGCCAGACTTGATGGTGGTGGTCGCCTACGGCCTGATCCTGCCCCAAGTGGTGCTGGATATCCCGCGCCTGGGTTGCATCAACAGCCACGCCTCGCTGCTGCCGCGCTGGCGCGGTGCGGCGCCGATCCAGCGCGCCGTGGAAGCCGGCGATGCCGAGAGCGGCGTGACCGTAATGCGCATGGAAGCCGGCCTGGACACCGGGCCGATGCTGCTCAAGGTCAGCACCCCCATCAGCGCCGACGACACCGGTGGCAGCCTGCACGACCGCCTCGCGCTCATCGGCCCGCCAGCGGTGATCCAGGCGATTGCCGGCCTGGCCGCCGGCACGCTGGAAGGCGAAGTGCAGGACGACAGCCTCGCCACCTACGCACACAAACTGAACAAGGACGAAGCCCGTATCGACTGGAGCCGCCCAGCCGTTGAGCTGGAGCGCCTGGTGCGGGCCTTCAACCCTTGGCCGATCTGCCACAGCACCTTGAACGGCGAAGCCCTGAAAGTGCTGGCGGCCAGTTACGCCGAAGGGAAGGGCGCACCGGGTGAAATCCTCAGCGCCAGCAAGGACGGGCTCCTCGTTGCCTGCGGTGAGCAGGCGCTGTGCCTGACGCGCCTGCAACTGCCCGGGGGCAAGGCGCTGGGCTTCAGCGACCTGTTCAACAGCCGCCGTGAAAAATTTGCCGTCGGCACTGTGCTTGGCCAAGCGACGGACGCCTCATGAACCCACGTCTGGCCGCCGCCAAGGCACTTGCCGCCGTCCTCAGCGGGAAAGCCTCCCTCAACAGTTCCCTGCCGACCCAACTGGACAAGGTGGAAGACCGTGATCGCGGCTTCACCCAGGACCTGGCGTTCGGCACCGCCCGTTGGCAGCCGCGGCTGTCGGCCCTGGCGGCCAAGCTGTTGCAGAAACCGTTCAAGGCCGCCGACGCCGACGTCGAGGCGCTGCTGCTGGTGGGGCTCTATCAACTGCTCTACACCCGCGTCCCGGCCCACGCCGCCATCGGCGAAACCGTAGGCTGCGCCGACAAGCTGAAAAAGCCCTGGGCCAAGGCCCTGCTCAACGCCGTGTTGCGCCGCGCCCAGCGGGAAAGCGAAGCCCTGCTGGCCGAGCTGGAACATGACCCGGTGGTGCGTACCGCTCACCCGCGCTGGTTGCAGAAATCCCTCAAGGCGTTCTGGCCCGAGCAATGGGAAGCCATCTGTGCGGCCAACAATGCTCATCCGCCGATGATCCTGCGGGCCAACCGTCGCCACCATAGCCGCGACGCCTACCTGGCGTTGCTCGGCGAGGCTGGCATCCCGGCCGTTCCGTGCCAGTACAGCCGCGACGGCATCGTCCTGGAAACCCCGGGCGATGTGCGCGCCTTGCCGGGCTTTGCCGAGGGCTGGATCAGCGTCCAGGACGAAGCCGCCCAATTGGCCGCCGACCTGCTGGAGCTGGCGCCCGGCCAACGGGTGCTTGACGCCTGCTGCGCGCCGGGTGGCAAGACCTGCCATATTCTCGAGGCCGAGCCGAAGCTGGCCGGCGTGGTGGCGGTGGACCTGGAAGCCAAGCGCCTGGTGCGCGTGAAGGAAAACCTCGAGCGCCTGGGCCTGGAGGCCGAGCTGATCGCCGCCGATGGCCGCGACACTGCAACCTGGTGGGACGGCAAGCCGTTCCAGCGCATCCTCCTTGATGCCCCATGCTCGGCCACCGGCGTGATCCGCCGGCATCCGGACATCAAGCTCACCCGCCAGCCGGACGACATTGCGGCACTGGCCGTGTTGCAGGGCGAACTGCTCGATGCCCTGTGGCCGACCCTGGAAGTCGGTGGCATGCTGCTCTACGCCACCTGCTCGACCTTGCCGACCGAGAACACCGAAGTGATCGACGCCTTCCTCGCCCGCACCCCAGGGGCGCGGGAACTGGACATTGCCAGCCAGGCCGGCCTGAAACAGCCCCATGGCCGCCAGTTGCTGGCCCAGGAAGGTGGTCACGACGGGTTCTATTACGCCAAGCTGATCAAGATCGCCGCTGCACGCGGTTAAGACCGATTCGATAGGAGTGACTGGATGAAAATCATCATCCTCGGCGCAGGACAAGTCGGCGGTTCGCTGGCGGAACATCTGGCCAGCGAGGCCAACGACATCACCGTGGTCGACACCGACGGCGAACGCTTGCGCGACTTGGGCGACCGCCTCGACATCCGCACCGTGCAAGGTCGCGGGTCGTTGCCGACGGTGCTGCGCCAGGCCGGCGCCGACGATGCCGACATGCTCGTGGCCGTGACCAACAGCGATGAAACCAACATGGTCGCCTGCCAGGTCGCCCACACGTTGTTTCATACCCCGACCAAGATTGCGCGGGTGCGCGAAGCGTCCTACCTGACCCGCGCCGACCTGTTCGACAACGAAGCGATCCCGGTGGATGTGCTGATCAGCCCCGAGCAGGTGGTGACCAACTACATCAAGCGCTTGATCCAACACCCCGGCGCCTTGCAGGTAATCGACTTTGCCGAAGGCAAGGCGCAACTGGTGGCGGTCAAGGCCTACTACGGCGGGCCGCTGGTGGGCCAGCAACTGCGCCAGTTGCGCGAGCACATGCCGAATGTGGATACCCGGGTCGCAGCGATTTTCCGCCGTGACCGGCCGATCCTGCCCCAGGGCGACACGGTGATCGAAGCCGACGACGAAGTATTTTTCATTGCCGCCAAGGCGAACATTCGCGCGGTCATGAGCGAAATGCGCCGCCTCGATGAGAACTACAAGCGCATCGTCATCGCCGGTGGCGGGCAGATCGGCGAACGCCTGGCCGAAGCCATCGAAAGCCGCTACCAGGTCAAGATCATCGAGATGAACCCGGCGCGCTGCCGCTACCTCTCCGACACCCTCGACAGCACCGTGGTGCTGCAGGGCAGCGCCTCGGACCGCGACCTGCTGTTGGAAGAAAACATCGCCGATGCCGACATCTTCCTGGCCCTGACCAACGACGACGAAGCCAACATCATGTCGTCGCTATTGGCCAAGCGCCTGGGGGCGAAGAAGGTCATGACCATCATCAACAACCCGGCCTACGTCGACCTGATCCAGGGCGGCGACATCGACATCGCCATCAGCCCGCAACTGGCAACCATCGGCACCTTGCTGGCCCACGTGCGCCGCGGCGACATCGTCAGCGTCCACTCCCTGCGCCGCGGCGCGGCCGAAGCCATCGAGGCCATTGCCCATGGCGATGCCAAGTCCAGCAAAGTCATCGGCAAGGCCATCCGCGACATCGGCCTGCCGCCGGGCACCACCATCGGCGCGATCATCCGCGACGAAGAAGTACTGATCGCCCACGACGACACCACCATCCAGACCGGCGACCATGTGATTCTGTTCCTGGTGGACAAGAAGCACATTCGCGATGTCGAGAAGCTGTTCCATGTGGGGTTGAGTTTCTTCTGATCCAGGATTTGCGGTGATGGATTGGGCCTCATCGCGGGCAAGCCTTGCTCCCACAGGAACTGGACTGTGGGGAGATCTGTGGGAGAACTGTTTATAGATCTGTGGGAGAACTGTTTATAGATCTGTAGGAGAACTGCTGGAGATTTGTGGGAGTAGACCTGTGGGAGCAAGGCTTGCCCGCGATAGCGATCTCATTCCCAACCGGTCAATCACTGACACAACCGAAAAGGACGCCGCCATGCTCGATTCCCTGGAAAAAATGCTCGCCAAGGGTGTGGATAACGCCCTGCTGCGCTTCGGCCTGGGCAAGGGCTACCTCGACCTCGGCGAATTCGCCCGGGCAGCCGAACACTTCCAACGCTGCGTCGAACTCGACCCCAAATACTCAGCAGCCTGGAAACTACTGGGCAAGGCCCACCAAGGCCAAGGCGACCTACCGGCAGCCCGCCAAGCCTGGGAACAAGGCCTGGAAGCCGCCCGCGCCCACGGCGACAAACAGGCCGAAAAAGAAATGACCGTGTTCCTCAAAAAACTGGATCGCCAGCCCTGAACGCCATGCACCTGTAGCGAGGGAGCTTGCTCCCGCTTGACCGGGCTGGCGCTCCAGTGCGAAGCACTCACAAAAAAGCCCACCCCCCAATCCACTGCCAATCCGCCAAAAGCTCAGCCGGCGCAAAATCTGTGGGAGCAAAGCTTGCTCGCGATAGCGGTAGACCAGCCAAACCCGTTGTCGACTGACCTGCCCCAATCGCGAGCAAGCTTTGCTCCCACAGGTTTGCGGCTGAACGCCCTCTCGACACTGATCATCAAGACCTGACTGGAAACACACATGTCCGAAATTACCCAAATGATCATTGCCCTGGCGCTGTCCTTTCTGCTCGATCGGTTTCTCAAGCCGTATCTGCTGCGCAAGTGGCTAGGGGTGGCGCTGGTGGTGGCGGGGGCGGTCGGCTGCGTTGTGGCAGGTCAGACCCGCTTGTTGGGGTTTGTTTGATCTGGGGTTGCTCCCGCTTGACCGGGCTGGCGCTCCAGTGCGCAGCACTCACAAAAAAGCCCTCCCCAATCCACTGCCAATCCGCTAAAAGCTCAGACAGCGCAAATCTGTGGGAGCAAAGGTTGCTCGCGATGGCGGTAGACCAGCCAAACCCATTGTCGACAGACCTGCCCCAATCGGGGGTTATGTTGCCCCCGGATAAGGACTATCAGGCACCTGCTGTTACCGGGCTCGTGTGTCCTTGGGCAAAGCGAGTCGCCGATGTCTGCAGCAATAGAACAATGGACAAGGTAATCATCAGAAACGGTATCAGCCACGCGCTCTCGATCAATGCCAGCTGCAGGCTGAGGATTAACAGCAAGACCGGTGTTGCGAGGGCATTCGCCCGGCTAACACACGCACCAACGGCAGCCTCGCTGTAGCGGTAGGCAATGGCTGCTCGGATATGCACCCGCGCACCGCCAAAGGCCATGCCAAGGATCAGCAGGCTCAGCGCCTTGAGCACCAGGGTATCTGGCACCATAAACCATACCGCTGCGGAAATGATGGCCAGCCCGATCAGCCCCGAGAGAAATACCGATAGATTGCGACCGGTATTACTCAGAATGATCAGCACTCCCACCAACGCCATCCCCATGCCGAACACTGCGTCCAGCACACCAAGCTCAAATAGCGCCCAGCCATGGCTCGACACATACACGGGAAGCATGAAGTTGAAGGCACCGAGGATTGGCCAGATCAGTACCATTGGCACAAACAGGGTGAGTGGAAGCTTGGCTGGCGCAACTGTCTCGCTAGCCTCTTGTGCCACCACCGAGAGACCCTGGCGGATGTAACAAATCGCTGATACCAGCAGGAATCCAGCGCCCAGAAAAATGAAGAACCCCATACCCGGCAGGATCGGCATCAAGCCGGCTGCCAACAACGGACCAATCATCAGGGCCGCTTGACCGGTTGCAGTGGTTGCACCACTGATTCGTCTGACAGAGGCTTCATCCATACCACGCTGAACCTGGGTGAACCACATGTCCAAGCTGGCTTCGAGCAGCATGAAAACCAGCCAGACAAAGAGGTTGGCGGCTAGTAGAGCGATGGTGATGTCTCGGCTTGCCCCTACCACCAGGCTGAGACCGGCCAGACAAAACGTAAACCAGCTGCTCATTTTTCGTCCGTTCATTCGCGCCGACAGCCGCTTGATAATCACCGGCGTGATGAAGGCCGGAATGAAGGAGCAAAAAATCGCCAATGCCAAAGGTAAATAACCACCTTCGTTCTGGTTGAGGATGGTCCACGTCAGGGAGACCACCAATGCCCCGGAACATAGGCGGTAAGCCGTTGAGCAGACTAAAAAAATAGCTAATTCTTTTGAAAAATTCTTCATGAAGATTTCCCTATCGTAAGCGTTTCGGCATGACGGAAGTGAAAACTACCGCTTGGGCCGTGATAAGTGCAGGCCGTACCGTTTTTGTGCACGCTCCAATCCCGTGTTTAAGACGCTTTGAAAGTTAAAGTTTGCAACTAAATCAACGGGCAAAAAGCGCGCTCCAAAATGACTAGCGAAACGCACTTTTTTTGGGCGGTTTGGCCGAGACGGCATTGAAGTGGTGCATGCGTTCCTGCTGCAAATTTTAAACCTGAGCAAGGTCGTGTCATCTTTGTATGGCGGTCTTGTTAGACAACTGCTCAATGCTGTGTCGTAGGTTGAACAAAATCACGCCGCAGAAAACCAAGCCTATCGATAGAATGACTGTTCCATTTATCGGATAGCTAAAGAACAAGTAGGAAATGATGATGGCGAAAAACGGAACCAGCAAGCCAATGGGGGCCACGGTGGAGCCAGAATACTTTCTTATGTTGTAGTTCCATATCCAGTACCCCAGCAGAGTCGTCACGTAAGACTGTGAGATCAGCGACACTATGACTTTGTAGTTTATCGCATCCTTCAGGCTATAGAATGACTCGGCACCTTCAAAGTACAAGGCAAGAACGAATAGAACTGGAAGGCTAAATAAGAAGCTCCAAACCATAAAGGGTAGCAGGTCTTTAGGCTTGTATTTTTGAATAATAAAAGTACACATACTAAAGCAAAAAGCTGCGAGCAAGCAGATAGCAACGCCCAACGGACCTGAACCCTGATTGTTCTTGAGTAGCATCAAGAAAAGGCCAGAGAGTGATATCGCGAGGGCGATAATGCTGATGTTGGAAGCTCTTTCCTTAAAGGCAATCAGGCCAATGATAAATGTAATGAATGCGCTGAGCTGAATGATGAGGGATACAGTGCCGGGAGAGGTGCCTGTATAGATGGCAATGTTGGCGCACCCCCATATTCCGCCACCAAACAATATTCCATAGGCAGCGAGTACATAAGCTGGAATTTTAGGTCTTGGCATGAAAAATACAAACGGGAAGACGCAAAGCGAAAACCTGATGAATGTCATCACGAAGGGTTTGATTTGTTCAAGCCCTACTTTAATTAAGGCGAAGTTTCCCCCCCAGATCAGCGCCACTAGCAATAAGAATGCGTAATCATGTGGGGCGATTTTTTTAAAACTGTTCATTGCTCAGAATCCACTTTTCAGCATGTCATCATAAACATTACGAAAAGGTGATATTTTGGTCATTTCCCCCAAGCACTCATCGAAAATCTGTTGTCCCATGGGCGTCAACACACCGTCCCGCTTGATCTGAGCTGCGGTCGCGAAAAATCTCTTCTCAGCCACCCGCCCTTTCTCAAGCGCTTCCTCTGCCAGTTTTCCAGGCGCTACTTTTCCCAAACCAGACATTGCGAGTGCAATTCTAGCCAGTACGAAAAGTGCGTGAAATATACCGAGCATGGGACGGGCGTCAGGCCTGAATGGCGCTGTGTATAATTCACTCTCTGGATTCAAAACAAACCTGTCATCTGTGCTTTTTAAAAACAGTCGTAAATGGGCGGCCTCATGGACTACCTGTTGTGCGTAATAGATGGGGCTATGGACTTCATCGGCCCATATCAAAACCAGCCCTAATAAATTGTAACTGCTGGCCGATCTGACATGGTATTCATCACCAGGACCAGTCAGGACTATTTCATCTATTAAGATCTCAGCTTCATTGTAGAGGTCTAACGATTGGGCCTTGAGAAGTTCTATTCCTGCGATTAATTTGGTTTTCTCTATCTCAGCAACATCAGCGCCGATGAAACCAATACTGATTTTGCCAGACGCCTCTTCTCGTACTTCATCGGCAACCAAGTCGATTTCTTCTTTTCGGTTGTTTTCAGAGAACCCGGAAACCCTGAATCCTTCTGATCCATGCCTTTCGTTTTGCTTGGCTTCTTGAAAAAAATGTAAGCCTGAATCTGCATCGTTGGCTTGCAAGCTCTTGATGCACTTATTGTAGAATGCGAAAGACTTCCAAGACAGCTTGGTCACAGAGTCGGATTTTTGATAGTCATCATTAAACACGCTCGCCAAGTAGCTCATCGACTCTTTGTATTGATTGAGCAATGCGTAGGAATCTTGGCGATACTCTTCATTTGTGATTAAGATGCTCAATTGATTTCTCCTTGAAAGCAGGCTCTCCATAAAAAGAAGGACCGCCATAGCGATATGGCAGTCCTTCTAATAAATCACCGTCGAAATTTATTCGCCGATAGATTTGTTTACGCTCGACAGCGCAACCATTGCAGTCAGGCTCAGTGCGGATTGAGATACGATCAGTTTGGACATATCGAGTTTCATAAAAAGCTCCATTTTTTTGAAAGATTATGCCGTTCGCATTTCATTGCAAGGCAAAGCGAAACTAACATAATCATTTTGATAAATGACACTATTATTTTTTTGCGTTATATACTCATTTGCTATATTGGATCCAATTTTTAAGAATATAGATTGTCGCTTGGCCGTCGAAAGGTGTAAGCAGAATTCCTTACATCGAGGATCGCTTTGCGTCGGACGGAACTCATGCAAAACAGCTTTTTTGTGGCGAGGGAGCTTGCTCCCGCTTGAGTGCGAAAGCACTCATAAAACCCGTGCGTCACTGCACCGACAGAGTTCGAGTCATAGAGCTGGTTGTGTCGATATGCAACAGCCGGCCCTGATGGTCGAAAATTACCCATTCATTGCCCACGCAACGCAGCTGCGCTTCATGCAGCGGCCAATGCAGGACGGCGCATAGCCGGTCACTGTGGCGGTGGATGAAGTGCCAGCGTGCGTCATCGTCGCCGGTTGCGTAGCACACCACCAGCCACTGCTCGAACGAGTAGATGTGCAACGGATCGGTAAACGCTTGAATCAGACCGGGCAAGGGATAGCCCTTGCTCGTGCCGCTCTCGTACGCCATCAGCACGGGATCGCTGTCGGCTGCGTGCTTGATCCAGAACTCAGTGGTCCGGCCTGCCGCGTTATACACCTGCCAACTGTGTTCCTGACGCCTCACGGGCATGGATTCGCGGCTGAGCAATCGGCGGTCGGGCAGGCGGTAATGCCAGAGTTGGAAATTGTGTGGAGTGTCCAGCAATACGGATTCGTTTCGCTCGTCGTCCCGAAGGAAGCCAATCTGCCCGGGCAGATCGCCGACGTGCCAGAGTGTTTCGAACCGGCGATCCACATCCACGACGCGCAATTGCGAGCCTCGGCCGACGGTCCAGGTCGTGCCGTCGAAATGCTTGGCGAAGGCGTCCAGCATCAGCACGCCCAGATCGCTGGCGCTGCGATTGACCAGATCCAGTTTGCAGATGCGCCAGACGTCGCCGCGACGCGCCAGCGCCAGCGCGACCTGTCGGCTGTGGCCCAGCACGAGGGTCTGAGCGGGCACCGGAAAGTGAAAGGCCGTCTTGCCGCTAGCCTCGACCACCGATGCGCCAGCTTCGCCCAGTGCCAAGAGGTAGCGTCCGTCAGTCAGGGGCACGGCATCGCACAGCGTCCGATTGCCCCTTTCTGGCGCCGTGAATGACAAGGGGGTACTTGCCCGCTCAAGGCCCTGATTGAGATGTCTGTTCTTGGGCAGGGCGCTGCCAGGCAGGTCCGCTTGTAGCAGTTTGTCCTTGCTCATTTTTACCAGCGCTTGAAGCTGATTCTGGGTGAGATGAGCGTGTGGCCCGGCCTGATCACAGATCATCGTCCGTACGGTCGCGGCAGCCAGCCAGGCCAGCGCGGGACTATGGGCCTTGTGCGTCAGCAGCGCCTGGGCCAGTGTGGCGCGCTCCATGACCCGCTCGGGGTCGTCGCGCAGTTTTTCGACCCAGGTTTCGTATGTCGAGAGGGTGTCGGGAAGCAGGATCGCCCGTTTCACCAGCGCGCCGATCGCCAGGCTACCTCCTGCGGCCTCGGCAGCCAGCAGCCATTGCGTGGCGCGTTCGTGCTCTGCGGGCAGACTCCAGATCACGTCCACCGCCTGCAACCACAACCCTTTTTCGGTCAGGGCCAGCGCCCATTCCAGACGCAGGCGCGCGGCGGCTTCCGGCCATTTCTTTTCGAGCAGGATGACGGCATCGGCGAACGCGTTGTCGCGCCGCGCGACTTGCAACGCTCGCTGCCAATCCCCGGCCAGGCACAGCATACGAACGATGGTCGAGGTGGGCATGTCCCAGGCCAGCGCAAGGTCAGCCGCCTGTTGGTAGCGCTGGTGCTTTTCCAGATAGTCGAGCGCTTCCTGTCGTGCCCTCAACAGTTCGGCCAGGACAAACACGGCTTCCTCGATACGCCCCTCGCGATCCAGTCGCTCAAAGGACTGCCGGTAGACCTGCCTGAGGTGGGTTTCAAGATCGACCTCAAACAGCATGCTGGTGCGCGGCCCTGAATGCTGGGTGAGCGCCAGATCCTGGCGCCTGCTAGGTGTGCCAAAGGCTTGACCTGCATTGCCCTGGCCGCCGCCCAGCGGAATGGCGTGGCGCAGTGCTTCTTCCAGATCGCCGTTTTCGAACATTTCCAGCATGCGTTGCATATAAGCGGCCTGCCGCTTTCCGTACAGCGCTGACAAGCGTGAATTCTGGGTCAGGCGCGTCAGCCAGCGCCGCCACCTGGCCGGGCCAAGTGGCTGGCCCGACGCCCGTGGCGGCACGGGCGGCTTTGAGGGGCGGGCAGCATTGGCGGTAGCGGAAGGAGGCGTGTTGCTTGCTGCCGAGTGTGTGCCATTGCGCCGCATCCAGGCGCGCACGGCCATCAGTATCAGGGTGAAGAGTGCCGCGCCGATTACCGTCCAGATCAAGACACTGCCCAAATCGAATGTGGAGGGATCCACAGGGCGCGGCGGCTTGGCTCTCTCAGCAGCAGGGGTAGCGGTCGGCAAGTGCGAACCTTTGAGGGAAAGAAACCAGTAAAGGCCAATACCCACGGCCAGCCCAATGAAACCTGGCAGGGCGTTTTTCAACGCGTCGGTGCTCTGCCGGTTGTTCGCGGGGCCGGGCGTGTGACGCGCCGTAGGTGCGCTAGGGGTGGCGACCTGACGCTGGCGCTCCAGCAGGGCTTGCATCACCGCCTCCCGCTCGGGGCTGACCGGCGCAAGCGAGTCACCCAGGATTTCCCGTATGTCGGTCTGTACTGCCAGAGGGTCGGCTTGTGGTTCCGGCAATACGTCTTGGCAGTCGTAAGTGTCGAGTAGCGCGTACTGGCTGACGTCGATCCATTGACCGGGGGCCAGCGTAGTGGCGTCGCGCAGGTGCAGGGAATTGACCTGCGTGCCGCGTACCAGCCAGACATCGGCGTGGGCCAGGCGCTGCATTTCTTCAGGACTCAACCGGGCTGAGCAGAGCGTTCGGCCTTGGCGGATCAGTGGCCAACCCGCGAGCCCTTCACAAAGCATGGCGCGTGCCTTGGGAAAGCGCAGCAGGTCACCGTCGGCAAAGCGTTCGGCCCTGGCGTCGGTTTGCCAGTGGGTGAGTATCAGCCGCGCCCGTTCCTGCTCGCTGAAGCGCTCGACGGGGAACCACAGCGCTTCGATCGGTTGATAACCGCTGAGTGCCGGACGGCGAATAGTGACTGCATCAGGTCCGGACATGGGTGTCGTCCTCCGACTGCGTTTGTGCCTGGTTGCACATGACCTGCAACACCCTGCGCTCGTCCCGGACCGCATACACCACCAGTTCCCGAGCCTTGGTCAGGGCGGCGACCAGCCCGCTCATCGGGCAAAAGCTGATCCTGGCAATGGTCTCGTTGGTGGTGAACAGCACACGTTGCTCACCCCCGCAGTACAGGGCGACGGTCTGCTGGTTGGGGCCGAGCAGGACCATGGACAGCGCCTCGTCCTCCCCAATCAACAACCCCAGGCCTTTCCAGCCGGGTGCCAGATCGATCTGTCCGGTCTGAAGGTCCGGAGCCACCATCTGCCACTGCTGCTGCTCGTCGACCAGGCGCATCCACGCGCAACCGTGGAAGGCGCGCTCCCAGCATGGACTTGCCGGGAACAGAACCTGATCGATGTCCTTCGTCGTGCCGACCACATGGCCTGTGGACTGGCTGATCCAGGAATTGAGCCGGTGGACATACAATCGACCGGCATCATGGCGCAGATAGGCCAGCGTGTTGCGATCGACCTGCGCCATGCCCACCACCTTATCGGCTATCGAGTGGGTGACACCGGGCTGGTGCGGGGTGGGCAGCTTGCCGCTGTCGACCACCCAGAAGGCCAGATGACCGTTGTTGTCAAGCAGGAAAACCCTGCCGTAGGTGCCGTTGTGCAACCACACCATGGGCAGCAGCGTGGCAGTGCCCGCCGGCAGCTGCAGTTGCTCCCGCCCGGGCCGGGCAACGGGATTGAGGCCAGGCATGTTCCAAAAGACCAGTTGCTCGTCGAGGCTCAGGATCGCGCCGGGCATGCGACCCGGGAACGTGATCGCCAGTGGCGTGCTGCGGTTGTTCCAGAGAGTCCGGCGAACATCGAGTGGTTTTTTCTGCCGGGGAGCGGGAAGCTTGATCACCACAAGCCCAGGCTCGTCGAGCAGTTTCAGGGCGACATGGAAGCCGCTGCTGGCAATGATCGGGGCCAGCGTCAGTGCGACCCGTGGAATGAGGGACTTGACCGCAGTGCGAGCCATCGGTCGCGCGATGTCGAACTCGCCCTTGATCAATTGCAAGGCAGGGCGCTGGTCGGGGTTGGGCAGGGCAACTTGTCGGGTGGCCCGGTCTTGCAGCGCGACCATCAGGCTGCGGCCATCGAGGCTGCGCTGTATCTGGACCCGATGAGTGCAGGAGCGGGCGTCGGTGGCGGGCAGCCGTTGGCCGACGATCCAGCGTTCGCCGCTGTCGTAATCCTGCTCCGACAGCCAGGCGCGCCAGGTGTGCCAGTGCTCATCGCTGACGGTCTGGTACGTGCGGGCGTCGAGCAGTTGCTTCAAATGCGCTGCGCTCTTGAACTCCTGCAACTGTGGCGCGTTTTGCAGGATACCCCAGCGCAGCTCGGCCCCGGCTTCGCTGGCCCGGCGGGCGAGCAGGATCAGCAGCGCCAGGTGCACCAGTCGCGGCCCGCCCAGTTGCAGTGGACCGGCGTCGAACAGCACAACGATCATGCGGTTGGCCTGATGAGTGCGATATTGCGGTGCCAGGAACAGATGTTCGCCCACTGTCGCCCTGCGTAGAAATTCGTCGGGTAGCTCATCGGCCAGCAACCACTCGCTGGCCAACAGTCGTTCATACGGACCACGGCGTTGCAGATCGCCAAGGCCGTCGGGTTCGGGTACGCCGCCCTGCTGCATGCCGCGCAAGGGGCCTAGCAGCGGATTGAGGCGTGCGAACAGATCCGCCAGCAATGGCAGCTGTTCGGGGGGAAACCATTGCAGCCAATCTCGCCAGGGTTGCAGGGATTGCGGTAATTGCATCAGCGACCTGCCCACTCATCCTGAATGCGTTGTAGATGCCGGGTCGTGACGGGCAGGCATCGGTCGAGCGGCACCACTACCCTGGGGGCATGCCACAGCAGCAGTGGCGCGCGCGCGAATCTGCCGAGCAGCGCTTGCCCCATCAGGTCCAGCGGTACGTCGGGTTCCCAACTGGTGGGCAGCCAGAGGCCGGGTGCGGCGGGCTCGGTGCAGGCGTAATCGACGCCCTCGACCCACGGCAGGTTATCGGCATTGCCCGTGACGATCAGCACGTCACGGTTGGCAGTGGCTTGCAGGTGCGCGGTCTGGTCTTCGGGCATGCGCAGCAGCCGTGCGTGCAGGCGCGCCGCGACTTCGCCCCAGGCCACGGCAGCCTGTGGTTGTCCGGGTTCGCGCCGCACTCGCCAGTTCCAGTCGATGACAGTGGCGGCGACCATGTTCGTCATGCCTGGGTTGTCAGCAGATGGGCCACTTGTCCGCGGGCTTCATGCAGGCGCTGGGGAATGGTCTGGCTGTTGAAGTTGGCATCGATTTCGCGCAGCAGCGCTTCCAGCAACGGGCTGGCAGGCGGTTCGCTGCGCCCCAGGTAATCCTCTGCCGTTTCAAGCAGACGATGCAGGCGAGCCATCGGTTGCAGCGTCGCTTCCTCGACGGCACTGAACAGATGGTTGTTGCTGCACTGGGCAAAAAGATCCTGCAACACCTCACGGCCGTGCTGCTGAATTTCCCGGGTCGGCAGCACGTAAAGCAGCGGCCAGAGGTCGGCTTCGCTGGCTTCCAGATGCCCGCGCAGCAAAGCCGCCGCTGCGATCAGGCGCTGGGATTTGACGATACGTCGGTCGGAGAGCTGTATACCGGCCTCCCGCAACCGGCGGATGGCCTGGGCCAGCGCTGGCCGTACCTGTGACAAATCGACGTCCTTGAGCGCGTGGCCCAGTGTGTCGAGCTGAGTGAGCCCCAGCAGTTGCGGAACCGGGCGCTGCTCCGACTGCCAGCCGCCGGCCAGCATCGCTTCGAGCTGGTTGTCGGGTACTGCGTCCACGAACAGATGCAGCAAAAAGCGATCGCCAAAGGCCGCCAGCGATTCGTCGTCGGGCAGGCCGTTCGCCGCTGCGACACAGACGCGCAAGGGACACTGGACCTGTGTGTGACCACGGCGAAAACGTCGTTCGTTGAGCACGCCAAGCAGGGTGTTGAGGATGGCCGTCGAGCCCAGGAACACTTCATCCAGGAACACAATGTCAGCTTCAGGCAGCATGCCGCTGATATCGGTTTCAACCGTGCCTTCACGCAGCTTCTTCAGATCGACCGTGCCAAACAATTCCGAAGGCTCGGTGAAGCGGCCCAGCAGGTACTCGAAGTAGCGACCGCCCATGGATTGCGCGACCCGACGCACCACGGCGCTTTTCGCCGTGCCGGGCGGGCCCACCACCAGAATGTGCTCCTGAGCGACAGCCGCCAGTACGATCAGCTCGGCCAACTGCTCGCGACCGACCAAGCCCTCGGTGGCTGCGCGAACGGCGTGACGGATCTGACTGGCGGCGAGATCGAGCGAAGCGGACATTGGGCATCTTCCTTGAGTCTGGAGGGGCACATCTTGCCTGAAGGATAGGGCGAACTGGCAAGTTCATCGGCATGCGATGCGCAAGCTTGAGGCTGCATGGGGCATCCTTCGCTGGGGCGCTGGGGCGCTGGGGCGCTGGGGGGGTCTATGAGATGGCGGCGGATTGAGTAGATTGGCTGAACGGAATTTAATATCAGAAGGTAAATCCGTCCCCCTTATTTCTCAGCTGGGGCGTGGGCTGAGCCAGTTTTTAAGCGGAATGAGCGAGAAAGATGGCTATGTGCTACGTTTTCAAAGTCACTCATCTGCCGTTCTTACAGGGATATGTATGCTTACCGACATCAAGCCCGGCCCGAAACCCAAGCGCGAAGATGGCAAGGAGGACCGCAGATGGCATGTGAATCCACCCAACGATAAAAAACACCCAACTTTGCCGGTCCATAAGCATAAGCCTGGAGACTAGCTGCAGGCTGACGACCAAAGAAAAAGGGAGGGTTTATTTCTCGAAAATAAATCTGACCCCTTATGTATTAATCCAAGGAGGGCTGGCAGTGGCGAAATTCAGGGATCTAAAGGTCGGTTGCTTTCTTCTATTGGCCACCTGCCTGGTGTCAGGGTGCGCATCTACGTCTAAACCGGCAGTGGTGGTTGAAGCTCCGGAGATTGAACTCCCTACCACTACCATCGAAATCATTGATCCTGAGTTGGTTTCTATCCCGCTACCTAACGAGGCTGTCCCGGTAGCACCGCCCGAGCCATCCACCAAGAACAACGTAATCATCCGCACTTACTACGGTACTAATCGGCGTGCTACGGGATCAAAACTACCTTACCAAGCTTATGGGACACATGAGGGGGAGCTTAGTTACGGCGTGGCCGATGTCAGTATCCCTCGTGATCATCGGCTGGGGGTGTTGGAGAGCCCGAAATCTGGCATGCGTGCGTTTGAGAACAAAAACAAACACATCATGCTCATGGGGCTTCAGCCCGTAGAGAGAGAGCTCCTGCTTACGTTGATTGCCCAGGATGTAGAGAACTCAGATGGGAAAAGTGCCATGGTGTTTATCCATGGCTACACCGTTTCATTTGAGGATGCAGCGCGCCGTACTGCGCAGTTGAGCTATGACTTGGGCTTTAAAGGGGTGCCCATTTTTTACAGCTGGCCATCTTGGGAGAACAAATGGAAGTACAAGCAGGATGGGGAAGTGATCAAAAGGTCGACTCCCAAATTCGCCGCATTCCTTGAGGATATTTTCAAGAGAACTGGCGTTGAAAATGTGTACTTGATTGCTCACAGCATGGGGAACCGTGCCATGGTTGAGGCGATGTCGACTTTGATTCAGGACGATCAGATCAGGCCTAAGATAAGGCAGTTAATCCTGACCGCTCCAGACGTTAAAGCGAGCGAGTTTGAGGAGAACTATGCGCCTGCTCTGGTGGGCGCTGGGGCGCCGGTGACGATTTATGCGTCATCGAGAGATATAGCACTGATGGCGTCCAGAGAAGTAAATGAGGGGGATCGACGTCTCGGAGATACAAAGGATGAGGTGTCTGTGATGAAAGGGATTGAGACTATTGACGCCAGCGCTGTGAAAACAGACTTCATGGGGCATTCGTACTTCGCAGAGAGCGGGTCCGTCGTTTCCGACATCTTCTATCTGTTTCGTACCAACCTGCGACCAGAGCTTCGGTTCAATATGAAAGGGGTCGACATCCAGCGAGGGCGGTACTGGGCTTTCCAGTCGAGCCTCTGTACGCCCTAAGGTGGTTGAGTGTTCCACTAGTGCTCGGCGTCAGTGGCTCTTGGGCAGGGCGGCTCGGCAGGTGGCAGGCAGTCGGCGAACTCCTTGAAAGTTTCCCCATGACTCCCACTTCAGCAGGCACGCCTGCGATGATCAACAGGATGTTGCTGAATCGGAGCATATCAGTCTGCTTTTGGCCGTTTTCTGCCTATCATGGTCACAAAACGTACCGAGCAACATCGACTGAAAAGGGGACTCACTCCGCCCCAGCTAGCCGGGCTGATTACCTATGCAATCAGGTAGGTCGGTGCCAATCGTGATCATTTCGACGGAAACGGTGGGGTGGCTGCCGAAGCCCCAAGAAACAGGTCCCCCATAATTCACCAGATCGTAGATCGCGCTTTCGCCAATAAGCTGGCCGTTGCGATTATCGTACAAGCGAAAAAAGGCCGGAATCTCCCAGCGAACAAACCACTGCAGCTGCTCTGGTTCATCCGGGGGCGACTGGGGGTGAAAGAGGCCGGGCAGTACCCAAAAAGGTTTGAACTCCTGAACTCGGTAGCAGCCGTTGGGGCTGATCCTGGCGGCGCCAACGGGCTTCGCCAGAGCCTTTTCCCACCACTGTGAAACGGCCCACAGCCCCGCGCAGAACACGAGTGCAATGAGGGCTAACGTTGGGAGCCGGGTTAGTTTTTTCATGTTCGCAGACCTATCGGTAACTCGCATATGAAGTTGTTCTTCCCACTCTTGAGCCCCTGGCACTGGGCTAACACTCAATGCGCGGTTTGACTGCCGGGATGGCGGTCACCTTACTCAAGGCAGATTTGAGACGTCGCGGGCAAGCTATTGAGGGACAGAAAAGGGAACGGGTTGCATCGATAGCAGAGCAGAAGGTCGTCCAAGAACCTCCCTTCGTCTCGTAAATGGCAACCTGACTGAGCCGTGTCTATAGTTTTTGGCGCCAAATCTATCGGAGGCTTGGACATGAGCCAGAGCATTTCGCCCGTCGCTTCAACCGCGCAAAAAACAGGTATGGCCGCCACGACCTTATGGGGCTCGGACAAAATCGCAGGTATCACGGTCGATCCGGACGGTGCTATCTGGCTCGGTGCTTATAGTCGCCTGGGGCTGGGAGGCGAAGAGGATTCAGGCTTCACCGCCAGCCTGGTCCGGTTCAATGACAACGGTAGCCTGGACCGCACCTTCAGTGGCGACGGCAAATCCCTGCTCCCTGTGGCGCTCGATATCGAGGACGGCGGCAATGCCGCCGTGCAGCCGGGAGGGGGCTACCTGGTGACGCGCTACGTGCAAGTAGGCGACGCCTGGGTGTCGGGCATCAGTCGTAACCTGGCTGACGGTAGCCTTGATACGAGTTTCGGGAACGGCGGCACCGTGACAGTGCCTTTCTATTGGAATGACTCTTTAGGCCAGCAAGCGTCGTTCTCCGTGCAACGCGACGGCAGCTTCTTCGCAAGCGCTGGGTATCCCTCCGGGGAGATCTATATCGCCCGCTTCGACGCGACGGGGGCCTTGGTCTCGTCTTTTGGAGAGGCTGGGATCCTGTACCTACCAGCGACCATCGGCATTCACCCCAGTAGCACGTTCGACGTTTCGCTGCAGGGAGACGGGAAGGTATTGGTCACGGGGCAAGATACCCTGACCCGCCTCAACCCGGACGGTACGCTGGATAACAGCTTTGCGAACGGGGGCAACCTGGCCCTGGATGTTCACGCAGACGCCCTCGTCATCCAGGATGACGGCAAAATCCTGCTGGCAGGCGCCTCGGGCGGCGTGGCGAGCGTCATCCGACTCAATGCCGACGGCTCACTCGACACCGATTTCGGCGATCAGGGGCGGGTAAGTTGGGGCTCGGAAAGCGCTCCGTTCGCATTCGCCGACATGATCGTGCGGGCCGACGGCAAGCTATTGATTGGTGGAAGCCAAGGTACGAGCGCGGACGGCTATCTGGCCGCCTTGGTTCAGTTGAACCCCGACGGTAGTGTGGACCACAGCTTTGGCAATCCCGACGACGGCTATTACCACCTTGACGGTGGCGACGATGCTGACTTCTTGCTCGGTACCGCCTCGTTCGATGATGCGATCTTTGGCGGGGCCGGTAACGATCTGCTCGACGGCCAGCAAGGTCGTGACCTGCTGACGGGCGGTGCCGGGGCCGATACGTTCCGTTACCAGTCAGTCACAGACAGTTTCCGAACCGCAACCGCGGCCCATAGCGACCGAATCACTGACTTCGACCCCAGCACCGATACGCTCGACCTTTCCTCCCTGGGCTTCCTCGGGCTGGGCAACGGACATGACGGAACGCTGGCGATACGCGTCAATGAAGGCGGGACGCGGACCTACCTCAAAAGCTTCGAGGCCAACGCGGATGGGGAACGCTTCGAAGTGGTCTTCGACGGTAACTTGGGCCAAACGCTGAATGAAACCAACCTCCTGTTCCAGCAAGCCAGGTTGATGGGCACCGAAGGCGCCGATCGATTACAAGGCAACGCTCGAGGAGAAATCATCGAAGGGTTCGCGGGCGATGATCGCCTGTATGGAGCGCTAGGCAATGATGTATTGGTTGGCGCAGAGGGCCGGGATCTATTGGCGGGTGGCGGCAACAACGATGTGTTCCGCTTCGACGCACTGAGCGACAGCTACCGTACCGCCACCGAAAACCACACTGACCGCCTGATTGACTATGCCGTGGGTGAAGACACGATCGATTTGTCCGCCTTGGGCTTTACCCGACTGGGAAATGGTTACAACGGCACGTTGGACGTGATTTTCAATGAAGCCAAGAACCTGACTTACTTGAAGAACTACGAAACCGACGCCTCTGGGGCTCGATTTGAGTTGAGCTTGGTGGGGGACCATTCCGGTTACGGTAACTTGAACATCATCTTCGCCGAGCCTGCGGAAGAGGAGGCTATTCAATTGGTTGGAGTGGCTAACGACGTCTGGGTGTAAAACGCCGTCAGTGGTAGTCGCTGATGCTACCGCCTCACTGCAATGGGAAGTGTTCAACTATGCGGCCGACGCAGAACTTGGGGGCAACCCCGAATTCTGCTCGTGTCACATTTAGAAGTCTCAAGCGCTCTCAATATTGACAAGCCAGTGTCCAACTACTTTCGACACGTACTGCTGTCCGGTCATCAGATGGATGTCGCCGTCAAAAGGATCGATGTAGTAAACGCTGTTCAGTTCGTCTTGCTGTCCGGGTCTCGCAAGCACGTTGGCAACATAAGCGATTACCACGTGATCCATGGTCGGCGACAGGCGCAACTTCAGAATGACAGGACGCTTGGCTCGCAGCTCGGAAACAGTCAATTCAGGCGAAGGCGATCCCTTAGAAAATTTAGCTGATGATCGCCAAGGTACGCCTCCATGAGTGAATCCCCACGAATTGAGGAATGCTGACATCTCATCATCGGTTGCTGTTTCGATGGTCACATGCCCCTTCATGGCTGCGACGATTTCAGGCTGGCTCCACTCGATACCCCGATAGTCCAGTAGGGTCTGAATAACAGCTGCCCAGCACCAGACTGGCGTGAGTTGTTGTCTCGCGTGCTTTTTGAAGCCAGGCATGCCAACAGGCTCAGCATTAGCTATCGGAACAAATGCCGCTAGCATCGCGCCGACCCCTGCGATTATCACGTTCCTTCGTGTAAGTGAAGTACTCATATTCCCTATTCCTCAGACGTTGGCTGCGAGAAGTGTTGCGCGGGGGCGGATAACAGAGGGGCGCTGCTTCTATCGCAGCCCATCATTTCTCTGTATAGCAGTTCTGCGGCCGGTCGTTGGGGTTGATCTCAGGGATTAAAAATTGTCGAAATCTGCGCAGCCTTCCTCGGCCGCTGTCATTTTCGAAGCCAAACAAGCGTGAAGACGGTTTATCTAGCAGCGCTTTCCAGGAGCACTCGGTTTGGACCATTCAATGGACGTTGTCAGGCCATCGGTATTCCTCGTGAATTAAGCATGCCGCCATTGGAACCATTCGGTTGGAGCAGCCCAAGCCCTTAAGCTTTTGTCGACCGACTGGACAGGGGCGCTCACTGGCTGAATTTGGTCGAT
The DNA here is from genome assembly GCF_009601685.2 of Pseudomonas brassicacearum. Lineage (NCBI taxonomy): Bacteria > Pseudomonadati > Pseudomonadota > Gammaproteobacteria > Pseudomonadales > Pseudomonadaceae > Pseudomonas > Pseudomonas brassicacearum. The sequence goes on from NZ_CP045701.2 coordinate 116,929, forward strand.
TGCGGTCGCTAACGAACGACAGCAATCGGCCAAAAGCGGACGGTTGCGTTATATTCACTCTAGAGGAGGCACATGGAGGGTTATGTCCAACCTATCGATTCTCAGTCGGCTGGAGGACTCGCTGGCAGCCTACAGCAGTGGATCGTTGGCTCGCGGTGTCTTCGTAGCCCTCCTTAGCAACAGCATTTGTGCGCTGGAAGGTGTAGCGCTAAGCAGAGGCAACTTTTAGCCACTACTTGACAACTAACCATGAGCAAAAAATTTCTTGGATAACTACATATGCCAACAGTAACCACATCAAGACTTCCTGCCCCCACATCTTGGGAAGAATTCGAAGATATTTGCAAAACTTCGTTTGGGCTCAGGTGGAACAATCCCAATTTGTCGAGGCATGGCCGGCAAGGGCAACAGCAAGACGGCGTAGATATCTATGGACACGATAGCCTACAATATTTTGTCGGTGTGCAATGCAAAAATACGACTAGGACAATTACCGAGCAACTCATCACAAGTGAGTGCTCGAAAGCGGAAAAGTTTACACCCGCGATACAAGCGCTTTACATTGCAACCACCGCGGAGCGCGATGTTCATATTCAAGCTTTTGCAAGAAAATTGTCCAGCGAGAGGCTGGCGAAAAAAAATTTCCTGTGGAAGTGGTGTTTTGGGCAGATGTGACATCCGATTTGGCAAAAGATGCCACTGCGGTGCGCCAGCATTTTCCTCAGTTTTTTAATCAAAACTCTGTAACGCAGGCAGATTTGATTCGCAGCAAGGATGTGTCAAATCTGATGGCCGTTCTGCGAGTGCTTGATTTGACCTCCATCGCGGACCATTTCCACTATGGAGCGAAATACATACATTGCTCAGTTCTCGAACAGTATAATCAACTCGTCGACGTACAAAACAGAGCAACGTTTAAAGTTCACGATCAAGCATTGTCTGTCGCACTTACGAAGATGACGGGTGAGTGGCAACAGTTGTATGCATTAATTCAGAGTGCTCCTTATAATTTTATCCCTCAGCGCAATGAACTTAGCTTTATTATGCCTTTAGATTTTTGCAGAAATAAGGAAGAAAATGATTTGTACGACGAAATTGATCTGCAAATCGAACGATTCTTAATCGAGGTAGGGGTGTTTTGTCGGGTTATTAATGAGACCTACCATGAGGTGAACTTGGATGACACCAGCATGATCGCCAGACGTCTTTACAATTGAATGGTAGATTTTTATTGTTGGGCCTGGACCGGGCCCTGCAAGTTATAAATTTTTGGCGTTGTAGAGTTAAGAGGGACAAGTGAGCATCAAGGCCAATGACAGTGGCAGCTCCTTTCGCCCAATAGCGGTCGCTGGCCAAAGGCCGAAATCGGCCAGAAGCAGCCATTGACTGCTGCCTATGCGACTCCTCAATGGGCTACCCCAGCTCCGGTAGACATCCCTGGTTTACACCTGCTGTACCTGGGCTCCCTCTAGATACTTAAAGTATCTTCTTGTTGGAGGTTTCATCATACCAATCACATGGTCTAGGCCACTCTACTCTTTTCTGAGAAAGCTCAGAGATGAGAGCATTTACCAGGGGCTTTCCACCAGGGAATGGGATGTATAAACCAACCACACGAGGGTACTTTCCAACATCAGACGAATACAAAAGAGTCTTAATAGAGGCAACAGCAACTATCGCATTCTGCGCAGTAGTTCTATTAAGCTCACTTTGAACCGGCAATGCACCAGTTATCGATTTTCCACTCACGCCAAGAGTTTGAACGATCAAAGTTCCACTTAAGCGTTTATCCTCCGCCTCTGCACCGATAACACCAATACCAGAGATGTTTGCCTTGGACTCCAAAACACGAACATCAGCAATAGCGCGCAGCCCGACACCAACATAAATCGGGACATTATATTTAGTGTAGCCACTATCCCCTGGATCAGTCCTAGACACCCGATACTGCTCAGAGCCTGAAGCATATCTAAAGAAGCTTGGCAACTCAGCTAGAGGCACCTCAACTCTCTTACCTTCTCGAGTCAACATCGTCTTGGATATCCAGAACTCTTGATTTACCGTGTCGGCATTAATGTAGTCCACTGTCACACGATAACTTTCCGCTTTACCTCCAACCTTACCTGCGCCATATGAGACATTGCCTTTACTATCAAATTGCTCAACAAGCATCCTGACTGAGTTGTCTGGAAGTGATCCCATTATTTCTCTGTAAACAGGCTTCCCATCAAGAAGGAAGCCTTTTTCTACCGGAAAATTTGAATGAAGCTCCTCCCTCTTACAGCTATCTCCCGGCACAGTTTGAACCGAGAACGGATCAACTGGAATGTATGTATACCCCGACGATAACTCCCCAAGAGTTTGAGGTCGCATAGATTGACAACCAGTCAAAAAGCTAAATCCAAGTAATAACGCAAGCATCTTTTCCATTTGATGTTTCCTTGTCGTAGCCGCAGGCACATTGCCACTACACTTATAGACGACTGGCAGCGATCTTTCCAATTCGAAAATTGCTCCGCAGCATTACTAGCAGCGGTGCTTTTACTCATGACCTAGCTTCTGCCCACCCTTGGCGGCGAGCAGACGACCATCTTCTGAGCTACATATGAACCGCCAGGCCGACCTTTTTTCACAACGAACCAGCATGACCATCACCAACGGGGCCGCCCGCAGCGGCATCGAGACGGTCAGTTGCGCCTGGCACCAGTTTGGAACTGGTGAATCGCTCCTCATTTTGTAGTCAACTAAGGGCCGCTTTTGGCCGATTCTGGCCGTGGCTGACTCTCCTATCTGCTGGTGAATGCCAATCGTCAAAATCGTCAAGATAACAACGCAGGTGTAGATAAGGGCGCCGGTACCTTGCTAGGAGCTTCAGTTTTGCCTAAAAAAGCAGCACATCTTCCGAGTAATATGAAGGCACTAAAACCCAGCATTAGCTCCTTGCGACCTCATATTACCCAACTAGCATTTTTCGTCGCAAAATGGATAACTTCTAGTTGATATACTGCAGCATGGTCTACTAGGCAGTTTCAACCCTGTGTCGGATGATAAGCAAGAGAAAGATGGAGAAGCTCTAACGGAGTTGCACTGCGAATCATTACTTGCCTGGTCCTGAGATTTTTCTAGGGAATAAATGGCAGGCCTTGCTGTATAGTCTGAAAATGCAAGGACTATAGGTGGTTCGCCAAGGTATGAATTGACTTTCTCTTTACTTAGACTCGGCGGTATAAACAAGATGCGTGTGGATTCTGTTTTAGCGATACCATCGGCCTGAACTGTAACTCCAATCGTAACCCATTGACCCGCCGCAAGGCTAGAGGGGCTCAGCCAGGTCACAGAGCTTTCGTCATCGTCTAGCAGTATTCCGGCCGAAGCCGTCCATTTATATGAGTCTGGCTTTACCGACTCATCCAACGTAGCCTTGAACTCGATGGTTTCATCTGGAACTGCTACAGGTTTGCTAAAAGTAATATCTATTGTTTTAAAATTAGGTTGCCTGAAATCGGACGCGTTAATGATAGCAAATGAGGCAAACGCGATTGCTGCCACTGAGAATGTAAGAGTAGCCATTCCGTATGCTTTGTGATACCTCGGCCAGTTGGTTTTGTTTCTTAGTGCGATACATCGACTGTTGGCGTCGGCAACGAGGAATGCGATCGTAGCAAATAGAAGTGATAGCGCACTTAATCCAGCACTTGTTGCTATCAGCCAAAATGCGTCATGCGGCAGTTTAAAGTTATTAATGAAGCCCGGAAGTAATAGCAGCAATCCTCCGGAAATGCCAACTACCGTTTTAGCCCGTTTATCGGCAGCTTCTGCAAATGCCACTGTGTCTTGGTTCATGATTGCTCTCCTCAAAGTCAATCGATGCAAAAACGCCCTTACAACCGTAGCTGAGCTAACCAATATTTGCGTCTCCCTTCGGCGCTTGGGCTGGGCGGCCCGCGACCGATGGTCGCTACGCAGTCGGGCGCTGAACCGAGCTACACCTCAGGTTCTCACCCGTGCGTTACCGAAAGTGTTGGTACTGATTGCGGAAGCCGAATCCGACCTAACATCAGAACCTCGCTATTTGAGCTTATCGGATGCGCAGGAAGTCGCCTCGGATTTCCTAGACCCTCGATGTCGGCTTTCGGCCGATTCTGTTGAAAAAGTCGATCATGGTTTCCACGGCAGAAAAGTACGCGTCCGAGATTGAAATCTTTACTTTTGGCAGAGGTTTCCAGACGCAGATTTCACGCAGCAGCGTGCAAAAATGGCGTTCTCACTAGGCAATGGCCAAGCAGTTTTGGATAACCGACTTTTTCAACAGAATCGGCCAAAAGTGGACGGTGGACACGGTGATGGCATATGGGTAGGGTCACTGATGCTGCTTCCGACTCTAGAAGGTAGCAGGGCTTGCCGTCATCTATGTCGCGTTTCCCCCTGAGCAATGTCGCGTATGCCGCGACCACCTCTGAGCTAGACAAGGACTTACAGGACGACAAGGAACGTTATTCGACACGCCATCGCGACAAGAAACGCGATATGGCATGTCGCCTAAGGAGGCACCATGGATTTCGTAGTCATTGACGTTGAAACCGCCAATCCCGACCTCGCTAGCATCTGCCAAGTTGGCATCGCCGTTTTCTCAAACGGACAATTCTCAGAGTCATGGAGCACGCTCGTTAATCCAAATGACTACTTTGATTCTCACAACGTTTCAGTTCATGGCATAAATGAGGAAATGGTTACATCGGCACCGCATTGGATAGAAGTACATGATCGCCTGAAAGCTAATTTCTCTAATCAAATATTAGCTAGCCATACGCCATTCGACAGAACTGCAATTCGTAGGGCCTGTGAAAAGTCTTCAACAACCTCACTAGATTGCCAGTGGCTTGATACGGCGCGAGTTGTTAGGCGCACTTGGCCTATTTTTTCGCAGTCTGGTTATGGGCTTGCAAATGTTGCCGCTCACTTCGGCATAAGCTTCAAGCATCACGACGCAGAAGAGGATGCGCGTGCTGCGGGTGAAATATTGCTTAGAGCAATTCAGGAAACTGGTTCAAGTGCTGCCGATTGGTGCTCTTTGGCATTGCGACCAACTGCTTCATTATCATCCTCCGAGGTTCGCACCACCAATCCAGACGGCCCATTATTCGGTAATGTGGTTGTGTTCACCGGAGCACTTTCAATACCGCGCCAAGAAGCTGCAAATGTTGCAGCGTTAGCAGGCTGCGATGTCGCAACTGGCGTCACGAAACATACCACTCTGCTTGTTGTCGGCGACCAAGACATTCGCATGCTGGCTGGCGCAGAAAAGAGCGCTAAGCATAGAAAGGCCGAAGAGCTTATGGCTAAAGGCCAGAAAATTCGCATACTCGGAGAAAGCGACTTTGGCCTCTTCATTGGTGCGTAGTCGTCATTAGCCATATGGCGCATAACAAGTTACTCAAGGATCGACGTTTTGGAATGCGCCAATACGTGCCCTTAATTCCAAAGATAGGATCAAGAGGATTGCATGGACAAACTTATATCATTGGTCTCAAGCCTAGAAGCAGCAATTCGCTACCTTCTGAGTGGCGCTGTGATTGCGACCTTCTTGGTGATGAGCCGGAATGACCCTTGGACCATCGTTCAATGGGCTCTGTCCAATCAAGTTCCCACTGCATTGTGTGTGGCTCTTATCGGATTTACAGCTTTCTCAATCTACCGACTCTTTCTGTGGGTTGTTTTCGATTTTATAGCTTGGAAAATGAAGGCGTCGGCGCCGGCATTGTTTTTTGTGGAAGGTGTTACCTATGCCAAGCCATACGCTAAGTTTCTTCGCTGGAGGCACTCAGAAGACCTGCCTCAGTCGCTTAGCGGATATCTAACCTACCGCTGGTCTGTCGCACATTTCGCCTTTGTTTCCGGCACGGCGGGTCTCGGCGCAGCATTCATTGGCCAAAGCAATTCCGTTATTGTCGACCATCGATGCATGGTAGTGCTCGTTTCACTTTGCATCGCTGCGTTCGGCTTCTTGCAGATTGCTTTTCTTTACCAAACGGAAAGGGAGTTGTGTCGTGATCACAAACCAGTTGCGGTGGAGCAAGAGCCTAACTAGCGGTTCAAGCCATTCGCTCCGCTCACTCAGGACGGACTAAAGCCTGCCCCTTAACTTGAACGTTATGAATGCCTGCAAAGGGTCGAATAATGACCACAACGCAACGTGACTGAACCACCCTTGTCCTCCCTCAACCTGGAGGACAAGCCATGAACTCAAGGCAAGTCCATGAGCGAAGCGAACGACTTGAGCCAGTTGTTAGGTATGAGTGGTCTTGAGTGAGGGGATAGGTATCACACCGGTACGACGGCTGTTCCTGTCTTGCTCTCGGTGGCAAATTTTATAAGCACTTGACCACACTTAGATCTTTCGATCATTTCCGGCGATACGGGAATCTTCAATCGGACCCATGTGCTATCCCTGCTGCCAGGGTCTAAGAGTGTGTAAGTGGTCTTGTTGTCCGTGCCGAACTTGATTTGCAGTGATTTCTTAAAGAGGCCGGACTTAAAGTTTGAAGCAACTGATGCACCAGCGCGCGAGAAGAAGAAAAATCTGCGCACACGCGGCCGGAATGCAGCAGCCGCTAAGAAAACTGGCGCGCCTGTCTGGTTGATGATCTGAATGCGAAGGACAGGTTGAGGGGAGTCGGGAGATGCTGCGCCAACCTGATCTTGGGGTTCGTTGAAGACGGCATGATCGACATATACCTGAGCAGTCAAACCTTTGAGGCCACGGCCTCGATAGTCGAGCAGAGTGGTTTGGAGGCGGAGCCAGACCCAAGCTAGTACCGCAATGGCCACGCCCACCAAGCCTTTCGCTACCTCGGCTGGAATCGACTCAAGGATTTTCTGTAGCAGTTCAGCCATGGTCATTGCTGCCATCTCCGACGGTTTGTTCAGAGTGATCTGGTGATGCCTAGCGTTCGCGGCCTCACATGGGACCGTTGGTTTGCAGCGAATGGTCAGGAATCAAGCCAGTCAAGTATTTCCTAGAAACAGCGGCATGGCCTCCGTGGAGATTAGAAAGCCTTTGGCAGTGTGTCCACAGCCTGCTTCTGGCCGACAGCTGACTATCGGAGCGTGTTGTTATCGATCCAAAGCATTCACACTCCACGTCTGCGCAGGTGCCCCCTTCCGGTTTTTCTCTTGATATTCCCCTTCCCGACAGCGTTCAACAATTTCTGGAACGTTGAGCATTCAATGTGACGAGCAGCAGGGCAGCACGCTACTCGACGAAGCTCGTCGCGTATGACGCTGAGTCGCTCGATAGTGCGGTCCAGTTCGTCTGCCTTTTCGTTAAGCCGCTGACGATCAATGTCAGGCTGCCCCTCTGCGTCCAGCATGGCGAGGAGATCGTCTAGTGAAAGCTCTGCCGATTGCCCGAGCGCGATCAAGGACAAACGCTGGAGTACATCGGCACGAAACACGCGAATCAGGCCACGACGACCGATTGAACTGATAAGACCTTTCTCTTCGTAGTAGCGCAGCGTTGAAGCCGGTAGACCGGAACGTCGTGCCACCTCACCAATATCCAGCTCTTTCATGCTTGACCTCAAGTCGACTTGAACTTGCAGACTGCTCGGATCAAACCGCCAAAACAGGCTCAAGGCAAGGAGCAATACCATGGGAATAGCCGAGACCGCACTGCGCATTCTGTTTGTTGGAATGGGGGCCACGCTGATTATGGACGTGTCGGGTTTTGTTCAAGCACGAGTGTTTGGTCTAGCGTCGTTTGACTATGGCTTGGTTGGTCGCTGGCTGGGTCACATGTTGCAAGGACGGTTTCGTCATGCCTCGATCATGGCGGCGCCTCCTATCAGGAATGAACGTCTGATGGGGTGGGTATTCCATTACATCACGGGTATCGTCTTCGCGATGGTGCTGATCGGTGCGAAAGGGCCTGCGTGGATCTGCAACCCCACGCTAGTACCTGCGCTGGTGATGGGGTTGTTCAGTGTGATTGCGCCTTTTTTCATCATGCAGCCCGCGCTCGGCTTCGGCGTTGCCGGTTCGAAGACAGGGGCACCTAGCGTGGCAAGGCGCAGGAGCGTCACTGCGCATCTGACGTTTGGACTGGGACTTTTTGTGGCGGCATCGCTGTTGATGATGCTCTTTCCAACATCGTTCTGCCTAAGTTGAGTGCTTTTGGTACAGCGCTAGTGCCTGCCTTTGGCCGTTTTCGGTCATTCTCGGAGGCGGAGGTAAAAAACCCGGCATAGAGCGCCGGGTTTTTTCATTGGCAAACGGTTACCTACTGCCGCGGCTCCACGTTATCCAACACCCGATTCGCCAATAACGAACTCAGTTCAATCAACTGCTGAATCCCCTGCGCCACATGACGTCTCGATCCTTCCAGATCAAACGCCAGGTCACTCACCATCGCATCAGCCGAAGCCAGCGTCTCGCTGAGGTTGGCAAGCAAACATTCGTTATCGAGGCCTTTCACGACGGCGTACAGCTGCCCTGGTTTGGGGGCGTCTTTGGATTTATCCGGTTTCGGTAGCAAGTAGTGATCGAGCACCCGTTTGGTGGTTTCGTCTTGCTGCTTGGCTTTGGATTTTGCCGATGTAGGGGTGGAACCTGCCTCTGGCGGATTCGGAGTTATTTTGAACATTGGTGTGATCCTCATAATGGGCCGCACCATCTCGCTACTAAACGAAAGGGTGGCGGCTGTGCGCAAGTTAGTAGACCGGTGAATCACACCAAAACCGGCGCGCCCGAAGGCGCCATGCGCACAGCCACCATCAAGAACAGGCAAGTGCCTGACTGATGAGACTTGTACAACCGAGGTGTGAACCGGGCTACTAAACCCGACCACTGATGGGCAGTGGCAGGAAGACAATAGAACCCAGGAACAAGGCGCACAAGCGGGCGGATTCTGGCGTAGTTGTAGGCAAAGGCGCAAGGATGCGTAGCTTGATAGAGGGGTGTAGGTGGGAGCTGTAGGAGGGAGTCTTTTTGGCGCTGCGGGCGGCTTGTTCCGCTCCGGAGCCGGGGCTAGATCGCGATAGCGGTCCAACTCCCAACCGGTCAATCACCGACCCACTTCCTGAACGCCTCGACGCCCAACCGGCCCACGAATGCCTGCCTGATGGCGCGAACCAGCTTCTATGCTTGTATACAGCGCCAACCCCCGCTGGGGTTTTCCCATGTTTCGTTAGCGAGCCTCCAAGCCCTTGTGTATGCGCATTGTAGTGCTGGCCCTGGTCCTCACGCTGTTCGGCTGCGCTACCGCGTCGGACCCGCCGAGGGGCGAGGGTGGCGATAGGCGGTCCTTCTATGTGGTGGATCATGGCCTGCATACCGGGTTGGTAATTGCGCGCCCCGATCTGCTTCAGGTGCTTCCCGCACTGGCTGAAGAATTCAGCGACGGCGACTTCGTTGAGTTCGGCTGGGGTGACGAGGATTTCTACCGAGCCCCACAGGCCACCTTGAGCCTGGCCCTGCGAGCCTTGTTCGGGTCGACGGCAACCGTGCTGCATGCGGTCAAGATTGACGGGGACCCCAGGCGGCGCTTCGCCGCAAGCGAGGTCATCGAGGTGCGGGTGACGGAGGACGGCTACCGACGACTGCTCGCGTTCGTGGCCGGGACCTTCACCCATTCGGCGACGGGCACCTTGGTGGTGCTCGGGCCTGGCCTGTATGGAGAGAGCCGGTTCTACCAGGCCGAGGGTCGCTATTCGCTGTTTTATACCTGCAATACCTGGGTCGCAGAGGCGCTGGCCGCGAGCAACTGTCCAATGTCGCCTGCCGCGGTGATTACAGCGGGGAACGTCATGTCGCAGTTGCGCCGGGCGACAGCGGTCGGTGCATCCTGCCTGGCTACCCGCTAACCCGTGCCTGACGGCGGTGTATTCCAGTGATGCTGACATCCAGTTTCAGTGAGTGTGACCCACCCAAAATCACGCGAAAAGTCTGCTAGCCTCATTGTGATATTGGATCCCCGGAATGGATCGCTCAGCTTCAGCCAGAGTCATCGCGTCGAGTGTTGGCTATAGCACCACGGCAGATAGAAGAGGTTCAAATGTCCAACGAATACTCGGTCTATCGCCGAAACGGGACCTACTACGTTCGCGACTTGAAAGGTAACCGCTGGACCGTGCAGCAAAGGTACGGAACCAGAGACCTTAGCGATGGCTCGCCCATCGATCCGTACGAAGAAATCTTGCTGGAGAATGATCGGTCGATCGTGCGTGTCATTCCCAAGACGGGCCGTGCCCCGACCTACGGACGCTTTTCCAACTACAAGAATGCCTCACCGGGAAAAATTACCAAACGCAGGTTTCGAGCCGTCAATCACGGGCTGATGAACTTCGTGCTGCTGCAAGGTTCATGGGCTTGGTTTGTGCCCTACGAGGGCAAGAAACAACCGCCGGTGCACGATCTGATGCATGGCTTCGTCGGTAAACGCATACACACTAAAAAAATGAAAGCTGCGACATTGGCAGAAGTGGGCGAGGAACTGTCTGCAACGCAGTACGCTCGCAAGGGGGGCACGCTCACCTTCAACAAGGGGCATTCGGCAATTCGGTACGACTGGTGCCATTTGGTCGGTCATGGGCTGCTGGGTAAAGACATTGCGGACAACATCGTAGCGGCAACCACTTTCCAAAATTCTGAACAGCTGATTCTCGAGACCGTCCTGCATGACTACCGGATGGAGGGAATGATGTTGAAAGTCGAAGCGAAACTAGCCTACGGCTGGAAACACCTGGCGGAGTCCATCTGGTTCAGGGTCATGCTGAATGGCGACACCATCTACTCACGAACCATGGATGCAAGACGGGCCACCAAGCCAGACTTCAACGAGTACACCGAAGTCTCGACGGATATGCGGCGTCAACTGAACCGTGGGCTCAAAAAGCATTACTCGGGCGACGACATGACCATGGACACCTTCGAGGCCATCGGCAATAAGTTGGGGATCGTTGACCCTTCACAATCCACCGGTCTCTGGAAGTCTCTTATGGAGACACTTCGCGGAGAGGACGAACTGGCTGCGGACTTGATGGACTGAACGTTCGAGGGGTGTGCAACTGGAAAAGTGAGCTTATTCGTCCGCATCTACGGATAGAAGAACCAAAACCCGACGCAAAACGTCGGGTTTTTTCGTTGGGAAAAAATACTGTTGTAGGCACATTCAGCACTGATGCAAGCTGACCCGCCGCTATCGCGAGCAAGCTCGCTCCCACAGTGGGTGTCTGGGCTGACGGTGTTCCTGAAACAACTGGATCGGTAGGAGCGGGTAGGAGCTGGTAGGAGCTGTCGAGTGAAACGAGGCTGCGATCTTGTCCCAGACAATTGAGTCATGAGTGAAAGATCAAAATCAAAAGATCGCAGCCTCGTTTCACTCGACAGCTCCTACACAGCTCCTACCAGCTTCCACACCGCTCCTACAGGTGGGGCGAGTCCCCGCTACAAAGGTTGCGCCGTTATTTACGCTTGAGCATCTCCGGCAACTGCGCCACCAACTTCTGGTTATTCAGCGGCGCACGAATAAACCCGCGCTGGGTGCCGTCCGGGCCGATGACGGCGAGGTTGCCGCTGTGATCGACCGTGTAGTTGGGTTTGCTGGTGTCCGCCGGGATGAACGGAATGCTCACCGCATTGGCGAGTGTTTGCAGGTCTTCCACCGAGGCGGCGGTCAGGCCGATGAACTGCGGGTCGAAGTAGCCCAGGTACTGCTTGAGTTGCTTGGGCGTGTCGCGGTTCGGGTCGACGCTGACCAGTACGATCTGCAACTTATCCACAGCCTCGGGCGGCAGTTCGCTCTTGATCTGGCGCAGTTGGGCGAGGGTGGTCGGGCAGATGTCCGGGCAGAAGGTGTAGCCGAAGAACAGCAGGCTCCATTTGCCTTTCAACTCGTCCATCGCCACGGGCTGGCCGTCCTGGTCGGTCATCTTCACGTCCGGCAGGTTGCGGCTTTGGGGCAGCAGGATGATGCCGGCATCGATCAGCGCCGTCGGGTCGCCCTGGCCTTTGCCGGACAGCACCTTGTTGATGGTCAGGCCGAGGATCAGCGCGATCACGGCCACGAGGATGAAGACGGTTTTCTGGGTTCGAGTCATAGGCTCAACAGTAAGTAGTGATCTACAAGCAGGGCGATGAACAGCAGGAACAAGTACCAGATAGAGTACTTGAAGGTGTTGATCGCCGCGTGCGGCCGACTGCCACGGTACAACACCACGGCCCATTGCAGAAACCTGGCGCCCAATACGAGCGCGCAGACAAGATAGAGCATGCCGCTCATATGGATCACGAACGGCATCAGGCTCACCGCCAGCAGCACCAGGGTGTACAGCAGGATGTGGATCTTGGTGTAGTGCTCGCCGTGGGTCACCGGCAGCATCGGAATGTCAGCCTTGGCGTATTCCTCCTTGCGGTGAATCGCCAGGGCCCAGAAGTGTGGCGGGGTCCAGGCGAAGATGATCAGCACCAGCAAGAGCGGTTCGGCGCTGACATGACCGGTGGCCGCGACCCAGCCCAGCAACGGTGGTGCCGCGCCGGCGAGGCCGCCGATGACGATGTTCTGCGGCGTCGCCCGTTTCAGGAAACCGGTGTAGATCACCGCGTAGCCCAGCAGCGAGGCCAAAGTCAGCCAGGCCGTCAGCGGGTTGGTGAACGCCAGCAGTAACGCTTGGCCGGCCACCGCCAGCGCGAGGGCGAAGGTCAGGGCGGCGGCGGGTGAGATTCGCCCTTCGGCCAATGGCCGTTTGTGGGTGCGGGCCATCACCGCGTCGATGCGTCGGTCCACCACATGGTTGACCGCCGCCGCGCCGCCGGCACACAGGGCGATGCCCAGGTTGCCGAACACCAAAACTGTCCACGGCACCCCGGCGCGGGTGGCGAGGAACATGCCGACCAGCGAGGTGATCAGCATCAGCACCACCACTTTGGGCTTGGTCAGCTCCAGGTAATCGCGCCAGATCGCTTGGCTGTGGCGTTCACCGGTCAAGGTTGCCATGGCATCTCTCCTTTTATTGTTATGGGGCTGACGCCGTGTTTAGGCGGGTTGAACCGCCAGCGCAGCGGGACTTGATGCTTGACCCGCACCAGGCTGGTACGGGCGTGATAGTTGACCAGCACCAGGGTCAGCAACAGTGCGGCGCCCCCGGCGTTGTGGGCGACGGCCACCGGCAGTGGCAGATGGAACAGCACGTTGCTGATGCCCAGGGTGATCTGCGCCGCGAGTGCGGCCAGCACCAGCCCGGCCAGCCGGGTCATGCCGACGGTTTTCAACTGCCAGGCCAGCCCCAGCAACACCACGGTCACCAGCAAGGCGCCGATGCGGTGGGTCAGGTGGATGGCGGTGCGGGCGTCGCTGTCCAGTTGCCCGCCCAGGTAGTTGGGGCCGATGTGCTGGGTCAGGTGGAAGCCGTTGGCAAAATCGGCCGGCGGTAGCCACTGGCCGTGGCAGGTGGGGAAGTCGATGCAGGCCACGGCGGCGTAGTTGGAGCTGACCCAACCGCCCAGGGCGATCTGGCCGATCACCAGCAGCAGCCCGGCCGTGGCCCAATGTTGCAGGCGCTTGGGCACGGTCAGCGCCGGCAGCACGCCGGACAAGCGCAAGGTGAGCAGAAACAGCAGGCTCAACGTCGCGAAGCCGCCGAGCAAATGCCCGGTGACCACTTGTGGCCAGAGCTTGAGGGTTACGGTCCACATGCCGAACGCCGCTTGCGCGAAGACCACGGCCAGTAGGAACAGCGGCAACTTCACAGGTTGGCCGGGGCGGCGACGGTTCATCCAGGCCCGGGCGGCCAGCACGGTAATCAACAGCCCCAGGGTCCCGGCAAAGTAGCGATGGACCATCTCATTCCAGCCTTTGTGGGCCTCCACCGGGGCGTCGGGAAAGTGCAGTTCGGCATGGGCCAGTTGGGCTTCGCTCTTGGGCACGCTGATAAAACCGTAGCAGCCGGGCCAGTCCGGGCAGCCGAGGCCGGCGTGGGTGAGCCGGGTGTAGGCGCCCAGCAGGACGACGATCAGTGCCAGCAGCGTGGCAAACAGCGCGAGGCGAAATCCAGGTTTGGCCATGTCGATGCCCTCATCCGATGTTCGACAGTTTCAGCAAGTGGCGCAGGTCGTTGAGCAGGTCCTTGCCCTTGACCCGGGCGTCGTAGCGCAGCACCAGGTTGCTGTGGGGATCGATGATCCACAGCTGGGCGCCGCCGGAGCCTTGGGCGCCTTTCTGATAGGCCGGCAGGTCCAGTGGGTAGCGTTGCAATTGCGGGTATTCGCGCTGCAGCTGGGCGTCGTACTCAGCGTCCAGCGGTTGAGCCACGGCCAGGGCATGGCTGGCGCGGGAGGCTTCGCGGCCCAGGCCGATCTGCACCTGCCGGGCCAGGTACACCAGTTGCCGGCAATCCACCGAACATTCCTGCGGTGCGGTGACCAGGATCTGCCAGCGCTGCTCGTCGGCCTGCACGCCAATCTCGGCGCGGGTCTGGCCGGTGCCGATCAGTTCGCCGTGGTAGCTGCGGCTGTCGGGCACCCAGAACTGGAATTTGTACATGCCGGTGGCCAGGATCATCGGGCCGACCACTCCGAGCACGATCAGCAGCAATTGCAGGCGTCCCTTGCGACGGTTGGGTGCCATAGGCGCCTCAGACGTGTTGGTTGGATTCATGGTGTTTCCCATGGTGTCTCCCTGCGTTGTGCCATCCGAGATAAAGGAACAGGCCGAACAGTGCCGCCGCCATGGCGAACCACTGCACGGCATAGCCGAGGTGTTTTTCCGGGCCCATGGCGACCACCGGCCAATCGGTCCGGTAGGCGCCGGGGCCGCTTTGTTGGCGCAGTTCATAGGCGAAGCCGTTGCGGCCCAGTTCGGCCCAGAGCTTGTCCGGTTCGATGGTGGTGACCAGTCGTGGCCACGGCGCGCCCGCCGGGTCGGCGTGAAGCTGGAAGGTGGCGCCCGGGGCGACGTAGACCCAGGCCTGGAGGTTCACCGGTTGTTGCGGTGTGTTGAAGACCGGCGGGGTGCGCCGGTCGGGCCAGGGCAGCCAGCCGCGATTGACCAGCAGCCACAGCCCGGTGCGGTGGTCGAGAAAAGGTTGCAGCAACTCGACGCCGACCTTGCCGTCGTGTTGGCGGTTGTCCAGCAGGATGCTGTGCTCGACGTCGAACTGGCCTTGCAGCGTGACCGGTCGAAAGGCCGGATCGCTGGTGTGCACAAGCTCGGTGCTGTCCATCGGCGGTGCCACGCGGCGCTCGGCGTAATTGTCCATGAGCACACGCTTGTGTTCGCCCCGGCTCAATTGCCAGAACCCCAGGCACACCATCACGGGCACCAGCACGGCCACCACCAGTGACGGCACGATGCCTGGCCGGAAGTGTTTCATGGCGCCGTCCGAAAGCCGTCGAACGGGATAGCTATACTCACGTGCATCGCGTCCCCCCGGAGTGTCCCTAATGCTAAAAGCAGCCATCGTCCTGATGCTGATTGCCACGGTTGTCAGCCTCTTCAGCGGCCTGTTTTTTCTGGTCAAGGACGACAGCAGTTCCAATCGCCTGGTCATCGCCCTGGCGATCCGGGTCAGCCTGGCCGCCGTCACCGTCGGCTTGATCGCCTGGGGTTTCTTCAGCGGCCAGTTGGTGTCCCACGCGCCTTGGTAGTCGTGCCTCAGAGCACGTAGACGAAGACGAACAAGCCGATCCACACCACATCGACGAAGTGCCAGTACCAGCTCGCCGCCTCGAAGCCGAACTGGTGCTCGTTGTCGAAGTGCCCGCGCATGATGCGCATCAGCATGACGAACAGGATGATCGTGCCGATGGTGACGTGGGCGCCGTGGAAACCGGTGAGCATGAAGAAGGTCGCGCCGTAGACGCCGGAGCCCAGGGTCAGGCCCAGTTCCTTGTAGGCGTGGATGTATTCCTCGGCCTGGAAGCCCAGGAAGGCGCAACCCAGCAGCACGGTGATCGCCAGCCAGATCTTCAGCGCACCGCGATGGCCCTTTTTCAGGGCGTGGTGGGCGATGGTGACGGTGACGCTGGAGCTGACCAGCAGGATGGTGTTGAGCAGCGGCAAGCCCCAGGGGCTGATCACATCCTTGGGTGCCGGGAAGAGTTTCGGGTCGGGGTTGTTCAGCAACGGCCAGGCGAACTCGAAACTCGGCCAGAGCATGTGTGACAGGCCCTTGGTGCCTTCACCCGCCAGGCCTGGTACCGAGATGTTGCGCACATAGAACAGCGCACCGAAGAACGCGATGAAGAACATCACTTCGGAAAAGATGAACCAGCTCATGCCCCAGCGGAACGAGCGATCGAGCTGTGCGCTGTACAGCCCGGCGCGGCTTTCCTTGACCACCGCGCCGAACCAGCCGAACAGCATGTAGGCCAGCAGAAGACCGCCGACAAAAAAGATCAGCGGCCCGTGGGAATCCGGGCGCGCCGCCTTAAGGTCGTTGAACCAGGTTGCCAGGCCATACACCGTGACGAACATCCCGACCGTAGCGATGATCGGCCATTTGCTCTGGGCCGGAACGTAATAGTGTTCGTGAGTTGCCATTTATTGTTCTCCTTATCGGGCACGCTATCGGTCAGTGTTTAGAGCCACCGGTGGATGACGAGCGGTGATATCGAACAGCGTGTAGGACAGCGTCAGGTGCTTCACTTCCTTGGGCATGTCCCGGTCGACGATGAAGCGCATGGGCATTTCGATGCGTTCGCCGGGTTGCAGCACTTGCTGGGTAAAACAAAAACATTCGGTCTTGTGGAAATACGCTGCCGCGTTGCTTGGCGAGATACTCGGCACCGCTTGGGCGCTCATCGGCCGGTTGGTGGGGTTGTGGGCGACGAACACCATCTCGTTCACCGCTCCTGGCTTGACCACCAGCTCATCGCCTTTGGGGTAGAAGTCCCAGACCATGTCCACCGAATTGGTCGACAGGAACTGCACCCGCACCTGGCGTGACTCATCGACGGTCTGCTCGCCTTCGTACTGCCCGCCGGTCTTGCCGTTGATGCCGAACGCCTTGCACATCACGTCATAGATCGGCACCAGGGCAAAGCCGAAGATGAACATGGCCATCACCACCAGCAACAGGCGGGTGACCAGTTTTTTCATCGAGATCGAATCAGCCATGATTTCCAGCCCCTACCCAGAACCCTGTGTCATCTATTTCACTTCCGGCGGCGTAGTGAAGGTGTGATACGGCGCCGGCGACGGCACGCTCCACTCCAGCCCTTCTGCCCCGTCCCACGGCTTGGCCGGTGCAGGCGGGCCGCCACGGATGGTCTTGATCACGATGAACAGGAAGAAGATCTGCGTAGTGCCGAACATGAAGGCGCCGATGGACGAGACCATGTTGAAGTCGGCGAATTGCAGGTTGTAGTCGGGAATCCGCCGGGGCATGCCCGCCAGGCCGACGAAGTGCATCGGGAAGAACGCCATGTTCATCCCCACGAACGACAGCCAGAAGTGCAGCTTGCCGAGGGTTTCGTCATACATGTGGCCGGTCCATTTCGGCAGCCAGTAGTAGGCCGAGGCGAAGATCCCGAAGATCGCGCCGGGCACCAGCACGTAGTGGAAGTGCGCGACCACGAAGTAAGTGTCCTGGTACTGGAAGTCCGCCGGGGCGATGGCCAGCATCAGCCCGGAGAAACCACCGATGGAGAACAGGATCACGAACGCCACGGCAAACAGCATCGGCGTTTCGAAAGTCAGCGAGCCTTGCCACATGGTGCTGGCCCAGTTGAACACCTTCACCCCGGTGGGCACGGCAATCAGCAGGGTGGCGTACATGAAGAACAGCTCGCCCACCAGCGGAATGCCGACCACGAACATGTGGTGCGCCCAGACGATGAACGACAGGAACGCGATGGCGGCCGTGGCATAGACCATCGAGGTGTAGCCGAACAACGGCTTGCGCGAGAACGCCGGGATGATCGAGCTGACGGCACCGAAGGCCGGCAGGATCATGATGTACACCTCGGGGTGGCCGAAGAACCAGAACACGTGCTGGAATAGCACCGGGTCACCGCCGCCGGCGGCACTGAAGAAGCTGGTGCCGAAGTGGATGTCCATCAGCATCATCGTCACGCAGCCGGCCAGCACCGGCATCACTGCGATCAGCAGGAACGCGGTGATCAGCCAGGTCCAGACGAACAGCGGCATTTTCATCAGGGTCATGCCAGGGGCACGCAGGTTGAGGATGGTGGCGATCACGTTGATCGCGCCCATGATCGAGCTGATGCCCATCAGGTGGATGGCAAAGATAAAGAATGTCACGCTTTCCGGCGCATACGTGGTGGACAGCGGCGCATAGAAGGTCCAACCGAAGTTAGGCCCGCCCCCCGCTGTGAACAGCGTTGACACCAACATCAGGAACGCCGCCGGCAACAGCCAGAAGCTGAAGTTGTTCATGCGCGGCAGGGCCATGTCCGGCGCGCCGATCATCAGCGGGATCATCCAGTTGGCTAGGCCGACGAACGCCGGCATGACTGCGCCAAAGACCATCACCAGGCCATGCATGGTGGTCATCTGGTTGAAGAATTCCGGCTGCACGATCTGCAGGCCGGGCTGGAACAGCTCGGCGCGGATCACCATGGCGAACGAGCCGCCCAACAGGAACATCGAGAACGCGAACCACAGGTACAGCGTGCCGATATCCTTGTGGTTGGTGGTCAGTACCCAGCGCATCAGGCCCTTGGCGGGGCCGTGGGCGTGGTCGGCGCCGGCATGACCGTGGTCATCGATCACAGCACTCATGTCCTGTCTCCTTCGAACGAGTGGGCTGGACGGCGCGGGGCGGTGAGCCCCGACCGGTTGCGGGAACGAACGTCAGGCCGGCTCATTGGCTTTCTGCCTGTTTGAGTTCCAGCACTTCTTTAGGCGTCACCATGTCGCCCTTGTTGTTGCCCCAGGCGTTGCGTTCATAGGTCACGACCGCGGCGATATCGACTTCCGACAACTGTTTGCCGAACGCGGCCATGGCGGTGCCGGGCTTGCCGTGGAAGACAATGCTCAGGTGATCCTTGATCGGCCCGGTGGCGATTTTCGAGCCCTTGAGGGCCGGGAACATCGGCGGCAGGCCCTGGCCTTCGGCCTGGTGACAGGCCACGCAGGTGGTGTGGTAGACCTTGTCGCCACGCTCGATGAGTTCTTCGCGCGTCCATTCCTTGCTGGTCAGCTCTTTAAGCTGCGCAGCTTCGGCCTTGCGTTCGCCCAGCCACTTCTCATAGTCGGGCTTGCTCTTGACCTCCACCACGATCGGCATGAAGCCGTGGTCCTTGCCGCACAGCTCGGCGCACTGGCCGCGATAAATGCCGGGCTTGTCGACACGGGTCCAGGCTTCGTTGACGAAGCCTGGGATCGCATCGCGCTTGACCGCGAAGGCCGGCACCCACCAGGAGTGGATCACGTCGGCGGAGGTCACCAGAAAGCGCACCTTGGCATCGACCGGCAGCACCAGCGGCTTGTCGACCTCCAGCAGGTAGTGCTCGCCCTTGGCGCTCTGGTTATGGATTTGTTCGGCGGGGGTGGCCAGGTTGCTGAAGAACTCGACGTCCTGGCCCAGGTACTTGTAGTGCCACTTCCATTGATAGCCGGTGATCTGGATATCGATGTCCGACTCGCTGGAGTCGTACATCTTGATCAGGGTGGCGGTGGCAGGGATCGCCATCAGCACCAGGATCAGGAAGGGCACGATGGTCCAGAGGATTTCGACGCGGGTGTTTTCGTGGAAATGCGCGGCGTTCTGGCCGGTTGAGCGGCGGTGCATCATCATCGACCAGAACATGGCGCCGAAGACGATGATGCCGATGACCACACAAATCCAGAAGATGGTCATGTGCAGGTCGAACACTGCGTTGCTGATCTGTGTCGCTCCAGGCGCCATATTCACAGTCCAGGCCGCTTGCGCCTGGCTGAAAATCGACCACAACAGGAGGCCCATCCATACGTGTGGATGTCGCGTCATTGCGGGTTCCCCTTATCGTTCTTGTTATCCCGTAGGCGTAAAGCCTGCGGCAAGGGATCGGCTATTCAGACTGCTTAATTGACTCGCCGCGCCTTGCTGCACATGCAATCGGGTGTCATCAGCTAACTCCATTCCAAACCGAGTATAGACAGCGCCTGCAACCTCGCAACGCGATGGCGTAAATCGTTTGAAACAGCCGGGGCTTGCGCTAGAGCCCACGAATGGAGAAGGATGCGAACCTGAGTGATGGCAAACCGATATAACTGTGGTGCTGCAAGGAAAGGGACGGTTATGAAAAATAGGTCTTAGGAGTGTTTTTGTGCCAGCTAAGTTATGTCTTCCCTATTTCATTGCCTTTGTTTCCTGGAGTTGTCATGAACACCGCCGCATTGCGCGAGCAGATCCAAAAAGCCCAACAACACGAAGCCGAGACCGGCCAATTGACCCGCCAGCTGGAGGCCCAGCTACCGCATCTGCACGCCGCGATCCAATTGCCGGACATTGACGCCAAGGGCGTCATGACCCGTTTTGTCACCGCTTACATCGAGCAAGTGCCGGACCTGCTGGACGCCGCCAACGAGGTGGCCCGCGAAGCCGGTATCGAATCGCAGATCAAGCCGGTACTGACAATCGCCGAACAGTTTTTTCTCCAGCCACCCAAGGTGATGGAAGGCCACGTTGGCCTGGACAGTTTGCTGGACGAAGCCTACCTGGCCCACCGGCTGGTGGAGGAGGTCAATGACCTGTATATCAAGCATTTCAGCCAGCCGCTGATCCCGCTGGACATGACGGTCGCCAACCTGATCGCTCACCATTTGATCGGTGAACCGTTCGCCAACCAGTTGGATGAAGCCGTGCATCACGCCGTGGACGAAATGCTCGACGAAGACAGCTTTGCGCTGGAATCGGTGGAGTCTTACCGGGAGAAACTCGGCAGCCCGGACACGGGCGCTGCCTGGAAGCGCTGGCCTTGCCTGTCGCGCCAGCTGGGCGTTGGGCTGGAACTGGATCAGCCAGCGGCCTGATCCAGCAGCAAAACATGAGCCCCCTGTGGGAGCGGGCTTGCTCGCGAAGACGGAGTGTCAGGCGGCCTATCAGCCAACTGACCCACCGCTTTCGCGAGCAAGCTCGCTCCCACATTGGGACTTGGGGTGTCAGGCAGAGGCTGCGCCAACCCCTACGGTGGTACGCAACCGCCCTTCCAATCGACGCTTGAGCCCGCGGGATTCGATCAGCAGCTTCGAACCCTTGCTGGCATTCGCTCGGCCCCATTCTTCCAGCAACTCCAGGCACGAGTGATCGATGTAGCTCAGGTTATTGAGCGGCACATGCACGGTCGCACCCGTCGGTATGGTACCCAGCACCTGGGTCAGCGCCGGGACCTTGAGGAAGGTGGCCGCGCCTATCAGCCGCAGCTCCATCTCGCCTTCCTGGGGCAGGTCGATCAAGCTGATTTTCAGCCGCGAGGCTTTCCATGCGAGTTTCGCCAGGGTCAGGCCGAAGCCGATCAGCACACCGGTCAGCAGGTCGGTGAAGATGATCGCCAGCGCCGTTGCGGCGTAGGTGAACATCGGCATCC
Source organism: Pseudomonas brassicacearum (assembly GCF_009601685.2). Taxonomy (NCBI): domain Bacteria; kingdom Pseudomonadati; phylum Pseudomonadota; class Gammaproteobacteria; order Pseudomonadales; family Pseudomonadaceae; genus Pseudomonas; species Pseudomonas brassicacearum. The sequence goes on from NZ_CP045701.2 coordinate 138,454, forward strand.
GGCCATAGCGACCCAGGCTGCGAAACGCCTTGAGGTCCACCAGTTTGAAACCGGTATACACCAACACCCCCGCCAAGCTCGCCACCGGAATGCTTTGCAGCACGCTGGACAGCAACAGCACGAAGAGCAACAACCACAGGCCGTGGAAAATCGTCGACATCCGCGTGGTGGCCCCGGCCTGGACGTTGGCCGAGCTGCGCACGATCACCCCGGTCATCGGCAGGGCGCCGAGCAAGCCGCAGAGCATGTTGCCGATACCTTGCGCCGACAGTTCGCGGTCGAAGTCCGCACGATCACCGCTGTGCATGCGATCCACCGCAGCCGCCGACAGCAGGGTTTCAGCGCTGGCGATGAAGGCGACAGCGAAGGCTGCGATCAGCAGCGTCGGGTCGGCCAGGTTCAGCAGGTCCGCCGGGCGCAGCCAATCAATGGCTTCGGCGAGGTTCTCCGGCACTTCCACGCGTTTGACCTGCAAGGCCAGCAGCAGGCTGGCGATGGTCGCCAGGCCTACGCCAAGCAAGGCGCCGGGAATGAAGCGCAGGCTGTGGGGGCGAAATTTTTCCCACAGCCACATCACCGCAATCGTCGACAAACCGAGCAGGCCGGCCTGCCAGCCCAGGGACGGCAAGGCCTGGGCCACCGCCGCCGGGAACGCCGCCAGGTTATCCAGCCCTGACGGCTTGGGTGCCGCGTCGAGCATCACATGGACCTGGGACAACACGATCAGCACGCCGATACCCGCGAGCATCCCGTACACCACCGCAGGCGCGGTGACCCGGAACCAGCAGCCCAGGCGAAAGCGCCCGGCCAACAATTGCAACAGACCGGCCAGCAGCAGGATCGGCCCGAGCATGGCCACGCCATGCTGGCGCACCAATTCGAAGACCAACACCGCCAGCCCGGCGGCCGGGCCACTGACTTGCAGCTTGGAACCTGCCAGGAAACCCACCACCAGGCCACCGATGATGCCGGTGATCAGGCCTTTGGCCGGCGGTAGGCCGGACGCGATGGCAATGCCCATGCACAAGGGCAGCGCCACCAGGAACACAACCACCGAAGCCAACAGCTCCCGTGGCACAACAGCTTTTAATTGAGCAGCACGCATGGCGACTCTCCCGAAGTTTTCTTCAGGCATGGCGAGGCCCTACCGCGCAAAATAGCGGTAAGGCTGAACCACACAAGGATGTTTAGGAGTGGTTAGAAGCGCGCTTTGGGCGTCGCCACCGGTATCGGATGGCTGCCATCGAGCGGCAGGAAACGTCCCTGGTCCGCGTCGTAGGCTTTGATCTCGCTGGTCTCGATGTTGTACACCCAGCCATGGATGAACAATTGACCATTGGCCATGCGCGATGCGACCGAGGGATGCGTTCGCAAATGCTGCAACTGCGCGATCACGTTCTCTTCGGTGAGGATCGACATGGTCTGTTTTTCGTCGCCGCACGGACAGTTGTCGTGGACCATGGTCTTGGCCACTTCGGCGTGGCGCAGCCAGGCCTTTACCGTGGGCATCTTTTCCAGGGTGTCGGGGTTGAGCACGGCACGCATGGCGCCGCAATCGGAATGGCCGCAGACAATGATGTGCTGCACGCCGAGGGCCAGCACGGCGTATTCGATGGCGGTGGAGACGCCGCCGTTCATCTGGCCGTAAGGCGGCACGACGTTGCCGACGTTACGGGTCACGAACAGGTCACCGGGGGAGCTATGGGTGATCAACTCGGGCACGATGCGCGAATCGGCGCAGGTGATGAACATCGCCCGGGGCGCCTGGGCGGTGGCGAGTTTCTTGAAGAGCTCTTCCTGTTGCGGAAAGATCTCGTGATGGAAATGCAAAAAGCCGTCAACAATGTGCTGCAGCGCTGCATCGGCGGTTTCCGCCTCGGGTTGGGCTGAAGCCGACGCAGCCAACGGCTGTTTATCCTTGTCACTCATGATTCATCCTCTTTGACGTTGACGCCAGTGGCTGGTTAAAAAACGTCCAGGTCGAGGTGTTCGACCCGTCAGTCACTCGAAGAACAAGGTAGCGGCCGAAACTTAACTCAAACTGAAATCGAAGGCTCTAGGACAACGATTTCAGGGGTGGCGAAACACTGGCGCAGCTCATGTCCAGTGGCCTTTCCAAGGTCAACTTTAATCAAATCAACGACATCTGTCGGCCCGGCGGACAGAAGGCATCGCAATCGAGATTGTATCCGTCGCGGCGCTCAAGCCCCAAGCGCCTGAGGGCCTTGGCGAAACGCTGGGCCAGCAGGTCGGCGAACGGGCCTTCGCCGCGCATCCGCGCACCGAAGCGGCTGTCATACAGTTCGCCGCCGCGGCTCTGGCGGACCAGGCTCAGCACATGGGCGGCGCGCTGCGGGTAGTGCGCCTGCAACCACTGCTCGAACAGCGGCGCGACTTCCAGCGGCAGGCGCAGCATGACGTAGGCGGCATTCTGCGCGCCGGCGGCGTGGGCTTCGGCCAGCAGGCTCTCGATCTCGCTGTCGTTGATCATCGGGATCATCGGCGCACACAGCACCCCCACGGCAATGCCCGCCTCGCGCATGACCTTGATCGCCCGCAACCGCGCCTTGGGCGCCGCCGCGCGGGGTTCGAGAATGCGCTTGAGCTCATCGTCCAGGGTGGTGAGGCTGATCATCACGTGCACCAGGCGTTGTTGCGCCAGTTCGGTCAGCAGGTCCAGGTCGCGCAGGATCAGCGAACCCTTGGTGACGATGGTCACCGGATGCCGATAGCGCAGCAGCACCTCGAGAATCCGGCGGGTGATCCGTTGTTCGCGTTCGATAGGCTGGTAGGGATCGGTGTTGGACCCCAGCGCGATTGGCGCGCATTGATAGCCACGCCGGGACAATTGCTCTTCCAGCACATCGGCGGCATTGGTCTTGGCGATCAGCTTCGTTTCGAAATCCAGCCCCGGCGACAGGTCCCAATAGGCATGGCTGGGCCGCGCATAGCAGTAGATGCAGCCGTGTTCGCAGCCTCGGTACGGGTTGATCGAGCGGTCGAAGGGGATATCGGACGAGGTGTTGCGGGTAATAATGGTCTTCGCCATTTCGATGCGCACTTCGGTGCCCTGGGTCGGCGGGACTTCCTGGTACCAGCCGTCATCCTCGGCCACCGAGCGACTCGGGGCGAAGCGGTTGTGCGGGTTGGTCGCGGTGCCGCGGCCGCGAGGCGCAAGAGACGCTGGCATGGGAATACTCCGAAAGCTGTATGTGCATACAGTATTCGTTGCATTCGATTAAGGCCAGTGCCATTCAGCAGCCCGAGTCCCCGATCATCGTTCACAACGCTTTGACGTTCTCCTCACAGGCTTTTAACCGCAGCGAGCCGAAACTGTTGATCTCGCATTCCTTCGTTTTCGGTCGTCCGTGCATGCTCAAGCTCTGTTCCCGTTCACTGCTCTGCCTGGCCCTGCTCATCGGGTTCGCCGAGATCCCCGCCCAAGCGGCCGATACCCCTGACGCGAGGCCCGCTGAATGGGCGCAGCCGGTGGAAAAGGACTACAACCTCTACCAGATGTCTGCGACGCTCTACCGCAGCTCCCTGCCGGACGGCGCAGCGCTGCCCTTGCTGACCAAACTCAAGATCGGCACGGTGATCAACTTCCTGCCGGAGTCGGACAAGCGCTGGTTGTCCACCCCCGGCATCGAGCAAGTGCAACTGCCCTATCGCACCAATCATGTCGATGACAGCGACATCCTCAAGGCTTTGCGCGCCATCCAGGCGGCCGAAGCCAAGGGGCCGGTGCTGATGCATTGCAAGCACGGCTCGGACCGCACCGGGCTGGTCGCCGCCATGTACCGGGTGGTGGTGCAGGGCTGGAGCAAGGAGGATGCCTTGAACGAAATGACCGAAGGCGGCTTCGGTGACAGCCATCACTTCAAGGATGGGGTGCGCTACATGATGCAGGCCGATGTCGACAAACTCCGCGTGGCGCTGGCGAATGGCGATTGCAGCACCAGCGTCTTTGCCCTTTGCTCCCTGGAAAGCTGGGTCAACTCAACCACGACGGCGATTCACGTTGACCCTCAGGTTGTACTTCCCGAACGATGATCGCTACGTGCCCAGAAACGCCGCGATCGACTCGGACAGCGGTCGCGAATCGCCCGGCCCGAAAATCGTCTCGCGCAACGCCCGCCCGGTTTCCCGGTTGAACAGCCCATCGCGCTGGAATCTCTGGAACACGGTTTTCGCCAATTCCCTCGACCAGGCATAGGCATAGAGCCTGGCCCCATAGCCGGTCACCATGTAGTCCAGGCCATTGGGCCAGCGTTCGGTTGCAGACACCGGCAGATGCCCGACCTGTGCGCTGACTTGATCGAATACTTGTTGGGCGGTGCGTCCGTCACCGTGGCTGCGGTGCAATTGCATGTCGAACAGCGCATCGCGCAAGAACAGTGCGGTGTCCCAACTGGTCTGGGTATGGAGGTAGACCAGCAATTGATCGGCGATGGTGTCAGGCAAGGGCGCCCCGGTCTGGTGATGTTTCGATACCCGGATCAGGCAGGGCTTGGTGAAGCACCACTGCTCGAACAACATCCCGGCGAATTCGGCCGTATCCCGGGACAGCTCCGAGATGCCCGAAACGTCGCGGTATTCAGCCCGGGTCAAGACGTGATGCAAGCAATGGCCGAGTTCATGAAAGAGGATGCGCAGTTGCCGATGATCGAGCAACACCGGGCTTGCACCTGAGGCCCGTGGCAGCCAGCTATGCAAGACAGCGATGGGGTGTCGGGGCCGGCCTTCGGCGGTGATGCGCCGGTTGCGCAGGATGGTGGTACTGGGGAAACCGTCCTGGTTCGCCTCTGCAAACGGGTCGAAATAGAAGTAGCCCACGGTTTCTTCCCGCTCGCGGACTTCAAGAAGACGCACGTCCCGGTGCCAGGTCGGCACATCCCGGCGTTCAACGATGTCCACGCCGAACAGGTCCCTGGCGATCAGCAACAGTTGTGCAAAAGTCGACTCCAGTTCAAACCAGGCACTGGCGTCTTGCTCCGAAACCCCAGCCGTTTGCCGCCGAAGCTTTTCGACCAGGTATTGATAATCCCAAGGCTGGAGGCCGCTGAAGCCTTGTGTTGCGGCAAATTTTTCCAGTTGCTCGGTGTCCCGGGCAAATACGCCGCGCCGCTGGGCGAGCTGTTCTTGCAAGAACGACAGGACCTGTTCAGGTGACTCGGCCTGTTCCGGTTCGAGCGTCATTTGCGCGTAATTCGAATAACCCAGTAACGTCGCCTGCTGATGGCGATCCCTGAGCAACTGCGCGAGGACTTCGCCGTTGTCGAACAGGCCGGCATGGGGCCCCTGATCCGATGCGCGCGTGCTGAAGGCGACGTACATTTGCTTGCGCAAACCCTGATCGTCAGCGTAACGGGTGACGATACGAAACGACTCCTCGTTGAGCGTCAGCAACCAGCCCTTGCGTCCAGCCTCACGCGCCTGGTGGGCCATGCGTTGTTTGAAGGACGACGGCAGGCCGCTCAACTGTGCCTCGTCGTCAAACGCTTGGCTCCAGGCTTTATTGGCTTCTTGCAGGTGCTCCAGAAACAAGCTCCGGGCGCCTTGGATGCGCAGTTGCAGGTCTTTCAAGTCTGCCTGTGCGGTGTGCGTCACTGCGTTCTGGTGAAACCGCCGGAGGATTTTTTCCAGCGTTCGTTTTCTCGCGGGGGTGAAATGCCTGGCGATCTGGCTGTTGGCCAAGCGCTGGTAGAGTTGAAACAGTTCGGGGTTTCGCCGCAATGACCGTTGGTAATCGTGCAACCGTTCGCTGCAATCGAGCGAAGCCTGCGTCCAGGCGTCACCGGTCCTGGTCGAGGTCAGTCGTTCCAGCACATAGGCGAAGCTCTTTAAGCGGGCGTGGATCTCGTCCATTGCCAACACGAGGTCGTCCCAGGTGGGGAATGGTGCCTGTGTCCGGATAATGTCGGCCACTTGGGCGCGACTCTCGGCAAGAATCCGGTCGAGGGCCGGCGAGAAGTGCCTGGCCTGGATCTGGGAAAAAGGCGGCAGGTCATGGACCTGCAATAGCGGATTGTTTTCGGTGGGCATCGGAAGCCTTCCATGGACTGAACGGAATGGACAGTCTGGGCAGGCCGCTGTGGGAAATGGCGATATATATGTATCGCTTCCGGGCCACAGGGCCCGGAAGGTGATACCGGATCATTCCGTCGGTTTTTTCTTCAGCTTGGGGTTGGGGAAAAACTGCACTGCCTGGACCTTGGCGTCCGGCACCTTGAGCGCCGAGGTATTGACCCGGGTACCCAATTCCTTGGGCACTGACAGGCCTTGCTCGTTGAGTGTGTCGCAATAACCGCAGGCCACACATTCACGGTGCGGCACGCCGTCTTCGTTCCACATCATCAACTTGTCCGGCTCGCTGCAGGCCGGGCAGACCGCCCCGGCGATAAAGCGTCGCTTGGTAATCACTGGTCCCTCGCTCATGCTGCCGCGTCCTCGGTCAGGCCGCTGTGGCGCAAGAGTGCGTCAATCGACGGCTCACGGCCACGGAAGTCGACGAACAGCACCATCGGCTCCTGGGAGCCACCGCGCGCCAGGATCGCCTCACGGAAGGCACGCCCGGTGTCAGCGTTGAGCACGCCGTCCTCTTCGAACCTGGAGAACGCATCGGCCGACAACACTTCCGCCCATTTGTAGCTGTAGTAGCCCGCCGCGTACCCGCCGGCGAAGATGTGGGCGAAGCTGTTGGGGAAGCGGTTGTAGGCCGGTGGACGCATGACCGACACTTCGTCGCGCACGCCCTCGAGCACTTGCAGCACGCTACGGCCGTCGCCGTGGGTGGCGTGCAGCTCGAAGTCGAACAGCGAGAACTCCAGTTGGCGGACCATCATCAGGCCGGACTGGAAGTTTTTCGCCGCGAGCATTTTCTCCAGCAGGTCCTGGGGCAGTGGCTCGCCGGTTTCGTAGTGGCCGGAGATCAGCGCCAGGCCTTCAGGCTCCCAGCACCAGTTTTCCATGAACTGGCTCGGCAGCTCCACGGCGTCCCAGGCCACGCCGTTGATGCCGGACACACCGGCGTGTTCGACGCGGGTCAGCAGGTGGTGCAGGCCATGGCCGAACTCGTGGAACAGGGTGGTGACTTCATCGTGGGTCAGCAGGGCCGGTTTGCCACTGTCAGCCGGGGTGAAGTTGCACACCAGGTTGGCGACCGGGCTCTGCAGGACGCCGTCGATGGTGCGACGACGGTCGCGGGCGCCGTCCATCCAGGCACCGCCGCGCTTGTTGGCGCGGGCGTAGAGGTCGAAGAAGAAACGACCGACGTGCTGGCCGTTCTCCTTGATTTCGAACAGGCGCACGTCCGGGTGCCAGGTGTCGAAGCCTTTCAGTTCGGCGATCTCGATGCCGTAGAGGCGCTGCACGATGGCGAACAGGCCGCCCAGTACCTTGTCGATCGGGAAGTACGCACGCAGGGCTTCCTGGGCGACGCTGTAACGCTGTTGGCGCAGTTTTTCACCGTAGAAACCGCTGTCCCAGCTTTGCAGGTCGGGGCAGCCCTGCTCGGCGGCGAAGGCCTTGAGCTGTTCCAGGTCCAGGGCGGCGAACGGCTTGCTGCGCTTGGCCAGGTCCCGCAGGAAACTGAGGACCTGATCGCTGGATTCAGCCATTTTGGTCGCCAGGCTCAGTTCTGCGAAGTTGGCGAAGCCGAGCAATTGGGCCAGTTCCTGGCGCAGGTCAAGGATCTGCTCCATCACCGGGCCGTTGTCGTTCTGGCCGGCATTCGGGCCCTGGTCCGACGCCCGGGTGCAGTAGGCGGCGTAGACTTCTTCACGCAGGGCGCGGTCTTCGGCGTAGGTCATCACCGCGTAATAGCTGGGGAATTCCAGGTTGATCAGCCAGCCGTCCAGTTCCTTGGCCTGGGCGGTCGCGGCCATTTGTGCCTTGGCCGAGTCGGTCAGGCCGGCGAGGGCGGCCTCGTCGGTGACGTGCTTGGTCCAGGCCTGGGTCGCGTCCAGCAGTTGATTGGAGAAGCGGCTGCCCAGTTCGGACAGTTTGCTCTGTACTTCGGCGTAGCGCTTCTGCTGCTCCGGCGGCAGGTCGATACCCGACAGGCGGAAGTCACGCAGGGAATGTTCCAGGATGGTTTTCTGCGCGACGTCGAAACCGGCGGCTTCAGGGCTGCTCGCCAGGGCTTCGAAGGCCTGGAACAATTCGCGGTTCTGGCCCAGCTCGGTGGAGTAGGCACTCAGCGCCGGCAGGCAGGCCTCGTAGGCTTCGCGCAGTTCTGGGCTGTTGCGCACGGCGTTCAAATGGCTGACCGGGCTCCAGGCAGCGCCCAGTCGATCATTGAGCTCGTCCATCGCCAATACCAGGCCGGCCCAGGTAGGCTGCTGGACTTGGGTCTTGAGGAGCTCGGCGATGGCGGCGCGGTTGTCAGCCAGGATCTGCTCGATGGCCGGTTGCACGTGTTCGGCACGGATCGCCGAGAATGGCGGCAGGTCATAGGGCTGTAAAAGAGGGTTGTTCACGCTCACGGTCGACACCTTGGCTGGAAGAAACATGGGCCCATCTTAATTACAATCGACGTTCACCGCAGCTAGCAGCGCCTATCACCGGATAAGAGAGAGCCTATCGTGACCCTTCGCACGTACCAGAACCACCGCCCGCGGCTAGCCCGTGGCGCTTTTGTCGACAGCACCGCGGTGGTGATCGGCGACGTTGAAATCGGCGAAGACAGCTCCGTCTGGCCGCTGACGGTCATTCGCGGCGACATGCACCGCATCCGTATCGGTGCGCGTACCAGCGTCCAGGACGGTTGCGTGCTGCACATCACCCACGCTGGGCCGTTCAATCCCGAGGGCTTCCCGTTGCTGATCGGCGACGACGTGACCATCGCCCACAAGGTCATGCTCCATGGCTGCTCCGTGGGCAGCCGGGTCCTGATCGGCATGGGCAGCATCGTCATGGACGGCGCGGTGGTCGAAGATGATGTGATCATCGGTGCCGGCAGCCTGGTACCGCCGGGCAAGCGCCTGGAAAGCGGCTTTTTATATGTGGGCAGCCCGGTGAAGCAGGCCCGGCCGCTGACGGACAAGGAGCGCGCCTTCTTCACTTACAGCGCGGCGAACTACGTGAAGCTCAAGGACCTGCATCTGGCCGAAGGCTACGACCAGGTCTGACGGGGTCGCCTGCCACCTCTATTCATCGTGGCGAGGGAGCTTGCTCCCGCTGGGCCGGTCCGACGCTTCGGGCGCAGCAGCCCCATTACTCCCAGGAACTGCAATGCATTACCAGACTGTACTCTTCGACCTCGACGGCACCCTCACCGACCCCCGCGAGGGCATCACCCGTTCGATCCAGTTCGCCTTGAGCAAACTGGGTATCGACGAACCCGACCTGACCCGCCTCGAGCATTTCATCGGTCCGCCGCTGTTGCAGGCCTTCATGCAGTTTTACGACTTCGACGAAGCGAAGGCCTGGGAGGCGGTGAATTTCTATCGCGAACGGTTCAAGGTCACCGGTCTTTATGAGAACCGTGTCTTTGACGGCGTGATGCCGTTGCTGGAAACCTTGGGCGGCCAAGGGCGCCAGTTGTACATCGCCACTTCCAAACCCTGGGTCTTCGCCCGGGAAATCGCCCGCCACTTCGACTTCGCCCGGCACTTCAAAGTGATCTACGGCAGCGAACTGGACGGTACCCGCACCAATAAAGTCGAGCTGATCGCCCACCTGCTGGCCGAAGAAGGCCTCGACCCGACCGGCACCCTGATGATCGGCGACCGCAAACACGACCTGATCGGCGCCCGCAGCAATGGCCTGGATGCCGCGGCGGTGGGGTATGGCTTTGGCAGCCATGAAGAACTCAGCGCCGAGGGCCCGGCGTATCACTTCGAGACGGTGGATGCGTTGCATCAGGCGTTTTTGCGGGGTTAGTCATATTGCCATCGCGGGCAAGCCTTGCTCCCACAGGACCGCGGCTTGAATGCTATTGGGGGCAAGGCTTGCTTCCCCCTCAAAAGCAGCATTTGTAATGCCTGTGGAAGCAGACTTGTTCCTCCAAGTAGCAGCATTTGGAGTGCCTATGGAAGCAGACTCGCCCCCCCTTCAAAGCAGCATTTGGAATGCCTGTAGAAGCAGACTTGTTCCTCCAAGTAGCAGCATTTGGAGTGCCTATGGAAGCAGGCTCGCCCCCCTTCAAAAGCAGCATTTGGAATGCCTATGGAATCAGGCTTGCTCCCCCCAAAAAACAGAATTGGAATACCTGTGGGAGCAAGGCTTGCCCGCGATGAGGCCGTCGTCGACGCCGCTCAAATCGAATCAGACCCATATCGCGTCCCACAATGGATAGTCCCCTATTTTTGTAACTAAACCGGCTCGCAGCGGGTTTGCCACGACATATCGAGCGACTGTTTGCAGATCCTCCTCCTTGCGAATGGCTCGGTCATGAAATCCTTCCTGCCAAAGCGATCCTTCCCGCTGCGTCAATCGATTGAAGACAACCGTGGTCCGAGACTTCGTTCGCGCAATCAGTTTGGAAAGGTCTATCCCCTGCAATTCGATCAGCCAGTGAAAATGGTCTGGCATCACCACCCAGGCCAACGAGTGGGCAAATTGCTCTTCCTGAGCCTTTCGGAAGGCATCAACGACTAAGCGTCCTGTCTCGAAGCGGCTAAAAAGCGGCTCGCGATCGCGCGTATTCACGGTCAGTAAATAGATTTGTCCAGGCTGCGAATATCGTCCGGAACGCAACCCTTGGGAATGAGGCCGTGTTGTCACAAATGATCGTCCTTAATCTGTCCTTTATTTCAAGGCTAGGACAGCAGAAGCGGATCCGACTTGGAATGTTGGAGCAGGATGTGTCTGGGTTGACGCCATCGCGGGCAAGCCTTGCTCCCACAGGGGTAAGGTGTCGTACATGAAGGAGGTGATTCCCTGGGAAGGTCAGGCCCTGAACTGGCTGGGCGCCACCCCGCTCCAGCGCACGAAGGCATGGCGGAAGCTGGCGGTTTCGCTGAAACCCAGTCGTTCGGCGATTCGATAGATCGGCAATTGGTCCTCGCAAAGCATCTGCTTGGCCCGTTCGAAGCGCAATTCGTCCAGCAGCTCCTGGTAGCTGCAGCCCAGGTCCTTGAGGTGGCGCCGCAAGGTACGCGCCGAGCAGTTCATCTGTTCGGCCAGGCCTTCCAGCCCGGGGGCGGCGTTCAGTTGGGCGTCGAGCAACTGACGGATCCGCCCCAACCAGGCCTGGCGTCCGGTGAATTCAGTGTTCTGCCGGCGGCAACGTTCGGCCATGGCGTGATGGGTGATGGGGTCGGCCAGGGGCAGGGGGTGGTCGAGCCAGTGGCGCTCGAAAGCGAACGCGTTATCGATGCTGTCGAAGCGCACCGGACAATCGAAGAGCGCTGCGTAGCGCGCCTGGTAATCGGGCGCTGGATGTTCGAAGCGTGCCGCACGCAAGGGCAGTGCATGACCAAGGAGGTCATTGCAGATCACCTTCAGCGAAACCATGCAGAACTCGGCATTGAACACCGCCAGGGCCGGATTCTCCCGATAATCGCCGGCACTGAACCAGATGTGCTCGCCGTCATCGTCCAGGTTCAGTTCGAAGAGTGTTCCCAATAGCGCCGGATAGCGCAGCGCCAGGCGCAAGGCGTCACCTAAGGTGGCACTGGTGAGCAGCGCATAGCCGAGCATGCCGTAGGACGAAACGTGCATGCGCAGGCCCAGCTCCAGGCCGATGTCGCGCTTGAGGGCCACGGCGTTGGCGCAGACCTGCATCTCCTGGTTGGTGGTGATACGCGTATCGGCCCGGCTCAGGTCCGCCGCGCTGATGCCGCTGCCGGCCAGCAATGCATCGCTGGGCAACCCTGCGCTTTTAAAGGTACTAAGGACCAGTGAGACGGCATTGAGGGTGGTGAGGTGGGAATGCAGCATGTCCGTTTCCAGCCTGGGGAAGGCTGGAGATGGAGCAAGTTATATGCCGGATGAAAATCGAAGGTTCAACACAACCTCTAGTGTGGGAGTAAACCTGTGGGAGCAAAGCTTGCTCGCGAAGAACGATGACGCGACCTTACAGTTGACCTGTGTCGCCTGCATCGCGAGCAAGCTTTGCTCCCACAAGTGTCCCCTCCCACAGGTTTTGCAGTGTGTCAGCTCAGTTCGCCACACAGGTCCAGCTCTACCAGCCGCCGAACCTCTTCCACCGGCAACCCCGCGCCAATCAGCGCCTGCAACTTGCCGAACGCCGCCTCGCGGGTCATGCCACCGCCGGACAGCACGCCAACGCCACGCAAGCGACTGCCAGCCTCGTAAACGTCCAGCTCGACGCCACCTTCATGGCATTGGGTCACCGCCACGACCACCACGCCGCTGTCCCGCGCCCGCTCGAGGCTGGCGAGGAAGGCCGGGTTGTCGCTCGGCCCGGTGCCGCTGCCGTAGCACTCCAGCACCAGGCCCTGGATGCCGCTGCCCAGCAGGCCATCGAGGACCTGTGCGCTGATGCCGGGAAACAGCGGTAACACGGCGATGTTCGCCAATTGCTTGGGCTGGTTGTAGTTCAACTGCGCCGGCAGCGAGGAGGCTTTGACGCCGCCGCCCTGGCGTTCCAGGCGCTTGAACGGGTGGCGACCGAAGCTGCGCACCTTGGCGCAACGGGTCGGCGCCAGCAGCTCACCGTGGAAGTACAGGTGCACGCCCGGCGCCAGGCCCTGGCCGAGGGCGACCAGCGCGCCGCTGAGGTTTTCCCAGGCGTCGCTGTCGGTCACGCCGGCGGGCAGCATGGAGCCTGTGAAGCAGACCCGTGCATGCAGGCCCAGCAACTGGAAGCTCATCGCCGCGGCGCTGTAGGCCAGGGTATCGGTGCCGTGCAGGATCAGTACGCTGTCGCAGCCCTGCCCATCCACGGCATCGACCACCGCTTCGCGCAGTTGTTGCCAATAGGCCGGGGTCATGTTGGCGCTGTCGATCAGCGGCGACATTTCCCGGAAGCGCCATTGCGGCACGACGAGTTCGGGTTGGTTGTGCAGGTAGTCACGCATCCGCGCTTCGAAACCGGATGCCGGGGTCAGGCCGTGGGCGCTGGCCTGCATGCCGATGGTGCCGCCGGTATAGAGCACCATGACGTGCTGGGCGGCAGGGTAGGTCAAGCCATTCATGGGGTTGTTCTCCGAGGACGAAAACGGCAGCTTGGGTCAGCTGCCACAACATAAGGTCGAGCATGACGCCGACCTTAGGCTGTGTCACGCCGGGCGCAGGGGATGCGCCCGGTTTTTTTCCTTGATTACCGATCAGCGTTGCGCTGCGGCCACGCCAGCAGTCTTGGCGTCAGGTTTGGTAACCGGCGCCGATGGGTTGGCCGGCCAAGCCTTGCGGTCCAGATCCAGGTCCGGGAACTTGCTGGAGTCGAAGACAGGGGTCTTGATGCCGGCCGAACGCTGGTCATCGTAGTCACGCAGGATGCGCATGCCGACCTTGAACAGCAGGAACAGCGCGATCAGGTTCACGAACGCCAGCAGGGTCATGGTGATGTCGGCGAAGGCGAACACGGTGCCGAGGTTTTCGATGGCGCCCCAGAAAATCAGGACCAGAACCAGTGTGCGGTAGGCGATCAGGGCCTTGCGGTTTTCACCCAGCATGAAGCGCAGGTTGTTCTCGCCCAGGTAGTAGTTGTAGAGGATCGAGGTGAACACGAACAAGGACAGGGCCACGGAGATGAATATCCGGCCCCAGTCACCCACGACGGCCGCCAGGGAGTTCTGGGTCAGGGCAATGCCGTCGCCTTCGAAGCCCGGGGTGTAGAAGCCCGACAGCAGGATCAGCAGTGCGGTGCAGGTGCAGATCAGGAACGTGTCGAGGAACACGCTGAACGCCTGAACCACGCCCTGGGCTACCGGGTGCTCGACCGACGCGACGGCGGCCACGTTTGGCGCACTGCCCAGGCCGGCTTCGTTGGCGAACACGCCACGCTTGACGCCCATGACGATGGCGCTGCCGATCAGGCCGCCAAAGGCCTGGTCCAGGCCGAAGGCGCTTCTGACGATGGTCGCCAGCATGTCCGGTACGTGTTCGAACTGCAGCACGATGACATAGAGGGTCACGCCGATGTACGCCAGGGTCTTGACCGGTACCAGCAGGTCGGCCACCTTGGCGATACGCTTGATCCCACCGATGAACACCAGGCCCAGCAGCACCGCCAGGCCCAGGCCGGTGTAGGTGGTGTCGAAGCCGAAGGCGTTGTTCAGGGAATGGGTAACTGCGTGGGCTTGCAGGCCGTTGAAGGCGAAGCCGAAGGTGACCAGCAGCAGGACCGCCATGACCATGCCCAACCAGCGCTTCTGCAGGCCGTGCTGGATGTAGTAGGACGGGCCGCCACGGAACTGGCCTTCGGCGTCGCAGCGCTTGTAGAGCTGGCCGAGGGAGCACTCGAAGAAGCTGCTGGACATGCCGACCAGCGCGGTCACCCACATCCAGAACACTGCACCAGGACCGCCGAGGGTCACGGCGATGCCGACACCGGCGATGTTGCCCGCGCCGACACGACCGGCCAGGCTGAGCATCAGCGCCTGAAATGAGCTGAGCTGGTCAGTGCTGCTTTTCAAACTGTCACGGAACACCGCGAACATGTGAAAGAAATGACGGAACTGGACGAAACGCGAGCGGATCGTGAAGTAGCTCCCGAGCCCGACAATGAGCACGATCAGCACTTTCCCTGAGAGGAAGTCGTTGATGACTTCAAGCATGAGTATTCCTCGCTGTTTTTTGTTTAAGCAAATGCTGGCCATTTGGAAACATCGCGTTACATCGGTCGGCGCGCGGCCCGACAGGTGAGGCGATGTTTCGTCCCGGTCCATTTTCGCGGGTTTGTTATTAGTTCGGTTTTCGCATGTTTAAGGGTCTCGCTGCAGACGACCGCTCATGCGAAGAGGGGCGGCACTATACCTATCAGTGCGGTGCCCGTCTGCACAGTTGTGGTGCGTCCGACGAAGCGGACCCTTTGAAACACCTGGCCTTTCGGTCAGGTTATTGTGGGGGCGAGCCTGCTTGCGTTGGCTGGCGACGCGGTTTACAACGGGCAGCGCGTCGTCGTTTATCACGAGCAGGTTCCTTCCCACAGGTTCGGTCATCCTTTGCTGCTATCAATTAAAAAAAGGGCTTGGGGAAGATCCCCAAGCCCTCAAAAGGTGAGAGGTGTCTAGTCCCTCGACCTGGTGAGCGGTGGTCGTGTCGATCACGCTTTGAGCGGGACCAGACGCGGAGCAATCATGTTTTCCGGGCGCAGGATGTCGTCGAGCATGGCGTCGTCGAGCAAGCCTTCTTCGCGCACCAGTTCCAGCACGCCGCGGCCACTTTCCAGGGCAACACGGGCGATGCGGGTGGCGTTTTCATAGCCGATGTACGGGTTCAGGGCGGTGACCAGGCCGATCGAGTGCTCGACCAGTTCACGGCAGCGCGCTTCGTTGGCGGTGATGCCGACGATGCAGTGCTCGCGCAGCATGTCCATGGCCCGTTGCAGCAAGCGGATCGAGTCGAAGATCTTGAAGGCGATCAGCGGCTCCATCACGTTCAGTTGCAGTTGGCCGCCTTCGGCCGCGATGGTCAGGGCCAGGTCGTTGCCGATGATCTGGAATGCCACCTGGTTGACCGCTTCAGGGATCACCGGGTTGACCTTGCCGGGCATGATCGAGCTGCCTGGCTGACGGGCCGGCAGGTTGATTTCGTTGATGCCGGTGCGTGGGCCGCTGGACAGCAGACGCAGGTCGTTGCAGATCTTCGACAGCTTGACTGCGGTGCGCTTGAGCATGCCGGAGAACAGCACGAAGGCGCCCATGTCGGAGGTGGCTTCGATCAGGTCGGCGGCCGGGACCAGCGGCTGGCCGCTGATGGTTGCCAGACGCTGTACGGCCAGGGCCTGGTAGCGTGGGTCGGCGTTGATGCCGGTGCCGATGGCGGTGCCGCCCAGGTTCACTTCGGTGAGCAGTTCAGGCGCCAGGGTTTTGAGGCGCGCCAGGTCTTCGCTCAGGGTGGTGGCGAAGGCGCGGAATTCCTGGCCGAGGGTCATCGGCACGGCGTCTTGCAGCTGGGTACGACCCATTTTCAGGACGTGGCTGAACTCTTCACCTTTGGCCGCGAACGCCTGGATCAGGCTGTCGAGGCTGGCCAGCAATGCGTCGTGGCCCAGCAGCAGACCCAGGCGGATCGCGGTTGGGTAGGCGTCGTTGGTGGACTGCGCCATGTTCACGTCGTTGTTGGGGTGCAGGTATTGGTACTCGCCTTTCTGGTGGCCCATGGCCTCCAGCGCGATGTTGGCGATGACTTCGTTGGCATTCATGTTGGTCGACGTGCCAGCGCCGCCCTGGATCATGTCCACCACGAATTCTTCGTGGAAATCGCCGCGGATCAATCGTGCACAGGCTTCACTGATGGCGGCGTGCTTGGCTTCGCTGAGCTGGCCCAGTTCGCGGTTGGCGTCAGCGGCGGCCTGTTTGACCATTGCCAGGCCGACCACCAGCTTGGGGTAATGCGAGATCGGGACGCCGGAGAGACGGAAATTGTTTACCGCTCGTAGGGTCTGGATGCCGTAATACGCTTGCGCTGGTACTTCGAGTACGCCAAGCAGGTCTTTTTCTGTGCGGAATGATGCAGCGGAGGACATGATGGAAATCATCTCGATAAGGACCCGGTCTGAGCCGGAACGCTGCGAATCCTAGGCTCTCGAAAAAAAATGGGCCAATGCTGTTAAGCACTGCCCTATGCATATTCGGCATAATGTCGGTGTGACGTCGACAGTGCGACGAACGTGTGACCTGTTTTGGTGCGTGTAAGGGAGGCGTGATGAATCTTGAAAGCAAATGGCTTGAGGACTTCAGTGCCCTGGCCGCTACCCGCAGTTTCTCCCAGGCGGCCGAACGGCGATTCGTGACGCAACCGGCGTTCAGCCGGCGAATCCGCAGCCTTGAGGCGGCGCTGGGGCTGACCCTGGTCAACCGCTCCCGCACGCCGGTCGAGCTGACGGCAGCGGGGCAACTCTTCTTGGTGACGGCGCGCACGGTGGTCGAGCAACTGGGTGAAGTGTTGCGCCATTTGCATCACCTGGAAGGCGGACAGGGCGAAGTCATACAGGTGGCCGCCGCCCACTCTCTGGCGCTGGGCTTCTTCCCACGCTGGATCGCGCAATTGCGCAACGAGGGCATGAACATCGCCACGCGGCTGGTGGCGACCAACGTCGGCGACGCCGTCCACGCCTTGCGTGAAGGGGGCTGCGACCTGATGCTGGCCTTCTACGATCCGGACTCGGCCATGCAGATGGACCCGGAGATCTTCCCGTCGCTGCACCTGGGCCAGACCGAAATGCTCCCGGTGTGCGCCGCCGATGCCAACGGTAATCCGCTGTTCGACCTTGAGGGCGAGGCCAGCGTGCCGCTGCTGGCCTACAGCGCCGGGGCTTTCCTCGGGCGTTCAGTCAACCAGTTGTTGCGCCAGCGGGCGCTGCGTTTCACCACGATCTACGAGACGGCCATGGCCGACAGCCTCAAAAGCATGGCCCTGGAAGGCCTGGGCATCGCCTGGGTGCCGCACCTGAGCGTACGCGCCGAACTGGCCCGGGGCGAACTGGTGATCTGCGGCGGCCCGCAATGGCACGTGCCGCTGGAGATCCGCCTGTACCGCTGCGCCCTGGTGCGCAAGGCCAATGTGCGGTTGTTGTGGCGCAAGCTTGAAGGTGGTGCGGCGCAGGGCGCCGCCGGATCTTGAAACCAGCGCAGAACCCCTTGTGGGATGCCACTGATATCGGGGTCATCACCGAACCCTTGTGGGAGCGAGCTTGCTCGCGATGACGGACTGGCATTCACGGTTGCATTGACTGACCTATCGCTATCGCGAGCAAGCTCGCTCCCACAAGGGATTTGTGTCGTTGCTCTGCTGACCTGCAAGTCAATAAAACCGCCACTTCACCGCAAATGACAGATGGTCGGCGAAAGTGCGTTTAACGCACCATTTTCGGTATACTGCCCGGCCTTCGGTCGGTTCGCCCGGCCATAATTCGTACAACAAGCCACGCCGGTCTCCTGCGTGGCTTGTTGTTTTTTGACGCGCCTGCGGGCGCCCAGAGAGAAGAGGCACGACGATGAGTGCACTGGTTGGCGTGATCATGGGCTCCAAGTCCGATTGGTCCACCCTTAGCCACACCGCCGATATGCTGGAAAAGCTCGGCATCCCTTACGAGGTGAAAGTGGTCTCCGCCCACCGTACCCCGGACCTGCTGTTCCAGTACGCCGAAGAGGCCGAGGCGCGTGGCATCGAGGTGATCATCGCCGGTGCCGGTGGCGCCGCCCATTTGCCAGGCATGTGTGCGGCCAAGACCCACCTGCCGGTGCTGGGCGTGCCGGTTCAGTCTTCGATGCTCTCGGGCGTCGATTCGCTGCTGTCGATCGTGCAGATGCCGGCCGGTATCCCGGTCGCGACCCTGGCCATCGGCAAGGCTGGCGCGATCAACGCGGCCCTGCTCTCGGCGAGCATCCTGGGCGCCAAGCACCCACAATTTCATACCGTGCTGAAAAAATTCCGCGCTGAGCAGACAGACAGCGTCCTGGACAATCCAGACCCACGCATTGCCTGAGGTTGTTGACGAATGAAGATCGGTGTAATCGGTGGCGGCCAGTTGGGTCGCATGTTGGCCCTGGCAGGTACGCCGCTGGGGATGAACTTCGCTTTCCTTGACCCGGCGCCGGACGCCTGCGCCGCGGCATTGGGTGAACACCTGCGGGCCGACTATGGCGACCAGGATCACCTGCGCCAATTGGCCGATGAAGTCGACCTGGTGACCTTCGAGTTCGAAAGCGTCCCGGCCGAGACCGTGGCCTTCCTGTCCCAGTTCGTCCCGGTCTACCCGAGCGCCGAAGCCTTGCGGATCGCCCGTGATCGCTGGTTCGAAAAGAGCATGTTCAAGGACCTGGGCATCCCCACGCCGGCTTTTGCCGACATTCAGTCCCAGGCCGACCTCGACGCTGCCGTCGCTACCATCGGCCTGCCCGCCGTGCTCAAGACCCGTACCCTGGGTTACGACGGCAAGGGTCAGAAAGTCCTTCGCAAGCCTGAAGACGTGGTCGGTACGTTCGCCGAACTCGGCAGCGTGGCCTGCCTGCTGGAAGGCTTCGTGCCATTCACTGGCGAAGTCTCGTTGATTGCCGTGCGTGCCCGCGACGGTGAGATCCGTTTCTACCCACTGGTGCACAACACTCACAAGGACGGCATCCTCAAGCTGTCCGTCGCCAGCACCGACCATCCGTTGCAGGCCCTGGCCGAAGACTATTCCAGCCGGGTGCTCAAGCAGCTCGACTATGTCGGCGTGATGGCATTCGAGTTCTTTGAAGTGGACGGTGGCCTCAAGGCCAACGAAATCGCGCCTCGGGTACACAACTCCGGGCACTGGACCACCGAAGGCGCCGAATGCAGCCAGTTCGAAAACCATCTGCGGGCGGTGGCCGGGCTGCCGCTGGGGTCGACCGCCAAGGTCGGTGAAAGCGCGATGCTCAACTTCATCGGCAAGGTCCCGGACAGCGAGAAAGTCCTGGCGATTGCCGACTGCCATCTGCATCACTATGGCAAGGCGTTCAAGGCTGGGCGCAAGGTCGGTCACGCCAACCTGCGTTGCGCTGACCGGGCGACGCTGGCCCAGCAGATCATCAAGGTCGAGACGCTGATCGCCGAGTAATAGTCTGGAGTCGGTGGAACCATTCGTCGGCCAACTTCTCTGATTAGCTAGGCGCCAAATCTGACCGGATTCTGGCTCTAGCTATTCAACGAGAGGGAAATGCCATGGGAATCATTGGAACCATCTTTATCGGCCTGATCGTCGGCCTGCTGGCACGCTTCCTGAAACCGGGCGATGACAGCATGGGCTGGATCATGACCATCCTGCTCGGTATCGGCGGTTCGTTGGCAGCCACTTACGGCGGCCAGGCCCTGGGCATCTACCATGCCGGCGAAGGCGCTGGCTTCATTGGTGCCCTGGTGGGCGCGGTGGTGTTGCTGGTGATCTACGGCCTGATCAAAAGAAACTGATTCAAATGCGACAAAGCCCCCTCTGCGTGGCGCGCAGAGGGGGCTAGAATGCCCGGCGTTGCACTTCCTACTCATTGCCGAGCCCATTCATGCGCCGTCTAGTGTTGACCCTTCTTTTGCTGGGCAGTGGCCTGGCCCACGCCGCCGAGCTGCCGGAAACCGACTGGCTCGAACTGATGCCCAAGTCGGACCAGAAAGCCCTCGAGGCCATGCCCGAGATCGACCATAATTCCCCCGAAGCCAACGGTACGTTCACCGAGAAAGGTGGCCTGAAGCAAAGCAAGGGCTTGCCGGCGGTGATGTATTCGACCAAGACCGTGGCGTCGATGAACGACAAGCACATCCGCATCGGTGGTTACCCGGTGCCCCTGGAAACCGACGCCAAAGGCCGCAGCACGCTGTTTTTCCTGGTGCCTTACCCCGGCGCCTGCATCCACGTCCCGCCACCGCCGCCTAATCAACTGGTGCTGGTGCGCTATCCCAAGGGCTTGAAGCTGGACGACATCTATACACCGCTGTGGGTGACCGGCACGCTGAAGATCGAAAAGGTCGACAATGATCTGGCGAGTGCGGCGTATGCGCTGGATGCGGAGAAGGTGCGGGTGGTGCAGGAGGCGGATTTGTAATAGATCCCAATGTGGGAGCGGGCTTGCTCGCGAAGGCGGTCGGTCAGTTGATACTTATGTTGACTGACACACCGCTTTCGCGAGCAAGCCCGCTCCCACAATGGTTTTGTGGTGTGGCTTAGAGCGGCTTGCTGCAGAGGCTCACACCCAGGGTATGACTGGCCTGCGGCACCAACGTCACCACATCGTCCATCACATTGGCCGTCTCGATGCACAGCATGTGTTGCCAGCCGTCGTCGGCCATGTCGCTGAAGGCCTTGGCGCGTTCGGTCCATGGGTTCCAGATCACTGCCGAGCGCGAACCACTGCTGGTCAGCTCGATCCGTCGTTGCCACTGGGGGTCGACGATGCTCAGCTTCGGCGGGGTATTGAGGTAGATGCGGTCGGTCTCGCCAGCAAAGTGCAAGTCGCCGGCCTGGGTGACGGTTTTCCAGTCGTCCAGGGTCTCGATGTAGCTCAAGCCATCCACACCTTCGACCTGTACGTTGCGCACGTCGCTCACGGCAAAGTAGCTGTGCAGCGCCTGGCTGAGGCTGACGGTTTCGCTGCCGCGGTTATGGCTGGTGAGGCGGATGTGCAACTGCTCGTCCATCACGATGGCCAGCGTCAGGTCTACCTGATGGGGCCAGCCTGAGAGGCCGTTTTCGGGGTAGGGCAGCACGAATTCCACTTTCAGGCTTTCGCCCTGGGCTTCGATGCCCTTGAGCTCCCAATCCATCGCCCGCACCAGGCCGTGGGCGGTGGCCGGGTCGTTGCTCACGCGCATGGCCTGTACGCTGTCGGGGTTGCGTGTCAGGTTGCCGAACCACGGCCAGCACACCGGCACGCCCGCGCGGATGCTCTTGCCGGCCTTGAACGTGGCCTGGTCGTTGAGCCAGATCAGCGGCGGCTGGCCGTCCACTTGATAGCTGAGGATATGCGCGCCTTGTTGGGCCACCAGCAGCTCGGCCTGACCGTGGCGGATGCGCCAGGCGTTAAGTTCATCCAGCTTGACGGCTTCGACGTTGGGCGTAGGCATGTTGCAAATCTCGCTCGGGAACAGGGACTGCAATGGACCGCAAAACGGCCGCCGTGTTTAACGGGCGCGCGGCGGAACCGAGCGGGTGCGGCCGCTGCCGTCGATGGCGACGAAGACGAATACCGCTTCGGTCACC
The DNA here is from genome assembly GCF_009601685.2 of Pseudomonas brassicacearum. Lineage (NCBI taxonomy): Bacteria > Pseudomonadati > Pseudomonadota > Gammaproteobacteria > Pseudomonadales > Pseudomonadaceae > Pseudomonas > Pseudomonas brassicacearum. The sequence continues at coordinate 160,244 of NZ_CP045701.2, forward strand.
TTGCGCCATTCACTGGACAGCGGGTCGTCGCTCCAGACTTCGACCATCATCTGGATCGAACTGCGGCCGATTTCCAACGCCTGGGTATAGAACGACAACTGCGCGCCCACCGCCACCGGCACCAGGAACGCCATGCGATCGATCGCCACGGTGGCCACGCGTCCGCCCGCCACTTTACTGGCCATGGCGGTGCCGGCCAGGTCCATCTGGGACACCAGCCAGCCGCCGAAGATATCGCCGAAACCGTTGGTCTCGCGAGGGAGCGCGGTGATTTGCAGGGCCAGGTCGCCTTGCGGGATTGGATCTTCTTGTTCGAGCTCTATCATGCCGGGGGTGCCTCTGACCCGTAACGCTGTCTTGTACTTCAGGTGAATAGCCGTCTTTGTAAAAAACGATTCAGCCCGAACATACTGCGTTCGTCACGTTTTTCGTAAAGGCGTGCCAAAGGGAAACTCTGCGAAATCGGCTGGTTCTGGTACTACGCCACCAACGACGTTTTCGCACAGCAACCCCTTACAGAGTACTGCAAGGTTGCGAGTATATCGGGCGATAGGCGTCGAGACGACCACTCGGTTCCGATTTTGACTATCAAATACGCACCTCTATGTGCTTTTTCGAACAATTTGCTATCGTGCCGGACCTGCCCAGGCCCCCAACCCCGTGTTGCCAGGGTTGCAGAACCCACTATAAGAGAAGCCCTTGCCATGACCACTGCGCCTTCGAGCACGGCAACGCCCGCACAACCGGCACGTCCATTGACCCGCAACGATTACAAGACCCTGTCGCTTTCTGCCTTGGGCGGTGCGCTGGAGTTCTACGATTTCATCATTTTCGTGTTCTTTGCCACCGTGGTCGGCAAATTGTTCTTCCCTGCCGAAATGCCCGAGTGGCTGCGCTTGATGCAGACGTTCGGCATTTTTGCCGCCGGTTACCTGGCCCGCCCCCTGGGCGGGATCGTCATGGCCCACTTTGGCGATCTGCTGGGGCGCAAGAAGATGTTCACCTTGAGCATTTTCATGATGGCCGTGCCGACCCTGATCATGGGCCTGCTGCCCACGTACGCACAGATCGGCATGTGGGCGCCCATTCTGCTGTTGCTGATGCGGGTGATCCAGGGCGCGGCCATTGGCGGGGAAGTGCCAGGTGCCTGGGTATTCGTTTCCGAACACGTTCCGGCGCGCCACATCGGCTATGCCTGCGGCACGCTGACCTGCGGTCTGACGGCGGGGATTTTGTTGGGTTCGCTGGTCGCCACGGCGATCAACAGCATTTATACACCGGTGGAAGTGGCCGATTACGCCTGGCGGATCCCGTTCCTGCTGGGTGGCGTGTTCGGGCTGTTTTCGGTGTACCTGCGTCGCTGGTTGCACGAAACCCCGGTGTTCGCCGAGCTGCAACTGCGCAAAGCCCTGGCCGAGGAAGTGCCGCTGCGGGCCGTGCTGCGTGACCATCGCGGCGCCATCGCCATTTCCATGCTGTTGACCTGGCTGCTGTCGGCCGGCGTCATTGTGGTCATCCTGATGACACCGACCGTGTTGCAGACGGTGTACCACTTCAGCCCGACCACCGCGTTGCAGGCCAACAGCCTGGCGATCGTGTTCCTGAGTTTCGGTTGCATCGGTGCCGGTGTGCTGGCCGACCGTTTCGGCGCCGGGCGGGTGTTTGTCTTCGGCAGCAGTTTGCTGATGATCACTTTCTGGACCTTCTACCACTGCCTGTTCGACCACCCCGAGTGGCTGTTCCCGCTGTATGCCTTGAGTGGCTTGCTGGTAGGCACCATCGGCGCGGTGCCCTATGTCATGGTCAATGCCTTCCCGGCGGTGGTGCGCTTCAGCGGCCTGTCGTTCTCCTACAACCTGGCCTATGCAATCTTCGGCGGGTTGACGCCGATGATCGTGACCTTGCTGTTGAAAGAGAGCTCGATGGGGCCCGCGTACTACGTGGTGGTCATCTGTGGGATCGGGATTGTGGTGGGTGGGTATCTCTGGAAGAAGGGACGCTGATCAGCGCTGGACAGGCCTCTGTGGTGAGGGGATAAATCCCCTCGCCACAACATCTTGTAAAACTCGATACTGGCCTTTCATCCAATTGTCATATTTCAGCCATAGAGTGTTCACACGGCTTACCGATACTTGGCCGACTTAACACACTCTATCTGCTAGGAGTAAGGCATGAAACTGAAGCGTTTGATGGCGGCAATGACTTTTGTCGCTGCTGGCGTAGCGACTGCCAGCGCGGTTGCCGCTGGTGTTGACCCGGCAATTCCGGCTTACACCAAGACCACTGGTGTGTCGGGCAACCTCTCCAGCGTCGGCTCCGATACCCTGGCCAACCTGATGACCTTGTGGGCCGAGAACTACAAGAAAGAATATCCGAACGTAAACATCCAGATTCAAGCGGCCGGTTCCTCCACCGCGCCACCCGCGCTCACCGAAGGCACCTCCAACCTGGGCCCGATGAGCCGCAAGATGAAGGACAACGAGCTGCAGGCTTTCGAACAGAAATACGGCTACAAGCCAACCGCTATCCCGGTTGCCGTGGACGCCCTGGCTGTGTTCGTACACAAGGACAACCCGATCAAAGGCCTGACCATGGCTCAGGTCGATGCGATTTTCTCCTCGACTCGTCTGTGCGGCGCCAAGGCCGACGTCAAGACCTGGGGTGACCTGGGCGTGACCGGTGACCTGGCCAACAAGCCAGTGCAACTGTTCGGCCGTAACTCCGTGTCCGGCACCTACGGCTACTTCAAGGAAGAAGCCCTGTGCAAAGGCGACTACAAGCCAAACGTCAACGAACAGCCGGGTTCGGCTTCGGTTGTGCAGTCGATCAGCAGCTCGCTTAATGGCGTCGGCTACTCGGGTATCGGCTACAAGACCGCCAGCGTGAAAACCGTTGCCTTGGCCAAGAAAGAAGGCGGCGAGTTCATCGAAGACAGCGAAGAGAACGCCCTGAACGGCAAGTACCCGCTGTCGCGCTTCCTCTACGTTTACGTCAACAAAGCCCCGAACAAGCCTCTGGCCCCGCTGGAAGCCGAGTTCGTGAAGCTGGTCCTGTCCAAGCAAGGCCAGGAAGTCGTGGTCAAGGACGGCTACATCCCACTGCCAGCCAAAGTAGCCGCCAAGGCACTGGCTGACCTGGGTCTGTCGGAAGGCAGCGTCGCCAAGAAGTAATACCTGAGTCCGGGCCAACGCCCGGACTTCTGTGGGAGCGAAGGTTGCTCCCACAACCCAAATTCCTGTCCGCTGCCGCTTCCTGCTGGCGGCGGATTTGCTGCGTCACTGCATTGTCATCTTTCTGTCATACAGGATCGCTAGGGTGTGCGCATGAATGATCTGGCCAATTCCACAATGACTACGACTTCCCCTCCCAAGCGCATTGACTTCAATACGCCTGAGCTTCAACGCAAGCGCCGCATTCGCGCGCTCAAGGATCGCCTGACCCGCTGGTACGTGCTGATCGGCGGCCTCGCCGTCCTCGGTGCGATCACCCTGATTTTCTTCTTCCTGGGCTATGTGGTGCTGCCCCTGTTCCAGGGCGCGGACCTGACCGCCAAGGACTCGATCACGCCGGCCTGGATGCAAGACGCCGGCAAACCCTTGATGATCTCCATCGAAGAACAGAACCAAGTCGCCATGCGGGTTTCCGACAAGGGCCAGGCGCTGTTCTTCGACGTCCGCAGTGGCGCCGAACTGCGTCGTGTCGACCTGCCGATTCCGGCCGGTGCCAGCGTAACGTCCATTGGTGAAGACCAACCCGGCAGCCCGCTGGTGGCGATCGGCCTGTCCAACGGCCAGGCCCTGGTATTTCGTCACACCTATAAGGTCACCTACCCGGACGGCAAGAAAACCATCTCGCCTGCCGTCGAATATCCTTACGGCGAGACGCCGATCGTATTGAACGAGCAGGGCGCCGCCCTGGAACATGTCAGCCTCAACGCCTCTGATACGACCTTGCTGTTGGCCGGTTCCAGCGGTGCTCAATTGCATGTGCTGTCGCTGACCAGCGAAGAAAACATGATGACCGGTGAGGTCACCAGCGAGCAGACCCGCATTGACCTGCCGCAGATGACCGAGCCGGTGAAGAGCATCTTCGTGGACCCGCGCCAGCAATGGCTGTATGTGGTCAACGGGCGTGCCCAGGCCGATGTGTTCAGCCTGCGGGACAAGAGCCTCAACGGTCGCTACAAACTGCTCGAGGACGCCGACGCCCAAGTCACCGCCGTCACCCAGCTGGTGGGCGGGATCTCGCTGATCATCGGCGACTCCAAGGGCGGCCTGGCCCAATGGTTCATGGCTCGCGATCCGGACGGCGAGCTGCGCTTCAAACAGATTCGTACCTTCCAGATGGGCAGCGCGCCGATCGTTGAGATCAGCGCCGAAGAACGTCGCAAGGGCTTCGTTGCGCTCGACGCCGCCGGCAAGCTTGGCGTATTCCACAGCACCGCCCACCGCACCCTGCTGGTGGACCAGGTGGTCGATGGCCAGGGCCTGTTCGGCATGTCGCCACGGGCCAACCGCCTGATCGTCGAGCAGGGCGGCAAGCTGCAACCGCTGACACTGGACAACCCGCACCCGGAAGTGTCGTGGAGCGCGTTGTGGGGCAAGGTTTGGTACGAGAACTACGACGAGCCTCAGTACGTCTGGCAATCGACCGCCGCCAACACCGACTTCGAACCCAAGATGAGCCTGTCGCCGTTGACCTTCGGCACCCTGAAAGCAGCGTTCTACGCGATGCTGCTGGCCGCACCGCTGGCGATTGCCGCCGCGATCTACACCGCCTACTTCATGGCCCCGGGCATGCGTCGCAAGGTCAAGCCGGTGATCGAATTGATGGAAGCGATGCCGACGGTGATCCTCGGCTTCTTCGCCGGGCTGTTCCTGGCGCCGTACGTCGAAGGGCACTTGCCGGGTATCTTCAGCCTGCTGATGTTGTTGCCGGTGGGCATTCTGGTGGCCGGTTTCGTCTTCAGTCGCTTGCCTGAGTCCGTGCGTCTGAAGGTACCAGAGGGCTGGGAAAGCGCGATGTTGATCCCGGTGATCCTGTTCGTGGGCTGGCTCTCGCTGTACATGAGCCCGTACATGGAGGCCTGGTTCTTCGGCGGCGACATGCGCATGTGGATCTCCCATGACCTGGGCATCACCTACGACCAGCGCAACGCCCTGGTGGTCGGCCTGGCGATGGGCTTCGCGGTGATTCCGAACATTTATTCCATCGCCGAAGACGCCGTGTTCAGCGTGCCCCGCGGCCTGACCCTGGGCTCTCTGGCCCTCGGCGCCACGCCGTGGCAGACCATGACCCGCGTGGTGATCCTCACCGCCAGCCCTGGCATTTTCTCGGCGCTGATGATCGGCATGGGTCGTGCGGTCGGCGAAACCATGATCGTGCTGATGGCGACCGGTAACACGCCGGTCATGGAAATGAACCTGTTCGAAGGCCTGCGTACCCTGGCGGCCAACGTGGCGGTGGAAATGCCGGAGTCGGAAGTTGGCGGCAGCCATTACCGCGTGCTGTTCCTGTCGGCCCTGGTGCTGCTGTTGTTCACCTTCATCATGAACACCCTCGCCGAGCTGATCCGTCAGCGTCTGCGCAAGAAATATTCGTCGCTTTAAGAAAGGTAGAAGTCTGTGAAACAGAACTCCCTGAAAGGATGGTTCAAGAGCGGCGCCCCCGGCGTCTGGATCAGCGGTGGCGCGGTGTCCATCGCGGTCATCATGACCATTGGCCTGCTGGCGGTGATCGCCGTGCGCGGCCTGGGCCACTTCTGGCCGGCGGACCTGGTCCACGCCAGCTACGAGGTGCCGGGCATGCCTGCGCACCTGGTGGTCGGCGAAATCGTGCAGAAAGAAGAAGTGCCTCGCGAGCGCCTGAAAAGCGCCGGCCTGCCGGTGCCGGACGAAGGCCCGGAGTTCATGACTCGCGAGCTGATCAAGGTGGGTAACCGGGACCTGAACGGCACCGATTTCACCTGGATCGTCGGTGACTGGCTGACCAACCAGACCACGCCGCCGGAGCTGATGGCCATCGAGCGTCGTGAGTGGGGCAACTTCTACGGCTACCTGGTCAACGTCAAGCAGGACGGCAAGGTCATTGCCGAAGGCGAGGCGGCCTGGCCGGAGCTGCAAGCCCGCGTTCAGCGGGTCAACCAATTGGCCGCCGAGCTCAAGACCCTGGAAAAAAGCGACATCGGTGCAATCAACGCCGGCCTGGAGCGCATCCGCCTGCACGGTCGCAAACTGGAGCTCAATGGCAAGCTCGATGCCGCCGCTCAAGCGGACCTGGAAAGCGAACGTGCCGAACTCAATGCCCGTTACAAGGACATCGAAGCGCGCCTGTCCGACCTGCATGCACAATTCAACCGCGACAGCCTGACCGCCCGCGATGCCAACGGCAAGGAAGTGGAGATCGGCATCGGCAAGGTGGTACACGCCTATCAGCCGAACGGCATGGGCACGTTTGCCAAGCTCGGCTTCTATTTCAGCAAGGTCTGGGAATTCCTCAGCGACGACCCCCGTGAAGCCAACACCGAAGGTGGCATCTTCCCGGCGATTTTCGGCACTGTGATGATGACCCTGATCATGGCGATGATCGTCACGCCGTTCGGCGTGCTGGCGGCGGTCTATCTGCGTGAATACGCCCGCCAAGGCCCGATGACCCGCCTGATCCGTATCGCGGTGAACAACCTGGCCGGCGTTCCAGCCATCGTCTACGGTGTGTTCGGCCTGGGCTTCTTCGTCTACGTGCTGGGTGGTTCGGTCGACCGGTTGTTCTTCCCCGAAGCCTTGCCGGCGCCGACCTTCGGTACCCCGGGCCTGCTCTGGGCATCCCTGACCCTGGCGCTGCTGGCGGTGCCGGTGGTGATCGTAGCGACCGAGGAAGGCCTGGCGCGGATCCCGCGGACCGTGCGCGAAGGCTCCCTGGCCCTCGGCGCGACCAAGGCCGAGACCCTGTGGAAAATCGTTCTGCCCATGGCGAGCCCGGCGATGATGACCGGGATGATCCTCGCCGTGGCCCGTGCCGCTGGCGAAGTGGCGCCACTGATGCTGGTGGGCGTGGTGAAACTGGCCCCGTCGCTGCCGCTGGACGGCAACTACCCCTACCTGCACCTGGACCAGAAGATCATGCACTTGGGCTTTCACATCTATGACGTGGGCTTCCAGAGCCCGAACGTCGAAGCGGCACGACCGCTGGTGTACGCCACGGCGCTGTTGCTGGTGCTGGTGATCGCCACGCTCAACCTGTCGGCGGTGTGGATCCGTAATCACCTGCGCGAGAAGTACAAGGCACTGGATAGCTGATGGTCTGTGGGAGCGAGCTTGCTCGCGAAGCTTTGGCTGCCTTGATGGCCCCTTCGCGAGCAAGCTCGCTCCCACACTGATCGGCGTTCACCGGAATTTTATGGGGCCGCCACAAAGGCGTTCCGAACCGAATTTGTTAGCACAGGGAGCCTCCCATGCAACACGAAGCACATACACACGGCATCAACATGTCGGCCCTGGGCCGCGACAAGCAGAGCCTGGACCTGGCTCAGGAAACCGTCGCCATCGAAGTGCCCGGCCTGAGTCTGTTCTACGGCGAGAAGCAGGCGCTGTATGACGTCAGCCTGAACATCCCGAAACAGCGCGTCACCGCGTTTATCGGCCCGTCGGGCTGCGGCAAGTCGACCTTGCTGCGCACTTTCAACCGCATGAACGACCTGGTGGACGGATGCCGCGTCGAGGGGGAAATCAACCTCTACGGCAACAACATCTACCGCAAGGGCGAAGACGTGGCCGAGCTGCGTCGTCGCGTGGGCATGGTGTTCCAGAAGCCCAACCCGTTCCCGAAAACCATCTACGAAAACGTGGTCTACGGCTTGCGCATCCAGGGCATCAACAAGAAGCGCATCCTCGACGAAGCCGTGGAATGGGCCCTCAAGGGCGCGGCGTTGTGGGATGAGGTCAAGGACCGCCTGCATGAATCGGCCCTGGGCTTGTCCGGTGGTCAGCAGCAACGTCTGGTGATCGCTCGCACCATTGCCGTGGAACCGGAAGTGCTGCTGCTCGACGAGCCCTGCTCGGCCCTGGACCCGATCTCGACGCTGAAAGTCGAAGAGCTGATCTACGAGCTCAAGTCCAAGTTCACCATCGTCATCGTGACCCACAACATGCAACAGGCGGCGCGGGTTTCCGACTACACCGCGTTCATGTACATGGGCAAGCTGGTGGAATTCGGCGACACCGATACCCTGTTCACCAATCCGGCCAAGAAACAGACCGAAGACTACATCACTGGTCGTTACGGCTAGTCGAGGCTGCTGCATAGCCGCACTGCGCTATCAGGATCAACATTTAACTGCTTGAAGCTTGCAGCTTGAAGCTTGCAACTTTCGCGGAGCGAACAAAATGATTTCGAAGGAAGGCCTTACTCACCACATTTCCGCACAGTTCAACGCTGAGCTTGAGGAAGTGCGCAGTCACTTGCTGGCCATGGGCGGGCTGGTGGAAAAGCAGGTCAACGACGCGGTGACCGCGCTGATCGAGGCCGACTCCGGCCTGGCCCAGCAGGTGCGCGAAATCGATGACCAGATCAACCAGATGGAGCGCAACATCGACGAGGAGTGCCTGCGTATCCTGGCCCGTCGTCAGCCGGCGGCTTCCGACCTGCGGCTGATCATCAGCATCTCCAAGTCGGTGATCGATCTTGAGCGTATCGGCGACGAAGCCACCAAGATCGCTCGTCGTGCCATTCAGTTGTGCGAAGAAGGCGAGGCACCGCGCGGTTACGTCGAGGTTCGCCACATTGGCGACCAGGTGCGCAACATGGTTCGCGATGCGCTGGACGCCTTTGCCCGCTTCGACGCCGACCTGGCGTTGTCGGTGGCCCAGTACGACAAGATCATCGACCGCGAATACAAGACCGCCCTGCGCGAGCTGGCGACTTACATGATGGAAGACCCGCGCTCCATCTCTCGGGTGTTGAGCATCATCTGGGTGCTGCGTTCTCTGGAGCGTATCGGCGATCATGCACGCAACATCTCGGAACTTGTCATCTACCTGGTGCGCGGCACGGATGTGCGGCATTTGGGGCTCAAGCGGATGAAGCAAGAAGTTGAGGGCACCCCGTCCGAAACTGCTAATGTTCCGGGCGAAACTGACGATAAGTAAGATTGCCAAGAAAAGCGCCCGGCCTTCTGGTCGGGCTTTTTTTTGGATTTTTTTTAATCGAAAGCAGCACCCCGCGAACGAAAAGTCCCGGCGTGACTGAAGGTTTTTTGGCAATGTGCCATCAGTAAAAGCGGTATGCTTGCCGGGATTTTTTAGAGGTGTATCTGGATGAGTAAGGTCAGTGTGTTGGTCGTGGACGATGCTTCGTTCATTCGTGACCTGGTGAAGAAGTGCCTGCGCAACTACTTCCCGGGCGTGCGCATCGAAGACGCGGTGAACGGCAAGAAAGCCCAGGCCCTGCTGGCTCGCGAAGCGTTCGACCTGGTGTTGTGCGATTGGGAAATGCCGGAAATGTCCGGCCTGGAACTGCTGACCTGGTGCCGCCAGCAGGACAACCTCAAGGGCATGCCGTTCGTGATGGTCACCAGCCGCGGCGACAAGGAAAACGTGGTCCAGGCGATCCAGGCCGGCGTTTCCGGCTATGTCAGCAAGCCGTTCACCAACGAACAGCTACTGACCAAGGTCAAACAGGCCCTGCATAAGGTCGGCAAGCTCGATACGCTGATGAACAGTGCCCCGACCAAGATGAACTCGGCGTTCGGCAATGACTCCTTGAGCGCCCTGACAGGCGGCAAGGCTCCGGTCGCCGCTGTTGCTTCGGCCCCCGCTGCTGCCCCAGCTGCAGCCGCTCCGGCGCGTGGCCTGCTCAACAGCCCACCGGTCAAGGCGCCGGCCGCCGCCGCTCCGTCGACCAACCGCGGCCAAGGCCAGTTGCGCCTGTCCAGCGGCACCCAGCAATGCGTGATCAAGGCCCTGAGCCTCAAGGAAGCGCTGCTGGTGGTCAAACGCACCGACACCCTGCCGCAAGTGCTCGAAGGTGCAGTGCTGGACATGGAGCAAGGCGACAACGCCGAAACCGCTCGTCTGAACGGCTACCTGCACGCCATCGTCGCCCATGAACAGACGCCCGACAGCGAATGGCTGCAACTGACCTTCCGCTTCGTCGACAAAGACCCGCAGAAACTCGACTACATCTCCCGCCTGATCGCCCGCGGCACCGCGCAGAAGCACTTCGTACCTGGCGCCTGATTCGGCGGCGCTTTGAATACGCCATCGCGAGCAAGCTCGCTCCCACAGTGATTTGTTCACTGGCCACAGTTTTTGTGCCCTGCGCAAATCCCCCTGTGGGAGCGAGCTTGCTCGCGATGGGGCCATGAGCTTCAACACCGATCACTGATCCAATTTTGAAACATCCGTCGACTACTCTGGTCCATCCCAGCTGCTAGGCTGCTGTGCAGGCCTTCATTTTTCGACAGAACCTTTGCCCATGCTCGCACCCCTGCTGTTTGCCTGTGGTCTTGTCCTGGCCTCCACCTCGGCCGTGGCCATGACGATCTACAAATCCACCGATGCCAATGGCGTGGTGTCCTATAGCGATCGCCCCAGCAAGGGCGCCCAGGTGTTCGTGTTCCGCGATCGCATGGTCGAGCGCCTGGAGCGACAGGTGTTCCTCGATATCAAGAAGCACAAAGGCGCGGACGCGGTGTTCGTGCGCAACGATCTGTACGCGCCGGTGGAGATCGAGTTGAGTTTCGCCGGGCTGCGCAACGTCAGCGGGGCACCGAGCCGACCGATTCGTCGGGTGCTGCCGGCGCGCAGCAACCTGCGCCTGGCGCTGCTCACGGCCACGCGGCCCGGCAGGCCGCTGGTGTATACCCCAAGGTTCGAATACTCCCTGGGCGACCCTGCAGGCGCGGCACAGGCCTATCGGTACCCGTTGCCGTGGCGGGGCGGGCCGTTCCGGCTGAGCCAGGGTGCCAACGGCCAGTACAGCCATTACGGTCCGAAGAGCCGCTACGCCATGGACATCGCCATGCCCGTGGGCACGCCGATCATCGCGGCGCGGGGCGGCGTGGTCATCAAGACCGAAAACCAGCAGACCGGCCGTGGGGACGACCCTTCGGGCAACTTCGTGCGGGTGCTGCACGATGACGGGACCATGGGCGTCTATCTGCACTTGCAGAAAGGTTCGGTGAGCGTACGGGAAGGGCAGCGGATCGGGGTGGGCACGCCGTTGGCGTTGTCGGGCAATACCGGCAACAGCTCAGGCCCGCACCTGCATTTTGTGGTGCAGCGCAATACCGGCTTGGGGCTGGTGTCGATTCCCTACCAGTTCAATCAACCGGTGGGCGACTTGCCCAACTTTGCGCTGGGCAAGCAGTAGAACCTAGGCGTGATGAGGATGCTTTCGTGGTGGAGGGATTTATCTGTGGGAGCAAGGCATGCCCGCGATGAAAGCGACGCGGTCTTTCAGAAATCGCGTCGCCTGTATCGCGAGCAAGCTTTGCTCCCACAGCTTTGCCACCGGCTCGCCGGAACGGGTTGACACTCAATCGAGCATCAACACCTTCGCCAGGATGATCTTCGGCCCTTTCATCTTCTTGATGATGATCCGCAGGCCTTCGACTTCCAGCACTTCTTCCTCTTCCGGTACGCGCTTGAGGGTTTCATAGACCAACCCGGCCAGGGTTTCGGCTTCGATGTGGTCCAGGTCGATGCCCAGCAAGCGCTCGACCTTGAACAGCGGCGTATCACCCCGTACCAGCAGCTTGCCCGGCTGGTAGGCCAGGATGCCGCGTTCGGCCTTGCGGTGTTCGTCCTGGATATCGCCCACCAACACTTCCAGCACGTCTTCCATGGTCAGGTAGCCGATGATGTTGCCGTCGGCTTCCTCGACCAAGGCGAAGTGCGAACCGCCCTTGCGGAACTGTTCCAGCAATTGCGACAGCGGCATGTGCCGCGACACGCGCTCCAGCGGCCGAGTCAGTTCGGCCAGGTTGAACGACTCGGGGATGTGATCCAGGGCCGCCAGTTCCAGCAGCAGGTCCTTGATGTGCAGCAGGCCGACGAACTCCTGGCGCTCGCTGTCATACACCGGATAACGGCTGAACTTGTGGCGACGGAACATCGCCAGGATTTCCTTGAGCGGCGCGTTGAACTCCAGCGTCACCAGGTCTTCCCGGGAGTTGGCCCAGTCCACCACTTCCAGTTCGCCCATCTCCACGGCCGAGGCCAGCACGCGCATGCCTTGGTCGCTCGGGTCCTGGCCACGGCTGGAGTGCAGGATCAGCTTCAGTTCTTCGCGGCTGTAGTGGTGCTCGTGATGCGGGCCAGGCTCGCCTTGGCCGGCGATGCGCAAGATGGCGTTGGCACTGGCGTTGAGCAGGTAGATCGCCGGGTACATGGCCCAGTAGAACAGGTACAGCGGCACGGCGGTCCACAGCGACAGCAGCTCGGGCTTGCGGATCGCCCAGGATTTGGGCGCCAGTTCACCGACCACGATGTGCAGGTACGAAATGATGAAGAACGCGGTGAAGAACGACACGCCCTTGATCACTTCCGGCGACTGTACGCCGACCGCGCCCAGCAACGGCTCGAGGATGTGGGCGAACGCCGGCTCACCGACCCAGCCCAGGCCCAGGGAGGCCAGGGTGATACCCAGCTGGCACGCCGACAGGTAGGCGTCGAGCTGGCTATGGACGGTGCGCAGGATGTGCCCGCGCCAGCCGTTCTGCTCGGCAATGGCCTCGACCCGGGTCGAGCGCAGCTTGACCATGGCGAATTCGGCCGCAACGAAAAAACCGTTGAGCAAAACCAGGATCAGAGCAAAAAGAATCATGCCGAATTCGGCGAAGAGGGTAACGAGGGACAAGCCAGGGGAAGGGTCCATGATGGAGTTTTGCGGGTTCCGTATAGTCGTAGGAATTAAAAAATGAGCGCCTGAAAAGGCAGGCGCAAGTCAGTCAATGTAGCGGCTGACTGGGCGATTGCCTAGGGGGCGTGCTCAATCAGCGGGATGGGCCAGGCGTGTGCGAGTCACCTGGGCCGGGGCGAAATGGCAGGTAAAGGTGCTGCCATGGCCGGGTACGCTGCTGATTTCCATGCGGGCGCGATGGCGCAGCAGGACGTGTTTGACGATGGCCAGGCCCAGCCCGGTGCCCCCGGTATTGGAGTTGCGGCTGGAGTCGACACGGTAGAAACGTTCGGTCAGGCGCGGCAAATGCTTGCTGTCGATGCCGATCCCCGAATCCCGCACGCTCAGGTGCGCGCCTTGCTCATCGCCCCACCAGCGCACATGGATCCGGCCTTGCTCCGGGGTGTACTTGACCGCGTTGAACACCAGGTTGGAAAAGGCACTGCGCAGTTCCGCCTCGCTGCCTTTGAGCTGCACGGCAGGGTCGGCCTCCAGGGTGATGGTCTGCTGCTTGGAGCCGGACAGTTCCTGCGCATCTTCGACAATGGTTTGCAGCAGGTCGTCGATGGGCACTGGCTGGTTGTCCGACGGGTAATCGGTGGCTTCCAGCTTCGCCAGCAGCAACAAGTCGTTGAGTAGGGTCTGCATGCGCCCGCTTTGCTGGTGCATCTGCTGCAAGGCCCGGCTCCAGCGCGGGTTCACCTCCTCGACGTTGTCGAGCAGGGTTTCCAGGTAACCACAGATCACCGTCAACGGCGTGCGCAGTTCGTGGGAAACGTTGGCGATGAAGTCCTTGCGCATCTGTTCCAGCTGATGAATACGCGTGACGTCGCGCACCAGCATCAAGTGCTCATTGTTGCCATAGCGCGTGATGTACAGCTGGATGCGTAGCCGGTCATTGGTGGGCGAAGGGATCTCCAGCGGCTCGGCGTAATTGGCCTGCTCGAAATACTCCTTGAAGCGCGGATGACGCACCAGGTTGGTCACCGGCTGGCCGCTGTCCTGGGGCGTCTTGAGGCCCAGCAGGGTCTCGGCGGCGCGGTTCCACCACTCCAGGTTGCCGTCGCTGTCGAGCATGATCACCGCGTCTTTCAGCGCGGCGGTGGACTCCTGGACCCGGTCGATCACCGCCTGCAGGCGTCCGCGAACGCGCTGGTCGCGCCGTTGCAGGTGGTAGATGCTGTCGAACACCTCACCCCACAGGCCATAGCCGTCGGGCGGCGCTTCGTCGGGTTGGTGCAGGCGCAGCCATTCATGCAGGCGCAGCAATTGCTTGAGCGTCCAGGCCAGGTAAAGCCCCAGGCCCGCGGCCAGGCTCCAACCGTAGTAACCACTGATCAGGCCGATCAGCAAACAGCCGGTCACCAGCAACAACATGTGGCGAATCAGGGTGCCATGCCAGTTTTGGTTCACGTGACGCGCGTCCTTGTCAGCTTTGTCGGGCGGTAAGGGCTCGGATCAGGCCTTGGTCGAAAAACGATAACCGGTGCCGCGCACGGTTTGTACCAGATTTTCATAGGCGTCGCCGAGTGCCTTGCGCAGGCGCCGGATGTGCACGTCCACGGTGCGCTCTTCGACATAGACGTTGCCGCCCCAGACCTGGTCCAGCAGTTGGCCGCGGGTGTAGGCACGTTCCTGGTGAGTCATGAAAAATTGCAGCAGGCGGTATTCGGTCGGGCCCATCTCGGCGGGTTTGCCGTCGATGGTCACGCGGTGGCTGATCGGGTCGAGCAGCAGGCCACCGACTTCGATGGGGGCTTCGCCATCGGTCGGCCCGGCGCGTCGCAGCACGGCCTTCAGGCGCGCTACCAGCTCCCGCGGGGAAAACGGCTTGGTGATGTAGTCGTCGGCACCGACCTCCAGGCCCTGGATCTTGTTGTCCTCTTCGCCCTTGGCGGTGAGCATGATGATCGGAATATCGCCGGTCAGCTCGTCGCGCTTGAGGCGTCGCGCCAGTTCGATGCCAGACGTGCCGGGCAGCATCCAGTCCAGCAGAATCAGGTCGGGCTTGCGGTCGACGATGATGGCGTGGGCCTGTTGAGAGTTTTCTGCTTCCATGCAGTCATAGCCGGCCATCTCCAACGCAACAGCGATCATCTCGCGGATGGGCGCCTCGTCGTCGACGATCAGAATGCTCCTGCCAACCATGGGGTAATCCTCTTGTCATTTAACTGTCTTGCGCCGCATTAGATAACGGAATTATTGCAGTCGTGTGACACTTATTTCGGCACCCGGCAGTGTAGAGGATCCTGGACTAAGCTTTTCAGTCCGATTCCTGACAACTGCAAAAGAAGGTTTCCATGAAACAAATGACTGTTTCTTTCAAAGCCCTGCTGATGGCGGCTGCCCTGACGCTGCCTGGATTGGCGATGGCAGCCGATCCTGCGATGGAGAAGGACGGCATGTTCACCGACCATAAGGGCATGACGCTGTACACCTTCGCCAAGGACTCGGCCGGCAAGTCGATGTGCAATGACAAGTGTGCGGCCAATTGGCCACCGCTGATGGCTGAGGCGGGTGATAAATCCATGGGGGACTGGACCGTGATCAAGCGTGATGACGGCTCAATGCAGTGGGCCTATCAGGGCATGCCGCTGTACACCTTCGTGATGGACAAGAAGGCCGGAGACATGACTGGCGACGGTAAAATGGATGGCGCCTGGAAGGTTGCCAAGGCCAAGTAACGCGTCCCATTAAGACGCTTTTTTGTGGCGAGGGAGCTTGCTCCCGCTGGGCTGCGAAGCGGCCCAAAATCTTGCGGTCGCTGCGCAACCGAGCGGGAGCAAGCTCCCTCGCCACAAAGGCTTTCATGACCCAAGGTTCAGTGGGGGGCAGCGGATTCAGCGCAACGCGTAATCCAGCACGATCCCCACGAAAATCGCCAGCCCGGCCCAGTGGTTGTGCAGGAATGCCTGGAAGCAGCGCATCCGGTCCCGGTTACGGGTGTACCAGAACTCCCAGGCGAAGCATGCGGCAGCGGCCACCAGCCCCAGGTGGAACCAGCCGCCCAGCTGGAATTTCGACCCGGCCAACAGCAGGCAGCCCAAGGCCAGGCCTTGCAACGTCAGGATGATCACACGGTCGGCATCGCCAAACAGGATCGCCGTGGATTTCACGCCGATGCGCAGGTCATCGTCCCGGTCGGTCATCGCGTAATAGGTGTCGTAGCCCACCGTCCACAGCAGGTTGGCGATGTACAGCAGCCAGGCGGCGGCCGGCAGATGACCGGTTTCGGCGGTGAACGCCATTGGCATGCCCCAGGAGAACGCCGCGCCCAGGACCACTTGCGGGTAATAGGTATAGCGCTTCATGAACGGGTAGCTGAGTGCCAGCGCCAAACCCCCGAGGGAGAGCAGGATGGTCGGTGCGTTGGTGCACAGCACCAGCAGGAAACTCACGCTCATCAGCACGGCGAAGAACACCAGTGCCTCTTTCGAACTGATCTTGCCGCTCACCAGCGGGCGCTGCTCGGTGCGCTTGACGTGACCGTCGACCTTGCGGTCGGCCCAGTCATTGATCACACAACCGCCGGCGCGGGTCAGCACCACGCCGAGGACGAAAATCACCACGTTGGCGATGGACGGCGAGCCTTCCCCGGCAATCCACAACGCCCACAACGTCGGCCACAGCAGTAGGTAGATGCCGATGGGCTTGTCCATGCGGGTCAGTTGCACGAAGTCCCAGGCCCGTGGGTTCAGGCGATTCAAGGATTTGAGCAGTTGCACGTACATCAAAAACTCTCCGAATAGGCGCGGGCGACGGTCCACAGGCGCGGCAGGAAAATTTCCGCCACCAGCACGCTCAACGCACCGCGATCGAAGCGTGAACGGCGACCCCACAGCCCGCTGGCGCGCACTTCTTCCGGCAACCCGGCCTCGGGGTAATGGCAAACTTCGATGGCTCGGCGCTGGAACGCCTGGTCGCAAAACAGCAACTCCCCCAGGGAACGGCTGCCCAGTTCGTCCATCTGCAAGCCGTCACCCTGCAAGGCGCTGCGCGCCGCCACACTGCGGGCGAACACCCACGGCTGGTCATGGCCGCGCAGATACACCTCGCGTACCCAGCCCTCGCTGCCCTCGGCCAGGTCCAGGGCGGCGCATTCGTCGGCGCGCAATGGTTGCCAGCCTTCGAACAACGGCGTCACGCTGAAATGGCCGTCCGACAGGCGCGTGAGGCGCCGGGTCAGGGAGCCTTCGTCGAACAGCCAGTCGAGGACACCCGCATCGGGGCGAGGCGACAGCAGGGGCTGGGGCAGCCATTGGAGTGTAGGAAATATCGAATTTGTATGCGGCACAGAGGTCTTGAATGGCAGCAAATGAGGGCGCGAGCTTACCATGTCGGTCGGTGATTTTGACTGGCCTGGCCTGCCGTCCCGCCGATCATGCTTGCATCTGTGGCAACCGATCAGTACAAAACGGCCCTGAGCCGGAAAATACCGGCCAAGGCCTGACATCTTGAGGAAATATTGGAATGAAGAAGTGGCAATGTATCGTCTGCGGCCTGATCTACAACGAAGCTGACGGCTGGCCTGACGATGGCATCGCGCCCGGCACTCGCTGGGAGGACGTACCGGCAGACTGGCTGTGCCCGGACTGTGGCGTCGGCAAAATGGATTTCGAAATGATCGAAATCAACTGATCGTTTCATCAAATGGAGAGCAACATGAGCGCACCTGTCGTCATCGTCGGTACGGGCCTGGCCGGTTATAACCTGGCCCGGGAGTTTCGCAAGCTCGACAGCGAAACCCCGTTGCTGCTGATCACCGCGGACGACGGGCGCTCGTATTCCAAGCCGATGCTCTCCACAGGCTTTGGAAAAAACAAGGATGCCGACGGCCTGAGCATGGCCGAACCGGGGGCCATGGCCGAGCAACTCAAGGCCCAAGTACGCACCCACACCCGCATCAGCGGCATCGATCCGGGCCACAAGCGGCTGTGGATCGGCGAAGAGGCGGTGAGCTACCGTGACCTGATCCTGGCCTGGGGCGCCGAAACCGTGCGCGTGCCGGTGCAGGGCGATGCGGCGGAGCTGATTTTTCCGATCAACGACTTGGAAGACTACGCACGCTTCAGGGCCGCGGCCGCTGGCAAGCGTCGGGTGTTGTTGCTCGGCGCTGGCCTGATTGGTTGTGAGTTCGCTAACGACCTGAGCCTGGGTGGCTACGAAGTGCAACTGGTGGCGCCGTGCGAGCAAGTCATGCCGACGCTGCTGCACCCGGCCGCTGCCGCAGCGGTCCAGGCCGGGCTGGAAAGCCTCGGCGCGCGTTTCCACCTGGGCCCCGTGCTCAACCGTTTGCAGAAGGTCGCCGACGGGCTGGAGGCGCACCTGTCCGACGGCCAGGTGATTGCCTGTGACCTGGTAGTCTCGGCCATCGGCTTGCGCCCACGCATCGACCTGGCGGCCGCCGCCGGTCTGGTGGTCAACCGTGGCGTTGTGGTCGACCGTCAGTTGAAAACTTCCCACGCCAACATCTACGCCCTGGGTGACTGCGCCGAGGTCGACGGCTTGAACCTGCTGTATGTCATGCCGCTGATGAGCTGCGCCCGGGCCCTGGCCCAGACCCTGGCCGGCAACCCGACGGCCGTCAGCTACGGCGCCATGCCGATTACCGTAAAAACCCCGGTGTGCCCACTGGTGGTGTCGCCACCACCGCGAGGCAGCGAGGGTGTGTGGAGCGTCGAAGGGCAGGGTGCGGACATCAAGGCGTTATGCCGCGACGCTCAAGGCAACCTGCTGGGCTACGCGCTGACAGGCACGGCGGTGATGGAGAAACTGGCGCTGAACAAGGAACTTCCACCCTTGCTGGCGTAAATACTGGTCGTTCTGTCGCAAAAACCCTACTTTTGGTCCCACAAAGGTCGCCCGGACACTGGCGCCGTTTTCGGCACCGTGCCATCCTCACTCCCGTCTGCCGCAGAGTAGAGCCTGCGGCGCCTTAGGGGCCGTTCCAAAGAGAACGGCACGGACATAACAACAAAAAAACCGTCAAAGGGGCTTCATTCATGCGTAAACCAGAACTCGCCGCCGCTATCGCGGAAAAAGCAGACCTCACCAAAGAACAAGCCAACCGCGTCCTCAACGCCGTCCTCGAAGAAATCACCGGCGCCCTGCACCGCAAGGACAGCGTCACCTTGGTGGGCTTCGGCACTTTCCTGCAACGCCACCGCGGCGCCCGCACCGGCAAAAACCCACAGACCGGTGAGCCGGTGAAGATCAAGGCCAGCAACACCGTTGCCTTCAAACCAGGCAAGTTCTTGAAAGACAGCGTCAACCCATAATTGCTGCGAGTACCTCAACCAGGGGGAAGAAAGCGGCAATCAAAAGGGCATACCGATGAATCGGTATGCCCTTTTTTTGTGCTGGGTGTCCCGTTGTAGGAGCTGCCGAAGGCTGCGATCTTTTGATCTTTTGATCTTTCGCTTGAGACTCAAGCATCAGGGAAAAGATCGCAGCCTCGCTTCGCTCGGCAGCTCCTACACGCGATGACGTGCGCCTAATCCGCAGAGGTCTTCGGCGCTGCCAACGCCTTCAAGGCCGCCTTTCGCTCGTCGATCGGCAATTTGCCGAGCTTTTCCACCGCCGCATAAAACCCAATCCAATCGCCGCCCTTGTGCTTGAACAGCGCCGCAAACGCCGGCACCCACTGGTCATACAGCCCGAACGGCAGCAATCGCGCATTGTTCAGAGGGGCATAGACCCAGGCATCGTAGCGTTTGTCGCCTGCCCATTGAGTGTCGCGCAACTGCTCATAGTCGGTGCGCAGGCGTTCGAATTCCGCAGCTTTGCGTTGGCGCATCTGTTCAGCTGTCAGGGGTTGGGCATAGAGGGTTTCCAGGCGCTGGCGGGTGTCGAGAATCAATTGGATGAATTGGTCACGCTGGCGTACCCGTTTACCGTTATCCGGCGCCAGGCCTCGACTGGCGCGCCATTGCCGGCTGCCTTCCTGCTCGACGAAGGTGGCGAAGGACTCATTGAATTCTGTGTCGTCCTTTACATAAAAGCGCTGGTGCGCCAGTTCATGGAAAATCAGCGTCGCCAGGCGTTCGTCGCCCCAATGCATCATCGAACTCAGGATCGGATCGTTGAACCAGCCCAGTGTCGAATAGGCCTCTACACCACCGATCGACACGTCCATGCCCTGCAAACGCCGCAATGCGGCTTCGCCACGGGCTGCGCCCTGACTGTAGTAACCGCGATAAGCCACGCAACCGGCAATGGGGAAACAATGATTTTGCGGCGCCAGGGAAAACTCTGGCGTGGTGAAGACATTCCAGACTACGAACGGGCGGCCAATGTCGGCATACAGGCGATAGCTTTTGTTGTCCGGCAAATGCAGGTGATCACTGGCGAACGTCCGTGCCTCGCGCGCCTGGGTCAGGTGCGCTTTCAGTTGGGCATCGCGAGCAGGGTCGGCGATGACCTGGTCGACAGGCTCTCGGGCCTGCAACAACCGCAGTTGCCCACCGACGAGCTGGCTGTAATAAGCGGCGCTTGTGCAACCGTTCAGTAACAAAAGCAGGAGACTTGGAAACAAAATCTGGAAAACACGGTCGAGTAACCGATGGCTTGAACGCGGCCTGATCAATTGGAATCACCCTGGGAAGTCTGTCCACAAGACTATCTCGCTTGCCTGGAGCTTCGCTATGCGCGTGTTGATGCTGACGAGCGGCCTGTTGCTGCTGACCGGTTGCGCCGGTTTGCCTGACCCTGATCCATCCCAGGCGTGGATCGACCTGGGAAACCAGCAGGACACCGCGCTGCAAGCGCTAAAAGTCGATGACAAGACGTCTATCGACCGGCGCTATTTCGAAGTGCAACCCGGCAGCCATGAGCTGACGGTGCGTTATCAGTTTGCCGTCGAGCCCGGCAACATCGGCCCGGATGCCGAGCCGCTGTGGCGTGATTGCCGGTTGAATGTGAAGTTCAAGGATTTCAACGCGGGCCAACGTTACCAACTGCAGGCCGGCAGCATCGGTTTCCGGCCATGGGCCAAGCTTTACGATCAACAACGCAAAGTAGTGGGACAAGGTACGCCGGCGGGCTGCCAACACACTTGATTGGCGCTATGCTCAGTGCCTGATTTCCGGGAAATTCACCATGCGCTTACCTCTGCTGTTACTTGCCCTGGTCTCCATGGGCGGTTGTGCAACGAGCCCGCTGCCCCAGGTCGACCCGAACATGGCGTGGATCGATTTCGCTACCCCCATGCCGGGCGGCAAAATGTTGATGGCTGAAAGCCTCGATGGCCAGCGATTGCGGGACGGAAGGTTCTTTCAGGTTTCGCCGGGCAGTCACGAACTGAAAGTGCGCTTCGACTTCGAAGTGTTTAGCGGTGGTGGGTTGGGTATGCAAGCTGAACCGCGGGAGCGGTTGTGCTACATGCTCGTGCGTTATGACCATTTCGAGGCGGGCCAGCGTTATCGCCTGGAGGCTCGCAACCTGGCGTTCACACCCAGCGCCCGACTTTATAACGCCAAGCGTGAAATCGTGGCCGAAGAACGGCAGGTCAATTGCGTTCCGTAGGACTGCTTAGCTGTCGTTCTTCTGGTAGATGATCTTTTTGGTGCCGTTTTCGCAACTGCCCACGACCATATTTTCGTCGTGCACTTCATCATTGGTCACGATTTCCAATGTGTAGGAAGGCACGTTATTGGCCTGGATCTTCGCTTCGATTTCCGCTTTCAGCTCTTCGCAGGGTTTGGGGTCTGCAAGGGCTGATGCAGCGAATGCACAGCCGATGACCACCAGGGCTGATCGTTTCATGTTCGAATTCCTCATGGCAGCGCGCACTGCCTGTGCGCTGAAACTGCAGGCTTCATTCGATCATAATTGCGCCAGGGTAAACAGCTCGACCGTATTCAAGAAATCGCAGCCTTCAGCAGCGCCTGCAAAGGCTGCGACCCTTTCATGCGTCAGTTCACCAGCGTCGCATCCAGGGTGATCTGGGCGTTCAGCACCTTGGAAACCGGACACCCTTCCTTGGCCTTCTTGCTCAGTTCGTCGAATTGCGCCTGGCTGGCGCCGGGAATTTTCGCCTTGAGTACCAACTTGACTGCCGTGATCGCGAAACCGCCATCGACCTGGTCCAGGGTCACTTCAGCGTTGGTGTCGATGCTGTCGGCCTTGAGCCCGGCATCGCCGAGGATCATCGAAAAGGCCATGGAAAAACAGCCGGCATGGGCCGCGCCAATCAGTTCCTCCGGGTTGGTGCCCTTGCCGCCTTCGAAGCGCGCCTTGAAGCCATAGGGCGCTTCGCGCAACACACCGGTTTCCGTGGAAATGGAGCCGATACCAGTTTTCAGGTCACCTTCCCAATGAGCCGATGCTTTCTTGATGATAGCCATGTCTGCCTCCTGAAGATCCGGCGCGAGAGACGCGCCTGGGTGTTTTTTTAGCTGTCTGGGTTGTGAGGATAGACCGCCCGGAAAAGTTCACCTTGTCGATTAGCCGACGAATTTAGTAGGAAATTTCTTCGCAGCTATTGAAACTCGGGTATATGCCCACATTGCATGGAGCACACCTTTAGAAACGGCAGGCTTTTGCCCTTGGAAAAGCCCGGAACGCCGTTGGAGATCCCGGCCCATGAAACAGCTGTCCGAAGTGAAATTCTCAACCCTCGACCTGGTGCCTGTCCGCGCCGATGGCAATGCCGCCCAGTCCTTGCGCAACTCGCTGGACCTGGCGCAGCACGTGGAAAAATACGGTTACACCCGCTTCTGGGTGGCCGAGCACCACAACATGGACGGTATCGCCAGCTCCGCGACGGCGGTGCTGCTGGGGTATCTGGCGGGGGGAACTTCGACCATTCGTGTCGGCTCCGGCGGGGTCATGTTGCCCAATCACGCGCCGTTGATCATCGCCGAACAGTTCGGCACGCTGGAAAGCCTCTACCCGGGTCGGATCGACCTGGGGTTGGGGCGTGCGCCCGGTTCCGACCAGATGACCGCCCGGGCGCTGCGTCGTGAGCGCTCCGGCAGCGCGGACGATTTCCCTGAAGACGTGGCCGAACTGATGCGCTATTTGGGCCCGCGCACCCCGGACCAACGCATTATTGCCATGCCCGGCACCGGCACCAACGTGCCGGTGTGGTTGCTGGGGTCGAGCCTGTTCAGTGCACAACTGGCCGGTGAGCGCGGTTTGCCTTACGCGTTCGCCTCCCATTTCGCACCGCGCTACATGCACGAGGCAATTCGTATCTACCGCAACCACTTCAAGCCGTCGGCAGTGCTCGACAAGCCTTATGTGATGCTCGGTGTGCCGCTGGTGGCGGCAGACACGGATGAACAGGCCGATTACCTGGCGACGTCGGTGTATCAGCGGATCCTGGCGCTGATGCGCGGCCAGAGCCTGGTGCAGCGTCCACCGGTGGAAACCATGAACGGCCTCTGGTTACCCCACGAGAAAGAAGCGGTGGGTGATTTCCTTGGCCTGGCCATGGTCGGCGGCCCGCAGAAGATTCGCGCCAAGCTGGAGGTACTGATCGAGCAAACCCAGGCCGATGAGCTGATTTTTACCAGCGACCTGTATGAACACGCTGATCGCCTGCACTCGTATGAGTTGCTGGCGCAGGTCATGAAGGGCTGAGTTGCGGCAATAAAAAGCCGACGCTGTGCGTCGGCTTTGAACTGAACGCGCTATCAGCCGCGTTTGTAGACGATTTCCTTTGTACCGCCCTCACAGGTGCCTACGACTTTTCCGTCAGCCGCTGCGCCTTTATCGACGATTTCCAGCGAATACCCTGACACTCCCTTGGCGTCCAACTTCGCTGCGATTTCGCTTTTCAGCTCTTCGCAGGGCTTGCCGGCCGCAAACGCGCCACCGGCAAGGCTTAGCAAACCCAGGGCTACCATCAAATTTTTCATCGCTCGCACTCCTTGGTCGGATCAATAGGGCAGGGATCGAACAGACATGACGCGCTTGCCAGATAGCGCATCGCCATTCCCTATGGCACTCCGCCAGCGTGCAAGTTCACCGCCCCTCAGCTATTGGCAATCCGGAAGCCGACCTTGATGGTCACTTGGAAGTGCGCGGCCCGGCCATTTTCGATGTGACCACGGGTTTCCGTGACTTCGAACCACTCCAGGAGCTTGAGGCTTTTGCTGGCCTCGGCCAGGGCGTTGTTGATGGCGTCTTCTATGCTGGTGGGAGAGGAGCCGACCAGCTCGACTTTTTTGTAGGTGTGATGATCAGTCATGACGTTCTCCTTGGTTGTCTTTAACAGCCTAGCAGCGATTTTTCGCCTTACGTGTGGCGCCGTTTATGCCTTGAAGTTCAGATTTACTGCACTTTCAGAAGCGGTCGCAGTCCCAATTCACACACGCCACTCAACCACTGCAGGAGAGAGCCACCATGGCCAGCAATTCGTTACGCAAAGCCTCGTTGCAAAGCATGGAAGCGGAGATCGAGAGTCTGCTCAAGTCGTTGGAAAGCCTGAAGGACGACGCTTCGGACGAGTCGCGTAAGACCCTCAAGTCGCTCAAGGCCAATGCCGAGAACGCGCTGAAACATTCTCGCCATCTGCTCAGTGACGCGTATGAAGAGGTCAAGGTGAAAACCCGTGAAACCGGGATCGCCACCCGCGACTACGCGCAGGAACACCCATGGACCACGGCCGGTGTCGCGGTCGGTGCGCTTGGTTTGCTGGCTGCTTACTTGCTGTGCAAACGCGGTGACTGAGCCGGTTGGCTCAGCTCATGCTTGAGCCACTGGGCCAATTGTCGAGCGCGCCCGTCTGCGGCGCGCTTGGGTAGCCATAACGCCAGCCGCGCCGCCGTTTCATCGAACCCCCACGGCGCGACCAGGCGACCTGCGCGCACATCCTCGGCCACCAACGGCTCGGGTGCGATCGCCACGCCGAGCCCCGCTACGGCGGCCTCCAGCAAATAATACAGATGCTCGAATCCTTGCCCGAACTTCAATGCCCGAGGGTCAAGGTCGTTTTGCTGTGCCCAGGTCGGCCAGGCCTGTGGGCGGGACGTGGTATGCAGCAACGATTCATCCAGCAGCGCGCTGGCCGGTGCAGCCTGCAAGCGGGCGAATCCGGCGTAGTGCGGACTCATGACCGGGCCGATCTGCTCGCTCACCAGTTCATACACCTGCATGTCGGCCGGCCAGGGCGGCTCGGCGAATACCAGCAAGGCATCCAGTCCTGGTCGCCTGGGGTCCAGGTCACCCTCGCCAGCGGACAGGTGCAGGCGCAAATCCGGCAGGTCGGCATTGAGCCTGCCCAGGCGGGGAATAAACCAGCGCGCCAGCAGGCTTCCCGAGCAGCCCAGGACGAACGGGGCATCTGCCGTGCTTTGCGTCAGTTCTGCGCACACGCTGCGTAACCGCTCGAACGCGTCAGTGCTGGCATCGCGCAGACGCATGCCGGCATCTGTGAGTTTCAAGCCGCGTCCATCCTTGATGAACAGGCTGACACCCAAATGCTCTTCAAGCACCTTCAACTGTCGGCTCACGGCACCGTGGGTGACGTGCAGCTGTTCGGCCGCCTGGCTTACGCTGTTCAGGCGGGCGGTGGCCTCGAAGGCGCGCAAGGCATTGAGGGGGGGAAGGTCGTGGCTCATTTATCTGTGAGTTTTTCTGACAGGTTGTGGCGATCTTATCGGTTTTCAGCTGGGAATGTCAGGGGTAGAGTGAGCGTCATTGTCTTTCAATACATTTTTTGCCTGGAGCGCCCGATGACCCAGTCTACGACCCCTTTAAACCTGCGCAGCGGCCCCGATGCCAACGGCCTGTTCGGTGCGTTCGGCGGCCGCTATGTGGCCGAAACCCTGATGCCGCTGATCCTCGATCTGGCTCGCGAATACGAATTGGCGAAGGAAGATCCGGCATTCATTGAGGAATTGGCCTACTTCCAGCGTGACTATGTCGGTCGTCCGAGCCCGCTGTACTTCGCCGAGCGCCTGACCGAATACTGCGGCGGCGCCAAGATCTACCTCAAGCGTGAAGAGCTGAACCACACCGGCGCGCACAAGATCAATAACTGCATCGGCCAGATCCTGTTGGCGCGGCGCATGGGCAAGAAACGCATCATCGCCGAGACCGGCGCTGGCATGCACGGCGTGGCCACCGCCACCGTGGCCGCGCGTTTTGGCCTCGATTGCGTGATCTACATGGGCACTACCGACATTGAGCGGCAGCAGGCCAACGTGTTCCGCATGAAACTGCTGGGCGCCGAAGTTATCCCGGTGGTCGCGGGCACCGGTACCCTGAAAGATGCAATGAACGAGGCCCTGCGCGACTGGGTCACCAACGTCGACAGCACGTTCTACCTGATCGGCACTGTGGCTGGCCCGCATCCGTATCCGGCGATGGTGCGCGACTTCCAAGCCGTGATCGGCAAGGAAACCCGCGAGCAACTGCAAGCCCAGGAAGGTCGCCTGCCGGACAGCCTGGTGGCGTGCATCGGCGGCGGCTCCAACGCCATGGGCCTGTTCCACCCGTTCCTGGACGACAAGAGCGTCGAGATCATCGGCGTCGAAGCCGCCGGTTATGGCATCGAGACCGGTAAGCATGCGGCGAGCCTGAACGGCGGCGTCCCCGGTGTACTGCACGGCAACCGCACCTTCCTGTTGCAGGACGATGACGGTCAGATCATCGACGCCCATTCGATTTCGGCGGGTCTCGACTACCCCGGCATCGGTCCGGAACACGCCTGGTTGCACGATATTGGTCGCGTCCAGTACACCTCGGTGACCGACGCCGAAGCTCTGGAAGCCTTTCACAAATGCTGCCGCCTGGAAGGGATCATTCCTGCATTGGAAAGCGCCCATGCCCTGGCGGAAGTGTTCAAACGCGCACCCAACCTGCCGAAAGATCACCTGATGGTGGTCAACCTGTCCGGCCGTGGCGACAAAGACATGCAAACCGTGATGCACCACATGGAACAGTCCCAGCAGGAGAAACACTGATGAGCCGCCTGCAAACCCGTTTTGCCGAACTCAAGGAACAGAACCGCGCCGCCCTGGTGACTTTTGTCACGGCTGGCGACCCGGACTACGACACCTCCCTGGCAATCCTCAAGGGC
Source organism: Pseudomonas brassicacearum (assembly GCF_009601685.2). Classification (NCBI taxonomy): domain Bacteria; kingdom Pseudomonadati; phylum Pseudomonadota; class Gammaproteobacteria; order Pseudomonadales; family Pseudomonadaceae; genus Pseudomonas; species Pseudomonas brassicacearum. The sequence continues at coordinate 187,170 of NZ_CP045701.2, forward strand.
CTGCCAGCGGCCGGTGCCGACGTGATCGAGTTGGGCATGCCGTTCACCGATCCGATGGCCGACGGCCCGGCGATCCAATTGGCGAATATTCGTGCCTTGGGCGCCCAGCAGAACCTGGCGAAAACCCTGCAGATGGTTCGTGAGTTCCGCAAGGACAACAGCGAGACACCGCTGGTGCTGATGGGGTACTTCAACCCGATCCACCGTTATGGCGTGCAGCGTTTCATCGGCGAGGCGCTGGAATCTGGTGTCGATGGCCTGATCGTTGTGGACATGCCGCCCGAGCACAACAGCGAACTGTGCGAACCGGCCCAGGCAGCCGGCCTGGATTTTATCCGCCTGACCACGCCAACCACAGACGACGTGCGTTTGCCGACGGTGCTCAACGGCAGTTCGGGCTTTGTGTACTACGTGTCGGTGGCGGGTGTGACCGGTGCCGGTGCCGCGACACTGGAGCACGTGGAAGAAGCCGTGGCACGCCTGCGTCGCCACACCGATTTGCCGATCAGCATTGGTTTCGGTATCCGTACGCCGGAGCAGGCGGCGGCCATCGCACGATTGGCTGATGGAGTGGTGGTTGGCTCGGCGCTGATCGACCATATCGCCAATGCCGATACATCGGAACAGGCGATTGATGGCGTGTTGAGCTTGTGTGCCGCCCTGGCTGATGGTGTGCGAAAGGCGCGTCTGGGCTGATGCCTGGTTCGGCTTTGTAGGAGCTGGCTAAGCCTGCGATTTTTTTATCTTTCGCTCCAGACTCAATTGGCAGTGAAAAGATCGCAGCCTCGCTTCGCTCGTCAGCTCCTACGGACCCAGCGGGATCAAGCTCCCTCGCCACAATGGTATCAAGGCAACTCCAACCCGCCCCCGGCCTTGTGCAGCTTGCGCAAATGCTCGCCGATCGCTTTCACATTGGCCTCGCTCGCAGCAATTTCAGCGGCGCGACTCGGCTCAAGCAATGCCCGGACTTCCTTGTCCAGGTCGCCAGTCAGCGTTTGAAGCTGTTTCTGACGCAAGCTGCTTTGCGATTCCAGGCGTTGCCACTCGCGCGGTTGCGGCAAGCCGTAACCGCTGCTGCCCAGCAGTTCGGCCGGGCGGCTCAGGAAACCGCTGTTGGCGAGGATCTGCTGCAGTGTCGCGTTGGCCCTTTCCATGCCGCCATTGTGCAATTCACGGGCACCGAGGTAGCGCTGTTTGACTTCATCCTGCGCCAACAGCAGTTGCCGACGATAACTGGCCTGTTCCAGCAGCAATAACGCTGCGCTGGTGCGCAGGTCGGCCTGTTCGAACCAGACGCGGCGTTCGGCGGCGTCCAGGGCCAGCCAGTCTTCCACCGTTTGTTGCTTGATCGGCAGATACTTCTTCAGCACATCGAACATCGCCTGGTACCGATCGCGGAATGAGTCGAAGCGGTAGCCCAGGCGCAAGGCTTCCTTGGGATCATCCAGCACGCTGGTGTCCGCCAGGCCGCGGCCTTTGAGTACTTCCAACAAGCCGTTAGGCATGATGCTGTCCAGGCCCTTGAGCTGCTCGTTATTGCTGCCGCTGCGCAGCAGCTTCAAGCTTTCAACGGCGCAGTTGTTGGACAGGAAGTAATAGTTGCCGTCATAGCTCCAATGCATTTCGGCGGCGTGCTCGACCGTCTCCTCGATCTCAGTGCGCGACAGGTTCAGCGGCACCGATGCCAGGCTGCGCAGCTCGGTCTTGGTGTATTCATCGATCACCTGGGCCAACGGCAATACGAACAGGCGCGACGGGTATTTGCCTACCAACCCATCCCAACTCGATAGCTGCACATCGCTCACGAAGGCGCGGTATGACAGTACCAGGTGTTGGTCCAGATCCAGGCGGCAGTCCGAGCCACGTGGGCGACCCGGTGCGCAGATCACCAGCCGGAGCATGCTGTGGCCCCAGCGGCTCACCCAGTTCTGATTGGCTTCGGCCAGCAGGTAATCAATGGAATAGACTCGCTCTGGATCGACCTTGCCCAGTGGCGTCTTGGCGAAGTCGTTGCCGGCGTTGAGGAACGCGAACGATTTGGCGCAGGTGTCCTTGGCGGCGGGCGCCCAGCCGAAGTGTTCCTGGTAGTAGCGATACAGGGCGGGGCGTCGGCAGGCGTAGCTCGGGTCGAGGAGAAAGTACTCCATATTGACCGCGACAAATTCCTTGGGGCTGCTCGTTTCGTAGATGTCCGGGCTGCGGGCGACCTGGCGGTTGTGCTGTTCCCGTTCACCGCGTCGGCCAACGTATTGCGGCCAGCCGGCCAGGTCCAGCAAGCGCGGATCATCGCTGAGGGTGAAACGGCGGTCGTTCTGGCCCCGGCATTCATCGGGAAGACCGATGAGCCCCGCGCTGCTGTTGCGTCGAGTGCAGCGCTGGATCAGCGTACGCTCGGCATCTGGCCATAGACGCGAGCGGTCATAAATGTGGGTCAGTTCGTGCAGGACCGTGGCGAGCATTTCCCGTCGTACGGTGCCGTGGGGGCGATGAGTCTTTTGCGTCGCGGCACTGCCGTCGACAAGGCCGTCGAGCAGGTTGCTATTGAGGTCCAGTTGCGACACCAGCGAGGCCTGGCCGTAGGCGTTGGCGGGCATCTGGTCGGTCCAGCCGACATCGATGCGTCGGTCCAGCCGCTCGATGAAGCGTGGCGGCAGCGCCTGCATGGCTTCATCGAGCAGCGCCTGGCTGGCCTGCTGTTGCGCCGGGCTCAGTCCCTCGGTGTTGAGGTGCAGTTGCAGGCCAGCCTGGGCCATGCTGCCCGTGAGCAGCAAGACCCCGGCCGCCAGCCAGGCGGCGAACCGCCTCACAATGCGAGGATGGCTTCGGCGAGAACCTGGTCACTGGCGTCGCGGGCTTCCGGCACGCGGGTGCGCAAGGTATCGAAGGCGGCCTCGAGATGAGCACCACGAATCTCCCCATTGCTGGCGACAAAACTGGCCGCATCGTCATGGGCTTCGCGGACGATTTTTGAATCACGGATGGAAGTGGTGGTGTCGGAAGTGAAATCAATCGTGCGCTGGGACGCGCGGACGATGATGTTACTGGTGGCTACCAGGGTGTGTGCCTGGGCCACATCGGCCAACACCAGCAGGCCTAGGGCGGCAGCAATCAGCGGGCTACGCATGGAACGACTCCGGAGAAATAAGGATAACTATTGGACGAGAATTGCTTGTGCCAGTTCAAGGTCGCTGACGTGAAGTTTTGGCTGGGTCCGGCGCAGGTAATCCAAGGCCGATTCCAGTTGTGCACCTCGCAACTGCCCGTCGCTGGCAACGAAGGCCGCAGCGTCATCGTGAGCGGCGACGATCAGTTTATGGTCGAAGGGCGCGGAGGTCACCATGCTCGTGGCATAGCCGCTGACCACCACTTGCTGGGTGGACACATCGAAGGCATGGGCCGGAACTGACCAGCAAAAAGCTACGAAGAAAGACGCTAAGAACAGATATGAGTAAGAACGCATGGGGCTCGACGATTGATGGCGAGCCTGAAGGCTAGCGCAAACCTGCGGGCCAGAGCCAGCGTTGAAACATCGGAACACCATTTGGCGCCCGATGTTTCATGTTGCATCAGATCACCAGGATGGCTTGGGCCAGCTGCGCATCGGTAGCGTTGAGCTGTGGTGCTTGCTGGCGGATGTAATCCAAAGCGCTTTCCAGCTTCACACCACGGATGGCGCCTTCGCTGGCCACGAAGCTGGCAGCGTCATCTCGGGCGGCTTGAACGATCTTGTTGTCCCGCAATGATGAAGTTGCATCGGAAGTCACGTCGGACGTGGCCTTGAGTGCGCCAACGATGGAGTCAGTGGTGACGATAAAGCTGCTGGCATTGGAGTGGGCGGCTACGGCCAGCAGGGCAACTGCGCTGAGCAGGCGAAGACGGTTCATGGTGAGACTCCTTGAATAATGAGGTGATGCCGGTGCTTGTAGCTGAAAGAGCAGACGCATGCTCGACTCGCTTCGCCACGTTTGCATCGATATTAGGACAGAACGCGTTGGGTGACAGCCCTTGCGAGAGCCATTGGCACGATGACGCTCACATTGGTGCTATGGCTCAAGATTAACTGTACTGGTCTGTTTTTATTTTTATGAAACTGTTGTATCTCTGCGGTCTTGCCAAAGTACGGTCCCGGAAACGACAAGACCCGTCGCGGTTTCCCGCGACGGGTCTTGTTTGTTCAATTCGGTGCTGGCGGTGGACCCGGTGGGTCAGGGCCAGCGACGCTGAGTTAGCGCCAGAACGGCTTGCTCAGCTCTTCGTAACGTTGTGCTTCGCTGATACCGGCGTCAGCCAGCAGGCGCGAATCCAGACGAGCCAGTTGGTGGCGGCTGGCGATGCGGCGCTGCCACAACATCAGGTTAGCGATAACGCGAAGAGGCAGGGAAGCCTGGTTTTTTTCAGCTTTGTCTTCGAAAAACAGCTCGGAACTGAGTGTACGTTCCATGGTTGACATCCTTCCGCTTGTGGCGGGATTAGGTAGTGGTTTAACTGGTGCCCATGATCCTCTCGTTTGGCCAGTCTCTCTAGATACAGTTCATCTGTATTGTGAGAGACCAGTTAACTGTTAAAGAGCGGTGTACTGGTCGATATTGAGGCAACTGTACTTGTCTGCACTGCATTGGTGCGTTTTTGGCAAATGTCTGATGTTTTGTGGGAAAAGACTGTAAGAAAACACCGGTACAGCAGTACAGTTTTTGTCGCGTCAGGCTCGAGTGACGGCCTTCAATCAAAACTGTATTTGCGACAACCGGTGATCCAGCTGTATCAGATGGCCAACATGCGCCCGGTTTCTTCGAGGTTCACGTGCCAGCTCAGTGCATCGCGCAGGATATGCGGGGTATGCCCACCCAGGGCGCACGCTGCTTCGAAATATTCATTCAACGCTTGGCGGTAGGATGGGTGCACGCAGTTGTCGATCACCACGCGTGCCCGCTCCCTTGGCGCCAGGCCGCGCAGGTCGGCCAGGCCAATCTCGGTCACCAGGATGTCGACATCGTGCTCGGTATGGTCCACATGGCTGACCATCGGCACGACACTGGAAATGGCGCCGCCCTTGGCAATCGACTTGGTGACGAAAATCGCCAGGTGGGCGTTGCGGGCGAAATCCCCCGAACCGCCGATGCCATTCATCATCCGAGTGCCACAGACATGGGTGGAGTTGACGTTGCCGTACAGGTCGAACTCCAGCGCGGTGTTGATACCGATGATGCCCAGGCGACGTACGACCTCGGGATGGTTGGAGATTTCCTGTGGGCGCAGGACCAGTTTGTCCTTATACCTTTCCAGGTTTCCGAACACATCGGTGTTGCGTCGGCTCGACAGCGTGATAGAACTGCCCGAGGCGAAGCTCAGCTTGCCAGCGTCGATCAAGTCAAATGTCGAATCCTGCAGGACCTCGGAATACATGGTCAGGTCTTCGAACGGAGAATCGATCAGCCCGCACATCACGGCGTTGGCGATGTTGCCAATTCCGGCCTGCAACGGCCCGAGCTTGTTGGTCATGCGTCCGGCCGCAACTTCCTGCTTGAAGAAGTCGATCAGGTGATCGGCGATGGCCTGGGTGTCGCTGTCCGGTGGCGCGACGGTCGAAGGCGAATCCCCTTGGTTGGTGATGACGATGGCGGCAATTTTTTCCGGCGGGATCGGGATGGCAGGGCTGCCAATACGGTCGTCCACTTTTACCAGGGGGATTGGGGTGCGGGTCGGGCGATAGGTCGGGATGTAGATGTCGTGCAGCCCTTCCAGGTTCGGGTTGTGGGCCAGGTTGATCTCGATGATCACTTGCCGGGCGAAGATGGCGAAACTGGCCGAGTTACCCACTGATGTGGTCGGTACGATATGCCCTTGTTCGGTGATGGCCACTGCTTCGATCACGGCAATATCGGGCAGCTTGAGCTGGCCGTTGCGCAGTTGTTCGACGGTTTCCGAGAGATGCTGGTCGATGAACATCACCTCGCCCGCGTTGATTGCCTTGCGCAACGTGCTGTCGACCTGGAATGGCATGCGTCGCGCCAGCACGCCGGCCTCAGTGAGTTCCTTGTCGAGGTCGTTACCCAGGCTCGCACCCGTCATCAGGCTGATTTTCAGCGGGGTGACCTTGGCGCGCTCAGCCAGGGCGTGGGGCACTGCTTTCGCTTCTCCGGCGCGGGTAAAGCCGCTCATGCCGACGGTCATGCCGTCCTGAATCAACAAGGCTGCTTCGGCAGCACTCATCACTTTATTCAATAACGAAGGCAGGCGGATGCGATCACGGTACATAGGTTGTTATCTCGGGCTGGAAAGCAAGATGCGCAGTCTAGTGAATTCGCGCTGTGCCCGACCCGCTACAAAGGTCGCATTTGACGCCTCTATTACGGGTGTTTCAGGCAAAACATTATTACCGGATCGGTAACGTTCGGCCTTGATACAAATCAAAACGCCCCGACAAGTCGGGGCGTTGATGGCGAAGCCGTGAGTGTTATTCCACCGCTTTGACCATGTCCTCGATGACCTTCTTGGCGTCACCGAACACCATCATGGTCTTGTCGAGATAGAACAGTTCGTTGTCCAGGCCGGCATAGCCGCTGGCCATCGAGCGCTTGTTGACGATGATGGTCTTGGCCTTGAAGGCTTCGAGGATCGGCATGCCGGCAATCGGCGACTTCGGATCGTTCTTCGCCGCCGGGTTGACCACGTCGTTGGCGCCGAGCACCAGCACCACGTCGGCCTGGCCGAACTCGGAGTTGATGTCTTCCATCTCGAACACCTGGTCGTAAGGCACTTCGGCCTCGGCCAGTAGCACGTTCATGTGCCCGGGCATGCGACCGGCCACCGGGTGGATCGCGTATTTAACGGTCACACCGTGGTGGGTCAGCTTCTCGGTCAGCTCTTTCAGCGCGTGCTGCGCCCGTGCCACCGCCAGGCCATAGCCTGGAACAATGATCACCGTGTCGGCGTTGGTCAGCAGGAAAGTTGCGTCGTCAGCCGAGCCGGATTTCACTGGACGGGCTTCTTTGGAGCCTGCCGGGCCGGCCGCATCTGCGGTGTTGCCGAAACCGCCGAGCAACACGTTGAAGAACGAACGGTTCATCGCCTTGCACATGATGTACGACAGGATCGCACCACTGGAACCTACCAACGAACCGGCAATGATCAGCATCGAGTTATTCAGCGAGAAGCCAATACCCGCCGCGGCCCAACCGGAATAACTGTTGAGCATCGAGACCACCACCGGCATGTCCGCGCCGCCGATCGGGATGATGATCAGCACGCCCAGTACAAAAGCCAGGGCCAGCATCAGGGCGAACGCGCCGAGGTTGCCAGTGAACATGAAGGTCAGGCCCAGGCCCAGCGTTGCCAGGCCCAGGATCAGGTTGAGTTTGTGCTGGCCGCCGAACTGTACCGGTGCGCCCTGGAACAGACGGAACTTGTACTTGCCCGACAGCTTGCCGAAAGCGATCACCGAACCGGAAAAGGTAATTGCACCGATGGCTGCGCCGAGGAACAGCTCCAGACGGTTACCGGCCGGAATCGAATCGCCCAATTGTTTGACGATACCCAGCGATTGCGGCTCGACCACTGCGGCAATCGCAATGAACACCGCCGCCAGGCCGATCATGCTGTGCATGAATGCCACCAGCTCCGGCATCTTGGTCATCTCGACGCGCTTGGCCATGATCGAGCCGGCGGTGCCGCCGATCAGCAGGCCGACGATGACGTAGCCTATGCCGGCTGTCGCTAGCTCAGCGCCCAGCTTATAGATGAGGCCCACAGTGGTGAGCACCGCCAGCGCCATGCCGAGCATGCCGAACAGGTTGCCACGGCGAGAGGTAGTGGGGTGCGACAGGCCTTTGAGGGCCTGGATGAAGCAGATCGACGCGATCAGGTAGAGCGTCGTTACCAGGTTCATGCTCATTACTTGGGCGCCTCTTCTTTTACGGCTTTCGGGGCTTTTTTCTTGAACATCTCAAGCATGCGGCGCGTCACCAGGAAGCCACCGAACACGTTCACCGCGGCCAGGGCCACGGCGAGGGTGCCCATGGTCTTGCCCAGTGGCGTTACGGTCAGCGCGGCGGCGAGCATGGCGCCGACGATCACGATCGCCGAAATGGCATTGGTCACCGCCATCAATGGCGTGTGCAGCGCAGGTGTTACGTTCCAGACCACGTGGTAACCGACATAAATTGCCAGCACGAAGATGATCAGGTTGTAGATACCGGGGGAGATAAGCTCTTCCATTGTCTGAATCCCTGCTTAGGCGTTTTTGCGGATGACTTGGCCGTCGCGGCACATCAGGCACGCGGCGACGATGTCGTCTTCCAGGTTCACGTCGAACTGACCTTCCTTGGTGAAGACCAGCTTCAGGAAGTCCAGCAGGTTGCGGGCATACAGCGCCGAAGCATCGGCCGCGACTTCGCCGGCCAGGTTGGTCGGACCGCAAATGGTCACGCCATTCTCGATCACGACCTGGTCGGCCACGGTCAGCGGGCAGTTACCGCCCTGGGCTGCCGCGAGGTCGATGACCACCGAGCCAGGTTTCATCTGCGCGACGGTTTCGGCGCTCAGCAGCGTCGGTGCCTTGCGGCCCGGAATCAACGCAGTGGTGATAACGATGTCAGCCTGTTTGGCGCGTTCGTGCACAGCCTGGGCCTGGCGCTGCATCCAGCTGGCCGGCATTGGCCGGGCGTAACCGCCGACGCCGACGGCGCATTCACGCTCTTCGTCGGTTTCGTAAGGCACGTCGACGAACTTGGCGCCAAGGGATTCGATTTGTTCCTTGACCGCCGGACGCACATCCGAGGCTTCGATCACCGCACCCAGTCGCTTGGCCGTGGCAATCGCCTGCAACCCGGCCACGCCAGCGCCAAGAATCAGCACGCGCGCCGCTTTCACGGTGCCTGCGGCGGTCATCAGCATCGGCATGAAGCGCGGGTAATAGTGGGCGGCCAGCAGCACGGCTTTATAGCCGGCAATGTTCGCTTGAGACGACAGCACATCCAGGCTCTGGGCGCGGGAGGTGCGTGGCGCAGCCTCTAGGGCAAAAGCGGTAATACCGCGTTCGGCCAGCTTGGCGATGGTTTCGTTGTTGAACGGATTGAGCATGCCCACCAGAACGGTGCCGCTCTTGATCAGCGCCAGTTCGCTGTCGCTGGGGGCGACCACCTTGAGGATCAGCTCGGCCCCGAATGCATCACTGGCGTTGCCAATGGTTGCGCCCGCTGCCTCATAGGCACTGTCGATAACGCTGGCCTTGATACCGGCGCCGCTTTGAACAGTGACTTTATGGCCTTGGCCGATCAGCTTCTTGATGGTTTCCGGGGTAGCAGCAACCCGTGTTTCACCCGTTTGGGTTTCGAGGGGAACACCAATGTGCACGTCAAATCTCCTGCGTGATCTTATTGAGTAAACCCAGGCACTTCGGATGGTGCGGCTGGGGCGGCCGATCAGCACGATCCCGCCAAACCAGGCGGGGCGCGGCATTTTGCAGGCGAAAATTCAGCCCTTCAAGGGATTATGACGGGTGACGGAAAATTAACTACAAGTCACCCTGTGACCGAATGTCGCAATAATCGATCGGCATCCCTTGTAGGCCGTGCTTTTCAAGGATTCAGGTTCAAATTGACAATTTTCCCCATCGGCCAGATGAATAGGCCCTGATGCGCTGCGCAATATGGCTCAAAGCCATGAATTTCAACGCTTTGGAGACTACTGCACCGACTTCATAACAGATTGACTGAATGCGACATAAACTTATATCTGTAGCGTCTTCTGTTAGTTTACTACCTAAGTCTGTTTAGACTTTTTCTTTATTAATCAAGGTGATAGTTGCTTGCTTGTTTCACGAGCCAATCGCGAAAAGCTCGAAGAGAGGCGGATTCGACCTTTCGCTCTGGAATCATCAGGTAATAGGCCTTGATGCTCGATAGCGCGCTACGGTTGGCCACGACCAGTCGTTTCTCTGCCAGCTCGCGCTGAATCAAGAAGGGCGGAATCAGCGCAATGCCCATGTCGTGCATGGCTGCCTGGGCAAGCATGGAGAATAGTTCATAACGCGGGCCTGTCAGGTCCCGTGCAATGTTCAGGTTCTGGGCGTTGAACCATTGGCGCCACGCATACGGGCGAGTGGTCTGCTGGAGCAAGGGCAATTCGGCGATGGTCTCTGGTGTCAGGCTCGTCCGGTCTCCCAGTAAGGTAGGGCTGCATACCGGCATAGGATTTTCACCCATCAGTTTGTGGGATTCGGTACCGGACCAGTCCGCGTCACCAAAATAGATGGCGGCGTCAAACTCTGTGTCCGCAAAGAGGAAGGGTCGTGTGCGGTTGGTCAGGTTGACGGTGACTTCTGGATGCTGCTGCTGGAAATCCTTGAGGCGTGGTAGCAGCCATTGAGTGCCGAAGGTTGGAACCACCGCCAGTTCGATCACGTTCGCACCGGTGTGTCCCATCACTGAAAGAGCATCGCGCTCGACCGCATCCAGTTGGGTGGCAACTCGACGGCTATAGGAAAGGCCGGCTTCGGTCAGTTTGACGCCTCGGCGTGAGCGTCGGAAAAGCTCCACGCTGAGGAAGTCTTCCAGGCTGGCGATCTGTCGACAGATAGCGCCTTGGGTAAGGGAAAGCTCGTGCGCCGCCTTGGTGAAGCTCTCATGACGTGCTGCAGCCTCGAAACTGATCAGGGCGGTAGTGCTGGGGATTTTACGGCGCATGTACGAAAGCCTCACTCAATATCAGCATTAACGGGGTTCATGGCGTTTACGGAGTGAGAAATTAGCACAAGATAGTGCGCAATCCTCGTTTGCCCTTGTAGGAAAGCGCGCCTAGGATCAATCCACGATTTTCATTTAATTGGCGAGGACTCTTTCATGGCCGGTAAAGCGAGCTTCAACTGGATCGATCCATTGTTGCTGGATCAGCAACTCACCGAAGAAGAACGCATGATCCGCGACACCGCTGAGCAGTTCGCCCAGCAGAAGCTCGCGCCGCGGGTGCTGGAAGCGTTCCGTCATGAGAAGACCGACCCGGCGATTTTCCGCGAGATGGGTGAAGTGGGCCTGCTGGGGGCGACCATTCCTGAGCAGTACGGCGGCAGTGGGCTGAACTACGTCAGCTATGGCCTGATCGCTCGTGAAGTCGAGCGCGTCGATTCCGGTTATCGCTCGATGATGAGCGTGCAGTCCTCGCTGGTCATGGTGCCGATCAATGAATTCGGTACCGAGGCGCAAAAACAGAAGTATCTGCCGAAGCTGGCGTCTGGTGAGTGGATCGGTTGCTTTGGCCTGACCGAGCCGAACCATGGTTCCGACCCAGGCGCGATGATTACTCGTGCGCGCAAAGTGGAAGGCGGCTACAGCCTGACGGGTAGCAAAATGTGGATCACTAACAGTCCGATCGCCGACGTCTTTGTTGTCTGGGGTAAGGACGACGCTGGCGATATCCGCGGCTTCGTGCTCGAGAAAGGCTGGAAGGGCCTGAGTGCGCCAGCTATTCATGGCAAGGTCGGCCTGCGCGCCTCCATCACTGGCGAGATCGTGATGGACAACGTATTCGTTCCGGAAGAAAACATCTTCCCGGATGTCCGCGGCCTGAAGGGCCCGTTCACTTGCCTGAACTCGGCTCGTTATGGCATCTCCTGGGGCGCCTTGGGGGCGGCTGAGTTCTGCTGGCATACCGCTCGCCAGTACACGCTGGACCGCCAGCAGTTTGGGCGTCCGCTGGCTGCCAATCAGTTGATCCAGAAGAAGCTGGCCGACATGCAGACCGAAATCACGTTGGCCTTGCAGGGATGCCTGCGTCTGGGGCGTATGAAAGATGAGGGAACGGCGGCGGTCGAGATCACCTCGATCATGAAGCGCAACTCCTGCGGCAAATCCCTGGATATCGCTCGCATGGCACGGGACATGCTGGGCGGCAACGGTATTTCCGATGAGTTCGGCATCGCTCGTCATCTCGTGAACCTGGAAGTCGTAAACACCTACGAAGGCACGCACGACGTTCATGCGCTGATCCTGGGGCGTGCGCAAACCGGTATCCAGGCGTTCTATTAATAGGGGAACGTTCATGGGCGCGCTTTCGCATCTGCGGGTATTGGATTTATCGAGGGTCCTGGCCGGGCCGTGGGCCGGGCAGATCCTGGCGGACCTTGGGGCAGATGTCATCAAGGTCGAGCGTCCCGGCAACGGTGACGATACGCGCGCCTGGGGGCCGCCTTTCCTGAAGGATGCCCGAGGCGAGAACACGACCGAGGCTGCATATTATCTGTCGGCCAATCGCAACAAGCAGTCGGTGACTATCGATTTCACGCGTCCAGAGGGGCAGCGGCTGGTGCGAGAGCTGGCGGCCAAGTCCGATATCCTGATCGAAAACTTCAAGGTTGGCGGGCTGGCGGCTTATGGCCTGGATTACGAGTCGTTAAAGGCGATCAATCCGCAATTGATCTATTGCTCGATCACCGGGTTTGGCCAGACCGGCCCTTATGCCAAGCGCGCCGGGTATGACTTCATGATTCAGGGGTTGGGTGGGTTGATGAGCCTGACCGGCCGCCCTGAGGGCGATGAGGGTGCGGGGCCGGTGAAGGTGGGGGTCGCGCTGACGGATATCCTCACGGGGCTGTATTCGACTGCTGCTATTTTGGCGGCGCTGGCGCATCGTGATCATGCCGGCGGCGGGCAGCACATCGATATGGCCTTGCTGGATGTCCAGGTTGCCTGCCTGGCCAATCAGGCGATGAATTACCTGACCACGGGCAATGCGCCGAAGCGGCTGGGCAATGCTCATCCGAACATCGTGCCTTATCAGGATTTTCCTACGGCCGATGGCGATTTCATCCTTACGGTGGGTAATGACGGCCAGTTCCGAAAGTTCGCTGAGGTTGCCGGTCAGCCGCAGTGGGCTGATGACCCGCGTTTTGCCACGAACAAGTTGCGGGTGGCGAATCGAGCGGTGTTGATTCCGTTGATCCGCCAGGCGACGGTGTTCAAGACCACAGCCGAGTGGGTGGCTCAGTTGGAGCAGGCGGGTGTGCCGTGTGGGCCAATCAACGATCTTGCCCAGGTGTTTGCCGATCCTCAGGTGAAGGCGCGTGGATTGGCGATGGAGTTGCCTCACGTACTGGCTGGTAGCGTGCCGCAGGTGGCCAGTCCGATTCGGCTCTCCGAGACACCGGTGGAATATCGCAATGCGCCTCCTTTATTAGGGGAGCATACGCTGGAGGTGTTGCAGCGAGTGTTGGGGCTGGACGAAGCGGCGGTGACGGCGTTCAGAGAGGCAGGAGTTCTTTGAGTCTTCTCTTCTTCTATATAGAGGAGGGTTTTAAAGGGCAAACGCAGCGGGTTTGCCCGTGTTGCGCAACTTATTGATAGAAAAGCGAAATTAGGGGTTGACGGCAGATTCTGGAAGTCTATAATTCGCCCCACTTCCGGCGCAGTCGAAACGGAAAACTCCTTGAGATTCAATGAGTTAAGTAAGTTTCGAAGGTGTTGGGCTTCAGTTCATCGAAGCCCGGAAGGAGCAGGTAGAGCAGTGTTGTTTGGCTCTATCGGCGGTTCGATCTTCTCGGTCGAAAGCGGTGAAAAAGAGGTGTTGACAGCAGCGAGTAACGCTGTAGAATTCGCCTCCCGCTAACGAGAGATCGGAAGCGCAAGTGGTTGAAGTTGTTGATGTTTCCGAAGCGAAACTTTGAAAACTTCTTAAAATAACCGCTTGACAGATACACGGGGCGCTGTAGAATGCGCGCCTCGGTTGAGACGAAAGACTCAGCCAGCCGCTCTTTAACAACTGAATCAAGCAATTCGTGTGGGTGCTTGTGGAGTCAGACTGCTAGTCAACAGATTATCAGCATCACAAGTTACTCCGCGAGAAATCAAAGATGTAACCAACGATTGCTGAGCCAAGTTTAGGGTTTTCTCAAAACCCAAAGATGTTTGAACTGAAGAGTTTGATCATGGCTCAGATTGAACGCTGGCGGCAGGCCTAACACATGCAAGTCGAGCGGTAGAGAGGTGCTTGCACCTCTTGAGAGCGGCGGACGGGTGAGTAATGCCTAGGAATCTGCCTGGTAGTGGGGGATAACGCTCGGAAACGGACGCTAATACCGCATACGTCCTACGGGAGAAAGCAGGGGACCTTCGGGCCTTGCGCTATCAGATGAGCCTAGGTCGGATTAGCTAGTTGGTGGGGTAATGGCTCACCAAGGCGACGATCCGTAACTGGTCTGAGAGGATGATCAGTCACACTGGAACTGAGACACGGTCCAGACTCCTACGGGAGGCAGCAGTGGGGAATATTGGACAATGGGCGAAAGCCTGATCCAGCCATGCCGCGTGTGTGAAGAAGGTCTTCGGATTGTAAAGCACTTTAAGTTGGGAGGAAGGGCATTAACCTAATACGTTAGTGTTTTGACGTTACCGACAGAATAAGCACCGGCTAACTCTGTGCCAGCAGCCGCGGTAATACAGAGGGTGCAAGCGTTAATCGGAATTACTGGGCGTAAAGCGCGCGTAGGTGGTTCGTTAAGTTGGATGTGAAATCCCCGGGCTCAACCTGGGAACTGCATTCAAAACTGTCGAGCTAGAGTATGGTAGAGGGTGGTGGAATTTCCTGTGTAGCGGTGAAATGCGTAGATATAGGAAGGAACACCAGTGGCGAAGGCGACCACCTGGACTGATACTGACACTGAGGTGCGAAAGCGTGGGGAGCAAACAGGATTAGATACCCTGGTAGTCCACGCCGTAAACGATGTCAACTAGCCGTTGGGAGCCTTGAGCTCTTAGTGGCGCAGCTAACGCATTAAGTTGACCGCCTGGGGAGTACGGCCGCAAGGTTAAAACTCAAATGAATTGACGGGGGCCCGCACAAGCGGTGGAGCATGTGGTTTAATTCGAAGCAACGCGAAGAACCTTACCAGGCCTTGACATCCAATGAACTTTCCAGAGATGGATTGGTGCCTTCGGGAACATTGAGACAGGTGCTGCATGGCTGTCGTCAGCTCGTGTCGTGAGATGTTGGGTTAAGTCCCGTAACGAGCGCAACCCTTGTCCTTAGTTACCAGCACGTTATGGTGGGCACTCTAAGGAGACTGCCGGTGACAAACCGGAGGAAGGTGGGGATGACGTCAAGTCATCATGGCCCTTACGGCCTGGGCTACACACGTGCTACAATGGTCGGTACAGAGGGTTGCCAAGCCGCGAGGTGGAGCTAATCCCACAAAACCGATCGTAGTCCGGATCGCAGTCTGCAACTCGACTGCGTGAAGTCGGAATCGCTAGTAATCGCGAATCAGAATGTCGCGGTGAATACGTTCCCGGGCCTTGTACACACCGCCCGTCACACCATGGGAGTGGGTTGCACCAGAAGTAGCTAGTCTAACCTTCGGGGGGACGGTTACCACGGTGTGATTCATGACTGGGGTGAAGTCGTAACAAGGTAGCCGTAGGGGAACCTGCGGCTGGATCACCTCCTTAATCGACGACCGCAGCTGCTCCATGAGCTCCCACACGAATTGCTTGATTCATTGAAGAAGACGAAAGAAGCAGCCCGAAATTGGGTCTGTAGCTCAGTTGGTTAGAGCGCACCCCTGATAAGGGTGAGGTCGGCAGTTCGAATCTGCCCAGACCCACCAATTTTGTGTGGGAAACGCCTGTAGAAATACGGGGCCATAGCTCAGCTGGGAGAGCGCCTGCCTTGCACGCAGGAGGTCAGCGGTTCGATCCCGCTTGGCTCCACCACTACTGCTTCGATTGTATAAAGCTTAGAAATGAGCATTCCATCGGTTCGATGGTGAATGTTGATTTCTAGTCTTTGACTAGTTCGTTCTTTAAAAATTTGGGTATGTGATAGAAAGATAGACTGAACGTTACTTTCACTGGTAACGGATCAGGCTAAGGTAAAATTTGTGAGTTGCTCTTTGAGCAAGATCGAATTTTCGGCGAATGTCGTCTTCACAGTATAACCAGATTGCTTGGGGTTATATGGTCAAGTGAAGAAGCGCATACGGTGGATGCCTTGGCAGTCAGAGGCGATGAAAGACGTGGTAGCCTGCGAAAAGCTTCGGGGAGTCGGCAAACAGACTTTGATCCGGAGATGTCTGAATGGGGGAACCCAGCCATCATAAGATGGTTATCTTGTACTGAATACATAGGTGCAAGAGGCGAACCAGGGGAACTGAAACATCTAAGTACCCTGAGGAAAAGAAATCAACCGAGATTCCCTTAGTAGTGGCGAGCGAACGGGGACTAGCCCTTAAGCTTCTTTGATTTTAGCGGAACGCTCTGGAAAGTGCGGCCATAGTGGGTGATAGCCCTGTACGCGAAAGGATCTTAGAAGTGAAATCGAGTAGGACGGAGCACGAGAAACTTTGTCTGAATATGGGGGGACCATCCTCCAAGGCTAAATACTACTGACTGACCGATAGTGAACTAGTACCGTGAGGGAAAGGCGAAAAGAACCCCGGAGAGGGGAGTGAAATAGATCCTGAAACCGTATGCGTACAAGCAGTGGGAGCCCACTTTGTTGGGTGACTGCGTACCTTTTGTATAATGGGTCAGCGACTTATTTTCAGTGGCGAGCTTAACCGAATAGGGGAGGCGTAGCGAAAGCGAGTCTTAATAGGGCGTCTAGTCGCTGGGAATAGACCCGAAACCGGGCGATCTATCCATGGGCAGGTTGAAGGTTAGGTAACACTGACTGGAGGACCGAACCGACTACCGTTGAAAAGTTAGCGGATGACCTGTGGATCGGAGTGAAAGGCTAATCAAGCTCGGAGATAGCTGGTTCTCCTCGAAAGCTATTTAGGTAGCGCCTCATGTATCACTGTAGGGGGTAGAGCACTGTTTCGGCTAGGGGGTCATCCCGACTTACCAAACCGATGCAAACTCCGAATACCTACAAGTGCCGAGCATGGGAGACACACGGCGGGTGCTAACGTCCGTCGTGAAAAGGGAAACAACCCAGACCGTCAGCTAAGGTCCCAAAGTTATGGTTAAGTGGGAAACGATGTGGGAAGGCTTAGACAGCTAGGAGGTTGGCTTAGAAGCAGCCACCCTTTAAAGAAAGCGTAATAGCTCACTAGTCGAGTCGGCCTGCGCGGAAGATGTAACGGGGCTCAAACCATACACCGAAGCTACGGGTATCACGCAAGTGATGCGGTAGAGGAGCGTTCTGTAAGCCTGTGAAGGTGAGTTGAGAAGCTTGCTGGAGGTATCAGAAGTGCGAATGCTGACATGAGTAACGACAATGGGTGTGAAAAACACCCACGCCGAAAGACCAAGGTTTCCTGCGCAACGTTAATCGACGCAGGGTTAGTCGGTCCCTAAGGCGAGGCTGAAAAGCGTAGTCGATGGAAAACAGGTTAATATTCCTGTACTTCTGGTTATTGCGATGGAGGGACGGAGAAGGCTAGGCCAGCTTGGCGTTGGTTGTCCAAGTTTAAGGTGGTAGGCTGGAATCTTAGGTAAATCCGGGATTCTAAGGCCGAGAGCTGATGACGAGTTACCCTTTGGGTGACGAAGTGGTTGATGCCATGCTTCCAAGAAAAGCTTCTAAGCTTCAGGTAACCAGGAACCGTACCCCAAACCGACACAGGTGGTTGGGTAGAGAATACCAAGGCGCTTGAGAGAACTCGGGTGAAGGAACTAGGCAAAATGGCACCGTAACTTCGGGAGAAGGTGCGCCGGTGAGGGTGAAGCACTTGCTGCGTAAGCCCACGCCGGTCGAAGATACCAGGCCGCTGCGACTGTTTATTAAAAACACAGCACTCTGCAAACACGAAAGTGGACGTATAGGGTGTGACGCCTGCCCG
Organism: Pseudomonas brassicacearum; assembly: GCF_009601685.2. NCBI lineage: Bacteria > Pseudomonadati > Pseudomonadota > Gammaproteobacteria > Pseudomonadales > Pseudomonadaceae > Pseudomonas > Pseudomonas brassicacearum. Next base: position 204,940 of record NZ_CP045701.2, read on the forward strand.
GTGCCGGAAGGTTAATTGATGGGGTTAGCTAACGCGAAGCTCTTGATCGAAGCCCCGGTAAACGGCGGCCGTAACTATAACGGTCCTAAGGTAGCGAAATTCCTTGTCGGGTAAGTTCCGACCTGCACGAATGGCGTAACGATGGCGGCGCTGTCTCCACCCGAGACTCAGTGAAATTGAAATCGCTGTGAAGATGCAGTGTATCCGCGGCTAGACGGAAAGACCCCGTGAACCTTTACTATAGCTTTGCACTGGACTTTGAATTTGCTTGTGTAGGATAGGTGGGAGGCTTTGAAGCGTGGACGCCAGTTCGCGTGGAGCCATCCTTGAAATACCACCCTGGCAACTTTGAGGTTCTAACTCAGGTCCGTTATCCGGATCGAGGACAGTGTATGGTGGGTAGTTTGACTGGGGCGGTCTCCTCCTAAAGAGTAACGGAGGAGTACGAAGGTGCGCTCAGACCGGTCGGAAATCGGTCGTAGAGTATAAAGGCAAAAGCGCGCTTGACTGCGAGACAGACACGTCGAGCAGGTACGAAAGTAGGTCTTAGTGATCCGGTGGTTCTGTATGGAAGGGCCATCGCTCAACGGATAAAAGGTACTCCGGGGATAACAGGCTGATACCGCCCAAGAGTTCATATCGACGGCGGTGTTTGGCACCTCGATGTCGGCTCATCACATCCTGGGGCTGAAGCCGGTCCCAAGGGTATGGCTGTTCGCCATTTAAAGTGGTACGCGAGCTGGGTTTAGAACGTCGTGAGACAGTTCGGTCCCTATCTGCCGTGGACGTTTGAGATTTGAGAGGGGCTGCTCCTAGTACGAGAGGACCGGAGTGGACGAACCTCTGGTGTTCCGGTTGTCACGCCAGTGGCATTGCCGGGTAGCTATGTTCGGAAAAGATAACCGCTGAAAGCATCTAAGCGGGAAACTTGCCTCAAGATGAGATCTCACTGGGACCTTGAGTCCCCTGAAGGGCCGTCGAAGACTACGACGTTGATAGGCAGGGTGTGTAAGCGCTGTGAGGCGTTGAGCTAACCTGTACTAATTGCCCGTGAGGCTTGACCATATAACACCCAAGCAATTTGTATGCTCCAAGCTGAAAAGCAAAGAGACCAGATTGCGGTGTGTGAAGACGAAACGAACCGAAAGTTCGATACTCACCAGCAACACACAAACTATCGCATACCCATTCGCTGGCACGTGACCGCAAGGCACGCACCGGCTACCGAATTTCTTGACGACCATAGAGCATTGGAACCACCTGATCCCATCCCGAACTCAGCAGTGAAACGATGCATCGCCGATGGTAGTGTGGGGTTTCCCCATGTGAGAGTAGGTCATCGTCAAGATTAAATTCCGAAACCCCTATCTGCTGATGCAGGTAGGGGTTTTGTTTTTAGTAGAAGTCATCGATTTTACCGACACGTTGTTGTTGAACGGGTCGGTCACAGAATTTCTTGACGACCATAGAGCATTGGAACCACCTGATCCCATCCCGAACTCAGCAGTGAAACGATGCATCGCCGATGGTAGTGTGGGGTTTCCCCATGTGAGAGTAGGTCATCGTCAAGATCGAATTCCCAGAACCCCTGTCTGCATCAGCAGCCAGGGGTTTTGTCGTTTTGGGCCGGTAATCGGATCGAGCCCCTGATGCCCCGGCAAACCCCCAACGCCGTTGCTATGCTGTGATAGTCGGGCTCTGGCGATCAAGCGATCAAGAGGGGCCACGACGTCACTGGTCATGGGGATTCCAATAATGAAAAACCCTTATGCTCCCGGCTTCTGGTGCGCCACTGCGGCATTGCTGCTGCTTTCGGCCACTTATTTCTATGGCGTCATGCTCACTCATCAAATCGACAAGGCGATGTTGTTCCTCGATAGCGCGGCGGCGTTGATTGGTGTCATATCCATTGCAATCGTGGCCTGGGCATCGCTTCAGGGCCAACGCATCAAGAAAAAACATCTCGAGCAAGGCAAAATCCTGGTGCTGATATGGGACACCAAGGTTGCGCTGCGACGTGTCGAAACGGTGTTCGACCGTTATTTCTGGGGCAGTTATTGGCAGCCTGGGCGCACGTTCCAGGAAGTCATGGGGGAGTTGACCGGTACCCCGCTGGAAAAGAGCCTGGAGGCCCTGAAAACCCAATGCGCTGCCTTGGACAAGCAAGTCACCCAGGACGGCTGGCATTGGCTCAATAACGCCCGAGAATTATGCGACGTGGCTAACGCCATGGCCCGTGAGCGCTATCAACTGGACTTCTGCGATTCACGCGCAGACTCATCATCGGGTGCGGCAGTGATCAATCGCGATTTCGAAGTGCTGGTGTATACCTGGACGGCCCGCCTCAAGACTTTCGACCATCAGCTCGACGAGATCGAAGTCCAATATTCGTAGACCACCTCGCAAGAAAACGTTTTTACCCCTTTAAACATTGGGCCCTCAGGGGTGCCTGATGGTAATCTCCGCTCCTCTTTACGGCGTCGAGCCACACCCTTTGCGGGTCAGGGAAGACGACGGCTTTTTTCAACCATGGATATCGATCGGGTCACTCATGAATAAATCAGCAAGCATACTTTTGGGAATCGTTGTGGCTGTCGGCGCCGTCAGCGCGGGCGGCGCCTGGTACACCGGGACAAAGCTCGAAGGCGTGTTGACGAATGCTATTGCCGACAGCAATAAGCAGATGCAGGCAGCCTTGGCCGGGTCTAACAGCACCGCCACCCTGGAGCTGGTTTCCATGGACCGTGGAACGTTCAGCAGCACCGCCCACTACCGTCTCAAGGGCGAGGGCGAAATCTTCGGTGGCGAGCCGGTTGAGTTGCTCTTCGTCGATCAGATCGAACACGGCCCACTGCCATTTTCGCGCTTGATAACGCTCAAATGGCTGCCGGTCATGGCCACCAGTCACACCGCACTCGAGCGCAATCCGCTGACTGACAAGTGGTTCGCCGCCACCAAGGACCAGTCGCCGCTCAAAGGTGTGGTCAACCTGGGTTACGACCAATCCATCAATGGAACGTACGAGCTGCTGCCCGTGGATACCAAGCTGGATGAGCAATCCCAGCTCACCTTTTCCGGCCTGAAAATCGACCTGGCCGCCAGCGCCCAGGGACAGAAGGTCAAGGCAGACGGCTACATGGACAGCTTCAAGCTGACCACCGTCGCCGAAGACCAGACTCCGGTGCAGGTTGAGCTGAACGGCCTGACATTGGCCAGTAACCTGAGCAAAAGCACCTACGGTTACTACATGGGTGACAACACCCTGCTGCTGAGCAACACCAAGGCCACCTTTGGTGAGCCGAAGTCGGTGCTGGGCCTGAAGAATTTCGAGATGAAGAACAGCAGCACCGAGAGCGGCACGAGCGCTTCGGGGCGTGCCGATTACAAGATCGGTGAGTTGTCGTTCAACGACAAGAGCATTGGTTCGGCGCAGATGGCAGTCAGCCTGAAGAATCTGGACATCCCGGCCACCATGTCGCTGATGCAGATTTACCAGACCAAGCTGCAACCATACGAAAAAGCGGCTGCCGAGGCCGCAGCAGCCGGTGAGCCGGCGCCAGAGCTGAGCCTGACCGAAGCCGAAGAAGCGCAGGTCAAGGCCGATTTGGAAAAACTGCTGGCCGGGGCCCCGCAAGTCGCATTGGAAAACCTTTCCTTCAACACCGCCAACGGTGAAAGCCGTGCCAGCCTGATCGTTAACCTGGCCAAGCCGCAGTCCATGGACCTGCCGCCGGATGAATTGGGGCGTCAGTTGCTCGCCCTGCTGGATTTCAACCTCAAGGTCTCCAAGCCGATGCTGGTGGACCTGATGACCGTACAGGCACAGATGGAAGGCCAGACCGATGCCAAGCTGATCGCCGATCAGGCCACCGCCACCAGCGATATGTTCAGCGCCATGGCCGTCGGTACTCAGCTGGCGACCCTTGAAGGCAACGACGTTGTCACCAAGTTGCATTACGCCAACAACCAGGTTGACTTCAACGGCCAGAAAATGACCGTCGAGCAATTCACGGCATTCGTGATGAGCAAGCTGGGTGGTGGCGTCGCCGTCCAGTAACGCGTTCGAGCAACACCCAAGACCCGGCCCGTGCATGACACATGGGCCGGGTTTTTTTACGCCTATCGATCAGCGCTGCGCCGAAATCTGTAGCGATTCTGAAGAATTGTGGCGTTCCTGAAGATGACCCGCCTGAGAATGCAAGACTAGGCCCATTAGAGCTTGGCTGGATTCCTTTGATCCGGCTTCCTGTTTGATGGGCAAGGGGGCACTGCGACCCGGCTGGCCATGTAAGGATGCTGACGAATGCCGCGTACTGTGGGTCCTTTTATTCAACGTGGTTTGCGTCCGTTGTTTCGCGTCGCGCTGTGCAGCCAATTGTGCTGGCCGATGCTGGCGTTTGCCGATACCGCCTATGACCAGATGGTGCTCGACGCCCGTGCAGGTCACTACACGCCTGCGCTGACCGCGTTGCGCCAGGTGCCGGCCGGCCAGGCCAGCACTGCGCAGATCAGCGACCACCTGCAGATCGCCAGTTGGGCCGGCCTCGACGCCGAGGTGGTGACGGTCTATGAGACCCAGGGCCGTCATCGAGCGCTGCCCGTCCAGGCGCTGACCGCTACGGCTCGCGCCTATCGAAACCTCAAGCGTTGGGATTCGGCGACCGAGCTGTACCGCCAGGCCTTGGTGATCGATCCCCACAACCCCGACCTGCAACTCGGCCTGGCCTTGACCCAGGCCGATGCAGGCCAGCCCGACGAAGCCGTCACTCGCGCCAAGGCCATGGTCGCCGCCAAACCGACAGATCCGATGCGTCGACTGGCACTGGGTTATGCCCTGACCCGTGCCAACAACCCCCACGAAGCGTTGTTCGAATACGACCAGGCTTTCACCCGCGCCGGCAACAGCCCAGAGATCGCGCGCGAATACATCTACGCCCTGCAGCGCGCGCGGCTGCCCGAGCCGGCGCTGCGCCTGGCACGTCTGCAGCCGGGGCTGATCGACCGTGGCGTGCAGCGTCGCCTGGAGGGTGACGTAGCCGCCGAACGGGTGCGCCTGGCGGATATGGCCAGCCGCAGCGAACAGGAGCGCTTCGTCATTGCCGACCGCGCCCTGGCCGACTACGACAAGTTGCTCGCCACCTGGACCCCGGTGGCAGAAGCCCATGACGACGTACTCCGTTGGCGCATCGATCGCATGGGCGCCCTCAATGCCCGCGCCCGTCGGGCTGAAGTGATTGCCGAATACCAGAAACTGACCGGCGAGGGCGTGAGCATTCCCACGTATGCCCTGCGCTGGGTGGCTTCCTCCTATCTGGAACAGCGTGAGCCGGAAATCGCCGTCGAGCTGTACCGCCAGGTATTGACGGCGCCGGATGCCGATCCTGCGGAACGCTTTGAGGACAGCACCGCGCTCTACTACGCGTTGCTGGAAAGTGAAAAATCCGAAGAAGCCCGCGCCCTGGCCGAAGACATGGCGAAAGCCCAGCGCCCGCGCATCGAGCTCAAGGGCCTGCCGATCGGCAACCCCAACGATCAATGGATGGACGCCCAGCAACTCGCTGCCCAGGCCGGCACTTATGGCGCCGACCTGCCCTCCGCCGAAGCGCGCCTGGACACCCTGGTCAACCAAGGCCCCGGCAACACCGGCATGCGCCTGGCCCAGGCCGATCTGTACCAGGCCCGCGACTGGCCGCGCCGTTCGGAAAACCTGCTCAAGGAAGTCGAGGCCACGATCCCGCGCAACCGTGACCTGGAAATCGCCCAGGCTCGCGCAGCCATGGATTTGCAGGAATGGCGGCAGATGGATGCACTGACCGACGACGTGGTCGCGCGCTATCCGGAAAACGCCCATGTCAAACGCCTGCAACGCCAGCGCGACGTACACGACATGGCCGAACTGCGCATCGAGGCCTACACCGGCAAGAGCTATGGCGGTGGCAACGGTGACGCCGGTGCCGTCACCGGCAGCCGGGACTTTGGTATCGAAACGCTGCTCTACAGCCCGCCCATTGATGAAGACTGGCGGCTGTTCGGCGGTGCCGGTTACGCCACCGGTGATTTCGAGGAAGGCACCGGCCACCACCGCTGGCAGCGTCTGGGTGTGGAGCGTCGCACCCGGGACATGACGCTGGAAGCGGAGGTCTCCAATCATTCCTATGGCTCCGGCGACAAGCAAGGCGCGCGCCTGGCCGTGGCACGGGACATCGACGATCACTGGCAGTACGGCGGCAGCCTGGATTATCTCTCGGCCAATACGCCGTTGCGGGCGCTCAACAGTGGCATTCGCTCTAACGGCGGCAGTGGTTTCGTACGCTGGCGGGCCAATGAAAGCCGCGAGTGGCGATTGGCGCTCAGCCCGTCCCATTTCAGCGATGGCAACAACCGCCTCGAAACCCAGCTGACCGGTCGCGAAGGCATCTACAGCACACCGCGTGTGCAAGTGGAGCTGGGTCTGGAAGTGGGTGCCAGCCGCAACAGCGGTTCCAACGAAGTGCCTTATTTCAATCCGAAATCGGACTTCAGCGTCATGCCGACCGTGAGCGTCAATCACGTGTTGCACCGCCGCTATGAAACCACGTGGAGCCAGCAGTTCCAGGTCGGTGCCGGTACCTACAGCCAGCGCGACTACAGCACCGCCGCCATGGGCTTGCTCAGCTACGGCCAGCGTTTCATCTGGAACGATGTGCTGGAGGCCGGCGCCGCGCTGAGCTGGCTGAACCGCCCCTACGACGGCGATCGCGAAAGCGATCTGCGCCTGCTTGTCGACCTCACCTATCGCTTCTAGAAGAGTTTGAAGATGCCTGTCATTTCGCGATTCATCCTTCTGCTGGGGGTCTTGCTGATCAGCGCTTGTGCCCAGCAAGCCCCGGCGTTCACGCCGCCCTCGCAGCGCCCGCTGGCGGCCAATGACGCCCCGTGGCCAAAGAACCATGTGCTCGGCATCGCCTACCACGATGTCGACGACCGAGACCCGGACCAGGCGCTGGTGGCCGTGCGCACCGAACGCCTGATCGAACAACTGGCGTGGCTGCGGGAGAACAACTACCAGCCGGTCACGGTGGATCAGATCATCACGGCCCGCAACGGCGGCCCGGAACTGCCGCCGCGTGCGGTGCTGCTGAGTTTCGACGACGGCTACGCGAGCTTTTACACCCGCGTCATGCCCATCCTGCGTGCCTATAACTGGCCGGCCATCCTCGCCCCGGTCGGCAGCTGGGTGGATACGCCGCTGAATCAAACGGTGGATTTCGCCGGGGTGCCGCGCAAGCGTTCCGAGTTCCTGACCTGGGAGCAGATTCGCGAGGTTTCCAAATCGGGCCTGGTGGAAATCGCCGCCCACACCGACGCCAACCACAAAGGCGTGCTCGCCAACCCGCAAGGCAACCAGCAACCCGCCGCGACCACCCGGCGCTACGACCCCGTCACCGGTGGTTATGAGACCGAGGCCGATTTTCAGGCTCGCCTGCGCAAGGACGTAGTGGCCATTTCTGAAAAAATTCGCAAGGTCACCGGCTACAGCCCGCGCGTCTGGGTCTGGCCTTACGGGGAAGCCGACGGCACGGCGTTGCAAGTGATTGGCAGCGAGGGTTATCAAATGGCCCTGACCCTGGAAGACGGTCTCGACAGCCTGGATAACCTGATGAGCGGCCCACGCTTCCTGGTGGCGTCCGATCCGGATGGCGCCCATTTCGCCGAAAGCATCGTGTCCGTGCAGACGATTGACCCGATGCGCGTGGTGCATGTCGACCTGGATTATGTCTACGACCCGGACCCGGTGCAGCAGGAAGCCAATGTCGGCCAGTTGGTCCAGCGCATCTACGACCTGGGCGCCAACACCGTATTCCTGCAGGCCTTCGCCGATCCGAAAGGCGACGGCCTCGTGCATTCGTTGTACTTCCCCAACCGTCACCTGCCGGTACGCGCCGACCTGTTCGACCGGGTTGCATGGCAATTGCGCACCCGGGCCAACGCCAAGGTTTATGCCTGGATGCCGGTGCTCAGTTTTGCTCTGGATGCGAAGCTTTCGCGGGTACAGCGCTGGGATCCGGAAACCGGCAAGACCGGCGTTGCCCCGGACCAGTACGTGCGTTTGTCGCCGTTCGACCCGAACGTGCGCAAGGTCATCGGCGAGATCTACGAAGACCTGGCGCGGATGAGCTCGGTGGACGGCGTTCTCTACCATGACGACGCGGTGTTTTCCGACTTCGAGGATGCCAGCCCCGCAGCCCTGAAAGTCTATGCCGCCAATGGCTTGCCGACGTCCATTGCCGCCCTGCGGGCCGATCCTGCAGCGATGCAACGCTGGACGCGCTTCAAGAGCCGCTACCTGATCGACTTCACTCATGAGCTGACCGCCAAGGTCCGGGCGATTCGTGGCCCGCAGGTGCGCACCGCGCGCAATATCTTTGCCGAACCGATGCTCAATCCTGACAGCGAAGCCTGGTTCGCCCAGAACCTCGACGACTTCCTCGGCGCCTACGACTGGACGGCACCGATGGCCATGCCGTTGATGGAAAAGCAAACCCGCGAACAGTCCGGCCCCTGGCTCGAGCGTCTGGTGGACACCGTCAAGGCTCGACCCGGCGCGCTCAAGCGCACGGTGTTCGAATTGCAGGCCCGTGACTGGCACAGCAAGCCGGTCAGCGACATCGACGGCGAACAACTGGCCGACTGGATGGGGCGCCTCAAGCGCAAAGGCGTGACCAGTTTCGGCTACTACCCGGACAACTTCATCGAAGACCAACCCGCCGTGAAAACCGTGCGGCCGGCGCTCTCCAACAAGTGGAATCCTTGACATGCTCGACAGACTGCTCGCCCTGCTGGTGCTGGCGATCGTCCTTGGGGTGCCCCTGGGCCTGATCTTCCTGGTCACCGGGCAATTCCTGATGGACTTCGTGTTCTTTTACCCGCTGTTCATGTCCGGGCTGTGGATCGCCGGCGGCCTGTATTTCTGGCTGCACTGGGAGCGTCACTGGCCGTGGAAGGACGACACCTTGCCACCGCCCCTGGCCGGCGAGCCGTTGATCAGCATCCTGATTCCGTGCTTCAACGAGGGCGATAACGTCGCCGACACCATTCACGCGGCGCTGGGCCAGCATTACCCGAACATCGAAGTCATCGCCATCAACGATGGCTCGAAAGACAACACCGCCCAGATGCTCGATCAACTGGCAGCTGAAGACCCGCGCCTGCGCGTCTTGCACCTGGCGGAAAACCAGGGCAAGGCCGTGGCCCTGCGCATGGGCGCCATCGCGGCGCGCAGTGAATACCTGGTGTGCATCGACGGTGACGCGCTGCTGGCGCCGAATACCTGTGCTTACCTAGTGGCGCCGATGCTGGACAACGCCCGCCTCGGCGCGGTGACCGGCAACCCGCGCATCCGCACCCGTTCGACTCTGATAGGCCGGGTCCAAGTTGGCGAGTTCTCCTCGATCATCGGCCTGATCAAGCGCACCCAGCGGGTGTTCGGGCGGATCTTCACCGTGTCCGGCGTGATCGTCGCGTTCCGGCGCACCGCCCTGCACCGGGTTGGCTACTGGAGCCCGGACATGATCACCGAAGACATCGACATCAGCTGGAAGCTGCAACTGGATCACTGGAGCATCTTCTACGAGCCGCGCGCGCTGTGCTGGATCCTCATGCCCGAAACCCTGCGTGGCCTGTGGCGGCAACGGCTGCGCTGGGCCCAGGGTGGCGCCGAGGTGCTGTTCAAGAACATCCGTGGCATCTGGCAGTACCGCCACCGCTACCTGTGGCCGCTGTTGTTCGAATATTGCCTGTCCACCGGTTGGGCGTTCACGTTCCTGCTGTCAGTGATTTTCTGGGGCGCCGGCAAATTCATCGAAATGCCAGCGGCCATTGCCGTGGATCACCTGATGCCGCCGGCCTTCACCGGGCTGTTGCTGGCGGTGGTGTGCCTGCTGCAGTTCGCGGTGAGCATCCTGATCGATCGGCGCTACGAAAAAGGCCTGTGGCACATCATGTTCTGGGTGATCTGGTACCCGTTGGTGTTCTGGCTGATCAGCCTCTTCACCACTCTGGTGAGTTTCCCCAAAGTGCTGTTCGGGCAGCATCAGAAGCGTGCGCGCTGGGTCAGTCCGGATCGCGGTATCAAACCGTTCGATGATCAGGAAGAGGAAGTGATCCGATGAAAATTATCAGGACCCGACAACGGCCCTTTCTGGTGCTCATCGATGCGTTTTTTACCGTGCTGGCGTGGGTGGGGTTGTTGTACTTGCTGGTCAATGGGCTGTGGCCGCTGTTCGATAGCCAGGCCGGCCCGCGCCTGGGAGGATCGTTGTTCGACACCTTGGGGACCTTGCAGGTCTATGGCTGGATCGCGTTGGTCAACGCGGTGCTGTTGATTACCTGGGCGCGTTATCAACAGCGCAAGAGCCGCAGTTTCGCCCAGCGCCGGTTGCCGGCGCCGGTCGTGAATGACCAGGGCTTGAGCGCCAGTTTCAAGTTGACCGACGAGCGCCTGGACACGCTGCGCCAGCCAGGCTCCAAGATCATCCACAACAACCAGGACGGCGACATCAGCCACGTCGTGCCGCATTTCCACTTGCTCAGCCCCGACTTGCAGCCACCGCCCCTGGCGCCATTGGAGCGGCCCCGGGTTATCCATTTGCCGGCTGATCAGTCCGTGCATTGATGGGAGCTGACCCACCGCTATCGCGAGCAGGGGATTTGGGGCTAGGACGAGAAATCCCGGATCAGCCGCCATGCCTCGTCCACCGGCAACGGTTGTTTCATGCGCTGGGCCAACGCTGCCATGGCCCGGCCTTCATCACAGGCCACTGCAGCAGCAACCAGGCCGTCCTTGCCCAGCAAGGCAATAAAGGGTGGATGCTCGGGCGTGCCCTTGAATTCCACTTCGTCCCAGTGCTCGGCGTGGCCGAGGTAGTCGTAGCGTTTGCCGAAGTGATAGGTCCAGAAAAACGGCACGTCCAGATAGTGCTCGTCGCCGCCGAGCATGTTCGCAGCGGCGATGCGCGCCTGTTGCTGGGCCAGGCGCCAGTGCTCGATGCGCTGGGGCTGGCCGTTCAGGGGGAAGGTCGCGATATCACCGACGGCCCATAAGCCATCGGTCACTCGCATGCCTGCGTCAACGGACAGTGACTGGTCCTGTTCCCGTGGCAGCCCGACGAAGGGCTCGGTGGCCGGGCGCACGCCGACGCCGATGATCACCAGGTCCGCGGCAACGCGCTGGCCGTTCTCCAACACCACGGCTTCAACCTTGCCCGCCCCCTCGATCCGCGCCGCTTCGCTGTCGGCGCGGTACACCACACCGTTGGCCCGGTGTCGGGCCAGGATGGCCTGGCCGACGCTTTCACCCAGCTGTGCGGCGAACGGCACCGGATGCCGGGCCAGGACGGTGACGTCCAGCTCGCGCTTGCGCAGGGACGAGGCGACCTCCATGGCGATGAAACTGTCGCCGATGATCACCGCCTGTTGCCCTGGCCGGACCGTATCGAGAATCTGCCGGGCGTGGGCAATCGAACGCAGCACGAAGACTTGCGGCAAATCGATGCCGGGCAGTGCTGGCATCTTGGGCTCCCCGCCAGTGGCGATGAGCGCGGCGTCGTAGTCCAGGCGCCGGCCATCGGCAAGTTGGATGTGCCGAGTATCGGGGTCTAAATGGGTGACCTCGCCATGGAGCCTTTCGATGCGCTGCTGGGTGAAATAAGTTTCATCGCGCAGCGGCGCCGTCTCGTTGACCGCCATGTCGCCGGCCAACACGTACTTGCTCAGCACCGTACGGTCGTAGCCGGCTTCGGCTTCACGGTCGATCAACAGGATTCGCCCGCCAAAGCCCTTCTCGCGCAACGCCGCCGCGCAAGCGGTGCCGGCAGCACCGGCGCCGATGATGACAAACGTGCGCGGGTCATCGGCCGGCGGGACTTTATCGGTTGGCAGTGGTTGGTCGTCGACCCAGACATCACCGTCCCGGACCTCGACGTGATAGCGCGTCAGGCTGTCGAGGGCCGGCGGCTCACACAAGGCACCATCTTCAGCCCGGAACGCGGCCTTGTGCCACGGGCAAATCAGCCGTCCATGGCACACCGCGCCCTTGGCCAGTGGTGCGCCGGCATGCGGGCATTTGCCCTGGAAGGCGCGCACCTGATCGCCGGAGCGCAACAGCAGGATGGACGTGTCGTCGATTTTGACTTCGAGACCGCGGTCTTCGCGAACATCGGCGAAACGGGCGACTTGATGCAGAGACATGGTCATTCTCCGGCAGGCGTTTCCCCTTAGAGTCGTGGGGCCGGAACGAGGTTCAGCATAATTGTCACTGCAACCCGGGCGAAGCTGCGGCTATAGTTCGCAAGCCGTCCATGGCCAGACACGCACAAGGTGCCCCGGTATGACTCGATTGAACTCTCTCTCCCCTTGGCTGGCGGCCGTCGCCCTGGTGCTGTGCGCGCAAGGGGCTGTCCAGGCCGAGGAGCGTTTTACCCTCAGCATTCCGGGCGTGTCGGACAACCGCCTCTTCACGGCGGCGTCGGCCAGTGACGCCAACACCTGTGGTGGCAAGAACATTTCTCCGGCCCTGAGCTGGAATGCCGGCCCACCTGGCACCCTCAGCTACGCCATCGTCATGTCGGACCCTGACGGTCAAAGGGGCCAGGGTGTCGACCACTGGATCCACTACGGCATCAAGGCCACCACGCGGCAGATCCCGGTGGGCGCCGGCACCAAGTCCTCGCTGGAGGGCATGAGCGGCATCAACAGCAAGAACACCCACGGCTACATCGGCCCTTGCCCGCCCATCGGCGACAGCGCTCACCATTACCTGATCCAGCTCTTCGCCCTGGACCTGCCGCCGCAAGCCCTGCCCGCGGGCCTCACACGGGCTCAACTGATGGAAAAAATCAAAGGCCACGTCCTGCGCAACAGCAGCGTCGTGCGCCGCTACCATCGCTGACCCGAACAGCACAAAAACCGCGTGGCGAGGGAGCTTGCTCCCGCTGGGCTGCGACGCAGCCCCCCACAGTCGCGCTGACACCCAGACACAACATTGGCATCACACGCCAAAAGCGAGCACTATCGAGCCCCTGTTCACTCATGCCGGAGGATGGCGATGACGCAGAAACCCGACGGCATCGCCCGCCTTCTGAACTGCCCCACCAAGGGCGACGAGATGCGCCGGGCCATCGCCCAGAGCCGCAAGGATTTCCTGCCTGTCGACGAGGCCGAAGACGCCGAGCCAGGCCAGCCACCGGTTCAACCGGTGATTAATGATCGCGACGACTGAGCCGTCGCCCTTTTACAAATTTATTGTTCAACTCTGCCTATGACTGCCACCCCTGTTTTACCCGGTGACCGATTCAGCCGATCCGATTACAAGACCCTGGGCCTGGCCGCCTTGGGAGGCGCGCTGGAGATCTACGATTTCATCATCTTCGTGTTCTTCGCCCTGACCCTCAGCCAGTTGTTCTTCCCGCCGGAAATGCCCGATTGGCTGCGCTTGCTGCAAAGCTTCGGGATTTTTGCCACCGGCTACCTGGCCCGGCCCCTGGGCGGCATTCTCATGGCGCACTTTGCCGATCGCCTGGGGCGCAAGCGCGTGTTCAGCCTGAGCATCCTGATGATGGCCTTGCCGTGCCTGCTCATCGGGGTGATGCCGACCTACGCGCAAATCGGTTATTTCGCACCGTTGCTGTTGCTGGCGCTGCGTATCCTGCAGGGTGCGGCGGTGGGCGGTGAGGTGCCCAGCGCCTGGGTGTTCGTGGCTGAACATGCGCCGCTGCATCATCGCGGCTATGCCCTGGGTTTCCTCCAGGCCGGCCTGACCTTCGGCTACTTGCTGGGCGCCTTGACCGCAACAGCACTGGCGCGGATCTACACACCGGCAGAGATGCTCGATTACGCCTGGCGCCTGCCGTTCCTGTTGGGAGGTGTCTTTGGCGTGATCGGTGTCTGGCTGCGCCGCTGGCTGAGCGAGACGCCGATCTTCATGGCCCTGCAAGCCAATCGCGAAGGTGCTGCGGAACTGCCGTTGCGCACGGTCCTGCGCGACCACCGCCAAGCCTTGCTCCCCGCCGCTATCCTGACCTGCGTGCTGACCTCAGCCGTGGTGGTGTTCGTGGTCATCACCCCGACCGTGATGCAGAAAAGCTTCGGCATGACCCCCAGCCACACCTTCGCCCTGAGCAGCCTGGGCATCGTGTTCCTGAACATCGGCTGCGTCCTGGCCGGCCTCATCGTCGACCGCATCGGCGCCTGGCGCACCGTCATGCTCTACAGCCTGCTGCTGCCCGTGGGCATCGCCGTGCTCTACGCCAGCCTGATCAGCGGTGGCGCCTGGCTGGGCCTGGCCTACGCCGTGGCCGGCCTGGGTTGCGGCGTGGTTGGCGCGGTGCCGTCGGTGATGGTCAGCCTGTTCCCACCGAAGATTCGCGTGTCCGGCATCTCGCTCACCTACAACATCGCCTATGCCCTGTGGGCCAGCATGACGCCGTTGATGTTGATTGCTCTGGTGCCTTGGAGCCCGTGGGTGTGCGTGGCCTATTGCGGGGTGATGGGGGCGGTGGGCGTGGCTGCGGCGGCGTATTTTCCAGGGCGGCATGGGAAGGCTGCGCAGCCATCATTGGCCTGTGAATCCTAGGCCGGCTGTTCAAAGACGCTCGCGCAAAAAATCCACAAAGGCTCGGGTGCGTGCCGAGCGGCGTCGATCCTGACTGAACACGGCGCTGATGGGCAGCGCCAGTGGTGGGTAATCGGCAAGCACGGTGCGGACGGTTCCCTGGCGAACATCGGCCGCGAACAACCACTGCGGCGACAGCGAAACGCCCAGGCCCGACAGCACCATTTCCCGGATTGCCTCGCTGCTGTTGCAGGTGACGTTGCCCTTGATCGTGACGTTGTGCTGTAAGCCATCCTGGTCGAACCGCCAGACGTCGTAATGCTCCAGCAGCGTGAAAGCCAAACAGTTATGGCGGGCCAGATCAGCCGGTGCGAGGGGCGTGCCATGCAGTTGCAGATAGGCGGGGGAGGCGTACACCCGGCGCGGGCTGTCGCCGAGAGAAATCGCTACCAGCCCTTCGCTTTTCACCACGCCGATGCGAATGGCCAGGTCGATGTTCTCCTTCAACATGTCCTCGTTTTGATCGCTTAGCCTCAAGTCGATCCGAAGCTGTGGATGACGCGCGAGGAACTCGCCCACCAACGGCGCAATGCACAACCGGCCGAAACTGACGGGCGCCGCTACGCGCAGAAGGCCGGCGATCTGTTCCTGCCCACTGGCGAAACTGAGCCGTGCCGCGTCCACGCTGGCGAGTATGTCCTTGCTTTCAGCGTAGAAGCGCTGCCCCTGGTCGGTCAGCGCGAGATGGCGGGTGCTGCGGGCAAACAGTGCGCCGCCCAGATGCTGCTCCAACGCGCGGATCTGCTTGCTCACCGCCGGTTGGCCCAGGTTCAGCTCCCTGGCGACGGCCGAGAACGAGCCGCGTTCCACCACCCGCACGAACACCTGCATTGCGTCGAACAGATCCATCAGGATTCAGCCTCTTATTGGAATAAATCCTATCCATTGTTGCTCACTTATCGGAATGCGTCTTCGCTCGCACTATGAACCTGCCCACTCATTGGAGGTTTACCGTCATGAACAACACCATGTTCGCCGCCGTTGCCGAAACGGCTCAGGCTGCGCTGATTGTCCGTTCCATCTCCCGACCTGTTCCCGGCAAAGGCCAGGTATTGATCAAGGTTCATGCTGCCGGAATCAACCCGCTGGATACCAAGATCGCGGCGGGAGGCGGTGCCCATGCCCGCCAGCCGCTGCCCGCCGTATTGGGGATTGACCTGGCCGGGACGGTGGTTGAACGGGGAGAGGGCGTGAATGACTTTGCGCCTGGCGACGAGGTGTTCGGCATGGCCGGCGGGATCGGCGGGGCCCAAGGCGCGCTGGCCGAATACATCGCGGTCGACGCCCGCCTGATTGCACCCAAGCCCCGCTCACTGAGCATGCGCGAAGCGGCCGCCTTGCCGCTGGTCTTCATCACCGCTTGGGAAGGGCTGGTAGACCGCGCCAACGTTCGTAGTGGCCAACAAGTGCTGATCCACGGCGGCGCGGGCGGTGTCGGCCAAATGGCCGTGCAGATTGCCAATGCCCGAGGTGCCAAGGTCTACGCCACCGGTTCGGCCAGCAGCCAGGACTTCATTCGCGAACTGGGCGCAACCCCGATCGACTACCGGACCCAGGACACCGACAGCTACGTGCGCCAATACACCGATGGCGAAGGCTTCGACATCGTCTACGACACCGTGGGTGGCCCGACCCTGGATGCGTCCTTCAACGCGGTAAAGACCTACACCGGCCATGTGCTCAGTTGCCTCGGCTGGGGCCAGCACAGCCTCGCACCGTTGTCGTTCCGAGGGGCGAGCTATAGCGGGGTGTTTACGTTGATGCCGCTGCTGACTGGCAAGGGGCGCGAACACCATGGTCGGATCTTGCGGGAGGCGACGGCTCTGGTTGAGGCCGGAGCACTGCGGATCAAGGTGGATCACCACAGCTTTGATCTGGAGAACATCAATGAAGCGTTCGCACAGGTGGCCGAGGGGCGTGGCGATGGGAAAACGGTGGTGGAGATAGGGGGTAAGTGAGGCGGGCCCCCGCTTCGAAAAAAAGCCCGGTCGGTACGGATCACAGTGGGTTCAGGGTGGAATGACGCTGTGGAGAAGGAACTTGCTCCCGCTCGACCGGGCTGACGCACCAGTGCGGAGCGCTCACAAAAAAGAGTCGCTTCGCAGACAGGCCGGAGCAAGCTCACCGCGATTCAGGCACTTGAAGTGAGCACGTCTCGCTAAAAACCGGGCTTTCAAGAACGGATGTTGCAGGGACAAGTCAGTTGCAGAAAACCTCGCTGAGGCGAAAACAGCTTGAGAAGCGATACGAACCTCGTAAAATGCTGCCGCCATTGTGCTATCACGTCTTCAAGGACGAACTCAGCATTCTTTCCCGCATACCTGCTGCAATTTGTTGACTCTTCACTTCAGGAGCATCACGTGAAACTACCGTCCCCCATCCTGCTGTCGGGCCTGATCGCCGCAGCGCTGCTGACTATGGCCGGTTGTGCCTCGGAGAGCTCCCGGGCACTGCCGGTGGAAAAAGTCGCCAGCGCCAGCATTGCCTATGCCGGCCAGCGCGTACCGATCGCCGTGGGCAAGTTCGATAACCGCTCCAGTTACATGCGCGGGATCTTTTCCGACGGCGTTGATCGTCTTGGCGGCCAGGCCAAGACCATCTTGATCACCCACCTGCAGCAGACCAACCGCTTCAGCGTGTTGGACCGCGACAACATGAGTGAGATATCCCAGGAAGCCGCGATCAAGGGTACAGCCCAGAAGCTCAAGGGCGCTGACTACGTAGTGACCGGCGATGTGACCGAGTTCGGCCGCAAAGAGACCGGCGACCGCCAGTTGTTCGGCATCCTCGGTCGCGGCAAGACCCAGGTGGCCTACGCCAAGGTCAACCTGAACGTGGTCAACATCAGCACTTCCGAAGTGGTGTATTCCACCCAGGGCGCCGGTGAATACGCCCTGTCCAACCGTGAAGTCATTGGTTTCGGCGGCACCGCCAGCTACGACTCCACCCTCAATGGCAAAGTCCTGGACCTGGCCATGCGCGAAGCGATCAACCGCCTGGTGGACGGCATCAATGCCGGCGCCTGGAACCCGCGCAACTGAATAACCCGTACCCCAAGGAGTTGTACACGGATGAAGAAGGCAGTGAAGTTGGCGCTGATGCTGACAGCAGTCGCGACGGTCGCTGGGTGCCAGACGGCGCCTCAGGGTTTGTATCAATGGGAAAGCTATCAGCCGCAGGTCTACGAATACTTCAAGGGTGAGCCCAAGGAAGCCCAGGTCGAAGCATTGGAGCGGGATCTGCAAAAGATCAACGCCAGTGGCCGAAAGGCGCCGCCGGGTTATCACGCCCACTTGGGCATGCTGTACCTGAGCATGGGCAAGGATGACCAGATGGTGCAGGAGCTGCGCACCGAGAAGGCGCTGTTCCCTGAGTCTGCCGTATACATGGACATGCTGCTCAAGAACGCCAAAACCGGAGACGTCAAATGAGCCTTTTGAAACTGACGGGCGCCCTGCTGGCCCTGGCGTTGCTGGGCGGCTGTGCCGCTCCCAAGACCATTGACTATTCGGCCTTCAAGCAGGCACGACCCAAGTCGATCCTGGTGCTGCCGCCGATCAATGAATCACCTGAGGTGCAGGCATCCTACAGCCTCGTGTCTCAAGTGACGTACCCGTTGGCCGAAGCCGGTTACTACGTGTTACCGATTGCACTGGTGGACGAAACCTTCCGCCAGAATGGCCTGACGACGGCAAATGACATCCAAGGCGTGGCTCCGGCCAAACTGCATGAGATTTTCGGCGCCGACGCGGCGCTGTACATCACTATCACGGAGTACGGCACCCGCTACATGCTGATCTCCAGTGAAACGGCGGTCACCGCTTCGGCCAAGCTGGTGGACCTGCGCACAGGCATCACCCTGTGGACCGGCTCGGCTCGCGCCTCCAGTGAAGAGGGCGGAAACAACAGCGGTGGCGGGCTGGTTGGTATGCTGATCACTGCGGCGGTCAAGCAAATTATCAACAGCTCCACTGACGCTGGCCACCCGATTGCCGGTATTACCAGTGCGCGTCTGCTGTCGGCCGGTCAGCGCACCGGGATCCTGTACGGGCCGCGCTCGCCAAAATATGGTTCGGATTGATCGATCTGCGATAAACCTCCTGGCCACCATTGGGTGGCCAGGTAATGTCTTTTCAGTGCTCATCAAAAAAATTTCCAGTCGTTAACCCGAACCACAAATGCCCTGCGTCTGACTCTGTGAACGGATCATTCATTCACGAGGTTCAGCCCATGTCCCGTCCACTTCCCTTTATGCGTCCTGCTGCCCAGGGCTTCGCCGTGACTTTGCTGGTGGCGTTGGCCGGTTGTGGATTGTCTTCCCGGGAGGCCGCCAAGTCGTCCGAGCCGGTGCCTGTGGCGCCAAGCGTTGTACCGCAAGGCGAGATCGCCGAAGTGCGCCAGGCGACGGTCAAGCGCATGCTCATGAAGCCGGCATCGATGCCCGCCCCGAATGTGGCGAACGATGCCATCGCCGCGGGTTACCGCGCCGAGCCGCGTGAACAGTACGAAAAACTGCCGGACAACCCGATTCACAGCGTGGCCGAAACGCCGGTCTCCACCTTCAGCGTGGATGTCGATACCGGCAGCTATGCCAATGTGCGACGTTTGCTCAATCAAGGCAGCCTGCCCCCCGAAGGTGCCGTGCGGCTGGAGGAAATGGTCAATTATTTTGCGTATAGCTACGCCCTGCCCACCGACGGTTCATCCTTCGGCGTGACCACCGAAGTGGCCCCATCGCCGTGGAACCCCCACACCCGCTTGCTGCGCATTGGCATCAAGACCAGCGATCGCGCCGTGGCGGATCTGGCGCCGGCCAACCTGGTCTTCCTGGTGGACGTTTCCGGTTCCATGGACCGTCGCGAAGGCCTGCCGCTGGTCAAGAGCACGCTGAAATTGCTGGTGGACCAATTGCGCGACCAGGACCGCGTGTCCCTGGTGGTCTATGCCGGTGAGTCCCGGGTGGTGCTCAAGCCCACCTCGGGGCGCGACAAGGTGAAAATCCGCAACGCCATCGATCAACTCGACGCCGGTGGTTCCACCGCAGGCGCCTCGGGTATCGAACTGGCCTACCAGATGGCTCGGGAAAGCTTTATCGACAAGGGCATCAACCGCATCCTGCTGGCCACCGATGGCGACTTCAACGTCGGCATCAGTGATTTCGACAGCCTCAAGCAGATGGCGGTGGACCGGCGTAAAAGCGGCGTTTCCCTGACGACGCTGGGTTTTGGTGTGGATAACTACAATGAACACCTGATGGAGCAATTGGCTGACGCCGGTGACGGTAACTACGCCTACATCGACAACCTGCTCGAAGCGCGCAAGGTCCTGGTGGACCAGCTCAGTTCCACCCTGGCGGTGGTGGCGCGGGACGTGAAGTTGCAGGTGGAGTTCAACCCTGCCCAGGTCAGCGAATATCGCCTGCTCGGTTATGAGAACCGCGCGCTCAAGCGTGAGGATTTCAACAACGACAAGGTCGATGCCGGCGAGATCGGTGCCGGGCATACGGTGACGGCCTTGTATGAGATTGTCCCGAAAGGCGAGCCGGGCTGGTTGGAGCCGCTGCGTTACGCCAGTACGCCCCAGTCGGAGGGTAAATCAGGCGAATTGGCGATGTTGCGCGTACGCTACAAACCCGCTGAGGGCGGTAGCAGTCGATTGATCGAGCATCCCATTGCTGGCGTGCAGAACGATGACAAACCCAGCGATGACCTGCGCTTCTCCGCCGCCGTGGCGGCCTTCGCCCAGCAGCTCAAGGGAGATGGTCGTTACACTGGGACGATGAGTTTGAAGGACACCGCACAATTGGCTAGCTCGGCCCGTGGTGATGACCCGTTTGGGCTGCGTGCCGAGTTTGTGCAGTTGGTGGAGCTTGCGCAGAGCTTGAAACCTGCACCCTGACCAGCGAAAGGAGTTCGTCACCCACATGCCCGCTGCGCTTGATTCTCCCAGCGACGAATCGCTGCTGGCCCGCTACCGCAACGGCGACGGGGCTGCTTTCGAAGCCCTGTACGCCCGCCATCGGCAAGGGCTTTACCGGTTCCTCGTGTCCTTGAGCAACAAGGCCGAACTGGCCGAGGAAGTGTTCCAGGACACCTGGCTCAGCCTGATTCGCAGCACCACCGAGCCACAAGGCCGGGCAAGTTTTCGTACCTGGCTGTTCCAGATTGCCCGCAACCGCTTGATCGACCACTGGCGCAAGCATGGTGTCCACAACCCGTTGCACGACAGCTACGATGAGCAGCTTCACGTCCAGCCCGACGACACCAGCAGCCCTGAGCAACAGTTGAGCCTGAGTCGCGACCAGGCGCGTCTCGACGCGGCATTGCAGGCCTTGCCCGAAGATCAGCGGGAAGTCTTCCTGCTGCGCCTGCACGGCGACCTGGAGCTGCCACAGATTGCCGCCTTGACCGGCGCCCCACTGGAAACGGTCAAGAGCCGCTTGCGTTACGCCCAGCAGAAACTGCATCGACTGCTGGCCGAGGAGGTATCCGCATGATCGACCCTAAACACACCCCGGCCCCCGACGATAAAGTGCTGATCGAGCATTTCCGCCAACACGCCAGCGCCGAGCCGCCGGCCTCCCTGGACGCCTTCATCCTGGCCGCCGCCCGCCGTGAAGCCCCGACGCCCACGCCAAGCCTGTGGCAACGCTGGCTGCAAGCCTGCCAACGGCCGCGCTGGCAAATGGCATTCGCCACGGTCGCCGGCGTGGCGCTGATGATCGGCCTGGTGCTGCGCTCGCCCGTGCCCCACGACGAGCTGGCCGCACCCGCCTCGATGGAGTTTTCCGCTGATCGGCAAGCGCCCGCCGTTGCCGCCGCACCCCCACCGGCCATGCCCGCCCCCGCCCCGATCACCCGCATGGCGCCCCAGGGCGAACTGGCCCGGGCGCCGGCAAGCCCGATGCAATCGTTGGCGCAAAAGCCTGCGGCGAAAATGAGCAAATCGGCGTCGGCTGCACTGCCATCGCTGGAGCAGGGTTTGCTGGAAATCCTGCGTTTGCGCGAGGTGGGTGAGAGCAAGGCTGCTGATGAGAAACTGCTGGCGCTGCATCAGCGCTTTCCCGAGGAGGACTTGCCGGCGCGGTTGGAGGCGTTGCGCAAGCGTTGAAATCGGGTGGGCACTAAAAGGCTGGCACAACGTCCGTGGCGAGGGAGCTTGCTCCCGCTGGGTTGCGCTGTAGGAGCTGCCGAAGGCTGCGATCTTTTGATCTTTCGCTTGAGATTCAAGCGCCTGCGCAAAGATCGCAGCCTCGCTTCGCTCGGCAGCTCCTACAGGCCGAGCGGGGGGTAAGCTCCCCGACACAATGGCTTATGCAAGCCATAAATGAACGGGGCTACGGTCCATGACCGAGACATCTGAAATGCTAGTGGGCCCAGAAGCTGAAGGATCATTCGCCCTTGAGCGCCCTTTCATAGTCGGCTGAAAAACTCGTCAAATCGGTGCCCAAAACCAGACACAAATCCCGCAACTGAACCGTATCCAGCCTTCGCACCCCCCGCTCCACATCGCTCATGAATGACTGCGGTCTGCCCAGCGCTGCCGAACACTGTGCCTGAGTCAGTCCGGATTCGATGCGTATGCGCTTGAGGACCTGAAGAAAAACCTCGTGCTCGCGTCGATAAATAGCTTTGGTCATGGCTGCATCCATTGAGATTCGCTTCGCCACGCTATATCTGCTTTTCGGATATCTGAATTTCAGGTATTTTGATTTGAATGGCGGTTAGGACGGAGCGTTCAGGCTCTTTCTTGGCGCCTGGAGTCCGTTTCATCCATTTATCGATTCGCCTGACAAGGAGTCATGCGGATGTCGCATTACATACCGTTGCAAACCAACAATCCCGAGTGCCCCGTTCTACTGATCGACAGCCAGATGCCCACCGCGATGCTGATTGACAGTGCGCTCAGCCGCATCAAGGCTGGGACCGACCTTTTGGAAAGCATCACTTCGGTCACGATCAAGGGCATCGACGATGGGGATTTGTATAGATTTACCAACGCGGCGTATCTGCTGCTGCGAGAAGGTTCGGACTTGCTGGAGGTGGTGAGTCGTAATGTCGATGGTGCTGGCAGATCGTAACCGTAGTAAGCAGGCGCTCGTGCATGGGGCTGCATGCAAGACGTGCCTGCTGCATGTCGTATTGATGGAGCCGGATTGAGTGAATGGTATCTTGCACGCAAGGTGCGTCCGCTACTTAACCCCCAAAGGTAAAGGCCCTCTCCCATGGTTATTATCAAGCAAGGTAGCGTCCAGGGACGTTTGTATTCTGTTGGTGGGGAGGGCGTGACGGTTCCTGTTCTGCTTGAGGGCAGCGGTGGCGAAAGTCTTTTTTGTGAAGCCGATGCGGCATTGGCAGAACAGTTAGGTAACCTGTTGTTCAAGTCCATCCGTGTCCATGGGGCGGGGGCGTGGGAAAGTCGGCCACAGGGGGGCTGGCGCCTGCGGAGAATGTTCATTCAATCCTACGAGAGCCTTGAGCAAATATCTTTGCGCAGTGCGGTTGCCCAGCTTAAAGAACTCGATGGTGCTGTCTGGAGCGGGATGGACGATCCTCATGGAGTAATTCAGCGCTTGAGAAATGAGGAGTATAGGACAACCTGATTGATGACCTTTTTCGTGACGTCACGTAAGCGGTGCTGCTGCCGGGTGGTTGACGGAAGACCCCTAGCCTTTATAGTTGATCGCAACACGGCCCCTGTCGGTTGATGCGCTGCGGCGCTGATACCGCTCAGGGGTTTTTTAATGCCTGAATTGCTTACTTGCAGGCTCCCAAGGTTAGACGCCCACAAAAAAGCCCCAGGTCTTGCGACCTGGGGCTTTTGATTCTGAAGATGGTGCACCAGGCGGGATTCGAACCCACGACCCCTGCCTTCGGAGGGCAGTACTCTATCCAGCTGAGCTACTGGTGCGACGCGGGCGCCATGATACTCATATGCATCGCGGGCGTCCATGCTGCTGATTTGCCGGTGTTTTCATAAGCCTGGGCGGGCATCGGCTACGCTGATCAGAAAAAGCGGGCAAATTCGGCTTTTTCGTTCTTTTTTTCGAACAGCCTATTGTCCTTCACCCCTATCGGCCCTAGGATTCGTTTGAGATTTCAAACGCTCTTGTCTGGGTGCTGAACCGCACGTCTGTGCTTATGTGCGTTATTTCTGTGCTTCAGCCCGGTGAATGATTTCCCTGACGGCAGCCCCCGAGGCGCCTTTCTACAAATCTAATTCGCTCCGCGCGTGCGCGGTGCTGTTAAGGAAAGCCGACATGCAGCTTAAAGACACCCAGTTGTTCCGCCAACAAGCCTTTATCGATGGCGCTTGGGTCGATGCGGACAATGGTCAGACGATCAACGTCACCAACCCGGCAACGGGCGAAGTACTGGGCACTGTGCCGAAAATGGGCGCCGCCGAAACCCGTCGGGCGATTGAAGCCGCCGACAAGGCACTGCCGGCCTGGCGTGCGCTGACGGCCAAGGAGCGCGCCAACAAGCTGCGCCGCTGGTACGAATTGCTGATCGAGAACCAGGACGACCTCGGTCGCCTGATGACCCTGGAACAAGGCAAGCCGCTGGCCGAAGCCAAGGGCGAAATCGTCTACGCCGCCTCGTTCATCGAGTGGTTTGCCGAAGAAGCCAAGCGCATCTACGGTGATGTGATTCCCGGCCACCAGCCCGACAAGCGCCTGATCGTGATCAAGCAGCCGATCGGCGTGACCGCGGCCATTACCCCGTGGAACTTCCCGGCCGCGATGATCACCCGCAAGGCCGGCCCAGCCCTGGCCGCTGGTTGCACCATGGTCATCAAGCCAGCTTCGCAAACCCCTTTCTCGGCCCTGGCCCTGGTGGAACTGGCGCACCGTGCTGGCATTCCGCAAGGCGTGTTGAGCGTTGTCACCGGCAGTGCCGGCGACATCGGCGGCGAGCTGACCAGCAACCCGATCGTGCGCAAGCTGTCCTTCACCGGTTCGACCGAGATCGGTCGCCAACTGATGGCCGAATGTGCCAAGGACATCAAGAAAGTCTCCTTGGAACTGGGCGGCAACGCACCATTCATCGTGTTCGACGACGCGGACCTGGATAAGGCCGTCGAAGGCGCGATCATTTCCAAATACCGCAACAACGGCCAGACCTGCGTCTGCGCCAACCGTCTGTACATCCAGGATTCGGTGTACGACGCATTCGCCGAAAAACTCAAGGCAGCGGTCGCCAAGCTCAAGATCGGCAACGGCCTGGACGATGGCACCACAACAGGTCCCTTGATCGACGGCAAAGCGGTCGCCAAGGTGCAGGAACACATCGCTGATGCAGTCAGCAAAGGCGCGACCGTGCTGTCAGGCGGCAAGGCAATGGAAGGCAACTTCTTCGAGCCGACCATCCTGACCAACGTGCCGAAGAATGCCGCCGTGGCGAAGGAAGAAACCTTCGGTCCGCTGGCACCGCTGTTCCGCTTCAAAGACGAAGCCGAAGTGATCGCGATGTCCAACGACACCGAGTTCGGCCTGGCCTCGTACTTCTATGCCCGCGACCTGGGCCGTGTGTTCCGTGTGGCCGAAGCCCTGGAATACGGCATGGTCGGCGTCAACACCGGATTGATTTCCAACGAAGTCGCGCCGTTCGGCGGCATCAAGGCTTCGGGCCTGGGCCGTGAAGGCTCCAAGTACGGCATTGAGGATTACCTGGAAATCAAATACCTCTGCCTGGGTATCTGATCTGCTTCAAGCGCAAAGGGCACGAGAGCGCTGTCCCTTTGCGCGTTTCACCCGTTCTGTTTCTTGTGGCCGGAACGCTGCGGCAGTCGATCATCGCATGCTGTCGCAGTTGCCTCCCCGCCATGTATTCCTTGATCCACGCCGCCCCGAGCTGCGAATGAGGACATTTTAATGAGCAAGACCAACGCAGACCTGATGGCCCGCCGTATCGCCGCTGTTCCACGCGGTGTTGGCCAGATTCACCCGATCTTTGCCGAATCGGCGAAGAACGCCACGGTAACCGACGTTGAAGGTCGTGAGTTCATCGACTTCGCCGGCGGCATCGCCGTGCTGAACACCGGCCACGTACACCCGAAAATCATCGCCGCCGTGACCGAACAGCTGAACAAGCTGACCCACACCTGCTTCCAGGTCCTGGCCTACGAGCCGTACGTGGAACTGTGCGAAAAAATCAACGCCAAGGTCCCGGGTGACTTCGCCAAGAAAACCCTGCTGGTGACCACCGGTTCGGAAGCGGTGGAAAACGCCGTGAAAATCGCCCGCGCCGCCACGGGCCGTGCCGGTGTGATCGCCTTCACCGGCGCTTACCACGGTCGCACCATGATGACCCTGGGCCTGACCGGTAAAGTCGTACCGTACTCGGCCGGCATGGGCTTGATGCCCGGCGGCATCTTCCGCGCGCTGTACCCGAACGAGCTGCACGGCGTGAGCATCGACGATTCCATCGCCAGCATCGAGCGCATCTTCAAGAACGACGCCGAACCGCGTGACATCGCGGCAATCATCATCGAGCCGGTACAGGGCGAGGGTGGTTTTTATGTGGCGCCCAAGGAATTCATGAAGCGCCTGCGCGCCCTGTGCGACCAGCACGGCATCCTGTTGATCGCTGACGAAGTGCAGACCGGCGCCGGCCGTACCGGCACCTTCTTCGCCATGGAGCAGATGGGCGTTGCCGCCGACCTGACCACGTTCGCCAAATCCATCGCTGGCGGTTTCCCGTTGGCCGGTGTGTGCGGCAAGGCCGAGTACATGGATGCCATCGCGCCGGGTGGCCTGGGTGGCACCTACGCCGGTAGCCCGATCGCCTGTGCGGCGGCGTTGGCGGTGATGGAAGTGTTCGAAGAAGAACACCTGCTGGAGCGCTGCAAGGCCGTGGGCGAGCGTCTGGTGACTGGCCTCAAGGCGATCCAGAAGAAGTACCCGGTCATTGGTGATGTGCGTGCCCTGGGCGCGATGATCGCCGTGGAGTTGTTCGAAAACGGCGACTCCCACAAGCCGAACGCGGCAGCGGTAGCCCAAGTCGTGGCCAAGGCGCGTGACAAGGGCTTGATCCTGCTGTCCTGCGGCACCTATGGCAACGTTTTGCGGGTGCTGGTGCCGCTGACCGCGCCGGACGAGCAACTGGACAAAGGCCTGGCAATCATCGAAGAGTGCTTCTCCGAACTCTGAGTGACGGTTGCGCGCTGATCCACAAAAACCCGCCTTCTGGCGGGTTTTTTCATATCTGCGAACCTGCCTGGTGGATTTTGAGCTGTCTGGAACGACCACCAAGGTCTAAGGTGCAAGTATGGCAAGGGAGCGTGCTGCATGACTGCTGTGGATTTACCCGCTGTACCCCGTGTGTTGATCGCCGAGGCCGATCCGGCGTCCCGTGAGCTGCTTGAACAGGTGTTGTCGGGCGTGCGCTGCGATGCACGGGTGGACACCTGTGGCGACGGCAAAGAGGCTTTGGATTTGCTGGCCAAACATCCCTACGACCTGGTGATTGCCGATTGGGAGCTGCCGCAGGTTGATGGCCTGGCTATCCTGCGTGGCCTTCGCCAGCAGCATCGCACCCCACCGCTACCGTTCATCCTGATGAGCCGGCGCAACGACAGCGCCAGCGTGCGCGAGGTCCTGCCGCTGGCGCCGACCGCGTATCTGACCAAGCCTTTGAACCGGGAACACCTGACCCAGCGTTTGCAGGGGTTGTTGGTGGGCGGCGAAGAAACCTCCAACGATGCGCCGATCCCGGGAGCGGGGCTGACCTTGGCCACCTTCCTGGAGCGTCGGCGTGACCTGTCCGAGGGCGCGCCCTTGATGACCGATGTGCAAGTGGCGGTCAGGCGCAGCCTCAACCCCGGCGGCCTGGATTTGAAACTGCTCGAAGAAGAGCTCCGCACCGACCCGCAAATCACCGCGGTGCTGATCGCGGCGGCCAACGGCGCTGCCCAGCATCAGGGCGGCGGCCCGGTGCAGACCGTGGCCCAGGCACTGCACCAGCTCGGCACCGGACAAAGCATGAACTTGATCCTCGGCCTGGCCCTCAAGCGCTGCGCCCGGCTCAGCGTCCCGTGCCTGGCGGACTATGCCGAGCGTTACTGGGAACTGTCGCTGCAAGCCGCCGAGTACGCCCGAATCCTGGCTCGGTTGCTGGATCTGGAACCGGAACGCTGTTATTGCGCCGGGCTGTTACACCGCCTGGGTGACCTGGCGCTGTTGCGTTGCCTGGAGGAGTGGACGCAGGCGGGTGGCGAGCTGGATGAGTTGGAGGAAGTAGGGAGTTGCCTCGATCAATACGGCGCTGGTTTCGGCTCGGCGCTGCGCACCCGTTGGCGCCTGCCGCTGGAGCTGCGTGAGTTGATCGCGGCAGCCTATAGCCTGGGTGGTGGGGTGTATTCCCGCGAGGCACTGGTGATGAACATGGCGGCGCAGATGGCCCACCTGACCGAGCATGAAGGACTTGAAGAGCTGGCCCGGGGGCGCACGGCGCGGTTGCTGAAGATCGGCTTGCCCGAGTTGATGCGGTTGCGCCGCAAGTAAGACCACCGCCCAACCCTGTGGGAGCGAGCTTTGTGGGAGCAAAGCTTGCTCGCGATGCAGGCAACTCGGGTTCAAGTGGACACCGAGGCGCTGCTATCGCGGGCAAGCCTTGCTCCCACAGGGGTTCAGTGGCGGGACAACTCACTCAAGCCGCGATGATGCGGTTCTTACCCTTGCGCTTGGCTTCGTACATGGCCGCGTCGGCGCGGGCGAACAGGCTGTCGAGGCTCTGGTCGTCGGCCGTGATGCTGGTCAGGCCCTGGCTCACGGTAATGCCGAAGCTCTGCTCGCCGCAGCGAAACATCAAGCGCTGGATTTCCCGTTGCAGCCGCTCGGCCACTTGCAATGCCATGTCGGGGGCGCAGCCGGGGAACACCGCAGCGAACTCTTCACCACCAATCCGCCCGAACAGGTCGCCGCGCCGGAGCACGGACCGCCCGCTTTCGGCGATTCTCTGCAGCACGGTATCGCCTTCCTGATGGCCGTAGGTGTCGTTGATCACCTTGAAGTCATCGATGTCCAGCAACAGGAACGCCATGGGCATCCCTTGTAGCCGTGCCTGCTCGAACTCACGGTGGGCGCATTCGAAAAAATGCCGGCGATTGCTGCTTTGGGTCAGCACGTCGGTGGTCGCCAGGCGCTGCAGTTCGCTTTCCAGCAGCTTCTTTTCGGTGATGTCTTCGGCAATGCCCACCACAATCACCGGTTGCCCTGGCTCGGCCTTGCGGTTGATGAAGCATTTGTCGCTCAGCCAGCGGACCTGGCCGTCGCCGGCGATGATGCGGTATTCACGGTCTTCGACGGCGCCCTTGACCAATACCTCGGCCAGGCTGCGCTCGGCATACTCCAGGTCGTCGGGGTAGATTGCGTCGCGCCATTCGTTGAAGTCAGCCAGGACCAGACCGGCGGGGCGGCCGAAGATCCGCTCGTAGGCGGGGCTGACATACAGCACCTGCCGGGTTTCCCAGTTGAACGCCCACAGCACGGCATTGACGCTGACCAGCAACGAGCTGAACAGCTGCTCACGCTCGCTCAGGCGCGCCACTTCGCCCTGGGCATGCATCAGCGCCATGAGCGTCTGGGCTGCCTCGGGCCAATGAGGTAGGGAGTAATCCTGTAGGTTCTTGTCGACCATCGGCACAAATCTCAAAGAGCATGCACTGCTGTTGGTTCGCACGCGCTTTCTCCAAAACCCGCCTGGATGGCGAAGTGCTCTTTGAGATAGGGGATTTGGGGCGAAGTTCCTTTTCAGGCGACGAAGGGCGGGGGATTTGGCGAGTCAAAGTATGGGGTTGACCCTGTGGCCAGAGATTGCTCCCGCCGGGCCTGTAGGAGCTGTCGAGCGGAGCGAGGCTGCGATCTTTCCCCTGACGCTTGAATCTCAAGCGAAAGATCAAAAGATCAACAGATCGCAGCCTTCGGCAGCTCCTACAGAGCCCCGCGCAAGCCTTTGCCATGGAGTTGCATTGTCAGGCCGTGGCAGGCCGTAGCGAGTAGGTCTTGAGCTGGTCGGCGAAGTCCCGCAGGGACTGGATGCCGCTGGCCTCGGCCTCGTGGACCCATTCCTTGATGGCGGCGAGCATGTCGTGGCCGTTGCTGCTGGTCTTGACCCAGATCTGCTGCAAGGCCAGGCGTTTCTCGTAGATCACCTTCAGCGCCTGGCTGTGTTCGAGCATGTTCTGGATGCGCACGTGGTGACGGTCGTCCAGCAGGCTGGTTTCCCGCGAGAGCAGGCGTTTGGCCCGGTGGAACTGGTGACGCACCGAGTGATCGACCTTCTCCAGTTCCTGCTTGACCAGCGGCGCGATGACCAGCCGGCGGTACTGCGCCATGATCTGGAAACGGTTGTTGAGAATCGCCATGGCCGTGTCCATGTCCAGGTGGCCCTTGCCTTCGACCCGGTGGGCGATCGGCGCAACCCGCTGGACCTTGGCCAGGCCCAGGACACTGAACACCCGGATCCAGGCCCAGCCCAGGTCGAACTCCCATTTGCGTACCGACAGCTTGGCCGAGTTGGGGTAGGTGTGGTGGTTGTTGTGCAGTTCTTCGCCGCCGATCAGGATGCCCCAGGGCACCAGGTTGGTCGCTGCGTCGCGGCATTCGAAGTTGCGGTAGCCCACGGCATGGCCCAGGCCATTGACCACGCCGGCGGCCCACACGGGAATCCACATCATCTGGATGGCCCAGATGGTGATGCCGATGGTGCCGAACAGCAGCAGGTCGATGATGCCCATGATCGCCACGCCCACTAGCGGGAAGCGGCTGTAGAGGTTGCGCTCGATCCAGTCGTCGGGGCAGTTCTTGCCGTAGATGCGCAAGGTTTCCGGATTTTCCGCCTCGGCGCGATACAGCTCGGCGCCTTTGCGCAGCACGGTGGACAAGCCTTTTATGACCGGGCTGTGGGGGTCGTCGACGGTTTCGCATTTGGCGTGGTGCTTGCGGTGGATGGCGGTCCACTCGCGGGTGTTCTGCGCTGTGGTCAGCCACAGCCAGAAACGGAAGAAATGTTTGAGGCCAGCGTTGAGCTCCAAGGAGCGATGCGCCGAATAACGGTGCAGGTAGACCGTGACGGCAATGATCGTGACGTGGGTCATCAGCAGGGTGACTGCCACCAGTGACCAGGCCGACAAACCAAGAAAACCTTCGTACCACATAGGCTGTAGGGCCCTCGATAAAAATAGAAACTGCCGTTGCATTATCCCCAGACCTACAGATAAAACCAGTCGGCCTTTCAGATAAGAGTGGCTGGATGTTTCTTCCTCTATAATCCCTACCTCTTTGTAGGGACATGGATGGCTGAATGACCGCCTATCAACGCAGTGCCATGCGCGTAGCGCTGCTTTACCTCGTGCTGTCAGTCATATGGCTGCAACTGATTGGTTATTTATCGAGCAGTTTCTTCGATCAATTTTCCGACAGGCAGCATTGGTTATTGATCAACGGTTATGCCTGGATCCTGCTCAGCGCCGGGTTGGTCTTCCTGGCGCGAGCGCGGATCTCGCGTTTTTTCGGCAAGGCCGAGCCTGGCGCCGATCGAGAGCGCCTGCGCCAGGCTGCCGCCGTCTTCGATTGCACCCGTGAAGGGGTGTTGGTAACGGACCGCCAGGGCCTGATCGTGCACGTGAACCGGGCTTTCATGGCGATCACCGGTTATGTGCGGGACGAAGTGCTGGGCCAGCGCCCCAACCTGTTCAAGTCCGGTCGCCATGGGCCGGAGTTCTACCGCGACATGTTTGCCTCCCTGGCCAGCCAGGGCGAATGGAGCGGCGAGATCTGGAACCGGCGTAAAAGTGGAGAGATCTACCCGCAATGGCAGACGATACGCGTCATTCGCGACGATAACGACCAAGTCAGCCATTATGTCGCAGTGTTTTCCGACATCAGCGCCATCAAGGACTCCGAGCACGAACTGGCCTACCTGGCCCATCACGACCCGTTGACAGGCTTGCCCAACCGCCTGCTGTTTTCCGATCGCACCGAGCAGGCCCTGGCGTCGGCGCAGTTGCACAAGCGTGGCTGCGCCCTGTTGCTGCTGGACCTGGATCACTTCAAGAACATCAATGACAGCCTGGGTCACAACGTCGGCGATGAGTTGCTCAAAGGCGTGGCCGAGCGGTTCCGTGGGCTTTTTACGCCGGGGGTGACCCTGGCCCGGTTGGGGGGCGACGAATTTGCGGTGCTGGTGGAAAATTGCTCGCAGCCAGGCCAGGCCGCGGCGTTGGCCCGGCGCATCCTCGACGCGTTGAAAGAGCCCCTGCGGTTCGATGACCACGCATTGTTCATCAATGCCAGCATCGGCATCAGCCTGTTTCCCGGCGATGCTCTGAGCGCCGGGCAGTTGCTGCGCAATGCCGATTCGGCGTTGTTCAAGGCCAAGAGCGCCGGACGCGACGGCTACGCCTTGTACACCGAAGAACTCACGGCCCACGCCCAGCAGCGGGTCGAGATTGCCTCCGAACTGCGTCGGGCGCTGCAGCAGCAGGAGTTGCGCGTTCACTATCAGCCGGTCCACGACCTGGCGACCAGTCGTCTGATCGGGGTCGAGGCGCTGGTGCGATGGGAGCACCCCACGCGAGGGCTGGTGTCGCCGGCTGAGTTCATTCCCATCGCTGAGCGTACCGGCCTGATTGCCCAGGTCGACGCCTGGGTCATGGACCAGGCCTGCCGGCAGATGTGCCAGTGGCAGCAGGCCGGCGTGGCGCTGTCGTTTGTTGCCGTCAACGTTTCGAGTCGGTTGTTTGCCCGTCGCGAGTTGTATGAGCAGGTCGCCCAGGTGTTGCACGACACGGGCCTGGACCCGGCCTGCCTGGAACTGGAAGTGACGGAAAGCGCGGTGATGGAAGACCCGGAAGTGGCGCTGGAGCAGATGCATCGCCTGCGAGAGTTGGGCGTGCGCCTGGCCATCGATGATTTTGGCACGGGTTATTCGTCGCTGCTGCGGCTCAAGCGTTTGCCGGTGCAGAAGCTCAAGATCGACCAGGGTTTTGTCGCGGGGTTGCCGTGGGATGAGGATGATGCGGCGATCGTCCGGGTGATCATTGCTCTGGCCCATAGCATGGGTATGCAGGTGCACGCCGAGGGCATCGAGCAGCGTGAGCAGGCGGCATTTTTGCTTGGCCAGGCTTGTGAGCTGGGGCAGGGTTACTGGTTTGGCCGGCCCGTGGCGGCGGCGCTGTTGGATTGGGATCGGGTGCCGGTTATTGCTTGATCGTCAGGGGTATTGATGTTGGTCGAGTGCATATCCGTTGCTGCGGTAACGGCTACTGGCGGTTCCGCCCTTACGGCGGGTCACTTTTTTCAGACGCCAAAAAAGTAACCAAAAAGGCTTTGCCCCACCACTCGGCACCTCGCTTAGGCTCGGTGTGCCCTCACTCCGGCATTGCTCCGTGGGCCCGCCGCGAAGGGCCATCCATGGCCCAGAGTGTGTCAAAACCCTGAAGCCAACCCTTGCTATGATTTCCCCAGGACTTCATTGCAAGGGCTGCCCATGAAACGCTTCATCCAAGGTGAACATCGAGATCAAACTACCTTGCTCCCCGAGAGCTTGGACGACTACGTCAGCGATACCAATCCGGTGCGCGTTGTCGATGTCTTCGTGGATGAACTCGACCTGATCACCTTGGGTTTTGAAAGCGCTGTCCCCGCTAAAACGGGCCGACCGGCTTATCACCCTGCAGTCATGCTGAAAATCTACATCTACGGCTATCTCAACCGTATCCAGTCAAGCCGGCGTCTTGAGTGCGAGGCGCAGCGCAACGTCGAGTTGATGTGGCTGACCGGTCGCCTGATGCCGGATTTCAAGACCATCGCCAACTTCCGCAAAGACAACTCAAAGGCCATTCGAGGAGTCTGTCGGCAGTTCGTCGTGCTGTGTCAACAACTGGGGCTTTTCTCGGAACATTTCGTTGCCATCGATGGCAGTAAATTCAAGGCGGTGAACCACCGCGACCGCAACTTCACCAGCGCCAAGCTGAAGCGCCGGATGGAAGAGATCGAATCAAGCATTGCCCGTTATCTGAAGGCGCTGGATGAGGCTGATCGGCAAGAGCCCAAGTCTTCAGGGCCCAAAGGCGGCCTGGAAGAGAAGATCGCCAAATTGAAGGAGCAGATGAAGGCGCTCCATGCGATTGAAATACAGCTTGAAGCATCGCCGGACAAACAGATCTCGCTGACCGACCCGGACGCGCGCTCGATGATGATGACGAGCGGTCATGGCATCGTGGGCTACAACGTGCAGACAGCAGTCGATACCAAACACCATTTGATTGTCGCGCACGAGGTGACCAATGTCGGTCACGACCGTGATCAGCTTAGCTCGATGGCCCAGCAGGCCCGTGAGGCGATGCAAATCGAATCGTTGTCGGTGGTAGCGGACCGAGGGTATTACAAAAGCAGAGAAATCCTGGCCTGTCACGAGACAGGGATCACCGCTTATGTGCCGAAAACGCTGAGTTCGCGGGCCAAATTTGATGGCCGTTTCGGTAATGACGAGTTTATTTACGACGCGGACAAAAATGTGTACGTCTGCCCCGCCAAGCAAGTGCTGATCTGGCGCAACTCTTATGTCGACAAGGGCAAGAAGCTGGACGTTTACTGGCACTCCAACTGCCAGGCCTGTTCGATAAAGGCGCAATGCACACCGGCCAGAGAGCGGAAGATTCGGCGCTGGGAACATGAGGCGGTACTGGAGGAAATGCAGGTCCGCCTGAACAATGAGCCGCAGATGATGAGCATCCGCAAGCGAACGGTCGAGCACCCCTTCGGGACGCTGAAGCAATGGATGGGGGCGACGCATTTTTTGACGCGGCGGCTGGCTGGGGTAAGCACCGAAATGAGCTTGAATGTACTCGCTTACAATTGGAAAAGGGTGATGAAAATCCTTGGTGCGCAGGGTCTGATGAAAGCGCTGGCGGCCTGAAACCTGCCGTTTTGCCCCGTTAATCAAGCCTACGGAGCCTTGCTAGCGCTTGTAGGGGCCGTTTGGAGCTACAAGAGCGCTTTAGGTTTTAATCAATTGGCCAACACCTGTCGGCACTACGTGCCGACGATGTTTTATTTGTTTTTACACACTCTGGGCCCAGCGCGGCTATCCCGGCATCCATGCCGGGATGCCCACTCCACAATGCCTGCGTTCGGCCATCGTGGTTAACGGGGCGCCCGAGATCAACGTCCACCGCGAGGCGGCCTAGTAGCCGGCCTGGCTCGCCCGGTCGTACACCCGTCAGATCTGTTTGAGCAGGACCTGTGGGAGCAAAGCTTGCTCGCGAGGCGGCCTAGTAGCCGGCCTGGCTCTCCCGGTCGTACACCCGTCAGATCTGTTTGAGCAGGACCTGTGGGAGCAAAGCTTGCTCGCGAGGCGGCCTAGTAGCCGGCCTGGCTCACCCGGTCGTACACCCGTCAGATCTGTTTGAGCAGGACCTGTGGGAGCAAAGCTTGCTCGCGAGGCGGCCTGACAGCCGACCTGGCTCTCCCGGTCGTACACCCATCAGATATCTGTTTGAGCAGGACCTGTGGGAGCAAAGCTTGCTCGCGAGGCGGCCTAGTAGCCGGCCTGGCTCTCCCGGTCGTACACCCGTCAGATCTGTTGGAGCAGGACCTGTGGGAGCAAAGCTTGCTCGCGATGGCGTAAGCCCAGCCTGCATCAATGCAAGCGTTACACCTTGGCCCCAGGCGCCGCCATCTCCTTGGTTTCCAAATGATCCAACGCCCGCTCGACCAACAACTGCACCCCATCGGCCATGCGGCTGATCGCCAGGGCGACGCAGCGGCGTGAGTCATCGACGTCGTCAGCCAGGTCGGCGGCGATGGTGCTGATGGACAGTAGGTCTTCGGAGGCGTTGGCGAGCAGGGTTTCGGTGTCGATGTGGGGGGACACGATGAAGAGTTGGTTTTTATCGGGTTCGGGCGGTGAGGCGGGCTTGGGTTTGAGGTAGTAGTCGAGGGCGCGGGTGGCGGCGTCATCGAGCTTTTTTTCTTCCTGCGCTTGGACGCGGGATTTGTGGCCGCTTTGCGGCGGATTCGGTGAATGCTTGACCATACTTTATGTACCAGAGTTGGGGTCGACATCCTTTCGCTTGCATTCGAAGAGGTGGCAACTGTGCGTAGGTGTGCAAGACCGGTCCGGTACCGCCGGCAGACCCGAAGGTCTCCCACGCACAATTGCCATAACGGACGCGAGCATAAAAAAATGCTCGGTCAATAGCCATGATCAATTGCGTACCAATCCGGACTTGCACGTCCGTGTCACCGTTTTTTGCGATGACGAACAGAGGTTAGCCGCGCCATAGAGCGCTGCCTAGTTCATGAACAGCCCGGCGTTTTGAAGGAAATATCCGAGGGTTTGGCAGGGAAAAAGCTCCCAGTCACCCCTGCCGTAGGACATCGACTACTTCATGTAATTTTGGTTATATAAAAATTCTCAAATAGTCTTTTTAAGAATATCCGCGCTTATCTAGTATTGCTCCCACGCCGCAAGCAGTGCCGCCCACTGCCAGGTATTCATTCAAGGAGCAGCAGCATGAGCGCATCTCTACGTAGCGTTGACGGCCAGGACGAAGCAACCATCTTGCGCGAGATCCAGAGCGCCTTGCGCGATCTGCGTTTTGGGGCGGTGGAAATCACCGTGCACAACGCACAGGTGGTCCAGATCGAACGCAAGGAAAAATTCCGGCTGCAACAACCCAGTCATAAGCCGTCTTGAGAAAGCCAAAAAGATCGCAGCCTTCGGCAGCTCCTACTGGGGGCTAGGCGTAGGAGCTGCCGAAGGCTGCGATCTTTTCAGGACCACAACGATTTCGAAGCCATAAAAACCAGAATTCCAGGAGCTTTCACCATGTCGTTCATTCGTCGTTATGCCCTGGCCGCGCTGGCCAGTGGTGTTTTTGCAGGTTCCGCCGTCGCCAAGGATTACGAGCTGCTCAATGTGTCCTACGACCCGACCCGCGAGCTGTATCAGGATTACAACGCCGAATTCGCCAGTTTCTGGAAGAAAACGCACCCGGACGACAGCGTGAAGATCCAGCAGTCCCACGGTGGTTCGGGCAAGCAAGGTCGGGCGGTGATCGATGGTCTGCGGGCCGATGTGGTGACCCTGGCCCTGGCCGGCGACATCGATGAAATCGCCAAGCTGGGCAAGTCCCTGCCGACCGACTGGCAAACACGCCTGCCGGAAGCCAGCACGCCCTACACGTCCACCATCGTGTTCCTGGTGCGCAAGGGCAATCCCAAGGGCATCAAGGATTGGGGCGACCTGATCAAGAATGACGTGTCGGTCATCACCCCGAACCCGAAGACTTCCGGCGGTGCGCGCTGGAACTTCCTCGCCGCCTGGGCCTACGGCCTGAAGGCCAACGGGGGCGACGAAGCCAAGGCCAAGCAATACGTGCAGGCGTTGTTCAAGCGCGTGCCGATCCTCGACACCGGCGCCCGTGGCTCGACCATTACCTTCGTCAACAACGGTCAGGGCGACGTGTTGCTGGCCTGGGAAAACGAAGCCTTCCTGGCGCTGAAAGAGGACGGCGGCGCGGACAAGTTCGACATCGTCGTGCCGTCGCTGTCGATCCTCGCCGAACCGCCCGTGGCGGTGGTGGACAAGAATGCCGAGAAAAAGGGCAACCTGGAGATCGCCGAAGCCTACCTCAAGCACCTGTACAGCCCGGCCGGCCAGGAAATCGCCGCGAAGAACTTCTATCGTCCACGGGACAAGGACGTGGCCGCCAAGTACGCCCGGCAGTTTCCAAAGCTGGACCTGGTGACCATCGACAAGGACTTCGGCGGCTGGAAAAGCGCCCAGCCGAAATTCTTCAACGATGGCGGTGTGTTCGACCAGATATATCAGGCGCAGTGAGCTGAAACAAAGCTAAAGCCGGACACCGAATGTGTGGTGAGAGGATTTTGTGGGAGCAAGGTTTGCTTCCATGTTTAGTGTTTTTAACCAAGGACCTTTATGTCGCGTCGCATATCCCCCGTCATACCCGGCTTCGGGCTGACGCTGGGCTACACCCTGGTGTACCTCAGTCTGATTGTGCTCATACCGCTGGCGGCCATGTTCGTGCATGCCGCTCAACTCACCTGGGAACAATTCTGGGCGATCATTTCGGCGCCGCGGGTGCTGGCGGCCTTGAAACTCAGTTTCGGCACCGCGCTGTTCGCCGCCATCATCAACGGTGTGATCGGTACGCTGTTGGCCTGGGTGCTGGTGCGCTATACGTTCCCCGGCCGCAAGATCATCGACGCGATGATCGACCTGCCGTTCGCCCTGCCCACCGCCGTGGCCGGTATTGCGCTGACGGCGTTGTATGCGCCGACCGGCCTGGTCGGCCAGTTCGCCACTGACCTGGGCTTCAAGATCGCTTATACGCCGCTGGGCATTACCCTGGCGCTGACCTTCGTGACGCTGCCGTTCGTGGTGCGCACGGTGCAGCCGGTGCTGGCCGATATTCCCCGTGAAGTCGAAGAAGCCGCCGCTTGCCTGGGCGCCAAGCCGTGGCAGGTGTTCCGCCACATCCTCGTGCCGGCGTTGTTGCCGGCCTGGTTGACCGGTTTCGCCCTGGCTTTTGCCCGTGGCGTGGGCGAGTACGGTTCGGTGATTTTCATCGCCGGCAACATGCCGATGAAAACCGAGATCCTGCCGCTGCTGATCATGGTCAAGCTCGACCAATACGACTACACCGGCGCCACCTCCATCGGCGTGCTGATGCTGGTGGTTTCCTTCGTCCTGTTGCTGCTGATCAACCTGCTGCAGCGGCGCATCGAAACCCCTTAAGGAGGCGCGAACATGTCCCAATCGTCTATTTGCGCGGCCTCCACCAACGCTGCCCGTCGCGGCAGTGCAACGTCGCGGCGCGTGCTGATCGGCTTCGGCTGGCTGATTTTTGCGCTGTTTCTGCTGTTGCCGTTGTTCATCGTGGTGTCCCAGGGCCTGAAGCTCGGGCTGGGGGCGTTCTTCACGGCGATCTTCGAGCCCGATGCACTGTCGGCGTTGAAGCTCACGGTAGTTGCCGTGCTGATCTCGGTGCCGCTGAACCTGGTGTTCGGCGTCAGTGCCGCGTGGTGCGTGAGCAAATATTCATTCCGTGGCAAGAGCATGCTGGTGACGCTGATCGACCTGCCGTTCTCGGTGTCGCCGGTGATCGCGGGCCTGGTCTACGTGCTGATGTTCGGCGCCCAGGGCCTGTTCGGGCCGTGGCTGTCGGATCACGACATCCAGATCGTGTTTGCGCTGCCGGGGATCGTCCTGGCGACCATCTTCGTCACCGTACCGTTCGTGGCCCGTGAGCTTATCCCGCTGATGCAGGAGCAGGGCACCCAGGAAGAAGAGGCCGCGCGCTTGCTCGGCGCCAATGGCTGGCAGATGTTCTGGCATATCACCGTGCCGAACATCAAGTGGGGCCTGATCTACGGCGTGGTGCTGTGTACCGCCCGGGCCATGGGTGAGTTCGGTGCGGTGTCGGTGGTGTCCGGGCACATTCGCGGGGTGACCAACACCCTGCCGCTGCACGTCGAGATCCTCTACAACGAATACAACCACGTGGCCGCGTTCGCTGTGGCGAGCCTGTTGCTGATCCTGGCGCTCTTGATCCTGCTGCTCAAGCAGTGGAGCGAAAACCGAATCAACCGCCTGCGCGCCAGCGCCGCGGAGGAATAAGTCATGTCGATCGAAGTTCGTAACGTCAGTAAGAATTTCCACGCCTTCAAGGCCCTGGACGACATCAGCCTGGACATCCAGAGCGGCGAGCTGGTGGCGCTGCTGGGCCCGTCGGGCTGCGGCAAGACCACGCTGCTTCGGATCATCGCCGGCCTCGAAACCCCGGACCAAGGCAACATCGTGTTCCACGGCGAGGACGTGTCCGGCCACGACGTGCGCGATCGCAACGTCGGTTTCGTGTTCCAGCACTACGCCTTGTTCCGCCACATGACGGTGTTCGACAACGTTGCCTTCGGCCTGCGCATGAAGCCCAAGCACCAGCGTCCGAACGAAAGCCAGATCGCGACCAAGGTCCATGAGCTGTTGAACATGGTGCAACTGGATTGGCTCGCCGACCGCTACCCGGAGCAACTGTCTGGCGGCCAGCGCCAGCGTATCGCACTGGCCCGCGCCCTGGCGGTGGAGCCCAAGGTGTTGCTGCTGGATGAACCGTTCGGCGCCCTCGACGCCAAGGTCCGCAAGGAACTGCGCCGCTGGCTGGCGCGGCTGCACGAAGACATCAACCTGACCTCGGTGTTCGTGACCCACGACCAGGAAGAGGCCATGGAAGTCGCCGACCGGATCGTGGTGATGAACAAAGGCGTGATCGAGCAGATCGGCTCGCCTGGCGAGGTCTACGAAAACCCGGCCAGTGACTTTGTGTATCACTTCCTCGGCGATTCGAACCGCCTGCACTTGGGTGAGGACCGGCATGTTCTGTTCCGCCCTCACGAAGTTTCGCTGTCGCGTTCGGAGCTGGAAGACCACCATGCCGCCGAAGTGCGCGACATCCGTCCGCTCGGCGCCACCACCCGGGTGACCCTGAAGGTGGAAGGCCAGAGCGAACTGATCGAAGCGCAAGTGGTGAAGGATCACGACAGCCTGGTGGGCCTGGCGAAGGGCGAGACGTTGTTCTTCAAGCCGAAGGTCTGGCAGAAAGTTGCCAACCTCTAAAGCAAAAAGCATCGCGAGCAAGCTCGCTCCCACAGTAGAGCTTCAGTGAACACATATTTTGTGAACATATGGAGATCCATTGTGGGAGCTTGCTCGCGATGGCGTCCCCACTGACACCGATCCGAATCTGAATAACCCCACCCAACCTTGCTTCGATTGGTTCTACTGCAACACCTTTTCCCATCTCAAACCCTACCTAGACTCTGACTTGCCAGGAGGCAGTAAGAGTCCAATGACGGACCGGTGTGATCTCCTGGCGCCTGATGCCAAGGAGATGAGTATGAGAATGGAAGTCAGTCGGCATGGCCCGCTTGGCTGTGCATTGTTAAGCGTCTTGCTGGCCCCGACCGCCAGCGCCTCCCCCTCGTTGTCCCCCCAGATACCCTTCGATGTCACGGTAACCAAGCCCGTTTCACTGGTCAGCCTGCAAGCCAATTTCGATGACCTGTCGTGGCAGACCTTCATTGCCCTGAACTGGCCAGCGCTGGATAACGGCGATCCCAATACCGGCACCTCCATCGGCAAGCAGGATGGCGCCACCGTGTGGGAAAGCTGGAAAGAGAGCTACCAGATTTTCCGGGCCAAGGGCCAGGCCCCGCTGCCCTGGAACGCCCCGGCGACCCTGCCTGAGGCGTGCAAGTCGCTCAAGCCCGGTCGCCTGTTGCAGCAGATGGGCAAGGTGCCCGATGTGCTGGATGAATTTATCCAGCCCTTCGAGAGCGGCCCGCTGGTGGACCAGAACGGCACTTACACGCGCAACGAAATCGTGGTCAACCAATCGATGTTCAACGGTATCGTCGACAACGGCCTGTACAGCATCGAAGGGCAGCAGAAGTTTTTCGCCGCCAAGCCGACCAACGCCGTGGCGTTCAGCTGTGGTTCCACCGAGACCAAACAGGTCGGTGCGGTGATGGTGAAGGCGTCGTGGAAAGTGTTGGGCCCCAACGACAACCGGCAGGATTTTCACACTGTCGATGCGCTGGTCTACACCCCGGGCAACAACGATCCGAGCCATGGGCCGATCGTCGAGGAGTCATGCGTGTCCGAGCCGGTCGGGTTGGTGGGGTTGCACATGGTCCATAAGACTGCCAGCGCCGCGCAATGGGTCTGGTCAACCTTTGAGCATGTGAAAAACGTGCCGGAAAAAACCACGCCTGTTGCCCAGCGGACGGGGCCTTATCTGTTCTATAACGCTGCCAGCAACAGCGACATCAACCAGCCGCCGCCACGGCCATGGAACCCGGCCGTGAAGGCGACGCCCTCGCAAATCGTGCGGGACGTGCCGCTGACCGAGGCCACCAAAAAACTGAACGCTACGTATCAAAGCCTGCTGCGTACGGTGAACCCGCAGAGCGTCTGGGCGAACTATCAACTGATCAGCACCCAGTGGCCGTCAGACCCACCCAAGAACTGCCAGGTATCGGCCGCCAACCCGCTGGGCAGCCCCGCGCCGTTGTTCCTGGCCAACGCCACGCTGGAGACCTACATCCAGGGCACGGTGCCCCAGGCGTCTTCCAGTTGCATGGCCTGCCATGGCAATGCGGCCACCCATGTCACCGAGTCCCCGCGTACCAGCTTCGCGGATTTCACCTATTTGCTCGAACGCGCACAGTCCACTGGCGGACAAGGAGTCAACCATGAGCAGTGATCTGGACAATTTTGTAGGCCTGTCATCGGCCTTGACCGGCATTCCTACCGATCGGCTGGCACCGGCGATCGACCAGGTGGGTTTGCCGCCGACTTTTCTCGCATTCATCACCCCGCGTATCACCCCTGAGGTGCTCAACGCGCTGCTGACTCAGTACGCCACGCTGGTGGCCGACCACATGCCGCCTGACCAGATCGCCAAGGCGGTGCTGATGGACGGATCGCGACCGGCCGTCACGCAAGCGGCCCAAGCCGCGCGTTCGATCATGAAGCTGTGGTTGCTGGGGGTCTGGTATCAGCCCTATGCCACCGGCAGCTACAAATCGACCGATTCGACGGTGGTGTCCGACCAGGCGTACATCCAGAGCTGGGCCTGGAAAATCGCCCAGGCCCATCCCATGGGCTACAGCGAGATGTTTTTCGGCTATTGGAACACCACGCCACCGAGCCTTGAGGACTACACTGGCGTGCCCGCCAACGGGCAAGGAGCTTCGTCATGAGTACCGAACAAGCCGAGGTGATCATCGTTGGCGCGGGGCTGGCGGGCAGCATCATCGCTTATCAGTTGGCCATGGCGGGCGTGGATGTGCTGGTGCTCGAATCGGGCCCGGAGATCCCGGCCAACCGCGCGCAATATCTGGAACGCTTCTACACGGCCACCTTGAAAACCCCGGAGTCCCCTTATCCTCCGGTGTCGTCCCTGGACTCGCCGCGTGACCCGAGCAAGGAAAATGCCCCTCGGGCGACCATCGCCGACCTGATCCTTGGCTGGAAAGAGCCGAAAACCAGCTACCTGGTGCAGAAGGGCCCGCTGCCCTTCAACAGCACCTATGAACGGGTGGGCGGCGGCACGACCTGGCATTGGGTCGGGACGTGCCTGCGCATGGTGCCGAACGATTTTCGCCTCAAGAGCAAGTACGGCGTCGGGGTGGATTGGCCGATCGGTTACGACGATCTGCAAAGCGCTTATTGCCGGGCCGAGGCGGAAATCGGCGTGTCGGCCAATGTCGCCGACCAGGCCTACCTGGGCATGACCTTTCCCGAGGGTTATTCATTCCCGATGCACAGCATTCCGTTGTCGTTGGTCGATGGCAGTTTTGTCGGCGCCGTGACCGGGCAGACGTTCGACGGTTTGCCGCTGGTGGTCAGCCCGACCCCGGCTGGACGCAACTCCCAGCCCTACGCCGGGCGCCGGGTGTGTGCCGGCAATACCAACTGCACGCCGATCTGCCCGATCCAGGCCAAGTACGACGCGACGGTGACCCTGAACAAGGCCCTGAACACCGGCAAGGTCCGGGTCATGTACCGGACCGTGGCCAGCAAAGTGACCGTGGGCCCGGACAAGAACATCAATGGTATCGAATTCATTCAATACCAGCTTGGCGAGGGGCCGCAGACGGGCACTGGCGTGGCCATCGGGCAGCGTTACGTGATCGCGGCCCATGCCATCGAAACCCCTAAATTGTTGCTCAATTCCAAGACCCCGGCCTGGCCCGATGGCGTGGCCAACA
This sequence comes from Pseudomonas brassicacearum, assembly GCF_009601685.2. Lineage (NCBI taxonomy): Bacteria > Pseudomonadati > Pseudomonadota > Gammaproteobacteria > Pseudomonadales > Pseudomonadaceae > Pseudomonas > Pseudomonas brassicacearum. The sequence continues at coordinate 248,391 of NZ_CP045701.2, forward strand.
GCAGTGGGCAAGTGGGACGCAGTTTGTCCGACCACCCGATTTACCTGGCATGGGGGCTGATGCCGGAAGGCAAGACGGTATTTCCGTACAGGGGCCCGGTGTCCACGGCGGGCATCGAGAGCCTGCGTGACGGCGATTTTCGCAGCCAGCGAGCGGCGTGGCGCATCGAAATCGGCAACGAGGGCTGGAACTGGCCGGTGGGCGACCCTTACGTCACCGTGGCCGATTTTATCGACGGGAAGAACAAAAGCTGCACCAACCCGTTGCCATCGAAAGAGAACCCGCCGCCGCCCACTGAGGCGCTTTACGGCACGGCGCTGATTCAACGGCTCAACGATTTGTTCATCCGCCAGTTTCGGATCGGCTTTTTGGTGGAGCAGGTAGAGAAGGATCCCGACCGGTCCAATAGCTACATCGTGCCCTCGACGGACAAACTCACGGACGGGCTCGGCATTCTCCGGCCGGAAATCCACTACGACCTGTCCGATTACACCAAGGAAGGTTTCAGGCAGGCGAAGATACTGGCGAGCCATATCATCAAGGACCTGCTTGGTGCCGTGGAGCTGACGGTGCCGATTGGCCAAGGGACTTTCAGGTACAAAGAAGAGGATTACAGCTTCCAGGGCGCCGGGCACCTGATGGGCACCTATCGCATGGGCGATGATCCGGCCAAGTCGGTGGTGGACAAGGACCAGCGCAGTTGGGACCACAAGAACCTGTTCCTGGTGGGCGACGGCGTCTTTCCCAGCACCGGCACTTCGAACCCGAGCCTGACGATTGCAGCGCTGTCGTTCCGGGCCGGGGACACTGTGGCCAACGACCTGAAGGCGGTGACGATGCAGGTCCAATCCACCATCGCCTGGCAGGGCACCGGCGTGCAGGTCAACGGGTTGGTCCCGCGCCTGGTTCGCTACGTCAGCGGGCTCTGGTGTGCCAGCCCGCAGGGCGGCAATGTCGATGGAAATGGCGGTTCGAGGCACATCGACTACAGCAGCTATGCCTTGCCCGGTGCCGCCGAAGGCGCCTTGATCGGTCGCGTGGGCAATGGTGGCAAGCCGTTCCTGGTGGGTGATCTGGGACAGGTTCCGGGCAACGAGCAAGGGGAACTGCAACTGTGCATCAACGATGACCTGACCGGGCAGCACGGGTCTGGCTTGAAAGATAACACCGGCGCGCTGACGATACGGGTCGAGTTTGGTGCGCTGTAACGCTTGAGTGGTAATGGTCCAACACCCTGTGGGAGCGAACCTGTGGGAGCAAGGCTTGCCCGCGATGCAAACACCTCGGTGTAGCTGATAGACCGAGGCGATGCTATCGCGGGCAAGCCTTGCTCCCACAAGTTCATTCCCACAGGTTCGCTCCAACAGGGGGAGGCTGGTGGTGCGTTGTGTTCAGGCGACCGAGCGCTGGTGGCGCAAGGCTACGGGCCCGACGCGCTCTTCGATGGCCCGCTTCAGTTCGCCGCGAAGCCCCAGCAGAAAGCCTGCCTCCACCACCACAAACAGCGGCCCGACAATCAGCCCGGTGAGGTCGTCGACGAACGCCGGCTTGCGGCCTTCGTAATAGTGGCCGACAAACTGGATCACCCAACCCACCACGAACATCCCCAGGCCACTGCCCAGCCATACCCAGGTGCTTTGCGCGGCGAGCACCTGGCCCAGCCATAGCGCCAGGCCCAGCAACACCGTCATCAGCACCCCCAGGCGCAACTCCAGGCGCAAGTAGAACCAGGCACTGGCCACGGCCACCAGCAGCGCTGGCGACACCAGGACCGCACCTACCTGCCAGCCTGGCCGCGACAGCAGCACGGCGACGGCGACGAAGATCAGCGGAATGCCGATGAAATGGCTGGCGATGTTGCGCGGGTCGCGATGATAGGCGGCGTATTGACTGAGATGATCGACGAGGCTTTTCATTGTTGTTCCTCCTGAGGTGATGCTTGCATGATGCCCAGGTACCACAAGGCGTTCTGTCAGTTAGCCGACACTTGTCCCGGAGTTCCCATGAATTCGCATCCCTGGCACTCACACCTGATGGCCGGCCACTGGTACAGCCATCTGCCTGCTGAGTTTCAGAATAGTCTGCTGGGCATGGCGCGGGTGCGCCGCCTGACGCCGGGTCATCGGCTGTTCCAGCGCGGCGATCCACCGTGCGGGCTGTATGCCCTGCTGGAAGGCGCGGTGCGTGTTGGAGCAGTGAACGAACAGGGCAAGGAGGCGCTGCTGAGCGTGGTGGAGGCGCCCCACTGGTTCGGTGAAATCTGCCTGTTCGATGGCCAGCCGCGCACGCATGATGCGGTGGTCGTCGGTCAATGTACGCTGCTGCACGTGCCCCAGGCGCCGTTGCTGGCATTGCTGCAAGAGCAGCCGATCTACTGGCGGCATCTCGCATTATTGATGAGCCACAAACTGCGCCTGACCTTCATCAACCTGGAGCACCTGAGCCTGATGCCCGCCCCGGCCCGCGTGGCCTACCGCCTGCTGATGATCGCCGAGGGCTACGGCGAAATCGAACCGGCCCGACGGGTCCTGCAACTGCCCCAGGAACAACTGGCGCTGATGCTCGCGCTGTCACGCCAGACCACCAACCAAATCCTCAAGGACCTGCAGGCCCAGGGCATTCTTCACCTGGGGTATGGCGAGATAGAAATCGTCGACATCGAGCGGTTGCGGGCGTTGACCACGCCCTGAAACAGGTGGGCGCGAGCTTGCTCCCGCTGGCCTGCGCTGTAGGAGCTGCCGAAGGCTCGGGCCGCGTTCGGACGATCTTTTGATCTTTTGATCTTTTGATCTTTTGATCTTTCGCTTGAGATTCAAGCGTCAGGGGAAAGATCGCAGCCTCGCTCCGCTCGACAGCTCCTACGGGTCGAGCGGGAGCAAGCGCCCTCGCCACGGGTCTTGGATTGTCTGGGCGATAGGGCCCGCCCAGGCGCTGCAAAGCCCCTAGCGCAACCCATCCCGAAACTGCCCCGGCGTCATCCCGGTCCAGCGCTTGAAGGCGCGGCTGAAGCTGCTGGCATCGGCAAAGCCCAGCAGATAACTGACTTCGCTCAGCGAGCAATTCGGATCACGCAGATGCAGCAGCGCCAGATTCTCCCGGCACTCGTTGAGCAGTGCGTCGAAGCGGCAGCCTTCGTCGGCCAGGTGCCGTTGCAGGCTGCGCAGGCTCAGGTGCATGGCTTGGGCGATGCGTTCGGCGCTGGGTTCGCCTTCGGGCAGTTGGGCCTCGATGGCCGCGCGTACCTTGCGCTCCCAGGTCAGCGGCTTGAGCTGGGCGAGGGTGCGTTCGAGCACGGTTTCGTTGTGTTCGGCCAGTTCCGGGTTGGCGTCGTCCAGGTGGCTGTCGAAATCGGCGAGGTTGAACTCCAGGCGATCCTGGTCGGCGCCAAAATGCACTGGCGAGCGGAACACCTTGTGCCAGGGGCTGGGGTCCGCGGGTTCCGGGCGCCGCAGGTACACCGCCAGCGGTGCGTAATCACGGCCGAGGCGATTGCGGCAGGTGCGCACGTAAATCGCCGCGAACGCATCGATGGCTTCAAAGGCTGGCGCCGGTCGGCCCGGCGGCACCTCGAGGCTGAAGCGATAACGGTCCCCGGCGCGGATCAGCTGGAGGGTCAAGGCATCGCTGACCACCGGGTGATAGCGCACGATCCGCTCGAACACTTCCCGCAGGCTGCCGCTGGCCACCAGGGCATAACCCAGCGCATGAAACGTGGTGGGGCTGACGAAGCGCGACACCCGCAGGCCGATGGCCGGGTCGCCGCTGGCCTGCACGGCCAATGCCCACAGGCGCGTGGTGGCCGAGAGCGGGTAACGGGCATTCGGGTCGTCCATCCATTGCGGGTCGAGGCCGGCTTCTACGCACAGGGCATGGCTGTCCAGGCCCAGCGCATCGAGCTGTTTGCGCAGGGCGCGGGTCCAGCTGGCGAGGGAAGTCGGTTCAGTCATGACGATTGGCGCTTGCGGTCAACAGGTTGGCGTTTACGGCTACCACCCCAGGGGACAACGCCCGGCAGGATGAGCACATCTCTAACAGAGGATGTAAGCCATGCACGGCACTTGCGCAAGCCCCGAGCGATTGAATGCACAACAACGATCGGCCCATATTCGCCAGGTGGTCCTGGCCCGGGGCGAAGAGTTGCGGCGGCGCTATCCGATCCTGCGCCACCAGGATGCGTTGGGCGCGGGCATCCTGGCGTTCGCCCTGGCCGGGATGATCGGTTCGGCGCTGCTCTACATCAATGGTTACCTGGCCGGGTGGGCGTGCCTGTTGCTCAACGCGTTTTTCGCTTCGCTGACCCACGAGTTGGAACACGACCTGATCCACAGCATGTATTTTCGCAAGCAGCGCCTGCCCCACAATTTGATGATGGGCCTGGTGTGGCTGGCGCGGCCGAGCACGATCAATCCGTGGATCCGCCGCCACCTGCACCTCAACCATCACAAGGTGTCCGGCAGCGAGGCCGACATGGAGGAACGGGCCATCACCAACGGCGAACCCTGGGGATTGGCGCGGTTGCTGATGGTCGGCGATAACGTGATGTCGGCCTTCATCCGCCTGCTGCGGGCCAAGAGCTGGGCGCACAAGCGCAGCATCCTCAAGCGCACGCTGAAGGTGTATTTCCCACTGGCGTTGCTGCACTGGGGCGCCTGGTATGTGTTCCTGGGATTTCATGGGGCCAACGGTATTGCCAGCCTGCTGGGTACGTCGATTGACTGGTCGGCCACCACGCTGGCGACGATGCAGGTGATCGACATCGCCGCGGTGGTGATCATCGGCCCGAACGTGCTGCGCACCTTTTGCCTGCACTTCATCAGCTCGAACATGCACTACTACGGCGACATCGACCCGGGCAATGTCATCCAGCAGACCCAGGTGCTCAACCCCTGGTGGCTATGGCCGTTGCAAGCGTTCTGCTTCAACTTCGGCAGCAGCCACGGTATTCACCATTTCGTGGTGAAGGAGCCGTTCTACATTCGCCAATTGACGGTGCCGGTGGCCCATGAGGTGATGCGCGAGATGGGTGTGCGGTTCAATGATTTCGGTACGTTTGGACGGGCGAACCGGTTTGTGCGCGAAGAGGGTGAGGTGCGGGAGAAAGCTCCCGCCGGTCCTGCAGGAGCTGTGTAAGAGCCGTGTAGGACCTATGTAGGAGCTGTCGAGTGCAACGAGGCTGCGATCTTTCCCCAGACACTTGAATCCCAAGCGAAAGATCAAAAGATCGTCCGAACGCGGCCCGAGCCTTCGCCAGCTCCTACAGAGCCCAGCGGGAGCAAGCTCTCATGGAACAAATTGCAACACCATGTTTTTAAAGTGCTTTTCAAAAAACTGCAATGTGACTCAGTTGGACCGCTATTCCCGTGTGGCGAGGGGATTTATCCCCGCTGGGCTGCGCAGCAGCCCCAAAAGCAACGACCTCGATCTTACTGGCACACCGAGTTGTCTGGTTGGGGGCCGCTGCGCAGCCCAGCGGGGATAAATCCCCTCGCCACAAGACCTGTTCCCTGCGCGACAGCGCAGCGTCGGCGACTCCCTCGCCACAATGGTATGCGTCAAGACCGGGAACAGGTTAGAACTGGTAACTCACCGTCGCTGCCACATTGCGCTCTTCACCCATGTAGCAATAGCTCAGGCTGGCGCACGAGGCGACGTAGCTTTCGTTGGTCAGGTTGTTTGCGTTCAGGCGTACATCCACGCCCTTCAAGCCGACCTTGCCCAGGTCATACCCCACCGACGCATCGAACAACGTGTAGGACGGCACCTTCATGGTGTTCTCCGCATCGGCCCAGCTGTAGCCGACATAGCGCACACCGCCACCCAGGCGCAGGCCGTCGAGGGCGCCGCTGTCGAACTTGTAGTCAGCCCAGACCGACGCCATGTGGCGTGGGGCCTGGGTCGGTGAGTTGCCCTTGTTTTCGATGATGTCGGTGGCGGTGCTCAAGGTGCTGATCATCGATTTCGAATATTCGATGTCGGTGAAGGTGTAGCTGCCCAGCACTTTGAATTGTTCGGTCAACTGCAGGTGCGCTTCCAGTTCCAGGCCTTGGGAGCGCACGGCCCCGACGGCGCGGTAGAAGTTTTCCTGGGGCAGTTTGGTTGCCAGGTTTTCCTGGTCGATGCGAAACAGCGAGGCGGTGTACAGGTCATCGGTGCCCGGTGGCTGGTACTTCAGGCCCAGTTCCCATTGCTTGCCATCGGTGGGCGGCAGCGGGTTGCCGGCGCTGTCGGCGTAGGAGTTGGGGTTGAACGACTCGGAGTAGCTGATGTACGGCGCCAGGCCATTGTCGAACAGGTACAGCGCCCCGGCGCGGCCGGTGAGCTTGGTGCGTTTGTCGTTGATCTCGGTGCCTTGTGGGCGGCCGAATTCGGCGATGCGGTTTTCGTCCGAGGTCTCGACCCAGTCCTGGCGCAGGCCGAGGGAGAATCGCCATTTGTCCATCTCGATCAGGTCTTGCAGGTACACACCGGTCTGCTCCAGGCGCCGCAGGTAGCTGGTGGGGCTGAAGTAGGTGATGGCCGAGTTGCCGTAGGTCGGGTCGAAGGCATTGATCGGCGCCAGGCTGCCGCTGGTCCAGTCGACCACGGTTTTGCGCCGCTGGTAGTCAGCCCCCATCAGTACGGTGTGCTTGGTCGCGCCGGTGAAGAATTCGGCTTGCAGCATGTTGTCGACGATGAAGGAATGGAGCTTTTCTTCGGCGCCGGTGTAATAGCGGTTCAGCTCGTTGCTGGTGGGCGTAGTCCAGCCATAGGCGTAGACCTGATCGTTGGTGACTTTGGAATCCAGGTAACGGAAGTTCTGCCGGGCGGTGAAGACATCGTTGAAACGGTGCTCGAATTGGTAGCCGAACGACTGTTGGTCGCGCTCGTAACCGTCGACGCCCGGTTCGCCTTCGAAGAAGTTTTCGGAGATCCGCCGGCCGTTGCGCTGATGCAAGGTGCCGTCGGCCGGCATGCCACCGTGGTAGCCGCCGTCGGGGTCATGTTGCAGGTAGGCTTGCAGCGTCAGCGAGGTGTCCTCGCTGAAATCGATGTTCACCGTGGGCGCGAGGGCGAAGCGTTTTTCCTTGTTGTGGTCGAACTGGGTGTCGGAGCTGTCCGCCAGGCCGATCAACCGATAGGTGATGCGTTTGTCGTCATCCACGGGGCCGGTAAAGTCCAAACCCATGCCGCGTTGGCCCTGGGTGCCGACCGTGGCATGGATCTGGTGATAGGCCTCGTACTGCGGCTTCTTGCTGGTGAGCGCCACCAGGCCGCCGGGCGAACTGCGGCCGTAGAGCACCGAGGACGGGCCCTTGAGAATGTCGACCCGCTCCAGGAAATACGGATCGACCTGCATGGAACTGTAGGTGCCGCTGTCGCCCATGGACTTGAGACCGTCGAGGTAGATGTTATCCACCGAGCCGTCGTTGAAGCCGCGCATCGCCACGTAGTCGTAGCGGTGGGTCGCGCCATAGGGGTTGGTCAGCACGCCAGGGGTGTAGCGCATGGCCTGGGACACGGTTTGCGCGCCCTGATCGTCCATTTGCTCGCGGGTGACCACGGACACGCTCTGGGACGTTTCGCGCAGGGCGGTACTGGTCTTGGTGGCGATCTGGCTGTGGGTGGCGTTGTAGCCTTCCATGCTGCCCAGGGCGTTACCCAGGGCGAAGCCCTTGATGTTGGTGGTCGGCAGTTCCAGCGTGCTGCCAACGGTCTGGGTTTGCAGCACGTAGCTGCTGCCATCCTGGCTGACGGCAACCAGTCCCGAGCCACTGAGCAACTGGCTCAGGGCCTGGTCGGGCGAGTATTGACCCTTGAGCCCCGGGGACTGGACACCGCCGGTTTGCGCTGGCGTGCTTGCCAGGGTGATCCCTGCCTGGCGGGCGAACTGATTCAGTACATCGCTCAGTGGGCCGGGGGTGATGTTGTAGCTCTGAGGGCCGGCGGTCACGCTGCTTTGTGCGGCGACCGCGAGCATCGGCACGACACTGACCCCCAGCGCCGTGGAGAACAGCGCGGCATGGATCGCCTGGCGCAACAGGCCCGGTTGCGCAGAGAGGCCGAAGGGGTTCTTGGGAAGTACGCGCTCAGTCATTGTGGGTTCCGTTGCAGTCGCCGAAGGCAGATAAGGGTTGCTTACTGTCCTAGCCGGACGCCGGCGTGAAACCCGCCAAAAAAATCAAGCCAGGCGTTCCACCGTGATCCACCAACGGGTTCGATAACGGAGCTGCACCGGGAGCGTGCGTGGCAGGACGGCGAGCAATTTGTCGGTGTCCTCCAAGCGGAAAACCCCCGACAAGCGCAGGTCGGCAATCGACGCCGCGCAGTTCAAATAGCCTGGGCGGTAGCGTCCTACCTCGTTGATAAAGTCTTCCAGGCGCATGTTGCGCGTGACGATCAGCCCGTCGACCCAGGCGCCTGCGTCCATGTCCAGCGGCGGTGCCAGGGTCGCTGTCGATGCGCTGATCAGGTAGCTTTGCCCGGCTTCGACCTGGAGGGGCGTGCCATCGCTGTTTGGGTGCGAACGGATAACCACCCGGCCGCTGGTGACGCTCAAGCGTGTGCAGTCGCTGTCCTGGCGCACGACGAAGCGCCCCTCCAGCCCTTCGAACAGACCATGCCGGCCTCGTACCCGCAGCGGGCGCTCCGGGTCGCGGCCACAGGTGACCCTGATCTCGCCGCGAGCCAGGGTAATCAGGCGCTGCCGGGCGCTGAAATCCAGGTCGGCGGCGCTGTGGGTATTGAGCTCGAGTCGCGTGCCGTCCGGCAGTTGGAAACCTCGTCGTTCACCCGTGCCGGTGGCGAAATCGGCACGCCACGGCTGCCAGCCCAGGTCCTTGCCCAGCCATGCCGCGCAGCCCACCAGTGCGACGCCCGACAACAACTTCAGTGCCTGGCGCCGGTTGAGGCGCTGGGCACTGTTTTCCAGGGTATCCAGGGCGACATGGGCACCGGGCAATGCCCGCAGGTTGGAGGTCAATTCGCTGTGCAGCGCTTGCACCCGTTGCCAGGCCAGTTCGTGTTCCGGGTGGGCGGCGCGCCAGGTGTCGCACTGTTGGCGCAGGGTCGGGTGAGAGGTGTGATTGCGCAGGCGCAGCAGCCAATTGATCGCCTGCCTGACCACCTGTTGCGACGGGCCGTTGCGTCGGCTCTGCAAGTGATCCGCCGGCTCAGCGTTCATAGCGCAGCACATAGCAGTGGTACAGCGCATCGGCGACGTAGCGCTCCACCGAGCGCAACGAGATGCCCATCTGTTCGGCAATCTGCTTGTACGTCAGGCCTTCGCACTGGGCCAACAGAAAGGCCCTGCGCACTTTTGGCTTGAGGCCTTCGAGCATCCTGGCAATCGCTTCGAGCAGTTCCAGGATCAGGGCCTGGGCTTCAGCGCCAGGGGTTTCGGCTTCCGGCAGGTGAGCTATGGTTTCCAGGTAAGCGCGTTCGATTTCTGCTCGACGCCAATGGTCGATCACCAGGCCTTGGGCGATGGTGCGCAAAAAGGCGCGTGGGGCTCGAAGTTCCAGGCGTTCGCTACGCTGCAACAGGCGCACGAAGGTGTCCTGGGCCAGGTCCGCGGCATCGGCGGCGTTGCCCAGCCGGGTGCGCAGCCACGTATTGAGCCAGCCGTGATGACGGCTGTAGAGCGCCTGTACTGCAAACTCGGGAGATGACATGGACGCGACGGCCTGGATGTTACAAATGATAATAGGTCGCATTGTCATCAGCCGTCGGCGAATTTGCAACCACCGTTCGCTCGCCGTGTCCTCTCGTCGCCTATTTCTTCGAATCCCTAATTATTTGTACCGGTATGCCGACAGACTGGTATGCGTGCACCAAAGTGGAGCGCAATGACAACCGCTCGTGCTGTTACATGAAACGTTGCAAACCTGGAATGCATCCCCACTCCTTGCATAAGAAGCCTCATCGATGAATCTAAAGTTCAGTCACAAAATCCTCCTGGCCGCCTCCGGTGTGGTAGTCCTGGCTTTTGCCCTGTTCACGCTTTACAACGACTATTTGCAGCGCAACACCATTGGCAGCAGCCTTGAATCGTCCATTGAGCAGTCTGGCGACCTGACGGCCAGCAGCATCCAGAACTGGATGAGTGGCCGGATACTGGTGTTGGAAAACCTGGCGCAAAACATCGCGCACCAGGGCGCTGCGGCCGATCTGCCGGGGCTGGTCGATCAGCCGGCACTGACCTCGAACTTCCAGTTCACTTATGTAGGCCAGGCCAACGGTGTCTTCACCCAGCGCCCGGACGCCAAAATGCCTGACGGCTACGACCCGCGTCAGCGCCCTTGGTACAAACAGGCGGTGACCGCCGATAAAACCATGCTGACCCCGCCTTATATGGCAGCGGTGGGTGGCCTGGTGGTGACCGTAGCCCTGCCGGTGAAGCACAACGGCGAACTGCTCGGCGTGGTGGGCGGCGACCTGAGCCTGGAAACCCTGGTGAAAATCATCAACTCCGTGGATTTCGGTGGCATCGGCCATGCCTTCCTGGTCAGCGGCGACGGTCAGGTGATCGTCAGCCCGGATAAAGACCAGGTGATGAAAAACCTCAAGGACATCTACCCCGGCACCCCGGTGCGCATCGGCAAGGGTATCCAGGAGGTTGAGCTGAACGGGCAGGACCGCATTCTTTCGTTCACCCCAATCACCGGCCTGCCGAACGCCGAGTGGTACATCGGTTTGTCGATCGACAAGGCCAAGGCCTACGCGCCGTTGAGCCAGTTCCGTACGTCTGCGCTGATTGCGATGTTTGTCGCGGTGTCGGCCATTGCGGTGCTGCTGAGCCTGCTGATCCAGGTGCTGATGCGTCCATTGACCACCATGGGCCGCGCCATGCAGGACATCGCCCAGGGCGAAGGCGACCTGACCCGGCGCCTGGTGGTGCAGGGCAAGGATGAATTCGCGGTGTTGGGTGGCTCGTTCAACCAGTTCGTGGAGCGGATTCACGCGTCGATCTCGGAAGTGTCTTCCGCCACCCGCCAGGTGCATGACCTGTCGCAACGGGTGATGACCTCGTCCAACGCTTCGCTCGTCGGCTCGGATGAGCAGAGCGCCCGCACCAACAGCGTGGCCGCGGCCATCAACCAGTTGGGCGCCGCGACCCAGGAAATCGCCCGCAATGCCGCCGATGCCTCGCAACATGCCAGCGGCGCCAGCGAGCAGGCCGACGACGGTCGCCAGGTGGTGGAAAAAACCATCCAGGCCATGACCGAGCTGTCGCAGAAGATCAGCCTTTCGTGCACCCAGATCGAAACCCTGAACGCCAGCACCGACAACATCGGCCACATCCTGGACGTGATCAAGGGCATCTCCCAGCAAACCAACCTGCTGGCCCTGAACGCGGCCATCGAAGCGGCCCGTGCCGGTGAAGCCGGCCGTGGTTTTGCGGTGGTGGCCGATGAAGTACGCAACCTGGCGCACCGTACTCAGGAGTCGGCGGAAGAAATCCACAAGATGATCACCTCGCTGCAGGTTGGCTCCCGTGAAGCGGTGTCCACGATGAACGCCAGCCAGACGTCCAGCGAAGAGAGCGTGGAAGTGGCCAACCAGGCCGGCCTGCGACTGGTCAGCGTGACGCAGCGTATCGGCGAGATCGACGGCATGAACCAGTCGGTGGCCGCGGCGACCGAAGAGCAGACTGCTGTGGTTGAAACCCTCAACATGGATGTCAGCCACATCAACCTGCTGAACCAGCAAAGCGTGGCCAACCTCAATGAAACCCTGAAGGATTGCGATGCCTTGTCGCAGCAGGCCAACCGTCTGAAGCAATTGGTGGACAGCTTCAAGATCTGACCCAGTCGCAAGCCGACCCGCTCCCCTGTGGCGAGGGAGCTTGGTCCCGCTGGCCTGTGCCCTGTAGGCGCTGCCGAAGGCTGCGATCTTTTGATCTTTCGCTTGAGATTCAAGTGTTGGGGGAAAGATCGCAGCCTCGTTGCACTCGACAGCTCCTACACAGCTCCACGGCGCCGGCACGCAGGCTTGGTCCCGCTGGCCTGTGCCCTGTAGGAGCTGCCGGAGGCTGCGATCTTTTGATCTTTCGCTTGAGATTCAAGTGTCTGGGGAAAAGATCGCAGCCTCGTTGCACTCGACAGCTCCTACACAGCTCCTTGTATCTCGACTATCGCTCCGACAGAAGCGATAGTTCTCGACTGATCATCGAGGGAGGGACTTGGAAGCCGTACAGCTCCTTAGGCTTTTTGCCTGTGATGTAGATAGTGCTCCAGCCCTCCACACTCACTCGTATAGTTCGAACGGTATCTTGGGCCCGTCCCTGGCGAGAGCCCGCATTCGCAAGGTTGGACAGAGTGCAGTGATGATCGGAAACGGATCAACGGAGAGACGGTCATGTCCAATTTCGTCGGTGTCGACGTCGCTAAAAACACTTTTGATATCGCCACTCATCTGCCAAACGGCAAGCACAAAACCAAAGCCAAACTGGCTAACAACTCGAAAGGCTTCAAGGAGTTTGAAGCTTGGCTGAACAAGCATGCCGAGCCTGCAGCCCGGATCGTGATGGAAGCTACCAGCGTTTATCATCTTGAACTTGCCGAGTTCGTCTACAACAAGGGTTACCGGGTCTGCGTAGTAAATCCGGCAACAACCCACGCTTACGCCGACAGCGAGTTACGTCGGATCAAAACCGATAAAAGCGATGCCAAACTGATTGCTGACTTTGCTCGGGAAAAGGCGGAAAAGCTTCAGCAGTGGGCACCGGAGCCGAAGAAATACCGCCAACTAAAGGCAATGGTCCGTCGGCTGGATGATCTTCAGGAAATGGAGCAAATGGAGCTCAACCGCCTGGATGTGTCTGACGAAAAAGTCAAAGACTCGATCAACTCCGTGCTGCGCCACATCGAAAAAGAGATTGCTGAAACTCACAAAGTGATCAAAAAACACATCGACGATGATCCGGACATGCGCCAAATGCGCGATTTGATCGTGACCATCGACGGGATCGGGCAGAAAACCCTTGAGCGGCTGCTGGCCGAACTGGGCGACCTGCGTAAATATGATGACCCTCGCAAACTGGTCGCTGCTGCTGGGTTGAACCCAAAGCTACAGGACTCAGGAAAGCTCAAAGGCAGAACAGTAATTTCGAGGATTGGCTCGGCGCGCGTTCGTGCGGGTCTGTACATGCCTGGCCTGGTAGCGTTGAAGCACAACGAACCCATTATCGCCATGAAGAATCGCTTGAAGGCCAACGGCAAGGCCCCCAAGCAGATCATCTGCGCAGCGATGCGCAAGCTACTACATTTCGTTTACGCCGTTCTCAAATCGGGTCAGCCATTTGATCCAAAATTTGCCCTTGCTCGATGAGGGGCAAGACGGTATCTACACAGCTCCACGGCGCCGGCACGCAGGCTTGGTCTCGCTGGCCTGTGCCCTGTAGGAGCTGCCGGAGGCTGCGATCTTTTGATCTTTCGCTTGAGATTCAAGTGTCTGGGGAAAGATCGCAGCCTCGTTGCACTCGACAGCTCCTACACAGCTCCACACAGCTCCACACAGCTCCTACACGGCGCCGGCACGCAGGCTTGGTCCCGCTGGCCTGTGCCCTGTAGGAGCTGCCGAAGGCTGCGATCTTTTGATCTTTCGCTTGAGATTCAAGTGTTGGGGGAAAGATCGCAGCCTCGTTGCACTCGACAGCTCCTACACAGCTCCTACACAGCTACACAGCTACACAGCTACACAGCTACACGGCGCCGGCACGCAGGCTTGGTCCCGCTGGCCTGTGCCCTGTAGGAGCTGCCGGAGGCTGCGATCTTTTGATCTTTTGATCTTTCGCTTGAGATTCAAGTGTCTGGGGAAAAGATCGCAGCCTCGTTGCACTCGACAGCTCCTACACAGCTCCTACACAGCTCCTACACGGCGCCGGCACGCAGGCTTGGTCTCGCTGGCCTGTGCCCTGTAGGAGCTGCCGAAGGCTGCGATCTTTTGATCTTTCGCTTGAGATTCAAGTGTTGGGGGAAAGATCGCAGCCTCGTTGCACTCGACAGCTCCTACTCTCAAGGCCACCCTGGGGCAGGTTATGCCTCGGGGAACATCCCCTGCACATTCCCCATCGCCTCATCGGCAAAGCCCTGGAGGAAATCCCGGAAGCCCGACGGCGTATGGGAGTCGGTGTGGTCGGCGATGATGGTCCAGGTGGCGCGGCAGCGGTTGTCCGCCAGGGGTTCGACGCGCATGGCCGCCCACAGGTTGTCGATGCCCAGGGTGTTGTAGATCAGCGTCCAGGTCATGTGCATGGCCTGGTCGTCACGGCTATTGAGCTGTTCCACCACCAGGTTTTGCCCATCGCGGAAGAATTTCTTGCGCAGGGACCTCACGCCTTCGCCGGTCATTTCGATGCGTTCCAATGCCGGAATGAAATGGTTGAATCCGCCAAAATCTCCCACCACGTCCCAGACGCGCGCCGCGTCGGCCGCGACCTCCACCGAGGTTTCGACCTGGCAGGCTTGGGGGTTTTTGATCAGGGTGTCGGGTTGAAATGCACTCATGGTCTTGCTCCTTGCTTTGGGTTGAGGGTGTTTCAGATGAAGTCGATGGCTTTGAGGTAATCGGCGCCGCGACGCAGCAGGGCCGGGGACTTTTCCGGGTAGCTGGCGCCCATCTGCCGCACGCCGGCGCGGGCGTTGTCATGGCTGATCAGCGAGATGTCGCCGATGTCTTCCTCGAAGCCGTTGAGGTAAAAGCCCAACACGCCAAACAACGCGTTGTCGGCATCGACCCGAGCCAATTGCCGTTGCCACTCGGCGACGCTGACCAGCGAAAACTCCCGGCCGCTGTCGCGAAACGACGCGACATACGCATCCCAGCTCAACGGCTGTGGGTTGTGCAGGTTGAACACCGCTTGCGTCGGCTGGTAACGGCTGGCATGGAAGGCGATGAAGCGCGCCAGGAAATCCACCGGCATCAGGTCGAAGTTGAGGGACAGCTCCGGTACCTGGCCGAGCTGGATCGAGCCCTTGAGCATCAGCATCAGTCGATTTTTATGGGGCTGGCAGACCCCGGTCAGGCTGTTGAAACTGATGTTGCCGGGACGGAACAGATTGACCCACACCCCGCGATCCCGGGCCCGTTGCAGGATCCGTTCGCCGACCCATTTGGACAGGTTGTAGCCGTTCTTGATGTAGATCGGCGGCGTCTTGGCGGCAGGCTGTTCCAGCACCTGGCCGTCGGCATCCAGGGCGCTGGAGGCGGAAAGCGTGGAGACGAAGTTGAAGATCTTCTTGCTGCGCCCTTCACACAGGCGCAGGCATTCGAAGATCGGCTCCACGTTGTCCCGCGCCAACGACTCGTAGTCGAGCACATGATTGACGTGGGCGGCGTTGTGCACCAGTGCGCCGAAGGTGCGGTCGATGCGGGTGTAGACGTCATCCGGCAAACCCAATTGCGGTTGGGTGATGTCGGCGGCGTACACACTGACGCGGTCCAGGTCCAAGTGGGTCAGGTGATTGTCCTGAAGGGCCTGGGAGAAGCGCTCGGCCGCGCTTTGTCCAGCGCTTGCGCGCACCAGGCACGCGACTTCGGTGGCGCCCCAGGCCAGCAGTGCTTCGACGATGTGCACGCCGAGAAAGCTGTTGGCGCCGGTCACTACCACCTTGTGCACATCGCCGCACTGGCTGATGGGCAGCGGATCGAGGTTGAGTTCGGCCTCGGCATCGATGAAGGCTTGGGGGCTGAGGATCGATGCGCTGCTGTGTTCCGGGTCGTCCAGCAACTTGGCCAAGGTCATCAGCGTCGGCGCTTCGATGAAGCGATTGATCGACAGGCTGCGACCGAACGTCTGGCGAATGCTCAGCAGCAGTCGCGATAACAGGATCGAGTGCCCGCCCAGGTTGAAGAAGCTTTCATCGGTGGCGATGTCTTCGACCGGCAGTTCCAGCAGTTCGGCCCACAGTTGCTGCAATTGTGTCTCGAGGGCGTTCTGCGGCTGCCGGCGTTGGCCGTCGACCTGCACCTGCACCGCCATGGCGAGCAAGGCCCGACGATCGACCTTGCCGTTGCTGGTGTACGGCAGGCTCGGCAGTTCGACATAGGCGGCCGGGTGCATGTAGCTGGGCAAGCTGTTCTGCACATGCTCGCGCAACGCCTGGAGGGCGCCGTCGGAGTGCTCGGGATGAACCAGGAACGCCAGGATTCGCCGCCGTTCATCGACCCCTACTGCCACTTGGCGAAACAACTGGCTATCGCGCAGGCAGTGCTCGATTTCCTCGGGTTCGACCCGAAAGCCGCGGATCTTCACCTGGTTATCGCGCCGGCCACACAACTCGATGCCGTTGTCGGTCCACTGGCCGATATCACCCGTGCGATAGACCCGCAGCGTTTGCCCGGTGGGCAGCGCCAGGTCGAGGTAGCGTGTCGCGGTCAGGGTCGGGTCGTTCAAATAACCCAGGCCGACGCCCGGGCCGGCGATGTACAGCTCGCCGGGGACGCCTTGGGGAACCGGTTGCAGTTGTTCGTCCAGGATCAGCACCCGGCCGTTGGCGATGGGCACGCCTAGGTTGCGGTTGTTGTCGCCGCCGCCGAACTGTCGTGTGGTCGCCAGCACCGTGGTTTCGGTCGGGCCGTAGATGTTGTGGAAGCGGCATTGTGGCGCGAGCTGTTCGATCACGAACGGTTCGCAGACATCGCCACCGGTGATCAGGTGCGCCAGGCCCAGCGGTGCATCAAGGGGCATGACGCTCAGCAGCGCCGGCGGCAGAAAGGCGTGGCTGATGTGCTGCTGGTGAATCAACGCGACCAATTGTTGCGGATCGCGGCGCTGGTCTTCGCTGGGCACCACCAGCAGGGCGCCGTGGATGAACGTCGGCAGGATATCCAGCAGCGATGCGTCAAAGTTGATGGTGGAAAACTGCAACGCCCGGCTGTCGCGCTGCAACCCGACGTAGTCGCCGTACCAGGCACAAAAGTGACTGAGGTTGCGGTGGCTGAGCAACACGCCCTTGGGCTGGCCGGTGGTGCCGGAGGTGTAGATGGCCACGGCCGGTTCGTCGCTGTCCACCGTGCGGCGGATCAATGAGGCTGGGATGCCGGGCTTGGGCGCTGGCAGTTGATGGACATTGAGCGTTGGCAACGACAGGTCGCCCAGGTCGCTGTCGCCATCGTGCAGCAGCAGGTCGGCCTGGGCGTTTTCCAGGATAAAGCGTCGACGTTGCGCCGGGTGCTGTGGGTCCAACGGCAGGTACACCGCCCCACAGCCCAGCACGGCGAGGATCGCCGCATACAGGTGCGCGGACTTGGGCAGGCACACACCGATCACCTTGCGGGAGGACGGCCTGTGGGAGGAAGGCTTGCCCCCGATGAACGATGACGCGGTTGGGTTGAGAACCTCGGTGTCCTCATCGCGGGCAAGCCTTGCTCCCACAGGGTTTACTCTCCTTGTTCCTGCAGGCTCGCAGCTGCGTAGCATTTGCAGCATCGGCTCTTGCAACCTCAGCGCCAGGCGACGCAAGGATTTGTAGTCGATGAGTTGTCCATCGACCCACAGGGCCGGTTGCGTCGCGTCGTCGAGCATGCGCTGTT
Source organism: Pseudomonas brassicacearum (assembly GCF_009601685.2). Taxonomy (NCBI): domain Bacteria; kingdom Pseudomonadati; phylum Pseudomonadota; class Gammaproteobacteria; order Pseudomonadales; family Pseudomonadaceae; genus Pseudomonas; species Pseudomonas brassicacearum. The sequence continues at coordinate 265,905 of NZ_CP045701.2, forward strand.
CGATGCTGTGCATCACCGGCACATCGGCGGCGGCCAGCAGCCAGGGTACTTGTGGCCGATTGAGGCCGTGCTCGAACGCCAGCGGCTCCAGCGCATCGAGCCCGAGCAGAGGTGGGGCGACAGCGTCAGCGTGCACTGTCGGCCAGTGATCGAAGCAGGTCTCATCCCGGGATAACTGGCTGACCAGCCGTGCGCCGGTCTCGACCACTGTCGCCAGCGTACGCAACCGCAGGGACTGACCGTTGCCATCGCCTTGCGGCGCAATCACTTCCTGGCACAACAGCCGCTGCGCACCGTCGCGGAATATCACCACCGGTTGCGGCAATACCTCGCCGGGTAGCGTGCGCAGCGCCACGCGCACCTGGAGGCATGAGCGGGCGTCAATGGCGTGCGGTGTCGTACCGTCGTCGATCCACAGATCGACCGCGCCGAGGCTGGCCGGCGATTGCCGATCCACGATGCCGTGGCCGTGCAGCTCCAGTTCCCGGGCCAGTTCGGCCATGGCCTGGCTGGTGCCAGGCACTGCAATTTCGAGGCGTTTCATCGAAAAGTCCTCATGGAGTCAGGTAATCGGCGAGGGCGTCGCGCACGCAGGGGGACGCGAGCATCGAGCTGCCGCGGAAAAAACGCGTGATGTTGCCCACCAACGGGTGAAAACGATTGATCGGATAGGCCAGCGCACTGGCGTCTTCACGCAGCGACTGGCGTACCGATTCGTCGACGGGCAGGTGCGCAATCAGCTCGAAGTCGAACGCTTGCTGCAGGTCGCTCGCCAGGTACTGGGCGATGAAACCGGGCATCAAGCGTGCAATCGCCGCGCGGTCCTCTTCAGGCGCGGTGCGCCAGTAAATCTGCACCAGTCGTGTCCAGAAACCGGAGTGCCGGCCCTCGTCGAGCAAGTGATCGGCCATCAGCCCCTTGATCGAGGCCTTGACCGAGTCGTCCCGGGCGAAGGCCGCCACTTCGTTGGTGACGGTGTTCTCGGCGATGGCGATGCAGATCAGCTCCACGGCGCTGAGCAAATGTTCCGGCGCCTGGGCCAGGGTCGCCGGTATCGCGCGGCTGAGTTCGATCTGCCCAGGCAATGGGATCGGTGCGATGCCGGTCATGTCGATGGTCTGCTGCATGAAGTCCATCGCCACCAGCGCGTGGTAATCCTCGTCCACCACCACGGTCATCGCGTCGTAGCGGCAGGCGAACGGGAACTCGATGCCGAAGCGGTTCTTGGCGATACGGCGGGCGGTGTGGTCCACCAGTTCGGTCTCGAAAATCACCACGTCGTTGATGAACTTGTAGAGGCTCTGCACCAGCACAAAGTCGCGCAATTGCGGACAGTGGCTGAGGAAGGTCTGGCTGTGCACCAGCGGCTGGCGGCTCATCGGGAAGATCAGCTTGTCGTCGTCTTCGACCCGGCGCCGTGGCCGAGTACGGATCGTGGCGCGGCTTTCCCAGGCGTCGGCGAAGGATTGGTATTCGACGGCGTTCATGGCGTCACCTGTGCAACCGGTTGGGCCATGCTCTGGCGCAAGCCGTCCCACAAGGCTGCGCGGCTGTGGACAGCGGCGAGCGCGGCGACCAGTACGTCGTTTTCGCGCTGCGGGTCGCCATCGATCAGCCGGGCCAACAACTTTTCTGCCGCCGGGCCATGGTCTTCGGAGTCGACTTCAATGTGCCGCTGCAGGTAATAACGAAAGGTCGGCGCCTGATCCAGGCCAATGCCCCAGGCGTCCAACATGCGCTGGAACATCTGCGGGATGACACTCTCGCGACCGTGCACGAACGCGGCGGCTACGCTGTGGGCCGGGGCGTGCAGGGCGCTGTGCAAGGTCTGGCGGACGAACCGTGCCGTCGCCGGTTCGACATCGACGCTGTCCAGTGCAGTCTCGGGGCTGACGCCTTCCTGTTGCAGCGTAATGAATTGCTCGATCACGCGGGTATCGGCACCGATTTCCCGCATGGCGTCCAGGTACAGTTCGAAATGGCTGCAATAGCCTGCGCCGGGGCGGTCATCCGATTCTTCCCCCAGCACGATTTCATTGATCAAGCGTGCCGCGTGCGGGTCGGCCGGCGGCAGCCAGGGCAGTTGGACACAGGTGAGCTCGCGTTGCAGCCGCTTGGTCAGCGACATGAAGTCCCAGACGGCAAAGACATGGCTTTCCATAAAACGGCGTAACAGATCGATTGATGTAATCTCGGAAAAAACCGGGTGTTCGCTAAGTTCGCGTTTTTGTAGGGAAAGTTTCAGGGATAGTTGTTCTTTGGATGGCTGCATTTGAACGTCCTCATCAATGATTTTTTGTCCGGAAGGCTGCTCGTTATTTAATGTGGGCGAGCGGGCGCCTGAACCGGAATCCATGAATTGCCCAAGGGGCTTAAGCATTCTCTTTTAATCGTTAATTCGGCTTTTGAAGCCTGTATTTGCTGGGCTTGTCGCAAGTCGAAAGAGCCGGAAGTAACGCGGCGAATAAAAAACTAATACATCGGGCAAGTAGGTGGCAAGCAACTTTTTTAATTATTTAAACTTGGGTTTTTATTGGGCGCGAAGAGTACTTTTAAAACTTACTTGGTAAGTTTTATTGAGGCGAAGGAGCTCCTTCCGATTTAGCAGTATCAGAATCGAATAGTTCGAGTGAATGCCTCACTCGGAGCACTTCAGGGATCGGGGAATAAGGAAGTTTTATGTTATGGGCAGGACGTCGGTCGGACATCCGATCATCCCGCCGGTTGGACGAAGCTCCTTGCGTATTGGCTTCGATTCACCCGGCCTCAGCCAGGCGTTGACTTCTTCAGGTCTGTTTTGAATCGACAAGCGCAAGAGTGAGCCCAAATCGATGGCAGTGCCATTGAACTGATGGGACGACGAGTCGCGGCCACGGCCAGGCCGCGCCGCGCAGGCGACAAGTGGGTCGGAAGGATATGTAAGAAATTTTTACGCCGGCTGGACCGTTGAGGTGGGATCAAAGATTCGACGACTGTTCCAGATACCGGCGCATGGTGACGGAGGCTTTTTCCAGGTGCCGCTCCAGCAATTCGACGGCCTTATCGATGTCCTTGGCACGCGCGGCGGCGAGCAGCGCGCGATGATCGTCCTGGCTCAACTTGCCCAGCCCCATGGATGACAGATGAAAGCGCAGGAAGCGCTCTTCTTCATTGAGCTCACGCTCGATCAGGTCCAGCAGCTTGCTGTTGGGTGCCTTGTGATAAAGCGACATGTGGAACAGCCGGTTGAGCTTGCCGATCTGGGCGTGATCGGTTTCTGTTTCCAGCTGTTCGATGTACTGGGCGGCCAGTTCCAGGTCGTTGTCATCGAGCAGCGGGATGGACAGGCGCAAGGCGAACGATTCCAGGACCGAGCGCAGGGCGTAGGTTTCTACCGCATTGTTGGTGATCAACGGTGCCACCACGGCGCCCTTGTGCTGAACCACATTGAGCAGCGACTGCGCTTCGAGCTGGCGCAATGCCTCGCGCACTGGCATGCGGCTCACGCCGAACAGGTCGGCCAGTTCCTGCTGGCGCAGGGCGGTACCGCAAGGCAGGCGCCCGTCGAGGATGGCCTCGCGCAGAGACTCTTCGATGATCGAGCGTGCCCGGTCGGCCGGGATGGGCCCGGTGACCTGAATAGTGCTAAGCGGTTTGGGCTTCTGTGTCACGACAACACCTGACTGGTAGTAACGAAAATTGGATCCAAGCCAACGTTAGTTACAGAATGCCAAGCCGTCAAAACCTTACGGCCCCAATTCCTGAACTAAAGTTTAGTCTGCTTGTGGTGATTGCAACCTGCCATTGTTTTTTACCGGGCCAGGCTTCACCATCCAACGAGTTTCCAACGGCCCTTTTCGGATGTATTCCCTTGGCTGCACCTTTCCCTGTTCCCAGGTCCTTGCGCTGGCTGTGTTCGGCATTGTTGCTGGCCGGCCTGATGCTGGGTGGCTTGCAGGCCGACTGGGACTTTGCGCAGATCAGCCGACGGGCGCAAGCGTTATATGGCCCCTTGGGCCAAGGTCAGCAACGAATCGACGCATGGCAGCAACTATTGGCGACCCAGAAACAGATCCCGGAACTGGAACAACTCAAGGTGGTGAACCTGTTCTTCAACAAACAGGTGCGCTACGTGGAAGACATCGACCTGTGGCGCGAGGTCGACTACTGGGAAACCCCGATCCAGGCGCTGTGGAAGGGGGCTGGCGATTGTGAAGACTACGCCATCGCCAAGTACTTCAGCCTGCGCCATCTCGGGGTCTCCAGTGACAAGCTGCGCATCACCTACGTCAAGGCCTTGCGGCAGAACCGTGCGCACATGGTGCTCACCTATTACGCCACGCCCGAGGCGATGCCGCTGGTGCTCGACAGCTTGATCGACGGCATCCTGCCGGCCAGCCAGCGAACCGACTTGCTCCCGGTCTACTCTTTCAACGCCGAAGGGCTGTGGCTGCCGGGTGCCAAGGGCAACAAAAAAGTGGGTGACACCAAGCGCCTGTCCCGGTGGCAGGATGTGTTGAAGAAAATGCAGGCCGAAGGTTTCCCGGTCGAGACGACTAACTAGGAGCGCGCGCTCAGATGTCCTTGTTCAAACAGCTGTTGATCGCTATCTGTCTGTTCCTGGTGGTTGCCTTCAGCGGCAGCTTCATGGTCAGCCTGGAGAGCTCGCGGGCCCAGTACGTCAACCAGTTGCGCTCCCATGCCCAGGACGCGGCCACGGCGCTGGCGCTGTCGCTGACGCCGAACATCGACGACCCGGCGATGGTCGAGCTGATGGTCAGCTCGATCTTCGACAGCGGCTACTACGCCAGCATCCGCGTGGTCGACGTGGCCACCGACAAGACCCTCGTCGAGCGCACCGGCACGCCGGATGCCGGCAGCGTGCCGCAATGGTTCGTCAAGCTGATCGGTCTGGAGCCGGCCGGAGGCGATGCCATCGTCAGCCGCGGCTGGGAACAGGCGGCGCGGGTCGAAGTGGTCAGCCATCCGATGTTCGCCCTCGCCAAGCTGTGGCAGAGCGCGTTGGGCAGCCTGGGGTGGCTGTTGCTGTGTGGCGCCGTGAGCGCGGTGCTCGGGGCCTTGCTGTTGCGTCGCCAGCTCAAGCCGCTGGACTACATGGTGCATCAGTCCCATGCCATCGCCCGTCGCGAGTTCCTGAGCCTGCCGGAGTTGCCGCGCACGCCTGAGCTGCGCCGCGTGGTGCAGGCGATGAACCAGATGGTCGAGAAGCTCAAGGCGCTGTTCCAGGAGCAGGCCGAGCGTAGCGAGAAACTGCGGGTTGAATCCTACCAGGACAACCTCACGGGCCTGGCCAACCGGCGCTATTTCGAAATGCAGCTCAATGCCCGGGTGAGCAACCCGGAGCAGGCCAGCTCCGGTTATCTGCTGTTGCTGCGGGTCAAGGACCTGGCCGGTTTGAACCAGCGGTTGGGCGGGCAGCGCACCGACCAGTTGCTTAAAGCGGTTGGTGAGCAATTGCAGCGTGAGTGCGCCCGCTACCCGGAAACCCACAACCTGGTGACGCGTATTCGCGGCGGCGAGTTCGCGGTGCTGGCACCTGGGCTGGTGCGCGAGGAAGCGCTGCAACTGGCGCAGAACCTTGAGGCCGCGTTGGCGAGCCTGCATGCGACCGGCGCGACGGATGTGGCGTCGGTGGCCTCCATCGGGCTGGCGCCGTTCGTCCATGGCGACTCGCCGCAAGCGGTGCTCCAGCTCGGCGACCAGGCCTTGGCCCAGGCCGAAAGCCAGGGCGAGCCGGGTTGGGCCTGCCTGGACCACAGTGCCTCGGCGAGCGTCGGTGACGATCATCATGCCTGGCACACGTTGCTCGACCAGGCGTTGAATCATCAGCGCTTCGAGCTGTACTTCCAGCCGGTGGTGGCCGCCCAGGACACCCAGGTGGTGCTGCATTACAAAGTACTGTCGCGGTTGCTCGACGAGCAGGGCCAGATCATCCCCGCCGGGCGGTTCCTGCCCTGGTTGGAGCGCTTCGGTTGGACCGCGCGCCTGGACCGCTTGATGCTTGAACAGGTGCTCAAGCAAATGGCCGGGCATGAGCAGTCCCTGGCGTTGAACCTGTCTTCGGCGACCTTGGCTGATCCGCAGGCGCTGAACAAGATTTTTGAGATCCTGCGGGCGCATTCCAATCTTGGGGCGCGCCTGACGTTGGAGATCGGGGAAGAGCAGCTGCCGGAGCAGGCGGTGCTGGAGCAGTTGACCCGGCGTCTGCGTGAGTTGGGCTTCTCTTTGAGCCTGCAGCGTTTTGGTGGGCGGTTCAGCATGATCGGTAACTTGTCGCGGTTGGGGTTGGCTTACTTGAAGATCGATGGCAGTTATATCCGTGCGATTGATCAGGAAAGTGACAAGCGACTGTTCATCGAGGCGATTCAGCGGGCGGCTCACAGTATTGACCTGCCGTTGATTGCTGAGCGGGTTGAGACGGAGGGGGAGTTGGCGGTGATTCGGGAGATGGGGTTGTTTGGGGTTCAGGGGCAATTGGTGGGTGAGCCTAAGCGTTGGGGGTGAGGCTGGCTGGTGAGGTGGCCTGTGCCCTTCTGACCGCGTACATATCCATTGCTGCGGTAACGGCCACTTAGGGTTCCGCCCTGACGGCGGCTCACTTTTGAGAAGCGCAAAAGTAAGCAAAACGCTCCTGCCCCACCACTTGGCACCTCGCCTAGGCTCGGTGTGCCCTCACTCCGGCATTGCTCCGTGGGCCCGCCGCGAAGGGCCATCCATGGCCCAGCGCGGCTATCCCGGCATCCATGCCGGGATGCCCACTCCACAATGCCTGCGTTCGGCCAGCGTGGTTAACGGGGCGCCGAGATCAACGTCCACCACGAGGCGGCCTAACAGCCGACCTGGCTCTTCCGGTCGTACACCCATCAGCTCTGTTCGAGCAGGATCTGTGGGAGCAAAGCTTGCTCGCGAGGCGGCCTAGTAGCCGACCTGGTTCTTCCGGTCGTACACCCATCAGCTCTGTTCGAGCAGGACCTGTGGGAGCAAAGCTTGCTCGCGAGGCGGCCTAGTAGCCGACCTGGCTCTTCCGGTCGTACACCCATCAGCTCTGTTCGAGCAGGATCTGTGGGAGCAAAGCTTGCTCGCGAGGCGGCCTGATAGCCGGCCTGGCTCTCCCGGTCGTACACCAACCAGACTTGTTTGAGCAGGACCTGTGGGAGCAAAGCTTGCTCGCGAGGCGGCCTGATAGCCGGCCTGGCTCTCCCGGTCGTACACCAACCAGACTTGTTTGAGCAGGACCTGTGGGAGCAAAGCTTGCTCGCGAGGCGGCCTAGTAGCCGACCTGGCTCTTCCGGTCGTACACCCATCAGCTCTGTTCGAGCAGGATCTGTGGGAGCAAAGCTTGCTCGCGAGGCGGCCTAGTAGCCGACCTGGCTCTTCCGGTCGTACACCCATCAGCTCTGTTCGAGCAGGATCTGTGGGAGCAAAGCTTGCTCGCGAGGCGGCCTAGTAGCCGACCTGGTTCTTCCGGTCGTACACCACCAGACTTGTTTGAGCAGGACCTGTGGGAGCAAAGCTTGCTCGCGAGGCGGCCTGATAGCCGGCCTGGCTCTCCCGGTCGTACACCAACCAGACTTGTTTGAGCAGGACCTGTGGGAGCAAAGCTTGCTCGCGAGGCGGCCTGATAGCCGGCCTGGCTCTCCCGGTCGTACACCAACCAGACTTGTTTGAGCAGGACCTGTGGGAGCAAAGCTTTGCTCCCACAGGGACCGGCGGTGGACACTGATCTTATAAACGACCAAAAACCTGTGTGGGAGCCTGAACGCGATAGCGCTGGTTCAGTCACATGGATGCTGGGTTTGCCGGCCTCTTCGCGAGCAAGCTTTGCTCCCACAGGGGAAATGCGGTCCCTCCAAGAACCAGGTCGGCTACTAGGCCGCCTCGCGGTGGACGTTGATCTCGGGCGCCCCGTTAACCACGCTGGCCGAACGCAGGCATTGCGCAGTGGGCACCTCGGCATGGATGCCGAGGTAGCCGCGCTGGGCCATGGACGGCCCTTCGCGGCGGCCCACGGAGCAATGCCGGAGTGAGGGCACACCGAGCCTAAGCGAGGTGACAAGTGGTGGGGCATGAGCGCTTTGGTTACTTTCGCGCTTTTCGAAAGTGACCCGCTGTAAGAGCGGAACCATAAGCCGCCGTTACCGCAGAAACGGATATACACCCCCTTCCAAAAGTAACGTCCTAGGAGATTTCCTTCGAGTTGTAGCGAACTTGGTGAACTTGTCCGGCGTCTGCCTCATGGCTAGTCTGGGTTTGTCATTGAAAAAAACGGTGACACTGGCGTGCAAGCCGGTTAGAAAGACGCCCAACAATATCACCAGCCACTTATCGTGCATTCGTGCTCATGTTTTATGGTAGCTGTGTGCGGGAGATCTTCGGATCTGCCGAGTTTTTGGGCGTTGTCTTACTCGGTCTTGCACACTCGCACATAGCTGCCACCCTTCATCGCGTGCAAGCGAGCCAGGGCGGCTCTGAATTGAATAGGAAGCCCAAACCATGTTCAAAGCTACGCCTAACCCCCCACAGCCCTCATCCAAATCCCGAGTCGAAACCCAGCAAGCAAAAAAACTCGACGAAGCCACCGAACGCGTCCTTGACTATTACCTCAATCCCAAACCCACCGATGAAGCCTCGGGAAAAAACCAAACCGCCCAGCTCTTCATGGTCTCCCCGGACATCGACACCGAAACCCTCCTGGCCAACGCCTCCGAAGACCTGCTGTCCATCAGCGCCATCGCCGCCGACCTGGCTGACGACGTCGACGGCTCACGCCGCAGCGTAATCCTGGCGATCAGTCGAATGGCCGATGGAGTGCATCTGTTGGTGGAGCGGGCGATGGATCGGCTGGAGGTTCAAGCGGCGGGCTGACAAGTCTATGGTGGATTGAAAATCGCCTTCGCGAGCAAGCCCGCTCCCACACTGGATTTGTGTTGAGCCGAAATACTGAAATCAACACCGATCAACTGTGGGAGCGAGCCTGCTCGCGAAGGCGTCAGCCCAGACAACCCCAAACCCTGTAGCGAGGGAGTGGATAACTTGCAGGCCTAGATCAACCCCTTCTCATCATCATCGATCAACCGGCTCAACCCGCCCAAGGCTTCCCGGGCCTGGTTGCGGTCCATCAGCTTGGCCTGGGCTGCTGGTGGCAGGTCGGTGACGCGGATGACGCCTTTGCTGGTCAGCACCTGGATCAAGTCATCGAGTACCCGGATCATCTCCAGGTCGCTTTGCTTGAGCTGCTTGAGGCTGTTTTCCACCGCCTGGTTGGCGAACCAGTCCTGGATCTCGTGGTTGTCGGCCGGCAAGGTTTCGCTGGCCTCGGCGTAAGCGGTGGCTTCTACGCGCACCAGCAGGCCTTGTGCATTGCGTTGCACATAAAACATCGGGCATCCCTCATGTATGAAGCGGCGTCATGCTGGGCAGCATAGGCCAACTGTGGGGGAGTATGGAGGGTGGAGACGAAATCGTCATCCCGGGGAACAGCCACGCACGACCGCCCTGTGAAGGGCGGCCGTGAGGGCTCGGTCAACTGTTGTTGTGATCGACCTTGATGGTCGGGTCACTGCCGGCGATCAACGAGTTCAGGTTGACGTTCGACCAGTTGTTGCCTTCGAGCTTGATCGTGACGTCCGGTGTGGCCGCTGCGCCATTGTCCGCGTTGAACTGGCCGGTCGTGCTGACCTGCAGCGAGGATACGCCATCGACCGTACTGATTTTCAGGAAGTGGTCGATGGTGCTGCCGGTTTCGCCCTGCAGCAGATCCCGCAGGTCGATCCGGTCGCCATCGCCGGCCTTGAAGTCCTTGATCACGTCAGTGCCGGTATCGCCGGATTTCCAGACAAAGGTATCGCCCCCAAGCCCGCCGATCAGGGTGTCATTGCCCTGGCCGCCGATCAGTGTGTCGTTACCCGTGCCACCCAGCAGGATGTCGTTGCCCTTGCCACCGTCGAGCGTGTCGTTGCCGCCCTGGCCGAAAATGATGTCGTTGCCGGCACCGCCCAGCAGGGTGTCGTTGCCATCGTGGGCACCGGATACATCGAACGTGGTGTAGTGCTCGGTGATGTACTGGTGCACATTGCTGGTGGTGACCTTGCCGACCTCCACGCCGTTCTGCTGGGCGACGAAGGCCTGGAGGGCCTGGTAGCCCTCGCCAGCGACACCGTTGAAGCTCACCAGGTCACCGAACAGGATGTCGTTGCCGTTGCCGCCATTGACCGTGTCGGAACCCGGCAAGGTCGCTTCGGTGTGACCGATGATCGAGTTGGCCAGGTTGCTTGGGTCGATGTTGGTCTGCGGGGTTTTGTCCGAGTCGTAGTCCTTCAGGTCGTCCAGTGTCACGCCTTTGTTCAAGCCGATGGCTTCCACGCCAGACACCGAGCTCAACAGCGCGAAAGCGCTCAGGGAGTTGCTGGTGGTGTTTGAGTTGGTGCTGCTGCCAGTGCCGTCGCGGTACGACAATTCGTAAGTACCATCACCTTGGGCGCGCAAAGTGCCCAACTCCTCACTGCTCCAGTAACCGCCCCAGGACTTGTGCCAGGACTGCAGCGTGACGTTGCCGTCAGTGTCGACCTGGATGCGATGCTTGCTGTCCAGGTCGGCGCTGAATGTCTGGCCCAGCTTGTAGTTGGTTGTCGTGATCAGGCTGTCGAGCTTCACGTCGCCATACAAGGTCGGGTTGGTCTGCTCGCCGGACTGATAGAAGGTCGGCTGGCCGTCGGTGATGAAGTACGTCAGGTTCGTCGCGCCGGTGTTGCTCGAGGCTTCGCTGCCCTTGAACCAGTTGGCCGTGGTCTTGAACACGTCCTCATAGTTGGTGCCGCCGCCGGACACCATCGTGTCCAACACGTTCTGGAGCAACGTCAGCGCGTTTGGATCGTTGAGGTTGACCGAAACGGTCTTGTTCACCTGGCTGTCGAAGTCCGCCAGGAAGATGTTCACCGTCCCGGAGTTTCCGCCCATGCTCTGCTTGAGGGTGTTGAACACCGAGGTCAGCGAGTTCTTGGCCGCTGTGATGGACGCGTCGCTCATGCTGCCGGAGCTGTCGACCATGAAGGCGATGTTGTAGTTGACCCCCGGCACCACGGTCAGCCCACCAATGTCGGCGACCACGATGTCATTGCCGTCGGTGCCGGTGACGTTGTCACTGCCCGACGTGGCGGTGATGGCGTTGTAGGTGGCCGGGTACACGGTGACCGGGATCTGCGCCGTGCTCGTTGCCGAGCCGCCAAGGGCTTCGGTGGAGGTCGACGTCACGGTCAGGTTGAACTGGCCGTTGTAGTAGGTCGGTGGGGTCAGGGTCAGGCTGCCCAGGTTCCAGCCGGTGACCGAGGCTTCGCCGTTGCTGCCCACGGTCGCGGTATGACCTGCGCCGTCGCTCAGCACGCTACCTTCCGGAATGCCACCGATCTTCACGCTCAGGCTTTCGGAGCCGTCGGTGTCGGTCAGGGCGGTGGTGATCTTCGACAGGTTCACGCTGGTGCCTTCGGCGCCTTCGTTGAGCTTGTAGCCGTCGTAGTAGCCTTCGCCGTTGGTGCCGTGCAGGTCGGAGACGGTCACGCCCGCGTTCGCCAAGTCGGCCACGCCGGTGTACAGCGGCACGCCGGCACTGCTCAGGTCGACCGGTGTGCTGCCGTTGACCGACAGGTTCACGTCATAGCTGCCCGGGCCGGTCTGGTTGTGGTGGTAGATGTCCAGGGTGTAGTAGCCGCTGGTGGTCGGCGTGAACGAACCGTTCAACTGGCCGCCCGCACCCCACGTGGTTGCCGCGGCGGTTTTGCCGCCGATGGTCACCAGCAGGCTGTCATCGCCCGTGCCGCTGAAGGTGTAGGTCTTGCCGGCTTCGAGGAAGATCAGGCCCGAGGTCTTCGACGCGGTGCCCGGGTTGACGTTGCTGTCGGACTGCACGTTGGTCACGTTGGCGCTGCTGTTCGGCGTGCCGGCGGCATCGATCACCGACTTGAGCGTGCCGGATGGCGCGCCGCTGCCATCGGTGCCCAGGCCCGACAGGCCGGTCCAGACTTCCTTGATCAGACCCGTGGAAGTCACGTTGTTGCCGGCCACGTTGAGACTCGGTGCGTCGGCGACCGGCGTGATGTCGATCTTCACGGTGCTGGTATTGCCCAGCGCCTGGCCATCGGTTGGCTGGAAGCTGATTTGTGCGTAGTCGGCCTTCTGATCGCCCACGCCAGCCGGGTTGCCGTTGGCGCCGGACTCGTTGGCATCGGGAGTGAAGCGCAGCTTGCCAGCGTCGATGTCAGCCTTGGTGAAGGTCTGGTTGTTGGCCACGTCCTTCCAGGTTGCACCGTCCAGGTACTGCAACTTGCCGTCGCTCGGCAGCCCGGTGATTTTCACACCCTGGCTGGCGGCGGCGCTGTCCACATCGCTGATGCCGAACGTCGACCAGCCGAGTACCAGCGAAGTGTCTTCGGTGCCGGTCACCGCGCCGCCAGTGGCTACTGGCGCGTCGTTGACTCCGACCACGTTCACGGTGGTGGTGGCGGTGTTGGAGTAGCTCGCGCCGTCGGTCACTGTCACGGTGATGATGCGCGGTACGGTGCTCGGATCTTCGCTGTTGTTGATGAAGCTGATGTTCTTGATCTGCTGCATGTAGTCGGCCAGCGTCGCGTTGCCCGACAGCGTCAGGACGACCTTGCCGTCGGTGCTGTTGGCGTTGATGCTGATGCCGTTGACGCTGTTGCCCAGGTTCAGCGCATCGCCGGGCTGACGGTTGGTCAGCACGATGGTGGCGCCGGTCAGCATGGTGCTATCCGGGTCTGTGATGGTCAGGTCGGTGTCGGCGATGGACACGCCCGGGCCGGTGGTGCCTTCGGTGAAGGTTACCTGGTAATCGGCGCCGGTCTTGCCGCTGGAGTTGTTGGCGTCCAGGTCGAGCACCGGTGGCGCGTCGTTGTCGATGATCGAGGTGCTGACGCTGCCGTTGGTGCCGCTGACCGCCAGGTGCTCGAAGTTGCCACCGGTGGCCGAGTCGATCTTGACCACGAAGTTTTCCGTGCCTTCGGTGATCTTGTCGTCCAGCGTTGCCACGTTGAAGGTGGCGCTGGTGGCGTTGGCCGGGATCTTAACGGTGTAGACACCGGTGAAGTCCGTGCCGTCGGCGGCGGTGCCGCTGTAGACGATCTTGAGCGTCACCTCGGTTTGTGCCGGGTTCGTCAGGCTGACGGTGTACGTGGCCGCCTGGCCTTCGGTGACCGACGTGCTGCCGGTGATGCTGACAGTGGTGTTGTCGATGGTGTCGGTAACGTCGGTCGCTGCTGGCGTGGTGCTCGGCACCAGGTTCTCGAAGTTACCGCCAGTGGCGTTGTCGATGCTGACTTCAACTTTACCGGCGTCTTTATAGACGTCGTCTGTTGGCGCGTCGACGGTCACGGTGCCGGTGGTGGCGCCAGCGGCGATGTTGATGACGGCGCCGTTGCTCAGGGTGACAGTGACAGGCGAGCCGGCCGCGTTGGTCAGGGTCGCGGTGTAAACGATGGAGCCGCCTTCAGCAACGGTATCGGTTGCACTCAAGGTCAGGCCGGTAGTGTCCTGCACATCGGTAACGGTGGTGTCCGCTGGAGTAGCGTCGATGTCCAGTTTTTCGTAGTTGCCGCCCTGGGCGTCGTCGATTTTGACGCTCAGGTTGTCGCCGCCTGCGAGGGCGTCGTTCTGGGTCACGAAGTTGACCGAGCCACTGCTGGCGCCAACCGGAATGGTAATGGTCTGGCCGTTGCTCAACGTTACGACGAGCGGGGCATCAGTGACCGGAGCATTGACCGAAGCGGTGTACACCACGGTGCCGCCTTCAGCGACGGTGGACGTTGCGGTCAGGCTGACAGTCGAAGTGTCGATGGTGTCGGTGACATCGGTGACTGCTGGTGTAGTGCTCGGCACCAGGTTCTCGAAGTTGCCGCCCGTGGCGTTGTCGATGCTGACTTCGACTTTGCCGGCGTCTTTATAGACGTCGTCTGTTGGCGCGTCGACGGTCACGGTGCCGGTGGTGGCGCCTGCTGCGATGTTGATCACCGCGCCGTTGCTCAGGGTGACGGTGACAGGCGAGCCGGCCGCGTTGGTCAGGGTCGCGGTGTAAACGATGGAGCCGCCTTCAGCAACGGTATCGGTTGCACTCAAGGTCAGGCCGGTAGTGTCCTGCACATCGGTAACGGTGGTGTCCGCTGGAGTAGCGTCGATGTCCAGTTTTTCGTAGTTGCCGCCCTGGGCGTCGTCGATTTTCACGCTCAGGTTGTCGCCGCCTGCGAGGGCGTCGTTTGGCGTGACGAAGTTCACCGAAGAGGAGCTGGCGCCGACCGGAATGGTAATGGTCTGGCCGTTGCTCAACGTTACGACGAGCGGGGCATCAGTGACCGGGGCGTTGACCGAGGCGGTGTACACCACGGTGCCGCCTTCAGCGACGGTGGACGTTGCGGTCAGGCTGACAGTCGAAGTATCGATGGTATCGGTAACGTCGGTGACTGCTGGTGTAGTGCTCGGCACCAGGTTCTCGAAGTTACCGCCCGTGGCGTTGTCGATGCTGACTTCAACTTTGCCGGCGTCTTTATAGACGTCGTCTGTTGGGGCATCGACGGTCACGGTACCGGTGGTGGCGCCAGCGGCGATGTTGATCACCGCGCCGTTGCTCAGGGTGACGGTGACAGGCGAGCCCGCGGCGTTGGTCAATGTTGCGGTGTAAACAATCGAGCCGCCTTCAGCAACGGTATCGGTTGCACTCAAGGTCAGGCCGGTAGTGTCCTGCACATCGGTAACGGTGGTGTCCGCCGGAGTGGCGTCGATGTCCAGTTTTTCGTAGTTGCCGCCCTGGGCGTCGTCGATCTTGACGCTCAGGTTGTCGCCGCCCGCGAGGGCGTCGTTTGGCGTGACGAAGTTCACCGAAGAGGAGCTGGCGCCGACCGGAATGGTAATGGTCTGGCCGTTGCTCAACGTTACGACGAGCGGGGCGTCAGTGACCGGAGCATTGACCGAAGCGGTGTAAACGACAGTACCGCCTTCGGCGACATTCGCGGTCGCAGTGAGCGAAACGGTG
Organism: Pseudomonas brassicacearum; assembly: GCF_009601685.2. Lineage (NCBI taxonomy): Bacteria > Pseudomonadati > Pseudomonadota > Gammaproteobacteria > Pseudomonadales > Pseudomonadaceae > Pseudomonas > Pseudomonas brassicacearum. Next base: position 280,939 of record NZ_CP045701.2, read on the forward strand.
CTGGTGTCGATGGTGTCGGTGACGTCAGTCACCGCAGGCGCGGTGCTCGGAACCAGGTTTTCGAAGTTGCCGCCAGTGGCGTTATCGATGCTGACTTCAACTTTGCCAGCGTCTTTATAGACGTCGTCTGTTGGCGCGTCGACGGTCACGGTGCCAGTGGTGGCGCCTGCTGCGATGTTGATGACTGCGCCGTTGCTCAGGGTCACGGTCACTGGCGAGCCAGCGGCGTTGGTCAGGGTGGCGGTGTAAACGATCGAACCGCCTTCAGCGACAGTGTCGGTTGCCGAGAGCGTCAGGCCGGTGGTGTCCTGCACATCGGTAACGGTGGTGTCCGCCGGAGTGGCGTCGATGTCCAGTTTCTCGTAGTTGCCGCCCTGGGCATCGTCGATTTTGACGCTCAGGTTGTCGCCGCCTGCAAGGGCGTCGTTTGGCGTGACGAAGTTCACGGTGCCACTGCTGGCGCCCACGGGGATGGTAATGGTCTGACCGTTGCTCAACGTTACGACGAGCGGGGCATCAGTGACCGGGGCGTTAACCGACGCGGTGTACACCACGGTCCCACCTTCGGCCACCGTCGAAGTCGCTGTGAGCGAAACGGTGCTGGTGTCGATGGTGTCGGTGACGTCAGTCACCGCAGGCGCGGTGCTCGGCACCAGGTTCTCGAAGTTACCGCCAGTGGCGTTGTCGATGCTGACTTCGACTTTGCCGGCGTCTTTATAGACGTCGTCTGTTGGGGCGTCGACGGTCACGGTGCCGGTGGTGGCGCCTGCTGCGATGTTGATGACGGCGCCGTTGTTCAGGGTCACAGTAACAGGCGAGCCAGCGGCGTTGGTCAGGGTAGCGGTGTAAACAATCGAACCGCCTTCGGCGACAGTGTCGGTTGCCGATAGCGTCAGGCCGGTAGTGTCCTGCACATCGGTAACGGTGGTGTCCGCTGGAGTAGCGTCGATGTCCAGTTTTTCGTAGTTGCCGCCTTGGGCGTCGTCGATCTTCACGCTCAGGTTATCGCCGCCTGCGAGGGCGTCGTTCGGCGTGACAAAGTTCACCGAAGAGGAGCTGGCGCCGACCGGGATGGTGATGCTTTGACCGTTGCTCAACGTTACGACGAGCGGGGCGTCAGTGACCGGGGCGTTAACCGACGCGGTGTACACCACGGTCCCACCTTCGGCCACAGTCGAAGTCGCTGTGAGCGAAACAGTGCTGGTGTCGATGGTGTCGGTGACGTCAGTCACCGCAGGCGTGGTGCTCGGCACCAGGTTCTCGAAGTTACCGCCCGTGGCGTTGTCGATGCTGACTTCGACTTTGCCAGCGTCTTTATAGACGTCGTCTGTTGGCGCGTCGACGGTCACGGTGCCGGTGGTGGCGCCGGCAGCGATGTTGATCACCGCGCCGTTGCTCAGGGTCACGGTGACCGGCGAGCCAGCAGCGTTGGTCAGGGTGGCGGTGTAAACGATGGAACCGCCTTCAGCAACAGTGTCAGTTGCCGAGAGCGTCAGGCCAGTAGTGTCCTGCACATCGGTAACGGTGGTGTCCGCCGGGGTGGCGTCGATGTCCAGTTTTTCGTAGTTACCGCCCTGGGCATCGTCGATTTTGACGCTCAGGCTGTCGCCGCCTGCGAGGGCGTCGTTCGGCGTGACAAAGTTCACCGAAGAGGAGCTGGCGCCGACCGGGATGGTGATGGTCTGACCGTTGCTCAACGTTACGACGAGCGGGGCGTCAGTGACCGGGGCGTTAACCGACGCGGTGTACACCACGGTCCCACCTTCGGCCACAGTCGAAGTCGCTGTGAGCGAAACAGTGCTGGTGTCGATGGTGTCGGTGACGTCAGTCACCGCAGGCGTGGTGCTCGGCACCAGGTTCTCGAAGTTACCGCCAGTGGCGTTGTCGATGCTGACTTCAACTTTGCCGGCGTCTTTATAGACGTCGTCTGTTGGGGCATCGACGGTCACGGTACCGGTGGTGGCGCCAGCGGCGATGTTGATCACCGCGCCGTTGCTCAGGGTGACGGTGACAGGCGAGCCCGCGGCGTTGGTCAATGTTGCGGTGTAAACAATCGAGCCGCCTTCAGCAACGGTATCGGTTGCACTCAAGGTCAGGCCGGTAGTGTCCTGCACATCGGTAACGGTGGTGTCCGACGGAGTAGCGTCGATGTCCAGTTTTTCGTAGTTGCCGCCCTGGGCATCGTCGATTTTGACGCTCAGGCTGTCGCCGCCTGCAAGGGCGTCGTTTGGCGTGACGAAGTTCACCGAAGAGGAGCTGGCGCCGACCGGAATGGTAATGGTCTGGCCGTTGCTCAACGTTACGACGAGCGGGGCGTCAGTGACCGGAGCATTGACCGAAGCGGTGTAAACCACGGTGCCACCTTCAGCAACGGTGGACGTTGCGGTCAGGCTGACAGTCGAAGTGTCGATGGTGTCGGTGACGTCAGTCACCGCAGGCGTGGTGCTCGGAACCAGGTTCTCGAAGTTACCGCCCGTGGCGTTGTCGATGCTGACTTCGACTTTGCCAGCGTCTTTGTAGACGTCGTCTGTTGGGGCATCGACGGTCACGGTACCGGTGGTGGCGCCAGCGGCGATGTTGATCACCGCGCCGTTGCTCAGGGTGACGGTGACAGGCGAGCCCGCGGCGTTGGTCAATGTTGCGGTGTAAACAATCGAGCCGCCTTCAGCAACGGTATCGGTTGCACTCAAGGTCAGGCCGGTAGTGTCCTGCACATCGGTAACGGTGGTGTCCGACGGAGTAGCGTCGATGTCCAGTTTTTCGTAGTTGCCGCCCTGGGCATCGTCGATTTTGACGCTCAGGCTGTCGCCGCCTGCAAGGGCGTCGTTTGGCGTGACGAAGTTCACCGAAGAGGAGCTGGCGCCGACCGGAATGGTAATGGTCTGGCCGTTGCTCAACGTTACGACGAGCGGGGCGTCAGTGACCGGAGCATTGACCGAAGCGGTGTAAACCACGGTGCCACCTTCAGCAACGGTGGACGTTGCGGTCAGGCTGACAGTCGAAGTGTCGATGGTGTCGGTGACGTCAGTCACCGCAGGCGTGGTGCTCGGAACCAGGTTCTCGAAGTTACCGCCCGTGGCGTTGTCGATGCTGACTTCGACTTTGCCAGCGTCTTTGTAGACGTCGTCTGTTGGGGCATCGACCGTGACGGTGCCAGTGGTGGCACCGGCAGCGATGTTGATCACTGCGCCGTTGCTCAGGGTGACTGTCACTGGCGAGCCGGCCGCGTTGGTCAGGGTAGCGGTGTAAACGATGGAACCGCCTTCAGCGACAGTGTCGGTTGCCGAGAGCGTCAGGCCAGTGGTGTCCTGCACATCGGTAACGGTGGTGTCCGCCGGAGTGGCGTCGATGTCCAGTTTTTCGTAGTTGCCGCCCTGGGCATCGTCGATTTTGACGCTCAGGTTGTCGCCGCCTGCGAGGGCGTCGTTTGGCGTGACGAAGTTCACCGAAGAGGAGCTGGCGCCGACTGGGATGGTGATGGTCTGGCCGTTGCTCAACGTCACGACGAGCGGGGTATCAGTGACCGGGGCGTTGACCGAGGCGGTGTAAACCACGGTACCGCCTTCAGCGACGGTGGACGTTGCGGTCAGGCTGACAGTCGAAGCATCGATGGTATCGGTAACGTCGGTGACTGCTGGCGTGGTGCTCGGCACCAGGTTCTCGAAGTTGCCGCCAGTGGCGTTGTCGATGCTGACTTCGACTTTGCCGGCGTCTTTATAGACGTCGTCTGTTGGGGCGTCGACGGTCACGGTGCCGGTGGTGGCGCCAGCGGCGATGTTGATCACGGCGCCGTTGCTCAGGGTGACAGTGACAGGCGAGCCCGCGGCGTTGGTCAAGGTTGCGGTGTAAACGATCGAACCGCCTTCGGCGACAGTGTCGGTTGCCGATAGCGTCAGGCCGGTAGTGTCCTGCACATCGGTAACGGTGGTGTCCGCTGGAGTAGCGTCGATGTCCAGTTTTTCGTAGTTGCCGCCTTGGGCGTCGTCGATCTTCACGCTCAGGTTATCGCCGCCTGCGAGGGCGTCGTTCGGCGTGACAAAGTTCACCGAAGAGGAGCTGGCGCCGACCGGGATGGTGATGGTCTGACCGTTGCTCAACGTTACGACGAGCGGGGCGTCAGTGACCGGGGCGTTAACCGACGCGGTGTACACCACGGTCCCACCTTCGGCCACAGTCGAAGTCGCTGTGAGCGAAACAGTGCTGGTGTCGATGGTGTCGGTGACGTCAGTCACCGCAGGCGTGGTGCTCGGCACCAGGTTCTCGAAGTTACCGCCCGTGGCGTTGTCGATGCTGACTTCGACTTTGCCAGCGTCTTTATAGACGTCGTCTGTTGGCGCATCGACGGTCACAGTGCCAGTGGTGGCGCCGGCGGCGATGTTGATGACGGCGCCGTTGCTCAGGGTCACGGTGACAGGCGAGCCGGCGGCATTGGTCAGGGTCGCGGTGTAAACGATCGAACCGCCTTCGGCGACAGTGTCGGTTGCACTCAAGGTCAGGCCGGTAGTGTCCTGCACATCGGTAACGGTGGTGTCCGCCGGAGTGGCGTCGATGTCCAGTTTTTCGTAGTTGCCGCCCTGGGCGTCGTCGATCTTGACGCTCAGGTTGTCGCCGCCTGCGAGGGCGTCGTTTGGCGTGACGAAATTCACGGTGCCACTGCTGGCGCCAACCGGAATGGTAATGGTCTGACCGTTGCTCAACGTCACGACGAGCGGAGCATCAGTGACCGGGGCGTTGACCGAGGCGGTGTAAATGACAGTGCCACCTTCGGCCACAGTCGAAGTCGCTGTGAGCGAAACGGTGCTGGTGTCGATGGTGTCGGTGACGTCAGTCACCGCAGGCGTGGTGCTCGGAACCAGGTTTTCGAAGTTGCCGCCAGTGGCGTTATCGATGCTGACTTCAACTTTGCCAGCGTCTTTATAGACGTCGTCTGTTGGCGCATCGACGGTCACGGTGCCGGTGGTGGCGCCTGCTGCGATGTTGATGACGGCGCCGTTGCTCAGGGTCACAGTAACAGGCGAGCCAGCGGCGTTGGTCAGGGTGGCGGTGTAAACAATCGAGCCGCCTTCAGCAACGGTATCGGTTGCACTCAAGGTCAGGCCGGTAGTGTCCTGCACATCGGTAACGGTGGTATCCGCCGGAGTGGCGTCGATGTCCAGTTTTTCGTAGTTGCCGCCCTGGGCGTCGTCGATCTTCACGCTCAGGCTGTCGCCGCCCGCGAGGGCGTCGTTTGGCGTGACGAAGTTCACGGTGCCACTGCTGGCGCCGACCGGGATGGTGATGGTCTGACCGTTGCTCAACGTCACGACGAGCGGGGCGTCAGTGACAGGAGCATTGACCGAAGCGGTGTAAACCACGGTGCCGCCTTCAGCGACGGTGGACGTTGCGGTCAGGCTGACAGTCGAGGTGTCGATGGTGTCGGTAACGTCGGTCGCTGCTGGCGCGGTGCTCGGAACTAGGTTCTCGAAGTTGCCGCCAGTGGCGTTGTCGATGCTGACTTCGACTTTGCCGGCGTCTTTATAGACGTCGTCTGTTGGCGCATCGACGGTCACGGTACCAGTGGTGGCGCCGGCGGCGATGTTGATGACGGCGCCGTTGCTCAGGGTGACGGTGACAGGCGAGCCGGCCGCATTGGTCAGGGTCGCGGTGTAAACAATCGAACCGCCTTCGGCGACAGTGTCGGTTGCCGAGAGCGTCAGGCCGGTAGTGTCCTGCACATCAGTAACGGTGGTGTCCGCCGGCGTGGCGTCGATGTCCAGTTTTTCGTAGTTGCCGCCCTGGGCGTCGTCGATTTTGACGCTCAGGTTATCGCCGCCTGCGAGGGCGTCGTTCTGGGTAACGAAGTTCACCGAACCGGAGCTGGAGCCGACCGGAATGGTGATGCTTTGGCCGTTGCTCAACGTCACGACCAGAGGTGCGCCGGTTACCGGAGCATTGACCGAAGCGGTGTAAACCACGGTGCCACCTTCAGCAACGGTGGACGTTGCGGTCAGGCTGACAGTCGAAGTGTCGATGGTGTCGGTGACGTCAGTCACCGCAGGCGTGGTGCTCGGAACCAGGTTCTCGAAGTTACCGCCCGTGGCGTTGTCGATGCTGACTTCGACTTTGCCGGCGTCTTTGTAGACGTCGTCTGTTGGGGCATCGACCGTGACGGTGCCAGTGGTGGCACCGGCAGCGATGTTGATCACTGCGCCGTTGCTCAGGGTGACTGTCACTGGCGAGCCGGCCGCGTTGGTCAGGGTAGCGGTGTAAACGATGGAACCGCCTTCAGCGACAGTGTCGGTTGCCGAGAGCGTCAGGCCAGTGGTGTCCTGCACATCGGTAACGGTGGTGTCCGCCGGAGTGGCGTCGATGTCCAGTTTTTCGTAGTTGCCGCCCTGGGCATCGTCGATTTTGACGCTCAGGTTATCGCCGCCCGCGAGGGCGTCGTTCTGGGTAACGAAGTTCACCGAACCGGAGCTGGAGCCGACCGGAATGGTGATGCTTTGACCGTTCGACAGGGTAACGACCAACGGAGCGCCAGTTACCGGGGCGTTGACCGATGCGGTGTAAACCACGGTGCCGCCTTCAGCCACGGAGGACGTCGCCGTCAGGCTGACAGTCGACGTGTCGATGGTGTCGGTCACGTCGGTGACTGCTGGTGTAGTGCTAGGCACCAGGTTCTCGAAGTTACCGCCGGTGGCGTTATCAATGCTGACTTCCACCTTGCCAGCGTCTTTATAGACGTCGTCAGTCGGCGCATCGACGGTCACGGTGCCGGTGGTAGCGCCGGCAGCGATGTTGATCACCGCACCGTTGCTCAGGGTCACGGTGACCGGAGTGCCGGCAGCATTGGTCAATGTTGCGGTGTAAACAATCGAACCGCCTTCGGCCACTTCGGTAGACGCGGACAGGCTCAGGCCAGTGGTGTCCACCGAATCGGTAATCGTGGTGACCGCAGGCGTGGTGCTTGGCACCAGGCTTTCAAAGTTGCCACCCGTAGCCCCGGTAATGGTGGTGCTGACGGTGCTGCCGTTGTTGTAGACGTCATTGGCCGGCGTCTCGACGTTAACGGTGCCAGTGGTCTGGCCGGCGGCGATGGTGATGACCGAGCCATTGCTCAAGGTCACGGTCACCGGGGTCTGGGCCGGGTTGGTCAATGTTGCGGTGTAAACAATCGAACCGCCTTCGGTGATGGTGTCACTGGCAGTCAGGGTCAGGCCAGTGGTGTCCACCGAATCGGCGATCGTGGTGACCGCAGGCGTGGTGCTTGGCACCAGGTTTTCAAAGTTGCCACCCGTCGCACCGGTAATGGTGGTGCTGACGGTGCTGCCGTTGTTGTAGACGTCATTGGCCGGCGTCTCGACGTTAACGGTGCCAGTGGTTTGGCCGGCGGCGATGGTGATGACCGAGCCGTTGCTCAAGGTCACGGTCACCGGGGTCTGGGCCGGGTTGGTCAGGGTAGCGGTGTAAACAATCGAACCGCCTTCGGTGATGGTATTGCTGGCAGTCAGGGTCAGGCCAGTGGCGTCCACCGAATCGGTGATCGTGGTGACCGCAGGCGTGGTGCTTGGCACCAGGTTTTCAAAGTTGCCACCCGTCGCGCCGGTAATGGTGGTGCTGACGGTGCTGCCGTTGTTGTAGACGTCATTGGCCGGCGTCTCGACGTTAACGGTGCCAGTGGTTTGGCCGGCGGCGATGGTGATGACCGAGCCATTGCTCAAGGTCACGGTCACCGGGGTCTGGGCCGGGTTGGTCAGGGTAGCGGTGTAAACAATCGAACCGCCTTCGGTGATGGTGTTGCTGGCAGTCAGGGTCAGGCCGGTGGTGTCCACCGAATCGGTAATCGTGGTGACCGCAGGCGTGGTGCTTGGCACCAGGTTTTCAAAGTTGCCACCCGTCGCGTCGGTAATGGTGGTGCTGACGGTGCTGCCGTTGTTGTAGACGTCGTTGGCCGGCGTCTCGACGTTAACGGTGCCAGTGGTCTGGCCGGCGGCGATGGTGATGACCGAGCCATTGCTCAAGGTCACGGTCACCGGAGTTTGAGCCGGGTTGGTCAGGGTGGCGGTGTAGGTGATCTGGCCGCCTTCGGTGACGGTGTTGCCCGCCGTCAGGGTGACGGTGGTGGTGTCGATGGTGTCGGTGATCTGGGTCACGGCCGGCGTGGTGGGCACGGTCACGGCAATGCCAGTGCCACCGGTGGTGCCAGTGACGGTCACGCTGATCTGGCTTGGGTCGTTGTAGACCGTGTCATTAGGCGCGAGTGGAACGTTGACGCTACCGGTCAACTGACCCGCCGGTATCACGATGACCGCGCCGTTGGACAAGGTCACAGTCAAGGCGGTTTGCGGGGCCTGGGTCACGGTAGCGGTGTAGACCAGCACGCCGCCGGCTTCGGTCAGGGTTGGCGTGGCGCTCAGGGTCATCGTCGCATTGAGCACGGCGTTGGCGGTCGTGTCCGTGGTATCGCCACCCAGGGTGTTGTTATCGGTGGCGGCAGCCGAAGCGAGGCCTTCAGTCGGGAAGCCGATGGTAGGGTCGACGCTGCCAGCGGTGGCATCCAGCACCACAAAGCTGTGCCCGCCACCGGCGGCACCACCCGTACCTGCGGCAGTCGCACCGGCGGCGGTGGCTTCCAGGGCGGTCGTCGGGTCGACGCCTGCGGCGATGGCTTGTTGCAGCTCTTCTACCGACGGCGCGGCCTGGGCTGTGGCCTGTTCAAGATCGGTGGACGAGTCTGGGGCATTGGCGCTCCACTGGGTGTCGCGACCCAGGTCCAGGGTACGGCCATCGGCCAGGTCCAATGTGACGGCGCCAGAAGGGCCTGTGTCCAGCTGATCGCCGGTGTACAGGCGATCCCCTTCAATGAGTACGCGCCGGATGCCCTCGGGGGATACGACGAAAACCTGACCAACAATGCTTTTGACAACGGCAATAACACTGCTCATTGAAGACTCTCCGGGTGCCACGCTCAGTAGACTTCCATGGACCCGGCAGCTTGTAGGCGGCAGCGGTCTGGACGTTCATGTTCACAAAGTAAGGTTATTTGACGCTTTTACATGTCAATATTTTGGCTGTGTTTAATCAATTATTTTGTTTGTGCCAAACTATTGACCTTCTGCTGGCCATCCTAAACAATCGCTGCCGCAATGTCACATTGATATTTAAGCGGCGACCTGTTCTCTCGGTGCGTGTTCCAGCTCCTGCTTTGAACTTTCCGACATACGGTCATTCCGGTTGCCATCATCCGATGCAGCGCCACGTTTCGCTGTGATCCAAGACAAGTGTTTCAGGAAGAAATCCACCATGCGTTCGCCCCTGTTCATGGCTTTACCCTTCGCCCTCGCCGCCAGTTTCGTACAAGCACAAACCTTGCCGCAGGCCATGCAACAGGCGCTGGATGTCCATCCTGAAATCCAGGCCGGCGTAAACAGTCGCCTCGCGGCGGATTACCAGCTCAAGGCGGCCAAGGGCGGTTATCTGCCCAGGGTGGACCTGGCTGCCGGATATGGTCGTGAAGGCACCGACAGTGTCACCACCCGATCAGGGGGGACCAATCATTGGGAAACCCTGAACCGCGGCGAGTCGAGCCTGCGTCTGACGCAAATGGTTTTTGACGGTTTTGCGACATCCAGCGAAGTGGGGCGTCAACAAGCCACCGTCAATGCCCGTGCCTACTCGTTGCTGGACGCGTCCGAGCGCACCGGGTTGACGGTGGCCCAGGTCTACCTGGACGTGTTGACCCGTCGCGAGTTCGTGCGCCTGGCCGAGGAAAACCTCAAGAGCCACGAGCGCATCTTCGACCAGATCAAGCTGCGCACTTCCCGTGGTGTGGGCAGCGGTGCCGACCTGGACCAGGCCGAAGCCCGGATGGCCCAGGCCCGCAACAACCTGATCACCGAGCAGACCAACCTGGCCGACGCCGAGACCAACTACCTCAGCGCCGTGGGTCAATTGCCCGACCAATTGGAACGTCCCGCCGACTTCCTGGCATTGCTGCCGGCCAACCTGACCGAAGCCCGCGCCCAGATGCTGGAAAACAGCCCGGTATTGCGCTCGGCCGAGGCTGACATTGCCGCCGCCGAGAAGCAGTACGAAGCCGCCAAGTCGAGCTTTTACCCGCGCTTCGACGCCGAGTTGGGCCGTACCGCCGACAACGACCTGGACGGCGAGAACGGCCACAACAATGAATGGCAAGCGATGCTGCGCATGCGTTTCAACCTGTATGCCGGCGGCAGCAACAAGGCGGACCTGGAATCCAAGTCGTACCTGTCCAACCAGGCCCTGGACATCCGCAACAACGCGCTGCGCCAGCTCAATGAAGAGCTGGGCCTGGCCTGGAACGCCTTGAACAACGCCAACGCCCAGGTGCCGATCGCCCAACAATACGTGGATCGCAGCGCCAACGTGCGCACCGCCTACCAGAAGCAGTTCAGCCTCGGCGAGCGGACCCTGCTCGACTTGCTCGACAGCGAAAACGAGCTGTTCAGCGCATCCCGCCGCCTGGCGGAAATCAAGAACGTGCAGTTGTTCACCCAGTACCGTATCAAGGCAACCATGGGCCAGCTGTTGAAAAGCCAGGGTGTGGTCGCGCCGTTGGCATCGGTTGTGCAGAACGACGTGAAACCCAGGGTTCAGTTGCCTGGGATGAATTGAGTCCTACCACCCGTTTTAATCAGTCAGAGTGCCGAGCGTGGAATCAGAAGTCAGTCCAGTCGAACTAGTTCATGACCCGCGCACGCTGCACGATGACCCGCTGCTGGACGGTCTGCTGGCACTCTGCATGCTGCATCAGAAGCCGGCCAGCGCGGCAATGCTCACCACCGGCCTGCCGCTGCCCAAGCAACGGCTGAGCGTCGAATTATTGTCGCGCGCGGCGGCCCGTGCCGGTCTGCAAGGTCGGGTGCTGCAACGCAAGCTCGAGCAAATCCCGACCATCGCCATGCCGGCGCTGTTGCTGCTCAAGGAAGGTCGCAGTGCCGTGCTGCTGGGCTGGGTCGGCGACGACCAGGCGCGACTGCTGCTCAGCGAAAGCGACGGTGGTGAGGTCACGGTCAGCCGAGAGCTGCTGGCCGATGACTACAGCGGCAAGGTGTTCTTTGCCCAACCGCAGCATAAATTTGACGTGAACCACGGCACGCTGATCCCTCGCGCGCGTTCGTGGTTTCGCGACACCCTCAAGCGGTCCCGCTGGCTGTATGCCGACGCTATCGCGGCGAGCCTGTTGATCAACATCATCGCCATGGCCGCGCCGCTGTTCGTGATGAACGTCTACGACCGCGTGGTGCCGAACCAGGCCGAAGCGACCCTGTGGGTATTGGCCGTCGGCATTACGGGTGCCTACATTTTCGACCTGATCCTCAAGATGTTGCGCAGCTTGTGCCTGGACCTGGCCGGCAAGAAAACCGACCTGATCATTTCGGCGACGCTGTTCGAGCGCATCGTCGGCATGTCCATGAAGTACCGCCCGGCGCGGGTCGGCAGCTTTGCCCAGAACATCCATGAGTTCCAGAGCCTGCGGGACTTCCTCGCCTCGCTGACCCTCACCAGCCTGATCGACCTGCCGTTTACCCTGCTGATCTTCGCGGTCATTGCGATTCTCGGCGGGCACCTGGTGTGGATTCCGGTGCTGGCTTTCCCGATTGCCCTGCTGATCGGCTACGCCTTGCAAAAGCCCTTGGTGGCGACCATGGAGCGAACCATGGCCCTGGGCGCCGAGCGTCAGTCCAGCCTGATCGAAACCCTGGCCGGCCTGGACGCCGTGAAGGTCAACAACGCCGAGAGCGAGCGCCAGTACCAGTGGGAACAGACCATCGGCACCCTCAGCCGTCTCGAACTGCGGGTGAAGATGCTGTCCGGCCTGGCGATGAACATCACGTTGCTGATCCAGCAATTGGCCGGGGTGATCATGATCGTCTTCGGCGTGTACCAGATCATCGCTGGCAACTTGAGCATGGGCGGGCTGATCGCCTGCTATATGCTCAGCGGTCGCGCCCTCAGCCCATTGGCTTCGCTGTCGGGGCTGCTGACTCGCTACCAGCAGGCGCGGGTGACCATGACCTCGGTCGACCAGATGATGGAGCTGCCCCAGGAGCGCAATTTCGACGAGCGCCCGCTGAGCCGCAGGGTTCTGCAGGGTGCCATTGAGTGCCGCCAGTTGAATTTCACCTACCCGAACCAGCAGAACGCCGCGCTGAAGAACATCAACCTGGTGATCAAGCCGGGCGAGAAAATCGGCATCATCGGCCGCAGCGGTTCGGGCAAGAGCTCCCTGGCCAAGTTGCTGGTGGGGCTTTACCAACCCGACGACGGCGCCTTGCTGGTGGACGGCGTGGACATCCGCCAGATCGACGTCAGCGAGCTGCGCTACAACATTGGCTACGTGCCCCAGGACATCCAGCTGCTGGCCGGTACCCTGCGGGACAACCTGACCTCAGGCGCCCGGTACGTCGAAGATGAGCTGGTGCTCCAGGCCGCCGAGCTGGCGGGGGTGCATGAATTTGCCCGCCTGCATCCGCAAGGCTATGAACTGCAAGTCGGTGAGCGCGGGCAGAACCTGTCCGGTGGTCAACGCCAGAACGTCGCCCTGGCCCGCGCATTGCTGCTCAACCCGCCCATCCTGTTGCTGGACGAACCCACCAGCGCCATGGACAACACCGGCGAGGAGCGCTTGAAACAGCGCTTGGCCGCGGTGGTGGAAAACAAGACCGTGTTGCTGGTGACGCACCGGGCATCCTTGCTCTCGCTGGTGGATCGCCTGCTGGTGATCGACCGTGGACAGATCCTCGCCGATGGCCCGAAAGCGGCCGTCATGGAAGCGTTGAAGAAGGGGCAGATCAGTGTTGCTTAAGTCAGGTTTCAGGGGCGCTGTGGGCCGTTATTTCAAAGGCTCCGACTCACTGCACGGCCAGCCGCTGCCCGAAGTCAACAAGGCGCTGATCGAAGACGCTCCCCGGGTGGTGCGCTTGACGATCTGGAGCATCATCGGCTTCTTCGTGTTCCTGTTATTGTGGGCCAACTTCGCCGTGATCGACGAAGTGACCAAGGGCGACGGCAAGGCGATTCCCTCGTCCAAGATCCAGAAAATCCAGAACCTGGAAGGCGGCATCGTCGCAGAGCTGTTCGTCAAGGAAGGGCAGATCGTCGACGCTGGCGCCCCGTTGATTCGCCTGGACGACACCCGGTTTGTCTCCAACGTCGGTGAAACCGAGGCGGATCGCCTGTCCATGTTGTTGCGGGTCGAGCGCCTGAGTGCCGAGGTCGATGACCGGCCGCTGAATTTCCCGGCCGATGTGCTCAAGGCAGTGCCGCGCCAGGCCGCCAGCGAGGAGTCGCTGTACATCAGCCGCCGCCAGCAGTTGCATGATGAAATCGGCGGCTTGCAGGAGCAGTTGATCCAGCGCCAGCAGGAGCTGCGCGAATTCATCTCCAAGCAGGCGCAGTACCGCTCCGGCCTGGCGCTGCAACGCCAGGAAATCAACATGTCCGAGCCGCTGGTGGCCCAGGGCGCGGTATCGCCGGTGGAAGTGCTGCGGCTCAAGCGCGCCGAAGTCGAGACCCGTGGGCAGCTGGACGCCACGACGCTGGCGATCCCTCGTGCCGAATCGGCGATCAAGGAAGTGCAGCGCAAGATCGACGAGACCCGCGGCAAGTTCCGCAGCGAAGCCCTGACCCAGCTCAACGAAGCTCGCACCGACCTGAACAAGGCCCAGGCCACCGGCAAAGCCCTGGAAGATCGGGTGAGCCGCACCCTGGTAACGTCGCCCGTGCGCGGCATCGTCAACAAGTTGCTGGTGAACACCATCGGCGGCGTAATCCAGCCTGGCAGCGACCTGGTGGAAGTCGTGCCGTTGGACGACACCATTCTGGTGGAAGCGAAAATCCGCCCCCAGGACATCGCTTTCCTGCACCCCGGCCAGGACGCCACGGTGAAGTTCACCGCGTACGACTACACCATCTATGGCGGTATGAAAGCCAAGCTGGAACAGATCGGCGCTGACACCATCACCGATGAAGACAAGAAGACCACTTACTACGTCATCAAGCTGCGCACCGAACGCAGCCACCTGGGCACCGATGACAAGCCGCTGCTGATTATTCCGGGCATGGTGGCGTCGGTGGACATCATCACGGGCAAGAAAACCGTGCTCAGCTACCTGCTCAAGCCGATCATCAAGGCCCGGTCCGAGGCGTTGCACGAGCGGTAGCACCTCAGAGCTGACTCCTCAAACTGCCAATCTATGGCTTGAGGGCTTGAGGGCTTGAGGGCTTGGGGCTGGGAAGCTTTTGTGGCGAGGGAGCTTGCTCCCGCTTGAGTGCGCAGCGCTCATCGCTTTTTTTGGGGCCGCTGCGCGCCCCAGCGGGAGCAAGCTCCCTCGCCACAGGGTTTTGGGTTGTCTGGGCGACGCCTTCGCGAGCAGGCTCGCACACAGTTGATTGGTGTTGATCTCGATATTTTGGTTCGACACAGATCCAGTGTGGGGAGCCTGCTCGCGAAGGCGGTTTTCAGTTCACCACAGGCCTGTCAGCCCGCCGCTTGAACCTCAAGCCGAACCGTTTTTTCAGTGACAAACCCAGACTAGCGGTGAGCCCCAAGCCGGACCAGTTCACCAACATCGCCACAACTCGAAGGAAATCTCCTAGGACCCTGCTGTAAGTAAGCGGTACACCGATCCACTGGACTGCACCTTGTAGGAGCTGTCGAGTGCAACGAGGCTGCGATCTTTTGATCTTTCGCTTGGGACTCAAGTGGCTGGGGAAAGATCGCAGCCTCGTTGCACTCGTCAGCTCCTACACAGCGCCTGCACGCAGTCCAGCGGGAGGAAGTACCCTCGCCACGGGGAGGGCGTTCAACTCAGGAGCTGTTCTCAATCCCCAGTAACGAAAAAACCGGCCGAAGCCGGTGTCTTCACCCCAACGGCCAGAGAGCTTAATCTCTGCGTACGGGGTTGAGCAGTGAGCGAACCCTAAGTTGAAGAACTCGTGAGGCCAACGCTGCTGTTGCCACAGAGATTCCCTCGATTAACCGCGATCCCCTTGACGCTACCTGCTGCTGTCGTAGACTCCGCCCATCCGTCAGGGAGTAACGGTCATGCGGCGTTTGAGTAGTTGGTTTGTGGGATTGGCCTTTGTAACGTGCGGGGCCCAGGCGCAAACGCCGGTTTCCGACGATCCATTGTTTGAGAGTAACGTCTCGGCCAGTGCGTCGGGCAATGAGGCGCGGGGCGTCCTTCGGGCGCGGGATCAGGCGGTGCTGGCCAGTGAGTTGGCCGGGCGTATTGTCGAGTTGCCGTTCAGTGAGGGCGAGTCATTCAAGAAGGGCGACACCCTGGCGCGTTTCGATTGCTCGGCCTATCAGGCCCAGCTCAATGCAGCCCAGGCGGCCAGCCGTGGCGCCAGTGAGGAGCTGGCCCATAACCGGCAGTTGGCCGCATTGAAGTCCGTCGGACGTTTCGAGGTGTCGCGGGCCGAGGCCCGGCTCAGCGAGGCCCAGGCGCAGTCCCAGGTGTATCAGGTCCAGGTCAAGCGCTGCAGCGTGATCGCCCCGTTCGACGGGCAAGTGGTGGCGCGCAAGGTCCAGCGTTATGAAAGCGTCGCGGCCGGTGCGCCGTTGCTGGACGTGGTCGACAACCGCACCCTGGAGATTCACCTGCTGGTGCCTTCGCGCTGGATGGACAGGCTCAAGCCCGGTCAGCCCTTCACCTTTGTCCCCGATGAAACCGGCAAGCCGTTGCAAGCGACGGTCAAGCGCCTGGGCGCGCGCATCGACGAGGGCAGCCAGACCCTGCTGCTGGTGGCGAGCGTGCCGGATGCCAGCGGCCTGCTGTCGGGCATGAGCGGCACGGCACGTTTCGCGGAGCCCAAGTGAACGCGCCGATAGCGGGCAGCGCCGAGCAGGTCTTTGCCCGCTTTCTCGACCTTGAACGCCAGACACGGGCCGCACGAACGCCGGCGCAATTGAGCTACAGCCTGGTCAACGACGGCCAGGCCCTGTTCGGGTTTCGCCACGCCGCGTTATTGATCGCCGGCAAGGTCCAGGCCGTGACCGGCGTCAGTACCGTGGAGCCCAATGCCCCGTTCGTGGCGTTTGTCGAGCAGGCTGTGGCGCAGATGTTCAAGCAGGGGGTACTGAAGCAGGCCCGAGTGATTGCCGCCGAGGGGGTGAGCGAATCCATCCGGGCAGACTGGCGAAGCATGTCGGCCACACACGTATTCTGGCTGCCGTTGATCGATCATCAGGGCCAGGTGTTCGGCGGTTTGTGGCTGGCCCGTGACCTGCCCTGGAGCCCACCCGAACAGGTGCTGTTGTCGCAACTGGGCGACACCTACAGCCATGCGTGGCTGGCGCTGCAACCGCGCAAGCCGTGGCGCCTGCGCTGGACGCGCAAGCGCCAGGTCGCCCTCGTGGCGGTGCTGCTGCTGGGGTTGCTGATTCCTGTGCGCCAGTCCGTGTTGGCCCCGGCCGAAGTGGTGCCCCTGGGCGGGCAGGTGGTGGCGGCGCCGTTGGATGGGGTGATCGCCGAGTTCCTGGTCAAGCCCAACCAGACCGTCAAGAACGGCGACCTGCTGCTGCGTTTCGAAAGCACCAGCCTCAAGGCTCAGGCTGATGTGGCCGAGCGTTCGTTGGGCGTGGCCGAGGCGGAACTCAAGGCCAATTCCCAGCGCTCGTTTGCCGACGCTGAATCCAGCTCGAAGGTTGACTTGCTGGCCGCCCGTGTCGAACAGAAACGCGCCGAGCGCGACTATGCGCTTGAACTGCTCAAGCGCAGCGAAGTACGCGCCGAGCGGGACGGCATTGCCGTGTTTGCCGACGCCGAGCGCTGGCTCGGCAAGCCCGTGCAGACCGGCGAGCGATTGATGGAAATCGCCGACCCGAACCAGGCCGAATTGCGTATTGAATTGGCGGTGGGCGATGCGATTGCCTTGGAGCCCGGTGCGCGAGTGGCGTTGTTTCTCGATAGCGACCCGTTGCAGCGGCACCTGGCCTGGCTCGAGCGCTCGGCCTATGAGGCGCAGCCGACCGCTGCCGGGCAACTGGCATATCGGTTGGATGCGCGTTTCGATGCTCAGGCGCCGCGCATCGGCCTGCGGGGTACGGCGAAGGTCTTTGGCGACCGCGCGCCGCTGGCGTTGTACCTGTTACGTCGGCCACTGGCCGGGCTGCGCCAGAGCGTAGGGCTGTAGCGTGGTCCTGCCGAGCCTGCGGCCAGACCTGCAACTGTCCCCGGCGGCCCCGGACCCGGATGGTTCGCCGCAGTGGACCTTGGCCGACCCGGTGCGCGGGCGCTATTTCAAGCTGGGCGCGGCGGCGATGCGCATGTTGCGGCACTGGTCACTGGGTGATCCGCAGCAGGTGCTGCAAGCTGCAAACCGCGAGCCGGGCCTGCCGCTCAATGGTGAATCGCTGGAGCAACTGCTGGGCTTCTTGCGCGGCCATGATCTGATCAGCGCGATGGACCCGCAACAGCGCGACAGCTATCTCTTCAAGACCGCGGCGCAGCGCCAGAGCCTGTGGCAGATCCTGCTGCATCAATACCTGTTTTTTCGCATTCCGCTGTGGCGTCCGGATGCCTTTCTCAACCGTGCCTGGCCCTGGTTGGCGCGGTTCGGTCCCGGGATCCTGCGCTATGGCCTGCCGCTGACCCTGGGCCTCGGCGTCTTCCTGGTGTCGCGAGACTGGCAGCGATTCATCGCGACGTTTCCGCACCTGTTCAGCCTGGGCGGTGCGCTGGCCTTCGGGACGGCGTTGCTCTTTGCCAAGCTATGTCACGAATTCGGCCATGCCTTCATGGCCAAGCGCGCTGGCTGCCGTGTGCAAAGCATGGGCGTGGCGTTCATGGTGCTGCTGCCGATGTTCTACACCGACGTCAGCGATGCCTGGCGGATCAATGATCGCCGCGCGCGGTTGCTGATTGGTGCTGGCGGGGTCCTGGCCGAGCTGCTGTTGGCGTGCGTCGCGTTGCTGGCCTGGTCACTGCTGCCTGACGGGCCGGCGCGCACCGCAGCGTTCATGTTGGCCAGCGCCACCTGGATCACCACGCTGGTCATCAACCTCAACCCATTCATGCGTTTTGACGGGTATTTCCTGCTCAGTGATTTCTGGGCGGTGGATAACCTTCAGGGGCGAGCGTTCGCCCTGTGCCGTTGGCGACTGCGCGAAGCCTTGTTCGGTTATGGCGCGGCAGCGCCGGAGCCCTGGTCGCCGAAGATGCGTCGTCGTTTGCTGGTGTGGGGTTATGGCTCCTGGCTGTGGCGGGCGTTGCTGTTTTTCGGGATTGCCCTGGCGGTCTATCACCTGTTCTTCAAGGTGCTGGGCATTTTTCTGATGATGGTGGAATTGGTGTGGTTCATTTTTATGCCCATCGTGAATGAATGGCGGCAATGGTGGAGTCGCCGTGAGCAAGCCCATGGTGCGCGCGTGCTCCTGAGCGGCCTGGTCGTGCTGGCGTTGCTGCTGGTGCTGTTGCTGCCCTGGCGCAGCGCGGTGGAAGTGCCGGCCATGCTTGAGGCCGGGCGTGCCAGCGCCTTGCATGCGCCGGTGGCGGCACGGGTCAAGCAGGTGAATGTGCGCGACGGCCAGACCGTGGCCCAGGGCGATGTATTGATTGAATTGGAGTCGCCGGACATGGCGTCGCGCCTGGCCATCGTGCGCCGGGAGATCGAGATCCAGCAGTTGCAGATGCGTCGTCAGGCCGGGCGCAGTGAAACCGCTGCCGATGCCGGCATCATCGAACAGCAACTGGCCGAAGCGGTGGCCGAATACCGGGGCCTGGCCGCTCAGCGTGAACGCCTGTTGCTGCGTGCGCCCCATGCCGGCCAAGTGCGCGATTTGTTGCCGCAACTGTCGGTCGGGCGCTGGTTGTCGCCCACGCAGGCGCTGGCGCGGGTGGTGCAGACCGATTCGCGGTTGCGCGGGTACCTCACCGAAGCCGAGCTTTGGCGGGTCGAGCCGGGTGCCACGGGACGGTTCATTGCTGACGATCCGATGCACACCTCGATCGCCGTACAGTTGGATGAAATCGACACCAACGGTGTCGCCTGGGTCGAGCAGCAAGCGTTGACGTCCGACCATCACGGGCCGATTGCGGTGCGCCGCGACTCGCAGCAGCGGGCCGAGCCGGTGCAGGCGCAATACGGCGTGCGCCTGAGTGCGGTGGACGACACGTACGCCCCGGTGCAACCGCTGCGTGGCGTGGCGGTGCTGCAGGGCAAGGGCGAGTCGGTGTTGGGAGCGGCCTGGCGTCGATTGGCGGCGTTGGGTGTCAGGGAAAGCGGATTCTAGTCTTAGGAAGCGAGCATGGATTCAGTGGCGGCAGAAGGATTGGTGGTGCGTCCATCGCGCGTCAGCGACGGGCCGTTCTTGCAGGGTCTGTACCAGGCGGCGCGACCGGACCTGCAATGGATCGACGGCGACCCTGAACAGGTGCAGCAGGTAATTGCCCAGCAATTCCAGGTGCAGGAGCAAGGGTTGGGCGAGAATTTTCCCAACGCCATGCATTACGTCGTGGAAAAACTTGGCACCGCCATCGGCGCCTTGAGCACGGATTTTGGCCCCAATGAAATCCGCGTGCTTTACCTGGCCTTCATCCCCCAGGCCCGTGGACAGGGATATGGCCGAACGGTGTTGCAAGGGGTGCAGAAAGCCGCGCAACAGATCCGATGCCCGGTGGCGACCGTGGTCTGGGCCAGCAACCCCCACGCCCGCCGGCACTACCTGGCCTTGGGCTTCGAAGTGCAAGAGCGCAACCCGGCGGCGGAGCGGTTGGTCTGGTATCCGAAAGGCGACTGACCCAATCTTGCAGACACCATAAATCCCTGTGGGAGCGGGCTCTGATGCAAGCACAGATTTTGTATGTGTTCCCCTGTCGTATTAGTTAAACGCGATATAGAAATACCCCAGCGCCGGATCCCGGCCCATGGGCGGTATCCGCGACACGAACACCCCCTCGATCTTGCCCAGTTCCGGCACCTCCAGAGCGCAGAGGCCGTCCACGAACGCGGTACTTTCCAGGCTGTTGAGTTCCACGCTGAACGGCATGCGTTCGCTGTGCGGCATCTTTGCCCGAGGTGTTTCTTCGAGGGTTTCGAAGCGCACGGGCAGGCAACTGCCGTCGGGCAAGGTCAGGCTGGCGGTCTGGCCCAGCAGCGGTTGGAAATGGCGGCTATGAACCTGTTGCAGCATGTCGACACTCCAAAAGGCCGGAGGACCGCAGCCCTCCGGCGGTTCATCAGTTGCGGGACGGGAAGAGGCCGTTCAGGGCGATGCTGAAGTTGATCGCCAAAAACGGGTTCATGATCGCCATGGGCATGCTGTTGCCCGTGGCGGAGACCGAGCCGCTGACGGTGGTGGTCACGCCTTGCAGCGGCACTGGGGAAGCGCCTATCTGGTCGGAATAGATTGCCGCCGCGCCCGGCCCGGTGCCCGAAGTGCCGATAAACGAGTTGGTGGCCGTAGGGGTGTTCACCGGGTTGCTGGCTGGGTTGGCCAACTGCAGGGTGGTCGAGGCGGTGATGCCCGTGAGCGTGTGGGTATGGTTGGGCAGGTTGTTGATCGTGGCACTGACGTTTTCGGTGCCGGAGACTTCGCCGATGGTCCGTGGGGTCAGGCCCAGGCCGTTGCCCATGCCCACCGGCATCCGGCCTTGCAGGTTGGGGAGCACGAAGGTGGTCTGGCCATTGCCTCCGTACGTCACGCCGATCAGGGCGAACAGGGTCTGGTACTGGGAAAGGGCAAGCGTTTGCCCGTTGCATAGAGCCCAATCCCTGGGTGCAAAGTTAAAAGCGAATGATTGGATAGTGCCGATGAATACTTCCATAGATTCCTCATCCCTCAGGTTATTGGTCTGGCGATGCCGGCAGGATTCTGGGAGAGAGGTTTCACTCCCTGGCCCGGTCACGCACGGCTGAGCGTAGACCGGGATATTTGATTCTGCCGAGCGAAACGGGCGGAAAAATTTGGCGGGTCTGCTTAATCGATTCACGTCCCCCTGCGTCTGTACCGTCCATCTTTTTTTCAGGTCTGGGTGTATCTGATGTCAAAGTACTACTAGGCGAAGATTGTTTCCTCGGCTACGCTTCGCGATACAAAAGGACTACAAACAAGGTGAAGGGATTGTCGCAGTTTCACTTTATCTCCGGTTTACCGCGTTCTGGCTCGACCCTGCTTTCTGCCATTTTGCTGCAGAACCCGCGCTTTCATGCCGGCATGACCAGCCCCGTCGGTACGCTGTTCAGCAGCGTCCTGCAGCAATGCAGTGCCGGCAGTGAGTTCGGTTCGGTGATCGACACCGACCTGCGCCGCCGTCTGCTGCGCGGACTCTTCGATTCCTACTACGCCGACAAAGCCGACAAGCCTGTCATCTTCGATACAAACCGCCAGTGGTGTGCCCGCTTGCCCGCCCTGCAGGATCTGTTTCCCCAAGCCAAGACCATCGCCTGTGTGCGCAACGTCGCCTGGGTGCTCGACAGCCTGGAGCGGCTCTACCGCGCCAATCCGTTCGAAAACACCAAGCTGTTCAACGACGATGACGAGCGCAACACCGTCTACAGCCGCTGCGAAACCCTGGCCCAGCGCAACCGCCTGGTGGGGTTCGCCTGGACGGCGCTCAAAGAGGCTTATTACGGTGAAAACGCCGAGTCGCTGCTGATCGTGGACTACGACTTGTTGAGCCAGGCCCCCGAGCGGGTGATGCGCCTGGTGTACGAGTTCATCGGTGAACCCTGGTTCGAGCACGATTTCAATCACTTGACCTACGACGCACCGGCCTTCGACCAGGCCCTGGGCGTTGCCGGCCTGCACAAGGTCAAGCCCAAGGTCGCGCCGCAAACCCGACGGACCTTGTTGCCGCCGGATCTGTTTGAAAAGTATGCCGAGTTGTCGTTCTGGCGCGATGGGTCCGCAAGCGCCGCCAATGTCATTCGTATGAAAACCGACGCCGCCCTCAGCTGATGGCGGCTTTTCTCATTTGCGTGTTCAAGAAGTTCGAGTCCAGGTGATCGTCATGTGGTGGAGCAAAGGCAAATCGCGGGTAACCGAGGGCACGCAAGCCCTGGCATCGCCAATGATCATGTCCCTGGAGCCGCGAATGCTGTTCGACGGCGCGGTGGCTGCAACCGTGGCCGATGCCGCGCAACCGGACGCGCATCCGACGGCCGAGGCGGCGAAGACGCCCACGGCGGACCAGCCGGCCGACACCCATGCGCCCCAGGGCCAGGCCGATGCCACCGAGGCGGCCGTTCCTGGCAAGGCCGTGGTGTTCGTCGATTCCCGGGTCAAGGATTCCGCCAGCCTGCTCGAAGGCGTGGCGCCCGGTACCCAGGTCGTGCAACTGGATGCCACCAAGGACGGCTTGCAACAGATTGCCGATTACCTGGACACCCACCAAGGCATCAGCTCGGTGCAGATCATTGCCCACGGTAACGCCGGTGATTTGTGGCTGGGCAACAGCTACCTGTCGGCGGACAACGTCCAGGCCCGCAGCGAGGTGCTGGCGCAGATCGGCCAGGACATGAACGCTGGCGGCGACATCTTGATCTATGGCTGCTACACCGCCGAAGGCGAACGTGGCCTGAGCCTGGTCGATTCATTGGCGCAGTTGACCGGCCGCGACGTGGCGGCGTCCAACGACCGCACCGGCCTGGGCGGCGACTGGGACCTGGAAATCGCCACCGGCAACATCGAAAGCGCCAACGTGCTGTCGAGCACTGCCATGAGCGAGTACCAATGGGGCTTGGCCACCTGGACCGCCACCAACAACCTCAATTCGGGTATCGGTTCTTTGCGCGCTGCCCTGAGCTCGGCGCAGAACGGCGACATCGTCACTTTCAATGCAGGCATGACCGTCGCGCTGACCCAGGTGCTGGTGGTCGACAAGAACGTCACCATCGATGGCGACCTCGACAACGACAACGTGGCCGATGTGACCCTGGATGGGCAATACCGCACCCAGATCATCAACGTGACGGCGGGTACCACCGCCACCCTCGATGGCCTGGTGATTACCCGGGGCATGGTGGCAGGCAACGGTGGTAACGGCGGCGACGATGCGTTGGTGTCCAAGGGCGGTGGCATCTACAACGCCGGCACCTTGACCCTGCGCAACGTTACGGTCACCGCGAACGCCGCTTCGGGCGGTGGTGGTGGCGGCGGTGTGACGCCGCAGTACGCCGGTGGCGCCGGTGGTGGCGGTGGCGCAATCACCGGCGGTACCGGTGGCAAGGGCGGCGACACACTCAACTCCACGGGCTCCAACGGCACGGCCGGACAGGGCGGCGCGGGCGGCGGCTTCTTCAACATTGGCGGGCGTGGCGGTTCCACCACCGGTGGCGCGGGCGGTGCGGCTTATCCGGGCTACAGCACCGGCTCGGCCGGCGGCACGGCGGTCAGTGGCGGATTGTCCATCGGCGGTGGTGGCGGTGGCGACGGGTATAACGACATCGGTGGTGCCGGCGGCGGTGCGGTCGGTGGTATCTACAACGATACCGGCGCGACCCTGCGGATCATCGGCAACTCGGTCATCTCCAACAACGTCGGTGCCGGCGGTGGCGGCGGCGGCGGCGGTGCCGGTGGTAGCTATTACCACGCGGGCGGTGCGGGCGGTGTCGGTGTCGGCGCCATCTGGAACAAAGGCTCGATCCTGATCACCGCTGCCAACTTCGCCGCCCTGGCCGGTAACGTCGGCGGCAGCGGCGTGGGTGGGACGAGTGCGGGGACCGCGGGCGTTTCTCCGGCGTCGGTGGCCAACGTCTACGGCGATGGCGGCACCATCAACACCAACTATGTGCCGGACGAAACGCCGCCCACCGCGACCGTAGTGGTGGCCAACACCAACCTGAACTCCGGTGGCACGTCGACGGTGACCATCACCTTTTCCGAGGCCGTGACCGGCCTTACCGCGGCGGACCTGACGGTGCAGAACGGCAGCGTCGGCACCTTGACCAGCGGCGACGGCGGCATCACCTGGACCGGTACGCTGACTGCGGCCAGTGATATCGCCGACACCACCAACATCATCACCCTGAACAACACCGGCGTGGCCGACCTGGCCGGCAATGCCGGAGTGGGCACCACCGACTCGAACAACTACATCGTCAACGACACCGTGGCGCCCACGGCGTCCATCGTGGTGGCCGACACTGCCCTGAGGATTGGCGAGACCTCGACGGTCACCATCACCTTCAGCGAAGCAGTGAGCGGTTTCACCGTCGCCGACCTGACCGTCGCCAACGGTACCCTCAGCGGCCTGAGCAGTAGCGACGGCGGCATCACCTGGACGGCCACGCTGACACCGGATGCGGCGATCACCGATACCTCCAATCTCATTGTCCTGAATAACACCGGCGTGGCGGACCTCAATGGCAATGCTGGCGTGGGGACTACCAACTCCAACAACTACGCCATCGACACGCAGCGCCCGACCGCCACCATCGTGGTGTCCGATACCGCGCTGCGCGTTGGTGAAACCTCCGTGGTGACCATCACCTTCAACGAGGCAGTGAGTGGTTTCACCACCGCCGACCTGACGGTCGCCAATGGCACGGTCACCGGCCTGAGCAGCAGCGACGGTGGTATCACCTGGACTGGGACGCTCACACCCAGTGCCAGCGTCAACGACACCACCAACTTGATCACCCTGGATAACACCGGCATTGCCGACCTGTCCGGGAACGCCGGCAGTGGTACCACCGACTCCAACAACTACGCGATCGACACCCAGCGCCCGACCGCCACCATCGTGGTGGCCGATACCGCGCTGAACATCGGCGAAACCTCGCTGGTGACGATTACCTTCAGCGAGGCCGTGACTGGTTTCACCCTGGCCGACCTGACGGTGGCCAATGGCAGCCTGAGCGGGCTGAGCAGCAGCGACGGCGGCATCACCTGGACCGCGACGCTCACCCCGAGCGCCAGCGTCAGCGATGCCACCAACCTGATCATCCTGGCCAATACCGGTGTGGCGGACGCGGCGGGCAATACTGGCAGCGGTACCACCAGCTCCAACAATTATGCCGTCGACACGCAACGGCCAACCGCTAGCATCGTTGTCGCCGACACCTCCCTGAGCGTTGGCGAAACCTCGGTGGTGACCATCACCTTCAACGAAGCGGTGACAGGCTTTACCACTGCCGACCTGACCGTCGCCAACGGCACGATCACCGGCCTGAGCAGCGGCGACGGCGGCATCACCTGGACCGGCACGCTCACGCCAAGCGCCAGCATCAGCGACACCAGCAACCTGGTCACCCTGGATAACACGGGCGTGGCTGACGCGGCGGGCAACGCTGGCAGCGGCACCACCGACTCCAACAACTACGCCATCGACACCGCGCGCCCGACCGCCACCATCGTGGTCGCCGACACGGCCATCGCCGTTGGCGAAACCTCGGTGGTGACGATCACCTTCAGCGAGCCCGTGACAGGTTTCACCCTGGCGGACCTGACCGTCGCCAACGGCAGCCTGAGCGGCCTGAGCACCAGCGACAACATCACCTACACCGCGACCTTCACGCCGAGCGCCGGCATCAGCGATACCAGCAACCTGATCACGCTCAATAACACGGGCGTGGTGGATGGTGCGGGCAACGTCGGCAGCGGTACCACCGATTCCAACAACTACGTGGTCGACACACTGCGTCCGACCGCCACCATCGTGGTCGCCGATACGGCGCTGAGTGTCGGCGAAACGTCGTTGGTCACCATCACCTTCTCCGAAGCAGTGACGGGTTTCGACAATTCGGACCTGAGCGTGGCTAACGGTACGCTGAGTGCGGTCAGCAGCAGTGATGGCGGCATCACCTGGACGGCCACCTTCACCCCGGCCCTTGGCGTCAGCGACACGTCCAACGTCATCACCCTGAACAACACCGGCGTCAGCGATGCGGCGGGCAACACCGGTACCGGCACCACCAACTCCAACAACTACCAGGTCGACACCAACGTGCCGACGGCGACCATCGTGATTGCCGATACCACATTGAGCATCGGCGAGACGTCGTTGGTCACCGTGACATTCAATTCGGCGGTCAGCGGGTTCGACAACGCAGACCTGACTGTCAGCAACGGCACGCTCAGTTCCATGAGCAGCACCGATGGCGGCGTCACCTGGACGGGCACGTTCACGCCGAGCGCGAGCATTTCCGATACCAGCAACGTGATCACCCTGGACAATACCGGCTTGATCAACGGTGCGGGCAACGCGGGCGTGGGCACCACCGACTCCAACAACTACGCCGTCGACACCGTGCGCCCAACGGCGACCATCGTCGTGGCCGACACTGCCATTGCCGCCGGCGAGACCTCGCTGGTGACCATCACCTTCAACGAGGCCGTGACAGCCTTCACCAGTGCTGACCTGACAGTCGCCAACGGCGTGATCTCCGGGCTGAGCAGCAGCGATGGCGGCATCACCTGGACCGCGACCTTCACGCCAACCAGTGGCGTCACGGACACCAGCAACGTCATCTCGCTCAATAGCGGCGGCATCGTTGACCTGGCGGGCAACCTCAATGTCGGTGGCACCGACTCCAACAACTACGCGCTGGACACCGAACGTCCGACCGCAACGATCGTGCTGGCCGATTCGAACCTCAGTGTCGGCGAAACCTCGTTGGTGACCATCACCTTCAGCGAGGCGGTGACCGGTTTCACCAACGCTGACCTGAGTGTTGCCAATGGCACCCTCAGCGCCGTCAGCAGCAGCGATGGCGGCCTGACCTGGACTGCGACCTTCACGCCGACCCTCGGTGTGCGGGATACATCCAACCTGATCGTCCTGAACAATACCGGCGTGAGTGACGCGGCGGGCAATACCGGAACCGGCACGACCAACTCGGCCAACTACGCGGTTGACACGCAGGTGCCAACGGCGACCATCGTGGTGGCCGATACGACCCTGAGCATCGGTGAAACCAGCCAGGTGACCATCACCTTCAACGAAGCGGTGAGCGGTTTCGACAACAGCGACCTGACCATCAGCAACGGCACGCTAAGCAACGTGTCGTCCACCGACGGCGGCGTCACCTGGACGGCTACGTTCACGCCGAGCGCGAGCATTTCCGATACCAGCAACCTCATCACCCTGGACAATACCGGTGTCGTCAACATCTCAGGCAACGCTGGCATCGGCACCACTGATTCGAACAACTACGCCGTCGACACCGTGCGCCCAACGGCGACCATCGTCGTGGCCGACACTGCCATTGCCGCCGGCGAGACCTCGCTGGTCACCATCACCTTCAACGAGGCCGTGACAGCCTTCACCAGTGCTGACCTGACGGTCGCCAACGGCGTGATCTCCGGGCTGAGCAGCAGCGATGGCGGCATCACCTGGACCGCGACCTTCACGCCAACCAGTGGCGTCACGGACACCAGCAACGTCATCTCGCTCAACAGTGGCAGCATCGTTGACCTGGCGGGCAACCTCAATGTCGGCGGCACCGACTCCAACAACTACGCGCTGGACACCGAACGTCCGACCGCAACGATCGTGCTGAGCGATTCGGTGTTGAAACCGGGTGAAACCGCGCAGGTGACCATCACCTTCTCCGAGGCCGTGACCGGTTTCACCAACGCGGACCTGAGCGTTGCCAACGGCACCCTCAGCGCTGTCAGCAGCAGCGACGGCGGCTTGACCTGGACCGCGACCTTCACGCCGAGCCTGGGTGTGACCGACACCAGCAACCTGATCACCCTGGACAATACCGGCGTGATCGACGCGGCCGGCAATACCGGGACAGGCACTACCGATTCGGCTAACTACGCGGTCGAGACGCAAGTGCCGACCGCTACCATCGTGGTGGCCGATAACGCACTCAAGGTGGGGGAAACCTCGCAGGTGACCATCACCTTCTCGGAAGCGGTCAGCGGGTTCGACAATGCCGACTTGAGTGTGAGCAACGGCACGTTGAGCAATGTGTCGTCCACCGACGGCGGCGTCACCTGGACGGCCACATTCACGCCGAGCGCCAGCATCACCGATACCAGCAACCTGATCAGCCTGGACACTAGCGGTGTGGTCAACGTTTCGGGCAACAGCGGTGTCGGCGTGGTGGACTCCAACAACTACGCGATCGACACGGTTCGCCCTGGCGCCACCATCACCGTGGGCGACAACACCCTGGGCATCGGCCAGAGTACCACCGTGACCATCAGCTTCACTGAGGCGGTGTCCGGCTTCGACTTATCGGATCTGAGTGTCGCCAATGGCGTGTTGTCCAACCTTGCCAGCAGCGACGGTGGCCTGACCTGGACAGCGACCCTGACGCCGACGGCGGGCGTGAACGATGCCACCAACCTGATCCTGCTCGACGCCAGCAATGTGCAGGACCTGGCCGGCAACGCCGGCGTGGGCATCGCGATTTCCGCCAACTACGCACTCGACGCCACCCGGCCGACGGCAACCATCGTGGTCGCCGACCCGAACCTGACGGTGGGCGAGACGACCCAGGTGACCTTCACCTTCAGCGAAGCGGTGACGGATTTTGACCTGTCGGACCTGAGCGTCACCAACGGTGAACTGACCAACCTGACCACCAGCGATGGTGGCAAGACCTGGACCGCGACGTTCACACCGACGGTAAACCTTACCGACCCGAGCAACTTCATTGCCTTGGACACCAGCAACGTCAGCGACCTGTCGAGCAACGCCGGGGCCAGCGTGGCGGTGTCCAACAACTATGCGATCGACACCGTGGTGCCCAACGATGTGAAGCCGCCGCCGGAGTTCCTGACTTCCGACCCGGTCACGGTTATCCCGCCGTCCGAGGTGCCGTTGCAGCCGATTATCTTTACCCCGCCGACCGGCAACCTGGGTTCGCCGCTGGGCTTCCCACCGCTGTTCGAGCAACGGGACGTGGGCGGGGGCCTGCGGCCGATTGGGGATATTTTCATCAACCATGGTGCGCTGGCGCCGAGCTATATCGCCCAGGTCTTCAGCACTGACACCGCCGGCGACGGTAGCGGCCAGGGGTTCCTGGGCTTTGGGGGTGGCGATGGCGGAGTGTTTGGCAGCAGCACGCTGTCGACTCTGTTCAACCAGGACTCCGCTTCCGAGGGCGAGTCGATGGACGCCTTCGACAGCCAGTCGATGCAGGGCGGCGATGTGTCCCAAGGGCTGCGCGGGATGTTCGGGGCGCCAACCCTGGGTCAGCAGTTGCAACAGCTCAAGGACACTGAACAACGTCAGGTCGACAGCCTGGCAATCGCGTTACGACAGGTCGGCATCAGCCAAGCGCTGGCCTGAATTCTAAAAAATATTGGGGCAGCCAGGGGCAATCCAGGGAATGAATAGAAGTCAGAAGTTATTCGGTATGAGTTTGCTGGCGTTGGTGGTGAGTGGTTGTGCGGTCACTAGCGATCCGATCGAGCGTAGTGTCAGCGAACAGCGCGCTCGAACCGACTTGCAGAATATGTACAAGGATCAGGAGCCGCTCAGTGGCCCGCTGACCCTGCACCAGGCCATGGCCCGGGCTGTGAAGTACAACCTCGAAGGCCGCTTGAAGATCATGGAGGAAGCCCTGGCCAAGCGTCAGTTGGACTTGGCCAGTTTCGACATGCTGCCGCGCATGGCCTTGGACGCCGGTTATGTGGGCCGCAACAACGTCAACGCCTCCAGTAGCCAGAGCGTGGAAACCGGTACCCAGTCCCTGGAACCGTCGACCTCCCAGGACCGCGACCGCGAGGTGGCGGACCTGACCATGGTCTGGAACGTGCTCGATTTTGGCGTCAGCTACATCAGCGCCAAGCAGGCCGGGGACCAGCGGCTGATCGTGCAGGAGCGCCGGCGCAAGGTGATCAACACCATCGTCCAGGACGTGCGCTCGGCCTACTGGCGCGCCATGGCCGCCGAGCGCCTGCTCAAACAGATCGACAGTCTGATGGCCCGGGTCGAGGAGGCGCGTGACAACAGCCAGAGCATGAGCGAACAGCGCATCGGTGACCCGGTGCAGGCTCTGGGCTACCAGCGCTCGCTGATCCAGGCTACCCGTCAACTGGAAGAGCAGCGTCGGGCGCTGTCCCTGGCCAAGACCGAACTGGCGACCCTGATCAACTTGCCCTTGGGCACCGAGCTGACCCTGGCGACCCAGGATGAATACAACATCCCGGAACTCAAGGTCGACCTGGCCCGTCTCGAACAGGAAGCCCTGGCCAGCCGTCCGGAACTGCGCGAGCAGGATTACCAGACCCGCATCACCGCCGCCGAAACCCGCAAGGCGATGCTGCGCCTGCTGCCGGGGCTGGAGTTTTCCGCTGGCGGGCATTACGACAGCAACTCGTTCCTGGTGGAGCAGGGCTGGGCCGACTATGGCGTGAAAGTCACCTGGAACCTGTTCAACGTGATTTCCGCCCCGGCGGCCATCGACGTGGCCAAGGCCGGTGAAGAAGTGGCGGCGGCGCGGCGCCAGGCGATGTCGATTGCTGTGTTGGCGCAGTTGTACGTGGCCAATGCCAACTATCGCGAAGCGCTACGCCAGTTCAAGACCAGCCAACAACTGGCGGACATCGATGGGCAGATTGTCGGTCAACTGCGTAACCGTTATCAGGCAGCAGGCATCGGTGAGCTGGATCTGATCCAGGGTGAACTGAACACCCTGCAGGCCGATCTACGCCGGGACCTGGCCTACGCCGACCTGCGCAACGCCTACGGGCAGATCTTCGCCAGCGCCGGCCTCGACCCGCTGCCAAACGAAGTGCAATCGACCCAAGTCCAGTCGATTGCCACAGCGCTGGCTAACCGTGAAGCGGCCTGGGCCCAGGGCGACATCACGGAGCCGACGACGGCCGCGGTGACTCAATAACCGGGCGCTGGCATGACACGCCCGGCGTTTTCCCGGCTGCCGGTGGCGGTGAACCTGCCGTTGCTGTTGCAGGCACTGGCCGCCATTGAAGACGAACGCTGGCAGGGGCATTTCAACCGTGCCTATTACAGCGGCGACTGGAGCGGGGTGGCGCTGATTTCGGCGGCCGATGCCCTCACCGAGCTGTCGCCCGGGCGCGGTCAGCCCCTGCACCGCGCGCCTTGGTCAACGGATGGCCGCTGGCATGAGGCGTTGCGCGACTGGCCCCTGGAGATCGTCTCGGCCCGGCTGCTGCGGCTCGGGCCCGGCGGGTGCATCCACGAACATCACGATTATGACTTGGGCGGGCCGGACGCCGACCTGCGCCTGCACGTGCCGCTGCTCAGCTCGCCTGGCGTGGACTTTTTCCTGGATGGGCAAATCATTGCGATGACGACGGGCGAGTGCTGGTTCCTCGACCTGGCGCGACCTCATCGGGTGGTCAATCGAAGTGCTCATCCACGGGTTCACCTGGTGCTCGATTGTCGCCCCGGGCCGTGGCTGGCCCAGCAGATTGCCGATGGGCTGCCCACCACGCCTTCCGCGGGCGTCGGGCAAAGCGACTTTGGCCGTTTTCAGCAGCGCGTGGAAACGGATCCTCATCTCGCCCGAACCTTGCAGAGCCTGCATGACCTCGACACTTTCATTGAGTCCGCGCGGGCCCTGGGGGCCGAGCAAGGGCTTCATTTCACCCGGGAAGAGTTACGCACTGCGATGCGCAACGGTCGCCAGCAGTGGAGCAACCAGTGGAAGGCCTGAACCTGCACGGTTGGCTGCCGATCCGCGTATGGCAGGAGGCCGGGCAGTGGCGGGTTGATTGGTGTTGGTTTGGCGACGCGCGACTGTCGCAACCGTTCTTCAGCGATGCCGTGGAAGACGCCCTGCGCTTGCCCTTCAACCAGGCGTTCCGTCGCCAGACACCCTTGGACGTTCTCGGTCAGTGGCAACGACAGAGCCCGGGCCTGGCGCCCGGTGCGTTCATTTTCCATGCCTCCCGTTGCGGCTCGACATTGATCAGCCAGATGCTCGCCCAACTGGACGACCACATCGTCATCTCGGAACCGCCGCCCCTGGATACGCTGCTGCGCAGTGATGTGCCGCCGGCCGAGCGGTGCGTGGCGCTCAAGGGCTTGATGTCGGCCTATGGGCAGCGCCGCCGAGGTGTGGAGCAGCGCCTGGTGGTCAAGCTCGATGCTTGGAACATTGGTGAGCTGGCGCTGTTGCGTGAGTGTTTTCCCGACACGCCGTGGCTGTTCCTGTACCGCGACCCCTTGGAAATCGCCGTCTCCCATCTGCGCCGTCCTGGCATGCACATGGTGCCGGGCATGATCGGGACGAGTGTCCTGGATGATGGACTGCCGTTCAGCAGCCGGGAAGATTTCATCTCGCGCCGGGTGGGGCGGTTGTTGGCGACAGGCTTGGAACACTGCCAGGCCTATGCCGCAATGGCGGTCAACTACACCGAACTGCCCGAGGCGATGACGGGCCGGCTCGCGGCGTTTTTTGGGCTCGATGATGAGCAATGCAGGCAAGTGTTCGCCGCAGTGGGGCAGCATGCCAAGCAGCCGGCGCAGGCGTTTGTTGGCGATAGCGAGGACAAGCGCCGGGAGGCTTCGGCGTTGTTGCGTGAGCGGGTCATGCGCTGGGCGCAGGGGCCTTACGAGGCGTTGAAGGCACTGCCCCTGTAGCGGGGTCAAACACGCTTTTTGTGGCGAGGGGATTTATCCCCGCTGGGTTGCGAAGCGGCCCCCAAACCAGCCAACTCGGTGTGCCAGGAAGATTGAGTTCACTGCTTTAGGGCTGCTGCGCAACCCAGCGGGGATAAATCCCCTCGCCACA
Source organism: Pseudomonas brassicacearum (assembly GCF_009601685.2). Lineage (NCBI taxonomy): Bacteria > Pseudomonadati > Pseudomonadota > Gammaproteobacteria > Pseudomonadales > Pseudomonadaceae > Pseudomonas > Pseudomonas brassicacearum. The sequence goes on from NZ_CP045701.2 coordinate 313,588, forward strand.
AAGGCCAGCCTTCAGTCCATCATCAATGCATCAAGCCTTGTTGGGCGATAACTCCGCCATCCCCTTGAGCAATTCAATCGGCAAGGGAAAGACGATCGTGGAGCTTTTGTCTCCGGCAATCGAGCTCAGTGTCTGCATGTAGCGCAACTGCATGGCGCCAGGCTGGCGGCCGAGCATTTCGGCGGCCTGCATGAGTTTTTCCGAGGCTTGCAGTTCGCCTTCGGCATGGATCACTTTGGCCCGGCGTTCCCGTTCGGCTTCGGCTTGTCGAGCGATGGCGCGGATCATTGATTCGTTGAGGTCCACGTGCTTGATCTCGACGTTCGCGACTTTGATGCCCCAGATGTCGGTCTGGGCGTCGAGCACCTGTTGAATGTCGCTGTTCAATTGCTCGCGCTCGGCCAGCAATTGGTCCAGCTCATGCTTGCCGAGGACCGCACGCAAGGTGGTCTGGGCCAGTTGGCTGGTGGCCATGAGGAAGTTTTCGACCTGGATGATGGCCTTCTGCGGGTCGAGCACGCGGAAATACAGCACCGCGTTGACCTTCACCGAGACGTTGTCCCGGGTGATCACATCCTGAGGCGGCACGTCGAGGACAATGGTACGCAGGTCGACGCGGATCATCTGCTGCACCACCGGAATCAGCAGGATCAACCCCGGCCCCTTGACCTGCCAGAACCGACCGAGCTGGAACACCACGGCGCGTTCGTATTCACGCAGGATCCGGAATGTCGAAGCCGCCAGTGCGATCAACAGCAACAACAGCAGCGTAAAACCGATTTGCATGCCCATCTCATACCCCTCCTGAGTCAGCGGCGGCCACTTCCAGCAGCAAACCCTTGCGTGCGATAACTCGCACCGCTTGCCCAGGCCGCAGCGGCGTTGCGCTTGCCACCTGCCAGCGTTCGCCTTCCAACTGGACCCAGCCATGATGATTATTGCCGGCCTGCAACGCGGTCACCGCCGTGACGCTGCCCAACAGCGCGGCATCGCCGCTGACAGGCTGGCGCGGTCGTGTTTTCAAAGCACGGACCAGCAGGACGATCAGCAGCAAAGCACTGACCAGGCCCAGGCCGAGCATCAGCGGAACCGGGACATCGGTGTTGGTCAGGATGACCGCACCAATCACGCACAAGACAATGCCGCCCAGCCCCGCGACGCCATAATTGGGCAGGGACGCCTCGAAGACCAGCAAGGCCACCCCCGCCGCGACCAGCCAGAAACCGAGGGGATCGGTGCCCGGCAACACGAGGCCATCGGCGCCGAACGCAGGCCCGCTGATCGCCAGCAGCGCAACCGTCAACCAGTGAATGTTCACAGGACCCTCCACAACCGTAGTCGTCGGGATGTTACTTAAAGTCTAGTCGAGTCGAGGGTTGATTGAATTTTGATCAGTCTGACGGTCGTCAAGGGACTAGACTGAGTAAAGAACCAGCCATCCGTCTTATGCTCAGGAGTCCCGCATGGAATCGCCGATCCACAGCCTGCCCGCGCTGTTCAAACAATTGGGCCTATCTGACAAGGCCGTTGATATCGACAAATTCATCTCCACCCATTCACCCCTCAAACCCGACCTTCACTTGGCCGATGCGTTTTTCTGGAGCGAAAGCCAGCAGCAACTGCTGCGCGAAGAAATCCTCGAGGATGCGGACTGGGCGGAGGTAGTGGACCAATTGAATGTGTTGCTGAGGAGGGGACGCAGCGAGTGAGGTACATACGCAACCTGTGGGAGCGGGCTTGCTCGCGAATGCGTCGTGTCAGGCAGCATCAGCGTCAACTGACCCCCCGCTTTCGCGAGCAAGCCCGCTCCCACAACAGTGATATTCTTTATTGTTATTAACAAATATCTTCTTATTCCTTAAATAATATAGCTCTCCTCCCTATACTCGTCCGGGAACAGACACGCAGGAGAGCACCCATGCGCAACGAATCGATTCGCTACCTGATTGTGCCGGGCTGGCAAGGATCGCCGGAAGATCATTGGCAAACCCACTGGCAGAACAGCCTGCCCAACAGCGCCCGGGTCGAGCAGGCCGATTGGGTGACGCCTCGGCGTGAAGACTGGGTCGCGGCGTTGGCCGAGGCCGTGGCCGCCGACAGCACGCCGGTGATCCTGATTGCCCATAGCCTGGGTTGCATCGCGGTGGCCCATTGGGCCGCCACCGCCCCGGTGCAGTTTCTGCGACAGGTGCGTGGGGCGTTGCTGGTGGCGCCAGCGGATGTCGAGCGGCCAGCCTGCGCTCCGGCGCTGCGCAACTTCGCGCCGATTCCCACTGATCTGTTGCCGTTCCCAAGCCAAGTGGTCAGTTCCGACAACGACGCCGCCGTGAGCGCCCCGCGCGCTCTGGAACTGGCGCGCAACTGGGGGGCCGAGGCCGGGATCCTGGCGGGGGCGGGGCATATCAACGTGACGTCCGGCCACCAGCGCTGGGAGCAGGGTTTCGCTTACCTCTATCGTCTGCAAAACCGCATGGAGCATCACGCCCTGCGCCGCGCCTGATCGTTTAGCGCCCCCCCGTCTCCCGACGGCCTGGGGCGGGAGCCTGCCATGAGTTTGCATGAAACCTTCGGTCAGCCATTGCTGACCTTTCCCGATGCGGAAAAAAGCCCCCTGAGCATTCGCGCCAAGGCGCTGGTGTTCGTCGACCCCCGTTCCCGGCAGTTGCGCCAGGCATTGGAGCAACTGGCGCCGCGTGCGATCTCGGTGCTGATACGCGGCGAAACCGGTAGCGGCAAGGAACTGCTGGCCCGGCATATCCACCGTGAAAGCGATCGCGGTGGATTGTTCGTGTCGGTCAACTGCGGCGCCATCAGCCCGACCTACGCCGACGCCGAACTGTTCGGCTATGCCGCTGGCAGCTACAGCGGCTCGGCCAGCAGCCGGGCCGGTTGGTTCGGTTCGGCCAATGGCGGCACCCTTTACCTGGATGAAATCGGTGATTTGCCGCTGCCGATCCAGATCAAATTGCTGGCGGCGCTGGAAAACCACGAAGTCACTCGTGTGGGCGCGCATCAGCCCAGCCCAGTGGATGTCCGCCTGGTGGCGGCCACCAGCATCGACCTGGCGCAAGCAGTGGCCGCCGGGAAATTCCACGAACGGCTCTACCATTACCTCGGCGAAGGCCAGCTGGAACTGCCGGCCCTGCGCGAACGGGTAGGCGATATCCAGTCCCTGGCCGAATACTTCCTGGGCATCTACAGCCAGCGCCTCGGCCTCACCGTGCCGCTGATCAGTGAAGCGGCGCAGCAAGCCCTTGAGCGGCACGGTTGGCCGGGCAACACCCGCGAGCTGGAAAACGTCATTCACTTCGCATTGCTGGTGAGCACGGGGGATGAGATTTTGCCGGAGCACTTGAATCTCCCGTCCCAGCCTTCAGCCCTGGAGCTGATTGATCAGCAGGTGGCGCAGGTCATTGCCCAAGGCTCGCAAGCTGAGCACCAAGCCCTCAAGGCGCTGCTCAATCGACTGAACCCAACACCCTAGACCGAAACCTTACTCCCACAGGCGCTGTGTAGGAGCTGTGTAGGAGCTGTCGAGTGCAACGAGGCTGCGATCTTTCCCCAGCCACTTGAATCTCAAGCGAAAGATCAAAAATCAAAAGATCGCAGGCTTCGCCAGCTCCTACACAAAGCGGGAGCAAGCTCCCCCGCCACAAAAATAGTGTTTTCTATATGAGTAAAATGAATATGAACTTGAATAAAAGATATTGTTAAGGAATAAAAAATATCGGTATCGTCCACATCACGCCAGCGATAGCACTTCACTGGCACTCTCATAGTTGGCCGTCGTCCATGACGACAGTGATTTTCGATAAGGACACTGCATGAAAAAGGTTCTGTTGTTCACCGCATTGGCGGCAGCCCTGGCCTCGGGCCTGGCCCAGGCCGCGGAGAAACTGGTGGTGGCTGCCACGCCGGTGCCCCACGCTGAAATCCTCGAGCTGATCAAGCCGGCCCTGGCCAAAGAAGGCGTGGACCTGGAAATCAAGGTCTTCACCGACTACGTCCAACCCAACGTACAGGTCGATCAGAAGCGCCTGGACGCCAACTACTTCCAGACCCTGCCGTACCTGACGAACTTCAACGAAGGCAAAGGCACCCATCTGGTGACCGTGATCGGCGTTCACGTCGAACCGTTCGGCGGCTACTCGAAAAAGTACAAAAAGCTGGCTGATCTGCCAGACGGCGCGACCATCGCGTTGCCTAACGAAGGCAGCAACAGCGGTCGTGCGCTGATCCTGCTGCAGAAGGCTGGCCTGATCGAGTTGAAAGACCCGAAAAACGCATTGGCGACCCCGAAAGATATCGCCAAGAACCCGCACAACTTCAAGTTCAAGGAACTGGAATCGGCCATGCTGCCGCGCGTGCTGGACCAGGTCGACCTGGACCTGATCAACACCAACTATGCCCTGGAAGCGGGCCTTAACCCGGCCAAGGATGCACTGGTGATCGAAGGTTCGGATTCGCCTTACGTCAACTTCCTGGTGGCCCGTCCAGACAACAAGGACAGCCCGGCCATCCAGAAACTGGCCAAGGCCCTGACCAGCCCTGAAGTGAAGGCGTTCATCGAGAAGAAATACAGCGGCGCGGTACTGCCGGCGTTCTGATTCGCGGGCTAAATCTTTTCACGGTTTCAAGCGCCGACGGCTGATACAGCGTCGGCGTTTTTTGTGCGCGCGATTTAAGTTGTGGGAGCTTGCTCGCGATTCGGTTTATCAGGCGCCACTCAATCCGGCCAATGCCACGCCGGCTCATCCAACACTCGCTGCCCGACAATCCCGGTCTGCCCCAGCTCTTTTTCCAGCACGATGCAATTGCAATGTTCATCCTGCTCCAGGGCGGCGATCAGGCGCGTGGCGTGGGACACCACCCAGACCTGGCAATTGACTGAAGCGCGGATGATCAGCCGCGCCAAGGCCGGCAACAGATCGGGGTGCAGGCTTGTTTCCGGTTCGTTGAGCACCATCAGCGAGGGCGGCCTGGGGGTGAGCAGGGCGGCCACCAGCAACAGATAGCGCAGGGTCCCGTCCGACAGTTCGGCGGCGGACAGTGGGCGCAGCAGGCCATGCTGCTGAAACGCGATGGCGAAACGACCGCCTTGCAGTTTCTCGATGTGCAGGTGGGCGCCGGGGAACGCGTCACCGATGGCGGCATGCAAAGCCTCTACGTCGCCGATTTCAAGGATGGTCTGCAGCGCGGCGGCCAGGTCGCGTCCGTCGTGGTGCAACACCGGCGTGCGGGTGCCCAGTTGCGGCTGGCGCACCGGGGCGTCGGCGTCGCTGCGAAAATGGTCATAGAAACGCCAGCGACGAATGAACTCGCGCATCTGCAAGACCTCCGGCGAAGTGCGCAGGCTGCCGACCTGGTCGAACAGGCTGTCGAAGGTCGGCGTGTGCTGGGCCAGCACATCCCAGGAACGGCCTTCGCGGGCACGGATCATCGGCCCATTGCGGTCCACCAGCAGGCTGGCCGGCCGAAACACCGGGCCGGCCCAGATGCATTCGCGCTTGATTTCAGGGTCCAGGGAAAACGCTGAAAGGCTGGGTTCCGGCAGGCCCAGGGAGATCGAGTAGCTGAAGTCCTCGCCGGCGAAACCCAGGCGCAAGCGCTTGATACGCTGCCATGCCGTCGCCTGGACCGGCACCTCGCCGTTGCGCATGCGTCGGCTGATTTCTTCCGGCCCGGCCCAGAAGGTCGAGTCCAGTCCGCCTTCGCGGGCCAGGGCGTTGACCACCCCGCCCTGGGCCGTCTCCGCCAGCAGGCGCAGGGCGCGATACAGATTGGATTTGCCGCTGCCGTTGGGGCCGGTGATCAGGTTCAGCCGGCCCAGAGGAATGACCAATTTATTGATCGATCGATAGTTGGCCACCGCCAATGTCTTGAGCATCAGCAAACTCCTTCTGCATGGGGTTGTAGGCGCTGTCGAGCGAAGCGAAGCTGCGATCTTTCCAAACCCCGTTGGGTCTCAAGTAAAAGATCAAAAGATCGCAGCCTCGCTTCGCTCGACAGCTCCTACGGGAAAGAGACCAGTCTGCCTGACTGCTACGCATTCGTTGAACCCTGTTCTAAGCTCACAGTCGTATCGTCACTGGTACGTCCGTACAGCGCAAAGGAGTCCGCATGTCTGGTCCTGGAATCAAATTGATTGTTGTCTTGGGCGTGTATGCGTTGTTGACGGGATGCGGTGATAAAAAAATCGAAGAAAAAGCCCTGCCACGGGTTTTCGTGCAACAAGCCGTGCCCAGCGAATACGCCGCCTCGGTGACCCTGACCGGCGATATCCAGGCGCGGGTGCAGGCTGACTTGTCGTTTCGCGTGGGTGGCAAGATCATCGAGCGCAAGGTCGATGTCGGCGACCGCGTCTCGGCCCGGCAAGTGCTGGCCCGGCTCGATCCTCGGGACCTGCAGACCAACGTCGACTCCGCCGAGGCCCAGGTGGCCGCCGAGCAGGCGCGGGTCAAGCAGAGTGCGGCGGCGTTCGTGCGCCAGCAGAAACTCTTGCCCAAGGGCTACACCAGCCAGAGCGAATACGACGCGGCCCAGGCCCAACTGCGCAGCAGCCAAAGCGCGTTGACCGCCGCCCAGGCCCAACTGGCCAACGCTCGCGAACAACTGAGCTACACCGCACTGGTTGCCGAGGCACCGGGCATCATCACGGCGCGCCAGGCGGAAGTCGGCCAGGTGGTGCAGGCCACTGAGCCGATCTTCAGCCTGGCCCGGGATGGCGAACGCGACGCAGTGTTCAACATCTACGAATCGCTGTTGCGCGAACCGCCGTCGGACCCTGCAATCACCATCAGTTTGTTGGATAACCCCGCCATCAAGACCACCGGCACGGTGCGTGAAATCACCCCGGTGGTGTCTGCCCAGACCGGCACCGTGCAGGTCAAGGTCACCCTCGATGACTTACCCGAAGGCATGCACCTGGGCTCGGTGGTCAGCGCCACGGCCAAGTCTGCCGGCAAGACCGCCTTCGAGCTGCCTTGGTCGGCATTGACCAAGAACCTCAGTGACCCGGCCGTGTGGCTGGTGGACGGCGAGGGCAAGGCGCAGTTGCAAACGGTGACCGTCGGCCGCTACCTGACCGGCAAGGTCATCATCAGCGATGGCCTCAAGGGCGGTGAGAAAATCATCACCGCGGGCGGGCAATTGCTGCACCCCGGCGTACGCGTCGAGATCGCTGAAAACACCGCTGGAAAAACCACGCCGGGAGCCCAGCCATGAAGCGCCTGTGGATGGTCTCGGCCGGCCTGTTGCTGGCCGCCTGCTCCAAGGAAGAAGCGCCGCCCGAACCGGTGCGCCCGGTGTTGTCCGTTGAGGTCAGGGCCCTCGACCAGCAGGCGCTTGGGCGGTTCGCCGGGAATATCCAGGCCCGTTACGAGAGCAACCTGGGTTTCCGCGTGCCAGGACGGATCGCCAGCCGCAATGTCGACGTCGGCGCGCAGGTGAAGAAGGGCGACCTGCTTGCCACGCTCGATCCCACCGACCAGCAGAACCAGTTGCGCGCCGCCCAGGGCGATCTGGCGCGGATCGAGGCGCAGTACATCAATGCCCAGGCCAATGCCCGTCGCCAGCAGCAATTGTTCGACCGTGGCGTCGGTGCCCAGGCGCAACTGGACCTCGCCCAGACCGACCTGAAAACCACCGGCGCTTCTCTCGAACAGGCCCGGGCCTCGGTGGAGCAGGCCCGCGATCAGCTTAACTACAGCGAGCTGCACACCGACCACGATGCCATCGTCACGGCCTGGAATGCCGAAGCCGGGCAGGTGGTCACCGCTGGCCAGCAAGTGGTGACCCTGGCCCGCCCGGACATCAAGGAGGCGGTGATCGACCTGCCGGCCGGGCTGGCCGAGCGCCTGCCCCCGGACGTAGTGTTCGAGGTCGCCGCGCAATTGGACCCGAGCATCCACACCACCGCCACCGTGCGCGAGATCGAACCCCAGGCCCAGAGCGCCACCCGCACCCGCCGCGCGCGCCTGACATTGGCCGATACACCGCCAGGTTTTCGCCTGGGCACGGCTGTCAGCGTGACCCTGAGTTCGAGCATCGAACCGCGCATCGAGCTGCCACTCAGCGCATTGCAGGAGGTCGACGGCAAGGCGCGGATCTGGCTGGTCGATCCACAAAGCCAGACCGTTTCACCCCGTGACGTACGGATTCTCGAACGTTCGGACAACTCGGTGCTGGTGGCCAACGGCATCAAGGCCGGCGACCGCGTGGTCAGCGCTGGGGTGAACAGTCTCCAGCCGGGGCAGAAAGTGAAACTCGACGAGGAAGCACGATGAAAGGGCCCTTCAACCTGTCCGAGTGGGCCCTGCGGCATCAATCGTTCGTCTGGTACCTGATGTTCGTTGCATTGTTGATGGGCGTGTTTTCTTACATGAACCTGGGGCGCGAAGAAGACCCGTCGTTCACCATCAAGACCATGGTCATCCAGACCCGCTGGCCCGGCGCGACCCAGGAAGAAACCCTCAAGCAGGTCACCGACCGCGTCGAGAAAAAACTCGAAGAGCTCGATTCCCTCGACTACGTCAAAAGCTACACCCGACCGGGGGAATCGACGGTGTTCGTGTACTTGCTCGACACCACCGGGGCCAAGGAAATCCCCGAGATCTGGTACCAGGTGCGCAAGAAGATCAACGACATTCGCGGCGATTTTCCTGACGGCCTGCAAGGGCCCGGGTTCAACGACGAGTTCGGCGATGTCTACGGTTCGGTGTACGCCTTCACCGGCGACGGCCTGTCGATGCGCCAGTTGCGCGACTACGTGGAACAGGTGCGCGCCGAGATCCGTGACGTACCGGGCCTGGGCAAGGTCGAGATGGTGGGCGAGCAGGACGAAGTGCTGTACCTGAACTTCTCCACGCGCAAACTCGCCGCCCTGGGGATCGACCAGCGCGAGGTCGTGCAAAGCCTGCAATCCCAGAACGCCGTGACCCCGGCCGGGGTCATCGACGCCGGGCCAGAGCGGATTTCCGTGCGCACGTCCGGGCAGTTCCAGTCGGAAAAAGACCTGGCCAACGTCAACCTGCGGCTCAATGACCGCTTCTATCGACTGGCCGACATCGCCGATATCAGCCGCGGTTACGTTGACCCCGCCACGCCGATGTTCCGTTTCAACGGCACACCGGCCATCGGCCTTGCCATCGCCATGAAGAAGGGCGGCAACATCCAGGACTTCGGCAAGGCGTTGCATGCGCGCATGAGCGAGCTGACCGCCGACCTGCCGGTGGGCGTTGGCGTGCATACGGTGTCGGACCAGGCCGAAGTAGTGGAGGAGGCGGTCGGCGGCTTCACCAGTGCCCTGTTCGAGGCGGTGATCATCGTCCTGGTCGTCAGCTTCATCAGCCTCGGCGTCAGGGCCGGTCTGGTGGTGGCCTGTTCGATTCCGTTGGTGCTGGCGATGGTCTTCCTGTTCATGGAATACAGCGGCATCACCATGCAGCGCATTTCCCTCGGCGCGTTGATCATCGCCCTCGGCCTGCTGGTGGACGACGCGATGATTACCGTGGAAATGATGGTCACGCGCCTGGAAAAAGGCGACAGCAAGGAGCAGGCCGCGACCTTCGCCTACACCTCGACGGCGTTCCCGATGCTTACCGGGACCCTGGTGACCGTGGCCGGTTTCGTGCCCATCGGCCTGAACGCCAGTTCCGCCGGTGAGTACACCTTCACCCTGTTCGCGGTCATCGCCGTGGCGATGCTGGTGTCGTGGATCGTCGCGGTGTTGTTTGCCCCGGTGATCGGCGTGCACATCCTCAGCACCAACGTCAAACCCCACAGCGCCGAGCCGGGGCGGATCGGCCGGGCATTCAACGGTGGCCTGCTGTGGGCGATGCGCAATCGCTGGTGGGCCATCGGCATCACCTTGCTGTTGTTCGTGCTGTCGGTGTTTTGCATGCGCTTCGTGCAGAACCAGTTCTTTCCGTCTTCGGACCGGCCGGAAATCCTGGTGGACCTCAACCTGCCGCAAAACGCCTCGATGGACGAGACCCGCAAGGTTGTCGATCGCCTGGAAGCGACCCTCAAGGGCGACCCGGACATCGAGCGCTGGAGCACCTACATTGGCGAAGGCGCAATTCGCTTTTACCTGCCGCTGGACCAGCAACTGCAGAATCCGTACTACGCGCAACTGGTGATCGTCAGCAAGGGCCTGGAGTCGCGCACGGCCCTCACCGAGCGCCTGCAAAAGCGCCTGCGTGAGGATTTCGTCGGGATTGGCAGTTACGTGCAGGCCCTGGAAATGGGTCCGCCGGTGGGAAGGCCGATCCAGTATCGGGTCAGCGGCAAAGACATCGACCAGGTGCGCAAGCATGCGATCGAACTGGCCACCGAGTTGGACAAGAACTCGCACATTGGCGAAATCATTTACGACTGGAACGAACCGGGCAAGGTGCTGCGCATCGACATCGCGCAGGACAAGGCGCGGCAGTTGGGCTTGTCTTCCGATGATGTGGCCAGGTTGATGAACAGCATTGTCAGCGGCACGCCCGTGACCCAGGTCAACGACGATATTTACCTGATCGACGTGGTCGGCCGTGCCGAAGATGCCGAGCGTGGTACGCCGGAAACCCTGCAGAACTTGCAGATCGTCACGCCGGGCGGCACTTCGATTCCGTTGCTGGCGTTTGCCACGGTGCGTTATGAACTGGAGCAGCCCTTGGTGTGGCGTCGTGACCGTAAGCCGACCATCACCATCAAGGCTGCCGTGCGCGACGAGATCCAGCCCACCGACCTGGTCAAGCAACTGCAACCGGACATCGACAAGTTCGCCGCCGGCCTGCCAGTGGGCTACAAGGTCGCTACGGGCGGTACCGTGGAGGAGAGCAGCAAGGCCCAAGGGCCGATCGCCAGTGTCGTGCCGTTGATGCTGTTCTTGATGGCGACCTTCCTGATGATCCAGCTGCACAGCGTGCAGAAACTGTTCCTGGTGGCGAGCGTCGCGCCCCTGGGGTTGATCGGCGTGGTGCTGGCGCTGGTGCCGACGGGCACGCCCATGGGCTTCGTGGCGATCCTGGGGATCCTCGCGTTGATTGGCATCATCATCCGTAACTCGGTGATCCTGGTGACCCAGATCGATGAATACGAACGTGACGGCTACGAGCCCTGGGACGCGGTGGTGGAAGCCACCGAGCACCGGCGCCGACCGATCCTGCTCACCGCGGCCGCGGCGAGCCTGGGGATGATCCCGATTGCCCGGGAAGTGTTCTGGGGGCCGATGGCCTACGCGATGATCGGCGGGATCATCGTCGCCACCCTGCTGACGCTGCTGTTCCTGCCGGCGCTGTATGTCGCCTGGTACAAGATCCGCGAGCCCCAGCGCGACTGAATAGGCGTTAACTCATGAGGGCTGCTGTGCGGCCCATCGCGAGCAAGCTTTGCTCCCACAGTGGATCGTTGCGAGTACAGAGTTTGAACTCACTGCAGATCTGCTGTGGGAGCAAAGCTTGCTCGCGATGAGGCCCTCCCGGTCACCGCAAACTTTACTTGCGCAACAACCGCAACCCATTGAACACCACCAGCAAACTCACCCCCATGTCGGCAAACACCGCCATCCACATGGTGGCGACCCCGGCGAAGGTGAACCCGAGAAAGATCGCCTTGATCACCAACGCCAAGGCAATGTTCTGTTTCAGGATGCTGGAAGTCTGCCGCGACAGGCGAATGAAGGCCGGGATCTTGCGCAGGTCGTCGTCCATCAAGGCGACATCGGCGGTCTCGATGGCCGTGTCGGTGCCGGCCGCGGCCATGGCGAAACCGATTTCCGAACGGGCCAGGGCCGGGGCGTCGTTGATGCCGTCGCCGACCATGCCGACGCGGTGACCCTGGGCGTACAACGCTTCGATGGCTTGCAGCTTGTCTTCGGGCAACAGGTCGCCCCGAGCCTGGTCCATGCCCACCTGCGCGGCAATCGCATCGGCGGTGTGGGCGTTGTCGCCGGTGAGCATCAAGGTCTTGATGCCCAGGTCATGCAGTTGGCGGATGGCTTCACGGCTGGAGTCTTTCACGGTGTCGGCCACGGCAAACAGCGCCAAGGGGCCTGTAGCGCCGAGCAGCAGCACCACGGACTTGCCTTGTTTTTCCAGGGCGAAGAGTTTCTCTTCCAGTTCGGGGGAGCACAGGCCGAGGTCTTCCACGAGGCGGTGGTTGCCCAGGTGGTAAGTCTGTCCGCCGATGTCGCCGCGCACGCCGCGCCCGGCGAGCGCCTCGAAGTTATCCACAACCTGCTGTGTCAGTTGCTTATCCACAGCCGCGTTGGCAATCGCCCGGGAAACCGGGTGGTCGGAGCGGGCGGCGAGGCTGGCGGCCAGTGCCGGAGCGGTGGTTTCCAGGCTCGGGTCCAGCGCCACATAGTCGGTTTGCACCGGCTTGCCGTGGGTAATCGTGCCGGTCTTGTCCAGAGCCAGGTAGTCGAGCTTGTAGCCACCCTCCAGGTACACGCCGCCCTTGACCAGGATGCCTTTGCGCGCAGCAGCAGCGAGGCCGCTGACGATGGTCACGGGGGTGGAAATCACCAGCGCACACGGGCAAGCGACCACCAGCAGCACCAGCGCCCGGTAGATCCAGTCGAACCACGTCGCACCCATGAACAGCGGTGGGATGATGGCTACAGCCAGGGCCAGGACAAACACCGCCGGGGTGTAGATTCTAGAGAACTGGTCGACGAAGCGCTGGGTCGGCGCGCGGGAGCCCTGGGCCTGTTCCACGGCATGGATGATCCGCGCCAGGGTGGAGTGATCGGCCGCCGCGGTCACGGTGTATTCCAATTCGCCGGCCTGGTTGATGGTCCCGGCAAACACCTTGTCGCCGATGGTTTTTTCCACCGGCAGGCTCTCGCCCGTGATCGGTGCCTGGTCAATGGTCGAACGACCGGCGACCACGTCGCCGTCCAGGCCAACCCTTTCCCCCGGGCGAACCCGTACCCGCGCACCGAGGGCGATGACTTTTACATCTTGCACCTGCCAGCTGCCATCGGCCTGTTGCACGGTGGCCTGTTGTGGGGCCATCTGCATCAGGCCGCTGATGGCGTTGCGCGCTCGGTCCAGGGATTTGGCTTCGATCAGCTCGGCCACGGTGAACAGGAACATCACCATCGCCGCTTCCGGCCATTGGCCGATCAGCACGGCGCCGGTCACGGCGATGCTCATCAACGCGTTGATGTTCAGGTTGCGGTTCTTCAGGGCGATCCAGCCCTTCTTGTAGGTACCCAGGCCACCGCTGAGGATCGACACCAACGCTACCAGCGCAACCACCCAGTTGGGCGCGGCGTTGGTGAAATGGATCACCTCGGCGCCCAGGGCCGTCACGCCGGACAGTGCCAATGGCCACCAGGGCTTGGCCGGGGCGGGCGAGTGAGGGGCAGCCTTCTCTTGGCCCGGGGTCATTGGCTCGGCCTGCATCCCCAGTGATTCGATGGCCTTGATGATCGGTGCGTCGCTAGGCAAATCGTGGGTTACGCCCAGCACGCGGTTGATCAGGTTGAACTCCAGTTGCTGCACGCCTTCGAGCTTGCCGAGCTTGTTCTGGATCAGCGTCTGTTCGGTGGGGCAGTCCATGGCTTCGATACGGAAACTGCTCAGTCGCGCACCGTCCGTCGGCGTTTTGCCAAGGTTGACCACTGCCGGGGCTGCTTTCGAGGCGCAGCAGGAATGCCCGTGGTCATGGCCGTGGTCGGGTTTGTGGATGTGAAGGGAATCGCTCATCGGGTGACGTCCGTGAAAAGTGCCTGTTGCGCAGTAAAGACCCTGTAGCCACTATAGGGTCAAGCACCTATTTGGGAGGCCGCCTCATGAAAATCGGAGAACTGGCGAAAATCACCGACTGCCAGGTCGAAACCATCCGCTATTACGAACGCGAAGGCCTGCTGCCGGAACCGGCCCGCAGCGACGGCAATTACCGCGTCTACACCCAGGCCCATGCCGAGCGGCTGACGTTCATTCGCAACTGCCGCACCCTGGACATGACCCTGGAAGAAATCCGCAGCCTCCTGGCCCTGCGCGACAGCCCCCAGGACCAGTGTGAAAGCGTCAACGCGCTGATCGACGAACACATCCAACACGTCAAGGCCCGCATCGACGGCCTGCTGGCCTTGCAGACGCAACTGATCGACCTGCGCCATCGCTGCGGCGAAGGGCCGGACCCGGATCAATGCGGGATCTTGCAGCGGTTGGAGGTGAGTGGGGCGGTGGCGCCGGAGGTGGAGCATTCGCATGTGGGGCGCAGTCATGGGCATTGAACCCTTGCCGCCAATCCGAATACACAGAGCCGCCTATGGGCGAGCCTATGGGAGCAAAGCTTGTGAGAACCTGCCTGTGGGAGCAAAGCTTGCTCGCGACGAACGATAACGCGATCTTCTGACGGATCGAGGCGTTTCCATCGCGAGCAAGCTTTGCTCCCACAGGCCCGCACACAGGGGTGATGGTGGGATTCTTTTAGACCGCCATCGGCGCGGTCATCGGCGCGTGGTGCTGGTAGCCTTCGAGGGAGAAGTCGCCCGGCTCCACCAACTCCAGCCATTCAGGCTGGTACACACCGGTCTTGGCGAACTCCGGCACACGCTCGGAAATCACCAGCTTGGGCATCGGGAACGGCTCGCGCGTGAGCTGTTCGTTGAGCATGTCCAAGTGGTTTTCGTAGACGTGGGCATCACCGATGAAATAGGTGAACCAGCGCGGCGTGTAGCCGGTCAGGCGACCGACCAGGCTCAGCAGCGCGGCGCCTTCGGTGAGGTTGAATGGCGTGCCCAGACCCAGGTCGTTGGAGCGGATATAGAGGGTCAGGGAGATTTCCTTGGTCTCGACATTCGGGTGGAACTGGTAGAGCAGGTGGCACGGCGGCAGGGCCATTTCATCGAGCTGGGCGCAGTTCCAGCCGTGGAACAGGATGCGCCGGCTGCCCGGGTCCTTGATGATGGTGTCGACGCACTGGCGAACCTGGTCGATGGCCTTGTACAGCACCACGTAGGCCTGGCCGTTTTCTTCGCCCTTGGCGATCTGCCGGTAACCCTGGGCCAGCGTCTGCTCGATGGCCGCCGGGTTGCTCAGGGGGATCTGTTTGTAGGCCGGCCACTTGCGCCATTGCACGCCGTAGATCTCGCCCAGGTCGTCTTCGCCCTGGCGGAACGGGTTGGCCAACCATTGGGCGTTTTCGTTGGCGTTCTGGTCCCAGACCTTGCAGCCCAGGGCGCGGAATTCGGCGGCGTTGTTCACACCACGGAGAAAACCGCACATCTCGCCGATGGCCGATTTGAAGGCCATTTTGCGGGTGGTGATGGCCGGGAAACCGTCTTTCAAGTCATAGCGCAGCATGGCGCCGGGGAAGCTGATGGTGTTCACACCGGTGCGGTTGGCTTGCTTGGTGCCGTTCTTGATGACGTGGGCCACCAGATCGAGATATTGCTTCATGGATTACCTGTGTCCTTGAACCCGGGGCCAGCGCCCCGGGGTTCGAATTTTAAATCTTGGCCGCCGCAGCCGGCGCGCGATGATAAGCCAGCCAGATCAGCGCCAGGCCGCCGACGATCATTGGCAGGCACAGCAGTTGGCCCATGGTCAGCCAGTTCCATGCCAGATAGCCGAGCTGGGCGTCCGGTACGCGGACGAATTCAACGATGAAACGGAAGATCCCGTAGAACAGCGCAAACATGCCCGACACCGCCATGGTTGGCCGCGGCTTGCGCGAGAACACCCAGAGGATCAGGAACAGTGCCACGCCCTCGAGGGCGAACTGGTACAACTGCGACGGGTGGCGCGGCAACTGCGCCGGGTCGCTGAACGGCGGGAAGATCATCGCCCATGGCACGTCGGTCGGCTTGCCCCACAATTCGGCATTGATGAAGTTGCCGATGCGCCCGGCGCCCAGGCCGATCGGCACCATCGGCGCGACGAAGTCCATCAGTTGGAAAAACGACTTGTTGTTGCGCTTGCCGAACCACAGCGCTGCCAGCATCACGCCGATGAACCCGCCGTGGAACGACATGCCGCCCTTCCAGACTTCGAAGATCAGCGTCGGGTTGGCCAGGTACGCGCTCAGGTCGTAGAACAATACATAACCCAGGCGCCCACCGACGATCACGCCCATGGACAGCCAGAATATCAGGTCGGAGAGCTTTTCCTTGTTCCAGGTCGGGTCGAAACGGTTGAGCCGACGCGACGCCAGCAACCAGGCGCCGCCGATACCGACCAGGTACATCAGGCCGTACCAGTGGATTTTCAGCGGGCCGATGGCCAGGGCCACCGGATCGATCTGCGGGTAAGGCAGCATTGATATTCCTCGTAAACGTCAAAAATACCCGGGCGACGCTGCCACCTCGGGATTAAGCCAGGATTGCGTCAGAACAGGAAACTCAAGCCGACGCACAATAGCAGGGCGGCGAACAACCGCTTGAGCAAGCGCGGTGACAGGCGATGGGCCAGCCGCGCACCGAAGCGGGCGAAGACCATGCTGGTCAGGGCGATGCCCAGCAGCGCCGGCAAATACACAAAACCGAGACTATGAGCCGGCAGCAGCGGATCGTGCCAGCCCAGAATCATGAAACTTAATGCACTGACCAAGGCGATGGGCAGTCCGCAGGCCGATGAGGTCGCGACCGCTTGCTGCATCGGTACGCTGCGCCAGGTCAGGAACGGCACGGTCAGCGAACCGCCACCGATGCCGAAAATCGCCGAGGCCCAGCCGATCACCGTGCCGGCCAGGGTCAGTCCGGCCTTGCCCGGTACGCTGCGACTGGCGTTGGGCTTGAAGTCCACGGCCAGTTGCATGGCAACGATCAAGGCGAACACGCCAATGATCTTCTGCAAGTGCGGGCCGGAAATCGCTTCGGCGGTGATCGCGCCGAATCCGGCACCGATCAGGATGCCGACGGTCATCCAGGCGAACACCGGCCAGCGCACCGCGCCTTTGCGCTGATGCTCGCGTACGGCATTGACCGAGGTGAAGATGATCGATGCCAGCGAGGTGCCGACAGCCAAGTGCGTCAACACCTGCGGGTCGAAGCCCTGCAGGGTGAAACTGAACACCAGCACCGGGACGATGATGATCCCGCCGCCCACGCCGAACAACCCGGCCAGCACGCCGGCGCAGGCACCGAGCAGCAGATAGAGCACAAATTCCACCAGCCTCTCCCCGCCCATCCCCGAAATAAGAGCGGCATGGTAACGGATCCATGGCCCCTGGCTCCACTGAAGACGATGGATGCGAGGGCGATGTGTGGGTAGAGTGGCGAACAGATGTTGTGGCGAGAGAGCAAGCTCGCGCTCGCTCGACTGCGCCCAAGGAGCTGTGTAGGAGCTGTGTAGGAGCTGTGTAGGAGCTGTCGAGTGCAACGAGGCTGCGATCTTTCCCCAGACACCTGAATCTCAAGCGAAAGATCAAAAGATCAAAAGATCAAAAGATCAAAAGATCAAAAGATCAAAAGATCAAAAGATCGCAGGCTTCGCCAGCTCCTACAGAGCCCAGCGCGAGCCTTATTTGGTGATTGGCATTTTTAACAGGACGACCTGATGTGTCTGATCGTATTTGCCTGGCGACCCGGCCATGCCCGGCCGCTGATCGTGGCGGCCAACCGCGACGAGTTCTACGCCCGGCCGACCTTGCCCCTGGCCCAGTGGCCTGATGCGCCCCATGTGCATGCCGGTCGCGATCTGGAGGCCGGCGGCACCTGGCTCGGGATTGGCGCCGAGGGACGCTTTGCGGCGCTGACCAACATCCGGGACCCGGGCCAGTTGCCAGCATTCAAGTCGCGCGGCGAACTGGTGGCGCGGTTCCTGGCTGGGAATCTGTCGATTGCCGACTACCTGAGTGAAGTCGTGCCCCGCGCCAGCGAGTATGGCGGGTTCAACCTGCTGCTCGGCGATGGCGTCGAGCTGTGGCACCACAACGCCCGCGATGCCCAGCCGCAGCGGTTGGGCGAGGGGGTCTATGGCTTGTCGAACGCTGGGCTGAACACGCCCTGGCCCAAGTTGCTCAAGGCCCGCGCGGCGCTGGGCGAGGTGTTGGACGATCCGCAGCCCGAGGCACTGCTTACGCTGCTGAACGACCCGCAACCTGCTCCGGTGGCTGAGCTGCCTGATACGGGGGTGGGCGTGGCGACTGAGATGCTGCTGTCGAGTGTGTTCATTACCAGCCCGGCCTACGGGACGCGGGCCAGTACAGCGTTGATTGTCCATGCCGATGGGACGCGGCAGATGGTCGAGCGCAGTTTCGGGCCACATGGGGGGCATTTGGGGGAGGTGGCGCTGCACATTTGATCCAGCCCTGTAGAAGCTGTGTAGGAGCGTAGGAGCGTAGGAGCTGTCGAGTGCAACGAGGCTGCGATCTTTCCCCAGACACTTGAATCTCAAGCGAAAGATCAAAAGATCAAAAGATCAAAAGATCAAAAGATCGCAGGCTTCGCCAGCTCCTACAGAGCTCAGCGGGAGCAAGCTCCCTCGCCACAAATGCTCGTTGAACGGTCTAGAGGGTCTTGTTCGAAGCCGGATTAATCATCCGCGCCAACCCCAGGTTCTTCAGCGCCAGTTGCAAGGAGCTGTGGATCACTTGCGGGTTGTCGATGGTCATTACTTCCGCGAGCAATTCCTGGGCCTTGCTGAGGTTGATCTGGCGCAGCATCCACTTCACTTTCGGCAGGTTGGTGGCGTTCATCGACAAACTGTCGAACCCCATCGCCATCAGCAGCACAGCAGCGGCCGGGTCGCCGGCCATTTCGCCGCAGATGCTCACCGGCTTGCCTTCGGCATGGGCGTCACGCACCACGTTCTGCAAGGCTTGCAGCACGGCTGGGTGCAGGTAGTCGTACAGGTCCGCGACCCGTGGGTTGTTACGGTCCACGGCCAGCAGGTACTGGGTCAGGTCGTTGGAACCCACCGACAGGAAGTCCACCTGCCGCGCCAGTTCCTTGGTCTGGTACACCGCTGCCGGAATCTCGATCATCACGCCGACCGGCGGCATCGGCACATCGGTGCCTTCGTCGCGTACTTCGCCCCAGGCCCGGTGGATCAGGTGCAGGGCCTCTTCCAGTTCATGGGTGCCGGAGATCATCGGCAACAGGATGCGCAGGTTGTTCAGGCCTTCGCTGGCCTTGAGCATGGCGCGGGCCTGGACCAGGAAGATTTCCGGGTGGTCGAGCGTCACGCGAATGCCGCGCCAGCCGAGGAACGGGTTGTCTTCCTTGATCGGGAAGTAGGACAGGGACTTGTCGCCGCCGATGTCCAGGCTGCGCATGGTCACCGGTTGCGGGTGGAAGGCGGCCAGTTGTTCGCGGTAGATCGCCAGTTGTTCCTTTTCGCTGGGGAAGCGCTGGTTGATCATGAACGGCACTTCGGTGCGGTACAGGCCCACACCTTCGGCGCCACGCTTCTGCGCCCGGGCCACGTCGGCCAGCAGGCCGGTGTTGACCCACAGCGGCATGCGGTGGCCGTCGAGCGTCACGCACGGCAGGTCCCGCAGCGCGTCCAGTCCCAGGGACAGTTGCTTTTCTTCCTCGACCACATCGGCAAACTGCTTGCGCAGCACTTCGCTGGGGTTGGTATAGACCTCGCCGTGGTAGCCATCGACGATCATCTGGATGCCGTCGACCTTGGAGTACGGCAGGTCCACCAGGCCCATCACCGTCGGGATGCCCATGGCCCGGGCCAGGATCGCCACGTGGGAGTTGCCCGAACCCAATACCGAGACCAGCCCCGCCAGCTTGCCTTCGGGCACTTCGCCGAGCATGGCCGGGGTCAGTTCTTCGCTGACCAGGATGGTGTTGTCGGGGTAGACCAGGGTCTGCTGGCGCTCTTGCTGCAAGTAGGCCAGCAGCCGGCGGCCAAGGTCCTTGACGTCCGAGGCCCGCTCGCGCAGGTAGGCGTCGTCCATCAGTTCGAAACGGTTGACGTGATCGGTCACCACCTGGCGCAGTGCGCCCTGGGCCCACTGGCCGGTCTTGATGACGGTGGTCACTTCGCTGCCCAGCGAGGCATCGTCGAGCATCATCAGGTAAACGTCGAACAGCGCGCGCTCTTCAGGGCGCAGCTGTGTCGCCAGCTTGGCCGACAGGGCACGCATGTCGGCGCGCACGCCCTCAATGGCGGTCTTGAACAGCCCCAGTTCGGCGTCGATATCGGTGATGGTCTTGTCTGGCACCACGTCCAGGTCGGCGGGCGGCAGCATGACCACCGCCGTGCCCACCGCCGCGCCCGGTGAACCCGGTACGCCGACGAACTTGGCTTCCTGGATGCCCTTGCCCTGGCGACCCAGGCCGCTGATCGAGCCAGTGGCCTCGGCGTGAGCGATAACCCCGGCCAGTTGCGCGCTCATGGTCACGAGGAAGGCTTCTTCACCCTCATCGAACTGGCGACGTTCTTTTTGCTGGATGACCAACACGCCGACCACGCGGCGGTGGTGGATGATCGGTGCTCCGAGGAACGAGGCGTAGCGTTCTTCGCCGGTTTCGGCGAAGTAGCGGTAGCGCGGGTGATCCGCGGCGTTTTCGAGGTTCAGGGGTTCTTCGCGCGTGCCGACCAGGCCGACCAGGCCTTCATTGGGGGCCATGCTGACCTTGCCGATCGAGCGCTTGTTCAAGCCCTCGGTGGCCATCAGCACGAAACGGTTGGTCTCGGGGTCCAGCAGGTAGACCGAGCAGACCTGGCTGCCCATGGCCTCTTTGACACGCAATACAATAATCCCCAACGCCGCCTTGAGATCCTTGGCGGAGTTAACTTCCTGGACGATCTTGCGCAGCGTATTGAGCATGGCTCGGGGTCGAACTCCGTCGTCAGTCGCGCGTCAGCAGGCGCGGGGCAAGCTCTTTGAGAGCGCGTCGGTACACTTCGCGCTTGAATGTCACCACCTGGCCCAACGGATACCAATAGCTGACCCAGCGCCAGCCATCGAACTCCGGTTTACCGGTCAAATCCATCCGCACCCGCTGCTCGTTGGAGATCAGGCGCAGGAGAAACCATTTCTGCTTCTGGCCGATGCACAGCGGTTGGCTGTGCGTGCGAACCAGGCGTTGCGGCAAACGATAGCGCAACCAGCCTCGGGTGCAGGCGAGTATTTCGACATCTTCTCGCTCAAGCCCCACTTCTTCGTTCAACTCGCGGTACAAGGCCTCTTCCGGCGTCTCCTGGGGGTTGATCCCGCCCTGGGGAAACTGCCAGGCGTCTTGATTGATACGGCGAGCCCATAGCACCTGCCCTGCATCATTCGTAAGAATGATCCCCACATTGGGACGGAAACCATCGGGGTCGATCACGGCAACAACCTCGCAAACGCATGTCGCCGCATTGTTCCACAAAGGTTGTGAAAGCAGCAACGAGCGTCCCTAGCTTATGTGCACTCTTGTGAAAAGTCCGTATTCTGGACGCCTTTCTTCAGATTTTTCAGCGAGTAACTGCAATGCGGCTGGCTTTATTCGACTTGGACAATACATTGCTGGGCGGCGACAGTGATCACGCGTGGGGCGATTACCTATGCGAGCGTGGTTTTCTCGACGCTGTCGCGTACAAGGCGCGCAACGACGAGTTCTACCAGGATTACCTGGCCGGCAAGCTCGACAATGCCGAGTACCTGAATTTTTGCCTGGAAATCCTCGGCCGTACCGAAATGCACGTGCTGGCCCAATGGCACCTGGACTACATGCGCGACTGCATCGAGCCGATCGTGTTGCCCCAGGCCATCGAGTTGCTTGGAAAGCACCGTGACGCCGGCGACAAGCTGGTGATCATCACCGCCACCAACCGCTTTGTCACCGGGCCGATTGCCGAGCGCCTGGGCGTCGAGACCCTGATCGCCACCGAGTGCGAGATGATCGACGGGCGCTACAGCGGGCGCAGCACGGATGTCCCATGCTTTCGCGAGGG
This sequence comes from Pseudomonas brassicacearum, assembly GCF_009601685.2. Taxonomy (NCBI): domain Bacteria; kingdom Pseudomonadati; phylum Pseudomonadota; class Gammaproteobacteria; order Pseudomonadales; family Pseudomonadaceae; genus Pseudomonas; species Pseudomonas brassicacearum. Next base: position 335,430 of record NZ_CP045701.2, read on the forward strand.
CAAGGTGACCCGGCTTAACCGTTGGCTGGAGGAGACCGGACATTCGCTCGACGGCAGCTATTTTTACAGCGACTCGATGAATGACCTGGCGCTGCTGGAGGTGGTGACGCACCCGGTGGCGGTGGATCCGGATCCGAATCTTCGGGCCGAGGCCCAGAAGCGGGGTTGGCCGGTGATTTCGTTGCGCAATTGACTGTGGGAGCAAGGCTTGCCCGCGATTGGCATTTGTACCTTTGCATCCGCGTAAAGCCAATCGCGGGCAAGCCTTGCTCCCACAGAGTCGCGAGCAAGCCTTGCTTCCACAGACTGTGTTTTAAACCGGCTTGGCCCCCATCAACCCCGCAATGGCGATAAAGCAGGCAACACTGAACAGTGCCAAGGCAAAGGTAAACTTCCCGCTACTTCCCGGCGCCTTGCGCAATTTGTTCAGTCGCACCATTAGCCAGAACCCCGCCAGCGCCGCCAGGGTGTAGAGCACGCTGGAGGCCAGCAGCCAGGTCTGCCCCAGCGGCCAGCCCACCTGATGCACCATCCACCAGCCCGTAAAGGGCAGGCTCGCCAGTGCCAGGATCATCACCAGCCAGATGAACAGGCGCGGACGTTGCAGCGTGCGCGCAGCCGCCGTGGCATCGCCGTTGCGGCGCGTACGCCAGACCCAGGCGGCCAGCCCCAGGGCGCCCGCCAGCAGCACTACGGTGGCGATGGCGTGAGCGATCTTCAGCGCGGTCAATGTTTCCATTGTTGGATTTTCCTTAAGTCTTGCTCACAGCCTAGCCCGGCTTTATCAACCCAGGAACAGTTGATAGGCCGGGTTATCGCTTTCATCCCAGTACGGGTAGCCGATTTCTTCGAGGGCGGCCGGCACCAGGTGGCGCTCATCGTGAGGCACCTGTAGCCCGGCGACCACACGGCCATCCGCCGCGCCATGGTTGCGGTAGTGGAACATCGAGATGTTCCAGCGCCCGCCCAGCTTGTTGAGGAAGTTGAACAGCGCCCCCGGGCGTTCCGGGAATTCGAAGCGCAGCACCACTTCATCGATGACATGGGCGGCATGCCCGCCGACCATGTGGCGAATGTGCAACTTGGCCAGTTCGTTGTCGGTCAGGTCCAGCACCGGGAACCCTTGATCGGTCAGGCTGGCGATCAGCGCGCTGCGCGGGTCGTTTTCCGGGTGGGTCTGCACACCAACGAAGATGTGCGCTTCGCTGCCGGTGTTGTAGCGATAGTTGAATTCGGTGATCTGGCGCTTGCCGACGGCTTCGCAGAACGCCTTGAAGCTGCCCGGTTTCTCGGGAATGGTCACGGCGATGATCGCTTCGCGGCCCTCGCCCAGTTCGGCGCGTTCGGCAACGTGGCGCAAGCGGTCGAAGTTGACGTTGGCACCGGAATCGATGGCCACCAGGGTCTGGCCGCTGATGCCTCGTGATTCGACGTATTTCTTGATCCCGGCCACGCCCAAGGCGCCGGCAGGTTCGGTGATCGAGCGGGTATCGTCGTAGATATCCTTGATCGCAGCGCAGATCTCGTCGGTGCTGACGGTGATCACTTCGTCCACGTAGTGTTTGCAGATATCGAAGGTGTGCTGGCCGATCTGCGCCACGGCGACGCCGTCGGCGAACAGTCCCACGGTCGGCAGGACCACGCGCTCGCCAGCAGCCATGGCCGCTTGCAGGCAATTGGAGTCGTCCGGCTCGACGCCGATGACCTTGATGTCCGGGCGCAGGTATTTCACGTAGGCCGCGATTCCGGCAATCAGCCCGCCACCGCCCACCGGGACGAAGATCGCATCCAGGCGCCCCGGGTGTTGGCGCAGGATTTCCATCGCCACCGTGCCCTGCCCGGCAATGGTGTGGGGATCGTCATACGGGTGGATGTAGACGTAGCCTTTTTCGTCGACCAGTTTCAGCGAATAGGCCAGGGCTTCGGGGAACGAATCACCGTGCAGCACCACTTTGCCGCCCCGTGAGCGCACGCCTTCGACCTTGATTTCCGGGGTGGTCTTGGGCATCACGATGGTGGCCTTGACGCCCAGCACCTTGGCCGCCAGGGCCAGGCCCTGGGCATGGTTGCCCGCCGACGCCGTGACCACGCCGCGTGCGCGCTCTTCGTCGCTGAGCTGGGTCAGCTTGTTGTAGGCCCCGCGAATCTTGAACGAGAACACCGGCTGCAAGTCTTCGCGCTTGAGCAGGATGCTGTTGCCCAGCCGCTCGGAGAGCTGGCGAGCGGCCTGCAGCGGGGTTTCTACGGCAACGTCGTAAACGCGCGAGGTGAGGATCTTTTTGACGTACTGTTCAAGCATCGGAAAGCATCACTGAGCGGGTTGGGCAGGGCCAAGGAGTCTAACCCGGCTTTTAGCTGGGCGACCACACGAATCCCAAGGTTTTGTTGGGTTATACTCACGCCCCTCTTTACTTCCTGCCCGCTTTCGGAGCTCGCATGACCCAGGATCAACTCAAACAGGCCGTGGCCCAGGCCGCCGTCGACCTCATCCTCCCGAAGCTGGATGACAAGAGCGTCGTCGGGGTTGGCACCGGCTCTACGGCCAATTGCTTCATCGACGCGCTGGCGCAACACAAGGGCGCGTTCGACGGCGCGGTGGCCAGCTCCGAAGCAACCGCCGCGCGCCTCAAGGGCCACGGGATCCCGGTGTACGAGCTCAACACCGTGAGCGACCTGGAGTTCTACATCGACGGTGCCGACGAAAGCGACGCGCACCTGAACCTGATCAAGGGCGGCGGCGCGGCCCTGACTCGCGAGAAGATCGTCGCGGCCGTGGCCAAGACCTTCATCTGCATCGCCGACGCCAGCAAGCTGGTGCCTGTGCTTGGCGCGTTCCCCTTGCCGGTGGAAGTCATTCCCATGGCCCGCAGCCATGTGGCCCGCCAACTGGTGAAGCTGGGCGGCGATCCGGTGTATCGCGAAGGCGTGCTGACCGACAACGGCAACATTATCCTGGACGTGCACAACCTGCAGATCACCAACCCGGTGGAACTGGAAAGCCAGATCAACGCCATCGTGGGCGTGGTCACCAACGGTTTGTTCGCGGCACGTCCTGCGGATGTGCTGTTGCTGGGGACCCCTGAAGGGGTGAAGACCCTGCGGGCGGAATAACCTGCTCTTTTGAGTGAGTAACCCTTGTGGGAGCGAGCTTGCTCGCTCCCACATTGGTTTGTAGTTCAGGGTAAGTGGATCAAGGCTGCGGCTTCTTGAACACGTAGAACAGATTCGGCTCGCTCACCAGATACAGGTTGCCATCGTCATCCATGGCCAGGCCTTCGGCCTGGGGCACGGTTTTTTGCAGGCCCTGGCGGCCCTTGCTCAACGACAGCGTGCTCAACGGCCGGCCGTTGATATCCAATTCGATAATTAACCGCGACTCCTCGGACAGCGCCAGCAAATGGCCGCTGCGTTCGTCGTATTGCAGGCTTGAGAGGTCGCGCACGAACAACCCGGCATCGCGCTTGGGGTTGTTGATCACATGGACTGCGTAGGACTTTTCTGGATTGTGGTGGGGAAACCCATGCACTTCATAAATCAGCATCGGGTCGCGTTCCTTCGCCACGAACAGGCGTTTGCCCACTGAGTCGTAGGCCAGCCCTTCGAACCCCTTGTTGCCGCTCATGTGCACGCCCAGGGTCATCTGTTCGGCTTCGGCGGCGTCGAGGAATTGGGTGTCGTCGTCCAGGTGAATCTTGATCAGGCGCTGCTGGCGCTCGTCGGTGATGACGTAGATGTCTTCGCTGATGAATTCCACCGCCTCCGGATCGCCAAAGCCGATCAGGGTGATGCGCCGCAAAATCTTGCCGTCCAGCGACAACTCGACCAGCTCGGCATTTTGATTGGTGACGGTGAACAGGCTCTTGCGGATCGGATCGAACGTCAGCGCTGAAACGTCATCGTCCAGGCCTTCGATCACCTGCGCCTCAACCGTGACCCGGTATTGGTCCAGGGCAATGGCCTGCTCGCTGGTGGTTTTCCAGAGGGTGTTGAGGTTGAACCAGGCGCGTTCGAACAGGCGCAGGTGCTGACCGGCGGCGATCAGGAGAGTCAGCGCCAGCGTCAGGAGAATCAGGATCACCGGCTTGGGATGGGCGAGTCGACGCATGTTGGGGTGGGCTCGGATAAGAACAGGACCGTGGAAATATCACGACTGCCTGAACTGAAGCTTAATGGCTGTGTGCCACACCCTACAACGAAGGAAGATTTATCCTACAGAGTTAGTGCTGTCAGCGCTGTTTTTCGAAACGATAGAACAGATTCGGCTCGCTGACCATGTACAGGTTGCCGGCTTCATCGACGGTGACGCCTTCGGCGCGAGGGATTGTGTCCTTCAAGCCGTTGAAGCCGCCCAGCAAGGTCATGAAGCTGACCTGCTCGCCTTTTTCGTCCAGTTCCAGCAGCAGATGGGAGTCGGCCGAAAGCACCAGCATGTGACCTGTGCGCGGATCGACCGCCAGTGCCGAGAGGTTGCGCAGGTCCAGTTCATTGCTGACATGGATCTGCTTGTCGCCCTTGAGCGACTGGCTGCCATCGCTTTTCCAGGTGAACAGCGCCGGCGGGCGTTCCTCTCCGAGCACCAGTTGCTGGTTGCGCGGGTCCCAGACGATCGCTTCGAACCCTTTGTTCTGGTTCTTGGATGGACCGAGATCATGGTGGGGGAAGTCGGCATTGTTCAGTTCGCGGGTATCGGCATCAATGTGAACGATGGTCAGCGTATGACTTCGTTCGTCAGTGATGGCCAGCAGGCCGTTTTCCATATAGGCCACGCCCTCGGGGTTGCTCCAGCCCACCAAGGGCATCTTGCGCAGCACGTCGCCTTGCAGGGTCAGTTCCACCAGGAATGGGTGTTTGCCCATGACGGCGAACAGGGTCTTGGTCTGCGGGTTGTAGGTCACATCGGACGCTTCGTCCTTCTCCATGCCCAGTAGCGGCTTGGCGTCGATCACGGCGCGGTAGTCCGGCAGCCAGACGCTCTCCTGGCGCTGGGCCGGGCTCTGGAAGTGTTCCGATAGCCAAAGTAGGCCGCGGTCGTCCCAGTGCATCGCGAACGCCAAGCCATAGGCGGCGGCCACCGCCAACAGCGACCAAGCGTACCAGGGCAGGGCAAAGCGGGAGCGGCGGGCAGGTTTGGCGGCAGACAGTGCTTGGGTTTTGGCCATCGGGGAATGCGTTCCAGAAAATTCGGCTAGGGGAGTGGCTGGCTCAGATGCCGCATTCCCCGGAATTATCCGGATGGCATGTGAAAAAAACGGTAAATGGTGGGAGATGCGCCCTGTATACGCTGTGGGAGCGAGCTTGCTCGCGATAGCGGTGTGTCAGCCAACATCAGATGTGATGGCCTCATCGCGAGCAAGGGCGCACAGGTTCAGCGTTTAGCGAACGCTGCTTTCGAAGCGGCTCGCCCCGGGCAGTTCCAGGATCAGTTCATCGCCTGCATTCAGCGGCCCGACGCCCGCCGGGGTGCCAGTGAGGATCACGTCGCCGGCCTGCAGCGAGAAGCAGCCGGCCATGTACTGGATCATCGGCACGATGGGGTTGAGCATCAGGCTGCTGTTGCCGTCCTGGCGCACTTCACCGTTGATGGTCAGGCGCACGGGGATGTCGGTCAGGTCGGCAAAAGTATCCTTCGAGACAAATGGAGCGATCACTGCCGCGCCGTCGAAGGACTTGGCCACTTCCCACGGCAGGCCCTTGGCCTTGAGCTCGGCCTGTTTGTCCCGCAAGGTCAGGTCCAGGGCCGGTGCAAAGCCGGAGATCGCGTCCAGTACTTCTTCAACGCTGGGCTTGGTCGATAGCGGCTTGCCGATCAGCACCGCGATTTCCGCCTCGTAGTGCACCGCGCCGCGCTCGGCAGGAATGCTGAAACCGCCTTCCAGCGGCACGACGCAACTGCCCGGCTTGATGAACAGCAAGGGTTCGGTGGGCACCGGGTTATCCAGTTCCTTTGCATGTTCGGCGTAGTTACGGCCAATGCACACCACTTTCCCCACCGGGAAATGAATACGGGTACCGTCGACATACTGGTGCTGATAGCTCATTACCGACTCCTGCTTCTGGGATTCATCAGGTGTTTTTAGGCGTCAAATCGCGAAAATCTTGCCCGGGTTCATGATGCCGTTCGGGTCGAATACCGCCTTCACGGCTTTCATGTATTCGATCTCCACGGGTGAACGACTATAGGTCAGGTAGTCGCGCTTGGTCATGCCCACGCCGTGTTCGGCGGAAATCGAGCCGTTGTACTTCTCGACGGTTTCAAAGACCCATTTGTTCACGGTCGCGCACTTGGCGAAGAACTCGTCCTTGCTCAGGTTTTCCGGCTTGAGGATGTTCAGGTGCAGGTTGCCGTCGCCGATGTGGCCGAACCAGACGATTTCGAAGTCCGGGTAATGTTCGCCGACGATTGCGTCGATTTCCTGTAAAAACGCCGGGACTTTCGAGACGGTCACCGAAATATCGTTCTTGTACGGCGTCCAGTGGGAGATGGTCTCGGAGATGTATTCGCGCAGCTTCCACAGGTTTTGCAGTTGGGTTTCGCTCTGGCTCATCACGCCGTCCAGCACCCAGCCTTGCTCCACGCAATGCTCGAAGGTTTCCAGGGCGTGGTTGGCGACTTCTTCGGTGGTGGCTTCGAATTCCAGCAGGGCGTAGAACGGGCACTCGGTTTCGAACGGTGCCGGCACGTCGCCGCGAGCGAGGACCTTGGCCAGGGCCTTGTCGGAGAAAAATTCGAAGGCGGTCAGGTCGAGCTTGCCCTGGAAGGCGTGCAGCACCGGCATGATCGAATCGAAGTCCGGCGTGCCGAGTACCATGGCGGTGAGGTTTTTCGGTGCACGGTCCAGGCGCATGGTGGCCTCGACCACGAAGCCCAGGGTGCCCTCGGCGCCGATGAACAGCTGCCGCAAGTCATAGCCGGTGGCGTTCTTGATCAGGTCCTTGTTCAGCTCCAGCAAATCGCCCTTGCCGGTGACGACCTTCATGCCCGCCACCCAGTTGCGGGTCATGCCGTAGCGAATGACCTTGATCCCGCCGGCATTGGTGCCGATATTGCCACCAATCTGGCTGGAGCCTGCCGAAGCGAAGTCTACCGGGTAGTACAGGCCATGTTCTTCGGCCTTGTTCTGCAGCTGTTCGGTGACCACGCCCGGCTGGCAGACGGCGGTGCGGTCGGTGAGGTTCACGTCGAGCACCTGGTTCATGTAGTCGAACGACACGACCACTTCGCCGTTGGCCGCGACCGCTGCGGCGGAAAGCCCGGTGCGCCCGCCCGATGGCACCAGCGCGATTTTGTGCGCGTTGGCCCAGCGCACGATGGCCTGGACTTGCTCAGTGGTCTTGGGGAAGACGATGGCGCTTGGCGCCGGGGCGAAGTGCTTGGTCCAATCCTTGCCGTAAGCGTTCAGGGAGTCGGCATCGGTCAGGACCTTGCCAGGCTCAACCAGGGTCTTCAGCTCATCTATCAGGGCAGGATTGGTCATCGACAGAACTCTCGAACAATTCATGGTCATCCTGAGAACGCTTCACGTCGCAGGAATGAGTGTTTAGCGGGGTGCATATGCTAGCATACCGACCCCGCAGCGTAGTGCCCAACGGCTGTTCTGCGGCGACGGCTGTCATGCCGGTCGGGCCAGCATGCGCTGTCCGATTCCCTGCCATTTTTCTCCGGGACACAGGTTTACGCAGATGAGCAAGACTTCTCTCGATAAGAGCAAGATCAAGTTCCTTCTTCTCGAAGGCGTCCACCAATCGGCTGTCGACGTCCTCAAGTCGGCGGGCTACACCAGCATCGAGTACATCACCAGTTCTCTGCCGCAAGACCAGCTCAAGGAAAAGATCGCCGATGCTCACTTCATCGGCATTCGCTCCCGTACCCAACTGACCGAAGAGGTCTTCGACCACGCCAAGAAACTGGTGGCGGTCGGCTGCTTCTGCATCGGCACCAACCAGGTTGACCTCAACGCGGCGCGCGAGCGCGGTATCGCGGTGTTCAACGCGCCGTACTCCAACACCCGTTCCGTTGCCGAACTGGTGCTGGCCGAAGCGATCCTGCTGCTGCGCGGCATCCCTGAGAAGAACGCTTCCTGCCACCGTGGCGGCTGGATCAAGAGCGCGGCCAACTCCTTCGAAATCCGCGGCAAGAAGCTGGGTATCGTTGGCTACGGCTCGATCGGCACCCAGTTGTCGGTACTGGCTGAAGGCCTTGGCATGCAGGTGTTCTTCTATGACACCGTGACCAAGCTGCCCCTGGGCAACGCCACCCAGGTCAACAACCTGCACGAATTGCTGGGCATGTCCGATATCGTGACCCTGCACGTGCCGGAAACCGCCGCCACCCAGTGGATGATCGGCGAGAAGGAAATCCGTGCCATCAAGAAGGGCGGGATCCTGATCAACGCCGCGCGTGGCACCGTGGTCAAGCTCGACGCCCTGGCCGACGCGATCAAGGACAAGCACCTGATCGGCGCCGCCATCGACGTGTTCCCGGTGGAGCCACGCTCCAACGACGACATCTTCGAAAGCCCGCTGCGTGGCCTGGACAACGTGATCCTGACCCCGCACATCGGCGGTTCCACCGCTGAAGCCCAGGCCAACATCGGTCTGGAAGTGGCGGAAAAACTGGTCAAGTACAGCGACAACGGTACTTCGGTATCGTCCGTGAACTTCCCGGAAGTGGCCCTGCCGGCACACCCTGGCAAGCACCGTTTGCTGCACATCCACGAAAACATCCCGGGTGTGATGAGCGAGATCAACAAGGTCTTCGCCGAAAACGGCATCAACATTTCCGGTCAGTTCCTGCAGACCAACGAGAAAGTCGGCTACGTCGTGATCGACGTCGACGCCGAATACTCGGACCTGGCGCAAGAAAAGCTGCAGCACATCAACGGCACCATTCGTTGCCGCGTGTTGTTCTAAGCCGGTCTGGCTTGCAATAAAAAACGGGAGCCCCAAAAGGGCTCCCGTTTTTTATTGCCTGACACCGTGTTACTTCACGTTGACTTTGATTTTCTCGGACACGATCGACGGATCGAACGGCATGTGGCCGCTGTCACCCAGGATCAATTGCAAGGTGTGCTTGCCCGGGGCCAGTTTGATGGTGGCCTGGGTTTGCGCCTTGCCGAAGTGCATGTGGTTGGCGTCGTTTGGAATCGGTGCGCCGGCGGCAGGCAGTTTGTCGACATCGATCAGCAAATGGTGATGGCCGGTGTTTTTGGTCATATCGCCCGCCGGGGCCAGGGCGATATTCTTGACGCCGAACTTGACCGTGAACTCCTGGGCGACGGTGGCGCCGTCTGCCGGGGAAACGATGAACACTTCTGCATCTTTGGGCGCCGGGGTCGCGGCGGTTGCCAGCATCGAAGCGCCCAGTAACAGGCCGGTCAACGCGGCACGAGACATAAAACTTTTCATTTTTTTCTCCAGTTTTTCCATGAAATCCGCCTGGCCATGACAACTTCATGACCAATCGTTGTCGAAGCCTGCAACAACCATAGCAAAGCGAGCCTGAAACGAGCGTCGCTTGTATAAATACCTAGGAGTGACCATGCGCTTTCTGCCTGGCCTGATTTGCCTGCTACCCCTTTTGAGTCCCCTGGCTCATGCCGAACTGATCGATGACGTCAATGACCGTGGCGAACTGCGCATTGCCTTGGAGGCCAACACCGCGCCCTTCAACTTCAAGGAAGACGGCAAGCTCACCGGTTTCGAAGTGGAACTGGGCGAAATGCTTGCCAGTGAGCTCGATGTACGCCCCGACTTCGTGGTCACCGATGCCGGGGACCTGCTGAGCGGGGTAGAGAGCGGCAAGTACGACGTCGCCATCAACCACATAGCAATGACCCCGGAACTGGCGGAACGTTTCGATCTCAGTGCTGCTTACAGCCATCCGGATGCACAACTGCTGGCGGGCAAGGATGAGACGCCACGCCCGTTGGTCTTGGCGCAGTCGTTCCAGCCAGAAAAAAAGAGCGACCCGGCGCCGAGCCTGGTGATCCCGTTCCAGAAGGGCAACCCGGCGTTCAAAGCCAGTCTGGACAACGCCCTGGCACGTATCAAGGATGATGGGCGGTTGGAGAAGTTGTCGCAGAAGTGGTTGGGTCGGTAGGAGCTGACGAGTGGAACGAGGCTGCGATCTTTCCAAGGACGCTTGAATCTCAAGCAAAAGAGCAAAAGATCAAAAGATCGCAGGCTTCGCCAGCTCCTACGGGGGATGGGTATTCAATCCTTACGCCAGACACTCGCCAACCAAGGCTGTTGCTCGCGCGGCAGCCCCGCCGGTCGGTAGTAATGCTCCAGTTCCACGAAGCCTGCATCGCCCAGCAGCGTGCGCCAGGCCGCGAGGTCGTGGTAGGCGCCGAAGCGCTGGCCGTTCCAGCCCTCCTGGTTTTCGCCCCGCGGGTTTGAGCTGAACAGCACGCCGCCGGGCTTGAGCGTGGCGTGCAGTTGCTTGAGCACCCGAGGCAGTTCCTGGACGGGAACATGAAACAGCACCGCGTTGGCGAAAATCCCGTCAAAACGCTCGGCCGGCAGGTCGAGTTCCAGGAAGTCCTGTTGCCACACCTCACAGCCGCTGTCCTGGCGCGCCATCCGGGCAAACTCTTCTGAACCGTCGAGGCCGACCGCGACATGGCCCAGGGCCGTGAACGTGCGCAAGTCGCGCCCCGGGCCGCAGCCCAAATCCAGGATGTGCAGCGGTGCCTGGCCTTGGATATGGCGCAGCAAGGCGTCGATGTTCTGGCTGACATCGTGATCGCGGGTGCCTTCGCGAAAGCTTTCTGCCACGGCGTTGTAATGGCCCAGGGTCGTGGCAGTGATGGCGTGCAGGTCTTCGCTGGTGTGCTTCATGATTGCGGGCTTAGGTGGGGAACGTCAGCCGACTATACCGCAAGCGCACTGGTCTGCCTGTGGGAGCAAGCTTTGCTCCCACAGGTCAGCGCTTGTTCAAAGAAACGCCGCGTTGAATGCGGCGAGCGAAATCAAGAATGTCCGGTGGTCCGGTGTATATACCCTGAATGCGTATAAATTTGGCTTTCAGGGCGATGGATAGAGGGCTTTTGCCGGGGGATGTTGCGGCTCGACACAAAAGCCTCTTCAGAGTGTTCATGTTCGATGACGTGGCTCGGCCGCCATGAGGACTTCTTTCGGCGGGTTTTTCAGATACGGATTGACGCACCCGATCTTCAACGTCCGTGGCGGTGCCCAGTGGGAGTTGTTGCCCACGCGGTCGAGGATGCAGTAGGTCACTTCCAGGCGCAGGTCTTCTCCCGCCTCCAGGATGATCTGCGGCGGGACCCAGATATTGATTGGCTGGCCGACCTCGCTGGCGGTGACGGCAGGCAGGTCCATGCGCACATCGCCCCAGCGCAGGGTCACGGCATCGCCGGCGGCCATGTTCAGGTAGGGCTCGATGGTCAGCGGTACCCCGCGCTTGATCTGGTTGGGGTTCACCCCTTGGCGTCGGATAGTGCCGGGAATGCGCACTGGCGCCAGCCCCTGGTTTTCATCGCCGCTCAGGGCCGACGGCTGCCCGCCGGGGCAATCGAGCTTGGCGTGTACCCGCTGCTTGGCTGACAGCGCCGGTCCACGCCCGACCTGCATCACCCGATAATGGATGCGCGAGGCTCCATTGACGATGAAACTTTCCGGGACCCGCATCGTGATGCCGCCTGGTACATCTGCCTGCGACAGCAAGCGCGAGCCGACGTAGCAGTTGTCCCAGAACAGTTCGATCAGGTCTCCCGCATCCATGCCGGGGTAGGGCGCAATGGCAACCTCCAAGTGGGCGGCGCTGGCGATATTGATGCCGGTAGGGTGGGCATTGGCCAAGGTGGGGGCAGCCAACTCAGGACTTTTCGACTTACATGTCATGGTGTTCTCCTTGATACTTGAAAACTAAGTCCGTTTCGGGAAGATCAACGGCGATGACTAATCGCGACATATCTTATGTGTGCAGCCATATAGGCTAGGCTGCGCCTAGTCACTGTGCAGAAAATAAATAATGTGCATCGCCTGTTGGTCACTAGATAAGGGCTCAATAGTTTCAGTGTCAATAGAGGCACTTGCTTAATAATTAATTATGATGGGCTTCAGAAACATCCTACGCATTCATGTTAATAATGCGCGGCCTCACAAGCTCTTTTCCTAGGCCTGCCGGTTTATGGAAAAGGCTCGAATGGAGGGCTTGAGACTAAATGGAAGAAGCGCTTGGGCCGCAGGGAAGTGTTACCAGTGTTATGTCCATGCCGCACAGGGTGCGGTCGAGGATGTTGGGTAAGCCTAAGTTTCAAGTTGTTTCGTCATGGCGCCAAGTTGACTGCGGTGTTGGCTTGAGTGTGTTGTCGCAGCCTCACTTCCATCCCTGGAAGTGATGACGCTGTCCATAACTTACTGGGCGCCGTGTCCGGCGGAGAGGAACTTGCTGAGGAACTGTCGCGTGCGTTCTTCCTTGGGTGCTGCAAACAAGGCCTTGGCTTCGCCTTGTTCGACGATCACGCCTTTGTCGAAAAACACCACGCGGTTGGCCACGTCCCGGGCGAAGCCCATTTCGTGGGTCACGATGACCATGGTGCGTTTTTCTTCGGCCAAGCCGCGAATGGTTGCCAGCACCTCGCCCACCAGTTCCGGATCGAGGGCCGAGGTCGGCTCGTCGAACAGGATCACTGCCGGTTCCATCGCCAACGCCCGGGCAATCGCCACGCGCTGTTGCTGGCCGCCGGAAAGGCGCCGTGGATAGGCGTCCTCCTTGCCGGCCAGCCCGACCTTGGCCAAGAGCTTGCGCCCCAGGGCTTCGGCTTCGGCGCGGGGCACTTTCTTCACCACCTGCGGGCCTTCAGTGACGTTTTCCAATGCGGTGCGATGGGGAAACAGGTTGAAGTTCTGGAACACGAAGCCCACCTGCTGGCGCAAACGGCGGACCAGGCCCTGTTGCTGGTTCAGCGGACGACTGCCATCGATCTCGATGTCGCCGACCTTGATCCGGCCACTGGTAGGTTCTTCGAGGAAGTTCAAACAGCGCAGGAAGGTGGTCTTGCCCGAGCCGCTGGGGCCGATGATCGCAACCACTTCGCCTTCTTCGATCTTCAGGTCGATGCCATTGAGCACCACCTGGCCCTTGAACTGCTTTGTCAGTTTTTCCACGACAATCATGGGTCAGGACTCCTGGTCATGCCGATTGACCCGGGCTTCCAGGACGTTCTGCAGGTGCGAGAGCACGCTGGCCAGAACCCAATAGATCAGCGCGGCGGCAAGGTACATGGTGAAGATTTCGAAGGTTCGCGCGGTGATCAACTGCGCCTGGCGGAACAGCTCCGGTACCTGGATGGTCGCCGCCAGCGCGGTGTCCTTGACCAGGGAAATGAAGCTGTTGCCCAACGGTGGCAGGGCTGTGCGTGCTGCTTGCGGCAGGATGGCCCGGCGCAGGGTCTGGGCGCGGGTCATGCCAATGCTTGCCGCCGCTTCCCACTGGCCGCGCTCGATGGAGCTGATGGCGGCCCGCAGGATTTCACACGCGTAGGCGGCCATGTTCAGCGAGAAACCGATCAGGGCCGCCGGCAGCGGATCCAGCTCGATGCCCAGTTGCGGCAACCCGTAATAGATCACGAACAGCTGCACCAGCAACGGCGTGCCACGAAAGAACGACACGTAGATGCGGGCGATCCAGTTCACCAGTTTGAAGCGCGACAGGCGCATCAGCGCCAGGCCGAACCCCAGCAGCAAGCCGAAAAACATGCCGCCCAGGCTGAGGAAGACCGTGTAATACGCGCCCTTGAGCAGGAAGGGCGCGGAGTCCAGTGCGAGTTGAAGAGCTGCTTCCATTATTGGGTAACGTCAGCGCTGAAGTATTTTTCCGAAAGCTTTTTCAGCGTACCGTCGGCGCGCAGTTTTTCGATGGCCTTGTTCACGGCTGCCAACAGCTCAGGCTCGCCTTTGCGCAGGGCAATACCGGACTCCAGGCGCGAAAAGGCTTCGCTGGTGACAGTGGTGTCCTTGGCTTTCTTGGCGTATTCCAGTGCGGCCAGGCGGTCGATCAGGATGGTGTCGATACGACCGACGCGCAGGTCCTGGAACTTGGTTGGGTCGTCATCGTAGGTTTTGACTTGGGCGCCCGGTACTTCTGCCTTGACCCACTGTTCGTAGTTGGTGCCCAGGCCCACGCCGACTTTTTTACCATCCAGGTCGGCGGCCTTCTTGATGTTCAGCTCGGCGGCTTTCTTGGTCAGTACCAGCGCCTGAATCCCGGAAACGGTATACGGCGTGGAGAAGTCATATTTTTTCTTGCGCTCTTCGGAAATGGTCACCTGGTTGACCACTGCGTCCAGGCGCTTGGATTCCAGGGCCGCGAGAATGCCGGCCCATGGGGTCGTCTGCAGCTTGACCTTCACACCCAGTTCCTTGGCCAGGGCTTCGGAGAACTCCACTTCGAAGCCGGTCAGCTTGCCGCTTTCATCAACGAAACTGAACGGTGGATAAGTGCCTTCCAGGCCGATCTTGATTTCGCCGGCGTCCTTGATTTTTTGCAGCTGCTCACCGGCAACCGCTTGCCCCAACAGCCCGGCACTCAATGCCAGGCCCAGCGAACCTACCAACAGGTTGCGACGTAATGCGGAAAAATTCATGACAAGCCCCTGTGTTTTCTTATGAAGAGGTTATTTTGGCTGAGATAAGGCGTAGCCGCGATCCGAAAAGATTGCCACATCCTGCCTTAAAGCAGCTTGGGCGTCTCGCGGCAAATGCACTTGCGGCGAGACTATAGGATGGCTTTTATAGATTGGAAAATAATATTAAATCAAGAATTTATGTTTATTTGGAATGAGGCCCTGTGGGAGCGAGCTTGCTCGCGATCGCGGTATGTCAGCCCCATAAATTTCGGCTGACCCACCGTATCGCGAGCAAGCTCGCTCCCACAAAAGCCTTCCTCCGAAGTCTGCACTACGCCTGGAATGCCGCGCTGTAGGCAAACAACGCCGGTGCACCGCCGGTGTGCAGGAAGATGATCGGGCCTTCGTCGAAACGGTCGCGACCCAGGCCGTCGAGCAGGCCGGCCATGGCCTTGCCGGTGTAGACCGGATCGAGCAGCAGCCCTTCCTGGCTGGCCAGCAGCTTGACCGCCGCCAGTGTCCCGGCGTTCGGTTCACCGTAGCGGGGGGCGAAATATTCGTCCCACAGGTTCACTTTGAACGCGTCTGGAAGGGCGACTTCGAGCAACGCTGCCGTGCGCTCGGCCAGGCCCTGGACCTTCGGGAACTGGTCCTCCTCGCTGCGCGAAACCGTGACGCCGATGACAGGCAGCGCCGGCAGGGCTTCACTCAGTGCCAGCGCCAGGCCGCTGTGGGTGCCGGCACTGCCCGAGGCCAGTACCACGGCGGCAAATTCAATCCCGGTGTCCTTGATCTGCTCGGCCAGTTCCAGGCCGGCGCGCACATAACCCAGCGCGCCCAAGGCGTTCGAACCACCAATCGGCACCAGGTAGGGTTTTTTCCCGTTGCTGCGCAGGCGACCGGCCAGGGCCTGTAGCTGCTCATCGGCGTTGTCCAGGTTGTCCACCAGTTCGATCTTGGCGTCGAACAGCTCCAGCAGCAGCCGGTTGCCGTTGCCCAGGTAATTGCTGTCTTCGGTGCCGATGGGGTTTTCCAGCAAGGCCACGCAACCCAGGCCCAGCTTCGCGGCCAGGGCGGCGGTCTGGCGCACATGGTTGGACTGGATCGCCCCGGCGGTGATGAGGGTATCGGCGCCCTGGGCGATCGCATCGGCGGCCAGGTATTCAAGCTTGCGCAGTTTGTTGCCGCCCATGGCCAGGGGTGTCAGGTCGTCACGCTTGACATAGATGTCCCGGCCAAGCCAGGTGGAGAGGCGGTCGAGTTTTTCCAGCGGTGTCGGATGGCCGAGCAGGTCGAGACGGTTAAAGCGAGACAGCTGTTCTTTGATCATGGGTCCGTACTGGTTGTAGGCGATGCCTGGACTATAGGCACGGCGATATTCATGGGCAACCGGCATGTTTTTATTCGAGCGTGGATCTGGCGACAACGTCGTCGGTTTGGCCCGCACTGATCTGTGGGAGCGGGCTTGGCGCCAGTGAACGAATGCTCTACTGGCAACGTCATACCCTCCCGTAGGCTTGCGTAGGAAACATGCCGCTGAGCCCTGCGATTAGTCCTTAGCTAGCTATTGATGTTTAACTTGAACGCTCATTCAAGTTAAACCGTCGGTTTGCTGCCCGCTCACAACAGGAGGCTTGCCTTTGCCGAGTCCGTTTTCGACCGTCACGATTCTTTTTCCCGAGGTGCTCGTTTCATGAGTGCCTCGTCCGTTCCACCCAGCGGCCTGGTCCGCATGAACCCGCCGGTCTTTTACTTCGCCGCGACCTTTATCCTGCTGTTCGGCCTGGTGGTGATTGCCATGCCCGCGCAGGCCGGCGCATGGCTGCTGGCTGCGCAGAACTGGGCGGCCAACACGGTCGGCTGGTACTACATGCTGGCGATGACGTTGTATCTGGTCTTCGTGGTGGTCACCGCCTTGTCCGGCTACGGCAAGATCAAGCTCGGTGCCGACCACGACGAACCAGAATTCAGTTATCTGTCCTGGGCCGGCATGCTGTTCGCCGCCGGCATCAGCATCACCCTGTTTTTCTTCTGCGTGTCCGAGCCGCTGACCCACATGGTCCAGCCGCCCCAGGGCGAAGCCGGGACGGCCGAGGCGGCGCGCCAGGCCATGCAGATCCTGTTCTTGCATTGGGGGCTGCATGGCTGGGGCGTTTTTGCGTTCGTCGGCATGGCCCTGGCGTACTTCGCCTACCGGCACAATTTGCCACTGGCCCTGCGTTCAGCGTTGTATCCGTTGATCGGCAAGCGCATCAACGGCCCCATCGGCTACGCCGTGGACGGCTTCGGCATTATCGCCACGGTGTTCGGCCTCGGCGCGGACATGGGCTTTGGTGTGCTGCACCTCAATTCCGGGCTCGACTATCTGTTCGGCATCGCCCACACACAGTGGATTCAGGTCGGCCTGATCGTGCTGATGATGGGCGCGGCGATCATTGTGGCGGTGGCCGGTGTCGACAAGGGCGTGCGGGTCATGTCCGACATCAACATGCTGCTGGCCTGTGCGTTGCTGCTGTTCGTACTGTTCGCCGGGCCCACCCAGCATTTGCTCAACACCTTGATCCAGAACATCGGCGATTACCTTGGCGCTCTGCCAATGAAGAGCTTCGACCTGTACGCCTACAACGAACCGAGCGACTGGCTGGGCGGCTGGACGGTGTTCTACTGGGCCTGGTGGATCGCCTGGTCGCCGTTCGTGGGGCTGTTCATCGCGCGGATTTCCCGTGGCCGCACCATTCGTGAATTCGTGTTTGGCGTGCTGCTGATTCCCCTGGGTTTCACCCTGGCGTGGATGTCGATCTTCGGCAACAGCGCCATCGACCAAGTGCTGAACCACGGCATGAGCGCCCTGGGCATGTCTGCCCTGGAAAACCCATCGATGAGCCTTTACCTGCTGCTGGAAACCTACCCCTGGAGCAAGACCGTCATCGCGGTCACCGTGTTCATCAGCTTCGTGTTCTTCGTCACGTCCGCCGATTCGGGCACCGTGGTGCTGTCGACGTTGTCGGCCAAGGGCGGCAACCCCGATGAGGACGGGCCGAAATGGCTGCGGGTGTTCTGGGGTGCGATGACGGCCCTGGTGACCAGTGCGTTGCTGTTCTCCGGCAGCATCGATGCCTTGAAATCGGCAGTGGTGCTGACGTCCTTGCCGTTCTCGTTGATTCTGCTGCTGATGATGTGGGGCCTGCACAAGGCGTTCTACTTGGAGTCGCAGAAGCAGATCGCGCAATTGCACTCCCTGGCGCCGGTGTCGGGTTCACGACGGGGCACGGGCGGCTGGCGCCAGCGCTTGAGCCAGGCGGTGCATTTTCCGTCCCGTGATGAGGTGTACCGTTTCCTCGACACGACGGTGCGCCCGGCCATTGAAGAAGTGACGGCGGTGTTCGTCGAAAAGGGCCTGACGGTGGTGACCCAGCCCGACCCGGCCAACGACAGTGTCAGCCTGGAGATCGGTCACGGCGAGCAGCATCCGTTTATCTATCAGGTGCAGATGCGCGGCTACTTCACGCCGTCCTTCGCCCGCGGCGGCATGGGCTCCAAGGAACTCAACAACCGCCGTTACTACCGCGCCGAGGTGCACTTGAGCGAAGGCAGCCAGGATTACGACCTGGTGGGCTACACCAAAGAGCAAATCATCAACGACATCCTCGACCAGTACGAGCGACACCTGCAGTTCCTGCATTTGGTGCGCTGACCGAGGCCAAAACACCGCCGATTGTTTTTCATCTGCGCTGGCCTCGATGGCGGTTTAGCTGGCGACGCAGAAAAAACCTCAGACCAGTCCGCCGTTGGCCCGCAGGATCTGCCCATTCACCCAGCCAGCGGCCGGGCTCACCAGGAACGCGACGATGTTGGCGATGTCTTGCGGCTGGCCGAGGCGCTCCAAGGGCGGCATCTTGGCGAAGTGCTGGACCTGCTCTTCGCTTTTGCCATGCATGAACAGTTCGGTGGCGACCGGCCCCGGGGCCACGGCATTGACGGTGATCTGCCGACCGCGCAGTTCCTTGGCGAACACCTGGGTCAGGGATTCCACCGCGGCCTTGCTGGCGATGTACACCGAGTAGCCCGGCAGGTTCAGGCCTACGGTGCTGCTGGAAAAATTCACGATCCGGCCTGCGTCATTCAAACGGGTCGCGGCTTCGCGAAGCGTGTTGAAGGTGCCGCGCGTATTGATAGCGAACGTGCGATCGAACAGTTCATCACTGTGCTGCGCCAGTGGCATCACCTGGAGGATGCCGGCGTTGTTGATCAACACGTCGACCTTGCCCAGTTGCGCTTCGACTTCATCGAACATCCGACGGACATCGACGGCCGAGGACACGTCTGCCTTCACCGCTATGGCCTGGTGGCCGGCCTGGCGCAACTGGACCACCAGTTTCGAGGCTTCGGTGGCGCTGCTGGCGAAATTGATGGCCACGGCAAAACCGTCGTTGGCCAACTGCTTGGCAATTTCTGCACCGATGCCGCGGGAGGCGCCGGTCACGATGGCTACTTTGGAGGTTTGGACAGTCATGGCGAAGGGGCTCCTTGTCTTTGGAACGTTGTGATTCGTTGGAGGCAGGTTCACATGTTTACTCTCGGCGATAAATGCAGGAGAGTTGCCTTTACTGTTCAAAATTCTTCAACAATCAGGGCGCGGGATTTCAGATGGATCAGGTCAAGGCGATGAGGGTGTTTGTCCGAATATACGAGCGCAGCAGCTTCACCCTGGCCGCTGAAGACTTGACCATGCCACGGGCCACGCTGACCCACACCCTCAATCAATTCGAAGCCTGGCTGGGCGTTCGCTTGTTGGAGCGCAGCACCCGCAAGGTACGGCCGACCCTCGATGGCGAAGCCTATTACCCACGCTGCGTGCAACTGCTGGCGGAGCTCGAAGAAGCCGAACTGGCGTTTCGCGGCGTGGCGCCCAAAGGCAAGCTGAGGGTGGACTTGCACGGAACCCAGGCACGGTATTTCGTGATTCCGGCGTTGCCGCAGTTCATGGCCCGCTATCCCGACATAGAACTGTTCATCAGCGAGGCTGATCGTTTCGTCGACCTGATTGCCGAAGGCGTCGATTGCGTGCTGCGCTCCGGTGAGCTGGCGGATTCGTCACTGATCGGCCGGCGTGTCGCCAATCTTCGACAGATCACCTGTGCCAGTCCCGGTTACTTGCGCCAGTACGGCGAGCCGAAGTGCCTCGATGACTTGAAACATCACAAGGCGGTGAATTACGTCTCGCGGACCACCGCTAAACTGTATCCGTTTCAGTTCATGGTCGATGGCGAGCTCAAGGAGGTGCCTATCGGGGGCTCGCTGTCGGTGTCCGGCGCCGAAATCTATGCCGCCTCGGCTATCGCCGGCCTGGGCCTGATCCAGTGCCCGCATTACCGAATGGAGGAGCAGATCCAGCAGGGACTGATCCAGGAAGTCCTCACCGCCACCCCACCACCGTCCATGCCGGTCTCAGTGCTCTACCCGCACAACCGGCTCATGTCGCCGCGGGTGCGGGTGTTTGTGGATTGGTTGGGGGAGGTGTTTGCGCAGGCGCGTTAATATGGTCTCCGATTTCCTGGCGCTCCCACACCTGATCTGCGAACTTTCAGCCTGACCGATGCGTCTGTGAAGTGTTAGCTTCTGCCACCAGTGTCCGAACAGAGAGCCTTTCGATGACCTACACCGCTGCGCAAAACCGCTACGAGTCCATTCCTTATCGCCGCGTCGGTCGCAGCGGGCTGGTACTGCCGGCGCTGTCGCTGGGGTTGTGGCACAACTTTGGCGACAGTACGCCCATCGATACCCAGCGCGCCTTGCTGCGCACGGCGTTCGACCTGGGCATCAACCACTTCGACCTGGCAAACAACTACGGCCCTCCCTACGGTAGCGCCGAGATCAATTTCGGCCGATTGCTGCGCGAAGATTTCAAGCAGTACCGCGATGAGTTGATCATCTCCAGCAAGGCCGGTTGGGACATGTGGCCAGGCCCATACGGCCAGGGCGGTGGCTCGCGCAAATACGTGCTCGCCAGTCTCGACCAGAGCCTGCAACGCCTGGAGCTGGACTATGTGGATATCTTTTATTCCCACCGTTTCGACCCCGACACCCCACTGGAAGAAACGGCCAGCGCACTGGCCACTGCCGTGCAGCAGGGCAAGGCGTTGTACATCGGTATTTCCTCGTATTCCGGCGTGAAGACCCGGGAAATGGCGGCACTGCTCAAAGAGTGGAAAGTCCCGCTGCTGATTCACCAGCCGGCCTACAACCTGCTCAACCGCTGGGTGGAAAAAGACCTGCTGGATGCCACCGACGAACTGGGCACCGGTGTGATTGCTTTCACACCACTGGCCCAAGGCCTGCTGACCGACAAATACCTCAAGGGCATTCCCGCCGATGCGCGGGTGAACCGTCCGGGCGGCGGCTCGTTGCAGGCTTCGCACCTGTCGGAGGAAAACATCGCCCATGTACGTGCGCTCAATGAGATTGCCCAGCGGCGTGGCCAAAGCCTGGCGCAAATGGCCCTGGCCTGGACTCTGCGCGATCCACGCGTGACCAGCGCGCTGATCGGCGCCAGCCGGCCGGAGCAAATCATCGAGAACGTCGGGGCGTTGCAGAACCTGAGCTTCAGTGCCGAAGAACTGGCGCAGATCGATCGGTTTGCCCAGGAGGGCGGGATTAATCTTTGGGAGAAGCCTTCGTCGGCTGAGTAACGCCTGACACCCTCTGGCGAGGGTGCTTGCTCCCGCTGGGCCTGTAGGAGCTGTGTAGGAGCTGTCGAGTGCAACGAGGCTGCGATCTTTCCTCCAACGCTTGAGTCTCAAGCGAAAGATCAAAAGATCAAAAGATCAAAAGATCGCAGCCTTCGGCAGCTCCTACAGTGCAAGCCAGCGACGCGTCCTCGGGGTCAGTTACTGATCGCCAGAATGCTCGCCTGATACGAACCCACGAACACATCGAAATCCCCCACCTCGTTCTGCTCCAGCTCAGTTTGCTGGACCAGCGATTCACGAGCGTTTTCCTCGAAGGCCGTCTGTTCCTCGGCAGGCAAAGGTTCGGCGCGGAAGAATTCGGCGTGGGCCTTGCTTTGGCGCAGGGAGAACTGGGCGAAGCTTTCCTGATGCTCGGCCATGGCGGCCAGTACCTGGGCGGAGGGCGTCAGGGACGGATCGCGGACCTTCGCCAATTGCGCATCCAGCGCCTGGCGGTGGACATCGCCACCTTGGCTTTGGTCGAGCAGCGAGGCCAGCGGCGCGATTTTTTCCAGTAATTCGATGGCCCAGGCCTGCATGTCCACCGCTTGGCCTTGGCGCTGCAATTGCAGGCCCGGCTTGCGACCTTCCTTGACCACCGTCAGGAAGTTGCTCGTGGCGTTGCTGCATTCGTTGTTTTCCAGCTGCGGGCTGTCGTTGAGGCCGCAATACAGCAGGAACGCATCGAGGAACCGCGATTCGGTGAGGTCGATGCCCATCGGCAGGAACGGGTTGATGTCCAGGCAACGCACTTCGACGTACTGGATACCCCGGGCCATCAAGGCCTGGATCGGCCGCTCGCCGCTGTAGGTCACGCGTTTGGGGCGGATGTTGGAGTAGTACTCGTTTTCGATCTGCAAAATGTTGGTGTTGAGCTGCACCCACTCACCGTTCTGGTGGGTGCCGACTTCGACGTACGGCGCGTAGGGCGTCGCCACCGCTTTGCGCAGGCTGTCGGTGTAGCTGGTCAGGTCGTTGTAGCAAGGCGTGAGGCCAGCCTGGGCGTTGCTTTGGTAACCCAGGTCGCTCATGCGCAGGCTGGTGGCGTAGGGCAGGTACAAGGTGTCCGGGTCCAGTTGCTCCAACTGGTGCGGGCGCCCCCGCAGGAAACCGGCGTCCAGGGCTGGCGAGGCGCCAAACAGGTACATCAGCAACCAGCTGTAGCGGCGGAAATTACGGATCAGCGCGATGTAGGCCGACGACTGGAAGTCGCGGTCGCTGGCCTCGACGCCTTCGGCCTGCCGGAGCAGGGGCCAGAGCTTTTCCGGCAGGGAAAAGTTGTAGTGGATCCCGGCAATGCATTGCATGGTCTTGCCGTAGCGCAGGGCCAGGCCCTTGCGGTAGACGTACTTGAGCCGACCGATGTTCGAGGTACCGTAATACGCGATCGGGATGTCCTCTTCCGCCGGCAGTGGGCACGGCATCGAAGGGCTCCACAGGTACTCGTCGTCCAGTTTGCTGTAGGCAAACCGGTGGATCTTGTCGAGGCTGCGCAGGGTATCGGCCGGGTTGGCCAGGGCCGGCGTGATGAATTCCAGCAGCGACTCGGAATAGTCGGTAGTGATCTGTTCGTTGGTCAACGCCGAACCCAGGGCCTTGGGGTGCGGGGTCTGCGCCAGGTGCCCATCGCCGGTGACGCGCAGGCATTCACGCTCGATGCCGTGCAGGCACTGTTCGAGCAGGGAGAGGTTGGCGCGCTCGCCAAGCAGGGCCAGGCGGCGGTTTAAAAGGTCGCTCAAGTTGAATTCCTTCACGCGTCAGTCGCCCCAATATGGGGGTGGGCAAGACGGTCTACAAGGGTGAAGTTAAAACTGGCGTTTTCGCCTGGTTTTTGTGCGGCCTCAAGGCTAATCGCCGCTGTCCCTTGTGGGAGCGGGCTTGCTCGCGATGGCGGATGGTCAGTCAGCATCAACGCTGCTGATCCACCGCTATCGCGAGCAAGCTCGCTCCCACAGGAAATCTCGACACCGCATTCGTGGCGTCGAAATTACCCCAAATCGATGACAGGGAGCTATAGGACAGCGAACGTGCCTTGCGCTTTTGCGACCAGTTTTTCGCCTTGCATCACCTCGGCCTCGACCACCAGCGTGCGCCGCCCCGGGTGGATGACCCGGGCGGTGCACAACACATCGCCGTCGGACACGGCGCGAATGTAGTTGATCTTGCATTCGATGGTCGCGCTCTGCTGGTCAAAGCCATGGACACTGGAGCAGGCCAGTCCCATGGCGATGTCCACCAGGCTGAACAGCGCGCCGCCGTGCAGCTTGCCGCCGCGATTGCGCAGCGGCGGCTCAAGGCTCAGGGCGACTTGCGCCACCCCGTCCCCAAGGCTGTGCAGACGGCAGCCGAGCAGCTTGAAAAACGCGCTCTCCACCAACCCGGCTGGCACGTCCATCAGCGTTTCTTCAACTGCTTGGCGTTGGCGAACAACGAGGCCATGGCGTTGTTCGCCGGCGCCGCGGTGGCGGTTTCCTTGCGCGGCGCGGTGTTTTGCGACTGGCGTGGCGTCGAGCCTGGACGCGCACCGCGGGCACCGTCGACTTTCTCGCCCGGTGTGTCGCTCATGCGCATCGACAGGCCGACGCGTTTGCGCGCAATGTCGACTTCCATGACCTTCACTTTCACCACATCACCGGCCTTCACCGCTTCGCGCGGGTCCTTGATGAACTTCTCGGACAAGGCCGAGATGTGCACCAGGCCGTCCTGATGCACGCCGATGTCGACGAAGGCGCCGAAGTTGGTGACGTTGGTCACCACGCCTTCGAGGATCATGCCCGGTTGCAGGTCCTTGAGGTCTTCGACGCCGTCCTGGAACTCGGCGGTCTTGAACTCGGGGCGCGGGTCGCGGCCCGGTTTCTCCAGTTCCTGGAGGATGTCGGTGACGGTGGGCAGGCCGAAGGTTTCGTCGGTGAATTTCTTCGGATCCAGGCGTTTGAGGAACCCGGCGTCACCGATCAGCGAACGGATGTCGCGGTCGGTCTGGGCGGCGATGCGTTGCACCAGCGGGTAGGCTTCAGGGTGGACCGCAGAGGAGTCCAGCGGGTTGTCGCCGTTCATGACCCGCAGGAAGCCGGCGGCCTGTTCGAAGGTCTTTTCGCCCAGGCGCGGGACTTTCTTCAACGCGGCGCGGGTCTTGAACGCGCCGTGTTCGTCGCGGTGGGTGACGATGTTCTGCGCCAGCGTGGCGTTCAGGCCGGAGATACGCGCCAACAGCGCCACCGAAGCGGTGTTCACGTCCACGCCCACCGCGTTCACGCAATCCTCCACCACGGCGTCCAGGCCACGGGCCAGTTTCAACTGGGAAACGTCGTGCTGGTACTGGCCGACACCGATGGATTTGGGGTCGATCTTCACCAGTTCCGCCAGTGGGTCCTGCAAGCGACGGGCGATGGACACCGCGCCACGGATCGACACGTCCAGGTCCGGGAATTCCTTGGAGGCCAGTTCCGACGCCGAGTAAACCGAAGCGCCGGCCTCGGAAACCATGACCTTGGTCATCTTCATGGCTGGGTATTTCTTGATCAACTCGGCGGCCAGCTTGTCGGTCTCGCGGCTGGCGGTGCCGTTGCCGATGGCGATCAGGTCCACCGAATGCTTGGCGCACAGGGCGGCGAGCACGGCGAGGGTCTGGTCCCACTTGTTGTGCGGCACGTGCGGGTAGACCGTGGCGTGGTCCAGCAACTTGCCGGTGGAATCCACCACCGCCACCTTGCAACCGGTGCGCAGGCCCGGGTCCAGGCCCAGGGTGGCGCGCGGGCCGGCCGGGGCGGCCAGCAGCAGGTCGTGCAGGTTGTGGGCGAACACATTGATCGCCTCGGTCTCGGCGTTATCGCGCAACTCGCCCAGCAGGTCGGTTTCCAGGTGGGTGTAGAGCTTGACCTTCCAAGTCCAGCGCACCACCTCGGCCAGCCATTTGTCGGCGGCGCGGTTCTGGTTCTGGATGCCGAACTGCTGGCCGATCATGCCTTCGCACGGGTGCATGGTGCCGGGCAACTCTTCACCGACTTTCAATGCGGAACTGAGGATGCCTTCGTTGCGGCCGCGGAAAATCGCCAGGGCGCGGTGCGATGGCATGCTCTTGAGCGGTTCGTCGTGTTCGAAGTAGTCGCGAAACTTCGCGCCTTCCTCTTCCTTGCCGGCGATCACCCGGGCGCTGAGGGTGGCTTCCTGCTTGAGGTAGTTACGCAGTTTTTCCAGCAGGTTGGCGTCTTCGGCGAAACGCTCCATGAGGATGTACTTGGCACCTTCCAGCGCCGCTTTTACGTCCGCCACGCCTTTTTCGGCATCGACGAAGCGCGCGGCTTCGGTTTCAGGGGTCAGGGTCGGGTCGTTGAACAAGCCGTCGGCCAGCTCGCCGAGGCCGGCTTCCAGGGCGATCTGGCCCTTGGTGCGGCGCTTTTGCTTGTAGGGCAGGTACAAGTCTTCAAGGCGGGTCTTGGTGTCGGCCAGCTTGATATCGCGCTCAAGTTGCGGGGTCAGCTTGCCCTGCTCCTGGATGCTGGCCAGGATGCTTATACGCCGTTCGTCGAGTTCTCGCAGGTAGCGCAGGCGTTCTTCCAGATGCCGCAATTGGATGTCATCGAGGCTGCCGGTCACTTCTTTGCGGTAACGAGCGATGAAAGGCACCGTGGAGCCTTCATCGAGTAGCGCGACGGCCGCTTCGACCTGTTGTGGGCGTACACCGAGTTCCTCGGCGATGCGGCTGTTGATGCTGTCCATAAAACCACCTGACAAATTGTGAAATCAGGCTCGCCACCGCAGAAGCCGGGCTCGGCGAGACTGGTTGAGCGGCCTGGCATGCGCCGCTGCCTGGGTCAAAAGGCTGCCTGTTGACCCGTGAAATTCAAAAAGTGCTGCCGGGCCAAGGAGAGAAAATGACACGCCGGATCACGAGCCGGCATTCCCTGGCACAAAAGGCCGCGCATTATAACCAGCGTTCCGTCCCGAGGGGGGGACATGGTCTGTCGGCTTGATCCCCGGATTTGTGGTGATAGAGGAAAAATCTGCTAACAATGCACACGGTGCGTATAACGGCAGCTAGGCCATAATGCGCGCCGAGATCAAAGGAGCTTCCTATGAGCAGCACTGCACAAACTGCTGAAGGCGAAAAAATTCTTATTGTTGACGACGATCCGGGGCTGAGCAGCTTGCTGGAACGCTTTTTCGTCAGCAAGGGCTACCGCGCCCGCACCGTACCGAACACCGAGCAAATGGATCGACTGCTGGCCCGTGAAGTTTTCAACCTGGTGGTGCTCGACCTGATGCTGCCCGGTGAAGATGGCCTGACCGCCTGCCGCCGCCTGCGCGGCGCCAACAACCAGATCCCGATCATCATGCTCACCGCCAAGGGCGACGAGCTGAGCCGTATCAAGGGCCTGGAACTGGGCGCCGACGATTACCTGGCCAAGCCGTTCAACCCCGACGAGCTGATGGCCCGCGTCAAGGCGGTGCTGCGTCGTCAGTCGGCGCCGGTACCTGGCGCGCCAGGTAGCGAAGATGAAAGCGTGAGCTTCGGCGACTATGAGCTGTCCCTGGCCACTCGTGAGCTCAAGCGCGGTGATGAGGTCCACATGCTCACCACCGGCGAGTTCGCCGTGCTCAAGGCCCTGGTGATGAACGCCCGCCAGCCGCTGACCCGCGACAAACTGATGAACCTGGCCCGTGGTCGTGAATGGGATGCGCTGGAGCGCTCCATTGACGTGCAGATTTCCCGTCTGCGCCGGATGATCGAACCCGATCCTTCCAAGCCGCGATATATCCAGACCGTCTGGGGCGTAGGTTACGTGTTCGTACCGGATGGCGCCGCCAGCAAGTGATCGGCGATTTGTAGGAGCGAGTGGCCTGGCCGGTTGAAGTGTCTTCTTCCAGGCGACTCGCGGTCTGTCATTGTGCGAGCATCGCTCGCTCCTGCAAGTGTGTAGCGGTTATTCATGAAAACCCCCGTTTGGTTCCCCCAGAGTTTCTTCTCCCGCACCCTCTGGCTGGTGCTGATCGTCGTGCTCTTCTCCAAGGCTCTGACGCTGGTGTACCTGCTGATGAACGAAGACGTGCTCGTGGACCGGCAGTACAGCCACGGCGTTGCCTTGACCCTGCGGGCTTACTGGGCGGCGGACGAAACCAATCGCGCGAAAATTGCCGAGGCGGCGACGTTGATCCGCGTCGTCGGTGCCGGCGTACCGGAGGGCGAGCAGCACTGGCCCTACAGCGAGATCTATCAACGCCAGATGCAGGCCGAACTGGGTGCCGATACCGAGGTGCGGTTGCGCATGCACTCGCCACCGGCGCTGTGGGTGCGGGCCCCGAGCCTGGGGGATGGCTGGCTGAAAGTGCCGTTGTACCCGCATCCGCTGCGCGGCCAGAAAATCTGGAACGTGCTCGGCTGGTTCCTGGCCATCGGCCTGCTGTCGACGGCGTCGGCGTGGATCTTCGTCAGCCAGCTCAACCAACCGTTGAAACGCCTGGTCTATGCAGCCCGCCAACTGGGCCAGGGGCGCAGCGTGCGGCTGCCCATCAGCGATACGCCCAGCGAGATGACCGAGGTCTACCGTGCCTTCAACCAGATGGCCGAGGATGTCGAACAGGCCGGGCGCGAGCGTGAGTTGATGCTCGCTGGCGTCTCCCATGACCTGCGCACGCCGCTGACCCGGCTACGGTTGTCGCTGGAGCTGATGGGCGAGCACACTGACCTGACCGACGAAATGGTCCGCGACATCGAGGACATGGACGCGATTCTTGACCAGTTCCTGGCGTTCATTCGCGACGGTCGTGATGAGTCTGTGGAAGAGGTGGATCTCAGCGAACTGGTGCGGGAAGTGGTCGCGCCCTATAACCAGAACGATGAGAAAGTGCACCTGCGCCTGGAGCCGATCCAGCCATTCCCGTTGCGCCGCGTGTCGATGAAGCGTTTGCTGAACAACCTGATCGGCAATGCCCTGAACCACGCTGGCACGGGTGTCGAAGTCGCAGCCTATGTCTCCGGTGACACCAGCGCGCCTTATGTGGTGCTGAGTGTCATGGACCGTGGCGCCGGCATCGATCCCTCTGAGCTGGAAGCCATTTTCAACCCCTTCACTCGCGGCGATCGAGCCCGGGGTGGGAAGGGCACCGGGCTGGGCCTGGCCATCGTCAAGCGCATCGCCTCGATGCACGGCGGCAACGTCGAACTGCGTAACCGTGTCGGTGGCGGGCTGGAGGCTCGGGTGCGCTTGCCGTTGGGCTTGATGCTGCCGCGGGATGCGGTGTAGCGATCTCTCAAGTAAGACAGAGAAAGAGCCTGTGGGAGCAAGCTCAGCTCCCACAAAGGCTCGCCGCTCCCGCAGGGTTTTGTGTTGAGTTAACCCTTGCCCTTGGTCCGGGTCATGTTCGGCCCGCCATTCTTTTCCAGATGCTCGATGATGATCCCCGCCACGTTCTTGCTCGTGGTGGTCTCGATCCCTTCCAGGCCTGGCGAGGAATTGACTTCCATCACTAGCGGTCCGTGGTTGGAGCGCAGGATGTCCACGCCCGCCACGGCCAGGCCCATGACTTTCGCGGCCCGCAGGGCGGTCATGCGCTCTTGCGGCGTGATCTTGATCAGGCTGGCACTGCCACCGCGATGCAGGTTGGAGCGAAACTCACCGGGCTTGGCCTGGCGTTTCATCGAGGCAATCACTTTGTCGCCGACCACGAAGCAGCGAATGTCTGCGCCACCGGCTTCCTTGATGTACTCCTGGACCATGATGTTCTGCTTCAGGCCCATGAACGCCTCGATCACCGATTCCGCCGCCGTCGCGGTTTCACACAAGACCACGCCGATGCCCTGGGTGCCTTCCAGCACCTTGATCACCAGCGGTGCGCCGTTGACCATCGCAATCAGGTCGGGAATGTCGTCGGGGGAGTGGGCAAAACCGGTTACCGGCAGGCCGATCCCTCGCCGTGACAGCAACTGCAGCGAGCGCAGCTTGTCCCGCGAGCGAGCGATGGCCACCGACTCGTTGAGGGGAAACACCCCCATCATTTCGAACTGACGCAACACGGCGCAGCCATAGAACGTCACCGATGCGCCGATGCGCGGGATCACCGCATCGAACCCTTCCAGCGGCTTGCCACGGTAATGGATCTGCGGCTTGTGGCTGGCAATGTTCATGTAGGCGCGCAGGGTATCGACCACCACCATTTCATGGCCTCGTTCGGTCCCGGCTTCAACCAGGCGACGAGTGGAATACAGACGCGGATTACGCGACAGCACAGCGATCTTCATGCAACACCTGTGGCAGAGGTAGTGGACGCCGGGAATGCCGGCTTGTCTTGAACGTATTTGATACCTGGATTGACCACCAATTGGCCGTCGATCAAGGCTTTGGAACCCAGTAACAGGCGGTATCGCATGGACTTGCGGCAGGCAAGGGTGAATTCGACCCGCCAGATCCGGTCACCCAGCGCCAGCGTGGTGCTGATCACGTAGCGGACCTGAGCGTGGCCGTTGGAGCTCTTTATGGTCTTGCGGGCCACCAGTGGCGCTTCGCAGCGGCGATGGCGCAGCTGCACCACGGTGCCGAGGTGCGCAGTGAAACGTACCCACTTTTCGCCATCGCGCTCGAACGGCTCGATGTCAGTGGCATGCAGGCTGGAAGTACTGGCGCCGGTGTCGATTTTTGCCCGCAGGCCCACGACCCCCAAGTCCGGGAGCGCGACCCACTCGCGCAGACCGACAACGGTCAAATGGTCAAAAGTCTTCAATAAAAAAACCTGCGATCAGTACATCGGATCGTGGACTCCGCGAATCGCGGTATTCACGCAGAATAATCACAAAATGGCGACAGTTATCTACGCACTTGTTTGTGCTTGTAACCGATTCCGACCCCCACCATGCGCGTGACGGCGATTTGGCGGGCATTCTATCCGTCGGGCCGGATTCGTGCGCTCGACAAAAACGGTAGTACAGTTCTGGCTATTGGCAGAAAAGAGGAATGGCAGTGGCGCAAAAAAAGGAAGAGGACGACAAGGTCCGTCTCGATAAATGGTTGTGGGCGGCGCGATTCTACAAGACGCGAGCCTTGGCCAAGACCGCCATCGAAAGCGGCAAGGTTCATCACCGGGGAGAGCGTTGCAAGCCGGGCAAGGAGCCGCGCGTGGGCGATGAATTTGTCATCCGCACCGGCTTCGATGAAAAGACCGTGGTGGTCGAGGCGTTGTCGATCGTACGTCGCGGTGCCCCTGAGGCGCAGGCGCTGTATCGCGAGACCGAAGCCAGCATCGCCAAGCGCGAAACCGCCGCCGCGCAACGCAAGGCCGGCGCCCTGGGGGTCAGCACCGACGGCAAGCCGAGCAAGAAGCAGCGCCGGGACCTGTTCAAGTTTCATGGCAGCAATAGCGAATAGACACGCAGGCCGGCGATTGTGGCGAGGGGATTTATCCCCGCTGGACTGCGCAGCAGGCCCTGAATTTTGCGCGCCGTGTCAGCTCTGTCGCATGTTTATTTGGGGGCTGCTACGCAGCCCAGCGGGGATAAATCCCCTCGCCACAGGTTCTCTGGAAGATAGGTGGTGATTCTCCTTCCCGTCAGGCCAGCCGACGCCTTGCTTGGAACCCACCCTGAATGCCCATAAAATGCCCGCCATCATTTGTCATCACCTCAGATACCAGACCCCTATGACTGATTTACCGGATACCGACTACACCCAACGTTTCATCTTCGATGACAGCGACGCCCGTGGCGAGCTGGTAGCGTTGGAGCGTAGCTACGCCGAAGTCCTCGCCAAGCACCCCTATCCGGAGCCGGTCGCACAACTGCTCGGCGAGCTGATGGCGGCTGCGGCGTTGTTGGTGGGCACCTTGAAGTTCGATGGCTTGCTGATTCTCCAGGCGCGTTCCGAAGGCCCGGTGCCGTTGCTGATGATCGAATGCTCCAGCGAACGTGAGATCCGTGGCCTGGCCCGTTATCACGCCGAGCAGATCGCGCCCGACGCGACCCTGGCCGACATGATGCCCGACGGCATGTTGGCCCTGACGGTCGACCCGACCCATGGCAAGCGCTACCAGGGCATCGTCGATCTCGACGGCGCGACGCTGGCAGAGTGCTTCACCAACTACTTCGTCATGTCCCAGCAGACCAATACCCGCTTCTGGCTCTATGCCGACGGGCGGCGTGCCCGCGGTTTGCTGTTGCAACAACTGCCTGCCGATCGCCTGCGCGACCCGGAAGAACGTGACGCCAGTTGGCAGCACATCACCGCTCTGGCCAGCACCCTGAGCGCCGATGAGCTGTTGAGCCTGGACAACGAAACCGTGCTGCATCGCCTCTATCACGAGGAGCAGGTGCGCTTGTTCGACGGCCAGCCGTTGCGCTTCCAATGCAGCTGCTCTCGTGAACGTTCCGCCAATGCGTTGGTCAGTCTGGGTCTGGAAGATGCGCAGCAACTGGTGATCGAGCATGGCGGCGCCATCGAGATCGATTGCCAGTTTTGCAACGAGCGCTACCTGTTCGACGCGGCGGACATCGCGCAATTGTTCGCCGGTGCGGGTGTCGACACACCGTCAGATACTCGTCACTAAAACGTTTCAGCGCAGGTAAATCTCCTGGCAAACGCCGGATTTACGCCGTACTGACGGGAGGGCCCTACTCTTTTTGGGGTTTTCTGGCATAATCCGGCCCACTTTTTTCGGGTAGTAGTGCGCGACTTTCTACTACAAAACGTTTGGAGCACTCGGCCACGGGCCGACGGGGAATCTCATGACGCAAGCCAATAACGCCGTGTACACCGATCTGAGTGTCGATGATCTGGTCAAAGAAGCCCTGAATCGCGGTGAAGGCGAGCTTGCCGATACTGGCGCGCTGGTTGTTCGTACCGGTCATCGTACCGGTCGCTCGCCAGTCGACCGTTTCATTGTGGAAGAGCCAACCACTCAGCACGCCATTGCCTGGGGCCCGATCAACCGCAAGTTCCCGGCCGACAAGTTCGATGCCCTGTGGAACCGCGTCGAAGCCTACCTGGGCGAGCGCGAGCGTTTCGTCTCCCACGTGCATGTAGGCTCCGATCCTGCGCACTACCTGCCGGTCAAGATGACCACCGAGACCGCGTGGCACAACCTGTTTGGCCGTTGCCTGTTCATCAACCCCGAGCAATACAACGCCGGCGGCAAGGATGAATGGCAGATCCTCAACGCGCCGAACTTCGTCTGCGAGCCTGAGCGCGACGGCACCAACTCCGACGGCACCGTGATCATCAACTTCGCGGCCAAGAAAGTGCTGATCGCCGGCATGCGCTACGCCGGTGAAATGAAGAAAGCCCTGTTCTCCGTGCAGAACTTCCTGCTGCCAGCCGTTGACGTGCTGCCGATGCACTGCGCCGCGAACATGGGCGAAGAGGGCGATGTGACCCTGTTCTTCGGCCTGTCGGGCACCGGCAAGACCACCCTGTCCGCCGACGAAAGCCGTTACCTGATCGGTGACGACGAGCACGGCTGGGGCGTGGGCGTGGTGTTCAACATCGAAGGCGGCTGCTATGCCAAGTGCATCGACCTGTCCGAGAAGAACGAGCCGGTCATCTGGAAAGCCATCCAGCACGGCGCCGTCCTGGAAAACGTCGTCATCGACCCGGTCACCAAGAAAGCCGACTACGCCGACGACAGCCTGACCCAGAACAGCCGCGCCGCCTACCCGCGTGAGCTGATCGAAAAACGCGCACCGAAAAACCTCGGTGGCGAGCCAAACGCCGTGATCTTCCTGACCTGCGACCTGACCGGCGTACTGCCGCCAGTGTCGATCCTCAGCGAAGAACAAGCCGCCTACCACTTCCTGTCCGGCTACACCGCACTGGTGGGCTCGACCGAAATGGGTTCGGGCAGCGGCATCAAGTCGACCTTCTCCACCTGCTTCGGCGCCCCGTTCTTCCCGCGCCCGGCCGGTGAATACGCTGAGCTGCTGATCAAGCGCATCCGTGGTTTCGGCTCCAAGGTCTACCTGGTCAACACCGGCTGGACCGGCGGCGGCTACGGCGTCGGCAAGCGCTTCAACATCCCGACCACCCGTGCGGTGATCGCGGCGATCCAGAGCGGTGCGCTGATCGGTGCAGAAACCGAACACCTGGACATCATCAACCTGGACGTGCCGCTGGCTGTTCCAGGCGTCGAGACTGGCCTGTTGAACCCACGCAACACCTGGGCCGACAAAGCTGCCTACGACGAAGCGGCCAAGGCATTGGCCGGTCTGTTCACCGAGAACTTCAAGAAGTTCGACGTGAGCGACGCGATCAAGGCGGCGGGTCCGCAGCTGTAAGGCTTGGTTAGCGAATGAAAAAGCCGCCCTTCATGGGCGGTTTTTTTATGGGCGACTATTTGAGGCGCCCCGATCAGCTAGGCCTCTTCCACTTCCCGCGTATCCCATCGTTGCGCCTTGATCGCCTTGTAGAGCATGCCGATGGTCAGTGGCATCTTGTTCCCACGGCCCTTGGCCCTGCGCTTTTGAAACACATCAAATCCTTCCGGCTGAAAATAACGGTAAGCGTCGTAGTCGATGAGCTCGATGGCGAACCGCTCCTCCAAGGCCTCCATCAGATGCCGGGCATCCGCGCCATCGCAACCCAAGTCGAGATTGATCGCGGTATCCAGGCGGATGGTCTTGCGTTCCGGTAGGCCGATCTCTTCGTGCAGCAGTTCCATGAGCTGGCGCATGGCGTGATCGTCGGGGAAGTCTGGGGCGAGGTACATGGCGAGGTTTCCAGGAGTTTGGCGTGCGTGCGTCTGGAGGGAAAGTTTAGGGGGAAATCGTTGCCCGTTGGAAAAGAAGAAATATCTCACAGCAGTCTCGGAACCGTCTGCTGAGTATTTCTCTGGCGGCTCGGTAAGGTTCACCGCGCCCTTTCAATGGGGGTAACGGCGACCGAGCAGGGACGAAGCATGACGAAAGGAAAGGCCGGTGTTCCGCAGGCCTGGGAGCATTACGGCGGCGATCGGGGCTACAGGATCCTGCGGGACATGACCCCCAGCGAACTGGCGAAAAGAGACGCCGATCAACAGGCCTATGAGGGCATGCTGGCCAGGCAAGCGGCTTACATGAGCGAGCGTCTGGCCCAGGTCCGAGAAGCATCACCTTCCGACGTGAAGGGCTGTGTATTTGCAAAGTCCTGCAAGCTGCCTGATTCGGTTATCGACTATCACAACCCCACCGGTTACATCCCGACTGAAGCCCTGAGGGAGTACGGCCAATTTACGTTGTTGGGTGGGCGTCAGGCCGACGACTCAGAGCACATTCAATTTAAGCGCATCAGCGGGTCTGGGTGACGGTTCGTTGTACACCGAAGAGCAATTGCGCTCCCTGGAACAGGCACGTACGCGGGTGCGGTTGCATGTCGAAACCCAGGCCGATGGAACACTCAAGGGATACGGCTACAACACCCAGGCGCGACGTGACTGGGAAATGATCCCGGTGGTGACTTTCCAGGCTCGCGGCGCGCAGCAAGTGGCGGACTTTGGCGATGGGGTCGAATTGATCTGGACGCCGGCGGTCGATCCGTCCTCGACGCTGGGCATCCCGGCGCTGGAGGCCGCGCCACAGGCTCCGCACATCTGGATTTTTCCGCCGACACCTGCGGCGGACAGCATCATCGTCAACCCGATTTATCCGCCGGAGTACAAGGATTTCATTCTTGTGTTTCCGGCGGA
Source organism: Pseudomonas brassicacearum (assembly GCF_009601685.2). Lineage (NCBI taxonomy): Bacteria > Pseudomonadati > Pseudomonadota > Gammaproteobacteria > Pseudomonadales > Pseudomonadaceae > Pseudomonas > Pseudomonas brassicacearum. The sequence goes on from NZ_CP045701.2 coordinate 370,390, forward strand.
TTCTGGGGTTTCGCCGTTGTATATCGTGCTCAGCATTTCTGATCACAAATATCACCCGACCCCGAAAGGTGTAATTCCTGCTTTTCCTGATCTTGTTCGCGGTCGGTCAAAAACTCCCGTACAAGGAGGTGGAGGATTACGTCCACGTTGGCACGACCGCAAAGGCAATATTTATGAATGGGACCGGCAGCATGGTGCCCTTGAAAAGTACAACCCGCGTGGAAACCATTTAGGTGAGTTCAATCACATCACGGGCGAACAGACCAAAAAAGCGGATAAGACAAGGAAGGTAGAGCCATGAGTTTTTGGGTGTTGGGTTTTTATCCTGGCAAGGATGAGCTGGTATTTGAGCAGAGCATCAGCTTGTCGGTGGAGGACTTGAAGCCCGTGATGCAATGGGCAGGTAGTAATGATCATATTGGTGCGGACTTCAGGCTTTCAGCAAAGCAAGTGCTTGAAATCGAGCGATTGGCATCGTTGGTTCTTCCTCAAGAACTGGATCTTTATTTAACGTCTTATGACTGAACGCCAAGCTCAAACTGTCAGCTATCAAACGTCTCCGCGCTTGCGTTGACTCCCGAGTCGATCAGCGTCACGGCCATTCAGGCTGTATCATCCCGTATCGATTCGACCCCGACCTTTTCTCGACTCGCCGCATTGTCCCGCTAGGCTTTGGGCATCGCAGCAGTCAAAGGAGCGACCGCGCATGCACAGCACCCTGGAACAGGTTTTCGGTTATCCACAGTTTCGTCCCGGTCAGGAGGCGGCCATCGGCGCCGTGCTGGCCGGTCGGTCGGCGGCGGCCATTTTTCCCACTGGCTCGGGCAAGTCCCTGTGTTATCAACTGCCGGCCCTGCTATTGCCACACCTGACCCTGGTGGTCTCGCCGTTGCTGGCGCTGATGCAGGACCAGTTGGCGTTCCTCAAGCGCCACGGCATTGCGGGGGCGAGTATCGATTCGGCCCAGGGCCGTGACGAAACCAACGACGCCATGGCGCGAGCCCGGTCGGGTGAGTTGAAGATCCTGATGATTTCCGTAGAGCGCCTGAAGAACGAGCGCTTTCGCAATTTCCTGCAGCAGGTGCCAATCTCGTTGCTGGTGGTGGACGAAGCCCACTGTATTTCGGAATGGGGGCATAACTTCCGACCTGACTACCTCAAGCTTCCCGATTACCAGCGCCAGTTCAACATTCCCCAAGTATTGCTGCTGACGGCCACCGCGACACCCAAGGTCATCACCGACATGCAGGCGAAATTCGCCATCGCCGCCCCTGATGTGGTGACGACCGGTTTCTACCGGTCGAACCTCAATCTGCTGGTCGAGCCCGTGAGTGGTGCCGACAAGCGCGAACGGCTGGTGCAATGGCTGGGCGAACGTGCCGGGCAGCCGAGCATCGTCTACGTGACCTTGCAGCGAACCGCCGAGCAGATCGCCGAACACCTGGGCCGGCACGGGATCGAGGCCGAGGCCTATCACGCCGGCTTGCCCCATGAACAACGTGAAGATATCCAGCGGCGGTTCATGGGCGGGCAATCCAATTGCATCGTCGCGACCATCGCTTTTGGCATGGGCATCGACAAGAGTGACATTCGCAACGTCGTGCATTTCGACCTGCCCAAATCCATCGAAAACTACAGCCAGGAGATCGGCCGCGCCGGTCGGGACGGGCAGCCTTCCGATTGCCTGGTGCTGGCCAACCGCGACAGTCTCAACGTGCTGGAAAACTTTGTGTATGGCGATACGCCGGAGCTTGCGGGCATTCGTTGCGTGCTCGATGAACTGAAGGCCGCCGCTCCCGATGGGCAATGGGAGTTCTTGCTGGGACCCCTGGCGGACCAGAGCAACATACGGCAGTTGCCACTCAAGACGTTGCTGGTCCAGTTGGAGCTACGCGGGCTGATCGCGCCGCGCTATGCCTACTTCGCGGAGTACCGCTTCAAGTTCCTGACTGAGCCACAAGAATTGCTGGAGCGCTTCGAGGGCGAGCGAAGGGACTTCGTCTCGGCCATCATCCAGACCTCCAGTCGCGCCCGGGCCTGGGCCACGGTGAACTTCGACGGGATGTACCAGCACTATCACGCTGAGCGTAATCGCGTGGTCAAGGCGCTGGATTATTTCCAGGAAAAGGGCTGGATCGAGCTGGAAAGCAAACAGATGACCGAGGTGTACAGCGTGCTGGACGCGGACCTGGATGTGCAGGTCTTGAGCGCTGAGCTACACGCCTATTTCACCCGGCACGAACAAGGTGAAATCGCACGGATCCACGCCATGCTCGAGTTGTTCGCCACCGACCGTTGCCTGGGTTATCGCTTGGCGCAATATTTCGGCGACGAGAATGCGCCACGCCAGTGTGGTCATTGTTCGGTGTGCCATGGGCATGTCGCTCGCCTGCCGGAGCCGCCTGCGTTGCCAGCGCTTGTGGATAAGAATTTCGAGGCGTTGTGTGGCGACTTTATCCACAAGCATGAGCAGCACAGCGGCAGCGTGCCGTCTGCCGAGCGCCTGACCCGCTTCCTCTGCGCAATCAGCGTGCCGCTGTTCACCCGATTGAAGGCACGGAAGATCGGTGGGTATGCCGCACTGGAAGCGTATCCATACGCTGAAGTTCGTCAGTGGGCCCAAGCGCACCTGTGAGCTGCATCCATCCGCTGAATACCCTTCATCACACGAATAAATTTCAAAAATATTCGGCGGCTGACTAAGGTGAAGGCTGTCTTCGGATCGCCAACAAGAGAGCCAACATGAGCCAGACACCTTTCGATATTCAGCGTGCCGCGGTGGTCGGTGCGGGCACCATGGGCCGGGGCATCGTGATGTGCCTGGCCAACGCTGGCGTGGCGGTGCAGTGGGTCGACAACAATCCGCAGATGCTCGAGCAGGCACTGCTGGCCGTGGCCGAGACCTATGCCCATGGCGTGCGCCAGGGCCGTATCGACCAGGTCGAGGCTGACGCGCGGATCGCCCGGGTAACACGGGCGGATGATTATGCGGCGATCCGCAATGTGGACCTGGTGATCGAAGCGGTTTACGAAAACCTCGAACTCAAGCAGACCCTCTTTCGTGAGCTGGACGGCCTGCTCAAGCCCGAGGCTATCCTGGCGAGCAACACGTCGGCGCTGGACATCGATGCCATCGCCGCTGTCACCCGCCGGCCAGCCCAGGTCCTGGGCCTGCATTTCTTCAGCCCGGCGCACATCATGAAACTGCTGGAAATCGTTCGCGGCGCGCACACCTCCAAAGCAGTGCTGGACGCGGCGCTGGTGCTGGGCAAGCGCATGGGCAAGGTCAGCGTTGTCTCAGGCAATTGCCATGGATTCATCGGCAACCGAATGCTTCATCCCTATGTGCTGGAAGCGCGCAAGATGTTGCTGGAGGGGGCATTCCCCCATCAGGTGGATGCGGCGTTGCAAGGCTTTGGCTTCGCCATGGGGCCGTTCCGTATGTACGACGTCGTTGGCATCGACCTGGAATGGCGCGCCCGTGAGCTGGCGGGCAAGGGCCAGGACGCGCCCGAGGTGCAGGTGGACAACCGGTTGTGCGAGCTGGGACGGTTCGGCCAGAAAAGCGGCAATGGGTACTATCACTACGAGCCGGGCAGTCGCCAGGCCGAGCATGATGTCGAGGTCGATGCGCTGGTGCTACGGGTCAGTGAAGCGCTGGGTTTCCAGCGACGCGAGATCGGCCCGGAGGAAATTATCGAGCGGTGCTTGCTGGCGCTGGTCAACGAGGGGGCGAAAATCCTGCAGGAAGGCATTGCCGAGTCGGCCCACGATATCGACCTAGTCTACCTCAACGGCTACGGCTTCCCTGTGGACAAGGGCGGGCCGATGGCCTGGGCCGACGGGCAGGGGCTGGAGGATATACACGCACGTCTGCTGGAGCTCGAAACGAAGCAGGGCGACCAGTGGAAGCCCGCGCGCCTGATCGGCGAGCTGGCAACACAGGGCAAGGGGTTCGCGCAGGCCTGAGGCCGTGCAACGCCAGGATCATTGAACAACCGTAAAGGACACCTGATGCCCCAACGCAACGAATACCCACACTTGCAACCCATCACCACACGCTGGCACGACAACGACGTGTACGGTCACGTCAATAACGTCACCTACTACAGCTTTTTCGATAGCGCAGTGAATACCTACCTGATCGAAGTCGGTGGCCTGGATATCCATGATGGAGAGGTGGTGGGGTTCGTGGTGAGTTCAGCCTGCGATTACTTTGCCTCGATCGCCTTTCCAGACCGGATTGAAATCGGCCTGCGGGTCGGGAAGCTGGGCAGCAGTTCGGTGCAGTACGAACTGGCGGTGTTCAAGGCGGGCGAGAAGGAGGCCTGCGCGGCGGGGCGTTTTGTTCACGTATTCGTGGACCGGGCATCGAATCGGCCGGTAGCGATTCCGGACCGGCTACGTGGGGCTTTGGAGCGGTTGGTGGTCTGAAACAAAAAATCGCAGCCCCTGTCAGCTCTAAAGCTGCCGGGGGCTGCGATCTTCAACGGCGGTTTATCAGCCAGCCGTTAATCGCGGTAGTAGCGATGATGTTTTTTGCGATGTCCGTAGGCATGGCCACGACCTGGATGGCCGTCACGGTAGTAGCGGCGATCGCCACGGCGGCCGTCATAATGACGATCATCGTCATCATCCTTGCCCATGTAGTTACCCAGGGCGCCACCCGCGCCGCCGCCCGCTGCCGCACCGATCAGGCTGCCAGTGGTGCCGCCGACGCTACGGCCGACCACGTTACCGCCGGCTGCGCCCAGCGCGCCGCCGATCGCCGCTTCGCCGCGGCTGTGTTTGTCTGCGCCGACTGCACTGCCGCCTGCGCCGCCCAGCGCCGCGCCGATAGTGGAACCGGTGTTGCCGCCCAGGGACTGGCCGACGACCGAACCCAAAACCCCGCCCAATGCGCCGCCCACACCTGCTTCGGCAGTACCACCGGCAGAAGCGATGCCACTGGCCAGGCTAAGGGACAACAAGAGAATGGAGGAGAACTTCATAGAGGAGCCTCAAAGGGATGACGGCGCGATCCTGAGGCTGGCTTCGCTTGGTTACAATCGAAATCCGACGAGTAACACGACTTGTGCACAATTCGCTAAGTTATTGTTTTTGACGGGGAACTTCAGGCAAAACGGTTGGTCTTTAGCTACTTCGGACAGGCCGTTTTCTATGGAAAACGGCCTTTTTTGTGCGAGCTGGAAAGTACTTTGTGGCGAGGGGATTTATCCCCGCTGGGGCGCGGAGCGGCCCTAAACCTGATAACTCGGTATGCCAGCATAACCAAGTCGATTGTTTTAGGGGCCGCTTCGCGCCCCAGCGGGGATAAATCCCCTCGCCACAGGGCCATCATGATCCGAAAGGCTGTGTCAGGCCGATTTGGCCAGGATCAATCCATTCTCGCTCGCCGCTTCCAGACGGATCGCGACGAACTTCGATGTTGGAGTGTGGCTGCCGTCGCCCGTGCTTTCCAATGGCACCAGCGGGTTCACTTCTGGGTAATAGGCCGCAGCCTGCCCGGCAGGGATGTCGAATGCCAGCAGGGTAAAGCTCTTGACCCGCCGTTCGCGCCCGTCATCCCAGAGTGAGACGATGTCGGCTTTCTGCCCCGGCTTGAAGCCCAGGCGAATGATGTCCGCTTCGTTGACAAACAACACATCACGCTGGCCCTTCACACCGCGATAGCGGTCATCGAGGCCATAGATGGTGGTGTTGTACTGATCGTGGGAGCGCATGGACTGCATGATCAGGTCGGGCAACTGGCCGGTGGCCCGGGTGCGTTCATGCACAAGGTCGGTCGGCAACCGGTTGGGCTTGAAGTTGGCGCGGCCCGACGGGGTGTTCCAGCGCCGCGAACCGGCGCTATTGCCCAGATAGAACCCGCCGGGGTTCTTCAGCTTTTCGTTGAAGTCCTTGAAGCCGGGTACGGTGTCGGCGATCAGGTCGCGGATGCGACTGTAGTCGGCCACCAGCCAGTTCCAGTCCACCGGACGGCTACCCAGCGTGGCGGCGGCGATGCCGGCGATGATCCACGGTTCGGAGCGCATCTGGTTCGACAGCGGCTGCAACTGGCCCATGGAGGCATGCACCATGCTGAAGGAGTCTTCCACGGTCACCGCTTGAGCTCCATCGGTTTGCAGGTCGATGTCGGTGCGGCCCAGGCACGGCAGGATCAGCGCTTGCTTGCCGTGGGCCAGATGGCTGCGGTTGAGCTTGGTGCTGATCTGCACCGTCAGGTCGCAATTGGCCAAAGCCTGGAACGTACGATGGCTGTCCGGCGTGGCTTGGGCGAAGTTGCCGCCCAGGGCGATGAATACCTTCGCCTGACCGTCGGCCATGGCGTGGATCGCCTCGACCACGTTGTGGCCGTTTTCACGCGGTACCTTGAATTGGAAACGCCGCTCCAGCGAGTCGAGGAACGCCTCTGGCGGACGCTCGTTGATGCCCATGGTCCGGTCGCCCTGGACGTTGCTGTGCCCGCGTACCGGGCACAGGCCTGCGCCTGGCCGGCCGATGTTGCCGCGCAGCATCATCACGTTGGCGATTTCCTGGATGGTCGCCACCGAATGACGGTGCTGGGTGATCCCCATCGCCCAGCACATGATCACGTTCTCGCTTTTGGCGTACATGCGCGCCGCTTGTTCGATGTCGACCAGGGGCATGCCCGATTGCTCGACGATCTGTTCCCACGGCGTGTCGTCGACCGCCGCCAGGTAATCCAGCACGTTGGTGCTGTGCTCATTGAGGAATGCGTGGTCGAACACCGCCGCAGCGCCGCTGTTCTGCGCTTCGCGCTCCCACTGCAGCAGGAACTTCGCCATGCCGCGCAATATCGCCATGTCGCCACCCAGGGCAGGGCGGAAATAGGCGGTGTTGGTCGGCTTGTTGCCGTTGGTGAGCATTTCGATCGGGTTCTGCGGATGCTGGAAGCGCTCCAGGCCACGCTCCTTGAGCGGGTTGATGCAGACCACTTGGGCGCCGCGTTTCACCGCCTCGCGCAGTGGTTCGAGCATCCGTGGATGGTTGGTCCCGGGGTTCTGGCCCCAGACGAAAATCGCGTCGGCATGTTCGAAATCGTCGAAGGTCACCGTGCCCTTGCCCACACCCACGCTTTGGGACAGCGCTACGCCGCTGGCCTCGTGGCACATGTTCGAGCAGTCGGGGAAGTTGTTGGTGCCATAGGCGCGCACGAACAGTTGATACAAGTAGGCCGCTTCGTTGCTGGCCCGGCCCGAGGTGTAGAACTCGGCCTGGTTCGGGTTGGACAGCCCTTGCAGGTGCTTGCCGATCAGGTCAAACGCCGCTTCCCAACTGATGGGTTTGTAGCGGTCGGTCTCGGCGTCGTAGCGCATGGGCTCGGTCAGGCGACCCTGGTACTCGAGCCAGTAATCGCTCTGCTCCAGCAGCGAGCTCACGCTGTGCTTGGCGAAAAATGCACCATCGACGCGGCGCTTGGTGGCTTCCCAGTTCACGGCTTTGGCGCCGTTCTCGCAGAACTTGACCATGCCGCTTTCCGGCGAGTCACCCCAGGCACAGCCTGGGCAGTCAAAACCGCCATTCTGGTTGGTCTTGAGCATCATGCGGATATTTTTCAGCGCATTGTCGCTGGTCAACCAGGCCTGAGCGACGCTGATCAGTGCTCCCCAGCCACCGGCCGGGCCCTTGTAGGGCTTGTAGCGCGGTACGGGTTTCTGGTCGGCTTGTTGATGATTGCTCACGCTTGTTTCTCCATCGCAGGGCTGTAGACCCGCGGCGCACTTTTTTGCGGCAGGTGGATGAGGTTGAGGTTGTGTCGGCGGGCCCATTGCACCGCGAGGCCCGTGGGCGACGACAGGCTGACCAGGGTCTGGATGCCGGCCCGCAGGACTTTCTGGATCAGTTCGAGGCTGCAACGGCTGGTGACGATCGCCACGCCGCCGGCCACCGGGATCTGCTGCCGGATCAACGCGCCGATCAGCTTGTCGAGGGCGTTGTGCCGGCCAATGTCTTCGCGACCCAGCAGCAATTCGCCTTGGGCGTTCATGAACAACGCGGCGTGGACTGCGCCGCAGTATTGGCCCAGGGGCTGGAACTGGCTGATACGGTCACGCAGGCCATCGAGCCATTGGGCCGGTGGCAGCGGTGCGCCGGGCAGCACCTTGAGGTTTGGCAGTGCTTGTTCCACCGCTTCCACGCCGCACAACCCGCAGCCACTGGTGCCCGTCAATTGCCGACGTTGCTGCTTGAGGTTCCAGAAGGCGCGATTGGCGATGGTCACCTCGGCATGGTGCGCCGCTCCCGTGCCGCTCAGTTGCAGGTCATAGATGTCCGATGAATCTTCGATGATGCCGCTGCCGAGGCTGAAGCCGACGATGAAGTCTTCAAGATCGCTGGGGGTGACCAGCATGACCGCCTGGCTGATGCCGTTATAGGCAATCGCCAGCGCCACTTCCTCGGCCAGCGCGGTGCTGTCCGATCGGGAGTGGTCCAGATTGCAGTAGCGATAGCTCTGGCTGGCGGCCGGCGCGGATGTTTCCATCGCTGGCGCTGGACTGACCGGAGGCTTGTCGTTCATAGGCATCACTGAAAGTAGGAATAGTGTTAAGACTAAATGCGGCAATCTGCCACGTCTAATCGCTATTACTGATCTCTCAATAGATGACGTCGATCAAGAAGTCGTCGATGATTTCTGGTAAAGGGCAAAACAGGCCTCTGCCAAGGCCGAACGTGGGGCGCCGCGCCGCATGATCAGGCCCAGCGGGACCAACGTCTGCGCGCTTTCGATGGGCTGGATGCGCAAGTCTTCGGTCAGCACATCCAGGCCGCTGTCCAGGGGCATCACCGCGCAACACAGCCCGCCGTGCACAGCTTGTAACAATTGATGCACCGCGTCGGTTTGCAACAGCGGTTGAGGCGTTAGGCCTCGGCTGTGGAAGTTGTGGTCGATGGATTGGCGAAAGTGCATGCCGCTGGTGAGCATGCCCAGGGGCAGTTCGATCAGCGCTTCCCAGCTCAGCGGTTGTTCGCCGAAGAAGAAAAAGCGCTGATCGTAGAGCAGGCCCATGCGGGTGTGGCTGAAGGGCAGGGCTTCGAAGCGTTCGTTGTCCAGGCGTTCCAGGTAGGAGACACCCAGGTCGATACGGTTGTTGGCCAGCTGTTCAAGGATGCGTTCGGAGCTCAGGGACGACAATTCGAAACGCAGGCTGGGGTGCTCGGCATGTAAACGCTGCATCATGGCCAGGGGGTCGAAATCCGACAACGGCACCACGCCCAGGCGCAGCGTACCCACCAGGTTGCCACGACAGGCCGCCGCTTCGGCCTGCAGCCCGTCATAGGCCGCCAGCACCGTGCGCGCCCAGGCCAGCACCCGTTCCCCCGGCGCGGTGAAACCTTCAAAGCGCTGGCCGCGGTTGACCAGCGGCAGGTCGAGTTCTTCTTCAAGGCTGCGCAGGCGCATCGACAAGGTCGGCTGGGTGATATGGCAGCGTGCGGCGGCCTGGCCGAAGTGACGGGTTTCGTCCAGCGCGATGAGAAATTTCAGCTGCTTGATGTCCATCTTCGCTCCAGGGCGCAGGAAGGTTGGGATTCTAGCGCTTGCGCGTGGCGGGGTCATTGGTCGGTTGGGAACCGGGTTCGTCTCGCCTGGTCTAGTCTTTGCGTCTGGACACTTAAATCAAGGAGCGTGTGCCATGAGTATCTTTAGTTTTGTGAAGGAAGCCGGTGAAAAGCTGATCGACCTGCTGACCCCCGGCAATGCCAATGCCAGCGAACAACTGAAAACGCATATTAAAAAGGTTGGCCTGGGTAATCCGAATGTCCATGCGACCATCGACCGCGACAAAGTCATCGTCACCGGTGAAGTAGCCAGTCAGGAAGAGAAGGAAAAGATCCTGTTGGCGGTGGGTAATATCGCCGGTGTTGGCAGTGTCGACGATCAGATCACGGTGACGGGCCCTGTGGCACAGGCGGCGCGTTTCGTGACGGTGAAGAAGGGCGACACACTCAGCGCCATCTCCAAGGCCGAGTACGGCGACGCGAACAAGTACAACAAGATCTTCGAGGCCAACAAGCCGATGCTGTCGCACCCGGACAAGATTTATCCGGGGCAGGTGTTGCGTATTCCCGAGTAATCCGATCCCTGTGGCGAGGGAGCTTGCTCCCGCTGGGCTGCGAAGCGGCCCCAATGCGTCTGCTGCGCAGCCGAGCGGGAGCAAGCTCTCATGGAACAAAGTGCAACCCCATGTTTTTAAAGTACTTTTCAACAAGCTGCAATGTGACTCAGTTGGACCGCTATTCCCGTGTGGCGAGGGGATTTATCCCCGCTGGGCTGCGCAGCAGCCCCAAAAGCAACGACCTCGATCTTACTGGCACACCGAGTTGTCTGGTTGGGGGCCGCTGCGCAGCCCAACGGGGATAAATTCCCTCGCCACAAGACCTGTTCCCTGCGCGACAGCGCAGCGTCGGCGACGCGGACTCCCTCGCCACACTGGTCCTGTCAAAGCCCGGCAATCAAGTCCCGATAATCCCCCAGCGCCTCAAACTCCCCCGTGTCCTTCGGCCCTTTGCGGCTATCTGGCTCGCTGACGGCCAGTAAGTGCGCCACGCCGAAGTCCCGGGCGCTGCGCAACACCGCCAGGGTGTCGTCGATGAACAGGCTGCGGGCCGGGTCGAAATTCAAGTCGGCTTGCAGCGCGTCCCAGAACTGCAGGTTTTCCTTGGGGAAACCGTAGTCGTGGGAACTGATCAAACGCTCGAAGTACGGGGCCAGTTCGATGCGTTCCAACTTCAGGGACAATGAATCGCGGTGGGCGTTGGTGATCATCACCACGCGTTTGCCGGCCCGCTGGATCGCCGCCAGGAATGTGTCGGCGTCCGGGCGCAAGGCGATCAGGTGGGCGGTTTCCAACTTCAGTTCGCGCACCGGCAGTTTCAGCTCGGTGCTCCAGAAATCCAGGCAATACCATTGCAACTGGCCAGCGTTGCGCTCGAACAGCGGCTGCAACTCCATCTCGGCCATCGCCCGGCTCACGCCATGCAGTTCGGCGTAGCGCTGGGGCAGGTGTTCCAGCCAGAAATGGTTGTCGTAATGCAGGTCCAGCAGGGTGCCGTCCATGTCCAGCAGAACCGTATCGATCTCATGCCAGGGCAGCAAAACCATAAAACTTCTCCAGCGGTAATCGGATATCCGACACAAACAATCAGAATAGGCCGGGTATAGTAGCCCGCTATCGCCCAGGGAGCCGTTTATGCGCCAGAAACCCACCATACTCGATCGCCAGATCGTCGCTACCAGCCGCCTGTTTTGCGTGGAAGAACTGAAATTGCGGTTTTCCAACGGTGTGGAGCGCACCTATGAACGTCTGGCGAGCAAGGGGGCGGGCTACGGCGCGGTGATGATCGTGGCGATGCTCGACGCCGACCATGCGGTGTTGGTGGAAGAGTATTGTGGTGGCACCGACGCTTACGAACTGTCCCTGCCCAAGGGTTTGATCGAGCCAGGTGAAGACGTGCTGGCGGCGGCCGAGCGGGAGCTCAAGGAAGAGGCCGGTTTTGGTGCGCGTCAGTTGGAACACCTGACCGAACTGTCGTTGTCCCCCGGCTACATGAGCCAGAAGATCCAGGTGGTATTGGCGACCGATCTATATGAAGAACGGCTGGAGGGTGACGAGCCCGAGCCGATGCGCGTGGACAAGGTCAACCTGCGTGAGCTGTCGGCCTTGGCACAGAACCCGCAGTTCACGGAGGGGCGGGCCTTGGCGGCGCTGTACCTGGCCCGTGACCTGCTGACCCAGCGTGGAGCGTTCCTGTCATGACTTTCCCTCATCCGTTGATGGCCCCTGTAGTCGAGCTGGCGCTCAAGGCTGGTGAAGCGATCCTGCCGTTCTGGCGCGCCAACGTGCAGGTCAACCACAAGGCCGACGAGTCGCCGGTGACCGCCGCAGACATGGCCGCTCATGATGTGATCGTGGCCGGGCTGAAGGCGCTGGCCCCGGATATTGCGATCCTCTCCGAAGAAGACGCCGATATTGCCCAAAGCGTGCGCGCCGGCTGGCAACGCTGGTGGCTGGTAGACCCGCTGGATGGCACCAAGGAATTCATTTCCGGCAGCGAGGAGTTCACCGTCAACATCGCGTTGGTGGAGCAGGGCCGTGTGGTGTTCGGCGTGGTGTCGATGCCCACCAATGGGCGTTTTTATGTCGGCGGAGCGGGACTGGGCGCCTGGCGTGGCGACAAGGGGGGCGAGCCTTTGCCGATCGCGGTTCGTGACACACTGGCGCCCGGTGAAGCCTTCACCGTGGTTGCCAGTCGCCGACACACCAGCCCGGAGCAGGAACGCCTGCTGAGTGGCTTGAGCGGGAGCCTGGGTGAGCTGCAACTGACCAGTATTGGCAGTTCGTTGAAGTTTTGCCTGGTGGCCGAAGGCGCGGCGGATTGTTATCCACGGCTGGCGCCGACCTCCCAGTGGGACACCGCTGCCGCACAGGGTGTCTTGGAAGGCGCGGGTGGTGAGGTACTGGACTTGAGGGGCGAGCCGTTCTGTTATCCACCGCGCGAGTCGCTGTTGAATACGTCGTTCCTGGCGTTGCCGGCGAAAGCGGCGTGGCGCGCAAAGTTGTTGGAGCTTGCTCGCTCTTGATACCGGCTCGATCCTTTGTGGCGAGGTGATTGTGGGAGCAAAGCTTGCTCGCGATACAGGCGCCTCGATCGCTGAAAGACCGCGGCGCTTCCATCGCGGGCAAGCCTTGCTCCCACACAGCGATACCTCGCCACAGGGGCCGGCGGTGTTTTAGCGGTGCAACACGTACTGCCCCTCAAACTGCACCGCCACGTCCTCGCTCCCGATATTCATGACCTGCGTCTGCAACGCCAGCCGCGCCCGTCCGTAACGCCGGTAGGTGGCCAGGAAGCGCTTCCAGACCTTTTCGTCCGGCGCTTCGCAGACGACGGTCGCATCGCCGGTTACCGGCAGCGGATAGCTGATCTGCCCTTCCTGAATCACGATATGTCCGTCTACGATGCCTTCCTCGCGCAGGGCCAGGTGCAGCCATCCCCAGCCGCCGAGCACCGCGCCGCAATACAAGCTGCCACCGAACATGGTGCTCTTGTGATTGACGTTGGCCGCAAGCGGCAAGGACAGGCGCAGTTGCCGGGCCTGCCAATCGAGCACCTTGAGGCCCATGTCCCGGGTCAAGGGGATGTCGTGGTGCAGGATCGATTCCAGGTAACGACAATCGCGGTTCATTGCGGGGCCTTCTGCTTGAAAGGGAAATGACGATAACTCAATCGGACTCATCGGCCGAGCCATGGCTGCTGTCGCCGAAGTTCAGCCCATGCTTGCGTAACTTGTCATGCAAGGTCTTGCGTGGGATGCCCAGGGCTTCGGCCAGGCTGCGTACCGAGCTGTGGGGACGGGCCAATTCGGCGGCGATCAGGGTTTTCTCGAAGTTTTCCACCTGCTCGCTCAAGCCGCCGCTGACCAATTCCACCGGTGCGCTGGGGCTGCCGTCGGGCGCGTTGTTGTCCAGGGCCAGTTCCAGGCCCAGGGCAAAGCGTTCAGCGGCGTTCTGCAGTTCCCGCACATTGCCCGGCCAACTGTGGCGCAGCAGCAGCGCCCGTTGTGCCGGCTGCAATTCATGGGGCGGCAGGCCGTGGCGAGTGCTGGCTTCGTCGGCGAAGTGCTGGAACAGCATCAGCGCATCCTCACCCCGTTCGCGCAACGGCGGTATGCGCAGCGGCGCGACGTTCAGGCGGTAATACAGGTCGGCGCGAAAGCGCCCCTGGTCGGCGGCCTGGCGCAGGTCTTCCTTGGTGGCGGCGATCACGCGGATATCCAGCGGGATCTGTTGATTGCCCCCCAGCCGCTCCACCATGCGTTCTTGCAGCAGACGCAGCAGCTTGACCTGGACATCCAGGCTCATGCTTTCGATTTCATCCAGAAACAGAGTGCCGCCGTTAGCGAATTCGAACTTGCCGATACGGCGTTTTTGCGCACCGGTAAAAGCGCCGGGTTCGTGGCCGAACAGCTCGCTTTCCACTACGGATTCGGCCAGGGCTCCGGCGTTGATCGCCACGAAGGGGCCGTTGCGTCGGCCTGAAAGATCGTGCAGTGCGCGGGCGACCACTTCCTTGCCGGCACCGGTTTCACCGAGGATCAGCACGTCGGCGCGGGTGGCGGCCAGTGCGCCGATTTGCTCGCGCAGGCGCAATATCGGTGCCGATTGGCCGACCAGGCGGGCGCTGAGTTCATGGCGATCGCTCAGGGCCAGGCGCAGGCTGCGGTTGTCCAGCACCAGTCGGCGCAAGGCCAGGGCCCGGCGCACGGTGTCGAGCAGATGATCGCTGGCGAAGGGCTTTTCCAGGAAGTCATAGGCTCCGGCACGCATCGCCTGCACGGCCAGCGGCACGTCGCCGTGGCCGGTGATCAGCAGCACCGGCAGCTCCGGGTCCTGGGCGTGGAGCTCGCCCAGCAGTTCGAGGCCATCCATGCCTGGCATGCGAATATCACTGACCACCACCCCTGGCCAGTCGCGGGGCAGTTGCCCGGCCACGCCCTTGGCTTCGGCCAGGGTCAGCGTTTTCAGGCCGGCCAGGTCGAGGGTCTGGCTCAAGGCCTGACGCAAATGGGGATCGTCGTCGATCAGCACCACCTCAATCCGGTTGTCGATGGTCATGCACTTCGGTCCTCGGACGGTTGCAGGCTCACCCCAGGGGCGCCGGCACGTAGCTTCAGGGTAATCAGGGCGCCGCCTTCCTTGTGGTTGGCGAATGACAGTTCACCGCCAAAGGCGCGCATCAGGGTGTCGCAGATCGCCAGCCCCAGGCCAAGGCCTTGGGTGCGGGTCTTGGTGGTGTAGAAGGGCTCGCCGGCGCGGCCCAGGGCTTCCATGCAAAACCCCGGGCCGTTATCGCGGATGTACAGGTTGACGCCGGTTTCGGTGGCCTGGGCACTTAGCCAGAGTTTGCGCGGCGGGCCTTTTTCGGTGAGGGCATCGAGGGCATTGGCCAGCAGGTTGCCGAGCACTTGGCGCAAGCGGGTTTCGCCGGCCTCGACCCACAGTGTGGCGGCCGGCAAATCGCGGATCAGTTCCACTTCCATGCTGCGCCGGCGCTTGGCGAGCAGCGCCAGGGCATCGTCCAGCGCCGGCTGCAAAGCGACGCTTTCCGGCGCATGTCGGTCGCGGCGGGCGAAGGCGCGCAGATGGGCGATGATCGAGGCCATGCGCCCGGTCAATTCGCTGATCAGCTTGAGGTTGCCCCGGGCGTCTTCGGTGCGTTGGTGGTCGAGTAGAATCTCGGCGTTTTCCGCGTAGCTGCGAATCGCTGCCAGCGGTTGGTTGAGTTCGTGGCTGATGCTCGCCGACATGGTGCCCAGGGCCGACAGCTTGCCGGCCTGCACCAGGTCATCCTGGGCGCGGACCAACTCCTGCTGGGCCTGCTCACGCTCCAGTACTTCCTGCTTCAACCGTCGGTTCAGCCCTTGCAGGTCACTGGTACGCTCCGCCACCCGGCCCTCCAGCTCTTGGCGGGCCTTGGCTTCGAAGGCGATCCGATCCAGGTAATGGCGCCGGCGTTGCATCATCAACCCGAGCAACAGCATCAAGACCAGTAACGCCGCGCCGCCGATGGCGACCACGGTGCGCACCGGACGATCAATCAGCGTGCGCGGGGCGAGAATGCTCACGCTCCAGCCGGTTTCCTCGATGGACTGGGTCTGGGGCAGCCAGGCGTTGGCGTCCAGGTTCAGCGGCTTGGGATCGCGGGTCGGATACGGTTGTACCGCGCTGATGGCCTTGCGCTCGTCGTCACTGAGCGGCCGGGTTGCGCGAAATCGCCATTCCTGGCGCGACGTGAGAATGACCACGCCATTGTGGTCGGCCACCAGCAACTGTTCCGGGGTCTTGCCCCACAAGCTTTCGGTGTGGTCGAGGTCGACCTTGACCACCAGCACGCCGATGACTTTTTCGCGCTCGTGCACGGCGGCAGCAAAGAAATAACCGCGCTTGGCCGACGTCGTGCCCAGGCCGAAGAAGCGGCCCAGGCGTCCGGCCATGGCTTCGATGAAGTACGGCCGGAAGGCGAAATTGCGTCCGACGAAACTGTCGTGTTTGTCCCAGTTCGACGCGGCCAAGGTCTTGCCGGAAGGGTCCATCAGGTACATGACTTCGGCGCCGGTCTGGGCGCTGATGTTTTTCAGCAGCCGGTTGGCATTGCCTTGGGTCACGCCATCGTCCGGGGCCGACAAGGCGGCGCGCAAGGCCGGCAGGTCGCCGAGAATCTGTGGCAGCACCTCATAGCGGTGCAGCGTGCCCAGCAGGTTGGCGACGTAGAGGTCCAGGGTCTGGCGGTTCTGCCCGGCCAGCTCGCTGCGGTAATAACGTTCGGCCAGGTGCTCCAACGGCCACAGCAACGGCGCCAGGCACAACGCGAGCAAGGCCAGGCTGCGCCATCGGGGTCTGCGAGGAAGGGTGGAATTCATGAGCATGAGGCGCCTGTGGTGACAGGCGTATTATGCCCAGCGCCGCCTCACAAATACTATTTGTAAGGCAGTACTAGATTTGTCCGGCAAGGCACTGCTGCAATGCATTTCGCCAATCAGGTTGGCTCACCCCCCACGCCTTGAGCAGGCGGCTGCAATCCAGGCGCGAGTTCAGCGGCCGAGGGGCCGGCGTCGGGTAGGCGCTGGATGCAATGGGCTCAAGCAGCGCGCACGGCTTGTGTCGAACGAGCAGGTCTTCGCCGATGGCCTGGGCGAAACCGAACCAGGACGTCTCGCCCCGGGCTGTCAGGTGATAGGTGCCCCACGCGCCGGGTTGGCCGGCCTGCCAGCGCTCAATCAGTTGCGCGGTGCTGTCGGCAATGGTGCCGGCCCAGGTCGGTGCGCCAATCTGGTCGGCAACCACCCGCAGCTGCGGTTTTTCCTGCAACAGGCGCTGCATGGTCAACAGGAAGTTGCGGCCCTCGGTGGAGTACACCCAACTGGTGCGCAGAATCAGGTGCTGGCCGCCAGCCTGGCGGATGGCATTCTCGCCGGCCAGTTTGCTGCGTCCGTAGACACTCAGCGGGTTGGGCGTGTCGTCCTCGGTGTAGGGGGTGGGCTTGAGGCCATCGAAGACGTAATCGGTGGAGTAATGAATCAACGGGACGCCTAGCGCAACCGCTGCCTGGGCCAGGATGCCCGGTGCCGTGGCATTGATGGCGAACGCCCGCTCCGGTTCACTTTCGGCCTGGTCGACGGCCGTGTGGGCGGCGGCATTGATGATCAGACCGGGCCTCAACGCCTCGATGGGGGCGCGCAGGGAATCCGGTTGTGCCAGATCGAGCTGGTCGCTGCCGCGTACGATCAACTCGCCCAGGCCGCTCAGGCGTGATTGGAGTGCCCGGGAAACCTGGCCATTCTGGCCGATGATCAGGATGCGCAACGGGGTACTCATGGGAACAGGTCTGCCTCATGCAGGGGCTTGCCATTCTGGTCTTTGGCCGAGAGGACCGGCGCGCCTTCGAGCTCCCAATCGATGGCCAACTGCGGGTCGTCCCAGCGGATGCAGCGTTCGGCCGACGGGGCGTAGTAATCAGTGGTCTTGTAAAGGAAGTCCGCTGATTCGCTCAGTACGACGAAACCGTGGGCAAACCCTGGCGGGACCCACATCTGCCGGTGGTTCTGCGCCGACAGGCGTACGCTGGTCCATTGGCCGAAGGTCGGCGAGCTGCGGCGGATGTCCACCGCGACATCCAGCACTTCCCCCGCCGTGACGCGCACGAGTTTTCCCTGGGCCTGTTCGATCTGATAGTGCAGGCCCCGCAGCACGCCCCTGGTGGAGCGTGAATGGTTGTCCTGGACGAACTGCAGGGTGCAGCCGGTCGCTTCGGCAAACGCCCGGGCATTGAAGCTTTCGTAGAAAAAACCGCGGTCGTCGCCAAAGACTTTCGGTTCGATGACCAGCACATCCGGCAGGCGAGTGGCGATGACGTTCATCGTGTTTCTCCGGCGATATTGAACAAGTACTGGCCGTAGCCGGTCTTGCCAAAATACTGGGCGCGTTCAAGGACGTGCTCGCGGCTGACCCAACCTTGCTGGTAGGCAATTTCTTCCAGGCACGCCACTTTCAGGCCTTGGCGATGTTCGATGGTCTGCACGTATTGCGAGGCTTCCAGCAGGCTGTCGTGAGTGCCGGTGTCCAGCCAGGCGAAACCACGACCGAAGCGCTCGACGTGCAGGTCGCCGCGTTGCAGGTAGGCATTGTTGACGTCGGTGATTTCCAGTTCGCCGCGCTTGGAGGGCTTGATAGCCTTGGCGATCTTGATCACGTCGTTATCGTAGAAATACAGGCCGGTCACCGCGTAGCTGGATTTGGGCGCGGTGGGTTTTTCTTCGATGGACATCGCTCGTCCTTCTGAATCGAAGTCGATCACGCCAAAACGCTCAGGGTCCTTGACCCAGTAGCCGAACACCGTCGCGCCACTCTGCCGGTTGACGGCGGTCTGCAATTGTTCGCCAAAATGCTGGCCGTGGAAAATGTTGTCGCCCAGGATCAGGCACACCGAGTCGCTGCCAATGAACTGTTCGCCGATCAGGAACGCCTGGGCCAGGCCATCGGGCGTCGGCTGCTCGGCGTAGCTGAACTGCACGCCGAACTGTTGGCCGTCGCCGAGCAAATTGCGGTATTGCGGCAGATCCTGCGGGGTGGAGATCACCAATATGTCCTTGATGCCGGCGAGCATCAGCACCGAGATCGGGTAATAGATCATCGGCTTGTCATAAACCGGCAGGAGTTGCTTGGAAACCCCAAGAGTAATCGGGTGCAAGCGTGTGCCGGAACCGCCGGCCAGAACAATGCCCTTCATCATGCAATCGCATCCTTGTTGTCGAGCGAGCCGAGGCGCTCGCCCTGATAGCTGCCGTCCTGGACACGCTGGCACCACAGCAGGTTCTCGAGGTACCACTGCACGGTCTTGCGCAGCCCGGTCTCGAAGGTTTCCCGGGGGGTCCAGCCCAGTTCCCGTTCGATCTTGCTGGCGTCGATGGCGTAGCGCAGGTCGTGGCCTGGGCGGTCCTGGACGAAGCTGATCAGGTCGGCATAGTGCTCGACCCCTTCGGGTTTGCGTGGCGCCAGTTCCTCGAGCAGCGCGCAGATGCTGCGCACCACGTCGATGTTTTTCTGCTCGTTGTGGCCGCCAATGTTGTATGTCTCGCCGACCGCGCCTTCTGTGACGACCTTGAGCAGCGCACGGGCATGGTCTTCGACGAACAGCCAGTCGCGCACTTGCTGGCCGTTGCCGTAGACCGGCAAGGGCTTACCGGCCAGTGCGTTGAGGATCACCAGTGGAATGAGTTTCTCGGGGAAGTGAAACGGCCCGTAGTTGTTCGAGCAGTTAGTCAACAGCACGGGCAAGCCATAGGTGCGTTGCCAGGCGCGGACCAGGTGGTCGGACGCCGCCTTGCTCGCCGAATACGGTGAGCTTGGGGCATAGGCGGTGGTCTCGGTGAACAAGTCATCCACGCCGTGCAGGTCGCCATACACTTCGTCGGTGGAAATGTGGTGGAAGCGAAACGCGTGCTTCTGTGGCTCGGGCAGGGCCTGCCAATAAGATCGAGTGGCTTCCAGCAGGCTGTAGGTGCCCACGATATTGGTCTGGATGAAATCCGCCGGGCCATCAATGGAACGGTCTACATGGGACTCGGCTGCCAGATGCATGATGGCGTCAGGCTTGAATCGCGCCAGCACTGCACCGACGGTGGGTTGATCGACGATATCGGCCTGGACGAATTCGTAGCGGCTGTCGTGATCGATGCAGCTCAGCGATTCGAGATTGCCAGCATAGGTCAGCTTATCGAGGTTCAGGACCTGGTGTCCGGTATCAAGAATCAAGTGCCGTATGAGGGCCGAGCCGATGAAGCCGGCACCGCCAGTGATGAGAATGCGCATCCGGGTAAGCCTTTTTCCATGAGACGACAGAGCTTTAGGAGCATAGCTTGTCGGCATGGTGGGAGGCGGTGCAAGCGAGATGTTTGAAGGAAAGCAATTAGCATCGGAATAAACCTGTGGCGAGAGGAGCATCGTGCCCAATTAAAGAGGGGTTGCTTATCCCACGACTCAGTGGCGAGATAGTCATCCGAACAAAACCACCTCAGGGGTCGTTGTATGCCACTCACTACGTTGGTTCACCGTGCCAGTTTGCCAAGCCCACAGATCAGCGCCGAGCAGGCGTTGGTGCTGTTGCGCTTGAATTACGGACTCAGCGGTGACCTGCGACCCCTCGGCAGCCACCAGGACCTCAACTACCGCGTCGACAGCGAGCGCGGGCGCTTTGTGCTGAAAATTTGCCATGGCGACTACGCTGTCCAGGAGCTCCAGGCCCAACACGCTGCCCTCAAGCAGTTGGCCGGGCACGGCGCGGTGAAAGTGCCGCGGGTGATTGCGGCCAACAACGGCCAGGACCTGCTGACATTGGACGTCGACGGGCAAGCGGTTCACATGCGACTGCTGGAGTACATCGACGGCCAGTCCCTCACGCAGCTCAAACACCTGCCGCCTGAGTTGGTGACCGGCCTGGGCCGCCTGTGCGCGGAAATGGACCTGGCCCTGGCGACATTCGACCACCCAGGCCTGGAGCGTACCCTGCAATGGGACGCGCGCCACGCTCCCGCCCTGGTCGATCACCTGTTGCCTGTCATCGACGACGATCAGCGGCGGCAACTGATCGCCGAGGTCGCGCAACAGGCCGAGCGGCGCTTGCAGCCGCTCAAGGCCAGCCTGCCGGTGCAGGCGATCCACATGGACATCACCGACGACAACGTGGTCTGGCAGCGCGATGCCCAGCGCCAATGGAAATTGCAGGGCGTCATCGATTTCGGCGACCTGATCCGCACCTGGCGCGTCACTGACTTGTCGGTGACGTGCGCGGCCCTGCTGCACCACGCCGACGGCGATCCATTCTTCATCTTGCCGGCGATCAAGGCCTACCACACAGTCAACCCCTTGCAACGCGAAGAACTGTTGGCGCTGTGGCCACTGATCGTGGCGCGCGCCGCGGTACTGGTGCTCAGCGGTGAGCAGCAGGTCTCCATCGACCCGGACAACCAATACAGCCGCGACAACCTGGCGCATGAATGGGAGATTTTCCGGGTCGCCCACTCGGTGCCCCTCGAACTGATGGAAGCGGCGATTCTTAGCGTCGTCGACCAAAGCCTGCCGCCGATTGCCAGCGAAGGCTTTGCGCCGCTGTTGCCGACCTTGGTGGGGCGTGAGTTCGCGCTGATTGACCTGGGGGTGCTGAGCCCGCATTTCGAGGCTGGCAATTGGGAGCAGCAGGGGATCGACCAGCGCTTGCTGAGCGAGGCCGCCGGCGTTCATGGCCTGGCCGCCAGCCGCTACGGGCAGTACCGGTTATCCCGCACTCGGCCGGACAGTGCCGTCGAACCCGATACTTATCCACTGCACGTGGAGTTGAGCGTTCCGCTGGGGACGCCGCTCGAATCCCCTTTCGCGGGGGTCGTGCACAAGACCGCCGAGGGCTTATTACAGCTGGACAGTACCCAGTTGAGCGTGCGGCTGTGGGGTGTGACCTCGCCGCTGCATTCTGGCGCGGCACTGGTCAAGGGGCAGGTGCTGGGCGAAGTGACGGGGCCGTTGCGGGTCCAGTTGTGCCGGGGTGCCCAGGTGAATCCGCCGCTGTTCTGCACGCCCTCCAGGGCACCGGCCTGGCAGGCGCTTTGCCCTTCGCCGGCGGTGCTGCTGGGGCTGGCTTGCGATGCCGAGCCGGAGATCGATCCCGACGTGCTGCTGGCCCGTCGCGATGCGAGCTTTGCCCGTTCGCAAAAGCACTACTACGTCGACCCGCCGCGCATCGAGCGTGGCTGGCGCAACCACCTGATCGACATGCAGGGCCGCTCGTACCTGGACATGCTCAACAATGTCGCCGTGCTGGGCCACGGCCATCCACGTATGGCGGCAGTGGCTGCCCGGCAGTGGTCGCTGCTCAATACCAACTCGCGTTTCCACTATGCGGCGGTTGCCGAATTCTCCGAACGTCTGCTGGCATTGTCGCCGTCCAGCATGGACCGGGTGTTCCTGGTCAACAGCGGCACCGAGGCCAACGACCTGGCGATCCGCCTGGCCTGGGCCTACAGCGGCGGGCGGGACATGCTCAGTGTATTGGAGGCCTATCACGGCTGGTCGGTGGCGGCCGATGCGGTCTCGACGTCCATTGCCGACAACCCCCAGGCCCTGAGCAGTCGCCCGGACTGGGTGCATCCAGTGACCGCCCCAAACACCTATCGCGGCGAATTCCGTGGCCTCCACACTGCGCCGGACTACGTGCGCAGCGTCGAACATAACCTGGCGAAAATCGCCAAGAACAAGCGCCAGCTCGCCGGTTTCATCTGCGAACCGGTGTACGGCAACGCGGGGGGGATCGCGCTGCCGCCCGGTTACCTGAAACGGGTCTACGCGATGGTGCGCGAGCGTGGTGGGGTCTGCATCGCCGACGAAGTACAGGTCGGTTACGGGCGCATGGGCGAGTTTTTCTGGGGCTTCGAAGAGCAAGGCGTGGTGCCGGACATCATCACCATGGCCAAGGGCATGGGTAACGGCCAGCCGTTGGGCGCGGTCATCACCCGCCGGGAAATCGCCGAGGCGCTGGAAGCCGAGGGCTACTTCTTCTCGTCGGCCGGAGGCAGCCCGGTCAGTTGCCAGATCGGCATGGCGGTGCTGGATGTCATGGAAGAAGAAAATCTCTGGGAAAACGCCCGGGTGGTGGGTGGGCATTTCAAGGCTCGGCTGGAGGCCTTGATCGACCGCTATCCATTGGTCGGTGCGGTGCATGGCTCGGGGTTCTACCTGGGTGTGGAACTGATCCGCGACCGCGACACGTTGGAGCCGGCCACCGAAGAAACCACGGCGCTGTGCAATCGCCTGCGCGCGTTGGGGATATTCATGCAACCGACCGGCGATTACCTGAACATCCTCAAGATCAAACCGCCGATGGTCACCACGCGCCAGAGCGTGGATTTCTTCGTCGACATGCTGATGAAGGTACTGGACGAGGGGCTGTAATCGATCTGGAATGCAGGCTGTAAAGCTGTGTTCCCCACAGGTTTTTTCGTCATAAGATCGATTTTTGTCGGTGTTTTAAGATGCTTTTTGATTGGTCGCGATTTTTTGTACTTTATTAGTCGATATTTATCGTTTATAAGGTTGCCACTTGCCCGTCGCCCAGGAGATGACCCATGACAACGTTGCACAGCACTCCCCGCGCGGATGGTTTCCATATGCCTGCCGAGTGGGCGACCCAGACCCAGGTCTGGATGATCTGGCCCGAGCGTCCGGACAACTGGCGCCTGGGCGGCAAGCCCGCGCAGGCCGCCCACGTCGCGGTCGCCAAGGCCATCGCCCGTTTTGAACCGGTGACCGTGGCGGTGTCTGCGGCCCAATACGAAAATGCCCGGGCGCGTCTCGACGTGCCGAATATCCGCCTGGTGGAAATGTCCAGCGACGACGCCTGGGTTCGCGACACCGGCCCCACGTTCGTGATCAACGACAGTGGTGAAGTGCGTGGTGTCGATTGGGATTTCAACGCCTGGGGCGGTTTCGACGGTGGCCTGTATGCGCCGTGGAACCGTGATGCGCAAGTGGCCGGCAAAATCCTCGAGATCGAGCGCAGCCCGCGTTATCGCACCGAAGGTTTTGTGCTTGAGGGCGGCTCGATCCATGTGGATGGCGAAGGCACCCTGATCACCACCGAAGAGTGCCTGCTCAACCGCAATCGCAACCCGCACTTGAGCCGTGAAGAGATCGAGGCAGTGCTCAGCGCGCAGTTGGCAGTGGACAAGATCATCTGGCTGCCTGATGGGCTGTTCAATGACGAAACCGACGGCCACGTGGATAACTTTTGCTGCTACGTGCGGCCGGGCGAAGTCCTGCTTGCATGGACCGACGACCCGCAAGACCCGAACTACACCCGCTGCCACGCGGCAATGAACGTGCTGCAAAACAGCACTGACGCCAAGGGACGCCCGTTCACAGTGCACAAAATGCCAATTCCGGGGCCGTTGTACGCCACCGAGGAAGAATGCGCTGGCGTCGATGCGGTAGAAGGTTCCCAAGAGCGCAACCCAACCGTGCGCCTGGCCGGGTCCTATGTGAATTTCCTGATCGTCAACGGCGGCATCATTGCCCCACGTTTTGACGATCCGCTGGACGCACCGGCCAGGGACATCCTGCAGAACCTGTTCCCGCAACACGAAGTGGTCATGGTGCCAGGGCGCGAACTGTTACTGGGAGGCGGTAATATCCATTGCCTTACTCAACAGCAACCCGCACCGCGGGCAAAATGAGTGGCGATGTAACAGCAGGGTGATATCGACGGCTCCGGCTCCAAGTCGGCGTTTTTGGATCCACCCTGGCAAGCCCGCGGCCCAGTTGGGTCGTGGGCTTTTTTTGTGCCTGTTTATGGCTGTCATGGATACATTGGCATAGCTCTTGTATCAGCATCCCAGCAGTTTCAGGAGCGCAACTGCGTTGTTTTGTCATAAACCTTGGATAAATTGGCCGCTCATCAACCAGGAGAGGGCGCTGGAATGAATATGACAAGCGAGCGCACATGCCATCCCTTGGCCATTAATGGTGAGTCGCTTCAAGCCTTGGCGCAGTGGTTGAAGTCCAATGGAACGCGTCAGATCAGGGAACCTGATCCGCGCCGGATGATCGTTGAGCGTTACCCCGCTGGCCTGTTCAGCGAGGCGGAGCTGGAAGCGCTGTGGGATGTGATGCAAGGATAGAATTCGACGGATTGATAAAGGCGCTGGCCGGGATGGCAGCGCTTTTTTTATGTCCGCTGGCTTTCGAATCCACACAAGTCACTGTGTGCGAGCTTGCTCGCGATAGCGGTGGATCAATAACACTGCTGTTGACTGACACACTGCCATCGCGAGCAAGCTCGCTCCCACAGGGGGCGGTGTTTAATTCAGTGAGGCATTCGACCGATCCACGAAACACACTGAAAACCGTTCCAGCGTTTTTGCGCAGCGCTCTCAAGGCTACCCTGCTGCCATCCAATCCCCATGGTTAGCGGAGTCCTCATGGCCACTCTTCATTATATCTACGACCCACTGTGCGGCTGGTGCTACGGCGCCAAGCCGTTGGTGCAGGCCGCCCGGGCCGTTTTGCCGGTCATTGCCCATGGCGGAGGCATGATGACCGGTGCCAATCGCCAGCAGGTCTCGCCGCAACTGCGCAATTATGTGATGCCCCACGACCGGCGCATCGCTGAATATTCCGGGCAGCCATTTGGCGAGGCCTATTTCGAAGGTTTGCTGCGTGACCACAGCGCCGTGTTCGATTCGGCGCCGCCGACCGCCGCCATCCTCGCTGCCGAACAGCTCGGCGGCCACGGCCTGGAACTGCTCGGGCGCCTGCAAACCGCGCACTACGTCGAGGGCCGGCGCATCGCTGACGAAGCCGTCCTGCTGGAGCTCGCTCAATCCATTGGCGTGCCGGCCCAGGCGTTCCTGGCGGCGTTGCGCGCGGTTGATGTACAGGGGCATATCAAGGCCAGTCGTACCTTGCTGGCCCAAGTCGGCGGCCAGGGTTTCCCGACCTTGGCCCTGGAGCAGGACGGCCAGTTCACGCTGCTCGATATCGGCCCCTGGCTCGACAAACCCGAGGCATTCGCCCAATGGCTGACGCAAACCCTGCCGGCGCAGGTCTCTACGCCCTCGGCGGTCTGCGGTCGGGATGGCTGTTTGTTTTGAACGATTCTTAGATGTTTTTCGCCTAATTACAGACGATTCACGAAATTGACACACTGTTGAGGGCGCGACTAGGATTCGTCCTACGCCTGTGGCTAACAGCCATGACTCTTAAATAATAAAAAGGCCCGACACGATCACTCGTGGGCGGGCCTTTTCATTATTTTCAGGAGCAAGAGTCCGAAAAAAGAGCGCGAAAAGCGCCATTTCGGTTGCCCGCCGCAGTGCGTATCAACCCGTACAAGGAAAATAAACATGTTGAACAAGCGCATTAGTTTGATCGCACTGGGGATATTGAGCACGACACACGCCATGGCCAATGACCAGGCGCAGTCCAAGGGGTTCGTTGAAGACAGCAGCTTGAAAGTGCTGTTGCGCAACGCTTATATCAACCGCGACTATAAAGATGGCAACGAAGACAAGGCCGAATGGGGCCAAGCGGCCATCGCTACCTTTTCGTCTGGTTTCACCCAGGGCACCGTGGGTGTAGGTGTGGATGCGTTCGGCCTGTACGCGCTGCGACTGGACGGCGGTAAAGGCCGCAGCGGTGCGGGCGGCATCGACTTCTTCAAGCAAGGCGACAGCGGTAACGCAGCCGATGACCTGTCCAAGTTCGGGGCAGCGGTCAAGTTCCGCGTCTCCAACACCGTGCTGGCCTACGGCGACCAGATGCCGGCCTTGCCGGTGCTCAACTATGACAACTCGCGCCTGCTGCCGGAAAGCTACACCGGCACGCTGATCACCTCCAAGGAGATCAAGGGCCTGGAACTCAATGCCGGCCGTTTCACCGCCGAATCGCGCAAGAGCGCCGAAGGCCGCGACAGCGGTGGCCTGAAGTCGATCAACGTCTTGGGCGGCAGCTATCAGTTCACCGAGCAGTTCAAGGCTTCGCTCTACGCCTCGGATGTCGAGGATGTATTGAAGAAGCAATACGTGAACGCCAACTATGTGTTCCCGCTGGCCAAGGATCAGTCCCTGACCCTGGATTTCAACGGTTATCGCACCAAGTTGGACAACAGCTATGTGCGTGAAAACAACGTCACGGGCGACGACAACAAAATCTGGAGCCTGGCAGCCACCTTCGCCACGGGCCCGCACAGCTTCACGCTCGCCCACCAGCGCAGCACCGGCGACAGCAACCTGGGTTATGCCTATGGCGGCTATCAGCGCGGGCAGAATCGGGTGGGTGATGGCGGCAACACGATCTACCTGGCCAACTCCTACTGGTCCGACTTCAACGCTGAAGACGAACGCAGCTGGCAGTTGGGCTATGGCCTGGACTTCACCACCTTCGGCGTACCGGGCCTGAGCTATAACGTCGCTTATGTGCGTGGCGATAACATCACCACCTCCACCAGCGAAGGCGGCACCGAGCGCGAGATCTTCAACCAGTTCAAGTACGTGGTCCAGAGCGGCCCGGCCAAGGACTTGAGCGTCAGGTTGCGCAGTTCCGTGCTGCGGGTGTCGCAGAAGTCCAGCGAGTACAACGTCAGCGGTAATGAGCTGCGGGTGTTTGTGGATTATCCGATTAATGTTTTTTGAGGGTGGATGGAATAACTAGCGCTTGATAAATGCCCCCGGTCTTCGGACTGGGGGTTGTTAGGGTTGTTGTTTTTTTTTCGATTGCGATATTAACTTCGTTCTCCAAATAACTCGTCGTGATGAGCCGTTTGTATTCCATTTTTTTATGGGGTGTTTTTGGGGTGTCGTTAATATACTAAATTTGCTCTGCTATGTTTTGATAGGCTGAAGGGCCGCATAGTAATAGGTGTTTGGTCTCGAACTTTATGAGCGATGTATCGTTTGAGGCGTGAACTGTAAATGTATTTTGTTGTTGAGATATTCGAAGGGCTAGTTTGTTTTTTGTTGGTATGTTTGTAATTGTTAAGTTTGTGGGGGCGCTGCAGTTAAGTCCAATTCGGCAAGTATTGAAGCCCGATTGTTTCCATTTATGTGGAGGCGCATCGGGGTATTCCTCAATGTCGAATTCAAATACGATTGTAGACGTGTCGTTGTCTATGGCTAACGAAAACAGTTCGATTGTCCCAATGGGTACGGGAGAAGAAAAAATTTTATTGAAAAACGTGCTGCCTTCTAAGTCGTTCCAAAAATTCATTTTCAATCCTTGAAGTAGTAGTGATCATTTGCGTTGTTAATTTTTCCTGTTCTTTTGTTTTCGATAGGACGCAAATTAAAATGAGCTTTCTGGTCGCCTCTGTTTCCCGGCTGTTTATATTGATGTCCGGCAGAGTGGTCTTGGACTATGACTTTAGAACCGTCGGGGCGTGTAAATTGATATTCTCGAGCCAAGATTGGTTTTCCTTCGCTGGTTAAAACGCTCTCGCCGGATTTATCCGTCATTCTTGCATAGCTATACTGATGTGTTTTTCCAGTGGTGGCGTCATAAATAAGGTCTGGTTGCTGGGTTTTTGGTACGCCAGCGTCTAATTTTGCTTGCCTAAATGCGCCGTGGCGAGACAGTTCGGGTAGTGGAGGCTCGCTTTTTTGTTCGCCTTCAGCTGGTTTATTTTTGCTCCCTGGACAGCGAGCATTCAACCCCAACGGATCCACCCACCCCGTAGGGTTGGGCACATACTGGTAGGCATTCAACCCACCCGCCAGCTTGATCGGATCCGGTGTCAGATAGCGACCCGTCTCTGGATTGTAGTAGCGATGGCGGTTGTAATGCAGGCCGCTTTCCAAGTCATGGTATTGCCCCTGGAAACGTAGCGGTTGTTCCAGTTGCTCGCCGCCGCCGTGCTCAAGCCCGGTGAGTTTACCGTAGCCGTTGTAGCGAGCCGACCAGACCACTTTGCCGCTATAGCTGGTCAATTCCTGCGGCGTGCCGAGGTGGTCGAGGTGGTAATAGAACGGGGTTGCCTTGAGGGGACCTTCGCCGTCGAGCATGGCGAGCGGGCGAAAGGTGCCGGGTTCGTAGAGGTAGCTGCGGTAATGCTGGCCGCCGCTTTCGGCGACGACCCGGTCGCCTTGCCAGATAAATTCGGTGGTCTGGCCGTCCACGATCTTGCTGATGCGACGGCCAAAGGCGTCGTAGCGGTAGGACGTTTCGCGCCCGTCCGGCGTGATGACACCGATCAGGCGGTGCTGGCAGTCATAGCGGTATTCGCTGACGAGTTTTTGTCCGGTGCCGCGGCGTTCGCGGATCAGGTTGCCGAAGGCGTCGTAGTCGTAGTGACGATCACCCTCCATCAGCAGGCGGTTGCCCTTGAGGGTGGTCGGGCCGGGGCGGTCCTGCATCATCAGGTTGCCGGCCGGGTCGTGACAGAAGTGTTCTGGTGGCTCGCTGTGGGAAAAGTCGATGCGAACCAGACGATCCAGCGGGTCGTACTGGTAATGACGTCGGTTTCGGTTATCGGAAAGGGTTTCCAGGTTGCCGTTGGCGCTGTAGGCATAATCGCGCCAGAGCAGTTGTTGCTGTTGGTTCTGCCACACCGTCTGGGCCTTGAGGCGGCCCTGTTCGTCGTACTCGTAGTCGCTGAGGAGTCGGCCTTGCCGGCGTTGCCGTTCGCGCCCACCGCTGAACCGATGCTCGGTCAGGCGGGTGCCGTTGAGGTCGATGGCTAACAGCGCACCGCCCGCAGCGTGGTGATAGTCGAGCGTACTGCGGTCGGGAAGGCGACAGTGCTTCAACTGGCCGACAGCGTCGTACTCATAGCGCAGGGTGCCCCAGCCCTGGTGTTCAGTGACGAGGCGGTCCTGGTGATCGTATTCGTAGGCCAGCGGCCAATGACCGTCGTCGACGCTGACCAGGCGCCCTAGGGCGTCGTAGCGGTAATCAACCGTTTCGCCGTCCGGCAGGGTTTTACGTAGCAAACGGCCGGTGGTGTCGCGTTGGTAGGCGGTGATCCGCTGGCTGCCATCGTCGCCAAATTCGGTTTTTTCCAGCAAGTGTCCGTTGAGATCGTAGGCATAACCGGTACGCTGGCCGTCGAAGCCGACTTCCTCGCGGATGAGGCCGTTCGAGTAGTAGTCGAGGTGGTAGTGCTCGCCGCGTTCGTTTTCTATCTGGGTGAGCAGCAGGCTTGAGTTGTCGTAGCGGTAGCGCAACTGGCTGCCATCGGGATTTAGCCGTCGACTGACCAGGTGCAAACCGTTGGCGTATTCATAACGGGTTATACGCCCCAGTTCGTCCCGCTCGGCCGTGACCTTGCCGTAGGCGTTGTAGCTCCATGCGCGGGTCGCGCCGGTTGGCAAGGTGAGCTGGAGCAACCGACCCACGGCGTCCCATTGATATTGGGTGATGGCGCCGGTTTCGTCTTTGCGGCTGATCTGCCGGCCGAGCACGTCGTAGGTATATTGAAGACGGCTACCATCAGGCAGGCATTCTTCCAGCAACTGGCCCAGGCGATTCCAGCCCAACAAATGAAAACTTCCGTCGGGATGGGTGATCCGCGTCAGACGACCTTGATCGCTGTAGTGGTAATAGGTGATGTTTCCATCGGGATCGATCTGCCGGGTGATATCGCCTTGTCGATTCCGGCGGTATTTCCAACTGGCTTTGCCGCGATGGACATCGCTCACGAACCCGTTGATGTGCTCATAAGTCGTCGCTTCTTCTTCCGGCGGGATCACGGCTATCAGCAAGCCATCTTCGTCGTAGCGGTATTGGGTCACGGCGCCCAGCGGGTCTTTTTCCGCGATCAACTGGCCTTTTTCGTTATAGGCCTTGCGATGTTTCGCACCGTCCGGATCGGTCTTGCTGACCAGCCGTGCTTTGTCGTCGTGGGTGTAGACCTCCTCGCTACCGTCAGCATTGATTACAGTGACGCTGCCCTTGTCGTCCCAGGCGTAACGGGCTTGCATTTGCGAGAAACTGGCCCAGTGATGAATGCAGCGCGCCAGTTTGCCTTCGTTCTCCCATTCCCAGAAAAAACTGGCGCCACCGGCTAGCTGTCGCTCAACGATGACGTGCTGCTCGTTGTAGCGATAATGTTCGGTTTCCCCAGCGGCATTTTTAGCTTCAACCAGACGATGCTGGTCGTCATAGCCGTACGTAACCAGTGTCTGGACGGTGCTCCAGGCCTGTTCCAACGTGTCCGCCGGCCGAAACTGTTGGTAGTCGACACCGATAATGTGTTTGCCGTGGTAGCGCAAAAGCAGGGCACGCCCCGCGCCGTTGTCCAAGCGCTTGATCTGCCCGAGGATGTCGCGGGTGATGTGCAACCGATTACCGTAGTGGTCGCTGACGGCAATTAACGTTGCGAATTCGTTGTTGAAACGAAAGTGATAGAAGGATGGACGCTCACCCGCCTGAGCCACAATCAACTCGCTGGGGTCGTCACCCAGGTAAATGGCCGCCCGCGAGAGGCTGTTAGTGATTGCCGGGCGTTGCTGGCTGGGAAGCGGAAAGGGCGTCGAGCGATTTTCATGATCGGTCCAGATGACTTCATTGCCATTGATTTCGAGCCGATGGCCCAGCGCATGGCTCCAGCCGAAACCCAGGCCACAGTCGATTTCTGCCGCGCTGGTCCTGTACAAACGGGTCCACTCAAAGGGCAGCAGGCCATCAAGTTGGCCGTCGTTCAGCGTCAACAACTCTTCGCCGGTTACCATCGAGACCGGGCATTTGTCGGTGCAAGTACGGGCCGCGGGTTCTGTGCTCTTGCCGGTGGGTGTCGTCGCTTGCCGTGAAGCGTCATCGCCAGTCTTGCCGTTGACCAGCCTGGCATTCCTCTGGCCGTCGATACGTAACTCGACCTCACCCCTTTTCATAGGCGTTGCCGTTCCACGCACCGCTACGGGGATATATTTGGCAACATATGCCATGAAGCCATTAATGATGGCGAACACAGACTCCACAAAGCCAATCACGGCCTTGAGGATGATTTCGCCGTACTTTTTCAACCGTGCCGCGAGATAGATGACCCCGGTACCTTCTGCGACAACCGTCAGGACGATCGCAATCACGATATCAATCGCGATCCCCATGACCGCGGCCGTGGTCATCTTCGCGGCGTCTCCGGCCATCTGCATCGGGGGTAAGCTCGCCAGCCAGATCAATGCACAACGCATCATCAAAAAGAGCGCCGCCTCGTCACTGGCCAGCAGCATGGCCTTCTTCATGACGTTGGGCGTTTGCCTGGCCACGTCGATGAGTCGATCAGTGCCTTCACCCAATTGTTCGCTGAATTTTCCCGGGTCTTTCAGAATGTCGAGTACCAGGCTGATGCCGTCCCACACACCTTTGAGGGCTTCCCAGCCACCTTCAAGAATGCCGGTACCGATCGCCAGGGCAGTGCCCGAAAGGGAAAGGCTCGACCATTGCTGCCTGTAACCCGCCGGGCCGTCCCACTGATTGCGCAGGAATTGTTCCAGCTCGCTTGTCAGCCCGGCATAGGTGCCGAATAACTCGTCGATCTGAGCCGGTGTCACCTCGCTGTGCACGCGAATCTGGTAATACTTGCCCGCAACACCGGCCGTCCAACGGGCCTTTCCCTGGGCATCCAGTTTGACAGTGCTGATCTCACCACTCTCAACGTCTACGATTTCGACTTCGATATCGCCGATCGGGATGTCATAGACCGACTCGAATTTGCTCTCGATCAGCAACGGCCCTTCTAGCGGACATCGAGTCACACTCGAGAGAAAATCGCCGTCAGTTATGCTCACTGATTTTTGGGTGTCACCTGCTTTGATGACTCGCTCCATTCCTATGAAGGAAGGCAGATCGTTGAGTCGGCTGAAATCGTCGGCGCGTTGTGCATACCAGGCTTGGGTTTGCTCCCGATAACGTTTCAAACTGTCCTTGAATGTCGCCAGTTCCTGATCGACGAAGGCAATACGATCCTTTGTCGACATCAACCTTGCTCCAGCATCAGTTCGTTCAGTAGCGCTTCATGAAGATTGTCCGACGCGTTTGCGCGGCTTATGAAACGGGCGACCTTCAGCTTCAAATTGCTCTCGGGCCAAGCGGTATAGATATCCAGGCGTTCTTCTTCCAACCACTGCATCAGGCTGCCAATCATTGTGGACGGGTCTTGTTTGGCCAGGCTATCGAGCAGGTCCTTGGGCACTTCCCACCATGGCCAATCCCTCACCGTTGGTATCCTTCTGGGGCTGACTTCCAAGCACTTTCCATTGATCAGGTAGCGTTCGAACACCGGCAGCATATTTCCAGCCGCGTCCCCAAGCCCTTCAAGGATCGGATGGATATGTCGTCCATCCCAAAATCGGAAAAATACATTGCCTCCACTCGGCATTTTTACCTGGGTGAGGCTGCGCAGATGCCCCAGTACCTCGTTAGGTTCGCAGCGCGACACGGCCAGCCAGCCCCATTCGAGGGCCTCGGTTTCAGCAATCCACGACAGGAACGTCGAGTTGGATTGGAGCTCGGTGATATAGGGCATTACCGGATGCCAAGTGGCGTAAGGGGTGTCGCTCCAGATCGGCATCAGAGTGTGGGTGCGGTCAGACATACGAAGGTTTCTCAGCGCATCGGCATCGCTCGCCGCGCTGATGACCAAGTACAGGCGCTCGTGTTTTTGCAGCGGCTGTTGCGCCAGCCATGCCTTGGGACTGAGGGGCATATGCGCCGGTGTTGCCATACAGGCTCTCCTTGCCAAAAAGTGCGAGTGCCCGGGAGGTTGCTCGCCCCGGTGAGTGCCGCACTTCTATCAAGGAGTGAGCCAGGTTTTTTCAACGCCCTTTACGGTGGGGTTCCGAGCGCTTTTTGGACTGCTTTGGCTAGGAGCTTTGGACTTTTAGGCAAAAAAACGCGCAAGAAATACAACAATTCAGCACCAATTGTTGTGCACTTGACTGGAGGCCTCACAGTTAGAGGCTTTCAGAGGGGGTGGTCGACAAGATTGCAATCAGCAGCGCGCAAGTCTTGCCGACTGATGTGTAGGAGGTATCGCGCCTGTTTGAAGTGCGGTGATGCCTTCAGGGAACAATGCCTTTTTGGATGTTGAGCGCCAAAAAAGTCATATTCAAAGGCCGTTTTCCCGGGAAAAAGTCCTACTAATGAAACTTCAACCACCGTTTCAAGCGCCGCTTGAAATGCCTCAAATACTTTCTCATGGACGTAAATCCTGCAACTACTAGATTAGGCCGCTCAATGCAGTGGAGACCTATGAAAAATGATCGTTCTGAACAGGGAAGTGGGCGAAGCGCTAAGACGTGACAAATACGTCAACGTTCGCGGTGGGGACTTCAACCTCTACGGTCATTTCGGCGATTTTGTCCGGCTGACCAAAAGCTGGGAAAACATGGAGCCCGACAGTTACTACGGCCAGGCCGAGTCAGGCATGCGTTTTCGCCGCTACAGCGACTTCCAATACAACCCTACGACCCGTGAGCTCAGCCAGCTCGAACACCGGGCCTACATTCAGTCCAAGGCCAACAACAGCTATGTCGGCGGGCTGGAACGGCACTTCCAGGACTTCTCCAACGAAGTGATCAATTCGCCGGTGATGCGCAGCCTGATCGACACGGATTTCGAGGTTTACAAGAACGTCCTGCCGCAGGAGCTGCACGATGAAATCTGGCAGTGCCAGATTCATCAGATCCGCATCGAGATCAAGCCCGGCAAGCAACTGGAAATCACCCCCGAAGGGATCCACTGCGACGGCTATCCGTTCAGCGGCGTGCATTTCTGGGGTCGCCATAATGTGGCAGGTGCCGAAAGTCGCTTGTACAGCGCCCAGGAAGAGCAACTGGCGGCGACGACCTACGAGGACATCCTCGACACCACGTTTTTCCTGGATCGCGACATGCGCCATTACGTGACCCCGGCGCGCAACACCCATAGCCATGACATGGCGTATCGGCAGATCCTGGCCATTTCCTTCTCGCGGCCCGGGACCGCTTTCGACATTGTTCGCTGAACGGCTCGAACCCATGGACGACCCGACGCAGCAGGTCCTGTTGCGCCGGGCCATGGTCCGGGACGCCGAGCGACTGGAGCGGTTCTTTCGCGGTTTCGACGAAGTGTCGTTCTGCGAATGGCAGGATGCCCGATTCTTGCGCGGTGTGTTGTTGCAGGACACCACCACCGCGTACCTGGCCATCGATGAGAGCGGTGACGTGGTGGGCGCCGTGATCGGCGGCATGCTCGGTACCCGTGGCACGATCAATCACTTGGCGGTCAGCCCGCAGCATCGCACCAAAGGCCTGGGCCAGCGCCTGGTTGAAGCCGCATCGGCGGACATGAAGCGGGTCGGCGTGCTGCGCATGTTCCTTTTCGTCGACGATGCTAATCTGGCCGGCAAGCGCTTCTGGGCGGCCCAGGGGTTCTGTGAGCCCCGGGGTGAAATCACCTTCGAGAGAGATTTATGAACAAGACTTCCAGCCAGCCGCTGGCGGTCGAACCACAAGCCTCGCGTACCTTTGCTGAAGCCAGTCCGGTGGTAGCGGGTTATTTCACGGTTTCGTTTGTGTTCGGTCTGATGGCGGTCAACGCCGGGTTGCCCCTGTGGTTGCCGGTGGCGATGTGCCTGTTCGTCTACGCGGGCGCTTCGCAATTCGCGGCGCTGGCGTTGATTTCCAGTGGCGCGTCGCTGACCACCATCGTGCTCACCACGTTCCTGATCAATGCCCGGCACATGCTGATGTCGGTCTACATGGCCAAGGCCCTGCGCGCGCTGGGGCTCAGTCGTTTCGAGCGCTGGTGCTACGCGGCGGGGCTGACAGACGAGTCGTTCGCGTTCCACAGCGTCAAGCTCGGCAGCGGGGCACCGGTGAGCGTGCGCTACCTGGTCGGTTTCAATCTGTTCTGCCACACATCTTGGGTACTCGGTGGCTTGTTGGGCGCCGTGTGCGCGCAATACGCGGCGCACCTCATCAAATACCAGCTCGACTATGCCCTGACGGCGATGATGCTCTATGTGCTGGTTTCATTGTGCAATACCCGTAACAAACTGATCGCCGCCCTGGCGGCTGTCGTCTGCATGGGCGGGCTGAGCCTGCTGGGCAGCTCGCCATTCAATGTCTTCATTGCCACGTTCGTAGGCTGCGGGGTGGGCGTATGCCTGACCAAACGTTCCTGATCCTGGTCGTGGCCCTGATGATGGCCGTGACCTTCCTGCCGCGCGCGCTGCCGTTGCAGATCAATACCGACCATTGGCCGCCCTTCGTCGCCCGCGCCCTGGAATACCTGCCAGTGGCGATCGTCGCTGCCATCAGCCTGACCCCCTTGCTGATCAAGGACCAGCAGATACAGCTCGATCGCCCTGAGCTTTATGCCGCGATTCCGACGCTGTTATGTGCGTATTTCAGCCGCAACCTGTTTCTCAGTGTGGCGGTGGGCACGGCGGCGTACATCGCGCTCGGCTCGTTCCTGTAGCGTCAGGTCCACCACATCGTGCAGCGCCTGGCCGGGCAACTCCGGATTGTTCACCGCCAGGCGGACCTCAAGGAAATCCTCGAAGTCCGGGAAAATCGCCAGGCCGTTGCGCAGCGCGGCTTCCCGAGACACCAGCCCCAAGCCATCGAGCTGAGTGATCAACGACAACGTCAGCGTTTCACTGCAGGAATACACCATGCGCTGGCTCGACCCGTATTCACCCAGGCCGGCGTCGAGAAAGCGCAGGAAGCTGTGGGAATACGGACATTCTTCTGCCGGACGCACCTGAAACTTGTCACCGAGCAAGCCAAGGGAATCGTCTGCGTCGCCACAATGGGCGCCGACCACCCGCACCTGCACATCCGGCATGGTGATGCTGGTAAAGCCGCCCTGTTGCTGCCCGATCAGGATCGCCAGGTCAAAGTCTTCATTCCTGAGCTTGCTCAGGTTCTCCATCGACTCGGCGTAGCTGAATTCCAGCTGATACTGAGGGAACACGGCAATCAACCGGTCGATCATCCGCCGGTTGAAATCCGCCGGCAGGGTGGTATTGAGCGCCACTCTGAGGGTGCGCTGTCGCGGCGTCTTGAGCGCTGCCACCTTCTCCTCCAACTGGCGGGTGGCCACCAGCACCTGATCCATGAAAGGCGTCAGTTCCGAACCTTGGCTCGTCAACGTCAGGCCCTTGTTTGAGCGCCGGAACAACCGGAAACCGAACTGTTCCTCGACCTTGTTCAACTGCGCCGCCAACGCCTGCACCGTGAGGCACGAATGCTCGGCCGCTGCCGACAACGAGCCGGTCTGCACGATACGCATGAGGTTGCGTAGGATTCTGCTATCCATGAGGTAATGCCCTCTACTTAAGTGGGCTCGCTATTTTTGTGCACCTGGCCCGTGCCAGGCAGTGCATGCTGGCTATCATCATGCACCTTGCCACGCTTGTCGCGATTTTGTGCCGAAAAGCGCCGGGAGGCGATGGTTGAGCTTATGCGGGATTTGGGGATTTTGCCCAGTCGATGCTGGCCGGGATCAGTTAGCAGGGTCATAGGTGGACTGTCTTGCGAAAAATCCTGCGTGAGTCTCGGAGCACTCCCAACATCATGGCTGATCGCTCTGATATCCGTCCTTGGAAACTCAGGTTGAAATACGCCCCTTAATACAAGAGATGCCAAACCTGCCGTTATCCATGCAAGGCCGCTTATCCACCTGACGTTGACCCATGGCGGCAGTCCCACCACAATGTTTTTGAGGTAGCGCCAATGTAGCTACAAATTTAGCAATGAGGTTTATTTCATGGGTGCACTATTAAAAACCACCGACGTGCGTTGCCGCATTGATGAGGACTTGAAGGCCCGTGCCACCGAGGTTTTGAACGCCTGCGGATTGAGTGTTAGCGACGCGATGCGTCTTTTCCTGCGCCAGGTTGTTGAGACTCAGGGGCTTCCATTCGAGATACGAGTGCCTTCGGACAAGACCGCCCGGGCCATGATTGAGGCACGGGATATCCGTCAACGATTCAACTCGATAGACGACATGCTGAGAGAGGCTGATGGCGAAACCGGGAGAAAAGCAAAAACGCGCTGAATTGCCGAAGCAATGTGCATATACGTCTGAATTCAAAAAGTCCTGGGAGCGTTACAAACGGGCAGGGCGGCGCGATATGAATGAAGTGCGTCACGTGATGGTCATGCTTTTTTTGGGTGAGCAGCTACCGAGCGAATACATGGATCATGCCTTGACGGGTAACTGGGTTGGATTTCGAGAGTGCCATATTGGCGGTGACTTTCTGTTGATTTATGAGCATTCACGCCCGAACCTGGTTACGTTTGTTGACTTGGGAAGTCATGCCGAATTGTTCAAATAGGACGTCTGTGGATTCCACTTGCGAATAAAAACTTAAAAATAATCCACATCTGTACTATCCTCTAAGCACCACCCCGCGACAAAGGAGCCCTCACCCATGGCGACTTCCTCCATCACCCTCAACGCACAGCAACAATTGGATTCCCCGGATGCGGGTCGAGTCGCGTTGAAATTTTTCTTCAATCTCATGGCGCTCTGGGGCTGCAGCGTCGAGCAGCAGCGCACATTGCTGGGCAAGGTGGGAAACACGACCTTCTACAAATACAAACAGCTGCCGGAAAACGTGAAGCTGCCTCGCGATACGCTGGAGCGCATTTCCTACCTCATGGGTATCCACAAGGCGCTGAGCATTATTTTCAGCAATAGCCGGGACCGTGCGTATCAATGGGTCAGCAGCCCGAACACTGCGGCGCCGTTCAATGGCCAGTCGGCGCTGTCCTACATGCTGACCGGACGGGTAGTGGACATCGCCGATGTGCGGCGATACCTCGACGGAGTACGCGGTTGATGGTGCCACCATTGGCGGACCCGCAATGGAAACGGGCCTATCGCATCGTCAACAGCAGCTTCCCACCGATTTCGCTGTTTGAAGACGTACTCGACCCTGAAGATTTGCCCACGGCCTATGCCCTGGAAGCGTTGACTAACGATCGGCTGATGGAGCAAGCCGGCGTGCTGTCCCGGGTACGCCCCGAAGACCGTATTTCCGGGCCCGGCTCTTCGCCGGTAATGGCGGCGTTCACCCACATCGGCAAAAGCAGCCGCTTCAGCGACGGCACCTTCGGCGTCTACTACGCGGCCAGCAGCCAGGAAGCCGCCATTGCCGAGACCTGTTACCACCAGGCGCGATTCCTTGGCGCAACCAACGAGCCAGACCTGGAGTTGACCATGCGCACCTACGTCAACAAGGTCGTCAAACCGCTGCACGACATCCGCCACGACCACCCCCACCTCCACAACCCGGACCCTACCGCCTACGGCCCGTCCCAAGTGTTTGCCCGGCAGCTGCGTGAAACCTTGTCCTGGGGGCTGCTGTACAACAGCGTCCGCCTGCCCGGCCATGAATGCGTGGCCGCGTTTCGCCCGCCGGCGGTTTCGATTCCGACGCAGGGCAAGCACATTCGGTATGTCTGGAGTGCCCAGAAGCGGGAGATTTCGTTTGTGTTTGAGGTGAGCGAGGTTTGAATCAGGTTTTTGCGGTGTTTTATGGCTGGGCAATAATTATTGCCCAGCCATAATTTTCAACAATTCGTGATTATTGAAATCAGAGGTTGCCACGCTGCCAACAGGAGCAAGCCTCGTCACAGAAGCGCAGTCGATTGATCAAATCTTGAACTGCTGCACCGAAGCCTGCATCGACCCCGCCGCGTTGTTCAATTGATCCGCGGTTTGCGTCAGGGTGTGAATCGAACGGGTGTTCTCA
Organism: Pseudomonas brassicacearum; assembly: GCF_009601685.2. Classification (NCBI taxonomy): domain Bacteria; kingdom Pseudomonadati; phylum Pseudomonadota; class Gammaproteobacteria; order Pseudomonadales; family Pseudomonadaceae; genus Pseudomonas; species Pseudomonas brassicacearum. Next base: position 409,693 of record NZ_CP045701.2, read on the forward strand.
CGGGACTGCTCGGCAATCGACTCCACTCGCTGGGCCATTTCATCACTGGCCTTGGATTGCTCGGCAATGGTCTGGGAAATTTCCTCCACCACTTCGGCCGCATGCCGGGCACCGGTGCGAATTTCACTGATGGACACCCCGGCCTGCTGGGCCAGGTTGACGCCTTCGTCCACGCGGCTGACACACGCCTGCATGTTCGCCACCGCATCCCGCGCGCTGGACTGGATGCGCTCGATCATCGCGGTGATTTCCTGGGTGGACTGGGTCGTGCGCGCCGCCAGGTTGCGCACCTCATCGGCCACCACCGCAAAACCACGCCCCGCCTCACCGGCACGGGCGGCCTCGATGGCGGCGTTGAGGGCCAGCAAGTTGGTCTGCTCGGCGATGCTTTTGATCACTTGGATAATGGAGTGAATGTCTTCGGACGACGCGTCCAGTGCCGTGATCTTGCTGGACGACTGGTTGACCACCTCGGCGATCCGGTTCATGCCTTCCACCACCCCGAGAATCACCTGGCCGCCGCTGCTCGCCAACTGCTCGGACTGCGCCGAGATCGTGCGGGCGCTGTCGGCGTGCTGATGGATCTGGCTGATGTTCGCCATCATCTGTTCCATGCTGGCCGCCATGCTCGTCGCGCTATGGGCTTGCTGATCGGCGCTGGACACAATTTGCCGCGCCGTATCGCCCAAATTCCGGGACGTGCCATGCAACTCATCGCTCTGGCCGCGGATCGTCGCGATCATCTGCCGCAGATTGGTCTGCATCTGCTCGATCACACCTTGTAACTGACCCAGCTCATCCTTGCTTTGAGCCCCCATCGAGCGCTGCAAATCCCCTTGGGAAATCGCCTGGGTATTGAGGATGATCTTGTTCAGCGGTGTCAGCACCGCCTTGAGCAGGCTCCACGACAACAGCGCCAGCGCCACGCAGGTGGCCAGCAACGTCACGATCAGCCAGCGTTCCGAGGTGTGAATGCTGCTGTCTTGATGCTCACGAGACGACTGCGCCTGGTTCTCGATCAACTCGCTCACGGCCTCGTTGCGTTCCTCCAGCGCTGAAAACGCCGTGTCGAACTCTGCGCGCAACGCATGGCCATCCTGGGAACCACTCAGTGCCTTGCCAATGATTTGCTTGGCTTTATCGATGTAGGTTTCGACTTGTGGCTTGAGCTCGACAATCGCCTTGGCGACATCCCCTGGCAACTTGGCCTCGGCATTTTCGGCGATGACCTTGCGCATCCGCTGCGTATGCTCATCGAACGCCTCCAGCACTTCCTTCGCCCCCTGGGCATCCCCCGGCTTCACCAGCAGAGCGGCGAGCACATCAGCACGAATGGCATCGTGCATCATGTCCGCCTCCATGTGCTTGCGCATGGCCGAAATACTGGTCTCGTTCTGCACCAGGGCCTTGGTCATGGAGTGATAACCCCACAACCCGATACCGCCAAGCAACAGCGCAAAAGAAAGACTGACCAACCCCGAGCCTATGACCTTGGTGCGGATCTTCATCGCTTACTGCTCCTGGAGCGGGGGATTCTGGGAAAGTGTAGTCGAGTGCCAGCAGAGCCCTGGCACAGGCCATGTTCTTATTCAAGGCTATCGGCGCAGGGAGGAATTAGATGAGCCTGTGGCGAGGGAGCTTGCTCCCGCTGGGGTGCGAAGCAGCCCTTTTTTAAGCTGCTTCGGCAGATAGAATCCAATGCTGCCCCGCTCGTGAGCAGCATTGGGCTTGCAGCTCTTAAGCCGGATTACTCCCCGGCGCCTCCAGCACCTTCACCACGTCATCAATGACGGCCTTGCTCATATCCTGCAAATAACACGATGCCCAGGCATACCGATCCGTGCTGCGAATCATCGCCGCGTCCTCGGCCAGGACCTTGGCAACGTGGAGCAGGTCGGAAGCGTGGGACAGGGCTTCGCCGATGGGTATGCCGCTGTTGACGCGGAATAGCGGGCGGTCGGAGTGGTAGGAGAAGGGGGTTAGGCCTGGGGTTTTGAGGTCTTTGGGATGGGTCATTGCGCACCTCCGTTTACCAATTGGCGGCGGGTGGTGACTCGCAAATCTATAAAGCGAGACTGCAGCAGATCCATGGCATGCATCGATAAACTCCCATATCAAGTGAGAGCTGCCACGTTCGTTCTCAGGCGAATGGGTGGCAGCTGTGCGCAGGCTGAGAAACCGGAGATACAGGAACCCGGCAGACCCGAAGGTCTCCCACGCACAGCCGCCATTGCACGGAATGCGGACATAAAAAAACGCCGCAAAACGTGGTTCGGGCGCTGTAGCGCCTGCATCTTACTCGGGTTCTCAGGCCCGGTCGCTGAATTGGCAGCGACAGTTGGAGAGTAGCTGGCGATGGGGGAGGCTGCAATCGTGGCGCGATGCTGGCGGGGAGAGGTTTAGGTATTTTTATAGATGGGCAATAATTTGCCTCGCTGTCGAAATAGCCGGCTGTCGACGCGCGAAGATAAGCGATTGGAGGAAATATCCAATGGATGATGAATACGAGCAATTCCAGCAGGACGTGCTCGAGTCCGCGTATCAAATGACATCGGGAGAAACCTCGCAGATTGTGCCCAACCAGGGCCAATTGCCTTCCATGGCAGTCCTGATGGACGAGGATGATGTGGTCTTGATCCATAAGGCGCGAGAGCGGCTTGCTGCTCCCCAACGAGTTAAGGTTTCACTGGACGATCTATAGCCCTGAGTTAAGTGGGTAGGTAGAAATGGCGCGGTCGGAAGGATACCTGCCATGAGTGATCGTGAAGGCAGTGCTTGCTCATGCCGTGCTCGGCGTAGGGGGAGGAAGTGCAGCGGGCTCAAGCTCAGGCCCATCAACCGCTAGAAACAACAAAGCCCTCGCATTTCTGCGAGGGCCTCGTCTTGTATGGTGCGGCACCAGGAGTCGAAAAATCGGACTTTTTTAATTCAATACAATGAGATAACAGCTATGGTTAATCTGCTATACCCCTAAAGCTACCCTAAGATTTTGCAGTTTTTTCGCTAGGGATTATTCCCATAGCAGGTGCAACGATGTGCTTAATAAATTTCAGAGTCTGCTTTTAGACTTTTGGCCTGCTGAGAGCCATCTTTAAAATCAGGCCGAAGTCGTAAATTTCTTTGATTTAGGCTGCTAAAGCTGCATTTGAGTTATACAAAATTCTCTAAAAATTCCGCGAGAGCATCTCCTTGGGAGTCTACCTGAGAAGAAAGCATGTTAATTCCCCATTGGTTAAGAATGGCTTCTTGGACGGGGTTTGGTCTAGGTGAAAATATGTATGACCGAGGCTGTGCCTCACTATTGCAGTTGGCCTTCCAGATTTTGGATAACTTGTAGAATAGAAACCTTAAATTTATATCGGCAAGTCGGTAACCAATGAATAGTACTGATTTGCCAAGCACGTCCGATCGCAATTTAATATCTAGAGGTGTTTCGAATTCTAATCTTTCAAAATAACTAGTTTCATCAAGTACTATCGAGGTGTCATCATCGAAGTCTCCGTGAAACTTAATTATTTGAGTGCTTCCAGGTCTTATCTTAGTTACGTCAGATACTGATGCTATTTTGGTGTATGGCTTTTGGAAGTGATCGAATGTGTTTTCGATCCATCGATCATAGTTTGTAGTATAAATTATTGGAAAGTTGGCTTTTGCAATCAGTTCATGAATTTTCGACGATTCGATATTGATAGTCGGAGCATGCCAGCTTCGGTCCATCCAGCTTCGGAGGGGACCGATACTACCTTTTTTGATCCTATAATATTCGGCAAGGGCGTAATGATCGCCAAATGTCTTATAAATCTCAGGGTCATACCCTAGTTCTTGAGCGATTTTGTCGATCAGTTCGCCCCAAGATGGAAGCCCCAGATTGGTGGATACTCCAGCACCAACGAAAAGTATAACGTTGCCTTGCTTAAAAGATGATAGTAACTGTTCCATCAAGTATTTCCATCTTTAAGAAACTGTTTAAATTTATCGAATGCAATACGCCTCATCGATATGTCATTTTTTCTATCCCCCATTTCCGCGAAAGTTTCAGTAAAGCCTTCTGGAATAAAAACACAATCCCACTGAAAGTCTCTGTTTCCTCGGGGTTCAGCAGATATGGTGCCTTTTATTGCACCTTCAAAAAGATGGATTTTCATAGAGTCGCAATATCCAATTATCGTTTTTGCGACCAAGTTAGTATTTTCCCCGGATCCAAACAGGGTCGAAAATTTGTCAGCTTGAAGCTTGTCCCAAAAAATCTGCGTTAATCCACCTGGGAAGCCATTGAGGCTGTCAATATAGAGACCAGTATGCTCGACGAAAACAGGGCGTCCTATTATATTGAAAGCCTTCAGTAATTTATCTCTGACCAAACTATCAACATTCTCGGTTTGGATTTCATCAATTGAGTATCGGGCAGCAACGACCTCTACCCCAGTATCCTGAAGTATTTGTTGGACTTCTTGGACTTTGAAGTTGTTTTTTGAAACAAATCTAATTTTCATTTTGATCTTCCATGAAGCTATATTTTCTTTGTAAGGTCAGCATGTTCTCGAGGATGGCACTATTTTCTGTTTCTTTATAAAACTCATTATAGTCATCGCTAATGCTCGCACCGTGAATCGCCGGATTGTCCGAGCAAATAACGAATGGTACACCGAATTTTATGAACTCACATACAGGGTGGGACTCGCTTGATTTTACAGCACCTGTTAGGCGGTTGCTAATAGGGCATACCTCTACACATATATCGCGCTTGTGCATCAATTCCATGATTTTCGTTGATTTGAATGCGGCTGTACCGTGTCCAATCCTGTCAGCATCAAACTCGGTGATAGCTTCTATAATATTTTGGGGGTTGCCTGTTTCCCCTGCGTGTATAGTGACTTTTAATCCTAAATCAGATTTTGCTTTCCGATATAACTGAGGGAGCTCTGTTGGAGATACGGTATCTTCGTTGCCAGCTAAATCTAGTCCTACTATTATTCCAGGCTTACCAATAGATGCATAAGCGGCTAAGAGGGTGCGTAGATGTTCCGCAGCGTAATCCCCGCGTGAAACCGTTAATATCAGTCCGCCCCTAATACCGTATTTTAATGAGGCGCTGTAAATCTCTTCGGTCAACCACAAAAGCGCCTCGGGTACTGTGACGTTATTAAGAAGTGCAAGATAAATTACGCTACTCCGCAACTCGACAAACTTTACATTTTGAGCTACTAGGTTTTCGAATGCACTAAAAACCATTAAATTGAGAGCTGTGCGACCTTGAGGAATAAGCCTTAAAACTTGCCAAGGCTTTAGATATGTCTGAAGGTCAGGGGAAGGTGTAAACCTGGTGAGGTCTCTTTCTAAATTAAAATTATCAGGAATTTCTGCTCCCTGCTGCTGGAGTAAATCAATAACTAGTCGAGTACTGACGAGGCCATTTAAGTGTACGTGTAGCTCACCCTTTTCCATGCTTTTAAAATCGTGCTCCATCAGAGAGGTCTTCATCAATAAAAAGTTGATCTAGAGGCTAAATTGCGCTGGTAATATGAAGGGTGCGAAATAGGCAGTAAAGATCTCTAGACTTATAATGGGTAACAAGACTTTAGACACAGTTACAAGCTGAAAATCCTTGGGTGTCGATTTTATTAGATTTATGCTCATCGAGTCCGGACGTACTGCTGGGGGGCATCCCATACCCCCTTTTGATATATTGGTTCAGAAGCTAATTATCTTGGAAATTACTTCAAGAGCTCAATTCGCTTTCTTCTAAACTTGAACCAATAACGGATAGCTCAAAGTTGTTAACTTCGGCCATCACATAGGCCAGATGGTGGCTAGTGTCATTGGTAATCCATTGTGGGTGCCCCCCCATACACTCTTTCTTGCTGCATTCTAAAATACGGTTATCACCCCAGCTAAAGGTTTCCCCCATATAGTATCTAGACTCAACAACAGTTTTGGCGAGCCCCCACATTTGTTGACCTTTTCCAGGAAGCTTCATGGAGTGACCGCGAACTATGAAAAAGTGCTTATCGATCGTATATCTGATTTTTCCATTAGCGTGAGGGTTTCGAATGCCTTCGTTACTCGACGGACCTCGTACACCATAGTCACTGTAGATGATCCGCAATTTCGGATTGCTTTGACGGATCGCTTGCCATACCAACATTTCTTTGCGTGGAATGATATCTGATGTATCGGGTTTCTTTACAGCTAGATCAATTGATTTAGGCAGTGAGCATCCTGATACAGCAATGTAGCTGAATGCGTATTTTTCAAGGATAGAAAGAATCGAATCTACCTTATCCAGCATGTCTACAACGGACCAACCGGTCACGTCGCCAAAATCAATTAGGCAAGAGCAGTTGCTTGGTTCAAGTGACAAACCGTCTAAGATAGACTCAATGTTCTCTTCGAAAAACTCTGGCTCTTCGGTGTCCTCTAAGGCTTGAAGATCAAGGCGTATACAGGACTGATGTAAAAGTTCTGGATCTAAGTTTTGTAGTGCCAATCGATAAGCTTGGTTTTCCCAGCGGTCATATCCGATTATTGGACGGATATTAACTCCGAGCGCAGTGAGTCTGCCATAAATATATTGGACGATATGCTCTCCAGACTCTACAGTCGCGTCTGGTTGCCAATGGAAGGCATCGACCATCGATGTTCTGCCTTTCCATACAGCGGCAATCCTATCAGTCACTTCGTTTAGGTACGCTGTGGTCAGATGAGCGCATCCTTCAAAACGCTTTGCTTCAGTAATGTTCTTGCCGATACGTGGGATTTCAAACAAAGGGCAAGTTCGGTCGGCAGTTATCTTGCTCATTTGAGCAACTGCTTTGAATTCGCTATCCATTGCTTTGAGAACAGGTATGTATCGAGGGGTCATTTGAAAACCTCGTAATCAGCTGTGGATAAAAACAACGATTTTACTTGGTGCTGCCCTGTCAAATCTGGAAAGCTACTATAATTTCCAGATTCTTTCCTCAATCTACCGGCAATTATAGCTGGATGGATTCTAAGCTCTCTTGCTAATGCCTCTATGTTTTCTCTATTTGGGGAGATGAAGGCATCGCTTCTTCTCCAGATTCCTCTAGGAATAAATGCCTCTCGCGCCAATCGATTCGCTTCCGCCTCACGCCGATCCTCCGACTCTGTATTAAGATCGTCTAAAAAGGCATCTTCATTCCCTACATGCTTCCAAATATGGGCGACCTCATGAAGCAGCGTGAACCAGAAGTTGTCTAGCCTATCGTATCTCAGTGTTAACGCGACAATTGGAGTGCCATCATTATCTTTCAGAGCTGCACCGTCCAATTGAGTGCCTTTAAGGTGAGGCTCAATTACTACTGCTATTCCTTGCCTTTCCAAATACTCTACAGCAAGTAGCGGGCCGCGTTCCGACCAGCTAAGTTGTGCGAGCTCTCTTAAAAAATTGCTGGAAATATTTTCACTGTTGAACGGGCCAAGTTTTGGTTTTCTTATACGTGCGGATTGTATTACTCTAGCTAGCCAAGCATAAAGGGAGTATTGGGTTGTTGGAGATTTTGCTTCTCCCGAAAGCGTTCTTCGAAATGCTGCGGCTCCGAACTGTAATCCTGCGTCTGAGATGAAATGTTTAACAATCTCTTCAACCGAAGTTTTTGCTTGAAATGAAAAGTTTTGCAGCCATCCCCTACGTGTCATTTCTTTAATTGGAAATTTCGACCAATCTATATCTTGTTTTGTTTGCTCGTTATCAGGGCTTGATAAACCTATAAGAGTTTCTGCAGATATGCCCAGTCCAAGTGATAATGCTCGAATCATTTGAACGGTTAAAGGTCTTTTTCTATTTAAAACTTCTGAAACCCGACTGCTGGTACCGAAGTAGGGAACGAGGTCTGCCTGCTTCAATCCCTTTTCTTGCATGCGAAAGAGAATTGCATCAATTGGATCTGGCGGCTCAACTGGGTACTTACTATTTTCGTAGGCTTCAAGTAGGACAGTGAGTACTTCAAGTCTGTCACTATCAGTAGTGTAAAGGGATGGATTTTTGGCCATCAGTACCTGAACTTCTTCAAGGTATGCTCGGTACTGTTCGTCTGTCCGGATAACCTTAGTGTCCATGGGTGTCTTCGCTAACTTTTAGATCTGTAATAAGGGCTACACCCTGCGGGAAGACGATTAACAGTTGTATCGTTAAGCCGCCATTACATACAGGGAATAAAAACGTACCATTGCCAGTGTTTTTGGCATTTGGGAATTGGCTGCTCACTTCAGTGGGATGCTTCCAGTGAGCGCTCATGACCTCAGACGCCCAGGTTCGCACCCACTTCTCAATTTCGCTGCCGATGCCTTTCAAGCTGGCTAGCTTTTCACGTCCGATGAGTCGCATATTTTTTCTTCCCGATTTGGGAGGATAATGCTCGGATTAGATAAGGCTGTCAATATCCCAATTTGGGAAAACCATCTATGCGTAAGCGTCAGTGCTTTTCCCATGAAGGCTTTCGCGTGATGGTTGCTCTCTTGGGGGTGGGGCGAAAATCCACAAGGTCGTTTCTCCTTGTTTTGACTGACTATCATTCCCACAAGCTATGGGTCTAGAGCAGACAATTTGATGGTACGTAACGTCCAGGTCTTTCCGGCCCTTTTGCAAACCAAATGCGCGGTAACCAGATAGTAGGCCCGTGTGTAGGGGGAGTGCTGGGCTAGATGAATGTCGAAAAACCAGACGAGATGCTTTCGTTGCCAGGTCCAAGGATTGTCTCGTTGCCAGCGATCAGAGATCGCCGCTTGAATGATCTTTGCCTGGCGTATATGACGCTCGCGTGTGGCATGCGATCCGGTCAGGACGGCAGCCAAGAAAAGCTCGATGTCGAATGGCTTACTCACGTCCTACCGCCGATATAAGCTGACACAATGTCGACCCTGCCGTGGCCCAGTTCATAGCTGATTTGGGTTCTGGTCTCCTGATCGAGACGCGGGTCGAACTGGTAGCATCTGCCTCCGTTGATCGGCGCTTGATGGTGGGAGAGTTGCTCATAGCGTTCGCACGCATAGGCCGCCCGCAATTCGTGAAACCCTTTAAGGTTGTGCGTATGGAGGATGTCCCGGGCAGGCCGAACGACGCACTGCCTGAAGTCGCGAAAGCTTTCGTGCGGAGCTAACAGGTTGCGGCTACCGTCGGGCGAGACTTGTTCGGCAAACCTCAGCGCGTCACGAATATGATCATCTACCGTAATCCATCGATGTGCCGACGCACCCGAGCGCCCACCTTTGGTGCCATCCTGGATGTTGATCCTGCCCAATTGGTTTGCCTCACGTTTTAGGCGTACAAGGTCGGCCAAGATAGCCTCTCGCAAGCGCATTCCGGTGGCTCGTGCCAACTGTGTAATAGCGGCGGCACGGGGATGCTGTTCGCGAAGCGCGTCGATAATGCGTATCACCTGTTCACGATCCTGACCTTGCGGTATCCCTGCAAGGTCTGCCGATCAATTTGCCGCGCATCGTTGAACCCCGGTCCATCTTTTGATCGACACCATCGTACAAATGCTTGCCACCGATCACTGTGTGCTTTGACGGTCCCGTAATGCCCGCCGCCAAACAGATATCGTAGCGCTTGCGGCCCGGCATAGCTCAGTTGCCGACCATAGCCAAAATTGCGCCCATCCCGTCTACCGACCAATCCCATGACCAAACTCCTCTCGAAGCCACACTTGTAAAACCTTCCCCACGTCATCCCGCCAAGAATGTTGAGTGTTATCAGGGATCAAGGCCCCTGCGACCTGTGAGGGTTGTCCACTAACGCGGGACTGACGGCTCTTTACGACCGGGAGCTTGGGCATCTCATGATCAGGCCTCCTGAGCACTTCCGAAGAAGTGGGCGGGTGGAGGCTGCACTGGCTGACGAGACCAGCGCCGCGAGATCCTGAGTCAGGTGAAGGCAGTGAAGCGATGACTGGGGCATGCCTGACTGTCAGTCAGGTGCAGTCCGTTCCGTGGGCTGCGGCACCATCATCTGCATCGCTGTTGCTGGTGACTTCGGGTTTGTCACGCCGATTGTCACGAGGGGGAATGCTGCAAAGCCTTGTATGACGTGGCTTGCAGCAGTGGTACGAGCGCCCGTCTCTTTCCAGGAGAAAGAGACGGGCGCAGGTTGGCGCAATGAAATGGCCAAGCGGATAGGTTGCTGCAGTGCAGCTATGAAAGGGAATGAGTTGCCGCAGTGGGCACTCTGGTAGAAGTAGGCATCCATCACATTGTTGTGACCGTGCGAGCCACCGGACGCTAATCGCACTTTGGGAGAACCACCACCGTGTGGCGTAGCCTTGAAGGTTCTGGCTACCTGGGTGCTGTCAAAGACAGCGCTTTGCCCGATCTTTTCTACGCCTGTGGATAATTTGGGTCAAGGCTCCAATTTTCGGGAGTTCTGCGGCTGTGGATGAAATTATCCAGCGGTGGAAATCCGTGGTTTTCCACAGACAGTTGCGTGGGCTTTAGATTTTTTAAGTGAGGTCCATCCAAACAGGGCGGCTTTGCAGCCCTGTTTGGATGGACCCGCGTGGCAGAGCAGATTGCGAGATTCTTATGGATGTACGCTTGCTTTACTGCGGCATTTTAAAAGCCAAAGCAGTGTTAGCACCGTCGGCCAAAACAACGTGTTGAGAACGTCGTGAGCGCTTGCCTGCCAGCGCCAGTATCCGAAGCTTCCAATATCGTCTCGCCGATCTACCCACTCGCCAGCACACGCAATGATGAAAACAACCAGCCAGCCAAGGTATGGCCTGAATCGTCGGGTGCCAACGGTCAACGTTAAATAGACTGCCATGCCCAAATAGATATGCAGCGCGTCTTTTGACAGCCCGGTTGCCGACACGATGGCGAGCTTGATGCTTTGTGAGGTTGAGATATCCATATCAATTCCTCCTCTCTGCGCCATTGCCGGACTTACGCTAGACCCCATTGCTGTTGATCTTTCCAATCATTTGGAAATCCCATGACTAGCAGATGATCCACTTCCTGCTGATCCATGATTTCGGCCAGGCGGAGCTTCCACTGGCTGTCTGGGCTGATCAAATCGGTTAGGTAGGCCAGCATCGTCAATACGATGTATAGCCGGTGTTTGGGCTGAGGCCGGTCGGCGGGAGCCGTTGGGATGACCCATTCTTTAGGTAAGGATGGTCGAATCGAGAGCTCCCGGTTCCATAGCCGTGAGTGGTGGGCACAGCAGTTTCGAATGAAGGTCAGCGTGTGAAGCCAGGAGGCCAATACTTCGAAGGGCAGGCTGAATCGGGTGGCGATAGCTTTCTTATCGGCGCTTCTGCCTATGGCATTGAAGAGGGTAGATACCGTCCCAAGGCTGAGTTCTTCCAGGACCGCCCAAGCGGGTGGCAGCTCAGGGTGGGCATAGGTTGCACCGTAATATCGGAAGTAGTTGTCACGCATGCGGTTTTCGATCCGCTGTTGCTGGAGCCCATCGGTCTGTCGGCCCTTTCTGATGCGGTCGATATCACGTCTGAGTTTGCTGCGCTCCTTATTCATTTGCTCCCGCATCGGACGCAACAGATCGGGGTGTGAGTATGACGAGGAGAAGACTGACGCGTCAGCTATCCAGTCAGGCCCGTATTTTGGACACATATAATTGCTGATGGTCGCTCGTATGGCGACTTCGACACGTTCGATGGCATCCATGGTGATGCGCCGCAACGAACCATCGAAGCGGTAGATGTCGACGATTGCCTTCAGTGTGCTGCCTGGCTTGAACGTGTGTTCAGGGTCTGGCTCCTGAAAGGGGCGCATGTAGGGACTCAGGCGAAACAGCGTGACCACTTCGAGAAAACGCATGGCCCGATCATCGTTGGCGATGTGCAAGCCTCGTTGTTTCAGCAGTTCCAATTGCTGTTCTACGCTGAGGGCCGGTTTGTCGAAGGGCCTCATGTAGTTTTCTCCAGGCAAAAAAAACCCGCACGATTTGAGCTTGCTGACTGGGTCAACCTAGGCTTGGCGGGTGTGTTGGGGTGCATTATAGGTAGGTGTAAGAAGCCGTCAACGTTGCACTGACGTGAAATTGTAACGAGTAGACGCGCGAGTAAAGCTTGGTCTGTCGATGCTGATAAGGCGGTGCTGGACTTTATCCAGCTTCTAGGAGGTTTAAACCTCCCAGAAACAACAAAGCCCTCGCATTTCTGCGAGGGCTTCGTTTTGTATGGTGCCGGCACCAGGAGTCGAACCCGGGACCTACTGATTACAAGTCAGTTGCTCTACCAACTGAGCTATACCGGCGTGTGGGCGACGATTATAGCGATTGGGTGCGTTCTGTAAACCCCTGAATTCTGACTATTTTTGCACGACCCATACTCAAGCGCGGTGCAGCAGGTTGCGCAGTTTGTTCAGGGCTCGCCAGGTGCGGCTGTTTTGCATGGCCTGGAGTTGGGCTTCGGCCTGTTCAGCCCGTTGCAGGGCGGCGCTGAGCTGTTGGTCTGCGTCGTCGATGGGGTGGCTGAATTTGTGGCCTTTGCAGAGTTGGAAGCCGTCGAGGTTGCACGGAGGGATGTCGAAGGCAGGTTTGAGGGCCAGGTGTTCTTCGGCGAGGTAGTAGGTGTTGATGCCGTCGAACAGGATGGACTGGTAGCCGGCGCCGGTCACCAGGGTTTCCCAGGTCTGGTCGCGGGCCCATGGGGTTTCGATGAGGATGATCCATGGGCGCCAGCGGCTGAAGTCCATGCCGCGCAGGACGGTTTCTTCGTGGCCTTCGACGTCGATTTTCAGGAAGTGGATGGGGCGGTCCTGGGCGTATTGCTCGCAGATGGAGGCCAGGGTGCGGGATTGGACGGTCTGGTTGCGCACGTCCATGCCGGCATCGCGGTGTTGTTGGGCGATGCTGGCTTCTACGGTGGAAAGGCCCGTGTCGGCGATGGTGTAGAAGGTCAGGCTTTCGGCGTTTTCGCCGGCCACGCATTGCAGGTTGATGTCGTGGGGGCGTTGTTGGCAGAGCGCGTCGTAGTAAGCCGGCACCGGTTCGATGTTGATGCCGCGCCAGCCGCGGTCGTAGAACGCTCGGGTAACCGAATCATCTGTCGGATGGTTGGCGCCGACGTCGAGGTAAAAGCCGTTTTCCACCGATTGAAGGGCGCGCCACAGGCGTATGTCTTCGAAGTTCTGTGCGTAGGAAATGAACGTCACGGCCAGTCCTTGCGTGTGTCGGCATTATGTCAATCACGATACGTGGGGCTGTTGTATAGCACGGGCGTGGTGGACGCAATTATTGGCGCGGCACAGCACTGAATTCGGCGGTTATGTCGTTTTGCTTAGACGCTTATGCACAACGGGCAGGATGGGGCCGGTGGAACCTTGCGATTTTGTGACCGCTTTCGCGTTTCGTCGCAAATCCCTGTTTTCATGGTTTTTTATCCATGTGAACAAAAAATGACCAGCGTTGATTGGGTCAGGAAATGGCGAATTTCTTGGATCCAGGTTTATTTCATCAACAGAGTTATCCACAGGGTGTTTCGTCTCAGCAACGTTCTGCCAGCAACAGCAGATTGCGCGGCGTCAGCAGTGTTTCGCAGAAGGTGCCGAGGCGAACCTCGTAGCCTTTTTGAGAAAGGAAAAGCGCTCGGTCCAGTACCAGCCAAAGTTCCAGGGGGCGCCGGAAAAGGCCTCGCAGCAACTCCAGGTTGCGCACCTCGGACAGGCGCTGATGGCCTGCTGCTTCCAAGGCGACCCAATCAGGCGCGCCGACTGTGGATAAGTCTTTGAGGGCCGTCAGGTCGGTACAGTATTGGGCGAAGGATTTTTCCAACCAGGCGCTGGGCAGCGAGGGGGTGGGCAAGTAGTCGTCGCACCCTCTGATTTGTCGTTGCAGCAGGTCGAAGCCCAGGCGCCAGGCCATGGATTGGTCCCGTTGTCTTCTGACGCGCGCGCCAGCGGTGACGGTTTCGGTCAGCGGCAGGCTGAGATCGTCGAGCGACAGCTGTAGGGCAGAGCCCTTGGCCGCGTCGGACAGCGCTTGATAATGCTCGCTGCTGATGCGGTTGTAGCAGCACGGCGCGATAGCCAGTTGTGCACAACCCGCGGCGCTGGCCAGGTGCATCAAGCGCACATGCAGGTCGCCGCAGGCGTGCAGGGCTACAGGCGTGTGCTCGCGGTGGAGCGCCTGGGCGGCGTCCGCCGCCAATACGTCTTGTTGCAGGTGCGTGGCGGACAGGTGATGGCGCTGGCTCAGTTGTTGGCCGTTGGCGACCAGTGCGGGGTCGTACTCCAGGCAGGTCAGTTGCTGCTCAGCGTGCAATAGGCGTCGACCGAGGTGGCCTTTGCCGGCGCACCAATCCAGCCAATGGGTCGGTTGGGTGGTGAAGTGCAGGCGGCTGGCGAAGGCTTCGATCTGCTGCCATTTGCGTCCGGGCACGTCGACGTTGAGGCGATGGCCTGGTGCTTGGAGCGTGCTGGCCGGCAATTGTGCAACAGCGCTCAATGCACGGGAGATAGCGGCCAGTTCCGGGAATGGCGTTGGCGCGTCTTCCATCAACCAGGGCTGATGATGATCGTTTTCTGCAGCCTCCAGCGAACGCTGGCGTAGCCATTGGGACAATTTCGGGTGGGACGTTTCCCAGGGCAGTTGCAGATGGGTGAACGGACGCGGTTTCCACAGTGCCTGGTGCGCCGTGAGAAAAACGTCCAGCGCGGTAAAGCGGGCGAGCAGGGCCTCGCCCGTCAGCACGCCGCTGTCAGCGCCCTTGGCAGGCATCGACGCGCAACCAGCGCTCCAGCTGCTTGAAGCCTTGCACCAACAGGAAGGACATCAGCAGGTAGAACATGCCGGCCGCGAAGAAGATCTCCACCGGCAAGTAGGTCCGGGCGATGATGGTGCGGGCCATGCCGGTGAGTTCCAGCAAGGTCACGGTGCTCGCCAGGGCGCTGGCCTTGAGCATCAGGATCACTTCGTTGCTGTAGGCCGGCAGGCCAATGCGCGCGGCGCGGGGCAGCGTGATGTAGAGCAACGCCTTTGGCCGGGACATGCCCAGGGCCCGCGCGGCTTCGATCTCGCCCCGGGGGATGGCCTGGATTGCGCCGCGCAGGATTTCGGCGATATAGGCGGCGGTGTGCAGGGTCATGGTGGCCGTGGCGCACCAGAACGGGTCCCGCAGGTACGGCCACATTGCACTGCTGCGCACGGCATCGAACTGCGCCAGGCCGTAGTAAACCAAGAACAGCTGGACCAGGAGCGGTGTGCCACGGAAAAAGAAGATGTAGGCGTAGGGCAACGCCCGTACGTACCACAGGCGCGAAGAGCGGGCGATGCCCAGTGGAATTGCCAGCAACAGGCCAGCGATCACGGCGATGGCCACCAGCTCCAGGGTCAGTGTCGCGCCTTGGGCCAGCTTCGGCAGCCACTTGATGATGACGTCCCAGTTCATTGGGTGCTCCTGGTAAATCCACGGGCGGCGCGTCGTTCCAGCAGGTGCATGCCGATCATGGCGAGCACTGTCAGGCCCAGGTACATGAACGCTGCAACCGTATAGAAGGTGAACGGTTGCTTGGACACGGTCACGCCGATTTGTGCATGGCGCATGATCTCTTCCAGGCCGATCACCGAGACCAGCGCGGTGTCCTTCATCAGGATCATGAACAGGTTGCCCAGGCCAGGCAGGGCGATGCGCCACATCTGCGGCATGATCAGCCGGGTGAAGATCCGCCACTTCGACAGGCCCAGGGCAACGCCAGCCTCACGGTGGCCCTTGGGGATCGCCAGGATCGCGCCGCGAAACACTTCGGTGGCGTAGGCGCCAAAGCACAGGCCCAGGGCAATGACCCCGGCGGCGAAGGCGTCGAGGGCGAGGTCGGGTTTGCCGAAATACTCGCCCAGGGCACGCATCAGGTTGACGGTGCCGAAATAGATCAACAGCACCCAGAGTAATTCCGGGATGCCGCGAACCAGTGTCGAATAGGTGCCGCCCAGCCATTGCAGCGGCTTGTACGGTGAGGTCTTGGCCAAGGCGCCGAGCAGGCCGAGCACCAGCCCCAGGCTCAGGGCCGACAGTGCCAGCTTGACGGTCATCAGCGCGCCGGCGGCGAGCGCCGGGCCGAATCCGTAGAGATCGATCATCATGGGTGTTTGTTCATATCGCGGCAGGCTTTGCTAAGGACCGGCGCCGCAATAAAGCGGTGCCGGCCAGGCACGTCAGTATCAATAGATGCTGAACGGGAAGTACTTGTCGTTGATCTTTTTATAGGTGCCGTCGGCAACGATTTCCTTGAGCGCGGCGTTCAGCTTGTTGCGCAGATCGTCGTCACCCTTGCGCACGGCGATACCGATCTTGTCGCTTTCCACCACTGGCTCGCCTTTGAATTCGTAGGCGCCGCCGTCTTTGCTCTTGAGCCATTCGTATTGCACGTATTTGTCCGCCAGGATGGCGTCAACGCGGCCCGAGAGCAGGTCCAGGTAGGCGTTTTCCTGAGTGTCGTAGAGCGTGACCTTTACGTTGTAGTCATCTTCCATGTTGCGATCGTCCAGCCAGGTACCGGCCAGCGTCGCGCGTTGTGCGCCAATGGTCTTGCCGCTCAGGTACGCCTTGTCGGTCTTGAAATCGGTGGTGGTCTTCGGCGCGATGAATTGCAGCTTGTTGGAATAGTACGGCTCGGTGAAGTCCACGGCCTGCTTGCGTTCCTCGGTAATCGACAGCGAGGAGATCAGGAAGTCGAACTTCTTGGCGTTCAAGGCCGGAATGATGCCGTCCCAGTCGGAAGTGACCACTTCGCATTCGACTTTCATCTTGGCGCACAGGGCGTCGCCAATATCCTTGTCGAAGCCGACCACGTTGCCGCTGGCATCTTTGTTATTGAATGGCGGATACGCCGCTTCGATGCCCATCTTCAGTTTGTCGGCCGCCATGGCACTGGCCGAGAAGACCAGGCTGGCCGCTGCGGCCAGGAGGAATTTCTTGTAGGTCTGCATGTGTACTGCTCCGTTAGCGGTTGCTGGACATGAATTGTTTACAGCGCGCCGAAAGCGGGTTCTCGAAGACCTGCTGTGGCGATCCTTGCTCCTCGACCAGGCCTTGATGAAGGAACACGACTTCGCTGGAAACCTGACGGGCGAATCCCATTTCGTGGGTGACCAGCAGCATGGTGCGTCCTTCTTCGGCCAGGGCGCGGATCACACTAAGTACTTCCTGGACCATTTCCGGGTCAAGGGCGGAGGTGGGTTCGTCGAACAGAATCACCTTGGGTTGCATCGCCAGTGTGCGGGCGATGGCGGCGCGTTGTTGCTGGCCGCCGGACAGTTCGGCCGGGTAGGCGTGGCGCTTGTCGGCGATACCGACTTTAGCCAGCAGGGCTTCGGCCACTTCGACGGCTTCGGCCTTGCTCTGGCCAAGCACCCGGCGCGGCGCTTCGATGATGTTATCGAGCACGCTCATGTGCGGCCAAAGGTTGAAGTTCTGGAAGACAAAACCGATCTCGCTGCGCATGCGGTTGATCTGTTTACCGTCGGCGGCCACCAGTTCACCGTTCTTTGCGGCCTTGAGCTTGAGCTCTTCGCCGGCCACCAGGATCTGGCCCTGGTTGGGGTTTTCCAGCAGGTTGATGCAACGCAGGAACGTGGACTTGCCGGACCCGGAGGATCCGAGGATCGAGATCACATCGCCGTCGCGGGCGGTCAGCGAGACGCCTTTGAGCACCTCCAACTGTCCGTAGCGTTTGTGCAGGTTGCGGATTTCAAGCGCGGGCGTGGCCTGGGCCATGTGCGGTCCTCATGGTATGTGCTCCCTTGCTGTTGGCTGCCTTCCTTGGCGAGGCGGCCAAGCTAGCATGCGTCCGAATGGCAGCCAACAGCGCTACGGGCGGTAAACCGGTGATGTGCGGCAGTTTGTCGCATCGACGCAGCAGACTGTCGCGCCATCAACAACCGAACGGCTGTTTGAACCTTGTTTACCGGTGAAAAGTCCGGGGAGTCGCGTAAAAAAAGGCGCGATGGTGCCAGCTTTGGGCGGGGGTTGGAAGGGTTAACCGGATGAGCGTTGCCGCAATCAAAAGTCTGTTGGATTATTCGGGCGCGTCCTTGAGATCCCACAGTATTTTGAGAACCTCTTGAAGCTGGCCCATGCAGTTTCGAAATCCGCCTGTACTTCAGGGCTGTGAAGCAATACTCCGTAGTTTCCTGAGCGAGAAAGTAGTCGTAAACCTGTGGGAGCGAGCTTGCTCGCGATAGCGGTAGAGAAGCCAACGGAGATGTGAGGTTGATGGCCTCATCGTGAGCAGGCTCACTCCCGCATTGGGCCTCGATTGAGCTGTTTTTTAACTTCAAGCCACCGAAGTTATAACCCTGTCGTCGTCACAGTGGTCCAATCCTCGATGCGCAGTCCGGGGACTCTTTCGAACTCTTTCAGGTTATTAGTGACTACGATCAGCCCGAGGGAACGGGCATGGCCGGCAATCATCTGGTCGTAGGGGCCTATTGGCTTGCCTATCTTTGCCAGTTCTGCCCGGATCATTCCGGTATGTGCTGCAGCGTCATAACCAAAAGGTAAAACCTCAAGTCGGGCACAGAATCCTTCGATGACTCCGAGATTTTTCTCCGGGGCGGATGACTTTTCTGCTCCATAGATCAGTTCCATCAGCGTGACTGCACTAATGCAAAGCTGGCCGTGATGAAGATTGAAAGCCTCTCTAACGATCTGGGGTTTATTCTTGATGGTGAAAATACAGATGTTGGTATCGAGCATGAATTTGATCATCAGAAAGACTCGCGCTCCTGATCGGCAGGTTGCTCACGCTCTGCCATAAAATCTGCTGTCGCGCTATCGCCATCGAACCAGCTATCCCACGCTTCGCCCGCCGGCGTGATGATGCGGGCTCTGCCTATGGCGATCACGTCTACACGCTTTACGTCGCTTGGCATCGCCACTGCTTTGGGTAGCCGGACCGCTTGGCTGCGGTTGCTCATGAAAAGGGTGGTTTGTTCCATGTGCAAGTCCTCAACTAAATGCAGTTGGAAGCATAGGACAATGCAGGGATATGTCAATGGGATATACCGGCTGCGAGAATGATCTCGTCCTAATCGGTACTCCCAATCGATCTAAACCTTAACGAGCAACTGTGATCAAAAAAAGAACGCATGTGAGTTATTTCCAGAACCTGGAGTCCTCGCCATGAAGCTTATTCATTACTTTGTGTTGCCCTTCATCGCCATCAGCATCCTGCTGTTCCCCATCGCTCTCAACGCCACCAACCTCGCGCCCATCGACAACACCGGCGTCCAGGTCCAACCCATGCAGCAGAACGGCATCACTTATCTGTCCGGCGGTATCGGCGAGGATGAAGCCCGGGCCATTGGGCAGGCCGAGGGTTACAACTTGCACATGACATTCGCGGTTGGCCCGGAAAACAAATACATCCCGGATGTGGAGGTCACCGTCCAGAACGCGTCGGGGCAAACGCTGCTGACTCTCAGCGATGCGGGGCCGCTGGTTTATGTGCAACTGCCGCCGGGCAAGTACAGCGTGGTGGCGACGCGCAACGGTGAGGCACGGCGCGACACTGCTGAGGTAGGCAGCGGGGCCGCGCGCAACCTGGTGTTCCATTGGAACGGTGACGAATAGCCGGCCGGTTTATTCGCTGGCGGGCTCTTCCATCGACTGGCGATAACGGTCCAGCGCTTCGCTGAAGTCCTTGATGAACTCCGGTGTGCTGAGCCAGCGTTGGGCGGTCTCGCGGTCCATGTCATCGATCCACATGCGGTAGTCCACCAGCATGTCGGCGGCCAGGTTGGTCGCCGCCATGCTTTCGTTTTCGGCGTTTTTCAGGTCGAGCAGGCCTGGACGTTCACTGATCATCACGCTCAGGGACGCGAGCAGCGTATCGAGCATTTCATTGCGGCTGACGGCCTCGGCTTCGCGCAGCTTGGCGAACAGTTCCAGCACGTAGACCGGTGGTTGGGCGGTGGCGTGGGCCGGGTCGCCATACATCGGGATCGATTTGCGCCCGGTCATGCGGATCTGCTTGGCTTTGTCTTTGGCGCGCTTGGCGCGTTTTTGCTGTTTGTTCAGTGAGGCCATTGGGCTTCGGTTTCCAATTCGTTAGGGGACGGTGCCCGGCTCAGTCGATTTTCGGCACGCTAAAGCGGAATTCGCTGCCCTGGCCTGGCTGGCTTTCGGCGTGCAGTTTACCGCCATGGGCCTGGACAATCCCCTTGGAAATGTACAACCCCAGCCCGGTGCCGTTCGGGTTG
This sequence comes from Pseudomonas brassicacearum, assembly GCF_009601685.2. Lineage (NCBI taxonomy): Bacteria > Pseudomonadati > Pseudomonadota > Gammaproteobacteria > Pseudomonadales > Pseudomonadaceae > Pseudomonas > Pseudomonas brassicacearum. The sequence continues at coordinate 429,872 of NZ_CP045701.2, forward strand.
CCTTCCTTGGTCGTCCAGTAGCGCTCGAAAACATGAGGCAACTGCTCTGGCGCAATCCCTTCGCCAGTGTCGCGGACGCTGAACACGATCTCATCGCCGACGGACATCGCACTGATGCCCACGGTGCCTTGTTGCGGTGTGAACTTGATGGCGTTGCCAATCAGGTTCGACAGCACTTGGAACAGCCGCTCGGGGTCGGCGTTGATCTTCAGGTTGGGTTCGGCGTGGAAGGACATGTCGATGGCCTTGGCAGTGGCCAGCGGCGTCAGCAGCGAGCAGGCGTCTTCGAAGATCTGGCTGACGTCCATCGGCTGGGGATTGATGGTGTAGCGCCCGGCATCGATGCGCGAGGTGTCGAGCAGGTCTTCGAGCAGCGAGTTCATGCGGCTGGTGGCCTGTTGCATGGTGTCGATGGCTGAAGCGATTCGCTTGGAACTGTGGGAGCCGTCGGAGCTGAAGGCCTTTTGCATCATGCCGCAGAGCATGGAAATGACCGTCATCGGGCTGCGCAGGTCATGGGACACCACGGCCACCAGTTCATCGCGGGCCTGTACGGCCTGGCGCTCCTTGCGCACCTGGCGCGCCAGGTCGTTTTCCAGGGCCGAGCGCCGCAGGTCGTTGGCGGCGAACAGGTCGCCATGGGTCCATTTGGTGCTGATGCCGGCCATTTCGACTTTCCAGATATCGAAAGACGTCCGGGGCCGCAGACGCAGGCCGGTCTCGCTGTTTTCCAGGTCCAGGGGCTTTTGCGGGTCGCCGCTCCATTGGAGGGTTTGCTTCACCTCGGGACGGAACCACAGCACGCCGTTTTCCACTGGCTTGGGCAAGTGGATCGCCAGCACGCCGCTCGCCACGTCCTGATAAGCCTGGGCAGGCGCGAAAACGCTGCTCAGGTTGTGCTGGGAGAACACCGGTTTGCAGGTTTCCAGGATCCATTTGTGCAGCTCGCGGATCTGCTCGGGCTCCGGGCATTGGCCGTGGCGATGCAGCTTGTTGTCTTCGAAAATCGCCACGCCGCTGGCGCCGGTCAGGTTCATGAGCCGTTGTGGCTCATGGGACAGGCCATCGAAGACGTTTTCGCTGGACTCGGCCATGACGGTGGCGAGGATTTTGAGGTCTTCGAGCTTGGCGTCCCGTTGCCGGGTCAGTTCCAGGGCTTGCATGGCGCTGATCTGCAACGACAGCACCTGGCCGATGGTCTGGCAGGCCATGCGCATTTCATGGGGGACCAGCAGCGGCTGGCGATTGCCGCAACTGATCAGCCCCCACAAGCGCTCGCCTTCCATCAACGAGATGCTCATGGAGGACAGCACGCCCATGTTTTTCATGTACTGGCGGTGGATCGGCGAGACGCTGCGCAGTGTGGCAAAACTCAGGTCCAGGGGCGCCTGGGGGTCGGGGCGCAGTTGCGGGACCAGTGGCACCGGCGCGTAGTCGGCGTTAGGGATGATCCGCAGCCAGTTGGTGCGATACAGCTCGCGGGCCTGTTCGGGAATATCCGACGCCGGGAAAAACAGGCCCTTGTAGAGTTCCATCGACGGCGCGCTGGCCTCGGCGATCACTTGGCCGTGGCCTTCTTCCTCGAAGCGGTAGATCAGCACCCGGTCGTAGCCGGTCATGGCCTGGATCTCCCGCACGCTGATTTCGTACAGGGCCTGGAGGGTTTTCGCACTTTGCAGGCGTTGCAGCATGCGGCCCAGGTTGGCCTCGCCGCTGACGCCTTCGGGGCGATAGTCGCTCAGGTGTTGTTCCAGTTCGACGATCAGGGCGCCCTGATGGCGATGCACCAAGGCGTCAAAGCGCTGCTGGTTCATGACAATGGCCACGGGCGCGTTGTCGCTTTGCGGGGCGGCGCGACAGGCGACCAGGATCGCCTCGGCCTGTTCCAGCCCCAACAATGTGTCCAGCGTCTGGCCCAACAGCCTGTGGGGATCCTGCCCCATCAATTGCAATGCGTTGGCACTGACCTGACGGATCACGAAGTCGGGTTCGGACAGCATCAACAGCACGCCATGAGGCTGGATGGCCCCGGGGAAGCGAATCGGTTCATCTGCGCAATTGGCTAGCAGCTCTTCGAAGGCTTCCTGGTTTTCCGGGGTCATAGCAGTACCTTTTGGCTGTCCAGCCAGTGTTCGAAATGAGTGAACGTCGCTTTGGCGGCGCGTGTGACTTCGAGCGTCTGGGCCTGGCCAAGGTTCCTGTCGTCCAGGTACTGAAGGAAATCCTTCCAGCGTCGGCCGGTGAGCTCGCCATACACATTGAGAAAGGCCGCGCCGCTGCAAGCATCAAGACCGAGCTGCTCGGCCACCCTGCGCCGCAGGATCTGCCCGCCGAGAGTCGCACCTTCCAACACATAGGAAACGCCGAGGGCGGCGGCTCGGGAGTCGATCCGCGGCAGCGCCTGGCAGGTGGGCAACGCCTCGATAGCGGCTTCATCCAGGCCCAGTGCCGTGAGGTCGGCCCGCAATACCGGAAGTTTGACGCGCAGGGACTGGTCCAACCCGGCCGGAATCAGCGCCAGCACATGCAGCCGTTGTTCCAGCGGTCGATAAAAGCCGTAGTAGGCCGCCATCAGGCGTCGGTACAGATCCAGGTCCAGCCGTTGTGAGAAAAACGGCAGGCGTTTTTCCAGGGCGACGTGCAGTTCAGCGGTTTCGGTCCGCAATGCCTGGATCAGGGAAGGGTGGGGCGCGACCGGTGACATGCAGGATGAAGCTCGTTGACTGAAGCATTGCTGGAAAAAAAGCGCGCCAATCTTACATGGGTTTTTTGAGTGCGCATTCATCGGGTATCGGCTTTTATTCCTTCAAGTCGCTGCGCCTGATTGCCCCTTCCTCGAGGCGCGCCTGTTCGCGATCCAGCGCGTTGCGCAGCTCTTCTTCGGTGGGGAGCACCAACTGATACTGGCTGGCGAATAGCTGTTCATTGCCCTGCAGCACGGAATAACGCACCACCGACTCATCCTTTTGAGCGCAGAGAATGATGCCGACGGTGGGTTTGTCGTCAGGGCCGCGCTTGAGATCATCGTAGAGACGCACATACATATCCATCTGGCCGATGTCCTGGTGGCTGAGCTCGCCACGCTTGAGATCGACGATCACAAAGCACTTGAGCAGGTAGTTGTAGAAGACCAGGTCGATGTAGAGGTCTTTGCTTTCGGTGCTGATGCGCTGCTGACGGGCGATAAAGGCGAAGCCCTTGCCCAGTTCGAGAAGGAAGCCTTGTAGTTGGTCGATCAAGGCCTGTTCCAGGTCCGTTTCCTGTAGCGTGCCGGCGTTGGGCAGCCCGAGGCGTTTCAGGACAGCCGGGTCCCCGACGATGTCCCCGGTGCCGAGGATCATCTCCCTGATATGGGTGATGGCCTCCTGGCGTGCCTGGCGAATCAGCTCGCCGAGTTCGTTGATCAAGGGGGCGAGCTGTGGGTCGTCTTGGGGCAGCAGTGGCGTCATCGCAGTGTCCAGCCATTGAGAGGGGCGGACCGCAAGGATGCTCCAGGCGACGTTTCGATGATGCCGGACGGGGCTGATTGCTTGGGCGGAAAAATAGCGGATTGACGCAGGACGGGTATGACGCCGCCCCCTGTTGGTAGACCTTGGCTTGTAGGAACTATTCCCGCAGCCTGTCAGCCACCGCGAACCCCTTCGCCACAAAGCGCTTGGCGGGCGAAAGTCAGGCCTTAACTTGCGCCAGAGCCTGGGATGCGGCCACATAATCGGCCTGGAACTGCTCGCTTTCCACCCAATCCAGCGCGGTCTGCTCATCGACACCAGTGGTCAGGCGGCGATATTCGATCAGGGCCGTAATGATGAAGTCAGTGGCTTCTTCCTCACCTTCCTGCTCCAGCACCAACTCCAGCAGTGGATGCCCCAGGAAGACCGTGCACATGGCCTGTTGGCTGATCTTTTCGGCAGCGCCCATGAGTCGGAACATGTCCGATAGGTCCACGGTTTCCAGGTCGATGCGCTCGTCGTTCGGGTCGAGGAAGTCGTTCGGTGCAGCAGCACGCTTAGTACGGTTCTGCTTGGCTTTCGCCTTGGCGCGCTGGCTGCGCTTGTGCTGTTTGTTCGCCGATGACATGGTCGGATTCCTGATGGATAAGGCTATCTATCCTACAGCTTCAGCGGGAGTGCTTCGAATCTCAATCGACTATGAAGAGCGTAGCCCCCGATGAAGTGGAGGATCGATGGGGCTCGGCCTGGTCGGCTACCTGATAGCTCATGCCGGGCTTGAGCAAAAATTGCCGGCCATCTTCGAGTTCAGTATTGAGCTCGCCTTTGAGGCAAAACAGGATGTGGCCCTTGGTGCACCAATGGTCGGCCAGGTACCCGGGCGTATATTCCACCATCCGCACGCGAATGTTCCCGAACTGTTGGGTGCGCCAATAAGCGGTTCCGGTGACGCCTTTGTGCTCGGTGGGTTCGATGGTTGACCAGTCGGTGGTGCCAAAGGGGATGCCGGTGATGTCCATGTCGACTCGCTTGCTAGAGGGGAGCGCAAGAATGTAGCCGAGTCGATAAGGCGGAGGAAGAAAATCCCGGGCAATAAAAAACCCCGATCAATTTCTTGATCGGGGTTTTCGGTATTTGGTGCCCAGAGACGGAATCGAACCGCCGACACGGGGATTTTCAATCCCCTGCTCTACCGACTGAGCTATCTGGGCAACGGGGCGCATTAAACGGGTTTTTCAGGGGGGCGTCAAGCACGTTTTCAAAAAATATTTAATTATTACCGTCGCTTACGATCCGCCCCCGCGCTGAACAGCTTATTCGGACGGCGGTACGTAGCCTTCGGCCTTGGCGTAATCTTCGCCGGAAAAGTACTTGTCCATCTCGCCCTGAAGGTATTTGCGATCTTCGGCGTTCATCATGTTCAGGCGTTTTTCGTTGATCAGCAGGGTCTGGTGTTTCTGCCAGTCGGCCCAGGCCTTGGCCGAGACGTGGTCGTAGATGTCCTGGCCCTTGGCGCCCGGGAACGGTGCACGTTCCAGGCCTTCGAGTTCTTCTTTGTACTTGCGGCACATGATGGTGCGGGTCATTGCAACTCTCCTGCGTTCATTACGGCGGCCGCGCGTTCGAGCAAGGTTTTGACCGGGGCGGCAAGGCCCAGGCGCGGCGGGGTGGCGAGGTTATACCAGAGCCAGTCGGCCTCGGCCACGTGATGGCCGGTTTCCCGGACCCGGACCAGCCAGGGTTCGATCGCCAACTGGAAGTGGCTGAAGGTGTGCACCAGGCTTGGCATTTCCTGTTGGCTGCCCAATTCCAGCGAGTGTTGCAGGGCCAGGTGTTGCAGGTCGTCGAGGTCGTCGAGTTCCGGCAGGCTCCACAGACCGCCCCACAGCCCCGTGGAAGGGCGACGGTAAAGCAGGATTGCGCCTTCGTGGTTGGCCAGCATCGGCATCAAGGTGCGCTTTTTGGGCACTTCCTTGCGAGGCTTGGGAATCGGGTAGCGGGTTTCCAGGCCCAGCATGTGCGCCTCGCAACCGTTTTTCAGCGGGCAGAGCAGGCAGCTGGGTTTGCTGCGGGTGCAGAGTGTGGCGCCCAGGTCCATCATTGCCTGGGTGTAGGCGTTGACGCGGTCCTGGGGCGTGAAGCGCTCGGCGGTGGCCCACAGCTGTTTGGCGACCTTGGGTTCGCCCGGGTAACCTTCCTGGGCGGTGAAGCGCGCCAGCACCCGCTTGACGTTGCCATCGAGAATCGGCGCCCGCAGGCCCATGCTGATGCTGGCGATGGCGCCGGCGGTGGACAGGCCGATCCCCGGCAACTCGGTGAGTTTTTCCACGTCCCGGGGAAATTCGCCGCCGTACTGTTCAACGACGATTTTCGCGGTTTTCTGCAAGTTGCGCGCGCGGGTGTAATAGCCCAGCCCGGTCCACAGGTGCAGCACTTCGTCCTCCGGCGCGGCGGCCAGGGCTTGAACGGTGGGCAGCGAGGCCATGAACCGGTCGAAGTAGTTGAGCACGGTGCTGACCTGGGTCTGCTGCAACATGATTTCCGAGACCCACACCCGATAGGGTGAGATGGCTTGTTGCCAGGGCAAATCGTGGCGCCCGTGGCGGTCGAACCAGTCCAGGACAGCGGTGGAAAACTGCTCGGCTCTCATCGCTTGAACAGCCCCTTGAGCGCGTCTTTGAGTTCGGGGCTGACCTTGTCGCCCAGCTTCTCATCGATCTTGTCGCTGAGGCGATCGCCGGCCAGTTTTGCCGCGACCTTGCCCATCCCTTCGTTGTCCAGGCGGCAGGCCTTGGCGCCCAGCTCCAGCGGGCCGCGGCAGCGCAACGGCCATTCGATGCCGACGTAGCGTTCGTTGACCTGGCAGGCGGGGTCGGGCATGTCGCTCTTGTCACCTTCGACGATGATGCCGACACGGTAGTCCATGCCCAGCACCCGCAGGTCGATATCACCGTTGCCGTTGACGGTCATACCGGGAATGCGCACTTTCAGGTCCGGGTTGTTGGCGACGCCATTGTTGAAGGTGAGATTGCCGTTGAGTTGTTGGAATGGCGTGTCCTTGCCCCGGGGTTCGCCGCTGAGGGTCTTGCGATTGAGGGTGGCGATGCCTTTGCACAATTGCTGTTCGAGGTTGGCATTGAGCAGCACGCCATCGTTGATGACGAACCCGGCGGTGCCGTTGAGGCTGTCGATCAGGGCTTTCTGGCTATTGCCGCTGGCGGTGATCGCGCTGTTGAGCGTGACCAGGCCTTTGACCGGCGGATTCTTGCCTTGGCTTTCGATGATTTTCTCGGCAGGGACCCGGTTGATGCGCGTTTGCAGGCTCAGGCGTGGCGTAGCCTGGCGCACGTCCAAGGTGCCCTTGGTTTCGAAGTTGCCGCTGTACAGGTCGCCTCGCAGGTTCTCCAGGGTCAGCAGGCCGCCCAGGCCGGTGGCCTTGAGCGCAGCGTTCTGGATCGGCAGTTTATCGAGGGTCAGTTGCCCGAAGGTCAGGTCGGCATCGACGTCCAGCTTGCTCAGGCGTTCCACCGGAAACAGCCGGTCGTTACTCCAGGCGCCCTGGGTCGGCGCACTCGGCAGCGGTGTACTGCCGGCACCGGCCATCGCGCTGGCTTCGGTGTTACTGACTTCGGCCTCGCGGGCTGCCTTGGAGCTGTCGGCTTCGGCGGACTTTGGCGGCAGGTAACGGTCGACGTTGAACGTGTCGGCCTTGAGCTGTACGCGCAGGGACTGTTTGGCAAAGTCTTCCACGGCGATGCGACCGCTGAAATTGCTGTCGTCGACCTTCAGGTTGATGTTGTTGAATTCGACGCTGCTCGGCGTGCCGGCAATGCGGCTGACCAGTTCGACCTTGCTCAGGCTGCCTTCGGCCATGGCCGGGAGTTGCTGGCCGACGCTGTCGACGAACTTCGCCAGATCGAACTGAGCGATCGACACCCCGCCATTCAATTGCGGGGTCTTGTCGAGGTCGTTGACCTTCAGTTCACCCAGGGCGCGCAGTTGATTGAGCGACAGCTTGATGCCGGTCCATTCGGCGACGTTTGCCGCCTTGTCCAGGAACAGTTGGCCTTGGGCGGCGAAGTTCAGGGTCTTGCCCTGCAAGGGGTCGCCCGTGGCTTCGCCGGACAATTTCAGGTCTTCGAACTTGTAGCGTTGCAGGGCACGTTCGAAGCGCAGTTCACCCGTCACTTCGGTGCGTACGCGTACGGCTGGCTGGTTGCTGGACAGGAAGGCGGTCAGGGTGACCGGGATGTTGGTGGAGTCGTGGACCGGGCCGGTGCTCAGTTGGATGCTCTCGGCCGTGAACAGCTTGCCGGTCTGCTCGTCGGTGTATTGGACCCGCGCGTTGTTCACGGTCAGGCTGTCGATATCCAGGCGGGTCGGCTGGGCAGGTTTTTCTGCCGTGGTGCCGACGGGCGGGGTCGGTTGTTCGGCCGGCACGGGGGCTGGCGCGTTCGCCGTCGACGCAGAGGCCGGCACCTTGCCGATGTCTTCCCAGTTACCGTGCCCGTTCTTGTCACGGTTGAGCCGCAGGTTCAGGCCTTCGACCCGCACATCGCTCATTTGTACTTCCCGGCGCAGCAGGGGTATTACCCGGACCGAAAGGCCGAGCATCTGCAGGTCGGCGAAAGGCTGGGTCGGGCTGGCCAGGGTCGCGACGCTGGCGTCGTGCAACTCAAGACCCAGCCATGGAAACAGGCTCCAGCCGATGTCGCCATTGAGGGTCAGCTCGATGTGGGCCTTGTCGCGGGCTATCTGGCGGATCTCTTCTTTGTAGTCGTTGGGATCGAACAGGTGGGTCAGGGCAAAGCCCAGGGCCACAATGATCAGCAACAGCCCGAGAAGTACCAGACCCAGGATTTTGCCGAACGCTTTCATGGGCGAATCCTTGTAGGTTGAGTTCAAAATTTAGCCGGGAGTATAACGTCCTGAGTTGGCGGCGCGTTGGGGGATCGTTTCTCGATTCGCCGCCGCGCTGTCCCCCGTGGCGAGGGAGCTTGCACTCGCAGCGCCGTAAATGCCGTGTAGCAACCGTGTAGCAGCCGTGTAGGAGCTGTCGAGTGCAACGAGGCTGCGATCTTTCCTCCAACCCTTGAGTCTCAAGCGAAAGATCAAAAGATCAAAAGATCAAAAGATCAAAAGATCAAAAGATCAAAAGATCAAAAGATCGCAGCCTTCGGCAGCTCCTACAGTGCAAGCCCCCTCACCACGGGATTTGTCTGCAGCCATCGATTAGCTTTCATTAAGCGGCATCTTCAGCTTGGCCGCCAGGGCCTGGGCTTGCAGTTGCCCGGCCGGGGCCAACAAGTGCAGCTCGGCACCGTTCTGCGCGGCCATTCGCCGGGCCTCGCTCACCAGCCGTTCAGCCACGCCACGGCGGCGGGTAACGTTTCGTACGCACAGGTGGGACAAGCGCCAAGCGTTCTGGTGCCGTTGCAGGCGTGCTGCACCGAGCAGGCGGTCATTGAACCGTGCCGCGATCAATGCACCTTCCTCAAGGCATTGCGCGATCAGTTGCGTGGCATCGCCAAAGGGGGCGAACAGCCAGCCCGGGGCATCCTGGTAGATTTTCTGCAGGTCCTGTTGGTCCTGACAGTTGGCGTCGCAAATGAGCTGGACAACGATGGGCATGAAAATTCCTGAAAAAATAAATCGTTAGCCCCCTACAGAAAGCGAGCAAGCGTGCGATAAGACAGATGGCACGAAAAAGGTGATATCACTTTGGTTTTTCTGTCACGAGCAAATGGTAACCTTTGCCCGTTCGTCCGTCCTTCTGCGACTTGATGTCGCACACTATGGAGCTTCACCAGAAAATACAGCCATGCCTGCGTGCGATGAAGGCTGAGGGTGATGCGTGGCTGACGGACCATTCCAATAATTGGGGGATACACAATGAGCACGAGCATCACGGCAGGCGGCATCGCCGACCAGCCAGCGTTCCTCTCCAAGGAACGTATCATCGCCAAACCCGGTTTCAACCGGTGGCTGGTTCCACCGGCCGCACTGGCCATTCACTTGTGCATCGGCATGGCCTACGGCTTCTCGGTGTTCTGGTTGCCACTGTCCAAAGCCTTGGGTATCACCAAGCCTGTGGCCTGTGCACCGGATATGAGCTTCATCTCGCAAGTCTTTTCGTCCCAATGTGACTGGCCGATCTCGATGCTCGGCTGGATCTACACCCTGTTCTTCATCTTCCTGGGTTGCTCGGCAGCCATCTGGGGCGGCTGGCTGGAACACGCCGGGCCGCGCAAGGCCGGTGTTGTATCGGCATTGTGCTGGTGCGGTGGCCTGGTGATTTCTGCGCTGGGTATCTATACCCACCAGATCTGGCTGATGTGGCTCGGTTCCGGCGTGATCGGCGGTATCGGCCTGGGGTTGGGCTACATTTCCCCGGTGTCGACCTTGATCAAGTGGTTCCCGGACAAGCGCGGCATGGCGACCGGCATGGCGATCATGGGCTTCGGCGGTGGTGCGATGGTCGGTGCTCCGCTGGCCGCGGCGCTGATGAGCCATTTCGCTTCGCCAACCAGCGTGGGCGTATGGCAGAGCTTCCTGGTCATGGCTGCGATCTACTTCGTGTTCATGATCGGTGGCGCCTTGGCGTACCGCGTCCCGCCGACCGGCTGGAAGCCTGAAGGCTGGACCCCGGCACCGAAGAAAGCCGCGAACGCGATGATCACCCATCGTCACGTTCACGTGAACGTGGCCTGGAAAACCCCGCAGTTCCGTCTGGTATGGCTGGTGCTGTGCCTGAACGTATCCGCCGGTATCGGCATCATCGGCATGGCATCGCCACTGTTGCAGGAAGTGTTCGGCGGCAAGTTGCTCGGCAATGACTTGCCTTTCGGTCAGTTGGATGCTGCGCAACTGGGTCAGATCGCGGCCATTGCGGCCGGTTTCACTGGTCTGCTGAGCCTGTTCAACATCGGTGGGCGGTTCTTCTGGGCATCCTGCTCGGATTACCTGGGTCGCAAGAACACCTATTTCGTGTTCTTCGCCCTGGGCATTGCCTTGTACGCGCTGATCCCGAACCTGGGTCACCTGGGCAGCGTCGCGCTGTTCGTGGCGGCGTTCTGCATCATCCTGTCGATGTACGGCGGCGGTTTCGCCACGGTGCCGGCCTACCTGGCGGACCTGTTCGGTACGCAAATGGTCGGTGCAATCCACGGTCGCCTGCTGACCGCCTGGGCAGCGGCAGGCGTGCTGGGTCCGGTACTGGTGAACTACCTGCGTGAGTATCAACTGAGCATCGGCGTTGAACGTGCCGCGGCCTATGACATCACCTTGTACATCCTCGCCGGCCTGCTGGTGCTGGGCTTGCTGTGCAACCTGCTGGTCCGTCCGGTTGCCGACAAGTACTTCATGACCGACGCCGAACTGGCCGCCGAACAGGCGCTGGGCCATGACAAAGGCGCCGATGGCAGCACTTCGCTGGAGTGGAAAGCCGCGCCGGGCACCAAGCCCCTGGCGATCGCCGCCTGGCTGGTGGTAGGCATTCCGTTGGCGTGGGGTGTGTGGGTGACCCTGCAGAAGACGGCGGTGTTGTTCCACTAAGGAGTAGCCCGAACCCATCAGGGTAAGGGCAAATTTGTGGGAGCGGGCTTGCTCGCGAATGCGGTGGGTCAGCAGGCATATATGTCAGCTGACACTCCCTCTTCGCGAGCAAGCCCGCTCCCACAGTTGTTTTGGGCGATGGCAAAGACTTGTATGGACATGTCTATCGCCGACAGCGCGGGAGACAACCCGTCAGGGATATCACCTCTCGTGTTTCTGTTTGCCGCTCGCGCCCCTATAATGGCTGCCTTTTTCGCCCAATGATTTTGCGGAGCTGGTGATGGCCGAACGTAAGGCGTCTGTCGAGCGCGACACTCTGGAAACCCAGATCAAAGCCTCGATCAACCTGGATGGCACCGGAAAGGCCCGGTTTGATATCGGTGTACCTTTTCTTGAGCACATGCTGGACCAGATCGCCCGTCACGGGCTGATCGACCTGGACATCGTCAGCAAGGGCGACCTGCACATCGACGACCACCACACGGTGGAAGACGTCGGTATCACCTTGGGCCAGGCGTTTACCAAAGCCATCGGCGACAAGAAGGGCATCCGTCGCTACGGCCATGCCTACGTACCGCTCGATGAAGCGCTGTCGCGCGTGGTCATCGATTTCTCCGGCCGTCCGGGCCTGCAGATGCATGTGCCGTACACCCGTGCCACCGTCGGCGGCTTCGACGTTGACCTATTCCAGGAATTCTTCCAGGGCTTCGTCAACCACGCCAACGTGACCCTGCACATCGACAACCTGCGCGGGCACAACACCCACCACCAGATCGAAACCGTGTTCAAGGCTTTCGGCCGCGCCCTGCGCATGGCCGTCGAGCTCGATGACCGCATGGCCGGGCAGATGCCTTCGACCAAGGGCGTCCTGTAATGCAGACGGTCGCTGTTATCGACTATGGCATGGGCAACCTGCACTCGGTGGCCAAGGCGCTCGAGCACGTGGGCGCTGGCAAGGTGCTGATCACCAGCGATGCCGACGTGATTCGCGAAGCCGACCGAGTGGTGTTCCCCGGTGTCGGTGCGATTCGCGATTGCATGGCCGAGATTCGTCGCCTGGGCTTCGACAAGCTGGTGCTCGAAGTCAGCCAGGATCGTCCGTTCCTCGGCATCTGCGTGGGCATGCAAGCCTTGCTCGAACGCAGCGAGGAGAACGAAGGCGTCGATTGCATTGCCATGTTCCCAGGCCAGGTAAAGTTCTTCGGCAAGGGCCTGCATGAAGACGGCGAGCACCTGAAGGTTCCGCACATGGGCTGGAACGAAGTGAAGCAGACGGTGGATCACCCGCTGTGGCACAACATCCCGGACCTGGCGCGCTTCTACTTCGTGCACAGCTACTACATCGCCGCCGGCAATGCGCGGCAGGTGGTGGGCAGCGGGCACTATGGTGTCGATTTCGCTGCGGCCCTGGCCGATGGTTCGCGCTTCGCCGTGCAGTTCCACCCCGAGAAGAGCCATACCCATGGCCTGCAACTGTTGCAGAACTTCGCAGCGTGGGACGGGCGCTGGTAATGGCCCGCAAGAAACCGCCGATCCTCACCCTCACATCCGAGCAGGAGAGTGAAGCGAACCGCAAGATCCAGCGGTTCATGGAGGAACGTTTCGAGCTGGACCTGGGTTCGTTCGAAGCGGCGGAAATTCTTGACCTGTTTACCCGCGAAATTGCTCCGCATTATTACAACAGGGCGATTTTCGATGTGCAGACGCACCTTAAAGAAAGGTTCGAAAGCATAGAAAGCGACTTGTGGGCGCTCGAGAAAAACTGATTTTCGAGCCAAGCTGAATATTCGTATTTGAAGGTTTGCCAGATGCTGATTATCCCCGCTATCGATCTCAAGGACGGCGCTTGCGTACGTCTGCGCCAGGGCCGCATGGAAGACTCCACGGTGTTTTCCGATGACCCGGTGAGCATGGCCGCCAAGTGGGTGGAGGGCGGCTGCCGTCGCCTGCATCTGGTCGACCTGAACGGCGCTTTCGAAGGGCAGCCAGTCAACGGTGAGGTGGTCACGGCCATCGCCAAGCGCTACCCGAACCTGCCGATCCAGATCGGCGGCGGCATTCGCTCGCTGGAAACCATCGAGCACTACGTCAAGGCTGGCGTGAGCTACGTGATCATCGGCACCAAGGCCGTGAAGGAGCCTGAGTTCGTGGCTCAAGCCTGCCGCGCCTTCCCGGGCAAGGTCATCGTTGGCCTGGACGCAAAGGATGGGTTCGTCGCCACCGACGGTTGGGCTGAAGTCAGCACCGTGCAGGTGATCGACCTGGCCAAGCGTTTCGAAGCCGACGGCGTATCAGCCATCGTCTACACCGACATCGCCAAAGACGGCATGATGCAGGGCTGCAACGTCCCGTTCACCGCTGCCCTGGCTGCCGCGACGAAGATCCCGGTGATCGCCTCCGGCGGTATCCACAACCTGGGTGACATCAAGGCACTGCTCGACGCCAAGGCGCCGGGCATTATTGGTGCGATCACCGGTCGCGCGATCTATGAAGGCACCCTGGACGTCGCCGAGGCCCAGGCCTTCTGCGACGCCTACAACGGCTGAGGACTCACCATGGCGCTGGCCAAACGCATCATCCCTTGCCTGGACGTGGACAACGGCCGGGTGGTCAAGGGCGTCAAGTTCGAGAACATCCGTGATGCCGGCGACCCGGTGGAAATCGCCCGTCGCTACGACGAACAGGGTGCGGACGAGATTACCTTCCTCGACATCACGGCCAGCGTCGATGGCCGCGATACCACGCTCCATACCGTCGAGCGCATGGCCAGCCAGGTGTTCATCCCACTGACCGTGGGCGGCGGCGTGCGCACCGTGCAGGACATCCGCAACCTGCTCAATGCCGGTGCCGACAAGGTGTCGATCAACACCGCAGCGGTGTTCAACCCGGAATTCGTCGGCGAAGCGGCCCAGCACTTCGGTTCGCAGTGCATCGTCGTGGCCATTGACGCGAAGAAGGTCTCCGGCCCTGGCGAAACCCCGCGCTGGGAGATCTTCACCCACGGCGGTCGCAAACCCACGGGCCTCGACGCCGTCGAGTGGGCGAAGAAGATGGAAGGCCTGGGCGCCGGTGAGATCCTGCTGACCAGCATGGACCAGGACGGCATGAAAAACGGCTTCGACCTCGGTGTTACCCGCGCCATCAGCGATGCGCTGGGCATACCGGTGATCGCTTCCGGCGGTGTCGGCAACCTGCAGCACCTGGCCGACGGCATCCTGGAAGGCCATGCCAGCGCGGTGCTGGCGGCGAGCATTTTCCACTTTGGCGAATACACCGTGCCGGAAGCCAAGGCCTACCTGGCGCATCGCGGTATCTGTATACGCTGATCGCTGGACACCATGGCGGGCCCAAGGCACTCTTGGGCACACCATGGATTGCGGTAGCCCGACATGCTCAAACGCCTCGTTCTTGCCTTTGCCGGTGCCACACTGCTGCTCGCAGGCACCGTCCGCGCCGCTGATACATCGCTGGTGTTGCTGACGGAAAATTTCCCGCCGTACAACATGGCCAAGAACGGCAAGAACTTTGCCCAGGACGAGAACATCCATGGCATTGCCGTGGACATTGTCCGCGAAATATTCAAGCGTGCCGATATCTCCTACAGCCTGACGCTGCGTTTCCCCTGGGAGCGGATCTACAAGCTCGCGCTGGAAAACCCAGGCTACGGTGTGTTTGTCATGGCGCGGTTGCCGGAGCGTGAAAAGCTTTTCAAATGGGTTGGCCCGATCGGCCCGGATGACTGGATCATGCTCGCCAAGACCGATAGCAAGATCGCCCTCGGTTCGCTGGAGCAGGCGCGTCAATACAAGATCGGTGCCTACAAGGGCGACGCGATTGCCGAGACCTTGGCCAGGCAAGGGTTGAACCCGATCGTCGCGTTGCGTGATCAGGATAACGCCCGAAAACTGGTTAACGGCCAGATTGATCTATGGGCCACCGGCGATCCTGCCGGGCGTTACCTGGCGCGTCAGGAAGGGGTGACCGATCTCAAGACCGTGCTGCGTTTCAACAGCGCCGAGTTGTACCTGGCGTTGAACAAGGACGTGCCTGACGATGTGGTCGCCCGGCTTCAAAAGGCCCTGGATGAATTGCGCAAGGAAGGTGAAGTGGACGCGATCATGGCGCGGTATCTCTGACCGCTGTGCAGGACTGTGCCGCCGCCATCGTCGGATCGCCGCCCGGAGCAAGCTCGCTCCCACGGTGGTTCTGAATCGGGCACAACGTTTGTGTTCACAGCAGATCCCCTGTGGGAGCGAGCCTGCTCGCGATGAAGGCAACGCGTTTCCCGCTACCGATAAACCCCATCTTTCCCATGCCCGAGCATCGCCCGATTGCTGCGCAGGCTGATCATCAACTTGATGTCGATCCATTCGATGCCCTGGGCCTTGAGCCGCGGTAGCTCGCGTTCGAGCACTGCCAGGGTCTGTGGGTAGGGATGGCCGATCATCACGGCCGAGCCTTGCCGGCGGGCCAGGTCGATGGCGATCTGGAGCTGGTGGGTGATGGCGGCTTCGGTGCGCTCGTCGTCCAGGAACACGTCCCGCGACACACTGGCGAGGCCGATCTTTTGCGCCTCGGCGGCGGCGACGGTCTGGGCGCTGGTGCGGCTGTCGACGAAAAACTTGTGTCGCTGCTGCAAGTTCGCCATCAGCCATTCCATGGCCTGGGGCTGGGCGGTCATGCGGCTGCCCATGTGGTTGTTGATCCCGCTGGTATAGGGCACGGCAGCGAATGCGGCGTCGAGGCGCTTGCCCAGCTCTTCGATGGGCAGTTCGGGGTGCCAGGCGAATGGCCCGGTGGCCGGGTCCATGGGCATGTGCAGCATGACCAGCTTGCCAGCGCGATGAGCCTCACGGGCGAATTCGGCGGCGTGGGGGGTGTCAGGCATGATCGCGGCGGTGACCGGGCCGGGGAGGGCCAGAACCCGGCGATCCCGAGGCAGGTTTTGCCCCAGGTCGTCGATGATCAGGCTCAGGTAGGCCTTGTGCGGCGAAGAGGGTGTGGCGGGCGCCGCGTTAACGGCTCCCGCCAGCAGGCACAGCAGGACGAAGATGAAGCGCAGGCCCATCTCAGCGGCCGGACGTGATGTTCAACCCTTTGAGCAGGCTCAGGGCCTGGGCCAACTGGTAGTCGTCATCCTGTGGCATTGGCTTGGCCTTGGCGCCGGAGCCCGTTGGTTTGTCGGCGCCGCCGTTGCCATTGCCCAGGTGACCTTGCAGGTCGGCTTCCTTGAAGTACTCGCTGTCCTGCTCGCTGGTGATCTTGGCCTTGCGCACCTCGATGTCCGGGACGATGCCCTGGGCCTGGATGGAGCGACCGTTGGGCGTGAAGTACAGCGCGGTGGTGATTTTCAGGGCGCGGTCGTTGTTCAGTGGCAATACGGTCTGCACCGAGCCCTTGCCGAAACTGGTGGTGCCCATGACCACGCCACGCTTTTGGTCCTGCAGGGCGCCGGCGACGATTTCCGATGCCGAGGCGCTGCCGCCGTTGATCAGCACGACCAATGGCACGGCTTCGCTCAGGTCGTTGCCGGTGGCCGAGAAGCGCAGCTCGGAATTGGCGATACGCCCCTTGGTGTAGACGATCAGGCCCTTGGTGATGAAGTGATCCACCACTTCCACCGCCGATTGCAGCACGCCGCCGGGGTTGTTGCGCATGTCCAGGACCAGGCCGTTGAGCTTCTTGCCGTTGTCCTTGCGCAGCTTGGCCAGGGCCTTGGCGACTTCTTCGCCAGTCTTGACCTGGAATTGGGTAATGCGGATATAACCGTAGCCCGACTCCAGCAACTGGCTCTTCACACTCTTGACCTGGATGATCGCCCGCGTGAGGGTCACGTCGAACGGCGTGCCACCGTCGCGTACCAGGGTCAGGGTGATCTTCTGGCCGATCTTGCCGCGCATCTTGTCCACGGCTTCGGTCATGCTCTGGCCGCGCGTCGGCTGGCCGTTGATCTTGACGATGAAATCACCGGCCTGGATGCCGGCCTTGGAAGCAGGGGTGTCGTCGATGGGCGAAACCACTTTGACGAAACCGTCTTCGCTGCCGACCTCGATGCCCAGGCCACCGAATTCGCCGCTGGTGCTTTCCTGCAGCTCGGCAAAGTCGTCCGGCCCCAGGTAGGCCGAGTGCGGGTCAAGGTTGCTGAGCATGCCTTTGATGGCATTCTCCAGCAGCATCTTGTCATCCACCGGTTCCACGTAGGCGGCCTTGATCCGGTCCATGACCTCGGCAAAGGTGCGCAGTTCGTCCAGCGGCAGCGGGGCCTTGGTGGTCGCGGCTGTGGCGGCGGGTGCCGACGGGACCGGTTCGGCGGCGAAAGCCAGGGGCGCTCCGATCACGAGGGCGATCGTCAGGGCCAGCGAGGTAAGGCGGGACAAATGCAGCATGTCGAACGAACTCCTTAATAGGATGGGCGCGCTTATCCTTGCGCACGACACCATTGGGCCGGGTCACTGGGGCGACCCTGCTGACGAATAGCGAAATACAGTGCTGGCGTGTCCTGCCCGCCACTGTTACCGACCGTGGAGATGGATTCACCGGCCTTGACCACATCCCCCGCAGCCTTGAGCAGCGTCTGGTTGTGGCCGTACAGGCTCAAGTAGCCGTTGCCGTGATCCAGGATTACCAGCAGGCCGGCGCCGCGCAACCAGTCGGCGAAGACCACACGCCCGCCATGCACGGCATGTACCTGGCTGCCGGCGGAAGCGCTGATCATCACGCCGTCCCACTTGGCCCGGGTGTCGTCGCCGCGGGTTTGGCCGAAGCGCGCAAGTAATCGACCATTGACCGGCCATGGAAGTTTGCCCCGCGCCAAAGCAAAAGCGCCGCCGAAGGTTTCGCCATCACTGGAAACCAGCGCGCCGGGGCTCGATTTCACCGGTTTGCGCGGCGCGGCGCCGTCGTCCGCGTCGGCCTGGGCCTCACGCAAGCGCTTTTTTTCGGCTTCCTGCTGGGCGATCAGCGCTTTCTGACGCGCTTCTTCTGCCTCTCGGGCCTGTCGGGCCAGGGTTTCTTCAATGGTTTTCAGTACCTTGGCCAGTTCGGCCTGGTCCTGCTCGCGGGCCTTGAGCTTGCTGTCGCGAGCCTTCACGTCGTCATTGAGCTTGGCCAGGGCCACCTGGCGTTCCTTGCGGACCTTCTCGAGTTCTTCGCGCTGGCTGTCGAGGCTGCTTTTCTGCACCAGCAACTGGGCTTGCTGCAGTTCGATGTCTTTTTCGACATTGGCCAGTTGGCGCAGGGTTTCGTTGAAGTTCTTGAGCTGTTCCAGGCGTGCCTGGCTCAGGTAATCGTAATAAGTGAGGGTACGGGCGAATTTCTCGGGGTTTTGCTGGTTGAGCAGCAGCTTGAGATATTCCTGGCGACCGTTCTGGTAGGCGGCCCGGGCCTGGATGGCGATCAGTTTTTGCTGTTCAGTGCGCGCGCTCTGGAGTTTTTTTTTCTCTCCATCGAGTCGCTGCAGCTCGGATTCGCTTTTCTTCAGCTCTTTTTGCAGGGCGTCGACCTGCTTCTCCAGCTTGCCCATCTCGGTCTCGGTGCCGCGCAGGTCTTTCTGCACGCTGGATTTCTCTTCCTGCAACTTGCCCAGCAGTTTCTTCAGCTCGGCAATGTCCTGGCGCGTGGCTTCCAACTGTTGTTGGGTTTGCGCGCGCTCGTCGGCAAAGGCCGGTTGGAGCAGGCAGGTCAGAGCGAGGGCTATCAGGACGCGAAGCATAGAGGCGGGCGACACCAGGGAAAGGGACGGCCTAGTATGCCCGCCCCACGCTGCAAAAAAAACGCCCATTTGGGGCTGTGTGATAACTGGAGGGGTGCAGGGCACTTATTTCCCGCCAAACCCCTGTGGGAGCAAAGCTTGCTCGCGATGACGTCAGCACATCCAACGTAAATGTAGATTGTTAGATTGCTATCGCGAGCAAGCTTTGCTCCCACAGGATTTACGGTGATTGATGGATCAATCAGACCAGGATCGAAGTCCCGGTCATTTCCGCCGGCTTCTCCATGCCCAGCAACATCAGCATGGTCGGCGCCACGTCAGCCAGCACGCCACCGTCGCGGACCTTGAAGTTGCGCTTGCCAACATAGATGAACGGCACCGGCTCGGTGGTGTGGGCGGTGTGGGCCTGGCCGGTGGATTCGTCGGACATCTGCTCGACGTTGCCGTGGTCGGCCGTGATCAGTGCTTCGCCGCCGACCTTTTCCAGGGCTTCGACGATGCGGCCAACGCAGGTGTCCAGGCATTCCACGGCCTTGACCGCTGCCTCGAACACGCCGCTGTGGCCCACCATGTCGCCGTTGGCGTAGTTGACCACGATCACGTCGTAACGCTGGTTTTCAATGGCGTCGACGATGCGGTCGGTCACTTCCGGGGCGCTCATCTCCGGTTGCAGGTCGTAGGTGGCGACTTTCGGCGAAGGGATCAGGATGCGTTCCTCGCCCGGGAAAGGCTCTTCACGGCCGCCGGAGAAAAAGAACGTCACGTGGGCGTATTTTTCGGTCTCGGCGATGCGCAGTTGGGTCTTGCCATTCTTCGCCAGGTAGTCGCCCAGCACGTTTTCCAGGCTGCCGGCGGCGAAAGCCGATGGCGCGGGGATGCTGGCGGCGTATTGCGTCAACATCACGAAACCGGCCAGTTTTGGCTGGCGAGCGCGTTCGAACTCCTTGAAATCGTCTTCGACAAACACGCGGGTCAGTTCGCGGGCGCGGTCGGCTCGGAAGTTCATGAAGACCACGGCGTCGCCGTCTTCTACCTTGACCGGCTCACCGATGGTGGTGGCCTTGACGAATTCGTCGCTTTCGCCGCGCTCGTAGGCGGCTTGCAGGCCTTGCTGGGCGGTGGCAGCGTTGAAATCGGCGCTGCCGTCGACGATCAGGTTGTAGGCCTGGGACACGCGGTCCCAACGGTTGTCACGGTCCATGGCGTAGTAGCGACCAATGAGGCTGGCGATGCGCCCCTTGCCGAGTGCCTGGAAGGCGGCGTCCAGCAGTTCGATCGACGAAGTGGCGCTTTTCGGCGGGGTGTCGCGGCCATCGAGGAACGCGTGCAGATAGATCTTCTCGGCACCGCGCTTGACGGCCAGTTCGGCCATGGCGATCAGGTGATCCTGGTGGCTGTGCACCCCACCGTCGGACAGCAGGCCCATGAAGTGCACGGCCTTGCCGGCAGCCACGGCTTTATCCACGGCGGCGCAGATGGTCGGGTTTTCGAAGAACTCACCGTCGCGGATCGATTTGGTCACGCGAGTGAAGTCCTGGTACACCACGCGGCCGGCGCCGAGGTTCATGTGGCCGACTTCGGAGTTGCCCATCTGCCCGTCCGGCAGGCCGACGTCCATGCCGCTGCCGGAGATCAGGCCGTTGGGCACGGTGGCCCACAAGCGGTCCAGCACAGGCTTTTTGGCCGAATACACGGCGTTGGATTCGTGGCTGTCACTGTGACCGAAGCCGTCGAGAATCATCAGGACCAAAGGTTTAGGCGTGGTAGTCATGGAATCCACTCGTGGCTGGTTAAAAGAAGACGATGGAAAAGGGACGGGCAGTTTAAAGGTAAGTTCCGACGGCGTCACCGCCGGGCGGGGTTTGGCCCACCTTGTGTGCTGTGTATACTGGCCGACATTTTAACGCCCTGGAACCTCCTTCGATGGTTGCTCACCTGATTGAATTTGCCACTAACCACTACATTCTCGTCGGTATCTTCGTCGTACTGCTGGCGTTGCTGGTAGTCCATACGATGCAGGGCGGCGGCCGCAGCCTCAGTACCGGCGAGCTGACGGCGCTGGTCAACAAGGATGCCGGCGTGGTGGTGGACATCCGCCCAAACAAGGATTACGCCGCCGGCCACATTGTCGGGGCGGTGAATATTCCCCAGGACAAACTGATCGCCCGTATCGGCGAGCTGGAAAAGCACAAGGCCAAGACACTGATCCTGGTAGATGCCCAAGGCCAGCACGCCGGCACCCACGCCCGCGAGCTGATGAAGTCCGGTTTCACCGCCGCCAAGCTGTCCGGCGGCGTTGCGAGCTGGAAAGCCGACAACCTGCCCCTGGTGAAGTGAAATGCCCCACGTTGTTGTCTATTCCAGCGATTACTGCCCCTATTGCTCCAGAGCCAAGTTCCTGCTCCAGAACAAAGGCGTGGCTTTCGAAGAGATCAAGGTCGACGGCAAGCCGCAACTGCGCGCCGAAATGACCCAGAAGGCCGGGCGCACGTCCGTGCCGCAGATCTGGATCGGCAGCACCCACGTGGGCGGTTGCGATGATCTGTTCGCCCTGGAGCGCGCCGGCAAGCTCGACGCGATGCTCAAGGCCTGAATTTCCTATTAATAGAACCTGAAAGTAAGAAGGATCTGCGATGACTGACCAACAGAACACAGCTGCCACTGAAGAAGAAGCCGCACCGCAATTCTCCTTGCAGCGCATTTATGTCCGTGACCTGTCCTTCGAAGCCCCGAAAAGCCCGGCGATCTTTCGCCAGCAGTGGGAGCCGAGCGTAGGCCTGGACCTGAACACACGCCAGAAAGCCCTGGAAGATGACTTCCACGAAGTGGTGCTGACCCTGTCGGTTACCGTGAAGAACGGTGACGAAGTGGCGTTCATCGCCGAAGTGCAACAGGCCGGGATCTTCCTGATCAAGAACCTGGATGCCGCTTCGATGAGCCACACCCTCGGCGCGTTCTGCCCGAACATCCTGTTCCCGTACGCCCGCGAAACCCTGGACAGCCTGGTGACCCGCGGTTCGTTCCCGGCCCTGATGCTGGCTCCGGTGAACTTCGATGCCCTGTATGCGCAAGAACTGCAGCGCATGCAGCAAGAAGGCGGCGCGACCGTTCAGTAAACGGCGCTGCCAGCCCGGCACAAAACTGTGGGAGCGAGCCCTGTGGGAGCAAGGCTTGCTCGCGATGAACGATGACGCGGTTTTGCAGTTGAACCGTGTCGACCTCATCGCGAGCAAGCTTTGCTCCCACAGGCTCGCTCCCACAGGTGTTTCTGGCTGACAGGCAGGGTTCAGGCGAAGCCGTTCTGCCGCCACGCTTCATAAACCGCCACCGCCACGGTGTTGGACAGGTTCAGGCTGCGGCAGCCTTCGCGCATCGGCAGGCGCAAGCGCTGGTCGGCGGGCAGGGCATCCAGCACCTCGGCCGGCAGGCCACGGCTTTCCGGGCCGAACAGGAACGCATCGCCAGCGACGAAGCTGGCGTCATGGAACGGCCGCGAACCCTTGGTGGTGAACGCGAACAGGCGCGGATGCCCGAGGCTTTCCAGACAACTGGCAAGGTCGGCGTGACGCTGCAAGGTGGCATACTCGTGGTAGTCGAGGCCAGCTCGGCGCAGGCGCTTGTCGTCCATTTCGAAGCCCAGCGGTTCGATCAAATGCAGGTGGCAGCCGCTGTTGGCGCACAACCTGATGACATTGCCGGTATTCGGCGGAATTTCCGGTTGAAAAAGGATGACGTGAAACATGCACGGCTCCGCAGATAAAGATGAGCGGCATTCTACGCTGCAAACCGACCGGCGTTCGAAGCTAATGCCTCGGGTGATGGGCTCGTTGGCGATCTTCGGGATGATGGTTGGCTTGATGATCGGCCGCCTGACCACGCCTGAACCGAGCGAGCTGCAGCAGGTCGAGGTGGCTGATGGCGTGCTTGTCGCTTGGTTCAACAATGAACCCAAGCTCCATGGGGAAATCGTCGACGGCTCAGTGGCGCTGCTGTTCCAGGCAGAAGGTCGGCCGCAGAAGGGCCAGCTCAAGCTCAACGGCAAAGACGTGAACTGGCGGGTGCGCTTGAGTGACAAGGGGTTGTTGTTGATGCTGGTGGCGGCGCGTCCGTTGCGAGGAGAGTGGACCGGCAGCGAGGTCGATGACCGCTGGCGGCTGGAGGTCCGTCTCCAGGAGCAATAAAAGAGGGAATCCCCGGCCTGCCTGTACCAAGGTCCCCAAAACGGGAGGGCTCACCGCGAAGGTTCAGCCCTGGTGTAAAGAAGGGAAACCTTGACCTGCCTGTATCAAGGCCCCCAAAACAGTGGGCTCGATGAGCCCGGTATAAAAGAGGGGAATCCCCGGCCTGCCTGTACCAAGGTCCCCGAAACTGGGTAGTGATTGAGTTATTGCAGGGGGCGTGCCAGTTTTAAATGGCTTGTCACAAATAATCTGCCGGTTATGCGAAAAGCCCCGTATTTCGGGGCTTTTGCTTTTATGTGGGCTGGTTTTTGCGTGGCGGGCCGATGGGGCCGGACTTGGGCGCATGAGCAATTGCGGTTCGCCGTGCATTGAAGCGGTGCATGGAGCCTTTAAAAGCATCGTCGGATCGCCGCCCGGAGCAAGCTCGCTCCCACAGGGTTCAGTGGTGTTCACGCGCTCGCGAACACTGAAAATCCATTGTGGGAGCGAGCTTGCTCGCGATGGGGCCTTCAAATTCAGCCAAGGGCTAAAGGCCGATCAGCCCTCATCCCCGTCATCATCATCCCCACCGTCGACCTTCATCCCCAATTCCTTGATCTTGCGGGTCAAGGTATTGCGGCCCCAGCCCAGCAGTACCGCCGCGTCGCGGCGGCGGCCGGCGGTGTGCTTGAGGGCGGTTTCGATCATGATCCGCTCGAAGGCCGGCACGGCGCTGTCCAAAAGGCTCGACTGGCCGCGGGACAGGGCCTGGTCGGCCCACTGGCGCAGGGCTTGCTCCCAGTTGGTCACCGGGGCCGAATCCTGCGGCAGGCTCAACAGCTCTGGCGGCAGGTCGCTGATGTGCACTTCGCGACCCGAAGCCATCACCGTGATCCAGCGGCAGGTGTTCTCCAGCTGACGCACGTTGCCCGGCCACGGCAGGTTCTTGAGGTATTCCTCGGTTTCGCTCTTGAGCAACTTGGGCTCGACCGCCAGTTCCTGGGCCGCGCGGCTGAGGAAGTGCCGGGCCAGGGTCGGGATGTCTTCGCGACGGTCCGCCAGGCGTGGGATATGAATGCGGATCACGTTCAGGCGATGGAACAAGTCCTCACGGAATTTGCCGGCGTGGACCAGGGTTTCCAGGTTCTGGTGGGTCGCGGCGATGATGCGCACGTCCACTTTGACCGGCGTATGACCGCCCACCCGGTAGAACTCGCCATCGGCCAGCACGCGCAGCAAGCGGGTCTGGGTGTCCGCCGGCATGTCGCCGATTTCGTCGAGGAACAACGTGCCGCCGTCGGCTTGCTCGAAACGCCCGCGCCGCAGGTTGGCCGCGCCGGTGAACGCACCTTTTTCGTGGCCGAACAGCTCGGACTCCATCAGGTCCTTGGGAATCGCCGCCATGTTCAGCGCGATGAACGGCGATGCCGCCCGTGGGCTGTGGCGGTGCAGGGCGTGGGCCACCAGTTCTTTACCGGTGCCCGACTCGCCGTTGATCAGTACGGTGATGTTGGAGTGGCTCAGGCGCCCGATGGCGCGAAACACTTCCTGCATCGCCGGCGCTTCACCGATGATTTCCGGGGTACGGGCCAGGGCTGGCACCTCTTCCATGCCCTGTTGTTCCTGGGCATGTTGATTGGCGCGCTTGACCAGCGACACCGCTTCATCGACGTCGAAGGGCTTGGGCAGGTATTCGAAAGCGCCGCCCTGGTAGGACGCCACGGCGCTGTCCAGGTCGGAATGGGCGGTCATGATGATCACCGGCAGCCGCGGATGCTGTTCGCGAATCCGCGCCAGCAGGTCCAGGCCGCTGGCGCCAGGCATGCGGATGTCGGAGATGATGACGTCCGGTTGCTGACGCGCCAGGCGACTCATCACCCCATCGGCGCTGTCGAAGCTCTGGGTGGTCATGCCTTCCTGTTGCAAGGCTTTTTCCAGGACCCAACGGATAGAACGGTCGTCATCGACGATCCACACGGTTTCACTACGGCTCATGTCGATGTGGCTCCTTGTTCCAGTGGCAGGAAGATCGAGAAAGTGGTGTGGCCGGGGTGGCTTTCACATTCGATCAAGCCCTGATGCTGACTAATGATGTTCTGGGTAATGGCCAGGCCCAGCCCGGTACCGTCCGGGCGGCCGCTGACCATGGGAAAGAAAATGGTTTCCTGCAGTTCGGCAGGGATGCCCGGGCCGTTGTCGATGATTTCGATCTTGGTCACCAGGCGATGGCGAACATGGCCGATGGTGAACTGGCGCATGGCGCGGGTGCGCAGGCTGATGCGGCCCAGGCGCAGCTCGTTCTGGCTGCTGATAGCTTGCATCGCGTTGCGCACGATGTTCAGCACGGCCTGGATCATCTGTTCGCGGTCGATCAAGACATCGGGAATGCTCGGGTCATAGTCGCGCACCAACGAGATGCAACCCTGGCTTTCGGCTTCCACGAGGCTGCCGACACGCTCCAGCACTTCGTGGACGTTGCACATCGCCAGCGATGGCAGCTTGTTCGAGCCGAGCATGCGGTCCACCAGGTTCCGTAGGCGGTCGGCTTCTTCGATGATGACGTTGGTGTAGTCCTTGAGGCTTTCTTCCGGCAGTTCGCGGGCCAGCAATTGCGCCGCGCCACGAATCCCGCCGAGGGGGTTCTTGATCTCGTGGGCCAGGCCGCGCACCAGCATCTTGCTGGTTTCCTGCTTGGACAATTGCGCTTCTTCCTTGGTGATCCTCAGCAGGCGATCACGCGGGTGGACTTCCAGCAGCAGCAGGGTGGCGCCGTTGTTCAGGATCGGTGTAACCGCGTAATCCACGGTCAGGGTCTGGCCGGTCAGCGCGGTGAGCATCGCTTCGCGCTTGGTGAACGGATGGGCTTGTTCCACCGCCTGGCGCAAGGAGTTGAGCGCTTCAGCGGATTCGGTGAACAACTCGCTGATGAACTGCCCGTGGCTGCGCTGGCCACTGACGGCCAGGAGCATCTCTGCCGCCGGGTTCATGTACTCGAGGCGCAGTTCGGCATCGAGCAGGATGGTCGCGGTGGTGAGGTTGTCGAGCAGCAAGCGGTGTAGTGCGTCGCTAATGGTCATCAGGACCTCTTTTGGAGCGTAGCAACTGGGGATCGGTCCCAAATTGCGCGCGCGATTGATGCGCTGTTGCTAGGAAAATGCAAAAACCAAACCAAGGCTCCGAAAAGAAGCGTTTAGAGCCTCAAAAGGGTGTTTTTCGCCCTGTCGCGTGGCGTTCTGCCAGCTTCTTCGGGTACTTTCGAACCAAAATGGGTTTGGAAACTGAGTAGCGTGCAAGGCTTTGCACCAATATAGTGCGCCAGCCTGAGCGACATCAGAAGAACGGCAAGATGCTGCTTTTTTCTTCTTCAGGCTTTTCGGCGAGGGGGCACTCGGGGCGTTGACCGTAATCGGCCGTGGCGCAGGGTTTGATGCGGCGCTTTTGCGCCAGGGACATGCGTTGCATATGGAAGGGCTGGTTGGCGGTGCGTTCGACGATCCGGTCCTGCTCATCGAGGATTTCTGCCGCCAGGTGATGGGTGCCTCGATCAATGTTGTTCAAGGCAAACACCGGGCTCGGCCCCGCCTCGCCCGTCGGCTGGCCGTCGAGCAGCAGGCGGTAGCGGTGGCCTTTTTTCAGGCCGGGTTCGCTGGTGACGCTGACGATCAGTTCGCCTGCGGTGCTGCGAATCGTGGCGTCCGGCTCGGGTATCAACAGTCGGAGCATTTCGTAATGAAACAGGGGCTCGGGCCGGGTTTCGGTCGTGGGCGCCGAGGTTGTGTCCAGGGGCGGCGCCGGCATCCGGTTGCTGGGCGGCAGTTGGACTTTCTTCGCATTGCCGGGGCGCGGTTGATCGGTGAAGACGCGATTACCCTGGGCATCGATGTAGGTGTAGACCTGCGCCACCCCAGGCAGCGCCGCCAGCGTCAGGCTAAGCGCGAGCAACCAGCGGATCATGGCTGGTGCACCCGCTGCACGGTGAAGGTCACGGTTTCGCTCTGTTGCACGAGCGTGTCCCCGTCGATGACTTGAACCGCCAGGCTGTGCTCGCCCCGATCGATGTTCACCAATTGCAGGCGCGGCACGTTGGACGGCTGGCCGTAGGGTTGGCCATCCAGCAGCAGCCGGAACAGATGCGGGCTGCGCAGGCGCGGTTGAGCCCGCACGCCGACGGTGAAGGTGCCATTGTTGGCACGCAGGGCTTGCTCAGTGGGGATGTCCGTCAGTTCGAGTATCTCGTAGGCATCGCGCGGCTCGTCGCTGTTCGCGGGGGCTGGTGGTGTGTCCGGGCTGGCGGGGGATTGGCGTTCGATGCTGTTGAGTGGCGGCAACTCCACCGTCTGGGCCGGTACGCCTTGGGGTGGCTGGTTGCTGTAGGCGGTGTTGCCGTCAGCGTCGGTGTACTTGTAGATCTGCGCGGCGGCTGGCAGTGCCAGCAGCAGCAACAGAATGATTGAAAAACCACGACCCATGGAAAATCGACCGAAAACGAAAAGTGATGGGTTGCAGCATAGGCCAGGGCGGAGGGTTGGCCCAGTTGTTGTGTTGCATGCGCCTCCTGTGGGAGCGGGCTTGCTCGAGAAGGCGGGGTGCCAGTCGCTGAGGTGTTGAATGTGCTGGCCTCATCGCGAGCAAGCTCGCCCACAGGGGGCCTCAGGATTTTGTGGAGATGCACAGCTCTCCGGTCGCCCGGATCAGGGCGAGCCGGTGCACCGGGTGCTGCTTGTTGTGGTGGGTTGCCTGGGCCAGCCATTGCGGGCACTGCGGGTCGGTGCGGTAGGGGGCGAAGTCGGCCAGTTGTTGCAGCAGGCGTTTTTGCAGTCGGTCGAGTTGCGGGCGGATCTGTCCCACCAGGTCCGGGCGTGGGAGGTCCGGGGCCTTGCCGTCCAGGGCCCAGTCGGACAGGTTGATGTACTGCACCATTTTGTTGGCTTCAATTTGGGCGGCGAAAAAAGCTTCCACGGTTTCGCCACTGAGCTTGTAGGTCGGCGCCTGGGCAACGGCGGCGGCAATGACTTCTCGCTCGCGCTGACGGTCTTCTACCGCTTTATGGCTGTCCCATTTGCTCAGCGCCACTTGATCGGCGAGGGCCAGGCGTTCGCCAATGGCGTTAAGCAGCGGGGTAAGGGCCTCAGGGGCGGGCGTCGAGGCGGCTTCGGCGGTGGGGGCCAGCAGCGCGGCGGACAGGGCAAGGCAGAGCTTGAAGCGTGAAGTCATGGGCAGTCTCGTCTTCAGTGGAGGAGCAACGAGGCATCATGCACGTAACCTGCGCGCATAAAAAAGGCCTCCCGAAGGAGGCCTCTTTTTATTCACGCCGTGCGTGGCGGCGTTTACTGGATCAGCAGCTGTAGTACAGCTCGTATTCCAGTGGGTGAACGAAGGTGCGAACCTTGATTTCTTCTTCGCTTTTCAGTGCGATGTAAGCGTCGATGAAGTCATCGCTGAATACGCCGCCCTTGGTCAGGAAGGCGCGGCCCTTGTCCAGCTCTTCCAGGGCTTCTTTCAGGCTGCCGCACACCTGTGGGATTTCCTTGGCCTCTTCAGGCGGCAGGTCATACAGGTTTTTGTCAGCGGCATCGCCAGGGTGGATCTTGTTCTGGATACCGTCCAGACCGGCCATCATCAGTGCGGCGAAGGCCAGGTACGGGTTGGCAGCCGGATCCGGGAAACGCGCTTCGATACGGCGGGCTTTAGGGCTGTTCACGTAAGGAATACGGATCGAGGCGGAACGGTTGCGAGCCGAGTAGGCCAGCATGACCGGGGCTTCGAAGCCAGGTACCAGACGCTTGTAGGAGTTGGTCGACGGGTTGGTGAAGCCGTTCAGGGCCTTACCGTGCTTGATGATACCGCCGATGAAGTACAGGGCGGTGTCCGACAGGCCGGCATAGCCTTCGCCTGCGAAGGTGTTCTTGCCGTCTTTGGAGATCGACATGTGAACGTGCATGCCCGAACCGTTGTCGCCATACAGAGGCTTGGGCATGAAGGTCGCGGTGCGGCCGAAGGCATCGGCAACGTTGTGTACGCAGTACTTCAGGGTCTGGACTTCGTCAGCCTTCTTGACCAGCGTGTTGAATTTCACGCCGATTTCGTTCTGGCCGGCAGTTGCCACTTCGTGGTGGTGAACTTCGACGGTCTGGCCCATTTCTTCCAGTGCGTTGCACATGGAGGTACGGATTTCGTGGTCGAAATCGAACGGTGGAACCGGGAAGTAGCCGCCCTTGATACCTGGGCGGTGGCCTTTGTTGCCGCCTTCCACGTCCTGGTCGGACATCCACGAACCTTGTTCGGAGAAGATCTTGAACATGGAGCCGGAGATATCGGACTTGAACTTGACCGAGTCGAAGATGAAGAACTCAGGCTCAGGACCGAAGAAAGCGGTATCGCCGATACCGGTGGACTTCAGGTATTCCTCGGCGCGGTGGGCGATGGCGCGTGGGTCGCGGTCATAGCCTTGCATGGTCGAAGGTTCGATGATGTCGCAGACCAGGATCAGGGTCGGCTCTTCGGTGAACGGGTCCAGGACGGCCGTTTCGTCGTCCGGCATCAGGATCATGTCGGAGGCTTCGATGCCTTTCCAGCCGGAGATGGAGGAGCCGTCGAACATTTTCCCGATTTCAAAGAATTCGTCGTCCAGCGCATCACGGGCCGGCATGGTCACGTGATGTTGAGTACCTTTGGTGTCAGTGAAGCGCAGATCAATCCACTTGACGTCATGATCTTTGATGAGTTGAACCGACTTCGACATATGTCCTCCGGGTGGCTTCGGGCGGGTAGTGGAGTGCCCTTAGATATGGGTGATGCCGGCGCGAATACTCTGCCAAGGCAACCTGCCTCACAAGGGAGCAAATTGCATGCCAGTGCCCCAGCATGGGTTTTTTGCACCAAATCCACGCTTTTAAAGGCATCAATCAAAGATTGCCAGACAATAACGCACTGCAATGTGGCGTCGTCAATGGATAATGACCTGTTTTGGTGCATGCAAAACCATCTGCACATAAACTGGTTAAACCTTGAGCAATTTCCGCTATAATCCGCGCCCCCCTTTTTCGGCTGGCCGTTCGCGCGCTGTTTTCATGAAACTAATCGTAAAAGTCTTCCCCGAGATCACCATCAAGAGCCGCCCGGTACGGATGCGTTTCATCCGCCAGTTGGCCAAGAACATCCGTGCCGTGCTCCGAGACCTGGACCCGGCCGTGGTGGTGAACGGCGTGTGGGACAACCTCGAACTGGAAACCCGTGTCAGCGAACCCAAGGCCCTGAAGGAAATGACCGAGCGCCTGAGCTGCATGCCGGGCATCGCGCATTTCCTGCAAGTCGATGAATACCCGCTGGGGGACTTCGACGACATCCTCGCCAAATGCATGCTCCATTATGGTGATGCCCTGGCCGGCAAGATTTTTTCGGTGCGCTGCAAGCGTGCCGGCAAGCACCCGTTCAGTTCGATGGATGTGGAGAAGTATGTCGGCAGCCAATTGCGCCGACAGTGCGGCGCGGCCGGTATTTCCTTGAAAGACCCGCAGGTCGAAGTGCGCATCGAAATTCGCGACCAGCGGCTGTTCGTGATCCACAGCCAGCACAACAGCATCGGCGGTTATCCGCTGGGTTCGCTGGAGCAGACCCTGGTGCTGATGTCCGGCGGCTTCGACTCCACGGTGGCCGCCTACCAGATCATGCGTCGCGGGTTGATGAGCCATTTCTGCTTCTTCAACCTCGGCGGGCGTGCCCATGAACTGGGCGTGATGGAAGTGGCGCACTTCATCTGGAAGAAGTACGGCAGCTCCCAACGCGTGTTATTTGTGAGTGTGCCGTTCGAGGAAGTTCTGGGCGAGATTCTCGGCAAAGTCGATAACAGTCATATGGGCGTCATTTTGAAGCGTATGATGTTGCGCGCCGCTTCACGAATTGCCGACCGCCTGCAAATCGACGCGCTGGTGACCGGCGAGGCGATCTCCCAGGTGTCGAGCCAGACGCTGCCGAACCTGTCGGTGATCGATTGCGTGACCGAGAAACTGGTCTTGCGGCCGCTGATTGCCAGCCACAAGCAGGACATCATCGACCAGGCCAATGAAATCGGCACCGCCGAATTTGCCCGGCACATGCCGGAGTACTGCGGCGTCATCTCGGTCAATCCGAAGACGGCGGCCAAGCGCGGGCGGGTGGAGCACGAAGAGAAAGAATTCGACATGGCGGTGCTCGAGCGTGCGCTCGAAAACGCCAGGCTGGTGCCAATCGATCGAGTCATCGATGAGTTGGGCCAGGACATACAAATTGAAGAAGTCGGCGAAGCGCTGGCCGGTCAGATCATCATCGACATCCGTCACCCGGACGACGCTGAAGACGATCCGCTGAGCATCGCCGGCATCGAGGTAAAAACGATGCCGTTCTATGCAGTGAACGCGCGTTTCAAGGAACTGGACCCTACTCGCCAGTACCTGCTGTATTGCGACAAAGGCGTGATGAGTCGCCTGCATGCCCACCATTTGCTCAGTGAGGGGCATGCCAATGTGCGCGTTTATCGACCGAGCTAAGTGCCCGGGGCTGTTTGCCTGTGGCCTGCGTCACCGGCCCCCCGACGCCGCCGACAGGCTGTAACGGCTTTGTCGGACTCAACGTAAATCGCTGCCACGACCTGTCAGCACACCGAATCCTCTGATCGAGATACACAAGTGATCGAAAATCTACGCAACATCGCCATCATTGCTCACGTTGACCATGGTAAGACCACCCTGGTAGACAAACTCTTGCGTCAATCCGGCACCCTGGAGCGCAACGAGCTCAACGACGAGCGCGTGATGGACTCCAACGACCAGGAAAAAGAGCGCGGTATTACCATCCTGGCGAAAAACACCGCCATCAACTGGAATGGCTACCACATCAATATCGTGGACACCCCGGGCCACGCCGACTTCGGTGGTGAAGTAGAGCGCGTGATGTCGATGGTCGACTCCGTGCTGCTGCTGGTCGATGCCCAGGACGGCCCTATGCCGCAAACCCGTTTCGTGACCAAGAAGGCTTTCGAAGCCGGCCTGCGTCCGATCGTGGTCATCAACAAGGTTGACCGTCCAGGCGCGCGTCCGGACTGGGTCCTGGACCAGATCTTCGACCTGTTCGACAACCTGGGTGCCACCGAAGAACAGCTGGACTTCAAAGTCGTCTACGCCTCGGCCCTGAACGGTATTGCCGGTCTGGACCACACCAACATGGCTGAAGACATGACCCCGCTGTACCAGTCGATCGTCGACGACGTACCGGCGCCGAAAGTCGACCGTGACGGCCCGTTCCAGATGCAAATCTCGGCACTGGACTACAACAGCTTCCTGGGTGTTATCGGTGTTGGCCGTATCGCCCGTGGTCGCGTCAAGCCGAACACCCCAGTGGTTGCCATCGACGCCGACGGCAAGAAGCGCAACGGTCGTATCCTCAAGCTGATGGGTCACCACGGCCTGCACCGCATCGACGTTGAAGAAGCTGCGGCCGGCGACATCGTCTGCATCAGCGGCTTCGAGCAACTGTTCATCTCCGACACCCTGTGCGACCCACTGAACGTCGAAGCGATGAAGCCGTTGACCGTCGACGAGCCAACCGTTTCCATGACCTTCCAGGTCAACGACTCGCCATTCTGCGGTAAAGAAGGCAAGTTCGTGACCAGCCGCAACATCAAGGAACGCCTGGACAAAGAGCTGCTCTACAACGTTGCCCTGCGCGTTGAAGAAGGCGACTCGGCCGACAAGTTCAAGGTCTCCGGCCGTGGCGAGCTGCACCTCTCGGTACTGATCGAAACCATGCGTCGCGAAGGCTTCGAAATGGGCGTGGGCCGTCCTGAAGTGATCATCCGCATGGTGGATGGCGTCAAGCACGAACCGTACGAAAACGTGACCATCGACCTGCCGGAAGAATCCCAGGGCGCGATCATGGAGCAAATGGGCCTGCGCAAAGGCGACCTGACCAACATGGTTCCGGATGGCAAGGGCCGTGTGCGCCTTGAGTACAACATTCCGGCCCGTGGCCTGATCGGTTTCCGTAACGAGTTCCTGACCCTGACCTCCGGTGGCGGCATCCTGACTTCGATCTTCGATCGTTACGACGTGATGAAGTCCGGCGACATGTCCGGCCGTCAGAACGGTGTCCTGGTATCGGTTGCGACCGGCAAGGCCCTGACCTACTCGCTGGAAACCCTGCAAGCGCGCGGCAAGCTGTTCGTCGAGCACGGCCAGGATATCTACGAAGGTCAAATCGTCGGCCTGAACAGCCGCGACAACGACCTGGGCGTGAACCCAACCAAAGGCAAGAAGCTCGACAACATGCGTGCTTCGGGCAAGGACGAAACCATCGCCCTGGTTCCACCGGTCAAGTTCACCCTGGAGCAAGCGCTGGAGTTCGTGCAGGAAGACGAGCTGTGTGAAGTGACGCCTAAGTCCATCCGTCTTCGCAAGAAGATCCTGGGCGAAAGCGAGCGTACCCGCGCTGCCAAGAAAAGCGGCAACTGAGTTTCGACTTAGCTAGCAGCTAAAAAAACGCCCCCGGTCGTGAGATCGGGGGCGTTTTTTTATGCCTGGAAGTTATGTGGCGGCTGTCAGGGCCCTATCGCGAGCAAGCTCGCTCCCACAGTGGGTCTTCAGTGGATACAGACTTCGTGTGGGAGCGAGCTTGCTCGCGATAACGGTGGTTCAGACACAGCAGAACCAGCAGTCGATCAAAATTTGTCCAACGTCCGCGGATTGCGCTCGCGCTCCACTTCCTTGGGCTTGTAGGCGCAATAGCCTGGCCGTGGTCCAACCCGCGGATGGTTGCGGCAGGTGTCCGGGCGTTTCTCGTAAATGGTGCACAACCGGCTCTTGCGATCCAGATAAAGGCAGTCGTTGTTGCTCATGCGCTGGAGCGTGAAGATCTCGGACTTCTGGTTGTAGCGCTCGACGATCCCTTCCTTTTGCAGGCGCTTGGCGATGTTCTTCGGCGGGTCGCCCAGTTCGAACTCATCGACGATGCCGATGCGGATCAGGTCCTTGATCTTGACCTCCACTGGCAGCGTGCAGCAGCTCGACACACAGGAGCCGCACATCGGGGCGGAGTACTTGGCCCAGGTATCGAGTCGGTCGATCTCCGCGGCGGCGATCAGGTTGGGCTTCATCATCACGGTTTACCAGCATGCATCAGGGCGCGCGATCATACCGGGACTGGTGAAATTTTGAACGACCATCCGCCAGTTTTTTTTCATCGCGGCCAAATCCGCCCGGATCGGCACGGCCCCTGCATTCATTCGACCATCCGGCAATTCCCTGGCGGCGATTCTCCGACACTCGGGGAAATCCACCGAACCAAGAGCCTGAACCGTCTGTCAGACCGTCTAGGCTCAGACAATTCCATGCTCGTTCGAGGTCTTATCAATGACTCAAGAACCACTTGTTCGCGAAGCCGAAGTTGCGGCATTTCGCGACGCCGTGTTGACCAAACTCACTTATGCCGTCGGCAAGGACCCGGATCATGCGTTTGATCACGACTGGTTCGAAGCCATCGCCCTTGCTGCGCGCGACCACATGGTCGAACACTGGATGGACCACACGCGACAGATCTACCGCAAGGGTCAGAAGCGCGTCTATTACCTCTCCCTGGAATTTCTCATCGGCCGCTTGCTCTACGACAGCCTGAGCAACCTCGGCTTGCTGGACACGGCGCGCGAGGCCCTGACCGAACTGGGCGTGGACCTGGAGCGTATCCGCCTGCTCGAGCCGGATGCGGCGTTGGGCAACGGTGGCCTTGGTCGCTTGGCCGCGTGTTTCATGGAAAGCATGTCGACCCTGGGCATTGCCGGCCACGGCTACGGTATTCGTTATGAACACGGCCTGTTCCGCCAAGCCATCGTTGACGGCTGGCAGCAGGAGCAGACCGAACACTGGCTGGATTTCGGCAACCCCTGGGAGTTCGAACGGCCGGAGGTGGTTTACCCGATCGGCTTTGGCGGCAGCGTCGAGACCGTGACCGATGACGCGGGCAAGACTCGGCAAGTCTGGACGCCGGGCGAAACCGTGCGGGCCATTGCCTATGACACGCCGGTGGTGGGCTGGCGCGGTGCCAGCGTCAACACCCTGCGCCTGTGGCGTGCCCGGGCCATGGAAGAGCTGCACCTGGAACGCTTCAATGCCGGCGATCACTTGGGCGCGGTGGCGGAAGTGGCCCGGGCCGAAAGTATTTCCCGCGTGCTGTACCCGGCCGACAGCACCGAGGCGGGCCAGGAACTGCGCTTGCGCCAGGAATACTTCTTCGTGGCCGCCTCGCTGCAGGACTTGCTGCGCCGTCATCGCAACATGCACACCTCGGTGCTGACCCTGGGCGACCACGCCGCGATCCAGCTCAACGACACTCACCCGTCCATTGCCGTGGCCGAGTTGATGCGGCAATTGGTGGATGTCTACGACGTGGCTTGGGACGCGGCCTGGCAGATCACTCAGGACACGCTGTCCTACACCAACCACACGCTGCTGCCCGAAGCCCTGGAAACCTGGTCGGTGGGGTTGATGGAGCGCATGCTGCCCCGGCACATGCAGATCATCTACCTGATCAACGCCCAGCACATCGATTCGCTGCGGGCCAAGGGCGTGCACGATTTCGATGTGCTGCGCTCGGTTTCGCTGATCGAAGAGGACAATGGCCGCCGGGTGCGCATGGGTAACCTGGCATTCCTCGGTTCCCACAGTGTCAACGGCGTGTCCGGGCTGCATACCCAGTTGATGCGCAGCACGGTGTTTTCCGAGTTGCACAAGCTCTATCCGGAGCGAATCAACAACAAGACCAACGGCATCACCTTCCGCCGCTGGTTGTTCCAGGCCAACTCCGAATTGACCTCGATGATGGTCGACGCCCTCGGCCCGAGCGTGCTCGACAACCCCGAGGAACGCTTGATCGAGCTGGAACCGTTCGCCGACAAGCCAGCGTTTCGCAAACAGTTTGCCGAGCAGCGCTTGCACAGCAAGAAGGCCCTGGCCTACTTGATCCACGAGCGGCTGGGGATTGCCGTGAACCCGGCGGCGATGTTCGACGTGCAGGTCAAGCGGATCCATGAATACAAGCGCCAGTTGCTCAACCTGATGCACACCGTGGCGCTGTACCAGGCGATCCGCGCCGAGCCGGAAGTGGACTGGGTGCCGCGGGTGAAGATCTTCGCCGGCAAGGCTGCCGCCAGTTACCACCAGGCCAAGCTGATCATCAAACTGACCAACGACATCGCCCGGGTGGTGAACAACGACCCGACCGTGCGCGGCCTGCTCAAAGTGGTGTTCCTGCCCAACTACAACGTCAGCCTGGCCGAAAGCATCATTCCGGCGGCGGACCTGTCGGAGCAGATCTCCACGGCCGGTTTCGAAGCGTCAGGCACCAGCAACATGAAGTTCGGCCTCAACGGTGCGCTGACCATCGGTACCATGGACGGCGCCAACGTGGAGATGCATGAGCGCATTGGTGGTGAACATATGTTCATCTTCGGCCTGACTTCCGAGCAGGTGGAAGCGCGCAAGCAAAACGGTGAATTCAGCGCCGCGCCGGACATTGCCGCGTCCCATCGACTCAACGACGTATTGCAGGCGATTCGCGGCGGGGTGTTCTCGCCGGATGATCCGATGCGCTACGCCGGGCTCGTGGACTCGCTGGTGGACTATGACCGCTTTCTGGTCTGCGCCGACTTCGACTCCTACTGGAACGCCCAGGCCAAGGTCGAAGAGCGTTGGCATGACTCCAAGCAATGGTGGCGTTCGGCGGTGCTCAACACTGCGCGCATGGGCTGGTTCTCCTCGGACCGGACCATCCGTGAATACGCGACCGACATCTGGAAGGCCTTGGAGTAGCGTTTGCTGCAAGAAATGTGAGCGAAGCCCAACGGCGGTTGGGCTTCGTCGATATACTAGGCGCCAGTTTCGCCGGGCTGTGATGTGGCCGGACTCAATTATTGGCAGCGCCGATATTCCAATGTGGGAGCGGGCTGTGTGGGAGCAAGGCTTGCCCGCGATGAAAACGCCGCGGTTTCTTGAGGACCGCAGCGCCTGGATCGCGAGCAAACCTTGCTCCCACACAGCCCGCTCCCACAGGGTTTGGGGGTTTCCACTAGACTGATCCAGGCATCGCATCACCACGGTTACGCCCGCAACGGGCTGCTTAGGGATATCGACCATGCAATGGATCTTGACGCTGTTGGGCCTGGCACTCGGCTGGGTGGTGGACGAGTCGTTCGCCGATGCGCTGATAGGCGCGTTGGTGGGGCTTGGCATCGCCCAATCGTTTCGGCTGGGCCGGTTGGGTGTCCAGGCGGCCAAGCAACAGATCTTATTGCAAGAAGCCCAACAGAGCTTGCTCACGCTGGAGGCGCGCCTGGCAGTGCTTGAGCGTGGGACCGTTGCCGCACCGAGTGAGCCAGCGCCAGCGCCCAAGGTTGTCGTGCCCCAGGCCGCGACGCCCGAGACGCGCACGACGTCTGAGCTCATCTGGGAGTTGCCGCCCGACCTCGAACCCGTTCCCGCGATGGCCACCCAGGCCAGCCAGCCATTGCCCGATGACGTTTGGAAACCCGCGCCAACCACGTC
This sequence comes from Pseudomonas brassicacearum, assembly GCF_009601685.2. Taxonomy (NCBI): domain Bacteria; kingdom Pseudomonadati; phylum Pseudomonadota; class Gammaproteobacteria; order Pseudomonadales; family Pseudomonadaceae; genus Pseudomonas; species Pseudomonas brassicacearum. Next base: position 467,310 of record NZ_CP045701.2, read on the forward strand.
CAGTGGGCGTGCCGATCGCGACTTCGCGCCGTTGCCCCTGGAACCGATGGCTTCGAAACCCGCGTCTCCCCGTGGCCCGAATTTGTTCGACCGCGCCGTAATTGGTGCGCGCAACTGGCTGTTCGGCGGCAATACGGTGCTGCGGGTCGGCGTGGTGCTGTTGTTCCTCGGCCTGGCGTTTTTGCTGCGCTACGCCACCGAAGGCATGGTGGTGCCGATCGAATTGCGTTACGCCGGCGTCGCGGCCAGTGCGTTGGGCCTGTTGGGCCTGGGCTGGTGGTTGCGCCAGCGCAACAGCAGTTATGCGCTGATGCTCCAGGGCACGGGGATCGCCGTGCTGTACCTGACGGTGTTCGCGGCCATGCGCCTGCATCCGTTGCTCGATTCCAAGGCGGCCCTGGGCTTGCTGGTCGCGGTGACGGTGTTCTCGGCCATCCTGGCGATTACCCAGAACGCCCTGGGCCTGGCTGCGGCTGCGGCGCTGGGCGGGTTTGCCGCGCCGATCCTGACTTCCACCGGCAGTGGCAACCACGTCGCGCTGTTCAGCTATTTCATCCTGCTCAATGCCGGCATCCTCGCGATTGCCTGGTTCAAGGCCTGGCGCCTGCTCAACCTGATCGGCTTTGTCGGCACCTTCGGCATCGGTTTCGCCTGGGGCCTGCGCTCTTACGCGCCGGAACTGTTCTGGAGCACCGAGCCATTCCTGATTCTGTTCTTCCTGATGTACCTGGCGATTGGCTTGCTGTTCACCCGTCGCAAACTATTGGAAATGAGCGATGCCCCTGAAGACGCCAGCCGCGACGCGCTGCTGCACTGGTCGGCGCGCAAGGGCGATTATGTGGACGGCACCATGCTGTTCGGCCCGCCGTTGGTGGGCTTGGGCTTGCAGTTCGCGTTGGTGCAGCATCTGGAGTTCGCCGCTGCGTTCAGCGCCCTGGCCCTGGGCATGATCTACATGGGCCTGGCGCGGGTATTGATGGGCGGTCGCGCCTTGCTGCTGGCCGAAACCTGCCTGGCCCTGGGAGTGATTTTTGCCACCCTGGCGATCCCTTTGGGGCTCGATGCCCGTTGGACCGCTGCGGCGTGGGCCGTGGAAGGCGCGGGGATCTTCTGGTTGGGCCTGCGCCAGCAACGTCCACTCGCCCGGGCCTTTGCCTTGTTGCTGCAATTGGGCTCGGCACTGGCGTTCGTCAGCCAATTGCGTACCGGCGACGGCAGCCTGCTCGATGGTTCAGCGCTGGGTGCGTTGATGCTCGGCGGCGCCTTGCTGTTCACCTTTTACCAACTGCGCAAGGCTGAGCCTGAACATACCGCAGGTTGGGAGCGCCAAGGCCTGCCGGTGCTGGCTGTGCTGGGATTGAGTTTTCTCTATCTTCTGGCACCGCTGTTCTTCTTCACCTACGGCACCGCCATCGCCTGGGCCCTGGCCGGTTTGGCGACACTGTTTGTGGGCCTGCGCTTGCAATCGCGCAGTTTCCTGTTCACTGCATTTGCGGTGCAATTGCTTGGCGGCGCGCTGTTCCTGTTGCGCTTGCAAGGCGCCGAGGTGGATTCGACGGCGGTGTTCAGTGCCGGCTGGAACGGTTTGCTCAGTGCCTCGCTGATCGGCCTGGCGCTGATTGGCGGCATGTTGCTGGCGGCACGTGACGACATGGTGCGCAGCGATGGCCGGTTGCTGCGCGGCTTGTCGGTGGTGTTGCTGGCGGGGCTGGTGCTGATCAATCTTGCGGTGCTGTTCGTCCTGTCGTGGCAAACGGCGAGCGGTGTATGGGCGGCCAGCGGCCTGTTGATCATCTGGCTGAGCCTGTACCTGAAACAACGCGTGAGCTTTGTCTTCGGCCTGCTGCTGCAATTGCTTGGTGGTGCGGCGTTCTTGACGGCGGAGCCGGCGCTGTTGGGGCCGCTCGACGCCGAGGATCTGCGGCCCCTGGCCCATAGCGGTTTCTGGACGCCGCTGGTGCTGGGGCTGGCAGCGCTGGTGGGCGCATGGCGCCTGCAACGGGCACACGCGGCGCAGGAGCTCGAGGCCTTGAGCTTGCAGCGCTTGTCCGAGCTGCTGCTGATCTGGGGCGCCGGTTGGTGGGCGCTGGCGTGGACCAGCGAAGTATTGCGCTTTGCCCCGGCGAACCTGCAAGGCAGCTGGCTGCTGATGGTTGCGGCGATCAGCGTGGCGGTGGGGGCGGTCTTGGCGCTGCGCTTGAAATGGCCGGCGCTGGGGCTGCTGTGCACCTTGCTGATTCCGGCGGCGGGCTGCGTGCTCGTTGCGACTGGGCACAGCCGCTATCACCCGGCGGCGGACTTTGGCTGGCTGGCCTGGACGGTGGTGTTTGCCGTGCATTTGCTATCGCTCAAGCGCCTGGCCGCGACGCTGCCGGCCCAGGCGCGCAGCACAGCCCATGTGCTCGGTTGCTGGTTGCTGATCGGCGTGCTGGCGCTGGAGCTGCGTTATAGCCTGCTGTTGTTGTCCGAGCAGTACAACGCCTGGCGCTGGCTGGGCTGGGCGATCCTGCCGAGCCTTTACCTGGTGCTGATGGCCGCTGCGCGCGCCTGGCCGTGGCCGATATCGGCCCAAACGCGCGAATACCGTATCTACGCGGCGGCGCCCCTGGCGCTGTTGATGCTCGGTTGGTTCTGGCTGGCCAATACCTTCAGCGACGGTACCGCCGAACCCTTGCCTTATGTGCCGCTGGTCAACCCGTTGGAGCTGGGCCTGCTGTTTGCCTTGTTCGGTGTCTATGTGTGGGCACGCAGTGCGCTGGCGCAACTGGCGATCCGTTGGGCCCATGCCGAGCACGTTGCCCAGTTGATCGCCGGTGTGTCGCTGTTCGCGTTCTTCACCGCCCTGGTGATGCGCAGTGCCCACCATTGGATCGGCGTGCCATTCGAACTGGATGCGCTGCTCGAGTCGATGTTCGTACAGGCTGGGCTGTCCATTGTCTGGACCCTGATCGCCCTGGGCCTGATGATCGGTGGGCATCTGCGCCATCGCCGTGAAGTGTGGCTGATTGGCGCGGCGTTGATCGCCGTGGTCGTGGCCAAGTTGTTCTTTGTCGAATTGAGTAACCGTGGCGGTCTGGCGCGGATCGTGTCGTTTATCGGCGTAGGCGTGTTGCTGCTGGTAGTGGGCTATTTTGCGCCGCTGCCGCCCAAGCGCCCGGAGACGGTCGCGCAGGATGAGCCGCCGATGCCTGTCAGTGAGGGAGTGTCGTCTTGAGTCGCAAGTTGAGTCGGATCGGGCTGGGTATGGTCGGATTGTGGGTGGCATTGTCGGCTATGGCCCAGGAGCAACCGGCGGATTTTGCCCATCGGGTGCCATTGGCCTTGAGCGGCGAAGGGCCGTGGTATCGCCTCCCATTGCCCCTGGACGTGCAGTTGCAGGCGCGGCAGACCGACCTGAGCGACCTGCGGGTCTTCAACGCGGCTGGCCAGGCCCAGGCCTACGCTTTGGTGCGCGAATCGGCCCAGAGCCGGGAAAACCGCAGCCTCACCGACGTGAAGTGGTTCCCGTTGTACAACGCTGCCGATGACAACGAGCGCGCGCCCAGTGTGCGGGTGCAATCGAACGCCAACGGCACCCTGGTGCAAGTCCAGCCCTCCAGCCGGCTCGAAGCAGGGGAGGAGGAGTTGCGTGGCTGGTTGTTGGATGCCAGCGCGATCAAGGCACCGTTGCAGCAGTTGGTCCTCGACTGGACCAGTGAGCGCGACGGTTTCCAGCGGTTCACCATCGAAGCCAGTGATGATTTGCAGCACTGGCAGTCGTGGGGTGAAGGCCAGGTGGCGCGCTTGATCTTTGCCGATGAGCGGGTCGAGCAGCATGAAGTGAGCTTGCCGGGGCAATCGGCGCGTTACCTGCGGTTATTGTGGGATTCGCCGTCCTCCGCGCCGATCCTGACCTCGGTCCAACTGCAAAGCGCCAGCCGCGAAAGCCTGCCGTTGCCGCTGGCCTGGTCGCCGCCGTTGGCCGGCAGCACCGTGAAGGCCGGCGAATACACCTGGCAGTTGCCCATGGGGCTGAACATCGAGCAGGTGCAGATCGAGTTGAGCCAGGCCAACAGCCTGGCGCCGGTGACCCTGAGCGGTCGCCGTGAAAGCAGCCATCCGTGGCAACCGCTGGGCAGCGGCTTGCTCTATCGCCTGACGCAGAATGGCCAGGATGTGCTGCAAAACCAATTGCAACTGTCTGGCCAGACCGTGCAGCAATTGAAACTGACCGTGGACGAGCGTGGCGGCGGCCTGGGCAACGAAGCCCCGGCCCTGCGCTTTGCCGTGCGTACGACCCAGGTGGTGTTCCTGGCGCGCGGCGAAGGGCCCTACAGCCTGGCCCTGGGCAGTGCGACAGTGAAAGCGGCCAGCTTGCCCTTGACCACGCTGGTGCCCGACTACAAGCCGTCGCGCCTGGCGACGCTGGGTGCCGCGACCGTGAACGGCGCGGCCCCGTCGACGTCGGCCCCGGCAACCGCGCCGGCGACGGTCGATACCAACTGGAAGAAAATCGGTTTGTGGGCGGTGCTGCTGCTCAGCGTGCTGTTCCTCGCGGCGATGGCGTTCAGCCTGTTGCGCAAGCCACCGGCCAAATCCCCGTAGGAGCTGTCGAGCGAAGCGAGGCTGCGATCTTGTCCCAGACAATTGAATCTTGAGTGAAAGGATCAAGATCAAAAGATCGCAGCCTCGCTTCGCTCGACAGCTCCTACACGGGTTGGCAGGCCCGGATATGAACTCAATCCACCATTCCCCGTCTCATAGGAGGAATTAAGTCCCGACTCGCGCTAAACTGCGCTGGTTTTTCCGCCCCCTATTCTTCGGAGCCGTCCATGTCCCGCGTTACCTTGAGTCGCTATTTGATTGAGCAGACCCGCAGCAACAACACCCCTGCCGATCTGCGCTTTTTGATCGAAGTGGTGGCGCGTGCGTGCAAGGAGATCAGCCACGCCGTCTCCAAAGGCGCGCTGGGTGGTGTCCTGGGCAGCATGGGCACCGAGAACGTGCAGGGCGAAGTGCAGAAGAAGCTCGACGTGCTGTCCAACGAAATCCTGCTCGAAGCCAACGAATGGGGCGGCCACCTGGCCGGCATGGCGTCCGAAGAAATGGACAATGCCTACCAGATCCCGGGCAAATACCCCAAGGGTGCCTACCTGCTGGTGTTCGACCCACTGGACGGTTCGTCGAACATCGACATCAACGCACCGGTTGGCACCATCTTCTCGGTACTGCGCTGCCCGAACGAGTACCTGAGCCAGAACGAAGCCTTGAATGAAAAGGCCTTCCTGCAGCCAGGCACCGAGCAGGTCGCTGCCGGTTATGCCATCTACGGCCCTCAGACCATGCTGGTGCTGACCCTGGGCGACGGCGTCAAGGGCTTTACCCTGGACCGCGAGATGGGCAGCTTCGTCCTGACACACGAAGACATCACCATTCCTGAGAGCACCCAGGAATTCGCGATCAACATGTCCAACCAGCGTCACTGGGAAGCCCCGGTGCAACGCTACGTTGCAGAGTTGCTGGCGGGTGAAGAAGGCCCGTTGAAAAAGAACTACAACATGCGTTGGGTCGCCGCGATGGTTGCCGATGTGCACCGCATCCTGACCCGTGGCGGTCTGTTCATGTACCCGCGCGACAGCCGTGAGCCGTCCAAGCCGGGCAAACTGCGCCTGATGTACGAAGCCAACCCGATGTCGTTCCTGGTGGAACAGGCTGGCGGTGCCTCCACCGACGGCCATCAGCGCATCCTCGATATCAAGCCCGAAGGCCTGCACCAGCGCGTGGCGGTGTTCCTCGGCTCGAAAGAAGAAGTGGCGCGCGCCACGGCTTACCACAAGGAGTGAATCATGGCCGAGCCCTGGCAGCCGTTGCTCGATTGGTGGTTTGGTTCAGCCAAGACACCAGACGAAATATCCGCTGACAAGGGCAAGCTGTGGTTTGGCAAAGGCCATGATCGCCAGGCGCAGGAGCGCTTTGGCGATCAGGTCGAGCTGGCACTGGCCGGCGGATTGACCGACTGGGCGCAACGCCCGCAAGGTTGGCTGGCCCTGGTGCTGCTACTGGACCAACTCCCGCGAATGATCTTTCGCGATACCCCCAAGGCCTTCTCCGGTGACCTGCGTGCCCAAGCGCTGGTGGCCCAGGGCATGGCAGCGGGTTTCGACCGGCAACTCACACCGATCCAGCGCGTATTCATCTACCTGGTGCTCGAGCACTGCGAAAACCTGGCGGTGCAGAACGAAGCCGTGTCGCGGTTTATCGACCTGGTGCGAGAACAACCGGAGGCGCAGCGGGCGGTGTTTGAAGACAACCTGGATTATGCCGAGCGGCATCAGAAGATCATTGCCCGGTTTGGGCGCTTTCCTCATCGCAATGCGGTGTTGGGGCGGGAGTCCACGGCTGAGGAAATCGAGTTTTTGAACAGGCCTGGGTCCAGGTTCTGATTTTGCTGTGAGGCTGATGCCGCTATCGCGAGCAAGCTCGCACACACTGGATTTCCATTCGCTGACAGTCCTGTGGGAGCGAGCTCGCTCGCGATGGGGCCTTCCAGACTAGATCCGGAAACTACCCACCAACTGCTTCAACCGCGCCGCCTGCTGTTCCAGGTCGGCACAGGCCCGCAAGGTGGCTTGCAGGTTTTCCACGCCTTCCTGGTTCAGGGTGTTGATCTCGGTGATGTCGACGTTGATCGACTCCACCACGGCGGTCTGTTCTTCGGTGGCGGTGGCCACGGACTGGTTCATGCCATCGATTTCACCAATACGCTGGGTCACGCTGCCCAGGCGTTCGCCGGCCTGGTTGGCGATGCTGACGCTGCCTTCGCTCTGGCGCTGGCTATCGGTCATGGTCAGTACCGCTTCCCGGGCGCCGACTTGCAACTCTTCGATCATTTTCTGCACTTGCTGCGCCGAATCCTGGGTGCGGTGGGCCAGGTTGCGCACTTCATCGGCCACTACTGCGAAGCCGCGTCCGGCTTCACCCGCCCGGGCGGCTTCGATGGCGGCGTTGAGGGCGAGCAGGTTGGTCTGCTGGGAAATGCTGGTGATCACCTCAAGAATCTGGCCGATGTTCACCGTGTTGCTGTTCAAGGTTTCGATGTTGCCGCACGAATCGCTGATCTTGGCCGACAGCTGTTGCATGGCCGCGATGGTCTTATCCACCACGTGCTGGCCATCTTCGGCCAGGTTGCGGGCTTCGCTGGAATGCTGTGAGGCGAGGGCGGCGTTCTGGGCGATTTCCTGGGCGGCGGCGCCGAGCTGGTTGATGGCCGCGGCCACGCTGCTGGTGCGCGAAGCCTGCTGGTCGGAATTGAACATCGACGAGTTGGACGCGCTGACCACGCGCAGGGCGACTTCGTTGACCTGCCCGGTGGCCGAAGCCACTTCACGGATCGAGGTATGAATGCGCTCGACAAACCGGTTGAACGACGTACCCAGCGCACCGAACTCGTCGTGGCCATGGATGACCAGGCGCCGGGTCAGGTCGCCTTCGCCTTCGGCGATGTCATGCATGGCGCGGCCCATGGCCAGCAGCGGCTGCATCAGCACACGGATCAACAGGCCGAGCAGGGCGATGATGAACACCACGGCAATGACCATGGCGATCAGTGCCGAAGTACGGAACTCGCTGAGCATCGCCAGCGCGGTGTCCTTGTCGAGCACCAGCGCCACGTACCAGTCGGCTCCCGGCACGCCGTTGACGTGGGTGAAGGAGATGAATTGGGTCTTGCCGTCGAGATCGACTTCTTTCACGCCCGGGCTGATCTGAGGCGCGCCGTTAGGGTAGGCCTCGGCCAGGGTCTTGAGCACGCGCTTGCTGTCGGGGTGGATCAGGATCTTGCCGTCGGCGCTGACGATGAACGCGTGGCCGTGGCCGCCGAAGTTCAGCGAGTTGATGATGGCGCTGACGCTGGACAGGTCGATGTCCGCACCGGCCACGCCGATCATCTGGTTCTGGTGTTGCACCGGGGTGGCGACGGTGATCACCAGCTTGCCCGACGAGGCGGCGATGTAGGGTTCGGTGACGATGGTTTGCTGTGCGCTGTTGGCGGCCTTGTACCAGCCACGGGCGCGCGGGTCGTAATCGGCGGCGCGATTGCCGGCCGGTACCGAGAACATCACGCCGTCGGTGCCGCCAAAATAGCTGAGCTGGAAATTGCCGGTGTAGGCCGGCAGGCCCACGGCGCGCTTGAGGCTGTCGGCACTGCTGCCGTCCACGGCGATCTGTTGGGCCAGCGATTGCAGCAACTGGATGCGGCCGTCGACCCACGTCTGGATGTTGCGGCTGGTCAGGCTGCCGAGCTCCTGCATGGAGGTCTCGGTGCTGGTGTTCAAGCTCTGACGTTGACGATAGTCGTTGAACAGGATGAAACAGGCGAATGCAACGGCCACCACGAGGGCGGCAGCCAACAGGATTTTATGGCTGAATTTCATGTTTCTGGTCATTAATAACACTACCGCGGAGGGACGGGTCAGGACGGGGCGCCAATTTGCCATAACGCAGTCGATTGCGCTGTTTCTTTTTATCGGCGCAGGAACCCGTCTCATCAATCATCAGCGATTCATTGCGACGAAATGCACGACGCTGTCACAAACCGGGTGTTTCATCGTTGAAACACTTGTCGAGGCCCAATAAATACTGGGGCCGTCAGGGAACCAGATAGGGGTTTTCTCTTCTAAGCTTCTGGTTGGCACCTGCCACCCCCCTTCCGTTCCAGGAGTTACACCATGTCGCTGCGATCTATCGCCTTGTTGTTTGTGTGCGTCGTATTGACTGCATGCAGCAAGGTCAACCAGGAAAACTACTCGAAACTGTCGGCTGGCATGCCCAAGTCCGAAGTCGAATCGTTGCTGGGGAAACCGACCGATTGTTCAGGCGCGCTCGGCATGTCCAGCTGCACCTGGGGCGACCAGAAAAGCTTTATCAGCGTGCAGTACGCCGGTGACAAAGTGTTGATGTTTTCCGGCCAAGGCCTGAAGTAAACCGAGGCCAGAGGCCTGCGGGAGAAAAATAATGATGCGGTTAGTTTTTGTGCTTTTGGCCGGCCTGGTTTTGGCTGGCTGTGCCACTTCTGGCGAAGATCCGTTGGCGCCCAAGACGGTCAACAGCGTCAACCTCAAGCGTTACCAAGGGACCTGGTACGAGTTGGCCCGTCTACCGATGTACTTCCAGCGCAACTGCGCGCAATCGGAAGCGCACTACACCCTCAAACCTGACGGCAATATGGATGTGTTCAACCGCTGCCTGACCTCGGACTGGCAGTGGGAAGAAGCCAGGGGCACCGCCTCGCCGCAGGTGCCGGGCAAGACCGACAAGCTGTGGGTCGAGTTCGACAACTGGTTTTCGCGGATCGTGCCGGGCGTGGCGAAAGGGCAATACTGGGTGTTGTACGTCAGCGATGACTACAAGACCGCCATCGTCGGCGACCCAAGCCGTCGCTACATGTGGCTGCTGTCCCGTACACCGACCGTCAATAGCATCGTGCGCGAGGAGCTGCTGAGCAAGGCGCGCCAGCAGGGCTACGACACGACACGTCTGATCTGGCGCGCGTCGGATCGACAGATGGCCAAGACCTCGGACTGATTGCCTCCCGAGAACCAATGTGGGAGCGAGCTTGCTCGCGATGACGGACTTTCAATCAACCTCAGTGTTGAATGTGAAGGCCTCATCGCGAGCAAGCTCGCTCCCACATTTTTTATCCGCGTCAGCCTAAAAGTTCGCGCAGTACCTGGGTAAATGCCCGGGCACTTTCCTCTTCCCCGGCATGCCGCCCATCGCGCACCACCCACCGTCCGCCGACCATCACATCGCGCACCTGGCGATCGCCGCCGGCAAACAGCCAGCGATTGAGGATCCCGTCGCCCTGGGCCGTGGCCAGGTACGGGTCGCAGCCATCGAGCACCAGCCAGTCGGCGCGCTTGCCGATTTCGAGGGCGCCGATCGGTTGCCCCAGGGCCTGGGCGCCGCCTTCCAGCGCGGCATCAAACAAGGTGCGGCCGACCATCGGCTGATCCGCTCGATGCACGCGGTTGCGCCGTTGATCCCGCAGCCGCTGGCCATATTCCAGCCAACGCAATTCTTCGACCACGCTCAGTGATACATGGCTGTCGGAGCCGATCCCCAGGCGCCCGCCCTGGGCGAGGAAATCCACGGCCGGGAAAATCCCATCCCCCAGGTTGGCTTCGGTGGTCAGGCACAGGCCGGCAATCGCCCGGCTCCTGGCCATGAGGCTGACTTCCTGGGCGTTGGCGTGGGTGGCGTGGACCAGGCACCAGCGCGAGTCGACTTCGGTGTTTTCGTACAGCCATTGCAGTGGACGGGCGCCGCTCCAGCTCAGGCAGTCGTCGACTTCCTTCTGCTGCTCGGCGATGTGGATGTGCACCGGGCAATCACGGTCACTGGCGGCCAGCACGTCCTGGATCTGCCCGGGTGTCACGGCGCGCAACGAGTGGAAGCACAAGCCCAGGGCCTGGGACGGTTGCCCGGCCAGGATTGGCTGCAAGCGGGACTGGAGCTTCAAGTAGTTTTCGGTGCTGTTGATGAACCGGCGCTGCCCGTCATTGGGCGTCTGGCCGCCAAAACCTGAATGGCTGTAGAGCACCGGCAGCAGTGTCAGGCCGATGCCGGCGGCGCTGGCGGCATGGCTGATGCGCAAGGCCAGCTCCGCCGGGTCGGCGTAGGGCGTGCCGTCGGTGTCGTGGTGTACGTAGTGGAATTCGGCGACCGAGGTGTAGCCGGCCTTGAGCATTTCGATGTACAGCTGGCGGGCGATGATGCCGAGTTGGTCGGGGCTGATTTTTCCGACAAGGCGATACATCAAGTCGCGCCAGGTCCAGAAACTGTCGTTGGGATTGCCCGCCACTTCTGCCAGCCCGGCCATGGCCCGTTGGAAGGCGTGGGAGTGCAGGTTCGGCATGCCCGGCAACAGCGCACCGCCCAGCCGTTCGGCACCGTCTGCGTGGGAACCGGCCTGGATATGGGTCAGGACGCCTTTGGCATCGACCTCGAGACGTACATCATGGGCCCATCCACTAGGCAGCAGCGCGCGTTCGGCAAAGAAGGCGGACATGGTTCAACCTCATCGTGCGTAATTTGTATATACATATACAGACGTTTGCCTGGCCGGTAAACTCCGGCAAGCTAGCAACCTTATCCGCAGAACAGGGAACCGCCGTGCCGACTCCGCCTGCCAAACCGCCGCTGGCCGCAAACATGGGTGACAGTCCGGCACCCCTGTACGCCCGCGTCAAACAGATGATTACCCAGCAGATCGACAGTGGGAACTGGCCGCCGCATTACCGCGTGCCGTCGGAAAGCGAACTGGTCAGCCAACTGGGCTTCAGTCGCATGACCATCAACCGTGCGCTGCGGGAAATGACCGCCGACGGCCTGTTGGTGCGCATGCAGGGTGTCGGCACCTTCGTGGCCGAGCCCAAGAGCCAGTCCGCATTGTTCGAAGTGCATAACATCGCCGACGAAATCGCCTCCCGTGGCCATCGCCACACTTGCAAGGTCATCACCCTGGAAGAAGAGGCGGCCGGTTCCGAGCGGGCCCTGGCCCTGGACATGCGCGAAGGCCAGAAGGTGTTCCATTCGCTGATCGTGCATTTCGAGAACGACATCCCCGTGCAAATCGAGGACCGTTTCGTCAATGCACTGGTGGCGCCGGACTACCTCAAGCAGGACTTCACCGTGCAAACCCCCTATGCCTATCTGAATCAGGTCGCGCCGTTGACCGAGGGCGAGCATGTGGTCGAGGCGATCCTGGCCGAGCCGAACGAATGCAGGCTGTTGCAGATCGAAAGGGGCGAGCCGTGCCTGTTGATCCGCCGCCGTACCTGGTCCGGACGCCAGCCGGTGACCGCCGCACGCCTGATCCATCCGGGGTCGCGTCACAGTCTGGAAGGGCGCTTTCATAAATGAGCCAGTTGAAGGTTTTACGCGCGGCAGACTACCCACGCATGCCGTGGAAAAACGGTGGCGGCAGCACCGAAGAAATCACCCGTGATGCCGGCACCGGCCTGGAAGGTTTCGGTTGGCGGCTGTCGATTGCCGATATCGGTGAGTCGGGCGGGTTTTCCACTTTTGCCGGTTACGAGCGGGTCATCAGTGTCTTGCAGGGAGACGGCATGACGCTGAACGTCGATGGCCAGGCCACGCGGGCTTTGCATCCGCTGGACCCTTTTGCGTTCAGCGGCCAGAGCCATGTGTATTGCACGCTGCTGGGCGGGCCGATTCGCGACTTCAACCTGATCTACGCGCCGCAGCGTTACCGCGCACGGTTGCAGTGGCTGGGCGGCCAGCAGCGGTTTTTCAGCGAGGCGCAAACGGTGCTGGTGTTCAGTGCGGCTCCGGGATTGGCCGTCAAGATCGGTGAGTCCGCCGTGGGCTTGGGCCTCTACGACTGTTTACAACTGAGCGGTAACACCGGGCTGGTGAACATTTCCACCCACGGCCAATGCTGCGTGATCGAGCTGACGGCCCGCTGAATCGGCTTCACTCACCTTGTGGCGAGGGGATTTATCCCCGTTGGGCTGCGAAGCAGCCCTGAATCCAGACACCTAGATACATCAGGAAAAACGTAGGGAGTCGCTTCGCGACCCAGCGGGGATAAATCCCCTCGCCACAAAAGCTCACCTGATTGTTCCTTCCGTGCGCACCAACTTGTTACCGAATGCCCCAGCGTGGCGCAATACCACGCTTCTGTGCCCCTCCGATTTCCCCCTCGATAACCCTCTTCAAAAATTTCATGCAGCTCAGCAACCCTTAAATCACAAGGCTTTCAGCCAATTCCCCAACCATTTCTGAACACCGCCGCCAACAAGTTGGCCGCTTGATTGCATATGCTTGTACATACAAGTAAAGACGTATGCGTATGAGTCACCGATATTCAACGCAACGTTCACTGAATCGCTGCCCACTGCCCGGGCTGGTCTGGATTGATCGCTGAGGAGTTTTTGCTGTGACCGACGCTACCCGCAAACCCGAAAAATACCGTGACGTTGAAATCCGTGCCCCTCGCGGTAACACGCTGACCGCCAAGAGCTGGCTGACTGAAGCGCCGTTGCGCATGCTGATGAACAACCTCGACCCGGAAGTGGCCGAGAACCCCAAGGAACTGGTGGTCTACGGTGGTATCGGTCGTGCGGCACGCAACTGGGAGTGCTACGACAAGATCGTCGAAAGCCTGACCCACCTGAACGACGACGAAACCCTGCTGGTGCAATCCGGCAAGCCGGTAGGGGTATTCAAGACCCACAGCAACGCCCCTCGCGTATTGATCGCCAACTCCAACCTGGTGCCGCACTGGGCCAGTTGGGAGCACTTCAACGAACTCGACGCCAAGGGCCTGGCCATGTACGGCCAGATGACCGCCGGCAGCTGGATCTACATCGGCAGCCAGGGCATCGTGCAAGGCACTTATGAAACCTTCGTCGAGGCCGGCCGCCAGCATTACGACTCCAACCTCAAGGGCCGTTGGGTCCTGACCGCCGGCCTGGGCGGCATGGGCGGTGCGCAACCGTTGGCCGCGACGCTGGCCGGTGCTTGTTCGCTGAACATCGAATGCCAACAGGTGAGCATCGATTTCCGCCTGAAAACCCGCTATGTCGATGAGCAAGCCACTGACCTGGACGACGCCCTGGCGCGCATCGAGAAATACACCGCCGAAGGCAAGGCGATTTCCATCGCGCTGTGTGGGAACGCTGCCGAGATCCTGCCGGAAATGGTCCGCCGTGGTGTACGCCCGGACATGGTCACCGACCAGACCAGCGCCCACGACCCCCTCAACGGCTACCTGCCGGCCGGCTGGACCTGGGACGAATACCGTGCCCGTGCCAAGACCGAGCCTGCCGCCGTGGTGAAGGCCGCCAAGCAATCGATGGCCGTCCACGTCAAAGCCATGCTGGCCTTCCAGAAAATGGGCGTGCCGACCTTCGACTACGGCAACAACATCCGCCAGATGGCCCAGGAAGAGGGCGTCGAAAATGCCTTCGATTTCCCAGGCTTCGTCCCGGCGTATATCCGTCCGCTGTTCTGCCGTGGCATTGGCCCGTTCCGCTGGGCTGCGCTGTCGGGTGACCCGCAGGACATCTACAAGACCGACGCCAAGGTCAAGGAACTGATCCCCGACGACGCCCACCTGCACAACTGGCTGGACATGGCCCGCGAGCGCATCAGCTTCCAGGGTCTGCCGGCACGTATCTGCTGGGTCGGCCTGGGCCAGCGCGCCAAGTTGGGCCTGGCGTTCAACGAGATGGTGCGCAGCGGCGAATTGTCGGCACCGATCGTCATCGGTCGCGACCACTTGGACTCCGGTTCCGTGGCCAGCCCCAACCGTGAAACCGAATCCATGCAGGACGGTTCCGATGCCGTCTCCGACTGGCCGCTGCTCAACGCCTTGCTCAACACTGCCAGCGGCGCGACCTGGGTGTCGCTGCACCACGGTGGCGGCGTCGGCATGGGCTTCTCCCAGCACTCGGGCATGGTCATCGTTTGCGACGGTACCGACGAAGCGGCCGAGCGCATTGCCCGTGTGCTGCACAACGACCCGGCCACGGGCGTGATGCGCCATGCCGATGCCGGCTACCAGATCGCCATTGATTGCGCCAAGGAACAGGGGCTGAACCTGCCGATGATTACCGGGTAGGAGCTGGCGAAGCCTGCGATCTTTTGATCTTGATCTTGGTCTCGATCTTTCGCTTGAGATTCAAGTGTCAGGGGAAAGATCGCAGCCTCGTTGCACTCGGCAGCTCCTACAGGGGCGTTATCCAATGACCAGAACAATCCACAGAGGTTGAACCATGGCTGTCACCAGCACGCGCGCAAGCAGCAAGCCGTTGATCGAGAAACGTTCGATCGACTACATCCCGGAAACGGAGAGACACGGCCGATTGTTGAGCCAGTTCACCCTCTGGATGGGGGCCAACCTGCAAATCACTGCCATTGTCACCGGCGCATTGGCGGTGGTGCTGGGCGGTGATGTGTTCTGGTCGTTGATCGGTTTGCTGATCGGCCAACTGCTCGGCGGTGGCGTCATGGCGTTGCATGCCGCGCAAGGGCCCAAGCTGGGCCTGCCGCAGATGATCTCCAGCCGTGTGCAGTTCGGTGTGTATGGCGCGGCCATCCCGATCGTGCTGGTGTGCCTGATGTACCTGGGTTTCACCGCAACGGGAACCGTGCTTTCCGGCCAGGCGCTGGGCCAGTTGTTTGGCGTCAGCGACAGTGTCGGCATCCTCATTTTTGCCAGTGTCATCGTGCTGGTCACGGTGCTCGGTTATCGGGTGATTCACTTCATTGGCCGTGTCGCCAGCATCCTTGGTGTGATTGCCTTTGTTTACCTGTTCGCTCGCCTGATGAGCCAGACGGACGTTGGCGCACTCCTGCAAATCCGCCATTTCAGCTGGAGCAGTTTCCTGCTGGCGGTGTCGCTCGCGGCCTCCTGGCAGATCGCCTTCGGCCCCTACGTAGCGGACTATTCGCGTTACCTGCCGAGCAAGACGTCCTCGGTCAAAACCTTTTTTGCCGCGGGCGCCGGTTCAGTCATCGGCGCACAGGTGGCGATGATCCTCGGCGTGTTTGCCGCGGCCTCGGCCAACGGGCAGTTTGCCGGTCACGAAGTGGCCTACATCGTTGGCCTGGGGGGCACCGGCGCCACCGCCGCGCTGCTGTACTTCAGCATCGCGTTCGGCAAGGTCACCATCTCCACGCTGAACTCCTACGGCAGTTTCATGTGCATTGCGACCATCATCAGCGGCTTTCGGGGCCACTTGAACGTAACGCGCCTGCAGCGTCTGGTCTTCGTGCTGGTCATCGTTGGCGCTGCGACCCTGATCGCGCTGCTCGGCCAGCACTCGTTCCTCGGTGCGTTCAAGTCTTTCATCCTGTTCCTGCTGGCGTTCTTCACGCCTTGGAGCGCGATCAACCTGGTGGACTACTACTGCATCACTCGTGAGCGCTATGACGTGCCGGCACTGAACGATCCGAACGGTCGCTACGGTCGTTGGAACGCCCTCGGCATCAGCGTCTATGTCTTCGGCGTACTGGTTCAACTGCCGTTCATTGCCACCAAGTTCTATACCGGTCCGCTGGTGGAAGCCATGGGCGGTGTGGATATTTCCTGGATCATCGGCCTGGTGGTCCCGGCGGCGTTGTATTACGTCGTCGCCAGGAAGTGGCACAGCGCAGTACCCGATCAATTGATCCTGCCGGTCGAGCAGGACGCGGTTGACGCACAACCGAGCAGGGCGGGCCGCATCCAAGCGGTCTGATGGGACGTTGACAGGGCTGGATGCCTCTTGACTGCCGTAAGCCAATCCAACTGATTAGGAGCGTCACATAATGAAGTCGAACAAGACCCTGCTGACCACATTGCTTGCCATGGGCCTGCTGGCCAGCGCTGGCGCCACACAAGCGGCGGGTTGGTGCGAGTCGGGTAAACCGGTGAAGTTCGCCGGCCTGAACTGGGAAAGCGGCATGCTGCTGACCGACGTGATGCAAGTGGTGCTGGAAAAAGGCTACGACTGCAAGACCGACAGCCTGCCCGGCAACTCCATCACCATGGAAAACGCCTTGGGCAGCAACGACATCCAGGTGTTTGCCGAAGAATGGGTCGGCCGCAGTGAAGTCTGGAACAAGGCCGAGAAGGCCGGCAAGGTAGTCGGCGTCGGTGCCCCGGTCGTGGGCGCCATCGAAGGCTGGTACGTGCCGCGCTACGTGGTTGAAGGCGACGCCAAGCGCAAGCTCGAAGCCAAGGCACCGGGCCTGAAGAACATCGCTGACCTGGGCCAGTACGCCGCCGTGTTCAAGGACCCGGAAGAACCGTCCAAGGGCCGTTTCTACAACTGCCCGGCCGGTTGGACCTGCGAGCTGGACAACAGCGAAATGCTGAAAAGCTACGGCCTGGAAAAAACCTACACCAACTTCCGTCCAGGCACCGGCCCGGCACTGGATGCGGCGGTGCTGTCGAGCTACAAGCGTGGCGAGCCGATCCTGTTCTACTACTGGTCGCCCACGCCGCTGATGGGCCAGGTGGACCTGGTGAAGCTGGAAGAAAAACCGGGCGTGGATAAGAGCGTAAGCATCAAGGTCGGCCTGTCCAAGACCTTCCACGACGAAGCCCCGGAACTGGTGGCGGTGCTGGAAAAGGTCAACCTGCCGATCGATATCCTGAACCAGAACCTCGGGCGCATGGCCAAGGAGCGGATCGAGTCGCCGAAACTGGCGAAGATCTTCCTGAAGGAACATCCTGAAGTCTGGCACGCCTGGGTAAGCGAAGACGCTGCCAAGAAAATCGACGCGGCTCTGTAGGTCGAATACTTCCCGGCCAACCGTGGGGCTGGCCGGGACGTTCACCGCATCCACTTGATCGAGAGTCTCTTATGTTTCCCGAAAGCTTTACCTTCTCCATCGCCGATTGGGTCAACGGTTGGGTCGACTCCCTGGTGACCAACTATGGCGATGTGTTCCGGCACATCTCCGAGACCCTGCTGTGGGCCATCGTCAACCTCGAAGGCCTGCTGCGCATGGCGCCCTGGTGGCTGATGCTGGCCATCGTCGGCGGCATCGCCTGGCACGCCACCCGCAAGGTCGCAACCACGGCGATCATTGTCGGCCTGCTGTTCCTGGTGGGCGCGGTGGGCCTGTGGGACAAACTGATGCAGACCCTCGCCCTGATGCTGGTGGCGACATTTATTTCGGTATTGATCGGCATTCCGCTGGGCATTCTCTCGGCGCGCAGCAATCGCCTGCGTTCGGTGCTGATGCCGCTGCTGGACATCATGCAGACCATGCCGAGCTTCGTGTACCTGATTCCGGTGTTGATGCTGTTCGGCCTGGGCAAGGTCCCGGCGATTTTCGCCACGGTGATCTACGCCGCGCCCCCACTGATTCGCCTGACCGACCTGGGCATCCGCCAGGTGGACGGCGAAGTGATGGAAGCTATCAACGCCTTTGGCGCCAACCGCTGGCAACAACTGTTCGGCGTGCAACTGCCCCTGGCCCTGCCGAGCATCATGGCCGGGATCAACCAGACCACCATGATGGCCCTGTCGATGGTCGTCATCGCCTCGATGATCGGCGCCCGTGGCCTGGGTGAAGACGTACTGGTGGGCATCCAGACCCTCAACGTCGGACGTGGCCTGGAAGCGGGCCTGGCCATCGTGATTCTCGCCGTGGTCATCGACCGCATTACCCAGGCCTATGGTCGTCCTCGGCATGAGGTGAGCAAATGAGCAACGCAGCCATCAGCAAGATCGAAGTCAAGAACGTCTTCAAGATTTTCGGCAATCGCTCCAAGGACGCCCTGGAGCTGATCCGCCAGAACAAGACCAAGGACCAGGTGCTGGCCGAAACCGGTTGCGTGGTTGGCGTCAACGACCTGTCGCTGAGTATCGGCACCGGTGAGATCTTCGTGATCATGGGCCTGTCCGGTTCCGGCAAGTCCACGTTGGTGCGCCATTTCAACCGGCTGATCGATCCTACCAGTGGCGCGATCCTGGTGGACGGCGAAGACATCCTGCAACTGGACATGGACGCCCTGCGCGAATTTCGCCGGCACAAGATCAGCATGGTGTTCCAGAGCTTCGGCCTGCTGCCCCACAAGAGCGTGCTGGATAACGTCGCCTATGGCTTGAAAGTGCGTGGCGAGAGCAAGCAGGTGTGCACCGAGCGGGCGCAGCACTGGATCAACACCGTGGGCCTGAAAGGCTACGAGAACAAATACCCGCACCAGCTCTCCGGTGGCATGCGTCAGCGCGTCGGCCTGGCCCGGGCCTTGGCGGCGGACACCGACATCATCCTCATGGACGAAGCCTTCAGCGCCCTCGACCCGCTGATCCGTGCGGAGATGCAGGACCAGTTGTTGGAGCTGCAAAAGACCCTGCACAAGACCATCGTCTTCATCACCCACGACCTCGACGAGGCCGTGCGCATCGGCAACCGCATCGCGATTCTCAAGGACGGCAAGCTGATCCAGGTCGGCACGCCCCGGGAGATCCTGCACTCGCCGGCGGATGAGTATGTCGATCGGTTTGTGCAGCGCAGGGCGGCGGTGGTGTAAGGCAGGACTCAGTTGTGGCGAGGGGATTTATCTGTGGGAGCAAAGCTTGCTCGCGATACAGGCGCCTCGGTTCCAGAGAGATCGCGTTGTTTTTATCGCGGGCAAGCCTTGCTCCCACAGATATCCGCTCCTCGCCACAAATGTTATTGGCAACTTTATGTGCATGAGGCTTTAGATGTCCCAGGCTGAAAAAATCATAATCACAGGCGCCCCATTGCGTTGGCAGGACGTGGTCGCCGTTGCCCGCTTTGGCGCTGTGCTCGAGCTGTCGACCCAGACCTGGGCGCGGATCGACAATGCCCAGGCCATCGTCCAGCGCATCGTCGAAAGTGGCGAGCGCGCCTACGGCGTCAACACCGGCCTGGGAGCCTTGTGCAATGTTTCGCTCAAGGACGAACAACTCAGCCAACTGTCGCGCAACACCCTGCTCAGCCATGCCTGTGGTGTTGGCGCGCCGCTTTCTGACGAGCAGACCCGGGCGATTCTCTGTGCCGCCATTCTCAATTACAGCCAGGGCAAGTCCGGCATTCACCGCCGGGTGGTCGAAGCGCTGTTGGCGCTGCTCAATCGCGGCATCACGCCGCAAGTGCCGTCCCAGGGCTCGGTGGGCTACCTGACCCACATGGCCCACATCGGCATTGCGCTGCTGGGTGTCGGCCAGGTCAGTTATCGCGGGCAAATAGTCCCGGCGCAACAGGCCCTGGCCGCAGAGGGTTTGCAACCGGTGCAACTGGGGGCCAAGGACGGTTTGTGCCTGGTCAACGGCACGCCGTGCATGACCGGCCTCAGCTGCCTGGCCCTGGCCGATGCCACGCGGCTGGTGCAATGGGCCGACGTGATTGGTGCCATGAGCTTCGAGGCCCTGCGCGGACAGATTGCCGCGTTCGATGCCGACGTCATCGCCCTCAAGCCACACCCGGGCATGCAGCAGGTCGGGAGCAATTTGCGCGCGTTGCTCGACGGCAGCGAAGTCATCGCCGCGAGCCTGGGCATTCGCACCCAGGACGCCTTGAGTATCCGCTCGATTCCCCAGGTGCACGGCGCGGCGCGCGATCAGTTGGCCCACGCTCGGCAACAGATCGAAACCGAACTCAACGCGGTGACCGATAACCCGCTGTTGCTGGGTACGCCGGAGAACTTCCGGGTCATGTCCCAGGCCAATCCCCACGGCCAGTCGGTGGCGCTGGCGGCGGACCTGCTGGCGATTGCCATGGCTGAGATCGGCTCCATCGCCGAGCGCCGCCTCGACCGCTTGATCAACCCCCACGTCAGCGGCCTGCCGGCCTTCCTGGTGGCCAACCCCGGGGTGAACTCGGGGATGATGATCGTGCAATACGTCGCCGCGTCGTTGTGCGCGCAGAACAAACAACTGGCGCAACCGGCGGTGCTCGATAATTTCGTCACCTCCGGGTTGCAGGAAGACCACCTGAGCATGGGCACCAACGCGGCCCTGAAGCTGCACCAGGCGCTGGAAAACTGCACGCAGATCCTCGCCATCGAATACCTGCTGGCGGCCCAGGCCTTTGAGTTTCTCAAGACCCAGCGCTTCGGCGCCGGCACCGGCATTGCCTGGAAACTGCTGCGCGAGCGCGTCCCGGCCTACGACCAGGACCGCTGGCTGGCACCGGACATCGCCAGTGCCGCCGGTCTGCTCAAAGACCCGAACGTGCTGCACAGCGTATTACCGAATTTGAATTGATCAAAAAAGCGCCAGCGTGCCAAGGCACCTCTTGCCCACAAGGCATCGCCCACAAAGCGAAGGTGACGGATAACGGAACATTCCGGAGCGACTGGCGGGTGAAAACAAAACTCTCAAAAGGAGCAATACATGACTGCCTTAAACCTGATTCCCGGCCAACTGAGCCTGGCTCAATTGCGTGACATCTATCAGCAACCGGTTACCTTGAGTCTCGACGCCAGCGCCTCGGCACAGATCGAAGCCAGCGTTGCCTGCGTTGAACAGATCCTTGCCGAGAACCGCACCGCCTACGGCATCAACACCGGTTTCGGCCTGCTGGCCTCGACCCGCATCGCCAGCGAAGACTTGGAAAACCTGCAGCGCTCCCTGGTGCTGTCCCATGCCGCCGGGGTGGGCGAGCCAATCAGCGATGCGCTGGTACGGCTGGTCATGGTGCTCAAGGTCAACAGCCTGAGCCGAGGTTTTTCCGGCATCCGCCGCAAGGTGATCGATGCGCTGATTGCGCTGATCAATGCCGAGGTCTACCCGCACATTCCGCTCAAGGGTTCGGTGGGTGCGTCCGGTGACCTGGCGCCTCTGGCCCACATGTCCCTGGTGTTGTTGGGCGAAGGCAAGGCTCGCTATAAAGGCGAATGGCTGCCGGCCGTCGACGCGCTGAAAGTGGCGGGCCTCGCGCCGCTGACCCTGGCCGCCAAGGAAGGCCTGGCGCTGCTCAACGGCACCCAGGTGTCCACCGCGTTTGCCCTGCGTGGTCTGTTCGAAGGTGAAGACCTGTTCGCCGGGGCCCTGGCCCTGGGCAGCCTCACGGTGGAAGCGGTGCTCGGCTCGCGTTCGCCATTCGATGCGCGCATCCATGCCGCCCGTGGCCAGAAAGGCCAGATCGACGCCGCCGCTGCCTACCGCGATCTGCTGGGCGAGCGCAGCGAAGTGTCGGATTCGCACCAGAACTGCGACAAGGTCCAGGACCCGTACTCCTTGCGCTGCCAGCCGCAAGTGATGGGCGCCTGCCTGACCCAGTTCCGCCAGGCCGCCGAGGTGTTGGTGATCGAGGCCAACGCAGTGTCGGATAACCCGCTGGTGTTCGCCGCCGAGGGCGACGTGATTTCCGGCGGCAACTTCCACGCCGAACCGGTGGCGATGGCGGCCGACAACATGGCCTTGGCGATTGCCGAGATTGGCTCCCTGAGCGAGCGCCGTATTTCGTTGATGATGGACAAGCACATGTCGCAACTGCCGCCGTTCCTGGTGGCCAATGGCGGGGTGAACTCCGGCTTCATGATCGCCCAGGTCACCGCTGCCGCCCTGGCCAGTGAAAACAAGGCGCTGTCCCATCCCCATTCGGTGGACAGCCTGCCGACCTCGGCCAACCAGGAGGACCACGTTTCCATGGCCCCGGCCGCTGGCAAGCGCTTGTGGGAAATGGCCGAGAACACCCGTGGGATCCTCGCGGTGGAATGGCTCGCAGCATGCCAGGGGCTGGATTTGCGCGGCGGTTTGAAGACCTCGGCCAAGCTGGAGCAAGCCCGGGCACTCCTGCGTGCAGAAGTGCCGTTTTATGAGAAGGACCGCTTCTTTGCGCCGGACATCAATGCGGCCACTGAATTGCTGGCGAGTCGGTGCCTGAACGAATTGGTCACGGCGCAGTTGTTGCCGAGCCTTTAACTGCTCAAGAGCGTGCACCCTGTAGGAGCTGCCGAAGGCTGCGATCTTTTGATCTTGATCTGTTGTGCGTTCGCTCACGACTCAATTGTCTGGGGAAAGATCGCAGCCTCGTTGTACTCGGCAGCTCCTACGTGTGCGCTTGTCATTAATCATACGGAGGCATCGGGATGAAAACCCTCTGGCAAAACTGCCACGCCGCCACCATGGCCCAGGGCGTCTACTCGATCATCGAAGACGCCGCGATCGTCACCCAAGGCGAGCACATTCAGTGGATCGGCCCGCGTGCCGAATTGCCGACGGGTGACTATCCGGCGGTCAACGACCTCAAGGGTGCCTGGGTCACGCCGGGGCTGATCGACTGCCACACCCACACAGTGTTTGGCGGCAATCGCAGCGGGGAGTTCGAGCAGCGCCTGCAAGGCGTCAGCTATGCCGAGATCGCCGCAGCCGGCGGTGGCATCGCCAGCACCGTGCGCGCCACCCGCGCCGCCAGTGAAGACGAGTTGTTCGCCAGCGCCGCCAAGCGTCTGGCAAGCCTGATGCGCGACGGCGTGACCACGGTGGAAATCAAGTCCGGCTACGGCCTGGACCTGGCCAGCGAGCGCAAGATCCTGCGTGTTATCCGCCGCCTCGGCGCTGAGCTGCCAGTCAGCGTACGCAGCACTTGCCTGGCGGCCCACGCCTTGCCGCCGGAATACAAGGATCGCGCCGACGATTACATCGAGCACATCTGCACCGAGATGCTTCCGGCCCTGGCGGCCGAAGGGCTGGTGGATGCGGTGGATGCCTTTTGCGAATACCTGGCGTTTTCCCCGGCGCAGGTCGAGCGGGTGTTCATCACCGCGCAACAACTGGGGCTGCCAGTGAAGCTGCACGCCGAGCAACTGTCATCCCTGCACGGTTCAAGCCTGGCGGCGCGTTACCAGGCGCTGTCGGCCGATCATTTGGAGTTCATGACCGAGGACGATGCCAAGGCCATGGCCGCATCCGGCACCGTGGCGGTGCTGTTGCCGGGCGCGTTTTACTTCCTGCGTGAAACCCAACTGCCGCCCATGGATGCCCTGCGCAAGCACGGTGTGAAAATCGCCGTGGCCAGCGACCTCAACCCCGGCACCTCGCCGGCATTGTCGTTGCGCCTGATGTTGAACATGGCGTGCACCTGTTTCCGGATGACCCCGGAAGAAGCCCTGGCGGGGGGGACGATTCATGCCGCCCAGGCCTTGGGCATGGCAGACACCCACGGTTCGCTGGAAGCCGGCAAGGTCGCGGACTTTGTCGCCTGGCACATCGACCGCCCGGCCGATCTGGCCTACTGGCTCGGTGGCGATCTGGAAAAACGCGTCGTGCGTCACGGCGTGGAAATCGATTGAGGAGAGTGGTTGTGGAGAAGGTCCTGAATTTCAAGCAAGGGCGCGTGCCGCTGTTGATCAGCATGCCCCACGCCGGCCTGCGCCTGACCCCGGCGGTACAGGCCGGGTTGATCCCCGAGGCCCAAAGCCTGCCGGACACCGACTGGCACATTCCCAAGCTCTACGAGTTTGCCTCTGAGCTGGGCGCCAGTACCTTGGCCGGCGAATATTCGCGATTCGTCGTCGACTTGAACCGCCCCTCCGATGACAAGCCGATGTACGTCGGCGCCACCACCGGTCTGTACCCGGCGACGCTGTTCGATGGCGTGCCGTTGTTTCGCGACGGGTTGGAGCCATCGGCTGAGGAACGAGCGACGTATCTGCAGCAGATCTGGATGCCCTACCACCAGGCGCTGCGTCAGGAACTGGCGCGGCTCAAGGCCGAGTTCGGCTATGCCTTGCTGTTCGATGCCCATTCGATCCGTTCGGTGATCGCGCACCTGTTCGACGGCAAACTGCCGGACTTCAACCTCGGCACGTTCAACGGTGCCAGTTGCGACCCGACGCTTGCCAGCCAGCTCGAAGCCATCTGCGCTCGTCATGGTGAATTCACCCACGTGCTCAATGGGCGGTTCAAGGGCGGACACATCACCCGGCACTACGGCAACCCGGCCGAAGACATCCACGCGGTGCAACTGGAACTGTGCCAGAGCACCTACATGGAAGAGTTCGAACCGTTCAACTACCGCGCTGATTTGGCTGCGCCGACCCAGGTGGTGCTCAGCGAATTGCTGGAAGGCTTCCTGGCGTGGGGACGGCAGGCTTACAAGAAATAAAGACCTGCCCAATATCCTGTGGCGAGGGGATTTATCTGTGGGAGCAAAGCTTGCTCGCGAGACAGGCACCGCGGTTTCAGAGCGAGCGCGTTGTTTTCATCGCGGGCAAGCCTTGCTCCCACAGGCTCCCTCGCCACAAGTTTATGTGCGCTGATTCCTTGGAATGGGAACTGTCGCCACCGTGCAAAACCGAGTCGCCACAGTTCATCTTCAGCCCCTCGGCGCTGCGTAATGTTTTGGGCACGGTGCAGCAAGACACCGGCCTACAATAATCCGCTGCCGTACGAGACCTTCCCGATGAAAAGACTGTTCAAACGCTGTCTGTCGATCCTCTGCGGTACCACCCTCTTGAGCGCTGGGGCGATGGCCGCCGAGCCGGCGTCCTGCCAGACCGTGCGCATGGGCGTGGTCAACTGGACCGACGTGATCGCCACCAGCGGCATGGCCGATGTGTTGCTCACCGGCCTGGGCTATGAAAGCAAGCAGACCAGCGCCGTGCAGCAGATCATCTTCGCCGGCATCCGCGACAAGCGCCTCGACATCTTCCTGGGTTACTGGAAGCCGGCGATGGACAAGAACATCGCGCCGTTCCTGGCGGCCAACCAAGTGAAGGTATTGGACAAGCCTAGCCTGGCCGACGCCCAGGCCACCCTGGCTGTTCCAGACTACGTGGCAGCGGCGGGGCTCAAGACCTTTGCCGACATCGCCCGGTTCAAGGACCAGCTCGGTGGCAAGATCTACGGGATCGAGCCGGGCAGCGGGGCCAACACCACCATCAAGACCATGATCGAAACCAACCACTTCGGCCTCAAGGACTTCAAGCTGATCGAATCCGGTGAAGCGGGCATGCTGGCCGCGGTGCAGCGGGCGGTGAATCGCAAGGAGTTCGTGGTCTTCGTCGGCTGGACCCCGCACCCGATGAACATCAACATGAACATCACCTACCTGACCGGCAGCGAGGACGTCTATGGCCCGAACGAAGGCGCCGCGACCGTCTCCACCGTCACCGCGCCGGACTACGCCCAACGGTGCCCGAATGTGAACCGCTTGTTGGAAAACCTCACCTTCACCGCCGCCCAGGAGAGTCAGTTGATGGTGCCGATCATGGCGCGCAAGACGCCCCAGGACGTCGCCCGGCAATGGCTGCGCGATCATCCCGAGGATTTGCAGCGCTGGCTGGCTGGCGTGACCAGCTTCGATGGCAAGGATGGCGTGGCGGCGGTGCAGGCCAGTCTCAAGAAGTGACCTTGCATATCGTGGCGGGCGATCTATCTGTGGTGGAGTGAGCTATCTGTGGGAGCAAGGCTTGCCCGCGATGGCGGTGGTACAGCCAAACATTATGTCGACTGACACACCGCCATCGCGGGCAAGCCTTGCTCCCACATTTCAATAGGTGGTGTTCTTCATGGCCTCATATCCACTCTCAGAACAGATGTCAGCCTTCATCGACAAAACCCTGAGCTTCACCAGCCCGGACGACAGCCTCGCCGGTCTGCGCCAGGCCTACAGCCAAATGTGCCGGGCGTTCACCCCGGCATGCCCGCCAACACTGGCCATCGAGGATTTCGAACTGGCCGGTGTGGCCGTGCGCGCCTATCACCCACGGGGCGCCGCGCCACCCGCCGGCTGGCCGTGCATCCTCTATCTGCACGGTGGTGGTTGGGTAGTGGGGGACCTGGACTCCCATGACTTCATCTGCATGGAGCTGGCGGCTGCCCTGGGTGTGCTGGTGTTGGCGGTGGATTATCGGCTGGCACCAGAGCATCCGTTTCCAGCCGGGTTGGACGATTGCCTCGCCGTGTGGCGTCATCTGGCAGCCGCGCCCTTGGCCATTGACCCATGTCGCCGGCTGGTGGTCGGCGACAGTGCCGGCGGCAATCTCGCCGCGGCGTTATGCCTGGCCTTGCGCGATGCCGGGCAAGCGTTGCCTCGGTCCCAGGTGCTGATCTATCCGGCGCTCGGTGGCCCGGCAACACTACCCTCGCGCCACGAATGTGCCGATGCGCCGCTGTTGAGCCGCCATGACCTGGACAACTATCACGCGCTTTACCTGGGCGACGTTGCACCGTCGCCTTGCGCCATGCCGTTGCTTGCAGATCACCTGGGCGGCCTGCCGCCGGCACTGATCCTCGTGGCGCAATGGGACCCGCTGCGCGACGATGGTGTCCTTTATAGCGAGCGGCTGAACGCCGCAGGGGTAGCGGCTGCGCTGTCTGTCGGCGAAGGGTTGGTCCACGGTTGCCTGCGCGGTCGGGGCCAGGTGCCGGAGGTCGATCAGATGTATCGCACGCTGCTGGCGTACCTGGCTGACATGCTTTGACTGCGCAGGGGACATGCTCATTAAGGTAATTCGGGTTTATGATGCCGGACGGCAGACTAAATAGACGTCCCCACAGGGATGACTCGACCCCTTACGGAGCGCGCAATGCAGACTTTGTACCCGCAGATCAAACCCCATGCCCGGCACGATCTGGCTGTCGATGACACCCACACGCTCTATGTCGATGAAAGCGGCTCCCCCGAAGGCCTGCCGGTGGTGTTCATTCACGGCGGCCCGGGTGCTGGCTGCGATGCGCAGAGCCGCCGCTACTTCGATCCGAACCTGTACCGCATCGTCACTTTCGACCAGCGCGGCTGCGGTCGGTCCACCCCTCATGCCAGCCTTGAAAACAACACTACCTGGGATCTGGTCGAAGACCTGGAGCGCATCCGCAAGCACCTGGGTATCGAGAAATGGGTACTGTTTGGCGGCTCCTGGGGCTCGACCCTGGCCCTGGCCTACGCCCAGACTCATCCGGAGCGGGTACATGGCCTGATCCTGCGTGGGATCTTTCTCTGTCGGCCGCAGGAAATCGAGTGGTTCTACCAGGCCGGCGCCAGTCGCCTGTTTCCCGACTATTGGCAGGACTACATCGCCCCGATCCCGTTGGACGAGCGCGATGACCTGCTCAGCGCCTTCCACAAGCGCCTGACCGGTAATGACCAGATCGCCCAGATGCACGCGGCCAAGGCCTGGTCCACCTGGGAAGGGCGCACCGCGACCCTGCGTCCGAACCCGCTGGTGGTCGATCGCTTCTCCGAGCCGCAGCGGGCGCTGTCGATCGCCCGGATCGAATGCCACTACTTCACCAACAACGCCTTCCTCGAACCCAACCAGTTGATTCGCGACATGGGCAAGATCGCCCATTTGCCGGGCGTCATCGTGCATGGCCGCTACGACGTCATCTGCCCACTGGACAATGCCTGGGAGCTGCACCAGAACTGGCCCAACAGCGAACTGCAGGTGATTCGCGACGCAGGTCACGCCGCTTCGGAGCCTGGGATCACCGACGCACTGGTGCGCGCCGCTGCGCAAATGGCCCGGCGCCTGCTCGACCTGCCGCCTGAAGAAGCATGAAGGGGCTGTTGCAACGAGTTCGCGGCGCGCGGGTCGAAGTATCAGGCGAGATCGTCGGGGCGGTGGATCAAGGCTTGCTGGTGTTGGTGGCCGTCGAGCCCGGGGATACCCGGGCCAGTGCCGACAAGCTCTTGCATAAACTGCTTAACTATCGAGTGTTCAGTGACGCCGACGGCAAGATGAACCTGTCCCTGGTGGATGTCGGTGGTGGCTTGTTGCTGGTGTCGCAGTTCACCTTGGCGGCAGACACCAAAAGTGGTTTGCGCCCGAGCTTTTCGACCGCCGCGCCACCGGCCCTGGGAGAAGAGTTGTTCAACTATCTGCTGAGCCAGGCGAAACAGGTGCATGGCACTGTGGCATCAGGTAGATTCGGCGCCGACATGCAGGTGCATTTGGTCAATGATGGCCCGGTAACCTTCCTGTTACAGGCCTGAAAGCGTTTGAAACATCTTTTCGGTCCTGTTTCGGGGCAAAACAGGGTGTTTTCTCGATAAATACTTTGCGGCCCCTGATGCGTTGTCACGCGGGCTACTAGATAATCGCGCGCTACGGGGGATCAGCGCTCGCTGGTCCATTTGACTTTAGGTAGAGACTTGTCCTGAACCGTTTGGGGAATCATTTTGTCCCATCGGAGTCGGAACAATGCTCGCCAACTTGGCAAGAGTGGTCAGCAGGAACGGTTTTTCAGCGCCGTTACCGTGCAGATACTTTATCTGGCCGTTGGTTTTTTGATCAGTTTTCGGCGAGGGTTGCTCGTGATTGTTAGTCCCTGTAATGCACCAAAAATGACTGCCAAACGGTTTAGACGCGCTTTGGTAGCGGGCTCGGCCCTGCTTTGCCTGTTCGGCGCAGGCCAACTGTGGGCATTCAGCCTCGATGATGTATCGGCGAAGGCTCAAGAACTGGCCGGGCAAAAATTCGAAGCCCCGCGCAGCAATCTGCCGAACGAATTCCGCGATATGAAATTCGCTGACTATCAAAAAATCCGTTTCCGCACCGAAAAGGCCGAATGGGCCGACCAGAAGACGCCGTTCAGGCTGTCCTTCTATCACCAGGGCATGCATTTCGACACGCCGGTGAAAATCAACGAAATCACCGCGACCACCGTCGATGAGATCAAGTACGACCCGTCGCGCTTCGATTTCGGCGACGTGAAATTCGATCCCAAGGCTACCGAGCAACTGGGCTACGCCGGTTTTCGCGTGTTGTACCCGATCAACAAGGCAGACAAGCAAGACGAAATCATGACCATGCTGGGCGCGAGCTACTTCCGCGTCATCGGCAAGGGCCAGGTCTATGGCTTGTCGGCTCGTGGCATGGCCATCGACACCGCGTTGCCATCAGGTGAAGAGTTCCCACGCTTTCGCGAATTCTGGATCCAGCGTCCGAGACCGACCGACAAGCACCTGGTGATCTTCGCCCTGCTGGATTCGCCGCGGGCCACTGGCGCCTATCGGCTGATCTTGCGCCCGGGCACCGACACTATCGTTGACGTGAAGTCGCGCGTGTTCCTGCGTGATCGCGTCAACAAGCTTGGCATCGCCCCGTTGACCAGCATGTTCCTGTTTGGCGCCAACCAACCGTCCAAGGTGCTGAACTACCGTCGCGAACTGCACGATTCCAGCGGCCTTTCGATCCATGCCGGTAACGGCGAGTGGATCTGGCGCCCGCTGAACAACCCGAAACACCTGGCCGTGAGCAACTTCTCGGTAGAAAACCCGCGTGGTTTCGGCCTGCTGCAACGGGGGCGTGACTTCAGCCATTACGAAGACCTGGACGACCGCTACGACAAGCGTCCAAGTGCCTGGATCGAACCTAAAGGCGATTGGGGCAAGGGGTCGGTCGACCTGGTAGAAATTCCGACCGCCGACGAAACCAACGACAATATCGTTGCCTTCTGGAGCCCGGAAAAACTGCCGGAGCCAGGCCAACCGCTGGACTTCAGCTACCGCCTGCACTGGACCCTCGACGAAGCCAGCCTGCACTCGCCTGACAGCGCCTGGGTCAAGCAGACCCTGCGCTCCACCGGTGACGTGAAGCAGTCCAACCTGATTCGTCAGCCGGATGGCAGCGTGGCCTACCTGGTGGATTTCGAAGGTCCGTCCCTGCAAGCGCTGCCGGAAGACGCCGATGTGCGTAGCCAGGTGAGCGTCGGCGAAAACGGCGAGATCGTCGAGAATAGCGTGCGCTACAACCCTGAAACCAAGGGCTGGCGCTTGACCCTGCGGTTGAAGATCAAGGATTCGAAACAGGCCACCGAAATGCGCGCGGCGCTGGTTCGTCCATTGACGCCTGTCGAAGCCCCGGCCGCCTCGCACTCCGTGACCACGACCCTGGCCAAGGCCGATAAGGTTGCCCGGCAGCAGACCGAAAGAGAACTCGCCCAAGAAAAAGCGAAAGACGAAGCCAAGGCCGTCAAGACGGCGGACGCTGCTGTTGAACCGACCCCAACCCAGCAGGAACCGGAACCGACTGAACAAGTCCTGACCGAGACCTGGAGCTATCAGTTGCCAGCCGATGAGTAATACTCCAGTACAGCCAGAGACGCTCAGCGAGTACCTGGCCCATTTACCCATGACCGACGAGCAGCGCGCCGAACTGGCGGGCTGCAAGTCCTTCAGCGAATTGCACGAACGCCTGTCCTCCTCGACCTTTGACGCGCCTGCCGAGGCGGCGCAAGCTTCGGTGGGCCGCCGGCTGACCCTGAGCACTGCCGAAGAGCTCGAGGACGCCGAAATGCTGGGGCTCGACACCAGTGGTCGGGTGTGCCTGAAAGCCACGCCGCCCATTCGTCGGACCAAGGTCGTGCCGGAGCCGTGGCGCACCAATATCCTGGTGCGCGCCTGGCGGCGCCTGACCGGTCGTACCAACCCGCCGAAGCCGCCCAAGGATGAGCGCGTGCTGCCCCATGCACGCTGGCGTACCGTGGGCTCGACCCGCCGCTACATCCTGCTGATATTGATGCTTGGCCAGACCATCGTCGCCGGCTGGTACATGAAAGGCATCATGCCGTACCAGGGCTGGTCGTTCGTGGACCTGGAAGAAGTCCTGCATCAACCGCTGTTGCAGACCGCCACGCAGGTGCTGCCCTATGCGCTGCAAACCAGCATCCTGATTCTGTTCGGGATCCTGTTCTGCTGGGTCTCGGCAGGTTTCTGGACGGCGCTGATGGGCTTTCTCGAATTGCTCACCGGCCATGACAAATACCGTATTTCCGGTGCCAGCGCCGGCAACGAACCGATTCCCAAGGACGCCCGCACCGCCCTGGTGATGCCGATCTGCAACGAAGACGTGCCACGGGTATTCGCCGGTTTGCGCGCCACGTTCGAGTCTGTGGCCGCCACCGGTGACCTGGATCGCTTCGACTTCTTCGTGCTCAGCGACAGTAACGAAACCGATATCTGCGTCGCCGAACAACAGGCCTGGCTGGACGTCTGCCGTGAAGCCGGTGGCTTCGGCAAGATCTTCTATCGCCGCCGTCGCCGTCGCGTGAAGCGCAAGAGCGGCAACCTCGACGACTTCTGCCGTCGTTGGGGCAGCGACTACAAGTACATGGTCGTGCTCGACGCCGACAGCGTCATGAGCGGTACGTGCCTGACCAGCCTGGTGCGCCTGATGGAAGCCACGCCGGACGCCGGCATCATCCAGACCGCGCCACGCGCCTCGGGCATGGACACGCTGTATGCGCGCATGCAGCAGTTCGCCACCCGGGTGTACGGTCCGCTGTTTACTGCCGGCCTGCACTTCTGGCAGTTGGGTGAATCCCACTACTGGGGCCACAACGCGATCATCCGCATGAAACCGTTCATCGAGCACTGCGCCCTGGCGCCGCTGCCCGGTAAAGGCGCGTTCGCCGGTGCCATCCTGTCCCACGACTTCGTCGAAGCTGCGCTGATGCGCCGCGCCGGCTGGGGCGTGTGGATTGCCTATGACTTGCCGGGCAGCTACGAAGAGCTGCCGCCGAACCTGCTGGACGAACTCAAGCGTGACCGTCGCTGGTGCCACGGCAACCTGATGAACTTCCGGCTGTTCCTGGTCAAGGGCATGCACCCGGTGCACCGTGCGGTATTCCTGACCGGCGTGATGTCCTACCTGTCGGCGCCGCTGTGGTTCTTCTTCCTGGTGCTGTCCACTGCGTTGTTGGCAGTGAACACGCTGATGGAGCCTCAGTACT
This sequence comes from Pseudomonas brassicacearum, assembly GCF_009601685.2. Taxonomy (NCBI): domain Bacteria; kingdom Pseudomonadati; phylum Pseudomonadota; class Gammaproteobacteria; order Pseudomonadales; family Pseudomonadaceae; genus Pseudomonas; species Pseudomonas brassicacearum. The sequence continues at coordinate 499,463 of NZ_CP045701.2, forward strand.
TCCTTGAGCCGCGCCAGCTCTATCCGTTGTGGCCACAATGGCACCCGGAAAAGGCCATCGCCCTGTTCTCCACCACTATCGTGCTGCTGTTCCTGCCCAAGCTGCTGAGCATTGTGCTGATCTGGGCCAAGGGTGCGAAGGAGTTCGGCGGCAAGTTCAAGGTGACGCTGTCGATGCTGCTGGAGATGCTGTTCTCCATGCTGCTGGCGCCGGTGCGGATGATTTTCCACACCCGCTTCGTGCTCGCCGCATTCCTGGGCTGGGCCGCAACCTGGAACTCGCCGCAGCGTGACGACGACTCCACGCCATGGAGCGAAGCGGTCAAGCGCCACGGTCCGCAAACCTTGCTGGGCTTCTTCTGGGCCTTGCTGGTGATTTGGCTGAACCCAAGCTTCCTGTGGTGGCTGGTGCCGATCGTCGGGTCGCTGATGCTGTCGATCCCGGTATCGGTGATTTCCAGCCGCGTGGGCCTGGGCTTGAAGTCCCGTGATGAAAGCCTGTTCCTGATCCCTGAGGAATACGCACCGCCACAGGAGCTGCTGTCGACAGACCAGTACACCCATGAAAACCGTTGGCATGCGCTCAAAGACGGTTTCATCCGGGCGGTGGTCGATCCGCAACAGAATGCCTTGGCGTATGCGTTGGCAACCTCGCGTCACGGCAAGGCCGAGCCGATCGAATGGCTGCGGGTCGAACGTGTTCGTCACGCCCTGAAGGTCGGCCCGGCCGGTCTCAGCAACGCCGAGCGACTGGCCCTGCTGAGCGACCCGGTCGCCCTGTCCCGCCTGCATGAGCAGGTCTGGAGCGAGGCTCATCCTGAGTGGCTGGCGGCGTGGCGTGAGTCGGTCAAGGCCGATCCCCATGCACCGCTGTTGCCGCTACAGCCGGTGAGCGCACAGCCTCAGGTGGCCTGATACGCAAAAAGCCCCGCTTCTGGAAGGAAGCGGGGCTTTTTGTTGGGCGTATTTTCTATCTGCGGATCGCCCTTGTGGCGAGGGAGCTTGCTCCCGCTGGGTGGCGCAGCCGCCCCCGATTTTGTGGTGCGGTCAGTGTTGTGGATTGATGCTATCCAACATCCGGTTTGCCAATAACCTGCTCAGTTCGATCAGTTGCTGAATGCCGAAGGCAACGTGGCGCCGCGAGCCTTTCAGGTCGAACGCGAGGTCGCTGACCATGGCATCGGCTGAGGCCAGGTTTTCGCTGAGGTTGGCCAGCAGGCTTTCGGTGTCGATGCCGTCGACGACGGTGAAGAGCTGGCCCGATGGCTGTTTTTCTTCGGGGTTGGGCTGTTTGGGCTTCAGGTAGTAATCGAGTGCGCGGTCGGTGGCTTCCTGGAGTTTCTTGGGGTCGGTTTCTGGTTCTGGTGGATTGGGTGTGACCTTGTGCATGGTTGACGCTCCTTGATTGATGGAGCCGCCAGACATCGCTGCTAAACGAAAAGGGTGGCGACTGTGCGCGGGTTAGCAGACCAGGAATCAAGGAACCCGGCGCACCGAAGTGCCCCACGCACAGCCGCCATAAAGCGGACCTGCGTGCCTTGATATTTTGCCGAGCTGCTAAACCCGATCGCTGAACTGACAGCGACCTGCAAACGTTAGAGCCCAGGGCCAAGGCGCACAAGCCGGCGGATTCTGGCGTAGTTGTAGGCAATGGCGCAAGGCTGTGTAGCCCTGTGCTGAAGGGCTGATCTTTGTGTGTATATCCGTTATTTAGGTAACGGCGGCTTATGGTTCCGCCCTTACGGCGGGTCACTTTCGAAAAGCCCGGAAGCCGGCCCAGTCGAAAGCAACCAAAGCGCTCATGCCCCACCACTTGGCACCTCGCTCCGCCATGGTGGTTAACGGGGCGCCGAGATCAACGTCCACCACGAGGCGGCCTAGTAGCCGACCTGGCTCTCCCGGTCGTACACCCCTCAGATCTGTTTGAGCAGGACCTGTGGGAGCAAAGCTTGCTCGCGAGGCGGCCTGACAGCCGGCCTGGTTCTCCCGGTCGTACTCCGATCCAATTGATGTGGGAGCGGGCTTGCTCGCGAAGACGGCGGGGCAGTCAGTATTGATGTTGCCTGACAGACCGCTATCGCGAGCAAGCTTTGCTCCCACAGATCTAACGGGTGTACGACCGGGAGAACCAGGTCGGCTGTTAGGCCGCCTCGCGGTGGACGTTGATCTCGGGCGCCCCGTTAACCACGCTGGCCGAACGCAGGCATTGCGCAGTGGGCATCCCGGCATGGATGCCGGGTTAGCCGCGCTGGGCCATGGATGGCCCTTCGCGGCGGGCCCACGGAGCAATGCCTTCGTTCGGGCATGCCGAGCCTAAGCGAGGCACCGAGTGGTGGGGCAGAAGCGTTTTGCTTACTTTTGCGCTTGTCAAAAGTGAGCCGCTGTAAGAGCGGAACCCTCAGCAGCCGTGACCTAAATAACGGATATACACACAAAGGGCGGCTGCGCCACCCAGCGGGAGCAAGCTCCCTCGCCACGGGTTATGCGTAGGCCTGCTAGACCCGAAACCGCCCCACCAACGTCTGCAAATGCACCCCCAACCGCGCCAGCTCAGCACTGGAGGCCGCAGTCTCTTCACTGGACGACGCCGTCTGCTCCGACACATCACGCACATTCAGCACACTACGGTTGATCTCCTCAGCCACCGCGCTCTGCTGCTCGGCTGCCGCAGCGATCTGCTGGTTCATCGACTGGATCGCCGAAACCGTACGGGTGATGTTCTCCAACGAGCCCCCGGCGCGGCGGGTCAGCTCGACGCTGTTGTCGGTCAGGTTGCGACTATTGTCCATGATGGTCGCGACCTGCTGGGTGCCCGATTGCAGGCCGACGATCAGCTCTTCGATTTCTTCAGTGGACTTCTGGGTGCGCTGCGCCAGGCTGCGAACCTCATCGGCCACGACCGCAAAGCCACGTCCGGCTTCCCCTGCGCGGGCCGCTTCGATGGCGGCGTTGAGGGCCAGCAGGTTGGTTTGCTGGGCCACGGACTTGATCACGTCGAGCACGCTGCCGATCTTGTCGCTTTCACGCTTCAGGTCGCCCATCGCGGCGGTGGAGTTGCCCACTTCGAGGGCCAGGCGTTCGATCTGGGCGATGGCTTCGCCGACCACTTTTTCACCTTCGCGCGCCTGCTGATCGGCGGCGACGGCGGCTTCGGAGGCTTCCTCGGCGTTGCGGGCGACTTCTTGCACCGTAGCGGTCATTTCATGCATGGCGGTGGCGACCTGATCGGTTTCCACTTTTTGGCTGTTGACCCCGGCGCTGGTCTGCTCGGTCACGGCCGAGAGTTGTTCGGCGGCGCTGGCGATCTGGGTAACACCTTCGCCTATGCCACCGATCAATTGCCGCAGGCCCACGGTCATGCTTTGCATGGCGCGTTGCAATTGGCCAAGTTCGTCGCGGCGTTCTGAGGTGAGATTGTGGGTCAGGTCGCCGGCGGCCACGCGCTCGGCGACCTTCAAGGTTTCGCCGAGTGGACCGACGATCTGCCGGGTGATGAACAGGGCAGCGATCACGCCAAACAGCAGCGCCAGGGCGGCGGCGGCGATCAGGACAGACTTGGCCTGGCCGGTATCATGGTCACGCACGGCCGTCTGGGATACGGTGAGCTTCTGGCTGGAGTCGATCAGTACCTTGCCTTGCTCACTCATTCGTTGCAGTGCTGCACCGTTATCCAACTGGGAGTCGCGGAACTGGCTGACCGCCGCGCGATAGACGTTCATCGAGTCGCTGGCTTGTTGGAGGGTATCGGCGTGTTCCTCGGGTAGCTGGGCCGGCAAGCGTGCCAGTAGCTTCAGGACATCGGTGATAGCATCGATGGCCGGCTGCTGGGCCTCGCTTTTTCCGCTGTAGGTGTAGCCGCGAACCTGATAGCGCGCCTGTTGGATCGCCTTGCTCAGGGCCACCACACTGTTGAACTGGGTTATATCACCGCTTTGCAGCGAGGCTTTTTCCACCTTGGCGACGTGGGCCACGGCGTTGTCGGCGCTGGCGCCGAGCTTGCTGCGGGCGTCTTCGCGGCTGACGGTGGCGCTGGTCATCAGGGCGAAGGCGCTTTTGTATTCGGCGACGGCGGCCAGTTGCGCATCGATCAGCGCCACATCGGCCGGTTGTTCGATCAATTGGCGAGCAGTCTGCAGGCCCTCTTCGAGCTTGGCCAGCAGGTCGTTGACCTGTTGTGGCCCTTTCTCGCCCCGCGTGGTGCTGTAGTCGATGCTGGCCAGGTTCAAGTCTTTGCTCAAGTCGTTGAGACTGGCAATGAACCCCAGTTTGTCACCCCGACTGATGACATTGCCCAGGCCGGACCAACCGGTGAATGCAATCATCAAGGTGAGGAATAGCACCAGGCCGAAGCCTGCGCCGAGTTTGCGATTAACGCTTACGTTTCCCAAGCCTTGGGCAAGCCACCGGACCATGCTGATACTCCTTTGGAGCGTTGTATTGGTTTTATGGGGACTATATCGGCGGCTTGGGCGGGATCTGTAGAAATGAGCTCAGGAATCTCGAAGTGGGTTGTTTGTGGCGAGGGGAAAGCAGCGATACCTCTCAGAACAACCGCGAAAGCAGCGCTGCAACCGCCGTCTCGACCCGCAGGATCCGCTCGCCCAGCTGCACCGGTTGCAGGCCGGCCTTGGCCAGCAGGTCGATCTCGTATGGAATCCAGCCGCCTTCCGGGCCGATGGCCAATGTCACCGGTTCGGTCAGTGCGCGAGGGCAGGGCGGGTAGTTGCCGGGGTGACCGACCAGGCCCAAGGTGCCGTCGGTCATGGCCGGCAGGCGGTCTTCGACGAAGGGTTTGAAGCGTTTTTCGATGATGATTTCTGGCAGTACGCTGTCCCGGGCTTGTTCCAGGCCCAGGATCAGTTGCTCGCGGATGGCCTCGGGCTCAAGGAATGGCGTCTGCCAAAAGCTCTTTTCCACGCGATAACTGTTGACCAGCACCACGCGTGGCACGCCCATGGTGGCAATGGTCTGGAACACCCTTCGGAGCATTTTCGGACGCGGCAGTGCCAACACCAGCGTCAGCGGCAACTTGGCCGGTGCCGGCTGGTCGAGAGTCACTTGCAGTTCGGCCTCGCGGGCTTCCAGGCGCAGCACCTGGGCCGTGCCCATCAACCCACCGATGCGCCCGACCCGCAGGCTGTCACCGACAGCGCAGCGATGGACTTCCTGCATGTGGGTCAACCGGCGATCACCCAGGATCACGCGGTCAGGCCCGATGAAGTCGGCCTCTTCGAGCAGCAGCAGGTTCACGCTTGGGTCGCTGGCGGCTGGTCGTTGTGGTCATCGGCTGGCTGTTCCTCGGGCTCTTCTTCCCGGCGCTTGCGCACCAGGCCACCGAACAGGATGCCGATCTCGAACAGCAACCACATCGGCACGGCCAGCAGGGTCTGGGAGAAGATGTCCGGCGGGGTCAGGATCATGCCGACCACGAAGCAGCCGATGATCACGTAGGGGCGGACCTTCTTCAGGTAGCTCACGTCAACCACGCCGATCCACACCAGCAGCACCACCGCCACGGGGATTTCGAACGCCACGCCGAAGGCGAAGAACAGCGTCATGACGAAATCCAGGTAACTGGTGATGTCGGTCATCATCTCTACGCCCGCCGGGGTGGCGGCGGCGAAGAACTTGAAGATCAGCGGGAACACCAGGTAATAGGCGAAGGCCATGCCGGTGTAGAACAGCAGGATGCTGGACATCAGCAGCGGCACGGCGATGCGTTTTTCATGCTTGTACAGGCCTGGCGCGATGAAGCCCCAGATCTGGTGCAGGATCACCGGGATCGCCAGGAACAGCGAGACCATCATCGTCAGCTTGAGCGGCGTCAGGAACGGTGACGACACGTCTGTGGCGATCATCGTTGCGCCTTCCGGCAGGTACTGGCGCAGTGGCGTGGAGACGAAGGTGTAGATCTGCTGGGTGAAGGCAAACAACCCGGCGAAGATGATGAAAATCGCCGCGACGCAACGCAGCAGGCGGGTGCGCAACTCGGTAAGGTGCGATACCAGCGGCATCGGCTGGTCGTTCTCTGGGATATTGCTCATGGGGCTCGCGACGGCAATGTAGGGTCGTTGGGCACTTCTGGCGTTGTCGCCGTCGGGGCGGGTTCCACCGGTTTGGCAGGCTCGGCCACCACGGGCGCCGGGTCATCCACCGGCACCTGTGGCGCAATCGTCGGCTCGACCGCAGGTTGGACCGGCGTCGGTTCCTGTTGGGTCGGCGTGAAGATTTTCCGCGCTTCTTGCTCCAGGGACAGAATATGTTCGTTGTGAAGTTGCCGACGGATGTCGTCGGCACCGATTTCACGTTCAACTTCCTGTTTGATCGCATTGAAGCTGCGCTTCAGGCGCCCGATCCACAGACCGGCGGTGCGCGCAGCACCCGGCAGACGCTCGGGGCCCAGTACCAGCAGGGCGACGAGGCCGACGAGCAGCAGTTCAGTGAAGCTGATCCCAAACATTAGTCAGTGCTCACGAGTCTTTGCGGGCGGGCTCTTCGACTTTCTGGGCCTGCACGTCGATGGTGTGCGGCGCATTCACAGGCTGGGCGGCCTGGGGGTGTACCGGTTGGGTCGGCTGCGCCGGTTGGCCAGGAGCCGCCGTCGGATCGGTCGGTTTTTCGTCATCGTTCATGGCTTTGCGAAAGCCCTTGATCGATTCGCCAACATCGGTGCCAAGGTTTTTCAGTTTCTTGGTACCGAATACCAACACCACGACGACCAGGATGACGATCCAGTGTTTCCAGTCAAAAATACCCATGGGACTATTCCTCTCAAAAGTTGATCAGGCAGACGGGCGCGAGGCTTTCTCGACGTGCCCGGACAGACCGAAGCGACGGTCCAGTTCATCCAGTACGGCCTGCGGATGCTGCCCCAGTTGGGCCAGCATGACCAGGCTGTGGAACCACAGGTCGGCGGTCTCGTAGATCACGTCGCTGCAATCGCCGCTGATGGCGGCGTCCTTGGCGGCGATGATGGTCTCGACCGACTCTTCGCCGACTTTCTCCAGAATCTTGTTCAAGCCCTTGTGGTACAGGCTGGCGACATAGGAACTGTCGGCCGCGGCGCCCTTGCGCTCTTCCAGCACCTGGGCCAGGCGGGTCAGGGTGTCACTCATGGGTATGTCCTGAATAAATGGCATGCGGGTCTTTGAGCACCGGGTCGACGGTTTTCCAGTCGCCGTTCTCGAAGACGCGATAGAAGCAGCTTTGACGGCCGGTGTGGCAGGCAATCTCACCGACTTGCTCGACCATCAGGATGATGACGTCGCCGTCGCAGTCCAGGCGCATCTCATGCAGGTGTTGGACATGCCCGGACTCTTCACCTTTGCGCCACAGCTTGCCACGCGAACGTGACCAATAAATGGCGCGGTTCTCGGCGGCGGTCAGGGCCAACGCCTCGCGGTTCATCCAGGCCATCATCAATACGCGCCCGGTCTTGTGGTCCTGGGCGATGGCCGGCACCAGGCCGTCAGCGTCCCATTTGATCTCGTCCTGCCAGTTTTTCATCTTTGACTCCGACCATGGGCCGCGCACCTGAGGACGGCGGGCCCAGCGTTGAAACAGTGTGCCAGCGTGAACCGGTGCTGGCTATCGGCGAACGACCAGATACAGACCGACCACCATCATGATACCGGCGGGCCAGTGACCCAGTTGGCTCAGCGGCCCACCGGTCGCCAGCACCGCGCCGCCACCCAGGTGAGCGGCGCCCAGCAGGCGCAACAGCCAGTCGTCCTTGCGGCGGTGCCACGGGGGCGCCGGGTCGTGGGCGTGGGGCTGTGACATGCGTTCGAGCAGGTCGCGGGTCATGTTGGCCAGGTGCGGGAGCTGCTCGAACTGGCTCTGCACGTTGCCCAGCAAGGTTTTGGGGCTGACACGCTCGCGCATCCAGCGTTCGAGGAACGGCTGGGCGGTGTTCCACAGGTCGAGGTCCGGGTACAACTGGCGGCCGAGACCTTCGATGTTCAACAGTGTTTTCTGCAACAGCACCAACTGTGGCTGGACTTCCATGTTGAAGCGTCGTGCAGTCTGGAACAGGCGCATCAGCACCTGGCCGAAGGAAATATCTTTTAATGGTTTTTCGAAGATCGGTTCGCACACGGTACGGATCGCCGCTTCGAATTCGTTGAGCTTGGTCTCGGCCGGCACCCAGCCCGAATCGATGTGCAACTGGGCGACGCGACGGTAGTCACGCTTGAAGAAGGCGAACAGGTTGCGCGCCAGGTAGTCCTGGTCTTCGGGGGTCAGGCTGCCGACGATGCCGCAGTCGATGGCAATGTATTGCGGGCTCCACGGCTGCACCGTGCTGACGAAGATGTTGCCCGGGTGCATGTCGGCGTGGAAGAAGCTGTCGCGAAACACCTGGGTGAAGAAGATTTCCACGCCGCGTTCAGCGAGCATCTTCATGTCGGTACGCTGGTCGGCCAGGGTCGCCAGGTCGGTGACCTGGATGCCGTAGATGCGCTCCATCACCAATACTTTCGGCCGGCACCAGTCCCAATAGACTTGCGGTACATACAGCAGCGGCGAACCTTCGAAGTTGCGACGCAACTGGCTGGCGTTGGCCGCCTCGCGCAGGAGGTCGAGTTCGTCGTAGATGGTTTTTTCGTAGTCCTGGACCACGTCCACCGGGTGCAGCAGGCGGGCATCGGCCGACAACCGCTCGGCGGCACGAGCGAGGATGAACAGCCACGCCAGGTCCTGGGCGATGATCGGCTTGAGGCCCGGGCGGATGACCTTGACCACCACTTCTTCGCCGCTCTTGAGCTGGGCGGCGTGAACCTGGGCTACGGAGGCCGAAGCCAGGGGCTCTACATCGAAACGGCTGAAGACTTCGCCGATCTTCTTGCCCAGTTGTTCCTCGATCAGCGCCACCGATACCTTGGAATCGAACGGCGGCACGCGGTCTTGCAACCGCATCAGTTCATCGGCGATGTCTTCGGGCAACAGGTCGCGACGGGTCGAAAGGATCTGCCCGAACTTGATGAAGATCGGCCCCAGGTCCTGCAAGGCCAGACGCAGGCGTGCACCGCGACTCAGGTCCAGGGGGCGCCGGGGGAACCAGCGCCACGGCAGCACGAAGCGCAGGGCCAGGAGAAACCAGGGCAGCGGCAGGGCGAACAGCAGGTCATCGAGGCGGTAGCGGATCACGACGCGCTGGATGCGCAACAAACGGCGGACGGCAAGCAGCTTCATGCGTTATCGCTTGGTTTCAAGGGATCGGGAAAGGCGCTCGAAACGCGCCTCGAGACGTTCCAGGTCAAGTTTGACCTGGTCCAGTTCATCAAAACGGGCTTGCGCTTCGCGTTGGCCTACGAGGGTACGCGATTCTTCGGCCAGGTATTCACTCAGATTCTGCCCCAGGCTGGCGAACCCCTGGCGATACCAGCGGCTGCGGCTGCGCAAATGGCCGCTGAGCAATTGGGTCGCCACCGGACCGATCCAGCGGGACACTTCGTATTCCCAGTCCAGCTCCAGGTCCTGGAGAATCGCCGCCAGCTCCAGCAGTACGCCGCTGTCGCCGTCCAGCTCCACGTCGGGGCTGTGCAGCACCGCGGTCTTGTCCTTGCCCAGGGCCAGCTTCAGCAGGCTCGACGCCGGGGCGCGCAGCGTGCAGTCGGCCTCGGCTTCCCAGTGCGCGGCGAGCATCAGGCCTTCGTCGCTGGGCAGGATGAACAACCGCAACGCCGGGCTGCGGCAGTCGACGGCGATCACGCGGCCGCTCAAGCGCGCCAGGCGCGCGAGCGCCGTGCTGTCCAGGCGCAGCACCCGGTTGAGGCCGAGTTCGACGCTGGCGAGCAGGCCGGTGAGCAGCATCAGGGCTTGATACCGCGGTGCAGGGCGACGATGCCTGCGGTCATGTTGTGGTAGGTCACTCGGTCGAAACCGGCCTCGACCATCATCGACTTCAGGGTTTCCTGGTTCGGGTGCATGCGGATCGATTCGGCCAGGTAGCGATAGCTTTCCGAGTCGTTGGTGATCAGCTTGCCCATCAGCGGCATGAAGGCGAACGAGTAGGCGTCATAGGCCTTGGACATCAGCGCGTTGGTCGGCTTGGAGAATTCCAGCACCAGCAGGCGGCCACCGGGCTTGAGCACTCGCAGCATCGAGCGCAGGGCATCTTCCTTGTGGGTGACGTTGCGCAGGCCGAAGGCGATGGTCACGCAGTCGAAATGGTTGTCGGGGAACGGCAGCTTTTCAGCGTCGGCCTGGACGAACTCGACATTGCCGGCCACACCCAGGTCCAGCAGGCGGTCGCGACCGACCTTGAGCATGGATTCGTTGATGTCGGCCAGGACCACCTGGCCGGTCGGCCCGACGATGTGGGAAAACTTCTTCGTCAGGTCGCCCGTGCCGCCGGCGATGTCCAGCACGCGATTGCCGCTGCGCACGCCCGACAGTTCGATCGCGAAACGCTTCCACAGGCGGTGCATGCCGCCCGAGAGCAGGTCGTTCATCAAGTCATACTTGGCGGCGACGGAGTGGAAAACCTCAGCGACTTTTTCCGCTTTCTGGCTTTCCGGCACGTTCTTGAAGCCGAAGTGAGTGGTGGGTTCGGCATCGCTGCCTTTGCGCTGATCAGTCATATCGCGGTCACCAAAAAAGAATGCGGGACATTCTAATCCCGGTGGAGGGCTTTGTCTTGGCAAGGCTGAAGGTAAGATGGGCTACCGCCGGGACGTTTTGACGCAGCCAGGGTCTGAAACGTTCAGGCAAGTCCCGATAGAACAGGAGTTACCCGATGGCCCGTATAACTGTTGAGCGTGCCCATGGCCTGGGCAAGGAAGCGGCGCGAGAGAAAGCCGACAAGCTGGCGCAGAAGTTGTCCGACAGCTATGGCCTGGAGCCGCAGTGGGTGGGCGACACCCTGAAACTCAAGCGTTCCGGGGTCAAGGGCGAGGTGCATGTGGGCGATGACTCGATCCGCGTCGACGTGGAGCTGGGCATGTTGATGTCGGCCATGAGCGGCACGATCAAGACGGAAATCGAAAAGGCGTTGGATAAGGCGTTGGCCTGATTGATCGAAAGGAGGATGCAGCACTCAAGTTCACCCCCAAACTCTGTGGGCGCGGGCTTGCTCGCGAAAGCGTTGGACCAGTCAACATCAATAGTGAATGACCCACCGCATTCGCGAGCAAGCCCGCTCCCACATGAGGCCACTCGCTATCCAGTTTGTGTCAGTTGTTAGGGTGCCCTTTCTAATTATTGTCACTACTTTGTGCCTGAGCCCGTCCATGTGCGGGCAGTTCCTCAAACCTTTTTCGAGTGAGGTGCACCATGGCCAAAGTTATTCTGAAGAAAAAAACCGACGTTGAATCTTCCACGCTCGGCGACGTGAAAACGTACGCGCGCAAGATCTGGCTGGCTGGCCTGGGCGCCTACACGAAGGTTGGCCAGGAAGGCAGCGAGTACTTCCAGGAGCTGGTAAAGGCTGGTGAAGTTATTGAAACCAAAGGCAAAAAGAAAATTGCCGGGAAACTTGAAGCGGCCAACAGCGAATTGATTGAAGCCAAGAGCGACGTCAATACTTTCAAGGCCCGGGTTGAAGTACAACTCGATAAAGTCGAGAAGGTATTCGATGCCCGTGTTGCAAGTGCCTTGAATCGTATCGGCATTCCGTCTAAACATGACGTTGAGACACTCTCTGCTAAGCTCGATGAGCTGACAGCATTGCTCGAACGTGTCGCGCGTAAACATTAAGGAGAACGGGATGGCTGGCAAAAAAATCACAGAAAAAGAGGGCAGCTCGTGGGCCGGGAAGATTGAAAAGTATTCCCGCAAAATCTGGCTTGCTGGTTTAGGCGTGTACTCGAAGATCGACACTGACGGCAGCAAGCTCTTCGAGTCCCTGGTTAAGGACGGCGAAAAGGCCGAAAAACTCACCAAGACGGCAGTCGGCAAACAAGTCGATGCAGCCAAGGACTCTGCCGAGTCCGCCAAGTCGCGAATCGGCGGCGTGAAGGATCGGGCACTGGGCAAATGGGACGAACTGGAAGGGGCTTTCGACAAGCGCCTGAACAGTGCGATCTCGCGCCTGGGTGTGCCGAGCCGTAATGAAGTCAAGGCACTGCACAGCAAGGTCGACACCCTGACCAAGCAGATCGAAAAACTCACCGGCGCCAAAGTCGCACCGGTGGCGACCAAGACTGCAGCGGCCAAGCCGGCCGCTAAAACGGCGGCCAAGCCACTGGTCAAGGCTGCGGCAAAACCCGCTGCCAAACCTGCGGCGAAAGCAGCGGCCAAGCCTGCGGCTAAAACTGCTGCGGCCAAGCCTGCTGCCAAGGCGGCGGCCAAATCGGTAGCGGCTAAACCTGCGGCCAAAGCGGCAGCCAAGCCTGCGGCCAAACCCGCGGCTAAGGCGGCAGCCAAACCGGCAGCCAAGCCCGCCGCCAAGCCTGCGGTAAAAGCGGCGGCCAAACCCGCTGCGGCGAAAAAACCGGCCGTGAAAAAACCGGCCGCGCCGAAAGCCGCTGCACCGAAGGCGCCGACCGCGGCCGCCAAACCAACGGCCCCGATGAGCACGGCGAACTCTGCCGCTGCTCCGACCCCGGTCGCCACGCCAACTCCAGCGTCGGCTCCAACGACGCCTACCACCCAGTCCTGATTCTGCGGGACATGCAAAAACGCCCGGCCTGTGAAGGTCGGGCGTTTTTGTTTGTACGCAGGTCAACCTGTGGGAGCGAGCCTTGTGGGAGCAAGGCTCGCTCACAATGGATCTGCCACTGCCGGTGGTTACTCGTGTTCTTCCAGGTAGCGCAACGCCAGTTGCTCAGTCGCTACCTTGGTCGCGGGCGGCAGGTGTGGGGCCACCAGCATCATGATCTGGTAGACCACCAGCCGCACCTCGCCTTCGCGGTCCAGGATCCGCTGGTAGTCCAGGGAGAACAGCAAGGTCATGGTGATCTGCTCCACCAACTGACCCAGGGCCTGGGTGTCGCTGACCAGCAACCCCTGGGCCTTGAGCTGCGCCAGCAGTGAGGCGAGGGTACGCTTCAGGGCATTGAGCAACTGGCGGATGCCCTTGGCGAGCTTCGGCAGGCGCCCGGCCAGGTTCGACAGGTCCTGGAAGAGAAAGCGGTACTGGGCCAGGCGCTCGACGATCAAGTGCAGGAACAGCCAGTAGTCTTCCGGCGCCAACTGCACGTCTGACGGAGGGTCCAGCAGCGGTGCCAGTTCGCCCTGGAATCGCTCGAACAGCCCGAGGATCAGCGGTTCCTTGCCATGAAAGTGGTAATAGAGGTTGCCCGGGCTGATGCCCATTTCGTTGGCAACTTCCATGGTGGAGACGTTCGGTTCGCCCTTTTCGTTGAACAACTGCAGGGCACATTCAAGGATGCGGTCGCGGGTTTTCATCCGGTCTTCTTAATGATCAAGTCGTGCCACGGCCAATCGCCTGGCCGTGGGGTAAGGCTTTCAGCGCACGCGAACATAGGTGCCGGGAGCTGCGTCCAGGGGCGGGTAGTTCGCGTTGCCCAAGGTCATCTGGGTTTCGTGCTGGGCGCCGGAACGTTCCTGGATCCAGCCCAGCCATTGGGTCCACCAACTGCCATCGACGTGCTTGGCGTCGTGGTACCAGGCCCGTGGGTCGCTGCTCATTTTTGCGCTTTCGATGTAGTTGGCCTTGGGGTTGCCCGGCGGGTTGAGGATGCTCTGGACATGGCCGCTGTTGGAAAGCACGAAGCGTTTTTCGCCACCGAGCAGCAGCGTCGAGCGATACACCGCGTCCCACGGCGTGATGTGGTCATTGATGCCGCCCACACTGAAACTGTCCACTGTCACTTTCTGCAGGTCGATGGGTGTGCCGCACACTTCCAGGCCGCCGGGATGGGTCAGTGGGTTGTGCTTGAAGAAGTCCAGCAGGTCGCCGTGGTAAGCAGCCGACAGGCGGGTGCAGTCGTTGTTCCAGTAGAGGATGTCGAAGGCCGGTGGCTCCTTGCCCAGCAGGTAGTTGTTGATGAAGTAGGTCCAGATCAGATCGTTGGGGCGCATCCAGGCGAACACCCGGGCCAGGTCGCGGCCATCGAGGATGCCTTTCTGGTAGGAGCGGCGCTTGGCGGCTTCGAGGGTCTGCTCGTCGATGAACAGCGTGGCCTGGCTATCGATCTGGCTGTCCAGCAGGCTCACCAGGTAGGTGGCACTGGCGACCCGGCGTAGCTGGCGCTTGGCCTGCAGGTGGCCTTGCAGGGCGGCGATGGTCATGCCCCCGGCGCAGGCACCCATCAGGTTGACCTCGCGGGCGCCGGTGATCGCCCGGCAGACGTTCATGGCTTCTTCCACGGCCTCGACGTAGCTGGACAGGCCCCATTCGCGGTGGCGTATGTCAGGGTTGCGCCAGCTGATGATAAAGACCTGCAAGCCGTTTTTCAGGGCGTACTGGACGAAGCTGTTGGAAGGGCTCAGGTCGAAAATGTAGAACTTGTTGATCTGCGGCGGCACGATCAGCAACGGCTTGGCGTATTGCTTTTCACTCATGGACCGGTACTGGATCAGCTCGAGCAATTCGTTGCGAAACACCACCGCGCCGGGGGTGGTCGCCAGGGTCTTGCCGACTTCAAAGGCATGGGGTGTGGTTTGTCGCGGCAACCCGTCGTTGTGCAGCAGGTCGTCCACCAGGTGGCTGAGGCCTCGAACCAGGCTGGTGCCGCCGGAGTTGAACAGTTCCTTGACCGCCAGCGGGTTGAGCAAGGTATTGGACGGCGAAACGGCGTCGTTGAGCAGGGCGAAGGCGAAGTGGGCGCGGGCGCGGTCATCCTGGCTCATGGTGCTTTCGTCGATCCAGCTCGTCACCTGTTTCTGCCAGCTCAGGTAGGCCTGCAGGCTGCGGCGGTAGAACGGATTGAGCTGCCAGGTGGGGTCGGCGAAACGCTGGTCGTTGGGGTTGGTGGGGTGCAGGGTCTCGCCCAGCAGCACGCGACCCAGTTGACCGCCCAGCTTCAACGCATGCCGGGCACTGTGCACCGGGTTGCGCAAGCCGTGTACGGCAACGCTGCGCAAGGTGGACAGCAGGTCCCTGCCACGCAGGCCGGTGACCGCACTTTGTACGTTGATGAAGCTGGCAGGGGCGGGCATGGAACCCTTCGCCGGTTTGTCGCGCATGAGTCAACTCCTTCGTCATCAGGCAAAAAACAAACACACCGAACCAGACAACATAGTCGCTGTTTCGGGTCGCTGCGCGGTCCGGCGTCCTGCCAGGCGCAAATGGGCGGTTTCAGCCGCCGCCCAGCGGCGAGGGATGCGGATGCATCACTGCACGCTGACGTTCTTCCTCCAGGAATTTCATGATGATCGGCGCCACTGCCTCGGCCCGGGTGATCAGGAACAGATGGCCGTCATCGATGATGTGCAATTGGGCGTTGGGAATGCGCCAGGCCAGCATGCGCATGTTGATCAGCGGGATCAGCGGGTCGTCGTCGCCGGCCAGCACCAGGGTCGGCTGGTGGATCTTGTGCAGCCAATGGATGCTGGTCCAGCCCAGGCCTGCGAACAGTTGCCAGTAATAACCGAGCTTGCCCGCCGAACGAACCTTGGCCGCATGGCTGGCCGCCAGGCTCGGATCGCGACGGAACGAACCGCCGTAGATCAGCGGGGCGATACGCATCACATGGGACGGTTGAACGTAGCGCCGGGGGCTGGCCATCATCCACAGCACCTTCGGTTTGCCCGGCACCATCACCGCCCCGGCCGCCGTGGCCGCCAGTACCAGCTTCTTGCAGCGCTCGGGGTAGTCATAGGCGAACTGCTGGGCCAGGGCGCCCCCCCAGGACACGCCGATCACGTTGACCTGCCCGTAGTCCAGGTAATCGAGCATCCGCGCGGTGAGTTTGGCCAGGCCAGGAAAGCGATACGGCCGGTTGGGCGTCGATGAACCACCGACGCCGGGAACGTCAAAGGCGATGACTTCCAAGTCCGGGTCCAGGGCCTGGATGAACGGGAACACCAGCTCGAGGTTGGCGCCGATGCCGTTGAAAATCAGCAGCGGCGTCAAGTGAGGCTTGCCGGGACGTACCGCGGTGCGCAAGGTCTGGCCATCCAGATCGACGGTACGGAAGATGTACGGTTGCGGCATGCTTCAAGCCCTGTGGGTTGGGTCGCTGTCTTTCATTTTTCCCCTACCCCCTGTGGGAGCGAGCTTGCTCGCGATTGCGATGTGTCAGCACATACAGGTGTTGAATGTACCGCCGTCATCGTGAACAAGCTCGCTCCCACATGGGATCTGCTGTGAACATGAGTTGTATGTTCCCCAGCGCTGTGGGCCTTGCATTCAGTGTCGGCTGGCGGGATGTATTCGTGAGCAAGCCCACCCCCGCAGCAGACGAGTTGCATCCATTACCGCTCATGCACATAAGTGCCGGGCGCCGCTTCACCGGCCGGGTAGGCCTTGTTGCCCAGCACGGTCGGGGCTTTTTTCAGTTTGCCCGAGCGTTCGGCCTGCCAGGCCTGCCAATGCAACCACCAGGAGTCGGTGTGCTTGGTTGAGTTCTCCTGCCAGTCCTCGGCCTTGGCCGGCATGTCGTCACTGGTCATGTAGCGTGACTTGGGGTTGCCTGGCGGGTTGAGGATGCTCTGGATATGGCCGCTGCTCGAGAGCACGAACTCGACCTTGCCGCCGAACAGCTGCGCCGATTTGTAGCAGGACTTCCACGGCGTGATGTGGTCGTTGGTGCCGGCCAGGGAGAAGATGTCGGCGGTGACCTGCTTGAGGTCGATGGGCGTGCCGCACACTTCCAGTGCGTTGGGGCGGATCAGTGGGTTGTTCTTGAACATTTCGATGAGGTCGCCGTGGAACGCTGCCGGTAGCCGCGTGGTGTCGTTGTTCCAGAACAGGATGTCGAACACGGGTGGCTCGTTGCCCAACAGGTAGTTGTTGACCCAGTAGTTCCAGATCAAGTCGTTGGGGCGCATCCAGGCGAACACCTTGGCCATGTCGCGACCTTCGAGTACACCGGCCTGGTAGGAGTGGCGCTTGGCCGCTTCCAGGGTCTGCTCGTCGACGAACAACGCCACGTCGGTGTCCAGGGTGGTGTCGAGCACGCTGACCAGCAGGGTCAGGGCATTGACCTTTTTCTCGCCGAGGGCGGCGTAATGGCCCAGCAGCGCGGTGCAGGTGATGCCGCCCGAGCAGGCGCCGAGCATGTTCACGTCCTTGCTGCCGGTGATGGCCGTGACCACGTCCACCGCTTCCTTGAGCGCCTCGATGTAGGTCGACAGGCCCCACTCGCGCTGCTCCTTGGTGGGGTTGCGCCAACTGACGATGAAGGTCTGCACGTTGCCGCGCAGGCAGAAGCGCGCCAGGCTCTTGTCCGGGCTCAGGTCGAATACGTAGAACTTGTTGATCTGTGGCGGCACCACCAGCAGCGGTCGCTCGTGGACCTGCTCGGTGATGGGCCGGTACTGGATCAGCTCCAGCACGTCGTTGCGAAACACCACGGCACCTTCGGTCACGCCCAGGCTCTTGCCGACCTCGAACGCGCCCATGTTGACCTGGCTCGGCATCCCGCCGTTGTGCACCAGGTCCTTGGCCAGGTGGGAGAGGCCATCGAGCAGGCTCTTGCCGCCAGTTTCGAAGAAGCGCTTGACCGCCGCCGGGTTGGCCGCCGAGTTGGTCGGGGCCATGGCTTCGGTCATCAGGTTGATCACGAAATGGCCACGGCTGATGTCCGCGGGCGAGAGGTTGCTGTCGTCGATCCAGGCGTGCAGCTCCTTGCGCCACGCCAGGTAGGTTTGCAGGTAGCGTTTGTAGAGGGGGTTCTGGCTCCACGCCGGGTCGGCGAAGCGACGGTCGTCGCCGGCCGGTTGCAGTTCGGATCTGCCGAACAGGACATTCTTGAGTTCGACGCCGAAATGGGCGACGTGCTTGACGCTGTGCAGCGGTTGCTTGATGGCCTGGGTCAGCACCATGCGGGCAGAGGCCAGCAGATCTTTTCTGCGCAAGCCGACGACGGGATTCAACCCCAGGGTATTTTCCGAGGCTTGATACTTCAGGTCATCGTTGTTCTTGTTGCTCATCTACGACGCTCCATTGTCCTTCAGACGAGTACCCGGATCGTGCCATGAAGCCACACAGCCAATACCAGGTACGCTGCTCGGGTGACCATTAATTCCGCATCGAGGGGCCAATGAGGAAACGTGTGCCAGGAACTCGGCAGTTCCTCTGCAGGTAACTTGCCAGCTCCATTGGTTACCCGAGTTTAATTTTTTTCGCAAGCAGGCCAGTCATTGACGTTGCCGCGCGGGCATTCAAGCAGATGAGTCTAGAAAATTCGCCCTAAAGCGCCAGCCCTTGAATTAGAGCATCAGCTTGACGACGGACTCGTTCGGATCGCGGGTTTTTCCGGCGGCCTTGAGTTCGCCAAGATAATCGTTCCACAAGTCTTCCTGGCGCACCGCCAACTGGTAGAGATAGTCCCAGGTGAACAGCCCGCTGTCGTGGCCGTCGTCGAAGGTCAATTTCAGTGCGTACTGGCCGGCCGGTTCGACCTTGGTCAGGGCAACGTTGAGCTTGCCGTATTGCAGGATGGGTTTGCCATGGCCCTGGACCTCGGCCGAAGGCGAGTGCACCCGCAGGAATTCGGCGGGCAGGTGATACTCCTCGTCCGGCGCGTATTTGAGCGTCAGGGTCCTGGAGGCTTTGTGCAAGTTGATGGCGGTGGGGAGTTTGGTCATGGGGTCGTCAGTCTCTTGAAGCCTTGCATGCACGATATGTGGCGAGGGAGCTTGCTCCCGCTGGACGATGTAGGAGCTGGCGAAGCCTGCGATCTTTTGATCTTGATCTTCACGCCAGACTCAATTGGCGGTGGAAGGATCGCAGCCTCGTTGCACTCGACAGCTCCTACAGAGCCCAGCGGGAGCAAGCTCCCTCGCCACAGAAGCTCGCTCACATTGGGTGTGGCTTACAGGATATACCGCGACAGGTCTTCGTTCTGCGCCAGCTCACCCAGGTGGCTGTTGACGTACTCGGCGTCGATGAGGATCGGCGTTTCGTTGTGGGCGCTGGCCAGGTCGCCGGCGCTGAACGAGACTTCCTCGAGCAGGCGTTCGAGCAGCGTGTGCAGGCGACGGGCGCCGATGTTCTCGGTCTTCTCGTTGACCTGCCAAGCGATCTGGGCCAGGCGCTTGATGCCTTCTGGCGTGAACTCGATGCTCAGGCCTTCGGTCTTGAGCAGCGCGCAATACTGTTCGGTCAGGGACGCGTGGGGCTCGCTGAGGATGCGTTCGAAGTCTTCCGGCGTCAGTGCCTTGAGTTCGACACGGATCGGCAGGCGACCCTGCAACTCCGGCACCAGGTCGCTCGGCTTGCTCAGGTGGAACGCACCGGAGGCGATGAACAGGATGTGGTCGGTCTTGACCATGCCCAGCTTGGTGTTGACCGTGCAGCCTTCGATCAGCGGCAGCAGGTCGCGTTGCACACCTTCGCGGGACACATCGGCACCGCCGACATTGCCGCGCTTGGCGACCTTGTCGATTTCGTCGATGAACACGATGCCGTGTTGCTCGACCGCCTCCAGCGCCTTGGCCTTCAACTCTTCTTCGTTGACCAGGCGGCTGGCTTCTTCGTCGCGCACCAGTTTCAGCGCTTCCTTGACCTTGAGCTTGCGGTTTTTCTTCTTGCCCTTGCCCATGTTGGCGAACAGGCTCTGCAACTGGTTGGTCATCTCTTCCATGCCTGGCGGCGCGGAAATGTCGACACCGGCCATTTCGGCCACTTCGATCTCGATTTCCTTGTCGTCCAGCTGGCCTTCGCGCAGGCGCTTGCGGAACAGCTGGCGGGTGTTGGAATCCTGGGTCGCGGCGGCGTCGGCGTTGAAACCCATTCGCGCCGGTGGCAGCAGGGCGTCGAGGATGCGCTCTTCGGCGGCGTCTTCGGCGCGGTGGCGGACCTTGGTGATTTCCTGTTCGCGCAGCAACTTGATGGCGGCATCGGCCAGGTCACGAATGATCGACTCGACGTCGCGACCGACATAGCCGACTTCGGTGAACTTGGTGGCTTCGACCTTGATGAACGGCGCGTTGGCGAGTTTGGCCAGGCGACGGGCGATCTCGGTTTTACCGACGCCGGTCGGGCCGATCATCAGGATGTTCTTGGGGGTCACTTCGACGCGCAGTTCTTCGGGCAGTTGCATCCGGCGCCAGCGGTTACGCAGGGCGATGGCGACGGCGCGCTTGGCATCGTCCTGGCCGATGATATGGCGGTTGAGTTCGTGGACGATTTCGCGGGGAGTCATGGACATAATAATAGGTGGTCCTCAAGCAGGAACGGGCCGTGGCGTGGGTCGCCTGGACAGGCTTATTCCGCGAGGTCCTGCTCCTCAATGGTCTGGGTGTGGTTGGTGAAGACACAGATATCGCCGGCAATGCCCAAGGCAGTCTCGACGATCTCACGGGCCGACAGGTCGGTTTTTTTCAGCAGGGCGCTGGCCGCAGCCTGGGCATAGGCACCGCCGGAACCCATGGCGATCAGGCCGTCTTCGGGCTCAACGACGTCGCCGTTGCCGGTGATGATCAGGGACGCGTCCTTGTTGGCGACCGCGAGCATGGCTTCGAGGCGGCTCAGGGAGCGGTCGGTGCGCCATTCCTTGGCCAGTTCCACGGCGGCACGGACCAGGTGGCCCTGGTGTTTCTCAAGCTGGCCTTCGAAACGTTCGAACAAGGTGAAGGCGTCGGCAGTGGCCCCGGCAAAGCCGGCGATGACCTGGCCGTGATACAGGCGGCGGACTTTCTTCGCGTTGCCTTTCATCACGGTGTTGCCCAGTGAAACCTGGCCGTCGCCGCCCATGACGACTTTGCCATGACGGCGGACTGAAACGATGGTGGTCAAGGGAGAGTCTCCACGCAGCGGGGCGAAAATGCCCGGATGGAACTCATATGGGGGTGGCGTGGGGTTTTTCAACTGCGGGGGACGAGTGGTGCGAGTCACGTAGGAGCTGTCGAGCGCAGCGAGGCTGCGATCTTTCCCCAGCCAATTGAGTCCCAAGCGAAAGATCAAAAGATCAAAAGATCAAAAGATCGCAGCCTCGCTGCGCTCGACAGCGCCTACAAACCCAGCGGCCACAAAAGCCTGTCCTCAGCGGAAATCAGCGGCTCTGGCGTTGTTGTAACAACAAATTGCTGAACCCGCTGCCGGCCAACTGTTTCTGGGCCATGGTCAGTTCCTCGCGGTTGCTGAACGGGCCGACCAGTACTCGGTACCAGGTTTCGTCCTTCACGGTGCCGGACTCCACCGACACGGATTGGCCCAGCAGAATGATCTGCGCCCGGACCTTGTCGGCGTCGGCTTCCTTGCGGAACGAACCGGCCTGCAGGAAGAACTTCGTCACCGGCGCGGCTTTCTGCACCGGCGGGGCCGGTGGCGGCGTGATGCCGGCCAGGGCTGCCTGGGCGCGAGCGGTATCGATCTTCGCCGCTTCGGCCGGGGTCACTGGCGTGGCGGGCACCTGCGGTACTTGCGGTGTCGGCAGGGTTTTCTCCGGCACGGCCTCGGGCGGCACGATGACTTCCGATTCCGGCAGCAAGGTGTAGAAGTCGTACTTCGGCTTCACCGGTTGCGTCGGGCTCGGCGGGGTCTTGTTGGCCTCGGCGATCCGCGTGGCTTTCTGCTGCTCTTGCCGCACGCGCTTGACGTCATCGCCCTGGCCCGGCTCCAGCTTCATCAGAAACACAATGAAAGCGCCGACGGTCAGGCCGATGGCCATCCACAACCAGCCCGGAATCGGTTTTTTGGCTGGAGGCTGGTAACGACTGGCGCCGCGTTTGGGTGCAGGTTTTTTCTTGGCGGCCAACTTACATGCGCTCCAGGGTTTCCAGGCCCAGCAGTTCCAGGCCTTGCTTGAGCGTACGCCCGGTCAGCGCGGCGAGGCGCAGGCGGCTCTGCATTTGCCCTGGGGTTTGCGCGCTGAGGATCGGGCAGTTCTCGTAGAAGCTGGAGAACAGGCCGGCGACATCGTACAGGTAGGCGCACAGCGTGTGCGGCGTGCCCTTGTCGGCGACGTTGTTCAGCACCTCGCCGAACTGCGCCAGCTTAGCCGCCAGCTCCTGTTCCTGAGGGGCCTCGAGCACAATCTGGCCGTCCACTTCGTTGAAGCTTTTGCCGAGCTTGCGGAACACTCCCGCCACGCGGGTGTAGGCGTACAGCAGGTACGGCGCGGTGTTGCCTTCGAAGTTGAGCATCAGGTCGAAGTTGAAGCTGTAGTCGCTGGTGCGGTGCTTGGACAGGTCGGCGTATTTCACCGCGTCGATGCCCACGACCTTGGCGATCTTGCGCAGTTCGTCCTCGGCCAGGTCCGGGTTCTTGCCCTTGACCAGGGTGTAGGCGCGGTCCTGGGCTTCGGTCAGCAGGTCGATCAGCTTCACCGTGCCGCCGTCGCGGGTCTTGAACGGGCGGCCGTCAGCGCCGTTCATGGTGCCGAAGCCCATGTGCTCCATGTCCATCGGATGGGTGACGAAACCGGCCAGGCGCGCGACTTCGAACACTTGCTGGAAGTGCAGGGCCTGGCGCTGGTCGACGAAGTACAGCACCCGATCGGCCTTGAGCACGCGGTTGCGGTAGCGCACGGCCGCCAGGTCGGTGGTGGCATAGAGGTAGCCCCCGTCGGCCTTGACGATGATCACCGGCAGCGGCTCGCCATCGGCGGTCTTGAACTGGTCGAGGAACACGCACTGGGCGCCGTTGCTTTCCACCAGCATGCCCTTGGCCTTGAGATCGTTGACCACGTTGATCAGGTCGTCGTTGTAGGCGCTTTCACCCATCACGTCGGCCATGGTCAATTTGACGTTCAGCAGCTCGTAGATTTTCTGGCAATGGGACAGGGAGATGTCCTTGAACTTGCTCCACAGCGCCAGGCACTCGGCATCGCCGGCCTGCAGCTTGACCACCAGGCCACGGGCGCGGTCGGCGAATTCGGGCGACTCGTCGAAGCGTTGCTTGGCGGCGCGGTAGAAGTTCTCCAGGTCCGACAGCTCATTGCTGGTGATGGGGTTTTCCTGCAGGTAGGCCATCAGCATGCCGAACTGGGTGCCCCAGTCGCCGACGTGGTTCTGGCGGATCACGGTGTCGCCGAGAAACTCCAGGACCCGGGCCACGCCATCGCCAATGATGGTCGAGCGCAGGTGGCCGACGTGCATTTCCTTGGCCAGGTTGGGGGCCGAGAGGTCGACCACGGTGCGCTGCACCGGGCCCGCCTTGCGTACGCCGAGGCGTTCGTCGGCCAGGGCTGCGTCGAGGCGTGAGGCCAGGGCCTGGGTGTTCTGGAAGAAGTTGATGAACCCCGGCCCGGCGATCTCGGCCTTGGTGACGTTCTCGTCGGCAGGCAGCGCAGCGATGATTTTTTCCGCCAGGTCGCGGGGTTTCATGCCGGCCGGTTTGGCGAGCATCATCGCGATGTTGCTGGCGAAGTCGCCGTGGGTCTTGTCGCGAGTGTTTTCGACCTGAATTGCCGGCGACAGGCCTTCTGGCAGCACACCTTCAGTGACGAGTTGGGCGATGGCTTGCTGGATGAGCTGGCGAATGGTGTCTTTCATGGTCTTCTCTTTCAACCGCAGGCGCGGCGGCGCTTCGATGCGCTGGTGGAAAAACTGAGCATTATCCGTGGCGAAGACGGGCTTGCCAACTGTAGCGGGTTGGTTGGGGATGTGTGGTGACTATTCTTGGTGGCCTGGATGTACACAATCCTCTGTGGGAGCGAGTTTGCTCGCGATGGCGGCGGGTCAGCTTGCATTGATGTTGAATGCCAGACCGCTATCGCGAGCAAGCTCGCTCCCACAGAGGCCAGGCTTGCAATCCATTCAATACAAATCCACCGGATCCACATCCAGCGACCAGCGCACCGCACGCCCGCTGGGCATCTGTTCCAGCACCAGCAGCCAGGCGTTCAGCAGTCGATGCAGCGGTGCCCGGGCATTGGCCTGTAATAAAAGCTGCGCGCGATAGCGCCCGGCCCGCCGTTCCATCGGCGCCGGCACCGGGCCCAAGAGTTCGATGCCGGTGAGGTTCTGCTGCGCCAGCAAGCGCTCTGCCTCGCTGCAGGCCTCATCGAGAAAGCCTTCGGCCTGCCCCGGCTTGTGGGCTTCGGCCCGCAACAGCGCCAGGTGGGCAAACGGCGGCAGGCCGGCGCTGCGGCGTTCGCTCAAGGCCTGTTCGGCGAAGGCGAAATAACCTTGCTCGGTCAGTTGGATCAGCAATGGATGATCGGCCAGGTGGGTCTGGATGATCACTTTGCCCGGCTCCTCGGCCCGCCCGGCCCGGCCTGCGACCTGGACGATCAACTGGGCCATGCGCTCGCTGGCGCGGAAGTCACCGGAAAACAGTCCGCCATCGGCGTCGAGGATCGACACCAGCGTAACCCGTGGGAAGTGATGCCCCTTGGCGAGCATCTGCGTGCCCACCAGGATGCACGGCTGGCCCTTCTGGATCGTGGCGAACAACTGGTTCATCGCATCCTTGCGCGAAGTGCTGTCGCGATCCACCCGCAAGACCGGGTAATCGGGAAACAGAATGCCCAGCCGTTCTTCGGCACGCTCGGTGCCGGCGCCGACCGGGCGCAAGTCCACTTTGCCGCACTGGGGGCAGTGCCTGGGCACGCGCTCGACGTGGCCGCAATGGTGGCAACGCAACTCGCCATGGCGTTGATGCACGGTCATCCGCGCGTCGCAGCGTTCGCAGCCGGACATCCAGCCGCAGTCGTGGCATAACAGGGTCGGGGCAAAACCGCGGCGATTGAGGAACACCAGGACCTGTTGCCCGGCGGCCAGGGTCTGGCCGATGGCTTGCTGCATCGGCCCGGAAATACCGCTGTCCAGCGGGCGACTTTTCACGTCCAGGCGCAGGAAGCGCGGTTGCTTGGCGCCGCCGGCCCGCTCATTGAGGCGTAGCAGGCCGTAGCGGCCGGTGTAGGCGTTGTGCAGGCTTTCCAGCGATGGCGTGGCCGAGCCGAGGACGATCGGGATGTTTTCCTGGCGGGCGCGCACCAGCGCCAGGTCGCGGGCGTGATAGCGCAGGCCTTCTTGCTGTTTATAAGAGCCGTCGTGTTCTTCGTCGATGATGATCAGGCCGGGGTTCTTCATCGGCGTGAACAGGGCCGAACGGGTGCCGATGATGATATCGGCCTCGCCGTCACGGGCGGCGAGCCAGGCCTCCAGGCGTTCGCGGTCGTTGACCGCCGAGTGCACCAGGGCGATCCGGGCGTTGAAGCGCTGTTCGAAGCGCGCCAGGGTTTGCGGGCCGAGGTTGATTTCCGGAATCAGCACCAGCGCCTGCTTGCCGGCCTCCAGGGCCTGGCGGATCAGTTGCAGGTAGACCTCGGTCTTGCCGCTGCCGGTGACACCTGCCAGCAGAAAGGCGTGATAACTGTCGAAACCTGCGCGAATCGCTTCGCAAGCGGCCTGCTGTTCGGCGTTGAGCGGCAGTTCCGGCTGGGCCAGCCAATGTTCATGGCGGGCGCCGGGGGCGTGCCTGCGCACTTCCACCTGGACCAGGTCCTTGGCCAGCAAGAGGTCGAGGCTGTCCTTGCTGAGCATCAGTTTGCTCAGCAGTTGATGAGCCACGCCGTGGGGGTGTTGGGCCAGGGTCGCCAAGGCCTCACGCTGGCGTGGCGCGCGGGCGATGCGTGGATCGTCCAGCGAGGCGCCGGGTGCCACCGACCAGAACCGCTCCTGGCGCGCCTCGGCCGGTTCGCCCTGGCGCAGCAGCACCGGCAGCGCCCAGCTCAGGGTGTCGCCGAGGCTGTGCTGATAATACTGGGACGTCCACAGGCACAACTTGAACAGCGCGGCGGGCAGCGGTGGCGAGGCATCGAGCAGAGCCAGGGCCGGTTTGAGCTTGTCGACCGGGACCTCGCTGTGGTCGGTGACCTCCACCAGGATGCCGATCATCTCCCGCCGGCCGAACGGCACCCGCAGGCGCATGCCCGGATGCAACTGGGCGCGCAGGACCCCGGCCGGGGCGCGATAGTCGAACAGGCGGCGCAGGGGCGAAGGCAGGGCGAGGCGCAGGATGGCGTCGGGCACGCGGGGCAATCTCAATAAACAGGCATTTGGTGAGGCTGGCGCTGAATGGGGGAGCGGGCTTGCTCGCGAAGGCGCAGTATCAGGCAGAAATGACGTGCCTGACACGCCGCCTTCGCGAGCAAGCCCGCTCCCACAGGGATCGCGCATGAGGCCGGGAGCCTAGCAGACGGTTGGTACAAGTCATAGCTTGCGTGATTGATGTTGTCTGGTAGAATCCGCGGCCTAATTACGTGCGGTATTCAACAATAGTGTTGGGTGGCGGCACGCTAGCCTGAGGAAAACAGCATGAAAACCGATATCCATCCGGAATACCCAGTAATTGCCGTAACCTGCAGCTGCGGCAACAAGTTCGAAACGCGTTCGACCTACGGCAAAGCCATGGCGATCGACGTTTGCAACGAATGCCACCCGTTCTACACCGGCAAGCAAAAGACTCTGGATACCGGCGGCCGTGTTCAGAAGTTCGCCGATCGTTTCGGTGCTTTCGGCAAAGTTACTCCAAAAGCCTGAGGCTGATCATTTTGGATGGTCGTCTCGACCGCTCCAGACTGATGAAAAAGGCGTCCCTTGTGGGCGCCTTTTTTGTGTCTGCGATTTGGCTGGCGGATGCCCAGGCCTTTTGCCCGGCGCCGGCGGGCCTTGTCCCGGTGACGGTACAGCGGGTGGTGGATGGCGATACGTTACGCCTGACGGATGGCCGAAGCGTGCGCATGATCGGCCTCAATAGCCCTGAGCTGGGGCGGCAAGGGGGTTCCGATGAACCCTTCGCTGTTGCGGCTCGCCGTCGGCTCCAGGCGCTGGTGGCTGACAGCGAGGGGCGCGTGGGATTGCTGCCTGGCAAGGAAGGCAAGGACCGCTACGGTCGTACCCTGGCCCATGTCTACAGTAGCCAGGGCGCGAATCTCGAAGCGCAATTGCTCGCCGAGGGTTTGGGTTTTCATGTGGCGGTGGCACCGAATGTCGACCTGGTGGCCTGCCAACGTGCTGCCGAACGTCAGGCGCGTGCAGCGGGGCTAGGGCTGTGGAAACGCTCGCCTGTGCTCAACACATGGCAAATCAAGGCATCGGGTTTCGCCGTGCTCAGCGGGCGCGTGAGTGAAGTCAGGCGTAATCGGGGCGGTATATGGCTCCAATTGCCGGATTCGGTTGTATTGCATGTTGCGCCCAATCTCGTGAGTCGTTTCGATAAGGCTTCGCTTGAGGGGTTCAAAGGTCGGCAGATTGAAGCCCGTGGCTGGCTGGTTGATCGTTCACGGCGTGGTGGGCTTAAGCAAGGCCAGGCGCGCTGGCTGCTGCCGTTGACGGATCCGGCCATGTTGGGCGCAACGCCTCGATAGAAAATTGTAGACATTTCCTTGCTGGATTGTATGCATGTAGCCCTTGTGTTTCGCGGCTCTTGGCCCAAAGTCGTAGGGCAGGGCGCTTGACAGCAGTGACTGGTCAGTCTTGTGGGGACTTTGCGAGGCGCGTATCCTCGGCGGTCCGTCTGTCCAACACAGTAAAAAGCGGAATGCCCACATGTCTGATCTGAAAACTGCCGCTCTCGAATATCACGCTAATCCTCGTCCAGGGAAGCTGAGTGTCGAGCTCACCAAGGCCACCGCTACTGCTCGCGACTTGTCGCTGGCCTACAGCCCCGGCGTAGCCGAACCAGTCCGCGAAATCGCTCGCGACCCTGAACTGGCCTACAAATACACCGGTAAAGGCAACCTGGTTGCAGTCATTTCCGATGGCACCGCGATTCTCGGCCTGGGTAACCTCGGCCCATTGGCTTCCAAGCCAGTCATGGAAGGCAAGGGCGTGCTGTTCAAGCGCTTCGCCGGTATCGATGTATTCGACATCGAAGTCGATTCCGAGAGCCCGCAAGCCTTCATCGACACCGTCAAGCGCATCTCCATCACCTTCGGCGGCATCAACCTGGAAGACATCAAGGCACCTGAGTGCTTCGAGATCGAGCGCGCCCTGATCGAGCAGTGCGACATTCCGGTATTCCACGATGACCAGCACGGCACCGCGATCGTGACCGCGGCCGGCATGATCAACGCCCTGGAAATCGCCGGCAAGACCCTGCCGGAAGCCAAGATCGTCTGCCTGGGCGCCGGCGCTGCGGCCATCTCCTGCATGAAGTTGCTGGTGAGCATGGGCGCCAAGATCGAAAACATCTTCATGGTTGACCGTACCGGCGTGATCCACTCCGGCCGTGACGACCTGAACCAGTACAAGGCTGTGTTTGCCCACGCGACCGAGAAGCGCTCCCTGGCGGACGCGCTGGACGGTGCCGACGTGTTCGTGGGCCTGTCGGGTCCGAACCTGCTGAGCGCGGAAAACCTGCTGCGCATGGCGCCGAACCCAATCGTGTTCGCGTGCTCGAACCCGGACCCGGAAATCGCCCCGGAACTGGCTCACGCGACTCGTAACGACGTGATCATGGCCACCGGCCGTTCGGACTACCCGAACCAGGTCAACAACGTACTGGGCTTCCCGTTCATCTTCCGCGGTGCCCTGGACGTTCGCGCCAAGCGCATCAACGAAGAAATGAAAGTCGCGGCCGCCAACGCCCTGCGCGAACTGGCCAAGCTGCCGGTGCCTCAGGAAGTGTGCGACGCCTACGGCGGCATCAAGCTGGAATTCGGTCGTGAGTACATCATTCCGAAACCAATGGACGCCCGTCTGATCACCCTGATCTCCGACGCCGTGGCCAAGGCCGCGATCGAGACTGGCGTGGCCACCCTGCCGTATCCGAAGAACTACCCGCTCAAGAGCGTGGATGATGTGTTCAACGGCTAAGCCGTTGTAGCGCTTCAACAAAAAGCCCCGGCTCCTGTGAGCCGGGGCTTTTTTGTGCATGCCGATCTTGTGTGACCACCGCAAATCCCTGTGGGAGCCGAGCTTGCTCGCGATTGCGGTCTGGCATTCAACATGGATGCAAGCTGACCCGCCGCCATTGCGAGCAAGCTCGGCTCTCACAGGGGATGTGTGTTTTAAGGGGTTGAAAAAAGCCCCGCACTTCTTCCGAAGGCGGGGCTTTTGGATGGTGTCCGGTCAGAACAGGTCGATCGGCGCTGCTTCGTCCGCCGGCAGCGGGCTGCCCGGTGCGACGCCGTTGCCCAGTTCGTTGACCGACGGTGGCGTGTCTTCGCTCTTGAACAGTTCGAAGTACGCACCCGGAGTACTTGGCGTCGCAGCGCGGCCACTGACCGGGTCGACCCGCAGGCTGAGGATGCCTTCCGGTTCCGGCTGGGTGTGAGGTGGTTTGTCCTTGAGGGCGGCGCCCATGTAGCTCATCCAGATCGGCAGCGCCACGGTGCCGCCGAACTCGTGGCGACCCAGGCTTTCAGGCTGGTCGAAACCGGTCCAGACAGTGGTCACGTAATCGGCGTTATAGCCGGAGAACCAAGCGTCCTTGGATTCGTTGGTGGTGCCGGTCTTGCCCGCGAGGTCGGTGCGACCCAGGGCCAGGGCGCGGCGGCCGGTGCCGAGCTTGATCACGTCTTGCAGCATGCTGTTGAGGATGTAGGTGGTGCGGCCATCGACAATGCGCTCGGCGATGGCGGGTGCCTGCGGCAGGCCCGGGGCCGTAGTGGCTTCACCCGCTGTCGCATTGACCGTGAACGACTCGGTGGCCGGTGCGGCGACGCCATCGCTGGCCTGCTCACCCGTGGGAACGCGTGGCGGGTTGGCGACGAACAGCGTCTCGCCGTTGCGGCTTTCAATCTTGTCTATGAGGTAGGGGGTGATCTTGTACCCGCCGTTGGCAAACGTACTCCAGCCCGTGGCGATTTCCATCGGCGTCAAGGTTGCGGTGCCCAGGGCCAGGGACAGGTTGCGCGGCAGGTCCTGCTTGTTGAAGCCGAACTTGGTGATGTAGTCGATGGTGCGGTCTACGCCCAGTGCCTGCAACAGGCGGATCGAGACCAGGTTGCGGGATTTGTACAGCGCCTCACGCAAGCGAATCGGGCCGAGGAACGTATTGGTGTCGTTCTTTGGTCGCCAGACTTTGTCCAGGTACTCATCGACGAACACGATCGGCGCGTCGTTCACCAGGCTGGCGGGGGTGTAGCCGTTATCCAGGGCAGCGCTGTAGACGAACGGCTTGAAGCTCGAGCCTGGCTGGCGCTTGGCCTGCAATGCCCGGTTGTAGTTGCTTTGCTCGAAGGCGAAGCCACCCACCAACGAACGGATGGCACCGTTCTGCGGGTCGAGGGACACCAGTGCGCCTTGGGCGGCCGGGATCTGGCTGAATTTGAGCGTGTTGTCCGCCTGGCGCTGGACGCGGATCAGGTCGCCGACCTGGGCGACGTCCGACGGTTGCCGTGGGTTGGCACCCATGCTGTTGGTATTGAGGAACGGACGGGCCCATTTCATGGTGTCCCAGGCCACGTGTTCCTCCTGTTCGCCGTTACGGGTCAGCACCTTGATGCCGTCCTTGTCCACCGACGTGACAATCGCCGGCTCCAGGCTGCTGATGGTGCGCTGCTTGGACAGCTCCAGGGCCCAGGCTTCCCTGGTCTTGCCCGGCAGGCGCGATTCGGGGCCGCGGTAGCCGTGGCGCTGATCGTAGGTCATCAGGCCCTCGTGCAACGCGGTGGTGGCCATTTCCTGCAAGTTGCTCGGCACCGTGGTGATCACGCGGAAACCTTCGGTGTAAGCCTCGCTGCCATAGCGCCCGACCATCTCGGCACGGGCCATCTCGGCGATATACGGGGCATTCACTTCCGGGGTAGGTACGTGATAGCTGGCGTTCAGTGGCTCATTGATCGCGGCGGTGTAGTCGGCCTCGCTGATCTTGCCGAGCTTGTACATGCGCCCCAGGATCCAGTCGCGACGCTCCTTGCTGCGCGCCGGGTTGGCCAACGGGTTGAAGCGCGAGGGTGCCTTGGGCAGGCCGGCAATCATCGCCATCTGTGCCAGGCTCACATCGCGGATCGACTTGCCGTAATACACCTGCGCCGCCGCCTCGATGCCGTAGGCGCGGTTACCCAGGTAAATCTTGTTCACGTACAGCTCGAGGATTTCATCCTTGGTCAACTGCCGCTCGATTTGCAGGGCCAGGAGAATCTCGGTGGTCTTGCGCGAGAAGCTGCGTTCGCTGGTCAGGAAGAAGTTCTTGGCCACCTGCATGGTGATGGTGCTGCCGCCGGACTGGATGTGTCCGCTCTTGATCAACTGGCTGGCGGCGCGCATCAGGCTGCCTGGATCGACGCCATAGTGGTTGGCGAAGTTATCGTCTTCAGCACTTAGTAACGCATTGATGAAATTGGGGGGAATGTCGGCGAAACGGATCGGTGTGCGGCGCATTTCGCCAAATTCGGCGATCAACTTGTCGTCGCTGCTGTACACCCTCAGGGGAATCTGCAACTGAATGCTTCTCAGCGCCTCCACGGACGGCAATCCCGGACTAAGGTAAAGAAAGGCACCGCTCAGGCCCAAAAGCAGTCCGCAGAAAACGGCGACGATGGACCATCCGAAAAATTTCAGCAGACGAATCAAGGCTTTTGGATATCCAGGCAAAGAATGAAAAGGCGCCAGGTGCAGGGATGGACCCGTGCTTGCAACAAAGCGAAAAAAAACGCTGGGCATTATAAGCATTTTTTTTCGTCGGGAATGCCATCCGGACGTCCGTCGGGCTGGAGTGATTGAACGCAATGCGTATTAGAGAGTCCGTAACTCACGGATAGTCATAGGGAATTGGTAGTGCTACGACTCTTCAATAAAAAAGCCCATGCGCTTCTGGGGATCGACATCAGTTCGACGTCGGTGAAGCTGCTGGAGTTGAGCCGCCAGGGCGAGCGATACCGCGTCGAGTCCTACGCGGTCGAACCGCTGCCAGTCAACGCCGTGGTCGAGAAGAACATCGCCGAGCTCGAAGGGGTGGGCCAGGCGTTGTCGCGGCTGTTGGCCAAGGCCAAGACGCCCTTGCGTAGCGTGGCGGTGGCCGTGGCGGGTTCGGCGGTGATCACCAAGACCATCGAGATGGACGCCGGTCTGTCCGACGATGACATGGAAAACCAGCTCAAGATCGAGGCCGATCAGTACATCCCTTATCCCCTGGATGAGGTGGCCATCGATTTCGAAGTGGTGGGTGTTTCGCCGCGCAGTACCGAGCGCGTCGAAGTGCTGCTGGCGGCGTGCCGCAAGGAAAACGTCGAGGTCCGCGAGGCCGCGTTGGCGCTCGCCGGGCTGACGGCGCGGGTGGTCGATGTGGAGGCTTATGCGTTGGAGCGGGCTTTTGGCATGCTCGCCACGCAACTGGCCGCGTCCCAGGAGCGGCTGACCGTGGCGGTTGTCGACATCGGCGCCACCATGACCACCCTCAGCGTGCTGCACAACGGACGCATCATCTATACCCGCGAACAATTGTTCGGTGGCCGCCAGCTGACCGAGGAAATCCAGCGCCGCTATGGCCTGACTCCCGAGCAGGCCGGCCTGGCAAAGAAGCAGGGTGGCCTGCCGGACGATTATCTCAGCGAAGTGCTGCAACCTTTTCGTGAGGCCCTGGTACAGCAGGTCTCGCGGTCCCTGCAGTTCTTCTTCGCCTCGGGCCAGTACAGTGCGGTGGACCACATTCTGCTGGCCGGGGGCACGGCTTCGGTCGCCGGCCTGGATCGGCTGATCGAGCAGCGCTTGGGCACGCCGACCCAGGTGGCCAACCCGTTTACCAACATGGCCCTGAGCAGCAAGGTCAATGCCGGCGCCCTGGCTGGTGATGCGCCCGCACTGATGATTGCCTGTGGGCTGGCCCTCAGGAGTTTCGACTGATGGCGCGGATCAATCTGCTTCCGTGGCGCGAAGAGTTGCGCGAAGAGCGGCGCAAACGCTTTTTGCTGGCCTTGGTGGGGGCGCTGGTCGGTGCGGTCGGCGTGGTCCTGGTTGCGATCCGGTACATCGACAACGCCATCGACCACCAGGTCGCTCGCAATAGCCATCTCTCCGAGCAGATCGCCGTACTGGACGAGCGCATCAAGCAGATCAGCGAATTGAAGGCTCGTCGCCAGCAGTTGCTGGAGCGCATGCGCATCATCCAGGATCTGCAAGGGAACCGGCCGGTGAGCGGGCGCATCTTCGACCAGTTGGTGCGGACCTTGCCGGATGGGGTGTATTTCACTGAAGTGAAGATGGAAGACCGGACGCTCTCGATCAAGGGGGCCGCGCAATCGAACAACCGGGTCTCGGACCTGATGCGCAACCTGGACTCGTCGGACCTGTTCGACACGCCCAGCCTGACGGAGGTCAAGGCCACCACCGCCGGGCAGCTCGACCAGGCCAACGTTTTCCAACTGACGGTTCGCCAGACCCGCCCTGCCGATGCGGAGGACGCCCAATGAAACCTGGGGAGTGGTTCGACGCGCTGCGCAAGATCGACCTCAGTGACCTGGACACCAACAACATCGGTTCCTGGCCGGCACCCATCAAATGGCTGGCCGGTATCCTGCTGGTGGTCCTGGTGCTGGGGCTGGGCTATAACTTTGCCTTGAGTGACCTGGAGAACCAGTTGCAGCAGGTGCGCGAAGAAGAAAACACCCTCAAGGCGCAATTCGCGGGCAAGGCCCACATGGCCGCGAACCTGGAGCGCTACACCGAGCAGATGAAGCAGATGGAAACATCCTTTGGTGTGCTGTTGCGGCAATTGCCCAGCGATACCGAAGTGCCGGGCCTGCTGGAGGACATTACCCGCACTGGCCTGGGCAGCGGCCTGGAGTTCGAGGAAATCAAGCTGCTGCCGGAGGTCACCCAGCCGTTCTACATCGAGTTGCCGATCCAGATCACCGTGACCGGCGGCTACCACGACCTGGCGACATTCGTCAGTGGGGTGGCCGGGCTGCCCCGGATTGTCACGCTGCACGATTTCGACATCGCACCGATGGAACCCGAGGCAGGCGCGAAGCTGCGCATGAGCATCCAGGCCAAGACCTACCGATACAACGAGCAGGAGGCGCAACCATGAGGTCGGTGTGTCGCATCTGTCTGCTGGCAGGCCTGGTCGCGCTGGCGGGGTGCAACAACGACGACGGTTTCAGCGACCTGGACGCCTACATGAACGAAGTGCGCCTGCGGCCACCCGGCAAGATCGAGCCGACGCCGACGTTCAGGCCCCACGAGACCTTTACCTACAGTGCCGCCAACCTGCGCAGCCCGTTTTCCCGGCAGATCCGCGTGGACCAGGCCGACCGGCAGCGGGGTTCACGCAACGTCCGGCCCGACCCGAACCGGGTCAAGCAGTACCTGGAAGGCTTCAACATCGAGCAGTTTGAAATGGTCGGTACGATCTCCAACGCCGGTGGTTCCTTCGCGCTCCTGCGAGGCGCGGGCGGGGTGCATCGGCTCAAGGTCGGTGACTATCTGGGGCGCAACGACGGGCGGATCGTCAACATCAGTGCCACCCAGGTCGATGTGGTCGAACTCGTTCCCGATGGCGAGGGTGCCTGGCTGGAGCGACCAAAGACCATTCCTTTGAAAGAGCACTCATTAGTGGAACTCGAACAATGAACAGGATTTTTCCAGCCCTCGGTATTTCGCTATGGATAGCGCTGTTGTCGCCGATGGTTCATGGGGCCAGTCTGAAGACGCTGGATGTGGCGGCGTTGCCGGGGGACCGTGTCGAGTTGAAGCTGACCTTCGACGGGCCGCCGCCGACGCCCCGGGGCTACACCACCGAACAACCGGCGCGGATTGCACTGGATCTGCCGGGCGTGACCAATCAACTGGCCAGCAAGCGCCACGACCTGGGCGGGGGCAATGCACGTAGCGCTACCGTGGTCGAGGCTGGGGATCGCACCCGGTTGATCATCGGTCTTACCCAGCTGGCGCCCTATGACGCCCGGGTCGAAGGTAACAACCTGTTCGTGGTGGTTGGCAAGGGCGCCGCCTCGACGGGCACTGCACCGAAGAGCGCGGCCCAGGCCTCGCGCCCGGCGGTTGCCAGCGCTGCGCCTGCGAGGGCCAGTGCGCCGGTGGGCAAGGCGATCCGTGGAGTGGACTTCCAGCGCGGGACCCAGGGCGAAGGTAACGTGGTGATCGATCTGTCTGACCCGTCCATCACCCCGGACATCCAGGAGCGCGAAGGCAAGATCATCCTCAATTTCGCCAGGACCCAATTGCCCGAGCCACTGCGGGTGCGCCTGGACGTCAAGGACTTCGCCACCCCGGTGCAATTCGTCAATGCCAGTGCCGGCAGTGAGCGGGCGACCATCAGCATCGAACCCAGCGGCACCTTCGACTACTCGACCTACCAGACCGACAATAAGCTCACCGTCAGCGTCCGGCCCATGACCGTCGACGACCTGCAAAAACGCAACGCCGACCGCGCGGCCTACACTGGCGAGAAGCTCTCGCTCAACTTCCAGGACATCGAGGTGCGGTCGGTCCTGCAACTGATTGCCGATTTTACCAACCTCAACCTCGTGGCCAGCGACACAGTGCAAGGAGGCATCACCCTGCGGTTGCAGAATGTGCCCTGGGACCAGGCGCTCGACCTGGTGCTCAAGACCAAGGGGTTGGACAAGCGCAAGGTCGGCAACGTGCTGTTGGTGGCGCCGGCCGATGAAATTGCCGCCCGTGAGCGTCAGGAACTGGAGTCGCAGAAGCAGATCGCCGACCTGGCACCGCTGCGGCGTGAACTGTTGCAGGTCAACTATGCGAAGGCGGCCGACATCGCCAAGTTGTTCCAATCGGTGACCAGTGCCGAGGCGAAAGCCGATGAGCGCGGCACGATCACGGTCGATGAGCGCACCAACAACATCATTGCCTACCAGACCCAGGACCGCCTCGACGAACTGCGCCGGATCGTGGCGCAGCTGGATATTCCAGTGCGCCAGGTGATGATCGAGGCGCGGATTGTCGAGGCCAACGTCGACTACGACAAAAGCCTGGGCGTACGCTGGGGCGGTTCGGTTCAAAACAAGGGCAACTGGAGCTCCTCGGGGGTCACCACGGGCGACTCCACCACTATCGGCACGCCGGGCAGCACCAGCACCAACCAGCCGTTCGTCGACCTGGGCGCCTCGGGCAACACCTCGGGCATCGGCATCGCCTTCATCACCGACAACGTATTGCTGGACCTTGAGCTGACGGCCATGGAGAAAACCGGTAATGGGGAGATTGTCTCCCAGCCCAAGGTGGTGACATCCGACAAGGAGACCGCAAAGATCCTCAAGGGCACGGAAATTCCTTATCAGGAAGCCAGCTCCAGCGGCGCTACGTCGGTATCGTTCAAGGAGGCTTCGCTATCGCTGGAGGTGACCCCGCAGATCACCCCAGACAACCGGATCATCATGGAGGTCAAGGTCACCAAGGATGAGCCGGACTACCTGAACAAGGTGAATGATGTGCCGCCGATCAAGAAAAACGAGGTCAATGCCAAGGTCCTGGTCAATGATGGCGAGACCATTGTGATTGGTGGGGTTTTCTCAAATACTCAGAGCAAGGTTGTAGATAAGGTGCCATTTCTTGGCGATGTGCCGTATCTTGGCCGCCTTTTCCGGCGTGATGTGGTTTCGGATAGCAAATCCGAGCTGCTGGTGTTCCTCACTCCGCGTATCATGAATAACCAGGCGATTGCTGTGAGTCGTTGATTCTGTGCGAAATTTGATTCTTGTTGGGCCGATGGGCGCTGGAAAAAGCACCATCGGCCGTTTGCTGGCCAAAGAGCTGCGCCTGCCATTCAAAGATTCCGACAAGGAAATTGAATTGCGCACGGGCGCCAATATCCCATGGATTTTCGACAAGGAAGGCGAACCGGGCTTTCGTGACCGTGAGCAGGCGATGATCGCCGAGCTGTGCGCGTTCGATGGCGTGGTGCTCGCCACCGGTGGCGGCGCGGTGATGCGCGAAGCCAATCGTCGGGCGCTGCATGCCGGCGGACGAGTGGTCTATCTGCATGCTTCTGTCGAGCAGCAGGTCGGTCGCACCGCCCGGGATCGCAACCGGCCGCTGTTGCGCACCGCCGACCCGGCCAAGACCCTGCGCGACCTCCTGGAGCTGCGTGACCCGCTGTATCGGGAAATCGCCGACCTGGTGGTGGAAACCGATGAGCGGCCGCCGCGGATGGTGGTGCTGGACATTCTCGATCGCCTTCAGCAACTGCCTCCCCGTTAATGCGCATGGCGAAATGCGCTATCCTCGACGTCCCGTCATGGCCCGCCTGGGGCGTGGCGGATGGCCATTAACTGGCCCCAGAACAAGCACCGTGGACTTTCGTTAATTGCAGGCAGGACGCCTGATTCCATCTTCACTGTGGGGACACATGCAGACACTTAAGGTCGACCTGGGCGAGCGCAGCTACCCGATTCATATTGGCGAAGGCTTGCTGGACCAGCCCGAACTGCTGGCGCCGCATATCGCCGGACGGCAAGTGGCGATCATTTCCAACGAGACCGTCGCGCCCCTGTATCTGGAACGTCTGACCCGCAGCCTGTCGGCCTTCTCGGTCATTTCCGTGGTGTTGCCCGACGGCGAAGCCTTCAAGAACTGGGAAACCCTGCAACTTATCTTCGACGGCCTGCTGACCGCGCGCCATGATCGCCGCACTACGGTGGTTGCCCTGGGTGGCGGTGTGATCGGCGACATGGCCGGTTTTGCAGCCGCCTGCTATCAGCGCGGCGTCGATTTCATCCAGATTCCTACCACGCTGCTGTCCCAGGTCGACTCATCGGTGGGCGGCAAGACCGGGATCAACCATCCGCTGGGCAAGAACATGGTCGGTGCTTTCTATCAGCCCAACGTGGTGCTGATCGACACCGCCACCCTCAATACCTTGCCGGCCCGCGAACTGTCTGCGGGGCTGGCGGAAGTCATCAAGTACGGGCTGATCTGCGACGAACCGTTCCTGGGTTGGCTCGAAGAGAATGTCGACCGTCTGCGTGCGCTGGATCAAGCGGCGCTGACCTACGCTATCGAACGTTCCTGCGCCGCCAAGGCTGCCGTGGTGGGTGCCGATGAGCGTGAGTCGGGGGTGCGCGCCACCCTCAACCTGGGTCACACCTTTGGCCATGCCATCGAAACCCACATGGGCTATGGTGTCTGGCTGCACGGTGAAGCGGTTGCGGCCGGTACGGTCATGGCCCTGGAGATGTCTTCGCGCCTGGGCTGGATCAGCGAACAGGAGCGTGATCGCGGTATTCGTCTGTTCCAGCGCGCCGGGCTGCCGGTGGTTCCGCCCGAGGAAATGAGCGAGGCGGATTTTCTTGAACACATGGCTATCGACAAAAAAGTGATCGACGGTCGTCTGCGTCTGGTGCTGCTGCGCCACATGGGCGAAGCGGTGGTGACCGACGATTATCCGAAAGAAGTTCTACAGGCCACGCTGGGAGCGGACTACCGCGCCCTGGCTCAGCTTAAAGGTTAATAAGATCCGATGACTAGTTTGCATGCCGACGAGGCTTTCCTCGGCCATTTCCAATTGAGTCATGACCCTTTTGCCCCACGGGTCCCGGGCTTCAAATTCTTCCCTGCCCAGCGCAAGCCGGTGCTGGGCCAGTTGCATCACCTGGCGCGCTACAGCCAGTTGCTGCTGGTGGTCACCGGCCCCCAGGGCAGCGGCAAGACCTTGCTGCGCCAGGCCCTGGTGGCCAGCACCAACAAACAGTCCGTGCAAAGCGTGGTGGTGTCGGCCCGTGGCGCTGGCGATGCAGCCGGTGTATTGCGTCAAGTGGCCCAGGCGCTGAACGTCGCGCAGGCTGAGATCGGTGCAATTCTCGATCAGATCGTGCAGCTGGCGCTGACCGGGCAGGAAGTCTATCTGTTGGTGGACGATGCCGAGCAACTCGACGAGTCGGCCCTCGAGGCCCTGCTGGCCCTGGCGGCCGGTGCGCCGGAGGGTCGCCCTCATGTGTTCCTGTTCGGCGAGTCGTCGCTGATCGCCGACCTGGACCAATTGAACCTTGATCAAGAGCGCTTCCACGTCATCGAGCTGGCGCCCTATACCGAGGAAGAGACGCGTGAATACCTGGCCCAGCGTCTTGAGGGGGCGGGCCGGGGTATCGAACTTTTCACCGCCGATCAGATCTCTGAGATTCACGAAAGCTCCGACGGATGGCCTGGCAACATCAACCAGGTCGCCCGCGATGCTCTGATCGAAGTCATGATTGCCAGCCGCTCAGCGGTGAAGCGTCCAAGTATGGGGTTCAACATGCCGAAGAAACACGTATTGGCAATTTCCGCCGTCGTCGTGGTCGCGGTTGCCGCCGCCTGGCTGATGCCGGGTCGCACCAAGGCACCCACCACGGGTGCCCCTGCCAACGAACAAGCGCAACTGCCCCTCGGTCAAGGGACCTCGCAACCCAGCGGTAGTGCGCCGGCAGTGGAATTCGCCGGCAACACCCAGCCGATGCCGTTGCCGCTGGTCGGCCAGTCGCAGCCGGTCATGCGCAGCCCGCTGGCTGAAGCAGCCGGTGGCATCAACGAGGGCGACGACGGCGCAGCGCCACCGATCGACGACAGCAGCGACACGCCGCCGACCGTGACCACCACCGCACCGCCTGAGGGCGTGCCGGCAGGTCCTGCCCCGACGCCTGCCCCGGCCGCCAAGCCGACCCCGGCGCCCACCCAGGTCGCCACTGCCAAGCCTGCCCCGGCGCCAGCGCCAGCCGCCAAGCCTGCCCCTGCCCCTGCCCCTGCCAAGGCCTCGGGCGGTAGCTGGTACGCCGGCCAGGCACCGAGCAACTACGTGGTGCAGATCCTCGGCACCAGTTCCGAGGCCTCGGCACAGAACTTCGTCAAGGAGCAGGGCGGCGAGTACCGCTATTTCAAGAAATTGCTCAACGGCAAGCCGTTGTATGTCGTCACCTACGGCAGCTTTGCCAATCGTGATGCCGCCGTTTCCGCCATCAAGGCCTTGCCAGCGAAGGTTCAGGCTGGTAAACCTTGGCCTCGCACTGTCGCCAGCGTCCAACAGGAACTGGCAGCAACTCGCTGAAGATTCGGCGGCCTTACCCAGGCCGCCTCTCCCGGCAACCTCAAAAATTCCGCAGGGGCGGGCGACCTTTCAGGCCGCGCGCCTTGTGGTGTCTGCGTCACAGTAGTGTTTGAGTCGTAGCGGTCGAACCCAAAAAAGTTTTGACTAGCACAGCGTATAGCTTTAAACCTTTCACAAATGCGACATGGATTTGCGACAGTTCGTCGTCAAATTTGTGAGCCTCTGTGTCGGTGTGTACAATGACCTCCCTTTTGCCCCCGCAAAGCTGGCGTACGTTCGGCGCGGAACGCAACTGGTTGAATTGAAAAGAAATTTGCCTCGATAAGAGGCAGCCTGGTGAGAAAGTGTCTATGAAAGCAGGTCTGTACCAACCAGATGAATTCAAGGATAACTGTGGTTTCGGCCTGATAGCCCACATGCAGGGCGAGCCGAGCCATACCCTTTTGCAAACGGCCATTGAGGCCCTGACCTGCATGACCCACCGCGGTGGGATCAACGCCGACGGCAAGACCGGTGACGGTTGTGGCTTGCTGATTCAAAAGCCTGACGAGTTCCTGCGTGCCATTGCCCAGGAAACGTTTGGCGTGACCCTGCCCAAGCAGTACGCCGTGGGCATGGTGTTCTTCAACCAGGATCCGGTAAAGGCCCAAGCGGCTCGCGAAAACATGAATCGCGAGATCCTGGCCGCCGGCCTGCAACTGGTGGGCTGGCGCAAAGTGCCGATCGACACCAGTGTCCTCGGCCGCCTGGCGCTTGAGCGCCTGCCGCAGATCGAACAGGTGTTCATCGCCGGCGACGGCCTGAGCGACCAGGACATGTCGATCAAGCTGTTCAGCTCCCGTCGTCGCTCGTCCGTGGCCAATGCCGCCGACACCGATCACTACATCTGCAGCTTTTCCCACAAGACCATCATCTACAAAGGCCTGATGATGCCGGCGGACCTCACCGCCTTCTATCCGGACCTGAGCGACGAGCGCCTTAAAACCGCAATCTGCGTGTTCCACCAGCGCTTCTCCACCAACACCCTGCCGAAATGGCCGCTGGCCCAGCCATTCCGCTTCCTCGCCCACAACGGCGAGATCAACACCATCACTGGCAACCGCAACTGGGCCGTGGCCCGTCGCACCAAGTTCGCCAACGACCTGATGCCCGACCTCGAAGAACTCGGCCCGCTGGTCAACCGCGTGGGTTCCGACTCCTCGAGCATGGACAACATGCTGGAACTGATGGTGACCGGTGGTATCGACCTGTTCCGCGGCGTGCGCATGCTGGTGCCGCCGGCGTGGCAGAACGTCGAGACCATGGACCCGGACCTGCGCGCCTTCTACGAATACAACTCCATGCACATGGAACCGTGGGACGGCCCGGCCGGTATCGTCATGACTGACGGCCGCTACGCGGTGTGCCTGCTGGACCGTAACGGCCTGCGTCCGGCGCGCTGGGTCACCACCACCAACGGGTTCATCACCCTGGCGTCGGAAATCGGCGTCTGGAACTACCAGCCCGAAGACGTCATCGCCAAGGGCCGCGTAGGTCCGGGCCAGATCTTTGCCGTGGACACCGAGACCGGCCAGATCCTCGACACCGACGCCATCGACAACCGCCTCAAGTCCCGTCATCCGTACAAGCAATGGCTGCGCAAGAATGCCTTGCGCATCCAGGCGACCATGGAAGACAACGACCACGGCTCGGCGTTCTACGACGTCGACCAGCTCAAGCAGTACATGAAGATGTACCAGGTGACGTTCGAAGAGCGTGACCAGGTGCTGCGTCCGCTGGGCGAGCAGGGCTACGAAGCGGTCGGTTCCATGGGTGACGACACGCCGATGGCCGTGCTGTCGCAGCGCGTGCG
The DNA here is from genome assembly GCF_009601685.2 of Pseudomonas brassicacearum. NCBI lineage: Bacteria > Pseudomonadati > Pseudomonadota > Gammaproteobacteria > Pseudomonadales > Pseudomonadaceae > Pseudomonas > Pseudomonas brassicacearum. The sequence goes on from NZ_CP045701.2 coordinate 541,221, forward strand.
CACGCCGTACGACTATTTCCGCCAGCAGTTCGCCCAGGTGACCAACCCACCGATCGACCCGCTGCGCGAAGCGATCGTGATGTCCCTGGAAATCTGCCTCGGTGCCGAGCGCAACATTTTCCAGGAGTCGCCGGAACACGCCTCGCGGGTGATCCTCAGCTCGCCGGTCATTTCCCCGGCCAAGTGGCGCTCGTTGACCAACCTCGACCGCCCGGGTTTCGCGCGCCAGGTCATCGACCTGAACTACGACGAAAGCGTCGGCCTGGAAGCGGCCATCCGCAACGTTGCCGATCAGGCTGAAGAAGCCGCGCGCGCCGGTCGTACCCAGATCGTGCTGAGCGACCGTCATATCGCGCCGGGCAAGCTGCCGATCCACGCCTCATTGGCCACCGGCGCGGTGCACCATCGCCTGACCGAAAAAGGCCTGCGCTGCGACTCCAACATCCTGGTAGAGACCGCCACCGCCCGCGATCCGCATCACTTCGCGGTGCTGATCGGTTTCGGTGCCTCGGCGGTGTATCCGTTCCTGGCCTATGAAGTGCTGGGCGACCTGATCCGTACCGGTGAAGTGCTGGGCGACCTCTATGAGGTGTTCAAGAACTACCGCAAGGGCATCACCAAGGGCCTGCTCAAGATCCTGTCGAAGATGGGCATCTCGACCATCGCCTCGTACCGTGGCGCGCAACTGTTCGAGGCCATCGGCCTGTCCGAAGAAGTCTGCGAGCTGAGCTTCCGTGGCGTGCCGAGTCGCATCAAAGGTGCGCGTTTCGTCGACATCGAAGCCGAGCAGAAGGCCCTGGCCGCCGAAGCCTGGAGCCCGCGCAAGCCGATCCAGCAAGGCGGCCTGTTGAAGTTCGTCCATGGCGGCGAATACCACGCCTACAACCCGGACGTGGTCAGCACCTTGCAAGCGGCCGTGCAACAGGGCGACTACAGCAAGTTCAAGGAATACACCTCGCTGGTGGACAACCGTCCGGTGTCGATGATTCGCGACCTGCTCAAGGTCAAGACCCTCGACACGCCGTTGGACATCAGTGAAATAGAGCCGCTGGAATCGGTGCTCAAGCGCTTCGATTCGGCCGGTATTTCCCTGGGCGCCTTGTCCCCGGAAGCCCACGAAGCCCTGGCCGAAGCCATGAACCGCCTCGGTGCGCGTTCCAACTCCGGCGAGGGCGGCGAAGACCCGGCGCGCTACGGCACCATCAAGAGCTCGAAAATCAAGCAGGTGGCCACCGGCCGCTTCGGTGTGACGCCGGAATACCTGGTCAACGCTGAAGTGCTGCAGATCAAGGTTGCCCAGGGCGCCAAGCCCGGCGAAGGCGGCCAGTTGCCCGGCGGCAAGGTCAATGGCCTGATCGCCAAGCTGCGCTATGCGGTCCCTGGCGTGACCCTGATCTCGCCGCCACCGCACCACGACATCTACTCGATCGAAGACTTGTCGCAACTGATCTTCGACCTCAAGCAGGTGAACCCCAAGGCGCTGGTCTCGGTGAAACTGGTGGCGGAAGCGGGCGTTGGCACCATCGCGGCCGGCGTGGCCAAGGCCTATGCCGACCTGATCACCATCTCCGGCTACGACGGTGGCACCGGCGCATCGCCGCTGACTTCGATCAAGTACGCTGGCGCGCCGTGGGAACTGGGCCTGGCTGAAACTCACCAGACCCTGCGCGGCAACGATTTGCGCGGCAAGGTCCGGGTGCAGACCGACGGCGGCCTGAAAACCGGCCTGGACGTGATCAAGGCCGCCATCCTCGGCGCCGAGAGCTTCGGCTTCGGCACCGCGCCGATGATCGCCCTGGGCTGCAAATACCTGCGTATCTGCCACCTGAACAACTGCGCCACCGGCGTGGCGACCCAGAACGACAAGCTGCGCAAGGACCACTACATCGGTACCGTCGACATGGTGGTGAACTTCTTCACCTACGTGGCCGAAGAGACCCGTGAGTGGCTGGCGAAGCTGGGCGTGCGCTCGCTTGAAGAACTGATCGGCCGTACCGATCTGCTGGAAGTGATCGAAGGCCAGACCGCCAAGCAGCAACACCTGGACCTGACCCCGTTGCTGGGCAGCGATCTCATCCCGGCGGACAAGCCTCAGTTCTGCCAGGTCGATCGCAATCCGCCGTTCGACAAGGGTGAGCTGGCCGAGAAGATGGTCGACATGGCCGCTGCGGCGATCAACGACCTGAGCGGTGCCGAGTTCGACCTGGACATCTGCAACTGCGACCGTTCCATCGGCGCACGGATCTCCGGCGAAATCGCGCGCAAGCACGGCAACCAGGGCATGGCCAAGGCGCCGGTCACCTTCCGCTTCAAGGGTACCGCGGGCCAGAGCTTCGGCGTCTGGAACGCCGGTGGCCTGAACATGTACCTGGAAGGCGATGCCAACGACTACGTGGGCAAGGGCATGACCGGCGGCAAGCTGGTCATCGTTGCGCCCAAGGGCAGCGTCTACAAGTCCCAGGACAGTGCCATCATCGGCAACACCTGCCTCTACGGCGCAACGGGCGGCAAGCTGTTCGCCGCCGGCACCGCGGGCGAGCGTTTTGCCGTGCGTAACTCCGGGGCCCACACTGTGGTGGAAGGCACCGGTGATCACTGCTGCGAGTACATGACCGGTGGTTTTGTCTGCGTGCTGGGCAAGACCGGTTATAACTTCGGCTCTGGCATGACTGGCGGTTTCGCCTACGTGCTCGACCAGGACAACACCTTCGTTGACCGGGTCAACCACGAACTGGTGGAAATCCAGCGGATCAGTGGCGAGGCGATGGAAGCCTATCGCAGCCACCTGCAAAACGTGCTGAACGAGTACGTCGCGGAAACCGACAGCGAGTGGGGTCGTGAACTCGCCGAGAACCTCGATGACTACTTGCGCCGTTTCTGGCTGGTCAAGCCCAAGGCTGCCAACCTGAAATCGTTGCTTTCCAGCACTCGTGCCAACCCGCAGTGATATGCGCCTGAAGAGTTTGATGAGGTTTTAACAATGGCTGAACGTCTGAATAACGACTTCCAGTTCATCGATGTCGGGCGCAAGGATCCGAAGAAGAAACTGTTGCGTCAACGCAAGAAAGAGTTCGTGGAAATCTACGAGCCTTTCAAACCCCAGCAGTCGGCCGACCAGGCCCACCGCTGCCTGGGCTGCGGTAACCCGTACTGCGAATGGAAGTGCCCGGTGCACAACTTCATTCCCAACTGGTTGAAACTGGTGGCCGAGGGCAACATCCTCCAGGCCGCCGAGCTGTCCCACCAGACCAACACCCTGCCGGAAGTCTGCGGCCGGGTGTGCCCGCAGGATCGCCTTTGCGAAGGTGCGTGCACCCTCAACGACGGTTTTGGCGCGGTGACCATCGGTTCGGTGGAGAAGTACATCACCGACACCGCGTTCGCCATGGGCTGGCGTCCGGACATGTCCAAGGTCAAGCCGACCGGCAAGCGCGTGGCGATCATCGGTGCGGGCCCGGCGGGCCTGGGCTGTGCCGATGTGCTGGTGCGTGGTGGCGTGACCCCGGTGGTGTTCGACAAGAACCCGGAAATCGGCGGTCTGCTGACCTTCGGCATTCCCGAGTTCAAGCTGGAAAAGACTGTGCTGAGCAATCGTCGCGAAGTCTTTACCGGCATGGGCATCGAGTTCCGCCTGAACACCGAGGTGGGCAAGGACGTGACCATGGAGCAGCTGCTCGAAGAGTACGATGCGGTCTTCATGGGCATGGGCACCTACACCTACATGAAGGGCGGCTTTGCCGGTGAGGACCTGCCAGGCGTCTATGACGCACTCGACTTCCTGATCGCCAACGTCAACCGCAACCTGGGCTTTGAAAAGTCGCCGGAAGATTTCGTCGACATGAAGGGCAAGAAGGTCGTGGTACTCGGCGGTGGCGACACGGCGATGGACTGCAACCGTACGTCGATTCGCCAGGGCGCCAAGTCGGTGACCTGTGCCTACCGTCGTGACGAAGCCAACATGCCCGGTTCGCGCAAAGAGGTGAAGAACGCCAAGGAAGAAGGCGTGAAATTCCTCTACAACCGCCAGCCAATCGCCATTGTCGGCGAAGACAAGGTCGAAGGCGTGAAGGTGGTCGAGACCCGTCTCGGCGAACCGGACGCCCGTGGCCGTCGCAGCCCCGAGCCGATCCCAGGTTCCGAAGAGATCATCCCGGCCGACGCCGTGGTCATCGCCTTCGGCTTCCGCCCAAGCCCGGCGCCGTGGTTCGAGCAGTTCAGCATCCAGACCGACAGCCAGGGCCGCGTCGTGGCCCCGGAACAAGGCCAGTACAAGCACCAGACCAGCAACCCGAAGATCTTCGCTGGTGGCGACATGGTCCGGGGTTCCGACCTGGTGGTGACGGCGATCTTCGAAGGCCGCAATGCGGCGGAAGGGATCCTCGATTACCTGCAAGTCTGACCGAACGACACAAAACCCTGTGGGAGCAAAGCTTGCTCGCGATCCAGGCGCCTCGGTACCCAAGAGACCGAGGTGTTTTCATCGCGGGCAAGCCTTGCTCCCACAAGAAACTGTTCTCACAGTTGTTTTCGTGGTGTTGCGAACACTGCTTTGCCCCGCGACAAATTGCCCCGATAGATAAAAGGCACGGCTCTTGCCGTGCCTTTTGCCTCGCGCTCTGAGAAAATGCCCGCACTTTTTTTCCGGATGCCGACATGACTGCCCTGAAGAACGACCGTTTCCTTCGCGCCCTGCTCAAGCAACCCGTAGACGTCACCCCGGTGTGGATGATGCGCCAGGCGGGTCGCTACCTGCCGGAGTACCGCGCCAGCCGCGCCAAGGCCGGTGACTTCATGAGCCTGTGCATGAACCCCCAGTTCGCCTGCGAAGTGACGATGCAGCCGCTGGATCGGTATCCGCAGTTGGACGCGGCGATCCTGTTCTCCGACATCCTCACAATCCCCGACGCCATGGGCCAGGGCCTGTACTTCGAGACCGGCGAAGGCCCGCGCTTCAAAAAAGTCATCAGCACCCTGGCCGACATCGAGGCCTTGCCGATTCCCGATCCGCAGAAAGACCTGGGCTATGTCATGGACGCGGTCAGCACCATTCGCCGTGAACTCAACGGTCGCGTACCACTGATCGGCTTCTCCGGCAGCCCATGGACCCTGGCCACCTACATGGTCGAAGGCGGCTCGTCGAAGGACTTCCGCAAGACCAAGGCAATGCTCTACGACAACCCGCAGGCCATGCACTTGTTGCTGGACAAGTTGGCCCAGTCGGTGACGTCCTACCTCAACGGCCAGATCCTGGCCGGTGCGCAAGCGGTGCAGATCTTCGATACCTGGGGCGGCAACCTGTCGGCGGCGGCGTACCAGGAATTCTCCCTGGCCTACATGCGCAAGATTGTCAGCGGCCTGATCCGCGAGCACGAAGGTCGCAAAGTCCCGGTGATCCTGTTCACCAAGAACGGCGGCCTGTGGCTGGAAAGCATCGCCGATGCCGGCGCCGACGCCCTGGGCCTGGATTGGACCTGCGACATTGGCAATGCGCGCGAGCGCGTCGGTCACAAGGTCGCGCTGCAAGGCAACATGGACCCGACTGTGCTCTACGCCAAGCCTGAAGCCATCCGCGCTGAAGTCGGGCGCATCCTGGCCAGCTACGGCAGTGGCAGCGGCCATGTGTTCAACCTCGGCCATGGCATCACCCCGGAAGTCGACCCGGAACATGCCGGCGCCTTCCTGCGGGCGGTGCATGAGTTGTCGGCGCAATATCACCTCTGATTGCGGCCCTTGTCACCCAGCCTGTCCGGACCTGTGCCGGACAGGCTTTTTAATGTCCGTTTTTTGATAGATATTGCGTGAAATCAGTCGGTTGTTTTATTCGGTGTTTCTGTTTTTTTGTGCTGTGTTTGATAGCTAGTTCTATTTGTAAGAGTTTTCTCTATTTATGTAAGAAGAATAGAATCAGAGATCCTTCCTTCTATGTTGAGAGACTTATCCTACATAGGGGTAGTCCAACTTTCTGGCATTTGCCGTCGAAGAGCAATTGAGTGAAAACCTGGAGGCGCTGCACATCAGCATCGGCCCGCGCGACCGTCAGCATCGTTATCCGCTGATGGTGACGCAGCGAGACCGTTTCCAGGCGTTGCTGGCGTTACTCACCACGCAGGGCATCGATGTGCGTGCGGTGCATGTCGATGCCGACCTGCTTGCCGGCGACCAGGCAATTGGCGTGCGCTGGTTTGGGCTTTGTAGGAGCTGCCGAAGGCTGCGATCTCTTGATCTTTCGCTGCGACTCAATTGTCCGTGACAAGATCGCAGCCTCGTTGCACTCGGCAGCTCCTACACCAGGTTTGGACAGGGACCGCGTGTGGCTTAAACCTGAACATTCCCCGGCAACAACGGCAATTTGGCCAACTTCACCGCCACCCACAACGCGACCACCAGCAAACCACCGATGAACAAGCCGACACCGTTCCACCCGCCCAGGTGCCAGGCCACGCCGCCCGCCGTGCCCGCAACGCTGGAGCCGGCGTAATAGCTGAACAAATAAAGTGACGAAGCCTGACCCTTGGCCTTGAGGGCGCGGCGGCCGATCCAGCTACTGGCAACCGAGTGGGCGCCGAAGAAGCCGAAGGTGAACACCAGCATCCCCAGGACCACCAGCCACAGCGGGGTGGCCATGGTCAGCACGAGGCCGGCCAGCATCAGCGCGATGGTTGCCCAGAGCATTTTGCGCCGGCCGAGTTTGTCCGCCAATGCGCCGACTTTGGCCGAGCTGTAGATGCCCGACAGGTACACCACCGACAGCAGCCCGACGAAGGCCTGGTCCAAGTGATAGGGCTCGGCCAGAAGGCGGTAGCCGATGTAGTTGAACAGCGTCACGAACGCGCCCATCAACACGAAGGCTTCAAGAAACAGCAGCGGCAAGCCGGCGTCGCGAAAGTGCATGGTGAAACCGTCCAGCAGACTGCGCGGGTGCAGCGAACGGGGACGGAAATTGCGTGACTCAGGCAGGATTCTCCAGAACACCGCTGCTGCGATCAGCGCCAGGCCGCCAATCACCAGCATCGCGGTGTGCCAGCTGACGAAGTCGATCAAGACCCCGGCAATCAGGCGTCCGGACATGCCGCCGATGGCGTTGCCGGCGATGTACAGCCCCATCGCCAGGCCGATGTGCCTGGGATGGATTTCTTCGCTCAAATACGTCATCGCGACCGCTGCCAACCCGCTCAACGACAACCCCACCAAGGCGCGCAGCAGCAATACACCCTGCCAGGTCGGCATCATGGCGCTGGCAATCGTACACACTGAGGCGGCGAACAGCGCCGCGACCATCACCGGCTTGCGCCCGATGCGGTCGGAAATCGGACCGGTGATCAACAGGCCGATCGCGAGCAGGCCGGTCGCCACCGACAGAATCAGGCTGCTCTGCGCTGCATTGATGGAAAACTCCCGGGACAACAGCGGCATCATCGGTTGCACGCAATACAGCAGGGCAAAGGTCGCAAAGCCACCACAGAACAGCGCCAGCACCGTGCGCATGAACATCGGCGTGCCTTTCTCGATGTAGATGTCCTTGAGTTCGGCGACGGCATCATCCTGCGTACGCAGTGGGATTTCATGGGCCAGTGGAGCGACAGCAATTTTCACGGTGGACCTCGCAAGGGCACGATCAGGCAGGCAATGAAAAAAGCATATAGCCGGCTAATGATTCTATCCAATATATTGTTCGACCTGTTTAAGACGTTTTGCGACCTATTGGATTGCCCCATGGAATTGCGTCACCTGCGTTACTTCATCGCCGTTGCCGAAGAACTGCATTTCGGCCGTGCCGCGTTGGCCCTGGGCATCTCCCAGCCGCCCTTGAGCCAGCAGATCCAGGCGCTGGAGCAGGAGATTGGCGCGCGGCTGTTCGAGCGTACTAATCGTCGGGTCGAATTGAGCGAGGCCGGACGGTTGTTCCTTGAAGAAGCGCGGCGGGTATTGGTTCAGGTCGACAAAGCCGCCGACGTCGCCCGCCGCGCCCAACTGGGGGAATTGGGCGAGCTGAAAATCGGCTTCACCTCCTCGGCACCGTTCAATTCCACCATCCCCCAGGCGATTTTTTCATTCCGGCAACGCTTCCCGGCGGTGCACCTGAACCTGCGGGAAATGAGCAGTACCCAAGTGGCCGACGCACTGCTGGACGAAGTGATCGAGGTGGGCATCATGCGCCCATTGCCGCTGCCCGACACCCTGACGGAAATCGAGCTCAGCCGCGAACCGCTGGTAGCCGTGCTCAGTGCCAAGCATCCCTTGGCCCAGGGCAATGAAGACGGCCTGTTCCTCTCGGCCTTGGCCCAGGAGCCGTTCGTGTTCTTCCCCCGCAGCTACGGCAGCGGCCTCTACGCCCAACTCCTGAACCTGGCCCGCGACGCCGGTTTCAGCCCGCATTTCGCCCAGGAAGCCGGCGAAGCCATGACCATCATCGGCCTGGTCGCGGCGGGGCTGGGGGTCTCGGTATTGCCGGCGTCTTACCAGCGCATGCGTATCGATGGGGTTGTCTACCGCCCGCTGCTCGATCCGGCGGCGGTGTCGGCGGTGTGGCTGGTACAGCGCAAGGATCAGCGTTCGCCGATGGCGGCAGCGTTCGTGGCGTTGTTGACTGGCAATACCGAGTAGCGGTTAAGCGAAAAACGCCTGTGTTCGCGAGCAAGCCCCACCCTTGACCGTGGGTGGTCGCAGCACCTTCACTCTGCGCAAAACGCCTGTGGAGCGGGCTCAATCCCCCCAAACGGTCGCAGGTTTGTTGGCGTGGTAGTCAAAGAAGCCCTGGAGTGTCCAGGTATCGCGCTGGCGTTCGAACGCGGCGCGCCACGCGCCCCTGCCACCCCCTGGCGCCAGCCTGGCCATGTCGTACCAGTAATACCGGTTGATTTTCTTTGTGGTCACCCTGCCGGCACGAATGTCATCCATGATTTCAAGCACTTTCGTTCTGGCAGCTTCGGGAAAGTTGTCATAAGCCATTTGTGACTCAGCCAGTGGGCTCGTATTGACCGTGAACTTGTCCGGCGCTGACAAGAGAACCGTTGGCGCTGGGGACTCAGCTGGAGGTTGTGTGCCTGTCACTTTATTTGTGCGGGCCTGGGTCATCACCTCGATGTCGAACGCGTCATAGCTTAATAGTTTTCCGGTGAACCTCGTGATGTCTTCCTCGGTAACAAGCATCGTCTTCTGCTGTGATCTACCTCGGTTGACAATGACGTAGGGAAGACTGTTCTGCCGGATCTCGGTCAGGAGTCCTGGCATGTTTCTGCGGCGCATTTCCACGCGGAAGATACTGATGAATTTCGTTTTGTACTCTTCGCGATGTTCGGGAGAGGCAATATATTTCCACTTGGCAGTCTCTATATCAGGTCCATCTCCCGGGAATAGCGGTTGTAGCTCGTCCAGGATTTGCTTTTTTGTCGTTTTCAATACGTCTTCGTGGGCATCTGAGATTTTACGCACGGCTTCTCTCAGTTTTCCTTTCTCAGGGGTGATTGCCAGGAATGTTGCACCCGTTACGTTGTCCTCCAACGAGGAGACCACCGTCTTGAATTTGCCTTTGCGATCAATCAGCCTGCCTCCCAGTCGTTCAATCTTATTGAAGATGAGTATTTGTTGGGCGGCCGTCAGGGTGAAGCCATCGGGCCTCGCTTCGATGTAGTTAGCTGCCGAGTCGACGTGCATCCACATATTGATTTTATGTAAGAGCTTCTCGTGTGCGGTTATGCGTGTTTGATAGACCTGGCTTAGTTGCGAGCGATAAGTATCCAAGTCTCGTATGCCCACCTCTTGCATGCTTTCCTGGAGTATTCGTACAACCAGCTCTTCAGGCATGGAGTTAACGACACGTTTTACTGTGTTGGCCAGTTCGACAGGGGGGCTGAATTCAGTTATCAAAGCGCCCTCCACTAATATGTTGTATTTCTTCTGTTCCGGGGTTTCCCGGTAGCGACTGATCAGACTCTGTACAGCACCGCCACCAAGTAGCCGCAAGGGCGCCTCGATCTGCCATCGGCCGTTTTTCCAGGTGACCGGGCGTTGGTTCGTACGGTTGTTGGGGGCATAGATAATCCGCTCGCCTTCCTGCATGGCTGACTTGAAGTACTTGCTGCCTATTTTCAGATAACCCTGCCCGTTCGTGTCCTGGTAGCGATTACGGCCCTCTGCCACCAACCCTTTGCCGTCAAACCCCTTGAGATGAAAGGGTTCCAGCTCCGGATCCGGCATTCTGGGCAGAGACGAGAGCATCGGGCATGCCTGGCGTCGGATACGGCTTGCGCGAGCCATGATCACGTCCTGTCCGGCTTCGACCAAGACCTCACCCATCCCACTGATGAAATCACTTGTCCACTGGCTGAAGCTGCCGCCCTCGTTGTCTATCGCCGACACTGCGGCGCCCCCGGCCATGGTCGGCAGAATCGCCAGCCCGAATAGGCTGCCCAGCCGACCGCCAGCCACCATCGACATCGCGCCTGTCAACAGCATGACACCGTTGCGGCGTCCTTCCCGCGCCGCCGTGCTGTCACGCTGCGCGTTGCTCACTGTCAGCGTTTGCGCCGTATTTATTGCATGGGTGATTTGCGTCTCATGCAGTGCTTCGAACAGATTCCCTCCTACGATGGGCGAAGAAATTTTCGCTGTAAAATCCGCTTGAGCCCTGGCCCTCGCCCAGGTGAAAGTGGATTGCGTGACCTTCTTGATCTTTTCATCAAGGGTCAGGTTTTCCGGGGTCGGCACCATGCTGGCGAGTTGCGCGGTCTGCTCCAGCAGCGGCAGTTGCGCGATGAGCCAGCGGGTCATCTGCGGCGTAGCGGTGAGTGCCTGCGCCAGGGCGGCTTCCAATGTCCGGCCGCTGGCAGCGTCCACGTCCCTGAACGCTTTGCCATCCGGCGCGTCCGGCGTATACAACGTCAGCGACGGACGGCTCGCCACGCTCCTGACTCCAAATGCCACGATCGACTTCAAAACGCTGTCGCCCCATTGCAACTGGCGGACCACCACCTCGTGCCCGTTGACCTTGGCGCGCCGATCCGGCGTGGGACTGTCCAGCGCTGCCAGCACCAGGTTCAGTCCGGTATTGTCCTTGTCATGCCTCAAGTCCCCCGAGATGTGAGCCGCCCAGACCTGTGCCCGCATCTGCTTCGCTTTCAGGGCCAGCCATTGCGATTTCCGCTCCCGGGCAGCGAGTTGCAGTTCGGCCGGAAGCCGGCGACCGAGGTCTGCCCGTTCAATGACCTCGACAATCTGCGCAAAGCTCAGTGGCCCGACGACGGTCGGGTGGGCTGCGTTACGTTCGTCGTGGGTCAGGTTGGACATGGCCCATTGCGTCATGGAGCGCTGGTCATCAACGATCCCTCTCACGCGGTCTTGCGAGAGTCCGGAGCCAAACGGCGATGTGCCTGTCGGCGCACGCGGGTCGACAAGTTCTCTTCTGAAACTCAACGAGACGCTGTCAGGGTCAACCGGTGGGTATTTTTCTGCGATATAGCGGGCAAGCAGCGTGCGGCTCCGTTTTTCGAGCGCCTCTGGAGTGGCCAACATCACCGGGTCCGGGGGAGGCGGCGTGTCCACCATGCTCTGGTGCAGCGCCTGGATAGCCTTCCACCAGGCGAGGCGGTCAGCACCAGTGATGTGTGGCGAATCGTGAAGCCATTCGTCCAGTCTTTTCAGGTTCAGTCGCAGTTCACGCTCGTCCATGACGCCCGCCAGGTCCAGCGTATTGCCTATGTCGGCCGCGGCATCCATCCGTCTTACCCAGGCCGCGATGCCCTCTCCTTCGACGGGACCATTCAAAAACGTATTGCTGATGGCTGTTTTTTGCGTCGAGCGCAAATCGTCGACCAGATGAACCAGAAAGTTCTTGGCCAGTGGTACGGTGTCCAGCTCACTCCCAGCCTCATCGTCGTTCTTCAAACTGGACGTCAGTAGCGCCTGACTGGCGAACACTTCCAACGGATGACCTGGACGGTACAAGACGAACCCCGTCGAATGACTGGCATCGTCGGGCCGTGTCAGCACGACGGCACCCCGTACCGGCAGGCTGAACTCCCAAGGCTGGAGGCTCAGGCTCAAGCTGAAGACGCCGGATGTTGCGCGAGCGCCCCCAAGGCCCGAGGCTGCAGCCACATGGCGCGTCACCGCGTTGTGGGTGGCCCGGTCCAACGTCGTATCCCGAAGATGAAGATCCGCTTGCGCCTTAAGTTGCGTACCGAGTTCTTCGGCCAACCAGTCGGCGACACTGCGGCCCGGGGTGAAGTCGGCCGGTGTCGTCCAGAACTCGTCCAGTTTCTGTGTCAGCAGCTGTTCATAGGATGCTTGCGTGGTGTTCAGCAGCCGCTTGATTTGCTCCTTCGCTTCACGGCTGTTCAGCGCGGCGGGCGTTTGTGTGGAGGAGCCGTTATTGACGACAACTTCGAGATAGTCCATCTCGGAGAAAAACGCCTGGATGTCCATCTGACCGGCGACGGCACGCCAGAACAGCGTCTCGAGGTACGACATGGACGCCACTGTCCGCCTGGACGTCGGCCCAGCGGGCACGCGCTCCGAGAGCGGGATCGGCTCCTCTTGCAGCGTGCGTACAGATAAATCTTCGACCATCAGGTCGCTTGCCGATACCGGGAAGTTGTCGTTGAACCACTGCTTCAGGTGCTGCCTTGTGATCGTTGAAGGCGTTGGAACGGCGCCATTCAAGCGGAGCATGTGTTGCTGCGAAGTCATCAGCAGACTGATGTCGGCCTGTGGCGAGTCGAGAGGCGGTGTGGGGGAAGTGTCTTCCTGCATGTTCTCATCCTGAGAGTTTTCGGAAGAGCAACTTATTGCGGGCAGGCGACGATAGGGTGGTAGATGGATACCGCACATAAGCAAGGGAGGCGGTGTACGACGTCCGGTGTTGACCCATGGTCAGGGGCCTTTGGATTGTAGGAAAACGCGCATTTCGAGTTGCGACACTTCCTATTCGTACCAGATACCCCACCGCTGGGATTGCGACTCGCCTGCGCTGCAACGTCTTATTCATCATTCCGAATCGTCCGGCTCAGTGCTCCTCCCCAGCGGCAAGGGACGCAGCCTGAAGCCCATGAATAAGGCCCCTGGAAATGCACTCATCTTTGGACGCCCGCTACACCAACGAAATCTCCCGTGAAGCGCTCCGTCATTTGGATGACTTGTACCTGGAGCAACGCCACCTGGAGGGTTACGGCGAAGAAGTCGCGGCATTCGTTAATCGACAAAAAGCATTCGTCGAAGCTCATCCGCCCATCGCTATTTATCGAGTGGCCACCGAAGGCAGCCAGACGCGTAACGGCGGAACGATCCAGCAGGTGTCATCTTCGTTGACGTTCACCTTGGACAATGGCTGGAAAGTACGCGCCGCGCAGAAAGGCGACCAGGTGGTGTATGCCGATGGCAGCACGGCACGGATCATCACCGGCGCCGGGGAAAACAATAGCAACATCGCACTGGTTGGCAGTCGCTTGAGCAATGGCGACGAAATCATCAATACGCTTCAGAAACGTTTCTTGATCATCGTGCGTGAAGGTGTGCCGATGGCGGAGGATTTCTTGCCTGCGCTTAGGCTGGCGCAGGTTCATTGTTTGCACTCGAATGCGATGAAGGAGGACATCCAATGAGTGAGGGTTACTTCAAACCTGTGGGAGCGAGCTTGCTCGCGATGACGGTGGCACAGCCGACATCACTGGCACTGACTCTCCGCTATCGAATCCTGTAGGCGTTGCCGAAGGCTCGGGCCGCGTTCGGACGATCTTTTGATCTTTTGATCTTTTGATCTTTTGATCTTTCGCTTGAGACTCGGGTGTCTGGGGGAAGATCGCAGCCTCGTTGCACTCGACAGCTCCTACACAGCTCCTACGCAGCGCCTACGCAGCTCCTACGCAGCTCCTACATTCCGGCGGGGCTTCAAAAGGTGTTATTGCACCTTCGCCAAATCCCCTTTCAACGCAACCCCCGCCATGATCGCGCCGGTGCTGATGGCTTCGGCCACGGCTTTGTCGAATGGCAGGAGCAGCGCGGTATCACGGGCCTGGCTGAGGCTTGGCAGGGTGCTGAGCAACAGGGCGGCGGTCACGGCGATTTTCTTCAACGACATCAAGGTCTCCTTGACGAGGAGTAACAGGGTTTTGAATCCGATTCAGTGCCAGCGGCGGAAAATCAGCGAGGTGTTGACCCCACCAAAGGCGAAGTTGTTGTTCATCACGTATTCGTGGCTCATCGACCGTAACTCGTTACGCAGGTAATCGAGCTTGCCACATTGGGGATCAACCTCATCAAGGTTGAAGGTGTGCACGTAGAGGTCGCGGTTCATCATTTCGATGCTGAACCAGGACTCCAGCGCCCCGCAGGCACCCAGGGTGTGACCGAGGAAGCTTTTCTGCGAGCTGATGGGCATGTGTTCCCCAAACAGGCTGCTGGTGGCCAGGGTTTCGGCAATGTCGCCCTGTTCGGTGGCGGTGCCGTGGCCGTTGACGTAGCCGATGGCCGAAGGTTCGAGGCCGGCATCTTCCAGGGCCAGTTCCATGGCCCGGCGCATGGTGAGCAGTTCGGGGCGGGTGGCGTGCTGGCCGTCGGCATTGCTGCCAAAGCCGACGATCTCGGCATGGATCCGCGCGCCGCGCGCCAACGCATGTTCCAGTTCTTCGAGTACCAAGATGCCGGCGCCTTCGCCGATCACCAGGCCATCGCGGTCCTTGTCGTAGGGACGCGGGCTGGTTTGCGGCGCATCGTTTTTCAGGCTGGTGGCGTAGAGCGCATCGAACACCATCGCTTCGGTCGGGCACAGCTCTTCGGCGCCACCGGCGAGCATCAGCGGCAGGCGTCCGAACTTGATGGCCTCGTAGGCATAGCCGATTCCATGGCTGCCGCTGGTGCAGGCGCTGGAGGTGGGAATCAGGCGCCCGGTCAGCCCGAAGAAGATGCTGATGTTGGCCGCCGTGGTGTGGGGCATCATCCGCACATAGGAGTTGGCGTTCAGCCCTTCGGCCACGCTGTTGAGCAGCATGTTGCCGAACGCCTTGATCTCGTCGGTGCTGCCGGTGGACGAACCGCAGGACACGCCCATGCGCCCGTCCTTGATCGACGCGTCGCCCAGCAGGCCGGCGTCGGCCAGGGCCTGTTCCGCCGACGCGACCGCCAGGCGCGAAACCCGGCCCATGCTGCGCAGTTGCTTGCGGGTCCAGTGGGCCGGGACCTGGAAGTCGTCGATGGGGCCGGCCAGGCGGGTGTTCAGTTCGGTGAAACGGTCCCACTCATCCATGCGCCGGATGCCGCTGCGGTTGGCGGCGAAGTTGGCGGCGATGGTCTCCCAGTCGCTGCCTATGGAGGTGATGCCGGCCATGCCGGTGACGACGACGCGCTTCATCAGCACAAGCCTCCGTTGACGGCCAGGACCTGCCGGGTGATGTAGCTGGCTTCGGCGGACATCAGGAAATTCACCGCGCCGGCCACTTCTTCCGGGGTGCCCATGCGCTGGGCGGGGATCATTTTCATCAGTTCTTCCACGGGTACGTTTTCATTGAGCATGGCGGTGTCGATCAGGCCTGGCGCGACGCAGTTGACGGTGATCTTGCGCTTGCCCAGCTCGATTGCCAACGCCTTGGCCGCGCCGATCAAACCGGCCTTCGAGGCGCTGTAGTTGACCTGGCCGCGATTGCCGATCAGGCCGGAAACCGAGGTGATACAGACGATCCGCCCGGCGGCGCGACGACGGATCATCGGCATCATCACCGGATGCAGCACGTTATAGAACCCGTCGAGGTTGGTGCGCATCACCACATCCCAGTCGTCTTCGCTCAGGGCCGGGAAGGCACCATCGCGGGTCAGGCCGGCGTTGAGCACCACGCCGTAATAGGCACCGTGGGTTTCGACATCGGCTTCGAGAATGGCCTTGCACGCGGCACGGTCGGCCACGTCGAATTGCAGCACTCGGGCATTGCGGCCCAGGGCCTGGATTTGCGCCTGGACCGTCTCGGCCTCGGCGCGGCCGCTGCGGCAGTGCAGCACGATGTCGTGCCCGGCCTGGGCCAGGCGCAGGGCGATGGCGCGGCCGATACCACGGCTGGAGCCGGTGACCAGTACGGATTCAGTCATGACGGGTTTCCTGTTGCGGACGGTTCATGAAGGTAATGGGCGGCCTGGGGCGGACGGAATACGTTGAGCCGGGCCGTGGCATGGATGCCGGGGCCGCGGATGTGGCATTCGAACACGCCCATGCCGTTGTCGTCTTCCAGGGAGCGCACACCGTGGATGGTCAGTTCGACGCCCACGGGAAAACACTCGACGTTGCATTCGAACTTGCGGGTGCCGAGCAAAAAGCCCAGCGCCACGGCATCACCCCGTTGGCGTGCATGGCAACCGGCAAACGCCGCGACGCTTTGGGCCATCAGCTCGATGCCGACCCAGGCCGGCAGCGCGCCGTCGTCGCGGCTGAACAAGCCGCCGGGCTTGACGGTGGCGTGGGTATGGATCTGTTCGTCATCGAACGACAGGATCCGGTCGATGAGGATCATGTCGCCGGCATGGGGCAGCAGTTCGGCGAGCGGCCAGTCAATCATGGGGCGTCTCCGATAATCAGGCTGACGTTGTTGCCGCCGAATGCAAATGAATTGCTCATCAGGCGGCGTGGGGTGGCCGGGTTCAGGCGGGTGCCGGCGGTGACCCAGTCCAGTGCCGGCAGGGCCGGATCGGCCTTGCCGTCCCAGGCATGCGGCGGCAAGGCCAGGGCGGTGTTTTCGGTGCTCAGGGCCAGCCAGCAGAATGCTGCTTCCAATGCCCCTGCCGCGCCGAGGGTATGGCCGGTCATGGGCTTGGTGGACGAGCAGGGCACGCCCGCCGGAAACAGCCCGGCCACTGCCTGGCTTTCCATGGCGTCATTGTGTTGCGTGGCGGTGCCGTGCAGGTTCAGGTAGTCGATCTGGCTGGCCTCGAGGCCGGCGCAGCGCAGGGCTTTTTCCATGGCCTGGCGGGCGCCGCGACCGCTGGGTTCAGGTGCGGAAATATGGTGGGCATCGGAACTGGCGCCGTCGCCGAGCAAGGCAATCGGTGTGCCTTCGCCTGGCGTCTTGCTCATGAGAAACAGCACCGCTGCTTCGCCAATGTTGATGCCGCTGCGGTTCACCGAAAACGGATTGCAGCGTTCGTTCGACACCGCTTCCAGTGCGGAAAAACCGTTGAGGGTCAGTTTGCACAGGCTGTCCACGCCACCGCACAGCACGGCATCGCACAGGCCCAGGTCCAGCAGGCGCCGGGCGCTCATCAAGGCGCGGGCGCTGGAGGTGCAGGCCGTGGAAATCACGTACGACGGGCCGCTCAGGCCGAGCCATTCGGAAAGAAAATTGGCCGGCGCACTGAGTTCCTGTTGCTGGTAGTCGTAGCCATCGGGGAAGCGCTGCTCGCGCAGGTAATGGGCAATGCCCTGGCTGGCTTCATCGATCCCCGAAGTGCTGGTGCCCAACACGATGCCGATGCGGGCGCGACCGTAGGCCTCGATGGCCTGGTCGATCTCGGCGCGAATCTGCAACCCGGCTTCCAGCAGCAGTTGATTGTTACGGCTGCGGTGCGCCAACAGGGTTGGGGGAATGGGGGCGAGTTCACCCGGCACTGCGGCAACCGGCAATGCACGTTCGGCCACCCAGCCGTCCTTGATACGCACGCCCGAGCAGTCGCCGGCAAACAGGTTGCGTGCCACCTCATGTTTGTTGCGGCCGAGGGCGCAAATCACCCCGAGGGCATTCAAATAGGCGGTCATGGGGCGTTCTCGGTCAACGGTGTGATGCGGTAGCGTGGGCCTTGGAGCAGGCTCATTTCAAAATCCAGCGGCTGCGTGTAGCGCACCTGCCAGCGACTATCGAGCGTCCGTTGCGACGCCTGTTGCCGGGCGGCCGGGTAGTTGTCGGACAGTTCGGTTTCAGGAGTCAGGGCGAACAACAGCGCCGCGAACAACTCCCGGGCCTCGGCATTGGGCGGCAGCAGACCGTCAGCCTGCCACCGGCCAGCGACCAGGCGCTGGCGGGCCACGGGAATGCCCAGCGGGTCCATCATCGACCAGCGAAGGCCTGCGTCTTCGCGCTGGATCACCAGCAGCCAGTCCTGGCGTTGGCCGGCCATTGTCCGCTCGATGTGCAGTTGCATCGGCAAGGCCAGGGTTGGCGTGCGCTCGGGCAGCGGCGCATGGCTGGCGCAGGCGCTGAGCAGCAACAGGCAGCCGAGAAGCAGGGCACGAATCATCCGGGGGCCCCTTCGATGGGCTTGCGAGCCACTACATTGACCAGGGTTTCCTCTCGCTCGCCGAACGGTTTGGCACGGCGCAGGCCAAAACGCTCCAACAAGCCGAAGTCCTTGGCGCGGCTCCACCACAGATACGGATAGGACACATTGCGGGCTTCGAATTGCAAGCCTTGGCTGCGGATCATCTCCAGGTACTGGGTGGCACTTTTCTGCACGTGCATGGGGTGACGGAACAGCCAGCGGATCACCCAGGTATCGATGTAGGCCTCGGTGGATTCGGCGAACATCAGGTAACCACCGGGCTTGAGCACGCGATAGAACTCGGCGAGGGCTTTTTCCTGCTCCACCAGGTGATGGAAGGTCTGGTGGCAGAACAACAGGTCGACGCTGGCATCGGGCACCGCCAAGGTCGCGCAGTCGCTGCCGATCAGTTCCACGGCCATGTCCTGGCGCGTGGCTTCCTCCCGGCTCAGGTCGAGGCTGTGGGGATCGGCGTCGACCCCGATCAGGCGCTGCGGCGCGAACACCTGGCGCAGGTATTGAAACGACTTGCCCTGGCCGCAGCCGGCGTCCAGCAGCACCGGGTTGGTCGGCAGCGGGGTGCTGAACAGGCTGCACAGGTCGTTGATCGCAACGCGCAATACATGGTGCTGCCAGGTGTGGCTGCGCAGGAACCAGAAACCGAAGCGGGTTTCTTCGACGTAGTTGTCGCTCAGGTAGCTCATGGTCGCTGACTCGGCGCCGGGCTCGCGCAGATTTCCGAAAGCATGCGCAGGCGCCGCTTGGGTTCGCTGACGAACGGGTTAAGCGAGTCCCAGGCGTAGCCGGCCAGGATCGAGCTGATCATGCGCCGGATGTCGGCCGAACCTTCGGTGTAGAAAATCACGTCCTGGAAGGTGCCGGCGTACCAGCCCTCGACGTAGCAGCGGAAGGTGTCGACGCCGCGCTTGAGCGGCTCGGCAAACTCGCGTTGCCAGTCCACGCTTTCGCCTTGCAACTGGCGATGGAGCACGGCGGCGGCCATGCTCGCCGAGCGCATGGCAATGGTCACGCCGGAGGAGAACACCGGGTCGAGGAATTCAGCGGCGTTGCCCAGCAGGGCGAAGCCTTGGCCGTGCAGGGTCTTGACGTTGGCCGAGTAGCCGCCGATGGTCCGCGCCGGGGTGTCCCACACGGCGTTTTGCAGCACGCCGGCCAGGCTTGGGGTTTCATCGATGAAACCGCGCAGGCAGGCATCGAGGTCGTCGGTGCGGCCGGCGAAATGTTCCGCCGCCGCGACCACGCCCACCGAGCAGCGCCCGCCGCTGAACGGAATGGTCCAGAACCACACGTCGCGTTTGCTCGGGTGGGTGGTGATCAGGATTTTCTCCCGGTCGAACGCCGGTGCGTCGATGCGATCTTCGATGTGCGTGAATACCGCCTGGCGCACCGGGAAATTCGACGGGGCCTCAAGGTCCAGCAGGCGCGGCAGGACCCGGCCATAGCCGCTGGCATCGAGCACGAAGTCGGCCTCGACCCGGTACTCGCTGCCATCTTCGCGCAGCACGCCCAGTTGTGGCTTGGCGAGGCTGAAATCGGCGCTGGCAATCGCTTGGCCGTAGCGGATCTCCACGCCTTGCAGGGCGGCCTGGTCGGCCAGCAACTTGTCGAAGTCGGCGCGTTGTACCTGGAAGGTCGTAGGCTTGCCGTTGCTGAAGGTATCGCCAAAATCGAAGGCACTGTAGCGCTCGCCCCAGGCAAACGCGGCACCGTTCTTGCGCTGGAACCCGGCGGCATTCACCGCCTCGAGCATGCCGGCTTCTTCGACGAAATCCAGGCAATGGGACAGCAGGCTCTCACCGATGGAGAACCGGGGGAAATGCTGGCGCTCGATGACCAGCACATCATGGCCCTTGCGCTTGAGCAGCGCGGCGGCGATGGCGCCGGAAGGGCCTGCGCCGATGATGACGACCTGGCGATATTCCGTTTCAGTAACAGGCATTGGAATTCCTCGAATATCCATAGTCATCGTAGGTCTTGTCCTTGAGCGGGTGTGGGGTGTTCCCGACGTCCGGCCCACGGCGCCAGCATGAAGCTGAAGGCCAGCCCCAGGCTTACCGCCAGGCCGAAATTACTCACCGCCGGTGTGCTGGACAACGCCAGCAGGCCGAACGACAGCCAGGTGGTGATTGCCGCCAGCAATGTGCCCAGCAGGCTCACCGCCGCGCCGCCGATCTGCTCGCGCATCAGGATCGCGTAGTCGACGCCGATGGCTGTCACCAGCAACAGGCCGAACAGGCTGAACAAGGTCAGTGGCTGCCCCAGCCAGCCGAGGCTCGCCAGGCTGCACAGCGCGGCCAGCAGCGGCAATGCCACGATGCGCAAGGCGCCGCCGACGCCAAACGGCCAGATCAGTACCAGCACAATCAGTACGCAGGAAGCCAGTTTCAACTCGGCGGCGCTGACCTGCGTGGCGGCGAAGACCCGGTTGAGGTCGCCCAGGCGATCCACCAGTTGGACACCCGGCAAATCTGCCGCCTGTACCCGCAGCAGCGCCGCATCGTTCAAACCTTGCAGGCTGACCACCGCCGCGACGCCTGGCGCTGTTGATCCGAGCCAGAGTGTGCGATATGGCTCGGCCAAGGGACCTGCCAGGGCGGCGTCAATGTCGGTCACCGGCAGGGCCTGTAATTGCGCCAGCTCCGCTTGCAACGCAGCGACCGGGACGCCCAGGTCCAGCAGCGGTTGCCAGAAGGCTGGCAAGCGGGCCAGGGCCTCACGCACTTTCTGCTGTTCGGCGGGCGGGCTGACCAGTTGGTTCAGCGACAGGTAGCCCTGGAGTTTTTCCAGGCCGATCAACTGATCCAGCCGCTCGTTGAGGGCGGTCTGGCGCTCCAGCAGTTGGGATTGGTCGTCGGCGCGGATCAGGAAGAACTGACTGGTGGGCTGGAAACCGGTGATGCGCGCGACGTCGCGGGCTTCGTCGGTGAGGTGCTGGGGCGTGCCGATCCACTGGCGGATGTCGTTTTTGGTGGTCAGGTGCCAGAGGCCGCCTGCGCAGAACGTCAGCAGCAACATCAGCAGGACCGGCGTGCGTACCCGTTTCAGCAGGGCTTCGCGAGCCTTGAGCAGGTATTGGCAGACCTGGAGCGGCCATTGGGCCGGACGCAGCTCTGCGCCCTTGAGCAGCGCCGGCAGCAGGCAGACCGCGGTCAGGTAGGCGCCGAGCAGACCGGCGGCGGAAAATATCGCGATCTGGGTCAGGGCCGGGAAGGGCGTCCAGGCCAGGGCCAGGTAACCGATGCAGGTGGTCACCAGGCTCAGGCTCAGCCCCGGCAGGGTCAGGCGCAAGGCCGGCCAGCTACGCCACGGCTTGAGGCTCCAGCTCTTGGACAGGTAATGCAGCGGGTAGTCCACCGCGACGCCGATCAGGCTGGAGCCCAGTACCAGCGTCATCACATGCATGCGCCCGAACATGGCCACGCAGGCCACCGCGCCAAACAGCACGCCCACCAGCACCGGCACGAACGCCAGCCACACGCGCAGGCGTCGGAAGGCCAGCAACAGCAGCAGCAAGATGCCGACGGTCGCGCCACCGCCGACCCAGGTGATTTCCCGCGAGGCCTGTTGCTGGCCGCTGGCGGCGTACAGCAGGCCGCTGGCCGCCAGCAGTTGCCCTTGGGCCTGGCCCGCCTGGTCGCGGCTGCGTTGCAGCAGTTGGGCCACTTGCAATGGCAGGTTCATGTCGAAGGCGTTGCCCTGGGCGCGGGCCCGCAGCATCACCCAGCTTTTACCGTCGGCATCGGCGACCAACGCACCGCTGCCGATGTCGAATTTTATCGCGCCGCGTTGCGGCTGGCTGTTCTGGATGCGCCCGGTCAGGCCGAGCCAGTCGTCCTGGCTCGGCACCAGGCTGAAACCGCTGAACGGATCGAACAGTGCCTGCACGCGCTGTTGGATGAATGCCTCGGGCTGCTCGATCAGTTGCTGTCGGTCCGCCGCCGAGAGCATCGCCAATCGCCCGTTGAGCAATTGCCTGCGCAGCGCTGGCAAGTCGGTCTGCAACGTCCACTGGACCTTGTCGAACAGGCCGCTGGCCTGCCACTGCTCGCCCAGGGTTTGCGCCAGGGCGATGGCTTGCTGGCGATCAGCGTGGCCGACCAGCACCAGCACCTCGCGATTGAGCGGCTCCTGCATGCGTTGTTCGGCGACCAGCTCCAGGGCATCGGGGGATGTGCCCGGCACCAGCTCCATGAGGTTGACCGACAGCGGCGCGCCGTTGCGCCATTGCCAACCGGCGAGCGCGAGCACCGCCAGCAGCAGGATCAGGAACAGCCGGGGCAGCATCCGCTCACTCGGCAAAATCATGTTGCTCCGCTTCGCTCAAAGGTTGCGCGCCGGTAGCGTCCTGCATGCGCAGCACGGTGCTGTCGCCCTGGGTTTCCAGCAGTTCGATGCGCTGCACCAGTTCGCCGCCGTCGATGTTGATTTGATTGAAAACCTGTTTGAGCAGCACCGAGCGCGGGGTCAGGGTGAGCTTCCATCGTTGCGGCTCGCCCGACAGGCTCAGTTCGAAATCCCGCTGCAGGCCTGTGCTGTCACCCTGCAACACTGCCAGGAACAATCGGTTCTGCTCGGCGCCGGCGCTCTTGTTCGGCAGCATCTGCCAGGTGCTACCGTCTCGTCGGGCGATGCCTTGAGGGGTGATGCGGTAATCCTGTTGCAGCGGGGTTTGCAGCAGCCACAGCAGGCCGTGGTTTTTCGCCAGCACGAAGCGCCCCTTGCTGGTGAGGGGCTGGGGCAGGGCGCGCAGGTGTTTTTCCTGGATGAACTGCCCGTGGATCACCTCCGGGCGGGCCAGTTGGTCGCTCAGCTGTTGCAAGTCGAACGCCTGGGCCAGGGGCGCCAGGCAGCTTAGCAACAGGCAGCACAGCAACAGCCGGGCAGACAGGCGCTTCATGGCAGTTTCCTTTCCACGGCTTCGACAAACACCCGGGGCGAGGCCAGCAGCATTTCGCGACTGGCGAGGTCCACGGCCACTTGCACGGAACTGGCACGGGTCAAGCGGTCACCGGTAGCCGCGTCGCTGATCAGGTAGTTGATCTTCAGCCGGTTTTCCCACTCCACCAGGCTGGCGCGTACGGTCAGGGCCTGGCCGAACACGGCGCTGCGCACGTAGCGCAGTTGCAGGTCGATGATCGGCCATGCGTGGCCGGATTCGAGCATGTCGTTGTAGTTGTGGCCAATCAGGTCGAGCAAGGCGCAGCGGGCCACTTCCAGGTATTTGACGTAGTGGCCGTGCCAGACCACGTTCATCGAATCGACATCGAAAAACGGCACCACGATCTGCGTGTCGACGTGCAAGACACCTTGGTTACGCATGCAGCCTCCAGTGTTGCTCGGCGATGCGTTGCAGGCACAGGCGCAGTTCGCCTTCCAGGGCGCGGTCTTCGATCACAGGGGGGAAATCCTCGGTCAGTTGCTGGTGCATGGCGGCCAGGGCCGGCGGCAGTGGGCGCGCGTCTTCGGCACGGCTGCGCAGCCACACGCCCTGGTTGGCGGCCAGCAAGGTGGCGGCGGCAACTTGTTCGGTCAGCTCCAGCACGCGGATCGCGTCCCGGGCGGCGATGGTGCCCATGCTCACCTTGTCCTGGTTGTGGCACTCGGTGGAACGCGAGAACACGCTGGCCGGCATGGTGTTCTTCAGGGCTTCGGCGGTCCAGGCACTGGTGCCGATCTGCACGGCCTTGAAGCCATGGTTGAGCATCGCCCGCTCGGCGCTGGCGCCGGACAGGTTGCTTGGCAGGCCATGGTTGTAGCGCTCGTCCACCAGCAGTGCGAGCTGGCGATCCAGCAAGTCGGCGACGTTGGCCACCAGGTTTTTCAGGCTGTCCATGGCGAAGGCGATGTGCCCGCCGTAGAAATGCCCGCCGTGGAGCACGCGCTCGGCTTCGGCGTCGATGATCGGGTTGTCGTTGGCGCTGTTGAGTTCGGTTTCGATGAACGCGCGCAGCCAGCCCAGGCTGTCGGCCAATACCCCAAGTACATGGGGCGCGCAGCGCAGGGAATAGCGGTCTTGCAGGCGATGCAGCGGCGCGGTTGGGGCGTCGATCGCCAGGTCCTTGCGCAGCCACGCGGCGACTTGCATCTGCCCCGGGTGTGGCTTGGCGGCGAACAGGCGTTCGTCGAAGTGTTCCGGGTTGCCTTGCAGGGCGACGACGTTCAGCGCGGTGATGCGGGTTGCCAGTTGCAGCAGGTAGTCGGCGCGGGCGAAGGCCAGGCAGGCCAGGCCGGTCATCACGGCGGTGCCGTTCATCAGCGCCAGGGCCTCCTTGGGTCGCAGCACCAGCGGAGTCCAGCCCAGTTCGCGATGCACATCAGCGGCCAACCGCCGTTCGCCACGGAACATCACTTCCCGTTCGCCGGACAGCGTGGCGGCGACGTAGGACAGCGGTGTCAGGTCGCCGCTGGCGCCCACCGAACCTTCCTCTGGGATCAGCGGCAGGATGTCGTGTTCGAGAAAGGCCTGGAGGCGTTCCAGCAGTTCCACCCGCACCCCCGACACGCCGTGGCACAGCGACTGCAAACGCGCCGCCAGCACCGCACGGGTGGCCTGGGCGTCGAGCAGCTTGCCCAGGCCGCAGCCGTGGAACGTGTACAGGTGACGCGGCAGGGCCTCGACGTGGTGCAACGGCACGGCCACCACGCAGGAGTCGCCGTAACCGGTGGTCACGCCGTAGATCACGCCTTCCTTGTCCAGCAGGGAATCGAGGAATTGCGCACCCTTGGCAATGCGTTGGCGGAACGCCGGGTCATGCTGCAACCGGGTCGGTGCCTGGTGGTTGGCCAGGGCCAGCACATCTTCGATGCGCAAGGGGCGTTCGCCGAAGGTTACCGGCTCAGGAGTGGGCATCGTCATCGGTCTTCCAGAAAGGGTAAAAGTTGAACCACTGTTGGGGGGCCTGGAGGCAGTATTGCGCCAGGCACTCGGCGTAGCGGCCGGCCCAGTGGGCGATCACTTGCTCGCGGTCGTTGCGTTTCCACACCACGGCATCGGCGAAGGGTTCGAGGGTGACGCGATAGCGCCCCTCGTGCTTGAGGCACATCAACAGGTTGACCGGGCATTTCAGCAGGCCGGCCAGCAGCCAGGGGCCCTGGGGAAAGGCGGCCGGGTGGCCCATGAAGTCCACGGTCACGCTGCGCCCGCCGTGCAGCGGTACGCGGTCGCCGGCAATTGCCAGCCACTCGCCGCGCTCCAGGCGTTCGCTCAACTGCAACATGATCACCGGGTCCAGCTCGCTGACCTGGATCAGCCGCAGGTGCGTGGCACCGGCTTCGCCCAGCAAGCGGTTGAACTGCTCGGCGTGCTTGGTGTGCACCAGCACGTTCATGGTGACTTTCTCGCCCAGCTCGGCCAGGGCCCGGCACATTTCCAGGTTGCCCAGATGCGCCCCCACCAGCATTTGTCCGCGGGCATCGCGCAGATGATTGCGCAACAGGGCCGTGTCGACGATTTCGATCTGGTCGATGCTCAGCTTGCCGTTCCAGACGTCGAGCTTGTCCAGCAGGGAATCGGCAAAGGCCATGAACTGGCCGAATACCCGCCAACGGGTCGGGCGCAGCTCGGGACGTGCGCTCCAGTCGGCCAGGCGCTGCTGATATTGCCAGGCCGCCTGGCGGGCACTGCGACCGAAAATGAAGAAGTACAGGACGATGCCGTACAGCACCGGGGTCAGCAAGCGTCGACCGAGCACCTTGGCGGCGACCGCAGTGAGTTTCATCAGCCAGAAACTGCCGCGCTCCTGGCGGTCGGCCCAATGTTGCTTGTCTTCCTGAAGGCTCATGCCCGCCACCGTCGCCAGAGAATCAGGGGGGAACGCACGAGCATGCCGAAGAACAACCGGGTGTGCATGCTGGAAATTAGCACGTTGTCGTGGAACAGGCGAAAGTGCGAGACCCCGTCCTGAGGGTAATGGACCCGCGTGTGCAGCCAGTGCATCGGCTGATTGCGCCAGGCCAGGCGCACGAGGATGTCCGAATCGAAATCCATGCGCTTGCCGATATTGGCCGAGTCGATCAGCGCCAGGGTCGGTGCCAGGGGATAGACCCGAAAGCCGCACATGGAATCGCGGATTTGCAGGGACAGGCTGTTGATCCAGACCATGACGTGGGTCAGGTAGCGCGCGTACAGGCGACCTTTCGGCACGCTGGCGTCGTAGCGTGGATAACCACAAATCACTGCGTCCGGGTGGGCACGGGATTGTTCGATGAAGGCTTTCACGTCGCCAAGATCGTGCTGCCCGTCGGCGTCCACCTGCAAGGCGTGGCTGAAACCCAGGCGCGAAGCCTCGCGCAGGCCGGTCATTACCGCGCCGCCCTTGCCCTGGTTGACGGCCAGCCTGACCAGATGAACCTGATCGCTCTCGGCCAACCGTTCCAGCACGGCGGCGCACGCCGGGCTGCTGGCGTCATCCACCAGCACGCAGGGCAGGCCGTTGGCGAGCAACGCCTGGACCACGGCCGAGATGGCGGTTTCGTGGTTGTAGACCGGGATGACGGCGCAGGGGTTATGCATATTTTCTGCCCTCCACAAATCCACTGTGCAGCGCTTCCCTGTGGCGAGGGAGCTTGCTCCCGCCGTAGGAGCTGCCGGAGGCTCGGTGCCGCGTTCGGACGATCTTTTGATCTTTCGCTTTGGACTCAATTGATAGGGACAAGATCGCAGCCTCGTTGCACTCGACAGCTCCTACGCAGCCCAGCGGGAGCAAGCTCCCTCGCCACAGTGATACGTGCAGGTGCCTAGGCATTGTTTTCCCCCAACACAATCCGCCCACTGGAGCAGGCCGCCGTGTCATTGCGGTAGGCGAAGTACAGCTTGCCGCGCTCGCGGTCGAAGCGCAGGTGCAGTTGGATTTCATCGCCGGGGCGCACCAGTTGCTGGAATTTCAGCACTTCCATGCCGACGAACCGGGGCGGCAGGTCCAGCAGTTGCCGGCCCAGGCTCAAGGCCCAGTCGACCTGCACCACGCCCGGCAGTACCGGCGCGGTGGGGAAGTGGCCGCTGAAGTACGCCAGGTCTGGCGGCACGACCAATTGCAGGCTCCACTCACCGTCGGTTTCGACGTGCTCCAATACCTCAGGGGCCTTGGGGCGCGGCGCCATCAGCAGCGCCTCGACCTCGGCCTGGGGCAGCTTGCCCTGGGCGTTGAGCGGCAACTGCCGCAACCAGCGCCAGCGCCGCGGCAGGGCGAGGGTTTCGCAATGTTCGCTCAGGTGCCGGCGCAGGCCTTCGGTGACGGCGCGTCGGCCCTGGTTGCGCAAGGCAAGCAGGCCGGCGTCGCTCAGCACCAACAGCGCGCCGAGGGAGGCGCGATTCTCTTGCACCACCCCCAGCCGCGCTTCGCTGACCCAGTCGTGGGTCACCAGCGCTTGTTCCAGCATCGGCAGGGAGATACGTTTTTCTTCGAGCTTGACGATACGGTCCAGTCGCCCGAGCAGTTCAAAGCGGCCATCTTCGGCGATTCGCGCCGCGTCGGCGGTGTGTTCCACATGCCCGGTCGGCAGATAGGGCGAGGCGATCAGCAGGGCGCCGTCGCTGTCCTGGCTCAGCTTGACGTCGGCAAAGGGTTCCCACAATCCGCCTCCCTGGCGCCAGGCGATGCCGCCGGTTTCCGAACTGCCGAAAATTTCCGTCGGCCATTGCTCCAGGCGCCGCTGCAAGCTTTGCGCAGCCTCGGCCGGCAAGGCGCCGCCAGAGGAGAACACCCGGCGCACGCAGCTCAAGGCCGGCCAATCGAGGTTGTCGCCCATGCGCTTGAGCAGCGCCGGGCTGGCGACCCAGGCGAAGTCCGGCTGTTCGCGGCTGGCGCGTTGCAGGTCTTCGGGGAAGGCCAATTGCCGCCGCACGAAGGTACGCCCGGCGCACAGCGGCCATAGCACGCGGAACAGCAGGCCGTAGATGTGCTGGGTGGCAACGCTGCCGATCATGCAGGCCGGGCCCAGGTCGGCGCCCCACAGGTGTTCCAGGGCCTGGACCTCGTTACTCAACTGGCGCAGGGTTTTCTCGATGCGCTTGGGCTCGCCGCTGGAGCCGGAAGTGCACAGGCTCAGCCAGCAGTGATCGAGGTCCAGCTCGGCGGCGTCCATCGGCGCCTGTTGCAGGTCGCCGGGGTGTGTATCGCCGGGCTGGTCGGTCAGCCACAGGTCCACGTCCGCCGTCCAGCGCTGGCGTGTCTGCGCTTGCAGGTCGGCGGGAAGCAGGACCCGGACCCCGGCGCGCCAGGCTCCGAGCAGGGCGACGGCCAGGTCGGCGGCATCTTCCAGGTGCACTGCCACATGCCGCACGCCCCGGGCATGCAGGCCGGCCGCCAGGCGCAACGCCGCGTCCCGCAGTTGCGAGTGATTCAGCGCCGGATCGACCGCAACGGCGCGTTCCGGCTGAGCCTTGAGCAGCATCTGCTCAAGTGTTATCCAATTCATGGGCGGCCTCTTACCCGTTGTCGTATGAGCCATTCAATGGCAAACAGCAGCCCCATCAATCCGTAGGAAATCAGGCCGGTGTACAACATCCACCAACTCAGCGGCGCCCAGAGGGTCAGGGCGGCGGCGAGCAAACCGTTACACAGGAAAAACACACTCCAGGCCACCGTGACCTGGCGGGTATACACCACCGCCTTGGCCGGCAACTGCGGTTCACGCAGGCGGGCCAGGCGCTCGATCATCGGCGGGCCGTATTTCAGGCTCAGCACGAACAGCCCGAGCATGAACGCGCTGATCAGCACCGGATACCAGCGCAGCAGGAGCGGGCTGTCGAACAGCGCGAGCAATATGCAAAACACGATTGCCGTGGCCGCCATCCAGCGGCTGCCGGCCCCACCCTTGCCAAGCAATGCCCGGGCCAGCCACAGGCTTCCCAGCAACAGCCCGAACTGCCACGGGGCGAAGTGCTCCATGCCGAAATACACCGCAAAGGGGTAGAGCAGGCCCGCCAGCAGCAGGCCGAGGCCAATCAGCCGGGTCATGCGGCCGGTTGGACCAGTCGATAGACCGCCTCGACCACGTCATTGACGGTGCGCACCGACTTGAATTCTTCGGCGGCGATTTTCTTGCCGGTCTGACGCTTGATATGGTCGATCAGGTCGACCGCATCGATGCTGTCGATTTCCAGGTCCTGATAGAGGTTCGATTCCAGCGTCACACGCTTGGGGTCCAGCTCGAAAAGCTCGACCAGAGCATCGCGCAGGGTGTGGAAAATATCGTCACGAGTTTGCATGATCCGGTCTCAGGGGCGTTTTGCAGTGACGAAGGCCGCAAGGCTTGCCACATTGCTGAAATGGTTACGGGTGTCCTTGGCGTCGGCGTCTATCTTGATGCCGTACTGTTTCTGAATCGCCAGGCCGAGCTCCAGGGCATCCACCGAATCCAGGCCCAGGCCTTCGCCAAACAGGGTCTGGTCGTCGCCGATGTCGTCGATGCCAATGTCCTCCAGGCCGAGGGCGTCGATGATCAGCTGTTTGATGTCACGGTGCAGATCGCTCATCTTCGGCGAGCTCCTTGATGTAATAGTGATGCAAAAAATCGTTGAGCCTGCGCGAAGCCTGGGGTGGCGGGCCGAGCGCGGCGAACGCCTGTGGGTCTATATCGGCCCCGACGCGAAAACTGAAGTGCACGCGACGCCGGGGGATGCGATACCAGGGTTCAGCCTTGGTCAGGGTCGTGGGGCAGACCTTGATCGTGACGGGTGTGAGAATTTTCGCACCTCGCAGGGCGATAGCCGCCGCCCCCCGATGAAAGGCCGGCACCTGGCCTGGCTGGGTACGCGTCCCTTCGGGGAAGACGATCAGCGTCTGGCCTTCTTGCAGGGCATCGCTGGCGGCATCGAGCATGTCCATGCTGCCGTCGTTGCTGATGTATTGGGTCGAACGCAGTGGGCCACGGGTAAAGGGGTTGTCCCAGAGGCTTTGCTTGACCACGCAGTTGGCGTCGCGCACCAGCCCGATCAGGAACACCACGTCGATCAGCGACGGGTGGTTGGCAATGATCATCTGCCCGGGGCGCCCGAGCCGTTCGGCGCCATCGATCTGGTAGGTGAGCACCCCGGTGCGGGCCATGAACCGGATGAAGAACCAGAACAGCCGTCCGACCGTGCGACGGGCCCTCTGGCGGTGGGCCTGGGCATCGCCGGGCCACCAGGCCAGCAACGGGAACACCAGCAAACGCAGGCACAGCCCACCCAGCCCGAACAGGGCGAAGCTTGCGGCCGTCGCGACCAGGCGCCAGTAATAGGCGTCGCGAGGTTTACCGTTCACCGGTTGCGTTGCCAGGTCCATACACGATTCTTCCAGGCATGTTGGCAGGTGGTTTCGTTATCAAGCAGGGTACGCAACAGATCCAGGGCATGGGGCCAGTCGCTGCCAGGTAATTGGTCGTCCTGTGTACGCAGATCCAGTTGCCAATCGTCGCCCGGGGTCAGCAGCAGGCCCATGGCATAGGGAAACGGCACGTCATTGACCCACGGTGCGTAGACCTGCGGCGGTTGTTCTTCGGTGATCACCAGCAACACCGCCGGCGAGCCTTCGTTCAACAGCGCGACGGCCTCAAGCACGCCGTGTTCCAAGCCATCGCCGGTAGCGGCCAGGGCCGTCATTTCGCTGGTTTCGCCGCGCATGATCGACCACAGGCCAATCACCGCGTTGTGCACCGACAGGCTGAATTGGGTCGGCGACAAAGGCTGGTCGGCTGCCAGGTCCTTGAGAATCTCGAAAGTGCGCGGGGTTTCGCCGTGGCGGGAAATAAAGACCAACGGTAGGTCCGGCCGGCCCTCGGCCAGCGGCCAGCCGACACTGAAGGCCATCCGCGCCAGGCGGCTGAGGCGCCGGCGCTGCATGGCCGGCAGGAACGAAACGTCAGGGGCGGCATCGCTGGCTGGCAATACGACCGGCTGTCGGCTCCACGCCTGCCAATCGTCCACGCTTTCGAGCCCAGGGGCCCATGCGCGCCATTGGGCGATATTGAAATTGATCACAAAATTCATCCCACCCCTGCGGGCTTTTATTGTCACGGTTCAGTGGTTTGACCCGCGTCCAACCCTGCATGGCCTTGCGACACAAGTGGCGCGCATTATCCCGGTGCGGTTGGCTTGTAGCAAATACTGGTTACATTTTGTCCAGTGAAATGTACGAGTTGGTCCGCTTAAGACCAGGCTTGGACCATTGTCGTGATCAGCACGAGCCTGTCTGTAGGTTGTTTCTGTTACGGTCTGGGCGAATTGACGCTTGAATCGTTGGAAAAGCCACTGTTGCTGTAGTCCTTCTACGCAGAAGGTAGCTAAGCGGTGCCGCGGACTACTACACTCGGGAATCTTTGATACACGGAGGTTTTGACATGCGGCGTGTGGTGTTCAATCAGAAAGGTGGCGTGGGCAAATCCAGCATCGCCTGCAATCTGGCGGCAGTCAGCGCCAGCGAGGGCTATCGTACGCTGTTGGTGGACCTGGATGCCCAGGCCAACTCCACTCAATACCTGACTGGCCTGACCGGCGATGACATTCCCATGGGCATTGCCGACTTCTTCAAGCAGACCCTGTCGTCCGGGCCTTTCTCGAAAAAGAACAAGGTGGATATCTACGAAACGCCGTTCGACAACTTGCACGTGATCACGGCCACGGCGGAGCTGACGGATCTGCAGCCAAAGCTTGAGGCCAAGCACAAGATCAACAAGCTGCGCAAACTGCTCGAGGAGCTGGGGGAGGATTACGACCGGATTTACCTGGACACCCCGCCAGCACTGAATTTCTATGCGGTTTCAGCATTGATCGCCGCCGATCGGGTACTGATCCCGTTCGACTGCGACAGCTTCTCCCGACAGGCGCTGTATGGTCTGCTGGCGGAAATCGAAGAGCTCAAGGACGACCATAACGAAGGCCTGCAAGTCGAAGGCATCGTGGTCAACCAGTTCCAGGCCCGGGCCAGCCTGCCGCAGCAGATTCTCGACGAACTGATCGCCGAAGGCTTGCCGGTATTGCCGGTGTACCTGAGCAGTTCGGTGCGCATGCGCGAATCCCACCAGGCCAGCCTGCCGCTGATCCACCTTGACCCGCGGCACAAGCTGACCCAGCAGTTCGTGGAGTTGCATGGGTTGCTGGAGCAGGCTTGAAGCAAAAGATCGCAGCCTTCGGCAGCTCCTACAGGATGAGCGCTAACCCTGTAGGAGCTGCCGAAGGCTGCGATCTTTCCAGGCTGTGCTTCAAATCCCCTGGCTGCGCAACCAAGCCATCAACTGCGGCAACGGCAACGCCCCACTCTGGCGCGCCACTTCCCGACCGTCCTTGAACAGGATCAGGCTGGGAATCGAGCGGATCCCCAACTGCGCCGATAATTGCGGGTTGGCCTCGCTGTCGAGCTTGGCCAGCCGGCATTTGCCCGCCAGTTGCGCGGCGGCTTGTTCGAACACGGGCGCGAAGGACTTGCACGGTCCACACCAGTCGGCCCACACATCCACCAGCAACGGCAGGTCACCCTTGATCTGGCTGGCATAGTCGCCTTGCTTGAGTTCGAACGGCTTGCTCGATAACACCTGGGCCTTGCAGCGCCCGCACTTGGGTTGGTCGCCCAGGCGTTCGGCGGGTATGCGATTGAGCCCGTTGCAATGGGGGCAGGGGATCAGCATTGGGTCAGTCTCCAGAAAGTCATGGGCACAGATTGAACACTATATAGAAACCACCACAAAAGCTTGTGGGAGCAGGCTTGCTCGCGATGGCGGTGTATCAGTCAATACTGCATTGACTGTCAGACCGCCATCGCGAGCAAGCTCGCTCCCACAAGGGTATATCGGTGTGGCTGTTATTTAGCGTTGGTCAGCGTGTTATAGCTGGTCATCAGGTTGCGGTAGTCCGGGATGTGGTTGGAGAACAAGGTCGCCAGTCCTTCCACGTCGTTGCGCCAGTCGCGGTGCAGTTCGCAAGCCAGGCCGAACCAGGTCATCAGTTGCGCACCCGAGGATGACATGCGGTCCCAGGCCGATTGACGGGTCAGTTCGTTGAACGTGCCGGACGCATCGGTGACCACGAACACGTCGAAGCCTTCGGCCAGGGCCGACAGTGCCGGGAAGGCTACGCACACTTCAGTGACCACGCCGGCGATGATCAATTGCTTCTTGCCGGTGGCCTTGATCGCCTTGACGAAATCTTCGTTGTCCCAGGCATTGATCTGGCCAGGGCGAGCGATGTACGGCGCGTCCGGGAACAAGCTCTTGAGCTCGGGCATCAGCGGGCCGTTGGGGCCGGTCTCGAAGCTGGTGGTGAGGATGGTCGGCAGTTGGAAGTACTTCGCCAGGTCGGCCAGGGCCAGCACGTTGTTCTTGAAACGGTCCGGGTCGATGTCGCGCACCAGGGACAGCAGGCCGGCTTGGTGGTCCACCAGCAGGACGGCGGCGTTATCTTTGTCGAGACGGTTGTAGGAAGTGGTCATGGCGTAGCCCTCATTAAGTTTTGGTTGCCGAAGGTTTCGGCGTGGTTAAGGTTTTTAATGTCGGTGCAGCGATTGATCGGTGACTCATCCGGTCGAAGCGCCCCGGCTTCAATCCGTGTTGCGATTCGATGGGTGTAGATTAAAACTGGCACCTTTGATGCGCTAGACTGCAAAAATCCGCCTTAGCGTTCTATTTGGAGAACGATCATCGAAGACCTCAACACGCTTTACTACTTCACCCAGGTGGTCGAGCACCGTGGGTTCGCCGCTGCTGGCCGGGCGCTGGACATGCCAAAATCCAAGCTCAGCCGGCGTATCGCCCAGTTGGAGGAGCGGCTCGGGGTGCGCTTGCTCCACCGCACCAGCCGCCACTGCACGTTGACGGAGATCGGTCAGGCCTATTACCAGCGCTGCCTGGCGATGCGGGTCGAAGCCGAGAGCGCGGCGGAAGTGATCGAGCGCAACCGCTCCGAGCCCCAGGGGCTGGTGCGCATCAGTTGCCCGACGGCATTGCTCAACAGTTGGGTCGGGCCGATGCTGACCCGCTACATGCTCAAGTACCCGCGGGTGGAGTTGTTCATCGAGAGCACCAACCGCCGGGTGGACCTGATCCATGAAGGGTTCGATATCGCCTTGCGGGTGCGCTTTCCGCCGCTGGAAAACACCGACATGGTCATGAAAGTGCTGAGCAACAGCACCCAGTGCCTGGTGGGCAGCCCGGCGTTCCTGGAGCGCTTGTCTTCACCGGCCTCCCCGGCAGACCTCAACGGCTTGCCCAGCGTGCATTGGGGCGCGGCACAGCGTGAATACCAGTGGGAATTGTTCGGTCCGGACGGCACCCGCGCGCTGATCCGCCATGCACCGCGCATGGTCACCGACGACCTGCTGGCCTTGCGTCACGCCGTGTTGGCCGGCATCGGCATCGCCCACCTGCCCACCGTGGTGGTGCGCGAGGACATCGCGGCCGGCCGGCTGGTGGAACTGGTCCCGGGCTGGACGCCCAAGTGCGGGATCGTCCATGCGATCTTTGCCTCGCGGCGCGGGTTGCTGCCGTCGGTGCGTACGTTGATTGACTTTCTGGCCGAGGAATTCAGCCAGAGTGATATGGCGTAGGGCAGGCCCACTTGGGTGAGCCTGCTTCTGTGGGAGCCAAGCTTGCTCGCGATGAACGATAACGCGATCTTTCGATAGATCGAGGCGCCTTCATCGCGAGCAAGCTCAGCGCCCACAGGCTTTTCACCGACCTTCCTCCGGGGTTCGCCAAAGGTATCCGAGGCTGCCATTCATCAGGTGCGCCGCACTGAGAACGTGTCAAGGCCTCAAAAAGACTCCACGTACCTGTTTGCAACCTCAGGAGGTCCCATGAGCCATTCTCAAGACCCAGCCACTCCCCAAGCACCGGTCAACCCCAACGACGACGGCTTCGTGCTCGGCACCGCTGGCCGCGACGAAGACCCCAACGCCGCCCCGTCCTACGCTATCGACCGTCGCCACGAACGGGATGAACTGACCCCCGAAGACGCCCGTGGCATGCCCGGCTATCCCGAGGAAAAGCCAGCGGCTAAACCCAAGGAGAAGCGGGTTGAAGAGGCAGAGCCGGGAATCGAGACGCCTGAGCAGGGGAACGATAAGGTTGGATGATCAGGCCGCGATGACTTTCGCCCAGACAGCCCTCGCCGTAGAAACTGTCATCTTTCTTCCTAGGATTATCGCAATTTGCGATAAGTCCAATCTGTGTTTAACTCATCTATAGCAAAATGAGATGAGAAAAAAGATGAGCGCACTGATTGAACAAGTCGCCGCCCATTGGGAGTTTGTGTCGCCCCTGCTGCGTAAGCCCAGGAGCGAAGAGGATTACGACCGGTTGGTCGCTGCGCTCGATGAATTGTTGGAGTTGGTTGGCGAAGAAGAAGAAGCCCATCCGCTGATGAGTCTGGTGGATATCATCGGTGAATGGATCGAGGCCTGGGATCATCAGCACCGGCCGATGCCCAAGGCAAGCGGCGTTGAGGCGCTTCGTTATCTGATGCGCGAACACGGTTTGAGCCAGAGCGATCTGCCGGGTATAGGTGCCCAGTCGGTGGTGTCGGAGATATTGAGCGGCAAGCGCCAGTTCAATTTAAGGCAGATCCGCTGGTTGGCGGAGCGCTTCGGCGTATCGGTTGAGACCTTCATTTGATGGCTTGGATTGCCAATTGTGAAGAGGAAGCTTGCGCCCGCCCGCCCGCTCGCTCGCCCGCTCGGTTCCGTAGGAGCTGCCGAAGGCTGCGATCTTTTGATCTTTTGATCTTTTGATCTTTTGATCTTTCGCTTGAGATTCAAGTGTCTTTGGAAAGATCGCAGCCTCGTTGCACTCGACAGCTCCTACACAGCTCCTACACAGCTCCTACACAGCTCCTATACAGCTCTTACATAGCTCTTACATAGCTTCTACGGCCCAGCGGGAGCAAGAGCCCTCGCCGCAGGGGGATGCGCTATGTCGACCGGCGGGGCTCGACGTTGTCCAGTTCCCGGTTCGCCAATAAGCCGCTCAGTTCGATCAGCTGCTGAACGCCCATGGCAATGTGTCGCCTGGAGCCTTTCAGGTCGAATGCCAGATCGCTGACCATGGCGTTGGCCGAGGCTAGGTTTTCGCTGAGGTTGGCGAGCAGGGTTTCGGTGTCGACGCCGTTGACGACGGTGAAGAGTTGGCTTGGATCGGCTTCGGGTTTGCTGCGTTTGGGGCTGAGGTAGTAATCGAGGACGCGGTCAGCAGTTTCGTCGAATTCTTTTGAGTTTTTATTGGCTGGATCGGTATCGGGCGGGTTGGGGTTGCTTTGAATATGGTGAATCTCCGTGATTGGTTGAGCCACCACGACCTATCGCTAAACAAGTAAAGGTGGCGGCAGTACGCAGGTTAGCGATCCGGGTCACAGAAACCCCGGGTAGACCAGAAGGTCTCCCACGCACAGCCACCATTAAGCGAGTTGCAGACGTAAAAGACTGCAATCGAGACTGGGCATTGTTGCGTCTGTGTAGAGTCGGATCGCTAAACCCGATCGCTGATTTGTCAGCGACGGGGAAACGATAAAGCCCGACCCCAAGGCGCACAAGCCGGCGGATTCTGGCGCAGTTGTAGGCAACGGCGCAAGACTGCGTAGCCTGCTCCTGAATGGTCCTACATCGAAATAAACGCGCTGATGGTTACGGGCTTCAGCATTGGGCTCAGAGGCTGTGATGAGCTGAAGATCGCCATCGCGAGCAAGCTTGCTCGCGATGACTTTCTCCCAGACAACCCTGAACCTACGGCGAGGGAGGGTTACGACGAGCAACTGATCT
The DNA here is from genome assembly GCF_009601685.2 of Pseudomonas brassicacearum. Taxonomy (NCBI): domain Bacteria; kingdom Pseudomonadati; phylum Pseudomonadota; class Gammaproteobacteria; order Pseudomonadales; family Pseudomonadaceae; genus Pseudomonas; species Pseudomonas brassicacearum. Next base: position 578,192 of record NZ_CP045701.2, read on the forward strand.
CCAGATGCTTGCCCCACTCCGGCGGACGTTGCGCGTAGCTGTCCATGCCCGGTTGTTCTTCGAATGGCTTGCTCAGCACCGTGTGCAGGCGGCGGACTTCGTCGTAGTCACCGGATTCGGCAGCGTCGATGGCCTTCTGCGCCAGGTAGTTGCGCAGCACATACAGTGGGTTCACCGCATGCATGCGAGCGCGGCGCTGGTCTTGATCGACGGGGCCTTCGCGGTTGACGCGGGCGACATACAGTTCGCCCCAGGCATCGAAACCCTTGAGGTCGACGAAGTCATCGCGCAGGGTGGCGACGGCTTGTTCGGGGGCTTGGTCGCCCAGTCGACGGAAGAACAGACTGTAGTCGACGCCGCTGTTTTGCATCAATTGCAGCAAGCGCTCCAGCAGTTTCTGGTCATCCTCTTCGGCGCTGGTCAAGCCGAGGCGGCGGCGCATCAGGTCAAGGTAGTGGGCCTGGTACAGCGGTAAGTACAGCCCGAGGGTTTCACGCAGGGCTTCGACGCTGATGAACGGCGTCAGGGCCTGGGCCAGGGCGCTGAGGTTCCACTGGCCGATGGGGACCTGGTTGCTGAAGGAGTAGCGACCCTGGTCATCGGAGTGGTTGCAGATGAAGTTGGCGTCGAAGTCGTCGAGGAAGGCGAACGGCCCGAAGTCGAAGGTGATGCCCAGGATCGACATGTTGTCGGTGTTCATCACGCCGTGACAGAAACCGTAGGCCTGCCATTTGGCAATCAACTCGGCGTTGCGCTCGACGATTTCACGGAACATCGCCAGGTACGGTTCCGGCTGCTCACGGCACTCGGCGAAATGCAGGTTCAATACGTGCTCGGCGAGGGTCGCATGCAGCTCGGGTTTCTTGGTGTAGTAGAAATATTCGAAATGCCCGAAGCGCACGTGGCTGGGCGCCAGGCGCAGCACCATGGCGGCGCGCTCCTGCTTTTCGCGCCACACTGGGGTGTCGGAGCCGATCACGCACAAGGCGCGGGTGGTGGGGATGCCCAGGGCGTGCAGGGCTTCGGAGGCGAGGAATTCGCGGATCGAGGAACGCAGTACCGCGCGCCCGTCGCCCATCCGTGAGAACGGCGTCTGGCCGGCGCCCTTGAGGTGCAGGTCCCAGTGCTCGCCGGCCTCGTTGTACACCTCGCCCAGCAGCAACCCGCGGCCGTCGCCCAATTGCGGGTTGTAGTGGCCAAACTGATGCCCCGAATACACCATCGCTCGGGGCTCCGTTTCGGCCCACAGCTTGTGGCCGCCAAAGATCTCGGCAAACAGTGGTGCCTGGGCTTGCGCCGGGTCCAGGTCCAGCAGCGCCATGGCGGCCGGGCTGGCGACCACCAGCCGCGGATTGTCGATGGGCTCGGGCAGTACGTGGGTCGATAGGCCGTCGCCCAGGCGGGCAAAGCGGTTATCGAAGATCAAGGTTTCCAGCGTTTTCATGGCCGTCTCCGGCGCGATGCCCTCGGGCATTGCGCGATCAGTCGAGGGTGGCTGCCGGCGGCTCTGGCAAGGACTTGGGCCCTGGCGCGAGGGGAGGCTCGGGCGTCGTCGTCTTGTCTTGCGGCAAGACGGGCGTCAGTTTGTATTCCAGGCCCTGAACGTTTTTCAAGGAGACCTCCACCTGCCGGAACGCAATACTGATGTTGTGCTTTTTGAATTCGCGGCTGATGAACCGATTGATCTCGTCCAGTACGGGGTTGCGGTCGCCCAGGTCACGCACATGCATGCGCAGCTCATGGTCCAGGGTGCTTTCCCCGAAGTTCAGGAAGTACACCAGTGGTTCCGGCTCCTTCAGCACCCGTGGATTTTCCCGGGCTCCCTTGAGCAGCAGCTCCTTGACCAGGTCAAGGTCCGACCCGTAGTCGACACCTACCTTAAGGGTTACCCGCGTCACGGTATCGGTCAGCGACCAGTTGATCAATTGCCCGGTGATGAACGTCTTGTTCGGGACGATGATGTCCTTGCGGTCGAAGTCGGTGATGGTGGTGGCACGAATGCGAATCTTGCTGACCGTGCCCGACAGGTTGCCAATGGTGATGGTGTCGCCGATGCGCACCGGACGCTCGAACAGGATCATGATGCCGGAGATGAAGTTGGCGAAGATTTCCTGCATGCCGAAGCCCAGGCCCACCGACAGCGCGGCCACCAGCCATTGCAGTTTGTCCCAGCTCACGCCCAAGGTGGACAGGGTGGTGACGAAACCGACGCCGGCGATCACGTAGGACAGCAGCGTGGTGGTGGCATAGGAACTGCCCTGGGCCAGGTTCAGCTTTGACAGCACGAACACTTCCAACAGACCCGGCAGGTTGCGCGCCAGGGCGAAGGTGATGCCGATGATGATCAGCGCGCCGAGCATGTCGCCGATGCTGATAGGCACCATGCTCGTGGCGGCGCCGCTGCCGCTGGTGTACTCATAGAGGGTGATGTTGTCCAGGTAGGAGAACACGCTGATCAGGTCCGACCAGACCCAGTACAGCGCTGCGATGAAACCGCCGAGCAACGCCAGGCGAATCAGGCGCAGGGATTGTTCGTTGACCTTTTCGATGTCCAGCGTTGGCTCTTCGATCACCGCTTCGCCGTCGCCGGCCTCCTTGGCCGCCTGGCGCTTGGCCAGGGCGCGCTGGTAGGCCAGGCGCCGTGCCGCGACCGACAGGCCACGCACGAAAGTGGCCTCGATCACCAGCCAGAACATCAGCAGGTACAGGGTATTGATCAGCCGGTCGCTGAGTTTCAGCGCGGTGTAGTAGTAGCCAAAGCAGACCGCCACGAACAATGCGATCGGCAGGGCGGTGAACATCACCCCGACCGCCTTGCGAAACAGCGAGGTGTTCTTGTGGGTCGGGCTGCTGAGGAGCAGGCGGCTGAGCAGCCAGGCCATCGAGGCATAGCAGGTCAGTACCACCGGCATGCCGAGCACGTCATCGGCCAAGGCCGACGGTTGCAGTTCCGCCACGGCCACCACCGCCACCAAGGCCAATACCACCAGCCCGAGCCGACGAATCCAGCCCTGGAGGAATTCCACCTGGGGTTTTTCCCAACGGAAATGCAACTCGGCCACGCCACCGGGGGAAAGGATCCGATAGGCGGTATAGAACACCAGCCAGGCTTGCCCGATCTGCAGCAGCGCCGCGCCAAGGTTGGTGTTCTGGCCGCGGGCGTCGATCTGCAAGGCATAACCGCACAGGGCCAGCGCCAGGGCCACCGGCATCGCCAGCAAGATATTGATCAGGATCGCCTGGGGTGTATGCCACTGGCTGTCGCGCTTGAAGTGGCCGACATCCTGGTGAACCTTGTTCAAGCGGGCATAAAGGTTCTTGCGTCGCCACAGCAGCGCACCGATCAGCAATGCCAGGGGCAGGAACAGCAGCGGCCGCTGAGTCAGGCCGTCGGCCAGTTCGCTGAGGCTCGAGGCCCAGGGCAGTGAGTCAACCTGTTTCTCCAGGCGCATCGGCACGCCGCGCATCCAGTCGAAATCCAGCGGTTTGTTGCTGGGGATCCAGAACATTTGCTCTTCGAGGGTCTCTCGCAGGTTCTGGGCGGTGCTGAGCAGTTGTTTCTGGTTGAGCTGCAAGGTGATGGATTCGTTGAGTACCGCACTCAATTCGCGGTTCAGGCGTTCCAGCAGGTCGACGCGGGTCAGTGCCAGGTCCAACAGCGTCTTGCGCAACTGCGGTGTAGCTTGCTCCGACGGCTGGGAGGCCAGCAGGCTGTCGACATAGGCGCTGGGATTATTCAACAGCTCGCGCTGCTGGCTGACTTCGAACTGGTACAGGCGGATGTCGGCGATCTGGTCGGCCAGGTTCTGGTCCAGCTTCAGGCGCGGCAGGCTCTGGCGTTGCTTGTAGAGGATCTTGGAGAGCAGCAGGCTGCCCTTGAGCACGCTGATCTGCTCGTCCAGGGCGGCGTCGGTCTGGGTGACGCTGTCCAGCAGTTGCTTGGTCTGCAGGTTCTGCTGGGTGACTTCGTTGAGGCGGTCGGTGCTTTTGAGCAGGTAGTCGGAGAGCTTCAGGTTGGCCGCGCTTTCGGTCGCCAGCAAGCTGCTGCCGCCGGCCTTCTGGGCTTCGATGGATTGCTGGGTCACCGTCTCCTGTGACTGGGCCAGGCGCTTCTGGTTGATCAGGTTTTGCAGCTCCTGGATCTCCTGCTCCATGCGGTCGATTTTTTCCGACAGCAAGTCGTGCTGGCTATTGCCCAAATCTTGCAACTGGCTGTTGCCAGCCAGTTCCTGGCGACGCAACGGGATCAGCGCATTGAGTGCCGCCAGCTCGGCGTTGAGCTGGTCGCGTTGTTCGCCGCTCAAGGTCTTGCCGGCGTCCCTGCCGGCCTTGAGGGTGGCGTTGATCTGCTGGATGCGGCTCTGGCTGTTGGAAATTTCCCCCTGGGCCCGCTCGGGTCGTGTCTGGGCGGTGATGACCAGGCTGTTGGCCTCGGCCAGGGCTTTTTGCAGGTCGCCCTGCTGGGCGGAGCGATCCGTGAGCATTTGCTCGAGCTGGGGAATCGGCAGGTTGGCGTAGCGTTGCGCCACCGGTACCACCGCCGTGCCCTTGAGCCGCGCCAGTTCGCGCTGGTTCTCGATGTTCTGCTTGGGCGCAGTGGCCAGTTGCTGTTTGAGCGCCTGCAGCTTCTGTTCGTACTCGGCTTTTTTGTTGAGTTGGGTCAACGTGTTCTGCAAGACCGCCTGCAGGGCTTTCTGCTCGGCTTCCGGCAGTTTGCGGTCGGCGATCTTGTCCAGGCTGGCCTGCACCGAAGCGCTGGTGGGAAGGTCAGCGGCTTGCAGGGTGCAGACAGAGAGACTCAGGCCCAGCAGGGCGATGACGAAAAAGGAGCGCAGGGTAGGCATAGAGACCGGTCGAGCAAGTGAGAGTGGGAGCAGTTTAGAGGAACAAGCCGGGACCCGGGCGACTTCCTTCGGGGAATCTGACGCCCACTTTGCCGATCTTGTTCCCGTCCATGACTGCGACGGTCCACAGGGTGTTGTTCCAATCCACCTGGTCGCCGACCACTGGAGCGCCACCGACTTTCTGGGCAATGAAACGGCCCAGGGACATGTCGGGATCGATGCCGTCCAGTTTCAGTCCGTACAGCGCCGCAACCGCGGCCAGCTGGGCGTCTCCTTCGAGTACGAAGTCGCCGAAGAAGCGCAGATCCAGGCCCCGTTGCGGCGCTTGGCTGAACAGTTTTCCCAGGGCCGGCAAGTCGTGTTCATGGCCGATGACACACAACAAATCATCGACTTCCAGCACCGTACTACCCGACGGATGGAGCAGTTGCTGGCCACGAAACAGGGCAGCGATGCGCGTGCCGTCCGGCATTTTCAGGTCCCGCAGGGGCGAGCCGATGCACCATTTTTCCGCGCCCAGGCGATAGATGAACAGCTCCCACTCGCTGGTGACGTGGACTTCCAGCGCCGCCCGGGAAATCGGCAGCGGCTCGGGCGGGACGGTCACGTGCAGCAACTTGGCGACCCACGGCAGGCTCGTGCCCTGCACCAGCAGCGAGACCAGCACGATAAAGAACGCCAGGTTGAAATAGAGCTGGGCGTGGGGCAACCCAGCCATCAACGGGAACACCGCCAGGATGATCGGCACCGCGCCGCGCAGGCCGACCCAGGAAATGAACGCTTTCTCGCGACCGTGGAACGCCTTGAACGGCAGCAGGCCGACCACGACCGACAGCGGACGCGCAAACAGAATCATCCACAATGCCAGGCCCAGGGCGGGCAGGGCGATGGGCAGCAGGTCGTGGGGCGTGACCAGCAACCCCAGCACCAGGAACATGCCGATCTGCGCCAGCCAGGCCATGCCATCGAGCATGTGCAGGATACCGTGGCGGCTGCGCACCGGACGGTTGCCGATCACCAGGCCGCACAGGTACACCGCGAGGAAGCCGCTGCCGTGCAGGGCGTTGGTCAAGGCAAATACGGCCAGGCCGCCGCTGATGACCAGGATCGGGTACAGGCCGTTGGCCAGGTTGATGCGATTGACCAGTTGCAGCATCAGCCAGCCGCCGCCCAGGCCGATCACCGCACCGATACCAAACTCGCGCACCAGATGCCCCACCAGGCTCCAATGCAGGCCGGTTTCGCCACTGGCGAGCATGCCGATCAAGGTGACGGTCAAGAATACCGCCATGGGGTCGTTGCTACCGGACTCGATCTCGAGGGTGGCGCTGACCCGCTCATTCAGGCCCTTGCCGCCCAGCAGCGAAAACACTGCCGCGGCGTCGGTGGAGCCGACGATGGCGCCAATCAGCAGGCCCTGGATCAGGTTCAGGTTGAACAGCCACGCCGCCGCCAGGCCGGTCAGCCCGGTGGTGATCAATACCCCGACCGTGGCCAGCGACAACGCGAAAGCTCGAGACCCGCGTGCGCAAGCCGCCGTCCAACAGGATGACCGCCAATGCGAGGTTGCCGACCAGATAGGCCGTGGCGTAGTTATCGAAAAGAATACCGGCGCCGTCGACACCGGCCGCCATGCCCACGGCCAGGATGATCACCAGGATCGGGATGCCCAGGCGCGACGAAAGAGAACTCACCAGAATGCTCGCACCCACCAGCAACGCGCCGATCAAGAACAGGCTGTTGATGGTCGTCGCAGTCAAAGGCAGTACTCCGGGAATCTTGAGGGACAGGCACAAACTGACCATGCAGTCTGCGTGCCAGCGATTCTAACCTGTTGAAATGTGATGCTGTCAAAAAAGGTTTGGGCGTCTTCCTTCTAGCCTTGCGCCTGCCAGACCGTTTCGCAGGCGATTGTGCTTTAGACGAGTTATTTCGTAACCGGATATGGGAAACAGCTGATAACAAACCAGCAGCTCCATTGGGCCAATCCAATGTTGACTCCCGCAGGGGCGCTCCCTAGTATCCGCCCGCTATTTTGGATGCCGCTTCTTGCTCGAGGGATCGAACATGTCTTTACCCGCCCTGTGGGCGAGGTTGTGCCTGGCTTTGCTCTGCCTTTCTCCGCTTTCCCCTGTTTATGCCGCGCCAACCCCTGGCGACACTGACCTTATCCGCGAACGCCAGAATCGCCTGCTCGAAGAGCAGCGTCGGCGCCTCGAAGAACTCAAGGACCTGCCAGGCAAAGAAGCAAAGCCAGTCCCGCCGGCAAAACCTGCCGATACCCGTTGCTTCCTCATCAAGACCATCGAACTCAAAAGCGCCGATGCCCTGTCCGAGCGCGAGCGCCAACGCTTGCTCAAGCCCTACATCAATCAGTGCCTGGGCGTGCCGCAGCTTAACGAGCTGCTCAAGACCGTTACCGATGCGTACCTGGAAAAGGGCTTGGTCACGAGCCGTGCCTATTTGCCACAACAGGATTTGTCCAGCGGGCATCTGCAGGTGCTGGTAGTCGAGGGACGGCTTGAGAGCCTGAAGGGCGCCGAGGACAGCGGACTCTCCGAGCGGGAGCTGACCATGAGCTTTCCGGGCAAGCCGGGCGATTTGCTCAATCTGCGGGAGATCGAGCAAATGATCGATCAACTGAACCGCCTACCCTCCAACCGTGTGGAAATGGAGTTGGCGCCAGGGCAGAACATCGGCGGCAGTGAAGTGCTGGTCAAGAACACCGCGCAGAAACCTTGGCGCGCCGGTATGTCACGGCATAACGATGGACAAAAGAGCACCGGTGAGCAGCAATGGGGCGTCTCCCTGGACTGGGACAATCCCTTGGGCCTGGCCGATCAATTGGCCTTGCGCGGCGGCCACGATGCCGTCAGCGACCATCAGAAAACCTCGCGCAACGCCATGTTCTATTACAACTTGCCGTTTGGCTGGTGGAACCTGAGCTACAGCTATAGCCAAAGCGAGTACCGGACGCCGGCGCAGCTCAACGGCTTTACCTTCAAGCAGACCGGCGACAGCCAGAGCCATCAGTTTCGCCTGGAGCGGGTGGTGCATCGTGACGCGGTGAGCAAGACTTCCTTGAACACAGGCCTGGCGTACCTGCGTACCAATAACTTTTTCGAAGACAGCAAGCTCGATGTGAGCAGTAACCGCATCAGCGAGGCGCAGTTCGGCATCAATCATGGCCGGCGAGTGGGCAATGCCTTCGTCAACCTCGACCTGGGCCTGCAACAAGGTATCGGTGCCCTCGATGCCCAGGGCGATCATGAGCCGGGCCCTGGAGTGCCAGATGCGCGCTATCGCAAATACACCGCGACCCTCAGCTATTTGCAGCCCTTCATGCTGGGCGGCGAGTCCTTCAGCTTCAGCAGCCTGATGACCGGCCAGCGCAGCGAGGATGCATTGTTCGCCTCGCAGCGCATGAGCCTGGGCGGCCTGTCGTCGATTCGCGGCTACAAGGACCAGACACTGTCTGGCGACAGCGGCGGCTACTGGCGCAACGACCTGCGCTGGAGCCGTCCGGTGACCCTGCAATGGCTACGCCCGGTATTCGCCGAATACGGCACCAGCCTCGGTTATGACCAAGGCGTGATTCGCGGTAATCGCTACAACGGTAGCGAGCACGGGCGCATGTCGAGCAACTCGCTGGAGTTATTCGCCCGAGGCGAGCACCTGAGCGCCAGCGTCACCTTCGCCCATTCCCTGGAACGTCCGGATGTCCTGACCGCGCGCGAAGCGCCGATCTACTTCCGCGTGGATGTATCCATCTAAATTTCTGCTGTAACGAGACCTGATCATGGACGACCGCCAATACGCCTTCCTGGCCCGCCAGCCTTCCGCTGCCCTGCAAACCCGCGAGCAGTTCTGGGGCATGCCCAAGCGCGGCCTGGCGTTCCTGTTGGCCAACGTCATGTTCTGGCAACCGCTGTGGGCCCAGGCGGGCGGCATCGTGGTCAGCGCGCCGGGCACCAGCCTCGGCCAGGCCGGCAATGGCGTGCCGGTGGTCAACATCGCCAAGCCCAACGGCAGTGGTCTGTCTCACAACCAGTTCAAGGACTATAACGTCGGCAGCAACGGCGTGATCCTCAACAACGCCACGTCCCGCACCCAGTCCACGCAATTGGGCGGCATCATTATCGGCAACCCGAACCTCAAGGGCACGGCCGCCAAAGTCATCCTCAACGAAGTCAACGGCGGCAACCCGAGCCAGCTGCGTGGCTACACCGAAGTGGCCGGGCAGTCGGCCCACGTCATCGTCGCCAACCCCTACGGCATCACCTGCAACGGTTGCGGTTTCATCAATACCCCCAAGGCGACCCTGACCACGGGCAAGCCGATCATCGAAAACGGCCAGGTGGGTCGCTATCACGTGGACCAGGGCAGCGTCGCCATTGAAGGCGCGGGTCTGAACGCGAACAACGTCGACCGCTTCGAAATCATCACCCGCAGCGCCAAGATCAATGCCGAGCTCCAGGCCAAGAACCTGACCATCGTCGCCGGGCGCAACGACGTCAACGCCAATACCCTGAACGCTACTGCCCGGGTTGATGATGGCAGCGCCAAACCGGAGCTGGCCATCGACTCCTCGGCCTTGGGTGGTATGTACGCTGGCGCCATCAAGCTGGTGGGGACCGAGGCCGGGGTTGGCGTGAAGCTGGACGGCAAGATGGTTGCCAGTGGCGGTGATATCCAGCTCGATGCCAATGGACATTTAAGCCTGGCGCAGACCACGGCGTCGGGCGTGGTTGATATCAACGCCCAGAGCCTGGATGCCCGGGAAACGATTTATGCCGGAAATCAGGTCCAGGCGACGACCCGAGGCACCCTTACCAACCGACAAGCGATCGCCGCGCGGGACAACGTCACGCTGACGACCGACGGGCAGCTCAACAACCTGGGCATCATCGAGGCGGGCGTCAACGTCGACAACACTCGCAACCAGATGGGCGACGTGGAGTTGACCGCGGCGAATATCGACAATCGCAGGCAGAGCGTAATCGCCAGTCGTGACTTGAAAGCCACGGCCAAGCAGACCCTCGACAATCGCGGCGGCACTCTTTCTGCCGGAAAAACACTGACCCTCGATGGCAAGGACATCGACAACCGCGCCGGGACGTTGGTCAGCCAGGACACGTTGCAAGCGCGGGCCAACGGGACGCTGGACAACCGCGATAAAGGGACAATTGCCAGCGACGGCGAGCAGAAGCTGGTGGCCGGTACGCTGAAGAACAGCGTAGGGGTCATCAGCAGCAACGATCTTCTCAAGCTCGAAACGGACGACCTGGATAACAGCAGCGGCAAAATTGCGACGGACGCCACGCTGACTCTCAAGGGCGGCAGCATTGAAAACAGCGCGGGACAAATCACCAGCCAGGGTGACACGGTTGCGACGCTGAAAAGCTTCAACCAGAAGGACGGCAAGTTGGTCAGCCAGGGGAAACTGACCCTGACCGCAGACCACATCAACAACAGCGACGATGGTTATATCGCCTCGGTCAAGGCGATGAGCCTGACCGCTTACCAGCAACTGCTCAATAACGGCGAGGCGATCATCAGCACTGAGCAGGGGCTGACGATCAGCGGCGGTGGTCTCGATAACACCAAAGGCAGCCTGCTCAGCCAAGGTGACCTTAAGGTCGATATCACCGGTGACTTCGTCAACCAGGATGGCAGTGCCATCACCCAGGCCGGGAACGTGGATATCGAGGCGAGCAGCCTCGATAACCGTGGCGGTGTCCTTGCCAGTGTCGGCGGTTGGCTGAAAGCGACGCTGGACACGGTGTTGGATAACGGCGAGTCGCTCACCTCCGCCGACGCAGCTGGGTTGATCCAGGCGCACTCCGTCGATCTCGATGCGAAACAAGCGATGCTCAACAATGGCGGGCAGGTTTCGGCTTTGTCCGATGACGTTGATATCACCACCGCCACGCTTGAGAACCGCAACGGTGCAGTGCTCGCCAAACAGGCCTTGACTGTACGCGCTCGGAATCTGGACAACAGAGACGGACGCGCAGCGGCAAGCGCCATTGATTTCGGTTTGACCGGGGCACTGAACAACCAGCGTGGTCTGGTGGAGGGTTCCAACGGCCTGCTGATCCGTGCTGCGTCAGTTGATAACCAGGGCGGCAAGTTGCGCTCGGTGGGCAAGCTGGGGACTGCGACGCTAACGGTTGATCAACTGCTGGACAACCAGAGCGGCGTCATTGAAGCGGCCACCCAGGACCTGTCCTTGCAGATGGCAGGCTTCAAAAATGCTGGCGGCAATGTTCGTCATGTGGGCACCGGCACCTTAGGCGTGGACCTCGCCAGGTTCAGCAACATCGGCGGCAGCCTGATGACCTCAGGCACCCTGACCGTCGACGCGGCGCGTTGGGACAACAGCTCGGATATCCAGGCTAATGTCCTGAACCTGAAGGTGGGCCAGCTCAATCAGACCAGTAGCGGCAAGTTGGTTGCGGTGCAAAGCCTGTTGGCTACGGGCGGCACTTGGAACAACGCGGGGATCATCAGCAGCGACGTTGATTTGGATCTGAAGCTGACCGGTGCTTATGTCGGCACCGAAAACAGCCGCCTCAGCAGCGTCGGTAAATTCGATCTGAGTGCGGCCAGCCTCGATCTATCCAGCGCCTCGCGCCTGGCTGGTGGTGGCGTTACCACCGTCACCAGTCTCGGTGCATTGAACAATGCCGGACGGATCACCGGCGGCGGCAAGTTCTCCCTGGCCGCCACGAGCCTGGTCAATACGGGCACGCTGGGTGGTGCCGACACCTTGGAGCTGCTTGCCAACGAGGCCCGTAACGATCGCGGCCTGATCTTTAGCGGCGCGGACATGGCCCTGCGTTTCAATCGCTTCACCAACTATCGTGCGGACGTCTACAGCCTGGGGGCACTGAATGTCGCGGCCCGAGATGGCGTCGCTCGCAGCGTGTTGCTGGAGAACATCTCCGGCACCCTTGAGTCGGCCAAGGACATGTCGCTGCGCAGCGACACCCTGATCAATCGCAAGGACGTTTTTTCCACCACCGATGAGCTGGTGTCGGGCTCCATCAGTGTCAAATGCTATGACTGCGGTGGTGACCACCACAACGTCGACTATGTGGCCAAGGAAACCTTCCAAAGCGTCGTGCTCGAAGACTCGGCCAGTGCCACGTTGATGAGTGGGGCGAAGCTGACCGTCGACGGCTCCACAGTGACCAACCAATACAGCGTGATGGCCTCGGCTTCCGACCTGCTGATTACCGCAGACAACTTCGCCAACGTTGGCGCTGCTTCCGGCACCAGCGTCAGGACGCGGACCTGGAACACCGGCAGGGTCACCGATGGGACAGACGAGCGCTTCCGTTCCAGAGTCATCGTTCCTTACAACGCCCAGGCCAACCCGAAGCAAGTGCCTGTCGATGCACTGAACAATTTCCGCCAAGTGAGCGACATCACTACCGTGACGCCAGGGCAATCGCTGGCAGCAGCAGTGGTTCAATCGGGCGGGAACATCAGCATCCAAGCGACACAACAGCTGGAAAACAGCAGCATTGCGCAGTTCCAGACGCCGCTGGCGGGCGCAACCAAGTCAGCGGCCACCGATGTGGCCAATGTCGCACAGCCAGCGGTCGTGGTGCTCAACCCTCAATTGCCGCCTGATCTGGCCCAACAACAAGTCAACCCGACCACTATGCCCGGATTCGCCTTGCCGACGGGCGAGAACGGCCTGTTCCACGTCGTCGACAGCGCGGCGGCGGCGCAAAACAGTCATGACCAAAGCCAGGCCAACGTCCGGGGGGCGAACGCAAGCTGGGCCGTTACAGGCCACAAGTACGTAGTTGAAACCAATCGTGAACTGACCGACCTCAAACAGTTCATGAGCTCGGACTACCTGCTCGGTAATCTGGGGTATGACCCGGACACCAGTTGGAAGCGCCTGGGCGATGGCTTGTACGAACAACGCCTGATCCAGCAAGCCGTGATCGCCCGCACCGGCCAACGTTTTCTCGATGGCCAGACCTCCGACGAAGGCATGTTCAAGTACCTGATGAACAACGCCATCGCCAGCAAGGAACAACTGAACCTGGCCCTTGGCGTGACCCTGACTTCGCAACAAGTCGCCGCGCTGACCCATGACATCGTCTGGATGGAAGATCAGGTCGTCAATGGTGAGCACGTGCTGGTGCCGGTGCTGTACCTGGCGCAGGCCAACGACCGGCTGATGGCCGATGGCGCGCTGATCCAAGGCAAGAATCTCACGCTCATCGCAGGCACCGACCTGAGGAACGCCGGGACGCTGCGTGCCAGCGAAAACCTTTCGGCCGCAGCCGGCAACAATCTGCTCAACACCCGCCTGGCCGAGGCTGGCGAGCGGCTCAAGTTGGTCGCGGGCAAAGACCTGGTCAACATGCAAGGCGGCATCCTCAAGGGCAAGGACGTCGAGCTCTCGACCTTGACCGGCGACGTCCGCAACGACCGGACCATCACCACCATTGAGAACAGCGGCAAGGGCTTCAGTTCGAAAACCTCCGTTGTCGACAACGCCGCGCGCATCGAGGCCGGCAACAACCTCACCATGCGTGCAGCGGGCGATCTGCTCAACGTGGGCGGCGCGATCACCGCGGGCAACAACGCGGACTTGAGTGCGGGCAAAGACGTCGTCATCTCCGCCGCTCGCGAAGAAAACGGCTCGATGCGCCAGGACAAGCGCCACTTCTGGGAGCAGAGCCAGACCGTCCAGCACGCCAGTGAAGTCAAGACGGGCGGCGACCTCAACGTCACCGCCGGCAACAACCTCACCGTCGTCGCCAGCCATCTGCAAGCCAAGGGCGACATCAACCTGAGCGGCAACGACGTCGCCCTGATCGCGGCGGCGAACGAGGACTCCAGCGAATACCGCTACAAGCGCAGCGGCAAGAAAATCAACAAGGAAGAAGACCATGTCTCGCAGCAGGCGACCACCCTCGATGCCGGGGGGGATGTAAGGGTTGCTGCGCGCAATGATCTGTTGATGGTTGCGAGCAAGATTGCGGCGGGTAATGAGGCCTACCTGGTGGCGGGTAAGCAGTTGAGTCTGTTGGCGGAGCAGAATCGGGATTATTCGCTGTATGACATGAAGAAGAAGGGCGGTTGGGGGAGCTTGAAGATGCGGCGCGATGAGGTGACACAAATCACCCATGTCGGCAGCCAGATCCGCTCCGGAGGCGACCTGATACTCAAGAGCGGCGATGACCAGCGCTACCAAGTGGCCCAGCTCCAAAGTGGAAAGGATCTGATACTGCAAAGCGGCGGCGCCATCGTCTTTGAGGGCGTTAAAGACCTGCACGACGAAAGTCATACCAAGACCAACAACAACGCGTTCTGGAACTCTGCCAAGGGCAAGGGGAATACCGACGAAACCTTGCGCCAGACTCAGATGACGGCAGCGGGCAACATCACGATCAAGGCGGTCGAAGGCCTGAAGATCGATATCAAGCATGTCGATCAGCAAACGGTCAGCCAGACCATCGACGCGATGGTGAAAGCCGACCCGCAACTGGCTTGGATCAAGGACGCCGAGCGGCGCGGTGACGTCGACTGGCGGCAGGTGAAGGAAATCCATGAGTCCTTCAAATACAACACGTCAGGTTTGGGGCCGGCGTCGCAGTTGATCATCGCCATCGCCCTGGCCGCCGTAATGGGGCCGATGATGGCCACCATGAATACCATGGTTCAGGCCGGAGCAATCAGCGTCGCGACCAAGGCGACGGTCAGTACCATCGACAACCGAGGAAACCTCGGCGCGATTGCCAAGGACGTTACTTCCAAGGAGAGCCTGAAAGGGTATGCCGTCTCGATAGCTACGGCAGGGGTTACCCAAGGGCTTGGCTATGACGCCAGCACGGTTGGCTTCAATGCCGAGAGCGTAAAGACAGTCGCTATGAAAGTGGCTGCGGATGCTGCGATTAAAACAGCGGTGTACGGAGGCAGTTACCAAGACAACTTAGCAACTTCGTTGGCTGGAACGGCGGCCAGCATTGGTGGAGCGTATGGCGCCGGAAAAATCGGCGACTTAGGTCTGGCCGAAGGCAGCTTGGAAGCGATTCTGCTTCATTCGGCCTTGGGCGGATTGATGGCGGAAGTCATGGGAGGAGACTTCCGTACAGGAGCAATAGCGGGCGGGGCAAACGAGGTTCTTATCGGTTTGCTGGGGGATACGCTCCTGCCCTCGCATCTGGAGCCCGGTACGCCTGAATACACTCGGGCCCAAGAGAATCTGGTGGCACTTTCAAAAGTTGTCGGCGTTCTAGGCGCTGCGGCCTCCAATGGCGACCTCGAAGTCGCTGCGCAAGTGGCGGAAAACGGCACGCGTTACAACTTCCTAGGAGACCACTCCCGCGCGGAGCGAGACAGGGCTCTCAAGGAATATGAAGAAACCAAGAGCCTGGACGCCGCCAAAAAAATGATGGTGCTCCAAGGCTCGGACCAGCGTAGCGATGCGTTGTTGGCACGTTTTCACACCGATCCCGCGTCGCTTTCTCCGGCAGAAAAAACAGAGCTAGGCGCTTATCTTCAGGTCTACGGCTACGAGCAAAGTAAAGAACACGGGGTAGAGGCTGCCCGCACCAGCATCAACAATCTGCTTGAAAATGGACCGGATCCTTACCGAGACTTTCCGTATGCGGGCGGTACTACCCAGGAGCGAATTGCCTACGCCGACGGCCTGAGAGCTCAGGATGGCGTATCGGTTGCCAACATCTTTTGGTCCAGGGACCAGAGCGCTAGCGAAATGCTGTACCGCGATGCTGAGGGTTACCTGCGCATCAATCGTGAAATGCAGGCGATGAGTGACGTGGGGTCACCTGCTCTGTATTTCCTGACCGGAAATCTCGGCACTACGATTCGGGTCGCAGCTGCGGCGAATGGTGCACTCCAAGCAGGACACGGTGCGGGCCAGGTCTACGATGGTGATACGTGGAATGGCATCGGCAACATTGTGGTCGGCGCTATGAATGCGGCGAGTCTTGGGGTGCCAAAGATCGGCTCCTCTGGACGTGTCAATGGTAGTGCAGGTGCAAAAGGCGCTGCGTCCAAGAATGCGAATGCAACAAGCATGCTTACGGATCTGGAAGCCGCTGCGCTGGTCGAGAGAAATGTAATAGAAGGATCGGCTAAGGGAGCTGCACCAAAAGTGGCGGCAGAGGGAAAGGTAGGAGGACAGACCTTTCAAGACGTCAATCAAACCTCTCGTCCGCTCAACGAGGCGGATCCAAAAATACCTTCGTTGATTACGGATAGAATTGCAGATAAAGCCGCTACGAATCCTGGCAAGCTTTATCCAAACGGAAATATGAAAGATGCCCACGCTGAAATCGGTGTGATTCAGCAAGCATATAGCGCTGGTAAAACCGCCGGAGCGGACATGTCCATGACAGTCGCAGGAAAGGATGTATGCGGATTCTGCAAAGGCGACATAGCCGCTGCCGCGGAAAAGGCTGAGTTGAAATCTTTAACCGTAAGAGCTATAGATGATAAAACGGGACTGCCGAAAAATTATTACTGGGAGTCAGGTATGAAGTCCATTAAGGAGAAAAAATAGATGATAATCGGAGGGTATACGCTTAGTCCTGAGTGCGGTAGATTGCAGATCCCTCTTGTTCATCAGCCGACCATGGAAGATGTTAAATCCATTATATATGAATGTGGTAGATTCGATGGTGTCGCTTCGTTGTCTATTACCCCTGTACCTGAAGTTGGGCCTTACGAAATCAATCTTTATGCTGATTCTGGAAATTATCTTTTGATGTTAAATCAATACTTGGATGATGGGGAGCACGTTGTGCGTACCCTTAATAATACGTCAGCTGGAACAAAGCTGATTGACGTTTTGGGTGATTGCTATCAAGCGAATTTAATTACAAGAGATATAGGGCTCGTTGTTTCTTGTTTTCAGGAGTTTTTAAGTTTTGGTGATGTAAGTGCATTGGTGTTAAGTGTTTAGGGCAAAAAAAATGCTCTAAAAAGGGGGCAGATTTATGTGCGCCAGGCAAAGCTTGGTCGCTTGGGACTGACGGCGTAAGCCGTCACGAAATGGCGTAAGAAACCCAGCGGGTATGAACCCCGTCCGGTAAAGGTTAGCCACTGACCGGAAGCGAGTCTTGCGTGGTGACTGGGTAACCGGCGCTGCGAAGCGTAGACAGCGAGCGTATAGGCCGTGTGATTGAGCCTCGAAATATCCGCAGCGTGGAAGCCGACGCTCTATAAATGGCGGAAGGCCGCATGGAGATGCCGCAATGGCTTGGCATCGAAGTTCCACCGGGAGGAAATTGGAAGGAAGATGACTACACCAAATAACGGTTCTATAATTTGTGTTCGTGGGGTTTGTAAATAGGTGGCTTATGGATTTAGATAGGATGATTGAGAGCATTAAAACAAGAGAGGAGTTTGCAGACTTTATTTGTGGGCTTAAGGAGAATTTGGAATTAAATTCAGGCGAGTGGGAAAACCCTACGCTGGAAAGGTTTTTGGACGCAATGGAAGCTTGGGTTCGAGCGATGAATTTCTACGCAATGAACTCTGGAGATGAGGAAGCCCTCATCCCTAGTTGGCAGACATTTGCAAAAATATTGTTTGCATCTAAGATTTACGAATAGTATTAGCGTTTTAATTGGTTCGTTGGGACAAAAGGAGCTCGGGCTGTTGCAAATGACGTGATTAATCATTCAGAAATAGGGTTCATTGTGGATCGGAAAACCTACGACCTACTCCACGGCATACCGGATCATGCTGATTATGCCGCCGAGGCAGGTGAGCTGGAGGCCGAAGATATACCGCAGGAAAGAATGACTGCAGTGTTGGATTTGCTTCGCAATTCAGATGATGATGTTGTGCAGCTTCGAAGCTGCAAACTTGTTGACTAGCTGGGGGGTTTTCGAGGGGTTGGTTGCATTAAGCGAAAGCATGGAAAAGCCGGAACTTATCAAAAATACCTACCCCCACAGGTTGCATGGATACGATGATACTTATCGCCAGATCCTCATGGCTGTAACCATGTACTTCGCAAATATGGTCGACAGGGGACAAAGGGAAGTCGCTAGGGCTCAAGCTTTTTTACCACTGTCTACTATCATCGAGTTGGCAGGAACGGAACCCTTTGAAATATCTGACGCTTTCGCCTTCTTAAAGCGTGAGCGGTATCCGGAGTACATCCCGCTTGTTAAACAGCACCTCAGCTCGATAATAGATCGCCCCGAAATACATCAATGGAAAATCTACGACGCTATGGAGTTTCTGATGGGGGTTGAGCCAGAATTCGTTATGTCTCTGCTGCAACTGAGAAACAAGAGCACCGAAGATTTTATGCCGCGGCAACGTAGCTGATTTAAGCGAGGCGTTGATGGCAGTAGAGGGGGCAGCTTGTTTGATAAGCGAAGGGGGGCGTGACATACCTATAGCGGCGCGAGGACTGCTTGCGCAGCCCAGCGGGAGCAAGCTCCCTTGCCACGAGAGCCAGTTGATTAATCAATTGGTGGAGGTTATAGCGGGCACCACGGGTCTTCCCCGTTTGCGCTTTCCAGGATCTTCGGAAAGTTTCGCGCGAATCCCCAGCCTGAAGCCACGGCGGTCATGGTGGTTTTGCAGGCGGGGTTCTTTTCCGAGACGATCACGTTCATATAGAACTGGCTTCCGTAAATTGTTGGCGCCCACAGCACCATGTCACTTCTTTCGGCGTTCCGGTCGACTTTCAATTGAATGGTGTTGACGAGTCTTGCGCCGGTGTTGAGCTCGGTTACTTGGGGGTGGAAGCAGTGGTTCAGGTAGCCTTGCACGCGTTCTTCCACCACCGCCCGCTCTTGCGTCAGGCAATACTCGGGGCTGGTTGTGCCGGTGTTCAACAGCTCGTCCTTGGAATATGGATGCAGCGAGCAGCCGCCCAGTAACAGAAAAACGACTCCTGTAAATCCCTTGTACAAATTCAAGCTCCTTCTAGAAACGGCGGTTTGCCAAAGCGGATTGCCGCAAGGCGGCGGGCGGGACTATACGCAATTTTTTCGGCCTGGAACGACTAAACCAGCTCGCCGTAGGAATCGGCGGAAAGAATATTCCCCATTGACTTGCAGGACATTTCCTAGAAAATTCCAGCCTCTTGCGCCTGCCGATTTCGGTGCCTAGTCTTTGTTCACCGCTGCCCATCAGCGGTCGGGTTTAGCAGCTCGGAGTCACGTTAGGCGCATGGCAACTGCCATTCAGTGCGAGCGATTTTTATCGCTCGAATTCTTATGGCGGCTGTGCGCAGGGCATCCTCGGGTGCGCCGGTTTCCTAACGTACCGGTCTGCTAACCTGCGCACGGCTGCCACCTATTCGTTTAGCAGCGAACGTGGCGGCTCCCACTTACGTTAGGAGCATTCCATGGACAAACTCATCCCAGACCCACCCGTTCCACCGCTGCATCTGGATATCGCAGCCGACGCCAACGCTGAACGTGTCATCGATTCCTATCTGAACCCCAAACCTGCCCAGCGTGACAAGAAGCCATCCCCCGACCAGCTATTCACTGTCGTGGAGGGCATTGATGCTGAGAGCCTGCTGGCCAACCTCAGCGAAACCCTGGCTTCTGCCAATGCGATGGCCAGTGACCTGGCGTTCGACCTGAAAGGCTCGCGACGACATGTTGCGTTGGGGCTGCAACAGTTGATCGAGTTGGGCGAGTTATTGGCAAACCGGGCGTTGGATACCGTCGATCCCAGGTAAGCCGGAAGGTTGAGAAACGAGCGGATTCCAGAGTGAAAACATTGTGGCGAGGGAGCTTGCTCCCGCTCGGCTGCGAAGCAGTCGTCGCTTTTAAGGACGGGGCCGCTGCGCGGCCCAGCGGGAGCAAGCTCCCTCGCCACAAAAGCCAGGCGGATGATTGCTCACTATCATCCGTTACGCGGCTTAAAGGCTGAACCGTCCAACCATGCTGTTCAGATCCACGGCCAAACGCGACAGTTCAGCACTCGCGGCACTGGTCTGATTGGCACCCGTGGCCGATTGCACCGACAGGTCGCGGATGTTCACCAGGTTGCGGTCGACTTCACGGGCCACTTGGGCCTGTTCTTCGGCGGCACTGGCGATCACCAGGTTGCGTTCATTGATCTCGACGATGGCGGTGTTGATCGTGTCCAGGGACATGCCGGCACCGCGGGCGATGTTCAACGTCGACTCCGCACGTTCGGTGCTGTTGCGCATCGAATCCACGGCGTGTTCGGTGCCGCTCTGGATGCTGCCGATCATGCGCTCGATCTCGCTGGTCGACTGCTGGGTACGGTGGGCCAGGGCGCGCACTTCGTCGGCGACCACGGCAAAGCCGCGACCGGCCTCACCGGCACGGGCGGCTTCGATGGCGGCGTTGAGCGCCAGCAGGTTGGTCTGGTCGGCCAAGCCGCGGATCACGTCCAGCACCTTGCCGATGTCACGGGACTCATTGGCCAGGTTGCCGATCAATGTGGCGGTGCCCTGCACATCGGCGCTCATGCGTTCGATGGCACTGACGGTTTCCTGCACCAGGTCGCGGCCGTCGCCGGCAGACGTGGTGGCGTTTTTCGACGCTTCGGAGGTACTGACCGCATTGCGCGCGACTTCTTCCACGGCGCTGGTCATCTCGTTGACCGCGGTGGCGGCCTGTTCGATTTCGTTGTTCTGCTGGGTCAGGCCACGGGCGCTTTCGTCGGTGACACTGTTGAGTTCTTCGGCGGCGGAGGCCAGTTGCGTGGCCGAGCCGGAGATTCGCTGCAAGGTGTCGCGCAGTTTTTCCTGCATGGTCGACATCGCCCGCAGCAGGCGGCCGGCTTCGTCGCTGCCATCGACAACAATCGGGCGGGTCAGGTTGCCCTTGGCGATTTCTTCGGCGGCGTCCAGTGCGTTGGCAATCGGCTTGGTGATGCTGTTGGTCAGCAGCCAGGCGAACAGCAGGGTCAGGCCGGTGGCGATGACCAGCAGGGTGACGACCCAATTGAAAGCGGTGGAGTACTGTTTCGCCGCGCCTTGATTGAAGGCTTCCGCTTGCTGGTTGTTGATCTCCGTCAAACGGGCGAGCACTGCGTTGATGGCGTCGGAATTGCTCATCAGTTCGGTGTTGAGCAGCGCCTGCAATTCAGTGACCTGATTGTTGCGCGACAGGGTTTTCATCCGTTCTTCGAGCTGACGGTATTGCCCGAGCAGTTGCACATATTGATCGTAGGCGGCCCGTTCGTCCGGGGCGCTGATGAGTTTTTCATACGCGACCTGGGCGGCGCGGATCTGCTGGTTGCGTTGCTCGAACAGATCGAAGGTTTTCTGCTGGGTGTCCGGCTCGCGATTGGTCAGCAAGCGATAGGACAACACCCGCAGGCGCAGGGTGAGTTGGGTGAACTCGTTCAGGGCCTTGATGCTCGGCACACTGTTGCGGGCGATGCTCTCGCCGGATGCGCGGATGTTGCTCATCTGGGTCAGGGCAAATACCCCGAGGGCGAGCATCAGGGCGCCGATCAGGGCAAAGCCCAGGAACGCCCGCGGCGCGATGTTCATATTACGTAGAGACATGGAAAGTACCGGAAGGAGGCGCATCCGTGCGGGGCTGTGACTGCTGTTACCTGACTTATCGGTCATACGACTAAAGTCTTGAGTGACATGCGTGCTTTTGTCACAGGGCAGCCCTGGCCGCGCGACGAAGGGTAGGAACCAGATCCACGAATCGCAGTCTCTACAGCTCGCGAGCGAAGTACCGTCGCTGTGTAAACCATGGCATCGACGGTGACTTTTCTTTATCGTACGCGCCCCTTGAAAAAGCCTGGAAATCAATATGTTGGAAACATCCCTCAGCCAGTTGGAACAACTGGTCAATGACCTGGTGCAACAGAACCGTCACCTCACCGGACTGAACGAAACCCTGGGCGCGGAACTGGCCAGGGCCAAGGATGAAAACGAGAGCCTGCAACTGAGCCTGATGGAACAGGAAGAACTGCACGGCACCACCGCCGCTCGCATCCAGGCGCTGATCGAGCGCGCCAGCGCCGGGGCTGTCAGCGCATGAAGCACGGCGCCGATGGGGTGACAGTCATCTCGATCCTGGGAGAAGACTATTCAATCAAAGCGCCGACCGGGCAGGAACAGGCCCTGTTGGACGCTGCCTCCATGCTCAAGGCCGCACTGGCCGACACGAAAAGAAAATACCCGACGCTGATCGGAGATCGCCTGTTGGTACTGGCGGCGATGAACCTGTGTTCGCAACAGATGGAGATGCAAAAGGCTCATCAGGCGGAACTCGACCGTTACCAAGAGCAAGTCAGCGCCACGGTCGATGTGATTGCCAAGACGATCCAGCAGGCCTGAAACCTAAGGACCAAAGGTTGATGGTGATCTCATTGTGGGAGCGGCGGTGCGGCGATCCGACTTGCTCGCGAAGGCGGTGGATCAGGCAAATCAATTGCAACTGGCATACCGCTTTCGCGAGCAAGCCCGCTCCCACAGTGGAGGGTGGTGAACGCAGATGTCGTATTCACTTGGAACCCTGTGGGAGCGAGCTTGCTCGCGATGGGATTTGAGCCCCACCACAAGCGCTGGCTCAGAACCACTCATCCCGCATTTCCAGGCACGTATCATCCCGCGCCTCAAGAATCGCCAGCTCATGATGGCAACCCGGTACTTCCCAGGTCAGGAAGTAGCGCGCTGCTTGCAGTTTGCCTTTATAGAAGTCGTTGTCCGCCGCATTCCCCTTGGCCAAGCCTTCCTCGGCACGAATCGCCTGTTCCAGCCAGCGCCAGCCGATCACCATATGCCCGAACACCTTCAGGTACAGCGCCGAATTGGCGAGGCTGCTGTTGACTTTGCCTTGGCCCAGGTCCGTCAGCAGGCCCAGGGTGACGGTTTGCAGGCGCGCCACCAGCGCTTCCAGCGGCTGGCGCAACGGCGTCAGTGAGGCATGCGCCTGGGCGCGTTCAGTGGTGTCGGCCACCAGCCGGATTAACTGCTTGAGCCCGGCACCGCCGTTCTGCGCCAGTTTTCGCCCTAGCAGGTCCAGGGACTGGATGCCGTGGGTGCCTTCATGGATCGGGTTCAGGCGGTTGTCGCGGTAATACTGCTCCACCGGATATTCGCGGGTGTAGCCGTGCCCCCCCAGAATCTGGATCGCCAGTTCGTTGGCCTTCAGGCAGAACTCCGAGGGCCAGGATTTGACGATCGGGGTCAGCAGGTCCAGCAGCTCATGGGCGCGCCTGCGCTCGGCTTCGCTTTGCAGGGTAGTGGTGTCGTCGAACAGGCGCGCTGCGTACAGGCCCAGGTCAAACGAACCTTCAACGTAGGCTTTCTGGGTCAGCAGCATGCGGCGCACGTCGGCGTGCTGGATGATCGCCACGGGAGCAGTGGTTGGGTCCTTGCTGTCGGGAACCCGGCCCTGGGGGCGTTCGCGGGCGTATTCCAGGGAATACAGGTAGCCGGCGTAACCCAGCATCACTGCGCCCATGCCGACGCCGATCCGCGCCTCGTTCATCATCTGGAACATGTAGCTCAGGCCGTGGTGCGGCTTGCCTACGAGGTAACCGACACATTCGCCGTTGTCGCCGAAGTTCAGCGCGGTAGAAGTGGTGCCACGCCAGCCCATCTTGTGGAACAGCCCGGCCAACAGCACGTCGTTACGTTGGCCGAGGCTGCCGTCGTCGTTGACCAGGAACTTGGGCACGATAAACAGCGAAATGCCCTTCACGCCCGGCGGCGCATCCGGCAATTTCGCCAGGACCATGTGCACGATGTTTTCCGACAACGGATGATCGCCGCCGGAAATGAAGATCTTGTTGCCTTTGAGTCGATAAGTGCCGTCGGACGCAGGCTCCGCGCGTGTACGAATATCCGACAGCGAAGAGCCTGCATGGGGCTCGGTCAGGGCCATGGTGCCGAAGAAACGACCGTCGATCATCGGTTGCAGGAAGCGTTGCTTCTGCTCCTCGCTGCCGAAGCTCTCGATCAGGTTCGCCGCGCCCATGGTCAGGAACGGATAAGAGGTCGAAGCGGCGTTGGCCGACTGGAAATGTGCGAAGCAGGCCTGGGACAGCAGCGTCGGCAGTTGCATGCCGCCTGCCTCGAAGCTGCGCGCCGCGTTGAGAAAGCCCGCCTCGAGGAAGGCATCCACCGCCGGTTTTACCTCGGGAATCAGAATCGCCTCGCCGTTCTCGTAGCGCGGTTCGTTTTCATCATTCTTGCGGTTGTGGGGCGCGAAAAATTTCTCGGCGATGCTGCGGGCCGTGCCGAGGGCGGCGTCGAAGGTTTCGCGATTGTGTTCGGAAAACCGCTCGCGCTGGGTCAGGCCCTCGGCATCAAGGACTTCATACAGCTCGAAAGCCAGATTGCGGGAACTGAGCAGCGTCTCGGACATGGCAGCCTACCTTTTTTTGGAATGGGCCGAGTCTAGGCGCGGTAATGGAGGCTGAACAGGATGATTGATTTGGGTGATGGAGGAGCGAGGGTGACGCTAATCAGATGTGGGGGGCGGGCTCTGTGGGAGCAAGGTTTGCCCGCGATGAAAACGCCGCGCTCTCTTGAGGACCGCAGCGCCTGGATCGCGAGCAAGCTTTGCTCCCACAAAACTCGCTCCACACAGGGATTCGATTGCCAGGCACCCGTTGCAGGTGCCTGGTTTACAGCGGTTTAGCCGATAGTCATCAAGCTGGCGTTACCACCCGCCGCGGCGGTGTTGACGCTCAAGGCCCGCTCGATCACCAGGCGTTCCAGCGCAATGTTGGTCTCGCCCTGGGACAAGCCGTGCACCCCAACGATGGCGCCGGCGCGCTTGGCTACCTGCTGGCAAACGCCGCGCAGCTGGTCCGAATCGCCGTGGTGCAGGACCGCGTCGAATAGCACCTCGTCCTTGCTCCAGTCGGCAATCCGCTGGATGCGTGCCTGAATTTCCTTCGGCAAGCGTGCGAACAAAGCCTTGCTGGTGTCGGTTTCCGGCCACACGGCCGAGCCACCCACGGCCAGTACGGCCGCCAGTTGCGTCAGCAGGTCGCCTTCCACGTCGGCCAGGCACAACACGTGCTCGCGCGGCAGGATGGCGTAGCTGTTGCGTTCGCCGGTCGGGCCGGTCAGCTGGCGGGTGATACCGCTTTGCGACTGGGCCGCGAACTGCACGCACAGGGCGCTCAGCTCGGCAAGCTTCTGGCTGTCGGCCCAGGCTTGCAGGGCGGTGAGCGGTTTACCCATGGCCTCGCGCAAACGCAGGTCCGGTGCTGTCAGGGCGTCGCCACGGACGAAGGATTGTTGGATCGCATCGGTAGGACGTGTCGACAACAGGCGGTACAGGTACAGCGGACCACCGGCCTTGGGACCGGTGCCCGACAGGCCTTCGCCACCGAACGGCTGCACACCGACCACAGCACCGACAATGTTGCGGTTCACGTAGACGTTACCCGCATGCACATTGTCGATGACCTTGGCGATGGTCTCGTCGATGCGCGTGTGCACGCCCAGGGTCAGGCCGTAGCCGGAGGCGTTGATCTGGTTGATCAACTGATCCAGTTCCTTGCGCTTGTAGCGCACCACGTGCAGCACCGGGCCGAAGATCTCGCGCTGCAGCTCGTCGAAGCTTTCCAGCTCGATGAGGGTTGGCATCACAAAGGTGCCGCGCTTGCACTCGTCACTGTCGGCGATTGCCATCTGGTACACGGTGCGACCCTTGTCGCGCATGGCCTGGATGTGTTTCTCGATGCCGGCCTTGGCTTCGGCGTCGATCACCGGGCCGATGTCCACGGACAGGCGCTCAGGGTTGCCGAGGCGCGATTCGGCCATGGCGCCCTTGAGCATTTCGATGACGCGGTCGGCGGAGTCTTCCTGCAGGCACAGCACCCGCAGGGCCGAGCAACGCTGGCCGGCACTGTCGAACGCCGAGGACACCACGTCGATGACCACTTGTTCGGTCAGCGCCGAGGAGTCGACGATCATGGCGTTCTGGCCGCCGGTTTCGGCGATCAGCGGGATCGGACGGCCCTGGTTGTCCAGGCGGCCGGCGATGTTGCGTTGCAGCAGGCGAGCGACTTCGGTGGAGCCGGTGAACATCACGCCTTTGACCCGCTCGTCACCCACCAGGCGGGCACCGACGGTTTCGCCACGGCCCGGCAGCAGTTGCAGCACGCCTTCCGGAATGCCGGCTTCAAGCATCAGGCGCACAGCCTGGGCCGCCACCAATGGCGTCTGTTCGGCGGGCTTGGCCAGTACCGGGTTGCCGGCGGCCAGTGCGGCGGCGACCTGGCCACTGAAAATCGCCAGCGGGAAGTTCCACGGGCTGATGCAGACCACCGGGCCCAGTGGGCGGTGGGCGTCGTTGGTGAAGTCGTTGCGCGCCTGCACGGCGTAGTAGCGCAGGAAGTCCACGGCTTCACGCACTTCGGCAATGGCGTTGGCAAAGGTCTTGCCGGCTTCGCGGGCCAGCAGGCCCATCAGCGGCTGGATCTCGCCTTCCATCAGGTCAGCGGCACGCTCGAGGATCGCGGCGCGCTCGGCTGGTGGCGTGGCCTGCCAGATCGGTGCGGCGTTGAGGGCGCACTGGATGGCGTTGTCGACGTCGGCGACCGTGGCTTCCTGCACATGGCCGACCACGTCGCGGTGATCGGACGGGTTCAGCACCGCTGCCGGGGTTTCTTCGCTGGCAGCGCAACCGAGCATCGGCGCGGCTTTCCAGTCGTTATGGGCCGTGGCCAGCAGGGCGCAGGACAGCGAAGCCAGACGATGTTCGTTGGCCAGGTCGATGCCGCTGGAGTTGGCGCGGTCGCTGCCATACAGATCCCGAGGCAGAGGGATGCGCGGGTGCGGCAGGCCGAAGCCGCCTTCCAGCGTTGCCATCTGCTCGATGCTGGCCACTGGATCGGCCACCAGCTCCTGAATCGAGATGGACTGGTCGGCGATACGGTTGACGAACGAAGTGTTCGCGCCGTTTTCCAGCAGGCGACGTACCAGGTACGCCAGCAATGTTTCGTGGGTGCCGACCGGCGCGTACACACGGCACGGACGGTTCAGCTTGCCTTCGGAGACCTTGCCTACAACCTGTTCGTACAGTGGTTCACCCATGCCGTGCAGGCACTGGAATTCGTACTGGCCCGGGTAATAGTTCTGACCGGCGATATGGTAGATGGCTGCCAGGGTATGGGCGTTGTGCGTGGCAAATTGCGGGTAGATGACTTCCGGCACCGACAGCAACTTGCGGGCGCAAGCGATGTAGGACACGTCGGTGTACACCTTGCGGGTATAGACCGGATAGCCTTCCAGGCCTTCGACCTGGGCGCGCTTGATCTCGCTGTCCCAGTACGCACCTTTTACCAGGCGGATCATCAGGCGATGACGGCTGCGGCGGGCCAGGTCGATGACGTAGTCGATCACGTACGGGCAACGCTTCTGGTACGCCTGGATCACGAAGCCGATGCCGTTCCAGCCGGTCAGTTGCGGCTCGAAGCACAGGCGCTCCAGCAGATCCAGCGACAGCTCGAGGCGGTCGGCTTCCTCGGCGTCGATGTTCAGGCCGATGTCGTATTGCTTGGCCAGCAGGGTCAGCGACAGCAAGCGCGGGTACAGCTCTTCCATGACGCGCTCATACTGGGCGCGGCTGTAACGCGGGTGCAGGGCAGACAGCTTGATGGAAATGCCTGGGCCTTCATAAATCCCACGACCATGGGACGCTTTGCCGATCGAATGGATGGCTTGTTCGTACGAGGCGAGGTACTTCTGGGCGTCATGTTCGGTAAGTGCGGCTTCACCCAGCATGTCGTAGGAGTAGCGGAAGCCCTTGGATTCGAACTTGCTGGCGTTGGCCAGGGCCTCGGCGATGGTTTCGCCGGTGACGAACTGCTCGCCCATCAGGCGCATGGCCATGTCGACGCCCTTGCGGATCATCGGCTCGCCGCTCTTGCCGATGATGCGGCTCAGGGAGGAGGTCAGGCCCGCTTCGTTATGGGTGGCGACCAGTTTGCCGGTCAGCAGCAGGCCCCAAGTGGCGGCGTTGACGAACAGCGACGGACTGTTGCCCAAGTGCGGATGCCAGTTACCGGTGCTGATCTTGTCGCGGATCAGCGCATCACGGGTGCCTTTGTCCGGGATGCGCAGCAGCGCTTCGGCCAGGCACATCAGCGCCACGCCTTCCTGGGACGACAGGGAAAATTCCTGCAGCAAACCTTGAACGATACCGGCACGGCCGCCGGCACTTTTCTGGTTACGCAGTTTTTCCGCAATCGAGGCGGCCAGCTTGTTGGTGGCTTCGGCCATTTCGGCCGGCAGGCGGGCCTGCTCGATCAGCATCGGCACCACTTCCGGCTCAGGGCGACGGTAGGCGGCAGTGATGGAGGCGCGCAAGACCGATTGCGGCAGGATGCTCTCGGCAAATTCGAGGAAGCATTGGTGAGCATGGTCGACCTGCACATCGCCGGCATCCTCGCTGTCGGTGCGAGGTGAACCGTTCAGCTCGGTCAGGGTTGCACCACCCTCGAGTTTTTCCAGGTAATTGAAAATTGCCTGCTTGATCAGCCAGTGCGGCGTACGATCAATCGAGGTTGCGGCCGCCTTGAGGCGTTCGCGGGTCGGGTCATCGAGTTTGACCCCAAGGGTGGTGGTAGCCATATTTTTATCCTCATGTTTACCACGTATTGCGTGGCATCAGCTGGCGGCAAGATTAGCTGCGAGATGACTGAGGTGCAACCGGGTGCAACCCTTTTTTTCCTGAAATGACAGGCAGCTCATCCGGAAGCAAACACTGGCCTGTTAATCCTGCACCGGCTTAGTGCTTTGGCTTCTAGCTGAGTGCTATGAACTGCACTAAAAGGGAGCAAAAAACACGGTTTTTGCGATAAAACCGATCAGGTGCAACTTATTCGAGCGAAACTGGTTGCACCTTATTTGATTTGTTGAATAGCATTCGCGGCCAAGGTGCAACCGGTTCAAGGCCGAGGGGCATCGGCTGATGGCTTTCCTGGGGAAACATCAGTCATAAAATCGCGGGACTGCAAATCGTCGCTACAACGTCTGCGTTGTCGACGCTTTCAACTGCCACCGCTACATAAAAACAAAGCCAGGGCGTAACTCATGAGTGTTAGTAATCCCACCCTGATCACTTTCGTGATCTATATCGCTGTAATGGTCCTGATCGGCCTGATGGCTTATCGCTCCACCAACAACCTTTCCGATTACATCCTGGGCGGCCGCAGCCTGGGCAGCGTGGTAACCGCATTGTCCGCCGGTGCCTCCGACATGAGTGGCTGGCTGTTGATGGGCTTGCCCGGTGCTATCTACATGTCCGGCCTGTCGGAAGGCTGGATCGCCATCGGCCTGATCATCGGTGCCTACCTGAACTGGCTGTTCGTGGCCGGTCGCCTGCGGGTACAGACCGAGCACAACGGTGATGCGCTGACACTGCCGGACTACTTCTCCAGCCGTTTCGAAGACAAGAGCGGCCTGCTGCGGATCATCTCTGCGGTGGTGATCCTGGTGTTCTTCACCATCTACTGTGCCTCCGGCATCGTGGCCGGTGCCCGTCTGTTTGAAAGCACCTTCGGCATGTCCTACGAGACAGCACTGTGGGCCGGTGCGGCGGCAACCATTGCCTACACCTTCATCGGTGGCTTCCTGGCCGTGAGCTGGACCGACACCGTACAAGCGACCCTGATGATCTTCGCGCTGATCCTTACGCCGATCATCGTGCTGCTGGCTACTGGCGGCGTGGATACCACGTTCCTGGCCATCGAAGCGAAAGATCCTACCGCTTTCGACATGCTGAAAAACACCACCTTCATCGGCGTGATCTCGCTGATGGGTTGGGGCCTGGGCTACTTCGGCCAGCCGCACATCCTGGCGCGCTTCATGGCGGCTGATTCGGTCAAGTCGATCGCCAAGGCGCGTCGCATCTCCATGGCCTGGATGATCCTCTGCCTGGGCGGCACCGTGGCCGTGGGCTTCTTCGGTATCGCGTACTTCTCGGCACACCCTGAGGTGGCCGGTCCCGTGACCGAGAACCCTGAGCGGGTGTTCATCGAGCTGGCGAAGATCCTGTTCAATCCATGGGTTGCCGGTGTGTTGCTGTCGGCCATCCTGGCGGCGGTCATGAGTACCTTGAGCTGCCAGTTGCTGGTGTGCTCCAGTT
Source organism: Pseudomonas brassicacearum (assembly GCF_009601685.2). Classification (NCBI taxonomy): domain Bacteria; kingdom Pseudomonadati; phylum Pseudomonadota; class Gammaproteobacteria; order Pseudomonadales; family Pseudomonadaceae; genus Pseudomonas; species Pseudomonas brassicacearum. The sequence goes on from NZ_CP045701.2 coordinate 608,124, forward strand.
CCCTGACCGAAGACTTCTACAAGACCTTCCTGCGCAAGGGCGCTTCCCAGTTGGAACTGGTCTGGGTCGGCCGCGCCATGGTGCTGCTGGTGGCCTTGGTCGCCATTGCCCTGGCCGCTAACCCGGAAAACCGTGTACTGGGTCTGGTGAGCTACGCTTGGGCCGGTTTCGGTGCCGCCTTCGGCCCTGTTGTCCTGATCTCCGTGATCTGGAAGAACATGACCCGCAATGGCGCGCTCGCCGGCATCCTGGTGGGTGCAATCACCGTGATCGTCTGGAAGCATTTCGCGTTGCTGGGCCTGTACGAAATCATCCCTGGCTTCATCTTCGCCAGCCTGGCCATCTACATTGTCAGCAAGATGGGCTCGCCTACCGCGGGCATGCTGCAGCGTTTCGACGCGGCGGAAAAAGATTTTCGTCTGAACCAGTAAGGTCTTCAGCGCGGCCTCGATGGCTCGCAGGAGGGTTTGCATGAAAAACGGCCCGTCTCTAGTGGAGGCGGGCCGTTTTTTCATGGGTGTCAGTCCGGGTTGGCGTCAGGCTGGTTTAGAAAGATCAGCACGCCCAAAATCGCCATGTAGAACCTGAACGCAGCGTCCTGGCCATTCCAGATTTCTGATTGCCACATCAGGAACCACTCGCCACCGATGACCATGAAACCAAAGAACCAGACGAAGAAACCCACCGTCAAGCCGGTAACGGCCCATCCCTTGGCGCGGGCGAACACCGGGGCCTCGGCCTGGCGTGCCTGCCACAGTTTCAATGCTCCGTAGCCCAAAAGCCCCGCCGTCAGCGCTTCGCCGAAAATGATCAGCCAATAGGCTCCGTGCCACATCCAGGGTTGATCGATGGCGCGATACCGGGCGGCATTGTCGGGAAAGGTGGTATCCATACTCAATACGTGATGGACGAAATTGAAATTGGAGCTGTAGTCCGTGACGTTGTTGAACACGGTCAGGAAGGCGAATGCGGCGAGCGCCAGGGTCATTGCGATTTTTGCGTAACGTGTCGTCATGCCGTGCGTCCTTTGCTTTTTTGCGACCAGAGCACGTTATCACGCACGCCAAAGCCCAGAAATCGGCAACGTTGCAGGAAATGGCTGATTCGTTTGTAGGGCGGTTGCGGTTGGCCGCGATGCCTCGAATGTCTATCGGAAAATGCATCAGGTTCTGCGGCTTTTAGCTTCTTGGCTGTAGGGGAAATCTGTTTTTCCTGACCGCCAATCCATTCACCCTATCGCTCGTGCAGAATCGCCCGCCTCCATTTCGCAGAGGCACATTGGATGTTCCCGCCTGCCAACCAACCTCGTTTCACGCTAACGCTCGACAGCGGGCCGAATGAACTCAAGGTGCTTGAGTTCAAGGGCAAGGAAGCCATCAGCCAGCCCTATCGCTTCGACCTGGAACTGGTCAGCGAGCGGTCTGACCTGGCGCTGGAAGAGCTCCTTCATCACCAGGCATTTCTGAGGTTCGATGATTTGGGCGGTGGCATACACGGTCAGGTCTATAGCGTGGCCCAGGGGGATTCGGGCAAGCGCCTGACCCGTTATCAGATCAGCCTGATGCCCCGCCTGGCCTACTTGCGCCATCGCATCAACCAACGGATTTTCCAGCACCTGAGCGTGCCCGATATCGTCGCCAGGGTGTTGAAGGAACACGGGATCCTGGCGGATGCCTGTCACTTCACGCTTGGTGGGCAATACCCCGAGCGCGAGTATTGCGTGCAGTATGGCGAAAGCGACCTGGCGTTCATCGAGCGGATCTGCGCCGAAGTCGGCATCCATTATCACTTCAGGCACCTCCCGGATAGCCATCTGCTGGTGTTCGGTGACGACCAGACGGTGTTTCCCCGCCTGCCCGAATCAACGCTGTACCTGCCGGGCAGCGGCATGGCCGCCGCCGAGCCGGCCATCAAGCGCCTGGCGGTGCGGCTCCAGACCCGTACCACTGCGGTGACGCTGCGTGATTACGACTTCCGCAAGCCCGGTCTGTTACTGCAAACCCACCTCGACAATCGGCAGCGCCCTGTGCTCGAGGACTATCACTACCCCGGCGGTTTCTCTGCCCGTGACGACGGCAAGCATCTGACCCGACGTGCCCTTGAGCGCCATGGCGCCGACCACTGCGTGGCAGAAGGCGGCAGCGATGAAAGTGCCTTCGTCAGCGGGCACTTCATGTGCATCAAGGATCATCCCCGGGAACCGTGGAATGATCTCTGGCTCCTGACGCAGATCGACCATCATGGCCGTCAACCGCAGGTGCTGGAAGAAACAGCCGCTGTCGGCCCGGATGAATTCCAGGGCTACAAAAATACCTTTCTCGCCACGCCATGGGACGTGTTCTTTCGGCCGCCGCTGCATCACGAAAAGCCCCGCGCCCACGGCTATCAGTCGGCGGTAGTGACCGGGCCGGTCGACAGCGAAATCCACTGCGATGAGTTCGGACGGGTCAAGGTGCAATTGGTCTGGGATCGCGACGGTCAGTGCGATGAGCACTCCAGCTGCTGGCTGCGCGTGGCCTCCGGTTGGGCCCACGATCACTATGGCGCAGTGATGATCCCCCGGGTCGGGATGGAAGTCCTGGTGGGGTTCATCGATGGCGACGTGGACAAACCGTTGGTCGTCGGGTGCCTGCCCAATGGCGCCAACCCGGTGCCGCTGGACCTTCCGGCGGACAAGACCCGCAGCGTGTTGCGCAGCCAGAGCAGCCCCGGCGGGGGAGGTTACAACGAATTGCGCATCGAGGATCGCAAGGGTGCCGAGGAGATCTACCTGCGGGCCCAGCGCAACTGGACCCAGCATGTGCTTCACGACCAGCGGGTGCAGGTCGATCACGAGCGCAGCATCGTTGTCGCCGGTACGGCACGGCACGAGCTCAAGGCCGATGAGCAGCGCCTTACCCATGGTGGGCGCCGGGCAGAAGTGCGGCAGGACGATCATCTGCTGGTGAGCGGCGAGCGGCATATTCGTGTCACCAGCCAGGTACTGAGCGCCAGCCAGCACTTTCATGTCAGCGCCGGCCAGCAAGTGGTATTGGACGGGGGCGCCAGCGTCACGCTTCAGGCCGGCGGCCATTGGATCAACATCGGCGCCGGCGGGATCTCCAGCAGTGTACCCATTGAAGTCGGTGGGGCGCCGATGGCAGTCATGAGGGCGGCATCCGGCGCGCCAGACAGCGCCGAGAAGCTGGTCGCTGCGGCGGCGCCTGCGCTTTCCCTTGCGCAAATCCTCAGTTTCCAAGGCTCGGCGCCGTTCTGCGAGGAGTGTGAGCGTTGCAGAAACGGTGCCTGCACAGTGCCGCCGGTCTTGCACAAGCCTGTCGATGTCCGGGGGCGTCCATGAGCAGCGACCAATCTCCTCGCGCCTGGCTTGAGGACCACCCCTTGCAGGCCTCTGAGCAACTTTTCGCCATTTTCAGCAATGCCAGTAGCGCCGGGGCGTTGTCGGCCTGGAGGCGCTCTATGAACGCAGTCGCCAGCCCGATCTGGGCCGATACGTCGTACGCCGAGTGGGAAACGGTCATGCCCTATGCAGGGCTGGTCAGCGCAGACAGCGGGTTTCTTGATTGGATAGCCGCCACCGACTCCCTCGATTGGGGTTGGCTGGCGGTTTCGTGTGTGAGCCAGCAAATCCTTGCCGAACACTTGCGAGGACTCACAAAGGTGCTGTTGCCCGATGGCAAGCCGGTCTTCCTGCGTTTTTGGGATGGGCGCTTCATGCGGCCGATTCTGCAATCTACGGAGGTAGACGCCGGGCAACTCTTGCCGGTCATCAAGCGATGCCTGATCAACGGGCAATCCCTTGAGATCGGGGGAAATGCCCTGCGCCCGGCCCAGGCTTTCCCCTGGTGGCAAGTGCCCGTCGCACTGTTGGACGCAATGGTCGAGGTTCCGACGGACTGTCTGCTGGACAACTTGCTCGCCTGGCTGGGTGAAGAGCATCCGTATTTGTTCGAACGGGTCGACGGCAGCGTCCTGCGGCGCAAGATTGCCCACTTTCTTGAGCGATCGGAGGCGGTTGAGGCGAAAAAGGCGCCATTGCAGGCGTATTTGATGCGTGAGCTGGGCTGATGTTGGCGTGTCCGCCGGGCTGCGAACCCCTGACGTCCGACGCGCTTCAAGGTAAACTCGTCGCCCTTCGCAGGAGCCGCCATGAACTATCGCCACGCCTTCCACGCCGGCAATCACGCCGATGTGTTCAAACACCTGACCTTGACCCGCCTCATCGCTTTGATGTCGCGCAAGGAGCAGCCCTTCGCCTACCTCGATACCCACGCGGGCATCGGGCTGTACGACCTGCAGGGTGACCAGGCCAACCGTACCGGTGAGTACCTGGAGGGCATTGCGCGGTTGTGGGGCGAGAGCGATCTGCCACCGTTGACCGCCGATTACATGAAGGTGCTGCACGAAATGAACCCGGACGGGCAGTTGCGCTACTACCCGGGCTCGCCGGAACTGGCGCGGCGCCTGACCCGTTCGCAGGACCGTGTGCTGCTCAATGAAAAGCACCCTGAAGATGGCGTGTTGCTCAAGGACAACATGAAAGGCGACCGTCGCGTGGCGGTCCATCTGGGTGAGGGCTGGCATGTGCCGCGGGCGCTGCTGCCGGTGGCAGAGAAGCGTGCCCTGATGCTGATCGATCCGCCGTTCGAACAGCTGGACGAGATGCAGCGTTGCGCCGCCTCCCTCAAGGAAGCCATTGGCCGGATGCGACAGACGGTGGCGGCGATCTGGTACCCGGTAAAGGACCAGCGGATGTTGCGTCGCTTCTACCAGGATCTGGCCGGCACGGGCGCGCCGAAGCTGTTGCGGGTGGAGCTGCTGGTGCACCCATTGGCGACGCCCAACAGCCTGAACGGCTCCGGCCTGGCGATTGCCAATCCGCCGTGGGGGCTGGAGGAGGAATTGCGTGAACTGCTGCCGTGGCTGTCGAAAAAGTTGGGACAGACCCAGGGTGGGTGGCAGATGGATTGGTTGATCGCTGAGAGCTGATGCGTCGATGGCGCCTGGAAGGTCGTCATCGCGAGCAAGCTCGGCTCCCACAGGGTTGTGGGGTGTACACAGAATTGTAGCTGCCACAAATCCCTGTGGGAGCCGAGCTTGCTCGCGATGACGGTGGTTCAGCTGCATTGCTGTTGAATGTGCCGCCGCCATCGCGGGCAAGCCTCGCTCCCACGAGCCCAGCTCCCACACTGGGACCGGGGGCTTGAAAGTCAGATCGGGCAGGTCACGCCCGTACCGCCAATCCCGCAATAGCCTTCAGGGTTTTTCGCCAGGTACTGCTGGTGGTAGGTCTCGGCGAAGTAGAACGTCGGTGCTTCTTCGATTTCGGTCGTGATGGTGCCTTTGCCCGCCTTGGTCAACTCGGCCTGGAAGACTTCTTCGCTGTGTTTGGCCGCCGTCAGTTGAGCCGGGGTGGTGGCATAGATCACCGAACGGTACTGGGTGCCGATGTCATTCCCCTGGCGCATGCCCTGGGTCGGGTTGTGCAGTTCCCAGAACATTTTCAGAAGCTGCTCGTAGCTGACTTTTGCTGGCTCGTAGACCACCAGCACCACCTCGCTGTGGCCGGTGAGGCCCGAACAGACTTCTTCATACGTCGGGTTCGGCGTGAAGCCGCCGGCATAACCCACCGCCGTACTGACCACGCCTTCGCGCTGCCAGAATTTGCGTTCTGCGCCCCAGAAGCAGCCGAGGCCGAAGATTGCGAAATCCACGTCCATGGCAAACGGGCCCAGCAGTGGCGCGTCGAGGACGAAGTGTTTTTCCGGCACGGTCATTGGCGTTTCACGGCCAGGCAGGGCTTGTTCTTGAGTAGGAAGCACGTTTTTGTTCACCAGAATTTCCGAGCGCAAGACCATCATCAGTCCTCTCAGTCAGATTGAGTTGAGCGAAATAGACCGTCAGTGTGCCCAATGCCGATTCGTTAAGAAAGCGACAACGGTGGCGAGGGGATGGACGTAGAGGTGGCTGCGACCGTCAGACCAGCGGTCCGCGGGGGTAGCGCTTGAGTTTTTCGACCAGATCGGCGCCGGGGATTGGTCGGTCGAACAGGTAGCCCTGGCCGACGTCGCAGCGATGACGGCGCAGGAAGGCCAGTTGCTGGGCGGTCTCGATGCCTTCGGCCACGACCTTGAGTTTCAGGTTGTGGGCCATGGCGATCACTGCGGAGGTGATCTCCATGTCGTCCTGGTTGTCCGGGATTTCGTGGATGAAGCTGCGATCGATCTTGATGATGTCGATCGGGAATTTCTTCAGGTAACTCAGGGACGAATACCCGGTGCCGAAGTCGTCCATGGCCAAGGTCAGCCCCAGGCGCTTGAGCTGGTCGAGCTGCAAGTGGGTGTCTTCGGTGGCTTCCAGCAACAGGCCTTCGGTCAGCTCCAGTTCCAGCAGCCGGGCCGGCAGTTGCTCCTCCTTGAGAATGCTGGCGATGGAGGCGACCAGGTCCGGGTCGGAAAACTGCTTGGGCGACAGGTTGATCGCCACTTGCAGGTTACCCAGGCCGGCTGCGGTCAGTTGCTTGCTCATGCGGCAAGCCTGGCGAGCGATCCATTTGCCAATGGGGATGATCAGGCCGGTTTCTTCGGCCACGCTGATGAACTGGTCCGGGCGGATCATGCCCTTTTCCGGATGGTTCCAGCGCAGCAGCGCTTCCATGCCCAGCAGGCGGCCGCTGCGCAGGCACAGCTTGGGCTGGTAGAACACGTCCAGCTCGTTCTGGGTCAGGGCGCGGCGCAGGTTGTTTTCTACGAACAGCTTGTAGCTGGCCTCGGCATTCAGGGCCTCGGTGAACACCTGGACCTGGTGCTTGCCGTTGGCCTTGGCCTTGTGCAGGGCGAGACCGGCGTTGCGCATCAGGGTCTGTGGATCGCGACCGTGCAGCGGCGCGCAGGCCAGGCCCACGGAGCCGGTCACGCTGATCAACTGGTTATCGACGAACATGGGTTTGTCGAGGGTCATCAGCAACTGACTGGCGATCTGCTGCCCGGCTTCCAGGCTCGTGTCGTCCAGCAGGACCGCGAATTCGTTACTGGCAAATCGCGCCAGGCTGCCGCTGGGGCTCAAGCTGTTGCGCAGGCGCCGGGCCAGGCTGATCAGCAGTTTGTCGCCGGTCTGGTGGCCGAGGCTGTCGTTGATGCGCTTGAAGTTGTCGATGTCCACCAGCAGCAGGCTGATGGGTGAGTCACTGTCCCGGGCGAAGCGTTCATCGAGGTTGCGAATGAACGCCGGACGGTTGCCCAGGTTGGTCAGGTTGTCGGTGTAGGCCAGGCGCTCGATGCGCTGCTGGGCCAGCTTGGTCTGGGTGATGTCTTCGTAGATGCCGATGTAATGGGTCAGCTCGCGGTTATCGCCATAGACCTTGGAGATCGACAGCTGGCCCCAGTAGGGCTCCAGGTTCTTGCGCCGGCTCTTGAACTCACCCTGCCAGCTGTTGCTCTGGGCCAGCGCCGAGGGTGCGTCGAACAGCAGTTCGCTGAGGTTCTCCAGGGCCGGCAGTTCCGAGAGGCGTTGGCCGTGGACTTCCTCGGTGGTGTACTGGGTGATCGCGGTGAAGCTCGGGTTGACGTACTCCACCACACCGTCGCAATTGACCAGCAGGAACGCGTTGGCGCTCTGCTCCACAGCGCGCTGGAACAAGTGCAGGGCGCTGGTGGCGGTACGTCGGTTGTGGTTGTTGATAACCTGGGCGAACTGGTCCGCCAGCTCGCCGGCAAAGGCGATTTCATCCGATTGCCAGGCGCGGGTGACGCCCACTTGCTCCAGGCACAGCACGCCCACCACCTGGCCGTCGATACGCACGCTCGCGTCGAGAATGGCATTGACGTCACGGGCGCGCAGGCTCTCGGCCATTTCCCGGGTGCGCGGGTCGCGCATCGCATTGTGGGCGTCAATGGCGCGGCAGGTCTGCAACGCCTCCATGTAGTTGGGAAAGTCGTTGGCGTTGATCACCGCTGGCAGGAAATACTCCTGGGACGCGTGGTTGTAGGCGGAAATCGGCACCAGTTTGCCATCGTCCAGATTCCAGAGGCTGGCGCAGTCGATCTGGTAGATGTCGCAGGCGCTGCGGGTGATGAGTTCGGCCGCTTCGAGCAGGGAGTTGTTGGCACTGTAGCGTTGACGGGTCAGCAGCAGGATCAAGTCTTGTTGGGCGCGTACCCGGTCCAGGTGCTGGAGCTGTTCTTGCTGGGCGCGCTGGTTCAGTTCCAGGGCGATCTGCAGGCGTGAATTCTGGGTTTCCAGGTCCAGCGCGGGCACGGAGGGTTCGCCTTGCAGCAAATGGTCCACCGCCAGCAGGTAACCGCGTAGCAGATGACGATTGTGTTGCTTATAGGCTTCACCCGTCTCCAGCACATTCATCGGGCCCTTGGTGGTGTGGAGCGTGTAGCGAATCTGGTAATGCGCGGCCTGGGCCAATTGTTGCTGGATGGCGTCGTGCAACTGATAGCGCGCTTCGGGCTCCATCAAGCTGGCGTAGGGCGCACTGACCAGCGAGCACAGTTCTACCGCCGGCAGACCGAAGTATCGCTCGCAGTTGGGGTCGAGGAACAACAGCGCCCAGCTTGCTTCATTCAGCCGTTCGAAACGCAGCATACCGAGCCGCGAGGGCACCGGTAACTGCGTCACTACCTCGGCCGCCATACGGCTGGCGGCATCGGGTTGGCTTTTCATGGGGAAACTCGCTTCGAAAATGCTGATCGCGCCGGGCTGACGCCCTCGTTATTACGGATTGGCGCAAGGTTGCATCATTGCGGCACTGGCTGACAAGAGAGATGAAGGCCAAGTGCTATAAACCTTTTATCGGCCGACGAGAGGATTTCTCCAGTCGCCGACCGATCAGAGGGCATGGAAGGTCATTGCAGGGCAATATCGACGGTTTGCAAGGGATTGCCGTCCCGGTCGTGGAAGGTGACTTGAAGGCTCTGCGCCGTGACATGCAGGCGGGCGAAGTTGTCCTGGCTCACCACTTTGCTGGTCAGTTCATAGCGGTACTCACCGCTTTTGGTGCGGGCCATGGGCCTGTGGAAAATAAAATCCGAGGCTTTTGCAAAAGGCAGCAATTTGCTGTTGTAGAACGGCGAGGAAACGACGGTGTTGACCTCGAAATCAGGATCCTCGCTGTGACCCAGGCGGCTGGTCATGGAACCGTGGACATCGCCCGAGACGAAAACCACGTTTTTGATCCGGTGGCGGCGTATGGTTTCCAGCAGGCGCAGGCGTTGTTCCGGGAAGGCCTGCCAGGCATCGCCATCATCGTGCTTGCTGTCAGGGAAGAACATGACGCTGGTCACGACGAGTTTGACCCGGGCGGGGCTGTTGACGAGCCACTCGAGCAAAGACTGTTCCTGTTCCTTGTCGAGGATGCGCCGATCATCCGCCGACAGGTTGCGTTGCGTCCGGCTGTCGGTGACGAACCATTGGATATCGCCGTGGGTGAAGGTGTACCAGTAGCGGGTTAGCGACTTGTTTAATGTTCCGTCGTTCGACAGTTCATGGGCGGGTCCATGGCTGGCCTGATAAAGCCCATAAGCGTCCATGGCATTGGCGTACAGGATGTCGTCGTTACCGGTTCTCCTGGCAGGCCAGTTGTCTTCGATCTCATGGTCGTCGAGGATCATGTAGGTAGGGGTACCAGACATCAGTTTCCTGATGTGCGGCTGGGTGAATACCGTGCGGTATCTGGAGAGAATGTTCTTATAGGTTCGGTCCGGGCCGATGACATTCAGGTCATCCAGATAAACCTGGTCGCCGGTCATCAACACCGCGCTGATCGGTGGGTCGGCCTGCGCCACGAGGCGGTTGATGCCGGCAAAGGTGCGGTCCCCAAGCCCGGGTAGCAGCGGCGTGCCTGCGGCGATTCGCAAGTAGCGGCAAGAACCCACGATATAGGCGCGAGGTGCATCGGTTCTGCTGGCCGGTGTGCGTAAGCAGTAGGTGTTCCGGGGCCATTGCAGCGGCAGTTCCTGGACGGTTACCACGGTATGGGTCGGGCTCAGGGGACTGACCCAGCCGGCCTGGTATTCGTAGGCGGTATCGGGTTGAAGGTCTTTCAACACGATCACATCGGACATGTCGCGGTAGGCCTCCAATTGGACAAAGTGCCCTTTCGACCAGCGTGTATCGCCTTGGCGCCGGTGGCGAATGCCGGCGAATGCCCGGTTGTTGGCGTGATCGCCCCGCAGGAATATCCGGGCGTGATCCGTTGTCGTGTGGCCGACTATGGGGCCGACGGTAGGTTTGAACATATTCGAATCCATTCGAAATTTTAGTAGTGGGGGCAAGTATCAAGTTGCCTTGGCGGCTTGATGCTAAAGCTCGACGCGCCATAAATATCGCTAGGGAAGGGGGCGCAAGTTGTGGGAAATGACTAACAGGTGGCGTGGTCATTTAGAGCTTGTGTGGTAGGAAAATAGCCTTGGCGCCGCAAGACCATTGTGGGAGCAGGCTTGGATTCCAGGCAAAAAAAGCCCCGCCAAACGGGCGGGGTTGAGGTACGAGCGTGGCGCTCGGAAAACGGTGCGCCGAATGGCCCTCCCAAGGGAGGGCCGCCCGGTGTTACAGCAGGATGGTGCGGATGTCGCCCAGCAGGTCGCTCAAGCGCTTGGTGAAGCGTGCAGCGGCGGCGCCGTTGATCACACGGTGATCGTAGGACAGCGACAGTGGCAGCATCAGCTTGGGCTGGAAGGCTTTACCGTCCCAGACCGGCTGGATGGTGGCCTTGGAAACACCCAGGATCGCCACTTCCGGCGCGTTGACGATCGGCGTGAAGCCGGTGCCGCCAATGTGCCCGAGGCTGGAGATGGTGAAGCAGGCGCCTTGCATGTCGTCGGCAGTGAGCTTCTTGCTCCGGGCTTTTTCGGCCAGGGCAGCGGCTTCGCCAGCCAGTTGCAGCAGGCTCTTCTGGTCGACGTTGCGGATGACCGGTACCAGCAGGCCTTCCGGGGTGTCGACGGCAAAGCCGATGTGCACGTATTTCTTGCGGATCACAGCCTTGCCGCTTGGCGCCAGGGAGCTGTTGAAGTCCGGCAGTTCCTTGAGCAGGTGCGCACACGCCTTGAGCAGCAGGGGCAGCACGGTCAGCTTCACGCCGGCCTTTTCCGCCACGGCTTTCTGGGCGACGCGGAAAGCTTCCAGCTCGGTGATGTCGGCCTGGTCGAACTGGGTCACGTGCGGAATGTTCAGCCAGCTGCGGTGCAGGCTCGAAGCGCCGATCTGCATCAGGCGCGTCATGGCCACTTCTTCGGTTTCGCCGAAGCGGCTGAAGTCCACCGCCGGGATCGGCGGAATGCCCGCGCCGCCAGTGGCGCCTTCGGCCGGTGCGTTCTTGGCCTTCTGCATCATGGCCTTGACGTAGGCTTGCACGTCTTCTTTCAGCACGCGACCGTGAGGGCCGCTTGGGCCGACGGCCGACAGCTCGACACCGAATTCACGGGCCAGCTGACGCACCGCAGGGCCAGCGTGCACCTTGGCACCGCTTGGCGCAGGCGCGGCGACCGGGGCTGGGGCAGCCTCGGCCTTGGCGGCAGGCGCGGCGGCTGGAGCCGGGGCTTCGGTCTTGGCGGCAGGTGCAGCGGCCTGGGCGGGTGCGGCAGGCGCCGCAGCGCCAGCGACCTTGAGTTTCAGGATCAGGTCACCGGTGCCGACTTCGTCTTCCAGCTTGATCTCGACGCTTTCCACCACACCGGCGGCCGGCGAGGGGATTTCCATGCTGGCCTTGTCGGATTCCAGGGTGATCAGCGACTGGTCGGCTTCGACGGTGTCGCCAACCTTGACCAGCACTTCGATGATCTTGGCCTTGCCCGACGAACCGATGTCCGGGACATGAATGTCCTGGACGGTGGCAGCGGCAGGCGCAGCAGCTGGCGCGGGAGCCGCTTCGGCAGCCGGTGCGGCGGCAGGCTTTTCAGCCGCGGCCGGGGCGGCAGCAGGGGCGGGTGCTTCAGGCGCCGCAGCGGCGCCCTCGACTTCCAGTTCCAGCAGTTCGTCGCCTTCTTTCAGACGGTCGCCGAGCTTCACTTTCAGGCTCTTGATGACACCGGCCTTCGGCGCAGGCACTTCCATGCTGGCCTTGTCCGATTCAAGCGTCAGGATGCTCTGGTCGGCTTCGATGCGGTCGCCGACCTTCACAAACAGTTCAATTACTTCACCTTCACCGCTGCCGATGTCAGGTACGCGAATGAGTTCGCTCACGAAAATTCTCCTCAGCAGTCCAGTGGGTTGCGTTTTTCCGGATCGATGCCGAACTTGGCGATGGCTTCGGCCACCACTTTAGGTTCGATATCGCCACGGTCAGCCAGGGCTTCCAGGGCTGCCAACACAACGAACTTACGGTCGACTTCGAAGAAGTGACGCAGCTTCTTGCGGCTGTCGCTACGGCCGAAACCGTCGGTGCCCAGCACTTTGAATTCCTTGGAAGGAACCCACTGACGGATCTGTTCGGCGAACAGCTTCATGTAGTCGGTAGACGCGATGACCGGACCTTTGCGGCCGTTCAGGCATTCTTCGACGTAGCTCAGCTTTGGCTTCTGGCCAGGGTGCAGGCGGTTGCTGCGCTCTACGGCCAGGCCGTCGCGACGCAGTTCGTTGAAGCTGGTGACGCTCCAGACGTCGGCGCCGACGTTGAACTCTTCACGCAGGATCTTCGCCGCCTCACGCACTTCGCGCAGGATGGTGCCCGAGCCCATCAGCTGGACGTGGTGCGCCGCTTCGCGGGTATCTTCTTCGAGCAGGTACATGCCCTTGACGATGCCTTCCTCTACGCCGGCCGGCATGGCTGGCTGCTGGTAGGACTCGTTCATCACGGTGATGTAGTAGAAGACGTCCTGTTGCTCTTCGGTCATCTTCTTCATGCCGTCCTGGATGATCACCGCCAGCTCGTAGCCGTAGGTCGGATCATAGGTGCGGCAGTTCGGGATGGTCCCGGCCAGCATGTGGCTGTGGCCGTCTTCGTGCTGCAGGCCTTCACCGTTGAGGGTGGTGCGGCCTGCGGTACCGCCGATCAGGAAGCCACGGGTACGGCTGTCGCCGGCCGCCCAGGCCAGGTCGCCGATGCGCTGGAAGCCGAACATCGAGTAGAAGATGTAGAACGGCAGCATCGGCTGGTTGTGGCTGGAGTACGAAGTACCGGCGGCAATGAAGGAACTCATGGCGCCCGCTTCGTTGATGCCTTCTTCGAGGATCTGGCCCTTCTTGTCTTCGCGGTAGAACATCACCTGGTCTTTATCGACTGGCTCGTAGAGCTGGCCGACGGACGAGTAGATACCCAACTGGCGGAACATGCCTTCCATACCGAAGGTACGGGCTTCGTCCGGGATGATCGGGACGATGCGCTGGCCGATTTCCTTGTCCTTGACCAGTTGCGCGAGGATCCGCACGAAAGCCATGGTGGTGGAGATTTCACGGTCGCCCGAGCCGTCCAGGATTGCCTTGAGGGTCTCCAGTGGCGGGGTCGGGACGCTGAAGCTCTTGGCGCGACGCTGCGGTACGAAACCGCCCAGTGCGGCACGGCGCTCTGCCAGGTAACGAGCTTCGGCGCTGCCTTCTTCGGGCTTGAAGAACGGCAGGTTTTCCAGCTCGCTGTCCTTGACCGGAATGTCGAAGCGGTCGCGGAACAGCTTCAGGCTGTCGACATCGACCTTCTTGGTGTTGTGCGCGGTGTTCTTCGCTTCGCCGGCACCGGTGCCATAACCCTTGATGGTCTTGGCCAGGATGACGGTTGGCTGCTCTTTGTGGTTGACTGCCTGATGGTACGCCGCATAGACCTTGTACGGGTCGTGGCCGCCACGGTTGAGCTTCCAGATCTCGTCGTCGGACAAGTCGGCAACCATTGCCTTGAGTTCAGGCGTGTTGAAGAAGTGCTCACGGACGAACGCGCCGTCCTTGGCCTTGTAGTTCTGGTACTCGCCGTCGATGACTTCGTCCATACGACGTTGCAGGATGCCGTCGACGTCCTTGGCCAGCAGTGGGTCCCAGAAGCGACCCCAGATGACTTTGTTGACGTTCCATTGGGCGCCACGGAACACGCCTTCGAGTTCCTGGATGATCTTGGCGTTGCCGCGAACCGGGCCGTCGAGGCGCTGCAGGTTGCAGTTGATGACGAAGATCAGGTTGTCCAGTTTCTCGCGGCCGGCCAGGGAGATCGCGCCCAGGGATTCCGGCTCGTCGCACTCGCCGTCACCCATGAAGCACCAGACTTTCTGCTTGCCTGGCTGGATGAAGCCACGGGCTTCCAGGTACTTCATGAAGCGCGCCTGGTAGATCGCCTGGATCGGACCCAGGCCCATGGAAACGGTCGGGAACTGCCAGAAGTCCGGCATCAGCCAAGGGTGCGGGTACGAAGACAGGCCGTTGCCGTCCACTTCCTGGCGGAAGTTGTTCATCTGGTCTTCGGAGATGCGGCCTTCCATGAACGCACGGGCGTAGACGCCTGGCGATGCGTGACCCTGGAAGTAGATCAGGTCGCCGCCGTGTTCGTCGGTCGGGGCCTGGAAGAAATAGTTGAAGCCGATGTCATACAGCGTCGCGCTGGAGGCGAAGCTGGAGATGTGACCGCCCAGGTCAGAATCTTTCAGGTTGGTACGCATGACCATGGCCAACGCGTTCCAGCGTACCAGCGAGCGAATGCGGCGTTCCATGAACAGGTCGCCAGGCATGCGTGCTTCGTGGGTAACGGGGATCGTGTTGCGGTACGGCGTGGTGATGGCGTAGGGCAGTTGCGAACCGCTGCGGGTTGCGAGTTCGCCCATACGGGTCATCAGATAATGAGCACGGTCTTCGCCTTCTTTGTCGAGAACCGATTCCAGGGCGTCCAGCCATTCCTGGGTTTCGACGGGATCGAGGTCTTGCATGGCTTGCTCCAGGGCGGAAAGGCTACCAGAATCGGTTGCCTGAGTTTGCGACTGGCCTTGTGGGCAGACGATATAAATTCTTGGATTGCCGAAGGTTGTTTCGGCGGCGTGTAGTTTTACTACAAATCGTCGGCCGTTTCAGCCTTTCGAATGTATAGACGAGTAGTAAAACTACACATGAGCGGCTTATGGCCCCTCGTTTCGTTGTGAGAATAATCGTTACTGTTGGTCTTTAGCCAACTCGAACAGGTAAAAACTTGATGCCGGCTGCCAATAAAATCAGATTTTCAGCTATTTATCATCTTTGTTCGACAGTCGATCAGGTAGTGTCTTTTGAAAAAACACTACATCCAGCCTCCCCTGCGCCGATCAAGGATAGACCATGAGCCTGCCCTCGCTTGCCCCAATACCGGAAATGGTACCGGCCATTCTCCAGTCATTGGTCAGTCGCGCCGAGCAGTCGTTCCGTGCGGTGGTCGCCTTGCTCGACGACGATCACGGGCTGTCGGCCTGGACCCCGCAGCGCTGGGAGGCGTTCAACCGTATTGCCGCCGCCAGCGACTTTGTCATCGAGCAGAGTGTCCGTGACCCGGTGATGCTACTGGAACTGGTGCGCAGCGGCGAACTGGACCGCAGCCTGGCGCCCGGTGAAATGTGCGCGCAGATCGGTGCCGCCGTGCAGGCCGCCGAGACGGAAGAAGAGCTGGGCCGCGTCCTGCGCCGCCAGCGCACCCGCCAGCAAGTGCGGATCATCTGGCGCGACCTGACCCGCCAGGCCGACCTGGTCCAGACCTGCCGCGACCTCTCGGACATGGCCGACACCTGCATCGACCAGGCCTATCAATGGTTGTACCAGCGCCTCAGCCAGCAATTCGGCACACCCACCGGACGGCGCAGCGGCGAGCCGCAGCAGATGGTCATCCTGGGCATGGGCAAGCTCGGCGCCGTGGAGCTGAACCTGTCGTCGGACATCGACCTCATTTTCGCCTACCCCGAGGGTGGCGAAACCGTTGGCGTCAAGCGACCGCTGGATAACCAGGAATTTTTCATCCGCGTCGGCCAACGCCTGATCAAGGCCCTGGACCCGATGACCGTCGACGGTTTTGTGTTCCGCGTCGACATGCGTCTGCGCCCCTACGGCTCGGCCGGAGCGCTGGTGCTGAGCTTCAATGCCCTGGAGCAGTATTACCAGGACCAGGGCCGCGACTGGGAGCGTTACGCTATGATCAAGGCGCGCGTGGTGGCGGGTGACCAGGTGGCGGGAGCGCAACTGCTCGACATGCTGCGCCCGTTCGTCTATCGCCGTTACCTGGATTTTTCCGCCATCGAAGCGCTGCGCACCATGAAGCAACTGATCCAGCAGGAGGTGCGGCGCAAGGGCATGGCCGACAACATCAAGCTGGGCTCGGGCGGCATTCGTGAGGTGGAGTTCATTGCCCAGGCGTTCCAACTGATCCATGGCGGTCGCGACCTGAGCTTGCAGCAGCGCCCGCTGCTCAAGGTGCTGGGCACGCTGGAAGGCCAGGGCTATCTGCCGGCCAAGGTGATCGACGAGCTGCGTCAAGGTTATGAATTCCTGCGTTATACCGAGCATGCGATCCAGGCCATTGCCGACCGCCAGACCCAGATGTTGCCGGACAACCCGCAGGATCAGGCGCGCATTGCCTTCATGCTGGGGTTTGCCGACTGGTCGACCTTTCACGAGCAATTGATGTACTGGCGCGGGCGTGTGGCCTGGCATTTCGGCCAGGTCATCGCCGACCCGGATGAAGAAGCGGGCGTCGAAAGCGAAGTGGTGGTGGGCGGCGAATGGTTGCCGTTGTGGGAAGACAGCCAGGATGAAGAGGCGGCGTGTCGTCAGTTGGAAGAGGGCGGCTTCGTCGATGCACCCAAAACCCTCAAGGCCTTGGCCGCCTTGCGCGGCAGCCCGCAACTGCGCGCGATGCAACGCCTGGGACGCGAGCGTCTGGATGCCTTCATTCCGCGCCTGCTGGCCCAGGCTGTGGAGCATGCCGATCCGGACTTGGTGCTGGAGCGGGTGCTGCCCTTGGTGGAGGCCGTGGCCCGCCGTTCGGCCTACCTGGTGCTGTTGACGGAAAACCCCGGCGCCCTGCGGCGTTTGCTGACGTTGTGCGCGGCGAGCCCGTGGATTGCTGAACAAATCACCCGCTTCCCATTACTGCTCGATGAATTGCTCAACGAGGGCCGGCTGTTCAAGCCGCCCTTGGCGCCGGAGTTGGCGGCGGAGTTGCGTGAGCGCCTGACGCGCATCCCCGAGGATGACCTTGAGCAACAAATGGAGGCGCTGCGGCATTTCAAGCTGGCGCACCGCCTGCGGGTGGCCGCCTCGGAAATCGCCGGCAGCCTGCCGCTGATGAAAGTCAGCGATTACCTGACCTGGCTGGCCGAGGCGATTCTCGAACAAGTGCTGGCCCTGGCCTGGCGCCAGACGGTGGCCAAGCACGGTGTGCCATTGCGCACCGATGGCAGCCTGTGCGATCCGGGCTTCATTATTGTCGGTTATGGAAAAGTCGGCGGCCTGGAATTGGGGCAT
This sequence comes from Pseudomonas brassicacearum, assembly GCF_009601685.2. Lineage (NCBI taxonomy): Bacteria > Pseudomonadati > Pseudomonadota > Gammaproteobacteria > Pseudomonadales > Pseudomonadaceae > Pseudomonas > Pseudomonas brassicacearum. Next base: position 625,524 of record NZ_CP045701.2, read on the forward strand.
GGTTCGGACCTGGACCTGGTGTTCATCCACGATGGCGACCCTCAGGCGGAAACCGACGGCCCGAAACCCATCGACGGCGCGCAGTTCTTCACCCGGCTCGGCCAGCGGATCATTCACCTGTTGACCGCCCAGACCAACTCCGGGCAGTTGTATGAAGTGGACATGCGCCTGCGGCCGTCCGGGGCGTCGGGGTTGCTGGTCAGTTCCCTCGGGGCGTTTGCCCGTTATCAGGAGAATGAAGCCTGGACCTGGGAGCATCAGGCGTTGGTGCGGGCGCGGGTGCTGGTGGGCAGCCAGGACGTGGGCCAGGCGTTCGAGAAAGTCCGCGCCCAGGTGCTGGGACGCAAGCGTGACTTGCCGACGCTGCGCCAGGAGGTCAGCGAGATGCGCGCCAAGATGCGCGACAACCTTGGCAGCAAGGCCACCGCCGCCGGGACTGCGCCGAATGCCTTCGAGGCCACGGCGCCCTTCGACCTCAAGCAGGACGCCGGAGGTATCGTCGATATTGAATTTATGGTGCAATACGCGGCCCTGGCGTGGTCCGAGGAACACCCGTCGCTGGTGCGCTACACCGATAACATCCGCATCCTGGACGGGTTGCAGGAGGTTGGGTTGATGCCGGCCGAAGATGCCACGCTGTTGCGCGAGGCCTACAAAGCCTACCGATCCGCCGCTCACCGCCAGGCCTTGCAGAAGGATGCCGGGGTGATCCCGGGCGACCAGTTCGTGGATGAACGCAGGCAGGTACTGCGGATCTGGCGGGAGCTGGGGCTGAGCTGAAGATTTAAATGTGGTGTGTTGTAGATTAGGGCAACAGGCAACGACCTAAGCCACAGTGATTCTCGAGGCGGGGAGGCGTAGGCCTCCCCGTATCGTTTTTGGAAAACACATGAATATTCTGATCGTTGGGCCCAGCTGGGTCGGTGACATGGTGATGGCGCAGACACTGTTCCAGTGCCTTAAACAGCGTCATCCGCAGTGCGAAATCGACGTCCTGGCCCCCGAGTGGAGCCGGCCGATCCTTGAGCGCATGCCCGAGGTACGCAAGGCCTTGAGCTTCCCGCTCGGCCATGGCGTGCTGGAGCTGGCGACCCGTCGGCGCATCGGCAAATCCCTGGCCGGTCAGTACGACCAGGCGATCCTGTTGCCCAATTCGTTGAAATCGGCGTTGGTGCCGTTCTTCGCCGGCATCCCCAAGCGCACCGGCTGGCGTGGCGAGTTTCGCTACGGCCTGCTCAACGACGTGCGCACGCTGGACAAAGAACGTTATCCGCTGATGATCGAGCGTTTCATGGCCCTGGCCTGCGAGCCTGGGGCCGAGCTGCCCAAGCCGTATCCACGACCCAGCCTTGCGATCGATCCGGTGACCCGTGAAGCGGCACTGGCCAAGTTCGGCCTGAGCCTGGATCGTCCGGTGCTGGCCCTGTGTCCGGGGGCCGAGTTCGGAGAGTCCAAGCGCTGGCCGGCGGAGCATTACGCCCAGGTTGCCGAGGCGAAGATTCGCGAAGGCTGGCAGGTCTGGCTGTTCGGCTCGAAAAAAGATCACCCGGTGGGCGAAGACATCCGTTCGCGGCTGATCCCGGGGCTTCGGGAAGAGTCGGTGAACCTCAGCGGCGACACGTCCCTGGCCGAAGCCATCGACCTGCTGTCCTGCGCCGATTCGGTGGTGTCCAACGACTCCGGCCTGATGCATGTGGCCGCAGCCCTGAACCGGCCATTGGTGGCGGTCTACGGTTCCACCTCGCCAGGCTTCACGCCTCCGCTGGCCGACAAGGTCGAAGTCGTGCGCCTGGGCATCGAGTGCAGCCCGTGCTTCGACCGCACCTGCCGCTTCGGTCACTATAATTGCCTGCGCCAGCTCATGCCGTCGTCGGTGAACGAGGCCCTGGAGCGTTTGCAGGGCATACCCGTGGAGGTTCGGTAACTTGCGGGTATTGCTGATCAAGACCTCTTCGCTGGGGGATGTGGTTCACACCCTGCCGGCGCTGACCGATGCGGCGCGGGCGATTCCTGGCATCAAGTTCGATTGGGTGGTGGAAGAAGGCTTTGCCGAAATCCCCACCTGGCACCCGGCTGTGGGCAAGGTCATCCCGGTGGCGATTCGTCGCTGGCGCAAGAACCTCTGGCAAACCATCAAGAGTGGCGAATGGCGACGCTTCAAGCAGAGCGTGCGCGCCGAAAAGTACGACCTGGTCATCGACGCCCAGGGTCTGCTGAAAAGCGCCTGGCTGACCCGCTACATCAAGGCCCCGGTGGCCGGTCTGGATAAAGATTCGGCGCGTGAGCCCCTGGCGGCGCGCTTTTATTCCCGGTGCCTGGCGGTGGCTCGCGGTCAGCATGCGGTCGAGCGCGTACGGCAGCTGTTTGCCCTGGCGCTGGGTTATGACTTGCCGCAGACGCAGGGTAGCTATGGCCTCAACGTCGACCGATTGGTGGAGTTGCCACGCCCCTATCCCTATGTGGTGTTCCTGCACGGCACGACCTGGGAGTCCAAGCATTGGCCCGAACTGTACTGGCGCCAGCTCACCGAGCGCATGGGGCAGTTCGGCGTGGTAGTAAAGCTGCCGTGGGGCAGCCCCGCCGAGAAGGCCCGGGCCGAACGCATCGCCAGCGGGTTGCGCAATGCCCTGGTGCTGCCGAAGCTGAACCTCGGCGGGATGGGCAAGGTGCTTGCCGGGGCCCAGGCTTGCGTGGCCGTGGACACCGGTCTCGGTCATCTGGCCGCGGCCCTGGACGTGCCGACCATTTCCCTGCTCGGCCCGACCAATCCGGTGCTGACCGGTGCCTACGGCAAGGGCCAGATTCACCTCGCCAGTGATTTCCCTTGCGCACCGTGCATGCAGAAACACTGCACTTACCCGCCGACCGCCGAAGACGCCCGGCGGTTTGACCTGAAACGCGAGCAGCCCCTGTGCTTCACGCGTCTGAACCCCGAGCGTGTTGCCAGCCACCTGAGCACGTTATTGGCTGAGGAGCCGCGCTGATGCAATTGGCTTTTGTCCTTTACAAGTACTTCCCCTTCGGTGGCCTGCAGCGTGACTTCATGCGCATCGCCCTGGAATGCCAGCGACGCGGTCACCAGATCCGTGTCTACACGCTGATCTGGGAAGGTGACGTGCCGCCCGGTTTCGAAGTGCTGGTGGCGCCGGTCAAGGCGCTGTTCAATCATCGTCGCAACGAGAAGCTCAGTGCGTGGATGGAGGCCGACCTGGCCAAGCGCCCAGTGGACCGTTTGATCGGCTTCAATAAAATGCCCGGCCTGGACGTGTATTACGCCGCCGACGGCTGCTTCGAAGACAAGGCGCAGAACCTGCGAAATTCGCTGTACCGGCGCTGGGGCCGCTACCGGCATTTCGCCGAGTACGAGCGGGCGGTGTTCGCCAAGGACGCCAAGACCGACGTGCTGATGATTTCCGAAGTCCAGCAGCCACTGTTCATCAAGCACTACGGCACGCCGCTTGAGCGCTTTCACCTGCTGCCGCCGGGCATCGCCCAGGACCGGCGGCGGCCCGCCAACGCCGACGAGATCCGTGCCGCGTTCCGGGCCGAATTCGAGCTGGCCGAGGATGATCTGCTGCTCGTGCAGATCGGTTCCGGATTCAAGACAAAGGGCGTGGATCGCAGCCTCAAGGCCCTGGCCGCGCTGCCCGCCGAATTGCGAAAGCGCACCCGGCTGTTTGTAATCGGCCAGGACGACCCCAAGGTATTCCAACTGCAGAGCGCCGCACTGGGGCTCGGTGAAAATGTGCGGTTCCTCAAGGGCCGCAGCGACATCCCGCGTTTCCTGCTGGGCGCCGACCTGTTGATCCATCCGGCGTACAACGAGAACACCGGCACCGTACTGCTCGAAGCGCTGGTGGCCGGGTTGCCGGTGCTGGTGAGTGCGGTGTGCGGGTACGCCCATTACATCGCCGAGGCCGACAGTGGCCTGGTGTTGGATGAGCCGTTCGAGCAAGCACAGCTCACCGAGTACCTGGGCCGCATGTTGAACGATGCCGATGCCCGGGCGGCCTGGAGCCGCAACGGTCTGGCCTTCGCCGAGACGGCTGACCTCTACAGCATGCCGCAGCACGCGGCCGATGTGATATTGGCGGAGCACGCACAATGAAGTTGATGCTGGCCGAACCGTTCAAGAGCCTTTGGGCCGGGCGCGATGCGTTCGCCGAAGTCGAGGCGCTCAAGGGCGAGGTCTATCGCGAACTGGAAGCCCGGCGCACCTTGCGCACGGAGGTGGACGGTCGCGGTTTTTTCGTGAAGATCCACCGCGGCATCGGTTGGGGCGAGATCTTCAAGAACCTGTTCACCGCCAAGCTGCCGGTACTCGGCGCAGGGCAGGAATGGAAAGCCATCCAGCGTTTGCAGGAAGTCGGCGTGCCGACCATGACCGCTGTCGCCTACGGCGAGAAGGGCAGCAACCCGGCAGACCAGCACTCGTTCATCGTCACCGAAGAGCTGGCGCCGACCGTCAGCCTTGAAGACTTCAGCATCGACTGGGTCAAGCAACCGCCGCAACCGGCACTCAAGCGTGCCCTGATCGCCGAAGTGGCGCGCATGACCGGCATGATGCACCGCGCCGGGGTCAATCATCGCGACTGCTACATCTGCCATTTCCTGTTGCACACCGACAGGCCAGTGACACCTGCCGATTTCAAACTTTCGGTGATCGACCTGCACCGTGCCCAGACCCGTCCAGCCATTACCACTCGCTGGCGCAACAAAGACCTGGCGGCGCTGTATTTCTCGGCGCTGGACATCGGCCTGACCCGGCGCGACAAACTGCGTTTCCTCAAGGGCTATTTCCAGCAGCCGCTGCGCCGAATCCTCGCTGAAGAGGCGTCCTTGCTGGCCTGGCTCGAAGGCAAGGCCAATAAGCTGTATGCCCGCAAGCAGCGATATGGGGACGCGCTCTGATGTCGGGTTGGAATCTGGAACCGGCCTACGCCGATCTGGCGCAGGATTTCGGTAGCCTCGAAGCGGTATTCGCGTTGCAAGGGGAGCGGTTGACCCGTGATCCGTTGTCAGAGGTGATCCGGGTGCAGCGAAACGGCGTGAATTACTACGTCAAGCGCTACGTCGGGGCCGGCAAAGGCTTGCGGCGCTACCTGGGCAAGCCGCGGGTCAAGTCTGAATGGCAGAACCTCAAGCGCTTCGCCAAATGGGGCATTCCCACCGCCGAAGTCGTGGGTTGGGGCTTGGAGCGAAACGGCGCGACCTATGCCCGTGGCGCGATGATCACCCGCGAGCTGCCGCATACCGAAGACCTTTCGGCCCTGGCCGAGCGTCGCGATCCAAGGCTGGCCGACCGCGCCTGGGTCGACAATGTGAGCCGGCAACTGGCCGTCTACACGCGGACCATGCACGATCATCGTTTCACCCATAACGACCTGAAGTGGCGCAACCTGTTGATCGATGACCAAGCGAAGCTGTTCCTGATCGACTGCCCGAACGGCGCCTTCTGGCGTGGCTTCTGGCTCAAGTACCGTATCACCAAGGATCTGGCATGCCTGGACAAAGTGGCCAAGTATCACTTGTCGGCCACGAAGCGCCTGCGGTTCTACCTGCAATACCGCCAGCGCGACCGGCTCGATGCGTGTGACAAGAAACGCATCCGTCACGTGGTGAGATTTTTCGAGGGGCGTGAATGACTGATTTTCTGGCCGCTGAAGACCGGGCGTTGTTGCAACGTCATGGCCTGGACAGCTTCGAGGCCTTGTGGGCGCGGGAACTGGACGCGGTGGACGAACCCAACACCTCGGGTGACGGCTGGAGCAGCGTGTTCCGGCTGGAGCTGGAGGGGCAGGGTTATTACCTCAAGCGCCAGAGCAATTACCTGACCCGGACCTTGTCCCACCCTTTTGGCGAGCCAAGTTTCTCCCGAGAGTTTCGCAACATCAGCCGTTATCGCCAACTGGGCATTCCGGCCCTGCAAGCGGTGTTCTATGGCCAGCGCAAGGTGAGCGGCGAGGTGCGGGCGATTCTGCTGACCCGCGCCCTGGACGGCTGGGATGACCTGGATTCGCTGGTGCAGCGCTGGTCGAGCCTGACGGCGGCGCAGCGCACCACCATCCTCAACGCCTGCGGTCAGTTGGCGCGGCGCCTGCACGGCATGCATCAGGTGCACGGTTGCTTCTATCCAAAACACATCTTCCTGCAAGCCACCGCCGACGGCTTCCAGGCGCAACTGATCGACCTGGAAAAGACCCGGCCGCTACTGTTCGGTCTGCGGGATCGAGTCAAGGACCTGGAGCCTTTGCTGCGGCGTGCCTCTGTCTGGAGTGATGCCGATGTGCGCCAGCTGCTGTCCAGTTATCTGGACCAGCCGCTCGACAGTGGGCTGGTCGACCGCTGGATGACCCGTCTGAACGCTCGGCGCAGCCACAAGGAAGCCCGTTGATGCACTTGTCCGAATTGAAGAATTCCGGCCGCAGCCCCGGCCTGCCCCTGAGCCTGGAACTGGCCGATGCCGCCGGCCCGGCGAAGTTGCAACTGCTTTCGCTGTTGCGGGTGTTGCCGGGGCAGCGTTATGTCGGTGCTGGCGTCTGGCGTGGCCGGCCGGTGTTGGCCAAATTATTGGTGGGCAACAAGGCTGCCCGGCATTTCCAGCGGGAACTGCAAGGCGTGCGCCTGCTGGCGGAGCAGGGGATGACCACGCCGTTGTTGCTGGCCGATGGCCTGAAAGAGGGTGAAGGCGGCTGGTTGTTGTTCGAATTGCTCGAAGGCGCCCAGAGCCTGGGGGATGCCTGGAAACAGGTCGAACACCTGCCCTTGCTGGCCGACGAACAGACGGCGGTGCTGGCCGAAGCCCTGGGCGCTATCGCGCAATTGCACAGCAAAGGCCTGTGGCAGGAAGACCTGCACCTGGACAACCTGCTGCGTCACGACGGCAAGCTCTACTTGATCGACGGCGCCGGCATCCGCGCTGAAATCCCAGGCCAACCGTTGTCGCGGCAGAAAGTATTGGAGAACCTGGGGGTGTTTTTTGCCCAGCTTCCCAAAGCCCTCCAGCCGTTCAATGAAGAACTGTTGGTGTATTACCTGCTGGGCAACGCCGAACATGCGCTGCCCATGGAGGCGCTGCAAAAACAGATCGACAAGGTGCAAGCCTGGCGCCTGAAGGATTTCCTCGAAAAAGTCGGGCGCGAGTGCAGCCTGTTCAGCGTGCGGCGCGGGCCGTTCGGCCTGCGGGCGATCCGTCGTGACGAAGAGGCGGCCATGATGCCGGTGCTGGAGCAGGCTGATGCCTTGCTCGACCAAGGCCACTTGTACAAGACCGGTGGCGCGGCGAGCGTCGGCAAAGTCGAGGTGAACGGTCGTACCTTGGTGATCAAGCGCTACAACATCAAGAACTTCGCCCATTGGCTCAAGCGCTTTTGGCGCCCGAGCCGCGCCTGGCATTCCTGGCGTGAAGGTCATCGCCTGGCCTTTCTCGGTATCGCCACGCCCAAGCCCCTGGCACTGCTGGAAAAGCGCTTCCTGTGGCTGCGCCGCGGCGCTTACCTGGTCACCGAACACCTGGCGGGGCCGGACATCATCGAGCGCTTCGGCCCCTACGTGCAAAACGGTGACGCCCCCGAGACGGAGTTGCTGGCGCTGGATCGCTTGTTCGCCGACCTCATCCGCGAACGTATCAGCCACGGCGACTTCAAGGGCCACAACCTGTTCTGGCAACACGACCGCTGGGCGCTGATCGACCTCGACTCGATGTGCCAACACCGCACCCACGCCAGCTTCGCCCAGGCCTACGCCCGGGATCGCGCGCGGTTCATGCGCAATTGGCCGCAGGACAGTGCGCTGTATCGGGTGATCGATGAGCGGTTGCCCAAGGATGTCGATAGCGCGCCATCTGTCTTGTAACCGGTCACTGTTGGCAGAGATTGCTTCCCGCAGGGCTGCGCCTGTAGGAGCTGTCGAGCGAAGCGAGGCTGCGATCTTGCCCAGGTACTAGAGTCTCAAGCGAAAGATCAGAAGATCGTCCGAACGCGGCCCGAGCCTTCGCCAGCACCTACAGAGCCCGGCGGGAAAAAACGCCCTCGCCAAAGGTGCGCGTGGCCCGTCAATAGCGCCAGGCGGCGCGCTCTAAACGCTCCCCACTCACCGCTAGAGGCTTGAGGCCGCTTTTAAGCTATAATCCCGCCCTTTAGCTGCCCTGCGCCTTGGGCGTGCGGCACATCAATTTTTCGAGGCGCTTGTCGCCCGTATGCAGACATAAGAGGCTAGACCCCTGTGGCATTGACGATTCTTGGCCTGTCCGGCGCCCTTAGCCATGATCCTTCCGCCGCGCTGTACATCGACGGCAAGCTGATCGCGGCGGCCGAGGAAGAGCGCTTCGTACGCGATAAACATGCAAAGAACCGCATGCCCTACGAATCGGCGAAGTTCTGCCTGGAGCAGGCCGGCATCAAGCCTTGCGACGTCGATGTGGTGGCGATCCCCTTCGCCCCGATCAGCCTGTTCGGCGAGGCGCGCTGGCACTACGCCAAGCGTTACTGGTACGCCCCGGACCGGGCCCTCGACGCGATCCTGATGGGCAACCGTCGCTACAAGCGCTATCGCCGCAAGATCGTCTGGTGCCTGGAGCAACTGGGCTTCGATCCGAAAAAGATCAAGATCGAGCCGGTCGAGCATCACCTGGCCCACGCCTCCAGCGCCTACCACTGCTCGGGCTTCCAGGAGAAAACCGCAATCCTGGGCATCGACGGCAAGGGCGAATACGCCACGACCTTCTTTGGCTATGGCGAAAACGGCAAGATCCACAAGATCAAGGAATTTTTCGACCCGGACTCCCTGGGCGGCCTGTACGGCGCGATCACCGAGTTCCTGGGCTTTGAAATGCTCGACGGTGAGTTCAAGGTCATGGGCATGGCGCCCTACGGCGATGCCACCAAGTACGATTTCTCGCGCCTGGCCTCTTTTGAAAACGGCGAGTTGGTGATCAACACCGACTACGCCAACGTGATCGGCCTGCGTCGCTATAAAGAGAAGGGCAAGGGTTTCTACTTCTCGCCGAAGCTGATCGAATGGCTCGGCCCGAAGCGTGAAGGCGACATTGCCGACGAACCGTACATTCATTACGCGGCAAGCATGCAGGCGCTGTTCGAAAAGCTCGCGCTGCAAATGATCGACCACTACCTGGGCGACGTGCTCAAGGAAACCGGCAAGCTGGCCTTCGCCGGCGGCTGCGCGTTGAACGTCAAGCTGAACCAGAAAATCATCGCCCGTGACGACGTCAAGGAGCTGTTCGTGCAACCGGCTTCCGGTGACGCCGGTACCGCGGTGGGTGCGGCGGCTTATGTGTCCCACGCCCGTGGCGTGCCGGTAGAGAAGATGGAACACGTCTACCTCGGCCCGGCCTACAGCAACGAAGACGTGATCGCCGCGTGCGCCCGTCATCCGAGCAAGCCTGCGTGGCGCAAGATCGACAACACCCCCGAGCGCATCGCCAAGATCATGGTCGACGGCAACCCGGTGGCCTGGTTCCAGGGACGCATGGAGTTTGGCCCACGAGCCTTGGGCGGTCGTTCGATCATCGGTTGCCCAAGCGCCAGCGGCGTGGCCGATCGGATCAACGAACAAATCAAGTTCCGCGAACGCTGGAGGCCTTTCTGCCCGTCGATGCTCGACACCGTTGCGCCGCAGATGATCAAGGTCGACCACCCGGCGCCGTTCATGACCTTCACCTTCGAAGTGGCCGAAGAATGGAAAACCCGTGTGCCGGAAGTCGTCCATGAAGACGGCACCTCCCGGGCCCAGGTGCTCAAGCGCGAATACAACCCGCGCTACTACGACATGATGAAGGCCCTGGAAGTCCTGACCGGCAACGGCGTGTCGCTGAACACCTCGCTCAACCGTCGTGGCGAGCCGATGATCTGCTCGCCGACCGACGCACTGAACATGTTCTTCGGTTCCGATCTGCAATACTTGATCATGGAAGACATCCTGGTGGTCAAAGACGGCGTGGACGCTTATGACACGCTCGGCTGAGCGACATGTGCTGCAGTTCTGCCACGGCTATGACGGGCCGTTCCTGGACTGCGCCCGTCAGTACGCCAGCCTGTTCGCGGGCACTGGCTATCGCGTGACCACGGTGTTTCTCACCGGGGCGGCGGATGCGCAAGTCGCCGCCGCCTGTGCCTCGGACGAGGTGCTGTTCATGGAGTACAGCTCCAGTGCCATTCGTGGCCTGAAGCTGGGCGCCATTGGCGATCTGCGCAAGATTGCCGCCTCACGCAATTTCAGTTTCTGCATTGCTCATCGCTTCAAACCGATCTACATCGCCCTGCTCGGCACCCGCTTGCCGGTGATCGGCGTGCATCATGCCTTCGGTGACTACGAGCGGCGCACCCGCCGGCTGTTCGCCCAGTTTTTTTGCAAGCGCCTGAGCCTGCTTGGGGTGTCCGATGCGGTGCGCGACGACATGCGCCGCTGCCTGCCGAAATGGCCGGCTGCCCGGATCCAGACCCTCTACAACCGAATCGACCTCGATGCCACGCAGGCCAGCCTGGTTTCCCGGGAGGAGGCGCGGCAGACCCTGGGGCTGGACGCGCATGCCTGGATTGTCGGCAATGTCGGCCGTCTGCACCCGGACAAGGACCAGGCCACGCTGTTGCGCGGCTTTGCTGCGGCGCTGAAGTATTTGCCGGCCAACAGTCAGCTGGCGATTCTCGGCAAGGGCCGTCTGGAGCAGGACCTCCGGGCGTTGGCGCTGGAATTGGGCATCGCCGACCGCGTGCTGTTGCTCGGCCAGGTGCCCGAGGCGCGCCGTTATTTCCGTGCGTTCGATGTGTTTGCCCTGAGTTCCGACCATGAGCCGTTTGGCATGGTGCTGCTCGAAGCCATGGCTGCCGGTGTACCGTTGCTGGCCACTGCTTGCGGTGGCGCCAGGGAAGTGGTCGAAGGCGTCGGTATCCTGTTTCCGTTCGGTGACGCCGAGCACATGGCCCAGGGGCTGCAACACCTGGCGGCCATGGACGATCTGCAGCGTCGCCAATGCGCCGAACTGATGCTCGACCGCTTGCGCGAACGCTTCTCGGATCGCGCCGTACGCGAGGCATTCTGGCGTTTGCCCCAAGTCACCGAACTGGCGCCGAGGGCCTGAATGTTCAATCGATTCCAAGGCTGGCGTGAGCGTGGCTGGACAGCCGTAGACGCGTCGATTTATGCCCAGGCCTGGCAACGTTTTGGCGGCAGTGTGGCGACCCATCCCCTGGTGGTCGAGCGCCTGGCGGCCTTGGCCGGGATCCCCGTGCGTTACCTGGCGTTCGAACAGGGCGGTGAGCTCAAGGCGGCCATACCGACCTGGGGCCGCGACCTGGCGTTGTCCAAAGACGTGCTCAAGCGCAGCGGCAAGAAGGGGTTGTTCGACCTGGGCAATGCCGAATTGATCCTGCCGGCAGCGCCGGATGCACAAGCGCCGTTGCGTCATCGGGGTCGTTACCTGTCGGCCCTCAATGAGGGGCGCTTCAGTGGCTTGAAGTTGCAGCAGGAACAACTGGCCATGGCCCGTACGCCGGAAGAACTGTCCAAGAAGTTTCGCTACAACCAGCGCCGTGAGCTGCGCTTGCTGGAAGAGGCGGGCGGGGTGGTCCGGCCGGTCGGCGAGTTTTCCAGTGCCGAGCTGGCCTCGATCTACTGCGACCTGTTCCTGCGTCGCTGGGGCTTTGCGGCCACTGGTGCCGAGCGCATGGGCGAGGTAATCGAGTTGCTGCGTGAATGGCTGATCGGTTCGGTGATCTTCCTCAACGATGCGCCGATTGCCATCCAGTTGGTGTATCGCGTCGAAGCGCCCGAGTGGATCAGCGTCGAGTACATCAACGGTGGCGTCGACCCACAGACTCGCGAATTCAGCCCTGGCAGTGTATTGAGCTTTCTCAACACCCAAAGCGCCTGGGAACATGCCCGTGCCGCCGGCAAGCCGTTGCGTTTTTCGTTCGGCCGGGCGGACCGGGAATACAAGGACCGTTGGTGCAACCCCGTGCCGGTGTTTGCCGTATGAACCCACCGATGAGCCGCAAGCAACAGTTGCTCAGGCGCCACCGTCGCAACAAGCGCGTGGGGCTGCTGCTGGCCCTCATCGCGCTGGTCTTGCTGGGTGTGGCAGTGGCCTGGTGGTTGCCCCTGGTGCTGGCGGTGCTGGGCTGGATCGCCCATGAGGCGTGGTTCGCCGATCATCTGTTCTATTCGCCCAGGGAGGATTACCAGTACAGCTTCCCACCGTTCACCCAGCAACCCAAGGTACATCTCAATGCCGGGCGGCTGCGGCTGGACGAAGGCGTGATCCTGGACGATGGCGCGACGCTGATTCTCGCGTTGCGGGTCAAGAGCACCTGGCTGGGGCGCTTCATCGACCCGATCGTCGAATTGTCGGGCGATGAAAGGGACCTGCAAACCTTCGAGCGCGGGGTCAACGGCCTGCGCTATCTCAACCTCAGCGAGCAGGGCCCTGCGTTGTCCCGGGGCGAGCTGCGCCTGCGCGGGCGCTTTTGTCGTTTGCTGGGCGAGCCGACGCTATGGTCCTTCACAGCGCCGCCAGTGCAGCGTCAGCGGGTGATGGTCATCGCTCCCCACGCCGACGATGCGGAGCTGGCCGCCTACGGCTTGTACAGTCAGGCTGACGAAGCTTGGGTCGTCACGCTGACCGCCGGTGAAATCGAAGCCGAGCATTATCAGCAGATGGGGCTGGACCGCGTCGAAGCAGCGCGGCTCAAGGGTCGTTTGCGCGCCTGGGACAGCATTGCGGTACCGCGTTGGGCCGGGGTACCTGAAGCGCATTGCGTGCAGTTGGGTTACTTCTGCCTGCAACTGGCCGCCATGCAAGCGGCGCCGAGCCAACCACAAGGTTCTCGCGAGGCTGACCTGAGCGATACGCGGCTGTTCCGTCAGTTGAACCCGTTCCTGCTGCCCGGCGATGCCGACGGCGCGCCGACCTGGAACAACCTGTTGGCGGACCTGCGCGAACTGCTGCTCAAGGCGCGTCCCGAGGTCATTGTGTTGCCGCATCCGACCCTTGATCCGCACCCCGATCATCTCTGCGCCCATCATGCCGTCCTCCAAGCCCTCGAAGGCCTGGAATGGCAACCGACCATGCTGTTGGGCTATGCCAATCACCTGCATGACAATGACCGTTGGCCCATGGGGAATGCGGGCACGGGCATTGCGTTGCCGCCGTGTTTCGATCCGGCCCTGCCAATGCATCCTGTCAGCCTGCCGCTGGCGGTGCCTGAACAGCGCGACAAGGCCATGGCGCTGGGCATGATGCATGACCTGCAGCCGCGCCCGCCGTTCAAACGTCGCCTGCGCCGTGGCATCCAGCGCCTGTTGGCTAGGCGCGCGGGCTCGTCATACGGCGAGAACGAATTTTTTCGCAAGGCTGTGCGTCGCCATGAACTGTTCTGGCGGCTGTAAGGGCCCTGGGCCTGGCCTGTTTGCGCTACGGCGCAAACAGGCCTCCGTTTATTTATCAAGTCGTTCGGTGCCGCAAGGAAGACGATGAAAGTTCTATTTCTGGTGCAGAAAGAACAGCGGGCCATCCTGGACCGACTATACGAAGGCGTGGCCGCTCATTGCGAGTGCGATTTGCGCTGGCTCGACAGCAAGGAGCAACGCAACCTGCGGGGATATTTTCGCCGCCATGTGGACGTCTCGCGTTATGACCGGATCGTATTTTTCCTGCGCTTCAAGCAGGAGATCCGCCAGGCCGGCTTCATCCGCACGATCCCCAACCTGGTGATCCTCGAGCACGACGCCTACCAGAATTACATCCCATGCAAATACACCGGCAAGTTCAGTGCGCATTACCGTCGCCTGCCGTGGGTGCGGGTGATCAGTTCCGGCTTCATGGTGACTGAACGTCTGCGTGGCGAAGGTTTCGATGCGGTTTTCGTGCCCAAGGGCTACGATCAATCGTTATTGCAGGATCAGGGCCGTGAGCGGGACATCGAGTTGGCCTTCGTCGGCAGCACCAATAGTGTTGCTTACAGCGGTCGCAAGGCACTGCTGGATGAGTTGGGCCGCGTTGAGCCGCTGGTCGTGACCCGAACCAAGTCCGGCGAAGAGTATTGCGAGACCCTCAACCGTATCCGCTTTTTCGTCAGTGCCGACGTGGGCATGGGCGAGTTCATGATCAAGAACTTCGAAGCCATGGCCTGCGGCTGTGTGCTGTTGGCGTTTGACCAGGGCATCGACGAGGCGCGTGCATTGGGATTGCAGGACATGCACAACGTGGTGTTGTACCGTGACATCCCGCAACTCCAGGAAAAGCTTTCCCGGCTACGTGCCGACCCCGAGTTGGCGCGCAGTGTGGCGCACAACGGCCAGGAGTTGGCGCTGGAACAGTTCAGTTTCGCGCGCATCGGGCAGAAGATCGTTGAAGCGTTGGAGCCGCCCTTGCGACCTCGGGCTCCATTGAACTTGCTGGAGACATTGCGCCTGAAGCTAGGCGTTTGACACGAACCGTTCAGTCATCCGATACATGGATGGCGTTTGACTAGATGGTATTTCAGTGCAGTTTTCCGACGAGAGTGACATTACTCTGGTAGTAACCAGTTGCGGCCGGCTCGATCTGCTCAAGCGGACCCTGGAGAGCTTCGACCGTTTCAATACCGCGCCGATTCGTGAAGTCTTCATTACCGAAGATGCCGGTGATGAAGGTGTGGATGCCGTTATTCCCGCTCACTGGAAGGATCGCACGACGGCCTTCGTCAATCGACCGAAGCTGGGGCAGTTGGCCTCGATCGATCTGGCGTACGGGCACGTCAAGACGCCTTATATTTTTCACTGCGAGGATGACTGGGAGTTCTATCGTCCGGCCTTCGTGGAGGATTCGCGCACGATCCTGGAGCTGCGGCCGGATATTCTTCAAGTGTGGTTGCGCAATTATGTCTACGACTTGTCTGTACATAGCCCCTACATTCACCTGGGCCAACGTGACGTCATTGGTGGCGTGCCCTGTTATCCATTGATTTCAGACAAAGCCGAATGGCAAAGCTTTTCTCTCAACCCAGGCTTGCGGCGGTTGAAAGAGTATGAGCTCTGCGCACCTTTTTCCGGTTTTGGTGGCGAAAAAGCCCTGTCTATGCGCTATGCCCAGCTGAACTTGACGGCAGTTGCGCTGGAAGGAGATGCTATTTTGCATACCGGATTCGGGGTTCATGTAGAAGTGCCCGTGGAGCGCGAGCGAAAGGCACGCCGCAAGCGCCGCGAGCAGGTCAAGTTGTCCTTGGTTTTCTTGCTCGGAGTCTGCATTGGCTGGCTCATTAACTATTGAATGCCGCCAAGCACGGATCCTGGTCCGCGATAAAAGGTTTGCTGCTCGATGAGCGTTATCAACGTCATGTGGGCGGGCGGTTCGCCGTTCGCTTCGGTACACAAGGTTCATAATCAGATTCTCTCGCGGATGGAGCCTGCGATGCCTGTCAAGACGTGGCTCTTGCAGGGGGCGGCGGCTGCCTGTCGGGTTGATGTCGGGGCGGCGCTTGAATGGAATATGACCTCGGCCCAGCTCAAGGGACGACATGTCTGGCGCCTTCTCAAGCCCTTGATGCGCAGCCGTTTCCGCCAGGCATTTCTCGACAGTGATGCCCGTGTAGTGTTGCTTGATGGCGTTGGTGTGGCGCGTACCTTGTTGCCGGTTCTCAAGGATTTGCCGCAGATCCGCGTGGTGGTGATTTTCCATGGTGCGACACGGCTCAATCCCGCGGGCCGTGAACTGCTGCGTGGCTTCCCTGCTTCACGCCTGACCCTGGCCGCGGTCTCCGAGACCTTGGCGATGTCGCTACAGGACGAGTTGGGCATCCAGGTAACGGCGCTGCGTAGCGCGTTCGATCCGGCGGCCTTCCAGTCTGCACTGTTGTCTCGCGAAGAGGCACGTGCCCGTTTGGGATTGCCTGGCACAGAGGCGCGGGTCTTTGGCGCCGTAGGACGGTTGGTGGACAGCAAGGGATTCGCCAGTTTGCTGGAGGCGTTTAGCCGGGCCGCGGCCAGCCATCCCGACTGGCGGCTGGTGATTGTCGGCGAGGGGCCGAGACGCGAGGCGCTGCAAGCGCGGATCGCCCAGCCGGATCTGGTCGACAAGGTCTTGCTGACAGGGCATCTGGAAGATGTCGCGAAGCTCTACAGGGCGTTTGATTGGGTGCTGATCCCGTCCGTGGACGAGGGCCTCGGGCTGATCCTCCAGGAGGCTGTCCTGGCTGGTGTCCCGGTGCTTGCCAGCGAACTAGCGGTCTTTCGTGAGCAGTTGGGCGACACTGGCTGGTACGCACCGCTCAACGACGAAGTGCGCTGGAGCGAGGCGATCGGGCGGGCGGCACAGGCGCCGGCCAGTGCGGTCGCGGCGGCCCAGTACCAGGCGCTGGCACCTGACGAGGCCTGGTCGAGTTTCAGCCTGGCCGCCCGGCAGTTGATCTCAGGCAGCCAATAGGGCGTTTTCCAATGCCTGCATCGGAAAGCTCCCGTTCAGGTTCTCCCGGGCAATATAACGAGCGAAATGCTGCAAGTTTCGGCGTGCCAGGTAGCGTGGCAGCGGTGAGCGCAGGAAGCGCATGTCGGCCACATCGATCAACCCAAGTTTATTTTCCGGCGTGACGACGATGTTCCCCAGATGCAGTGAGCGGAAATAAATACCGCTGGCGTGCAGGCTGCGGATCAACTCGACCAGCGCAGGAAGGGTATGTTGCCAGCTGAAATTTTCCTGATTTGATAATTGACGCAGGGTTTTTCCCGGAAGCGGCCGATACAGTACGGCGGTCATGCCAGGTTTTTGTAATTTGTAGAAGGCCAGCACTTCGAGAGTCGGTACGCCGAGCGTCTGCAGGCGGGCTGCATTATTGATGAACCGCGTGGAATAAGGCCTTAGAAGGGCCGAAGAAAAAAACCGTTTGCGGCGAAACAGCTTGAGGATATTGCCATCCTGCAGCAGATAGACTTTTGGGCCGTAGCTATCGGCCTCCAGAATGCTGGCGCCTTCAATCAATTGATTCAAAGCGGCTTGGGGAAGCCGTGAGGATTGCATCGTAGGGAAACCTTGTTGAAAGAACCGGTACCGTGGCGGGCCATGATGCCCAAAAGTTTTTGTTTTCACCATGCCGGTTTGGCAGGTACACCGTTTAGGAGCGATAGATGCAGGCGACACGTTGGACTCAGGGTTGGATGGCCTTTGGCTTGTTATGGTTTTTGCTGGCGATAGCCCTTGCACCGACCAACAAAATCTACCAGCAAGGGTTGGTTGCATTTGTCTGGTTGCCGGTAATCGTCCTCGCCTGGCCGGCCCGGCATCGGTTGGTAGAGTTGTGGAGCGCCCAGCGGGTGATCTACACAGCATTGCTGGCGCTGATGCTCTGGGCGTTGGTCACATTGTTCTGGACCGAGGTGGCAGAGCCTGTCCGCGAAGCCAAGCGACTGCTCTACATCCTGGCGTTCCTGGTGTTTTTCCCGATTTTCGCCGACGGCCGGCCCGAGCGTGTGATTCGTATCATGCAATGGGGTGGCCTGGGGCTTGCGTTGACGGCCTTGATGGCCATCGTCCATTTCTACGGATATACGAACCATCGCTGGGATGCTCGCCTGGAAGGGCTGGGGGAGTTGTCCCATCCGATCCTCGGCGGCTACGTGATCGGGTTGGCGGCTATCTGGATGCTGCACTGGATGCCGCGTCATATCGGGCTGCAAGTGCTTTGGGCGTTAGCCCTGGGCGTGTTGGCCGTCTTCGTGGTCGCGAGCCAGAGTCGCGGCGCTGCACTGGCCTTGCTGCTTAGTGTACTGGCCATGCCGATTTACTGTCGGGACCCGCGTGTCCGGATTATCGCCGCGACGACCCTGGTACTGGCGATGCTGACCTTCTGGCTGCTCGAGCCGCTGGTCATGGCGCGCGGTGCCTCCTATCGTCCCGAGATTTTCATGTCGAGCCTGCATATGATTGCCGAGCGCCCGTGGGGCGGTCTTGGCATGGCGGCCGACTACCGGATTACCAGTCACGGCCTCAAGTTTGATCATGCCCACAATCTGTTCAGCCACGTCACCATCCAGCTCGGGCTTCCGGGGTTGTTGTTGTGGTGCATCGTCTGGTTCTCCGTGTTGCGCGAAGCCTGGCGTTCCCGGGACAGCCTGCTGGGCCAAGGGGTGCTTGGTATGTGGGTGTTTTCGTTCCTGGCGATGCAGTTCGACGCTGCGAGCTTGACCGGAACCCCCCGCGCCGAATGGTTCATTACCTGGTTGCCGATTGGCCTGGCCGGCGTTTTGACTTGGGCGCGGGCCAATTCCGGTGGCTGTGATAAAATTCCGCGTTCTTCCTAACCAGTGAGCCCGACGATGAGTGACGCACCGCCCAAAGCGGAACAGGATTCCAGCCTGAAGATTTATTTTCGGTTGCTGGGATACGTCAAACCCTACGCGGGCATTTTCCTGCTGAGTATCGTGGGTTTCGTGATATTTGCTTCGACCCAGCCCATGTTGGCCGGGATTCTTAAATATTTCGTCGACGGCTTGACCAACCCCGATGCGGTGCTCTTTCCCAACGTGCCGTATCTCAAAGACTTGAAACTGCTGATGGCAGTGCCGCTGCTGATTGTTCTGATCGCTGCCTGGCAGGGCCTGGGGTCGTTCCTGGGCAACTATTACCTGGCCAGGGTTTCCCTGGGGTTGGTGCACGACCTGCGCGTCGAGTTGTTCAATAAGTTGCTAGTGCTGCCCAATCGCTATTTCGATACCCACAACTCTGGTCACCTGATTTCCCGAATCACCTTCAACGTGACCATGGTCACCGGTGCGGCCACCGATGCCATCAAGGTGGTGATCCGCGAAGGCCTTACCGTGGTATTCCTCTTCGCCTACCTGGTTTGGATGAACTGGAAGCTGACCCTGGTGATGTTGGCGATCCTTCCACTGATCGCGGTCATGGTCAGCAGCACCAGCAAGAAATTTCGCAAGCAAAGCAAAAAGATCCAGGTGGCCATGGGCGACGTGACCCACGTTGCCTCCGAGACCATCCAGGGCTACCGCGTGGTGCGCAGTTTTGGCGGCGAGGCCTATGAAAAGCAGCGCTTCGCCAGCGCCAGCCAGGGCAATACCGACAAGCAATTGCGCATGACTCGCACCGGCGCGGTCTACACGCCGATGCTGCAACTGGTGATCTACACCGCCATGGCTGCCCTGATGTTCCTGGTGCTGTTCCTGCGCGGCGACGCGACGGCCGGTGACCTGGTGGCCTACATCACGGCGGCTGGTTTGCTGCCCAAGCCGATTCGGCAACTCTCGGAAGTCAGCTCCACCATCCAGAAAGGCGTGGCCGGTGCCGAGAGCATTTTCGAGCAACTGGATGTCGAGCCGGAGGTCGACAGGGGGACGGTCGAGCAGGAACGGGTCAGCGGTCGTCTCGATGTGCGCAACCTGAGCTTTACCTACCCCGGCGCTGACCGCGAGGTGCTCAAGGACATCAGCTTCACCGCGGCACCCGGGCAGATGATTGCACTGGTGGGCCGTTCGGGCAGCGGCAAATCGACTCTGGCGAGCCTTATCCCGCGTTTCTATCACCATGAGGTCGGCCAGATCCTGCTCGACGAGGTGGAAATCGAAGACTATCGCCTGCGCAACCTGCGTCGTCATGTCGCCCAGGTGACCCAGCATGTCACGTTGTTCAATGACACGGTGGCCAACAATATTGCCTACGGCGACCTGGCCGGGGCGCCACGGGCGGATATTGAAAAGGCGGCCCGGGATGCCTATGCCATGGACTTCATTGAGCAGTTGCCCAATGGCCTGGACACCGAAGTGGGCGAAAACGGCGTGCTGCTGTCCGGCGGCCAGCGCCAGCGCCTGGCCATTGCCAGGGCGTTGTTGAAGAACGCGCCGCTGCTGATCCTCGACGAGGCCACCTCGGCGCTGGACACCGAGTCCGAACGGCATATCCAGGCCGCGCTGGACCAGGTCATGAAAGGCCGTACGACCCTGGTCATCGCGCATCGTCTGTCGACCATCGAAAAAGCCGACATGATCCTGGTGATGGACCAGGGCCGTATCGTCGAACGGGGTACCCATGGCGAGCTCCTGGCGCACAATGGCTACTACGCGCGTCTTCATGCCATGGGACTGGACGCCCCTGCCCAGAATATCGCCTGAGTTCGAACCCCTGGCTGTGATAGCCGGCCGGCTTCGCTCAACTGTGGGAGCGAGCCTGCTCGCGATAGCGGCGTGTCTGGGCCGGTGATGTTGAACGTGCGGTTGTCATCGCGGGCAAGCTCGCTCCCACAGGGTTTGTATCGAAATATTTACCTGCCTTGACCAACCCACAATAAATCTGCGCCCCGTGACTGCTAAGGTCTGGCCATAGGATTTTCCTGGATCAACATCAGTCATCGAGGGGATCAACCCTCTCGCGCGGGGACGTGCATGCTACAACGCTATCTATGGAAGCTACTGCCCAAGTCGCAGCGCTCCTTTCTGTTGGGGCGCCTGTCGGTTGTCGACCGACAGGTGGTGAACAAATCGATGTCGGCCAATTGCCGTTTCCCCGAAGCTTTCGCCAAGCGCGGCTGCCTGTTCATCCATGTGCCAAAATGTGCCGGTAGCAGTGTTTGCGTGGGGCTTTTCGATGGCTACAGCCCGGGCCACCTGCCGTTGTATTGGTACCAAGAGCAGTTCGCCCAGCAGTACGCCGCCAGTTTCAAGTTTGCCTTTGTCCGTGATCCGCTGGAACGTGCATATTCGGCCTATGCTTTCCTGCGGGGCAACACGTTGGGGCCGCGCGACCATGCGGCTCAGGAACTGGTTGGCCAATACCGAGACTTCGATGATTTCGTCGCGCGTTGGCTGCATTCGGAGAACATCACCCGGCAAATGCATTTTGCTGCCCAGACGGACTTCCTGACCGACTCCCTCGGCCACCTGGCGATGGACTTCATCGGTTATCAGGAATACCTCGATCGGGACTATCAGCGGGTATGCGAGCATCTGGGGCTGACCGCGACGTTGCCCCATGTGAACCACACCCGGCAGCGTGCTGCGGTGCCGGTAAGGGAAATCTGCTCGGTACGGACCCGTCGGTTGGTGCGGCGGGTGTACCAACGTGACTACGAGATGCTTGGTTATGAATGAAACGTCAAAAATGTCGATGCAACAGGTGCAGATTCGTCCTTATGAGCAGGCGCTCACGCCCCAGGATCGGGCGGCCATCAAAGCCCAGCGCCCCCGCTGTATCTGGTTGACCGGGCTGTCAGGGGCGGGCAAGTCGACGCTGGCCAATGCCTTGGAAGTGCAGCTCTACCAGCAGGGCTTGCACACCGCCCTGCTCGATGGCGACAACCTGCGCCAGGGGCTGTGTCAGGGCCTGGGCATGGATGCCGAGGCCCGCAAGGAAAATATCCGTCGCATTGCCGAGGTGGCGCGCTTGATGGTCGACGCCGGCCTGATCGTCATCGTTGCGGCCATTTCCCCGTTTCGCGCCGACCGGGAAGCGGCCCGGCAGTTGTTCCCCGAGGGCACCTTCGTGGAGGTTTATGTGAGTACCCCTTTCGACGTCTGTGCCCAGCGTGACCCCAAGGGGTTGTACCGCGAGGCCCGTGCCGGGCGGATCAAGAACTTCACCGGGCTCGACAGCCCCTACGAGGCGCCGCTTGCGCCGGACTGTGAGATCAACACCAGCGAGGTGGAGCTGGCCCAGGCTTGTGCGCGGCTATCGGCGTTGCTGCAAATCTGATCGAGCACGCATCCTGGCTTCACGTTGCAGCCATGGACAAGCCTTCGCCAACCCTGTGCTAATATCGCGGCCCTGTTCATTTTGTATGTGGGATGCTCCATGAAGTTGTCCATGCCGCGATTCGATCAAGCCCCTGTATTGGTGGTCGGCGATGTCATGCTCGACCGCTATTGGCATGGCGGTACCTCGCGGATTTCCCCTGAGGCGCCGGTACCGGTGGTCAAGGTCGAGCACATCGAGGATCGCCCCGGTGGTGCTGCCAACGTTGCCCTGAACATCGCCGCTCTCGGCGCTCCGGCTTCCCTGGTGGGCGTGACCGGCGACGACGAAGCCGCCGACAGCCTGACCAATAGCCTCAAGGGCGCAGGGGTGCGGGCAATATTCCAGCGCATTGCGCACCAGCCGACCATCGTCAAGCTGCGGGTCATGAGTCGTCACCAGCAACTGCTGCGCATCGACTTCGAAGAGCCTTTCGCCACTGATCCCCTGGCCCTCGGTGCCGAGGTTGATCGCCTGCTCGAAGGCATCAAGGTCCTGGTGTTGTCGGACTACGGCAAAGGTGCGTTGAAAAACCATCAGGTGTTGATCCAGGCGGCCCGTGCCCGTGGCATTCCGGTAGTGGCCGACCCCAAGGGCAAGGATTTTTCCATCTACCGTGGTGCGAGCCTGATCACGCCGAACCTCAGCGAGTTCGAAACCATCGTCGGCGGTTGCGTCGATGAACACGATTTGGTTAGCAAAGGTGCGCAGTTGATGCAGGACCTCGAGCTCGGCGCCTTGCTGGTGACCCGAGGCGAGCATGGCATGACCCTGCTGCGCCCCGATCACCCTGCGCTGCACCTGCCGGCCCGTGCCCGTGAGGTGTTCGATGTAACGGGGGCTGGCGACACCGTGATTTCCACCCTGGCCGCCGCAATCGCTGCGGGCGAGGAGCTGCCCCATGCGGTCGCCCTGGCGAACCTGGCGGCGGGCATTGTCGTCGGCAAGCTCGGCACGGCCGCCATTAGCGCTCCCGAGCTGCGCCGCGCCATCCAGCGTGAGGAAGGCTCCGAGCGAGGTGTACTAGGCCTGGAGCAGCTGCTGCTGGCTGTTGACGACGCCCGTGCCCACAATGAAAGAATCGTCTTCACCAACGGTTGCTTCGACATCTTGCATGCCGGCCATGTGACCTACCTCGAGCAGGCCAGGGCCCAAGGCGATCGCCTGATCGTCGCGGTCAACGACGACGCCTCCGTAAGCCGTCTCAAAGGGCCGGGGCGCCCGATCAACAGCGTCGACCGGCGCATGGCAGTCTTGGCCGGCCTGGGCGCGGTGGACTGGGTGATCAGCTTTAGCGAAGGTACGCCGGAAAACCTGCTGCGCCAGGTCAAGCCGGATGTACTGGTCAAGGGGGGCGACTACGGGATCGATCAGGTCGTTGGCGCTGATATCGTCGCGGCCTACGGTGGCACCGTGAAGGTGTTGGGGCTGGTGGAAAACAGCTCGACGACGGCGATTGTGGAAAAGATCCGCAATCACTGAGCAATGTATCAGGCAAGGCGCAGAGCCTGTGGGAGCGAGCTTGCTCGCGATGGCGTTGGATCAGTCAGACTCGATCTGGTTGACACACCGCTATCGCGAGCAAGCTTGCTCCCACAGGGGTAGATTAGCGAGCCGCCTTGCGCGGCACGATCTTCTTGAGCAATTGCCGGGCCTTGCCCTTGAGTCGGGTCAGGCCTGACTCCTTGCCTGGTGGTGTCAGCCCTTGCTGGCGCAGCCAGTCCTTCCAGCGAATCCGCTCGTCGCGTACCAGCCATCCGTCCTGCCGGGCGAAACTCTCCGCCAGGTAGAGCCCCCGGGTGCTGGCCGGATACAACTGATCCTTTTTCAGGGTGTACAGCTCGGGCAAGGGTTGTCCATCCTGCAGCGGCATCAGGTACAGGTCGGGTCGCTTGCGGTCCAGGCGCGCGACCAACTGGTCGCCTTCCAGGCGCTCATCGACGTGAAACAGGCTCAGGGACTTGGCTTCCTTGGGCACATCCAGGCGCAAGTCATAGATCAGTTGCAACGATGCCGTCGGCAGATGCACGTAGGCCCGTGGTCGTTCGATCAGTTGCAGGTTGGCGCTGCGCACTGGGCGTGCCGAGCCCGAGAGTGGCGTCAGTCGAAACGGCAAGGCTTCGCGGTAATGCAGGGCCGTGGCGTAGGGGGCCGGCAGCCAGGTGTCGTTGAAGCGCCCGCCCAGCCAGCCTTCCGGGGTTTCCAGCAGGCATTCCTCGGCAATTTCGCTGATGGCGGTGAGCAGTGGCAGGTTGAGCTCGTGGGCCGGGACGTAACCGGAAATCAGCTTGAGTACCACGTCGCCGCGATCCTGCCGGCGCTGGCGCACCAGTACCCAATAGTCGCGGTTCTGCCAATGCAGGGTCAGGCGCACGGAAACGCCCAGGTTTGCCAACTCCAGGGAAAAACGCTCGGCATCGGCCACGGCTACAGGCTTGCGGCGCTGCAGGGTCTGGGCGAAATTCAGCGGCATCCCGACACTCTGGTAACTCAGGCCTTCGGGTGTCGCTTCGACGAGCAGGGGCAGGGTCTTGAAGTTGCTCGGGTTCTTTCTGATGAGCGTACGCGGCATGTCGGCTCCTTCCTTAAGGCCGCGTAGGGCGGCGTCAGTTTTTACGCAGGACCTTGGCTACGGTCGCGACGTTATGGGCGAGGTGCAGCGGATTGATGGTGCCGACAATAGCACTGGCGACCCCAGGATGCTCAAACAACAGTTCAAAGCTGGCGCGAACCGGGTCTACCCCGGGGCTCAGGCAGACGTGACCGCTGGCCAGGGCCTTCTTCACCAGGATCGCTTTGCCGTGTTCGCTGGCGTAGTCAATGACGGCCTTTTCGTTTCGTTCGTTCAGATTGTAGGTGACCATCGCACAATCGCCTTGCTCCAAGGCTTTCAAGCCACCCTCGACGGTCTTGCCGGAAAAACCGAAGCCGCCGATCTTGCCCTCGCGCTTGAGCGCCGCCAGGGTTGGGTAGACCTCGCTGTCGTTGAGGATCGCCAGGTCGTTGCCATCGGAATGTACCAGGACCAGGTCGATATAGTCGGTTTCCAAGCGCTTGAGGCTGCGTTCCACCGAGAATCGGGTGTGGGCGGCACTGAAGTCGTGGCGCGACTGACCGTCGCTGAATTCTTCGCCGACCTTGCTGACAATCACCCAGTCCTGGCGTTGGCCGCGCAGCAGCGGGCCGAGGCGCTCTTCACTGCGGCCATAGGCCGGCGCGGTGTCGATCAGGTTGATGCCCAGGTCGCGCGCCAGTTTGAGCAACATGCGCGCTTCGTCGTCATCGGGGATCCGAAAGCCGTTGGGGTATTTGACGCCCAGGTCGCGACCGAGCTTGACGGTGCCCAGGCCCAGGGGAGAAACCCGCGGGCCGTCATGGCCCAGGGGGCGATAGAGGTCATGCAGGGTCGGTTGGCTCATGGCAGCAGTTGCTCCCAGGCAGGGACGCCCATCGGCGGCTTCGGCAGGTCTGGCAGTGGAGCTGGGTGGCTTGGCTGGATGCCATCGCGTTGCAGGGCATTGACCACCCGATCGGCGAAGTCCGGGGCCAGCGCCAGTTTGGTCGGCCAGCCCACCAGCAGGCGATCCTGCTCGGCGAGGAAGGCGTTGTCCGGGCGGGTCAGGCCCGACTGCAACGGTTCGGCGCGATCCACCCGCAGCGTGGCCCATTGCGCGGTGCTCAGGTCAACCCAAGGCAACAATTGGCCGAGTTCTTTCTGGGCGGCGGCGATTTGCGCGGCAGGCTCGCGGGTCACGCCATCGCCTTCGGCCAGATCGCCCCCCACGTACCAGACCCATTGGCCATCGGCCGCCGGATGAGTGGTCACGGTGACGCGCGGCTTCGGTCCGCCGCCCAGGCAATGGGCGTAGAGCGGCTTGAGGCTGGGGCCCTTGACCAGGACCATGTGCAGTGGCCGGCGCTGCATGGCCGGCTGGTCCAGGCCCAAGGCGCTGAGCAGGTCGGCGGTGCCGCCTCCGGCGCTGAGGACAATGCGTTGGGCGCGAATCTCGCGGCCATCGACCTTGAGTCCGATCAGCTCGCCACCTTCGCGCAGCGGTTCGATGTGCTGCCCGGCCAGCAAGCTGTCGCCGGCCAGTTCCGCCAGGCGCGCGATCACGCTGGGCACGTCCACCACCAGCTCGGCCAGGCGATAGACCTTGCCCTTGAAGCGCTTGTCTTGCAGGGCCGGCGGCAATTGGTCGCCCTTGACCTGGTCGACCCGCCCGCGCACGGCCTTGCTGGCAAAGAAACTGGTGAGGTTGCCGGCCAGGGTGCCGGGGGACCAGAGGTAATGGGCATCGGACAGCATGCGCACGCCGGACAGGTCCAGCTCGCCTTCACCTTTCAGGGCTTCGCGCCAGCGGCGCGGCATGTCGGCGATGGCTTCCGAGGCGCCGGTCAGGGCGCCGTGCAGCGCGTACTTGGCGCCGCCATGGATGATGCCCTGGGATTTGACACTCTGCCCGCCGCCGAGGCTGGCGCTTTCCACCAGCACGGTCGAAAAACCCTTGCGACGCAGGCGTGCATTCAGCCAGAGACCGGCGACGCCTGCGCCGACAATCAGAATGTCGGTGGAAATAACGGATGGCATGAGCGACCTCAGTGTTCAAGACGAGGGCGCAGTATACAGACTCGATGGGTCGGGTTTGGCTACCTTTGCTGTCGCACCTGTGGCGAGGGGATTTATCCCCGCTGGGCTGCGCAGCAGGCCCAAAACCTGACGGCACTTTGCGTCAGGCCGTTTGAATTGGGGGGCGCTTCGCACCCCAGCGGGGATAAATCCCCTCGCCACAAATGTGTTTCCAATCTTGGAATATCGGTGTGTTTCAGTGCCCCGCAGTCTTGGAAAACAGCTGGATCACCACCACCCCCAACACAATCAACGCCATCCCCAGCATCGCCGGCACGTCCAGTTTCTGCCCATAGATGAACAACGCCGCCACGCTGACCATGACGATCCCCAGCCCGGCCCAGACCGCATAGGCCACGCCCACCGGTACGGTGCGCACCACCAGCGTCAGCATCCAGAACGCGGTGCCGTAGCCGACGATGACCAGCAGCAAAGGCAGAGGGGTGCTCAAGCCTTTGATCGCTTTCATCGAAACGGTGGCGATCACTTCGGCGCAGATGGCGATGGCCAAGTAGTAGTAGGCGTTCATAGGCGGTTCCTCTTCGACGGTGGCGTCTTTCGATGGGGCCATTCTAGAGATCGCTCAGATGCGGTAAAGTCATTACCTATCTGATAAAGAGATAGGTCGAACCATGAATGTTCAGTGGAACCTGGAGCAATTGCAGCTGTTTGTCGGGGTCGCCGAGAAACGTTCGTTTTCGGCCGTGGCGCGGGACCAGCGCAAGGCCCAATCGGCCATCAGCAGCGCGATTGCCTCGCTGGAGGCGGATTTGGGCGTGAGCCTGTTCGAGCGCAGCAGCGGCCGTCAGCCCCGGCTCACCGACGCTGGCGAAGCCCTGCTCGAAGAGGCCCGGGAAGTGCTGCGCCAGTGCGAGCGCCTCAATGGCCGGGCGCTGGCCCTGATGCGCGGGCAGGAGGCGTCGCTGCGTCTGGCCCAGGACGAAGCCATGCCCTATCAGCCGGTCATCGACAGCCTGGCGGCTTTGGCCGAACGATTCCCCACCCTTGAAGTGCAACTGGCCAGCGCCGCCCAAGGCGATGTGGCGCGCAAACTGGTGGAGCGGCGTGCCGACCTCGGCTTGCTGTTCTATCACGACCAGATCCCCGAGGCGCTGGAGCGTCGGGTGCTGGGCAGCGTAGAGATGGTCACGGTATGCGGCAGGGGCCATCCGCTGGCGAACCATGGTTATGTGACCTGCCGGGAAATGGCCCGGCACCGCCAGTTGTTGATGGCGACCCAGTCCAGCGTCTACCCCGGCAGTGAGCAGGCCAGCCCGCAGGTCTGGCGGGCCGACAGTTTCTATGTGTTGGCCGAGTGGCTGAGGAGTGGCCTGGGCTGGGCCTGGCTGCCTCGGCATGTGGTGCAATACCCGGCGTACCTGGGCGACATGGTCGAACTCAGCAGCGAATGGACTCCGCCGGCCCTGGTGGTGGAACTGGTCTGGCGCCGCGATGAACCCCTGGGCCCGGCCGCCCGTTGGCTGGCGGAACGTTTTGCCGTGCAGTTGCAGGCGATCGGCTGAAAAACCGATAAACTCCGCCGCCATGAACAGAACTCTCTATAGCGCGTTGTTTTACCTGGGGCTGCCACTGGTAGCGATTCGGCTGTGGTTACGGGCCCGCAAGGCACCGGCTTATGCCCGGCGTATTGGCGAGCGGTTCTCCTGGGGGCTGCCGGTCATGGTGCCGGGGGGCATCTGGGTCCACGCGGTGTCGGTGGGCGAGAGCATTGCCGCCGCGCCGATGGTCCGCGCCCTGCTGCAACGTTATCCACAGCTGCCGATTACCGTCACGTGCATGACGCCCACCGGTTCGGAGCGGATCCGGGCGTTGTTCGCCCACGAACCGCGCATCCAGCATTGCTATTTGCCTTACGACTTGCCTTGCGCCGCCAAGCGTTTTCTCGACCGGGTCCGGCCGTCCCTGGCGGTGATCATGGAAACCGAGCTGTGGCCCAACCACATTCACCAATGCGCCAAGCGCGGCATTCCCGTGGCCCTGGCCAACGCGCGGCTATCGGAGCGTTCGGCGCGGGGTTATGCACGCTTTCCCAGACTCACCCGGCCGATGCTCGCCGAGATGAGTCTGTTCGCCGTGCAGACCGAAGCCGAAGCCGAGCGTTTTCGTCAGTTGGGCGCGCGGGCGGAAACCGTTGAGGTCACCGGTTCGATCAAGTTCGACCTGACCATCGACCCGCAACTGCTCGAAGACGCCAGCGCCTTGCGCCGCCAGTGGCAGGCAACCGAGCGCCCGGTATGGATCGCCGCCAGTACCCATGAGGGTGAGGACGAAGTGGTGCTGGCCGCCCACCGTCGGCTGCTCGACAGTTATCCCGATGCGTTGCTGATCCTGGTGCCGCGTCATCCCGAGCGCTTCGACGCAGTGCACCTACTGTGTGAAAGCGAAGGGTTGGCCACGGTGCGGCGCTCCAGCGGGCAGCCCGTGACCGCACAGGCTTCGGTGTTGCTCGGTGACACCATGGGTGAATTGCTGTTTCTCTACGCGTTGGCCGACAGCGCGTTTGTCGGTGGCAGCCTGGTGCCCAACGGCGGGCACAACCTGCTCGAGCCGGCGGCGCTGGCGAAACCGGTGCTCAGCGGGCCGCACCTGTTCAACTTTCTTGAAATCGCCGCGCAACTGCGCGCTGCCGGTGCATTGGCGGAAGTGGACGATGCCCAAGGCCTGGCCCTGGCGGTCCAGCGCCTGTTCGAACTGCCCCGCGATGCCCAGCGTATGGCCGAGGCGGGGCTTGCGGTGATGCGCCGCAACCAAGGTGCGTTGCAGCGCTTGCTGGACGGGTTGGGGCGGTTGCTCGCCGGACGCTAATCGCTGGCCTGGCGCGTAGGAGCTGCCGAAGGCTGCGATCTTTTGATCTTTTGATCCTTTGATTTTTTGCTTGGGATTCAAGTGTCTGGGAAAAGATCGCAGCCTCGTTGCACTCGACAGCTCCTACACAGCTCCTACACAGCTCCACACAGCTCCTACTGCGCCGGCCGCGAGCGCAATTGCGCCGCTGCCGCCTGGGCCAGGTCCGGCGGCAGGAAGTCCTGGTCCGGGTTGTAGTCGGGCTTGAGGTAGCGCGACAGGTCCTGCAAGTCCGCCGGGCTCAACGTCCCGGCCGCCTGCTTTAGGCGCAGGTTGTCGAGGATGTAGTCGTAGCGGGCGTTGTTGTAGTTGCGCACCGAGGTGTACAGCTGGCGCTGGGCATCGAGCACGTCGACGATGTTGCGGGTGCCCACCTGGTAGCCGATTTCCGTGGCTTCCACCGCGCTCTGGTTGGAGATGATCGACTGGCGCCGGGCCTGGACCTGCTCCACGTCGGTGTTCACTGCACGGTGCAGGTTTCGGGTGTTTTCCACCACCTGCCGGCGCAGGGCTTCGCGTTGCTGTTCGGTCTGGGTGAGTTGCGAGTAGGACTCGCGCACCTGGGAACTGGTCAGCCCGCCGCTGTAGAGCGGGATACTCAGTTGCAGGCCAATGGTGCGTTGCTCGGCATCGCCGCCGTAGCGCTGGCCGGTAAGGCTCGGGTTGGTGAAACCGAGGCCATCGTTATCGCCTTTTTTGTACTGGGCTATCGCATCGAGGGTGGGCGCATGGCCGGCCTTGCGCTGACGCAGCGTATCCTCGGCGGCAGTCACCGCGTAGTTGCTGGCCAGTAAATTGAGGTTCTGCTTGGCCGCCGTATCAACCCAGGCCTTGGCGTCGTTCGGCGCCGGCGGCAGGATCGGCAAGGTGTGGACGATGCCCTGGAGCGAGTTGTACTGGCGATTGGTCAGGGTGATCAAGGCTTCGAAGGCATCGTCGACCTGACGCTGGGCGAGGATCCGGTTGGCCCGGGCGGTGTCGTAGCTGGCCTGGGATTGCAGCACATCGGTCTTGTCCGACAGGCCCACGTCAAAGCGCTCGTTGGACTGGTCGAGCTGACGCTTGAACGCCGCTTCCTCGGCCTTGGTCGAGGCCAGGTTGTCCTGGCTGCGCAGCACATTGAAATAGCTCTCGGCGCTTTGCAGGATCATGTTCTGTTCGGTGGCCGACAGTTGCAGCGATGCTTGTTCGTCGACGGACTTTGCAGCCTGTAACTGAAACCAGCGATCGGCGCGGAAAATCGGTTGGGACAGCGTGGCCTGGTAAACCGTGGAGCTGCGGTTGGCGGTCATCGCCGGCTGGTCGAGCTCGGTACGGGTGTTGTTCAGGTCGGCACCGGCCGAGAGGTTCGGCAACAACCCGGCACGCGCCTGGGGCACTACTTCCTTCTGGGCGCCGTACTGGGCACGGGCAGCGGCCAGGTCGGCGTTGTTATCCACCGCTTCCTGATACACGCTCACCAGATCGGTTTTGGTGGTCAGGGGCGCTTCGGCAGCCCAGGCCATTCCATTGGACGCACAAGACACCGCAAGGGCCAGTGAGAGTTTGCGCAGCATGAGGTGATCCCTACTTCTCAAATGATTGCGCACAAGAGGCGCGGCGTAGCGAGTGTAGTTGCGCCCGCGCATGGCAACAATCCTGTATATGCGCCATTCATCACGCCTTTTGCCCTGGCGATGGCGTTCTCTCGTAGTTGTGTCTAGACTGGCCGGGTTCTTGTCGGGGTGCCTTGCTATGAGGCTGAGATCGAATAATTTCGGATCCCGTTGAACCTGATCAGGTTAGCGCCTGCGTAGGGAACAAGATTTCTCGTCACCCGGCGAGTCCTCTTGTGCTTCGTCCGGGATGTTGTTCGACCATCGACTTTCGATTTTCGAACATGCTCGAGCAGCAAGCACAGCGTCCGCACTTTCGTGCAGGGACGCGTCCATTCGTTACAGGTTCGCTCCGACAAAAATCCACTGCCTGGATGTGTGTCTGGAGAGCCCGTGATGACGACAAAATCAAAAAACGCGACCAACCTCAGTGATTCGGCCAAGGTCGATGAGCAATCGGTTCAGCCCTTTACCCGCTCGCAAAAAATCTATGTCCAGGGCAGCCGCCCGGATATCCGCGTACCCATGCGCGAAATCAGCCTTGACGTGACCCCCACCGACTTCGGCGGCGAAATCAACGCGCCGGTCGTGGTGTACGACACCTCGGGCCCCTACACCGACCCGAACGTGACCATCGACGTGCGCAAAGGCCTGGCCAATGTGCGCTCGCCGTGGATCGAAGCCCGTGGCGACACCGAGCGCCTGGCGGGCCTGAGCTCCAACTTCGGCCAGGAACGCCTGGCCGACCCCGAGCTGACCAAGCTGCGCTTTGCCCACGTGAACAACCCGCGTCGCGCCAAGCCGGGTGCCAACGTCAGCCAGATGCACTACGCGCGCAAAGGCATCATCACCGCCGAGATGGAATACGTCGCCATCCGTGAAAACATGAAGCTGGAGGTGGCCCGCGCCGCCGGCTTGCTTGACCAGCAACACGCCGGCCACAGCTTCGGCGCCAGCGTGCCGAAAGTCATCACCCCCGAATTCGTGCGTGACGAAATCGCCCGTGGTCGCGCGATCATCCCGGCCAACATCAACCACACCGAACTGGAACCGATGATCATCGGCCGTAACTTCCTGGTGAAGATCAACGGCAACATCGGCAACAGTGCGCTGGGTTCGTCCATCGAAGAAGAGGTGGCGAAGCTGACCTGGGGCATCCGCTGGGGTTCGGACACGGTCATGGACCTGTCCACCGGCAAGCACATCCATGAAACCCGCGAGTGGATCATCCGCAACTCGCCGGTACCGATCGGCACTGTGCCAATCTACCAAGCCCTGGAAAAAGTCGGCGGCGCGGCCGAAGACCTGACCTGGGAGCTGTTCCGCGACACGCTGATCGAACAGGCCGAGCAGGGCGTCGACTACTTCACCATCCACGCCGGCGTGTTGCTGCGCTATGTGCCGATGACCGCCAAGCGCGTCACCGGTATCGTCAGCCGTGGCGGTTCGATCATGGCCAAGTGGTGCCTGGCGCACCACAAAGAGAACTTCCTCTACACCCACTTCGAAGACATCTGCGAAATCATGAAGGCCTACGACGTCAGCTTCTCGCTGGGCGATGGCCTGCGTCCGGGCTCGATTGCCGATGCCAACGACGAAGCGCAGTTCGGTGAGCTGGAAACCCTCGGCGAACTGACCAAGATCGCCTGGAAGCACGACGTGCAATGCATGATCGAAGGCCCCGGCCACGTGCCGATGCAATTGATCAAAGAGAACATGGACAAGCAGCTCGAATGCTGCGACGAGGCGCCGTTCTACACCCTCGGCCCGTTGACTACCGACATTGCGCCGGGCTACGACCACATCACCTCCGGTATCGGTGCGGCGATGATCGGCTGGTTCGGTTGCGCCATGCTCTGCTACGTCACGCCGAAGGAACACCTCGGCTTGCCGAACAAGGATGACGTCAAGACCGGGATCATCACCTACAAGATCGCCGCCCACGCAGCCGACCTTGCCAAGGGCCACCCAGGCGCGCAGATCCGCGACAACGCCTTGAGCAAGGCGCGCTTCGAGTTCCGTTGGGAAGACCAGTTCAACCTCGGCCTGGACCCGGACACCGCCCGCTCGTACCACGACGAAACCCTGCCGAAGGACTCGGCCAAGGTGGCGCATTTCTGCTCGATGTGCGGGCCGAAATTCTGCTCGATGAAAATCACCCAGGAAGTGCGCGAATACGCCGCCAACCAACGCATTGAAGCGGTGGACGTGGACGTTGCCCAGGGCTTGGCGGAACAGGCTGAGCGGTTCAAGAAGGAAGGTAGTCAGCTTTACAAGAAAGTTTAAGCGGCGCTCACCCCGTGGCGAGGGAGCTTGCTCCCTCGCCACATCAGCGACCCAAAACAATAATCTCCCCTGAGATATCTCTGTGAACATCCAACCCAGCACATACTCCCCAGACACCGCCGTGCCCCTGGACAAACGCGTCTTCGGCGCCCGCGATCTGTTTTCCCTGTGGTTTTCCCTGGGCATCGGCCTGATGGTCTTGCAGGTCGGCGCCTTGCTTGCGCCGGGCCTGGGCTTGAGTGGCTCGTTGCTGGCGATTTTCCTCGGCACGCTGGTGGGCGTGCTGCTGCTGGCGGCCGTCGGCGTGATCGGCAGCGACACCGGCCTGTCGGCCATGGCGGCCCTCAAGCTCAGCCTCGGCGCCAAGGGCGCGAGCGTGCCGGCGGTGTTGAACCTGCTGCAGCTGATCGGTTGGGGCTCGTTCGAAATCATCGTCATGCGTGATGCCGCCAGCCTGCTCGGTGCCCGGGCCTTCAGCGAAGGCAGCCTGGGGGCGAATCCGTTGCTGTGGACGCTGTTCTTCGGCGCCCTGGCGACTTTGCTCGCGGTCAGCGGGCCGCTGACGTTCGTGCGCAAGGTCCTGCGCAAGTGGGGCATCTGGCTGCTGCTGGCGGCGTGCATCTGGCTGACCTGGAACCTGTTCGCCAAGGCCGACCTGGTTGCGCTGTGGGCCCAAGCGGGCGACGGCTCGATGCCGTTGGCGGTGGGGTTTGATATCGCCATTGCGATGCCGCTGTCGTGGTTGCCGCTGATCGCCGACTACTCGCGCTTCGGCAAACGTGCCAAGAATGTCTTCGGCGGTACTGCCGTGGGATTCTTCATCGGTAACGTCTGGCTGATGAGCCTGGGCGTGGCCTACACCTTGGCGTTCGCGCCGAGCGGTGAAGTCAACGCGTTGCTACTGGCCTTGGCTGGCGCCGGGTTGGGCATTCCGCTGCTGCTGATTCTGCTGGATGAGTCGGAAAACGCCTTCGCCGACATTCACTCGGCGGCGGTCTCCAGTGGCATGTTGTCGGGGCTGAAGGTCGAGCATCTGGCCTTGGCGATCGGCGTACTCTGCACCTTGATCGCCTGCTTCGCGCCGTTGGCGCAATACCAGAACTTCCTGTTGCTGATCGGCTCGGTGTTCGCGCCGCTGTTCGGCGTGGTGCTGGTGGACCACTTCATCCTGCGCAAACGCAGCAGCCAGGTGCTGTCAGCCGCGTTGCGCTGGCCGGCCCTGCTGGCCTGGTTGGGTGGGGTGAGCACTTATCACTTGCTGGCCAACTTCTATCCGGACATCGGCGCAACCCTGCCGTCGCTGATCCTGGCAGGGTTGCTGCAACTGTTGCTGGGCCGGGCTTTCAGCTACGGCCAGGGAACAGCTCGGGCTTGAGGATGCCATTGAGGCGTGGGTAAGCGATCTTCAATTCGATGTGGCCCAGGGCGTACGGCGCAATGGTGCTCACTTCGTACTTGAGGATCACCCCGCCATAGGTCAGCGCCACGTGTGGGGTTTTCTGGAAGGACCACTGTTTCAGGAATTCGGGTTCCTGATCCAGCTTGGTGCTGATCAGCCAACTGTTGTGGGCGACCTGGGCCGCTTTCCAGAAGGCTTCTTCCTGGCCCGGCAGCAGCATGTCCGACAGCGTCAGCACCTTGTGTTGCTGGCGCGAATAGTTGATGAAGCCGCGACCCGGTGTGCCGTGGGCGCCGCCGGTGTCCAGGTAGCTGGACAATTCGATGATCACCAGGCCGTCATGTTGCTCACGTACCTTGGCCTGCAAATAGCTGCTGTTGCGGGGGGCGGCACTGCGCAGGAACTGCTCGCGATAGGCGGCAAGCGTCGGCGCCACCGGGGTGGTACGGGTCATTTGCAGCAGGCGTTTTTCGACGATGCCGTCCAGGGCAGGCTCGGTGGGAAAGTGCAGGGTATCGATGTTCACCAGCGGGCAGTCGGCACTGGCGCAACCTGGTTGCAGTTGTTCCGACGCATCGCGGGTGGTTTCCAGCGGTGCGCGGTAATTGGGTTGGAACAGGCTTTGGCAAGCGCCCAGGGTCAGGGCAATGGCGGCCACGGAGGCAGTTTTGAAAAGCGACATGGGCGTCCTTCATGGAACAGGGAAAGGCGAAAAGTTACCCGCTTCGACTGCCAGCAGGACAATCAGTTCGCCACTAAGCTCATTAGAGTTCTTTCACCTTCTGCCGTCCATCCCGATGAGTGGAAAGGGGCTGCATCAAAGGGTACGGGCGCGTTAGGATGGCGCGAAGCCGAGGTTGGAACCTCGTATTGATCCATTGCACACGAGGATTGTCATGACCGATTTCGCCAACGCCGCACCGAACGCCGTGGAGATCGTCAAGCGCGAGAACTGCTTCCAGGGTTTCTACAAACTCGACCGCGTGCACTTGCGCCACGAATTGTTTGCCGGTGGCATGAGCCGCGAAATCAGCCGTGAATTGTTCGTGCGCCATGACGCGGTGTGCGTGTTGCCTTACGACCCTCAGCGCGATGAAGTGGTGTTGATCGAGCAGTTTCGCGTCGGCGCCATGGGCAAGGTCGCCAACCCTTGGCTGGTGGAATTGGTGGCCGGCCTGATCGACAAGGACGAACAACCGGAAGAAGTTGCTCATCGTGAAGCGCAGGAGGAAGCTGGGCTTGTCTTCGCTGCGCTCTGGCCGATGACCAAGTATTTTCCATCCCCGGGCGGCAGCGATGAATTCGTCCATTTGTACCTGGGGCGTTGCGACAGCACGGGGGCGGGCGGGCTGCATGGCCTGGTGGAAGAGGCGGAAGATATCCGCGTCAAGGTCTGGTCTTTCGAAGATGCCCTGCAAGCTGTGCGCGACGGACAAATCTGCAATGCACCGAGCATCATCGCCCTGCAATGGCTGGCCTTGAACCGCGAGGAAGTGAGGGGGTTATGGTCCTGAACAAGCTGCGCGATCGCTATCGCGTCGATCTGGTGGGGTTGCAGGCCGCCTGCGAGGCCAACTACGCCCGCCTGATGCGCTTGTTGCCGGACATGCGCAACGATCCGGCGCCACGGCGCATCGCCGTGACCCACGGCGACCAGATGCTGGGCGTGCTGGCCCTGGAAGTGCTGCAGACCTGCCCCTACACCACCACGCTGCAAGTGCGCCAGGAGCACAGCCTGCCCTGGCTGCCGGTGCCGCAGCTGGAGGTGCAGGTCTATCACGATGCGCGGATGGCCGAAGTCGTCAGCGCCGAACATGCACGACGCTTTCGCGGCATCTATCCTTACCCCAATGCGTCAATGCACCAGCCGGACGAAAAGGCCCAGTTGAACCTGTTTTTGGGGGAATGGCTGAGTCATTGCCTGGCGCTGGGCCACGAGTTCGAAGTCGTTCGGTAGTTGTCTTTCAAAAACTGGACACTGGTTGTGAACCGGTTCCGCTTCGCGGGTTTCCCCTTTCGATCTTCCCCAGCATAATTGCGGCTTCATCCAATGGCGCGAGTGCGCCTGGGAGAGAGCGATTTGCCGAGCGTATCCACCTTGACCCGCGCCGATGCGGCGTTGCTGGTCCAACTGTCTGACAGCCATTTGTTCGCCGATGCCGACGCCTCGTTGCTGGGCATGAATACCCGTGACAGTTTGCGGGCGGTCGTTGATTTGGTGCTCAAGCAGCAGCCGGACATCGATCTGATGCTCGCCACTGGGGACCTGTCCCAGGACGGTACGCTGGAGTCCTACGCGGCGTTTCGGCAGTTGACTGCGCGAATCGATGCGCCGGCGCGGTGGATTCCGGGTAACCATGATGAGCCGCAGGTGATGCTTGAGGCGGCGGTCAAGAGCACGTTGCTCGATCCGGTGGTGGACATTGGCAACTGGCGCGTGACGATGCTCGACTCTGCCGTGCCCGGATCGGTGCCGGGGTTTTTGGCCGAGGAGCAGTTGATTCTGTTGGCCAATGCCTTGAGTGAGGCGCCGGAGCGGCATCATCTGGTGTGCCTGCATCATCATCCGGTGTCGGTTGGGTGTGTGTGGATGGAGCCGATTGGGTTGCGTAATCCGGAGGCGTTGTTTGCAGTGCTGGATCGGTTTCCTCAGGTGCGGGCGGTGTTGTGGGGGCATGTGCATCAGGAGGTTGACCGGATGCGCGAGAGGGTTCGTTTGTTGGCTTCGCCTTCGACCTGTATTCAGTTTGAGCCGGGGAGTGAGGATTTTGCGGTGGGCTCGCAGGCGCCGGGGTATCGGTGGTTGCGGTTGTTGCCGGATGGGCGGTTGGAGACGGGGGTTGAGCGGGTGGTTGGGTTTGCGTTTACCCCGGACTATGGTTCCAACGGTTACTGAGGACGAGGCGGCCTGACAGCCGACCTGGTTCTTCCGGTCATACCCCCGTCAGATCTGTTTAAGCAGGACTTGTGGGAGCAAAGCTTGCTCGCGATGGCGGCTTGACTGAGTACATATCCATTTCTGCGGTAACGGCCACTTAGGGTTCCGCCCTGACGGCGGGTCACTTTCGAAAAGCGCGAAAGTAACCAAAGCGCTTTTGCCCCACCACTCGGTGCCTCGCCTAGGCTCGGCATGCCCTCACTCCGGCATTGCTCCGTGGGCCCGCCGCGAAGGGCCATCCATGGCCCAGAGTGTGTCAAAACCCTGAAGCCAACCCTTGCTATGATTTCCCCAGGACTTCATTGCAAGGGCTGCCCATGAAACGCTTCATCCAAGGTGAACATCGAGATCAAACTACCTTGCTCCCCGAGAGCTTGGACGACTACGTCAGCGATACCAATCCGGTGCGCGTTGTCGATGTCTTCGTGGATGAACTCGACCTGATCACCTTGGGTTTTGAAAGCGCTGTCCCCGCTAAAACGGGCCGACCGGCTTATCACCCTGCAGTCATGCTGAAAATCTACATCTACGGCTATCTCAACCGTATCCAGTCAAGCCGGCGTCTTGAGTGCGAGGCGCAGCGCAACGTCGAGTTGATGTGGCTGACCGGTCGCCTGATGCCGGATTTCAAGACCATCGCCAACTTCCGCAAAGACAACTCAAAGGCCATTCGAGGAGTCTGTCGGCAGTTCGTCGTGCTGTGTCAACAACTGGGGCTTTTCTCGGAACATTTCGTTGCCATCGATGGCAGTAAATTCAAGGCGGTGAACCACCGCGACCGCAACTTCACCAGCGCCAAGCTGAAGCGCCGGATGGAAGAGATCGAATCAAGCATTGCCCGTTATCTGAAGGCGCTGGATGAGGCTGATCGGCAAGAGCCCAAGTCTTCAGGGCCCAAAGGCGGCCTGGAAGAGAAGATCGCCAAATTGAAGGAGCAGATGAAGGCGCTCCAGGCGATTGAAATACAGCTTGAAGCATCGCCGGACAAACAGATCTCGCTGACCGACCCGGACGCGCGCTCGATGATGATGACGAGCGGTCATGGCATCGTGGGCTACAACGTGCAGACAGCAGTCGATACCAAACACCATTTGATTGTCGCGCACGAGGTGACCAATGTCGGTCACGACCGTGATCAGCTTAGCTCGATGGCCCAGCAGGCCCGTGAGGCGATGCAAATCGAATCGTTGTCGGTGGTAGCGGACCGAGGGTATTACAAAAGCAGAGAAATCCTGGCCTGTCACGAGGCAGGGATCACCGCTTATGTGCCGAAAACGCTGAGTTCGCGGGCCAAATTTGATGGCCGTTTCGGTAATGACGAGTTTATTTACGACGCGGACAAAAATGTGTATGTCTGCCCCGCCAAGCAAGTGCTGATCTGGCGCAACTCTTATGTCGACAAGGGCAAGAAGCTGGACGTTTACTGGCACTCCAACTGCCAGGCCTGTTCGATAAAGGCGCAATGCACGCCGGCCAGAGAGCGAAAGATTCGGCGCTGGGAACATGAGGCGGTACTGGAGGAAATGCAGGTCCGCCTGAACAATGAGCCGCAGATGATGAGCATCCGCAAGCGAACGGTCGAACACCCCTTCGGGACGCTGAAGCAATGGATGGGGGCGACGCATTTTCTGACGCGGCGGCTGGCTGGGGTAAGCACCGAAATGAGCTTGAATGTGCTCGCTTACAATTGGAAAAGGGTGATGAAAATCCTTGGTGCGCAGGGTCTGATGAAAGCGCTGGCGGCCTGAAGCCTGCCGTTTTGCCCCGTTAATCAAGCCTACGGAGCCTTGCTAGCGCTTGTAGGGGCCGTTTGGAGCTACAAGAGCGCTTTAGGTTTTAATCAATTGGCCAACACCTGTCGGCACTACGTGCCGACGATGTTTTATTTGTTTTTACACACCCTGGGCCCAGCGCGGCTATCCCGGCATCCATGCCGGGATGCCCACTGCGCAATACCTGCGTTCGGCCATCGTGGTTAACGGGGCCTCAAGATCAAAAGCCAAGCCGAGGCGGCCTTATAGCCGACCTGGCTCTTGCGGTCGTACACCCATCAGACTTCTTTGAGCAGGACCTGTGGGAGCAAAGCTTGCTCGCGAAGGCGGCGGCACATTCAGCATTGATGCAAGCAGACCCACCGCCATCGCGAGCAAGCTCGGCTCCCACAGGGATCGGCGGTGGACACTGATCTTATAAACGACCCAAAACCTGTGTGTGAGCGAGCTTGCTCGCGATGGCGGCCTGACAGCCGATCAGGATTGTGGGAATGGTCGGACAATCCTCCGGGCTGCAGCAGATTTTTCCGACGAGCTCTGGCGGTTGCCGGGTGGGAAGGGCTGTCGCTAGTCTTTTCCCGTCGCTGCAAATTCAGCGGCCGGGCCTGGAAACCCGATAAGTGAGGGTGCAACAGCGCGTCACATGAGATACTGCATCGCTTTTTTGCGTGTGCAGTTCTGCGTTATGGCGGCTGTGCGCGGGAGACTTTCGAGTCTGCCGGGTTTTGCTCCTTCACTCCGGTTTTCCAGCCCGCGCATAGCTGCCACCCTCTCGCCTGGAAACGGGAGATGGCGGTTCCACTACGTTAGAGGAGCTGCATCATGTTCAAAGCCACACCCAATCCCCCCGAAACCGATCCCCAAAAATTCGATGAAGCCGCCAAGCGCGCCATCGACCACTATCTCGACCCCAAACCTCAAGCCAAAAAGAAAAAGCCCTCAGGCCAACTGTTCACCGTCGTGGACGGCGTCGACACCGAAAGCCTGCTGGCCAACCTCAGCGAAACCCTGGCTTCAGCCGATGCCATGGTCAGCGACCTTGCCTTCGACCTGAAAGGCTCGCGACGCCATGTTGCCCTTGGCATTCAGCAACTGATCGAGCTGGGCGCTTTATTGGCGAATCGGATGCTGGACAACGTCAATACACAACCCTGACCACACCGCGTGCAGAAGCCCGCAAGATCGCTCCCACACAGTTTTTTGGTCGGTTACAAGATCAATGCCCACCGCCGATCCCTGTGGGAGCAAAGCTTGCTCGCGATATCGGTGGGTCTACTTGCATTAATGCTGAATGTGCCGCCGTCTTCGCGAGCAAGCCCGCTCCCACAATGGGATCGGAGTACGACCGCAGAACCAGGCCAGCTGTCAGGCCGTCTCGCGAGCAAGCTTTGCTCCCACAGGACCTGCTCAAACAGATCTGATGGGCGTACGACCAGGAGAATCAGGTCGGCTACTAGGCCGCCTCGTGGTGGACGTTGATCTCGGCGCCCCGTTAACCACGCTGGCCGAACGCAGGCATTGTGGAGTGGGCAACCCGGCATGGATGCCGGGTTAGCCGCGCTGGGCCATGGATGGCCCTTCGCGGCGGCCCACGGAGCAATGCCGGAGTGAGGGCATGCCGAGCCTAAGCGAGGCACCGAGTGGTGGGGCATGAGCGTTTTGCTTACTTTTGCGCTTTTCAAAAGTGAGCCGCCGTAAGGGCGGAACCCTAAGTGGCCGTTACCGCAGCAATGGATATGTACTCAGTCAAGCCGCCATCGCGAGCAGGCTCGCTCCCACAGTTTGATCGAAGTACAACAGGGAGTACCAGGTCGGACACCAGGCCGCCATCGCGAGCAAGCTTTGCTCCCACAGCCACCGTGATCGACGATTCATAGGAGGCAACTACACGGTCAAATCCCCCCAACCACCGCAATCTCCCTGTAAACTCCGGCCTTTGCCCAACACCCAGGGAGTCGGCAATGTCGGGTTCGATCCTTTATATCCATGGCTTCAACAGCGCCCCAGCGTCGACCAAGGCCAGCCAGTTGACCCAAGTGATGGCACGCCTGGGCCTGAGCGACCAGTTGCAGGTGCCCGCCTTGCATCACCACCCCCGCCAAGCCATCGGTCAGCTGGAGCAGGCGATTACAGAACTGGGGCGCCCGCTGCTGGTCGGCAGCTCGCTCGGCGGCTACTATGCGACTCACTTGGCCGAGCGCCACGGCCTCAAGGCCCTGCTGGTCAACCCTGCCGTCAGCCCGCATCGGATGTTCGACGGCTACCTGGGCACGCAGAAGAATTTGTACACCGACGAAGCCTGGGAGTTGACCCACGACCACGTCACGGCCCTGGCCGAGTTGGAAGTGCCGGCGCCCCGGGATCCGCAACGGTATCAGGTATGGTTGCAAACCGGTGACGAAACGCTGGATTATCGCCACGCCCAACAGTATTACGGCGCCTGTGCCTTGCGCATCCAGGCCGGCGGCGACCACAGTTTCCAAGGGTTTGCCCAGCAGTTGCCGGCGCTGTTGAGTTTTGCCGGCATTGGCGCCGATTTGTACCAGGCGATCGACTTCACGTCGCTGTGAGCCCATCGCCCCTTTTTCATTGAACACTGACGACGAGACCCCATGGCCACTCCCAGCGCTAGCTCTTATAACGCAGACGCCATCGAAGTCCTCTCGGGCCTCGACCCGGTGCGCAAGCGCCCCGGCATGTACACCGACACCAGTCGGCCGAACCACCTCGCCCAGGAAGTCATCGACAACAGTGTCGACGAAGCCTTGGCCGGGCATGCGAAGTCGGTGCAGGTCATCCTGCACGCTGACCATTCGCTGGAAGTCAGCGATGACGGCCGCGGCATGCCGGTGGACATTCACCCTGAAGAAGGGGTGTCGGGCGTCGAGCTGATCCTCACCAAGCTCCACGCCGGCGGCAAGTTTTCCAACAAGAACTACCAGTTCTCCGGCGGTCTGCACGGGGTGGGTATTTCCGTGGTCAATGCCTTGTCGACCCAGGTGCGGGTGCGGGTCAAGCGTGACGGCAACGAATACCAGATGACCTTCGCCGATGGCTACAAGGCCACCGAGCTGGAAGTGGTCGGCACCGTCGGCAAGCGCAACACCGGGACCAGCGTGTATTTCGCTCCGGACCCGAAGTATTTCGATTCACCGAAGTTTTCCGTCAGCCGCCTCAAGCACGTGCTCAAGGCCAAGGCCGTGTTGTGCCCGGGGCTGCTGGTCAGTTTCGAGGACAAGGCCACTGGCGAGAAAGTCGAGTGGCATTACGAAGACGGTTTGCGCTCGTACCTGGTGGACGCGGTCAGCGGTTTCGAACGCCTGCCCGACGAGCCGTTCTGCGGCAGCCTGGCCGGTAACAAGGAAGCCGTGGATTGGGCGTTGTTGTGGCTGCCCGAAGGCGGCGAAAGCGTCCAGGAAAGCTACGTCAACCTGATCCCTACGG
The DNA here is from genome assembly GCF_009601685.2 of Pseudomonas brassicacearum. Taxonomy (NCBI): domain Bacteria; kingdom Pseudomonadati; phylum Pseudomonadota; class Gammaproteobacteria; order Pseudomonadales; family Pseudomonadaceae; genus Pseudomonas; species Pseudomonas brassicacearum. The sequence goes on from NZ_CP045701.2 coordinate 668,174, forward strand.
CCCAGGGCGGCACCCACGTCAACGGCTTGCGCCAGGGCCTGCTCGATGCCATGCGCGAGTTCTGCGAGTTCCGCAACCTGTTGCCCCGTGGTGTGAAGCTGGCGCCGGAAGACGTCTGGGAGCGCATCGCTTTCGTCTTGTCGATGAAGATGCAGGAACCGCAATTCTCCGGCCAGACCAAGGAACGCCTGTCGTCCCGCGAAGCGGCGGCGTTTGTTTCCGGGGTGGTCAAGGACGCGTTCAGCCTGTGGCTCAACGCCAACCCGGAAACCGGTTTGGCCCTGGCCGAACTGGCGATCAATAACGCCGGCCGCCGCCTCAAGGCCAGCAAGAAGGTCGAGCGCAAGCGCATCACCCAGGGGCCGGCATTGCCGGGCAAGCTCGCCGATTGCGCCGGGCAGGACCCGATGCGTTCGGAGCTCTTCCTGGTGGAAGGTGACTCCGCTGGCGGCTCGGCCAAGCAGGCGCGGGACAAAGAGTTCCAGGCGATCCTGCCGTTGCGGGGCAAGATCCTCAACACCTGGGAAGTGGACGGCAGCGAAGTGCTGGCCAGCCAGGAAGTGCATAACATCGCCGTGGCCATCGGTGTCGACCCGGGCGCCGAGGACATGAGCCAGCTGCGCTATGGCAAGATCTGCATCCTCGCCGACGCCGACTCCGACGGTTTGCACATCGCCACGTTGCTCTGCGCCTTGTTCGTCCAGCATTTCCGTCCGCTGGTGGATGCCGGCCACGTTTACGTCGCAATGCCGCCGCTGTACCGCATCGACCTGGGCAAGGAAATCTATTACGCCCTGGACGAAGCCGAGCGCGACGGCATTCTGGATCGCCTGGTCGCCGAGAAGAAACGCGGCAAGCCACAGGTCACCCGATTCAAGGGCCTGGGCGAGATGAACCCGCCGCAACTGCGTGAAACCACCATGGATCCGAACACCCGCCGTCTGGTGCAGTTGACCCTGGATGATTTCGAAGCGACGTCGGAGATGATGGACATGCTGCTGGCGAAGAAGCGCGCCGGCGATCGCAAGTCCTGGCTCGAATCCAAAGGGAACCTGGCCGAGGTGTTGGCCTGATGCGCAACGGTTTCGCCCTGGCGTTGTTGCTGTGGGCGGGGGGTGTCGTTGCCGGGCCTGCACCCGAGCTGAAGTTGCTGTCCGAGCATGCCGTCGATGGCATGCGCGGCGGCAATCTGTCAGGGCTGGCGCTGTGCGGCGACGAAATGTGGACGGTATCCGATCGCGACGATGACCGGATCTACCGCCTCAAACCCGTCGATGCGCCGGTCTGGCAAGCCGAAGTGGTTGAAATCGAGGTGCCCGAGGTGCCGGACAACGGTTTGCCATGGGGTTTGCGCTCACGGACTTGGGCGGCCTCGTTCCTGCGCGGTGGTGAGCTGGATTTCGAAGGCATCAGCTGCGACAGCGCTGGCAATCGCTATGTGGTCAGCGAGTCCCATGCCGCCGTGCTGCAGATACCGCCGACGGGGCCGGCGACCTGGTTGAAAATTGCACCAACCATGCTCCGCCAGGCCCGCGCCAGTGGCATGTTGCTGCATTTCAATGCGTTGTTCGAAGGCTTGGCCGTCAACCCGGCCGGTGACCAACTGTGGTTGGCGGCCGAGCGTGAGCGTCGCGGGCTTTTGCGGGTCAAGCGCCAGCAAACGGTGTGGGACTGCGATGGCAATTGCGTACTGCTGAGCGAAGCGGGGCTGGAGATGCAGCCGGCGCAATTTCCCAAGGCCAAGGCGGTTTCGCGCGATTTTGCTGATCTGTCATTGTTCAATGGCAAGCTGTTTACCCTGGAACGCAACGCCTTCGAGATCTGTCGGCGTGATCCGCAGACCGCCCAAGTGGAGCGGTGCTGGTCGTTCGCCGCCGAGGCGTTGCAGGAGGGTCGGCGTTACTCCCAGGACTATGGGCTGGCCGAAGCGCTGGTCGTGGACGCCGAGGGCGCCTGGATCGGCCTGGACAACAACGACGGTGCCCGCGCCGACGGCGAAACGCGGCCGATCATCTGGCGCTTCGCCGCGCCGGACGGTGGCTGGGGCGCCTCGCCATGAGTCAGCAACTGCCGGGCAAGCGTGCTGGTCGGGTGTTGATGATCGTGGCCTGGTGCGCGGCGCTGTTCCTGGCAACGCGGTTTTTTTCCCAATGGGAACAGCGCCAGCAAAACCCCAATGCCCAGGTGTATTCGCAAAGAGGCGAAGGGTTTATCGAGGTGAAGTTGGTCGGCAACAGGCAGGGACATTTCGTCGCCAGCGGCCAGATCAACGGCCAGCCGGTGGATTTCATGCTCGACACGGGTGCCACCGACGTGGCGATTCCGGTGGAGTTGGCCGAGCGCCTCAAGCTGGTAAAAGGTTTCGGCGTGACGTTGAGTACCGCCAACGGTTTGAGCGAGGGCTATCGCACCCGCATCGACCGGCTGCAATTGGGTGACATCGTATTGCGCGATGTCCGCGCCCTGGTGGCGCCAGGCCTGGGTGGCACGCAAGTGCTGCTGGGCATGAGCGCCCTGAACAAACTTGAATTTACCCAGCGCGACGGCACCATGCTGCTGCGCCAGACAACGAACTGATGAGGCCCGCATGAGCGACATTCTTGCAGACAGCTTAGACGGCGTAGAGCGCCGATCGCTGGCTGACTTCACCGAAAATGCCTACCTCAACTACTCCATGTACGTGATCATGGACCGCGCCTTGCCGCATATCGGCGACGGCTTGAAACCGGTCCAGCGGCGAATCATCTATGCCATGAGTGAGCTGGGGCTGGATGCAGATTCCAAGCACAAGAAGTCGGCGCGTACCGTCGGTGACGTGCTCGGTAAGTTCCACCCCCACGGCGACTCGGCCTGCTATGAAGCCATGGTGCTGATGGCCCAGCCATTCAGCTATCGCTACACGCTGGTGGACGGGCAGGGCAACTGGGGTGCGCCGGACGATCCCAAGTCCTTCGCGGCCATGCGTTACACCGAGGCGCGGTTGTCGCGCTATTCCGAGGTACTGCTCAGCGAGCTGGGCCAGGGCACCGCGGACTGGGGGCCGAACTTCGACGGCACCCTCGACGAACCCCTGGTTTTGCCGGCACGTTTACCGAATATCCTCCTCAATGGCACCACCGGCATTGCCGTGGGCATGGCCACCGACGTGCCACCCCACAACCTGCGGGAAGTGGCCACGGCGTGCGTGCGTCTGCTGGACGAGCCCAAAGCCACGGTGGAGCAACTCTGCGAGCACATCCAGGGCCCGGACTATCCGACTGAAGCGGAAATCATCACGCCGCGCGCCGACCTGCTGAAAATCTACGAGACCGGTCGCGGTTCGGTGCGCATGCGCGCCGTGTACCACATCGAAGACGGCGACATCATTGTCACCGCGTTGCCGCACCAGGTCTCCGGGGCCAAGGTCTTGGAACAAATTGCCGCGATGATGCAGGCAAAACCGTCGAAAGCACCGCAAGTGGCTGACTTGCGCGACGAGTCCGACCACGAAAACCCGTGCCGCATTGTGATCATCCCGGTCAACAGCCGAGTCGATCATGACGCGTTGATGCAGCACTTGTTCGCCAGCACTGACCTGGAGTCCAGCTATCGGGTCAACATCAACATCATCGGCCTGGACGGCAAGCCGCAGTTGAAAAACCTGCGGGCACTGCTGGTGGAGTGGCTGGAGTTCCGGGTCAAGACCGTGCGTCGGCGCCTGCAATTCCGCCTGGATAAGGTCGAGCGTCGCCTGCATCTGTTGGACGGTTTGCTGATTGCCTACCTCAACCTGGATGAAGTGATCCACATCATCCGCACCGAGGAGCACCCCAAGGCCAGCCTGATCGCCCGTTTTGCCCTGAGTGAAATCCAGGCCGACTACATCCTCGACACCCGCCTGCGGCAGTTGGCGCGGTTGGAAGAGATGAAGCTGCGCGCCGAACAGGACGAACTTCTCAAGGAACAGGCCAAGCTGCAAGCCCTGCTGGGCAGCGAAGCCAAGCTCAAGAAGCTGGTGCGCACCGAACTGCTCAAGGATGCCGAGACCTATGGCGATGACCGTCGCTCGCCAATCGTCGAGCGTGCCGAAGCCAAGGCGCTGAGCGAGCACGATCTGCTGCCGAACGAGAAAGTGACTGTCGTGCTGTCAGAAAAAGGTTGGGTACGCTCCGCCAAAGGTCATGATATTGACGCGACGGGGCTTTCCTACAAGGCCGGGGATGGCTTCAAGGCCCTGGCAGCCGGGCGTTCCAACCAGTTTGCGGTGTTCGTCGACTCCACCGGGCGCAGTTATTCGGTGCCGGCGCATACCCTGCCATCGGCTCGCGGCCAGGGCGAACCGCTGACCGGTCGTTTAACGCCACCACCGGGTGCAACTTTTGAGTGCGTGCTGATGCCTGATGATGATGGACTGTACGTAATTGCATCGGACGCCGGTTACGGATTCGTGGTCAAGGGTGAGGATCTGCAAGCCAAGAACAAGGCGGGCAAGGCGTTGTTGAGCTTGCCGAACAACGCCAAGGTCATTGCCCCTCGCCCGGTGGCCGATCGGGAGAACAACTGGCTGGCTTCGGTCACCACCGAAGGCCGGTTGCTGGTGTTCAAGATCAGCGACCTGCCACAGCTGGGTAAAGGCAAGGGCAACAAGATTATTGGTATTTCCGGCGAACGGGTCGCTAGCCGTGAGGAATATGTCACGGATATTGCAGTGTTGCCGGAAGGCGCCACGCTTGTGCTACAGGCAGGAAAACGCACGCTTTCGTTGAAGGCGGACGATCTTGAGCATTACAAGGGTGAACGCGGTCGGCGGGGTAACAAGCTTCCAAGGGGTTTTCAGCGGGTCGATGCACTGCTCGTCGAAAACCTCAATTAGGCGTACTAGAGGGCTCGGTCTGCGATTAAATGCCGCAGATCGATACTTTCGCGCTGGAGTCGGCGCGCATATTCACGGATGATAGGCCCTTTCAAGCGCCGGCGTGGCCGAGCGTTCTTCATAATGACCGAGTATTTTTTCATTGTGGTAAGCCTTGTGGCTGCCACCTGGACGGAACGATGACTGCTCTGCGCCTCCCTATTTTGTGGCTCGCCGGCCTGCTTGGCCTGGCGGGCTGCAGCATGAACCAGCCGGTGTCGCTGTACCAACTGGACAGCGGAACCCCAGCCCAGCCTGCGCAAAGCACAGGCATGGCAGTATTGCTGGGGCCGGTCCTGATCGCCGACTACCTGCAACGCGAAACCTTGTTGCAACGCCAGCCGGACGGCAGCCTGCAAGCCGCCACTGACGGGCGTTGGGCTGGCAGCCTGTCTTCGGACATCGATCAGTTGCTGCTACGCCAGGTTGCCGGGCACCTGGACAGCCAGCGTGTGGTGCTGGCACCTGCAACCCAAGGCTTCACCCCGGATGTACAGGTGCTGCTGTCGATTACCCGCCTGGACTCGGGTAAAGCCCAGCCGGCAGTGCTCGATGCCCAATGGCGATTGATCGACCGTCGTGGCAAGGTGCGTGAGAACCGCATCGTTCATCTGCAAGAGCAGCATACCGGCACCACGGCGGCACAGGTCCAGGCCCAGGGCGTGCTCCTGCAACGCCTGGCCGAACAGTTGTCCGTGTCGCTCAAGCCCCTGGCCAACCAGCCGCCTGTTGCAGACGTTCCACGCAAGCCTGCTCCCGCCCCAGCCAAGCCGGCAGAAAAGAACAACGACAAGATCCCGATGGCCTTGCCGATTCGTACGGACATGGAAGTGTTCAGGTTCTGATGGTGGGACCGGATACAAAACAAAGCCCGCGTTGATGCGGGCTTTGTTGTTTCTGCCGGTTGGATTTTCCGGCGCCTGTATCGGCCCTATCGCGAGCAAGCTCGCACAGGAGGTTCTCTGTATGGCCACAGGCCCCTGTGGGAGCGAGCTTGCTCGCGATGAGGCCGGCCCAGACAACAAAAAAGCCCGCAGACAATCACTCATCTGCGGGCTTCGTCATTTCAGGTCCTGAGACTCAGGCCTGACGCTCATGCATCCGTGCCAACTGCCGCTCCAGCATCGATGGATAAGGCTCCATCAACCGCTCCACGCAGCACGCGCCTTCGGGGCTGGCGATGGGGCGGATGCGGGCGCGCTGGCGGATCAGGGCGTCGTCGTTGATCTTGCGCTCCACCAGCAGCAGGTTGCGGCTGTGCTGCGACAGTGCCAGGGCGTCCTGGGCGGTTTCGGTCAGTAGCAGGTCGATCTGGCTCAGGCCGAACAAGCCATCACCCAGGGTCAGGCCCAGTTGCAGTTGCAGGGTGATGCCGCTGTCGGCGACTTCTATCTGCAACTGGTGGCCCAAGGCGCGCAGCAACTCACCGCAGCAAATGGCGTTGGTCAGGTAGTCGTCGCCGCTGTCTTCGGTGTGGAACAGCATCAGCGTGCTGCCGTCGTTCAGGGTGTGCAATTCGCCCTGATAGAGCGATGCAGCCTGGTCGAGGCAGTCGCGATAGCGCTCGAGCAATTCCTTCAGGCGCGCCTGGGGCAGGCGGCGCAGTTGGTCCTGGGCACCCAGTTGCACGGCCAGTACGGCGCTGTGCTGGGGCAGGTTCGAGACGACTGGCCTGGCGACCGGTTGAGGTGCCCCATCGACTGACTCGTCCCGCAGGTCGGCGAACGCGTCGTCGTCTTCCTCGTCCTCTACCGTGCGCACCAGGTGGCGTGGCGCCGGTCTGGAGGCGGGCATCGGCTGGCTTTCATCAAACCCTGGGTCGCGCAGGTTGCGCACTTCGAAGCCCGGTTCGGCATCGTCGTCCACATAGTCGATGTCTTCAGGTTCCGGCACGGGCTCAGGTTCCGGCGCGAAGCTTTCGTGCAGTTGCCGGGCCAGATCGCCGATTTCGTCCTGGCGCTGGGTGGCCGGCGTGTGTTCGTCGATGTCCCGCAGCCAGACACGCAATTGCAGCAGCGGCGTGGAGATGTGCCGTCCCAGGCGCAGGCTCAAGGCCAATGACAGCGCCAGCAGGATCGCGCTGAGGATACCCATGCTTTGCAGGCTGATGGTCATCGGTTGCTGGAACTGGTCCATGTCCAGGCTGATGCGCAGTTGCCCGGCGGTCACGTCCTGGAAGGTGATCTTGCTCTGGTACATGCCGCCGGACTCGCCCAGCAGGCCAGGCTTGGGGCGCTGGCCGGCCTCGGCGAGGATCCGGTTGTCCACGCTGTAGATGGCGGCGTGGGCGACCAGTTTGTTCTTGGTCAGGTTGTTGAGCAGCACGTTGAGGCTGAGGATGTCGTTGGACACCAGCAGTTCGGTGGCGGATGTGGCAGTCTGGGTGGTCAGGCTTTCACCCAGGGCATCGGCCTGCTCGTGCATGGCTTGCTTGAATTGCAAGCCCATCACGCAGGCATAGATAACCAGGGCCAGGGCGACCAGGATTACGTTATGGCTGGCAATGCGCAATGCAATCGGCACACGACGGTGACGCAGTGCACGGAAGATGAGCAGGAAGAAGTTGTCGGTTTTGACTGGCGTGGGCCGGTTCACTGAGCTCGGCTCTTTGTCCGTGAAATTGACGCGCAGTATAGCGACAGCCCCATGACCGGCAAAGCACTGGCGGTGCCCGATGGTCACTGAATGTGGGTAGAATGCGGTTTTTTTCCACCTGCGGGGGTGCGCCTTGCGCGAAATCGTCCTGATAAACATCACTGGCAGCGACCGTCCGGGTCTGACTGCGGCCATTACCGGCGTTCTGGCCCAGGGTGGTGTGAACATTCTCGACATCGGTCAGGCGGTGATCCACGACACGCTGTCGTTCGGCATCCTGGTTGAAATCCCGGACGCCGAACAAGGCAAGTCGGTGCTCAAGGACATCCTGTTCACTGCCTACAAGCTCGACCAACAGGTGCGCTTCACCCCGGTGTCCGAGGACGATTATCGGCATTGGGTGGCCGGCCAGGGCAAGAAGCGCCACATCGTTACCCTGTTGACTCGCAAGGTGACCGCCGAGCAGTTGCAGCGTGTCAGCTCGATCACCGCCAAGTATGACCTGAACATCGATCACATCGACCGACTGTCCGGGCGCATGCCGCTGGACACCCCGGAAGACAAGGGCAAGGGCTGCATCGAGTTTTCGGTGCGTGGCGAGCCGGCCGATCCCCAGGCGTTGCGTGCCGAGTTCCTCAGTGTGGCCCAGGAGCTGAACGTCGACATCGCCTTCCAGGAAGATTCGCTGTTCCGCCGTAACCGCCGCCTGGCGGTGTTCGACATGGACTCGACGCTGATCGAAGCCGAAGTCATTGACGAACTGGCCAAGGCGGCCGGCGTGGGCGACAAGGTCTCGGCCATCACCGAGCGAGCCATGGCTGGCGAATTGGATTTCCGCGCCAGCTTCAAAGAGCGCCTGGCGCTGCTCAAGGGGCTGGACGTCAGCGTGCTGGACTCCATTGGCGCTTCCCTGCGCCTGACCGAAGGCGCCGAGACGCTGTTCGCCGAACTCAAGCGCCTGGGCTACAAGACCGCCATCCTGTCCGGCGGTTTCACCTACTTCGCCAAGCAGTTGCAGGCCAAGCTCGGTATCGACTACGTGTTCGCCAACGAATTGGAAGTGGTGGATGGCAAGGTGACCGGCGTGGCCGTCGAGCCGATCGTCGATGCCCAGCGCAAGGCGGACCTGCTGCGAGAACTGGCTGAAAAAGAAGGCCTGCGCCTGGAGCAGACCATCGCCGTGGGTGACGGAGCCAACGACTTGCCAATGCTGGCGATAGCGGGCCTGGGCGTGGCGTTCCGCGCCAAGCCGCTGGTCAAGCAGTCGGCCAGGCAGGCGATTTCCACCTTGGGACTCGATGGGGTGTTGTACCTGTTGGGCTTCAGGGATCGTGACGGGCAGCTCTGAGTAACACACCGGTTTTGGAGTCATGCTTTTGTGGCGAGGGAGCTTGTGTAGGAGCTGCCGAAGGCTGCGATCTTTTGATCTTGATCTTTCGTTTGAGACTCAATTGGTGTTGGAAAGATCGCAGCCTCGCTTCGCTCGGCAGCTCCTACAGCGACTTCCACAACGAATCAAAATTCCCTTCTTGCTCGCTGCCATCCCCGGTGGCGGTTGAGTCTTCCGGGTGATAAGCAAACTGATTGAAGCTGTGGGTGCTGGTGACCCGACGGTCCAGGCCGGCGCGGCGTTCCTGGCCGTTGGTGTTGATCAACACCCGCTGGCCCTCCTGGAACGGCAGGCGCGGGGCGATCATAGTGGGGGGGAGGTCAATGGCGCTGATCTCGGGGAGTAACAGCCCGCGCAGGTAGTGACCGTGCTCATTTTCTTCCCGGACCAGTTGCAGCCCGCAAGGCTGGGCATGGGGGGCGACCAGTTCGATGCCCATCTGCATGGCGCCGTTGCGCACTTGCCGGATCCAGCGCACCACGGCAACGCTCCAGGCTTGGTCGCTGGTGTCGCGGATACCGATCATTTCCCCGGCTTGCAGTTGTTCCGGCACCTCTTTTGGCCAACCAAGGCAATAACCACCAGGGCTGTGGTTGATGATCGGCAGGTCGTAGGTCGGGAAGTGATGCTGGTTGTCGGAGCTGCTGCCGTCGTCATCGGCCGGGTTGACCGGATACTCGATTTCTTCATAGGGCAACAGGTCATTGTCGCCGGCCGGGGCGGCGTCGAAAGCCTGCTTCCAAGTGTCGTTGGTCTTGGCTGGCAAGGCTTCGAACTGTGCCTTGCGTGTGCTGGGGTTCTTCAGGATCTCGCTGAAAGAGCGCTCGCCGCCGAGGTAGTAGTGCAGCGCACTCATGCCCACGCACAGTGTCAGCGTGCCGTTGCCCTCGGTGCGCTGGAAACTGCGTTCCGCCGCTTCGCCCCAGGCGGCTTGCAGGTGATGCAAGGTGTCGACACTCATGCCTCCCGGTACTGGCAGGCTGTGCTCGGCAGGTTGTTCCAGGTGCGTGGCGATTGCGCGCACCAGAGGCTGTGGATCGAAGCCCTGCAAGGTTAGCTGCTGTTCGGCGCGGAACTTGGAGCGGTAGCGTGGCCCGACGTCCAGTTGCGGAGCGACCGCGAACAGGCCGGCAGCGCTGCTGGCGGGGTCCAGCTTGACCCACTGGCTCCAGGATTCGAGCGCTTCGGTCAGCCGTCCGATTTGGCTCTGGCGCAGTTGATTGCTGCGTGACGCCCCCAGCAACAGGGCGACGACATAGGTCTGCTCGGTGTTCAGTTGATGAACCTGGCTGGCCAGTTCATCACTCACGGCCAAGTGCTGCAGCCGATGCAGGCAGGCGATCCGGTACAACTGATGCAAGTCGAGCCAAAGCCCTTCAGGCACTGGGCTGTACAACTGACTGGCACGCAGCAGCGGGCCATTGAGGGCGTGTATCGCCCGTTGCAGCGCGGTGCTCAGCAGGCGGGCCCGGTCCTTGGTGTATTTCGACGCGATACGCGCCACGATCTGTTTGTAGCCCATCGCCAACTGGGTTTGCAGCGCCTGGCACAGGTTGACGATCTTGCGCGAGCGTTCATCCAGCACGATGGCCTGTTGCAGGAAGTGCCGCTCCAAGTGCTTGCAGACGTAATACACCTCGGGCCGTAGCAGCTCGAGCAGTTGCAGGCGATTGTCGCTGGGCGTGAGCAGTTGGTTGAGTTCACCAAGGGCTTGGTACAACAGGCGGGCTGTTTCGCCGATGTTGGCCTTGGGCAGGTTGGCGATCCAGCGCTTGAGGTCGCGTGGCGTGGCGTCGCAGAATGACAGGCGTGATTGCGTTGGGGTCAGGACGCGTAATAGCTGGAGAGGGCTGGTCTCATTCATGCCGTGTACGGGCTCCGGCGGGAAATGAACGTGATGTTTCCAACTCTAGCAGCTGACAGGCAGGTGTGTTGCCCTGAATGCGCTGTGGGAGCAAAGCTTGCTCGCGATGCGGGGGGGCGCGGTTTCTTAATCGGCCGCGTTATCGTTCATCGCGGGCAAGCCTTGCTCCCACAGGGCTGAATCCCTGCAGATCCTCTACAAGGCCTGCTTCAAGGGCGGGCGTGAATCAGGCTTTTGGCAGTGCCAGGCCCTGGCCCATCTGCACTGGCGAACCGGCCACCAGGCCTTCGGCCCATTTCACCTGGTCCGGCCCAAACAGCACGACGGCCGTCGAACCCAGCTTGAAGCGACCCAGTTCGGCGCCTTTTTCCAGATGAATCGGCGCGCGGGCAGCTTCGTCATAACGGAAGGTTTTCAGCTGGCGCTTGGGCGGCGTCACCAGCCCGGCCCAGACGGTTTCGATGGATGCCACGATCATCGCGCCCACCAGCACCACGGCCATCGGCCCGCGTTCGGTGTCGAAGATGCACGCCACGCGCTCGTTGCGGGCGAACAGCTCCGGAACGTTTTCGGCGGTGGTCTGGTTGACCGAGAAAATCCGCCCGGGGATGTAGACCATTTCCCGCAGGGTGCCGGCCAGCGGCATGTGCACGCGGTGGTAGTCCTTGGGAGACAGATAGATGGTGGCGAAGTCGCCGCCCATGAACGGCGCCGCGTTGGCCGCATCACCGCCCAGCAGTTCCAGCACGCTGAAGCTGTGGCCCTTGGCCTGGAAGACCCGACCATGCTCGATCGGGCCGAGCTGGCTGACGGCACCGTCGGCGGGGCTGAGGATCGCGCCCGGGGTGTCGTCCAGCGGGCGTGCGCCGTCTTTCAGGGCGCGGGTGAAGAAGGCGTTGAAGTGCTCGTAGGCGCTCAGGTCTTCTACCAGCGCCTGGGACATGTCCACTTGGTAGCGCTTGGCGAACCACGCAGTGAAGGCGTTCTTGAACCAGCGCACGCGGCATTCGGCAATGCAGCCGGCCAGCCGCGACAGCAGGTGGTGGGGCAGCAGGTATTGGGTGAGGATGAACAAACGGTTTTTCATTAACTGTCCTTAAGAACCTTCAAAGCTCGATCGGTGTGTCGGGGTGGTTGCCCCATTCACCCCAGGAACCGGCATAGCCTTTGACCCTTGGATAACCGAGCGCCTTGGCCACCAGGTAGGTGAAGCCGGAGCGGTGGTGAGTCTGGCAGTGGGTGATGATTTCTTTGTCAGGCGTGATGCCCAAACGTTCGAGGATTTGCGGCATGTCCTTGCGGATGCGCAGGTTGCGCGCCTGGTCCATGCCGGCAGTCCATTCGAAATTGACCGCGCCGGGAATGTGCCCGCCTCGGGCTGCGACGACTTTCTCGCCGGAATATTCCAGCGGGCCACGAGCGTCCCAGATCGCCAGGTCGGCCGCGCCGAGGCGGCTTTGCAGGTACTCGCGGGTGGCGGTGGGCTCGTCGTGCAGCATCAGGCCGACCGGGCCTGCAACCGGTGCAGGCACTTCGACGGACACCGGCAGGCCTTCATCCAGCCACGACAGCAAGCCGCCGTCGAGGTAGTGGTAGTTCGAGTGGCCGATCACGTCCAGCAGCCAGATAAACCGCCCGGCCCAGCCGCCGCCTTCATCGTCATAGACCACATAGACCGCATCCGCGTTGTGCCCGAGCTCGCCGAACAGGGCTTCCAGGTCGGCTTGGGCCGGCAGCAGGCCCGGCGCCGGCGGCTGGCCGAGCTGGGTACGCTTGGGGTCGACGAAGCGTGCGCCAGGAATATGCCCGGTGCTGTAGCGGGCGGCGCTGGTAAGGTCCACCAGAATCAGTTCGCGGGCGTCGAGGCGCGGCAGCAGTTCGCTCGGCTCGATCACCAGCGGCAAGCCAGAGAAGTCAGGCATGTGAGGTCTCCAGGGGCGCAAAGGGAAAGGATTGTAGCAAGTTCAGCGGCCGCGGTTGGTAAAGGTATGCAGGGCCCTTTCGATGCATTGCACGGTTTTGCCGAAGGCTTGCACGGTCACGTCCGAGAACGGTCCGCCACCCTGGTCCACCGCCACCAGCATGATCACCCGGCCATTGCAGGTCAGGGAGCGCAACAGCAGGTGCTCACCTCGGAACAGGCTGCGCAGGCCCGGTGGCAGCAGCGCCGAAAACTGCGCGTTGTTGTCCGGGGTCAGGCGAACCTGGGCCTGCTGGGCCAGCAGTCGCTGCACTATTTTGCTCTGGCTGATGGTAAAGCTCATGGCCGCGGCTTCTTTCGGCAGGCCGGCAGTCTGGTGAACGCGCACGCTTGTCTGGTTGCGGTCGGCCATCAGGATCATCACCCGGCGCATGCCACAGGCCACCAACACGTCCCGTGCCGAGGTGGTCAGGTGCATGGCATTGCTGAAGGGGCTCGGTTCCACCAGCAGAGCGGAACATTGCTTGCGCCACTGGCTCAGGTCCTCGGCGCTGGGTGGAGGAGGAGGTAGCAAGCGGGGATGGATGTGACGGCTGCCCCAGGGCCAGATCAGCGCCACGGCCGGATGCCAGAGGTCCGGCATGGCGTCATGACGGGCACTCGTGACGGCTTGTTGGTGCAGCTGTTGCTGGACCTCATCCATCGGCATCTGCAGATACAAACTGGTGAGGTATTGCCAGCGGGCGCTGTGGGGGCCGTCCCAGGCCTGTTGCGCTGACAGTGCCAGGCCGTTGGCCAGCAACACGGTATTGGCCGGTTGATTGAGCCAGCGCCGCAGGGTCGGGTCGTCGTCCAGGCGATTTTGCTGGCGCAGCGGGTGCTCGCTGTCCCGGGCGATGCGCAGGACTTTCACCAGCTCACGGCGTTCATTGAGCAACAGGCGATAACCTTGCGCCACCCAGATAGGCAAGCGCCAGGTCTCTGCCAGCGCCAGGCAGATGTTCAGCAGGCTGACGCCGAACAATTCGCGCTCCACCTTGCGCGCAGGCTCGCCTTTGTGGACGACCCGCAACTCCCATTCCTCCAGCAACCGCGGGTGAGTCAGGGCCAGTGGCCAGAGCGGCGAGAGAAACAACAGGCTGCCCCAGTGTATGTCCTGCCACAGCCGCGCCAGGCGGCTGGCAAAAAAACCATTGGCCTGTTGCGTGGCGTGCTGGCTGATCAATTGCAACTGGCGCAAGGCGATGGGAATTTCGTGCCCCGGCAACGACGGCAGGCGAGCGAGCAGTTCCTCGGTACGCTTGAGACCGAGGCGGTTGATGGCCACTTCGAGATTTTCCGCAGGTTCTGCAAGGCTGCCATGGGTGTGATGGTTGGCCTCGCGGATGACGCTCAGGGCCAGGGCAGGGCTGTCCTGCATCAGTTCGGCGATGTCACGCAACGAACGGCGGCTGTCGGCAATGGCCTTGCAGACCATGTCGTGGCTGGCCTGGGGCACTGGCAGGTGTACGCCACCGAGCAGCTTCACCCAGCCTTCGAGGGTGGTCGGTCGTGGCGTTGGAACCTTCGTTTCGTTAGTCATGGCTGGACGTGATCATCGTATGAATTCTCTACGCCCGGAACGGGGCAAATTGGCTTTTCGCCTGAACAGCCTATAGTCTGGCGCAGTTTTGCCGATAAGTAGAAGAAGAGATTTTTCAGCTTCCGAATATGACCTTGAACCCGACTTAAATAAGTACTTTCTATCTATGGCTAAAATTATCGGCATCATCGTCGTGTTCGCGAGCGTGCTCGGCGGATACGTGCTCTCCCATGGCAAGATTGCCGCCCTGATCCAGCCTTTCGAGGTACTGATCATCGGTGGCGCGGCCCTCGGTGCATTCCTGCAGGCCAACCCTGGCTATATGACGATGCATGTGCTCAAGAAGTCCCTGGGCATGTTCAGTTCGCGTTTCAGCCACACCTTCTACCTTGAGGTGCTGGGCCTGATCTACGAGATTCTCAACAAGAGCCGCCGCGAAGGCATGATGGCGATCGAAGGCGATATCGAAGACGCTGCCGCCAGCCCGATTTTCGCCAAGTACCCTGCGGTACTCAAGGACGCCCGCATGACGGCGTTCATTTGTGATTACCTGCGCATCATGTCGTCCGGCAACATGGCGCCCCATGAGCTCGAAGGCTTGTTCGACATGGAGCTGTACAGCCTCAAGGAAGACCTGGAGCACCCGTCCCACGCGGTCAATGGCATCGCTGACGGCATGCCCGGCTTCGGTATCGTCGCGGCGGTACTCGGGATCGTCGTGACCATGGCGTCCCTGGGGGATGGCGACCAGAAATCCATCGGCCTGCACGTCGGTGCGGCCCTGGTGGGTACCTTCTTCGGTATTTTGGCCGCGTACGGTTTCTTCGGTCCCTTGGCCCACTCCCTGGCCCACGACGCCAAGGAAGAGCTCAATGTCTATGAGGCCATCAAGGCTTCCCTGGTGGCCTCGGCCTCGGGCATGCCGCCATCGCTGGCGGTGGAGTTCGGTCGCAAGGTCCTGTACCCGGCGCACCGTCCAAGCTTCGCCGAGCTGGAACAAGCGGTTCGCGGTCGTTAAACCATGGAAAATAACCAGCCGATTATTGTAAAGCGCGTCAAGCGCATTGCCGGCGGGCATCACGGCGGCGCTTGGAAAATTGCCTTCGCCGACTTCGCGACGGCGATGATGGCGTTCTTCCTGGTGTTGTGGCTGCTGTCCACGGCAACCCCGGAACAGAAGATCGCCATCGCCGGTTACTTCAAGGACCCGGTCGGTTTCTCTGAAAGTGGCACGCCCTACATCATTGACCTGGGCGGTTCGCCGACCTTGGCGCCGGACACGACCCTCAATCCTGAGGTCAAGTCCCAGCCCCAGCCCGACAAGGTGACGGTGGATTCCGAACAGGTCGAAGGCATGGCCGAACAGGTCGAGCGCGAGCGCCTGGAATTGCTGCTGCAGGAATTGCAGAACAAGGTCGAAGAAAATCCTGAACTGCAGAAGTTCAAGGACCAGATTCTGTTCGAGATCACGCCGAACGGCTTGCGCATCCAGATCATGGACGCCGAGAACCGACCGATGTTCGACTCAGGCAGTGCGCGCCTCAAGCCTTATTTCGAAGACATCCTGCTGGCCATGGCCGACACCATCAAGGCGGTGCCGAACAAGATCAGCATCAGCGGTCATACCGATGCCAAGCCCTACATCGGCAAGGGAGACTTCGGTAACTGGGAGCTGTCCGCCAACCGCGCCAACGCGGCACGTCGCGCCCTGGTGGCGGGCAGTTACCCGGATGAGCAGGTGGCACGGGTGGTCGGTTATGCGTCTTCAGCGCTGTTCGATCGCAAGGACCCGTTCAACCCGGTCAACCGACGCATCGATATCGTGGTGTTGACCAAGAAGGCCCAGCAGGCCATCGAGGGCTCACAAACCAATGACCCGGCGCCGGATCCGGCCCAGGGCCAGGGCGCGCCAGGTGAAGTGCCGGCGACGCCGGGAGCTGCGGCGGACCCGAACGCGTTACCGGCGGACCAGCAACCCGTGCCTGCCCATGAATTGCGCGAACGCCTGAACCTGTTCGACGACGTGGCGCCGAAGCCGGCGGAACCGCCGGCGCAGTGATCTGACTGGCGCGAGCAAGTTTGTGGCGAGGGGATTTATCTGGGGCGAGGGGATTTATCCCCGCTGGGCTGCGAAGCAGCCCCTGTTGTTCATCATTCTGAATTCAGAGTGATGCACAGAAGAGGGGCGCTTCGCGCCCCAGCGGGGATAAATCCCCTCGCCACAATTGTGTCTGGCTCACATTCCAGGTCAGTAACTGCTTTCCGGCAGGCTGGCGATGATCGAGCGGTAGCTGTTCATCCGTTGCTGATGCACGCGGCCTTCTTCCAAGGCCTTGAGCAGGGCGCAACCGGGTTCGCGGTCGTGCTTGCAGTCGCGGAAGCGGCAGGTGCCGATCAGCTCGTTGAACTCGATGAACCCGGCTTCGACATCGGCCCGGCTGACGTGGCCCAGGCCGAACTCGCGAATCCCCGGGGAGTCGATCAATTCACCGCCGCCAGGGAAGTGGAACAGCCGTGCCGTGGTGGTGGTGTGGGTGCCCTGGCCGGACAGTTCGGACAGCGGCCCGACGCGCGTCTCGACGTCCGGCAGCAAGCTGTTGACCAGCGATGACTTGCCGACGCCGGACTGGCCGACGAACACACTGATGCGCCCGTCCAGCTGTTGTTGCAGTTGTTCCATGCCGTTGCCGTGGTGGGCCGAGACTTCCAGCACCGGGTAACCCAGATCCCGGTAGACCGACAGCAGCGCGTTCAGCGCCGGGGCGTTGTGCTCGTCGATCAGGTCGAATTTGTTGAGCAGCAACAGCGGACGGATGCCAGCGTGCTCGGCGGCCACCAGGTAACGGTCGATCAGGTTGGCGTGGGGTTCGGGCAGCGGGGCGAACACGATGACAATCATGTCGACGTTGGCGGCCACGGGCTTGAGTTGGCCTCGACTGTCCGGGCGGCACAGCTCGGTGTGGCGCGGCAATTGCGCCACAATCACGCCGATGCCCTGGTTGCCGGCACGCCAAACGACCTGGTCGCCCGTCACCAGCGCTGGCAGGTTGGCGCGCAAGTGGCAGCGGAACACCTGGCCGGCCAGTTCGCCTTCCCGGGCCTCGACCTCGACCTGCACGCCGAAGTGGGCGATGACCAGGCCGGTCTGTTCAGGGCCCAGGTCGCCACCCTCCAGGGCTTCGACAGCACTGGATTCGCGTTTGGCGGCGCGGGCGGCGCGCTCGCCCTGGATCTTTTCGATGCGCCAGTTTTGACGACGATTGAGTTGGCGTTTGGCCATGGGTGTTCCGTATGAAGAAATGCAGCGAATAGGGTAAAACGGCCGCGAGTTTAGCACGCCCAAGGGTCGGCCTAGGCTAAACTGCGTGGCTACGCCGAGGAGCTTCCCTATGCAAAACCCGCAAAACCTGATCTGGATCGACCTGGAAATGACCGGTCTGAACCCGGACACCGACGTCATCATCGAAATGGCCACCATCGTCACCGACAGCGACCTCAACACCTTGGCCGAAGGCCCGGTCATCGCGATCCATCACAGCGACGAAATCCTGGCTGGCATGGACGAGTGGAATACGCGCCAGCACGGCGGCTCGGGCCTGACCCAGCGGGTGCGCGAGAGCAAGATCAGCATGGCCGAGGCCGAAGCCCAGACCCTCGCCTTCCTGGAGCGGTGGGTGCCCAAGGGCAAGTCGCCGATCTGCGGCAACAGCATCTGCCAGGATCGTCGCTTCCTGTATACCCACATGAAGTCCCTGGAAAGCTACTTCCACTACCGCAACCTGGACGTCTCCACCCTCAAGGAGCTGGCCGCCCGCTGGGCGCCGCAAGTACGCGACAGCTTCCAGAAAGGCGGCAGCCACCTGGCGCTGGACGACATCCGCGAGTCCATTGCCGAGTTGCAGCATTACCGTAAGCACTTCATCAAGTTCTAAAGGCGCCCTATAGACGCTGTGTAGGAGCTGTGTAGGAGCTGTACAGGAGCTGTGTAGGAGCTGACGAGTGCAACGAGGCTGCGATCTTTCCCCTGACAATTGAGTCGTGAGTGAAGATCAAAAGATCGCAGCCTCGTTGCACTCGTCAGCTCCTACACAGCACCTACGCGCGCGTATTTCTGAAGGATCGTTGTCAATGTTGCTGATGCTTTATCTGATCGCCATCACCGCGGAAGCCATGACTGGCGCCTTGTCTGCCGGGCGTCGGGGTATGGACTGGTTCGGCGTGGTGCTGATCGCTTGTGTCACGGCGCTGGGTGGTGGCTCGGTGCGCGACGTGCTGCTCGGTCATTACCCGCTCACGTGGGTCAAGCATCCGGAGTACCTGGTGCTGACCACCGCAGCGGCGATGCTGACGGTGTTCCTGGCGCGCTGGATGCGGCATTTGCGCTCGTTGTTCCTGGTGCTCGACGCCGTGGGGCTGGTGGCGTTCACCCTGATCGGCTGCATGACGGCCCTGGAAATGGGCCATGGCATGCTGGTGGCGTCGGTCAGCGGGGTCATCACTGGGGTGTTCGGCGGTATTCTGCGGGACATCTTTTGCAACGATATTCCGCTGATCTTCCGTCGCGAGCTTTACGCCAGCGTTTCGTTTGCCGCGGCGTGGTGTTATCTGTTGTGCGTCTTCCTGCAACTGCCGAGCGAACAGGCGATCCTCATTACCTTGTTCGGCGGTTTCCTGCTGCGGCTCCTGGCGATTCGTTTTCACTGGGAAATGCCGAAATTCGTCTATAACGACGAGGTTTGACGCTCGGCATGTTGACGCAACGCCCACTCCACGTGCTCGCGCACCAGCGCTGACGGGTAGTCGCGCCGTGCCTCCAGCGCTTGCAGCACGGGAATCGTTGACGGCGCATTACCCAGGCCCACCGCGAGGTTGCGCAGCCAGCGCTCGTAACCGGCACGGCGCAGCGGTGAGCCTTCGGTGCTGCTCAGGAAAGTCGCCTCGTCCCACATGAACAGCTCGGCCAGCCCGGCATTGTCCAGGTTGTGCCGTGGCTTGAAGTCGCTTTCCCCGGATGGTCGGGCGAAGCGGTTCCATGGGCAGACGATCTGGCAGTCGTCACAGCCGAACACCCGGTTGCCTATTAATGGCCGCAGTTCCTCGGGGATGGCGCTTTTCAGTTCGATGGTCAGGTAGGAAATGCAGCGACGGGCATCGAGCACGTAGGGCCCGACGAAGGCATTTGTAGGACAGATGTCCAGGCACGCGGTGCATTTTCCGCAATGTTCGCTGGCATGGGGTGGGTCCACCGGCAGCGGCAGGTCGACAAACAGCTCGCTCAGGAAGAAATAGCTACCGGCCTTGCGGTTCAATACCAGGGTGTTTTTACCGATCCAGCCCAGGCCGGCCTGTTCGGCGATGGCTTTTTCCAATACCGGCGCGCTGTCGACGAAGGCGCGATAACCGAAGGGGCCGATGACTGCCTGAATTTTTTCTGCCAATTGCTGCACGCGTTTACGGATCAATTTGTGGTAATCGCGGCCCAATGCATAACGCGAGACGTAGGCTTTCTCCGGTTGGCCGAGCATCTGCGCCATGTGCGTGTCGCCCGACAGGTAGTCCATGCGCAGGGACACGACTCGCAATGTGCCCGGTACAAGCTCTTCGGGGTGCGAGCGTTTGCTGCCGTGGGCGCCCATGTAATCCATCTCGCCGTGATAACCCGCGTCGAGCCAACGTTGCAAATGCTGCTCGTGCTCGGCAAGGTCCAGGCCGCTGATGCCGACCTGCTGGAAACCCAGTTCGCGGCCCCACTCCTTGATGGATTGGGCGAGGGCGGGGAGGTCTGTGGGAATGACAGGCATGAGGCGAGAGAAACCAGAGCTGAGATGCGTATAATTCTGCCAGACATCGGAGCCCGAAGACGCATGCCGCACACTAAAGATGATTTTCCCGACGCGCTGTACAGCGCAGCGCAGGTCCGGGCCCTCGACGCACAACTGATCGCGGCCGGCACCGCCGGCTTCGAATTGATGCAGCGCGCCGCCCGCGCCACTTGGCGAGCCATTGTCCGGCGCTGGCCTGATGCCCGCGAGCTGACGGTGCTGGCCGGGCATGGCAACAACGCTGGCGATGGCTACCTGGTCGCGACCCTGGCCCGGCGCGCCGGTTGGTCGGTGCGGGTGCTGACGGTCGGCGAGCCCGGGCGCTTGCAGGGCGACGCCGCCAACGCCCACGCCGAGGCTGTGGCGGTGGGCGTGCCGATGGAATCATGGTCGGATGAGGCAGAGTTGCGCGGCGTGCTGCTGGATGCGCTGCTCGGCACGGGCTTGAGTGGTGATGTGCGCGAGCCTTATGTGCAGGCTATCGATACGATCAATGTCAGCGGCCTGCCGGTCGCGGCGGTGGATATCCCCTCGGGGTTGTGCGCCGATACCGGCCGGGTGCTGGGCACGGCAGTGGTGGCCGACCTGACCGTGACCTTCATTGGCTTGAAGCTGGGCCTGTTTACTGGCGAGGCGGCGGACCGGGTCGGTGAACTGGTGTTCAACGACCTGCACGCCGATCCAGATATTGTTGACGCGGCACCGGTCAGCGCCCGATTGCTCCTACCCCATAATCTGCCCCGCCTGACGCCTCGCGCTGCCACGTCCCACAAAGGCAAGTTCGGTCACGTGCTGTTGATCGGTGGCGACCGGGGCTTTGGCGGCGCGATCCAGATGAGCGCCGAAAGCGCCCTGCGGTGCGGTGCGGGGATGGTTTCGATGGCGACCCGCAGCGAGCACGTATCCGCCGCGCTGACGCGTTTGCCGGAAGTGATGGTACAAGGCACCCATTCGGCGAACCAATTGATGGGCTTGCTCCAACAGGCCAGCGTGCTGGTGGTCGGGCCGGGCCTGGGCCAGGCTGCGTGGGGGCGCAGCCTGTTGTCGGCGGCGGCCAATGCGCCGCTGCCGCAAGTGTGGGATGCCGATGCGCTGAACCTGCTGAGCAGCGGCGATGTCCACCTGCCTGGGCAGTGTGTCATCACCCCGCACCCGGGCGAGGCGGCACGATTGTTGGAGTTATCCACAGCCCAGGTGCAGGCCGATCGCCCGGCGGCGGCCCATGCATTGAGCCAGAAATACACCGCCACCGTGATCCTCAAGGGCGCCGGCAGCCTGATTGCCAGCCCGGACGGTCGCCTGGCAGTTTGCAGCCAGGGCCATCCGGCCATGGCCACGGCGGGCCTGGGGGATGTGCTGGCCGGTGTGGTCGGCGCCTTGCTGGCCCAGGGCATGGAAGGATTCGAGGCCGCGTGCCTGGCGGTCTGGCTGCATGCCAATGCCGGTGCCCGGGCCGGTCGGTCGGGTCGGGGGATGGCGGCCACCGATCTGATTCCGACCATTCGTCAGTTGTTGGAGGAGCATTCACCGTGTCTGAAGTAACCCTGTACGTGGCGGACGAGCAAGCCATGGCCCAGTTTGGCGCCCGCATCGCGCAGACGACCGCCGGCCACGGCCTGATCTTTCTCGAAGGCGATCTCGGCGCGGGGAAAACCACCTTGTCCCGCGGCATCATTCGCGGCCTCGGGCATGTCGGCTCCGTCAAGAGCCCCACGTTCACCTTGGTCGAGCCTTACGAGATCGGCGACATTCGCGCCTTCCATTTCGACTTGTATCGACTGGTGGATCCTGAAGAGCTGGAATTCCTCGGTATCCGCGATTATTTCGAAGATGACGCCTTGTGCCTGATCGAATGGCCCCAGAAGGGTGCAGGCTTTTTGCCAAAGCCCGACCTGACCATTACCATTGGCGCGCAGAACGGCGGGCGTTCGCTGAAACTGACGCCGCAAGGCTCGCGTGGCGAGTCGTGGTGTGCCGCTTTGGCATTGGAAAACTAATTGATGATGGGGTTTGGTATGCGCTTTCGCGCGGTGGTTGCTGTCGTAGGACTGTTGCTTACGGCAATGGCCGTCGATGCTGTGGCCGAGACAAAGGTCAGCAGCGTTCGCCTCTGGCGGGCGCCGGACAACACACGGCTGGTGTTCGACCTGACGGGCCCGGTGCAGCACAGCGTATTCACCCTGACCGCCCCGGATCGCCTGGTGATCGACATCAACGGTGCGTCCCTGGGCGCGCCATTGAACGTGGCGACCGCCAACACGCCGATTACGGCGATACGCTCGGCCCAACGGACGCCGACCGACCTGCGGGTGGTCATCGACCTGAAAAAAGTCGTGACCCCGAAAAGCTTCACACTGGCTCCCAACGCCCAGTACGGCAACCGGCTGGTGGTTGACCTGTTCGACAACCCGGCCGATGCCGACCCACCGGCACCACCGCCAACCAAGGTCGCCACGGTGCCAGCGGTGCCGGTGACCCCGACCCAACCTACGCTCAAGCTGCCACCGACCCCGTCGGGCAAGCGCGACATCATCGTGGTGATCGACGCCGGTCATGGCGGCGAGGACCCAGGGGCTTCGGGCTCGCGCGGGCAACGTGAAAAAGACGTGGTGCTGTCCATCGCCCGTGAATTGCAGCGTCAGGTCAACGGCATGAAAGGCTTCCGCGCCGAACTGACCCGTACCGGCGACTACTTCATTCCCTTGCGTGGGCGTACCGAAATCGCCCGCAAGAAAGGCGCTGACCTGTTCGTCTCCATCCACGCCGACGCCGCGCCTTCGAAGGCTGCGTTCGGGGCCTCGGTGTTTGCCCTGTCCGACCGTGGCGCGACTTCCGAAACCGCTCGCTGGCTGGCTGATACCGAAAACCGTTCCGACCTGATCGGCGGTGCCGGCAACGTCAGCCTCGACGATAAGGACCGGATGCTCGCCGGTGTCTTGCTCGACTTGTCGATGACGGCCTCGTTGACCTCCAGCCTGAACGTCGGCCAGAAAGTCCTGAGCAACATCGGTCGCGTCACGCCGCTGCACAAGCGGCGCGTCGAGCAGGCCGGGTTCATGGTGCTCAAGTCGCCGGACATCCCGTCGATCCTGGTGGAAACCGGCTTCATTTCCAACGCCAATGAAGCGTCCAAGCTGACCTCCGCCAATCATCAGCAGGCATTGGCCCGCTCGATCAGCAGTGGTGTGCGGCAGTTCTTCCAGCAGAACCCGCCGCCAGGCACCTACATCGCCTGGCTGCGCGACTCTGGCAAGATCGTCCAGGGCCCGCGGGACCATCGGGTCAATCCCGGGGAAACCCTGGCGATGATCGCCGTGCGTTACCAGGTGTCGCCAGCGACCTTGCGCAGCGCCAACCACCTCAAGAGCGACGAGCTCAAGATCGGCCAGACCCTGACCATTCCCGGCAATGACGTGGCGCTCCAGCAATGAGTGATGAAGCGATCGGCAGCACTGCCCGCATCGAACTGCTCAGCCCCCGGCTGGCGAACCAGATCGCCGCCGGTGAAGTGGTCGAGCGGCCGGCGTCGGTCATCAAGGAACTGCTGGAAAACAGCCTTGATTCCGGGGCCAAACGCATCGATGTGGATGTCGAGCAGGGCGGCGTCAAGTTGCTGCGGGTACGCGACGACGGTGGCGGTATTTCTTCCGACGACCTGCCGCTGGCCCTGGCGCGTCACGCCACCAGCAAGATCCGCGACCTGGAAGACCTCGAGCGGGTCATGAGCCTGGGGTTTCGGGGCGAGGCGCTGGCGTCCATCAGTTCGGTGTCGCGCCTGACCCTCACCTCTCGCACCCGCGATGCCGAGCAGGCCTGGCAGGTCGAGACCGAGGGCCGGGACATGGCCTCTCGCGTGCAGCCTGCGGCCCATCCGGTGGGTACCTCGGTGGAAGTGCGCGACCTGTTCTTCAATACCCCGGCCCGGCGCAAGTTCCTCAAGGCTGAGAAGACCGAATTCGATCATCTGCAAGAAGTCATCAAGCGCCTGGCCTTGGCGCGTTTCGACGTGGCGTTCCATTTGCGTCACAACGGCAAGACCATCCTCAGCCTGCACGAGGCCCACGATGATGCGGCCCGCGCCCGCCGTGTCGGCGCGGTGTGCGGTGCAGGTTTCCTGGAGCAGGCATTGCCCATCGAGGTGGAGCGCAATGGCCTGCACTTGTGGGGTTGGGTCGGGTTGCCGACATTTTCCCGCAGCCAGGCGGACTTGCAGTATTTCTATGTGAACGGTCGGGCGGTGCGCGACAAACTGGTGGCCCATGCGGTACGCCAGGCATATCGCGATGTGCTGTTCAATGGCCGGCATCCGACCTTCGTGCTGTTTTTCGAAGTCGACCCGGCCGTGGTGGACGTCAACGTGCACCCGACCAAGCATGAGGTGCGTTTCCGTGACGGGCGCATGGTCCACGATTTCCTCTACGGCACCTTGCACCGCGCCTTGGGCGATGTGCGCCCGGAGGATCAACTGGCGGCTCCGGCGGCGGTGGGCGGCATGGTCCGGCCAACGGGGCTGGACGCTGGTGAATTCGGGCCTCAGGGCGAAATGCGCCTGGCGGCCAATGCACTGCTGGAGCAGCCCCAGTCTCAACCGAGCTACAACACGGCTGGCAGCGGTGCCGGCAGCGGCTATCAGTATCAATACACCCCGCGCCCGCAATCCAGCGTACCGGCGGCCGAGGCCCAGGCGGCCTATCGCGAGTTCTTCAAGCCCTTGCCGGAAGCCGGAGCGGCGGCAATGCCCGACGGCCAGGGCGATATCCCGCCGCTGGGCTATGCCCTGGCGCAACTCAAAGGCATTTATATCCTCTCGGAAAATGCCCAGGGCCTGGTCCTGGTGGACATGCACGCCGCCCATGAGCGAATCATGTACGAGCGGCTGAAAATCGCCATGGCCAGCGAAGGCTTGAGCGGCCAGCCGCTGTTGGTGCCTGAAAGCCTGGCGGTCAGCCAGCGCGAAGCCGATTGCGCCGAAGAGCATGTGGCCTGGTTCCAGCGCCTGGGCTTCGAGTTGCAACGCCTGGGCCCGGAAACCCTGGCGATCCGTCAGATCCCGGCCTTGTTGAAACAGGCCGAGGCCAATCGCCTGGTCAGCGACGTGCTGGCGGACTTGATGGAATACGGCACCAGCGACCGCATCCAGGCGCACCTGAACGAACTGCTCGGTACCATGGCCTGCCACGGCGCGATCCGCGCCAACCGGCGCCTGGCCCTGCCGGAAATGAACGGCCTGCTGCGGGATATGGAAAACACCGAGCGCAGCGGTCAATGCAACCATGGCCGGCCGACCTGGACCCAATTGGGCCTGGACGACCTGGACAAACTGTTCCTGCGCGGTCGTTGATGAACCAGTTGCCACCCGCGATTTTCCTGATGGGGCCGACCGCCGCCGGCAAGACCGACCTGGCTATCGAATTGACCAAGGTCCTGCCCTGCGAGTTGATCAGCGTCGATTCGGCCCTGGTCTATCGGGGCATGGACATTGGCACCGCCAAGCCGTCCAAAGCGCTGCTGGCCGAGTATCCGCACCGGCTGATCGACATCCTCGATCCCGCCGAAGCCTACTCGGCGGCCGATTTCCGTCGTGATGCCCTCCAGGCCATGGCCGATATCACCGCGCGCGGCAAGATCCCGCTGTTGGTGGGTGGCACGATGCTGTACTACAAGGCCTTGGTCGAAGGGCTGGCGGACATGCCGGCAGCCGATCCCGAGGTGCGCGCGCAGATCGAAGAGGAGGCCGCGCGCCTGGGCTGGCAAGCCCTGCACGAGCAGTTGGCGATCATCGACCCGGAGTCGGCGGCGCGTATTCACCCCAACGACCCGCAGCGGCTCAGTCGGGCCCTGGAGGTTTATCGGGTCAGTGGCCAGAGCATGACGGCCCTGCGCCAGCGACAATCTGCGCAAAGTACTGAAGCAGCCGCTTCGGGACTGCAACAATTGCCCTATACTGTCGCGAATCTGGCCATCGCTCCGGCGAACCGGCAAGTGCTGCATCGGCGAATTGAACAAAGATTCACATTAATGTTGGAACAGGGGTTCATAGACGAGGTCGTAGCCCTGCGTGAGCGAAGTGACTTGCATGCCGGGTTGCCGTCTATACGTGCGGTAGGTTATCGACAAGTCTGGGATTACCTGGACGGCAAGCTGACGTCAGCCGAGATGCAGGAGCGTGGGATCATTGCCACGCGCCAATTGGCGAAACGCCAGTTCACTTGGCTGCGCAGCTGGACTGGCCTGCATTGGCTCGACAGTCTCGATTGCGACAATCTGCCACGCGCCTTGAAATACCTTGGGACCATCTCCATATTGAGCTGAGTCCTTGCAATTGCCGTCTATCCTTGGGGGTGTGACGGCCCAAGCCATCTGATTCCGATTTTTATTATTGATCCTTAAAGGAGTGCGGCACATGTCAAAAGGGCATTCGCTACAAGACCCTTACTTGAACACTTTACGTAAAGAAAAAGTTGGGGTGTCCATCTATCTGGTCAACGGGATCAAACTGCAAGGCACGATCGAGTCTTTCGACCAGTTCGTCATCCTTCTGAAAAACACCGTCAGCCAGATGGTCTACAAGCATGCGATCTCGACAGTCGTGCCAGTTCGTCCAATTCGTCTGCCTAGCGCAACCGAATCCGAAGGCGCTGACGCTGAACCGGGTAACGCCTGATAGGAGCCTCCTTTGTTCTTTGAGCGCCACGGTGGTGGTGAACGGGCCATTCTCGTTCACTTGGATGGACAGGACCCTGAGGCGCGCGAAGATCCGCAGGAGTTTCAGGAATTGGCACTTTCGGCCGGCGCCGAGACCGTCGCGTTTTTCAACGTGCCGCGTCATCGGCCAACCGCCAAGTTCCTGATCGGCAGTGGCAAGGTCGAGGAGTTGCGCGACCTGGTCAAGGCCGAACAGGTCGATCTGGTGATCTTCAATCACATCCTCACGCCCAGTCAGGAACGTAACCTCGAACGTGTCTTCGAGTGTCGCGTGATCGACCGTACGGGGCTGATTCTCGATATCTTCGCCCAACGCGCCCGCACCCATGAAGGCAAGCTCCAGGTCGAACTGGCCCAGCTTGAGCACATGAGTACGCGGCTGGTTCGTGGCTGGACTCACCTTGAGCGGCAGAAGGGCGGCATCGGTCTGCGCGGTCCGGGTGAAACCCAGCTGGAAACCGACCGGCGCCTGTTGCGGGTACGCCTGCGCCAGATCAAGGGGCGGCTGGAAAAGGTCCGCAGCCAGCGCGAGCAGTCGCGACGCGGCCGCAAGCGCGCGGACATCCCGACAGTTTCACTGGTGGGCTATACCAACGCCGGCAAATCGACCCTGTTCAATAACGTCACTCAATCCGACGTCTACGCCGCCGACCAGTTGTTCGCCACGCTCGACCCGACCCTGCGCCGGCTCGACCTGGACGACCTCGGACCCATCGTGCTGGCCGATACCGTGGGCTTCATCCGTCACCTGCCGCATAAGCTGGTCGAGGCTTTTCGGGCTACGCTCGAAGAGTCGAGCAACTCCGACCTGCTGCTGCACGTGATCGATGCCGCCGAACCGGACCGGATGCTGCAGATCGAGCAGGTGATGGTGGTACTGGGCGAGATCGGAGCCCAGGACTTGCCGATCCTCGAGGTATACAACAAACTCGATTTGCTCGAAGGTGTGGAGCCGCAGATCCAGCGCGATGCCGATGGCAAGCCGCAACGGGTCTGGCTGTCGGCCCGTGATGGCACCGGCCTGGACCTGCTCAAGCAGGCAGTGGCTGAGCTGTTGGGCAACGATCTGTTTGTCGGCACCCTGAAGTTGCCGCAGCGTTTCGCCCGGTTGCGTGCGCAGTTTTTCGAGCTGGGGGCCGTGCAAAAAGAAGAGCACGACGACGAAGGCGTCTGTTTGCTGGCTGTTCGCCTGCCTCGGGCGGAACTCAATCGACTGGTCAGTCGCGAAGGGCTGCAGCCGATGGAATTCATCGAGCAACACACTTTGCAATAAAAGCCTGAGAAAGCTGTGTCAGGCATTCTGTAGCATTGGTCGGCGCGCCGTGGGTGCGTCTTTGCTTTATCAGATGGAGAGCGCTATGGCTTGGAATGAGCCGGGTGGCAACTCGAATAATCAGGATCCTTGGGGTGGCAAACGTCGTAACAACGGCGACCGCAAGGGGCCGCCGGATCTCGACGAGGCCTTCCGAAAGCTGCAGGAAAGCCTGAACGGTTTGTTCGGTGGTGGTAAAAAACGCGGTGACGATGGTGGCGGTCGTCCGGGCAAGGGTGGCGGTTTAGGCCTGCTCGGCATCGGTCTGGTCGTGCTGGCGGCTGTCTGGCTGTACAGCGCGGTCTATGTCGTGGACGAGCAGGAGCAGGCCGTGGTGCTGCGCTTCGGCAAGTACTACGAGACGGTTGGGCCGGGCTTGAATATCTATTTCCCGCCGATCGACCAGAAGTACCTGGAAAACGTCACGCGTGAGCGGGCGTACACCAAGCAGGGCCAGATGCTGACCGAAGACGAGAACATCGTCGAAGTGCCGCTGACCGTGCAATACAAGATCTCCAACCTGCAGGACTTCGTGCTGAACGTCGACCAGCCGGAAATCAGCCTGCAGCACGCGACGGAAAGTGCCTTGCGCCATGTGGTGGGTTCCACCGCCATGGACCAGGTGCTGACCGAAGGTCGTGAACTGATGGCCAGCGAAATCAAGGAGCGCCTGCAGCGGTTCCTCGATACCTATCGCACCGGTATCACCGTCACCCAGGTCAACGTCCAGAGCGCAGCTGCACCGCGCGAGGTCCAGGAAGCCTTCGACGACGTGATCCGTGCCCGTGAAGACGAGCAGCGTTCGCGCAACCAGGCCGAAACCTATGCCAACGGCGTTGTGCCGGAAGCCCGTGGTCAGGCCCAGCGCATCATCGAGGATGCCAACGGCTACCGTGACGAGGTGGTCTCCCGCGCCAAGGGTGAGGCTGATCGCTTCACCAAATTGGTGGCCGAGTATCGCAAGGCTCCAGAAGTCACCCGCGAGCGTCTGTACCTGGACACCATGCAGGAAGTCTTCAGCAACACCAGCAAGGTCCTCGTGACCGGCAACAAGAACGGCCAGAGCAACCTGCTGTACCTGCCGCTGGACAAGATGGTCGAGAGCGGTCGCAATACCAGCACGCCACCGAACAGCTCGTCGGCCGCCAGCAATGAGACTGGCACCCGTGCGGCGGCGGACCTGCAGCAACAGCAAGCACGTACCAGGGAGAGTCGCTGATGAGCAATAAATCGCTGATCGCCCTTATTGTCGGTGTCGTCGTGGCGATCGCTGCCTGGAACTGCTTCTACATCGTGGCTCAGACCGAGCGCGCGGTGTTGCTGCAATTCGGTCGCGTGGTCCAGGCTGATGTCCAGCCAGGGCTGCATGTGAAGGTGCCGTACGTCAACAAGGTGCGCAAGTTCGACGGCCGCCTGATGACGCTGGATGCACCGACGCAGCGCTTCCTGACGCTGGAAAAGAAAGCCGTGATGGTGGACGCCTATGCCAAGTGGCGCGTGAAGGACGCCGAGCGCTTCTACACCGCGACCTCGGGCCTGAAGCAGATCGCCGACGAGCGCCTGTCCCGGCGCCTGGAATCGGGCCTGCGTGACCAGTTCGGTAAGCGCACGTTGCATGAAGTCGTGTCCGGTGAGCGTGATGCGCTCATGGCCGATATCACCCATTCGCTGAATGCGATGGCGGAAAAAGAGCTGGGTATCGAAGTGGTCGATGTCCGGGTCAAGGCCATCGACCTGCCGAAGGAAGTGAACCGCAGCGTGTTCGAGCGGATGAGCACCGAGCGTGAGCGTGAAGCTCGCGAACACCGCGCCAAGGGTAACGAGCTGGCTGAAGGCATCCGTGCCGACGCTGATCGCCAGCGCCGTGTGTTGCTGGCCGAAGCCTACCGTGAATCGGAAGAGCTGCGTGGTGATGGTGATGCCCAGGCCGCTGCGATCTACTCCAAGGCTTATGGTCAGGATCAGGAGTTCTACGCGTTCTACCGTAGCCTGCGTGCCTACCGTGAAAGCTTTGCGAGCAAATCCGACGTTCTGGTCCTGGACCCAAGCAGCGACTTCTTCCACTACCTGGAAAAGTCCAAGCCTTGATGCGACGTTGACCTGAGACACTCCGCCTGGCGGCTAAAGCGTCGGGCGGGGTGATCCTTTAGGAAAACGTGTGTATGATGCGGCAGCCGGGAAATTCCCGGCTTTTTTGCGTCTGCACGTTCGATTGCGGTTTATGGATGCAGGCGTCGGGTTGAACGACTCGACAGGTTTTTCGAGGGAAGTGCTGGGCGAGGCCGATTGCGGGCCATTCGTCACGTCGCTCTTGCGCGTCTTTTGCCCATGATGCGCGCCTGGCGCAGGCATTTTCTGCTTCACTCAAGGCCAGCCCGAAAGCTGGCCGCCCGGACCATAGGGGAATGGCGTAATGGCAACGGTAGACCGCTGGCTGCTGCCAGATGGCATCGAAGAAGTACTGCCACCGGAAGCTGCGCGTATCGAAGTAGCGCGTCGGCAGGTGTTGGATCTGTTCCAGAGCTGGGGTTACGAGTTCGTCGTCACCCCGCATATCGAGTACCTGGAATCCCTGCTCACTGGCGCGGGCCAGGACCTGGACCTGCGCACCTTCAAGGTTATCGACCCGCAGTCGGGCCGGCAGATGGGCTTTCGTGCCGACATCACGCCGCAAGTGGCGCGCATCGACGCCCACACCCTGCGCCGTGAAGGTCCGAACCGCCTGTGCTACGCCGGCAGTGTGTTACATGCCCAGCCGCGTGCCTTGTCGTCTTCGCGCAGCCCGATCCAGCTGGGCGCCGAGTTGTATGGCGATGCCAGCCCGAGCAGCGACGTAGAGGTCATCAGCCTGATGTTGGCCATGCTGCAACTGGCCGACGTACCGGATGTCCACATGGATCTGGGGCATGTTGGCATCTATCGCGGCCTGGCCCGTGCGGCCTGTTTGTCCGGCGAAGTGGAGCAACAGCTGTTCGATGCCCTGCAACGCAAGGCCATCGACGAAGTCATCAGCCTGACCGAGGGCCTGCCGGCTGATCTGTCGGGCATGCTGCGGGCGCTGGTGGGCCTGTGCGGCGGACGTGAAGTATTGACCGCTGCCCGTGAGCGCCTGGCCCTCGCGCCAGCGCCTGTGTTGGCGGCGCTGGACGACTTGCTGGCGATTGCCGAGCGTCTGTCGGTGCGTTTCCCCGAGTTGCCGTTGTATTTCGACCTGGGTGAATTGCGCGGTTATCACTACCACACGGGTGTCGTGTTTGCCGTTTTCGTCCCGGGCGTGGGCCAGTCCATCGCCCAGGGCGGTCGTTATGACGACATCGGTGCCGACTTTGGTCGTGCCCGTCCGGCGACCGGTTTTTCTACCGATTTGAAAACCCTGGTGACCCTGGGGCGTGCTGAAGTCGAGCTACCGTCTGGCGGTATCTGGATGCCTGACAGTACGGATGCGGCACTCTGGCAAGCAGTCTGCCAGTTGCGCAGTGAGGGTCAGCGTGTCGTCCAGGCCTTGCCTGGGCAGCCTTTGGCCGCCGCCCGTGAAGCGGACTGCGACCGGCAATTGATTCAGCAGAACGGGCTTTGGCAAGTATTGCCGCTGGCTTCTTGAGTTTTCCTGCCGGCCGCGGCCGGCACCAAGTTTGCGCGAATGAGGACAAGTGTTATGGGTAAGAATGTCGTAGTCCTGGGCACCCAGTGGGGTGATGAGGGCAAAGGCAAGATCGTTGATCTGCTGACCGAACATGCTGCCGCCGTAGTGCGCTACCAGGGTGGCCACAACGCAGGTCACACCTTGGTGATCGACGGTGAAAAAACCGTCCTGCACCTGATTCCGTCGGGCGTGCTGCGCGAAGGCGTCCAGTGCCTGATCGGCAACGGTGTGGTGGTTGCTCCCGACGCCCTGCTGCGGGAAATCATCAAGCTGGAAGAGAAAGGCGTACCGGTGCGCGAGCGCCTGCGTATAAGCCCGTCCTGCCCGCTGATCCTGTCCTATCACGTCGCGCTGGACCAGGCCCGTGAAAAGGCCCGTGGCGAGCTGAAGATCGGCACCACCGGTCGCGGCATCGGCCCGGCTTACGAAGATAAAGTCGCCCGTCGTGGGCTGCGCATCGGTGACCTGTTCCATCGTGAGCGTTTCGCCGCCAAGCTGGGCGAGTTGCTGGACTACCACAACTTCGTCCTGGTCAATTACTACAAAGAGCCGGCCATCGACTTCCAGAAAACCCTGGACGAGTGCATGGAGTACGCCGAGCTGCTCAAGCCGATGATGCTCGACGTCACGGCCGAGTTGCACGAGCTGCGTCGCGCCGGCAAGGACATCATGTTCGAAGGCGCCCAGGGTTCGCTGCTGGACATCGACCACGGTACCTACCCGTACGTCACCAGCTCCAACACCACCGCCGGCGGCATCGCCACCGGTTCGGGTTTCGGCCCGATGTACCTCGACTACATCCTGGGTATCACCAAGGCTTACACCACTCGCGTGGGTTCTGGTCCGTTCCCGACTGAGCTGTTCGACGACGTCGGCGCCTTCCTGGCCAAGCGTGGCCACGAGTTCGGTGCTACCACCGGCCGTGCCCGTCGTTGTGGCTGGTTCGATGCCGTCATCCTGCGTCGCGCTATCGACGTCAACAGCATCTCGGGCCTGTGCCTGACCAAGCTGGACGTGCTGGACGGCCTGGAAACCATCAACATCTGCGTGGGCTACAAGAACCAGGACGGTGCCGTCATCGACGCACCGACCGACGCGGACAGCTACATCGGCCTGGAGCCGGTGTACGAGCAGATGCCGGGCTGGACTGAATCGACCGTGGGCGCCAAGACCCTGGAAGAGCTGCCCGTGGCGGCCCGCAACTACATCAAGCGCGTCGAGGAGTTGGTCGGTGCGCCGATCGACATTATTTCGACGGGGCCGGACCGTAACGAAACCATCGTTCTGCGTCACCCATTTGCCTGATAAGTCGTTGATGTAAAACACAAAGGTCCCTCGTTTTGGGGCCTTTGTCGTATCTGCCTGCCGAGCGGCACGACCTTTGCTTCGCATCGTTAACAATAAGTACTTCTTTGAAGTGCCATCAAATTAATGGCGTTTAGTAGAGGGATTCCCCTGTGTCGGCCGTTCTCTCACTGTTACAAAGCCGTCTATTGCGGCCAGTGTTCGTTACCCTGGGTATCGCCCTTTTGGTGCAAGTGCTCGTAGCCGTCGCGCTGACTCGAAGCACGGTCACCGCGCTGGAGGCCGAATTAGAGGCCCGGCTAGGGGGTGACAGTCAGAAACTGTCTGATGAACTGGAGCAAGCTGGGCGTGAGGTCACCTCTAGTCTGGACAGTTTGTCTGCCAGCACTCGTCAGCGCCTCACCGCCGGTTTATCGACGCGCCTGAAAGACGAGCAGGCGCAATTGCGCACGACGCTCGAGAAATCGCTCAAGGATTCCGCCAATGATATGGCGCAACTCCTGGCCTCGGTCGCGCCACGCGCCATGTGGGACAGCGACATACCGACCCTCTCCGAATTCGCCCGCCGGGCCCAGCGCAACCCCAATGTGCTGTTCGTTATTTATGACGACGCCAGCGGTGAGCACCTGACCCGCTACCTGAATCGGCAAAACCCGATCAACAAGGCGCTGCTGGAAAAAGGCAAGGGCGAGCGGGCGTTGGACAAAGTGCTGGATGCGGCGAAGAGCGACCCGTCGGTGTATTACCTCGAAGCCTCGATCAGTCCCAATGGCGTAGAGATCGGTAAAGTCTTGATGGGGGTTTCCACGGCCGCCGTTGAAACCGACCTGAAGGCGCTGGACCAACGCTTCTCGGCCTTGATTGCCAGCGGCGACCAGTTGGTCGGCGATAGCCTAAAGGGGGCAGCGGCGGACAGCGCCACCGCCATGCGCGGTCGACTGGAGTCGGCCCAGGCCACTGCCACACAGATGCAGACCAACACCGCCAGCACCGTGCAGGAAGCGGCAGGCACCTTGCGCTGGCGCATCGGCCTGGGCCTGGCGCTGGTGGGCTTTGGTGTGCTGGTCTTGCTGGCCGTGGTGCTGGGGCGTCGGGTGGTCAATCGCTTGAAGTTGCTGATCGCGGCCATGAACGACCTGGCGGCAGGCGAGGGCGACCTGACCAAGCGTGTGCAAATCAACAGCAAGGACGAAATCGGCGACATGGCGTCGGCGGTCAATCGCTTTGTGGATAAGTTGCAACCTATCGTGCGCGAGGCGGGCGATGTGGCCCAGCGTACCGGTGTGGAAATCGGTGCGATGACCTTGCGCAACTCCGGTGCCGATGCGGCGGCCGGGATGCAGCGTGATGAAGTGGCCGAGAGCCTGCGTGCGCTGTCGCAAATGGCTGATGAGGCTCAGTCGGAAAGCCAGGCGATGCAGGCGGCCTTGCAGCAGGTGGTGGAGATCCGCCAGGCCACCGATGAAAACACCCGCACTTCGGCCAAGGTCGGGGGCTTGATCGAGGCGTTGGCCGGACAGGTCGACACTGGGGCGAAAGTGATCGAGCGGCTGGCGCAGCAGAGCGAACAGATCGAGGTGGTGTTGACGGTGATTCACGGCATCGCCGAGCAGACTAACCTGCTGGCCTTGAACGCGGCCATAGAGGCGGCGCGGGCCGGGGAAACCGGGCGGGGATTTGCCGTGGTGGCGGATGAGGTGCGGGCCTTGGCGAGCAAGACCCAAAGCTCAACGGGT
This sequence comes from Pseudomonas brassicacearum, assembly GCF_009601685.2. NCBI lineage: Bacteria > Pseudomonadati > Pseudomonadota > Gammaproteobacteria > Pseudomonadales > Pseudomonadaceae > Pseudomonas > Pseudomonas brassicacearum. The sequence continues at coordinate 702,940 of NZ_CP045701.2, forward strand.
GACATCCAGGCGCATATCGTGGCCTTGCAGCAGGGGGCTCGCGAGGCAGTGGCTGCTATCGGCCAGGCCGGGCGCCAGGCCAGTGAAGGTTTGTTGGTACTGCGAGACAGCGCGCGGTTGCAGCAGTCGGTGCAGGCGTCCGTAGAGCAGGTGCATGCGGCCATTGGTCTGGCGACTCAGGCCGCGGCCCATCAGGCCCAGGGCGCGCAAGCGGTGCGCGGGCGGGTGGAAACTATCCATGCCCAGGCCGAGAAAGCGGCTCAGGCCGTGGTCGAGACCACCGCCAGCGGCAAGGTGCTCGACAGCCTGGCGGCGCAGTTGAAGGCAAGCTTGGGGCAGTTCAGGGCTTGATCGGGCGGCTGGGCTGACCTCATCGCGAGCAAGCTCGCTCCCACAGGTGATTTTTAGTGGATACAGATTTTGTGTCCGGCATGAATCCCTTGTGTGCGAGCTTGCTCGCGATAGCGATGTCAGTGACTCGGATATATTTCCAGAGCCCAGAAACGCAAAAACCCGCTTTCGCGGGTTTCTGTGAAGTTCAAGGTTGTAACCTTGAAACTTGAATTGGTGCCCAGAAGAAGACTCGAACTTCCACGACCTTGCGGTCACCAGCACCTGAAGCTGGCGTGTCTACCAATTTCACCATCTGGGCAGCATCTTCAGCGTTGCCGCTGTTGATGTGGCGCACTATACGGAGCGCATTTTGATCTGTAAACCCCTGTTTTTGTTTTAGTAATTGCCAAATGCAATTGCAGGGGGGCAAAAATGCAAAAACCCGCTTTCGCGGGTTTTTGTTGAGCTGCCAGGTCATTGACCTGTTGCTCGAAATTGGTGCCCAGAAGAAGACTCGAACTTCCACGACCTTGCGGTCACCAGCACCTGAAGCTGGCGTGTCTACCAATTTCACCATCTGGGCAATATCGACATCGTGTGTACGTCGTCGATGGCGCGCACTATACGGAGCGTCTTTTTAACTGTAAACCCCTTCTGAGAAAAAAACCGCTAAATTTCACGAGCGGTGCTTTTCCGGGCTTCCAAGGCAGGCCAAATGTCTTTAGAAAAGCGATCGGATGCTTGAAATTTCCCGTTTCATTAAGCCTATGCCAAACTAACCCGCATATAGACAAGGTGAAAACTCTCTAATGGCCGATTGGCAGTCCCTCGATCCCGAGGCCGCTCGTGAAGCGGAAAAATATGAAAACCCTATTCCTAGCCGCGAACTGATCCTGGCGCATCTCGCCGATCGGGGTTCGCCTGCTAGCCGCGAGCAGTTGGTCGAAGAGTTCGGTCTGACCACCGAGGACCAACTCGAAGCCCTGCGCCGCCGTCTGCGCGCCATGGAGCGCGACGCTCAACTGATCTACACCCGGCGCGGCACCTATGCGCCGGTGGACAAGCTCGACCTGATCCTGGGCCGCATCGCCGGTCACCGTGACGGCTTCGGTTTCCTGATCCCGGACGACGGCAGCGACGACCTGTTCATGAGCCCGGCGCAAATGCGCCTGGTGTTCGACGGTGACCGGGCCCTGGCCCGTGTGTCCGGCCTGGATCGCCGCGGTCGTCGTGAAGGCGTGATCGTCGAAGTGGTGTCCCGTGCCCATGAAAGCATCGTCGGCCGTTACTTCGAAGAAGGCGGCATCGGCTTTGTCGTCCCGGACAACCCGAAGATCCAGCAGGAAGTGCTGGTCACTCCGGGCCGCAACGCCAACGCCCAGGTCGGTCAGTTCGTGGAGGTGAAGATCACCCACTGGCCAACCCCGCGCTTCCAGCCACAAGGCGATGTGGTGGAAGTGGTCGGCAACTACATGGCGCCAGGCATGGAAATCGACGTTGCCCTGCGCACCTATGACATTCCACACGTCTGGCCTGAGGCGGTCCTGAAAGAGGCGGCCAAGCTCAAGCCGGAAGTCGAAGAGAAAGACAAAGAGAAGCGCATCGACCTGCGTCACCTGCCGTTCGTCACCATCGACGGTGAAGACGCCCGGGACTTCGATGATGCGGTCTATTGCGAAGCCAAGCCTGGCAAGCTGCGCCTGTTCTCCGGCGGCTGGAAGTTGTACGTGGCCATTGCCGACGTCTCCAGCTACGTGAAGCTCGGTTCGGCGCTGGACGCCGAGGCCCAGGTACGCGGCAACTCGGTGTATTTCCCCGAGCGCGTCGTGCCGATGCTGCCTGAGCAACTGTCCAACGGGCTGTGCTCGCTCAATCCTCAGGTCGATCGCCTGGCCATGGTTTGCGAGATGACCATCTCCAAGTCCGGCGAAATGACCGACTACTGCTTCTACGAAGCGGTGATCCATTCCCACGCCCGCCTGACCTACAACAAGGTCAGCGCGATGCTGGAGACGCCGAAGCTGGCCGAGTCGCGCAAGCTGCGTGGCGAATACACCGATGTCGTGCCGCACCTCAAGCAGCTCTATTCGCTGTACAAGGTGCTGCTGGGGGCGCGTCATGTGCGTGGTGCGATCGATTTCGAAACCCAGGAAACCCGGATCATCTTCGGTACCGAGCGCAAGATCGCCGAAATCCGTCCGACCGTTCGCAACGACGCGCACAAACTGATCGAGGAATGCATGCTGGCGGCCAACGTGGCCACCGCCGAGTTCCTGAAGAAGCACGAGATTCCTGCGTTGTACCGGGTCCACGACGGTCCGCCGCCGGAGCGCCTGGAAAAACTGCGGGCGTTCCTGGGTGAGCTGGGCCTTTCCTTGCACAAGGGCAAGGAAGGTCCGTCGCCCAAGGATTACCAGGCCCTGCTGGCGAGTATCAAGGACCGTCCGGATTTCCATCTGATCCAGACCGTCATGCTGCGCTCGTTGAGCCAGGCGGTGTACAGCGCCGACAACCAAGGCCACTTCGGCCTGAATTACGAAGCCTATACCCACTTCACTTCGCCGATCCGCCGCTACCCCGACCTGCTCACGCACCGGGCGATTCGCAGCGTGATCCATTCGAAGATGAACACCCCGCACGTCAAGCGTGCCGGTGCGATGACCATTCCGAAGGCGCGTATCTATCCGTACGATGAAGCGGCCCTGGAGCAGCTTGGTGAGCAATGCTCGATGAGCGAGCGGCGCGCCGACGAAGCGACGCGCGACGTGGTGAACTGGCTCAAGTGCGAATACATGAAGGATCGCGTGGGCGAGTCGTTCCCGGGCGTGATCACCGCCGTGACCGGTTTCGGCCTGTTCGTCGAACTGACCGATATCTATGTCGAAGGCCTGGTGCATGTCACCGCGCTGCCGGGCGACTACTATCACTTCGACCCTGTGCATCACCGTCTGGCGGGCGAGCGCACCGGGCGCAGCTTCCGTCTTGGCGATACCGTCGAAGTGCGGGTGATGCGCGTCGACCTCGACGAACGCAAGATCGACTTCGAGATGGCGGAAAAAACCATCAGCGCGCCGATCGGCCGCAAGAAACGCGGTACCGAAACCACGGCGCCTGCGGCCAAGACTGCCGCCGAGCCAGCATCGTCCAGGTCTGGGCGTCGCGGTGCGGCCAAGGAAAAGGTAGTCGAAGCCTATCGTCCGAGCGATGCGGCGGCAAAAAACGCTGAGCTGCGCAAAAGTCGTGAAATGAAGCAGGCGTTGCTGGCCGAAGCCAAGAACGGTGGTAAAGCGGCGTCTGGGGGAAAGGCTGGAAGGTCGGCCCCGGACAAGGCGACCAGCAAGCCGAGCAAACACCGTAAAGGCCCGCCGAAAGCGGGCTCGGCCCCAGCCAAGAGCGGCGGGGCGCGTAAACCCAAGGCCAAGTCATGAGTCAGTTGGAAAAAATCTACGGCGTGCATGCCGTGGAGGCGTTGTTGCGTCATCACCCCAAGCGGGTCAAGCAGATCTGGTTGGCGGAGGGGCGTAGCGATCCACGCGTCCAGACGCTGATCGAGCTGGCCAGCGAAAGCCGCGTTGCGGTGGGCCAGGCCGAGCGGCGCGAGATGGACGCCTGGGTCGAAGGCGTGCACCAGGGCGTCGTGGCCGAGGTCAGCCCGAGCCAGGTCTGGGGCGAGGCGATGCTCGACGAACTGCTCGATCGCACCGAAGGCGCTCCCCTGCTGCTGGTGCTGGACGGCGTGACCGACCCGCATAACCTTGGCGCTTGCCTGCGTTCGGCAGATGCGGCCGGTGCGTTGGCGGTGATCGTGCCTAAAGACAAGTCGGCAACCTTGACGCCAGTGGTGCGCAAGGTGGCCTGCGGCGCGACGGAAGTGATTCCGCTGGTGGCGGTGACCAACCTGGCGCGCACCCTGGAAAAACTCCAGCAGCGCGGCTTGTGGGTGGTCGGTACGGCGGGCGAGGCCGAGGTCAGTATTTACGACCAGGACCTGACGGGCCCGACGATCCTGATCATGGGGGCCGAAGGCAAGGGCATGCGCCGCCTGACCCGCGAGCACTGCGATTACCTGGTCAAGCTGCCGATGGCCGGCAGCGTCAGTAGCCTCAACGTTTCGGTCGCGACCGGTGTGTGCCTGTTCGAAGCGTTGCGCCAGCGCAGCGTCAAGGCTGTCGCCAAAAAGCCCTGACATACCCTTGTAGGAGCTGACGAGTGCAACGAGGCTGCGATCTTGTCCCTGACACTTGAGTCTCAAGCGAAAGATCAGGATCAAAAGATCGCAGCCTTCGGCAGCTCCTACATTGTTCAGCTTCGCAATCGTCGGTGGTTGTTCAAATAATCGCCAATTGCCTTGCACCTCCCTCGGCCCTTCTCTACAATTGCGCCCCTTGCTGTGATGGCAGGCACTTATGTGTCTAGCGTCCACAAGTCCATAAGTGTCATTCACTCCTTGTCTGACCGTTTTTGAGCGGCAGGCTACAACCCGTAAGGAGCATTCATGCGTCATTACGAAATCATCTTTTTGGTCCACCCGGATCAAAGCGAGCAAGTCGGCGGCATGGTTGAGCGTTACACCAAGCTGATCGAAGAAGACGGCGGCAAAATCCACCGTCTGGAAGATTGGGGCCGTCGTCAACTGGCCTACGCAATCAACAATGTTCACAAGGCTCACTACGTGATGCTGAACGTTGAGTGCACTGGCAAGGCCCTGGCCGAGCTGGAAGACAACTTCCGCTACAACGATGCAGTGATCCGTAACCTGGTCATCCGTCGCGAAGAAGCCGTCACCGGCCAATCCGAGATGCTCAAGGCTGAAGAAAACCGCAGTGAGCGCCGTGAGCGTCGCGACCGTCCTGAGCACTCTGACAGCGCCGATGGCGATGACAGCGATAGCGACAGCGACAACAGCGATAACGCTGACGAGTAATCCACGGACCTTTTAAGGAGCCAATCACATGGCACGTTTCTTCCGTCGTCGTAAATTCTGCCGCTTCACCGCTGAAGACGTGAAAGAGATCGATTACAAAGATCTCAACACTCTGAAAGCCTACGTATCCGAGACCGGCAAAATCGTTCCAAGCCGTATCACCGGTACCAAAGCTCGTTATCAGCGTCAGCTGGCCACCGCTATCAAGCGCGCCCGCTTCCTGGCCCTGCTGGCCTACACCGACAGCCACGGCCGCTGAGACCGGGCAGTCGACGAGTAGTAAGGGATTGAATGCATGCGCGCCTTAGCTGACTTCATCATGCGGGGACGTGTGCAGGCCACGTTGGTTGTGGCCGGATCCGCGGCATTGCCGCTGTTGTTCTGGTTGAGTGCCGCCGCTGGGTGCCTTGTGCTCCTGCGGCGCGGTTCGGACGCCTTGAGCGTCCTGGGTATCGGGTTGTTGTCAGCGTTGGTGAGCTGGTACTTCCTGAAGGACCCGACAACACTTTTGGTGTTGCTCGGGGCTTGTGGCCTGGCGTTGGTTTTGCGCGCCGGACATACCTGGAACCGCGTGCTGCTGTGCAGCGTGGCCGTGGGGTTGTTGTGTGCGGTGAGTCTGGGAGCTGTATTCAGCTCCTTCATCGAGTCACTGGCGCAGACGTTCGAACACGTCCTGCCGCTGGCGATGGGTGAGGTCTACGAGACATTCTCGGCAGACCAGAAGGCGTCTCTCACCGCCCTGAGCGCTCCGCTGATGATCATTTCGATAGCGTCTTCGCTGCAGATCTTTAGCGTGCTGTGCCTGATTCTTGGGCGCTATTGGCAGGCGTTGTTGTATAACCCCGGTGGTTTCGGTCGCGAATTTCGCGCCATCCGATTCCCCAAGAGCGTGGCGCTGTCACTGCTGGCCGTCATGTGTGTGGCTCCGTTTTTCGGGCTGCATGCACTGATCCTGTTGCCGTTGTGCAGTGTACCGCTGGTCTTCGCCGGCCTGGCTCTGATTCACGGGCTGGTGGCGCAGAAGCGACTGGCCACGTTCTGGCTGGTGGGGTTGTACGTGACGTTGTTGCCTTTCATGCACTTGCTCGGTCCGTTGCTCGTGGTCATGGCCATCGTCGACAGCCTGATTGATTTTCGCGGTCGTATGGCGCCGAAAGACGCCGACAACGCGAACGGTGAAGGTTAAAAGTTAGAGGATTTTCACATGCAACTGATCCTTCTGGAAAAAGTCACCAACCTGGGCAACCTGGGTGACAAAGTAAACGTTAAGGCCGGCTACGGTCGTAACTACCTGCTGCCTTACGGCAAAGCCACCGCTGCGACCGCTGCCAACCTGGCTGCGTTCGAAGAGCGTCGTGCTGAGCTGGAAAAAGCCGCTGCCGACCGTAAAACTTCGGCTGAAGACCGTGCTGCCCAACTGGCCGAGCTGGAAGTGACCATCACTGCCACCGCTGGCGACGAAGGCAAGCTGTTCGGTTCGATCGGTACTCACGACATCGCTGACGCACTGACCGCCTCCGGCGTTGAAGTGGCGAAAAGCGAAGTTCGTCTGCCGAACGGCACCATCCGCAACGTAGGTGAATTCGACGTAGCCGTGCACCTGCACGCCGAAGTTGAAGCCACCGTACGCGTTGTCGTGGTAGCAGCCTAAGCAATACCTGTCGGCTGGCACCCTCGGGTGCTTGCCGGTAACATCGGGCACGATCCTGTTTACAGGTCGTGCCCTTTGTCTTTCTGCAATTCCTGATTTTCATAACCAGAAGTGGCCATGAACGAAATCACCGCTCCCGAGCAATACGATCTGCAAACCGCTGCCCTGAAGGTACCTCCGCATTCCATCGAGGCCGAACAGGCCGTGCTCGGTGGCCTGATGCTGGACAATAACGCCTGGGAGCGTGTGCTCGATCAAGTCTCCGACGGCGATTTCTACCGGCATGACCACCGCCTGATTTTCCGTGCGATCGCCCGTCTGGCCGATCAGAACATGCCGATCGACGTCGTCACCCTGGCCGAGCAATTGGACAAGGAAGGGCAGACGTCCCAGGTCGGCGGCCTCGGTTACCTGGGCGAACTGGCGAAAAACACGCCGTCTGTCGCCAACATCAAGGCCTATGCCCAGATCGTGCGCGAGCGGGCGACCTTGCGCCAATTGATCGGTATCAGCACCGAGATCGCCGACAGCGCCTTCAACCCGGAAGGCCGCACTGCCGCCGAGATCCTTGACGAAGCCGAACGGCAGATCTTCCAGATCGCCGAGGCCCGCCCGAAGACCGGCGGGCCGGTGAGCGTCAACGACTTGCTGACCAAGGCCATCGACCGCATCGACACCTTGTTCAACACGGACAACGCCATCACCGGCCTGTCTACCGGTTACACCGACCTCGACGAGAAGACCAGCGGCCTGCAACCGTCCGACCTGATCATCGTCGCCGGCCGTCCGTCCATGGGTAAGACCACCTTTGCGATGAACCTGGTGGAAAACGCCGTGCTGCGCAGCGACAAGGCGGTGCTGGTGTACTCCCTCGAGATGCCAGGCGAATCGCTGATCATGCGTATGCTTTCGTCCCTGGGGCGTATCGACCAGACCAAGGTCCGTTCCGGCCAATTGGAAGACGATGACTGGCCGCGCCTTACCTCGGCGGTCAACCTGCTCAACGACCGCAAGCTGTTCATCGACGATACGGCCGGTATCAGCCCGTCGGAAATGCGCGCCCGTACCCGTCGCCTGGTGCGTGAGCACGGTGACATCGCACTGATCATGATCGACTACCTGCAGTTGATGCAGATCCCCGGTTCCAGCGGCGACAACCGGACCAACGAGATTTCCGAAATCTCCCGTTCCCTCAAGGCCCTGGCCAAGGAATTCAACTGCCCGGTGGTGGCACTTTCCCAGTTGAACCGTTCCCTGGAACAGCGCCCCAACAAGCGTCCGGTGAACTCCGACTTGCGAGAATCCGGAGCGATCGAGCAGGACGCCGACGTCATCATGTTCGTGTACCGCGACGAGGTATATCACCCCGAGACGGAGCACAAGGGCATTGCCGAAATCATCATCGGCAAACAGCGGAACGGCCCGATCGGCTTCATTCGCCTGGCGTTCATCGGTAAGTACACCCGGTTCGAGAACCTGGCGCCGGGTAGCTACAATTTTGATGACGACGAGTAACCTGTTCGGCATCTCTTGAGGCAAACCCCTTTTTCAGAAGGTTGTGCTTCTCCTGTGGGAGCGAGCTTGCTCGCGATGGCGGTATAACAGTCAACACATGCATTGAGTGGGCTGACCCCCTCGCGAGCAAGCTCGCTCCCCCATGTGATGTGCAGTGCGCGACCAATTTCCGACCATAGCCGTCGGAATTGGTTATTTTTTGTGCTATATTCCGCGCCCGCGATTTTTCATCTTTTATACCGGTTATCGACATGCAAGCAGCCAAGCCGTTATTTGACTATCCCAAGTACTGGGCCGAGTGTTTCGGCCCAGCGCCGTTCCTGCCCATGAGCAGGGAGGAGATGGATCAGCTCGGCTGGGATTCGTGCGACATCATCATCGTGACCGGTGATGCCTACGTCGATCACCCGTCGTTCGGCATGGCGATCATTGGCCGTTTGCTGGAAGCCCAGGGCTTTCGCGTCGGGATCATTGCCCAGCCGAACTGGCAGTCCAAAGATGACTTCATGAAGCTTGGCGAGCCCAACCTGTTTTTCGGTGTCGCGGCCGGCAACATGGACTCGATGATCAACCGCTACACCGCCGACAAGAAGATTCGCTCCGACGACGCCTACACCCCGGGTGGCATGGCGGGCAAGCGGCCGGACCGTGCGAGCCTGGTCTACAGCCAGCGCTGCAAGGAAGCCTACAAGCATGTGCCGATCGTGCTCGGTGGCATCGAAGCCTCGCTGCGCCGAATCGCTCACTACGATTACTGGCAGGACCGTGTGCGCAACTCGATCCTGATCGACGCTTGCGCCGACATCCTGCTCTACGGCAACGCCGAGCGGGCGATTGTCGAAGTCGCCCAGCGCCTGTCCTACGGCCACAAGATCGAAGACATCACCGACGTGCGCGGCACGGCCTTTATCCGTCGTGACACGCCGCAAGGCTGGTACGAAGTCGACTCCACGCGCATCGACCGTCCGGGCAAGATCGACAAGATCATCAACCCGTATGTGAACACCCAGGACACTGCTGCTTGCGCGATCGAGCAGGAGAAGGGGCCGGTCGAGGATCCGAGCGAAGCCAAGGTCGTGCAGATCCTGGCGAGCCCGAAAATGACCCGCGACAAAACCGTGATCCGTCTGCCATCGGTGGAAAAGGTTCGTGGCGATGCGGTGCTCTACGCCCACGCCAACCGCGTGCTTCACCTGGAAACCAACCCAGGCAATGCCCGCGCCCTGGTGCAGAAGCACGGCGAAGTCGATGTCTGGTTCAACCCGCCGCCCATTCCGATGACCACCGAAGAAATGGACTACGTGTTTGGCATGCCTTACGCACGTGTCCCCCATCCGGCGTACGGCAAGGAGAAGATCCCTGCCTACGAGATGATCCGTTTCTCGGTGAACATCATGCGTGGCTGCTTCGGTGGCTGCACCTTCTGCTCGATCACCGAGCACGAAGGCCGGATCATCCAGAACCGTTCCGAAGAGTCGATCATCCGCGAGATCGAAGAGATCCGCGACAAGGTCCCGGGTTTCACCGGGGTCATTTCCGATCTCGGCGGCCCGACCGCGAACATGTACCGCATCGCCTGCAAGAGCCCGGAAATCGAATCCGCGTGCCGCAAGCCGTCGTGTGTGTTCCCCGGCATCTGCCCGAACCTGAACACTGACCATTCTTCGCTGATCCAGCTGTACCGCAGCGCCCGGGCGTTGCCTGGGGTGAAGAAGATCCTGATTGCCTCGGGCCTGCGTTACGACCTGGCGGTCGAGTCGCCGGAATACGTCAAGGAACTGGTGACCCATCACGTCGGCGGTTACCTGAAGATCGCTCCGGAGCACACCGAGGAAGGCCCGCTCAACCAGATGATGAAGCCGGGCATCGGCAGCTATGACAAATTCAAGCGGATGTTCGAGAAGTACACCAAGGAAGCCGGGAAAGAGCAGTACCTGATTCCGTACTTCATCGCCGCCCACCCGGGCACCACCGACGAAGACATGATGAACCTGGCGCTGTGGCTCAAGGGCAACGGCTTCCGGGCCGACCAGGTGCAAGCGTTCTATCCGTCACCGATGGCCACGGCCACGGCGATGTACCACTCGGGCAAGAACCCGCTGCGCAAGGTCACCTACAAGAGCGACGCGGTGACCATCGTCAAGAGCGAGGAGCAGCGCCGCCTGCACAAGGCCTTCCTGCGTTATCACGACCCCAAGGGTTGGCCGATGCTGCGCGAAGCGCTGACCCGCATGGGCCGCGCCGACCTGATCGGGCCGGGCAAGAACCAATTGATTCCGTTGCACCAGCCGGCCACCGACAGCTACCAGAGCGCCCGTCGCAAGAACTCGACGCCAGCCGGCAGCCACAAGGTAGGCAAGGAAACCACCAAGATCCTGACCCAGCACACCGGCCTGCCACCGCGCGCCAGCGACGGCGGCAACCCGTGGGACAAGCGCGAGCAGGCCAAGGCCGCGGCATTCGCCCGCAACCAGCAGGCCGCCAAGGAACGCAAGGACGCCGCCAAGGGCAAGGGACCGAAGCCGGCGCGCAAGCCTGTCGTGCCGCGCTGATCGCCCTGCCACCTCGCAAAACGCCAGCCTAAGTGCTGGCGTTTTGCTTTCTAGCGGCGGTGCTGGCCGTTTGTTATCGTGGCGCCCGCGTAGCCCTTGTGGCGACGGAGCTTGCTCCCGCTCGGCGGCGCAGACGCTGTGTAGGAGCTATGTAGGAACTATGTAGGAGCTGTGTAGGAGCGGTGTAGGAGCTGTCGAGTGCAACGAGGCTGCGATCTTTCTCCAGACACTTAAATCTCAAGCGAAAGATCAAAAGATCAAAAGATCGCAGCCTTCGGCAGCTCCTACAGGGCATAGCCCAGCGGGAGCAAGGTCCAGTGTGGATAAATTCTCCCCCTCCGATTCTCAAGGACGATTCATATGAGCACTCCGTTACCCGGCATCGGCATGGACAACAGCATCTCCCAGTTGATGGCCCGTCGCCGCATAGAAAGCCAAATCAACCTGCCACGGTTGTTCGCGGCCATTGATGCCGATCCAAGCATCGTCGGCGCCGGTGTGGTGTAGATCGATGCTGAATTCAATGTAGTGACCCTGCGTGAGTTCAAGCCGATCTGCAGCATCAAACCCAAACGGATCATCTTGCGCGAGGCGCAGAAGTACATTGCTCCGGCTCAGTTTGCCCAGCAGGTACAGGACAATCCTCGTGAATCGCGATTGGTAGCTGAGGCGGTGAACACCGGTTTGGCCTGCGCTGCTGCATTTATCAGCTGGACCGTTGTTCTAAGCGGTACCGTGCTGATTCCTTTCAGTGCTGGAGCCAGCACGGTGGTGTCCGCAATTGCTTATACCGCAGCCGCTGCAAGTACCGTCCAGTGTGTGGGTAGTGGTTACCGGGCTCGCAATGAAATAGTCGATCCGTCCATGAATGACTACCTTGATGGCGAAGCTTGGTATCAGAACGTGATGATTGGATTGGACGCAGCATCACTGCTGGGCGTGGGGGCTAGCGCACTCACAACTATCAAATTGGTCAATGTGGCAAAGGCAACCACAGGAAAAAGCTTGCGCGACGTTCTAAAAGGCTTGAATCGCCAGGAGCGAGCCAAACTGACCCAAGAATTGCTGAGTATCAAACACCCGGAGATGTCTCGCAGGATGATCAAGCTGAAGCAACTTGCCGGGGGGCTTCCCAAGCGCTACACACCCACTCAGCTTAGGCATGGCACTGTTACTCAGATACAGGATTCTCTGGGCGCGGCATTGGGGTTCGCCGGCAGCGCCATATCTGGCAATGTCAAAACCATTGCGGTTGGCTTGTATGAGGAGATGGAGTAATGGAGCAGAACCAGACTATCCGTAGTTTCCTGGTACGTTACCTTTTTGTTTTCATGGGAGTCATTTTTGCAGGCTGCTTCGCTGCTTCGGCGACGGTATCGTTAGCGATGAGTACTTATTTTCGAGCTGTCCCAGTGGATATCAGGGCGACTTCCGGGTGGGCGGCGACCGTTATCATCGCCATGGTCATCGTGCACAGCAACTATTTGATCGTTCGAGGGCGACCTTGGTGCGCATGGGTCATGGTCGCCATACTTGCTGCTTGCTTGCTAACCGTTTTGCCGACTATCCAATATGATCCGCACAAGTTTATATATGCGGAGGGGGTGTTTTGGCCCTTGCTTGGTGTGTTGCTGCTCAGTAGCAAACGTCACCGGGAAATGCGTGCTCGACTTTTGGAGATCCGCCACGAACGTCAGCGGATCAAGCGTGAGACCAGGCAGCAGAGCCGATCAAGCTAATGCGCGGGGGGGTTAGTTGATGGACCGCAAGCATTCATTGAACGCGTTCCTTGCTCACTATTTTCCAACCTTCATAGGCGCCTTTTTTCTAGCCTGTTTTGCGGTTTCCGCTTCGATTTCATTGGCCTCAAGTACTTATTTTCGAGGCGATCCTGAGCGGGCTAAATATTCTTTTCTGATTGCACTGGTGCTATCTCTGCTCTTGGCGTTGAGTCATTTCTTCATGATCAGAGGACGGTCGTGGGGTGTTCGGGCCATCGTTGTGTTCTATCTCGTTTGCCTCTTCATTGTCCTTCCCACCTACGGCTATAGACCATATCCCGTTGCCTACGTGACTGGGTTGTTGTTCCCCTTGCTGGGGTTGCTATTGCTCAATAGCAAACGCCACCGCGAGATGCGCAGCAAGCTCGTCGAAATCCGCCACCAGCGCGAACGCATCCTCCAGTCCGCAAAGACGTCGCGACCGCGTCGCTGAGTCGGTGTCGTCAGGCCAGAAATCTGAGCTGGCGTAGATACTTCAGGGCACGGCACAATAAAAAATCAACTCTCCAATTCTTCAAGGACGATTCGTATGAGCAGCGCCGCAACAAGCATCGGCATGGACCTGAGCTTTTCCCAGTTCATGGCCCGCAAACGCATCGAAAGCCAAGTCAACCTGCCGCGTCTGTTCGCTGCCATCGATGCCGATCCCAACATCGCCGGTGCGGGCGTGGTGTACATCGATTCCGAGTACAACGTGGTGACGCTGCGCGAATTCAAGCCGATTTGCAGCATCGCGCCCAAGCGAGTCATCTTGCGCGAGGCGAAGAAATACATCGCCCCACAGCAATTCATTGACCAGGTAAAAAGTAGTCCGCGTGAGTCAAAGCTCGGGACTGAGTCGATGAATGCCGGTTTGTCCTGTGTCGCCGCGGTCATCGGTTGGGTGGTGGTATTCAGTGGGAGCGTCGCTGTGCCCTTTACGGCCGGAGCCAGTGCCTTTGTCGTCGCCTTGGGCGCCGCTGCCGCGACGGCCAGTACCGCGCAGTGCTTTATTGGGGGGATGCGGGTGGCGAATGAGCTGACCAATCCTACTGGCAACGATGAAATGAACGACGCCGATTGGTACAACATTGTAAGCCCCATTCTTGACGGTGTTTCCCTTGTGGGCGTCGGTGGCTCGGCTCTCACGACTGTTCGGCTGCTGAAGGCCAGCAAAGCAGCGGGCACCGGGAAGAGCTGGTATCAGTTGCTCAAGGGCCTGAGTCGTCAGGAGCGCAGCAAACTGACCAAGGAATTGTTGACCCTGAAAGATCCGAGTCTTACCGCGAAGTTGCTTAAACTGCAGCAACGAGCGGGCGCCTTGCCCAAGCGTTATTCTTCCGCTGAAATCAGGCATGCCACGCTGACTCAGATAAAGGATTCTCTCGGTGGTGCTTTGGGGGTCATTGGCAGTTATACCGGCGATGGCGCCGTGAAGACTGTTGCCGTCGGGCTGTATGAGGAGTTCACCGAATGATTGGCGGCGGATCAATGAAGCGGTTCCTCGCCCATTATTTTCCGGTGTTCATGGGTACGATCTTTCTGGGCTGCTTTTCCGGGTCTGCGCTGCTCGTTTTGTCCGCAGGCACTTATTGGCGAGCCTTGGAGCCTTCCGTCAGGAGCAACTATGTTGGACTCGGCACCTTGGCTCTGGTGAGTGTCCTGGTCCTGGGCAATCTCATGATCGCACGCGGACGCGCCTGGGCGATCGGGTGGGTGGCGGGTTATTTCCTCGCCTGTCTGGCGGCGGTGCTGCCGACGTTCGCTTATGGGCCGCATCAAGGTGTGTACGTGTTTGCGGTGCTGTTGCCGCTGCTGGGACTCCTGCTGCTCAATAGCAAACGCCACCGTGAGATGCGCAGCAAGCTCATCGAAATCCGCCACCAACGCGAACGCATCCTCCAGTCTGCCAAGGCATCACGCTCGCGTCGCTGAGTCGATTCGCGCTGCCCGCGCCGCATTTATGTGCATTGCTTTGCAGATGAATTCGGGCCGCGCGCGTTTTTAGTGCTCTACTGCCTTGAGTAGACGAAGAAAGTGTCCGGCCTGCCTGCATGGCATAAGTCTTGCGCCGCTTTCGATAACGCCCAGGCTCGCAGGAGGCACGTCGTGTCGATCCATGTCGCATTGCATCACGTCACGCATTACCGCTACGACCGCGCCGTCGAACTCGGCCCGCAGATCGTTCGCCTGCGCCCGGCGGCCCACAGCCGCACGCGGATTCTTTCCTATTCGCTGAAGGTTTCGCCCGAGCAGCATTTCATCAACTGGCAGCAGGACCCTCAGGGCAACTACTTGGCGCGGCTGGTGTTTCCCGAGAAAACCCGGGAGCTGCGCATCGAAGTCGATCTGCTGGCGGAAATGGCGGTGTTCAATCCGTTCGACTTCTTCCTTGAGCCCTACGCCGAAAAGATCCCGTTCGCCTACGCGGCCGACGAGCGCAAGGAGCTGGCGCCTTACCTGGAAACCCTGCCGTTGACGCCGAAGTTCCAGGCCTATCTGGACGGTATCGACCGCACGCCATTGCCGGCGGTGGATTTTCTGGTGGCGCTCAACCAGCGCCTGAGCGAAGACATCAACTACCTGATTCGCATGGAGCCGGGCGTGCAGACCCCGGAGCACACCCTTGAGCATGCGTCCGGTTCCTGTCGCGACTCGGCCTGGCTGTTGGTGCAGCTGTTGCGCAACCTTGGTTTGGCCGCGCGTTTCGTTTCCGGTTACCTGATTCAGTTGACCGCCGATGTGAAAAGCCTCGATGGCCCGTCCGGCACCGACGTGGACTTCACTGACTTGCATGCCTGGTGCGAGGTCTACTTGCCCGGTGCCGGCTGGATCGGCCTGGATGCGACGTCCGGGTTGTTCGCCGGTGAAGGCCACATCCCGTTGGCCTGTAGTCCCGATCCGTCCTCGGCGGCACCGATCAGTGGTTTGGTGGAGCCTTGCGAGTGTGAGTTCAGCCACGAAATGTCCGTCGAGCGGGTCTGGGAAGCGCCGCGGGTGACCAAGCCTTACACCGACGCACAGTGGCTGGCGATCCAGGCACTGGGACGGCAGATCGATGCCGACCTGCTGGAGGGCGACGTTCGCCTGACCATGGGCGGCGAGCCGACCTTTGTCTCCATCGATGACCCGGACGGTGCCGAGTGGAATACCGCGGCACTCGGGCCGGACAAACGCCGGCTCTCCGCCGAGCTGTTCCAGCGCATGCGCAAGCACTATGCGCCCCAGGGACTGGTGCATTTCGGCCAGGGCAAGTGGTACCCCGGCGAGCAATTGCCGCGCTGGTCGCTCAACTGCTATTGGCGGCGCGACGGGGTGCCGATCTGGCACAACAGCGCGTTGATCGCCGATGAGCAGGAGGACTACGGCGCCGATGGCGAACTGGCTGGACGCTTCCTGGCGAGCGTCGCCGAGCGTTTGAAAATTCCGGCGCGGTTCGTGTTTCCGGCCTACGAAGACAACTTCTATTACCTCTGGCGCGAAGGCGCATTGCCTTCGAATGTCACGGCCCAGGACCCACGCCTGGAAGACGCCCTGGAGCGCGCGCGGCTGCGCAAGGTCTTCAGCCAGGGCCTGGACAAGGTCATCGGCCAAGTCCTGCCGCTGGACCGCACCGCCAAGGGCGATCAATGGCAAAGCGGTCGCTGGTACCTGCGCGACAACCACTGCCGCCTGGTACCGGGGGATTCGCCCCTGGGCTATCGCTTGCCACTGGCGTCCCAGCCGTGGGTGACGGCAGCCGAGTACCCGTTCATCCACCCCACCGACCCGAACCAGGACTTGCCCGAGTTGCCCGGTACCGAGCAACTGGCGCGTCACGGCGAGCCGGCGGCCGAACAGGAGCGTGTCCCGGAGATCGATAAATCCGCCGACTGGCTGACCCGCACCGCCTTCTGTGCCGAGGCCCGTGAAGGTCGGCTGTATCTGTTCATGCCGCCACTGGAGCGGGTCGAGGATTACCTGGAACTGGTCAGTGCTATCGAGGCGACGGCTGAGGAGTTGCACTGCCCGGTGCTGTTGGAAGGCTACGAACCGCCGAGCGACCCGCGCCTGGGCAATTTCCGCATCACCCCCGACCCGGGTGTGATCGAGGTCAACGTGCAACCCTCGGCGACTTGGGATGAGTTGGTCGAGCGCACCGAGTTTCTTTACGAAGAAGCGCGTCAGACCCGGCTGACCACCGAGAAATTCATGATCGATGGCCGGCACACCGGCACCGGCGGCGGTAACCATTTCGTACTGGGTGGCGCGACACCGGCTGACTCACCGTTCCTGCGGCGTCCCGACCTGCTGCGTAGCCTGATCAGTTACTGGCATAACCATCCTTCGTTGTCCTACCTGTTTTCCGGATTGTTCATCGGCCCGACCTCCCAAGCGCCTCGCGTGGACGAGGCGCGCAACGACGCGTTGTACGAACTGGAAATCGCTTTCGCGCAAATGCCGCAGCCCGGCGAGCAATGCCCGCCGTGGTTGGTCGATCGCCTGCTGCGCAACCTGTTGATCGACGTGACCGGCAATACCCACCGCGCCGAATTCTGCATCGACAAGCTCTATTCACCAGACGGCGCCACCGGGCGTCTCGGCCTGTTGGAGTTGCGTGCCTTCGAGATGCCACCTCACGCCCGCATGAGCCTGGCCCAGCAGTTACTGCTGCGGGCGCTGGTGGCGCGGTTCTGGCGCGAGCCTTATGCGCCGGCGAAACTGGCGCGCTGGGGCACGGAGCTGCATGACCGTTTCCTGTTGCCGCACTTTATCGAGCAGGATTTTGCCGACGTCATCCATGAACTGAACGCTGCCGGTTACCCGCTGCGGGCCGAGTGGTTTGCCGCGCACTTGGAGTTCCGCTTCCCCAAGGTGGGCGATTACGCGGTCAGCGGCATCGAACTGCAATTGCGCCAAGCCCTTGAGCCTTGGCATGTGCTGGGGGAGGAGGGCGCGGTGGGCGGCACCGTGCGTTATGTGGATTCGTCCCTGGAGCGCTTGCAGGTCAAGCTCAGCGGCCTGGCGCCACAACGCTACCTGCTGACCTGCAATGGCGTGCCGGTGCCGTTGCAACCCACCGGTCGGGTCGGCGAATTCGTTGCCGGGGTGCGTTTCCGCGCCTGGCAACCGGCCAACTGCCTGCAACCGACCATCCCGGTGCATGCGCCGCTGGTCTTCGATTTGCTCGACACCTGGATGCAACGCTCCGTGGGCGGCTGCCAGTATCACGTGGCCCATCCGGGCGGGCGCAACTACGACAGCTTGCCGGTAAATGCCAACGAAGCCGAGAGCCGGCGGATGGCGCGTTTCTTCCGTCTCGGACACACGCCTGGGAAACTGCCGATACCCAGCCTGGCAGTGGATGACGAGTTTCCACTCACGCTCGATCTGCGACGCTTTCCAGGGGCCTCAACGTAGGCGCTATGTAGGAGCTATGTAGGCGCTATGTAGGCGCTATGTAGGAGCTGTCGAGTGAAACGAGGCTGCGATCTTTCCCCTGCCAATTGAGCCTGGAGTGAAAGATGAAAGATCAAGATCCAGATCAAAAGATCGCAGCCTCGCTTCACTCGACAGCTCCTACAGGGCGCAACCCAGCGTCTGGTCACACGCTTGCACCTATCCGGGCGTCATGCGCTTGCGCTAGTCTCACCTTTCATTGCCGTCTGCCGAGCTTTCCATGCCTGACCTGCTTGACCGTTACCCGCTGACAACGGGCACCTATCATGAGCTGCTGGACGACAGCGGTGCCGTGCGGACGCATTGGCGGCGGCTGTTCGACCAGTTGCAGCGCAGCACGCGGGCCCAGTTGCTCCAGCGCCAGGCCCTGCTGGCTCGGCAGATCCAGGAAAACGGTGTCACCTATAACGTCTACGCCGATCCGAAGGGCGCGGACCGGCCGTGGGAGCTGGACCTGCTGCCCCATGTGATCGACCCGCAGGAGTGGAAACACCTGTCGGCCGGGATCGCCCAGCGTGCGCGGCTGCTCAATGCGGTTCTGGCCGACCTGTATGGGCCACAGCGGCTGATCAGCGAGGGGCTGCTGCCGGCAGAGCTGGTATTCGGGCACAACAATTTCCTTTGGCCCTGCCAGGGCATCGCGCCGCCGGATGGCAGTTTCCTGCATTTGTATGCGGTAGATCTGGCGCGCACACCCGATGGCCGTTGGTGGGTCACGGCGGATCGGACCCAGGCGCCTTCGGGGGCCGGTTATGCGCTGGAAAATCGCATGATCGTTTCCCGTGCGTTCCCCGAGTTGTATCGCGACCTGAGGGTGCGACACCTGTCCGGGTTCTTCCGCACCTTGCAGGAAACCCTGGCACGACAGGCGCCCAGCGACGGTGAGTCGCCACTGGTGGTGCTGTTGACGCCGGGGCGGTTCAACGAAAGTTATTTCGAGCATCTTTATCTGGCACGCCAGCTGGGCTATCCGTTGGTAGAGGGGGGCGACCTGACTGTGCGGGACGCCACGGTCTACCTCAAGACCCTCAGCGGCCTGCGCCGGGTCCACGCCATCATGCGCCGGCTCGACGACGATTTCTGCGACCCCCTGGAGCTGCGCACCGATTCAGCCCTCGGCGTGCCGGGACTGCTGGAGGCGGTGCGCCAGGGCCGGGTGCTGGTGGCCAATGCCCTGGGCAGCGGCGTGCTGGAGTCGCCGGGCCTGTTGGGGTTCCTGCCGAAGATCAACCAGTATCTGTTCGGTGAGGAACTGATACTGCCGTCCATCGCCACCTGGTGGTGCGGTGAGCCGCCGGTGCTGGCCCAGGCCCTGGAAAAACTGCCGCAGCTGTTGATCAAGCCGGCGTTTCCTTCCCAAAGCTTCACCCCGGTATTTGGCCGTGACCTGAACGAGGAGCAGCGCGGCCAATTGGCGGCGCGCATGCAGGCCCGGCCCTATGCCTATGTCGCCCAGGAGTTGGCGCAACTGTCCCAGGCCCCTGTCTGGCAGGCCGAAGACGGCCACATCCAGCCACGGGCGATTGGCATGCGTGTGTATGCCGTGTCCGGCAAGGATGATTATCGGGTGCTGTCGGGTGGCCTGACCCGCGTGGCCGCCGAGGCCGACGCCGAAGTGGTGTCGATGCAGCGCGGTGGCGCCAGCAAGGACACTTGGGTGTTGAGCGAGCAGGCGCCCGGCGGTGAACAATGGACGGCCCAGCGAACGGTAGGTGTCCACGACCTGGTTCGACGCGATCCGTACTTGCCTTCGCGGGTGGTGGAAAACCTGTTCTGGTTCGGCCGTTATTGCGAACGTTGCGACGACAGCGCACGGCTGCTGCGGATCATGCTGGGGCGTTATGTCGATGGCGATGACCCACAGGCCCTGCAATCGGCGGTGTCCCTGGGCGAAAGCCTGATGCTGCTGCCTGAAGAGGGCGAGCTGCACGAGCGTTTGCTGGCGGCGCTGTTGGGGGACGACTGGTCGTTCAGCCTGCGCTCCAACCTGCAGCGCTTGCAGTGGGCGGCCTCGCAGGTTCGCGGCAAGCTGTCCCGGGAGAACTGGCAGGCGCTGGTGGAGTTGCAGCGCGAAGCGATGGAGCTGGAAACCGAGGAGCCGGATTTTGGTGAGTTGCTGGATTTCCTCAATCGGCTGGTGATGTCCCTGGCGGCATTGTCCGGCTTTGCTCTGGACGACATGACCCGTGACGAGGGCTGGCGCTTCTTGATGATTGGCCGGCGCCTGGAACGCTTGCAGTTCCTCAGCAGCAGCCTGGCGGCGTTTTTGCGCAGCGATGCAGTGTTCGACCAGGCTGGGCTGGAGTGGTTGCTGGAACTGGGCAACAGCAGCATCACCTACCGTTCGCGCTACCTGGCGGTGGCGCAACTGATCCCGGTGCTGGACCTGCTGCTACTGGATGAACAGAACCCCCACGCGGTGCTCTTCCAGTTGAAGCTGGTGAACCGCACCCTCAAGCGCTTGAACGATGATTTTGCCGCACCCAGGGAAACGGCATTGCCTGACTTGGTCGCACGTCTGTCGCGCTTTGACCTGCGCTGCCTGGAAAACCCATTGTTCGGTGAAGCCAGCCTGCGCGCAGCACTCGATGGGCTGGCCGACCTGTTGCAGGAAGTGGCCGATGTCGGTGGCCAGGTATCCGATCGCCTGGCCTTGCGCCATTTCGCCCACGTCGATGACGTCAGCCAACGCACGGTGTCTGTCTGATGAACGCCCGTTACCAGATCCTCCACGACACCCATTACCACTATGACAGTCCGGTGTCCCTGGCCCAGCAGCTTGCCCATCTGTGGCCACGCGCCTGTGACTGGCAGCGTTGCACCGAACAGCAGTTGCTGATCAGCCCGGAGCCGACGACCCGTCGCGATGAACGGGATGTGTTCGGCAACCCGCTGACCCGCCTGGCTTTCGAACGGCCCCATGACGAGCTGCTGGTCAATGCCCGCTTGAGCGTCGAGGTACTGGCCCGCCCCGCGCTGGACTTCAACCTGTCCCCGGCCTGGGAGTCGACCTGTCGCGCGCTGACCTATAGCAGCCGACCGATCGCGGCACCGCTGCTGGACGCGTGCCGCTACCGTTTCGAGTCACCCTATGTGCACCTCAAGCGCAGCTTTGTCGAGTTTTCCGAAAGCTGCTTCCCGCCGGGGCGTCCGTTGATGATCGGCGTGCGGGCGCTGATGGAGAAGATTTTCGAGGAGTTCACCTTCGATGCCGAAGCGACCCAGGTGGCCACACCGCTGGTGGAGGTGTTGGAGCGGCGGCGGGGCGTGTGCCAGGACTTTGCCCACCTGATGCTGGCCTGCGTGCGTTCTCGCGGGCTGGCGGCGCGTTACGTCAGTGGCTACCTGCTGACCCAGCCACCGCCCGGCCAACCTCGGCTGATTGGCGCCGATGCATCCCATGCCTGGGTCTCGGTGTATTGCCCGGTATTGGGGTGGGTGGACTTCGACCCGACCAACAACGTCCAGCCGGCCCTGGAACACATCACCCTGGCCTGGGGTCGCGATTTTTCCGATGTGTCGCCGTTGCGGGGGGTGATCCTGGGGGGCGGCAATCATGACCCCGAGGTGCGGGTGACGGTGATGCCGCTGGAATCGTAAGGAGATCACCTTGTGCGAGCGGGCTTGCTCGCGAAAACGGACCATCATTCAACATGGATGTCGACTGAACCACCGCTTTCGCGAGCAAGCCCGCTCCCACAGGGTATGTACTGAATGGATGAGGAAGGTGCATCCCGGCAAGCACGTCTTGATTTACACGTACCGCTGCCAGTTGCCGGGCGGTTTCAAAGCGCTGGAATTGTGAGGGCCGGCAGTGGAGCTGCCGGCCCTGGACACAGAATCGGGGGGCCGGATCGGATCATCGGGCCCTGGGGGTATCAGGCGTCGGGCGCCTGATCTTTCGGTGCATCAACATCATCTTCTGCTGCCACTTCGCCTTCAGTATCCGGGGTCAGTGCAGCTTCTTCTTCAGCTGTGGCTTTCTTGCGCTGCAGCTTTTCCTCTTTCTTCTGCTCCTTGGCCAAGTCTCTCTGACGTTTGGCGAAGGAATAATTGGGTTTGGCCATGGGCGATCCTCTGGGGTCGAAGGTGAGGTTGAGCGGCGCATATTCTGCCCTGTATCGGGGCCGAGCCGTTAGCTGGGTTTTTGTTCGGCCCACTTTGGCTGCACTGACGGTTGCCATTCGTCCAGCGCATCGAGCAGGTTCTGCGCTGATTCGCTCACTTGCAGCATGTCACGATGGGGCGCGCGGACGAAGCCTTCGCCGACGATATGATCGAGAAAACCGGTGAGCTTGCTGTAGAAACCGTTCACTTCCAGCAGCCCCAGCGGTTTGCCGTGGTAGCCGAGTTGGCCCCAGGTCCAGACTTCGAACAACTCCTCCAGCGTGCCGAGGCCGCCGGGCAGGGCGATGAAGGCGTCACTCAGTTCG
Source organism: Pseudomonas brassicacearum (assembly GCF_009601685.2). Classification (NCBI taxonomy): domain Bacteria; kingdom Pseudomonadati; phylum Pseudomonadota; class Gammaproteobacteria; order Pseudomonadales; family Pseudomonadaceae; genus Pseudomonas; species Pseudomonas brassicacearum. Next base: position 725,547 of record NZ_CP045701.2, read on the forward strand.
GCCATGCGTGCCTTGCGCGCGTGCATGCCGTCCACCACTTCCAGGCGAGTCAGGCCGCTGTGGCCGATTTCCTTGTCCTTGAGGCTTTGCGGGATGATGCCGATGACCTCGCCGCCGGCCGCCAGGGCTGCGTCGGCGACGATCCCCATCAGGCCGACGGCACCGCCGCCGTAGACCAGGGTCAATTTTCGTTCCGCCAATGCCCGGCCCAGGGCCTGGGCCGCTTCACGATACGCTGGGTCGGTGCCAGTGCTGGCGCCGCAAAATACACAAACAGACGCGATGGACATGCTTTACTCCATGATCAGTAACCGACCCAGAGTAAAGCCTGGCCTGTGTAGCGCAAAGCGATTAAACCTCGCGACGGGGTTTTTCGTAGGTGCCACTGGCGCCGCAGGCGTAGGCGGCGAGCAAGCTGCATAACAGGCTGTTGATGTTCATGATGGCGCTCCCGAGAGGTGATGAGGCCGATCATAGAGCGGCGTCATCCCTCTGGCTGGTTGATTGTGTCCATCAGGCTGATAGCCTTAAGTTGTATACAATCTTTGATTCAGGTCATAGGAACTTGTCTGAAATTCAGGCAGTCTTCCCCTTTGACGGATTTTTGTTAACCATGCCTTGGAGATTCACGATGTTTGCCAAACTTGTTGCAGTATCCCTGTTGACGCTGGCCAGCAGCCAACTGATGGCAGCGGAGTGCAAGACCACCATCGACTCGACCGACCAGATGTCCTTCAACACCAAGGCCATCGAGATTGACAAGAGCTGCAAGACGTTCACCGTTGAACTGACGCATTCGGGCAGCTTGCCGAAAAACGTCATGGGCCATAACTGGGTGCTGAGCAAAGAGGCTGACATGCAGCCGATCGCCACCGATGGCCTGGGCGCTGGCATTGACAAGAATTACCTCAAGGAAGGTGATGAGCGCATCATCGCCCACACCAAGATCATTGGTGCCGGGGAAAAAGACTCGGTGACCTTCGACGTGTCTAAACTGGATGCCGCTGAAAAATACGGCTTCTTCTGTTCGTTCCCGGGCCACATCTCGATGATGAAAGGCACCGTTACCCTGAAATAATCACTTCAGGTACAAAAAAGCGGCGCTTCTTTCAGAAATGGGGAAGCGCCGTTTTTTTGGGTTTTTTTTAGAAGCTCGGTGTTTAGTTGCTTTGGTGTGTATATCCGTTACCTAAATAACGGATATACACACCAACCCACGCCCCTCAGCCATCGCGAGCAAGCTCGCTCCCACAGGGATTACCCGTTACGGGGCATACGGCATCACCCGCTTGTGCTCAGTCTTGCGATAGGTCTCGCAAATGATCCTGAACGCCTCGTCCCGCACCGGCTCGCCGTGCAGGAACGCATCGATCTCGGCGTAGGTCACGCCGTGGGAGGCTTCGTCCGGCTTGCCTGGCGACAGGTCTTCAAGATCGGCGGTGGGGACTTTTTCCACCAGAGACTCCGGCGCACCAAAGTCACGGGCAATGGCCCGGACCTGGTTTTTGACCAAGCCACTGAGCGGGGCCAGGTCGCAGGCGCCATCACCGAACTTGGTGAAGAAACCCATCACCGCTTCGGCGGCATGATCGGTGCCGATCACCAGGCCGTGCTCGGTGCCCGCGATGGTGTATTGCGCCACCATGCGCATCCGCGCCTTGGTATTGCCCAGCACGAAATCCCGCGAAACCGCTGCCTTGCCTTCGAACGCCGCGACTTGTTCGGCCAGGGCCTTGACCGCCGGACCGATGTTGACGGTATGGCGCTCGTCCGGGTCGATGAAGTCCACGCAGGCTTGGGCTTCATGCTCGTCGAACTGGGTTTCGTACGGCAGGCGCACGGCGATGAACTTGTAGGCGTCGTTACCGGTATTCTCCCGCAGTTCGCGCATGGCACGTTGGGCCAGCAGCCCGGCGGTCAACGAGTCAACGCCACCGCTGATGCCCAGCACGAGGGACTTGAGCCCGGAGTTGACCAGGCAATCCTGAATAAAACTCACCCGACGGGCGATTTCGGCCTTGAGGGCGGCGTCATCGGCGAACGGCGGCTGGACCTTGAGCTGTTCAGCAATCTCACGCTGTACGGCTTGCATGAATTCACTCCTTGCTTGATGTATCTGAAAGGGCGGCAGGTACTTGGAAAACGTGTCGCATGTAGGCGACGAAATTCGGGTCTTTGCAGTGGGTCTTGCCGGGCTCGTCTGAAATCTTGGCCACGGGTTGCCCGTCACAGCTGATCATTTTAAGCACGATGCTCATCGGCTCTACACCTGGAATGTCACACGTCAGGTTGGTGCCAATACCGAAGCTGACATTAATGCGACCACGCAATGCCCGAAAAATCTCCAGGCATTTGGGCAATGTCAGGCTATCGGAGAACACCAGGGTCTTGCTCATGGGGTCGATGCCGAGCTTGTGGTAGTGGGCAATGGCTTTTTCGGCCCAGATCACCGGATCGCCCGAGTCATGGCGCAAGCCGTCGAACAGCTTGGCGAAGAACAGATCGAAATCCTTGAGGAAGGCGTCCATGGTGATGCAATCGGTCAGGGCGATCCCCAGCAGGCCTCGGTACTCGCGCACCCAGCAATCGAGGGCGGCGATCTGGCTGTCGATCAGCCGCGGGCCCAATTGCTGGTGGGCCATGATCCACTCATGGGCCATGGTACCCAGGGGCTTCATGTCCAATTCCCGGGACAGGTGCACGTTACTGGTGCCGACGAAACGCCCGGGGAAGTCGTGCTTGAGCACGTTGACCACTTCTTCCTGGACGCGGAAGGAAAAACGACGGCGGGTGCCGAAGTCCGCGACTTGCAGTTCGGACAGTTCCTCGGCACTGGCGTTGGCGCTCAGCCAGTCGAACTTGCGATAAAGCTGTTCCCGCGCCTGTTCCAGGACGACTTCACGATAGCGATAACGATTGCGCACCTCGCTGACAATGGCCAGCAGCGGCACTTCGAACAGGATGACGTGCAACCACGGCCCGCGCAGGCGGATGAACAACTCGCCGTTTTCGATACCGGTGTGCACGTAACGCAGGTTGAAGCGAAACAGGCCCAGGAAACGCAGGAAGTCCGGCTTCAGAAAGCTGATGCGCTCCAGGAAACCCAACTGGTCGGCGCTCAGGCTCAACTCGGCCAGACGCTCGATCTGAAAGCGGATCTCCGCCAGGTACGGGCGCAGGTCTTCGCTGTTGCGGCAGCGAAACTCCCATTCGACTTCGACGTTGGGGTAGTTGTGCAACACCGCCTGCATCATCGTCAGTTTGTAGAAGTCGGTGTCGAGCAGGTTCTGCACGATACGATCGGCAAACACACTCTCGCTCATAACGGGAATCTCCAGGCAAGCCGCTGCGGTGGGCAGCGGGGTGCAGCGGTTTGTAGTGAAAGGGCTAGTGGCGCATATCACTCATGATGATTGCCAGTTTTTTTTGGCCACTGGGTCTTTTTCGGCAAAGTAGAGCTGTTTGTGGCGAGGGAATTTATCGAAACGTCGCCCCGCCCCGCTGTGGGAGCAAGGCTTGCCCGCGATACAGGCGACTCGGTTTCCGGGAGGCCGTGGCGCGCTCTTCGCGGGCAAGCCTTGCTCCCACAGGTTCGCGTCGGGTTATGCCGGTATATCCGGGTTGTCGATCTGCTCCAGCATCCACTCCACAAAAAGCCGCACCTTGGGCACTTCCGCCGAATGTTCCGGATAGGCCAGGTAATAGGCGTTGGTGCTGGGCATCGCGTGCGGCCAGGGGATGACCAGTTTGCCGTCGGCCAGTTCTTCTTCCACCAGAAACCGCGGCAGCAGGGCGACACCGCAGCCGACCTGGGCGGCGCGAATGCACATGTAGAAGGTTTCGAAGCGCGGCCCGTGGTAGCTGTGTTCGGTGTGGTAGCCCTGGTGGTCGAACCAGTCGTGCCAGGCCTGGGGCCGCGAGGCGTTTTGCAGCAGCACCAGTTCGGCCAGTTGGGTCGGGTCGGTGAAGGGCTGGTCAGGCAGGCTGCCGGGCGCGCAGACCGGTACCAGTTCTTCGCCAAACAGCTTCAGGGATTCGGTACCAGGTCGCGAGCCTTGGCCGAAATAGAACGCCAGGTCGCTGCGCCCTTGCAGCAAGTCGTCAGCCTCCTGCTCGCTGCACAGGTCCAGGTGAATTTTCGGGTGCCGCAATCGCCAGCCCTTCAAGCGTGGGACCAGCCAGCGAGCGCCGAAGGTCGGAGGCGTGGAAACGCGCAGGACTTCGGTGTCGCCGCCGTAGGAGCGCAGGTAATGGGTAGACATCTCCACCTGCGTGAGGATTTTTCGCACTTCCCCCAGGTACAAATCACCGGCTGGCGTCAGTTGCAGGCGTCGACGTACGCGCCGGAACAGCAAGTGCTGCAGCAACTCTTCCAATTGCGCGACTTGTTTGCTGACGGCGCTCTGGGTCAGGTTCAGCTCTTCGGCGGCACGGGTGAAGCTCAGGTGGCGGGTCACCGCTTCGAAGCATTGCAGCGCCGTGATCGACGGCAAATAGCGTTTATTGAGCATGATGAGGCCTTATTTCTTGTGGCTCTGCTTATCCGGTCATGGCCAGCATGAATAAACGGAATGATATCTCGCTTAAAGGTCGTTTGTTGGCAAGTCTCGGGCCAGCTACAACTACAGGTCTGATCAGCCGTATTTGTCCGGCTGCCAATCCTTCGTCTTTCGTGTGAGGAAATTTTCCATGGTTGCTGCATTGCTTGATCGTCTGGGTGTCGACTCGGCCCTGTACCAGAACGGCACACAACCGGTGCATTCGCCCATAGATGGCAGCCGTATCGGCGCTGTGAACTGGGAAGGCGCGGCTGAAGTCGAGCAGCAGGTCAGCCGTGCCGAACACGCCTTCGACCTGTGGCGCCAGGTGCCGGCCCCGCGTCGCGGCGAGCTGGTGCGTCAATTTGGCGACCTGTTGCGTGAATACAAGGCCGACCTCGGCGAGTTGGTGTCGTGGGAAGCCGGCAAGATCACCCAGGAAGGCCTGGGTGAAGTGCAAGAGATGATCGATATCTGCGACTTCGCCGTCGGCCTGTCCCGTCAACTGTATGGCCTGACCATCGCCTCCGAGCGTCCGGGCCACCACATGCGTGAATCCTGGCATCCGCTGGGCGTGGTCGGGGTGATCAGTGCCTTCAACTTCCCGGTGGCGGTCTGGGCCTGGAACACCACGCTGGCCCTGGTGTGCGGCAACGCAGTGATCTGGAAACCGTCGGAAAAGACCCCGCTCACCGCCCTGGCGTGCCAGGCGCTGTTCGAGCGCGTGCTGAAGAATTTCAGCGACGCTCCCCCGTACCTGAGCCAGGTGATCATCGGCGGTCGCGATGCCGGTGAAGCGCTGGTGGATGACCCGCGCGTGGCCTTGATCAGCGCCACGGGCAGCACCCGCATGGGCCGCGAAGTGGCACCGAAAGTCGCCGCGCGTTTCGCCCGCAGCATCCTGGAACTGGGCGGCAACAACGCCATGATCCTGGCGCCGAGCGCCGACCTGGACATGGCCGTGCGCGCCATCCTGTTCAGCGCCGTCGGCACCGCCGGCCAGCGTTGCACCACCCTGCGCCGGCTGATTGCCCACGAATCGGTGAAGGAAGAAATCGTCACCCGCCTCAAGGCCGCCTATTCGAAAGTGCGTATCGGCCATCCGCTGGAAGGCAACCTGGTCGGGCCGCTGATCGACAAACATAGCTTCGACAACATGCAGGATGCGCTGGAGCAGGCCTTGAGCGAAGGCGGGCGAGTCTTTGGTGGCCAGCGCCAGCTTGAAGACCAGTTCCCGAATGCTTATTACGTCTCGCCGGCCATCGTCGAGATGCCCGAACAGAGCGACGTGGTGCGCCACGAAACCTTCGCACCGATCCTGTACGTGGTTGGCTACAAGGACTTTGCCGAGGCCTTGGACCTGAACAACTCCGTGCCCCAGGGCCTGTCGTCCTGCATCTTCACCACCGACGTGCGTGAAGCCGAGCAATTCATGTCGGCCGTGGGCAGCGACTGCGGCATCGCCAACGTCAACATTGGCCCGAGCGGCGCGGAGATCGGCGGCGCATTCGGTGGTGAAAAGGAAACCGGCGGCGGTCGCGAATCCGGCTCCGACGCCTGGCGCGGCTACATGCGCCGCCAGACCAACACCGTGAACTACTCGCTGGAGTTGCCGTTGGCGCAGGGGATTACCTTCGACTGAGGACGTTGGGGCCGGATCTTCAATGCGTGGAGATCCTTTGTGGGAGCGAGCTTGCTCGCGATGACGGCGGCACATTCAATAGGAAAGTGACTGTAGGGCCGCTATCGCGAGCAAGCTCGCTCCCACACTAAATAGTGTGATGGTTAGGTTTCATTTCCGGAGTCTGGCAATGCCGTTACGCGAAGAATGTCTGTGGGAAAACCTGACGCCGCAAAGGCCTGAAAACACCGCTCTGGCCGGCGAAGTCAGCGTCGATGTGTGTGTGATTGGCGCCGGCTTCACCGGGCTGTCGGCGGCGGTGCATTTGCTGGAACAGGGCAAGCGCGTTGCCGTGTTGGAGGCTCATCGGGCCGGGCACGGCGGATCGGGGCGTAACGTCGGGTTGGTCAACGCCGGCCTGTGGATCCCGCCGGACGACATCGAGGCCGGGTTCGGCGAGGCGGTGGGCAGCCAGCTCAACCGCATGCTGGGGGCTGCGCCGGCCCTGGTGTTCAGCCTCGTCGATAAATACAACATCGATTGCCAACTGCGCCGCGAAGGCACCCTGCACATGGCCCATAACGCCCGGGGCGAGGCCGACCTGCGCAGTCGCGAAGAGCAATGGAAGCGCCGTGGTGCCCCGGTGCAATTGCTCACCGGCCAGGCCTGTGTCGAGGCCACCGGCACGTCGAAAATCGCCGCGGCATTACTCGACCGTCGCGCCGGTACGCTCAACCCGATGGCCTACACCAGCGGATTGGCCAAGGCGGCCACGGACCTGGGTGGCCAGCTGTTCGACCATTCACCGGTGACGCGCCTGGAACGCCAGGGCCAGCGCTGGTCGGTGCAGACCGCCCAGGGTTCGGTACTGGCCGAGCAGGTGGTGATCGCCTCCAACGCCTATACCGAGGGCGACTGGACCGAACTGCGGCGCAATTTCTTCCCTGGTTATTACTATCAGGTCGCCTCGGTCCCGCTGACCGACGACGCCGCCCGACGCATTCTGCCGGGCGGGCAGGGCTCGTGGGATACCCGCCAGGTGTTGAGCAGCATCCGCCGGGACAAGGACGGCCGTTTGCTGCTGGGCAGCCTGGGCAACGGCAACCGCAAGCCGACCTGGTTCCTCAAGGCCTGGGCCGACCGGGTGCAGCAGCACTATTTCCCCTACCTCAAGCCAGTGGAATGGGAATGCACCTGGACCGGGCGCATCGCGTTTACGCCCGACCACCTGATGCGCCTGTTCGAACCTGCCCCAGGGTTGGTGGCAGTGACCGGTTACAACGGTCGAGGCGTGACTACCGGCACGGTGGTCGGCAAGGCGTTCGCCGACTACCTGTGCCACGGTGACGCCAAGGCGCTGCCGATCCCCTTCGCACCCATGCAGCCAGTGGCCGGGGTGGGCTTGCGCAGTTGCCTGTATGAAGCCGGTTTTTCGCTGTATCACGCGGGCCAGTGCCTGCGGATCGTCATTTGAGTGTTGAAAATTGTTGCAGGCCCCCGCGTTTTCCGGCGTAGCGTCTAGCCTGTTATGGTGCGGGTTGTAGCAATCGCGCACCGACAGTGTGCAGTTCGGTGACGTGGGTTGTTACACAGTGGTTGCACGCCGTTTCGTGCAATGGTTGCAATGATGGCTCACGGAGGGTTTCACCTATTTAAATAAAAGGTTGCACCTCGTGCGGTTTAGACGGTTGCACGCCCTATGAAAAAGGGCTCGAAACAGTCGAAATAACAATAAAGCAGCGACTTTTTTCAGAATAAAAAACCGATGGCACGGCCCTTGCTCTGAGCTTTTCAGTGAAATGAAGTCGCAGTGCCAACTAAAAAAAACCTTGGAGCACCACCTCATGTCCCAGACGTTTTACAAGAAAGGTTTCCTGGCCCTAGCAGTGGCAACTGCGTTGGGTGTTTCTGCGTTTGCTCAAGCTGATGTAAAAATTGGTGTGGCTGGGCCGATGACCGGCGCCAACGCTGCATTTGGCGAGCAGTACATGAAGGGTGCCCAAGCGGCAGCCGATGCCATTAACGCGGCGGGTGGCGTCAACGGTGAGAAGATCCTGCTGGTCAAGGGCGATGACGCCTGTGAACCGAAACAGGCTGTTACGGTGGCCAAGGACCTGACCAACCAGAAAGTGGCGGGCGTGGTCGGTCACTTCTGCTCCTCGTCGACCATTCCGGCCTCCGAGATCTACGACGAAGCCGGCATCATTGCAATCACCCCGGGTTCTACCAACCCACAGGTGACCGAGCGCGGCCTGGGCGCCATGTTCCGTATGTGCGGTCGTGACGACCAGCAAGGTATCGTCGCTGGCGACTACATCGTTGACGTGCTCAAAGGTAAAAAAGTCGTTGTGCTGCATGACAAGGACACCTACGGTCAGGGCCTGGCGGATGCGACCAAGGCTCAACTGGCCAAGCGCGGCGTTACGCCAGTGCTGTACGAAGGCCTGACCCGCGGTGAAAAAGACTTCAGCACCATTGTCACCAAGATCCGTGGCGCTGGCGCCGACGTCGTGTACTTCGGTGGTCTGCACCCGGAAGCCGGTCCCCTGGTTCGCCAACTGCGTGAGCAAGGCCTCAAGGACGTCAAGTTCATGTCCGACGACGGTATCGTGACTGACGAGCTGGTCACCACCGCTGGCGGCCCGCAATTTGTCGATGGCGTGCTGATGACCTTCGGTGCCGACCCGCGCCTGCTGCCAGATAGCAAGGCCGTAGTGGATGCGTTCCGCAAAAGTGGCACCGAGCCGGAAGGCTACACCCTGTACGCCTACGCTTCGGTGCAGGCCCTCGCGGCTGCCTTCAATGGCGCCAAGTCCAACGACGGCGAAAAAGCAGCTGAATGGCTGAAGAAAAACCCGGTCAAGACCGTCATGGGCGAGAAGACCTGGGACGCCAAGGGCGACCTGAAAGTCTCCGACTACGTGGTTTACGAGTGGGACAAGGACGGCAAATACCACCAATTGGAAAAACAGAAGTGATATGAGCTGCTGATTTGCCCGGTGCCTCGTGCGCCGGGCAATCCAACAACTCTGTCCATGCAGTACCTGTCTTTTCTCGTAGAGCTGCACTCAACTGTGTTGCGCGGGTGGTTGAACCCTCGGCTCGTCGCATCCAGCTTTTGTGCAGTCTCTCCAATTGCGTGAGATTGCGTTATGGATGGTATTTTCCTGCAGCAACTGGTCAACGGCCTGACCCTCGGGTCGGTCTATGGCCTGATCGCCATCGGCTACACAATGGTCTATGGCATCATCGGCATGATCAACTTCGCCCATGGCGAGGTTTATATGATCTCTGCGTACCTCGCGGCGATCAGTCTGGCTCTGCTGGCATACTTCGGTATTGAATCCTTCCCTCTACTGATGCTTGGCACACTGGTCTTCACCATCGTCGTCACGGCGGTGTATGGCTGGGTCATCGAGCGTGTCGCCTACAAACCCCTGCGTAATTCCACCCGGCTGGCACCGCTGATCAGCGCCATCGGGATTTCGCTGATCCTGCAAAACTATGCACAAATCGCCCAGGGCGCGAAGCAACAAGGCGTTCCAACCTTGCTGACCGGTGCCTGGCGTGTCGAAGTCGGCACAGGATTCGTACAACTGACCTATACCAAGGTCTTCATTCTGGTTGCCGCGTTTGCCGGCATGGCCCTGCTGACCTACGTCATCAAGTACACCAAGCTCGGCCGTATGTGCCGCGCGACCCAGCAAGACCGCAAGATGGCCTCGATCCTGGGGATCAACACCGACCGGGTGATTTCCTACGTGTTCATCATCGGTGCCGCGATGGCGGCCCTGGCTGGTGTGCTGATCACCATGAACTACGGCACGTTCGACTTCTATGCCGGATTCATCATCGGCATCAAGGCGTTCACCGCAGCGGTGCTCGGCGGGATCGGCTCACTGCCTGGTGCGATGCTTGGCGGGATCATTCTCGGAATTTCCGAATCTCTGTTCTCCGGCCTGGTCAACTCGGACTACAAAGACGTCTTCAGCTTCTCGCTGCTCGTTCTCGTTCTGGTCTTTCGGCCTCAAGGTCTGCTCGGCCGTCCTCTTGTGTCGAAGGTGTAAGCGATGTCATCAACCACTAAAAAAAATATTGAACTGAAAAAAAGCCTGGTTGACGCAATTCTCGCCGGCCTTGTCGCCCTGATTGTGTTCGGGCCGATTGTCGGTGTGGTGCTGGACGGCTACGACTTCAACCTGCAGCCGACCCGTGTGGCATGGATTGTCGCTATCGTCATGGCTGGCCGCTTTGCCCTGGGCCTGTTCCTGCAGACGCCCAAGGGGCTGAGAATTCTTGATGGCTTCGAAAGCACCAGCTCCGGGGTTCATGTACTGCCGCCTGATTACAAAACCCGGTTGCGCTGGATCATCCCGCTGGTGATTGTCGTCGCCGTGGTATTCCCGTTTTTCTCCAATTCATACCTGCTGGGCGTGGTCATCCTAGGGTTGATCTACGTGCTGCTGGGTCTGGGCTTGAACATTGTGGTAGGCCTGGCTGGCCTGCTCGACCTGGGCTACGTGGCGTTCTACGCCATCGGTGCCTATGGGCTGGCGCTCGGTTATCAGTACCTGGGGCTGGGTTTCTGGACGGTGCTGCCGCTGGCTGCGATCATGGCGGGGCTGGCCGGTTGCATCCTCGGTTTCCCCGTGTTGCGTCTGCACGGTGATTACCTGGCGATCGTGACCCTGGGCTTCGGTGAAATCATCCGCTTGGTCCTCAATAACTGGCTGAGCCTGACCGGTGGCCCGAACGGCATGTCCGCGCCGCTGCCAACCTTCTTCGGTCTGGAATTCAGTAAAAGAGCCAAGGACGGTGGTGTCCCCTTCCATGAGTTTTTCGGCATCGCCTACAACCCGGACGTGAAGTACTACTTCATCTACGCGGTATTGTTCCTCGTCGTACTGGCCGTGTTGTACATCAAGCATCGCCTGACCCGCATGCCGGTCGGTCGCGCATGGGAAGCCTTGCGTGAAGATGAAATCGCCTGCCGCTCGATGGGCCTGAACCATGTCCTGGTCAAGCTCTCGGCATTCACCATCGGCGCCTCGACGGCCGGCCTGGCCGGAGTGTTCTTCGCCACTTACCAAGGCTTCGTCAATCCGACATCGTTCACCTTCTTTGAATCGGCGCTGATCCTCGCCATCGTGGTATTGGGTGGCATGGGCTCGACCATTGGCGTGGTGATTGCGGCATTTGTGCTGACCGTCGCCCCGGAACTGCTGCGCGGCTTTGCGGAATACCGGGTGCTGCTGTTCGGCATACTGATGGTGTTGATGATGATCTGGCGCCCACGCGGCCTGATCCGTATCAGCCGTACCGGGGTGACGCCGCGCAAGGGGGTAGCGCCATGAGCGAAGTCGTACTCAAAGTTGAAAACCTGATGATGCAGTTCGGTGGCATCAAGGCCCTCAGCGACGTCAGCCTGCAAGTCAAACGCAACTCGATCTTCGCCCTGATCGGCCCCAACGGCGCGGGCAAGACCACGGTGTTCAACTGCCTGACCGGTTTCTACAAGGCCTCGGGCGGCAAGATCGAGCTCAACGTGCGTGGCGAGCAAACCAACGTCATCAAGTTGTTGGGCGAGGCGTTTCGCCCGACGGACTTCGTGTCGCCGAAATCCTTCGCCAGCCGGCTGTACTACAAGATGTTTGGCGGCACCCACCTGGTAAACCGCGCTGGCCTGGCGCGTACCTTCCAGAACATTCGCCTGTTCAAGGAAATGTCGGTGCTGGAAAACCTGTTGGTGGCCCAGCACATGTGGGTCAACCGCAGTCTGTTGGCGGGCGTGCTCAACACCAAGGGTTACCGCCAGGCAGAAAGCGACGCCCTGGACCACGCCTTCTATTGGCTGGAAGTGGTGGACCTGGTCGATTGTGCCAACCGCCTCGCCGGGGAGCTTTCCTATGGCCAGCAGCGGCGCCTGGAAATCGCCCGGGCCATGTGCACGCGTCCGCAGATCATCTGCCTCGACGAGCCGGCCGCCGGCCTCAACCCTCAGGAAACCGAAGCGCTGAGCGCGATGATCCGGCTGCTGCGCGACGAGCACGATCTGACCGTGGTGCTGATCGAACACGACATGGGCATGGTAATGAGTATTTCCGACCACATCGTGGTGCTGGACCACGGCACGGTGATCGCCGAGGGCGGTCCCGAGGCGATTCGCAACGATCCGAAGGTGATCGCGGCTTACCTGGGTGCCGACGAAGAGGAACTGGTATGAGTGGACCTATCCTCGAGCTCAAGGAGCTGGACGTGTTCTACGGGCCGATCCAGGCCCTGAAAAAAGTCTCGATGCACATTGACGAAGGTGAAACCGTGAGCCTGATCGGCTCCAACGGTGCCGGCAAGTCCACGCTGCTGATGTCGATTTTCGGCCAGCCCCGTGCGGCGGGCGGGCAGATCATCTACCAGGGCGTGGACATCACCCACAAGTCGTCGCACTACATTGCGTCCCACGGCATCGCGCAGTCGCCGGAAGGGCGGCGGGTATTCCCGGACATGACCGTCGAGGAAAACCTGCTGATGGGCACCATTCCCATTGGTGACAAATACGCCAGCGAAGACATGCAGCGCATGTTCGAGCTGTTTCCACGGCTCAAGGAACGCCGCAACCAGCGGGCCATGACCATGTCCGGCGGCGAGCAGCAAATGCTCGCCATCGCCCGGGCATTGATGAGCCGGCCAAAGTTGTTGCTGCTCGATGAGCCGAGCCTGGGGCTGGCGCCGATCGTGGTGAAGCAGATCTTCGCCACCCTGCGTGAGCTGGCGTCCACCGGGATGACCATCTTCCTGGTGGAACAGAACGCCAACCACGCCCTCAGGCTGTCGGACCGGGCCTATGTGATGGTCAACGGAGAAATCCGCCTGACCGGCACGGGCAAGGAGTTGCTCGCCAATGAAGAGGTGCGCAACGCGTATCTGGGCGGGCATTGAGGCTGTTGTTGCGATGAAAACAAACCGGCGAGTGATCGCCGGTTTTTTTATCTCCCCCAAACACCGCCGCTCCCACAGGGGTTTTGTATGTTTTTCACAATTGTGGACAACAATCCTGAGCCCCTGCGAAACCGCGACATAAAGTCGCCGCAAACAGTTGTTTTGTCACAGTTTTGACTTGTCCCCGTTTGCTGTGGAACTGGCTGTGGGTAACGTGGGAGTAGCTGGCTGCAAGCCTTTGAATACGTGGCTTGCAGGGCTGTGATCGTTTTTTGATCAGGTGTTTTCCGCCAGGCGGTAGTGGCTGTTGTCAACACTTTTATGAGCGCTGCGATGGGCGCTAAAGTCGGTGGGAAAGTCTGTGGATAAGTCTGTGACTAAACTCTGGAAAGACTGCGCTGAGCAGCGTCGTTACTGGCTTGGAGCCATCGTCCATCTGGTGTTGGCTTATAGCAGATAACTTGGGCTGCACAACCTCACTTGCAGGGTCAAGCGAAAAAAATTTCCAAATACCCCGCAAAGCCTTATGCACAGCGGCTTGCGGGTTTTGCACTTGCCCCCTATTACTGTGGACGTGCCTGTGGATAAGGTGCGGGCAATCGCCTGCGGGCCTTATTGAGCAAGGCCTGGCGTGGATTGGTTATTTTATGAGCAGTTGTGGTCCGAAAGCTGGCGCGCAAGCCTTGCTCCTCCCATGCCAGGCCGGGCATGCTGTGGGCCGATTTCCATTCAATGGCTTTTGAAGTTCAAACAAGGAGAACACGATGTCTGACACCCTGTTTATCACCGGCGCGACATCCGGTTTTGGTGAAGCCTGTGCCCGTCGTTTTGCCGAGGCCGGTTGGAAACTGGTGCTGACCGGTCGTCGTGAAGAACGCCTCAATGCCCTCTGCGCCGAGCTGTCGAAGCAGACCGAAGTCCATGGCCTGGTCCTGGACGTGCGTGATCGCAAGGCCATGGAGGAGGCCGTCGCCAACCTGCCGCCGTCCTTCGCCAAATTGCGCGGGTTGATCAACAACGCCGGCCTGGCCCTGGGCGTCGACCCGGCGCCCAAGTGCGACCTCGATGACTGGGACACCATGGTCGACACCAATGTCAAAGGGCTGATCTACAGTACTCGCCTGCTGTTGCCGCGTCTGATCGCCCACGGCCGTGGTGCCGGGATCGTCAACCTGGGCTCCATCGCCGGCAACTACCCGTATCCGGGCAGCCACGTGTATGGCGCGAGCAAGGCGTTCGTCAAGCAGTTCTCCCTGAACCTTCGGTGCGACCTGCAAGGCACGGGCGTGCGGGTGAGCAATATTGAGCCGGGCCTGTGCGAGAGCGAATTCTCCCTGGTGCGCTTCGGTGGCGACCAGGAGCGCTACAACGCCACCTACGCCGGCGCCGAGCCGATCCAGCCGCAGGACATCGCCGATACGATTTTCTGGGTGCTCAACACGCCGGCGCACATCAACATCAATAGCCTGGAACTGATGCCGGTGAGCCAGACCTGGGCTGGGTTTGCCATTGAGCGCAACAAGGCCTGACGAGTGTTTTGAAGTGAGCTTTTGTGGCCAGAGATTGCTCCCGCTTGGCTGCGCTGTAGGAGCTGCCGAAGGCTCGGGCCGCGTTCGGACGATCTTTTGATCTTGGAAAGATCGCAGCCTCGCTTCGCTCGACAGCTCCTACAGGTCCAGTGGGGGCAATCTCTACGCCAGATAATCGGCCAGTCCGCGATAGCAGGTCAGCAGGTGATACGGCGTGGTGGACGGCATGTCCCGGCGGCTGACAATGCCGTCGGCGTCCAGGCATTCATGCCAGCCCTTGGCATGCAGGAAATGTTGCTGCAGCGCTTGCAGTTGGCGCAGCAACAACCCCTGGCTGCCCGGGCGCAATGTGAGGGCCCGCAAGTATTCCGCCTGGGCCCAGATGCGTTGGGTGGCATCGCGTGGGTCTGCCTGTGATCCCAAGGCCAGCATTGCACACACAGCACCGGAGTCCGGGTCGATGCCGCGTTGCTCGGTATGGCCGAAGCTATGCTCCAGAGCTGTGTGCAACTTGCCGTTGCGCAACAGGGGCGATGAGGCCAGCAAGTAATACCATTCGAACTGGTGCCCCGGTTCGAACCAGTTATCCACAGCCTTGAGCGGCTTCTCCATCATTACGCCTTGCTGCGGCTCGATGAACTGCTTGGCCATTGCGTCGCACAGGCTCAGCAATGCCTGGCGGACGTTGGCGTCTTCGCGGACCGAGAGGGTGGCGAGAAACGCTTCGGCCAAGTGCATCAACGGGTTTTGCAGCGGGCCGGATCCGGTCGTTGACCAATCACGCTTGAGGCTGGCTTCGTAGAGACCGTCTGCGCTGGCGAAGCGCCGGGCAATGACCTCCAGGCTCGCGTTGAGTACCGATTCCACCAGCGGCTCGCGGACCTTGCCCCAGTAATGGGCGCAGGCGAACAGGATGAAGGCGTGGGTGTAGAGGTCCTTGCTGGTGTCCAGCGGCGCGCCTTGCGGATCGATGCTGTAGAACCAGCCGCCATGCTCGGCGTCGTGGAAATGACGCTGCAGCGAGCGGAACAGTGCGCCGGCCCGTTCCTCGGCCTGGGGCACTTCGCCAATCAGGCTGGCGAACACATACAACTGCCGCGCACAGGCCATGGCGCGGTAGCGCTGGGGTGGCAGCGGCGCATGTTCGGCATCAAGTGATTCATAGGGCAGCGCCAGTTCGGCATTCCAGCCCGGGCCTTGCCACATCGGCACGATCACGTCGTGAAAATGCTGACGCACTGTTGCGAACAGGGCGGTCAATTCAGGCTGGGGAGCGGGGCGGGAAGCATCAGGCATGGGCGGACGTCGTCACGGCTGGGGGCGATTGCGCGACATGGTAGCAGAGTGACCGACTCCAGAGAGATGGCGCCTGCAAGTCCGTCATCGCGAGCTTGCTCGCGATAGCGGCCCGGCAGGCGCTAGAGAATCAGCCCGCCAGCAACCAAACCCCAGCCGCCGCCGAAGCCGCCCCGGCCAACCGGACCAATGGCGCCGCCGCGCGCGGCAACACCCGCACCAGGGCAAACCCGGCGCCGTGCAGCGCCGCTGTCGCCACGACGAAGCCCGCCGCATAGGCCCACGGGCTCGACATGTCCGGTAGTTCCAAACCATGGGCCACGCCATGGAACAGCGCAAACAGTGCCGTCGCACCGACTGCCAGGCTCAATGGCGGACGCACCGCCAGTGCCACCGCCAGGCCCAGGGCGAGCACCGAGGCGGCGATCCCGCTTTCCAGCGCCGGCAGGTCCAGGCCTTCAAAGCCCAGTAGGCCGCCGAGCAGCATCGTCCCGACGAAGGTGCACGGCAGCGCCCAGCGCGCGGCACCTTGTTGTTGTGCGGCCCACAAACCGACCGCCAGCATCGCCAGCAAGTGGTCGAGCCCGCCGATGGGGTGGCCGAGGCCGGCGATCACGCCATTGTCGCCATGGCCGGGATGGGCGAAGGCCAGGGCTGGGGTCAGCAGCAGGGCAAGGGCGCCGAGGATACGTTTGAAGGTCATGGATAAGCTTCCTTGTGGTCAGTCGGAAAGATCAGGCGGCGGTCAGCAGACCCTGGCGCTCGATGAAGGCGATGATGTCGTCCAGGCCCTGGCCGGTCTTCTGGTTGCTGAACACGAAGGGCTTGCCGTTGCGCATCCGCCGGGTGTCGCTGTCCATCATTTCCAGGGACGCACCCACCAGGGGGGCCAGGTCGATTTTATTGATGACCAGCAGGTCGGATTTGCAGATGCCCGGCCCACCCTTGCGCGGCAGCTTGTCGCCGGCCGAGACGTCGATCACATAGATGGTCAGGTCCGACAGCTCGGGACTGAAGGTCGCCGACAGGTTGTCGCCGCCCGATTCCACCAGGATCAGGTCCAGGCCCGGGAAGCGCCGGTTCAACTGGTCCACCGCCTCAAGGTTGATCGACGCGTCTTCGCGAATCGCCGTGTGCGGGCAGCCGCCGGTTTCCACGCCGATGATCCGCTCCGGTGCCAGGGCCTCGTTGCGCACCAGGAAGTCGGCGTCTTCGCGGGTATAGATGTCGTTGGTGACCACCGCCAGGTTGTAGCGTTCACGTAGAGCCAGGCACAGGGCCAGGGTCAGGGCGGTCTTGCCGGAACCCACCGGGCCGCCGATACCGACGCGCAGAGGTTGTGTATTCATGAGTGTCTCCTAGGAACGGAATAGACGGCTGTACTGGCGCTCATGGGCCATGCACGCCAGGGACAGGCCAAATGCGGCGCTGCCGTAATGGTCAGGGTCGATGTTCGAGGCGTCGTGCTGGGCCTGTTGCAGCAGCGGCAGCAGTTCGCTGGTCAAGCGCTGGGCGGCTTGCTGGCCCAGGGGCAGGGTTTTCATCAGCACCGCCAATTGGTTTTCCAGCCAGCTCCACAGCCAGGCGGCGAGGGCGTCCTGGGGGGCGATCTGCCAGGCGCGGGCCGCCAGAGCCCAGCACAAGGCCAGGTGCGGCTCGCTGCGCTGTTGGAGGCTGAGCTGTTCAAGAAAGCCGCGCGCGGCACGGTCGAGTTCCGGCAGGCCAGCGAGCAGTTGCTGCAATGAGTAGCCCATCTGCCGGCTCTCTTGATACAGCTCACGGGTTTCCCGGCTGGCGCGGTGTTCTTGGCAATGCAGCAGCAGCGCATCCCAATCGTCAGCCGCGGCTGCGCTGCAGTGCGCCAGCAACAAGGGCGCTTCGAAACGCGCCAGGTTCAGCAGCAGTTGATCGCTGATCCAGCGACGGGCGTCGTCGGGATTCTTCACCTGGCCGTTGTCCACCGCCATCTCCAGCCCCTGGGAATAGCTGTAGCCGCCAATCGGCAACTGCGGGCTGGCCAGACGCAACAGCGCCCAGGCCGGGTTCATGTGCGCACGCCAAACTGATGCAGGCGCGGCGCGTAGTTGAACGCTTCGTCGCCGTGCCGGGAGTGATGGTGACCGCCGCCATAGGCGCCGTGTTCCGGTTGGAATGGGGCTTCGATGGGTTCGGCGCGGGCGCCCAGTTGTTCGAGCATCGCCTTGAGCACGTAGTCGTCGAGCAGGCGCAACCAGCCATCGCCCACTTGCAAGGCGACATGGCGATTGCCCAGGTGATAGGCGGCGCGGGTCAGTTCGAACGCGTTGGCGCAGGTGACATGCAGCAATTGTTCGGCGCGGGCGCAAACACGCACGATGCGCCCGTCTTCAGCTTGCAGGCATTCGCCGTCGTACAGTGGCGGTTGGCCTCGTTCCAGGAACAACCCCACGTCTTCACCTTCGGCACTGAAACAGCGCAGGCGGCTTTTGCTACGGGCGTCAAAGGTCAGGTGCAGCTCGGCGTCCCAGCGCGGTTGAGTGTCGATTCTGCGATGAATCACCAGCATCGGAGTGCTTCCAGCAATGAATAGTGCTGTGTTTAGAGCAAGGGGCTTGCCAACCGAAAGAGATGTAGGAAATAGCTGGGATGGCGTTTCAGGATGGGGCGGGATGTGTGCCAGGTTGGTGCGCATTGGAGTTTTGCGCACCATTTTGCGACCTGCGCAAAAGAACCTGTGGGAGCGGGCTTGCTTGCGATGGCGCCGGCTCAGCCTGCATCAATGCAAAGCGCTACCCCTTGGCTCCAGGCGCCGCCATCTCCTTGGTTTCCAGATGATCCAATGCCCGCTCGACCAACAACTGCACTCCATCGGCCATCCGGCTGATTGCCAGGGCGACGCAGCGGCGTGAATCGTCCACGTCGTCAGCCAGGTCGGCGGCGATGGTGCTGATGGAGAGCAGGTCTTCGGAGGCGTTGGCGAGCAGGGTTTCGGTGTCGATGTGTGGGGAAACGATGAAGAGTTGGTTTTTGTCAGGTTCGGGCGGTGAGGCGGGCTTGGGCTTGAGGTAGTAGTCGAGGGCGCGGGTGGCGGCGTCATCGAGCTTTTTTTCTTCCTGCGTTTCGACGCGGGACTTATGGCCGCTTTGTGGGGGATTCGGAGTTGCTATGAACATAGTGAAAATTCCTGGAAGTGGAGCCGGCACCCTCCGATTGCACGTCGAAAAATGGGTGGCAGCTGTACGTAGGTGTGCAAGACCGGTCCAGGAACCCGGCAGACCCGAAGGTCTCCCACGCGCAGCCGCCATAACAGTCGGCGAGCATAGAAAAATGCTCGGCGAATAGCCATAACGAATGCGTTCCTAGATCGGACTTGCACGTCCGTATCACCGTTTTTTGCGATGACGAACAAAGGTTAACGGCGCTCGAAAGCGCTGCCTAGTTCATGAACAGCCCGGCGTGTTGAAGGAAATGTCCGAGGGTTTGGCGGGGGAAAAGCACCGAAAGATCACAGCGGTCGGCAGCTCCTACAGAGATGGCCATATTTACCAGGCGGTTCTTCGGGAGGCGGTGTGTCAGGTGAGCAATCAGGGGGCTGAGACTCCGCTATCGCGAGCAAGCTCGCTCCCACAGTGGGGTACATCCGGGGTTTATTCGGTACTGCCCAACCCTTGCCAATGCTTGAGGCCAATAAAGATGAACCGCAGTTGCTGGGTGATCTTCGCCTGGGGCGTGAGGTGTTCGGGGAGGGCTTGGGCGGGTGGGTCGATGATGTCCGGCAGGGTGGCGAACACGCTCTTGACGATGAGGTCGGCCATCACGCCCAGGGCAGCCAGGTCCAGGTGCTGCAGCTTGGGCATCAAGGCCAGGTCGGCTGCCAGGTCCGAGCTGATGTCTTCGCGCAGCTGGGCGATGGCCTGGCGCACTGGCAGGGAGCCGCCGTATTGCTCGCGGGCCAGGAACAGGAACTGCGATCGGTTGGCCTGCACCACATCGAGAAAGATCCGCACCGACGCGTCGATAATGCCGCCCATGACGAATTCGTTGTGGCGCACCAGGCGGATGGTTTCGCGGAAGGTCTGGCCGACTTCGCTGACCAGTGCCAGGCCCAATTGGTTCATATCGTCGAAGTGCCGGTAGAACCCGGTGGGCACGATGCCGGCAGTCCGGGCGACTTCCCGCAGGCTCAGGCTGCCGAACCCCCGGCCGCACTCCATCAAATGGCGGGCTGCGTCCATCAGGGCAATTCGGGTCTGTTGTTTCTGTTCGGCGCGGGGCAGCATCGCAAGGCTGGCTTCTGATTCATGGGAGCGACGCACTCTAGCAAATCGGCTTTGCCGACGTCGAACGGTAGAGAGGGATCAGGCGGGAAAACGAAGGGCTTGAAAAGTCAAAAGCCCGATTGCAGGAATCGGGCTTTTTTCCGGGCCACCATGGGCTCAGCTCACTGTGCTGTTGCGTTCGATCACGCGATCACCACCGCCTTCGGCGAGGGTTTCGCCCTGTTTGGTGCGATCAAAACCGTCTTCGGCAAGGGTTTCGCCCAGCTTGGTACGATCAGAACCGTCTTCAGCGAGAGTCTGGCCAGGTGTGCGGTCAGAGCCATCTTCGGCGAGAGTCTGGCCAGGTGTGCGGTCAGAACCATCTTCGGCGAGGGTCTGGCCAGGTGTGCGGTCAGAACCATCTTCGGCGAGGGTCTGGCCAGGTGTGCGGTCAGAACCATCTTCGGCGAGAGTCTGGCCAGGTGTGCGAGAAGAGCCGTCCTCAGCCAGACCTTTTTCTTCCAGGCGATCACGGCCACCTTCGGCAACAGTCTGGCTGTAGACAGAGTGGCTGTCCTTGACCTGTGGCGTAGCTTGTTCGGAGGCTGGCAATGCAAAGGCAGTCGAGGCCAGCAGTGAAAGGGAAAGGCTCATCAGTAGTTGGCGTTTCATGATCGTTGCTCCTTGGGAGGGCGATAAAGTGGGTACGAGGGCAATGCTACTCTCGATAAGTCGATATAAAAGTTCATAAACGCAATGGTAATAATCAACGGAATTGATTGTTCGGGGCGAAGGCTCTAGGGCGGGCCTTTCCGAGGGTTGGTTTTGCACCGTGGTGGGTATTTTGTACCCATCGCTGCCTCGCAAGTGTGCGGGCGCGGTAACAGTTTGTTGTCTGATCGGTCAGCAATCTTGCAGTTTTTTGTGCCGTTCATCGGCACCTGTGGACCGTTTTACCAGTCCAACCCTTCATAACGAACCGACTGCAGGGTTGTGTTCCCAGCGGCGTCGCGGTTACGGACGCCGATCTTGTCATCAGGAGCCTTGTGCATGACGCGCACCTCGAAAATCCTCGCCTGGAGCTTTGCCAGCCTTGTTGTCCTGCTGGCCGTGCTGATCCTGATCATCGCCTTCTTCGACTGGAACCGCATCAAGCCTGCGCTCAATACCAAGGTTTCCGAGGAGTTGCATCGTCCCTTTGCCATCAACGGCAACCTGGCGGTGACCTGGCAGCGTGAGCCGGAGGAAGGGGGCTGGCGAGCCTGGTTGCCGTGGCCCCATGTGGTGGCCGAGGACTTGAGCCTGGGCAACCCGGAGTGGTCGAAAACCCCGCAAATGGTCACGCTCAAACGTGTTGAGTTGCGCGTCTCGCCCTTGGCCTTGCTGGCCCGGCGGGTGGCGATTGCGCGTATCGACCTGACGGAGCCCGACGCCAACCTGCAACGCCTGGCTGACGGGCGCGCCAACTGGACCTTCCAATTCGATCCGAAAGACCCTGACGCCAAGCCGTCCAGCTGGGTGGTGGACATCGGCGCCATCAGCTTCGACAAGGGCCACGTCACCCTTGACGACCAAACGCTCAAGACTCGCCTCGACCTGTTGATCGACCCCTTGGGCAAACCCATCCCGTTCAGCGATATCGTCGGTGAAAAGACCGCCAAAAAAGCCCAGGACCAGGGCGCGACACCGCAGGACTACGCGTTCGCCTTCAAGGTCGACGGGCAGTATCACGGGCAAGCCCTGGCCGGCTCCGGCAAGGTCGGCGGCTTGCTGGCATTGCAGGATGCGTCACGACCCTTTCCGCTCCAGGCCCAGGCGAAAATCGCCGAGACTCGCGTCGAACTGGCCGGCACCCTCACCGACCCGCTGAATCTGGGGGCCCTGGACTTGCGCCTGAAGCTGGCCGGCAACAGCCTGGCCCATCTCTACCCGCTGACCGGCGTCACCTTGCCGGATTCGCCGCCTTATGCCACTGACGGCCGCTTGATTGCCAAGCTGCATGAGCCGGGTGGGGCGCTGTTTCGCTATGAGGCGTTCAACGGCAAGATCGGCGACAGCGATATCCATGGCGACCTGGCTTATGTCGCCAGCCAGCCGCGGCCAAAGCTCAGTGGCACGCTGGTCTCCAATCAACTGCTGTTCAGCGACTTGGCGCCGTTGATCGGTGCCGACTCCAATACCGAGCAAAAGGCCCGGGGCGGCGCCAGCAAGCAGCCGGCCGACAAGATTTTGCCCGTGGAGGAGTTTCGCACCGAGCGCTGGGGCGTGATGGACGCCGATGTGGAGTTCACCGGCAAACGCATCGTTCATAGCGAGCAACTGCCGTTCACCGACCTTTACACCCATCTGGTGCTCAACGATGGGCAGTTGAGCCTCGAGCCCCTGCGCTTTGGCGTGGCCGGTGGTCGCCTCGATGCGCAGATCCGCCTCAACGGCCACACCCAGCCCCTGGAAGGCAAGGCGAAGTTGACGGCGCGCGGCTTCAAGCTCAAGCAGCTGTTTCCGGGCTTTGAGCCGATGAAAACCAGCTTCGGCGAACTGAACGGCGATGCCGATATCACCGGGCGCGGCAATTCGGTGGCGGCGTTGCTGGGCACTGCCAATGGCTCGCTGAAAATGCTCATCAACGATGGCGCCATCAGTCGTGAGCTGATGGAGCTGGCGGGGCTGAACGTCGGTAACTACGTGGTGGGTAAAATCTTTGGCGACGAGGAAGTGAAGATCAACTGCGCGGCGGCGGACTTCGACATCAAGACGGGCCTGGCGACCACGCGCCTGTTCGTGTTCGACACCGAGAACGCGATCATCTACATCGACGGCACGGCGAACATGGCGAGTGAGCAACTGGACCTGACCATCACTCCCGAGTCCAAGGGCTGGCGCCTGATTTCCCTGCGCTCGCCGTTGTACGTGCGGGGCTCGTTCGCCAAGCCTGCCGCGGGGATCAAGGCGGTGCCGCTGATGCTGCGCGGCGCCGGGATGGTGGCGTTGGGTGTGATCGCTGCACCGGCCGCCGGCTTGCTCGCGCTGATAGCGCCCAGCGGCGGTGAGCCGAACCAGTGCGCGCCGCTGCTGGAGCAGATGAAGGCGGGCAAGGCACCAGTGACGGTCAAGCCCACGCGGTAGCCAGATTTTGCGGTGAGGCGGTGGGCCTCATCGCGAGCTAGCTCGCGAAGGGGCCCTAAGGTGTATTAGAGATCGGCCAGGATATCGGCCATGTCATCGGCATGCTCTTCTTCCTGGGCCAGGATGTCTTCGAAGATGCGCCGGGTGGTTGGGTCTTTTTCGCCGATGTACTGGATGATTTCCCGATAGCTGTCGATGGCTATCCGTTCGGCTACCAAGTCCTCGTAGACCATTTCCTTGAGCGTGTTACCCGCCACGTACTGGGCGTGGGAATTGCGGGTCAACAGGTCGGGGTTGAACTCCGGCTCGCCACCCAACTGCACGATGCGTTCGGCGAGTTTGTCGGCGTGTTCGGCTTCCTGGTTCGCGTGTTCGAGGAATTCACTGGCCGCCACGCTGGCCTTGAGGCCGGCGGCCATGAAGTAGTGGCGCTTGTAGCGCAGCACGCAGACCAGTTCGGTGGCCAGCGCTTCATTGAGCAGGCGGACGACTTCCTGCCGATCGGCGCCGTAGCCCTCGGTCACTGCGCCGTTCTGCACGTTCTGCCGTGCACGTTCGCGCAGGGTGGTTACATCGGATAAGTGCATGTCGCTCATCTCGTTCTCCTGGAGGCTGATCCGGTGGGAGCGTCACGCTCTGATGGCGCGATCACTTCTTAAAGTGGGAGTGATGAGCGAAGCAAAAAGTTTTATGAAATACCCCGTGTAGGAGCTGCCGAGTGTAACGAGGCTGCGATCTTGTCCCAGACCATTGAGTCATGAGCGAACGCCAAAAGAGCAAAATCAAAAGATCGTCCGAACGCGGCCCGAGCCTTCGGCAGCTCCTACACCGGTGATGGCGTCAGGAGCGATGCGGACAGCCGCGCTTCCTCACCTAGCCACTGGAAGAACGCCCGCACCGGCGGATGGCGTTCGCGGCCCGGGACGCACAGTGCGCTGTAGCCGGCGCCGTTGACCTGGACGTCCGGGCGATAGCCCACCAGCAAACCGCTGGCGATGCTTTCAGAGGCCAGGATATTGCTCGCCAGCACCAGGCCCTGTCCGGCAATCGCCGCTTGCAAGGCGTAATGCTCCTCGTCGTACTCGCGCATGCACGGTTGCCGGGTGAGCCAGGTTTCCCCGGCCTGGGCGCACCAGGCATCCCAACCGTGGGCGTACAGCTTGGAGTTGTGCCAATGCACGCTGATCAGCGTCGGCACCTGTAGGGCCGCCAGGGCCACTTGTTCAGGCGAGCCATAGACCCCGAAGCTTTCATCGAACAGGCACATGCCGTACAGGTTCGGGTAGGCGTCCAGGCTGTAGCGCACCACCAGGTCGACGCTGGCGTCCTGGTGCAGGTCGATCACCTCGCAGTGGGTGTCCAGGCGCACGTTGATGTTCGGGTGGCGCGCATAAAAACGCCCCAGGCGAGGCACCAGCCACAGGGCGGCAAACGCTGCGGTGGTGGACAGTGTCAGGTGGCTGGTGCTGCGTTGCGGACGCAGGGTGTCGACGCTTTGTGCCACCTCCAGCAATGCCCCGTGCAGGCTGTGGAACAAGCGTTGCCCGCCGTCGGTGAGGCGTACCTGGCGAGGCAGGCGTTCGAATAGCACCAGCCCCAGCCAGCTCTCCAGGGACCGAATCTGATGGGAGACCGCCGTAGGCGTCACCGACAGCTCCGCCGCAGCCGCCTTGAAACTGAGCAGCCGCGCGGCTGCCTCGAAGGCGCGCAGGGCGTTGAGCGGCAGCTTGGCGAACATTCTGATTCTCCTGAAATACGATGGATGAAATTAACTCATCCAGATGAACTAACGCTCATTTGTCTGCCAGCGGCTACGAGCTTCAAGCTGCAAGGCACAAGCAGTGTTGATTGTAGCCGCATAAAAGGAGATTCAGATGAGTAAGATTCTTGTGGTGCATGGCAGTCCCCGTGGCGAGCGCTCTCATTCCCGGCGCTTGGCCGAGGCCTTTGTTTCGGCGTGGCAGGGTGCCCATCCGCAATCCCGATTGACCCGTCGCGAAGTCGGGCGGACGGTGATTGCGCCTGTCAATGAAGCATTCATCGCCGCGGCGTTCTACCCCGAGCCGCAGGCTCGACCGTTGACCATGCAAGCGGACCTGGCCCTGAGCGATGCCTTGGTCGAGGAGTTGCAAGCCCATGACCGATTGGTGATTTCCGCGCCCATGCACAACTTCAGCGTGCCCAGCGGCGTGAAGGCCTGGATCGACCAGATCGTGCGCATCGGGCTGACGTTCAACCACAGCCTGGATAACGGCGTGTCGCACTACGAGCCGCTGGTGCTGGGCAAGAAGGCCTTGATCGTGACCAGTCGCGGCGATTTCGGTTTCGGGCCCGGTGGCGCGCTGGAAAGCATGAACCACGCCGACACGCTATTGCGCTCCGTCCTGGGGTTTATCGGCATCACCGATGTGACGGTGGTGGCGGCAGAAGGCGAAGAATCGGCCGAGCGCAGCTTTGCGTTGTCCTGCGCCGAGGCCGAGGAGCGTTTGCTGGCGCTGGCGCGGACGTTCTGATCGGCCCAACGGGCGGCAATCTCTGGCCGCGGATCCCTAGCAGTGACATGGGTGTCATAGACGGGTCATCATCAGTGCCGATGCTGATCCCCTCTTGATCACAAGGATGTCGCCATGTCGCAACGCTGCGCCACTCGTTACCCGCTGGTACTGGTCCCGGGCATGCTCGGGTTCATCCGCCTGGTGCTGTATCCGTACTGGTATGGGATCGTCTCGGCGTTGCGTCGCGGCGGTGCCGTGGTCGTGGCGGTGAAGGTTTCGCCGCTGCATTCTTCCGAGGTGCGCGGCCAGCAATTGCTGGCGCGGATCGAGGAGATCCTGCGGCAAACCGGAGCGCAGAAAGTCAACCTGATCGGCCACAGCCAGGGCAGCCTCACCGCCCGCTATGCGGCCGCCAAACGTCCGGACCTGGTGGCGTCGGTCACGTCGGTGGCCGGCACCAACCACGGCTCCGAACTGGCGGATTACCTGCAAGCCCACTACCCCGCCGACAGTGCCAAGGGGCGTCTGCTCAGTGCCGTGCTACGCCTGGTCAACGCCCTGATGAGCCTGCTGGAAACCGGCTATCGTGGGCCCAAGCTGCCGGTGGATATTCACGCGTCCCATGCCTCCCTGACCACCGCCGGCGTGGCACTGTTCAACCAACGTTATCCACAGGGCCTGCCGGTTACCTGGGGCGGGAATGGGCCGGAAGAGGTCAGCGGCGTGCGCTATTACTCGTGGTCCGGCACCCTGCAGCCGGGCAAGACCGACAAGGGGGGCAACCTGTTCGACGGGACCAATCGCAGCTGCCGTTTATTTGCCCGCACGTTTGTAAGGGAAGCGGGGCAGTGCGACGGCATGGTCGGACGCTACAGCTCGCACCTGGGCACGGTCATCGGCGATGACTATCCGCTGGACCACTTCGATATCGTCAACCAATCGCTGGGACTGGTGGGCAAGGGGGCCGAGCCGATCCGCTTGTTTGTCGAGCATGCCGAGCGGTTGAAGGCTGCCGGGGTGTAGATCAGTAACAGGCTTTGTCTACACTGCATTTCATCGCCACGCCCTCGTGTGGCAGCCAGGAGAAACACTATGAAGATGCTGCGTGTGCCTTTGTTGATGATCGGTTTATTGCTTTGTTCCCAGGGCTTCGCCGAAACGGCGCAGCAGTCCAAGATGACCACCTGCAACGCCGACGCTACCGCCAAGGCGCTCAAGGGCGACGAGCGCAAGGCCTTCATGAGCAAGTGCCTCAAGGCTACCCCGCAGGAACGCATGAAAAGCTGCAACGCCACGGCCACCGAGCAGGCCCTGAAGGGTGACGCCCGCAAGGCGTTCATGAGTGAGTGCCTGAAGAAAAAATAAGCGTTGAATCCATAACCCTATCGCGAGCAAGCTCGCTCCCCACAGTGGGTTTTTATTGCCCGGCCCAGGGTGGGAGCGAGCTTGCTCGCGATGAGGGCGGCACAGCCACTGCAAAAAACACCTGAACTGCGGCCAATGTCGGCCGATACAATCTCTAGTGCTGCTGGTGGAAGGCTGGCAGACTGCCGATCCTTTCACGCCGTTTTGTCCTGAGGCTGTATGCCAACGTTTTCTCAGCGTCATGTGTTGTTGGTGATCAGTTGGGTGATCATTTTTGGTGGGTTGTTGCTGGTGCTGCCGCTGCGCCTGTTGCCGAGCCTGCTGGCCGGGCTGCTGGTGTTCGAACTGGTCAACATGCTCACCCCGCAGTTGCAGCGCCTGATCGAAGGCCGACGCGCTCGCTGGCTGGCAGTGGCGTTGCTGGGCACGCTGGTGGTCAGTGTGCTGACGTTGATCTTCGCCGGCGCCTTCAGTTTCCTGTTGCATGAAGCGGAAAACCCTGGCGCATCCCTGAACAAGTTCATGACCGTGGTCGACCGTGCCCGTGGGCAATTGCCGCCGTTCATCGACGCTTACCTGCCGGCCAGCGCCGCCGAGTTCCGGGTGGCGATCGGTGACTGGGTGAGCAAGCACCTGAGCGACCTGCAACTGGTGGGCAAGGACGCGGCCCACATGTTCGTGACGTTGCTGATCGGCATGGTGCTGGGGGCCATCGTTGCCCTGCAGCGCATCCCCGACGTGACCAAGCGCAAGCCCCTGGCCGCGGCGCTGTTCGATCGCCTGAGCCTGCTGGTCAAGGCGTTTCGCAACATCGTCTTCGCACAGATCAAGATTTCCTTGCTCAACACCTTCTTCACCGGGATTTTCCTGGCGGTGGTGCTGCCGCTGTTCGGCATCCATCTACCGTTGACCAAGACCCTGATCGTGATGACGTTTTTGCTGGGCCTGCTGCCGGTCATCGGCAACCTGATGTCCAACACCTTGATCACCATCGTCGCCTTGTCGCTGTCGATCTGGGTGGCGGTGGCGGCGCTGGGTTACCTGATCGTGATCCACAAGCTCGAGTACTTCCTCAATGCCCGCATCGTCGGCGGGCAGATCAGCGCCAAGTCCTGGGAGTTGCTCATGGCGATGCTGGTATTCGAAGCCGCATTCGGCCTGCCGGGGGTGGTGGCGGGGCCGATTTATTATGCGTATCTCAAGAGTGAGTTGAAGCTGGTGGGGATGGTCTGATCCAGTCAATGGGTTGACTGATCTGGCGTCTTCGCGAGCAAGCCCGCTCCCACAGGTGACCGAGTTCCTTCAGGAAGAATGCGATCAAACTGGGGGAGCGGGCTTGCTCGCGAAGGCCGCGCCTGGGTCTTGGATCAGACCTGGCTCCCATACCGCTTCATCGCCTCGATCGCCAACCCACTGCCAATACTGCCGAAGATATTGCCTTCCACATGCCGCGCCTGGGGCAGCATCGCCGAGACGCTGTTGCGCAGCGCCGGGATGCCGCTGGAACCGCCGGTGAAGAACACCGTGTCCACCTGATCGACCCGCACGTTGGCATCGTTGAGCAGCTGCGTGACGCTGCCGCGTACCCGCTCCAGCAAGCCGTCGATGGCCGACTCGAACAAGGCCCGGCTCAGGTCCACGCTCAGGCCCGGCTCGATCCGGTCCAGCGGCACGTGGCGCTGGTCGGCGTGGGTCAGCTCGATCTTGGTTTCTTCCACTTCCATCGCCAGCCAGTGCCCGGCGCGCTGTTCGATCAGTTTGAACAGCCGGTCGATGCCGCCGGTGTCTTCGATGTCGTAGCGCATGCTGCCCAGGGCCAGGGTGGATTTTTGCGAGTACACCGCGTTGATGGTGTGCCAGGTCGCCAGGTTCATGTGGTGACTGGTGGGCATGTAGGCGCCACTCTTCATGCGGCTGCCATAGCCGAACAGCGGCATCAGGCCGGCCAGCGAAAGTTGCTTGTCGAAGTCGGTCCCACCGATGTGCACGCCACCGGTGGCGAGGATGTCGGCGTGACGGTTATCGTGGGTGCGACGCTCGGGGGACAGGCGCACCAGGGAGAAGTCGGAGGTACCGCCGCCGATGTCGACGATCAGCACCAGCTCTTCTTTCTCGATGGTCGATTCATAGTCGAATGCCGCCGCGATGGGCTCGTACTGGAACGAAACCTCCTTGAAACCGATGGCGCGGGCGACGTCCACCAAGGTGTTTTCCGCTTCCTGGTCGGCCATTTCATCGTCGTCGACGAAAAACACCGGGCGACCCAGCACCACTTCTTCGAATTCCCGACCGGCGGTGGCTTCGGCGCGTTTCTTCAGCTGGCCGATGAACAGCCCCAGCAGATCCTTGAACGGCATGGCCGTGCCCAACACGCTGGTGTCGTGCTTGATCAGCTTGGAGCCCAGCAGGCTCTTGAGCGAGCGCATCAGCCGGCCTTCGTAGCCTTCCAGGTATTCGTGCAGGGCCAGGCGGCCATACACCGGGCGACGTTCCTCGAGATTGAAAAAGACCACCGAAGGCAGGGTGATCTTGTCGTCCTCCAGCGCGATCAACGTTTCCATGCCGGGGCGCAGCCAGCCGACAGTGGAGTTGGACGTGCCAAAGTCGATGCCGCAGGCACGGGCCGGGGATGCGTTTTTCATGTCTTTCGGGTTCCAGTTGAAAAAACGGCCGCGCAGTGTATGCCAGTGTGGCGCGGATTCGAAGGCCGGTTATCTAGTAATTCGCAATCGTCGGCCTTGAAAGCGGCCCTTATACCCCCAAACTTGCTGGCATGGGCCTGGTAGCCACAGGGCGGGTACAAGAACCGCCACCGGCTGCCGATAAACTTCTGAAGCGCCGCCCGGTCACAAACCTTGAGATTGGTCAAATTCCGGGGCTTGTACCACGGGCATGCTGTGCATGGCGGTGCTATATCGATAACGGATGGTGATCCTTCAATGGACTTCAAAGACTATTACAAGATCCTGGGTGTCGAGCCGACGGCTGACGACGCCACGATCAAGGCCGCCTATCGCAAACTGGCGCGCAAGTACCACCCGGACGTAAGCAAGGAAAAGGATGCCGAGACCCAGTTCAAGGACGTCTCCGAAGCCTATGAAGCGCTGAAAAGCGCCGACAAGCGCGCCGAATACGACGACCTGCGCCGCTACGGTCAGCACGGCCAACCCTTCCAGGGCCCGCCGGGCTGGCAGAGCCGTGGTGGTTTTGGTGGCCAGGACACCGGGGACTTCTCGGACTTCTTCAGTTCGATCTTCGGTAATCGCGGGCCAGGTTTCGGTGGTGGGCAGTCAGGTCGCAGCGCCGGCCGTCGAGGGCAAGACGTGGAAATGGAATTACCGATCTTCCTGGAAGAAAGCCTGTCGAGCGAGTCGAAAAAGGTCAGTTTCCAGGTGCCGCAGTACAACGCGGCCGGTCAGCATGTGAGCAACACCAGCAAAAGCCTGAACGTGAAGATTCCGCTGGGGGTGACCGACGGCGAACGCATCCGCCTCAAGGGCCAGGGCGCGCCGGGTATCGGTGGCGGCGCCAATGGCGATTTGTACCTGACCATTCGTTTCGCCCCGCACCCCAAGTTCGATGTCGAAGGCCAGGACCTGATCATCACCTTGCCCCTGGCTCCGTGGGAATTGGCGCTGGGTACGGAAGTGGCGGTGCCGACCCTCACTGGCAAGATCAACCTCAAGGTCCCGGCCGGCAGCCAGAACGGCCAGCGCATGCGCGCCAAGGGCCACGGCCTGCGCAACAAGGCCGGCGAGCGCGGTAACCTGTTCGTGCAGCTCAAGGCCGTGATGCCCAAGGCCAGTGACGAGGCGGTCAAGGCGTTGTGGGCGGAACTGGCGAAGAAAGCCGCATTCGATCCGCGGGAGAACTTCTGAACACGGGCCGGTTTTTGAGCATCGCCCCGTAGGAACGGGTAGGAACTTGTAGGAGCATGTAGGAGCTGACGAGTGAAACGAGGCTGCGATCTTTGCGCTAGCCATTGAGTCCGAAGCGAAAGATCAAGATCAAAAGATCGCAGCCTCGTTTCACTCGTCAGCTCCTACCAGCTCTACCAGCCCCTACCAGCTCCTACACTGCTACACAGTTACAGCATTGGGAGAAGCAGGCCATGAACAACCCGATCATTGAACTGAACCTGAGGGAATTTTGCGAGGCCGCGGCTTTGCTGGATGTCCATGTCATCGAAATCGTCGAACACGGCATTCTCGAACCTCACGGCGCCGCCCCCTCGGATTGGCGTTTCACTGACTACGAACTGGTCCTTGCCCGGCGCGCCGCCAAGCTGCGGCGCGAATTGGAATTGGAATGGGAAGGCGTTGCCCTGGCGCTGGACCTGCTCGAGGAAGTGCAACAGTTGCGCGCTGAGAACCGGCGGCTGCGTCAGCAATTGGGGCGTTGGGTGGGCTGACCATGGTGGGCCTTTACGTCATGTCATGTTGTACAAGCGATAAATAGTTACCTCATTCAACATGGGGCGAATGCTTAGGCTCGGGTTTTCTTCGTCAAGGATGACCCGATATGCCTATACCGCCAAACGAAGCCATTGCGGCTTCGCCTTCCAACCCCGCCGGCGTGCATGACGATCTGCTCAAGAGTCGGATCCCCGCCTGCTACACCCAGGCCAGTACGCTGCGCCAGGTGGCGCTGAGCAAACATCAGCTGGAAATTCCTGACTGGTACGCGAAGGCGGCCCCTGAAACCAGGACCGAGCTCAAGCGCAGCCATGAGCGATACTGCGCCGTCTTGAGCCAGATCGACAACACGTTGGGCTCGGTGCAAGACATTCGCACCTTTGCCGAACCGCTTCTCAGCCAGGCCATTGAAAACACCTTCCGGCGAACGTTGAACGTCAGGGAGGTTTATCTTGCGCGCAAATTCGCCGTCAAGACCCGCACCGACCTCGGCAGCAATCTGCTCCATCGCTTGACAGGAGAGGCGTTCGATACCATCGAGTATCGGGGCAGTTCGTTGCTGGAGGCGGCCCTCGCGAATTTCGAGCCGGACGAAGAACGCAAGCTCGACTGCGATGACTGCCATTTCATCACGACGACGCCCGTATCTTCCGATGGCACCCTGAACCATACCTTGCAGTCTGTCCGGGAGGGCGCGCTGCCGATTGCCCCGCAGGCCTTCATCAAGCTGTGCCGCGAGCTGGACCTGGGCCGCCGATACCAGGAGCACCTCAAGGCGATCCTGCAACCGAGCAATGACCGGGGCCGCAACGAACTGGACCGCCAACTGCGCGAGCATCATAGACAATCGCTGGCGATCAGCATCGAAATTGCCCGATCCAAGTCCGATATCCGCCAGGACACCTACCAGATGCTGCTGCAGCTCGTCGGGGGTCAATCCGGCATCAAGCTCGATGGCCGCTCGGTGACCGTCGCTTCGCTGAAAATCTTCGATGTGGAACTGATCGGCCCCCTGCTGATCGGTCCCGAGCGCGAGCACAGCAACCGTGTGGAGCGGGTGGTGGCGTACATACCTGACGACCCGGAACACCCGGTCAAGGAATATGCCTCCAGCGCCGAATTCATGGTGGAACTGCGTCGACGCCTGCATGGCCTCCAGTACCGGCGTTTCTTCAGTCGCTTCGTGCCGCTGCGCGAGCAAGGCGCTTTTTTCGAGCG
Organism: Pseudomonas brassicacearum; assembly: GCF_009601685.2. NCBI lineage: Bacteria > Pseudomonadati > Pseudomonadota > Gammaproteobacteria > Pseudomonadales > Pseudomonadaceae > Pseudomonas > Pseudomonas brassicacearum. Next base: position 758,324 of record NZ_CP045701.2, read on the forward strand.
CTTCAACCGGCTCTATCAACCTTCATCGCAAACCGACCAGCAGGCGGATTTTCCTCTCGCGTCGCAGTTGCGCAATCTGCCCATGGAGACATTGCTCATTCGTGACGCCCTGTGGGAGAAGCTGCGCCGCGAGCAAGTTGGCAAGATCCTGACGGATGCACGCGCGGCGGCGGTGCCCACCGGCGACGAAGACCAAAAAGCGCGCCAGGCGCGTCTGGATAGCTGGGAGAACACGGTTATCGATGTGCTCAACATGGCCGCCTTCATAGTGCCCGGGCTAGGGCCGGTGATGATGACGGTGTGGGCCGTGCAGATGCTCGATGAGGCAGTCGAGGGCATTGAAGCATTCGAGCGCGGTGAGACCCAGGAGATGTGGGCGCATTTCTCAAGCCTGGCGCTTAACGTGGTATTCGCCGCCGCCGGCGCGAAAGTGCTGCCGCACGTCGTGCCATCGGACACGGTGGCCCAAATGGAACCTGTGACCTTGGCCAATGGCGAGTCACGCCTCTGGCGTCCTGACCTGCGCGCCTACCGCAGCGATCGGGAACCGCCGGCCGCGTCGGTTCCCGACGCTCGAGGCCTGTATCGAGTCGATGGTCGGGATGTCGTGTCGCTGGACGGCGACCATTACGAAGTGCAACAGGAGCCGACGACCCAGCGTTATCGTGTCCGTCATCCTTCCCGCGGACCGCAGGCCTATCAGCCCGAGTTGATGCACAACGGCAGCGGGGCCTGGCGCCATGAACTGGAGCAGCCCCGGAGTTGGGAGGGAAGCACGCTGATGCGAAGACTCGGTCACCTCGTCAGGGACTTCAGCGATGCCGAACTGGAACAGATCCGTACGGCCAGCGGTACGAGCGAAGCGGTGCTGCGACGGATGCACGTCGAGGGCGAGCCGATGCCTGCCTTGCTGGCCGATACGATCAAGCGCTTCGGCCTGTGTCGGCAAGTCGACACATTTATCGGGCAACTGCGTAGCGAAGACCCGGAGCAATTTGAACAAGCCGATCCGATGACCCAGTTGCATCTGCTGGCGGGCTACGGGCCTTGGCCGAAGGGGCTGAGGCTGAAAGTGGTCGACGGCGCCGGCAAGACACGTTGGGAATACACTCGGCCATCGCAAACGGCAGGCGGCGACCGCGATGTTGTTCTCGCCGAGACGAAAATCCGCACGCCTCACGTGCTGAAAAACCTGATCGAGTCGGTGGACGTCGTCGGGGGCGACCTGCTGGCTGGTACGAGTCCGGCGATTCCAAAAAACGCTATCGACGCTCGGGTCCGGCAGTTGCGCAAAAATCTGGTGGCCCTGGTGGAGCGTAACAAGGTGCAGCTGTTGAACGATCACTATGCCAGAACGGATGTGGCGAGTGACCCGCGTGCGGCGCTGATCAAGTTCCGTTTTCCCTCGGTTCCTGCGGCGGCAGTCGAACAACTGGTGGCGTGTGCCAGCCCCACCGAGCAACAACAGATGGCCGCCTGGAACTTCGCCGACGCCGCCCAGACCAAACCCATCCCGTTGCGTATCGTCGAAGAACTGCGTGACTACCAGAAGGCGTTGCGTTTGAACCGGGCTTACGAAGGGCTCTACCAGCAAGCGCTGGCCACAGTCGACACGCCTCGACTGGCCTTGGCGACCCTGGAAACCTTGCCAGGCTGGAACGACTCGGTGCGCATCGAGTTGCGCGAGGAAGACGTCTCGGGTGCCTTGATCGACAGCATCGGATCGCCAGACGCATCGCAGACCAAGGTGGTGGTCAAGGATGGCGAGCGCTATATGGCCTTCGACGACAAGGGCAACGACCTGAGCCTCTGGGACAGCCTCTACGTAGCCTTGCAGCATGCCCTCCCGGATGCCGAGCGCCAGGCCATGGGCCGGCCTTCGATTCATCAGGGCGACCTTTTGCAGAAGGCGATCGGGGCGACGCCACTGAGCCGCGACGCGCTGGCCAGGCGTTTGAAGATGCAGCCGTCAAAGCCGTCCTTCAAGTCGCCGATGCGGCTGGTCTCGGGCGAGCTCGGCTATCCCATGAGTGGCATACGGGAACGTTTGGGCCTGGGCCGGTCGCCGGAGCTGCGGGTGTTGGATCTGTACCCGGACTATACGGTCGAGCAGGTCCAGACCTTGTTGCGGTCCCTGGGAGATGACGCCGTTGCGGAGCTCAAGCGGCGTAAAGTCGAATTGGAAACGCTGCGTCGGGATCTGGACCGCTGGGCCGGTCTTCCCCTGGTGCTGGATATCGGTGGGGATCGTGTCGTGCGGGTGCCGCAGGCCGTCAGGCAAGGCGTGGCTGAACGCATCAAGCGGTGCTGGAGGCGTCAGTCCACCATGGCGGTGACGGTGGACGGAACCCGGGCCGGATATGTGCTTGACTTGGGCGGACAGGACGTAGGTACGCTGCCAACCCTGACGGCTGACTTCAGCCATGTGGCCTCGCTGAATCTTCGGGACATGAACTTGTCACCGCTGTCTTGCGACCGCTTCCTCCAAGGGTTTTCCTCTGTTCGTTGGTTGGACATGACCAACAACCGGTTGACCGATCTCCCCGAATCGCTGGGGAGTATGAATGGTTTGACCCGGCTGCAATTGAGGGCGAATCAGATCAGGCTGACACCCCGCAGCATCCGGATCCTGGAGGAACGTGTCAGCCTCAAGATCCTCGTCCTGGACAATAATCCGCTAGGCCGGTTGCCGGACTTCAGCAGCCTGGTTGATTTACGGGGACTGAGCCTTAGGGGCGCGTGGATCGACACGTGGCCGACAGGGTTGCGCGATCAGCCGCTGGAGCAAATCGATTTGCGCGGCAACTTACTGACCGATGTGCCGGCAGAGCTGACCGATCCGCCGGCTGAGCGCGCTCATGCCACGGCACGTCTCAATGGCGTGACGTTGCTTCAAGGCAACCCGCTGAGCGAGGCGACCCAGCAGCGCTTGCGTGAATACTGGGCGAATCTTTTGCTGTCGCATCCCGAGTGGGTGGCCTTGCGTTGGCCCGGTGCGTTTGAAGCGGTCGAGGTACAGGGCCCCTCCACGGTGCAGCAATGGTTGCGAGACGTGCCCAGGGAACAGTTGCCGGACAAAACCACCTTGTGGCAAAACCTGGAGGCTGAAGCGAGTTCCGCGGAGTTTTTCCAGCTGCTGAATCGGTTGGCCGAGTCCTACCAGGGGGCGGAGCATTATTCCGACCTGCAGGCGCGTGTCTGGCAGATGCTCGAGGCGGCCGGTGCGTCCACCGAGTTGCGTCGAGAACTGTTCGACCTGGCCGGTGCCCCGGCGTGTGAAGATCGCGCCGCGTTGTCCTTCAGCTATTTGGAAATCCGTTTGATGATTCACAACGCCAAGGCGCTGTCGGCCGGGGAGCACGAGAGTGCGACGTTGATCCGCCTGGCCAAGGGGTTGTTTCACCTCGATGAAGTGGAGAGCATTGCCCTGCAGGATATCCAACAGCGGCGTGACGCGATCAACGCCCGTCAGGATCTCACCGCTGCGCAAAAGAACCGGCAGATCAGGCAGATCGAGGAAGTGGAGGTGCGCCTGGCCTACCGTGTCGGTCTCAAGGATCGATTGGCGCTGCCGGGGCAACCGGAGGGCGGGCGTTTCATTCAGATGGCCGGTGTCACGCCGGACATGCTCGAGGCGGCGGCAACCCGGGTCCTGGCATTGGACGATTCCCCCAGGGAGCTACAGGCGCTGGTCGGTCGGGATTTCTGGATCGAGTACGTCAAGCAACAGCACCGGGCATCGTTCCAGGCGCTCACTGACACACTCATCGCCAACCAACTCGAGCTGGATGAGGCGAGCGCGGCCGGAAACCTGGAGGAGGCTGACTATGTCCATCAATCCGAGGCGCTGGGCTTGCAGCACAAGGTCAAGGAAGCGGAACTGATCCAGTCGTTGACCAAAGAAGAGCTGGACGCGCAGGTGGAAAGCACGGACCTGTAAGACGACTCCGAAAAAATGTGGGAGCGAGCTTGCTCGCGATGGCGGCGGCACATTCAACACGTATGCAAGCTGAACCACCGCTATCGAGCAAGCTCCCACACAGGATCAAAACAGGAAATAGCGCTGCGCCATCGGCAACACATCCGCCGGTTCACACCACAACAGCACGCCGTCGGCCTTGACCTGATAGGTCTGTGGGTCGACGTCGATGCTCGGCAGGTAATCGTTGTGGATCAGGTCGGTCTTCTGCACATCGCGGCAGCCTTTGACCACGGCGATTTTCTTCTTCAACCCAAGCTGTTCCGGCAACCCGGCCTCGGCGGCGGCCTGGCTGATGAAGGTCAGGCTGGTGGCGTGCCGCGAGCCGCCGTAGCTTGCGAACATCGGCCGGTAGTGCACCGGTTGCGGCGTCGGAATCGAGGCGTTGGCGTCGCCCATCAGGCTGGCGGCAATCGCCCCCCCTTTGAGGATCAGGGTCGGCTTGACGCCGAAGAACGCCGGGCGCCACAGCACCAGATCGGCCCACTTGCCCACTTCGATGGAGCCCACTTCATGGCTGATGCCATGGGTGATCGCCGGGTTGATGGTGTACTTGGCGATGTAGCGCTTGATGCGCAAGTTGTCGTTGCCTTCGCCATCGCCGGGCAGGGCGCCGCGTTGCTTCTTCATCTTGTCGGCGGTCTGCCAGGTGCGCGTGATGACTTCGCCGACGCGGCCCATGGCTTGGCTGTCGGAGCTGATCATCGAGAAGGCGCCCAGGTCATGGAGAATGTCTTCGGCGGCGATGGTCTCGCGGCGGATGCGGCTTTCGGCGAAGGCCACGTCTTCAGCGATGCTCGGGTCCAGGTGATGGCAGACCATGAGCATGTCCAGGTGTTCGTCGATGGTATTGCGAGTGAACGGTCGGGTCGGGTTGGTGGAGCTGGGCAGCACGTTAGGCAAGCCGCAGGCCTTGATGATGTCCGGTGCATGACCGCCGCCGGCGCCTTCGGTGTGGTAGGTGTGGATGGTGCGGCCCTTGAACGCGGCGAGGGTGGTTTCGACAAAACCGGACTCGTTGAGGGTGTCGGTGTGGATCGCCACCTGCACGTCATACTGGTCGGCCACGCTCAGGCAGTTGTCGATGGCCGCGGGTGTGGTGCCCCAGTCTTCGTGTAGTTTCAGGCCGATGGCGCCGGCCTTGACCTGCTCGATCAACGGCTCTGGCAGGCTGGCGTTGCCCTTGCCGGTGAAGCCAATGTTCATCGGGAAAGCGTCGGCAGCCTGGAGCATGCGCGCCAGGTGCCACGGGCCGGAGGTGCAGGTGGTGGCGTTGGTCCCGGTGGCTGGGCCGGTGCCGCCACCGATCATGGTGGTGACACCGCTCATCAGCGCTTCTTCGATCTGCTGCGGGCAGATGAAGTGGATGTGGGTGTCGATACCGCCGGCGGTGAGGATCATGCCTTCGCCGGCGATCACTTCGGTGCTGGCGCCGATGGCGATGGTCACGTCGGGCTGGATATCCGGGTTGCCGGCCTTGCCGATGGCAGCGATGCGCCCGTCCTTGAGGCCGACGTCGGCCTTGACGATGCCCCAGTGGTCGATGATCAGCGCGTTGGTGATCAGCGTGTCGACGACCTCGGCGGCCAGCAGCTGGCTCTGGCCCATGCCGTCGCGAATCACCTTGCCTCCGCCGAACTTCACTTCTTCGCCGTAGGTGGTGAAGTCTTTTTCCACTTCGATCCACAACTCAGTGTCGGCCAGGCGGACCTTGTCACCGACGGTGGGGCCGAACATGTCGGCGTAGGCTTGTCTCGAAATCTTCATGTGCTCGCCTTGAAACTCAATTGACTGTTGGACCGCTCGCATAGCTCGCTATCGCAGCCTTCGGCAGCTCCTACAGGGGAAATGTGTACACCTGTAGGAGCTGCCGAAGGCTGCGATCTTTTGATCTTTAATCCAGGTTGCCCATGACCCGCGCGGCAAACCCGAACACCCGGCGATGCCCGGCCAGGTCCACCAGTTCCACCTCGCGGCTCTGGCCTGGTTCGAAGCGCACCGCGGTGCCGGCCGGGATGTTCAGGCGCATGCCACGGCTGGCGGCGCGGTCGAAGGTCAGGGCGTCGTTGGTCTCGAAAAAGTGATAGTGCGAGCCAACCTGGATCGGCCGGTCGCCGCTGTTGGCGACGTTCAGCGTGAGCGTGCGGCGGCCGACGTTGAGTTCGATGTCGCCAGGCTGGACCTGGTATTGCCCTGGAATCATTGCGGTTGCCCCAAAGTCTTGTAGTAAATGGCGGTCGGTGTGTAGGTCCCGTCCGGGCTCTGGCAGTAGTCGGGCAGTTCGCCGACGCGGATGTAGCCCATGGCGCGGTAGAACGCCTCGGCCTCGGAACCGGCCTCGGTGTCGAGGTACAGCAGGCCGCGCTTGTGCTGGCGGGCGCCGAGCTCCAGGGCGCTCATCAATTGCTGGCCCAGGCCCCGGCGACGGGCCTCGCCGCGCACCAGCAGCTTCTGCACTTCGGCGCGGTTGAGGCCGTTGGGTTTCTGGCACAAGGCAAGCTGGACGCTGGCCTGCACCTGTTCATCCTTGACCACCACCCACAGCAGCAGGTGGCCCTGGTCGAGGCTGGCCTGGACCTCGTCGAAATAGGCACGGGCCTGGACGGCATCGAGATCGGCCATGAACCCCACGCTGGCGCCGTACCCAACGGCGTCGAGCAACAGATCGATCAGACCCTGGCGATAATGCGCAAAGCTTTCGGCGTGGACTCGACGCAACTGGGCGGCGTTCATTGGCTTTTCACTCCTTGTTGACGGCAGGCGGTAGCGCCCCGGGGTTAAGGTTCAACTGCATGAAGGTCAGGTCCAGCCAGCGGCCGAACTTGGTACCCACCTCGGGCATCTGCCCGGTGGTGACGAAACCGGCCCGCTCGTGCAGGCGAATCGACGTCGTGTTGCCGCTTTCGATGGCGGCGACCATGACGTGTTTGCCGCAGGCCCTGGCGCGCTCGATCAACGCGCTCATCAGCCGTGGGCCGAGGCCGTTGCCGCGCTGGTCGCGGCAGACGTAGACCGAATGCTCCACGGTGTGCCGGTAACCATCGAAGGGGCGCCAGTCGCCGAACGAGGCATAGCCAAGCACGTTTTCATCGGCATCGACGATCACCAGCACCGGATAGCCCTGGGATTGCCGGGCGCTGAACCACGCCTGGCGATTGCCCAGGTCGACGGTCTGTTCGTTCCAGATCGCCGTGGTGTTGAGCACCGCGTCGTTGTAGATGTCGCGGATTGCCGGCAGGTCGGCAGGCCGGGCGTCACGAATGTGATAAATCATGCCGCGGCCTCAGGCGATGGGTTGGTGGACGGTGACCAGTTTGGTGCCGTCGGGAAACGTCGCTTCGACCTGGATTTCCGGGATCATTTCCGGGATGCCTTCCATCACCTGCTCGCGACTGAGCAGCGTGGTGCCGTAATGCATCAGCTCGGCCACGGTCTGGCCGTCACGGGCGCCTTCGAGCAAGGCCGCGGAAATATAGGCCATGGCTTCCGGGTAGTTGAGCTTCAAGCCACGGGCCAACCGTCGTTCGGCGACGAGGCCGGCGGTGAAGATCAGCAGCTTGTCTTTTTCGCGTGGGGTCAGGTCCATGTGCAATCCATAAGGGCAGATAAAAAAATTCGCTGTAAATAAACCCATTTCCCTGTGGGGGCGGGCCAGGGGAAGCAAAGCCTGTGAAAGCAAAGCCTGTGAAAGCAAAGCCTGTGAAAGCAAACCTGTGGGAGCAACGCTTGCTCGCGATAGCCGCGCCTCGGTCGATCAGAAGGACCGCGTTATCGTTCATCGCGAGCAAGCGTTGCTCCCACAGAAATTCATTGCTTCGACTTGCATGGTATCGCTCCCACAGAAAAGCAAATTCAGGTACTCCAGATTCTCGGTGGCAGGGCCTCTCGTCCAAGCAACGCAGGCCTGAGCAAACGCCACAATTCAATCAACCACCCCCGCGCCAGCAGCGCCTCGCTCGCCAGGCAGCGGGCCACGACCAGGCCGGGTAATTGGGTCAGGTCGCCACGTACGTCATGGCCCAGGGATCGGCATCGCGCCAGCAGCTCGCTGTCGATCTCGCCGGTCACCAACAACGTGGCAAACACCGGATCGCCGCCCAGCCCGATGGGTGAATCGAGCAACCCATCACCGCCCACAATGCGCTGGCGCTCGTGCCACAGCAACTGGCCGTCGCGCCGAATGTCCAGGCGTGACTGGAAGTGCCCCAGGTCGAACCGCTCGCCGCTGGCCGGTCGGCCGAGGGCAACCATGTCCCAGTAGAACAGGCGCCCGTCGCCCTGCAGGTCGATGCAGGTGCTGAGTTCGGCCTGGGCCGCGCTGAAGACGATGGTTTCCTGGGGCAGCCATTCCAGGGTCGCGCCGGGGGCCACGCTCAGGGTCAACTGCTGGTACGCAGGGCCTGCGGCGCGATACCACTTGGCCGCGCCGGGGCTGGTCAACTGCGCCCAGGCACCCGGGCCGACGTCGGCCGAGATGTCCAGTCGGTCACCGCCGGCAATCCCGCCGGGCGGGTGGACGATGATGTGCTGGCACACCTCGGGGCCTTCGGCATACAGGTGCTTCTGCACCCGCAGCGGGCCTTTATGACGGCGCTGTACCGGGCGTGTGCACTCGCCGAAGCGGGCGTAACCCAAGTCCAGCTCGGCGTGCCAGCTGGGGGTGAACAGGGCGGATGGCGAAACAGGTAGATTCATGATTTTCTGATTATCGTCAGGACGCTACAGACTAGATCGTAACCAGCCCGCGCACACCCTCGGCTTCCATGTTTTCTCCGCGCCCCTGCTGCACGATCTCGCCCCGGGACATCACCAGGTACTGATCGGCCAGCTCGGCGGCGAAGTCGTAGAACTGCTCCACCAGCAAAATTGCCATGTCGCCCCGGGCCGCCAGTTTCTTGATGACCACGCCGATCTCCTTGATCACCGACGGTTGGATGCCTTCGGTGGGCTCGTCGAGAATCAGCAGGCGCGGACGGCTGGCCAGGGCCCGGCCAATGGCGAGTTGCTGTTGCTGGCCGCCGGACAGGTCGCCGCCACGGCGCTGTTTCATTTGCAGCAGCACCGGGAACAATTCGTAGATAAACGCCGGCACCTCCTTGGCTTCGGAGCCGGGAAAGCGCGACAGGCCCATCAGCAGGTTTTCTTCCACCGTCAGCCGCCCGAAAATCTCCCGGCCCTGGGGCACGTAGGCAATGCCGGCATGCACCCGTTGGTGTGGCTTGAAGGTGGTGATGGCTTTGCCTTCCCAATTCACCACGCCTTCCTTGGCTGGCAACAGACCCATCAGGCATTTGAGCAGGGTGGTCTTGCCCACGCCGTTGCGCCCCAGCAGGCAGGTCACCTCGCCGACCTTGGCGTCGAACGACAGGCCGCGCAGGATGTGGCTACCGCCGTAGTACTGGTGCAGTTTGTCGACTTGCAGCATGTCTTGAATCCCCCCTCAAGTCCCCTGTGGAAGTAATGGCTTTCTGTGGGAGCAAAGCTTGCTCGCGATAACAGCACCTCGGTCTATCAGAAGGACCGCGTTTTCGTTCATCGCGAGCAAGCTTTGCTCCCACAGGCGCGCTCCCACAGGGGGAGTGTGTTTGCAGGTCTACCGCCCGAGATACACCTCGATCACCCGCTCATTTTCCTGTACCTGCTCCAGCGACCCTTCGGCCAGCACGCTGCCCTGGTGCAACACGGTGACGTGGTCGGCAATCGCGCCGACGAAGCCCATGTCGTGTTCCACCACCATCAGTGAATGCTTGCCCGCCAAGGACTTGAACAGCTCGGCGGTGAACTCGGTTTCGGCGTCGGTCATGCCTGCCACCGGCTCGTCGAGCAGCAGCAGTTGCGGGTCTTGTACCAGCAGCATGCCAATCTCCAGGAACTGCTTTTGCCCGTGGGACAGCAGCCCGGCGGCGCGGTTGACCGAGGAGGTGAGGCGGATGGTCTCGAGCACTTCGTTGATCCGCTCGTGTTGCTCGCCAGTGAGTCTGGCCCGCAGGCTGGCCCACACCGATTTGTCGGTCTTGAGCGCCAGCTCCAGGTTCTCGAACACGCTCAGCGCTTCGAACACCGTGGGCTTCTGGAACTTGCGGCCGATGCCGGCCTGGGCGATCGCCACTTCGCTCATGCTGGTCAGATCCAGGGTTTCGCCGAACCAGGCCTTGCCATGGCTGGGGCGGGTCTTGCCGGTGATCACGTCCATCAGCGTGGTCTTGCCGGCGCCGTTGGGGCCGATGATGCAGCGCAGTTCGCCGACGCCGATGTACAGGTTCAAAGCGTTCAAGGCCTTGAAACCGTCGAAACTGACGCTGATGTCTTCCAGGGTCAGGATGGTGCCGTGACGGGTGTTCAGGCCCACGCCGGCTGCCTGGCCGAGGCCGAGGCCGATGGCGTCGCGGCTGCTGCCTTGGTCCCGATTGGCATCGACAGGGGGTTCGAGGATGGGTTCGAGCATGAAATCCGCCGTTGGTGTGATTCGCATCATTCGCCCCTTTTCTTCAGCAGCCCGATCACACCCTTGGGCAGATACAAGGTCACGACGATGAACAGTGCGCCAAGGAAGAACAGCCAATATTCGGGAAACGCCACGGTGAACCAGCTCTTCATGCCATTGACCACGCCGGCACCCAGCAACGGCCCGATCAGCGTGCCACGCCCGCCAAGGGCGACCCACACGGCGGCCTCGATGGAGTTGGTCGGCGACATTTCGCTGGGGTTGATGATGCCCACCTGCGGCACGTACAACGCCCCGGCCAGGCCGCACAACACCGCGCTCAATACCCAGACGAACAGCTTGAAACCACGGGGATCGTAGCCGCAGAACATCAGGCGGTTTTCCGCGTCACGCAGGGCGGTCAGTACTCGGCCGAACTTGCTGCGGGCCAGGCGCCAGCCGATGAACAGGCTCGCCACCAGCAACACCACCGTGGCCAAAAACAGCACCGCCCGGGTGCCCGGCTCAGTGATGCCAAAGCCCAGGATCGAACGGAAATTGGTGAAGCCGTTGTTGCCGCCAAACCCGGTTTCGTTGCGGAAAAACAGGAGCATCCCGGCGAAGGTCAGGGCCTGGGTCATGATCGAGAAGTACACACCCTTGATCCGCGAGCGGAACGCGAAAAAGCCGAACACCAGCGCCAGCAAACCGGGCGCCAGTATCACCAGGCACATGGCCCAGAGGAAACTGTCGGTGCCGGCCCAGTACCAGGGCAGCTCGTTCCACGACAAGAAAGTCATGAACGCCGGCAAGCCATCGCCGGCGGCCTGGCGCATCAAGTACATCCCCATGGCGTAGCCGCCCAGGGCGAAGAACAGGCCGTGCCCCAGGGAGAGCAAACCGGCATAGCCCCAGACCAGGTCCAGCGCCAGGGCGACGATGGCGTAGCAGAGAATCTTGCCCACCAGGGTCAGGGTATACGCCGAGACGTGCAGCGGATGGTCCGCTGCCAGCAGCGACAGCAACGGCAGGCTCAGCAGCACTGCCAGGATCACCGCGCCGACGACGAGGGTGACTTTGGGACCGGCCTTTTGCGTGGCCGTGAGCATCAGGGGCTGGTTCATCAGTCGATTACCCGTCCTTTGAGCGCGAAGAGGCCTTGCGGACGCTTCTGGATGAACAGGATGATCAGCGCGAGGATCAGGATCTTGCCGAGCACGGCGCCGATCTGCGGTTCGAGGATCTTGTTGGCGATGCCCAGGCCGAACGCGGCGAACACGCTACCGGCCAACTGGCCGACGCCGCCGAGCACCACCACCAGGAACGAGTCGATGATGTAGCTCTGGCCCAGGTCCGGACCGACGTTGCCGATCTGGCTCAGGGCCACGCCACCGAGCCCGGCGATGCCCGAGCCGAGGCCGAAGGCAAGCATGTCCACCCGGCCGGTGGGCACGCCGCAGCAGGCGGCCATGTTGCGGTTCTGGGTCACGGCGCGCACGTTCAGGCCCAGGCGCGTCTTGTTCAAAAGCAGCCAAGTCAACACCACCACGAACAGCGCGAAGGCAATGATCACGATGCGGTTGTACGGCAGCACCAGGTTCGGCAACACCTGGATCCCGCCCGACAACCAGGCCGGGTTGGCGACTTCGACGTTCTGCGCACCGAACAGCAGGCGCACCAGTTGGATCAACATCAGGCTGATGCCCCAGGTGGCGAGCAGGGTTTCCAACGGGCGCCCATAGAGGTGGCGAATGACCGTGCGCTCCAGGGCCATGCCGATGACGGCGGTGATGAAAAACGCCACCGGCAGGGCGATCAGCGGATAGAACTCGATGGCGTTCGGGGCGAAGCGCTGGAACAGCAACTGCACCACGTAGGTGGAATAGGCGCCCAACATGAGCATCTCGCCATGGGCCATGTTGATCACCCCCAGCAGGCCGAAGGTGATGGCCAGGCCGAGGGCGGCGAGCAGCAGGATCGAACCCAGGGACATGCCGCTGAAGGCTTGGCCCAGCAACTCGCCCACCAGGAGTTTGCGTTTGACCTGGCTGAGGCTGGTTTCGGCCGCGGTGCGCACAGCGGCATCGGTTTCGACGCCGGGTTCGAGCAAACCTTCCAGGCGGGTGCGGGCCAGTGGATCGCCGGTTTCCCCCAGCAGGCGGACGGCGGCCAGGCGCACGTTCGGGTTGGTGTCCACCAGTTGCAGGTTCGCCAGGGCCAGGCTCAGGGCGGCATGCACGTCTTCGTCTTGCTCGCCGGCCAGTTGCCGGTCGAGAAAGGCCAGTTGGGCCGGGCGGGCGCTTTTTTGCAGTTGCTGGGCGGCGGCCAGGCGCACATTGGCGTCGGCGGCGAGCAGTTGATGACTGGCCAGGGCGGTTTCGATCAGCCCTCGCAAGCGATTGTTCAGACGCAGGGTCTTGGGCTGGCCGTCGACGGTCAACTGGCCTTGTTGCAAGGCGTTGATCAGTTCGACACGCTCAGGTTCCGGTTGCGCGGCCCAGGATTGCAGGAGTTTGGCCTGCTGGGTCGGGTTGGCGGCGACGAAGTCTTCGGCGTCGCCGGCGTGGGCGGCCATTGGTAGCAGCAAACATGCTAGGAGGAACAAACGATAAAGGGACATAGCTACGTCCTGTAAGGCGACGACGGACCCTGTGGGAGCAAAGCTTGCTCGCGATGACGGTGTGTCTGGATGACCGCGATCGCGAGCAAGCTTTGCTCCCACAGAGTTAGGGGCTTGTTCCCAGGCTCAGTTGCTCTTCACCGCATAGTCAGGCTTCTTGTCGTTGCCTTCGATGAACGGGCTCCACGGTTGGGCGCGGATCGGGCCTTCGGTCTGCCAGACCACGTTGAACTGACCGTCGGCCTGGATCTCGCCGATCATCACCGGCTTGTGCAGGTGGTGGTTGGTCTTGTCCATGGTCAGGGTGTAGCCCGACGGTGCGTCGAAGGTCTGGCCGGCCAGGGCTTCGCGGACTTTGTCGACGTCGGTGGACTTGGCTTTTTCCACTGCTTGCGCCCACATATGGATGCCGACGTAAGTGGCTTCCATCGGGTCGTTGGTCACTGCTTTGTCGGCGCCTGGCAGGTTCTTGGCCTTGGCGTAGGCTTTCCAGGAATCGACGAATTTCTTGTTCGCCGGGTTATCCACGGATTCGAAGTAGTTCCACGCCGCCAGGTTGCCTACCAGTGGCTTGGTGTCGATGCCGCGCAGTTCCTCTTCGCCCACCGAGAACGCCACGACCGGTACGTCGGTGGCTTTGAGGCCCTGGTTCGCCAGTTCTTTATAGAACGGCACGTTGGAGTCGCCGTTGACCGTGGAAATGACCGCGGTCTTGCCGCCGGCCGAGAATTTTTTGATGTTGGCCACGATGGTCTGGTAATCGCTGTGGCCGAACGGGGTGTAGACCTCTTCGATGTCCTTGTCCGCCACACCTTTGGAGTGCAGGAACGAGCGCAGGATCTTGTTGGTGGTGCGCGGGTAGACGTAGTCGGTGCCCAACAGGAAGTAGCGCTTGGCACTGCCGCCTTCTTCGCTCATCAGGTATTCCACCGCCGGAATCGCCTGTTGGTTCGGCGCCGCACCGGTGTAGAACACGTTTGGCGACATCTCTTCACCTTCGTATTGCACCGGGTAGAACAGCAGCCCGTTGAGTTCTTCGAACACCGGCAACACGGATTTACGCGACACCGACGTCCAGCAGCCGAAGACCACGGCGACCTTGTCCTGGGTCAGCAACTGGCGGCCCTTTTCGGCGAACAGCGGCCAGTTCGACGCCGGGTCCACGACCACCGCTTCAAGCTGCTTGCCGTTCACACCACCCTTGGCGTTGATCTCATCAATGGTCATCAACGCCATGTCCTTGAGGGACGTCTCGGAGATCGCCATGGTGCCGGACAGCGAATGCAGGATGCCGACCTTGATGGTCTCGGCGGCTTGGACGGTCCAGGCCATGCCCATCGCGGCAATGCTTGCCGAGAGTGTAAAAGCCTTGATCAAGCTACGACGCTTCATTGTGCGATCTCCGTGGTCTTTTGAGTTTTTTCGAGGGCAGATGCAAACGCTGAAAGCGCTTTTGCAAGGGGTGTGCCCGGTTGGGGGAAGGCCAGGAAACACGGGAGTAGCGCACAGGGGGAGCAGAGCAGTGCACCATGAGCGAACGCGTCATGGGGGCTGGTGCGAAGGGGTGCGCCACATTGGGGCGAGAGAGTTGCAAGTCGGTTACAGTTCAATTGTGGCGAGGGGATTTTATCCCCGCTGGCCGTAGGAGCTGTCGAGCGAAGCGAGGCTGCGATCTTGTCCCAGGCAATTGAGTCGCGAACGAAAGCTCAAGATCAAAAGATCGCAGCCTTCGGCAGATCCTACAGAGTCCAGCGGGGATAAATCCCCTCGCCACAGGGAGGGGTGTTGATAAGTATCAGCGACGGCGCATCAGGCCGATAAAAAACAGTCCGCCGATAGCGGCTGTCGCGACCCCAATCGGCAGGTCTTCCGGCGCAATCAACGTCCGCGCCGCCACGTCCACCCACACCAGGAACAGGCTGCCAAGCAGCACACAAGCCGGCAGTAACCGCCGATGCTCGGCGCCCACCAGGCGCCGGGCAATGTGCGGCACCATCAGCCCGACAAAACCAATCGAGCCGCTGATGGACACCAGTACGCCGGTCATCAGCGAGGCGATCAAGAAGATCCACAACCGCACCTTCGCCGCATTCAGGCCCAAGGTCACGGCGGTCTGTTCGCCGGCCATCAGCGCGTTCAGTGGCCGGGCCATGCCCAGCAGTAACACCAGCCCCAGCATCACACTGGCGGCCGGCACCGCCAGCAGTTCCCAGCGGGCCAGGCCCAGGCCGCCGAGCATCCAGAACATCACTGCCGAACTGGCGCGATGGTCACCGAGGAACAACAGCAGGTTGGCCGCCGCCATCATCACGAAGGACACCGCCACGCCGCACAGCAACAGGCGATCACTTTCCAGGCGACCCTGGCGGGCAGCGATGGTCAGCACCAGCAACATGCTCAGCAGCGCTCCGATGAACGCCGCCAGCGGCAGGGTCAGCAGGCCGACAATCTCGCCGACATGCAGCACCACGATGACCGCACCCAAGGTCGCGCCCGACGTGACGCCCAGCAAGTGGGGGTCAGCCAGTGGGTTGCGCGTGACCGCTTGCAGCACCGCCCCGATCAACGCCAGCCCGGCGCCGACCAAAGCACCGAGCAGCAGCCGCGGGACGCGAATCAGCCACACGATATGCTCCTGGCCGGGCGTCCAATGCACGTCACCCACCCCGAAGGCCTTGTTCAGCAGAATGTCCCAGACCACGGCCAGCGGCACCCGCGCCGGCCCGAAACCCAGGGACACCACGCATGACACCAGCAGCAGTGCGCCGAGGAACATCAGCAGGGCGCCGTAGCGACGACCGTTCATTGGCCGTGAAAACCCCGCGCCAGGGTTTGCACCGCCAGCACGTTATCGATGCCCGGGGTGGCCTGCACGTAGGGAATTACAATGAAGCGCCGTTGCTGGATCGCCTCCACCGATTGCAGGGCCGGGTTGTTCAACAAGAATTGTTGCTTCTGCTCGGCGCTGACTTCGCCGTAGTCGACGATCACGATGACCTGCGGGTTGCGCTCGACCACGTTCTCCCAGTTCACCCGGGTCCAACTGGTTTCCACATCATCGAGGATATTGCGCCCACCGGCCGCGTCGATCAGGGCCTGGGGCATGCCCAGGCGCCCGGAGGTCATGGCGCGGTCTTCGCCGCTGTCGTACAGGAACACGCGCGGTTGCTGGGCGGGCAGGTGCTTGCGCACTTCGGCCACCTGGGCCTGCATCGTGGTGATCAGCGCGTTGGCGCGATCTTGCACGTCGAAGATCTTCCCGAGGTTGCGCAGGTCGTTGTAGGTGTCCTCCAAGGAGGCCGCCGGACGCTTCATCACGAAGGCGCAGGATTCGGTCAGTTCGTACACGTTGATGCCCAGCGGTTGCAGGGTCTGTGGGGTCAGGTCGCCGCCCACGCGCATGCCGTAGTCCCAGCCGGCGAAGAAAAAATCCACGTTGGCATTGAGCAGGGTTTCCACCGAGGGGTATTTGGCGGCCAGTTCCGGCAGGCCATCGAGGATCCTGGCCATCTCGGGCGTCACCGATTTCCAGCCGCTGATGCCGCTGTAGCCGACCATGCGCGGCTTGAGGCCCAGGGCGAGCATCATCTGGGTCATGTTGATGTCATGGCTGACGGCATGGCGTGGGGCTTCATTGAACACCACCTGGCGGTTGCAGCTTTGGATCGTCAACGGGTAGTGGGTGGCTTCGGCCAGAGCGTGGGCACTGCCCAGCAGCAGGGGCAGCAACAGCAGGGAACGCAAGGTCATGGTTGGGTTATCCAGGTGATTCGTGGGTAGCCAGACAGGGGATGTTCATCCACCAGCGCGTCGATGCCGAACACCTCGCGCAACAACTCGACGGTGAGGACATCCTTGGGCGTGCCGCTGGCGACGATGCGCCCGTGTTCGATCACGTACAGGCGGTCGCAGAAGGCGGCGGCCAGGTTCAGGTCGTGGAGGCTGGCGAGGGTGCCGATGCCCAGGCCCTTGATCAGTTGCAGCAATTGCAATTGATAGTGGGGGTCGAGGTGATTGGTCGGTTCGTCGAGGATCAGCAACTGCGGTTGCTGGGCCAGGGCCCGGGCGAGGATCACCCGTTGCTTTTCACCGCCCGAGAGGGTGGCGAATGCATGGTCGCCAAAGCCTGCGAGCCCGGCCGATTCCAGGGCCTGGCGCACCAGCCGACGGTCGTCGTGATTGTCGCCGTCGAACAGGCCTTTGTGGGGCGTGCGGCCCATGGCGACCACTTCCTCGACCGTCAGGCCGAAGGCGTCGGGAAACTCTTGCAGCACCACGGCGATGCGTTGGGCGCACCAGCGCGAGGACTGTTTCCAGACGTTGTGATGCTCGAGTCTCACCTCGCCATGTTCCGGGCGGCTGAAGCGATAGGCGCAGCGCAACAGGCTGGTTTTGCCGCTGCCGTTGGGCCCGATCAACCCGACAAACTCACCGGCCGCCACCTGCAACGTCACGTCACGCAGCTGGAACTGGTGATGGCAGTGGCCATGGCCCAGGGGCGTCCAGGCGAGGTGGGAGAGGGTCAGGGAGGTCATGCAGCTACTCGGCATTTGGTTTGAAACACAAGTTTCTTTGTGAGAGCGGGCTTTGTGGGAGCAAGGCTTGCCCGCGATGAAAACGCCGCGGTCTCTTGAGGACCGCAGCGCCTGGATCGCGAGCAAGCTTTGCTCCCACAAAGCCCGCTCCCACAGCTTGAACTGTGTTCGTGGTTTGGAAAGCGGGCGCGATTGTAGAGGTTTCGCGCCGCCTTCCGTTAACGCACTGTCTTCAGCTTGAAGATGAGGCAATCTCAGGCTGGCGCTTGAGTCGGAGGATGAGGCGATCAAGCAACCACACCACCACCAGCGAAGCCCCCACCAGCGGAAACACCACCGCCAGGGCCAGCATGATGAATACGCCGGTCTTCCAGGTCGGCAGGTCGTGACGCAGTGGCGGCACGCCGAACTTGCCTTCAGGCCGGCGCTTCCACCAGATCACCAGGCCGCTCACGGCGCTGAGCAGGATCATCAGGCAAATCAGCAGCACGATGATCTGGTTCAGCGGGCCGAACATCTTGCCTTCGTGCAGCATCACGCCCGTTTCGGTGGCGCGGGCCACTACGCCGTAGTGTTCCCAGCGCACATCGGCCAGGACCTTGCCGGTGTATTGGTCGACGTGCAGGGTGGCGTCGTTGCGCGGGTCGTCGGCGAACACGGCGATGGTGAACACACCGCTGGAAGTGGTGGGCAGGGTGATGCTGTAGCCGGGCGTGACCTGGCGTTCAGTGGCGATGTCCTGCACCGCTTGCAGGCTGACAGTCGGGGCGGCGGGGCCTTCGTGCATGCCGCCGTGGCCCATGTGCTCGGCATGGTCGCCGGACATCGGCATCGGCGTGTTTTCCACAGCCCATGGCACGGTCTGGCGGTGGGCGTTGTTGAGGCTGCCGGCCTCGACATCGGATTTGGGCACGTCATTCCACATCGCCGCGGGGAAGCGGTTCCAGAGATTGGCGTATTGCTTGCCCCAGAAACCGGTCCAGGTCATGCCGCTGAGCAGCATCACCAGCAGCAATGCCGCGCCCCAGAAGCCAACGACTACGTGCAGGTCACGCCAGAACAGCCGACCGCGTGCACTCCAGCGCGGCCACAGCACTCCGGCCGATGATTGCCCGCGCGGCCACCACAGGTACAGCCCGGAGACCACCAGCACCACGCCCCAGCCGGCGGCCATTTCCACCAAGCGGTCACCGACGGTGCCGATCAGCAATTCGCCGTGGATGGCCCGGGCCATGGCTTGCAGGTTGTTCTTCGCATCCTGCTCGCCGAGGACATCGCCGTGGTACGGGTCGATGAATACATTCAGTTCACGACCCTGGTCGATCACTACGAATTGCGCGCTGCGCTCGGCGTTGACCGGCGGCAGGTATTGTTTGACCTGGCCTTGGGGGTAGGCCTGGCGGACCTGCTTGAGCAGGTCGTCCGCCGCCAGGGTGTGATGCCCGGCCGGCACGTTCAACAGGCTGCCGTACATCAGCGGATCGAGTTGCGGCTTGAACAGGTAAATGATGCCGGTCAGGGCCAGCATCACCATGAACGGCGCCACGAACAGCCCGGCATAAAAATGCCAGCGCCAGGCCAGGTTGTAGAAATTGGGTTTCGGTTGGCTCATTGCAAAGCGCTCCGCAGGGCTAATTGGTTGTTATGTTTTTGGCGGTTGCTGCGCAACCGATCGCGGGCAAGCCTTGCTCCCACAGTATTTGTCATGCTGTGGGACAAGTTGTGCCCCCACAGCAATGAGATGCTTATGGGAGCAGTGCTTACCCCCTCAGCAATGAGATACCTGTGGGAGCAAGGCTTGCCCGCGATGCTTTTAGAAACTCATGTCCACCTTGGTCCAGAGCGTGCGCCCCGGTTCGTTGATGGCCTGCGGGTCGCTCGCCGGGTAGCCGAACCCGGCGTTGCCGGCCAGGTTCAAGTGCTCGGCGTAGGTTTTGCCGAACAGGTTGTCGACGCCGCTGCTGACCTTCCAGTGCTTGTTGATGCGGTAGGCGCCGTTGAGCGAGAACACGCCGAAGCCCGAGCTCTTGCCGTAGTCCTTGCCGACCACGTTGCCCTTGTTCTCGTCGACCCGGTGCTGCGCCGCCACCACCCGCCACAGTGCGCCGGCGCTCCAGCGGTCTTCGCTGTAGGTCAGGCCCAGGCGTGCATCCAGCGGCGGCATTTGCGCCAGGGCGCTGCCGTCGCTGCTGTTCTTGCCCCAGGCGTAGGCCAGGGTGGCGTCGGCTTTCCAGCGCTCGGTCAGTTGATAGGCTGCGCCCAGTTCAGCGCCCATGATCCGCGCATCGATGTTCTCGGCCCGGGAGGTGGTGCCCATCATCCCGGGGGTGTAATCGAACAGGATGTAGTCGCGCACCTGCCCGACATAACCCGACGCCCAGGCTTCGAGGGTTTCGGTCTTGTACTGCAGGCCGAAGTCGAGCTGGGTGGTTTTCTCCGGCTTGATCGCGTCGAAGGCATTCAGTGAACCGCTGGGGCCGACGTTCGCCGAGAACAGCTCCCAGTAGTCCGGGAAGCGTTGCGCGTGACCCACACCGGCATAGAGGGTGGTGGGGCTGTCGTCCAGGTCGTGTTCGTAGCGGACGAAACCGCTGGGCAGGGTGTCGGCGCGGGTGTCATCGGCGGTGGGGTTGGGCCGGGCCGACATGCCGGAGCCGATGCTCTGGCGGTAATCCTTGGCCGAGGCACGGTCGAGCCGGGCGCCGGTGATCACTCTGTCGCGGTCGGCGGCGTACCAGGTCAGTTCGCCGAACACTCCGTAATTGTGGAAGTCGGCGTCCTTGGTGTACGGCAGGTCCTTATAGGTGTCCACGCCCATGCTGCTGCGTTGGCGATGCTCGTTGGTCTGCGCGTCCAGGCCACTGATCAGCTGCACATCGGCCCAGCGCCAGGTGGCCTTGATGCGGGCGCCGAGGGTACGGCGGTCGACGTTGGAGGCCATGGGCCCGGCCATCATGCCGGTGCCGGAGGGGGTGCGCAGCGTGTAGTTGTCCATCACGTGGTCGGCGTAGTTGTAGTAGACCTGGGCCTCGATCTTGTCCAGCACCTCGCCGATGTTCGAACGCTCGAACCGCAGCCCGAGGCTTTCGCGCTTGAACTGCGAGCCGTCCATGCTGCGCCCGGCGTAGCGTGCTTCACCGTCGCCCTTGCCGGCCGTCAATTCCAGTAGGGTATCGGCATCCGGCGTCCAGCCGAGGGTGACGTCGCCATTCCACTTGTCATAGCGCGACGGCACGGTGTCGTTGTTACCGTCGCGGTAATCGTCCGAATGCGCCGTGTTGCCGATCACCCGTACATAACCCAGCGGCCCACCGGCGGCGGCATCCACCACTTTGTCGAAACGACCGTTGGAGCCGGCCAGCACACTGGCGTTGACCCGGGTGCCGAGTTCGCCGAACTGTTCCGGCTCGCGCTCGAACAGCACCGTCCCGGCCGATGCGCCGGGGCCCCAGAGCACGGTTTGCGGGCCTTTGATAACCGTGAGCTTGTCGTAGGTCTCCGGCGATATGTAGGACGTCGGCGCGTCCATCCGGCCTGGGCAAGCACCCAACAGCATGCTGCCGTTGGTGAGGATGTTCAGCCGCGAGCCGAACATGCCGCGCAGAACCGGGTCGCCATTGGTGCCGCCGTTGCGCACCAGGGCGAAGCCGGGGATGGTCTTGAGGTAGTCGCCGCCGTCACTGGCCGGTACTGGCTGACGCGGGTCCTTGGGGTTAGTGACGACGGTCAGGGGCGAACTGGGGGCGATGGCGGTGATGACCGTCGGGCTCAGTTCTTCGACCTGATGGTCATGCTGCTCGTGCTCGTCGGCCAGCGAGAGTGGGGTGAGCAGCAGGCCGCAGAGTGCGGCGATGGTTTGGCGCAAACGAACCCGTGGCTCGTTCAGGGGGCAGCGAACTTGGGCAGAGCCCAACGCGGTACCAGCAGAAAACCTGGACATGATAATTCCATCGAACAGACGTAGACGACACGGTCGGGCAGCCTGGGGCTGTCTTATGCGACCGGGTTGGGTAAGTGTCGGGTTTACGCGTCGAAGGGCGGTGCGCGGGTGCGGGCACCCGGGAAGAACGCCGGCTGGGCATGGCCCAGGCGTGGGGAAGGACTGGTGTAGGTGTTGGTGTGGGGTGTGTCGAAAACGGCGAACGTGTGGCCGCCAGGCAGCGCGGGACAATTGAACAGCAGGCTGCAATAGCCGCATTTTTCCCACAACGCATGGTGCTCGCTCTGGGGCGGGCAGTGTTCGGCTGCCGGCGCTTCGTGCGCCGACATGTCCATGCTCATCTCCATGTTCATGTTCATGTCCATGGACACAGGCATGGACATGCGCTGACCCATCGGCATCGACTGGGAAATCAGCGGACCGATAAAGATCATCAGCATGGCGAACAGGCTGATCCAACTGCCGCGTGTCAGGCTCATGGGCTGACGGCGGGGCATGGACGGCCTGGCGCGAAGTGGTTGCACGGGCGGCTACGACTACTGGTCGTGCATGTGTGTCTTGGTGCCGTCGGGGGCTTTTTTCTGCACCGCGACGTCGACCGTGACATCCCCTGCTTTTTCAAAATGCAGGGTCATGGCAAAGCGTTTGCCATCGCTGAGGAGGCTGCGGTCCTTCAGGTCCAGCAGCATCACGTGATACGCCATCGGCGCGAAGGTGACGGTGGCGCCAGGGGCGATGTCCACGACGGGCACCGGTTGCATTTTCATCAGGTCGTTTTGCATCACATGCTCATGGAGCTCGGCCTTGCCGGCAATCGGCGAGTCGACGCTGAGCAGCTTGTCGGCGGTGGTGCCGCCGTTGTGAATCACGAAGTACGCGGCCACGGTTGGCGCGTTGGGCGGCAACTCCTGGGACCACGGGTGGGCGATCTCAAGCTCGCCCACCTTGTACTGGTGAGCTTGGGCGAAGCCGACGGGAAGCAATAGGGCAACCAGCAGGATAAGTCTGTTCAACATGGCAATTCTCCGGAACGATTCAGGGCGCAGTTTTATGCGGGAAGAATCAGGCCAGAGGCGAGGCGCGGGGATTAAGGCTGGGCCATTGCCGGCGTGGCGTGGGGCTGTCGAGTTTGGAATGGACGGCACTGCGATGGGCCAGCTGTGCATCCAGATACAACTGCGGGACATGCCCGGTGAGTGCCACCAACGGCGCTGAGCCTGAGCAGCACCAGCAATGCTGCATGGTCGAGTGATTGTCTTTCTGCGGTGTGTCTTGTTCGAGTTTGCCCAGGGAAATCGCCAGCATCTTCGTGCCGCTGGAGGAACAGAAACTGCCCCACAGCAGTTGTTCGGCTGGCGAATTGGCGGTTGCGCCACCGCTGTTGGAAAGCGGCATGGCAAGCATGTTGAACAGCACTGCGAAGCAGGCGATCCAGGCAAATGCAAGCCGTTGTCGGGACATGGGCGAATCCGCTCGATGGGCGATCAGGTGGCGGTATTTAGCCTGATCGGGGTTGAGAAGTAAAAAGGCCACGTGCGGTATAGGGTCGCAGGGCTGGTGTTAACAGTAGCAACAGATCTGCAAGTGAGTGTTTTTGTGGCGAGGAGCGCTTGCTCCCGTTGGGGCGCGTAGGAGCTGTCGAGCGAAGCGAGGCTGCGATCTTTCCACAGGCGCTTGAGTCCGAAGTGGAAAGATCAAAAGATCGCAGGCTTCGCCAGCTCCTACAGAGTTCAGTGGGAGCAAGCTCTCATGGAACAAATTGCAACCATGTGATTTTTAAGGCTGAAAATACATATCGATCGTTCCCACGCTCCTGCGTGGGAATGTCGCCAGGGACGCTCCGCGTTCCGCTTCTGGAAGGTGACGCAGAGCGTCACGGGATGCATTCCCACGCAGAGCGTGGGAACGATCAATCCCCTCGCCACAAGACCTGTTCGCTGCGCGACAGCGCAGCGTCGAAGACGTGGCGGGGACTCCCTCGCCACAGGGGTGGGTTTGACCAATTGATTTTGATCAAACCCAACGTCCTGTCGCTTATCTCGGGTCGACCACATCCAATGCCCGATTCGCCAACAACTGGCCCAGCTCAATCATCTGCTGGACCCCTTGCGCGATATGTCGTCGCGAGCCCTCCAGATCGAATGCGAGGTCGCTGACCATGGCATTGGCTGAGGCCAGGGTTTCGCTGAGGTTGGCGAGCAGGCATTCGGCGTCGATGTTAGGTGCGATGACGAAAAGGGTATCTAGCCTGTCGGATGGTTCTTTGTCGGCTGACGGCTTGAGGTAATAGTCCAAGGCGCGGGTGGCCGCATCGTCGAGTTTTTTGGCGTTGGCCGACTGGCAACGGGATGTGTGGTCGTCTGGGGTTGGGGGATTCGGTGTGTTCTTGAACATTGCTGGAAACTCCATGTTATGGAGCCGCAACCGTTTCGCGACTAAACGAAGGGCGGCGGCTGTGCGCAGGTTAGTCGACCGGGGAGTCCAGCATTACCGGCGCGCCCGAAGGCGCCCTGCGCACAACCACCATCGAGTGCAGGGGTGAGATACCTGACTGACGGAGCTTGTGAACCTGCTGAAAACCTCGGGCGACTAAACCCGATCACTGATGGGCAGTGACGGGAATCAAGTTACCGACGGCCTGCAAGGCGCACAAGCCGGCGGATTCTGGCGTAGTTGTAGGTAGCGGCGCAAGGTGACGTAGCCTGCTGGCGTAGTTCCGACAGGACAGGCTTGTAGGACGGTGCAGGTTTCTGTCAGACCAACTGCCGCAACCCCTGCAACACCTCATCCACCGTCCCAAACTCCCGATCCACCCCCGGCAACACCGGCCGCTTCAACACCAACACGGGCACCCCCCGCTCCCGCGCCACCTCCAGCTTCGGCTCGGTGGCCGTGCTGCCGCTGTTTTTGCTCACCAGCACATCGATCCGCCGCCGTTCGAACAGTTCGCGTTCGCCGTCAATGTGAAACGGTCCACGGGCCCCAATCACTTCGCAGCGCTCATTACCGGGGTAAACGTCCAGGGCACGCAAGGTCCAGAATTGCTCGGGCGGAATTTCATGCAGATGTTGCAGCGGTTCGCGACCGAGGGTGAACAGGGGGCGGTGGAAGGGTTTCAGGGCCTGGATCAGTTCGGCCCAGTCGGCCACTTCGCGCCAGTCATCGCTGGCCTGGGGCTGCCATGCCGGGCGGCGCAGGGCCCAGCAGGGGATGGCGCAGGCGCGGGCCGCGTGGGCGGCGTTGTGGCTGATCTGGGCGGCGTAGGGGTGGGTGGCGTCCAGCAGCAAGTCGATGTCCTCGGCGCGGATGAATTGCGCCAACCCTTCGGCGCCGCCGTAGCCGCCGACGCGCACCTGGCAGGTCAGGTCGGTGGGAATGCGACCGATGCCGGCCAGGCTGTAGATGTGCTGGGGCCCGAGGATGCGGGCGATGGCCAGGGCCTCGGTGACGCCGCCCAGCAGAAGGATACGTTTCATTTCAAGGCCCCGGCATGGCCGACGATCCCGCCTTGGCGGTCGATGGCGAAGACTTCGACCTGGACCTGGGCCGGCACCACGCTGCGAGCGAAGGCCAACGCGTGTGCGCACACCGCGTCGCCGAGGGCGATGCCGGCGGCGCTGGCCATGGCCAAGGCCTGTTGGCTGGTGTTGGCTTCTCGGATGCCCTGTTGCAAAACCTCATCGGCACCGATGGCAGCCGCCCACTCGGCCAGTTGTGGCAGGTCGATGCTCGAGTGACGGCTGTGCAGGTCCATGTGGCCGGCGGCGAGTTTGCTGATTTTGCCAAAGCCGCCGCAAAGGCTGAGCTTTTCCACCGGGACCTTGCGCACATGCTTGAGCACGGCGCCGACGAAATCGCCCATTTCGATCAGGGCGATTTCCGGCAGGTTGTAGACCCGACGCATGGTGTCTTCGCTGGCGTTGCCGGTGCAGGCGGCGATGTGCAGGTAGCCGTTGGTTTTTGCCACGTCGATGCCCTGGTGGATCGAGGCAATGTAGGCAGCGCAGGAGAACGGCCGGACGATGCCACTGGTGCCGAGAATCGACAGGCCGCCAAGAATCCCCAGTCGCGGGTTCATGGTTTTCAGCGCCAGGGCTTCGCCACCCTCGACGTTGACCGTGACTTCGAAACCGCCGGCGTAACCGCTTTCCTCGGCCAAGCGACCCAGGTGATCGTTGATCATTTTGCGCGGCACCGGGTTGATCGCCGGTTCGCCGACGTCCAGTACCAACCCCGGTCGCGTCACCGTGCCGACGCCGTGACCCGCGACGAAACGCACCCCGGGCTCAGCAATCAAGCGCACCTGGGAAAACAACAGGGCACCGTGGGTCACGTCCGGGTCATCGCCCGCATCCTTGATCGTCCCGGCTTCGGCGCCTTGTTCGGTCAGCCGGCAGAACTCCAGGCGCATCTGCACTTGCTTGCCCTTGGGCAATACGATTTCCACGGCATCGGCTTCGGTACCGCGCAGCAGTAATCGAGCCGCCGCCAGGCTGGTGGCCGTGGCGCAACTGCCGGTGGTCAGGCCGCTGCGCAAGGGGGCGGGTTGTTCGGCGGTTTCGTCACGCATCGAGAGGTTTCGTCAGGTCCAGCAAGGTGATCGGCAAGGCCTGGCGCCAGGTGTCGAACTCGCCCAAGGGCTGGGCCTGGGCGATGTGGATGCGGGTCAATTCACCGCCGTGACGTTCGCGCCAGTGCATCAGGGTCGTTTCGCTTTGCAGGGTCACGGCGTTGGCGACGAGTCGACCGCCGGGCTTGAGTTGGGCCCAGCAGGCGTCGAGCACGCCTTCGCGGGTGACGCCGCCACCGATGAACACCGCGTCCGGCCGCTCCAGGTTCTCCAGCGCCTGGGGGGCTTTGCCGCGAATTAGTTGCAGGCCGGGCACGCCGAGGGTGTCGCGGTTGCGCTCGATCAGCGCTTGTCGGCCTTCGTCGGCTTCGATGGCCAGGGCTCGGCAACTGGGGTGGGTGCGCATCCATTCGATGCCGATCGAGCCGCTGCCGGCGCCGACATCCCAGAGCAGTTCGCCGGGTGTGGGGGCGAGGCGGGCGAGAGTGATGGCGCGCACGTCGCGTTTGGTTAATTGGCCGTCATGTTCGAAGGCGGTGTCCGGCAAACCGGCCAGGCGTGACAGGCGCGGTGTCGACGGTTCGGCCCGGCATTCGATGGCGATCAGGTTCAGGTCGGCGAAGGTGTCATCGGACCACTGCGCGGCGAAACCGTCGATCCGTCGTTCTGCCGCGCCACCCAAATGTTCCAGCACAGTCATGGCGCTCGGGCCGAATCCCCGCTCGCGCAATAACGTCGCCACGGCGGCAGGACTCTGGCGATCGTTGCTCAGCAGCAATAGCCTGAGACCTGTGGATAAGTGAACATTGAGCGCCGCCAGGGGCCGGGCCACCAACGACAGCGTGACCACGTCCTGTAGCGGCCAACCCATGCGTGCCGCGGCCAGAGAACAGGAGGAGGGCGCAGGGATGACCAGCATCTGATCACTCGGCACCTGTTTCGCCAGGCTGGCGCCCACGCCGTAGAACATCGGATCGCCGCTGGCCAGCACGCACACCGGTTCACCCTGCCGGGCAAGCAGCGGTTCCAGGGAGAACGGGCTGGGCCACAGCGCCCGTTGGCCGCGGATGCACAGCGGCAGCAGCGCCAGTTGGCGGTCGCTGCCGACAATGCGTGACGCCCGCAGCAAGGCATGGCGAGCCGTTCGGCCCAGGCCCTTGAAGCCGTCTTCACCGATGCCCACTACGGTCAGCCAGGGGGTCATCTCTGTTCCTCGAATAATTGGGTTGATCGACAGGCGTCTTGCCGCCGCGAACCGGGCCGCCATCATACCGCGCCCCGGAGGATCAGGCGCCTGCGCAACATCATCTTCGCAGCCAGACCGCTTTCGCGAGCCGGCTCGCTCCCACAGTTTGGAATGGGGGCGTTCGGAAATTGTGTGTCCGCCGTCAGCAATCCGACCGGCAAGCTTTTCATGACCCCCGGCAAAGCAGGCATAATGGCGCTCCTTCGCCGATGTGGCGTGCCTATCTACCGGTTTTCCCTTGAACGAACGTCCATCCTCCAACGTCGTACGCCCCTCCGGTTGCCCGGGGTTGCTGCGTGTCGTCCAGGCGCTGGACGGTGGGATCTGTCGGATCAAGCTCGATGGCGGTGCCATCCAGGCGGATCAGGCCGACGTCGTGGCGTCAGTGGCCGAGCGGTTCGCCGGGGGCGTGATCGAGGCGACCAACCGGGCCAACCTGCAAATCCGTGGGATCGGTCCTGGGCACGACGCGCTGATCCAGCCGTTGCTGGCCGCCGGGCTTGGCCCGCGCAAGCCGGCCGGCGATGACGTGCGCAACCTGATGCTCAGCCCGTCGGCCGGGATCGACCGACAGATGCTGTTCGATACGCGCCCGTTGGCGGCGCAGATCCTCCTCACCCTGCAAACCCATGAACGCTTCCCAGAGTTGTCGGCCAAGTTCGCCGTGCAACTGGACGGTGGCGAAGCGTTGGCGATGCTCAAACATCACCACGACCTGTGGTTGTCGGCCCTGGTCCGTGATGGCGAGCCTTGGCTGGCCTTCGGCTTGGCCGGTTCGCCATTGGATAAACCGGCGGGCAGGGTGCCCCTGGCCCAGGGGCATGCCTTGGTGGTGGCGGTGCTGGAGCTGTTCCTCGACCTGGCCCGCCCGGACCAGATCCGCATGCGTCACTTGCTGGCTGAAATATCCGCCGATGAATTCATGAGCCGATTGGCCCGCCGCATGCCGGTGCAAGCTTGCCTGGATTGGCAGCGGGGGGCGTCCATCGACGGACTGCACATCGGCGTTCATCCACAGCACGACGACCGCGTCTACGTCGGCGCGGCTGCGCCCCTGGGTCGGCTCGACGCCGGCATGCTGCGGGGAGCGGCGCAACTGGCGCGGGAGAAGGGCGACGCAAGCCTTCGTTTCACCCCTTGGCAAAGCCTGTTGCTGCCCAACGTGCGCCGCGAGGACGCCGACGAAGTGCTGGCGCGGCTTGAGGGATTGGGCCTGTTGTGTTCGGTCGATCAGCCGCTGGCGCAACTCATCGCCTGCACCGGCTCCAGTGGCTGCGGTAAAGCCCTGGCCGACACCAAGGCCGACGCCCACCAACTGGCCGAGTTGCTGCAACGCCAGGGTAGTGCCCTGAAGGTTCATCTGTCGGGCTGCCCGCGTTCCTGCGCGGCGGCCCATATCGCGCCTGCCACCTTGCTGGCGGTCGCCCCCGGTCGTTACGACCTGTATTTTCGCGATGCCACGCTGCCGGGTTTCGGCGCGTTGCAGGCACACAATCTGACTATTGAAGCGCTCGGCCATTGGCTCGACGCTCGCCCCCGGAGCCCCCTTGATGCTTGATTACATCCGCGACGGTCAGGAGATCTATCGCAACTCCTTCGCGATCATCCGCGCCGAAGCCAACCTGGCGCGCATTCCGGCCGACCTGGAAAAACTCGCGGTGCGGGTGATCCACGCCTGCGGCATGGTCGAGGCCATCGATGGCTTGCAGTTTTCCGAGGGCGCGGGCACGGCCGGGCGCCAGGCACTGGCCGCCGGTGCGCCGATCCTGTGCGATGCGCGGATGGTCTCCGAAGGCGTGACCCGGGCTCGCCTGCCGGCCAACAATCCGGTGATCTGCACCTTGCGCGACGAAAGCGTGCCGGCGTTGGCCCTGGAGTTGGGCAACACCCGTTCGGCAGCGGCGCTGGAGTTGTGGCGCCCGCACCTGGAAGGCAGTGTCGTGGTCATCGGCAACGCGCCGACCGCGCTGTTCTACTTGCTGGAAATGCTCGATGCCGGCGCGCCGAAACCGGCACTGATCCTCGGTTTCCCGGTGGGCTTCGTCGGTGCCGCCGAGTCCAAGGCGATGTTGGCGGCCAACAGCCGCGGCGTGCCGTTCGTGATCATGCAAGGCCGCCTGGGCGGCAGCGCCATGGCTGCCGCCGCCGTCAACGCCCTCGCTACGGAGATTGAATGATGCAGCAGCCTGGACGTCTGATCGGCCTCGGCGTGGGCCCCGGTGACCCGGAACTGATTACGGTCAAGGCCCTGCGCCTGCTGCGCGAATCGCCGGTGGTGGCGTACTTCGTCGCCAAGGGCAAGAAGGGCAACGCCTTCGGCATCATCGAGGCCCATTTGCAGGACGCGCAGACGTTGCTGCCGCTGGTCTACCCGGTCACCACCGAAGCGTTGCCGGCGCCGCTGTCCTATGAACAGGTGATCGCCGACTTCTACGACACCGCCGCCGAGCAGTTGGCCGTGCACCTGGATGCCGGTCGCGACGTGGCCGTGATCTGTGAGGGCGATCCGTTTTTCTACGGCTCCTACATGTACCTGCATGATCGCCTGGCCGAGCGCTATGAAGCCCAAGTCATTCCCGGCGTGTGCTCGATGCTCGGCGGGGCCTCGGTGCTCGGTGCGCCGCTGGTCTATCGCAACCAGAGCCTGTCGGTGCTCTCCGGCGTCTTGCCCCACGACGATCTCAAGCGTCGCCTGGCCGACGCCGATGCGGCGGTGATCATGAAGCTGGGGCGCAATTTTCCCAAGGTTCGCCAGGTGCTTCAGGAACTGGGCCTGGACGGACGGGCGCTGTACGTCGAGCGGGCGACCATGGCCAACCAGAAAATCGTGCCGCTGGATGAAGTCGAGCCGATGTCTTCGCCGTACTTCTCGCTGATTATCGTGCCGGGCGAACGGTGGCAGGGTTGATGGCCGCCAAGACGCCGGCCATCGTCATCCTCGGCCCGGGTAGCCTGGCGACGGCCCGACGGATCCAGCAGCGCTACCCAGACGCCCTGATCCACGGCCTGGCCGGGCGGGTCGAAGCTGATCGTCAATACCTGGAATTCGGCGCCACGTTGCGCGAACTCTACCAACAGGACACGCCGATCATCGCCCTGTGCGCGGCCGGCATCGTCATCCGCACCCTGGCGCCGTTGCTGCTGGAAAAAGGCGTCGAGCCGCCAGTGCTGGCGGTGGCCGAGGATGGCAGCGCCGTGGTGCCGCTGTTGGGCGGCCTGGGCGGGGTGAATGTCATGGCCCGGGACATCGCGGCAACGCTGCACGTCGCGCCGGCGATCACCACCAGCGGCGAATTGCGTTTCGGCACTTGCCTGCTCAATCCGCCAAGCGGCTACAGCCTCGGCGACCTGGAGCAGGGCAAGCGTTTCGTCTCCGACCTGTTGGCCGGTGAACCGGTGCGCATCGAAGGCGCGGCGCCGTGGCTGGATCAGGCGCAGTTGCCACAAGACCCGCAGGCGCGGCGCACGATTCATGTCGGCCATGCCGAGCGTGAGGCGAGCGCCCACGAACTGCTGATTTATCCGCGCAGTGTCGCGGTGGTGGTGAGCGTCGAGGTGGCTGATCTGCCGAGCGCCGTTCGTGCCGCTTTGCAGCAAGCGAAAGTGGCGGTTCAGAGCCTGGCGTGCCTGGTGGCGGCGGATACGCTGATGGCCAGTGCGGCCTTGCGTGAAGCGGCGCTGGAACTCGGGGTGGCGCTGCGCTTTGTGGCGATGACTGGCAATGCCGCCACCTTGGCGCGCAGTTCTGTGCCGGGGGCGAACATCTTTTCGGCGACGGACAACCTGGCCATCGCCGTTGCCGCGCAGCCCTTGGAGGTGGCTCAAATCGGTCGTCCGCGTGGACGCCTGGCGGTGATCGGCCTGGGGCCGGGCGCGGCCGAACTGATGGTGCCGGCGGTGAAAGCCGAACTGGCGCGGGCCACCGATGTGCTCGGTTACGAAACCTATGTGCGCATGGCCGGCCCGTTTCGCGACGATCAAGTGCTGCACTGCACCGACAACCGCGAAGAAATGCAGCGTGCCCGACACGCCTTTGAGTTGGCCGCCCAAGGCCGTTCGGTGATCGTGGTGTCGTCCGGCGACCCTGGTGTATTCGCCATGGCGGCGGCGGTGCTCGAAGCGTTGCACGAGTCCAGCGACCCCGCCTGGCACCAGGTTGACCTGGAGATCCTGCCCGGTGTGTCCGCCTCCCTCGCCACCGCTGCCCAGGCCGGTGCGCCGTTGGGGCATGACTTCTGCGTGATGTCGCTGTCGGACAATCTCAAGCCATGGTCGATCATCGAAAAACGCCTGGACCTGGCGTCCGAAGCCGATCTGGCGTTGGCCTTCTACAACCCGATTTCCCGTGCACGGCCGTGGCAATTGGGACGTGCGCTGGAGATCGTCGGCCAGCACCGCACGCCGCAGACGCCGGTGGTGTTGGGGCGTGATATCGGTCGTCCGGGCCAGACCTTGCGTGTCACCACGTTGGGGCAACTCACGGCCGAGCAGGTGGACATGCGCACCATGGTGCTGATCGGCTCTTCCACGACCTGCGTATTCCCTCGTGCCGAAGGTGGCGAGTGGGTGTACACGCCGCGCTGGTATGGCCACAAACCTGTCTGAGCACCGGTCTCGACATTCGCCACGTTCGATCCAATGATTGTTGTCCTCGGGTGTTTCAGGACAGGGCTGCGGGGCAGCCCTGTCCTGTCCAGTAGCCGTCGCAACCTTCCACTAGCGCTAGAGACGATGCTTTCGTAAGTCAAATCGCCTCATGGTCTGCTCTTGCAGTTTTTTCTTCATCAAAGCTCTTCTTCTGTCCAGTGCGTCTCTGTCCAGCCTCAGGTATGCCTTGCGCTGGATGAGGCTGGCGCAGTGTTTTTCCCAGTCCCAGAACAGGAACCTGCTCCTTTTTACATTGACGCTGAGTTCAAGTTTAAACAGAGCGATATGGAGATTGCCCTTTGCGTCGTAGCGCGCCGGGACAACTTGAAATGACTCGCCTTGTCGGGTTTCCGTATCGAACGAGAGCATGGCCGGATCGTTGGTTTTCAACGTGTCCAGTGTATCGATCAGCGCATTGGCCTGTTGAGAGTCCTTCATGGTGTCGGCGCTCTCTACCAGGAAGTTCGCCAAAGAGCCCGAGACGTCATGTTGGGTGCTTTTAAAGATGGCTCCGTCATACAGCTCCCAGCCGAAGTAGCGCAAGGTGAAGACGTACTCCTGGAACCAGTCCTCGGGTTGGGTGTAGCGATGATGGCCGAAGTCGGCGGATCGGGTCGCGAGATTGTTGCAATCGGCAATGTCATTGTGATCGTGAAGGGTAAGCTCGCCTATATAGGAGAGCACGTTCGGACCTGTTACCAGGCCGGTTAGTGAGTCATCCATGTTTGATATATGTCCATGTGGGTTGTTGGACGTTATATGGATTCAGTAATGGCTGGACTTATCAAGTGCTCTGACTGAGTGGTTGGTTGCTGGATATTTGAATGGGTTATTTGTTCTGCCGGGTTTACATATGTTGTATTTGGTTTGGGTTATTCATTTTTCTGTCAATGCTCTAGATTGTTGTCTGTCCGCAGGCGCGGTCATTCAATTAACAAGGACGTGTTATGAACGAGTTTGAAAGTGAAGTGAGCATTGCGCAAAGTATCAAGTTGGTTGGAGCGCGTATCGACAGGCGCAAGGTGCAGATTTCATCGGGTCGGCGTATGCGCAGGTCCGTCGCGCAATGGGTACAGGACAACCCTACCAAGGACATGGATGCGGTCATGCTGGGCGATGCTCTCGTGGGCTATGGCAATAACATGTCGGCCAATAACATGGCGATCATGGAGAACGTCATGACCATGGCGATCCTGGAGGCCAACGATCTGGTGCCCGGAGGGAAGAATACCCATCAATGGTATAGGGAGTTCATTAAATGCCTACAGGAACTCGGCTGTTTCGTGGCGGATGATGGTTATTCGCGTTATTCCGAGAGTGCCATGCAGGTGGACATGGACAATGTGCTCAGCGATATCGTCAAAGGCGTCATTGAGGGCGCCAAAGCCAGTGTCCCGGCTGCGGCAGTACTGGGGACGGTGGTCAACACCACAATTGATGGTTTGAAGCAGGACAAAGGAACCTTCGATCTGTTTGGCACCCAGGCCAAATCTGCCGATGGCGCGCGTCTGTCCGTCATTCCCTGCGAACAACTATCCAATGGTGTGCTGATCGCATCCTCCAGTTCGATAAAACAGACCGGCTCTTCGAATAACGGAGGGATTCTTTTTGTGAACTGGAGCGCATCGGCACGAGAGATTTTCCGTGGCAAGTCGTTCGTGACCTTCAACCCTGAGCGTTATGAAGACTTCCGGCCGGAAATCGAAGAATACCTTGGCGCGCATCGCAAGGACGTTCTGAGCAAGCGTTTCAGCCGCCGCAAGCGCACTTGAGGCAGCCGCGACCGAGGTTATGGCGCCAGGTAGCCTCTCACGCCGGTAAAGATGATTTGTGCGGCCAGGGCGCAGACAAACAGCCCCATCAGGCGGCTGACAATCTGCAAGCCCTGGTCGCCAAGAATTCGCTCGATGCGGCTGGACAGGTACAGCACCACGCCGACGGTGAAGCTGGCCAGGGCGATGCTGATGATGGCCATGAGTTTGTCGTCCCAGTGCGGCTGGCTCACGCCCATCACCAACAGGGCGCCGATGGTGCCGGGGCCGACGGTCAAGGGAATGGTCAGCGGGACGATGGTTACGTCCTGCTGGACATTGTCGGTCTGTACGGCCGACTTGCCTTGGGCCATGCCCAGGGCCGAAATGAACAGCACGCTACCGGCGCCTATACGGAACGCATCCACGGTGATGCCGAACACGCTGAAAATCACCCGGCCAAACAAATACAGCAATACGCTGGACACCAGCGTAGCGGTCGCGACCTTCCAGGCCAGGCGACGTTGTTCCTTGCGTGAATACCCACGCGTCAGACTGATAAAACACGACAGTACGAAGAAGGGGCTATAGAGCACCAACATCTTCAGGTAAACGCTGAACAGCACATGGAGCATGGTCGAGGCTCAGGACGGAGGAGGACGACGGGAGTCTATCAGGCGCTGCCGCGTCTGTCGGCTCAGGAGGTCTGTGCCGTTCGGTTCTGCTGTTCGCGCTGGGCCACCCAATGTTCGATCAGCTCGCGCAACTGCGACAGTTCCACCGGCTTGGCCATGTGCCCGTCCATGCCCGCCTGACGGGCGCGCTCCTTGTGTTCGGCCAGGATATGCGCCGTGAGCGCCACCACGGGCGTGCGGGTGCGCTGGTTGCCCATTTCCCAGGCACGCAATTGCTGGGTGGCGGAAAAGCCGTCGAGAATCGGCATTTCGCAGTCCATCAGCACCAGGTCGTAGCGATGCTCCTTCATGGCCTTGAGGGCTTCTTCGCCGTTGCTGGCGGTATCGGGTTGCAGGTTGAGCTTGCCGAGCATGCCGCGGATGACCTTGGTGGAAATACTGTTGTCCTCGGCCACCAGGATGCGGAAATCGCTCGGCACCTTCACCGGGATGGGTGGGCCGGCGTTCACCTGCACATTTGTCGCCTGGCCCCGGTTGCGCTGGTTCAGCTCGTCCGCCAGGGTGGTCTTGAGGGTGTAGCCGGCCACCGGTTTGGCAAGGATGCGCTTGACCCCGCTATTGCGTGCCACGATCTTGCTCGGCGCATTGCTGATACCAGTGAGCATGATCAACAGGATGTCGTGGTTCAGACTCGGGTCTTCCTTGATCTTGGCCGCCAGTTGCATGCCGGTCATGCCCGGCATGTTCTGGTCCAGCAACACCACGTCGAAATAATCACGCAGGTGCGCCTTGGTGCGCAGCAGCGCCAGGGCTTCCTTGCCCGATGGCACCGCACTGACGTTCAGGCCCCAGGCACTGCACTGTTGCACCAGCACTTTGCGGCAGGTGTCGTTGTCGTCGACGATCAACACCCGCGCCCCTTGCAGCGGGCTATCGAGGTCGGAAGTCGGATGTTCGAGGCGATCCGGGTCCAGCGGCAGGGTCAGCCACAAGGTGCTGCCCTGGTTGCTGCCGCTTTTGATACCGAACTCCCCGTGCATCAGGATGATCAACTGGCGGGCGATGACCAGGCCCAGGTTGCCCCCCAGGCGCGTGGCCGACAGGAAATTCTTGCTGTGCAGCTCGGCGTGCATCAGCGTGTCGCGCTCTTCGGCGTCCATCGGCGTCCCGCTGTCCTGCACGGCGATGCGCAGGCGCGGTTGATTGCTGCGCTCGTCGAGGGCGACGACGATCAACACTTCGCCCTCGTCGGTTTTCTTCAGGGCGTTTTCCAGCAGGCTCAGCAGCGCCTGGCGCAGCCGCGTCGGGTCACCGCTGATCACACGCGGTACCTGGGGCTGGATGAAGCTGATCAGCTCGACATTCTGCTGTTCGGCCTTGGCACGGAAGATACTCAGGCAATCCTCGATCAGTGCATTGAGGTCGAACTGCACGTCGTCCAGTTCGATCTGCCCGGATTCGAGCCGGGAAATGTCGAGGATCTCGTTGATCAGGGTCAGCAGCTCATTGCCGGCGCTGTGGATCGTCTGCACGTAGTCGCGTTGCTTGACCGACAATGGCGTACCCAGCAGCAGCTCGGTCATGCCCAGCACGCCGTTCATCGGGGTGCGGATCTCGTGGCTGATCTTGGCCAGGAACTCGGCCTTGGCATTGATCTCGGCATTGCTCGCCGCCAGGTCGCGGCTGATGCTGAACCGGCTTTCGTTGATCGAGCGCTGGCGTT
The DNA here is from genome assembly GCF_009601685.2 of Pseudomonas brassicacearum. Taxonomy (NCBI): domain Bacteria; kingdom Pseudomonadati; phylum Pseudomonadota; class Gammaproteobacteria; order Pseudomonadales; family Pseudomonadaceae; genus Pseudomonas; species Pseudomonas brassicacearum. The sequence continues at coordinate 794,394 of NZ_CP045701.2, forward strand.
CGCCCAGGGCGACACTCATCAACAGGCCGCTGATGCAGATGAAGATCAGCAGGGTGATGATCAAGCCCTGGGGAGGAACTTCCGTGAGCCCTTGCAGTGCCGGAAGGATGATCAGCGTGCCCAGGTTGAAGACCACCATGGCCGCGACGAACAGCCTGGCCGGGCGGTAGCCCTTTTGCCAGTGCCAGGCGCTGACGAGCAGCATGCTCAGGCCGGCGAGGGCCACCAGGGCATAGGTCATGACATTGAGCGGCAGCGTGTTGACGAACAACAGCAACAGGCTGCACAGCATGACGAGCACAATGTCCCCCAGCAGCAGCCGGTTCAACGGGTGCGGCCCCAGGGGCGCGAAGAAACGGTAGGCGAACATCAGGCCGCAGGGCGCCGTCAACAGCAAGGCCAGGTAGGCCCCGGGCGTCTGGACGGCTGGCCAGTCGGGCAGCCAGGGCCCGGCCAGGTTCAGCAACAGCACCAGGCTGAGCATCAGCAGTCCTTCACAGGCTGCCAGCCACAGGCAACTGCGTGAGCGGGTGTAGGCATAGCGGGTGAGGTTGTGCAGGACCAGCATGGCGATGCAGCCGAACAGCAACCCATAGATCAGCGTCTGGTTCTGATCGGCCGCGGCCACGACGGCTGATTGCAAGGTGATGTAGGGGCGCAGTTCGTGGCGCGAGGCCAGTCGCAGGTAGACGTCGAGCGATTTGTCGCTGCGCGGCAGGGGCAGCATGAAATCGCTGCTGGGCACCACAGGTTCGGTGTGCGGCGTGGCATTGCCGCTGATTTGCTGGTCAACCAGGGCGTCGCCATCCAGCACATAGAGGTTCAGGCGTGACAGGTCGGGCGCAAAGATGCGCAGGATCTGTTCGTGTCTGTCGGGGGCCAGGCGGAAACGCAACCACAATGCCCCGTCGGGCTCGGCGGCCTTGAGGCGGTCCAGGTCGATGGGGCTGAATTGATTGGTGTAGCGGGCAGAGCGGATGTCGCTCAGCGTCAGGTCACCCTGTTCGTCGAGCAATACCGCCCAGCCACTGCCTGGCGCGGCCTGGGCCGGGAGCATGCAGAGCAGCGTCAGCAGGGTGACGGTAAGGCCTATGGCGATCCTGAGCCAGCGCACGGCGAAATCCCTTCGTAGGTTGATGCCAGATTATAACTATGCGCGGCGCCGGAACAGTCAGGCAAGGGCCGCAGACCCTTGCCTGGCTGAATGGCTGGGTTATTCCAGATTTTCGCCACGCTCGCGGGCAATGGCGCGGTAGCCAATGTCCTTGCGGTAGAAGCAACCTTCCCAGTCGATCTCGGCGGCAAGCTTGTAGGCCTGCTGCTGAGCTTCGTCGACACTGGCGCCCATGGCGGTGGCGCAAAGCACACGACCGCCGGCGGTAACCACTTGCCCATCCTTCAACGCGGTGCCCGCGTGGAAGACCTTGCCGTCCAGCCGGGCTGCGGCGTCCAGACCCTGGATCGCGCTACCCTTGGCATAGTCGCCCGGGTATCCGCCTGCCGCCAATACAACCCCGACGCTTGGGCGCGGATCCCATTGGGCTTCGACCTTGTCCAGTGCCTGGGCCAGCGCGGCCTCGACCAGCAGGACCAGGCTCGATTGCAGGCGCAGCATCACCGGCTGGGTCTCAGGATCGCCGAAACGGCAGTTGAATTCGATGACTTTTGGGTTACCAGCCTTGTCGATCATCAGGCCAGCATAGAGGAAACCAGTGTAGACGTTGCCTTCCTCGGCCATGCCGCGCACGGTCGGCCAGATCACCTGGTCCATGACGCGCTGGTGGACCTGGGCGGTCACCACCGGGGCCGGAGAGTACGCACCCATGCCGCCCGTGTTCGGGCCGCTGTCGCCATCGCCAACACGCTTGTGGTCCTGGCTGGTGGCCATTGGCAGGACGTTCTTGCCATCGACCATGACGATGAAGCTGGCTTCCTCGCCGTCGAGGAACTCTTCGATCACCACACGGGAGCCGGCGTCACCGAAGGCGTTGCCGGCGAGCATGTCGCGCACGGCGTCTTCGGCCTCGGCCAGGGTCATGGCAACGATCACGCCTTTACCGGCGGCCAGGCCGTCGGCCTTGATCACGATCGGTGCGCCTTTCTCGCGCAGGTACGCCAGGGCCGGTTCGATTTCGGTGAAGTTCTGGTAGTCGGCGGTCGGGATCTTGTGACGCGCCAGGAAATCCTTGGTAAACGCTTTCGAGCCTTCCAGCTGCGCGGCGCCGGCAGTCGGGCCGAAGCAGTCCAGGCCACGGGAGCGGAACAGATCGACCACACCGGCAACCAGCGGCACTTCCGGGCCGACGATGGTCAGCGAGACGTTCTTCTCGGCGAAGTCGGCCAGTTGCTCCAGGGCCAGTACGTCGATGGCGACGTTTTCGCACTTGGCTTCGATGGCGGTGCCGGCATTGCCCGGGGCCACGAAAACCTTCTGCACACGAGGGTCCTGGGCCACTTTCCAGGCCAAGGCGTGTTCGCGGCCACCGCTGCCAATGATCAAAACATTCATTTCAAAAACCTCAAAACTGTGGGAGGCGCTGCAATCCCCTGTAGGCGCTGACGAGTGAAACGAGGCTGCGATCTTTGATGTTGCTTTCACAGCCAGATCAAAAGATCGCAGCCTCGTTTCACTCGTCAGCTCCTACAAGGGGAGCGGTGTATCAGTGACGGAAGTGGCGCATGCCGGTGAATACCATGGCGATGCCAGCCTCGTCGGCCGCGGCGATCACTTCGTTGTCACGCATCGAACCACCCGGCTGGATCACGGCGGTGATGCCGACTTTGGCCGCGTTGTCGATACCGTCGCGGAACGGGAAGAACGCATCAGAGGCCATGACCGCGCCTTGTACCTGCAAACCGGCGTGCTCAGCCTTGATGGCGGCGATGCGAGCCGAGTTCACGCGGCTCATCTGGCCGGCGCCGACACCAATGGTCTGGCGATTCTTGGCGTAGACGATGGCGTTGGACTTGACGTACTTGGCGACTTTCCAGGCGAAGATCAGGTCGTTGATTTCCTGCTCGCTCGGGGCGCGCTTGGTCACCACTTTCAGGTCTTCGCTGCCGATCATGCCGATGTCGCGGCTCTGGACCAGCAGGCCGCCATTGACGCGTTTGTAGTCCCAGGCCGGCGCACGGTCGGCCGACCATTGGCCGCAGGCCAGCAGGCGCACATTGGCCTTGGCGGCAACGATGGCGCGGGCTTCTTCAGTGACCGACGGGGCGATGATCACTTCGACGAACTGGCGCTCGACGATGGCCTTGGCGGTCTCGGCGTCCAGCTCACGGTTGAAGGCGATGATGCCGCCGAAGGCCGACTCGGTGTCGGTGGCGTAGGCCAGCTCGTAGGCCTGGCGGATGCCGCCCTCGGCGTCCGGGCTGACGGCCACGCCGCACGGGTTGGCGTGCTTGACGATCACGCAGGCGGGCTTGACGAAGCTCTTCACGCATTCCAGCGCGGCGTCGGTGTCGGCCACGTTGTTGAACGACAGTTCCTTGCCTTGCAGCTGGGTGGCGGTGGCAATGCCGACTTCGGCAGGTTTGGCTTCCACGTAGAACGCCGCGCTCTGGTGCGGGTTCTCGCCGTAGCGCATTTCCTGGGCCTTGACGAACTGGGTGTTGAAGGTGCGTGGGAATTCGCTGCGGCCTTCGGTCGACAGGGTTTCAGCGGCCTGGTTCACGGTGCCCATGTAGTTGGCGATCATGCCGTCGTAGGCGGCGGTGTGTTCGAACGCCTTGAGCATCAGGTCGAAACGCTGGGCGTAGGTCAGGCCGCCGGCCTTGAGGTTTTCCAGCACGCTGGCGTAGTCGCTGGCGTTGACCACGATGGCCACGTCCTTGTGGTTCTTGGCCGCCGAGCGGACCATGGTCGGGCCGCCGATGTCGATGTTCTCGATGGCAGTCGGCAGGTCGCAGCCGGGCTTGTTGATGGTGGCTTCGAACGGGTAGAGGTTGACCGCTACCAGGTCGATCGGCTTGATGCCGTGTTCGTTCATGATGGCGTCGTCGATGCCGCGACGGCCGAGGATCCCGCCGTGGATTTTCGGGTGCAGGGTCTTGACCCGACCGTCCATCATTTCTGCAAAACCGGTGTAGTCCGCGACTTCCACTGCGGCGACGCCGTTGTCCTGCAGCAGCTTGAAGGTCCCGCCGGTGGAGAGAATCTCGACGCCCAGCTGTTGCAGTTCGCGGGCGAATTCGAGGATCCCGGTCTTGTCGGAGACGCTGATCAAGGCGCGGCGGATCGGCAGGCGGGTGGTCTGGTCGGTCATTTCAATTTCCATCAAAAGCAAGGGAAGTCAGCAAAAAAGGCGACCGTTTTTTACGCGGGCGCCTTTCTGGTTTGATTGAATGCTTACAGCAGATCGTACTGCTTGAGTTTCTTGCGCAGGGTGCCGCGGTTCAAGCCCAGCAGCTCACTGGCCTTGGTCTGGTTGCCCTTGACGTAGTTCATCACGCTTTCGAGCAGAGGCGCCTCGACTTCGGAAAGCACCAGGTTGTACACATCCGTGACGGCAGCGCCCTCAAGGTGGGCGAAATAATTGTGCAGCGCCTTCTCGACACTCCCGCGAAGGGTCTGGCCTTCTTCGCTGGGCGTATTGAGGTGCTGTTTCAAATTCACGTTGTCGCTCACGGGTGTTGTTCCACTCACTAAAGTCTCGGTCATCATCGTCATGCGGCCACCCCTTCGTCCCCTGTCAGGCTCTTGTAACGCTCAGCGAAGAACGCCTGAACGTCGGCGCATTGTGCTTGCGTACCATCCAAACGATTGAAACGGGCGCGAAACTCCCTGGCGCCCGGCAGGGTTGCGAGATACCAGCCCACATGCTTGCGAGCGATGCGTACGCCCATGACTTCTCCATAGAAGGCATGCAGCGCGGCCAGATGCTCTAGCAGAATACGTTCCACCTCGGACAGCTGCGGCGCAGCGAGCTTTTCGCCCGTGCGCAGGAAGTGTTCGATCTCACGAAAAATCCATGGCCGCCCCTGGGCGGCCCGACCGATCAACAGGCCATCGGCACCGGTCGCGTCCAGCACGTACCGGGCCTTCTCGGGCGAATCGATGTCGCCATTGGCAAAGACCGGAATCGACACCGCCTGCTTGATCGCGGCGATGGTGTCGTACTCGGCTTCGCCGGTGTACAGGTCGGCACGGGTGCGGCCGTGGACCGCCAGCGCCGTGATGCCCGCCTGTTCGGCGATCTTCGCCACTACCAGGCCATTCTTGTTCTCCCGGTCCCAGCCGGTGCGGATCTTCAGGGTCACCGGCACATCCACTGCGGCGACGACCGCCTGCAGGATCTCGGTAACCAGCGCTTCATCTTTCAACAGTGCCGAACCTGCGGCCTTGTTGCAGACCTTCTTCGCCGGACAGCCCATGTTGATGTCGATGATCTGCGCCCCCAGCTCGACGTTCGCCCGGGCCGCCTCCGCCAGCATCTGCGCGTCGCCACCGGCGATCTGTACCGAGCGGGGCTCGGGATCACCTTCGTGGATCATGCGCAGACGCGATTTGCGGGTGTTCCACAAACTCATGTCGCTGGTGACCATTTCCGAAACCACCAATCCTGCACCCAGTCGCTTGCACAGCTGACGAAAGGGCTGGTCGGTGACCCCCGCCATAGGGGCGAGAACCAGGCCGTTCTGCAATGTATATGGGCCGATGCGTACCGCCGACATAGGACTTCCCTGAAGTGGGGCCGGATCATGAGACTTCGAAAAAGGGTTGGCATGATACCCGCTCTCGATGACTGGATAAAGATCGGATTGGATAAAATCTGAACAGCTATTTTGTTATCGCCAGCGGTTTGGTCTGGGTGGGGTTAGTCAGAAAGCTGTCGTCAATCGGCCGACCCGGGCCGGCTTCATTCGGGGGAATGGAAGCTCAGGCTGTAGTTCACCGCTCTGGGGCCAGGGTCCAGGATATCCAGCGCGATGTGAATGGGCGTCTGGGGCGGCATTTCGCCGCGGTCCTCGAGGTCGCCACCCAGGTACTCGCCGGGCTTGAAGCGACGGCTGGCGATCAGGTGTCCGTTGAGGTCGGCAAAGCGCAGCTCCAGCAACGGAAAAGGTTGGGAGAAGGGCGCACGGTTGTAGATGATCGCGTCCACCACCAGGGCACCGCTGAACTCCGGATGGCTGCGCACCACCAGGTTGCTGCTCTTGATCTTGGCGATGTCGACCTTGGACGGTACTTCGCAGCCGATGGTCGGGCAGATTTGCAGGAACCACGGCCGGTACTGGTCCTGGCGGGCCAGTTCTTCGAAATGGTAGGCGATGTACTGGCCGCCCAGGGCCGCGCTGGCGAACAGTATCAGCAGGCCCCACAACAAACGTCGGCCCCAGGGCGAGCGGCGTTTGCGCCAGTCCAGTTGCAGCGGGTCGTCGTCCAGGTCGTGGAGGGCCTCGGCGCGTATCCCCGGCTCCTGGCGTTCCCGTGATTTGCGAAGCGGCACCGGTTGCTCGGGTTCGTCGTCGTGCTCGTCGGTGGCGGACAGGCGCTCGAGGTGTTCGTCGGGGTCGTCGTCCGGCGCCAGGTGGAGCGGGGCGACAGGCTCGTCGTCCGGTTCCAGTGGTTCAAGGGCCAGGGACAGGGACGGCTCGGTGCGCGGTGGCCGGGCCGGTTCGTGGGGTTCGAACGGTTCGATGGGGTCCTGGAGGATGGCTTCGGCGTGCTCGCTGGAAGATTCGCTGTACAGGCTGTCGGACCAGGCTTGCTGTTCGCTGGAGAGCGAGTCGCGTTGCGCGCTCAGGTTGTCTTCCCGGCGCCGGCCGGCATTGCCTGGCGCGCGATTGTCGCGCCGCTCCAGGCGCGCCAGTTCCTTGTCCAGGTCATCCAGGTCCAGCTCGGCGGCGCTCCATTGTTTCTGGCTGATCGCCCGGGGCAGAGTTTCGACCGCAGGTTTGGCGGTTGGCGCGACGGCAGGTGCCGGTTGCTTGGCGGTGCGTTGCTCCAGCAACTGTCGCGCGGCATTGAACACCTGCAGGCACGAGCCGCAACGAACCACCCCGCGGGCCACGCTCAATTGAGCATGGCTGACGCGAAAACGGGTGTGGCAATGCGGGCACTGGGTGACGAAGCTGTCAGTCATGCGGCAATCCGGTGAATACAGGCGCTCATTCTAGCGCCGACGTCCGGTGATGCGCACCCAGCCATCGCGATTGGCGATCGGGTCCAGGTCAAAGTCCGCGGCATAAGCGGCGGCGACTTCTTCACCTTGTTCGGCGAGGATGCCCGACAGCGCCAGGCGTCCGCCCGGCTTGACCAGGCTCGACAGTTGCGGCGCCAGGGACACCAGCGGGCCTGCGAGGATGTTGGCCACCAGTACGTCGGCCTGGACTTGTGGCAGATCCTGCGGCAAGTACAGCGGGAACAGGGCATCGGCAATGTTATTGCGCCCGGCGTTGTCGCGGGAGGCTTCCAGGGCCTGGACGTCGATGTCGGTGCCGACCGCTTCCCTGGCGCCCAGCAGGAGCGCGGCAATCGCCAGGATCCCCGAGCCGCAGCCGAAGTCGAGTACGTTGCAGCCCTTCAGGTCCTGGCCGTCAAGCCATTCCAGGCACAGTGCGGTGGTCGGGTGGGTGCCGGTGCCGAACGCCAGGCCCGGGTCCAGCAGCAGGTTGACTGCGTCCGGCTCTGGCGCGGCATGCCAGCTCGGGACGATCCACAGGCGTTGGCCGAAACGCATCGGCTGGAAATTGTCCATCCAGCTGCGTTCCCAGTCCTGGTCTTCGATCACTTCGCTGTGATGCTCGGGCAGCGGGCTGCCGGTCAGCAGCTCGAGATGGGCCAGCACGCTGGTCGCCTCGGTGCCGTCTTCGAACAGGGCCAGCAGGTGGGTGTGGGACCACAGCGGGGTGGTGTTGAGCTCCGGCTCGAAGATCGGCTGGTCTTCGGCGTCCATGAAGGTTACCGATACAGCGCCTACTTCAAGAAACGCGTCTTCGTAGGTTTCGGCTTGTTCCGGGCTGATGGCCAGACGTACTTGTAGCCAAGGCATGGCGGGCACCTTTGGAAAAAAATCTACAGGGGGCAGCGCAGGGCTGCAAAGGCGCGCAGTGTACGCCAGGTCGCCGCCAAAGTGGATAAGCGAGTCTCGTGCCGTTCGGGTGGGTGTTTCGAATATATATATGTATGCCATGGGCGTATCGCCGGGAGGATAAGGTGCCGGTCCACACAACAAGGAGGAATGTGTATGGACATCACTGCCGAACGGCAAGGCAACATGGGGTACACCGGGCCACTCTCTTCTTTGCAGGCGGCGACTGCGCAAGTGACCCTGGAGAAATTGACGCGTTGGCAGGTGGCTATCGATGCGCGGCTGCAAACCCAGATGAGCTTGCTGGAGGTGCTGGAAGAGTACCTGCTGGTCGAGCTGCGCACCCATTATTACCAAGGCAACATCGACCCGCACTTCATTGACACCCTGCTCGACACGGTGTTGCAGCGCATGATCGACCAGGCGCCTGTGGCTTATGACGAAGAGCAGGATTCACCTTACCGTTGGCCTGAGGGGATAGACCTGGGTTTTGCCCCCGAGCGCCGGGAGTCCGTTGCCCTTGCGGTGGAAAGTGCCGCGTCGAGGTTTGTCAGTCACTACAAGGACTATCTGCGGCGACATTGGCGAATGGCTTCGCAGGATGCCGCGCTCGAGGCGTTGATCAGGCAAAAGCTCGATGAGCATCAGGTCTCTGTCGACGGGGTTTTCCAGCCGGACCATCTGGCCGGCCTGGACGTCGATGAATTGCGAGAACAGATCGAAGAACTCCAGGACGCCTGGCGCCGGACGAGTCGCTTGACGGCGTTGGCAACGACGCGCGAGCGCCGGGATCTTGGAGCGGTGGCGCGATTGCAGTTGCCGTATTGGCTACGGAGTCTGGGCCATCCGGATCGTGAACGGCTGCGCACTTTTGAAAGGCAGGCCGCGCTGGCGCAGGCACAGGTCGATGAACTGGTCGATGGCCTGGGTTCGCTGCGCGCTTTCGCTCGGCAGCTGGCCAGGGACTATGTCCGGGATGAATTGGACATAGCGGTCGAGCCTGACGGTATTCGCGTGCAGTTGCAGTGGCGAACGGTGATGGGGCAGCCGGTGCACACCTACAGCCTGAGTGAGCTGGTGGCGGCCGGTCCGATAAGGCCGGACGCGGTGTCGGTGTTCCTGGTGGAAAATGGCGGCATGCTGCGTAACCAGTCTCTTTCACCCGCCTTCATTGGTCGATTGTTGGCGAACGTCGATGCACCTGCCGGATACCTGCCAGCACTGGTCGAGCGATATGAGCGCGGGGACCTGAAAGACGCCATGCTCGATTGGTTTTTGGCGCGGCTGCAGCACAGTGCATTTGTTGCGCGTTGTGCGGGCCAGTTGTCGACGGCCGGCCATGACGCGCTCAGTGCCCTATGGGAGAACGATGTTGCGACGCCAGCCTCCAGCGTGCTGCGTGTCGCCAGCCTTGTTCTGCCCAATGACCTGAAGTGTGCCGATCTTCTGCTGTTCTACCGCGAAGACGTGCGCGATGACGTCAGCGCCCTGCTGCTGTATGCCCCCGGCAAACCCGATGGCCAGGAATGGGTCGAATTGACCTCGCTCCGGGCGTTGAGCGGGGAGGTGGGTGCCTGGACCCAAAACGAAGCCGGTCGCGAGTACCTGCTGCAACAACTCTCTGCGACCGATCATGGTCGGGCCCGGGAGTACTTTGCCGGCGTGGTGGAGAAACCAGCCTTGTGGGACCTGGGCAAAGACCTCAGGGGAGCGTTCACCGGTTTCAGGGCCTGTCTTCAAAACGCGGTCTTGACCGGCCTGGCCAATAACCTGGCGCAGGTGGAGCTGAACGAGTCGCCTCGCTGGTACTCGGCGTTGCCCCTTGAGTCCCGACGCAACATCAGCGGCTTGAACCAGGAGGTTCTGGTTCAGCGGCAGGTATTCGATGAGCAACTGGCCGACTATGAAGTCTTCATCGACTTCGCCAAGCGTACCTTCGCCCATTCGATTACGCCTTACCTGCATAGCAAGGGGGTGCTTGAAGCGGTCGATCCGGCCACGGTCTTCATTGACTACAGCCCGGGGCTGGCCGCCGAGAAAAAAACGGCCAGCCTGCTGGACCTTGCCATCTTCGGATACGAGCACAACGCGGATATCGACGACCCCGCAAAAGGCGTGCGTTCTTCTGTCGGGCAGGACTTGAGGCAGGTTCGCAGCGCCGAACTGGCGTCATACATTCGCGCGGCTTACCTGGGGGAGCGATACGCCAGGCACATCCGCGCCAGTTTCCTCGATGCCAAGGCCACGGAGTATCCGAGGCGCCGTGAGGCTTACCGTTACATGCTGTTGGCCAGGATGGACCGTGACCTGCGTGTGGCCCATGGCAAGTCGATATTGAACACCGATGAATTCCAGTGGCTCACCCGGCAAGTCACGTTGCTGAGCGATGGGAACTCTGCGAACGGCGCCACGCACCCCGGCGCTGCCGTGACGCGCGAAGGTGTCATCAAGTTGACGGTCGGCGGTCATGTCGTGCAAGGCGTCTACGTTTTCACCTACTTCGATCCGAAGGCCTTTTATTGGTTGTACACCCCCGACGCTCCGGATGGGGTCCTGTTTCGCAAGTACCTGGATTTTTCCGGGAGCGTCGCAGCACAACTGCATGGTTACGTACTGGAGCGGGTTGCACTCACCGCGCGTGCCGCTGTAGGGCGTTCGCTGGTGGCTCTGGCCGCCGGGAACACGCGTGTCGATACATTGCGCGAACTCAATCGGGTCATGGATATCAGCGCTGAATTCGATGCCTGCATCGAGCGCGCTGTCACCGATGTGGAGGACATCACCACAAGTCGTGCCGAAATGATCAGGGATCAGGTATTCAAGGGCCTGATCTTCGCGGCGCTTCCTGTGTGCATGGTCTATCCCCCATTTGCCTTGTTGCTGGATATCGGCATGGTGGCTGTCAGCGCCAGGCAGGCGGTCGAGGCGCATGCGCAGGGCGACACGGAAGGGGCGCTCGGTCACTGGCTGGCCGCGACCTGGGGGGCGCTGTTCGCCACACTCGGCGCCGCAAGCATGGCCACGCTGCTGGGGCGCGCGGCCAGGAGCCTGAAGCTTGTCGTGAAACCTCTGTCGTTGTCCGCTGAACGCTTGAGACGCGCGACATCGGCCGTCGCCAGGGAGGCCGGACCGGTGACCCCGCCCATACGCCTGAAGCCGCAGCAGGCGGTCGGCAAAGTACCGGAATACCTGCAGCCGGTGACCGAGGAGGGGATTTTTTTGGGCACCTATCGCAGCCCGCCCAGCGCAGCGCAACCGCGAAGCGCTCATTACATACGGAGCAAGGGCCGGTACTACCAGGTGATGGAGGATCCCTACTTCGGCGGGTTGTGCCTGGTGGATGCCAGGCGTCCCGGTGCGTTGTACAAGATGCCCATACGGAGGATGGCGAATGGAAAATGGACCCATAACAAGGTCGGCTTGAGAGGCGGCAATGATCATGTGCGCAACCTCGGACGGGTGGGTGATCTGCGGGAGGCGTTTCCCGGGCATGTCGTCCCGGACGTGACAAGGGGGGCGTTGCAGGGCGAGGCCGTGGTGGCGAAGTTCAGCGAAGGGGCAGACAACTACCTGTTCTCGCTGAATGCGCAGACGTGTGTGATAGCTTCGTTGTACAACCCGGCCACCAAGGTTGGCGCGGTCATTCATTTCGACCACAACATCCGCCCGCTGATCGAGCGCAGTGTCCGCGATGTGACGCGGCGCCTGGGGGGCTCGGCCAAGGACATTCGCGTCACCTTGGTCGGCGGGGACTGGCTGACGGGGACCGACATCGGCGAGCCGGTCAGGGTGGTGATGAGGCAGCATGGGCTGCAACCGACCTGGAATCACTGGTCGTATTCTTCCTGTTTCGGCAATACCTATGGTGTGTCACTGGATCTGCGCAGCGGGGTCACTTCGGTATTCAAGACCGCTCGTGGTCAAGTCGAGAGCTACTACAAACCGGTGTTGGCGAGGGCCAAGCTGGCTTCTGACCCGGTATCGGTGCGTGCACGCAGGTTCATGACGCGCTTGCGCAGCGAGCCGTTGGTGGCCAATGCCAACGGTGCCGTTCGCACCCAGCAGGGCCGACGGGCGACGGCGGCGCACCTTGCCTTGCAGGAGTTCACTACGGTGACGCTGAGCTGATGCCCTTGCCAGCAGCGTGAGCGACAGGCAAAAAAATACCCCGGCCAATGGGCCGGGGTATTTTTACATCACTTGAAGCATCAATGCTGGTTGCCCAGCTTGTGCTCCAGGTAATGGATGTTGACGCCGCCTTTGCAGAAGCCTTCGTCACGTACGAGGTCGCGGTGCAGCGGGATGTTGGTCTTGATCCCGTCTACCACGATTTCGTCCAGAGCATTGCGCATGCGCGCCATGGCTTCGTCACGGGTCGCCCCGTAGGTGATCAGCTTGCCGATCAACGAATCGTAGTTCGGCGGAACGGCATAACCGCTGTACAGGTGCGAATCGACGCGAACGCCATTGCCACCCGGGGCATGGAAATGCTTGACCGTGCCTGGGCTTGGCATGAAGGTTTTCGGGTCTTCGGCGTTGATCCGGCATTCCAGCGCGTGACCGCGGATGACCACGTCATCCTGGGTGAACGACAGCTTGTTGCCGGCGGCGATGCTGAGCATCTCCTTGACGATGTCGATACCGGTGACCATTTCCGAAACCGGGTGCTCCACCTGAACACGGGTGTTCATTTCGATGAAGTAGAAACGACCGTTCTCATACAGGAACTCGAAGGTGCCGGCGCCGCGATAGCCGATGTCGATACAGGCCTTGACGCAGCGCGCCAGGACTTCCTGGCGAGCCTGCTCGTCGATGCCCGGTGCCGGTGCTTCTTCGAGGACCTTCTGGTGACGACGTTGCAGCGAGCAATCGCGGTCGCCCAGATGGATCGCCTGGCCCTGGCCGTCGGACAGCACCTGGACTTCGACGTGACGTGGGTTGGTCAGGAATTTTTCCAGGTAGACCATCGGGTTGCCAAACGCCGCGCCAGCTTCGGAGCGGGTCAGTTTCGCCGAGGAAATCAGGTCTTCTTCCTTGTGTACCACGCGCATGCCGCGACCACCACCGCCGCCAGCGGCCTTGATGATCACCGGATAACCGACTTCGCGACCGATGCGCAAAGCGGTTTCTTCGTCTTCAGGCAGCGGGCCGTCGGAACCCGGGACGGTCGGTACACCCGCCGCGATCATGGCGTGCTTGGCCGAGACCTTGTCGCCCATCAGGCGGATGGTGTCGGCTTTCGGGCCAATGAAGGCAAAACCGGAATTTTCGACCTGTTCGGCGAAGTCGGCGTTTTCCGCCAGGAAGCCGTAGCCAGGGTGAATGGCGGTGGCGCCGGTCACTTCGGCAGCGGCGATGATCGCCGGGATGTGCAGGTAGGAGTGCGCAGCCGACGCCGGACCGATGCAGACGGATTCGTCCGCCAGGCCCAGGTGCATCAGTTCTTTGTCGGCCTTGGAGTAAACGGCGACGGTCTTGATGCCCATCTCTTTGCAGGCGCGCAGAATCCGCAGGGCGATCTCACCGCGGTTAGCGATCAGGACTTTTTCCAACTTCGCAGTCATCAAAGGCTCTCCGCGGTTCAAACGATGGTGAACAGCGGTTGGTCGTACTCAACCGGCTGGCCGTCTTCGACGAGGATGGACTCGATCACACCGCTGGTTTCAGCTTCGATGTGGTTCATCATCTTCATGGCTTCGACGATGCACAGGGTGTCGCCTTTCTTCACGGTCTGGCCGACTTCAACGAAGGACGGCGAGGATGGCGAAGACTTGCGATAGAACGTGCCCACCATTGGCGAACGGGCGACAGTGCCGTTGAGCGCTGGCGCAGCCGGTGCGGCTGGCGCTGCTGCGGCAACCGGCGCTGCTGCTGGAGCAGGCGCGGCGGCTGGAGCGTGCATCGGTGCCGGTGCATAGAACTGCTGGGCCGGAGTCTTGCTGTGGCGGCTGATGCGTACGGACTCTTCGCCTTCCTTGATCTCAAGCTCGTCGATGCCGGACTCTTCCAGCAATTCGATCAATTTCTTAACTTTACGGATATCCATGAATCATCAACTCCCAAGGGTCGGTCAGGGGCGTTTAACGCTTGTTTTCAAGCTGTTGCCTGTCTTTCAAGCTGCTCTAGGGCGGCCTCCAGGGCCAGTCGGTAACCGCTGGCGCCAAGGCCGCAGATCACTCCCACTGCTACATCCGAGAAGTAGGAGTGATGGCGGAAAGGTTCGCGTTTGTGCACGTTGGACAAATGCACTTCGATGAATGGGATGCTCACCGCCAGCAACGCGTCACGTAATGCGACGCTTGTGTGTGTAAAAGCTGCTGGATTGATCAAAATGAAATCCACGCCTTCGCCACGTGCGGCATGGATACGGTCGATCAATTCATATTCGGCGTTGCTTTGCAGATAGAGCAAATGATGGCCGGCGTTGCGGGCCCGCTGCTCCAGGTCCTGGTTGATCTGCGCCAGCGTCACGGCGCCGTAGACGCCCGGTTCGCGGGTGCCCAGCAGGTTCAGGTTGGGTCCGTGCAGGACCAATAGGGTCGCCATCTGCTGTTCCTTGTTATCTGTGAGCAGGTATCAGAACCTGGCGACTATGCCGCAAAGCCTTTGTGACTGTCCAGTTCTCTGCAATAGCCAGCACGATGACCGATGTTTGCGCGAAATTTGTGACCCAGGCCTCTGATCCGGTCATATGGTTGGTACCGAACCCCTGTGGGAGCGAGCTTGCTCGCGAAGGGGGCGGTACATTCAACATCGATGCGAACTGAGCTGGCGCTATCGAGCTCGCTCCCACAATGGATCTGTGGTGCTAAACCCGAAACGCCTGCACCGCCGTATGCAACCGCCCACCCAGCACCAACAGGTTGTCGCCTTGTTCCCGGCCCTGGCCGATACGCACCAGGTTGTCCCCACCCAATTGATGAATCCGCTCACTGTGATCGCGGATTTCGCTGACGGCGCCGCTTTGTTGGGCGGTAATGTCGGCGATGCGAACCGCGGTGTCGGAGATGGTCTGGATGGCGCCGACAATCTCATCCAGCGCGCCGTCGGCTGCTTGCGCCTGGTTGGCGGTGGCTTCGGCGTGTTCGACCTGGGCACGCATGCCGTCCACCGATTGGCGCGCCGCCTGTTGCAGGCGGGCGATCAGCGTCTGGATTTCGGCGGTGGCGCCGGCCGTGCGTTGGGCCAGGGAGCGGACTTCCTCGGCCACCACCGCAAACCCCCGGCCCATTTCCCCGGCGCGGGCGGCTTCGATGGCGGCGTTGAGGGCCAGCAGGTTGGTCTGGTCGGCAATCGAGCGAATCACCGTCAACACGCCGCCGATGGTGGCCGATTCCTCGGCCAGTTGTTCGATCATCTGCGCATTGCCTTGTACTTCTCCCACCAGCGCATGCAGGCCTGTGAGGCTCAGGCCGATGACTTTCTGCCCTTGCTCCACCGCGTGCCCGGCGCTGCGGCTGGCGTCCGCGGCCTGGCTGGCATCGCCGGCCACTTGCTGGATCGTCGCCTCCAGTTCGCTGAGGGAGTCACGGATCAGCGCCGTGTCGCCGGCCTGATGCTCGGCCCCACTGTGCAAGTCGCCGCTCAGCTCGGCCAGGGTCCGGCTGCTACCCGCGACCTGTTCGGCGTTCACCCGAATGGTGCCCACCAGGTCCACCAGATAAGCGCGCAGACGATTGAGCGAAGCCTCGATATCTTTCAATTCGCGGTTGCTGGCGCCCACGTGGATATCACGGCTGAAGTCGCCTTCGGCCCAGGTCGACAGGGCTGGCGCCAGGTGCGTCAAGGTACGGGCCAGGCGCCGCTGCAAGGTGTCGATGAGCAGCGCGATCAGCAGGATCAGGCCAATCATCACCCCCTGGATCAAGCGAACCTCTCCCTGGATCTGTCCATGCTGGGCCCGTACCGCCGGTTCCATGGCATCGATCGCCTGTTGCACATCGGCGATTTTCAGGTGCGTGGCGCTGCTCAGTTCGGTGCGTTTCTGGATCAGGTCACGGGTGCGGGCCAATTCGGCCGGGTAACGAGCGAGCAGGCTGTTGAGTTCGCGCTTGAGGGCGATGCCAGCATCTTCGGCGCTGGTTTTTTCCTGGGTTTGCAAACCCATCAGCGCGGCGAAATCATCGCTGCCTGATTCACTGCTGTCGGTGACGCCCAGCAGTGGAAGGCTGTCGAGGCGTTCGGCCTCTACACGGATGCTCGCCAGTTCCCGCTCGACGTCGGCGGCCAATTCGCTGCGGCCACTGCTGACCAGTTTGTCCCGCGTGAGGGACAACCGGCCCAGGTGCTGCGAAGCGACAAACAACGGTGGCAAGTAGGCCGGGGCCCCGTTGGCATATTGGGCCAACTGGTCGAGGCTGGCACTCAGCTCACGCTCGGCCTGCAGCAGCAAGGCCTGGGGGTCGCCGGCCAGTTTGCCGGCGGCCAGCAGGTCGGTCTTGCTGAAGCTGTCGAGGTTCGACAGGCTCGGGCGCAGGGGCTTGGCCAGTGCAGGGGGGAACTGATCGAGGTCTTTTTGCAGGGTCTCCAGGGCCTGGGTGGCGGCACTCAGGCGCAAGGCGTCGCCGCTGGCCAGGTAGTCCTCGATGTTGCGCGCCACCTCGCCCTGGAACTGCCGCGACAGGCCCAGGTAGCGTTCCATCAGCAGGTAGGGCCGTTCCAGGGCGATCTGCGACCACCATAAGGTGGCCCCAAGGCCCAGGCACACGGCAACTAAAAGGAGGGTGTTGAGATTGGTCAGCAGCTTCAGGCGCATCAAGGTCTACCGGGGGCAGAATCGTAAGTGCCTGAATTTATTGCGCTTGAGTTACAGGTTTATGACCGAATCAGTCGATTCCGATGAAAAGGTGGCACTTTGCTTTGATTGGCGAGCGCTCTGCACCCGGTTGCGCCCGGCGTGCTTGGCGCGGTACAGCGCTTCGTCCGCCTGGCTGGCCATCATCAGGCTGTCGAAGTCATCGCTCATTTCCACCACGCCGGCGCTGAAGGTGCACCACAAATCGTGGGGCTGGGCCGGGTAGTGGATTTCGGCAAAGCGCTGGCGAATTTCATCCAGCACCTTGCAGGCGGCGTCGATGTCGGTGTCGGGCATGACGATGGCGAACTCTTCGCCCCCATAACGGCCGATGAAATCGGTCTTGCGCAGGCGCTGCTTGAGAAACAGCGCCAGGCTCTTGATCACGCGGTCGCCCATGGGGTGGCCGTGGCTGTCATTGACCCGTTTGAAATGGTCGATGTCGAGCATGGCAAAGCTCAGGGGCTTGCCTTCGCGACGAGCGCGGAAGCTGCAATCCTCGAGCAATTGCAGGATATGGGTGTGGTTGTACAGGCCGGTGAGGCTGTCGCGCACCATCCGTGCCTTGAGGTTGCGCGCCCGGGCCGCACGGTTGCGCACCGTGGTGATCAGGTGCCGGGGCTTGATCGGTTTGGTCAGGAAGTCGTCGCCACCTTCGCTCATGGCGTCGAGTTGCTTGTCCAGGTCGTCTTCGGCAGACAGGTAGATGATCGGCACGCTGACGTAGCGGTCGTTGTGGCGTATCACCTTGGCCAGTTCCGTGCCGGTGCAGGCCGGCATGTACATGTCGAGGATGATCAGGTCGGGCTGGAAGTCCGCCAGCTCGGCCATGGCCTGGATCGGCTCGATCAGCGTGCGGGTGATGATGCCGGCGCTGTTGAGCAGGCGCTCGGTGTGCATGGCCTGGGCACGGGAGTCATCGATGATCAGTACTTTGTACGGATCGTACTGGGCGACGCAGGTCAGCACTTCGATCTTTTCCAGCAGGCTCGAGGCTTCGAGGGTGCCGGTGAGAAATTCCTGCCCACCGGCGCGTACCGCGGCCAGGCGTGTCGGCGTGTCGGTTTCCAATAAACTGAAGAACAACAGCGGCAGCGGTTGTTCCAGGCCTTCCTGGGCTTCGGCGGCCAGTTTCAGGCCGGCGCCGGGGCCACTGAAATCCACATCCATGACAATCGCCGCCGGCAGGCGCTCGACCATCGAGGCGCGGAACGCCGCGACACTGTCCAGCGCCTGGGCGCTGAGGCCGAAGAACTCCAACTGCTTGGCCAGGCGCTCGGCGCGGTCATGGTCCTGCAGCAACACGTAGATGGGCTTGCGCAGCGGCGGCAGAAAGGTTTGTTCGAGCTGGTCGCCATGGCGCAGGCCGGTACGAGACAAGCGCTGCATCAGGCGGTTGATTTCGGTGATCAGGTGGCTGCTCAGGCGCCCGCGATTGGCGTCCACCGCTTGCAGCGACTGGCTGATGCCTTGGGCCAACTGGGAGTGCTCGGGCTGTTCGAAGCGCTCGGCAAAGCGCAGCAGGCGCAGATTGGCTTCGCTGAGCTCCGACAGGTCGGTACTTGTCCACTCACTGCGTTGCAGGCGCTGCCAAATCTCCAGGATCTGACGAGCCTGATGAATTACCCGCTGGGCAAAGTGGTGCTTGAGGCGCTCACGGCTGGGGTCTTCTGGCTCGGTCATATCCTGACTACTAGTTAGGGTGCATGCTGAGATCGACTGGTGGCTCTATGCTAGCACCTCTTTTCCTTTGCATGAGTGTCATACGTCAATAATCTGTCCTGTCGCGAAATTCAGTTCGTGACCGGACAGTCTCGTAGGCCGATGGCCACGCTTCCTTTATAGTGCTGTTCGATTGCCCTGTCGCGCCCGGCATGATTGGGGCCGCATTATCGCGTTTCAAATCAGGCACGATGGCGTAGGGTTGTGGTCGAACCGAGAACTCAAGTGATTGAAGGGATATCGCCATGCTGGACTGGAAAAACCGCGCGGGCAGCGCGCCTGAACGTGCCGCCGAGCCGAAATCGGCCACCCGCAGCTACCTGGGTGGGCTTTTTTTCAGCCGCGCACTGGCCACGCTGATCGGCCTCTACCTGCTGGTGACCATCGCCGTCGCTTGGTATTGGAGCCAGGAGCCCGCGCTGTTTCCAGTGCAGCAGAACGCCCAGGCCGCGGCCGAGAAAGATGGCCGGCAGATGGTGTTGGGCTACACCACGGTCGAGACGCTCAAGACGGTGGCCGGGACCTTGCTGACCAAGCCGGGTGGCTATATTTCCAACGACCGCTTCCCGCCTGGCCTGTGGATGGACAACATGCCGAGCTGGGAATATGGCGTGCTGGTGCAGGTCCGCGACCTGAGCCGCGCCCTGCGCAAGGACTTCGCCCGTTCCCAGTCGCAGTCCGCCGAGGACGCCGACCTGGCCAAGGCCGAGCCGCGTTTCAACTTCGATAACCGCAGCTGGGTGCTGCCCTCCAGTGAGTCGGAGTACCAGGAAGGCATCACTCTGCTGAGTCGCTATCAGGCGCGCCTGTCCGACCCAAACCAGAAAAGCGCGCTGTTCTACGCCCGCGCCGATAACCTGAACAACTGGCTGGGGGATGTCGGCACTCGCCTGGGGTCGTTGTCCCAGCGCCTGTCGGCCAGCGTTGGCCGGGTCAAGCTCAACACCTCGCTGAAAACCGAAGTCCCGGTCCCGGGCCAGGTGCCGCAGGTGGATGAGGAGGTGGTCGAGACGCCGTGGATGCAAATCGATAACGTGTTCTATGAGGCCCGTGGCCAGGCGTGGGCGTTGTCGCACTTGCTGCGCGCCATCGAAGTGGACTTCGCCGATGTGCTGGCGAAAAAGAACGCCACGGTCAGCGTGCGGCAGATCATTCGTGAACTGGAAGCGTCCCAGGAACCGGTCTGGAGCCCGATGATCCTCAACGGCAGCGGCTTCGGTGTATTGGCGAACCACTCGCTGGTCATGGCCAACTACATTTCCCGGGCCAACGCAGCGGTCATCGATTTGCGGCAACTGCTGAACCAGGGCTGATCCATGAGTGAAAGCCCCCGGGAGGACGCTCACCGAGTGGCCTCGGATGCCGAGCTGATTGCGTGGGTCGACGAGCAGGACAACCTGCTCGGCAGCCTGGTGCGTTCAGAACTGCGTGAGCGTGGCCTGATCGGACGCGGCACCTACATCATGCTGTTCAATTCGTCCGGTGAGCTGTGTGTTCACCGGCGCACCCTGAGCAAGGCCATTTACCCCGGTTTCTGGGACGTGGCGGCGGGCGGCATGGTGCAGGCCGATGAGACCTACGCCGAATCGGCTGCTCGCGAGCTGGCGGAGGAGCTGGGCGTGAGCGGCGTGGAACTGACCGCCCATGACCATTTTTATTTCGAGGACCCTGGCATTCGCCTGTGGTGCTCGGCGTTCTCGGCAGTGTGGGACGGCCCATTGGTCCTGCAACCCGAAGAGGTCCTCGAAGCGCGTTTCCTGCCCCTCGAGCAGGTGCTCGATGAAATCCAGTACAAGCCTTACTGCCCGGACTCTCTGGCGGCGCTTGAACGCTATTTGCGGGTCCATGGTGGCAGCGTCGCAAAGAAGCTATAAATTGGCGCTGATTGGCCCTTAGCAAGTCGGCTTTTTGCCGTTACACTGCGCGACTTTTCAAGCTGAACCGCGTCTGCGGTCCAGTAGCGCTGCCCCTGCCTGAGTGGGGTTTCGCGGTCGCGGCACGTTCTGTCCTCGACCAGTCTTTGTCCTCCCAAGAGGATTGCCGGTGGCCAAAAAAGCCGCATCCTTCGCCGCCCTGGGCGGCCTGGTATTTTCTACCGACGCCGGTCGTCATTGTCCTGATTGCCGTCAGCCGGTGGATGCCTGCATCTGCAAACAGACCGCCATCCCGGAAGGTGACGGCATTGCGCGCGTGCGCCGTGAAAGCAAAGGTCGCGGTGGCAAGACGGTGACCACGATCACCGGCGTGCCGTTGGCCGAAGACGCGCTCAAGGAATTGGCCACCACGTTGAAGAAACGCTGTGGCACCGGTGGTGCGTTGAAAGACGGCATCATCGAGATCCAGGGCGATCACGTCGAGCTGCTGCTGGCGGAACTGGTCAAGCGCGGCTTCAAAGCCAAGAAATCCGGCGGCTAGCAGCCTCTGTGAAAACCACCCTCGGCTTGACCCGAACCCCACGTTCGAGGTCCCCCGCATGGTTTTCACAGAGCCTGTTCTGAACGGGTTTCTAAACTCATCGCTGGGAGCAGGGTCTACCTTGCTAACAGGCAATTCGTCATTTTCACTCTCTAGACTGCCCCAGCCTCCGACCGGATGGTGCATTTTGACTTCTTTATAGGGGACTTCGATGTCCGTACGACGCACACGCAAAGACGATGGCAGCCAATGGACAGTTGCGGACAGCCGCAGTGTTTACGGGATTCGCCATTGGGGGGCCGGGTATTTCGCGATCAATGAAGCCGGTCGCGTCGAAGTCCGTCCGAACGGTCCCGACAGCTCGCCCATCGACCTGTTCGAACAAGTCGACCAATTGCGCCAGAGCGGCCTGTCGCTGCCCTTGCTGGTGCGCTTCCCCGACATCCTGCAAGACCGTGTGCGCCAGCTAACCGGCGCGTTCGACAGCAACATCGCGCGTCTGGAATATCAGAGCCAGTACACCGCGCTCTATCCGATCAAGGTCAACCAGCAGGAAGCGGTGATCGAGAACATCATCGCCACCCAGAACGTCTCCATCGGCCTGGAAGCCGGTTCCAAGCCGGAGCTGCTGGCGGTCCTGGCCTTGGCGCCGAAGGGCGGCACCATCGTCTGCAACGGCTACAAGGACCGCGAGTTCATCCGCCTGGCGCTGATGGGCCAGAAGCTCGGTCACAACGTCTTCATCGTCATCGAGAAAGAGTCCGAAGTCGGCCTGGTGATCGAAGAGGCCGCAGCGCTCAAGGTCAAGCCACAGGTCGGCTTGCGCGTGCGCCTGTCGTCCCTGGCGTCGAGCAAGTGGGCCGATACCGGTGGCGAGAAGTCCAAGTTCGGCTTGTCGGCCGCGCAACTGCTGTCGGTGGTCGAGCGCTTCCGCGCTGCCGGCCTCGACCAAGGCATTCGCCTGCTGCACTTCCACATGGGTTCGCAGATCGCCAACCTGGCGGACTACCAGCACGGCTTCAAGGAAGCAATCCGGTATTACGGTGAACTGCGCAACCTCGGCCTGCCGGTGGATCACATCGACGTCGGCGGTGGCTTGGGCGTGGACTACGACGGCACGCACTCGCGCAATGCCAGCTCGATCAACTACGACATGGACGATTACGCCGGTGTCGTGGTCGGCATGCTCAAGGAATTCTGCGATGCCCAGAGCTTGCCGCATCCGCACATCTTCTCCGAAAGCGGCCGCTCCCTGACCGCCCACCACGCGATGCTGGTGGTGCAGGTGACCGATGTCGAGAAACACCACGACGACGTGCCGGTGATCGACAACAAGCAGGAACTGCCGGAAACCGTGCAATGGCTGGTGGACCTGCTGGGCCCGACCGATATCGAGATGGTCACCGAGACTTACTGGCGCGCCACCCACTACATGAGCGACGTGGCCGCCCAGTACGCCGACGGCAAGCTGACCCTGGCCGAAAAAGCCTTGGCCGAGCAGTGCTACTTCGCCGTGTGCCGTCGCCTGCACAACTCGTTGAAGGCGCGCCAGCGCTCGCACCGCCAGGTGCTGGATGAGCTCAATGACAAGCTTGCCGACAAATACATCTGCAACTTCTCGGTGTTCCAGAGCCTGCCGGACACCTGGGCCATCGGCCAGGTGCTGCCGATCCTGCCGCTGCATCGCCTGGACGAAGAGCCGCTGCGCCGTGCCGTGCTGCAAGACCTGACCTGCGACTCCGACGGCAAGATCAAGCAGTACGTCGATGAGCAGAGCATCGAGACCAGCTTGCCGGTCCACGCCCTCAACCCGGGTGAAGACTACCTGCTGGGCATCTTCCTGGTGGGCGCCTATCAGGAAATCCTCGGCGACATGCACAACCTGTTCGGTGACACCGACTCGGTGAACATCTACCAGAACGCCGATGGCAGCGTGTACCACGCCGGTATCGAAACCCACGACACCATCGAAGACATGCTGCGTTACGTGCACTTGTCGCCGGAGGAGTTGATGACTCACTACCGCGACAAGTGTGCCAGCGCCCGTATCAGTGCCGCTGAACGTACCCAGTTCCTCGATGCATTGCGCCTGGGGCTGACGCGTTCGTCTTATCTGTCTTCTTGATGGGGAAGTGAACGTCTTCCGGGCAATGTGGTGAGGCAAGCTTGCTCGCGCTCGGCTGTGCCCTGTAGGAGCTGCCGAAGGCTGCGATCTTTTGATCTTTCGCTTGTTGGGGCTCAAGCGTCTGGGGAGAGATCGCAGCCTCGTTGCACTCGACAGCTCCCGGCTGTGCCCTGTAGGAGCTGCCGAAGGCTGCGATCTTTTGATCTTTCGCTTGTTGGGGCTCAAGCGTCTGGGGAGAAATCGCAGCCTCGTTGCACTCGACAGCTCCTACACAGCTCCTGCACAGCTGAGCTCGCCATGGGATTACATCAGCTCTATCTTTTGGGCTGATCGGCACCGCCCGCCGGGGCTGTCAGAAAATGCACCGCACGCTGCGGTTTTTTTCGGACGGTCCCGGAGGGCGTTTTTATTTGTGCCGTCGTTATTTCTCTCCGTCGGTGCATTTAACCGGCGATGTCCTTATTTCGTGTAGTCCCTTTCCTAACTTGTACTTGGCCCCTCTACTCGGCCATGGCTCTCGGCGAAAATCCCCGACCGCCCCTCCTGTAGAGAAACGCCGATGTCCGATCCAGCCAGCGAGCCAGTCTTTCGTCTGGAGATAGCCGGTCTGCCCGAGCCTGTTGACGTCGTGGCCTTCACGGGTAGCGAAGCGATCAGCGAACCCTTCGTCTATGAAGCGCAGCTGTTGTTGCGCGACGCGAACCTGGACCTGGCGGGCCTGTTGTACCGCAGCGTCTGGCTGAGTTTCGGGGCCCCAGGCCGGGGCATTCATGGGCAGCTTCATGAGTTGGTTCAACACCGTCATGGCGCCGGCTGCCGGGTGCGTATCGGGCCGAAGCTGGCCTGTCTGGCGCAGCGCTTCAGCCAGCGGGTCTTCAGCGCCCGTTCGGTGCCGCAGATCATTCGCCAGGTGCTCAAGGCCCATGGCATCAGTGGCCGCAGCCTGTGCCTGGACTTGAGTGGCGATTATCCACTGCAGGATTTCTGTACCCAGTATCGAGAGTCGGACCTGCAGTTCCTGCAGCGCGTATGCGCCCAGGCGGGTATCCACTTTCATTTTGAACACACCCGGGACGGGCATTGCCTGGTGTTCGCTGATAATCCACACAGCTTCCCCCCTGCCGGTAAGGCGGTCTATGCGGACGACGGCCCGATTGCCGCAGTGCGGTCCTTCAGCGTGCAAACCGATGCGTCGGGGGAGCAGACCGCCCAGGGCCGTAGCGACTTGATGAACCTGCACGGTGGTCAGGTGCTGACGCTGATGGCCCATCCGTTTGCCGGCTGGGACCGGCGCTGGCTATTGACGAAGGTCGAGCACCGCGCACAGGCGGGGGTGTACGGCAATCATTTCAAGGCCATTCCCCGGGGCGTGCTGTTCGTGCCGGACGAGGTCCCGGCAAAGCCGCGCATGGTGAGCCGGCAACGCGGCTGGGTCGTGGCAGTGGACGAGCCGTCGGAGCTGGGGGCGGGGCGTGTGGCGGTGCAGTTTGACTGGGTCTACCAGGGCGAAGGCGCCAGCGCCAGTCATTGTTGGCTGCCCTTGGCACCCGAACTGACCACGGGCGGGGCGGGCGTCTTGAGTGACGGTACCGAGGTGCTGGTGAGCTTTATCGAAGGCGATCCGGATCGACCATTGATCAGTGCATTTCTGGACGTGCCTGACTCGGTGGAGGTTATGAATGATTCATCTGCAGGCGAAACACGGGGGCCGTCGGTTGCCGATCCGGTCCTGTTGTCTGCAATCCGGGATGCCGAACCGCTGGTCTTGTTGTGCTTGTTGCCCGAAGGCGGGCCTTTCAACCCTTGCGCCCAGCCACTATGCACCTGCCGTATGCTCATGGGGCGCGGTGTGGGCGTTACTCGATGAATGCCGCGGCCCTGTCTGGATCAACGCCGCAATGGCTGCTGCTCGACGTACCGAGTGCGCCTGACGCCGCGCGGCTTGTGCACGCGCAGTTCGCCGAGGCCCGGTGTTTTGCCTTGTTTGAAAATACCGAGCTGCATGGGTTGCGAGAGCACGGTCCGCTGTTGGTGGATCTGCGCCACTCACCTGCGCTGGTCAGCCTCTGCCATCTGGACCCACGTTCCTGGCCGGGATTATTGTTGGTCAGCCCATCGCCCGTTACGCAATTGCTGGCGCATCTGCGGCGCATGTTGACGGTGACGCTAGGCCTGCATCACAAAGCCTTGTTGAGCTACTACAACCCGCACATCGCCAGCTATTTCTTCGACGGTTGCGACCCTCAGGAGCTCAGTTGCTGGCTGGGCCCGATCAGTTTGTTGCGCTGGTTTGGTGGCACCTGGGCCGACCGGGCGATCGGCAGCCAGGGTTGGCAGCAGCTGTCAAACCCGGGGCTGTCGGTGGCGGTGCTGGAGAAGGAGCACGGCCTCAGTGCCCGACAACAGGGCCAGTTGCAACGATGCCTGCTGGAGCGCCACGCCTGGCAATGGTCCCGTTCTACCGCGTGTGATTACCGTAGGCTCTGGGAGGATTTGCAGCAGGGCCTGGCGCTGGGGTTTACCGAGCGGACGGTGCTCGATGACTGGCTGTGGCTGCGCCTGCAATACCCCGATGCCCGTCCAGGCCCTGGCCTGGTGGGCGGTTCGCAGCGCGAGCGGCTCGAGCATCTGCGCCGGCGCTGGCAGGGCAGCCAGGATTGAACGTTAGTGGGCTGATGCGCCGAGCCAGCGGTCGCTGCGCTGCAAGTGCCAGGCGAAAGCACCGAGGGTCAGGCTGCGCAAGGCCATGAACAGCAGGAAGGTGATCCACAGCCCATGGTTGCCCAAGCCTTGCAGCGCCCAGGCAATGGGCAGCACCAGCAGCAGGGTCAGCAGCATGCCGTTGCGCATTTCCCGGGCACGGGTGGCGCCGATGAACAGCCCGTCCAGCAAGTAACTCCAGACGGCGATCAGTGGCAGGGTCGCCAGGTAAGGCAGGTAGAGATAAGCGGTGGCGCGCACGTCGGGAATGTCGGTCTGCATGTCGATGAACAGGTGGCCAGCGAGCAGGAACAGCAGTGCAAAGCCCAGGCTTGCGATCAACGACCAGCCGCACGCCACCACCAGCGAGCGACGCAGGGCCAGGCGGTCGCGGGCGCCAATGGCATGGCCGCACAGCGCTTCGATGGCATGGGCCAGGCCGTCCAGGGCATGGGCCGTCAGCAGCAGGCCGTTGAGCAGCAGGGCATTGGCCGCCACGGTCGCATCCCCCAGGCGTGCGCCTTGCACGGTGATCAGGAAAAACACCGCTTGCAGCGCCAGGCTGCGGATGAAAATGTCCCGGTTCACCGCCAGCAGCGGGCGCCAGTTGTGCCACAGCCCCAGGGCCGCCCAGGCGATCTGCCCGGGCCAGGCGCGCAGTGTGTTGCGGGCCAGGGCCAGGCCGACCAGTGCCCCGGTCCACTCGGCAATGACCGACGCCCGGGCCGACCCGGTCACGCCCCAGTCCAGGCCGATCACGAACCACAGGTTCAGGGCGATGTTGACCAGGTTGGTCGCCAGCAGGATCGCCAGCGGGGCCCTCGCATTCTGGGCGCCGAGGAACCAGCCCACCAGCGCATAGCTGGCCAGTGCCGCCGGCAAGCCGAAGAGCCGGGTGTGGAAGAAGTCACGGGTCAACTGGTTGAGCTCGGCGGACGGCTGCATGAAGTGCAACGCCACGTCGCTCAACGGCACGCCGACGGCGCCGAGCAGCACCGCCAACCCCATCGCCAACAACAGTCCTTGCACCAACACTTGTCGCAATGCCGCCCCGTCACTGCGCCCGGCAGCCTGGGCAGCGAACCCGGTGGTGCCCATGCGCAAGAACCCCATGGCCCACGCCAGCACCGTATACAAACTCGCCCCGACCGCCACCGCGCCCAACTGATGGGCATGGGGCAAATGGCCGATGACGGTACTGTCCACCAAGGCCACCAGCGGTACGGAAATGTTCGAGAGAATCATTGGCGCAGCCAGCGCCCAGACCCGGCGATGGGTCTGGCGGTCGCGCCAGTCGGTGGTCAGGTTGGACATGCGGGCTCCTTGATGGAGCGCGATTGTAGCGGGTTCTCGCATTGATCGTTCCCTGCGGAACTTGGGATTCATTGTGGCGAGAGGATTTAGCGAAACGTCGCACCGCCCCGCTGGGTTTTGTAGGAGCTGGCGAAGCCTGCGATCTTTTGAACTTGATCTTTCGCTCTTGACTTAATGAGCGTTGAGAAGATCGCAGCCTCGTTGCACTCGACAGCTCCTACAGAGATAAATCCCCTCACCACACTGGTGTCAGGCAAGGGATCGCCGGGGCTTCAGTGAATGATCCAGCTCAACAACCACAACCCCAGCACCAGCCAGATGATGCCCATGACGATCGAGGCCCGCATGAAGGCGCGGATTGCCGAGTACAGCAGCATCAGCCCGAGAATCAGCGCGATGATGCTGATGATCGAGGTGTCCATGCCCAGGGTGCGTGACAACCCGTCGACGAAGTTGCCGCCAGCGTTGGCCAGGGTGTTGAAGAGACCGCTGAGAAGGTCGACGATGAAACGGATCACCGAACCGAGCGCCTGGCCGAGCCATTCGAAAAAGCTTTCTACCTGCATACGTGCATCCTGATGGGAGGGGATCTGAGCTGAGCCGCTGGCTCCTGATTGTAGGAGCTGTGGCGGCCGAGTTGGTTCGATTATGGGGCAAACTGTCGCTTCGTACCGAGACGCTTGCCTTCCCCGGGCATCCCCCTGAAGCTATGCGTATTCAGGAGAACCCGATGAACCTTGTTGAACTGACCGAACGCCTGCATGCCATTCGTGACCGTAACGACTGGCGGCAATTCCACAGCCCGAAAAACCTCGCCATGGCTGCCAGTGTGGAAATGGCCGAACTGGTGGAGATTTTCCAGTGGCTGACCGAGGACCAGTCGCGCCAGTTGCCGGCGGACACACTGGCCCACGCCGGGCAGGAGGTCGGTGACATCGTGTTGTACCTGTTGCTGCTTTGCAGCGAACTGGGCCTGGACATGGACGCCGTGGTGCGCAGCAAGCTGGCCGACAGCGAGCGGCGGTTCGGCCAATGAGCGACCGTCATTTCGATCAGCTCGCCACGCGCTTCGCGGAAAAAATCTACGGCGGGGCCAAGGGCGCGATCCGCCTGGCGGTGCTTCAGGCCGATCTGCTGGAAAGCTTGCCACAGCGCCCGTTGCGCGTGCTGGACATCGGCGCCGGCCTGGGCCACATGTCGTTGTGGCTGGCCGAGCGCGGCCATCAGGTGACCCTGGCCGAGCCGGCCGAACCCATGCTCGAAGGCGCCCGCCAGCGCTTTGCCGAGGCGGGCCAGAGCGCCACGTTCATCCAGGCGCCGTGGCAGGATCTGCCCGGCCAGCTCACCGAGCCTTACGACCTGGTGCTGTGCCACGCGGTGCTGGAGTGGCTGGCCGAGCCCTATGCGATCCTGCCGGTGCTGCATCAACTCACGGTCCCGGGCGGCTGGCTGTCCCTGGCGTTCTACAACCGCGACGCGCTGGTCTATCGCAACCTGCTCAAGGGGCATTTTCGCAAGTTGCGCAAAAACGACATGGCCGGCGAAAAACAGAGCCTGACGCCGCAACAGCCTCTTGATCCGCGGGAATTGGCGGCGCAACTTGAAGGCCTGTGGCAGGTCGAAAACCAGAGTGGCGTGCGGGTTTTCCATGACTACATGCCGGTGGAGTTCCAGGCACGCGTGGAACTTGCGCAGTTGCTGGAAATGGAACTGGCCCATCGTCGCCATCCGGCGTTTGCCGGGTTGGGACGTTATCTGCACTGGATCTGCCGTCCAGTGTGACCGGAGCGCGAAATGAAAGGTCGTTCAGGGTTGTTGATGCTGTGCCTGGGACTGGCGGCCTGCCAGGGCAGCAACCCCTATGTCGCCACGTCCAATCCGCTGCCGCCGGCACCGCCCGAGGCCGCCACGGTGTTCGACCGCAGCGCTTACCCCGCGCCGCCCCGTGACTATGGGCGCTATCGCAGTTGGGCCTGGCGCGACGGGCGCCTGCCATCGGGTTCCGCCTGGGCGGATTCGGCCCAGGTGGCCGAAGCGGTGAGCAATGCCCTGGACCAGCGTGGCCTGCGCCCGTTGCATGACAACCGGCCCGCCGACCTGTTCGTCAGTGCCGACCTGCGCCTGGAAACCCGCGTGCGCCAGGTCCGGGACGACTATGATGCTGGCTACTACGGCGGCTACAACCGTTATGGTCCGGGTTATGGCATGTACCATCCGGTGCCGATGGTGCGCACGTATCGGGAACAGGTCGTGGTGGTTCGGGTGGACCTGTTCGATGCCCGCACGGGGCAACCGGTGTGGAGCGCCAGTGCCGAAACCGGCCAGCGTGGCAGTCAGAGCGAGCGCACCGATGCCATACGCCAAGCAGTGGAAAAAGCCCTGTCGGCGTATCCACCAAGTTGATTACGCAACGGAGAAAAACCATGTTTCGCCGTCTTGCTCTACTGGCCTTCACCCTGTTGCTGGGCGCCTGTGCCTCTAACCAGGTCAACCATGACTTTGACACCAGCCGCGATTTCGCGGCGTATCGCAGTTGGAGCTGGAAAGACCCGGCGCTGCAATATCGCCCCGATGACCCACGCATCAAGAGCGACCTGACCGAACAGCGGATCCGCCAGGCGGTGGCCGATCAACTCGATCAACGCGGCCTGCGTCCGGCGGCGAGTGGGCACGGCGATGTGCTGGTCCAGGCCTATCTGATCGTCGAGGATCGCCAGCAACAGGTCACCACCAACTACGGCGGTGGTTGGGGCGGCCCGTGGAATGGCTATTGGGGCGGGCCGATGTACAACGAAACCCGCAACATCAGCTACAAGGTCGCCACCGTGCAGATCGACCTGCTCGATGGCAAGGACGGCAAGCTGGTGTGGCGTGGCAGTGACGAACAACTGCTCAGCAACTCTCCCAACCCGACTGACCGCAACACGGCCGTGCGCGAGACGGTTGGGCGGATTCTGTCCAACTACCCACCTCGCTGATCGCGGCGTGACCCACCGCCATCGCGAGCAAGGATTTTGTGGCGGACACCAGCTCTGTGAACACCCGCTCCCACAGGGATTTACGGTGAATGCCGTCGACCTGCTCAGGCCACCGGCCGCCACTCTCCGACCATATGCTCCAAACCCCCAGCCCCCACCAGTTGCAGTTGTCCACTGGACCCCGCCGCACTCGCCAGCAGTACCACCTCACTGGGCAGGCGCACCGGTTTCTTGAAGGCCACGTCGATCTCGATGTTGGCCTCGGGCAGGTGGTCATCCAGCGCCGCCAGGGTCCTGGCCTTGTTCCACAGGCCATGGGCGATGGCGGTGGGGAAGCCGAACAGCCGCGCGCTGATGCCGCTCAGGTGAATGGGGTTGTAGTCGCCGGACACCTTGGCGTATTGCCGACCGATGTCAGCCGGTGCGGTCCAGCGCGCGACTTCAACCAATGGCAGGCTGGCCTGCGGCGAGTCTTCCACGAGAGCCCCGTCAAGCTGGACACCTTTGCAAAGCATCTGGCTTTGGGCCTCCCATAACGGCCCCAACTGATCATCAAGGCGGGTCACCAGGTCGAACACCGCGCCCTTGGGGTGGGCTTGCAGGTTCTCGACATTGACGCTGGCCCGCACCTGGCCGACCCCGCCCATGGGTCGCAATACGCGAATGCGATTGCTCAAATGGATCAGCCCCAGCAGTGGGAATGGAAAATTGCGCGCGGTGAGCAATTGCATTTGCAGGGCAAACGCCAAGACGTGGGGATAGGTCGGCGGCAGCAGTCCGTTATCGACGAAACCGCAGACTTTGCGATAGGCGGCCAGGCGTTGCGGGTCGACCTGAAGCACTTGACGCAGTCCTTCCTCGGGCAGGGTCGTTCCGGTGACCTTGCGCCGTGTCGCCGCTTTGGAATAAAGCCCGGACATCGAGGGCGAGCTGCTGACTTCATGCCATTGGATCGTCATGGTCACGCTCCCAGAAGGCTTTGCCCGCAAACCCGCAGCGCCTGCCCGGTCACGGCACCCGTGCCCGGTTGCGCGAGCCAGGCCACGGCTTCGGCGACATCCTGGGGCAGGCCGCCCTGGCCCAGGGAGCTCATGCGTCGCCCGGCTTCGCGCAAGGCGAAGGGGATGTCGGCGGTCATGCGGGTTTCAATGAAGCCCGGCGCCACGGCGTTGATGCTGATGCCGCGTGGCTGCAGCAGCGGCGCCCAGGCCTGGGCCAGGCCGATCAGCCCGGCCTTGCTCGCTGCATAGTTGGTTTGCCCACGGTTGCCGGCAATGCCGCTGATGGACGCCAGCAGAACCACTCGGCCATTGTCGCGCAGGGTGCCGCTGTCGAGCAGGGCCTTGGTCAGCACCTGCGGGGCATTGAGGTTGACGGCCAGCACCGCGTCCCAGAATTCCGGGGTCATGTTGGCGAGGGTCTTGTCCCGCGTGATGCCAGCGTTGTGGACCACGATGTCGACGCCGTCGGGCAGGTGCTCGATCAACTGGGCGGCGGCGTCTTCGGCGCAGATATCCAGCGTCACGCTGCGTCCGCTCAAGCGTGACGCCAGGGCGTCGAGGTCGGTCTTGGCTTGTGGGACGTCCAGCAGGATCACGTCGGCGCCATCGCGTGCCAGGGTTTCGGCGATGGAGGCGCCGATCCCGCGGGCTGCGCCAGTGACCAGCGCCTTGAGCCCCGTAAGCGGTCGGGTCCAGTCCTGGACCTGGGTGTCACAGGCGTTGAGGCGAATGACCTGCCCGGAGATGAAGGCGCTCTTGGGCGACAGGAAAAACCGCAGCGCACCTTCCAGCTGGGCTTCGGCGCCGTCGCCGACGTACAGCAATTGCAGCGTCCCGCCGTGGCGCAACTCTTTGGCCAGGGAGCGACTGAAACCTTCCAATGCCCGCTGGGCACTGGCGGCGAACGGCTCGGCCAGACTTTCCGGCGCGCGACCGAGGATGACGACATGGGCGCTGTGGTCGAGGTTTTTCATCAGTGGCTGGAAAAATTCCCGCAACTGCTTGAGCTGGTCGGCCTGCACCAGGTGGCTGGCGTCGTACACCACTGCCTTGATTTTCGGGCCATGGCCGGGGATCCACTCGGTGGCCAGGGTCGGCTCGCCGCCGTAGATGAAAATGGTGTCGGTCAGGCGCTTGGCAAACGTGCCGATCTGCTCGGTCAACGGCCCGCCGCCCAGCAGCAATGCGCCTTCGATCGGCCGCA
Organism: Pseudomonas brassicacearum; assembly: GCF_009601685.2. Taxonomy (NCBI): domain Bacteria; kingdom Pseudomonadati; phylum Pseudomonadota; class Gammaproteobacteria; order Pseudomonadales; family Pseudomonadaceae; genus Pseudomonas; species Pseudomonas brassicacearum. Next base: position 826,683 of record NZ_CP045701.2, read on the forward strand.
GGCGCCCAGCCTGCCAGCGTTCCAGGCGCACCGGCGATGGCAGGCCGAGGGACCCGACCATGCGCCGGCCAATGGGCGAGTTGGCAAAGTCGATATAACGGTCAGACATGGAACACACTCCGGCTGATGAGGTTCCAAGTGTGGACCATGATTGGCAATCAGTCGTTCGATTGGCGAGATAAAGCCTAAGCTTGAGCGGGAGCGGTTTTTCCAGGGCACCGAATCCCTGTGGGAGCCAAGCTTGCTCGCGATGCAGGCACCGCGTTTTTCAGGGTGGGTTGCGTCATTGTTCATCGCGAGCAAGCTGTGCTCCCACAGGGGACAGTTGAGTTTTATCAGTGCATAGACCTACAGGGGAGTTCTTCATGACACAACTACGCCGCGTCGCGATCATCGGTGGTAACCGCATTCCGTTCGCCCGCTCCAACGGGCCCTATGCCACCGCCAGCAACCAGGCAATGTTGACGGCTGCCCTCGAGGGGCTGATCGAACGCTACAACCTGCACGGCTTGCACATTGGCGAGGTGGCTGCCGGTGCGGTGCTCAAGCACTCCCGGGATATGAACATGACCCGCGAATGCGTGCTCGGCTCGCGGCTGTCACCGATGACGCCGGCCTATGACGTGCAGCAGGCCTGTGGCACCGGGCTGGAGACGGTGCTGCTGGTGGCCAACAAGATTGCCCTGGGCCAGATCGACAGCGGCATTGCCGGCGGCGTGGACACCACCTCGGACGCGCCGATCGCGGTCAATGAAGGGCTGCGCAGGATCCTGCTGCAAGCCAATCGCGCCAAGACCACCGCCGACAAGATCAAGACCTTCCTGCAACTGCGTCCCCAGCACCTCGTTCCCGACCTGCCGCGCATCAACGAACCGCGCACCGGTCTGAACATGGGTGAGCACTGCGAATTGATGGCCCAGACCTGGCAGATCCCCCGGGAGGCGCAAGACCAGTTGGCCCTGGAAAGCCATCAGAAAATGGCCGCGTCTTATGCCGAAGGTTGGCAGAACGACTTGATGACACCGTTTCTTGGCCTGACCCGGGACAACAACCTGCGCCCGGACCTGACCCTGGAAAAACTCGCCTCCCTCAAGCCAGCCTTCGAGAAAAGCGCCAAGGGCACGATGACCGCAGGCAATTCCACGCCACTGACCGATGGCGCTTCGTTGGTACTGCTGGGCAGTGAAGACTGGGCCAAGGCCCGGGGGCTGCCGATCCTGGCGTACCTGCGCGACGGTGAAACAGCCGCGGTGGATTTCGTCAATGGCGCCGAAGGGCTATTGATGGCCCCGGTCTACGCCGTGCCGCGATTGCTGGCGCGCAACGGTTTGACCTTGCAGGACTTTGATTACTACGAGATCCACGAAGCCTTCGCCGCCCAGGTGTTGTGCACACTGAAGGCCTGGGAAGACCCGGACTACTGCAAGACCCGCCTGGGCCTCGACGCGCCGCTGGGGGCCATCGACCGCAGTCGGTTGAACGTCAAGGGCAGTTCCCTGGCCGCCGGGCACCCGTTTGCCGCCACGGGCGGGCGCATTGTCGCCAACCTCGCCAAGTTGCTCGATGCCGCCGGGCGAGGTCGCGGCTTGATTTCCATCTGCGCCGCAGCGGGCCAGGGCGTGACGGCGATTATCGAGCGCTGAGGACGGCGCCGTTCTGGCGGGACGCCAGTTCCCGGTGATGACTGGCGTAGCGCTCGGCGAGGACCGAGCAGACGATCAACTGCAGCGGGTGATAGATCATGATCGGCAGCAGGATCAGCCCCAGGCCGGGATGGTTGCCAAAAATCAACGCCGCCATCGGCACCCCGGCGGCGAGGGATTTCTTGCTGGCACAGAACACCGCGGCCACTTCATCGGCGCTGCTGAATTTCAGGACGCGAGCGGTGCGGGTGGTCGCCCACAAGATGATCGCCAGCAGCACGGCACTGCCAAGCACTGCGCTCAATAGCACACCGTTGCCTTGCTGTTGCCAGATGCCGGACACCATCGAGTTGCAGAACGCCGCGTAGACCAGCAGCAGGATCACCAGCTTGTCGATGATGCTGGTGTAGCGCTTGTACCTGCCGAAAAAGCCGGCCAGCCAACGCCGCAGGAACTGCCCCAGCACCAGTGGCAACAGCAACATCATGCACAGGTCGAGCAGGGTCGAACCGAGGTCGATGCCACCGGCGCCGCTGCCGACCACTAAACTGACCAGCAGCGGGGTCAGGAAAATCCCCAGTACGCTGGACAGGCTCGCGTTGAGAATCGCCGCCGGCACGTTACCTTTTGCACTGCCGGTCAGGGCCACCGAGGAGGATATGGTCGAGGGCAGGGCGCACAGGTAGAAGAACCCCAGCATCAGCAGCGCTGGCACGTGGCTGCCGACCAGCCAATGGCTGATCAGCCAGAGCAACGGAAACACGCCAAAGGTGAACGCCTGCACCATTACGTGCAGCCGGATGTTCTTCAAACCGTGACGGATCTGTTCGCCGGACAGGTTGACCCCGTGCAGGAAGAACACTACGAAAATGCCGATGTTGACCACCCATTCGGCATGCATGGCACCGCCCGTGGCACCAAAGGATGGAAAGAAGTACGCCAACAGTGTGGCGAGCAACATGCCGCACAGGAACCAGTCGGTCACCATGCGTTTGAGGTGTCTGAGGATGTGCATAGGGCACCGCAAGTTGTAAGAAAAGTCGACTTAGCCTAACGTCGTCCCAAATAGTCGTCTTGCGACATAAGGCCAATCAATGCCGCCTAACGGACACCAGCAGCTCGAACGCCGCATCCCCGACCTGGCGCAATTGCCGAGGCCGCTCTACGCCCGTGTCGAAAGCTTGAGCGCCGGTTCCTGGACGCAAGCCCATCGTCATGACTGGGTGCAGTTTTCCTACGCCATCAGTGGCGTTCTCGGTGTACACACCGCCGCGGGCAGCTTCTTTGCACCGCCACAACGGGGCATCTGGATCCCGGCCGACCTCGAACACCATGTGGTGACCTCCACCCGGGCGGAAATGCGCAGCCTGTATGTGCATCGCCACGCCTGCCCCTGGGCCGATGAGCGCTGTCGGGTGCTGGAAGTCACGCCACTGGCCCGTGAGTTGATCAAGGTGTTTTGTCAGCTTCCGGTCGATTATCCACAGGGTGATACCCAGGAAGAACGCCTGGTGCAGGTGCTGCTGGACCAACTGGCGACCCTGCCGGAGGTAGGATTCTCCCTGCCGCTGCCGCGACATGCCCGTCTGCTGGGGCTGTGTAACGAATTGATCGAACAGCCTGAGCAGAACGTCACCCTGCAAGCCTGGGCTGAGCGCCTGGGCACCTCGGAAAAAACCCTGATGCGCCTGTTCCAGCGCGAGACCGGCCTGAGCTTCCGCGCCTGGCGCCAGCGCATGCGCCTGTTGTCGTCCCTGGGGTCGCTGGAGAAGGGCGACAGCGTCACCAGCGCCGCGTTGTCCTGTGGGTATGATTCAACGTCCGCGTTCATTGCGGCGTTCAAGGGGATGTTCGGGTTTACCCCGGGGGAGCTGTTCAAGCATTGAGTCGTCGCACTTGCCTGCAACTGACGGTGGACATGGCTGTCAGCTCTTGTCGCAAATGCCCGGGCATTGAGATGCCAACGCCAGGTCCGGTCTCGGCTATGATTCGGCTCGGTCGATTGATCCGGCACATTGTGTGCATCACAGGTTCATAGGTCGGCAACCCCTCCCCGTGGAGGAAAGATTGCCGTATAACGACTGTCATTCGCGTGTTTGGTAATAAAGGACCCACAATAAAAGCTGATGAAGACTCCAAAACGCATTGAACCCCTGATCGAGGACGGTCTGGTCGACGAGGTGCTGCGCCCACTCATGAGTGGTAAAGAAGCAGCTGTTTATGTGGTGCGCTGCGGCAACGAGCTACGTTGCGCGAAGGTCTACAAGGAGGCGAACAAGCGAAGTTTTCGTCAGGCGGCCGAGTATCAGGAAGGCCGCAAGGTCCGCAACAGCCGTCAGGCCCGGGCGATGGCCAAGGGCTCGAAGTTCGGGCGCAAGGAAACCGAGGACGCCTGGCAGAATGCTGAAGTGGCGGCACTGTTCCGCTTGGCTGGCGCGGGTGTACGCGTGCCCAAGCCGTACGACTTTCTTGAAGGCGTGCTGCTGATGGAGCTGGTGGCCGACGAGTATGGCGATGCCGCGCCGCGTCTGAACGATGTGGTGCTGGAGCCGGATCAGGCCCGTGAATACCACGCGTTTCTGATTTCCCAGATCGTGCTGATGCTGTGTACCGGTCTGGTGCACGGCGACCTGTCGGAGTTCAACGTCCTGCTCACGCCAACCGGACCGGTGATCATCGACCTGCCGCAGGCCGTGGATGCTGCGGGTAACAACCATGCTTTCAGCATGCTGGAGCGGGACGTGGGCAACATGGCGTCCTACTTTGGCCGGTTTGCCCCGGAGCTCAGGCGCACCAAGTACGCGAAGGAAATGTGGGCGCTGTATGAAGCCGGCACCTTGCACCCGGCCAGCGTGCTGACGGGCGAATTCGACGAGCCGGAAGAGCTGGCGGATGTCGGCGGGATCATGCGCGAAATCGAAGCCGCCCGCCTGGACGAGGAACGCCGCCAGGCCGTCCGCGCCGCCGACGATGCCCCACCCGGCAAGGCCGAAGAACCGCCGCCACCGTGGATGCAGTGATCGGTTGAACAGAAACCCGGCCAATGGCGGTAATGCTGTTCACTTAGAAAAAACGGCGCTTCTTTCAGAAATGGAAAGGCGCCGTTTTTTTGGCTTCGTTTTTTGGGGGGATTTTGGGGTTGGTGTGTATATCCATTTCTGCGGTAACGGATATACACCCTTACCCCAATGGGTCGAAACTGAAGATCCACAGCCTTAAGTGAACAGCATTAGGCCCTGGCCGGTTTTTTGTGGGCACTCTAAAATCTCATGCCCACCGCAGTCCCCTGTGGGAGCGAGCCTGCTCGCTCCCACAGGGGACTGGCGCAGGGCATCAATTCTGGCAACACCCCGACGCCAGTTCCTTGAGGATCGGGCAATCCGGGCGGTGGTCGCCGTGGCAGTGCTCTACCAGGTCCTGCAGGGTGTCGCGCAGCTCGGCCAATTCGCGGATTTTCTGGTTCAGCTCTTCGATGTGCTGGCGGGCCAGGGCCTTGACGTCGGCGCTGGCGCGTTGGCGGTCTTGCCAGAGGGTCAGCAGTTTGCCGACCTCTTCCAGGGAAAACCCCAAGTCCCGGGAGCGCTTGATAAAGGCCAGGGTATGCAGGTCATCGGCGCCGTAGATCCGGTAGCCGCTGTCGGTGCGATGGGCTGCCTTGAGCAGGCCGATGGACTCGTAATAGCGGATCATCTTCGCACTCAGGCCGCTTTGGCGGGCCGCTTGGCCGATGTTCATCGCTTGTCCTCCAGCTGCTTGGGTGTCCAGAACTTCAACAGTAACGCATTGCTCACCACGCTGACGCTCGACAGCGCCATGGCCGCGCCGGCCAGCACCGGGTTGAGAAAACCGAACGCCGCCAGAGGGATGCCGATCAAGTTATAGACGAACGCCCAGAACAGGTTCTGGCGGATCTTGGCGTAGGTCTTGCGGCTGATGTCCAGCGCCGCCGGCACCAGTCGCGGATCGCCGCGCATGAGGGTGATGCCTGCGGCATGCATCGCCACGTCGGTGCCGCCGCCCATGGCAATGCCGATGTCGGCGGCGGCCAGGGCGGGTGCGTCGTTGATGCCATCGCCCACCATCGCCACCACCGAATGGCGCTTCAACTGTTGGACGATGGCGGATTTGTCCGCTGGCAATACCTCGGCATGGACATTGGAGATCCCCAGCGCCTGGGCCACCACCCGGGCGCTACCTTGGTTGTCGCCCGTGAGCAAGTGGCTGGCGATGTGCTGTTCATTCAAGGCCTGTACCGCGGCGAGGGCACCGGGCTTGAGCGTGTCACCGAAGGCGAACAGGCCCAGCACTCGAGGCGTCGTGCCTTGTTCGATCAGCCAGGACAACGTGCGGCCTTCGGTTTCCCAGGCCTGTGCCGACTCGGCCAGCGAACCGGGGTCCAGGCCCAGTTCATCCAGCAGGCGTCGATTGCCCAGGGCCAGGCGACGCCCGTCGAGGCTGCCGGCGATACCGCGTCCAGCCAGGGACTGGCTGTCGCTGACATCCGCCACGTCCAGGCCGCGCTCGGCGCAGGTATCCAACACGGCTTTGGCCAGAGGGTGCTCACTGCCGCGTTGCAGCGCGCCGGCCATTGTCAGCAACGCGTCTTCATCACCGTCGAGGGCCGTCAAGTGGGCGATGCGCGGCGTGCCGGAGGTCAGGGTGCCGGTCTTGTCGAACACCACGGTGTCGACTTCATGGGCGCGCTCCAGCGCCTCGGCGTCCTTGATCAGAATCCCGTGGCGAGCGGCCACGCCGGTGCCGGCCATGATCGCCGTGGGCGTCGCCAGGCCCAGGGCGCAGGGGCAGGCAATCACCAGTACGGCGACGGCGTTGATCAGCGCGGTTTCCAACGGCGCACCGTACATCCACCAGCCGATCAACGTCGCCAGGGCCAGCAGCAGTACTACCGGTACGAATACCTGGCTGACTTTATCCACCAGTTTCTGGATCGGGGCCTTGGCGGCCTGGGCGTCTTCTACCAGGCGGATGATGCGCGCCAGGACGGTCTCGGTGCCCAGGGCTTGCGTGCGTACCAGCAGCCGGCCTTCGCCATTGATGGCGCCGCCGGTGACTTTGTCGCCGGGCTGCTTGGGCACCGGCAGGCTTTCGCCGCTGATCAGCGCTTCGTCGGCGTGGCTCTGGCCTTCCAGTACTTCGCCGTCCACCGGGAAGCGTTCGCCGGGCTTGACCAGCACCAGGTCATTCAAGCGCAGGGCGCTGATGGCCACGTCCCGCTCCTGGCCATCGACCACCTGGATCGCCCGTTCCGGGCGCAAGGCTTCAAGGGCGCGGATGGCGCTGGCGGTTTGTCGCTTGGCGCGGCTTTCCAGGTATTTGCCCAGCAGTACCAGGGCAATCACTACGGCCGAGGCTTCGAAATACAGGTGCGGCATGCTACCGGGACGGGCGATCACCCATTCATAAAGGCTCAGGCCGTAGCCGGCGCTGGTGCCCAGGGCCACCAGCAGGTCCATGTTCCCGGCACCGGCACGCACGGCCTTGAAGGCGGCGACGTAAAAGCGCGCACCGAAGATGAATTGCACGGGCGTGGCCAGGGCGAACTGCACCCAGGCCGGGAGCATCCAATGCACGCCGAACGGCTGCAGCAGCATCGGCAGCACCAGCGGCACGGACAGCACAATCGCCAGCACCAATACCAGGCGTTCACGGTTCAGACGGTTGGCCTGCATGTCAGCGGGCTGTTCGGCCTGCCAGACAGTGGCGTCATAGCCGGCGCGCTTGACCGCATCGATCAGGGTTTGTGGCTCCACCTGGCCGAGCAGTTCGAGGTGGGCCCGCTCATTGGCAAGGTTGACGCTGACGCTGTTCACACCATCGACCTTGCCCAGGGCGCGTTCGACCCGGCCGACACAGGAGGCGCAGGTCATCCCTTCGATGTTCAGCTCCAGGGTTTGTACGGGGACGCTATAGCCAGCCTGTTCGACGGCTTGCATCAAGGCCGGCAGGCTGCCTTCGGGGGCCTGCACGCGTGCCAGTTCAGTTGCCAGGTTCACACTGACGGCGCGCGTGCCGGAGACTTTGCTCAAGGCCCGCTCGACCCGCCCGGCGCAGCTGGCGCAGGTCATGCCGGCAATCGGTAGATCGAATGTGGTGGATTCGGACATCGGTCAGGCTCCCTGTAGTGAATGACTACAGAATCAACCTTGCCATGTTGGCAAGGTCAAGCGCCAATCCAAATTGTGGGAGCAAGGCTTGCCCACAAAGCTTGCCCACCGGTGCAAGTGGTGTGTCAGTAACCGAGCCCAGCCTGCTTGAGGTACATGCCTTGCTCATTCATGGTGATGCGGAACTTCAGAATGTCACCGGCCTTGAGCGTGATGTCCTGCGACCCTGGCGCGAGCATGCCCGGATTGCACCCCGGTGCCTGTCCCGGAAGCAATTTCAGGCGCAAGGAAAACTGGCCCGGCGGCAGGTTGAACGAGGTGCTTTGCTCCTGGAACAGCCTGGCCGAGAGCTGATCCTGGATGTAGATGCCGATTTCGCAACTGGTCGCCACTTCCAGGCGCTCGCGAGAAATGATCAGCACGCCGTAGTCTTCGCCGACGGCCGATGCCTGGGGCGCCACCGCTGAAAAACCGAGCATGCAAAACAGGCTGAACGCTGACCAGCGCATGGCTGAACCTCCGGTGTTAATCCTTGATGTGTGCAGCTTGGCTGAGCGCGATGCCGATTGCCAGCCCGGCAGTTTTCGTCAGAACTTGACCTTGCCATGATGGCAAGCTTGAGACTGCTGGCAACCTCAATCCCAAGGAGTTATCTCATGCAAATTTTCAATGTTCCGGGCATGTCCTGCGGTCACTGCGTCAAGGCCATCACCCAGGCAGTCAAGGCCAAGGACCAGGGGGCCAATGTGCAAATCGACCTGGGTGCCAAGACTGTCCAGGTCCAGAGTTCGTTGCCGGCCGATGCCGTGCTCGCGGCCATCAAGGAGGAGGGCTATGAGGCCGCTCTGCTTGAAGTTTTTTAATCGTTAGCGACCTACCGGAATGTTCAAGACCGCCCGGCACGGCTAGACTGTCGGGCTGTCGAACGACGCCTGAGCTGGACGCCCGATGAACTTCCGTACCATTCTGATTCTTGGCGCCTTGAGCGCTTTCGGTCCCTTGGCGATCGACTTCTACCTGCCTGCCTTTCCGGCGATGGCCACCGCCTTCGGCACCGATGAAAAACACATCCAGTTGACCCTGGCGGCCTATTTTCTCGGCTTGTCCATCGGGCAACTGGCCTATGGGCCAGTGGCGGATCGCTTCGGACGGCGCATTCCATTGCTGACCGGGGTCGGTTTGTTCACGTTGGCATCCCTGGCCTGCGCCTACGCGCCGAGCCTCGAATGGCTGATCGGCGCCCGCTTCGTCCAGGCCCTGGGTGGATGCGCCGGGATGGTGATTTCCCGGGCGGTGGTCAGCGACAAATGCGACGCGGTGGGTTCGGCCAAGGTGTTTTCACAGTTGATGCTGGTGATGGGCCTGGCGCCGATCCTCGCGCCGATGCTGGGCGGGTTGCTGGTGAACCTGCATGGCTGGCAGTCAATCTTCATTGCCCTGACCGTGTTTAGCGCATTGGCGTCGACGGCGGTGGCCTTGTGGCTGCCGGAAAGCTTGCCGGACCATGTGCCTCGGCAACCGTTGTCGGGGGCGTTGCGCCAATACGGTCGTTTATTGACCGACGCCGCCTACCTCGGCCATGCGCTGACGGGGGGCATCGCTATCGCCGGGATGTTTGCCTACATCGCCGGTTCGCCGTTCGTCTTCATCAAGCTTTACGGTGTTCCGGCCGAACACTTCGGTTGGCTGTTCGGCACCAACGCGGCGGGCTTCATCCTGGTGGCCCAGGTCAACGCCCGGCTACTGTCCAAGCGCGGCCCAGCGTTCCTGCTGAGTCGCGCGGTATGGGTCTACCTGGGTGCGGGGCTGAGCCTGCTGGCCGTCAGTTCATTGCAACCTGCGCAGTTGTGGCCGCTGCTGGTCCCTCTGTTTATCTGCATCGCCAGCCTGGGGTGCATCCTTCCCAACGCCTCGGCTTGCGCCATGAATGGGCAGGGCGCCCGGGCCGGCAGTGCTTCGGCGATGCTGGGATGCTTGCAGTTTTCCGTGGCCGCCGGAGCCGCCGCGTTGGTGGCGGCGCTGCATGACGGCACCGCCGTGCCAATGGCGCTGGTCATCAGCCTTTGCGGGCTGTTGGTGGTGAGCGCCGCGATGCTGACCCGTCGCCTGCAAAATGCCCGGGCCCTGGCCCAGGCCAGTCGCGAGGGCTGACTCAGCCGGCCGCGCGCTGCTGTTGTTCGGGGAAATGATGAGGGGCGAGGATCCGCGCTTGCAGGGTGCTGGCGAAGGCTTGGGCTTCGGCCTCGGTACGGAAGGTGACGACGTGCTGGTCAAGACGCACTTGCCATTGGGATTTTGCCACTTCTTTTATCAGGATCTTCATTGCTGACCTCCTCACGAAAAGATTGTGTTGCAAAGGCCTCGAGTGTAGACCTGAATGTGATCGCAATTGTGACAAGGATCAATTCTCGGACTGACGGCATGGGTTTTTGTGGGAGCAAAGCTTGCTCGCGATAAATGGTGACGCGATCTTATAGAGAACCGCGGTGCCTCCATCGCGAGCAAGCTTTACTCCCACAAGCGCTAGGCCCATATCGTGGGTCAGAAGCCCTCGAGCACAATCTTGCCCTTGGACTTGCCGCTTTCCAGCAAGGCATGGGCGCGGCGCAGGTTCTCGGCGTTGATGGTGCCGAAATGCTCGCCAACCGTGGTCTTCAGCGTGCCGGTGTCGATCAGGGCGGCCACGCGGTTGAGCAGTTTGTGCTGTTCAACCATGTCGGCCGTCTCGAACAGCGAGCGGGTGTACATGAGTTCCCAATGCAGCGACAGGCTCTTGCGCTTGAGCTTGGTCACGTCCAACGCCTTGGGATCGTCGATCAGCGCCAGTTTGCCCTGGGGCGCGAGGGCTTCGACCAACTGGTCCAGGTGCTGGTCGGTCTGGGTCAGGCTGGCGACGTGGGTTACCTGAGACTGCCCAGCTTCTTTCAACACTTCGCTCAACGGCCGGCTGTGGTCGATCACCAGGTCGGCACCCAGGCCGCGCACCCAATCCTGGGTCTGTGCACGGGACGCGGTGCCTATCACCTTCAGCCCGGTGAGTTGGCGGGCCAGTTGCGTCAGGATCGAACCCACGCCGCCCGCGGCGCCGACGATCAACAGGCTTTGGCCCTGGTCGTCCTGGCCTTCCTGGATTTGCAGGCGCTCGAACAACAACTCCCAGGCGGTAATGGCCGTCAGCGGCAGCGCCGCCGCTTCGGCGAAACCAAGCGTCTTGGGCATGTGGCCGACGATGCGCTCATCCACTACGTGCCGCTCGCTGTAGCCGCCGGCCCGGGCGATGGAGCCGGCGTAGAACACCTTGTCCCCGGTCTTGAACAACGTGACCTCGCTGCCCACCGCCTTGACCACGCCGGCCAGGTCCCAGCCCAGCACCTTGGCCGCGCCGTCTTCGGGCTGGACGTTCTGGCGAACCTTGGTGTCCACCGGGTTGACCGAGATGGCCTTGACCTCTACCAACAAGTCCCTGGGACCGGCGACCGGTTCCGGCAGCTCGATGTCCTGGAGCGATTGCGGGTCGGTGATGGGCAACGAGTGGTAGTAGGCAATGGCTTTCATGAAGCGGCTCCGTGAAGTGAGTGAGATGACGGCCATGTTTAGCTATTTATCGCCGAGATAAAACCGGCTAAAAGAACAGGCTCTTTCAATGATTTTTTGATAATGGAGTCGTCATGCTTCGCTTCGATGACTTGCAGTTGTTTGTCCGGGCGGCGGACCTGGGCAGTCTCTCGGCTGCGGCCAGGGCCATGGACCTGTCGGCGGCGGTGGCCAGTGCCGCGTTGAAACGGATCGAGCAGCACCTCGGCGCGCGGCTGTTGGCCCGCTCCACCCGTAGCTTGCGCCTGACCGCCGAAGGCGAGGGCTTTCTCGAATATGCCCGTGCCGCGTTGAGCAGCCTTGACGAAGGCCGGCGGTTGTTGACCAGCGGCCAGGACCAGGTCAGCGGGGTGTTGCAGTTGTCCGCGCCGTCGGACTTGGGGCGCAACCTGCTGCTGCCTTGGCTGGATGCGTTCCAGCGTGAGCACCCCGGGCTGACGGTGCGGCTGCTGCTGGGCGATCGCATGGCCGACCTGTTCAAGCAGCCGGTAGATATCGCCTTGCGTTATGGCGAGCCGGAAGATTCGAGCCTGGTCGCGCTGCCCATTGCCGGGGATAACCGCCGGGTGTTGTGCGCATCGCCGGACTATCTGGCTCGCCAGGGTGAACCCCATCAACTGGAACAACTGGCCCAGCACAACTGCCTGTTGTACATGCTTGGCAGCCGGGTTCATGACCGATGGGCTTTTCATGACGGCAAACGGGAGATGAGCCTCACCGTCAGTGGCGACCGGTTCAGTGACGACGCCGATGTGGTGCGGCGCTGGGCGGTGGCGGGTGTCGGGATTGCCTATAAATCGTGGCTGGATGTGTCCACCGACGTCCTGGCCGGGCGCTTGAAAATCCTCTTGCCGCACCTGCAATGCGAACGCGCACCCCTCAATCTGCTGTGTGCCCACCGGGCGCAATTGAGCAAGCCCATCAACCTTTTGCGAGACATGCTCCAGGCTCGCTGCGGTGAGTTGACGGCTCGTTTTCCACTTTCGGCGGGAGTCGGCCATTAGTCGCGGGCAAATAGAGACTTTTCCCTCAGGAACAATCGCCTCCAAAGGTTTCCGGAGGACAGGAAAGCTCGATCGCCACGCTTATACTAGCGGCCGCCTGCGCCAGAGCAGTAGACGAATGATTCAACAGGGAGTGAATACATGGAACATGCACCTTGCATCAGCCAGATCGCCACGCTGCTGGCCGACCCCAAGCGCAGCGCAATGATGTGGGCCTTGATGGACGGCACGGCCCGGCAGGCCGAGGAGCTGGCGTTGCTCGCCGGGTTATCGCCGTCCTCGGCCAATGCGCACCTGGGGCGCTTGTCCGCCGGAGGCCTGTTGAAAGTCGAAGCCCGGGGCCGCAAGCGGTTTTTCCGCCTGGCAGCGCCTGAAATCGGCGCTGCCGTCGAAGCGCTGGCCAGCGCGACGCTGGTCAGTACACCGCGGCAGATTCCGGACGTCCTCAAGCGCCGGGTCCTGCCGACCAAGGCGCCGTCGGCCCCTGCCTCGTTGATGCGGGCCAGGCTTTGCGACGATCACCTGGGGGGAACCCTGGCGGCGGACCTGTACCAGCGCCTGCTGGACGCCGGGTGGATCGAGCAGTTCGAACAGCGGGTGATCGTCACCCACAAAGGCGCCAATCAGTTGGCCGAGCGTGGCTTGTTCATCCAGGCCCTGGCCCATCGCAACACCCGCATCGCCTGCGCCTGCCCGGACTGGAGCGAGCGTCGTCCACACTTGGGGGGCACGCTGGGGGCAGCCCTGTTGCAACTGTTCATGCAGTCGGGTTGGCTGAGCTTGCCCAACGATTCGCGAGCCCTGCAGGTGACGACGCTCGGCCAGCAGGAAATCCACCGGTTCGCCCGGCAGGAGGCGGTTGAGATGGCGATATAGGGAACGCTCCTGGTGCGTCGCTCAGGGCTGTCGGCAGGTCGTATTCAGCAATAGCTGCCTGCAAGGTTCGCGCAAACTCGGTCCGGGGAATTATCGGATTGGGGAGGCAGCATGGACATTCACGGCTACAACGCGGCGGAACGATTGGAGCGGTTACCCATCAGCGGTTACCACCGGGTCATCTTCATCATTATCGCCCTGGCGTTTTTCTTCGACTCCATGGACCTGGCGATGATGACGTTCCTGTTGGGGTCGATCAAAGCCGAGTTCGGCCTGAGCACCGCCCAGGCCGGTTTGCTCGCCAGCTCCAGCTTCTTCGGCATGGTGGTGGGGGCATCGCTGTCGGGCATGCTGGCCGATCGTTTCGGGCGCAAGCCGGTGTTCCAGTGGAGCATCGTGTTGTGGGGCGTTGCCAGTTACCTGTGCTCCACCGCCCAGGACATCGAGACCTTGACGCTGTTTCGCATCTTGCTGGGGATCGGCATGGGCATGGAGTTTCCGATTGCCCAGTCGATGCTCTCGGAGCTGATCCCGGCCAAGCGTCGGGGCCGCTACATCGCCTTGATGGACGGGTTCTGGCCGCTGGGTTTCGTGGCGGCCGGGATACTGTCGTATTTCCTGCTGCCGGTGGTCGGCTGGCGCGACATCTTTCTGGTGCTGGCGGTGCCGGCGGTGTTTGTCCTGGCGATTCGTTTCTTCATTCCCGAATCGCCACGCTGGCTGGAACAAGCCGGTCGGGGGGACGAAGCGGACGCGGTGCTCAAGCGAATCGAAGACAAGGTCCGCGCCTCGCTGGGGCGTCGCGACCTGCCGGAACCGATTCGCCTGCCGAGGATTGAGAGTACGCCGGGCAATTTCTTTTCGGCCCTGGCGCAGATCTGGTCACCGCTGTATCGCCAGCGCACGATGATGATCTGGAGCGTCTGGTTCTTTGCCTTGCTCGGTTTCTATGGCCTGACATCCTGGCTCAGTGCGTTGTTGCAGCAGTCGGGGTTCGCGGTGACCCAATCGGTGTATTACACCGTGCTGATTTCCCTGGGCGGGATTCCCGGCTTCTTGATGGCGGCCTGGCTGGTGGAACGCTGGGGGCGCAAACCGGTGTGCGTCATCACGCTGCTGGGCGGCGGGATGATGGCGTTTCTGTATGGGCAGAGCGCAGTGTTTGGTGGCAACGTCGGGCTGTTGATCAGCACCGGTTTGCTGATGCAGTTTTTCCTGTTCGGTATGTGGGCGGTGCTCTACACCTACACGCCGGAACTGTACCCCACCTCGGCCCGGGCCACCGGTTCGGGCTTTGCTTCGGCGATCGGTCGCGTCGGTTCGCTGCTCGGCCCGCTGGTGACCGGTCTGGTATTTCCCATCACCGGCCAGGGTGGCGTGTTCGCCCTGGGCGCGTTGTGCTTCGCCGTGGCGGCGGGGGTGGTCTGGTTGTTCGGGATGGAGACGCGGGGCAAGACGTTGGAGGAGTTGAGCGAAGCGAGCGTCGCCGATTAAACACGATCCCCGGTGGGAGCGGGCAAGCCCGCTCCCACCGGGGGATTGTCGGGCTTAAGGTTTTACCAGCCGCGCATCCAGGCTGTTCTGCGCCAGGCGCTTGGCCTGGTCCTGGGTCATGCCCAGGTGGGTGTACAGCGCATGGAAGTTTTCGGTGACGTAGCCGCCGAAGTACGCCGGGTCATCGGAGTTCACCGTCACCTTCACGCCGCGCTCGAGCATGTCGAGGATGTTGTGCTGCGACATGTCGTCGAACACACACAGCTTGGTGTTGGACAGCGGGCACACGGTCAACGGAATCTGCTCGTCGATGATCCGCTGCATCAGTCGCTCATCTTCAATGGCTCGCACACCATGGTCGATGCGCTGGATCTTCAACAGGTCCAGGGCTTCCCAGATGTACTCGGGCGGGCCTTCTTCGCCGGCGTGGGCGACGGTCAGGAAGCCTTCGTTGCGCGCGCGGTCGAATACGCGCTGGAACTTGCTCGGTGGATGACCCATTTCCGAACTGTCCAGGCCCACGGCCACGAAGGCCTCGCGGAACGGCAGCGCCTGGTCGAGGGTCTTCTGGGCTTGTTCTTCGCTCAGGTGGCGCAGGAAACTCAGGATCAGGCCGCTGGTGATGCCCAGTTGCTGCTCACCGTCCTTGAGGGCGGCGGCGATGCCGTTGAGCACCACTTCGAACGGGATACCACGGTCGGTGTGGGTTTGCGGATCGAAGAACGGTTCGGTGTGGATCACGTTCTGCGCCTTGCAACGCAACAGGTAGGCCCAGGTCAGGTCGTAGAAGTCCTGGGAGGTGCGCAGCACATCGGCGCCCTGGTAATACAGGTCGAGGAATTCCTGCAGATTGTTGAAGGCATAGGCCTTGCGCAGGGTGTCGACGTCGCTCCACGGCAGGGCGATCTTGTTGCGTTCGGCCAGGGCGAACAGCAGTTCGGGCTCCAGCGAGCCTTCCAGGTGCAGGTGCAGTTCAGCCTTGGGCAGGGCGTTCAGCCAGTCGTACATGGTCTTTTCTCATCAGTGAATCGATGGCGGGCATTCTACAGGCGCTGGCTGCCTTGTCGGGTAAAACCTGACCGGCTGATCCACTACACGGCGAGTGGCTCACGCCGGTAAGCATAGGTGTCGGCGAAGCGCGACAGCAGGAATTCGGCGCAGGTAGTGGTTGGGTACTTTGGCGGGTGGGTGTCATCCTGGCAACCGGGCAGGCATTGGATCAACGTGTCGGGGTGCGGCTCGGCAAAGAACGGCATCGAGTACCGGTCCACCCCCAGCGGGCTGATCACCCGATGCGGTGTGGACAGGTAACGGTCGTTGCTCCAGCGCGCCATCATGTCACCGAGGTTGACCACGAAGGTGCCGTCGATGGGCGGTGCGTCGATCCATTGGCCGTCGACGTTGCGCACTTGCAGGCCACCAGCGGCGTCCTGGTAGAGCAGGGTGATGCATCCATAATCGGTATGGGCACCGGCACCTTGCTGCTCGGCGCTACTGGCGGTTTGGCGTGGCGGGTAGTGGATCAGGCGTAGCACGCTGACCGGTTCGTTGAAGCGCGTGTCGAAAAAGTCTCGCTCGATACCCAGGGCCAGGGTCATGGCCCGCAGCAGGGTTTGGGCAAGTGCCTGCATGTCGCGGTAGTGCTGCTCCATCAAGCTTTCCCAGCCAATCAGGTCGGGGTGGCGGTTGGGGCCACGCAGGGGTTTTTCCGCCAGCACGTCGGGGTGACCGGCCGGCAAGTGCAGGCCCATGTCGAAGGTTTCCTTCAGGTCGCTGGGCTTGGTCGGGTCCAGCTGTTCGGTGGCGACGGCGCCATAGCCGCGGTGGTGGCGGGTCTGGGTGATGTCGATCTTGAGTTTTTCTTCGACGGGCAGGGCGAAGAAACGCTGGGCGCTGTCCAGCACCTCGGCGATGCGCGCCGGGCTGATGGAGTGGCCCTTGATGTAGAAAAAGCCCCATTCGCGGCAGGCGCGGTCGATCTGTTCGGCGACGGCTTGCCAGGCGCCGGATTCATCGCCGTAGAGCGGGCTGATGTCGATAATGGGAAGGCTGTTCATACTGCTTTCCTGATTTAAAAATGGAGATCCCTGTGGGAGCGGGCTTGCTCGCGAAGGCGGAGTGTCATTCAACATTGATGTCGACTGATACACCGTCTTCGCGAGCAAGCTCGCCCCCACATTGGGTGTTGTGTTGGGCCTGAAGGTTATTTGGGCATCTCAGCCTTCATGCCTTCGACGTAATAATTCATCGAGGCCAGTTCCGCGTTGGTGGCGCTCACGCCCGCCGGGATTTTCTCGACGCCGGCCTGGTCCTTGATCGGGCCGGTGAACGGGTGGAAGGCGCCGCTCTTGATGTCGGCGATGATCTGCTCGGCTTCGCCCTTGACCGCTGCCGGCACCAGGTCGCTGATCGGCAGTTTCACCGTGCCTTCCTTCAAGCCACCCCAGTAGTCCTGGGATTTCCAGCTGTGATCGAGCACGCTCTGGGTCGCCTGGATGTAATGCGGGCCCCAGTCATTGACGATGGACGTCAGCACCGCCTTGGGACCGAAGTGAGCCATGTCCGACGCGTAGCCCACCGCATAGACGCCGCGTCGCTCGGCAGCCTGGATCGGCGCCGGGCTGTCCGTGTGCTGGAACACCACGTCCACGCCCTGGTCGATCAGCGCGTTGGCAGCGTCGGCTTCCTTGCCCGGGTCGAACCAGGAGTTGACCCACACCACTTTGATCTCGCTGCCGGGGTTGTACTTGTTCAGGGCCAGTTGGATGGCGTTGATGTCGCGGATGACTTCCGGGATCGGGAAGGAGGCGACGTAGCCGATCTTCTTGGTCTTGGTCATCTTGGCCGCGAGGAAGCCACCGACGTAGCGGCCCTCGTAGGTGCGAGCCAGGTACGTGCCCATGTTCTTGTCCTGCTTGTAGCCGGTGGCGTGTTCGAAGATCACCTTGGGAAATTGCTTGGCGACCTTGAGCGTCGGGTTCATGTAGCCGAAGGAGGTGGTAAAGATCAGGTCGTATTTGTCCTTGGCCATGTTGCGGATCACCCGCTCGGCGTCGGCGCCCTCCGGCACGTTTTCCACGTAGTTGGTGGTGATCTGCTCGCCGAATTTCGCTGCCAGCTCCTTGCGCCCTTGTTCATGCTGATAGGTCCAGCCGTGGTCGCCGATCGGGCCGATGTAGACGAAACCGACCTTCAGCGGGTCGGCGGCACTGGCATTCAGGCCAGCGCCCAGGCCGACGGCGGCGACGACGGCGCAAAGCAACTTCTTCAAGGGGCGTTTGTGCATGAACTCGAACTCCATTTTGTTGTGAGGTTGGCTGTGCAGCATCAATGCAAAATGCTGACCAACAAGACAACAAATATTCGACACCTTGATGCCGTCATCGTGGGCAAGCCTTGCTCCCACAAGTGCAAGGCCAAATCATGTGGAATCAGGCCTTGCCCCGACAGATGGGGCAGCCCAACCTCATGGGAAGGCAAGCTTGCTTCACAAGTGCGACGCAATACCTGTGGGAGCAAGGCTTGCCCGCGATGAGGCCTTTGAGAACAATAAAGGTGCACCCTGCCTGCGAACGCCACCCCCTGGTGCATCACACCGAACGAAACGTTCAGCGCCTCCTATAGTCAGTAACTCATGACCCCGCCCACGGTGACAGGCTCGCGATGCTCACTTTGTTCAAGCAAGAAAAACTGCTGTTGCTGGCGCTGATCGCCGCGTCTATCGCCTACCCGCTGGAGCACTGGCTGCTGGGCAGCGGGCAGGTGGTGGCGTTGGCCGGCGGCCTGGTCCTGATCGGTTTCATCGTCGCGGCGTCCATGCGCGTGGCCCATCACGCCGAACTGCTGGCGGAAAAGGTCGGTGATCCTTACGGCACCATGATCCTGACCTTGTCGGCGGTGTTGGTGGAAGTGGTGATCCTGGCGATCATGATGAGCAACGAGGCGTCGTCGACGTTGGTGCGGGACACGATCTACTCGGCGGTGATGCTCGACATCAACGGCATCCTCGGGCTCGCGGCGCTGATGGGCGGGATCAAGCATGGCGAGCAGGCTTACAACGACGATTCGGCGCGCACCTATAGCGTGATGATTCTCACCGCCATGGGCGTGTCGATGGTGGTGCCGGAGTTCATTCCTCGCGAGAGCTGGAAAATCTATTCGGCTTTTACCATCGGCGCGATGCTCGTGCTGTACACCTTGTTCCTGCGCATGCAGGTCGGGCCTCACAGTTACTTCTTCAGCTACAGCTACCCGGAAAAACGCCGCAAGAAAGAACCGGTGGAGAACGAACCGGAACCCATCAGCCTGACGATTTCCATCGGTGCACTGGTGTTTGGCGTGGTGGTGATCGGCGCCCTGGCCGAAGTCATGTCCAAGGCCCTCGACCTGGGGCTGGAAGGCTCGGGGGCACCGCCGGTGGTCACGGCGATCCTGGTGGCCGCCATCTCCGCCGCACCGGAAATCCTCACCGCCCTGCGCGCAGCCCTCGCCAATCGCATGCAGTCGGTGGTGAACATCGCGCTGGGTGCTTCGCTATCGACTGTGATCCTCACGGTGCCGGTGATGGAAGCCATGGCGCTCTATACCGGCCAACCGTTCCAGATGGCAATGACTCCGGTGCAGACGGTGATGATCTTCATTACCCTGATCGTCAGCGCGATCAACCTCAACGATGGCGAAACCAATGCTATCGAAGGCATGACCCATTTTGTGTTGTTTGCGACGTTCATCATGTTGTCCCTGCTGGGCCTCTAGAAGAGCGTCGCGGGCAAGCCTTGCTCCCACGGATATTCATGTGTCCACAGACTTTCTGTGACCTGTGGGAGCAAGGCTTGCCCGCGATGGCGTTGGGTCAGGTGCCGGCGATCAGTTCCCGCGCCGCCTGGCTATGGTCAGCAATCAAACCTTTCAAATCCAACCCCTCGACCTGCCCGTCGATGACCCGCCATTGCCCACCGATCATCACCCGATCTGCCCGGTCCGCGCCGCACAGCAGCAGCGCCGAGACTGGATCGTGACTGCCGGAGAAGCGCAGCTCGTCGAGCTTGAACAGCGCCAGGTCGGCCTGCTTGCCCACCGCCAGCTCGCCGATATCGCTGCGCCCGAGCAGTTGCGCCGAGCCTTGGGTCGCCCAGCCCAGCACGCGCTCCGGGGTGATCGCTTGCGCGCCGTAGCGCAGGCGCTGGATGTACAGCGCCTGTCGGGTTTCGAGGATCATGTTCGAGGCATCGTTGGATGCCGAACCGTCTACCCCCAGGCCCACGGGAGCGCCCGCGGCGGTCAGGTCCAGGGTCGGGCAAATGCCCGAAGCCAGTCGCATGTTCGAACTTGGGCAGTGACAGATGCCGGTGCCGGCGGCGCCGAGACGGGCGATTTCATCCGGGTTGAAATGAATGCCGTGGGCCAGCCAGGTACGCGGGCCAAGCCAGCCGACGCTGTCCAGGTAATCCACGGTGCGCAGACCAAAGCGTTGCAGGCAAAACGCTTCTTCATCGAGGGTTTCGGCCAGGTGCGTGTGCAGGCGTACGTCGAGCTTTTCCGCCAGCTCGGCGCTGGCGCTCATGATCTGTGGCGTGACCGAAAACGGTGAGCAGGGCGCCAGGGCAATCTGGATCTGCGCGCCGTCGCCGCGCTCGTGGTACTCGGCGATCAAGCGCTGGCTGTCGTCGAGAATCACCTGGCCCTGCTGCACGGTCTGCTGCGGCGGCAAGCCACCGTCGGCCTCGCCCAGGCTCATGGAGCCACGGGTCAGCATCGCGCGCATGCCCAGTTCACGAACACTCTGTACCTGCACGTCGATGGCACTTTCCAGGCCTTGTGGAAACAGGTAATGGTGATCGGCCGCGGTGGTGCAGCCCGATAGCAGCAACTCGGCCAAGGCCACTTTGCTGGCCAGGGCAAGTTTTTCCGGAGTCAGCCGCGCCCATACCGGGTAGAGGGTTTTCAGCCAGGGGAACAACGGCTGGTTCACCACCGGCGCCCAGGCGCGGGTCAGGGTCTGGTAGAAGTGATGATGGGTGTTGATCAGCCCCGGCAGGATCACATGTTCGCTCGCTTCGAAGATATGGTCACAGGGCTGGGCGGGTAGCTGGCCGGCGCTCAGCAGTTCGACGATCACACCGTCCTGCAGGACGAGGCCGCCACGGGCATCGAGGTCGTTGGCTGTGAAAATGGCGAGGGGATTTTTTAACCAGGTACGGGTCGCAGGCATGGTGGCCGGCTCCTCTGAAAGTGGGTTCAGGTTAGCCAGCTCAGTGATGCCCTGTCTGCTGATCCAGGGTCGCCTGTGGGGGCGAGGTTTGGAGTGTACTCAGGTTGTGTTGTAGTTTTCCAGAGCCCGCCGCTCCCACAAGGGAATGGCGGTGTTTACCAGGGAATGGTTTCACCCCTGTAGTTGACGAAGTGATGTCCGCCTTTGCCGGCGAAGGCATTCACTTGATCGATCAGCCCGCGAGTGCTGGTCTCGACGTCGATGTCCGCGCCTTCACCGCCCATGTCGGTCTTGACCCAGCCCGGGTGCAGCGACAGCACGGTCAGTGACTGCTCGCCCAGTTGGCTGACGAAGCTGTTGGTCATGGAGTTGAGCGCCGCCTTGCTGGCCTTGTACAGCGCCAGTTCCGGCGCGTCGGGCATGGTCACGCTGCCCAGCACCGAACTCATGAACGCCAGCACGCCGCTGCCGTCGCGGATCTGGCCGACAAAGCGTTGGGCCAGGTTGATCGGGGCCACGGCGTTGGTGAAGAACAACTGGCCGACTTCGGCCAGCGTCGCTCCGCCCGGGCTCTGGTTGTCCGGGCCCTTGACGCCGGCATTGACGAACAGCAGGTCGAAGGTCTCGCCCTTGAGCTGTTGGCTCAGGGCGATGACCGCTTGCTGGTCGTCCATGTCGAGTTTTTCGATCCGTACCGGGCCCAGTGCTTTCAACGCCTCTGCGTTCCGTGGGTTGCGCACGGTGGCGGTCACGTTCCAGCCATCGTTGAGCAGCGTCTTCACCAGACCGAGGCCCAGGCCTCGGGAGGCGCCGATGATCAATGCGTTTTTTGCCGAATTCATGAGGGGCATCCTTGATAGGAAAAGGTCACGGATTTAATGGACAGCGTTGCCCGAGCCGTTGTTTCAGCTCGTGACGCAACGCGTCGAGTTCGGTCATGCGGGTTTCGATCAGGTTCAGTTTGTCTTGCAGCAATTGCGTCACGGCGCAGTCCGGGTCGGGGGCGTTCCACAGGGCGGCGACGCTGGCGCTGATCTCGCCCAGGGTAAAGCCCAGGCGCTGGGCCGTCTTGATATAGAGCACCAGTTGGACCATGTCGGCAGCGTAGTCGCGATAGCCATTGGCGCTGCGCGTCGCCGCGATCAGGCCACGCTGCTCGTAGAAGCGCAGCGTGTCTCGACTGACGGCGCAGGCCTGGGCTAGTTCACCGATGCGCATTGCGGAGCTCCAGAGGACTTGACCTTGGAGCATACCCCAGGCTTTAGCCTCTTTGCTCCCCAATTATCTGGAGCAAGGTGTATGTGGACTTCGATGCAATACCGCCGGGTGGTGCTTGGCAGCGCCTGGTACGACCTGATCGTGTCGGCTGCGCTGGTCACGCCGTGGAGCTTTGCCGCGCTGCATGGTGTGTTGATGAGCATGACTCAGCTATTTGACCTGCCTGGAGAACTGCCGCCGTTTGCGCCGGCGCATGTGCTGATGGTGAATCTGCTGGGATCGATTGTCTGCGTGTGGGCGGTGCTGCGGATTCGGGATCCGCAGGCGCTGTATGGGCGTTATGACGCGGTGGGGCGGTTTTTGTTTGCAACCTGGATGCTGTATGCGCTGCTGCATGGGGCCAGTGCGGTGTTGTGGGTTTTCCTGTTTTTCGAGGTGGTGTGGGGCGTCATGCAGATACTGCCCGTCCGTGGCGAGGGAGCTTGCTCCCGCTGGGCTCTGTAGGAGCTGGCGAAGCCTGCGATCTTTTGATCTTTCGCTTGGGATTCAAGTGGCTTTGGAAAGATCGCAGCCTCGTTGCACTCGTCAGCTCCTACACAGCTCCAGCGCAGTCGAGCGGGAGCAAGCTCCCTCGCCACAGGGTTCTCAATGCCCCGCCTGCCAAGGTTGCCCCAGGGACACTGGCGCATACAGCCGGGTGCGCACCGCATCCCGGGACAGCAGCACCAGCACCACAATGGTCGCGGCATACGGCAGCATCGCCAGCAGACTCGATGGAATCGCCAGGCCCAGCCCCTGGGCCACCAGGTGCAGGATGCTAGCGAGGCCGAACAGGTAGGCGCCCAGCAGCAGGCGCCACACCCGCCAACTGGCGAACACCACCAGCGCCAGGGCGATCCAGCCGCGCCCGGCGCTCATGTTCTCGGCCCACATCGGCGTGTAGGCCAGCGACAGATAGGCGCCGGCCAACCCCGCCATGGCGCCGCCAAACAATACCGCCAGGGTCCGCACCCGCAACACCGGCAGGCCCATGGCGCTGGCGGCATCGGGGTTTTCCCCGACGGCCTGGATGATCAATCCGGCGCGGCTTTTCATAATCATCCACGCCACCAGGGCAAACAAGGCGAACGACAGGTAAACCAGCAGGTCCTGGGCAAACAGCATCCGCCCGATCAGTGGTATGTCACTCAAGTAAGGAATCGCCAGCGGCTCGAATCCCGCCAGCGGTTTGCCGACCCAGGCCGCCCCGACAAAACTCGACAGGCCTACGCCGAAAATCGTCAACGCCAGCCCGGTGGCGACCTGATTGGCGTTGAATACCAGTGCCACCAGCGCGAACAATGCCGACAACAGCATCCCGGCGGCCATCGCCAGCAACACGCCGAGCCAGAGGTTGCCGCTGTTGAACGCGACGATAAAACCGATCACTGCGCCGAACAGCATCATGCCTTCCTGGCCCAGGTTGAGGACGCCGCTTTTTTCGCAGACCAATTCACCCAGGGCCACCAGCAGCAACGGCGTACCGCAGCGGACCATGGCGTAGAAAATATTGCTCAACAGGTCGATATCCATCACAGCGCTCCTGCCTGTACGGCGGTGGTTCGGGTGCGCCGGGCCCAGCGCAGGTTCAGGCGTGGCCGGTAAAGGATCAGCACGTCGCAGGCCAACAGGAAAAACAGCATCATCCCCTGGAACAGTTGGGTGATGGCCTGGGGAAGGTTCAGCGACATCTGCGCGCTCTCGCCGCCGATGTACAGCAACGCCATCAACAGGCTGGAAAACAGAATGCCAATGGGATTGAGGCGACCCAGGAACGCCACCGTAATCGCCGCATAGCCGTAGCCCGGCGACACCTGCGGCACCAGTTGGCCGATCGGCCCGGTCACTTCGCAGACGCCGGCCAGCCCGGCCAGTGCCCCGCTGATCAACAACGCCAGCCACACCAACGGTTTCTGGCGGAAACCGGCGAAACCGGCGGCGCGGGCATCGAGGCCCAGCACCTTGATCTGAAAGCCAACGAAGCTTTTCTGCAGCAACACCCACACCGCCACCAGCGCCAGCAGGGCGAAATACAGCCCGGCATGGGCCCGACCATCCTCCAGCAGCAACGGCAGGCGACTGGCCTCGCCGAACATCGCCGACTCGGGGAAGTTGAAACCCGCGGGGTCTTTCAACGGCCCGTGAACGCAAAACAGCAACAGGTTCAGGGCGATGTAATTGAGCATGATGCTGGTCAGGATCTCATTGGCATTGAAGCGCGTGCGCAGCCACGCCGTGAGCCCGGCCCAGGCGGCACCGGCCAGGGTGCCGGTCAGCAGGATCAGCACCAGTGCCCAGCGGCTTTGCATGTCGATGATGTTCACCGCCAAGGCACTGCCGGCCAGGGCGCCCAGCAGCAGTTGGCCTTCAGCGCCGATGTTCCAGATACGCGCCTGATAGGCCACTGCCAGGCCAAGGGCGCACAGCAGGATCGGCAAGGTCTTGACCAGCCACTCGGACACGCCGTACAGATCGCTGATCGGGGCGATCAACAGGGTGTACAACGTTTGCAACGGGTCGTGCCCCAGGGCGATAAACAGCAGCGAGCCACAGATCAGGGTCAACACGGCGGCCAGCAGCGGCGAACACCAGAGCATCAGGCGCGATTGCTGGCCGCGAGGTTCGAGAGAAAGCAGCATGTAGAACTCCGTTAAACCGGTGCGGGGGCCGGGGATTGAGGGGCGTCGAATTGGCCGGCCATCCAGCCGCCAACGTCACTGAGCCGGGTCTCGACCGTGGGCCTCAAGGCCGATAGGCGCCCGCCGCACAAGGCGCCGAGGCGGTCGCTGATCTGGAACAGTTCGTCGAGGTCTTCGGAGATCACCAGAATCGCCGCGCCTGCATCGCGCAGGGCAATCAGGGCGCGATGGATGGTTGCCGCCGCGCCGACGTCCACGCCCCAGGTCGGGTGAGCGGCCACCAGCAGCTTCGGCTGTTGCAGGATTTCCCGGCCGAGAATGAATTTCTGCAGGTTGCCTCCCGAGAGGCTGCGCGCCGGGGTTTTGGTGTCGGGTGTCTTCACGCCAAAGCGACGGATGATCTCTTCGGCCAAGTGTTCGACCTTGCTGCGTCGAATCAGTCCGTGGCTGACCAAGCCCTGTTGGAAAGCGCTGAGCAAGGCGTTATCCGCCAGGCTCAATTGCGGCACGGCGCCATGGCCCAGGCGCTCGGCGGGGACAAATGCCAGCCCGAGCCGGCGACGAGCGTCGGGGCGCAGATGAGCGACAGGTTGCCCGTCGAATCGGATTGTTTCGCCTTGCCGGCGGGCAAGCTGCGTTTCTCCGCTGAGCAACGCCAGCCATTCGTCCTGACCATTGCCCGCCACCCCGGCGATGCCGACGATTTCGCCGCTGCAGACCTCAAGGTCAATATCCCGCAACGAGCAGCCGAACGGGTCCGGGTTGTGCCAGGACAGTTTGTTGATCTGCAGAAAGGCTTTGTCTGCGCTGACCTTGGGGTAGTCCGTGATCAGTCCGGCCGCTTCGCCGACCATCAGTTGCGCCAGTTCCCGGTCCGAGCAGTGCGCCGGCGTGCAATGCCCCGATACCCGCCCGCCGCGCAGCACTGTGGCGCTGTGGCACAACGCTCGCACTTCCCCGAGCTTGTGGCTGATAAACAAGATGCTGCAGCCCTCGCTCGCCAGGCGGCGCAGGGTCACGAACAGTTCTTCGGCTTCAACGGGCGTGAGCACCGAGGTCGGTTCGTCGAGAATCAGCAGGCGAATGTCCTGCATCAGGCAGCGAATGATCTCGACCCGTTGCCGCTCGCCAATCGACAGGCTGTGGACCAGCCGCTGCGGCTCCAGCGCCATGCCGTAGCGCCGGGAAACCTCGCGGATCCGGGGTTCCAGCTGCGCCGGCGTACCGGCTGCCGCGCCCATTGCCAAGGCAATGTTTTGCGCAACGGTGAGGGTTTCGAACAGCGAGAAATGCTGGAACACCATGCCGATTCCCAGGCTGCGGGCCTGGGCCGGGTTGCGCAGGTTGACGCGCTGGCCTTGCCAGATCACCTCGCCTGAATCGGCGGGGGTGACGCCGTAGATAATTTTCATCAGGGTACTTTTACCTGCACCGTTTTCTCCGAGCAGGGCGTGGATCTCGCCGGGTTGGATGCTCAGGTCGATGGCGTCGTTGGCCAGGCAACCGGGGTAGCGTTTGCTGATATTGCGCAATTGCAGGCGCGCGATGGAATCGGGGTTGGACATGACAGGCTCGGGCCGATGGACAGGAATACCTGTGGATAAAGCAATTTCCTGGCCATCAGGTCAGGAAATCGCCTCGAGCCGCATCGCCAAGGCTCTCTGGATGTTGTCTGGGCACCCACCGTAGGAAATTTTGCACCGGCTTGGAGCGCGCAAGTTTTGCGCAGGCATCGGTTTGCCCTGAAATAGGTGGTTAAAAATTGATCAAGCGGCTGCGAGCCATGCCCTTCTTGGGGTGGCAGGAGCCATGAACGGGTTATCCACAGGTTGCTCCACAGTTATTGTGTGCAAGCCGGGAACTCGGGCATAAGCAGTGCAAGGCTTTCTTCTAAAGGTGATAAACCGTCGCAAGCGTTTGTTTTGTGGATGGATTTGGCGGTTTGGCGGGACTTTGGCTGAAAAATGAGCAACCCGCTCAAACCCGCATGACAGAAGGGTTACAGAGGGATGTGCTCAGGTTATCCACAGTCGGGTGCACAGTGGATGTGGGCAAGTTGAACGTTTGCGGGGCGCCCTGAAAGATCGCACGCTGATCTCAACGTGCCAGCAGAATCCGTCCACGGCTCAGGTCGGCCAGGTGCGTTTGCAATGTTTCGATCTGCGCTTGGCCCACAGCCAGTTGAAGGTCTACGCCATTGGCCGTAAAGCGTTCTTCATTGACCAGCCCGCCGCATTCGGCGACGCGCAGTTTCACCAGGGCCAGTTCGGCGAATCCGCAGGAACAGCGCAGCGCCACGCGACTGATCAATTCGATTTTCTCGGCG
Organism: Pseudomonas brassicacearum; assembly: GCF_009601685.2. Classification (NCBI taxonomy): domain Bacteria; kingdom Pseudomonadati; phylum Pseudomonadota; class Gammaproteobacteria; order Pseudomonadales; family Pseudomonadaceae; genus Pseudomonas; species Pseudomonas brassicacearum. The sequence continues at coordinate 853,852 of NZ_CP045701.2, forward strand.
TTTTGCAGGCATTTGTTCGCGCCCCCGCCATAAGCCCGGGCCAGCCCGCCCGTGCCCAGTTGAATCCCGCCGTACCAGCGGATCACCAGCACCGCGACCTGGTCGCAGGCTTGTGCTTCGATCGCGGCCAGGATCGGCCGCCCGGCGGTGCCACCTGGCTCACCATCGTCGTTACTGCGGTATTGATCGCCGAGTTTCCAGGCCCAGCAATTGTGCGAGGCATTCAGGTCGCTATGCCGGTCGATAAAGGCCTGGGCGTCGGCGGGGCTGGTAATGGGCGCGGCGAACGTGATGAAGCGGCTTTTGCGAATTTCTTCGCGATACTCGCAAAAGCCGGCAAGGGTAAAGGGCATGGCGATCTTATAGGGTTGGTGTCAGGCCGCAGCCTTTGAGAATGATGCGGATCAGGTTGTCGCCAGCCTCGATCATGTCTTGCTTGGTCAACTTGCTGCGCCCGGTCACGCGACAGATCTGGGTGGCGAAGTCGGCGTAATGCTGAGTACTGCCCCACAACAGGAAAATAAGGTGCACCGGGTCGATCGGGTCCATCTTGCCGGCATCGATCCAGGCCTGGAATACGGCCGCCCGGCCATTGAACCAGGCGCGATAATCCTGGTTGAAATACTCGGTCAGGCATTCGCCACCGCTGATCACTTCCATGGCAAACAGTCGCGACGCCTGGGGTTGGCGACGAGAGAACTCCATCTTGGCGCGGATATAGCGGGTCAAGGCTTCGGCCGGATCATCCTCGGCGGTGAGGGTATTGAAGGTGCTGTCCCACAATTCGATGATGTTGCTCAACACCGCCACGTACAACCCGAGCTTGTTGGTGAAGTAGTAATGCAGGTTGGCCTTGGGCAGCCCGGCCTTGAGGGCGATGGCATTCATGCTGGTGCCTTTGAACCCGTGACGAGCGAATTCATCTTCGGCGGCCTTGAGGATCGTCTCTTCGTTCTTTTGACGAATGCGGCTGGTGGGCTTGCCACCGTGGGCAGGGACTTCAAAGGTCATGGGCGTTTCCGGGCTGGGTCTGTGGGCAAGCAAATGCGTTGATAGCGCACCGGCATCAATCCGACAAGTGCCATTACACTAAAAGCCTCTTGATGGCTCCCACAGGATTAGCGGGTTGCCGCCAGGCTTTGGAGAAAACTCTCCAGCACCAGATGAGGCCGACGCCCCTTGCGCGTGACCGACGCCAGGCTCAGGTCATAGAAACGTGCGCAGGGCTTCAAGGCGCGCAACCGACCTTGCTGGACCCAGAGGCTGGCATAGTGATCGGGCAGGTAACCGATGTAGCGCCCGGTGAGGATCAGGAATGCCATGCCTTCGCGGTCCGATGCGCTCGCGGTGCAATTGAGCACCTGGTAGTGGGCCTGGATCTCGGCTGGCAGGCGGAAAGTAGGGGCGATGGCGTCCTGGCTATTGAGGCGAGCATCTTCGAGTTGCTGGTCATCGACATAAAACAGTGGATGCCCGACCGCGCAGTACAGCAGCGAACGTTCGCTATAAAGCGGTTGGTATTCCAGCCCGGACAGGGCGCTGGCCTGGGGGACTACGCCGACATGCAGGCGTCCGTCGAGCACGCCTTGCTCGACTTCGTTGGGGGCGATCATGCGAATCTGGATCTGCACGTCGGGCCCGCGTTCTTTCAATTGAGCCAAGGCGTGGGTGATGCGCATGTGAGGCAGGGTGACCAGGTTGTCGGTCAGGCCGATGATCAATTCACCGCGCAAATGCTGGTGCAATCCGTTGACCTCGGTGCGAAAGCTTTCCAGTGCGCTCAATAGCTGCAACGCCGATTGATACACCTCGCGACCTTCCTCGGTCAGGGAAAAGCCCGCGCGCCCACGCTGGCACAGACGCAGGCCGAGGCGTTGCTCAAGGTCGCTCATCTGCTGGCTGATGGCCGAGCGGCCGATGCCAAGCACGGTCTCAGCGGCGGAAAACCCACCACACTCCACCACGCTGCGGAAAATGCGCAGCAGGCGAATATCAAAGTCGCTGACTTGGGCCAGTGGATCGGGACGACGAACGCTCATAGTTTAGTGATCCACCGACTGAAGGTTACAAAAGTTGAATTTCATCGACTTTATCGCCGTGGCAACTTAGCTGCAAGAACGCTTTCGATCCCTGTCGCTTATGACCTGCGAGGTTTTGTCGATGAACATGCCCGAACACGCTGCCGGTTCCCTGGCCAGCCAGCTCAAGCTGGATGCCCACTGGATGCCTTACACCGCCAATCGCAATTTCCAGCGTGATCCGCGCCTGATCGTCGCTGCCGAAGGCAGCTGGCTGGTGGATGACAAGGGGCGCAAGGTATACGACTCGCTGTCGGGCCTGTGGACATGCGGCGCCGGGCACACCCGCAAGGAAATCCAGGAGGCGGTCGCCAAGCAGCTGGGCACCCTCGATTACTCGCCGGGGTTTCAATACGGTCATCCGCTGTCGTTCCAGTTGGCGGAAAAAATCACCAGCCTGACCCCGGGCAATCTCAATCATGTGTTTTTTACCGATTCCGGCTCCGAGTGTGCCGATACCGCGGTGAAGATGGTCCGCGCCTACTGGCGTCTCAAGGGCCAGGCGACCAAGACCAAGATGATTGGTCGTGCCCGTGGCTATCACGGCGTGAACATCGCCGGCACCAGCCTCGGCGGTGTCAACGGCAACCGCAAACTGTTCGGCCAGGCCATGATGGATGTCGATCACTTGCCTCACACCTTGCTGGCCAGCAATGCCTATTCCCGTGGCATGCCGAAAGAGGGTGGCATCGCCTTGGCCGATGAGCTGTTGAAGCTGATCGAACTGCACGATGCTTCCAACATCGCTGCGGTGTTCGTCGAGCCGATGGCAGGGTCGGCCGGTGTGTTGGTGCCGCCGGAGGGTTACCTCAAGCGCCTGCGGGAAATCTGCGACCTGCACAGCATTCTCCTGGTGTTCGACGAAGTGATCACCGGTTTCGGCCGCACCGGTTCGATGTTCGGTGCCGACAGCTTTGGCGTGACCCCGGACCTGATGTGCATCGCCAAGCAAGTCACCAATGGCGCGATCCCCATGGGGGCGGTAATTGCCAGTTCCGAGATCTACCAGACCTTCATGAACCAGCCGACGCCCGAGTACGCGGTGGAATTTCCCCACGGCTATACCTACTCGGCACACCCGGTGGCCTGCGCGGCTGGCCTGGCGGCACTGGACCTGCTGCAGAAGGAAAACCTGGTACAGGGCGTGGCCGAGATCGCCCCGCATTTCGAGAACGCATTGCACGGCTTGAAGGGTGCGAAGAACGTCATCGACATTCGCAACTATGGCCTGGCCGGCGCGATCCAGATCGCCGGGCGCGACGGCGATGCGATCGTGCGTCCGTTCGAGGCCGGCATGGCGTTGTGGAAAGCCGGGTTCTATGTGCGCTTCGGCGGCGACACCCTGCAGTTCGGGCCAACGTTCAACAGCAAACCGCAGGATCTGGACCGCCTGTTCGACGCGGTCGGTGAAGTGCTGAACAAGCTCGACTGATGCGTCCTTCTATATAGCTTTCGATTACGAGCGTCCGGTCACGGGCGCTTGTGGATAATTTTGGAGTCCCCATGAGCCTCATCCCGCATTTGATCAATGGCGAACTGCTGAGCGACAGCACTCGCACCGCCGATGTGTTCAACCCGTCCACTGGCCAGGCCATCCATAAAGTGCCGTTGGCTGATCGCGCAACCATCCAGCAGGCCATCGACGCCGCCAAAGCGGCTTTCCCGGCCTGGCGCAATACACCGGCGGCCAAGCGTGCGCAGGTGATGTTTCGTTTCAAGCAATTGCTGGAGCAGAACGAGTCGCGCATCGCGCAGTTGATCAGTGAAGAACACGGCAAGACTTTGGAAGACGCGGCCGGTGAGCTCAAGCGCGGCATCGAAAACGTCGAGTTTGCCTGTGCCGCGCCAGAAATTCTGAAAGGCGAATACAGCCGTAACGTAGGACCGAACATCGACGCCTGGTCAGACTTCCAGCCTTTGGGTGTGGTGGCCGGTATCACACCGTTCAACTTTCCCGCGATGGTGCCGCTGTGGATGTATCCGCTGGCGATCGTTTGCGGTAACTGCTTCATCCTCAAGCCGTCCGAGCGTGACCCGAGTTCGACACTGCTGATCGCCCAGTTGCTGTTGGAAGCCGGGTTGCCCAAGGGCGTGTTGAGCGTGGTGCATGGCGACAAGGCTGCGGTGGACGCACTGATCGAAGCGCCAGAAGTGAAGGCGCTGAGTTTTGTCGGTTCGACGCCGATTGCCGAATACATCTATGCCGAGGGCACTCGGCGCGGCAAACGCGTCCAGGCGCTGGGTGGGGCAAAGAACCATGCGGTGCTGATGCCGGATGCGGACCTGGACAATGCCGTCAGCGCACTGATGGGCGCGGCGTATGGTTCGTGCGGTGAGCGCTGCATGGCGATTTCGGTGGCGGTGTGTGTCGGCGACCAGGTGGCGGATGCACTGGTGACCAAGCTGGTGCCGCAGATCAAGTCGTTGAAGATTGGCGCAGGTACATCCTGTGGGCTGGACATGGGGCCGTTGGTGACAGGGCAGCATCGCGACAAGGTCAGTGGCTATATAGAAGACGGTGTGGCGGCTGGCGCTTCGCTGATTGTCGATGGTCGCGGCTTGAGTGTGACCGGGCATGAGGAAGGGTTCTTCCTCGGTGGTTGCCTGTTTGATCGTGTGACCCCTGAGATGCGCATCTATAAGGAAGAGATCTTCGGGCCGGTACTGTGTATCGTCCGGGTCAATAGCCTGGAAGAGGCGATGCAGTTGATCAACGATCACGAGTATGGCAACGGCACCTGCATCTTCACTCGCGATGGCGAGGCGGCGCGGTTGTTCTGCGATGAGATCGAAGTCGGCATGGTCGGCGTCAACGTTCCATTGCCGGTGCCGGTTGCCTATCACAGCTTTGGCGGCTGGAAGCGCTCGCTGTTCGGCGACCTGCACGCCTATGGCCCGGACGGTGTGCGTTTCTATACGCGTCGCAAGGCCATTACCCAGCGCTGGCCGCAGCGTGCAAGCCACGAGGCTTCGCAGTTCGCTTTCCCCAGCTTGTAAACGGAGAGTGAAGAGGCCGGCGCCCTTGGGCGCCGGCCTCTGCATTTACGGGGCTTTTAGGCTGATGTGACAGAATTATGAAAATAGGTGTTGACGGCAGATTCTGGAAGTCTATAATTCGCCCCACTTCCGGCGCAGTCGAAGCGGAAAACTCCTTGATATTCAATGAGTTAAGTAAGTTTCGAAAGTGTTGGGCTTCAGTTCATCGAGGCCCGGAAGGAGCAGGTAGAGCAGTGTTGTTTGGCTCTATCGGCGGTTCGATCTTCTCGGTCGAAAGCGGTGAAAAAGAGGTGTTGACAGCAGCGAGTAACGCTGTAGAATTCGCCTCCCGCTAACGAGAGATCGGAAGCGCAAGTGGTTGAAGTTGTTGATGTTTCCGAAGCGAAACTTTGAAAACTTCTTAAAATAACCGCTTGACAGATACACGGGGCGCTGTAGAATGCGCGCCTCGGTTGAGACGAAAGACTCAGCCAGCCGCTCTTTAACAACTGAATCAAGCAATTCGTGTGGGTGCTTGTGGAGTCAGACTGCTAGTCAACAGATTATCAGCATCACAAGTTACTCCGCGAGAAATCAAAGATGTAACCAACGATTGCTGAGCCAAGTTTAGGGTTTTCTCAAAACCCAAAGATGTTTGAACTGAAGAGTTTGATCATGGCTCAGATTGAACGCTGGCGGCAGGCCTAACACATGCAAGTCGAGCGGTAGAGAGGTGCTTGCACCTCTTGAGAGCGGCGGACGGGTGAGTAATGCCTAGGAATCTGCCTGGTAGTGGGGGATAACGCTCGGAAACGGACGCTAATACCGCATACGTCCTACGGGAGAAAGCAGGGGACCTTCGGGCCTTGCGCTATCAGATGAGCCTAGGTCGGATTAGCTAGTTGGTGGGGTAATGGCTCACCAAGGCGACGATCCGTAACTGGTCTGAGAGGATGATCAGTCACACTGGAACTGAGACACGGTCCAGACTCCTACGGGAGGCAGCAGTGGGGAATATTGGACAATGGGCGAAAGCCTGATCCAGCCATGCCGCGTGTGTGAAGAAGGTCTTCGGATTGTAAAGCACTTTAAGTTGGGAGGAAGGGCATTAACCTAATACGTTAGTGTTTTGACGTTACCGACAGAATAAGCACCGGCTAACTCTGTGCCAGCAGCCGCGGTAATACAGAGGGTGCAAGCGTTAATCGGAATTACTGGGCGTAAAGCGCGCGTAGGTGGTTCGTTAAGTTGGATGTGAAATCCCCGGGCTCAACCTGGGAACTGCATTCAAAACTGTCGAGCTAGAGTATGGTAGAGGGTGGTGGAATTTCCTGTGTAGCGGTGAAATGCGTAGATATAGGAAGGAACACCAGTGGCGAAGGCGACCACCTGGACTGATACTGACACTGAGGTGCGAAAGCGTGGGGAGCAAACAGGATTAGATACCCTGGTAGTCCACGCCGTAAACGATGTCAACTAGCCGTTGGGAGCCTTGAGCTCTTAGTGGCGCAGCTAACGCATTAAGTTGACCGCCTGGGGAGTACGGCCGCAAGGTTAAAACTCAAATGAATTGACGGGGGCCCGCACAAGCGGTGGAGCATGTGGTTTAATTCGAAGCAACGCGAAGAACCTTACCAGGCCTTGACATCCAATGAACTTTCCAGAGATGGATTGGTGCCTTCGGGAACATTGAGACAGGTGCTGCATGGCTGTCGTCAGCTCGTGTCGTGAGATGTTGGGTTAAGTCCCGTAACGAGCGCAACCCTTGTCCTTAGTTACCAGCACGTTATGGTGGGCACTCTAAGGAGACTGCCGGTGACAAACCGGAGGAAGGTGGGGATGACGTCAAGTCATCATGGCCCTTACGGCCTGGGCTACACACGTGCTACAATGGTCGGTACAGAGGGTTGCCAAGCCGCGAGGTGGAGCTAATCCCACAAAACCGATCGTAGTCCGGATCGCAGTCTGCAACTCGACTGCGTGAAGTCGGAATCGCTAGTAATCGCGAATCAGAATGTCGCGGTGAATACGTTCCCGGGCCTTGTACACACCGCCCGTCACACCATGGGAGTGGGTTGCACCAGAAGTAGCTAGTCTAACCTTCGGGGGGACGGTTACCACGGTGTGATTCATGACTGGGGTGAAGTCGTAACAAGGTAGCCGTAGGGGAACCTGCGGCTGGATCACCTCCTTAATCGACGACCGCAGCTGCTCCATGAGCTCCCACACGAATTGCTTGATTCATTGAAGAAGACGAAAGAAGCAGCCCGAAATTGGGTCTGTAGCTCAGTTGGTTAGAGCGCACCCCTGATAAGGGTGAGGTCGGCAGTTCGAATCTGCCCAGACCCACCAATTTTGTGTGGGAAACGCCTGTAGAAATACGGGGCCATAGCTCAGCTGGGAGAGCGCCTGCCTTGCACGCAGGAGGTCAGCGGTTCGATCCCGCTTGGCTCCACCACTACTGCTTCGATTGTATAAAGCTTAGAAATGAGCATTCCATCGGTTCGATGGTGAATGTTGATTTCTAGTCTTTGACTAGTTCGTTCTTTAAAAATTTGGGTATGTGATAGAAAGATAGACTGAACGTTACTTTCACTGGTAACGGATCAGGCTAAGGTAAAATTTGTGAGTTGCTCTTTGAGCAAGATCGAATTTTCGGCGAATGTCGTCTTCACAGTATAACCAGATTGCTTGGGGTTATATGGTCAAGTGAAGAAGCGCATACGGTGGATGCCTTGGCAGTCAGAGGCGATGAAAGACGTGGTAGCCTGCGAAAAGCTTCGGGGAGTCGGCAAACAGACTTTGATCCGGAGATGTCTGAATGGGGGAACCCAGCCATCATAAGATGGTTATCTTGTACTGAATACATAGGTGCAAGAGGCGAACCAGGGGAACTGAAACATCTAAGTACCCTGAGGAAAAGAAATCAACCGAGATTCCCTTAGTAGTGGCGAGCGAACGGGGACTAGCCCTTAAGCTTCTTTGATTTTAGCGGAACGCTCTGGAAAGTGCGGCCATAGTGGGTGATAGCCCTGTACGCGAAAGGATCTTAGAAGTGAAATCGAGTAGGACGGAGCACGAGAAACTTTGTCTGAATATGGGGGGACCATCCTCCAAGGCTAAATACTACTGACTGACCGATAGTGAACTAGTACCGTGAGGGAAAGGCGAAAAGAACCCCGGAGAGGGGAGTGAAATAGATCCTGAAACCGTATGCGTACAAGCAGTGGGAGCCCACTTTGTTGGGTGACTGCGTACCTTTTGTATAATGGGTCAGCGACTTATTTTCAGTGGCGAGCTTAACCGAATAGGGGAGGCGTAGCGAAAGCGAGTCTTAATAGGGCGTCTAGTCGCTGGGAATAGACCCGAAACCGGGCGATCTATCCATGGGCAGGTTGAAGGTTAGGTAACACTGACTGGAGGACCGAACCGACTACCGTTGAAAAGTTAGCGGATGACCTGTGGATCGGAGTGAAAGGCTAATCAAGCTCGGAGATAGCTGGTTCTCCTCGAAAGCTATTTAGGTAGCGCCTCATGTATCACTGTAGGGGGTAGAGCACTGTTTCGGCTAGGGGGTCATCCCGACTTACCAAACCGATGCAAACTCCGAATACCTACAAGTGCCGAGCATGGGAGACACACGGCGGGTGCTAACGTCCGTCGTGAAAAGGGAAACAACCCAGACCGTCAGCTAAGGTCCCAAAGTTATGGTTAAGTGGGAAACGATGTGGGAAGGCTTAGACAGCTAGGAGGTTGGCTTAGAAGCAGCCACCCTTTAAAGAAAGCGTAATAGCTCACTAGTCGAGTCGGCCTGCGCGGAAGATGTAACGGGGCTCAAACCATACACCGAAGCTACGGGTATCACGTAAGTGATGCGGTAGAGGAGCGTTCTGTAAGCCTGTGAAGGTGAGTTGAGAAGCTTGCTGGAGGTATCAGAAGTGCGAATGCTGACATGAGTAACGACAATGGGTGTGAAAAACACCCACGCCGAAAGACCAAGGTTTCCTGCGCAACGTTAATCGACGCAGGGTTAGTCGGTCCCTAAGGCGAGGCTGAAAAGCGTAGTCGATGGAAAACAGGTTAATATTCCTGTACTTCTGGTTATTGCGATGGAGGGACGGAGAAGGCTAGGCCAGCTTGGCGTTGGTTGTCCAAGTTTAAGGTGGTAGGCTGGAATCTTAGGTAAATCCGGGATTCTAAGGCCGAGAGCTGATGACGAGTTGCCCTTTGGGTGACGAAGTGGTTGATGCCATGCTTCCAAGAAAAGCTTCTAAGCTTCAGGTAACCAGGAACCGTACCCCAAACCGACACAGGTGGTTGGGTAGAGAATACCAAGGCGCTTGAGAGAACTCGGGTGAAGGAACTAGGCAAAATGGCACCGTAACTTCGGGAGAAGGTGCGCCGGTGAGGGTGAAGCACTTGCTGCGTAAGCCCACGCCGGTCGAAGATACCAGGCCGCTGCGACTGTTTATTAAAAACACAGCACTCTGCAAACACGAAAGTGGACGTATAGGGTGTGACGCCTGCCCGGTGCCGGAAGGTTAATTGATGGGGTTAGCTAACGCGAAGCTCTTGATCGAAGCCCCGGTAAACGGCGGCCGTAACTATAACGGTCCTAAGGTAGCGAAATTCCTTGTCGGGTAAGTTCCGACCTGCACGAATGGCGTAACGATGGCGGCGCTGTCTCCACCCGAGACTCAGTGAAATTGAAATCGCTGTGAAGATGCAGTGTATCCGCGGCTAGACGGAAAGACCCCGTGAACCTTTACTATAGCTTTGCACTGGACTTTGAATTTGCTTGTGTAGGATAGGTGGGAGGCTTTGAAGCGTGGACGCCAGTTCGCGTGGAGCCATCCTTGAAATACCACCCTGGCAACTTTGAGGTTCTAACTCAGGTCCGTTATCCGGATCGAGGACAGTGTATGGTGGGTAGTTTGACTGGGGCGGTCTCCTCCTAAAGAGTAACGGAGGAGTACGAAGGTGCGCTCAGACCGGTCGGAAATCGGTCGTAGAGTATAAAGGCAAAAGCGCGCTTGACTGCGAGACAGACACGTCGAGCAGGTACGAAAGTAGGTCTTAGTGATCCGGTGGTTCTGTATGGAAGGGCCATCGCTCAACGGATAAAAGGTACTCCGGGGATAACAGGCTGATACCGCCCAAGAGTTCATATCGACGGCGGTGTTTGGCACCTCGATGTCGGCTCATCACATCCTGGGGCTGAAGCCGGTCCCAAGGGTATGGCTGTTCGCCATTTAAAGTGGTACGCGAGCTGGGTTTAGAACGTCGTGAGACAGTTCGGTCCCTATCTGCCGTGGACGTTTGAGATTTGAGAGGGGCTGCTCCTAGTACGAGAGGACCGGAGTGGACGAACCTCTGGTGTTCCGGTTGTCACGCCAGTGGCATTGCCGGGTAGCTATGTTCGGAAAAGATAACCGCTGAAAGCATCTAAGCGGGAAACTTGCCTCAAGATGAGATCTCACTGGGACCTTGAGTCCCCTGAAGGGCCGTCGAAGACTACGACGTTGATAGGCAGGGTGTGTAAGCGCTGTGAGGCGTTGAGCTAACCTGTACTAATTGCCCGTGAGGCTTGACCATATAACACCCAAGCAATTTGTATGCTCCAAGCTGAAAAGCAAAGAGACCAGATTGCGGTGTGTGAAGACGAAACGAACCGAAAGTTCGAGAGACTCACCAGCAACACACAAACTATCGCATACCCATTCGCTGGCACGTGACCGCAAGGCACGCACCGGCTACCGAATTTCTTGACGACCATAGAGCATTGGAACCACCTGATCCCATCCCGAACTCAGCAGTGAAACGATGCATCGCCGATGGTAGTGTGGGGTTTCCCCATGTGAGAGTAGGTCATCGTCAAGATTAAATTCCGAAACCCCTATCTGCTGACGCAGGTAGGGGTTTTGTTTTGCCTGCAAGAAAGTTCTTACGGCAAGCGCGGACAGCTCCCGGCTGTCACAACCCCCCGACAGTGCTAAGGTTCTGCCCCTAGCTTTTGCATTTTCAAGGATGCCTTTCATGCCGGACGCAACGTCCCTTAGCCCAGCGTTCATGGTGGTTCACGGAAATCGCCTTGATGAGTTGCGCAGCCTGGTAATCAGCCTGATGCGGCGCTATCCGCTGGCCCCCCTTGAAAATGAAATCGCCCTGGTACAGAGCAACGGCATTGCCCAATGGCTCAAGCTTGCACTGGCTGAAGACCCGGAAGATGACGATTCCGGCGGCTGCGGTATTGCGGCCGCCATTGATGTGCAGCTGCCGGGCAGTTTCATGTGGCAGCTTTATCGAACAGTCCTGGGACGCGACGAAATTCCGGCCAAGTCCCTGCTGGATAAGGCTCCGCTAACCTGGCGCCTGATGCGCCTGCTGCCGCAGTTGATCGAGCAGCCTCATTTCGAACCTTTGCGACGATTCCTTACCCACGACACCGACTTGCGCAAGCGCTATCAACTGTCCGAGCGCCTTGCCGATCTATTCGACCAGTACCAGGTCTACCGGGCCGACTGGCTCGAGGATTGGGCTGAAGGTCGACACCAGACCAGAAATGTCCGAGGCGAAATCAAGCCGCTCGCGCCGGCAAATTGCTGGCAAGCGGAACTGTGGCGAGCCTTGCTGCTGGATGTGGGGGAGCAAGGCATGGCGCAAAGCCGTGCCGGCGTTCATCAGCGCTACATCGAACGTATCAACAGCCTGCAAGTCGCTCCGAAAGGCCTGCCCGCACGGGTCATCGTGTTTGGTATTTCTTCGTTGCCTGCCCAGGTCCTGGAGGCGCTCGCCGGCCTTTCCCGGTTCAGCCAGGTTTTGCTCTGCGTGCATAACCCGTGTCGCCATCATTGGGCGGACATCGTCGCCGACAAGGACTTGTTGCGTCACCAATACAAGCGCCAGGCACGCAAGGCGGGCATGCCCGTCGTCCTCGATCCGCAGACCCTGCATCAACATGCCCATCCGTTATTGGCCGCCTGGGGCAAGCAAGGGCGCGACTATATCAACCTGCTCGACAGCTACGATGACCCCAACAGTTATCGCTCGGTATTTCGCGACGGGCGAATCGACCTGTTCACTGATGGAACCCCGACGACTCTTCTCAGCCAGTTGCAGGATGACATCCTGGAGCTGCGCCCCCTGAATGAAACCCGGGAACACTGGCCTGTCGTCGATACGGCGCGAGACGGCTCGATTCGTTTTCATGTGGCCCATGGCGCCCAGCGTGAAGTCGAAATTCTTCACGACCAATTGCTGGCCCACTTCAGTGCGGACCCGACCCTGCGCCCACGGGATATCATCGTCATGGTCCCGGACATCGACAGCTATGCACCGCACATTCGCGCGGTGTTCGGCCAGCTCGACAGGAGCGATCCTCGTTTCATTCCCTTCACGCTGACCGACCAGGGCCAGCGTGGACGTGACCCGTTGCTGATCGCCGTCGAGCATTTGCTCAAGCTGCCGGATAGTCGTTTCCCGGTCAGCGAAATCCTCGATCTGCTGGATGTCCCGGCGTTGCGCGAACGGTTTGGTATCGATGAAGCCGACCTGCCGACACTGCACCGCTGGATCGAAGGGGCAGGCATTCGCTGGGGGATGAGCGCCGAACACCGTGCCGGTTTGGGCCTGCCTGCCGAGCTTGAGCAGAACAGCTGGCATTTTGGCTTGCGTCGCATGTTGCTGGGGTATGCCGTCGGCAGTTCGAACGCTTATGAGGGCATTGAACCCTATGACGAGATCGGGGGCCTGGATGCGGCGTTGATCGGTCCCCTGGTTGCTTTGCTGGATGCCCTGGAGGTTGCCCATCAGGAACTCACCCGGCCGGCATCGCCGCAGCAATGGGGTTCACGGCTGCAAGACCTGATGCAGTTGTTTTTCCTGGCAAGCAACGAGCATGACGACTATTTGCTGGCCCAACTCGAAGACCTGCGGGAAACCTGGCTGGAAACCTGTGAGTCGGTGGGGCTGCACGATGAATTGCCGCTGACGGTGGTGCGCGAGGCGTGGTTGGCCGGACTGGATCAGGGGCGACTGTCCCAGCGTTTCCTGGCCGGCGCGGTCAACTTCTGTACCTTGATGCCGATGCGCGCGATCCCCTTCAAGCTGGTGTGCCTGCTGGGGATGAATGACGGTGATTACCCGCGAGCCCAGCCGCCTTTGGACTTCGACCTGATGGGCGGTGATTATCGCCCGGGCGACCGTTCCCGGCGTGAGGACGACCGTTACCTGCTGTTGGAAGCGCTGCTTTCTGCCCGGGAAAAGCTGTACATCAGTTGGGTGGGACGCAGCATTCGCGACAACAGCGAGCGCCCGGCATCGGTGTTGATCGGCCAACTGCGCGATCATCTCGCCAGTGGCTGGCGGTTGGCAGATGACAGCAAGCCTCTTCTCGAGGCTCTGACCCAGGAGCATCCGTTGCAACCGTTCAGCGCACGTTATTTCCATCAAGGTGACGAGCTGTTCAGTTACGCCAGCGAATGGCGGATGCTCCATGACGCTTGCGATCAAATCGATAAAAACCAGGTACTGGAACCCTACGTTCAGGAAGAGCCTTTGGGCCTCGGGCAGTTGCAGGACTTCCTGCGCAATCCTGTCCGCCATTTCTTCAGCCAGCGGTTGAAAGTGTTCTTCGAGGCCATCGAAGCGCCTTTGGCCGATGACGAACCTTTCGTGCTTGATGCGCTGCAACGCTACAGCCTGAGTGACAGCCTGCTCGAGGCCGCCTTGGTACGCCTGGACCAGCCGGACCTTGCCCTCACCGCTCACGCCAAAAGACTGCAGAACAGTGGCCTGTTACCCATGGCCGGTTTCGGTGAATGCATGCAGCGCGAATTGATCGAACCCTTGCCGGATCTGCTCCAGCGTTACCAACAGCTTCTGGCGTTATGGCCGACACCGTCGCTCAGCGCTGTGCCCGTCAGCCTGCAATTGCAGGGAGTGAATGTCGAAGGGTGGCTCAGTGGTTTGCACCAGCGTTCCGACGGTGCGGTCCTCGCTATCACGGCCATACCCAACAGCATTGGCTCCACCAAGACCCGTAAGTGGCATCGCCTGATACGGCCTTGGGTCAACCATCTCGTGGCCTGTGCTAATGGCTTGTCGTTGACGACGGCGCTGGTGGCCAGTGATGACAGCTTGCTCCTGGCCCCTTTTGAAGAGCCTGTCGCACAAAGGCTGTTGGCCGACATGCTGCTGGCCTGGCAGGCCGGTATGCGCCAACCGCTACCGATCGCGGTGAAGACGGCTTTCGCCTGGCTCGGTCAGAGTGATCCGGTCAAGGCCGAAGCGGCGGCTCGCAAAGCTTATGAAGGCGATGGGCAGACGTTTGAAGGCGAAAGGCGGGAAAGTCCGGCCTTGGCTCGACAGTTTCCTGATTTCGACGCATTGATGGCTGACGAAACATTCCCCGACTGGTGCGATGCGCTTTACCGACCATTGCTCCAAGCCCCATGGCGTTCATTGGTCGGCGAGGAGACCCGCTCATGAGTCGGCAGACACCATTGGCCCTGGCCTTCCCATTACGGGGCAGCCAACTGATCGAGGCGAGTGCCGGTACCGGCAAAACCTTCACCATTTCGGCGTTTTACCTGCGCCTGGTGCTGGGGCACGGCGGTTCGGCGTCCGGTTTTGGCCGCGAGTTGCTTCCACCGCAAATCCTGGTAGTGACCTTCACGGACGCTGCCACCAAAGAGCTGCGTGAACGGATTCGCACCCGTCTGGCCGAAGCGGCGCGTTTCTTCCGTGACGAAATTCCCGCCCCGGATTCGCTGATCGCTGCGTTGCGCGATGAGTTCAACGCTGACCAATGGCCTGGCTGCGCGAACCGGCTGGACATCGCCGCGCAGTGGATGGACGAAGCGGCCGTCTCGACCATCCACAGTTGGTGCCAGCGCATGTTGCGTGAGCATGCCTTCGACAGCGGTAGCCTGTTCACCCAGACCCTGGAAACCGACCACAGCGAATTGCTGGGCGAGGTACTGCGCGATTATTGGCGGTTGTTCTGCTATTCGATGCAAGGTGAGGCGCTGAACTGGGTGCGTACCCATTGGGGAGGGCCGGCAGCGCTGTTGCCGCGGGTGCGAGGTTTGTTTGCCAGCGAGCGTGGCGACGGTGACGGGCTTGAGCCTGCCGAACTCATCGCCGCGGCCCTGCAAGAGCGCAGCGCCGCCTTGCTCGATCTTAAGGCGCCGTGGCGGCAATGGGCGGTGGAACTGCTGGAGATCTGCCAGCAAGGCGTTGCCAGCAAGTCTGTCGACGGGCGCAAGATGCAGGCGCGTTACTTCGAACCGTGGTTTCAGAAAATCACTGCCTGGGTCGATGACGAAAGCCTTGAGCTGTTGGACATCGGCACCGGGTTCACGCGGCTGACGCCCGAGGGCATGGCCGAAGCCTGGAAAGGTGAAGTGCCCGACCATCCCGGGCTGGAAGCCATGGCCGGTCTCAAGGCCAGCCTGGATGCCTTGCCCACCCCAGATGCCGCGGTGTTGCAGCATGCCGCGCAATGGGTCGGGGCGCGCTTCGAGGCAGAGAAACGTCGCCGCGCCGAGATGGGCTTCGACGACATGCTGCTGCGCCTTGATGCGGCCCTGCAGGCCGACGGGGGCGAGCGTCTGGCGAGCCTGATCCGCGAACAGTTTCCGGTGGCGCTGATCGATGAGTTCCAAGACACCGACCCGGTTCAATACCGGATCTTCGAAAGCATCTACCGCATCGAAGACAATGATCCTGAGACCGGGCTTTTCCTGATCGGCGACCCGAAGCAGGCGATCTACGCTTTTCGCGGTGCCGACATCTACACCTACCTGCGTGCTCGCGAAGCCACTGCTGGCAGGTTGCACACGCTGGGCACGAACTTCCGTTCCAGCCATGCCATGGTGGGCGCGGTCAATCAGGTTTTCCAGAATGCCGAGTCCCGCCCGAAGGGGCGTGGGGCCTTTCTGTTCCGTGAGCCTTCGGGCGAGAACCCGGTGCCGTTCCTGGCCGTTGAGTCCCAGGGGCGCAAGGAGTCCTTGCAGGTTGCTGGGCAGGCGGTCGCGGCGCTGAACATCTGGCACCTGTCGTCGGACCAACCGCTTTCCGGTGCGGTGTATCGACAATCGATGGCGGCCGCCTGCGCCAGTGAGATCACGGCGTTGCTCAACGGCGGCCAGTCGGGACGCGACGGCTTCACGGTCGATGGCGGAACGTTGCGCGGGTTGCGCCCGGCGGATATCGCCATCTTGGTGCGCGACGGTAAAGAAGCGCAGGCGGTGCGAGACGCGTTGTCCGCGCGGGGCGTGCGCAGCGTCTATCTCTCCGACAAGGATTCGGTCTTTGCGTCGCAGGAAGCGCGGGATTTGCTGATCTGGCTCCGGGCCTGTGCCGAGCCGGATGCCGAGCGACCGCTACGGGCAGCCCTGGCCAGCATCACGTTGAACCTGTCGCTGACGGAACTGGAGCGTCTCAATCAGGATGAGCTGGCCTGGGAGGCCCGGGTCATGCAGTTCCGTGGTTATCGTACGGTCTGGCGCAGCCAGGGCGTGCTGCCGATGTTGCGGCGCCTGCTGCATGATTTCGAACTGCCCCAGGCCCTGATGGCGCGCAGCGATGGCGAGCGGGTGCTGACCAACTTGTTGCACCTTTGCGAATTGTTGCAGCAGGCCGCCGGTGAGCTGGATGGCGAACAAGCCTTGATCCGGCATTTGTCCGAGCACCTGGCCTTGTCCGGGCAAGCGGGAGAAGAGCAGATCCTGCGCCTGGAAAGCGATGAGCAACTGGTCAAGGTGGTCACGATCCACAAGTCCAAGGGGCTGGAATATCCGTTGGTCTTTTTGCCCTTCATCTGTTCGACGAAACCGGTGGACGGCAGTCGATTGCCGTTGCACTACCACGATGAGGCCGGCAAGGCGCAGATCAGCCTCAAGCCCACTGCCGAATTGATCGCCAAGGCCGATGACGAGCGCCTGGCCGAGGACCTACGGCTTCTCTACGTGGCACTGACCCGTGCACAACATGCCTGCTGGCTAGGTGTCGCGGATCTCAAGCGGGGCAGCAACAACCGCTCGATCCTCCATGTGTCCGCGCTGGGGTATCTATTGGGCGGTGGTGCACCGTTGGCCGAGTCGGTGGAACTGGGGCGTTGGTTGCAAGACCTGCAGCAAGACAGTGACGCAGTGAGCTGCCAGCCAATGCCCGAAGCCACCGACGAGCACTACCGGCCCCCGCGCAACGAAGCCGTGTTGCTTGAACCCTTGGTGCCCCTGCGAAAAGCCAGCGAGAACTGGTGGATCGCGTCCTACAGTGCCTTGCGCATCAGCGAAAACCTGAGCGAAGGCAGCGATACCGCGCCAGAGAGTCCGCAGGCCCAGAAACTGTTCGACGATGAGCGACTGGACCCGGACGCTCCCAGGGAGACCCTCGCTGTCGGTGGCGACATCCACCGCTTTCCCCGTGGCCCCAACCCCGGCACTTTTCTGCATGGCCTGCTGGAGTGGGCCGCAGGGGAGGGCTTTTCATCTGCGCCAGCGGATATCGAGGATGCCATTGCCCGACGCTGCAATCGCCGAGGTTGGAAAGGCTGGATCAGCACACTGAGCGATTGGCTGCAGCACCTGATCAAGATGCCCATGCACGTCGGCAATGACCAGGCGCCAGTGGTGCTCGAACAACTGACCCGGTTCCAGGTGGAGATGGAGTTCTGGTTCGCCAGCCACAAGGTCGATGTGCAAAAGCTTGACCAACTGGTCTGCCAGTTCACCCATGGCGGTGTCGCTCGCGTCGCGGCGGAACCGGTGCAGCTGAACGGCATGTTCAAGGGTTTCATCGATTTCACGTTCGAGCACGACGGTCGGTACTACGTGGCCGATTACAAATCCAACTGGCTGGGTGTCGATGACATGGCCTACACCGTACCGGCCATGGAACAGTCGATCCTGGACCACCGCTACGACCTGCAATACGTGCTGTACCTGTTGGCCCTGCATCGCCAGCTCAAGGCACGACTCCCCGATTACGACTACGACCGGCATGTCGGCGGTGCGCTGTACCTGTTCCTTCGCGGAACCCGCTCAGCCAGTCAGGGCGTGTATTTCACCAAGCCGCCACGGGCATTGATCGAACAACTGGATCGCCTGTTCCAGGGGGCGCCCGAACCCAAGGCTGAGCCGGCATGGGTTCAGGGAGAATTGCTATGAGTCGTTCCTTTGCCGACCTGCTGCCCAAATCGTCCGACGACGAAAGCCTGGTTGACCTGGCGCCCTTGAGCCGTGCGCAGGACCTGCTGTTGTTACTGACGCGCTGGGTCGAGCGCGGCTGGTTGCGCGCCCTGGACAAGGCATTCGTGGCGTTCCTCCATGAGCTGGCACCTGACGATGATCCTTTGGTCCTGCTCGCCGCTGCGCTGACCAGCCATCAACTGGGTCACGGGCATGTTTGCCTGGATGTGTTCGAGACGCTCAAGGAACCGGATTTTGCGCTGTCGCTGCCTCCCGAGGGTGACCTGCAGACTGGCGTGATGCTGTTGCCGTCGCAAATATTGGCGACACTGGACGGAGTCCATTGGTGCAAGGCCCTGGCGTCCAGTCGTCTGGTGGCCCTGGCCGTGGATGGGAGCGAAGAGGCGCAGCAACGTCCGATGGTGCTGTCTGGCAAGCGTCTTTATCTGCGCCGCTACTGGGGTTATGAACGGCGGATCGATGAGGCGTTGCGCCAACGGCTTATCGAGCATGAAGCGGCGCCCGGCGACTTGCGCGAGCGTTTGGACGGGCTGTTCGGGCCGGCCAATGCCAGCGGCCCGATCGATTGGCAGAAACTGGCCTGCGCGCTGGCGACTCGAGGGGCCTTCAGCATCGTGACCGGCGGCCCGGGCACAGGCAAGACCACCACCGTCGTGCGCCTGCTGGCCCTGCTCCAGGCACCGGCCGTCGAGGCCGGGAAGCCACTGCGGATTCGCCTGGCCGCGCCCACTGGCAAGGCGGCGGCGCGCCTGACCGAGTCCATCAGTCAGCAGGTCCGGACCCTGGATGTGGACGACGCGGTGCGCGAACGGATTCCCTGCGACGTCACGACAGTCCATCGTTTGTTGGGCAGCCGCCCCGGCACCCGGCATTTTCGCCACCATGCAGGCAATCGCTTGCCACTGGATGTGCTGGTGGTCGATGAAGCGTCGATGATCGACCTGGAGATGATGGCCAATCTGCTGGATGCACTACCGACCCATGCACGGTTGGTGTTGCTGGGGGACAAGGACCAATTGGCCTCTGTAGAAGCCGGTGCGGTGCTGGGGGATTTGTGTCGAGACGCCGAGGAGGGCTGGTACAGCCCCCGGACCCGAGCCTGGCTTGAGTCGGTCAGTGGTGAAAACCTGGCGGCCAGTGACCTGCAACAGGACCTCGACGGCACTCATCCCCTGGCACAGCAAGTGGTCATGCTCCGGCATTCCCGGCGTTTCGGCGAAGGCAGCGGGATCGGTCAACTGGCGCGCTGGGTCAACCAGCAGCAGCCTGAAAAAGCCCGTCAGTTGCTGGAGCAAGGGCAGTATGCCGATCTGTCTTCCTTGAAATTAACGAGTGAGCACGATACGCAGCTGGAAAAACTGTTGCTCGACGGCAAGCCCGAAGGGCCCCAGGGTTATCGGCATTACCTGAGCTTGCTACGGCAGCGACGCCCGGCCATTTCTCGTCCGCTGGAGGACCTTTGCTGGGCTGATTGGGCTCGGGAAGTCCTGGCGGCCTTTGACGAATTCCAATTGCTCTGCGCGGTGCGCAAAGGTCCATGGGGTGTCGAAGGGCTGAACCTGCGAGTCACCACCGCATTGCTCAAGGCCCGCCTCATCGATAGCGATCACCAGTGGTACGAAGGGCGTCCGGTGCTGATGACCCGTAACGACTATGGGCTGGGGCTGATGAACGGCGATATCGGAATTGCCCTCAAGTTGCCCGAGCGAGACGGGCCCGATGCCGGCAAACAGGTCCTGCGGGTCGCTTTCCCGCGCAACGATGGCCAGGGCGGTGTGCGTTTCGTCCTGCCCAGCCGCCTGAATGATGTGGAAACCGTGTATGCCATGACGGTGCACAAATCCCAGGGCTCGGAATTCACCCATACCGCGTTGATCCTCCCGGATGCGCTGAACCCGGTATTGACCAAGGAGTTGGTATACACCGCCATTACCCGGGGCAAGCAATGGTTCAGCCTGATAGAGCCGCGAGCGGGGGTGTTCGAGGAAGCGGTGCGGCGCAAGGTCAAGCGCTTGAGCGGGCTGATGCTGGAGTTGGAGCGTGATGACTGAGTGATCAGCTTTCGTGATTCAATGCCTGGGTCACGATTCTGACTGTTTTCTGTCAGATATGTCCGTAGGACGCCGGCTCGCTGGCTTTTGGGCACTGTGCTATCGTTCCGACATTTATCGTATACCAAGAGATTTTCCATGAAAGTGGCGGTTCGGGAGGCGGTGCGCAGCAAGGACTGGGGGCATTATCTGCTTGCCGGTCTTCTGTGGTTGCTGTCGTCTGTGGTGGTTGCCGAAGAGCCGCCATCCACGAGCCGGGCTGAACAGCGGGCCGAGTCGGTCACTCAAGTCGTCTTGGGCATTCTCAGCTACGCTCGCTGGCCAGTGGAGCCTGCGCAGTTGCAACTGTGCATCGTCGGCCCGACCCAATACACCGACGACCTGGTCAAAGGCACCACCCAGGCCACCGGTCGACCGGTGACCGTGCAGCGATTGCTGGCCGATCACCCTGGCATCGCCACGGATTGCAACGCTGTCTACATCGGCAGGCTGACCAGCGACGAACGCACCCGCCTGTTTGACTCTCTGATCGGCAAGCCCGTGTTGAGCATCAGCGAAGGCGGTGACCAGTGCACCGTGGGTAGCCTGTTCTGTCTGCGGGTCGGTGACGAGCAGGTATCGTTCGAGGTCAACCTCGACTCGGTAGCGCGCAGTGGCGTGCGTATTCATCCGAGCGTTTTGCAGCTTTCCCGTCGCAGGCCGGCAGTCCCATGAGTCTGTCCAAATCGCGGATCCGTCCCACCCTGGGTGCGGTCATCGGGCGCGGCCACCTGATTGTCGCGTTGGTGGCAATCACCATGGCCAGCGTTTCCCTGACGTTGCTGGGTGTGCTTGCGTTGCGGGTCTACGCCGATCACAACCTGCACCTGATCGCTCGCTCGATCAACTACACCGTGGAAGCGGCCGTGGTATTCGATGACGCGGCGGCGGCCACCGAGGCGCTGGCTTTGATTGCCTCCACCGAGGAGGTCGCCGATGCCCAAGTGTTCAATGAGCACGGCCGCCTGTTGGCGCGCTGGCAACGTCCGGATACCGGTTTATTGTCGGAACTGGAAATGCACATTGCCAAGGCGTTTTTGGAAAAGCCCATCAGCCTGCCGATCGTTCATCAAGGGCGCAACATCGGCAGCATTCTATTGGCGGGGCATGGCGGCAGCCTGTTGCGCTTTTTGCTCAGTGGTCTGGCAGGGATCATTTTGTGCACGGCGGTGAGTGCCTGGGTGGCGCTGTACCTGGCGCGCCGCCAGTTGCGGGCAATCACCGGACCATTGCGCAGCCTGGCCGAAGTGGCCCACGCCGCACGCAGCGAGCGGGCCCTGGACCGGCGTGTGCCGCCGGCCGCCATCGCCGAACTGGATAACCTGGGCAATGACTTCAATGCACTGCTCGACGAACTGGAATCGTGGCAGACCCACCTGCAAAGCGAAAACGAAACCCTGGCACACCAGGCCAGTCACGACAGCTTGACCGGCTTGCCGAACCGGGCGTTTTTCGAGGGCCGGTTGATCCGCGCCTTGCGCAATGCCAGCAAGCTCAACGAGCAAGTGGCCGTGTTGTACCTGGACAGCGACCGGTTCAAGGGTATCAACGACAATTTTGGTCATGCCGCCGGTGACGCGGTGCTGACGGCGGTGGCGACCCGGGTCCGGGCACAGTTGCGTGAAGACGACTTGGTCGCACGCCTGGGGGGCGATGAATTCGCCGTACTGCTGGCCCCCCTGCACAAGGCCGAGGACGCCGAGCGGATCGCTGAAAAAATCATCGCCAGCATGGAAATGCCGATTCAATTGCCCGGTAATGCTTCGGTGCTGACGTCCCTCAGTATCGGCATTGCCGTTTATCCCGATCATGGTGCCACGCCGGGCACCTTACTCCACGCCGCCGATGCGGCAATGTACCAAGCCAAACGCCTCGCTCGAGGCGGTCAACATACGACGGGGTCGGATCACCCCGTCGCTGATCTTCATACCAGGAGCTGACTCGTGCGTTCATATCTTCCATTTTCCCTGCGCTGGTTCGCGGCGTTTTTGTTGCTGGCCGTCCTGGCCATGACCGGTTGCCAGACGGCACCGCAGAAGGGCCTGACCCCGGCGCAAATCGCCGTACTCAAGCAACAAGGCTTCGAGCTGACTGACGATGGCTGGGCGTTCGGTCTTTCGGGCAAAGTCCTGTTCGGCAGTGACGTGGAAAACCTCAACCCGGCCAGTACCGAAATCGTCGAGCGCATCGGCAAGGCACTGTTGGGGGCGGGAATCCAGCGGGTACGCGTCGATGGTCATACCGACGCATCGGGCTCCCAGGCCTATAACGAACAACTGTCGATGCGCCGCGCCGTCAGCGTGAGCAAGGTGCTGACAAGCGTTGGCATGCGCGAAGAGAACGTCCAATTGCGCGGCCTGGGCAGCAGCAAACCGGTCGCCTCCAACGACACCGCCAGCGGCCGCACCGAAAATCGCCGTGTCGCCATCGTGGTCATCGCCGACTAGTCGGCGAACACCATCTCCCGGCTGTCACCCATCAGCAGTGGCTGGTTCTGTTCAGTCACCTCGCGAATGTAATCCCACAACAAGGTAATCCGCTTCAGCTTCCTCAAGTCCTCCCGGCAGTACATCCAGAACTGCCGGGTGACGGTGATTTCTTCCGGCAGTACCGGCAGCAGCCGTGGGTCCTGGGCGGCGAGGAAGCAGGGCAGGATTGCCAGCGAGCGGCCTTGCTGCGCTGCCACGAATTGCGCGATCACGCTGGTGCTGCGCAGGTGGGCGTTGGCGCCGGGCAGGACGTTGGCCAGGTAGAGCAATTCGGAACTGAACGCCAGGTCATCCACGTAGCTGATGAATGAGTGCTGGCCCAGGTCCGCCGGGCGCTGGATGGGCGGGTGGTTGTCCAGGTAGGACTGGGTGGCATAGAGCTGCAACCGGTAGTCGCACAATTTGCAGCATACATACGGGCCATGTTCGGGGCGTTCAAGGGCGATGACGATGTCGGCTTCGCGCTTGGAGAGGCTGATGAAGTGCGGCAGCGGCAGGATGTCTACCGAAATGGCTGGGTAGGCGTCGACGAAGTGGCTCAGTTGCGGGGTGATGAAGAAGCTGCCGAAGCCTTCGGTGCAGCCCATGCGCACGTGGCCGGACAGCGCGACGCCGGAGCCTGAGACCTGCTCGCAGGCCATGTGCAGGGTGCTTTCGATCGATTCGGCATAACCCAGCAGGCGCTGGCCTTCGGCCGTCAGGACAAAACCGTTGGTCCGGGATTTCTCGAACAGCAGCGTGCCCAACGAGGCTTCCAGCGAGCTGATGCGTCGCGACACCGTGGTGTAGTCGACGGCCAGGCGCTTGGCGGCCGTGCTGGCCTTGCGGGTGCGGGCCACTTCGAGGAAAAACTTGAGGTCGTCCCAATTCAGCGACCCCAGGGAGGTGATGTTTTTTTGCATGTTGGACCGGCTTTTATGTGCATTCTTATTAGAAGTTTGCACATCTATACTCCAAAAACAGTCTCATCACCAAGCGTGTCCCATGCGCCTTGGTTTTTGCTGAATCAGCGCTCTCTATAAGAACAATCCCGGAGGCCAGCATGAACGTTTCCCTTACGCCCAGCGATACCACCCTGCAAACCGTCAGACTACTGATCGATGGCGAGTGGGTTGAATCCCAGTCCAGCGAGTGGCACGACATCATCAACCCGGCCACCCAGCAGGTGTTGGCGAAGGTTCCGTTCGCCACGGCCTCGGAAGTCGATGCCGCCATCGCCGCTGCCCAGCGTGCTTTCCAGACCTGGAAACTGACACCCATCGGCGCGCGGATGCGCATCATGCTCAAGCTCCAGGCATTGATCCGCGAGCATTCCAAGCGCATCGCCGCCGTGCTCAGCGCCGAACAGGGCAAGACCATCGCTGACGCCGAGGGCGATATTTTCCGTGGCCTGGAAGTGGTCGAGCACGCCTGTTCCATCGGCACCCTGCAGATGGGCGAGTTCGCCGAGAACGTCGCCGGTGGTGTTGATACCTACACGCTGCGCCAGCCGATCGGGGTGTGCGCGGGCATCACTCCGTTCAACTTCCCGGCGATGATTCCGCTGTGGATGTTCCCGATGGCCATCGCCTGCGGCAACACCTTTGTGCTCAAGCCATCGGAACAGGATCCGCTGTCGACCATGCTCCTGGTGGAGCTGGCCATCGAGGCCGGCGTGCCGGCGGGCGTGCTCAATGTGGTGCATGGCGGCAAGGATGTGGTGGACGCGCTCTGCACCCACAAGGACATCAAGGCGGTTTCGTTCGTCGGCTCGACGGCAGTCGGCACCCACGTGTATGACCTGGCGGGTCGTCACGGCAAACGCGTGCAGTCGATGATGGGCGCCAAGAACCACGCGGTGGTGTTGCCCGATGCCAATCGTGAACAGACCCTCAACGCCTTGGTCGGTGCCGGCTTCGGCGCGGCGGGCCAGCGTTGCATGGCCACTTCCGTGGTGGTGCTGGTGGGCGCGGCCAAGCAGTGGTTGCCGGACCTCAAGGCCCTGGCACAGAAGCTCAAGGTCAATGCCGGCAGCGAGCCGGGCACTGACGTCGGCCCGGTGATTTCCAAGCGGGCCAAGGCGCGGATCCTCGAATTGATCGAGAGTGGCGTGCAGCAAGGGGCCAAGCTGGAGCTCGATGGTCGTGGCATCAGCGTGCCGGGTTTCGAGCAGGGTAATTTCGTCGGCCCGACCCTGTTTTCCGGCGTGACCACCGACATGCGCATCTACACCGAAGAAATCTTCGGCCCGGTGCTGGTGGTGCTGGAAGTCGACACCCTGGATCAGGCAATTGCCCTGGTCAACGCCAACCCATTCGGCAACGGCACCGGCCTGTTCACCCAGAGCGGTGCGGCGGCGCGCAAATTCCAGAGCGAAATCGACGTCGGCCAGGTAGGCATCAATATCCCGATCCCGGTGCCCGTGCCGTTCTTCAGCTTCACCGGTTCCCGCGGTTCGAAACTCGGCGACCTCGGTCCGTACGGCAAACAAGTGGTGCAGCTCTACACTCAGACCAAGACCGTGACCGCGCGCTGGTTCGATGACGACAGCGTCAATGACGGTGTGAACACCACCATCAATTTGCGTTAAGGAGCCGGACATGAACATCGCATTTATCGGCCTGGGCAACATGGGCGCCCCCATGGCGCGCAACCTGCTCAAGGCTGGCCATTCGCTGAACCTGTTCGACCTGAACCAGACGGTGCTGGCTGAACTGGCGGCGTTGGGCGGCACGATCAGCGCCTCGCCTCGCGACGCGGCCCAGGGCGCTGCGCTGGTGATCACCATGCTGCCGGCCGCCGCCCATGTGCGCAGTGTCTGGCTGGGTGAAGACGGCGTACTGGCCGGCATCGCCGCCGGCACACCGGCGGTGGATTGCAGCACCATCGACCCACAAACCGCCCGCGACGTGGCGGCTGCCGCGGCGAAACAAGGGGTGGCGATGGCCGATGCACCGGTCTCGGGCGGCACCGGCGGTGCGGCGGCCGGCACGTTGACCTTCATGGTCGGCGCCACGGCTGAATTGTTCGCCACCTTGCAACCGGTGCTGGCGCAAATGGGCCGTAACATCGTGCATTGTGGAGAAGTCGGCACCGGGCAGATCGCCAAGATCTGCAACAACCTGCTGCTGGGGATTTCCATGGTGGGCGTCAGCGAGGCCATGGCGTTGGGCGATGCCTTGGGAATCGACACCCAAGTGCTGGCCGGCATCATCAACAGCTCGACGGGCCGGTGCTGGAGTTCGGACACCTACAACCCCTGGCCGGGCGTGATCGAAACGGCGCCGGCGGCCCGTGGTTATACGGGGGGCTTTGGCGCCGATCTGATGCTCAAGGACTTGGGCCTGGCCACGGAGGCCGCACGGCAGGCCCATCAGCCGGTGGTGCTGGGCGCGGTGGCGCAGCAGTTGTACCAGGCGATGAGCCAGCGGGGCGAGGGTGGGAAGGACTTTTCGGCGATTGTGAACAGTTATCGCAAGCCGCAATAGGACCAGTGATATCGAGGGGCTTCTGTGGGAGCAAGGCTTGCCCGCGATTACAGGCGATGCGGTCTCTGAGAGAACGAGGTGCCTGCATCGCGGGCAAGCCTTGCTCCCACAGATTGCTCCGTCGCCACAGAGGCGGTGCAATCTACAAAGTTGTTTTCCGAGAGACCGCGTCGGGTGGTCTCTCGGTTTTTTGTTTCAGGCAAAGACGAAATATTTGCGCACGGTCTCGACCACTTCCCAAGTGCCTTTCATGCCTGGCTCGACGATGAAGATGTCACCTGCGCGCAAATGGATCGGCGCCATGCCGTCCGGGGTGATGATGCAGTAGCCTTCCTGGAAATGGCAGTACTCCCACTTCACGTAATCCACGCGCCATTTGCCAGGTGTGCAGATCCAGGTGCCCATGATCTTGCTGCCGTCTTCGCTGGTGTAGGCGTTGAGGTTGACGGTGTGCGGGTCGCCTTCGAGTTTTTCCCATTTGCAGGCGTCGAGTACGGGCAGCGGATGGGTGTCGCGCAGGACGGTGATGGGGGCGGTCATGTGAACTCCGAAAGGGGCAGAAGAGAACAGGCACCCTAACGTGCGGCATGAGCGGGGAGATGTCTGTGGTCGACACCGGGCTATCCAGAAGCGCGCATCAGTCGGCCAGATGCCGAGCCAGGGCCTTGGCGTAGGCAGGCAAACCGTCGAAGTGGCGGGCGCACAGCAGCAACGCCCGGTGCGCCCAGGCTTCTTGCAGCGGGACACATTGATACGAAGGCTCGGGTGGGCGCCGGTCGATGGCAGCCTTTGGCACGATGGCAATGCCTGCACCATGGGCCACCATGCGAATCATCCCATCGAAACCCTCGGCGCGAATGCGCACTTGCATGCGTGAGCCAATGTGCAGGGCCTGCTCTTCCAGGTGAATCGCCAAGGCACTGGAAGCGTTCAGGCCGACATAATCGTGGCTGAGGGTCTCGCTGAAACGTACGGTGCGACCGTCAGCCAGGGGGTGTCCGGTCGGTAGGATCAATACCAGTGGGTCGTCGCGAAAAGGCCAGGCCTGAAGGCCATCGGTGTCGACTGCGTCGGAAACGATCCCCAGGTCCGCCGCGCCTTGACGCAGTGCATGGGTGATCCGTGTGCTGGGCAGTTCCTGCAGGTCAATGTCGAGGTTGGGATGGGTCTTGAGAAAGCCGGCCAGCAGTTCGGGCAGGTACTCGGTCATAGCGCTGGTGTTGCACAGCAACCGCACCCGGCCTTTGACGCCCTTGGCGTATTCGGCCAGGTCCTGTCGCAGGCGTTCGGCCTGTTGCAGCAGGACCCGGGCGTGCTCGGCCAGGGCCTTGCCCGCCGGCGTGGGGGTTACGCCGCGCCGGCCGCGCTCAAGCAGATCGGTGCCCAGGGACGCTTCCATGGCGCGCACTCGTGCACTGGCCGCGGCCAGGGACAAATGGCTGCGAGCCGCACCGGCGGTGATATTGCCGGTGTCGAGGATGTTCAGGTAGAGGCGCAGGTCGGTGAGGTCGAAGTGCATGGGCGGGGATCCTGTCTCAAGTGCTGCGGCGCCTGGCTTATCGTCATCGCGAGCATCAGCGAATTCATAGCCTCTTGCCGCAAGAGAGGCACCCTCAGTATATGGCAGATTTTCAAGCCAAGGCCCGGGGCGCACGATACCCCCATGGACGCACTCATCGCTTTCTATCAGAACCTCGGCTTGGCCCTTTCCCTGCTGGTCATCGGCACCTTCCTGCTGGCCGGCACCCTCAAGGGCGTGATCGGCCTCGGCCTGCCGACCATCTCCATGGGCTTGCTCGGGCTGGCTATGGCCCCAGCGCAGGCTGCGGCGCTGCTCATCATCCCGGCCACTCTGACCAACCTCTGGCAGTTGGCTTTCGGCGGTCATCTGCAAGCGCTGCTCCGGCGCCTGTGGCCGCTGTTGCTGGCGATTTTCATTGGCACCGGGCTCGGTACGTTGTGGCTCGACATGATGGGCGGGGCCTGGGTGGTGCGGGCCTTGGGCGCGGCGCTGGTGCTGTATGCGTTGAGCGGGCTGTTGCTGCCAACGCTGCGGGTCGGCGCCGATGTCGAGCCGTGGATCGCTCCGCTCTGCGGGCTGCTCACCGGCCTCATCACGTCCGCCACCGGCGTATTCGTCATTCCGGCGGTGCCCTATCTGCAAGCGCTGGGCTTGAGCAAGGACGAACTGGTACAGGCCTTGGGCCTGTCATTCACCGTTTCTACCCTGGCCCTGGCCGCCGGCCTGTTGTGGCGCGGCGCACTGGGCGGGAGCGAGTTGAGCGCTTCGTTGCTGGCGCTGGCACCGGCGCTGCTGGGGATGTGGCTGGGGCAATGGTTGCGCCAGCGGATCAGCGCCGTGTTGTTCAAGCGGGTATTTTTCATCGGCCTCGGCGTGCTCGGCGGCCATCTGTTGCTCAGCGGCTAGCCGAGGACGGGCTGAGCATGTCGACGCGGCGGATTTCGAAGTCGCGCTCCAGATAATCCATGCGTTGTTCGAAGAACGCTTTCATGTGCGGCAGGTTCGAGTGCACCTCCAGATGCGCCTGGGAGGCCCAGATCTCATAGAAGATGAACAGCGTCGGATCCTGCTGGTCCCGCAGCATGTGATATTCGATGCAGCCGGGCTCGGCACGGCTTGGCTCGACGTAGGCACGGAACAGCGCTTCGAAGGCTTCGGCTTTTTCCGGACGGGTCTTGGCGTGCAGGATGAAACCGTGCAGTTCGCTCATTGAGGGGGCTCCTGAGATAAAAGAGGTCTCGAATTCTAAAGCAATAATCAGCCGCCCATTCGTGCGTATAGGTCAAATCAGTTTTGCCGTTGCGGCGCTTATTCCACGGAAGGTTCATCGTTATTGTGCCGCCATCATTTTCAACCTTTCCATGCGGCGGCCTTTGACGGCCCATGCTGTGGAACCCGATGAGGCTCCCCATGAAAAAAGTCCTGTTGCTCAATGGCGGCAAACAGTTCGCTCACTCCGACGGTCGCTACAACGCCACGCTCCACGATACGGCTGCCAGCGTGTTGGACCGTGGCGGTTTTGATGTGCAAACCACCTTCATCGACGGCGGCTACGACATCAAGGAAGAAGTCGCCAAATTCCTTTGGGCCGACGTGATCATTTACCAGATGCCGGGTTGGTGGATGGGCGCACCGTGGACCGTGAAGAAATACATCGACGAAGTCTTCACCGAAGGCCACGGCAGCCTCTACGCCAGTGACGGCCGGACCCGTTCCGATGCCTCGCAGAAATACGGCAGCGGTGGCCTGATCCAAGGCAAGCAGTACATGTTGTCCCTGACCTGGAACGCCCCGCAGCAAGCCTTCGACGACCCGACCGACTTCTTCGAGGCCAAGGGCGTGGACGCGGTGTACTTTCCGTTCCACAAAGCCAACCAGTTCCTCGGCATGACCGGCCTGCCAACCTTCCTGTGCGTGGACGTGATGAAGCGCCCGAACATCGAAGAAGATGTGGCGCGGTATGAGCAGCATTTGCGCGAGGTGTTCGGCCTGAAGGCGTGACCTTTCTTTTGCTGCGTATCCCGATACTATCCTGTGGCGGGTGGGTGAACCTGCGCCGTGGGAGCAAAGCTTGCTCGCGAAACAGACACCTCGATTCCCGAAAGGTCGCGGCGCCTTCATCGCGAGCAAGCTTTGCTCCCACATAGCGAGGATAAATCCCCTCGCCACAAGAGATCAGTCGACAGGGGGGATACGTGAAAGCCAGATCCGACGAATTGCAGATTTTCGTCTGCGTGATCGAATGCGGATCCATCTCCGCCGCCGCCGAGCAGGTCGGGCAGACGCCGTCGGCGGTCAGCCGCACGTTGTCGCGGCTGGAGGCCAAGCTCGACACCACGCTGATCAACCGCACCACGCGGCGCATGGACTTGACCGAGGAGGGCAAGTATTTCTTCGAGCAGGCCAAAGGTATCCTCGACCAGATGGATGAGCTGGAAGAGCGCCTGTCATCCCGCCAGAAGAACCCTGCAGGCCGCTTGCGGATCAACGCGGCCTCGCCGTTCATGCTGCACGCCATCGTCCCGCACATCGAAGAGTTCCGCAGGCTCTACCCGGACATCCAGCTCGAACTCAACAGCAACGACCTGATCATCGACCTGCTGGAGCAAAGCACCGACATCGCCATCCGCATCGGCACCCTCACCGACTCGACGCTCCATGCCCGTGCCCTGGGCTGCAGCCCGTTGCACATCCTGGCCAGCCTCGCTTATCTGAAACAGCACGGCACGCCGTCAAGCGTTGCCGAGCTGGCAGGCCATGCGCTGCTGGGGTTTGCCCAGAACGAGGGCCTCAACCAGTGGCCGCTGCGCCACGTACACGGCGATCGTTGGCCGATCCAGCCCGCCATCAGCGCGTCCAGCGGCGAAACCGTGCGCCACCTGGCGCTGCAAGGGCAGGGCATTGCCTGTTTGTCGGACTTCATGACCCGCGAAGACATCCGTGCCGGGCGGTTGAAGGTGCTGCTGGCCGATGCCAACAGCGGATATCGCCAGCCGATCAATGCCGTGTACTACCGCAACTCGCAACTGGCCCTGCGGATCCAGTGTTTCCTGGACTTCATCCAGGGCAAGCTCGCCGGCTACGCCGCTCGGGAATTCAAGGGCTGATTCGTGACTTCAAGGCAAGAGTGATTTGGGCAATGTGGACTGTTTCGTCAGGGAAGGGTCCTCGATACTCGCGCCATCACTGATCTGGCCAAGGAGTTTCTCCATGAACGTATTCGTCACCGGCGCTGCCGGTTTTATTGGCGGTTCCATCGCCACCGGCCTGGTACGCGCCGGGCACCGAGTCACTGGTCTGGTGCGTAGCGCCGACCAGGCGAGCGAACTGACGGCGCTGGGCATCGAGCCGGTTATCGGCACCCTCGAAGACAGCGCGCTGCTGACCGAGCAGGCCCGTGCCGTCGATGCGGTGATCAATGCCGCCAGCAGCGACCACCGCGGTGCGGTCCAAGCCTTGATCGAAGGGCTCAAGGGCTCGAACAAAGTGCTGCTGCACACCAGCGGTTCGAGCATCGTCGGCGACGCGTCGGGCGGTCGTTCCAGCGATGCCATCTACTACGAAAATGACCTGCCGGCACCCACCGCCGACAAGGCTGCCCGTGTCGCCATCGACAATCTGGTCCTGGATGCAGCGAAGCAAGGCGTGAACTCGGCGGTGATCTGCAACACCTTGATCTACGGCCACAGCCTGGGCGTCAAGCGTGACAGCGTGCAACTGCCGCGCCTGCTCAAGCAGGCAGCTAAAAGTGGCGTGGTGCGGCATGTCGGGCCGGGACAGAACATCTGGTCCAATGTGCACATCGAGGACGTGGTCCAGTTGTACAAACTGGCCCTGACCCGCAACCAGCCGGGCACCTTCTACTTCGTCGAAAGCGGCGAAGCCTCGTTCATCGACATCACCACCGCCATGGCCCGGGCGTTGAACCTTGGCGAACCGCAGGACTGGCCATTGGCCGATTCCGAAGCGGAGTGGGGCTACGAAATGGCCAACTACGGCCTGGGCTCCAACAGCCGTGTACGGGGCAAGAACGCCCGTGAGCTGCTGGGTTGGACGCCGAAGCGAACGTCGGTGGTGGAGTGGGTTCTTAATGAGATGGTGTGAGAATCATCAGTAGAACATAGGACCTGTGGGAGCGGGCTTGGTGGGAGCAAAGCTCGCTCCCACAGGGTTTGTGTTGGCATGTCCTCAGTCGTGATGCACGCCCGCGCGCTTGAGCATCTGCTTGCAGCGCTCGGACAGGTGGAACACCCGCAGGTGCTTGCCGGCTCTGCTGTAGCGTTCGCGCAGGGTCTTGAGTGCGGCGATGGCCGAGTAGTCGACGAAGCTCAGATGCCGGCAGTCCAGGGTGACCTGGGCCGGGTCGTTGGCCGGGTCGAACTGGTTGAGGAACGGCGTCGTCGAGGCGAAGAACAGCGTGCCGTGCAGGCGATAGAGTTTGCTGCCGTCGGCTTCCTGGTGCGTGTCGGCGTAAAGCTCCCGGGCCTGTTGCCAGGCGAAGTTGAGCGCTGCGATGACGATGCCGCAGAGCACGGCCACCGCCAGGTCGGTGAACACCGTAATGACGGTCACCGCGATGATCACCAACACATCATTCTTCGGCACCTTGTTGATCACCCGCAGCGAAGCCCAGGCGAAGGTCTGCTGCGCAACCACGAACATCACGCCCACCAGCGCCGCCAGCGGGATGCGCTCGATCAACGGTGACAGGAACAACACGAACAGCAACACCATCACCCCGGCCACCACGCCCGATAACCGTCCGCGCCCACCCGAGCTGAGGTTGATGACCGTCTGGCCGATCATGGCGCAACCACCCATGCCGCCGAACAACCCCGACGCCATGTTCGCCGCGCCCAACGCCACGCATTCACGGTCCGGATAACCGCGGCTCTGGGTGATTTCATCGGTCAGGTTCAGGGTCAGCAGGGTTTCCAGCAAACCAACCATCGCCATGATCACCGCGTAGGGCGCGACGATCTGCAGGGTCTCCAGGTTCCAGGGAAGCTCGGGCCAGGCGAAGGCGGGCAAGCCGCCGGCGATGTGGGCCATGTCGCCCAGCGTTCGGGTGGGCAGGCCGAGCAGGTAGACCGCCAGGCCGACGCCGAGGATCGCCACCAGGGCCGGCGGCACGCTGCGGGTCAGGCGTGGCAGCAGGTAGACGACGGCCATGGTCAGGGCTACCAGACCGGCCATCAGGTACAGCGGGCTGCCGCTGAGCCAGGTTTCACCCTGCTTGAAATGCTCCAATTGGGCCAGCGCAATGACAATCGCCAGGCCGTTGACGAAGCCGAGCATCACCGGGTGCGGGACCATGCGCACCAGCTTGCCCAACCGCAACAGCCCGAAGGCCATCATGATCAGTCCACTCAGCAGCACGGTGGCCAACAGGTATTGCACGCCGTGCTGCACCACCAGCGCGATGATGACCACGGCCATCGACCCTGCCGCCCCCGACACCATGCCTGGCCGGCCGCCGAACAGGGCGGTCAGCGTACAGATGATAAAGGCGCCATACAGCCCCATCAGCGGATTGAGGTGGGCCACCAGGGCGAAGGCGATGCATTCGGGGAGCAAGGCGAAAGAGGTGGTGAGGCCGGCGAGGGCGTCGGCGCGAAGACGTGCTGGTTTCATGGTTTACCTGACTGGGCGCCGGTGGAGAGTCGGCTGCCGGAGAGTGGTGCAAAAACAGGTGCGAATGGTACGGAATTGAACGCGGTGCGGCCAGCCGTCTGTGTCGAGCGGATCAATCCCCTGGCCACAAGGGGCGATGAAAGTCTTGCGCTGGATTTTCATCAGCGCCGTGTCGCGATGTCCGTCAGCGACAAATTTTATCTGTGCGCGAAAATTACTTTCAGTGGGTTTGAAGATTCTCCGTCGAAATGATTTATGAGTTTCACAACACATCGACGTGACCCCATTCGAGGAGTAACGCATGGCCCCTGCTTTCGGTTATTGGCTACTGGTCTACGCGGCCATCGCGATCATTGCGCTGATCGTTCTGATCGCTCGTTATCGGCTTAATCCGTTCATTGTGATTACCCTGGTGTCCATTGGCCTGGCGCTGCTGGCCGGGATGCCGCCCTCGGGCGTGGTGGGGGCGTACGAGGCGGGTGTCGGCAAGACGCTGGGGCACATTGCGCTGGTGGTGGCCTTGGGCACGATGCTCGGCAAAATGATGGCCGAGTCTGGCGGGGCCGAGCGCATGGCGCAGACGTTGATCGAGCGCTTCGGCGAGCGCAACGCTCATTGGGCAATGGTGTGCATCGCGTTTCTGGTCGGGCTGCCGTTGTTCTTCGAAGTCGGTTTTGTGCTGCTGGTGCCCATCGCCTTTACCATCGCCCGGCGTGTGGGCGTGTCGATCCTGATGGTGGGGCTGCCGATGGTCGCCGGGCTTTCGGTGGTGCATGCGCTGGTGCCGCCGCATCCGGCGGCGATGCTGGCGGTGCAGGCATTCCAGGCTTCGGTGGGGCAGACCTTGCTGTACGCGATCCTGATCGGCATTCCCACCGCGATCATCGCCGGCCCCCTTTACGCCAAATTCATCGTGCCGCGCATCCAGCTACCGGCCGAGAACCCGCTGGAGCGACAATTCCTCGACCGTGAGCCGCGCGCCAACCTGCCGGGTTTCGGCGTGACCCTGGGGACCATTCTCCTGCCGGTGATCCTGATGCTGATCGGCGGCTGGGCCAACCTGATCTCCACGCCGGGCAGCGGTTTCAACCAGTTCCTGCTGTTCATCGGCAACTCGGTGATTGCCCTGCTGCTGGCGACCATCCTCAGTTTCTGGACCCTCGGCCTGGCCCAGGGCTTCAACCGTGAGTCGATCCTCAAGTTCACCAACGAATGCCTGGCACCGACCGCCAGCATCACTTTGCTGGTAGGGGCAGGCGGCGGCTTGAACCGGATCCTGGTGGAC
Organism: Pseudomonas brassicacearum; assembly: GCF_009601685.2. Taxonomy (NCBI): domain Bacteria; kingdom Pseudomonadati; phylum Pseudomonadota; class Gammaproteobacteria; order Pseudomonadales; family Pseudomonadaceae; genus Pseudomonas; species Pseudomonas brassicacearum. Next base: position 888,610 of record NZ_CP045701.2, read on the forward strand.
GCCGGGGTCACGCAACAGATCGTCTGCCTGGCCCAGGAATTCCAGCTGTCACCGCTGGTCATGGGCTGGCTGTTCGCCGCACTGATGCGCGTCGCCACAGGGTCAGCCACCGTGGCAATGAGCACGGCCTCGGGCATCGTCGCGCCCGTGGCGATTGGCCTGGGTTATCCCCATCCCGAACTGTTGGTGCTGGCGACCGGCGCCGGGTCGGTTATCTTTTCCCACGTCAACGACGGCGGCTTCTGGCTGATCAAGGAATACTTCAATATGACCGTCACGCAAACCTTCAAGACCTGGACCGTGCTCGAAACGCTGATCTCCGTGGTCGCGTTCGCCTTGACCCTAGGGCTTTCACGCTTGCTTTGAGCGCAACGCCACCCAACAGGAGCCGCCATGGACATCCTCTACCAGATCCGCTCCCGTCAGGATTCCTTCAGCGCCGGCGAAGGCAGAATCGCCCGGCTGATGCTCGACGACGTAGGCTTTGCCGCTTCTGCCAGCCTCGATGAACTGGCCCAGCGGGCGGAAGTCAGCAGCGCCACCCTGTCGCGCTTCGCCCGTACCGTCGGCTGTCGTGACCTGCGGGACTTGCGCCTGCAACTGGCCCAGGCCAGCGGTGTCGGCAGCCGCTTCCTCGACCCGGCGGGCGCGCCGGAGCAATCGGCGTTTTATGGGCAGATCGTCGGCGATATCGAAGCGACCCTGCGCCAGCATTTGTCGGCGTTCGAAGAGTCGCGGTTCGGCGATGCGGTGCGGATGATCGGCAAGGCGCGGATGATCCATGCGTTCGGCCTCGGTGGCTGGTCGGCGCTGTGCGGTGAGGAATTGCAGGTGCGCCTGGTGCGGTTCGGCTATCCGATTGCCGCCTGCCGCGACCCGGTGATGATGCGCATCACCGCCACCTCGTTGAGCGACCAACATCTGGTCATCGCCTGTTCACTGACCGGTATCACGCCGGAGCTGTTGAGCGCGGTGGAACTGGCCCGCAGCTACGGCGCGGCGATCCTGGCCATCACCCGCGCCGACTCGCCACTGGCTCAATTGGCCGACTGCGTGTTGCCCCTGCAAGGCGCCGAAACCTCGTTCATCTATAAACCCACGGCGGCACGCTACGGCATGCTGCTGGCCATCGACGTGCTCGCCACCGAGCTGGCGCTGGCCCACCCCGAAGACAATCAAGAGCGCCTGCGGCGAGTCAAACTCGCCCTGGACGATTACCGCGGTGGCGACGATCACTTGCCGCTGGGAGACTGACATGCTGTACGACACGCTTATCCGCAATGCGCTGGTCATCGATGGCAGCGACACGCCTGGTTACCGCGCCGACGTCGCCATTCGCGCCGGTCGCATCGAACGCATCGGCAACTTGCACGATGCCCGGGCGGTGGAAGACATCGACGCCGCCGGCCGCGTGCTCGCGCCAGGCTTCATCGATGTCCACACCCACGACGACACGGTGGTCATTCGCCAACCGCAGATGCTGCCCAAGCTCAGCCAGGGCGTGACCACGGTCATCGTCGGCAACTGCGGCATCAGCGCTTCGCCAGTGAGCCTGCGGGGCGATCCGCCGGACCCGATGAACCTGCTCGGCACGGCCCGAGCGTTCGCCTACCCACGCTTCGCTGATTATCGGGCGGCGGTGGAGGCCGTCACGCCAGCGGTCAACGTCGCGGCATTGGTGGGCCACACGGCGCTGCGCAGCAATCACATGGACGATTTGTTGCGCACCGCCTCGGTGGGAGAAATCGCCGCCATGCGTCGGCAATTGCGCGAAAGCCTGGAGGCCGGAGCGCTAGGTTTGTCCACCGGCCTGGCCTACGCCAACGCGTTTTCGGCGTCCACCGACGAAGTCATGCAACTGAGCGAAGAGTTGGTCGCGTTCGGTGCGGTCTACACCACCCACCTGCGCAGCGAATTCGAACCGGTGCTCGAAGCCATGGACGAGGCCTTCCAGATTGGCCGACACGCCCAAAGCCCAGTGATTATTTCCCATCTCAAATGCGCGGGTGCCGGTAATTGGGGACGCAGTCCGCAGGTGCTCGCGGCGCTGGAAAACGCGGCAAAAACTCACCCGGTCGGCTGTGATTGCTACCCCTATGCGGCCAGCTCCTCGACCCTGGATCTCAAGCAGGTGACCGATGCCCATCGCATCACCATCACCTGGTCGACACCGCATCCGCACTTGGGCGGTCGCGACCTGGCCGACATCGCCAACGAATGGGGCGTGTCGCTGCTGGACGCGGCGCGGCGCCTGCAACCGGCCGGCGCGGTGTACTACGGCATGGATGAAGGCGATGTACGACGGATCCTCGCCCATCCGTTGTCCATGGTCGGCTCCGACGGTTTGCCTGAAGACCCGTTTCCCCATCCGCGCTTGTGGGGGGCTTTCCCACGGGTACTGGGACATTTCAGTCGTGATGTCGGGCTTTTTCCGTTGCACACCGCCGTGCACAAAATGACCGGTCTTTCAGCGGCGCGCTTTGGCCTCAAGCAACGGGGTGAAATTCGTGAAGGCCATTGGGCGGACCTGGTGTTGTTCAATCCACAGACGATTCGCGACGTGGCGGATTTCAACGCGCCGCAACGGGCCGCCGAGGGCATCGATGGGGTGTGGGTCAACGGTGTCTTGAGTTATGACGAGGGCCAGGCGAATGGACGCAGGGAAGGGCGGTTCCTGGCGCGCGAAGGCGATCTGAGCCGGGGATTCAGTCCACCGGATAGTATTTGATGGCGTGCAAACAGCTGTAATCGGGTTAATTGACGTCACAATAATGGCACTGCGACATTAAAGAAGCGGAACCCAAGGCCGAAGCATTAAGTTCAACCCAGCTAAACTGGGTCTTTTCAGCCAGGGAGCAACCCATGAGCTTCGGTAAAACCACTCCGATCCTGAGGATCTTCGATGAAGCCAAGGCGTTGGCGTTTTATGTCGACTTCCTGGGCTTTACCGTCGACTGGCAACATCGCTTCGGTGACGACTTCCCGCTGTACCTGCAAGTCTCCCGCGGCGACTGTGTGCTGCACCTGTCCGAGCACCATGGCGATTGCACACCGGGTTCGGCGCTGCGGATCGAGACCGATGAATTGGAAGCGTTCCAGCAGCAATTGCTGGCCAAGCAATACCGCTACGCCCGTCCACAGATCCAGGCCATGCCCTGGGGTAGCCAGGACATGGCGGTGGTCGATCCGTTTGGCAACCGGTTGGTGTTTACCAACGCTGAGCTTTATTGATCTGCGCTACGTGAAAATTGTACAAACGCTGATTCCTAAGCTGGCGGCCCGTTGAGATGCTGACGTTTTGAGGAATGATGGCGCTGCAGTTGAAACAGGCGATAAATGGCTGCGGTTGCGTCTGGCTACCCGTCAACTTTTCGGTGAACAGCGTCGTATCTGAAAGCACTCTTTCAGCTTGTCCGGGATAGAGCGCAACAACCGAGTTCAGTACACCGACCTCCCCATGAGCCCCTGGTCCTCCAGCTCGTATGGGGATGATCCCATCGCAAGCTTCGATATGCTTGGCGATGAAACTTCGGGTTGGATCCTGGAGCTCATACAGGTCGTCGATTGTTCTGCTTAGCGTTGGGTCGAACTTCAGCGCATCAGCATCTACTTGAAACTGATAGATTGGGTCGTTTTTCCTGTCGCGGTAATTATCGGCCAAGTTCTCCAGGTAATCAGCAGTCTGGCTGATCCTGTAGCTTCCGAAGTTCAGGTAGAACCTTTCGCTGGTAGCGGAGCCATCATAATTCGGGTCTACCCCGCGATATCCCGTTGGGCCGGATTTTGGCGCAGCAAGATTGAAATGCTCCATGATGGCCGTGTCGTTGTCGCCCGTGCGGTCCTTGATAACGCCATAGGAGTGAACGACAAGCTCTTTGCGTTTTGTCTTGCTAAAGCTGGGGCTGGCATCGGGATCTTTTTCGGGGCCTTGCTTGCCCTTCTTCGGTTTTGGAGGGGGCGGCGCCATCATTTTTTTCGAACGTGCCCCCCCATCCTGTTTCGTCCATTCGACAGGGTCGATCTCCACGCCTTGGGCATCGGAGATTATCAACCCTTGGTGATCGACATACCTCATCGGGTTATTCCCCACCATGCAATACAGGTTCAACCCATCGACCGCTCCCGCCGGATCGGGGCTGATCCAGCGCTGCAGCCACGGCGCGTAGTAGCGCTGCCCGTAGTAATACAAGCCACTGGCGTCGCGCTCCTTGCCGGAGTAGCGAAGGGTCCGGTAGTCGGCTTCGACGGCCGAGCGGGACGCGGCCCAAGCGGTTGCGCCATAAGGCAGATAACTTTCCTGGCTGACCAGGTTGCCCTGATCGTCCAGTTCCAGTGAGCTTGAGCCCAGATGGTCGCCAAAGCTGTAGCGCAGTGGGTTGGCGGCGAGGGCGGATGGTCGGCCCTCGGACCAAAGCAGATATCGCATGCTGCAGCGACCCGCTTGCAGGGTAATGACTTCCAGGCGTTCGTTAGGCCGAGTGCGAATTTCAAGGCCTGGCAGATAACGGACTTCCCGGGTGTGGACCCTCGTCGCGCCCTGGGTTACCTGGATCTTGCGTACGCGTTGACCGCCGCTGTCGTAGCAATAGCGCTCGATGTCATCGGAGGCATTTTCACGCCGGACCAACACCACGCTGTCGAGCTGATTACGCAGGTTCCAGGTCAGCGCCTGGCCCGGAGAAAGCGCCTGTTGGTTGCCGTTGGCATCGAAGTCCAGCGCCACCTCGGACGCTGAGTGGCCTTTGTTCCAGGAACGCAGGCGATTGCTCGCGGCGGCCACGTTCAAGGTTCGGGTGTAGTGATTGCCGTCGCGACGATGGCGCAGTTCAGTCAAGTTGCCGCCAGCGTCGTACGCGTAGTGTTCGGTGAAGTTGAACAGTTGCCCGGAGTCGATGGGTATGTGACCGAGGGCGGGAAGGTCCGGCGGGCTGATCAGACCAGCGGCCTCGCGCCCCGTCGCGCTGATCAATTGATAAAGGCTGTCGTAAGTGAACACGCTGCTGGCTTCGACCCGCTGGTTATTGCCGAACTGCACCGGTTGGGCCTTGTCCACGATGTGCGTCACGTTACCCACCGGGTCATAGGTGTAGCGCAGGTCCTGCAAGGTGCTGGCAGCCAGCGATGTGCGCAGGGCGGTCAATCTTCCGTTGGCTGGATCGAACACGGCACGGCTGATGACACCGTTGCCGGTCGTCTGGGATTCGATCTGACCGCACGCGTTGTAGGCGAGATGGTTCACGATGAGCTTTTCGGTGGTCGCGTTTCTTGTTTGCAGCCCCACAGACTTGAGCTGGCCTGCGACATTGAACGAATAGCGCTGCTGGTGCCGGGCGGCATCGGTCTGCTGAATAATCTCGGTGAGCGCGTTGTAGCGCCACCTCGTCGTGTAGCCGTCGCCTTCTTCAAGCAGGCGATCACGGTCTTTCTCATCCGCTGGCCAGTCCGGTCGTTCGGCCTCGGCCAGCAAGTGCCTGGTCTGGCTGAGGGGCTTGGCGCAGAGCGCATACTCATGGATCAACAGGGTGCCGGCGCTGTCGTCGTGACGGATCAGCGCACCGCACCGGTTATGCAGCGCGGATGCCGGTGAGCTGTCGCCGTAGTGCAGGCATTCGACCCGGCGCGGCATCTCGCCTGCCGCTTGCTCATGGATGGCAGTCATGCGCAGTTGCGTGTCGTAGGTGGTTCGCCGATAGGTGCCCCGCTGATCCCAGCAATGCGATATCTGCCCGGCATCGCCAGGCAAGTACAGGCGCCACCCGGCATCGATGTTGTCGAGCAACAGCGTCTTGCCGGACATACTGTAGACAGTCTGCAGGTTCACCCCTTCCGTAGCCTTGGCAAACAGCCGAGGGTCGCGCTGCGCAACCTGTCGTCCCGCCGCGTCGAAGATTTGCTGGGCAATGCGCGCCTGGGAGGGTTCCTGAACGTCGCGCCGGTAGTATGCGATTTGCCGCACGGGCAGGCCACGGCTGTCGATGGCGTTGAGGGTGGGCGTCTTGTGATGAAGGCGTGCGTTCATGCATCACCTCCGTTCGTGGCGAGGTGTTCGGACATGACTTCTTGCAGCGTGTCATTTTCGTCCTCGTCCACGGTGTACCAAGGGTGGCGGGTGTGTCGGCGCATGTAGGAGAGGCCGGCATGCCTGGCCAGGTACGTGAGGGTGGGGCGACCGAGGGCGTCGTAGAACTGCTGGTCGCAATGACCGAATTGACGCAGGGACACATCGTTGAGGTAGCGATGTTGATCGGCGAAGTAAGGGCGGTAGATGCGCACCGCCAAGCCCTTGCTGTTGTATTCCACCCGTTCGCTGACACGCCAGCGCTTTTCTGCGATCTGCTCCTTGGGCGTTCCATTCTTCAGCGTCAGGTCGCCTTTGGCGTCGACGACGTAGGCCTGGCCCGGTTCGACGAGTTGCTTGCTTTGCAATGTTCGTCCGAAGCCATCGAAGCAGGTGACGGCGATGCGGATCTGTTTCTGATCGTCATCGGGGTGGCGGTCGGCGACCAGTGTGGCGATGTGCACGGGTTCACGTGTCGAGGCGTCGAGTTGTTTTTTCAACTTGAGTTCGTCGGCAGAGAGAGCCTGAAGCTGCGACAACCGGACGCGAGCCGACGCGCAGATATGCCCGGCCGGGAGCAGGTCGCCGTTGCTTACGCAACGCGCCAGCCAGTCGGCGTCCGCCAGGGCTGGCGTCGAGACGCAACCCATCCAACTGAAGGGCGCGTGATAGAGGGCCGTGGCGGCGTCCTGCAGAGCTGCCTTGCTTTGGTTGATGGCTTCTGTCGGGCTGCTGAACGATGGCTGTTTGAATTGAGCAAGCGGTTTGAAACCCCTGGGCGTGTGCTGCTCGTTACCATAAAAAGAGGTGGCCAATACTTGGCCAAACGCATCGATCAGGCCTTCCTGGACGTTGCCGTTGGGGTCGGTGATGCGTCGGGGGTGGAGTGAGCGGTAATCATGGGTCGTCTCGGTGGCACAGCCATCCGCTTGTTGGACGCGGGTGATCACACAGTGGTGGCGGTCGTGGCTGATTTCGATCACGCCATGGCTTTCGCTCGGCTGGAAGGTTCGGATTTTGTAGAAACCTTCCCGTTGGGCATAGGTCGCGAAGCCGCTCTTGACTGACCAGAGTCGTATGGGGGAGCTGCTCACAGGAAGAAAATCGGCCATGCGGTGATAGTGATTCCGTTCGAGCATGCGTCCCTTGGGGCGTGTTTCCTGGGGCAACAGACGGAAAGCCCTGAGGGCGGTTTCGTCCAGTTCGGCCGTTTCCAGATGGTCGGGCAGGGCCTGGAAGTCTGCGGTGCCATCCGCCAGGGTGGCTGCGCTCGAAGCGTTTTTGTAACGTTGCACGGTCAGGCCGGTCAGCACGCCCTGCTCCGTCCAGCTTGTTTGCTTCATGCGTTTGCTGAGGGTCTCGAACGTGATGTCCTGCGGCGCCAGCCCTCCCGTCTCGGGGGCCTTGGGACATTGCAGCGCCTGGGTGCGCTGGCGATAAGGCAGGCCCAGCCGCCACGCTTGGGGTGTTTGCAGGTGAATGAATTCGGCGCGGGTTTCGCTCAGGTAGTAGGACTGTTGTGCCGGGTCATGAGCGTCTCGCCACCATTGTTGTTGATCCGCGTCGCTGAAGGGCGGGGTATCGGTGGCGGTTTTGCGTCGAGCGTAATGGACGCTCACGCTGTGAGTCAGTGCGCCATAGCGGTCATGCTGCAAGTTGAGGGTGTGCTGGCACTGCGGGTCGTCGCTCAGGCCGTCGTACTGGAAGTTGATGGACTCAAGCAGCAATGGCAGCAGGCGCGCATAACGGCGATCACCGTCGGGAGCTTGTAGCAGACGTACCTGGTAACGGTTTTCCTGGACCGAATACAACGTCCGGCGTTTACCCCTTGCGTAGGTCTCGCTGCGCAATAAACGACCACTCAGGGCGCGGCACATTTCAAGCGTGGTCGCGGCGTCTGGCGGATCAATCAGTACGTCGCTATTGCTGTCGGCATCGTATTGGCACAGTAACGCCTTGCCCAGTGCCACGGCTTCCCGGTCAGCGTCGTGATATCCGGTTCGGGCCATGTCCATCGACTGTCCGGTATGAAACCAGGTTTTTTTCAGGCAGGGTGCGGTGAAGCCTGGTGTGTCAGCATCGTCGGGATGGGCTTCGTTGTCGGTTTGCAGCAGCAAGCCGAAGCCGCGAAATTCTCGTTCGATGCCATCGTAATAACCCCGGCGATAGGAGAATCTCAGCGTCAGGCAATTACCGGTGACCTCATCCACCTGGGTCTGGCGCGACACCAGGTACAGGGGCAACGGCAGATGACAGGCAAGAGGGGCGCCAGCTTTTACTCTTGCGGCCTTTTCGTCCAACCATTCCTGGGCCGAGCTGCGGTAGATGATGCTATGGGCGGCGCCCATGTTGTTGTTGGTGTCGGTCAGCAGATACGGTTTTTCACCCACAAAGTCGTAGCGCCAATGTTGCGCTGGGGTCAGGTACGGCACGCTCAGTATCAGGCTGGAGCAGCCGAGCCCTTGCAGGTCGGCGATGTTCACCTGGCATAAGGGGTCGTAGCGCAGGCCTTGTGGCCAGGGCAGCGCAACCGCAGGCGCAAAGCCGTTGCCGCCGCGGTTCATGAAGATCAGCGCCTGATCCGCCTGCAGGTAGATCAGGTCGGTGGCGCCGGAGCCGTCCAGGTCCGCAAGGCGGATACGCGAGGCGTCGAAGGCCTGGTGGGCAAGGCCCGGAAAATCCAACACGATGCCTTTGCCGAAATGTCCGCGTCCCAGGTTCGGCCAACACTTCACTTCGTTGTGACGAATGCGCACCAGATGCTGCTGGCCGCTGCCGAGCAGATCACTGAACGCCACCAGCTCGGAGGGTGACGCGGTGAATACCGGCAAGTCATCGTCATCGTGAGGGACTTCTTCAGCCTGCGCAAACCCGCGTTCGCGTTGATGGGCATACAGGCGAATGCTGCGTGGGCCTATCAAGGCCAGGTCGCTGAGGCCTTCGCCCATCAGGTCGGCCAGTTGCCCTTGTGGATGGAAAAATTCTGCAGGGAACGCGTGAAACGTCGCGAAGTCCGACCAGCTTCGATCAGCACCGAGGAAAAAAAAACCGTTGAGCCCCGGTTGGGCTATGACCCAGTCCAGCCGACCATCGCCGGTGAGGTCGCTCAAGGCCTGGTGCAGCGGTTTTGTCGTATCGCAGACGGGGATCTGGGGCAGCGCTTGCCACTGGTCGTAAGTCACTTCATTCGTCTTGGCTTTGGCCCGAATGGGGTCGCGGTAATACCAGCCTGTGTCGCTCTGATAAAGCACACCGGGCAAGCCTTCACCGTACAAGTCCACCAGTTGAAACCCCTGGACACCGCTGAGCCCCGGCATGTCCTGGAAACGTTGCCAGGTGCGGCTGTCTGGGGAGTGGTTGAACGGGCTGTAGCTAAATTCAACGGGGGGGCGGTTCTGCGCAGTTGCCCGGGCGTCGTATGCCTGGTCATGGGCCGCGCTCAGGAGATGATAGCCCAGGGATGTCTGGCGGTAATCAAGCAGCAGGCGTCGCACGAGAACGGGGGCGGAGCCCAGTTCCTCGGGAAAACAATGGAACATCAATACCTGGCGGCACAGGCGCTCGGTGCGTAGTTCAAACCCGTAGGCGAAGGTGGAAAACGCATCGCTACGGGGTTGCCATCGTTGACCTTCATAGTGCGGTTGCTGGTCGTACCCGGTACTTCGTTCGCCATAGTCGAACACCAATTCGAAGTGCCATTGCACCGGTGTGGGCTGACTCGTTTTAAATAGGTAGAGGTCGGCATCGGCCTTGAAATTGCCATAGCGCACGTGGCTCAAATAGCGTTGGGCCGTTGTATCCCCCGTGTACTGATAAAGAATGTGCTCGCCGTGAGCATTCAGGCTTTCTTCCAGTAGCCATTCACCTACGCGGCTTGCTTGCTGGGGATCGGCCCGTCGCGATTGGGGATTTTTTCCGAACAGATGGAGGCTGCCATCGGCGCCGTGCACGAGCCAGAAACCTGGTTTGTCGTTGTTCGACGACCAATGTTCAATTCGGTCGAAGCTGCTTTCGATTCTTGGAAAGTGGCGCGTCACTGTGTAGGTCGTGCCCAGCACCAGCGTGTTGTAGCGATCGATGAGGGTTGAATGAATAGCGCCGTTTGCGTCGCGCTCGGGTAACCAGACCACACCGTTGGGGCCGACGATCTCGTCGTCCTCGGCATAGGCCGGTACGCCCTTGCTAGTGCGTCGTGCCACGCTGGGTAACGACAGCCCCCAACCGATACCGAACACGCTGTTGCCGGCGCAGCTGTCGTAACTTAACGACAAGGACGGAGCAAAGCCGCGTCCTGGCGAAATCGGCAAGGCAATTTCATAGGACGCGGTGCCGTGGGCGCCGACGTTTCCCCACCCTTTGCCGATGCTCTGGATGGCCCCGCCACCCTTGGGCAGGGCCGGCGCGGTAATGGGTAATGCGGATTGCTCGTTCATCGCGCACCTCCGGCGGCCCTGGCCGTATAGCTCACGTGCACGATGACGTCGGTCAACGATTCCAACAGGTCTTTTTGTGCTCGAGGATTGGGGAAAGTCAGTTGCCACGTGGAGACAGCGCCGGTGTATTCGAACGGCAGGTAGCGTTCATCGTTGAAGTTCAGGGTGAACAGGCCGTTGTCGTCGACACCCGTGGAAAGGGCGATCTGTTGGTTGGCGCGCCGACCCTCCATGACCCGGACAGGGTTATCAGGGGGCATGAACACTTTGCTGGAGGTCTGAGTCAGCGTGGCCCGGATGTTTTCATAAGGACCGACGATGGCCGGTAAGGAAACGCTGATGGTTCTGATCCGCCGCAAGCAGTGGTTCTGATCCTTGTAATCCTCCTCGAACAGTTCGTGGGGCAGCTCGAACTCGCATTGGCCATTCCTCAGGTCGGCATGCATGTCCGGCCATGGTTTGTTGATCGTCGAGGTTGGGGTCTGGTCCTTCAATTGACGCAGAGAAATCGTCTTGCGGATCTCCAGCTCTCGCTCGCTACGACGCCGATATTCGGCCTGCATGTTCAACAGGCTGAGTTTCAATTGCTCGCCTGCTCCAAGCCCTCGATAGGTGGTATTCCATGCGCCGGGCTGAATGAATCGCCTGTCAAAGTCGGCAATTTCGTATTGCCAGCAATTCTCGGCGGCTAGGCACAGGGCGAGCGTCGTGTCGTAGGCCTGGCGGTAGAACTGCGCGAACCGGCTGTTGAGCCATTGATACAGTTGCGTCTTTGTGAAACGCGTGCTGAGAAAGTCGTAGTGGGTCTTGGCTTGGCTCAGGGCGGCTTCCGCCAGGCGCAATTGCAGGCGCGTGGCGGTTTGCTGCTCGTTGAAGTGCGCCAGCTGGGCGTCGATCTGCGCCAGTTCGAGTTGTGCTTGGCCACGCATCAGGGTCCATTCCTCCCTGCGACGATTGAACTGAGCCGTGCGGTCGAGATGGGCCGCCACCGTGCGATCGTCGATAGCGGTGCCTTGGGCGAGTGCGCTGGCAGCATGCGTGGCACCTTCCCAGCGAGCGCCACCGCTGCTGAAACCAAAGACGTTCGGAATCATCATCAGGCTGCCAGCCATGACCTGGGAGGCCGATGCCGATAGCTCGGCGGCGCCGCTGCTCAAGTACAGCTGGCAGGCCTGCGCCTCGGCGTCACTGATGCCCTTGTCCAGTAATTGCTGGTAGTGGTTGATCCGGTCCTGGACGATCGCCTTGCTGGCCAGCAGCGCCTGGAGGTTCTGACGGTCAACGTTCAAGATCTGGCGTTGCAGGTCGACCGAGATTTTCGCCAGGTCCCATGCTTGTTGTTGCTGCAGCTCCTGTAACTGGGTCTGTTCCTTGCGTTCGATCAGCGACAACAGCGAGGCACCAAACTGGCTGAGGCTTTCCACTGCACTCAGCGCCTGGCTGTGCGTGAGCGAGAACCGAAAGTGCGGGATCGCTGCGTTCGGCAACCCTCGAGCTGTATTGTCTGAAGTATTCAGTACAGGGGTACTGAGCAACGCGCGAGGGTCCAGCGGTGTTGCAAATACCGGCAGGTGCAGCGGCTTGCCGGCGATGTCGAGGTTGTGCCGCAAGTTGTACAGGCGGCTTTGGGCAATGTCCCAGCACTGGAGCAACTGCGGGTGGAATGGCAGACGCAAATGCGGGCTGTCGATGGTTGGCAAGGAGGCATGCAAAGAGCCTTCACGAACGGGCAGTGAGGGCAGGGAGCGGGCGAGTGATCGTTCAAAGGTACGTAAGTCCTCACTGGTGGTTTCACTCAGCGTTTGCAGGCTGAGGCTTATCCAATGATCGACCGATTGAACGGTCGGGCGTGGTCCCAATAGGTCCAGCACCCGCACATACCACAGCTTTGCCTCGCTGAAGCCGTCAGGGGTCAGTGTGCGGTAAGCAGCGTCGCCTCGATTGACCAGGATGTCGAGGTACAGGAAGTACAGCGCCTTGCGAAAGTGCACCGGATGGCTGAGCGCGATCTGATGAGGGTCGTGGGGCGCCTGGTCGGCATACGAAGGCGTGGGGCTATCGAGTAAAGGAACGGCCCTCCAGCAGGTTTCCTGGCCGCGATCTGGGTCAAAGAGACGGCGCAACCAGCGTTCGGCTTCCTCGTAGCGCTGTTCGGCGTTCAAGCGATGGGCGACCAGCCATGGCACGAAGAGGAATAGTTCGGTGAAGTAACGACCGTAAGGACCGTGGAAGTCCATTGTGTTGTGGGTAGCGTTTGGTAGGGCGGGCTCTGGCAGGTTTTGTGTCGTCCAGTCGAACAGCTCATCCAGCCCGTTCTCCATACGACGAATCAGTTCTGCGGCGAAGGTGGTGTTCAACCTGATCGGTTGGCGCAGTTGGCCCGCTGAATCGCTGTCGCTGATGGCGCTATGGGTAAAATCGACAAATTGGCTGGTACCCAGGCCAGTGGTCGATGAGTGGGTAATGCTTGGGGCTTGAACGTGCGTAGCAATACAGTCCAGCTTGATGGCTTTAAGGGCGGAGTAGCGTTTCTTTTCCGGTTCACTGGGGTAGACAAAGGCAACCCCACAAAAAAAAGTATCACCGTCTTGGCTGAGTTCCTTGCTGTGCCAAGTGAACTCGAAGAACTCCGTCAGCCTGGGCGCGGGGCTGGACTGCGCTACCACCGTCAGGTTTTCATACGACAGTGGTTGAGTTGCCGAGGTGGTTGGCTGACGAAAGATCACATATTGAACATTGAGCGGTTCATCAGTATTGACGACTGCCTGACCAAGGTCGAGCGCTGCGGCGTTGCCGGCTTGTATCGTCAGATTTTTTAGCGTTCCGGCAATTGAGCTGTCATTCCCGCGTCTACTTTCGTTAATCAGATAGCGTACTGCTTCTGTGGAAAACATCTTTCCCTGAAGGTCTTTGTTTGTCTGCAGTGTGATACCGGGCGAATGTTCAGAGTCTTTGAGTACATCGACCATGCGGTCGATCGATATTGTGTGGGGTAGGTTAGAAGATAACGAGGTGTGACTGGTTAATGTAAGGCTGGAGCCCGCCTCCAGTGCCACGTAGGGCGCCCCTGGCAGGCTGCGGGCAGGAAGTACCAAAGTGAGTTGAAGTCTTGGGAGTCGATTGGGACTGGTTGCAAGTCTCAACCTGATGTTTTCAGCCCTTGTATATAATTCCATCCCTTTGAAATCGACGGCTGCGGTCATGCGTAGCGTCAGCGTGGAGGCGGTCCGGCCATTGTTCGATCTGATGCTTATTCGATCCTGCTGGCTTTCAAAATCCGACATGACAGTGCTCATGCCCGTCGGGAGGGAAGCTTCAGTGATTCGGATTTCGGAACTTCTTCTGGTTTGAATGCGTTGGTTGACAACGTCTATGAGCCCTTTCCCGGTGATGGCTGGGCGAGTAGTGGCAAGATTACTGTCGATACAAATCGTTCTGATGAACGCAAAGTCGTTACCGACCCCAGGGGGGGATTCGGTTTTGGGGCCTCGTGCAGACAGGGCGATAAACAGTGCATCGTTGCGTTGTTCAGCAGCAGTACCTATTGAAGCTTTAATGGCGTCCAGGTCCTGGCCACAGAGCGTTTTGTCCTCGCAGTAACCTTGCAGGCCGATTCGCGGCGTGCTCCATTTCCCATCCGGCTTTTTGAAGCAAAAGCTCAAGCGCAAAAGTGGATGGCTGGTGCCTGTTCGCCCGGCGGAGGCAGGAGCGGAATCCATGCTGAAGGCCTTTGGATCCTGTTGTATGCATTCTGCCCAGGTCACGAACAGGCGATTGTTGAACCAGACAGGACGAATCGAGTGTTCGACCGCGCTTTCGGGGATCGGAACATCGGCTTTTTTCCAGTCCGACCAGGCAAACGGATCCGGCTGGTCTCGTTTGGTGGCGATGGCCGGGGGCCGTGGTGGCGGACCGTCCAGCGGGCGTTGTGCCATGTCCAGCGAGCGCCAGAAATAAGTATTCTCGGACCGTGATTTGGCAATGAAATAGTAGGTGCTGTTGGCAAAGTCCTCGCCGTCGATGTAGCCATTGAGAACATTCAGATTGGCGACTTCTTCGAATCGGGTCAGGTAGGCCATGACCGCCGACTGAACCGCATCGGGCTGGATCCGGCTCTGGTTGAGGTCGTTTTCCAACTGCTGAAAATTGTCGCTTTTGTTATTTCTCAGGACGGGGTCCAGGTAACTTGCGGGGAAATAAAGCAGCTTTTGATGAGCTGCCCAAAGGGGATACTGGTGCATCTCGTTGCGCCACGTTTGCATGGACTCGGGCGTGATGCTTGCCCGATCAAAGCCGGGCTCCATGTTCATCAGGATGCGATTGATGTATTGCTGAAGGCTGGCAATGGCGCAGGCCACAGGCGTGGTGGGCACATCCTGGCTGACCAGCACGTCCAGTAGCCAGTATTCGTAAAGGTCCTGGGCCGTCTTGAGCCGCACCGTCCCGGTCGGACCCTTATCGGACGCAGCCTTGTTCAGGTAGAGCGCCAACTGCGCATCGCGCAGGCTTTCATCCAGCTGCTTTTTTATGGCAACGGTCATATTCAATCCTTGAATAAAAAAAGTACGCCTCAATGGCACGCAGCGATCAGCCCTTCACCGACGATCTTCCAGTCCTGCCTCAGGCTGTTGTTATTGAGTGCGGCGGCCTTGAGCAGCAGGCTTGCCGACAGGCCTGTACTCACGCAAGACGCCTGGCAACGCATGACCCAATCCACCGCTTGCATCGTGGTGGCGCGTTTTGACGTCAGCTGCGCTGTCAGGCAAGTCACTTGCTCGATGTTCCAACCCAGCAGGTGGGCCAACAGGCCGTTGGCTGTCTGCGTGGAATGTTGCGACCGGTCTTGATTGGCGAGCTGCAAGTAGTGCAACAGGTTTTCTTCTGGCTGTGCCTGATGTCGCGCGCAATGACTGAACCGTTCGAGTAAATACAGCGTTTGAGGTGTAAGCGTTCCTGAACTGTTCGAGGCTAACCACGTGGGATGGTCCATCAGCACCTGTAGCGTGCTGCTGCTCAGATGCAATTTCTGGCAGGCTTGCGCGGCGCGAAACACGCGCGCCAGCAATGGAGGTGTTTTGCCGACCGTTGCGATGATGGCCTCGACCATTTCCGTGGCGTTGGTGCCGGCCATTTTCATCACGCTGGGAAGGTATTCGGCGGACAAGTCAGCCGTATCGTGCAGCAGTGTTTCGACCAGGCGTTGATGGTCGCTGGTGGATCTGGCGTGTTCTCGAAGTGTGGCCAATCTTTTTTCCAGGTTCGGGTTCAACGGTAAGTCATGCCTGGCATCTTCGAACAGGCGACACCACTGCAACACGTCGAGATTGTTTTGCTTGAGCCAGTCCACTGCCCAATCCATCGCCATCAGTACGTCGAGAATGTCGGGGCGAGTACTGGTCACAGCCCCTGTCACCAACGCCCGACAGAACGTATCGCCTCCCATTAGCCGGGCCAGTTCCGTGCATTCCAGAGGCGACAGGCCAAACATCCGTGCGATACGGGCCTGGCGGTAGAGTGAGGAGACAGTAGGCAAATCCTGTTTTAGCGCCAGGTACTTCCCGGTCTGTTCCACAAGCAGTAACAACGCGTCTTCGGTGAGGGCAAGGCCCAGGCCCGCACCGAGATAGCTGAGGGTTTTGAGATCCGCGATATCGAGGTCCGTCGCCTGCTTCCACGCAGGGCGTTCGAGCAAGCGGGTGCGATTGAATACCTGGTCAAGCAACGGAACCCGTTCTACGCAAGCGCCGGTCGGCATTTCGTGCACCAGCGAAGCAAATTCTTCAGGTGTAATGCCGTGGCGCCGCTTCATGTATTGATAGACCCCAAGCGCGCGCAAGGTATTGGCGCTGAACGTCATTGCAGTGTTGCCTTCCGAACGCAGGATATTGACGAGCAGCGCATCCAGTTCGGCAAAGGGGATACCGGTCCATTGGTGCAGTCGGACCATCCGCTGAATGCGATCGAAACGTTCGTAGGACTTGTTACCGAACCCTGGCGGGTTGGTGTTGGTTTCAAGTGTCAGGGCAGCTGAAGCATTGGGTCCGTTGATGTAAGCGGCGCCCTGGTGAACACGTGTCGAGGGTGGGTTATGGGTCGAGATACAAGGGCTGTATCTGCCATGCGCCAGTAGCTGCTCAACCTGTTCCGTCGTCAGCCCGGTACGCTCCTTGAAGAATGTGAAATCACCCAGGCGCCCGATATCTTCAGTGCCATAGGCTTTTTCCAATACCTTGAAATCGAACTCCGAAGCGAGCGGTGCGAGCAAGAGTGCCTGCTGCGCCGGACTGAGCCCTGAAAGCAGTTTTTGCGCTTCGATAGGCGATTGCGAAACGTGTCCATACGTTGAGCCGTCCTGGCAAAACGGCAGTTTCAGGCTGATCCGGTAATTGACTTCACCCAGGGCGGGTTTACCCTCGCCCAACCCAAGCAGGCATTGATGGTGGTGAAGATCATAGGGCAGTGAAAAGGGATAGTGTGCGCTGGCCAAGGCCTGATGGAGGGTGGTGCCGTCATCGAGACTGG
The DNA here is from genome assembly GCF_009601685.2 of Pseudomonas brassicacearum. Taxonomy (NCBI): domain Bacteria; kingdom Pseudomonadati; phylum Pseudomonadota; class Gammaproteobacteria; order Pseudomonadales; family Pseudomonadaceae; genus Pseudomonas; species Pseudomonas brassicacearum. The sequence continues at coordinate 905,623 of NZ_CP045701.2, forward strand.
TCTCGATATTACTGCGCAACGTGTTGTTGATGATGTCGAGCATCGGTCGTGTCGCGAAGGTACTGTGTGGGTCGAGCACCAGTGTTTTGAGGTCAGGTCGACGCTTCTCCAAGAGGCGCTTGCCGGGATGCGTGGAGCTGTTCTCCAACTGCCTGGCAAACAGATACAGCGCACGCAAGTAGGCCACGGGCGAGTCGATCGCGGCGATGTCACCGTCCTGGCAAAATCGATTCCAGTTTTCCTGGAACAGCGCTTGATAGCTGATCGGCCCTGGGGTTGAACTTGAGTCCAGGCTGCGTCGCACACGGGGTTTGGTGTCGCTGCAGGACAGTTGATGTTCCAGGTACAAGCGGCTGATCTGTCGAGCGTGGCTTGCCGCATTGTCGTAGGCCTGCCCGGCATCTGCGTCGCAGTGCCTGGCCAGTTCCTGGGTGAACTGTGCCTTGCCCAGGCGCATGATGTCGAATACCGATGTCAGCCCCAGTTGCTGCATGGCGGTTTTGAAATCGGTTGTTGCAGCGCCTTCGCCAATTGGCGGGGCAACGAGCTGGTGCAACAGAGAGCCGTTGTCTGCGTCCATGTAAGTGCCTCTCCTGTTCGAACGGAATGTTCTTGTCAGGAGAAAACCGTACAGGAGTACGCAAAAAAAGGCGGTAGGACGTGGGCCGGAGGTGTGTACGAAAGGGCGATGCGCATGAGGTACCTGTGAGGCCTCATACGCATGCGGGAGGTTGGAAGCTTAAACGCGGAAGTGACTGACCAGCATCTGCAACTGATTACCCAACCGTGCCAGTTCCACACTGGAGGCGGCGGTTTCGTCGCTGGCGGCGGCGGTCTGTTCGGACACGTCGCGCACGTTGATGATGCTGCGGCTGATCTCCTCGGCGACGGCGCTTTGCTGTTCGGCGGCCGCGGCGATCTGCTGGTTCATCGACTGGATGTTCGACACCGTGCGGGTGATGTTTTCCAGTGACGCGCCGGCCTTGCGGGTCAGTGCCACGCTGCTGTCGGTGAGGCTGCGGCTGTTGTTCATCACGGCGGCCACTTGTTGGGTGCCGTTCTGCAGGCCGGCCACCAGGCCTTCGATTTCTTCGGTGGATTTCTGCGTGCGCTGGGCCAGGCCACGGACCTCATCGGCCACCACCGCAAAACCACGCCCGGCTTCACCGGCGCGGGCTGCTTCGATCGCTGCGTTGAGGGCCAGCAGGTTGGTCTGTTCGGCCACGGCCTTGATCACGTCCATGACGCTGCCGATCTTGTCGCTTTCCTGTTGCAGCACGGTCATGGCGTCGGTGGAACGCACCACCTCGCTGGCCAGGCGTTCGATCTGGGCGATGGCTTCGCTGACCACCTGGTCGCCGGCACGGGCTTCGCCGTCGGCAGCGGCCGCGGCCTGGGAGGCCTCTTCGGCGTTGCGGGCCACTTCCTGGACCGTGGCGGTCATTTCGTGCATGGCGGTCGCGACCTGGTCGGTCTCGACTTTCTGGCTGTTGACCCCGGCGCTGGTCTGCTCGGTCACGGCGGACAGTTCTTCGGCAGCGCTGGCGATCTGGGTCACGCCATCGCGGATGCCGCTGATCAGGTCACGCAGGGTCACGCCCATGCGCGCGATGCCTTGTTGCAGCACGCCCAGCTCATCGCGGCGGGTGACGATGACGTTCTGCGACAGATCGCCGCCGGCAATGCGTTCGACCACGGCCAGGGTATCGCGCAGCGGGCCGGTGATCTGGCGAGTGATGATCACGGCCGCAATGACGCCAACCAGCAACGCCAACAGGGTGCTGACCAGTTGCAGGGTGCGGGCCTGGGCACTTTCGGCGTCGCGGCGGTCGAGTTGGATCTGGTACAGCTGCTCGCTCAACGTCACGATTGACGCGCCCTGTTCAGTCATTTCCTTGCGTGCCTGTACCGCGTCGGCGATGGCCACCTTGAAGGCCTGCACGGCGCTGCGGTATTGGGTCAGGGCGTTTTCCAGCTGGCGCAGTTCAGCCTGGCGGGTGCTGGAAAAATGCTCGTTGAGCGGCGTGAGCGAAGCGATGGCAGCGTCCAGTTGGGCGACGGCCTTGCGTTCGGTGTCGGCGTTGCTATTGGCGGTGTAGCCGCGCACTTCATAGCGGGCCAGCATGAAGGCCTGCTTGGCCTGGGTGATGGCCTGGAACTGAGAGAAACGATCGTCTCCGGGGGCCATTTTCAGCACGTCGGAATCCAGGGTTTCGATCAGCTTGTAGGCAATCTCGGCGTTCGCACCCATGGCATCGCGGGCGGTGTTGCCGGTGCGGTAGGCGCTGCGCATTTTGTTCAGGGACACCTGGTAGGCGCTGATGACTGCGCTCTGCTCCTTGAGCCGCTTGACGTTTTCCGGGCTCTTGAAGCTGCTGAGCAAGGCATTTTGTTGCGCCACGAAACCATCGAGGGTGGTCTGCACATTTTGGGCGGCGGTCTCGTCACCATTGGTCAGCATGTATTGCAGGCGCGTGACCCGAAGCTTGGTCAGGCCGGCGTTGAGCTGGGTGATGTCGCTCATCCAGTTGCTGCGGTCGATCAGCCCGCCCAGGCTGGTCCAACTGGTCAGGGCCAGCAGGCAGGTCAGTACCAGCACCAGGCCGAAGCCCAGGCCCAATTTCATGTTGACGCTAATGTTGCCAAACCAGCTGTTCATCAAATTCCTCCAGGAACGTTGTGCTGCTTGATCGTCGGTACACTGGAAGATTGTTGTTGTTAAGAGCCAGCAGAGCATGTAACTGGGCTGTATCGGCGGTGGGTTCAATATCTGTAAGTTTTTTTCCGGGTATCTGTGTGAGCAAGGCTTGCCCGCGATGAAGGCGATGCGGTCTTCCAGGGAATCGGGGTGCCTGTTTCGCGGGCAAGCTTTGCTCCCACACCAAGCATTTTTTCACATCTGTTTCACCGCCTGCCTACGTCGGCCTCTCTACTGTCGCGCCATCGAATGACTGGGTGGATGCCGTTGGGGCGGCTTGATGTGGAACTGAGACTGAGTCTTTTCGGCCTGAGGCGCTCGATCGCTACGCGCCGGTTTGCCCGTTACCGAAACACAATGGTCGTGCTGGCTTCGGCGCTGCTGGTCATCCCGTTGACCCTCTGGTTGCTCAGACCGGCGGCGGTGCCGGACCTGGCCCATGGCAACATCGCCGGCGCCCGGGCCTTGGCCGATGGCTGGGCCAAGGGCGAGATGATCGTGCTGGTGCGCCATGTCGAGCGCTGCGATCACTCCAAGGCCGCGTGCCTGAATGATCGCGAAGGCATCACTGACCGGGCCCGTGCCGTTGCGGTGGGCCTGGGGGCGCGATTCGAGCAGTTGGGCCTGGGCAACGCCGACCTCTACAACAGCCCTCTGGTTCGTGCAGCCCAGACGGCGAGCTACATGTTCAACAAGGTCGGCACCGGTGACGATTGGCTGTTCAATTGCCGGCATGACCTGCTGCGCAATGCGCTGGCCCACAAAGTCGCCGGGCGCAACCTGATCCTGGTCACCCACAGCGAATGCATGCAGGCATTGGAAACCACGCTCCAGCGGCCTACCTCGACGTTTGGCTACGGTGCTTCGCTGTTCGTCTCCACCGCCCAGCCACAAGCGCCGCAGTTGCTCGGTTTTATCGAAGCATCTGACTGGCGCTCGGTGGCGTTTCAGTAATTTTTCCCACGATTAGGACCGCCCATGCTGACGTCTGCTCGCGCCCGTTTCTACGGGCTCAATCTTGGAATTCCCCTGCTCTGTGCCACGGTGGTGTTCTTGCTGTTCGACATGACTCGCGTCGACATCGCCTTCAGCAATTTATTCTACGACCCGCTGCACCAGGTCTTTCCGTTGGAGCACGTGCGGCTGTTCGAGAAGATCACCCATAAGTGGGCCAGGATCATCCCGAACTGGACCGGCGAGGCGGCGATTATCGGGGCGCTGTTGTCGTTTGTCTGGCCGATCTTCAAGCCGGAAAAACGCCCGGGGTTGCTGCGCCTGTTGGAGAAAACCCGGTTGGCCGCGCCGTTGCGTTTTGCCCACAAGCATCGGCGCGATTTTCTCTACGTAGTCGTCGCCTTTTCCCTCAGCACCGGGGTGATCCATTACCTCAAAAGCCACACCAGCGTGTACTGCCCAGTGGAAACCACCCAATACGCCGGCAAGATCGAGCACAAGGAATGGTTCCAGAATTTCGATCTGCTGAAAGCCGCCGGTGACGGTCGCTGCTGGCCCGGCGGTCATGCGTCCGGCGGCTTCACGATGCTGGCGCTGTATTTCGTCGCCCGCCGCTACCGCTGGCGTCATTCGAAAGCCTTGATGCATGGGGCATTGGTCCTGGGGTTTGTCTACGGCACGACGCGGGTCCTGCAGGGCTGGCATTACATGTCCCACACGTTCTGGGCGGGGATATTCGTCTGGTTGAGTTGTTGGCTGATGGCGTTGCTGTTTTATGGGCGCGCGGCCTTGGAGCAGCCTGTGTTGAAACCACAGCGAGCGACGACGGCTGTCTTGCCTGCGTCGGGCAACGCACGTTCGTCAGCCTGAATGCCAGGCAAAAAAAAGCCCGCCGGGAGAGCGGGCTAAAACCTTAGTTTCTTGAATGAGCGAGGCGACTTTACCCAATCACGCGGGGGCGTGGGGTGAAGAAAAGTTCATGAGGTCGCCTCCTTGCCAGACCTCATGCCCTCGGATTCTTCTCACCTGAGATCAAACCGATCCAGGTTCATCACCTTGACCCACGCCGCGATGAAGTCGTTGACGAACTGCTCCTGCGCATCCGGGCTGGCATAGACTTCGGCCAACGCCCGTAGCTGCGCGTTGGAGCCGAAGACCAGGTCGACACGGGTGCCGGTCCATTTGACCTGGCCGGTCTGGCGGTCGCGGGCCTCGAAGGTTTCCTGGGTGTCGGAAAGCGGTTTCCATTCCACGCCCATGTCGAGCAGGTTGACGAAAAAGTCGTTGGTCAGTGCTTCGGGGCGTTGGGTGAAAACCCCGTGGGACGTCTGGCCGACATTGGTATTCAACACGCGCAGGCCGCCGATCAATACCGTCATTTGCGGGGCGCTGAGGGTCAGCAGTTGTGCCTTGTCGATCAGCAACGCCTCGGCGGACACGCGGTACCGGCCCTTGAGGTAGTTGCGAAAGCCATCGGCGATGGGTTCGAGAAAGCCGAACGACTCGACGTCCGTCTGCTCCTGGCTCGCGTCCATGCGTCCTGGCACGAACGGTACCGTCACGCTGAGCCCGGCATTTTTCGCGGCCTGTTCAATACCGGCGCTGCCGGCCAGCACGATCAGATCCGCCAGGGAAATTTTCTTGCCGTCGGATTGGGCGGCGTTGAACTCATCCCGGACCTTTTCCAAGGTCGCCAGCACCTGAGCCAGTTGTTCGGGCTGGTTGGCCGGCCAATCTTTCTGCGGGGCCAGGCGCAGGCGCCCGCCGTTGGCGCCGCCACGTTTGTCGGAGCCACGGAAGGTGGATGCCGCGGCCCACGCCGTAGACACAAGCTGTGAAACCGTCAGGCCCGAGGCCTGCAACTTGCCTTTGAGGGCGGCAATGTCGCTGTCGTTGACCAGCGGATGGTCGACCGCCGGGATAGGGTCTTGCCACAGCAGTTCTTCGTTGGGCAGTTCCGGGCCGAGGTAGCGTGAGAGCGGGCCCATGTCGCGGTGGATCAGCTTGAACCAGGCGCGGGCGAAGGCATCGGACAACTGGTCCGGGTTGGCCAGGAAGCGCCGGGAGATTTTTTCGTAGATCGGGTCGAAGCGCAGCGCCAGGTCGGTGGTCAGCATCGTGGGGTTACGCCGTTTGGACGGGTCGTGGGCATCGGGGATGATGCCCGCGCCTGCACCGTTTTTTGGCGTCCATTGGTGCGCGCCGGCCGGGCTCTTGGTCAGCTCCCACTCGAAGCCGAAGAGGTTCTCCAGGTAGTTGTTGCTCCAGCGGGTGGGCGTGGTGGTCCAGGTGACTTCCAGGCCACTGGTGATGGTGTCGGGCCCCTTGCCGGTGCCGAAGGTGCTCTTCCAGCCCAGGCCTTGCAGCTCCAGGCCAGCGGCTTCGGGTTCGGCGCCGACATTGTCCGCAGGGCCTGCGCCGTGGGTCTTGCCAAAGGCGTGGCCGCCGGCAATCAATGCGACGGTTTCTTCGTCGTTCATGGCCATGCGGGCGAAGGTTTCGCGGATGTCCACCCCGGCGGCGACCGGGTCCGGCTGGCCCTCGGGGCCTTCCGGGTTGACGTAGATCAGTCCCATCTGCACGGCGGCCAGCGGGTTCTCCAGGTTACGTCCCTCGTCAGTGCGGCTTTCTTCGTTGCCAGGCTCGGCCACCAATTGGCCTTCGCCGGGGTCTTGCATGGCGGCTTTGTCGGGCTTGCCATAGCGAACATCGCCCCCCAGCCATTTGTTTTCGGAACCCCAGTAGACGTCTTCATCCGGCTCCCAGACATCGGCGCGGCCACCGGAAAAACCGAAGGTCTTGAAGCCCATGGACTCCAGCGCGACGTTGCCGGTGAGGACGATCAGGTCGGCCCAGGAGATATTGCGGCCATACTTCTGCTTGATCGGCCACAGCAGCCGACGTGCCTTGTCGAGGCTGACGTTGTCTGGCCAGCTGTTGAGCGGTGCAAACCGCTGCTGGCCGGAACCCGCCCCACCGCGCCCGTCACCAGTGCGGTAGGTGCCTGCACTGTGCCAGGCCATGCGGACAAAGAGTGGCCCGTAGTGACCGAAGTCCGCCGGCCACCAGTCTTGCGAGTCGGTCATCAGTGCATTGAGGTCTTGTTTCAGGGCCTGGAAGTCCAGGCGCTTGAACGCCTCGGCATAGTTGAAATCCTCGCCCATGGGGTCGGACAGCGAGGAATGCTGGTGCAGGATCTTCAGATTCAGTTGGTTCGGCCACCAGTCGCGGTTCGTCGTACCACCGCCTGCGGCGTGATTGAACGGGCATTTCGATTCGTTTGCCATGAGAAGCTACCTTTGGTCGTATTCATCCAGCTATCCAGCCCGGCGGGGCTTCGAATAGCGACAGGCGAAATAAATGACACAGGGCGCAGGGCTCACGGTTTGCTCAACTGATCGTATGCAGCCACACGGCAACGCACGAGAGGTCTTGTTACCCATTCGGTGGCCCACGGCAAGCCCAGTACGTTTCTGAACGCTTCGTATCTCTTTGTCAGGTTTCACGGGCCGGATTGCACCAGCCTGAGTTCAGGCTAGTCCCCCTTTGCCAGATAGCTAATAGGCGCAGTATTAACGCTCGATAGGGATAATCTTTTATCGGAGCCCAGCGGTGAGGCAGATGATATGAATGGCGCCTGCCGTGACGGACCCAATAATGAACAAATGCCCGCGCAGCACGGCCTTCCACGAAGCGGGTCACGCCCTGGCCTTTTGGTGGAACGGCCAACCGATAAAACGCATCACCGTGCGTACCAAGGTCGAAGCCCGCGCGGGGCCTCTGTTCGACCTGCGCGGCTACCCTCGATACGCAGAGGGGTTGGTCGAAGCTGACTACTTTGTCTCGCGCCCGGCCTTCGACGGCCCGGGGATCGCTGAATACCTGCCCTCGATGGTCGATGCCATCGAGCGGGACCTGCTCCATTGCTTCGCGGGGCCGGTGGCCGAAGCGGTCTACCGGCACCGCCGGTCCGACCGGTTGATCAGGGGCAGCGGCCGGGGTGACCTGGACCGGGGGCACGAATTGATCAGCCTGCTGCCGCCGCGCAAGCTGCTCGATGCCCAATCCCAGGCCATCGCTCGTTGCAGCTGCCTGGTACACCGTTACTGGCCGGCGGTCAGCGCCGTGGCGGGCTTTCTGCAAGAGCACGGCACGGTTGAGGGGAACGCCGTCACAGCGCTGCTGTGCGAGATGACCGGGGAGCGGCCGATGTTGTTTGGCCATCAAGTGGCAAGCCTCGACTCGTGATCGAGGCATTGCCACTGGCCCTATCCGACTCGGATGAAAGCCACTACGCGTTAGCGCTTCACCGTTTCCTCAAGAGAGAAGCGTCCCAGTGGGTTTTGTTGGAAGTGCTCGATGTTCTTGCGCGAGATATTGATGTACGGGCTGTAGTAGAGGTCGATCCAGTTGACGTCCTGCTTGGCGATCGCCTGAAGGTCGGTATACATCTGCTTGCGCTTGGTCGGGTCCACTTCTACCCGCGCGGCCGCGACCAGATCCTTGACCTTGTCGTTCTTGTAGCGGGTCATGTAATTCATGTTGGTGTCGTGTCCCAGCACGAAGGTGGTCTTCTGGTCCGGGTCGAGGATGTCGTTGGTCCAGTACATCACGGACAGATCGTAATCGCCGTCGATCAGCATTTGCCAACTCTGAGTAGGGTCGACTTTCTGCAAGGTGGCTGTCACGCCGACCGCTGCAAGCTGTTGCTGGACCAGCACGGCGATCTGCTCGTCGGCTTCATTGCCCGCATTGACCACGTAGTTGAGCTTCAGGCCTGAGGCGCCTGCATCTGCCAGCATTTTCCTGGCTTTTTCCGGGTCGTACGGGCGCTGCAGATTATCGGCATTGTGATAAAGCGCACCTTTAGGGATGTAGGAGTAAGCCACCTGGCCATGGCCGAACGTCACGGTATCGACCAGGGATTTTTTGTTGATCGCAAGGTCCAGGGCCTGACGTACTTCAGGCTTGCCCAGCAGTCCGTGCTCATGGTTGATCAGCAGATGATCCTCACGGGTGGAGGGATCCATGTGTACGACCAGGTTGGGATCTTTCTTCAGGGTTTCGACGCGCGAGAAGGGCACGAAGATCGCTGAATCCAGTTCACCGGCCTGTACCTTCAACATCCGCGTGTTGTCATCCGGGATGGAGATCCATTCCACGCCATCCAGGCTCACCTTGTCGGCCTGCCAGAAGTTGGGGTTCTTTTCCAGCACCACGCGATCACCGCGTAGCCACTCCTTGACGATGAAGGCGCCAGAGGCAACGGGGTCCTGGGCATAGGCTTCCTCACCCATTTTTTCCATGGCCTTTTGCGACAGGATGGAGACGTTGGGCAACGCCAGCTGCGCGAGGAAGGGCACGGAAGGACCTGTGAGTGTCACCACCAGTGTCTGTGGGTCGGGTGCTTGGGCCTTGTCGATAATCTTGTAGGAGTCGCTCCACAGCGACCCTTTGTTGTCGCGAATGCGCAACAGACTGAACGCTGCGTCGCTGGCGGTAATCGGCGAGCCGTCGGAGAACTTGGCCGGGCGTAGTTTGAAGGTGTAAGTCAGACCATCGTCGGAAACCTGCCAGCTTTCGGCCAGCCCCGGTACCAGCTGGGTGCCGGTGTTGTCGACGCGCACCAATACGTCGTAAACATTGGAGAACACCCAGTTATCACGGTTCTGCGCGCTTTTGATCGGGTCGAACGTCGTACTTTCTTCACGGCAACCGATGGTCAGCACGCCTGCTGCCTGGGCGACACCGGCCGCCAGTGTGCAAACGGTCAACGTCGCGGCGGTCAGCAATTTCAGATGTTTCGATCGCATGGTCAAACTCCCTATTGATGAATGTTTTTTTAGAGCAATGGCTCTCCGAGCACACAGCTATAACGATGTCCATTGATGTCATGGATGGGGGGCGGTGTTCTCGCGCAGATGGGTTGTGCATACCGGCAGCGCGGGTGAAAAGCGCAGCCCGATGGAAGGTTCAGGGGGCTGGGTGGCTCGCCGGGCAGGGGGGCGCCCAGCAACGGTCGCGTCGGGTCGATGTGTGGAATGGACTGGATCAGCGCGACGGTATAGGGATGCCGCGGGCTGCTGAACACGGCCTCCGTGGGGCCTTGCTCGACGATCTTGCCGAGGTACATCACGGCGACCCGATCACATAGCCGCCGAATGATCGCCAGGTCGTGGGCAATGAACAGAATCGTCAGGTTCATGCGCTGCCGCAGCTCCAGCAACAGGTTGATGATCTGTCCCTGTATGGAAACGTCCAGCGCGGCCACGCATTCATCGGCGATGATCAACCGTGGCTCGATGGCCAGTGCCCGTGCGATCCCCACACGTTGGCATTGACCGCCACTCAACGAACCCGGCTTGCGGTTGGCCAGCTCCGGCCGCAGGCCGACCAGGGTCAGCAATTCATCGACCCGATGGCGAATCATCGGGGCAGGGATCGCGCATCGCACTCGCAGCACTTCAGCCAGGGTGTCGCCAATGCTCATTCGCGGATTGAGGGCGGTATAAGGATCCTGGAAAATCATCGCGGTTTCGTGGCGCAGTCGCTCGATGTCGATCCGCTTGCCCTGAGTCATATCCACGCCATCGAACAGGATTTGTCCGGCGCTGACCTCAGTGAGGCGCAAGATGGCCCGACCCAGGGTGCTCTTGCCGCTGCCCGACTCACCCACCAGCCCAAGCACCTCCCCGGTGGCCAGGCTCAGCGACACACCGTTGACGGCTTTCACCCATTGCCGGTTGATCCCGAACGGACCGCTGCCAGGGGCGGCGAAGCGCACCTGTAGATCCTTCACGTGCAACAGGGTCATGACGAAGCTCCCGCAGGCAGCGGGTAATGGCAGGCCACTCGGTGTGCCTCTGCCGCGACTTGCATCTGTGGCAACAGCCGCGTGCACTGGCTGCCCTGCTGAAGGCAGCGTGGATTGAAGCGGCAACCGGTGGGCAGCGCATCCAGCAGAGGAGGCTGGCCAGCGATGGTTTTGAGCATGGCATGACCGGCGCTGGTAGCCGGTTGGCAGTCGATCAGGGCCGCCGTATAGGGATGTCGTGGGTGAGCCAGCAGATCAAGCTTGTTGCCATGTTCGCAGAGCCGACCGGCGTACATCACCGCGATGGAATCACAGGTCTGGGCGACGACCCCCAGGTCATGGGTGATCATGATGATTGACAGCCCACGTTGGTCGCGCAAATCCAGGAGCAGGCGCAGGATCTGTGCCTGTACGGTGACATCCAGGGCGGTGGTCGGCTCATCGGCGATCAGCACCTGGGGGTTGCAACCCAGTGCCACGGCGATCATGGCGCGTTGACGCATGCCACCGGAAAACTCATGGGGATAACTGTCGACCCGCCTTGACGGATCGGGAATGCCCACCTGGCGTAACACATCAATGGCCTTCGCCCGTGCTTCTCGCTTGGACGCCCCCTGATGCAGGCGTATGCCCTCGCCGATCTGTTCGCCGATACGCATCAACGGGTCAAGATGACTGCCGGGATTCTGGAAAATCATCCCCAGTCGCCGACCCCGTATGCCCCGCATGCCGGCTTCATCCAGTGACAGCAGATCCTCACCAGCGAGGCGCACGGCCTTGCCCTGGACCCGGAGGGTTGAAGAGGGTAGCAAGCGCATCAAGGCCCGGCAGGCCATCGTCTTGCCAGAGCCGCTCTCACCCACCAGACCGAGGATTTCGCCTTCGGCCAAGTCAAATGACACACGATCCACCAGCGTGACCTCGGATTCACCATGGCCGGCGATCACGCTGAGGTCCTCGACGTGCAACACTGGTGTGCTCATGGACGCTCTCCGAGGTGCTCGGCGACACCGTCGGCCAGCAGGCTGAAGCCCATGGCCAGGGTGACGATCGCCAGTCCCGGGAAGGTGCAGATCCACCAGGCATTGGTGATAAAACTCTGGCCCTCGGCGACCATCGTGCCCCACTCGGATGTGGGTGGCTGCACCCCCAGGCCGAGGTAGCTGACCGCCGCCCCATTGAGCAGTACCAGCACCGCGTCGGACATGGAAAACACGATCGAACCGAACATGGCATTGGGCAACAGGTGCCGAAACAGAATGCGGCCATGACCGAAGCCCAGGCTTTTCGCCGCCAAGGCGAAATCGCTTTCCTTGAGCACCAGAATCTGCGAACGGATCAGCCGTGCATAGGACACCCAACCCACCAAAGCCATCGCAATATAAAAGCTGCCCAGGCCGGGGCCTAGGATGGCCATGATTGCCAACATCAGCACCAGGAAGGGGAAGGCCAGAATAATATCGATCAGGCGCATGCAGATCGTGTCGAACCGGCCACCGATATAGCCGGCCAAGGCGCCGACGCAAGTGCCGATCAAGAACGGGAAAACCACCCCGATCACGCAAATCTGCAAGTCGATGCGCGCGCCCCAGATCACTCGGGAAAGAACGTCGCGACCGAAATTATCCGTGCCGAACGGATGGGCCAGGCTCGGCCCCAGCAGGCGGATATCGGTGTTCTGGGCAATCGGATCGAAGGGCGCGACCCAGGGTGCGAAGAGTGCGAGCAACAGCCAGCCAAACAGAATCGCCAGGCCTAGCACGGTGGCCAGGCGACGGTTGCGCAAGCCCAAACGCAGGGCAAGACGCCAGGCGGGCCTGATGGTCTGGCTGCTCATCGCATGTTCACCCGCGGATCAATCATCACGGTCAGCACATCGGCGAGGAAATTGACCATGACGGTGGCAAGGGCCAGCACCATGGCCACGCCTTGGACCACCATGTAGTCGCGGGTAAAGATGCCGCGTACCAACAATTGACCGATGCCGGGAATGGCAAACAGACTTTCGATGACCACCGTGCCGCTGATCAACCAGCCGATGTTCACCGCCAGCAGGTTGACCGCCGGTACCAGGGAGTTGGGCAGCACATGCCGACGAAATATCGCCCGCTCGGACAAGCCCCGGGCTCGTGCGGCGGTGGCATGATCGGCGTGTAGCTCCATGAGCATGCTGGCGCGCAGATTGCGCACCAGAACGGCGGAGAGTGCCAAGGCAATGGTCAGGCACGGCAAAACCATGTGATGCAGTTTGTCCCACCCTGTACGTCCATAGCCTGAGACCGGGAATAGCCCCAACTGCACACTGAGCAGCAGGATCAACATGATGCCTAGCCAAAACGCCGGCATGCCCAGCCCTGCCGTGGTGAACAGGCGAATCAGGTGATCCTGCCAGCCGCCCTTGTTGCGCGCGGCCACCGTTGCCAGCGGCACGGCAATCAGCAGCGCCAGCAGTACGCTGCCGAGCACCAGGAACAGGGTTGGCTCAATGCGGGTACTGATCAGCTTCAAGGCATCGACTTTGTAGAGCAGCGATTGGCCGAGATCGCCTTTGAACAGGTTCTTGAGAAAGTAGAAGTACTGCATCCACAACGGCTGGTCGAGACCGTACTGGGCACGAATCCGGATCAGCGCCTCCGGCGTGCTGCGCGAGCCCAGCAGTGCCCGGGCGGGGTCCCCGGGGATTGAGCGCACGAGCACAAAAGTGATCAGGCTGATGCCAAACAGCACCGGCAATAGCTGTAGCGGACGCGACAGGATGAAACGATAGCGCGCCAGGTTCATGGGCTAGTTCCGATGGCGTTGCAGAAAATCCAGCAGCACTGGGAAATAGGATTGGGGCTCTTCGTAGAATGGCATGTGGCTGCTGTTGGGGAACACATTCAGTTGTACATCCTTGAGCGCCATTTTCATGCGCATTGCACAGGCTGGCGTCAGTTCATCATGTTGACCGGTGGTGATCAGCACAGGCATTTCGAAGTCGGCCATCTGTTCGATGCGATTCCAATCCTTCAGATTGCCGGTATAGAGAAACTCATTGGGGCCCTGCATGGTCATGTAGGGTCCCATGTTCCAGTCACCCAGGGAACGTGTCACCGGTGCTGGCCACTCGTCCAGACGGCAGACATGGCGATAGTTGAGCAGGGTGATGGCCGCCTGGTATTGCGGATGATCCAGGGTGCCCAAGGCTTCATGGCGCTGCATCATCGCGACGGTCTCACTGCCCAGGGCAGCCCGCAGACGCTCCAGCTCCAGGGACAGGTGAGGGATATCGCCGGCGGTATTTTCCAGGATCAGGGTTTTCAGCGATTGGGGGTGATGAATGGCGTACTCGATCGCCAGCCAGCCACCCCAGGAGTGCCCCAGCAGGTGCACTTTGCCCAGGTCGAGGGCTTGGCGGACGGTCTCTACCTCCGCCACATAACGGGTGATGTCCCACAGGGATTCGTCAGTAGGCCTGGCCGAGGCGCCAGTACCCAACTGATCGAAAGCGATGACCCGCAAGCCCTTTTCCTTGAGCCAGCCATGGCTGTCACGCAGATAGTCGCAAGGCAATCCCGGACCGCCATTGAGGCACAACAGCACTTCATCGCCGTCGCCAAAGCCATAGGCCACCAGGTGATGACCATCGACCTCCACGTCGTACCGCTGGTCTGGCTCGATTTCACGCCACATCGTTGCTCTCCTGCTCAGGTGCCGCCCGTTGGCTAAACCTTACCGAGGAAGCTACGCGCCCATAAGCTAGCAATTCTTATAGGTTTGACCTGGCATTCCCTCGCTCAGGCGTGGCATTCTACTTGCACGATTTCAGGATTGAAATTAATAAGGGAGCTGAATGGATGCAGGCCAAGCTGTCTGACTTCAATACCCGTCTTTTGTCTGGCAGGAGCCTGGACGAACAGATGGATAACACCTTGGGGATGGTCCAGGCGTTAGGCTTTGAGGCCTTGGTGTACGACTACAGTCCGGTGCCGCTGGATCATGATGGGGCACTGATCACCCCGACTGTGCTGAAATTGCGCAATACCCCCCGTGACTGGCACTCGCTCTGGTGTGAAGAAGGTTATTACCAGATCGACCCCGTCCAGCATCTGGCAATCAATGCCATTTCTCCTTTTGTCTGGTCCTATCGGCCAGAGGCCGACACGGTGCTGCAACCGTTCATCGGCCATAGTCATGCGCCGGTCGTGAGCTATCTGCAGGATTCGCGCATGACCTGCGGCGTGACGGTGCCGATGCATTTGCCCAAAGGCGGCTTTGCGACATTGACCGGGCTGCGCGCCGATACGAAGGGGAGCACCCTGCAGGATGTCCGGCAAACGCTGGGCGACTTCAGCCTGATTTCCCATGCCCTGCAAGAGGCGGCTTTTCCGCTGCTCGGCAAGGAATCCCGCGCATGCCCGGTTCGCCTGACCAAACGCGAGCGTGAGTGCTTGAGATTGGCCGCCGAAGGGTTGACGGCGGCGGACATTGCCAGGCAACTGAATCGTTCGTTGGCCACCATCACCCTCCACCTGACTTCCGCAATGCACAAGCTCGGCGCCAGGAATCGGGTCCAGGCCGTGGTCAGGGCGGTGCATTATCGGTTGCTCGATAGCTGAAATCGGGCAAAAACCTATCTGTTTGTCTAGTTATTCCGCCGGCCAGTCCCCGGTATCGTATGCCGCAGGCTTTCTAGGGAGCGGCACGAAATGGATCTTTCCGTAATGCACGAAGGCTTTGCGCCTTTTGGTCCGTATCAGACCTGGTATCGCATCACTGGCGATTTCAGTAGTGGCCGTACGCCACTGCTGATCCTGCATGGCGGCCCGGGCTGTACACACGATTATGTCGATGCCTTCAAGGATATTGCCAACAGTGGCTATCCGGTGATTCATTACGACCAACTGGGCAATGGGCGCTCCACCCATCTCCCGGAAAAAGACCCCTCGTTCTGGAACGTGGCGCTCTTTCTCGATGAGTTGGAGAACCTGCTGGATCATCTGGGCATTCGCGACAATTACGCACTGTTGGGGCAATCCTGGGGCGGCATGTTGGCCAGCGAACATGCGGTGCTCCAGCCCGCGGGCTTGCGCGCGTTGATTATCGCCAACTCCCCGGCGGACATGTCCACCTGGCTCCTTGAAGTCAATCGCTTGCGCCAGCTTCTACCCATTGAGGTGCAGCAAACACTGCTCAAGCACGAGCGGGCTGGAACCTTGACGTCGACCGAATATTTTGAGGCCGCTCGGGTTTTCTACGACCGTCATGTCTGCCGTGTCACGCCCTGGCCTGATGAAGTCGCCCGTACCTTTGCCCAGATCGATGCCGACCCTACCGTCTATCACGCCATGAATGGTCCCACCGAATTCCATGTGATCGGCAGCATGAAGGACTGGTCCATCACCGATCGCTTGCCTCGGATCAAGGTGCCGACGCTGCTGGTTTCAGGCCGATACGATGAAGCGACGCCGTTGGTGGTCAAACCCTATGTGGATCATGTTCCTGACATTCGCTGGGCGCTGTTCGAACACTCCAGCCATATGCCCCATATCGAGGAGCGGATGGCTTGCATGGGAACTGTGGTGAGTTTCCTAGATGAGTGTTTGTAGGCGTCTGTCCAATCCGAGCAGTCGTTTTTGTTGTGTTTTTCGACGCGTCCTGTGAGACGCGTCTCTTTTTTGCGTAGAAAATCTACGTTCTCTTGAACCGAAGGCGATATGCCGGGTCTGGTGTGCGCGCATTGCCATGCACGCCTGCTCGCATGCTGCCGTCATTTCTGTATCGAGGGAACGAACATGTCCGTATTTGCCTTAGGGACGAGGCTAGCCGTTGCGTCGCTGTATTTTCTAGCGATGAACGTTGCCGTCGCCGCGCCAACCCCCGGTGACACGGACCTGATCCGCGAACGTCAGGATCGCTTGCTCGAAGAGCAGCGCCGACGCCTTGAGGAACTCAAGGACCTGCCCGGCAAGGAGGCGAAGCCGGCCCAGCCCACCGCACCTGCCGATACCCGTTGCTTCCCGATCAAGACCATCGAGCTCAAGGGCGCCGATGCTTTGTCCGAGGCGGAGCGCGAACGCCTGCTCAAGCCCTACATCGGCCAATGCCTGGGCGTGCCGCAGCTCAACGAGCTGCTCAAAGTCATTACCGACCATTATCTCGACAAAGGCCTGGTCACCAGCCGTGCCTATTTGCCGCAACAGGACCTGTCCAGCGGTCACCTGCAAGTGCTGGTCGTCGAGGGGCGCCTGGAAGGCCTCAAAGGTGCCGAAAACAGCAAGCTGTCGGATCGCGAGTTGGCGATGGCGTTTCCCGGCAAAACCGGCGAACTGCTCAACCTGCGGGAGATGGAGCAGATGGTCGATCAACTGAACCGGTTGCCGTCCAACCGTGCGCAAATGGAACTGACACCGGGGCAGAACATCGGTGGCAGCCAGGTGCTGGTCAACAACACTGCGCAAAAACCTTGGCGCGCCGGCCTGTCACGGCATAACGATGGGCAGAAAAGCACGGGCGAGCAGCAATGGGGCGCTTCCCTGGACTGGGACAGCCCCTTGGGCCTGGCTGACCAACTGGCCTTGCGCGGCGGCCACGATGCCGTCAGCGATCACCAGAAAACCTCGCGCAACGCCATGTTCTATTACAACTTGCCGTTTGGCTGGTGGAACCTGAGCTACACCTACAGCCAGAGCGAGTACCGCGCCGTGGCCCAGGCCAACGGCTTCAATTTCAAGCAAAGCGGCGACAGCCAGAACCATCAGGTGCGCCTGGAACGGGTGATCCATCGCGACGCGGTAAGCAAGACCTCCCTCAATACGGGCCTTTCGTACCTGCGCACCAACAACTTCGTCGCGGACAGCAAGATTGCCGGCAGCAGCAATCGCATCAGCGAGGCGCAGTTCGGCATCAACCATGGTCGGCGGGTCGGCAATGCCTTCGTCAACCTCGACCTGGGTCTGCAGCAAGGCGTCGGCGCCCTCGACGCCCAAGGCGATGACGACCCTGGCCCCGGGCTGCCGGATGCGCGCTACCGCAAATACACCGCCACCCTCAGCTACCTGCAACCCTTTGTACTGGGCGGCGAATCCTTCAGCTTCAGCAGCCTGATGACCGGCCAACGCAGCGAGGATGCGTTGTTCGCCCCGCAGCGCATGAGCCTGGGCGGCCTGTCGTCGATTCGCGGCTACAAGGACCAGACACTGTCCGGCGACAGCGGCGGCTACTGGCGCAACGACCTGCGCTGGAGCCGTCCGGTGACCCTGCAATGGCTACGCCCGGTATTCGCCGAATACGGCACCAGCCTCGGTTATGACCAAGGCGTGATTCGCGGTAATCGCTACAACGGTAGCGAGCACGGGCGCATGTCGAGCAACTCGCTGGAGTTATTCGCCCGAGGCGAGCACCTGAGCGCCAGCGTCACCTTCGCCCATTCCCTGGAACGTCCGGATGTCCTGACCGCGCGCGAAGCGCCGATCTACTTCCGCGTGGATGTATCCATCTAAATTTCTGCTGTAACGAGACCTGATCATGGACGACCGCCAATACGCCTTCCTGGCCCGCCAGCCTTCCGCTGCCCTGCAAACCCGCGAGCAGTTCTGGGGCATGCCCAAGCGCGGCCTGGCGTTCCTGTTGGCCAACGTCATGTTCTGGCAACCGCTGTGGGCCCAGGCCGACGGCATCGTGGTCAGCGCCCCGGGCACCAGCCTCGGCCAGGCCGGCAATGGCGTGCCGGTGGTCAACATCGCCAAGCCCAACGGCAGCGGTCTGTCTCATAACCAGTTCAAGGACTACAACGTCGGCAGCAACGGCGTGATTCTCAACAACGCCACCAACGCCGCCCAGTCCACGCAACTGGGCGGGATCATCCTCGGCAACCCGAACCTCAAGGGCACGGCCGCCAAAGTCATCCTCAACGAAGTCAACGGCGGCAACCCGAGCCAGCTGCGTGGCTACACCGAAGTGGCCGGGCAGTCGGCCCACGTCATCGTCGCCAACCCCTACGGCATCACCTGCAACGGTTGCGGTTTCATCAATACCCCCAGGGCGACCCTGACCACGGGCAAGCCGATCATCGAAAACGGCCAGGTGGGTCGCTATCAGGTGGATCAGGGCAGCGTCGCCATTGAAGGCGCGGGTCTGAACGCGAACAACGTCGACCGCTTCGAAATCATCACCCGCAGCGCCAAGATCAATGCCGAGCTCCAGGCGAAGAACCTGACCATCGTGGCCGGGCGCAACGACGTCAACGCCAATACCCTGAACGCCACTGCCCGTGCCGATGACGGCAGTGCGAAACCAGAATTGGCCATCGACTCCTCGGCCTTGGGTGGTATGTACGCTGGCGCCATCAAGCTGGTGGGGACCGAGGCCGGGGTTGGCGTGAAGCTGGACGGCAAGATGGTTGCCAGTGGCGGCGACATCCAACTCGACGCCAACGGTCATTTGAGTTTGGCGCAGACGGCTGCTGCCGGTGCCGTCGACATCGAGGCCAAAAGCCTGGAAACCCAGGGGCAGGTGTACGCCGGTAGCCGCCTGGACGTGAAGACCCAGGGCGACCTGACCAGCCAGAACAACCTGGTAGCGCGCGACAGCATTCACCTGGACAGCGGTGGCACGCTGAGCAACAACGGCATTATCGAAGCCGGGGTCAACGCCGATAACAGCCGCAATGCCACGGGTGATGTCACCCTCATTGCCAAGCAACTGAACAACGCCGGCAAAACCGTCATCGCCAGTCGCGACCTGAATGTCACGACCACCGCAGCGCTGAACAACCAGGGCGGCACGCTCAGTGGGCAGGGCAAGACCACCGTCACCGGCAACGTTGTGGATAACCGCAATAAAGGCCGGATCCTGGGTAACACCGAACTGCACCTGAGCGCCGATCAGGTCCTCAACAGCCAGGGCGGCCTGATCAATAGCCAGGGCCTGCTGACGGCCAACCTGGGCCATCTGGAAAACAATGCAGGTGAGCTGTCGAGCCTGAACAGCGCGACCCTGGTCCTCGGCAGCCTGGACAACCTGACCGGCCTGGTCATGGCCGGTAAAAACCTCGACATCACTAATACCGGCGCGATCAATAACCGGGGCGGCGAGCTGTCCAGCCAAGGCGTCATGACCGTGCGCACCGACAGCCTGGACAACCGCAACAAAGGCACCGTCGCCGCCAATGGCAAGCTGCTGGTCACGGCGACCGGCAAGGTCAACAACGCCGATAAAGGCCTGCTCGCCAGCCGTGCTGCTGAGGTCGAGTTCGATGCTGCCAGTTTGAATAACGCTAAAGGCACGCTGCAAGGCGAGGGCCTGGTCACCGTGGATGTATCCGGCGACATCGATAACCAGGGCGGCAGCATCATCGCCAAGGACGCCAAGCTGAATGTCTTCGCCACCAACCTGGACAACCGTGGCGGCGTGCTGTCCAGCGTCAAGGCGGCACTGGAGGCACGGGCCACCGGTGTGCTGAAAAACGGCTATGACGTGAACCGCCAGGGCGGCACGATCCAGGCCCAAGGACTCAGCATCCAAGCCTTGGCGGGGCTGTTCAACGACGGCGGACGCATCGCTGCGCAAGCCGGCGATGTCGTGGTCACCAACGCAGCGGCGAATATCAACAATCGCAACGGCGGGATATACGCCACGGGCAAGGTCTGGGTCACTGGCCGGGGCATGGACAACAGCGGCGGTGGGCAGGTCAGCGCCAGTCGCATCGACTTTGACCTTTCGGGGGCGCTGAACAACAACGCGGGCATCATCGAAAGCCAGGACAGCCTGGATATCCTGGCCGCCAGCTTGAGTAACCTGAAAGGCCAACTGCGCACTCTGGGCCAGAACAGCACCACGGTGTTCAACATCGGTGGCCTGTTCGATAACAACGACGGCACCCTGGAAACCGCCAGCCAAAATGTCGGCCTGGACACCGGCAGCATTCAGAACGTGGGTGGCAAGCTGTTGCACACTGGCCTGGGAGTGTTCGGCATCAGCCAGGCCAACCTGGGGCAGGCCGGCGGCCAGTTGGTGACCTACGGCAACCTGACAGTGACGGCAGACCGCTGGACCAACAGCACCGCGATCCAGGCCGGGCATCTGGTCGTGAATGTCGACCAGTTGACCCAGACCGCCACCGGCCAGTTGCTCAGCGCCAATAGCATGGAAGGCCGCGGCAGCAACTGGCGGGTTGATGGCCTGATCGGCAGCGATGGAGCCATCGACCTGCAACTGACCGGTGCCTATGCAGGCAACGGCCGCTTGAGCAGCCTCGGCACCTTGGGTCTCAAGGCCGCACTGATCAATCTGGAGCAAAACGGCAGTATCGCGGGCGGTGGCAACACAACCGTCGTGGTCGATGGCGTCCTCAACAGCTACGGTCGCCTGATCTCGGCGGCGGACCTGAGCGTCACGGCCGCCATGGTCAACAACTACGGCACGCTGGGCAGTGCCGGGGCGCTCGGTGTAACAACCGGCGATCTGCTCAACGAACACGGATTGATCTTCAGCGGCGGCAATACCAGCCTGCGCGTCAACAGCCTGACCAACCGCTATGCCGATATCTACAGCCTGGGTGACCTGAACATTGATCGCGACGGCCTCGGCACCCGTGCCAGCCGCATCCTCAACAGCTCCGGCTCGCTGCAGAGCGACGGCAACATGCGCCTGGCAGCCAGCACTATCGACAACGTCCGCGAAATACTGACCACCCACGACGCGGGCATCTACACCGCCTCGATCAGGGAGGTGGCCTGCATCCCAGGTGATTGCGACGGCCCCAAGCAAAACCACGTCTGGCAGATCATCCAGCGCGACAAGTTCGAAGTCACCGCGGCCAGCGCCGCCTCCAGCATCACCACCGGCGGCAACCTGAATATCCAGGGCGACACCCTGACCAACCGGAGCAGCAGCATCGGCGTCGGCGGTGCATTGACCGCCAACCTCGTCAGCCTGAACAACATCGGCATCGAGACTGGCGAGACCGAAACCTCGCGCACCTTCAGGTCCCAACGCACGCGCCACCCGAGTGGCTGGCGCGTCGCCGCGAATGACTTCACCAACAAATACTGGTTGCAGAGCCCGGGCTACAACGCCAACGACCTGGGTGGCCTTGAAGCAGCGATGAGCCGCTTCATCGGCATGACCGAGACTGAGTTTCTGCAGTTTCGCACCCAGACCAGTACGACCGATAACCAGACCTATGCCGCGATTATCCAGGCCGGTGGCGCCATCGACATTCCTACCCAGGGCGACCTCAACAGCGGCGTCGTGCGTGGCGGCTACAACTACGTTGGCGCTGGCCCACGCACCGACACCCAGGCCGACAACGCCTTCTCGACCCGCATCAGCGTCAATCGGCAGCTACCCCCGAGCCTGACCCAGCAACAAGTCGATCCGCTGGCCTTGCCGGGCTTTGACTTGCCCACCGGGCAAAACGGCCTGTTCCGCATGAGCGGCGACGGCTCCACCACGCCGACCCAGAGCACGGGCCTGACGCAAGTGCGTGGCCTGCCGGATCGCTCGTTCCAGGCCAACCCGCAAAAGTACTTGATCGAGACCAACCCGGCGCTGACCGACATGCGCCGGTTCATGAGCTCCGATTACCTGCTGACAAACCTGGGCTACGACCCGGACACCGCCGCCAAGCGCCTGGGCGACGGCTTCTACGAACAACGCCTGATCCAGCAAGCCGTGATCGCCCGTACGGGCCAACGCTTCCTCGACGGCCAGACCTCCGACGA
Source organism: Pseudomonas brassicacearum (assembly GCF_009601685.2). Taxonomy (NCBI): domain Bacteria; kingdom Pseudomonadati; phylum Pseudomonadota; class Gammaproteobacteria; order Pseudomonadales; family Pseudomonadaceae; genus Pseudomonas; species Pseudomonas brassicacearum. The sequence continues at coordinate 927,794 of NZ_CP045701.2, forward strand.
CGGCATGTTCAAGTACCTGATGAACAATGCCATCGCCAGCAAGGACGCACTTGATCTGTCCCTGGGCGTCAGCCTGACCGCCGAACAGGTTGCGGCCCTGACCCATGACATCGTCTGGATGGAGACCCGGACGGTGAATAATCAACAGGTGTTGGTGCCGGTGCTTTATCTGGCCCAGGCCAATAATCGTCTGGCGGCTAATGGGGCGTTGATTCAGGGTTCCGATGTGAGCCTGATCGCCGGTAAAAACCTGAACAATGCGGGCACCTTGCGCGCGTCCAGCAACCTGAGGGCGACGGCGGGCGACAGCTTGGTCAACAGTGGGTTGATGGAAGCGGGTGGTCGGCTTGATGCGTTGGCGAGTAATAACCTGACTAACAGGGCGGGTGGGGTTATTGCTGGGCGGGATGTCAGTGTTGTTGCCGTGGCGGGTGATTTGACCAATGAGCGAACCATTACCCGGCATGCCAGCAGCACCGGCTACAAGACTGAGCAACGCGAATTTGCCGACAGTGCGGCGCGGATTGAGGCGAGTCATGACCTGAGCGCGGGCGCTGGGCGGGATATCGCCAATGTTGGTGGTGTGCTCAAGAGTGGTAACGACACCACATTGCGCGCAGCCCGAAATATGAACATCACCGCCGCCGAGCAGGTGGACAGCCATACGCAGGGCAGCAAACATCGAGACCAGACCATTACCCAGAATGGTTCTAGCGTTACGGTTGGACGCGATCTTCAGGCCGTTGCGGGTGGTGACCTCAAGGTGATCGCTAGCCAGGTCGAAGCCAAGCGGAACTTGGCCATTGTCGCTACCAAGAACTTGACCTTGGGGCCCGCGGCGAATGAACAGCATTCGTATGGCCAGAGCAAGAAGGTCAAGAGCATCGAGGATCATGTCCAGCAGGTGTCCACCACGCTCAAGGCGGGCGGGGATGCGACGCTGAGCGCGGGGCAGGATCTCACGTTGGTAGCGAGTACGGTCAACGCGGGGAATGAGGCGTACCTGGTGGCGGGTAACAACCTCGCCCTGAAGGCCGCTGCGGATCAGGACTACAGCTTCTACAGCAAGACCAAGAAGTCTTCTTCCGGGAAGAAATTCCGGCTGGATGAAACGGACAGCACCTCCCAAGTGGGCAGCCTGGTCAGTTCTGGCGGCAACAGCACACTGGTGACGGGAGAAAACCTGCTGTTGGCGGGTAGCGCGGTTACCGCCGAGAAAGGTGCGACGAAATTGGTCGCAGGCAAGGATGTTCAGATTTTTGCCGTGACGGATTCCGACAGCGCTCGACATGAGCGTAAGGAAAGCAAAAGCAGTTGGGGCGGGTTCAAGTCGAGCAAAGTCCAGGACAAGGTCGACGAGAAACGCACCACGGCGGTGGGCAGCATGGTCTCCGGCGAGACGGTTACGGTCGCGGGCGGCCAAGATGTGAAAGTGACGGGCTCGTCCCTGGTCAGTACCGGTGATCTGGCAGTCCAGGCCGGGCGCGACCTGACCATCGACGCGGCGCAGAACACCTTCTCGCGCACCGATATGCATAAGGAAAAGAATCGTGACCTGACAGGTGTGCTGACCGGTAACAAGCTGGGCCTGGATGACATGACGGGCAACCAGCATCTGTTTATCAACAGTCAGAAGCACAACGGCACGGCTACAGAAACCACGCTTACCGGCAGCACGATCGGCTCCAGTGCCGGCAATGTAACGCTCACGGCTGGGCGCGAGTTGAGTGTGGTGGCCAGTGATCTGGTCAGTACCAAGAACACCAACCTCTCGGGTTCCAACGTCACCTTGGCTGCCGGTATGGAAAGTGCCAGCCAGAGCAGCACGGACAAATCCAACGGTCTCGCCGTAGGGCGCGTGGTGGGTGGGGCGATTGTCGATACGGTGAAGAGCATCCGGGACAACGCGAAGGCCGCGCGGAACGCCGATGATGGTCGTCTGAAAGCCGTGAAGGGGGCACAAGCCCTGATGGCGCTCAACGGCATGGGCGATCGGGTTGACGATCTTGCTGCGGCCGCCAGTGGCAGCCCAAATAGTAGTGGTGCCGTGTTCAAGATCGGGACGGAGCTGGCCAGCACCCACAGCAAGAGCACTACGCAATACGACAGCACCACCGCCAAGCAGACCACCGTCAACAGTGGCGGCAGCCTGCTGATCGTTGCGTCAGGCCAGGCTGCCGGGACCGCCGGGGATATCCATGTTCTCGGCAGTAAGCTGAAGGCGGCCGATACGCTGCTGCTGGCCAAGAACGACATCACGTTCGAGAGTGCACAAAACACCGAAGATCGTGAGAACCATAGCAGCAACAACAAGACCGCCATCGGGGCGAGCTTCAACATCGGCTCGCAAAACGGTTTCACCCTCGACCTGGGTGCCCAGCTCGCCAAAGGCAAGGGGAGCGGTCACGACGTCACGCAGGTCAACAGCACCCTGGATACGGGCTCGCTGAAACTGCAGAGCGGAAATGACACGACCCTGGCTGGCGCACAGATCCATGCCGACAGCATCCAGGCATTGGTTGGCGGTGACCTGAACATCGCTTCGCGGCAAGACACGTCCGAGCACAAGAACAAGCAAACCAGCGGCGGCTTTGGCGCCAGCATCTGTGTACCGCCGTTCTGTTACGGCGAAACGGTGACGGCGACCGCCAACATCGCCGCTAGCAACATGAACAGCAAGTACGAGGCGGTGACTGATCAAAGCGGTCTGTTCGCCGGCAAGGACGGTTACAACATCACCGTGGGCAAGAACACCGTGCTGCAAGGCTCGGTGATTGCCAGCGAGGCCACGGCCGATAAGAACAGCTTGAGCACGGACAGGCTGATCGTCAGTGACATCAAGAACGTCAGTGAGATCAAGAGCCAGTCTGCGGGCTTCAACGTCTCTTATGGCAGTGGTTATGGCGACTTGAAGCCAGGTACCACCTTTGGTGGCAGCGTTCCGCTGTCGCTCAAGGATTCCGACCACAGCACAACGCGCAGTGCTGTCAGCGAAGGCACGATCACGGTCCGCAATGCGGCAGGGGCCAATGATCTTGTGGGGCTGAGCCGGGACACCGACAACGCCAATTCGCGATTGGACCGTCCAGATGAAAAGGCAATGGAGGAGCGGATCGAGCTGATCCAAAGCACCGTTGCCTTATCCAAGACGGTCATCTCCGAAGTCGCCAGTACGCAGCAACAGGCTGCTAGTGAAAGAGCTCGAAACGCTTCGACCGAGCAAGAACGCAATGCTGCAATCGCCGATGCCAAGAGCTGGGACGTGGGCGGTGAAAAACTTTTCATGGCTGATATTGCCGCGGGCTTGATTGCGGCGGGTCTGGGCAGCGTTGGGGGCACCACGGCGGTGGGGCTGGTGGCGAACACCACGGCCGCCGACACGTATAAGAAAATTGGCGATTACGCCGACCAACAGTTGGCAGAGGCGACGCGCCAGAAAGACAAAACGCTTCAGGCCACATGGGGCGAGGGCGGTGCTGCGCGCGTCTTGCTCCACAGCCTGGCCGGCGCTGCGCAAGGCTTATCCAGCGGCACGGCCGCCGGGGGCGCGCTGAGCGCGGGAGCCTCGGCGACAATCATGCCGGCCATGGACAAAGTGCTTAAAGACGGCGGTATCGGTATCGACAGCCGGGATGCCTTTAATGCCTTGCTGGCAGCAGGTTTGGGAGCGGCGGTAGGTAAGGGCGGCATCTCCCAGGCGAGTGGCGCGAATATCGCGAGCAACGTAGAAAAATACAACCGCCAGGCCCACCCCACCGAAGCACGCCTGATCGAGCAGGAAGCGCCGAAGCTGGCTGCTCAGTTGGGCATCAGCGAGGCCGAGGCCGAGCAGCAGATGGCGCGGGCGTTTGCGTTTTATACCGATGCAGATTGGAACAAGACAATTGGTGGAGCGGACAGCCAGTTTGATGCTGTGACACTGGAGTATCTGGGGAAAGCATTGGCGCCGTTGGCTGATCGGTATGACACCACGGTTGGAACTCTGGAGAACGACAACAAGGGTTATACCTCCGGCGAGACGCTGGCTCTGATAAAGAACTACAACAAAACGCATTCATCTGAATTCAAGAATGCGGATATCAATATTGCGTACCTCGGTGACCCCGACTCGTATGGCACCACTGACCTGGCTAATTTCTACAAACTGAATCTTGATTTCAGCGGTAGAAAAAACGGGGCGTTTGACGGAGCCAAGGGAGCGCTAGCCGGTGCGGGTATAAGCGTGTGGTCCACGGTTCAATCCATGGCTTCGATGGGGAACGACCTGCTTTCGGGCCATGTATTGGAGGTTGCCAACAACGCGCTCGACCCATTTGTGGATCCACAGGACATCATTGGTGACTGGAAGGTCACTCAGGATGGCCAGGATTTTGTTTTCAAGCTGCAAAACAATCGCTATGGTCTGGCGCTGCAAGCGACGAAGAACAGTATTGATCTCGGGTCGTTGCTCCTTCCAGGGCTTGGCGAAGTGGGGGCAGTGGGGAAGGTCGGTGAGCTGGGGCAGTTTGAGGCGAAGCTTGCGCAGCAGTTGGATACTTTTACTGGTGCAAAAGGGCCGGTGCAGGTTGTCCCTGATGCAGTCAACCCTCCCAAGGTCAGCCCGGTTGAAGACCTGTTTGGGCAGACATTTGAAAGTATCCCGCTGTCGCACCTTCCCAATTGGAAGACCGGTTCGCTTGTAAATGATGGGGTGTTGGGCGAGCAACTGGCCCTTCAAACCCTCAACGGAAAAACCGGCCTCAATTTCAAGCCATTGCAGAACGGTAGCAACCACGGCTGTGATGGCTGCGCGGTGGCGATCAATGGCGATACGATTACCGTGGTGGTGATGGATGCGAAGTCTTCTGTGAACGGTGTGAATGCGGCACGCACGCCGCATGGGGATCCGGAGACAAGATTGAGAGGGTGGTTGCAAAAAAGTTCGATAACCCAATCCGATCCTGCGTTGGCTCGAGCCTTGAGATCCGCGCTGGGAAGAGATGGAGTCAAAGTCCAAGGCGTTACCGTTAAAGTCGGTTTGCCAGCACCCGCTAAAACAGGTCAAGCAGAAGTTAAGGTGGAACCATGGCCCAAAAAATAAATCAATTTGAACGCGTGGGTGTGAACCCAAGGTGGCCCTCTTACAAATCAGTACTTGCTCGCATCGCCAGAGGGCCGCATGTTGAGGACGCGTTTTATGTCAACGCGATACGCGAATACGTCACTAGGAAGGATGCAAGACCCACTGATCCAATGATGGTTCCAAATAAAAATAATGCGACAGATAGCATCTCAGAAGAAATGGCGCGGGTAAGACTTTATAAAGTACTTGCCACTGCACCAGACAACCCGCAATGGTTGCAAGAATTGGCTCACTGGATGCGTTACTACCAGGTAGGTGTTTGGCAATTGTACTTTTGGGCGCACCAGTACGATCAACGCCCCGGTAACTATATTCGCCAGCAAAACTACAGTATCCAAACCGGTGCCAACATGATGGGCACGATGGCGATCCTGGGCTGGAAGGATGCCGTCCTCCATCAGGGCTATCTCACTCATGCGGCGCTTAATCGCGAACATCAGTTGGTGATCGAGTACGAAGAGCAGCACCGCCGCGCCCAAGCCTTTATGCTTCGCGTGTTTGCCGATTGGGTGGGGAATGTATCGCACCTGTGGCCGGCCTATGCATATGATGAACCTATCTACGAAGCTCTACTGGCCAACTGGCGCACCGCCAACCCCGACGACTTGTTGCCCTGCCTGCTGGCCGCATGTGACCGCCACACCTGGCAAACCGGCAAAGACAGCCAAAAGAATTCGTACGATTTCGATCAGGAATGCCACATGGAGCGCGTGCCGTTGGAAATCCTCTACATACTGCGTCTACGCCAATGGGAAGGCTTGCCCAATCCTCAGCAGATTGATCATCCGCTGATGGCCGCGCCCTTTGACCAATTGCCGCCCGAGCAGCCAGTGCCTGAGTTGGACGAGTTGATGCAAGGTGTGCTCAAACGCGCAAGGGAAGACTGGCCACAGTACGATGAAGTGTTGTCGTTGCCAGCATTGAGGAGTTGAAAGGTGCAAAAGAGCTGAGAAAAAAGGGGACAGATTTATTTTTTTGCTAAGTACTTAAATAAATCTGTCCCCTTTTTTCTTTCTTTTTTCCTTTTTTCCTTTTTTCCTTTTTTCTATTTTTCTATTTTTCTTTTTTAAGCGTCAATGATGCGCTTGGAGCATTCATGAAGAAAGCAACGCTGCTAATTATTGGCTTGATTCTGACGTTATCCGGCTGCAAATCCAACGTCCGGGACTCTTCTCCTAACCTGCTTCGCGACGGTATCCAATTCCAGCAGAAAAAGGTTGTCGTCGATGCGCAGCACGCCAAGGTGATCATGAAAGCGACGGGCAATGTCGTCCCTGTGGAGTTTGCAATCAGGCGAGCGACGGACCCAGACCGACGTATGGATGTGCAGGGGACAGTGGTGGATTCCGGTCGCGGCAAAGTGTTCGGCTGGATTGCCAAGCTCAACGAAACGGCCCACAGCGCGACCTTGAAGCATTTCCCTCAGTTGGAAGTGCAAGCTGATCCCGATCAGCCATTCGAGGTATCGGGTTACGCCACTGGCGAAAGTATCAACCGCGGTTATCGTTGCGGTCCGATCAGCACCATTTTCACGCCGGAGAAAGGCAAGGTTTATCTGGCGGAACTCCAGTTTGTGGGTGGAGGCTGTGAACTGCATGCCTATGACATCACGCAGCCTCAGGAGCGTATTCCGGTCATAGGTAGCGCGCAAAACGGTGGCTTCGCCAACGCCGTCCCGGGTTGCAAGTCGGCAACGACCTCGGTGAATAATCAGCCGGTCACAACACAGTTTTGCATCAAATCCATCATGCTCCAGCCTTCGCAGTATCGCGTTAGCGTCAACGATCAGACTGTTTTCAGCGGTACCGATTACGAGCGCGTTGCTTTTGTAAAAACCGTTAAGGAAGGGGCCGTAACCGGTGGTTGCAATGAAATGATCGAGGCGCAGGCGGGCACTACTCAAAAGCCTGTCGCCTTTAAAGACCTGCCAGCTGATTTAGTAGCGGGCTGCCACATTACTGCGGACGCTGAGGGCAGAGCCCAACCGTTTAGTAAAGATGAAGCCTGTGACAAGGTGTTCTACAAGGCCATGATGCCGGTTTTAGGCAAGGTAGTACCCGTGGAGGTGGCGCGGCAATGTTTCGTCAGAATAGGGGGGCAGACAGTATTTGAGGACCGTTTCAGTTTCTGACTTAAGATTTGAGATGCGTTTATATGAGGATGTGGTCCTCCATAATATTTTCGTTTGTTTTCGTTGCTAATTCTATATCTATATACCTAAGTAGTAGTAATTTATGTGGGAAAAAGGGGGCGGATTTATTTGCTTGCTCAGTTATTAAATAAATCCGTCCCCTTTTTCTGAGAGGTTTTCCATGGAGAATAGCGAGTTGTTAGGTGTTATCGACAGCATGGTTTGGACTAAGAAGGCCGCTATTTTTCTTCTATTGCTGGATCGCGCTTTAGTGAATCTAGAGTCCGCGAACCTAACTCACGATAGGTGTGAGGAAGCTATCGATCTCTGCTGGCAGTGGATGTCTGATCGCAGTGTGGATGGGGACCACTTGGCGTATTATCTGGACTCTGATGAAATGCAAAATGGTCCGTTGGCAGAGCAAAATTTTGAATCGGATAGTCTGCAACAGAATAGCTTGATTCTAATTCTCTTAGTTGTAGGTTTTTTTGCTCATCGGGCTTATGAGTTTTCAGGTCAACAAGAAAAGATGTCAGCGTCAATAGCCGAGGCGAATGAGGGGGCTATTGACTACATTGTTGACTATGTCGACAAGACCGACCTTCGGAGTGTTTTATTTGGTTTTCTGTCCAAGAGCGAAACGTTTAGTGGGGGGGCTTTCATGATTCGTGCACCTTGGGGAGATGAACAATACTGGCGCGGTCGTGAAACAAAAGATAACAAAAAAGGGGACAGATTTATTTTGTGAAACACAGAGGGGCAGATTTGTTGGTTTTGCTCGGTTTATAAATAAATTTGTCCCCTTTTTATTTAGGCGGTTAAAAATGAGTTTTGTCTCAGGTAGTGATTTTGGTGAGCTGCTTTTTGATGGGATTTGGACCGGGCTGTGCGATGTAGTGATTTTTGGATGCCACCATGAGGTGCCGCTTGTTGTTCAAACGTTTGATGGCGACCCAATATCTGAAACTCAGCGGCTTGCGTTTCGAGAGTTTGATTCAAATAAAATCGCGATTTCTTTATTGATAGAAGAAACTGTTTTCAACTATTACCTTGGTAGGGTTGAGGAATACCGAGAATGCTTTGGTGCTGAAGAGGTCGATATCAAGGCGCCCAGAGTCCATGCAGTTGACGATATGCATGGATTAGTTTCTTTGAAGTGCATTAAAGTAATGTCCGCTTTTAATACCAGGGCGCGCGAAATCGGTTTTATCTTTGATGCCACCTTCGACCCCCAGCTTGGTTTGGGGGTTCTGGTTACTAATGGTTCAGTAGAAGCTGTTGATGCGCAGGATATTTTGCTGGGTTGATTGGCGTATAGAAAAAAGGGGACAGATTTATTCTTTTGCTAAGTGCTTAAATAAATCTGTCTCCTCTTTTTTCGTTGCGGTTGGCCCCATCTCACCTTTGCACAGAATAGAAATTCCTGACTGGTCCACTCCTCTGGTGCCAAAACGGTAAGAATATGAACTTTGAAAACGCGCTTAAAGCTCTCAGTCTGCCGGATGCAGTGGTAGCGTGTGCTGCCGGAAGAATCAGGTCACCCATTTGCACTCTAGAGGCACCTGCTCAATGGTTTGGTTTTCCACCTGCGCTGGTCCCAATCTGGAGTGACGGCTCTCGTCCAACCTATATTGGATATTGGAAGCACTGGTTCGTGGAGCGGGAGCCTTGTTTTGTAAAGATGTTCGTAAGCTCCGATCGCATGACGACGGAGATCGCCAGAACGCCTTCACAATTGTTTGGAGTAATCGCGATGATGGCGATCAGTTTGGATGATGGGGTGACGTTAGATCTTGAACAGTTTGCGGCGAGGGTAGGGCTTGAAAGCTTATCGGAGCTGGATGCGGTCTCTCTGAAAACAGGTGACGACCCAAAGGGGTTTCCCAAGGCAGAGCTGTTTAGAACATTGACCCCTCTTGACTGTAATTCTTATGACGGCAATCCATATATGGGAGACTTTCCCAGTGAGTTTGCCAGAGGGAACTGGTGGGAAACTAGCTGTTCCTTTGAGGTTCTCAATAAGAATATGCGAATACCAGAGAGCGCGAGCTTGCCTGGCTGGTTTGATCCTGTTCAGGTAAAAACGACGCTATTCGAAAGTTTTATGTCGGAGGGTCGCTTGGACTATGCCTGGCTGACATTGAACTCGACTGGCTGGTTAATTGCTGATGCAAGACGGGCGATTATAGAACTGCAAGCTCGCACCTGCGATGAGGTTTTCGGTTGTGTTGCTGCGTCTTGGCTATCGTTTGCTGATGATAGTGCTGGAGGTTATTGAATGTGCTAGTGCTCTGAGAAAGAAAAAAAGGGGGCAGTAAGGCGCAAAGGGAGCGGGCTTATTGGGTTTTCTCAGTTTATAAATAAATCTGCCAACTTTTTGCGCTATGAGCAGAAAATTTATTTGGTAAATAACTATGATGAATTCAGTAGAAATAAGACGTCTTATAGACGAAATAACATCCGCTGAGCTTTTTGAGGGGGATTATGGTGACTGTATTTTTAATGTTGATGCCATACTGAGCGGTGTTGAAGAAATGGACCGAAAAAGTGTGCCTACTGATTATCTTGAGTTTCTTGAAAATTTTGGATTCGGTGAACTAGACGCTGCTTTTTACGTTGATGATGGTCCGGAAAAATATTCAACTATATGCGGTCGGGAAATTGAGGGTTATGAAGGAGTTTATATAATCGGTGGGAGTTCGAGCGACGTGCTATATGCTTTTGACGCAAAGAATAATTGGCAAGTTGTAGAGGTTAGCTCAGAGTTGGATGGGTTTGAGGTGTTAGCATCGAACTTTTCTGACTTTATCTTAGAGAAGCTTAAGTATGTAAAGTCCATGGTTGAGCGACGCGCGGCACGCTAATGGTTACTTTGCGATCTAATAGGTTCAAAAGCGACAATTGGGACCAACGATACAGCCTCAGTGGAGATAGGGTCTTCTGTACCTCAACTAAAAAAAGGGGCAGATTTATTTTGTTAGTTGCAGAGGGGCTGCCTCATTGCTTTTCTTGGTTTATAAATAGATCTGTCCCCTTTTTTTTACTTCGATACCAGCAAAAAGGGATCGAAAGGGGACAGATTTATTTTATGAGCAGGTCTGTTGGTTTGTATGTTGATAAATAAATGGGCGTCCCCATTTTTGCGCAGTGATCATCCATCAGTGGCCATGGAGCGACTTCCAGGACATGAACTCTGATGGTCGTAACCCATAGCGTGCGAGGACCCCTTCGTGCAGTCGACGGAGTTCTTCGACGATCAGTGCTTGCACCTCCGGCTGCTCTCTTTCCGAAACATATTCCGTTACCGAGCGTTGAATACAGAACAACGGGTCAAGCTCTGGGTGAGTGACGATTTCCCGAATGGTCTTCTTGATGAGGTCTCGCCATGCCAGGCGTAAAGGGTCCGGCTCCGCAAGGTCTTGCTTGATTGCCAGATATTCCTGTGTTGAGCGTTCGTAGGCCCAGATATACAGGTCGCGAAGCAGCTCTACCCGAGTCATTTCGTACACGCCTAATGTGGCTCGGCTGTAGGCCTGCTCCGGTACATCCAGAAAGGTCAGCGGACAAAGGTTGGCCCGGAACAAAGGGAGATTCGCTGCCAGTCGGGAGGTGCGTTTATTGATGTCGGCAAAAGGCTGCAAATAGGGCAGGTGCACCATCATGAAGAAAGACTGCTCGAACGGATCAGCGATCTGATTGGCTTTGCCAAGCAGGACGTCCAGTGCATCTTCAATTTGCTGTGGCGTTGAGAGCGGGCGATAGGTGCTTTTCCCGATGTCGACGGCGTGCTGGCGAATTCGGCCCTCGTCTGCTGGGTTGGGCAGCAGGTTTTCGGCCAAGGCGCTATGCAGGTTCATCAATGTGTAGCGGTTGAACTCGGCACTCTCGATGTTCTCGACCAAAAGCTCGATAGCTGTCTTATGGTTCAAGATCATCTGCGTTTCTATAGCGGCCTTGCCCTGTGCTGCCTTACCTTGCTCGATGAGTTGTCGCGTGTCGAGCCGTGAGTAGGTGTTCCCTTCCAGATGGCTTGATGCCCACGACAGATCAATCAACAAGCGATTCAGGACCGCCCGGCTGTAAGTGCCTGCTGGCTCCGTCGCATCTGCGGTTTTGCCCATCCTGTGCAATTGGCGCCGCAACGACTCAGGTAAGTACCCTGTCTCGTTAGGACGATAGGCGTCCAGAAAGTCACGTTGGTAGCCCACCGGCTTGCGCGCTTCTGTGGGCTGGTTGATATAGGCGAGTATGTCCCGGCTGTCTGCAGATAATGGAATGAAGGCAGGGAAGGCATCGGTGTCAGTATTCAGGGCGTGGGTTTCGGCCTGGTGTTCTATTGCGAAATAACGTCGTGCCCTGCCTTCTCCCTGTGCAGTGATTTGGCTGCTTTCGACCAGGTTTGCAAGGATGCGCTGCGCCGTTCGCCGGGCGATTTCCGGGTGCTTGGTCAAAAGCTCTGAGAGGCTCGCCCCGCTCCTGGATGCCAGGATACTGTTCAGTATGTCGGTGGTCGAAGGCATGGTTATGTTGGCGCTGTTGGAGAAGATTTGGCGCGATTATGGCGCAGTTCTCAGAATCGCGCCATTTTGGATTGAAAATTTGGCGCAGTTCTTGACGAACTGCGCCACAGCTCATCGCAGCAGATGGATGTAGTTGCTCACGGTGGGGGCTACGTTATGGCCATAGTCGCCCGTCTTCACTTACTCCGCCGCCTGCGCCCGCAATCGTCTGCCAATCACATCCATCACATCACACCCGTCGCGCAGCGCAATCGTCAGCATTTTGCAAAAGTCGGAAAGCACCAGCGTGTCGGAACTGATCTCCGAGCGGAACGCGATGTTTTCCAGCAGTTGAGTCACCGTGCGGATGCGGTAGTCAGCGGTTTCGAAGAGGACATCAAGCGGGGCTTGGGTGTCGATCAGCAGGGTAGCGGGGGTGCAGTCGATGCCGGTGATGGGCATGTATCGATTCATCGGTAGGACCTCATTCAGTTGTAAGGAGCTACCTCGTTGCCGGGTCGCCAAACCCGAGTCGCCATTGGGCGACGAGGAACTATAGGCCGCCCCGATCAAGCGCTACAAGACACCGCTTTCCGAGCTTCATGTAGGAGCTTTGGCCTTTCTACGGCTGTATTTCCCTACATTTGGTTTACAGCTATCAACGGGTTCGAATTAGCCGTCCATTTGGCACCTTGTCATGGCTAGAGAGGGGACTGTGGGTGAAAGCGATTGCCGCTGCGGGACCTGACACTCGGCGCCGATCCAGGGGAATCGCGGATCACGTCGGCCGTGGTGCCGGTGTTGGAGCAACTGCCGCTGCAAACACTGTGGTTGCCCAACCGCGCTGGGATCGATGCAAACGGTTGGGACCGCTTGGCCAGGTTGCCAGCCCACGTGACCGGTCCGGGAATCTGACGTGCTGATAGGAATAGGCAATGCCCCAAGGCAAACCGGCATAGGTGGGCCATTTTTCGATCGTTACCATGGCCTCCTGTTTATCCATTGGAGTTCACCATGCACGACAGAAAAACCCTCTTCATCACCGGCGTGAGCAGTGGCTTGGGCAACGCCCTGGCGCAAGAAGCGCTCGCAGCAGGCCACCGTGTCATCGGCACCGTGCGCAGTGAGGCGGCGTTGCAGGCTTTCGAAGCGCTCTCCACGGAACGTGCCCATGGCGTGATCCTGGACGTCACCGAGTTCGACCGAATCGATAGCGCAGTGGCGCAGATAGAAACCACTTACGGCCCGGTCGATGTGCTGGCCAACAATGCTGGCTACGGTCATGAAGGCATCTTCGAGGAATCGCCGCTGGAGGAGATGCGTCGCCAGTTCGACGTCAACGTGTTTGGCGCGGTGGCATTGACCAAGGCCTTCGTGCCGTACTTTCGTCAACGCCGTGCGGGGCATATCCTCAACATCACCTCCATGGGCGGCACCATTACGATGCCGGGCATTTCCTATTACTGCGCGAGCAAGTTTGCCCTCGAAGGCCTCTCCGATACGCTGAGCAAGGAACTGCTACCGTTCAACATCTTCGTGACCGCCGTCGCGCCTGGTTCGTTTCGCACCGACTGGGCGGGGCGTTCGATGCAGCGCACGGCGCGGAGCATTGCCGACTACGACGCCAGTTTCGATCCGATACGTAACGCGCGCGTGGAGAAAAGCGGCAAGCAACTGGGCGACCCTCGGAAAGCGGCGCAAGCGATGTTGCAGATCATTGCCAGCCCGACGCCACCTGCGCACTTGCTGTTGGGCAGCGATGCACTGAGCCTGGTGCGCGACAAGCTCAGTCGTGCGGCCAGTGAGATCGATCAATGGGAAACGCTGACCCGTTCGACCGACGGTTGAACGGCCAGCAAAGGGGCATCAATGACTCAGGCCTCAAACACCTCGCGCATGGTGCAGTTGATGGAACAGCTTGCGCCGGTCGAGGGCTACAACCTCAGCGCGCTGGAGGACATCCGTTTTCTGCGTTCGAACCGGCCGCTGACGCGCACGCCGGTGTTGTATGAGCCCGGCATCGTGATCTTGTGCCAGGGGCGCAAGCGCGGTTATCTGGGGGAGGACGTCTACGTGTATGACGCCCAGCACTATCTGGTGGTGTCTGTCCCTGTTCCATTCACCATGGAGACCGACGCCACCGAAGCTGAGCCCATGCTGGCGGTCTACATGCGCCTCGACTTACAGCTGGCCAGCGAGTTGATGTTGCAAGTCGACGAGACCCTCGGCCCCAGCGATGCCCAACCCAAAGGCATGTACGCCTCGCCCATGGACGATTTGCTGCGCAGCTCGACGCTGCGTTTGCTGGAAGCCATGAGCCGCCCGGGCGAAGCGCAAATACTCGGGCCGTCACTGGTACGGGAAATCTACTACCGGATCCTGACCGGCGAGCAGGGCGGCTCGATGCGCGCCGCGCTCAGTCGCCAGGGGCACTTCGGCAAGATCACCCGGGCGATCCGCAAGATCCACAGCTGCTACCACGAGCACCTGGACGTCGAAGCGCTCGCCGACGAAGCCAACATGAGTATCCCCAACTTTCACCTGCACTTTCGCAGCGTGACGGACTCCACGCCCATGCAGTACTTGAAATCGACACGTCTACACCAGGCGCGATTATTGATGCTGCACAACACCATGAGCGCTTCGACGGCCGCGTTCAACGTCGGCTACGAAAGCGCCTCGCAATTCAGCCGCGAATTCAAGCGGATGTTCGGGCGCACGCCTCAGGCGGAGATTGAATGGATGAAGGCGACTTATGCGTTGCCGGCGCCTGTTGCGCCGTCTGTTTATGTTTCGTCGCATTAGGGGTGGATTATCCCTATCTCGTAAGATTCAAAATTGTCCAATATTTAAGTGGTCTAGCATAAACAACCAATATTCTTATAGTCATTGGTTTTTCTTGTGGTTTTTCCCCTTTTGATGACGTGAAGACGCAATTTGTATCAAGTTATGTTCGTTTATTATTGGATCCAATGTTCGGAGGCGTCAGATGCCGAGCCTGCCCACCTAGGACGTATCAAAAAGGATAAACGCCATGATGCTGAAGGATCCTTCCAGCAAATATCGACATTTCACCACAGTGGATCTGCCGGACCGCACATGGCCCGGTCAGGTCCAGTCCGTTGCGCCTAGCTGGTGCAGCGTCGATATGCGCGATGGCAATCAGGCCTTGATCGAGCCGATGAATGCCGAACGCAAGCGCCGTTTCTTCGACCTGTTGGTCAAGGTCGGCTTCAAGGAAATCGAAGTAGGTTTTCCCGCCGCTTCGCAGACCGATTTCGACTATGTGCGCGAACTTATCGAAACGGGTGCGATTCCCGATGACGTGACGATTCAGGTCATGACGCAAGCCCGCAGCCATCTCATCGAGCGCACGTTTGAGGCATTGAAGGGCGCTCCCCGCGCTATCGTGCATGTGTACAACGCGACCGCACCGGTGTTTCGAGAGGTGGTATTCGGTGTTGACCGCGCCGGGTGCATCGAGATTGCCACCCAGGCCACTCGCGAAATCAAACAGCACATGGACAACAATCCCGAGACGCAGTGGACCTTCCAGTATTCCCCCGAGACTTTTTGTTTCACCGAGTTGGATTTTGCATTGCAAGTCTGCGAGGCGGTGACGGACGTCTTTGCACCAACGCCTTGCAACAAGATGATCCTGAACCTGCCGACGACCGTCGAAGTCTCCACGGCCAATGTCTTCGCCGATCAGATCGAATGGTTTTGCCGGCATTTCAGCCGTCGTGACAGCGTGATCATCAGCGTCCATCCGCACAATGACCGGGGCACCGGGGTTGCCACCGCCGAGCAGGCCTGCCTGGCCGGTGCCGAACGGGTCGAGGGCACGCTGTTTGGTAACGGCGAGCGGACCGGCAATGTCGATATCCTCACCCTGGCCATGAATCTCTACACCAGCGGTATCGATCCGCAGTTGGACTTCTCGGACATCATCCACGTCCAGCGCGAGGTGGAATACTGTAATCAGTTGCCCACGCATCCTCGCCATCCTTACGCGGGCGAATTGGTGTTCACGGCCTTTTCAGGGTCGCACCAGGACGCGATCAAGAAAGGCTTTGCAGTGCGCCAGGCCAATCTCGATGGCTTCTGGGAAGTGCCTTATTTGCCCATTGATCCGGCGGATATGGGGCGCAGTTATGAGGCGGTCATTCGCGTCAATAGCCAATCCGGCAAAGGCGGCGTGGCCTATCTGCTTGAACTGCATGGGGTCGTGATGCCGCGCCGATTGCAGATGGAGTTCAGCGCCCTGGTCCAGCAAGAGGTGGATGGATCGGGCCAGGAGATCAGTAGCGAGATGATCCTTGCGTGCTTTACCCGGCACTATCTGGATGAGGGCAATCCCTACACGTTATTGCAGCCTAAATTGGTCAGCGAAGGCGCTGTGACTTACCTGGAGGGCGTGCTCGACATGGGGGGCACCAAGTTCGACCTCAGCGGTGAGGGCAACGGTCCGCTGGCGGCGCTGGTCGATGCATTTGCCCAGCGTGGCGTTCACTTCGATATCGCCGATTATCATGAGCACGCTGCTCGCGATGGGGCTCAGGCCGAAGCACTTGCCTATGTCGAGATTCGCGTGAATAACCGGCTGCTATTCGGCGCCGCGCGCGACGGCAGTAGTTTGCTGGCGTCCCTCAAGGCGGTGACAAGCGCCGTCAATCACGCATCGCGCCTGGGGCTGCTCAGCGTGATGAGCGCTGTGGTGCCTTGCTGACATGGTGCGTGTACAACCCTGGCGACGTTGGCCGGTAACTACGGTCATGGGGGCATAGTGGCTTCGCATCGGCATGCCGAAGGGCAACGGGTGTATGCCATTAATGGCGTGATGTCGGTCTCGGTCGCCGGTGCGACGTGGGTGGTTCCCTATGGCCACGCGCTGTGAGTAACCTCGGGTTGGACACGCGTAGGGCGGGAGCAGGCGTCGGAGAGTTTTGGTGGGGCACAAAAAAAGACGTCCGTGGACGTCTTTAGATGTTGAAGTGGTGGAGCCGGGGGGATTTGAACCCCCGTCCGCCAGTACTCCGCTGTCGGTACTACATGCTTAGCCGTGTCTATTAAGTTAACCCTCAGCGACCCGACGGGCAGGGTGCTTTGGGCGAGTTGTGTAAGTTTTAGCCGATTCGTCCACAACGTACTGCACGGCGATTCTGTTCTATATGACAATCACTTTGGGTTTACAGACATCCCCTGATGATTGCTGGACCCGAAGGTACCAGAAGGGAAGGGCTAAGGCTGCTTACGCAGCGAGAGCGTATTCCCCGTAGGTTTCGTCATTGGCAACTATAGGAAGTTGCAACAGTGGATTTACGAGTTCTGTTACCAACTCGGCATGCACCTAAAGTTTCGCAACCGGCGTCGAATCCTAAACGGCCCCGAACCTGTCGCTCCATGAAGCTGGAGGAGCGGCAGGCATTTGCAGTGTACGCCAATCCGCGTCTGAGGCCAACCCGAAGGTTGGCCGGACGCGACATTACTGCGGATCGCCTTTGGTGTTGTTCTGCAATTTCTGAATGGCTTGAGTGGTCAGCGAGATGCATTCCTTCGTGCCTTGCTCGGTGCCTTTGGCCTGTGCAGCGGAGGCCTGCTGGACGGTGGCATCCATGTCAGATTTCATGCTTTCACTCATTTGCTCGGTGCTGACCTTGGCATCCTTGATTTTTTGCAGATTGACTTGGCAAAGGTCTGCTTGGTCATTTGCAAACACCGGAGAGGCCAACATCGCAGCGGAAATGAACAAGCCAGCAAGTGCGGTGTGCTTCATGTGAATCTCCTTTAACGTCTGGTCTCGGTGCTGGCCGTAGGGTCACAGACAGGGCCGAGCATAAGGGAGGACCCAGCAAAGCCGGGCCTATTCAAGTGACTACAGCGATGCGCAGGAATTCGATTTTTCTTCGAGCCCCCTGGCAAGGCCCTCACCATTGACGGGTTTGGGGCGGGTGACGCGGTCTACCAGATACACCAGCCCGTGGTAGTCGATTGCGCCGTGCTGTGTAAGACCTATCTCACAGGTTCGGCTGGTGGAAATCCCTTCGCTGCAATGCTGTACCGCGTCCTTCAGTGAGCGCAGCGAGTGGGCGTTCAGCTCTGGCGTGGAGAAGCCCTTGTCGCCGGCGAAGCCGCAACAATGGATGCCTTCGGGGATGACCACGTGTTTGCTGCACTTGCGCGCCAGGTCGATCAGCGCCTGGCTTTCGCCAAGGTGCTGCGTGCTGCACGTGACGTGCACGGCGATGGGCGCCTCCTGGGGAATGAAGTCGAGACGATCCATTAAATGCGTGCGGATGAAGCGCACCGGGTCATACAGGTCCAGGCGCACGTCACCGAGGTCCTGAACCAACCGCAGCGTGCACGGGCTGGTGTCGCAGTAGATGGGATCGAGCCCGCCACGACTGGCGTGCAGCAATGCGCCAATCAGTTCCTGGCGCTTGTGCTCGGCCTGTTCGGTGTAGCCTTTGGATGCAAAGGGTTGGCCGCAGCAGAGGCTGTCCACGTTGTCTGGAAAGACCACCTGATAGCCGGCCTTTTCCAGCAGCCGTTGGGTTTTTTCGTACAACGACATCTGTTCTTTATCCCCCGCTGCCGGGCCCATGACCCGAGACACGCACGCCGCCAAGTACACCACCCTCGGACGTGCGTCCGACACGGTAGGGCTGAACCGGATGGCTTTTTCCGGTTGGGGCATGGCGTTGGTCCACTGTGGCACCTGGCCCTTGGACAGGCGCGTCAATGAGGCCGACAGTTTCGCCAGGCGAGGCGCGCCAAGCAGCATGCGCGCACCGTTGGCGACGTGCAGGGCAAAGCGGGCGCCTTGCAATGTGGTGGCGAAATTTCCTTCAATCCAGTTGGCGGTTTTCGTCTTCGTGGCGTCACGGCTGCGCAGCTTTTTCACCAGCTCGCCGGTATTGATGCCTACCGGGCAACGTTGCGCACATAGCCCGGTAGCGGCGCAGGTGTCGATGCCCTGGTATTGGTAGGCACGTTCCAGTTCGGTGGTGTCCGTGCCGGCGCGTTTTTTGGCTTGGATATCCCGCCATATCACGATGCGCTGGCGCGGGCTCAAGGTCAGGTCCTTGGACGGACACACCGGCTCGCAAAAACCGCACTCGATGCACTTATCCACAATCTCATCGGCGGCCGGCAGCGGTTTGAGGTGCTTGAGGTGGATCTGCGGATCTTCGCTGAGCACCACGTCCGGGTTGAGAATGCCGTTGGGATCGAGCAGGCGTTTGAGCTGCCACATCAATTGGTAGGCATCGCTGCCCCATTCCAGCTCGACGAACGGCGCCATGTTGCGCCCGGTGCCGTGTTCGGCTTTCAGCGAGCCGCCGAATTCCACCGCCACCAAGTGCGCCACGTCGTCCATGAACGCCTGGTAGCGTGCGACTTCTTCGGCGCTGTTGAAGCCCTGGGTGAAGACGAAGTGCAGATTGCCTTCCAGCGCGTGTCCGAAAAGGATCGCTTCGTCGTAGTGATGTTTGTCGAACAGTTCGATCAGGCGGTTCACGCCGATGGCCAATTGTTCCACCGGAAAGGTCACGTCTTCGATGATCACCGTGGTCCCGGTTTTGCGTACTGCGCCCACGGCTGGGAAGGTGTCTTTGCGGATCGCCCAGAGCCGGGCGTTTTCCCGTGGGTCTTCAGTAAAGTCGACTTGTTTTTCCACTGGGAAGCCGGCCAGCGAGGCCATGATCCGGGCCAACTGTTCTTGTAGTAAAGACGAGGAAGCGGCGCGGGATTCGATCAGCAAGGCGCAGGCATTGGTCGACAGATGCTGTACGAAATCCGGCATGCCCGGTTTGTCCTGCACCGAGCGCAGGCTGCGACGGTCCAGCAACTCCACGGCCGATACCGGCTGGCTTTTCAGCACGGTGACGGCGTTGCAGCAGGTTTCCACATCCGGGAAGACGATCAGTGCCGAGGCTTTGTTTGGATGGTCGATGACGGTGTTGTAGGTCACCGCGCTGATAAAGCCGAGGGTGCCTTCGGAGCCGACCAACAGGTGGCTCAAGATATCCACAGGCTCGTCGAAATCCACCAGGGCGTTGAGTGACAGGCCGGTGGTATTTTTCAGACGATATTTATGCCGGATTCGCGCAGCCAGTTCAGTGTTGGCACGGGTCTCGCGGCCCAGAGTTGCGAGGCGTTCCAACAGTTCGCCATGACTTGTACGAAAAGCCGCCACGCTGCTGTCGTCTTCAGTATCCAGACGCGTGCCATCGGCCAGTACCAGGCGGATGCCGGCCAGGGTGTGATAGGTGTTCTGCGCCGTGCCGCAGCACATGCCGCTGGCATTGTTGGCGACGATGCCGCCGATTTTGCAGGCATTGATCGACGCCGGATCTGGGCCGATCTTGCGCCCGAACGGCGCCAGCCAGGCGTTGGCCTGGGCACCGATCACGCCGGGCTGCAAACGGATCTGCGTGCCCTGTTCACGAATCTCGCGCCCGTTCCAGTTATCCCCCAGCACAATCAGCACCGAGTCGCTGATGGCTTGCCCGGACAGGCTGGTGCCGGCGGCACGGAACGTGACGGGGACTTGGTCGCGCTGGGCCAGTTTGAGCAGGGCAATCACTTCATCTTCGGATTCGACGCGCACCACCAGTTTCGGAATCAGCCGATAGAAACTGGCGTCGGTACCGAAGGCCAGGGTCGACAGCGGATCGTCGAAACGGCGTTTTTGCGGAATCAGTTGCTGTACATCACGCAGGAAAGGGGCCGGAAGGGTCATTGGTCCTCCAGAATCAAGACCACCAGATCCTTCGGACCATGGGCGCCATAGGCCAGGACCTGTTCGATGTCAGCGGTTTTCGACGGGCCCGACACCAGCAGGGCGTTGGTGGGCATGCCTTGGGCCCATTGGAATTGCTGCTGCACTTCATAGAAGTTGTCACGGATCTCGCTGGCCTTGAGCAGGGCGAAATGCACCGGTGGCACCAGGCTCATCAGCCGTGGTTCTTCCCGCGTCGGCCAGATAATCAGGCTGCCGGTGGCGGCGATGGCGCCGAGGGTCCCGGTGAGGCTGGCGGGGGTGTCGTTGAACAACTCGGCCTTCCACTCTTCTACCGGGCGGTCGTAGGCCTTGAGGGTTGGCAGGTCCGGATGGTTCGCCCAGAACTGTGTGATTTTTTGCCCGTGCGCGGTGGTCGGGGCGATGAGCAGGCTCGGCAATTGACGGTCGCGCAGCAATTGCGCGAGCAGGGCCGGCCAGCCTTCGTCGGTCGTCAGGTGGATTTCGGTGTGTACCGCTTCCATCAGCTTGCGCAATTGCGCGATACGATCCTCGGGCGCGTAGCGGTAGGTTTGCGTCACCAGCTCGACGTCGAAATTGTCGGCAACCGGTGTGGCGCCGGTCAGGCTTTTGCGCAACTTGGCGAGGATATTGTCCTTGGCGCTCATCGGCGGTCTCCCTGCTGGTTCAGGTGTTCGCGGGCCAGATCATGCAAAGAGCGGGCGGCGGGTTTGGGGGCGCTGTGGTTCTGGGTCCATGGCCCGACGTTGTTGGGCGTCAGGGCGCGCAGGCGCGTGGCGAGGAACCCGAACAGGCGATACAAGCGTGGCGAACTGTTGAGCTGAGCCCAGGCATTCCAGATGAAGCGTTCCTTGGGCGAGTATTTGCTGCCCTGGCCACGCATCACCTGATGGGGGCTGGCCGGCGCCTTGACGTTTTCTTCCCGCAGCCGCCGCAGCAGCGCGGGAATCGGGATTTTCACCGGACACACTTCACCGCAGGCGCCGCACAGCGAAGACGCGCTCGGGTGGTCCGGCACCTTGGCCAGGCCGACCATGTGCGGGGTGATGATTTTTCCGATGGGGCCCGGGTAAACCTCGCCGTAGGCATGGCCGCCGATTCGGGTATAGACCGGGCAATGATTCATACAGGCGCCGCAGCGGATGCAGTTCAGTGTCTGGCGCAATTCGCTGTCGGCAAACGCCTGGCTGCGACCGTTGTCGAGCAGGACCAGGTGGACTTCCTGGGGACCGTCCAGTTCGTCAGCCTTGCGCGGGCCGGAGATCATGTTGACGTAGGTGGTGATCGGCTGGCCGAGGGCCGAACGGGTCAGCAGCGAGAGCAGCGGCACGACGTCGCGCAGGTTCTCGACGACTTTTTCGATGCCGGTCACGGCAATGTGCACCGGCGGCACGGTGGTAGACATCCGCCCGTTGCCTTCGTTTTCCACCAGCAGCAGCGTGCCGGTTTCAGCGACGGCGAAGTTCACGCCGGAGACGCCGATGTCGGCCTCGAAGAATTTCTGCCGCAGCACTTTGCGACCGATCTGAATGAGTTGGTCAACGTCCTTGGTGTACTCCACGCCGAGTTTGTCGTGGAACAAGGACGCGACCTGACCGGCATTCTTGTGGATCGCCGGCATAATAATGTGTGAAGGCTTCTCGTGGTCGAGCTGGACGATGTATTCCCCCATGTCGGATTCGAGACATTCAATGTCCCGAGCCTCGAGGAAATGGTTCATCTCCATCTCTTCGCTGACCATCGATTTGCCCTTGATCACTTGCCGCGCCTCGTGAGCGCGGATGATCGAGAGGACGATGCCGTTGGCTTCGTCCACCGTTTCCGCCCAGTGCACATTCACACCGTTGCGGGTCAGGTTGCTTTCAAGTTGCTCGAGCAGGTCGGGCAGCTTCGATAACGCACGGGCGCGGACGGCGTTGCCCAGCACGCGCAGGTGTTCTCTTTCGTGGGCATCGCTGAAGGACGCTGCCCGCTTGGTCATCAGTGAATCCATCGCTGTGCGAAAGTTGTTTCGCAGTTGCGTGTCGCCCAGCGCCTTGTGGGCGCGGGCGCGAAAATCTTCCTGCACCTCAACGGTCGGAATCAGCGTCGGCGTGCTCATGCGACACCTCCGGTACGCTGCCAGAGGAAGCTCGCCAGGTGCTGGCCGCGTAGCGCCTCCTGCTGTTTTTCCAGTGCGCCATTGATGTTCATCAGGCAACCACAATCGGCACTGATGACCTTGTGCGCGCCGGATTCCTTCAGCGCTCGGGTCTTGTCGGCCACCATCGCGCCGGAAATATCCGGCATGCGAACGCTGAACGTCCCACCAAAACCACAGCATTCGCTTTCGTGGCTGTGGTCGACTCGTTCCACATTGCGCAACTGCGCCAACAACGCGCGGCCGTGCAGGTGGGTGTTCATTTCACGCCGTGCCGAGCAGGACGTGTGCAGCGCGACTTTCACCGGTCCACCGCTGTCGTTCAACTGCACTTTGCAGACGAACAGCAGGAACTCGGCCAGTTCATAGGTCCGGGCGGCCAGGGCCTGGACTTGCTTGAGCGTGTCGGGCTCGTCCTTGAACAGGTCGGCGTAATGCTCGCGCAGCATGCCGGCGCAGGAGCCCGAGGGCACCACCACCGGATAGTCTTCGGCAAACAGGGCCAACTGCGCCCGCGCCACCGTTCGCGCCTGCTCGGTGTAACCCGAGGTGTAGGCCGGTTGGCCGCAGCAACTTTGCCCTTGCGGGTAGTCCACCCGGATTCCTTCGCGCTCCAGCAGATGAATCGCATCCATCCCGGCTTCGGGATAGAACAGGTCCACCACGCACGTGCCGAACAGGTAGACCCGTTGCGGTTTCTCGCTGGGGTACTGCCGAGGCTCGGGCAATGGCGGGGCGACACGGGTCGCGTTCGGCACGGCGTTGTAAAAAAGCTCGCTCATCAGGCGTGTCTCCGGGTGGTCCCGGTTATCCGTCCGCTGAGGCTGCTGAATATAGCCAGGAAATCTTTCAGCAGCCTTGCAGACCCGGTTGTGAATAGCAGACGCCGAATCACGGTTCGGCGTCGGTTTTTCCAGTATCGCGTGTAGGACTTAATGAACCAGCATGCCGGTAAACCAGTAGGCTTGGGCCAGCGTGATCAGGCCGACAATCGTTGCAAAGAATAGGCTGTGTTTGAGGGTGAAACGGAACAGATCCGATTCCTTGCCCACCAGCCCGGTCGCCGCACAGGCCACTGCGATCGATTGTGGCGAGATCATTTTGCCGGTCACGCCGCCGCTGGTATTGGCCGCGACGAGCAAGGTGTCGTTGACGCCGATCTGATGCGCGGTGGTGGCTTGCAGCGAGCTGAACAGCGCGTTGGACGAGGTATCGGAACCGGTCAGGAACACCCCCAGCCAACCCAGGAACGGCGAGAAGAACGGGAACGCTGCGCCCGTGCCGGCCAGCACCAGGGCCATGGTCGACGACATGCCCGAGTAGTTGGTGACGAACGCGAACGCCAGCACCATGCCGATGGACAGGATCGGCCAGCGCAGATCGAAAAGTGTTTCTTTAAAAGTGGTAAGACCAGTTTTGATGTTGATCTTCAGCACCAGCATCGAGATCAGTGCGGAGAAGAAAATCGCCGTGCCGGTGGCGGAAATCGGATCAAGCTTGAACACGGCCGGAATGGCGGTGGGGTTGGTCACGATGGGCGCGACCTTGATCACCATCTGGTCCAGGTGCGGGATGGCGAAGTTGAACACCCAGCCGTACATCGAGCCGCCAGCGGCGAACATGGCCTTGAACGGCTTGAGGGTCCAGATCGTCACCAATACGGTCAGGATCAGGAACGGCGACCACGCCTTGATGATTTCCCCCAGGCTGTAGGGCGAAGCCACGGTGCTGCGCGGTTGGCCGAAACCGCCGACGCTGGCGGTGACCGTTGCGCTGGAGGTGGCACCTGCAATCTGGGCGCCAGCGGTGCGCTTGGGCTGCCAGACTTTGAGGAACAGCGTCAGGGAAATCAGGCTGGCCAGGGCGGAGGTGATGTCCGGCAGTTCCGGGCCAATGAAGTTGGAGGTGAAGTACTGAGTGATGGCGAAGCTCAAGCCTGCCACCAGTGCAGCAGGCCAGGTTTCCCGCACGCCGCGCAGGCCGTCCATCATGAACACCAGCCAGAACGGCACGAACAGCGAGAGCAAGGGCAACTGGCGACCGGTCATGGCGCCGATCTTGAAGGCGTCGATCCCGGTGACCTGACCGGCCACGATGATCGGAATGCCCAACGCACCGAACGCGACCGGGGCGGTGTTGGCGATCAGGCACAGGCCGGCGGCGTACAGGGGGTTGAAACCCAGGCCTACCAGCAGCGCGGCAGTGATCGCCACCGGTGCACCGAAACCGGCGGCACCTTCCAGGAAGGCGCCGAAGCAAAAGCCGATCAGCAGCACTTGCAGGCGTTGGTCATCGGTAATCGACAGCACCGAGCTGCGAATCACCTCGAACTGGCCGCTCTTGACCGTCAGTTTGTAGAGGAATACGGCGGCGACGATGATCCAGGCAATGGGCCACAGACCATAGGCAAAGCCATAGCCGGCGGCGGCAAAGGCCATGTCTGCGGGCATATTGAACGCGAAAATCGCCACGGCAATCGCCAGCGCCAATGTGATGCTGCCGGCCACATGCCCCTTGAGGCGAAACACCGCCAAGGCCAGGAAGAAAAATACGATGGGAATGACGGCCACGAGTGCGGACAAGCCGAGGCTGCCGAGCGGGCTGTAGAGCTGTTGCCAGGTTTGCATAATGGGTGGGCCCCTAATTGTTGTTGGTCAGGCACTGGTCAGCGGTTTTGGATAATTGGTAATACCAATTTACAAGCGCTGTTGGCTAGGGTAAAAGCGTTGGTTGTCGTGTGTCAATTTGCCGCCCTGAAACTTTCGTCGAATAAGCGGTGCAGAGGGCATCTGATCCGGTGGTGAAACGGCTTTTGATGGGTGTGGACAAAGCCCGGATGGGCCAGAATAGAGAGCCCGGCGAGCCGTCGGGATCGTGGAGAATTGAGTTATGGGGTTTGATCAGATTCGTCAGCGCCGTTTGTCTGACGATATTGTCGAGCGGCTTGAAGGCATGATCCTTGAAGGCACGCTGAAGTCGGGTGAACGGCTGCCGGCCGAACGGACCCTGGCCGAACAGTTCGGCGTTTCACGCCCTTCGTTGCGCGAGGCAATCCAGAAACTGGCGGCCAAAGGCTTGTTGGTCAGTCGCCAGGGCGGCGGCAACTATGTGGTGGAGTCGCTAGGCTCGACGTTCAGTGATCCGCTGCTGCAGCTTTTGGAAAGCAATCCCGAAGCGCAACGTGACTTGCTGGAGTTCCGTCACACCCTGGAAGCGTCCTGTGCTTATTACGCGGCGTTGCGGGCCACGGAGGTGGATCGCGAGCGACTGACGGCGGCATTCGACGAGTTGCAGGATTGTTACTCGCGCCACGACGAGGTCAGCCGGGCGGAAGAGGGCGCGGCGGATGCCCGGTTTCACCTGGCGATCGCCGAGGCCAGTCATAACGCGGTGTTGCTGCACACGATTCGTGGCTTGTTCGATTTGCTCAAGCGCAACGTGGTGACCAACATCGGCGGCATGTACAAGCAGCGCAGTGAAACCCGCGACATGTTGATCAGCCAGCATCGGGAGTTGTACCAGGCCATCATGGGCGGGCACGCGGAGCAGGCGCGGGAAGTGTCCAGCCGACATATCTTGTATGTGCAGGAGGTGTTGGAGGAGGTGCGTCAGGAAGTGCAGCGCGTGGCGCGGGCGGAGCGGCGCAAAGGGATGTGATCGCGGCTGTGGACCCTGTGGGAGCGAGCTTGCTCGCGATGGCGGCCTGTCTGACACATCAATGTCGCATGTGTCATCGTCATCGCGAGCAAGCTCGGCTCCCACAGTCGATCCCGGGCTAGTCTTCCTTGCCCTTGTTGCGCACCGCGCGCTGCAGCTCGCGGCCGGCATCGCGTTCGCGCTCGGTATCGCGCTTGTCGTATTCCTTCTTGCCCTTGCCCAGGGCAATCTCGCACTTGATCAAGTGCTTGCTCCAGTACAACGACGTGCAGACGCAGGCGTAGCCCTTCTGCTGAACGGAGGCGAAGAGTTTTTCCAGCTCGCGTTTGTTGAGCAGCAGCTTGCGCGAGCGCGTCGGATCGGCAATCACGTGGGTGCTGGCCGTGGTCAGCGGCGTGATATGGCTGCCCAGCAGCCAGGCCTCGCCGTCCTTGAGCAGCACGTAGCTGTCGACCAGTTGCGCCTTGCCGGCACGCAGGCTCTTTACTTCCCAGCCGGCCAGGACCATGCCAGCCTCGAAACGCTGTTCGATGAAGTAATCGTGTCGCGCCTTTTTATTTTGCGCGATGGTCCCTGTGGGGTGTTTCTTCTGTTTAGCCATAGGGGCGGCATTATAGGCAGTTGCGTGCGTGTCGGCTACGGTGAAGCTGCGTGCTTGAGCACGTTGAGTGAATCCCGGACAATGCGGCCTCTTTTTTTAACGCTTGGGCGTGATCACGATGTCGACAGACAAGGTTTCTGTCCACGGCAGTTGGGCTAGCCGCTGGGTCTTTATATTCGCTGCAACCGGTTCGGCGGTGGGGCTGGGCAGTATCTGGAAATTCCCCTACATGGTCGGCGTCTACGGTGGCGGTGCCTTCGTACTGATGTTTCTGGCTTGCATCGCGCTCATCGGCGCGCCGGTGATGCTGGCTGAAACCCTGATCGGTCGACGAGCCCGGCAAAGCCCGGCCAATGCCCTGAAGGTGCTTGCGGTGGAAGCAGGGCACTCGCCCAAATGGTCGTGGGGGGCCTTCGCCGGGATGATCACGGCGCTGTTGATCCTGTCTTTCTATAGCGTGGTCGGCGGCTGGTCGCTGGACTACATCATCGACATGGGGCGCGGGGATTTCCAAGGGGTGACGCCTGATCAGGTGGGCGCCTACTTCGGCAATGTGATTGCCGATCCCTGGAGGCTGACCCTCTGGCATACGATTTTCATGGTGCTTTCGGCGGTGGTCATTGCCCGGGGCGTGGTTGCCGGGCTTGAGCGCAGCCTGCGGATCATGATGCCGTTGCTGTTCGTGATGATCCTGGTGCTGCTGGGCTACAGCATGACCACCGGGCATTTCATGGAAGGGGTGCATTTCATGTTCGACTTCCAGCCGGAGAAAGTCATGGATGGCCTGCTGCCGGCTATGGGGCATGCGTTTTTCTCCCTGAGCGTCGGGGTCGGTTCGATCATGATCTACGGCGCCTACATGCCCAAGAGTGCGTCCCTGACCCGGACCGTTGTCGGTGTCGCACTGTTGGATACCTTCGTGTCGCTGTTGGCGGGGATGGCATTGTTTCCGATTGTGTTCGCCGCTGGCCTGAACCCCAGTGAAGGGCCGGGGCTGATGTTTGTCAGCCTGCCTTTTGCCTTCGGCAACATGGCGTTCGGACAGGTGATGGGCGTGGTGTTTTTCCTCCTGGTAGCCATCGCAGCCTGGAGTTCGGCCATCTCCTTGTTGGAGCCCATGGTGGCTTACCTGGTTGAACGGACCCGGCTCAGTCGTGCCTGGGTGACCTTTTGGCTGGCCTTTACCTGCTGGTTTGTCGGCCTGGGTACGGTGTTTTCCTTCAATATATGGAAGCAGGCGAAGTTTTTCGTGAACGAAGACGGGCTCTTCCATCTCTACCGGTGGGGCGCAACCGGAGGGCTGGACTTCTTCGGCGTGATTGATTTCTTCACCTCACGGATCATGCTGCCATTGGGTGGTTTGTGTTTCGTAGTGTTTGCAGGATGGATCATGGGGCGCGAAGCGGTGCGTGATGAATTGTCGCTGCGTAGCCCGGTATTGTTTGGCTTGAGCCTGTTCTTGATGCGCTACGTGGCGCCCATCGGCATTCTTGTAGTGTTTGCCGCCCAGCTGTGGAAGTGACGCTTACATGACGACACATATTCAACGCTCAGCCTTGCTGCCCTACCCGGCGCAGGCACTGTATGACCTGGTCAATGATGTGACGAGCTACCCGGAGTTCTTGCCGTGGTGCTCATCGGCCGAGGTGCTGGAGAGCTCTGAAAATCATATGCGTGCCAGCCTCAACATTGCCAAGAGCGGCTTGAGCCAGCGCTTCGTCACGCGCAATACATTGGTGCCGGGGCAGTCCATTGAAATGAACCTGGAAGAAGGACCCTTCAACCAACTCCATGGGGTCTGGGTGTTCAAGCCTCTGGGTGAAAAGGCCTGCAAGATCAGCCTGGACCTGTCGTTCGACTACGCCGGCCCTCTGGTGCGGGCGACGTTGGGGCCGCTGTTCAACCAGGCTGCCAATACTCTTGTCGACGCGTTCTGCCAGCGGGCCAAGCAGAATGCAGAGCTCAAGCGTTGATTGAGATAGAAGTGGTGTATGCCTCGGCGGAGCGTCAGGTCCTGCGCAAATGCGCCGTGCAGGAAGGCATCAGTGTTCGCGCCGCGCTGGTCGCTTCGGGCATTGCCGATGAGTTTGCGCAGCTCGACCTGGCGACTTGCCCTGTGGGGATTTTTGGCAAAGTGGTTGCCGATCCAGAGCACCAGCTGGTGCAGGCGGCTGATCGACTGGAGATTTATCGCCCGTTGTTGGCCGATCCGAAAGAAATCCGGCGTCTGCGCGCGGCCAAGGCGGCCCAAGCGCGCCAATCGGAGCCATAACCTGGCTTGAATCGTAGGCAATAAAAAACCCGGCATGCCGGGTTTTTTTATGTCGCGATTTATTGCGGTGAGGTATCCAGGGGCTCTGGCGTCGGGACTGGTACGGTCTCGACCTGGTCCACCTCTTTCTGGATCTGATCCAGCAACGAACCTGGCTTGACCGGTTTTTCCGGTTTGGGCTTTTCGGCATTCTGGGCCGGGTCGGTCACGGTGGTGTCGCTGTCCTTGCCCATGATGGCCTCGTCGCGGCTCACACCAGGCATGAAATCGCCCGACAGGCTGACGAGTTGGTCATTGGGGCTAAAGATAACGCTGATGCGTTCTTGTTGGCGCTCACCGCCGCCTGGCTGCAAGCTGTACAGGTAATCCCAGCGATCGGCATGGAACGTGTCGGTCAGCAGAGGGTTACCCATGATAAACCGTACTTGCCGGCGGGTCATTCCCGGGCGTAACTGGTCTATCATGTCCTGCGTGACGACATTGCCCTGCTGGATGTCGATTTTGTAAACCCCGGGGAATGAACAACCGGCGAGTGCGAGCAGTCCCACAAAGGTGAAACTGGTTAGCAAGAGCTTGGTGTTTTGCATCGGTGGGCGACTTCCACTATCTTGGCTGGGACAACGTAAACGCCGATCATACCCGCATTAAGAGAAGCTGCGAAGCAGCATCGCGAGAAAGCTGACCATGGTTGAAAATAGCGAACTACGCAAAGCCGGCCTCAAAGTGACCCTGCCACGGGTCAAGATTCTACAAATGCTCGATTCCGCGGAGCAGCGTCACATGAGTGCCGAAGACGTCTACAAGGCGCTTATGGAGGCTGGCGAGGACGTTGGTCTGGCCACGGTCTACCGTGTCCTGACTCAGTTCGAGGCTGCGGGTCTTGTGGCTCGTCATAATTTCGATGGCGGTCATGCGGTCTTTGAATTGGCTGACGGGGAACACCACGATCACATGGTGGACGTGGATACCCGTGAGGTCATCGAGTTCATCAGCCCGGAAATCGAAGCACTGCAAAAAGAAATTGCTGAAAACTATGGCTTCGAGTTGATCGATCACCATCTCGTCTTGCATGTACGCAAGAGGAAGTAAGCTCGTTGTGTGAGCCCGCGGCTCCCAAAACGAAAGAAGGCGACCCTAGGGTCGCCTTCTTGCTATGGGGCTTTTGTCAGATTTTTGCGGCGACGACCATTTTTTTCGCGTGAGCCAGGGACTCCTTGGTGAGGTCGATGCCCCCGAGCATCCGAGCCACTTCTTCCACACGCTCGTTTTTGTTGAGCTTGGACACGGCGGTGCGAGTTTCCTCTTCGCCACGTACCTTGTGCACAAATAAATGCTGGTGTCCCTGGGCGGCGACCTGGGGCAGGTGAGTCACCGTCAGCACCTGGCCGCGCTCCCCCAGCCGGCGCAGCAACTGGCCGACAATTTCTGCTGTCGGGCCACCGATGCCCACGTCCACTTCGTCGAATACCAGCGTCGGCACGCGAGAGGTCTGTGCGGTGATGACCTGGATGGCCAGGCTGATCCGTGACAGCTCGCCGCCGGACGCCACTTTAGCCAGGGCCTTGAGCGGTTGTCCGGGGTTGGCGCTGACCAGCAGTTCCACTTGCTCCAGGCCATTGGGCTGGAGTTCGTCGCCAGCGTTGGGGCGTAATTCGATGGTGAAGCGCCCGCCGGGCATGCCCAGGCGCTGGATTTCCTGCTCCACGGCGCTGGCCAGCCCTGTTGCAGCGTGCTGGCGCAGTTCGCTGAGCTCCTTGGCCTTTTCCTGATAATGACGGGCATAAGAAGCCAGCTCGTCCCCGAGGCGTTCGATGGATTCATCGTTGGCGTTCAGAGTTTCCAGTTCTTCCAGCAGCCGCAGCTGGAGTTCGGCAACATCGGTCGGCTGGATGCGGTGCTTGCGCGCCAGTGTATAGATGGTGTCCAGGCGTTCTTCCAGGTACTGCAGGCGAGCCGGGTCGGCATCGAAATGATCGAGGAACCGGTTCAGCTCCCCGACGGCCTCTTCGACCTGGATCTGCGCACTCGTCAGCAGGTTGGTCGCCTCGTTCAGGGCACCCACCGAATTGTTCACGCTCGAGAGTCGGTTCAGGCTCGCGGTCAGTGCATTGAGCACATTGCCTGAATCGCTCTCGCTGCATTGTTCGACCACTTGGCGGCAAATGCCCAGCAGGGTTTCGGCGTTGGTCAGGTTCTTGTGTTCCTGCTCCAGTTCTTCCAGTTCATTTTCACCCAGGGCCAGGTTCTCCAGCTCTTCGAGCTGGTAGCTCAACAACTGGTGCCGGGCGCGCTGTTCGTCGCCGGAATTGGAGAGTCGATCCAGTTCCTGGCGGGTCTGGCGCCAGCGTTGGGCTGCCAGTTGGACCTGTCGGGCCAGGTCCGTGGCGCCGGCGTATTCATCCAGCAAGCGGCGATGGGTGTCGGCCTTGAGCAGGGATTGGTGTTCGTGCTGGCTGTGAATGTCAATCAGCAGCTCGCCGAGGGCCTTGAGGTCGCCCAAGGGGCTGGGTGTGCCATTGATGTAGCCTCGGGAGCGGCCTTCGGCAGTGATGACCCGGCGCAGGATGCACAGGCCGTCGGTGTCCAGGTCGCGCTCGGCCAGCCAGGCGCTGGCCTCGGGGATGTCGACCAGGTCGAACGTCGCCAGGATGTCGGCCTTGTCCGCTCCGGGGCGCACCACGCCGCTGTCGGCGCGGTCGCCCAGGGTCAGGCCCAGGGCATCGAGCATGATCGACTTGCCCGCGCCGGTTTCACCGGTGATCACGCTCATGCCTCGATCGAGTTCGAGGTCGAGGTGTTCGACGATGGCGTAGTTGTGTACGGACAGGTGCACCAGCATAAGGCCGCTCCCAGGCTTTAGGTCTGGTTATTTATACAGTGTTTTGTTTCGGCCTGACAATGCCCTCGCTTAGCTCGATTTGCTTGGTGAAGTGGTTTTCTTAGCGCAGCGGGGAATGGTTATGCAGCTGTTTTTTGTAAGGTTAATTCGTCGGATGGCCCTTGAAGCTGCAAAACCCGACCCCATATACCGGGCAGAAGCGCGAGTTGAGCTCGCGGACGAAGTTGAGAGGAGAAATCTATGGCTGACGAACAGACGCAGGACACGCAAAATCTAGACGCCAATCAGGCTTCCCAGGATTCGGGTGAAGATCTGGCGGCACGTGTACAAGTGCTCGAGGAGCAACTGGCCGGTGCGCAGGATCAGGCGTTGCGTGTAGCAGCCGACCTGCAGAATGTCCGCCGTCGCGCCGAGCAAGATGTAGAGAAGGCTCATAAGTTCGCCTTGGAGCGTTTCGCCGGCGACCTGCTGCCGATCATCGACAGCCTGGAGCGTGGCCTGGAGCTGTCCAATCCGGATGACGAGAACATTCGTCCGATGCGTGAAGGCATCGAGCTGACGCTGAAGATGTTCCAGGACACCCTCAAGCGTTATCAGCTCGAAACCCTTGATCCACACGGCGAACCCTTCAACGCCGAGCACCATCAGGCGATGGCGATGCAGGAAAGTGCCGACGTCGAGCCAAACAGTGTGCTGAAGGTTTTCCAGAAGGGCTATCTGCTTAACGGTCGTCTGCTGCGCCCGGCCATGGTCGTGGTCAGCAAGTCGCCAGCGCCGGTTTCGCCTTCTATTGATGAGCAGGCTTGAAAACGGTTGTAGCGGCCCCATCTATAAGTCAAGCGTTTAAGTGCTACCGCAGTTAGCCACCACTGCTGCGGCAACAAAATCCAAGTTCCGGGAGAGTTAACATGGGCAAGATTATCGGTATCGACCTGGGGACCACCAACTCGTGCGTCTCCGTGCTGGAAAACGGCAAGGCCAAAGTCATCGAAAACGCTGAAGGCGCGCGTACCACGCCGTCGATCATCGCTTACGCCAATGATGGCGAGATTCTGGTTGGCCAGTCGGCCAAGCGTCAGGCAGTGACCAATCCGCATAACACCCTGTACGCGGTGAAGCGTCTGATCGGTCGCAAGTTCGACGAAGAAGTCGTCCAGAAAGACATCAAGATGGTGCCTTACAAAATCGCCAAGGCTGACAACGGCGATGCCTGGGTTGAAGTGAACGGCCAGAAAATGGCACCGCCACAGATCTCGGCTGAAATCCTCAAGAAAATGAAGAAAACCGCCGAAGATTACCTCGGCGAAGCGGTGACTGAGGCGGTCATTACTGTTCCTGCCTATTTCAACGACAGCCAGCGCCAGGCGACCAAAGACGCCGGCCGCATCGCGGGCCTGGACGTAAAACGTATCATCAACGAACCGACTGCGGCCGCTCTGGCCTACGGTATGGACAAGGCCAAGGGCGATCACACCGTGATCGTTTACGACTTGGGTGGCGGTACCTTCGACGTCTCCGTGATCGAGATCGCTGAAGTCGACGGCGAGCACCAGTTCGAAGTACTGGCAACCAACGGTGACACGTTCCTCGGTGGTGAAGACTTCGACATCCGCCTGATCGACTACCTCGTCGACGAGTTCAAGAAAGAAAGCGGCATGAACCTCAAGGGTGACCCGCTGGCCATGCAGCGCCTCAAAGAAGCCGCTGAAAAAGCCAAGATCGAACTGTCCTCGAGCCAGTCGACCGACGTGAACCTGCCGTACATCACTGCAGACGCCACCGGTCCTAAGCACCTGAACGTAAAAATCTCCCGCGCCAAGCTCGAAGCGCTGGTGGAAGACCTGGTCCAGCGCACCATCGAACCTTGCCGCATTGCGATGAAAGATGCCGGTATCGACGTTGGCTCGATCAACGACGTGATCCTGGTCGGCGGTCAGACCCGTATGCCACTGGTTCAGAAGCTGGTGACCGATTTCTTCGGTAAAGAAGCACGTAAAGACGTCAACCCTGACGAAGCTGTGGCCATGGGTGCTGCTATCCAGGGCGCGGTATTGGCTGGTGACGTGAAAGACGTTCTGCTGCTCGACGTCAGCCCGCTGACCCTGGGTATCGAAACCATGGGCGGCGTGATGACCGCGCTGATCGAGAAAAACACCACGATTCCTACCAAGAAATCCCAAGTGTTCTCGACGGCCGACGACAACCAGGGCGCCGTGACCATTCACGTGCTGCAAGGCGAGCGTAAGCAAGCGGCCCAGAACAAGTCCCTGGGCAAGTTCGACCTGGCCGAGATTCCACCAGCGCCACGTGGTGTGCCACAAATCGAAGTGACCTTCGACATCGACGCCAACGGCATCCTGCACGTCGGCGCGAAAGACAAGGCCACTGGCAAGACTCAGTCGATCGTGATCAAGGCCAACTCCGGTCTGTCCGAGGAAGAAATTCAGCAGATGGTTCGCGATGCTGAAGTCAACGCCGAGGAAGACCGCAAGTTCGAAGAGCTGGCCAGCGCCCGCAACCAGGGCGATGCCTTGGTGCACTCGACTCGCAAGATGATCGCTGATGCTGGCGAAAAAGTGACCGCGGAAGAGAAAACCGCTATCGAAGCGGCCGTGGTTGCCCTGGAAGCTGCCGTCAAAGGCGACGACAAGGCGGCCATCGAGGCGAAGATCGAAGAGCTGTCCAAGGTCTCCGCGCCAGTGGCTCAGAAGATGTACGCCGAACAGGCTCAGCCTGCAGAAGGCGCGGCTGCGCAGGGCGAATCGGCTGAGAAAGCCGACGACGTCGTTGACGCCGAGTTCGAAGAAGTGAAAGACCACAAGTAATCGCTTGTTGGTCGGCCGGTTGACTGCATTTGTGCGGTGGCTGGTAGGATGTCGCCGCGCGGGAGCTTGCTCCCGCGTTGGCGTGTCTGGAGCCAGTGAATTTTTTACAGCATGCGACAGTGTTCGGATGTTGGCGGTGTGTTCGGGAATGCTCCTGCTTTCCGGCGATAGACGCCGCGTTTTGGCCGGGGCCCTGGCTGAAAGATATATGACCAGGATCGTTGAATTGACGTGAGTTGGGTCCGGGCCTGTATTGGGGCTCAACGAGTTTGGCAAGGTTCAGGAGAGGTTTGCCGGACGTCCTATAAGAGTGCGAAGACTAATGGCAAAGCGTGACTTTTACGAAGTATTGGGTGTCGAGCGAGGGGCTGGCGAGGCGGAGCTGAAAAAGGCCTATCGTCGCCTGGCGATGAAGCACCACCCGGACCGTAATCCCGGCGACAAAGCGTCGGAAGAGATGTTCAAGGAGGCCAACGAGGCCTACGAAGTACTGTCCGATTCGAGCAAGCGCGCAGCTTACGACCAGTACGGTCATGCCGGGGTCGACCCAAGCATGGGTGGCGGCGGTGCCGGTTTCGGCGGTCAGAATTTTTCCGATATTTTTGGTGATGTGTTCAGCGATTTCTTCGGTGGCGGTCGCGGCGGTGCCCGTGGCGGCGCCCAGCGCGGCAGTGATTTGCGCTACACGCTGGAGTTGAACCTGGAAGAGGCGGTGCGCGGGACTACCGTCAATATCCGCGTTCCAACGCTGGTTAATTGCAAGCCATGCGATGGTTCGGGTGCCAAGAAGGGCTCCTCGCCCGTGACATGCCCAACCTGCGGCGGCATCGGCCAGGTCCGCATGCAGCAGGGCTTCTTCTCGGTGCAGCAGACCTGCCCGCGTTGCCATGGCCAAGGCAAGATCATTTCCGATCCGTGCGACTCCTGCCACGGCGAAGGGCGTGTCGAAGAGTACAAGACGCTGTCGGTCAAAGTGCCGGCCGGTGTCGATACCGGTGACCGCATTCGCCTGTCTGGCGAAGGCGAGGCGGGTGCCCAGGGTGGTCCGACCGGCGACCTGTATGTGGTCATCAACGTGCGCGAGCATGCGATTTTCCAGCGCGACGGCAAGCACCTGTTCTGCGAAGTGCCGATCAGCTTCGTCGATGCGGCCTTGGGTGGCGAGCTTGAGATTCCGACCCTCGACGGTCGCGTCAAGCTGAAAATCCCCGAGGGCACGCAGACCGGCAAGCAGTTCCGGATCCGTGGCAAAGGCGTCGCGCCAGTACGTGGCGGTGGTGCGGGCGACCTGATGTGCCGCGTGGCGGTGGAGACTCCGGTCAACCTGGGTCGGCGTCAGCGTGAGCTGTTGGAAGAGTTCCGCAACTCGCTGGCGGATGACAACAGTCACTCCCCGAAAACCACCGGCTGGTTCGAAGGCGTGAAACGCTTCTTCGGCGACCTGTAAGGAGTTCGCATGCGACGTATAGCTGTGATGGGCGCTGCGGGGCGCATGGGCAAGGCGCTGGTCGAGGCGGTACAGCAGCGCTCGCCGCTCTCCGGCCTGACGGCAGCCATCGTTCGGCCCGACAGTACGCTGGTGGGCGCCGATGCGGGCGAGCTGGCCTCGCTGGGGCGTATCGGCGTGCCGATGTCCGGCGGCCTGGAGAAGGTGCTCGACGAGTTCGATGTACTGATCGATTTCACCCTGCCGGAAGTGATGCTGAAAAACCTCGCGATCTGCCGCAAGCACGGCAAGGCCATGGTGATCGGCACGACGGGGCTGGATGCTGCGCAAAAGCAATTGCTGGCCGATGCGGGCAAAGACATTGCGATCGTGTTCGCCGCGAACTTCAGCGTGGGCGTGAACCTGTCGCTGAAGCTGCTGGACATGGCGGCCCGGGTCTTGGGTGACGATGCGGATATCGAAATCATCGAGGCGCATCACCGGCACAAGATCGACGCGCCTTCGGGAACGGCCTTGCGCATGGGTGAGGTGATTGCCGATGCGCTGGGTCGCGACCTGCAGGAAGTGGCCGTGTATGGGCGCCAGGGGCACACCGGTGCGCGTGAGCGCAGCACCATCGGTTTCGCCACTGTGCGCGGTGGTGATGTGGTGGGCGACCACACCGTGCTGTTCGCCACTGAAGGCGAGCGCCTGGAGATCACTCACAAGGCATCGAGCCGGATGACGTTCGCCAAGGGTGCTGTACGTGCCGCGTTGTGGCTGGATGGCCGCGAGGCTGGTTTGTACGACATGCAGGACGTTCTCGACCTGCGTTGATGCCCTTAAGTGCGGGGTTCAGGTTATACTGAGCCCCGTATTACACCGCTTCGCGACGGCCTGTCGCATTCCCCTGCCTTTAAGGCTCATTAGCGGTGGACCAAAAAAGCCTTTTTCTGTAAGCTACAGCTTTAGTGTGTCCACTAAAAGCGCGCAGAATAATTCAGTGAACAAGCGGGGTGACGTGTCCATACGTCACTCCGCTTTTTTACAACCTGCGATCGCCCTTTCAGGCTTTATTTACGGGAGGTCTTCTTGACTAAGCCAGCCATACTCGCCCTTGCTGATGGCAGCATTTTTCGCGGCGAAGCCATTGGAGCCGACGGTCAGACCGTTGGTGAGGTGGTGTTTAACACCGCAATGACCGGCTATCAGGAAATTCTTACCGATCCTTCCTACGCCCAACAGATCGTTACCCTGACTTACCCGCACATCGGCAACACCGGCACCACGCCGCAAGATGCCGAGTCTGATCGTGTCTGGTCCGCTGGCCTGGTCATCCGTGACTTGCCGCTGGTAGCGAGCAACTGGCGTAACACGATGTCCCTGTCCGATTACCTGAAAGCCAACAACGTCGTGGCGATCGCCGGTATCGACACCCGTCGCCTGACCCGCATCCTTCGGGAAAAAGGCGCGCAAAACGGCTGCATCATGGCCGGCGACAACATTTCCGAAGAAGCCGCCATCGCCGCTGCCCAGGGCTTCCCTGGCCTCAAGGGCATGGACCTGGCGAAAGTCGTCAGCACCAAGAAGCAGTACGAATGGCGCTCCACGGTCTGGGACCTGAAGACCGACAGTCACGCGACGATCGAGGCCTCCGAGCTGCCTTACCACGTAGTGGCCTACGACTACGGCGTCAAGCTGAACATCCTGCGCATGCTGGTCGAGCGTGGTTGCCGCGTCACCGTGGTGCCGGCCCAAACCTCGGCTGCCGACGTCCTGGCCCTCAAGCCCGACGGTGTGTTCCTGTCCAACGGCCCGGGTGACCCCGAGCCTTGCGACTACGCGATCCAGGCGATCAAGGACGTGCTGGAAACCGAGATCCCGGTATTCGGTATCTGCCTCGGTCACCAACTGCTGGCCCTCGCTTCGGGCGCCAAGACCATGAAGATGGGCCACGGCCACCACGGTGCCAACCACCCCGTGCAGGACCTGGATACCGGCGTGGTGATGATCACCAGCCAGAACCACGGTTTTGCGGTGGACGAAGCCACCCTGCCGGCCAACGTGCGCGCGACTCACAAGTCGCTGTTCGACGGCACGCTGCAAGGTATCGAGCGTACCGACAAGAGCGCGTTCAGCTTCCAGGGCCACCCTGAAGCCAGCCCGGGCCCGAACGATGTGGCTCCGCTGTTCGATCGCTTCATCAACGAGATGGCCAAGCGACGCTGACCGCGAAAAGCCCGAGGGCGGCCCCGAGCGCGGCGGCCCCTTCGGGCGCTTCAAAGATTGTTCGACGGCCTAGCCGACTGACCTGCGGATTTGAGTGACAAACCCATGCCAAAACGTACAGACATAAAAAGCATCCTGATTCTCGGCGCCGGCCCGATCGTGATCGGCCAGGCCTGCGAATTCGACTACTCCGGCGCCCAGGCCTGTAAAGCCCTGCGCGAAGAGGGCTACCGCGTCATCCTGGTGAACTCCAACCCGGCCACCATCATGACCGACCCGGCCATGGCCGACGCCACCTACATCGAGCCGATCAAGTGGCAGACCGTTGCCAAGATCATCGAGAAGGAGCGCCCGGACGCGCTGCTGCCGACCATGGGTGGCCAGACCGCGCTGAACTGCGCCCTGGACCTGGAGCGCGAAGGCGTCCTGGAAAAATTCGGTGTGGAAATGATCGGCGCCAACGCCGACACCATCGACAAGGCCGAAGACCGTTCGCGCTTCGACAAGGCGATGAAATCCATCGGCCTGGACTGCCCACGCTCGGGCATCGCCCACAGCATGGAAGAGGCCAATGCCGTCCTGGAGCGCCTCGGCTTCCCATGCATCATCCGTCCGTCCTTCACCATGGGCGGCACCGGTGGTGGCATCGCCTACAACCGTGAAGAGTTCGAAGAAATCTGCGCCCGTGGTCTCGACTTGTCGCCGACCAAGGAATTGCTGATCGACGAGTCCCTGATCGGCTGGAAAGAATATGAAATGGAAGTTGTCCGCGACAAAAAGGACAACTGCATCATCGTCTGCTCCATCGAAAACTTCGACCCGATGGGCGTGCACACCGGTGACTCGATCACCGTCGCACCCGCCCAGACCCTGACCGACAAGGAATACCAGATCCTGCGTAACGCCTCCCTGGCGGTCCTGCGTGAGATCGGCGTGGAAACCGGCGGCTCCAACGTCCAGTTCGGCATCTGCCCGAACACCGGGCGCATGGTGGTCATCGAGATGAACCCGCGGGTATCCCGTTCGTCGGCCCTGGCTTCCAAGGCCACCGGTTTCCCGATTGCCAAGGTCGCTGCCAAGCTGGCCGTGGGCTACACCCTGGACGAGCTGTCGAACGACATCACCGGCGGCAAGACCCCGGCGTCCTTCGAACCGTCCATCGACTACGTTGTCACCAAGCTGCCACGCTTCGCCTTCGAGAAGTTCGCCAAGGCCGATGCCCGCCTGACTACCCAAATGAAGTCGGTGGGTGAAGTCATGGCCATCGGCCGGACCTTCCAGGAATCCTTGCAAAAAGCCCTTCGCGGCCTGGAAGTGGGTGTCTGCGGCCTCGATCCGAAGCTGGACCTGGCCGACCCGGAAAGCATGAGCGTGCTCAAGCGCGAGCTGACCGTGCCGGGTGCCGAGCGTATCTGGTACGTGGCCGATGCCTTCCGTGCCGGCATGACCGTCGAGCAGATCTTCGGCATGAACATGATCGACCCTTGGTTCCTGGTGCAGATCGAAGATCTGATCAAGGAAGAGGAGAAGGTCAAGACCCTGGGCATGTCCAGCATCGACCGCGACACCATGTTCCGCCTCAAGCGCAAAGGCTTCTCCGAC
The DNA here is from genome assembly GCF_009601685.2 of Pseudomonas brassicacearum. Taxonomy (NCBI): domain Bacteria; kingdom Pseudomonadati; phylum Pseudomonadota; class Gammaproteobacteria; order Pseudomonadales; family Pseudomonadaceae; genus Pseudomonas; species Pseudomonas brassicacearum. The sequence continues at coordinate 967,901 of NZ_CP045701.2, forward strand.
ATGCGCCTGGCCAAGCTGCTGGGTGTGACCGAGAAGAGCCTGCGCGCGCATCGCCACAAGCTGGAAGTGTTCCCGGTCTACAAGCGCGTCGACACCTGCGCGGCCGAGTTCGCCACCGACACCGCCTACCTGTACTCCACGTATGAAGAAGAGTGCGAAGCCGCGCCATCGACCCGCGACAAGATCATGATCCTGGGTGGCGGTCCTAACCGGATCGGCCAGGGCATCGAGTTCGACTACTGCTGCGTACACGCGGCACTGGCCCTGCGCGACGACGGTTACGAGACCATCATGGTCAACTGCAACCCGGAAACCGTGTCCACCGACTACGACACCTCCGATCGCCTGTACTTCGAACCAGTGAGCCTGGAAGACGTGCTGGAAATCGTCCGTGTCGAGAAGCCAAAAGGCGTGATCGTCCAGTACGGCGGCCAGACTCCGTTGAAGCTGGCGCGCGCCCTTGAAGCCGCTGGCGTGCCGATCATCGGCACCAGCCCGGATGCGATCGACCGCGCCGAAGACCGTGAGCGCTTCCAGCAGATGGTCGAGCGCCTGAACCTGCGCCAGCCGCCAAACGCCACAGTGCGCAGCGAAGACGAAGCGATTCGTGCCGCCGCCAAGATCGGTTACCCGCTGGTGGTGCGTCCGTCCTATGTACTGGGCGGTCGCGCGATGGAAATCGTTTACCAGGAAGACGAGCTCAAGCGCTACCTGCGTGAAGCGGTCCAGGTGTCCAACGACAGCCCCGTGCTGCTGGACCACTTCCTCAACTGCGCCATCGAAATGGACGTGGACGCGGTCAGCGACGGCAAGGACGTGGTAATTGGCGCGATCATGCAGCACATCGAACAAGCGGGCGTTCACTCTGGTGACTCCGCTTGCTCGCTGCCGCCTTACTCGCTGCCGGCGCACATCCAGGACGAGATGCGCGAGCAGGTCAAGAAAATGGCCCTGGAACTGGGCGTTATCGGCCTGATGAACGTGCAACTGGCCCTGCAGGGCGAAGACATCTACGTCATCGAAGTCAACCCGCGCGCTTCCCGGACCGTGCCGTTCGTCTCCAAGTGCATCGGTGTTTCCCTGGCGATGATCGCTGCGCGGGTCATGGCTGGCAAAACCCTGAAGGAACTGAATTTCACCAAGGAAATCATTCCGAACTTCTACAGCGTGAAAGAGGCGGTGTTCCCGTTCGCCAAGTTCCCTGGCGTCGACCCGATCCTCGGCCCGGAAATGAAGTCCACCGGTGAAGTGATGGGTGTGGGCGATACCTTCGGTGAAGCCTTCGCCAAGGCCCAGATGGGCGCCAGCGAAGTGTTGCCGACCGGCGGCACGGCGTTCATCAGTGTGCGTGATGACGACAAGCCACTGGTTGCAGGCGTAGCCCGTGATCTGATCAACTTGGGCTTCGAAGTGGTCGCCACTGCCGGTACTGCCAAGCTGATCGAAGCGGCAGGCCTGAAAGTGCGCCGCGTGAACAAGGTGACCGAGGGGCGTCCGCACGTGGTCGACATGATCAAGAATGACGAAGTCACGCTGATCATCAACACCACCGAAGGTCGCCAGTCGATCGCCGATTCCTACTCCATTCGTCGCAATGCGCTGCAGCACAAGATCTACTGCACGACGACCATTGCGGCGGGCGAAGCGATCTGCGAAGCGCTCAAGTTCGGTCCCGAGAAGACCGTGCGTCGCTTGCAGGATCTACATGCAGGATTGAAGGCATGAGCATAACCAAGTACCCGATGACTGTTCAGGGCGCGAAAGCCCTGGAAGAGGAACACGCCCACCTGACCAAGGTCGTTCGTCCGAAGCTCAGCCAGGACATCGGCACGGCCCGGGAACTGGGTGACCTGAAGGAAAACGCCGAATACCACGCTGCTCGCGAGCAGCAGGGTATGGTCGAGGCGCGTATCCGTGACATCGAGGGCCGCATGCAGAATGCGGTCGTCATCGACGTCACGACGATCCCGCACACCGGCAAGGTGATCTTTGGCACTACCGTGGAAATCGCCAACGTCGAGACCGATGAAAGCGTCACTTACCAGATCGTTGGTGAGGACGAGGCAGACATCAAGCTCGGCAAGATTTCCGTTGGTTCGCCCATTGCTCGCGCCTTGATTGCCAAGGAAGAGGGCGATGTGGTGGTGGTGAAGACGCCAGGTGGTGTCATTGAGTATGAGATTGTCGAAGTCCGTCACATCTGAACGAAGGCGCCCGCTGCGAGCGGGCGCCATGATCTGGCAGCTCACCCAGATGTTGTGGGTGGGCGGCGTCTGGTTGTTGCACGTCGGTTTGCTGCCGGTGCTGGGGCGAGTCGGCCTGGCACCGCTGCTCATTGATGAAATCGCAGGCATGCTGACGGCGCTGCTGGTGGGTTTTTCCGCGGCGTGCGTGTTGTTTCAGGCTTTGGTGCTGGTTCAGGCCGAGGGCCTTGCCAGTCTATGGCGCGACATTCGTGGGCAATTGTTGCTCATGTCGCTGTACGCATGCGGGATGTTCTTTGCGGTGCGTCTAGGCTGGCCGGATGCGAGCCAGTGGCAGGTATTCAGTTACCTGGTGCTGGGTTTTTCCGGACTGGTGCTGGTGTTGCAGCCGGTTCCCGGGTGGAGCGGCAGGGTGTGCGAGGCACACCCTTGACCCTTTGGCATCACTTGAAGCGGTGAACGTTCGACAGTTGCTTGTTGACGCTGAAGTTCTTGCGATAAATCAGCGCCATCTTGCCGATGACCTGCACCAGGTCTGCCTTGCCGGTCTTGCACAGTTCGGCAACGGCAGCCAGGCGGGCTTCGCGGTCGAGGATGTTGAGCTTGATCTTGATCAGCTCATGATCGCCCAAGGCGCGTTCCAGTTCGGCGAGTACACCTTCAGTCAAACCGTTGTCAGCCACAGTCAAAACCGGTTTCAGATGGTGGCCAATGGATTTGTATTGTTTCTTCTGCTCTTGAGTGAGCGGCATAATCTGACCCCTGCGTCTGATCTTGTAAAAAGCGGCGGCCAGTTTACCCGAGCGAGTCCGGGACCGCCCACTTAATCACGACCCGTTTTATTTTTGAGGTGGCCCGTGGCCCGTTCCAAGACAAGTCTTAAATGGCTGCAAGAGCATTTCAACGACCCATTCGTGAAAATGGCGCAAAAAGACGGGTATCGTTCCCGTGCCAGCTACAAGCTGCTGGAGATTCAGGAAAGAGACCGATTGATCCGTCCAGGCATGAGCGTGATCGACTTGGGCGCCGCCCCGGGTGGCTGGTCCCAAGTGACCAGTCGTCTGATTGGTGGGCAAGGCACACTGATCGCTTCCGATATCCTGGAAATGGACAGCATCCCGGATGTGACCTTTATTCAGGGCGACTTTACCGAGGACGCCGTACTGGCGCAGATCCTTGAAGCGGTTGGAAAAAACGAGGTGGACCTTGTGATTTCCGATATGGCCCCCAATATGAGTGGATTGGCATCTGTTGATATGCCGCGATCAATGTTCCTGTGTGAGTTGGCACTGGATCTTGCGACTCGGGTGTTGAAGCCAGGTGGTGATTTTTTGATCAAGGTCTTCCAGGGTGAAGGCTTCGACGAATACCACAAGAGCGTGCGCAAGCAGTTCGAGAAGGTCACGACACGCAAGCCGAAATCATCGCGTGATCGCTCCCGTGAGCAGTACCTGCTGGGCCGTGGTTTCCGTGGTCGCAGTGAGGAATAAGAGGTTTTTCGACCGGGGCGATAGGTTTTTCGTATTTCGTCCCGTGAGCATTAGCGAATATTGTGTGGAAAGTGTTTCACAAAGGGTTACAGACGGCGCCTGCCAGAGTCGTAGGTAATGTAGTAAGTTAGGCCGGTGAATATCATGCGAAGCACGCGCCAGTAGCGGAGCTTGCTTCAGAGGGTAGTTAATTGAACGATATGGCAAAGAATCTGATCCTGTGGTTGATCATCGCCGCTGTCCTTGTGACCGTGATGAACAACTTCTCCAGCCCTAATGAGCCGCAGACCCTCAACTATTCCGACTTCATCCAGCAGGTCAAGGATGGCAAGGTCGAGCGCGTAGCCGTTGATGGCTACGTGATTACCGGCAAGCGCACCGATGGCGATAGCTTCAAGACCATTCGTCCGGCGATCCAGGACAATGGCCTGATCGGCGACCTCGTGGACAACCATGTCGTGGTCGAGGGCAAGCAGCCTGAGCAGCAAAGCATCTGGACCCAGCTCCTGGTCGCCAGCTTCCCGATCCTGGTGATCATCGCCGTGTTCATGTTCTTCATGCGCCAGATGCAGGGCGGCGGCGGAGGCAAGGGCGGACCGATGAGCTTTGGCAAGAGCAAGGCCCGGCTGCTTTCCGAAGACCAGGTGAAAACCACCCTGGCCGACGTCGCGGGTTGTGACGAAGCCAAGGAAGAAGTGGGCGAACTGGTTGAGTTCCTGCGTGATCCGGGCAAGTTCCAGCGCCTGGGCGGTCGTATTCCACGCGGCGTGCTGATGGTAGGCCCGCCAGGTACTGGTAAAACCTTGCTGGCCAAGGCGATTGCCGGTGAAGCCAAGGTGCCGTTCTTCACGATTTCCGGTTCCGACTTCGTGGAAATGTTCGTCGGCGTGGGCGCCAGTCGTGTCCGTGACATGTTCGAGCAGGCCAAGAAACACGCACCCTGCATCATCTTCATCGACGAAATCGACGCCGTCGGTCGCCATCGTGGCGCCGGCATGGGTGGCGGTCACGACGAGCGTGAACAGACCCTCAACCAGTTGCTGGTCGAGATGGACGGTTTCGAAATGAACGACGGCATCATCGTGATTGCCGCCACCAACCGTCCTGACGTACTTGACCCCGCGCTGTTGCGTCCTGGTCGTTTCGACCGCCAGGTCGTGGTGGGGCTGCCGGACATTCGCGGCCGCGAGCAGATCCTCAAGGTCCATATGCGCAAGGTGCCAATGGGTGACGACGTCGCCCCGGCAGTGATCGCGCGTGGTACGCCGGGCTTTTCCGGTGCCGACCTTGCGAACCTGGTCAACGAAGCGTCGCTGTTTGCTGCTCGCACCGGCAAGCGCGTCGTGGAGATGAAGGAATTCGAGCTGGCCAAGGACAAGATCATGATGGGCGCAGAGCGCAAATCCATGGTCATGTCGGAGAAAGAAAAGCAGAACACTGCGTACCATGAGGCGGGTCACGCGATCGTCGGTCGTGTCGTGCCTGAGCATGATCCGGTCTACAAGGTCTCGATCATCCCGCGCGGTCGTGCCCTGGGCGTGACCATGTTCCTGCCGGAAGAAGATCGCTACAGCCTGTCCAAGCGTGCATTGATCAGCCAGATATGTTCGTTGTACGGCGGCCGTATCGCTGAAGAAATGACGCTGGGCTTCGACGGTGTGACCACTGGCGCCTCCAACGACATCATGCGTGCCAGTCAGATCGCTCGGAATATGGTCACCAAGTGGGGCCTGTCCGAGAAGTTGGGGCCGCTGATGTATGCCGAAGAAGAGGGGGAAGTATTCCTCGGTCGTGGTGGCGGTGGCCAGCATGCAAGCTTCTCCGGCGAGACGGCCAAGCTGATCGATTCCGAAGTGCGCAGCATCATCGACCAGTGCTACGGCACTGCCCGGCAGATTCTCACGGACAACCGTGACAAGCTCGATGCCATGGCTGATGCCCTGATGAAGTACGAAACCATCGATGCCGAGCAGATCGACGACATCATGGCGGGTCGCGTGCCTCGCGAGCCTCGTGACTGGTCGGGTGGTACGGGTACTTCCGGTACGCCGCCGGCAGTACAGGGTGAGCGTCCGGAAACACCGATTGGCGGTCCGGCCGCTGATGTCTAAGGCTTGAAATGACTTCTGTTCAGTCCTCGACCCGGTTGCCTTGCGGCAACCGGGTTCTTGATTTGGCCCATGCGCATGTCATGGGCATTCTCAATGTCACGCCTGATTCCTTTTCCGATGGTGGTCGATTCAGCCAGCTCGATGCTGCGCTGCGGCATGCCGAGGCCATGGTGGTCGCGGGGGCAACGCTGATCGATGTGGGTGGCGAATCGACCCGGCCGGGCGCACGCGCGGTCTCGCCTACCGAAGAGCTGGAGCGAGTGGCGCCGATTGTCGAGCGCATCCATCGCGAACTTGATGTCATTATCTCGGTCGATACGTCCACGCCTGCGGTCATGCGTGAGACGGCGCGACTGGGGGCAGGCCTGATCAATGATGTTCGGTCCTTGCGGCGCGATGGTGCCCTGGACGCTGCGGCGGCCACCGGGCTGCCGGTGTGCCTGATGCATATGCTCGGCGAGCCGGGGACCATGCAGAATGACCCGCACTATGATGATGTGACCAGGGAGGTGGGTGAATTCCTGGTGGAGCGTCTGAGCCAGTGTGCTGCCGTGGGCATCCCCGCCGAGCGGATCATTCTTGACCCCGGGTTCGGCTTTGCCAAGACCCTGGCTCACAACCTGAGCCTGTTCAAACATATGGAAGCCTTGCATGCCCTGGGGCGGCCCCTGTTGGTTGGGGTCTCGCGAAAGAGCATGATAGGCAATGCCTTGGGCCGCCCGGTGGGCGAGCGCCTGTATGGCGGTCTCGCGCTGGCCGCCTTGGCCCTTGCCAAGGGTGCGCGCATATTGCGCGTGCACGATGTAGCCGAAACGATGGATGTCGTGCGGATGATTGCAGCTGTGGATTCAGCCGAATAAGAATGACGGAGCACTTATGAGCAAGAAATACTTTGGCACCGACGGTATTCGTGGTCGGGTCGGCGAATACCCTATTACCCCTGATTTCATGCTCAAGCTCGGCTGGGCGGCCGGCATGGCGTTCCGTAAAATGGGCGCTTGCAAGGTGCTGGTCGGCAAGGACACGCGAATTTCCGGCTATATGTTCGAATCGGCGCTCGAGGCCGGCCTGACCTCGGCAGGCGCCGATGTGATGCTGCTGGGTCCGATGCCAACACCGGCCATCGCCTACCTGACGCGTACGTTCCAGGCGCAGGCAGGCATCGTGATCAGTGCCTCGCACAACCCTCATGATGACAACGGCATCAAATTCTTCTCCGGCCAGGGTACCAAGCTGCCGGATGATATCGAATTGATGATCGAAGAGCTGCTGGACACGCCGATGACTGTGGTTGAGTCGAGCAAGATCGGCAAAGTGTCGCGGATCAACGATGCGTCGGGTCGCTACATCGAGTTCTGTAAAGGCAGTGTGCCGACCGGTACCAGTTTTTCCGGTCTGAAAGTCGTCGTCGATTGCGCCCACGGCGCCACCTATAAAGTTGCGCCGAGCGTCTTTCGCGAGCTGGGCGCCGAGGTGGTGGTGCTTTCCGCCCAGCCTAATGGCCTGAACATCAACCATAACTGTGGCTCCACCCATACCGAGGCACTGCAGGCTGCGGTGCTGGCAGAGCAGGCCGATCTCGGGATCGCCTTCGATGGCGACGGTGACCGGGTCCTGATGGTTGACCACACCGGGACGGTGGTCGACGGTGACGAGCTGCTGTTCATCATTGCTCGCGACCTGCATGGGCGCGGCAAGCTGCAGGGCGGTGTGGTCGGTACATTGATGAGCAACCTCGGGCTTGAACTGGCCCTGGCGGACCTGGATATCCCGTTCGTGCGGGCTAACGTGGGTGACCGCTACGTGATCTCGGAGCTGCTGGAGCGCAACTGGGTGATCGGGGGCGAGAACTCCGGCCACATCGTGTGCTTCGACCATACCACCACGGGGGACGCGATCATTGCGGCCCTGCAGGTGCTGATGGCGCTCAAGGCGCGCAATGAAGGTCTCGCACAGTCGCGCCAGGCTTTGCGCAAATGCCCGCAAGTGTTGATCAACGTGCGTTTCGGTGGCGGCGTAAATCCTCTTGAGCATGCGAAGGTCAAGCAGGCCAGTGAGCGTGTGACACAGGCGATGGCGGGGCGTGGGCGCGTGTTGCTGCGCAAGTCCGGCACAGAGCCGCTGGTGCGCGTCATGGTCGAAGGAGAGGATGAAGCGCAAGTTCGCGGTTATGCCGAAGAGCTGGCAAAACTGGTTACTGAAGTTTCTGCCTGAATTCGGCTTGCCAGTCATGAATCGGTTGGGTAACATCTGCGCCCACTTTGACCGACGAGGTACAGCATGCGTCGCCCTATGGTAGCTGGTAACTGGAAGATGCACGGTACCCGCGCCAGCGTCGCTGAGCTGATCAATGGCCTTCGTCATCTGGCCTTGCCTAGCGGTGTTGATGTCGCGGTATTCCCGCCTTGCTTGTATATCAATCAAGTGGTTGATGGCTTGAAAGGCAAATCGATTTCGGTCGGTGCGCAGAATTCTGCGGTGGAATCCATGCAAGGTGCGCTGACCGGCGAGATTGCGCCGAGTCAGTTGGTGGATGCAGGTTGCTCCCTGGTCCTGGTCGGACACTCCGAGCGTCGCCAGATCATGGGCGAGCAGGACAGGACCTTGATCCGCAAGTTTGCTGCGGCCCAGGCCTGCGGTCTGATTCCGGTGTTGTGCGTAGGGGAGACCCTTGAGCAGCGGGAGGCCGGCAAGACCCTTGAGGTTGTCGGGCGTCAGCTGGGCAGCATCATCGAAGACCTGGGTGTTGGTGCTTTTGCAAAGGCGGTCATTGCTTACGAGCCGGTCTGGGCCATTGGCACCGGGCTGACTGCTTCGCCGCAACAGGCGCAGGATGTGCACGCAGCCATCCGTGCCCAGTTGGCGGCAGAGAATTCTGAAGTGGCACGAGGTGTGCGGCTTCTATACGGCGGCAGCGTGAAGGCGGCCAATGCGGTCGAACTGTTCGGCATGCCGGATATCGATGGGGGGCTCATTGGTGGAGCGTCCCTGAATGCAGATGAGTTCGGTGCGATTTGTCGCGCCGCGGGAAACTGAAAAAATGCTGGAAACAGTCGTAGTCGTTTTTCATCTGCTGGGTGCACTGGGCGTAGTTGCCCTCGTATTGCTGCAGCAGGGTAAAGGTGCGGATGCTGGTGCGTCTTTCGGTGCAGGTGCTTCAAATACTGTGTTCGGAAGCCAAGGTTCCTCTACCTTTCTTAGTAAGTTTACTGCTATACTTGCCGCCGGTTTCTTCTTGACCAGCTTAGGGTTAGGTTACTTTGCTAAAGAGAAAGCTCATGAGCTGACTCAAGTAGGTTTGCCAAACCCAGCGGTACTGGAAGCGCCAAAGCAACAACCGGCTTCTGATGATGTCCCGGTGCTTCAAGAGCAAAAGTCGGCCAATCCGGCGACTGACGTGCCTCCAGCTCAAGAGCAGAAGTAAGAAGGTTTCAAACGCTGTATTGCCGAGGTGGTGGAATTGGTAGACACGCAACCTTGAGGTGGTTGTGCCCATAGGGTGTAGGGGTTCGAGTCCCCTTCTCGGTACCAATTATCAGGAGAGCCCGCGAATGCGGGCTTTCTTGTAGGTGGAAGGGTTACATTGACCCTGTAAGGGATCGGTCGTATACTTCCGCCCCAGCTTTGTCGCGGGATGGAGCAGTCTGGTAGCTCGTCGGGCTCATAACCCGAAGGTCGTCGGTTCAAATCCGGCTCCCGCAACCAGTTTCAGGGGCCCCTTCCAAGGGGCTTTTTGTTAGCTGGACACTTTATAACGCCGCTGTTCGACGGCGTTTCAGGGATGGGCGATTCGCCCATTTTTTTTTATTTGCACAGCATGCACAAACATGCACGAGGGGGTTCAGGTGTCGAGCAAGCTAGAACAGTTGCAGGCCTTGTTGGCCCCGGTGGTCGTGGCCCTTGGCTATGAATGCTGGGGTATTGAGTTTTCGGCTCAAGGTCGCCACTCACTATTGCGCGTTTATATCGATAAGGAAGGCGGCGTGTTGGTGGATGATTGCGCCATCGTCAGCCGTCAGATCAGCGGTGTACTGGATGTTGAAGATCCAATCACCTCTGAATACACCCTTGAAGTTTCCTCGCCTGGCATGGAGCGCCCCCTGTTCACACTTGAACAGTTCGCTTCGTTTGCCGGTGAACAAGTGAAGATCAAGCTGCGTTCGCCTTTCGAAGGTCGACGCAACTTCCAAGGCCTTCTGCGCGGTGTAGAAGAGCAGGACGTCGTGGTGCAGGTAGATGACCATGAGTTCCTGTTGCCGATCGATATGATCGACAAGGCCAACATTATTCCCAGTTTTGACTGATACGTGCCAGATACTGCGGATCCCGCGGATCCAATGGCTTGCGAAAGGCGAGGCGTACGATGAGCAAAGAAGTACTGCTGGTTGTTGAGTCGGTATCCAATGAAAAGGGCGTACCGGCTAACGTTATTTTTGAAGCGCTGGAGCTGGCTCTGGCCACTGCTACCAAGAAGCGGTTTGAAGACGAAGTTGATTTGCGTGTGGAAATCAATCGCCACACTGGTGCCTACGAGACTTTCCGTCGCTGGACGGTGGTCGAGGAAGCCGACCTGGACGATCCGGCTATCGAAACCTGGCCGAGCAAGGTTGCAGAAACGCACCCGGGCGCCAAGGTAGGTGATGTCGTCGAAGAAAAAATCGAATCCATTGAATTCGGTCGCATCGCTGCACAGACTGCCAAGCAGGTTATTGTGCAGAAAGTTCGCGAAGCCGAGCGCGCGCAAGTCGTCGACGCTTATCGCGAACGCCTGGGGGAAATCATCTCCGGCACCGTGAAAAAAGTGACCCGCGACAACGTGATCGTCGACCTGGGCAACAACGCTGAAGCGTTGCTGGCTCGTGAAGACATCATCTCTCGCGAAACTTTCCGGGTCGGCGTGCGTTTGCGTGCGCTGCTCAAGGAAATCCGCACCGAGAACCGGGGCCCACAGCTGATCCTGTCGCGTACAGCGCCGGAAATGCTGATCGAGTTGTTCCGCATCGAGGTGCCGGAAATTGCTGAAGGCCTGATCGAAGTCATGGCCGCCTCCCGTGATCCGGGTTCGCGTGCCAAGATCGCGGTCCGCTCCAAGGACAAGCGTATCGACCCGCAAGGTGCCTGCATTGGCATGCGTGGTTCGCGTGTCCAGGCCGTATCCGGCGAGTTGGGCGGTGAGCGTGTGGACATCGTCCTGTGGGACGATAACCCGGCTCAGTTCGTGATCAATGCCATGTCGCCTGCTGAAGTGGCGGCAATTATCGTCGACGAAGATGCCCACGCCATGGACATCGCCGTTGGCGCAGACAATCTGGCTCAGGCCATCGGTCGCGGTGGTCAGAACGTGCGTCTGGCCAGCCAGTTGACTGGCTGGACCCTGAACGTGATGACCGAATCGGACATCCAGGCTAAGCAGCAAGCTGAAACCGGCGACATCCTGCGCAACTTCATCGAAGAGCTTGAAGTCGATGAAGAGCTGGCTCAGGTGCTGGTGGATGAAGGCTTTACCAGCCTGGAAGAGATTGCCTACGTACCGGTGGAGGAAATGCTCAACATCGACGGCTTTGACGAGGAGATCGTCAACGAGCTTCGCGCTCGGGCCAAGGATCGTTTGTTGACCAAAGCCATCGCTACTGAGGAAAAGCTGGCAGACGCCCATCCGGCCGAAGACCTGCTCTCGCTTGAGGGCATGGACAAGGATTTGGCGATGGAACTGGCGGTGCGCGGCGTAATTACCCGCGAAGACCTGGCCGAGCAGTCTATTGACGATCTGCTCGACATCGACGGCATTGACGATGATCGTGCCGGCAAGTTGATCATGGCCGCCCGAGCCCACTGGTTCGAGTAATTAGGCGCGGCCTGAGGAGAGAAGTGCATGACGCAAGTCACGGTGAAACAACTGGCCGATGAGGTCAAAACACCGGTAGAGCGCCTGTTGCAGCAGATGCGTGAGGCAGGTCTGCCGCACACCGCCGCCGAGGAACATGTGACCGACAGTGAGAAGCAGTCCCTGCTGACTCACCTGAAGAGCAGTCACAAGGCGAAAGTGGAAGAACCGCGCAAGATCACTCTGCAGCGTAAAACCACCAGCACCCTGCGTGTTGCCGGTAGCAAAAGCATCAGCGTTGAAGTACGCAAGAAGAAAGTCTTCGTACAGCGCAGCCCGGAAGAAATCGAAGCCGAGCGCAAACGCGAACAGGAAGAACGTCGCGCAGTAGAAAATGCTGCTCGTCAGAAGGCTGAAGAAGAAGCCAAGCGTCGCGCCGAAGAAGAAGCGCGTCGCCAGCCTGCTGCTGCGCAAGCCGCTCCGGTAGAAGCCGTCGAGGCTACTGCCCCGGTAGCCGAACCTGCGCGCGAAGCCGCTCCAGTCGTGGCGCCGGCGCCGGCTCCAGCCGATACCCGCAAGCGCGACGAGCAGCGTCGTCCCGACAAACCACGTGCCGACGACAACCGTCGTGGCAGTGGCGATGGCGAGCGCAAGAACGCTCCTCATCGTGCTTCGGTCAAGGAAAAGGCGCCGGCACCCCGTGTTGCGCCACGTACCACCGACGAAGAAAGCGACGGCTTCCGTCGTGGCGGTCGCGGCAAGGCCAAGCTGAAGAAACGCAACGCCCACGGTTTCCAGAGCCCTACCGGCCCTGTCGTGCGTGAAGTGAAGATCGGCGAGACCATCACTGTGGGCGATCTGGCCCAGCAGATGTCGGTCAAGGCTGCTGAAATCATCAAGTTCATGTTCAAGCTGGGTACGCCAGCCACCATCAACCAGGTACTGGACCAGGAAACTGCCCAACTGGTTGCTGAAGAGCTGGGCCACAAAGTGACCCTGGTCAGCGACACCGCCCTGGAAGATTCCCTGGCCGAGTCCCTGAAGTTTGAAGGTGAGGCGGTTTCCCGTGCACCGGTCGTGACCGTAATGGGCCACGTCGACCACGGTAAAACGTCCCTGCTCGACTATATTCGTCGTGCGAAGGTTGCAGCAGGTGAGGCTGGCGGTATTACCCAGCACATCGGCGCCTACCACGTTGAAACCGACCGCGGCATGGTGACGTTCCTCGACACCCCGGGTCACGCCGCGTTTACCGCGATGCGTGCCCGTGGTGCCAAGGCGACCGACATCGTGATCCTGGTAGTTGCAGCGGACGACGGCGTGATGCCGCAAACCATCGAAGCCGTTCAGCATGCCAAGGCAGCTGGCGTACCTCTGGTGGTTGCGGTGAACAAGATCGACAAGCCGGGCGCCGATCTCGATCGCATCCGTAGCGAACTGTCGGTTCATGGCGTGACTTCCGAAGAGTGGGGTGGCGACACTCCATTCGTACCGGTCTCGGCGAAGATGGGTACCGGCGTTGACGAACTGCTCGAAGCCGTTCTGTTGCAAGCCGAGGTTCTGGAATTGACCGCTACGCCTTCGGCTCCTGGCCGTGGTGTGGTCGTTGAATCGCGCCTCGACAAGGGCCGTGGCCCGGTTGCGACCGTCCTGGTCCAGGACGGTACGTTGCGTCAAGGCGACATGGTGCTGGTCGGCTCGAACTATGGCCGCGTGCGCGCCATGCTCGACGAGAACGGCAAGCCAATCAAGGAAGCCGGTCCCGCTATCCCGGTCGAGATCCTCGGCCTGGACGGCACCCCGGACGCTGGCGACGAGATGAGCGTTGTGGCTGACGAGAAGAAAGCCCGTGAAGTGGCTCTGTTCCGTCAAGGCAAGTTCCGCGAAGTCAAACTGGCTCGTGCTCACGCTGGCAAGCTGGAAAACATCTTCGAGAACATGGGCCAGGAAGAGAAGAAGACGCTCAACATCGTCCTCAAGTCCGACGTCCGTGGCTCGCTCGAAGCGTTGAACGGCGCCTTGAACGGCCTGGGTAACGACGAAGTGCAAGTGCGTGTGGTCGGTGGCGGTGTCGGTGGTATCACCGAATCCGACGCCAACCTGGCACTGGCCTCCAACGCTGTACTGTTCGGCTTCAACGTGCGTGCCGATGCCGGCGCTCGCAAGATCGTCGAGCAGGAAGGCCTGGATATGCGTTACTACAACGTGATCTACGACATCATCGAAGACGTCAAGAAAGCGTTGACCGGTATGCTGGGCAGCGACGTCCGGGAGAACATCCTGGGTGTGGCCGAAGTTCGCGACGTGTTCCGTTCGCCGAAGTTTGGTGCCATCGCCGGTTGCATGGTGATCGAGGGTGTTGTTCACCGTAACCGTCCGATCCGTGTACTGCGTGAAGACATCGTGATCTTCGAAGGCGAGCTGGAATCCCTGCGCCGCTTCAAGGATGACGCTTCCGAAGTACGTGCCGGCATGGAATGCGGTATTGGCGTCAAGAGCTACAACGACGTCAAGGTCGGCGACAAGATCGAAGTCTTCGAGAAGGTCCAGGTTGCTCGCAGCCTCTAACTCGCGTACTTCAAGAGCCGCACCGGGCAGCCGCATGAACATGCGCTGCCTGGTTGGCGGACTCTAAACGCAACGCCCGGTCTGGCTTTTGCCAGGCCGGGCGTTTGCCGCTTTCAGACCTTGCGGGTTTCACCGTGGGGCAGTAACAGGTAACAAGACATGGCAAAAGAATACAGCCGTACCCAACGAATCGGCGATCAGATGCAGCGTGAGCTGGCCCAACTGATCCGTCGCGAAGTCAAAGACCCGCGCGTCGGCCTGGTCACCATTACCGCAGTGGAAGTCAGCCGTGACGTCGGTCATGCCAAGATTTTCATCACCGTGATGGGCCAGGACAGCGCCGAAGAAATCGCCCAGAGCATCAAGGTGCTCAACTCGGCCGCCGGCTTCCTGCGTATGCAGCTGGCCCGGGAGATGAAGTTGCGCAGCGTCCCTCAGTTGCACTTCCACTACGACGAAAGCGTCGTGCGGGGTGCGCATCTGTCGGCCCTGATCGAACGCGCCGTGGCTGAAGACAGTCAGCACCCGGTTGCGGCTGAACCCGAAGACACCAAGGAGTAATCGGTGGCTCAGGTCAAACGTATCCGTCGTAACGTCAGCGGTATCATCCTGCTCGACAAGCCGCTGGGGTTCACGTCCAACGCGGCGTTGCAGAAGGTTCGCTGGCTGCTCAATGCTGAAAAGGCCGGGCATACCGGTAGCCTCGATCCGCTGGCCACCGGCGTGTTGCCGTTGTGCTTTGGCGAGGCGACCAAGTTCTCCCAGTACCTGCTCGATTCTGACAAGGGCTATGAGACCCTGGCGCAGCTGGGCAAGACCACCACCACGGCAGATGCCGAAGGTGAGGTTTTGCTGGAGCGCCCGGTGACCGTTGGTCAGGCAGATATCGAAGCGGTGTTGCCGAAATTTCGCGGGCAAATCAGCCAGATACCGCCGATGTACTCGGCTCTGAAGCGTGATGGCCAGCCGTTGTATAAATTGGCCCGTGCAGGCGAAGTAGTGGAGCGGGAACCGCGTTCTGTTACTATTGCGCGCTTGGAATTGCTGGCCTTTGACGGTAATACTGCGCGGCTGGCCGTGGACTGCAGCAAAGGCACCTATATCCGGACCCTGGTGGAGGATATCGGTGAACAGCTCGGCTGTGGCGCGTACGTGGCAGAATTGCGACGGACCCAGGCCGGGCCTTTCACGTTGGCCCAGACGGTCACGCTGGAAGAGCTTGAAGCGGTACATGCCGAAGGCGGCAACGAAGCGGTCGACCGTTTCCTGATGCCATCGGACAGCGGGTTGCTGGACTGGCCGCTGTTGCAGTTTTCGGAACACAGCGCGTTCTACTGGCTCAACGGCCAGCCGGTACGCGCCCCGGATGCGCCGAAGTTCGGCATGGTCCGGGTACAGGATCACAACGGTCGCTTCATCGGTATCGGTGAAGTGAGCGAAGACGGGCGTATTGCGCCGCGTCGATTGATTCGGTCGGAATGACCGGAACCAGCCTGCCTGACAGCAGGTTGGCGAGTGTGGCTGTTAACAGGCACGGTCACTACTCATTTATAGATACAGGGATTTGTCCCTGGCCTGTTGAAGCTGTTTCCTTGAAACAGTTTCCTGACTAAAAGGATTGCCTCATGGCTCTCGACGTTCAAGAAAAAGCTCAAATCGTAGCTGACTACCAGCAAGCTGTTGGTGACACTGGTTCGCCAGAAGTGCAAGTTGCACTGCTGACCCACAACATCAACAAACTGCAAGGTCACTTCAAGGCCAACGGTAAAGATCACCACTCCCGTCGTGGTCTGATCCGCATGGTAAACCAGCGTCGTAAGCTGCTGGACTACCTGAAAGGCAAGGACGTGAGCCGTTACAGCGCTCTGATCGCTCGCCTGGGTCTGCGTCGCTAATCAGCGATTGCGCTAGAGGTTGGTGGTCTGTCGTACGTCAGTGGGTTTTCCGCTGGCGCATGGCAGGCTCCCAGCCTCAAGTTTTATCTGGATACACGTTTTACCCTGGACAGACGTCGGGCCGATTCCCGTCACTGCCCAAGAATTTCGCAAGAAGACAAGTTCCCCAAGAGCCACAAAGAAGGTAGGACACCGTGAACCCGGTAATCAAAAAATTCCAATTCGGTCAGTCGACCGTTACCCTCGAGACTGGCCGCATCGCCCGTCAGGCCTCCGGCGCAGTGCTGGTCACCGTTGACGACGACGTCAGCGTATTGGTGACCGTTGTCGGTGCCAAGCAAGCCGATCCAGGCAAGGGCTTCTTCCCTCTGTCTGTTCACTACCAGGAAAAGACTTACGCTGCCGGTAAGATCCCTGGCGGTTTCTTCAAGCGCGAAGGCCGTCCTTCCGAGAAAGAAACCCTGACTTCCCGACTGATCGACCGTCCGATCCGTCCGCTGTTCCCAGAAGGCTTCATGAACGAAGTGCAGGTTGTCTGCACCGTCGTCTCCACCAGCAAGAAAACCGATCCGGACATCGCTGCGATGATCGGTACCTCGGCTGCCCTGGCGATCTCCGGCATTCCTTTCGATGGCCCGATCGGCGCTGCCCGCGTCGCGTTCCACGAAAGCACCGGCTACCTGCTGAACCCGACCTACGAGCAACTGAAGGCTTCGAGCCTGGACATGGTCGTGGCCGGTACTTCCGAAGCCGTGCTGATGGTTGAATCCGAAGCCAAGGAACTGACCGAAGACCAGATGCTGGGCGCCGTGCTGTTCGCCCACGACGAGTTCCAGGTGGTGATCAACGCCGTCAAGGAACTGGCCGCCGAAGCCGCCAAGCCAACCTGGGCCTGGGCTCCGCAAGCCGAAGCCACCGAACTGCTGGGTGCGATCCGTGCCGAGTTCGGCGAAGCGATCTCCCAAGCCTACACCATCACCGTCAAGGCCGACCGTTACGCACGCCTGGGCGAGCTGAAAGACCAGGTCGTTGCCAAGCTGTCCGGCGAAGAAGGCCAGCCATCGGCCAGCGACGTCAAAGCCGCTTTCGGTGAAATCGAATACCGCACCGTTCGCGAAAACATCGTCAACGGCAAGCCGCGTATCGACGGTCGCGACACCCGCACCGTACGTCCGCTGAACATCGAAGTCGGCGTCCTGCCGAAGACCCACGGTTCGGCACTGTTCACCCGTGGCGAAACCCAGGCGCTGGTCGTTGCAACACTGGGCACCGCCCGTGACGCGCAACTGCTGGACACCCTGGAAGGCGAAAAGAAAGACCCGTTCATGCTGCACTACAACTTCCCTCCGTTCTCGGTGGGCGAGTGTGGTCGCATGGGTGGCGCTGGTCGTCGCGAAATCGGTCACGGCCGTCTGGCCCGTCGTTCGGTCCAGGCCATGCTGCCAGCCGCTGACGTGTTCCCGTACACCATTCGCGTGGTATCGGAAATCACCGAGTCCAACGGTTCGAGCTCGATGGCTTCGGTCTGTGGCGCTTCCCTGGCCCTGATGGACGCTGGTGTGCCGATGAAGGCGCCGGTTGCCGGTATCGCCATGGGTCTGGTCAAAGAGGGCGAGAAGTTCGCCGTCCTGACCGACATCCTGGGTGACGAAGACCACCTGGGCGACATGGACTTCAAAGTGGCCGGTACCGCCAAAGGCGTCACCGCACTGCAGATGGACATCAAGATCAAGGGCATCACCGAAGAGATCATGGAAATCGCCCTGGGCCAGGCCCTGGAAGCGCGCCTGAACATCCTCGGCCAGATGAACCAGATCATCGGTCAGTCCCGTACCGAACTGTCGGAAAACGCTCCGACCATGATCGCGATGAAAATCGACACCGACAAAATCCGTGATGTCATCGGTAAAGGCGGCGCGACCATCCGTGCGATCTGCGAAGAAACCAAGGCTTCGATCGACATCGAAGACGACGGTTCGATCAAGATCTTCGGCGAAACCAAGGAAGCGGCAGAAGCAGCACGCCAGCGCGTCCTGGGGATCACCGCAGAAGCCGAGATCGGCAAGATCTACGTCGGCAAGGTTGAGCGCATCGTCGACTTCGGCGCGTTCGTCAACATCCTGCCGGGCAAGGACGGTCTGGTTCACATCTCCATGCTGAGCGATGCTCGCGTCGAGAAAGTGACCGACATCCTCAAAGAAGGCCAGGAAGTGGAAGTGCTGGTATTGGACGTGGACAACCGCGGCCGTATCAAGCTGTCCATCAAGGACGTCGCAGCAGCCAAGGCATCGGGCGTTTAATCACCCCTTCGCCTGACCGCTGAACAAGCAAACGCCCCGACTGGTTCGGGGCGTTTTGCTGTGTGGTGAAAATCCCTGCGTCGCGGGTTGCCTGGCCACAGGGGACGGTGCTAGGTTTAGCCACCGCCCGTGTAGCTCAGTCGGTAGAGCAGCGCACTCGTAACGCGAAGGTCGCAGGTTCGATTCCTGTCTCGGGCACCATCCCCCTCGTTATTTCACTTTCCTGCTCAGCTCCTCGACCGTGCGTTTGAGCTGATCCATCTCGCGATCCTGATCGCTGAGCTCCCGTTTCAGGGACGAAATCTCGCTGTTGCTCGAATTCGAACTGGAGCCGCTATTGCGCTTGAGTTCTTCCACTTGCTTGCCCAGATCGTTCAGGTCGCGTTCCTGTTCCTTGATGGTGCGCTTGAGTTCGTCGATCTCCTTGCTGCTGGAGGTGGAACTGGAGCCACTGTTGCGCTTGAGTTCTTCGATCTGACGGGCCTGCTCGCTGAGGACGCGTTTCTGGCTTTCCAGTTCCTCGGCGTTGTTCTTCACGGTTTTTGGCAGGTTTTCCAAGGCGCTGACGCTGACATCGGTCTTGACGAGTACGTACTTATCAAATCGGTCATAACGAAGGGCAGGAATGGCGTCGTTGGAAGACGGCCCATCGGAGGAGACTTCAACAGCCGCTTGAGCAATGCCGGTCAAGGTCAGGCTGCCGAGCAGCAAGGTCGCGGTAGCAAGCCGGGTCAACGAACGTTTCGAAAAGCTGCGCATCACTGGGGTTCCTTGTGAAGTGCCGGTATGGCACATGGCTACGACTGGTTATTTTGACAGATGTTCCCAAGCTCCCCTGGTTTCTCATGCGCATTTTTTTTTGTGGGATAGATGTAAAGAACCGTGTAAATCGTCGGCAAAACGTCCTATATTCAATGCCTGCATGTGCATCGCCCAGCAGTTTTCAGATGATCCCCGAATGGTTCTGAAGGCCAGATAAACCGGGCTTCACACGGTTTTTTTGCGTCAGAGAGATCCTTGATGATCCAGATCCATCTTCCATTCCCCAGATCAACGAGAACGCCATGACTGTTAAAGAATTGTCCCAGGAAGCCAGGCACGAAGAAGCGCTGAAAAAATACGTATTGGATGCGCCCCAGTTGCTGGAAGAGATCAAGGACTTGTCTGCCGACGATCAAAAAGACCAGATCCAATGGGCGTTCGAGGACGAGGCCGAAGCCCAGGGGCTGCAACCTTGGGAGCTGACGCTCAAGTACACCAGCGCACCTGAAGAATTCGAGGCACAGCGCCTTGCCTTGCACAAGGAAGCGGCCGAGGTGTTGGGTGTGGAATGGGATGAGTACTGCGAGATGAACAATCTGGTGGTCTGAAAAAAACGCCAGTCTTCAAGGCTGGCGTTTTTTGTTGGTGCGCCAGGCATGGCGCGTTGCGCGTAAGCGCAACCAGCTTGGCTGTGGTGGCCACGCTGGTGACTTGGAGGTGCAAGTCCTCTACACACCCGGCAAGGGGAAGTGTTAGCCAGAGGCAAGGGTGTCGCGGGTGACTGCGAATCTGAAGGAAGCCCGAGGCAAAATGCTGGCCTGACGAACAGGAAGCGGATAGAGGCGGCGCAGCGGGGTAAGAAGGCCAACATCTTCAAAGCCCAATACTTGCACGGAACGCTGTGACGTAGATCCGACAGGCATAAGCAGGAAGGTCGCGCGAATTACCCTGGGAGATCTGCAGGCTTGCCACTGTGCTACCGAGCGTCGAGAGGCGACGGGATGAGCGTGCAGAAGTCAGCTGAAGCCGTAGTAATCGCCGAAACCGGGGCGATGAAGGGCCGAACAGGTTATGCCGCCAGTAGGCGTCAGAGTCTCGTCGAATGTTGAAGTGTGGAATATTCTCTAAGAGAAGACTGCTACCCCAAGCTCCGGACGGTATCCGAGGGTGACGACTGGCAGGGCACAAACATCGGCGGCGTCTGTGACGTGGACGAACGCGGAGCCGGACACGCTGATGGAGCGGGTGCTTGTGCCCGCCAACCTGCGGCGTGCGTACCAACGCGTGGTCAGCAACAAGGGCGCACCGGGTGCCGATGGCATGACGGTGGAGCAATTGGCGGACTACACGAATCAGTATTGGCCGATCCTCAAGGCTCGGCTGCTGGCCGGCGAGTATCACCCGCAAGGTGTGCGCGCCGTCGAAATCCCCAAACCCAAAGGTGGAACACGGCAGTTGGGCATTCCCAACGTCGTGGATCGTCTGATCCAACAGGCCTTGCTGCAACAGCTCACGCCGATTTTCGACCCTCTGTTCTCGGACTACAGCTACGGCTTTCGCCCGGGTAGAAGCGCTCATCAAGCCATCGAAACAGCCCGCACCCATGTGGCGGCGGGCCACCGCTGGTGCGTGGAGCTCGATCTGGAGAAGTTCTTTGATCGGGTCAACCACGATGTCGAAGACAAGCGGGTGCTCAGGCTGATCCGTTGTTACCTCGAAGCTGGAGTCATGTCGGGTGGGGTCGTCAGCCGCCGGCAGGAGGGGGCGCCGCAAGGCGGCCCGCTCTCGCCGCTGCTGTCGAACATCCTGCTCAACGAACTCGACCGCGAATTGGAACGGCGGGGCCATCGCTTCGTGCGTTATGCCGATGATGCGAACATTTATGTGCGCAGTCGTCGTGCTGGCGAACGGGTGTTGGCCGGGGTTGAGCGCTTCCTGAGCCGGCGACTGAAACTAGCGCTGAATCGGGAAAAGAGCCGTGTGGCGCGGCCCTGGGTCTGTGACTACCTGGGTTATGGGATGAGTTGGCATAAACAGCCGAAGCTGAAAGTGGCGACGCTGAGCCTAGGGCGCTTGCGCGACCGGCTCAGAGCGCTGTTGCGTGGGGCACGTGGTCACAAGATGGCGGATGTCATTGACCGGATAAACCCCGTGCTGCTTGGCTGGGCGGGCTACTTCAAGCGCAGTCAGAACAAGCGAGCCCTTGAGGAACTGGACGGTTGGGTACGACGTAAGCTTCGATGTGTCATCTGGCGCCAATGGAAGCAGCCCTCGACGAGGGCGCGCAACCTGATACGCCTAGGCCTTAGCGAAGCGCGAGCCTGTACATCAGCATTCAACGGGCGAGGCCCATGGTGGAACTCGGGAGCGTCACATATGAATCAGGCGCTACCGAAGAAACTGTGGAATCAGCTCGGATTGCTCTCGATACTGGATACGATAAACCGGCTTAGCCGTGTAACCTGAACCGCCGTATACGGAACCGTACGTACGGTGGTGTGAGAGGACGGCGGCTGTAAGGCCGCCTCCTACTCGATTCAGAGGCTCAAGCGCATCGACAGATCCACTGCCTTCACATCCTTGGTCATTGCGCCGATCGAGATGTAGTCCACCCCTGTCTCGGCAATCGGGCGCAACGTGCTTTCGTTGATCCCGCCGCTGGCTTCCAGTTTCGCCTTGCCGCCATTGAGACGTACGGCTTCACGCATGTCGTCCAGGCTCAACTCGTCGAGCATGATGATGTCGGCGTTGGCCGCCAGCGCTTCTTTCAATTCCGCCAGGCTTTCGACTTCGATTTCCACCGGTTTGCCCGGAGCGATCTTGTGGGCGGCAGCGATGGCCTGGGCGATCCCGCCGCAGGCGGCGATGTGGTTTTCCTTGATCAGGAAGGCATCGTACAGGCCGATGCGGTGGTTGTGGCAGCCACCGCAGGTGACCGCGTACTTCTGGGCCAGACGCAGCCCGGGCAGGGTCTTGCGAGTGTCCAGAAGCTTGACCTGGGTACCGGTGACAAAGTCGGCCAGGTAACGAGCCCGCGTGGCAACGCCGGAAAGCATTTGCAGGAAGTTCAGCGCGCTGCGTTCGCCGGTCAGCAGCGAGCGGGCCGGACCTTCCAGGTGGAACAGCGCTTGATCGGGTTTGACCCGTTCGCCGTCGGCTACTTGCCAATGCACCGCGACACGCGGGTCCAGTTGCCGGAATACGGCATCGACCCAGGCCGTGCCACTGATGACTGCCGCGTCGCGGGTGATGATGGTGGCCTTGGCCAGGCGTTCAGCGGGGATCAGTTGCGCAGTGATGTCGCCGCTGCCGATGTCTTCAAGCAACGCACGGCGCACGTTGGCTTCGATTTCGGCGGTCAGATCGGCGAGGCGTAGATTCGGCATAACGGGCTCCACAAACAAAGTGGCCTGATTATAGGGTGTCGAAACCTGCATTTGGTCGCGTCCTCGCAACATTTCCTCATTTCCCCGGTCACTTATTGCGCCGTATTTCGAGATGGATCACAGAGTGTGCTGGTGCGACGGGGTTCTTTTACCTGATAATCCGCCTTTCGATTGACGTCATAGCTTTGACGTCTCGAGCCGAAGCAAAGCTGTTTCAGGAGGCCAGGATGCACAACGACGGGAATGTAGTGCCTTTGCACAAGGTCGCTACCGATCAGGCGAATCCTTCGCCGCTCGCCCGCCTGCCTGTGATTCTGCTTCAGGTTCGCGACAAGGCCGCCCAGCAGTTGCGCCAGGGCTTGCAGGGGCTGTTCGATAACGCCGACGACACTTTGTTTGAAATGGCCGACCGGGCGCGCGATGACGTCGAGCAGAACCTCTACTTCGAGGCCATGCGGGACCTGCGCCTGAAGCGCAAAAGCATCGAGCGTGAATTTATCGAGCAGTTTTTCGAGACCTTCGTCAGCCTCGCCCAGTACGACCTGACCCACGCCACCCTGGCGCCGAACCTGGCGCCAGAGAGTCCAATCCAGCGCTCCCAGGACGAGCTGGAGCGGCATCTGGCGGTCGAGGCGATGGTCACCCGGGTGCTCAGGCGCGATGGCGTGTCGCTGGAGCAACTCACAGCCCGGCTCGGTGTGCTGCTGGCCCGACCGCTGGCCAATCAGCACAATCCCCTGAGCCCGGCACTGCTGTGCGAGAAGTTCCTGCAGGCCGGGCGCAACCTGGGCGTGGAAATCAAGGTCAAGCTGATCCTGCTCAAGCTGTTCGAGCGTTATGTGCTCAGCGATTGCGACCAACTCTATACCGAGGCCAACCAGTTGCTGGCCGCCACAGGTATCCTGCCAGAGCTCAAGGTTACGCTGGCGCGCCGGGCGTCGGATCGCTCCGAGGATAGCCCCAGGCCCAACGCCGAGGTGGCTGCCAAGCCCAGCGATGACGAGGTCGATGACAGCGTGCAGGAAGTGTTCGCCGCCTTGCAGAAACTGTTGATGCAGGTGCGTGGCACTGTCGCGCCGACCCTGGAGCCCAGCGTGCCGCCCCAGCCGATTTCTACCCGTGACCTGCTGCGGTTGCTCTCTCATTTGCAGCAATACGTGCCGGCGCCAACCGCTCACGACGAGTTCGATTTGCGTAGCCAGCTCGAGCAACTGTTGACCCGGGTCAGCGTCAGGAGTGGCAAGTCTCGCGTGGTCGAAGGCGCCGATGAAGACGTGATCAACCTGATCTCGATGATGTTCGAATTCATCCTCGACGATCACAACTTGCCAGACTCTTTCAAGGCCCTGATTGGCCGCCTGCAGATCCCGATGCTCAAGGTCGCGGTGCAGGACAAGAGTTTTTTCAGCCGTGGCAATCATCCGGCCCGGCGACTGCTTAACGAAATTGCGGCCGCGGCCATGGGCTGGGGCGATTGCGACGATCATCAGCGCGACAGCCTCTACCTGCGCATCGACCAGGTGGTGCAGCGCTTATTGAACGATTTTGTCGATGACCCGGCGATTTTCTCCGAGCTGCTGGCCGACTTCCTGGCCTTCACCAGTGACGAGCGCCGCCGCAGTGAGCTGCTCGAACAGCGTATCCGCGATGCCGAAGAGGGCCGGGCCAAGGCCGAGCTGGCGCGCCAGCGCGTCGAAGGGGCGCTGAACCAGGTGATGTTGGGCAAGGTCTTGCCGCAAGCGGTGGTGGAGTTCGTGCAACACGCCTGGAGCCAAGTGTTGCTGCTGACGTGCTTCAAGCATGGCAAGTATTCCGCCGAGTGGCAGGCCGACGTCTTGACCCTGGAGCAATTGATCTGGAGCGTCCAGCCTCACGACGAACCCGATGCCGGCCTGCGTTTGCTGGCGATGGTGCCCGAACTGCTCAAGGCCTTGCGTGACGGCTTGAGTCGCTCGGCGTTCGATCCGTTTGCCACCAGCGAGTTTTTCAGTGAGCTGGAAGCCCTGCATGTGCAGGCGCTCGAGCGCATGGGTCAAGCGACGGAACAGGCCCAGTCGTTCACGTCACCGGTCATGGTCGAGGTGCTGGAAAGAATCGTCTTGCGTCCCCCTCAAAAAACGGCGGGGGAGAGCGTAGCGGTGCATTTGCCGGCCGACGACGTGGGCCTGCTCCAGGTCGACCAGTTGCACCTGGGGAGCTGGGTCGAATTCCAGGAGGACGACGACAACACCCTGCGTTGCAAGCTGGCGGCGATCATCGAGGCCACTGGCAAATACGTATTCGTCAATCGCACCGGCCTCAAGGTGCTGGAGCACAGCCGTACCAGCCTGGCCCTGGAGTTTCGCCGGGGAGCGGCGCGGCTGTTGGACGACACCCTGTTGTTCGATCGCGCGCTGGAGTCGGTGCTGGGCAATCTGCGCCAGCTCAATCGCGGCAAGTGATCGCGCAGGCCGGTCCGATCACGGCATACTGGCGGCTTTCACCGTCGTCATCGAAGGAACCTGTATGCAGTTGGACTCCGCGAGCGGTTGGTGCGAAGGGGTGCGTCATTGCCCATCGCCCAACTTCAATGCGCGCCCCGAAGGCGAAATCTCCCTGCTGGTGATCCACAACATCAGCTTGCCACCGGCACAATTCGCCACGGGCAAGGTGCAGGAATTCTTCCAGAATCGTCTGGATGTCACGGAGCATCCCTACTTTGTCGGTATCGCCGACCTGCGCGTTTCTGCGCATTTTCTGATCGAGCGTGACGGCGCTGTGACCCAGTTTGTCTCTTGTCTGGATCGCGCGTGGCATGCGGGTGTCTCGTGCTTCGAGGGGCGTGAAACCTGTAACGATTTTTCCTTGGGCATCGAGCTTGAGGGCACGGATGATCTGCCGTTCACCGATGCGCAATATGCCGCATTGGTGGACCTGACCCGGCAGTTGCAAGCGGCGTTCAGGGCGATCACAGTGCAGCGTATCTGCGGGCACAGCGACATCGCACCGGGGCGCAAGACCGATCCGGGACCGGCATTCGACTGGGTGCGCTATCGCGCGGCCCTGACAGAAGGGGAAGGACAATGAGTTTTCTGGTGTTGCTGCTGGCCGTCTGGATCGAGAAGTTCTCGGCCTTGCGCCAGCGGGTCCAGCGCGACGGCGGTTGGCTGCACGAGCTGAACAAGCTCGAGGCGAGCCCACGTTGGATCAACCGACCCTGGCTGGTGCTGACGATTTTGGTCCTGCTGCCTGTGGCGCTGCTGGCGTTGCTGCTGTGGGTGCTGGAACCGGTGGCCTACGGTCTGTTGGCGCTGCCGGTGCATTTGCTGGTGGTGATTTACAGCCTGGGACGCGGCGATCTGCTGGCCGGCCTCGGGCCGTTTCGCGACGCGTGGCGTCGAGAAGACCTGCAAGCGGCGGCCCACGTGGCCAAGCGCGACCTGGACATTGAAGCCGATGATGGCGAGCAGTTGCTGGAGCGGGTCCAGGGGCATTTGTTGTGGCAGGCCTACCAGAGCTTTTTCGCGGTGATTTTCTGGTACTTCCTGTTGGGCCCGGTCGCGGCCCTGAGTTATCGACTGCTGGCGCTGGCCGCCGAGCACAGCCAGAACCCCGGCGTGGCCGAGCGGGCCGCGCAAATGCGCCATGCCTTCGATTGGGTACCGGTGCGGTTGCTGGCGGCGAGCTTCGCCCTGGTGGGCAATTTCGTCGCGGTGAGCCGGGTCATGCTGCATGAGCTATTGAACTGGAACATCAGCGCCGCCGCTCTCATCGACAAAGTCGGCCTGGTGGCCGGCGAGATCCCCAGGCCCGTCGCCGGACCGGACGGCATCAACAGCCTGGACCGCCTCTGGGAGTTGCTGCTGCGCGCGGCGGTGCTCTGGTATGCCGGGTTTGCGTTGTGGACGGTGTTGGCCTGATCAATGTAGGCCTAGGAGCTTTTGTGGCGAGAGCTTGCTTGCGCTCGGTTCTGTAGGAGCTGGCGAAGCCTGCGATCTTTTGATCTTTTGATCTTTCGCTTGAGATTCAAGTGTTTTTGGAAAGATCGCAGCCTCGTTGCACTCGACAGCTCCTACACAGCTCCTACACCGTTAACCTTAAGTTACAAATCTCTCCGCCGATTTAGGCTATACAGGAGCAGCGCCCGAATAGTGGCTTTCTGCTCTCTCCGTGCGCGAGCCCATAACAATAAGAACACTACCGGGAGGCTTCCTAGTGAAGAGTTTGCTCTGGCCCGCCGTCGCGCTGATGAACCGCCTGAGCTTCGGCATGAAGTTCAGCCTGATCAGCGTGCTGTTCCTGTTGCCCATGCTGGTGACCAACTTCTTTCTGGTGCGCGATTCCTATCGGGAATTCCAGGGCACGCAAGTGGAGCTGCAAAGCCTCGACCTGCTGGGCAGCAGCCTGATCCTGCGCCGGGACCTGGAAACCCTCAATAACCTGGTGCAGATCAATGCCAGCCTGGGCCAGTCCGGCAAGGCCGGTGATGTGGAGGCGAAGATCGGCAGCCTGGAGCAACAGGTCCTCGCGCGGCTGCAAGGCATGGTCGCCATGGCCGTCGAACCTGAGCAGATCAGTGCCTTCGATGCCAAGCGCGACGAGATGATCGGTGCTTTCAAGGCCCAGCAGGCCGAAAGATCCCTGCAGAGCAAAAGTGCACTGATTGGCAAGTTGCTCAACAGCGCCCAGATGTTCAGCCAGATCATCGCCAGCCAGGCGGGGCTGAGCCGCGACAACCAGAGCGATATCCGCCAGCTCAGTGAGCTGATCATCGGCACGACCCCCAAGGTCACCCAGATACTCGGCGAAGGCCGGGCGCTGGGCGCGTCCTCGTTGGGGCTGGGGTTTCTCAATTCGGCGTCGAGCACCCGTTTCGACGAGTTGCTGGGGCAGATCGAAAAGCTCCAGGGCGAGTACGACTTGAAACTGCAGGACGCCCTCGGCTCCAGTCAGGCTGCCGGACAAACCCTGGCCGCCCAGGCCGACGGCAGCAAGAGCACGCTCAAGAAAGCCTCGGAGCTGATCGAGGAGCAGGTGGTGATGGCTGATACCCTCGATGCGCCGTGGCCGGCATTCTTTGAGCAGGTCAGTGGCTTGATGGAGCAGACCTATCGGCTGAACGAGGCGACCCAGACTTTTCTCGGCGTGCAGTTGCAGCAGCGTCTGGAGCAGAATCGCAGCCACATGGTGCTGCAAGCCGTGGCGTTGGTGCTGGTGTTCCTGTTGATTTTTTACCTGTACGCGGGTTTCTACGCGTCGACCCGCACCACCCTCCAGCACCTGGGCCAGATGATGGACAAGGTGGCAGCGGGGGACATGACGGTCAATTTCGTCGCCCGCAGCAAGGATGAGCTGGGTGAATTGGGGGAAGTGTTCAACGGTACGGTGGCGAAGATCCATGACTTGATCGAGCAGGTCGGCCGCACGGTTGCGGAAGTCGAACGCCAGGCCGGGCAGGTGGAAACGGTATCGGCCCAGAGCAACCAGGCCGTCGCCGGCCAGCGCAGCCAGATCGAACTGGTGGCCACGGCGATGAACCAGATGTCGGCCACGGCCCAGGAGGTTGCCCGCAGTGCCGCCGCCGCCGTGAGCAGTGCCCACAGCGTGAACGACGAAACCCTCAGCGGGCGCGGGCTGGTGGAATCCCAGCAGGGCAGCATCGCCCGCCTGGCCAGCGAGATCGATCAGTCAGTGCAGGTGATCAATCAACTGGCGACCGACAGCCAGGCCATCAGTCGCGTGCTGGATGTGATCAAGAGCATCGCCGAGCAGACCAACCTGCTGGCCCTCAATGCCGCCATCGAAGCGGCCCGGGCCGGTGAGCAGGGGCGCGGCTTTGCGGTGGTGGCCGATGAAGTGCGGACCCTGGCCAAGCGGACCCAGCAATCGACCGAAGAAATCGAAGCGATGATCAGCCGCTTGCACGGCGGTGTCGGCGCCGCGGTCAAGGCGATGGGCACCAGTCATGAGATGGCCAGCGGCACGGTCGGTCAATCGGAAAAGGTCCAGCAGGCCTTGGAAAACATTCTTGGCGCGGTGGGCATGATCGTCGACCAAAACCAACAGATTGCCGCAGCGGTAGAGCAGCAGACGGCCGTGGCCCATGACATCGACCAGAACATCGTCGAGATCAACCGCGCCGGCGAACGCACCGCCGAAGGTGCCCACCAGACCGAAGACGCCAGCCGCGAACTGTCCGCCCAGGTGGTGGTGCTCAAGCAGTTGATCAATGCGTTTCGGGTGTAGTTCCTAGGCCCACCACAGATCCAATGTGGGAGCGGGCTTGCTCGCGATAGCGGTGCATCAGTCGCCAAATAGGTTGCCTGACACTCCGCTTTCGCGAGCAAGCCCGCTCCCACAGGTTTTTTACCAGTTGAACAATGTTCGGGCGTTGCTGGTACTGGCCTCGGCCAATCGTTCTGGGCTGATACCCATGATCCCGGCCAACGCCTCACAAATCGCCGGCAAATGCCCCGGCGTATTACGTTGGCCGGGGAACATCGCCGGGGCCATGTCCGGGGAGTCGGTTTCCAGCACCACCGCGTCCAGCGGCAATTTCGCCAGCACACGGTGCATGCGCAAGGCCTGGGGCCAGGTCGCGGCACCGCCCAGGCCGAGCTTGAAGCCGAGCTTGATGTACTCGCGGGCCTCTTCAAAACTGCCGGCGAAGGCGTGGATGATCCCTGCGCGTTTGGGCCCCGTGCGCTTGAGGGTCGCGATCACGTCGGCATGGCTGCGGCGCACGTGGATCAGTGCTGGCAGTTCGAACTCCACCGCCAGTTGCAGTTGTGCGTCGAACAGCCTCTGCTGACGTTCGCGGTCCAGGGTCGGGATGTAGTAATCCAGGCCGATTTCCCCCACGGCACACAATTGCCGGTGCCCGGCCAGGCGGCTCAGCCACTCGCGCAGTAGCGCCACGTCGTCGGGGCGATGCTGGTCGAGATACACCGGGTGCAGGCCCAGCGCGGCATGCAGGTCCGGGTCGCTTTGCACCAGGTCCCAGACCCGCTGCCAGTTGTCCCGGTACACACCCAGCACCACCATTTGCCGCACGCCCAAGGCGCGGCTTTCGGCCAGCAGTGCCGGGCGGTCCGCGTCGAAGTCCGGGAAATCCAGGTGGGTGTGGGTATCGATCAACTCCATGCATCAATCCTGAAGAAGCTTCAGCCCTGGTGAATACGCTGCTTGAACGTCCGCGCGATGGCCTGCACGCCTGGCTGGTAGTCATCGTTTTCGATGGCCGCCAGGGCCAGTTCCAAGGCTTTTTCGGCGATCAGTTGGTGCTGTTGGGACATGGCATTGACCGGTAGCGGCAGGAAATCCAGCAACTGCGTGTCACCAAACGTGCCCAGGCGCAACGGCCGCGACTTGAGCGGGAAATCGTGAAGGGCGTCGAACACCCCTTGCAGCAGCACATAGGACGTGGTGATCAGCGCATCGGGCAGATGCCCCAGGCGTGCGAGCATTTCATCCATCAACTGGCGGCCGCATTCACGGCTGAACGACTCACCATGCTCGATCAGCACCTGGCCCTCGAACCCGGCCAGTGCTTCGCGAAAACCTGCGGTGCGTTCCTGGCTGATACTCAACTCGGGACGAGCGCTGATCAGCGCGATTTGCCGAGGGTGGGTTTGCAGCAGGCTGCGCGTCAGTTGCAGGCTGGCCTGGCGGTCGTCGCTGATCACCGAGCAGAACCGCGCAGGGTCCATGACCCGGTCGATGGCGATGATCGGAATGCCCTTGGCCTGCAGTTGCTGGTAACTGTCGTCGCCGGTCGGCAGGCAACTGGCGACGATCAGCGCATCGCAGCGGCGGGCACGGAACAACTGCAACAGTTGCCGTTCGCTGTCGGGGGCGTCGTCGGAACTGGCGATCAGCAACTGGTAGCCTCGGGCCCGTGCGCCTTGTTCCAGCAACTTGGCGATGCGTGCGTAACTGGGGTTTTCCAGGTCTGGCAGGATGAAGCCCAGGGTGCGGGTGTGTCGGCTGCGCAGCCCGGCGGCCTGGGGATTGGGCGTGAAGCCGTGTTCCTGGACCACCGCCCGCACCCGTTCGACGGTGGCGCTGCTGATGCGTTGTTGTTCGGCCTTGCCGTTGATGACGTAACTGGCGGTGGTCACGGACACACCGGCCAGTTGGGCAATATCACTGAGTTTCAACCCGGTTTTCCTTGTTTTTTCGAGTTAGCCCCGACGATAAGGGCCATCCTACCCGATTCAAGCTGACGGTCACCGTCCAAACGCTTACGACAAGTTGCACTTCAAGGATGAGAGATTATCGAGTAACGTGCCAATCTTTCTAGATTAAACGTTTCAGCAAGCGTATTTTCAAGGCTAGCAGGATTTTTGGCCCTTCTGCCGTGATCACGCCAAAAATCATCCTGCAACGCTAAGCTGATTCATTCAAAACAATACCTGGCGCCAACCGGACGCCAAAAAGGAGAAAGCATGCTCGAGCTCACTCTAGAGCAGATATCCATGGCTCAGACGGCTGTGGATAAAGACGCTGCACTGCAACTGCTCGCCGACAAACTGGTGGCCGATGGCTTGGTGGCTGAGGGGTACCTCGCCGGCTTGCAGGCTCGTGAAGCCCAGGGCTCGACCTTTCTTGGCCAAGGTATTGCCATTCCCCACGGCACCCCGCAGACCCGCGACCTGGTTTATTCGACCGGTGTGCGCCTGCTGCAATTCCCGGAGGGCGTGGACTGGGGCGATGGTCAGATCGTCTACCTGGCGATCGGTATCGCGGCCAAGTCCGACGAACACCTGCGCCTGCTGCAACTGCTGACCCGCGCCCTCGGCGAGACTGACCTGGGCCAGGCCCTGCGCCGTGCCAGTTCCGCCGAAGCCTTGCTGAAGCTGCTGCAAGGCGCGCCGCAGGAACTGGCCCTGGATGCCCAGATGATCGGTCTGGGTGTGTCGGCGGACGATTTTGAAGAGCTGGTATGGCGTGGCGCCCGCTTGCTGCGCCAGGCCGATTGCGTGAGCAATGGCTTTGCCGGGGTGTTGCAGCAAGTCGATGCGCTGCCCCTGGGCGATGGCTTGTGGTGGCTGCACAGTGAACAGACCGTCAAGCGTCCGGGCCTGGCGTTCGTCACGCCGGACAAGCCCATCCGTTACCTGGGTCAACCGTTGAGCGGTCTGTTCTGCCTCGCCAGCCTCGGCGAGGCTCACCAGGCTTTGCTGGAAAGGCTCTGCGCCTTGCTGATCGAAGGTCGCGGCCACGAACTGGGTCGCGCCACCAGCAGCCGCAAGGTGCTGGAAGTGCTCGGCGGCGAACTGCCCGCCGATTGGCCCAGCGCGCGCATCGGCCTGGCCAATGCCCATGGCCTGCATGCACGCCCGGCGAAAATCCTCGCTCAGTTGGCGAAAAGCTTCGAAGGCGAGATCCGCGTGCGCATCGTCGACGGCCAGGACAGCGCGGTGTCGGCCAAGAGCCTGAGCAAGCTGTTGAGCCTGGGCGCCCGTCGCGGCCAGGTCCTGGAATTCATCGCCGAGCCGAGCATTGCCGCCGATGCATTGCCGGCACTGCTGGCGGCCATCGAAGAAGGCCTTGGCGAAGACGTCGAACCGCTGCCGCCGCCGAGTGCACCGCGGGAAACGGTAATGGCCGAAGTGGCGACTGTCGTGCTGGCGCCCGAATCCGGCAGCCTGATCCAGGCCGTCGCCGCCGCCCCGGGCATCGCCATCGGCCCGGCCCACATCCAAGTGCTGCAGGCCATTGACTACCCGTTGCGCGGTGAGTCGGCGGCCATCGAGCGCGAGCGCCTGCAAAACGCCTTGAACCAGGTGCGCCGCGATATCCAAGGCCTGATCGAACGCGCCAAGGCCAAGGCCATCCGCGAGATCTTCATCACCCACCAGGAGATGCTCGACGACCCGGAGCTGAGCGACGAAGTCGACACCCGCTTGAAGCTGGGCGAGAGTGCGCAAGCGGCATGGATGGGGGTGGTTGAAGCTGCCGCGAAAGAACAGGAAGCCTTGCAGGACGCCTTGCTGGCCGAACGTGCCGCCGATCTGCGCGACGTCGGCCGTCGTGTGCTGGCGCAACTGTGTGGCGTCGAAACCCCGAACGAACCCGATCAACCCTACATCCTGGTGATGGACGAAGTCGGCCCGTCCGATGTGGCCCGCCTGGACCCGACGCGGGTGGCGGGGATTCTCACCGCCCGTGGCGGCGCCACCGCCCACAGCGCCATCGTTGCCCGGGCCTTGGGCATTCCAGCGCTGGTGGGCGCCGGTACGGCGGTGTTGCTGCTGGCGCCGGGCACGTCCTTGTTGCTGGATGGCCAGCGCGGTCGCCTGCACGTGGACCCTGACGCCGCCACCTTGCAACGGGCTGCCGAGGAACGCGACACCCGCGAGCAGCGCCTCAAGGTCGCTGCCCAGCAGCGCCACGAACCGGCGCAGACCCGTGAGGGTCATGCCGTGGAAGTGTTTGCCAACATCGGCGAAAGCGCCGGTGTCGCCAGTGCGGTGGAGCAGGGCGCCGAGGGCATCGGCCTGTTGCGCACCGAATTGATTTTCATGGCCCACAACGAGGCCCCGGACGAAGCGACCCAGGAAGCCGAATACCGCAAGGTGCTCGACGGCCTGGCCGGTCGACCGCTGGTGGTGCGCACCCTCGATGTGGGCGGCGACAAGCCGCTGCCGTACTGGCCGATCGCGAAAGAAGAAAACCCGTTCCTGGGCGTGCGTGGCATTCGCCTGACCTTGCAGCGTCCGCAGGTCATGGAAGCGCAACTGCGTGCCCTGTTGCGCTCGGCGGACAACCGCCCATTGCGGATCATGTTCCCGATGGTGGGCAGCGTCGATGAATGGCGCCAGGCCCGGGACATGACCGAACGCCTGCGCCAGGAAATTCCCGTGGCGGACCTGCAACTGGGGATCATGATCGAAGTGCCGTCCGCCGCGTTGCTGGCGCCGGTGCTCGCCAAGGAAGTCGACTTCTTCAGCGTCGGCACCAACGACCTGACGCAATACACCCTGGCGATCGACCGTGGTCACCCGACCCTTTCTGCCCAGGCCGATGGCCTGCACCCGGCGGTGCTGCAACTGATCGACATCACCGTGCGCGCCGCCCATGCCCATGGCAAATGGGTCGGCGTGTGCGGCGAACTGGCGGCCGACCCGCTGGCGGTGCCGGTGCTGGTGGGCCTGGGCGTGGACGAACTGAGCGTCTCGGCCCGCAGCATTGCCGAGGTCAAGGCGCGGGTCCGCGAATTGAGCCTGGCGCAAGTACAAACCTTGGCCCAAGAGGCCTTGGCCGTGGGCAGCGCCGATGACGTGCGCGCATTAGTGGAGGCGCTGTAATGGCGAAGATTCTTACCCTGACCCTCAACCCGGCGCTCGACCTCACGGTAGAGTTGGCGCGCCTGGAGCCGGGCCAGGTCAACCGCAGCGACGCCATGCACGCCCACGCCGCCGGCAAGGGCGTGAACGTGGCCCAAGTGTTGGCCGATCTCGGCCATACGCTGACGGTCAGTGGTTTTCTGGGCGAAGACAATGCCCAGGTGTTTGAGACGCTGTTTGCCCAGCGTGGTTTTGTCGACGCCTTTATCCGTGTTCCCGGCGAAACCCGCAGCAATATCAAACTGGCCGAGCAGGATGGGCGCATCACTGACCTCAACGGCCCGGGCCCGGTGGTTGATGAAGCCGCACAGCAGGCCTTGCTGGCGCGCCTTGAGCAAATCGCCCCCGGTCACGACGTGGTCGTGGTCGCGGGTAGCTTGCCTCGGGGCGTCAGCCCGCAGTGGTTGCAGGCCTTGATCATGCGCTTGAAAACACTCGGCCTGAACGTGGCCCTGGACACCAGTGGCGAAGCCTTGCGCGTCGCCCTGGCGGCGGGGCCGTGGCTGATCAAGCCGAACACCGAGGAGCTGGCCGACGCGCTGGGTTGCGAGGTGGTGAGCGAATTGGCCCAGGCGCAAGCGGCGCAGCGCCTGCATGCCCAGGGCGTCGAACATGTGGTGATTTCCCACGGTGCCGATGGCGTGAACTGGTTCAGTGTCGGTACGGCGCTGCATGCTTCGCCACCCAAGGTCAGCGTCGCCAGCACCGTGGGTGCCGGGGATTCGCTGCTGGCGGGCATGCTGCACGGCTTGCTCAGCGCCGACACCCCGGAGCAGACGCTGCGCACCGCCACGGCCATCGCCGCCATGGCGGTCACGCAGATCGGTTTTGGCATCCACGACACCGCGTTGCTGGCGTCGCTTGAACAGGGCGTGCGCGTGCGCCCCCTGACAGAACAATAAGAGGGTTCGCAAGAATGAAACTAGCCATTGTGACGGCCTGCCCCAACGGCATGGTTACCAGTGTGTTGTGTGCCCGCCTGCTGGACGCCGCGGCGCAGCGCCAGGGTTGGAGCACCAGTGTCGAAGTCCATGACGCGGCCCATCCGGAACGCCAGTTGTCGGCGGCGACCCTCGAAGCAGCCGAGTGGGTCTTGCTGGTTGCCAGCGGCCCGGTGGACCTGTCGCGTTTCGTCGGCAAACGCCTGTTCCGCAGCACCCCGGCCCTGGCCCTCCAGGATGTTGATGCGGTGCTGCGCCGCGGCGCCGAAGAGGCCGAGGTTCTTCTCGCCTCGGATGTCGTGGAGCAAGTGCCGGCGGTGTCGACCGAGCGTGCGCCGCGCCTGGTTGCCATCACCGCATGCCCGACGGGCGTTGCCCATACCTTCATGGCCGCCGAGGCTTTGCAGCAGGCGGCGAAGAAGCTCGGCTACGACCTGCAAGTGGAAACCCAGGGGTCGGTCGGTGCGCGCAATCCGTTGAGCGCCGAGGCCATCGCCGAGGCGGACGTGGTGCTGCTGGCGACCGACATCGAAGTCGCCACCGAGCGTTTTGCCGGCAAGAAGATCTACCGCTGCAGCACGGGCATCGCCTTGAAACAGGCCGAAGCGACGCTGAACAAAGCGCTGGTCGAAGGTCGCCAGGAAAGCGCGTCGAGCGCTGCCGGCGCCCCGGCCAAGTCGGAGAAGACCGGCGTCTACAAGCACCTGCTGACGGGCGTGTCGTTCATGCTGCCGATGGTGGTGGCCGGTGGTCTGTTGATCGCCTTGTCGTTTGTATTCGGCATCACCGCCTTCAAGGAGCCCGGCACGTTGGCGGCCGCGCTGATGCAGATCGGCGGCGACACCGCGTTCAAATTGATGGTGCCGCTGCTGGCCGGCTACATCGCCTATTCCATCGCCGACCGTCCGGGCCTGGCGCCGGGGATGATCGGCGGGATGCTGGCGAGCACCCTGGGCGCCGGCTTCATTGGCGGGATCATCGCCGGTTTCCTGGCCGGTTACGTGGCCAAGGCGATCAACCGCTACGCACGCCTGCCCCAGAGCCTGGAAGCACTCAAGCCGATCTTGATCATCCCGCTGCTGGCGAGCCTGATCACCGGCCTGGTGATGATCTACATCGTCGGCAAACCGGTGGCAGGCATGCTCGAAGGCCTGACCCATTTCCTCGACAGCATGGGTACCACCAACGCGATCCTGCTGGGCGTGCTGCTGGGGGCGATGATGTGCGTCGATCTCGGTGGGCCGATCAACAAGGCCGCCTACGCCTTTTCGGTGGGGCTGCTGGCTTCCCAGAGTTATGCACCGATGGCCGCGACCATGGCCGCCGGCATGGTGCCGCCCATTGGCCTGGGCATCGCCACTTTCATCGCCCGGCGCAAATTCGCCCAGACCGAACGCGAGGCCGGTAAAGCTGCGTTGGTGCTGGGGCTGTGCTTCATCTCCGAAGGCGCGATTCCGTTCGCCGCCAAGGACCCGCTGCGGGTGATCCCGGCCAGCATCGCCGGCGGCGCGCTGACCGGTGCGCTGTCGATGTACTTCGGCTGCAAGCTCATGGCCCCCCACGGTGGTCTGTTCGTGATGCTGATCCCCAACGCCATCAACCATGCGCTGTTGTACCTGCTGGCGATCGTAGCGGGGAGCCTGCTGACGGGGGTGGCGTATGCGCTGCTCAAGCGGCCTGAGGTGGTGGAGATGGCGTTGGAGCCGGCCAAGGCCTGAGATCACACTGCTTTGCCTACTGTGGGTGTTCATGAGTTCCTGTCACACCCACTTCACAGAGCCATGCTTAAGTTTTCCCATTTCAAGGGAGAACACCATGAGCGAATTCGACCTGGGCCGCCGTCGTGTGATGCAAGCCGTGGGGGCGGGGTTGTTGTTGCCGGGGCTGGCGCCGGCGGTGATGGCTTCGGTCAAGGATCGGCCGGTGCTCACCGACGGTGTGCAGTCCGGCGACTTGCAGGGCGACCGGGCGATGATCTGGAGCCGCAGCGACCGTCCGGCGCGGATGGTGGTGGAGTGGGACACCCGCAGCAAGTTCAGCAATCCGCGTCGCTTCGTCTCGCCCATGGTCGATTCGCGCAGCGATTTCACCGCCCGGGTCGAACTCACCGGCCTGCCGCCCGACCAGGCAATTTTCTACCGGGTGCATTTCGAAGACGCCCAGAGCGGTGCTGCCAGCGAACCCTGGTTGGGCCACCTGCGCAGCGTGCCGCAGTTCAAGCGCGACATCCGTTTTGTCTGGAGCGGCGACACCGTCGGCCAGGGCTTCGGCATCAACCCGGACATCGGCGGCATGCGCATCTACGAAGCCATGCGCCTGCGCCTGCCGGACTTTTTTATCCACAGCGGCGACACCATCTACGCCGACGGCCCGGTGCCGGCGCAAATCACCGCCGAGAATGGACGCGTCTGGCGCAACCTCACCACCGAAGCCAAGAGCAAGGTCGCCGAGACCCTGGATGAGTATCGCGGCAACTATCGCTACAACCTGATGGACGAAAACGTACGCCGTTTCAATGCCGAGGTGCCGCAGATCTGGCAGTGGGACGACCATGAGGTGGTCAACAACTGGTCGCCGGGCAAGCAACTGGACGAGCGCTACCAGACCAAGGATATCCACAGCCTCGTGGGGCGCGCGCGACAGGCCTGGCTGGAATATGCGCCGATGCGCCTGCAGAAGGCCGACGGCGGTGGACGCATCTACCGCAAGCTCGGTTATGGGCCGTTGCTGGATGTGTTCGTGCTGGATATGCGCAGCTACCGCGAAGCCAACGACGCCAACCTCGGCGCGGCCAAACCGTTCCTGGGGCGTGAGCAGTTGAATTGGCTCAAGCGCGAACTCAAGCATTCCCGGGCCCAATGGAAAGTCATTGCCGCCGACATGCCCATCGGCCTCGGTGTGCCGGATGGCGAGGTCAGCCCCGGTGTGCCGCGCTGGGAAGCGGTGGCCAACGGTGATCCGGGCGCAGCCCAGGGCCGTGAAGTGGAGATCGCCGAACTGCTCGGCTACCTGCGCAAGCATCAGGTGCGCAACTACGTCTGGCTCACCGCCGATGTCCACTATTGCGCCGCCCATCACTACCACCCCGAACACGCCGCGTTCCAGGATTTCGAACCGTTCTGGGAGTTCGTCGCCGGGCCGCTCAATGCGGGCAGCTTCGGGCCCAACGCCTTGGACAAGACGTTTGGGCCCGAAGTGGTGTTCCAAAAAGCCCCCCCGGCCCAGAACACCTCGCCGTTCGCCGGGTATCAGTTCTTTGGCGAAGTGAACATCGACGGGCCAAGCGGGGAGATGAGCGTGGTGCTGCGGGACCTGGAAGGTGTGGCGGTGTTCGAGAAGAAGTTGCAGCCGGTTTGACTGTCAGTCGTGCCAGGAACCTCTGTGGGAGAAGCCTCTGTGGGAGCAAAGCTTGCTCGCGATAACGGTACATCTGTCAATAAATGGCTGGCTGACAGTCCGCTATCGCGAGCAAGCTTTGCTCCCACAGGGGTACTAAAGATGGGCGTTTGTCAGTAGACATCCCGCCGATACCGACCCTGCTCGATCAGCCGCTCCACTTCCTCGCGCCCCAGCACGTTGTTGAGCACGTGATCCACCCCGGATGCCATGCCCTGCAAGCTGCCGCAGACATAGATCACCGCGCCGTCGGCCAGCCAT
Source organism: Pseudomonas brassicacearum (assembly GCF_009601685.2). Lineage (NCBI taxonomy): Bacteria > Pseudomonadati > Pseudomonadota > Gammaproteobacteria > Pseudomonadales > Pseudomonadaceae > Pseudomonas > Pseudomonas brassicacearum. Next base: position 1,006,369 of record NZ_CP045701.2, read on the forward strand.
TGCTTGAGCAGCGCGGCTGATTCCAGCAGGCGGTCCTGGACGTAGACTTTCTGCTTCTGATCCCGGGAGAAGGCCAGGTCCAGGCGTTCCAGGTCGCCTGAGGTCACCCATTCCTGCAATTCATCGCGGCAGTGGAAATCGTGTTCGCGGTTGCGCTCGCCAAACAGCAGCCAGTTGCGCTGCATGCCCTCGGTGACGCGCGCCTTGAGCAGGCTGCGCAGGCCGGCCAGACCGGTGCCGTTGCCCAGCAGGATCATCGGCACGCCTTGGGCCGGCAGATGGAAGCTGCTGTTGCGGCGCAGCCGCAGGCTGATGGCGCTGCCCAACGGTGCGTGTTCGGTCAGCCAGCCCGAACCGACGCCGAGGCTGCCGTCGGCGTGACGTTCCTGGCGCACGATCAGTTCCAGCACACCGTCGGCCGGGATCGAGGCGATGGAGTACTCGCGTATCGACAGCGGCGCCAGGGCATCCACCAGTGCCTGGGCATGCAGGCCGACCAGGTGGGCACGGTTTTCCGGGAGTTGGCGGGTCGCCAGGGCCTGGTCGAGGCTCTGGGACAGGCCATCGACCTGTACGCGCGCGTGGCCGGAGAGGCCGAGCCCGTCGAGCAAATGTTCGATGGCCAACAGGTCATTGCGCGGCAGGATTTCCACCAGGTCACCGGCCAGCCAACTGCTCGGGCCAGGGGCGGTGAGGCCCAGCAGGTACACGCCCGAGCTGCTGCTGTCGGGGTTGAGCAGGGTGCGTTGGCTCAGCGTCCAGTTCTCGAAGCTTGGCGCTTGCCAGGCATCCAATGGCGCCTGGCCGGTCAGTTCGGCCAATTGCTGTTGCCAGTGACGCAGGGCGTAAGGGTCGCCGCTGTCCACTTCCACTGGCGCGAACAGGGTCTTGCCGCCGTGTTCCGCCAGCCAGGCGTGCAGGCGCCGGGCGAAGCCGCAGAAGTGTTCATATTGCCGGTCGCCCAGGCCCAGCACCGAATACTGCAGGCGCTCCAGGCTCAAGGCCTGGCCCAGCACCTTGCGTTCGAAACCGCGGGCGCTGTCCGGTCCTTCGCCGTCGCCAAAGGTGCTGACGACAAACAGCGCGTGGGTAGCGTTGTTCAGGTCCTGCTCACGAACGCTGGCCAGTGGCTGGACGTTCACGGGCAAGCCAGCGGCCTGAAGTTGGCCGGCGGTCTGCCAGGCCAGTCGCTCGGCGAAACCGCTTTGGCTGGCGAAGCCGATCAGCCAGGCCGGCGCATTGCCCGGGTTGGCGCTCAGGGCCTGGCGGGCGTTTCTGGCCTGGCGCTTCTTGCGGCGACGGTCCAGGTACAGCAACCAGCCGGTGATGAAGAACAGCGGCATGGTCAGTGCGGCGACGGTCATCAGGATCCGCCCGACCAGGCCGAAGTAACTGCCGACATGCAGGGCATAGACACTGGTCAGCAACTGCGCCTTGAGGCTCTTGTCGCTGTAGCGGCTGTGTCGGCTGACAACGCCGGTGGCCGGGTCGAGGGTGAGCTGGTTCAGCGCCCGGTCGTGGGGCGAGTTTTTCAGCAGGTAGAACACGGTCGCCGGTTGTCCGGCCACGGGCGGCATGCGCACGTTATAGGCCGACAGTCCGGGGCCGGCAGCGCTGTAGATGCTGCTCCACATGGCCCGGTAATCGGCCACGGGAAGTGGGCCGCTTGGCACCGGGCCGCGATTGCGCACCCGTTCCTCTTTCGGTGAATCGGAGAGCAGGCGGGTCACGCCTTTGTTGTACCACTCGTAGGACCAGGTCAGCCCGGTCAGGGCCGCCAACAGATAGAACACCAGGCACCAGGTGCCCGCCACCGAGTGCAGGTCCCAATTGAAGCTGCGGCCTTTTTTCCCCCAGTCGAGGGTCAGCCAGGCGCGCCAGCTTTTCCATTGGCGCGGCCAACGCAGGTACAGCCCGGACAGGCAGAAAAACACCAGGATCAGTGTGCAGGCACCGGTGATTTGCCGACCGACATCATCCAGGGTCAGGACGCGGTGCAACCTGAGTATCAGGCCGAAGAAGTCCTGGCCCGTCACATCGCCCATGAATTGTGCGTTGTAAGGGTTGAAATAGCGCACGGCGCCACGTTTTTCCCCAGCAGGCGCCGCAAAGATCACCCGCGCAGCGTTACCGCTGTCGGTCTCGACCCAGAGCATGGCGACAGTCTTGCCGGCGGCGGCTTCGATCTGCTCTACCAGCTCGGCGGGCGGCAGGACGCCGGCCGGCTGCTTCTCGACCATCAGCACTTGCGGATTCAAGGCCCGCAGGATTTCATCCTGGAACGACACCACAGCCCCGGTAACGCCCATCAACGCCAGGACCAGTCCGGCACTGATGCCGAAAAACCAGTGCAACTGGAACAGGGTTTTCTTCAACACGTCGCTCGCCTTGTTCATTTACTGTTCATCACGGCGTGCATTATGCCGTGTGTTATCGAGAAGCATTCATAAACACACGCAAAAGCCTCGATCATTTGCATGAGCGGGGCTTGTTGCCGCTGTGACCAAGCCGCTAGCGCCCTGGCCCGCGTCCGTAGGAACTGTGTAGAAACCGTAGGAACCGCAGGAGCTGTAGGAGCTGTCGAGTGCAACGAGGCTGCGATCTTGTCCCAGACAATTGAGTAGAAAGCGAAATCGAAAGCGAAAGATCAAGATCAAAAGATCTCAGACTTCGCCTGCTCCTACAGAGCCCAGCGCTCGCCGCGTCGGCACGGTGTTGATGTTGTATGCGAATTTTCGCTGGTTCACGGCTCAACTCGATACGGCACCCACCTGTCGCCTAGTTGATTGTCATCGTGGATGGACGAGTATCGGGTGCGCATCGAACAGTTGGAAAATCAGTTGAATAGTTGCTCTATGGGGCTGTTATTTATTGCTCGGTCAGGGGTGTTTATTGTTGTTGTCCTGCTTTGGTATTGTTCTCTAATATTTGATTTTTTTTTGCTTTTGACTGGGTTTGTCCTGATGGATTAGTGTTGGTGGCGCTGCACTTGCTTTTACCCTTGATGTAAGCGAGTGAGTAATTTGGAGCAGTAATTTAATTAAAGGATTAATTATGAATGCTAATAGTCTATGGAACGATGCACTTGAAAATGCCTCTGCCGACGACCTTGCCCGGTTTGCACAACTTGTGCCCAAGACGCTCGCCAATGCCTCTGCGCCAGAGCAGGAAGGCAACTCTCGTGGCAAAGGGTTATTGCTGACGAAAAAACAGATCATTGACCTGCGCAAATACGAAGCCGCCGCCTTGGCACTTCCCTTCACCCTGGCGGATGTGAAGGATTACTTGAATTTTGGTGCCGACGCAGGCGTGGGGCTCAAACATGAGGATTTTTTAAGGACCTTCAGCGCCACTCGCCGTCATGCCCAACGTTGGTCGCCGTTGCGCGAAGCAATCATGCTGACTGGTAGTCAATTGAAATTATTTGCTGCAAGCATGACCCTTTACGGTCGAGATATAGAAGAAGTCTATGCCGATGTCAGGGCTTGCGGTTTGCTGGATAAACATAACATCAGGAACTTGGAAGAGTTAAAACGCCTGGAGCTGGAATTGGGAGATAAATTTCCGGGTATTGAATTGGAATCTGACACCGTCAGCGACTTGGGATACTACCTGGACCAGATTTTCAAACGGATCAAGGACAATCTGGACGGTGTCACCGCGATCAAGGAACAGTTGGCTTCGTTTGGTTATGATTTACGCGAGTACATCCTTCCTGAAATAAAGTTGCGCATCAGTTTGATTGGCAGCAACTCGCTGCCAGCCGACATCGAGACGCTCAAGCAGCAAATTGATGAGCGGTCCCGGCAGATCAACGAGAAAAACGCCGACTACAAGAATGCCGTGGAAAAATCCATCGGGGCTGCTGCAGGAATGAACCTGCTCGGCCTGGCGCTGGCGATCTACCTGGGCGTAGAGGCTGAGAACATCCGGGCGCAAAGGAATAGCCTCTACAAGGAACAGGAAGAGGCGATTGAAACGCTGAAGAGTAAGAACCAGACACTCGGCTCCTTGACGCGCGTAAAGCACGACCTGCAAGGACTGGAACTGGTCGCTGTCGATGCGGATATCGCCACGCAGAACCTGATGCATGTCTGGAACGTCATGCATCTATACGTGAAAGATTCCCAGGATGCGGTTTCCAGGATTACCGACGCTTTAAGTCTGAGGCGCTTTATGTCGGCATTCCGAGAAGTGGTCAAACCGTGGAGTCAGATCGAGCATGATGCCGATGCGTTGATTGCAGTATTCAAGGAGGCCGACGCGGAGTATGAGCGCAATTATCGCGTCCAGCCTCGACTCGAATTCTATCGGGCACTGCCCAGCGCTTATCCGGCTGTGGACCGCCAGATCATGGCTGACAGCCACACATTGATGCGAGACGGAGCGGTTAGATCCAAGGCGCTATTCATCAATTGGAACTACCTGCCGCAACTGCATGATCGGTTCCGTGATCTGGTGGGCAATGTGAGTCAGAGCAGCGGCGTTCTGAGTACGTCTGCTCTGAACATGAAGGTGGGACTCGACGGCAGCATGCGGCGCCTGGAACGTCTCGAAAAAGAATTGACGGATGCGTCGGATCAACAAGAGATAGAAGAAATCGAGGCTGACCGCGCGGAGGAGTTGCTCAGGATCGCTTCTCTAGTGGTTCGGCCCGTCCAGCAACTCGCCAGTCAATTGTCGGCGATCGATGACCGTTTTGATCGACGCTTAACGTTGGGTTTCATTGACGACCTTGGCAACGAGCAACAAACCGTCCAGGCATCTCTGGATCGAATGAATGATGAACGTACCGAGCGCCAGAACGAACGCGCAGTCATCAACGAAGCCATTGAGGCGCTGAAGACGGGCGGGGTTGAGGCGATTGGCAACGATTTGCTCCTGACGCTGGAAGAAGTCATGAAGCTCGGTATTGCACCCCCTCAGGTGCAATTGGTCATGTTCGCCATCGAACAACTTAAAAAGACCCTCGGACAAATCGGCGATGGGCTTCGGTTCCTCGACATGGTGCGCGAGCGGGACAAACTGGTTGAGAAAATCGAGGCGCTGGCACGCGATATCGAGACGAAAACCCGAGTCCTGACCTCACTCAAAGGGAAAGTCGAGTTTCTCCAGAACATTCACACCCTTGACGACCAGCGCCAGCGCTACGTGGGTGAATACCAGCGCGCAGTAGAGGCTTTCCAATCGTTCGTCTCGCAGATCGATGCCGGCAAGCAAGCCGATGACGCGCAGCGCAGTCGCGAATTCATCAATCACGCACAGCTGTTCAGCGCCTTCTTGACCCCGCTGGCACTGCCTTTGACTGCACATTGAGCCTCGACACGCAGCTATAGCTGTCTGGGCTTTGAAACAATGACGAAAGGCTGTCGGGGATCTGCCGCCTCGCGGCATCTACCGACGGCCTTTTAGCTTGGTAACCGATCATGTTTGATTTCTTGTTGGATAAGAAGAGTGTTTCTTCGTTGAAAGAGTACATAGGTTTTTTGAACGACCTGCCCGTCGTCTTGGATGAGATCAAGCGTTTTTCGGATTCTTTCCAACGGTCGGGCCATGCGATGATGACCCCGCCTGATGCGCAGGCGCTGACTCGGGCGGCCGTCGCCAATGAAAGTCGTTGGCGAGCGATTCTCATGGTTGTTCCTTCATTGGCGACAATGGGGCGTCATCTGGTCGCCGAGACCGATACGTTTACGCAAGAATTTGCACAGGTGGCTCAGCACACTGCCGGTGCTGCGGGTCGTGTGCCGATGCAAAATGTCGACCCCGTGCGCTTCACCCCCATCAACGCCGGTCAACAGGGCACCAACCGTCCGCCCGACGTCTTGTATCTGATCAACAATCTCTGCTTGCGCCTGGATCAATGCGCGAAGGTCGCGGCGCATTTCAAGACGTTGATTATTGAGGTTTCCCAGACGATCCACAGTATTTTCGTGCGCTTCATCGACTCATTGGCATTGAGGTTGTGCATCTGTGATGCGCCTGTCTCAAAGATCGAGGCTTACTACAGCCTCGGGCGAATAGGCTTGCCGAATATGCCGTACGACACGGGCAGTTATTATTCCCAAGAGCAACGACGGGAAAAAGCCAGGGAACATTTGAAAATTTTGGGTGAGATCTATGTGCGGGCCATTTCAGCCGGTAACAATTTCGCCGATTTTTGTCATCGCCTGAACCATTTCCTGACCTGCGTTAAGGTTGAGCTTCAATCCAACGATCCGCAGCGCAGCCTGCGACGAGCGAAAAGTTCGATGGCGCAAGTCGCTTATCCGTTGCAAGAACTGGATGTCATGGTAAGCGCCTTGGAGCGTCTTTCTCCCAAATACCAGTCATGAAAAAGCCCGTGACGCTGTCACGGGCTTTCGACTTCAAGCGTTCAGCAGTTACACGTAGAACGACTTCAACGGCGGAAAGCCATTGAATTCCACCGCGCTATAGCTGGTGGTATAGGCACCGGTCGACAGCCAGTACAGGCGATCCCCAATGGCCAGGTTCAACGGCAAACCATACTTGTAGTTTTCATACATGATGTCAGCGCTGTCGCAGGTAGGCCCGGCGATCACCACTTCTTCCATCTCGCCTTTCTTCTCGGTCCAGATCGGAAACTTGATGGCTTCGTCCATGGTTTCGATCAGGCCGGAGAACTTGCCCACATCCGTGTACACCCAACGCTCGACGGCGGTACGGGACTTACGCGCCACCAGCACCACTTCGCTGACCAGGATACCGGCGTTGGCGATCAACGAACGGCCCGGCTCCAGGATGATTTCCGGCAGGTCGTCGCCGAAGTCTTCCTTGAGGAAACGGATGATTTCCTCAGCGTAGGTTTCCAGGCTGTTGGTGCGGGTGATGTAGTTGGCCGGGAAGCCACCACCCATGTTGATCAGCTTCAGGACGATGCCGTCTTCTTCCTTCAGGCGTTCGAAGATTACCTTGACCTTGGCGATCGCCGCGTCCCAGACGCTGATGTCGCGCTGTTGCGAGCCGACGTGGAACGAAATGCCGTACGGCACCAGGCCCAGGTCGCGGGCCAGGATCAGCAGGTCCATGGCCATGTCGGTCTGGCAGCCGAACTTGCGCGACAACGGCCAGTCAGCGGTGGTCGAGCCTTCGGTGAGGATCCGTACATAGACTTTCGAGCCCGGTGCGGCCTTGGCGATGTTACGCAGGTCGGCTTCGGAGTCGGTGGCATACAGGCGCACGCCCTTCTCGTAGAAGTAGCGAATGTCGCGGGATTTCTTGATGGTGTTGCCGTAGCTGATCTGATCCGGGCCGACGCCACGGCTCATGACCTTATCCAGCTCATAGATCGAGGCGATGTCGAAGTTCGAGCCTTTATCCTTGAGCAGGTCGATGATTTCCACCGCCGGGTTGGCCTTGACGGCGTAGTAGACCTTGGCGAATTCGAAACCGGCGCGCAGGTCGTCATAGGCCTTGGAGATCATCGCGGTGTCGATCACCACGAACGGGGTTTCCTGCTTGTCGGCGAACGCTTTCATTCTCTGGAAGGTTTCGCGCGCGAAATAATCTTCGACCTGGATCGACATACTTGGGACTCCTACTGGCAAACATCAGGATCAATGGGTGTGAGGGCAAGCAGCCCCCGTGAACGTCCTCCGTATCCCCACTTTGGTTCGCCTACTTCCCAAGGCATGTCGCCGAAAGCAAAAAGGCCATGGGACGCTTGATTCCCTTGGCCTTGCTGTCTCGTCGTCAGTACTTGAGCCGGATGGATCGTTTCCAGCATGGACGTTCGGCGCGAACTTTAGGGCGTGAGGGGCCTGAGATCAACTAAAAATGTCGCGTTTTTGCACTCATTCGTCGTGCGGTGCGCGACAGCTCCTGATGTAACCGACCTGCGTGACAGATTGATGTTCCCCTGGATTGGTATTCGACCTTGCTCAATATGGCTTTTGCCTTTGTGGCGAGGGAGCAAGCTCCCTCGCCACAAAGGCAGTCGTGGCCGATCAGGCCGACGCAGTCTCCGCCGGCGAGACAATGCTGGTCTTGCCCCCACGAGAGCGCCCCGAGCTCAGGTACTCGGCAATCGATTCCTGCGTCACCTCGCCGAGGAATACCCGCTCGGCATCCATCACCGGCAGCCACGAACGGTTGAACTCGTACATGCGCGACAACAGGATCCGCAGGTGTTCATCGTAAGCCGCTGTGGCGTTGAATTTGCTCAGGTACTGCGAGCAGGCGCCGGTCTGACGGTGCAGGTCGCGACGTCTTACAAAGCCCAGGGCCTTGTTCTCGGAGCAGGTCACCACCAGGTAGCGACGGTCATGTTCGTCCATCAGTTCCAGTGCCTCGCCCACCGGTGTCTCGGGGCTGACTGACGGGGCGTTGTCGGCCGCATCTTCGGCCTTGACCAGCAGCAGGCGCTTGAGCGTGCTGTCCTGGCCGACGAAGCTGCTGACGAACTCGTCGGCCGGATGCGCCAGCAGCGTGTCCGGGTGATCGAACTGGATCAGTTTGCCGGCGCGGAAGATCGCAATCTTGTCCCCCAGCTTGATCGCTTCGTCGATGTCGTGGCTGACCATGATCACGGTCTTGTTCAGCGCCCGCTGCATTTCGAAAAACTCGTTCTGGATCATCTCGCGGTTGATCGGGTCCACCGCGCCGAAGGGTTCGTCCATCAGCAGCAGCGGCGCATCGGCCGCCAGGGCGCGGATCACACCGATCCGCTGCTGCTGGCCGCCGGAGAGTTCACGCGGGTAGCGATGCAGGTACTGCTTGGGTTCGAGCTTGATCATGCTCATCAATTCGCGGGCGCGGTCGTGGCTCTTCTGCTTGTCCCAGCCGAGCAGGCGCGGGACCACGGTGATGTTTTCCTCGATGGTCATGTTCGGAAACAGGCCGATCTGCTGGATCACATAGCCGATGTTGCGGCGCAGGGTCACTTCGTCCAGGCCGGTGGTGTCTTCACCGTTGATCAACACCTTGCCCGAGGTGGGCGCGATCAGGCGGTTGATCATCTTCAGCGTGGTGCTTTTGCCACAGCCCGATGGCCCGAGGAACACGCAGATCTCGCCTTCGTTGACGGTCAGGCTCACCGAGTCCACGGCCTTGACGTCCTTGCCGTTGCTCTTGAAGGTTTTGCTGAGGTTTTGAAGTTCGATCATTTCAGTAATCCTTTTGGGGTCAGCGAACGTTGCAGCCATTGCAGAAGCAGGTCGGCGAAGATGGCCAGGAGACTGACCAGCACGGCGCCGACGATCAGCATCGACATGTCGCTGCGGCTGATGGAAGCGAGGATGAGTACGCCCAGGCCACCGGCGCCGATGGTGGCGGCGATGGTCATGACACCGATGTTCATGACCACGGCGGTGCGCACGCCGGCCAGGATCACCGGCACGGCGATGGGCAGTTCGACCATGCGCAGGCGCTGGCCGAAGGTCATGCCGATGCCGCGAGCGGCTTCACGGATGCCCGGTTCGACGCCGGTCAGGGCCAGGTAGGTGTTGCGCATGATCGGCAACAGGGAATAGAGGAACACGGCGGTGATCGCCGGCATCGGCCCCAGGCCCTGGCCGAATGTGGAATAGACCGGCAGCAGCAGGCCGAACAAGGCGATTGATGGAATGGTCAGCAGCACCGTGGCGCTGGCCTGCAATGGGCCGGCGAGCGTCGGGAAGCGGGTCATGAAAATGCCCAGCGGTACGCCGACCAAGATCGCCAGGGTCACGGCGATGCCCACCAGGGTGATGTGCTGCCAGGTCAGGTGCAGCACCAGCGGCCAGTCCAGATGGGAAAAGGCGTCAAGAAAATCCATGGCTTTTCCTCCAGGTCATTGGGTTGAGAGCAGCGAATGCTGGCGCAGGAAATCGGCGGCAACGGCCGAAGGGCTTTCGTGGTTGACGTCCACGCGGGCGTTGAGCTGGCGCATGGTTTCATCGTCAAACAATTCGGCCAGGGGTTTGAGCTGCGCGGCCAATTGCGGATTTGCATCCAGAGTCGTCTGGCGCACCACGGGCGCGGCGGTGTAGTCCGGGAAGTATTGCTTGTCGTCTTCCAGCAGTTTGAGTTTGAACGCGCTCAAGCGCCCGTCGGTGGTGTACACCAGCCCGGCGAATACTTGGCCGTTGCGCAGGGCGGTATAGACCAGGCCCGCGTCCATTTGCCGGATGTTTTCGCGGGTCAGGTTCATGCCGTACAGCTTGACCATGCCATCCAGCCCGTCGGAACGGTTGGCGAACTCGGTGTCCAGGGCCACCAGGTGATTTTCATCGGCCTCGGCCTGTAACACAGTGTTCAATTGGCTGATGGTGTTGATCTGTGGATATTGCTGGGCGATTTTCTCCGGCAAGGCCAGGGCATAGGTGTTGCTGAATTTCGACGGCGTCAGCCAGGTCAGGCCTTTTTTTGCGTCGATTTCTTTCACCCGGGCGTAGGACTGCGCGCTGTCGAGTTTCTCCGTGATGTGGTTGTAGGACACCAGCGAGACGCCGGTGTATTCCCAGAGCAGGTCCAGTTGACCACTCTCCTGGGCGCTACGGGCCAGGTTGCTGCCAAGTCCGCCGGTGATCTGCGCGTCGTAGCCTTTGCCACGCAGGTATTGCGCAGTGATTTCTGCCAGCAGCGTCTGCTCGGTGAACACTCGGGCGCCGAGGCGAATCAGCGGTTTTTCAGCGGCCTGGGCGAATCCTGCGAACAGCAGGACGCAGCCCAGTATCAAGCTCAACTTCTTCATAAACGATTTCCTTTATCCAGCCGGGCTTATGACGGTCGTAGACCGCGTTCCAGCCAGAGACGGCTGGCCAGTGTCACCAGGCCGTCGAGCAGCAACGCCAGCAGAGCGGTGCAAACCGCGCCGAGCAGCAGTTGCGGCTGATTGTTCAAGGCGATGCCAGGGAAGATCAGGCTGCCGAGGCTGTTGGCGCCGATCAGGAATGCCAGGGGGGCAGTGCCGACGTTGATCGCCAGCGCCACGCGCACACCACCGACGATGATCGGCACGGCATTGGGCAACTCGACTCTCCACAGCACCTGGCGCGGGGTCATGCCGATGCCGACGGCGGCTTCCTTGAGGGAGCCCTGGACATTTTTCAGGCCTTCGTAGGTGTTGCGCACGATGGGCAGCAGCGAGGCGAGGAACAGGGCGAAGATGGCGGGCCCGCTGCCGATACCCAGGAAGCCCAGGGCGATGGCCAGCACGGCCAGGGGCGGCACGGTGTTGCCGACGTTGAAGACTTGCATGAAGCGCTCGGCGCGCCCGACCATCGCGGGGCGGCTGAGGGCGATGCCGGCGGGGATGCCCACGATCAGGGCTGCCAACATGGACGCCACAACGAGCATCAGGTGAGCTTGCAGGTAAAACAGTAGATCGTCGTGGTAACGCTCAATCGTATCGATACCGATCCAATAGACCAGCAGGGCCAGGAGAGCGACGACGATCGCGCCCCCTGTCAGCCCTTTGCCATAGCGGATAGCCACAGGCGGACTCCTTTGTATTTCAGTCGGCGCGCGCTTTCCCGTGCGGCAAACCGTCAGGTCGCCGGGAAAACGTTCGCGAGAAGCAGCTCTGTTCAGTGCCGGTAAAACGGCCTGTAAATTGAGCCATGAGCGCAGCCTCGTCAGGCTAACTTGCTGATTTTGCAGACCCTGACGAACAGCCGTGTCAGGGTGGTGGACGTCTTCACGGGGCGAAAGGTTCCCACGTAAGGGGGCATTTGGCCACCCCGAATGTGCCCAATGGTTCGGTTCCTGGCGCAAGTTGAGCTATAATCGCCGCCCTTTTTTGAATCACCTGCCAGGCGATTTCCCATGACCAAACAGGCCGCCGAAGTCGCGAAACGCCGCACTTTCGCCATTATTTCCCACCCCGATGCCGGTAAGACCACCATCACCGAGAAGCTCTTGCTGATGGGCAAGGCGATTGCGGTCGCCGGCACGGTGAAATCTCGTAAATCCGACCGCCATGCCACCTCCGACTGGATGGAAATGGAAAAACAACGGGGTATTTCCATTACCACGTCGGTCATGCAGTTCCCGTATCGCGATCACATGATCAACCTGCTCGACACCCCGGGCCACGAAGACTTCTCCGAAGACACCTACCGCACCCTGACGGCAGTGGACTCGGCGCTGATGGTCCTCGACGGCGGTAAAGGCGTCGAGCCACGGACCATCGCGCTGATGGACGTCTGCCGCCTGCGGGACACGCCGATCGTCAGCTTCATCAACAAACTGGACCGTGACATCCGCGACCCGATCGAACTGCTCGACGAGATCGAAGCGGTCCTGAAGATCAAGGCGGCGCCGATCACCTGGCCGATCGGCTGCTACCGCGACTTCAAGGGCGTGTACCACCTGGCCGACGACTACATCATCGTCTACACCGCCGGGCATGGTCATGAACGCACCGAAACCAAAATCATCGAGAAGCTCGACTCCGACGAGGCCCGCGCCCACCTGGGCGACGAGTACGACCGTTTTGTCGAGCAACTGGAACTGGTGCAGGGTGCCTGCCACGAGTTCAACCAGCAGGAGTTCCTCGACGGCCAGCTGACCCCGGTGTTCTTCGGTACTGCCTTGGGCAACTTCGGTGTGGACCATGTGCTCGACGCCGTGGTCGATTGGGCCCCGCGCCCGCTGGCCCGTGTCGCCAACGAGCGCACCGTGGAGCCGGTGGAAGAGAAGTTCACAGGCTTCGTGTTCAAGATCCAGGCGAACATGGACCCCAAGCACCGCGACCGCATCGCCTTCATGCGCATCTGCTCCGGCAAATACGAAAAGGGCATGAAAATGCGCCACGTGCGCACAGGCAAGGACGTGCGCATCGGCGACGCCTTGACGTTCTTCTCCTCGGAACGCGAGCAGTTGGAAGAAGCCTTTGCCGGTGACATCATCGGTCTGCATAACCACGGCACCATCCAGATCGGCGACACCTTCACCGAAGGCGAAACCCTGGGCTTCACCGGCATCCCGCACTTCGCCCCGGAACTGTTCCGCCGCGTACGCCTGAAGGATCCGCTCAAATCCAAGCAACTGCGCCAGGGCCTCCAGCAACTGGCCGAAGAAGGCGCCACCCAGGTGTTCTTCCCGACTCGCAGCAACGACATCATCCTCGGTGCCGTCGGTGTGCTGCAGTTCGACGTCGTCGCCAGCCGCTTGAAAGAGGAATACAAGGTCGAATGCTCCTACGAGCCGATCACCGTGTACTCCGCGCGTTGGGTCGAATGTGGCGACAAGAAGAAACTCGAGGAATTCTCCAACAAGGCCGTGGAAAACCTCGCGTTGGACGGCGGCGGTCACCTGACCTACCTGGCCCCGACCCGGGTCAACCTGGCGCTGATGGAAGAGCGCTGGCCGGATGTGAAATTCCGCGCGACGCGTGAGCACCACTAAGCGCTGAGCGTTGAAACCGAAACCCCGTTGCGAAAGCTGCGGGGTTTTTTATGGCTTGTCCCGTGTCCTGAACATAAATAATTCACTGTGGGAGCGAGCCTGCTCGCGAAAGCGGTGGGTCAGTGTGCCTGGATGTTGGATGTACTGGCGCCATCGCGGGCAAGCCTTGCTCCCACAGTGGATCTTCAGTGGGCCAGAAACGGGTGTTAGGCACCGTTTCCTCTGTGGGAGCAAAGCTTGCTCGCGATAGCGGCGGGTCAGCTTGCCTGGATGTTGGGTGTGCCGCCGCCATCGCGGGCAAGCCTTGCTCCCACAGTGGATCTTCAGTGGGCAAGAAACGTGTGTTAGGCACCGTTTCCTCTGTGGGAGCAAAGCTTGCTCGCGATAGCGGCGGGTCAGCTTGCCTGGATGTTGGGCGTGCCGCCGCCATCGCGGGCAAGCCTTGCTCCCACAGTGGATCTTCAGTGGGCCAGAAACCTGTGTTAGGCACCGTTTCCTCTGTGGGAGCAAAGCTTGCTCGCGATAGCGGCGGGTCAGCTTGCCTGGATGTTGGGTGTGCCGCCGCCATCGCGGGCAAGCCTTGCTCCCACAGTGGATCTTCAGTGGGCAAGAAACGTGTGTTCGGCACCGTTTCCTGTGGGAGCAAAGCTTGCTCGCGATAGCGGTGGGTCAGTGTGCCTGGATGTTGGATGTACTGGCGCCATCGCGGGCAAGCCTTGCTCCCACACTTTTGGGCGTTAGTTGCTTTGGAGATAAGTCTTATTCGAAACCAATCTGTCGGGCGGTGGCATTTATGGTGGTTTGGGAGCGTCTTATCTGGTGAACCGGCCTGTTCAGAACTAGATTTTCTTGAGCACCGTCAGGTCCCGGCTTTATCCGGAAAAGAAGGAATTGGCTATGAACAAGCTGCTACGCATGATGTTTTTGCTGAAGGTGTTGGTGATGTTGTCGCTGGGCTCCACAGCGGCGTGGGCGGAGTGCGATGAGCACGAGCAGCACGCGTCGAGTGGCTCGGTGGCGCAGGGTGAGTTGATGCTGGCCGCGACGGATGCGGACGCAGGTGATCCAGACGATGGCGAGGATGATGATGGTTCGCCAATCGACACGCCGGATGACGATGAGGATGCGGAGGGCGATAGCCAGACGTAGATTTCTGACCTAAAGAAAACCCCTCCAGCCCCAACTGAGACTCAGTCGGGGTTGGAGGGGTTTTTTATCGCAGGTACCTGTTACGCCGCGCCATCGAGGAATTGCTCGGCGTAGTGACACGCCACCTGCCGGTTATCCAGCAACCGCAACGCCGGTTCTTCAGTCTGGCAGCGCTCGGTGGCATACGGGCAGCGCTTGTGGAAGGCGCAGCCGGACGGCGGGTTGAGCGGGTTGGGCAATTCGCCGACGATCTTGATCTTCGGCTTGTTCGGGTCCGGGTGGATGGTTGGGGTGGCCGACAGCAGCGCCTGGGTGTACGGGTGCAACGGACGGCTGTAGATGGACTCGTTGGGACCCATTTCCACCGGGCGGCCGAGGTACATCACCATCACGTCGTCGGCCACGTGCTGCACCACCGCCAGGTTGTGGGAAATGAACACGTAGGCGGTGTTGAATTCCTCCTGCAGGTCCATGAACAGGTTCAGCACCTGGGCCTGGATCGATACGTCCAGCGCCGACGTCGGTTCGTCCGCCACCAGCACCTTGGGTTGCAGCATCATGGCGCGGGCCAGGGCGATACGCTGGCGCTGGCCGCCGGAGAACATGTGCGGGTAGCGCTGGTAATGCTCGGGGCGCAAGCCCACCTGCTTCATCATCGCCTGGACTTTTTCCCGCCGTTCGGTGGCCGACAGGCTGGTGTTGATCAGCAACGGCTCGGCCAGTTGATCACCGACTTTCTGCCGTGGGTTGAGGGACGCATAGGGGCTCTGGAACACCATCTGCACGTCTTTGCGCAACTGCTTGCGTTCGGCCTTGTTGGCGCCGCTCACTTCCTGGCCGGCGATTTTCAGGGAGCCGGTGGACGGCTCTTCGATCAGCGTCAGGGCCCGGGCGAGGGTGGATTTGCCGCAACCGGATTCGCCCACCACGGCCAGGGTCTTGCCGGCTTCCAGTTCGAACGACACGCCGTTGAGGGCGCGCACGGTCGCATGGCCCTTGAACATGCCGCGGGACACTTCGTAATGACGGGTCAGGTCACGGGCGGTAAGTACGACGGCCATCACGCCACCTCCTGGTTCAACGGGTAGAAGCAGCGGGCGAGGCTGTTGGATTTCGGATCGAGAGCCGGGCGTTGTTGACGGCAGTTGTCCTGCACGTACGGGCAGCGCGGCGACAGCAGGCAACCCTGTGGACGGTCGTAGCGACCGGGGACGATGCCGGGCAAGGTCGCCAGGCGCTCGGCGCCCATGCTGTGCTCCGGAATCGCCGCCAGCAGCGCTTCGCTGTACGGGTGGGCGGGGATGTCGAACAGTTCGGGCACCTTGCCGACTTCCACCGCTTGGCCGGCGTACATCACGCACACGCGCTGGGCGGTTTCAGCCACCACGGCGAGGTCGTGGGTGATCAGCACCAGGCCCATGTCTTGCTCTTTTTGCAGGGCCAGCAGCAGGTCCATGATCTGCGCCTGGATGGTCACGTCCAGGGCGGTGGTCGGTTCGTCGGCGATCAGCAGCTTCGGCTCGCCGGCAATCGCCATGGCAATCGCCACGCGCTGGCTCATGCCGCCGGACAGTTGATGCGGGTAGGCGTTCATACGGCTGGCGGCGCCCGGGATCTCGACTTTTTCCAGCAGTTCGATGGCGCGCTTGCGGGCGGCCTTGCCGGACATTTTCAGGTGCAGACGCAGCACTTCTTCGATCTGGAAACCCACGGTGTAGCTGGGGTTGAGTGCAGTCATCGGGTCCTGGAAAACCATCGCCAGGTCCTTGCCGACGATCTGCCGGCGCTGGCGGTTGCTCAGCTTGAGCATGTTCTTGCCGTCGAAGTTCAGCGCATCGGCGGTGACGATGCCAGGGTGCTCGATCAGCCCCATCAGCGCCATCATGGTCACGGATTTACCCGAGCCCGATTCGCCGACGATGGCCAGGACTTCGCCTTTGTCCACGGACAGGTCCAGGCCGTCGACCACCGGTACGGCGGTGGCGTCGCCGAAGCGAACGTTGAGATTCTTGATTTCTAGCAGTGACATGGGAATCTCCTCAGGCGGCATTCTTGAGTTTCGGGTCCAGCGCATCGCGCAGCCCGTCGCCCATCAGGTTGATTGCCAGCACGCTGAGCAAAATGGTCAAGCCAGGCAGGCTCACGACCCACCAGGCGCGTTCGATGTAGTCGCGGGCCGAGGCCAGCATGGTGCCCCACTCCGGGGTGGGCGGCTGGACGCCGAGGCCGAGGAAGCCCAGGGCGGCGGCGTCGAGGATCGCCGAGGAAAAGCTCAGCGTCGCCTGGACGATCAGCGGTGCCATGCAGTTGGGCAGCACGGTGATGAACATCAGGCGTGGCAGGCCGGCACCGGCCAGGCGGGCGGCGGTCACGTAGTCGCGGTTCAGCTCGCCCATCACGGCGGCGCGGGTCAGGCGCACGTAGGACGGCAGCGAGACAATGGCGATGGCGATCACGGTATTGATCAGGCCAGGGCCGAGGATGGCGACAATCGCCACGGCCAGCAGCAGCGAAGGCAGGGCCAGCATGATGTCCATCAGGCGCATGATGGTCGGGCCGAGCAGGCGTGGGAAGAACCCGGCGAACAGCCCCAGCAGGATGCCCGGGATCAGCGACATCACCACCGACGACAAGCCGATCAGCAGCGACAGGCGCGAACCCTGGATCAGGCGCGAGAGCAAATCGCGGCCCAGTTCGTCGGTGCCCAGCAGGAACTGGATTTGCCCGCCCTCAAGCCACACCGGTGGCGTCAGCAGGAAGTCGCGGTATTGCTCGCTCGGGTCGTGAGGCGCGACCCACGGGGCGAAGATCGCGCAGAACACGATCAGGGTCATGAACAGCAGCCCGGCCACGGCGCCCTTGTTGCGGGAAAACGCGTGCCAGAATTCTTTGTACGGGGACGGGTACAGCAGGCTTTGATCGACTGCTACCGCGGTAGTTGGAGTACTCATGGTTTTGATCTCAGCGCTGGTGACGGATGCGTGGGTTGGCAAAGCCGTAGAGGACGTCCACGACGAAGTTGACCAGAATCACCAGGCAGGCGATTAACAGGATGCCGTTCTGCACCACGGGATAGTCCCGGGCGCCAATGGCTTCGATCAGCCACTTGCCGATGCCCGGCCAGGAGAAGATCGTTTCGGTCAGCACCGCGCCGGCCAGCAGCGTGCCGACTTGCAGGCCGACCACGGTCAGCACCGGGATCAGCGCGTTGCGCAGGCCATGCACGAACACCACGCGCGAAGGCGATAGGCCCTTGGCGCGGGCGGTGCGGATGTAGTCTTCGCGCAGCACTTCGAGCATCGAGGAGCGGGTCATGCGGGCGATCACCGCCAGCGGAATGGTGCCCAGCACGATGGCCGGCAGGATCAGGTGGTGCAGCGCATCGAGAAACGCGCCCGGCTCATCGGCCAGCAGGGTGTCGATCAGCATGAAGCCGGTTTTCGGCTCGATGTCGTAGAGCAGGTCGATCCGTCCCGATACCGGGGTCCAACCGAGGGACACCGAGAAGAACATGATCAGGATCAGGCCCCACCAGAAGATCGGCATCGAGTATCCCGCCAGGGAGATACCCATCACCCCATGGTCGAACAGGGACCCTCGCTTGAGTGCCGCGATCACCCCGGCCAGCAGGCCCAGGATACCGGCGAACAACAGCGCGGCCATGGACAGCTCCAGGGTCGCGGGGAACAGCGAGCTGAACTCGGTCCATACGCTTTCACGGGTACGCAGCGATTCGCCGAGATCGCCGTGGGCCAGTTTGCCGATGTAGTCCAGGTACTGGGCATACAGCGGTTTGTTGAGGCCAAGGCGTTCCATTGCCTGTGCATGCATTTCGGGATCGACCCGACGTTCGCCCATCATCACTTCCACGGGGTCGCCGGGGATCATGCGAATCAACGCGAAGGTCAGCAAGGTGATGCCGAAGAACGTGGGGATCAATAATCCCAGTCGGCGGGCAATAAAACTAAACATCTTCAGGTGTACCTCATCAGCCGGTTAGGCGTGCCCGGTAGCCCTTGGGGTCAAGGGTTGCCAGGCGTTTTCTTATCTACTTCACCTGGGTGGTGGCGAAGTTATTGGTGGTGAGCGGGCTAATCACGTAGCCCTCTACGTTGTTGCGCATTGCCGTGAACATGCGAGTGTGGGCCATGCTGATCCAAGGCTGGTCCTGGTTGAAAATCACCTGGGCCTGTTCATAGAGCTTGGCGCGTTCCTCGGGGTTCACTGTGGCGCGTGCCTCGTCGATCAGCGCCTGGAATTTCTCGTTGCACCAGCGCGCGTAGTTTTCGCCGTTCTTGGCGGCCTCGCAACTGAGCATAGGCGTCAGGAAGTTATCCGGGTCACCGTTGTCGCCCGCCCATCCGGCGGAGACCATGTCGTGCTCGCCGTTTTTCGCGCGCTTGAGCATTTCGCCCCATTCCATCACGCGGATGTCGACCTTGATTCCGACTTTCGCCAGGTCCGCCTGCATCATCTGCGCGCCGAGCATCGGGTTGGGGTTGGTCGGGCCGCCGCCGTTGCGCGTGAACAGGGTGAACACGGTGCCTTCCGGCACGCCGGCTTCCTTGAGCAACTGACGGGCTTTGTCCAGGTCGCGGGTCGGGTTCTTCAAGTCGTGGTTGAAGCCCAGCAGGGTCGGCGGGTACGGGTTGACCGCCACGGTGGCGTTGCCCTTGCCGAACAGCGCGTTGACGTAGGCTTCCTTGTCGAAGGCCAGGTCGATGGCTTTGCGCACCCGCACATCGCTCATGTATTTGTGGCTGGTGTTCAGGGCGGTGTAGGAGACGGTCATCGCATCCAGCTCGGCGACCTTCAGGTTCGGGTCTTTCTTGATGCTGGGGATGTCATCGGGTTTGGGGTACAGCGCGATCTGGCACTCGTTGGTCTTGAGTTTCTGCATGCGCACGTTGTTGTCGGTGGCGATCGCCAGTATCAGCGCATCGGCTGGCGGCTTGCCACGGAAGTAGTCCGGGTTGGCCTTGAAGCGCACCTGGGCGTCCTTGCTGTAGCGCTGGAAGATGAACGGGCCGGTGCCGATCGGCTTGCTGTTGAGGTCGCCGGCCTTGCCTGCCTTGAGCAACTGATCGGCGTATTCGGCCGGGTAGATCGAGGAGAAGGCCATGGCGATGTCGGCCAGGAACGGTGCTTCGCGGCGGGTCAGGGTGAACTTGACCGTGTGCTCGTCGACTTTCTCGACGCTCTTGAGCAGTTCCTTGAAGCCCATGCTTTCAAAGTAGGGGAAGCCCACGCTCGACAGTTTGTGCCACGGGTGATTCGGGTCCAGCTGGCGCTGGAAGCTCCAGACCACGTCGTCGGCGTTCATTTCGCGGGTCGGCTTGAAGTAGTCGGTGGTGTGGAACTTGACGCCCTTGCGCAGGTGGAAGGTGTACGTCAGGCCATCGTCACTGATGTCCCAGGATTCGGCCAGGGCCGGAATCACTTCGGTGGTGCCGGGCTTGAAATCGGCCAGGCGATTGAAAATGGTTTCCGCCACGGCGTCGGCGGTGACTGCAGTCGTGTACTGGACCATGTCGAAGCCTTCCGGGCTGGCTTCTGTGCAAACCACCAGGGGTTTGGCCGTGGCGCCAACGGCAACGCTCAGCAATGCGGCGGCGATGGCGGCGCGTAGGGGAATCATGTTCATCGTCAATCCTCTGCA
This sequence comes from Pseudomonas brassicacearum, assembly GCF_009601685.2. NCBI lineage: Bacteria > Pseudomonadati > Pseudomonadota > Gammaproteobacteria > Pseudomonadales > Pseudomonadaceae > Pseudomonas > Pseudomonas brassicacearum. Next base: position 1,026,527 of record NZ_CP045701.2, read on the forward strand.
ATCGGGTAATTGGCAAAAGACCGGACGGTCAACCTTGTGAGTCGACCGCCCGGTGGCAGTTTAGAGAATGTTGAACGGGATGGTGGTGACCAGGCGGAACTCGTTGACGCTGCCGTCGGCCTGGTTTTCGCTGGCGCGGTGCGTGGTGTAAGTGGCGCGTACCGCGGTGGCTTTCAGCGGGCCGCTTTGTACGGCGTAAGACGCACCGATGCCGTATTCGTAGTGATGTTCACCGTCCATGGCTTTCACATCGGTATAGCCGGTGCTGTTGTAATGCGTACCATCGATGCCCCAGCCGCGAGCCTGGTAGATGTTGAACTTCAGGCCTGGCACGCCGTATTCAGCCATGTTCAGGCCATAGGCGATCTGGAAGGATTTCTCGTTCGGGCCGTTGAAGTCCGACAGCAGGGAGTTGGCCAGGTAGATGCCGTTGGTTTCGTGCAGGTAGTCGAAGTACTCGTTACCGTCCACTTCCTGGTACGAGAACGTCAGGCTGTGGGCCTGGTGAGTCAGCCCGAACGACAGGGAGTAGGTATTGTTGTCGATATCACCCAGTTTGCTTTTGCCCGAGTCCACAGTCCTGTAGTAGTTCAGGCCGGTGGTCAGGCTCAGTACCGAGCTGTCGCCCAATACGTGGCTGGCGCCGAAGTAGTATTGGTTCCACAGGTCTTCGGCCTGGGTGCCCCACAGGCTGGTGGTGAGGCTGGCGAACGGCTGGTAAGTGATACCGGCGGTGTTCACATGATCAGCTTCGGCCGAGGAGCTGCCGTATTCGGAGCGGAACTTGGCGAGGCTTTGCTCGGTACGGGGAGAGTTACGGTCGAAGGTCGCGACGTCGAATGCCAGGTTTTCCAGCTCTTCGCTGTGCAGGCTCACGCCCTGGAAGCTCGAAGGCAGGGCGCGGTTACCGATCACGTCGACCATCGGGCTGCTGAAGTTTTGACGACCGGCGGTCAGGGTGGTGTTGGAAACGCGTGCCTTGACGTTCGCCAGGCCCAGTTTGCTCCACTGGTCGACGGCGTCGCCATCGGAGTGCGCCAGGGTACGGTTGGAACCGCCCATGATGTCATCGTGATCACCGAGCAACGCGATAGCGTTATAGGCCGCGACTTCGGTGCTGAAGCCAACGGTGCCTTGGGTGAAGCCGGAGGTGTAGTTCAGGATGGTGCCCTGGACCCAGTTGGTCCGGCGCGAATCGCTGCGATCAACACCGTCGCGCGTGTAGCTGAAGGCGCCGCCGCGGCGTTTCAGTTCGTTGGAATACCAGTTGCGAGTGCTGCCACTGACCGACTGGCCTTCTACGAAGCCGGTGGCTTCGGATTGAGCGCTGGTGGTCTTGACGGTCACCGGATTGAACGCCTGGCTCTGCGATTCTGCGTAGGCCGTGGCCGTGACGCTGCTGATGGCCAAGGCCAGTAACGCGGTGCTGCTCAGTTTCATGGATAAAGCTCCTTTTCTTTCTTTTAATGCCGTTCTTTTTTGGTGATACGGCTATTGGTTTTTGCAACTCATTCACAGCTAGCAAACGTTTGCATGGCGCCTGATCGGCGAATTCAGGCAAGACGTCTGCGTGAGGGCTTCCTGGGAAGCCCTCGCTGTGCAGCTAGGCGGTTATGGGTTCAGGCTGACGCCCGAGAACACGTTGCGACCGAAGGGGCTGACTTTGAACCCTTCGACTTTGGCACTCAGCGGCTGGTTGACCGTCGAGTGGGCGACAGGGGTGATCGGCACTTGCTGCTTGAGCAACTGCTGGGCCTGTTTGTAGAGCACGGTGCGCTGGTCGCGGTCGGTAACGACCTTGGCCTGCTTGATCAGCTTGTCGTAGTCCTGGTCACACCACATGGAGTAGTTGTTGCCGCCAATGGCGTCGCAGCTGTACAGCGTGCCCAACCAGTTGTCCGGGTCCCCGTTGTCACCGGTCCAGCCGATCAGGCTGATGTCGTGCTCGCCGTTCTTGGTGCGCTTGATGTACTCGCCCCATTCATAGCTGACGATCTTCACCTTCAGACCGATCTTGGCCCAGTCAGCCTGAAGCATTTCGGCCATCAGCTTGGCGTTGGGGTTGTACGGGCGTTGTACCGGCATGGCCCAGAGGGTGATTTCGGTGCCTTCCTTGACCCCGGCGGCCTTGAGCAATTGCTTGGCTTTTTCCGGGTTGTAGGGAACGTCCTTGATGGTGTCGTCGTAGGACCATTGGGTTGGCGGCATGGCGTTCTGCGCCAGTTGCCCCGCGCCCTGGTACACGGCATTGAGAATGCTTTGCTTGTTCACCGCCATGTCCAGCGCCTGGCGCACTTCGACCTGGTCGAACGGCTTGTGGCGAGTGTTATAGGCGATGTAGCCCAGGTTGAAGCCGGGCTTCTCGATCAACTGCAGCTTGGGGTCGTTCTTCAAGGCCGGCACATCGGCCGGACGCGGATGCAGGGTGACCTGGCATTCGTTGGCCTTGAGCTTCTGCACCCGCACCGAGGCGTCGGTGTTGATGGAGAAGATCAGGTTGTTCAGCTTGACCCGTTCCGGCGCCCAGTACTGCTTGTTGGCGACGTAGCGGATGTTGGAGTCTTTCTGGTAGCTCTTGAACTCGAACGGCCCGGTGCCGATCGGCTTCTGGTTGATGTCGCTCGGCTTGCCGTTCTTGAGCAACTGCTCGGCGTACTCGGCCGACAGGATCGCGGCAAAACTCATGGCGATGTTCTGGATGAACGCGGCGTCCACGCTGTTGAGGGTCATGACCACGGTCAGCGGCCCGGTCGCTTCCACCTTGGCGATGTTCTTGTTCAGGCTCATGCCGTTGAAGTACGGGAACTCGGTGGGGTAGGCCTTGCGGAACGGATGCTGCGGGTCAAGCATGCGGTTGAAGGTGAACAGCACGTCGTCGGCGTTGAAATCCCGGGTCGGTGTGAAGTAGTCGGTGGTATGAAACTTCACGCCTTCGCGCAGGTGAAACGTGTACGTCAGGCCGTCTTCGGAAATGTCCCAACGGGTCGCCAGGCCTGGGACGACATTGGTCGCGCCTTTTTCAAACTCGGCCAGGCGGTTGTACAGCGGCTCGGCGGCATCGTTGTCGGTGGCCGTGGTGTATTGCGCGGTGTCGAAGCCGGCGGGGCTGCCTTCGGAACAGAACACCAGGCTGCCGCCAGCGGCCTGGGCTGCGGATGTGGCGGCCAGCAGGCCGGTGCCCAGCAATGCGGATAAAACCAAGGTATGGCGCATGACGCTCCCTCTCTCGTTCGGGGTGTTTAACAGTGAACCGGTGTCCTTCCGGGGACAGGTCCGGAGCACTGAGCTCATTCCATTGCGTAGCGATGCCGCAGGGTTGGCAAGCCGTCCAGGCCTCGACGGTAGGAGTCGTGGGCCAGGCGGTAAATGCGTAATGCCTGAAAGACTTGTGGGAAAAGGCGATACGTCCTAAACCAACTGCTGTGGTACGCAGTGCTTTTGGATGTAGGCGATTTCCTGAGTCTTGGTCTCGGCAGATACAGCAACGGCGACGTTGAGGACGCCGCCGTTGCCTGTCTTTATTTGCTGACGCTGACGCCGTAGAAGGAGTTCAAGCCAAATGGGCTGATCTTGAAATCCTGCACGTTGGCGCGCATGGGTTGATACACCGTCGAGTGAGCGATAGGTGTCATTGGCACGGCATCCTTGAGGACGTGTTGTGCCTGTTTGTACAGTTCGGTGCGCTTGGCTTGGTCGGTGGTGCGCTTGGCTTCCTTGACCAGACCGTCGAATTTCTTGTCGCACCATTTGGAGAAGTTGTTGCCGGCCAGCGAGTCGCAGCCGAACAGCACGTTGAGCCAGTTGTCCGGGTCACCGTTGTCACCGCTCCAGCCGATGATCATCGCCTGGTTCTCGCCGCCTTTGGAACGCTTGATGTACTCGCCCCATTCGTAGCTGACGATGTTGACGTTCAGGCCGATTTTCTTCCAGTCGGACTGCAGCATCTCGGCCATCAGCTTGGCGTTCGGGTTGTACGGACGCTGGACCGGCATCGCCCACAGGGTGATGTTGGTGCCTTCCTTGACGCCGGCTTCCTTGAGCAGCTCCTTGGCTTTCTCAGGGTCGTACTTGGCGTCCTTGATGGTGGTGTCGTAGGACCATTGGGTCGGCGGCATGGCGTTGACCGCCAGTTGGCCAGCGCCCTGGTAGACCGAATCGATGATCTGCGGCTTGTTGACCGACATGTCCAGCGCCTGGCGAACTTTCAGGTCGGCCAGAATGTTTGGCTCATTGCTGCCCTTGATCTTGTCCATCACGTTGTAAGCGATGTAGCCCAGGTTGAAACCCGCCTGGTCAGGCATCTTCAGCGCTTTATCTTCCTTCAGGGACTTGAGGTCGGCCGGGCGTGGGAAGAGGGTGATCTGGCATTCGTTTTTCTTGAGCTTTTGCATGCGCACCGACGGGTCGGTGGTGATGGCGAAGATCAGATTGTCGATCTTCACGTCTTCAGGCTTCCAGTAGTTCTTGTTCCCGGTGTAGCGGATGTTGGAGTCTTTCTGGTAGCTCTTGAACACGAACGGGCCGGTGCCGATCGGCTTCTGGTTGATGTCGGAGGCCTTGCCTTCCTTGAGCAGTTGGGCGGCGTATTCGGCGGACTGGATCGAGGCGAAGCTCATGGCCATGTTCTGGATGAACGCGGCGTCGACATCCTTGAGGGTGAACTTGACGGTGTGGTCGTCGACTTTATCGATCTTGGTGATGTTGGTGTCCATCCCCATGTCGGTGAAGTACGGGAACTCGGTCGGGTAGGCCTTACGGAACGGGTCGTCCTTGTTGATCATGCGATTGAAGGTGAACAGCACGTCGTCGGCGTTGAACTCGCGGGTCGGCTTGAAATACGGGGTGGTGTGGAACTTGACGCCTTCACGCAGGTGGAAGGTATAGGTCAGGCCGTCGTCGGAAATATCCCACTTGGTCGCCAGGCCAGGAATCACGGCGGTGCCGCCACGTTCGAACTGGGTCAGGCGGTTGAACATGGTCTCTGCAGAGGCGTCGAAGTCGGTTCCGGTGGTGTACTGACCAGGGTCAAAACCGGCCGGGCTCCCTTCGGAGCAGAACACCAGGTTAGTCGCGGCGGAAGCGAAAGGAGCGCTGGCTAGTAAGCTTGCGCCGACTAAAAACGGAATGACCGCTTGTTTAAGCATGTTGGCCTCATGATTTGTTGTCATTTTTGGATTTGAGGGCGACCTCGTGAGTCGTCCTGCGGATACTTATGCAGGCCCCATACCCAATGCAAGATCCAGAGCCGTTACAAGCCTGAAACAGTGGCACGGACGTACCTTAATGTCGCATCTGTGTAACTTCTGACGCATTTGATCGTTTGCGCGTGTTTTTTTGGGGCTGATTGCGCTCTTTCCCGGTGCGCCGCGTGGCGCTGGCGCACCGGGAAGGGGCGGGTATTACTTCTTCAAACCCACGCCGTAGAAGGGTGTAAGGCCGAAGGGGCTGAGTTTGAAATCCACCACCTGCCTGTTTATCGGCTGGAATACCGTGGAATTGGCGATCGGGGTGATCGGCACCTGTTGCTTGAGGATTTTCTGCGCTTGTTGATACAAATCGATCCGTTTCTGGCGGTCTGTCGAGACTTTGGCCTGCTGGATCAAGCGGTCATACGCCGGGTCGCACCACTTGGCGTAGTTGCTGCCCTTGACCGCCGCACAGCTGTACAGCACCCCCAGCCAGTTGTCGGGGTCGCCGTTGTCGCCGGTCCAGCCGTAAATCATTGCATCATGTTCGCCATTTTTTGCACGCTTGATGTACTCGCCCCATTCATAACTGACGATGTTGGCCTTGATCCCAATCTTGGCCCAATCCTGCTGGATCATCTGCGCAGACATTCGCGCATTGGGGTTGGAGGCGCGCTGCACCGTCATCGCCCATAAATCGATGGTGGTACCCGGCGCAACCCCGGCTTCCTTGAGTAGCGCCTTGGCCTTGGTCACGTCATGAGGCGCGTCCTGGATGGTCGGGTCGAACGACCACTGGGCCGGCGGCAACGCGTTTTGCGCCAGCTGCCCGGCGCTCTGGTACACGGCCTTGATGATTGCCGGCTTATCGATGGCCATGTCCAGCGCCTGGCGGACCTTGAGCTGATCCAAAGGCGGATGCGTGACGTTGTAGGCCAAAAAGCCCAGGTTGAAACCGGGCTGCTTGAGCACTTGCAGGTTGGGGTCTTGCTCGATTACCTCGATGTCGGCCGGACGCGGATAACCACTGACCTGGCATTCGCCACGCTTGAGCTTTTGCAGGCGCACGGCGGCGTCGGGGGTGATGGAAAAGATCAGGTTGTCGAGCTTCACGTCCTCGGGTTTCCAGTACGCAGTGTTGGCGGCGTAGCGGATCTGCGAGTCCTTCAGGTAGCGCTTGAACATGAACGGCCCGGTGCCAACGGGTTTCTGGTTGAGGTCGCCGGCCTTGCCTTGTTTGAGCAACTGCGCGGCATATTCGGCTGATTGCACGGAGGCAAAACTCATCGCCAGGTTCTGTACGAAGGCGGCGTCGACGTTGTTCAGGTTGAAGCGCACGGTGTGTTCGTCGACTTTTTCAACGCTCTTGATCGTAGTGTTCAGGCCCATGTCGGTGAAGTACGGCGACTCGGTGGGGTAGGCCTGGCGAAACGGGTGTTGTGGGTCGAGCAGGCGCTGGAAGGTGAACAGCACGTCGTCGGCGTTGAACTCGCGGGTGGGGGTGAAGTAGTCGGTGGTGTGGAATTTCACCCCGTCGCGCAGGTGGAAGGTGTAGGCCAGGCCATCGGGGGACACCTCCCAGCTCGTCGCCAATCCGGGTTCGACCTCGGTGCCGCCGCGCTTGAATTGGGTGAGGCGGTTGAAGACGGTTTCGGCTGAGGCGTCGAAGTCGGTGCCGCTGGTGTATTGGCTGGGATCGAACCCGGCGGGGCTGGCTTCGGAGCAGTAGACCAGGGTGGTGGCGGCCTGGGCCATTGGGGCGCTGCTGATCAGGGCCAGGGTCAGCAGGAGGGGCTTGAAGGTGGTTCTGTCCATGAAATCCCTTGGGGGTGGTGAGGTTTTTCAGGAGAGTAGCGTTGTGGGCAGGGGTGTTGGAAATATCGAAAAGTGAGGGGGACCGTTGGGTTTGGGTATAGCCTCTTGGACGAGGCGGCTTTACAGCCGACCTGGCGCTCCCGGTCGTACACCCGTCAGGTCTGTGGGAGCAAAGCTTGCTCGCGAGGCGGCCTTATAGCCGACCTGGCTCTCCCGGCTGTACCCCCGATCCAAGTGTGTGCGGGCTTGCTCGCGAAGGCGGCCCAAATGAGTTGATTGTTAAGCGGGGATTTGAACGACTATCCAGGAGACGTCGTCATCGATAAGGAGGGGGCTTAACAGCTCAGATCCAAGCAACTGGGCCTGTGTCACATCGCTCAAGTCAGCCCAAAAGCCATCGGTTGCAAAAGCCAGTTTTTCACCTCCAATGGTCGTCCTTGTGACAATCTCGGGATCTGGTCTATTCCGTGCTTTGAAACACCGGCTTATCCGATGCCGGCCTGGATCTGCTGCCAGTTGTCGGTGGTCACGATCGCGCTTCCAGTTGGCAAGACAGTGAGGTGCTGTGAACCAGGTGATCGGGCGGTTTGAAGAAACAATGCCGGCGCAGCAGTCGCCTTCGTAAGCGATGGTGAGAAGTCCTGCAGCGGCTACACCGACCAGATAGCTCGCTGACCCTGTGAAGGCTGTTGAAAAGAGTTGCTCGTGTACGTCATTCAATACCTCCTTGAGTAACGCCGCCGCTTCTTCATGGCTGTTATCCGAACAACCCTGTGCGACTTTCTCGAAATACAGTGTGAGTATTTGATCGACCAGCGCCTGTGCGAGCAGGCCACTGCCTGGTCTTGACGTGCCGTCTACGACGACAAGCAGTCCTCGTGCTCCGTCGAACCTTGCTCCTACACCGTCTCGGTTTTCATCTCTTGCCCGACCTTTAATCGACCTGGCTGAGTGAATCATTGGATGTCGCCCAACTGTTTCAGGCGCTGATAAATCAGTTTGCCTCGGCCTGGGTTTGCGCTGACGGAATGGAAGCTTTGTATTACATAATCCAGTGAATTGAGTGCCAGCAGCTCGGTGATGCCGGTCGCAACATACGTTCGTAGTGCCTGATCTGCCTGGCGAACCTCCTCCAGCAAACTCTCTCGGCCGTCTATGACGAGAACGATATCCTCGACATCTTTGTGGTAGGCATCGCCGTTGCCGCGGCCTTTGAATGCTTCGAGCTTGGTCGCGATAAAGTAGGCGGGTTTGAAAATTTTGATCGCAATCCCGCTGGGCAGCGTGAAGGTGTCTGCGTTCGCCAGGCCGTCCACAAACCAGCGGTTTTCATAACCGAGCACCTCCTTCACGGAGGGCATCACGTCGACGATCACATCGTTGAACTTGAACCGGCACGTTACGTCGCTGTACTCGGCGGTAATCTTGAAACCCTTATTGGCCAAGCGCTCTGTCAGTCTTTGCCAGTCAGCGATGCCTCCTAGCTCAATCACCAGGTCCACGTCGTCAGTGCTGCGAATATCGTCCAGCACAATGTCGTCAGTACACAGAAGCCAGGTGGTCGAGCCGCCAACGAAGGCGACCTCTTTTAAAAGCTCGTCACCCAATCCCAGTGCGACGGCACTCAACATCTCGTAGTTGTGATCGGAGGCAATGCTCAAAGGCCCATCCCTTTTTTAAGCAGTTGAATGGCGACGCTGGTTTCGCGAGGTCCGCCCAACCGTATTGAGTCCACCAAGGCCAAGTAGTGATAGAGGGTTCGGTCGTTCTTCACGGCTTCCGGCACTGTCTTATAAATCGGTTCGATGGTTTGGCCGCGTTCTGTGCCGTGTGGGTCGGGCCAGACATGGATATTCCCGCCGACGCTTTTAAGGTGTTTGGACAGCACCGGTGATGCAAAGCCTGTTGGAATTCCGCGCGCCAGGGCGCCAGGCTTGACAGGGAAAAAGTACTTCAGCGCGTGCTCGGTAATCTTTAAAAGCGCCAGGCGATTCACTTTGGGCAAGGAGGTTTCATAGTCGTTTGTTACCAGTCCAGCCTCCCGGCACCGGGCGATCGAGTTCGATATCTCGCTTTTGCTCAAGCCCAAGGATTCAGCCAGGGCTCTGAGGGTGTAGCGGTCTTCCCATTTGGCGGCGGTCCTTTTCTGGGAAAGATTATCGTCGGCGTCCCAGCCTTCCCACTGGAACGAGTCTGCGTCGATGATGCGTTTTATGGCGAGCTCTAAGTTGTCCCAGGGTTTTTCAGGCGGCGGGGCGGTGATGAATGTTGGCTCAGGGCTGTAGTCATCCGGCAGTAAGTCAATCTGGGATAAGCCGCCCCATGCCACTGTTTGGCTGCCTGTCGGAGACACTTCCTCCTGCGCGTGAAGGCTGGTCATTTTGTACATGAGCAAAATATCTTGACTTTTCACGTCGGTTAAATCTCTGTTTGTCCACATTCCATAAAATGTGGACAAGTGTTGCTCACTGTTTTTTATGATGTCAAATATTATTTTAGGGCGAGAAGCGGAAAAGTAACCAAAACGCTACCTGCCCCCACTACTCGGCACTTCGCCTAGGCTCGGTGTGCCCGAGCGCAGGCATGGTTAACGGGGAGCCTCAGATCAACGTCCATCGCGAGGCGGCCTAGTAGCCGACCTGGTTCTCCCGGTCGTACACCCATCAGATCTGTTTGAGCAGGATCTGTGGGAGCAAAGCTTGCTCGCGAGGCGGCCTTACAGCCGGCCTGTTTCTTCGGCTGTCCCCAACCCAAATTGTGGGAGCGAGCTTGCTCGCGATGAGGCCAGTAAGCTCAACATCCATGTGACTGAACCACCGCCATCGCGAGCAAGCTTTGCTCCCACAGGAGAAACGCGGTCTCACCAAGAGTCAGGTCGGCTACTAGGCCGCCTCGTGGCGGACGTTGATCTGGGGTGCCCCGTTAACCACGCTGGCTGAACGAAGGTATTGCGCAGTGGGCAACCCGGCATGGATGCCGGGTTAACCGCGCTGGGCCATGGATGGCCCTTCGCGGCGGCCCACGGAGCAATGCCTTCGTTCAGGCATGCCGAGCCTAAGCGAGGCACCGAGTGGTGGGGCCATGAGCGTTTTGCTTACTTTTGCGCTTCTCAAAAGTGAGCCGCCGTCAGGGCGGAACCATTAGTCGCCGTCACCAAAAAAACGGATATACACACATCTCTGAAAAGGGGCCGCTGCGCAGCCCAGCGGGAGCAAGCTCCCTCGCCACGGGGTTTGCAGCGCCAGGAAGTGTGATGGGTCATTCATTTGTGTAGGAGGGATCACCAGTCCTGAAACGAAACATCCCACAGCTTTTTAGGGTTGCCGCTCGGAAGTGGGCTCTCTAACCTTTGAACGTCGCTGCCTAATCAGCGACCGGGTGTGGAAACCTGAACCTTTAGCAGTGGCATGGCTGAACATCGTGTTGCCGACGTCTGGTTTCGTCTGCAAACTGCGTCTTGGCGGCTGTGCGTGGGCAGACTTCGTCTGGCCGGGTCCTGCTAACCGGTATTTCCACCCCACGTACCGCTGCCACCTATTGTCGCGTGGAAACGACACAGGGATGGCTCCAACTTTAAGCAGGAGAATTGAATATGGATAAGTCAGTCCCCGACCCACCCTTCAACAAAACCAACCCCCTTTCCGGCTTCGACTCCATCGAAGACCTACTCAAAGACCGCGCCGCCGCCGAGCGTGCTCTCAATCATTACCTCAACCCAAAACCTCCAGAATCAAGCACCGACCCGCGCATCGACAGCCTGTTTTCCGTCACCGCCAAAGCTGACGCCGACACACTACTGACCAGCACCTCCGAAACCCTGGCTTCGATAAAAGCCATGGCCGAGGACCTGGCTTTCGAAGTAGAAGGCACGCGGCGCAGCGTGGCGTTGGGGATTCATCAATTGGTGGAGTTGTGCCAGTTGCTGGTGGACAAGGCGTTGGATCAGTTAGAGGCGACGGTCAGTTCTGCCGAGGTACAGGGTTAACCATTGCTGTACGGCCATTCACCTGTAAGTTCTGACAGTAGACGGATAGCGCGCTTGATCATACGGTGAACTCAGGCGCGCGTTCCGTCAGTAGCGATGCCCCAATCATTTTTTCAACGAAAGGGGCGTAACCATGGCCGCTAAAGAAATTCGCATGTCGTTTGAAGACTTTGAGGGCGACGGTAAAAAAGAAATGGTGATCGAGTTTTATTCCAGAAAGAAACTCGAGTTTGCGAGGTATCTTACGTCCTCGAAGAACGATGGAAGGTACGACAAGGTCGAGGTCAAAGGTGACGTCGATGGAGACGGCGACTTCGATTCGCGTGACAGAAAATTGGTCCTCAAGCTCGCTCAAGCCGCCGTGGCCATGCTGAAGTAAGTGTCACGGTCTACGCTGCGCGATGCAACCCAATGGATGAGGTGTCGCGATGGTTGCCGAAGAAGTTCGCATAACGCTCAGAAACCTTGACGGTGACGATTGTCCCGAAGTCAGGTTTGAATTTTACTCCGATCAAAAGTGTTATTTCGTTACCTTTGTTTCCTCGTCTTTAAAGAATGGAGTCTATAACGACGTGCGTATAAAAATTGACTTGAATGAGGATGGCAAGCGAGATATGAAAGATGTTTCTTTACTGGCTCGCCTCGCTCAAGCAGCGGTACCTCTGTTGAAGATAGCGACCAAGTAGACATTCTCAAATCGAGAGCGATATTGGGGAACCGGTTTGAGGCGTTTTTTAAAACTGCAGATTCCACCGCTCCAACTGACGCATACGATGACTTAGGGGTTCATGTTTATTTTGATAAGCAGGATACCGTTATCGGCCTGGAGTTTTTGAAGTGGAGCGATCTCAGTTGGCGGGGGCAACGTTTGGTTGGCACAGGGGCTCCATCTGCCTGACACACCGAGGTGTCAGGTTTGGGTCTGCTGTGCAGCCCAACGGGGATAAATCCCCTCGCCACAAGGGCTTCATTGGGCTGCACAGTCAGCGCATCGATTACTGCATCAACACCTCAACCACCCCATCCGCCGTCATCGTCACCTTGCTGGTACCCGCTTCCACTTCAGGCGTGACCGACTCCGCATCCATCGAAGCCCCTTTCATCATCATCTGCGGGCGCATGTACGGTTGTGGATAACCGTTGGTATTGAAGTTCAGGTTGACGATCTTGTAACCCTTGCCGCCCAAGGCTTCGGTGGCCAGTTGGGCGCGGGCCTTGAAGGCGTTGACGGCGTCCTTGAGCAGGGCGTCTTCGCTGCTTTGGCGGGTAGCGGTGGCGATGGCGAAGTCCATGCCACCCATTTTCAGGTCGCCCAGCAGTTCGCCGGTGAGTTTGGACAGGGCGGCGAAGTCGGCGCTTTCCAGGCGCAGTTCGGCGCGCTCACGCCAGCCGGTGATTTTCTGGCCTTTGTTGTCGTAGATCGGGTAGCTGTTGCGGCTGCCTTGGCGCAGGTTGATGTCCTTGACCTCTTTGGCTTGGCCGATGGCTTTGTTCAGCGTGGTGCTGACGGCGGCGGCGAGTTTGGCCGGGTCCGTGTTCTGTTCTTCGGTGTAGAGGGTGACGATCATCAGGTCGCGGGCCACTTCCTGGCTGGCTTCGGCGCGCAGGGATATCTGGTTGTAGTGAAGCTCGTCGGCGGCCAGGGCCGGCAGGCTGGCGACGGTGCCGAGGCTGAGGGCGAGCAGGGCGGCGGGGCGACTGAACGTGTGCATGAAAGCTCCTTGGAATGATGCGCAGGGGTGAGGTCCGGGCCTGCGTGAACGTTAAGACTCTAGCTTTTATGGGCGGGTTCGCACAGTTACAACTTCTATACAGATGTGCATGAGTCCAATGGACAGGGGGTGTGTCATTTCGAGGCTGTGGCGCTTTGCCGCATAGCTGCCTGTGCAAGCCGCGCCTTGGTTATACTCCGTGCGATTCGCCTGGAGCGCTCATCAGGAGAGCTCATGCTCACCCCTTTGCAAATGACATCCGCCTCTCGCCAGAACCTCTGGCGCCTGACATTCATCCGTATCCTGGTCCTGGCGGCCCAGGCCGGCTCGGTGGGGCTCGCCTATTGGTTCGACCTGCTGCCGCTGCCCTGGCTGCAACTGGCGATCACCCTGGCTTGCTCCAGCGTGCTCTGCGCACTGACGGCGATTCGCCTGCGCACCTCGTGGCCGGTGACCGAGCTGGAATACGCCGTACAGCTGGCCGGCGACCTGTTTATCCACAGCGCGCTGCTGTATTTCTCCGGCGGCTCCACCAACCCCTTCGTTTCCTATTACCTGGTGCCTTTGACCATCGCAGCGGTGACGTTGCCGTGGCGCTATTCGCTGATCCTTTCAGGCATCGCCCTGGCGCTGTACACCTTGCTGCTGGCACGGTTCTACCCATTGGAAACCTTTCCCATCGCCCGGGAAAACCTGCAGATCTACGGCATGTGGCTGAGTTTCGCCCTGGCCGCGGCGGTCATCACGTTTTTTGCCGCGCGCATGGCCGAGGAGCTGCGCCGCCAGGAAGAACTGCGGGCCATCCGCCGTGAAGAGGGCCTGCGCGACGAGCAATTGCTGGCCGTGGCGACCCAGGCCGCTGGCGCAGCCCATGAATTGGGTACACCGCTGGCGACCATGAGCGTGCTGCTCAAGGAGATGCGCCAGGATCACCACGACCCGGCGCTGCAGGACGATCTCAGTGTGCTGCAGGACCAGGTCAAGCTGTGCAAGGAAACCTTGCAATACCTGGTGCGCGCCGCCGAGGCCAATCGGCGGTTGGACATCGACATGCAAGCGGTCACCTTCTGGCTCGACGATGCCTTGAACCGCTGGCACCTGATGCGCCCGGAAGCCAGTTATCGCTTCCAGTGCCTGGGCAAGGGTGTGGTGCCGCGCATGGCCCCGCCGCCAGACCTGACCCAGGCGCTGCTGAACCTGCTCAACAATGCCGCCGACGCTTGCCCCGAAGGGCTGGAAGTGGCGTTGGACTGGAACGCCTATGAGCTGACCATCAGTATTCGCGACCACGGCGCCGGTGTGCCGCTGGCGATTGCCGAGCAAATCGGCAAGCCGTTCTATACCACCAAGGGCAAAGGTTTCGGCCTGGGCCTGTTTTTGAGCAAAGCCAGCGTGACACGCGCCGGCGGCTCGGTGAAACTCTACCCCCATGAGGAAGGCGGCACGCTCACCGAGCTGCGCCTGCCCCATGCCGACCGAGGAGACGAACATGAGTGACGAGATCCAAGTCGACGGCGAAGAGCTGCCGCACCTGTTGCTGGTAGATGACGACGCCACGTTTACCCGCGTCATGGCCCGGGCCATGTCCCGTCGCGGTTTTCGCGTCAGCACCGCAGGTTCTGCCGAGGAAGGCCTGACCATCGCCCAGGCCGACCTGCCGGACTACGCCGCCCTGGACCTGAAAATGGACGGCGATTCCGGCCTGGTGCTGTTGCCCAAGCTGCTGGAGCTGGACCCGGAGATGCGTGTGGTGATCCTCACCGGCTACTCGAGCATCGCCACCGCGGTCGAGGCCATCAAGCGCGGCGCCTGCAACTACCTGTGCAAACCGGCGGACGCCGATGATGTGCTGGCGGCGCTGTTGTCCGAGCACGCCGACCTCGACACCCTGGTGCCGGAAAACCCCATGTCGGTGGATCGCCTGCAATGGGAGCACATCCAGCGGGTGCTGACCGAGCACGAAGGCAATATTTCGGCCACGGCTCGCGCTTTGGGCATGCACCGGCGGACTTTGCAGCGCAAATTGCAAAAGCGTCCCGTGCGTCGCTGAACCTGCGCTGAACGAATGCTGTCCACCCTCGCGGCACGTCGGGCCGTTGTTTTATGATCGGCCCGAGTTTTTTCCCTATTGAGCCTTAACCATGAATCAGAACGCTGAATATTCCGCGGTCAATGACGCGGTGCGCGGGCAGTTTTTCCGCCGTGTCTGGCAAATGACCACGCCGTACTGGCGCAGTGAGGAGAAGGGCAAGGCCTGGACGTTGTTGATCGCCGTGATTGCGCTGTCGCTGTTCAGCGTGGCGATTTCGGTATGGTTCAACAATTGGTACAAGGATTTCTACAACGCCTTGCAAGAGAAGGATAGCGCGGCATTCTGGCAGTTGATCCTGTATTTCTGCGGCATCGCAGCAGTGGCGATCCTCGGCGCTGTCTATCGCTTGTACCTCACGCAGATGCTCACCATCCGTTGGCGGGCTTGGCTCACCGAGCAGCATTTCGCCCGTTGGCTCAGGGACAAGAACTATTACCGACTGGAGCAGGGCGGTTATACCGATAACCCGGACCAGCGGATTTCCGAAGACCTCAACAGTTTCACCTCAAAAACGCTGGAGTTGGGCCTGGGCCTGCTACGCACCGTAGTCAGCCTGGTGTCGTTCTCGATTATTTTATGGGGCATCTCTGGCAGCATTGACGTGTTCGGTTACACCATCCCGGGTTATATGTTCTGGTGCGTTCTGGTGTACGCGGCGGTGGGCAGTTGGCTGACTCACCTGATCGGTCGCCGCCTGATCGGTCTCAACAACAACCAGCAGCGCTTCGAAGCCGACCTGCGTTTCTCGATGGTGCGGGTGCGGGAAAACGCTGAGAGTATCGCTCTCTACAATGGCGAGCCCAACGAAAACCGTCGCCTGAGCGAGCGTTTCGGCCTGGTGTGGCACAACTTCTGGAACATCATGCAGGTGTCCAAACGCCTGACGTTTTTCACCTCGGGTTATGGGCAGATCGCGATCATCTTTCCGTTCATCGTCGCTGCGCCGCGCTATTTCGCTGGCAAAATCCAATTGGGCGAGCTCATGCAGATCGGCTCTGCGTTCGGCAATGTGCAGGAAAATTTCAGTTGGTTCATCGACGCTTACGCTGAACTCGCGGCGTGGCGCGCCACCTGCGATCGTCTGCTGAGCTTTCGCCAGGCCATGAGCGACAACGAAGACCGCGTGCCGGCCATTGACGTGCAAAACCAGGGCAGTGCATTGCAAGTGCAAGAACTGGGGTTGGACCTGGCCGATGGCCGCCATCTGCTCAGCAAGACCAATATGACCGTCGAGCCGGGGGAGCGGGTGATGCTCAGTGGACGTTCGGGCAGCGGTAAATCCACGCTGTTCCGGGCGATGGGGCACCTGTGGCCCGAAGGACACGGCGCGATCCGCTTACCCGCGGCGCGTTATTTATTCCTGCCGCAAAAACCCTACCTGCCCATTGGCACGTTGCGCGAGGTGCTGAGTTATCCACAGCCGGGCGACACGTACCCGCACGAGCGTTACGCCCAAGTGCTGGAAACCTGCCGCCTGCCGCATCTGGTGTCGCGACTGGACGAGGCCAACCACTGGCAGCGCATGCTCTCGCCCGGCGAGCAGCAACGCCTGGCTTTCGCCCGCGCATTGCTTTATGCACCGCAATGGTTGTACATGGATGAGGCCACGTCGGCGATGGATGAAGAAGACGAGGCGACGCTGTACCAGGCGCTGATTGACCAGTTGCCAGGCCTGAGCATCGTCAGCGTTGGTCACCGAAGCAGTTTGAAACGTTTCCATCCACGACATGTGCGTATCGAAAATGGCCAACTCGTGGAGCGCACCGTGGCAGCATAAACACCGAAAACCTGTGGGAGCGAGCTTGCTCGCGATAGCGATGTATCAGTTGATATTGATGTGGCTGACCCTCCGCCATCGCGAGCAAGCTCGCTCCCACAAGGTTTTTTGGTGAACCTGATGCTTGTGCACGCAACCGCTCTAGTGCGGGAGTGAGCCCGCTCGCGATGACTGCGAATCGGTTTCAGCGCCAGACTCGCCACTTCACCCACGGTGATCGTACAACCACGTTGCGCTATGATGATGCCATTCAGCCGTTTAACGAGACACAGCCCCATGGAAAGACCGATCGACGTACCACGCCTTCCCCGCAAGCGCCGCAGCCTGGCGCAGGAGCTGGTGACGGTGTTGACCGAGCAGATTCGCGACGGCCTGCTCAAGCGTGGCGATAAATTGCCCACCGAGTCGGCGATCATGGAAGCCCATGGCGTCAGTCGCACGGTGGTGCGCGAGGCGATTTCCCGCTTGCAGGCGGCCGGCCAGGTGGAAACCCGCCATGGCATTGGTACTTTCGTGCTGGACACACCCAGCCCAAGCGGTTTTCGCATCGACCCGGCCACCGTGGTCACCTTGCGTGACGTGCTGGCGATCCTGGAGTTGCGCATCAGCCTGGAAGTGGAGTCCGCGGGGCTTGCGGCGCAGCGCCGCAGCGACGAGCAACTGGCCGCGATGCGCGCCGCCCTCGACGCCTTGAACGAAAGCGCCGCCCACGCCAGCGATGCGGTGGCCTCGGACTTCGCTTTCCACCTGGAAATCGCCCTGTCCACCGGCAACCGCTACTTCACCGACATCATGACTCACCTGGGCACCAGCATCATTCCGCGTACCCGGGTGAACTCGGCGCGCCTGGCCCACGATGACCAGCAGCGCTACATGAACCGCCTGAGCCGTGAGCACGAGGAAATCTACGACGCCATCGCCCGCCAGGACTCCGAGGCGGCCCGTGCGGCCATGCGTTTGCACCTGACCAACAGCCGCGAACGGCTGCGCCAGGCGCATGAAGAGGCGCAGGCGCAGGGCTAGCCGCTCGTCACTGCTGCTTGCTTGCGCTTGGCTGCATCGTAGGCGCTCTGTAGGAGCTGCCGAAGGCTGCGATCTTTTGATTTTGATCTTGATCTTGATCTTGATCTTTCACTTGGGACTCAAGTGTCTGGGGAAAGATCGCAGCCTCGTTGCACTCGACAGCTCCTACACGGCTCCTGCATAGCTCTTACATAGCACCTACACAGCTACTAGGACGCAGCCCGGTGGGGGAGCGAGCCCTTTGCCGCCGGGGCGCCTGTTGGCAGCGTTGACAGTGACGATGAGCGGCCTTGCTCCTTGGCGAGGGCAAGTTTGAGCGGTCTTCCAATCTGCTCAAAAGCCGCGAGTTACAAGGCTTGGCCACAAATACCCCCGGACCTGGCATTCGACAAAAGACGAAATGCAGTTGACGTTCACATTTTAAGTTGTACGATGACCTACAACTTCACATGAAGCTGAACCGTTTTCCTACAACACAACATTGCGTCCAGGGTGTTCGAATAATGAATCCACAAGAACTGAAGTCCATCCTCTCGTCTGGCCTGCTGTCGTTCCCGGTCACCGATTTCACTGCTCAAGGCGATTTCAATCGCGACAGCTACATCAAGCGCCTCGAGTGGTTGGCCCCGTATGGCGCCTCTGCATTGTTCGCAGCGGGCGGCACCGGTGAATTCTTCTCCCTGGCCGCCAGCGAGTATTCCCAAGTCATCAAGACCGCCGTCGATACCTGCGCCACCAGCGTGCCAATCCTCGCCGGTGTTGGCGGTGCCACTCGCCAGGCCATCGAATACGCTCAAGAAGCCGAGCGCCTGGGCGCCAAGGGCCTGTTGCTGCTGCCGCATTACCTGACCGAAGCCAGCCAGGACGGCGTTGCCGCCCACGTTGAAGCAGTGTGCAAATCGGTGAAGATCGGCGTGGTGGTGTACAACCGCAACGTCTGCCGCCTGAATGCCACGCACCTGGAGCAACTGGCCGAGCGCTGCCCGAACCTGATCGGCTATAAGGATGGCCTGGGCGATATCGAACTGATGGTGTCGATCCGCCGTCGTCTCGGCGATCGTTTCAGCTACCTGGGCGGCCTGCCGACCGCAGAAGTCTATGCCGCGGCCTACAAGGCCCTGGGCGTGCCGGTCTACTCCTCGGCGGTGTTCAACTTCATTCCGAAGACCGCGATGGATTTCTACCACGCTATTTCCCGTGACGATCATGAGACCGTCGGCAAGATCATCGACGACTTCTTCCTGCCGTACCTGGACATCCGTAACCGCAAGGCCGGTTACGCGGTGAGCATCGTCAAGGCCGGCGCGAAGATCGTGGGCTATGACGCAGGTCCGGTGCGCACGCCGCTGACCGACCTGCTGCCAGAAGAATACGAAGCCCTGGCCGCGCTGATCGACAAGCAAGGCAAGCAGTAACAGACCCGACAAGGCCGCTGAGCAATCAGCGGCTTTTTGCGTAAAGCTTGATCGTTCCCACGCTCTGCATGGGAACGCCACCAGGGACGCTCTGTGTTCCTAGACAGCTTTTGTAGAAGGAGTAGCTCCGTGGCAGATTCAAAGCGTTTCGATAACTACATCAACGGTCAGTGGGTGGCTGGTGCCGACTATTGCACCAACATCAACCCGTCTGACTTGTCCGATGTCATCGGTGAATACGCCAAGGCTGACGCAGCGCAAGTCAATGCCGCCATCGAAGCCGCCCGCGCCGCGTTCCCGGCCTGGTCGACCTCGGGCATCCAGGCCCGTCATGATGCACTGGACAAGGTCGGCAGCGAGATCCTCGCCCGCCGTGAAGAACTCGGCCAACTGCTGGCCCGGGAAGAGGGCAAGACCCTGCCCGAAGCCATCGGCGAAGTGACCCGCGCCGGTAATATTTTCAAGTTCTTTGCCGGTGAATGCCTGCGCCTGTCGGGCGACTACGTGCCGTCGGTGCGCCCAGGCGTCAACGTTGAAGTCACCCGCGAAGCCCTAGGTGTGGTCGGCCTGATCACACCGTGGAATTTCCCGATTGCCATTCCTGCGTGGAAAATCGCCCCAGCCCTGGCCTACGGCAACTGCGTGGTGATCAAGCCCGCCGAGCTGGTGCCGGGCTGCGCCTGGGCCCTGGCCGAGATCATTTCCCGCGCCGGTTTCCCGGCCGGTGCGTTCAACCTGGTGATGGGCAGCGGCCGTGTGGTTGGCGAAGTGCTGGTCAACAGCCCGAAAGTCGACGGCATCAGCTTTACCGGTTCGGTGGGCGTGGGGCGGCAGATCGCGGTCAATTGCGTGGCGCGCCAGGCCAAGGTGCAACTGGAGATGGGCGGCAAGAACCCGCAGATCATCCTCGACGACGCCGACCTCAAGCAGGCCGTCGAACTGGCGGTACAGAGCGCGTTCTACTCCACCGGCCAGCGTTGCACGGCCTCGAGCCGCCTGATCGTCACCGCCGGCATCCATGACAAGTTCGTCGAGGCCATGGCCGAGCGCATGCAGTCGATCAAGGTCGGCCATGCGTTGAAGGCCGGTACCGATATCGGTCCGGTGGTTTCCGAAGCCCAGCTCAGCCAGGACTTGAAGTACATCGACATCGGCCAGAGCGAAGGCGCTCGGTTGGTCAGTGGCGGTGGGCTGGTGACGTGCGACACTGAAGGTTACTTCTTGGCACCGACCCTGTTCGCCGACAGCGAAGCCTCGATGCGCATCAGCCGCGAAGAGATCTTCGGCCCGGTGGCCAACGTCGTGCGCGTGGCCGACTACGAGGCGGCGCTGGCGATGGCCAACGACACCGAGTTCGGTCTGTCCGCCGGCATCGCCACCACCTCGTTGAAGTATGCCAACCACTTCAAGCGCCATTCGCAGGCGGGCATGGTGATGGTCAACCTGCCGACCGCTGGCGTGGACTACCACGTGCCATTCGGCGGGCGCAAAGGCTCGTCCTATGGTTCGCGTGAGCAAGGTCGCTATGCGCAAGAGTTCTACACCGTGGTGAAGACCTCTTACATCGGCTCCTGATACACCGCAACACCCCTGTAGGAGCTGTCGAGTGTAGCGAGGCTGCGATCTTTTGGTCTTTCGCTCGCAACTCAATGGTCTGAGGCAAGATCGCAGCCTCGTTGCACTCGACAGCTCCTACAGGGCGTAACACAGCACTGACCCGTATAAAAATAATGAGTGGAAGTAGATTTACATGCAAGAAACCAAGCCGACTCGCGTCCGCTATTTGATCCTGCTCATGCTGTTTTTGGTGACGACGATCAATTACGCCGACCGCGCAACCATCGCTATCGCCGGCTCCAGCCTGCAGAAAGACCTCGGCATCGATGCCGTTACCCTCGGTTATATCTTCTCCGCCTTCGGCTGGGCCTATGTGGCCGGGCAGATCCCGGGCGGCTGGCTGCTTGACCGGTTCGGGTCGAAAAAAATCTATGCCTTGAGCATTTTTACCTGGTCGCTGTTCACCGTGCTGCAAGGCTATGTCGGTGAATTCGGCGTCTCTACCGCCGTGGTGGCGCTGTTCATGCTGCGTTTTCTGGTTGGGCTGGCCGAGGCGCCTTCCTTCCCGGGCAACGCCCGCATCGTCGCGGCCTGGTTCCCCACCGCTGAACGCGGCACCGCTTCGGCGATTTTCAACTCGGCCCAGTATTTCGCTACGGTGTTGTTTGCGCCGCTGATGGGCTGGATTGTCTACCGCTTCGGCTGGCAGCACGTGTTTATCGTGATGGGCGTGGTCGGTATCGTGTTCTCGCTGGTCTGGCTGAAAATTATCCACAGCCCGCGCCAGCATCCGATGATCAACGAGGCCGAGTTCAATCACATCGCCGCCAACGGCGCGATGGTCGACATGGACCAGGACAAGGGCAGGGGTAAGAAGTCCGACGGTCCGAAGTGGGATTACATCCGCCAACTGCTGACCAACCGCATGATGCTTGGCGTGTACTTGGGCCAATACTGCATCAACGGCATCACCTACTTCTTTCTGACCTGGTTCCCGGTGTACCTGGTGCAAGAGCGCGGCATGACCATCCTCAAGGCCGGTTTCATCGCCTCCTTGCCGGCGATCTGCGGCTTCATCGGGGGCGTGCTGGGCGGGGTGATCTCTGACTACCTGCTGCGCAAGGGCCACTCGCTGACGTTCGCCCGCAAGGCGCCGATCATCGCCGGCCTGCTGGTGTCCAGCAGCATCGTGGCGTGCAACTACGTGGACATCGAATGGATGGTGGTGGGCTTCATGGCCCTGGCCTTCTTCGGTAAAGGCGTGGGTGCATTGGGCTGGGCAGTGGTCTCCGATACGTCGCCAAAACAGATCGCCGGTTTGAGCGGTGGCCTGTTCAACACCTTCGGTAACCTGGCATCGATCACCACGCCAATCGTCATCGGCTACATCATCAATGCCACCGGTTCGTTCAAGTGGGCACTGGTGTTCGTCGGTTGCAACGCGCTGGTGGCGGTGTTCAGCTACCTGGTCATCGTGGGGCCGATCAAGCGTGTCGTACTCAAAGAACCCATGGGCAGGGATGACCAATCTTCCAGCCTGTCTGAAGCTAAATCCTGAAGGAGCGGCGTCCATGCAACTGATTGAACATGCCGATTCGCCGCGTTATATCCGCCTGCATGAGCGGGACAATGTGGTGATCGTCGTCAATGACCAGGGCGTACCGGCCGGGACCGAGTTCCCGGATGGCCTGGTCACCGTGGACTTTGTGCCCCAGAGCCACAAGGTCACGCTGCAGGATATTCCCGAGGGCGGCGAGGTGATTCGCTACGGCCAGGTCATTGGCTACGCGCTGCAACCGATCCGCCGTGGCAGTTGGGTCAAGGAGGACCAGTTGCGCATGCCCACCGCGCCGCCGCTGGACAGCCTGCCGCTGTCCACCGATGTGCCGGCGGCCGATGCGCCGCTGGAGGGCTACACCTTCGAGGGCTATCGCAACGCCGACGGTACGGTCGGCACGCGCAATATCCTGGGCATCACCACCACGGTGCAGTGTGTGACCGGGGTGCTGGACCATGCGGTCAAGCGCATCAAGGACGAACTGCTGCCCAAGTACCCGAACGTCGATGACGTGGTGGCGCTGACCCACAGCTACGGCTGCGGCGTGGCGATCACCGCCACCGACGCCTACATCCCGATCCGCACCGTGCGCAACCTGGCGCGCAACCCGAACCTGGGTGGCGAGGCGCTGGTGATCAGCCTGGGCTGCGAGAAATTGCAGGCCGGGCAGGTGATGCATGAAGGCGACAGTTCGGTGGACCTCAGCGAGCCGTGGTTGTATCGCTTGCAGGACTCCAGCCACGGTTTTACCGAAATGATCGAGCAGATCATGGCGCTGGCCGAGACCCGCTTGAAGAAACTCGACCAACGCCGCCGCGAAACCGTACCGGCTTCGGAGCTGATCCTGGGCATGCAGTGCGGCGGCAGCGATGCGTTCTCCGGTATTACTGCCAACCCGGCGTTGGGTTATGCCTCGGACCTGTTGCTGCGGGCCGGGGCGACGGTGATGTTCTCCGAAGTCACTGAAGTGCGCGATGCGATCTACCTGCTGACTTCCCGGGCACAAACCCGGGAAGTGGCTCAGGAACTGGTGCGCGAAATGGACTGGTACGACCGTTACCTGGCCAAGGGCGAGGCCGATCGCAGTGCCAATACCACGCCGGGCAACAAGAAGGGCGGGCTGTCGAACATCGTCGAAAAATCCTTGGGCTCAATCGTCAAGTCCGGCAGCAGCGCGATCAACGGCGTGCTCGGCCCGGGCGAACGTTTCAAGCAAAAGGGCCTGATCTTCTGCGCCACGCCGGCCAGTGACTTTGTCTGCGGCACGTTGCAACTGGCGGCGGGGATGAACCTGCACGTCTTCACCACCGGCCGCGGCACGCCATACGGCTTGGCCATGGCCCCGGTGGTGAAGGTCTCGACCCGCACCGAACTGGCCCAGCGCTGGCCGGACCTGATCGACATCGACGCCGGCCGGATCGCCACCGGGCGCGCGACCATCGAGGAGCTGGGTTGGGAGCTGTTCCACTACTACCTGGACGTGGCCAGCGGCAAGAAACAAACCTGGTCCGAGCGGCACAAGCTGCACAACGACATCACGTTGTTCAACCCGGCGCCGATTACCTGATGATTTCGTGATCGCCGGAGATCCAGTGTGGGAGCGAGCTTGCTCGCGATAGCGGTGGTTCAGCTAGCATCGATGTTGGATGTGCTGCCGTCTTCGCGAGCAAGCTCGCTCCCACAGGGGATTTGCGGAGAGTGCGGATTTTGTGTTCACTGAAGAACACATGTGGGAGCGAGCTTGCTCGCGATAGCGATCCACCAGACGCCAATGCCGTGAGTGGCTTATCATTAGCCACCTAACGACACCCTTCTCAAGGTCCCCGGCATGCTGGCAATTTTCCTCGAAACCCTGAACATCACCGCGCCGGTGTTTGCCATGTTGTTTCTGGGGACGTTGCTCAAGCGCATCTATTGGATCAACGACAATTTCATCCACATGGCCTCGTCCCTGGTGTTCAACGTCACCATGCCGGCGCTGTTGTTCCTCGGCATCCTGCATGCCGATCTCCACGCGGCATTGCAGCCGGACCTGTTGATCTATTTTTCCATTGCCACCCTGGTGGGCTTTGCCGTGGCCTGGGGCTGGGCGATCTGGCGTTGCCCGCGTGAGGACCGTGGCATCTATACCCAAGGTGCCTTTCGCGGCAACAACGGCGTGATCGGCCTGGCACTGGCAGCGAGCATGTACGGCGACTACGGGATTTCCCTGGGGTCGATACTCGCGGCGTTGGTGATCCTGTTCTACAACACCCTGTCGACGATCGTGCTGGCGGTCTACAGCCCAGTGATCAAGTCCGACCCCTGGAGCATCTGCAAAAGCGTGGTCAGCAACCCGCTGATCATCAGTGTGGTCGTGGCCGCGCCGTTCGCCTATTGGCAGATAGGCCTGCCGAACTGGTTCGAAACCTCGGCCAAATACCTTGCCCAGATGACCTTGCCCCTGGCGTTGATCTGCATCGGCGGCACACTGTCACTGGCGGCCTTGCGCAAGAGCGGCAAGATGGCCCTGAGTTCGAGCCTGGTGAAGATGGTCGGGCTGCCGCTGCTGGCCACCCTGGGCGCTTGGCTCTGGGGCTTTCGCGGGGCGGAGCTGGGGATCCTGTTCCTGTACTTCGGCAGCCCGACCGCCGCGGCCAGTTACGTCATGGCCCGGGCGGCCGATGGCAACCATGAGCTGGCGGCGGCGATCATCGTCATCACCACGCTGATGGCGGCGATCACCACCAATCTGGGGATTTTTGTGTTGCAGTGGGGTGGGTGGATCTAGCCTGCAGATTTGCAGCGCTCTGGCGATCCATTCGCGAGCAAGCCCGCTCCCACATTCGATCGCGTTCCCATGGAAGAACGCAGTCAATGTGGGAGCGGGCTTGCTCGCGAAGAGGCCTGACCTGCCACTGCAAGGATCAGGCTTTTACTCAGGCTTCTGGTAGCTATCGATTACTTCCTGTGCCGCCCGAAACGCATCGATCGCCGCCGGCACGCCCGCGTACACCGCGCAATGCAGCAATGCCTCGCGAATCTCTTCCACCGTGCAGCCATTGTTCAGCGCGCCACGCACGTGGCCTTTGAGTTCCTGCGGGCACTTGAGCGCGGTGAGGGCGGCCAGGGTGATCAGGCTGCGGGTTTTGAGCGGCAGGCCCTCGCGGCTCCAGACGCTGCCCCAGGCGTGTTCGTTGACGAAGTCCTGCAATGGCTGGGTGAATTCGGTGGCGTTGCCCAGGGCGCGGTCGACGAATGCGTCGCCCATGACCTGGCGACGCATGTCCAGGCCGGTCTTTGGAGTGTCGGTCATGGCAAATCCCTCTTGTGGTGTTGGCGGCGCCAGGCGCGCAGGGAGGTGAACAGTAAAAACACGAGCAGGGCCGGCAGCACATAGAACAGCATCAGCCGCTCCAGTTGGCCGGCCAGGGGCATGCCGGTGGTGAACGACACCACATGCAGCCCATAGGCCAGGTACAAACCCAGCAACAGCAGGCCTTCGGCGCGGGTGACACGATAACCGGAATAGAACACCGGCAGGCACAGCACCGCCACGCCGAGCATTACCGGCAGGTCGAAATCCAGGGCGTTCGGTGAGACCGACAGTGGCGTGGGCGCTGCCAGGGCGGTCACTCCCAGTACACCCAGCAGGTTGAACAGGTTGCTGCCGATGACGTTGCCTACCGCAATGTCCCGTTGGCCGCGCAGGGCGGCGATCAATGAGGTGGCGAGCTCCGGCAGCGAGGTACTGACAGCGACAATGGTCAGGCCGATGATGCGCTCCGAAAGCCCCAGGTCCGTCGCCACTTCCACCGCCGCACCCAACAGCAGGTGCCCGGCGAAAATCAGCATGGCCAAACCCAGCACGATCATCGACAGGCTCTTGGGCCACGATCCCCGGGTCAGCTCGATACCCACCGCGTGCGGCCGTCCCGAGTGCCGCGACTGGCGCAGCAACAGGCCCAGGTACACCACCAGGGCCACCAGCAGCCAGACGCCATCCAGCCGGGTCAGTTCTTCATTCCAGGCCAGCACGAACACCAGCAGGCTGGCACCGATCATCAACGGGATGTCCAGGCGCACCAGTTGGCGCGAGACGCGCAACGGAATGATCAGCGCCGACAGCCCAAGGGTGACGAGGATGTTGAAGATGCTGCTGCCGATCACGCTGCCCACGGCGATGTCGGCATTTTGCGCCAGGGTCGCCTGCAGGCTCACGGCCATTTGTGGGGCGCTGCTGCCGAACGCGACGACGCTCAGGCCGATGATCAGCGGTCGTACTTGCAAGCGTGCTGCCAGGCCCACGGCGGCGCGTACCAGCAGTTCGGCACCGCCGATCAGCAACAGCAGGGCGCCGAACAATTCGATCAGGCTGAGCAGCGGTAGGGCGGTGAGTAGGGAAATGGCCGGGCTCCGTCTATCAATCGTCGAGGGCTTGCACGCGCACCCGTGCGGTGCCGCTGCGCAACATGCCCAGTTGCTCGGCGGCTGCGCGGGACACGTCGATCAAGCGGCCTCGGGAGTATGGGCCACGGTCGTTGATGCGCACCACCACGCTGTCATTGTTGCCCAGGTTGGTGACTTTCACTCGGGTGCCGAACGGCAACTGGCGGTGGGCGGCGGTCAGGCTGTGCTGGTCGAAACGCTCGCCGCTGGCGGTGCGCTTGCCATGGTGCCTGGCACCGTAATAGGAGGCGACGCCGGTCTGGTCGTAGCCGTGTGGGTCGACCGTCCCGCTCTGGCTGGCGCAACCGGCCAGCAGGGACAGCAGCGCGCAGGCGCCGAGGAGACGCTTCATGTGGGGTTTCCAACTACAGATAGGGGCGCTGGCCAGTGGGAACAAAGCCTGTGGGAGTAAAGCTTGCTCGCGATGAAGACACCTCGATCCATCAGTGGACCGCAGTATCGACCATCGCGAGCAAGCTTTGCTCCCACAGGCTCGCTCCCGCAAGGGGGAGTGGAGCCAGGCTTGATATCTGGCCCCATGGTCATCAGCCCTCGAGCTTGCTTTTGAGCAGTTCGTTGACCTGTTGCGGGTTGGCCTTGCCCTTGGAGGCTTTCATGGCCTGGCCGACGAAGAAGCCGAACATCTTGCCGCGCTTGGCTTCGTCTGCCGCACGGTACTGTTCGACCTGCTCGGCGTTGGCCGCGAGCATTTCATCGAGCACGGCGGAAATCGCGCCGGTGTCGGTGACCTGCTTCAGGCCGCGCTTTTCGATGATCTCGTCGGCGCTGCCTTCACCGTTGGCCATGGCTTCGAACACCATCTTGGCGATCTTGCCGGAAATGGTGTTGTCCTTGATCCGCACCAACATGCCGCCCAGTTGCTCGGCCGAGACCGGCGACTGGTCGATTTCCAGGCCCTGCTTGTTCAGCAGGCTGCCCAACTCGACCATCACCCAGTTGGCCGCCAGCTTGGCGTCGCCGCCGATGCTCACGACTTTCTCGAAGTAATCGGCCTGCTCGCGGCTGGTGGCCAGGACGTTGGCGTCATAGCTCGACAGCCCGAACTGCGCCTGGAAGCGCTCGCGTTTTTGCGGCGGCAATTCTGGCAGGGTGGCGCGTACGTCATTGAGGAACGAGTTCTCGATGACCACCGGTAGCAGGTCCGGGTCGGGGAAGTAACGGTAGTCGTTGGCTTCCTCTTTACTGCGCATCGGACGGGTCTCGTCCTTGTTCGGGTCGTACAGGCGGGTCTGCTGGATGACCTTGCCACCGTCCTCGATCAGTTCGATCTGGCGCTGGATCTCGCTGTTGATCGCCTTCTCGATGAAGCGGAACGAGTTGACGTTCTTGATCTCGCAGCGGGTGCCGAACTCGACCTGGCCCTTGGGGCGGATCGACACGTTGCAGTCGCAACGCAGCGAGCCTTCGGCCATGTTGCCGTCGCAAATGCCCAGGTAGCGCACCAATGCGTGGATCGCCTTGACGTAGGCCACGGCTTCCTTGGCGCTGCGCATGTCCGGCTCGGAAACGATTTCCAGCAGCGGCGTGCCGGCACGGTTCAGGTCGATGCCGGTGGCGCCGTTGAACTCTTCGTGCAGGCTCTTGCCCGCGTCTTCTTCCAGATGCGCACGGGTGATGCCGACACGCTTGACCGTGCCGTCTTCCAGGGCGATGTCCAGGTGGCCCTTGCCGACGATCGGCAATTCCATCTGGCTGATCTGGTAGCCCTTGGGCAGGTCCGGGTAGAAGTAGTTCTTGCGGGCGAACACGTTGTGCTGGCCGATCTCGGCGTCAATCGCCAGGCCGAACATCACCGCCATGCGCACCGCTTCGGCGTTGAGCACCGGCAGCACGCCGGGCATGCCCAGGTCGACCAGGCTGGCCTGGGTGTTGGGCTCGGAGCCGAACGTGGTGGAACTACCGGAAAAGATTTTCGACCGGGTGGTGAGCTGGGTATGAATCTCCAGCCCGATCACGACTTCCCATTGCATGTGTTTCTCCTCAGAAGCCGGTTGGGGTGCGGGTGTGCCAGTCAGTGTGTAACTGATACTGGTGGGCAACGTTCAACAGGCGGCCTTCCTGGAAATACGGCGCGAGCAATTGCACGCCCACCGGCAGGCCATCGACGAAACCGGCCGGCATGGACAGGCCCGGCAAACCGGCGAGGTTGGCGGTGATGGTGTAGACGTCTTCCAGGTACTCGGCAACCGGGTCACTGGTCTTGGCGCCCAGTTTCCAGGCCGGGTTCGGCGTGGTCGGGCCGAGGATGATGTCGACCTCGTTGAAGGCGGCCATGAAGTCGTTCTTCACCAGGCGACGGATTTTCTGCGCCTTGAGGTAGTAGGCATCGTAGTAGCCGGCGGACAGCGCGTAGGCGCCGACCATGATCCGGCGCTGCACTTCGGCGCCGAAGCCTTCGCCACGGGAGCGCTTGTACAGGTCGATCAGGTTTTCCGGGTTCTCGCAGCGATAGCCGAAGCGCACGCCGTCGAAACGCGACAGGTTCGAGGACGCTTCTGCCGGGGCGATCACGTAGTACGCGGGAATCGCGTGCTGCATGTTCGGCAGGCTGATTTCCTTGATGACGGCGCCGAGCTTCTCCAGCTCCTTGACGCTGTTGTGGACCAGCTCGGCGATGCGCGGGTCGAGACCGGCACTGAAGTATTCCTTCGGCACGCCGATGCGCAGGCCTTGCAGCGAGCCGTTGAGGCTGGCGCTGTAGTCCGGCACAGGCTCATCGATGCTGGTGGAGTCGTTCGGGTCGAAGCCGGCCATGCCTTGCAGCAGGATTGCGCAGTCTTCGGCAGTGCGGGCCAGCGGGCCACCCTGGTCGAGGCTGGAGGCATAGGCGATCATGCCCCAGCGCGAGACGCGACCATAGGTGGGCTTGAGGCCGGTGAGGTTGGTGAACGCCGCTGGCTGGCGAATCGAGCCGCCGGTGTCGGTGGCAGTGGCGGCCGGCAACAGGCGCGCGGCCACGGCGGCGGCGGAACCACCGGACGAGCCGCCCGGTACGTGCTCCAGGTTCCAGGGGTTTTTCACCGGGCCGTAGTAGCTCGACTCGTTGGCCGAACCCATGGCGAATTCGTCCATGTTGGTCTTGCCCAAAGTCACGGTGCCGGCGGCAGCCAGCTTGGCGACCACGGTGGCATCGTACGGCGCCTTGAAATTGTCGAGCATCTTCGAGCCGCAGCTGGTGCGGATGCCCAGGGTGCAGAACAGATCCTTGTGGGCAATCGGCGCGCCGAGCAGGGCGCCGCTTTCACCATCGGCGCGACGGGCGTCGGCGGCCTTGGCCTGGCCCAGGGCCAGTTCTTCGGTGAGGCTGATGAAACTGTTGAGCTGCGGGTCGAGCTGAGCGATGCGCGCCAGCAGGACTTTGGTCAGTTCTTCGGAGGAAAACTTTTTGTCGGCGAGTCCGCGGGCGATCTCGGCCAGGGTCATGTGATGCATGAGAGGCTCTTTCCCTTTAGTCGATGACTTTCGGAACCAGGTACAGGCCGTTTTCGACCGCTGGTGCGATGGACTGGTAGGCCTCGCGATGATTGGATTCGGTCACGACGTCGGCGCGCAGGCGCTGGCTGGCTTCCAGTGGGTGTGCCAGCGGTTCGATACCGTCGGTATTGACCGCCTGCATCTCGTCGACCAGCCCCAGAATGCTGTTCAGGGCAGAAGTAATGTGTGGAAGATCGGCTTCATTGAGGCCCAGGCAGGCCAGATGAGCGATTTTTTCCACGTCGGAGCGTTCAAGCGCCATGGGATTCTCCAGTGGAAAACAAAACGGACGCAGTCTGTCCGTGTGTTAGATTGTCGGAACACTACCGCATTTCTACGGCCGTGGTGCCCTGTATCACAAGTGCTGTTCCTTTTTGACGGCGTCTATTACCGTCATGCTGCGTTGCCGCTTCTCGCCATAGCGGGCTATGACTCGTCGCGGCGCCTTGCCTGACGACAATAGCCACTCGTCAAAGAAGGAACGCATTTGCGAAACAGGGCACTGGCCGCGATTGTGGGGTTTGGTGCACAGAAAAGCGGCCAATTTAACATATTGGCGCCTTGCCCAAAATCCCTGTCGTTGTTAGAGTTTGCCGCACTTTTTTACCCACGCGTTGCCTAGGGTCCCTTTCCCATGTTCAAGAAACTGCGTGGCATGTTTTCCAGCGATCTTTCCATTGACCTGGGCACTGCCAACACCCTTATTTACGTGCGCGAGCGCGGTATCGTCCTGAATGAACCCTCGGTCGTGGCCATCCGCACCCACGGTAACCAGAAAAGTGTCGTGGCTGTCGGTACGGAAGCCAAGCGCATGCTGGGCCGTACACCGGGCAACATCGCGGCCATTCGCCCGATGAAAGACGGCGTGATCGCCGACTTTAGCGTCTGCGAAAAGATGCTGCAGTACTTCATCAACAAGGTTCACGAGAACAGCTTCCTGCAGCCCAGCCCTCGTGTGCTGATCTGCGTTCCATGCAAGTCCACCCAGGTTGAGCGACGCGCTATCCGTGAATCGGCCCTCGGTGCCGGTGCTCGTGAAGTGTTCCTGATCGAAGAACCCATGGCTGCTGCCATCGGTGCCGGCCTGCCGGTAGAAGAGGCCCGCGGCTCGATGGTCGTCGACATCGGCGGCGGCACCACTGAAATCGCGCTGATCTCCCTCAACGGTGTGGTCTACGCCGAATCCGTACGTGTGGGCGGCGACCGTTTCGACGAAGCGATCATCACCTATGTGCGTCGCAACTACGGCAGCCTGATCGGCGAATCCACCGCCGAGCGCATCAAGCAGGAAATCGGCACGGCCTACCCGGGCGGTGAAGTGCGTGAAGTCGACGTACGCGGTCGCAACCTGGCCGAAGGCGTTCCACGGGCGTTTACCCTCAACTCCAACGAAGTGCTCGAAGCGCTGCAAGAATCGCTGGCGACCATCGTCCAGGCCGTCAAGAGCGCCCTGGAGCAGTCGCCGCCGGAGCTGGCATCGGACATCGCCGAGCGCGGCCTGGTGCTGACCGGTGGTGGCGCGCTGCTGCGTGACCTCGACAAGCTGCTGGCCCAGGAAACCGGCCTGCCGGTGATCGTTGCCGAAGACCCGTTGACCTGCGTTGCCCGCGGCGGTGGCCGTGCATTGGAAATGATGGACAAGCACACCATGGACCTGCTCTCCAGCGAATAAATTGGCTGGATCGTCTAGGTTGTTCGCTCCGGGCAGCACTTTGCAGTGCTGCCCGTTGGCGTTTATCTTCTGTCATTCGTATCCAGGCCGGTTTGATGCCGTATGAATAAAGAAAACATTTGCCTGGGAGGAGCGGCCTATTAAACCGCTTTTCGCCAAAGGCCCCTCATTGGGTGTGCGCCTGCTGGTGCTGACCGTGCTTTCGGTCGCGCTGATGGTGGTCGATGCCCGCTTCACGCTGCTCAAGCCTGTACGCAGCCAGATGTCGCTGGTGTTGATGGAGTCCTACTGGATCACCGACCTGCCGCAGCGCTTGTGGCAAGGTGTCGCCAGCCAGTTTGGCAGCCGGACCGAATTGGTCGCCGAAAACGAAAAACTCAAGACCGAAAACCTGCTGCTGCAGGGGCGCATGCAGAAGCTGGCGGCCCTCACCGAGCAGAACGTGCGGCTGCGTGAGTTGCTCAATTCTTCTGCGCTGGTCAACGAGAAGGTCGAAGTGGCCGAATTGATCGGCATGGACCCCAACCCCTTCACCCACCGCATCATCATCAACAAGGGCGAGCGCGACGGCGTGGTCCTCGGCCAGCCGGTGCTCGACGCCCGGGGCCTGATGGGCCAGGTGGTGGAGTTGATGCCCTACACCTCCCGGGTGCTGCTGCTGACCGATACCACCCACAGCATTCCCGTGCAGGTCAATCGCAACGGCTTGCGCGCGATTGCCAGCGGCACCGGCAACCCGGAACGCCTGGAACTGCGCCATGTGGCCGACACTGCCGACATCAAGGAAGGCGACCTGCTGGTCAGCTCAGGTCTTGGCCAGCGCTTCCCGGCTGGTTATCCGGTGGCAATGGTCAAGGAGGTCATCCATGACTCCGGCCAGCCGTTTGCCATCGTTCGCGCGGTGCCGACGGCTGCATTGAATCGCAGCCGCTACCTGCTGCTGGTATTCAGCGACAACCGCACGCCCGAAGAGCGTGCCAACGACGCCGCCGTGGCCCAGGAAGCCCAGGATCGGCAGAGCGGCGAGGCGGCCGCCACGGCGACAGCCCCTGCCACCGTGCCGAAACCACAAGTGCCGGCACCCGCTACGGCGGCTCCGGCCACCACACCGGCGGCAACCCCGGCCACTGCACCCGCCGCGGCTGCTGTGAAACCGACCCGGTCGGCCACCCACGCGCCCGCCGCGCAGCCAGCTCAGCCAGCCCGGCCCGCCGCCAAACCGCCAGCCTCCACGCCGGCCACCGCGCCAGCCCCCAGGGGAGCACGAGAAGAATGAGCAGTACCCAATCCGGTAACGGCTGGATGGTCTGGTTGACCTTCGCCATCGGCCTGTTGCTCAGTGTTTCGCCGCTGCCGCAGTTCATGGAAATCCTGCGCCCACTGTGGCTGGCCCTGTTGCTGGCTTTCTGGGCGCTGGCCTTGCCGCACAAGGTCGGCATGGTCACCGCCTGGTGCCTGGGCCTGGCCGAAGATGTGCTTTATGGCACGTTGCTTGGGCAGAACGCACTGATCCTGACGCTGATCACCTTCCTGGTGCTGTCGTTGCAACAACGCCTGCGGATGTTCCCCATGTGGCAACAATGCCTGGTGATCCTGGTGATCTTCGGCCTGGCGCAGCTGGTGCAATTGTGGCTCAGCGCGCTGACCGGCAATCGCCAGCCGACCCTGGCGCTGGTGTTGCCGGCCCTGGTCAGTGCCTTGCTCTGGCCATGGGTCAGCTTCGGTTTGCGTGGCCTGCGCCTGCGTTTCAAAATCAACTGATTCGGTCAGGATATCTACACTTTTTTGATGACTTACATCCCTGGGGCCAAAGATTGAATCCCGCTGGGCTCTGTAGGCGCTGGCGAAGCCTGCGATCTTTCGATCTTGATCTTTCGCTTGCGACTCGATTGTCCGGGACAAGATCGCAGCCTCGCTTCGCTCGTCAGCTTCTACACGGCGCAGCCCGGCGGAAGCAATCTCTGGCCATAGAAGCCGGTCGCGTAAGGGAGATGTCTTGATGAAACCGCTTTACCTCGCCTCAGGTTCGCCGCGTCGACGTGAACTGCTCACGCAGATCGGCGTGCCCTTTACCGCCATCGGCGCGGACATCGACGAAACTCCCCTGGACCACGAAACCCCTTCGGCCTATGTCGAGCGCCTGGCGCGCGGCAAGGCCGAGGCGGGGCGACGAGCCCTGGACGCCGGCATGGATGGCTGCGTGCTCGGGGCCGACACTGCCGTAGTGCTGGACGGGCGAATTCTCGGCAAGCCCGAGAACCAGGCCGATGCCATGACGATGCTCTTGAGCCTGTCCGGTCGCGAGCATGAAGTTTTGACCGCCATTGCCATACTGGATGGGCAGCGTTGCGAATCCCGCGTTGTGCGCAGCCTGGTGCGCTTTCGTTCGATCACGGAACAGGAAGCGGCGGCCTACTGGGCCAGTGGCGAACCCCGGGACAAGGCTGGCGGCTATGGTATTCAAGGGCTGGGCGCGGTGTTTGTCGCCGGGCTCGAAGGCAGTTATTCAGCCGTGGTCGGCCTGCCACTGTGCGAAACCGCAGAACTACTGGGCCATTTCGGCATACCCTGTTGGCAAACCTTGAACGCGCGCTGAGCGCCGTCTGACTTGATGCGGCCATAATCGTGAACATGCCTGAACGAGACCCTGCCATGAGTGAAGAGATCCTGATCAACATCACGCCGATGGAATCGCGCGTGGCGGTGGTTGAAAACGGTGTGCTGCAAGAGGTCCACGTCGAGCGCACGCAAAAGCGTGGCATCGTCGGCAATATCTATAAAGGCAAGGTGGTGCGGGTGCTGCCGGGCATGCAGGCAGCCTTTGTCGACATCGGCCTGGACCGTGCGGCGTTCATTCACGCTTCGGAAATTTCCATGCGCGAAGGGCCAGCGGTGGAGAGCATCAGCGCGTTGGTCCATGAAGGCCAGAGCCTGGTGGTGCAGGTCACCAAGGACCCCATCGGCTCCAAGGGCGCGCGCCTGACCACGCAACTGTCGATTCCGTCGCGCTACCTGGTGTATATGCCGCGCACCGCCCATGTCGGCATTTCCCTGAAAATCGAAGACGAAGCCGAGCGCGAGCGCCTCAAGCAGGTGGTCAGCGACTGCGTGGAAAAAGAAGGCATCAAGGAAGCCGGTGGGTTCATCCTGCGCACCGCCGCCGAAGGGGCCGGGGCCGATGAGATCCTGATGGACATCCGCTACCTGCGCAGGCTCTGGGACCAGATCGCTGCGCAGATCAAGACCATCGCCACCCCCAGCGTGATCTACGAAGACCTGGGCCTGGCGCTGCGGACCTTGCGCGACCTGGTCAGCCCCAAGATCGAGAAAATCCGCATCGACTCCCGGGAAACCTTCCAGAAAACCACCCAGTTCGTTGCCGAGCTGATGCCGGAAATCGCCGACCGCCTCGAGCATTACCCTGGCGAACGGCCGATTTTCGACCTGTACGGGGTCGAAGACGAAATCCAGAAAGCCCTTGAGCGCAAGGTACCGCTCAAGTCCGGGGGCTACCTGGTGGTGGATCCGGCCGAGGCCATGAGCACCATCGACGTCAACACCGGGGCGTTCGTCGGCCATCGCAACCTGGAAGAAACCATCTTCAAGACCAACCTGGAAGCCGCCACGGCCATCGCCCGGCAACTGCGCCTGCGCAACCTGGGTGGGATCATCATCATCGACTTCATCGACATGGAGGATGAAGAGCACCAGCGCCAGGTGCTGCGGACCCTGGAAAAACAACTCGAACGCGACCACGCCAAGACCAACATCATCGGGATCACCGAGCTGGGCCTGGTGCAGATGACCCGCAAGCGCACCCGAGAAAGCCTCGAACAGGTGCTGTGCGAGCCGTGCAGCAGTTGCCAGGGCCGCGGCAAGCTCAAGACTCCGGAAACCGTGTGTTACGAAATCTTCCGGGAAATCCTCCGGGAGGCGCGCGCCTACCAGGCCACTGGCTATAGAGTGTTGGCGAACCAGAAAGTGGTGGACCGCCTGCTCGATGAGGAGTCAGGCAACGTCGCGGAGCTGGAAGCGTTTATCGGACGCACGATTCGCTTCCAGGTGGAAACCATGTATTCCCAGGAACAATACGACGTGGTGTTGCTCTGAAGAGCTTGGGAAGCGGCGGGCCCGCGGATTTGATTGTCTTTGCCAGGGGAGCCCACTGACATGGAGCGTCTGACACGCATGATGGCGACGCTGACCCGTTGGGCGCTGGGACTGTGCGCGCTGCTGCTGGTGTTGCTGGCGTTGTACGTCAGCCTCGGTCGTGAGCTGGTCCCGCTGGTGGCCGAATACCGCGCCGACGTCCAGACCCGGGCCAGCGCCGCCTTGGGCATCCCCGTGCATATTGGCAACCTCGACGGTAGCTGGAGCGCCCTGGCGCCGATCCTGGCGGCGCGCGACGTGGTGGTCGGCGAGGGTCCCAACGCCTTGCACCTGGATCAGGTGCGGGCCGTGCCTGACCTGTGGGATAGCCTGTTGGCGCGTCAGGTGCGCATCGCCCACCTGGAAGTCAGCGGCCTGAAGATCAGCCTCAAGGAGGGTGCCGACGGCAAGTGGGTCCTGGAAGGCCTGCCAGTGCAGGACGATCAGCCCCTCGATCCACAGCAACTGCTCGAGCGCATGCAGGTGGTTTCCAAGCTGTCGTTGCTCGATAGCCAAGTGACCTTGCAGCCCCTTGAGCAACCACCGCTGACCCTCACCTACGTCGGTTTGAGCCTGCGCACCGGCGCCACCCATCAACGGCTGGACGCCCGCTTGACCCTGCCTGACGGTCAGCCCGTAGCGATCAACCTGCGTACCCGTATCCGCGCCAGTGATTGGAAGAATGGCCAGGCCGATGCCTACCTGAGCCTGCCGCAAAGCGACTGGTCCAAATGGCTGCCGAAACGCCTGACCCAACAATGGAATTTTTCCCGGATCAAGGCCGGTGGCGAGTTCTGGCTGAGCTGGGGGGACGGCACGGTGCAAAGCGCGGCCATGCGCTTGAACGCCCCTGACATCCAGGGCGCCTACGCCGAGCGCAAACCGGTGCAGATCCATAACCTGGCGCTCAATGGATATTTCCAGCGTGGCGACCAGGGTTTTACCGCGACCTTCGATTCTTTGGCGATGAACCTGGGCGAAACCCGCTGGGAGTCACGTCTGCTACTGCAACAGAGCAGCGCCACCGAAAAGGCCGAAGAGCGCTGGCACTTGCAGGCCGATCGCCTTGACCTGGCGCCGCTGACCCCATTGCTTCATGCCTTGGCGCCATTGCCTGAAGGTGTCGCGACGGCCATCGACCGGCTCAAGGTGACCGGTGGTCTGCGCAATGTGCTGGTGGATTACCGGCCGCAGAATACCGGTGATCAAAAAATCAGTTTCGCCACGAATTTGGACACCGTGGGCTTTGATGCCTATCGCGGTGCCCCGGCTGCGCGCAATGTATCGGGGAGCCTGAGCGGCGACCTCGGTGGCGGCGAGCTGCGCATGGACAGCAAGGACTTTTCCTTGCACCTGGACCCGATTTTCGCCAAGCCCTGGCAGTACCTGCAGGCCAACGCCCGGCTGACCTGGAAACTCGACAAGCAAGGCTTCACCCTGATCGCGCCATATTTGAAGGTGCTGGGGGAGGAGGGCCGGATTGCTGGCGACTTCCTGATCCGCCTGCATTTCGACCACAGCCAGGAAGACTACATGGACCTGCGGGTCGGCCTGGTGGACGGTGACGGACGCTACACCGCCAAGTACTTGCCGGCGGTCCTCAGCCCGGCGCTGGATGAGTGGTTGCGCACGGCCATCGTCAAGGGGGCGGTGGACGAGGGCTTTTTCCAGTATCAAGGCTCGCTCAATCACGGAGCCGAGGACGCGGCGCGCAGTATCAGCCTGTTTTTCAAGGTGCATGATGCCGAACTGGCGTTCCAGCCGGGCTGGCCTTCGGTCAGCAAGGTCAGCGGCGATGTCTTTGTCGAAGACAGCGGCGTGCGCATTTTCGCCAGCCAGGGCCAATTGCTCGATACCCAGGTCAAGGATGTTTCGGTGAACATTCCCCATGTACCCAGCGGGAAGAGTTCTCATCTGTTTCTGAATGGCCGGTTCGCTGGAGGCCTGGGCGACGGCCTGAAAATCCTCCAGAGCGCGCCGATCGGGACGGCCGAGACGTTCGCTGGCTGGGAGGGTGAGGGCGATCTGCAAGGCAGCGTGAAGCTCGACATCCCCCTGGTCAAAGGCGAGCAACCGAATATCCTGGTGGATTTCGCCACCGACAAGGCCCGTCTCAAGCTCAGCGAGCCGGTGCTGGAGCTGACCCAGCTCAAGGGCGATTTCCGCTTTGACAGCAACAAGGGCCTGAGCGGCAAGGGCATCAGTGCCCGGGCATTCGACCGGCCCGTGACCGCGCAGATTTTCGCCGAGGGTCGCGCTGGTGCGCTCAACACCCGGGTTACCGCGTCCGGGCAGGTAGAGGTCAAGAAACTCACCCGTTGGCTGAATGTCACCCAGCCATTGCCGGTATCCGGTGTCGTACCCTACCGGTTGCAGGTGATCCTCGACGGCGCCGACAGCCAATTGTCGGTCAGTTCCAACCTCAAGGGCGTGGCGGTGGACCTGCCGGCACCCTTCGGCATGGCCGCCGATGTCGGGCGCGACACGGTGTTTCGCATGACCCTGCAAGGGCCGGAGCGGCGTTATTGGGTTGATTATGGCGACCTGGCCAGTTTCACTTACGCCGCGCCGAGCGGGAAAGTCGCCGACGGCCGCGGCGAATTGTTGCTGGGCGCTGGCGATGCCGTTCTGCCCGGGGCCAAAGGTTTGCGACTGCGCGGCTCACTGTCGGAACTGGACGTGAGCCCCTGGCAGGACCTGGTGAACAAGTATGCCGGCCAGGATCCGGGCGGCAGTGCCAAGCAATTGCTCAGCAGCGTCGATCTGAGCATCGGCAAGCTCACGGCCATGGGCACGACCCTGGACCAGGCATCGGTGCAACTGGATCGCAAGCCGGACGCCTGGGCCTTGCGGCTTGGCAGCCAGCAGGCCAAGGGCAATGTCAGCCTGCCAGACGCCAAGGCCGCCCCGATTGGTATCAAGCTCGATTATGTGCGCCTGCCGGCCGCAGACCCGACGGTCCAGACCGATGAAAACGCTCCGGATCCGTTGGCGTCGGTCGATCCCAGCAAGATCCCGGCCATGGATATTGCCATCGGCCAACTGTTCCAGGGCCCTGATCTCATCGGTGCGTGGTCGTTGAAAGTGCGACCGACCGCCAAGGGCATCGCGCTGAGCAATCTGGACATGGGCCTCAAGGGCATGGTGTTGAACGGCAGTGGCGGCTGGGAAGGCGCGCCCGGTTCCACCAGCAGTTGGTACAAGGGCCGTATCGGCGGCAAGAACCTGGGCGACGTGCTCAAGGGCTGGGGTTATGCCCCAAGCGTGACCAGCCAGAAATTCCGTCTGGATGTCGACGGCCGTTGGCCCGGCTCGCCGGCGTGGGTCGCCACCAAGCGCTTTTCCGGCAGCCTCGATGCGTCGCTGAGCAAGGGCCAGTTTGTCGAAGTTGAAGGCAGTGCCCAGGCGCTGCGGGTATTTGGCCTGCTGAACTTCAACTCCATCGGCCGACGCCTGCGCCTGGACTTCTCCGACCTGTTCAGCAAGGGCTTGAGCTACGACCGGGTCAAAGGGCTGTTGGTGGCGAGCGACGGTGTGTACGTGACCCGCGAACCCATTACCTTGACCGGGCCGTCGAGCAACCTGGAACTCAACGGCACGCTGGACATGGTGGCCGACCGGGTCGACGCCAAGCTGCTGGTGACGCTGCCGGTGACCAACAACCTGCCAATTGCCGCGCTGATCGTTGGCGCACCGGCGGTGGGTGGGGCGCTGTTTCTGATCGACAAACTGATCGGTGACCGCGTGGCGCGCTTTGCCAGCGTAAGATACGACGTCAAGGGGCCGTGGAAAGAGCCGAAGATCACCTTCGACAAGCCGTTTTGACAGTTCGACGCCAACTCCCTTGTGGGAGCCGGCCTGTGGGAGCAAAGCTTGCTCGCGATTGAGGTGTGTCAGTCAGCCTATATGTTGGATGTACCTGCCTCATCGCGAGCAAGCCCTGCTCCACAGCCGCCTTGGGCGAGGATAAAAAGAGGGAAGCTCCATGCCAGTCGCAGTGATTCAAATGGTCAGCCAGAGCGATGTGCTCGCCAACCTGGCCCGTGCCCGTGTGCTGCTGGAGCAGGCGGCCGCAGGCGGCGCAAGGCTGGCCGTG
Source organism: Pseudomonas brassicacearum (assembly GCF_009601685.2). Lineage (NCBI taxonomy): Bacteria > Pseudomonadati > Pseudomonadota > Gammaproteobacteria > Pseudomonadales > Pseudomonadaceae > Pseudomonas > Pseudomonas brassicacearum. The sequence goes on from NZ_CP045701.2 coordinate 1,066,487, forward strand.
CTGCCGGAGAATTTTGCGGCGATGGGGCGGCGGGACATTGCCGATATCGGTCGTGCCGAAGCCTTTGGTCAGGGACCGATCCTGCCCTGGTTGAAACAGGTCGCCCGAGACCTCAAGTTATGGATTGTGGCCGGCACGTTGCCGTTGCCACCGGTGGACCAGCCCGAGGCCAGGTCCCATGCCTGTTCGTTGCTGGTCGACGACCAGGGCCAGATCGTGGCGCGCTACGACAAGCTGCACCTGTTCGATGTGGATGTGGCGGACAATCGCGGGCGCTATCGCGAGTCGGATGACTATGCTTATGGCGCTAACGTGGTGGTTGCCGATACCCCCGTGGGTCGGGTGGGCCTGACGGTCTGTTATGACTTGCGATTCCCGGAGCTCTACAGCGAGCTGCGGGCTGCCGGGGCCGAGCTGATCACGGCGCCGTCGGCGTTTACCGCGGTGACCGGCGCGGCCCATTGGGACGTGCTGATCCGCGCCCGGGCCATCGAAACCCAGTGCTACGTGCTGGCGGCCGCCCAGGGCGGGGTGCATCCGGGGCCGCGGGAAACCTTCGGCCACGCCGCGATTGTCGACCCGTGGGGCCGTGTGCTGGCACAACAGGATCAAGGTGAGGCCGTGCTGCTGGCCGAGCGCGACAGCAGCGAACAGGCGTCCATCCGGGCGCGCATGCCGGTGGCCAGCCATCGGCGCTTTTTCTCGCAGGGCGCTCGACAGCGGCCTGTCCAAGACGACGAATTCAAGGCGTAAATCATATGAGCGGGTTGTTGTCCTCAGTCAGTGAACACCTTCTAGCCCCCGGCGGCGTGACCCTCGAAAGCCTGCAAGGCGTGCTGGGCGATCTGGCCGGCCCGGGCATCGATGCGGCCGACCTGTATTTCCAGGGGCAGATTTCCGAGTCCTGGTCGCTGGAAGACGGCATCGTCAAGGAGGGTAGTTTCAACCTCGACCAGGGCGTGGGCGTGCGCGCCCAGTCCGGGGAAAAGACCGGTTTTGCCTACAGCAACGCCATCACCCTCGAGGCCCTCGGCGCTGCGGCCCGTGCAGCCCGCTCGATCTCCCGCGCCGGGCAGAACGGCACTGTCCAGGCGTTCAGCAGCCAGGACGTGGCACAGTTGTATGCGCCGGATAACCCGCTGGAAGTCATGAGCCGCGCCGAAAAAGTCGAGCTGCTCAAGCGCATCGACGTTGCCACCCGTGCCCTCGACCCGCGCATCCAGCAAGTGTCGGTCAGCATGGCCGGGGTCTGGGAACGGATCCTGGTGGCTTCCACCGACGGCGGCCTGGCGGCGGACGTGCGGCCGCTGGTGCGGTTCAACGTCAGCGTGATCGTCGAGCAGAACGGTCGCCGCGAGCGCGGTGGCCATGGCGGCGGTGGGCGCACCGACTACCGTTATTTCCTCAGCGAAGACCGCGCCATGGGCTACGCCCGCGAAGCGCTGCGTCAGGCGCTGGTCAACCTGGAGGCCATTGCGGCCCCGGCAGGTACGTTGCCGGTGGTACTGGGGTCCGGTTGGTCCGGCGTGCTGCTGCACGAAGCAGTCGGCCACGGCCTGGAAGGCGATTTCAACCGCAAGGGCAGCTCGGCCTACAGCGGGCGCATGGGGGAAATGGTCGCCTCGAAACTCTGCACCATTGTCGATGACGGCACCCTGGCCGGGCGTCGCGGCTCCCTGAGCGTCGACGATGAAGGCACCCCGACCGAATGCACCACGCTGATCGAGAACGGCGTGCTCAAGGGCTACATGCAGGACAAACTCAACGCCAGGCTGATGGGCGTGGCCCGTACCGGCAACGGTCGCCGTGAGTCCTACGCGCACTTGCCGATGCCGCGCATGACCAACACCTACATGCTGGGCGGCCAAAGCGACCCGGCGGAAATCATCGCCTCGGTGAAAAAAGGTATTTATTGCGCCAACCTCGGCGGTGGCCAGGTGGACATCACCAGCGGCAAGTTCGTGTTCTCCACCAGCGAGGCCTACCTGATCGAGGACGGCAAGATCACCGCACCGGTCAAGGGCGCGACCCTGATCGGCAACGGGCCGGAGGCGATGAGCAAGGTGTCGATGGTCGGTAACGACCTGGCGCTGGACAGCGGCGTGGGTACGTGCGGCAAGGACGGGCAATCGGTGCCGGTAGGCGTCGGCCAGCCGACCCTGAAGATCGATGCGATTACCGTGGGTGGCACGGGCGGATAAGCATGTACACGAACTCCCAGGAGCCATGTAGAAACCATGTTGAAGCTACGTAGAAGCTACGTAGAAGCTATGTAGGAGCCGTGTAGGAGCTGTGTAGGAGCTGTCGAGTGCAACGAGGCTGCGATCTTTCCCCAGACACTTAAGTCTCAAGCGAAAGATCAAAAGATCAAAAGATCAAAAGATCAAAAGATCAAAAGATCAAAAGATCGCAGCCTACGGCAGCTCCTACAGAACGGATGAAACTCAGCGCAGGCCGCGTTGGGTTTCGTCCAGCTCACGGATGTACTTGAAGATTTTACGGCTCGAGGCTGGTGGCTTGTTCTGCGCCAGTTCGTGCTGGGCCTGACGGATCAGGGAGCGCAATTGCTGACGATCAGCCTCCGGGTAGTCGATGACGAATTTTTCCAGCACGCCGTCGTCGCCTGCGATCAAGCGATCGCGCCAGCGCTCCAGATTGTGGAAACGTTCGTTGTACTGTCGGGTGGAGGCATCGAGTTGATCGAGCAGGACCAGGATGGCGTCAGTGTCCTGATCGCGCATCAGTTTGCCGATGAATTGCAGGTGCCGTTTACGCGCGATATTCGCGGTGTGCTTGGGCGCATCGGCCAGGGCCCGGCGCAAGGCGTCGGTCAACGGCAGTTTGGCCAGCAAGTCAGGCTTGAGTGTTGTCAGGCGCTCGCCGAGGTCAACCAGAGCATGCAGCTCGCGTTTGACCTGGGATTTGCTTTTTTCACCCTCGTAGAGGGAGTCGTCGTAAGAATCAACCATGGTGGCAGTCCGCAAAGAAACGCCGCCATGATAACCAGTCGGGGGCCGCTTGTCCGGCCCGGTCGCTCGATGGCCATCACCGAAAAGAGAATTTGAGTGGAGAACACCATGAGTGCAGTTCAAAGCGTCGGCCCGCAAGCATTGCCGGCACTGCAGGAACAAGTCGAGCAGATCCTTGCCGAGGCCAAGCGCCAGGGCGCCAGTGCCTGTGAGGTGGCGGTGTCCCTGGAACAGGGCCTGTCGACGTCGGTGCGCCAGCGTGAGGTGGAAACCGTCGAATTCAATCGCGACCAGGGGTTCGGTATCACGTTGTACATGGGCCAGCGCAAGGGCTCGGCCAGCACCTCGGCGAGCGGCCCGGAGGCGATTCGCGAAACCGTCGCCGCGGCACTGGCGATTGCCAAGCACACTTCAGAAGACGAAGCCTCGGGCCTGGCCGATGCCGCGCTGATGTGCAAGGAGCTGCGCGACTTCGACCTGTTCCACGCCTGGGACATCACCCCCGAGCAGGCCATCGAACAGGCACTGCGTTGCGAAGCTGCGGCATTCGAGGCCGACAGCCGGATCAAGAACGCCGACGGCACGACGCTCAATACCCACCAGGGCTGCCGGGTCTATGGCAACAGCCACGGTTTCATCGGCGGTTATGCATCGACCCGCCACAGCCTCAGTTGCGTGATGATCGCCGAAGCCGACGGCCAGATGCAGCGCGATTACTGGTACGACGTGAGCCGTCAGGGCGCCTTGCTCGCGGATCCTGTGAGCATTGGCCAGAAAGCCGCGCAACGGGCGGCCAGCCGCCTGGGCGCGCGCCCGGTGCCGACCTGTGAGGTGCCGGTGTTGTTTTCGGCCGAGCTGGCTGGTGGCTTGTTCGGCAGCTTCCTGTCGGCGGTGTCCGGCGGCAACCTGTACCGCAAGTCGTCGTTCCTCGAGGGAGCGCTGGGCCAGAAGTTGTTCCCGCAATGGATGACCATCGACGAGCGTCCACACCTGATGCAGGCCATGGGCAGCTCGGCGTTCGACGGCGATGGCCTGGCCACTTACGCCAAGCCGTTCGTGGAAAACGGCGAGCTGGTGTCCTACATCCTCGGTACCTATTCGGGCCGCAAGCTCGGCATGCCGAGCACCGCCAATGCCGGCGGCGTGCATAACCTGTTCGTGACCCATGGCGAAGAAGACCAGGCCGCCTTGCTGCGGCGCATGGGCCGGGGGCTGCTGGTGACCGAACTGATGGGCCACGGCCTGAACATGGTCACCGGGGACTATTCCCGTGGCGCGGCGGGTTTCTGGGTCGAGAACGGCGAGATCCAGTTCCCGGTCCAGGAAGTGACCATCGCCGGGAACATGCGCGACATGTTCAAGCAGATCGTAGCGGTGGGCAACGACCTGGAGCTGCGCAGCAACATCCGCACCGGTTCGGTGTTGATCGAGCGTATGACGGTGGCGGGTAGCTAACGCTCAGCGCGTAAAAAAGCGCGTCATCCACTGGATGACGCGCCTTTTTTGTGCCCAATGAATCCGCCTTGGGACCTGGGCAGTTACTCGCCTTCGTCGAAATATCGGTTGATCAGGTCCACCAGCGCGTCCATCGCTTCCTGTGCCTGTTCACCTTCGGTGAGCAGGTGGATCTTGGTGCCCTTGCCGGCGGCGAGCATCATCATCGCCATGATGCTTTTACCGTCGACCGCAGTCTCGGGCGTGCGGCCAACCCTGATGGTGGTGTCCTTGAACTGGCCCGCGACTCCGACGAACTTGGCCGACGCTCGGGCATGCAAACCCAGCTTGTTGATGATTTCAATTTCCTGAGCAGGCATCGCGATGTGAATCCTTTAGCTGAGGTCGCGGTGGCGAACCTGGACGTTCTTCAGGGATTGTTGCAGGAGTTGACCCAGGCGTTCGGTCAGGTAGACGGAGCGGTGATGTCCACCGGTACAACCGATGGCGATCGTGACATAGGCGCGGTTGCTCGCGGCAAAGCGGGGCAGCCATTTGAGCAGGTAGCTGGAGATGTCCTGGTACATTTCCTCGACATCCGGCTGGGCGGCCAGGTAATCGATCACCGGTTGGTCGAGCCCGGATTGCTCGCGCAATTCCGGTTTCCAATAAGGATTGGGCAGGCAGCGCACATCGAACACCAGGTCGGCGTCTACGGGCATGCCACGCTTGAAACCGAACGACTCCACCAGGAACGCCGTGCCCGGCTCAGGCTGGTTGAGCAGGCGCAGCTTGATCGTGTCGCGCAACTGATACAGGTTCAGGTGCGTGGTGTTGACCTTCAGGTCCGCCAAGTCGGCGATCGGCCCCAATAGTTGGCTTTCATCCTCGATGGCTTCGGCCAGGGAGCGGTTGGCATTGCTCAGCGGGTGGCGCCGGCGGGTTTCGGAAAAACGCTTGAGCAGTGTCTCTTCATCGGCATCCAGGTACAGCACGTCGCACTGGATATGCCGGCTGCGCACTTCCTCGAGCAGTTCAGGAAAACGCGACAGGTGGCTTGGCAGGTTACGCGCATCGATGGAGACCGCCACCAGTGGCTGCGCCAGCTCGGTGTGGATCAGGGCGCGCTCGGCCAGTTCCGGCAGCAGGCCGGCGGGCAAATTGTCGATGCAATAGTAGCCGCTGTCCTCAAGCACGGCGAGGGCCGTGCTTTTACCGGAGCCGGAGCGGCCACTGACAATGATCATGCGCATTTTTAATGACCGTTCTGCTCGTCCAGGACAACCTGGTACAACGCTTCGTTGCTTGGTGCGCTGCGCAGTTTTTCGCGCACTTCCTTGCGGTCCAGCATGCTGGCAATCTGGCGCAGCAGCTCGAGGTGCGCATCGGTCGCCGCTTCCGGTACCAGCAATACAAACAGCAGGTCGACCGGGGCGCCGTCGATGGCGTCGAAATCGATAGCCGTTTCAAGGTGCAACAGCGCGCTGATCGGCGCCTCACAGCCCTTGAGACGGCAATGGGGAATGGCGATGCCGTTGCCAAAACCGGTGGAACCGAGTTTTTCACGGGCAACCAGGGCCTCGAAGACGTCCTGCATGACCAGATCAGGCACCTCGCGGTGGATCAGGTTGGCAATGTGTTCGAGGGCTTTCTTTTTACTGCCGCCCGGCGCGTTCACTTGGGAGCGGCCGGGGGTCAGGATGGTTTCTAGTCGGATCATGGATTGGGGGGGTTAACGACCGGTCGCGCCCTGGAGGAGGCTCTGGGTCTTTTCCTTATGCTTTTTGAGTTGGCGATCCAGCTTGTCGGTCAGCAGGTCAATCGCGGCATACATGTCTGTGTGCTCTGCGTTGGCAACCACTTCTCCGCCGGGGATATGCAGCGTGGCTTCGATTTTCTGCAGCAGTTTCTCGACGGTCATCGTGACTTGCACGTTGGTGATCTTGTCGAAATGCCTCTCCAATCGGTCGAGTTTTTCGCCGATGTAGGTGCGCAGGGGTTCGGTCACTTCCAGTTGGTGTCCACTGATGTTGACTTGCATACAGCTTCTCCTTCGTTGCCAGTGCATAAAGCGGCAGGCAGAAATGCCTGCCACTGGAACGCTGTGGCGTGGCCTGTTACATCAACCGCTTGCGTTCGCTCGAAGGCGCGATCCCGAGGGATTCGCGGTATTTGGCGACGGTACGGCGGGCCACCTGAATGCCTTGTGCCTCCAGTAAACCAGCGATCTTGCTGTCACTCAACGGCTTTTTCTGATTTTCCGCGGCCACCAGTTTTTTGATGATCGCGCGGATGGCCGTGGACGAGCATTCGCCGCCTTCGGAGGTGCTGACGTGGCTGGAGAAAAAATATTTCAATTCATAGATGCCCCGGGGGGTATGCATGAATTTCTGGGTGGTTACCCGGGAAATCGTCGACTCGTGCATGCCCACTGCCTCGGCAATGTCATGCAGGACCAACGGTTTCATCGCTTCATCGCCATACTCCAGGAAGCCGCGCTGATGCTCGACGATCTGGGTGGCCACTTTCATCAGGGTTTCGTTGCGGCTTTGCAGGCTCTTGATGAACCAGCGCGCCTCCTGCAACTGGTTGCGCATGAAAGTGTTGTCGGCGCTGGTGTCGGCGCGCTTCACAAAGCCGGCGTACTGGGCGTTGACCCGCAGCTTGGGCACCGATTCCTGGTTGAGCTCCACCAGCCAGCGGTCGTTGTGCTTGCGCACGATTACGTCTGGAACCACGTATTCGGGCTCGGTGGATTCGATCTGCGAGCCGGGGCGCGGGTTGAGGCTCTGCACCAGTTCGATCACCTGGCGCAGTTCATCTTCCTTGAGCTTCATGCGACGCATCAACTGGCTGTAGTCGCGACCGCCCAGCAAGTCGATGTAGTCGGTGACCAGCCGCTTGGCTTCGGCCAGCCACGGGGTCTTGGCGGACAACTGGCGCAGTTGCAGCAACAGGCACTCGCCCAGGTTGCGGGCGCCGATGCCAGCCGGTTCGAACTGCTGGATGCGATGGAGGACGGCTTCGATCTCGTCCAGCTCGATGTCGAGCTCGGGATCGAAGGCTTCGAGGATTTCTTCGAGGGTCTCGTCCAGGTAGCCCTGGTTGTTGATGCAATCGATCAGGGTCACGGCGATCAGGCGATCGGTGTCGGACATCGGCGCCAGGTTCAGCTGCCACAGCAGGTGGCTTTGCAGGCTTTCGCCGGCGGAGGTGCGGGTGGTGAAGTCCCACTCGTCGTCATCGCTGCTCGGCAGGCTGCTGGCGCTGGTCTGATAGACGTCTTCCCAGGCCGTGTCCACGGGCAGTTCGTTGGGGATGCGTTCGTTCCATTCGCCATCCTCGAGGTTGTCCACCGTCGGGGCGGCTTCCTGGTAGGTCGGTTCCGGGATTTCGGTGTTGGTCTTCTGCTCGACGTTGTCGGCCAGTGGGTCGGTGTTGTCGAAGTCGTCGCCTTCTTCCTGGCGTTCGAGCATCGGATTGGACTCCAGGGCCTCCTGGATCTCCTGTTGCAGGTCCAGGGTCGACAATTGGAGCAGGCGGATGGCCTGTTGCAGCTGCGGTGTCATCGTCAGCTGCTGGCCCATTCTCAAGACTAGCGATGGTTTCATGGCAGGGGCTTAACACCTTATTCGCCGGCGCACATGCGCCATCCACTACAGGGCGCCGAAGCGCCAAACTTAAGCAAATTATATGCCTGAAACTGAAGTGTTTGCCTAGGGCGTCGCCATAATAAAATGAAACGACGCTCTAACGATTCGCCAGACACTTTGGCTTACAGGCGGAACTCATGGCCCAGATACACTTCCTTGACCAGGTCATTGGCCAGGATCGCTGCGGAGTCGCCTTCGGCGATCAGCTGGCCGTCATTGACAATGTAGGCGGTTTCGCAGATATCCAGCGTCTCGCGCACGTTGTGGTCGGTGATCAGCACGCCGATCCCCTTGGCCTTGAGGTGATGGATGATCTGCTTGATGTCGCCCACCGAGATGGGGTCCACGCCGGCGAACGGTTCGTCGAGCAGGATGAACTTCGGTGCGGTGGCCAGGGCGCGGGCGATTTCCACGCGGCGCCGCTCGCCCCCGGACAGGCTCATGCCCAGGTTGTCGCGAATGTGGCTGATGTGGAATTCCTGCAGCAGGCTTTCCAATTCCTGGCGACGACCGGCCTTGTCGAGTTCCTTGCGGGTCTCGAGGATCGCCATGATGTTGTCGGCAACCGACAGTTTGCGGAAGATCGACGCTTCTTGCGGCAAATAGCCGATACCTGCCTTCGCCCGGCCGTGCATCGGCTGGTGGCTGACATCCAGGTCGTCGATCAGTACGCGACCCTGGTCGGCCTGGACCAGGCCGACGATCATGTAGAAGCAAGTGGTCTTGCCCGCGCCGTTGGGGCCGAGCAGGCCGACGATCTGGCCGCTGTCGATGGACAGGCTGACATCACGCACGACTTGACGGCTCTTGTAGCTCTTGGCCAGATGCTGAGCTTTCAGAGTTGCCATTACTGGGCCTTCTGCTCGTCGGTTTTCTTTTTCGGTTGGATCACCATGTCGATCCGCGGACGCGACTCGGTCACCTTGCTGCCGGTGGCGCGACCGGCGCTTGCCAGCTTCTTGACTGTGTCGTAGACGATTTTCTCGCCCTGGGTGATGTTGTTGTCCTTGTCGATGACCTTGGCGCGGTCGATCAGGACCACGCGATCCTTGGAGGCGTGGTACTGGATGGTGACCCCGTAGCCCTGCACAGGCTTGGTATCGCCGGCAGTTTGCAACTGCTCGAAATAGGCCAGGTTGCCCACCGAGGTCACCACGTCGATGTCGCCGGCCGGGGTGCGGGTGATGGTCACGGTATTGCCGGTGACCTTCATCGAGCCCTGGGTGATGATCACGTCACCTGTGTAGGTGGCGACACCTTTCTTGTCGTCGAGCTGGGCATCGTCGGCCTGGATGCGGATAGGTTGGTTGCGGTCGTCGGGAAGAGCCCAGGCGCTCGCGCTTCCCAGTGCTGCGCCCAGACTGAGCAAAATAGGGAGGGTTTTAGCGAGCTTCATACTGTCCTCTTACGTTCGATAGCAGGTGTATCCTGCTTTCCTTCAAATACGCTTTCATTCCCGTGCCGGTCGACACACCCCCGGCGCCGTCGATTCTAACGGGTTGCTCGGTCTGCGCATATTCTTGCTGTGGGAACACGGTCATGCGCGTGCTGGTGATGATGGTCGTACGGTTTTTCTCGTCGGTTCGGGCGATGCGCACCGAGTCGATCAGTTCCACTTCGGTGCCGCCGGAATTGACTTCGGCGTGCTCGCTCTGCACATGCCACGGAAACTCGGTGCCGCGGAACATGTTCAGGTCGGGCTTGGTGACCAGCGTAATGTCAGTGGCCTTTACGTGGTCGACCTTGTCGGACGTCATCTCATATTGCACTTTGCCGTCGGGCAGGTACTGCAGGGTATGCGTGTTGGTCGCGTACCAGTCGATCTTTTCCTCGATCTGGGTCGCGGGTCGGTCGAGAAACCGTTCGGGGCTGATGTTCCAGTAGCCCACCGCAGCGAAAATCGCCGCGATACAGCCGAACACCACGATGGTGCGAATCTTCTTGCTCAGCATAAATGGCTCACAGGTACGCGGCGTTGGCCGCTTCGAGGCGGCCCTGGGCGCGCAGGATCAGTTCACAGAATTCGCGGGCCGCACCTTCGCCGCCTCGCGCCGTGGTGACGCCGTGGGCATGCTCGCGCACGAAGCTGGCCGCGTTGGCGACTGCCATGCCCAGGCCTACCCGGCGAATCACCGGCAGGTCTGGCAGGTCGTCACCGAGGTAGGCCACCTGTTCATAGCTTAGGTTGAGTTGGCCCAGAAGCTCGTCCAGCACCACCAGTTTGTCTTCGCGCCCCTGGTAAAGGTGCGGGATGCCGAGGTTCTTCGCGCGTCGCTCGACCACCGGGGTCTTGCGACCGCTGATGATGGCGGTCTGCACGCCGGCGGCCATCAGCATCTTGATGCCTTGGCCGTCGAGGGTGTTGAACGTCTTGAACTCGCTGCCGTCTTCAAGGAAGTACAGGCGACCGTCGGTCAGCACGCCGTCGACATCGAACACCGCCAGCTTGATGGCCTGGCCGCGTTGCAACAGTTCTGTGTTCATTTACATGACTCCCGCACGCAGCAAATCGTGCATATTCAGGGCGCCCACCGGACGGTCCTCGTCGTCGACGACCACCAGGGCGCTGATCTTGTGGTCTTCCATGATTTTCAGGGCCTCGGCGGCGAGCATCTCGGCGCGGGCGGTCTTGCCGTGGGGCGTCATGACTTGCTCGATGGTGGCACTGTGGATGTCGATGGTGCGGTCCAGGGTGCGGCGCAGGTCGCCGTCGGTGAAGATCCCGGCGAGCTTGCCGTCGGCTTCCAGGACCACCGTCATGCCCAGCCCCTTGCGGGTCATCTCCATGAGCGCGTCCTTGAGCAGCGTGCCGCGCAACACTTGCGGCAACTCTTGGCCGGCGTGCATCACGTTTTCGACTTTCAGCAGCAGGCGACGGCCGAGGGCGCCACCGGGATGGGAAAAGGCGAAGTCTTCCGCGGTGAAGCCCCGGGCTTCCAGCAGCGCCACGGCCAGGGCGTCGCCCATGACCAGGGCAGCGGTAGTGGAAGAGGTCGGTGCCAGGTTCAGCGGGCAGGCTTCGTGTTCGACATGAACATTGAGGTTCACTTCGGCGGCCTTGGCCAGCGGCGAGTCCGGGTTGCCGGTCATGCTGATCAACTGGATGCCCAGGCGCTTGATCAGCGGCAGCAGCGTGATGATCTCATTGGTGGAGCCGGAGTTGGACAGGGCCAGGATGACATCGTCCCGGGTGATCATGCCCATGTCTCCGTGGCTGGCTTCGGCCGGATGGACAAAAAAGGCCGTGGTGCCGGTGCTGGCGAGGGTGGCGGCGATCTTGTTGCCGATGTGCCCGGACTTGCCCATGCCGACCACGACCACGCGGCCTTTGCTGGCCAGAATCATCTCGCAGGCGCGTACGAAATCAGCGTCGATATGGGGCACCAAGCCTTGTACGGCTTCGAGCTCGAGGCGGATGGTACGTTGTGCCGATTGAATCAGGTCGCTGGATTGGCTCATGTCAGAAATCGTATAGCCCGATGAAAAGGCGGCGATTATAGCGGCAATGAACAATTCCCTCACGTAAGTTCGTCATGCTTTGTTCGAGGGGCTGCAAGGTTCGACATAAAATGTGGCTTTTTACCTTAAGCCACACTTAACAGGCGGGGCGTTGGCCTTGGGCGCTTGGCTGTTGCAGTGATATAGTTCGCCGCCGGTTCGCGTGCCCGGCGGTACCGGCGCTTGTCGACCGCCCAGGGCATTCGAATGTGAGGCTGCATCGCAAGGAGTTTAGATGAGTGCCGACAACGCCTACGCGGTCGAGCTGAAGGGACTGTCCTTCAAGCGAGGGACGCGCAGCATTTTCAATGACATCGATATTCGCATTCCACGCGGCAAGGTCACTGGCATCATGGGGCCTTCCGGGTGTGGCAAGACCACGCTGCTGCGGCTGATTGGGGCACAATTGCGCCCCAGCGCCGGCGAAGTCTGGGTCAATGGTCAGAATCTTCCCGAGTTGTCTCGCAGCGACCTGTTCGATGCGCGCAAGCACATGGGCGTGCTGTTCCAGAGTGGCGCGCTGTTTACCGATCTCGACGTGTTCGAGAACGTGGCGTTCCCGTTGCGGGTCCATACCGAGCTGCCGGAAGAGATGATCCGCGACATCGTCCTGCTCAAGTTGCAGGCCGTCGGGCTGCGAGGCGCCCTGGACCTGATGCCCGACGAGCTGTCCGGCGGCATGAAACGCCGGGTCGCGTTGGCGCGGGCGATTGCCCTCGATCCGAAGATCCTCATGTACGACGAACCCTTCGTCGGGCAGGACCCGATCGCCATGGGTGTACTCGTGCGCCTGATCCGCCTGCTCAACGATGCGCTGGGCATCACCAGCATCGTGGTCTCCCACGACCTGGCCGAAACCGCCAGCATTGCCGACTACATCTATGTAGTCGGTGATACCCAGGTGCTGGGGCAGGGTACGCCCCAGGAACTGATGGATTCGGACAATCCGCGCATTCGCCAATTCATGAAGGGTGATCCGGACGGGCCGGTGGAGTTCCATTTTCCGGCCACGGATTACCGTACCGATCTGCTGGGGAAGCGCTGATGCGCAAGAAATCACTATTGGAAAGAATTCGCCTGTTTGGCCGCTCCGGTATCGATGTGGTGGCAGTGCTGGGCCGTTCCTCGCTGTTTCTGATGCATGCCCTGCTTGGGCGCAACTCGACGGGTGGTGGTTTTAGCCTGCTGGTCAAGCAGTTGCACTCGGTGGGCGTGATGTCCCTTGTGATCATCGTGGTCTCCGGGATCTTCATCGGCATGGTCCTGGCGCTGCAAGGGTTCAACATCTTGTCCAGCTACGGTTCGGAGCAGGCGGTCGGGCAGATGGTTGCGCTGACGCTGTTGCGTGAGCTCGGCCCCGTGGTCACGGCGCTGCTGTTTGCCGGGCGTGCCGGTTCGGCGCTGACGGCCGAAATCGGCAACATGAAGTCCACCGAACAATTGTCCAGCCTGGAAATGATCGGCGTCGACCCACTCAAATACATCATTGCCCCGCGCCTGTGGGCCGGTTTCATTTCCCTGCCGGTGCTGGCGATCATTTTCAGCGTCGTGGGGATCTGGGGCGGCTCGTGGGTGGCAGTAGACTGGCTGGGGGTCTATGAGGGTTCCTACTGGTCAAACATGCAGAACAGCGTCGATTTTCTCGACGACGTGCTCAACGGCGTTATCAAAAGTGCCGTATTCGCTTTCGTGGTGACCTGGATCGCTGTGTTCCAAGGCTATGACTGTGAGCCCACGTCAGAGGGGATCAGCCGTGCCACAACCAAGACCGTGGTGTACGCCTCGCTGGCGGTCCTGGGCCTTGACTTTATTCTGACCGCCTTGATGTTTGGAGATTTCTGATGCAAAACCGCACCCTGGAAATCGGTGTCGGCCTTTTCTTGCTGGCTGGCATCCTGGCTTTGCTGCTGCTGGCCCTGCGGGTCAGTGGACTGGCACCGACGGCTAGCACCGATACTTATAAACTTTATGCCAACTTTGACAATATCGCCGGTTTGACGGTCAGAGCCAAAGTGACCATGGCCGGTGTCACCATCGGCAAGGTCACGGCAATCGATCTGAATCGCGAGGATTTCACCGGTCGAGTGACGCTGCAGTTGGAAAAGCGCGTGGACAACCTGCCGACTGATTCCACTGCATCTATCCTCACCGCTGGGCTGCTGGGTGAGAAATACATTGGCATCAGCGTGGGCGGGGAAGACGCCGTGCTCAAGGATGGTGGCGTCATCCACGACACGCAATCGTCCCTGGTGCTCGAGGACCTGATCGGTAAATTCCTGCTCAATACCGTTAGCAAAGACGCCAAATGAGGAGCTTTTGAATGATCTCTATCTTGCGACGTGGCCTGTTGGTGTTGCTCGCGGCGCTGCCGTTGATGGCTAACGCCATGGCTGCGCCTTCGGCCCATGACATCATCCAGGACACGACGACCCGGTTGTTGGCGGACCTTGCCGCCAACAAAGAGAAATACAAGCAGGACCCAAGCGCGTTCTATGACGCACTGAACGGCATCGTCGGCCCCGTGGTCGACGCCGACGGCATCTCCAGGAGCATCATGACCGTCAAGTATTCGCGCAAGGCAACCCCGGCGCAGATGACTCGCTTCCAGGAGAACTTCAAGCGCAGCCTGATGCAGTTCTATGGCAACGCCTTGCTTGAGTACAACAACCAGGGCATTACCGTTTCGCCGGCCAAGGATGAAAACGGCAATCGCACCAGCGTTGACATGCAGGTCAAGGGCAACAACGGCGCGATCTACCCTGTTTCCTACACACTCGAGAAAATCAACGGCGAGTGGAAGGTGCGCAACGTGATCATCAATGGCATCAACATCGGCAAGCTGTTCCGTGATCAGTTCTCCGACGCGATGCAGCGCAATGGCAACGACCTGGACAAGACCATCAACGGTTGGGCCGGTGAGGTCGCCAAGGCCAAGGACGTGGCCGAAGAAGCCAAAGAGAAGCAGGCACAATGATCGAGTCGGTGAGTGAATCGGCCGTTCGTCTGGATGAGGCTGGCGTGCTGATGCTCAGTGGCGTGCTGGATTACCGCACCGGCCCGGCTCTGCGCAAGCAGGGCCAGGCGCTGATCGAGTCCGTCAGCGCCGCCGAAGTGGTCATTGACTGCTCGGCGGTGCAGAAGTCCAGCAGCGTCGGCCTGTCGCTGCTGCTGTGCTTCATGCGGGACGCCAAGGCTGCCGGCAAAACGTGGAGCATCCGTGGGATGCCCGAAGACATGCGCGAAATAGCCCAGGTCAGCGAATTGACCGAGTTGTTGGCGCACCCCTGATCCACATCGTTGGAAAAGTCCCCCCGTCAGAGTCCTGTTTCGCGGGGTTCGCAGGCGCGGGGCTTTTTTGTATGATGTGCGACCCGCGCGCACAGGGCGCCGATTGAGGTTGAGCATGCAGGCTGTAGAAGTGAAGAGCTTCCTAGAAGGAAAGCTGCCTGGTACGCAGGTGGAAGTTGAAGGCGAAGGCTGCAACTTCCAGTTGAACGTGATCAGCGATGAACTGGTGGCGTTGAGCCCAGTGAAGCGTCAGCAGAGCATCTATGCCCATTTGAACCCATGGATCGCCGATGGCAGCATCCACGCGGTCACGATGAAATTTTTCAGCAGCGCGGCCTGGGCCGAGCGCACCTGAGCCCAAGGGCCTCGAGATTCTTATGGATAAACTGATTATTACCGGCGGCGTTCGTCTTGATGGCGAAATCCGTATTTCCGGGGCAAAGAACTCCGCCCTGCCGATCCTGGCCGCGACCCTGCTGTGCGATGGCCCGGTGACCGTGGCCAACCTGCCGCACCTGCACGACATCACCACGATGATCGAGCTGTTCGGCCGCATGGGCATCGAGCCGGTGATCGACGAGAAGCTCAGCGTCGAGATCGACCCGCGCACCATCAAGACCCTGGTCGCCCCGTACGAACTGGTGAAGACCATGCGTGCGTCGATCCTGGTATTGGGCCCGATGGTCGCCCGTTTCGGTGAAGCCGAAGTCGCCTTGCCTGGCGGTTGCGCCATCGGCTCGCGTCCGGTGGACCTGCACATTCGCGGCCTGGAAGCCATGGGCGCGGTGATCGACGTCGAAGGCGGCTACATCAAGGCCAAGGCGCCGGAAGGCGGCTTGCGCGGCGCACACTTCTTCTTCGATACCGTCAGCGTGACCGGTACCGAGAACATCATGATGGCCGCCGCACTGGCCAAGGGCCGCAGCGTGCTGCAAAACGCCGCGCGCGAGCCTGAAGTGGTCGACCTGGCGAACTTCCTGATCGCCATGGGCGCCAAGATCAGCGGCGCCGGCACCGACACCATCACCATCGATGGCGTCGAGCGTCTGCATTCGGCCACCTACAAAGTGATGCCGGACCGGATCGAAACCGGCACCTACCTGGTGGCCGCTGCTGTCACCGGTGGCCGCGTCAAGGTCAAGGACACCGACCCGACCATCCTTGAAGCCGTCCTGGAGAAACTCAAGGAAGCCGGTGCCGAAGTCACCTGCGGCGAAGACTGGATCGAAGTGAACATGCACGGCAAGCGGCCAAAAGCCGTCAACGTGCGGACTGCTCCGTACCCGGCATTCCCGACCGACATGCAGGCGCAGTTCATCTCCCTCAACGCCATTGCCGAAGGCACTGGCGCGGTGATCGAGACAATCTTCGAAAACCGTTTCATGCACGTGTACGAATTGCACCGCATGGGCGCCAAGATCCAGGTCGAAGGCAACACCGCCATTGTGACCGGTACCGAGAAGCTCAAGGGCGCGCCAGTGATGGCCACCGACCTGCGGGCCTCGGCCAGCCTGGTGATCTCGGCCCTGGTTGCCGAAGGCGACACCCTGATCGATCGCATCTACCACATCGACCGTGGCTATGAGTGCATCGAAGAAAAACTGCAGATGCTCGGCGCCAAGATCCGCCGCGTACCGGGCTAATTGGAAAGTGACTGCGCGGCGATCAGGCAAGGCGAAAACAGGCGAGGAAGCGGAGTTGACTGGTTGTCAATGAGCATTCCGAGCCTGTTTTCAACGCAGTATGATCGTCGCGCAGGCACTTTCCGTGGGCACAAGGACGTGCCCGTTGATTTCGTTTCAGGTCGAGGGTGTTTGCACCCTCGATGTGTGTCCGGCGCCGCTTGCGACCGGGCATGAGTACCTTGATAAGGACTGACGTTTCCCATGTTGACCATCGCACTGTCCAAGGGCCGCATCCTTGACGACACCCTGCCGCTTCTGGCTGAAGCGGGCATCGTGCCGACCGAGAATCCGGACAAGAGCCGCAAGCTGATCATCCCCACGACCCAGGCCGATGTGCGCTTGCTGATCGTGCGTGCCACCGATGTGCCGACCTACGTGGAACATGGCGCCGCCGACCTGGGCGTTGCCGGCAAGGACGTGCTGATGGAATACGGTGGCCAGGGCCTGTACGAACCCCTGGATCTGCAGATCGCCCGCTGCAAGCTGATGACCGCCGGTAAAGTCGGCGCGCCGCAGCCCAAGGGGCGTTTGCGCGTGGCGACCAAGTTCGTCAACATTGCCAAGCGTTATTACGCCGAGCAGGGCCGTCAGGTCGATATCATCAAGTTGTACGGTTCGATGGAGCTGGCGCCACTGATCGGCCTGGCGGACAAGATCATCGACGTGGTCGACACCGGCAACACCCTGCGGGCCAACGGTCTGGAACCCCAGGACTTCATCGCTGACATCACCTCCCGGCTGATCGTCAACAAGGCTTCGATGAAAATGCAGCACGCCCGTATCCAGGCTCTGATCGATACCCTGCGCAAGGCAGTGGAATCGCGACACCGCGGCTGATTCACCTGCGCGACCTTGAGTCGCGCCCGTCTATCCGTGTCATAGCCAATTTTCTCAGGTGCCCACGCGAATGGACTGGTAGCTTAGGGCGCCTGAGCATTTGCCATTAATGAGGCCCTCGCTATGACCGCTCCCACTTCGATTCGCCGACTCAACGCTGCCGACCCGGATTTCGCACATCATCTGGATCATCTGCTGAGCTGGGAAAGCGTGTCTGACGACTCGGTCAATCAGCGGGTGCTGGACATCATCAAGGCCGTGCGCGAGCGTGGCGATGCCGCCCTGGTGGAGTTCACCCAGAAATTCGACGGCCTGCAAGTGGCGTCCATGGCCGACCTGATCCTGCCGCGCGAGCGCCTGGAACTGGCCCTGACCCGGATCACCGTGCCCCAGCGCGAAGCCCTGGAGAAAGCCGCATCCCGGGTGCGCGACTATCACGAAAGGCAGAAACAGGACTCCTGGAGCTACACCGAAGCCGACGGCACCGTGCTGGGCCAGAAGGTCACGCCGCTGGACCGTGCCGGCCTGTACGTGCCGGGCGGCAAAGCGTCCTATCCGTCCTCGGTGCTGATGAACGCGATTCCGGCCAAGGTCGCCGGCGTGACCGAAGTGGTCATGGTCGTCCCGACTCCGCGCGGTGAAATCAACGAACTGGTGTTGGCCGCCGCCTGCATCGCTGGCGTGGACCGGGTGTTCACCATCGGCGGTGCCCAGGCCGTGGCTGCGTTGGCCTATGGCACCGAAAGCGTGCCGCGGGTCGACAAGGTGGTCGGGCCGGGCAATATCTATGTCGCCACCGCCAAGCGCCACGTGTTTGGCCAGGTCGGCATCGACATGATCGCCGGCCCGTCGGAAATTCTCGTGGTGTGCGACGGCCAGACCGACCCGGACTGGATCGCCATGGACCTGTTTTCCCAGGCCGAGCACGACGAAGACGCCCAGGCGATCCTGGTCAGCCCGGACGCCGAGTTCCTCGACAAGGTCGCCGCCAGCATCGACAAGCTGCTGCCGACCATGGACCGCGCCGAGATCATCAACACCTCGATCAATGGTCGTGGGGCGCTGATCAAGGTCGATGACATGGCCCAGGCCATCGAAGTCGCCAACCGCATCGCACCGGAACACCTGGAGTTGTCGGTCGCCGATCCGCAGGCCTGGTTGCCGCAGATCCGTCACGCCGGTGCGATTTTCATGGGGCGCCACACCAGCGAGGCCCTGGGTGACTATTGCGCAGGCCCCAACCACGTGCTGCCGACTTCCGGCACCGCGCGCTTCTCGTCGCCGCTGGGGGTGTATGACTTCCAGAAACGGTCGTCGATCATCTTCTGCTCCAAGCAGGGTGCCTCCGAACTGGGCAAGACCGCTTCGGTGCTGGCTCGCGGCGAATCGCTGAGCGCCCACGCGCGCAGTGCCGAGTACCGCATTCTTGATGAGCCATCCATTGACGAGCCATCCGTTGAACGGCAGGGGAACTGAAATGAGTAAATTCTGGAGCCCGTTCGTCAAGAACCTGGTGCCCTACGTGCCGGGTGAACAGCCGAAGCTGACGCGCCTGGTCAAGCTCAACACCAACGAGAACCCCTACGGCCCATCGCCCAAGGCCCTGGCGGCGATGCAGACCGAGCTCAACGACAATCTGCGCCTGTATCCGGATCCCAACAGCGACCTGCTGAAAAACGCCGTGGCCCGCTATTACGGCGTGCAGAGCAACCAGGTGTTCCTGGGCAATGGCTCGGATGAAGTACTGGCGCATATTTTTCACGGCCTGTTGCAGCACGACCAGCCGCTGTTGTTCCCGGACATCAGCTACAGCTTCTATCCCGTGTACTGCGGGTTGTACGGCATCCAGTTCGATGCGGTGCCGCTGGATGAGCAGTTCCGGGTCGACCCGGCGGACTATGCCAAGCCGAACGGCGGGATCATTTTCCCCAACCCGAACGCGCCGACCGGCTGCCTGCTGGCGCTGGAAGCGGTCGAGCAGATCCTCAAGGCCAGCCCGGATTCGGTGGTGGTGGTCGACGAGGCCTATATCGACTTCGGCGGCGAGACGGCCATCAGCCTGGTGGATCGCTATCCGAACCTGCTGGTGACCCAGACCCTGTCCAAGTCCCGCTCGCTGGCGGGGCTGCGCGTGGGCCTGGCGGTGGGGCATCCGGACCTGATCGAAGCGCTGGAGCGGATCAAGAACAGCTTCAACTCCTACCCACTTGATCGCTTGGCGAATGTCGGCGGCGCAGCGGCGTTCGATGATCGCGAGCACTTCGATCGGACCTGCCGGTTGGTCATCGAGCACCGTGAATGGGTCGTGGCCCAACTGCAGGCCAAGGGCTTTGAAGTCTTGCCCTCGGCGGCCAACTTCATCTTCGCCCGCCACCCCCGGCACGATGCGGCAGGGTTGGCGGCGAAACTGCGGGAACAGGGTGTGATCGTGCGGCACTTCAAGCAGGAGCGGATTGCCCAGTTCCTGCGGATCAGCATCGGCACGCCGGAGCAGAACCAAGCGCTGATCGAAGCCCTCGGCGAACTCTAAACCCCTGCATTGAACCTGTGGGAGTCTGTGGGAGCAAAGCTTGCTCGCGAAGGCGGTGTATCAGTCACTTCAAGATTGGCTGACCCGACGCCATCGCGAGCAAGCTTTGCTCCCACAGTTTTTTTCGGGTGTTCGCAAGATCGGCATGCCACCGCCAATCCCCTGTGGGAGCGGGTTTGCCCGCGAAGGCGTGGTGTCAGTCACTTCAAGGTTGGCTGAACGGACGCCATCGCGAGCAAGCTCAGCTCCCACAGTTTTTTTTCGGGTTTTCGGGTGTTCGCAAGATCGGCATGCCACCGCCAATCCCCTGTGGGAGCGGGCTTGCCCGCGAAGGCGTGGTGTCAGTCACTTCAAGGTTGGCTGAACGGACGCCATCGCGAGCAAGCTCAGCTCCCACAGTTTTTTTTCGGGTTTTCGGGTGTTCGCAAGATCGGCATGCCACCGCCAATCCCCTGTGGGAGCGGGCTTGCTCGCGAAGGCGTGGTGTCAGTCACTTCAAGGTTGGCTGAACGGACGCCATCGCGAGCAAGCTCAGCTCCCACAGTTTTTTTTTCGGGTTTTCGGGTGTTCGCAAGATCGGCATGCCACCGCCAATCCCCTGTGGGAGCGGGCTTGCCCGCGAAGGCGTGGTGTCAGTCACTTCAAGGTTGGCTGAACGGACGCCATCGCGAGCAAGCTCAGCTCCCACAGTTTTTTTCGGGTGTTCGCAAGATCGGCATGCCACCGCCAATCCCCCCTGTGGGAGCAAAGCTTGCTCGCGATGGGGCCTTTGGATCAGACCCTGAACTGATTGATCAATCGCCGCTGCTGCTCCGCCAGTTTGGTCAATCCGGCGCTGGCCGCGCTGGATTCATCGGCGCCGCTGGCTACTTCGTTCGCCACTTGCCCGATGTTGATCACATTGCGGTTGATGTCATCGGCCACGGCACTTTGTTCCTCGGCGGCGCTGGCGATCTGGGTGTTCATGTCGTTGATCACCGACACGGCCTGGGTGATCGTTTCCAGGGCCTGGGCCGCTTTCGCCGCATGCTGCACGCTTTCGTCGGTGCGGTGCTGGCTGTCTTCCATCACCCGCACCACGTCCCGTGTGCCTTGTTGCAACTGTTGGATCATCGTCTGGATTTCTTCGGTCGCCTGCTGCGTCTTCTGCGCCAGGTTGCGCACTTCATCGGCGACCACCGCAAAACCACGGCCCTGCTCACCGGCCCGGGCGGCTTCGATGGCCGCGTTGAGGGCCAGCAGGTTGGTCTGCTCGGCGATCCCGCGGATGGCGGTGAGGATCGCGTTGATGTTCTCGCTGTCCTTGGCCAAGGTCTGTACCACGCTTACCGCCTTGCCGATTTCCACGGCGAGGGCACCAATGGAGGTGGAAGTGTCCCGCACGATCTGCATGCCCTGGCTGGCGGCCTGGTCTGCATGACTGGCGGCCTGGGCGGCTTGGGTCGCGTTACGGGCCACATCCTGCGCGGTGGCCGTCATTTCGTGCACGGCCGTGGCGACCTGATCGATCTCCGACATTTGCTTGTGCACGCCCTGGTTGGTGCGGATCGCGATATCAGCGGTGTGTTCCGATGAATCGCTGACGCTCTGCACCGAGGTCACCACCTGGGTGATCATGCCCTGCAATTTGCTCAGGAAAGTATTGAAGCCCCTGGCGATCGCCCCCAATTCATCGGCGCGGTCGCTGACCAGGCGACGGGTCAGGTCGCCTTCGCCCTGGGCGATGTCATCGAGCATCGCCACCATTTGCTTGAGCGGCCGGGCAATGCCGTGGCCCACCAGCCAGATCACCAGCAGACCGATGCCGGCAATCACCAGGCCCACCATCGCCATGCCGAAGATATCGGCCTGGCGTTGACGGTCGAGGTCTTGCTGCAACGCTTGCAGGTCGGCCATGACCGCATTCAGCGGCAGTTGCAGCATCAGCGTCCAGCGGGCGTTGGTCTCGCCGATGCCGAACGGCATGTACACCTCGATATGCCCGTGTTCTTCGTCGATGTCGTAGCGCACCTCGCCGACGCCCAGCTTGGCCAGGTTATCCAGTTCGCTGGTGTCCAGCAGGTCGCTGGCCTTTTCCCCGAGTTTGCTCGGGTCCTTGGTGAAGGCCACCAGCCGGTTGTTGCTGGAGAGCAAGGCCATTTCCCCGGCGCCGTCGTACAACTTGCCGTCGGCGGCCACGAGCATGTCCTGGATGAAGTTCACCGACAGATCGGCGCCGACGATGCCCTGGAACTTGCCATCGATCATGATCGGTTCGATGAACGAGGCGAGCATGGTCATCGTGCTGCCAACGCGATAGGGCGCCGGGTCGATCACGCAGGCTTTCTTGCTGTCCTGGGAGCACAGGTAGTACTCACTGGCACGGATGCCGGTGGAGAGCAGTTTCTGATCGGTCACATCGGCGAGTTTTTCCAGGCCCAGGGTGCCGTCCTGGTTACGGAACCACCACGGCAGGAAACGCCCGTTGGTTTCCATGCCCAACACCTGGCTGTTCACATAATTGCCATCGTTGTGGTCGATGGCGTTCGGCTCCCAGGCGATGTAGGCGCCGAGGATCTTCGGGTTGCGCACCACGGTCTCGCGCAACAGGCTGATCATTTGCTCGCGGGACACCTTCAGTTGCGGGTTGCCGTCCGCGCCGTTCATGCCCATCAAGGCGTTGCTGGTGGCCAGGCCGCGGGCTAGCAGCAGCGGGGCTTCCAGTTCTCGCTGGATCAGGCTGGCCTGGGTGCGGGCCAGGGCACCGAGGCGTTGTTCGATGAGTTGTTCGAACTGCGCCTTGGTTCGCTGTTGCACCATGTCCTGGGTGCGCGCGCCGGCAAACAGCGCATACAGCACAAGGGCAGCCACCACGCTGAGTACGATGGCGCCGGCCAGGGCCGCCACGGAAAACTGGATCGATCTGAATTTCATAAAGGCTCCGGACGCGGAAATGACGTCTGGAGCGGTTATCGGCGTTTCTGTGGGGCGACATGAGGGGTAGTTCGTCGGATGACTGTTTTAGCAGTGTGAGTGTCGCAAATGGACTGGGTGAGGTCTGTCCGAAAAACCTGCAATCGCTCGCTGTGTATCTGGCGCCGATACAAATCAAGGCCTAGGATACGCCCACGTTTCCAGGGAGCTTCTTTTACATGAACAAGACATTGATGGTGAGTGCTTTGAGCGCGGCTCTGCTGCTCGCCGGTTGCCAATCGGTCAATACCACCAGCGGCGGAGCCGTGGGCGTGGAACGCAAGCAATACATGTTCAGCATGCTGTCGACCGATCAGGTCAACCAGATGTACGCCCAGTCCTACCAAAAGACGATGGGGGAGGCGAGCGCCCAAGGCGTGCTGGACAAGACCAGCAAGGATGCCAAGCGCATCCAGGTCATCGCCGACCGCTTGATTGCCCAGGCGCCCGTGTTCCGCCCGGATTCGGCGCAGTGGAACTGGGAAGTGAACCTGATCAAGAGCGATGAGCTCAACGCCAATTGCGGTCCTGGCGGCAAGATCATGTTCTACACCGGCCTGATCGACCAGTTGAAGCTGACCGATGCTGAAATTGCCGCGATCATGGGCCACGAAATCGCCCACGCCCTGCGCGAGCACGGGCGCGAAGCGATGTCCAAGGCCTATGGCATCGAGATGGCCAAGCAGGGCGCTGGCGCCTTGTTCGGCCTCGGCCAGGACAGCCTGGCGTTGGCCGACACCGTCGCCAACTACGGCATGACCTTGCCCAACAGCCGCGGCAACGAGAACGAAGCCGACCTGATCGGCCTCGAGCTGGCCGCCCGCGCTGGCTACGACCCGAACGCGGCGATCACCTTGTGGAACAAGATGGCCAAGGCTTCGGAAGGCGCGCCACCGGAATTCATGAGCACCCACCCGTCGTCGAGCAGCCGTATCGCTTCGTTGCAGGCGGCGATTCCGAAGGTGATGCCGCTTTATCAGCAGGCCAAGAAGTAAGCATCGTCATGCTGTGAGGCGGCTGGCCTCATCGCGAGCAAGCTCGCTCCCACAAAGACCTGCAGTGAACACAATCGTGTGAACACCTGCAGCCCCTGTGGGAGCGAGCTTGCTCGCGATAAACGATGACGCGGTCTCAAACCCACCCACTACTCTGCATTGCCTTGTACACCGCCACGATCGCCAGGACGAAGAACGCCGAGGCCGCCAGGCGACGGATCAGGGTCAGGGGCAGCTTCTCGGCGGCGAAATTGCCCGCCAGGACCACCGGCACGTTGGCAATCAACATGCCCACGGTGGTGCCAATGATCACCAGCCACAACTCCGGGTATTGCGCGGCGAGCATCACCGTGGCGATCTGCGTCTTGTCGCCGATTTCCGCCAGGAAGAACGCAATCAACGTCGTCAGGAACGGTCCGAACTTGCGGGCCGTGTTGGCTTCTTCATCGTCCAGTTTGTCCGGGACCAGGGTCCACAGCGCCGTGGCCGTGAAGCTTGCCGCCAATATCCAGTGCAACATTGCGTTGGAGAAAAACCCGCTGACCCAGGCGCCTACTGCCCCGGCGGCTGCGTGGTTGGCAAGTGTTGCAGCAATGATGCCGGCGATGATCGGCCAGGGTTTGCGAAAGCGAGCGGCCAGGATGAGCGCGAGCAATTGCGTCTTGTCGCCGATTTCGGCCAGCGCAACGATGGCGGTAGGTACGAGGAGTGAGTCCAGCATCAGGAATTCCTAAAGGGGCGGGTCGACACGGCTATGACACGTACAGCCTTCCCGCCCCGGGTAAGGTGTGCGTGTCATAGGTCTTGTCAAACCCAGCGACCATCTGCGTGGACGCTTGGGCCGCATACGCCATGGTCTGCTGACCAAGTATGTTGACGTATGCCGGGCGAGCATGGCGCTCGCGGGAGACTACTCCCCTAGGACGGAGCGGATTCTGCCTAGGCAAATCCGATAGAGCAAGTGCTGTTGCCTAAAAGATTTCAACCGCGCTTGGCCCGGTAGATGCGAAAGCCCTGGCCTTCGGCCTTGATTGCGCAGACGCCCAGATGCTCCTCGATCAGTGGCTGGTACTTGAGGAAGCTATTGGCAACCAGCCGCAGTTCGCCGCCGTTTTTCAGATGTTTGGCTGCTTTTCGCAGCAGGTTTTCCGTGGCGTGGTAATCGGTGTGCACGCCGACATGGAACGGTGGGTTGCTCAGGATCGCACTCAAGCCCATCGGTGCGGCGTCGATGCCGTCACCGGTCAGCACCTCGGCCTCCAGGCCGTTGGCGGCCAGGGTCAGGCGACTGCTGGCGGCGGCGAATGCGTCCACGTCCAACAAGGTGACGGTGTTGTGCGGATAACGTCGCTTGACCACCGCCCCCAGCACCCCGGCACCGCAGCCGAAGTCCAGCAAATGCCCGCTGGGCAGTTTATCCAGGTGTTCCAACAGCAACGCACTGCCGCGGTCCAGGCGACCATGGCTGAACACCCCCGGCAGGCTGATGACCTTCAGCGGGCCTTCGGCCAGGGGCAATTCGTAGGTCTGGGCCAGGCTTTCCAGGGGCGTGGCCTCGGGCGCGTTGGCGACGGTGACCTGCCACAGTTGGCAATGCCGCGCGCTGTCGAGCTTGCGTGGCTTGCCGAACGGGTTGAGCTGTTTGGACGCGCCTTCGATGCCGCTGCGCTTTTCCCCCACCAGGTACACCTCGCGACCGGCCAGGCGCGCCGCCACGGCATTGAGGATGTAGTCGGTCAGATCCTTGGCCTTGGGCAGGAACACCACGGCCGTGTCGAACCCACGCTCGGGGACGTTCACGCCAAAGTGGCTGCGCTCGGGGAAGCGAGCCTCCAGCGCGGCCTGATCCCCGGCATGCCAGCACCAGCCATGGGCCTCTGGCAAACGGCCGAGCAGGTCGTCGGCGGGCAGGCCGGCCAACAACACCGACCCCTGGAATAACTCGGCCTGACGAAGCAGTACTTCACTGCGCGGATCCATGGTCTGCTCCTTGAAAAAAAGTGCGGCAGTTTATCAACTGACGACACGCCGCGCTGTACCGCTGAAAAAGCCCTGGGCGTTTTCGCTCATTTGCCCGACGATCCGTTGCCGCGCCTCGCGGCTGCCCCAGGCGTTGTGTGGCGTGACGATCAGCCGTGGAATATCGCCGGCCAGCAGCGGGTTGCCTTGGGCCGGTGGCTCCACGCTCAGCACGTCGGTGGCGGCGCCCCCCAAATGACCGCTGCGCAGGGCCTCGGCCAAGGCCTGTTCGTCAATCAGGCCGCCACGGGCGGTGTTGACCACGAATGCACCGGGCTTGAGCTGCGCCAGTTCGCGGGCGCCGATGAAGTTGTGGGTATGCTCGTTGAGCGGGCAGTGCAGGGTCAGGGCATCGACTTGCGGCAACAATTGCTCCAGCGGCAAGCGGTCGGGGCGGGCCGGGCGCCCGGGGATCTGCCCCAGCAGCACGCGCATGCCAAAGGCTTCGGCCAGCCGTCCGACGGCGCTGCCCAATTCACCGTGGCCCAGCAAGCCCAGGGTCTTGCCTTCGAGTTCGACAATCGGATAATCCAGCAGACAGAACTGCGAGGCCTGCTGCCAGCGACCTTCACCCACCGCTTTTTGATAATCGGCCAGGCGCGTCGCCAGGTTCAGCAACAGCATGATCGTGTGCTGGGCCACCGACGGCGTGCCGTAGCCCTGGCAATTGCACACCGTGATGCCGTGGCGGCGGGCGGCTGCCAGGTCGACATTGTTGGTGCCGGTGGCGCTGATCAGGATCAGCTTCAGTTCAGGGCTGGCCGCCATGGCCTGCGCATCGATCACGATCTTGTTGGTGATTGCCACGGTGGCACCCTTGAGCCGTTCGATGACCTGGTCCTGCGTGGTCCGGGCGAACAATTGCAGGTCGCTGAAGCAGCTGCGCAGCGGGCCCAGGTCCAGGTCGCCGAGGTCCAGGGAGGGGTGGTCGAGGAAAACTGCATGGGCGGTGTTCGTCATCAGCTGTACCTTTTATGTCAAGAACCGAAGGCGTAATGTGGCGAGCCTATCAGATGCGCTGTAGCTGTGGCCTAGCTCGATGTTGGGGCTAATGATGATCCCCTCGCCACAGATTCATTTGTCACACAGTGATGTTTGCTTTGAGATTGAGCTTGCCAAGGAGCCACCATGTACCTCACCGAATTCCTCACCGTCGCCCTGATCCACCTGCTGGCCGTTGCCAGCCCGGGGCCGGATTTTGCCGTGGTGGTGCGCGAAAGCGTGACTCATGGCCGGCGCGCCGGCACCTGGACGGCACTGGGCGTCGGCACGGCGATTTTCCTGCATGTGGGCTATTCGTTGCTGGGTATCGGCCTGATCGTTTCGCAATCGATCGTGCTGTTCAACGCGCTGAAATGGGCCGCCGCCGCGTACCTGCTGTACATCGGCTTCAAGGCTCTGCGGGCGCAACCGGCCAAGCCCACCGAAGACAACCTGCACAAGGAGGCCGGTGAGCGAACCGCCCGCGGCGCGTTCACCTCGGGCTTCGTTACCAATGGCCTGAACCCCAAGGCCACGCTGTTTTTCCTGTCGCTGTTCACCGTGGTGATCAACCCGCACACACCGCTGGCCGTCCAGGCCGGTTACGGCGTGTACCTGGCGGTTGCGACGGCCGCCTGGTTCTGCCTGGTGGCGCTGCTGTTCAGCCAGCAACGGGTGCGCGCCGGGTTTGCACGCATGGGCCACTGGTTCGACCGGACCATGGGTGCCGTGCTCGTCGCCATTGGGGTGAAGCTGGCGTTTACCGAGGCGCACTGATCCCGTTCTGTGTAGGAACTGTGTGGAAGCTGTGTAGGAGCTGCGTAGGAGCTGCGTAGGAGCTGCGTAGGAGCTGTCGAGTGCAACGAGGCTGCGATCTTTCCCCTGACAATTGAGTCGTAAGCGAAAGATCAAAAGATCGCAGCCTCGTTGCACTCGGCAGCTCCTACAGGGGGGCGCGCAGGTCCCGAGGATGGCTCAAGGCTAGTATTGGCGCACCGATCAAATCATTCCTTTGGCTGATTTGATCGGTGTATAAGCGCTCTAGAGTGCTTACTTCCAGCCAAGACCGTGCAGTCAGAAAAGGGACACTTATGTTGCAGACTCGCGTTATTCCTCCCGCCGAAGGCGCTTATCAATACCCGCTGCTGATCAAGCGGCTGCTGATGTCCGGCACGCGTTACGAGAAAACCCGCGAGATCATCTACCGTGACCAGTTGCGCTACAGCTATCCGACGCTGATAGAGCGGGTCGCGCGGCTGGCCAACGTGCTGACCGAGGCGGGGGTCAAGGCCGGTGATACCGTGGCGGTGATGGACTGGGACAGCCATCGCTACCTGGAATGCATGTTCGCAATTCCGATGATCGGCGCGGTGATCCACACCATCAACGTGCGCCTGTCACCGGAGCAGATCCTCTACACCATGAACCACGCCGAGGACCGCTTCGTGCTGGTCAACAGCGAGTTCGTCGGCTTGTACCAGGCGATTTCCGGGCACCTGACCACGGTGGACAAGACCCTGCTTTTGACCGACCTGCCGGAAAAAACCGCCGACCTGCCGAACCTGGTGGGTGAATACGAGCAACTGCTCGCCGCCGCCGCCCCGACCTACGACTTCCAGGATTTCGACGAAAACTCCGTCGCCACCACGTTCTACACCACCGGCACCACGGGCAACCCCAAGGGCGTGTACTTCACCCATCGGCAACTGGTGCTGCACACCATGGGCGTGGCGACCATCATGGGCTCTATCGACAGCGTTCGGCTGCTGGGTACCAACGACGTGTACATGCCCATCACGCCGATGTTCCATGTCCACGCCTGGGGCCTGCCCTATGTCGCGACCATGCTCGGGCTCAAGCAGGTTTACCCGGGTCGCTACGATCCCGAGTTCCTGGTCCAACTGTGGCGCAAGGAAAAGGTCACCTTTTCCCATTGCGTGCCGACCATCCTGCAAATGGTCCTCAACGCCAAGGGGGCCCAGGACACTGACTTTGGCGGTTGGAAGATCGTCATCGGCGGCAGCGCCCTGAACCGCAGCCTGTACGAAGCGGCCAAGGCCCGGGGCATCCAGCTCACTGCCGCCTATGGCATGTCGGAAACCGGCCCGCTGGTGTCCTGCGCCCACCTCAACGATGAACTGATGGCCGGTAGCGAAGACGAACGCACCACTTACCGGATCAAGGCCGGCGTGCCGGGCCCGCTGGTGGAGGCGGCGATCGTCGACACCGAGGGGCGCTTCCTGCCGGCCGACGGCGAGACCCAGGGCGAACTGGTGCTGCGCGCGCCATGGCTCACCGAGGGCTATTTCAACGAGCCGCAGAAGGGCGCCGAGCTCTGGGCCGGCGGCTGGCTGCACACCGGTGACGTCGCCACGCTGGACAACATGGGCTTCATCGACATCCGTGACCGCATCAAGGACGTGATCAAGACCGGGGGCGAATGGATCTCCTCCCTGGACCTGGAAGACCTCATCAGCCGTCACGTGGCGGTACGCGAAGTAGCAGTGGTCGGCATTCCCGACCCGCAGTGGGGCGAGCGGCCGTTTGCCTTGCTGGTGGTTCGCGAAGGCCATCAGCTTGGGGCTCGCGAACTCAAGGAACACCTCAAGCCGTTCGTCGAGCTGGGGCACTTGAGCAAGTGGGCGATCCCGAGCCAGATCGCCCTTGTTACGGAAATTCCCAAGACCAGCGTCGGCAAGCTCGACAAGAAGCGCATCCGCGTCGACATCACCGAATGGCAGAGCAACAACAGCACCTTCCTCTCCACGCTTTAGGCCTTTTTGCCGTGCCCGAAAGGGCACGGCAGCCCCACCAAGCAAGCGCTTGACTTGTCAAACCGAAAATTTCAGCCATCCTTGCCGTGCCGACACCTGTCGGCCTGGCGAAAGGACTGTTCCAGAGTGGTCGGGGCCGCAAATCACACTTTAGAGGGATCAAGCCGTACTACCTGCTGGCTATAGTCCGCGTAAGTATTTTCAAAAACGGGACGCACGTACTAAACGTGCGCTACGACTTTGAACGGAGGGCGGGAGGTGTCATTTCCAGCCGTTGAAAGGGGTTCTTTGAAAATCCTGTCTGCCATAACAATAAAGCACATGGAGTAGCGTCGATGACCACAGCAAATACGTTCTGGCGCCGGGCAAAACTGCCTCTGGCGGTCAGTCTTGCCTCTTCGCTCGCCGGCCCAGCATTCGGCGTCAGTTTCAACATCGGTGAAATCGAAGGCCAGTTCGATTCGTCCCTGTCGGTGGGGGCGAGCTGGTCGACGGCCAACGCCAACAAGGACCTGATCGGTGTCAACAATGGCGGCAAGGGTTTGTCGCAGACCTCCGATGACGGCCACTTGAACTTCAAGCGAGGGGAAACCTTCTCGAAGATCTTCAAGGGCATCCATGACCTGGAACTGAAGTACGGCGATACCGGCGTGTTCGTGCGCGGCAAGTACTGGTACGACTTCGAACTCAAGGACGAAAGCCGCCTGTACAAGGACATCAGCGACAACAACCGCAAGGAAGGCGCCAAATCCTCCGGCGGGCAGATTCTCGATGCATTCGTCTACCACAACTACGCCATCGCCGATCAGCCAGGTTCGGTCCGCCTGGGCAAACAAGTGGTCAGCTGGGGTGAAAGTACCTTCATCCAGGGCGGCATCAACTCCATCAACCCGGTCGACGTGTCCGCGTTCCGTCGCCCTGGTGCGGAGATCAAGGAAGGCCTGATCCCGGTCAACATGTTCTATGTGTCCCAAAGCCTGACTGACAATTTATCGGCTGAAGCTTTCTACCAACTGGAATGGGACCAGACCGTTACCGATAACTGCGGGACGTTCTTCTCCCAGCCGGATGTTATTGCCGATGGCTGTACGGATAACCTGCGGGTGTTGAATAAAAGCTCAACGATCCCCGGCTTCGCCCTGCCACTTCTGGCCGCAAACGGCGTGGATGTGAACGAGGAGGGCGTGCTGGTGCGCCGCGGCGCTGACCGTGATGCCCGCGACAGCGGCCAGTGGGGCGCGTCCCTGAAGTACATGTTCGAGCCTTTGGACACCGAGTTCGGTGCCTACTTCATGAACTACCACAGCCGTGCGCCGATTTTCAGTGCTACCGGTGCCCCTCAATCGGTCTACAACAGCGCGCCTCTATTTGGTCAATTGGCACCGCTGGTCGTAGCGGGCAACTCCAATTATTTCGTTGAATACCCGGAAGACATTCGACTCTACGGCCTGAGTTTTTCCACGACCCTGCCTACCGGCACGGCGTGGAGCGGCGAAATCAGCTACCGTCCGAACGCGCCTGTTCAACTGAGTACCACTGATATCCTCTTCGCTGGTGTGACGCCACTTCCCGGTCTTGGCAATGCTTCGGTACTCCAGGGCGCGCCGGGCCAAGACCTGCATGGCTATCGCCGTAAAGAGATCACCCAGTTCCAGACCACATTCACTCACTTCCTGGACCAGGTCATGGGCGCGAGCCGCTTGACCCTGGTGGGCGAAGTCGGGGTGACCCATGTCGGTGGCCTGGAAAGCAAGTCCGAAGCCCGCTACGGTCGTGATCCGGTGTTCGGCCCTGGTGAGTTGCCAAACGGTTTCTGTAACACGCTCAATACCTCGACTGCGGCAGGTGGCGGCCAGACCATCAACGACGTGAACAGCAACTGCAACAACGACGGCTTCACCACCTCCACCTCCTGGGGCTACCGTGCGCGCGCCATCTGGGAGTACCCGGACGTCTTTGCCGGAGTCAACCTCAAGCCCAACGTGGCCTGGTCCCATGACGTCAAGGGTTACTCGCCAGGCCCCGGCGGCAACTTCGAGGAAGGCCGCAAGGCCGTCAGCCTCGGGCTGGATGCCGAGTACCAGAACACCTACAACGCCAGCCTGGCCTACACCAACTTCTTTGGTGGCGACTTCAGCACTGTGGACGATCGTGACTTCCTGGCGCTCAGCGTCGGCGTGACCTTCTAAGCACCGTATTTCAGGACGACACACTATGAAAATAACAAAGAATCTGTTGCAGGCCGGTGTTCTGGGGCTCTCCCTGCTGGCCGCCAGTGTCATGGCGGCAGTGCCTGCGGCCGAGGCCGATAAACTCGGCAAGAGCCTGACGCCGATGGGCGCCGAGATGGCCGGCAATGCCGACGGCTCGATCTCGGCCTGGAAACCCATGGCCAAGAATGCCGGTGCCGTGGACAGCAAGGGCTTCCTCGCCGACCCGTACGCCAGTGAAAAACCGCTGTTCACCATCACCGCGCAGAACGTCGACCAGTACAAGGACAAACTCGCGCCGGGCCAGTACGCGATGTTCAAGCGTTACCCGGAAACCTTCAAGATGCCGGTCTATCCGACCCATCGCGGTGCCACCGTGCCGGACGAGGTGTTCGCCTCCATCAAGAAAAACGCGGTCAACACCAAGCTGGTCTCCGGCGGTAATGGCCTGGAAAACTTCGAGACGGCCGTGCCGTTTCCGATTCCCCAGAGCGGCGTGGAAGTCATCTGGAACCACATCACCCGCTATCGCGGCGGCAGCGTGACGCGCCTGGTCACCCAGGCCACCCCGCAGCCCAACGGTTCGTACAGCCTGGTGTATTTCCGCGACCAGTTCGTGTTCCGCGACAAGATGAAGGATTTCGATCCGGCCAACCCTGGCAACATCCTGTTCTACTTCAAGCAGCAAGTGACCGCGCCGGCGCGTCTGGCCGGTGGTGTGCTGCTGGTGCACGAAACCCTCGACCAGGTGAAGGAACCGCGTTCGGCGTGGGTCTACAACGCTGGCCAGCGTCGTGTGCGCCGTGCCCCGCAAGTGTCCTACGATGGCCCGGGTACCGCCGCCGACGGCCTGCGTACCTCCGACAACCTGGACATGTACAACGGCGCGCCGGACCGTTACAACTGGAAGCTGGAAGGCAAGAAAGAGCTGTACATCGCCTCCAACAGCTACAAGATCGATTCGCCGCAACTCAAGTACGCCGACATCCTCAAGGCCGGCCACATCAACCAGGACCTGGCGCGTTACGAGTTGCGTCGTGTCTGGCACGTGACCGCGACGCTGAAGGAAGGCCAGCGCCACATCTACGCCAAACGTGACTTCTTCATCGATGAAGACACCTGGCAAGCCGCGGTGATCGACCATTACGACGGCCGTGGCCAACTGTGGCGAGTGGCCGAGGCCCATGCCGAGAACTACTACGACAAGCAAGTGCCGTGGTATGCCCTGGAAACCCTCTACGACCTGCAATCCGGCCGCTACCTGGCGCTGGGCATGAAGAACGAAGAGAAATCGGCCTACGACTTCGGCTTTACCGCCACCACCGCCGATTTCACCCCGAACGCACTGCGTCAGGAAGGCATCCGCTAAACCGCTTTACCCGAGGCCGCATCCTCGAAGAAACGCCCCGACTGGTTCGGGGCTTTTTTTTGATTTACGCCCCCTTGGCGAGAGAGCTTGCTTCCGCTGGGTTGCGATCTTTTGATCTTTCACTTGAGACTCAAGTGTCTGGGGAAAGATCGCAGCCTCGCTGCACTCGACAGCTCCTACAGAGTTCCTGCAGCCGAGAGGGGATGAATCCTCTCGCCACAAAAGCGGTGCCTTCAAGGACGATCGGCTTGTAGTCTTTTTGTAGCCATTTGTAGCACTCCCTTCAATACCTCCTCGTTTACCGCTAGTCTGCGGACATCTGCAACGCCGCCACCCGCATTCCAACAAGAGCCGGCCATGACTGATTTGTCTTCACTTCCGGGTTCTGCCCGCGCAGCCATCGCGGTACAGGACGGGCGTTTCTACCGCCCGCCCTTGCCCGACGGTCACGTTGTGCGGCCGCGGTTGTGCGAGCGTTTGAGCGCAGGGCTCGGAGGCAGGTTGCTGTTGGTCAGTGCCCCGGCGGGGTTCGGTAAAAGCTCTCTGGCGGTGGAGTTCTGCCAGAGCCTGCCGGCCCATTGGCAAAGCCTCTGGCTGGGGCTCAGCGTCCGGGACAACGATCCGGGGCGCTTCCTGGAGCGGTTGCTCGAAGGGCTCCAGGCGTTTTTCCCGCAACTGGGCGGCCGGGCACTGGGGCTGCTGAAAATGCGCCAACGTCATCAACCCTTTGCTTTCGAAGAATGGCTCGACGGCCTGCTGGACGAACTGTCCACGCACTTATCGCCCCGCGAGCCGTTGCTGCTGGTGCTCGACGATTACCACCTGGCCCAAAGCCCGGTACTGGATCGCTGCCTGCAGTTTTTCCTCAATCACCTGCCCGACGGGTTGCTGGTCCTCGTCACCAGCCGCCAGCGCCCGGACTGGCATTTGGCGCGCCTGCGCCTGTCGCGGCAATTGCTCGAACTCAATGAACAGGACCTGCGCCTGACCCATGACGAGGCCTTGACCCTGCTCCAGCACCACAGCAGTTCGTTGCGCGGTGAGGCGCTGGAAAATCTTATCCAGCGCAGCGAAGGTTGGGTGGCCGGGTTGCGTTTCTGGCTGTTGGCCGCTTCCGAAGCCGGTACCGAAGGCCTGCTGCCCCAGGCCTTGCACGGCGGCGAAGGGCTGATTCGCGATTATCTGCTCGAAGAGGTCATCGACTGCCTGCCCGCCGAGGTGCAGGCATTTCTCTACGACACGGCTCCTCAGGAACGCTTTTGCAGCGAACTGTGCGACGCCGTGCGCGAAGCCCATGACAGCGCCGAAATCCTGCGTTACCTGGCGGCCCACCAAGTGTTTCTGGTACCGCTGGACGAGCACGGCCATTGGTACCGATATCACCACCTGTTTTCCGACCTGCTGCGCAGTCGCCCCAGCGCACCGGCCATGGTCCCGGCCGCGACGCTGCATTTGCGGGCCTGTCGCTGGTTCAACGCCCAGGGCCTGATCGACGAAGCCGTGGAACAAGCGCTGCGGGCCGGGCATCTGGACGTCGCGGCGAACCTGGTGCAGAACCTCTCGGAGGAGCAACTGCTGGCCGAGCAGAACGTCGGCATGTTGCTGCGCTGGAAAATGGACTTGCCCGACAGCCTGCTCATCAGCACCCCGCGGCTGATCGTGCTCTACAGCTGGGCGTTGGGGCTGGCCTGCCAGCTGGACGCTGCTGAAGAGCTGGCGGCGCACTTGAGTCGTTTCCTGCCGGCCCCTTCGGCCACCGCGCAAAAATCCATGCTCGCCCAATGGCTGGCCCTGAGCGGGATCGTCGCCCGTGGCCGGGGGGACCGCGAGGCCACCGTGCGTTATTGCAGCGAAGCGTTGGAGAGCCTGCCGCAAAAACGTTACGGCCAGCGCCTGATGTGCCTGTCCACACTGTCGAACCTGGCGATTGCCGATGGCGACCTGTGGCGCGCCCGGAACCTGAACCGTGATTCCCTGGAGCTGGCGCAGCGGGTCGGTAATCCACTGTTCGAGGCCCTGGCCCATTACGATCGTGCCCGGGTCCTGCAGGCGCGGGGGGAGATCCTGCGGGCGCTGGATGAAGTGCACCAGGGCCTGCAACGTTTGCACAAACTGTCGCCCCAGCGGCTTTATGCGGTTCGGGCGCGCTTGATCATGTACGAAGGTTTTTTGCTGACCTTGCGCATGCAGCCCCAGGCCGGCCTTGCGCGCTTGCAGGCGGGCCTCACCGAAGCCCGCGCCTGCCGCGACATCAGCGTGCTGATCGGCCATTGCGTGATCGCGCGTATCGAAGGCTACCGTGGCGAGTTCGCCCGGGCCTTCGCCGAACTGGCTGAAGCCGAGCGCC
Source organism: Pseudomonas brassicacearum (assembly GCF_009601685.2). NCBI lineage: Bacteria > Pseudomonadati > Pseudomonadota > Gammaproteobacteria > Pseudomonadales > Pseudomonadaceae > Pseudomonas > Pseudomonas brassicacearum. The sequence goes on from NZ_CP045701.2 coordinate 1,102,028, forward strand.
TGATGCATATCTGGGATGTTCCGCCGATCTACTATCTGGCGATGATCACCCTGGTCAAGTGCGAACTCTGGTTGGCCCAGGGGCGCACCGACCTGGCCGAAGCCTGGCTGGCCCGGCTGGGCCAGACCTACACGGGTGAGCGGGCCGCCGCCGCACCGGAATTCCACCCGCAATTGCCGCTGCATGTCGAGTTGCAGCAGGCGGTGCTGGAGTCCATCCGGGGCCAACCGATACTCGCGCAAGGGCGGCTCGATGCCTTGCTTGAACACGGTCAGCAAAGTGGCCGGCAGATGCTCAGCGTGATGGCGCTCAACCAGAAAGTCGCCTTGCTGCTGAGCATCGGGCGTGAACCCGAAGCCCGTCGCACCCTGGCCCAGGCTTTCGAAGCCGCCAGCGGCGGGGTATTGCAGCCTTTCGAATGGTTGTTCGGTGAGCACCGCGAATGGTTGCGTGAACAACTGGTGCATGCGCCACCCAGTACCTTGCGCGAACATTTGCTCGAACGCCTGCCCTCGATGGTGGCCCAACCCGCCGACCCAACGGCGCCCGTCGAAACCCTCAGCAGTCGCGAGCGAGCGGTGTTGCAGTTGATTGCCCAAGGATGCTCGAACCAGGAAATCAGCGAGCAGTTGTTTATCTCGCTGCACACCGTCAAGACTCACGCCAGCCACATCAACAGCAAGCTCGGCGTCGAGCGCCGCACCCAGGCGGTGGCGCGGGCGAAGGCGTTGGGGTTGTTGGGTTGAGCGAGATTTTGGGAACGGTGAAAAAAACCTGTGGCGAGGGAGCTTGCTCCCGCTGGGCCTGTAGGAGCTGTGTAGGAGCTGTGTAGGAGCTGTCGAGTGCAACGAGGCTGCGATCTTCCCCCAGACAATTGAGTCGTAAGCGAAAGAACAGGATCAAAAGATCGCAGGCTTCGCTCCTACAGAACCCCGCGGGAACAAGCTTCCCCGCCACAAAGGCTTTGACAAGGAATCCCCCGATGTTGCCCCAGTACAAAACCATCCAATCCCCCGTCGGCCAACTGATCCTCGTCGCCCGGGAGACACGGCTGGCGGCCATCCTCTGGGAAAACGAGCGGCTCAATCGGGTGCGGCTGGGGCCTTTGGAGGAGGACACCCAGCATCCGGTCCTCAAGGAAACCGAGCGTCAGTTGCTGGAATACTTCGCCGGCCAGCGCCGTCGTTTCGAGCTGGAACTGGACTTCGCGGGGACTGACTTCCAGATCCGGGTCTGGCAAGCCCTGTTGACCATCCCCTTCGGCGAAACCCGCAGCTACCGCGACATCGCCATCCAGATTGGCCAACCGACGGCGGTCCGGGCGGTCGGCGCCGCCAATGGTCGCAACCCCATTTCGATCATCGCCCCATGCCACCGCGTCATCGGCACCTCGGGCAGCCTTACCGGTTTCGCTGGCGGCCTGGCGGCGAAACAGTTGCTGCTCAGCCTTGAAGGTCAGCAGAGCCTGCAATTGGCGTTCTGAACCGATTTCACTCATCTATCCCTTGTGGGAGCGGGGATTTGGGAGGCCGCATGCGCGTCGGCGGTTGGCCGTTGGCGTTGTGCTGGTAGATCTTCGTGGGCTGCCCCTGTTCATTGAAGAACACCTGGCCAATGCCAGCGCTGTTCCACAGCCGCTCACCGGCCTCGGCGTGTTCCGGGGTGTGGGGGACGATGCGCATGCTGCGGCGCTTGGTGAACCAGTTCAGGGGCGAGCGCGGCGAGTAGAGCCAGCGGTTCAGGCGATCGAACCATTCCAGCAGCGCAGGCGGGAATTCATTCTTGATGCCGCTGCTGGTGATCTGCCAGATGCGCGGACCGCCCTTGCGGTGTGGGATCAATACTTCGTAAACGAAGGAATAATGCACGTCCCCGGACAGCACCACGTAATTCCCGGGCGTACGCGAGTGGCGGAAAATGTTCAGGATCACCTGGGCAGCGCCGCGATGGGCCATCCAGTTTTCCGCATCCACCAGCAGCGGATAACCGCACCAACTGAACACCCGTTGCACGGTCTCGATCAGCTTCACGCCGAAGATCGGCGCCGGTGAGACGATGATCGCCGAGGGATGATCCAACAGCTCTTGCTGCAACTCGCTCAGGGCTTCCCAATCCAGCAGGCCGGAAGGCTGCTTGAGGTTGTTCTCGCTGCGCCAGCGACGGGTGCGGGTGTCGAGTACCACCAGGGCCGGGGTGCTCGGCAGCACGTAATGCCATTGCTGGAAAGCCAGCAGGGTGTCGATCAGTTGGTCCTGGGGTTTGCTGTCCAGGTAACGGTCCCGGGCGGTGTCGCTCAGGGCCAAGGTTTGCGGGAGCACGTCAGCAAAGGCATCCGGGTTGTTACCCCAGCCCTGGCAGAGCATGTAGGCGAGCAACGCATTGCCGATGATGCGTTTGGAGAACGGATGGCCATAGGCCGTTTCCTCCCACTGAGCAGACAGGTTCCAGTCATCGGTAATGTCGTGGTCGTCGAAAATCATCAGGCACGACAGGTGCGCAAACACCCGCGCCACGCCGCCCAGCCCGGTCTTGAACGCATCGATGCGCTGCTGCTCCAGGTCGTAGCGCTGGCGCCGTTCGACGGTCAGTTCGGGCGGCTGCACCGCAATCAACGTCCAGGGCACCGGTGACCACACCAGCAGGTACATCGCCATGACCTCGGCGAAGGTCACCAGGTGATTGTCGGCGCTGCTGCTGGTGAAAATCGGCTTGCGGGCCCCGCCGAAAAATCGCTCGCGCAGGGTTTCGTTGCTCTCAAGCGCGGGCAACAGATCGGCACGATGGTAATAACTGGCCGGGTGCTGATAGAGCTTGGCGCTGTCTTCCACCACGGCACCGTCCAGGCATTCCTCGAACAACCCCAAGCGTTCGATCAACCCATGAATCGCCCGCAACATGGGCCCGGCGACGTCGTCGGCATAGACCTGGTCGCCGCTCATCATCAGCAATGCCGGACGTTGCGCCGGGGCTTGCGCCAACAGCCGATCGACGCAGAGCAGGCCGTCGTTGGCCGGGTAGTGGGGCTTGCGGCAAGAGCCGTGGACCAGTTGCTCGATGCGCGAGTGCAGCATGAAATTCGGGCGCCGAGCACCGTCATACAGCAGATGCGGCGCCCATTCGGCGATGGGCGCGCCGTCCACCAGCAAGTCGTAGTCGATCGTCACGTCTTGGGGCAGGGGGCTGTCGAGCCGCACATCGATCAGGTGCACAAACGCCTGCTGTCCCACCGGCACCACGGTGCAGCGCGACGCATCCAGTGCAAGATCGCCCACACCGTCCACCTGTAACGTCAACGCCAAGGCTCGCGTACCCACAAGCCACATCACCAGGCGCGTGGGCTCCAGCCGTCGCAGCAGTGGACCGACCAGGACGGGGGGCAGAGAGGTGGTATCGGCAGTAGACGGCAGCATTCGCGGGTAAAAGCTCTGTTCAGGGAGAGGCGGGGATCATAACGCAATGTGCCGGGTTGCTGGAGGCGGTAGATTGATGGCAAGAAAGTTGCGCCCGCTGGGCCTGCGCACGCTGTGTAGGAGCTGCCGAGTGCAACGAGGCTGCGATCTTTCCCCAGGCGCTTGAGTCTCAAGCGAAAAATCAAAAGATCGCAGCCTTCGGCAGCTCCTACAGGCACAGTGGGACCTTATTGGGCCTTGTTGGAAGCCTCAGCCGCCTTGATCAGGTCCGGCCCGATCTCCTGTTCGAACTTCGCCCATACCGGCTTCATTTTTTCGCGCCAGGCATTACGCTCCTGCGGTGTGAGGGTAATGATCTGGGTGGTCTTGGCGTCCAGCACATGCTGCTTGTCCTGCTGGTTGAATCGCTCCGCTTCCTGGTTGGCATAGTCGGTGGATTCGACCACGATCTTGTCCAATTCGCTGCGGATGTCCGGTGGCAGGCCGTTCCAGAAATCCGACGTGGTGATCAGCATGTAGTCGAGTATGCCGTGGTTGGACTCGGTGACGTATTTCTGCACTTCATTGAGCTTCTGGTTATAGAAGTTGGAGTAGGTGTTTTCCGTGCCGTTGACCAAACCGGTGCGCAAAGCCTGGTACACCACCGAGAAGATCATCGGTTGCGCTTTGGCGCCCACTGCCTGGAACTGTTCCTGCAGCACCGCAGAAGTCTGTATCCGGAACGTCTGGCCGCGGGCATCCCCGGGGGTGCGCAGCGGCTTGTTGGCCGATAGCTGCTTCATGCCGTTGTGCCAATAGGCCAGGCCGGTGATGTTCTTGCTTTCCATGGACTTGAGCAGCTTCTGGCCCTCGGGGCTGCGCTGAAAACGGTCCACTGCGGCGATGTCGTTGAACAAGAAGGGCAAGTCGAACAACTGCACCGACTTGGTGTACTGATCGAACTTGGCCAGCGAGCGCGCAATGATCTGCACGTCTCCCAACAGCAGCGCCTCCATCTCCTTGTCGTCGCCATACAACGTGGCGCGTGGATACACCTCGACCCTCACCTTGCCCGGCAGCCGCTCCTCCACCAGCTTCTTGAACATCAACGCGCCCTGGCCCTTGGGCGTTTGTTCGCCTACGACATGGGAAAACTTGATCACGATCGGCTCTGCGGCCGCGGCCGTTGCGAACAGGCTGAAACTCAAGGTATAGACGAGCGCTTTCCATAGAGGCGTTAGCATTGCAAGGCTTCCCTGTTTTTATTGTTCGAAGACACATACCCGTGTTTGGCCCAACACCTGCGTGGCGAGGCGCGTTACGCTTTCGCCACGCAGTGTGTGTTTATCGGGCTTAACTCATCCCCAACCAATTCGGTAGCGCCATCGAAATCCACGGCACATAGGTAATCAGCATCAGGAACGCCAGCAGAATCATCAACCATGGCATGGCCGCACGGATGGTGGCGGGCAGGGACATGCCGGTTACCGCTGAGGTGACGAACAGGTTCAGCCCCACCGGCGGTGTGATCAAGCCGATCTCCAGGTTCACCACCATGATGATGCCCAGGTGGATCGGGTCGATGCCCAGCTTCATGGCGATGGGGAACAGGATCGGCGCCAGGATCAGAATGATCGCCGAAGGCTCCATGAACGCACCGGCGATCAGCAGCACGATGTTCACCACCAGCAGGAAGGCCACCGGCGTCAACCCGGCCTCGATCACCCATGCCGTGATTTGCTGCGGCAGTTGCTCGGTGGTCAGTACATGGGCGAAAAGCATGGCGTTGGCGATGATGAACATCAGCATGATGCTCAGCTTGGCCGACTCCAGCAGCACCTTCGGTGTCTCGCGGAACGTGAGGTCCTTGTAGACGAACAATGCAATGAACGCCGAATACACCGCCGCCACCGCCGCTGCTTCGGTAGGGGTGAACATCCCGGAGTAGATCCCGCCGAGGATGATGACCATCAGCAACAGGCCCCAGATGGCCTTGCGCGCGGTGGCCAACCATTCACGGAACGTCGCCCGGGGAAGGGCTGGCAGGTTCTTCTTCACGGCGACGACGTAGATCGCCACCATCAGTGAAACCCCCAGGAGCAGGCCCGGCACGACACCGGCCATGAACAGCTTGCCCACTGATGTTTCGGTCGCTGCGGCGTACACCACCATCACGATCGAGGGCGGAATCAGGATGCCCAGGGTCCCGGCATTACACACGATGCCTGCGCCAAACGACTGTGGATAACCCGAGCGCACCATCCCGGCAATGGCGATGGAACCGACCGCCGCCACCGTCGCGGGACTTGAGCCCGACAACGCCGCAAACAACATGCAGGCCAGCACCGCCGCAATCGCCAGGCCGCCACGGATATGCCCGACGCAGGCGTTGGCAAAGTCGATCAGCCGCCGCGCCACGCCGCCGGTGGTCATGAACGCGCCGGCCAGCAGGAAGAACGGAATCGCCAGCAACGTGTAGTGCTCGGAGGTTTCGAACAGCTTGATCGCCAGGGAACGCACGGAGTCGGGGCTGAAGAAAATGATGGTCAGCGAGCCGGCCAAACCCAGCGAAATGGCAATGGGCACGCCGATGAGCATCAGCACGAACAGTGCTATGAACAGGAAGGCAATGGTCATGGCTTGTCTTCCTCGTGTTCGGTCAATTTCATGGCTTCGGCCGCTTCATCGGCCAAGCCCAGGCCGGTCTGGCGATTCATCAGGATGCGCACGAGAATTTCCGCGAAACGAATAAACACCAGCGCGAACCCTACCGGCACGATCAACCCGACGTGCCACTGCATGATGCCGAAATGGCCGAGGTCCTCGGCGCCGATCTGGGCAATCATCAGAGTGTTGATCCATTCGTAACTCGCCACTGCCAGCAGCCCGGCGTAGGCGAGGCAGCACAGGCAAGCGATGACGCCAATGAAACGCTGCACCGGCTTGCTCGCCAGTTTCACCAGCGCATCGACGCCGATGTGTCCGGCCGTGCGCACGCCGTACGACAGCCCGAAAAAGATCAGCCAGCCAAACAGGGCCTTGGTCAGTGACGTGCTCCAGGTCATGGCCTGGGCCATGCCCATGACAGCGTCGCCTATGGCGAACATCGGTTCGCTCGCGGCTGACCATTGGTCGCCGAGGCTATAGAAAACGGTATAGAGATTGTTGAGCACCACGTAGACGAACGTTACAAGCGTCATGGCGGCCAGAAGGAAAGCAATAAAAGCTTCCTCGAAGTGTTCCCAGGTGCGCCGAAGGGCGTTCATGGCGTGACCTCTCCTGTGGGGGACGATAGGCCGACGCTGCCAGGGCGGCAGCGCCAGCCAACCAGTCACTGGGCCTTGTTGGAGGCTTCTGCGGCTTTGATCAGGTCAGCGCCGATATCACCTTCGAACTTCTTCCATACCGGTTTCATCTTGTCGCGCCACTCGGCACGCTCTTGCGGCGTGAGGGTAATGATCTCGGTGGTCTTGGCGTCGACGATCTTCTGCTTGGCGTCCTGGTTCAGTTGCTCGGCTTCCTTGTTCACCTGAGTCGTGACTTCTTTGATGATCTTGTCCAGCTCAGTACGAACGTCTGGATCCAGGCCATTCCAGAACTTGGTGTTGGTGATCAGCATGTAGTCGAGTACACCGTGGTTGGACTCGGTGATGTACTTCTGCACTTCATGCATTTTCTGGCTGTAGATGTTCGAGTAGGGGTTTTCCGCACCGTTGACCACGCCGGTCTGCAAACCTTGGTAAACCTCGGCGAAGCTCATCTTGCGCGGGTTGGCGTTCACGGCCTTGAATTGTTCTTCCAGCACGGCCGATGCTTGTACGCGGAACTTCAGGCCACGAGCATCCTTGGGTTCGCGCAGCGGTTTGTTCGCCGACAGCTGCTTCATGCCGTTGTGCCAATAAGCCAGGCCGGTAATGTTTTTGCTTTCCATGGACTTGAGCAGCTTCTGGCCTTCAGGGCTCAACTGGAAGCGGTCCACCGCGGAGATGTCATCGAACAGGAACGGCAAGTCAAACAGTTGCACGGTCTTGGTGTATTGCTCGAACTTGGCCAGTGACGGCGCGATGATCTGCACGTCGCCCAGCAGCAGGGCTTCCATCTCCTTGCCATCGCCGAACAGCGAGGAGTTGGGGTAGACCTCGACCTTCACTTTGCCTGGCAACCGTTCTTCCACCAGTTTCTTGAACAGCAGAGCGCCTTGGCCTTTGGGCGTTTGTTCGGCCACCACATGGGAGAACTTGATCACCACCGGATCTGCCGCCATGGCCGTGCTCATCGCACTGAGGGCCAAAGTGCAAGCGAGCGCTTTCCAGATAGGTTTGAACATAAGGGGCTTTCCTCTTTTTTTTAGTATTTTCGTGCGGGCTCATTTAAAACACAGCGCACGGCGGAACAATGATGAGTCTAGGCAGAAAAATAACGAGTCGGCGACGGTTAACGGGAAAAACCGCCATTCGGCTGTTCGTCTCGACAGGTTGCGCTAGAGCCTTCCTGGCGTCGGGCTGACACATCACAAACGGCTCATTTCCAAAGGTTTCAGTCAACAACCGTGTCTGGGGCAGGAAACCATAAAGGAGCGATGATGGCTACAGGCTTTCAATCTCCAGCGTTTATTGAATCCATGGGCGGCGGGCTTGCTCGCGAAGACGATGGCCCATCCTCTTTGCTAGTTGCGCTTCCAGCACTCCTCAAACCGCGCGCACACCCCGTAACGCTCATCCATCTGCGCCATCCTTTCCAGGTGATGACCTACCGCTTCGACCGTCACCCCATTCCCGATCCGGAAGTACTCCACCATCATCGCGATGTCCAGGTCGATCTCGGCTTTCTCCGGCTTGGCATTGGCGGTTTTGGGCAACGTCCACTGTTCCAACTGCTCGTCCTTCAACTGCCGCAGGCGCGTCAGGTATTCGTCCTTGAAGCGTTCCATCGAGTTCGCCTTGTTCTGCGCCATGTCATCGCCGAACGTCTTCAGGTTTTCCCGGTACAGCGTCCAGTAGTCAGCCGGCAGCTCGAAGCCGAGCTTGGCCTTGCGCTCGCTGATCAGGGTGTCCAGCTTCTCTGGCGAATAACGCTCGACTTTTTCCTTGGCAGGATCCGTCTTCACGGTGACAACCAGGCTTTTATCGATGACTCGATTCATCAGCTCCAAGCGATGGGGCGTGTCCGGGTAGGTCTTGGGGAACAGCCCATTGCGACCGGCGCAGGCGGGAAAGTCATTTTTCAAGATTGGGATCGGTGTGCGCACGTCCTTGCCGTCGACCCGTTGCAAGCGTTGCAACTGAGTCAGGCAGAAGTTCTTCTTGGACTTGAACGTCACCTCGTATTCGGCATTGGCCTCGGGTGTAAAGTTGAAGCCCTTGCCACACACGGCATAACCGCTGTTCATGTTGGTGCGCAGGTGAATCTGTTCACCGGGCTTGAGCTTGACCTCCAAATAACCCCTGGCATCCTTGGGCGCCGGAACGCTCATCCCCACCCGCCGCGCGGTATCGCTCAGCAGCATATTGTTGAGAATGCCCGTGGTTTGCCCGTCGCAATGGGCCGCGTCGAAATAATCCAGCGTGGCGTTGCTGGTATTGGCGACGAACCGCAACTTGGCGGCGTCCGGTTCGATGGCATCGGGATAACTGCCATTGACGCTGCAACCGCCGAGCAATACAAACAACGCGGACAATGCTAACAACGGGGCAGGACAGCGAGGCAGGGCGAGCATAGGTCATCCTTGAAGGATCGATAAAATTGACGAATGCTACTGAAGTGCCACTATTGCGTCCATCACCTGCCGCTGAGCTGTAGGCAATACCCTCTTCTTCTCGACAAGGACTTATCGATGATCGACTTCAACAACAAAGGCTTCTTCAAGCTCAAGCAAAACGACGAATACGCCGAGCGCGTCACGGCCCTGCTGCTGGACGGTGAACAGGTCATCGACGCTTATAAATCCATGCGCGATGGGGTGGTCTTCACCAACAAACGCATCATCGCGGTGAACGTGCAAGGTATCACCGGCAGCAAAAAAGACTTCACTTCCTTGCCCTACAAAAACATCGTCGCCTACTCGGTCGAAACCTCCGGCACCTTCGACCTGGACTCTGAACTGGAGATCTACTTTTCATCCCTGGGCAAAGTGAAATTCGAGTTCACCGGCAAGACCGGCATTGTGGAAATCTCCAAGGTGATCTCCAAACACCTCCTGGCCTGATCGGCAAACTCAATATCCACCACCAATCCCCTGTGGGAGCGGGTGTTTGCAAATGCAGCGTTCACCACTGACCCCTGTGGGAGCGAGCTTGCTCGCGAAGACGGCGGCACAGCCAACATCACCGGCTCAGACAGATCGCATTCGCGAGCAGGCTCGCTCCCATAGGGACAGGACCCGCAGTTGAGGCTCAGGGCTCCAGCGCCGGCCCCTTCAACTCGATCTGGTTGTCGTCCGGATCGAAGCAGTAGATCGACCAACCCTTGCCCTCCGCGCCATAACGCATCTGCGCTTTCTCAACCTCCAAGCCAGCTGAAGCCAGATGCGCCAGGAGAGCTTGTTCATCAAACGGCTCGATACGCAGGCAGAGGTGATCGACATTGTGGCCCTGCTTACCGGCCGCCGGCCCACCCTGGCGACCCAGAGGCCCGTCGACGGCAACCAGGTCAATCATCGAAACACCGGTGCCCAGATGAACCATGCCTAGATCGTCCCGGCGCTTCTTGAGCTCGCAACCGAGCACCGATGTGTAGAAAGCGAGGCTGCGCTCGATGTCTTTTACGCGCAGGACGATGTGGTCGATACGTTGAATCGTGAAGTTCTTCATACGGGCCTCATGTGCTCGGTGATGGACGTTACGGTTACTTCACCTTAGCTATTCATGCTGGAATGTCGTCGCAACAAAAAATCCCCTGTGGGAGCGAGCTTGCTCGCGATGACGGCAGCACACTCAACACCACAGGTTAGAACGGCCGCACCGCGAACCAGCTTCCCCTTTCGCCCGGTATCCTGCTGTCTAAAGTTCATCGACATGCAGTCGATAGGGTCATTCTGGAAAGGTGCACATCCATCAGTGCTTCTCCTCATTGTTCAGTTTGGAATGGAAAAGGATAGGGTAATGGAGCAAGAAGTCGGCACAACGGACGAGAAACAAAAACCTGCCTCATTCCAACAGGATATCTACGCGACCCTCAAATTGATGGCGGAGCATTGGGGCCTGATAGGCAGTTTGGGTGCCCTGCTCAGTGCGGTGGTCAGCTTTGGCATCCTGATGACCTACGCGAAGGCGATCGACCGTATCGACCTTCTGCCCTTGGTGTTCGATAAGAAACTCTCCGCATTGCTTCCGTGGATGGGGATGGTTGCCTTTGTCCTGTTTCTTTATATGGTGGTGATGGGGGTCACTACCCTGTTTTACGCATTAGCCGTGTCCATGTTCAACCAAACGCCGAATCTTAGGCCAACGGTTGCCAGGTTCTTTTTCTGGGCAGCGGTGGTGGGGTCGTTGATCATCGTCGCCTTCGCGTTTCAGGGACCCGAGGTCGACCATTTCATTGTCGCTTGCGTGATTATCTTGGGCATGAGCGCAGTCATGGGGGCGTCGTTGAAATCAAAGAAATTTCGAACGGCCCTGAAACTGGTGTCCCTCTTCAATAACTTGAAGAAACTTGGGGTTTGGTGGCATCAGGCTGGCATATTCCTATCTGCCTACTTCGTTTTGATGGTTGCCGTTTTCGCTGCCGTCTACCCGATGTTGATATTGCTGAAGTCTTACACCGGCAAAGACTCCCCGGAAGTCATCACGACACTGATGATCATTTCCATGGTGGCGGTGGTCCTCTTGTTCTTGCCAGCCCTGATCTTTTTTGTGAGCAAAAAACATATCGTCACGCGAGGACTGTTGTCGGTCGGATCGGCGTTGCTGGTGACCCTAGTCATCGTCGCCATCTATCCGGGTGCAAGTTCCACCGTGGTGTTCAAGGCAGCCGGAATGATGGGCGTGCGCGAGACGACTCCACTCAAATATCGTTTGTTGAAAAACTTCGAGGCCAAGGACTTTGATCCGGCGAGCTGGGAAATGGTGGATGCCAGCGCGGATCTTCCGGTGGTAGAGGCCTTTCCACTCTTCTCGCTGGGGGATGTTCTGCTGTTGTGCCCCAGTGGTTTGAGCGGCACGCACCTGGGGCAATGGCCAGAACATTCACATGTCTGCATCGTCACGCAACGCAGTGACGTGGTGATATTGCCCGGCGCGACAGCCGCGCCCAAGCAAGCGTAGACGCCGATCAGACAGGGTTGCCAATCAAGGATACAGAGATGCCAATCACCGAAAGCCAGGCGAATGCAATCGGTCAATTCTTCATTACCCATCCACAGACTGGGGGGAGAGTGAATGCCCTGGTTTGATGGGGAATGAGGATTCTGATGAGACAAAATGCTGTGAACGCTGATGATCAATTGTGGAAGCGAGCCTGCTCGCGAAGACGTCATTTTAGCCACCACCAATGCCCGGACACGCCACCTCATGATGAAATGGTTCAATTCCCTCACTCGAACAGACGCCATTGCAACACTGGCTTTGATCGTCTCCATCGCCTCAGCCTACTTCAGCTACCAGCAATATCAGGACAGCGTCGCCAGTCGCAGAACTCCGCTCATCATCCGGGTCGGCGCTGAACACAGCAAAGTGTCCTTCTACAAAGCCTACCAGGATGACCAGGAGGTGTTGTTCAAGCAACGCTACAAAATCATCCTCACCAATAACAGTTTCAACCCGGAAAGCGTTATCGACTGGCGAATATCGGAACGCAGAGAAAATGGCAGTAGCGCGTACGCCGGCATGAATTCAAAGCTGTTCGATTCGACGGGCGAGCCCATGACTTTGCCATTCCTGATCGCCGCAAAAGAAAGCAAGGTGGTCTTCCTGGATGTCGGGCAAAAAGTATCTTCGGCGGCATGGGCAATGGTGGCGCCGTTCGTAACCTTGCATAAGGAGATGGACTGGTATGAAACGGAGCAACTGTTTACCAATGCAGGCTATCCGCTGTTCGGGCAGCTCGCTCCCGGCGAAAGTACCCTCCACCAGAACCTGAAAGTTGACCGCTGGCGGGCCGGCCCTGCGTACCAGGAGTTTCAGTTGCGCTTCAGCAAAGCCGATGGACAAGAAGTGGCGGCAAAGTTGTCGTTGAATGTGAGCGACATTTATCCGCAGGGCGAGGCTGAGCGATAGTCTGGCTATCGAGCCGCTTTGGACAGGATCTGCGCACGCTATCAAGGTATCCGATACGGTGCGAAAGCCCGCGATGCCGCCATCGCGAGCAAGCTCGCACACAAAAAAGTCGGCCAGGTCTGTGGGAAATCTGCCGCACGTCTATCCTAGGTATTTTTGAACCAGGCGCGGAATCGGCAACCGATCACCCACGGACTCCCACACCATGAAAAAACAAGAACAAGACAACCTTATCCAAACCCTGAAAACCCGCTTCGAAAAAAACCTGAACCGTCACCCAGACATTCTCTGGGCCGACGTCCAGGCCAAGCTCGAAACCAACCCCAACGCACTAAAAACCCTCCAGGCCATGGAAGCCACCGGGGGCGAACCCGACGTGATCAGCCTCGATCCAAAGACCGGTGCTGTCACCTTCTGCGATTGCGCCAAAGAAAGCCCAACCGGTCGCCGAAGCCTCTGCTACGACCGCGCGGCCCTGGATGCGCGCAGGGAGAACAAGCCCAAAGGCAGTGCCGTCGAAATGGCCGAAGAAATGGGCATTGCCCTGCTGACGGAAGACCAGTACAGGGCCCTGCAGGAACTCGGCGAGTTCGATGCCAAGACATCCAGCTGGCTGGCAACCCCTCCAGGGCTTCGATCGCTCGATGGGGCGATTTTTGGCGATTATCGTTATGGCCGGGTGTTCGTCTACCACAATGGCGTGCAGTCGTATTACGCGGCGCGCGGGTTTCGCGGGTTGCTAAGCATCTAAGCAAACCCGTGGCGAGGGAGCTTGCTCCCGCTGGGCTGCGCAGCAGCCCCAAACCCATTCACCGCGATGGGCCAGGAAAAACGGTGTCGGCAGGTTTTACGTCTGCTGCGCAGCCGAACGGGAGCAAGCTCCCTCGCCACAAAAGCTCCTGCGTAATCATCACCACCAGCGTCCAGATTCCACAGGTCGAAGCCGTGACGCGCCAACACAGTCGCCAACGCCTCGAAACAGACCTCGGGCATTTCGTTGGAAATCTCATCCAACAGCACCGCGATCCACTGTCGATGCTCAAGCGCAGGCACTGAGACAGTGTGAGAGCCTTCTCATTAGACTCTTCCACCCACCCAGCCTGCGCTCTAAACTGCGCGGGGAACACACCAGAAAAATGGCGCCCAGGTTGCCCCTCGTCTACCGTTGACGGGAGCCGTCTTCCTTGGAGAAAGCTCCCATGTTCACCTTCCCCCGAGCACACCAGAACAGAAGATGGGAAGGGCAAGGCACTCTATTCGGCGAAGGGCTTCCCAGGGTTACGTCGGCGGGGTCGCCAGCCACATCATCCTCGACATCCTCCAGCGGCCCGGGGCCCATCATTTCATTATTTCGTTCTACTACGTCGATGGCCCGGAGGGCGGCGGTCACGCCATCGCAGGGTCCTTTGACGACGGCCAGACGGGGCGACTCTTCGATCCCAACTATGGCGTCGGTGCCTATCAATCGAGGACCGACCTGGGCAACGACCTGCACGCGCTGCTGGCGAGCTACGTCGTTCCCGGCGGGCATGTAACCGAGAGCTATCTGTTGGAGTTTGATCACGAGGATGAATTCGGTGCGTTCCAAGGAGCCGCAGCACCGCACTGATCGGCAATGAGTTCAGCAGACATCAATGGCTGGGAAACTCAGAAAAATAGCAAACCGGCGAACTCCCCTCCGCCCGTTTCTCCACCTCATCCTCCAACCACTGCGCCAACACCACCGCATTATTCTCAACCGTAGACTTAGCCGAATACACCAACGTCAGCGTCCCATCCCGCGCAATATCCACCAGCTTCCACCAATGCTCTGGCCGCGCCGCCAGCTTACGCCGATACGCCACGCTGAACTCGGTAAACGACACAGCCCCCGCCTTGAACGCCTTGCGCAACTCATGAGAAGGCGCAACCTCCGGCAACCACTCGGCAATCGCCAACGCATCCTTGCGGCAATTGCGCGGCCACAAGCGGTCCACCAGAACCCGTACGCCATCCGTGGCGCTGGCTGGTTCATAGGCGCGTTTGCACTGGATCATCGAAGCCTGCCTGTCGAAGTAGGATCGCCTCAGCATAGCGGCCATAGACAATTCGGCATCTTCAAGTCTTCGCCGGACCTGCCGCTATCGGTATAACGATTTTTACCGATCCATCGATTGGCTTTGCAATGCCGTTGCTCTGCGGCAATTAATTGGCCAGCGCACGATAAGAGAACGTAGCGAATGGACGACGGACGATTCGAAAAGCGGACGGCGATGGCGGGAGGTGCGGCGGTGTCGTCCGAGCCGCATATTCTGCTGATCGATGACGTCCCGGAGGATATCCGCGCAACGCTCATCCTGCTCAAGGCCCAACCGTGGCGCATTTCCCTGGCCAGCGATGCCCACCAGGGTTATCAGCGGGCACTGGCCTTGCGTCCGGATTTGATCGTGCTGGACGTGCACATGCCGCACATGAACGGTTTCAGCCTGTGCCGGCTGTTGCGCGAGGCACCGTCGACCCGCCAGACGCCGATCCTGTTTTTGTCTTCGGCCAACAGCTCCATCGAGCGCCTGGAAGGGCTGACTGTCGGCGCGGTCGATTACATCCCCAAGTCCTGCGCGCCCGAGGAAGTGCTGGCGCGTATCAAGATCCACCTGCAACTGACCTGGCGCGCACCGCCCACCGATCAAGCCAGCCCGGCCGATCCGCAGCCGCAAGGCGATGAAATCGTCCTGCGCGCCGCGATGCGCTTGATCGAAGAGCACCTTGATGAAATGCCTTCCCTGGTCCAGCTGGCGCAAAAGGTCGGCACTCACGAAAAGCGCCTCTCGCGGATCTTTCGCGAGCACCTGGGGCTGACCGTGTTCGCCTACATTCGCGACGCACGACTGCGACGTGGCCAGGACTTGCTCGGCGAAAGCGCCATGAGCGTGCAGGACGTCGCCGAACTGGTGGGCTTTCGCAACGCCTGCAACTTCACCACGGCCTTCCGCCAGCGAATCGGCATGACGCCCAGTCAGTTTCGCCAGCAAGCCTTGGGCATCGCTGATACAGAGTCGGCCGGACGCGCCTGATGCGGCTTCTACAGTTGTTGTTACTGACGATAGCGTTGTTATCCACAGGCTTGCTGCGCGCCGCGCCTGTGGATATCTGCCGGGCTGATCATCTGGACCTGATGCCCGCGATAACGATTTTTGAAGACACCCAGGCCAGCCTGAGCCTGGAAGACGTCGCGCAACTGCCCGAAACACGTTTCAACGCCGCCACCCCAAGCTGGCCGACCCAAGCCTACAGCCGCTCCTCCTTCTGGTTGAAAGTGCAGCTCAGCAACTCAAGCGCTGTGGCGTGTTCGCGCCTGCTGGTGGTCGGCGCGCCGCGCCTGGAAGACATCCGCGTCTATCAACCGGGGCAGGATGCCCATGCCGGCGGCGCCTATCCCTTGGCCGAATGGCCCCAACCAGCGACACGTCAGCCGGCGTTCCCGGTCTCGCTGGCGGCAGGGGAGAGCGCCACGCTGTTCATCCGCGTGGCGAGCAACTTCCAGATGTTGCTGGAGCCGGAACTGTGGTCCGAACCGGCGCTGCTGCGCAGTCAGCAACAGACCTACCTGAGCGACGGACTCACCCTCGGCATTGTCCTGCTGGTCGTCCCGTTCGGCTTCATCGTCGGCTGGATCCTGCGTTCCCAACTGCTGAGCGTGAACGCGGGCGCGGTATTGAGCTACATCCTGCTGACCTGCATCCTCAACGGCTACCTGATCTACTGGCCCAGCGCACTGGGCTGGACACGCGAGTTGCTGACCTGCGCCAGCGCGTTCTCGTTCGTACTGTTCCTGGCCTACATGCGCGTGCTGTTGCAGGTCGCCCGCCTGCCCAGAATCATCGGCTGGAGCTATTGGCTGCCGCTGTTGGGCTGCATCTTCGGCCGACTCTGGTGGCTAAAAGTCGATCCCGTCCAGGGCGCGCAGATCGTCCAAATATCCCTGATGAGTTTTTACGGCGTGCTGCTCGCCACCCTGTTCATGGCCTGGCGCAGACGCCTGAGCTACAGCTGGATGGCCTGGCTGGTGCCGGGGCTCTTGCTTGGGCAATTGCTGATGCGGCTGTTTTTCCCCCAGGAACAACTGCCCTGGCAGTCGCCGCAAAGCAAATACAGCTTATCGTCCACCTTGCCCGGCGTGGCGTTGCTGGTGTGTACGTTGATCATGGAAGTCGCCCGCAGCCGCAACCGGGAAAAGCACGCCCTGTCCACCCTCGACCAACAACGCCAAGCCGAACAGGAACGCCTGGAAAGCACCGTGGCGCTGCGCACGTCGCAACTGCGCGAATCCCTCGCGGCGCGCAGCGCGTTGATGGCGCGGATCAGCCACGACCTGCGCTCGCCGCTGGTGCGCATCATCGACTACGCGCGCCTGCTGCACGCCGGGCCCAACCGCGACTATCAGGCGACAATCGAACGCAACGCCCGCCAGCAACTGGAGCTGATCGACGAGATGCTCGAATTCTCCCGTGGCGAGCTGGAGCAGATGCAATTGACCCTCGCGCCGGGCTATCTGTATGGCTTCCTCAAAGAGATTGCAGACGAGGCAGGCTTTTTAGCTGCGCGCCAAGGCAACACTTTCGAGGCCGTTTTGGCGGATGACTTGCCGCCACTGGTGGAGGCCGATTTCAAACGCCTCCGGCAGATCCTCATGAACCTGCTGGCGAACGCGGCGAAATTCACCCGCAACGGCCAGATCCGTTTCGAAGTGAGCGGTGGTGCTGCACCAACGCCGGAAACCGTGGAACTGCGCTTCAGCGTGATCGACACCGGCATCGGCATCGACCCGCAAGAGTTCGAACAACTCCTGCAACCGTTCCGCCGCGGCCGCAATGCCCAGCGCTACGAAGGCAGCGGGCTAGGCCTGTCCATCGTCACGCAACTGCTGGAGCGCATGGACAGCCGCCTCGAACCCCAAGCCACCGGGCAGGGCAGTCATTTCAGTTTTCGCCTGCAACTGAAATGCGCCCAAGAACACGATTTGGAAAACGGCATCGTCGACAACAACGTCACGCCGTTCGACGGCCAGGGCAAGCACATCCTGCTGGTGGACGACATCGAGCAGAACAGTGAATGGCTCTACGACCTGCTGGCCGGCTACGGTTTCGACGTGAGCATCGCGGCGAACGGCGAAGACGCCTTGGCCTGCCTGGCTGAACAGCCGGTCGACCTGCTGATCAGCGACCAGATGATGCCGGGCATGGACGGTTGGGCACTGCTGCGCCAAGTGCGTGAGCGTTGGCAGCATCTACCTGTGATGCTCTATTCAGCAGTGCCGCCACGCAGACCGGAAGACGATCCAAAGGACCTGGCCTTCGACGCGGTATTGCTCAAGCCCGCCGACAGCCGCGAATTGCTGGCGTGCGTCCAGGCACTGGCCTGCCCGGACACGGTGCGTCGCGAAATGGCTCGGGAGTCCTAGCGTGCCGGGTTTGGGTTACAGGCTGCTCTTGCTCGCCAGCCTTTCGACGTTGCCCTGGGCGTCGGTCCAGGCCGAACAGGCGACGCCCGGAGCCCTCACGCTCGACGAAACCACCGTCACCGCTCGCCGCCGCGAGGAAGACCCGCAAAACGTGCCGATCCCGATCAACGTCCTCTACGGCGATCAACTGGACGAAGCCGGCCTGCATCGGCTGCAAGACATCCAACAACGCGTGCCCGGCCTGATAGTGTCCGGCCACGACGCCCGTTACGCCGGCTTCGGCCTGCGCGGCTTCGGCGCGACTGCCTACAACGATGGCCTGGAAGGCAGCGTCGGCACCTACGTCGATGGCGTTTACCAGGCGCGCCAGGGCATGGCCTTCACCGAGTTGATGGACATCGAGCGCATCGAAGTGCTGCGCGGGCCGCAAGGCACCTTGTTTGGCAAAAACACCACTGCCGGCGCGCTGAACATCATCACTCGCCAGCCGACCTTCCAGCCCGAAGCCAACCTCGAAGCCAGCTACGGCGAGCGCGGCTTGCGTGAGTTTCGCGGGACGATTTCCGGGCCGCTGCAGGACGACGTGCTCGCCGGGCGACTCAACGTCTACGACAGCGCCACCGATGGCGCCGTGGAAAACCTGCAAGACGGCAGCCGCCTCGGCGACGCCGACAGCCAAGGCCTGCGCGGCCAATTGCTGTGGACGCCGAACGCTGACTTCAGCGCTCGCCTGATCGCCGACTACGCCGAGCAAAACGAAGCCGGCAACGTCCTGCTGGTCAATCACTACAGCACCCAGACCCGCAAGCGCGCCAAGTTCCTCGGCTATCCGTTGACCGAGGCCGACCCCTACAAACGCGAGTCCCGCATCGACGCACCGGGACATCCGCAAACCCTGCAGAACGGCGTCTCACTGGAATTGAACTGGGACCTCGACGAGGCGATGCGCTTGACCAGCATCACTGCCTACCGCGACTGGGACTACCGCGCCACCCGCGATGGCGACAGCACCGCGCTGTCGGTGGCCCAGTCCGAAACCGAACTGGGCCATCGACAGTTCAGCCAGGAATGGCGCCTGTCCGGCACGGCCGGTTCGTCTGTCGACTATGTCGCCGGCCTCTACTACCTGCGCCAGCAGCTCGACCGTCAGATCGACGTCGAATTCGGCAAGGACGCCGCGCCCTGGTTCGTCGGCGATCAACTGGAGCAACTGAAGAACCTGGGCATCAACATCACCGATCCGAGCCAGGTGCCGGCCATGCTGCTGGACGGCGCTCAACAACGTTATGACGGCAAGCAGAAGGGCGACAGCCGAGCGATTTTCGGCCAGCTCTCCTGGCGCCCGATTGACCCGCTGGAACTCACCGGCGGCCTGCGCTACAGCCAGGAGCGCAAGGACGGCTGGATCTCCCGCAACGTCAGCAACCTCGCCCCGCTGACCGGTTTGCCCCCGGTGTTCCAGGCCGGTGGGCAATTGCTGCGCGACATCGCCCTTGGCGGTGCTTATTACCGCGAAGATTCGATTGAAGAAGACAACGTCTCCAGCCTCCTCAGCGCCAGCTACCGTTTCAGCGAGGCGGTGATGGGCTACGTCAGCTGGTCGCGGGGCTACAAGGCCGGTGGCATCAACTTCGACGTGGTCGGCCCGTTCACCGCGCCGACCTTCGAGCCGGAGCGGGCCACATCCCTGGAACTGGGCGTGAAGACGCGCTTTTGGGATGAGCGCGCCTTGCTCGACCTCGCCGTCTACCAGACCGACGTCGACAACTACCAAGCGCTCACCTACAGCCCGCCAACGTCGGTGTTCGCGCCACCGCTGCGGGACAACCTGATCAACGTCGGCAAAGTCCGCCTGCGCGGCATCGAACTCGACTCTGCCTGGCAACTCACCCCACGACTCACCGGCCGCCTCGGCCTGGCCTGGAGCGATGCCCGCTACCGCAGCTTCCCCAACGCCCCGTGCCCACCGGCCTCGGGCCAATGGACCTGCGACCTCAGCGGCGAGCGCCTCTACAACGCACCGGAATGGAACCTCAGCAGCGGCCTCGACCACACCCATCCGCTGCCCTACGGATTGGAAGCCTTCAGCGGCATCGACTACAGCTTTCGCACCGGCTACTCCGGCACCCTCGAAGGCGGCGAAGGCAGCGATCAACCCAGCTACGGCCTCACCAACCTGCGCCTGGGCCTGCGCAGCCAGGACCGCGCCTGGGAAGTCGAAGGTTGGGTGCGCAACCTCTTCGACCGCAATTACATCACCGCCGTCTATTCACTGCTCGGCGCCGGCGACTACGGCGTCATGACCGGCAGCGAACGCACCCTCGGCACCACCGTCAGGCTTCGCTATTGACCGAAATAAACCGCGTCGGACAAAACGCCAGACGATTACCGCCGGCCTTCTTCGACAGGTACATGGCCTGATCCGCCTTACTGATCAGCCCATCGATCTCATGCCCATGCTCAGGGTAAAACGCCACCCCGATACTCGCCGCGATCTCCACCGTCTGCGCGCCAATCAAAATCGGCGCATTCGCCGCCGCCAGCATCCGCTTGAGCAACGGCTCGCAGTCCTCCACCGCCTGCAACCCCACCAGCCCCGCGACAAACTCATCGCCACCCAACCGCGCCAAGGTATCGCCCTCACGCAACGTCGCATTGATCCGCGCCGCGACAATCTGCAACACCCGGTCCCCCCAGTCATGCCCATAACTGTCGTTCAGCGCCTTGAACCCATCCAGGTCAATAAACGCAATCGCCACCTTCTGCTGATAAATACGCGCCTTGCCCAACGCCTGACGCATCCGCTCAGCCAACAACAACCGATTGGGCAACTGCGTGAGCGCGTCATACCGGGCATCGCGCTCCAGCAACTGCAGACGCTGCTTCATCTGCGTCATGTCGCTGAACAGCGCCACATAGTGCTGAACATTGCCGTGACGGTCATGCACGGCGCTGATGCTGATCCGCGACGTCATCTCTCGGCCATCCTTGTGGTTGCTTTGAATCTCACCGGACCAATGCCCGTGGAAATCCAATGCGTTTTTCATCGGCGCGTAAAAAGCGGTGAGGCGGCGGACCATGCGATGGGAGTTCAGCTCGCGGCCTTTTATCTCTTCCTGCCCGTAACCGGTGAGGCGTGTGAAGGCTTCGTTCACGGCGATGACCCGGCCGAATGGGTCGACAAGGATGACGCCTTCGCGGGCGTGGCTGAACACAGTGGCGGCCAGCTCTGGGCAGACGGTGTTAAGGCGACGGTCCAGCGTGGCTTCGTCACGGGTGGCCGGCCATGTTTCGGAGTCGAAGCCTTGCTGCGCCAGATAGCCGGCCAGGGATGACAGCGCCTTGTGCAGGCGGGTCAGGGCATTCGTGGCGAGCCTGGAGTTGAGGCAGTAGCTCCGGATGAAGGTGCGTAGGTTCATGGGGGGTACACGGTGCTCGGTTGCAGCGGTAGGGGGTGAGTGGAGAAGGCATTATCGAGGTGGGAATGGGTGGGGGCGTTTGCTGGAGCGGATGGGGGCTTTGCGGGAAGGGATGGATCGGAAAGATTTTCGGGACGTTACTGCGCACCATAGCGACTTACAGTGCGCAGGTTTTATCAAGGCCTTGCGTCAAGCGGGAGTCAGCGAAGTCGTAGGGTTTTCACCACGGCTTCGCCTTGTGAGCCACCAGGCCAACAGAGATCGACAGATGCCGAGGCTCCACCCGCTACGTGGAATATTGCAAAGTTCTTATCTTCCGAGTGACTGAAAAGGTGCTCGAAATAGATGGAATCATGACCGTTGATCTTTCCAGAATTTGCGATCCCGGTTCCGGCGAACTGCCCGGCGGGCATTCGGGAAATAGCGCTGGAGGTCACCTGATAAATACTGGCTTTACGATATTTATCATGACTCAGTCGAAACGCAGCGGCACAGTGAACGTCGCCACTGATGAACACCAATGTCTTGCCGCTTTTGTCCAGCGCTGGAAAGATGGAATCCAGCAGGATATTTCGCTCTGCATGGTTGCTGCTATGGTCCCACTCATCCATGCAATCATCTTTGGCGGAGTCAAGCCAGGATCCAGCCGTCAAGAGCACCGATTTCCAGTGAACGAATGGCACCGGGCTAACCACAAATAACAAGGGAGAGGATGAGTTCACGCTACTTTTCAACCATTCTTGGAATCGTTCGATTTGTTTTGTACCGAGAAGAAAGTTCTTCTTTTCCGGGGTTTCGACGTCGTGATGTCCACGCATGTCAAGCATATAAAATGGAATGCCGCCTTTTTCAAAACCGTAATCCCAGATACAGGTCTCTGGTTTTTTCAAGGAGCCTTTGGAAACGCCAGTCTCGGGATTGTGGCTGTGCGCATATTCAAAGTAAGCCGTCCGCGCAGCCATCCACATTGAATTAACCAATTTTCTATCTATTACCTTGTCATCGCGTTCGAAATACCTGGAAATTATTGCGATTCGCTCTTCGTCGGTACGAGAACCCCAACCATCCATGATTTCATGATCATCCCACATCATGTATTGCGGGTATTTGGAGAACGCTTCCTGGAGGTGTGGAAATTTCCAATACACTCGATAGTACCAGCGATACAGATTGAGCAGGTACGCGTCGAGCTTTTTAAGGTCAAGCTTACCTTTTGTAGAACACTCTGCGATCAAGTCGTCCTTGTTGTCTTTCAACCACTCCCAGATGTCAGGAAAGTGCTTGCTTTCCTGGCAATCAACATACACCTGATCGCCACCCCCTATAGCGAATCTGGCGTTTGAAACATCCATTTTTTCCAGAAAAAGAGGCCAGGCGCCATAACTTCCATTTGCGTTGAACGGATCATGGCAACTATAGAATCCAAAGCTGAAATCAAGCATCTCGTCTGCCATGGTCCTGAAGGCAAGTGACTTATGACAACCGATTTCGGTCCTGCGGAATGTGTCCGTACCGTCTGTCTCGTCGGTCATTAAATAGTAGAAATAAGTCGTGTCTTGATCCAGGCCCTGAAGGTCGAAGGTATGGGTCAGATCATCTTCCCAACTGAATGCATATGAGTCATGAGCACAGTTATACGGTTTCAAAAACTCGGCCAGCGGTTTGCCATCCAGCTTTACCAAATCTCCTTCGATTGCTTTCTTTGACCAAACCAGGCTCCAGTTTCCTGGTGTATAGACGCGAATCCAAATGCGTGCAGACTGGGTGGTGACGTGTCCGATAATGCTTGCACTTTGTAGTTTGGAAACGTCGTACTCATTATTTCTAGGGTCGACTAAGGCCATGGGGAATTCCTTTGTCCGAGCATAGTTATCTCAGAACAGGAGATGAGTCCGGTTCGGATGCTTACGTCCCTCCGGCAGGATCTACAGCGAAGGATTCAAATCCAATCAGGATGGAGGCATGGTGAATATAGCCGTACCGCTTCGCTTGTCGAATCGACTCGCCTGTTTTTGGCGATAATTGAAAGTGCTGACGGTGGGCTGTTAAGTAAATGAAACACTTGGCAGGATAACAATCCGTTGAACCCTGCTTATCGACAGGCCGACAGCAACGAACGGGCCGTGGCCTCAATAAAAACTCAAGTTGCCCGGTCGCTCGCCGATAGGTTGCGCAGCAATCCCATTCGAAGGACCGGAGCATGTTTTACCCACGCGAAGCTGAAAAAGACCACCTGTATAACCGAATCGTCCTGCTTACCGTTGCTTGCTGTGTACTGCTATTTCTAGCCTCCCTGGCAAAACACTCAGGGTTCATTTATGGGGCCATTCGGTGGAGCGCTGTCGAGGTAAACGGCACCGTGACGCAACTGGAAAGCATCCCGATGAATGAAAACGGCATCATCATTCGTTACCGATATACCGACGGTGATCAGCAAGTCCATGAAGACGAATACGTGGACCAACGCTATAACGAACATGATCAGTACAAGGTAGGGGGTGACGTTCCCCTGCTGTATTCACGTTGGTTTCCCCAAATCAGCAGCATCGCCACCGAGCTACACTCTTATCGCGCCAGCTTCTTCGTCATGGCTGGCGGGGTATTGCTGACATTGGTGTTCCTCGGGATTTCCTTCATGACGTTCGGTCGCATTTACCGCATGAAAGAAGAAGACCGCTTCTATTGAGCGGTCTGGCAACAATCGCTCAGGCAAACCGGAGTGCTGCGCGCCTCCTCATGGATAAGGAGTTATGGATGACCGCTGCCTCGACACTCAAGCAGTACTCGTTAAAAAGCTGGGCCGCGATCGTGGCGATTGTTGGCTTGTTGGCCGGGTTCCCCAGCATTTCATCCTGGTTGGCCGAAATGAGGGCCGACTACTACAAAAGCCACTTCATTGGTCGTTGGACCGAAGCGTTCAGCTATCCCAACGGCGACGGCATGAAGTTCGAGTTCAAGGGCACCATCGAATACTTCGCCAACAATCATTACAACGTCAGCGGCGTCGTCGCGCTGGTTGGGACAGAGCCTTCGAAGCCGTTCAGGCTCGAATACAGCGCCAATGGCGCGGGCACCTGGAGCGCAGACAGCGAAAACCTGTCGTTCACGCTGCAGCAGATGAAGACGTTACCCAAGACCTACTCGGTTGACGGCAAAGATATTTCGCCTTTGACAGTGGCGCAATTTATCGGCCCCAGCATGCCCAACCTCAGTGATATCTACCCCGAAGGGGGATCGGGGCAGGCGCGCATCAAGGAGGTGGATAAGAACAGGATGGTCCTGGAGCAAATGGATCTTGAGGGCAGGCCCTTTATCGTGACTGCGGATCGTCAGGTAGCAGGGCCGTCTGGTAAGCCTTGATTTGAAGCCCGGGTATCCGGCTGAAATGGGTAACGTAAGCCGGGTCTGTCAGGCAACGAGCGACCTCCGCTCGTAAGCTACGTCGCCTTGCGCCTTTGCCTACAACTACGCCAGAATCCGCCGGCTTGTTCGCCTGGGGTTGCGTCGGTAGTTTGGGACCTGTCACTGCTCATCAGTGATCGGGTTTAGTCGCCCGTCGTTGCTAAGTCGCTCAAGCGTCCATCAGTCAGGAATTCCCATCCCTGCGCTCGATGGTGGCTGTGCGCAGGGCGCCTCCGGGCGCGCCGATTCCTTAGCTCGTCGGTCGACTAACCTGCGTACAGCTGCCTCCCAATCGTTTAGTCGCGAGCGGGAAGTAGCCTCAACCAAAGAGAGCTAAGGCTATGGTCAAAATTACACCGAATCCTCCAGTTACAGACGAACCCACATCTCGTGCCCAGTCTGCCCGCAACAAGAAGCTCGACGACGCTGCCACTCGCGCGTTGGATTACTACCTGAAACCCAAGCCTAAGGGCGAAGCGTCTGACAAGACCGACTCCATTTTTCGGATTGATCCTGGGGTCGATTCTGAGTGTTTGCTTGCGAATCTCAGTGAAAACCTGGCTTCGGCGAATGCCATGATCAATGATTTGGCGTTCGACCTTGATGGCTCGCGACGGCGTGTTGCGTTGGGAATCTTGCAGGTGATTGAGGTGAGTGAGCTGTTGGCGAATCGGGCGTTGGATATTGTTGAGGTGAGGTAGGGCTGCATTGCTACCTGTCGCCTGAGTTAGAAAAAGGTCTTGCTTGGCAAGACCTTTTTTTGTGCCTGAGGGAGCTTCGTGCGCTCTATATAATTCGTGTCTTGTAGAGGAATATTTGTCCAGGGATACAGCTGGGATACACGTCCTTTTTTACTGGCTACCCCAGCTGATGATTCAGCCTACTATTCTTCAGCGCTTAGGATAAGTGATCGTTCCCAGCAGGCCGCAAATCAAACGGTGATCAGTCACATTAAAGATCGTTGGGTCATTTTCGTCCTGCTCGCCAATGAAGAATACCCATGGGCGTTCTTTGCTATTTTTCTTCTTCGCCTCAATACCTTCCTCACGGAGAACGTCAATTTCATTTCGCACGACGGTGCGTTTTGCCTTTGACCATCCTTCCCTACAGACGCGGATCTTGTAGGGGCGGACTAGTTTTGGGGGATCTTTAACCCACTCACCTGCGGACAGGTTGATAAAAAGAAAGTCGCCCTCTTCTTCGGGTTTGCTCCAATGAAGCTCCGCGTAGAAAATTTTTGATCGGGGAAAAATTTCTACCCCTTCACCGCGTAGCTTTTTGAAGGCGTATTGGTACGTCGTGTCGTCGATGCCGGGCACTTCAAGCGACATATCCCGATCATATGGAAAGTCGATAAACGCTCTGCAAATCGGGCGAATGCTATTGGCTGAGCGTCGCCCTTTAGGCTTTGCTTCGCCTCCATCGGCGGATCGGCCTTTGTTGACGCTAGTCGTTTGGGTTGCGGAAGGAGGGAGATCAGTGTCTACCACGGACCTTTCGTTACGAAGGGTTAGCCTCGCTGGGGATAATGCTGCGCTTGTTTCCAACTCATTTCGGACGCTGCCTTTCTTCCCTCTTGATACCGTTTTTTTTTCCCCCTCGATATCACAATCTTCAAAATGGTCTTTGCCGCGAGCGCTGCGAAAGTGAGGACGCTGCAAATTAGATTTCTGGTATGAGGCAGGGAACACATCAAGCTTGCAGCCTCTACAGATGTACCCGTAGGTATCCACCTCCGGCAATAGCCAAAGATCCTCTGCTTCAACGATCTCCATGGTTTTTTTGTCGCGTGCCGATTCCATAGCCACTCCTTTAGTTGGGCTTTAGCGTACCACCTGGTTGGACGGGCAGAAAATGCCTGGGGCCCCGGGGGAAATCTCTAGGCACGGGGTCGTAAACCCGCGGGCTCTTAAAGGGCAGGGGACAGACCACGTTTACGCAGAGTTCGGGGAGGCTCAGGCGCACGGAGCGAGCAGTGATTTCGTTGGTAGGCCAAGAAGGGATAGTCGAGAACTTAATCTGATCGTTACGTGCGGCGGCTACTACAGCGTCTAGCCACCTCACCGATTAATGCTTACCATACCTCCCATCTCGTATTACCGCGGCTGCTGAACCCGGTACTCACGAGGAAATGACCATGGAAAGAACCCGTAGCTGGAGACGCGCACAGTCCCGTAAACATGGTTGGCACGAAGCGGTTCGCCCGCAGGACGTCAGGCCAGAAAAGAACTGGAAGCTGATATATACCCGTGCCGACAAACTGCACAGGGCACGCCAACTCGGCATGAGCTATCCCATCCGCACCACTCGCCAACTGTTGGATCAAGAGTGACTAACCTCCTGTTCGTCTGCAGCCGCAACCAATGGCGTAGCCCTACGGCGGAAGCGATCTGGCGCCGTCGTCCTGGTTTCGGCGCTCGTTCGGCGGGCACTAGCCCGAACGCACGCAAGCCTATCGGCCCAGCGGATATCCGTTGGGCCGATGTCATCTTTGTGATGGAGCGCAAGCACGAGCAGCGTCTACGGGCAGAGTACGCTCGGCTGCTTGAGCACAAGCGGCTTCATGTTCTGGATATTCCCGATGATTACCGTTACATGGATCCTGAACTGGTGGACCTGCTCGTAGACAGCGTGATGTCTTACCTAGCAACCTTGGTTGGTGGCATAGATAGATAGCTTCCTCCAAGGATACTGGTGTTTTTTCGTGGTCCTGATGTTTGAGTCAACGAGGACAGATTTATCTATTCCCTCTGACCGACCCCTTTCCCGTGCTGACCTATCTGTCGAAGAGAAACAGCGTCGGCGTGGGCCTACAGACGCCGGACAGTCAGAGCTCGCCAGCCCACATCGCCTTGCGCCTTTGCCTACAACTACGCCAGAATCCGCCGGCTTGTCCGCCTTGGGCTGCGTCGGTAGTTTGGGACCTGTCACTGCTCATCAGTGATCGGGTTTAGTCGCCCAGGGTGAAACAGGTTGTGCAAGGCGTCATCCAGTCGGGATTCCCATCCTGCACTCGATGGTGGCTGTGCGCAGGGCGTCCTCGGACGCGCCGGTTTCTTGTTTCCCCGGTCGACTAACCTGCGTACAGCTGCCTCCCATCGTTTAGTCGCGAGCGGGTGATGGCTCCAACTACAAGGAAGCAAGATAATGGCAAAAGATACTCCGAATCCTCCCGATACGAACGAACACGTCTCCCGTGCTCAGTCTGCCCGCAACAAGAAAATCGATGACGCTGCCACGCGAGCGTTGGATTTTTACCTGAAACCCAAGCCTAAGAGCGAAACGTCTGACAAGACCGACTCCATTTTTCGGATTGATCCGAGTGTGGATTCTGAGTGTTTGCTTGCGAACCTCAGTGAGAATCTGGCTTCGGCGAACGCGATGATCAGTGATCTGGCGTTTGACCTGGATGGGTCGCGGCGGCGTGTTGCGATGGGGATTTTGCAGGTGATTGAGGTGAGTGAGCTGTTGGCGAATCGGGCGCTAGATATTGTTGAGGTGAGATAGGGCTGCCGCACTACGTGCCGCCCGGATCAAAAAAGGTCTTGCTAGCAAGACCTTTTTTTCCGAGGGAGACTCGCTCGGGTGATAAAACATAAGGCCTGCGGCGCATTTTGATAGTTAGGGATACAAACTGGGATACAAGCCGAGTGCGGCTGCGTCAAATGATGACTAAGCCTCTCACCTGTATTTCTTTCGGTCTAGTGGTCGACTTTTCTCAGCCGCTCTATTTTTTCATCATACGGTGTGTAGCTTGACCTGCCGTCAAACATGTCCTCGGTGATCAGCAGCTTGTACTCCGCGCATGTCTGCCATTGCATATCAGATGAGGAGACGATTTGGAGCGTCAACGTCATCTCGCCGCTTTCCTTATGATCCCACCGATCACTTTCTAGAACTGCGTGCAAATCCTTCTGATCGTTAGCGCCCAGTGTCGATGGATACCACTCTCGAAGAATTGCGGTTTTGAGCCATTCGAATCGTTCGCCACGGCTTTGATTAAATTCTGCGTAGTCGACTATCCATTTTGGATAGAAGACAAATTTTCGATGGGTCCTATGGCTGGCCAAGTCACCTATGATCCGTATGTCGAGGACCTCTCCTGGCTTTTTGCCAAGATTGTAAAACGACAGCCCGATGTCGAAGCTAGGAATCCACCAGCTTTTCCTTTCTTTATCCCCAGAGATCTGGGGGGTGATCTTGTACAGACGAAAAGTTGGTGTGTCGTGAGATAGCTTCAGTTCGAAAGGCTTCAGGCTGTTCAGCCACAGTGATACGAGCGATGTCAGAAGCGCGAGGCCGCTCACTATTAATGCTAGTCCGGCAGTAGTCATCAATTTATGCCTAGGTAATAGGATGATTTGGAGTGCCGGTAATGATAGCAATACGCCTTTCGTTCGCTACAGCGGTTTTGACTGCCGGGGCCCCTGGAGATTACGCCTCTTCACGGGGTCGGAAACCCGCGGGATCTTGGTAGGGACAGAGATTGCAGCTTACTGAAATTTCAACGTTGAAATTGAAAGGATCCTGACGAAAAAAGGGGATCGTTACCGCAACGGTAAAGGTGAGTCATTGTGTTGTTGATAGCGAACGGTTTAACCCGGTCAACCTTGGGGATGGTGTCAACCACGTCAACCTGTCAACCGACGTAGAAAACTCAGTCGCTAACAAAATGCTGCGGGTTCTTTGCCCCGTACCCATTCGAAATGCCCAGGGTCCCCGGCGAGCTACCAAGCGATAGGGCAAATGCACAGGTGAACCACCAGTTCACCAGGTTCACCTGTTCACTAAGCTGTGCACTTTTCGCTAACACGATCACGCGGGTTTCCGACCCCGTGTCTTAAAGAAACCTCAGGGTCCCCAGCAAAATTTTGGAACTGCTCCTGACGTTCGCTGATGGCATTGATGCTTCCGGGGAGCGGGGGAATACGCATCCCTCTGAAAAGCAGTGTTACGAACGTTACAGGTGTAACGGCTTTCGATAACTATTTGTATTTGTTGGAGATTGTCGGCGTAACACTGTGTTTTAACATGAATTTTTAAGAGTGTTACTAAGCCAATTCGTGTAACGCTTCAGAGCTCTGACGTAGACCCAAAGAAGCTCGTCAAACTCTCGCCTGCCTATCAGCAACGATTGGTAGTTAGGTTGAGCACTCTGCTAGGCGTCAGCAAGCTTTCAGCGATTAGCCCGCTGGTGTGATAGGCCGCTACCGGCCAAAAGCGGACACTCAAAGATGCTAACGAAACCAGGGAACGTAATCCTCCTCGACGCCAGTAGGGTCTCTGGGCAGGAATGCGCTTTCTCCACTACCTACTTATCGTCGCCTCCTCGGCTCTGATGGCCAGCTATGCCTTACTGTGGCTGACTAGGCCTACATCTCTTTTAAATGATCTGGCTTAAACCAGTAATTACAGGTCATGGCAATCGACGCATCACTTAGAGCAAATGGCTTCTTCGCCGCCCCTTTGGAGTCAGAATTGTTGCTCGCTGCATCGCTCGAGTTACGGCTACTCTCATAGTCAAGCGGGCTTGCCTTTCGCGCTCAGCGGAGGGGTTGTCAGTCAGGTATCGGCCTTTCATCAGCCCTTCGTAAAGAAGGACTTCGGTGAACTCCTTGCCTTTCGACTTATGCATAGTCATCAGGTGGATACCTTTCCACTCCTTTGTCGCAGCTTGGAAATGCTCCTGCAGGAGTGCATCTCGAACGAAGCTCTCGGCACCAGTATAGCTCTGCGTGCTCCTCCAAACTTCCCCTAGACGGCCACGCAGCAGAGTTCCTTTACCGAGTAATCGAACAAAGCGACCATCAGCTGCGATCTGTTTGATTTCAGCGCAGGCGCTGGCATCCAAGAGCTTGCGCACGGCGATCCAGTCGGCAGCAGGATCGCCTGACAGTTCTAGCTGCATACGCTGCTGCGAGATTTCCTGCGCAGCCGCCAACACCCTTTTATGGGCAATTTTCTTCAGCTCCTGCCCTGCAGCCACACCGTCTATCGCGTCGACAAGATCTAAGTTTGGCTTGCTTGGTTTTTTTTCACCTCGCCGGCCGCGAACGTGGGCACACAGATTCCCAAGTAGTTTCAATGTGATCGATTCGGCGTGTGGCCCCCCCTCTAGGAGGGCCGCAATGGTCACAGCGGCCAGGGCAGCAGCTTCTTGGTCGAACGCCACGTCATGGGGAATGCGTGGTAGCTCATCAGCGTCGCTGGAGAGGTAAGCGGATACCTCTGCCATGAAGTCTTTGCTCGGTACCAAGATGGTCAAGGACCAATTTCTACCGCCCTTCAACAAGCGGCGTATGATGCCGAGCACCACCCTCTTGAAGTCCAGGTGCAGCTGGCCTTTGCGGGGTGTATACGTTTGCACCGCGACATTATTGTAGGCCTTGCCCTTATTCACCCCATTCATTAAGTCGTTTCCGAACTGCACGATGTCCGTTCCGTTGCTTCGGTGGTTCTCTAATCCAAAGTTGAAAGCGTCCGGATTGAAAGCATCTTGGTATTCCTGGATCCGGGCCGCATTCGCTCCGCGGAACTCATAAATACGTTGCTCAGGATCAGCTAGCGCCATGACTTGGCTGTGTGGCGTAAGCGCACGTATGAACCGCCACTCATCTTCGTTAGTGTCTTGGAACTCATCCAAGATGATCAGGGGATAGCTTGATCCGTAGATGCGCTGCAGCGCTTTACTGCTCTCAAGCAGCAGGGCTGCGTTGCTCGCGAAAAGGTCGAAATGAAGCAACCCATCCTCTGCCAGCAGCCGTTGCTTTTCGGCCTCTCGCTGATCCTCGGGAAGGCTGGACAACCGAGATGCCGCTTCTGGCGGGGGTAGAAGAGTTATCGGGCTACCTGCACGCAACAGATACCCGTGGCTGCGCAGTAGCCCCCAGGTGAAACCATGGTAGGTATTGACCTCAAGCTTGCCGCGCTCTAACGCCGGCAAAAGCTTTCCCGCATGTTCGGCTACCCTCGCGACAGTTGCCCTGGCGAAGCTGAGAAAAAGCACCCGCTGGCCGGTTTTCAATTGCTGCTCGCCGATCAGCACTTCCGCTTTTAGTAGGGCTACGGTGGTTTTTCCTGACCCAGGTCCTCCAAGGACAAGCATGTGTCTTGGACAGCAGATAACCGTGTTACGAGTGTCGTCTAGCTCTAACATTGCCGCTCCTAGATCAAATCAAGAACATCGTCCAGGAGATCTGGGGCAGCTGGCTTTGGAGGAATGACCGACGCACAGATTCTGGCCAACGTATCTACAATGAACAAAGGCAACTGGCCTTGATTGGTGGCAGTGCAAAGTAACGCTGCAGCGGCTCCATCACCTTTCCAACGTTTCAGCAGCACGCTCAATACCGCCTTTAGCTCGTCAACGGTGGTTTGATTTGTTGGTACCCTTTCTCTGAGATCTGGTGGCCAAGATTCACTGGCGACCAGATCGGCAGCATACTTGCGAAGAACAGCCACATCGGTTCCGTTGAGAACGACATTCTCAAACCCTGTTTCGGGAGCCTCGTAAGGGAAGTCAACCGACTCGGTAATAGCCTGCCGCTGTGCCGGCTCTTGTTGATCGAAGACTGCGTACACCGTTTTCCCTAAGCCACGGTAGTAAGCCCCCATAGCAGCTATCTGGGAGTCGCTACCGGCATCCAGGATGGGGATCCCTAAAGCCTCTAAAGGCATGAATCGGTCAGGATCTTCCTTGTGGAGCATGCGAGCCACTGCGGGCCAGGCATCGTATTCAGTGCGTCCCTCTGCAAGAAGCACACGCCGTGCGAGCAACGCTTCACAGACCCGCTGTCGGATATCTTGCCTATAGAGCTTGGCTTTGATGCCAGGTGGCATCCCGGCCGCGCGTGCCTGCAGATGCCCTTCCTCCCGACTAACTACGACGATCTGCTGTGGGCTGAACTCTTCAAGAACGTACGGAGAGTGCGACGTGAACAGGGCTTGAGCTGACTTACCCCGGACGCCATTGATGATGCGTTTTTGGATATGGGGAGGGATGGCAATTTCTGGCTCCTCCATCGCAAAGATGACGTTCTGCTTCAGCTCTGCGATAAGTGATAACAGCGCCAAAACCATCATGTTTATCGTTCCGGTGCCCTGATGTTGGAACGGGGCGGCATGTTCGCTGCCGTCGCTACGTTGAGCACCGGTGGCCATGAACACTGTGAGTGTTCGACGGAGGGACTCTCTCGTGAGGTCAGATACCCGCATGTGGGGATCAGCACCGCCATCTGACGGCATGTAGTTCCTGACAGAGGCCTGCACACTTGAAAGGATGTTGCTGATCCCTAGCTCCGGCTTTTCGGCAACCTCAAGGTCACGAAGCTCGACAAGCAAGTCCTCCCAAATCTTGAAGTTTTTTTCCTGCTGCAGCCTCAGAATGATGTCGAGCAACGAGCCCCGCTCTAGGCTTAAAGCTCGACTTCCGGTCCGCACGGTCCGAAGGTAAAGGAACCCACACTCCCGCTTGTCGGTGTTGCGAAAGGCATCAAATGTGCCGTCTTGCTTTGCGGGAGACGCGAAGTAAGTTGAGCCGATGAAATCATCTTCCTCGGCATCATATCCACCGGTGAAACCAACGCGTAGGCAGGACTGGACACCTTCGGCATCTGTCCCCTGAGCGGGAGGTCCCTCGAGAACCGCAGAGTGCTCGTTATCCCACCATTCAAGATGGTCTCTGAAGCGCATTTCCTGGTCGGCATTCAACCCAGTAATCACGAGCTCAATGCTAATAGGGACAGGCTGCCCTTCTGGGCCAATGTATTCGCTAGCGTAGAAATCGTGTTCATCAATAACCGGGCGACGTGACAAGCGCTCCGGCCCCAGAACAAGGTCGATAGCTTCGAGAAGAGTGGACTTCCCTATGTTGTTGTCGCCGACGATCACCGCGTGATCAGGAAGAAGAATCTCTGCAGTTCTAATCCCTCGAAAATTTTTTACTTTCAAGCTTGCAACACGCATGTCATCCCTCTTCCCTTGCGCTGATTTCGATCCCACCCCAAGGATAGCGTCTAAGCAAGCACATGCTGTTAATTTCGAAGGGGTACTGAAACGTGCCGATAACTCTCACTGCAGGCATGAGCAACATCTCTCCGAGCAGTCATACAGTACCGCCCTCTGATCCGCGAGCCTGGCGCCGTTAAGGCGTTTCGTCGGCATCTGTTGGAAAGACCGCTTCTGAGCTGAACGGTCGTTGGCCGGGAGCGGATCAGGTCGAATGTCCGCTTTTGGCCGAAAAAGGACGTTCGATCACTCCGATGATGGATTGGGCGTATTAGTCCGCCCGCTTCCCGCCCCGCTGGCTAACACCTCGAATCCAATTTGTTTTATAGCAATCTTTAAGTATGCGATTACTACCCGCCGAAGGCACTGCCGGGAGGCCTAAGCATGCGCTTATCTCGCTTGAATCTGACCTATTCTATTGCCTATGAAATTCGCTTACGATTCTGATTACGCCGTCAACAATCGTTTTCGCCATTCCTCTGGAAACTTCTAGCCCCTCCTTCGAATGGACAATGCCGTTCCTAAGCTGAATCCAGTCTTGAAGGTTTGGTAGCGCTTCTCCACTGATCAGGCCGCGATTAACCGCACTTTTTATCATCCCAATCAGAGACAGGTGGAGCTTCAAAGCAGTTTCTTCATCTCCGATCCGCAAAACCTTTCGCAGCTCGCCTTCAAGGTACGTGATGGCGGAAACTATAGCTGCGCGGTATGCCTTGACTCTAAAAAGCCGGCGCGCCTCGTCTAACTGGGAATCACCGTCGGAGGGAAGCGCCCGTTCAAGGGTTAGGACCAGGTTGCGAGCAAAATCCTCTGATTGAGAGGTTAAAAGATCGGGGCGGTAGATCGCCATTACCCCTTCTAATGCGGTGGGTAATTGCTGCCCTTCTCTCATGACCACAATCAGCGTGAGCGGCCTCCCCTCACGCCTCCTAGACGCAGCACGGTTAAGCGCCATTTTTAGCTCAACTATTGTCCAGTTAGACGATAGATCAATGACCATGGCAATTGATCTATCAATTAGCGCATCAAGCTTGGCGATGACCATATCACCTGGGGAAATCACCCCATCCGCCGTTATCGGGACGAGGTTGATGTCCTCAAGAGCTGGGAAGACTTGATCTTTATAGAACGGTAAAACATCTAACGGTAACGAAAAGAAGCAAAGCCGTGAGGACGCTGACCTCGGCAGCGACAGCTCCTGCATTGCCCTCTCCTCGGTCGCCTTCATCACCGTGAAGGCTTTGTCTCTCAAAAGCTCCCGAAGCTCATCGAATGCGACGGCAAGGATCTCCCCGTATTTGTCTCGGGTACCTGGCAGGTTTATCACCTTCACTCCACGACGCTCGAATCGAGAGACATCGGATTGATTCGCGCCAACAACGATGGTGTAGGCAAATCGCCTGGTACGCCCTAAACGCTGTGTTACCACGTGCCAGATTTGCCGAAAATCTGGATCGTCAAGGCTATATCCAACCAATACCGCTGTCTTGGTGATCAGAAGGTTCGCGAGATAGGTTGCAAAGAGCGGGTAGTTCGCTAGGAAACCGTCGTAATCGGCTTCTGTAACCACCATCCTTCTAGGGTGGTGAAGATCGCCATGCAGTTTCAGCAAGTTTACCCCCGCCTTAGAGGAATTCAGCGACAGCTGTTCCTCTTCAAGGATGGGATAGACGGTATTGGGCCCTAGACGGTATTCCTGCTCCAGCAGAAAATCGAAGTTCGTTGTGCAAACGATATCGAATGGAATGGAGCAAAAGCTCTTGTGTGCTTTCCCTGGTTGCGCCTCGTGGATAAGCAGCACTTGTGTGAGCTTGTCCATTAACCTCGCACGGCCAAGCTCATGCTCATAAGCTGAGATTGCGTCTAGGGCTCCACTGGAGCTGAAATCAATCAAGTCCTCCTCCAGAAGCTTCCCTAGCTCACCCCAAAGCGGCGGTCTTTGACCCGATGTGACATGTGCATTAAGAGACATTCCGGCACCGATAATTGGCAGCCACCTGCCGTTCACCAGGTCGTCTAGAACCGGCTTGGGGAAATACTTGAGGTAAGTTGTGGCCACTGCGAAATCCTCCTTGAGCAGCGTCGGACGATATCAGTAATGGCATTTAGATGCCAAATTAGCCTCGTTGAAAAGCCATCCAGTTGAGGATCGAAGCAGCAACGACGTTCTTCAACGCTTGATGCACTTGCCGCCCTTTATAGCAGGCTGCTATCGGCCAAAAGCGGCCCTTAGTTGACTACAAAATGAGGAGCGATTCACCAGTTCCAAACTGGTGCCAGGCGCAACTGACCGTCTCGATGCCGCTGCGGGCGGCCCCGTTGGTGATGGTCATGCTGGTTCGTTGTGAAAAAAGGTCGGCCTGGCGGTTCATATGTAGCTCAGAAGATGGTCGTCTGCTCGCCGCCAAGGGTGGGCAGAAGCTAGGTCATGAGTAAAAGCACCGCTGCTAGTAATGCTGCGGAGCAATTTTCGAATTGGAAAGATCGCTGCCAGTCGTCTATAAGCGTAGTGGCAATGTGCCTGCGGCTACGACAAGGAAACATCAAATGGAAAAGATGCTTGCGTTATTACTTGGATTTAGCTTTTTGACTGGTTGTCAATCTATGCGACCTCAAACTCTTGGGGAGTTATCGTCGGGGTATACATACATTCCAGTTGATCCGTTCTCGGTTCAAACTGTGCCGGGAGATAGCTGTAAGAGGGAGGAGCTTCATTCAAATTTTCCGGTAGAAAAAGGCTTCCTTCTTGATGGGAAGCCTGTTTACAGAGAAATAATGGGATCACTTCCAGACAACTCAGTCAGGATGCTTGTTGAGCAATTTGATAGTAAAGGCAATGTCTCATATGGCGCAGGTAAGGTTGGAGGTAAAGCGGAAAGTTATCGTGTGACAGTGGACTACATTAATGCCGACACGGTAAATCAAGAGTTCTGGATATCCAAGACGATGTTGACTCGAGAAGGTAAGAGAGTTGAGGTGCCTCTAGCTGAGTTGCCAAGCTTCTTTAGATATGCTTCAGGCTCTGAGCAGTATCGGGTGTCTAGGACTGATCCAGGGGATAGTGGCTACACTAAATATAATGTCCCGATTTATGTTGGTGTCGGGCTGCGCGCTATTGCTGATGTTCGTGTTTTGGAGTCCAAGGCAAACATCTCTGGTATTGGTGTTATCGGTGCAGAGGCGGAGGATAAACGCTTAAGTGGAACTTTGATCGTTCAAACTCTTGGCGTGAGTGGAAAATCGATAACTGGTGCATTGCCGGTTCAAAGTGAGCTTAATAGAACTACTGCGCAGAATGCGATAGTTGCTGTTGCCTCTATTAAGACTCTTTTGTATTCGTCTGATGTTGGAAAGTACCCTCGTGTGGTTGGTTTATACATCCCATTCCCTGGTGGAAAGCCCCTGGTAAATGCTCTCATCTCTGAGCTTTCTCAGAAAAGAGTAGAGTGGCCTAGACCATGTGATTGGTATGATGAAACCTCCAACAAGAAGATACTTTAAGTATCTAGAGGGAGCCCAGGTACAGCAGGTGTAAACCAGGGATGTCTACCGGAGCTGGGGTAGCCCATTGAGGAGTCGCATAGGCAGCAGTCAATGGCTGCTTCTGGCCGATATGAGCCGTTAGCATTAACCGTTTTCGAGCCCGAAGCACACTTTGACGTATGGGAGCGCTTGCCCGTCCGGCGAGTCAGTTAATCCCTCAAACTAGCATACGCGGCTAGAAGTGCTATTTGGCTCTCAGTACCGTGCGAGCGAACAAATCCCTGCATGGCTTCGGACAGTGGGGGTTCGATGAAAAAATTCCCGTACCGCTCTACGAGTCCAGACCAATGCGCTTTAAGCAGCCCTTGACCCCGGTATTTGGGGGCGATCCATACCCACGCAAGCGTCCACTCTACGCCGCCCGGCCCCGGATGCTCATTCGAGAATGCACATGCACCAGCGATGGTGCCGTCTGGTCCGGCCGGGAACAGGTGTCCGTGCCAGCCAAACTTCACCGGGTTTACATCGTCCCCTGCCCATTGAACGAAGTCGTATCGGAATTCGCGCTTGAATTTGACAGCACGCCGGTACACCTCCTTTTGCATCCACATAGGAGCCTTTGAGTCGATAATTATGGGCTGATCTGTCTCCACCAGGCGTTTGGCGAATCTGGTGTTTGGAACTGGATCCAGCAATTGTGCGGCTCGGCGATGGACTTGCCGATGTATCCTAGTCTCCGCCGGCGTGTTGGACAGATATGACAAGCCGCAGTAGTCACACTCAATGCTTTCCTGTTTGAGCTGGCGGTGCTTGGGGCCCCTCACTTCCAAGGATAGGGCTTGACCATCCTGTCTAACCATCTTGTAGCGGTAACCCGTAGGGCTCCGGAAGGTCTCCACCGACTCAGTGCCCGGAACGCGCTTGGCGGTTGACCTGATGACCATAAGCCGCCTGCCAGTCCACAGCTTGTAGGTCAGAATCGAATGCTCGGCTTCTGTGAGCAGCGTTCGCATCTCAAGCCCCGGAAGAAGTTCATCCACCAACAACGCGGCGGAGACCATGATTCCGAGCTGTTCCATGTAAACGAGTAGGCCAACTGCGTCAGTCACTTGGAAACCGAAGAAGCCGCACGTGTCATCACCGATGTGCTGCGGCCTATACAGCAGATTGCGGGCAGGGATATCCGCCTGTTCGGCCAGCCACTCGATGTAATGCTCGATCCGTCCGTAATTGCGGCCTTCAGTCAACAGTGCGTAGTCGCCAAGATCAGTGATCGTCACGCCGTTGTCCCGAAGCATTTTCGTTTCGTAGGGTGAAAGCCGAGTTCTGGTTGTGGGCGCCGGCCGGATCTCTTTGACCAATTTAAACAGGCCTTCCAGCATCTCGCTGGATTCTTCGCCGGTCATTGTAGCTCCCATGGCGCCGCTGGCGCCCCTTGTTGGCAAACAGCTCGAAAGGATACCGCTGATGGTATCTCTGATGCTTGCTCGATCATTGAAGTGCTCACTGTTGAGGTCTAATGCCTTGATCTTAACCGTGTATAGAAATCGCAGGGATTTGAGGGCGGCACCTTTAATTAATTGGGGGATCTGGCGGGCGAGCAAGTGCACCGGCAGAGTACCGGGAAGCACCGCTCCACCCCAAGAAGAGCTGTCGCCTGTGTTGGCTTTGTGGCGTAAAACTGACTACGACGAATGGCTGCATTTGGCCGATAACGGTTGTTCGTGAGCAGCTGTTATCGGCCAGTAGCGAATGTTTGGAAACTGTACTTCGACCGCGAAAAAGTTTGATGCCATATCTAAGCGTCCCACCATTCCGAATTGATGCGACTTATTTATTGACTACTCGATCTAGCATCAGCCAACAACTTGTTTAGTTTTTTCCAATGGGAGCGCAACTGCTTCCTAATTGATTGGGAATCCATAATATTCGCAGCCCTAAACCCATATGATATGAAGTTTCTGCGCCCAAGGTAGCTATAGCCTCTATAGATAGTACGAAGGAAAAGTTCTCGCGGAGGCTCCCCCCTTCCAGCCCGGAGCTCATTGCAACGATCCATCGCTTTCTTGCTTACCCAGATACGCTTGCGAAGCTTCTTATAATATCTCGTTATCGAGGAGGAGCGAATATGCTCACGTTGCCCATCAAACGAAAAACCAAGGTAGTGCAACGGCTTTTCAGAGCGAAGTTTACCAGCAGCATCAAACGCAAATTGTCTAATTTCCGTTTTCTTCTCCTGCAAATTCAACCCCAGCTTTCTAATTTCATCATTCACATACTCATAAATTTCATCCTCCTTTTCCGGATCACATATGACGAGTATGTCGTCGCAATAACGATAGAAGACTGACTCTGTCAAGGACAATTTGGAAAGTAAAGCGAGATCAAACTCCAACATATAGATGTTGGACAGGAGCGCACTTATTGGAGATCCTTGCGGAATGCCGCGTGACTCGGGATTGGTAGCAAGAAGTCCACCACCTCTCACATCATCACGAAATCGCTTGGCCGAGCAGAGACGCTTATCCTCAACTCGTGGATTATGGATAGACACACCGAGCTTATCATAGAGGGCGACTTTATCGACGCGAGAGCTTTTGGTGATCGATTTGAAAACCGCAAAATGGTCGGTTGGAAGTTTCCCGACTCCTAGCAATTTTGCCCAAGCTGCCTTCAACCGTGAATGATCAAGACGATCAAAGAATTTTTCAACGTCGAATGCAAGAACGCAGCACTCTCCCTTAGCCTTGATCTCGCAGAACGCATCATGTGCAAAATGAATATTGCTTTTTCCGTCAATGGAACGAAAAGCCAATATCGACGTATGCAAGCCACGTCGCACTAGCTCCTTTTCATACAGCTGGCTTAAAACGAAGCAGTAATAAGCATATATGTGCGAGTCCAAGTGGGCCGAGTAACTGATTGGCCTAGGCTTGGGATTTTTTACGAACACACCACGATCATTATCTAACCGATACTTCAAAATAACTGAGGTGTAGGTGATAAAAGGATAAAACGAATGAGCTGCGACTTTCTGAGGAGATGAAACATAATCCAGTGCAGCTTTCTGACCAACAGGACGATCAAAGTGAAGATACTTTCTAGGCTTGTACCACGGCAACTCGTCCATACTCACACCTTGATAAGCCAACCGGTGGGACTAGGATGGCGGCAATCCCTAAACCGCCCCACCGGCTAAACTTAATGCTCTAAACATTATCCATCTTTTCAGACTAGGCCGCGTATTGCTAGAGTTGACGTATAGTGTCAGTATCACGATTACATCTGGAGGTTCTCAATGAAGAGATTCCGCGTGTTGTTGTTCGCCATGTGTTTCCCGCTGATAAATAATAATCATGGGTGGCTTGACAACTTGTGATCCACCTCATGGCCTAACGCCACAAGCACTCTGAATCTAGCACAGGGAATGCGATCGCGCCTAGGGAGCGAAGCATATTTTTCGCCCCTAGCTCCGCCTCGAAAAAAACGGCCCTCCAAACATCGCAGCTTTACACCGGAAAAATAAAATGCGGCGCTCTCAAGTGGTTGGGTCCTAGGTGCTTAGCAGTGTGCAACTGGTGTCATCGTGAGCCCGATATTTGAAATTCCCCTAATTTTTAGACACATTCGAACGTCTGCTCCTGGCCGATTCTGTTGAAAAAGTCGGTCTGCCCAAACTGCCTGATCATTGACTGGTGAAAACGCCTTTTTTGCACGCTGCTACGTGAAATCCGAGTCCGGAAGCCCCTGCCAAAAGTAAAGATTTCAATCTCGGACGCGTACTTTTCTGATGCCCAAACCATGGCCGACTTTTTCAACAGAATCGGCCGAAAGCTGCCCTTTCAAATCAATGCGAGGGTGGAACTGAACAGTTAAACCTGTCGGCTTAACCAATTACCTATAGAGCAGGCAGCGGAAGCCAGATAGGCTTCCACGTGCGTTAACTCCGGCGCTTCAATTGCTGATCAATGAGAATCAGCTCTGCTTTGATCGCATTGGCGGT
Source organism: Pseudomonas brassicacearum (assembly GCF_009601685.2). Classification (NCBI taxonomy): domain Bacteria; kingdom Pseudomonadati; phylum Pseudomonadota; class Gammaproteobacteria; order Pseudomonadales; family Pseudomonadaceae; genus Pseudomonas; species Pseudomonas brassicacearum. The sequence continues at coordinate 1,143,382 of NZ_CP045701.2, forward strand.
GAGGTTTTGTGTTGCTGTGCTTTTCCCCCAGCGAGAGCCCATGAGCTTGAGCAGGCTGCTCAGATGGGTTTTCCTGGCCTTCAGCGTTTCGGTACGACTGGCGCTGTTCTGCTTGGCAGTGTTCATAGTGCTGATCCTTGGGCAGTGTTTAAACAGCCCACACGCGTAGACTGTTTCAGGTGGGGCAGGTCGTTACAAAGCCAGCACGTCCTGCACGTTGTACCGCACTGAGCGCTCCGACAAATCATTCCAGGCCCAACTGCTAAAATTTTCCCCTTGCTCTGGAACGTTGAGCTTGAGCAGCGCAACAGGATCCCGGTCGATCATTCGACGCGCCGCACAGAGTTGCCCGCCCACATCGAGCAATGCCTGAGCGGCCTCATTCCACTTCTCTTCGAGCACCGTGTTTGCGAGGTGCAGCGCCTTGTTCTCAATTTTTTGATGTTCTTGCTGCGCTTCAGATATGTGCTGATCGATGGTGGTCAGCTCTTGTTCCAGAGCGCTGATCATCAGTTGCTGACGGCGGTTTTGTTCGGCTACCGTCGCGAGGTTTTTGGCGGCTTTTTGAGCATCAGCGTTAGCGGTCTTCTCGCCATCGGTGTCGCCCCACGCGACAGCCTGGGCATAGGCAGTCGCTGCTTCTGTCTCGGCCTGACGAGCCTTCGCCATTTCGTCTGTGGCTTGCTGACGGATTTCATTCAGGCGTGTGCTGACACTCTGGCGCTTTTCGTTGAGCTCGTGCTCATCGGCTTTCCACGTCGCCATGGCGTCGCGGTAGCCCGCCATCAGGGTTTCGTGATTGGCGATGTTTTCGCGTCGAGCAATTTTTTGACTCAGCCGATCAATTTCAAAGTCCAGCGAATCACATTTTCTTTTCCGGTCGGCGTACTGATCCTGCACGTCCCGCTCCCTGCCTCGCTGGATAGACTCGGGGGTGGCTAGAGCGGTCTCATAGTGCAAGAGTTCGGCTCGCAGGCGTTCCACTTCGGAGGTCAGTTGTTCACGGCGGTCTTTCAGTTTTTGGATGTCGTTCATTGTTTCGTCTCTGTGTAATTCGATTGGGTTGGGTTGAGCGGCTGGCGAGGCCGGGAATCAGCCGGCGCTACCTCGATCAGTAGGGATGCCTTCAGGCAGCCCGAGCCTCGCTCTCATCCGTTCCCGGAATCGTCTTCACGATGTAGCAGCGTTGCGGGCCTAGACCGGGCAACCGCACCAAACTCGATGCCTTGCCATCGCCACCAGGTTCCAGCACACCCCGGTGCAGCAGCTCCTTGTTCACAGCGTTGATGTTCATGCCCCGAAAGATCTCGGATCGCCATGCTTCGGGCAGCACGTAGTAGGTGTGGGTGGTGTGCATGGTGTCGCCCATGCCGTGTTCCAGGGTTTTGCGAAAGCCCAGGCGGTCGATGGTGCGGGGACCGTGCTCGTCGATCTTCGCGGCGGCGGTCTCCCAGCGGGTGAAGCGGCTTTCGCCAAAGCGCTCGATGATCTGCCGGAGACGGGCCAAGATCGCATCACCTTCGAGGTTTCCGGCGCCGCCACGCTCATTCAGCCACGCATTCAGGCATACGCGTGCCGCCGTGGTCGCGGTGCCGTCGGGCCACCCGGTGATGCCGAGAGCGGTAGCCAGTTCTCCGGCTGCTGCGGCCAAGCCAAAGCGTGCAGCGGCTCGGTGTGCCTGCCCACTGGCCGACGCGGGGAGCGCTTTGGAAACAAAGCCTTCCAGAGTACGGCGGAGGATGGCTGACCATCCGTGCATCTTGCCGGGCTCGCAGAGGGCCGCCAGAAAGGCGGTGAGTGGCGTGCCGTAGTATTTGGCTACCCGAGCCTTGAGCGCGTCAGAGAGGGCCGCTGCGTCGTCGAAACCACTCAACACATCGAACATGCCGAGGCCTTTACTGGCGTCCGCCGGTACGGCGAGCATGCGCACCTCCATGCCGGCTTTCAGTTCCTTGTTCGCCTCGGCCATGTGCTGCGCCAATGTCTTCTCGCCGGTCGAGAGAAACAGCAGGCGCCACTCCTGTACCTGTCGGCCCGCTTGTCCTCGATCATTGGCGCAAGCCTTGCCGGTGCCGGTGCCGGTGCCGGTGCCGAGCATGTACACCGTTTCACCGATGATGCGCGGGTCGCACATGCCGATTTCATCCAGCACGAGGAATCGAGTGGAATTAGGGGCAGATGTATTTCTCCTGACCGCGGTATTTCGAATCGATAGCTTCTACGGCCCCCCCAACCGCAGCTATCCAACACCGCCCACACTAGCCACAAACTCGATATTCGTGACTCTGCAGGTGCATTGCCGACGGATCGAGCGAGCCTGCGAAGCTCGATTATGCATCCAAATATGCATAAGTGCATATTTTTGTTGATTTCATTGCTGTGCTTTTATACAGTGCTTTTGCCTTGTTCGCTCCCAGCTCTAGAGGCGGAGGGCAACACAGGCACGGAAGCCGTAGGTCTCGATAGAGACCTTAACAGTGCTGATATCCCACTGATCAACAGTGTGATTTCATATTAGGAGAACATCATGTCTACAAACGGAACCATAGAATTACCCCCAATCATAATTACACCTAATCCGCCGCCGCTGCAGCCGCCCAAACCGATACCAGGTGGTGGATACATTGCGAAACCCCAACCATGGGTTAAGGGGGTCGGCCCCATAACCAAGCTTAGTGATTTGCGAATAAATCTAAATCACGACAGTGCGGCAGTTTCCATATTTGTGGTGGCGGCTGGCTCCCTAAAAACAATTGAAGACGCATACAAAGCCAGTGTGCCAAATATTCCTGCCAATCTTGAATTACAAATTAACGCAGCTGCTGGATCAAATGTTAATGAATCGCTACAGGGGCTGAAGAAAAAAAAGGCTTCGATCGATGCCCTTTTGCTGGCCAAGCAAGCTGAGGCTAAGAGTGATACTGCAAAATCCAGATCTTTTTTTGGAAGGGATTTTTTAAGTAAAGACTTTAAGCAGAACGGAGTCGATTTTGCAAATAGGATTTACTCTCGTCGTGATAAGGATGCATATTATAATCTTTTTATCGCGGCTGGTACTGCGGCATACAATGTTAAGGTTTTAACCGAGGAGATTAGAGTTCTCACTGCGAAAACTAAGACTTTCGCGACGAAGATTGCGGTAGCCCAAGCGGCGGAAGAGAAGGCCAAGGCCGAAGCTAAGCGGTTGGCAGAAGAGAAGGCCAAGGCCGAAGCTAAGCGGTTGGCAGAAGAGAAGGCCAAGGCCGAAGCTAAGCGGTTGGCAGAAGAGAAGGCCAAGGCCGAAGCTAAGCGGTTGGCAGAAGAGAAGGCCAAGGCCGAAGCTAAGCGGTTGGCAGAAGAGAAGGCCAAGGCCGAAGCTAAGCGGTTGGCAGAAGAGAAGGCCAAAGCCGAAGCTAAGCGGTTGGCAGAAGAGAAGGCCAAGGCAGACGCCGAGGCTAAGCGATTGGCAGAGGAAAAGGCCAAGGCAGATGACGAATTAAAGGGTGCTATTAAATTTACTGCTGATTTTTACAAAGATGTAAGTGAGAGATTTGGCACGCAGATGTCGACTTTAGCTCAGCAGATGTCTGAGGATGCGAAAGGCAAAGTACTTCGAAGCGCTGATGAAGCTTTGCGAGCGTTCGATCAGTACAAGGATAATCTGAACAAGAAATTTAATGTCACTGATCGGACGGCAATTGCTAACGCTCTTGAGTCGTTAGATAGGGGCGAGTTGGCAAAGAATCTAAATATTTTTGGTAAAGCTTTTGGGTACGTGGGGAAAGCTATTGACGCCATGGATCTGCTTGTCGAAATCAAAAAAGGTTATGAGACTGGTGACTGGAACAGTACGGTATTGAAAGTTGAAACCCTATTTGCCGGCGCAGCCGCGACGGGTCTGATAGCATTTGCATTCGGCCTATCAGTTACCACCCCTATGGGTATTGTTGCATTTGGTCTCATCATGGCGTTGGTAAGTGCATTTATTAATGATGCACGTGTCAAAATGTTTAACGATGCTCTTGATTCGGTTTTGAGCCGATAGCAGAAATGAGAGCGGTCTATTTAGGCCGCTCTCTTCATTCCGAGATATATTAAAAAACCACCGCCCAAAGGTATAGCTGTAGCCATGCATATGAAAAAATATATGACGTAGAGCCCGTTCTTTCCGGGGCTTTCAGTCAATAATCCAGTTGTCCAAAACTCACGACTGGTAAAGCGCAAGCATGTATCTTCAATAAGCTTTCGGGAAAAAGGAAAAAGGAAAGCGCTGCAAAAGGATATGGCTAGATAGCTAAGGTTTACCGCTTCGTATAACGGCTCGTTGTAAAACCAAACGGTTAGGCCCAGTGCGAGTAGGCTGAGGGAAATTAATAGATTGTTAAGGTAATATTTTTTGTTCAAGGGGGCTCTCGAGAGTCATGTTGAGTTTAGTTCGATTTTTACGTCTTGTATGGGAGGTTGTTTGTCGGCGCTCGCAGATCGTGATTGCTGAACTAAATAATATAATAGATATGTAATTATTAAGATGCGGAATTCAATTCTTTCTGATGTCTATATGGTGTCGCTATTCTACTCTGGGCATCCTGCCAATCTCAAGGCTCAAACTGGCAGTGTTGATACCCTTGGCCTACCGCAGGCGGCATATTTCGAAAAGGGAGATCGTTGAATTGTAGGTTTAGAGATGCTTTATTTTTCCTAAATGTATCCAAAAGCAATGATCGGAGCACGAAACTCGTCGCTGACCACACGGTAATGATTCCACTGCCGCGACATTTTCAGCCTTTGAAATCCGACAAAACAAACGACGTACAGCTAGTAAGATAAGCCGCAACCCCCTCCAACGACGGCATCACCTCGCTACACGACTCGGTGCGCTCCCCGTTAGCCTCCCGAATCAGTCCCACGGTATACCCGTCCTCAACCCGCCGCAGGGTGCCAACATATTTAACCGCACGACCTTCTTCGTCACTAAACGACGTCGCGACGAGATCCTTCTCCGGCAAGGCCTGCTCCGTTCGCGTCATCAGTGCCTTACGTTTCGCAGCGTAATCCTTGGCGGCGATCACGCTGGCAATCCCGAAGGCGATCCAGAAGAGCGTTTCCAGGTTGCTCACCATCCGCCGCTTCGCTTCATGGGTTTCGGTTAGCCAACTGCCTATCGCTGCGATGATGTCGTCCATGGATTACCTGCGTAAGGGCGTGATACCTGATGAGTCTGCGACGTGCAGCGTTTTACCACTCGGTGAGTGAGAACGAGCGCTGCGGTTTATAGAATATCTTTCACGTAACCGTTAAGCGCGATGAGTGGAGCGTGAAGGTCATCCATTTTCTGCACTGCGTTGAAATCCGCAGCCAAACGATGCAGCTCTCGGCCCAGCACCGTGTCCACTCCACCAATCGCCCCCAAGGCTAAATCCAGGCATCGACTGATTTCGCCCTGAATCCCAGCCACATCGCCCCGCCGTATCAGCAACTCAAAAACCTCACGGTCGCAACTGCCCATCAATGGATCATCCCGCAGGATCGGGCTGTGGCCCTCTGACTCATAAGCCAGCTTGAGGGAGTAAAGAGCGACCGTTTCCAGCAGCAATTCCATGGGGTGAAATCCTTAGTAACTGGGTGGGGAGGGTGGGGTGATGGTTATGACTTGGCTTCGGCAACTCGGAGTATCGGTGAGGGTGGTGGCTTTTTTGTGAGCGCTTCGCGCTCAAGCGGGAGCAAGCTCCCTCGCCACAGGTTTTTCCTCTATAACAGGTCTTCCCCTACCACAGGTTTTTCCCTGCTACAGGTTCTTCTCTACCACCGGAGTTCTTCCTTGTTCTCAGGTTCTTCCTTACCACAGGTTCTTCCTCTCCATGGGGTTGGCTATGGGGACCGCTTCGCGGCCCAGCGGGGATAAATCCCCTCGCCACAAAGGGGGGATAAATCCCTTCACCACACAGGGGAGCGGGGATAAATCCGCCTCACCACAAAAGCGCGTGGGGGATTGGTTGGGATCTGCATTAGCCGCAAAAAACCACTTTCCTGCAGACGAAAAAAAAGACCTTGAATTTCAAGGTCTTTCTTTAAGATGGTGCCCCGAGGGAGACTCGAACTCCCACTCCTTTCGAAAACGGATTTTGAATCCGCCGCGTCTACCAATTCCGCCATCAGGGCTCAATGGCGGCGAAGTATAGAGAGGTGCCTACCGTTGGTCAATCACGTTTCATGGTGAATTTTTGATATTTCCGCTAGACTTTCCGGCCCTGCTAGACGAACCCCATCATGCGTGTTGCTGACTTTACCTTCGAACTCCCGGATTCGCTGATCGCTCGCCACCCTCTGGCCGAGCGTCGCGCCAGTCGACTGTTGACCCTGGACGGGGTCAGCGGTGCCATGGCTCACCGTCAATTCACTGATTTGCTTGAGCATTTGCGCCCGGGCGATTTGATGGTGTTCAACAATACCCGTGTCATTCCCGCGCGTTTGTTCGGTCAGAAAGCCTCCGGCGGCAAGCTGGAGATTCTGGTGGAGCGGGTGCTGGACAGCCATCGCGTGCTGGCCCATGTGCGGTCGAGCAAGTCGCCCAAGCCCGGTTCGTCGATCTTGATCGACGGCGGCGGTGAGGCGCGGATGGTGGCGCGGCATGATGCGTTGTTCGAGCTGGAATTTGCCGAAGAGGTGTTGCCGCTGCTCGACCGTGTCGGGCACATGCCGTTGCCTCCTTATATAGACCGCCCGGACGAAGGTTCGGACCGCGAGCGGTATCAGACCGTGTACGCCGAGCGCCTGGGGGCGGTGGCGGCGCCGACGGCGGGGCTGCATTTTGATCAGCCGTTGCTGGAGGCGATTGCTGCCAAGGGCGTGGAGACCGCGTTCGTGACGCTGCACGTCGGCGCAGGCACGTTCCAGCCGGTGCGCGTGGAGCGCATCGAAGACCACCACATGCACAACGAATGGCTGGAAGTGAGCCAGGAAGTGGTCGATGCCGTGGCGGCCTGTCGCGCCCGCGCTGGGCGGGTGGTGGCGGTAGGGACCACCAGCGTGCGCTCCCTGGAAAGCGCCGCGCGCGATGGCGTGCTCAAGCCGTTCAGTGGCGACACCGATATCTTTATCTACCCGGGCCGGCCGTTTCATGTGGTCGATGCCCTGGTCACCAATTTTCATTTGCCCGAATCCACGCTGTTGATGCTGGTTTCGGCGTTCGCCGGTTATCCCGAAGCCATGGCCGCCTACAAGGCCGCCGTCGAGCATGGATACCGCTTTTTCAGCTACGGTGATGCGATGTTCATCACCCGTAACCCCGCGCCACGCGGACCCGAGGAAACAGTATGAGTCGCACCTGTCGCATGTCCTTCGAGTTGCTCGCCACCGATGGCAAGGCTCGTCGCGGTCGTCTGACCTTCCCCCGCGGTACCGTGGAAACCCCGGCGTTCATGCCGGTGGGCACCTATGGCACGGTCAAGGGCATGCTGCCGCGGGACATCGAGGCGATTGGCGCGGAAATCATCCTGGGCAATACCTTCCACCTGTGGCTGCGCCCGGGCATGGAAGTGATCAAGGCTCACGGCGACTTGCACGATTTCATGCAGTGGAAAGGCCCGATCCTGACCGACTCCGGCGGCTTCCAGGTGTTCAGCCTGGGCGCGATGCGCAAGATCAAGGAGGAGGGCGTGACCTTCGCTTCTCCGGTCGATGGCTCCAAGGTGTTCATGGGGCCGGAAGAGTCGATGCAGGTGCAACGCGACCTGGGCTCCGACATTGTGATGATCTTCGACGAATGCACGCCGTACCCGGCCGATGAGGACGTGGCGCGGGTGTCCATGGAGCTGTCGTTGCGCTGGGCCCAGCGGTCGAAGAACGCCCATGGCGACAACACCGCGGCGCTGTTCGGCATCGTTCAGGGCGGCATGCACCGTGACTTGCGCATGCGCTCGCTCGAAGGCCTGGACAAGATCGGCTTCGACGGCCTGGCCATTGGCGGCCTGTCGGTGGGCGAGCCCAAGCACGAGATGATCAAGGTGCTCGATTACCTGCCGGGCGAGATGCCGGCTGACAAACCTCGTTACCTTATGGGCGTTGGCAAACCGGAAGATCTGGTTGAGGGTGTGCGCCGCGGGGTGGACATGTTCGATTGCGTGATGCCAACCCGTAATGCCCGCAATGGGCATCTGTTCATCGACACCGGTGTGCTGAAGATCCGTAACGCGTTTCATCGCCATGATAATTCGCCGCTGGATCCGACGTGCGATTGCTACACCTGCCAGAACTTCTCCCGCGCTTATCTGCATCATTTGGACAAGTGCGGCGAAATGCTCGGCAGTATGCTCAATACCATCCACAATTTGCGCCATTATCAGGTGCTTATGGCTGGTTTGCGCGAGGCTATCCAACAGGGTACATTGGCCGCCTTTGTCGAGGCCTTCTATGCCAAGCGCGGGTTGCCTGTACCGCCTTTGGACTGAGTTTTCCGATCCCTAGATTCAATACTTGCAACTGGAGTGCTAAATGAGCTTTTTTATCTCTAATGCCATGGCTGACGCGGCTGCACCGGCTGCCGGCCCTATGGGCGGTGGTTTCGAGTGGATTTTCCTGGTCGGCTTCCTGGTCATCTTCTACCTGATGATCTGGCGTCCACAGGCCAAGCGCGCCAAAGAGCAGAAGAACCTGCTCAGCAGCCTGGCGAAGGGCGACGAAGTGGTCACCACCGGCGGCATCGCTGGCAAGATCACCAAAGTGGCTGACGACTTCGTGGTACTGGAAGTGTCCGACACTGTTGAAATGAAGTTCCAGAAGGGCGCTATCGCGGCCACGCTGCCAAAAGGCACGCTGAAAGCGATCTAAGTAACAACTTCTATTCAATCGACGGGGCGCGCAAGGCGCCCCGCGTCATAAGCGGGCGGCGTGATGCTGAACAAATACCCTCTGTGGAAATATGTACTGATCCTGGCGGTGCTGGCGGTCGGTCTGATTTATTCCGCTCCCAATCTTTACCCGGATGACCCGGCCATTCAGGTCAGTGGCGCAAGCACTGCGCTGCAGGTCACCCAGGCCGATCTGGACCGTGCGAGCGCTGCGCTCAAGGCGTCCAACATCGAGGTCAAGGCTGCGTCCATCGCCGAAAACGGCAAGGGCGGCCTGTTGCGCCTGGTCAAGGCTGAAGACCAGTTGCCAGCCAAGGATGTGGTGCGCAAGGCGTTGGGCGACGATTACGTCGTAGCCCTGAACCTGGCCCAAACCACGCCGCAATGGCTGCGCAATCTCGGCGCCCACCCAATGAAGCTGGGCCTGGACTTGTCCGGTGGTGTGCACTTCCTGCTGGAAGTGGACATGGACAAAGCCCTCGACGCGCGCCTGAAAGTCTATGAAGGCGACGTCAAGAGCTTGCTGCGCAAAGAGCGTGTGCGTTATCGCAGCCTGCCGCAAATCGATGGTGCCATTCAGCTGGGCTTCAGCGATGAAGATACCCGCGAAAAGGCCCGTGCGCTGGTCCGCAAGAACTTCAATGATTTCGACATTGTGCCGGCCGACCTCAATGGTCAGGCGGTGCTGCGTCTGGCGATGACCCCGGCCAAGCTGGCGGAAATCCGCGAATACTCCATCAAGCAGAACTTGACCACGGTACGTAACCGCGTCAACGAGCTGGGTGTGGCCGAGCCGATCGTGCAGCGCCAGGGCGCCAACCGCATCGTAGTTGAGCTGCCAGGCGTGCAGGACACCGCCGAAGCCAAGCGTATCCTCGGCAAGACCGCCAACCTGGAGTTCCGCCTGGCCGCTGAGCCGGGTGCTTCCAGGGCTACTTCCGAGAGCTTCGAGTTCCGTGAGGGCAATCGTCCGGCGGCGCAGATCGAGCGTGGCTTGATCATCACCGGTGACCAGGTAACCGACGCCCAGGCGGGCTTCGACGAGCAGGGCCGCCCCCAGGTGAACATTCGCCTGGACGGCCATGGCGGCGAACTGATGAACCGCGCCACGCGCAGCAACGTCGGTCGCAGCATGGCGGTGATCTTCATCGAGCAGAAGCCGACCACCACCTACACCAAGCAAGTGGTCAACGGCGTCGAGAAAGACGTACCGGTGCAGACCTTCAAGGAAGAGAAGAAGATCATCAGCCTGGCGACCATCCAGTCGCCGCTGGGCAGCCAGTTCCGCATCACCGGCCTGAATGGCCAGGGTGAATCCTCGGAGCTGGCCCTGCTGCTGCGTGCCGGTGGCCTGGCCGCGCCGATGTACTTCGCCGAAGAGCGCACCATTGGCCCGAGCCTGGGTGCCGACAACATCACCAAGGGTATCGATGCTTCGCTGTGGGGCATGTTGTTCGTGTCGCTGTTCATCATCGCCATCTACCGCTTCTTCGGCATCATCGCAACCGTCGCCCTGGGGGTGAACATGGTGTTGCTGCTGGCGCTGATGTCGATGCTGGGGGCCACGCTGACCCTGCCGGGTATCGCCGGTATCGTGCTGACCATGGGCATGGCGGTGGACGCCAACGTGCTGATCTTCTCGCGGATACGTGAAGAGATCGCCGCGGGCATGTCGGTCCAGCGGGCAATCAATGAAGGCTTCGGCCGGGCATTTACCGCGATTATCGATGCCAACCTGACCACGTTGCTGGTCGGCGGGATTCTCTTCGCCATGGGCACCGGCCCGGTCAAGGGCTTCGCAGTGACCATGTCCCTCGGGATCTTTACCTCGATGTTCACAGCCATTCTGGTGACCCGTGCAATGGTCAACCTGATTTATGGTGGCCGTGACTTCAAGAAGTTGTGGATTTAAGGGGCTGCCATGTTACGTACAATCAACTTCATGGGCGTTCGCAACGTTGCGTTCGGCGTCACATTGTTCCTTACCGTCCTGGCGTTGTTCAGCTGGGCCACCAAGGGCCTGAACTACGGCCTGGACTTCACCGGCGGTACGCTCATCGAGCTGACCTACGAGCGTCCGGCCGACGTCACCAAGGTGCGCGAGCAACTGGCGTCGTCGGGCTACAGCGATGCCATCGTGCAGAGCTTTGGTGCGACCACCGACCTGCTGGTGCGCATGCCGGGTGAAGACCCGCAGTTGGGCCACCAGGTGGCCGAAGCCTTGCAGAAGGCCGGCGGCGACAACCCGGCCCAGGTCAAGCGCGTCGAGTTCGTCGGCCCGCAAGTGGGTGAAGAGCTGCGCGACCAGGGCGGCCTCGGCATGCTGATGGCGCTGGGCGGCCTCCTGATCTACCTGGCCTTCCGCTTTCAGTGGAAGTTCGCGGTGGGCGCGATTGTCTCGCTGATCCACGACGTGATCGTGACCGTGGGCATCCTGTCGTTCTTCCAGGTCACCTTCGACCTGACGGTGCTGGCGGCGGTGCTGGCGATCATCGGTTACTCGCTCAACGACACCATCGTGGTGTTCGACCGGGTGCGTGAGAACTTCCGTGTGCTGCGCAAGGCGTCTTTGATCGAGAACATCAACATCTCGACCACCCAGACCCTGCTGCGGACCATGGCGACGTCGATCTCCACCTTGCTGGCGATTGCCGCGCTGCTGTTCTTTGGTGGCGACAACCTGTTCGGTTTCTCCATCGCGCTTTTCATCGGTGTGTTGGCGGGTACTTACTCGTCGATCTACATCGCCAACGTGGTGTTGATCTGGCTGAACCTGAGCACCGAGGACCTGATTCCTCCTGCGGCCACCGAAACGGAAGTGGACGACCGCCCGTAAGGCTCCGGTCTCCAACCGTCACCGCTGAAAAGGCGCGAGTTGAACTCGCGCCTTTTTTTGTGCTCCAAGGCTGGGAGAAGCGCGGATTAGTCCGCTTGTGATGGTCAGGAGGTTCAAGTGAATAAATCGATGCTGGTTGGTGCGGTATTGGGTGCTGTCGGTGTAACAGCCGGTGGTGCGGTCGCCACCTACAGCTTGGTAAAAAGTGGCCCTGAGTATGCGCAAGTTCTGGCCGTGGAGCCGGTCAAGACCCAAATCAAGACCCCGCGTGAAGTGTGCAAGGACGTCACCGTGACTCGGCAGAAGCCGGTCCAGGACCAACACCAGATCGCCGGTACCGTGCTGGGCGCCGTAGCCGGTGGCCTGCTGGGTAACCAGATCGGTGGTGGCACCGGCAAGAAAATCGCCACCGTGGCGGGTGCGGCCGGTGGTGGTTATGCCGGTAACAAGATCCAGGAAGGCATGCAGGAGCGCGACACCTACACCACCACCCAGACTCGCTGCAACACGGTCAATGACATCAGCGACAAGGTTGTAGGCTACGACGTTCGCTACATGCTCGACGGCAAAGAAGGCAAAGTCCGCATGGATCGCGACCCGGGCAACCAGATTCCGGTGAACAAGGAAGGCCAGCTGATCCTGGGGCAGAACGAACCGGCTCAGTGACCCAACCGCTATGAAAGAAGCACCCTTCGGGGTGCTTTTTTTCGCCCGCATTTTATGCCCGCAGGGGATCTGCGGTAGGCTTCGATTTCCCGGGTACACAAGTCTCCTCTGTGGGAGCAAGCTTTGCTCCCACAGGTTTTGCTCTTGCATGCTCTTGCATGCTCTTGCAAATAGTTGGAGGTATGTCGAAATCCGGGCATAAAAAAAGCACCCCTAAGGGTGCTTTTCTGTAGCCGGTTGCTTAGCGCTTCAGCGAAGCCGGCAAGTGTGGCTGGATGGCGGTAAGCACAGCCTTGAAGCATTTGGTGTTGCCGGCAACGATGTGGCCTTTTTCGAGGAAGTCGTGGCCGCCGGTGAAGTCGCTCACCAAGCCGCCGGCTTCCTGGATCAGCAGGGCGCCAGCAGCCATGTCCCATTCGGACAGGCCCGATTCCCAGAACGCATCGAAACGGCCTGCAGCCACATAAGCCAGGTCCAGGCTCGCAGCGCCGGCGCGGCGAATGCCGGCGGTCTGGCCGACCAGGGCGCGGAACATGCCCAGGTAGTTATCCAGGTTGTCCATCTGGTCGTCACGGAACGGGAAGCCGGTACCCAGCAGGGCGCCGTCCAGGCTGGTGCGGCCGCTGACGCGCAGGCGACGACCGTTCAGTTGGGCGCCACGACCACGGCTGGCGGTGAATTCTTCCTGGCGAACCGGGTCCAGCACAACGGCGTGTTCCAGGCGGCCACGGTATTTGCAGGCGATGCTGACAGCGAAGTGAGGAATGCCGCGCAAGAAGTTAGTAGTGCCGTCCAGCGGATCGATGATCCACAGGTACTCTTCGCCTTCGATGCCAGTACCGGCGTGCATGCCGGTCTCTTCACCGAGGATCGAGTGGTTCGGGTAAGCCTTGCGCAGGGCGTCGACGATTTTTTGCTCGGCGGCGCGATCAACCTCGGACACGTAGTCCTTGGCGTCTTTTTCATCGACCTTGATGGTATCCAGGCGCTCGATGGAGCGGAAGATCAGTTCACTGGCGCTGCGGGCGGCGCGCAGCGCGATATTCAGCATGGGCTGCATGGATGTGTCACCTAAGGTTGTTAAAGAAAGCCGCGCATTCTATCAGAAAGTTTTCCAAGGAGAAGGTTGGTGTTCGCTTTCATAGCTTAACGGTAGGTGCTTATGTAAGATTTGCTCCCTTTATCGTGTTCGAGAGCGCCTCCCTTGTTGCAGAACATTCGTGTCGTCCTGGTCAATACCAGCCATCCGGGTAACATCGGCGGAGCTGCGCGGGCCATGAAGAACATGGGCCTGTCGCGCCTGGTGCTGGTCGAGCCGCGCTTGTTTCCCCATCACGAAGCCGACGCCCGGGCTTCCGGTGCCGGCGACGTGCTGGCCAATGCCCAGGTCGTCGCCACACTGGAAGACGCCCTGGTGGGGTGCAACCTGGTGCTCGGCACCAGCGCCCGCGACCGGCGTATCCCCTGGCCGTTGCTCGACCCCCGCGAATGCGGCACCAAAGTGGTCGAGCAAGCCACGCAAGGCTTTGAGATTGCCCTGGTGTTCGGTCGTGAAGACTCCGGCCTGACCAACGACGAGCTGCAGCGATGTCACTTTCACGTGCATATCCCTTCCGACCCCGAATTCAGTTCCTTGAACCTGGGGGCGGCGGTGCAGGTGTTGAGTTATGAAGTGCGCATGGCTTGGCTGGCAGCCGAAGGCAAACCCAGCAAAGTCGAAAAAACCGAGGTCACGTCGCCGCGCAGTGAGACACTGGCGACCATGGACGAGCTGGAACGATTCTATGAGCACCTGGAGCAGAGCCTGGTGGACATCGAGTTTCTCGATCCGGAAAAGCCGCGACACTTGATGGCGCGCCTGCGTCGGTTGTACGGACGAAGCTCGGTCAGCCGGGCGGAGATGAATATATTGCGCGGCATCCTCACGGAAACCCAGAAGGCGGCCCGTGGCGAGCTGATTAAGCGGAAGAAATAAAATGTTCGAACGTTTGCGTGAAGATATCCAAAGTGTTTTCCATCGTGACCCAGCGGCGCGCAATGCCTTTGAAGTGCTGACCTGCTACCCGGGGATGCACGCGATCTGGATCCATCGCCTGTCCGGTGCTTTGTGGAACATGGGCTGGAAGTGGCTGGCGCGGCTGGTTTCGAACTTCGGGCGCTGGCTGACCGGGATCGAGATCCATCCGGGCGCCAAGGTTGGCCGTCGGTTCTTCATCGACCATGGCATGGGCATTGTCATCGGCGAAACCGCCGAGATCGGCGACGATGTGACGCTGTACCAAGGTGTGACTCTCGGCGGCACCAGTTGGAACAAGGGCAAGCGCCACCCAACCCTGGAAGACGGCGTGGTGGTGGGCGCCGGTGCCAAGGTGCTCGGGCCGTTCACGGTGGGGGCGGGGGCGAAAGTCGGCTCCAATGCCGTGGTGACCAAGGCCGTGCCGCCCGGCGCGACCGTGGTGGGTATTCCGGGGCGGATCATCGTCAAGTCCGATGACGAGCAGAGCGCGCGCCGCAAGGCCATGGCCGAGAAAATCGGCTTCGATGCCTACGGTGTCGGCGAAGACATGCCCGACCCGGTCGCCCGCGCCATCAACCAGTTGCTCGATCACCTGCAGGCCGTCGACGGACGCCTGGAGGGGATGTGCGGGGCTCTGAAGGAGCTGGGCAGTAATTACTGTGCCAAGGACCTGCCTGAACTGCGCGAAGAAGACTTTGCGTGTGTGAAGGACAAGGATGAGACTCAGGCCAGCTAAACCGAGGTGCCTGCATCGCGGGCAAGCCTTGCTCCCACAGGGGTTCTGGTTGTTACAGGGCCCCTGGTTTTACAGGCGTCCTGGTTTTTGAAAGAGCCCTCCGTGGGAATGGGGGGTCCTGTGGGAGCAAAGCTTGCTCGCGATAAACGATAACGCGGTATCACTGGTCGCCGCCGACCAGCCTTTGCTATCATGCGCGCGCTCTTTCGCGGGTAAACCTGAGTAAAGTACTAGGTCTTATACTTGACTTAAACACTCGGGAATTGCATACTCGCCCCCATTCCGAACTCCGTGGTAATTGTCCATGCGACTGACTACAAAAGGCCGATACGCCGTGACCGCAATGCTGGATCTGGCATTGCATGCGCAGCACGGGCCGGTGTCTCTGGCCGATATCTCCGAGCGCCAGGGCATTTCCTTGTCCTACCTTGAACAGCTGTTCGCCAAGCTGCGCCGTAGCAACCTGGTTTCCAGCGTTCGCGGCCCGGGCGGCGGCTACCAGTTGTCGCGCGACATGCAGGGCATCCAGGTCGCCCAGGTGATCGATGCGGTGAATGAATCGGTCGATGCGACCAAATGCCAGGGCCTTGGCGACTGCCATGGCGGCGATACTTGCCTGACCCACCACTTGTGGTGCGACCTCAGCCTGCAGATCCACGAATTTCTAAGCGGTATCAGCTTGGCTGACCTTGTAACTCGCCGTGAGGTGCAAGAAGTAGCCCAGCGTCAGGACCAGCGCCGTTGCAATGGCAAGGCGCCGCACCTGGACAAGATTGAAGCGTCCGCCGTCGAATGACCGCCGCAGAGCACGCGGAACGCCAGCCAGCCTGATTTAGGAGAGAGTCCATGAAATTGCCGATTTACCTTGATTACTCTGCGACCACCCCGGTTGATCCGCGTGTTGCGCAAAAAATGAGTGAATGCCTGCTGGTCGACGGAAACTTCGGTAACCCGGCGTCCCGTTCCCACGTGTTCGGCTGGAAGGCCGAAGAGTCGGTCGAAAACGCCCGCCGCCAGGTCGCGGACCTGGTCAACGCCGACCCGCGTGAAATCGTCTGGACTTCCGGTGCCACCGAGTCCGACAACCTGGCAATCAAGGGTGTCGCGCACTTCTATCACACCAAGGGCAAGCACCTGATCACCTCCAAGATCGAGCACAAGGCTGTCCTGGACACCATGCGCCAACTGGAGCGTGAAGGTTTCGAAGTCACCTACATCGAACCGGGTGAAGACGGCATCATCACGCCAGCCATGGTCGAAGCCGCCCTGCGCGACGACACCATCCTGGTTTCGATCATGCACGTGAACAACGAAATCGGCACCATCAACGACATCGCCGCCATCGGCGAGCTGACCCGTTCCAAGGGCATCCTGTTCCACGTCGACGCGGCCCAGTCAACCGGCAAGGTCGACATCGACCTGTCCAAGCTGAAAGTCGACCTGATGTCGTTCTCGGCCCACAAGACCTACGGCCCTAAAGGCATCGGCGCGCTGTACGTCAGCCGCAAGCCGCGTGTTCGCCTCGAAGCGACCATGCACGGCGGCGGTCACGAACGTGGCATGCGTTCCGGCACCCTGGCGACCCACCAGATCGTCGGCATGGGCGAAGCCTTCCGTGTAGCCAAGGAAGACATGGCTGCCGAGAACGTGCGTATCAAGGCCCTGAGCGACCGCTTCTTCAAGCAGGTCGAGCACCTGGAAGAGCTCTACGTCAACGGCAGCATGACCGCCCGCGTACCGCACAACCTGAACCTGAGCTTCAACTATGTTGAAGGCGAGTCGCTGATCATGGCGCTCAAGGATCTGGCCGTGTCGTCTGGTTCGGCCTGCACCTCGGCATCGCTGGAGCCTTCGTACGTCCTGCGCGCCCTGGGCCGCAACGACGAACTGGCCCACAGCTCGATCCGCTTCACCTTCGGCCGTTTCACCACCGAAGAAGAAATCGATTACGCCGCGCAGAAAGTTTGCGAGGCCGTTACCAAGCTGCGCGCTCTGTCGCCGCTGTGGGACATGTACAAAGACGGCGTCGACATTTCGAAAATCGAGTGGGCGGCGCACTGAAGAAGTCGCCACCAGAGCGACTCACTGATGAGGATTAAAGCAAATGGCATATAGCGAAAAGGTCATCGACCACTACGAGAACCCGCGCAACGTCGGCAAGATGGACGCGCAGGATCCTGATGTGGGCACCGGCATGGTCGGCGCCCCAGCATGCGGCGACGTGATGCGCCTGCAGATCAAGGTCAACGAGCAAGGCATCATCGAAGATGCCAAGTTCAAGACCTACGGCTGCGGTTCCGCTATCGCGTCCAGCTCCCTGGCCACCGAGTGGATGAAGGGCAAGACTCTCGACGAAGCCGAAACCATCAAGAACACCCAGCTGGCCGAAGAACTGGCCCTGCCGCCAGTGAAGATCCACTGCTCGGTACTCGCCGAAGACGCCATCAAGGCCGCCGTTCGCGATTACAAGCAGAAGAAAGGCTTGATCTGATCCGCGTTACGGTAAGGAGTTTTCCATGGCTATCCAGATGACAGAAGCGGCAGCTAAGCATGTGCAGCGCTCCCTTGCAGGGCGCGGCAAGGGCGAGGGTATCCGCCTGGGTGTTCGCACCACGGGCTGTTCCGGCCTCGCCTATGTACTGGAATTCGTCGACGAAGTCGGTGAAGACGACCAGGTGTTCGAGAGTCATGGTCAGAAAGTGATCATCGACCCGAAAAGCCTGACGTACCTGGACGGCACCGAACTGGATTTCGTCAAGGAAGGGTTGAACGAAGGCTTCAAGTTCAACAACCCCAACGTGCGCGGTGAATGTGGCTGCGGCGAAAGCTTCAACATCTGAGGCGGCTTGTGGGTACTCCTTGTCATTTTGCGTTGTTCCAGATGCAGCCCGCGTTCCAACTGGATCTCGATCAGTTGTCCGCGCGTTACCTTGAATTGGCCCGTGGCGTCCATCCCGACCGCTTTGCCGATGCTTCCGAGGCGGAGCAGCGGCGTGCGCTCGAGCAGTCGGCGAACCTCAACGAGGCGTACCAGACGCTCAAGAGTCCTGCCAAGCGCGCGCGTTATCTGCTCGCCATCAGCGGCCATGAGTTGCCGCTGGAGGTCACGGTCCACGATCCCGAGTTTCTTTTGCAGCAGATGCAATGGCGCGAAGAGCTCGAAGACCTGCAGGACAGCGCCGACCTGGCCGGTGTCGCGGTATTCAAGCGTCGCTTGAAAGACGCCCAGCTAGAACTGAACGAAAGCTTCGCAGCCTGCTGGAACGATGCCGCGCAACGCGAACAGGCCGAACGCCTGATGCGGCGCATGCAGTTCCTCGACAAGCTCACCTACGAAGTGCGCCAGCTCGAAGAGCGCCTCGACGATTAACCCAGTGCCGCTCCGGTCGCACGCCTGATTACAGATAAGTCCTGATTACGATGGCCCTACTGCAGATCGCCGAACCCGGCCAAAGTCCACAACCGCACCAGCGTCGCCTGGCTGTCGGGATCGACTTGGGTACCACCAATTCCCTGGTCGCTGCCTTGCGCAGCGGTCTTTCCGAACCGCTGGCCGACGAGCAGGGGCGGGTGATCCTGCCGTCCGCCGTACGCTATCACGCCGATCGCGTTGAAGTGGGCGAGTCGGCCAAGCTGGCCGCCGCCACCGACCCGTTGAACACCATCGTGTCGGTCAAGCGCTTGATGGGTCGTGGTCTGTCCGACGTCAAGCAATTGGGCGACCAACTGCCGTACCGCTTCGTCGGTGGCCAATCCCACATGCCGTTCATCGAAACCGTACAAGGCCCGAAAAGCCCGGTAGAGGTTTCCGCCGACATCCTCAAGGTGTTGCGCCAGCGCGCCGAAGCGGCGTTAGGTGGTGAATTGGTGGGCGCGGTCATCACCGTCCCGGCTTATTTCGATGACGCCCAGCGCCAAGCCACCAAGGATGCGGCCAAGCTCGCCGGCCTGAACGTGCTGCGCCTGCTCAACGAACCGACCGCCGCTGCGGTGGCGTATGGCCTGGACCAGCATGCCGAAGGCCTGGTCGCCATCTACGACCTGGGCGGCGGCACTTTCGATATCTCCATCCTGCGCCTGACTGGCGGTGTTTTCGAAGTCCTGGCCACCGGCGGCGACAGCGCCCTGGGCGGCGATGATTTCGACCACGCCATCGCGGGCTGGATCATCGAGCAAGCCGGCTTGTCCGCTGATCTCGACCCGGGTGCGCAGCGTCAGTTGCTGCAAACCGCCTGCGCCGCCAAGGAAGCCTTGACCAACGCCGCCACGGTTGAAGTCGCTTATGGCGACTGGAAAGCCGCGCTGACCCGCGAAGCCTTCGATGCCCTGATCGAGCCCATGGTCGCCCGCAGCCTCAAGGCCTGCCGCCGTGCCGTGCGTGATTCCGGTGTGGAGCTCGAAGACGTCAAGGCCGTGGTCATGGTCGGTGGTTCGACTCGCGTACCTCGGGTTCGCGAAGCCGTTGCCGAGGCCTTTGGCCGCCAGCCGCTGACTGAAATCGACCCGGACCAGGTGGTTGCCATCGGCGCCGCGATCCAGGCCGATACCCTGGCCGGCAACAAGCGCGATGGCGGCGAACTGCTGTTGCTCGACGTGATCCCGTTGTCCCTGGGGCTGGAAACCATGGGCGGCCTGATGGAGAAGGTGATTCCGCGTAACACCACCATCCCGGTCGCTCGTGCCCAGGACTTCACCACCTATAAAGACGGCCAGTCGGCCATGATGATCCACGTGCTGCAAGGCGAGCGTGAGCTGATCAGCGACTGCCGCTCCCTGGCCCGCTTCGAATTGCGCGGCATCCCGGCCATGGTCGCCGGTGCGGCGAAGATCCGGGTGACCTTCCAGGTCGATGCCGACGGCTTGCTCAACGTTTCCGCCCGCGAACTGGGTTCGGGCGTCGAGGCCAGCATCCAGGTCAAGCCGTCCTATGGCCTGACCGACGGCGAAATCGCCAAGATGCTCAAGGATTCCTTCCAGCACGCCAGCGACGACAAGGTCGCCCGCGTATTGCGCGAGCAACAGGTCGACGCCCAGCGCCTGATCGAAGCCGTGCAAGGTGCCCTGGAGGCTGATGGCGAGCGCTTGTTGGACGCTGAAGAGCGCATGGTCATCGAACTGCAAATGCAGGAACTGTCCGAATTGATCAAGGGCACCGATGGTTATGCCATCGAGCAACAGACCAAGCGTCTGTCGCACGTCACCGATGCCTTTGCTGCCCGCCGCCTGGACTCGACGGTGAAAGCCGCCCTGGCGGGGCGCAACCTGAATGAAATCGAGGAATAACTGATGCCGCAGGTGATTTTTCTGCCCCACGAGAAGTTCTGTCCGGAGGGCATGGTCGTGGAGGCTGAGCCCGGAATCTCGATTCTCGAGCTGGCCCATGAGCACCATATCGAGATGGAAAGTGCCTGTGGCGGCGTTTGTGCTTGCACGACGTGCCATTGCATCATTCGTGAAGGCTTCGATTCGCTGGAAGAGGCTGACGAGCTGGAAGAGGATTTTCTTGACCGTGCCTGGGGGCTTGAGCCGCAGTCGCGCCTGGGTTGCCAGGCCATCGTCGGCACCGAAGACCTGACCGTCGAGATCCCGAGATATTCGCTTAACCATGCGGCCGAAGCGCCGCACTGATGGTGACACTGTCATGAGCTATGGTTGGAATGATGTACAACGCATCGCAGAAGAACTGGCCGAAGCCAAGCCGGACGTGGATCCGCTGAAGGTCAATTTCGTCGATCTGCAGCACTGGATCATGGAGCTTCCCGGTTTCGACAGTACCTCTGGCCGTTGTGGCGAGAAGGTCTTGGAAGCGGTCCAGACGCTCTGGATCGAAGAAATCGACTGATCGACCCGGCAGGTTAGGCAATACCCCTGAACCCGCGTATAATTCGCGGGTTTAATTTTTCGCAAATTACCGTTTCTGGAGTTACACCATGGCTGTTCAACGTACTTTCTCCATCATCAAGCCTGACGCCGTTGCTAAAAACGTGATCGGCAAGATCGTTACCCGTTTCGAAGACGCTGGCCTGCGCGTTGTAGCTTCGAAAATGAAGCAACTGTCCAAAGCCGAAGCCGAAGGCTTCTACGCTGAGCACAGCGAGCGCGGTTTCTTCGGTGAGCTGGTTGCTTTCATGACTTCCGGTCCGGTTGTCGTTCAGGTGCTGGAAGGTGAAAACGCTATCGCTCGCAACCGTGAGCTGATGGGCGCTACCAACCCTAAAGAAGCCGCTGCCGGCACCATCCGTGCTGACTTCGCTGAGTCCATCGACGCCAACGCCGTTCACGGTTCGGACTCCGAAGCCGCTGCTGCTCGCGAAATCGCTTACTTTTTCTCCGCTACTGAAGTAACCACTCGCTAAGCCCAGGCTTTTGAGTGAAGGTGAATCCATGACTACATCGAACGGCAAAACCAACCTGTTGGGCCTGACCCAGCCGGAAATGGAGAAATTCTTCGACTCGATCGGGGAGAAGCGTTTCCGTGCCGGCCAGGTGATGAAATGGATTCACCACTTTGGCGTCGACGACTTCGACGCCATGACGAATGTCGGCAAGGCCCTGCGCGAAAAGCTCAAGGCTGTTGCCGAGATTCGTGGCCCCGAAGTGGTCAGCCAGGACATTTCCAGCGACGGCACCCGCAAGTGGGTGGTGCGCGTGGCGTCCGGCAGCTGCGTCGAGACCGTGTACATTCCCCAGGGCAAACGCGGCACCTTGTGCGTTTCGTCCCAGGCAGGCTGTGCCCTGGATTGCAGTTTCTGCTCCACCGGCAAGCAAGGCTTCAATAGCAACCTCACCGCCGCCGAAGTGATCGGCCAGGTGTGGATTGCCAACAAATCCTTTGGCAGCGTCCCGGCGACCGTCGACCGTGCCATCACCAACGTGGTGATGATGGGCATGGGTGAGCCGCTGCTGAACTTCGACAACGTCGTTTCCGCCATGCACCTGATGATGGACGACCTGGGCTACGGCATCTCCAAGCGCCGCGTGACCCTGTCCACCTCCGGCGTGGTGCCGATGATCGATGAGCTGGCCAAGCACATCGACGTCTCCCTGGCGTTGTCGCTGCACGCACCCAATGACGCATTGCGTAACCAATTGGTGCCGATCAACAAGAAGTATCCGCTTAAGATGCTGCTCGAGTCGTGCCAGCGCTACATGTCGTCCCTGGGCGAAAAGCGCGTGCTGACCATCGAGTACACACTGCTCAAGGATGTGAACGACAAGGTCGAGCACGCGGTCGAGATGATCGAGCTGCTCAAGAACATCCCGTGCAAGATCAACCTGATCCCGTTCAACCCGTTCCCGCATTCCGGTTACGAGCGTCCGAGCAACAACGCGATTCGTCGCTTCCAGGATCAGCTGCACCACGCCGGCTTCAACGTCACCGTGCGTACCACCCGCGGCGAAGACATCGACGCCGCCTGTGGCCAATTGGTAGGACAGGTGCTGGATCGCACCCGTCGCAGCGAGCGCTACATTGCCGTGCGTGAGTTGACCGCCGCGGACGATGCAGTGCAAAACGCTGCGAACAGTCACTAAGAGAGGAACTCTATGTCCCTGCGCTTCGCGCTCGTTTTGCTGTTGGCCGGCCTTTGTTCCGGTTGTGTCCTGTCGGGTGACTACAACCCCATGAGGACCAGCAAAGGGCGCGACGAGGCCCGTGTGGCCTACGTGCAGCTGGGCATCGGCTACCTGCAGCAGGGCATGACCGAGCGGGCCAAGGTGCCGCTCAAGAAAGCCCTGGAACTGGACGACTCCGACGCCGATGCCAATGCGGCCCTGGCCCTGGTGTTCCAGGCCGAGATGGAGCCGGGGCTGGCCGATGAGCATTTTCGCAAGGCGCTCTCGGCTCGCCCGCAAGACGCACGGATCCTGAACAACTACGGCAGCTTTCTTTTCGAGCAGAAACGCTACAAGGACGCCTACGAGCGCTTCGAGCAGGCTGCCGCCGACACCCTTTACCCTGAGCGTTCGCGGGTTTTCGAAAACCTCGGCATGACAGCCTCGCAGTTGGGCTGGCGTGACCTGGCCCGCCAGCATCTGGAAAAGGCGTTGCGGCTCAACCGCCAGCAGCCGCGGGCGCTGTTGGAAATGGCTGAGTTGTCTTACGAAGACAGGCATTATGTGCCCGCGCGCGACTACTACGAACGTTTTAGCCTGCTGAGCGAGCAAAATGCACGTAGTCTATTGCTCGGCGTTCGGCTGGCACATGTGTTTGAAGATCGCGACAAGGCTGCAAGTTACGCCTTGCAACTCAAAAGACTCTATCCCGGTACGCCGGAATATCAGCAATACCTGTCGGAGCAATGATGAAAGCGGCGCATCCCGAAGTTGTAGCAGCGACTCGCGTAAATCCCGGTGAGACCCTGCGTCAAGCCCGCGAAAACAATGGCTGGTCGCTGGCCGAAGTGGCCCTCAAGCTCAATCTCACCGTGGCTTCCTTGGGCAATCTGGAAGCGGGCGCGTTCGACAAGCTGCCTGGGCATACCTTTGCCCGGGGCTATATCCGCGCCTATGCCAAGTTGCTCGGCATGGACCAGACCTTGCTGGTCCAGCAATTCGATCAGTACACCGGTTCCGATGCCCAGGGCAGCAGCGTGCACAGCCTGGGACACATCGAGGAGCCGGTTCGTGTTTCCCACACCATTTTGCGAATCGTCAGCCTGTTGCTGCTGATCGCGGTGATTGGTGGCGGTTTTGTCTGGTGGCAGGAGCAGGCGTCCTTGCGCAACAAGGAGCCAGTCGTCATGAACCCTGAGCATGTTGAGGTCGAGGGTGCCGACGGCACTACGCAGATCCATCCGCTGGACGAGCCGGAAGACCAGGCTGTCGTCGAAGGGCAGGCCGCTGGCGAAACCACCCTGGCGTTGCCACAAAGCCAGGACGCCGCCGATGCCCAGGCGGGTGCCGAGCCACCTGTGCCAGCGCCAGACGCACCAACAACGCCGGCTGCACCGATCACCGGCAGTGCTCCGGTTGCCACGGCGCCAGCCGCACCGAGCGTACCAGCGCCAACCGTGGCTGCGCCTGCGGCCCACGCCGCTCCAGCCGTCCCGGCGGCGCCAGTGGCTCCGGCCGCTCCAGCCGCCCCGGTCTCGGGTGAAGGCCAGGTACAGATTCAATTTGTCGCCGACTGCTGGACGCAGATCACCGATGGTAACGGCAAGGTGCTGTTCAGTGGCCTCAAGCGCAAGGGCGACAGCACCTCCGTCAACGGCAAGCCACCCTTTGCCGTACGCCTGGGTTATGCCCGTGGCGCGCAGGTCAGCTACAACGGCCAGCCGGTCGACATCGCTCCGTTCACCAGTGGCGAGACCGCTCGCCTGAAGTTGGGTCAATAAGTCATGCACGGCGAATCTCCAATCAAGCGTCGCGAATCCCGAAAGATCTGGGTCGGCAACGTGCCCGTGGGCGGCGATGCGCCTATCGCTGTGCAGAGCATGACCAACAGCGACACCAATGACGTGGCCGCCACGGTCGCGCAAATCAACCGCCTGGAAGCCGCCGGTGTCGACATCGTGCGCGTATCCGTGCCGGACATGGACGCCGCCGAGGCGTTCGGCAAGATCAAGCAATTGGTCAAGGTCCCCTTGGTGGCCGACATCCACTTCGACTACCGCATCGCCTTGCGCGTGGCCGAGTTGGGCGTCGACTGCCTGCGCATCAACCCGGGCAACATCGGTCGCGAAGACCGGGTACGTGCCGTGGTGGATGCCGCCCGCGACCGGGGCATCCCGATCCGCATCGGCGTGAACGCCGGTTCCCTGGAAAAAGACCTGCAAAAGAAATACGGCGAACCGACCCCGGCGGCACTGGTGGAGTCGGCCCTGCGCCACGTCGAGCACCTCGAGCGCCTGAATTTCCAGGACTTCAAGGTCAGCGTGAAGGCCTCCGACGTGTTCATGGCCGTCGAAGCGTACCGTCTGCTGGCCAAGGAAATCGTCCAGCCGCTGCACCTGGGCATCACCGAAGCCGGTGGGTTGCGTTCGGGCACGGTGAAATCCGCCGTCGGCCTCGGTATGCTGCTCGCCGAAGGGATTGGCGATACCATCCGTATCTCGTTGGCGGCCGACCCGGTCGAGGAAGTGAAAGTCGGCTACGACATTCTCAAGTCCCTGCACCTGCGTTCCCGTGGCATCAACTTCATCGCCTGCCCGAGCTGCTCGCGGCAGAACTTCGATGTGGTCAAGACCATGAACGAGCTGGAAGGGCGCCTCGAAGACCTGCTGGTGCCGCTGGATGTCGCGGTCATCGGTTGCGTGGTCAACGGGCCGGGCGAAGCCAAGGAGGCCCACATCGGCCTGACTGGCGGTACACCGAACCTGATTTACATCGACGGCAAGCCGTCGCAGAAACTGACGAATGACAATCTGGTGGATGAGCTGGAACGGCTGATCCGCCAGAAAGCGGCCGAAAAGGTCGAAGCCGACGCAGCGGTCATCGCGCGCGGTTAAGTCGAAAGATTAAGGAATACACGTGAGCAAGTCCCTGCAAGCCATTCGTGGCATGAACGACATCCTGCCCGAGCAGACGCCCCTGTGGCGTTATTTCGAGGGCACCGTGGCGCGCCTGCTGGATAACTACGGCTACCGACAGATCCGCATGCCGATCGTCGAGTTCACCGAGCTGTTCAAGCGCTCCATCGGTGAAGTGACCGACATCGTCGAAAAAGAGATGTACACCTTCGACGACCGCAACGGCGACTCCCTGACCCTGCGCCCAGAAGGCACGGCGGCCTGCGTGCGTGCGGTGCTCGAACACGGCATCACCGGCGGCGGCCAGGTGCAGAAACTCTGGTACATCGGCCCGATGTTCCGTCACGAGCGCCCGCAGAAAGGCCGTTATCGCCAGTTCCACCAGATTGGTTGCGAGGTGTTCAACCTTGACGGTCCGGACATCGACGCCGAACTGATCGTGCTGACCTGGCGCCTGTGGGGCGAGCTGGGCATCCGTGATGCGGTCAAGCTTGAGCTCAACAGCCTGGGCACCAGCGAGTCCCGTGGCCGCTACCGTGAAGCCTTGGTGGAGTTTCTTAGCGCCCACCTGGACAAGCTGGACGAAGACAGCCAGCGTCGCTTGAAGACCAACCCTCTGCGGGTACTGGACACCAAGAACCCGGACACCCAGGCCGTACTGGTGGGTGCGCCAAAAATGGCCGACTACCTGGACGAAGAGTCCCGCGTGCATTTCGAGGGGCTCAAGGCCCGTCTGGACGCCGCCGGCATTCCCTATGTGATCAACCCGAAACTGGTCCGTGGCCTGGATTACTACAGCAAGACCGTATTCGAATGGGTCACCGACAAGCTCGGCGCCCAGGGCACCGTGTGTGCCGGTGGCCGTTACGACGGGCTGGTAGAACAGATGGGCGGCAAGCCGACGTCGGGCGTGGGCTTTGCCATGGGCATCGAGCGCCTGGTGCTGATGCTTGAGGCCCTGGACAAGGTGCCAGAGGAACTGGCCCGTCAGGTCGACGTTTACCTGTGCGCCTTCGGTGAAGCAGCCGAACTGGCGGCCCTGACGTTGAGCGAGCGGGTCCGCGACCAGTTGCCCAACCTGCGCCTGCAGATCAACGCCGGCGCCGGCAGCTTCAAGAGCCAGTTCAAGAAGGCCGACAAGAGCGGTGCGCTGTATGCACTGATCCTCGGTGACGACGAACTGGCCCAACAAGTGGTAGGTTTCAAACCCCTGCGTGGCCAGGGCGAACAACAAAGCATTGCCTGGGATGCGCTTGCTGCACACCTGGCCACCTGCGTCGTGCAGGGTTGAAGCTGTCAAACAGCCGATTTAGCGATTAAGGAGTATTGGGGTGTCGAGTACCGAAGATGAACAGCTGGCGGATTTGAAGGACTGGTGGACGCGCAACGGCAAGCCGCTGGTTACTGGCGGCCTGTTGGCGCTGGTCATCGTGTTCGGCTGGCAGGCCTACCAGAAATACCAGAGCAACCAGTCGCAAGGCGCCTCGGTGCTCTACCAGCAATTGCTGGAAACCACCCTGACCCCGGACGGCAAGCCTGATGCTGCCCGCGTGGTGGACCTGGCCGGCAAGCTGGACAAGGAATTCGGCGGCACCGCCTATGCGCAGTTCGGTCGCCTGTTCGTGGCCAAGGTAGCGGTGGACAGCGGCAAGCTGGACGACGCGGCCACCGAGCTCAAAGGTATCGTCGACAAACCGGCCAACCCGACCCTGGGCGAAGTGGCGCGTCAGCGCCTGGCGCAGGTGCTGGCGGCACAGAACAAGGCCGAAGACGCCTTGAAGCTGCTCGACGGTGATGCCGACAAGGCATTCCTGGCGACCCGCGAGGAACTCAAGGGCGACCTGCTGGTACAGCTGGGCCGTGCCGATGAGGCCCATGCGGCCTACCAAAAAGCCAAGGCTGCGCTGTCGGATGAAGCCGCAGTCGGTGGCCTGCAAATCAAGCTGGACGACCTGGCCAAAGGGGATGCGTGACGTGATCCGTTGGAAACATGCAGCATTGCTGGCTCTGGCCATTCTGGCCGCGGGTTGCAGCAGCAACAGCAAGAAAGAACTGCCTCCGGCCGAACTGACCGATTTCAAAGAAGAAGTCGTGCTGCAGAAGCAGTGGAGCCGTTCCATCGGCGATGGCCAGGGTGAAACCTACAACATGCTGGTGCCAGCCATTGATGGCGACACCCTCTATGCCGGCGACGTCACGGGCGTCGTCATGGCCATGGATCGCATGAACGGCGACGTCAAATGGAAGAAAGATCTTGAACTGCCTGTTTCCGGCGCCGTTGGCGTGGGTTATGGCCTGGTCATGATCGGCACGCTCAAGGGCGAGATCGTCGCCCTGGACGCGAGCAGCGGTGAAGAGAAATGGCGCGCCCGCGTCAGCAGTGAAGTGCTCGCACCGCCGGCCACCAATGGTGACGTGGTGGTGGTCCAGACCCAGGATGATCGCTTGATCGGCCTGGATGCTGCCACCGGCAACCAACGCTGGTTGTACGACAGCACCCCGGCGGTACTGACCCTGCGCGGCACCAGCGCGCCGATCGTCACCAACCGCCTGGCGGTGGCTGGCTTGTCGACCGGTAAAGTGGTGGCCCTGGATATCTCCAACGGCGTGCCGGTCTGGGAGCAGCGCGTAGCGATCCCGCAAGGTCGTTCGGAACTGGAGCGCGTGGTCGACATCGACGGCGGCCTGCTGCTGTCCGGCGGTACGTTGTACGTCGCCAGCTACCAGGGCCGCGTTGCAGCACTGGACCTGGAAAGCGGTCGTGCGCTGTGGCAGCGCGATGCGTCCAGCTACGCCGGTGTCGCCCAAGGTTTTGGCAGCGTCTACGTGAGCCTGTCCTCGGGCACCGTCGAAGGCGTCGACGAGCGTTCCACCACCGCATTGTGGAGCAACGACTCCCTGGCCCGTCGTCAACTGTCGGCCCCGGAAGTGTTCTCCAGCTACGTCGCAGTGGGTGACATGGAAGGTTACCTGCACCTGCTCAGCCAGGTGGACGGTCGTTTCGTCGGCCGTGAGCGCATCGACAGCGACGGCCTGCGTGCCCGTCCGCTGGTGGTGGGCGACATGATCTATGTGTATGGCAACAGCGGCAAACTGGAAGCCCTGACCATCAAGTAAGACTATGCTTGGGGCTAATCCCCCCAAGCGGCCTTGTTCACAAGGTTTGCAGGGCTTGCACAGACTGCCCCGAGCACCAGCCGCTGCCTCGCAGCGGCTTTTGTATTTTCTGAAATAACGAAGTGGAGAGCCGCATGGTTCCCGTAATCGCCCTGGTGGGCCGACCGAACGTCGGCAAGTCCACCTTGTTCAACCGCCTGACCAGGACTCGCGACGCCATTGTCGGCGACTTGTCCGGTCTGACCCGTGATCGCCAATACGGTGAGGCCAAGTGGCAAGGGCGTACCTATATTCTGGTCGACACCGGCGGCATCTCCGGTGATGAACACGGCATGGACGAAAAAATGGCCGAGCAGTCGCTGCTCGCCATTGAAGAAGCCGATGTGGTGCTGTTCCTGGTAGACGCCAAGGCCGGTTTTACAGCCGCCGACCAGATGATCGCCGAGCATTTGCGCAAGCGTAACAAGCGTTCCTACGTGGTCGCCAACAAGGTCGACAACATCGACCCGGACATGGCACGCGCCGAATTCGCACCGTTGGGCATGGGCCAGGCGATCCCGATCGCCGGCGCCCACGGTCGTGGCATCACCCAGATGCTGGAAATCGCCCTGGAGAGTTTCCCCAAGGACGACGAGGAAGAACCGGAAGAGGGCGAGGAAGAGATCGTTGCCGAAGGCGAGGAAGCCAAGCGCATTCCGGGCCCAAGCGAAAAAGACGGGATCAAGATCGCCATCATCGGCCGGCCGAACGTGGGCAAGTCGACGCTGGTCAACCGCATGCTCGGTGAAGACCGGGTCATCGTCTACGACCAGCCCGGCACCACCCGCGACAGCATCTACATTCCCTTCGAGCGTAACGAAGAGAAGTACACGCTGATCGACACCGCCGGTGTGCGCAAGCGCGGCAAGATCCATGAAGAAGTTGAAAAGTTCTCCGTGGTCAAGACCCTGCAGGCGATCAAAGACGCCAACGTGGTGATCTTCGTGATGGACGCCCGCGAAGGCGTGGTCGATCACGACCTGAACCTGCTGGGCTTTGCCCTGGAAGCCGGTCGTGCGTTGGTCATCGCGATCAACAAGTGGGACGGCATGACGCCGAGCGAACGGGATTTCGTCAAGGTCGAATTGCAGCGCCGCCTGTTCTTCGTCGACTTCGCCGACATCCACTTCATCTCGGCCTTGCACGGCACGGGCGTGGGCAACCTCTACGCTTCGGTGCAGAACTCGTTCAAGTCGGCGGTGACCCGCTGGCCGACCAACCGCCTCACCCAGATCCTCGAAGATGCGGTAGGCGAGCACGCGCCACCGATGGTCAACAACCGTCGGATCAAGCTGCGCTATGCCCACTTGGGCGGTGCCAACCCGCCGATTATCGTGATCCACGGTAACCAGATCGAGAAGGTGCCCAAGTCGTACGTTCGTTACCTGGAGAACACCTATCGTCGCGTCCTGAAGCTGGTCGGCACGCCGATCCGCATCGAGTTCAAGGGCGGCGAAAACCCGTACGAAGGCAACAAGAACACGCTCACCGACCGCCAGGTCAACAAGAAGCGCCGCTTGATGTCGCACCACAAGAAGGCCGACAAGAAGCGCCGCGACAAGCGCTGACCCAGGCTTCTCCCGGGACCGCTTTTGTGGCGAGGGAGCAAGCTCCCTCGCCACAGAGTTTTCCTGCGATTCGGTGACAAGAAAAGGGTGCCCTGGGTGGCACCCTTTTTCATGCCCTGCGATTGGGCTATCCTCGATCTCTCCCGCGCCGCACCTGAGCCGGGTGCAGAGCAGGGACCCTTCATGATCACCAGCAAGTTGCCGAATGTCGGCATCACGATTTTCACCCAGATGTCCCAGCTCGCCGCGCAGACGGGCGCGCTGAACCTGTCCCAGGGGTTTCCTGATTTCGATGGCCCGCAGGCCCTGCGCGATGCGGTCGGCCGGCACATTGCCCAAGGTCATAACCAATACTCACCCATGACCGGCCTGCCTGCGCTGCGCCAGCAGATCGCGGCGAAGATCGCCCGCTGCTACGGCGCCAGTGTCGATGCCGATCAGGAAGTCACCGTGACCCCCGGCGCGACCCAGGCGATTTTCTGTGCCATCGCGGCGGTGGTCCACAGCGGCGACGAAGTGATCGTCTTCGACCCCAGCTACGACAGCTACGAGCCTGCCGTGCAACTGGCCGGCGGGCATTGCGTGCACGTGCCATTGGGCCTGGATGACTTCGCCATCGACTTCGAGAAGCTCGGCCAAGCCCTGAGCCCGCATACGCGCATGATCATCCTCAATTCGCCGCACAACCCCAGTGGCGCCTTGATCAGTCACGCCGAGCTGGATCAATTGGCCACGCTGATTCGTGACCGTGATATCTACCTGGTCAGCGACGAGGTCTACGAGCACCTGGTGTTCGACGGCGTCGCCCACGCCAGTGTCCTGGCCCATGAAGAGCTGTACCGCCGCGCCTTCGTGGTCAGTTCGTTCGGCAAGACCTACCACGTCACCGGCTGGAAAACCGGCTACGTGGTGGCGCCAGCGGCCCTGACGGCGGAGCTGCGCAAGGTGCACCAGTACGTCAGCTTCTGCGGCGTGACGCCGTTGCAGTACGCCTTGGCTGACTATATGGCCGAGCATCCGGAACACGTCGATGAATTGCCGGACTTCTACCAGACCAAGCGCGACCTGTTCTGCGATCTGCTGGCGCCGTCGCGGTTCAGCTTCAAGCGCGTGACCGGCACTTATTTCCAGTTGGTGGACTATTCGCAGATTCGCCCGGACCTGAATGACGTCGAGATGGCGGTATGGATGACCCGTGAGCATGGCGTGGCGACGATTCCGATCTCGGTGTTTTACCAGCACCCACCACAAGGCCAGCGCCTGGTGCGCCTGTGCTTTGCCAAACGCGAGGAGACGCTGCGCGAAGCGGCGCAAAAGCTATGCGTGATTTGAGTACATTGCCAGACCTCGACATTGCCCTGGTCCAGACCACCCTGGCCTGGCACGACCGCCGGGCCAACCTGGAACATTTCCAAGCGCTGCTCGAGCAGGCGCGCGGGGTTGACCTGATCATCCTCCCAGAGATGTTCACCACTGGTTTCTCCATGGAGTCCGAGACCCTGGCGGAGCCGGAGAGCGGCCCGACGCGCCAATGGCTCAAGGCCCAGGCGGCGAAGCTGGACGCGGTGATCACTGGCAGTGTGATCATCCAGGCCGCTGACGGCAGCCATCGCAATCGCCTGCTTTGGGCGCGCCCGGACGGAGAAGTGCTGCATTACGACAAGCGCCACCTGTTTCGCATGGCGGGGGAGCACAACCACTACACCCCGGGTGAGCGACAAGTGCTGTTCGAGCTCAAGGGCTGGCGGATTCGTCCGCTGATTTGCTACGACCTGCGCTTTCCAGTCTGGAGCCGCGACGCCGAGGACACCGACCTGCTGCTGTACACCGCCAACTGGCCCGGAGCGCGGCGTCTGCACTGGAACCGGCTGTTGCCGGCCCGGGCGATCGAGAACCTGTGCTACGTGGCGGCGGTGAACCGAGTCGGTACTGACGGCAAGGGCTTTGCCTACACCGGTGACAGCCAGGTGCTGGATTTCCAGGGCGAAACCCTGCTCAGCACTGGCGAAGCGGATGGTGTGTTCAAGGTGTGTTTGAGCGCGACGGACCTGGCGGCCTACCGCACGCGGTTTCCGGCGAACCTGGATGCCGATCGGTTCGAATTCATCTGATTGAAACGATTCAGCCCTTCAGGAACGGGGTTGCGTGCCGATAACCGGTCAGCCAAGGAGAAGTCCCTATGACCAGTATCAGCGCAACCACCGTCAATCCTTATCCATCGTCAGCTCCCAAAGTCTCCATTCGCGGGGCTGAAGAAGAGAAAGCGGCCAGTCCAGTGGCATCGACTGATAGCAGTGAAGACAAAGACAAGAAACTGGAAGTCGACACCAGTGGCGCGAATATCGCAGGTGCGGGTGGCAGCAGCGGCAGCAGCGATGTCATCGAACAACTGAAGAAGCAGATCGAACAGACCGAGAAGTTGCTGGCCGAACAGCAAGCCCAGTTGGCACGGGTGCAAAAAAGCCGCGCCGATGAGGAGCAAAAAGCTCAGGAAACCATGGCGATCCAGACTCAGATCATGGCGACCCAAGCCACATTGCAGACCCTGCAGGCCGCGCTGTTGCAGGCGATGACTGTTTCGATTGATACCCATGCCTGACATCCCTGCCGTCTGGTAGGGCCGCTTCGCGAGCAAGCCCGCTCCCACAGTGGACCTGCGGCGGACACAAATTTTGTGCCCGGCAGGAAACGCCTGTGGGAGCGGGCTTGCTCGCGAAGGCGTCGGAACAGCCCGCCCAAAATCAAGCCAGACAAAAAGGCCCCGGGGTTCTCACCCCAGGGCCTTTTTGCATTTCAGCCGAACGATCAGGCCGCTTTGGCTTCCGGCTGGCTCAGGGAACGGTTCAGTGCACTGAACAGCGCCTTGAAGCTGGCAGTGGTGATGTTTTCATCGATGCCCACGCCGTGCACTGCACGCTCGCCGTTGACCCGCAGTTCGATGTACGCCGCCGCCTTGGCATTGGTGCCGGCGCCGATGGCGTGTTCGTTGTAGTCCATGATCTCCACCGGAATTGGCAGGCCGGCCACCAGCGCTTCCAGCGCGCCGTTGCCCTTGCCGCGCCAGTGCAGGTTGGTCTCGCCCTGACCCTTGCTCGCCACTTCCACTTCCACGGCGCTGTTGCCGTTTTCTTCCTGCAGGCGATGGCTGACAAGCGCGTACGGGGTGTTGGCTTGCAGGTATTCACGCTGCAGCAAGGCGTGGATCTGCTGGGCGGTCATTTCCAGGCCCAGGCGATCGGTTTCGCGCTGTACCACCTGGCTGAACTCGATCTGCATGCGACGCGGCAGGCTGATGCCGTATTCCTGTTCCAGCAGGTAGGCGATACCGCCCTTGCCCGACTGGCTGTTGACGCGAATCACCGCCTCGTAGCTGCGGCCGATGTCGGCCGGGTCGATCGGCAGGTACGGCACTTCCCACAGGGCGTCCGATTTCTGCTGGGCGAAGCCCTTGCGGATGGCATCCTGGTGCGAGCCGGAGAATGCAGTGTGGACCAGGTCGCCAACGTACGGATGACGCGGGTGCACCGGGATCTGGTTGCATTCCTCGACCACTTTGCGCACGCCGTCGATGTCGGAGAAGTCCAGCTCAGGGTTGATGCCCTGGGTGTAGAGGTTCAGCGCCACGGTCACCAGGTCGACGTTACCGGTGCGCTCGCCGTTGCCGAACAGGCAGCCTTCGACGCGGTCGGCACCGGCCATCAGGCCCAGTTCGGTAGCGGCCACGCCGGTGCCACGGTCGTTGTGGGTGTGCAGGCTGATGAGCACGCTGTCACGACGGGTAATGTTGCGGTGGAACCACTCGATCTGGTCGGCATAGATGTTCGGGGTGGCGACTTCCACGGTAGCGGGCAGGTTGAGGATCACCTTGCGCTCGGGCGTCGGGTTCCAGACTTCGATCACCGCATCACAGACTTCCTTGGCGAACTCAAGCTCAGTGGCGCTGAAAGTCTCTGGCGAGTACTCGAACTGCCACTGGGTTTCCGGCTGCTGTGCAGCATATTTGACGAACAGTTTGGCCGCGTTCACCGCGATTTCCTTCACGCCTTCCTTGTCCTGGTTGAACACGATGCGGCGGAACGACGGGCAGGTGGCGTTGTACAGGTGGACGATGGCCTTTTTGGCGCCGCGCAGGGATTCGAACGTGCGGGCGATCAGGTCTTCACGGGCCTGGGTCAGCACCTGGATGGTGGTGTCGTCCGGGATGTGGCCTTCTTCGATGAGGGTGCGCACGAAGTCGAAGTCGGTCTGCGAAGCGGCCGGGAACGATGCTTCGATTTCCTTCACGCCCACCGCGACGAGGGTTTTCCAGAAGCGCAGCTTCTTGACCGCGTCCATTGGCTCGATCAGCGACTGGTTGCCGTCGCGCAGGTCGGAGCTGCACCAGATCGGCGCGGCGGTGATGGTCTTCGACGGCCAGGTGCGATCCGGCAGGTTGATGGTCGGGAAGGCACGGTATTTGGAAGACGGGTCTTTGAGCATGCTCATGGGAAAGTCCTTTATTGTCGTGGCCGGAAAAAGGCGGCCTGCCGGTGGTTCGAATGGGGGTGGCTTCACAGCCGGGACGAGGTGCCGCGATTCAGCCCGGCAGTCGTGCGCTGACGAGGCACAGGCTGCGGTGCTGGCGAAGCTGAATGAGGGTGTGAGAGGTTTTCATGCCCTCAACCCTAACCGCGCGGAAGGCGGATCGCAAGCAGTCGGAAAAAATTGAGATAAGTTCTGTTTTTAGGCGGGTTTGCGAGATTTAATCGCGTGAATATGAGGTATTTGTAGTTTTATTGCGTCGATGCTTGTCACTCGGCAATCCATGACGACGAGTTGCGATGCCGCTGGCCCGTTCGCGAGCAAGCCCGCTCCCACAGGGGAATGTTGGCGATTTCAAAATCAACGCTGTACCTGTGGGAGCGGGCTTGCTCGCGAAGAGGCCAGTAGCCTCACCGCAAAAACTCAGGGCTGGAAAGCGCCGATAAAGATCGCCGGATCCACCCGCGCATCGTTCAGGCTGATGTTCCAGTGCATGTGCGGGCCGGTTGCGCGGCCGGTGGCACCGACCTTGCCCACCACGGTGCCCCGGGCCAGTTGCTGGCCGACCTTCACGTCGATCTTCGACATGTGGCAGAACATGCTGATGAAGCCTTGGCCATGGTCGACGAACACGGTGTTGCCATTGAAGAAGTAATTGCCGATGAGGATCACCTTGCCGGCGGCCGGGGTCTTGATCGGCGTGCCAGCGGGGACGGCGAAGTCCAGGCCGGCGTGGGGGTTGCGTTCTTCGCCGTTGAAGAAGCGTCGCACGCCGAACTTGCTCGACATCGGACCATTGACCGGTTTGTCCAGCAGCAGGTTGCTGGGGATGTTCGGACTGAAGCGGCGGTAGGCCTTCAGTTGCACCGCCAGTTCGGCGTTGATGCGTTTGAGGTCCGCCGGGTTCGGATTGACCTGGCGCTTGTTCTTCAGGGTGATGTGTTGCTCGGGGTACTTTTTATAGCCGACCACGAACGGATGGGTGCCGCCGCCGCTGCTGATCCGCTGGGTGCCGGGCTGGACCGTCAGCGGTATACCGACAATCGCCAGCCAGTTGTCCTGTTCCTTGACCACCAGCACTGGCTTGCCCTGGTAACTGGCTTTCGGTGCCTTGGCCGCGCTGCCCAGGTCCACCACGGCCACGCCACCGGGCACCGGCTTGTTCAGCAGGCGGGTGATGTAACTGTCGGCGTGGGCGTTGAAGGTCAGGCACAGCAAGAGCAAGGGGGCGAGATATCGCGGCATGAATCAATCCAGTAAAGAAAGGGTGACCGGCGTCAGGTGATTGTCTTCGACCCGTACCAGCAATTGGCCTTCGCCGAGCTTGGCGGTCAGGCGCTGGCCGGTCTGGGTTTGTCCGGCACTGCGGATCGCATGGCCGCGCTCGTCCAGCAAAATGCTGTAGCCCCGGCCGAGGGTCGCCAGGGGGCTGACGATGTGCAGCGTCTGCATCTGGTTGTGCAATTGCACGCGGCGTGTTTTCAGGCCTTCGCGCATGGCCCGGGGCAGGCGTTCGGCCAGGCTGTCCAGGCGCTGGCGCAGCAACGCCAATTGCCGGCCGGGGTGTTGTCCGGCCAAGCGGGTTTCCAGGCGGATCAGGCGTTCGCGGCGGGTATTGAGGCTGCGTTCGAACGCCCGGCGCATGCGCATATCCAGGTCGTCGAGGCGCTGGGCTTGCTGGCGCAGGCGTTCACCGGGGTGGCGCAGGCGCCGGGTGAGGCCTTCGAGGCGCAGTTGATCGCGCATCAGCCGGTCACGCATGCGCATCACCAGCCGCCGGTGCAGGCTTTCGACCCGGCGCACCAGATCACCGGCATCCGGTGCGAGCAGTTCGGCGGCGGCGGACGGGGTCGGGGCACGTACGTCAGCGACGAAATCGCTGATGGATACGTCGGTTTCATGGCCCACGGCGCTGACGATCGGCGTGACGCAGGCATCCACCGCCCGGGCCACGGCTTCTTCGTTGAAGCACCACAAGTCTTCCAGCGAACCGCCGCCCCGGGCCAGGATCAGCGCATCGAAACCACGGGCGTCGGCCAGCTTCAGGGCTCGGACGATTTGCGCGGTGGCTTCGCGGCCTTGCACGGCGGTGGGGATCAGCGTCAGGGCGATCTGCGGCGCGCGGCGGCGGAACACGCTGATGATGTCGCGGATCACCGCGCCCGTGGGTGAACTGATGATGCCGATGCGTTGTGGATGGGCCGGCAACGGCACCTTGCGCTCGGCACTGAACAGACCCTCGGCGCCGAGCTTTTCCTTCAAGGCATCGAAGGCCAGGCGCAGCGCACCATCGCCGGCCGGCTCGACGGTGTCGAGGATCAGTTGATAGTCGCCACGGCCTTCGAACAGCGAGACCTTGCCGCGCACTTTCACCGCCAGCCCGTCCTTCAAGGCCTGGCGCACCCGCGCGGCATTCTGCCGGAACAGCGCGCAACGCACCTGGGCGCCACTGTCCTTGAGGGTGAAGTACACATGGCCGGAGGCCGGACGGGCGAGGTTGGAGATTTCGCCCTCGACCCAGATGTTGCTGAACACGTCTTCGAGCAACACCCGCGCACGGCCGTTGAGCTGGCTGACAGTCAGGACCTCGCGGTCCAGGCCCAGTCGGGCAAAGGGATCTTTAATCATGGGCGGCATGATAAGGGTATTCGCCGCTCAATCTCCATGCTCACCGAAAAACCTTCCGAGAGCCGGCCCTGTACAATGCTCCATTCCCTTGGTTTCGATGTGGGCGCCGGCTTGCTCGTCGCCACCAATAGATTCACCGCAGGATGTTCCATGAACTCGCAAAGCATCATCGTCCCGAAAATTTCCACCCTGCCGGTCCACGAGCCTCGGGCCCGGGCGATTGTGCGCTGGCTGGTGCGCAAGAATATCGTCGAAGAACAACTGACCACCTGTGGGCGCACCGGCAATCGCATGGCCCACGCGATCGCTCCCGGTGCTCGCGAGGTGGTCTTGCACCCCGAAGCCTTGCCATTCGGTGAACCAGTCAATGGCCTGGAGATCATCACCAAGCGCTGCATCTATACGCCGGCCAAGGGCTTTCTCGAAGAAGCCGGTTGCGCTGAGTGCCGCAAGGAGGTCGGCGAAGCGCTGTTCGAAAGCCTGGAAGACTGGATGCCGGCGCGCACCGACAACTTCACCTGCCCCGAATGTGGCCATGAAGACGACATCAACGGCTTCCTGTTCCTGCAGCCCTGCGGCTTTTCCAACCTGGGGTTCATCTTCAACAACTGGCTGGAGGCGGGGTTCAAGCAGGACTTTCTCGATGAATTCGCCGATTGGCTCGATCAGCCGGTGAGTTGGGTGAAGGTGGAACTGTAGTCAAACGCCGATCGGTTTTCCGTAGGAGCTGGCGAAGCCTGCGATCTTTTGACTTTTAAGCGTTAATCAGGGCGCTGAAGATCAAAAGATCGCAGGCTTCGCCAGCTCCTACAGTAGGCACCAGATCTCCGAATATCAGTAATGCCAATATAGACAGATTTTTACATTGAGCCAGACGGGGTGCATGAGTATAATGGCGCGCTTCCATTTTCCCGCTCGGGAGCCCCCGCGATGCTGCGTATCAGCCAAGAAGCTCTGACCTTCGACGACATTCTCCTAGTGCCCGGTTATTCCGAAGTACTGCCTAACGAAGTCAGTCTCAAAACCCGTCTCACCCGTGGCATCGAACTGAATATCCCCCTGGTTTCCGCCGCCATGGACACCGTGACCGAAGCCCGTCTGGCCATTGCCATGGCCCAGGAAGGCGGTATCGGTATCATCCACAAGAACATGACCATCGAACAGCAGGCCGCCGAAGTGCGCAAGGTCAAGCGGTTCGAGGCTGGCGTGGTCAAGGATCCGATCACCATCGAGGCTGACGCCACGGTCCGGGATCTGTTCGAACTGACCCGCATGCACAACATCTCCGGCGTTCCGGTGCTGCACGATGGCGACCTGGTCGGCATCGTCACCTCCCGCGACGTGCGTTTCGAGAACCGTCTGGATGCCACCGTCCGCGAAGTGATGACGCCTAAAGAGCGCCTGGTCACGGTCAAGGAAGGCATTAACAAGGACGAAGTCCGCGAGTTGCTGCACAAGCACCGCATCGAGCGCGTGCTGATCGTCGACGACAAATTCGCCCTCAAGGGCATGATGACCGTCAACGACATCGAAAAAGCCAAGGCCTACCCGCTGGCCAGCAAGGACGACCAAGGTCGTCTGCGCGTCGGCGCTGCGGTCGGCACCGGCAAGGACACGGGTGATCGTGTAGCCGCCCTGGTCAATGCCGGCGTTGACGTGGTGGTGGTCGACACCGCCCACGGCCACTCCAAAGGCGTGATCGACCGCGTTCGCTGGGTCAAGCAGAACTTCCCTGACGTGCAGGTGATCGGCGGCAACATCGCCACCGGCGCTGCCGCCAAGGCCCTGGCCGAAGCCGGCGCCGATGCGGTCAAGGTCGGTATCGGCCCTGGCTCGATCTGCACCACCCGTATCGTCGCTGGCGTCGGCGTGCCGCAGATCAGCGCCATCGCCAACGTCGCCGCTGCCCTTGAAGGCACCGGCGTGCCGTTGATCGCCGACGGCGGCATCCGCTTCTCCGGTGACCTGTCAAAGGCCATCGTCGCCGGTGCCTACTGCGTGATGATGGGTTCGATGTTCGCCGGTACCGAAGAAGCACCGGGCGAGATCGAACTGTTCCAGGGCCGTAGCTACAAGGCCTATCGCGGCATGGGTTCGCTGGGCGCCATGTCCCAGGCCCAGGGCTCTTCCGACCGTTACTTCCAGGACTCCTCCGCGGGTGCCGAGAAGCTGGTGCCGGAAGGCATCGAAGGTCGCGTGCCGTACAAAGGCACCCTGAGCGCCATCATCCATCAACTGATGGGCGGCCTGCGTTCTTCCATGGGCTACACCGGCAGCGCCAACATCGAAGAGATGCGCACCAAGCCTGAATTCGTGCGTATCACCGGCGCTGGCATGGCCGAGTCCCATGTCCACGACGTGCAGATCACCAAGGAAGCGCCGAACTACCGCGTAGGTTAAGGCCTTCAGCAAAACGTTAATCACCGGGGCTGTTCATTCAGCCCCGAGTTGTTTCTGATTCACTACATGAGAATGAGTCATGGCCCTCGACATTCACGCTCACCGCATCCTGATCCTCGACTTCGGTTCCCAGTACACCCAGCTGATCGCCCGCCGCGTGCGTGAAATCGGTGTGTATTGCGAATTGCATCCGTTCGACATGGATGACGAAGCGATTCGCGAATTCGCGCCTAAAGGCGTCATCCTCGCCGGCGGCCCCGAGTCCGTGCACGAAGCCGACAGCCCGCGCTGCCCGCAAGCCGTATTCGACCTGGGCGTGCCCGTCTTCGGTATCTGCTACGGCATGCAGACCATGGCTGAGCAATTGGGCGGCAAGGTCGAAGGTTCGGACCTGCGTGAATTCGGTTATGCCCGCGTTGACGTAGTCGGCAAGAGCCGCCTGTTGGACGGCATCGAGGACCACGTCGACGCCGACGGCCTGTTCGGCCTGGACGTGTGGATGAGCCACGGTGACAAAGTCACCAAAATGCCGGAAGACTTCCACATCCTGGCCAGCACCCCGAGCTGCCCGATTGCCGGCATGTTCAACGATGATCGTCGCTACTACGGCGTGCAGTTCCACCCTGAAGTGACCCACACCAAGCAGGGCGGCCGCATCCTGTCGCGCTTCATCCTCGACATCTGCGAGTGTGAAGCCCTGTGGACCCCGTCGAAAATCGCTGAAGACGCCATCGCCCAAGTCCGCGCCCAGGTTGGCACCGACAACGTGCTGCTGGGCCTGTCTGGCGGTGTGGACTCCTCGGTGGTTGCCGCGCTGCTGCACAAGGCCATTGGCGACCAGCTGACCTGCGTCTTCGTCGACAACGGCTTGCTGCGTCTGCACGAAGGCGAGCAAGTGATGGCCATGTTCGCCGAGAACATGGGCGTGAAAGTGATCCGCGCCAACGCCGAAGAGCAGTTCCTGAACAACCTGGCCGGCGAGTCCGACCCGGAGAAGAAGCGCAAGATCATCGGCCGTACCTTCATCGACGTGTTCGATGCCGAATCCTGCAAGCTGGACAACATCAAGTACCTGGCCCAGGGCACCATCTACCCCGACGTGATCGAGTCGGCTGGCGCCAAGAGCGGCAAGGCCCACGTGATCAAGTCCCACCACAACGTCGGTGGCCTGCCGGAAGAGATGAACCTCAAGCTGGTCGAACCGCTGCGCGAGCTGTTCAAGGACGAGGTCCGTCGCCTCGGCCTGGAGCTAGGCCTGCCGTACGACATGGTCTACCGCCACCCATTCCCGGGCCCGGGCCTGGGCGTGCGGATCCTCGGTGAAGTGAAGAAGGAATACGCCGACCTGCTGCGTCGCGCCGACCACATCTTCATCGAAGAACTGCGCAAGGCTGACTGGTACCACAAGGTCAGCCAGGCGTTCGTGGTGTTCCAACCGGTGAAATCGGTGGGCGTGGTCGGCGATGGCCGTCGCTACGCCTGGGTCGTGGCCCTGCGTGCCGTGGAAACCATCGACTTCATGACCGCGCGCTGGGCGCACCTGCCGTATGAACTGCTCGAAACCGTTTCCGGGCGGATCATCAATGAGATCGAAGGTATTTCTCGCGTGACGTATGACGTGTCGAGCAAGCCGCCGGCGACGATTGAGTGGGAATGAGTCAGGCCTAAGTATTGATACCGCTGACGGCCGCTATTGGCTTCGGCGCCTGCCTTGAACAAAAGCCCTGTGGGTAACTTCCACAGGGCTTTTTCATTTTTACTGACCAATCCAGTCTTCCTCTGGCTTCCAACTGCAATGACAGACCGTAACGGTGTTGGGAGGGCAGTGCCGTCACCTCTCGCTACGATTACCCGCCTTAGCGTGCACCGGGAAACGCTTATCATCGGCTGCAGCCCATGGGCCGTCGGCCAAGTTAATTGAGGTTGCGCCTGATTTGGTTGGGCTGACCGACGTTGCTGAGATCGTCGGTGTGTCTCGGCAGAACATGCGCAAGCTGATGTTGGCCCATCCAAGCAGCTTCCCGACGCCGGTGCACGAGGGGAGTGCATCTATCTGGCATTTGGCGGACGTGCTGACCTGGCTGCAGGCCAAGGGCAGCTATTCGCTTACCAAGAATGTGTTGGATGTGGCCCAGGTGGCGTTGCAGGTCAACGTTGCGAAAGAAGGCCGACGGTTACTTGGTATGGCTTCCGAAGAGTTGGACGCTTTGGTTGGGTGACAGACATCTCAGCCTCTCCTCAGTTTGACGAGCCGGTTGTCAGGAGTAATCGTTTTTGTGCGCGGCTCTTGTTATCTAATCGTTTTTTTACAACCTTAACCGTTAGCTACAAGATCAGGTGCACGACATCATTTCTGGAATGCCCGTGCTGCAACAGGTCGGAGTATGAGCCGAAATCGTTGATGCCGTTTCGCGGGCGTTTGAGGAAGACGGCGGAGCGGGTGTTGCTGTGATCGATCGATATCGTCCGGGAAAACCTGTCGACCGCTGAAGTCCTTCAGACTTACGTATTAGAGAAACTGTGATCGAATCAAATCCGTGTGACCCATATCCACACGGATTTTTGTGTTCACCGCCGCGCCACATCCGAAAAATAAAACTTATCCAGCGTATGCCGCGATTCGGTGTACTCGAACTGTCGGCCGTCCTGGAGAAAGGTCTGGTTGCTGACCACGATCACATGGCTCTGGCCGTCGAGGTCCAGGTGCTGCTGATCGTCCTTGCCGCAGCGGACTGCTTCGATGGTGCGCTGGGCGTAGGCGATTTGCAGGTGCAGGGTCTGTTCGATGAAGGCGTAGATCGACTGCACGGCGATGTCGCGGGTCAGGCCGGGGATCACGTCGCTGACGAAGTGGTTGATGTCCAGGATCACGCGCTTGCCGTCGATTCGCCGGACCCGCTTGATGCGGGTGATCGGGCTTCCGGCGGGCGCCTTGATGTGCTCGAGCAGGGCGCCTTCCAAAGGTAGCTGGCTGAATTCGACCACTTCGGTGCTGACATCGTTGCCTAGGCGCGGGTAGGTCTCCTGGAAGCTGACGATGCCGCCGAGCTGGAATTCGATGGGCTGGGTCGACAGCACGAAGGTGCCCTTGCCATGGATCTTCTGGGCGAAGCCGCGCTCCTGGAGTTGTTCGATGGCTTTGCGCACCGTGCCACGGCTGGCCTGATAGCTGTCCATCAGTTCGGTTTCGGAGGGC
The DNA here is from genome assembly GCF_009601685.2 of Pseudomonas brassicacearum. Classification (NCBI taxonomy): domain Bacteria; kingdom Pseudomonadati; phylum Pseudomonadota; class Gammaproteobacteria; order Pseudomonadales; family Pseudomonadaceae; genus Pseudomonas; species Pseudomonas brassicacearum. Next base: position 1,186,400 of record NZ_CP045701.2, read on the forward strand.
AGGCGGGCGCCTCGCTCCAGGCGTTCGGTGGTAATGCTGGTCAGCAGATCGTTGTAGATCTGGTTGTATTTGCTCATGGGAAGGGCTCTGTACCGCGCTGTTCACCGGGGCGGAACCTTACGGGCCAAGTGGGGGAGTTGTCCATTCGGCTGTCATTATTGGACGACAGAAGCGTAGGACGTTTCCCGGTTTTTCGGGGGGGCATCATAAACAAAAACAAAACTCGTCTGTACGAGTTGTTGATTTAACTCGTACAGACGAGTACTTTGCCTTCCACGTGCTGTCGACTCTCAATAACAAGAATGACGCGGAAGAAAAAAGCATGAGCCACGATTACTCCAAAATCGCCAGCGAGCTGCTGCAAAGCTTGGGTGGCGTTGACAATATCGAGCAGGCGGCCCATTGCGTGACGCGCCTGCGCCTGTCACTCAAGGACGCGGCCCGGGTGGACAGTGCCACGCTGAACCAGATCGACCTGGTCAAGGGTTCGTTTTTTACCGGTGGCCTGTTCCAGGTGGTCATTGGCCCGGGCGAGGTGGAAAAGGTCTATGCCGCCCTGCGCGAGCTGACCGGCCTGGCTGCCGCGACCATTGCCGACGTCAAGCGCCAGGGGGCGCAGAAGGGCAACGGCATGCAGCGCCTGGTGCGGGTGCTGTCCGATGTGTTCATGCCCATCCTGCCTGCCCTGGTGATCGCCGGCCTGCTGATGGGCGTCAACAACCTGTTGGGCGCCAAGGGCATGTTCATTGCCGGGCAGACGTTGCTCGATGCCTATCCGAACCTGGATGGCGTCTGGAGCCTGATCAACCTCATGGCCAATACCTCCTTCGTCTTTCTCCCGGCCCTGGTGGGCTGGTCGGCGGCCAAGCGTTTCGGGGGCAGTGAGATCCTTGGCATCGTGCTGGGCCTGATGCTCGTCCACCCGGACCTGCTCAACGCCTGGAACTACGGCAAGGCCGTGGCGGGACTGGAAGGCCAGAGCTTGCCGTACTTCGACATCTTCGGCTGGTTCCGGATCGAGAAAGTCGGCTACCAGGGGCAGATCCTGCCGATCCTGCTGGCGGCCTATGTCATGAGCGTGATCGAGCGATGGTTGCGGGCCAGGGTGCCCAACGCCATCCAATTGCTCGTGATTCCCATCACCACCATCGTCATCACCGGCGTACTGGCCCTCGCCATCATCGGCCCGGTCACCCGGCACCTGGGCATCTTGATCACCGAAGGCATGGTGGCGCTGTTCGACCTGGCGCCAGTGATTGGCGGGGCGATTTTTGGCCTGCTCTATGCGCCGCTGGTGGTGACCGGCATGCACCACATGTTCCTGGCGGTGGACCTGCAATTGATCTCGACCCAGGGCGGCACCTTCATCTGGCCGATGATCGTCATGTCCAACCTGGCCCAGGGCAGCGCGGCGCTGGCGGTGTTCTACATGACGCGCAATGCGCGGGACAGGAGCATGGCGTCAACCTCGGCGATTTCCGCTTATTTCGGCATCACCGAACCGGCCATGTTCGGCGTCAACCTGCGCTACAAATTCCCCTTCTATTGCGCCCTGGCCGGCTCGGCCCTGGGCTGCATTTTCCTGTCGCTGAACAAGATCAAGGCCTCGGCGATTGGCGTCGGGGGGCTGCCGGGTTTTATTTCGATCGTGCCTGACTACATACCGATGTTCGTGATCGGCATGGTCATCGCCATGAGCGTCCCTTTTGCCCTGACCTGCGCGTTGAGCATGAGGATCGTCCGGCCGGGGTATCGCGTGGCCTGACACCTGTGGGCGCCGGGCTTGCCCGCGATGAGGCCCGCCAGGCCAGTACCAAACTGATTGAAGGAATCTCGCCATGCAAGACTGGCAACGCTCAGTGATCTACCAGATTTATCCGAAGAGTTTCTACAGCCATGGCGGCCAGGCTACTGGTGACTTGCGAGGGGTGGTGGACAAGCTCGACTACTTGCACTGGCTGGGTGTGGATTACCTGTGGCTGACGCCGTTCCTGCGTTCGCCGCAACGGGACAACGGCTACGACATCAGCGACTACTACGCCATCGATCCTAGCTACGGCACCATGGCCGATTGCGAATTATTGATTGCCGAAGCGAGCAAGCGCGGTATCAAGCTGATGCTCGACATCGTGGTCAATCACACGTCCATCGAGCATCCCTGGTTCCAGGCTGCCCGCAGCAGCCTCGATAACCCGTACCGCGATTTCTATATCTGGCGGGACCAGCCGAACAACTGGGAATCCAAGTTCGGCGGCTCGGCCTGGGAGTACGAAGCGCAGACCGGCCAGTATTACCTGCACCTGTTCGACCACACCCAGGCTGACCTGAATTGGGACAACCCCCAGGTGCGCGCCGAAGTGTTCAAGATGATGCGTTTCTGGCGGGACAAGGGCGTCGGCGGCTTTCGTCTCGATGTGATCAACCTGATCTCCAAGCCGACCGACTTCCCTGACGACCACACCGACGGCCGGCGTTTCTACACCGACGGCCCCAACGTACACCGCTACTTGCAGGAAATGCATCGGGAAGTGTTCGAGGGCTTCGACCTGATCAACGTCGGCGAGATGTCGTCCACCAGCCTAGAACACTGTGTTCGTTATTCGTGTCCGGCGTCCCGTGAACTGTCGATGACGTTCAATTTCCATCACTTGAAAGTGGATTACCCGAATCTGCAAAAGTGGGTGCGGGCCGACTTCGATTTTCTCGAACTCAAACGCATCCTGTCCGACTGGCAAGTCGGCATGCAGGCCGGTGACGGTTGGAATGCGTTGTTCTGGTGTAACCACGACCAGCCGCGGGTGGTGTCGCGATTCGGCGATGACGGTGAGTACCGCGAGCCTTCGGCGAAGATGCTTGCCACGGCGTTGCACTTTCTCCAGGGCACCCCGTTCGTGTATCAGGGCGAGGAGTTGGGGATGACCAATCCGGGCTTCGAGCACATCGAGCAGTATCGCGATGTGGAAACCCTGAACATCTATCGCCTCAAGCGCAACGCCGGGGTGCCGGAAGCCGAGGCCATGGCGCCGATCATGCAGAAGTCCCGTGACAACGGGCGCACGCCGATGCAATGGAATGCCGGGCCGAACGCAGGTTTCAGCCGGGCCGAACCCTGGATCGGCGTACCCGCCAACGCCGCATTCATCAACGTCGAGCAGCAACAGCAAGACTCGACCTCGGTGCTGCATTACTACCGTCAATTGATCGCCCTGCGTCGCAGCGAAGCCTTGATCCAGGACGGCGTCTACCGCCTGCTATTGCCCGAACATCCGCACGTATGGGCTTACCTGCGCGAAGGGCAGGGGGAGCGCCTGCTGGTGGTCAGCCATTTTTATGGAGGCGAGTGCGACGTGGAACTGCCCGAAGGGATTCTCACCCATGGCACGAAACAACGCTGGGTGATCGGCAACTACGAGGCCGGCGAGCACCGATGCCGACGGCTGCGCCTGCGGCCCTACGAGTCGTTTGTGTTGCACCTGAGCGACTGAATAAAGACTTCCCCTGACCCAGGCAATGCCTGACAGCGAACACGTTGCGCCAGACGCATCGTGAGCCCTTTGTCGCCAGCCAGATGGCGGCCAAGGGGGGAAGTCATGAAGCGAAAAACAATAAGAAATAATGGAGAGGCGTATGAAAACAATAATAAACCGTGGCCTTGCCGCGTCCTGTATCTGCCTGGCGCTGCCGTTCCCGGTCCAGGCGCTGGAGTTCTCCGGTTATCTGCGCAGCGGTGTCGGCAGTGCGACCAATGGCCGTTCCCAATCCTGCTTCCAGTTGCCTGGTGCGCAGACTAAATATCGGTTGGGCAATGAATGCGAGCAGTACGGGGAACTGGAACTGCGCCAGGATCTTTTCACCCTCGACGACGGCTCGGTGTTGAGCGTGGATGGCATGGCATCGCTGTACAACCGCTATGACCGCACGCCGACTTTCCAGGGCGAAAACGGCTCGGCCCGCATGCCGCAGATGTATGCCCAATGGTCGAACATGCCCAGCCTGAACGGCGGGTCGCTGTGGGCCGGTCGGCGTTACTACAAACGTAACGACATCCATATCTCGGATTTCTACTACTGGAACCAGAGTGCTACCGGTGGCGGGATCGAGGACGTGCTGATCGGCGGATTGAAATACAGCTACGCCTTCTCGCGCAAGGACAACCTGTACCAGAAAGACCCGGTCAACCGGCATGACTTCAACGTCGCCGGTTTCAAGACCAACCCCGGCGGCGAGCTGGAATTTGGCCTGAGCTTTATCGACCGGGCGGACCATCGCGACGCCCATCGTGGCTGGGCCCTGACCGCCCAGCATGTGCAGCAGGACTTCCTGGGTGGGAAGAATAAACTGGCCTTGCAATATGGCGAGGGCCCCGGCACCGGGCTGGGTTATACCGGCGACACTGGGCTGGACGACAGCAACAAGAGCTATCGTCTGGTGGAGTTCTTCGATTGGCAGGTCACGCCGCGTTTCGGCGGGCAGGTGCAGGCGGTGTACCAGAAGGACATCCGCCCCGATGGCGCCGACCAGGACTGGCTGTCGTTGGGGGTTCGCCCGGCGTACGCCATCACCGATCAATTCAAGCTGGTGGCCGAACTGGGCCATGACCAGGTACAGGCCAGCGATGGAACACGCAAGCTGAGCAAATTCACCTTTGCGCCCACCTGGTCGCCCAAGGGCCCGGAATTCTGGGCTCGCCCGGAAATACGCCTCTACTACACCTACGCCAGTTGGAACGAGGCGGCCAAGCGTGCAGCCAATGAACTGGCAGCCGGCTCGGCGCTGTCGGACACCGGTGTTTTTGGCGGTGCGCGACATGGTTCCAACGTGGGCCTGCAGGTCGAATACTGGTGGAAATGACCCGTGTAGCGCGGGTGGCTGATCGCTGCGTGCCCGCAATGCCAAAAAGAACAGACAGCAGCAGGTGAAGTCTCATGAACACAACGCAACCTTTGCAATTGCTCGCACCGCTGTCCGGTGTCCTGATGCCCTTGGACAGCGTGCCGGACCCAGTCTTTTCCAGCCGTGTGGTGGGGGATGGCATCTGCATCGATCCGACCTCGCAGACCCTTTGCGCGCCAATTTCCGGTGTCATCGGCACGCTTCAGGACAGCGCCCATGCGGTAAGTGTCACCGCTGACAACGGCGTCCAGGTGCTGATGCACATTGGCCTGGACACGGTCAATCTGGCGGGCAAGGGGTTCACCTCGCGGGTGACCATGGGGCAACGGGTCGAAGCCGGCCAGCCGCTGATCGATTTCGATGCCGACTACATCGCCTTGCACGCGCGCAGCCTGTTGACGCTGATGCTGGTGGTCAGCGGGGAACCTTTCAGCCTGCTTGGGGACGAGGCGAGCTGTATCGAGAGCGGTGCTCCGTTGTTGCGTGTGTGCCCGGCGGAACAAGGGCTCGTCGACGAGGCGCAGCAGGGCTCGGTGCTGTTTTCCAGGCCGCTGATCGTACCCAATGAAAGTGGCCTGCATGCCCGTCCTGCCGCGGTGTTCGCCCAGGCGGCCAAGGGGTTTGATGCCAAGATCCAACTGCATAAGCAGCAAGCCAGCGCCAACGCCAAATCACTGGTCGCGGTCATGGCGTTGCAGACGGCCAAGGGCGACAGCGTGCAGGTCAGCGCCGCTGGCCCTCAGGCCAGACAGGCCATCGAAGCGTTGGAGCAATTGCTGCTGTCCGGGTGTGGCGAGACAGTGCAAGCGCCCCTGACGTTGGCGCCGACCATCATCGTCGAGCCATCGATACCTGGCCGGCTGCGAGGTGTCTGCGCGTCGCCCGGTTCAGCGTTTGGTGAAGTGGTCCAGATCGCCTCCCAGGTGTTGGACATCGAGGAGGTGGGGGCCGGTATCGAGGCTGAACAGGAAGCCCTGGACCAAGCGCTGGAGCAAGCGACGCACGCCTTGAAGGCATTGCAGGACCAGGCGGCGGGCAGTGTCCAGGCGCAGATTTTTCGCGCCCATCAAGAGTTGCTGGAAGACCCCACTTTGCTCGATCAGGCCCAAGCCTTGATCGGCGAGGGCAAGAGCGCGGCGTTCGCCTGGAAAACCGCCACCGAGGCGAGCGCTGCGCTGTTCCAGCAATTGGGCAGTGCTTTGCTGGCCGAGCGTGCAGCGGACCTGGCCGATGTCGGGCAACGGGTGCTCAAGCTGATCCTGGGGGTACAAGACAACGCCTGGCACCTGCCTGAACAGGCGATCCTGGTGGCCGAGCAACTGACGCCGTCCCAGACCGCCAGCCTTGACACCTCTCGCATCGCCGGTTTCGTCACCGTGGGCGGTGGCGCCACCAGCCATGTCGCGATCCTCGCCCGGGCGCTGGGCCTGCCCTCGTTGTGTGGCGTGGCGCACCCCGTGCTGGCCCTGGATAACGGCACCCGGGTGTTGCTGGACGCCGACAATGGCGAATTGCACGTGAGTCCGGATCAGGCCCTGGTCGAGCAACTCCAGGCCACTCGCGACCGGCAGCGCCAGCGGCATCAGCGTGACCTCGAACAATCGGCCCAGGCGGCGCGTACGCTGGACGGTCATCGAGTCGAGGTCAGTGCCAATGTCGGGTCGCTGCGGGACGTGGAGCAGGCCATCAGCCTGGGCGGCGAAGGTGTCGGGCTGTTGCGCTCCGAGCTGCTTTACCTGGATCGCGCGCACCCACCTGGCCATGACGAGCAAGCGGCCCTGTACCGCGCCGTCGCCCAGGCCCTTGGCGCCGAGCGCAATCTGGTGGTACGTACCCTGGACGTGGGCGGGGACAAGCCGCTGGCCTATGTGCCGATGGCTCATGAGGCCAATCCATTCCTCGGTATGCGCGGTATTCGCCTGTGCCTGGAGCGCCCCCAGCTGCTGCGCGAGCAGTTCCGGGCCATTCTTGCCTGTTCGGGGCTGGCGCGGCTGCACATCATGCTGCCCATGGTCACGCAACTGGCGGAGCTGCGCCTGGCGCGGCAGATGCTGGACGAAGAGGTTCGCCACCAGGGACTCAAGCAGGCGCCGAAGCTGGGCATCATGATCGAAGTGCCGGCGGCGGCGTTGATGGCCGACCTGTTCGCCCCAGAAGTGGATTTCTTCTCCATCGGCACCAATGACCTGACCCAATACACCCTGGCCATGGACCGTGACCACCCACGCCTGGCCAGTCAGGCCGACGGCCTGCATCCGTCGGTGTTGCGCCTGATCGCCCGTACGACCGAAGCCGCTCACGCTCATGGCAAATGGGTCGGGGTGTGTGGCGCACTGGCATCGGAACCCCTGGCGGTACCGGTATTGTTGGGGTTGGGCGTGGATGAGTTATCGGTCAGTGTGCCGCTGATTCCGGCGATCAAGGCCTGCGTGCGTGAATGGAACCTGAGCCAATGCCGCACGCTGGCTCAACAGGCCTTGGGCCAGGAAAGCGCCGAGCAGGTGCGTGACCTCCTGCGTACTCACTCATCCACGGCCACTTCGGCCACCCTGGCCATGGAGCATTGAACATGTTCGACAGACTACAACAGGCGTTCTGGAAAGCCCTGACTCCGGACCTGATACCGGAAGAACCCACGCTGCCGGCCTCGGTGGAGGGGCCGGCGCCAGCCATCATCGCCGCGTTGGGCGGTGCGGATAACCTCAAGTCCCATCAGCCCGTGGCACTGACGCGGCTGCGGGTGGAACTGCGGGATATGGCGCGGATCGACCGGACGGGCCTGAGCGCCGCCGGCGTGACGGGGGTGATGATGCTGGACAACGGCGTGGTGCATCTGATCACCGGCCTGCAAGGCTGAACCGTCGTAACGGCGGTTCGGGGGTGCTGCATAGGAGCCGTAGGAACCGTAGGAACTGTAGGAACTGTAGGAACTGTAGGAACTGTAGGAACCGTAGGAGCTGTAGGAGCTGTAGGAGCTGTCGAGTGCAACGAGGCTGCGATCTTTCCCCTGACACTTGAATCTCAAGAGAAAGCTCAAGATCAAGATCAAAAGATCGCAGCCTTCGGCAGCTCCTACACGCAACCCAGCGGGAGCAAGCGCTAATGGAAAGTCCCTCCCGGATCTGGCCAGCCTAGTGCAACGTGGCGACGGACCGGCGGAACAGCATCAGGCTCATCGTGAGAAATGTCACCCCCATCACCATGACCGTCAGGAACTCTTTCCAGACGATATCCAGATTTGCCCCTCGAAACACGATCGCTTGCGTGAAAGCTACATAGTGTCGCGAAGGGAAAAACCACGTCACGTACTGGACCCACTGCGGCTGACTCTCGATCGGCGACATCCCCCCCGACAGCATCATCATCGGCATCACCGTCATGATCATCAAAAGGGCGAACTGCGCCATGGTGCGGGCGAGCGTGCCCAGGAAGATGCCGATCGCTGCCGTGGCGAAGACGTAGATGACCGTTCCAAGTACCAGCAGACTGCGTGAGCCGGCGATCGGCACATCGAGCAGATCCTCGATCACGAATAAAAGTGAGCAGATGAAGGCGATGACGATCACCAATCCATTCGCCCACACCTTGGCGAGGGCAATTTCGAAGGCCGTGAGCGGCATCACCAGCAAGTGCTCGATCGTGCCATGCTCGCGCTCGCGCAAGAGCGCCGCGCCGGTCAGGATAATGATCAGCATCGACAGGTGGTCGGCGAGGCTGACGACCGCACGGAACCAGGATTGCGTGCCGTTTGGATTGAAGGCGCGACGGATGACCAGATCGGAAGACAGGCCGCTGCTGCGCTTTATCGCCTGCCGATAGCGGTTGACCTCGTTGGTCACCATGCTCTGGATGTAGCCGGCGCCCAAGGACGCCTGCTGGACCGCAGTGGCGTCCACGTTAACCTGGACTTCCACATCGCGCCCCTTGCGCACGTCCGCTTCAAAGCCCGGAGCAATGACCACGACAAAGGTGTAGAGACCTTTGTCCATGGCGCGGTCGATATCGGCGGCGTCAATCATTTTGGGCGCTTGGAAATAAGGCGGATAGAACAACCCGGCAATCGATCGCGAGAGGCTGGAATGGTCTTCGTCAACGAACGCCAGGGCGGCGTTATTGACGGTCTCGCCGCCTCCGGTCGACTGCATATAGATACTGAAGCCGAAGGACCAGATGATGAACAGGATCATCATCATGTCTTTGGAAAGAATGCGCAGCTCCTTGGTGCCGAGCCAGAACAGGTTGGAGAGGCTGCGCACGTTATTTCTCCTGCTTGCGCAAGAACAGCGCGGACAGCCAGAGGAAGGCCGGACAAAACAGCGTCAGCGTCAGCAGGTCGGCCAGCATGTCACTCAAACCAAGGCCCTTGGTGAACGCGCCGACGCTCATATGCATGTAGTAGCTGGTGGGCCACAGCGAGCCCATCAGACGCGCACCGCCTTCCAGTGTCGAAACCGGCTGCATCATCCCGGAGAACTGCATGGTCGGCAGCAGCGACAGGATTGCGCCGGCGAACACGGCGGCGACCTGGCTCGAGGTGAAGGTCGAGATGAAAAGCCCGTAGCCGGTGGCCGCCGCTACGTAGAGAAACGCGCCGAGGACCAGGGCGAGCATGTCCCCCTTGATGGGGACCTTGAAGAGAAACAGCACGGTCGCCGTCATGATGAAAAAGTTGATCATGCCGACGCCGATGTAGGGCAGCTGTTTGCCGATGAGGAATTCCAGGCGCGTTGTAGGCGTGGCGTAGAAGTTCGTAATCGTGCCGATCTCCTTTTCGCGGGCGACGCTGACGGCCATCAGAATGGCGAGAAACATCATGAGCAGCATGGCCGGTACTGCCGGCCCGATTGCATAGATGCTCTCGGCTGTCGGGTTGTAGCGGTAGCGGACCTCGATGCTGGTGGTCGGTTCTGCACTCCGTGGCGCGCTGGACTCTCGGTCCCGCTGTTGGGTGAACAGATTGTGTGCCTGCTCGACATACCCCTCGATGGTGCCGGCGCGTGAGGTGTTGGCGCCGTCGATCCAGGCTGCGACCTGCCAATCCGAGCCGCGTTTTACCAGACGCCCGAAGTCCGGGGCAATCTCGATGGCCAGGGTGATGTCGTTTGACTTCAGGCGCTGTTGCATCTGCTCGGCGCTGTGGATGGGCGTCTTTTCGGTGAAGTACTGCGAACTCGAAAAATTGGCCAGATAGGCCCGGCTCTGCGGTGTGTTGTCATGGTCAAACGCCGCGTAGGTGAGGTTGGTCACGTCGCTGGAGACACCGAAACCGAAGATCAAGAGCATGATGAACGAGCCCAGGAACGCGAAGACGAGCCGCACCGGATCGCGCATCAGCGATAGCGTCTCGCATTTGGCGTAGGCGAGCAGGCGTCGCAGCGGCATGAAGACCGCGCGGCTGCGGGGCGACGTCACGACGGTCCTCAGGATCTGCCCCTGGATCGGCGCTGTTTCGGGCGCGCGGGAAGCACGCTCGGCGTCCTCGATATAGGCGATGAACGCCTCCTCCAGATCCTTCGCTCCTTTGTGGGCGATGACGTTCTGCGGTGTGTCGCAGACCAGGACCCGCCCCGCGTGCATCAAAGAGATGCGGTCGCAACGCGTCGCCTCGCTCATGAAATGCGTGGAGACGAAAATGGTGACATTGCGATTTCGCGAGAGATCGCCCAGCAGCCTCCAGAACTCGTCACGTGCCTGCGGGTCGACACCCGAGGTGGGTTCATCGAGGATCAGCAGCTCGGGATCGTGCACGATCGCCACGGCCAGAGAAAGACGTTGGCGCAACCCTAGCGGCAGCGAATGGGCGCTAGCATCGGCATAGTCGACAAGGCCGACGTCGACCAGGAGTTTAGCGATACGCGCCTTGGCGCGGTCGGCTGGCAGATGAAAAAGGCGGGCATGAAGCAGCAGGTTCTGCTGTACGGTGAGTTCGCCATAGAGTGAGAACGCTTGCGACATGAAGCCGACGCGCTGGCGGATCGACAGGTCATTGGCGTCGACCGGTTTTCCACATACCTGGGCCTGTCCCTCGCTCGGCGCCAGCAGCCCGGTCAGCATTTTCATGGTCGTGGTCTTGCCACAGCCGTTCGAACCGAGGAAGCCGAAGATTTCTCCGCGCTCGATGGAGAAGCTGACGTGATCGACGGCCGTGAAACTGCCGAAACGGCAAGTCAATTGGGTCGCGACAATGACCGGCGGCTCCGTGCTCGGTTGACGCGGCGAAATGACGAGCCGCCCAGAGGTCGATTTTCGCCCCGGTTGCAGGGCGACAAAGACGGATTCGAGGTCTTGTTCACCGGTCTTCTCGCGCAATTCATCGGCCGTGCCGCAGGCGAGCACTTTCGCGTGGTCCATCACGATGAGCCAATCGCAATAGCTCGCTTCATCCATATAAGCGGTGGAGACGATGACGCTCATCGTCGGCCGCTCGCGCCGCAAGTCTGCGATGAGATTCCAGAACTGCCGGCGTGACAGCGGATCGACCCCGGTGGTCGGCTCGTCGAGAATAAGAAGGTCGGGATCGTGAATGAGCGCGCAGCACAGGCCGAGCTTTTGCTTCATGCCGCCCGACAGTTTTGCGGCAGGTCGGTCAAGAAAGGGCAGCAGGCCGGTTGCGCTCGCCAGGCGCCGAGTACGCGCCTCGCATTCCGAGGCGCTCAGACCGAAAAGCGCGCCAAAGAAGGCCAGGTTCTCGCGGACGCTGATTTCCTGATAGAGGTTCTTGCCCAGTCCTTGCGGCATGTAGGCAATGCGCGTGCAGACGGCACGACGATGACGCGCATTGCCCATACTGCCGTCCAGGACCGTGACCGCTCCAGCCTGTAGCTTTCGCGCCCCGGCGATCAGCCCCAGCAGTGTGGATTTACCGGCACCATCAGGGCCGATGACACCGGTCATCCGAGCGCTTGGCACTTGGAGCGACACGTCGTCGAGCGCGCGGACCTTGCCATAGCCATGGGTTACGTCGCAGATATCGGCGATCAAGGGGCTGTACGCTGGCATCGTCAAGGCCCCGCATCAACCGGATCATCCTCGATGCGTTTTTGCAGGAAGGCCGGCCAATCGGGTGGATTGGGGTCGAGGCGTACATAGCCGACGCCACGGGCCCCGGTTTTCACCTGTTCGATGTGACGTTCGACGAGGCTTGTCGGGACGCGCAATTTGACCCGGAACATCAGCTTGTCGCGTTCGCTGCGGGTTTCGACTTGTTTGGGCGTGAACTGAGCTTCTGGCGATACGAAGCTCACTTGGGCCGGGACGGCGAAATCGGCGCCGTCGAACTGAATCCGCCCTTGCGAGCCGATTGGCACGCGCATGGCCTGCTCGGAGGGGAGATAGATTTCCATGTAGATCTGCGACAGATCGATGAGCGTCAGGACCTTGCCACCGGCCGAAAGGACTTCCCCTGGATTGGCCAGGCGATAAAGAACGCGGCCCCGCACCGGCGCTCGCAGGAGGGTATCGGCGATCTGGGCGTCGACCTGATCGACCAGTGCTTGCGCGGCAGCGACCGATCGTTCACGTGCCGTCACGGTCCTCTGCGCGGCTTCAAGGATCGCGCGGGCAGAGTCGTTTTCACTCTGTGCCTGGTCGCGGTCGTCCTGGCTGACTGCGCCGGTCTCGACGAGCTTGAGCACCCGGCCAAGCTTGGCTTTCTTGAGCACCAGTTCGGCCTGCCGTTGAGCGACAGTCGCCTTCGCCTCGAGCATCGAGGCTTGCTCTGAAGCCACGTCGGCGACGTATTTGGCGCGCTGGGCCTGCAACTCCGTGATATCGATGCGCGCCAGCACTTGTCCCGCGGTGACCAGGTCGCCCTCCCGGACGAGCACCTCCTGAATGCGCCCGGCCGACTTCGCGGCGATGTCGACCTGGTCGGATTCAATCCGTCCGTTGCCCGATACCAGCCCTTCCGGCAGCTTGCCCTGCTGGCCCTTCCACCAATACCAAGCGCCACCAGCGCCGCCTGCCAAGGCGATGGCAAGAACGAGAAGGACCTTTGCGGCAACACGCCGCCAAGCAGGTTTTGCGTCGTTACTCGGGGTGGTCGTCACGATCGGATCCCTGGCGTGAAGTGAGGAGCTCAAGCGTTTATCGTGCCGCGCACTTTGATCTACGGCGTCCTGTGAATACCCAAGTCAGTTTGTTCCCTTGGATGTTGCCCATTAACCGCCGGGCATGGCGTTGATCTTTATCAATCAATTGCGCGGGTGCTTACCTTGCCGATGGGCGCGGAGGAGGACCGTCCTGTGGATAACTTCCTTAGGTTTTTTTCATTTTTGCAGCCCTTACTGTTTCTCATCTGCGGGTGTATCGTATTCGCCTTTTGCGGGCCCAACGGTTCGCCGCGGATTCATAGGTGGTTGCATTCATGTCCTTTACCCGTCGCCAAATACTCGGTGGCCTGGCCGGTCTTGTTGTCGTTGGCGTGGGTGCAGGCGGCGCATCGCGGTACTGGCTGGGGAAGATGGCCGATGCCGAGGCCGGTCACGACTATGAATTGATCGCCGCACCGCTGGATGTCGAGCTGGTGGCCGGGCACAAGACCCAGGCCTGGGCCTTCGGTCCGTCGGCGCCGGGTACCGAATTGCGGGTGCGCCAGGGTGAATGGTTGCGGGTGCGCTTCATCAATCACCTGCCGGTCGCCACCACCATTCATTGGCACGGGATCCGTTTGCCGTTGGAGATGGACGGTGTGCCGTATGTCTCGCAATTGCCGGTGTTGCCGGGCGAGTATTTCGATTACAAATTCCGCGTGCCGGACGCCGGCAGCTATTGGTATCACCCTCACGTCAACAGCAGCGAAGAGCTCGGGCGTGGGCTGGTGGGGCCGTTGATCATCGAAGAACGTGAGCCCACCGGCTTCAAATACGAGCAGACCCTGAGCCTCAAGAACTGGCATGTGGATGAGCAGGGCGAGTTCGTCGCCTTCAGTATTCCCCGTGAAGCGGCCCGTGGTGGGACGGCCGGGCGTTTGTCGACCATTAATGGCGTGCCGCTGCCGGTGATTGATCTACCGGCCGGACAGATCACTCGGGTACGCTTGCTCAACCTGGACAATACCCTGACTTATCGCATCAACATTCCTGGCGTCGAGGCGCAGATCTACGCCCTGGATGGCAACCCCATCGAGCCGCGCCCGTTGGGCAAGGAATACTGGCTGGGCCCGGGCATGCGCATTTGCCTGGCGATCAAGGCACCGCCAGCCGGCGAAGAGTTGTCGTTGCGCAATGGTCCGGTGCGGCTGGGCACTTTGCGCTCCGTGCCCAACAATGATGCGCCGACCCAGTGGCCGCCCGCGCTGCCACCTAACCCGGTGGCCGAGCCGGACCTGGCCAATGCCGAAAAACTCAACTTCAATTTCGAATGGGTTGGTTCGGTGTCGGTCAATGTCGACAACGGCAAGCCGCCGAGCCTTTGGCAGATCAACGGCCAGGCTTGGGACATCACCGACAAGACCTGCGCCGATCGGCCGATTGCTACGCTGAAGAAAGGCCAGAGCTATATTTTCGAATTGAAGAACATGACTCAGTACCAGCACCCGATCCATTTGCATGGCATGAGCTTCAAGGTGATCGCGTCGAACCGGCACAAGGTCATCCCGTATTTCACCGACACTTACCTGCTGGGCAAGAACGAGCGGGCGCAGGTGGCGCTGGTGGCGGATAACCCCGGGGTATGGATGTTCCACTGCCATGTGATCGACCACATGGAAACCGGCCTGATGGCCGCCATCGAGGTGGCGTGATGCGCCAGATTCGCCCTGCCAGGATCATCGACCGCAGCCGTGACCAGGACTTCATGCGCCAAGCCCTGGCCCTCGCCGCACAAGGCGCAGCCCTGGGCGAAGTGCCGGTGGGCGCGGTGCTGGTGCAGGACGGCGAGATCATCGGACGCGGCTTCAACTGCCCGATCAGCGGCCATGACCCCAGCGCCCACGCGGAAATGGTTGCCATCCGCGCCGCCGCCCAGGCGGTGAACAACTATCGCCTGCCCGGCAGCACGCTGTATGTGACGCTGGAGCCGTGCAGCATGTGCGCCGGCCTCATCGTCCACTCGCGTATCGCCCGGGTCGTCTACGGCGCCCTGGAGCCCAAGGCCGGCATCGTGCAGAGCCAGGGGCAGTTCTTCAACCAGGGTTTCCTGAACCATCGGGTGATGTACGAGGGCGGGGTGTTGGCTGAGGAATGCAGCACCGTGCTGAGTGAGTTCTTCAAGGCCCGAAGAGCCAAATCCCAAGGTTGACCACATACCCTTGTGGCGAGGGAGCTTGCTCGCGCTGGGCTGCGTGTAGGAGCTGCCGAAGGCTGCGATCTTTTGATCTTGATCTTTCGCTCTGGACTCAATTGGCTGTGGAAAGATCGCAGCCTCGTTGCACTCGACAGCTCCTACACAGCTCCTACACAGCTCCTACACAGCTCCTACGGGCGCAGCCGAGCGGGAGCAAGCTCCCTTGCCACAATGATTGGCAGCCCTTAAGTGAGCAGGTTGCTCTGACACAGGCGGCTGGCGCGATTTATTTACGCGCCACAATCACCGCCCGCATCGGCGCCGGCAGTCCTTCGATGGTTTTGCTGTGGTCGGCGGGGTCGAGGAAGTCGCTCAGCGACTGATACTTCATCCACTCGGTGCTGCGCTGCTCCTGCACGGTGGTCAGGCTCACGTCCACGCAACGCACATCGCTGAACCCGGCGCGGCGCAGCCAGCGCTCCAGGGCCGGGACCGACGGCAGGAACCACACGTTGCGCATCTGCGCGTAGCGGTCCTCGGGTACCAGCACCTGGTGTTCGTCGCCCTCGATCACCAGGGTCTCCAGCACCAGTTCGCCGCCCTTGACCAGGCAGTCCTTCAAGGCCAGCAGATGCTCGATCGGCGAGCGCCGGTGGTAGAACACGCCCATGGAGAACACCGTGTCGAAACCTTCCAGCTCCGCTGGCAGGGCTTCGAAGGGGAATGGCAAATGCCAGGCGTTGGGCTGCGACAGGTAGCGTTGCACCGCCTGGAACTGACAGAAGAACAGCCAGTTGGGGTCGACGCCGATCACTGTGTCGGCCCCGGCGCCAAGCATGCGCCACATGTAGTAGCCGTTGCCACAGCCCACATCGAGGATGCGCTTGCCTTTGAGGTCCAGGTGCGGGGCCACCCGGGACCACTTCCAGTCCGAGCGCCATTCGGTGTCCACGTGCACGCCAAACAGGTCGAAAGGCCCTTTGCGCCATGGCGACAGGCCCATCAACGCGGTACGCATTTGCGCACGGGTTTCGTCGGAACAATCGGTGTCGAGCGTCAGACCGTTCTGCAGGTCGACCGTGGTGGGGTGCAAGGCCGGCAGCGCATCGAGCGCGCTTTGCCAACGCTCCAGATCGCCATGGCCCTTTTCCATCTTGCTATCGAGTTGCGCCTGCAGCGTCGCGGCCCAATCGGCCAGGGGCGTGCCGGCCAGATGGCGGGCGAGGGGGGACAGATCAATCATGGCAGGGCAATCAACGAGGCGAAGTTAAGACACTGGAACCACGGCACGACTTTCGAGAACCCGGCCGCCAGCAGGCGTTCGCGGTGTTCTTCGAGGCTGTCGGGCTTCATGACGTTTTCGATGGCGCTGCGCTTCTGGGCAATTTCCAGCTCGCTGTAGCCGTTGGCGCGCTTGAACGCCACGTGCAGGTCGGTGAGCAGGGCGTGTTCCTCGGCATCGTTGAAACGCAACTTTTCCGACAGGATCAGGGCGCCACCGGGCAGCAAGGACTGGCGGATGCGGCTCAACAGTGCGGTGCGCTGGTCCGGCGCGATGAATTGCAGAGTGAAGTTCAGTGCCACCACCGAGGCTGGCTGGAACGCCAGGGCGAGGATGTCGCCTTCGATCACTTCCACCGGCAGCAGCTCCTGGAACATCGAGTCCTGGCCGTTGAGGTATTGGCGGCAGCGTTCGACCATGGCCGCCGAGTTATCCACTGCGATCACCCGGCAACCGTCAGTGCGCACGTGGCGGCGCAGGGCCTGGGTCACGGCGCCCAGGGACGAGCCCAGGTCGTAGAGCACGCTATTGGGCTGGGCGAATTGCGCGGCGAGCACGCCGAGGTTTTCGACGATGGTCGGGTAACCCGGCACCGAACGCTTGATCATGTCCGGAAACACCCGCACCACGTCCTCGTTGAAGGCGAAGTCCGGCACTTGGGCCAGGGGTTGGGCGAATAGGCGATCGGGGTCTTTGCTCACGGCGGTTCCAGCGGCATGGGTGGTGAAAAGGCCGGCATTTTAACCAAAAAACCTGTGGGAGCGAGTTTTGTGGGAGTAAGGCTCTGTGGGAGCAAGGCTTGCTCCCACATTGATCTTTGTTCAGTGCCGCTTTTGGGTAAACGCCGACGCCGTAATCCCCCATTGGCCCAGCCAGTAACTGACGATGATCAGGTAAGGCGCAGCATGGAAGGGTTGCACGAACCGGTTGATGCCGATCAGGCTGTCGGAGAACACAAACGCCAGCGCCCCGGCGGCGGCCAGCCAGGCGGAGCGTTTCGGCACGCCGGTGCCCAACCGCGCCAACGCTCGCCAAAGCATGGCGCTGATGGCCAGGCCATAGACCATCACCGGCACTAGCAACGGCCCAAGGCCGTTCGACACCAGGATCCCCAACAGCACCGCACCGATGCCCAAGGCCAGGGCCAATGGCAGCAGTGCCGGGCGGCGGCAGTCGCTGAGGTAGGCTTTCAGGTAGGCCAGGTGCGCCAGCAGAAATGCGCCAAGGCCGAATACGAACAGATCCCCCGGCCAGGCCAGCAACACGTCACCCACCAGTGAAAAAATCAGCCCGAGGCTGATCCAGCGCCGATAGTCACTGGGCGGTGCATCGTGCAGCCAGCCAAGCAGGGCCAGCACCGGCATGGGCTTGACCAGCAGACACAAGAATGTGGCGTGCACGGTCAGGCCGTACAGGTAGGTGGCTGCGCCCATCAGGGCAAGGATCAGCCAGCCCACGGTCACTTCACCGAAATGGCGCAGTCGAAGGTTTCCACGGGCGGCACTTCCGGGGCCCAGGGCTGTTGGTAAGTCAGGCGCAAGCGTCCGGTGCCGGCGCTGAATGCCTGGAAGCGCCAGGTCGAGACACCCGCGGCGCCGACGATGCCAGCGTCTTCCGGGTTGCGATAAACCTCCGGTCCCAGGCCTTTCAACACGCCACCGGCCGAATCCTGGATCGCCCAGCGATAACCGGTGGTGGGGTTGCTGGGCAGGCTCAGGATCAGGTTTTGCCCATTATTGAGCCGCACCGGGCACTGGCTCAGTTTTTCCACGGTCACGTTGTGTTTCGGTTGCATGGCGCAGGCGCTCAGCAGGGCGAGACTGAAGGGGACGAGCAGGCGGGTGAGGGACATAAGGGCAACGGCTCCGGCATTTACGACGAACGGCGAGCATAACCGAAGATGCTACTAGGTGTGTCAGCTGGGCATAGGTTGTTGCTGATGCCGCCTTCGCGGGCAAGCCTTGCTCCCACAATGGATCTTTGTTGCCCACAAAGTGTGTGAGCGACATTTAACCCTGTGGGGCAAGGCTTGGTCCCACAATGGATCTTTGTTGCAGACAAAATCTGTGAGCGATATTAACCCTGTGGGAGCAAGGCTTGCTCGCAATGGATCTTTGTTGCCCACAAAATCTGTGAGCGACATTTAACCCTGTGGGCAAGGCTTGCTCCCACAATGGATCTTTGTTGCCCACAAAATCTGTGAGCGACATTTAACCCTGTGGGTCAAGGCTTGTTCCCACAATGGATCTTTGTTGCCCACAAAATCTGTGAGCGACATTTAACCCTGTGGGAGCAAGGCTTGCCCGCGATGGGGCCCGCACAAGCGCTAGAGGAGCATCAGAACAACACCTTCGCCACATCCGCAAACCGCTTGGCAAAGTGCACCGTGACGCCTTCCTTGAGGTAGTCCGGCAGCTCTTCGAAGTTGCCCCGGTTGGCTTCCGGCAGGATCAGCTCGTTGATTTTCTGCCGTCGCGCCGCGATGACCTTTTCGCGCACCCCGCCAATCGGCAGGACGTGCCCGGTGAGGGTCAATTCGCCAGTCATGGCCACGCCTTTTTTCGGCGGCTGGTTGCGGGCCAGGGATAGCAAGGCGCTGGCCATGGTGACGCCGGCGCTCGGGCCGTCCTTGGGCGTGGCGCCTTCGGGTACGTGCAGGTGAACGAAGGCCTCGTCGAAGAATTTCGGATCGCCGCCAAATTGCTTCAGGTGCGAACTGACGTAGCTGTGGGCGATTTCCGCCGACTCCTTCATCACGTCCCCCAGTTGCCCGGTCAGCTTGAAGCCGCGATTGAGGGTGTGGATGCGCGTCGCCTCGATCGGCAAGGTCGCGCCGCCCATGCTGGTCCAGGCCAGGCCGGTAATCACCCCGACGCCAGACAACACCTGCTCGTTGCGAAACACCGGTTTGCCCAGGGAGGCCTCGAGGTCCTTCGGCCCGAGCTTGATCACGGCCTTGGGGTCGTCGATCAGCTTCATTACCGCCTTGCGCACCAGTTTGCCCAGCTGTTTCTCCAGCTGTCGCACCCCGGCTTCACGGGCATAACCGTCGATCAGGGCCTTGAGGGCGCTGTCGTTGATACTCAGGCTGCCCTTGGACACGCCGGCCTTGGCCAGTTGCTTGGGCCACAGGTGGCGCTTGGCAATGGCGACTTTTTCTTCGGTGATGTAGCCCGACAGGCGGATCACTTCCATCCGGTCCAGCAATGGCCCGGGGATCGAGTCCAGGGTGTTGGCGGTGCAGATGAAGAGCACTTTCGACAGGTCCAGGCGCAGGTCCAGGTAGTGGTCGAGGAATTCGACGTTCTGCTCCGGGTCGAGGGTCTCCAGCAAGGCCGAGGCCGGGTCGCCCTGGTAGCTCTGGCCCATCTTGTCGATCTCGTCGAGCATGATCACCGGGTTCATCACTTCGACATCTTTCAGCGCCTGCACCAGCTTGCCCGGCTGGGCGCCGATGTAGGTACGCCGATGGCCCTTGATCTCGGCTTCGTCGCGCATGCCGCCGAGGCTGAAGCGGTAGAACGGCCGCCCCAGGGATTCGGCGATGGATTTGCCGACGCTGGTCTTGCCCACGCCCGGCGGGCCGACCAGCAGCACGATGGAACCGCTGATCTCGCCTTTGTAGGCGCCGACGGCGAGGAACTCCAGGATGCGGTCCTTGATGTCGTCCAGGCCGGCGTGGTGCTGGTCGAGCACCTTGCGCGCGTGCTTGAGGTCAAGCTTGTCCTGGCCGTACACGCCCCACGGCACCGAGGTCGCCCAATCCAGGTAGTTGCGAGTAACGGCATATTCCGGCGAACCGGTTTCCAGGATCGAGAGTTTGTTCATTTCCTCTTCGATGCGCTTCTGCGCCTGGGCCGGCAGCACCTTGCCTTCGAGCCGCTGCTCGAACTGTTCGATATCGGCGCTGCGGTCGTCCTTGGTCAGCCCCAGCTCCTGCTGGATGACCTTGAGCTGCTCCTTGAGAAAGAACTCGCGCTGATGTTCGCCGATCTTGTTGTTGACCTCGGCGGAAATCTCTTTCTGCAGCCGCGCCACTTCGACTTCCTTGCGCAGCATCGGCAGGACTTTTTCCATGCGCTTGAGCATGGGCACGCAGTCGAGCACTTCCTGCAGTTCACTGCCGGTGGCGGAGGTGAGCGCAGCGGCAAAATCGGTCAGCGGCGAAGGGTCGTTGGGACTGAAGCGGTTGAGGTAGTTCTTCAGCTCTTCGCTGTACAGCGGATTGAGCGGCAGCAGCTCCTTGATCGCATTGATCAGCGCCATGCCGTAGGCCTTGACCTCGTCGGTCGGTTCGCTCGGCTGGTGCGGGTATTCGACTTCCACCAGGTACGGTGGGCGATGGTGCTTGAGCCAGGTGCGGATACGCACACGGGTCAGGCCCTGGGCGACAAATTGCAGTTTGCCGCCTTCCCGGCTGGCGTGGTGCACCTTCACCAGCGTGCCGTACAGCGGCAGCTTCGAGGTGTCGAAATGGCGCGGGTCTTCCTGGGGCGAGTCCATGAAGAACAGCGCCAGGGAGTGATGGTCGGACTTGGCCACTAACTCCAGGGTCTCGGCCCACGGTTCTTCATTGACGATGACCGGCAACACTTGGGCCGGGAAGAAGGGACGATTGTGGATCGGGATGATGTAGACCTTGTCTGGCAAATTCTGGCCAGGCAGGGCCAGGCCGGTGCCGGAGGAGGTGTGTTCGATGTGTTCGGAGTCGGCGTAATCGTTCGTGGCTTCAGTAGAGTGCTGGTCGCTCATGGGGCACCTGCGCAATGGGGTATGGGTCTTAGATGGGGCAGGTGGGGGGCGGTTTCAATGGCGGGTGATTGTTAGCGGCTATTTCATTGGCCGGTTTTGCCCCTGTAGGAGCTGCCGAGCGAAGCGAGGCTGCGATCTTACCCCTGACGCTTGAGTCTCAAGTGAAAGATCAAAAGATCGCAGCCTCCGGCAGCTCCTACGGGAGGCGCGTCAGGCAACCCGGTTCAAGTCGTTATGACGCGTTTCTTTCAGGCACAGTACGGCGATCACGCTGAGCAGCGCGGCCGCTGACACATAGCCCCCGACATAACTCAAACCACCCATCGCCACCAATTTCTGGGCGAAGAACGGCGCGGCCGAGGCGCCGACGATGCCGCCCAGGTTGTAAGCCGCCGAGGCGCCGGTATAGCGCACGTGGGTCGGGAACAGTTCCGGCAGCAAGGCACCCATGGGAGCGAAGGTCACCCCCATCAGGAACAGCTCGATGCACAGGAACAGCGCCACGCCGCCGGTCGAGCCGTGGGTCAGCAGCGGTTCCATGAGGAAACCCGAGGCAATTGCCAGCACACCGCCGACGATCAGCACCGGCTTGCGGCCGTAGCGGTCGCTGGCCCAGGCCGACAGGGGCGTAGCGGCGGCCATGAACAGCACGGCAACGCACAGCAGGCCCAGGAAGGTCTCGCGGCTGTAGCCCAGGGTGGACACGCCGTAGCTCAGGGAGAACACCGTCGAGATATAGAACAGCGCGTAACACACCACCATCGCCGCGGCGCCCAGCAAGGTTGGCGCCCAGTACTGGCTGAACAGCTCGACCAACGGCACCTTCACCCGCTCCTGGCGGGCCATGGCATTGGCGAACACCGGGGTTTCATGGAGCTTGAGCCGAACATAGAGACCAACGATCACCAGCACGGCGCTGAGCAGGAACGGAATCCGCCAGCCCCAGGCGCGAAATTGCTCATCGTCCAGGCTCATGGCCAGGGTCAGGAACAGCCCGTTGGCTGCCAGGAAGCCGATAGAGGGCCCCAGTTGGGGGAACATGCCGAACCAGGCACGTTTGCCTTTAGGCGCGTTCTCGGTGGCAAGCAGCGCCGCGCCGCCCCATTCACCGCCCAACCCCAGGCCCTGGCCGAAGCGCAGCACGCACAGCAGGATCGGCGCCCAGGCGCCGATGCTGGCGTAGCCGGGCAGCACGCCGATGAGGGTGGTGCACACGCCCATCAGCAGCAGGGACGCCACCAGCGTCGACTTGCGCCCGATCCGGTCGCCGAAATGGCCGAACAGCGCAGAGCCCAGCGGACGGGCAAGGAAGGCGATGCCGAACGTCAGGAAGGACGACAGCATCTGTGCCGTGCCTGAGGTTTGCGGGAAGAACACCGGCCCGATCACCAGGGCCGCAGCCGTGGCGTAGACGTAGAAGTCGTAGAACTCGATGGCGGTGCCGATGAAACTCGCGGTGGCCACGCGGGTGGTCGAGTTTGTCGGCCGGGTCGGCACAGCCTCGTTGCAGGTAGCGGTCGTCATGCAGTTATCCCTGACAGTCATGGGCTCCGTTGGAGCGAATTATTATGGTCGAACACCCAGGGATGTGGGCGGGTATCCTTTCGCTGTTTCGGGTAGGAACAGTCGCAGGGCTGATGCGGATTTTGCCGATGGTCGGGCCGGAACCGGCTGGGTGCGGGTAAGCACCGGGTTCGGGCGGGGCTGGGTAAGCGGGTTGAGTATAGGAAGGAGGCTAACGATTCAACAAGGTAGCTTGCACACAATATCGGAGCGTGTGATGAGCTTTTGTGGCGAGGGGATTTATCCCCGCTGAACGGCGCTGCAGGAGCCGTGTAGGAGCTGTGTAGGAGCTGTCGAGTGCAACGAGGCTGCGATCTTGTTCCAGACAATTGAGTCACAAGTGAAAGATCAAAATCAAAAGATCGCAGCCTTCGGCAGCTCCTGCAGCGCCGTTCAGCGAGAGCCAAGCTCCCTTTCCAGGGGATGTCAGGAAACGGCAGGCACCGAACTGTTATGCCACGCCAGCACCTGGCTGACACGGTTGTCCACGGTTTCGATGATTTCCAGTCGGTAACGGCCAATCTTCAGGCACACCGGGCTTTCGGGGATGGTTTCCAGGGCTTCGGTCACCAGCCCGTTGAGGGTCTTGGGACCGTCGCAAGGCAGATGCCAGCCCAGGGTCCTGTTCAACTCGCGGATCGACGCGGCGCCATCGATCATCAGGCGACCATCAGGTTGGGGATGGACGTGGGGGTTGTCGAGGCTGTGCTCGCTTTCGAATTCGCCGACGATTTCTTCGAGGATGTCTTCCAGGGTGACGATGCCCAGCACTTCGCCGTATTCGTCCACCACCATGCCCAGGCGCCGCTGCTGCTTGTGGAAATTCAGCAGTTGCAGTTGCAGTGGCGTGCTTTCGGGGACGAAGTAAGGCTCGTGGGAGGCGGCCAGCAGCGCTTCCTGGGTCAGGCTCGCATCCGCCAGCAAATGACGGATCTGGCGCGTGTTGAGCACCGCTTCGACCTGGTTGATGTCGCTGTGGAACACCGGCAGGCGGGTGCGACGGTTCAGGCGCAGTTGTTCGATGATTTCGCCGATGGGGTCGTCGAGATTGATCCCGTCGACCTCGCTGCGGGGCACGAGGATATCGTTGACGGTGATGTTGTCCAGGGCGTGGATGCCGGAAACCGGGTGCAATCGGCCGCTGCTGTGCTCAGGTTCATGCTCGCTGCGCGGTGGCGCGGGCATTTCGTCGTCGCTCTGTTGCACCATGCTGGCCTTGCGCGCGAATGGACGCAGCAAGAACTGGCTGGTGCCATTCAACAGCCAGGCAAGCGGATAGAGGATCTTCAACGGTATGCCAAGCAAGGCGTTGCCCAGCGCCAGCACCGCGTCGGGCTGGCGGGTGGCCAAGGTGCGCGGCAGGTAGTCGGCGAACACCAGCAGGGCGGCGCTGGTGCCGAGCCAGGCCACCCAAGGGCCGTTTTCCAGCCAGGTAAAAATCGCCAGCAAGGTGCCGATGACCACGGCCAGGGTGCGACAGAGGGTATTGCACAGGATCAGGCTGGCCAGCGGGAATGTCAGCGTTGCCAGCGGTTTGTCACTGGCGCGCGAGGCTGTGCGCTGGGCCAGCAAATGCTGCTGGGCGGCTTCGATGGCGGTGAACAGGGCCGACCAGAGGATCAGCACCACCAGCACGGCAAACAGCGGCGCCACGGGCAACGTATCCATCAGGGCCTTCCGTCACACATGCAGGATGTATTCGCGGACCAGCTTGCTGCCGAAGTACGCGAGCATCAGCAGGCAGAAACCGGCCAGGGTCCAGCGAATCGCCTTGTGGCCGCGCCAGCCGAGGCGGTTGCGCCCCCACAGCAGCACGCTGAAGACGATCCACGCCAGGCAGGCCAGCAGGGTCTTGTGCACCAGGTGCTGGGCGAACAGGTTCTCGACGAACAACCAGCCGGAGATCAGCGACAGCGACAGCAGGCTCCAGCCAGCCCAGAGGAAGCCGAACAACAGGCTCTCCATGGTTTGCAGTGGCGGGAAGTTGCGGATCAGCCCGGACGGGTGCTTGTGCTTGAGCTGGTGGTCCTGCACCAGTAGCAGCAAGGCCTGGAACACCGCGATGGTGAACAGGCCATAGGCGAGGACCGACAGCAGGATGTGGGCAAGGATGCCCGGCTCTTCGTCGATGATCTGCACCGTGCCCGACGGCGCGAACTGCGCCAGCAGCACCGTGGCCAGCCCCAGCGGGAACAGCAGCACCAGCAGGTTTTCCACCGGGATGCGCGAGCAGGCCAGCAGCGTCAGGGCGATCACGGCGACGGCGATCAGGCTGGCGGCGTTGAAAAAATCCAGGCCCAGGCCGATCGGCGTCATCAGGTGGGTATAAAGGCTGGCCGCGTGGCCGAGCACCGCCAGCACGCCAAGCGTGACCAGCAGGCGTTTGTTCGCCTTGGCGCCGTTGGCCAGGCGGGTGCCTTGATAGAGGGTCGCAGCGGCATAAAGGCAAGCGGCGGCGAGCGTGGCAAGCAAGCTGGGTGACAAGGGGAGCATAAATCCTGTTAGGCAAGCCCGAAAGGCGCTGAGTTTGGCATAGAACCCCCTCCGCACGAAAGACCACAGCAACTGACAGCAAGGTGTACGTTGCCCGCTTCTTCGCTATAATCCGCGACCTGCCCACGCCGCAGGCTCGCCGAGCACATTTTTCACGGTCTGGGCCGCCATTATCCCGGTCTCATCTGGGCCTGAAAGGATCGCGCATGTTTGAAAACCTAACCGACCGTCTCTCGCAGACGCTGCGCCATGTCACCGGCAAGGCGAAACTGACCGAGGACAACATCAAAGACACCCTGCGCGAAGTGCGCATGGCGTTGCTCGAAGCCGACGTCGCCCTGCCGGTGGTCAAGGACTTCGTCAATTCGGTCAAGGAACGTGCCGTCGGCACCGAGGTGTCGCGCAGCCTGACACCGGGCCAGGCGTTCGTGAAGATCGTCCAGGCTGAACTCGAAAGCCTGATGGGCGCCGCCAACGAAGACCTGAACCTGAGCGCCGTACCGCCAGCTGTGGTGCTGATGGCTGGTCTGCAAGGCGCGGGCAAGACCACGACGGCCGGCAAGCTGGCGCGCTTCCTTAAAGAGCGCAAGAAAAAGTCGGTGATGGTGGTCTCGGCGGACATCTACCGTCCGGCGGCTATCAAGCAACTGGAAACCCTGGCCAACGACATCGGCGTGACGTTCTTCCCGTCCGACCTGAGCCAGAAGCCGGTGGACATCGCCCAAGCGGCTATTAAAGAAGCAAAACTGAAATTCATCGACGTGGTCATCGTCGATACCGCCGGTCGCCTGCACATCGATGAAGAGATGATGGGCGAGATCAAGGCGCTGCATGCCGCGATCAACCCGGTGGAAACCCTGTTCGTGGTCGATGCCATGACCGGCCAGGACGCGGCCAACACCGCCAAGGCGTTCGGTGATGCACTGCCGCTGACCGGCGTGATCCTGACCAAGGTCGACGGTGACGCCCGTGGCGGTGCCGCGCTGTCGGTACGCGCCATCACCGGCAAACCGATCAAGTTCATCGGTATGGGCGAGAAGAGCGAAGCGCTCGAGCCGTTCCACCCCGAGCGTATCGCTTCGCGCATCCTCGGCATGGGCGACGTGCTCAGCCTGATCGAGCAGGCCGAACAGACCCTCGACAAGGACAAGGCCGACAAACTGGCCAAGAAGCTGAAGAAGGGCAAGGGCTTCGACCTCGAAGACTTCCGCGACCAGCTGCAACAGATGAAAAACATGGGCGGCCTGGGCGGCCTCATGGACAAGCTGCCGAACATCGGTGGTGTGAACCTGGCGCAGATGGGCAATGCCCAGGGCGCGGCTGAAAAGCAATTCAAGCAGATGGAAGCCATCATCAACTCCATGACTCCGGCCGAGCGCCGCGACCCTGAGCTGATCAGCGGTTCGCGCAAACGCCGCATCGCCATGGGTTCCGGCACCCAGGTGCAGGACATCGGTCGCTTGATCAAGCAGCACAAGCAGATGCAGAAGATGATGAAGAAATTCTCCGCCAAGGGCGGGATGGCCAAGATGATGCGCGGCATGGGCGGTATGTTGCCCGGCGGCGGCATGCCGAAAATGTAAAGAATCTGCGCCGGCTGTCATGTCGGCGTTGCCCCGCACGGATGCGGGGATCTCCAGCAAACCCGCGCTACGCGGGAGCTGACTTGCCGTTTTTCATGACGGCTCTATGGCAAATCTTGATCGCATGGCGCCAGGCGCCGGAAAAAGACATTTGCAAAAGTCCGGATATTCCTTAGAATATGCGGCCTTTCGGGCACCTATGCCCGCTGTGCATTTAGATTTGCAGCACCGACTACAGGAACGATGTTCACATGCTAACAATCCGTCTTGCCCTTGGCGGCTCCAAAAAGCGCCCGTTTTACCACCTGACCGTAACCGACAGCCGCAACCCGCGTGACGGTTCCCACAAGGAGCAGGTTGGTTTCTTCAACCCTGTTGCCCGTGGTCAGGAAGTTCGTCTGTCCGTGAACCAAGAGCGCGTAGCCTACTGGCTGAGCGTTGGTGCACAACCTTCTGAGCGCGTTGCTCAGTTGTTGAAGGAATCGGCTAAGGCTGCGGCCTGAGCAATATGAACGCGACGCCAAAAGATGCTGATGATTTGATCGTTGTCGGCAAGATCTATTCTGTACATGGCGTTCGCGGCGAAGTGAAGGTGTATTCCTTTACTGATCCGATCAAGAACCTGTTGGACTACAAAACCTGGACGCTCAAGCGCGAAGGTAGCGTGAAACAGGTGGAGCTGGTCAGCGGACGTGGGAACGACAAGTTCCTGGTCGCAAAGCTCAAGGGTCTCGATGATCGTGAAGAAGCGCGTCTTCTGGCCGGTTATGAGATCTGCGTGCCGCGCAACCTGTTCCCTGAACTGACCGACGGCGAGTACTACTGGTACCAGCTGGTGGGTCTGAAGGTCATCGACCACCTCGGGCAATTGCTCGGGAAAATCGATCACCTGCTCGAGACCGGTTCGAACGATGTCATGGTGGTCAAGCCTTGCGTCGGCAGCCTGGATGATCGCGAACGCCTGTTGCCCTATACCGAGCAATGCGTGTTGGCCGTCGACCTTGCGGCAGGCGAGATGAAGGTGGAATGGGATGCGGATTTCTAAACGTGGCTAACTTGCGCGTTGAAGTCATCACATTGTTTCCCGAGATGTTTTCCGCCATCAGCGAGTACGGCATAACCAGCCGCGCGGTGAAACAGGAGCTGTTGCAGCTCACCTGTTGGAATCCGCGGGACTACACCACGGATCGACATCACACTGTGGACGATCGCCCGTTTGGTGGTGGTCCGGGCATGGTGATGAAGATCAAGCCCCTGGAAGATGCGCTGGTTCAGGCCAGGACGGCAGCCGGGGAGGGTGCGAAGGTGATCTACCTGTCGCCCCAAGGCCGCCAGCTGACTCAGTCGGCGGTACGCGAGCTGGCGAATTCGGATGCATTGATCCTGATTGCCGGCCGTTATGAAGGCATTGACGAGCGTTTCATTGAAGCTCATGTCGATGAAGAGTGGTCGATTGGCGACTATGTACTGTCTGGCGGCGAGCTGCCGGCGATGGTCCTGATCGATGCGGTTACACGACTGCTGCCTGGAGCTTTAGGGCATGCAGATTCCGCTGAGGAAGATTCCTTTACGGATGGTCTGCTGGATTGCCCGCACTACACCCGACCGGAGGTGTATGCGGATCAGCGTGTTCCCGACGTGTTGCTAAGTGGCAACCACGCGCACATCCGGCGTTGGCGTTTACAGCAGTCCCTTGGTCGGACCTATGAACGACGCGCCGATCTTCTGGAAAGCCGCTCGCTTTCTGGAGAAGAGAAGAAGCTGCTCGAGGAATACATCCGCGAGCGGGACGATAGTTAACAACGTATCGATGGTGAGTCCGACGACTCGCCTTAGGAGCACAGCATGACTAACAAAATCATCCTTGCACTCGAAGCAGAGCAGATGACCAAAGAAATCCCTACCTTTGCCCCAGGCGACACCATTGTCGTTCAGGTGAAAGTGAAGGAAGGCGACCGTTCCCGTCTGCAAGCGTTCGAAGGCGTCGTTATCGCCAAGCGTAACCGTGGCGTGAACAGTGCATTCACCGTTCGTAAAATCTCCAACGGTGTCGGCGTAGAGCGTACTTTCCAGACCTACAGCCCGCAAATCGACAGCATGGCTGTCAAGCGTCGCGGTGACGTGCGTAAAGCCAAGCTGTACTACCTGCGTGACCTGTCGGGTAAAGCAGCTCGCATCAAGGAAAAACTGGCTTAAGTCCAGCTTCCGATGCAAAAAAAGCAGCCTGCGGGCTGCTTTTTTGTTGGTGCGCCAGGCATGGCGCGTTGCGCGTAAGCGCAACCAGCTTGGCTGTGGTGGCCACGCTGGTGACTTGGAGGTGCAAGTCCTCTACACACCCGGCAAGGGGAAGTGTTAGCCAGAGGCAAGGGTGTCGCGGGTGACTGCGAATCTGAAGGAAGCCCGAGGCAAAAATGCTGGCCTGACGAACAGGAAGCGGATAGAGGCGGCGCAGCGGGGGTAAGAAGGCCAACATCTTCAAAGCCCAATACTTGCACGGAACGCTGTGACGTAGATCCGACAGGCATAAGCAGGAAGGTCGCGCGAATTACCCTGGGAGATCTGCAGGCTTGCCACTGTGCTACCGAGCGTCGAGAGGCGACGGGATGAGCGTGCAGAAGTCAGCTGAAGCCGTAGTAATCGCCGAAACCGGGGCGATGAAGGGCCGAACAGGTTATGCCGCCAGTAGGCGTCAGAGTCTCGTCGAATGTTGAAGTGTGGAATATTCTCTAAGAGAAGACTGCTACCCCAAGCTCCGGACGGTATCCGAGGGTGACGACTGGCAGGGCACAAACATCGGCGGCGTCTGTGACGTGGACGAACGCGGAGCCGGACACGCTGATGGAGCGGGTGCTTGCGCCCGCCAACCTGCGGCGTGCGTACCAACGCGTGGTCAGCAACAAGGGCGCACCGGGTGCCGATGGCATGACGGTGGAGCAATTGGCGGACTACACGAATCAGTATTGGCCGATCCTCAAGGCTCGGCTGCTGGCCGGCGAGTATCACCCGCAAGGTGTGCGCGCCGTCGAAATCCCCAAACCCAAAGGTGGAACACGGCAGTTGGGCATTCCCAACGTCGTGGATCGTCTGATCCAACAGGCCTTGCTGCAACAGCTCACGCCGATTTTCGACCCTCTGTTCTCGGACTACAGCTACGGCTTTCGCCCGGGCAGAAGCGCTCATCAAGCCATCGAAACAGCCCGCACCCATGTGGCGGCGGGCCACCGCTGGTGCGTGGAGCTCGATCTGGAGAAGTTCTTTGATCGGGTCAACCACGATGTCTTGATGGCCTACGTCGAGCGTCAAGTCGAAGACAAGCGGGTGCTCAGGCTGATCCGTCGTTACCTCGAAGCTGGAGTCATGTCGGGTGGGGTCGTCAGCCGCCGGCAGGAGGGGGCGCCGCAAGGCGGCCCGCTCTCGCCGCTGCTGTCGAACATCCTGCTCAACGAACTCGACCGCGAATTGGAACGGCGGGGCCATCGCTTCGTGCGTTATGCCGATGATGCGAACATTTATGTGCGCAGTCGTCGTGCTGGCGAACGGGTGTTGGCCGGGGTTGAGCGCTTCCTGAGCCGGCGACTGAAACTAGCGCTGAATCGGGAAAAGAGCCGTGTGGCGCGGCCCTGGGTCTGTGACTACCTGGGTTATGGGATGAGTTGGCATAAACAGCCGAAGCTGAAAGTGGCGACGCTGAGCCTAGGGCGCTTGCGCGACCGGCTCAGAGCGCTGTTGCGTGGGGCACGTGGTCACAAGATGGCGGATGTCATTGACCGGATAAACCCCGTGCTGCTTGGCTGGGCGGGCTACTTCAAGCGCAGTCAGAACAAGCGAGCCCTTGAGGAACTGGACGGTTGGGTACGACGTAAGCTTCGATGTGTCATCTGGCGCCAATGGAAGCAGCCCTCGACGAGGGCGCGCAACCTGATACGCCTAGGCCTTAGCGAAGCGCGAGCCTGTACATCAGCATTCAACGGGCGAGGCCCATGGTGGAACTCGGGAGCGTCACATATGAATCAGGCGCTACCGAAGAAACTGTGGAATCAGCTCGGATTGCTCTCGATACTGGATACGATAAACCGGCTTAGCCGTGTAACCTGAACCGCCGTATACGGAACCGTACGTACGGTGGTGTGAGAGGACGGCGGCTGTAAGGCCGCCTCCTACTCGATCCTGCGATTTGCGCTTTGAGCACCCTGCATAGCTTCATTTGCCATTTCGATGCCGTGTGTGCCCGCATCCTTCAAGAGTTCTTATGCCAGCCATCGATCATCCGCTGATAGACCAGTTTCTCGATGCCCTGTGGCTGGAGAAGGGCCTGTCCGATAACACCCGCGACGCCTATCGCAGTGACCTGGCGCTGTTCAACGGTTGGTTGCAGGAAAACCACCTGGAACTGATCAACGCCGGCCGGGAATTGATCCTCGATCACTTGGCGTGGCGCCTGGAGCAGAACTACAAACCGCGCTCGACCGCGCGGTTTCTCTCTGGCTTGCGTGGGTTCTATCGCTATTTGCTCCGGGAAAAGCTGATTGCGGTGGACCCGACCTTGCGCGTGGAAATGCCGCAATTGGGGCGGCCATTGCCCAAGTCCCTCTCGGAAGCCGATGTGGAGGCGCTGCTGGCGGCACCCGACCTCAGCGAAGCCATCGGCCAGCGCGACCGGGCGATGCTGGAGGTCTTGTACGCCTGCGGCCTGCGTGTCACCGAGTTGATCAGCTTGACGCTGGAGCAGGTCAACTTGCGCCAGGGCGTGCTGCGGGTGATGGGTAAAGGCAGCAAGGAGCGCCTGGTGCCGATGGGCGAAGAGGCTATCGTCTGGGTCGAGCGCTACATGCGCGATGCCCGCCATGAACTGCTGGGCGGGCGCCCCAGCGACGTGCTGTTCCCCAGCCTGCGCGGCGAGCAGATGACCCGCCAGACCTTCTGGCACCGCATCAAGCACCAGGCCAAGGTGGCCGGGATCAACAAATCCCTCTCGCCCCATACTTTGCGCCATGCCTTCGCCACACACCTGCTCAACCACGGCGCCGACTTGCGGGTGGTGCAGATGCTGCTCGGCCACAGCGACCTGTCCACCACCCAGATCTACACCCACGTCGCCCGGGCGCGGTTGCAGGACCTGCATGCCAAACACCATCCTCGTGGCTGAATTAAGCCCCTTGTGGGAGCAAGCTTGTGGGAGCAAGGCTTGCCCGCGATGAACGATAACGCGGTTCAGTTGTTACACCGCGGCGCGGCCATCGCGGGCAAGCCTTGCTCCCACAAGCCCGCTAACCACAGGAAAGCCTCCATCAACGTCTTGCGTCAGCGGCATTCGGTCACGCGGGCCTTATGTGGTAGGCTTTGCCGGTTTGCACAGTGGGCGGTTGGAACCCGAATCTGCGGGTCGGCGTTTCCCGTCTCATTTGTTCGCCTCAGGAGTCCCCATGCGTTTGATCCAGATGTTCACCGCCGCCGCCATCGCGCTGGCCAGTACCTTTGCCATCGCCGACGACGCGGCTGACAAGGCTATCCGCAAGAGTCTGGAAAACCTTCAGCTCGAAGTGCCGATCGAAACCATCTCGGCCAGTCCCATGGCCGGCCTGTATGAGGTCAAGCTCAAGGGCAGCCGCGTGCTTTACGCCAGCGCCGACGGTCAGTACATCGTCCAGGGCAACCTGTTCGAGCTCAAGGGCGGCAAGCCGGTCAATCTCACCGAGCTGACCGAGCGCCAGGGCATTTCCAAGTTGATCAACGGTATTCCAGTCGCTGAAACCGTGGTTTATCCGGCGATTGGCGAAACCAAGTCCCACATCACCGTGTTCACCGACACCACCTGCCCGTACTGCCACAAGCTGCACGCCGAAGTGCCGGAGCTGAACAAGCGCGGCATCGAAGTGCGCTATGTTGCGTTCCCGCGCCAGGGCCTTGGCTCGCCGGGCGACGAGCAGTTGCAGGCGGTCTGGTGCTCCAAGGACAAGAAAGCGGCCATGGACAAGATGGTCGATGGCAAGGAAATCAAGGCCGCCAAGTGCGAGAACCCGGTTTCCAAGCAGTTCGCCCTTGGCCAGTCCATTGGTGTGAACGGCACGCCGGCCATCGTTTTGGCTGACGGCCAGGTGATTCCGGGCTACCAGCCGGCGCCACAAGTCGCCAAACTGGCCCTGGGCGCGAAATGATCACGGGCGATCCGCTTCTGAAGATCACGGCTCGGCGAAAACCTTCGTCGGGCCGTTAAACACAAAGTCGCGTTGCTGCGCGGCTGTATTTCACGGCCGACCTTGCGTCGGCCGTTTCATGGGGAGTCAAGAGTGAATCCGGTCAAAGTAGGCATCTGTGGGTTAGGTACCGTCGGTGGCGGCACCTTCAACGTACTTCAGCGCAACGCCGAGGAAATTGCTCGTCGTGCCGGGCGTGGGATCGAAGTGGCACAAATTGCCACGCGCACGCCAAAGCCTCAGTTCCAGACGACCGGTATTGCGATTACCAACGATGTCTTCGAAGTGGCCACGAACCCTGAGATCGACATCGTCATAGAGCTGGTCGGCGGCTACACCGTTGCCCGTGAGCTGGTACTCAAGGCCATCGAGAATGGCAAGCATGTGGTCACCGCGAACAAGGCGCTTATCGCTGTTCACGGTAATGAGATTTTCGCCAAGGCCCGCGAGAAGGGCGTGATCGTGGCGTTCGAAGCCGCCGTGGCCGGTGGTATCCCGGTGATCAAGGCGATCCGCGAGGGCCTGTCGGCCAACCGCATCAACTGGGTCGCGGGGATCATCAACGGCACCGGCAACTTCATCCTCACCGAGATGCGCGAGAAGGGTCGCACCTTCGAAGACGTGCTCGCCGAAGCCCAGGCCCTGGGTTACGCAGAGGCTGATCCGACGTTCGACGTGGAAGGCATCGACGCAGCGCACAAGCTGACGATCCTGGCCTCCATTGCATTCGGCATTCCGTTGCAGTTCGACAAGGCCTACACCGAAGGCATCACCAAGCTGACCACCGCTGATGTGAACTACGCCGAAGCCTTGGGCTATCGCATCAAGCACCTGGGCGTGGCGCGTAGCACTGCCAACGGCATCGAGCTGCGCGTGCACCCGACCTTGATCCCGGCCGACCGCCTGATCGCCAACGTCAACGGCGTGATGAACGCGGTGATGGTCAACGGCGACGCCTCCGGCTCGACGCTGTTCTACGGCGCCGGTGCGGGCATGGAACCGACGGCCTCTTCGGTAATTGCCGACCTGGTGGACGTGGTTCGTGCCATGACCTCGGACCCGGAAAACCGTGTGCCGCACCTGGCCTTCCAGCCAGACTCGCTGTCGGCTCACCCGATTCTTCCGATCGAGGCCTGCGAAAGCGCCTACTACCTACGCATCCAGGCCAAGGACCATCCGGGTGTGCTGGCCCAAGTGGCGAGTATCCTCTCGGAACGCGGCATCAACATCGAGTCGATCATGCAGAAGGAAGTCGAGGAACACGACGGCCTGGTGCCGATGATCCTGCTGACCCATCGTGTGGTCGAGCAGCGCATCAACGACGCGATTGCGGCGTTGGAAGCGCTCCAGGGTGTCGTTGGCCCGGTGGTCCGTATCCGCGTCGAACATTTGAATTAATTTAGCGGCAAGCGGTAAGTTGCAGGCTGCGAACGAAGGCAAACTGGCCTTTGAATGTGTCGCTTGCAGCTTCAACGCTTGAAGCCCAAACCGAAGGTTTGCCCCATGCGCTATATCAGTACCCGCGGCCAGGCACCGGCCCTGAATTTCGAAGATGTCCTCCTGGCCGGCCTGGCCACGGACGGCGGTCTCTATGTGCCGGAAAACCTGCCGCGCTTCACCCAGGAAGAAATCGCTTCCTGGGCCGGCCTGCCGTATCACGAGCTGGCGTTCCGGGTCATGCGCCCGTTCGTCACCGGCAGCATCCCGGACGCCGATTTCAAGAAAATCCTGGAAGAGACCTATGGCGTCTTTTCTCACAACGCCATCGCACCGCTGCGTCAGCTCAACGGTAACGAATGGGTCATGGAGCTGTTCCACGGCCCCACCCTGGCGTTCAAGGACTTCGCCCTGCAATTGCTCGGTCGCCTGCTGGACTACGTGCTGCAAAAGCGTGGCGAGCGCGTGGTGATCGTCGGTGCTACCTCTGGCGACACCGGTTCGGCGGCCATCGAAGGCTGCAAGCACTGCGAGAACGTCGACATTTTCATCCTGCACCCGCACAACCGGGTTTCGGAAGTGCAGCGTCGGCAGATGACGACGATTTTCGGCGATAACATCCACAACATCGCCATCGAAGGCAACTTCGATGACTGCCAGGAGATGGTCAAGGCCAGTTTCGCCGACCAGAGCTTCCTCAAGGGCACGCGGCTGGTGGCGGTGAACTCGATCAACTGGGCGCGGATCATGGCCCAGATCGTTTATTACTTCCACGCGGCCCTGCAATTGGGCGGCCCGGCCCGCTCGGTGTCGTTCTCGGTGCCGACCGGCAACTTCGGCGATATCTTCGCCGGCTACCTGGCGCGCAACATGGGCCTGCCGATCAATCAATTGATCGTCGCCACCAACCGCAACGACATCCTGCACCGCTTCATGAGCGGCAACCAGTACGTCAAGGAAACCCTGCACGCCACGCTGTCGCCTTCGATGGACATCATGGTGTCGTCGAACTTCGAACGCCTGCTGTTCGACCTGCATGGTCGCAACGGTGCGGCGATTGCCGGGCTGATGGACAGCTTCCGCCAGGGTGGCGGTTTCAGCGTCGAGCCTGAGCGCTGGACCGAAGCCCGCAAGTTGTTCGACTCACTGGCCGTGGACGATGAGCAGACTTGCGAAACCATCGCCGAGGTGTTCGAGCAGAGCGGTGAGTTGCTCGATCCGCACACGGCCATCGGCGTCAGGGCCGCTCGCGAGTGCCGTCGCAGCCTGGATATCCCGATGGTGATCCTGGGCACGGCACACCCGGTCAAGTTCCCGGAAGCCGTGGAGAAAGCCGGTGTAGGAAAAGCGCTCGAACTGCCTGCGCATCTTTCTGATTTGTTTGAGCGAGATGAGCGTTGCACCGTGTTGCCCAACGACTTGAAAGCCGTGCAGGCCTTTGTCAGTCAGCATGGCAACCGCGGCAAGCCGCTCTGACCGCGTAGACCTGTCACATTTTGAAGCCCGTCTCCTGACGGGCTTTCTTGTTTCTGCATGCCAAACTGGTCGGGTTTTCGCCCTTGGAGGGACGGGCGAGTCATCTCGAAGGAAATGCAGATGTCGTTTTTTATCAAAGGCAAGCCAGCCCTGGGCTGGGTCATGGGGCTGGCCCTGATGTACTGGGCGCAGGGGGGCAGTGCGGCGCAGTTGGCGGCTTTCGAAACGCCGCCGTTCAATCCTGGCGTACGGGTGGTGCTGGATGCGCAGGAACTGAAGTGGATCAAGGAGAACCCCCGAGTCATCGTGGCCACGATGCAGTTTCCGTTGTACCTGTTCAAGAATGAATTGGGGCAGTGGAACGGCCTGAACCACGACATTCTCCAGCGCATTGCGCAAATGACGGGCCTTGAGTTCGTGCATCGCGAATCGTTCTCCCCCGGCGAGATGCTGACGATGCTGGAGAACAGCGAAGCTGACATGACAACCCTCTTGGCGATGAATGACGAACGTAAGGATTTCCTGAGTTTCAGCCATGCATTTGGTGGCTCGGGCTGGGTATTTGTTGGCCGTGATGGAGAGTCGATCCTCCATTCGCTGGAACAGTTGGAAGGCAAGGTCCTGGCGTTGCCGGCGCGGCATGCATTGGAGGCGGAGATCAGGCGCGACTACCCGGCCATCAAATTGCACACGACCAAGACCTATGGCGAGGCGCGGGCGTTGGTCGAGAGCCGGGAAGCCTATGCCACCATCGAAAATGAAACCGGGGTGCACCTTTATCCGGCGGGACAATTGCAGGTAGGCAGGGGCCTTGAGGGCAAGTGGGAACCCGACTACCTGGCGGTACGCCAAGACCTGAGCGTGCTGCTGAGTATCTTGAATAAAGCCCTGGAAGCCTTCCCGGCCGAGGACATGCGCGCGCTGCGTTCCAAATGGATGGCCGGCACCACTCCCCTCCAGGCGCCATCGATCTGGGAGCGGGTGTCCCGCTGGGGGTACTGGTGCGTGACCGTGGTCGTGGGTTTCGGCCTCCTGTCCCTGCTGTGGAACCGTCGCCTGCAGATACAGATCGACCAGCGCCTCAAGGCCGAGGCGATCCTCAAGGACCAACTGATGCTCCAACGGGCCTTGATGGATGCCATTCCCGACCCGATTTTCATCCGGGACCTGGAAGGGCGCCTGATCATGTGCAACAAAAGCTTCGAAGACCAGGTTGCGACCCGCTTCGAAAAGCTGCGGGGCACGCGGTTGACGGATTCGGCGGCATTCCCGCCGGCCACCGCCGAGTTGCTCCATGGGGAGGTGATGGAGCAATTGCGCACCGGCCAGTCTCGGTTCGTCGACCGACAATTGATGTTCAGCAGCGGATTGCGGGAAATCTATCATTGGTCGGTGCCCTTCTATGGGGCCGACGGGCAGTTGCGCGGCATTCTGGGAGGCTGGACCGATGCCGGGCGTTGCGACAGGTTGATGGCCTGACGCCGACCGTCACCACGCCAAAGGCTTCAAGAGCAGGCTGTTGTTTGCCTGTCATATTGGGCGCGCATGCTCGGTTGAACAGGTTGAAGGCGTGCCGGTTCGGTGCGCTGACGAACTTTCTGCTGCTGCCCACGGTCACTTACTGTGAACATGCAGTTGTTTTCGGACTATTGAAGGGTGAGCGAATGGAAAGTATCAGCCTATTGCTGGGTGAGGCTTTGAGCCCGTATCAAGTCACGCTGACTCCCTCCGGCGCCAAGGGCGAATGCCTGGTGACGCTGAAGAATGCCTCCGGGGCCATCATGGTCGAGCGAGTGTTCAATCGGGCCCAATTGACCGACAAGCGTCAGTTGACGGATGTGGTCGATGGTCTGCATCGCGATGTGCTGATTGCCGAGGGCCGCCTGGAGCCCTGCGTGATTGCGGCGCTGCGCAATCTGGCGCGCGACAAGGTCATGGTCGCGGCGAATTGACTGGGGTTTTGTGGGAACCTTCCTACACTTTGGTGAGTCAGATTCTTTACCAACAAGAGCGAGCATTGTGCTCCGGTGCTTGTCGCTTGTTGTACGGACCTTGAAGGGTCACGTTTAACCCCGAGTTGTCTCCCCACTTCTCGGGGTTTCTTTTTGCCTGGCTTTTACGTTTTTAGCGCGTTCTGTCAGGCGCTGGCGCCGTTGTGGGAGCAAAGCTTGCTCGCGAGGCGGCCTTACAGCCGGCCTGGTTCTCCCGCTCCCACAGTTTGATCTTCAGTGACTGCCCCTGTGGCGCGTCAAATGGCCCCGTCGGCGCGCAGCTCGGCGATCTGCTGCGCATCGTAGCCAAGCTCGCCGAGCACTTGTGCGTTGTGTTCACCCAGCGCCGGCCCGACCCATTCGGATGTGCCCGGGGTGTCGGAGAGTTTCGGCACGATCCCTGGCATCTTGAACGCCTTGCCGTCCGGCAGCTTGGCCTGCAGGAACATTTCTCGGGCCAGGAATTGCGGATCGCTGAACATATCCTCAGCGCTGAAGATCCGACTGGCCGGCACTCCGGCCTGGTTCAATTGGTCGATAACGCTATCGAGCGGCAGCGAGTTGACCCAGCGATCGATGACGCCGTACAGCTCGTCGCGGCGGCTGTCACGGCCATCGTTGCTGGCCAGTTGCGGGTCATTGGCCAAGTCGTCACGGCCGATGATCTGCATGAAGCGCTTGAAGATCGCGTCGCCGTTGGCACCAATCTGCACGTGTTTGCCGTCAGCGCTGGTGTGGATGGACGAGGGGGTGATGCCGGGCATGATGTTGCCGGTGCGCTCGCGGATGAACCCGAACACGTCGAACTCCGGCACCATGCTTTCCATCATGGCGAAAATCGCCTCGTACAAGGCCACATCCACCACTTGCCCGGTTCCGCCATTGATCTCGCGGTGACGCAGGGCCATCAATGCGCCAATCACGCCCCAGAGGGCGGCGATGGAGTCGCCGATGGAAATCCCGGTGCGCACCGGCGGACGGTCCTCGAACCCGGTGATGTATCGCAGCCCGCCCATGGACTCGCCCACGGCGCCAAACCCTGGCTGATCTTTCATCGGCCCGGTCTGGCCGAAGCCCGAAAGTCGCACCATCACCAGTTTCGGGTTCAGTGCGTGCAGGATATCCCAGCCCAGGCCGAGCTTTTCCAGTACGCCGGGGCGAAAATTCTCGATCAGGATATCGGCTTCGCCAATCAGTTTTTTCAGGATCGTCAGTCCTTCAGGGTGCTTGAGGTTCAAGGTCAGGGACTTCTTGTTGCGTGCCTGGACGAACCACCACAGCGAGGTGCCTTCGTACAGCTTGCGCCACTTGCGCAGGGGGTCACCGCCGTCGGGCGATTCGACCTTGATGACCTCGGCACCGAATTCGCCGCAGATGCGTGAGGCGAAGGGCCCGGCGATCAAGGTGCCGAGTTCGATGACTTTGACGCCGGCAAGGGGTTTGGCAGTAAGCGACATGACAGATCCTGTAGGACAAAGGCAGAACGAATAGAGCGTTTTATCATAGGCCAAGGTCAGTCGCCGCAGGTTGATGGTCGGCAATTCGTGGATTGCCCGCGTCATCGGTTAGACTTGCCGCCTTTCCTCGTATCAAGAAGCCCGTTCATGGCCCAGCCGTCCACGACCTATAAGTTTGAACTGAACCTCACCGACCTCGACCGCAATGTGTACGAGAATGTGAAGCAGACCATCGCCCGCCACCCTTCGGAAACCGAAGAGCGCATGACCGTGCGCCTGCTGGCCTACGCGTTCTGGTACAACGAGCTGCTGGCGTTTGGTCGTGGTCTGTCAGACGTCGACGAGCCTGCACTGTGGGAAAAAAGCCTGGATGACCGTGTGCTGCACTGGATCGAAGTCGGCCAGCCGGATGCCGATCGCCTGACCTGGTGCTCGCGCCGGACCGAGCGCACCAGCCTGCTGGCCTACGGCAGCCTGCGGGTCTGGGAAAACAAGGTGATCCCGGCGGTCAAGAACCTGAAAAACGTCAACATCGCCGCCGTGCCCCAGGACGTGCTCGAAACCCTGGCCCAAGACATGCCCCGGGTGATCAAGTGGGACGTGATGATCAGCGAGGGCACGATTTTCGTGACCGACGACCGTGGCCAGCATGAAGTCCAGCTGCAATGGTTGCTGGGCGAGCGTGGTTGAGCCCGCCGGGCCCTGTAGGAGCTGTGTAGGAGCTGTCGAGTGCAACGAGGCTGCGATCTTTCCCCTGACGCTTGAGTCTCAAGCGAAAGATCAAAAGATCAAAAGATCAAAAGATCAAAAGATCAAAAGATCAAAAGATCAAAAGATCAAAAGATCAAAAGATCAAAAGATCAAAAGATCGCAGCCTTCGGCAGCTCCTACAGTGCAACCCAAGCGGGAGCAAGCTCCCTCGCCACCCGGATTTTCACCATTAAAGAGAAGTTTTCGTCCCCCCATGCGTATAGAACCCCGCCAACTGCCCGCCACCCTGCCATTTCTCGGTGACCTGCCGCCCCTGTTGACCCGCCTCTACGCAGCGCGTGGCGTGCAGTCCGAGGCTGAACTGGACAAGAGCCTGGCGCGCTTGATTCCCTTCCAGCAGCTCAAGGGGATCGACGCCGCGGTGGATCTGCTGGTGACGGCGCTGGAGCAACGCCAGCGCATCCTGGTCGTGGGCGACTTCGATGCCGATGGCGCGACCGCCAGCACCGTGGGCATGCTGGGGTTGCGCCTGCTCGGTGCGGCCCATGTCGATTACCTGGTGCCCAATCGCTTCGAATATGGCTACGGGCTGACCCCGGAAATCGTCGAAGTCGCCCTGGCTCGCGAACCGCAGTTGCTGATCACCGTGGATAACGGTATTTCGAGCGTGGAAGGTGTGGCGGCGGCGAAAGCGGCGGGGCTCAAGGTGCTGGTCACCGACCACCACTTGCCCGGCCTCGAACTGCCGGCGGCCGATGCCATCGTCAATCCGAACCAGCCGGGCTGCGAGTTTCCGAGCAAGGCCCTGGCCGGTGTCGGCGTCATTTTTTATGTGCTGATGGCGCTGCGGGCGCGTCTGCGCAGCTTGGGGTGGTATGCCAGTACACCCCAGCCGAACATCGGTGAATTGCTCGACCTGGTGGCCTTGGGCAGCGTGGCCGACGTGGTGCCGCTGGACGCGAATAACCGGATCCTGGTGCACCAGGGCCTGGAGCGGATTCGCGCCGGACGCGCCCGGCCCGGCATCAAGGCCATCCTGGAAGTGGCCAAGCGCGATGCTTCACGGATTACCTCCACCGACCTCGGCTTTATCCTCGGGCCGCGTCTGAACGCGGCGGGGCGCCTGGATGACATGAGCCTGGGCATCGAATGCCTGCTCACCGACGACCCGGCCCTGGCACGGGAGATGGCGGCGCAACTGGACGGCATGAACCAGGACCGCAAGTCCATCGAGCAGGGCATGCAGCGTGAAGCCCTGGCCCAACTCAAGGACCTGCCGGTGGAGTCGATGCCATTCGGTTTGTGCCTGTTCGATCCGCAGTGGCACCAAGGGGTCATCGGCATCCTCGCCTCGCGGATGAAAGAACGCTATTTCCGTCCGACCATCGCCTTTGCCGATGCTGGGGACGGCTTGCTCAAGGGCTCGGGTCGCTCGGTGCCGGGCTTTCACATTCGCGATGCGCTGAGCGTGGTGGCGGCGCAGCATCCTACCCTGATCAGCAAGTACGGCGGTCACGCCATGGCGGCGGGGCTGACGCTGCCGGAGGCGAATTTTCCGTTGTTTGCCGAGGCGTTCGATGCGGAGGTGCGCCGGCAGTTGCGCGAAGAAGACCTGACCGGCCGGCTGCTGTCGGACGGCACCCTGGCGGTGGAGGAGTTCCACCTGGAACTGGCCCGGGCACTGCGCCACGCCGGTCCTTGGGGCCAGCATTTTCCCGAGCCGATGTTCCATGGCGTGTTCCAATTGGTCGAACAGCGCGTGGTGGGCGAACGGCACCTGAAGGTCATCCTCAAGAGCGAATGCGGCTCGGTGAAACTCGATGGCATCGCCTTTGGCATCGACCGCGAGATCTGGCCCAACCCTACGGTGCGCTGGGTGGAACTGGCCTACAAACTCGACCTCAACGAGTTCCGCGGTCAGGAAACGGTGCAGTTGATGATTGCCCATATCGAGCCGCGGTAGGCACAGCCCTTATCTGGCGCCCGGGCGCTGGGTTCTGTAGGAGCTGGCGAAGCCTGCGATCTTTTGATCTTTTGATCTTTTGGTCTTTGATCTTTTGATCTTTCGCTTGAGACTCTGGTGGGTGGGGAAAGATCGCAGCCTCGTTGCACTCGACAGCTCCTACACAGCTCCTACACAGCTCCTACACAGCTCCTACACCGCTACACCGCTACACCGTTCAGAGTCGAACGGGATTTGGGTTCGCCTTGAGTGGAGAGCATTGCGCCACACCGTCGGTTTTTAAGTTCTGAACCCTCCGTCCTTGCAGGTTGTCGACTAGGCTCTAAGCACTGCTTGATAGCCCTTGTGACGTCTTGTCGAATTTTTTGCCCGCGGGGGCGGGTGTTGCACCTTTTGTCACTCGTCGACTTTTCAAACAGAACCCTGGAGCCTGCCCACTGATTCGAGAGGTGCCCCATGAGTCTGCTGCTGGAACCCTATACCCTTCGCCAATTGACCCTGCCCAATCGCATCGCGGTATCGCCAATGTGCCAGTATTCGAGCACCGATGGCCTGGCCAACGATTGGCACCTGGTGCATTTGGGCAGCCGTGCCGTGGGCGGTGCCGGCCTGGTGTTCACCGAAGCCACCGCCGTCACCGCCGAAGGTCGTATCACTGCCCAGGATTTGGGGCTGTGGAATGATGAACAGATCGAACCCTTGCAACGCATCACCCGTTTCATCACCGCCCAAGGGGCCGTGCCAGGCATACAACTGGCCCATGCCGGACGCAAGGCCAGCACCTGGCGACCCTGGCTGGGCAAGCATGGCAGCGTAAAACCGGCGGATGGCGGCTGGGTTCCAGTCGGCCCGTCACCGATTGCCTT
The DNA here is from genome assembly GCF_009601685.2 of Pseudomonas brassicacearum. Taxonomy (NCBI): domain Bacteria; kingdom Pseudomonadati; phylum Pseudomonadota; class Gammaproteobacteria; order Pseudomonadales; family Pseudomonadaceae; genus Pseudomonas; species Pseudomonas brassicacearum. The sequence continues at coordinate 1,229,285 of NZ_CP045701.2, forward strand.
CGATCCGCAACACACCCAGCCGGTGCAATTGGATGAAGGGCAAATCGCCGGCGTGATCCAGGCCTTCGTGGATTCGGCCAAGCGCGCGCTCACGGCCGGCTTCAAAGTGGTCGAGGTCCACGCGGCCCATGGTTATCTGCTGCATCAATTCCTGTCGCCCTTGAGCAATCAGCGACGTGATCAATACGGCGGCTCGTTCGAGAACCGCATCCGCTTGGTGCTGCAAGTCACTGAGGCGATCCGGGCCGTATGGCCTGAAGAGTTGCCGGTATTCGTTCGTGTCTCTGCCACCGATTGGGTCGAGGACGGTTGGAACCCGGATGAAACCGTGGAACTGGCGCGGCGATTCAGGGCCCTGGGGGTGGACTTGATCGATGTCTCATCGGGCGGCACCGCAGCCAATGCGGAAATTCCCACCGGCCCGGGTTACCAGACACGCTTTGCCGAGCGGGTGCGCAAGGAGTCGGAAATCGCCACCGGTACAGTCGGCATGATCACCGAACCGGCCCAGGCCGAACACATCCTGCGCACCTGCCAGGCCGACATCATCTTCCTGGCCCGCGAATTGTTGCGCGATCCGTACTGGGCCCTGCATGCCGATGATGACCTGGGCGGCCGCAAGGCCACGTGGCCGGCGCAGTACCAGCGGGCTACGCATCGGGACCAGCCGATTCATGAGTCGGATCTGCGCGATTGAGTGCTTGGTAAAACAAAAAGCCCCGGTCGTCATTGGCCGGGGCTTTTTGCTTATCTGGAGTCGTGGATGTTTGTACTGCCGTCTTCGCGAGCAAGCTCGCTCCCACAGGGGCTGTGTGAACAACACAAAGCTACTGTGGGAGCGGGCTTGCTCGCGAAGGCGTCATTCCTGACGCTGCCAGGCTCAGGGATACTTGCGCTTATCCGGCGCCGGCGGGAAGTACTGGTATAACCAGGTCTCGCTCAAGGTGCGGTCCTTGGTGCGAATGAACAGACGCATCTGCACCGGTTCCACACTGTCGTCGGTCGGGTACCAGTCGAAGGTGATGCGGTAGCCCTTGATTGCATCTATCACCAGCACGTTGAAGTCCTTCACTTCACCATGGGAGCAGGTCACCACCGGTTCGATGCCGGTGCCTGGCGGCAGTTGGTCGAGGCCGCCGCCGCTGAAGTCCACGGCAAAGCGACGGGCCCAGACGGTCGGGTAATGCTCGCCCGGAGCCCAGCCTTCGATGAAGCCGCCCATGCCTGAGCGGGTCGCGTCGACGCGGGCCAGGTCCGTGCTCACCGGCGGCAGCGCGCTCCAGTAGAGTTTGTAGCCATAGTTCAGAGAGTCACCGGCGGCCACCGGTTTTTTCGGTGTCCAGAACGCAACAATGTTGTCCAGGGTTTCGCCAGTGGTAGGAATCTCCAGCAAGTCGACCGAGCCTTCGCCCCAGGCCGTCGTCGGCTCGACCCACAGGCTTGGGCGCTTGCTGTACCAGTCCACGGTGTCCTGGTAGCTGGCAAAGTCGTGGTCGGTCTGCACCAGGCCGAAGCCTTTGGGGTCCTTGTCGGCGAAGGCGTTGAATTGCAGGGTGGCAGGGTTGTTCAGCGGACGGCACACCCACTCGCCGTTGCCGCGCCACATGGCCAGCCGGTCGGAGTCGTGGATTTGCGGGTGAATGGTGTCGCACATGCGCCGTTCGACGGTGCCACAGCTGAACATGCTGGTCATCGGCGCGATCCCCAGTTGCTCGATGGCGGTTCGGGCATTGATGTGCGCGTCGATCTCCATCACCACCCGGGTCGGTTGGCAATCGATATCAAACCGATAGGCACCGGTGGCGCTGGGTGAGTCGAGCAGGGCGTAGACCACGAACCGGGTGCTGTTCTTTTCCGGGGTTTCGAACCAGAACTTGGTGAAGTCCGGGAACTCCTCACGCTTCTTCGCATAGGTGTCGATGGCCAGGCCGCGGGCCGACAGCCCGTACTGGCCGCTGGCGTCCACGGCGCGGAAGTAGCTGGCCCCCAGAAACGAAACGATGTCGTGCCGGTCCAGCTCCGGTGCCTTGAAGACGCGAAAGCCGGCGAAGCCCAGGTCACCCTTCAGTTGCGCGGTGTTGACCGTGGTTTTCTCATAGTTGAACAGTTCCGGGCGAAAGTGCACCTCACGGGCCATACGCGTCTTCGGATCGACGCTGTACATGCGCACCGGCTGCTTGAAGCCCATGCCGACGTGGAAGAACTGCGCGTCCAGTTGCCGCCCGTCCAAGTCATTCCACAGGGAGTGGTTGGCGTCGTACTGGATGGCGTTGAACTGCAGCGGCGACATCAGGGCCAGGGTTTCTGGCAGCACCTGCTTGGTGTCGACGTAGCGGCTCTTGGCCAGCTGTCGGGCCTGATCCTTCAATCCGTTGAAATCGAAGGGACGGGCTTGGCCGTCGGCAGTCTGATCGCCGGCCCAGGCGCGTGCGGCCATGAGCCCGGAGGCCGACAGCCCGGTGTAGGCGGCGAAGGCCATGGAGGCCTTGAGCAGATTCCTGCGGTGCATAAATACAACCTTTCTCGAAACAATCCCGAGCCGATCCTGGCAACAGAGACTGATAAGGGAGTTCGGACATGCCTTTGGCCAAACGCGACGAACGTTAGAACAGATGCCTGAGAGCTGGATCGGTTCACCGAGGCGAAAAATCATAGGGGAAATGCGGGCTTCGAGAGAAAAGAAAGCGTGGCTTGGTCAAACTTTCTTACAGTTATTTCTTTTTTTATGTCGATTTCGACTTTTTTTGACTAATTACTCTAATTCCCCCTTTCCACGCTTTGAATCCTCCCTATTCTTTAGCGTGAAGACGATCTAACCCGGATCCAGACGGTGCTATCAGGTCAAACCTCGACGTAAAGAAGGACAGTTCATGACAAAAATACAGGGCATTGCCGAAATGCTGGGGATCTTTCCAGGCCTGACCAACCCGCGCAAAACACGCCGGCTCAGCCTGGAAGAGTTAAGGCTGGTGGAGCGCTATCGGGAGTTGTCGGAAAACGACCGCATCGCCATGCGCTATCTGGTGGATGCGATGCGCAGTGTTTCGCGGTTTTGACCAGAGACCCTGCAGTCTTTAAATGGCCTCTCAGTTTTCCTACCAGCGAGTGGGAGTTTTCAAACGAGGCCAAGCACATCGGCCTACCGTCAGCGGCGGTTGCAGGCCTGGGCGCGAAGTATTACTTTTCTATGCAAAGTAATACTTCGAGGAGAATACAATGCCGACGACGATGACCAGTAAAGGACAAGTCACCATTCCCAAACCCATCCGCGACGCGCTGCACTTGATTCCTGGCTGTGCGGTAGAGTTCAGCATCAATGCACAGGGCGAGGTAGTGCTGCATGCAGGTAAATCTGGAACAGCCGAGGCTGCCATTAGTGATCGTTTTGAAGCTGTCCGTGGCAGGGCGGATATCAAATGGCGCACAGACGATCTTATGGCCCTGTTGCGTGGTGAAGACTGATGATATTGGTCGATACCAACGTGTTGATCGATGTGCTGGAGGATGATCCGGTTTGGGCTGATTGGTCCATCGAGCAGATGCGTGCCCAATCCAAAATTCACAATTTGGTAATCAATCCAGTTATTTATGCTGAACTGTCCCAGACATTTTCTACCTTCGAAGCGTTGGATGAGGTTGTCGAAGAGATGGGGCTGCTAATGCAGGAGGTACCTCGTCCGGCGTTGTTTTTGGCAGGGAAGGCTTTTGTGCGTTATCGAAAGGTAGGCGGTGGCAAAAATAATGTGCTTGCCGATTTTTTCATCGGTGCCCATGCGGCTGTCAAGCGTCTTCCTTTGCTTACACGTGACCCGAAGCGCTACCGAAATTATTTTCCTTCGGTGCAGTTGGTGGTGCCATCGTGAGGTGCGCTTCACCACGACCAATATCGTCCCCTTGGTCGTGGTGTAATCGCAATTGGCATTGGCTCAATGCTTGAACATCACATGCCGCACCACCGTGTAATCCTCCAGCCCATACATGGACATGTCCTTGCCGTAGCCGGAACGTTTCTGACCGCCATGGGGCATTTCGCTGACGAGCATGAAGTGGGTGTTCACCCAGGTGCAGCCGTATTGCAGGCGTGCCGATAGGCGATGGGCGCGGCCGATGTCGGCGGTCCACACCGATGAGGCCAGGCCGTAGTCCGAATCGTTGGCCCAGGCCAGCACTTGTGCTTCGTCGACGAAGGGCGTGACGGACACCACCGGGCCGAAGACTTCCCGACGGACGATTTCGTCGTCCTGCTGGGCGTCGGCCAATACTGTCGGTTCGAAGAAGAACCCGTTGCCCTCCACCGCCTTGCCACCGGTGATCAGGCGGATATGCGGCTGGGCGATGGCCCGTTCGACGAATCCGGCCACGCGGTCGCGGTGCTGGGCGGTGATCAGCGGGCCCATCTCGGTGTCTGGCGCCGTTTGCAGGCCATACATGATGCTGCTCACCGCAGCGCCGAGCTTCTCGACAAACTGCTCGTAGATGCCTTGCTGGGCATAGATGCGGCAGGCGGCGGTGCAGTCCTGGCCGGCGTTGTAGAAACCGAAGGTGCGGATGCCTTCCACGGCCGCGTCAATGTCGGCGTCGTCGAAAATGATCACCGGGGCCTTGCCGCCCAGTTCCATGTGCATGCGCTTGACGCTGTCGGCGGTGCTGGAAATGATGTTCGAACCGGTGGCGATGGAGCCGGTCAGCGACACCATGCGCACTTTCGGGTGAGTGACCAGCGGGTTGCCGACTGTTTGCCCACGACCAAAGATCACGTTGAGCACGCCGGCCGGGAAAATCTCCGACGCCAGCTCTGCCAGGCGCAACGCGGTCAGTGGGGTCTGCTCTGACGGCTTGAGCACCACGGTATTACCGGCGGCCAGGGCCGGGGCGATTTTCCAGGCGACCATCATCAGCGGGTAGTTCCACGGCGCGATGGAGGCGATGACGCCCACCGGGTCGCGGCGGATCATCGAGGTGTGTCCCGGCAGGTATTCGCCGCCCGCCGAACCACTCATGCAGCGGCTGGCGCCGGCAAAGAAGCGGAACACGTCGGCAATCGCCGGGATCTCGTCATTCAGCGCGGCGCTCAAGGGCTTGCCGCAGTTGTCCGACTCCAGTTTTGCCAGTTCTTCGCCGTGGGCTTCGATGGCGTCGGCCAGCTTGAGCAGCAACAGGGAACGGTCCTTGGGCGGTACTTGCGACCAGGACTCGAAGGCCGCGTCGGCGGCGCGCACGGCGGCATCGACCTGGGCCTCGCTGGCTTCATTGATCTCCACCAGCACCCGGCCCAGCGCCGGGTTGAACACAGCCTGGCCAGGGCCTTCGCCGTTCACCAGGTGGCCGTTGATCAGCAGTTTGGTTTGCATAGCATTGTCCTCATCGAAACAGTTCTGTGTCTGCTGGAACCGATCCCACAAAAAACTCTGTGGGAAAAGGGCTTACTTCCCGCCGCTCCCGGCCACGCTCTCACCACCGCGGGTCAGGTAATACGCGCCCAATATCGGCAACATCGTGACCATCATCACCAGCATTGCCACCACGTTGGTCACCGGCACATCGCGCGGGCGGCTGAGTTGGTTGAGCAGCCACAGCGGCAAGGTGCGTTCGTGGCCGGCGGTAAAGGTGGTGACGATGATTTCGTCGAACGACAGCGCGAAGGCCAGCATCCCGCCGGCCAGCAGTGCCGACCCCAGGTTAGGCAAGATGATGTAGCGAAAGGTCTGCCAGCCGTCGGCGCCCAGGTCCATCGACGCCTCGATCAGGCTGTGGGAGGTGCGGCGCAGGCGGGCGATGACGTTGTTGTAGACGATCACCACGCAAAAGGTGGCATGGCCGACGACGATGGTGAACATGCCCGGCTCGATACCCAGGGTCTTGAAGGTCGCCAGCAGCGCAATGCCGGTGATGATGCCCGGCAAGGCAATCGGCAGGATCAGCATCAGCGAAATGCCCTGTTTGCCGAAGAAATCGCGCCGGTACAGCGCCGCCGAGGCCAGGGTGCCGAGCACCATGGCGATCAGCGTGGCGATGGCCGCGACCTGCAACGACAGCTTGATCGCCTCCAGCACATCCGGGCGCGAGAAAGCGATGCTGAACCACTTCAGGGTCAGGCCCTTGGGCGGAAAGCTGAACGCTGCGTCCTCGGTATTGAAGGCGTAGAGGAAGATGATCAGGATCGGGAAATGCAGGAACACCAGCCCGCCCCACGCCGCGATCCGCAAGCCCCACGAGGCCCGGTCTTGAGAGTCAGAGTGCATCGAATGCTCCCAGTCGCTTGACGATGGATAAGTAGAGGGCGATCAGCACGATGGGCACCAGGGTGAACGCCGCGGCCATGGGCATGTTGCCGATGGCGCCTTGCTGGGCGTAGACCATGCTGCCGACGAAGTAGCCCGGCGGGCCCACCAGTTGCGGCACGATGAAATCCCCCAGGGTCAGTGAGAAAGTGAAGATCGAACCGGCGGCAATGCCCGGGATCGACAGCGGCAGGATCACCTGCATGAACGTCTGGTGTGGCCTGGCGCCCAGGTCGGCCGAGGCTTGCAGCAGCGACGGCGGCAGACGCTCCAGGGACGCCTGGATCGGCAGGATCATGAACGGCAGCCAGATGTAGACGAATACCAGAAAACGCCCCAGGTGAGAGGTGGACAAGGTACTGCCGCCTACGCCCGGGATCCCCAGCACGAACTGCAACACCGGCCCCAGGCCCAGGTGCTGGACGAACCACTGCGCCACGCCACCCTTGGCCAGCAGCAGCGTCCAGGCATAGGCCTTGACGATATAGCTGGCCCACATCGGCAGCATCACCGCGATGTAGAAGAACGCCTTGGTCTTGCCGCGAGTGTAGCGCGCCATGTAGTAGGCGATCGGGAACGCGACGATGGCGCTGGCGATGGACACCGCTATCGCCATGCTCAGGGTGCGCAAAATGATGTCGAAATTGGAGGGTTGGAACAGCGCCGCGAAATTCGTCAGGGTCAGGTCCGGCGTGACCGTCATGGTGAAGTCGTCGAAGGTATAGAAACCCTGCCACAGCAAGGTCAGCAGCGAGCCCAGGTAGATCGCGCCGAACCAGATCAGCGGCGGCACCAGCAACATCGACAGGTACAGGTTGGGCCGTCGGTACAGCAGGTTGGAAAACCGTCGCAACGGTGAGCCGGACGTGGGCTTTGGAGTGATGGCCAAGCTGCTCATCTCACACCTCGCCACTGACGGTGTCGTGCAGTGCGACCATCGCCTCCCGCGCCCAGCGTACGCTCAGGTGCTGGCCGGTCTGGTGCTGGGCCGTGTCGTCGAGCCACTGGGTGTTGGCCTGGCTGAGGTTCAGGGTCTGGCCGTTGGCAAGTTTCAACTCGTAGCGCGTGGCGCTGCCCTGGTACTGGATGTCGTGCAGCAGGCCGTGGACTTCGATCTCACCACTGGCCAACGGGCCCTCGGCGAAACGCACATGTTCCGGGCGGATCGAGAACGGTTGTGGATGACCGCTCAGTTCTCGGGCCAGCTCGCCACGAATCACGTTGGAGGTGCCGACGAATTCGGCGACGAAGGTGGTTGCCGGTTTCATGTACAAGTTGCGTGGGGTGTCGACTTGTTCGATACGGCCCTTGTTGAACACGGCCACGCGGTCGGACATCGACAGTGCTTCGGTCTGGTCGTGGGTGACGAAAATGAAGGTAATGCCTAGCTGGCGTTGCAGCTTTTTCAATTCGCCCTGCATCTGTTCGCGCAGCTTCAGGTCGAGGGCGCCCAGGGGTTCATCGAGCAGCAATACCCGTGGACGATTGACCAGCGCTCGGGCCAGGGCCACGCGTTGGCGCTGGCCGCCGGAGAGCTGCACCGGCTTGCGTTCGCCGTAGCCGCCCAGGGCGACCATCTCCAGCGCTTCGTCGGCGCGCTGGATGCGCTCGGACTTGGCGACACCTTTGACTTTCAGGCCGTAGGCCACGTTGTCGCGCACGTTCATATGGGGGAAGAGGGCGTAATCCTGGAACACTGTGTTGACGTCCCGCTGGTACGGCGCAAGCCCGGTGGCCTCTTCGCCGTGGATGCGGATCGAGCCGGCACTGGGTTGCTCGAACCCGGCGATCAGCCGCAGGCAGGTGGTCTTGCCCGAGCCGGACGGGCCCAGCATGGAAAAGAACTCGCCGTCCTGAATGTCGATGCAAACCCGGTCAACGGCCTTCACATCGCCGAACTGACGGGATACCTGGATGAATTGGACTGCAAGCGTCATGGTGCGGGGCTCCAAAAAGCGCGACTTCTATTGGATGGAGGGTGGGTGGGTGGGGCACCAAACTGTGGCGAGGGGATTTATCCCCGCTGGGGCGCGAAGCGCCCCCAAACTGAAGACTCTGACTATCAGGCAGATTGAGTCGCCTGTTTTGGGGCTGCTTCGCAGCCCAGCGGGGATAAATCCCCTCGCCACAAGAGCAGATTTTCATCTGCTGTGTTCATGCCGGCTGATTGGCCTTAACGCCCGCCCATGATCGCAATGTAGTCCTGGGTCCAGCGGCTGTACGGCACGAACTTGCCGCCCTCGGCCTGTGGGGTTTTCCAGAAGGCGATCTTGTCGAACTGATCGAAACCGTTGGTCTTGCAGCCCTCGGCGCCCAGCAGTTCGCTGGCCTTGCACGCCGCCGGTACCGCCGGCAACGAGCCGAACCACGCGGCGACGTCACCCTGGACTTTCGGTTGCAGCGACCAGTCCATCCACTTGTAGGCGCAGTTGGGGTGCTTGGCTTCGGCGTGCAACATCGTGGTGTCGGCCCAGCCGGTGGCGCCTTCTTTTGGAATGGTCGAGGCGATCGGTTGCTTCTCGTTCATCAACCCGTTGACCTGATACGGCCAGGCGCCGGAGGCCACCACGCCTTCGTTCTTGAAGTCGCTCATCTGCACGGTGGTGTCGTGCCAGTAGCGGTGGATCAGCGGTTGCTGGGCCCGCAGCAGTTCCAGCACGGCCTTGTACTGGGCTTCGTCGAGTTGGTAGGGGTCCTTGATGCCCAGCTCAGGCTTGGCGGTCTTGAGGTACAGCGCCGCGTCGGCGATGTAGATCGGGCCATCGTAGGCTTGCACGCGGCCTTTGTTCGGCTTGCCGTCGGGCAGGTTCTGGGCGCTGAACAGCACGCTCCAACTGGTAGGCGCCTGCTTGAACACCTCGGTGTTGTACATCAGCACGTTCGGGCCCCACTGGTATGGGGTGCCGTAGGTCTGCTGGTTGACCACGTACCACGGTGCATCCTTGAGACGCGGGTCGAGGCTTTTCCAGTTGGGGATCAGCGCGGTGTTGATCGGCTGTACGCGCTTGCCGGCAATCAGCCGTAGCGAGGCGTCGCCCGAGGCGGTGACCAGGTCGTAGCCACCCTTGGCCATCAGGCTGACCATTTCGTCGGACGTCGCGGCGGTTTTCACATTGACCTTGCAACCGGTTTCCTTCTCGAAACCCGTGACCCAATCGTAGGCCTTGTCGCTTTCGCCGCGTTCGATGTAACCCGGCCAGGCGACGATATCCAGTTGGCCCTCACCGGCGCCGACGGCCTTGAGCGGTTCGGCGGCCTGGAGGCTGACGCTGGTCAGCAGCGCCGTGGTGATTGCACTGAGCAATACGGTCTTGTGCGCGTACATGGAAATCCCTCTTGCTTTAATTATGGTCGGGGCAGTGTTCGAACAGGGTGAAGCGCCATGGATGGCCTGTTATTAGAGTAGTGCTGTTATCTACAGATGCTGGCCGTGGCGAGCCATGATGTGGCGCACCACGCTGTAGTCCTGTAGCGAATCGCTGGACAGGTCCTTCCCATAGCCCGAACGTTTCAGGCCGCCGTGGGGCATTTCGCTGACCAGCATGAAATGACTGTTGATCCAGGTGCAGCCGTATTGCAGCCGCGCCGCCACTTGCATGGCCTTGTCCAGGTTCTGGGTCCATACCGAGGACGCCAGGCCGTATTCGGAATCGTTGGCCCAGTCCACCGCCTGGCTGAGTTCGTCGAAGCGGGTCACGGTGACGACCGGGCCGAACACTTCGCGCTGGACGATTTCATCGCTTTGCTTGCAGCCGGCCAGCAGCGTGGGCTGGTAGTAGAAACCGGCGCCGGAATGCACCGCTGCGCCGGTAATGCGTTCGATGTGTGGCTGGCCGAGGGCGCGCTCGACGAAACTGGCGACCCGGTCGCGCTGGCGAGTGCTGATCAGCGGGCCGATCTCATTGTCGGCGTCGCGCTTGCCGGCAAAGCGCAGGCTGCTGACCGCCGCGCCGAGTTCGGCCACCAGGCGGTCGTGGATCCCGTCCTGGGCGTAGATCCGGCAGGCCGCGGTGCAATCCTGCCCCGCGTTGTAATAACCGTAGGTGCGCACGCCTTCGACCACGGCCTGGATGTCGGCGTCGTTGCACACGATTACGGGCGCCTTGCCACCCAGCTCCAGGTGCGTGCGCTTGAGGGTTTTGGCCGCAGCCTGGAGGATCTTCTGCCCCGTGACGATATCGCCGGTCAGCGAGACCATGCGCACTTTGGGATGGCTGACCAGATGGCTGCCCACACCTTCGCCGCCTCCGCAGAGGATGTTGATCACGCCCCGTGGCAGGAGCTGGGCCAGCGTCGGCGCCAAGGCCAGGATCGACAGCGGTGTGTGTTCCGACGGCTTGAACACCAGCGTATTGCCGGCGGCCAGGGCCGGGGCGATTTTCCAGGCGGCCATCATGATCGGGTAGTTCCACGGCGCAATGGACGCCACCACGCCGATCGGGTCGCGACGCACCATGCTGGTGTAGCCGGGCAGGTATTCGCCACTGAGCTGGCCGGTCTGGCAGCGCACCGCGCCGGCGAAGAAACGGAATACATCCACCGTGGCGCTGAGGTCATCCTGGCGCGCCAGGTGCAGCGGCTTGCCGCAGTTCAAGGATTCGAGGCGCGCCAGCTCATCGGCGTTCTTTTCGATGGCGCTGGCGATGTCCAGCAGCAGGTTCGAGCGTTGTTGTGGCGTGGTGCGCGACCAGCCGTCGAAGGCCTGATGGGCGGCGAGGATCGCGGCTTCGACCTGCTCGGCACTGGCCTCGGCGATGTGAGCCAGCACTTCGCCGCTGGCCGGGTTGAGGATCGGCTCGACAATGCCTTCGCCGGGAACCAGTTCCCCGTCGATTAGCAACGCGGTGCACAACGGGGCTTGCGTACCAGCCATGTTCGCCTTCTCTTTTAAGGGTGATGACTACTGCCAGTTAAAAAAAGAACCCACAGCAAGAGAGTGGTGCAGTCAGATTAGTGCTCGGATCCGAGGACAACAAATTCGAAATACTCAAGGCTGCGTTCGATTAAATAGATAGCCTGCGCCCGCCATGGGGCTGTTCCCGGGCGACGGCCAGGAACGGGTCGACCGACGCCGGGCGCGCCGTGCCCCGGCGCCAAGCCAGGCCGACGTCGAGGGTCTGGTTGAGGTCGGCAATCGGTCGCGCTTCGATGATGTCGCCTTCCAGCGACCATGGGCGGTACGTCATGTCCGGTTGGATCGACACCCCCAAACCTGCCGCCACCAGGCTGCGCACCGCTTCGGTCGAGGCAGTACGCAGGGTGATCCTCGGTTGCAGGCCGGCACCGCGCCACAAGCGTTGGGCGTTGCGGTCCATTTCATCGACGTTCAGCTGAATCAGCGGCTCGCGGGCCACGTCGGCCAGGCTGATGCTGTCGTGTTCCAGCAGCGGGTGCTGCGCCGGCAGCCACAAACGGTGTGGCGAATGCGTCAGGACTTCGGTCTGCAAGGCGTGACGGTCTTCCAGGTTGGACAGGATCAACACCCCGACGTCGATTTCGCCGCTGACCAGCAAATGCTCGATATACGGCCGCTCGTCCTCCATTACGCGGATGTCCACGTTGGGATAGGCGCGCTGGAAACGGGTCAGCAGGTCCGCCAGGTAATACCCTGCGACCAGGCTGGTGACGCCAATGGTGACTTGGCCGGCGATCTGGTCGGTGCTCTGTTGCAGGCTGCGCTTGGCGTTGTCGACGGTGGCCAGGATCAGGTGGGCCTGGCGCAGGAATTGATGCCCCTGGTGTGTCAGGGTCATGCCCTTGGCGTGGCGGTTGAACAGGCTGACGCCGATTTCCTGCTCCAGTTGCTGGATGGCCAGGGTCAAGGTGGACTGGGAAATGAATGCCGTTTGCGCAGCGGCAGAGATGGAGCCGGTTTCGGCCACGGCGATGAAATGGCGGATCTGACGCAGGGTCATCATGGTCGAATACCCGATGGGCGGTTTTATCGATGTGCTTGAGTGTATATCGTTTTTTTAGAAGGGCAGGTGAGCGCTTCGCTGAAAACGTCAGGCAACATCTGGAAGCAATCTCGCCCGAGGCGCCGGGGCACTTTCGATCTAGGCTGGTGGCCTCAAGTTGACCCAATAGGTGGAGGCAACAAATGAACACCCGTGGATTGCTCGATCAGCTTCTCAAGTCCGGCCAGCAAATGTTGCAGAACAAGGCTGGCTCCCAGGGCAAGTCGTCCGGCGGCCTGGGCGGGTTGCTCGGCGGCTCCGGCAACCTGGGCGGGATGCTTTCCGGCGCGGGCGGCGGAGCGCTGGCCGCCGGGGCCATGGGCCTGTTGCTGGGCAACAAGAAAGCCCGCAGCTTCGGCGGCAAGGCCCTGGCCTATGGTGGCCTCGCGGCCTTGGGCGTGATCGCCTACAAGGCCTACGGCAACTGGCAGGCCCAGCAGGGCGGCGCGCCGAAAACCGAACCGCAGACCCTCGACCGCGTGCCCCCGGCTCAGGTCGAGCAGCATAGCCAGGCGATCCTCAAGGCGCTGGTGGCGGCGGCCAAGGCCGACGGCCATGTGGACGAGCGCGAGCGGCAGTTGATCGAAGGTGAATTCACCAAGCTGGACAACGACCAGGAACTGCAACACTGGCTGCACGCCGAGCTCAACAAGCCCCTGGACCCCACCGACGTCGCCCGCGCCGCCAGCACCCCGGAAATGGCGGCGGAAATGTACATCGCCAGCGTGATGCTGGTGGACGAGGAAAACTTCATGGAGAAGTCCTACCTCGATGAACTGGCGCGCCAACTCAAGCTTGAGCCGGGGCTGAAGGCTGAACTGGAAAAGCAGGTGCGCCAGGCGACTGTATAGAACACTCCCAACCTATCCCTGTGGGAGCGAGCTTGCTCGCGATGGGGCCCAGTCAGTTATAGCTTCGTTGCCTGACGCCCCGCTATCGCGAGCAAGCTCGCTCCCACAGAGGCATTGCTCATCTTGAGAAAACTACAAGCCTCGCCTTCGTCAAAATCCCCTCATACCGCCATACAGGCCCGACGCCGCCCTCGGCTATACTCCCCAGCATTTTCAAGTGCCCCGAGGTTTGACTGTGAAGAATTGGACATTGCGCCAACGCATCCTGGCGAGTTTTGCAGTGATCATCGCCATCATGCTGTTGATGGTGGTTGTCTCCTATTCACGGTTGTTGAAGATCCAGGACAGTGAAGAAAACGTCCGGGTCGATGCGGTGCCAGGGGTGTATTACAGCTCCATGATTCGCGGTGGCTGGGTCGACAGCTACGTCTTGACCCAACAGATCGTCGGCCTTTCAGGTAACCGGGAAGTCACCGCCGAGGACAAGGCCCGTTACCAGGGCTTCGAGCGGCACCTGCGCGAAGAAATACAGAACTATCAAAAACTGATCCAGAACCCGGCCGACCAAGCCTCTTTCGACGAATTCGAGGCCAATCACCTGGCGTTCAACCAGGCCATGGCCAAGGTCCTGGACTTGTACCAGCGCAAGGATTACGAAGGTGCGCGGCAGGCCTTGGACAAAGAGCTGACGCCAGCATGGATCGGCGGCCGTGGGCATTTGGATCACATCATCGAGCGCAATCGCGAGCTGGCGGAAAACGCCACCCAGACCATTGGTGATGCGGTGACGGCAGCCAAGGTCGCCATGGGCCTGTCGTTACTGGTCGCGCTGATCGTCGCCGCACTCTGTGGCCTGTTGCTGATGCGGGCGATCATGGGGCCGATGAACCGCATCGTCGAAATCCTCGAGATCATGCGCAGCGGCGACCTGAGCGGGCGCTTGAACCTGGCGCGCAAAGACGAATTCGGCGCCGTGGAAACCGGCTTCAACGACATGATGGCCGAGCTGACCTCACTGGTGTCCCAGGCCCAACGCTCTTCGGTGCAGGTCACCACTTCGGTGACCGAGATCGCCGCCACCTCGCGCCAGCAACAGGCCACGGCCACCGAAACTGCCGCCACCACCACCGAGATCGGCGCGACGTCCCGGGAAATCGCCGCCACCTCCCGAGACCTGGTGCGCACCATGACCGAAGTGTCCAGCGCCGCCGACCAGGCCTCGGTGGCCGCCGGCTCCGGCCAGCAAGGCCTGGCGCGCATGGAGGAAACCATGCATTCGGTGATGGGCGCCGCCGACCTGGTGAACGCCAAGCTGGCGATCCTCAACGAGAAGGCCGGCAACATCAACCAGGTGGTGGTGACCATCGTCAAAGTGGCCGACCAGACCAACCTGTTGTCCCTCAACGCGGCCATCGAGGCCGAAAAGGCTGGCGAGTACGGTCGCGGGTTTGCCGTGGTTGCCACTGAAGTACGACGCCTGGCTGACCAGACTGCCGTGGCGACCTATGACATCGAGCAGATGGTGCGCGAGATCCAGTCCGCGGTGTCGGCCGGGGTGATGGGCATGGACAAGTTCTCCGAAGAGGTGCGCCGGGGCATGGCCGAGGTGCAGCAGGTCGGTGAGCAACTGTCGCAGATCATTCATCAGGTCCAGGCCCTGGCGCCGCGGGTGTTGATGGTCAACGAAGGCATGCAGGCCCAGGCCACCGGTGCCGAGCAGATCAACCACGCCCTGGTGCAACTGGGCGATGCCAGCAGCCAGACGGTGGAGTCCCTGCGCCAGGCCAGTTCCGCCATCGACGAACTGAGCCAGGTAGCCGTAGGGCTGCGCAGCGGCGTCTCGCGTTTCAAAGTCTGATGGGCGAACTCGAGACCCGGCGTGGCACCGCGCCGACGGCCCGCCAGACGTTGTTCCTGGTGTTCTGCATCGGCCACGAACGCTACGCCCTGCAGGCCATCGATGTGGTGGAAGTGCTGCCGCGCCTGCCCCTCAAGCCGATCGCCCAGGCGCCGTCCTGGGTGGCGGGGGTGTTTGCCTGGCGTGGCACGGTAGTGCCGGTGATCGACCTGTGCGCCCTGACCTTTGGCCACAGCGCCAAGGCCCGGACCAGTACGCGACTGGTGCTGGTGCGCTATCAGGGCGACACGCAACAAACGGGACAGGTGCTGGGCCTGATCCTGGAACAGGCGACCGACACCGTGCGCTGTGACCCGGCCGATTTCAAACCCTATGGGCTGGACAACCGGCAGGCGCCGTACCTCGGCCCGGTGCGCGAAGATGCCAAGGGGTTACTGCAATGGGTGCGGGTCAATGACCTGCTCGATGAATCCGTTCGGGCGCTGCTGTTTCCTGCGCCGCCGCTGAACCTCGACGACCTCGAGACAACGCCATGAATAACGACCAGCGTTTTTTCGATTTCCTCAAGGAGCGCATCGGCCTGGATGTGACCTCCGTCGGCACCGCGATCATCGAGCGGGCCGTGCGCCAGCGCATCGGTGCCGTGCCCGGGCGAACCGCCGATGAATATTGGCAGGGCCTGCAGCATTCGTCCCCGGAGCAGCAGGCGCTGATCGAAGCGGTGATCGTTCCGGAGACCTGGTTCTTCCGCTACCCCGAATCCTTCGCGACCCTCGCCAGGCTGGCCGTCAAGCGCCTGGCCGAGATCAAGCACCTGCGCGCGCTGCGCATCCTCAGCTTGCCGTGTTCCACCGGCGAAGAACCTTATTCCATTGCCATGGCCTTGCTCGACGCAGGCCTGGGGCCACATCAGTTCAAGGTGGACGGCCTGGACGTCAGCCCGCTGTCGGTGGCGCGGGCCAAGGAGGCGCGCTACGGCAGGAATTCCTTCCGTGGCGCAGAGTTGGGTTTTCGCGAGCGGCACTTCGACGCCGAAGCCGAAGGCTACCGCCTCAGCGAGCGGGTGCGCGAGCAGGTGCGCTTGCAGGTGGGCAACCTGCTGGATCCGGCCTTGCTGGTAAACGAGGCTCCTTACGACTTTGTGTTCTGTCGCAACCTGTTGATCTATTTCGATCAGCCGACCCAGCAGCAGGTGTTCGAGGTGCTCAAGCGCCTGACCCATCAGGACGGTGTGCTGTTTATCGGTCCCGCCGAGGGCAGCTTGTTGGGGCGGCTGGGCATGCGCTCGATCGGGATCGCCCAATCGTTCGCCTTCAGCCGCCAGGGGGCTGCCGAGCCCCAACCGCTGCCGGCCTTGATGCCGACCCCGCTGCCGGTTCGTCAACCTGCGCCTCGCGTTGTCCCGCCGCTGATTCGGCCGCGGCCGTTTGCGGCGAACGTGACGCCGATTGTCGAGCCCAAAAGCAGCGACGCCACGACCTTGCTGGCCAATATCGCCGCCCTGGCCAACGGTGGCAAAAGCGCCGAGGCCCGCGTGGCTTGCGAAGCCTACTTGCGCAGCCACGCGCCAAACGCCCAGGTGTTCTATTGGTTGGGCCTGCTCAGCGACATGGCTGGCAGCGCGCTTGAGGCCCAGGGTTTTTATCGCAAGGCGCTTTATCTTGAACCGCAACACGCCGAGGCCCTGGTGCATCTGGCGGCGCTGCTGGCTTCCCAGGGAGACGCGGCCGGAGCCCGTCGATTGCAGGAACGCGCCGCCCGTAGCGGGCGCGCAGCAGACAGTGAGCACAAACGATGAGCGGTTCGGCTTCTTACACCGTTACCCATGACGATGCCCAGGCAATCGACGACTGCTGGAATCGCATCGGGGTGCATGGCGACAAATCCTGTCCGTTGTTGGTCGAGCATATCCACTGCCGCAATTGCTCGGTGTATTCGGCGGCCGCCACCCGGCTGCTCGATCGTTATGCCTTGCCCCAGGATCAGCGGGATCTGTCCCTGGCCCCCGCAGACACCGAGGTGGTCACGCGCTCGCTGCTGATGTTCCGCCTCGGCGAGGAATGGCTGGGCCTGACGACGCGCAGCCTGGTGGAAGTGGCGCCGTTGCAGCCGATCCATTCCTTGCCCCACCAGCGCTCACGGGCCTTGCTGGGCGTGGCGAATGTACGCGGGGCGCTGGTGGCCTGTCTGTCGCTGGTGGAGCTGTTGGACCTGGAGCCCGGCGTGGCGGCGGTTTCCGGCGCACGGGTCATGCCGCGCATGTTGATTGTCGCGGCCAAGGGCGGGCCGGTGGTGGTGCCGGTGGATGAAGTGGACGGCATCCATGCCATCGATGAGCGCATCCTGACGAGTGCTTCGCAATCGGCGGGCAAATATACCCGTGGCGTTCTGCCCTTTAAGGGCCGCAGCCTGCGCTGGCTGGATGAAGAACAGTTGCTGTCCGCCGTGGCTCGGAGCCTGTCATGACCCCAGATCAGATGCGCGACGCCTCGTTGCTGGAGCTGTTCAGCCTGGAAGCCGAAGCCCAGGTCCAGGTGCTGAGCGCCGGTTTGCTGGCCCTGGAGCGCGATCCGACCCAGGCCGATTATCTGGAATCGTGCATGCGCGCGGCGCATTCGCTCAAGGGCGCGGCGCGCATTGTCGGGGTGGACGCTGGCGTCAGCGTGGCTCACGTGATGGAAGATTGCCTGGTCAGCGCCCAGGCGCGGCGCCTGGTGTTGGGCGCCGAGCACATCGATGCCTTGCTGCAAGGCACAGACCTGCTGACGCGCATCGCCACCCCCGGCAATAGCGTCGGTGCCCCGGACATCGACGCCTATGTGGCGTTGATGGGGCGGCTGCTTGATCCCAACGCGCCACAGGCTCCGGCAGCGGCGTTGCCGAGCATCGAGACGCCGATCGAGCCGCTACGCGTCGAGCTGCCGCAAGTGCAACCGGCCGCGGCAGCGGAGCCGGCCCCCAAGCGCAAACGGGTCACCGAAGGCGGCGAGCGGGTCTTGCGGGTCACGGCCGAACGCCTCAACAGCTTGCTTGATCTGTCGAGCAAGTCCCTGGTGGAGACCCAGCGCCTCAAGCCCTGGCTGGCGACGCTACAACGGCTCAAGCGCCAGCAAAGCACCGGCCTGCGCGCCCTTGAAGAACTGAATGTGCACCTCAAGGACCACGCCCTGAGCCTGCAAGCCCAGGAAGCCCTTGGCGATGCTCGGCGCTTGCTCGCCGAAACCCAGCAATTGCTGGCGCAGAAAACCGCCGAGCTGGATGAATTCGCCTGGCAGGCCAGTCAGCGGGCGCAGGTGCTGTACGACACGGCGCTGGCCTGCCGCATGCGGCCGTTCGCCGATGTGCTTTCGGGCCAGGCGCGAATGGTCCGTGACCTGGGTCGCAGCCTGGGCAAACAGGTGCGCCTGGAGATTGAAGGCGAGAAAACCCAGGTCGACCGCGATGTGCTGGAACAGCTCGAAGCGCCGTTGACCCATTTGCTGCGCAACGCCGTGGACCATGGCATCGAGCCCCCGGAGCAACGAGTACTGGCCGGCAAGCCCGCCGAAGGCCTGATCCGCCTGCGGGCTTCCCATCAGGCCGGTCTGCTGGTGTTGGAGCTGGCGGACGACGGCGCCGGGGTGGACCTGGAACGGGTGCGCCGCAGCATCGTCGAGCGCGGCCTTTCCCCTGAGCAAACCGCCGCCAGCCTGAGCGAAGAGGAGCTGCTGACCTTCCTGTTCCTGCCCGGTTTCAGCCTGCGCGACAAGGTCACCGAAGTGTCCGGACGCGGCGTCGGCCTGGACGCGGTCCAGCACATGGTCCGGCAACTGCGCGGCGCGGTGGTGCTGGAGCAGACGGCGGGCCAGGGCAGTCGTTTCCATCTTGAGGTGCCGCTGACGCTGTCGGTGGTGCGCAGCCTGGTGGTGGAAGTCGGCGATGAAGCCTACGCCTTTCCCCTGGCCCACATTGAACGCATGTGCGACCTGGCGCCGGAGGACATCGTCCAGGTCGAAGGCCGCCAGCATTTCTGGCACGAAGGCCGGCATATCGGGTTGGTGGCCGCCAGCCAATTGCTCAATCGCCCGGCGCCGCAAAACAGTAGCCAGACCCTCAAGGTCGTGGTGATCCGCGAGCGCGAGACGATCTACGGCGTGGCGGTGGAGCGCTTCATTGGCGAGCGGACCCTGGTGGTGCTGCCCCTGGACGAACGCCTGGGCAAGGTCCAGGACATTTCTGCCGGGGCCTTGCTCGACGATGGCTCAGTGGTGTTGATTGTCGATGTCGAAGACCTGCTGCGTTCGGTGGACAAGTTGCTCGATACCGGACGCTTGGAGCGTATCGCCCGGCAGAACCAGGCCCAGGCCCCGCGCAAGCGGATCCTGGTGGTGGACGATTCCCTGACCGTGCGCGAGCTGCAACGCAAGTTGTTGCTCAATCGCGGCTACGACGTGGCAGTAGCCGTGGACGGGATGGACGGCTGGAACGCCCTGCGCTCGGAGGATTTCGACCTGCTGATCACCGACATCGACATGCCGCGCATGGACGGCATCGAGTTGGTGTCGCTGTTGCGGCGCGACAACCGCTTGCAATCGCTGCCGGTGATGGTGGTGTCCTACAAGGACCGCGAAGAGGATCGCCGCCGTGGCCTGGACGCCGGCGCCGACTATTATCTGGCCAAGGCGAGTTTCCACGACGACGCCTTGCTCGATGCCGTGGTCGAATTGATCGGAGGGGCGCGCGCTTGAAGATCGCCATCGTCAATGACATGCCCCTGGCAGTCGAAGCGCTGCGCCGTGCCCTGGCGTTCGAGCCGGCGCATCAACTGGTCTGGGTGGCCGCCAACGGGGCCGAGGCGGTGCAGCGTTGTGCCGAATACACCCCCGACCTGATCCTCATGGACTTGCTCATGCCGGTCATGGACGGCGTGGAGGCCACTCGGCGGATCATGGCCGGCAGCCCCTGCGCTATCGTGATCGTTACCGGTGATAGCCAGCAGAACGTCCACCGGGTGTTCGAGGCCATGGGCCATGGCGCGCTGGATGTGGTCGATACCCCGGCCTTGGGCGTCGGTAACCCGGCAGATGCGGCGGCGCCGCTGCTGCGCAAGATCACCAACATCGGCTGGCTGATTGGTGAGCGCAACAAGCGTGAACGACCGGCACCGGCGGCGCAGCGTGCGGCGGTGTCGCCCAAGAGCCTGGTGGCCATCGGGTCGTCGGCGGGCGGGCCGGCGGCGCTGGAGGTGCTGCTCAAGGCGCTGCCGCGCAACTTTACCCCGGCCATCGTGCTGGTCCAACATGTGGACGAGGTGTTCGCCGCCGGCATGGCCCAGTGGCTGGGCAGTGTCTCGGGCCACACGGTGCGCCTGGCCCGGGCCGGCGAGACGCCGCAAAGTGGCACGGTGTTGCTGGCCGGGACCAACCATCATCTGCGTTTGTTGAAAGACGGCACCCTGGCCTACACCGCCGAGCCAGTGAACGAGATCTACCGGCCCTCCATCGACGTGTTTTTTGAAAGTGTCGCCCAGTACTGGAGCGGCGACGCGGTGGGCGTATTGCTCACCGGCATGGGCCGCGATGGTGCACAAGGGCTTAAACTCATGCGCCAACAGGGCTATGTGACCATTGCTCAGGACCAGCGCAGCAGTGCGGTGTACGGGATGCCCAAAGCGGCGGCCGCCATCGACGCCGCCGCCCATATTCTCGCCCTGGACGCTATCGCGCCACGGCTGTTGGAGCTTTTTACCCCATGAACAACCCCGCCAGCGTTACCCCAGGCCGTACTCAGGTAAGTCACCATGAATGATCTGCAACTCGACGATTTCAAGCGCGATGAGAACGCCGCCATGGTCTTGCTCATCGACGACCAGGCGATGATCGGCGAGGCGGTGCGGCGCGGGCTGTCGAACGAAGACAACATCGACTTCCACTTCTGCTCCGATCCTCACCAGGCCATCGCCCAGGCTGTTCGCATCAAGCCGACAGTCATTCTCCAGGATTTGGTGATGCCCGGCCTGGATGGCCTGAGCCTGGTGCGCGAGTACCGTAACCATCCCGCCACCCGCGATATCCCGATCATTGTCCTGTCCACCAAGGAGGACCCGCTGGTCAAGAGCGCGGCGTTCGCCGCCGGGGCCAACGACTACCTGGTCAAGTTGCCGGACAACATCGAACTGGTGGCGCGCATCCGCTATCACTCGCGCTCCTACATGATGCTGTTGCAGCGCGACGCGGCCTATCGGGCACTGCGGGTCAGCCAGCAGCAACTGCTCGACGCCAACCTGGTGCTGCAACGCTTGATGAACTCCGATGGCCTGACCGGCCTGTCCAATCGCCGGCATTTCGACGAGTACCTGGAGCTGGAATGGCGCAGGGCGATGCGTGACCAGAGTCAACTGTCGCTGCTGATGATCGATGTGGACTACTTCAAGGCCTACAACGACAACTTCGGCCACCTGGAGGGCGACGAAGCCCTGCGCAAGGTCGCCACGGCGATCCGCGAGGCGTGCAGTCGTCCGTCCGATTTGCCGGCCCGCTACGGCGGCGAGGAGTTCGCCCTGGTCCTGCCCGGTACCTCGCCGGGCGGTGCCCGGCTGATGGCCGAGAAACTGCGCCAGGGCGTCGTCGCCCTGAAAATCCCCCACACCATGCCTGACAGTGGCGGGAACCTGACCGTCAGCATCGGCGTCTCGACCTTCACCCCCCAGCAGGGTAGCGACAGCCGGCAACTGATCTCGGCGGCGGACAAGGGGTTGTACATGGCCAAGCACAATGGGCGTAATCGGGTGGGTGTTGAATAGGCCCTGGACAGGGCGCTTGCTTCCGCCGGACTGTGTCTGTAGGCGCTATCTAGGAACTGCGTAGGCGCTGCGTAGGAGCTGCGTAGGAGCTGTCGAGTGCAACGAGGCTGCGATCTTTCCCCAGACAATTGAGCCCTGAGCGAAAGATCAAGATCAAAAGATCGCAGGCTTCGCCAGCTCCTACAGGGCCAGCGCGAGCTGGCATATAAGGAATTGGTGTTCCTAAAGCCGCCAGGCGGGCTGCCGCTGGCGCTTGATTACGTTATACTCGCCGGCTTTCAAAAGTTCGCCAACGAGTGCTGCCCGCCATGGAAATCAACCCGATCCTTAACACCATCAAGGACCTGTCCGAGCGCTCCGAAACTATTCGGGGGTATCTTTGACTACGATCAAAAGCATGAGCGTCTGACCGAAGTCAATCGCGAGCTTGAAGATCCGAATGTCTGGAACAACCCTTCGTACGCCCAGGAGCTGGGCCGCGAGCGTTCTGCGCTGGCGCAGATCGTCGAGACCCTGGACGAGTTGTCCAGCGGCCTGGCCGATTGCCGCGACCTGCTGGACATGGCTGTCGAGGAAAACGATGAAGGCGCGGTCGGCGATGTCGTCGCCGAGCTGACACGCCTGGACGAGAACCTCGCCAAGCTGGAATTCCGTCGCATGTTCAGCGGCGAGATGGACATGAACAACGCCTACCTGGACATCCAGGCCGGTTCCGGCGGCACCGAAGCCCAGGACTGGGCCAACATCCTGCTGCGCATGTACCTGCGCTGGGCCGACAAACGCGGTTTCGACGCCACCATCATGGAACTGTCGGCCGGTGAAGTCGCCGGGATCAAGGGCGCCACCGTGCACATCAAGGGCGAATACGCCTTTGGCTGGCTACGGACCGAGATCGGCGTGCACCGCCTGGTGCGCAAGAGCCCGTTCGACTCCGGCAACCGCCGCCACACCTCGTTCTCGGCCGTGTTCGTCTCGCCGGAAATCGATGACAACATCGAGATCGAGATCAACCCGGCGGACTTGCGCATCGACACCTACCGTTCCTCCGGGGCCGGTGGCCAGCACGTCAACACCACCGACTCGGCCGTACGGATTACCCACGTACCGACCAACACCGTGGTCAGTTGCCAGAACGAGCGCTCCCAGCACGCCAACAAAGACACCGCGATGAAGATGCTCCGGGCCCGCCTGTACGAGCAGGAAGTGCAGAAGCGCAACGCGGCGTCCCAGGCACTGGAAGACACCAAGTCGGATATCGGCTGGGGTCACCAGATCCGTTCGTACGTGCTCGACGCCTCGCGGATCAAGGATCTGCGGACCAGCATCGAACGCAGCGATTGCGACAAGGTGCTCGATGGCGATATCGATGAATACCTGATCGCCAGCCTCAAACAAGGGCTGTAACGCGACACCCATGCGGCGGGCCGGCCACGCTTGCGCCAAGGAGCGCGACTGGCCCGCAAACTCCGGCCCGGGGCCGGGGGCAACGAACCTGTGATGGAATCCTTAAAGACATGAGCGACCTAGAACTCGACCCGCAAGCCCTGCAACAGGAAGAAAACTCCCTGATCGCCCTGCGCAAGGAAAAGCTTGCTGCCGAGCGCGTCAAGGGCCAGGCCTTCCCCAACGACTTCCGCCGCGACGCCTACTGCGACGTCTTGCAGAAGCAGTATGCGGACAAGACCAAGGAAGAGCTGGCCGAGGCAGCGATTCCAGTCAAGGTGGCCGGTCGTATCATGCTCGATCGTGGTTCGTTCATGGTGATCCAGGACATGACCGGGCGTATCCAGGTCTACGTCAACCGCAAGACCCTGCCGGAAGAAACCCTGGCCGCCGTCAAGACCTGGGACCTGGGCGACATCATTGCCGCCGAAGGCACCCTGGCCCGTTCCGGCAAGGGCGACCTGTATGTCGAGATGACCAGCGTGCGCCTGCTGACCAAGTCCCTGCGCCCGCTGCCGGACAAGCACCACGGCCTGACCGACACCGAGCAACGCTATCGCCAGCGCTACGTCGACCTGATCGTCAACGAAGACGTGCGCCAGACGTTCCGCGTGCGCTCGCAAGTCATCGCCCACATCCGCAGCTTCCTGATGAAGCGTGACTTCCTGGAAGTCGAGACGCCGATGCTGCAGACCATCCCCGGCGGTGCGGCGGCCAAGCCGTTCGAAACCCACCACAACGCCCTGGACATGGAAATGTTCTTGCGCATTGCGCCGGAGCTGTACCTCAAGCGGCTTGTTGTGGGTGGGTTTGAAAAAGTGTTCGAGATCAACCGCAACTTCCGTAACGAAGGCGTTTCGACTCGGCACAACCCCGAGTTCACCATGCTCGAGTTCTACCAGGCCTACGCCGACTACGAAGACAACATGGACCTGACCGAGGAACTGTTCCGCGAACTGGCGCAGCTTGTTCTCGGGACTACCGACGTGCCGTACGGCGACAAGGTGTTCCACTTCGGCGAGCCGTTCGTGCGCCTGTCGGTGTTCGACTCGATCCTCAAGTACAACCCTGAACTGACGGCCGATGACCTGAACGACATCGAGAAGGCCCGCGCCATCGCCAAGAAGGCCGGTGCCAAGGTGCTCGGCTTCGAAGGCCTGGGCAAGCTGCAAGTGATGATTTTCGAAGAGCTGGTCGAGCACAAGCTGGAACAGCCGCACTTCATCACCCAGTACCCGTTCGAAGTGTCGCCGCTGGCCCGTCGCAACGACGAGAACCCAAGCGTGACCGACCGTTTCGAGCTGTTCATCGGTGGCCGTGAAATCGCCAACGCCTACTCCGAGCTCAACGATGCAGAAGACCAGGCCGAGCGTTTCATGGCCCAGGTGGCTGACAAGGACGCCGGCGACGACGAAGCCATGCACTACGATGCCGACTTCGTGCGAGCCCTGGAGTACGGCATGCCGCCGACCGCTGGCGAAGGCATCGGCATCGATCGCCTGGTGATGTTGCTGACCAACTCACCGTCGATCCGGGACGTGATTCTTTTCCCGCACATGCGGCCTCAAGCGTAAGTGTTTCAACTAAAAAGCCGCCTGGAAGGGCGGCTTTTTATTGCCTGTCTGGTACAAACGTATCAATTGGTTACTTTTGAGAACAAGAGGGAAGACCTGTCGTGAATCGTGCAATGGCTTCAGAAGGTGCAGCGGGCGTCGCCACGGCTGTCGCTGAAAGTGTTCAGTACCAGGGCCGCAAGGCCAGCCGACAGGGCAGTGAGCAGCGTCGCCAGGATATTCTCGACGCGGCGATGCGCATTGTGGTGCGTGATGGCGTGCGCGCCGTGCGTCACCGCGCCGTGGCCGCCGAAGCGGGCGTGCCGCTGTCGGCCACCACGTATTATTTCAAGGACATCGATGACTTGCTCACCGATACCTTCGCCCAGTATGTGGAACGCAGCGCGGCGTTCATGGCCAAGCTGTGGGCCAACAACGAAGGCCTGCTGCGGGAAATGGTCGCTTACGGTGACGGCAGCGCCCAATCGCGCTCGCAACTGGCGGACGACATTGCCCGGATGACCGCCGACTACGTGCAGCACCAGTTGGACAGTCGCCGCGAATACCTGATGGCCGAGCAGGCCTTTCGCCAGGAAGCGCTGCTCAACCCGCGCCTGGCGGTGTTGGTACGTTCCCACCAGCAGATTTTGCTGCACGGCACCTGTCAGTTTTTCCAGGTATTGGGCTCCCGCGAGCCGCAACAGGATGCCAAAGTGTTGACGGCGATTATCGGACGGATGGAATATCAGGGCTTGCTCAATGGCGCCGAGCCGGTAGCCGATGAAGATATGCTCGGCATCCTGACTCGCTACATGCACTTGGTACTGGCGTCGGTGTAACCCCTTATGGGAGTAGGCTATGTGGGAGCAAGCTTTGCTCCCACACACACACCTGCTCCCATATGTAGGGACGAGGCGCCGTGCCATAGGGAGTTCAAATGAAAGCCTGGCGTGCCGTTGTACTGGCCGTGTCGTTGCTGCTGCTCAGTGGCTGCCTGGTGTCGTTCAAGACGCCGTTGCCTGACAGCGAAGCCGCGCCTAAGGGCCTGCTCGGTCACTGGACCAGCACCAATGCCTGGGGCGAACCGTTGAACCTGGAGCTGACGAAGGTCGGCAAGCACCGCTACCAGGCCATCAGCTACTTCAGGGCCAGGCCCCATGAGCGCGAAGCCATCCCGCTGACTGTTTCCCGTCATGGCAGCCGCTGGTACGTGTCGGCCAAGGTGCCGGCGCGGTTTGGCGGCCACTATTTGATCGCCGGTTTCGAGTTGACCGACAAGCAAGAGCTGGTGGTCTACAACCTGGACCTGGATCAGATCAGCCAGGCCATCGGCCAACAGATTCTCAGCGGCCAACCGAACCAGAGCGAGGAAGGTGACGGGGTGCTGGTGGACAGCGACATGGACAAGGTTTTCCGCTACCTCGACGACCCGGCCAATTCCGATGTGTTCTCGGAGGCCGTGCGCTACCAACGGCTGGTCAAATCCCAATAACAGCAACAAGCGGACGTTTTTTCACAGGAGTTCCGGGTGGACGATTACCAGCAGACGATACGCACCTTGTCCGATCGCATTGTGCTGGCGCAAACGCCGATTCGCATCCTTGACGCGGTGAAGTGGGACGAGAGCATCCGCAAGGGGTTTCTCAAGGCCAAGGGCAAGGAAATGCCCGCGGTGGATCGCGACTATTACCTCAACCGGCCACTGTCCTTCGATTCGAGCAAGGTGAAGCTGGAGTTCCAGAACATCGAGCGTGACATCACTCGCCAGCTCGGACAGTTCAACCCGGTTGGCCAGATCATGCGCCGCATGTGCAAGGAATACCGCATGGTGGTACGCATGCTCGAGGCGCGTGGCACCGAGGATTTCGGGCTGATCTCCCAGGAGCTCTATGGCGCCGCCTCCGATGCCTTCCACGCCGGCGACCCGACCCTGGCCGACCTGGGCCTGATGCTCTCCGATTACCTGAACAACATCGATGGCCGTGGCGACCTCAAGGACGAGCCCAAGACGCTGGTCGCCAAGGAGGCCGTCAGCCTGCTGCAACACCGCCTCAACCGAGTGTTCGGCGAAGCCGAGGAAACCATCCGGGTGTTCGAGTCCGATGGTATCGTGGCCGACGCGGCGGCGGGTGCGGACTACATCAAGATCCGCGCCGATGCGATGTTCAACGAGCGTGACGTGCGAGCCTTGGAGGTCCACGAAGGCCTGGTGCACGTCGGCACCACGCTCAACGGCCTCAACCAGCCGATCTGCACCTTCCTGTCCAAGGGCCCGCCCTCGTCCACGGTGACCCAGGAAGGCCTGGCGATCCTGATGGAAATCATTACCTTTGCGTCCTACCCCAGTCGCTTGCGCAAACTGACCAACCGTACCCGAGCCATTCACATGGTGGAGGAGGGGGCCGATTTCCTGCAGATCTTCGAGTTCTTCCGCGAGCAGGGCTTTGAAATGGCCGAGAGCTACGGCAACGCCAGTCGGGTTTTTCGTGGGTCGGTGCCGACGGGTCTGCCATTCACCAAAGACTTGTCCTACCTCAAAGGCTTCATCATGGTTTACAACTACATTCAGTTGGCCGTGCGCAAGGGCAAGCTGGAACAGGTGCCGCTGCTGTTCTGCGGCAAGACCACCCTCGAGGACATGCGCACGTTGCGGCAACTGGTGGACGAAGGCCTAGTCGTACCGCCCAAGTACCTGCCCGAGCAGTTCCGCGACATGAACGCCCTGTCGGCCTGGATGTGTTTCTCCAACTTCCTGAACCACCTGAGCCTGGACCGGATCGAAGCGGATTATTCCAATATTCTTTAATCGCACCACTAATCCCTGTGAGCGAGCTTGCTCGCGATAGCGTCAGCACAGTCAGTACGGCTGTGACTGACCCGCCGCTATCGCGAGCAAGCTCGCTCCCACAGGGGGGCTGCGTTTACTTCTGACTTGCGAGGTTTCACCGGATGCGAACCCTCGGCATCATTTGCCTGTTGCTGGCCCTGAGCGGTTGCAGTTCCCTGTTGTTCTACCCCGAGCACGGCCTGCCGTTCACCCCGGAGCGAGCCAGGCTCGAATACCGCGACGTCACCCTGACCACCGCCGACGGTCTCAAGCTCCACGGCTGGTGGCTACCCGTCAAACCGGGTGTGCAGGTCAAGGGCACGGTGCTGCATTTGCACGGCAACGGCGGCAACCTGGCCTGGCACCTGGGCGGGAGCTGGTGGTTGCCGGAACAGGGTTACCAGGTGTTGATGGTCGACTACCGGGGTTATGGCCTGTCCGAAGGCGAGCCGAGCCTGCCGGCGATCTATCAGGACATCGATGCTGCGTTCCAATGGCTCGACCAGGCGCCCGAGGTGCAGGGCAAGCCGCTGGTGCTGCTCGGCCAGAGCCTGGGCGGCGCGCTGGCGGTGCATTACCTGGTCGAGCACCCGCAGCGCCAACGGCAGCTCAAGGCCCTGGTGCTCGATGGTGTGCCCGCCAGTTACCGCGACGTCGGCCGTTTTGCCCTGAGTACGTCCTGGCTGACCTGGCCGTTCCAGGTGCCGTTGTCCTGGTTGGTACCGGACGGTGACAGCGCGATCAGTTCCGTGGCGCAATTGAATGGCGTGCCGAAATTGATCTACCACAGCCTGGACGACCCCATCGTGCCCCTTTCCAACGGCATCCGGCTGTATCAAGCTGCGCCGCCGCCCCGGGTCTTGCAACTGACCCGTGGCGGACATGTGCAGACGTTCGCCGACCCAACCTGGCGCACCGTGATGCTGCGCTACCTCGAAGACCCCCAGCATTTTGACGGCCTGCGCCGCCTGGGCGAGGTCCCGAATTACCCTAAATCACCCGTTGAATCACCAGAGAGTCCGCAATGAGCGAAGAACGTAACGCCATCCCCCTGATCATCACCGGTATCTGCAGCATCCTCGGCACCGTCGGGGTGCTCTGGTATTACGGCTACCTGCACTTCGCCAAGCCTGAGGACGCGTTGCTGCTCAACCAATTCACCATGCTCAAGACCGTGCCCGGCGAGGACTACAAGGTTTCCCTGGAACCGGCCCCCCAGGTCGCCCAATGCATCGACGGCGTACTGGTGCTGTTCGACACCGAGCAGAAAGGCCTGACCGGCGTGCTGATCAACGAAAAGAAACGCGCGGTGCGCTGCATGGGCCAGGACACGCCGCAGAAGCTTCAGCCGTAATCTCCTTAGCGACACCACAACTCCGCTGTGGGAGCAATCTCGCTCCCACAGGGATTGTGTACAGCCAAACCTCTTTGGCAATAAAAAGCCCCGCCTGACGAAATCAGGCGGGGCTTTTTCAGTTGCACTCAGCCGATCAATTGGCGCTCATGGTCGAACGCGGGGCCACTGGCTGGTTGTCGTTGGAAATGGTCACTTCCACGCGACGGTTCATGGCACGGCCCGAGACGCTGTTGTTATCGGCCACCGGGAATTCCTTGCCGTAGCCTTGGGTCACGATGCGGGCCGGGTCCACGCCCATTTTCACCAGGGCGGTGCGCACCGAGCTGGCACGGCGTTCGGAGAGCGACTGGTTGTAGGAGTCTGAGCCGGTGCTGTCGGTGTAGCCTTCGATGATCACCTTGCGGTCCGGGTTTTCCTGGAGGAACTGCGCCAGTTTGCCCACATTGGTCATGCCGCTGGCGCGCAGGTCGGACTTGTTGGTGGCGAACAGCACGTCGCCAAAGGTCACCAGCGTACCGCGTTCGGTCTGCTTGGCGTTGAGGCTGTCCTGCAGCTGCTTGATCTGTGCGTTGCGCGCTTCGAGCAAGGCACGAGCACGTTCGTCACCGGCATTTTTCAGCTCGGCCTCGGCCTTGCGCAGGGCGATGGTCTGCTTGGCCACTTCAACGCGTTGGTTGGTCAGGTAAGCCAACTGGTCGACCTTGGCTTCGTCTTCCTTGTCCATATAGGCCTTGTCAGCCTTGGCCAGGAAGTCGGCGGCATCCTTGGTTTCCAATGCAGCCACTTTGGTCGCCGCCGGGTCAGCCTGCAGGCCGTTGTAGTTGGTCCGCGCCTGTTCCAGGTTCGCGTTTGGATCGTGGGAGCAAGCGGCCAGGGCTACGCAGGCAGCGAGCAGGGCGGGCATCATCAAGTGTTTGTGCATCATAGTCTGTCGTCCTTTTATCAATGAGAAGTACGTCGTGGCGTGAACGGCTTACTGAACCTTCTTCATGCCTTCCTGACGCAGTTCCTGAACCCCTTTCTGAGAATCCTTGAGTGCTTGTTCGGCCTTGGCGGCCTGGGCCTTGCGCTCGGCGACGCGGGCATCCCACTCGGCCTGTTCGGCCAGTCGCTTGGCTTCTTCGTAGTTCTTGTCATGCATGGCGATTTCGGCCTGCTTGAGCTTGTCCTGGGCCGACTTCATTTCCACAGCAGCGAATTCGGTACCGCCGGCGCTGACAGCGCTGTTGACCGCCGATTCGGTCACCGCGTACTGCTCCGAAGGTGGATTACCGGCGCAACCGGCGAGAATGAAGCTGCTACCGATCGCCAGGGCAGCCAACTTCAAGCCGCGCAGGCCAGTGGATGAGGGTTTGGCAGTGCAGGTATTCATAGGCTTCAACTCCATTGGAAAACTCCTGAAAAAACTACAAATCCATGCTGGAACCGAGGCCGTGACGTCTGATTTGGCGCTAGCGCCAAGGCGCGGTTATTTAAACGACCGTTCCAGTATGGTTACTCGGTGTGACCCGAGGCGTTTTTCAAAAGTTCAGCGAAGATGGCCATTCGCCAAAAGAATTGCTGACTGATCGGTCAGTGGTAGAAAAGCTGAACTTTCAAGGCGCGCAGCGGTATTCCCGGTGTAGGGAGCGTGTGTTTTTTGTGGCGGGCGCGCGTGTAGGAGCTGCCGAAGGCTGCGATCTTTTGATCTTTTGATCTTTCGCTTGGGACTCAAGCGTCAGGGGAAAGATCGCAGCCTCGCTTCGCTCGTCAGCTCCTACAGGAGTCAGTGCTTGGATTTATCGTTCTGCGAGGAAAGTTCGTGCAGATGCCGACGGGACAACGCGAGAAATCGCGGGGTCGGGCCTACGTCTTCATAAAGCGGGTCGCCTTCTTCATCGGTGGCGACGACTTGCGTGCCCTTGATGTAGGGGAAGCTTGCTTCCAGCTCCTCCAGTGCCGCCCCGATCAGTTCGCCCAGCAGCTCCTCGGGATGGCGCTTGGGGTACATGTCGCAGATCGCTGCCAGCCGGGCGGCGGCTTCCACGTCCAGATGAATCGTGTAGCCAGTCTGGGTCAGACGGCCCTTGGCGTTTTCTTCCCAATGCTGGGCAAGCTCACGAATTTTCATGATGACCTCAATAAGCCTGCTCGTGGCAGGCGCGGTGAGTGACAAGCCGTTGTGTGGCTTAATCATGAGACTAGCTTTGTCCCACAAGGTTTAAAGTCCCTTCGTCGCTTGTCAGAAACGGTGGGCATCGGCACTCTCTAATCCAAGAGCTGTCCGGACTTTTTTGCTGGAGAAATGCTGATGACCGATATCGATGCACGCTTGCGCGAAGACGTTCACCTGCTCGGTGAGCTATTGGGCAACACCATCCGCGAACAATACGGGGACACGTTTCTCGACAAGATCGAGCAGATCCGCAAGGGCGCCAAGGCTGACCGACGCGGCTCCGTGGACGCCGAACTCAGCGCCAGCCTCAATCAATTGAGCGAGGACGAACTGCTGCCAGTGGCGCGGGCGTTCAACCAGTTCCTCAACCTGGCCAACATCGCCGAGCAATACCAACTTATCCACCGCCGCGAAGAGTCGGAGCCGGAACCCTTCGAGGCGCGGGTATTGCCCGAGCTGCTCGCCCGGCTGCGGGCCGAGGGCCATGGCGCCGAGTCCCTGGCCCGGCAATTGGGGCGGTTGGAGATCGAACTGGTCCTCACCGCTCACCCCACGGAAGTGGCTCGCCGTACCCTGATCCAGAAATACGACGCCATCGCCGCGCAACTGGCCGCCCAGGATCACCGCGACCTGACCCGCGCCGAGCGCGCACAGATTCACGAACGCCTGCAACGGTTGATCGCCGAAGCCTGGCACACCGAAGAAATCCGCCGCACCCGGCCGACCCCAGTGGACGAGGCCAAGTGGGGTTTTGCGGTGATCGAGCACTCGTTGTGGCAG
Organism: Pseudomonas brassicacearum; assembly: GCF_009601685.2. Lineage (NCBI taxonomy): Bacteria > Pseudomonadati > Pseudomonadota > Gammaproteobacteria > Pseudomonadales > Pseudomonadaceae > Pseudomonas > Pseudomonas brassicacearum. The sequence continues at coordinate 1,261,128 of NZ_CP045701.2, forward strand.
GCCATTCCCAATTACCTGCGCAAGGCCGACCAGGCCCTGCATGCCGCCACCGGCTTGCGCCTGCCGCTGGAGGCCGCGCCAATCCGTTTTGCCTCGTGGATGGGCGGCGACCGTGACGGCAACCCGAATGTTACCGCCACAGTGACCCGCGAGGTGCTGTTGCTCGCGCGGTGGATGGCGGCGGACCTGTACCTGCGCGACATCGATCAACTGGCCGCCGAGCTGTCGATGCAACACGCCAGCGAGGCTTTGCGTGCCCAGGCCGGCGAGAGCGCCGAACCTTATCGCGCCGTGCTCAAGCAACTGCGCGAACGCTTGCGTGCCACCCGCAACTGGGCCCACGCCTCCCTGAGCGCCGCCACGCCGCCAAGCGCCGAGGTGTTGCAGCACAACCGCGAGCTGCTGGACCCCTTGGAGCTGTGCTATCACTCCCTGCATGAGTGCGGCATGGGCGTGATTGCCGACGGGCCGCTGCTCGATTGCCTGCGCCGGGCGGTGACCTTCGGCCTGTTCCTGGTGCGCCTCGATGTACGCCAGGACTCGACGCGCCATACCGCCGCCATGACGGAGATAACCGACTACCTGGGCCTGGGTCGCTACGAAGACTGGAACGAGGAGCAACGCATCAGCTTCTTGCTGGCGGAACTGAGCAACCGGCGTCCGCTGCTGCCGGCCCATTTCAAACCGTCGGCCGACACGGCGGAGGTGTTGGCGACGTGCCGGGAAGTGGCCGCGGCACCGGCGGCGTCCCTGGGTTCCTACGTCATCTCCATGGCCGGGGCGGCGTCCGATGTCCTCGCCGTGCAGCTGTTATTGAAGGACGCTGGCGTGTTGCGACCGATGCGCGTGGTGCCGCTGTTCGAGACCCTGGCCGACCTGGACAACGCCGGGCCGGTGATCGAGCGGCTGTTGCTGTTGCCCGGTTATCGCTCGCGGTTGCAAGGTCCCCAGGAAGTGATGATCGGCTATTCCGATTCGGCCAAGGACGCCGGGACCACGGCGGCGGCCTGGGCGCAGTATCGGGCCCAGGAACGGCTGGTGGACATCTGCCGCGAGCAGCAAGTCGAATTGCTGTTGTTCCACGGTCGCGGCGGCACCGTGGGCCGTGGTGGTGGTCCGGCGCACGCGGCGATCCTGTCCCAGCCGCCAGGTTCGGTGGCCGGGCGTTTCCGCACCACAGAGCAAGGCGAAATGATTCGTTTCAAATTCGGCCTGCCGGACATCGCCGAACAGAACCTCAACCTTTATCTCGCCGCAGTGCTTGAAGCGACGCTGCTGCCACCGCCGCCGCCCACGCCGCAGTGGCGACACCTGATGGACGAACTGGCGGCCGATGGCGTCAGGGCCTACCGCGCCGTGGTGCGGGAAAACCCGCAATTCGTCGAGTACTTCCGCCAGTCCACCCCCGAACAGGAATTGGGGCGCCTGCCCCTGGGCAGCCGTCCGGCCAAGCGTCGGGCCGGCGGCATCGAAAGCCTGCGGGCGATCCCGTGGATCTTCGGCTGGACCCAGACCCGCCTGATGCTGCCGGCCTGGCTCGGCTGGGAAACCGCACTGAGCAAGGCCCTGGAGCGTGGCGAAGGAGAGTTGCTGGGACAGATGCGTGAGCAATGGCCGTTCTTCCGGACCCGCATCGATATGCTGGAGATGGTGCTGGCCAAGGCCGATGCCGATATCGCCCGCTCTTACGACGAGCGTTTGGTGGAACCTGGGCTGCTGCCTTTGGGTGCGCATTTACGCGACCTATTGTCGCAGGCCTGCTCGGTGGTCCTTGGGTTGACCGGTCAGTCGCAGCTACTGGCACATAGCCCAGCCACGCTGGAATTCATTCGCCTGCGCAACACGTACCTCGACCCGCTGCACCTGTTGCAGGCCGAACTGTTGGCGCGCTCGCGGCGGCAGGATGTGGCCCAGGGCAGCCCCGTGGAACAGGCGTTGCTGGTGTCTGTGGCGGGGATTGCCGCCGGTTTGCGCAATACCGGCTAAGATCAGGCAGCGCACCGAAACGGCTCGCCCGGCGTTCCCGGGCGTTGTCCGTCGACGGAGGAAACAGGTCGATCAGGCGACAGTTCGTTGCCCGGTTGCGACGATCGCCACCCCCTCCGAAGGTCGTATCGGGCGCGGGTTCCTCCGACTTTCGGCGGCTTGTGTGGGTCGGGCCTGCTGTGTATCTTGATCAGCCTTTGGCCGTTTGGGCGGTCACGATCCTGTTTTTCGAAGATTGGCCCCACGAGGCGAATCCGAGCGTTTTACATAAAAAAATTGAGGAGCACATCGATGCGCGTCATTCTGCTGGGAGCTCCCGGGGCCGGTAAAGGTACTCAGGCAAAGTTCATCACCGAAAAATTCGGTATCCCGCAAATTTCCACTGGCGACATGCTGCGTGCCGCAGTCAAGGCGGGCACCGAGCTGGGCATCAAGGCCAAGAGCATCATGGATGCCGGCGGCCTGGTGTCGGATGACCTGATCATCGCCCTGGTCAAGGATCGTATCGCTCAAGCCGACTGCGCCAATGGCTTCCTGTTCGACGGCTTCCCACGCACCATTCCCCAGGCCGAAGCCTTGGTGACTGCGGGTGTCGAGCTGGATGCGGTCGTTGAAATTGCCGTCGAGGACGAGGAAATCGTCCAACGCATTGCCGGTCGACGCGTTCATGAGCCTTCCGGTCGCGTTTACCATACCGTCTACAATCCTCCGAAAACCGAAGGCAAGGACGACGTGACGGGTGAAGACCTGGTGCAACGCAAGGACGACACCGAAGAAACCGTGCGTCATCGCCTGTCGGTCTACCATTCCCAGACCAAGCCGCTGGTGGATTTCTACCAGAAGCTGTCGGCGGCCAATGGCAAGCCGAAGTACAGCCATATCGAAGGCGTCGGCTCGGTTGAAGCGATCACTGCCAAGGTGCTTGCAGCCTTGAGCTGAAAAGTCTGATCAGTTGCATCATCTACGGCCCGCTTGCGGGTCGTAGTTGTTTATACTGGCGCACTTTTTTCCACCTGATCTACGGACACATCGATGAGCACCTTGCTGGCCCTGGACACCGCGACTGAAGCTTGCTCCGTTGCCTTGCTGCACGACGGCAAGGTCACGAGCCATTACGAGGTGATCCCGCGCCTGCATGCGCAGAAACTCTTGCCGATGATCCAGAAACTGCTGAGCGATGCCGGGACGACCTTGCAGGCAGTGGACGCGATTGCCTTTGGCCGTGGGCCGGGGGCTTTTACGGGGGTGCGCATCGCCATCGGCGTCGTACAAGGGCTGGCCTTTGCCCTGGAGCGGCCGGTGTTGCCGGTGTCGAACCTGGCGGTGCTGGCCCAGCGTGCCTTGCGCGAACAGGGCGCCCGCCAAGTCGCAGCGGCCATCGATGCGCGCATGGACGAGGTGTATTGGGGCTGCTATCGCGAAACCGACGGCGAGATGCGCCTGGTCGGTGCTGAAGCGGTGTTGCCGCCCGAAGCGGCGGCATTGCCAAGTGACGCCAGCGGCGATTGGTTCGGTGCCGGCACCGGTTGGGGTTACGGCGAGCGCATCGCCGTCAGCCCGAGCGGCCAGAACGCCACCCTGCTGCCTCACGCCGAAGACCTGCTGGCCCTGGCACGCTTCGCCTGGGCCCGTGGTGAAGCCATTCCAGCCGATGATGCCCAGCCGGTGTACTTGCGGGACAAGGTCGCCACGCCCAAGTCCGAGCGCTGAAAAACATCACGTCATTCTCAAGCGGGCACCGTTGTAGGAGCTGCCGAAGGCTGCGATCTTTCCAGCGACACTTGAATCCCAAGTGAAAAAGTCAAAGATCAAAAGATCGCAGGCTTCGCCAGCTCCTACACCCAGCGGGGATAAATCCCCTCGCCACAAAATCACAGCACAAAGCCATTCCCCCACCCAAAAGTCACCCCCGACATTGCCAGTCGTCACTTTTTCGGCCCGTTTTTAAACCTTTTTGACTTTATGTGCTCTAGTTATCACTTGCGCATTTGCGCGGCTGCGAAAGTGCCGCTAAATTGCCATCATTGATACCGAGCATTCTGTTATGCGTATAGACGGCGTTTCATCCCAGTCCTATCCCATCAAGCGCAAGCCTCGTCCAGGCAAAATCGCTGAGCAAGAGTCCTTCGATGACATCGATGGCGACCTGGAATTTCCGTCTGAAGAGCAATTGGCTGCCCGTGCCGCCAAAGCCTCCGCGCAACGCCTGAGCAATCTCCCTGCCCGTCAGCAAGACATGCTTTACCACCGTGCGATGAGCCGCAGTGTCGCCACGGCCCTGGCGAGCTACCTGAGCACCGCCGGTTTCGTCGATTGGGATATGGAAGTGCTGGGACTCGATCTCTACATCTGATGGTCTTGCCTTACTACCTGGGCTGCCCCTCCTGGAGCGAAAACGCCTGGCGCGATTACCTTTATCCCCAGGACGCCAAAAGCACCGACTTCCTGAAGCTCTATTCCCAAGTCTTCAATGCCGTGGAAGGCAATACGACCTTCTATGCCAGCCCCTCTGCTGCCACGGTCCAGCGCTGGGCCGAAATCATGCCCGAGCACTTTCGCTTCACCGCCAAGTTTCCCGGTGACATCAGTCACAATGGCGACTTGCGCGAGCGCCTGACGGCCACCGAAACCTTCCTGCAATTGCTCAGCCCCCTGGGCGGGCGTGTCGCGCCGTACTGGCTGCAACTGTCCAAGGCCTTCACCCCGAATCGGTTGCCGGAGCTGGCGGGGTTCATCGACGCCTTGCAGCGCCCCTTGGCCGTGGAGGTTCGTCACGATGAGTTCTTTGCCAAGGGCGACGCTGAAAGGCGCCTCAATCGCCTGTTGCTCGATCGCGGCGTCGAACGTATCTGCCTCGATCCTCGGGCGCTGTTCAGTTGCACCTGGCTTGATCCTGCCGTGCTTCACGCGCAATCGAAAAAGCCCCGCGTGCCGCCCCGGCCTGCGGCGTTCACCCAATGTCCGCAAGTGCGCTTCATCGGTCACCCGGTACTGGAAGCCAACGAGCCGTTCCTGACGCCGTGGGTGGAGAAAATCGCCGGCTGGATCGAAGAGGGGCGCACGCCCTATATCTTCCTGCACACCGCCGACAACCTGCTGGCGGCCAAACTCGCGCAACGTTTCCACACTCGCCTGATGAGTCGTTTGCCTGGCTTGCCGGCCCTGCCTGAGCTATATAGAGAGCCCGCCGCCGAGCAACTGGGTTTGCTCTGAGGCCCACTCCCTCTCTGCTCAGGAGCGAACTACATGGATGCGCAAATTCGTCGAGCCCAGGCGTTCAAGGCCTTGCACGAACGTGAAGGGGCTTTTGTCATTCCCAACCCGTGGGATGCCGGTTCGGCCAAGATGCTGGCCAGCCTCGGCTTTGAAGCCCTGGCGACCACCAGTGCCGGCCACGCTTTTTCCTTGGGCCGGCCCGATGGCGCGCTGGGCCTGGAGGACACACTGGCCAATGTGCGGGCGATTGTGGCGGCCACCGACCTGCCCGTGGCCGTGGACCTGGAAAACGGTTTTGCCGACGCCCCCGACGAGTGCGCGCGTAACCTGCTCCGTGCGGCGCAGGCCGGTGCGGTGGGTGGTTCGATCGAGGACGCCACGGGGCGTGAAGACAGCCCGATCTATTGCTTCGACCATGCCGTGGCGCGGGTCAAGGCGGCCGCCGACGCGGTGCGTAGCCTGCCGTATCCCTTCCTGCTGACGGCCCGGGCGGAGAACTTCCTGCACGGCAATCCGGATCTGGACGACACCATCCGCCGCTTGAAGGCTTTCGCAGACGCAGGTGCCGACGTGTTGTACGCCCCGGGGCTGAGCAGCGCCGAGCAAGTGCTTGCGGTGGTGCGGGCCGTGGCGCCGAAACCGGTGAACGTGCTGATGTCCGGGGCGCTGGACCTGACCGTCGCGCAGTTGAGCGAGTTGGGCGTCAAGCGCATCAGCGTCGGATCGGCGTTGGCCCTGGCCGCGCTTGGCGAGTTCTTCCGCGCCGCCGAAGAAATCCAGCAGCAGGGCACGTTCACCTTCACGCGCCGCTCGATGCCGTTCAAGCAGGCCAACCAATTATTCAAGGGTTGATGCCCGAGGCAACGTCGTGCGGTTTTTGAAAGTTCTTGCCGTCGTGGCACTGCTCGTTGGCGTCGCAGTGCTGGGGGTATGGCGTGGCTGGGTGGCGTTGCCGCCCCAATGGAATCCCTGGGCGCCCCTGGACGTCAACCGTGCGCCCAACCTGCTGACCCGCTTCAAGCTCATGGCCCTGCGCAACGACCCGCAGCTGTGCGACCAGGCCCTCGCCACCTCGGGCCTGCGCACCGCGCGCCAGGCGGACAGCGGTGTCAATTCGACGTGCCCGCTGACCAATGTGCTCAGGGTGCAGGGCGGTGAAGTGGCGCTGAGCAGCAGTTTCCTCGCCAGTTGCCCGCTGGCCGTGGCCTTCGCCCTGTTCGAGCGTCATGCGTTGCAGCCGGCGGCAGCGGCGGTCTACGGGCAGAAAGTGACGCGGGTCGATCACCTCGGCAGTTTTGCCTGTCGCAACATGTACGGTCGTGAGAGCGGGTCGCGCAGTCAGCACGCCACTGCCAGTGCGCTGGACATCGCCGGATTTCGCCTGGCCGATGGGCGCACGGTCAGCGTGCTCAAGGACTGGCCCAAGGACAATGCCGACGCGCAGTTCCTGCGCCAGGTGCGCGACGGTTCCTGTGACATGTTCAGTGTGGTCTTGAGCCCGGACTACAACGCAGCGCACCGCAACCATTTTCATCTGGACGTGGGGCCTTGGTGGATCTGTCGCTAAGGTCCGGAGAGGGTCAGGCGGCGATACGCAGGTTCTGCAGCACGATCGGACGTGCCCAGCGGACGTCGAAATCCAGTTGTTTCTGCTGCGCCACCAGTTCCTCTTCCGGGAAGGGCGGGAACGGCTTGTCCAGCAAATCGAGTTCGAACTCGGCGATCGGCAGGTGCAATGGGCGCGGTTGCGGTGCCGGGCCGGGCTCCGGCAGCGGTTGGCCGGCGGTGAGGACGAGCGGGCGAACCCAGTTGCTTTCGAAGGTCTGTTGTTTTTGCTGGGCAGCGATTTCTTCGGCTGGGAAGGGCGGGAAGGGCTTGTCCAGCAGGTCGAGTTCGAATTCGGCGATCGGCAGGAACAACGGTTCAGGCGGCTTGACCGGTGTTTCGGTCACTTCGCAGGTGCGCTGGCTGACGATGTGCTCCAGCAACTCGGCGCCGAGGGTCGGTTCGACCGCTTCATCGAGGGCCACTGGCTGGTAGCTGCCAGGTGCCGGTGCGTTATCACCCAGTTGATCGGCCAGGGCCCGGGCAAAAAAATCCTGCCACAGGTGACTGACGCCGCTCAGTGCTTGGGTGTTACGCAGGCTGTAATCGCCGTAAGGGGAGATAACGCCTATCGATGTGGATTGAATGTCTGACATTTTTCTCGGTCGACGCTCAGCTCTGGCAAAATGCCGTTCACCGTTGTTATCGGCCGTTTTTGCCGATCCTTAATTTTTTGGGCGTGTTTTCCATGAGTGAGCAACCTGCGGCCTGCCGCATCCATGTCGAGGCCCTGGCCCCGGCCTTCCAACCGCAGGCCGAGCACTGGGCCGAGCGGCTTGGCCTGCCTTTGCAAGTGGACGATGGCGAGTTTGCCTTGCAGGTCGGCGAGCAGGGGTTGCAGTTGCAGCAACTGGGCCCGGACGCGCCAGGACCGGTGCGGGTGGACTTCGTCGAGGGCGGCGCGGCCCATCGGCGCTTGTACGGCGGTGGCAGCGGCCAGATGATCGCCAAGGCGGTCGGCATTGCCCAAGGTGTGCGTCCGCGGGTGCTGGATGCCACGGCCGGGTTGGGCAAGGATGCGTTTGTGTTGGCCAGCCTGGGCTGCGAAATGAGCCTGATCGAGCGTCAACCGCTGATTGGGGCTCTGCTGGAGGATGGCCTGGCTCGCGCGGCGCAGGACTTCGACGTGGCGCCGATCGTGGCGCGCATGCGTTTGCTCAAGGGCAACTCCATCGAGGTGATGCGCGGCTGGGAAGGCGAGCCACCCCAGGTGATCTACCTCGACCCGATGTTTCCCCATCGGGAGAAAACCGCCCTGGTGAAGAAGGAAATGCGCCTGTTCCGCCCCCTGGTGGGCGATGACCCGGACGCCCCGGCGCTGCTCGCCGCCGCCCTGGCCCTGGCGACTCACCGAGTGGTGGTCAAGCGCCCGCGCAAGGCACCGTGTATCGAAGGGCCGAAGCCGAGCCATGGGCTCGACGGCAAATCCAGTCGCTACGATATCTACCCCAAGAAAGCGCTCAAGCCCTGATCTGTGGGAAAAGGTGTTCTGTCGCAGAAGAATGATCTGTGGGAGCAAAGCTTGCTCGCGACGAACGATGACGCGGTCTTCTGAGAGATCGCGCCGCCGCCATCGCGAGCAAGCTTTGCTCCCACAGGTCCACCTCAGTCAGCGAAACCTTTGCTCCCACAGGCCCACCCCAGTCAGAAAAAACTTTGGCAGGCCTAAGGCCGATAAGCCCGCACGAACAACCCCACCACTTCCTGCACATGGGCCTCGGCCGCTTGAGGTTCCAGTGGCGCGCCGCAGCCGTACAACAGGCGGAAGTTCGCCGCGCCCTTGATCAGGCAGAAGAAATGCTCGGCGGCGTTGCGCGGTTTGTCGATGCTCAGGGCACCGCTCTGGTTGACCTTGGTCAGCAGGCGTTCCATGCCTGAGAGCATCCGCTGCGGGCCGGCTTCGAAGAAAATCGACGAGAGCTTCGGATCCTGACTGCCCAGGGCCATGATCACCCGATGCAGGTTCACCGATTCCTCGCTGCTGATGAGTTGGTGAAAGCCACGGGCGATGTTCAGCAGCACGTGCTCGATCGCAACGCCCTCCGGCCATTCGAAAAACAGCGGCGGCACCTGCTCTTCGCATTTGGCGATCACCGCCGCGGAGAACAGCGTCTCCTTGTCGTTGAAGTGGCTGTAGACCGTCAGCTTGGAGACCCCAGCCTCGGTAGCGACGGCGTCCATGCTGGTACTGGCATAACCCATGCTCACGAACAGGCGCTTCGCCGCGTCGAGAATGGCCTGGCGCTTGGCCAAGTCCTTGGGACGGCCGGGGCCGGAGGGGATTGGAGGATTGTTCGACATTTCTTCGCTTTAATACTGGACTGGTGAGTTTGCTATTAATAACATACTCGCCAGTATAATTATTCCAAGCACCATTAGCGAAAGGTCACTCGCCATGTTCCGCTATGCCTTGCCCCTCGCCGTGCCAGTCACCCTGGCTTTTTTATTGTCTGCGTGCGGTCATGACGAGCCGGTGCCCGCCGCCGTGCGCCCCGCCATGGTGGTCAAACCACGGCCTTCAGCCCAGGCGATGGACAGTTATCCCGGTGAAGTGCGAGCACGGTTCGAACCTGACCTGGCCTTTCGCATTGGCGGCAAGGTGAGCCGACGACTGGTCGAAGAGGGCCAGCGGGTCAAGGCCAATCAACCCTTGGCCGAACTCGATCCCGAAGATGTGCGCCTGCAACTGGAAGCGACCCGTGCCCAGGTCGCCGCCGCCGAGGCCAACCTGAACCTGGTGCGCGCCGAGCGTGACCGCTACAAGACCTTGATGGAACGGCAGATGGTCAGCCGCTCCCAATACGACAACGCCGAGAACCTTTACCGCTCCGGCGCCGCGCGACTCAAGCAGATCAAGGCCGAGTTCGATGTCGCCAACAACCAGGCCAGCTATTCGGTGCTGCGTGCGCCCCAGGATGGCGTGGTTGCCCGGCGATCGGTGGAAGTCGGGCAGGTGGTGTCAGCCGGGCAGACCGTCTTCACCCTGGCCACCGACGGCGAGCGTGAAGTGCTGATCAGCCTGCCGGAACAAGGTTTTGGCCGGTTCAAGATTGGCCAGCCGGTTTCGGTCGAACTGTGGAGCCAGCCTGGCCAGCGTTTCAGTGGACGCATTCGCGAACTGTCGCCGGCCGCCGACCCCAAGTCCCGCACCTTTGCCGCCCGTGTGGCCTTCACCGCCGGCAGCGTGCCGGCCGAACTGGGCCAGAGCGCCCGGGTGTTTATCCAGACCGCCGAAAAGGTGCCGCTGTCGGTGCCCTTGTCGGCCCTGACGGCTGAAAACGGTGCGACGTACGTCTGGGTGGTCAACGCCAACAACACCCTGAAAAAAGTCCCGGTGCGGGTCGGCGCCTTCGGTGAAAAGACCGTTCCGGTGCTCGAAGGCCTCAGCCCCGATGACTGGGTGGTGGCGGCCGGCGTGCATGTGCTCCTCGACGGCCAGCAAGTGCGGCCGGTGGATCGCTCCAACCGCGTGGTCAACCTGACGGCCAAGGAGTAATCCCCGATGGGTTTCAATCTTTCCGAATGGGCGCTGCGCAACCGCCAGATCGTACTGTTCCTGATGCTGTTGCTGGCCATCGTCGGCGCACTTTCCTACACCAAGCTCGGCCAGAGTGAGGACCCGCCGTTCACCTTCAAGGCCATGGTCATCCGCACCAACTGGCCGGGCGCCACGGCCGAGGAAGTCTCGCGACAGGTCACTGAACGCATCGAAAAGAAGCTGATGGAAACCGGCGATTACGAAAGAATCGTCTCGTTCTCCCGTCCGGGCGAGTCCCAGGTGACCTTCGTGGCCCGCGACTCCCTGCATTCGGTGCAGATCCCCGAGCTGTGGTACCAGATCCGCAAGAAGATCAGTGACATCCGCCACACTTTGCCGCCGGGTATTCAAGGGCCATTTTTCAACGATGAATTCGGCACCACCTTCGGCAATATTTATGCGCTGACCGGTGACGGCTTCGACTACGCGGTGCTCAAGGACTACGCCGACCGCATCCAGATCCAGCTGCAACGGGTCAAGGACGTGGGCAAGGTCGAACTGCTCGGTTTACAAGACGAGAAGATCTGGATCGAGCTGTCCAACGTGAAGCTGGCGACTCTAGGCTTGCCCTTGGCGGCGGTCCAGCAGGCCCTTGAGGAGCAGAACGCGGTATCGACCGCCGGCTTCTTCGAAACCGGCAGCGAGCGGGTGCAGCTACGGGTGTCCGGTAATTTCCAGAGCGTGGACGAGATCCGCAACTTCCCGATCCGGGTCGCCGATCGTACGTTCCGTATCAGTGATGTGGCGGATGTGCGCCGTGGTTTCAACGATCCACCGGCGCCACGCATGCGTTTCATGGGCGAAGACGCCATCGGCCTGGCTGTGGCGATGAAGGACGGCGGAGACATCCTGGTACTGGGCAAGGCCCTTGAGATCGAGTTTGCCCGTATCCAGAACACGCTCCCGGCCGGCATGCAATTGCGCAAGGTGTCGGACCAGCCAGCGGCGGTGAAGACCGGAGTGGGTGAGTTCGTCCAGGTGCTGGTGGAAGCGCTGACGATTGTGTTGCTGGTGAGCTTCTTTTCCTTGGGGCTGCGCACCGGGATGGTGGTGGCCCTGGCGATCCCGCTGGTGTTGGCGATGACCTTCGCCGCGATGTACTACCTGGGCATCGGCCTGCACAAGATTTCCCTCGGCGCGCTGGTATTGGCGCTGGGGTTGCTGGTGGACGACGCGATCATCGCGGTGGAGATGATGGCGATCAAGATGGAGCAGGGCTTCGACCGGATCAAGGCCGCCAGTTTTGCGTGGACCAGCACGGCGTTCCCGATGCTCACCGGTACGTTGATCACCGCGGCCGGCTTCCTGCCGATCGCCACCGCGCAATCGGGCACCGGCGAATACACCCGTTCGATTTTCCAGGTCGTGACCCTGGCGTTGCTGGCGTCCTGGGTGGCTGCCGTGGTGTTTGTGCCGTACCTGGGGGAAAAGCTCCTGCCGGACCTGGCGAAAATTCACGCGGCCAAACATGGCACGGCCGACGGCCAGACCGACCCTTACGGCACGCCGTTTTATCAGCGTGTCCGGCGGATGGTGGAGTGGTGCGTGCGTCGCCGCAAAACCGTCATCATCCTGACCGTGCTGTTGTTCGTCGGCTCGGTGGTGTTGTTCCGTTTCGTGCCGCAGCAGTTCTTCCCGGCATCGGGGCGGCTGGAACTGATGGTCGACCTGAAGCTGCAGGAAGGCGCCTCCCTGAGCAACACCGCCGAGCAGGTCAAGCGCCTTGAAGCGCTGCTCAAGGACCACGCCGGCATCGACAATTACGTGGCCTACGTTGGCACCGGCTCACCGCGGTTCTACTTGCCGCTGGATCAACAATTGCCGGCGTCCAGCTTCGCCCAGTTCGTGGTGCTGGCCAAGACCATCGAAGACCGCGAGCCTTTGCGCAGTTGGTTGATCGCGACCCTGAACGAACAGTTCCCAACCCTGCGCTCGCGGGTCACCCGCCTGGAAAACGGCCCGCCGGTCGGCTACCCGGTGCAGTTCCGCGTCACGGGCGAGCACATCGAAGAGGTCCGCGCCCTGGCGCGCAAAGTGGCGGCGAAAGTTCGCGAAAATCCCTACGTGACCAATGTGCACCTGGACTGGGAAGAGCCGAGCAAGGTGGTGTACCTGAACGTCGACCAGGACCGTGCTCGAGCCCTGGGCGTGAGCACCGCCAACCTGGCGAGTTTCCTGCGCAGCTCCCTCACGGGCTCCAGCGTCAGCCAGTATCGGGAAGACAACGAACTGATCGAAATCCTGCTGCGCGGCACGGTGCATGAGCGCACCGAGTTGTCGTTGCTGCCGAGCCTGGCGGTGCCGACCGACAATGGCAGGAGCGTTGCCCTGTCGCAGATCGCAACCCTGGAATACGGCTTCGAAGAGGGCGTGATCTGGCACCGCAACCGCCTGCCGAGCGTGACCGTACGGGCCGATATCTATGGCAAGGAGCAACCGGCGACCCTGGTGCAGCAGATCTTCCCGACCCTGGAACCCATTCGTGCGCAACTGCCGGACGGTTACCTGCTGGAGGTGGGTGGTACGGTGGAGGATTCGGCTCGCGGCCAGAAATCGGTGAATGCCGGTGTGCCGTTGTTCATCGTCGTGGTGTTGACGCTGCTGATGCTGCAACTGCGCAGTTTCTCACGCACGGTCATGGTGTTTCTCACCGCGCCGCTGGGGTTGATCGGTGTCACCCTGTTCTTGCTGGTGTTCCGCCAGCCGTTTGGTTTCGTCGCCATGCTCGGTACGATCGCGCTGTCGGGGATGATCATGCGCAACTCGGTGATCCTGGTGGACCAGATCGAACAGGACATCAAGGCGGGGCTGGCCCCGTGGCAGGCGATCATCGAAGCGACAGTACGCCGCTTCCGTCCGATTGTGCTCACTGCACTGGCGGCGGTGCTGGCGATGATCCCGCTGTCGCGCAGCCTGTTCTTCGGACCGATGGCCGTGGCGATCATGGGCGGCTTGATCGTGGCGACGGCGTTGACACTGTTGTTCCTGCCTGCGTTGTATGCGGCGTGGTTCAGGGTCAAGAAGACCTGAGCCGTTCAGAGACCAGAACAGATCCAATGTGGGAGCGAGCTTGCTCGCGATAGCGGTGTAACAGTCAACGAAGATGTTGAAGCCAATACCGCCATCGCGAGCAAGCTCGCTCCCACAGTTGTTTTGGATTGGGGCTAGAGAGTGCCGAAAACCTTCTTCGCCAAACTGGTCGCCGCAGCCGCCGGGTTCTGGCGAATGGTGGCTTCCTGCTTGCCGATCATCTCGAACAACCCATCCAGCGCCTGCTCGGTCACGTAGTTTTCGATGTTGGCGCTCTTGGCGTCCAGCACGCCAAAGGTCGCGGCCTGGCCGGCGAAAGCGTTGTATTTCTGCGCCAGGCCGACCTTGTCGGTGGCTTGCTTGACGATGGGCAGGAACTTGGCGCGGATCTGCTCGCGGCTGCTCTTGTTCAGGTATTGCGTGGCCGAGTCGTTGCCGCCGCTCAAGATCCCCTTGGCATCACTCACGCTCATGTTCTTCACGGCGTTGACCAGGATCGGCTGGGCCTGGACCACCGCGGCTTCGGCGGCCTGGTTCATGCTGGTTTCCAGTTGTTCGACCTGCTCCCCCATGCCGAAGGCTTTCATCTTGCTGGCGACTTTGCCGAGCTTGCCTGGCAGTTCGATCTTCACATCCGGGTTGTTGCTGAAGCCGCCGGGTGTGCCCAGTTGCTTGACCGCCACCTGCGCACCTTGGATCAAGGCGTCCTTGAGACCGCCCGTGGCATCCTTTTGCGACAGGTCGCCCAAGGACAGGGCCATGGCATTGGCACAGATCAGCAGGCCTGCGCACAGGCCGGTGAAACGGAGGGTTGAGCGAAGCATGATGGGGTCCTTGAAGAAAGTTTGAAAAAGCAATCAGCGTGCGGCGTTGACGCGGATCTTCAACGGCTGCGGATCCTTGCCATCGAGTTGCACGGCGTGTTGTTCAGTGGTGATGAACATCAACTGGCCGTCCACTTCGATGCGGGCGCTCACGGCATAACGATGGCCGGGCTTGACCTGGGCCGGATCATAACTGAGGTGGAACGGCAGCGGGACCTGGCCTTTGACCGGGCCGCTCTGTTGATCGAGTACCACGGCAGGGGCGTCGGCCAGGGAAACGTCTTGCAGGCTCACGCTCAAGGTAGCGTTGGGCGGCAGGGCGATGCGTTGCAGATAGAAGACTTCGCCATCGAGGCTCGCGACGGAGGCGGCGGGTGGCGTTGATGATTGGCACGCGGCCAGCAGTGAAGTGAATGCAAGCAGAAGAAATTTTTTCATGTGGAAGTACCTTTCCTTTGACGCCAGCAACACGCTGGCGCCAAAGAGAATCTGGAGGATTCGGCACCAAAAATCCAGCCGGAACGTAACGACTCAGACGTTGGGTGCGATCAGATGATCAGTTTCAATGGCCGACGATGGCGCGAGGTTCAGATCAATGTCTACATCTTGATCGCCTCCATTCCAAATGAAGGCGTGTTCGTTATCTGCTAGAAGGTCAGTGCCTTCATGGTTGATTTGCATCTTCACCGAAAACTCGTCCCCTGCGACAGCCGGGTCGAAATCGGGAACGATGTGGAAGGAAAAGACCAGGGGTGATCCCACCGGAAGTACGTTGGAGCTGATGCCAGGATAGGAGCCTGGCAGGCCGGTAGTTTTTTCGATGGAAATTGCATAATCACCTGCGCCTGTTTGTGGAACTTGATAATCATCTGGCAGACGCAGTGTTACGTTGATTGCGTGTTTCATGAATGAATTCCTTTTCAATACGTCGACATTGACGTGGGCTCATCCTAGAGGCCTGGCCCAAGTTTCTCTGTAGGTCTTTTCTTGGTTTGACGCCGCCTTAGCCGCTGCGCAGCGTCAGAGTAAGCTGGTCGATTGTCCCATCAACTCACCGCAAGCGTTCCATGCTTC
Organism: Pseudomonas brassicacearum; assembly: GCF_009601685.2. NCBI lineage: Bacteria > Pseudomonadati > Pseudomonadota > Gammaproteobacteria > Pseudomonadales > Pseudomonadaceae > Pseudomonas > Pseudomonas brassicacearum. Next base: position 1,276,401 of record NZ_CP045701.2, read on the forward strand.
TCGGTGAGTGATCGACAACCTTCAACTGTCGGGGCTGATGGCGACTTCCGCGGCATCTTCACTGCGATGCAGCGCCACCTGGCGGATCGACAGGCGAATTTCCGCCGGCAGCACCCGCTTGGCCGCGCCTTCGGCCAGTTCGCCCAGCAGCTCGTGGTAGCTGAGTTTGCCAGCCTCGTCGCGGCGCAGTACGTCGAGGTCCAGCATGGTCTGGATGAAGTGGCGGAACAGGCTTTTGTCGAAGAACTCCGGCGCATTCAGGCCATGCAGGATCGACAGGCGTTGGGCCATGACGGTGCAGAGGTCTTCCAGTTCTTCGGCGCTGATGGTGTTCTGGCCGCTGTTGAGCAGCAGCGAAACGGTCATGTAGAAGCGCTGCAAGGTCTGGGCGATGCTTTTTGACAGCAAGGTCAGCAGCACGAAATGCCGCGAACTCGGCGCCGGACGCAGGTACAGGTCATTTTCGAAACGCAGCAGGCCCTGTTCGACGAATGCTTCGAGCCACTGGTCGACTACCCCGTCCAACTCTTCCAGCGACCAGCGAATGAACAGCTCCGATTGCAGGTACGGGTACAGCGCATGGGTGTAGCGCAGGATCTGCTCGCGGCTCATGCGCGAGCTGCTCTGGAAGAAGCTCGCCAGCAACGCCGGCAGGGCGAAGATGTGCAGGACGTTGTTGCGGTAGTAGGTCATCAGTACCGCGTTCTGCTCATCCAGGTACAGAATCTTGCCCAGGGCATCGCTCTGTTCCGACAGCAGGTCCATGCCTTTCACATGTTCGATCAGCGCTCGACCATCGCCTTCGGGCAGCGTGGTGTGGGGCGAGTACGGGACTTTGCGCAACAACGCCAGGTACAGGTCGAGCACCCGGGCCATGGCGCGGTCGTCCAGGGCCAGGCGGCTGGTGGACAGCAGCGCCAGGGCGACGAGGTTGACCGGGTTGATCGCCGCGGCTTCGTTCAGGTGACGGGCCACGCGTTCGCCGAGGCGGTGGGTGGTCGCGTTGAGCCAGGCCGGTTTGAATTGCGGGCCCAGTTCCTGTTGGCGCCAGCCTGGCTGTTCGCCGTCGAGGAATTCCGCCAGTTTGATCGGTTCGCCGAAATTCACCGCCACCTGGCCGAAGCGTTGCTTGAGGGCGCCGATGACTTTGAAGATGTCGAAGATCGATTCTTTTTTCTTGCTGGCCCCGCGCAATTCGCCCAAGTAGGTGCGGCCTTCCAGTACCCGCTCATAACCGATGTAGACCGGCACGAACACGATGGGCATGCGCGACGAGCGCAGGAAGCTGCGCAGGGTGATGGCGAGCATGCCGGTCTTGGGTTGCAGCATGCGCCCGGTGCGCGAACGTCCGCCTTCGACGAAGTACTCCACCGGAAAACCTTTGGTGAACAGCGTATGCAGGTATTCGTTGAACACGGCGGTGTAGAGCGGGTTGCCCTTGAAGGTGCGACGCATGAAGAACGCCCCGCCACGGCGCAGCAGCCCGCCGATCACCGGCATGTTGAGGTTGATGCCGGCAGCGATGTGCGGTGGCGTCAGGCCGTTGCGAAACAGCAGGTACGACAGCAGCAGGTAGTCGATGTGGCTGCGGTGGCACGGCACGTAGATGACTTCGTGGCCCTGGGCGACGTTCTGCACGCCTTCGATATGGTTGACCTTGATGCCGTCGTAGATCTTGTTCCAGAACCAGCTCAGCACCACTTCCAGGAAACGGATCGCGGTGTAGGTGTAGTCCGAGGCAATCTCGTTGCCGTAGCGCAGGGCCTGGGCCTTGGCTTTTTCCGGGGAGATTTTTTCCCGCTCGGCCTCGTCGGCAATCGCCTGTTTGACCAGCGGCTGGTTCAACAGGCCCTTGACCAGGTTGCGTCGGTGGGAGATGTCGGGGCCGATGACCGCTGCTTTCAAATTGCGGAAGTGCACCCGCAGGATCCGCTGGGCCATGCGCACGGTGCGTTCGTGGCCCTTGTCGTGTTCGATCAGCTCGCGCAGGTGGATCGGCGCGGAGAATTGCACGCGGGTCTTGCGCCCCAGGATCATGATGCTCAACAGGCGGCGCAGGCGCCCGGTGACGGCCCAACTGTCGGCGAACAACAGCTTCCAGGGGCTGGATTCGCTGTCGGGCGACTGCCCCCAGAACACGCTGACCGGAATGATCTGGGCGTCTTCGGCGGCATCGTGGGTCAGGGCGTCGACCAGTCGCGTCAGGGTCGGCGGCGCACCGCGCTTGTCCTGGCGGCCGAGCCAGTCCGGCGCTGGCGTCAGGTAGAAAAACGCCGCCGGCTCCAAAAGGTTGCCCACCGAGACCGGCAGCACCGGACGAGGCAGGCCGGCCTTGGTGCATTCGGTGTCGAGCACCGCCAGGTCAGTAAGTGAAGGATCTTGCAGGACGTAGAACACCGGACGACTGCGGTCGAGGTTGAGGGTGAAGGACGACTGGTTGATCGTCTCGGAGCGAACCCAGAGGTACAACAGTCGGCGCAGGGTGCCAAACACAAGACGGCGGAACGGGGAGCGGGTCATACGGCTTCTGCATGAGTGAATGGAATAGAGCGGGCGCCAGTGTGCCGGATTCGCCGAAAATCGGCAAAAAAGCGCCGAAGTAAAGTCAGTTGAGAGTTTTCTCGGGTGTCATATACTCGGCCAGTGACTGCCGCGGCCTCCCTTGTGGAGAGCCGGATGGTGGCTAAAGTTCGTACGGCTTTGCCTTTTGTGGTTGGGCGGGAAAAGCCGACTCAAAAAAATAAAAATGGGAGTGAGCATCATGGCAGTACGGGAAACCGGCAGTGTGAAGTGGTTCAACGACGCGAAGGGCTACGGCTTCATCCAGCGTGAAGGCGGGGCGGATGTGTTCGTGCATTACCGCGCCATCCGCGGCGAAGGCCACCGTTCACTGACCGAAGGCCAGCAGGTCGAGTACGCGGTCGTGGAAGGGCAGAAGGGCTTGCAGGCTGAGGATGTGGTGGGGTTGTAACCCCACTCTTGAAGCCGTGGTAGATCCCTGTGGGAGCAAAGCTTGCTCGCGATCGTGGTAGGTCAGCCTGCATCGATGTTGAATGTACCTTCGCCATCGCGAGCAAGCTTTGCTCCCACAGCGCTCCCGCATTGGGATCTGCTTTCACATGGGGGTTGGCTGTATCACGCGGTCTTCCAGGTAATCTCTTCTTCCCCATCGGCGCTGATACGTATCCAGCGATCGGCCGACTCTTCACCTTCTTCTTCCACCCACGAGCCAGGCGCGCAGCGCACTTCGACGTTCAGCGCGGCAAAGGCTGCGCGGGCGCAGGCGATGTCGTCTTCCCACGGGGTCTGGTCACTTTCCAGGTACAGGCTGTTCCATTTGCCCACGGCCTTGGGCAGCCAGGTCACGGGGATGCTGCCGGCCTTGCACTTGTAGGTCTGGCCTTTCTGGACCCAGTCGCTGCACGGGCCCAGGGCCTGGCCGAGCCAGGCGGCGATGGCCTTGTGGTCGACGTCGGCGTCTTTGAGGTAAATCTCGATATCGGGTTGGCGCATGGATGTCCTCGCTGCGGTCTTGAAAAATCCATTCGCGGATTTAACGGGGCCCGAGCGGTTGCCCGGGACCGGAATCAAAAGGTTATTGAAGAACGAAATAATCGTAGCGCATCGACACCGTGACCTGGAACGGCTCGGCCTGTTCGATCACGCTGGCACGGCGTTCGGCACTGGCGCGCCAGCCGTGGGGCGTCATGGCCAGCAGGTTGGCGCGGTCCTGGCCGTTGTCGAGGGTCAGCTTGAATTCGAGGGTTTCGCTGTGATCCAGCACCATGCCCGGCGGCACCAGGGCCAGGTGCTTGTCGTCGGTGTATTCGCGCACTTCGTCGTACAGGCGCTCGCGCAACTCCATCAGGTGGCCGGCGGTGGGGCCGACTTTCATCAGGCCGCCGCCGGGGCTGAGCAAGCGCTTGGCCTCCTGCCAGTCCAGGGGGCTGAACACGCTGGCCAGGAACTGGCAGCAGCCGTCCGCCAACGGCACCCGGGCCATGCTGGCGATCAACCAGGTCAGCTGCGGGTTGCGTTTGCAGGCGCGCTTGACGGCCTCGCGGGAAATGTCCAGGGCATAACCATCAGCGTTGGGCAACGCCTCGGCGATCTGCGCGGTGTAGTAACCCTCGCCACAGCCGATGTCCAGCCAGCGCCCGGGCGTGCGTTCGGCAGCCAGTTCCGCCAGGCGCCGGGCGACCGGGGCGTAATGCCCGGCGTTGAGGAAGTCGCGCCGGGCTTCGACCATTGCCTGGTTGTCACCGGGTTCGCGGCTGTTCTTGTGCTGCACCGGCAACAGGTTCAGGTAACCCTGCCGCGCGCGGTCGAAGCGGTGGCCGGCCGGGCACACCACACCGTTGTCCACCGCGTTCAGCGGTTCACTGCAGATCGGGCAGGCGAGCATCAGGCGAGCAACCTGATCAGCGTCTTGTAGTAGATCTCGGTCAGCACATCGAGATCGGCCGCCAGCACGCGTTCGTTGACCTGGTGGATGGTCGCGTTGACCGGCCCCAGTTCCACCACTTGCGTACCCATGGTGGCGATGAAGCGACCGTCGGACGTGCCGCCGCTGGTGGACGCCTGGGTTTCGCGCCCGGTGACGTCCTTGATGCTCGATGAGACCGCGTCGAGCAGCGCGCCTGGTTCGGTGAGGAACGGCAGGCCGGACAGCGCCCAGTCGATGTGCCAGTCCAGTTGATGCTTGTCGAGAATGTCGGCGACGCGCTGTTGCAGGCCTTCGACGGTGGATTCGGTGGAGAAGCGGAAGTTGAACACCGCCACCAGGTCACCCGGAATCACATTGGTCGCGCCGGTGCCGGCGTTGAGGTTGGAGATCTGGAAACTGGTCGGCGGGAAGAAGTCATTGCCGTGGTCCCAATGCTCGGCGGCCAATTCGGCCAACGCCGGGGCAGCCAGGTGGATCGGGTTCTTCGCCAGGTGTGGATAAGCCACGTGGCCTTGCTTGCCGCGCACGGTCAACTTCGCGCCGAGGGAACCGCGCCGGCCATTCTTGACCACATCGCCCACCAAGGTGGTGCTCGACGGCTCGCCGACGATGCACCAGTCCAGTCGTTCCTGGCGGGCCTTGAGGCGTTCGACCACGGCTTTGGTGCCGTGGTGGGCCGGGCCTTCTTCATCGCTGGTGATCAGGAAGGTCAGCGAGCCCTTGTGGTCCGGGTAGTCGGCAACGAACCGTTCGGCCGCCACGACCATCGCCGCCAGGCTGCCTTTCATGTCCGCCGCGCCACGGCCGCAGAGCATGCCCTGTTCATCGATGACCGCATCGAACGGGTCGAGCTGCCAGGCCTGCACCGGACCGGTCGGCACCACATCGGTGTGCCCGGCGAAGCACAGCACCGGACCGTCATGCTTGCCATGGCTGGCCCAGAAGTTATCCACATCCTCGATGCGCATCGGCTCGAGCGTAAAGCCTGCGTTGCCCAGGCGCTGCATCATCAGTTTCTGGCAATCGGCATCCACTGGCGTCACGGACGGACGGCGGATCAGGTCGCAGGCGAGTTGCAGGGTCGGCGAGAGGTCGGCGTGGGCCGTCATGAAAGCTCCGGGAATATAGTGTGAACGCAAGGCTTGTGCAGGCGCGGGCTGGCTCGCGCAAAATGGCGGTTATCTTATAGCAAAACGACCATCATGGGCCCCTGGTGCGGGACAGGTGGAACACAAAACCTGTGGGAGCGAGCCTGCTCGCGATGGCGTCGTATCTGCCGCATCAATGTTGACTGAGGCATCGCTATCGCGAGCAGGCTCGCTCCCACAAGGAGGATTTGGTGGGATTCAATTCGCGAACGGCTCGAATTGCCACGGCAAAGCCCTATAATGCGCGCCGGTTTTTGGGGTAATGGTCATGAGTACAGAAGATCCACGGTTTGCCGGCATCGCCCGTTTGTATGGCATCGACGGCCTGGAGCGCCTGCGGGCGGCCCATGTGGCGATTGTCGGCGTCGGTGGTGTCGGTTCCTGGGCGGCGGAAGCCATCGCCCGTTGCGGCGTGGGCGAAATCTCGTTGTTCGACCTGGACGATGTTTGCGTCAGCAACGCCAACCGTCAGTTGCACGCCCTGGACAGCACCGTCGGCAAACCCAAGGTCGAGGTGATGGCCGAGCGGCTGCGTGGGATCAACCCCGACTGCACCGTGCACGCGGTGGCCGACTTCGTCACCCGCGACACCATGGCCGAGTACATCACGCCGAACATCGACTGTGTGATCGACTGCATTGACAGCGTCAACGCCAAGGCTGCGCTGATCGCCTGGTGCAAGCGCCGCAAGATCCAGATCATCACCACCGGCGGCGCAGGCGGGCAGATCGACCCGACGCTGATCCAGGTCTGCGACTTGAACCGCACGTTCAACGACCCACTGGCCTCCAAGGTGCGCTCCACCTTGCGCCGCGACTACGGTTTTTCCCGCACCGTGACCCGCCACTACAGCGTGCCTTGCGTGTTCTCCACCGAACAACTGCGCTATCCGAAACCGGACGGCAGCATTTGCTTGCAGAAGAGTTTTGTCGGCGACGGCGTCAAGCTCGACTGCGCCGGTGGGTTCGGCGCGGTGATGATGGTGACGGCGACGTTCGGCATGGTCGCGGCGACCAAGGCTGTGGATAAGATCGTGGCGGGTGTGCGGCGGCCGGCAGACAGGGTCAAGCCCGGACAGTGACCGCTCTTGTGGTGAGGGCGCTTGCTCGCGCTGGGCTCTGTAGGAGCTGCCGAAGGCTGCGATCTTTTGATTTTGATCTTTGGCTTGAGATTCAAGTGTCAGGGGAAAAGATCGCAGCCTCGTTGCACTCGACAGCTACACAGCTCCTACGGGCGCAGTCCAGCGGGAGCAAGCTCCCTCGCCACGGTTACTGCGTCAATTCGCGCATCCGCTGTAGTACCGCATTCAACCCATTGCTACGCGACGGCGACAACTGCCGCGACAATCCCAACTGATTGAACCAGTCCGGCAAGTCCACCTGTTGTAGCTCAACGGCGGACAGCCCATTGACCCGCGCCAACAACAACGCCACCAGCCCACGGATCAACCGCGCATCGCTGCTGGCGCAAAACTGCCAGTGCCCATCGTGCAACTGTCCCACCAGCCACACCTGACTTTCACAACCGTGGACCAGATTGGCCTCGCACTTGTCCTCGTCGCTCAGCGGCGGTAGGCGCTCGCCCCATTGCATCAGCAGTCGGGCGCGTTGCTCCCAACCTGACGCGTCCTGGAAAATCTGCAGCGCTGCGGCGGCCTCGGCGGGCAGGTTCATCGCAGCATCTCCAGGGCCTGGTCCAGGGCTTCGAAGAAGCGTTCGATGTCGGCGGAGTCGTTGTACAGCGCCAGCGACACCCGGATCGCCCCGGACAGCTGCAAATGCTTGAACAACGGCATCGCGCAATGATGCCCGGCGCGCACGGCGATGCCTTGCTCGGTCAGCAGGTGGGCCAGGTCGGCGTTGTGGATGCCTTCGACCACGAAGCTGACCAAGGCCAGGCGCGGGTTGCCCACCAGGCGCACGCCGTTGCGGGCCCGCAGGCCATGGAGCAGGTAGTCGTGCAGCGCCGCCTCGTGGTCGATGATCGCCTGCGGATCGAGGTCGGACAGGTAATCCAGGGTTGCCCCCAGGCCGATCACGCTGGCAATCGGCGGCGTGCCGGCTTCGAAGCCCAGCGGCGCCGGACGGAAGGTGGCGCTGTGGTAATCGGCCTGTTGCACCATTTCGCCGCCGAACTGCCAATGACGCAGGTTGCCAAGGGCCTCGGTACGGCCAAACAGCACGCCCAGCCCGTCGGGGCCGTAGAGTTTGTGGCTGGAAAATACATAAAAGTCGCAGCCCAGCGCCTCCACGTCATGGCGACCATGGACCACGCCTTGGGCGCCGTCGATCACCGTCAACGCGCCTTGGGCCTTGGCCAGCGCCAGCAGCGCCGGCACCGGCTGCCAGGCCCCCAGCACATTGGATAACTGGCTCACCGCCAGCAAGCGCGTACGCGGGCCGATCAGTTCAGCGGCTGCGCCAGAATCGATCACCCCGTCGACATCCAGCGGCAACACCACCAGTGTCAACGAACGACGCTCGGCCAGTTGCTGCCACGGCAGCAGGTTGGCGTGGTGTTCCAGGGCGCTGATGACGATCTCGTCGCCCGGGTTGAATAAATGTTCCAGCCCATAGGCCAGTAGGTTCAGCGCCGAAGTGGCGCCGTGGGTGAAGACGACTTGCCCGCAGTTTCCGGCATTGAGCCATTGCGAGACCTTGAGGCGGCTGTCCTCGAACGCCTGGGTGGCATGGGCCCCCGGCAAATGCTGTGCACGGTGCACGTTGGCCGCGCCATTGGCGTAGTAATGCGCCAGGGCGTCCAGCAGTGCTTGGGGTTTTTGCGTGGTGGCGGCGCTGTCCAGATAGGTCTGGCCTTGCCGTTGCAGGGCGGCGATGGCCGGGAAGTCGGTGCGCCAGGGGGAGGGAATCAACATGCTTTCGGGCCCTGCTGGAATGACGCCGGACCCTGTGGGAGCAAGGGCGCTCCCACAGGTGATGGTGTGAAGCTTAGTTGTGAGCGTGCAGTGCTTCGTTCAGCTCGATGGCCGACTTATGCGTCTTGCATTCCACCGCGCCGGTCTCGGAATTGCGGCGGAACAACAGGTCGGGCTGGCCGGCCAGGTCGCGGGCCTTGACCACTTTGACCAGTTGGTTGTTTTCGTCCAGCAGCTTCACTTTGGTGCCGGCGGTCACGTACAGGCCCGACTCCACGGTGTTGCGGTCGCCCAGCGGGATACCGATGCCGGCGTTGGCGCCGATCAGGCAACCTTCGCCGACCTTGATCACGATGTTGCCGCCGCCCGACAGGGTGCCCATGGTCGAGCATCCGCCGCCCAGGTCCGAACCCTTGCCGACGAACACGCCCGCCGAGACACGGCCTTCGATCATGCCTGGGCCTTCGGTGCCGGCGTTGAAGTTGACGAAACCTTCGTGCATCACGGTGGTGCCTTCGCCCACATAGGCGCCCAGGCGGATCCGCGCGGCATCGGCGATACGCACACCGGCCGGGACCACGTAGTCGGTCATTTTCGGGAACTTGTCCACCGAGAACACTTCCAGCAGCTCGCCACGCAGGCGGGCTTCGAGCTGGTGCTCGGCCAGTTCGGCCAGGTCGATCGCGCCCTGGCTGGTCCAGGCCACGTTCGGCAGCAGGGGGAAGATGCCGGCCAGGTTCAGGCCGTGGGGCTTGACCAGGCGATGGGACAGCAGGTGCAGCTTGAGGTAAGCCTCAGGGGTGGAGCTCAGTTGGGCATCTTCGGCCAGCAGCGTGGCGACCAGCGGCTTGTGGCTTTCGGCCAGGCGGGTCAGCAGCGCGGCTTGGGCGCTATCGACGCCACGGAGTGCGTCTGCCAGTTGCGAAGCCTGGGCGGTGGTGAAGGTGATGGCCTGGTTGCCCTCGCTGTAGCCGAGAATCGGCGCGATGGCAGCAACGATCTCAGCCGACGGCTTGAGCAGCGGTTGGGCGTAGAACACTTCCAGCCAGGCGCCTTCACGGTTTTGAGTGCCGACACCAAAGGCCAGGCTGAACAGGGTAGTGGACATGGAATTACCTCTACAAAATGGACTGGGCAGGATTACTTGATCGCTGCCGCATAAATATCTGGCTTGAAGCCAATCAGGGTTCGGTCACCGAGATCGAGCACCGGGCGCTTGATCATCGAGGGTTGGGCGAGCATCAGTTCGATGGCTTTCGTCTGGTCGAGATCGGCTTTGCGTTCGTCGTCGAGTTTGCGAAAGGTCGTACCCGCACGGTTCAACACCACTTGCCAGCCATGCTCGTTGCACCATTGGGTCAGGTGCTCACGGTCGATGCCGGCAGTTTTGTAATCGTGATAGTCGTAGTGCACAGCGTGATCATCGAGCCAGGTACGCGCTTTTTTCATCGTATCGCAGGCTTTGATGCCGAAAAGGTGCAACGTTTTGCTTGAATCGGTCAAGGAACTGCCCCCTTTGCAGGTGCTGAAAGTAAAAGGTGAAGGATTATGCCATGACCGGACGGTTTCGCGGCGGCCCAGATCGGCTTGCCTCCAAACCCGTGGGCGAGCCTGTGGGAGCTTAGCTTGCTCGCGATACAGGCGACACGGTTCAACTGCAAGACTGCGCCATCGTTCATCGCGAGCAAGCTAAGTTCCCACAGGCTCATTCCACAGGGCGGACTGCGACATTGGTACAACGGCCAGACCCATGCTAAGCGGCTAATATGGCACTTCAACGGCAAGCTGTTGCCGGATGTGTATCGCTGTAGTTGGAAAACCGTCATGCAAAGCGCCTATACCGTCCTGATCCTGTTGATGCTGGTGGGCGTTTCGCGCCTGATCGGGCGGTTGATCCCGCTGCCGTTGCCCCTGGTGCAGATCGGCGCCGGTGCCTTACTGGCCTGGCCGTCCCTGGGCCTGCATGTGGTGCTCAATCCCGAGTTGTTCCTGTTTCTCTTCTTGCCACCTTTGCTGTTCTCCGATGGCTGGCGCATGCCCAAGCGCGAATTGTGGCGCCTGCGCGGACCGATCCTGACGCTGGCGGTGGGTTTGGTGTTGTTCACGGTGGTGGGCGCCGGCTATTTCATTCACTGGCTCTTGCCGAGCATCCCACTGGCTGTGGCTTTCGCCTTGGCAGCAGTGTTGTCGCCGACCGACGCGGTGGCGGTGTCGGCGATAGCCCGTGACCGCCTGCCGGCGCCGTTGATGCACATGCTCCAGGGCGAGGCGCTGATGAATGATGCGTCGGGTCTGGTGACCTTCAAGTTCGCCTTGGCAGCGGCGATCACCGGCGTGTTTTCCCTGGCGAATGCCAGCCTGACCTTCGTCCTGGTGGCGGTTGGCGGCCTGTTGGTGGGCGTGGGCTTGAGTTGGCTGGTGGGGCGTCTGCGGGCCTGGATGATTGCCCGGGGCTGGGACGATCCGGCCACCCACGTGGTGTTCATGTTGCTGCTGCCGTTCGCGGCCTATGTGTTGGCCGAACGCTTGGGCGCCTCGGGCATTCTCTCGGCGGTGGCGGCGGGGATGATGCAGAGCTGGCTTGACCTGCTGCCGCGCCAGACCGGCACGCGGCTGCTCAATCGCAGTGTCTGGTCGCTGTTGGAATTCGCCTTCAACGGCTTGATCTTCCTGCTGCTGGGCCTGCAATTGCCGGACATCATCAAGGCGGTGGCCAGCCACGAAGCCACGCTTTGGCCGACGTTGCTCTACCGTTGCCTGGATTTGGTGGCGATTTTCCTGGTGTTGCTGGTGCTGCGGTTTGTCTGGGTGCAAAGCATCTGGCGCTTGTCCGGGCTGCTGCGGCGCTGGCGCGGCAAGGGCGAGTTGACCTTGGTGCCGGACGCGCGCTCCTGCTGGCTGCTCACCTTTGGCGGCGTGCGCGGGGCGGTAACACTGGCGGGCGTACTGTCGGTGCCATTGTTGTTGGCCGCAGGCGAGCCGTTTCCCGAGCGAGATCTGCTGATCTTCATTGCTGCTGGGGTGATTCTGTTGTCGTTGATAGCGGCCTGCATCGCCTTGCCATTGCTGCTGCGGGGCATCGAGAGGAGCCCCGACGACAAACGTCGTACCGAAGTGCGTGATGCCTGGCGCAAAACCGCTGAAGCGGCGATTCATGCGCTGGAAGTGGAGGAGCCGGCTGAAACGACCAGTACGCCGGATGCGGCCCAGGCGGCACTGGCGACCGAGGTCAAGGCGCGGCTGATGTCTGAGTATCGCCATCAGTTGGAGGTGTTCAACGACTCCGCCGAAGCCCAGGCGTTGGCGTTGGAGATGGACCTGCTGGAACGCCGGCTGCGCTTGAAGGCCTACCGGGCGCAGCGGTTGGAGTTGTATCGCCTCAGCCGCCATCACCAGATTGGCGATGACGTGTTGCGTGAGGTGCTGGGGGAGTTGGATTTGGCGGAGGCTAATTTGGGGTTGGGTAAATAACGGCAGGGTCAGAGCGGAAGGTAGGCCTTCACACCGGCGATCACGCCTTGCATGTCTTCAGAGCCCAGGCGAGGAACGAAGTACTCTCGACCCTTGGATCGAGTCTTTCTGTGCAGCTTGTCCAGACGTTCAAAACTCACGGTATAGATCATGTCGCACTTTACCCACAGTTCTTTGTAGCCATCGGACTGGAGGGGATTGGTGCGGAGCAGGTGGTGCCAGTCCTGCTGAGTCTGTGGCGTTGTGGAGGAGATCGGCACCACGGTACAGAGCTTGCGACTGTGTGTGGCAGTAGGGGAGATCACCACCACCTTGCGGATCTTCAGCATTTCAGGCGCAACAAAGCCCCGCGTGAAGTCACAAAGAAGAACATCGCCTTGCTTGGGATGGTAATAAAGAGGCATTCCTTATCCTCATAAAAAAGCAAAGCCGCCCGAAGGCGGCTTCAATCGACACGCAGTTGAGCTTGCTTCGCCCTTTCTGCGCCGCTGGGTCAACCCCGAGAGGGACCCAGACTCCTGCCAGCTTTCGCTGGTGACAGGGTCGATTATGGCTACCGGCGATAGCGAATTCAAGCCAGCTTGAACCCTCGTAACAGGGTTGAATGAGATATGTCGGTGTACAAAGTAAGCGAAATCAATGGTTTGGCGTTCGCGGTATGTTTTATGTCTTTTCTTGTCTGAGTAGACAGATCGTGGTCTGTCAGACGCACCGAAGTTTCCGACAAGTTTTTAAGGTTGTCCGTCGGAAGCGAGGGCTCTAGCCTCTGGGTGTCGCTGCCAATTCAGCGACCGGACGTGAGAATCCGAACATCTCTAGGAGCACGGGCTTCTGCACAATCCAAGTGCAGGGTTTACATCTTCAGCTCTAGGGAGCAAGCAATTCGATGATTAAAGAACCCCAAAATCCACCAAAACCTGCCTCCACTTTCCCCTACGGCGACTACGCCCCGGAAAAGCTGCAAGAGGCCGCTGACCGTGTGCTGGATCAATACCTCAAACCTGACGACAGCAAGTCAGAACCCAAGCCCTCAGTGCAGTTATTCACTGTGGCTGACGGTATCGACACCGAAGTGTTGCTGGCCAACCTCAGTGAAACCCTGGCTTCGGCCAATGCAATGCTCAACGACCTTGCCTTCGATCAGGACGGCTCGCGACGACATGTAGCGTTGGGAGTGGCCCAGATGATTGAGTTGGGGATGTTGTTGGCGAACAAGTGCCTGGATCGGGTAGAGCTTCGGGTGTGAGGTAATAAGTGCTGGCCTCATCGCGAGCAAGCTTTGCTCCCACAAGATCTGGTGTCGATCACAAGCTCTGTGAACGACACCAAACCACTGTGGGAGCAAAGCTTGCTCGCGATGAATCGAAAGGCAATTACAAAAATACCAGTGAAGCACTGAACCTGTGGCGAGGGGATTTATCCCCGCAGGGGCGCGAAGCGGCCCCAAAACCAGGCGACGCGGTTCTATCAGGCAAATTGAGTTGACTTGCTGGGGGCTGCTTCGCAGTCCAACGGGGCGGTGCGACGTTTCGCTAAATCCCCTCGCCACAACAGCGCCTCTGCGTGAGCCTCTTCCTGCTCAGGCACCAACCGTACTTCCACCCTCTGACCCAATGCACGTGCTGCGCTGGCAAGCGTCGCCAGCGTCATTCCCGCATCGTTCTGATCCAACGCACGATCAACAGCAGTGCGACTGGTGTGAGGCAATAAGTGCCGGCCTCATCGCGAGCAAGCTTTGCTCCCACAAGATCTGGTGTCGATCACAGGTTTTGTGAGCCACACAAATCCACTGTGGGAGCAAAGCTTGCTCGCGATAAATCGAAAGGCAAATACACAAATACCTGTGAAGCACTGAACCTGTGGCGAGGGGATTTATCCCCGCAGGGCGCGAAGCGGCCCTGAAACCGGACAACGCGATACGTCAGGCAGATTGAGTTGACTGCTTTGGGGCCGCTGCGCAGCCCAGCGGGAGCAAGCTCCCTCGCCACAACAGCGGTCCGCTTCAGCGCGATACAGCCAATTAACCCCGACGCTGGATGAACGCGCGAATCCGCTCCGCCGCTTCCACGCATTCGGCCAATGGCGCAACCAGGGCCATGCGCACGCGCCCGGCGCCCGGGTTGACGCCATCCACATCGCGGGACAGGTACGAGCCTGGGACGACCGTCACGTGTTCCTGTTCGAACAGGTCCCGGCAGAACGCCGCGTCATCGCCCGCTACGTTCGGCCACAGGTAGAAGCTGCCATCGGGGCGCTGTACATCCAGCACCGGGCTGAGGATCTCCAGCACCGCGTCGAATTTCTCCCGGTACAGCGCGCGGTTGGCGCGTACGTGCACTTCGTCGTTCCACGCCGCGATGCTCGCCAGTTGGGTCTGAACCGGCATCGCGCAGCCGTGGTAGGTGCGGTACAGCAGGAAACCCTTGAGGATGTCCGCGTCGCCAGCGACGAAACCGGAGCGCAGGCCGGGCAGGTTGGAGCGTTTGGACAGGCTGTGGAACACTACGCAGCGCTTGAAATCCTTGCGACCGAGTTCGACGCAGGCGCTGAGCAGCCCCGGCGGCGGGGTTTGTTCGTCGAAGTACAGTTCGCTGTAGCACTCGTCGGCGGCGATGACGAAGTCATATTCGTCAGCCAGCGCGATGAGTTTCTTCAGCACGTCCACCGGGATCAGTGCGCCGGTCGGGTTGCCAGGGGAGCACAGGAACAGGATCTGGCAGCGTTTCCAGATGTCCGGCGAGACGGCATCGAAATCCGGGTTGAAGCCGTTCGCGTCCAGGCACGGCAGGTAGTGCGGCTTGGCCCCGGCCAGGAACGCCGCGCCTTCGTAGATCTGATAGAACGGGTTCGGGCTGACCACCAGGGCGTCATCGCCACGGTTGACCACCGTCTGGGTGAAGGCGAACAGGGCTTCGCGGGTGCCATTGACCGGCAGCACATGGCGCGCTGGGTCCAACCAGCCGTTCGGCACGTTGAAACGGCGCTCGCACCAGCCGGTAATGGCTTCACGCAACTCCGGAATGCCGAGAGTGGTCGGGTACACCGCCATCTTTTCCAGATTGCTGGCCAGGGCTTCAGCCACGAAGCTGGGCGAGCGATGCTTGGGTTCGCCGATGGACAGGGCGATCGGGCGTTTGTCCGGGTTGGGTGTGACGCTGCCAAGCAAGGCGCGGAGCTTTTCGAACGGGTAGGGCTGGAGCTGGTTCAGAGCGTTGTTCATCGAGGGCCTCGTCAATGTGGGCGCGGTCCTTGTGGGAGCCGAGCTTGCTCGCGATGGCGGTGAGTCAGGCAACATCAATGCTGGATGTTCCGTCGCTATCGCGAGCAAGCTCGCTCCCACAGAGGGGGATTGTTCGTTCAGATGCTGATACGTGTCAGGTGAGCATCGGGTTCCTGGTTGACGCTCAAGTGCTGCACGATCGCTTCCTGCAGGCGGCTGCACAGCTGCGGATCGGACAGCGGCTGGTTATGCGCGTCGGTGATGAAGAAGACGTCTTCCACCCGTTCGCCGAGGGTGGCGATCTTGGCGTTTTGCAGCGACAGGTCGAACTCCAGGAAGATATGACCGATCCGCGCCAGCAGGCCCGGGCGGTCCGGGGCGCTGAGTTCCAGTACGGTGACCTGGCGCTGGGCGTCGTTGTGGATCGTCACCTGGGGCGCGAAGGCGAAATGCTTGAGCTGGCGCGGCACCCGGCGCTGGATGATGGTCGGGTAGTCCGCCGGGTTGCGCAGGGCTTCGGTCAGGCCGTCGCGAATCTGCTTGACCCGCGCCGGGTTGTCGCCAATCGAGTCGCCATCGGTGTCGAGCACGATGTAGGTGTCGAGGGTGAACTGGCTGCTGGAGGTAATGACCCGTGCGTCATGGATGTTGAGGTTGAGCTGGTCCATCGCTGCCACGGTCACGGCGAAGAAGTCGTGCTGGTCCGGGGCGTAGATGAAAATCTGCGTGCCACCCTCGAACTCGCGCTGGGTGGTTTCCTTGATCAGCACCAACGGCCCGCCATCGGCCGGTTGCTGCAGGATCGCATCGCTGTGCCAGGCCACGTCGCCGGCGGTGTGCCGCAGGAAATAGTCATCGCCCAATTGCGACCAGAGCTGCTCGACGTCGTCCGGGTCGGTGCCACCGCGCACCAGGATGTCCAGGGCGGCACTTTGGGTGCGGCGGATCTGCTCTTCGCGGTCCACCGGGTTTTCCAGGCCACGGCGCAAGGCGCGCTTGGTCTCGGTGTAGAGCTGGCGCAACAGGCTGGCGCGCCAGGAGTTCCACAGGGTCGGGTTGGTCGCGTTGATGTCGGCCACGGTCAGCACGTAGAGGTAATCCAGGCGCGTTTCATCGCCGACGATCTGGGCGAAGTCGTGGATCACCTGCGGGTCGGACAAGTCCTTGCGCTGGGCGGTGGTGGACATGACCAGGTGGTTCTGCACCAGCCAGACGATCAGCCGGCTGTCCCAGAGGGGCAGTTGATGGCGCTGGCAGAATGCCTCGGCATCCACCGCGCCGATCTCGGAGTGGTCGCCCTGGCGGCCCTTGCCGATGTCGTGATACAGCCCGGCCATGTAGATCAGTTCAGGCTTGGGCAACTTGCCCATGAGCTTGCTGGCCAGCGGGAATTTCTCCGACACCTGGGTGTACTGGAGCTTACGCAGGTGCTTGATCAGGTTCAGGGTGTGGGCATCGACCGTATAGATGTGGAACAGGTCGTGCTGCATTTGCCCGACGATGAAACCGAACTCCGGCAGATAGCGCCCGAGGATCCCGTAGCGGTTCATGCGCCGCAGGTTGCGGTGCACGCCGATCTTGCACTTGAACAACTCGATGAACAGGCTGGTGTTGCGGATGTCGTGGCGGAAATCGTCATCGATCAGGTGACGGTTTTCCCGCAGCAGGCGAATGGTATCGGCACGTACACCCTTGATTTCCGGCTGCTGGGCCATGAGTACGAAGATTTCCAGCATGGCGAAGGGCGTGCGGCGGAACACATTGGCGTTGCGCGCCTCGATGTAGCCATCGTGCAGTTGGAAACGAGAGTTGACCGGCTGCGGCGGTTCTTCGTCTTCGGGGGCGAGGATGACTTCCTCGAAGTGCTGGATGATCAGTTCGCTGAGCTGGGCGATGCTCATCACCACGCGGTAGTACTGCTGCATGAAGTTTTCGATGGATTGCTTGGCGTCCTGGCCCTCGAAACCCAACAGGCTCGCAATGGAGCGCTGGTGATCGAACAGCAGGCGGTCCTCGGCGCGCCCGGCCAGCATGTGCAGGGCGTAGCGGACCTTCCACAGGAATTCCTGGGACGAGGCCAGCAAGGCGTTTTCGCTTTCCACCAGGAAACCTTCGCCGGCCAGGGCGCGCAGGTTCAGCGTGCCGTACTGGCGCCGGGCGACCCAGAGGATCGTCTGGATGTCCCGCAGCCCGCCGGGCGAGCCCTTGACGTTGGGCTCCAGGTTGTATTCGGTGTCGTTGTACTTGTGGTGGCGGGCCTTCTGCTCGGCGCGCTTGGCCAGGAAAAAGTCCTTGCTGGGCCACATGTGCTCTGTGCTGGTGACATCGAGCATGCGCTGGCGCAGGTGCTCGGGGCCGGCGATGGTACGGCTTTCCATCATGTTGGTGATCACCGTCAGGTCGGCGCGGGCCTCGTCGGCGCATTCCTGCACCGAGCGCACGCTCTGGCCGACTTCCAGGCCAATGTCCCACAACAGCGTCAGGAACCGCTCGATGGAGTCGCGAAAAACCTCGTGATCGGCGCTGTCCAGCAGGATCAACAGGTCGATGTCGGAGTAGGGGTGCAGCTCGCCGCGCCCATAACCGCCCACCGCCACCAGGGCGATGTCGGCATCTTCGCTCCAGTCGAACTGCTCCCAGGCCTTTTGCAGGATGTTATCGACGAACCAGGCACGGTCCTCGATCAGCCGCCGAATGTCCCGGCCATTGCGAAAACGCTGGTCGAGCACTTCGTGGGCCTGGCGGATCGCCTTCTTGAACGCCGAGATGGGGCTTGCCTTCAAGGCCAGTTCAGCCTGGAACTGGCCGCGGTCGAAGAGTTCGGGATCCACCTGCGGCATTGAATGGCTTTCCTTTCTATCTATAGCTATAGGCTGGGTTCGGATCAGGCGGAAACGCGAGGGATGGTGTCATCGCTGCGCAGGGTGAAGATCTCGTATCCGGTCTCGGTGACCAGCAAGGTATGTTCCCACTGGGCCGACAGCTTGCGATCCTTGGTGATGGCAGTCCAGCCGTCGCCCAGCACCTTGGTGTCGGCGCGGCCCTGGTTGATCATCGGCTCGATGGTGAAGGTCATGCCCGCCTGCAGCTCCATGCCCGTGCCGGCACGACCGTAGTGCAGGATCTGCGGTTCTTCGTGGAACACCTTGCCGATGCCATGGCCGCAGAACTCACGCACCACCGAGAAGCCGTTCTTTTGCGCGTGCTTCTGGATCACCTCGCCGATGTCTCCCAGGCGGCAGCCGGGCTTCACCAGTTCGATGGCCATGTACATGCATTCCTGGGTGACCTTGGACAGGCGCTGGGCCCACTCCGGTACGTTGCCGACATGGAACATGCGGCTGGTGTCGCCGTGAAAGCCGTCCTTGATGACGGTGACGTCGATGTTCAGGGTGTCGCCATCCTTCAACGGTTTTTCGTTGGGGATACCGTGGCAGACCACGTGGTTGATCGAGGTGCAGATCGACTTCGGGAAGCCTTTGTAGTTGAGCGGGGCCGGGATGGCCTTCTGCTCGTTGACGATGTAGTCGTGGCAGATGCGGTCCAGCTCTTCGGTGGTCACGCCAGGCTTGACGTAGTCGGCGATCATCTCCAGCACATCGGCGGCGAGCTTGCCGGCGACACGCATTTTGGCGATGTCCTCGGGGGTCTTGAGGGTAACGGTCATACAGGCTCTCTCTGCGCCCGACGGCGCTGTTCAAAGCGAAATGGGCGGCGGATGATGATTCACGTGGCCCTGTAAAGAGCCGATTCTAACAGACGATCGGCACAAAGAGCTCCCCAGCCCGAACTCTGTGGCAAGGGGAACCCCGCTGGCACGCGCCCGCAGATCCCCGTAAGAGCTGTGTAGGAGCTGTGTAGGAGCTGTGTAGGAGCTGTCGAGTGCAACGAGGCTGCGATCTTTCCCCAGGCACTTGAGTCTCAAGCGAAAGATCAAAAGATCGCAGGCTTCGCCAGCTCCTACAAAGTCCAGCGGGCGGTGCGACGTTTCGCTAAACCCCCTCGCCACAGAGGATTTCAGAATCCGTGTTCCGTTTTCGCCCTTGCTGTGGTATAAAATGCGCCGCTTTCCGGGGATGACCCCGTAAGCTTAAATCCACACACGTGTCGACACGATGACCTGGGTGCCTTTGGCTATATAGCCGCTGGTTGGTCATTGGGATACGTGGAGGCCAAACCCGACTTATCAAGGAACTATCATGTCCCAAGTCAATATGCGCGATATGCTGAAGGCCGGTGTGCACTTCGGTCACCAGACCCGTTACTGGAACCCGAAAATGGGCAAGTACATTTTCGGCGCGCGTAACAAGATCCACATCATCAACCTTGAAAAAACCCTGCCGATGTTCAACGAAGCACTGACCTTCGTAGAGCGCCTGGCCCAGGGCAAAAACAAGATTCTGTTCGTCGGCACCAAGCGTTCCGCTGGCAAGATCGTTGCTGAAGAAGCAGCACGTTGCGGTTCGCCGTACGTCGATCACCGCTGGTTGGGCGGCATGCTGACCAACTTCAAGACCATTCGCGCTTCCATCAAGCGTCTGCGTGACCTTGAAGTCCAGTCCGAAGACGGTACTTTCGCCAAGCTGACCAAGAAAGAAGCGCTGATGCGCACTCGCGATCTTGAGAAGCTGGACCGCTCCCTGGGCGGTATCAAGGACATGGGCGGTCTGCCTGACGCACTGTTCGTGATCGACGTTGACCACGAGCGCATCGCGATCACCGAAGCCAACAAGCTGGGTATCCCGGTCATCGGCGTTGTCGATACCAACAGCAGCCCGGAAGGCGTTGACTACATCATCCCAGGCAACGATGACGCCATCCGCGCCATCCAGCTGTACATGGGTTCGATGGCTGACGCTGTTATCCGTGGTCGCAACAACGTGAATGGCGGCACCGAAGTCTTCGCTGAAGAAGCTCCGGCAGCAGCCGCTGAGTAATTGACGCCCTGGCGTTGACTCAGTAAGCAAAAAGGGGGCTTGGCCCCCTTTTTGCCACCTCGAAAACCATTTGCCGCCAGCGCAGTGATTTGTTTGTAACCTGCCGCGGCCTATAAGCAGTGGTTTTCCAGGAAGAATTGATCGCCCGTTCGATCGGGTGGAATGGTTGAAAACCTATCCAAGAGGATTTTGAAATGGCAGAGATTACTGCAGCGTTGGTCAAAGAACTGCGCGAGCGTACCGGCGAAGGCATGATGGACTGCAAGAAAGCCTTGACCAAGGCTGGCGGCGACATCGAAAAAGCCATTGATGACATGCGTGCTTCGGGCGCCATCAAGGCTGCCAAGAAAGCGGGCAACGTCGCCGCTGAAGGCGCCATCGCCATCAAGGACGACGGCAAGGCTGCCGTCCTGCTGGAAGTTAACTCCCAGACCGACTTCCTGGCTCTGCAGGATGACTTCAAGGCATTCGTCGCTGCCAGCGTCGACAAAGCCTTCGCTGACAAACTGACCGACGCAGCTCCGCTGATCGAAGCTCAGGAAGAAGCGCGCCTGGTCCTGGTTGGCAAGACCGGCGAGAACGTCAACATCCGCCGTCTGGTTCGCGTTGAAGGCGACGTGGTCGGTACTTACCTGCACGGCAACAAGATCGGTGTTGCGGTTGTCCTGAAGGGCGGCGATACCGACCTGGCGAAAGACATCGCCATGCACGTGGCTGCAACCAACCCTGAGTTCCTGCTGCCTTCGGACGTTTCGGCTGAAGCGATCGAGCGCGAGAAGGGCGTCTTCCTGCAGTTGAACGAAGAGAAGCTCAAAGGCAAGCCTGCTGAAATCGCAGAAAAAATGGTCAGCGGCCGTATCGCCAAGTTCCTGGCCGAAGCCAGCCTGGTTGAGCAGGCTTTCGTCAAGAACCCGGAAGTCAAAGTTGGCGACCTGGCGAAGAAAGCCGGTGCTGAAATCGTTTCTTTCACCTACTTCAAAGTGGGCGAAGGTATCGAGAAGCCGGTCGACAACTTCGCTGAAGAAGTTGCTGCCCAGGTAGCTGCTGCCAGCAAGCAATAAGACGGTTTCACGACTGTCGCCCAGAAGAGGCTGCCCGCTTAACGCGCGCAGCCTCTTTTTGGATGGGGATGCCGATTTATATTGGTTTCCTGTCGGAACTGGCTTACAAAGCCGTGTTCCGATGACGCTGTGTCAGCGTCAAGCTAGAGTGAACGCAGGCTGCAAACAGCTGCAGAGAATTTTTTGACAAATACGCCGCAGGAGAGATTCGCAATGGCTCAGCAGGGCAGTGGTTATCAGGCTCGCTATAAACGCATTCTACTCAAGCTTAGCGGCGAGGCCCTGATGGGCTCGGAAGAGTTCGGGATCGATCCGAAAGTGCTGGATCGAATGGCCCTGGAAGTCGGCCAGTTGGTCGGGATCGGCGTTCAGGTCGGCCTGGTCATAGGCGGCGGCAACCTGTTCCGCGGCGCAGCGCTGAGCGCGGCCGGCATGGATCGGGTCACGGGCGACCACATGGGCATGCTGGCCACTGTGATGAACGCCCTGGCTATGCGTGACGCGCTGGAGCGTGCCAATATCTCGGCCATCGTGATGTCGGCCATTTCCATGGTTGGCGTAACCGATCACTACGACCGCCGCAAAGCCATGCGCCACCTCAATTCCAAGGAAGTGGTGATTTTTGCCGCCGGTACCGGTAATCCGTTCTTCACCACGGATTCGGCCGCCTGCCTGCGAGCGATCGAGATCGATGCCGATGTCGTGCTCAAGGCAACCAAGGTCGATGGCGTGTATACCGCTGACCCGTTCAAGGACCCGCATGCCGAGAAGTTCGATCATCTGACCTACGATGAAGTGCTGGATCGCAAGCTGGGTGTCATGGACCTGACGGCTATCTGCCTGTGCCGCGACCACAAGATGCCGCTGCGCGTCTTTAACATGAACAAGCCCGGTGCCCTGCTCAATATCGTCCATGGCGGCGCCGAAGGAACACTGATCGAGGAAGTTCAACAATGATCAACGAAATCAAGAAAGACGCCGAACAGCGCATGCAGAAATCCGTGGAATCGCTGGCGCACAACTTCGGTCGCATCCGTACCGGCCAGGCGCACCCAAGCATCCTCGAAGGTGTGATGGTGCCGTACTACGGCTCCGATACCCCGATCAAGCAAGTGGCCAACATCACCGTCAAGGACGCGCGTACCCTGCAGGTCGTGGCCTTCGAGCGCAACATGCTGGCCGCGGTCGACAAGGCTATCGGCAGTGCCGGTCTGAACCTGAACCCGACCAACCTGGGTGAACTGCTGCTGATCTCCATGCCGGCCCTGACCGAGGAAACCCGCAAGGGCTTCACCAAGCAGGCCCGTGATGTGGCTGAAGACGCCCGTGTTGCCGTGCGCAACATCCGTCGCGATGCCAACAGTCAGCTCAAGGACTTGGTCAAGGAAAAGGAAATCAGCGAAGACGAAGAGCGTCGTGCCACTGGCGAGATCGACGAGTTGACCAAGAAGTACGTGGCACAGATCGACGCGAATCTGGCGCAGAAAGAAAAAGACCTGATGGCCGTATAAGGGTCTCGTTTTCATGGAAAAGACCAAGCAGGCTGTGCCGTTCGCGGTGCCGCGCCACGTGGCGATCATCATGGACGGCAACAACCGCTGGGCCAAGAAACGCTTTATGCCTGGCGTCGCCGGGCACAAGGCGGGGGTTGATGCGGTTCGTGCGGTCATCGAGGTGTGCGCCGAGGCCGGGGTCGAAGTGCTGACCCTGTTCGCCTTCTCCAGCGAGAACTGGCAGCGTCCGGCCGATGAAGTCAGTGCCTTGATGGACTTGTTCCTCAAGGCCCTGCGTCGCGAGGCCAAGCGCCTCAACGAAAACAGGATCAGCCTGCGGATCATCGGTGATCGCTCGCGTTTCCATCCTGAGTTGCAGGCTGCGATGCGCGAGGCCGAGGCCGCGACGACGGGCGCCGATCGGTTTGTCCTGCAGATCGCCGCCAACTATGGCGGCCAGTGGGACATCGCCCAGGCTGCCCAGCGGCTGGCGCGAGAAGTCCAGGCCGGGCATTTGCGCCCGGAAGACATCACGCCGGAACTGCTGCAGACCTGCCTGGCGACCGGCGACCTGCCGTTGCCGGACCTGTGCATCCGTACCGGTGGCGAACATCGCATCAGCAACTTCCTGCTCTGGCAGTTGGCTTATGCCGAGTTGTACTTCTCCGACCTGTTCTGGCCGGACTTCAAACACGAAGCCATGCGCACCGCACTGGCCGATTTCGCTTCCCGTCAGCGTCGCTTCGGTAAAACGAGCGAGCAGATCGAAGCTGGAGCCCGGGTTTAATGCTTAAACAACGAATCATCACCGCCTTGATCCTGTTGCCCATCGCCCTGGGTGGTTTCTTCCTGCTCGAAGGCGCCAGTTTTGCGCTGTTCATTGGGCTGGTCGTGACCTTGGGGGCGTGGGAGTGGGCGCGGCTGGCGGGTTTTCCTGCGCAGTCGGCGCGGGTGGCCTACGCAGCGGCCGTGGCGGCCATGCTGTTGATCATGTACGTGGTACCCGGCCTCGCGCCTTGGGTGCTGGGTGCCGCGGTGCTGTGGTGGGCGACAGCGACCTTCCTGGTCCTGACCTATCCGCAGACTACCCATCATTGGGCCAACGCGGCGACCAAGCTGGTGATCGGCCTGTTGATCCTGCTGCCGGCCTGGCAGGGGCTGATCTGGATCAAGCAAGGCCCGCTGGGCAACTGGCAGATCATGGCCGTGATGGTGCTGGTCTGGGGCGCCGACGTCGGCGCCTATTTTTCCGGCAAGGCCTTCGGCAAGCGCAAGCTGGCGCCGAAGGTCAGCCCGGGCAAGAGCTGGGAAGGGGTCTATGGTGGCCTGGCCTTGAGCCTGGTGATCACCACTGTGGTCGGCTTCGTGCGGGACTGGACCGTCGCGCAGCTGTTGATGGGCCTTATTGGTGCCGCCCTGATCGTATTTGTGTCCGTGGTCGGCGACCTGACCGAAAGCATGTTCAAGCGTCAATCGGGGATCAAGGACAGCAGTAACCTGCTGCCCGGTCACGGTGGCGTGCTCGATCGCATCGACAGCCTTACCGCCGCGATTCCAGTCTTTGCCGTGCTGTTGTGGGTGGCGGCATCGTGAGTCGCCCCCAGCAGATTACAGTCCTTGGCGCGACCGGTTCGATCGGCCTGAGTACGCTCGATGTCATCGGCCGGCACCCGGAGCGGTACCAGGTGTTCGCCCTCAGTGGCTTCACGCGCTTGAGTGAATTGCTGGCATTGTGCATACGCCACACGCCGAGGTTTGCCGTGGTGCCTGAGGCCGATGCGGCGCGGGCATTGCAGGACGATCTGCGCGCCGCTGGCCTGCAAACCCGTGTGCTGGTGGGGGAGGAGGGGCTCTGCCAAGTGGCGTCCGACCCCGAGGTCGACGCCGTGATGGCGGCAATTGTCGGTGCGGCAGGCTTGCGTCCGACGCTGGCGGCGGTGGAGGCCGGCAAGAAGATCCTGCTGGCCAACAAAGAAGCGCTGGTGATGTCCGGCGCGCTCTTCATGCAGGCTGTGCGTAAAAGTGGCTCGGTGTTGCTGCCCATCGACAGCGAGCACAATGCGATTTTTCAATGCATGCCGCAGGATTTTTCCCGAGGCCTCGGCGCGGTAGGGGTTCGGCGGATTTTGCTGACAGCCTCCGGTGGTCCGTTCCGGCAGACACCGCTGGAAGAATTGGTGCATGTTTCACCCGAGCAGGCCTGTGCGCACCCGAACTGGTCCATGGGGCGCAAGATTTCCGTGGATTCGGCCAGCATGATGAACAAGGGGTTGGAGCTGATCGAGGCCTGCTGGCTGTTCGATGCCAAGCCATCCCAGGTCGAGGTGGTGATTCATCCCCAGAGCGTGATTCACTCCCTGGTGGACTACGTCGACGGTTCGGTGCTGGCCCAGTTGGGCAATCCGGACATGCGCACGCCGATCGCCAATGCCCTGGCCTGGCCGGAGCGCATCGATTCGGGCGTTGCGCCGCTGGACCTGTTCGCCATCGCTCGCCTGGATTTCCAGGCGCCCGATGAGCAGCGCTTCCCCTGCCTGCGCCTGGCGCGCCAGGCGGCCGAGGCGGGCAACAGTGCCCCGGCCATGCTTAACGCCGCCAACGAAGTGGCGGTTGCAGCGTTTCTCGATGGACGTGTCCGTTACCTCGAGATCGCGAGTATCATCGAGGAAGTCTTGAATCTCGAGGCCGTGGTTTCGGTCAATGACCTCGATACGGTGTTTACGGCCGATGCCAGGGCTCGTGAGTTGGCGGGCCAATGGCTGCAGCGCCACGGGCGTTGAAGCTGCGATACGTTAGCCAGGGTTGCCCTGGACAGGATTGCGGAGAAAACAGATGAGCGCGCTCTATATGATTGTCGGCACCCTGGTTGCCTTGGGGGTGTTGGTCACATTTCACGAATTCGGTCATTTCTGGGTCGCGCGTCGCTGTGGCGTCAAGGTCCTGCGTTTTTCCGTGGGCTTTGGCATGCCATTGCTGCGCTGGCACGACAAGAAAGGCACCGAGTTCGTCGTAGCGGCCATCCCGCTGGGCGGCTACGTCAAGATGCTCGACGAGCGCGAAGGCGAAGTCCCGGCCGATCAGCTCGATCAATCCTTCAATCGCAAGACCGTCCGTCAGCGTATCGCCATCGTCGCGGCGGGGCCAATCGCCAACTTCCTGCTGGCCATGGTGTTTTTCTGGGGCCTGGCGATGCTGGGCAGCGAGCAGGTGCGTCCGGTCATCGGTGCGGTGGAATCGGGTAGCATTGCCGCCCGTGCCGGGCTGGGTGCCGGGCAGGAAATCGTGGCGATCGATGGAGAGCCGACGACGGGCTGGGCGGCGGTCAATCTGCAACTGGTGCGTCGCCTGGGTGAGAGCGGCTCGTTGCAATTGATGGTGCGCGAGCAGGGCTCCACGGTGGATTCACCTCGCGAACTGGCCTTGGACAACTGGCTCAAGGGCGCCGACGAGCCGGATCCGATCCGGTCCCTGGGGATCCGGCCATGGCGTCCGGCGATGCCGCCAATACTTGCCGAGCTCGATCCGAAAGGCCCGGCCCATGCTGCCGGCCTGAAGACCGGCGATCGGTTGCTGGCACTCGACGGCCAGCCGGTCGGTGACTGGCAACAGGTGGTCGATTCAGTTCGCGTACGTCCCGATAGCAAGATTGTGCTGCGCGTCGAGCGCGACGGTGCTCCAATCGATGTCCCGGTGACCCTGGCCGCCCGTGGCGAGAGCAAGGCGCCGACCGGTTACCTGGGGGCGGGCGTCAAGGCAGTGGACTGGCCGCCGGAAATGATTCGCGAGGTCAGTTTCGGCCCCGTGGCGGCGATTGGCGAGGGTGCGCGTCGTACCTGGACCATGAGTGTCCTGACGCTGGACTCGCTCAAGAAAATGTTGTTCGGCGAGCTCTCGGTAAAAAACTTGAGTGGACCGATAACCATTGCTAAAGTGGCGGGCGCTTCTGCCCAGTCGGGCGTCGCTGATTTCCTGAATTTCCTTGCTTATCTGAGCATTAGCCTGGGGGTTCTGAATTTGCTGCCCATCCCGGTACTGGATGGGGGGCATCTGCTGTTTTATCTGATCGAGTGGGCGCGTGGTCGTCCCTTGTCGGATCGGGTGCAGGGTTGGGGGATACAGATCGGTATCAGCTTGGTGGTCGGGGTCATGTTGCTTGCCCTCGTCAACGATCTGGGCCGTCTGTAACGCTTCGCTGAATTGCGAATCTGCCGCATTTTGCGGCAGTTTGTTTATTGCCAGTTGGAATAAGAAAGGACTTCATGAAACGTCTGCTGCTAACTGCGGTTCTCACCGTATTGATGATCGCCGAAGTTCACGCCGAGTCCTTCACTATCTCTGATATTCGCGTCAATGGCCTCCAGCGGGTCTCCGCGGGTAGCGTCTTTGGTGCCTTGCCGTTGAACGTCGGCGAGCAGGCGGATGATCGGCGCCTGGTGGAATCCACGCGTGCGCTGTTCAAGACCGGCTTCTTTCAAGATATCCAACTGGGCCGTGACGGCAATGTCCTGGTCATCACCGTGGTCGAGCGTCCGTCGGTCGCCAGTATCGAGATCGAAGGCAACAAGGCGATCTCCACCGAAGACCTGATGAAGGGCCTCAAGCAATCCGGCCTGGCCGAAGGCGAGATCTTCCAGCGCGCCACCCTCGAGGGTGTGCGTAACGAACTGCAACGCCAGTACGTTGCCCAGGGCCGCTACTCGGCCACCGTCGACACCGAAGTGGTGCCGCAACCGCGCAACCGCGTCGGCCTGAAGGTCAATATCAACGAAGGCACCGTGGCGGCCATCCAGCACATCAACGTGGTGGGCAACACGGTTTTCCCTGACGAAGACCTGATGGACCTGTTCGAGCTCAAGACCACCAACTGGCTGTCGTTCTTCAAGAACGACGACAAGTACGCCCGTGAAAAACTCTCCGGTGACCTGGAGCGCCTGCGTTCCTACTACCTGGACCGTGGCTACATCAACATGGACATCGCCTCGACCCAGGTGTCCATCACTCCGGACAAGAAGCACGTCTACATCACCGTCAACGTCAACGAAGGCGAGAAATACACCGTCGGTGACGTCAAGCTCAGCGGTGACCTGAAAGTGCCTGAAGACCAGGTCAAGTCGCTGCTGCTGGTGCAGAAGGGCCAGGTGTTCTCGCGCAAGCTGATGACCACCACGTCCGAGCTGATCACCCGTCGCCTGGGTAACGAGGGCTACACCTTCGCCAACGTCAACGGCGTGCCACAGCCGCACGATGAAGACCATACCGTCGACATCACCTTCGCCGTCGACCCGGGCAAGCGCGCCTACGTCAACCGCATCAACTTCCGTGGCAACACCAAGTCCGAAGACGAAGTGCTGCGCCGGGAAATGCGCCAGATGGAAGGTGGCTGGGCCTCGACCTACCTGATCGACCAGTCCAAGACCCGCCTGGAGCGCCTGGGCTTCTTCAAGGAAGTCAACGTCGAGACCCCGGCCGTGCCGGGCGTCGATGACCAGGTCGATGTGAACTACAGCGTCGAAGAGCAGGCTTCCGGCTCGATCACCGCCAGTGTCGGTTTTGCCCAGAGCGCCGGTTTGATCCTCGGTGGTTCGATCACCCAGAACAACTTCCTGGGTACCGGTAACAGGGTCAGCGTCGGCTTGACCCGCAGCGAGTACCAGACCCGCTACAACTTCGGTTATGTGGACCCGTACTGGACCGCTGATGGTGTGAGCCTGGGCTACAACGCCTTCTATCGCACCACCGACTATGACGAGCTCGATTCCGATATCTCCAGCTATGCTGTGGACAGCTACGGTGTCGGTGCCAACGTGGGTTACCCGATCAGCGAGACTTCGCGCCTGACCTTCGGCCTCACCGCCCAACAGGACAAGATCAACACGGGCAAGTACACCGTTGACGAGATCTTTGACTTCGTTAACAAGGAAGGTGATAGCTACCTGAACTTCAAGGCGTCTGCCGGTTGGTCCGAGTCGACCCTGAACAAGGGCGTACTAGCGACCCGTGGTCATTCCCAGAGCCTGGTTCTGGAAACGACTACGCCAGGCAGTGACCTGTCGTTCTTCAAACTTGACTATCGTGGCCAGCTGTTCCAGCCGTTGACCGACAACTACACCATGCGCCTGCACACCGAACTGGGCTATGGCGACGGCTACGGTTCGACCGATGGCCTGCCGTTCTACGAGAACTACTACGCCGGTGGTTTCAACTCGGTGCGTGGCTTCAAGGACAGTACCTTGGGCCCGCGCAGTACGCCGAGCCGGGGCACCAACCCGGGGACCATTGAAGACCCGGACCAGGATCCACTGCCATTCGGTGGCAACGTCCTCATCCAGGGCGGTGCCGAGATCCTGTTCCCGATGCCGTTCGTCAAGGATCAACGCTCCCTGCGTACCTCGGTATTCTGGGACGTGGGTAACGTTTTCGACTCCAGTTGCAGCGACACCACCAACGCCAACGGCACCAAGTCCAACACAAAGTGCAACGACATCAGCCTGAGCAACCTGGCCAGTTCCGTGGGTGTGGGCGTGACCTGGGTCACCGCACTGGGCCCCTTGAGCTTCGCATTGGCGATGCCGATCAAGAAACCGGATGACGCTGAAACCCAAGTGTTCCAATTCTCCCTCGGCCAGACGTTCTAAGCGTCTGACCCAAGATAACGACAATGGATTTTGTAGGAGTACATCGTGCGTAAGTTGACTCAATTGGTTCTCCTGGCGACCTTACTGGTCGCAGGTCCGGCTTTTGCCGACATGAAGATCGCCGTGCTGAATTATCAGATGGCCCTGCTGGAATCCGACGCGGCGAAGAAATATGCCGTGGATGCGGAGAAGAAATTCGGCCCGCAACTGACCAAGCTCAAGGGCCTGGAAAGCAGCGCCAAGGGCATTCAGGATCGTCTGGTAGCCGGTGGCGACAAGATGGCCCAGGGTGAGCGCGAGCGTCTGGAGCTTGAATTCAAGCAAAAGGCCCGTGACTTCCAGTTCCAGTCCAAGGAGCTGAACGAAGCGAAAGCTGTTGCCGACCGCGAGATGCTCAAGCAACTCAAGCCTAAACTCGACCGAGCCGTGGAAGAAGTCATCAAGAAAGGTGGTTTTGACCTGGTGTTCGAGCGTGGCGCTGTGATCGATGTCAAGCCTCAATACGACATCACGCGCCAGGTGATCGAGCGCATGAATCAGCTGAAGTAATCCATGACAGCGACTATCAAGCTCGGCCAGTTGGCCGAGTTCCTCGGCGCCACCCTGCGTGGCGACCCGGAGAAGGCAATTACTGGGCTAGCCACTTTGCAAGAGGCTGGCCCAGCTCAGTTGAGCTTTCTGGCAAATCCTCAATACCGCAAATACCTGGCCGACAGCCGGGCAGCCGCGCTATTGCTCAAGGCCGCTGACGCCGATGGGTTTGCCGGCGATGCCCTGATCGTGCCCGATCCGTACCTGGCGTATGCCCGCGTTTCCCATCTGTTCGATCCCAAGCCGAAATCGGTTGCCGGTATTCACCCCAGCGCAGTGATCGCGGCAGATGCCGTGGTTGACCCCACGGCCAGCGTCGGCCCGTTCGTGGTCATCGAAAGCGCGGCACGAATCGGTGCCGGCGTCACGCTGGGTGCCCATTGTGTCATTGGTGCGCGCAGCGAGATCGGCGAAGGTGGCTGGCTGGCACCACGGGTCACCCTGTATCACGATGTGCGCGTCGGCAAGCGGGTCGTGATTCAGTCCGGCGCAGTGCTGGGCGGCGAAGGGTTCGGTTTTGCCAACGAGAAAGGCATCTGGCAGAAAATTGCCCAGGTCGGCGGCGTCACCATTGGCGATGACGTGGAGATTGGCGTCAACACCGCGATCGACCGCGGTGCCCTGGCCGACACGGTCATCGGCAATGGCGTCAAGCTCGACAACCAGATCCAGATCGCCCACAACGTCCAGGTCGGTGACCACACCGCCATGGCCGCCTGCGTGGGCATCTCCGGCAGCACCAAGATCGGCAAGCACTGCATGCTCGCCGGTGGCGTGGGGCTGGTGGGTCATATCGATATCTGTGACAACGTGTTCCTGACCGGGATGACCATGGTGACTCACTCGATTACCGAGCCGGGTGCCTATTCTTCCGGTACGGCGATGCAGCCAGCAGCCGAATGGCGCAAGAGCGCGGCCCGTATCCGTCAGCTCGACGACATCGCGCGACGTCTGAAGCAGGTGGAAAAGCGTGTAGGGGACGTGACCCCTGGCGGTAATGCTTCATCAGATGGCTGATACCATTTCCATATCAAGTGTGCACAGCCGTTAGGGCTTCTTGATTTGCTAGCGGAGTGCGCGTCACTCGTGCGCTTCCAATCTTTACATAGGCTTCCCCCCGAAATGATGGACATCAACGAGATTCGCGAATACCTGCCTCACCGTTACCCGTTCCTGCTGGTGGATCGGGTGGTGGACCTGGACGTTGAAGGCAAGCGCATTCGCGCCTACAAGAATGTCAGCATCAACGAGCCGTTCTTCAATGGTCACTTCCCCGCGCATCCAATCATGCCGGGCGTATTGATCATCGAGGCGATGGCTCAGGCTGCCGGGATCCTTGGTTTCAAAATGCTCGACGTAAAGCCTGCCGACGGCACGCTCTATTACTTCGTCGGTTCCGACAAACTGCGCTTCCGTCAACCGGTCACCCCGGGCGATCAGTTGATCCTCGAAGCCAAGTTCATCAGTTGCAAGCGCCAGATCTGGAAGTTCGAATGCCAGGCTTCGGTCGACGGCAAGCCAGTCTGCTCCGCTGAAATCATCTGTGCGGAACGCAAGCTATGAGTTTGATTGACCCTCGCGCAATCATCGATCCGACGGCCGTTTTGGCCGCCGATGTCGAGGTCGGCCCGTGGTCGATTGTCGGCGCAGGTGTGGAAATCGGCGAGGGTACGGTGATCGGTCCCCACGTAATTCTCAAGGGACCGACCCGGATTGGTCGGCACAATCGCATCTACCAGTTTTCTTCGGTAGGCGAGGACACGCCCGATCTCAAGTACAAAGGTGAAGAAACCCGTTTGGTCATCGGCGATCACAACGTGATCCGCGAAGGTGTGACGATTCACCGTGGCACCGTTCAGGATCGTTCCGAAACGACCCTGGGCGACCACAACCTGATCATGG
Organism: Pseudomonas brassicacearum; assembly: GCF_009601685.2. NCBI lineage: Bacteria > Pseudomonadati > Pseudomonadota > Gammaproteobacteria > Pseudomonadales > Pseudomonadaceae > Pseudomonas > Pseudomonas brassicacearum. The sequence continues at coordinate 1,308,181 of NZ_CP045701.2, forward strand.
CCTATGCGCACATCGGCCATGACAGCGTGATTGGCAACCATTGCATCCTGGTCAACAACACTGCGCTGGCCGGCCATGTGCATGTGGATGATTGGGCGATCCTGTCCGGGTTCACCCTGGTGCACCAGTATTGCCATATCGGCGCCCATAGCTTCTCTGGCATGGGCACTGCCATCGGCAAGGACGTCCCGGCCTATGTCACGGTGTTCGGCAACCCGGCCGAAGCCCGCAGCATGAACTTCGAAGGCATGCGCCGTCGTGGTTTCAGCGAAGAGGCGATTACGGCGCTGCGTCGTGCCTACAAGGTCGTGTATCGCCAGGGCCTGACGGTCGAGCAAGCACTCGCCGAACTGGCCGAGGCTTCGGCGCAATACCCGGAAGTCGCGATCTTCCGCGACTCCATCCAGTCTTCGACCCGCGGCATCACTCGCTGACCATGGCTAACTTGCGTATTGCACTGGTGGCGGGAGAGGCTTCCGGTGACATTCTGGGCGCCGGTTTGATGCGCGCGCTCAAGGCGCAGCATCCCGCTGTCGAATTCATTGGCGTTGGCGGGCCGTTGATGGAGGCCGAGGGCCTGACGTCCTACTTCCCGATGGAACGCCTGTCGGTGATGGGCCTGGTGGAAGTGCTCGGTCGTCTGCGCGAGCTGCTGGCCCGGCGCAAGAAACTGATCCAGACCCTGATCGACGAAAAACCGGATGTGTTCATCGGCATCGATGCGCCGGATTTCACCCTCAATATCGAACTCAAGTTGCGTCAGGCCGGTATCAAGACCGTGCATTACGTCAGCCCGTCGGTCTGGGCCTGGCGGCAGAAGCGGGTGCTGAAGATTCGCGAAGGTTGCGACCTGATGCTGACGCTGCTGCCGTTCGAAGCCCGGTTCTACGAAGAGAAGGGTGTGCCGGTGCGGTTTGTCGGTCACACCCTGGCCGATACTATTCCCCTGGAAGCCGACCGCGACGCGGCCCGCCAGGCGTTGGGCTTGCCCGAGGGACCGCTGGTGGCCTTGATGCCCGGCAGCCGGGGCGGCGAAGTGAGTCGCCTGGGCGGCCTGTTTTTCGACGCCGCCGAGCGACTTCGGGCGCTGCGCCCCGGTGTACGTTTTGTCCTGCCGTGTGCCAGCGCGCAGCGTCGCGCCCAGTTGGAAGCGTTGCTGGTCGGTCGCGATTTGCCGGTGACGCTGCTCGACGGTCGTTCCCATGAGGCGTTGGCGGCTTGCGATGCCGTGTTGATTGCCTCCGGCACTGCTACCCTTGAAGCGCTGTTGTATAAACGCCCGATGGTGGTCGCCTATCGCCTGGCACCGCTGACGTTCTGGATTCTCAAGCGCATGGTCAAGAGTCCCTACGTGTCGTTGCCGAACCTGTTGGCCCAGCGCTTGTTGGTGCCGGAACTGCTGCAGGACGAGGCGAGCGCCGATGCGCTGGCCACCACGCTGTTGCCCTTGATTGATGGCGGCGAGGAACAGACCCGGGGCTTTGACGAAATCCACCGTACCTTGCGTCGTGATGCTTCCAACCAGGCAGCTGACGCGGTACTGACCCTGATTGGCGCAAAACCATGAGCAACCCAAAGCTACAGATGGGCCTGGATTTCAACCTGGTCGCCGAAGTGGAAGAACTGGTGGCCGGTGTCGATGAAGTGGGGCGTGGCCCGTTGTGCGGCGCGGTGGTGACGGCGGCGGTGATTCTCGACCCGAAGCGGCCGATCCTGGGCCTCAACGATTCGAAGAAGCTCACTGAAGCCCGTCGCGAAAAGCTCTACGACGAGATCTGCGAGAAAGCCCTGAGCTGGTGCATCGCCCGGGCCGAAGTCGAAGAAATCGATGAACTCAATATCCTGCACGCCACCATGCTTGCCATGCAGCGTGCCGTGCAGGGCCTGCACATCACGCCGAAATTGGCGATGATCGATGGCAATCGCTGCCCGAAATTGTCGATGCGCGCCGAAGCGGTGATCCAGGGCGACGGCAAGGTGCCAGCGATCGCAGCAGCCTCGATTCTGGCGAAGGTCAGCCGTGACCGGGAAATGAGCGCCTTCGAGTTGATCTACCCGGGCTATGGCATCGGCAGCCACAAGGGCTACCCGACTCCCGTTCATCTGGAGGCCCTGGCGCGCCTTGGGCCAACGCCGATCCATAGGCGTTCGTTCGCCCCGGTGCGGCTGGCTTATGAAGCCCGTGATGGCTTGATCGAAAGGATATGACGAAAGCGTCGCAATGCCCTGCCATGCCCTGTAGGAGCTGTCGAGCGAAGCGAGGCTGCGATCTTTCCGCTGCCGATTGAGTCGAGAGTGAAAGATCGCAGGCTTCGACAGCTCCTACATGTTTTACCCAAGGCCCGGTACAATCCGGGCCTTGTTGTTTTCATGACTTAACGCAGGATCACTATGCCGGCTTCATTCGTTCATCTACGCCTGCACACTGAATACTCCCTGGTCGACGGTCTGGTGCGGATCAAGCCCCTGGTCAAGACCCTGGTGGGCATGAACATGCCTGCCGTGGCGGTCACCGACCAGAACAACATGTGTTCGCTGGTCAAGTTCTACAAGGCCGCCATGGGCGCCGGGATCAAGCCGATCTGTGGCGCCGACCTGTGGCTGTCGAACAAGGACCCGGACGCCCCGCTGAGCCGTATCAGCCTGTTGGTGATGAACGCCCTGGGCTATCGCAACCTCACCGAACTGATCTCCCGTGGTTTTATCGACGGCCAGCGCAACGGCTCGATCATCATCGAGCGCGAGTGGGTGGCCGAGGCCAGCGAAGGGCTGATCATGCTGTCGGCGGCCAAGGAGGGTGAAATCGGCCTGGCCCTGCTCAGCGGCAACCCTGAAGAAGCCGAGACGCTGGCCCGCGACTGGATGGCGGTGTTCCCGGATCGCTTCTACATCGAAGTGCAGCGCACCAACCGTCCCAATGACGAAGAGCACCTGCACGCCGCCGTCGCCCTGGCCGACAGGATCGGCGCGCCGCTGGTGGCGACCAACGATGTGCGCTTCATCAAGCAGGAAGATTTCGAAGCCCACGAGACCCGCGTCTGCATCGGTGAGGGCCGGGCCCTCGATGACCCGCGCCGTTCGAAGAACTACAGCGACCAGCAATACCTCAAGAGCGCCGAGGAAATGGCCGAGCTGTTCAGCGACCTGCCCGAGGCGCTGGAAAACACGGTCGAGATCGCCAAGCGCTGCAACATCGAAGTGAAACTGGGCAAACACTTCCTGCCCAACTTCCCGATTCCCGATGGCATGACCATCGACGAGTATTTCCGCAAGGTGTCCTTCGACGGCCTTGAGGATCGCCTCAGTGTCCTGCTGCCCAAGGACACCACCGAAGATTACGAAGCCAAGCGCCAGGTCTATGTCGATCGGTTGAATTTCGAGCTGGATATCATCATCCAGATGGGCTTCCCCGGTTACTTCCTGATCGTGATGGACTTTATCCAGTGGGCCAAGAACAACGGCGTGCCGGTGGGCCCTGGCCGTGGATCGGGTGCCGGGTCGCTGGTGGCCTACGTGCAGAAGATCACCGACCTCGACCCGTTGGAATACGACCTGCTGTTCGAACGTTTCCTCAACCCGGAACGGGTGTCGATGCCCGACTTCGACGTCGACTTCTGCATGGACGGTCGCGACCGGGTGATTGACTACGTGGCCGAGAAATATGGCCGCAACGCGGTGAGCCAGATCATCACGTTCGGTTCCATGGCCGCCAAGGCGGTGGTACGCGACGTGGCGCGGGTGCAGGGCAAGTCCTACGGTTTGGCGGATCGTCTGTCGAAGATGATTCCGTTCGAAGTCGGCATGACCCTGGAAAAAGCCTACGAGCAGGAAGAAATCCTGCGGGACTTCATCAAGGTCGACGAAGAAGCCGCAGAGATCTGGGAAATGGCCCGCAAGCTCGAAGGCGTGGTGCGTAACGTCGGCAAGCACGCCGGGGGCGTGGTAATCGCACCGACCAAGCTGACTGACTTCTCGCCGATCTATTGCGATGAAGAGGGCGACGGCCTGGTGACCCAGTTCGACAAGGATGACGTCGAGGCGGCGGGGCTGGTGAAGTTCGACTTCCTCGGTCTGCGGACCCTGACCATCATCGACTGGGCGCTGAAAACCATCAACCGTGACCGGGCCAAGGTCGGCGAAGCACCGCTGGACATTGCCTTCATCCCGCTGGATGACAAACCGACTTACAACCTGCTGCAAAAAGCCGAAACCACGGCGGTGTTCCAGCTTGAATCCCGGGGCATGAAGGAGCTGATCAAAAAGCTCAAGCCCGACTGCCTGGAAGACCTGATCGCATTGGTGGCCCTGTTCCGTCCGGGCCCTTTGCAATCGGGCATGGTGGATGACTTCATCAACCGTAAGCACGGTCGCGCCGAGCTGGCATACCCGCACTCCGATTATCAGTACGAAGGCTTGAAACCGGTGCTGGCACCGACCTACGGCATCATCCTGTATCAGGAACAGGTGATGCAGATTGCCCAGGTCATGGCCGGTTATACCCTCGGCGGTGCGGACATGCTGCGCCGGGCCATGGGTAAGAAAAAGCCCGAGGAGATGGCCAAGCAACGCGGCGGTTTCATTGAGGGGTGCGCCACCAACGGCATCGACCCTGACCTGGCCGGTAACATTTTCGACCTGGTGGAAAAGTTCGCCGGCTACGGCTTCAACAAATCCCACTCCGCCGCCTATGGCCTGGTGTCGTACCAGACCGCCTGGCTGAAGGCGCACTACCCGGCGCCGTTCATGGCTGCCGTGCTGTCGGCGGATATGCACAACACCGACAAGGTCGTGACCTTGATCGAAGAAGTGCGGACCATGAAGTTGCGCCTCGACGCACCGGACGTGAACGCTTCGGAGTTCAAGTTCACGGTGAACGACGAAGGCCGCATCATCTATGGCCTGGGCGCGATCAAGGGCGTGGGCGAGGGGCCGGTGGAGGCCATTACCGAAGCGCGCCAGGACGGGCCGTTCAAGGACCTGTTCGATTTCTGCGCCCGGGTTGACCTCAAGCGCATCAACAAGCGCACCCTCGACGGTTTGATCCGCAGTGGCGCGTTGGACCGCTTGGGCCCTTACTTCCAGGATGAGCCCAAGGCCTACCAGGCCAACATCGACCGCAACCGCGCGGTGTTGCTGGCGGCGATGGAGGAGGCGATCAAGGCCGCCGAACAGACTGCCCGCACCCATGACAGCGGCCACGCCGACCTGTTTGGCGGGCTGTTCGTCGAGGAAGACGCCGATGTCTACGGCAACCATCGCAAGGCCAAGGAACTGACCCTCAAGGAACGCCTCAAGGGTGAGAAAGACACCTTGGGCCTGTACCTCACCGGTCACCCGATCGACGAATACGAAGGCGAGATCCGCCGCTTCGCTCGCCAGCGCATCATCGACCTCAAGCCGGCGCGCGACACCCAAACCGTCGCCGGCATGATCATCGCCCTGCGGGTGATGAAGAACAAAAAGGGCGACAAGATGGGCTTCATCACCCTCGACGACCGCTCCGGGCGCATCGAGGCCTCATTGTTCGCCGATGCGTTCCACTCGGCGCAGTCGCTGTTGCAGACCGACGCGATGGTGGTGGTGGAAGGCGAGGTCAGCAACGATGACTTTTCCGGTGGCCTGCGCCTGCGGGTCAAGCGGGTGATGAGCATGGAGGATGCCCGTACCAACCTGGCCGAAAGCCTGCGCCTGAAGTTGCAGACCCAGGACCTCAAGGGTGATCAGCTACGCTGGTTGGGCGAATTGTTCAAGCGCCATCGCGGTGCTTGCCCAATCACCATGGAGTACGTGCGCCCCGACGCCAAGGCTGTGCTGCAGTTCGGCGAAGGCTGGCGGATCGATCCGGCGGACGCGTTGATTCAAGCCTTGCGTGACCAGTTCGGCAAAGACAACGTCTTCCTCCAATACCGTTGACGGCCAGGGGCCATTCTTGAAACCGGAATGCCTCCTGATCTCGACCCGAATTTTTAATCTCGACCTGAACGCGCCTCTCCCTTAAGGTAGGCGCGAATAGACAACCGGCCGGCCCAAGCTCTCTTGGACGTCGACCCAAGACGGACGCCTATGAACCCGAATTTTCTAGATTTCGAACAGCCGATCGCCGACCTGCAAGCCAAGATCGAAGAGTTGCGCTTGGTCGGTAATGACAATTCGCTGAATATCGGCGATGAAATCTCTCGTCTGCAGGACAAAAGCCGCACGCTGACCGAAGACATCTTCGGCAAGCTGACCAGTTGGCAGATCGCCCGCCTGGCGCGTCATCCACGTCGTCCCTATACCCTGGACTACATCGACCACATCTTCACCGAGTTCGATGAGCTGCATGGCGACCGTCACTTCTCCGACGACGCCGCGATCGTCGGCGGTGTCGCCCGCCTGGACGACCAGCCGGTGATGGTTATCGGCCACCAGAAAGGCCGCGAAGTGCGCGAGAAGGTGCGCCGCAACTTCGGCATGCCGCGTCCGGAAGGCTACCGCAAGGCATGCCGCCTGATGGAAATGGCCGAGCGCTTCAAGATGCCGATCCTGACCTTCATCGACACGCCGGGCGCCTACCCGGGCATCGACGCCGAAGAGCGCAACCAGAGCGAAGCGATTGCCTGGAACCTGCGCGTCATGGCGCGCCTGAAAACCCCGATCATCGCCACTGTAATTGGCGAAGGTGGTTCCGGCGGTGCGCTGGCCATCGGTGTCTGCGACCAGTTGAACATGCTGCAATATTCCACCTATGCCGTGATCTCGCCGGAAGGCTGCGCCTCGATCCTGTGGAAAACCGCCGAGAAGGCGCCGGATGCCGCTGAGGCCATGGGCATTACCGCCGAGCGTCTCAAAGGCCTGGGCATCGTGGACAAAGTGATTAACGAGCCAGTCGGCGGCGCTCACCGCGACCCGGCTGCGGCAGCGGCGCTGATTCGTGCCGAGCTGAGCTCGCAACTGTCGATGCTCAAGAAGTTCGACAACGAAGCGCTGCTGGCTCGTCGCTACGAGCGGTTGATGAGCTACGGTCTCTGATCTGACCAGGCTTCCAGCTGTTGTGGGGAGCCAATGTGGGAGCGGGCTTGCTCGCGAAAGCGGTTTAACATTCAACCCATGTGTTGACTGATTCACCGCCTTCGCGAGCAAGCCCGCTCCCACATTTGATTTGTGCCAAGGCTGAAACCCATGAACACAAGCAACGATCTGCCCGCCCGCCTGCTCACCCAACTCTCTCCCTGGCGCAACGCCGTCACCTGGCGCATCGCCTTCTCCGGCGGCCTCGACTCCACCGTCCTGCTGCACCTGCTCGCAACCCTTGCGAAAACCCATCCCCTGCCAGCGCTAAGCGCCCTCCACATCCATCATGGCCTTCAGGCTGTGGCTGATGCATGGCCGGACCATTGTCGCTCGGTCTGCGAGGGCCTTGGGGTGCCGTTGCAAGTGATTAATGTGCAAGTCCGGCCCGGTGCCAGCGTCGAACGTGCCGCCCGGGAGGCGCGCTATGAAGCCTTTGTGGCGGCACTGCACGGCAATGAAGTGCTGCTCACGGCCCAGCACCGCGACGATCAGGCCGAAACCCTGCTGTTTCGCCTGCTAAGGGGGGCAGGGGTGAGGGGGTTGGCGGCGATGCCGCGCCAGCGTCCTTTGGGCCTGGGGCATTTGCTGCGACCCTTGCTCGATGTGTCCCGTGCCGAGCTGGAGGCCTATGCGACACAACAGGGCTTGCGCTGGATCGAAGACCCGTCCAACGACGACCACCGCTACGCGCGCAACTACCTGCGCCAGCGGGTTTTGCCAGTGCTGGCCGAGCAATGGCCCCAAGCCTCGACGACCTTGGCGCGCAGCGCTGCGCACATGGGGCAAGCCCAAGGTTTGCTGGACGATTTGGCACGAATCGACCTGGCCCAGGCCGCGACTCCGGGCGCGTTCGACTGGCTCGGGCTGCAATCCCTGGCGCTGGCGCCTCTGCGGGCGTTGTCGCCGGCCCGTCAGCGCAATGCCTTGAGCCACTGGTTGGCACCGATGACCCTGCTGCCCGACACCGATCACTGGTCGGGCTGGGACGCGTTGCGCGATGCCGCCGACGATGCCCGGCCGATCTGGCGCCTGGCCGGTGGCGAGCTGCACCGGGCCGCCGGGCGGGTCTGGTGGTTATCCGACCACTGGCTATGTTCGCTGCCAGGCGCCGTCGACTGGGCCGATCCGGCGGTTGCATTGCGCTTGCCGGACAATGGCCGGGTGGTGCTCGACGGCACGCCGCCTGCGGGGCCGCTTAGCGTGCGCTATCGTCAAGGCGGCGAGGTGATGGCGTTAGCGGGGCGTGGTCACCGTGACCTCAAGCGTTTGCTCAATGAAAAGGCGGTGCCGGCGTTCGTTCGCGGTCGATTGCCGCTGCTCTATCAGGGCGAGCAATTGCTGGCGGTGGCCAACCTGGCTGGGCTCGATGCACAGGCTGATGGCAGTTGGCAATTGATCTGGACGCCAGGAAGCCAAGATCTGGGTTTGAGCTGAAAGGGGCTTTCCGGTAGACTACGCTCCCTTCTTGATACAACTTCTGTGGATTCGCCTGAATTGCAGGAGTTGCCGATTACCAAGCAGTCTTTGCTGGGCGATTCCAAAAAATGTGTAGCGAGCAACGTACCGGTGATTTCACTTCCGGTCTGTCCCAACGCGGCGGTTTTTTTGAAAGGTGCACTGTGATTAATGCAGGTGATCGGGGGCTTCGGCCTTCCTTCGCTTTCCCCGGCGGCTCGGACCGCTTTAACGCAGACTTCTAGGGTTTTTCATGACGCGCTACATATTCGTCACGGGCGGTGTTGTTTCTTCATTGGGGAAAGGCATTGCCTCGGCTTCATTGGCGGCCATCCTGGAGGCGCGGGGACTTAAGGTCACCATGCTCAAGCTGGACCCGTACATCAACGTTGACCCGGGCACCATGAGCCCGTTCCAGCACGGTGAAGTGTTCGTCACCCACGACGGCGCCGAGACCGACCTGGACCTGGGCCACTACGAGCGGTTCATCCGCACGACCATGACCCAGAACAACAACTTCACCACCGGCCGTGTCTACGAACACGTGCTGCGCAAGGAGCGTCGCGGTGACTACCTGGGCGCGACCATCCAGGTCATCCCGCACATCACCGACGAAATCAAGCGCCGCATCATCAAGGGTGCTGGCGATGCCGACGTGGCGATGGTCGAAATCGGCGGTACCGTGGGCGACATCGAGTCCCAACCGTTCCTCGAGGCGATCCGCCAGTTGCGTTTCGAAATCGGCGCCAAGCGCGCGATGCTGATGCACCTGACACTGGTGCCGTACATCGCCACCGCCGGTGAAACCAAGACCAAGCCCACCCAGCACTCGGTCAAGGAACTGCGCTCCATCGGCCTGCAGCCAGACGTGCTGATCTGCCGCTCCGATCACCCGATCGACATCTCGTCGCGTCGCAAGATCGCCCAGTTCACCAACGTTGAAGAGCGCGCGGTCATCGGCCTGGAAGACGCCGACACCATCTACAAGATCCCGGGCATCCTGCACTCCCAGGGCCTGGACGACTTCGTCGTCGAGCGCTTCGGCCTGCAATGCGCCAGTGCCGACCTGTCCGAGTGGGACGCCGTGGTCGATGCCAAGCTCAACCCGGAGCACGAAGTCACCATCGCCATGGTCGGCAAGTACATGGAACTGCTGGACGCCTACAAGTCGCTGATCGAGGCGATGAGTCACGCCGGCATCAGCAACCGCACCAAGGTCAACCTGCGCTACATCGATTCCGAAGACATCGAGAACCAGGGCACCGGCCTGCTCGAAGGCGCCGATGCGATCCTCGTGCCGGGCGGCTTCGGCCTGCGGGGCGTGGAAGGCAAGATCACTGCCGTGCAATACGCTCGCGAAAACAAGGTGCCTTACCTGGGTATCTGCCTGGGCATGCAGGTGGCGGTCATCGAGTTCGCTCGTAACGTGCTGGGCTGGAAAGACGCCAACTCCACCGAGTTCGATCGCGCCAGCGGCCATCCGGTCGTGGGTCTGATCACCGAGTGGGAAGATGCCACCGGCGCGGTGGAAGTGCGTACCGAAAGTTCGGACCTGGGCGGCACCATGCGTCTCGGTGCCCAGGAGTGCCTGCTGGAAGCCGGCTCCAAGGTGCACGATTGCTACGCCAAGGATGTGATCGTCGAGCGTCACCGTCATCGCTATGAAGTGAACAACAACCTGCTGCCGCAGTTGATCGAAGCCGGCCTGAAAATCTCCGGTCGTTCCGGTGACGGCGCGCTGGTCGAAGTGGTCGAGTCCCCGGATCACCCATGGTTCGTCGCTTGCCAATTCCACCCCGAGTTCACCTCGACGCCACGGGACGGTCATCCGCTGTTCAGCGGTTTCGTGAAGGCCGCTTTGGCTCAACACCAGAAAAAGGCATAAGACGATGGCCCAGAAGATCATTCGTGTCGGCGACATCGAGATTGCCAACGACAAGCCCATGGTGCTGTTTGGCGGCATGAACGTGCTGGAAAGCCGCGACATGGCGATGCAGGTCTGCGAAGAGTACGTGAAGGTCACCCAGAAGCTGGGGATTCCTTACGTGTTCAAGGCCAGCTTCGACAAGGCCAACCGTTCGTCCGTGACCTCCTACCGTGGCCCGGGCCTGGAAGAAGGCATGCGGATCTTCCAGGACATCAAGCAAGCCTTTGGCGTGCCGATCATCACCGACGTCCACGAGCCTGCCCAGGCCGCGGTCGTCGCCGAGGTCTGCGACATCATCCAGTTGCCGGCCTTCCTGTCGCGCCAGACCGACCTGGTGGTCGCGATGGCCAAGACCGGTGCGGTGATCAACATCAAGAAAGCCCAGTTCCTCGCGCCCCAGGAAATGAAACACATCCTGAGCAAGTGCGAAGAGGCTGGAAATGACCAGTTGATCCTCTGCGAGCGTGGTTCGAGCTTCGGCTACAACAACCTGGTGGTGGACATGCTCGGCTTCGGCATCATGAAGCAGTTCGAATACCCGGTGTTCTTCGACGTGACCCACGCCTTGCAGATGCCCGGTGGTCGTTCCGACTCCGCCGGCGGTCGTCGCGCCCAGGTCACCGATCTGGCCAAGGCGGGCATGAGCCAGTCCCTGGCCGGTCTGTTCCTCGAGGCCCACCCCGATCCAGACAACGCCAAGTGCGATGGCCCTTGTGCCTTGCGTTTGAACAAGCTGGAACCCTTCCTGTCTCAGCTCAAGGCGTTGGACGAACTGGTCAAGAGTTTTCCGACGATAGAAACCGCGTAACGCGGTTTTCTCCGGTAAAGTATCGCTCGATTATCGCTCTGGCCCGCTGGCCGCACTGCTCTTGCGGGAGCATGGCTTGCCAGCGATGGCGTCCTTGAGGGCCCCATCGCCGGCAAGCCGTGCTCTTGTGGCGAGGGAGCTTGCTCCCGCTGGCGTGCGAAGCGCTCCCATTCGGTCTCTTTTGGCTGAATCGCAGCTGAGGGTGAGCAAGTTTTCTGCAACGTTCTAGTCAACTTTGGAGTGTTTACAACAATGGCAAAAATCGTCGACATCAAAGGTCGTGAAGTTCTCGACTCCCGTGGCAACCCCACTGTTGAAGCGGACGTGCTTCTCGACAACGGTATCATCGGCAGCGCCTGCGCGCCGTCCGGTGCTTCCACTGGCTCGCGCGAAGCGCTGGAGCTGCGTGATGGCGACAAGAGCCGTTACCTGGGCAAGGGCGTGCTCAAAGCCGTCGCCAATATCAACGGTCCGATCCGCGACCTGTTGCTGGGCAAGGATCCTGCCGACCAGAAAGCCCTCGATCACGCGATGATCAAGCTCGACGGTACCGAAAACAAAGCCACCCTGGGCGCCAACGCGATCCTCGCCGTGTCCCTGGCCGCTGCCAAGGCTGCCGCCCAGGACCAGGACCTGCCGCTGTACGCCCACATCGCCAACCTCAACGGTACCCCGGGTGTCTACTCGATGCCGGTGCCGATGATGAACATCATCAACGGCGGCGAGCACGCCGATAACAACGTCGACATCCAGGAATTCATGGTGCAGCCGGTTGGCGCCAAGACCTTCTCCGAAGGCCTGCGCATGGGCACCGAGATTTTCCATCACCTCAAAGCCGTGTTGAAGGCTCGTGGCCTGAGCACCGCGGTTGGCGACGAAGGCGGTTTCGCACCGAACCTGGCGTCCAACGAAGATGCGCTGAAAGTGATCTCCGAAGCCGTGGCCAACGCCGGTTACACGCTGGGCACCGATGTGACCCTGGCCCTGGACTGCGCCGCCAGTGAGTTCTATGAAGACGGCAAGTACAACCTGTCCGGCGAAGGCCAGGTGTTCACCGCCGAAGGTTTCGCCGACTACCTCAAGGGCCTGACCGAACGCTATCCGATCATCTCCATCGAAGACGGCCTGGACGAGTCCGACTGGGCCGGCTGGAAAATCCTCACCGACAAGATCGGCGAGAAAACCCAGTTGGTGGGTGACGACCTGTTCGTGACCAACACCAAGATCCTGAAAGAAGGCATCGACAAGAAGATCGCCAACTCGATCCTGATCAAGTTCAACCAGATCGGCACCCTGACCGAAACCCTGGAAGCCATCCAGATGGCCAAGGCTGCCGGCTACACCGCCGTGATCTCCCACCGCTCCGGCGAAACCGAAGATTCGACCATCGCCGACCTGGCCGTGGGCACTGCGGCGGGCCAGATCAAGACCGGTTCACTGTGCCGTTCCGACCGTGTTTCCAAGTACAACCAACTGCTGCGTATCGAAGAGCAATTGAATGGCAAGGCCAAGTACAACGGTCGCGCCGAGTTTCGTGGTTAAGCGGTAAATGGTAAAAAGACAGCGGATTAGGTCGCAAAAGTCGCCATGGCGACGGTTTTGCCTCTAATCTGATGCCTTATCAAGCACAAGCCTGGGTTTTCCAGGCTTCGTGCTATCAGACGCTTCAAAGTTTGGCATGGCGGTCTTTTTTCACTGGATACCTGATATTCGATGCGCAGTCCCAATTGGTTGTTTCTTGTCTTGCTCCTGTTGCTGGCCGGCCTGCAGTACCGCCTGTGGGTGGGCAATGGTAGCTTGGCGCAAGTGGCCGACCTGACTCAGCAGATTGCCGACCAACACGCCGAAAACGAGGCGCTGCTGGAGCGTAATCGGGTGATGGACGCCGAAGTGACAGAACTGAAAAAAGGCATGGAGACCGTTGAAGAGCGGGCTCGACATGAGCTGGGCATGGTCAAGGAGGGCGAAACCCTCTACCAGTTGGCCCAATGAGTATCCGTTTGCCGGCCTTCTGGGCCGTGATTCCTGCCGCGGGCGTTGGCGCCCGTATGGCCGCGGACCGTCCCAAGCAATACCTGCAGTTGGGCGGACGCACAATTCTTGAACACAGCCTCGGCTGTTTCCTCGATCATCCCACCGTCAAGGGCGTGGTGGTCAGCCTTGCACACGATGATCCTTACTGGCCGACCCTGGCCTGCGCCAGTGACACCCGCATCCAGCGCGTCGACGGCGGCGAGCAACGTTCGGATTCAGTGCTCAATGCCTTGCTGTACCTGCACGAACAAGGCGCCGACGATCATGACTGGGTGCTGGTGCATGACGCTGCCCGGCCCAACCTGGCCCGTGACGACCTGGACACACTGCTCCGCGAGTTGGCGACCGATCCGGTCGGCGGGCTGCTGGCTGTCCCGGCGCGCGACACCCTCAAGCGTGTCGACAAACACGGCCGCGTGCTGGAAACCGTTGACCGCAGTGTGATCTGGCAAGCCTACACACCACAGATGTTCCGTCTCGGCGCCTTGCATCGGGCCTTGGCCGACAGCCTGGTAGCAGACGCGGTGATTACCGACGAAGCGTCCGCCATGGAGTGGGCCGGGCAGGCACCGCGGTTGATTGAAGGGCGAGCGGATAACATCAAGGTCACCCGGCCGGAAGACCTGGAGTGGTTGCGCCAGCGGTGGGCGAATCGGCATTAAACCGGATCTGTTTCCTCGTTAGATCGTCATCGTCTGGGCCGGCGCCATCGCGAGCAAGCTCGCGATGGCGTCACCCCAGACGACAAAAAACCGCTGTCACCCCCGATACTCCGGCCGCCCAGCCAACCCCTCCTTCAAGTAATCCACCAACTTGCGCACTTTCGGCGACAGGTGCCGCTGCTGCGGGTACAACGCCCACACCGCCGTATTCGGCGGCTGATGAGCCTCCAGCAGCGAGATCAATGCACCACTGTGCAAATGTTCCAGCACGTAGTAATCCGGTAACTGACACAACCCCACCCCTTGCAACGCCGCATCAAGCACCGCTTGCCCACTGTTGCAGCGCCAGTTTCCCTGTACCCGCTGGGAAAATTCCCGCCCGTTCTGCTCCAGTTGCCAGATGTCGGAGCTGCCGATCAGGCAATTGTGGCGGCTCAGTTCCGACAAACTATGGGGCCGTCCGTAGCGTTCCAGGTAAGAGGGTGAAGCGCACAGGTACATGCGCCGCGGTGCCAGGCGCGTGGCGACCAGGCGGGAGTCTTGCAAGCGACCCAGGCGAATCGCCAGGTCGAGGCCGTCGTGCACCAGGTCCAGAGGGCGATTGCTCAGCTCGATGTCCACCCGCAATTGCGGGTAAAGCCCCATGAATCGCGTCACCAGCGGCACGATAAATCGCTCGCCATAGGCCACGGCGCAGGTCATGCGCAGCATGCCCTTGGGTTCGCTGGCCAGGTCGCCGACGGCTCGCAGTGCTTCCTCGCGTCCGTCCTGCAGGCGCTGGCAATGCTGCAAAAAGGTTTGTCCGGCTTCGGTCAGTGTTACCCGGCGGGTACTGCGGTACAGCAAGCGTGTCTGTAGGCGCTCTTCAAGCCGTACGATTTGTCGACTGATATGGGAAGACGAAACCCCGAGACGTTCGGCAGCAGCGGTGAATTGGCTACATTCGGCCACGGCCACAAACTCATCGATACCTTCCCAGCGGTTCTCAGGCATGAAGGATTATCCCTGTGCAGCAATAATGTTTTGCTTTTGGTTGGATTATTCATTGTTCGGCGGAGGATTACACTCCCGGTCTTGTTTTTATTTGCTGGAGAATCCGGATGATCAAGTCGCGCGCTGCCGTTGCCTTCGAGGCCAAGAAACCCCTGGAAATCGTTGAAGTCGACGTCGCCATGCCCAAGGCGGGCGAAGTGCTGTTGCGCGTGGTGGCTTCCGGTGTCTGCCACACTGACGCCTACACCTTGTCGGGCGCCGACCCGGAAGGGATCTTCCCGTCGATCCTGGGCCATGAAGGCGGCGCCATTGTCGAAGCCATCGGCGAAGGCGTGACCTCTGTCGCGGTGGGTGACCATGTGATCCCGCTGTACACGCCGGAGTGCGGCCAGTGCAAATTCTGTAAGTCGGGCAAGACCAACCTCTGCCAGGCGATTCGCGCCACCCAGGGCAAAGGCCTGATGCCGGATGGCACTTCGCGCTTTTCCTACAAGGGCGAGACGATTTTCCACTACATGGGTACCTCGACGTTCTCTGAGTACACCGTGCTGCCGGAAATCTCCGTCGCGAAGATTCAAAAAGAAGCCCCGCTGGAAAAAGTCTGCCTGCTGGGTTGCGGCGTCACTACCGGTATCGGCGCGGTACTCAACACCGCCAAGGTCAAGCCGGGTGACACCGTGGCGATCTTCGGCCTGGGCGGCATCGGCCTGTCGGCGGTGATTGGTGCGGTGAAGGCCAAGGCCTCGCGCATCATTGCCATCGACATCAACCCGGCCAAGTTCGAAATCGCCAAGCAACTGGGCGCCACCGATTGCGTCAACCCGAAAGACTTCGACCGCCCGATCCAGGAAGTCATCGTGGACATGACTGACGGCGGAGTGGACTTTTCCTTCGAGTGCATCGGCAATGTCCAGTTGATGCGTGCCGCGCTGGAGTGCTGCCACAAGGGTTGGGGCGAATCGGTGATCATCGGCGTGGCCGGCGCCGGCCAGGAAATCGCCACCCGTCCTTTCCAATTGGTCACCGGGCGCGTCTGGCGCGGTTCGGCCTTTGGCGGCGTGCGCGGTCGCAGCGAATTGCCAAGCTACGTGGAAATGGCCGAGAAGGGCGAAATCCCGCTGGATACCTTCATCACCCACACCATGGGCCTGGAAGATATCAACAAGGCGTTCGACCTGATGCATGAAGGCAAGAGCATCCGCACCGTTATCCATTTCTGAGGTCGGTCATGAGTCTGGAAAACATCTCCTGCCAGAAAAGCTTCGGCGGCTGGCACAAACGTTACCGGCACCGTTCCGACGTGCTCGGTTGTGACATGGTGTTTGCCGTGTACCTGCCGCCGCAAGCCGAGCAGGGCGGCAAATTGCCTGTGCTGTACTGGTTGTCCGGGCTGACCTGCACCGACGAGAATTTCATGCAAAAGGCCGGTGCCCAGCGCATGGCCGCCGAGCTGGGCTTGATCATCGTTGCGCCGGACACCAGCCCCCGTGGCGCCGATGTGCCGGGCGATCCGGACGGTGCCTGGGACTTCGGCCTGGGGGCGGGCTTTTATCTGAACGCCACGCAGGATCCATGGGCGCGGCACTATCGGATGCATGACTACGTGGTGCAGGAATTGCCGACACTCGTCGAAGCGCATTTCCCTGCCTCGGACAGGCGCGGCATCAGTGGTCACTCCATGGGCGGCCATGGCGCGCTGGTCTGCGCCTTGCGCAACCCGGGGCGTTACCGCTCGGTGTCGGCGTTTTCGCCAATCAACAATCCGATGGATTGCCCATGGGGCCAGAAGGCTTTCTCTCGTTACCTGGGAGAGGACCGCTCGAAATGGCGGGAATGGGATGCCTGTGCATTGATTGCCGAGGCGCAGGAGAAGCTGCCACTGCTGGTGGACCAAGGCGATCGCGATGATTTCCTGGCCAACCAGCTCAAGCCCGAAGCCTTGCAACAGGCGACCAAGGCTGCCGACCATCCGTTGGAATTGCGTCTGCAGCCGGGCTACGACCACAGCTATTTCTTCATCGCCAGCTTCATTGACGACCACTTGCAGCATCATGCGCGCGCTCTAAACGACTAATGCAGGTAGAATCACGCCCTGACAAAAATCGGGGCGTTTTTTTATGCGTATTGGCCACGGCTACGATGTTCACCGTTTCGCTGAAGGCGACTTCATTACTCTGGGCGGCGTGCGGATCGCACACGGCTTCGGGCTGCTCGCGCATTCTGACGGTGATGTCCTGCTGCACGCCTTGAGCGATGCACTGCTCGGCGCGGCTGCCCTGGGTGACATCGGCAAGCACTTCCCCGACACCGATCCGCAATTCAAGGGCGCCGACAGCCGCGTGTTGCTGCGTCATGTGGTCTCGCTGATCCACGCCAAGGGCTGGAAAGTCGGCAATGTCGACAACACCATCGTTGCCCAGGCCCCCAAGATGGCGCCGCATATCGAAGCGATGCGCCAATTGATTGCCGAGGATCTTCAAGTTGAGTTGGACCAAGTGAACGTGAAAGCCACCACCACCGAGAAGCTGGGCTTCGTCGGTCGCGAAGAGGGCATTGCCGTCCACTCCGTTGCGTTGTTGCTGCGCCCATGACCGAACTGGAACTGTTGGGGCCGCGGGCCTACGGCGAGTCGTTGGGCAGCGCGGTACTCAAGGCCAGCGCTGAAGATTTCCAGGTCGATGAAGTGCTCGACATTCCGTTGACCGGCGATGGCGAGCATTTGTGGATCTGGGTTGAAAAACGTGGCTTGAACACCGAAGAAGCCGCGCGGCGAATCGCCAAGGCTGCCGGCGTGCCGTTGCGCACCGTCAGCTACGCCGGGCTCAAGGATCGTCAGGCCCTGACCCGCCAGTGGTTCAGCGTCCAATTGCCGGGCAAGGCCGATCCGGACTTGTCGGCGGCAGAGAACGACACGCTGAAGATCCTCAAGACCGCACGCCACAGGCGCAAGCTGCAACGCGGCGCGCACTCGGCCAATGGCTTTACCTTGCGCCTGACCCAATTCAAGGGTGACACGGCGGCGATCGATGCGCGCCTGCAAGAGATTGTCCGCCAAGGCATCCCCAACTATTTTGGCGCCCAGCGTTTCGGCCATGACGGCGGCAATGTCGTCGATGCCCGGTCCTGGGCGGCACGCAAGGCCTTGCCGGAACAGCGCAATGTGCGCTCACGGCTGTTGTCCACCGCCCGCAGCTTTCTGTTCAACCGGGTGCTGGCGGCGCGGGTCGCCGACGGTACCTGGCAGAAAGCACAGGTGGGCGATTTGCTCGCCTTCACCGACAGCCGCAGTTTTTTCCCGGCCGGCGAGGCTGAGTGCAGCGACCCGCGCCTGGCCATTCTCGACTTGCACCCGACCGGGCCGCAGTGGGGCGAGGGACCTTCGCCCGCCGCCGGCGCGACGTTCGAGCTCGAACAAGCCATCGCTGCGGGCGAGGCCGATTTGCGGGACTGGTTGATAAACGCGGGAATGAGTCACGAACGTCGCATCCTGCGACTGCCCATTGGCGGGCTGTCGTGGCATTATCCCGAGTCTGACATTCTGCAACTGGAATTCGTCCTGCCGGCCGGATGTTTCGCCACTGTCTTGGTGCGCGAACTCGTCGATCTGGTGCCGGTGGGGCAGACGGACAGCCCATGCGTATTCTGATTTCTAACGACGACGGGGTGACTGCACCCGGTCTTGCCGCGCTTTATGCTGCGCTGGCGGATTTTGCCGAGTGCGTGGTCATCGCCCCGGACCAGGACAAAAGCGGCGCCAGCAGCTCGCTGACGCTCGACCGTCCGTTGCACCCCTGCTATCTGGATAACGGTTTCATCAGCCTCAATGGCACCCCGACCGATTGCGTGCACCTGGGCCTCAACGGCTTGCTGGAGCGTGAGCCGGACATGGTGGCGTCGGGTATCAACCTGGGGGCCAACCTGGGGGACGATGTGTTGTATTCCGGCACGGTTGCCGCCGCCTTGGAAGGTCGCTTCCTGGAAAAGCCATCGTTTGCCTTTTCGTTCGTTTCACGGCAGGTCGATAACTTGCCGACCGCCGCCTATTTCGCCCGCAAACTGATCGAAGCCCATGGCGAGCTGGACCTGCCGCCACGCACGGTGCTGAACGTGAATATCCCCAACCTGCCGCTCGACCACATCCGTGGCATCCAACTGACTCGCCTGGGCCACCGGGCCCGCGCGGCCAAGCCGATGCATGTCGTCGACCCGCGCGGCAAGGCCGGTTACTGGATCGCCGCTGCCGGTGATGCCGAGGACGGCGGGCCGGGCACTGACTTCCATGCGGTGATGCAAGGTTATGTCTCGATCACGCCGTTGCAACTGGACCGCACCTTCAACGACGCCTTTCGGACGCTCGATGGCTGGCTGGAGGGTCTGCGCTGATGGCTCGTGAGCAAGACGATATGCTACGCCGCGGAATCGGCATGACCTCCCAGCGCACCCGTGAACGACTGATCCAGCGCCTCTACGAAGAAGGCCTGTCCAATGCCCAGGTGCTGGAGGTGATTCGCCGCACGCCGCGCCATTTGTTCGTCGATGAAGCCCTGGCCCATCGCGCTTATGAAGACACGGCGTTGCCGATCGGCCACAACCAGACCATTTCCCAGCCTTACATGGTGGCCCGCATGAGCGAGTTGCTGCTGGAGGCGGGGCCGCTGGACAAGGTGATGGAGATCGGTACTGGCTCGGGTTACCAGACGGCGGTGTTGTCGCAACTGGTCGAGCGGGTGTTTTCCGTAGAGCGGATCAAGGTTTTGCAGGATCGCGCCAAGGAACGCCTGGTGGAGTTGAACCTGCGCAACGTGGTGTTTCGCTGGGGTGATGGCTGGGAAGGTTGGCCGGCCCTGGCGCCGTACAACGGTATCATTGTGACCGCGGTGGCTACCGATGTACCCCAGGCCCTGCTGGATCAGCTCGCCCCCGGTGGACGACTGGTCATTCCGGTGGGCGCCGGTGAAGTCCAGCAACTGATGCTGATCGTGCGTGAAGAACACGGCTTTTCACGACACGTCCTGGGGGCGGTGCGGTTCGTGCCGTTACTCAATGGGCCGTTGGCCTGAGCATTTATAAACAGACGCTGAATTCCGTGGCCGGGCCTGTGTCTTACAGCAGCACCGATTTGCTGAACAGAGTCCAACGGCGTCGAGCAAACGTGTGCGGCGACACATTGCGCTTCATTAATAGAGGGGCAATCGTTGCCAGCTATATTTGTATGAGTTCTGCCTGGACAGGCAGTTTCCAATTTTTCAGCCACCACAAAGGGAGCGGCGGGTGAGTCTCACAGTCATTGCGCAGCGTATGGGTATCACAAGCTTTCAGCGCCTGGTGACTGGCCTTGTCTTGAGCACTTTGCTGGTCGGATGTTCCAGTACGCCTTCGGGTAATGTCCGGGTTGTCGATCGCAACAGTGCGGCGCCTCACCGTCCTACAGTTACGACCGGCCAATATGTAGTCCGTCGCGGCGATACGCTGTATTCCATCGCTTTTCGCTACGGCTGGGACTACAAAGCCCTCGCGGCGCGCAACAACATTCCTGCGCCTTATACGATTCACCCCGGTCAGACGATTCGCTTCGATGGCCGTAGCGGTTCAACGCCTACGGCAGTGGTGACGCGGTCGGGTTCGACGGCTTCTTCGTCGAGTAAAACCACGGTTATTCGCCGGCCGACGGGGGCACGGACGGCGACAGTACCGTCCGTCGCGAGCAAATCGACACCCGCTCCGACGCCTTCCGCAGGCCCTGCCCCGACAGGCTGGGGATGGCCTTCTAATGGCGTTCTCATTGGAAAATTCTCTTCAAACGGTAGTTTGAATAAAGGAATTGATATCGCCGGGGATTTGGGACAGCCTGTTTTAGCCGCGTCTGATGGCACGGTTGTGTACGCCGGGAGTGGTTTGAGGGGCTACGGCGAACTCGTGATCATCAAACACAGCGATACCTACGTCAGTGCCTACGGTCACAACCGCAGGCTGTTGGTTCGGGAGGGGCAGCAGGTCAAAGTCGGACAGACAATTGCCGAAATGGGATCAACGGGAACGGACCGGGTGAAACTGCATTTTGAGATTCGCCGGCAAGGTAAACCAGTCGATCCGCTGCAATTCCTGCCACGACGTTGATTTGATTGTCAGCCTGTTCCGTCACGTAGAGGGAACAGGCTCCAGCGTTGCCAAGGATAAAGGCGTCGCTTGAGCTTGAGGTCGAACTCACCAAAGGACTATAACAATGGCTCTCAGTAAAGAAGTGCCGGAGTTTGACATCGACGATGAGGTTCTCCTTATGGAGACCGGCATCGCTACGGATTCGATGTCGAATGATGAAGGGGCGACTCCACCTTCCGTTCGTGCCAAATCCAGACACTCCGCTTCGCTTAAACAACATAAGTACATCGATTACACCCGGGCGCTGGACGCCACTCAGCTGTACCTCAACGAAATCGGTTTCTCGCCACTGCTCTCCCCCGAGGAAGAAGTTCATTTTGCGCGGCTGTCGCAAAGTGGCGACCCGGCCGGCCGAAAACGCATGATTGAAAGCAACCTGCGCCTGGTGGTGAAAATCGCCCGACGTTATGTCAATCGTGGGCTTTCGCTGCTGGACCTGATCGAAGAGGGCAACCTGGGCCTGATTCGCGCTGTCGAGAAATTCGACCCTGAGCGCGGCTTCCGTTTCTCGACCTATGCCACCTGGTGGATCCGCCAGACCATCGAACGGGCGATCATGAACCAGACCCGGACTATCCGGTTGCCGATTCATGTGGTCAAGGAACTGAACGTCTACCTGCGGGCTGCCCGTGAGTTGACTCAGAAACTCGATCATGAACCTTCACCTGAAGAAATCGCCAACCTGTTGGAAAAACCGGTAGGTGAGGTCAAGCGCATGCTTGGGCTCAACGAGCGGGTTTCCTCGGTGGACGTTTCCCTGGGGCCGGACTCGGATAAAACCTTGCTCGACACCCTCACCGATGATCGTCCGACCGATCCGTGCGAGTTGCTCCAGGACGATGACTTGTCCCAGAGCATTGACCAGTGGCTTTCGGAGCTGACCGACAAGCAACGGGAAGTGGTGATTCGCCGCTTCGGCTTGCGCGGCCATGAAAGCAGCACGCTTGAAGATGTAGGCTTGGAGATTGGTTTGACCCGTGAGCGGGTGAGGCAGATCCAGGTTGAAGGTCTCAAGCGTTTGCGAGAGATCCTGGAGAAGAACGGCTTGTCGAGCGAGTCGTTGTTTCAATAACACCAGTGCAGCAGCGAATGCCTCCGCATCAGGGGTAATGCTGTTTACTTAGAGAAAATGGCGCTTCTTTCAGAAATGGGAAGTGCCGTTTTTTTTGGCTTGGGTTTGGGTGTATATCCGTTTCTTCGGTCACGGCTACTTATGGTTCCGCCCCAACGGCGGGTCACTTTTGGAGAGAGAGCGCCAAAAGTAACCAAAAACGCTCTGCCCCACCACTCGGCACCTCGCCTAGGCTCGGTGTACCCTCACTCCGGCATTGCTCCGTGGGCCGCCGCGAAGGGCCATCCATGGCCCAGAGTGTGTAAAAACAAATAAAACATCGTCGGCACGTAGTGCCGACAGGTGTTGGCCAATTGATTAAAACCTAAAGCGCTCTTGTAGCTCCAAACGGCCCCTACAAGCGCTAGCAAGGCTCCGTAGGCTTGATTAACGGGGCAAAACGGCAGGCTTCAGGCCGCCAGCGCTTTCATCAGACCCTGCGCACCAAGGATTTTCATCACCCTTTTCCAATTGTAAGCGAGCACATTCAAGCTCATTTCGGTGCTCACCCCAGCCAGCCGCCGCGTCAAAAAATGCGTCGCCCCCATCCATTGCTTCAGCGTCCCGAAGGGGTGTTCGACCGTTCGCTTGCGGATGCTCATCATCTGCGGCTCATTGTTCAGGCGGACCTGCATTTCCTCCAGTACCGCCTCATGTTCCCAGCGCCGAATCTTTCGCTCTCTGGCCGGCGTGCATTGCGCCTTTATCGAACAGGCCTGGCAGTTGGAGTGCCAGTAAACGTCCAGCTTCTTGCCCTTGTCGACATAAGAGTTGCGCCAGATCAGCACTTGCTTGGCGGGGCAGACGTACACATTTTTGTCCGCGTCGTAAATAAACTCGTCATTACCGAAACGGCCATCAAATTTGGCCCGCGAACTCAGCGTTTTCGGCACATAAGCGGTGATCCCTGCCTCGTGACAGGCCAGGATTTCTCTGCTTTTGTAATACCCTCGGTCCGCTACCACCGACAACGATTCGATTTGCATCGCCTCACGGGCCTGCTGGGCCATCGAGCTAAGCTGATCACGGTCGTGACCGACATTGGTCACCTCGTGCGCGACAATCAAATGGTGTTTGGTATCGACTGCTGTCTGCACGTTGTAGCCCACGATGCCATGACCGCTCGTCATCATCATCGAGCGCGCGTCCGGGTCGGTCAGCGAGATCTGTTTGTCCGGCGATGCTTCAAGCTGTATTTCAATCGCCTGGAGCGCCTTCATCTGCTCCTTCAATTTGGCGATCTTCTCTTCCAGGCCGCCTTTGGGCCCTGAAGACTTGGGCTCTTGCCGATCAGCCTCATCCAGCGCCTTCAGATAACGGGCAATGCTTGATTCGATCTCTTCCATCCGGCGCTTCAGCTTGGCGCTGGTGAAGTTGCGGTCGCGGTGGTTCACCGCCTTGAATTTACTGCCATCGATGGCAACGAAATGTTCCGAGAAAAGCCCCAGTTGTTGACACAGCACGACGAACTGCCGACAGACTCCTCGAATGGCCTTTGAGTTGTCTTTGCGGAAGTTGGCGATGGTCTTGAAATCCGGCATCAGGCGACCGGTCAGCCACATCAACTCGACGTTGCGCTGCGCCTCGCACTCAAGACGCCGGCTTGACTGGATACGGTTGAGATAGCCGTAGATGTAGATTTTCAGCATGACTGCAGGGTGATAAGCCGGTCGGCCCGTTTTAGCGGGGACAGCGCTTTCAAAACCCAAGGTGATCAGGTCGAGTTCATCCACGAAGACATCGACAACGCGCACCGGATTGGTATCGCTGACGTAGTCGTCCAAGCTCTCGGGGAGCAAGGTAGTTTGATCTCGATGTTCACCTTGGATGAAGCGTTTCATGGGCAGCCCTTGCAATGAAGTCCTGGGGAAATCATAGCAAGGGTTGGCTTCAGGGTTTTGACACACTCTGGGCCCAGCGCGGCTACCTCGGCATCCATGCCGAGGTGCCCACTGCGCAATGCCTACGTTCGGCCATCGTGGTTAACGGGGCGCCCCAGATCAGAAGCAAAAACGAGGCGGCCTCACGGAGCAATGCCTTCGTTCAGGCACACCGAGCCTAGGCGAGGTGCCGAGTGGTGGGGCATGAGCGTTTTGCTTACTGTTGCGCTTGTCAAAAGTGAGCCGCTGTAGAGCGGAACCATAAGCCGCCGTTACGCCAAAAACGGATATACACACCACCCCTGAACCCCCCACCCGTGAACGATAGAACATCACGACTGGTTCAAAGCTTTCCGAAGGGGCGTTTCCCCAGTTCCGCTCTATTTGTAGGTTCAGCTTGTAAGCCTTTGCCTAGTCTTACGTAAGCGATCAGTTCCTAATCGGCGGGATAGACCGCTATAAACGCCGTGATATTTTTGTATTGCGCTGATTTATAACGAAAATTTGTTGATGAACGTAGTGTGACAGAGCAAGCCACCTGTATCAGTCGCGTTGCACTCGCCTGGGAAAATACTAATATCAGTCCTGTGTCGACGGACAGACACACCTGTCACGGACGATGGGAAGGAAGGATATCGCAGGACGCGATTCATCAGGATGATGAAAAGGATTAAAGGGATTAGGGAAAAAATGTGGGCGGGTCAAACCGCCCCTTTTTTTTGCCTGCGATTTCTTGGTCCGAAAAAGCAAAAAGGCCCGCAAGGGGCCTTTTTCACGGAAGCAGCAACGATCAGCGTTCCAGATCCTTGAGCTTGCCTTCCTTGCCATCCCACTCTTCAGCGTCCGGCAGCGCATCTTTCTTCTCGGTAATGTTCGGCCAGATGTCCGCCAGTTCGGCGTTCAGCTCGATGAAGTTCTCCATGCCGGCCGGCACTTCGTCTTCCGAGAAAATGGCATTCGCCGGGCATTCCGGTTCACACAGGGCGCAGTCGATGCACTCGTCCGGGTGAATGACCAGGAAATTCGGCCCTTCGTAAAAGCAGTCCACCGGACACACTTCTACGCAGTCGGTGTACTTGCACTTGATGCAGTTGTCGGTGACGACGAAGGTCATTTCTAATTCTCTCCTCAGGCGGCGGCAGCGAAGCCCCTTCACGGTGGGGTCGCCAGGTTCGGGAGCGATAGTCTGCGAACCAGGCTAATAGTTCGCAGCATCCCAAACCGCGCGCGATTCTAACAGCTTGAAAGCCTGTGTGTTAGATCCGTGTCTTCAATGTATAGAGTAAATCCAGTGCCCGACGTGGTGTCAGGTCGTCCAGATCGAGCTTGGCCAGTTCATCGAGTACCGGATGCGGCAGGCTGGCGAACAGGTCGCTTTGCTGAGGTGCGGCCGGTTTGCCTTTGGTCGGGCGCGGTGTTTCATGAGGCAGGCTGGTGGTTTCCAGGCGGCTCAGGTGCTCGCGAGCACGGGTAATGACCTCACTTGGCACGCCGGCCAGTTGTGCGACTGCCAAGCCGTAGCTCTGGCTGGCCGGGCCGGGCAGCACGTGGTGCAGGAACACGATGCGTTCATTGTGCTCGGTGGCATTGAGGTGGACATTCGCCACCAAAGGCTGGCTTTCCGGCAACACGGTGAGTTCGAAGTAATGGGTGGCGAACAGCGTGTAGGCCCGCAGGTGCGCGAGGCGCTCGGCCGCTGCCCAGGCCAGGGACAAACCGTCGAAGGTGCTGGTACCGCGTCCGACTTCGTCCATCAGCACCAGACTGCGTTCGGTGGCGTTGTGCAGGATGTTCGCGGTTTCGCTCATTTCCACCATGAACGTCGAACGTCCACCGGCCAGGTCGTCGCTGGAGCCGATGCGGGTGAAGATCCGGTCCACCAGGGACAATTCGCAACTGGCCGCCGGAACGAAACTGCCAATGTGGGCCAGCAGCACGATCAACGCGGTTTGGCGCATGTAGGTGGATTTACCGCCCATGTTCGGGCCGGTGATTACCAACATGCGGGTGTTGTCGTCCAGGCTCAGGTCGTTGGCCACGAACGGCGTGGTCAGTACTTGCTCGACCACTGGGTGACGACCCTGGCTGATGCGCATGCACGGCTCGCTGACGAAGCGCGGGCAGTTGAGGTCCAGGTTCAGTGCGCGTTCGGCCAGGTTGCTCAGCACGTCCAGTTCCGCCAAGGCGCCGGCAGTGTCCTGTAACGGCGGCAATTGGCTGATCAGGTCTTCGAGCAACGCTTCATAGAGCATCTTTTCCCGGGCGAGGGCGCGGCTCTTGGCCGACAGCGCCTTGTCTTCGAACGCCTTGAGTTCCGGGGTGATGAAACGCTCGGCGCCCTTGAGGGTCTGGCGGCGGATGTAGTCGGCCGGGGCCTGTTCGGCCTGCTTGCTTGGCAATTCGATGAAATAACCGTGGATGCGGTTGTAGCCGACTTTGAGGTTGGCCAACCCCGTACGGGCTTTTTCCCGGGCTTCGAGGTCGATCAGGAACTGGCCGGCGTTCTCGCTCAGCGATTGCAGCTCGTCGAGTTCGGCATCGTAGCCGGTCTTCAGCACGCCACCGTCACGGATCACCGCCGGCGGGTTATCGATAATGGCTTTTTCCAGCAGCGCGGCCAGCTCAGGGTAGGTGCTGGTGGTGCGCGCCAGTTGCTGCAGGTGCGGCGCTTCGAGGTCGGTCATCGCCACTTGCAGTTCGGGCAAGGCGCCGAGGGCATCGCGCAGGCGCGCCAGGTCGCGGGGACGGGCGTTGCGCAAGCCGATACGGGCGAGGATTCGCTCGATGTCGCCGATTTCCTTGAGCTGCGGTTGCAACTGCTCGAAGCGATAACGATCCAGCAGGCAGGTAATGGAGGTTTGACGCGCCAGCAGCACGGTCAGGTCTCGCAGCGGACGGTTCAACCAGCGGGTCAGCAGGCGGCTGCCCATGGCGGTCTGGCAGCGATCGACCACCGATTGCAGGGTATTGTCGCGCCCGCCGGCGAGGTTGGTGTCCAGCTCCAGGTTGCGACGACTTGCGCCGTCCAGTACCACGGTGTCATCCAGGCGTTCGTGCCGCAGGCTGCGCAAGTGGGGCAGGGCGGTGCGCTGGGTTTCCTTGGCGTAGGCCAGCAGGCACCCGGCAGCGCCGATGGCCAGGGTCAGGTTTTCGCAACCGAAGCCCTTGAGGTCTTGGGTGGAAAACTGCTGGCAGAGACTTTTCAGCGCCGAATCACGCTCAAAATCCCACGGCGCTCGGCGCCGCACGCCACGGCGTTTTTCTGCCGGCAGGTCTTTGGGCCAGTCATCCGGGATCAACAGCTCCACCGGATTGACTCGCTCCAGTTCTGCCAGCAGGTTTTCCCAGCCCTTGATTTCCAGCACCGAGAAGTTACCGCTGGTGATGTCCAGCACCGCCAGGCCGAACAGGCGTTCATCGCCCAGCACGGCGGCGATCAGGTTGTCCCGGCGTTCATCCAGCAAGGCTTCGTCACTGACCGTGCCTGGGGTGATGATCCGTACGACTTGGCGTTCCACCGGCCCTTTGCTGGTGGCCGGGTCGCCGACTTGCTCGCAGATCACCACGGACTCGCCGAGTTTGACCAGCTTGGCCAGGTAACCTTCTGCCGCGTGGTAAGGAATCCCACACATCGGAATGGCCATGCCCGCCGATTGCCCACGTGCCGTCAGGGTGATGTCCAACAGCTTGGCGGCCTTCTTCGCGTCCTCGTAGAAGATCTCGTAGAAGTCGCCCATGCGATAGAACATCAGCTGATCGGGGTGCTGGTTCTTCAGGCGCCAGTATTGCTGCATCATCGGCGTGTGGCTGGAGAGGTCGTTCACGGCGGTATTCATGGGTGTCAGGCAAGCTCGTTGAAAGGTGTAGGGCAAAAGGAGGGGCATTGGCCCGGCTTTTCCGCGATGGGCGCAAGGTTAACATGGGTGGTCGGGGGGGACCCAGGCGTGAGTGGTTTTTGGGATTGGGGGCTTATCCGTTTTTTCGGTAACGGCTGCTTAGGGTTCCGCCCTGACGGCGGCTCACTTTTGAAGAGCCCGGAAGCCGGCCCAGTCAAAAGTAAGCAAAACGCTTTTGCCCCACCACTCGGTGCCTCGCCTAGGCTCGGCATGCCTGAACGAAGGCATCGTGGTTAACGGGGCGCCCCAGATCAAAAACAAAATCGAGGCGGCCTAATAGCCGACCTGGTTCTCCCGGTCGTACACCCATCATATCTGTGGGAGCAAAGCTTGCTCGCGAGGCGGCCTGACAGCCGACCTATCTCTCAGGCTGTACCCCGATCCAATGTGGGAGCTTGCTCGCGATGACGGCAGCCAATACAACTTAGTTGTAACTGAACTACCGCTATCGCGAGCAAGCTCACAGTGATTACTCGGGCTTCTCTTAGGTCTCGGCTTGCATCATGGATGGCTACCTCACCTCGACCACATCCAACGCCCGATTCGCCAGCAACTGGCTCAGCTCGATCATTTGCTGGACCCCTAGCGCGATATTCCGTCGCGAGCCCTTCAGGTCGAATGCCAGGTCGCTGACCATGGCGTTGGCCGAGGCCAGGGTTTCGCTGAGGTTGGCGAGCAGGCATTCGGCGTCGATGTTAGGCGCGATGATGAAAAGGGTGTCGGGTGTGTCGGCGGTGTCTTTGTCGGCTTTCGGCTTGAGGTAATAGTCCAGGGCGCGAGTGGCCGCGTCGTCGAGTTTCTTGGCGTTGGCCGATTGGCTGCGGGAGACGTGATCGTCTGGGGGATTTGGAGTGTTCTTCGGCATTCTATGGATCCTTGAAGTTGAGCCACCGCTCACTCGCGACTAAACGAGGGGCGGCAGCTGTACGCAGGTTAGTCGACCGGGGATCCAAGGAACCGGCGCGCCCGAGGGCGCCCTGCGCACAGCTACCATCAAGTGCAGGAATAAAAGTACCTGACTGAATGGAACAATGAGCACCTTGGAATACCGAGCGACTAAACCCGATCACTGATGGGCAGTGACAGGATCAAAAGTACCGACGGGCCCCAAGGCGCACAAGCCGGCGGATTCTGGCGTAGTTGTAGGCAGAGGCGCAAGGAAACGTAGCCTTGCGTCACACATTTGAAGGACGGGTTTGGAGTCTTTTCTTGGGGACGTGTAGGGCAAATCCCGGGTGGGAGAGTTTGGCTTTTGTAGGAGCTGGCGAAGCCTGCGATCTTTTGATCTTTTGATCTTTTGATCTTTTGATCTTTCGCTTGAGATTCAAGTGTCTGGGGAAAGATCGCAGCCTCGTTGCACTCGACAGCTCCTACACATTGCATATTTATGCGAAACAGCATTTGTCTTCTGCGAAAAGAACAAGCACTATGCGCGTTATGCAAAAACGCAACGTTTCTACCGTATTAAGAGCATTGCTCGATCAGCACGGGATCTCCCCCACGGAGCTTCACCGGCGTACCGGCGTGCCTCAGTCCACCCTCTCGCGGATCCTCAGCGGCAAGATCGTCGACCCTTCGGATAAACACATCTCGAAGATCGCCGAATATTTTGCCGTGAGCACCGATCAGTTGCGCGGGCGCGCGGACGTTGTGCCCGCTGGCAATACTCGCCGTGACGAGCCGCATTCCGAACTCAAGGACATAAGCCTGTGGGACGACGAAACACCCGTCGAAGAAGACGAAGTGTCGGTCCCTTTTCTGCGCGAGGTTGAATTGGCTGCTGGATCAGGAAGATTCGTCATCGAGGAAAGCGAGCGCTCAAGCCTGCGCTTCGGCAAGCGCAGCCTGCGCCACAACGGCGTGCAGTTCGACCAGGCCAAGTGCGTGACGGTGCGCGGCAATAGCATGTTGCCGGTGCTGCGCGACGGGGCCACGGTTGGGGTGAACGCAGGCAAGTGTGGGATCGGCGACATCGTCGACGGCGACCTCTACGCCATCAACCACAACGGCCAACTGCGGGTGAAGCAGCTTTATCGCCTACCCACCGGCATCCGTCTGCGCAGCTTCAACCGCGATGAACATCCGGACGAGGACTACACCTTCCAGGAAATGCAGGACGAGCAAATCGTCATCCTTGGCCACGTCTTCTGGTGGGGCATGTACGCCCGTTAACCCCTGCGCTGTCAGATAAAACCCGCCGCCGTGCGGGTTTTTTTTCGCCTCCTGAAAACCCGCAACCCCCGTGTTCCCAAGGGCTTCATGCATTTGCGCATTCTTCATGCATAAATAAATGCATTTACGCATTGACTGTATATGCATCCATGCATATTCTGTGTCCAAGCCGCTCGACAAAGCGGCTGGCAACGAAGCTCTTTAGTTCCACCAACAGGCAGCGATGAACCGGCCTTAACGGTTCAGAGGGTTGGCAACTGACCCGGGTGTGCAGCGTAAAGCACCAGAAGCAGTTATCCGGCGGGCAGGGACCGCGGCCGGAGGAACAATTTGAATGGATCCGTACCGCGCCAGTCGCGCCGAAAGATCAAGCGCATTACTGAAAAGCCTGGGCGACCGGGCTTTTTGGAATGCCTGTGCCGTGAGGTACTTCAAACCGCTGTCAAGGGAGAGGTCGCCAAAGGTATTTAGCCAATGACTTGGCGCCATCCCATCTTCTTATCCGGAAAAGATCCCGGTCCTACCCATTCATCAATCACCCCAGGAGGCGTGACATGACAAACGAGCAACAAGCGTTGCTGGACATGCCGATCTGGCTGGTCATCGTGCTCGCCCTGGTGGGCGGGGTGTCCGGCGAGATGTGGCGCGCCGACAAGGAGGGCGCCCGTGGCTGGCCGTTGCTGCGCCGCGTGGTTCTGCGCTCCGGTGCCTGCGTGGTCTGCGGCGTATCGGCAACCATGCTGTTGTACGCCCTCGGCATGTCGATCTGGAGCGCCTGCGCCTTGGGTTGTCTGACCGCCATGGCCGGTGCCGATGTGGCGATCGGTCTTTACGAGCGCTGGGTCGCCAAGCGGATCGGCGTCTGCGACGTGCCACCGCGGGACCTTCCTCCCGACCAGCACTGAGTCGGCAGCGCTGATTCATACAAAAGGAGGCGATCAATGCCAGCCCTCATCGAAAAACCGTCGCAGTTGTTCTCGGCCATTGCCCAGACATTGCGCGCTACTTATCCCGCCCTGAAAGTCGGCAGCCCCCAGGAGTTCGATGGCACCGACGACCAACCCTGGGTGCTGATTGCTCTTGAGCGTGATGCGCCCGGCCACCGCGCCAACGACGGGCGCATCGCTCATCTCCTGACGGTTTCCCTGCAAGTGGTCATGGCCGTGCCGGGGTGGGAGGCCTGCGACTTGGCCGCTGAGCTGAAACACCTGGTCATGGATAACCGTTGGGGGCTGTCGGGCGATCAATGCGACCTGCCCACGGAGCTCGATGGCCTGCCGTCCACGTTCATCAACCCGGCACGGCAATACACCGCCTGGACCCTTTCCTTCAACCAAACCCTGTACCTCGGCCCGACGCTGCTTGAGGACCCGCTGGGCATCCCGAAGTTTGCCCGTACCTGGGAAGTGTCGAACATCGACGACCCGGACCAATACACCGCACTCGAGGGCTGAGCCATGTTTGATGCGCTGTTACGGATGCATCTGGGGCCGATCATCGAGCGTCTGGCGCAGATGGAAACCGAGCTGGAAGACTTGCACCGGCGAGCGGAGAGTTTCTGCCGCATCGGCGTTTGCCAGGAAGTCGATGCGGCCCGCAACACCTGCAAGGTCAGTCATGGCGGACTGCTGACCCCAGCGATCCGTTTTTTCAACCCGAGCGCCGGCGCCCAGAGCGAGTCGCGGATTCCGTCCGTGGGCGAGCAATGCCTGTTGCTGAACCATGGCGGCGGCGAAGGCGGCGGGCAGGCGGTGGCGTTGTTTGGTCTCAACGGCGGTCAGTTCCCGCCCGTCTCGACCCAGGCCTCGTTGACCCGACGCCTCTATCAGGACGGTACGGAAAACGGCTACGACCATGCCAGCCATGTCCTGCACTGGCAAAACGGCCCCGCGGCGTTCAGCGGTTCTCGTGATGCCCTGCAGTTGAACATTGGCCCGTCGCGGCTGGCGATGACGCCCGAGACCATCGAATTGCAAGTCGGCGCCGTCGGCATTCGTCTCGACGCCTCCGGCGTGCACCTGAGCGGCCCGGTGGTGGATCACCAGGGACGCGTCATCAGTACCGCATAAGAGATTTCCTCATGATTGGAATCGATCGAAACACCGGCGCCACGGTCGACGACTGGCTGCAGTTTGTGCAGCGCGCCACCCGTGCACTGACCACGCCGTTGGGCACTCGCCAGAAGCGTCCGTTGTATGGCTGCGCACTCACGCAGCTGCTGGGGCAGAACCTCGGTGACGACCTGCTGATCCTTGCCCAGAGCCACGCGGCCCAAGCGTTCTACAACCCGGACAACGGCATCGATGATTTCGAGCCAGGGGTCATTGTCGCCAGCCGACAGGGTGCCGGCTTGTTGTTGCGTTTTGCCGGCACCTGGAAAAACCGCAAACAGACTTTCGAGGTGGTGACATGAGCATGCTGATACCCGGCCAGAACCAACTGGCCGAACCGGCCATCGTCACCGTCGAAGCGTTCGAGGACTTGCTCGCAGAGTTCAAGACCTTCGTGGTCGAGTATGTCGGCGCACGCTCTTCCGCCAGCGCGGCGAAGCTGGTGGACAGCCTCGAAAACGAAAGCGAACTGCTGACCCTGGCCCTCGAGGCGTTCTGTGTCCGGCTGCAAACCCACGAACGCAAATACAACGCCCGCATCAAGCAGATGTTGGCGTGGTGGGCCACGGGCACCAATCTCGACGCTCGCCTCGCGGACATGGGCCTTGAACGCCAGTTGCTCGATCCGGGCGACCCGGCGGCCTTCCCGCCCATTCCTCCGGTCTACGAGAGCGATGACGATGCCCGGTTACGCTATTACCTGGCGCCCCATGCCCCGGCGGCAGGCTCGCGTATGCAGTATCGGCGGGAGATCTTCACCCTTGGCGAACGGCCAGCGGTGAAGGTGGAAAACGCCTCGGCGGGCGTGGTGACCGTCACCTACACCTTCGACCCCGACGGTCATGCGGCGCAGGTCAAGGACGGCAACGGACGCCGCACCGCGCCGGGCGAAGTCACGGTCACGGTGCTGTCCCGTGACGGCGACGGCACGCCGACCGAGGCACTGCTCGACGGTGTTCGCCAACATTTCGCCCGGCCTGATGTACGACCGGAAACGGACTTGGTCATCGTGCAGGCCGCGCAGATCAAACCCTACAAAATCCGCGTCGTGGCGAAGATCAATGCCGGCCCGGATTCAGGGCTGACCCAGGTTGCCGCCGAGCAGCAGTTACAGGCATACGCCGAGGCGTGTCATCGCCTGGAAGGGCGGGTGGATCCGAGCTGGATCGACTACACGCTGCACAGCGCCGGCGCGGTTCAGCTGCAGATTCTCGAACCGCTTGCACCGATTGTGACAACGGCTTTCCAAGCCCCGTACTGCACGGGCATCGAGGTCGAGGTGGATACGTTATGAGTGACGACACACCTCGCCCGAGCTTGCTGCCGGCCAACAGTTCACCGTTGGAAAGGGCACTGGATCTGGGGTTCGCTCGGCTGCTCGAACGCATCGATCCGCCGTTTCCCGAGCTGATGAACCCTGCGACCACGCCCTTGGCGTTCCTGCCGTATCTCGCGGCGGATCGTGGGGTCAACGAGTGGAGCTCCGCGGCGCCCGAAGCTGAAAAGCGCCTGACCGTTGAACTCGCCTGGCCCACCACCCGGCAGGCCGGGACGCGAAAGGCGCTGGAAAATGCCGCCAAAGGTTTGCAACTGATGCCTGAAGTGCGCGCCTGGTATGAGCAAACACCGCCTGGCCCGCCCTACAGTTTTTCCGTCAGGGCATTTACCGAGCAGCCCTACAGCGAAGAAATCGACGCCCGTCTCGACCGCCGCCTGGCCGATGCCAAAAGCGAGCGCGACACCTTGAGGGTGTCTGTCGGCTTGAGTGCATTCGGCCGTCACGTCATCGGCGCCGCCACGTTGTGCGGCGAGCTGACCACGGTTTATCCGATTGTCATCGAAGGGCTGGAAGCCTCGGGCCAGGCCTTCATGGCCGCCGGGCTCTACACCGTCGAAACCTCCACTATTTATCCACAGGGGTCCTAAATGGCCGACTACTACACCCTGCTCACCGATGCGGGGATCGCCTACGAAACTGCCTGCAAGGCGGCGGGCACACCGATCAAGCTGTCGCAGATTTCCGTCGGTGACGGCGGCGGCACGCAATACAACCCGGCCGCAACCGCGACGGCACTCAAGCGTGAAGTCTGGCGCGGGCCGCTCAATGCGCTGTTCCAGGATGAAAACAACCCGAGCTGGCTGCTGGCCGAGGTCACCATTCCGTCCGACGTGGGCGGTTGGTATGTGCGTGAGGCCGGGATCTGGACCGATACCGGGATTCTGTACGCGATTGTCAAATACCCGGAGTCGTTCAAGCCGGTGTTGGCGACGTCCGGCTCGGGCAAAGAGTTCTACATCCGGTCGATTTTCGAGACCAGCAATGCTGAGTTGGTGACGCTGCTGATTGATGACACGGTGGTCAAGGCGACGCGGGCTTGGGTTGCAAGTTACGTCGCTGATGAGCTTGCCAAGCTCGACAGGAAGCAGTCGGTCCGAGTGGCGACGACAGCCAACATTGTCTTGAGTGGCGCGCAGGCGATCGATGGTGTTGCGGTGATCGCCGGGAATCGGGTCCTGGTCAAGTCCCAGACCTTGGCGAAAGACAACGGTATTTACGTGGCCGCGAACGGCGCTTGGGTTCGGGCAAAGGATGCCGATGCGAGTGTCGAAGTGACTTCGGGATTGATTGTCTCGGTGGAGGAGGGCGCGACGCTTGCCAACACGATCTGGCAGTTGATTACCGATGGTGCGATTGTGCTGGGCACTACGGGGTTGGCGTTTCAGAACGTGACGCAAGGGTTTGCGGCGATTAACTCGCCGGTGCTGGTTAATCCGACGGCAAATACGCCACCGATTTTCGATAGCAGCAAGTTGCTGGCCACTACCGAGTTTGTAGAGCGCGCGAAAGGGAACTATCGAGGATTCCTTAAAGCAACATCCAATACGACGCTGGTAGCTTCTACGGCGTTCGGTTCTATGGTGTCCTGCCTTGGGACGTTTAACGTCACTCTACCTGCTGCCAACAGCGGCGGTGCAGGCGGAACGGTAAGCCTTCGAAACCGGGGGACGGGGGTAGTAACCATTCTTTG
Organism: Pseudomonas brassicacearum; assembly: GCF_009601685.2. Taxonomy (NCBI): domain Bacteria; kingdom Pseudomonadati; phylum Pseudomonadota; class Gammaproteobacteria; order Pseudomonadales; family Pseudomonadaceae; genus Pseudomonas; species Pseudomonas brassicacearum. The sequence goes on from NZ_CP045701.2 coordinate 1,343,471, forward strand.
TCCAGGTTCAGACAACATTAAGTCGGGCAGTCTTACTAAGACGACGATGGTTATGCCCGCGGGTTCCACGCTGGATCTTACTACTGACGGCGCCAGCGGGTGGTGGGCATCAGGCTCTGCCCAAATTGTGGATTCGACAGCCATCAACTCCTTAATTGGCAATTATTCGGGCATAAAGATCATTACTGCGTCGACTGCGCTGACGGTAAACGATACTGGATGTCTAATTATCGGATCTGTTGGGTTGGCTGGTTTAGATGTCACGTTGCCAAAACTATCAACGACAACACCCGGCCAATCAATCATTATTTCCGCAGGCGCAGGAAGTTTCAATTTGCAAGCCTTTGCGGACGATCTGATATCTATCGGATTATCTGTTCTCTCCGCTGTTCCTATTGATGTCTTCGAAAGCATCATATTGGTTTCCCATCATGGTGGATGGAGGGTGGTTTCGGGGACCGTATTGACTAAATATTCCAAGATGTTTGCCGCAGTTCTTGGATATGACTCCAGCCAGGCTTTACCCAGCGGGTGGCTATGTAAAACCGGGCACGGCTCGACCAATGGCACTGCTGGAGTAGTGTCGATCACGTTTCCCGTCGCATTTCCTACTGCGTGCATGGCTGTGGTAGCCAATTATGGCGGTGCCTCTTCAGCACAAAACCCTTCACTTTGTCAGATCGGAAACCCTACCCGTACGGGCTTCACGGGATATCTCACGAGTGTGATCAGCAATGCCGGTGCGGTGACAACGGGTGGTTTTAATTGGGTGGCGATCGGGTACTAGGGGGAAATATGTACGCTAAATGGATTGAAGAAGATGGTCGTTTTGCCTTCGAACGCGTTGATAACGGAGGTATTGTGATTACAGATGATGAACACGGGGCGCTTTTTGAGCCGGACAGGGGATCTAAAGTCATCGTGCTTGGGTCTGATGGTCGTCCAGCGTTGCAGGAACCGCCGTTGCCCACATCGGATGAGCTTGCGCTTGTTGAGCGCACGTGGAGAGACAAGCAGCTCGCAGTGACTGACGGGGTTGTTACACGCCATCGCGACGAAATAGAGGACGGTATCGTAACTACACTGACCTCCGATCAATACGGGGCGTTGCAGACCTACCGACGTGCCTTGCGCAATTGGCCGGAGGCCGGCGAATTTCCGCTGATTGACCATCGGCCGCCAGCGCCCGATTGGCTAGCTATGCAACACCCTCAATAAACGCCCCGCACCGACGGGGCGTTTTCTTTCCCGCAACACATCACAAAAACCTGACAACGGCCCCGCATACACGGGGCTTTTTCATATCTGGAGAAACACAAATGGCACCACGCCAAACCTACACCGTGCTCCTCCCATTCCCCACCGGGGGTGGTCACTGGTCGAGCGTCGGCCAGGAACTTGACCTGCTCGACGTCGAGGCCAATGCCTTGCGCAGCGCCGGTCGCCTGGCACTGAAAAAAACCGAAGTCGTCGAACCGGCTTCTGCATCCACCCCGGCCAAAAAGGCCACCACCAAAAAGGCTGAATAACCATGGCTGAGGTTTTGAACTTCGAGCACAACGGCATTACCGTCAATGCCACTGAATCTCCCGAGGCCATGGGTGGCCTGGGGGACAACGTCATCGGGCTGGTCGGCACCGCGCCGAATGCCAACGCGCTGATTCCGAAAAACACCCCGTTCCGCATCAACAGCTTCACCACCCAGGCCCAGTTGGACCCGAGTGGAGCCGAGGCGGGGACGTTGTTCCACGCCGTCTACCAGATCCTCAAAGTGGTCAAGGTGCCGGTGTACGTGGTCATCGTCGAAGAGGGCGCGACGCTGGCCGACACGCAGAATAATGTGATCGGCGGTATCGAAGCGCAGACCGGCCGTAAGCTGGGCCTGGCCGCGTTGAGTGGGGTTGCCGAAGACCTGACCATCATCGGCGCGCCGGGCTTCACCGGCACCAAGGCGGTGGCCAGCGAGTTCGCTTCGTTCGGCAAACGCATCAAGGCCCGTGTGGTGCTCGATGGCAAGGACGCCTCGGTCGCCGATCAAGTGACCTACAGCCAGGAACTGGGCGGCGCGGACCTCGGGTTCGACCGTTGCCTGGTGGTGCACAACATGCCGGCGGTGTACTCCAAGGCCGCGAAGAAAAACGTTTTCCTGGCCCCGTCGAGCCTGGCCATCGCCGCCCTCGCCAAGGTCAAGCAATGGGAGAGCCCGGGCAACCAGGTGACCTACGCCGAAGACGTCTCGCGCACCGTCGAATACAACATCCTCGACACCTCCACCGAAGGCGATCTGCTCAACCGCTACGGCGTCAGCTATTACGCCCGGACCATCCTCGGCGGCTTCTCGCTGCTGGGCAACCGTTCCATCACCGGCAAGTTCATCAGCTACGTCGGCCTGGAAGATGCCATCAGCCGCAAGCTGGTGAAGGCCGGCCAGAAGGCCATGGCCAAGAACCTGACCAAGTCGTTCATGGACCAGGAGGTCAAGCGCATCAACGACTGGCTGCAAACCCTGGTCGCCGACGAAACCATCCCTGGCGGCAGCGTGTACCTGCACCCGGAATTGAACAGCGTCGAGAAGTACAAGAACGGCACCTGGTACGTGGTCATCGACTACGGCCGCTACGCGCCGAACGAACACATGATTTATCAACTCAATGCCCGCGATGAAATCATCGAGCAGTTCCTGGAGGACGTTCTCTAATGTTTACCAACCGCGTAAGACAGGCCATCGCGGCCACCCTGCAAGGCTTGCCGTTGTCGGCGACCGTGGAAGATTTCACCCCGCCGAAAATCGAATTCGAAATGGAAGAGATGCGCGGCGGCCGTTTCATTGGCGAGGAAATGGCCAAGGGCGGCAAAGTGCTGACGGCCAAGCTGACGCTGCAAGGTCTCGGCCCGGAAGTCATGCTGGCGCTGGGCGTGAGCGTGGGCGACGACATTCTGCTGAACGTGCGTGAAGCCGGCCAGGACCAGGACGGCAACACTTGGTTCACCTACCACACGGTGGGCGGCAAGTTGAAATCCCTTGAGGAAACCGCCCTGAAAATGAACGAGAAGCCCAAGACCATCCTCGACCTGTCCTGCCGCACCTACAACCGCCTGGAAAACGGCGTCCCGGTGATCGACATCGACGTGCGCACCCAGAAATTCGTGCTCAACGGCGTCGACATTCTCGGTGATGCCCGCCGTGCGGTGTTGTTGCCTTAAAGGTGCAGTCCCTGTGGGAGCGGGCTTGCTCGCGAAGAGGCCATCAGCTTCAACATGAATTTGACTGACCCACCGCTTTCGCGAGCAAGCCCGCTCCCACAGGGTGCTCGTTCTCCCTGTTCATCAAGGAATTCACTTCATGCCCTGGACACCTCCCGTTCACGTATTGCTGTCGCCGATCATTGGTGACGACGATTCGCAGATCGAACAGCTCCCACTCAAACCCCTCTTCTACGCCGCGCAGAAAGAAGCCCTGGCCCGCGCCGGTGATGACGAAGACGACCAGTTCTTCGAGCTGGCCAAACTGGCCACCGGCCTGTCGGTCAAGGAGCTGGATCAGCTCAAGCGCCCGGACTACGTCAGCATTGCCCAGTACGTGCACGAAATGTCCACGCGCCCGGCGTCGTATTTTCTGGAGGAGCCACAGGCCGATCCCGACCAAGTGCAACTGCTGCAACCGCTCGACGTCGCGGGCCGTAGCCTGACTGCGCTGACCCTGGAAATGCCGGTGCTGCGTGCCACCAAGGCGATGAAAAAACTGAAGACGGCCAAGGAACGCGCCGAGTTCATCACCGCCCATTGCACCGGCCTGATGATTCCCGATCTCGATCGGCTGACCGTGCCCGACTGGACACAACTGCAGGTACGCATCGACGATTTTTTAAACAAACCGGCGGACTTCTTTCGGAGCGCGACATCGAAGTGATCCTCGATGTGGTGCCGCTCATTTACTCGGTAAGTGAGGCGGAAATCCTGGAGTGGGACGCCGGCAAGGCCTTGCGCCGATACGACATCGCGATCACTCGCCTTGGCGTGAAACAGGAGTAGAGCGGGATGGCAGACAGCAAGTATTCGCTGTCCGGTGCAGCGAGCATTGGCAGCGTATCTGAAACGTCGGGTCTGAACCTTGCATTGACCACAGCCAGTCTCGACATCCGTCTGCTGGTATCGGAGCAGGTCAAACTGCGGGAAACGCTAACATTGTTGAACGTTGCCCTGTCACAGCAGCAGTCGCTGCTCAAGACAAATGGCTCGACGGCGGCTTCAGGCAGTGAACCGAAGTCCAAGCTAAAGGCCGAGGTTGAACAAAGCGTACCACCTGATCGACGCAAGTCTTCCATGGCCCTGGAGTTGGCGATGGTTGAGCTCAATCTGGTGGCGAACCTGAGCAAGGATCAGCTCTCCGGCATGGCGATTGCCAATCTGAAGATGGCCAGCGAAAGGCAGGTGGCCCCCAGTGGGGCGACTGCCGTGCAGTTGACTCAGGTCGAACTGGCAGCGGCTAAAGCGGGTATCGGAAGCGGCCTCGACCCAGCCAAAAAACAGGACGAGTTGCTGAACTTCGCCCGCGATAGCGCGGTAATGGCGTCGGCGTTCAATCTCGATGTCAAGGCCGCCAGCGAGATGTTGTTGGGCTGGCGCACCGGGTTGGAGCTGGACCGGGCACAAAGCCTGCGCCTGGCGGATGCGACCAACCACCTTGGCAACAGCGGCTTGAATGTCAAAGCGGCCGATATTGGCTCAGTAGTGCAACGCGGTGGCGAGGCTGGCATTGCCGCGGGAATGACCCCGGAGCAAGTGGCGGCCCTCGCGGCGGCGTTCCTGAACAGCGGCGTGGACAAGGCTGGTGCCGGTGAGGCTTTGAAAGGTTTCACCACGGTGTTGGCCAAGGGGGACGCGGCTTCACCGCAGCAGCGTCAGGCTTGGACGGCGCTGGACCCCGGATTCAATCCAGCGATGCTAGCCGACGGCCTTCGTACGGACGCACCGGGGACCATCAATCTGGTGCTTGAAGCACTGAAGAAAAAACCTGCCGAAGAACAGCAGTCGCTGACCAAGGTTCTGTTTGGCGATAACACGGCGATTCTTGAGCTGCTGAAAAAACCGCAAGACACCCAGAAGGCGTTTCTGCTGGTGTCCGAGCGGACCACCGACGGGGCGTTGCCGAAATACGACGGCTCCGTAGCCAAAACCGCTGAAACGCTTGGGGGGACCTCACAAGGACGGTGGAATGCTCATGATGCGAGTCAGACCCGTCTGTCTTCGGCTGTTGGCAATGCGCTAATGCCGGTGAATGACGGTTTGACGGCCTCCCTCGATACGGTGACGGGAGGTTTGAGTTCGCTGGCAGAAGACTCCCCGAAGGCCGCGGCGGGAGTTGCGCTTGCAGTCGCGGCCGTCGGATCTCTACTGACCCTGCTTGGCAGCGCCGTGTTGTCGGAGGGGCTTTCGAGAGTGGGCAAGAAAGTCCTTGATCAGACGGCCGCGCGCCTGCCCGATAGTGTGGGGGATGTGATTGCCGATGTTGATGAGGGTGCCCGCAAGGGTAAGAACGGCAAACAAGGAAACCACCGTGCAACCAGAGCCAAACCTGCAGGCGTGGCGAGTCGTTTGATGGGGGCCGTGGCCAAGGCCGAACCTTTGGTCAGTAAAGCGGCGGCACCGCTGATGGTGCTTAGTGCCGGATACGATGCATACAAAGGATTGCGCGACGGGGACGACAAGGCTGTTGGAGGTGCAGTCGGCGAGATGACCGGAACGGTCGTGGGGGCAGCGATCGGGTCGTTTTTACTGCCGGGTATTGGTACGGCAATCGGCGGTCTTGTTGGTGGCATGGCCGGTTCGTGGTTGGGTGAGCAACTGGCATCTCCTTCCGATCAGCTCATGGCTCCGGAGGCGGTGACTAAAGACCTGGCTAGCGCCCAGACAACCACGCAACAGAACACCATGACCGCCAACATCTACATCAACGGCCAGGACCAGGCCAGCGCGAGTCAGTTGGCCAACCTGGTCGTGCAGCAGCTCTCGGGCCAATTCGGCTTAACGACCATGCCCAACTCACTCGCCATGCGCAGTGACGCGGCGCTGACCGACGGAGGTACGTGATGCGTCAGCAAATGGCACTCGGCAGTTTCATTTTCGGTCTGTCGAGAAACTTTGCGTACCACAGCCTGGTACGCACCTCGGACGGTGGCTGGAAGAGCATCGACATCCTCACCAGCAAACCCAAGTCCAGCCAGGTCGGCCAAGGCCTGCAAGGGCTGACGATCACCGGCAAGTCGATGTACGCGACCGCCATGGATCGCCTCGATGAGTTGCGCGCCTTGCAGGCGCAGCGCGTGCCTGTGCCGTTGGTCGATGGCATCGGCCGCAACTGGGGCCTGTGGCAGATCAACAAGGTGACGGAAACCCAGACCGAGATCATTGATGACGGTACGGCGATGGTGGTCGGCTGGGTGGTTGAATTGACGGAGTTCGCCAATGCGTAGGGTTCGAAGTATCGCCGGTGATTCGGTGAATCTGTTGCTGTACCGCGAGCTTGAGCGTTGTGACGATATCGTCGAGGAGGCGCTCTGGCTGCTCAATCCGGGCTTGGCTGAATGGGGCCCGGTATTGCCTGCAGGCGTATGGGTGGTCTTGCCGGAAGTGGACCTCAAGCCCGTGGCAACCCCACCGGTTTCGGCCTGGGATTAAGGAGGCAACATGTCACTGGGTTTCACGCCTGCGGTGGAAATTTATGGTGCGAACGCTGCACTGCTCAACGAACGCCTGCTCAAGTGGGAGCATGTCGACGCGGCGGGCATCGAGTCCGATCAGCTGACGCTCACCATTAGCCTGGACGGGCTCGAAGGGTTGCCCAGCCTTGGCGGCAAGATTGGCCTGCGGGTCGGTTATCTGGAGTCGGGGCTGGTGGATAAAGGCGAGTTCGTCATCACCCGGCGCACGCCGTTCCTGTTTCCCCTGCAACTCGTGCTGGTGGCCATGGCCGCACCCTTCAGTGCCGCGGACCAGACCGGGTTCAAGCAACGCCGATCCGTCAGTTATGGCCCGACCACCCTGGGGACGCTGTTTCGGCAATTGACCTCCAGGCACGGTTTTTCCCCGCGGGTGGCGCCGGACCTGTCGCTGATCAAAATCGAGCATGTCGACCAGACCAACGAAACCGACATGGGTTTCCTCACGCGTCTGGCCCACCGTTATGACGCTGTCGCCAAGCCGATCAACGAGTTGTATGTGCTGGCTCGGCGCGGTCAGGCGAAGTCATTGTCGGGCAAGGTCTTGCCCGAGATGAAACTCTCGGTGACCACCAACAACCGCCCGGGCGACCACGCTTTTACCTCGGCCAAGCTGGATGAAACCGCCCGGGCGAAATATCAGGGCTGCAAGACCCGTTGGTGGGATGCGGCGGCCGGCAAACTGCAGGTCGAGGAGAGCGGCCTCGCGCCGTTCAAGACCCTGCGCCAACGTTTCCAGAGCGCAGACGATGCCCGCGCCGCCGGTGAAGGCGAGGTGCGCCGGATGATGCGCGAAGCCCTCAAGGTGAGCATCGAATGCCCCGGCAACCCGGGACTCTCCGCCGAGGGCATCGTACTGCTGGACCCGACCTGGCCGGATTTCATGCGCGGTCGCTGGTCGATCGACAAGGTCACCGCCAGTGGTGATCGGGAAAAAAGCTATCGCTGCTTGATTCATGCAACCTGCCTGGATGCCAAGGCCTGACCCCAATCCCCTGTGGGAGCGAGCTTGCTCGCGAAGACGCCAGCACATCCAACATCAGAGTTGCCTGACCTACCGCTTTCGCGAGCAAGCCCGCTCCCACAGGGTTGACTCGCACCTTCAGATACTGGAGTCCCCCCATGAAGATCACACCGATCCTCACGCAGTTGCGTGAGCAATGTCCGACGCTCGCCCAGCGCGTGGCCGCAGGCTTCGACCTCGCCACGCTGCAAGCCGAGACCCCGCTGCAAACACCCTGTGCCTATGTCCTGCCAACCGCCGACATTGCCAGCAAGAACGCGGCTCAGAACGTCACGCTGCAAGCGGTACGTGATCGCTTCGATGCCGTGCTGGTGCTCGACGCCACTGACCCGACAAAAGCGCTGGATCTGTTGCACGACCTGCGGGCCGAACTGTGGCGCGCGCTGGTGGGGTTCAAGCCGGGCGCCGAGTACACCGGCATTGAATACGACGGCAGCGAACTGGTTTCCATCAACAGCAGCCGCGTGTTGTACCGGCTGCGCTTTTTCGCCGAGTTCCAGCTGGGCCGCAATCTGGCGAGCCAGCCTGCCGAAAGCTGGCACGAGCGTGAACTGGACGGCTTGTCGTCCTTTACCGGGGCCACCGTGCGGGTCGATGCCATCGACCCGGCGGACCCCAACCTGAAACGTCCCGGCCCCGACGGGCGCGTGGAACTGACTTTCTCTGGAGACGTAACCCCATGAGCAAACGCATCACCGTGCTGCCGGCCCCGGGCCGTGCCGTACCGGACCCGGAAGCGGGCGATCTGTTGCCCCTCGAAGGCCGTGAAGTGCCGGACAACGCCTGGTGGCGTCGACGTCTGGCCGATGGCGATATCACTACCAAAGCCGTGAAAGCGGCAAAACCACAGGGAGCCAAATAATGGCGATCGGATTCAGCAACATTCCCGCGGACATTCGTGTACCGCTGTTTTACGCCGAAATGGACAACTCGGCCGCCAATAGCGCGTCATCGGCCATGCGCCGGTTGATCGTCGCCCAGGTCAACGACAACGTCGCCCCGGCCGAGGTCGGCAAACTGGTGCTGGTGTCCAGCGTCGCGCTGGCCAAGAACATCGGCGGGCAGGGCTCGATGCTCGCCTCGATGTACGAGACCTGGCGCAAGACCGACCCACTCGGTGAAATCTGGTGCCTGCCGCTGCACAACGTCGAAGGCGCCATCGCCCAGGGCGTGCTGACCCTCACCGGCGCCGCGACTGAAAGCGGTGTGCTCAACCTGTACGTCGGCGGTGTGCGCGTCCAGGCCGCCATCGTCAACGGTGCCACGGCGGCGCAGGCCGCCACTGCGCTGGCCTTGAAAATCAACGCAGCCGCCGACCTGCCGGTGACCGCTGCGGCCGCCGAAGGTGTGGTGACCCTCAGCGCCAAATGGACCGGTGACAGCGGCAACGACATCAGCCTGCAATTCAATCGCCTGGGCAAGAGCAATGGCGAAAACACCCCGGCGGGGCTGACCACCGCCATCACCACGATGACCGGCGGCGCCGGTGTGCCGGACCAGACCGCTGCGGTCGCGGCCCTGGGCGACGAGCCGTTCGAGTTCATCGCCATGCCCTGGTCCGATGTGGCGAGCCTCAACACCTGGCAAGCGGTCATGGACGACAGCACTGGTCGCTGGTCCTGGGCCAAGCAGTTGTTCGGCCACGTCTATAGCGCCAAGCGCGGCACCCTCGGCACCCTGGTCGCCGCCGGTCAGGCGCGCAACGACCAGCACATGACCATCCAGGCCCTGGAGCTGGGCGTACCGCAACCGTTCTGGGTCCAGGCCGCTGCGTTGGCTGCGCGCACGGCGGTGTTCATCTCCGCCGACGCCAGCCGTCCGACCCAGAGCGGCAGCTTGCCAGGCCTGGACCCGGCACCGGCCAGCGAACGTTTCACCCTGACCGAGCGCCAGTCGCTGCTCAATTACGGCATCGCGACCGCGTATTACGAAGGTGGCTACGTGCGCATCCAGCGTTCCATCACCACGTATCAGAAGAATGCCTTCGGCCAGGCTGACAACTCCTACCTGGACAGCGAAACCATGCACCAGTCGGCGTTCATCGTCCGTCGCCTGCAAAGCGTGATCACCAGCAAGTACGGTCGCCACAAACTGGCCGCCGACGGCACCCGTTTCGGCGCCGGCCAGCCCATCGTGACTCCGAGCACGATTCGCGGTGAGTTGATCGCCCAGTACGCCAAGCTCGAACTGGAAGGCCACGTGGAAAACGCCGAGCTGTTCGCCGAGCACCTTGTTGTCGAGCGTGACAGTCAGGACCCGAGCCGGGTCAATGTGCTGTTCCCGCCGGATTACATCAATGGCCTGCGGGTGTTCGCGCTGCTCAACCAGTTCCGCCTGCAATACGACGCCGCCGCCTGAAGGTCGCGTTCAATCGCATGAATTCAGCCCACCTCGCGTGGGCTTTTTATTGAAGGGAGAAACACCATGGGTCAACTGATTGCGGGCACCTGCTACGTCAAAGTGGACGGCGCTCAACTGACCATCAACGGTGGCTGCGAAGCGCCACTGATGTTCACCAAACGCGAAACCGTCGTACCGGGTTTCTACAAGGAAACCGACATTGCCCCGTCCTTCAAGGTGACGGCGCTGCACACCGCGGACTTCCCGCTCAAGCAACTGGTTGCCGGCACCGACATGACCGTCACCTGCGAATTCAACAACGGCAAGGTCTACGTGCTGGCCGGCGCCTACCTGGTGGAAGAGCCTGTGTCCAAGGGTGACGACGCCACCATCGAGCTGAAATTCGAAGGCATCAAGGGGACCTGGCAATGAGCGATGTCGTGACGCTGCGCGTGGCCATCGAGGCCCACGGCGAGCCTGTGAGCGAACTGACCCTGCGCCGTCCGACGGTGCAGGAAGTCCGGGCGATCAAGGCGCTGCCGTACAAGATCGACAAGAGTGAGGAGGTGAGCCTGGACATGGACGTCGCGGCCAAATACATCGCGGTGTGCGCCGGCATCCCGCCGTCGTCGGTCAACCAGTTGGACCTGGCTGATCTCAACGCGCTGAGCTGGGCTGTCGCGAGTTTTTTCATGAGTGCGGCGTCGCAACCATCGGCGACCTGATCGCCGCCGCCTATGACCTGGCCTGGTTCTGGAAGGTTGATCCCGAACAGATGATGGCCAGGCCACTGGATGTGCTCCGCGAATCCCTGGAGCACGCGCAACGGATCAATGCGATGCAGCAGGTGCAGTGATGGCAGACACACAAACGGTAGAGAAAAAAGCGGTGCTGCTGACCGGCATCGATGAGCTGTCACCCAAGCTCGCCGGGCTTCGTGCGAAGGTCGCGAGTTTCAAGCAGAACCTCGACGCCACGGGCCTGGGCAGCCTGGATATTTCCGGTCTGCTGCCCAGCGGCGGCCTGGCCCAACCATTTATGGACGGGCTCAAGTCGGCGCTGGCTTTCAAGGACGAAGCGGGCGCAGCGAGCTCGGCGGCCAGCGCCGTCCAGGCGCCTGAAGCGCCTCGTGTAGCGGCACAGAACCTGGATGGATTGAAGACTTCCATCAGCAACGTGTCGGTGCAGTTCGGCTCGGCCTTGGGGCCTGCGGTCAATGCGGTGGCGGTCAGTTTGCAGCCCATGGTCAGCGGCGTGGCCCAGGTGCTGCAGGACAACCCGCAACTGGTACAGGGCCTGGCGAATAGCGTCGTGGCGTTCAACGCGATCCAGACGGCGGTCAGTGGCGCGAGCCAGGCAATGGAAGTGGTCAACCTGGCCTTGAAGATGAATCCAATCGGCTTGATTGCCATGGGCATCGCCTTGGCGGCAGGGATGATCATTGCCTACTGGACGCCGATTTCGGCGTTCTTCGCCGGACTCTGGCAGCGGCTTGCGCCGATCGTCTTGCCGATGGTCGAGTTCTTCAAGACGATGTTCGCCTTCACCCCGATGGGGCTGGTGATCAGCAACTGGGGCCCGATCAGCAGCTTTTTTGGCGCGCTCTGGAATGTAATCGTGGCGGCGGCAACGCCGGTCATCGGTTTCATGCAGACGCTGTTCGCCTGGTCACCCCTGGGTTTGATCGTTGCCAATTGGACGCCCCTGACCGGGTTATTCGCGGCGATCTGGGATCTGCTCAAGGCCTTGACCGTGCCGGTGATGGATGCCCTGAAAGGCCTGTTCGATTGGACGCCCTTGGGACTGATCATGGCCAACTGGGGCACGATCGGAGAAGTCTTCGCCGGGATCTGGGAGGGCGTGCGCAACCAGGCGTCGATCATGCTGGCGGTATTGAGCGGCCTGTTCGACTGGTCACCCATCGAGGGCCTCACCCAACAGTGGGGGCCGGTGGGCGAGTGGTTCAGCCAGTGGTGGGACAAGCTGCAGGGCGTGATTGCACCGATCAAGGCGTTTTTCAATGGCGGCTTCGGTGAACTCATCACCACGTTCACCGGCAAGGTCGAAGGCCTGACCGAGGCGCAGCGACAGACCAACGCCGAAGGCAAGGGTGAGCTGGCGCCGGCGTTTTTTGGTGGGGCCAGCGAACAGCCTCCGGGGCTGTCTTCGAGCCTGGCGCCGGCGTCCGCCAACGTGCCAGCCAAAACCGCGCTGGCACCGGGTGCGTTGCCGCAAACCTCCAGTGCCTTGGTGCAACAAAGCGCCGCCAACAACCGCACGCAACTCGAAGGCGGCCTGACCGTGCGCTTCGAAAACGCGCCGGCCGGGTTGCGCGCCGATCCGCCACAGACCAATCAACCGGCCCTGGCGGTGAGTTCGCGCATTGGCTATCGCTCACTTTCCACAGGAGGTTCCAATGAGCTGGCGTGATCGTTTGTTGCCGGCGTCGTTTCGTGGCGTCGGGTTCTGGGTCGATCAGGCGAAAACCCCGGTCGGCCACAAGGGCCAGCTGCATGAATATCCCCAACGCGACCAGCCGTTTTTCGAAGGGCTTGGCCAGCAGGCGAAGATTCATGAGCTGACCGCGTTCATCGTCGGCCCTGACTGCCTGGAGCAGCGTGACAAGCTGCTCAAGGCTTTGGAACAGGGCAGCGGCGAGCTGGTGCATCCATGGCTGGGACGCATGCAGGTCAAGGTCGGCGAATGCGACATGACCCAGACCCGCCAGGACGGCGGGCTGGTGACGTTCGCCCTGAAGTTCTACCCCGACCAGCCGCTGCAATTTCCCTCGGCCACGATCAACAGCCAGAAACTGCTGCTGGTCTCGGCCGACAGCTTCCTCGGTTCGACGGTGCGGCGCTTCGAAGACGCCATGGCCGTGATCAAAGCTGCACGGATCGGCATCGCGGACCTGCGCAACAGCCTCAAGGATGTCTACGCGGTGATCGAGCAGGAGCTCAAGCCGTTGATCGAGACCTATCGGCAACTCAGCGACCTGGTCAAGGCGGTGAAAGCGTTGCCCAAGGACGTGGTGGCCGAGTTCAAGGGATTGCTGGGCGACATCCGCGAGCTGAAGGACTTTGCCCGTGACGGCTATCGCGGCGTGATTGCCAGCGTGTCGCAACAGGTGGAAGCCATTCGCAAGGCCGACGCGCCCAAACTCACCACCGGCAAGGACACCACGGCCGCTGCCCAGGCCGTGGCCGATCTGGTGCAGGACACACTGCTGGTGCAGGCCGCGCAATGGATTGCGGCGATGCCGGTGGCAGCGCCTGTGGTCAAGTTGGACGCCACGCCGTCGGTGGCGCAACAGGCCGTGCAACCGGTCCAGCGCCGGGACGTACCGGTGGCCGACGATGTGTTGGCCCTGCGCGACGCGCTTAACGATGCGATCTGGCAGGCTTCCCTCAAGGCTGATCCGGAGCACTACCAGGCGATGAATAACCTGCGCCAGCAAATGGCCGCGCACCTGACGGCAGTGGCGTCGTCGGGTGTCAGGCTGATCAACCTGTCGTTCAAGCAAAGCCTGCCGGCGCTGGTGGTGGCGTATCAGCAATTTGCCGATGCCACCCGGGTGACTGAAGTGACCCAGCGTAACGGCGTAGCCCATCCTGGTTTCCTGCCGCCCAATGACCTGAAAGTCTCGGGGGAGTAAGTCATGAACGAGCTCGACAACGCTGTCTCGCTTACCGTCGGTGGGTTGGATTACGGCGGCTGGAAAAGTGTGGAAATCAGTGCGGACCTGGAGCGCCAGTTTCGCACCTTCAAACTCGACATTACCTGGCAATGGCCGGGGCAGACCCAAGCAGTGCCGATCCGCCCGGGCGATGAATGCCAAGTGCGCATTGGTGCCGACCTGGTCCTCAGCGGTTATGTGTTCAAGGCGCCGGTCAGCTATGACGGTCGGCAGATCAGCCTGAGCATTGAAGGCGGTTCCAAGACCCAGGATCTGGTGGACTGCGCGGCGATCAACCGTCCGACTCAATGGCGCGGGCAAACGGTGTTGAGCATCGTCCAGGCCCTGGCCTCGCAATACGGCGTGGCGGTCATCAGTGAGATTCCTGAAACCGCGCGGTTGAGCGAACACAGCATCGTGCCGGGGGAAACGGTCTTTCAATCCATCGACCGTTTGCTGACGTTGTTCCGGGTGTTTTCCACCGATGACGCGCAAGGCCGCGTGCTACTGGCCAAACCCGGCAGTGGCGGACGGGCCAGTGACGCGTTGGAGTTGGGCAAGAACATCTTGTCGGGCAATGCACCGATGGACTACAGCCAGGTGTTCTCTGAATACCGGGTCATCGGCCAGCACAAGGGCAGTGATCAGCAGAGCGGGGCGGCGGTGAGCGAAGTCTCTGGCTCCGCCGCCGACTTGAGCTTCAAGCGCAAGCGGGTGACGGTGATCAGCGAGAGCGCGCAGTTGACCTTCGAACTGGCCCAGCAACGGGCCGATTGGGAAAGCGCCATCCGCACCGGCAAGGCCCTGACCACCACTTACCGCGTGCAGGGCTGGCGCCAGGCCAATGGCGACTTGTGGCGGCACAACACCTTGGTACGGGTGATCGATCCGGTGCTGGGGTTCGACGGTGACATGCTGATTTCCAAAGTCACGTACTCGCTGTCGGCACAAGGCTCCGTCACCACCCTGCAAGTCGCACCGCCGCATACCTTTGACGCGAACCCGGTGCCGCCCAAAACCTGAGCCCGGCGCCGATGCCTGCTCACCACCGACCCCCTGTGGGAGCGAGCTTGCTCGCGATGACGACAGCCCAGCCAATAGAGATGTAGATCCGAACACCGCGTTCAAGTCCACGATTCTCAAGGAAACTTCAATGAGCCTACTGACCCGCCTTCTGGCGCGCGGCACTGTCGTGCTCGCCAATTCGGCCACCAAGCTGCAGTCGCTGCAAATGCGCCTCACCGCTGGCGAAGTGAACGACGACATGGAGCACTTCGAACCCTACGGCTTCACCAGCAACCCGTTGGCCGGTGCCGAGGGCATTGCCACGTTCCTGGGGGGTGACCGTTCCCATGCCGTGGTCCTGGTGGTCGCCGATCGCCGCTTCCGCCTCCAGGCCCTGGCCCCTGGCGAAGTGGCGCTCTACACCGACGAAGGCGACAAGCTCCACTTCAAGCGTGGTCGTGTCATCGACATCCAGACCGCGACCCTGAACATCCGCGCCAGCAGCGCGGTAAACATTGACAGCCCGGTCATCAACCACACCGGCAAGATCGTTTCCCAGGGCGACCAGATCGCCAGTGGCATCAGCCAGATCAAACACGTGCATGTCGGTGTACAGGCCGGCAACGGCCAGACCGGTGCACCAGCGGGAGGCCAGTGATGTTCATCAGCCAGAACTTGCACGCCGCGCTGACGCGCTCGGTGCTGATCAGCCTGTTCACCTGGCGCCGCGCTGCCGATGACGATGCCGTCGATGACGAGGAACGTTTCGGCTGGTGGGGCGACACCTTTCCGACCGTGGCCGACGACCGCATCGGCTCGCGGCTGTGGCTGTTGCGACGGGTCAAGTTGACTCGCCAGACCCAGATCGACGCCGAATTTTATGCCCGCGAAGCCTTGCAATGGCTGATCGACGACGGCCATTGCAAGGCCATCGACATCATCAGCGAACGCCTCGACGCCCAGCGCCTGAACCTGCGCACGGTCCTGACCCTGGCCGACGGCGAGCGCCTGGACATCAACCCCGATAACTGTTGGCAGGTGACCTATGCCGTTTGAAACCCCTTCGCTGCCGGTGCTGATCAAGCGCGCCCAAAGCGACCTGGCCAGCGATTCGCTGCGCCAGTCCGATGCCCAAGTGCTGGCCCGCACCCTCGGTGGCGCTGCCTATGGCCTGTATGGCTACCTGGACTGGATCGCCGAGCAGATCCTGCCGGACAAGGCCGATGAATCCACCCTGGAACGCATCGCTGCCCTGCGCCTGAACCAGGCGCGCAAAGCGGCTCAAGTGGCCAGCGGCAGTGTCAGTTTCACTGCCACCGCTGGCGCGGTACTGGATGTCGACACGCTGTTGCAATCCACCGATGGCCGCACATTCAAAGTGACCACCGCCCGCACCACCAGCAATGGCCTGAACACCGCCGCCATCGCCGCGTTGGACGCCGGCAGCCTGGGCAACGCCGACGCCGGCCTGGTGTTGACGCCAGTCCAACCGATCCTCGGCATTGGCAGCAGCTTCACGGTGCTGGCGCCGGGGCTGACTGGCGGCGTTGCTCGGGAAAGCCTCGAATCCCTGCGAGCGCGGGTGATCCGCTCCTACCGCATCATCCCCCACGGTGGCTCGGCCCAGGACTATGAAACCTGGGCCCTGGAGTGCCCTGGCATTACCCGCGCGTGGTGTCGTGGCAGCTACCTGGGACCGGGCACTGTCGGCCTTTTCGTGATGCGGGACGACGATCCTCAACCGATCCCCAACGCCGAGCAATTGGAAGAGGTGCGGACCTACATCGAGCCCTTGCGTCCGGTGACCGCCGAGCTGCACGTACTGGCGCCGACGCAGGTGCCGGTGACCTACCGGCTGCGCATCACCCCGGATACCAGCGCCGTGCGTGCGGCCATCGAGGCGCAACTGCGCGACCTGCACAACCGCGAAGCCGGCCTCGGCGAAACCCTGCTGCTGACCCACATCGCCGAAGCCATCAGCAGCGCCACGGGCGAAACCGACCACAAGCTCACTGCGCCGAGCGCCGATGTGGTGGCGGCCAGCAATCAGTTGCTGACGTTCGGAGGCTGCGTATGGCAGGCATAAGAACCGCTGAACAGTACCAGGCCCAACTGCGCAGCCTGCTGCCCAGCGGTCCGGCGTGGGACCCGGAGCGCGTGCCGGAACTGGACGAAGTGCTGCAAGGCATCGCCCAGGAACTGGCTCGCCTCGACGCCCGTGCCGCCGACTTGCTCAATGAGATGGACCCGGCGGGCGTGAGTGAGCTGGTGCCGGATTGGGAGCGGGTGATGAACCTGCCTGATCCGTGTTTGGGGGCTACGCCGTTGTATGACGATCGTCGCTTGGCGGTGCGTCGACGGTTGTTGGCAGTGGGCAGCCAGGCCATTGCCTATTACGTGGAAATCGCCAAGAGCCAGGGCTATCCCAACGCCACCATCACCGAACTCAAGGCGCCGCGCATGGGCCGCGCACGGTTCGGCGAGGCTCACTTTGGCACCTGGCAGGCGCAGTTCATGTGGACCCTCAACACCGGCGGCCGGTTGCTGCTGGGGCGGCGTTTCGGTGCGAGCTATTGGGGGGAGCGGTTTGGCGTCAATCCGGGGTCGGCTCTGGAGTGCCTGATTCATCGCAGTGCGCCGGCGCATACCAAGGTTCACATCAATTATGACTAGGGAGTAAACGGATGGATTATCCGAAGAGTGTGCCCAGCGCCGGCTTGGTGAATGGGAAGTTCGTGGATGAAAATCCACTGACCGGGACGCCGGGGTCGTTGATTCCGGCAGCTTGGGGAAATGGAGTCACGCAAGAGATTGTGAATGTCATCAAGGCGGGGAATCTGACGCCAGATGAAACTCAAAACGATCAACTGCTCGAGGCCATTCAGTCTGTCAGCGCCAAGGGCTGGAACCAGGATCTCGCGCTTCCGATCGCCGCTTTGCCGTTGCCAACGATTGCAACGGCAGACGCCCGTTTGGCAGTCACTTCAACGCCACTATCAACCAGCGGCGGTCGCGTCTCGATTCCGGCGGGTGTGTACATCAGCATTGGACAGGAGGTAGTGAGTGGGCGGTTGGGGCGATCGCGTACTTACGTGACGACGGCCTGGAGCAGCGCCGATTTGTTGCCCAGCGCCAGCTATTTTCTTAGAGCGCAGGTCATAGGCGGCGCGCTGACGTTCTATATGCAGCGTGGAAGCCTGTATGACCTCTCGCCGGAATCCTTGAAGGGGACTGTCAACGGAGCGTCCGGCGGCGGCTTTGCGTCCACTCCCCTGGACATATGCCTGGCCTGGGTGACGACCGGGGCGCCGGG
Source organism: Pseudomonas brassicacearum (assembly GCF_009601685.2). Classification (NCBI taxonomy): domain Bacteria; kingdom Pseudomonadati; phylum Pseudomonadota; class Gammaproteobacteria; order Pseudomonadales; family Pseudomonadaceae; genus Pseudomonas; species Pseudomonas brassicacearum. The sequence goes on from NZ_CP045701.2 coordinate 1,361,548, forward strand.
CTCCTTGCCGACGATTCGAACGATCTACAACCGTGCTCAATTGACCTGGACCCAAACTGTGAATGGCACGGGGGTGGTTTATCTACCGCTGGATCCGCATGCGCGTGCGGCGCGGCTTGTGGCGGGCAATCCAACACCCTCTCCGAGTGCCGTGACTTCGCTGGCGTTTGTTCAGACCGGGTGGGTTGGGGGCAACTACAGCTACCTGTCGCCCGCCTTACAAAGTATCGGTAACCAAGCGGGGGGCTGGAGCAGCCCATACATGTGTGTGCTGTTCTCTAATAACGTTGTCAACGACGTAACGGTTTCTACTGTCACAGCCAGTTTTGATCATTCTCAATCTCGCTCGCTTTGGCAGTGCTTTCAGGCGGAGCACACATTGGGGTCGACCAATGCTGAGAGTGATGAACTGTTGCTGAGCATGGGTATCAAGGGGCACCAGGCTCTGACTGACTACAGCGTGGGTATCGCCGTCAACTTTACCAATGCGATCAATGTTCACCTGTCCTGGGAGCTGATCCGATGAAAGTCATTCAAGAACTGCACCAGTACGAAGATGGACTTCGCCCGCCTTCACCTTCTTCCGCCCATACCTGGGAGGACGGTACATGGGTCCTCACAGAAGAGAATGCTGCTGAGCTGTTGCGCCAGGAAGCCGAACGCTTGTGCACCAAGGTCGATGCCGCTGCCGACAGCGTCCGTCGTACGTTGGCCGGTGACCCACTACGTGCCCTGGAATACCAACAAGCCGCCCTGGAGGCGCAGGCCTTCAAGGATCAGGGCTACCCGAAAAAAGCCGTTCCACTGGCCGTTTCGGCGTGGGTTGTCAAAGGGCGCACAGCCAGGCAGGCGGCGGATCAGATTCTCGCCAAGGCCGCCGAGTTTGAAGCAAACCTGCTGGCGCTTCGCGAACTGCGCCTCAAGGCCAAGACACAGATTCGTGCGCACATCGCCAAAGGCAAGGCGGATCTTGCGACTCAAACCGCTGATGACGTGCTCGCAGCCCTCCGGGCGCTACCTCTTCACGCTTGAGTCCCGCCTCACAGAGAGAAATAAAACATGGATTATCCAAAAAGTGTTCCCAGCGTCGGGCTGGTGAACGGTCGGTTTGTGGATGAAAACCCGCTGGCGGGTACGCCTGGGTCGTTGATCCCGGCGGTATGGGGAAACAGTGTCACTCAGGAAATCCTGGGTGTGATTTCTGGCGCCGATATGGCGCCCTCCGAAGCGGACACCGATCAGCTTTTCAAGGCCGTTCAGAAAATTATTGGTACGACCACCCCTGTGCGTTCGGTCATCACGCGACTGGCCTTTTCGAAAGTGCTAACGGCAAATGAGCTTGGTCTCGTATTGATTGATGCCAATGCTGGCGCCACCACGATCGGGTTGCCCTCATCCAACGTCGGGCTGGGTGTTCGAGACGTCATTATCCGGCGCCTGGACAATAGTGGTAATCGTCTTGTGGTTCAGGCCGCCGGCGCGGATCGAATCAAGTTCCACACCCATCTCTCAGCTGTCGGCTATCCGTTTCTCGTATTGATGGGCAGTGGTGACTGGTGGCATTTGCGCAGTGACGGTGCCGGTAGTTGGTGGCCCATGGGAAGGTTTGACAACACGCCTTTAGGTCGCCCGTTTTTTGAGACGACTATCCAACTGAGCCCGGGAGGTTACGGTGCGCTAAATGGCACAGTCATGAAGCGTATTGAATGGCCTTGGCTCTGGGATCACGCCCAACAGTCTGGAATGCTCGGCACCGAGGCGACTCGGGAGGGCAATGAAGGTAAATGGAGTTCCGGTGATGGTGCACTCACTTTTCGTGCGCCGGAAGGAAGGGGAGAGTTCCTGCGAGTCTTGGACGAAGGGCGCTCTGTGGATCCCGGACGGGCAATGGGGAGCTTTCAACCCGGCACCGTTCACTCCCATGCGCTAGGGGCTCAAGGGGCTGGTGCGGTTGGATCAAGGTGGTCCGATAGTCTTACCGGATTCGGTGCCAATACCCGCGAAGAAATCAAAATCATCGGAGACTTGGTAAATGGCGGCCCGACTTTCCCTGCCGGAACCACTTACCAGATGGATGCGGCCAATACGCTGCTCTACTCCTTCAAGTCCCGCCCACGCAACGTCGCCTATCCTGCGCGTATAAAACTGATCTGAGGTGTCTGTGTTTTATTATCTATTCGATAAAGCCGGCGCATTGTCCGGGCCTGTGGAGTTTTCCGTAACGCCAGGTATTGGTGTTCAGATCCCCAGTAATGCTGTTGAAATTTCCTTTGAACTCCCCCCGCCTGAAAAGGGCCGTACGTGGGCACTGGTGAATGATGTTCCTCGAGAGGTGGTTGATCATCGCGGTTTGGTTTATCGCAAGGAGGATGGCGGCCAGCAGATATGGAGTGAACTTGGGGAGTTGCCGGCAGCATTCACAATTGAACCCTGGCCGGGTAATTACCATATCTGGAGAAACAATACCTGGCAGTTTGACGCTGAGTCACAGCTGAGCGACCTCAAGGCCCAGGTTTTGGTTCAGCGGGATGCTCTTCTTCGTGAGGCAGTTCTGCGTATAGCCCCCCTGCAATACGCTGAAGACATCGGCGACGCCAGCGACCAGGAACAACTGGCGCTGATGGAGTGGAAACTCTATAGCGTTGAATTGAATCGCATCCAGCATCAGATCGGTTTTCCTACCGACATCAACTGGCCTGTGATGCCTGAGCCGGCAGCTTAAGCAACCCACGGCAGAACATCAAAACTTCCTTAATTTATCGTGCCACTGCGCATTAACGGTGAGGCTTTATATCGCCTTCATTTTGATCGCTGGTCAGTCAGGAGCGAAAAAATGGACTATCCAAAAAGTGTGCCCAGTGCAGGTCTGTCGAACGGCAGGTTCGTGGATGAGGATCCGTTGGCGGGTACGCCGGGTTCCTTGATTCCCGCCAGTTGGGGCAATGGTGTGACGCAGGAATTACTCAACGTCATTCAAGCGGCGGGGATAGCGCCGTCTGAAGCCCTCTATAACCAATTGCTCACAGCCTTGCGTGGCAGCGGATTGTTTCTTACCGCGCCGCTATTCGATAACAGCAGGGCCGTTGCAACGACTGAATACGTACTCCGCAGCGGGATGCAGTATGGCGGATTCGATGTTTACAGCACCGGGGCGACATTGACCCTATCGGATGTTGGCGGAGTTGTCAGTTTCGCCAGTAATACACCGGTTGCCGCGAGGCTGCCGGCTACAGCCGAAATCATACATGCCGCCACAGTAACAATTGTCAACGCGGGATCGGGCATCGTTACCGTTTCGACGGCATCCGCTGTTGATGTGCTGTGCGCTTCGAATGGTGCGCAGGGAACAATCACTATCGGTCTGGGCGAAACGGCGGAGTTCATTAAGCTCAATAATCAATGGCGTCTTATTGGCGGTACGGTGGCGTTGAAATATACGGCTATGTCCACTTCGTCATTGCAGCCCAATGGCTGGAAGCGGACGCCTGATACAACGAGTCCGACGGGATATGTTATTGAGCAGTGGGGTGTTTCTTCCAGCGGTGTGGATGCCAACGGCGTTATCGTAACGTTTCCTATGTCCTTCCCTAACGCTGTTAGAAACATCGTAGTGACCGATGGAGGCTCCACCTGTGCGTCTTTTGGAGTCTCCACAGGCTCGCTGAGCCAGTTCAGACTTTATGGGCGGGATTACAATGGTGCCTATTCAAATTGGACTGGACTATGGCGAGCGATAGGTTATTGAAGGGGAGGTAAATATGTTGATTTATTACGCTCAATCCACAGGCGGGTTCTACAACTCTATCGATCACTCGGGCAATCTTCCTGAAGACGCGATCAAGATCACCGATGAAGAATATCGAACCTTATTTGCCGCCCCCTTCCTGAACAAACGTATCGAGTCGGACGCCAAAGGTCGTCCGGTGCTCCTGGAGCAGTCCGTTAATGAACTCACGGTACGAATGGCCAGTGAAAAGAATTGGCGTGATGCATCGCTCACAGCAACCGACTGCCTCATAGCAAGGGATCGCGACGAAATGGACGACGGCGGCGGTACGACGCTGGACCAAACACAGTACACACAGCTTCAGGCTTATCGCCGGGCTCTGAGGGATTGGCCGCAGGATGAGCACTTTCCAGCCACTGAATATCGTCCGGTTGCGCCGTCCTGGCTGGCCGGACATCTTTGATCATGCACTTGCGATGACCTGAACATGGACCTTACGCAGCAGCAACTCATCAACATCATGCCCAACGCCCGCACCCAAGCGGGCGTTTTTATTTTCGCGCTGAACACCGCCATGCCCCACTATCGTATCGACACGCCCAAACGCATGGCCGCGTTCCTGGCCCAGGTCGGTCATGAGTCGGGCCAACTGCGTTATGTGCGCGAGCTAGGCAGCGAGCAATACCTGAGCAAATACGATACCGGAACCCTGGCCGTTCGCCTGGGCAACTCGCCCCAGGCCGACGGTGACGGCCAGAAGTATCGCGGCCGAGGGCTGATCCAGATTACCGGTCGTGACAATTACCGTCGTTGCAGTCAGGGGCTGTTCGGCGACGAACGCCTGCTGGCCTTGCCTGAGCTTCTTGAGCAACCGCAATGGGCCGCCGAGTCCGCTGCGTGGTTCTGGGAGCAGAACGGCTTGAACGAACTGGCCGACCGCGATCAGTTCAACAACATTACCCGCCGTATCAACGGCGGTTTGAACGGCTTGGAGGAGCGCCTGCAGCTCTGGGCTCGGGCGAGGGCGGTGTTATGCAAACCTTCGGCCTGATGCCTTTTTCGTCTCGCGCCCTGGGCGTTGTTGTGTTGCTCGCGCTGCTGGCCGGCGGCTCGGCGATGCTCGCGTGGCGGTTCCAGGACTGGCGTTACGGACAGCAGTTGGCCCGACTCGCACAGTCCCAGGCCGAGACGCTTAATCAAATGACCCAAGCGGCCGCGACGCAGCAAAAGGCCGAGCAAGACAAACGCCTGGCCCTGGAGCAGCAGCTCGCCGCCAGCGAACAAACCCATTACCGAGCCTTGAGCGATGCCCAACGTGATCAGGATCGCCTGCGCGATCGCCTTGCTACTGCCGATGTCCGGCTGTCAGTCCTCCTCGACGCCGACGATGTTGCCGCCGGTTGTGCAGTGCCTGCCGCCACCGGCGCCGGCGGCGTGGATCATGGCGCCCCACGCGCCCGACTTGACCCGGCGCATGCTCAACGAATTATCGCCATCACCGACGCCGGTGATCGCGGACTGATTGCCTTGCAGGCCTGTCAGGCCTATATCAGAGCGCTGGGTCGGTAATCCGACGAGCCTTGCATGCTTCGAACGCTCGTGTACGGTAGGCCTCATTGCGTCGAATCAGGAGAGCATCATGGACGACATTACCGAACTGGCTGCTGAACTGGGCCGGCGCCTGCAGTTGCTCAATGCCCACGTCACCACGGCCGAGTCCTGCACTGGCGGCGGGATTGCCGAAGCGATCACCCGGATTCCCGGGAGTTCGGCCTGGTTCGAAGCCGGTTTTGTCACCTATTCCAATCGCCAGAAGACCCAGCAGTTGGATGTCCCGACCGAGTTGTTCGAGAAGGTGGGGGCGGTCAGCCGCGAGGTGGTCGAAGCCATGGTTCGAGGCGCGCAGCAAAAAAGCCTAGCGCGTTTCGCCGTGGCGGTCAGCGGCGTGGCCGGGCCGGACGGGGGCTCGCCGAGCAAGCCGGTGGGCACGGTATGGCTGGCCTGGGGCGTTGGCGAGGCGGTGATCAGCGAGCAGCGATTCTTTGCGGGCAACCGTGACGAGGTCCGCCGACAAACGGTGAAGGCCGCGCTAGAGGGGCTGTTGCAACATGCCGCTGTAGAAATCTCAAATCAGGGGTAGGCGATCCTCAATCGCTGTGGAATAATACTGGCTACTTATACAGGTGTTGGCCGTCAGGCCTTATTGATTACGTGAGGACTTTAATGGACGACAACAAGAAGAAAGCCTTGGCTGCGGCCTTGGGTCAGATCGAACGTCAATTCGGCAAGGGTGCCGTAATGCGTATGGGCGATCAGGACCGTCAGGCTATTCCTTCCATCTCCACCGGCTCCCTGGGCCTGGACATTGCGCTTGGCATCGGCGGTCTGCCAAAAGGCCGAATCGTTGAAATCTACGGTCCTGAATCTTCCGGTAAAACCACGCTGACCCTGTCCGTGATCGCCCAGGCCCAAAAAGCCGGCGCGACCTGTGCCTTCGTCGACGCTGAACACGCCCTGGACCCGGAATACGCCGGCAAACTGGGGGTCAACGTCGACGACCTGCTGGTTTCCCAGCCGGATACCGGTGAGCAGGCCCTGGAAATCACCGACATGCTGGTGCGTTCCAACGCGGTTGACGTGATCATCGTCGACTCCGTGGCGGCACTGGTACCAAAGGCTGAAATCGAAGGTGAAATGGGCGACATGCACGTGGGCCTCCAGGCTCGCCTGATGTCCCAGGCGCTGCGCAAGATCACCGGTAACATCAAGAACGCCAACTGCCTGGTGATTTTCATCAACCAGATCCGCATGAAGATCGGCGTGATGTTCGGCAGCCCGGAAACCACCACCGGTGGTAACGCGCTGAAGTTCTACGCCTCGGTCCGCCTGGACATCCGTCGTACCGGTGCGGTGAAAGAAGGTGATGAGGTTGTCGGCAGCGAAACCCGCGTCAAGGTCGTGAAGAACAAGGTGGCTTCGCCGTTCCGTCAGGCCGAGTTCCAGATTCTTTACGGCAAGGGCATCTACCTCAACGGCGAGATGATCGACCTGGGTGTATTGCACGGTTTCGTCGAGAAGTCGGGTGCCTGGTATGCCTACAACGGCACCAAGATCGGTCAGGGCAAGGCCAACTCGGCCAAGTTCCTGGCTGACAACCCGGAAGTCGCCGCCGCCCTTGAGAAGCAACTGCGTGACAAGCTGCTGAGCCCGGTTGCAGACGTCAAGTCCGTGGCTAATCGCGAGACCGCTGACGACCTGGCTGACGCTGACATCTGATCGATCCGATGACCGTCGTACTCGATACTCTCGTCGCGGTGCGGCGAACCGCGATGGACCTGCTCGCCAGGCGCGAGCACGGTCGCGTCGAGCTGACGCGTAAATTGCGTCAGCGCGGTGCTCCCGATGAGTTGATCGACACGGCCCTCGACCGTTTGACCGAAGAGGGTCTGCTGTCGGAGTCCCGTTATCTGGAAAGCTTTGTCTCTTATCGCGCTCGCTCCGGTTATGGTCCTTTGCGAATTCGTGAGGAACTGGGCCAGCGTGGTTTGCAACGCCCGGATATCGAACTTGCCTTGCGCGAAAGTGGTATCGATTGGCAGGAGCAACTGACGGACACCTGGCGCCGAAAGTTTTCAGGACATTTGCCCATCGATGCACGGGAACGAGCCAAACAAGGGCGTTTCCTGGCGTATCGAGGCTACTCCATGGAAATGATCAACCGCTTGTTCAGCGGTCGCGGTACGGATGACTAAACAAAAACGGCCTGCTATTTCGATAGCGGGCCGTTTTTTTATGGGCTCAGGTTACCTTGATGGGTTCCCAGGTGAGGGAATGGGGTTTTTGGGCGGGCTGGGCCCAGTTTTCCGGCAGGTTGATGTAATCCACCAGTTCCCTCAAGCGACCGTGATCCCGGGCGTTAAAGGTAAACGCCAGTCGCGTCAGATGGCTGAACTGGGCTTCGTCTTGCTCTTCACCGCTGTAGTCATGTTGATGAAAACAGTCGTTCAGGCACAAATCGGCGAATTCTCCCTGCATCTGCTGCAGCGCCTGTTCGTTTAGCTTGTGATTCATGCGGATCACGAACTGATGCTTGAGCCAGCGGCTGGAGTGGAAGTTGCGGTAGAACTGGTTGATCTCTTCCACGGCCTCGTCGGCGTTGTACACCAGGCGCATCAGCTTCATGTCGGTGGGCAGGATGTAGCGGTTTTCCTCCAATTGCTCGCGGATGAAGTCCAGGGCACCTTGCCAGAACTTGCCTCCCGGGACATCCAGCAGGACCACCGGCACCAGCGGGCTCTTGCCTGTCTGCACCAGTGTCAGGACTTCCAGCGCTTCATCAAGCGTGCCGAAACCGCCGGGGCAGAGCACCAGTGCATCGGCCTCTTTGACGAAAAACAGTTTACGGGTGAAGAAAAAGTGGAACGGCAGCAGGTTCGGCGTGCCTTCAACGGTCGGGTTTGCATGCTGCTCGAAAGGCAGGGTGATATTGAATCCCAGGCTGTGTTCGCGCCCTGCACCTTCATGGGCTGCGGCCATGATGCCACCGCCGGCGCCTGTGATGACCATCATGTCTGAACGGGCCAATGCAGCCCCCAGTTCTCGGGCCAGGCCATACAACGGATGTTCGATGGGGGTTCGGGCCGAGCCGAAGACCGTGACCTTGCGCCGGCCCTTGAACTGTTCGAGTGTACGGAAGGCGTGTTCCAGTTCCCTCAGGGCTTGCAGCGTGATCTTGGCATTCCAGCGGTTGTGATCCTCCTGGGCCATGCGCAGCACGGTCAGGATCATGTCTCGGTAAATGGGGAGGTTGGGGCTGTTGGGGGATACCAGGTTGAGTTGCTCGTCAACCTTGCGGGTGAGGTCGTGGCCGTGGTTCTCAAAATGACGACTGAGCAGGTCATTCGGTTTGTAAGGCATTCAGCTTCTCCTTCTTAACAGAACCCCGGCCCGGACGAGAGATTCATCGGGGCCACGACACTCCGTGTGTCGTTGTCAGCCCAGGCATCGGCCTGGAGGGTGACCTGGCTTGACGCGGTCTGCAGCAAGGCGACCAAGCCATCCAGCGGTTCTGCTTTTCCCTTTGATAAAAAACAGTCGCACGCGAAGGTGTTAGCCGGGCAGCCTCTTTCTGCCCGATGAAAATACTATGGATACTTCTGAATCTAGACCGTCATGCCGATTTTTGCTGCTCTGATCATGGCGCGCAAAAGTGACCGTTGGCAACCGCTGATGCATGCGCTGAACGATCGCGCCGCTCGTCAGATTGCCGGCCGGGTGCGTGCCGCTCTGATTTACTGATAATAAGCGTGCCTATGTAATTTGACGCCCAAGGTTGGGTGCCACGTGATGGATTGAAGCGGATCGGGCATGGAGGCAGGAGAAATGACCAGGGTCACTCTGGAACTCGACAGGCAGTTGTACTTGATGTTGTTGGAATCGGCACAGGCCAATCGGGTGAGTCTTGAGGAAGAATGCTGTCGTCGGCTGGGAGGGCGAGCGTGGCGCTCGCGTTACTTGCAGGCACTGGTGGCGGAGTTGCGCGCCGACGATGAGCAGCGGCGCGCAAGCACAGGTTGATTACTTCTTCGTCTTGGCGGGTTTCGGGCAATCCGATTCCTGGAAGCGCTCGGTCGCGACCGGACGGTTGGTCTTAATCTCGGTGAACTCGTAGCGCATTGTTGCGCCCTTGGCCATCAACTTGCGCAAACCCGGATTGGTACACACTGTAGAGCCCAACTGGAAATACACGGCCTTGGGATCTGCGCGCATTTTCTGGGCGTGGCTGCTTTGCACGCTGAGATGGTTGATCAGCTCGGTGCCTTCGACAGTATAGCCCTGGTCGAGAATGTCGTCGTTGATCGCCCGCGGCGTACCGACGCTACTTTCCTTGGCGACGTTCTGCAGCATCTTGTTCAGTTCGAGTTCTTTCAGCGAAGCAGCCTGAGCGCTGAAGGACGTCGCCAGCAGAACGGCAACGGTAGGGACGATAAGGCGCAGCATGAAACTCTCCTGGTTCAGTGACTGGTGGTTCGACCGATCACATGACTGTGCGTTCAGTGGCCGGGAATTATAGGGGAGCCTGGGTGGACGGTACAGGCGCGTGCGCTCTGGTAGACTGCCGGCCTTTATTGCCCTGCTGAGTGTCGTTCGTGTCGAGTTTTCCTGTCTGCCGGCGTTGCCCACGATGATTCACGCCCCTAACGCCGTAGCCCGTCTGCGCGACCAGCGCATCGATGAAGGGATCAGGCCGATTCAGGCCCGTGGCTGGCGCGCGCCCCGTTGCAGCGCCTGCCGAGTGATCGAGAGCCATTGTCTATGCGCCTGGCGTCCGAGTGTCGAGACCCGATCCGGGGTCTGCCTGATCATGACCAGCAAGGAAGTGTTCAAACCGAGCAACACCGGTTGGCTGATTGCCGATGTGGTGCGCGACAATCACGCGTTCATCTGGTCGCGCACCGACGTCGACGAGCAGCTGCTGGCGCTGCTGAACGATCCGCAATGGCAACCATACCTGGTATTTCCGGGCGAATACGTCGAGCCATCGCGCGTTACCCACACGGTTGACTTCGATCATTCCAAGCGCCCGCTGTTCATTCTGCTGGATGCGACCTGGACCGAGGCGCGGAAGATTTTTCGTAAGAGTCCGTATTTCGACCGACTGCCGATCCTGAGCCTGCTGCCCGACAGACTGTCGCGTTACCGCCTGCGCCGTTCGACCCGCAGCGAGCACCTGTGCACCGCCGAAGTGGCGGCATTGTGCCTGGAACTGGCGGGGGACAGCGATGCCGCTTCGGCCCTGGACGCCTATTTCGATGTGTTCAGCCAGCATTACCTGGGCGCCAAGGGCCAACAGGAAGTGAACGTATCTACCCCGGCCCACGCCGAGTTGCAAGCCTTTATCCGTACGACGCAAGCAGTATTGGCCCAATAGTGGCCCATACTGGACACTGTGGCGGCCGTGCTGCTTGACCACCCCGGCTTCGCTGGGCATGCTTGGCGCCGACCAGGGCGCCGCCAAACTTTGAAACGCCGTGTTTGGCGTTGCATGTGCCCCTGTAGATGCCGCTGCATGGCGGTGTCTTGAGTTGTCTTGGCGAGGCGCGAATGCATCGGGCCTGCCATTAAAAACAGGATCATTTGAAAAATGGCCACATACGAAATCCTGATTGCCGATGATCACCCGCTCTTTCGCAGCGCGTTGCATCAGGCTGTGACCCTGGGCCTTGGCCCGGCTGTCCGGTTGACGGAGGTGGCCAGTATCGCGGAACTGGAGGTCCAGTTGACGGCGAAGGCCGATTGGGACCTGGTGTTGCTGGACCTGAACATGCCCGGCGCCTATGGTTTTTCAGGGCTGGTGCTGTTGCGGGGCCAATACCCGCAGATCCCCGTGGTCATGGTCTCGGCCCAGGAAGAAGCCTCGGTGATGGTCAAGGCCCGGGAGTTCGGCGCCAGCGGATTCATACCCAAGTCCAGTTCCCTTGAGATGATTCAGAAGGCCGTGAAGGCGGTCCTGGACGGCGATGTCTGCTGGCCGCCCCAGGCGTTCGAAGCGGTGAGCGTGTCTGAGGAAGCCAAGGCCGCCAGCGAGGGGCTGGCCAGTCTCACGCCGCAGCAGTTCCGGGTGTTGACCATGGTCTGCGAAGGCTTGTTGAACAAGCAGATTGCCTACGAACTGAACGTTTCGGAAGCCACCATCAAGGCCCACGTCACGGCGATCTTTCGTAAACTGAACGTGCGCACCCGGACCCAGGCGGCCTTGCTGCTGCAACAACTTGAGTCAATTTCGCCGCAGTCATAGTGTTCCAGTTCACGCTTTTTTGACCGGGTATGAATTAGCTTCTCCACTCCTTTTCGATCAGTTGCCCACACTATGTCACCTTTTAAAGGCCAGACCGGCCTGAAACGCATCCTCAACGCCTCTGGCTATTCCTTGGACGGGCTGCGTGCGGCTTTTGTCGGCGAAGCGGCTTTCCGTCAGTTGGTGCTGCTCAACGTCGTGTTGATTCCGTTGTCATTCTTCCTGAACGTCAGTCGTGTCGAGCAGGCGCTGCTGATTGCCGTGTGCCTGTTGGCATTGATCGTGGAATTGCTCAACTCGGCGGTGGAGGCGGCCATCGACCGCATCTCCCTGGAGCTGCACCCGTTGTCAAAAAACGCCAAGGACATGGGCAGCGCTGCCCAGTTCGTTGCCCTGACGATGATCGCGTTGGTGTGGGGCGTGGTGCTGCTGTAACGGCTCAGGCAATGGTCGGCAACACGATTTCGTCGCTGCGCTGGGCCCCGGCGGTGAAAGCCCGGCACAGCTCGAGGAATTCGCGCATGGCCGAGGTCTGGTACTTCTGTTTATGCCAGATGAAATAGAACTGCCGCGCCAGGTCCATGTCCGGGGTTTCCACTGCGACGAGACTGCCGCGGCGGAAGGCATCGCGCAGGGCCAGGCGTGATATGCAGCCAATGCCCAGGCCGGACTCCACGGCGCGCTTGATCGCTTCGGTGTGTTCCAGTTCCAGGCGGATATTCAGCGCGCTACGGTGGTGACGCATGGCCTGGTCGAAGGTCAAGCGTGTGCCGGAACCCTGTTCCCGTAGAATCCACGCTTCATGGGTCAGTTCCTCCATGGTCGCCAGGCCGCGCTTGGCCAGCGGGTGTTGAGGTGCGCAGAACACCACCAGTTCGTCCTCGACCCAGCTCTGTACCTCGATGTCCGGATGGCTGCAGTCGCCTTCGATTAGACCCAGATCAATTTCATAGTGAGCAACCTGGTGCACGATATTGGCAGTGTTCTGCACATGCAGCTTCACCTGGCTTTCTGGATGGCGTTGCATGAATCCGCCGATCAGCAAGGTCGCCAGGTAATTGCCGATGGTCAGCGTGGCACCGACCGCCAGTGAGCCAAAACCGGACTTGCCGTTGAGCAGGTCTTCGATTTCCTTGGCCTGGTCCAGCAGCGCCACTGCCTGGGGCAGCAGTTGTTTGCCCAGGGCGTTGAGGCTCAGGCGCTTGCCGGCACGGTCGAACAATTGGCAGCTCGATTGCCGCTCCAGTTCGGTGATGGAGGTGCTGGCCGCCGACTGCGACAAATTGAGTTGGCCCGCAGCGCGAGACACGCTTTCCTGCTGGGCGACGGCGACGAAGACTTGAAGTTGACGGAGAGTAAATCGCATATCTATATAACCGATAACCCTTATCTTAATAATCCATTTAACAGATATTGTCGCCGCCATTAGAATGCGATGCAATTGCGCAGATTATCGGCGCAGGCATTATTCCCAGGAGTCCCCGTACATGAGCAACATGAACCACGAGCGTGTCCTCAGTGTTCATCACTGGAACGACACTCTGTTCAGCTTCAAGTGCACCCGCGATCCGGGCCTGCGCTTCGAGAACGGTCAGTTCGTGATGATCGGCCTGCAACAGCCCAATGGCCGCCCGCTTATGCGCGCTTACTCGATTGCCAGCCCGAACTGGGAAGAGCATCTCGAATTCTTCAGCATCAAGGTGCCTGATGGTCCACTGACCTCCCAGTTGCAGCACCTGAAGGAAGGCGACGAGATCATCATCAGCAAGAAACCCACCGGCACCCTCGTGCTGGACGATCTCAAGCCTGGCAAGCATTTGTACCTGCTCAGCACCGGTACTGGTCTGGCGCCGTTCATGAGCGTCATCCAGGATCCGGAAACCTATGAGCGTTTCGAAAAAGTGATCCTGTGCCACGGCGTGCGTTACGTCAATGAAGTCGCTTACCGCGAGTTCATCACCGAACATTTGCCGCAGAACGAGTTCTTCGGCGAAGCGCTGCGTGAAAAGCTGATCTACTACCCGACCGTGACGCGCGAGCCGTTCGAGAACGAAGGCCGCCTGACCGACCTGATGCGCAGCGGCAAGCTGTTCCGCGACATCGGCCTGCCACCGATCAACCCGCAGGACGACCGTGCCATGTTGTGCGGCAGCCCGAGCATGCTCGACGAGACCAGCGAAGTGCTCAACAGCTTTGGCCTGACCGTTTCGCCGCGCATGCGCGAGCCGGGTGATTACCTGATCGAGCGGGCGTTTGTAGAGAAGTAACCCTCGGTTTATACGGTGGCAGCGACTCGATCTAACAGTTGCCCACAAAAAAGCCCGCGTCGCCTGATGAAGGCAGCGCGGGCTTTTTCGTTCTGGTGGTTACGGTTTCGCTGGAATCACTTCCAGTACCCGAATCAACCCCGCCTGCGGATAATGCCAGCGAACGTCCAGGTCCCAGAACTGCGCGCCATATTCCCGTTCGGCGGTAGGAACCTGGTACGCCGGGCGTGGGTCTTGGGCCAGGCACTGTTCAATGAGCGCCACCAAGGGCTCTCCCAGGCGCGTGGCATGTTCGCGGGCTTGAAGCAGGGCAGTGTCCGCCCATTGCACCGGAATCAATTCAGGCGCTGCGCTGGCGATGCTGTTGGAGGCCGAGTCGATGATGTCGGCGTAGGGCATGTAGGGCTTGATGTCGAGCACTGGCGTGCCGTCCAGCAAGTCGATACCCGAGATCCACAGGCGCCCGGCTTCGACCCGATCCAGCTTCACCACCGACTGGCCGATGCCGTTGGGGCGGTGGGTGGCGCGGGTGGCGAATACACCCATGGACTTGTTACCGCCCAGGCGCGGCGGACGGACCTTCAACCGTGGCTTGTCTTCCAGGGACTGATGAAACAGGAACAACAGCCAGACATGGCTGACCTGCTCCAGCCCCTGCACCGCCTCGCCCTGATCGAACGGCGCCACCAGCTCCAGCACACCACGCGCGGCCGGGGCCAGTTGCGGCTGGCGGGGGATGGCGAACTTCTCCTTGAAGCAGGAGCGGACGAAGCCGATGGGGGAGACGCTGTAAGTCATGGGTTGGGAACGATCAGGGCGACCATGGGGGTGTCAGCCGCGCACGCGCAGGGTCAGGCCCTTGAGGAAGTTGCGCAGCAGCTGGTCGCCACACGGACGGTAGTTGGTGTGGCCGAACTTGCGGAACAGCGCGCTCAGTTCCGGCTTGGACACCGGGAACTCGGCGGCCTTGAGGATCGCGTGCATGTCGTCTTCCTTCAGCTCGAAGGCCACTCGCAGTTTCTTGAGGATGATGTTGTTGGTCACCGGCACTTCGATCGGCTGTGGTGGACGGCTTTCGTCCTTGCCACGCTTGAAGATCACCAGGCCATCGAGAAAATGCGCCATGACCTCGTCAGGGCAGAACACGAAGCCTTCTTCCTCGTCTTTCTTGAGGTAGCCCGCCAGGTCCGCCAGGGAGACGTCCAGGCCGCCCAGCTTGATGATCTCGATGACTTTCTTGTCGCTGATGTCGAGCATGTAGCGCACGCTGCGCAGTACGTCGTTGTGAATCATGTGTGCAGTCCTGATCAATCGGCAGTGGGCGCCCCGGTTCGGTGCGGCGCCGGAAAGTTAGAATTTCTCTTTGGCAGACAGGTAGCGCCACTGGCCCAGCGGCACCTTGCCGATGGACACGCCGCCGATGCGAATGCGGCGAATGGCGACGACCTTGAGCCCAACCGCCTGGCAAAACAGAGCGATCACGCCGGGCTGCGGGTTCTTCATGGCAAAGCGCAGGCGGTTCTCGTTCTGCCAGCTGGCCTTGACCGCCGGCAGCTCTTTGCCCTTGTAGGTCAAGCCATGGTTCAGGCGATTGAGGCCATGGGCGACCATCTCGCCTTCGACTTCCACCACGTATTCCTGCTCGATCTTGGCGGCGTCGGCGGTGAGCTTGCGCAAGATCTTCCAGTCCTGGGTGAACACCAGCAGCCCGCTGGCGTTGGCCTGCAGGTCGGCGCTGGCGGTCAGGCGCAGGAAATGACCCTTGAGCGGCCGCTTGCCGAAGCGATGTTCTTCACTCAGGGTTTGCGGTCCAAGGGAAGCCATGGCGGTGTCTACATCCATGCCAGCAGGCGCATTCAGCAGGAGCGTTACGGGCTCCGGCGCGGTGGCCTTGGCCTCGGGGTCGAGTTCGACCTTCTGGGTGGTGACCTTGAACTGCGGCTCATCGATCACTTCGCCATCCACGGTGACCCAGCCGCCCTCGATGAACAACTCAGCCTCCCGACGGGAACAGCCGACGAGTTCGATGAGGCGTTTGGAGAGACGAATCGGGTCAGTCATGACGGGGGCCGTAACAAAAAGAGGGTGGGCATTGTACCTGCCTGGCGCCGGTTAATCGCGGGTCCATTTGCCTCATGCCGTTTTTAGCCGCGCCCAGCCTTCAGGTCGGGTTGCTTGTAGCGCATGTGCAGCAGTGGGTAGGGCTGGTTCATGCCATCTTTTGCCGAGCGCCCGACCACCTCGAAACCTTGCTTGAGATAAAAGCCCAGGGCTTGCGGGTTCTGCTCGTTGACGTCCAGTTGATCGGCATTCAGGTGTTCCATGGCGTAGCGCAGCAGCTGCTTGCCCAAGCCTTGGCCTCGGTGTTGCGGGGCAATGAAGAGCATCTCGATCTTGCCCGCCGCGACGCCGGCGAAACCGGTGATCCGCTGGCGCGCGTCCCGGGTGCAAATGAGCATCACCGCATCCAGGTAACGGGTGAGCACCAGGTTCTTCAGCAGCTCGATGTAGCTGTCCGGCAGGAAGTCGTGGGTGGCGCGTACCGAAGCCTCCCACACCTGGGTCAGTTCCTGGTAATCGCTCGGTTTGGGTGTGTGGATGACCGAATGCTGACGCATGCCCGCCTGTTCCTTGCGCTGGATATCTCCATACGATAGCTGCAAAAAAGCCCCGTATCTTGTGGCAAGAGCGGGGCTTTTCAATTTTTTACCGAGTTTCGCAAGAGCCTGTGGGAGCACAGCTTGCTCGCGATGGCGGAGCATCAGTCAACATTTGCAGTGGCTGACACTGGGCTATCGCGAGCAAGCTTTGCTCCCGCAGGCCAACCGATCTGCTCAGTTCACAAATCAACCGATCTGCTCAGCCCACAAATCATACTCATCGGCGTCGGTCACCTTGCACCAGACCTTGTCGCCCGGCTTGAGGTTGCTGCCATTGTCGATGAAGACGTTGCCGTCGATTTCCGGGGCGTCGAAGAAGCAGCGGCCCACGGCGCCTTGTTCGTCCACTTCATCTACCAGCACTTCGATTTCACGGCCGATGCGCATTTGCAGGCGCGCCGAGCTGATGGCCTGCTGGTGCGCCATGAAGCGCTCCCAACGGTCCTGCTTGACGTCGTCCGGCACCACGTCCAGGTCCAGGTCGTTGGCCGGTGCGCCTTCGACAGGGGAATACTGGAAGCAGCCGACGCGGTCGAGCTGGGCTTCGGTCAGCCAGTCCAAGAGGTACTGGAAGTCTTCTTCGGTTTCACCGGGGAAGCCGACGATGAAGGTCGAACGGATGATCAGGTCCGGGCAGATTTCGCGCCAGTTCTTGATGCGGGCCAGGGTCTTGTCTTCGAACGCCGGGCGCTTCATGGCCTTGAGGACTTTCGGGCTGGCGTGCTGGAACGGGATGTCCAGGTACGGCAGGATCTTGCCGGCCGCCATCAGTGGGATCAGTTCGTCGACGTGCGGATACGGGTAGACGTAGTGCAGGCGGACCCAGACGCCGAGAGTGCTGAGGGCTTCGCACAGTTCGGTCATGCGGGTTTTCACCGGGGCGCCATTCCAGAAACCGGTGCGGTATTTCACGTCGACACCGTAGGCGCTGGTGTCCTGGGAGATCACCAGCAGTTCCTTGACGCCGGCCTTGACCAGGCGCTGGGCCTCGTCGAGCACATCGCCCACCGGACGGCTCACCAGCTTGCCGCGCATCGACGGGATGATGCAGAAGCTGCAGCTGTGGTTGCAGCCTTCGGAAATCTTCAGGTAGGCGTAGTGGCGCGGGGTCAGCTTGATCCCTTGTGGCGGCACCAGGTCGATCAGCGGGTTGTGGTCCTGGCGCGGTGGTACCACTTCGTGCACGGCGTTGACCACTTGCTCGTATTGCTGTGGACCGGTCACGGACAAGACGCTTGGGTGCACGTTGCGGATGTTGCCTTCTTCCACGCCCATGCAGCCGGTGACGATGACCTTGCCGTTTTCCTTGATGGCTTCGCCGATCACTTCCAGGGATTCAGCCTTGGCCGAGTCGATGAAGCCGCAGGTGTTGACCACGACCACGTCGGCGTCCTGATACGTAGACACAACATCATAGCCTTCCATGCGCAGCTGGGTCAGGATGCGCTCGGAGTCGACCAGAGCCTTCGGGCAACCCAGGGATACGAAGCCAACCTTCGGATTGGCTGGCGCGGTAGTGGTGGACATGTCTAACCTCGGTGTAAGGGGGATCGTCTCTTGCCGAGACAGGGCGCCTGGCGCGCCTCTGATCAAAAAGTGCGCAATTCTATCTGTGGCCGGGCTGCTTGACCAGCTTTATACCGGGAAATGCGACGAGTGCTGCGCTATGCTTCGCGCCTTTGCTACCCGGTGAATCTTTACCGTTAAGCGATTGGTTGTAGCGGCAGTTACAGGAGTGCCGGCTGGGATAAGCCTTGTGCTTCTTATTAGAACGGTGGATCAGGCAGTAGGGGTATTGAATGGCGCATGCAAACAGCCAAACGGCAACAACTGGGCATTCAACTGCCAAACCGGTGAGCATGCTAGTGGCGGCGGCAGGGGTGGTTTATGGCGATATCGGTACCAGTCCGCTTTACACCATCAAGGAGGTCTTCTCCGGTCAATATGGCGTGCAGGTTAGCCATGACGGCGTACTGGGTATCCTGGCATTGATTTTCTGGTCGCTGGTCTGGGTCGTTTCGATCAAATACGTGCTGTTCATTCTGCGAGCGGATAACCAGGGTGAGGGGGGCATTATGTCGTTGACGGCATTGGCCCGTCGCGCATCGGCGCCTTATCCCAAGTTACGCACGGTGTTGGTGACGCTCGGGCTGATCGGTGCCTCCCTGTTTTACGGCGATAGCATGATCACCCCGGCGATTTCCGTGTTATCTGCCGTGGAAGGTCTGGAGGTGGCCTTCAACGGCTTGGAGCACTGGGTAGTGCCTATGGCGCTGGTGATCCTGATTGCACTGTTTTTGATCCAGAAACACGGCACCGATCGGATCGGTAAATTGTTCGGCCCGGTCATGGTGCTGTGGTTTGTGGTCCTCGGTGGGCTGGGTATTCATGGCATCGTTCAGCAACCGCAAGTGCTTGAGGCGTTGAACCCGGCATGGGGGGTGCGATTTTTCATGGTTCATCCAGGCGTTGGCCTGGCAATCCTTGGTGCTGTGGTGCTGGCGCTGACCGGTGCCGAGGCCTTGTACGCCGACATGGGGCATTTCGGCCGTAAACCAATTGCCCGTGCCTGGTTTCTCCTGGTATTGCCGGGATTGGTGCTCAATTACTTCGGTCAGGGGGCCTTGCTGCTGGAGAACCCGGAAGCTGCACGCAACCCGTTCTATTTGTTGGCTCCGGGATGGGCCCTGGTGCCATTGGTGGTGCTCTCGACGCTGGCCACTGTCATTGCCTCGCAAGCGGTGATTTCCGGTGCATTCTCGCTGACTCGCCAGGCTATCCAGCTCGGTTATATCCCGCGCATGCATATCCAGCATACCTCCAGTGCCGAGCAAGGGCAGATATACATTGGTGCTGTGAACTGGGCACTGATGGTGGGCGTGATTCTGCTGGTGCTGGGCTTCGAGTCGTCGGGAGCGCTGGCATCGGCCTACGGCGTAGCCGTGACGGGGACCATGTTGATCACCAGTATTCTGGTTTCGGCGGTGGCTCTGCTGCTGTGGAAGTGGCCGCCGCTGTTCACCGTACCATTGCTGCTCGGTTTCCTCGTGGTAGACGGCCTGTACTTTGCGGCTAACGTTCCAAAGATCGTTCAGGGGGGGGCATTTCCGGTGCTGGCGGGGATCGTGCTGTTTATCCTCATGACGACGTGGAAGCGCGGCAAGGAGTTGCTCGTCGGGCGCATTGATGAAAGCGGATTACCGCTGCCGATTTTCATCAGCAGCATCCGCGTACAACCGCCCCACCGGGTGCGGGGAACTGCGGTGTTCCTCTCGGCACGCCCGGACGCCGTGCCCCATGCGCTATTGCACAACCTGCTGCACAACCAGGTGTTGCATGAACAAGTGGTGCTGCTGACGGTGGTCTACGAAGACATCCCCCGTGTACCGCCGCAGCGGCGCTTCGAGGTCGATGCCTACGGCGAAGGGTTCTTTCGGGTGATCCTGCACTTCGGCTTCACCGACGAGCCGGACGTCCCGCAGGCGCTCAAGCTCTGTCATCTCGATGACCTGGACTTCAGTCCGATGCGCACCACCTACTTCCTCAGCCGCGAGACCGTCATTGCTTCCAAGCTCGAGGGCATGGCTCGCTGGCGCGAGGCGTTGTTCGCCTTCATGTTGAAGAACGCCAATGGCAATCTGCGCTTCTTCAATCTGCCGTTGAACCGGGTGATTGAACTGGGGACGCAGGTCGAGATGTAAGCCCACAAAAAAGCCCCTGCAGCCGTAACGCAGCAGGGGCTGGGTGTCATGCGTGTTTCAGATCACTGCTCGACTGTCTTGTTCTGCCGCTTGTTGATCTCATCGATCAAGCGCTTGGCCAGGGCCGGGTAATTTTCGTCGAAGTGGTGGCCGCCAGGCAGCTTGATGACTTCGCCCACGACGGTTTTGTCGGTGCAGCCGCTTTCATCGGCTTCTTCAGCGCCGTAGATGCACACCACCTTGTCGGCTGGCAGCTTGGCCATTTCCGGGCCGGTGGCGGCTTCGGTGCCGGCGTTGCCGAGCCAACCTTCGACTTCGATCTCGAAGCTGCCGGTGCGGGCAAAAGCCAGCAGTATGATCGCATCGACCCGCTGCTGTTCGGTGGCCGGCAGGCGATTGTAGATGGCTGGCAACACGTCGGCGCCGAAGGAGTAGCCGGTCAGGATGAAGCGCTTGGTGCCCCAGATCTGGCGGTAGTGCTGCATCAGTTCACTCAGATCCGCCGCGCTTTGCTCCGGGCTCTTGTGCTGCCAGTAGTAGCGCAGGGTGTCGATGCCGACCACGGGGTAGCCAATCTTGGCCATTTCATCGGCCACGTCGCGGTCCAGGTCACGCCAGCCGCCGTCCCCGGAGAGAAACAGGGTCACGGTATCCCGCGCCTGGCTGGCTGGGACTTCCACCACCGGGATGCTCAGTCCGCCCTTGGCCTTGTCGGTGCCCACCAGGATCTTGCGCAGCTCGTTGTTCAGTACCTGCGGCAGGTTGATGTCGTAGTCGCTGATGCTGGTTTCGGCATTCGGCTGATCGCGTACGAAACCGGCACTGGTGTCGTCGGGGTTATCGTTCCAGGCCACCAGCCAGTGGCCATGGGCTGCGCTTTTGGGCAGCAAGTGCGTGCAGCCGGGTTTTTCCAGGGCCAGGTCCACCGAAACGGCCTTGGCCTTGTCATCCTTCTGCTCAGCCAGCCAGCGCCAGGCCAGCACGGCGCCCGGACCGATGCCGCTGACCAGTGTGGCAGGCCCCTGGAGCTGGCGCAGGCCAGCCTGCAGGGCGCGACCTTGCAACATGCAGTCCTTGGGCAGGATCACTTGGACGATCTGCGCCGAGCCGCTGCCGCTGAGGGTCGTCAGCTGTGTGTCGCTGAGCTTCTGCTCTTCATTGACCGCCACCAGCACCTGGGCGCGCGGCTTGGTGCCGGGGATGACCCGGGTCATCGCTACGCCATCGGCGGGCGCGAGCTGTTCCAGGGTGGGTTGTGGGGCCGGGCGGTTCCAGTACCAATAACCGCCACCGAGAATCACCGCCAGCACCAGCAGGGCGGCCACTACGTATCGCCAGGAGCGTTGCATCATCAGCGTTTCACCAATCCAGTCAGGCCGCCTGCTATCAGGGCGGCGGTATCAGCCAGTGCCACCAGCGGATCGAGTCCGGCGGGCACGGCCATGTAACGAGGTTCCCAGTCAGGCTGGAATTTATCTTTGAAGCGGCGCAGCCCCTGGAAATTGTAGAGCTGCTCGCCACGGCGAAACACCATCGAGCCCAGGCGTTGGGTCAAGGGTGCGCCGCGACGCGGTTGCAGGCCCGACAGCGGGACCATGCCGAGGCTGAAGCGGGCGTAGTCATGGTTTTTATAATGCTGGATGAGGCCGACCATCATGAATTCCATGGTCAGTTTCGGGGCCTCGGGGTGGGCGCGCATCAGGTCGAGGCTGGCCAGTTCGTGGCTGTGGGTTTCCAGCAGGTTGGCGAACGCCACCGGCCGGCCCTCGAAACGAATCACCGCGATGCGGAAATGCTTGAGGTAGTCATCGCTGAAACGGCCCAGGGAGAAACCTTTCTCACGCACGCTCTTGCCGGTCAGCCAGGCGTCGGAAATGACCTTGAGCTCATCCATCGGTGCCTGGCC
Source organism: Pseudomonas brassicacearum (assembly GCF_009601685.2). NCBI lineage: Bacteria > Pseudomonadati > Pseudomonadota > Gammaproteobacteria > Pseudomonadales > Pseudomonadaceae > Pseudomonas > Pseudomonas brassicacearum. Next base: position 1,383,607 of record NZ_CP045701.2, read on the forward strand.
CGGTTCGTGGATCTCCAGCGACAGGCCGTCACGGGTGCCGCGGTTCCAGGTGTAGCGCAAGTCCTTCATCTCTTTGCCCTTGGCTTCGAGATCGAAACGCTTGAGGTCGACCCGTGCTTCCTCGCCCAGCTTGATGGCTGTCAGGCCGATGTCCATGTAGTACGGCAGGTTCTCGGCACGTACCTGATAGAACACGGGGCGGGCATGGTGGGTGTCACACAGGTCGCGGAACTGCCAGATCATTTCAGCCCGCTGCAGGGGCGGCCCGATCGGGTCGTACAACGCCACCAGGCTGCGGCCGCGGCGGGCGTACATCAGGAACGCCTCGTCGTTGGGGTGAAACAGCAATGCCTTGTCACCGGTCAAGGCCAGGCCACCGTCGGGTTGCGACGAGGTCATGAGGATCGTCTTGGCTCGCTCCAGTTCTTCGGCCGTCGGCAGATGGATCACCGGCCGTGCGGTGCGCAGCAACCAGGTCAGGGACACCACCATCAGCAGCACCGCGGCCCCCAGCAGGGAGCGCAGGCCGCGAGGAGCGTCGGCATCGAGGGTGAACTGCCACCACAGTTGATGGCTGTAGGGCACGTCCTGGTAGGCAAACAGCAGCAGCCAGGTCGACGCACCGAGCACGCAGAGGCTGGCGATCAGGAACAACGGGGAAAAGGGCAGTTCCGTCAGGCGGCTTGGACGATAAAAGGAGCGTCGGAATATCGCCAGCAGGGCGGCCGTCAGGGTCAGCAGCGTGGCTTCTTCCCAGTCGAAACCCTTGAGCAGCGAGAGCAGGGCGCCCACCAGGAGCAGAACCGTGGTCAGCATCCAGGCGGCTGACAGGCGACGGCGCAAGCCTTGGGCGAGCAACAGGCACAGCACGCCCACCAGGCTGGCGCCCAAGTGCGAAGCGTCGACCAGCCGATGAGGGATCAGGAAGCCGATGTGCTCCAGGCGGGTGTCGATTTCCGGTGTCACTCCGGAAAACAACAGCACCACACCCGAGAGGAACACCAGCACCGCCAGGATCGGCGCGGCGAAACCCGATGCCGCCCGCAGGGTCTGGCGCGTCTGGAACAGTCGTTGTGCCTCATTGATCAGCAGCAGTACGCAGGCCATCAGCATCGGCAGCAGGACGTAGATCAAGCGATACAGCAACAGTGCGGCGGCCAGCGGTGCGGCGCCGAGCTTGTCGGCAAACGCGGCCAGCAGGATCGCCTCGAATACCCCGACGCCGCCCGGTACATGGCTGAGCACCCCAGCGGCCAGCGCCAGCAGGTACACCAGCAGGAAAGCACCGAATGGCGGTGCCTCAGGCAGCAATAGATACAACACGGTCGCGGCGGCGGCGACATCCAGCGCGGTGATCACCAGTTGCAGGAGTGTCAGGCGTCGGCCTGGCAGGCGCAGCGTGCGGCGCCCGACTTTTACCAGGAGGCTGTCCCGATGAGGCTGTTCCGGCAGGCGTCGGCGGTAAATACCGATGGCCAACACGCTGGCGAGCAGCAGCACCACCACGGAAATTGCCCCTAGCAAAGTCGCAGGCAGGTGCAGCGCGGCGGATGCGGCGGGCAGGTCGCTGAGCGTCGCCAGGGCCGCCAACGGCGGCAATGCGCAGCCCAGGGACAGGCTGGCGAACAACGTCATGCGGGCGACATCCGGTGCCCCCAGGCCATGACGTGCATACAGGCGGTAGCGAACCGAGCCGCCCGACAGCAGTGACAGGCCAATGGCATTGCCGATGGCGAACGCGGTGAACCCGCCCAGGACCATGGTTTGTGGCGGCAGCGTCACTCCGGCATAACGGCTGGCGGACCATTCGTAGCCCAAAAGAATGATGAAGCCGGCTACCGTGGCAGCGATCGCGCCAAGCAGGGCTGGCTGGGGCACCTCCAGAATCGAGTCGTGCAGGGCGTACAGATCGAGTTCGCTCAGCAGGTGGCGGCAGGCAATCAATGCAATCGCAAACAGCAGCAGCGTGACAGCAAGGCCAATAGGCTGGCGGTACTGGCTGATCCGATCCAGCCAACGCAGTCGCTGGGCCTTGATCGGTTGTGTCGCAGTAACGGAGTCTTGCGGGTCAGACGAGTGGGCGCGCATCAATCACCTCTTGAGCTATGCGCGACAGGATGGGGGTATGCAGCCAAGTTACCAATCCCCGCGGTAAAAAATAATTACAAAATATTTGTAATGAGACCTTTTTTCACCAGACACAAAAAAGGCCACTCTTTCGAGTAGCCTTTCTTGATATTTGGTTGCGGGAGCCGGATTTGAACCGACGACCTTCGGGTTATGAGCCCGACGAGCTACCAGACTGCTCCATCCCGCGTCTGTGTGGCGGCATTCTACAGGCGAATGCCTGAGTGTCAACCGTTAAAAGGCAATGGGCTCAAATAAACGGTCGATCCGCCCCTTGCCTTCCTAAACGCTCGGAATTTAAAGGAAATTGTCCTACAAGTGGTTGCCTGTAGGGTGTCGCAGGCGGTGACGCTCTGATCAGACGGTCAAAAAACGGCACGCACAAAAAAGGCCACTCTTTCGAGTAGCCTTTTTTGATGTTTGGTTGCGGGAGCCGGATTTGAACCGACGACCTTCGGGTTATGAGCCCGACGAGCTACCAGACTGCTCCATCCCGCGTCTGTGTGGCGGCATTCTACAGAGGATCGCGCTGTTGTCAACCCTGGCTTCATAAAAACCTGTTCCGCTTCAAGTGCTTAGCCTTGGGGAAAGGCATTGTGACAGCGCTGTGACGCAGGCCTGGCAAGGGCTGAAGCTCTATTGGAGGGGGTGTTGCGATTGAAGAAGTAAATTTGTGTAGGCTCTTTCGGGCCTCAACGAAGGATCTTTCAAACTACTGGTGCTATATACAGGTGCCGGTGCGATACTGGTGGCCCGATTCGTCGCACACTCTGCTTCTTTATTTATGACGCAACGTAAGATCATCCACGTCGACTGTGACTGTTTCTATGCCGCCATCGAGATGCGCGATGACCCGCGGCTAGCCGGCAAGCCCTTGGCGGTGGGAGGCTCGGCGGATCGGCGGGGCGTGATTGCCACCTGTAACTACGAAGCGCGTGCCTACGGGGTGCGCTCGGCCATGTCCTCCGGCCACGCCTTGAAGCTTTGCCCGGACCTCACCATCGTCAAACCACGGATGGATGCCTACCGGGAAGCGTCGAAGGAAATTCATACGATTTTCAGCGATTACACGGACCTGATCGAGCCGCTGTCGCTGGACGAGGCCTACCTGGATGTCTCCGCCAGCGCCCATTTCGGTGGCAGCGCCACCCGCATCGCCCAGGACATTCGCCGACGGGTTTCCAACCAGTTGCACATCACCGTGTCCGCCGGCGTCGCGCCGAACAAGTTCCTGGCCAAGATCGCCAGTGACTGGAAAAAGCCCAACGGGCTGTTCGTCATCACCCCCGACCAGGTCGATGATTTTGTCTCGGCCCTGCCGGTCAGCAAGCTCCACGGTGTTGGAAAGGTCACCGCCGATAAGCTGAGCCGGCTCGGCATCGTCGATTGCCTGCAGTTGCGTCAATGGGACAAGTTGGCACTGGTGCGCGAATTCGGCAGTTTTGGTGAGCGGCTCTGGAGCCTGGCCCGTGGGATTGATGAGCGGCTGGTGCACAACGACAGCCGACGGCAGTCCATCAGTGTGGAGAACACCTACGATGTCGACCTGCCCGACCTGGTGAGCTGCCTCGACAAACTGCCGGAACTGATGGAAACCCTCAACGGGCGCATGGCACGGATCGACAGCAGTTATCGACCGGGCAAGCCGTTCGTCAAAGTGAAGTTCCATGATTTCACCCAGACCACGCTGGAGCAGGCCGGGGCAGGGCGGGACTTGGGCAGCTACCAGTTGCTGTTGACCCAGGCGTTCAATCGGGGCGGCAAGCCGGTGCGGTTATTAGGGATAGGGGTGCGGCTGGAGGATTTGCGCGGTGGGTTCGAGCAGTTGGAGTTGTTTGAGCGGTGAGTGCGCGACGCGGTCCATGTGGCGAGGGGATTTATCCCCGTTGGGCTGCGAAGCAGCCCCAAAAGCCGATAATTCAATTTGCCTGACACCGCGCGTTGTCAGGTTCTAGGGCTGCTACGCAGCCCAGCGGGGATAAATCCCCTCGCCACAGAGGGTGCGATAAGACTCGCAAGTCTTATTTCAATTCGCGCCAGGATCCGCCACCAAGCGTCCGCCATCCTTGGTCAGCGCTTTCATGAACTCGCTCTGCAACTCCGGATCATTGCGCGTCAGTTCGATCAGGCTCTGTTCCAGTTCGCTGGCCTCTTCTTCTAGTCCCAGCTCCGACAGGCGCTTGACTCGATGCACCCACTGGCTCACCTCGTCGTCTTCCAAGTCGTCGTAAATCAACGCGTGGGCTTCCAGCAGCTTGCTGCGCAAGGTGCTGCTGATGCTCAGGGATGAGTCGGTGTGCACTTCGTCCAGGGCATCCGTCACGCTGATCTGCAATTTGCCGAATTGGCTCAGGTCCTGCTCGGCGAACGGGCTTTCCAGCAGGTTCAAGCGCAGCACGCCGTTACGGTCGGTGCTCAGCTCGAAGGTCTGCCGGGCGGCCTTGACTTCCACCGGGCGTTCGCTCCAGGGCAGGCTCGAGTGTTCCGTGCGCTTGTCGCGCTGGACTTCGTCAATGCCCGCCAGGTTCTGCTGGGCACGGCCATGGGAAGGGACGTTCATGAACGGGTTGAGCCCGGCGAAACCGTAGCTGATCCAGTCACGGGTCACGGTGTCCGGCAGGTTGCCGAGGGCGAACACATTGACCACGTTCGCGCCGACACCGGCCACCACGGCCACCGCGCCCAAGGGGATCTCGTAAATCTCCCGCCAGGGTTGGTATGGCGTGTAGCGATCGTAATGGCGAGTGACCTCGAATTCAGTGACTTCGAAGGTCTTCTGCTCATTGATCCGCACCCGACGCTGCGGCAGGTCGAGCACCTTGGGTTCGCCTACGTCGATCTGCAGGCTGTGGTCGAGCAATTTTCGCTCGACCCGCTCTTCGTGCTCGCTGCGCTGCGACATTTGGTTGGCACAGCCGCTGACCAGCAGGGCGCCGCACAGGGCGGCGCCACCGAGGCCTAAGGTGTTTCGCTTGAACATGACGTCTCTATCTGGTGTCAGCGGCGGATACGGGCCTGGAGGAACGACAGCACGTCGGCGACCGGCAGCGCTTGCGGCTCGGCCTCGGTGCGGCTCTTGTATTCCAGGTTGCCTTCGGCCAGGCCACGGTCACTGACGACGATCCGATGCGGGATGCCGATCAGTTCCATGTCCGCGAACTTGATGCCGGGGCTGGTTTTCTTGTCGCGGTCGTCCAGCAGCACTTCGAAGCCGGCGGCCGTCAATTCGGCGTAGAGCTTGTCGGTGGCTTCGCGCACCAGGTCGGTTTCATAGCGCAGCGGCACCAGGGCGATCTGGAAAGGCGCCAGTGTGTCGCTCCAGATGATCCCCTTCTCGTCGTTATTCTGCTCGATGGCGGCAGCCACCACGCGGGAAACGCCGATGCCGTAGCAACCCATTTCCAGGGTAACCGGCTTGCCGTTCTCACCCAGCACTTCGCACTTCATCGCCTTGCTGTACTTGTTGCCCAGCTGGAAAATGTGCCCGACTTCGATGCCCCGCTTGATTTCCAGGGTGCCCTTGCCGTCCGGGCTCGGATCGCCGGCCACGACGTTGCGCAGGTCCGCGACGGTTGGAACCGGCAGGTCGCGTTCCCAGTTCACGCCGAAATAGTGCTTGTCGTCGAGGTTGGCGCCGATGGCGAAATCGCTCATCAACTCCACCGAGCGGTCGATAATGATCGGCAGTGGCAGGTTCAACGGGCCGAGGGAGCCGGCACCGGCGCCGATGGCGTCGCGCAGTTCGGCTTCGGTAGCCATGACCAGCGGGCTGGCGACGCCTGGCTGGTTGGCGGCCTTGATTTCATTGAGTTCGTGGTCGCCACGGACGATCAGGGCGATCAGCTTGCCGGCTTCTTCTGCATGCACGATCAGGGTCTTGATGGTGCGCTCGATCGGCAGGTTGTAGCCCTCCACCAACTGGGCAATGGTCTTGGCGTTTGGCGTGTCCACCAGGCGCAACTCTTCAGTCGGCGCGGCGCGGGAGGTTTCCCGTGGCACGGCTTCGGCTTTCTCGATGTTGGCGGCGTAGTCGGAGCCATTGCTGAAGACGATGTCGTCTTCGCCGGACTCGGCCAGGACGTGGAATTCGTGGGAGCCGGCGCCGCCGATAGAGCCGTTGTCGGCTTCAACCGGACGGAATTTCAGGCCCAGGCGGGTGAACACGTTGCAATACGCCTGGTGCATGCGGTCGTAGGTGACTTGCAGCGAGGCCAGGTCGGTGTGGAACGAGTAGGCGTCCTTCATGATGAATTCGCGACCGCGCATCAGGCCGAAGCGTGGACGGATTTCGTCACGGAATTTGGTCTGGATCTGATACAGGTTGATCGGCAGCTGCTTGTAGCTGCTCAACTCGTTGCGCATGAGGTCGGTGATCACTTCTTCGTGAGTCGGGCCTGCACAGAAGTCGCGACCGTGACGGTCTTTGATGCGCAGCAGCTCAGGGCCGTATTCTTCCCAGCGCCCCGATTCCTGCCACAGCTCGGCCGGTTGGGTGCTCGGCATCAACACTTCCAGGGAGCCGGCAGCGTCCATCTCTTCGCGAACGATGGCTTCCACCTTGCGCATGACCCGCAGGCCCATCGGCAGCCAGGTGTACAGGCCCGAGGCGAGTTTGCGGATCATGCCGGCACGCAGCATCAACTGATGGCTGATCACGACGGCGTCGGAAGGCGTTTCTTTCTGTGTGGCGAGCAAATATTGACTGGTGCGCATGGTTGGCCGTTGTCGGTTGCTGATGACGAGAAGTGACGGAGCATTGTACGGGCGAGATGCCCTGGCGTACAGGCGCGTGGCCGGTCGCCCGGTGCGAACGCCGGTTTCCCCGGCGTTTTCTGAAGTTTCCTACGATTCTTCCGCGGGCCGGGTGGCCGTCGGTTCCTCGGTGGGCATCGAGCCCTGGCGACGGTTCTCCTGGAACCAGTGCAAGGCGATCAGCAGCAGGGTTGGAACGCCCAGCAGCGCGGTGATCAGGAAAAAGTCGTGATAGCCGAATTTCTCCACCATCACGCCCGAATAGCCACCGATCAGGCGCGGCAGCAACAGCATGATCGAGCTGAGCAGGGCGTATTGGGTGGCGGAGAACTTCAGGTTGGTCAGGCTCGATAGATAGGCGACGAAGGCCGAAGTGGCCAGGCCGGAGCTGAAGTTGTCCAGGGAAATGGTGACAATCAACATCTGCAGATTGGCGCCCATGTCGGCGAGCATCAGGAAGAGGATATTGGTGCCGGCCGAGGCGACACCGCCGATGAACAGGATGGGCAGGATGCCGAAACGTACGATCAGCAGGCCGCCCATGCCGGCCCCGACGAGGGTCATGATCAACCCGAAAATCTTGCTGACGCTGGCGATCTGGTCCTTGGTGAAGCCCTGGTCGATGTAGAACACGTTGGCCATGACCCCCATGACCGTGTCGGACATCCGATAGGTCGCGATCAGCCCGAGCAGCAGGAGGGCCTGCCAGCGGTAACGCAGGATGAAATCGTTGACCGGCGTCAGCACCGGCGCCAACCCGCGGCGACCCACGGCCGAGAGGCACAGGGCGGTCAGGATGATATAGAGGATGGCCCGCAGGAACGCGCGGTCTTCGAGCAGCAGGTCGAGCAGGCTGACGCCCTCGAACAACACGCTGGCGAAGTCGGTGTTGTAGAGCTGGGTGAACATCGCCGGGACAGACACCAGCAGCACGATCAGTACGAACACCGACGCCAGTTGATGGGCGAACGAGTAGCGCCCGGCCTGCAATTGGGTGCGCAGCGGCACCGGTGGTTCGCGCATGAACAGTGAGGTGAGTAGCGCCGGGACCATCAATACGCCGAACAGCAGGTAAGTGCCGGCCCAGGCCGAGTGTTTGTAGCTGAAGCCGGTGGAGCCAAACCCTTCGGCGAAGAACAGGGCGCCAGCGGTAGCCAGCAGTGCGGCGATGCGGTAGCCGGACATGTAGCTGGCGGCGAGGGCGGCCTGGCGGGTGTCGTCGGCGATTTCCAGGCGATAGGCGTCGACGGCGATGTCCTGCGTCGCAGAGGCGAAGGCTACGATGACGGCGATGGCGATCAACCATGACAGGTGTTTCTGTGGGTCGCAGAAACCCATGCCGATCAGGCCGAGGATCACCAGGCCCTGGGAGAGCACCAGCCATGAACGTCGACGCCCGAGCTTACCCAGCAGTGGCAGGCGCCATTGGTCGAGCAGCGGCGACCAGACCCATTTGAAGGCATACGCCAGGCCGATCAGGCTCGCGTAGCCGATGGTTTCGCGGGCCACACCGGCTTCGCGCAACCAGACCGAAAGCGTGGAGAACACCAGCATGTACGGCAAGCCGGCGGCGAAGCCAAGCAGCAACAGCACGAGCGTCGAGGGACTGGCATAGGCGGCGAGGGCGGCGCGCCAGGTTTTACGGGGCATGGGCTGGAGTCTGCCTCAAAAATTGCGAAAACAAAGCGCGCACTCTAACCGCTGTGCTCTACCGGGCGCCAGCCATGGCGCTGAATATCAACACGATTGTTCAGGACACTGATCCCTTCCATGCGCAGGCGTGCGCGCTGTTCATCCCCTGAGGCGCTGCCCGCGGGCAGGCTGATCCGACCGCCGGCACCCAATACCCGATGCCAGGGCAGTTTCGTGTCGTTCGGCAACTGGCTGAGGGTCCGCCCGACCCAGCGTGCGGCACGGCCCAGGCCGGCCATTTCAGCGAGTTGGCCATAGGTGACCACCTTGCCCGCTGGCACCTGTGCCAGGGTCAGGTAAAGGGTGGTACGGCGGATTTGGGCGGCATTCTCGGTATTCAGGGATGCATCAGTCACGTTCAGGCGTCCGAAATAAAGAGGGTGTATGGCCGTTTGTAGGTTAAGTCCTGTAAAGCTGGTTGAGAAATGAACTCATTACAAATACGTTGGTCAGTCCTTGCTGAGGTGTCGTCCCGGGGGATAATGCCGCCTTTTCACCGCGAACTTGAGCTCTTTATACGCTTATGTTGTCTAGAACCCTGCTTTGCCTGGCTGTTGCCAGTGCCTCCATGCCCTTGCTTGCCGACACAGTCTGGTTGAAGAATGGGGACAAACTCAGTGGCAAGATTACCGTTTTCGATGGCGGCAAGTTACTGATCCAGACCGACTACGCCGGTGCGATTCCCATCGACTGGAAGCAGGTCAAGACCCTGGAGAGTGACCAGCAGCTCTTGGTCAAGCAGGACGCCTATACCGGTGAGAAAGCCAAGGCGCTGCAGGCGGCCGAGGATGGCAAGGTCACCTTGGCCAACGGTGATGCGCCCAAGACCGTTGAGCTGGCCAGTATCCAGCAGATCCTCAAGCCCAAGCCGGTGGTCGAGGACTTGGTGTGGAAGGGCAACATCGATGCCGCGCTGGATTACCAGCGTGCGGAAAAAGACACCGACGATTACGACGTCGACTTCAAGACCTCGGCACGTCATGGCAGATGGCGGCACACTGCCGAAGGCGAATACAACCGTGAATTCCAGGATGACGTGGTTTCCACCGATAACTGGCGCCTGGAATATTCCCTCGACCGGTTCTTGACGGACAAATGGTTCTGGCAAGGCCGCCTGAATTACAAGCGTGACAAAGTCGAAGATCTGGCGCGCCAGCGTGTGGTCGGTACCGGTCCGGGTTATCAGTTCTGGGATGATGAGCTGGGCGCGTTCTCGCTGGGTTCGCTGTTGAACCGCACCGATTATGAATACCGCGACGGCGGCAAGGACAACTTCTACTCCGTCGCCATGAAGTGGGACTACAACCGCTACCTGATTGGCAAGCGCGTCGAGTTCTTCACCAACGGCGAAGTGGGCAAGCCGCTGTCCGGCGTGGCGGAGTACGCCTATGACGCCGAAATGGGGCTGCGCTACAAGGTCACCGACTGGGCCTCGCTCAACCTCAAGGCCGAGAAGGATGTCATCGAGGGCACCGAAGACAGCGACTTGAGCAAGACGCGCTACACGGCTGGGTTTGGCGTGACCTGGTAATCCCGGCTAACCAAAAAACCAATGTGGGGGCAACTGTCTTGGATGGTTTATTTAGCCATCCTTTCCAGGGACAGCAAGACTCCCACAGTTTTTTGTGCGCGGGTAAAACTGGGACTCGTTATCAAAAATGCCCTGTCGGCTGATTCGGTTACAGAGCTTTTTGGTAAGCAATGATGATGGGCGGTTCAGTTAGTCGGGCTGGGTCTTTGTCCGCGTTGACATTCCTGCTCGCGTACACCATCGGTGTATTTGCAGTCTTCCACTAGCTTTCCATCGTCAGTCCAGTATTGGCTGGTGCCGTGGCGTTTGTTATCCCGATAGTGAATGGATGAGCGCAGCTGACCGTTTTTCGCCCAGTTTTTGACGTGACTCTGAAGCTGCCCATCTTTGTAAATTTTGTGCTCCTTGAGTTGGCCATTTTCATGCCATTGCTTGAAATCTCCCTGCTCGCGCTTATATTCGTCCCACTGCCATTCGATTGTTTGGGTACCCTGCTCGTTCCAGAGAGCGTAGCTGCGCTGAGTCCCGCGCTGATGGGACTCCTTTCTTTTGGTCTTGCCATTGGGAAAGTATTCGACCACCCAGCCATCAGGCTTACCGTTGAGCAAGTTCCGAGACAGCTGGAGCGCGCCATTTTCAAAATAGATGGGGCTGAAGCCTTGAGCTTTGCCACGAACGAAGAATGTGCGGCTTCTTAGCTTACCGTTCGGGTAGTAAGCCAGGGCAGGCCCGTCCCACACGCCAGCCTTATAGCTGGTTCGGCCAATCACCCTTTGGTTTTCGCCATATTCAAGATACTCACCGTCCTCCAGCGTGCCTTGATGCCACTTGAAGGATTCAGCGATGTTGCCGTTGTCGTGATAGGTGGTTTGCCAACCGTCCAGCTCATTGTTCAGGTGATTTTGTCGCTGGATGATCACGCCATCTTGGGAGTAGGTCAGCGACTCTCCCTGGCGTAGGCCATCCCCATCATTTTGGTAGAGATGGTGTAGCTGCCCGTTTGGATAATAGGCTTTGGCTTCGAATACGGGGCGGCTTGAAGCGAAATCTTCCGCATTTACGAAGTAGTCGTAGCGCAGAGCTCGGGAGTTGACGTAAAAAACTTTCGCCCGCCATGCCTGGCGTTTGCTGTCGTAAGGCATAGGCATTTCCAGGTAATAAGCCGCGAGACTTTTTCCCGTTGGTTTATAGTCCTTGTCCAGAAAAAGTTTTCCGTCGACCAGCGTAGCGGTCAACTCGCCGCATTCTTCGGGGGTACAGGGGCGGACTTTTTCAAGAAAAGCGCGTTTGCGTTCGCAGTTTGAAAGCGTCAAGAGAAGAGGGATTTTCTGGTCTATCAGATCCTGAACTTCGCCAAGTGCTCGCCGAAACGATTCATCTGGCACCCCTATGGATTCAGGGGTGAGGTAAACCTCGTTGCTCCCGCAGGAGTGAGGTGTAGAGAGGGTCAGGCGTGCTGCGGCTCTTAACTGTATTGCGGAGTGGCCGTTAACCTCTGGACCTTTCGCCAGGTACGTGGCGCGAGGATTCATCGCTGTTATGACCGAAGGGTGATCAGGTCGTGATTCTGCATTGAGGGGAGGGGCAAAAACGAGTAGTGCTGCGTGGAGCGCCTTCCAGGAAATGAACTGCATCCTGCTTCTTCCATGTGATTTTCAGGGTGCGAATCATATAGAGCGGAAGCGGGGCTGAGGGCTGGTAAAACACACGGACACAAAAAAGCCCCGCTTTTGAGGGCGGGGCTTTTTACTAAAGCAAGGACAAGTTAGATAACTTGAACTTCTTCAGCTTGCATGCCTTTCTGACCGCGGGTAGCGATGAAAGAAACCTGTTGGCCTTCTTTCAGGCTTTTGAAGCCGTCGGATTGGATAGCTTTGAAGTGAACGAACAGGTCGTCACCGGATTGTGGGGTGATGAAGCCGAAGCCTTTTTCATCGTTGAACCACTTAACGGTACCGGTTTGGCGATTAGACATGGTGTAACTCCTTGAACAAAGATAACTGCGACTCAGGAAGAACCCTGGCCGAGACTGAGTGCAAAGAGCAGGAAAAATTCTTGTAGATGGTTGGATCGAAATTCAACATATCGTGTAGAGATTCTCAGTGACACAAGCAACACAGTGGCGCCACCTTAACCCTTTTTCCAGAATGTGCCAATGGTCTTTGCGAAGGTTTCTCTTATTTGGTGACTGACGGCGCGGGCGATGGCCGGCAGGACCCGGAAATCAAGGCGGATCGGCGAGATTTGCGTACCGCGCTTTGAACCCGGCCCCGCGCCCCGGTAAGATGCCGGACGTATTTTTTCCACCTCGCTATTTCAGGAAACCGCCATGAGCATCAAATCGGACAAGTGGATTCGCCGCATGGCGCAAGAGCACGGCATGATCGAGCCCTTCGTCGAACGCCAGATGCGTGGCGAAGGCGCCGACCGGCTGATCTCCTTCGGTGTCTCCAGCTACGGCTACGACGTGCGCTGCGCCGACGAATTCAAGGTGTTCACCAATATCAATTCGGCCACCGTCGACCCGAAGAACTTCGACGAGAAGAGCTTCGTCGACGTCAAGAGCGACGTTTGCATCATCCCGCCGAACTCCTTCGCCCTGGCCCGCACTGTCGAGTACTTCCGCATTCCGCGCAATGTACTGACCATCTGCCTGGGCAAGAGCACCTACGCCCGTTGCGGCATCATCGTCAACGTCACGCCGCTGGAACCCGAGTGGGAAGGCCACGTGACCCTGGAATTCTCCAACACCACGACCCTGCCGGCGAAAATCTACGCCAACGAGGGTGTGGCGCAGATGCTGTTCCTGGAATCCGATGAAGAGTGCGAAGTTTCCTACAAGGATCGTGGCGGCAAGTACCAGGGCCAGCGCGGTGTAACGCTACCGCGCACCTGATTCTGACGAACAGTTGGAATTCCTGGGCGGGCAGACACTCTATTGCGTGTACTGCCCGTTTTTGCGTCAGCGCAACGGGCTTCGCCCAGGAGTGCTCTATGAAGATCGATCCGCGAATCAGTGCCGAACTGGCAAGGCTTGAGCCCAATCAGATCGGCGTCATGGCCTGGTCATTGCTGGCCCATCCTGTCGAAGCGGCGGGCGGCATCCCTGGCCAGCCCGATCCCGATACCCCCAACGAACAACCCACCGAACCCGGCGAACCCACCCTGCCGGACGAGCCGCCTCCTGCGCCTGTTGCCTGACGAGACGATGGCCCGCCTGCGATAGCACAGCGTGCTTCAACTGACGGGCCATACTTCGTTATCGCCGATGACAAAAATTTTGCAATCGTTGTCCTGCCCGACCCGGTAGCCGCCCGTGAACGCACCGAAGGCCGGTAGCAGGCTGATGTCACTGCCCAGCCGGAAGCAAGCCAGGCGCAGGTGTTGCCGGCCCTTGCCGCTCAGGTGATAGACCGGGTGCACGTGACCGGCCAACACATGGCGGCTGGGATGTGGGGCAGGCTCGTGTTGCACGGCGAAAGGGCCCAGAAGCAACGGCTCCGGTACGACGCGAATGTTCAGCGCTGGCGGTGGGTCACCGGCGCGTTTGTCGTGGTTGCCACGAATCAGCGTCATGGCCAGGAGCGAATGTCGCTCACGCCAATCGGAAAGTGCCCGCAAGGTGCCGGGCGCATGAGAACCGGGGCCGTGGAGAAAATCCCCGAGAAAAATCAACTGTCGGCACGGCAGGCTTTCCAATAATGCATCCAGTACGGCGATGTTGCTGGCGGTGGTGCCGTGGGGCACCGGTTGCCCGAGGCTGCGGTAGGCGGCGGCCTTGCCGAAATGAACATCGGCCACCATCAGGGTTTCCTGGGCGGGCCAGTACAAGGCTTTTTCCGGGAGCAACCAGAGTTCTTCGCCGGCCAGGCTGACGGGATAAGGCGCTGGCATCAGGCGTCACCGCGATCGGCAGTTTTTTCCAGTTCGCTGACCATCCGTCGGATGCGGTCGGCGAGCTTTTCCGAGCTCATGCTTTCCCGGAACCGCTCCACCAGCAGCGGAAACCCGAGCGGGGTGGGGCGCTTGATCATGTGCAGGTCCAGTTTCAGGGTATTGAGACGTTGCAAGGTCTGCTCCAGTCGACGGATATCCAATTCTTCACGCAAGACTTCCTCCCCGGCCTGGGCCAGCAAGAGATTGTCGGCGTCGTATTGCTTGAACACCTGGAAGAACAACCCGCTGGACGCCTGTACTTGCCGGGTGCTTTTCGGCGCACCGGGATAGCCGGCGAAGACCAGCCCGGCGATCCGGGCGATTTCGCGAAAGCGCCTGAGGGCCAATTCCCCGGCGTTCAGGCTCGCGAGCACGTCGGTCAGCAGGTGATCGACGCTCAGCAGGCCCGGGGTCAGGTATTGCGACCAGTCCACTGCCGTGGCACTGAGCAGTTCCAGGCCGTAGTCGTTGACCGCAATGGAAAACGTCAGCGGCTGTTGCCGGCTGACACGCCAAGCCAGCAGGCTGGCCAGGCCCAGATGAACCTGGCGTCCGGCAAACGGGTAGAGGAATAGGTGCCAACCTTCCCGGGACTTGAGGGCTTCGGCCAGCAATGTGTTTTGCGTGGGCAAACCGGACCAGCGTTGTTGGGTAGACAGCAGGGGGTGGACAGCGTGCATCTCCGGGCCCTCGAAGTGGCCCGCGGCGGCTTCGCTCAAACGGGCCACGACGGCGGCGGCCAGTTCGCTGGAGAGCGGCATGCGTCCGCCGTTCCAGCGCGGCACAGCGGCCTTCTTGGCCTGGCTGCGTCGCACGTAGGCGGTCATGTCTTCGACCCGGACCAATTCCAGCAACCGCCCGGCGAACAGGAAACCGTCACCGGGACGCAGGCGGGCGATGAAGCCTTCCTCTACGCTGCCCAGGGTCTTGCCGCCGCCGCCCTTGCTCCAGAACTTCAATTGCAGGCTGGCATCGCTGACGATGGTGCCGATGCTCATGCGGTGACGCCGGGCCAAGCGTGCGTCAGGCACTCGCCAGATCCCGTGTTCGTCCGGTTCGACGCGTCGGTAATCGGGGTAGGCGGTCAATGACAGGCCGCCATGGCGCACAAAAGCCAGGGCCCAGGCCCATTCGGCCGGGTTGAGGTCGCGGTAGGCCCAGGCACTGCGCACTTGCTCGAACAGTTGCTCGGGAACGAAGCCGCCACCCAGGGCCATGCTCACCAAGTGCTGCACCAGGACATCCAGCGGCTTGTGGGGCGATTCGCGCGGTTCGATGCGCCGTTGGGCCACGGCGTCCTGCGCGGCGGCAGCCTCGACCAACTCCAGGCTGTGGGTCGGCACCAGCGTCACCCGCGAGGCCCGGCCCGGTGCGTGGCCGGAGCGCCCGGCGCGTTGCATCAGCCGTGCTACGCCCTTGGCCGAGCCGATCTGCAGCACTCGCTCCACCGGCAGGAAATCCACCCCCAGGTCCAGGCTGGACGTGCAGACCACCGCTTTGAGCTGGCCGTTCTTCAATGCCTGTTCCACCCAATCCCGGGTGTCACGCGAGAGCGAGCTATGGTGCAGGGCGATCAGCCCGGCCCAATCGGGCCTTGCCTCAAGAAGCGCCTGATACCAGATTTCCGATTGTGCCCGGGTATTGGTGAACACCAGGCAACTGCTGCTGGCGTCGATTTCGGCAACGACCTGGGGCAACATCTTCAGGCCGATGTGCCCGGCCCATGGGAAACGTTCAAGGGCCGGGGGTAATAGCGTGTCGACCCGCAGTGCCTTGCCATCGGCCCCCTGCACGCTGATCCCGTCGCCTTGCGGGATCAATACCTGCTCGGCGTGGGCCTGGTTGCCCAGGGTCGCGGACACGCCCCAGACGATGAGGTCGGGATGCCAGTGCCGCAAGCGCGCCAGGGCCAGTTGCAATTGCACGCCACGTTTGTTGCCGAGTAACTCGTGCCATTCATCCACCACGACCATGCGCAGGGTCGAGACGGCGGTGTGCGCATCGGCCCGGGCGAGGATCAGGGTCAGGCTTTCGGGGGTGGTGATCAGCGCAGTAGGCAGGCGTCGGCCCTGGCGGGCGCGTTCGCTGGCGCTGGTATCGCCGGTGCGCAGGCCGACGCTCCACGGCAGGTGCAGGTCTGTCAGGGGCGCTTCGAGGGCTTTGCCGGTGTCTGCAGCCAGTGCGCGCATCGGCGTGATCCACAGGACGGTCAGCGGTTCGGCCGACGGCTTGCGTTTGCGCGGTTTATCCGGCGCCGGTGCTGGCCGGGCGAAACGGTTGAGGGCGGCAAACCAGACGGCGTAGGTCTTGCCGGCACCGGTACTGGCATGCAACAGCCCGGACTCCCCTCGCTTGACCGCGGCCCATACTTGCTTCTGAAAGGCGAACGGCTTCCAGCCGCGGGCATCGAACCACTGTTTCGCGAAATTGTTGGATGTCGCCATGCCTGTCGCGTGCGCCCTGAACGTCTTCTTTCAGTGACCACGGCGAGAGATGAAAGGTTTAATGAACAACATCGCGGCGAGGGCGCATGCTCTCGCGGGTCGTAGGAGCTGCCGAAGGCTGCGATCTCTTGATCTTGATCTTGATCTTGATCTTGATCTTGATCTTGATCTTGATCTTGATCTTGATCTTGATCTTGATCTTGATCTTGATCTTGATCTTTCGCTTGAGATTCAAGTGTCTGGGGAAAGATCGCAGCCTCGTTGCACTCGACAGCTCCTACACAGCTACAACGTACCCCTGCGCGAACTTGTTCCCTCGCTACAAAAAGCAGGCTGTCAGGTATGCCGGGCTTATTTCAGGTTGCCGCTGAGAAACTGCTTGAGCCGTTCACTCGTAGGATTGCCCAGCACGTCTTCCGGCCTGCCTTCTTCTTCCACCAAGCCCTGGTGCAGGAACAATACCTGGTTCGAGACTTTGCGAGCGAAGCTCATTTCGTGGGTCACCATGATCATGGTCCGGCCTTCCTCGGCCAGCCCCTGTATCACCTTCAGCACTTCGCCCACCAGCTCCGGGTCCAGGGCCGAGGTGGGTTCGTCGAACAGCATCACCTCCGGCTCCATCGCCAGGGCGCGGGCAATGGCCACGCGTTGTTGCTGGCCGCCGGAGAGAAACGCCGGGTATTGCTCGGCGACCCGTGCCGGCAGGCCGACCTTGTCGAGATAGCGACGGGCGCGGTCGTCGGCTTCCTGCTTGCTGACCCCCAGCACCCGGCGCGGCGCCATGGTGATGTTTTCCAGCACGGTCATGTGGCTCCACAGGTTGAAATGCTGGAACACCATGGCCAGGCGCGTGCGGATGCGTTGCAGTTCGTCGGCATCGGCCACGTGCATGCCGTGGTGGTCCTTGATCATCTGGATCGGCTGGCCGTCCAGGCTCATGGCGCCGTCGTTGGGTTGTTCCAGGAAGTTGATGCAGCGCAAAAAGGTACTTTTGCCTGAGCCGCTGGCGCCGATGAGGCTGATGACGTCGCCGGTCTTGGCCTTGAGCGAAACGCCCCTGAGTACTTTATGTTCGCCATAGCTTTTGTGCAGGCCTTCGATGGTCAGTTTGTACATGGAGCTTGCATCCTCAAGGCGAAAGTAGGTAGCCGCTGCGATAGGCTTCGGTGCCGGCGACATGGGCGATCACCATGCCGGCCGTGGCCATGCGGCGCAGCGAACGGGCGTATAGCAGCCCGGCGTTACGGCAATGAACAGGGGTGACGGTGTCGTTGACCGGGTCGATGACTTCTGCGATCAGTTGCCCCGCCTCCAGGTATTCGCCGGGCAGGGCGCTGAAGACCAGCAGCCCACCCACGGGCGTGGTCACCGGCTCGACAGCGGCCAGTGGCGTGGCCGGGTAGGGCAGCTTGGGCATTGGCATCGGTTCGCCGTCGATGGCGCCGAAGCGGATCAGGTAGTTGATCAAGGCTTGGCAGTCGAGGCTCGCCAGCCCGTGGTTGACGTCACCCTGGCCACGCAATTCCACGGTGACCGAAAAGCTGCCCAGGGGAATCTCGAAGCGGTCGCCGAAGCGTTCCTTGAGTTGCCACCAGAGCAGGGTGAAGCATTCGTCGAACGACTGGCCGCCCGAATCGGTCGCCAGCAGGCTGGCTCCGGCACCGATGTAGCGTGCCAGCGGTTCGACCTGCGGCCAGGCTTCGGGTGTGGTGTAGAGGTGGGCGACGGCTTCGAAGTCGCAATGCAGGTCCAGCACCATGTCGGCGTCGCAGGCCAGCCGTTGCAGGGCCAGGCGCAGGGATTGCAATTGCGTGCCTGGGGTCTGCCGGGCAAGGGCGTCGCGCAGGCTGGTGCGGATCAGCATCAGGTTGTGCTGCGGATCGTCGGTGAGCAGGTCCTGGATTTCGTTGCCGATCTCTTCGCTCAGGTCGAGGAAGCGGCGGTTGAAGTTCTGCCCGCTCTCGGTTTCGTAGCGACCCAGGGGCACGTCCATCAGCACTTGTTCGAGGCCGATAGGATTGGCGACGGGCACCAGTACGATCTCGTGCCGCAGGCGGCCCGACGCTTCGAGTTCGGCCAGGCGCTGCTTGAGGTGCCAGGCGACCAGCATGCCGGGCAGTTCATCGGCGTGCAGGGACGACTGGATATAGATTTTGCCAACGGCGTTTTCCGGGCCGAAGTGGAAGCTGTGAATCTTGCGTGCGGTCCCCGGTACCGGGGACCGCAGGTCATGGATCTGGTGGCGCATTTGCGTGTGTGTCCTGGAACAAAAGCCCTAGTGGGTCGGCCCGAGAAAGGCCAGCCAGCGGCGTTCGGCGAGGCGGAAGAGGCCCACCAGTGCAAAGGTGACGGTCAGGTAGATCAGTGCGGCGATCCCGAACGACTGAAACGTCAGGAACGTCGCCGAGTTGGCGTCCCGGGCGACTTTCAGCACGTCTGGAACGGTAGCGGTGAACGCCACGGTCGTCGAGTGCAGCATCAAGATGACTTCGTTGCTGTAATACGGCAGCGAGCGTCGCAGCGCCGAGGGCATGATCACGTAGGTGTACAGCTTCCAACCGGTCAAGCCGTAGGCCTTGGCCGCTTCGACTTCGCCATGGTTCATGCTGCGAATCGCCCCGGCGAAAATTTCCGTGGTGTAGGCGCAGGTGTTCAAGGCGAAGGCCAGGATCGTGCAGTTCATCGCGTCGCGAAAGAAACTGTCGAGTATGGGTTGGGCGCGCACCGCCTCGATGCTGTAGATGCCGGTGTAGCAGATCAGCAACTGGATATAGAGCGGCGTGCCACGGAACAGGTAGGTGTAGAACTGCACCGGCCAGCGGACGTAGACCTTGGGCGACACCCGGGCGATGGACAGCGGAATGGATACCACAAAGCCGATCAGCAGCGAGGCGCTGAGCAGCCACAGGGTCATGGCCAGGCCCGTGACGTTGACGCCATCGCTGTAGAGGAACGGTCGCCAGTATTCTTGCAGAAGTTCGATCATCGCACCGCCTCCCGTGCTCCGGCGGCGTACCGGCGTTCAAGCCAGCGCAGGATGATATTGGAGGCGCTGGTGATCAGCAGATAGATCAATGCCGCCAGCACCAGGAAGTAAAACAGCTGGTAGGTGCTCTTGCCCGCATCCTGGGCTGCCTTGACCAGGTCGGCCAGGCCGATGATCGACACCAGCGCGGTGGCCTTGAGCATCACCATCCAGTTGTTGCCGATACCCGGCAGGGCAAAGCGCATCATTTGTGGAAACACCACGAAGCGGAAGCGCTGGCCACGCTTGAGGCCATAGGCCGTGGCGGCTTCGACCTGGCCCCGGGGAACCGCGAGGATCGCGCCGCGAAAGGTTTCGGTGAAGTACGCGCCATAGATGAAGCCCAGGGTGATCACCCCGGCGCCGAATGGGTTGATCTCGATGTATTCCCATTCCATGAAGTCGGTAAACGAGGTCAGCCAGGTTTGCAGGCTGTAGAAGATCAGCAGCATCAGCACCAGGTCGGGCACGCCGCGGATCAGCGTGGTGTAGAGCTGGGCAGGGATTCGTAGCAGCTTGACGCTGGACAGCTTGGCGCTGGCGCCCAACAGGCCGAGCAAGACGCTCAACAACAGGGACAGGGCCGACAGCTTGATGGTCATCCAGGTGCCTTGCATCAGCAGCGGGCCAAAGCCCTGCAGGCTGAAGGCGGAGAGCCCCAGATTTTGTAGGAGTTGTTCGAACATGAAAGAGGCCTTTGGCAGAAAAAAAGCGCCCATCCGAGACCGGATGGGCGCCGCGCATTATTTGCCGCTGTACAGATTCAGATCGCCAAAGTGTTTTTTCTGGATTTCGGCGTACTTGCCGTCGTCGTGTAACGCTTTGATACCTTTATCCAAAAGTGCCTTCAGCTCTTTGTTACCTTTCTTGATACCGATCGCAGTCTTGGATGGCAGCAGTTCGCTGTCCACCGGTTTGCTGACTTCGTAGCCTTCGCCTTTTGGCGACTTCAGGAAGCCCAGCTCTGCCTGGAGCATGTCCTGGATCGCGGCATCGAGGCGGCCGGAGGTCAGGTCGGCATAAACCTGGTCCTGGTTCTGGTAGGCCTGGGTCTTGACGCCGGCCTTGTCCAGCACGGCCTTGGCGTAGGCTTCCTGGATGGTGCCTTGCTCGTAGCCGACGGTCTTGCCTTTGAGCGAAGCAACGTCTTCGCTCAGGCCCGAGCCCTTCTTGAAGACATAGGCCGTTGGGCCGGAGAACAGCTCGCTGGAGAAGTCGATGGCTTTTTCGCGGGCCGGGGTCACGGTCATGGAGGAGATCACGCCGTCGAACTTATTAGCCTTGAGGCCCGGGATCATGCCGTCGAAATCGCTTTCGACCCACCTGCATTTAACTTTCAGTTCCGCGCAGATCGCATTGCCCAGGTCGATGTCGAAACCGACCAGGCTGCCATCGGCGGCCTTGGATTCAAACGGGGCGTAGGACGGGTCGACACCAAAACGCAGTTCCTTGTATTCCTTGGCCGTGGCGACGCCAGCAGCCATGCACAACGCCAGTGCAGAAAGGGTCAGCAGTGCTTTTTTCATTATTCAATCCCTAAAACCAATATGAGCGCGTATGGCGCGTAAGTATTGTTACCGGTGAAGGTGAGAACGGTCTGACGGCATAAAGGTAGCAATTTCCGAACCAGAGTGCCGAACAAGTGTTTTAAAAGCTTCGGCGGCAGGTAACGGAATGCGATGGTGCGCGGGGATGAGCGTACATCAAAAGTTGCACCAGGATGGAGCGAACTCCTGTTGGGCTCTGTAGGAGCTGCCGAAGGTTGCGATCCTTTGATCTTGATCTTTTGCTCTCGATTTAATCGCCTTGGAAAGATCGCAGCCTCGCTTCGCTCGACAGCTACACAGCTCCTACACAGCTCCTGCAACGCGCCCGGCGGGAGCAAGTTATTTCAGCAGATCCTGCAGCGTCGCCAGTGTGTCGGCCTCGTCGACGTGCTTGTCCTGGCGCCAGCGCAACATCCGTGGAAAGCGTACGGCGATCCCGCTCTTGTGGCGATTGGACAGGGCGATGCCTTCGAACCCCAGTTCGAACACCAGGGTGGGCGTGACGCTGCTCACCGGGCCGAACTTCTCCACGGTGGTCTTGCGCACGATGCTGTCGACCTGGCGCATCTCAGCATCGGTCAACCCTGAATAAGCCTTGGCAAACGGCACCAGTGTGCGCTCGCGACTGTCCGGCGGGTTGTCCCACACAGCGAAGGTGTAGTCGCTGTACAGGCTGGCGCGCCGGCCGTGGCCGCGCTGGGCATAGATCAGCACCGCGTCGACGCTGAAGGGGTCGATCTTCCATTTCCACCACACGCCCATGTCCTTGGTGCGACCGACGCCGTACAGCGCATTGCGGGCCTTGAGCATCATGCCTTCGACACCGAGGCGACGAGAGTCTTCGCGTTGCCGGGCGAGGTCGAACCAGTCCTGGCCGGTAATTGTCGGCGACGGCAACAGCACCGGGCTGTGAACTCGGGCTATCAGCGCCTCCAGCCGTTCGCGGCGTTCGGCCTGAGGGCGGCTGCGCCAGTCCTCGCCTTGCCATTCCAACAGGTCATAGGCCATCACCACCACCGGGGCATCATCGAGGATTTTCTTGCCCAGGGTCTTGCGACCGATGCGCTGCTGCAACAGCGCGAAGGGTTGCACCGCTGGTTGCAGCGGCGTGTCCGGGTCGAAGGCATCATCGGTCACCGGCCGGGCGGTTTTCCACACTACGATTTCGCCATCGATCACGGTACCGTCAGGCAATACCTGCGCCAGGGCGTGCAGTTCGGGGAAGCGCTCAGTGACCAGTTCTTCGCCTCGGGACCAGACCCATAAATGGCCATCGCGCTTGATCACCTGGGAACGGATGCCGTCCCATTTCCATTCCACCTGCCAGTCGCTGGCCGGCCCCAGCAGGGCGTCGAATTGCTCCACCGGGGCAGACAAGGCATGGGCCAGGAAAAACGGATAAGGCTGGCCGCCGCGCTGGGCATGTTCATCGTCGGTTTCGGCCGCGATCAGCTTGAGGTAACTGGCAGCCGTCGGACGATGGGACAGGTCGGTGTAGCCCACCAGGCGCTGGGCCACCCGCTTGCTGTCCAGGTTGGCCATGCCGGCCAGGGCCCGGGTTACCAGCAGTTTGGACACGCCGACGCGAAAGCTGCCGGTGATGAGCTTGATGCACAGCATCAGGCTCGGCCGGTCCAGTTGTGCCCACAGCGTTGGTAATCGCAGCGCCAGCACCTCGGGCGATTCGCCACGCAATGGCAGCAATTTTTCCTCGATCCACAGCGCCAGGCCCTCGTCGGAGCGGTGGGGCGACTCCGGCAGCACCAACGAGATGGTTTCGGCCAAATCGCCCACGGCCTGGTAGCTCTCTTCGAACAGCCACGCAGACAGCCCGGACACCTGCACGGCCAACTCCCGCAGGATTTTTACCGGCACCAGTTGCCGTGGACGCCCGCCGGACAGGAAATACACGGCCCATGCCGCGTCCTGGGGCGGGGCCTTGGTGAAATAAGCCTGCATGGCGGCAAGCTTGGCATTGCTGGAGGTGGTGGCGTCCAGTTCGGCGTACAGCTCGGCGAAGGCTTTCATGGCGCCTCCTCACCGCTGTCGGTGGCCGTGGCGAGGTCTTCTTCGTTGTCGCCGTATTCGGTGCTGAACCCTTGGGCATCGAGGCCTTGCTCGCAGAGGTGGCGCACCAGCACGCTTACCGAACCGTGGGTGACCATCACCCGCTCGGCGCCGGTCTGTTCGATGGCCCAGAGCAGGCCTGGCCAATCGGCGTGGTCGGACAGCACAAAGCCCCGGTCCACGCCGCGCCGCCGCCGCGTACCGCGCAGGCGCATCCAGCCGCTGGCGAAGGCGTCGCTGTAGTCGCCGAAGCGACGCATCCAACTGCTGCCCCCGGCAGAGGGCGGGGCGATCACCAGCGCCTGGCCCATGATCGGGTCGTTCTTGTTGATGTCGCTGGCATAAATTGTCGGCGGCAGGTGAACGCCGGCCTCACGATAGACCCGGTTCAGCGGCTCCACCGCACCGTGGGCCAGGATCGGGCCGAGGCTTTCATCGATGCCGTGAAGAATCCGCTGGGCCTTGCCGAAGGAATAGCAGAACAACACGCTGGCTCGGCCGGCGGCGATGTTTGCGCGCCACCACTGGTTGATCTCGTCGAAGACCTGCGCCTGGGGCTGCCAGCGGTAGATGGGCAGGCCGAAGGTCGATTCGGTGATGAAGGTATGGCATTTCACCGGCTCGAACGGGGTGCAGGTGCCGTCAGGCTCGACTTTGTAATCCCCCGACGCCACCCAGACCTCACCCTGGTATTCCAGCCGCACCTGGGCCGAGCCCAGCACATGGCCGGCGGGGTGAAAGCTCAAGGTTACGCCATGGTGCGACAGGCGTTCGCCGTAGGACAGGGTTTGCAGGTTGATGTCCTGGCCCAGGCGTGAGCGCAGAATGCCTTCGCCGGGGGCCGCTGCCAGGTAGTGTTGGTTGCCGCTGCGGGCATGGTCGCCGTGGGCATGGGTGATGACCGAACGTTCTACTGCACGCCACGGGTCGATGTAGAAATCCCCGGGCGGGCAGTACAAGCCTTCGGGGCGGGCAATGACAAGATCCATGCAGTCACCGGAGCGATGGGCTTGTCAGGTAGAGGCGAGGGTGAGGGGAGAAGTTCTATCGGATTTTCGGGGGGCAGGATCGGGTGACGGGATGGACAGATGTGGCGAGAAATCTAGCAAAACGTCGCCCCGCCGGCCTGTAGGCGCTGTAGGAACTGTAGGAGCCGTAGGAGCCGTAGGAGCTGACGAGTGCAACGAGGCTGCGATCTTTCCCCTGACGCTTGAATCTCAAGCGAAAGATCAAAAGATCAAAAGATCAAAAGATCAAAAGATCAAAAGATCAAAAGATCAAAAGATCAAAAGATCAAAAGATCGCAGCCTTCGGCAGCTCCTACAGGGCAATGAGCAGCTTGCAGTTATTTGCCAGGCACCAGCGTCAACCGCCTCTTGCCATACGCCCGATCGAAATTCGGCGGTTGCAACGGCAGGCTCTGGTACTGCCCCTTGATCCACGGATCGATGCCATTGGCATAGTTCGGGCTGACCGGGTTGCCGGACTGTCCGGCACCGTCCTGGATCATCAACGGTTCAGGCTGGCCGAAGTCGACGATAAAGCGCATGGCGGGCGCCAGGGTGGTGTTGAAATCCAGCCCGCCAGCGAATGCTGCGGTGTTGAGCGTGGTGGCGTCGCCCCCGGCCGGCAGCGGGCCGCGTACGATCTGGCCGTTGCTGTTCTTCCACGCGTAGCGATGCAACTGACCCCACTGCCAAGCCTTGTGGTCACCGCCCAACTGGCTGTCGCCGACGCTGATGGCGGCGGCCAGGCTGCGGGCGAGGATGACGGCCTTGTCTTCTTTCTGGGGCGTGCGCACATCGTCCCAGAACGGGCTGTCTTCACGCCCCAACAGATGATCGGCCTGGGCCGAGTAGGACAATTGGCCATTGGCGACCAGCGCCTTCCACGCCGGGCTGCTGTCCGGGCCTAGCTCGTCGAGGAAAATCTGCTTCATGCTTTCCTGCAGGAACAGCTCATAGATCGCGGCGTCGGTGGAGGTCGGGCTGAGCCGACCATCGAATGCCATCAGGCGGGTGTAGGCTTCGCGAGCCTTGGCCCGGTCAGTCACCGGCAGGTCTTCGATCGCCTGTTTGAGCGGCTGGGCCATGCCCGGGGCTTCGAAAACTTTCTTGAGCTTGGCCGCGAACGTCGTGCCCTGGTCGTACTGCATGGCGATCAGGCTGCGGGTGTCGTGCTTGCCCGTGCCGGCCAGTTCGGCCATGCGTTCGCCACGCTCTGGCGAAGCCCAGGAATTGGACAGCTGCATGCCGTAGCCGTGGGGAATGACCCGTTGGTTGGATGTGCCGAGCCAGCCCTGGGCTGGGTCCTGATCGTAGGGGTGCAGCATGGGGTCGGCGTAACCGTCCCAATCGTAGCGACCGTCCCAGCCCGGCGACGGCAACAAGCCTTCGCCTTCACGGCGGTTTGGATAGCGACCGGTGACTTGCCAGCCGATATGGCTGGCATCGGCAAATACCAGGTTCACGGCAATGGCGCGGATTTCCCGGCTGGCGTCAGAGGCTTTCTCGACGTTCTGCGCCCGAGACAGGTCGAAGAAGGCATCCAGGGTCTTGTCGTCGCCCAGGCTCGGCGTCTGCAAGGCCAGGCCAAAGCCGTTGGCCATGGCCGGGCCCTGGGCGCTGTTGAGCAACGGGCCGTGACGGGTCTCGAACACCGCTTCACGAATCGGCCGCTGGCCTTTGATGAAATAGGTTTCGTTGCGCACGATCGCTGGCTGCCATCTGCCGTTGACCTCGTAGGACAGGCCGTTGCCCTGGCGTCGGATTTTTTCCAGGAACAGGTCTTGGTTGTCCCCCAGGACGCTGGTCATGCTCCAGGCCACTTTACCGTTGAACCCGGCCAGGATCATCGGGATCCCCGCCACGGAAACCCCGGCCGCCTGGTACTTGGGTGCGCGGATCTGTACGGGGCTCCACAGCCCCGGCATGCCCAGCGGCCCATGGCTGTCGCTGGCCAGCAGGCTTTTGCCGCTGCGGCTGCGTGGCGGCGCGATGGCCCAGTTGCTCGAAGACGCAGCGCTCAAAAGGTTCAGCTCGGCCAACTGGCGGGTGGCCTTGCCGATCTCGTTCAAGCCCGGAATCTGGCCGTTGAGCCGCAAGCCCTGGAGTTTGTCGGCCTCGGCCACGGGCAGAGGTTCGTCCGGGTAGGAGGGGCTCAGCCAGGCGAGCTTGTCGTTGGTGACGGTCTGGGCCAGTACCAGGCTGGCGATTTCTTCCGGCAGGTTGGCCGACTGGCTGAAATTCAGCAGGCAGAACATCAGCGCCGAGTCTTCCGGTTTCCAGTATTCGGGTTTGTAGCCGGTGGCGGCCAGGTCCGACGGCAACTTGTCGCGGTAGCGGAACAGGTAGGCGTTGACGCCGCGGGCATAGACCTCGAAGAAGCGCTTGAGCCGTGGCGAAGACGCCTTGTACAGCTCGTCGGCGTTTTTCCTCAGGTTGACGGCGCGCATGTAGCGGTCGATGTCCAGACGTTCGGCACCAGACATCTCTGCCAGCCGCCCCTGGGCCAGCAGGCGCAGGGTGACCATCTGGGTGATGCGATCGCTGGCGTGGACGTAGCCGAGGGTGAACAGGGCGTCATGGAAGCTGTTGCTTTCGATCAGCGGCATGCCCGTGGCATTGCGCCGGACCGAGACGTTCTGCGCCAGCCCCTTGAGCGGTTGCACGCCGGAAGTCGGTGGCACGGTGTCCTGGGCATTCCAGGTCTGGCATCCGCTCAAACCGAGCACACTGGCCACTGCGGCGGCAACGCCGAGTCGGGGGATAAGGGAAATAGAGGCTGGCGAGGCCATGGCAAAGCTCCTGCGGGAGGGGGGGCACCAATAAAGGCGCTACGTTAGTGAGCAGGAGGGGGCCGCGCAAGCGGGGGCGAGGGTTATTTGTTGGTTTGGCGATGAAACCCCGGGGCCGGGGTCATCGCTTTTGCTCGAAGGCTTGCCTGTAGGAAGAGGTGATGCTCAAGTGTGGAAAATTCAATGACCGAGAAGAGAAAACCGGCATGGAGCTACAGAACCAGGCAGCGCTGATCCTCATCGATCAACAAAAAGGCATCCTTCACCCCAGGCTCGGCCCTCGTAACAACCCTGAGGCAGAGCTGTGCATGCTGGAGCTACTGGCGTTATGGCGACACACGGCGCGACCGGTGATTCACGTCCATCACTTGTCCCGCTCGCCGGACTCAGTGTTCTGGCCAGGGCAGTCGGGTGTGGAGGTCCAGCCACGGTTCGAGCCGCTGGCGGGGGAATGGCTGGTGCAAAAACAGGTGCCGGATGCGTTCAGTGGCACGCACCTGGAGGAAGACCTGCGCAGGGCGGGCATCGGGCAACTGGTGATCGTCGGCGTGGCGACGCACAACTCGGTAGAGTCTACGGCCCGTACGGCCGGCAACCTGGGATTCGACACGTGGGTGGTCGAGGATGCCTGCTTCACCTTCGACAAGAGCGATTACTTCGGTAACGCCCGTTCGGCGGCCGACGTACATGCCATGTCCCTGGGCAACTTGCATGGCGAGTATGCGACGGTGGTCGCTGTGAAGCAGATTCTGGAGGCGGGCTGATACATAAACAGCTGTAGGAGCTGCCGAAGGCTGCGATCTCTTGATCTTGATCTTGATCTTTCGCTTGCGACTCAATTGTCTGGGGACAAGATCGCAGCCTCGTTGCACTCGACAGCTCCTACAGCGCAACCGAGCACCGTCATCCCCTCGCCACAAAAAGCTTCCAGCTCTCACACCATCGATTGGTCAATGGCATCACTGTGGGAGCGAGCTTGCTCCGTGCTGCGATCCGACGATGACGACTCAACAGGCGAAGATAATCTTCGCCCGGACCCTCAAGCCCCGTGGCACTTCTTGAATTTCTTGCCATTGCCGCACGGGCAAGGGTCGTTGCGGCCGACATCCTTCAGGGCGTTGCGCACGGGTTCCTGGTGTGCGTGGCCGCAGTTCGGGCCGTGGACGTGGCCGTGGTCATGCTCGTGATGATGGTCGTGATCGTGGTTGCAATCAGGGCCGTGGACGTGGGGTTGTTGGGTCATCGGGGTTACTCCGCAATAAAATCGGCGGCGATTATCACGCCATTGCGTTCCAGGTGCACGTAGTGAGCGATGAATAATCCGGTTTCCAGCTCACCTTCCAGACGATAGGGGATCTGTTCCCGGGGTTTCTCCAGCAACTTCACCACGTGCCGCACCTGCGGCCACAGGTTGGTGCGGATCGGCACCTTGAAGTAGGCGCTGTGCCGGGGGCGAACGGTGAACCAGTGTTCATGCTCACCTTCGGTCAGCAACAGGTCGCCCAGATGGATGCGGTAGGTCAGGCCGCGAACGGTCAGGTCGCTGTCGCCGGGGTTATCGACGCGAAAGTGCAGCATGAACTTCTGTTCCAGTAGCCGGGCCCGCACCACCTCGACCTTGACCAGATGCACCTGCGGTTCAGGCGCATCGTCACTTCGCCAGGACGCGCAACCGCCGAGCCCGACGAACAGCAGCAGGCAGGTGATGCGTAGCAAAAGTGATGTAGGGGTCATGTCCGAGCCTCTGGTTTACCCACAGTCTAGCCCTCTGGGTCGATGGAAGAGCGTCGGACGTTTACGAAAATCAGTGACTGAAGTAGCCGGCACAGCACTTCTTGAATTTATGCCCGCTGCCGCACGGACAGCTGTCGTTGCGGCCCGCCTTGACCGGGACGGTCGGGTCGATGAAATACCAGCGCCCGTCGTTCTGCACGAACGAGGACTGTTCACGGTGGCTATGCTCGCCCTGGCCGTCGTGCCAGCGTGCCGTGAACGTGACAAAGGCGTGCTCCGGTTGACCACCGAGCACTTCGCTGCTTTCCACTTCCAGCCCCAACCAGGTGCTGTTGGCGCTCCACTCGCTGATCGACTGGCGATCGAGGCCTGGCTGCTGGGCGGGCAGGGTGGTGGCGACCAGATAATCCACCAGGCCCAGCACATAGGCGCTGTAGCGCGAGCGCATCAAGGCTTCGGCGCAGGGCGCCGGATGACCATCGTGGTAGTGGCCGCAGCAGGCGTCCAGTGAGTTGCCACTGCCACAGGGGCAAATGGGTGTGTGCGAGCTTGTGTTCACGGTTACCACCAATATTTTCCAAAATTTTCCGGGTTGGCCCAAAAGCGCGAGTTGAGCCAGTCGGGGACTTGTTTGTATTCAAGCAGATCGTAGGTGAACAGGGTCAGCACCTGATCTTCGCGCTGGAATCGCTCGCTGGCTTGCAGGGCCAGGGAAAAAAAGTCCGTCTCTTGCCAGCCGCAGGCGTTGAGGTCTGCCAGCACGGCGATGCGGCTGGCATTGAGATTGCGGATGCCACCCAACAGGTTCAGACCCTCGCGCTTGGGCAAATGCTCCAGGCAATCGAGTGCCAGGGCCAGGTCAAAACGCCGCGCCGCCACGTCTGCCGGCAGCGCGCCGGGGCCGGCATGGACCACTTCGGTGTCGGGATGGGCCTGCTGGAATGCTTCGAGCGCGGGAAAGCCGCTGGCACCGATCAATAGCAGTTTTTGCGGGGTATAGCGATCAAGCACGGCGGCCAGGGCTTGCTGGGGTGTGCGCGAAGAAATGGCAACGGTCATCGAAGTTCCTCAGTCAGAACCATCACGATAGCCTGCCTGGACAGCATGGCCTAGAGCGGTTTGTCCCTGAATGTGCGCAAACGTCGCAAACACGGGGCGAAAACCCGCGATTGCTCAGGCTGGCGCAGATTCGAAGACGGGTCTTTACTCACCTGAATCGGCGCTAGGCCGATCCCCCTAGGAGAAACCCGATGAGCATAGTTCGGACAGCGTTACCCCTGGTTCTGCTAACCAGTGTGTTGACTGGTTGCGCAGGTTTGCAGAAAACCGACTGGCCGACCTGTGCCGCCGTCGGCGGTGTGATCGGTGCAGGCTTGGGCGCCACTGAAAGTACCTCCTGGGCCGGCGGCGGAGCGCTGTTCGTCGGCACCATGGCGGCGGCTTATTGCTGGGTGCACGGCGACGGCGATGAAGACGGCGATGGCGTGCCGGACAGCCGCGACAAGTGCCCGGGCACACCGAAGGGCGTGCAGGTCGATGCTGATGGCTGCCCGCCGCCTGTCCCAGCGCCAATGGTTGAAGAGGCCGTGGTGGTCCAGGAAGAAACCATCGTGATCCGCGATGTGCACTTTGAGTTCAACAAAGCCACGCTGACCCCGGGCGACAAGGATGTGCTGAGCACGATCGCCACCCGGCTGAAACAGGAAACATCCACCGCACAACTGCGGGTCACCGGCCATACCGACAGTGTTGGCAGCGATGCCTATAACCAGCGGTTGTCGGAGAAACGGGCCAATTCGGTGGTGCAATACCTGGTCGAAAACGGCGTTCCGCGTGCCAGTTTTGTCTCGGTGTCCGGCGCCGGAGAGAGCCAGCCGGTGGCTGATAACAAGACCGCCGACGGTCGCGCGATGAACCGTCGTACGGAAATCAAGATCAACCGCTGAAACCCTTGCCATCCGCGGCTTGTAGAGTTGCGGATGCGGGTCTTTACTCCTGTGTGACCGGTATGGGCCGGTGACACAGGAGCCTTCACCATGAACGTTCTAATCAGGGTTGCCTTACCGGTACTGCTGGCCAGCAGTCTGTTGTCCGGTTGCGCCACTCACAGCGACGGTAGCGCACCTCTCAATCAACGCACCTGGCCAATCTGTAGCCTGATCGGCGGTCTGGTCGGCGGCGGGTTGGGGGCCATTGAAAGCAGTGGCTGGGCCGCCGGTGGCGCCGCGCTGGGGCTACTGGGCGGTGGTTTGATCTGTTACGCCCAGGATGGCGATGAAGACGACGACGGTGTGTTCGACCGCCGCGACCGTTGTCCCGATACGCCGGCCAATACCTCTGTCGAGCATCACGGCTGCCCGGTGCCGCAATACCCGGCCAGCGCCACACCCGTGGAGCCTGAAGCACCGGCGAGCGAGGTCATCACCCTCAACGACGCCGGCAAGGTACTGTTCGATTTCGACAAATCCGACCTCACTGCCGAAGCTCGAAGCCAGCTCGACGGGCTGATGGGCAAGCTCAGCCATGCCAATGTCGCCAGCATCCGGGTAGTGGGCCACACCGACAGTGTCGGCAGTGACGCCTATAACCAGGGACTGTCCGAACGTCGGGCCAGCAGCGTCGTGGAGTATTTGCTGACCCAGGGGCTGGCCCCCGACAAACTCACCAGCGAAGGCAAGGGCGAAAGCGAACCGGTGGCCGACAACGAGACCGACGAAGGGCGGGCGCAGAACCGTCGGGTTGAGCTGCATATCCAGCGTTGAGGCCCGGGCCAGGGCTACCGGGTCGTCGGGAGGGCGATCCGGGGGCCGGGGCTCGGTTAGATTAAATTTGCCTGGCCCTCTGGCTTATCCTGCGCGCAAGCCGTTACTGTGCGCGCAAAGAATAATGCTCGATCAGGGGGCCGTATGAAGGTGTTTTGGGGGCTGGGGCGCTTGCTGACCCTGCTGTTCTGGCTGGTGGTGCTGGTCAATCTGGTCGTACCGTTCGTCCATCCGCTGCATCTACTGGTCAATTTCGCCGGCGTTTTTTTGCTGGCGCTCCATCTGCTGGAACTGCTGCTGTTCAGGGCCAGTTTCCGTGGCCGCCCCGCGCCTGGTCGCGATCGCCTCAGAGTGCTGCTGTTCGGTATCTTCCACTTGCAAACCCTCCCGACCGCGCCAGAGGCTTCCCATGCGTAAATTGTGTCTGCTCGCCGCACTCGTATGTCCATGGGCCTCGGCCCAGGTGGTCCAGGTCGAAAGCCATTCGTTGATGCGCCTGCCCAACACCACCAGCACCCTGACCCTGGAACGGCTGGACGTGGCCGACTACGGCACACTGCTGGTGCCGTCCAATGTCACTGAACTGACCATCGACCAATTGCACCTGGGACGTGAGGCGCGGATCGCCATCGTGCCGGCGCAGCAGGTATTGGAAATGAAAGTGGCCCAGGCCGAGCTGGCCGAGGGCAGCCAGATCACTTCACGCGGCGCGCGGGGTACTTACGCCAGGGTGGCGCGGCCGGGGCGCGATCTCAACCTGCAGTTCAAGGTCTTGAACGCACCGTTGTTGTCGGTGGACGCCCGTGGCGGCACGGGTGCCCCAGGTTACGTCGGTCTTGACGGTGCCAATGGCCAGGCGCCGGGTTGCACCTGGGGTTCGGCCGGTCGCGGGGCCGACGGCAGCAATGGCAGTGATGGCCAGCCGGGTGCGGCCGGTGCGCGGGTACGCCTTGAGCTGCCCCGCGCCTATCCTGCCGAGCAGATCAAGGTGACGGTGGACGGCGGTGCGGGTGGCGCGGCCGGGCGCGGTGGCAAACCCGGGGCGGGAGGCAAGGCCAAGGGCTGTCTGATCTATACCGCTGATGGCGGCAAAAGCGGCCGTCCTGGCGCCGATGGCCAGCCAGGGCCTGCCGGAGCGGCGGGCACGGTGACGGTGCAGCGGTTCTAAGCGTATGACGACCCCTAGTGGGGGCGCGAGCAAGCTCGCTCCCACAGGGTTTTATGTGATTTTCAGAACATCGGTCGCGCCGCGCCAATCGCCACCACCAGCAACCCGATCAACAGGTTGATCCCAACCAGCCTGCGAATCTTCCCCAGCACCGCCGCACCCGCTGGCCAGTCCTGTGCCGTCACGGCGCTACGCAATGCCGGCAGTTGCAGGCCCTGGATGCGGATAAACAGCGCTGTCATCACCACATACAACCCCATCATGACCTGCACATGCCGTGGCGCGGTTTCGAAACCGGCGAAGCGCACGTGGATCAGGCCTACACCGCTGATCGGTAAAAGCACCACCGCCACCCAGACCCAGACGAAAAAACGCTGAAACACTTCTACCCACAACTTGAGCCGGGCAGGGCCCTCAAGCGCCGTCATTGCGGCGGGACGCAGGATCATCCAGGCGAAGAACATGCCGCCGACCCAGACCAGGGCCGCCAGTAAATGCAGGGTGTAGACGAGGGCAAAGGGTGTCATTGGGTTACTCCGTTCTGCGCAGGATTCATTAGCGGGGTATGATAGCCGCCGATCCGAACCACTGAAAATTTATCCAGCGTTTTTAGCGCCCGACCATTCATGATCAGCACCGAACTCAAAACCACGATCCAGGGCGCCTATTCGCGTTTTCTCGAAGCCAAGAGCCTCAAGCCGCGATATGGCCAGCGCCTGATGATTGCCGAAGTGGCAAAAGTCCTGGGTGACATCGACACCGACGACGAAGGCCGGCGCAGCGGCGAGCCTGCCGTCGTGGCGGTGGAGGCGGGCACGGGTACCGGCAAGACCGTGGCCTACAGCCTGGCGGCGATTCCCACTGCCAAGGCCGCGGGCAAACGCCTGGTGATCGCCACGGCCACCGTCGCCCTGCAGGAGCAGATCGTCTACAAGGACCTGCCCGACCTGATGCGCAACAGCGGGCTGAACTTCACGTTCGCCCTGGCCAAGGGGCGCGGGCGCTACATGTGCCTGTCCAAGCTCGACATGTTGCTCCAGGAAGGCCACGCGCAGACCGCCACGGCCCAGTTGTTCGAAGAAGAAGGCTTCAAGATCGAGGTCGATGAGGCCAGCCAGAAGCTGTTTACCAGCATGATCGAGAAGCTGGCCGGCAATAAATGGGACGGTGACCGCGACAGCTGGTCCACGGCCCTGGAAGACGCCGACTGGTCCCGCCTGACGACCGACCATAGCCAGTGCACCAACCGCCATTGCCCGAACTTCGGCCAGTGCGCCTTCTACAAGGCCCGCGAGGGCATGGGCAAGGTCGACGTCATCGTCACCAACCACGACATGGTGCTGGCCGACCTGGCCCTGGGCGGTGGTGCGGTGTTGCCGGACCCGCGCGACACGATCTACGTGTTCGACGAAGGCCACCACCTACCGGATAAGGCCATCGGCCATTTCGCCCATTACACCCGGCTGCGTTCCACCGCCGACTGGCTGGAAACCACCGCCAAGAACCTCACCAAACTGTTGGCCCAGCATCCGTTGCCGGGTGACCTGGGCAAGTTCATCGAGCAAGTGCCGGAGCTGGCGCGGGAAATCAAGACGAACCAGCAGTTCATGTTCACCGCGTGCGAGCAAGTGGCCGACTTCAAGCCCGGCGAAGACGTCGAGGGCCGCGAGCGGCCACGCCACCGGTTTGTCGGCGGGGTGATCCCCGAGCACATGCGCGAAATGGGCATTGAGCTCAAGAAAGGTTTCGCACGCCTGACCGACCTGTTCACGCGCCTGACCGACCTGCTCAAGGAAGGCATGGATGGCGAGGTCAATATCGGTATCGCCAGCAACCAGGCCGAGGAATGGTACCCGCTGTTCGGCAGCCTGTTGTCCCGCTCCCAGGGCAACTGGGAGCTGTGGACGGCCTTCACCGCCGAAGACCCGCAAGACAACCCGCCAATGGCGCGGTGGCTGACCCTGGCCGAAAGCGGTTCGCTGTTTGATATCGAGGTCAATGCCAGCCCGATCCTGGCGGCGGAAATGCTGCGCCGCAACCTGTGGAACGTGGCCTACGGCGCACTGGTAACCTCCGCCACGCTGACCGCCCTGGGCACGTTTGACCGCTTCCGCATGCGTGCCGGCCTGCCGAAAAAAGCCGTGACCGCCGTGGTCCCGAGCCCCTTCCATCACGCCGACGCCGGTGTGCTGCGAGTGCCGGACCTCAAGGCCGACCCACGGGATGCCGCCGGCCATACCGCGGCGATCATCCGCGACCTGCCGGAACTGGTGGAAGGCTCACGGGGCACCCTGGTGCTGTTTTCCTCGCGCAAACAGATGCAGGACGTGTTCGATGGCCTTGACCGTGACTGGCGCAAGCAGGTGTTCATCCAGGGCAACCTGTCTAAACAGGAGACCCTGAACAAGCACAAGGCGCGGGTCGACGGCGGCGACTCCAGCGTGCTGTTCGGCTTGGCGAGTTTTGCCGAAGGCGTGGACTTGCCGGGTGCCTATTGCGAGCACGTGGTGATTGCCAAGATTCCGTTCTCGGTCCCCGATGACCCGGTGGAGGCTGCGCTGGCCGAGTGGATCGAGGCCCGTGGCGGCAACCCGTTCATGGAAATCTCCGTACCGGACGCATCGCTGAAGCTGGTCCAGGCGTGTGGTCGCTTGCTGCGCACCGAAGAAGACCGCGGCACCATCACCTTGCTCGACCGCAGGCTGGTAACCCAGCGCTATGGCAAGGCGATCCTTAATGCGCTGCCGCCGTTTCGACGCGAGATTTCCTGATACGTGCAATGACTTGCTGTGGCGAGGGCGCTTGCTCCCGCTGGGCTCTGTAGGCGCTGGCGAAGCCTGCGATCTTTTGATCCTGATCTTTCACTCTCGACTCAATGGGCTGTGGAAAGATCGCAGCCTCGCTTCGCTCGACAGCTCCTACGTAACCCAGCCGCCACAGGGGTTGGTTTCAGGCTAACCAGCCGTCCCATGGCGGTTCCCAAAAGCCTGAATGACTGAAACAATGCCAGCCACCTTAAAAGTGTTTGTTTCAAGGGAGTTACGGGTGCAGATTCAAGGCCATTATGAACTTCAGTTCGAGGCGGTGCGTGAAGCGTTCGCGGCGATGTTCGATGATCCCCAGGAGCGCGGCGCGGCGTTGTGCATCCAGGTGGGTGGGCGCACGGTGATCGATCTGTGGGCCGGTACCGCCGACAAGGATGGCCATGACGCCTGGCACAGCGACACCATCGCCAACCTGTTTTCCTGCACCAAGACCTTCACCGCCGTCACCGCCCTGCAACTGGTGGCCGAAGGCAAGTTGCAGCTGGATGCCCCGGTAGCCCGCTATTGGCCCGAGTTTGCCGCAGCCGGCAAGCAATCCATCACCCTGCGCCAGTTGCTCTGCCATCAGGCCGGGCTGCCGGCGCTACGTGAACTGCTGCCGCCCGAAGCGCTTTATGACTGGCAAACCATGGTCGATGCCCTGGCCACCGAAACACCGTGGTGGACGCCGGGCGAGGGCCACGGTTATGCCGCGATCACCTACGGCTGGCTGATCGGCGAGCTGCTGCGCAGGGCCGATGGGCGTGGCCCGGGTGAGTCCATCGTGGCCCGTGTCGCCAAGCCGTTGGGCCTGGATTTTCACGTTGGCCTGGCCGATGACGAGTTTCATCGCGTGGCCCACATCGCCCGTGGCAAAGGCAACGTTGGCGATGCCGCGGCCCAACGCCTGCTGCAGGTGACAATGCGCGAGCCTACGGCCATGACCACCCGGGCCTTCACCAATCCTCCGTCGATCATGACCAGCACCAACAAACCGGAGTGGCGACGCATGCAGCAACCGGCGGCCAACGGCCACGGCAACGCCCGCAGCCTGGCCGGGTTTTATGCGGGGCTGCTGGACGGCAGCCTGCTGGAAGGTGAAATGCTCGACGAACTGACTCGCCAGCACAGCTTTGGCGAGGACAAGACTTTATTGACCCAGACGCGTTTCGGCCTGGGTTGCATGCTCGACCAGCCGGATGTGCCGAATGCGACCTACGGCCTCGGCCCGCGGGCGTTCGGTCATCCGGGGGCCGGGGGCTCCATGGGGTTTGCCGACCCGGAACATGATGTGGCTTTTGGCTTCGTGACCAACACGCTCGGGCCTTACGTATTGATGGACCCTCGCGCGCAGAACCTTGCGAGGGTACTTGCCACTTGTCTATAAAGCGCCATTGAAGGCGGCGGGCACCGGAACCTCGTGGCCTTTTCAGTTTCCAAGCGACTGTTTATGCGGCCAAAACATGGCCTTTTATTTTCAATTTTCATCATTTTGTGGATATCCAATGTCATCGAATAAAACCCTCGCTCTGGCGCTGTGCTTCGCTATCACCGGTTGCGCACAAACCCCACAAAATGATGCCGAGGGCGGCGGTCACTGGTGGTCGTTCGGCTCTTCCGACAAGGTGGTGGCCAAGGAAACGGCGCCAGCGGCGCCTCTGAAACCGGCCGCCGTCGTACCGCAAGCCAAGGCCGAGAGCGCCACCCACTGGTGGTGGCCATTCGCTTCCGATGATGCTGCCGACGTTGCGAAGAAAGATGACGTCAAGCCCCAAGGCAAGCCAGAAGCCAAGGCGCCGGCCGTTGCCAAGGCCGAAGCCGAAAGCAACGGCAAGTGGTGGTGGCCGTTCGGCGGCAAGGATCAGGAAACCGCCAAGGCAGTGCCGATGCCCGATCCGAAAATCACCCAGGCCTGGCTCGACGACTACGAGCCGAAGCTGCGCATAGCCATCAAGGACAGCAAGCTCGAACTCGAGCGCCGCGACAACGTGCTGGTGGTCACCGCGCCCGTGGACGGCTCCTTCAACCCGGACCGTCCAGCCATGCTGCTGCCCGTGACCCTTGGGCCGTTCACTCGCGTGGCGAAGATCCTTGAAGCCGACCCGAAGAGCGCCGTGTTGATCCTCGGCCACGCCGACACCTCGGGCGCCGCACCAGCGAACCTGAAGCTCAGCCAGGAGCGTGCCCAGTCCGTGGCGGCGATTTTCCGCCTCAGCGGCCTTCAACGTGATCGCCTGATGCTGCGCGGCATGGGCGCAGTGGCGCCACGTGCGGCCAACGACAGTGTGCAAGGGCGTGCCCTGAACCGTCGCGTGGAACTGCTGGTCACGCCGGCCAACACCATGGTTGCGCTGCTGAGCAAATACAACATGCCGGCCCCCGCGCCAGTGACGCTGGTGGCGGCCCAGGACGTGAAGCCCGTGGCCCCGGCCCCAGCGCCTGCGGCGAAAAAAGCCGTGACCCCGACCACCAAAAAAGCACCGGCTAAAAAGGCCACAGCCAAGGCGTCTGCCAAGAAAGCCCCAGCCAAGGCCACTACCCCGGCGAAGAAAACCAAACCGGCCAAAGCCGCCACCGATACCAAGAAAGTTGCGGCCGCCAATACCCCCAAGCAGTGATGGGCTAACCACAAGGAACGCGCCATGACCCAACCGCTGGCTGATATGCGCCGCGACTACACCCGCGATGGCTTGACCGAGGCACAAGCCCCGGCCGAGCCGTTTGCACTGTTCCACCAATGGTTCGCCGACGCAGTGAAAACCGAACAGGCTCCAGTGGAGGCCAACGCCATGACCCTGGCGACGGTGGATGCGCAAGGGCGCCCGCACTGCCGGATCCTGCTGCTCAAGGGCCTGGATGCCCTGGGTTTCACGTTCTTCACCAACTACGACAGCGCCAAGGGCCAGCAACTGGCCGCGAATCCATTCGCGGCCATGACGTTTTTCTGGCCGGCTCTGGAGCGCCAGGTGCGCATCGAGGGCAAAGTGGTGAAGGTCTCCGCGCAGGAGTCGGACGACTATTATCAGGTTCGCCCGCTAGGCAGCCGCCTCGGCGCCTGGGCTTCACCCCAGAGCCGAGTGATTTCAGGGCGCGCTGAGCTGGACGACTTGCTCAAGGCCACCGAACAACGCTTCAGCGATAGCCAACCGCATTGCCCCGAGCATTGGGGCGGTTATCGTTTGCTGCCCGAGCGCATCGAGTTCTGGCAGGGCCGTCCGAGCCGCCTTCACGATCGCCTCAACTACCGCCTGCAAGGGGCGAACTGGCTGCGCGAGCGCCTGGCGCCTTAGCGTCGGGGTAACCTGCCGCAGCGGTTTTAAGCCACTGCGGCAAGTCCCGGCGCTTGACCCCTTGCTCCCGGGCGCGGGCCAATTGTTGCAGCATGTAGATCTTTTTCTGCTCATCCTGCCCCGCCAGGGACAGCGCCAAGTCGCGGTCCATCCAGCGTTTGATCCGTACGTACAGCCACCAGTGGAAGTACAAACCGGCCACGGTGACCGCGACGATGATGAAATAATCCATGAAAAAATCCCGGGTTGATGACGCAGGTTTCGGAAATTGGCGCTACTGTTTGGTGAATTTTTCGGGTGCGCCTGTATCCCACCTGAATGAAAACAATTTTATCCCGGCGAGGCCGTGACAGGCGTCAAGCTGCGGAGTTTAATGAATCCCTGTCTTTTGGAGTTGATGCTATGCGTAAGTCTGTTTTGCTGGTTGCTTCCTTTTCCACGATGGCGATGTTGCTCACTGGTTGTCAGTCGAGCCTGACCGGTGACTCCTACTCCCGTGACGAAGCGCGTCGCGTGCAGACGATTCGCATGGGGACCATCGAAGCTCTGCGTCCGGTCAAGATCGAAGGCACCAAGACCCCGATCGGCGGTGCGGCCGGTGCGGTGGTCGGTGGTGTCGGCGGCAGCGCTATCGGTGGTGGCCGTGGTAGCATCGTCGCCGCTGTGATCGGCGCGGTGGCCGGTGGCCTGATCGGTTCCGCTACTGAAGAAGGTCTGACCCGTACCCAAGGCGTGGAAATCACCGTTCGTGAAGATGACGGTAGCATGCGTGCCTATGTACAGCAGGTTCAGGAGAACGAGGTGTTCCGTGTGGGTGAGCGGGTTCGTATTTCCACTGTGGATGGTACGAGTCGCGTATCGCACTAAGCTTGAGTCGGTAAGAGAAAACGGCGCTTATTCCGGGAATGGACAGCGCCGTTTTTTTTGGGGGGGCTGGTTGGGTGGTGTGTATATCCGTTTCTTCGGTAGCGGCTACTTATGGTTCCGCCAGCAGCCGTTACCGAAGAAATGGATATACACCCCCCTCCTGATCTATCCGGCAGCCAGGAATCAGCCAGGCAATGCAGGCTGCTTGCGACTGGCCGCTGCCGTCACCATATAACCCAGCACGGCCGCCAGGATCGAACCTGTGAGAATCCCCATCCGGTCCATGCCCGCGTAGTCACTTACGCCAGGCTCGAACGCCAGGGAGCCAACGAACAGGCTCATCGTGAACCCGATACCGCACAGGATCGCCACACCCAGTACCTGGCCCCAATTGGCGCCGCTGGGCAGGCTGGCGATGCCGATTTTCACGGCCAGCCAGGTCAGGCCGAAGACGCCGACGGTCTTGCCCAGCAACAGGCCAATGGCGATGCCCATCGGCACGTGATGGGTGAAGCTTTCGACGGTGACGCCGCTCAGGGACAGGCCGGCGTTGGCGAAGGCGAACAGAGGCAGGATGCCATAAGCCACCCAGGGGTGCAGGGCGTGTTCCAGGGTCAGCAACGGCGAGGTCTCGGCGTTTTTCGTGCGCAGCGGGATGCAGAACGCCAGGGTCACGCCCGCGAGGGTGGCATGGACACCGCTCTTGAGCACGCAGACCCACAGAATCAGGCCGACAACCATGTAGGGCCCGAGCTTGACCACGCCCATCCGATTCAACGCCACCAGCGCGGCGATGCAGGCTGCCGCCAGTATGAGCGACAGGCTGGACAGGGCGCCGGAGTAGAAGATCGCGATGATGATGATAGCGCCCAGGTCGTCGATGATCGCCAGGGTCATCAGGAACAGCTTGAGCGACACCGGCACCCGCTTGCCCAGCAAGGCGAGCACGCCGAGGGCGAACGCAATGTCGGTGGCCGTCGGAATTGCCCAGCCGCCCAGGGCGGGGGGATTGTCGCGGTTGAGGAACCAGTAGATCAGCGCCGGCACCACCATGCCGCCAATCGCCGCCGCACCCGGCAAGACGATTTGCGACGGTTTCGACAGTTGCCCGCCGAGAACTTCTCGCTTGACTTCGAGGCCGATGAGCAGGAAGAACATCGCCATCAAGCCGTCGTTGATCCACAGTAACAAGGGTTTAGCGATTTTCAACACACCGACCTGGACCACCACCGGCGTGTCCAGCAGGCCGTTGTACAGCCAGGAAAGGGGCGAGTTATTGATGACCAGGGCAAGCAGGGCGGCGGCGATCAACAATAGGCCGCTGGCAGCCTCCAGCTGGAAAAAACGGGTCAGAGAATTGCGTAGAGCCACGATCGCTCTCCATTCATTGAATCAAGAAGATGGCACACCCTAACTCGTACTGTAAGTTGTTAAAACAAAAGTTATATTCTTTTTTGTTATATATCGTTACAACGTCTGCGCCACGCAGCCGGGCAGTTATGGGTCATATTGGACCTTAGCTGTACCTGTGCGCGATGTCGGTTTTTTCCTAAGCTTGCCGCTGGTTTTTCCGAGACCAAGTTGCGCCTGCATG
This sequence comes from Pseudomonas brassicacearum, assembly GCF_009601685.2. Taxonomy (NCBI): domain Bacteria; kingdom Pseudomonadati; phylum Pseudomonadota; class Gammaproteobacteria; order Pseudomonadales; family Pseudomonadaceae; genus Pseudomonas; species Pseudomonas brassicacearum. Next base: position 1,424,743 of record NZ_CP045701.2, read on the forward strand.
ACCAGGTTTCCCCGCGTCAAACCGAGCCAGTGAGAAAACACCATGAACGATCACCGCCAGTGGGCGCGAGAAGCGATCCGCATCATCGAGGCTGACTTCCAGCGCAGCGCCGATACCCACCTGATTCCACTGCCGCTGCCTGGCCTGCCGGGCATCGAACTGTATTTCAAGGACGAGTCCAGCCACCCCACTGGCAGCCTCAAGCACCGACTGGCGCGTTCGCTGTTTCTCTACGCATTGTGTAACGGTTGGCTCAAGCCCGGTGCGCCAGTGATCGAGGCCTCCAGCGGCTCGACGGCAATTTCCGAGGCCTATTTCGCCAGGTTGTTGGGCCTGCCGTTCATTGCGGTGATGCCGTCGACCACCTCCAGGGAAAAAATCGCACAGATCGCTTTCTATGGCGGCCAGAGCCATCTGGTGGATGATCCTACGCAGATCTACGCCGAATCCGAACGCCTGGCCCGCGAGCATGACGGGCATTTCATCGATCAATTCACTTACGCCGAGCGTGCCACGGACTGGCGGGCCAATAACAATATTGCCGAATCGATCTTCCATCAGATGCGCTTCGAGCGGCACCCGGAGCCGAGCTGGTTGATTTCCAGCCCCGGCACCGGCGGCACCACCGCCACACTGGGACGCTACGTCCGTTATCGCCAGCACGGCACCCGGGTGCTATGTGCCGACGCCGAGCGCTCGGTGTTCTTTGACTACTACCGCAGTGGTGATGCCAGCCTGCGCCTGGATTGCGGTTCACGCATCGAAGGTATCGGCCGGCCACGGGTCGAAGCGTCGTTCTTGCCCAAAGTCATCGATGCGATGGTCAAGGTCCCGGACGCCTTGTCATTGGCGGCCATGCACTACCTGGCCCAGCGCTTGGGCCGGCGGGTCGGCGGGTCCAGCGGCACCAATCTGATCGGCGCCCTCATGGCGGCCCGGCAGATGGTGGATGCGGGAGAGTCGGGGTCGATCGTGGCGATTTTGTGTGACGGTGGCGAGCGCTACGCCACGACCTATTACGACCCGGTCTGGCTCGAGGCCCAGGGGTATGAGTTGAGCGGTCTGATGGACACCGTGGCGGCCTGTGTGGAACGGGGCGAGGCGCTGCCGGAGAGCGTGTTGCGGGCCAATATCTGACCCTGAAAACAATGAGGTCTTTTGTGGAAGCGGGCTTGTGTGGGCGCTGGGCTTGCCCGCGACAGCATCACCTCGGTTCACCTGATAGACCGAGTTGTCTGCATCGCGGGCAAGCCCAGCTTCCCACAAAGGCTCTCCCACAGGGGGACGGGGTCAGGCCTCGAGACCGAGGATATCCCGCGCCACCGCCTCGGCAATCCGGATCCCGTCCACGCCCGCCGACAGGATCCCGCCGGCATAACCGGCGCCTTCACCGGCCGGGAACAGGCCCTTGACGTTCAGGCTCTGCAGCGATTCGTTGCGGGTGATGCGCAGGGGCGATGAGGTGCGGGTTTCGATGCCGGTCAGCACGGCGTCGTGCAGCGAGTAACCGCGAATCTGTTTCTCGAACGCTGGCAGGGCCTCGCGGATCGCTTCGATGGCGAAATCCGGCAGGGCCAAGGCCAAATCGCCCAAGGACACCCCAGGCTTGTAGGAAGGTTCGACGCTGCCCAGTGCCGTAGACGGCTTGCCGGCGATGAAATCGCCCACCAGTTGCGCCGGGGCCTCGTAGTTGCTGCCACCGAGTACGTACGCGTGGGATTCCAGGCGTTCCTGCAACTCGATCCCGGCCAGCGGGCCACCGGGATAATCCACTTCCGGGGTGATGCCGACGACGATGCCGGAGTTGGCGTTACGCTCGTTGCGCGAATACTGGCTCATGCCGTTGGTCACGACGCGGTTCGGCTCGGAGGTCGCGGCCACCACGGTGCCGCCCGGGCACATGCAGAAGCTGTACACCGAACGACCATTCTTGGCGTGGTGCACCAGTTTGTAGTCGGCGGCGCCAAGTTTCGGGTGACCGGCGTACTTGCCCAGGCGCGCGCTGTCGATCAGCGATTGCGGGTGTTCGATACGGAAACCCACCGAGAACGGCTTGGCTTCCATGTACACGCCGCGGCTGTGGAGCATGCGGAAGGTGTCTCGGGCGCTGTGGCCCAGGGCCAGGATCACATGTTTCGAATGAATCTGTTCGCCGCTGGCCAGTTCGACGCCGACCAGTTGGCCGTCCTCGATCAGCACATCGGTGACCCGCTGCTGGAAGCGCACTTCACCGCCCAGGGCGCGAATCTGCTCACGCATGGTTTCCACCACGCCTGTCAGGCGGAACGTACCGATGTGCGGCTTGCTGACGTAGAGAATTTCTTCCGGCGCCCCGGCCTTGACGAACTCGTGCAAAACCTTGCGGCCAAGGAATTTCGGATCCTTGATCTGGCTGTAGAGCTTGCCGTCGGAAAACGTCCCGGCGCCGCCTTCACCGAACTGCACATTGGATTCGGGGTTGAGCACGCTTTTGCGCCACAGGCCCCAGGTGTCCTTGGTCCGTTGGCGTACTTCCGGGCCACGTTCGAGGATGATCGGCTTGAAGCCCATTTGCGCCAGCAACAGGGCGGCGAAGATCCCGCACGGGCCGAAGCCGACCACAATCGGGCGCTCGCTCAGGTCGGCCGGTGCCTGGCCCACCACTTTGTAGCTGACATCCGGCGCCTCGTTGACGTTACGGTCATCGGCGAACTTGCGCAGCAGGCTGGCTTCGTCGCGCACCGTCAAGTCGATGGTGTAGATGAAGCACAGTTCGGAGGATTTCTTGCGCGCGTCGTAGCTGCGCTTGAACAAGGTGAAGTCGAGCAGGTCATCGCTGGCGATGCCCAGGCGCTGCACGATGGCCGGGCGCAGGTCTTCTTCGGGGTGGTCGATCGGCAGCTTGAGTTCGGTGATTCGTAACATGGTGGGATCCGGTTCGCGGGATGCACAACTGCACCAGGGCGTGAACCGGCGATTATAAGCCAAAACCGGCGAATCAGTCGTTGCGCGCGCCACCGAAATAGGCGCAGCCACGCTGGACCTGGCCGTTGACCCGCAGTTCGGCGCTCATGTGTTGCACGCTACCGCTGACGTTGTCGACGCAGCGCTGGGGGGCGACCCAGAGCTCGACCTTCTGGCCATTGGCTTCGGTGCTAAGGTTGAAGCGCCCGTCACCCAGTTGCTCCTCCATGTAAGGCACCGCCAGGGGCGGCTGGCCCTCGCGTTCGAGCACCAGGCCCTTGCCGCTGGCCTTGAGGCTCCACTCGGGGCCATGGCCGGCGGCGCGCAGGATCAACAGTCTGAAGTTTCCATCATCACAAGCGGTGCCTGAGCGTTCCAGGCGATACAACTGCTCCAGGTCCAGCTGGCTGTCGGTGCCGGCCGCTGCGCTGGAGACGATACGGCCGCGCACATCGGCAAACAGCTTGCCCTGGTCATCGGCCAGGCTGGCAGCCTGCTGCAGCACACTGGTACCACCGCTGTCGTTGACGATGTAGCGGCGCTGTTCCTGGCACGGCTGGAACACCAGCTTGCCATCGGCCGCCGTGAGCTCGCCCTGCATGCGCGTCTGGCCGGCGTGGGGGGCGCTCTGACGTGGGGCATCGAGCAATTGGCAGCCGGGCAAGAGCGGCAGGAGGGCGACAAACAGCAGGGAGCGGGTGGCACGCATCATTGGGTCTCCAGACAAGTGCCGCCACGTTACTCAGACTGATCCCACACCACAACCCGTAGGCGCTGTGCAGGAGCTGTGTAGGCGCTATGTCGGAGCTGTGTAGGAGCTGTCGAGTGCAACGAGGCTGCGATCTTTCCCCTGGCAATTGAGTCTCGAGTGAAAGATCAAAGATCAAAGATCAAAAGATCGCAGCCTGCGGCAGCTCCTACGGTTAGAACGTCGGTTAGCCCACGTGAAAGGTCTGACCGGTTTGCAGGCCTTCGACACTCTTGGCGTAGGCCAACGCGACATCGGCGGCCGGGACGGGTTTGTAGCCGCGAAAGTATGGGGCGTACTTGTCCATGGCTTCGAGCAACACAGTCGGGCTCACCGAGTTGACCCGCAAGCCCCGTGGCAACTCGATTGCCGCGGCGCGCACGAAACTGTCCAGGGCACCGTTGACCAGGGCCGCCGAAGCACTGCTCTTGATCGGGTCGTGGCTGAGCACGCCGGTGGTGAAGGTGAAGGACGCACCGTCGTTGGCGAATTCGCGGCCGATCAGCAGCAGGTTGACCTGGCCCATCAGCTTGTCTTTCAAGCCCAGGGCAAAGCTCTCTTCGCTCATGTCGTCCAAGAGGGCAAAGGTGACGTTGCCAGCGGCGCAGACCAGGGCATCAAAACGGCCGGTCTTTGCGAACAGCGCGCGGATCGAGGCGCTGTCGCTGATATCCACCTGCAATTCGCCGCTGCGACGACCGATCCGAACGATTTCGTGGCGCGGCGACAGTTCGTTGTCAATGGCCGAACCGATGGTGCCGTTGGCGCCGATCAACAGGATTTTCATGAGCTGTTCCTCAAGGGGTTGAATGAGTTTTCAGTCTAGAGAGGTTCTTTCCATTGATAATCATGCTAATAGGCAACCTTTGGTTTTCAATTGGAAACAATCCAATGAGTGAAATGGATGACCTGGCAGCGTTTGCCGTGTTGATGGAGGCCGGCAGCTTCACTCTGGCGGCCCAGCAGTTGGGGTGCAGCAAGGGTCAGTTGTCCAAGCGCATCAGTCTGTTGGAGAGGCGGTTTTCGGTGGTGTTGCTGCAACGCACCACGCGGCGCCTGAGCCTCACGGCGGCAGGGGCGGCGTTGCTGCCCCAGGCCCAGGCGTTGCTGGTTCAGGTGCAAAGGGCGCGTCAGGCATTGGCCAGGTTGAAGGACGACATTTGCGGACCGGTACGTATGACGGTTCCGGTTTCGTTGGGCGAAACGTTCTTCGAAGGCTTGCTGATGGAGTTCGCTGGCACGTATCCCAACGTGCAGATCGAACTGGAGCTCAACAACGGTTACCGTGACCTGACCCGCGATGGTTTCGACCTGGCGATCCGTTCCGACGCCGCCATCGATGAGCGGCTGGTGGCCCGGCCGTTGTTGGCGTGGCACGAAATGACCTGCGCCAGCCCGGCCTACCTCGATCAATACGGCGAACCCGAGACGCCCCTGGCCCTGGCCGAGCACCGTTGTCTGCTCAACAGCCACTACAGCGGTCGGGAAGAATGGCTTTACCACCAGCGACACGAACTTCTACGAGTGCGAGTGTCGGGGCCGTTCGCCAGTAATCACTACAGCCTGCTGAAAAAAGCTGCCCTGGCCGGCGCCGGAATCGCCCGGCTGCCGTCGTACCTGCTGCATGAAGAATTGGCCGACGGACGCTTGCGCTGGCTGCTGCGCGACTACCTGACCCGGCGCATGCCGATGTACCTGGTGCACCCGTACCAGGGTGGATTGCCCAAGCGCACCCAGGTGCTGGCTGACTATTTGATTGATTGGTTCAAGCGCAGTGGCGAGGCCCTGGATCGGCTGCAACGATAACCCCAGCCACTGGCTCCCACAGGCGTCCTGGGTTCTGTCAGCGGGCGTAGCGCTTGGCAATCAGGTGATCGATCGACAACACCCCCGGCCCACGGGCCATCAGGTAGAGCAATACCGCCGCCCAAGTGCCATGGGTCGGGTAGGCGTCCGGGTAGACGAACAGTTGAATGGTCAAGGTCATCCCCAGCAAGGCCAGCGCTGAAAAGCGTGTCGCCAGACCAAGCAGGATCAGGACCGGGAACACATGTTCGGCGGTAGCTGCCAGGTGCGCAGCCAGTTCTGGCGAGAGCAACGGCAGGGCGTATTCACTTTTGAACAGGGGAATGGTCGAGTCCGCCAGCCGCGGCAGGCCGATCTGGAAGGTGCCGTCGAACAGGTCGATGGCCAGGCCTTCGATTTTGGTCTGGCCGGATTTCCAGAACACTGCGGCAATCGAGAATCGTGCGATGAAGGCGATCAGGCTGTGGGGAATTTTCTCCAGCCATTGAATGGAGCCGGCAATCAGGGTGGTCATTGGGATACCTGTTCAGCTAGGAGGTGAGTGATAGCCTGGTGGCGGATGAGCCCCGCCAGGGTCTGTTCCAGGTCGAGGTCGATCGAGGCTTCAATGGCGGCGGTCAGGGTCAGCCCCTGTTGCAGGGCGGTGATGAACCCATGGGCTGCGTGATTGATCGCGAACACCTGCACGTCGAGGCCGTTGCGCAGCACCAAGGCGTTCTGTGCAGCAAATGCCTCGAACGGCACGGGTGTCTCGTGCTGATGGGCGGCCCAGATCGTCACCACGGCGAAGGGCGATTGCAGCAGCCGCAGTGACGGGTGCAGGCCGATCTTCAGGTGCCTTGTCTGTGTGGGGGACGACAGCGCTTCGACGATCCGTTCTGCGGCCATGGGCTCGGCGTCGGCGGCATGCCAGGCTTGCACGTGCAGTCGCTCCAGCCGGGCGACATCCGCCAGGTACGGTACGCAGGCGGCGGGTTCGAAGCGTTCGACGAACCCGGCAAAATCATCCCCATAGTCGCTCATCACCGGGTTTCGCGGCGGTGCAGACTGGATGTAGACCCCAGCCATGCCTCGGAAAAATTCCTCGCCCACCAGTTGCGCCACCACCGGGTAATTGTCGGCCAGGACGTTGATCAATGAGCTGAGCACGTTGTTGCGGTAAACCGCGAAGCGGCTCTGCGGGTCGGCGCCGTTGGCGCTGACCAGGCCGGGGGGGCACGCCTTGCGCGGGTCGAGCAGGGCGGCGGCGAATACGCGCTGGCCGCTCATGACCGGGCTCCCACGGCATTTAAAAGTTGATCGGCCTGGCGCGCTTCGGCCAGCAGCACCTCCCATGGCGGGATGTGGTTGTCGCGCTCGATCAAGGTGGCTACCGGCCCGGTCTGCGCCAGAACCCTGAGGTACAGTTGCCAGACTGCGTTGTCGATTGGCGCACCGTGGTCGTCTATCAACAGACGCTCGCCAAGGCTGTCGGTGTCTTCGGCAAAGCCGGCCAGGTGAATTTCACCGGTCGCTTGCAGGGGCAGGGCATCGAGGTAGGCCAGTGGATCGCGGCAGTGGTTGACGCATGAAACGTAGACGTTGTTTACATCCAGCAGCAGGCCGCAGCCAGTGCGACGAATGACTTCGCTAATGAAGTATGGCTCGTCGAGTGTCGAGGCTTCGAACGCCAGGTAGGTGGCCGGGTTTTCCAGCAACAGCGTACGTTTGAGGCTGGACTGCACCTGGTCGACGTGTTCGCAGACACGGTCGAGGGTCGCTTCGTCGTAGGCCAGGGGGAGCAGGTCATTGAGAAACACCGGGCCGTGGCTGGACCAGGCCAGGTGTTCGGAAAAGGACTGGGGCTGATAGCGTTCGATCAATGCGGCCAGGCGCTGCAAATGCACGACATCCAGCGGCCCCTCCCCACCGATCGACAGGCCGACGCCGTGCAGCGACAGCGGGTACTGTTCGCGTACCCGCCCCAGGAAGTGATGAAGCGGCCCGCCGGCCACCATGTAGTTTTCCGCGTGCACTTCGAAAAAGCCCAGGTCCGGTCGGGTCTGGAGCACCTCACGAAAATGCTCGCTCTTGAGCCCCAACCCTGCCCTTGGCGGCAGCCGGCTATCAGTGGCGAGGGATGGGGTGTTCAACATGGTGACGGGCCTCAGGCAGATGCGATCAGGACTTGGCTTTGAACGCTTCGAGCTGGCCGAAACCAGTCGGGGAGGTTTTGCTTTCCATGGTGGTGCAAGTGCCTTTTGGGACCGATTTCCAGGCGTTGCCCTGATAGTCCATTTTGGCCGTACCGGCGCAGGTGGTGCCGGCGCCGGCGGCGCAGTCGTTCTTGCCTTTGAGGGCAACGCCGAAGCATTTTTCCATGGTGTCGTCGGCTGCGTGGACGGTCGAGACGGCTGTCATGCTCAGGGCAGAACCCAGGGCCAGGACCAGGGCGGTGGCGGACAGGGTGCGGGTCGAAGCAGTCATGGTGATTCTCCAGTCATTAGGGAAATGAACCGGCGTTAGCGCCGGTCTGCTGAACTAGAGAGGGGAGGTGGGAAAGCGTTACAGCGTCTGCAGATTTTTTTCGGTTATCCCCAAACCCGTGATGAGGGAGCAAGCTCGCGCTGAGACCTGTAGGCGCTGGCGAAGGCTCGGGCCGCGTTCGGACGATCTTTTGATCTTGATTTTTTGCTTTAGACTCAATTGTCCGGGACAAGATCGCAGCCTCGCTTTGCTCGACAGCTCCTACATTGGGCAAAAAAAAACGGCCCGAAGGCCGTTTTTTTATTGCAGCAGACTCAACCGCCCAGGTACGCCTCGCGCACTTTCGGGTCGGTCAGCAGGGCTTCACCGGTGCCTTGCATCACCACGCGACCGTTCTCCAACACGTAAGCCCGGTCGGCGATTTTCAGCGCCTGGTTGGCGTTCTGTTCCACCAGGAACACCGTCACGCCATCCTTGCGCAGTTGTTCGATGATGTCGAAGATCTGCTGGATGATGATCGGTGCCAGGCCCAGGGAGGGCTCGTCGAGCAGCAGCAGCTTGGGCTTGCTCATCAGCGCACGGCCGATGGCGAGCATTTGCTGTTCACCGCCGGACATGGTGCCGCCGCGCTGGGTAAAGCGTTCTTTCAGGCGTGGGAAAAGGTGCAGGACCTTGTCCATTTGTTCCTGATAGTCGCCCTTGTCGGTGAAGAACCCGCCCATGGCGAGGTTCTCTTCCACGGTCAGCCGGGCAAATACCCGACGACCTTCCGGCACCACCGCGATGCTCTTGCGCATGATCCGTGACGAGTCCTGGCCCACCAGTTCCTCACCCATGTAGCGGATGCTGCCGCTGTGGGCCTGGGGCGAACCGCAGAGCGTCATCAGCAGGGTGGATTTGCCGGCGCCGTTGGCACCGATCAGCGTCACGATTTCGCCCTGGCGGACTTCGACGTTGACGCTGTGCAAGGCCTGGATCTTGCCGTAGAAGGTGGAAACGTTTTCGAATTGCAGCATTTACGCTTCCCCCAGGTAGGCTTTGATCACTTCAGGATTGTCGCGGATCTGTTCCGGCGAACCGTCGGCCAGCGGCGTGCCCTGGTTGATCACGACGATATGGTCGGAAATGCTCATGACCAGCTTCATGTCGTGCTCGATCAGCAGCACGGTGACATCGTGCTCCTCGCGCAGCACGCCGATCAGCGCTTTGAGGTCTTCGGTTTCCTTCGGGTTCAGGCCGGCGGCCGGCTCGTCGAGCATGAGGATCCGCGGACGGGTCATCATGCAGCGGGCGATTTCCAGGCGTCGTTGCTGACCGTAGGCCAGGGTCCCGGCGGTACGGTTGGCGAACTCCTTGAGGTTGACCTTGTCCAGCCAGTACTCGGCGTACTCCATGGCCTCGCGTTCGCTTTTGCGGAACGCCGGGGTCTTGAACAGGCCGGCAAAGAAGTTGGTGTTCAGGTGACGATGCTGGGCGATCAACAGGTTCTCGACCGCCGTCATGTCCTTGAACAGCCGCACGTTCTGGAAGGTACGCACCACACCCTTGCGGGCGATCTGGTGGCCGGGCAGGCCCTGGATCGGCTCGCCGTCCAGCAGGATGGTGCCGCCGGTGGGCTGGTAGAAGCCGGTCAGGCAGTTGAACACGGTGGTCTTGCCCGCGCCGTTGGGCCCAATCAGGGCAACCACCTGTTTTTCTTTTACGGTCAGGGCCACGCCGTTGACCGCCAGCAAGCCGCCGAAGCGCATGCTTAAATTTTCAACCTTGAGGATCTCGCGGCTCATTTGCGCAGCTCCATGTGGGGGCGTTGCATAGGCAGCAGACCTTGAGGACGCCAGATCATCATCAGCACCATCAAGGCGCCGAACATCAACATGCGGTATTCGCTGAATTCACGCATCATTTCCGGCAGCAGGATCATCACGATCGCTGCCAGGATCACACCCAACTGCGAGCCCATCCCGCCCAGCACGACGATGGCGAGGATGATCGCCGACTCGATGAAGGTGAAGGATTCCGGCGTCACCAGGCCTTGGCGTGCGGCGAAGAAACTGCCGGCGAAACCGGCGAACGCAGCACCGAGGGTGAAGGCCGACAGCTTGATGATCGTCGGGTTGAGACCCAGGGCGCGGCAGGCGATTTCGTCTTCACGCAATGCCTCCCAGGCGCGGCCGATCGGCATGCGCAGCAGGCGGTTGATGACGAACAGCGCAGCCAGGGCCAGCAACAGGGCAACCAGGTAAAGGAAGATCACCTTGTTGATCGAGCTGTACTGCAGACCGAAGTACTCATGGAAGGTCTGCAGGCCTTCGGCGGCTTTACGTTCGAAGGTCAGGCCGAAGAACGTCGGTTTCTCGATGTTGCTGATGCCGTTCGGACCGCCGGTGATGTCGGTCAGGTTGCGCAGGAACAGACGGATGATCTCGCCAAAACCCAGGGTCACGATGGCCAGGTAGTCGCCGCGCAAGCGCAGGACCGGGAAGCCCAGCAGGAAACCGAAGGTGGCGGCCATCATCCCGGCGATCGGCAGGCAGATCCAGAAGCTCAGGCCGTAGTAATGCGACAGCAGCGCGTAGCTGTAGGCCCCGACGGCATAAAAGCCGACGTAGCCCAGGTCCAACAGACCGGCCAGGCCTACCACGATGTTCAGGCCCAGGCCGAGCATCACGTAGATCAGGATCAGCGTGGCGATGTCCACCGCACCGCGCGAACCGAAGAACGGCCAGACCAGCGCCACGACGATCAGGGACAGCACGATCCAGCGCTGGGTGGTCGGCAGGGTCAGGAAGTTGCTGGCCTTGGCCGGGATCACCGGCAGGCCGGGCGAGGACTTCCACGCGGCGCTGATCTGCGTGCTGAACAACACCCGCAAAAACATCAGTACGGAACACACGGCGATGGTCGCCAGGATGGCCGGGCTGGTGCCGTGCACTTCCAGGTTGATGCCGACGATGGTCAGTTTAAGACCCAGTACCGGGTAGGCCACGGCCCAGACCAGCAGGGCGCTGAAAAGCGCCGATTTGAGATGCCTAGTCATACTTTCTCAACCTCCGGACGGCCCAGGATGCCGGTCGGCCGGAATAACAGAACCAGAACCAACAAGCCGAATGCCACGACGTCCTTGTACTGGTCGCCGAAGATGTCGGCGCCAAAGGCTTCCGCCACGCCCAGCACCAACCCGCCGAGCATTGCGCCGGGAATGCTGCCGATGCCGCCCAGGACCGCGGCGGTGAAGGCTTTCAGCCCGACGAGGAAGCCGGCGTTGGGGTTGATCACACCGTATTGCATGCTCAACAGCACCGCAGCGACGGCCGCCAGGGCCGCACCGATGACGAAGGTCAGGGCGATGATGTTGTTGGTGTTGATGCCCAGCAGGTTGGCCATCTTGATGTCCTCGGCGCAGGCGCGGCAGGCGCGGCCGAGGCGGGAACGGGAGATGAACAGCGTCAGGCCGAGCATGGCGACCAGGGTCACCACGAACACCACGATTTGCATGTAGGAAATCAGCACTTCATGTGCCCCACCTGGCCCGAAGGCAATATTGCCGGGGATCAGGTTGGGAATGGATTTGTCCTTGGAGTCTTGCGAGAGCAGTACCGTGTTCTGCAGGAAGATCGACATGCCGATGGCGGAAATCAGCGGGATCAGACGGTTGCTGCCGCGCAGGGGGCGGTAGGCGATCCGTTCGATGCTGTAGCCATAGGAGCTGGTGACGACGATGCTCGCGATGAAAGCCGCGGTCATCAACAGCGGGACACTGTCGAGTCCCATCATGCTCAGCCCGGCGATGGCGATGAACGCCACGTAGGAGCCGATCATGTACACCTCGCCGTGGGCGAAGTTGATCATTCCAATGATGCCGTAAACCATCGTATAGCCGATGGCGATCAGGGCATACGTGCTGCCAACGGTCAGGCCGTTAACCAGCTGCTGGAAGAAGTGATAGATGTCAGGCATTACAGCGCTCCTAAAAACCTGATACGCATTTCACTGGTGGAGTCATTTTCCCGCCCGGGTCCCGTGGATCTGCATCCACTTCGAACACGAGGTTTGCCAGCGAACCGCTGATGACGGTTTTGAGATTTTCAGGTGGGGAGGCTGGCGGATCACGCCAGCGCGGCCCAATACATTTAAAACAAAGCCCACGGCACGCCGTGGGCTTTATTGGCAGTCAGTCAGGCCAGGCCTTACTGAGGCGAAGCTTCGGTTTTAGGTTTGCCGAAATGCCACTCGTAGACCACGAACTTGAAGTCCTTCAGGTCGCCTTTTTCGTCGAAGCTCAGGTCGCCGGTTGGGGTCTTGAAGGTGCCTTTGTGGATGGCTTCAGCCACTTTGGTCGTGTCTTCGCTCTTGGCGGCTTCGATACCACCGGCAATCACCTGGACAGCGGAGTAGGACGGGAACACGAACGGACCGCTCGGGTCTTCTTTCTTGGCCTTGAAGGCATCGGCCAGGGCGATGTTGGCAGGGTCCTGGTCGAAGGATTTCGGCAGGGTCACCAGCAGGCCTTCGGAAGCTTCCTTGGCGATTTGCGAGATGGAGTCGTTACCCACGCCTTCCGGACCCATGAACTTGGCCTTCAGGCCTTTTTCCTGGGATTGACGCAGGATCAGGCCCAGCTCCGGGTGGTAGCCGCCGTAGTAGACGAAGTCGACGTTGGCTTGCTTGAGCTTGGCGATCATCGAGGAGAAGTCTTTGTCGCCAGCGTTCACGCCTTCGAAGACGGCCACTTTCACGCCTTTCTTCTCGAGGGTCGTTTTCACGGCGCTGGCGATGCCTTCACCGTACTGCTGCTTGTCGTGCAGGACCGCAACGATTTTCGGCTTGACGTAGTCGGCGATGTAGTTGCCGGCCGCCGGGCCCTGGGCGCTGTCCAGGCCGATGGTGCGGAAGATCATCTTGTAGCCGCGAGTGGTGATGTCCGGGCTGGTAGCCGCCGGGGTGATCATGATCACGCCTTCGTCTTCGTAGATGTCCGAAGCCGGCTGGGTGGAGCTGGAGCACAGGTGGCCGATCACGAACTTGACGCCGTCATTGACGACCTTGTTCGCGACCGCGACCGCTTGTTTTGGATCACAGGCATCATCGTATTCAACGGCTTCGAGTTTCTTGCCATCGACGCCGCCCTTGGCGTTGATTTGTTCAATGGCCATTTTCGCACCACTGAACTGCATGTCGCCGTATTGGGCTACAGGGCCGGTTTTTGGGCCGGCGATGCCGATCTTGATGGTGTCGGCGGCAAACGAATGGCTGGCAACCCCGGCCAGAACCATAGCGGCAAACAGTTTGGAAATCTGCTTAGTAGCCTTAGTCATAGTGCTCCACTCATGCTGTTGTAGTTTTTATAGTCCTGGCGCCGTAGCAGCAGAACCGGGTCAGATATCTTGGATACCCTCGCGGAAAATGCCCCCGGCAACTGTACCGGTACAGTGTAGAGCGCCGATTGTTGGCAAGGGAAGCTGGCGCTTGGGGGCAAAACCTGAGGGTGTCGCTTAATTGAAAGAAAAAGACAGAATGGCGGCGGTGGTTGTCCGGTCATGTCGGCAATCCTTGGCTTTCCTGCGCTTTTCAATCGGTACTGCAATTTGCTACCGGGTTTTTCTGCCAGACCACCGACGTTATCATTCGCGCCGATTTCTTTTCCGGACAGGTCCCATGAATCAAGAACCTAGCACCCTCTATGCCAAGCTGCTTGGTGAAACCGCATCCATCACCTGGAAAGAGCTGGAGCCGTTCTTTGCCAAGGGTGCCCTATTGTGGGTCGATCCGGCACTGGATTTGATCGCCGCCGCCGAGGCCGTCGCCCAGGACGAAGGTACCAAAGTCGCCGCCTGGCTGGCCGCCGAGCAGCTCGCCAAGCTGTCTGAAACGCGGGCGCTGGATTTTCTGGAACGCGATCCGCAGCTTTGGGCAGTGGTGGTTTCGCCCTGGATTATGATCCAGGAAAGGGCGTCGAACTGATCGGTGCACCAAGTTGGTTCGTGTTTGGGTGAGCAAGAAAGTGTGTAGGTGAGTAGCGTGATGGCGTCCTGCCGTGGCGAAACGCCACATGAAAGGGTGACGTATACGTAACGGGAACAGTTTATTGGGCAGCCTTTGGGCTGCTCAATTGTTTCTGGATGTTGTCTCGGTGGTGTATTCAGGCCGCCTTCGCGAGCAAGCCCGCTCCCACATGGAACCGCGTTTCTTCAGAACGAATGCGGTCCACTGTGGGCGCGGGCTTGCTCGCGAAAGGGGCGACGCGGTGTTGCGCCTGCATCAATAAGTCTTGCCCGTATGGTTATTCAGCGAAATAACCTTGGTCTTGCCAATGCGATGACGGTAGATCTCGCGCAGGTACTTGATGGATTTTTTCACGCAGTCGCGGGACAGGCGGATGTCGTTGATCGAGACGAACTTGTCCTTGTCGTTGATCAGCTCGCGGTACTTCTTCTCGTACATCGGCTTGATCGCGTACCAGTTGGTGTCGAGGATCTTCGCCGGGTTTTCGAATTCGTTAAGCAGGTCGTCGATGCGTGCTTCGTCGAAGTCTTCATTGATGATGAAGTCCAGGATCGAGTTGTCCAGGGTGTCGTCGAAGCGGTACGGGGTGCGGGCGAAGCAGCGTTTGATGAAGGCCACGATCAGGGTCAGGAAGTCGTCCGACAGGCACGGGCTCTTGGCGATCAGGGTGGTCAGCGACAGGTTGGCCGACGCGCCGATCACCAACGCGTACCGCTTGAGGGTGGTGTTGGGGAACAGGCTGTTGAGGTGGGTCTTGAGCCGGTTCAGGTCCATGTAGGACAGCTTGTAGTCCTTGGGCAAGGAGACGATGGACACCACCGACGAGCAGTTCTTGAAGAAGTGCAGGTCATGCAGGGCCGCGGCGTCGTAGCCGGAGTTCTTGTACTGCTCAAGCGACGCTCGGTAGCGCTTGGATTCGATCGGCAGCAGGCTGATGCCTTCGATGGCCTGGGTGACTTTGTTGAAGTGCGGCAGGTCGATGGAGCGGAAGAACAGGTCATCGATGTTCAGGCGCGGCGGTTCTTTCTCGAACACCTTGAACTTGTCGCCGCTGGGTGCCGGGGTTTCCGGGACGACGGACTCGGCGTAGGCAATCGCCACCGGGCCGGCCAGGCTCATGAACAGGTCGTTGGCGTCCAGGCGAATGGTTTCGCCAATGTCGATGCCGGCACGGCGGAAGTAGTTCTGGTCGTAGTCGGTGGTGACCGCCTGGGCCGTCAGGATGTTGAAGATCTGTTGGGAGATGTACTGGTTGGCGTGCTTCTCCATGGCATTGACATCGATGTTCTGGATGTTGCCGTCATCGCTTTCTTCGGCGTAGCGCATGATGTCGTTGGAGATCAGCATCATCGCGTTCCAGGGGCGGATACGGCCCATCACGCTGGCTTCGCTGCTGTCTTCGTTGGCGAAGTTGTACGAGAAATCCCATTCTTCCGACAGGTACTTGCACAACAGGCGTCCGGCGTTGATGTGCAACGCCTCGGACATTTCGCTGCGGTGGTCGGAAATGTTCGGCAGCACGCAGATACCGCTGGTGAAAATCGGCTCGAAGACGAAGGAATGACCGCTCTTGCTGTCGTGTTCGTCCATCGGCTTGGTGTCGAACGTCTTGTTCATGTACGAGTATTGCTGGGCCAGGCCGAATTCCGAGGCCATGCCCGAACCAGTACCACCGCCGGCGCTGAAGATCGAGAAGTACAGGCGCGACTGGTTGGCCTTGATGCCGCAGCTGTCGATCAGGTACGAGTGGATCATTTTCCAGTCGGGGCTGGAGAAGCGCTGGGTGTCCTTGTTCAGGATGATCTTGGCCAGGTACTGGCCCAGGATCGGCGCGTTACCGGCGCCCCCGGCATGGACTTCCGAGAGGTCCATGATTTTCATCTTGCTGTAGTCGCGCAAAAAGCCGCTTTTCTCGCCCTTGCGCGAGAAACGGATGCGCCCGGCGATGTCCTTGTCCAAGTCACCCAGCATCACCAGCGGTTCCACCAGGAACACCGGTTTGCTGGCCTTGCTGGTGCCCAGGCGCAGGTTGTTGCGGATCCACTGCGCGGGGCTGTAGCCCTTGTCGCTGTAGGCCTTGTCTTCGGCGTTGAATTCGTTGAGGTAGAACTTGCGGGCGTTGTACACCAGCTCTGCCACGTCCAGGGCGATGTTGGAGCCGCAGCGCCCGAGGCCGATCAGGCACACCGACGGGAATTCCTGCTGGGCGCGGTCGCTCTCGTCTTCCACCAGATGGGGCGGTCGCGGGAACACCGCGTCGCGCAGGCCATCGAGGTTGTCGAGGATCCGGTCGGTGTTGGTTTCGGTGAAATACAGATACTGCTGAGTCGAAAGGGGACGCGAGCTGCTCGATGGTTTCGAGGCTTCAGGGCCATTGGCGGCCGGGCTCAGGGTCAGATCGGATACCGCAGTGGCTGTTTTTTTGGAAGTCATTGTGCGCCATATGCCTGAACTGGTTGGTTCGACGAGCGCTGTCATCGAACCATCGCGGATGGGAGCTCGCGTCCTGGGATGGCGCGAAGGTCGGCCCGAGCGTCCAGGGCTACAGCCTGGGCGCCGCTCGAGAGATTCTTTCCTGATAGGTTGAATCGGCCACCGGGAGACGATCTTTAATCACGAATGGGCGAAATGATGGCAATTGTTACAGGGAGTTGACCGTTATCAAGAAACGCGCTGCTCGCCATGGTCGGGTATCAGCCTTGCGAATGATTGGAGACAGCGCCCGTGCCGCTGTCTAGATTGCATATCCAGGCCACGGATCGTTGGCCCATAACAATAAAAGAGACGGACCCATGCAGAACTCGACCCAAGCGGCGAATGCCTGGCGCATTCTGTTCCTGTTGTTCCTGGCCAATCTGTTCAACTTCTTCGACCGCACCATCCCGGCGATCATCATCGAGCCGATCCGTATGGAGTGGAGCCTCAGCGACTTCCAGATCGGCATCATCGGCACCGCCTTCACCATCGTCTACGCCATTGCCGGCTTGCCATTGGGACGCATGGCCGATACCGGTTCGCGCAGCAAGTTGATGGGCTGGGGCCTGGCGACCTGGAGCGCGCTGACGGCGGTCAACGGCCTGGTGGGCAGTTTCTGGGCGTTCCTGGTGGTGCGCATGGGCATCGGGATAGGCGAAGCCAGCTACGCGCCGGCAGCCAACTCGCTGATCGGCGATCTGTTCCCGGCTCATCGCCGGGCGCGGGCGATGGGTATCTTCATGCTAGGCCTGCCGATCGGCCTGTTGCTGGCGTTCTTCACCATCGGGGCGATGGTCAAGGCCTTCGACAGCTGGCGCGCGCCATTCTTTATCGCGGCGGTGCCAGGCTTGGTGCTGGCGTTGTTCATGTTCTTCATCAAGGAGCCCAAGCGCGGGGCGGCGGAAACCGTGCAGGTTTCCCAGGAAAAGGTCGACCGGCCGATTCGTCGGGTGTTGGCGATTCCTACCTTCCTGTGGCTGGTGCTGGCCGGGTTGTGCTTCAACTTCGCGACCTATGCTTGCAACTCCTTCCTGGTGCCGATGCTGCAACGCTACTTCCTGATGCCGTTGCACGAGGCGGCGGTTGCCACCGGGATCATGGTGGGCGTGACCGGGTTGTTCGGCTTGACCCTCGGCGGCTGGATCGCCGACAAGATTCATCAGCGCGTGCCCAGTGGCCGCTTGCTGTTCGCCGCGTTCAGCCTGGTGATCTCGACGCTCACCACCGCCTGGGCATTGCATGCCGGGCGGATTGAAATCGGCGTGTTCGTCGCGGTGTTCAGTGTCGGCTGGTTGTTCGCCTATACCTTTTATACCTGCGTGTACACGGCGATCCAGGACGTGGTCGAGCCGCGCTTGCGGGCCACGGCGATGGCGCTGTTCTTCGCCGGCCTGTACTTGCTCGGCGGTGGCCTGGGGCCGGTGGTGGTGGGCGGCTTGTCCGACTACTTCGCCCGCACGGCCATGGCGGCCGCGGGTGTCGAGCAAATGAGCGAAGCGTTCAAGGCCATCGGCTTGCACGACGCCATGTACCTGATCCCGGTCGCGTTGTTCCTGACCATGGTGTTCCTGTTCCTGGCGTCACGTTGCTTCGTGCGCGACGCCAAGCGGATGAAGGATGGGATGAGCGCCGTGGTGGTGCCCGAAGGTGTCGTGGCGACGGCCTGACAACGCCATATTCAAGTCCGTGACGAGCGAGCTTTTGTGGCGAGGGGATTTATCCCCGCTGGGCTGCGCAGCAGCCCTAAAGCTGACGCCACGGTGTGTCAGATTAAATGGAGTGCTTTTATGAGGGGCTGCTGCGCAGCCCAGCGGGGATAAATCCCCTCGCCACAAGGGCTAGGCATAAGATCTACCGAGCCTTCTCATCCCGCCCACGCAGCAAGCGATTGGGCATCGCCAGCGCCGCGGCCAACCCCAGCAGCGACACCGCCGCGCTGATCAACAGCAAATGCCGGAATGTCGCCTGCAATTCCTGGCGCAAGGCATTCTGCGTCTCGCCCGGGGCGGCGTTCAGGCCGTCCAGCAAGACGCTGCCGGAGTGCCCTTCACCGATCAGCGATGAGCTGGCGAGTCGGGCGAAACTTGAATCCTGCAGCAAGGCCAGCAGCAACGCTGACATCAGTGCCACGCCCACCGCGCCGCCGAGGGAGCGGAACAGGTTGGTGGTGCTGGTGGCGACGCCGATGTCCTGTTGGTGTACGGAGTTTTGCGATCCCACAAGCGAGGTGGGGAACTGCATGCCGGAGGCGATGCCGCTGAGCAGCATGAACAGGCTGCTGAGCCAGAACGCGGCGGGTGGAGTGAAGGCCATGCCGAGGATGGCGAACGGGAAGAGCAGGGCACCGCTCAGGATCATCGGCTTGTAGCGCCCCGTGACTGAAGTCCGGCGCCCGGCGAAATACGCGCCGATCGGCAACCCCATCGCCAGCGGCAACAAGTGCAACGCCGCGCTATCGGCGCCCGCGCCGGTCACGCTCTGGAAGCGCAACGGTACCAGCACCGTCAGGGAAATCGCCTGGAAGCTGGTGAAGAACACCGTGCACCAACACAGCACCGCGTCGCGGTTGGCGAACAGGTGCATCGGTAGCAATGGCTCCCGCGCCCGGCGCTCGTGCCAGGCGAACATCCCCAGCGCTGCTCCTGCGCAACCCAGCAATCCCAGCACTTCACGGCTGTGCCAGGCATGGCCCTGGCCGACCTGGGTGACCCCCAGCAGCAGCGTCGTCAGGCCGATGATCAGCAACACGGTGCCCAGGTAATCGATGATCGGCGTGCGTTGCGGCACCGGCAGCCCGACCAGGCTGCGTCGGGCCACCCACCAGGCCGCCAGGCCCAGCGGCAGGTTGATCCAGAACACCCAGCGCCATGACAGGTACTCGGTCATGTAGCCGCCGAGCACCGGCCCGGCCACGCTGGCCACCGCGTACATGCTGCTGAAATAACCCTGGTAGCGACCGCGTTCACGGGGCGCGATGATGTCGCCGATGATCGCCTGGCTCACCGAAATCATCCCGCCGGCGCCGATGCCCTGGAGAATCCGCGCCAGCACCAGTTGCTCCATGTTTTGTGCCAGGCCACAAAACAGCGAGGCCAGGGTGAACAGGCCCATGCCGAACAGCATCAGCGGCCGGCGACCGTAGAGGTCACCGAGCTTGCCGTAGATCGGCACCGCTACGGTCATGGCGACCATGTAGCCGGAAATCACCCAGGCCAGCAGGCTGACGTCGGCAAATTGTGCGGAGATGGCCGGCATCGAGACGGCGACGATGGTCTGGTCCAGCGCACCCAGGAAAATCGCCAGCATCAGGGCCACCAGCACGCTGCGGATGGCCGGTTTTGGGGCTTGGAGCGTGTTGAACTGAGTCACGACAGAACCTGCGGGCATTACGCCGGAGAGGCAAAATGAGACGAAGCCCGCAGTTTAAGTCGATAGGCCGCTATTCGATAGCCTCGTAAGGAAGTCCGACGTAATTTTCCGCGATGGTCTTGCGACCGGCCTCGGAGTCGACGAAATATTCCAGCTCGGCTTCGCTGATGCGCTGGTTGAAGGCATCGTCGTCGAAGCGGTGCAGCATCGAGGTCATCCACCAGGAGAAGCGCTCGGCTTTCCAGACGCGCCGCAGGCAGATGGCCGAATACTTTTCCAGCAAATCCACACGGCCGTCGCGATAGACCTTGAGCAGGATGTTGAACAGCGTGCTGACATCGCTGGCCGCCAGGTTAAGACCCTTGGCGCCAGTGGGCGGGACGATATGGGCCGCATCGCCCACCAGGAACATCCGCCCATACTGCATCGGCTCGACCACGAAGCTGCGCAGCGGGGCGATGCTTTTCTCGATGGACGGGCCGGTCACCAGGGCTTCGGCCAGGTCGGCGGGCAGGCGGTTTTTCAGTTCATCCCAGAAACGCTCGTCCGGCCAGTCGGCGACTTGTTCCTCGGCGGGCACTTGCAGGTAATAACGGGTGCGGGTCTTGGAGCGCATGCTGCACAAGGCAAAACCGCGCGCGTGGCGAGCGTAGACCAGTTCTTCGTGAACCGGCGGGGTGTCGGCGAGCACGCCGAGCCAGCCAAACGGGTAGACCCGTTCGAAGACCTTGAGTTTTTCCGCAGGAATGGACTGTCGCGCCACGCCATGGAAACCGTCGCAACCGGCAATGTAGTCGCAGTCCAGGCGCCAGGTTTCCCCCTGGTGCTCGAAGGTCACGAAGGGCTGCTCGGTTTGCATGTCGTGGGGTTGGGCATTGCTGGCCAGGTACAGCGTCCGGGCGCCGGCGGCTTGGCGGGCGGCCATCAGGTCCCGGGTCACTTCGGTCTGGCCGTAGACCATGACGTTTTTACCACCGGTCAGGCCCTTGAGGTCGATGTGCACCCGCCGATCATTGAGCACCAGCTCAAAGCCGTCATGGGGCAGGCCTTCGGCGTCCATGCGCTGGCCAACCCCGGCCTGGCGCAGCAGTTCGACCATGCCTTGCTCCAGCACTCCGGCGCGGATGCGGCTCAGGACGTATTCCGGGGTCTGGCGTTCGAGGATGACAGTGTCGATCCCGGCGTTGTGCAGCAACTGGCCGAGCAGCAGGCCAGAGGGGCCTGCACCGATAATGGCGACTTGGGTCTTGAGGGTTTTCATTGTTCTTATGACTCGCACGAAGCACGCGACCAGGGTCGGTGTTGATTATTAGAAATCGAGTGCCTACATTTTTCGCTTGCGGACCTGTCAGTTGAAGGGGAAAACTGAGCCGATACCTGTTCTTTTTGCCAATTGGTGCGATTATCGCCCGCAACCCCTGGCCCGGATCCACGTTATGAAAAAACCCGACCTGCCTTCGATTCCGGTGTTCAAGCTCTACGGCGAGAGCCAGGAATGGCCAACACCGGACCTGTTGCACTGCGAGACCATTTCCAAGCGCAGCCGCGAGCATCAGTGGGAAATCAAACCCCACCGGCATGCCGATCTGTGCCAGTTGCTGTTTGTGTTCAAGGGCCAGGCGGAATTGGAAATCGAAGGCCGACGCACGCTACTCACCGAGCCGGCCGTGCAGATCCTGCCGCCGCTGTCGGTCCATGGCTTTCGTTTTTCCGAGGATGTGGAAGGTTACGTGGTGACTCTGGCGGCGCCGCTGGTTACGCACCTGCAAGCGCAACTGGGGCATTCGGTCAACGTCCTGGCCCAGGCCGAAAGCTACCCCGCCCTTGAGAATGCCGAGTACCTCAATAGCCTGTTCAGCGCCTTGCAGAATGAGTACGTGGGGCATCAACCAGCCCGGGAAATGCTGATGCATGCGCTGGTCAGCGTGATCATGGTCTGGGTCAGCCGCCAGGTGATGCAGCGCCATACCCAGGCCCAGCGCCCGCAACGGGCCCGGGAATACCTCAACGGCTTCATTCAGTTGGTGGAAGAAACCTATCGCGAGCACGTCAAGGTCGAGGACCTGGCCCACCGCCTGGGCATTTCCGTGTCGCACCTCAACGGCACCTGTCGGGAACTGGCCGGGCAACCGGCGTTGCAGATCATGCATGAGCGCCAGTTGCTGGAAGCCAAGCGCCTGCTGACCTACACCGGCATGACCATCTACGAGATTTCCGAAATGCTCGGGTTTTCCGACCCGACCAACTTCACCCGGCTGTTCCGCCGGCGTGTCGGCATTTCACCCAAGGCGTTCCGGGACCGGCTCAAGACCGATCAGCAGGACGACTGACCACGCCTCAGCGCAGGGCGTTCAGGGTTGCGCTGTGGGGGATGCACCGTTCGAAGTTGCAACTGGCGTATTCACGGGGCAGTTGCCTGGCCTGCTCGACCCGATAGGCCGCAGTGCCATACAACGCAAGCGTGGCGGTGCAGGTGACGAAAATGGCGAGGCGTCTTCTTGTTTTGATGTTCATGGCGGTGACCTCTGAACGAATACCCGGGGGTACTCCTTTCAGAATAGGTCAGCTGTAGCGAGTTGCCAGCCAGGCAGACCTTGCTCCCACAGGTCTGCTCCCACAAACAGGGGGTGGGGCTTTCGGGGGGTTATGCCAGGTGTTCCGGCTTCATCGGGTCCCCCGGCTTGACGTCCAGTTGCTTGCGCACGTCTTCGAACATTTCATCGTAGTACTTGTGCATCGAGCCGATGCTGGCGGTCTTGGGCAAGCCATATTTCTGGGCGATGCGCGTGGCATGGCGGGCGAAGTCGAAGGCCTGGTCCTTGGCCAGGAAGAACGTCTCGTCCAGGGGCTTTTCTTCGACGGTGCCATGCACCCGGAACGACATGCCCGTGCCTTCCTTGCCGTCCTGGTCGACCTTGTAGTCGATGCACAGGTTGTAGCTGAAATCTTCCTTGTTCAGCGCGTGGCGCTCCATGTGCAGGTGCCCGGGTTCGAATTTGGCCATAAGCAACTCTCCTTTGACGGCATGGGGAGTAGGGCAGACCCTGGATCCGCCCCGCAAGTTTCCTGTTATCGATAAGCGATGCCAGGTGTCGCCGTGCTGATGCGGGTGCCGGCGATGCCCTGGACGATGGCCTCGATGTCCGAGAGTGAACCGATCACCGCGACCTTGCCAGTGTTGCGCGCGAACTCGCAGGCCGCCTGGACCTTCGGCCCCATGGAACCGGCGACGAAGCCGAGCTTTTCCATTTCGTCGGGGTGGGCCTGGGCGACGGCTTTCTGGGTCGGCTTGCCGAAGTCGATGAACGTGGCGTTGACGTCGGTGGCGATCACCAGCAGGTCGCTTTCCAGCTGTTCGGCCAGCAACGCCGAGCACAGGTCCTTGTCGATCACCGCTTCCACGCCTTGCAGCTTGCCGTTGGCGTCGTACATCGTCGGGATGCCGCCACCGCCGGCACAGATCACGATGCTGCCTTTTTCCAGCAGCCATTTGATCGGGCGGATTTCAAAGATGCGCTTGGGCCTGGGGCTTGCGACCACGCGGCGGAACCACAATGGACGGCCGTCACCACCGTGCCCGATGCGCGCCCAGTTCCGCCGCCGGCAAGGTCCATTGCAGCGGCGTCCCGGTGATTTTCAAGGGTACATGCAGGCGATGGGCCGGTCCCCACGGCGTCTGTTCGACCACCAGTCCCTGATCATCCTCAGCCTCGGCTCGCAATGGGCTCGGGTCCCCGGCGCCACGTTCGATCAATAGCTTCGCCGTACGTGCCAGTGACAAGCGTGCCGAGCCGCCGTGACCGCTTGCCAGGCGTCGGGACAACAACACCAGGGCGCTGGCCGCCAGCAGGTAGCCGGTGCCGTGATCCAGCGCTTGCACCGGCAGCGGTGTCGGTTTGTCGGTGCGTTTGCAGCCCATGCCGGCTTCGGCAATGCCGCTGCTCATCTGCACCAGGCTGTCGAAGCCGCGCCGGTTCTGCCACGGGCCGCTCCAGCCGTAGGCATTGAGGCTGACGTCGATCAGGCCCGGGGCCATCTGCCGGCGCTGCTCGGCGCCGTAGCCCAGGTGTTCCAGGGCGTCGGCACGGTAGCCGTGCAGGAGGATGTCGGTGTCCTGGAGCAGCGCCTCGAACGCGGCGCGATCTTCGGCCCGATGCAGGTCGAGGCGGGCGCAGCGTTTGCCCAGGGTGACTTCCGGCACCACGCCGGGTTCGTTCCAGGTGGGTGGGTCGATACGCAGCACGTCGGCCCCCAGGCCGGCGAGAAAGCGGCTGGCGACCGGGCCGGCCAGTACGCGGGTCAGGTCCAGCACCTTGAGGCCCGCCAATGGCTGGGTCACGGAGCCGAGCCAGGGTTTGCGCTGCTCTGCAGTCGTTTGACTCAGGTGCACCAGCGGCTCGGCATTCACCGCCAGGCCTTGGGGGTGGGCCTGCCACGCTTGCCACGAGCGCATCTCGGCGGCGCAACCGCCTGCGTCGACCACGGCCTGCTCCAGCTCGGCCTTGTTCCATCGGGCCACCCTGGCCGCCATGTCGGAGCGGTCGGTGCAGGTGCCGAGGACTTTTTCCGCTGCCAGGCGATGATGCGGTGCGTTGGTGTGCAGGCGAATCCAGCCGTCGGCGCTGGCGTAGTCGCCGGCCACCGGGTCCCACATCGGCGGCACGCTCCAGCCGATAGGGCGCAGGGAGGTGGAGAACCAGAACGACGCCAGGCGTCGGTCGACCTCGACAGGCGGCAGGCGACCGGTTTGTTGCTGGATGAGTTCGGCGATCGCCTGGCCGGCCACGGCGATGCTGGCGCTGGCCAACTCCGTGACGGCGAAGGCCGAGGGCAGGGCACCGTCGCCGGTGAAGGTGATCGGGGTCGTGGGCAAGCCGAGCGCGGTTTGCATGGACGTGAGCAGATCTGACATCGAAAGCCCTCCAGTACGAGAAGGCGATCATAGATCAAAAATCCGTTGGGGGCCGCTGCGCGTTCCAGCGGGAGCAAGCACCTTGCACCTGTTCCGGGCGCGACCAGATCCACAGGTTGCCCAGGCCCATGCCCGCGAGCGCCAGGTAAACCGGCCAGCTGTGGTCGAGCAGCACCAGCATCAAGCCTGCGCAGAGCAGCATGCTGGCGGTGGCACCGACCTTGGCCCGGCGCCGGATAACTTTGCCGTTGCGCCAGTTGTGCAGCATCGGGCCGAACAGTCGATGGTTCTCCAACCAGGCGCTCAGGCGCGGCGAACTGCGGGTCGCGGCCCAGGCGGCCAGCAGGATGAACTCAGTGGTCGGCAGGCCGGGCACGACGATGGCGACCAGGCCGATGCCCAGGCTGGTGTAGGCGAGCAGGGCGAAGAGCAGTTGGGTGAGTTTTGAGGGGCGGTTCATCAGCGTTTTTCAGTCATGCACCATCCCTGTGGGATGGCGGTGATTTTCAGGCCAACTCGGCCGCATAGGCCTGTTCCAGCAGCACCGTAAAGCGGTTGAAGGCGTCCAGTGCGCCTTGGTCTGCCTCGGCTTCCTGTTGTTCGGTGAAGGCCAGGCCGTCGAGGGTGCGGGTGAAGGTTTTCCAGCCTTCGGCGCGCCCGCCGGCAGGTTCTGCCAGGTGCCGGGCGCCGAAGGTTTCGCTCAGTCCCAAGCCCACGGCACGCTTGATCAAGAACGCGGCGCCGAGCTTGGAGCCCTCGGAGACGAACAGCCAGCCCAAGGCCTCAGCCTGGGTCGGGTTTTTCACCGCACCGGCCACTGGCGCGGGTACTTCGGTGTCCAGGTCGGCCAGGTCCGCCTTGGCCGCTTCTGCCCGGCACCGGGCCGGCAGGTCGGGGATCAGGTTGGACAGTTCGGCGTCGTTGTACAGCGCCACCAGTTCCGACTGGAACAGATACTGGGCGACGACGAAACGGGCAAAGCTGGCCGGGGTTTCGAACGGGGCGTGGGCCTTGACCAGCGCGTCGAGCTTGCTATGGGGCTCGTGGGTGATCTGGTTCAGGCGTTGGGAGCGTGAAGCGGGGCGTTGTGTGGTCATATGAATTCCTTCGAATGTAAGCATTGTGGCGAGGGGCTGTGGGAGCAAAGCTTGCTCGCGAAACAGGCGCCTCGATCTCTGAAAGACCGCATCGCCTTCATCGCGGGCAAGCCTTGCTCCCACATGACTCTCCTCGCCACGGGTATTTGTTTTGCCAGGGCAACCGAGTCAGATATCCCAGATCAGGTTCACCCCGAAGTTACGCCCTGGCGCCGTCAGGCGATCGAGGTTGGCAGGGTTCAGCACCGCCGCTTCGCCGACGCTGTCGTAGCCGCGCACGTCGTCCCACAGCCAGTACTTCTTGTCGGTGAGGTTGTAGAGGCCGCCACTGACGGTGACGTCGTCGGTCACCTTGTAGAAACCGCTCAGGTCGAGGATGCCGAAGCCCGGCGTCTTGAACTGGCTGTTCACGCCATCGGGCGAGTTGAAGTTGCTGTCGTCGACGCGGTCCTTTTTCTTGACCAAGGTCCAACTGAGCAAAGTGCCGTAGCGGTCCTGGTCGTAGCCCAGGCCGAATACGCCGGTCAGCGGATTGATGCTGTTGAGCGGCTCGCCCGTGTCGTTGTTGCGACCATAGAGGTAGGCCACCGAGCCTTGGGTGTAGAGGCCCTTTGGCGCGCCAAACACCTCCAGCTCCAGGCGTCCCCTGGCCTCGGCGCCCTTGATGGTGGCGTGCTTGATGTTGTTGCTCTGGAAGGTCAACTGATCGGCGCCAGGGGTGATGGCATCCTCGTTGATGAAGTCGCGGTACTTGTTGTAGAACACCGCCACGTCGAACGAGCCGGAATCGAAACGGCCACGCAGGCCAGTCTCGTAGCTCTTGCTTTTTTCCGGTTCCAGGTCGGGGTTGGGTTCCACGCTGTAGCCGGCATCGGGGTTGTCGAAACGACCGTACAGGGCCTTGGCGGTCGGGGTGCGGAAGCCTTCGGCGTACTGGCCGTACCAGGTGTATTCATCGCTCAGGGCATAGGTCACGCCGAACTTGGGCGAGACGCGATGCCAGGTCTTGTTCTTGTCGTTGACTGCACCGCCGCCGGTAGGGTCCACGGCGTTGAGGAATTGCTCGGTCAGATGCGGTTTGAGCCGGGTGTAGTCGTAGCGCAGGCCCGGCGTGAAGGTCCAGCGGTCCCAACCGATCTGGTCCTGGGCGAACAGGCTGTAGGTGTTGATGGTCGGGTCAGGGAAATCACTGACCTTTGCCAGCACGTCCCGGGTGCTGATGGCGCCCACGGCGGAGCAACCGACGCCAACCGCCAGGCACACGCCATTGCCGCTGCGCGAGCCAGTGACTTTCTGCTGCTTGAGGGTGGTGCCGTACGTCAGCGCGTGATCGGTGTCGGCGACGCTGAAGGCCTTGTCCAGTTGCGCGTCGAAGACCCACTGTTTCTCTTCGTAGAGGGTCTCCCGGGTGCGCAGGACCTGGCGGGTGATGGGGAAGTAGAATTCGGCGGTGCTCTGGTCGGTCTTGGCGACCTGGTGATTCAGGCTCCACTTCATGTGATCGGCCAGCAGGCTGTCCAGGGCGAAGCTGTGCTCCAGGCCGAAACGCTCGCGGGTGATGGTGTCGTTGCCAGTGCGCCACTGGTACATGCCGCCGGGCAGCACAGAGGCGGGAATGGCCGGCTGGCCGTTGGCGTAGGGACCGCCGTAGGCGCTTTTCAGGTCGCTGTCGCGGTCGTCCTTGTATTTTTCGTAGACCAGGCCAAGGCGTCCGTCATCGCTGTAGTTCCAGCCGAGCTTGGCCAGCACGTTGTTGGCGCGCACATCTGCGGGGTTGGCGGAGGTGCGGTCCAGGCCGGTGCCGTTGTGGCTGCCGTAGGATTCGGTTTCGTGACCGTCGCGCTGGCTGTAGTGCAACAGGCCGTCGAACGGCCCGCTGCGGCCGGCGACCGTGGCGGACTTGAGCCAGCTCTCGTCGGCGGAGCTGTAGCCGGTCTTCAGGCGGGCGCCAACGTCCTGGCCCGGCTTGATGATGTCGTCCGGATCGAGGGTGAAGTAGCTGACGGCACCGCCTATGGCATTGCTGCCGTACAGCACCGAGGCCGGGCCGCGAAGGATTTCCACGCGCTTGATGATTTCCGGGTCGACGTAGTTGCGCTGGGTCTTGGCGTAGGGGCCGTTGAAGAAGCCGCCGGGGATCTCTACGCCGTCGACCTGGGTCAGGATCCGGTTACCGTCGATGCCACGGATGTTGTAGCCGCTGATACCGCCGCGCTGGCCCGCGCCACCCACCGATACGCCCGGCTCATAGCGCACCAGGTCCTTGAGGGTATTGATGTTGTTGCGGTCCAGTTCCTGGCGGTCGTGGACGGTGACCGTGCTTGGCACGCTGGTGATGTCCTGTTCCTGGCGGGTGGCGCTGATGGTCACCTGTTGCAACTCCAGCGCGCTGCCGGCACTGCGTTTTTCCAGGATGATGCTGTTGTCGCCCAGCTTGCGGTAGCTCAGGTTGGTCCCCACCAACAGGCGCGCCAGGGCCTTTTCGGGTGACAGCGAGCCGTTCACCCCTGGCGATGCGACGCCTGCGGCCAGTTCCGCCGGCATCCCGACTTGCCAGCCGGTGACCGCAGTGAATGCATTCAGGGCCGAGACCAGGGGCTGTCGGGCAATGGCAAAGGTGTAGTCGCCCATGTTGCGTGCAGGAGGGGGCACGGTGGTGGCGGCCAGGGCGAGCGGCGCGGTGCCGGCCATCAAGAGGGCGGCGGTGAGCAGTGACAGCGTGCAGGAGGGGGCAAGAAACCGGCAAGTAAGGCGAGAGGACATCGATAGCGCTCCGTGTCGCATCTGTTATAGGTGCAGATTCACATCGATGGATGCGAATCAATTGCATTGGCTATAACGAGACGAATCAGCAGAGCCTATCGAGTAAAAATAATTCTCATTTAGTTCAAGATCACCAGCGCCGGGAACTCCTGGAGCTGCGCCGAGGTGATATGGGCCAGCGAACGGACCACGTCCAGCGGTTGGTCGAGGCGATAATTGCCGGTCACGGCAACATTGGCCAACTGTTCGTTACCGTTGATGATCCAGCCAGGGTAGTAGCGTTGCAGCTCGGCCAGTACCTGGCTCAGTGGGCGGTTTTCGAACACCAGCCGACCCTGGACCCAGGCCAGGTCCGTGTTGGCATCGAGCCGGGCCGGGCGGTCGAAGCCGTTGGGGCCGATGCGGATGCTTTCGCCGGCTGACAGCCGCACATGGGTGTCGTTGCGAGTGGCCCGCAGGTCCACGTCACCGCGCTGCACCTGGACCTGGGCCACGCCGTCGAGGTAACGCACGGCGAACGTGGTGTCGCTGACGCTGGCCGTGACCGGGCCGGCGTCGATTTCCAGCGGTAGGTTGCGGTTGCCCGGGATTTCGAAAAACGCCTCGCCCTTGTACAGGCGGGCCACATGTCGCTGTTCGTTGAACGTGCTGGAGAAGGCCGAATCGGTGTTGAGCAGGACCTTGGAGCCGTCCTCCAACTGCAGGCGCTGGCGCTCACCGACCACGGTCAGGTGATCGGCCTGCAAGCGCAGGGGCAGGTCGCTGAAGTTGAACAGGCCGAGCAACAGCACGGCGGCGGTGGCCAGGGGTTTCCAATGGGCACGCAGGCGCGACAGCGCGGTGACCTTGGGCGTGGCTTCAAGTCGGCGGGCGCTTTCCATCACCTGCGGGCCGTTCCAGATCGCCTGGGCCCGGGCGAACGCCTCGCCGTGGCGTGGATCGGCCGCCAGCCAGGCGTGGAACTGCCGTGTCTGTTCCTCGCTAGGGTTGTCCAGCAGGATCAGCCAGTCCAGCGCTTGCTCCATCGCATGGGCGGTTTCCGGCGTCGCAGTGGGCTCGGCAGAGCGGTGATTGTCCGTCACAGTGGGTTCCCGGTATTTAGCGGCACGGGCTCAAGCTACAAGCTGTACGCAGCAAGTGGCAAGCGTGTACGCAGCTTTTGGCCTGAGGCGTGGGCGAGTCACTGCTCGCCGTGGCTACGTTCAGCCACACCCACACAGATCGCCATGATCAGTTTCAGTTCCTTCTGCACAGTGCTCAGCGACACGTCCAGGCGTTCGGCGATTTGCTGGTAACTATGGCCATGCAGGCGGCTGAGGATGAAGATCTGCTGCTGTCGCCAGCTCAGGGCCTGGAGGCTGACGTTCAGGCGCTCGAGCAGTTGTTGGGCATGGGCGGCGTCCTCGGCACTGCTCTGGGGGGCGACGACGTTGTGGACGACCTCCGACGGTATGTCATCCAGCAAGGTCCGCGACTGAATACGCCGGGCACGCAGATGGTCCCGCGCCAGGTTGCGGGCGGTCTGGAAGACAAAGGGTTCGAGGTGCTCGACCGTGCGTTCGCCCAGCGCGCGGGTGACGCGCAGGTAGGTTTCTTGAAGCAGGTCTTCGGCGGTACTGGGGTTGCTGACCATGCGCTCGAGGGTGCGCAGCAGCGGCGTGCGCTGGGCGAGGAAAACGTGATGAAAGCGCGATTGACTCACGGTAGGGCCCGATCCGGTTCGAGTAGATGATAATGCTTATCATCTACTCTTTTGGTCAAGCGCTGATTCTCGTAGGCGCTGCCGCAGGCTGCGATCTTTTGATCTTGATGTCTGGCTCGCGATTCAATTGAGCCGGAAAAGATCGCAGCCTGCGGCAGCTCCTACGGTGCCGAACATTATTCGGCGTTACACAACGCCAGGCAGTTATCCAGCATGCGGTTGGAGAAGCCCCATTCGTTGTCATACCAGGCCAGTACCTTGAGCAGCTTGCCGCTGGCCTTGGTGTGGTTGGCGTCGAAGATCGACGACAGCGGATTGTGGTTGAAGTCACTGGAGACCAGCGGCAGGGTGTTGTAGCCGAGGATCTTCGAATGCTGGCTGGCATGGCGCAGCAGTTCGTTGACTTCTTCGGCCGACGCCTCGCGCTTGAGCTGCACGGTCAGGTCCACCAGGGACACGTTGATCACCGGTACACGCACCGCCATGCCGGTCAACTTGCCCGCCAGTTCCGGCAGCACCAGGCCCACCGCTTCGGCGGCGCCGGTCTTGCTCGGGATCATGTTCTGGGTGGCTGAGCGGGCGCGGTACGGGTCGCTGTGGTAGACGTCGGTCAGGTTCTGGTCGTTGGTGTAGGCATGGATGGTGGTCATCAGGCCACTTTCGATGCCCAGCTCGCGGTGCAGCACCTGGGCCACCGGGGCCAGGCAGTTGGTGGTGCACGAAGCGTTGGAGATGATCTGGTGGGACTGGCGCAGGATGTCGTGGTTCACGCCATACACGACGGTGGCATCGGCACCCTTGGCCGGGGCCGAGATGATCACCTTGCGGGCACCGGCGCTGATATGCGCGGCAGCCTTGGCACGGTCGGTAAACAGGCCAGTGCATTCGAACACGACGTCGATCTTCTCGGCTGCCCAGGGCAGTTCGGCCGGGTTGCGAATGGCGCTGACCGAGATGCGGTCGCCATTGACCGTCAGGCTTTCGTGATCATGCTGCACATCAGCATCGAACGTGCCGTGCACGGTGTCGAACTTGAGCAGATGGGCATTGATGGCACTGTCACCCAGGTCGTTGATGGCGACGATCTGCAGGTCGCGACGATAGCCTTGGGTATACAGTGCACGGAGGACGTTGCGGCCGATGCGGCCAAAACCATTGATTGCGATTCGAAGAGTCATTAACTGCGCCGCCGTCGATTTGTTGTTGGAATTACAAGATTATTCGCATAAAAATAGAAAACAAGCCTTTTTAGTGGCAATATTTTGTTTTATCTACAACGAGTGACCTGAATCAACTGGTCCGAATGGTCAGAAACCGTCTGTCGCCTCGCCCTTCACACAGCGTGCAGCGGGCTTTTGACCAGCATAGACAATCAGGTCGCCACACCCGTTAGCCTGGAGTTCTACACATGCATCCCCGCGTCCTTGAGGTCACCGAACGGCTTATCGCCCGCAGCCGCGCCACGCGTCAGGCTTACCTTGCATTGATCCACGGTGCAGCCAGCGACGGTCCGATGCGCGGCAAGCTGCAGTGCGCCAACTTCGCGCACGGCGTAGC
This sequence comes from Pseudomonas brassicacearum, assembly GCF_009601685.2. Classification (NCBI taxonomy): domain Bacteria; kingdom Pseudomonadati; phylum Pseudomonadota; class Gammaproteobacteria; order Pseudomonadales; family Pseudomonadaceae; genus Pseudomonas; species Pseudomonas brassicacearum. The sequence continues at coordinate 1,456,584 of NZ_CP045701.2, forward strand.
TGGTTGCGGCACCGAAGACAAGCATCACCTGCGGATGATGAACGCCGCCAACATCGCCATCGTGTCGTCCTATAACGACATGCTTTCGGCCCACCAGCCCTACGAAACCTTCCCGGAACAGATCAAGAAAGCCCTGCGCGAGATCGGCTCGGTCGGTCAGTTCGCCGGTGGCACGCCCGCGATGTGCGACGGGGTGACCCAGGGCGAGGCGGGGATGGAACTGAGCCTGCCGAGCCGTGAAGTGATCGCGCTCTCCACGGCGGTGGCGCTGTCCCACAACATGTTCGACGGCGCACTGATGCTCGGCATCTGCGACAAGATCGTGCCGGGCCTGATGATGGGCGCGCTACGTTTCGGCCACTTGCCGACGATCTTCGTGCCGGGCGGGCCGATGGTCTCGGGCATTTCCAACAAGGAAAAAGCCGACGTGCGTCAGCGCTATGCCGAAGGCAAGGCCACCCGCGAAGAGTTGCTGGAATCGGAGATGAAGTCCTACCACAGCCCCGGCACCTGTACCTTCTACGGCACCGCCAACACCAACCAGTTGTTGATGGAAGTGATGGGCCTGCACTTGCCGGGCGCCTCGTTTGTCAATCCGAACACGCCGTTGCGCGATGCCCTGACCCGTGAGGCGGCGTTCCAGGTCACGCGCATGACCAAGCAAAGCGGCAACTTCATGCCCATCGGCGAAATCGTCGATGAGCGCTCGCTGGTCAATTCCATCGTCGCGTTGCATGCCACTGGCGGCTCCACCAATCACACCCTGCACATGCCGGCCATCGCCATGGCGGCGGGTATCCAGTTGACCTGGCAGGACATGGCCGACCTCTCCGAGGTGGTGCCGACCCTGAGTCACGTCTACCCGAACGGCAAGGCCGACATCAACCACTTCCAGGCGGCGGGCGGCATGTCGTTCCTGATTCGCGAGTTGTTGGAAGCCGGTTTGCTTCACGAAAACGTCAACACCGTGCTCGGCCACGGCCTGAGCCGCTACACCCAGGAACCGTTCCTCGAGGACGGCGAGCTGGTATGGCGGGACGGCCCGATCGAAAGCCTCGACGAAAATATCCTGCGCCCGGTGGCTCGTGCGTTCTCGTCTGAAGGCGGCCTGCGGGTGATGGAAGGCAACCTGGGCCGTGGGGTGATGAAGGTCTCCGCCGTGGCCTTGGAAAACCAGGTTGTCGAAGCCCCGGCCATGGTCTTCCAGGATCAGCAGGATTTGGCGGACGCGTTCAAGGCCGGCCTGCTGGAAAAAGATTTTGTCGCGGTGATGCGCTTCCAGGGGCCGCGCTCCAATGGCATGCCCGAGCTGCACAAGATGACGCCGTTCCTCGGCGTATTGCAGGACCGTGGCTTCAAAGTGGCGCTGGTGACTGACGGGCGCATGTCCGGCGCGTCAGGGAAAATCCCGGCGGCCATTCATGTCAGCCCCGAGGCTTATGTCGGCGGTGCGTTGGCCCGGGTGCAGGAGGGCGATATCATCCGTGTCGATGGCGTCAAAGGCACCTTGGAATTGAAGGTGGACGCCGAGGAATTCGCCGCGCGCGAGCCTGCCAAGGGCCTGTTGGGCAACAACATCGGCACCGGTCGCGAGCTGTTCGGTTTCATGCGCATGGCCTTCAGCTCGGCGGAGCAGGGCGCCAGCGCCTTCACTTCTGCCCTGGAGACGATTAATTGAAACTGGCTTTGGTCGGTGACATCGGTGGGACCAACGCACGCTTTGCGTTGTGGAAAAACCACACCCCGGAAAACATCCAGGTGCTGGCAACGGCGGATTATGCCTGCCCGGAAGATGCCATTCAGGTGTACCTGAGCGGCCTGGGCCTGAAGCCGGGCGCCATCGGTTCGGTGTGCCTGTCGGTGGCCGGTCCCGTGAGTGGCGATGAGTTTCGCTTCACCAACAATCACTGGCGCCTGAGCAACCTGGCGTTCTGCCAGACCTTGCAGGTGGAAAAGCTGTTGCTGGTCAACGATTTCTCGGCCATGGCCCTGGGCATGACCCGTCTGCGTCCCGATGAATACCGGGTCGTGTGCGAAGGCACCCCGGAGCCGTTGCGTCCGGCGGTGGTGATAGGGCCGGGCACCGGGCTGGGCGTCGGTACGCTTTTGGATTTGGGCGAAGGCCGTTTCGCGGCATTGCCGGGGGAGGGCGGTCATGTCGACCTGCCTATGAGCAGCCCGCGGGAAACCCAGTTGTGGCAGCACATCTACAACGAAATCGGCCACGTCAGCGCCGAAACCGCCCTGAGCGGCAGCGGTTTGCCTCGAGTGTACCGGGCCATTTGCGCGGTGGACGGCCATGTGCCGGTGCTCGACACCCCCGAATCCATCACCGCCGCTGGCCTGGCTGGCGACCCGATTGCCCTGGAAGTGCTCGAGCAGTTCTGCCGCTGGCTGGGACGCGTGGCCGGCAACAATGTGTTGACGCTGGGCGCGCGCGGCGGTGTCTACATCGTCGGTGGCGTGGTCCCGCGGTTTGCCGACTTCTTCCTCGAAAGTGGTTTTGCCCGCTGCTTCGCCGACAAGGGCTGCATGAGCGATTACTTCAAGGGCATTCCGGTCTGGCTGGTGACCGCGCCGTACTCGGGCCTGATGGGCGCGGGTGTGGCGTTGGAGCAAAGTTAAGACCGCGTCGCTTGCATCGCGGGCAAGCCTTGCTCCCACAAGATCTGTTTGATCTTGTGGGGAGTACTGTGGGAGCAAAGCTTGCTCGCGATAAGGTCCGAACAGGCGATAAAAAACTCGATGCCCATCAGGCATAATCGCTCCCATTCAAACAACAAGGACGAGGCCCGTGAGTTCAGTGAACAAATCGATTTTGTTGGTCGACGACGACCAGGAGATTCGCGAACTGCTGGACACTTACCTCAGCCGTGCGGGTTTCCAGGTGCGGACCACGCCCGACGGCGCGGGCTTTCGTCAGGCACTGAACGATGCGCCGAGCGACCTGGTGATCCTTGATGTGATGTTGCCCGACGAAGACGGCTTCAGTCTTTGCCGCTGGGTTCGCCAGCACCCGCGCCAGGCTCATGTGCCGATCATCATGCTCACCGCCAGTTCCGACGAGGCCGACCGGGTCATTGGTCTTGAGCTGGGCGCCGATGATTATCTGGGCAAGCCGTTCAGCCCGCGTGAATTACAGGCGCGCATCAAGGCACTGCTGCGTCGGGCGCAATTCGGCCAGGAACGCGCCGGCGGCGAAGTTCTGGCTTTCGATGAATGGCGGCTGGACATGGTCAGCCATCGGCTGTTTCACACCGACGGTGAAGAAGTGATTCTCTCCGGTGCCGACTTCGCCTTGCTCAAGTTGTTTCTCGACCATCCCCAGGAAATCCTCGACCGCGACACCATCGGCAATGCGACCCGTGGTCGTGAGTTGATGCCCCTGGACCGGATCGTCGACATGGCGGTCAGTCGTCTGCGCCAGCGCCTGCGCGACACCGAGAAGCCGCCGCGGCTGATTCGAACGGTGCGCGGCAGCGGGTATCAACTGGCGGCCAGTGTGGTTGCCAGCAATGGTCATTGACTGGATCAAGCGAGTAGCCCGACGGGTGCCGGTACCGCGCTCGTTGCTCGGGCGGATGCTGTTGCTGACCTTGCTGGTGGTGCTATTCGCCCAGACTCTCTCCAGCCTGATCTGGGTCGCGCAACTGCGCGCCACCCAGCTCGAAGGCCTGGTCACCAGCGCCCGCAGCCTGGCCCATTCGATGACCGCCAGCGTCAGTTATTTGCGTTCGCTGCCGGTGGCGTACCGGCCATTGGTGCTGGACCAGTTGCGCAGCATGGGCGGTACGCGGTTTGTCGTCACCCTCAACGATAAGCCCCTGGGCATGGACGTGCTGCCAGTCACGCCGCGCAAGCTGGCGGTGCTCAAGGCAGTGGACGATGTGCTGCGCCGTTCGTTGGGCAATAGCGCCGATATCTCGGTGAATTTTGTCAGCCCCGACGACCTGCGAATTTTCAACGCCGGGCTCAAGCTCGATGAGTTGCCCCGTTCATGGGCTCACTACGCCTTGACCCTGGAGCCGGTGAACCCGCCGGTGCTGGTCACGCAGATCCAGATGGCGCCGGGAGAATGGCTGTACATCGCCTCGTTGCTGCCCGAACCCTACACCAGCCTTGAAGAGCAAGACCTGCCCAAGCAACAGGTCGGTTTCATCGTGCTCACCAGCAGCCTGTTGCTGCTGTTCATCGGCTTGCTGGTGCACTGGCAGAGCCGGCCTCTCAAGCGTTTGGCCCGGGCCGCGCGGGACATGTCCCTGGGCGCCGAAGTGGAGCCGGTGGCCGAGGGCGGCGGCAGCGAAGTGGTGGAGGTGGGGCGGGCGTTCAATGCCATGCGCGAACGCATCAGCCGTTACCTGACTGAACGCAGCCAGTTGTTCAGCGCGATCTCCCACGACTTGCGCACGCCGATCACCCGCTTGCGGTTGCGGGTCGAGCTGCTGGAGGACGAAAACCTGCAGGCCAAGTTCGGCCGCGACCTGGATGAACTGGAGCTGCTGGTCAAAGGCGCGCTGCAATGCGTCAAGGACACCGACATCCACGAAAACATCGAGCCGGTGGACCTCAACCATGTACTCGATTGCCTGGTCGAACCTTACCTGGCGCCCAACGGCAACGGCCGTGTGACCCAGGATGGCCGGGCGCTGGCGCCGTATCCCGGCAAGCCGCTGGCCCTCAAGCGCTGCATCGGCAACCTGATCGACAACGCCTTGAAATACGGACAGAACGCCCACCTGCACATCGATGACGATGAAACCGCGTTCATCCTGCACGTCGACGATGAAGGCCCCGGCGTGCCGGAACAGCGCCTGGAGCAAGTCTTCGAACCACACTTCCGCCTCGCCGGGCAGCAGCAAGGCTATGGCCTGGGCCTGGGCATCGCCCGCAACATCGCCCACAGCCATGGCGGGGAAGTGAGCCTGCAGAACCTGCGTGAAGGGGGGTTGCGGGTGACATTGCAGTTGCCGCGCAGTGTGGATTGATCAGACCGCGTTATCGTTCTTCGCGAGCAAGCCCGCTCCCACACTGGATCTTCGGCGCCTCACGACACCCTGTGGGAGCGAGCTTGCTCGCGATGGCGCCAGTAGCCTCAACGCCTCCCTCAGGTAAATGTCACAACTCGGTGACATAACTCGCCCCTTTCGTTACCTGCCCCTCGCCATCCCTTGTTTAGACTCCCTGCGTCAAAACAACAAAAAAGGTACCACCCAATGGACACCTTCCAACCGGCCTTCAGCAGTTGGCTGAACGCCCCTGCCCACCAGCAATGGCTTGCCGATGAAGGCTTGCGGTTGCTGGCGTTCGCCAAGGCGTCGAAGCTGGCGGACGGCTTTGGCAACCTGGACGAGTGCGGCCACCTGCCGGCCGATGCTCGGGCCGAGACCATGAACACTGCGCGCATGACGCACAGCTTTGCCATGGCCCACATCCAGGGCCTGCCGGGGTTTGCCGAGCTGGTGGACCACGGCGTCCAGGCGCTGAGCGGTCCCTTGCGCGACGCCGAGCACGGTGGCTGGTTTGCCACGACGCGGCCTGATGAAGACGGCGCGGGCAAGGCGGCCTACCTGCATGCATTCGTTGCCCTGGCGGCCAGTTCCGCAGTAGTGGCCCAGCGCCCCGGCGCCCAGGCATTGCTGGACGAAGCGGTGCGGATCATCGATGAGCATTTCTGGAGCGAAGAAGAGGGTGCGCTACGCGAATCCTTCAACCGCGACTGGAGCGAGGAAGAGGCCTATCGCGGCGCCAACAGCAACATGCACGCCACCGAAGCCTTCCTCGCCCTGGCCGATGCCACCAACGACCCACGCTGGCTGGCCCGCGCCCTGCACATCGTCGAACGGGTGATCCATCACCATGCCGCCGCCAACGACTACCTGGTGGTGGAGCATTTTGACCGTCACTGGCAGCCGTTGCGCGAATACAACCAGGACAATCCTGCCGATGGTTTTCGCCCCTATGGCACCACCCCTGGCCACGGCTTCGAATGGGCGCGGCTGCTGCTGCACCTCGAAGCCGCACGGGTCCAGATCGGCATGCTGACCCCAGGTTGGCTGGCCCAGGACGCGCAAAAACTCTTCGACCAGAACTGCCGCCACGGCTGGGACGTCGATGGTGCGCCGGGCATTGTCTACACCCTGGATTGGGACAACCGCGCCGTGGTTCGCCATCGCCTGCATTGGGTCCACGCCGAAGCGGCGGCCGCTGCCAGCGCCTTGCTCAAGCGCACCGACGAGGCGAAGTACGAAGCTTGGTACCGGCGATTCTGGGAGTTCTGTGACAAGCATTTCATCGACCGCTGCAACGGCAGCTGGCATCACGAACTCGATCCGCAAAATTGCCCCAGCGCCGACATCTGGCCGGGCAAGCCGGACCTGTATCACGCCTGGCAGGCGGTCTTGATTCCGCGCCTGCCCCTGGCACCGAGCATGGCGTCAGCCCTGGCGCGGTTATCCAGTCCTTCACCTGTGTAACCATGTCGTGACATTTGCACGTCCCTTCGTTACCTGCGAAGGGATTCCCTCTGATTAGAATCCATGCAGCGCAAGCACCAGACTTGCATGCATAACAACAAGAAAGGTACTTCTAGATGAATGCGATTTCTCGCCTCGCTACTGTCATTTCTCTTGCTTCCCTGCTTCCCGTCGCAGCATTCCCTGTCACCACCTTGGCCGCTGAATCCAAAGGTTCCGTGGAAGTCGTCCACTGGTGGACGTCGGGTGGCGAAAAAGCCGCGGTCGATGTGCTCAAGGCCCAGGTAGAAAAAGACGGCTTTACCTGGAAGGACGGCGCTGTTGCCGGTGGCGGCGGTTCCACTGCCATGACCGTACTCAAGAGCCGTGCCGTGGCCGGCAACCCACCGGGCGTCGCCCAGATCAAGGGCCCGGACATCCAGGAATGGGCGTCCACCGGGCTGCTCGACACCGACATCCTCAAAGACGTTGCCAAGGCCGAGAAGTGGGACAGCCTGCTCGACAAGAAAGTCTCCGATACCGTGAAGTACGAAGGTGACTACGTCGCCGTGCCGGTGAACATCCACCGCGTCAACTGGCTGTGGATCAACCCGGAAGTCTTCAAGAAAGCCGGCATCACCAAGAACCCGACCACCCTCGAAGAATTCTACGCAGCCGGCGACAAGCTCAAGGCCGCGGGCTTTATTGCGCTCGCCCACGGTGGCCAGCCTTGGCAGGACAGCACCGTGTTCGAAGCCGTGGTGCTCTCGGTCATGGGCGCTGATGGCTACAAGAAAGCCCTGGTCGACCTGGACAACAAGGCCCTGACCGGTCCGGAAATGGTCAAGGCGCTGACCGAGCTGAAGAAAGTCGCGACCTACATGGACGTCGACGGCAAGGGCCAGGACTGGAACCTGGAAGCAGCCAAGGTCATCAACGGCAAGGCCGGCATGCAGATCATGGGTGACTGGGCCAAGAGCGAGTGGACCGCGGCGAAGAAAGTCGCCGGCAAGGACTACGAGTGCGTTGCCTTCCCGGGCACCGACAAGGCCTTCACCTACAACATCGACTCCCTGGCGGTGTTCAAGCAGAAAGACAAGGGCACTGCGGCTGGCCAGCAGGACATCGCCAAGGTCGTGTTGGGCGAGAACTTCCAGAAAGTCTTCAGCATCAACAAGGGCTCGATCCCGGTGCGTAACGACATGCTCGGCGACATGGCCAAGTACGGCTTCGATTCCTGCGCCCAGACCGCTGCCAAGGACTTCCTGGCGGACGCCAAGTCCGGCGGCCTGCAGCCAAGCATGGCGCACAACATGGCGACCACGCTGGCGGTACAGGGGGCGTTCTTCGATGTGGTGACCAACTACATCAACGACCCGAAAGCCGACCCTGCCGATGCTGCCAAGAAACTGGGCGCAGCGGTCCAGTCAGCGAAGTAACTGTTAGCTGCGCAGGCCCCTGTGGGTAAGCCTGTGGGAGCAAGGCTCGCTCGCGATGAACGATAACGCGGTCACTCGAAAGACCGAGGCGCCTTCATCGCGAGCAAGCTCAGCTCCCACACAAGCTCGCTCCCACACAGGGAATGTTTTGTAGTCTTTTTCTCTTGTACTGGATCTTCCCATGAGTTCTGTTGCTGTGTTCAGCAAGGCCTCGCCGTTCGATGCGTTGCAGCGCTGGCTACCAAAGTTGGTGCTGGCGCCGAGCATGTTCATCGTTCTGGTGGGCTTCTATGGCTATATCTTGTGGACGTTCGTCCTGTCGTTCACCACTTCGACGTTCTTGCCCAACTACAAATGGGCAGGCCTGGCGCAATACGCCCGGCTATGGGACAACGACCGCTGGTGGGTGGCAAGCAAGAACCTGGCGCTGTTCGGCGGCCTGTTCATCGGTATTACCCTGGTGATCGGCGTGTTGCTGGCGGTGTTCCTCGACCAGCGCATTCGTCGCGAAGGTTTCATCCGCACCGTTTACCTGTACCCGATGGCGCTCTCGATGATCGTCACCGGTACGGCCTGGAAATGGCTGCTCAACCCGGGCATGGGCCTGGACAAATTGTTGCGTGACTGGGGGTGGGAAGGCTTCCGACTGGATTGGCTGATCGACCCGGATCGCGTGGTGTACTGCCTGGTGATCGCGGCCGTGTGGCAGGCCTCGGGCTTCATCATGGCGATGTTCCTGGCCGGCCTGCGGGGTGTTGATCAATCGATCATTCGTGCCGCGCAGATCGACGGCGCAAGCATGCCGCGCATCTACTGGAAAGTGGTGCTGCCGAGCCTGCGTCCGGTGTTCTTCAGCGCCGTGATGATCCTGGCGCACATCGCGATCAAGAGCTTCGACCTGGTGGCCGCGATGACGGCCGGCGGCCCGGGTTATTCCTCCGACCTGCCTGCCATGTTCATGTATTCCTTCACGTTCAGTCGCGGCCAGATGGGCATGGGCTCGGCCAGTGCAATCCTGATGCTCGGTGCGATTCTCGCAATCATCGTGCCTTACCTGTACTCCGAGCTGAGGACCAAGCGTCATGACTAGTCTCGCTGCCAAACCTTCCATCAGCCTGAGTCGTATCGCGATCTACGCGGTGCTGATCCTCGCCGTATTGCTTTACCTGGTGCCGTTGGTGGTCATGCTGTTGACCAGCTTCAAGACGCCGGAAGACATCAGCACCGGCAACCTGCTGAGCTGGCCGACCGTGGTCAGCGGCATCGGCTGGGTCAAGGCCTGGGCCACCGTCGACGGCTACTTCTGGAACTCGATCAAGATCACCGTCCCGGCGGTGCTGATCTCTACCGCCATCGGTGCCTTGAACGGCTACGTGTTGTCGATGTGGCGTTTTCGCGGTTCGCAGTTGTTCTTCGGCCTGTTGCTGTTCGGTTGCTTCCTGCCGTTCCAGACCGTCCTGCTGCCGGCCTCGTTCACCCTCGGCAAGATGGGCCTGGCCAGTACCACCACGGGCCTGGTGTTCGTGCACGTGGTCTACGGCCTGGCATTCACCACGCTGTTCTTTCGCAACTACTACGTCAGCATTCCCGATGCACTGGTGAAAGCTGCGCGACTGGACGGTGCAGGGTTCTTCACCATCTTCCGGCGGATCATCCTGCCGATGTCCACCCCGATCATCATGGTCTGCCTGATCTGGCAGTTCACGCAGATCTGGAACGACTTCCTGTTCGGCGTGGTGTTCTCCAGCGGTGATTCGCAGCCTATCACGGTGGCGCTGAACAACTTGGTCAACACCAGTACCGGGGCCAAGGAATACAACGTGGACATGGCGGCGGCGATGATCGCCGGACTGCCGACCCTGCTGGTCTATGTGGTCGCAGGCAAGTATTTCGTGCGCGGTCTGACGGCCGGCGCAGTCAAGGGGTAATCATGGCAACGCTCGAACTTCGCAACGTAAACAAGACCTATGGTGCCGGCCTGCCGGACACCCTGAAGAACATTGAGTTGTCGATCAAGGACGGTGAGTTCCTGATCCTCGTCGGGCCTTCGGGCTGCGGCAAGTCGACGCTGATGAACTGCATCGCGGGCCTTGAGACCATCACCGGTGGCGCGATCATGATCGGCGACCAGGATGTCAGCGGCATGAGCCCGAAGGATCGCGACATCGCCATGGTGTTCCAGTCCTACGCGCTGTACCCGACCATGAGCGTGCGCGAGAACATCGAGTTCGGCCTGAAAATCCGCAAGATGAACCAGGCCGCCATCGACGAAGAAGTCACCCGCGTGGCCAAGCTGCTGCAAATCGAACACCTGCTCAATCGCAAGCCCGGCCAGCTTTCCGGTGGCCAGCAACAGCGCGTGGCCATGGGTCGGGCACTGGCGCGGCGGCCGAAGATCTACCTGTTCGACGAACCGCTGTCCAACCTCGACGCCAAACTGCGGGTCGAGATGCGTACCGAAATGAAACTGATGCACCAGCGCCTGAAGACCACCACGGTCTACGTGACCCACGACCAGATCGAAGCCATGACCCTGGGCGACAAAGTGGCGGTGATGAAGGACGGGATCATCCAGCAGTTCGGTACGCCGAAAGACATCTACACCAACCCGGCCAACCTGTTCGTGGCGAGCTTCATCGGTTCGCCACCGATGAACTTCATCCCGCTGCGCCTGCAACGCAAGGATGGTCGCCTGCTGGCACTGCTCGACAGCGGCCAGGCCCGTTGCGAACTGCCGATGGACATGCAGGACGCCGGCCTGGAAGACCGCGAAGTGATCCTGGGCATGCGCCCGGAGCAGATCATGCTGGCGGGCAGCGAGCCCAATGGCTTGCCGACCATTCGCGCCGAAGTCCAGGTCACCGAACCCACCGGGCCGGACACCCTGGTGTTCGTCAACCTCAATGACACCAAGGTCTGCTGCCGCCTGGCGCCGGACTTGGCGCCGCAAGTCGGGGAGACCCTGACGTTGCAATTCGATCCATCGAAAGTGCTGTTGTTCGACGCCAAGTCCGGCGAACGCCTGGGCGTGGCCGGCCAGCCGCAAACAGATGCCCGGACGGCCAACGTGGCGCAGTTCAAAGGCCGGTGAAGAACAGGTGTGGGAGAGGGCTTTGCTCCCCCCAAAAAGAGTATGCGGTGGATGGGGACATCCGCCGCAATCGTTGTAAACCGCGTTAGATAAAAACAGTTAATAACAATAAAGACGAGGATGTAGGGATGAAGAAGAAAAACAACGCCCAGCTTATCTGCCAGTTGTCAGCCGTTGCGGCGATGATGCTGGCCGGTAGCGCACACGCTGCCGACGCGTTCAGCGCCGATTCGCAGTGGATGACGGGTGACTGGGGCGGCGAGCGGACCAAACTGATCGAACAAGGTATCGATATCAAGGCTGACTACGTCGGTGAGGTGGGCGGCAACCTGCACGGTGGCTACAACAACGATAAGACGGCGCGTTACGCCGACCAGTTCGGTCTGGGCGTCGCGCTGGACCTGGAAAAACTGTGGGGCTGGGATAACACCCAGGCCAAGATCCAGCTCACCAATCGTAACGGTGAAAACATTTCCAATGACCGTGTGGGCGACCCGCGTGCGGGTACCTTGAGTTCCTCCCAGGAAGTCTACGGCCGTGGCCACATGGTCCGTCTGACCCAGTTGTGGATCAAGCACCAGTTCCTCGACGGCAAGCTGGACGTCAAGGCCGGTTATTTCGGTGAAGGCGAAGACTTCAACACCTTCCCTTGCGAGTTCCAGAATCTGGCGTTCTGCGGTTCCCAGGTGGGTAACTGGGCAACCAACATCTGGTACAACTGGCCGGTCATGCAGGCCGCGATCCGTGTGAAGTACAACCTCACGCCTGAGTTCTACGCGCAGATCGGTGCGTACAACCAGAACCCATCGCAACTCGAGCATGGCAATGGCTTCAAGCTCAGCGGCAGTGGTACCAAGGGTACTGTCATTCCAGTCGAGTTGGTCTGGTCGCCGAAGGTCAACAACCTGCCGGGCGAATACCGTGTCGGTTACTACAAGAGCACGGCCGATGCCAATGACGTCCGTGAAGACGACAATGGCGATGACGCCGCGACCACCCGCAACGCCTATCGCAGTCACAACAGCAAGCACGGCTACTGGTTCGTCGCGCAACAACAACTCACCACTCACAACGGTGACGCTTCCCGTGGCCTGAACATCGCGGCGAATGCGACCTTCCACGACAAGGACACCAACGTCGTCGACAACTACCAGTCGCTGATGTTCGTGTACAAGGGGCCGTTCGATGCGCGTCCGAAGGATGACATCGGGATCGGTTTCTCCCGTATCCACGTCAACGAAGACGTGAAGAAAAACGCCGAGCTGACCAACGCTGCCAATGGTGTTTCCGACTACAACGATCCGCTGTTCGCGCCGTTGCGGGACACTGAGTACAACTACGAACTCAACTACGGGATCCATGTAACCAACTGGCTGACCGTACGTCCCAACCTGCAATACATCACTCACCCTGGTGGTGTGGATGAAGTCGACAACGCGCTGGTGGCCGGCCTGAAAATTCAGTCGGTGTTCTAACGCTGTTGCGATAAGCTCCTCTCTATGTGCGCATATTTGCGGACGGCCAAGGCTGTCCGCTTTTTTTTGCAAGGTGGCTGGCACAGAACCTGTGGCGAGGGGATTTATCCCCGCTGGGCCGCGCAGCGGCCCTAAAACAGGCGCCTGGGTGTTTCAGTCACTGCTTTGGGACTGCTTCGCAGTCCAGCGGGGATAAATCCCCTCGCCACAATCAGTGTCGCAGACAGATCGGTAACTCAGTGATTTCCAGGACCGCGGCCCATGCATGAGCATCCGCTACAACGCTTTTTCAGATCCTTGCGCGAACGCCCGGTGTTCGCGTGGGAGCGCTATCAGCAGCGCGACGTGTTGGTGATCGATCACCCGTTGTGCCAAGCGGTGTTCAGTCGTCAGGGCGCACAGTTGCTGCATTTTCAACCCAAAGGCCAGAAGCCCTGGTTGTGGTGCGCGGCCAAGTGGCCGCAAGTCGGTGCGATACGCGGCGGGGTGCCGGTGTGCTGGCCTTGGTATGGCCGTCATCCCAGTGAAAACGCCTGGCCGTCCCACGGTTGGGCGCGGTTGATCGACTGGAAACTGCTCGACAGCCGCAGCGATGAAGACGGTGTGCATTTGCACTGGCAACTGCAGTTGTGCGACTGGCAAGTGGACCTGCATGCAGACCTGGGTGAGCGCATGGAGCTGCGCTTGAGCACCGAGCATCAGGACAGCCTGCCGTGCCAGTTGAGCCAGGCCTTGCACGCCTATTGGCGCATTGGTGATGTTGGTGAGGTAGCGCTGTCTGGGCTCGAAGGCGCTCAAGGTTACGACCAGTTGAGCCGTGCGGTTTGCCAGCAGGAAGGCGAATTGCGGGTCGAGGGTGGCTGTCAGCGGGTGTTCCAGCATGAGGGGGAGTTGCAGCTCAAGGACCACGCCTGGAAGCGCGAGTTGTGCATCGACACCGGCGACAGCGCCGACACTGTGGTCTGGCATCCCGGCGCACGGCCTTTGTTAGGTGTGAGTTGGGATGAAGTCAGCGAATTCGTCTGCGTCGAAGCGGCCAGTGGCGGCACCGACAGCCTGTGCCTGGCGCCGGGGGAGCGGGCGCATCTGAGTTTGCAGGCGTGGGTGGGGGGTTAGCTCTGGATGATCGTTCCCACGCAGAGCGTGGGAGCGATCAGGATGGATCAGTTGAACTCATCCCCCACCGGATACCGGCTGGCATTCAAGCTTTCCTTGATCTTGCGCAGATGCGGCTGGAAATCCACGCCCCGACGCAGGGTCATGCCGGTGGCGAGTACGTCCAGCACGGTGAGCTGGATGATCCGCGAGGTCATCGGCATATAGATATCAGTGTCTTCGGGCAGTGGAATGTTCAGGCTCAGGGTGCTGGCCTTGGCCAGTGGCGAGTTTTCGGCAGTCAAGCCCAGCACCGATGCGCCGTTTTCCCGGGCGATGCGCGCCACTTCCACCAGTTCACGGGTGCGGCCGGTGTAGGAAATGATCACGAACAGCTCACCGGTATGGGCCACCGACGCGATCATGCGCTGCATCAGCACGTCGGCGTGCGCGGTCACCGCCAGGTTGAAGCGGAAAAACTTGTGCTGGGCATCCAGGGCCACCGGGGCGGAGGCGCCGAGGCCGAAGAAGTGGATCTGCCGGGCCTGGATCAGCAGGTCCACGGCGCGACTGATCAAATTGGGATCAAGGGCTTGGCAGGCGCTGTCCAATGAGGCAATGGCACTGCCAAAGATCTTCCGGGTATAGGCTTCCGGGTTGTCGTCGGCTTCTACCGCACGGCTGACATAAGCAGCGCCACTGGCCAGGCTTTGGGCCAGTTGCAGCTTTAGTTCCGGGTAACCGCTGACGCCGAACGAGCGGCAGAAACGGTTGACGGTCGGTTCGCTGACCGAAGCCGCCTGGGCGAGGGCGGCGATGCTGAAGCGGGTCGCCTGCTGTGGGTTTTGCAGGATGATCTCGGCCACCTTGCGTTCTGCCTTGTTCAGGTCTTCAAGGCGACTCTGGATCTGTTCCAGTAAATTTCGCACGCGGTCCATACAAGATTCCTAGAAAGACGGGTCTTTGATACGACCCTTTGCGGTGGCCTATCCTACTGATGGCTCCAGCGGACCACCACTCGGAATCGGTATTTTCGAAAAATGTTGTGGTTATTACTACATTTTTCCTTGAGTGATACCTTGAAAAAAGGTATTTGTAGCTTAACTTGATAAAAGAACAAACATCATGCCTTCGATTACGGTTGAACCGTGCACCTTTGCCTTGTTCGGCGCGTTGGGCGATCTGGCCTTGCGCAAGCTCTTTCCTGCCCTGTATCAGCTCGATGGCGCCCAATTGTTGCACGAGGACACGCGAATCATTGCGCTGGCCCGTGAACCCGGCAGCGAGCAGCAGCACCTGGCATTCATCGCCGCCGAGTTGCGTCGCTACGTCGGTGAAAAAGACCTGGACCAAGCCGTGCTCGAGCGCTTCCTGGCACGCTTGACCTACCTGCACGTGGATTTCCTCAAGGCCGACGATTACGTCGCCTTGGCCGAAGCGGCCGGTTCGACCCAGCAGGTCATTGCCTATTTCGCCACCCCAGCGGCGGTGTATGGGGCAATCTGTGAAAACCTGGCGAAGGTTGGCCTGAGCGAAAACACCCGTGTCGTGCTGGAGAAGCCCATCGGCTCGGACCTGGAGTCTTCGCGCAAGGTCAACGACGCCGTGGCGCAGTTCTTCCCGGAAAACCGTACCTATCGCATCGACCATTACCTGGGCAAAGAGACGGTACAGAACCTGATCGCGCTGCGGTTCGCCAACAGCCTGTTCGAAACCCAGTGGAACCAGAACTACATTTCCCATGTGGAAATCACCGTGGCCGAGAAGGTCGGTATCGAAGGCCGCTGGGGCTATTTCGACAAGGCCGGGCAACTGCGGGACATGATCCAGAACCACCTGTTGCAGCTGCTGTGCCTGATCGCCATGGACCCACCGGCCGACTTGTCCGCCGACAGCATCCGTGACGAGAAGGTCAAGGTGCTCAAGGCCCTGGCGCCGATCAGCCCGGAAGGCCTGACGACCCAGGTGGTGCGTGGCCAGTACATTGCCGGCCACAGCGAGGGCAAGGCGGTGCCGGGCTACCTCGAAGAACCCAATTCCAACACCCAGAGCGACACCGAGACCTTCGTTGCCCTGCGTGCCGACATCCGCAACTGGCGTTGGGCCGGGGTGCCGTTTTACCTGCGTACCGGCAAGCGCATGCCGCAGAAGCTGTCGCAGATCGTCATCCACTTCAAGGAACCGTCCCACTACATCTTCGCGCCCGAGCAGCGTTTGCAGATCAGCAACAAGCTGATCATCCGCCTGCAGCCGGACGAAGGGATTTCCTTGCGGGTGATGACCAAGGAGCAGGGCCTGGACAAGGGCATGCAACTGCGCAGCGGTCCGTTGCAACTCAACTTCTCCGACACCTATCGCAGCGCACGGATTCCCGATGCCTACGAGCGGTTGTTGCTGGAAGTCATGAACGGCAATCAGAACCTGTTTGTCCGTAAAGATGAAATTGAAGCCGCGTGGACGTGGTGTGACCAGTTGATCGCCGGGTGGAAGAAATCCGGTGATGCGCCCAAGCCGTATGCGGCCGGGTCCTGGGGGCCGATGAGCTCCATTGCACTGATCACGCGGGATGGGAGGTCATGGTATGGCGATATCTGAATTGAAACTGCCGCAGGGCGTTAGCGCCCATGAATTCAAGAACCCGGTGGTGCTGGCCGAAGGCCTGGCGCTGAAGGTGGCCGAGCAGTTGCGCAGCGCGATCGACGCGCGCGGTGCGGCGACCCTGGTGGTTTCCGGCGGTCGCAGCCCGGTGGCGTTTTTCCAGCACCTGGCCAAGCAGGCGCTGGATTGGTCCAACGTGGTGGTCAGCCTGGCCGACGAGCGCTGGGTACCGGTTGAACACGCCGACAGCAATGCCGGCCTGCTCAAGCGTTACCTGCTGCAAGGCGCGGCGGCCAAGGCCCAGTTCCTGAGCCTCTACAGCGCCAGCACCAACCTGGAAGCGGCTGCCGAGCAGGCCGATCGTCTGCTGGCCGAGCTGCCGCCGATCGACGTGCTGGTATTGGGCATGGGCGATGACGGGCACACCGCCTCGCTGTTCCCCGGCAGTCCGAACCTGGCCCAGGCCCTGGACGCCAATGGCACACGCCGCTGCTGGCCGATGCTGGCGCCAACCGTGCCGCACCAGCGCTTGACCATGAGCCGCGCCTTGCTGGCTTCGGCCCAACACAAAGTGCTGTCGATTTCCGGTCAGTCGAAATTGACCACCCTGAACGCTGCGGTAGCGGGTGACGATGTCGCCGAAATGCCGATCCGCGCGTTTTTGCAACCTACGTTAGAGATTTACTGGTGCCCATGAACCAAGGATCAGCCGCTATGACAAACCCATCCCCGACCGTTTCCATGGCGGACAAAGTTGCCCTGATCGACAGCCTCTGCGCCAAGGCGCGGATCCTGCCGGTGATCACCATCGCCCGTGAACAGGACATCCTGCCGCTGGCCGATGCCCTGGCGGCCGGTGGCCTGACGGCGCTGGAAGTGACGCTGCGTTCCCAATACGGCCTCAAGGCCATCCAGGTGCTGCGCGAGCAGCGTCCGGAACTGGTGACCGGTGCCGGTACGGTGCTCGACCGCCACATGCTGGCCGCCGCCGAGGCTGCCGGTTCGCAGTTCATCGTCACTCCGGGCATCACCCGTGATCTGCTCGAGGCCAGCGTCTACAGCCCTGTGCCCTTATTGCCAGGCATCAGCAACGCCTCGGGCATCATGGAAGGCTACAGCCTGGGTTATCGCCGTTTCAAACTGTTCCCGGCCGAAGTCAGCGGTGGCGTTGCGGCCATCAAGGCCTTGGGTGGCCCGTTCGGCGAAGTGAAATTCTGCCCGACCGGCGGTGTGAGCCCGGCCAACATCAAGAGCTACATGGCGTTGAAAAACGTGATGTGCGTGGGCGGTAGCTGGATGCTTGATCCTGAGTGGATCAAGAACGGCGACTGGGCCCGCATCCAGGAATGTACCGCCGAGGCCTTGGCGCTGCTGGACTGATTGTTTTACCGAACCTCG
Organism: Pseudomonas brassicacearum; assembly: GCF_009601685.2. Classification (NCBI taxonomy): domain Bacteria; kingdom Pseudomonadati; phylum Pseudomonadota; class Gammaproteobacteria; order Pseudomonadales; family Pseudomonadaceae; genus Pseudomonas; species Pseudomonas brassicacearum. The sequence continues at coordinate 1,474,132 of NZ_CP045701.2, forward strand.
TTGGGTGTTCTACGGTTTTACGGTGCGCTTGGTCGGCGCGCCGTTTTTTTTTGCCTGGTTTTTTATGGCAGCACAAATTTCCTGTGGCGAGGGAGCTTGCTCCCGCTGGGCTGCGTGTAGGAGCTGTGTAGGAGCTGACGAGTGCAACGAGGCTGCGATCTTTCCACTGACAATTGAGTCGAGAGCGAAAGATCAAGATCAAGATCAAGATCAAGATCAAAATCAAAAGATCGCAGGCTTCGCCAGCTCCTACAGGGTCCAGCGGGAGCAAGGGGGCTAGGTACCGCTCAGTTCGGTCAGCGCTCGGGTCAACCGCTGAATGTCGCTCGCCAGGGTGACCAGGCCGGGTGTGATGCGGATGCATGGCCCAACGCTCGTGTTGCGTACCACGGTGAAGATCCCATAGTCATTGAGCAATCGATCGGCCATTGCCTGCTGGTCTGTATGGGCGGTGAAGCGCATCGCGGTGATCCCGCAATAGAGGCGCCGGTCATCCGGGGTCATGACTTCGATGCCCGGCACATCGCGCACGGCGCTCACCCATAGATCACGCAGGTAACAGAGTCGCGCGCCTTTGGCTGAAGCGCCACCCAGGGCCTGGTGTTCTTCGAAGACCAGCGGCAGGGTGAGCAAGGCAGGGATGTTGGGCGTGCTGTGAGGCGTGCGTGAGCGGACGTCGGTGGCGGGGTAGCTGTCTTCGTCCATGTCCGGGTCGATGTCGGCCAACCGCTGCGGGGCGATGTACAGGAAGCCCTGGGAGAGGGGCCCGCCGATCCACTTCTGCAGGTTGAAACCGGCGAATTCGATCCCGAGCTTCTTCAGGTCGAAATCGATCTGGCCCAGGGCGTGGGCACCGTCGAGGATGATATCGACGGCAAATTCCTGGGCACTCTCGGCAATGGCCTGGACCGGCATCACCAGCCCGGTGAGGTGGTTGACGTAGGTCAGCGCCATCACCTTGAGGCGCGGGTAGCGAATGAACGCTTGGCGATAAGTGCCCACCAGGCTTTCGAAACTGGCGGGGTGCTGGTGGACGATTTCGATCACCTCCACGCCACGCTGGCGGGCCAGCCAGCGCATGGCGCTTTTGACCGAGGCATATTCCAGATCACAGATCAGCACTTGATCGCCAGGCTTGAGGCCGTTGTAGTTGCGAATCAGCGTCTGCAAGGCATCCACGGCGCTGCCGGCCAACCCCACGCTCTGGGGTGAAGCGTGGATCAGCCGGGCCACCTGCCGCCGAATGGCTTCGCCGTGTTCACGGTCGAAATGCTGGCGCACGTACACCGAGTTGCCCCGGTTGATGAATTCGATGTTGCGCTGGTACTCCTCCACCACGGTACGGGACATGCGCCCGAAGTAACCGTTTTCCAGATTGAGTGGCCCGGCGGGATCGACGTCGTAGCGGCCGACAAACGTCTGCCAGAAAGCTTCATCGTGGGCGCGTAGCGTGTTTTCGGGCATGACGGGGGCTCAACTGGTCAGGGGCGAGGCTTGGGCTTGCCGTGTTTGGCGCGCAATGGATCGAGCAGGTCCGACAGCCCGTTATGATCGATTTCCTGCATCAGTGCCAGCAAACCACCCAGTTCACCGTGAGGAAAACCCTCGCGGGCGAACCAGTTCAGGTACTGACCGGGCAGGTCAGCGAGGATTCGACCCTTGTATTTGCCGAACGGCATTTGACGCGTGATGAGCAATTCGAGCTTTTGCGGGTTCATGGCGATCGTCTGATTCAAATCTGCCTCGAAAATACAGGCATTCTGCATGCAGGCCAAATGACAGATCATGCAAATAGCGCGGATACAGATTTTAGCGTTATTGTTAACTAATTGATTTTTAAATGATTTATTGAAATTGGTGGCTGGCATGGCCGATGCAATATCCCTTGCAGGTTTTTTATTCACCAGCAAAGGAACTGAAAAATGACTGACATCAATAAAGAATCCATCTCTGTCTTGAACGACCTGATCGAGACCAGCAAGGATGGCCAGGAAGGCTTCAAGACCTGCGCTGAAGACATCAAGCACCCAGAACTCAAGGCGCTGTTCGTCAAGCGCGCCGCCGATTGCGCGACCGCTGCGGCCGAACTTCAAGCGGCGGTTCGCTCCCTGGGCGGCGATCCTGAAACCTCCACCAGCGTCGCAGGTGACCTGCACCGTCGTTGGGTGGACGTGAAATCCATGTTCACCGGCAAGGATGAAGAAGCGGTGCTCAACGAAGCCGAGCGTGGCGAAGACCATGCGCTCAAGGCCTACAGGGAAGCGATCGAGAAAATCAACAAGCACAACCTGGTCGGTATCCGTGACCTGGTCGAGCGTCAGTACCACGGCGTGCAACGCAACCATGACCAGGTCAAGGCACTGCGTAACCAGGCGCGCGCCAACAGTTAAACACGCGGTCAACGCCAAAAAAACGCCAGCATGCCTGGCGTTTTTTTTGTCGACAGCGATCACCTCACTGGGCCCATAGGCGCTGTGTAGGACTGTGGACGAGCTACGTAGGAGCTATGTAGGAGCGGTGTAGGAGCTGTCGAGTGCAACGAGGCTGCGATCTTTCCCCAGACACTTGAATCTCAAGCGAAAGATCAAAAGACCAAAAGATCAAAAGATCGCAGGCTTCGCCAGCTCCTACAGGTCCTGGCGGGAGCAATCTGCGACCGCCAAAGCGTTTGCATGATTGGGCGACAAACAACTCTGGACTAGAATAGATAGCTAGCTAATAATTGCGTCGCCTATCCCCTTGCATTGCATCTATCGTTACTGGCGTCCCCCAAAGAGTTTTTCGCGTGCCCATAACCTTCCAGGCCTTGTTTGCCCCCGACCGCCTCGCTTTGCAGTTCGCCATCAAGACCGTGCTTGGCGCTGGGCTGGCGTTGTGGCTGGCGCTGCGCTGGGGGCTGGAGCAACCGTCATGGGCGCTGATGACCGCGATCATCGTCGCCCAGCCCCTGTCCGGGATGGTGGTGCAGAAGGGGTTGGCGCGATTGGTTGGCACGCTGGTGGGCACCGTCATGTCGGTGGTGTTCATGGGCCTGTTCGCCCAGGCGCCCTGGTTGTTCCTGCTGGCCTTGGCGCTCTGGCTGGGGTTGTGCACGGCCTGTTCGACGCTGCTGCGCAGTGCCTGGTCGTATTCATTCGTTCTGGCCGGTTACACGGTGGCGATCATTGCCCTGCCGACCATTTCCCATCCGCTGAGTGTGTTCGATCAGGCGGTGGCCCGTTGCACCGAGATCAGCCTGGGCATCGTCTGCGCCACGGCGGCCAGTGCCTTGCTCTGGCCGTTGCGGGTCGAGCGGCAACTGGCCGGTCAGGCCCTTGCGGCGTGGCAGAGCGGCATGCAGGCCGCCCGTGCGACCCTGGCTGGCGATGTCCAGGCCCGAAAAGGGTTGCTGGAAATTCTGGGCAGGATCGTCGCGGTGGATGCCCAGCGCGAACATGCCTGGTTCGAGGGCCGCCGTGGCCGACAGCGAGCCCGGGCCATCAGCGGCTTGAGCCAGAAATTGCTGATGCTGCTGCGCCTTTCGCGCTCGGTGCGACGGCAGTGGAAACAGCTCGATCCCGAGGAGGCCGAGGCCCTTCAGCCGTGGATGGACGAGGTACAGCAGGCCCTCGACGCCGACAGCGCGACCCTGCAAGCCTTGCGCCCTCGGGTATGGGATGCGTCTCACGATCCGCAGATCAGCTCGGCGCAGAGCTACTGCCTGGCGCGGTTCGCCTTGTTGCTCGATACCGCCCTGGCCGCCTGCGCTGCCTTGGCGGCGGTACAGGAGGGCAGGGAGGCGGCGGATCCACCGCGAACCCTGGCGCCTCATCGTGATTTGTCCCTGGCCATGGTCTTTGGTGCGCGCAGCGCCTTGGCATTCCTGACGGTTGCCTGTTTCTGGCTGGCGACCGCCTGGCCCGCCGCATCGGGGGCAATGCTGCTGACGTGCGTGGTGTGCAGCCTGTTCGCCAGTCGCGAAAATGGCGCGCAGATCGGCATGAGTTTTCTGCGGGGCATCCTGTTGGCCGTGCCGACGGCGTTCGTGATCGGTGAGCTCGTTCTCCCGCAATGGAGCAGTTTTGCGATGCTGTGCATGGCCATGGGCGTGCCGTTGTTTTTCGGCGCGCTGGGTATGGCCAAGCCGCAGATTTTTGCCACGGCGACGTCGTTCTGCCTGCATTTCGTGGTGTTGATTTCACCACTCAATGCCATGAAGTACGACGTCGCGGCGTTCTTCAATAACGCCCAGGCCATGATGATTGGTGTGGGCGCGGCGGTGCTGGCCTTCAATCTGCTGATTTTGCGCAACCCGGCCTGGCACAGCCGCCGTCTGCTGGCCGCGACCCTCCACGACCTGGTGCGCCTGACCCATCGCAGCCTGCGTGGCGCCGAGAGCTGGTTCGGCGGGCGCATGGCTGACCGGCTGTTGCAGTTGGCGCGGCATTACCCTGAGTTGCCGGTGCAGGCGCGCAGCCGTTGGGATGATGGTTTGCTTGGCCTGGACATTGGCGATGAATTGTTGCATTTGCGTCTTAGCCTGGCCGTCGCCCAAGTGCCTGATAGCCGGGCGCAGCGTCGCTATTTCGAAGCGCTGGAGCAGGTGCTCGAACATGGCCCGGCCGGTGACAAGGCCGATGCGCTGGCCTCGGCAAGCGCCGAGTTCCTGAACGTGTTGTCGACCCAGCCGCCCGGTGACGCATTGAAGCTGGCCCAGGGCGCGGTGGTGCAATTGCAAAACAGCTGGCGCGCCTGGTGCCACCAGCACGAACCTGAACGACGGGAGCACAGCCATGGGCTTGCGTGAGTGGTCGATTGGCGGGGTGTTGCTCAGCCCGTTCCTGATTTATGTGGTGCTGGCGTTGCTGGTGACCGGTGCGTTGCGCCTGCTGCTCAGCCTGGTGCCGGCCGGGCGTTGGATATGGCATGAAGCCTTGTTCGACTGCGCCCTGTATGTCTGTGTCCTGACCGTTATTACCGTGGTCCTCGGGCCGCTATAGGAGTTGAACATGCGTACATCCGTACGTGTCGCCGTCACGCTGTGCATGGTGGCCGTGGCGATTTTCGCCGGGTTTCACTTGTGGCAGTACTACATGCTCACACCTTGGACCCGCGATGCGCGGATTCGCGCCGACGTGGTGGTGATTGCACCCGACGTGTCGGGTTGGGTGCGCGAGCTCAAGGCGGTGGATAACCAGCAGGTCAAGGCCGGCGATGTGCTGCTGAGTATCGACCGTGAGCGGTTCGAGGCGGCGCTGGAGAAGGCCCGGGCCGTGGTCCAGACGCGCCAGCAGCAACTGAGCCTGCGCGAACACGAAGCCAGCCGCCGCGCGGCTCTTGGGCCCCAGGCCATCAGCGCCGAACTGCGGGAAAATGCCCAGATCAACGCCGGCATCGCCCGAGGCGAACTGCGCGAAGCCCAGGCAGAGGCCAAGGTGGCCGAGCTCAACCTGGCCCGCAGCCAGGTCCTGGCCCCGCGTAACGGCCACATCACCAACCTGCGCCTGGCCGAAGGCAACTACGTGAATGCCGGGCAGCCGGTGATGGCGCTGATCGATGACTCGACGTTCTATGTGCAGGCCTATTTCGAAGAGACCAAGTTGCCGAGGATCCGCGTGGGCGATCCGGTCAAGATCTGGCTGATGAGCGCCGGCCATGCGCTGGAGGGCCATGTCGAGAGCATCAGCCGTGGCATTACCGACCGCAACACCAACCCCGATGCGCAGTTGCTGGCGGAGGTCGAGCCGACCTTCAACTGGGTGCGCCTGGCCCAGCGGATACCGGTGCGGATCAAGTTGGACAAGGTGCCGGAGGGGGTGAACCTGAGCGCCGGGATGACGGCGAGCGTGCAGGTGCGCGAAGACTTGCCTTGAATGTGGGAGCAAGGCTTGCCCGCGATGAAGATAACTCGGTCTCTCAGGGAACCGAGGCGCCTGCATCGCGAGCAAGCTTTGCTCCCACACAATGGCTTGCCACAAAGTCACTCACAGTAGGCGCCTGTGAGTCAGCCCACAGTGATCGCCGGCAACGTCGGCAAGGTCACGGTCTGCTGCTTGCGCGGTGCGAGGATTTCGGCCTCGCCGTCCACCACCAGCTCTTCGCGTTGGTTGAACACGCGCGTGGCGATGCGCACACGGAACTTCGGCAGTTTCTCCAGGATTTCCAGGCGCACGGTCAGGGTGTCGCCGATTTTCACCGGTTTCTGGAAACTCATCTGCTGGCCGATATAGATGGTGCCCGGCCCCGGCAACTCGCAGGCCACTGCCGCGCTGATCAGCGCACCGCTGAACATGCCATGGGCGATGCGCTCTTTGAACATGCTCGCGGCGGCGAACTCGGCATCCAGGTGCACCGGGTTGTGATCGCCGGACATCGCCGCGAACAGCTGGATATCACGCTCTTCGACGGTCTTGCTGTAGCTGGCGGTCTGGCCGATTTCGAGGGCTTCGTAAGGGGTGTTGGTAACCTGGGTCATCTGTTTCAAATCCTGTGAAGGAGTAAAGGAAAAACGCTGCAAGCCTACTCGCTGCGTGGCGGCCGCTTGTGGCTCAAGGCTTGGGCAATCCAGGCCAGCACGTCGGCGGTCACTTCATCGCGGTTGGTTTCATTGAACAGTTCGTGACGGGCCTGCGGGTAAATCGTCAATTGCAGGTGCCGGATGCCGGCGTCACGCAGGGTGTCGGCCAGATCCTTCAGACGCTTGCCTTCGCTCACCGGATCACATTCACCACCGATCACCAGCAGGGGCAGGCCCGGATCGATCTGGGCGAGATTGGACGCTTTGCTGATTTGCTGCAAGCCACCGAGCAGGTCGACCCACAGTTGATTGGTGCAGCGAAAGCCACACAGCGGGTCTTGGGCGTACTTGTCGACTTCGGCCGGGTCGCGGCTGAGCCAGTCGAAAGGGGTACGCGTGGGTTTGAATTTCTTGTTGAAACTGCCGAACGACAGCCACTCGATCAACGCGCTGCGCCCGGTGGCTCCCTGGCGCCAGCGTTCGAAGCGGGCGATCAGGCGAGCGCAGCGGTAGAGCGTCACCGGCTGAAAGTTCGAGCCGCTGAGAATCGCCCCGTGCAGGCTGGCGCTGTGATGCAACAAATAACCCTGGGCGATGTAGCTGCCCATGCTGTGGCCTAGCAACACGATGGGGGTTTCGGGATGTTGTTGACCGATGTGCTGGTTGAGGCTGGCCAGGTCGCCCACGACCTTGGTCCAGCCGTCCTCGTCGGCAAAGTGGCCGAGAATCGCTTCCTCGCCGGTCTTGCCATGGCCGCGCAAGTCCATGGCGCAGACACCGTAGCCTTCGTCGCACAACGCCTGGGCCAGGCGTGCGTAGCGGCCGCTGTGTTCGGCCATGCCATGGGCCAGCATGATCACCGCCAAAGGGGCGGTTTCGGGCAGCCATTGGTTGACGAACAGGCGGCTATGGTCGGTCGCGGTCAGCCAGAACGTTTGGTGGATCATGGCGATTCCTTTGCACAAAGTCAGACGCAGCCTCGCTGCATTGTATAGCGCATCCGTTGCGTCTCGCCTGATCAGCCTTCGTCGTGGCAAGAAGATTCACACAATCTATGACGCAGGTTGCCATATTTGCCTGATTGGCCATAGCTGCTAGTGTCCCAAGAGCTCCGCGTCTGCAAGCGATGCAGACGCGGCCCGGACATGCTCAGGTAAAGAGGACAAAAACAATGCAGCCTGATTTCTGGAATGACAAACGCCCGGCCGGCGTGCCCCTGGATGTTGATCTGGGGGCCTACAAGTCGGTAATCGAGGTGTTCGAGCGTTCCTGCAAGAAATTTGCCGACCGTCCGGCGTTCAGCAACATGGGGGTGACCCTCACCTATGCCGAGCTCGAGCGCTACAGCGCGGCTTTCGCCGGCTACCTGCAAGCCCATACCGACCTGGCACCGGGCGATCGTATCGCAGTACAGATGCCTAACATCCTGCAGTACCCGATCGCCGTGTTCGGTGCCTTGCGCGCCGGGCTGATCGTGGTCAACACCAACCCGCTGTACACCGCGCGGGAAATGCGTCATCAGTTCAAGGACTCCGGTGCCCGGGCGCTGGTGTACCTGAATATGTTCGGGCAAAAAGTCCAGGAGGTGTTGCCCGATACGGACCTGCAGTACCTGATCGAAGCGAAGATGGGTGACCTGATGCCCACCGCCAAGGGCTGGCTGGTCAATACCATGGTGAGCAAGGTCAAGAAAATGGTGCCGGCCTATTCGCTGCCCCAGGCCATCGCCTTCAAGAGCGCCTTGCGCCTGGGACGTGGCCAGGGCATCAAGCCGCTGAAAGTCAGCCTCGACGACATTGCGGTGTTGCAATACACCGGCGGCACCACCGGGTTGGCGAAGGGCGCAATGCTGACCCACGGCAACCTGGTGGCCAACATGCAACAGGCCCGGGCCTGCCTGGGGCAGCTCGGTGATGACGGTCATCCACTGTTGCGCGAAGGCCAGGAGGTCATGATCGCGCCGTTGCCGCTCTACCATATCTATGCGTTCACGGCGAACTGCATGTGCATGATGGTGACCGGCAACCACAACGTGCTGATCACCAACCCGCGGGACATCGGTGGTTTCATCAAGGAACTGAAGAACTGGCGTTTCTCGCTGCTGCTGGGGCTCAACACATTGTTCGTGGCATTGATGGACCATCCGGATTTCAAGACCCTGGATTTTTCCAACCTCAAGGTCACCAATTCGGGCGGCACGGCGCTGATCAAGGCCACCGCCGAGCGCTGGGAACAGATCACCGGTTGCGGCATCACCGAAGGATATGGCCTGACCGAGACCTCGCCAGTGGCCAGTGCCAATCCTTATGGGGGCAAGTCCCGGTTGGGCACGGTGGGGATGCCGGTGCCGGGCACGCTGATGAAAGTGATCAACGACGATGGCGTCGAGCAGTCCCTGGGCGAGCGCGGCGAGCTGTGCATCAAGGGTCCGCAGATCATGAAAGGCTACTGGAACAAGCCTGAGGCCACGGCCGAAGTGCTGGACCACGAGGGCTGGTTCAAATCCGGCGATATCGCGGTAATCGATCCGGACGGTTTCGTGCGCATCGTCGACCGCAAGAAGGACATGATCATCGTCTCGGGCTTCAATGTGTACCCCAACGAGATCGAAGACGTGGTGATGGCCCATCCCAAGGTGGCCAACTGCGCGGTCATCGGCGTGCCGGACGAACGTTCGGGGGAGGCGGTGAAGCTGTTTGTGGTGGCACGCGAAGCCGGGGTCAGCCTTGAAGAACTCAAGGCCTACTGCAAGGAGAACTTCACCGGCTACAAGGTACCCAAGCACATCGTGCTGCGGGAATCGTTGCCAATGACTCCGGTGGGCAAGATCTTGCGGCGGGAGCTGCGGGATATCGCCTGAGGCCAGAGAAGTCCAGTAGAAACCCTGTGGGAGCGAGTTTGCTCGCGATGGCGGTGTATCAGCTAAATCCAATTCAGCTGGTCCACCGCCATCGCGAGCAAGCTCGCTCCCTCAGTTTTTTGGCTATTCAGAGCGATTTAAACGAGGCTTAGAATTTTTACTCTAAAAGTGACCATAAAATATTCATGAGTCATGTTTGTGACTGTAGGGGCTGCTTTTGGCTCTAGGCGGCCCTTGGCAAAGCTGCTACTCTCGGCGCGCTTTTGTGACTTCTCGGCCTTGATTCAAGCCAGATTCACCAATAAACACACACCAATAATAATCGCATCAAATGCGGTGAGAATTCGCGTTGCTGAGGAGTGGGCTTCCATGATCGAAGACTTTTGGAAGGATAAGTACCCAGCTGGGATTGCTGCCGACATCAATCCAGACGAGTATCCGAATATTCAGGCGGTGTTGAAGCAGTCCTGCCAACGCTTTGCCAACAAGCCGGCATTCAGCAACCTCGGCAAGACGATCACCTACGGTGAACTCTACGAGTTGTCCGGTGCCTTTGCCGCGTACCTGCAACAGCATACCGATTTACAGCCGGGCGATCGAATCGCCGTGCAGCTGCCCAACGTTCTCCAGTACCCGGTGGCTGTGTTCGGTGCGATCCGCGCCGGGCTGATCGTGGTCAACACCAACCCGCTGTACACCGCGCGGGAAATGGAACACCAGTTCAACGACTCCGGGGCCAAGGCACTGGTATGCCTGGCGAACATGGCACACCTGGCCGAGACCGTGGTACCCAAGACAGGCGTCAAGCACGTCATCGTCACCGAAGTTGCCGATCTGCTGCCGCCGCTCAAGCGCCTGTTGATCAACAGCGTGATCAAGTACGTCAAGAAGATGGTCCCGGCCTATCACTTGCCCAAGGCCGTCAAGTTCAACGACGTGCTGAGCAAAGGCCACGGCCAACCCGTGAACGAAGCCAACCCCACCAGCGACGATGTGGCCGTGCTGCAATACACCGGCGGCACCACTGGCGTGGCCAAGGGCGCGATGCTCACTCATCGCAACCTGGTGGCGAACATGTTGCAGTGCAAGGCGCTGATGGGCTCCAACCTCAATGAAGGTTGCGAGATTCTGATCACGCCGCTGCCGCTGTACCACATCTATGCCTTCACCTTCCATTGCATGGCGATGATGCTGATCGGCAACCACAACATCCTGATCAGCAACCCGCGTGACCTGCCGGCGATGGTCAAGGAGTTGTCGAAGTGGAAGTTCAGCGGCTTCGTCGGCCTCAATACGCTGTTCGTGGCCCTGTGCAACAACGAAGCCTTCCGCAAGCTCGATTTCTCTGCCCTCAAAGTCACCCTGTCCGGCGGCATGGCCTTGCAACTGGCAGCAGCCGAGCGCTGGAAAGCGGTGACCGGCTGCCCGATCTGCGAAGGCTATGGCATGACCGAGACCAGCCCGGTGGCTACCGTCAACCCGATCCAGAAGATCCAGGTCGGTACCATCGGCATTCCGGTGCCATCGACGCTGTGCAAGGTGATCAATGACGCGGGCGTCGAACAGCCATTGGGTGAAATCGGCGAATTGTGTGTGAAAGGTCCGCAGGTCATGAAGGGTTACTGGCAGCGTCAGGAAGCCACTGACGAGATCCTCGACAGCGAAGGCTGGCTCAAGACCGGTGACATTGCGCTGATCCAGCCGGACGGCTACATGCGCATCGTCGATCGCAAGAAAGACATGATCCTGATCTCCGGTTTCAACGTGTACCCCAACGAACTGGAAGATGTGCTGGCAACCCTGCCGGGCGTGCTGCAATGCGCGGCCATCGGCATACCGGACGAGAAGTCTGGTGAGGCGATCAAGATCTTCATCGTCGCTCGACCGGGTGTCACGTTGACCAAGGAACAGGTGATGGAACACATGCGTGCCAACGTCACCGGCTACAAGGTGCCCAAGGCCGTGGAGTTCCGCGATGCCTTGCCGACGACCAACGTGGGCAAGATTCTGCGGCGCGAGTTGCGGGATGAAGAGCTCAGGAAGTTGGGGCTGAAGAAATAATACCGTTGCCAATAAAAAGCCCCGTTGATGCGGTGATGCTCTTCACTTAAAGAAACGGCGCTTTTCCGAAGGAGGGAAAGCGCCGTTTTCTTTTGGGCTTGGTTTTGGGTGTATATCCGTTTTTTTTATAACGGCGGCTTATGGTTCCGCTCTTACAGCGGCTCACTTTTGAAGAGCGCAAAAGTGAGCCGCTGTCAGGGCGGAACCCTAAGTGGCTGTTACCGCAGCAACGGATATACACACCAAAGCTAGGAAATCGCGTTACAACCTGAACTGCGCAAAATCCAGATTGGTGCCACCCGGCCGCATGTCCTGAAGATAGGAATCCTTGTCAGCGCTCAGTTCCAGGCTCAGGGCCGCCTTGCGCTTGCCCTGGTTGCGCACTTCCAAGCCTTCCATTTTCTCGCGCAGGAACACGGTCGGCACCTTCAGGTGCAGCAGCTCATCGGTCGCTGGCGTGTGCAGCAGCAGGTGAATCCATTCGTATTGACCGATGGCCAGGCGCGCCACCGGGATATCGAACCAGAAGATGTTGCGGTTACGGTTCAATTCGCTGAAGTGGCAGTTGTTGACGCCCAGTACGGCGCCGCCCAGTTCCTGGTTTCTGCGGGCGATGGCCTGCTTTTTATCGAGTTTCATAACGTTCCTACGAGATTGAAGCTTCAGGCCGCAGCCTGAATACGTGGGGCATTCTCGGGTGTGGATCGGCAAACATAAAGCGCAACCTGCATCTGACGATGAAATGCGCTGCTGAAAAAATGAAACTCCCCGCAAACGGACTCGGTCAACCCTTATGTAATGACTTTTCGTACAGTTGTTAACAGGGAGAGACATCATGGGTAGCACGAGCGATAAAGTGAAGGGCGTTGCCAACGAAGCCGTCGGCAACATCAAACAAGGCGTCGGCAAGGCCACCGACAATGACCGCATGCGCGCCGAGGGCGTGGTCCAGGAGAAAAAAGGTGAGGCCCAGCAAACCGTGGGCAAGGCCAAGGATGCAGTCAAGAAAGGCGTTGACGAGGCATAACCGGTGTGTTGAAAAAGCGATTGGAACGGCCATCCGCGGGTGGCCGTTTTCGTGTCGGCTCGAACTTGCTCCGGGGAAATTGTTCCAAAGTCGCCAAACAGGTTACTTTTGTCTTGGATAGCAACCCCGTGAGTCGCCAAGCGACCAGCCTTTATTTGCGGCGAAAGGAGACGCACATGATGTTCCCGGCCTTGAAAGGCTTGCCTTTGCATCGTGTGATGATGCGCACCGTGACTGAGTTTCTCGACGACGAGATGTCGACCTATGCCTCGGCATTGGCGTACCAAATGCTGTTTTCGCTATTTCCTTTCATTCTCTTTTTGATCGCGTTGATCGGCTTCCTGCACCTGCCGGACTTTTTCTCCTGGCTGCGCCTGCAATCGGAGCTGGTGCTGCCGCCCCAGGCCCTGGAGCAGGTCAATCCGGTGATCGACCAGCTCCAGCAATCCAAGGGCGGATTGTTGTCGGTGGGTATCGTCATTGCGTTGTGGACCGCCTCGGCGGGCGTGCGGCTGATGATGAGCGCGATGAATGCCGCCTATGATGTGGTGGAAGGCCGCCCGGCCTGGAAGCGCTTTCCGCTGTCGATCTTCTACACCATCGGCATCGCGGGCATGTTGCTGGCCGCTGCGGCGCTGATGGTGCTCGGACCGCAGGTGATGGGCTGGATTGCGGCCCAGGTCGGCCTGGAGGCGTTCATCGTCACGCTCTGGACGATCGTGCGCTGGCCGGTGATCGTGATCTTGCTGATGGTGGCTGTGGCGCTGATCTATTACGTGATGCCCGACGTCAAGCAGGAGTTTCGCTTCATCACCCCGGGGTCGGTGCTGGCGGTGGTGGTGTGGATCATCGCCTCCCTGGGCTTCGCGTTTTACGTCAAGACCTTTGCCAACTACAACGCCATGTATGGCAGCATCGGTGCGATCATCGTGTTGTTGCTGTATTTCTATATTTCTTCGGCGGTGCTGTTGCTCGGTGCGGAGATGAATGCGGTGATCGAGCACATGTCCACCGAGGGCAAGAACCCGGGCGAAAAGAGCGCGGGCGAGCACGAAAAACAGCATGTGTCGGGCCTGGGCCGCGACCATTCCATCCCTCACCCCCACCCTGACGAAGCCCGACCATGATCCGTGACATCCTGAAAATGGGCGACGAACGCCTGCTGCGCATCGCCCCGCCGGTGCCCGCCGACATGTTCGACAGCCCAGAATTGTGGCAATTGATCGACGACATGTTCCAGACCATGGAAAGCGTCGGTGGTGTCGGCCTGGCGGCGCCACAGATCGGCGTGGACCTGCAACTGGTGATCTTCGGCTTCGAGCACAGCGAGCGTTACCCCGACGCCGAGGCAGTGCCCCAGACCATCCTGATCAACCCGCTGATCACCCCGCTGGGCCCGCAGAGGGAAGAGGGCTTCGAAGGTTGCCTGTCGGTGCCGGGCCTGCGCGGGGCGGTCGAGCGCTACCAGCACATCCGCTACGAAGGCTTCGATCCCAAGGGTGAGCCGATCGTGCGTTACGCGTCGGGCTTTCATGCGCGGGTGGTGCAGCATGAATGCGATCACCTGATCGGGCGTTTGTACCCGTCGCGCATCAGTGATTTCAGCAAGTTCGGGTTTACCGAGGTGATGTTCCCGGATCTGGACCCGGCTGCAGACGATTGATCCCCCACCCCCGCTCCCACATTGGATCTGTAGTGCACTTCAGGATTTTGCAGGCGCAAGCCCCATCGCAATCATCGGCTTGCTGCGCGCATACCGGCTCAGGCGTTCGGCCATCGCATAGGGCAGTTCGGGGTCGAAGCTGAAACCACGCCGCTCATAAAACCCGCGCAAATCCGGGTGGCAGAACAGCCACACCGGCTCATTCACACCGTTCAACGCTTCGGCGATCAACCGTGCGGCGATGCCTTGTCCGCGGTACGCCGAGTCGACGAACAACCCTGTCAACCAATGCCCGCCCGACACTGGTCGCAGGCACAGGGCGGCGACGATCTCATCGCGTCGCGCCACCCAAAGCTGCGCGTCACGCACGGCTTTCATGGAGGATTGGTGGGCGCGATAGAACTTGTTCATCAGCGGCCAAAGCGATGCTTCGAGCGCTGCGTAATGGATTTCGGACATGGCAGGGTCGTGGGCGATAAGGGGAGGGCGATTATAAAAGAACGCAGGTGCGGCGATAGGTGTATACCTGACTTCACATCCCGTATGAGTGGAGTACGTATCATGGCCAAAGGCATGGATTCAAAAAAAGCGGCAAAGAAAAAACCGGCGAAGACTGCCGATGAAAAACGCGCCGACAAAAAAACCAAGAAGGTGAACCTGTTCGGTCATTGAACCGATAACGCTTCGGTTGGCCTCAGGATTGAGCTGGGGCGCCAACCCCCAGCTCAACCGCTGCGCCATGTGCCGAGGCTTAAAGCGAGGCGAGAAACATGTCCGTGGCCGAGGTTTTGTCGTCGGTGCGGCTCTCCTGGGCCTTTTCCACTTGTGCCATCGCCGACTTGTCCTGCATGCGCTGGGCAATCTCCTGGCTGACCGCCATCTGCTTCTCGGGCGGCATCGCCTCGAACTCTTCCTCAGAAATGCCCATCTCTTCGAGAATGCTGTCGCGCAGGCGCTCTTCGGGCGTCTTGCTCATGTAGTCCTTGAATTCTGCCGTCGCGGAGCCGCCAAGCGCCGTGGTTTCTTCCGACGCTGGTGAAGCGGCGGTCTGCAATTGCACGCGGGTCTTGGCGAACGCCTCGTCCACCTTGTCGCTGATGGCGGTGGCGGCGTTGACCTGTTGCGTGGCTTGTCGGGTGAAGGAATCCTGGACTTGGGCGGCGCCCTGGCTGGCCTGGGTCTGGACGTTATCGCGCAAGGCCTGCAACGCGGCGCTTTGCAGGCCGCTGGCGGCTTCGGCGGTGGGATCTTCGCCCGGGCGTTTGAGCGGCAAGACCATCGATTGCTGTTTTGCACTGACCAACATGATGAGCACCTGGAGGTAATGACTGAGCGATGGGCAGGAGCAATTCCCATGCCGTCGTCCCAAGGCCTCTATTCCAAGGGTTGTGGGCAGGCGCGGCGAGCGGGGCGGCCAACCCTTGCCGGTGGACGGCATGGATCGACCGCACCAGTGCAGAGGATCGGCTCAGGTGCTTTCGCGGACCTTGAGCTCAAAGCCCATGTCCACCACCGGCTGTGCGATGCGGTTGCCGGCCATCAACGTCAGCATCTGTTCGGCGGCGCGTCGGCCGATGGCTTCCCGTGGGGTGCTGATGCTGCTCAGGCGCGGCACCATGTGGGCCGAGGCGGGCAGGTCGTTGAAACCCAGGACCGAGACCTGCTCGGGGATCTTGATACCGCAGCGCAGCGCCTCCAACAAGGCGCCGTGGGCCAGGTCGTCGTTGCCGAAGAAGATCGCATCGACATCCGGGTGGTTGTCCAGCAATTGCAGGAACAATTCACCGCCCAGGCCTACCGATGACGGGCGCGGGGTCAGCAGTTCCAGGTCCGGGTCATACAGACCGGCTTTCTGCAGGGCGCGGCGAAAACCTTCGCCACGCAGCAGGGTGCGTTGGTCCAGTTGCGCGCCGATGTAGGCCAGGCGCTTGCGGCCTTTGGAAATCAGGTGCTCGGCCGCCGTTTCGCCGGCCTTGAGCTGGGAAAAACCGACGCAGTTGAGCCCGGCGCCGGGGTCCAGCTCCATCATGTACACGCACGGAATGTTGCTGGCCTCGATCATGCGGCGGGCGCTTTCGGTACGGTCGAAACCGGTCAGCAACAAGCCACGCGGCTGATAGGCCATGTAGTTGCGCAGCAGGTCTTCTTCCTCGTCCCGGGAGTAGTGGTAGTTGCCGATCACCACTTCGAAACCCTTGGGCCGCAGCACCCGATGAATGGCTTCCAGGGTGTCGATGAACAACAAGTTGGACAACGACGGCACCAGCACCACCACCGAATGGCTCTGGGCCGAAGCCAGGGCGCGGGCGGCGGGGTTGACGACGTAGTTGAGCTCCACGGCGGCCTGGCGGACTTTTTCCACCAGATCGATGGCTACGGTGCTGACGCCGCGCAAGGCACGGGAGGCGGTGATGGGGCTGACACCGGCCAGGCGTGCGACTTCGTTGAGCGTAGGGCGACCGGTGGTACGAGTATTCTTATCGTTTTTAGGGGCGGTCATCAGGGTGGCTTGCCAAACAAAAATCAAGGCACTAAGGTAGCGCTGTCTCGACGCGGCTGCAAATGCGTAAGTGGGGTTTGCCTGATCCCCGTGTGCTGGTGTCGTGAACGAACATGCTGCAACCACAAAAATGACAAGAAGGCGTCGGCAACTTCTGCTTTTGCTGCGGTGTCATAACTGGCAAAGGTAGCGCTGTCTGCGCGCTGAGGTGTTACATGAATAATCCCATCACCGCCCTGGTCATCATGGGCGTTGCCGGTTGCGGCAAAACTTGCGTCAGCCAGGCGCTGTGCCAGTTGAGCGGCGCCACCGCCATCGAAGGCGACACTTTCCACCCTGCGGCCAACATCCAGAAGATGAGCGCCGGTATTCCCTTGAACGACGACGACCGTGCCGGCTGGCTCGACAGCCTGTGCGATGAGTTGCGCCGTGTCGACGCCACGGGCGAGCGCCCGGTGCTGACCTGCTCGGCCCTCAAGCACAGTTACCGCGAGCGTCTGCGCAGCGCCTTGCCAGGCCTGGGCTTCATATTCCTTGAATTGACCCCCGAAGTGGCCGCCGACCGCGTTTCCCATCGTCCTGGCCATTTCATGCCGTCGACCCTGATCGACAGCCAGTTTGCCACCCTTCAATCCCCTGTCGGCGAGCCCCTGACCCTGGCTCTGGATGCGTCCAGCCATAGCGTTGAGGAACTGGCGCATCAGGCTTACGTCTGGTGGTTGGACCATGGTTTGAAGCTTGCCGGCTGAGTTTCAAAAAATTTGCGTCAGAAAGATAGCGCTACCCCGACGGCTAACCAATAACTGCTTCAATAACAACAACAAATCAGGAGACACCTCCCATGTTCGGCATGTCCCACGAGACGTTCCTGCTGCTTGATGCAGTGGTCACGGTGATCGGACTCATCATCCTCATCACCAAGTTCAAATTCCACCCGTTCATTGCACTGACCATCGCCGCCGCATTCCTCGGCCTGACGTCGGGCATGCCGACCGGCACCATCCTCAAGGCGTTCCAGGACGGCTTCGGTGGCGTGCTGGGTTTTGTCGGCATCATCCTGGCGCTGGGCACGATGCTTGGCAAAATGATGGCCGAGTCGGGCGGGGCCGATCAGATCGCCCAGACCCTGATCCGCGCCTTCGGCAAGGACAAGGTGCAGTGGGCCATGATGTTCGCCGCGTTCCTGGTGGGCATCCCGCTGTTCTTCGAAATCGGCTTCGTGCTGCTGATCCCACTGGTGTTCATCGTCGCGCGCCGCACCGGCGTGTCGATCATCAAGATCGGTATCCCGCTGCTGGCCGGTCTTTCCGCCGTCCACGGCCTGGTGCCGCCGCACCCGGGGCCGCTGCTGGCGATCGGGGTGTTTGGTGCCGACATCGGCAAGACCATTCTCTATGGCCTGATCGTGGCGCTGCCAACGGCCATCATTGCCGGGCCGATCTTCGGTACGTTCATTGCCAAGCACATCCCTGGCCATCCGAACCAGGAACTGGTGGACCAACTGGCCCGCGAGACGAGCTCCACCGAACTGCCAAGCTTCAGCATCACCCTGATCACCGTGCTGTCGCCGGTATTCCTGATGCTGCTCAAGACCTTCGCTGACGTGGCGCTGCCCGATGGCAACCTCTTCCGCGCCTGGATGGACATGATCGGCCACCCGATCTCGGCCTTGCTGCTGGCGCTGTTGCTGTCGCTGTACACCTTCGGCTACAAGCAGGGCATCGGTTCCAACCAGATGCTCAAATGGCTGGACGCCAGCCTTGCGCCGACCGCCGCGATCATCCTGATCATCGGTGCCGGTGGTGGCTTCAAGCAGATGCTGGTGACCAGTGGTGTGGGCGATGTGATCGGTCACATGGCGGTAAGTGCACAGATTTCCCCGATCCTGCTGGCGTGGCTGGTGGCTGCGGTGATCCGCATTGCCACAGGCTCGGCGACGGTAGCGACCATTACCGGTGCCGGGATCGTGGTGCCGGTGGTGGGGATGATGCCGGGTGTGAACCGTGAGCTGCTGGTGCTGGCGACCGGTGCCGGTTCGTTGATCCTGTCCCACGTCAACGACGCAGGCTTCTGGCTGGTCAAGCAGTACTTCAACATGACCGTGGCCGAAACCTTCAAGACCTGGACCGCGATGGAAACCATCCTGTCCGTGGTGGGGTTGATCTTTATCCTGCTGTTGTCGCTGGTGGTCTAAACCTGTGGGAGCGAGCTTGCTCGCGATGGCGGACTGACAATCGACTCTTTCGTTGACTGTTATGCCGCTATCGCGAGCAGGCTCGCTCCCACACTGGTTTCTGGTGATCAGAAGATCCAGGGTGGGAGCAAACTCCCACCGTTGGTTTTGAGTCAGGCGCCAGGTTTGTGTATCAACCCATCCGCCCGGAACATCCCGCGTATACCGCGCACCGCCTGGCGAATCCGGTCCTGGTTTTCGATCAGCGCGAAGCGCACGTGATCATCCCCATATTCCCCGAACCCCACCCCCGGCGAGACGCAGACCTTGGCTTCGGCCAGCAGCTTCTTGGCGAATTCCAGTGAGCCCAGGTGGGCATAGGCTTCGGGAATCTTGGCCCAGACGTACATCGACGCCTTGGGGTTTTCCACCATCCAGCCCAGTTCATGCAGGCCCTTGACCAGTACGTTGCGGCGTTGGCGGTACTGCTCGGCGATGTCGCGCACGCATTGCTGGTCGCCTTCGAGGGCGGCGATGGCGGCCACTTGCAGCGGGGTGAAGGTGCCGTAGTCGTGGTAGCTCTTGATTCGCGCCAGGGCGTTGACCAGTTCCGGGTTGCCCACCATGAAACCGATGCGCCAGCCGGCCATGTTGTAGCTCTTGGACAGGGTGAAGAACTCCACCGCGATGTCTTTCGCACCGGGCACCTGCATGATCGACGGGGCTTTCCAGCCGTCGTACACGATGTCGGCGTAGGCCAGGTCGTGGATCACCAATACGTCGTACTGCTTGGCCAGGGCGATGACCCGTTCGAAGAAATCCAGCTCCACGCACTGGGCGGTGGGGTTGGATGGGAAGCCGAGGATCATCATCTTCGGCTTGGGAATCGAGCCGCGGATGGCCCGCTCCAGTTCATCGAAGAAATCCACCCCTGGCACCAGCGGCACCGAACGCACCTGGGCGCCGGCGATCACGGCACCGTAGATGTGGATCGGATAGCTGGGGTTGGGCACCAGCACTGTGTCGCCCTGGTCCAGGGTCGCCAGCATCAGGTGGGCCAGGCCTTCCTTGGAACCGATGGTGACAATGGCTTCGGTTTCCGGGTCGATGTCCACCTCATAGCGGTCCTTGTACCAGCGCGAAATGGCGCGGCGCAGGCGCGGGATGCCTTTGGAGGTGGAATAGCCGTGGGTGTCTTCACGCTGGGCGACGGTGACCAGCTTTTCCACGATGTGCGGGGGTGTGGCGCCGTCGGGGTTACCCATGCTCAAGTCGATGATGTCTTCGCCGCGCCGACGCGCAGCCATCTTCAGCTCGGCAGTGATATTGAATACGTACGGGGGGAGTCGATCGATGCGCGCAAAGCGGCGCGGCGAACCTTGGTCGGCCATTGTTGCCTCGAGATACGTGAGCGCCCGGAACCGTCCGAGCGACGTTGGCCACTGCGGTGGCCTGCGGCGCAAGATAATCGGGCGGATATCGGATTGTCCAGTAGCGGTGCGCAACTATTTTCGACGACACTGTCGACCTCGCCACGCAGCCATCAACGCCGGCTGCGGGCAGTTGAATTCGCTGTACCCAATCGAACGGAATGAATGATGGAATTTTCCAGCGGTTTCCTGCTGAGTCTCTCCCTGTGCCTGGACATTGGCGTGGCCAATATCGCGATGATCACCCTGGCGATGCAGCGCGGTTATTTCCAGGGTTTCGCCCTGGGCCTGGGCACCTGCGTGGGCGACCTGGTCTACGCCGTCCTGGCCCTGGCGGGCATGACGGTCCTGCTGCAATACGAAGCGGTGCGCTGGGTGCTGTGGCTGGGTGGCTCGGTGCTGTTGCTGTATTTCGCGGCGAAGATGATCCATTCGGCGATCTATCACAGCGCCGTGCTCGCCGAGGCCAGCGAGGTGCAGGGCAACTCCTCGCGCCAGGAGTTCTTTCGCGGGATTTTCCTGGCCATGTCATCGCCCAGTGCCATCCTCTGGTTTGCTGCGGTGGGCGGTACGCTGATCGCGCGTTCGGGCGGCGGAACCTTGCTCAGCTCGGCGCTGTTCCTCAGCGGTTTTCTCTGCGCCGGGCTGTTGTGGTGCGCGGCCCTGTGCCTGGCGGCGACCCAGGGCGGCAAACTGTTGGGGGATAAACTGTTGCGTTACTCCTATTGGGCATCCGCGGCGATCTTCTGTTATTTCGCGGTGTACGTGATTGTTTCTGGGTACAACGAGTTCGTCGCAAAGGCCGTCGCCGGCGTCTTGCCGGGCATTTGACCAGCGAAACGACCCTGGCAATTACGGTTTGGCTTCTATACTGCCAAGCCCGACTTCACGTTTGCTGGAGTGTTGCCGCATGGAAAAGCACAAACGCGATTACACCGCCGAACCACGCTTTGAACAGGGACGTTTTCAGCTCATCGCCGGCTTTGGTGCCCGGTTTACCCAGGACACAGCCCAAGATATCCCTTTGCTCTGGGAAAAGTTCCTGCCCTGGCTCGGCAAAGTGCCAGGGCAGAAAGATGAAGTGACCTACGGGGTGTGTTGCAACCCAGACGGGAAGGGTGGGTTCGAATACATCGCCGGCGTGGAGATAGGCCGGCTCGACGATCTGCCGGAACAATACCGCTGGATCGAAATCCAGCCTGGGTATTACGCCGTCTTCGAACACAAGGGGCCGTTGAAACTACTACCGGACACGTTCCAATACATCTGGAACGAGTGGCTGCCGCATTCCGGCCATACCGCGGCGCAATTACCAGAGTTCGAGCGCTACAGCGAGGACTTCAATCCCAGGACCGGCGAAGGCACCCTGGAGATCTGGATACCGCTCAAGCCGAGCTGATCGTCGCTGCTTCAGTACAAGCTGGCCTGCACCCGCGCAGTTGCTTCACGGTCATAAGTCTCGGCATCGAATTGCCCATCATTCAAGCGCTTGTGGATCGCCCCGGCGCTGGGTAGGGCCGAGCGCTCGAGGTGGCGATGCGGGTTCCACAGGTCTGAGCGCACCATGGCTTTGGAACAATGGAAAAACGCCGCTTCGACCGCCACCAGCAGTACGGTGCGAGCCGGCTTGCCATTGACGGCAAAACGCTCCAGCAGTGCGGGTTCGGCGCTGATCCGGGCAGTACCGTTGACCCGCAAGGTCTCGCCAATTCCGGGAATGAGGAACAGCAGCGATACCCGCGGATCGTGCAGGACGTTGCGCAGGGTGTCGATGCGGTTGTTGCCGGGGCGATCCGGCAAGGCCAGGGTGCGCTCGTCGAGGACCTGCACGAAACCCGGCACATCGCCCCGGGGCGAGCTATCAAGTCCGTCGGGCCCTGCCGAACCGATGACCACCAGGGGTGAGGCCCGGACCATCGCCTGATAATCCTCGTTCAGGAAGGGGATCTGTTTGCGCACTGCCCGTTCGTGGGGCAGGCCATAAAGGGCTTCCAACTGTTCAATCGACGTCAACATCATCCATTCATCCCGAGTCTATGGGTCAAGGTCCATCAAAACACCAACCCCATCCGCCGCTCATAACCGATGCGGCCCTTGTAGGCTTCGCCAATGTCGACCCAGCCCAGCCGGGTGTACAGGCCGATGGCCGAGTCGTTATCGGCGTCAACCGAGAGCTCCAGCCCGCGGATTTCCGGCCAGGCGGCTCGCGCCACGGCGGGCAGCGCCTGCAGGCAGGCCTTGCCATAACCTTTGCCCTGGGCCCGATGGTCAACTTGCAGGGCATGCAGGGTGGCACTGTGTTCATTGGCCCAGGCGGGCAATACCGGCGGGCGCTTGAGCAGCAGGAAGGCCACCGGCACCTCTTCAGCCAAGAGCGCATACCCTTTGACCCCGGGGCTGGGCTTGGACAGCAGCGTGTGCAGGGCACCGTGGATATCGCCGGCGAACTTGATCTGTCCGGGATGGATTTCGATGGCGCTGACCTGTTCGCGTTGAAGCGGAGTCAGGTCTTCGTAGGGGACGAGCTGAGCGGTCACAAAAACGTCCGTTGTTTGCCAGCAGAATAGGATCTGGATTCTAACGAATTTTTTTCTTTGAATTATTTTTGTTGGGTTGTCGATTCGCGGTTTCTCCAAACGACAAAGGGTGTCTTCAACAAAAAACCTGCGGAGAATCACCATGAATACCCAAGCCACTGAAACTGAAATCCAGGCCCTGATCGACACCTATCGCCAAGCCGTCATGGCCAAGGACGTTGAAAAGGTCATGGCGCTCTATGACGAAGACATCGTCTCGTTCGATGCCATCCAGGCCTTGCAATTCAAGGGCAAGGCCGCTTACCGGGCCCATTGGCAAGCCTGCATGGAAATGTGCCCCGGCCCGCACAAGTTCGACTTCCATCAGGTCAAGATTACCCCGGCCGAGAACATCGCCTTCGCCCATTGGCTGGCCTATTGCGGCGGCACCAACGACAAAGGCGAGGAGCAGGCCTGCTGGATGCGCGTGACGGCCTGCTACCAGCGTGTAGCCGGGCAATGGCGGATCGTCCATGAACATTGGTCTGCGCCGTTCGACCCGATGGCGGGTACGACGCTGTTCGACCTGCAACCCTGATCGTCGGTTTTTTTGCCGAGCCTCATTCTGCCGTCCATAGTTGATCAGTCCTCTTACGGAGCCTTCCATGAAGTACCTATGCCTGGTGTATAGCAACGAACACACGCTGCACAACTCGCCCGACAGCCCGGAGGACGCCGAGTGCATGGCCTATGCCGAATCGATCCAGGGCAGTGGGCGCATGCTGGCCGCCGAAGCCCTGGAGTCGGTGCAGACCGCCACCACGGTGCGCATGCGCGCCGGCAAGCTGTCGATCACCGATGGCCCGTTCGCCGAAACCAAGGAGCAACTGGCGGGCTTCTACCTGATCGATGCCAAGGACCTCAACGAAGCCATCCAGGTCGCCGGCAATATCCCGGCGGCCCGGGTCGGCTGCGTCGAAGTGCGACCGGTACGCCAACTGAACCCCTGAACAACAAGCACAAACAGGATTTCATTCATGAACCTTGCAGCTGCCACTTACGCGTTATCCATCAGCCGAATGATCGACGCCCCGCGTCAGAAAATTTTCCGCGCCTGGACCGAGCCAGCCTTGCTGGTCCAATGGTGGGGGCCCCATGGCATGACCACGCCTGAGTGTGAAATGGACCTGTGGGTCGGCGGTCAATTTCGCACCCTGATGCGCGCGCCCGACGGCAGTGAATACCCGACCATGGGCGTGTTCCTGGAAATCCTCGCCCCGCAGCGCCTGGTGTTCACTGACGCGTTCGTGCCTGGCTGGATTCCCTCCGGCAAGGCCTTCATGACCGCTGAGGTACTGCTCGAGGAGGTGGACGGTAAAACCCGTTACACCGCCCGTGCCCTGCATTGGAGCGAGGAGGATCGTCAGGCACACGAAGCCATGGGCTTCCATGAGGGGTGGGGCCAGAGCCTGGACCGGCTTGAAGCATTGGTTACCCAAGGCATGCCCGACTGATGTCGGCCGAAACGGTCAAGGCGCGGGTCGAGCAGGTTTATCGGCAAGACTCGCGGCGGATCCTGGCGACACTGATTCGCCTGCTGGGAGACTTCGACCTCGCCGAAGAAGCTTTGCATGAGGCCTTCTTCATTGCGGTCGAGCGCTGGCAGCGCGACGGGGTGCCGGACAACCCGCGAGCCTGGCTGGTGTCTGCCGGGCGTTTCAAGGCCATCGACGGTTTGCGCCGGCGCGCGCGTTTTGCCGCGTCCCGTCCGCTGTTGATCGCCCAACTCGAGGAGCTGGAGCAGGCCGATTGGAGTGATGAGGACGTGGAAGACGATCGTCTGCGGCTGATTTTCACCTGTTGCCATCCGGCCCTGGCCGCCGATGCCCAGGTGCCCCTGACGCTGCGGGAAGTCTGTGACTTGACCACCGAGCAAATCGCCCGGGCTTTCCTCGCCGCCCCGGCGGCCATTGCCCAGCGCATCGTGCGGGCCAAGGCGAAAATTCGCGATGCCAGGATCCCCTACCAGGTGCCGTCCCGCGCGGAGCTGCCGGAACGGCTGGACAGCGTGCTGCGGGTGATCTATCTGGTGTTCAACGAAGGTTATTCGGCCTCGATGGGTGCAGAGCTGACCCGCGAGGACCTGACGCGCGAAGCCATCCGCCTCGGGCGCCTGCTGATGGAGTTGCTGCCCGAGGCCGAGGTCATGGGATTGCTGGCGTTGATGCTGCTGCACGAATCCCGGCGCCCGGCACGAACGTCATCGACCGGTGAACTGATCCTGCTGGATGAACAGGTGCGATCCTTGTGGGACGCCGAGCTGATCACCGAGGGCTGTGCGTTGGTGGAAGCCGCGCTGAAGACCCGCCGGTTCGGGCCGTATTGCCTGCAAGCGGCGATTGCGGCGGTGCATGCCGAAGCGCCGGCGGCAGAGCAGACCGATTGGCCGCAGATCGTCGGGCTTTATGATGTGCTGCTGCGCGCGGTGCCGTCGCCGGTGATCGAACTCAACCGTGCCGCCGCCCTGGCCAAGCGCGATGGGCCAGAGGCTGGCTTGCGCCTGGTCGAGGCGATCCTGGGGCGTGGGGAGTTACTCGACTATCACTTGGCCTACTCGGCGCAGGCGGAATTCTGTCGTCAACTGGGACGATTGGACGAGGCGAGGGCGGCGTATCGACGCGCGCTTGAGTTGACGCAGCAATTGCCGGAGCGGCGGTTTATCGAAGGGCGGCTTGCGGGGTTGCAGTGATGACTCACCAAGGGCCAGCAAGCACCGAAATCTGTGGCGAGGGGATTTATCCCCGTTGGATTGCGAAGCAATCCTGAAATTCTGTGTAGCGCCGACGGTTGTTGGCGAGCGCTGCGCACTCGGGCGGGGATAAATCCCCTCGCCACAAGAACGGTTTTCGGCTCTATTTCTCCTGAGTGACGGGCATCAGACAAAAAAAGGCGACCCGAAGGTCGCCTTTTTTAGTCGCCGATGTTGATCAGAACTCGTGATCAGCGCTGTCCGGGTTCAGGTCGCTGATGCCCAGCTTGCCCGCAGCCTGTTCGATCGCACCGGTCTGCTTGACCAGTGCGGCGATGGCATCGCGCACGATCTGGTTGCCGGCAGTGTTGCCGGCGGCGATCAGTTGGTCGTAGTGCTCGCCTTTGTTGGCGTGATCGACCATGACCTGGATCTTGGCCTCGGTGTCGGCCAGGTCGGCCTTGAGCGCGGTGTCCGCGGCCGGATCGGCCTTGGCGATCAGGGACGACAGGCTCGCGCCGGTCATCTTGGTGCCGTCGACGCGAGTGTATTCGCCCAGGTACACGTTACGTACGCCCTTGGCATCGTAGAAGTGCGAGTTATGGGTGTTGTCGCTGAAGCAATCCTGCTCGTCTTCTGGCGAGTTGGCTTCCAGGGACACCTTCATGCGCTCGCCCGCCAGTTCACCCAGGGACAGGCTGCCCATGCCGAACAGCATCTTGCGCAGGCCGCTTTCGGCGGGTTCGGCTTCCAGGGTGGCGCGGTAGTTGTCGGCCACGTTCGGCTTCCAGTTGCCGACCATCTCTTCCAGGTCGTTGACCAGCAATTGGGTCACGGACTTGAGGTAGGCACGACGCCGGTCGTTGTGGCCACCGGTGGCGCCGGCACCTTCCAGGTAGTCGGACGCCGGGCGGTTGCCGGCACCCGGGCCGGTGCCGTTGAGGTCTTGGCCCCACAGCAGGAATTCGATGGCGTGGTAGCCGGTGGCGACGTTGGCCTCGGAACCACCCAGCTCGTTCAGGCCGGCGAGTTTTTCCGGGGTGATGTCTTTCACGTCGACCTTGTCTTCGCCGACCTGTACTTCGGTGTTGGCGATGATGTTGGCGGAGGCGCCCGGGTTACCCAAGGCGTGCTCGTAGGATTTGTCGACGTAGTCGATCAGGCCCTCGTCCAGGGGCCAGGCGTTCACTTGGCCTTCCCAGTCGTCGATGATGGTGTTGCCGAAGCGGAACACTTCGCTTTGCAGGTAAGGCACGCGTGCGGCGACCCAGGCAGCCTTGGCGGCGTTCAGGGTCTCGGCGTTCGGCTTGGCCAGGAACGCGTCGACGGCGGTTTGCAGGGTTTTTGCCGTGGATTCGGCATCGCTGTAGACGGCGTAGACGATGTCGGCATAGTGCGCGACAACGGCCTTGGCGGCAGCTTCGTCGATTTTGCCGGCAGCAGCAGGGGCGACCGGTGCCGTGGTGCTGGCGGCAGGCGTTGGCGCTTGCGGCGCGGCGGCCTTGTCTTTGCCTTCGCCGCAACCGGCGAGGGAAATAGCGATGGCCAGCAGACTGGCGGTAGCCAGGGGCATACGAATCATGGCGAACATCCTGCTTCGGTAATGGATGGGACAGGCGCGAGGGTGCGCAAAACTGCGACATAATGCGAAAGATTTGCATTATGTGTAAAGGGTGCAGGTGTAAATATTTCTTATTTGATGATACGAGATGGCGCCTGCAGGCACGTCCGTAGGAGCTGTCGAGCGAAGCGAGGCTGCGATCTATGCGCTGACGCTTGAATCCCAAGCGAACAAACCAAAGATCGCAGGCTTCGCCAGCGCCTACAAAGGCCTGGCGCCCGGGGGAGAAATCAGATGATGGAAACCTTGCTACGCTCGGCCTGCTTCAGATAAGCGCCCAGTTCCCGTGCCGGCAGCGGTTTGCTGTAGTAATAGCCCTGACCTTCGTGGCAGCCTTCGGCGATGATGTAGGCTTCCTGCTCGACCGTTTCGACGCCCTCGGCAATGACCTGCATCCCCAGGCTCTTGCCCAACTGGATGATGGCCCGGACGATGGTTGCATCGTCCTCGTCGTCGAGCAGGTCCTGGACGAAGCTCTTGTCGATCTTGATCTTGTCCAGCGGCAGGCTCTTGAGGTAGCTCAGGGACGAATAGCCGGTCCCGAAGTCATCGATGGCAATCAGCGCCCCGGAGCGGCGCAGGCTCAGCAAGTGCTGGGCAGCGGTGGTGATGTCTTCCATCAGGCCGGTCTCGGTGACCTCCAGCTCCAGGCTGCGCGGCGGCAGCCGGTACATCTGCAGGAGATTGTTCACCACCCGCGGCAGTTCGGCGTGGTGCAGTTGCACCGTCGACAGGTTGACCGCCATGCGCAGGTCGAGGAAGCCCTGGTCGTGCCATTCGCGCAACTGCCTGCAAGCCTGGTCCAATACCCATTCACCGATGGCGATAATGGTGCCGTTCTGCTCGGCCAGGGGAATGAACAAGTCCGGCGGCACCAGGCCGTGCTCGGGATGGTGCCAGCGGATCAGGGCTTCGGTGCCCACCACCCGTAGGTCGCGGTAGCTGATCTGCGGCTGGTACACCAGGCTGAACTGCTCGAGGGCCAGGGCCTCGCGCAGGTCTTTCTCCAGTTCGCGACGGCGGCGCATCTCACTGTCGACGCTGGCAATGTAGAACTGGTAGCGATTGCGCGAGCGGCTCTTGGCCAGGGTCATAGTCTGTTCGGCTTTCTGCAACAGTTTCTCGGTGCTGTCGCCGTCTTCGGGGAACAGAGTGATGCCGATGGTGGCCCGCAGGCGGATTTGCTGATCGTCGATGACGAATGGTGCTTCCAGGTCATCAAGGATGCTCTGGGCCAGTTCAGCGGCCTCGTAAGGCTGCTCGATGTCGGCCTGGACCAGGGCGAACTGGTCGCCCCCCAGCCGTGCCAGTGCGCCGAGCCGACCACTGTGGGCTCGCAGCCGATCGGCCAGGGCCAACAGCAGTTGGTCGCCGGTCTGATAGCTGAACTGTTCGTTGATGCCCTTGAAATCATCCAGCCCCACACACAACACCGCCACCCGGCGTTGCAGGCGCCCGGCATCTACCAGGATCTTGTCCAGTTGCTGTTGCAACTGCTGGCGGTTGGGCAGGCCGGTGAGGAAGTCGTACTGGGCCATGCGCAACAGGCTGTTTTCCGCTTCGTGGCGCAGGTGCGTGTTGCGCTCGATGGATTCGAGCAGTTGGTTGGCCGTATTGATCCACAGGCCCAGCTCGTTTTGCTCGTGGCCGCGCAACTGCGGGATCTTGTGCGCGCTGGGGCGATCAGGGTTGATTTCGGTCAGGTGCTCGATGATCCGCGACAACGGTTTGGTCAGCAGCCAGTGATAGACCAGGTACAACACCAGGCCCATGGCCAGGGCCCGTAGCATCCCGGAAATGAAAATGATCACCGAACTGATGATGAAGCCCTCGCCGTAGGTGGCGGTGTCGAGGGTAATGCTCAGGTCGCCGTAATATTCGCTGTAGGGCCCGCGTCCCACCAGTTGTGTGGTGAAGGTGCGCTCCTTGCCCAGGATCAGGTCGGTCAGCCAGCGGCTCTCGGAGTGCTGCAAGGGCCGGGTTTTTTCGGCGAGCATGGTTTCGCGGGGATGGCCGATGGAAGCCATGCGTACGGCTTCGTCCTGGAACAGGCCCTCGATCACCTGCATGCCCATCTCCCGGTCCAGGCTGTAGACGGCCTGGGTCGAAGGATCGCGGAACATGTCGAGGATCCGCTGGGCGTCACTGGCGACGGCCTGGTTGGTTTTGTAGGCATCGAACACGATCTGGGCGCAGCTCAAGACCATGCCAACGATCAATGCCGAGAGGAGCACGACCCGGAGCAACTTCACAGACAAGCTGTTCTTGAGTTCCAGCTTCAAAGAGTGGTTCCTTGTTCCGTGCGGGTAGCGTCAAGTTGCCATGAGTATTGGCAATCCTGTGATGTCAGTCAAAGGGACAATCAAACACAAGGGTTTTCGCTTGAAACCTGACCGATGTACGTTTTTTCCAGAGTGATTGCTCTACGACCATTGTGTCGGTTGGAAGGGGCCGCAACTTGAGGCCTCCAGGGATTTTTTCTTGGGTTCCAGGCCCTGGGTATTTGCCTGCGGTCATTTTTGCCCGGCAAAAAAAACCCGGCACGATGCCGGGTTCTCTTGTCTGGCATCGGCGCTTAGGCGGTGAAGGCTTTGCCTTCGAACTGCTCGGCGACGAATTTCCAGTTGACCAGGTTCCAGAACGCTTCGACGTATTTCGGACGAACGTTGCGGTAGTCGATGTAGTAGGCGTGTTCCCAAACGTCGCAGGTCAGCAGCGGAGTGTCGCCGCTGGTCAGCGGGTTGCCGGCGCCGATGGTGCTGGCCAGGGCCAGGGAACCGTCAGCCTTTTTCACCAGCCAGCCCCAGCCGGAACCGAAGGTGCCGATGGACGTCTTGCTGAATTCTTCCTTGAACTTGTCGAACGAACCGAAGGCCTTGTCGATGGCTTCAGCCAGTGCGCCGGTTGGTTGACCGCCGGCGTTTGGCGCCAGGCAGTTCCAGTAGAAAGTGTGGTTCCAGACCTGAGCGGCGTTGTTGAAGATACCGCCCGAGGAAGTCTTGACGATTTCTTCCAGGGTCTTGCCTTCGAACTCGGTGCCAGGCACCAGGTTGTTCAGGTTCACGACATAGGTGTTGTGGTGCTTGTCGTGGTGGTATTCCAGAGTCTCTTTGGAGATGTGCGGCTGCAGTGCATCGTGTGGATAGGGCAGCGGCGGCAATTCGAAAGCCATGGTGATTCTCCTAATCAGGTCAGTTGCGGTGAGCGCAAGGCCGATCACGGGCGGCCAGACTAGCGCCGGGGAGTTTGTACTCTTTGCGGCGCAGGAGTCGGATCATAGCACCGGGGGTGCGGCATAACCACGCAACAACTGTGTGGAATAGAGGTTCCAGAGCGGTTTGGAATAATCAGCCGTTGACGATCAATTGCACCGCCACGGTAAACATCATCACCGCCACCAGCAGGTCGAGAATCCGCCAGGTGCTTGGCCGAGCCAACCAGGGGGCCAGCCACGCCGCGCCGAAGGCCAGGGTGAAGAACCACAGCAGCGAGGCACTGGCCGCGCCCACGACATAGGCGCCGGGCACGCTCTGCTGGGCACCGAGGGAACCGATCAGCAGCACGGTGTCGAGGTAGACGTGGGGGTTGAGCAGCGTCACCGCCAGCGCACTGAGCAGCACCGCCCGCAGCGAGCGCACGGCCTGGTTTTCGCCCTGTTGCAGGCTTTGCTTCGAGCAGGCCCGGCGCAGGGCCAGGCTGGCGTACCAGAGCAGGAACGCCGCGCCTCCCCAGCGGGCTATCGACAGCAGCAACGGACTCTGGGCCAGCAAGGTCGCCAAGCCGAAAACCCCGGCGGCGACCAGCAGCGCATCGAACGTGACGCACAGCGCCGCCACGGGTAGATGATGTTCGCGGCGCAGGCTCTGGGCCAGCACAAATGCGTTCTGGGCGCCGATGGCCATGATCAGCCCGAGGGCCACCAGCAGGCCGTTCATATAACTTTGCCACATAGGTTTGATCCCCGGTTTGTGTACGAATGCTGGCCATTCTCCTGTGAAGAGTTGTATAAGAAAAACCAATCCTGCTGATCGCTCATTAGGAAAACTGATGTTCGACTACAAATTGCTCTCCGCCCTGGCTGCCGTCGTCGAGCAGGCCGGTTTCGAGCGCGCGGCCCAGGTATTGGGTTTGTCGCAATCGGCCATTTCCCAACGGATCAAACTGCTGGAAGCGCGCGTCGGCCAGCCCGTGCTGGTACGTGCCACGCCGCCGGCACCCACGGAGATCGGCCGCCGGCTGCTCAATCACGTGCAACAGGTGCGCCTGCTTGAGCGCGACCTGCAAAGCCTGGTGCCGGCCCTGGATGAAGAGGGCCTGCCGGAGCGTTTGCGCATCGCCTTGAACGCCGACAGCCTGGCAACCTGGTGGGCGGCGGCCGTGGGCGATTTCTGCGCCGAGCATCACCTGCTGCTTGACCTGGTGGTGGAGGACCAGACCGTTGGCCTCAAGCGCATGCGCGCCGGTGAGGTGGCGGCGTGTGTCTGCGCCAGCGAACGTCCGGTGGCGGGCGCCCGTAGTGTTTTGCTGGGGGCGATGCGCTACCGGGCGCTGGCCAGCCCGGCATTCATCGCCCGGCATTTCCCCGGCGGGGTGCGGGCCGATCAACTGGCCCGTGCGCCGGCATTGGTGTTTGGCCCGGATGATTTCCTGCAGCATCGCTACCTCGCGTCCGTGGGCGTGGAGGGCGGTTTCGAGCATCATCTGTGCCCCTCGTCCGAAGGTTTCATACGTCTTGCTGAAATCGGACTGGGCTGGGGGCTCGTGCCGGAACTGCAAGCGCGCGAACAGCTGGAGCGAGGCGTGCTGGTGGAGTTGCTGGCAGATAAACCGATCGATGTGCCGCTGTACTGGCATCATTGGCGCAATGGCGGGCAGTTGCTCGGCTTGTTGACCGAGCAGTTGATCCGCTCCTCCCGGCAGTGGCTGGTGCCTTGGGAGGCGCCGTAGACGTCAAGCTGCAGGTAAAAGCGGCGCACAGATAAATTTGCAGGTTGTAGCGCGAGGCTCGTAACCGCATTTCTTAGGAGTATTCATGAAAATTCTGGTCACCGGCGCGAGCGGCTTCATTGGCGGACGCTTTGCGCGTTTCGCCCTGGAGCAAGGCCTGGATGTGCGGGTCAATGGTCGCCGGGCCGAGAGTGTGGAACACCTGGTGCGTCGCGGTGCACAGTTTGTCCAAGGGGATCTGAGCGACCCGTTGCTGGCCCGCGATTTGTGCCTGGATGTCGAGGCCGTGGTGCATTGCGCCGGCTCCGTGGGGCTCTGGGGCCGCTACCAGGATTTCCACCAGGGCAATGTCCAGGTCACGGAAAATGTCGTCGAGGCCTGCCTCAAGCAAAGGGTTCGCCGCCTGGTTCATCTGTCCTCGCCGTCCATCTATTTCGACGGTCGTGACCACCTCGGGTTGACCGAAGAGCAAGTGCCCAAGCGCTTCAAGCACCCTTACGCCGCCACCAAATACCTGGCTGAGCAGAAAGTCTTCGGCGCCCAGGAGTTCGGCCTCGAAGTGCTGGCCCTGCGCCCGCGCTTCGTGACTGGCGCCGGTGACATGAGCATTTTTCCGCGCCTGTTGAAAATGCAGCGCAAGGGGCGCCTGGCGATTGTCGGCAACGGGCTGAACAAAGTGGATTTCACCAGCGTGCAAAACCTCAACGAAGCGCTACTCAGCAGCCTGCTGGCTACCGACTCAGCGTTGGGCAAGGCCTACAACATCAGCAATGGGGCACCGGTTCCGCTGTGGGATGTGGTCAATTATGTGATGCGCCAGATGGAAGTCCCACAGGTCCGGCGTTATCGTTCCTACGGCTTGGCTTACAGTGTCGCGGCGCTGAACGAAGGTTTCTGCAAATTGTGGCCGGGGCGCCCCGAACCGACGCTGTCGCGCCTGGGCATGCAGGTCATGAACAAAAACTTCACCTTGGACATCAGCCGGGCCCGGCATTATCTCGATTACGATCCGCAGGTCAGCCTGTGGGCCGCCCTCGATGAATTTTGTGCCTGGTGGAAGGGGCAGTGGCCTGTATGACTAGTTCTGTTAGCTCAACTTCGGCGCCATACAGGCCACCGAACGCCCGCTGATCGCCCCGTCATGAACCGAGTGCCAGGTTCGGGGTCAATCGGTGCGGCGGGTGAGGGGGTTATACTCACCGCAATAAGCCATCACCGGTTTCCCAAAGGTTGAACCATGCCCATGCGTAACGATGCCAACGACGACTTCGATGATGTACCGAGCCTGCGGATGCGGGCCGACATTCCCGATGACGATGATTTCCTGCCCAACCGCCAGCCTCACGTGCAAGCGCGCCCGGTGCCCGTTGCCGCGGCCAAGGTCAAGGGGCCCAGCACCGGGCCGCTGTGGGCATTGGTCGGCGCGCTGCTGTGTGCGTTCGGTTTCCTGGCCTGGTGGAGCTTCCAGCAGATTTCCCTGATGGAGCAGCAACTGGTGGCGACTCAGGAGAGCTTCGCGCGGATCAGTGAGGATGCGGCGGGGCGTTTGCAGGACATTTCCGGCAAGGTGGTCGCTGGCCAGTCCAATGTGATGAGCGACAGTGAGGCCTTGAAGCTGCAGCTCAAGCAGTTGGAAAGCAAGCTGCAGGATCAGGGCAAGCAATTCGACAGCAAGTTGCAGGAGCAATACAGACTGCAGCAAGCCACGTTCGGTCCGTCCGCCGACCTGGACAAGGAACTGGCCCAGCTCATTGCCCAGGCCACTGAACAGCAGAACACCAACACTCAGTTGCAAGCTTCCAACAAGGAGCTCCAAGCCCAGGTCAAGACGCTGGCGGCTGAAGTTACCGCCCTGAAAAACCAAGGCGAGGGTGGTGCCCTGGATGCCCAGCTCAAGAGCATCGGTGCCGACATCACCGCCCTGAAAAGAGCCACCTCCAATTCTGCCATCGATCGCCTGGAGCAGGACGTGCTCGTACTCAAGAGCCAGCAGGATAAGGGCAGCAGCACTGCCGAGTTCGACGCCTTCCGCGGCCAGGTCACCCGTAACATCAACACCCTGCAGGCGCAGATCCAGCATTTGCAGCAGCAACTTAGCGCTCGGCAATAAGCCTGAGTGCACCTGATGTTCGGCCCGCGCCTACCCCTGTAGGAGCTGCCGAAGGCTGCGATCTTTTGATCTTTCGCTCAAGACTCAATTGTCTGGGAAAAGATCGCAGCCTCGTTGCACTCGTCAGCTCCTACTTACCCCACGCCGTCTACGCTCTTGAAACACCAACAAGAACGAGGCGCGCGCATATGGTTTTTTTTCACAGGATGGTCTGGCTGGGCGCAATGCTTGTGCTGGGGCTGGCACCGGTTCATGCCGCGACACCGGATGACGGCCAGGCGGCCCGGGCGCTGCTGGAAAAGGCCTTGGCCTATTACCACGACAACGGCGACAAAGCCTTCGCCGCCTTCAGTCGCCAGGGGGAATTCGTCGACAAGGATCGCTACGTATTCGTGGTGGATACCCAGGGTGTGATGCTCGCCAGCGGCGGGCCTTCCTCGGCGCTGATCGGGCGGGATGTTTCAGAAGTGCTGGGCCCGGACCTGCGCAAAGCCTTCAAGGACGCCTTGAAAACGCCCGAGGCCAGCGGCATCCAGCAGGCCGAATACCGCTGGCAGAACTGGGCGGACGGCAAGGTCGAGCGCAAGCATGTGTATTTCCAGCGCGTCGGCGAGCGAATCCTGGCTGTCGGCTACTACCTGCCACGGGCCTCCGCCGAACAGGCCAGGGCGTTGCTGGACAAGGCCTCCAGCGACCTGCTGAAAAACGAGAAAGCCACGCTGACGGCGATCAATTCCCTCAAGGGCGGGTATTTGCAGGATGACTTGTATGTCTTTGTCGTTGACCTCGATACCCGACGGTATGTCGGCCACGGCACCAACCTGCGCTTGATCAATACCGATTTCGCCAAGGTCAAGGACCCCGATGGCAAGCCGGTGGGGGAACCGATTCTGGCCATGATCGGCAAGCAGGATGTGGGGGAGTATGAATATCGCTGGAAGAACCCGGTGACTGGCAAGGTCGAGGACAAGCATGCTTACCTGAAGAAGGTTGGGCATTTTCTGGTGGCGGTGGGGTATTACAGTCCTTGAGGGGGGGCGTTTGGGGTGTATATCCGTTACCGCAGCAACGGATATACACCCGATAAAACCACCACAGCGGGGACCCATATCGGGACCCCCGCCAAACTCAGCCCGCTACCAACACCCGAATCGCCTCCAAACGCAACGCCGCCTTCTCAAGCATCGCCAGGCCTTGCTCGCGCTGTTGGCGCAAGGCCACCAGTTCGCTGTCGCGTACGGTCGGGTTGACCGCTTGCAGGGCGGTCAGGCGGGCCAGTTCCTCGTCGGTATCGGCGGCCAGGCGCCGCTGGGCTTCGGCCACGCGTTCGGCGTGCCGCGGGGCGATCTTTTCTTCGCCGGCATTGATCCTTGGCGTGAGCTGGTCGCGCTGGGCCTGGATGAACTTGTTGGCGCTGGCGCGGGGCACGCTTTCGAGCTGGTCGTTCAAGGTTTCGAACGAGACCCGGGCGGCCAGGTCGTTGCCGTTGGCGTCCAGCAGGCAGCGCAGGGCGGCCGGCGGCAGGTAGCGGCCCAGTTGCAGCGAGCGCGGGGCCACCACTTCGCTGACGTAGAGCAGTTCCAGCAACACGGTGCCGGGCTTGAGGGCCTTGTTCTTGATCAGCGCCACGGCGGTGTTGCCCATGGAGCCGGACAGCACCAGGTCCATACCGCCTTGCACCATCGGGTGCTCCCAGGTGATGAACTGCATGTCTTCGCGCGACAGCGCCTGGTTGCGGTCGTAGGTGATGGTCACGCCTTCGTCGTCGCCCAGCGGGAAGCTGGCGTCGAGCATTTTTTCGCTCGGCTTGAGGATCAGCGCGTTTTCCGAATGGTCCTCGCTGTCGATCCCAAAGGCGTCGAACAGGGTTTCCATGTAGATCGGCAGGGCAAACTGATCGTCTTGTTCGAGAATGGCTTCCACCAGTGCATCGCCTTCACCGGCGCCGCCGGAGTTGAGCTCCAGCAAACGGTCGCGACCGGTGTGCAGCTCGGCCTCCAGTCGCTCGCGTTCGGCGCGGGCCTCGTCGATCAGCGCTTGCCACTGGCCATCGTCGGCTTCTTCCAGCAATGGCAGCAGGCGCGGGCCGAACTGGTGTTGCAGGGCGTTGCCGGTCGGGCAGGTATTGAGGAATGCATTCAAGGCTTCGTGATACCACTGGAACAGCCGCGCCTGCGGGCTGGTTTCCAGATACGGCGCATGCAGCTCGATGGTGTGCTTCTGGCCGATCCGGTCCAGACGACCGATACGTTGCTCGAGCAGGTCCGGATGCGCCGGCAGATCGAACAGCACCAGGTGATGGGCGAACTGGAAGTTGCGACCCTCGCTGCCGATTTCCGAACAGATCAGTACCTGGGCACCAAACTCTTCGTCGGCGAAATAGGCCGCCGCGCGGTCGCGCTCCAGGATATTCATGCCTTCGTGGAACACCGTGGCCGGGATGCCGGAGCGCACGCGCAGGGCGTCTTCCAGGTCCATGGCGGTTTCGGCGTGGGCACAGATCACCAGCACTTTGGTGCGCTTGAGCATCTTCAGGGTGTCGATCAGCCACTCGACCCGCGGGTCGAAACGCCACCAGCGTTCTTCTTCGCTGGCGTCCGGCTGGGCCTGGAAGCTGACTTCCGGGTACAGCTCGGGGTGATCGCCCAAGGGCAGCTCGAGGTACTCGTCCGGGCACGGCAGCGGGTAAGCATGCAGCTTGCGCTCGGGGAAGCCCTGCACAGCGGCGCGGGTGTTGCGAAACAGCACGCGGCCGGTGCCGTGGCGGTCCAGCAGTTCGCGCACCAGGCGGGCACTGGCTTCGACATCGCCATCATTGACCGCGGTCAGCAGCGCTTCGCCTTCATTGCCCAGGAAGCCTTGGATGGTCTTGTGGGCCTCAGGCGAGAGACGGCCTTTGTCCAACAGCTCCTGCACGGCTTCGGCCACCGGGCGATAGTTTTCGCTCTCGGCGCGGAAGGCCTTGAGGTCGTGGAAGCGATTTGGGTCCAGAAGGCGCAGGCGAGCGAAGTGGCTGTCCTGGCCCAGTTGTTCCGGGGTCGCGGTCAGCAGCAGCACGCCCGGGATCGTCTCGGCGAGTTGTTCGACCAGGGCGTATTGCGGGCTGACCTGATCTTCGTGCCACACCAGGTGATGGGCCTCGTCGACCACCATCAGGTCCCAGCCAGCGGCGAACAGCGCGTCCTGGGCCTTCTCATCGTCCACCAGCCACTCCAGCGCCACCAGGGCCAGTTGAGTGTCTTCAAACGGGTTGCTGGCATCGCTTTCAATGAAGCGTTCTTCGTCGAACAGCGCGACCTGCAGGTTGAAGCGCCGACGCATTTCCACCAGCCACTGGTGCTGGAGGTTTTCCGGCACCAGGATCAGGACGCGGTTGGCGCGGCCGGACAGCAGTTGACGGTGGATGACCAGGCCGGCTTCGATGGTCTTGCCCAGGCCCACTTCGTCCGCCAGCAATACCCGCGGCGCGATGCGGTCGGCCACTTCACGGGCAATGTGCAATTGGTGGGCGATAGGCTGGGCACGGACGCCGCCCAGGCCCCAAAGCGAAGACTGCAACTGGCGGCTGGTGTGTTCCAGGGTGTGGTAGCGCAGGGAGAACCAGGCCAGCGGGTCGATCTGGCCGGCGAACAGACGGTCGCTCGCCAGGCGGAACTGGATAAAGTTCGACAGTTGGGTTTCGGGCAGGGTGACGACTTCGTTCTGCCCGTTGAGGCCGTGGTAGACCAGCAGCCCATCGACGTCATCGACTTCGCGCACGGTCATTTTCCAGCCTTCGAAGTGAGTGATCACATCGCCCGGCGAAAACCGTACACGAGTGAGCGGCGCATTCCGTAGCGCGTACTGGCGAGTGTCGCCAGTGGCCGGATAGAGCACGGTCAACAAGCGGCCGTCCTGTGCCAGAACGGTGCCTAAACCCAGCTCGGCTTCGCTGTCACTGATCCAGCGTTGCCCCGGTTGATACTGCTGCGCCATGCTGCCTGACTCCCGCCTTGAAAAAGCCGGTTATCTTAACGGAAGGATCCTTCAGACCAAAGGATTTACGTACGCTGATTCGTTACCGACGACAGGGAACTTAAGCTTGGCCAGCGATCAAACAAGCTCGACCCTGGGATTGTTGCAATGCCAACTGGGTCACAAGTTTCGGACCGGCGGTTCAAGCTGCCATTTTCCCAGCCGACAACCTGAAGACAGGAGATCTTTATGTTGCCACCCATGCTCCCTTTGAGCGCCGTACCCATCACCGCTCAACAGGATCCGGTTCGCCAACGACCGGACATACCGCCCGTGGTCCCGGTGCAGCAAAGCTCCAACGAAAGCACCATCGACCTGCAAAAACGCGACCCGGAAGAGGCCGCGCTGCTGTTGCGCGAGGAACAGCGTCGCCAGCAGGAACGCGACAGGCGCCGCCGCGAGGCCGATGAAGACCCTGAAGAACACCTGGCCGTGCCGGGTACCGAACTCAATGCCGACAATACTGTGCCGGTGGCGCCGCTGATAGACGAAGAGTCGCGCCAGGGTCTGTGGGTCGATATCCAGATCTGATTCAGGCGTTTGCCGACGTACGCAGGCTGGTCAACGCCGCCAACAGCCCGCATCATGGGCGCATCCGCAATTCACTGCACGATGCCCACACGCCATGAGCCAAGACGACAAGCTGATCGACCTCAGTGCCGAGCGCGCCAAGCGCGTTCACGACCTCAACGAAAAACGCCTCAATGAAGTCCGCCAGGCTTTCGAGCAGGCCATGCCGTTGGGAAAAACCAAGAAAAAGCCGAAAAACAAACCGAAAAAGCGCTAAGCCCCCCTCGATCCATTGATGCAGATCAGTTATTTCCCCACCTTTGCGCCCCGTTGCGGGCGTTATTGACCCCGGTCAATTTTCATCCAGGCCTGATTGGTTAACTTGAACCCATCGCAACAGGGGCAAGACCAGGAGGCCAGTCATGTTTTTCGATAATGTGGTGTTTGCCGGAGTGCTGACGGTTGGCCTCATGGTCGTATTTTTCGCAGGCTTTGGATTCTTCATCTGGAAAGACGCACATAAGCGGAAAAAACCGTAGGTCTTTCTGGCTACAACGAGCACGCAAGGCATTTTGGGCGACTTCGGTCGCCCTTTTTTTTGCGCGCGTTTCTGAGGCAGCGCTCCCACAAGTTGTTCAGTGTTGGCATAAAAAAGGTGCGAACCGCAAGGATCGCACCTTTTTTCTAAGCCGTTGGTATCAACTGCCCAGGGCCTTGGACGCCAGCCAGAACAGCCCGGCCGACAGCGCCACCGTTGCCGGCAGGGTCAACACCCAGGCCAGCAGGATATTGCGCACGGTGCCACCTTGCAGGCCGCTCTTGTTAGCGACCATGGTGCCAGCCACGCCCGAGGACAGTACGTGGGTGGTGGAAACCGGCAGGCTGAAGATGTTCGCCATGCCGATCATGCACGCAGTGGTGATCTGCGCCGACATACCCTGGGCATAGGTCATGCCTTGCTTGCCGATCTTCTCGCCGATGGTCAGTACCACACGCTTCCAGCCGACCATGGTACCCAGGCCCAGCGCCAGGGCGACCGCCAGGATCACCCAGAACGGGGCGTACTCGGTGGTGGCGGTCAGGTCCTTGCGCAGCTTGTTCAGGTCGTCTTTCTCACGGGCTGCCAGGCCCGGCAACTTGCCAACTTTCTTCGCCGTGTCGTCCAGGCAGAGCAGGTAGCGACGAACCTCGATGCGTCGTTCCGACGGCAACGAATGGTAGTCCGCCACGCCTTTGAGCGTGTCGAGCAGGGCATTGATGGTCGGCTCGGTCTGCTGCGGGTTGCAGCGGAATTTCTCCGGCAGATCGCCCTTCACGCTTTTGCCCAGCGCCAGGTATTCACCCAGGGACTCGTTGTTGCGTTGATAGAACTGGCTCAGGTGCAGGGTCGCGTCACGGGTCCGTTCGATCTGATAGGTGGTGCTGCCCAGGTCGAGTACGAACTGCGCCGGCACGATACCGATCAGCACCAGCATGATCAGGCCGATACCTTTCTGACCATCGTTGGAACCATGGACAAAGCTGACAGCCATGGCCGAGATCACCAGTACCAGGCGATTCCAGAACGGCGGATGCTTCTTGTCGTCGATCTTGCGGCGCTGTTCCGGTGTCTTGTGCATCTTCGACAGCGGACGCCACCATTTCAAGCCGATCAGCAGCAGGGCGGCGATCAGGAAACCGGCCATGGGCGAGAACACCAGGGAGGCGCCGATATCGATCGCCTTCTGCCAGTTCACGCCGTCGGCCAGCGGGATATCGTTGATCAACGCGTTGGCCAGGCCTACGCCGAGGATCGAGCCGATCAATGTGTGGGAGCTGGATGCCGGGATACCGAAGTACCACGTGCCCAGGTTCCAGGTAATGGCCGCTGCGAGCAGCGAAAACACCATGGCCAGCCCGTGTCCGGTATTCACATTGATCAGCAGCTCCACGGGCAGCAGGTGAACGATGGCATACGCCACCCCCACACCGCCCAGTAGCACGCCGAGGAAATTGAACACCCCGGAAAAGAACACCGCCAGATGAGGCGGCATGGCTTTGGTGTAGATAACAGTGGCAACCGCGTTAGCGGTGTCATGAAAGCCGTTGATGAACTCGAAGGCGAGGACAAAAGCCAGGGCGAGCAAGAGGCTCACAAGCACCCAAGCATCCAGTCCGCTGAATAAATCGATCATGAAGGTTTTCTGACCCGGTCATAAGGGGGCGCGATTATGCCAGAAAACCTTGGCAATCGATGCATTGCCTGCTCATCGGTAACATTCTTCAACGAAATAATTTGTAGGAAGGCCTTTGGCGCGAGGTTTTTCGCGGGGTACGTAACCCCTTGATTCATTGGCGCAAAGCGTACCGCACAGGGTCGCCGCCGCTGTAAGGCGCCTTGAGCGGTTGTATGAAATATCTGAAAAGAAGGTCGCCATGACCCTCCTCGACTGTCGGAGGTGTGCGGATGGCGGCCCGCTCATGGCGGGCGTGCGCTGCGGTTTCCGGCCTGGGTGGCGGCCGGAGACCTCTTCACAAGAACATCAGGCCCAGAGCGTCACTGCTCTTCGGCTTTGAGTTCTTTTTCCATTTTCTGGAGTTCCTGGGTGAAGGCCTGATCCTGAACGGTGGCGCGCTTACGCCAGGGTTTGCGTTCCGGTTCAGGTTGCGCGGCGTAGGTGGTGATTTCCCCGCCGTAAACTTCCTTGTAACGTTGTTCCTGGCGCTCAAGTTCCGCGCGCAGTTCGTCTTTCGTCACAGTTTTACCTAATTAATTGAAATTGAATCTGGTGATACGCACTGCATGCAGACATGCAGACGGCCACGGCACCAGAGCTGACAGCTGACGTAGCATCAGGGCTTCGTGTTGTTGCCAATACAGGGGAAGCGACCTTAAAGGTGCTTCGGGCGCCACGGTGTTAACCAAGGTGCCTGCGTACGGGAGCGGACGATTGGCCGTACCGTCGCTGAATTGCATTATAGCGGTCCTGCGGAATAACACTATCGGGAAAAACTTAAAGGGCCTGTTGTTGTGTGAATTGATGTTTATATGTGCAAACTTGTGTCAAGCAGGTTTCAGAAGAGGTTTGATAGTGCCGATATCCTGATACCGTTCAAGGCGACAAGTTCAATATCGCCCACACCTTCACCTCAAATTGCTTGTCACTCACGTTCAACTTGTTATCGAACGTTCGATGGTGAGTAAATTCATGCTGCCCGGCAGGATTGCGATTATCGGTTGCTGGTTCGATAATCGAACGCTGTTGACGGTCCGACCCTTGTCTGTCGTCGGACAGCCGCTTGTAATAGCCGTCATTCCCGGGGAAGGACCAGACATGAACGACCAATTGCGCAATGCCTTCACTTCAGTCGCGCCACCGATCGTCGCTTCGCCGGCCAAGCGGATCCAGGCCCTGACCGGCGATCCTGATTTCATGACCTCCCTGGCCCGCGGATTGGCCGTGGTCCAGGCTTTCCAGGAGCGCAAGCGGCACCTGACCATCGCGCAGATCAGCCATCGCACGGAAATCCCTCGCGCCGCCGTCAGACGTTGCCTGCATACCTTGATCAAGCTTGGCTACGCCACCACGGACGGACGCACCTATTCGCTGCTGCCCAAAGTACTGACCCTGGGTCACGCCTATCTGTCCTCGACGCCCCTGGCCGTTTCTGCCCAGCCGTACCTGGACCGCATGAGCGAACAATTGCACGAAGCCTGCAACATGGCGACGCTCGAAGGCGACGACATCCTCTATATCGCCCGGTCAGCCACCACCCAGCGCCTGATTTCGGTCGATCTGTCGGTCGGCGGGCGCCTGCCGGCGTATTGCACCTCGATGGGCAGGATTCTCCTGGCGGCCCTGGATGATGCTTCGTTGCGCGACTACCTTGACCATGCCGACCTGCAAGCCAAGACCAGCCGCACCTTGCACACCCCCGCGGCATTGCTTGAATGCCTGGAGCAGGTGCGGCAGCAAGGCTGGTGCATCGTCGACCAGGAACTGGAACAGGGCCTGCGGTCGATTGCCGTGCCGGTGTACGACGCTTCCGGCCAGGTGGTGGCCGCGCTCAACGTCAGTACCCATGCCGGGCGAGTCAGCCGCAATGAGCTGGAACAGCGCTTCCTGCCAGGCCTGCTGGGGGCCAGTCGCGACCTGAGCGCGCAGTTGTTCACTTAAGCTGTTCGATAAACGCACACAGTCGACGGCGATGAATTGACGGTATTTGCCTGCCCTCATTAATGTCGCGCAGCGTCATCCGGCGTGTTTCGCCGGTCCCTGATCGTTTGCCTGCGTTTATCGCTTGGAATAAAAATAAAATGAACCAGCCCCAGACCTCCGTCGGCAACTGCCTCGATGTGCAGTCCTTCATCAACGCCCAACCCATTTCGCGCTATCAGTGGCGGGTGGTAATTCTCTGTTTCCTGATCGTTTTCCTCGACGGCCTCGATACGGCGGCCATGGGCTTCATTGCCCCGGCGCTGTCCCAGGACTGGGGCATCGATCGCGCCAGCCTTGGCCCGGTGATGAGTGCCGCGCTGATCGGCATGGTATTCGGCGCACTGGGCTCAGGGCCGCTGGCTGACCGCTTCGGGCGAAAAGTCGTACTGGTGGGCGCGGTCCTGCTGTTCGGCGCGTTCAGCCTGGCGTCGGCCTACAGCACCAACGTCGATCAGTTGTTGGTATTGCGTTTCCTGACCGGCCTGGGTTTGGGCGCCGGGATGCCAAACGCCACCACCTTGCTCTCGGAATACACCCCGGAGCGCAAGAAATCCCTGCTGGTAACCAGTATGTTCTGCGGCTTCAACCTGGGCATGGCTGGCGGCGGGTTCATCTCCGCCAAGCTGATACCGGCGTTCGGCTGGCACAGCCTGCTGCTGATTGGCGGGATCCTGCCGTTGATCCTGGCGGTGGTATTGCTGTTCTGGCTGCCGGAGTCGGCGCGTTACCTGGTGGTACGCAACCGCGGCACCGATAAGGTGCGCAAGACCTTGGCGCCGATCGAACCGAACGCGGTTGCCCAAGCGGCGAGCTTCAGTGTGCCGGAACAGAAAACCGTGAAAGCCCGGAACGTGCTGGCGGTGATTTTCTCCGGCACCTACAGCACAGGCACCTTGCTGCTGTGGCTGACCTATTTCATGGGCCTGGTGATCGTCTACCTGCTGACCAGTTGGCTGCCGACCCTGATGCGCGACAGCGGCGCGAGCATGGAACGGGCAGCGTTTATCGGTGCGTTGTTCCAGTTCGGCGGCGTGTTGAGCGCTGTTGGGGTGGGTTGGGCGATGGACCGGTTCAATCCGCACAAGGTCATCGGCCTTTTCTACCTGATGGCCGGGTTGTTTGCCTACGCGGTGGGGCAGAGCCTGGGCAACATCACTTTGCTTGCCACCCTGGTGCTGGTGGCCGGCATGTGTGTCAACGGCGCGCAATCGGCGATGCCTTCCCTGGCCGCGCGTTTCTACCCGACCCAGGGCCGGGCCACCGGTGTCTCGTGGATGCTGGGCATTGGTCGCTTCGGCGCGATCCTCGGCGCCTGGATGGGCGCAACCCTATTGGGCCTGGGCTGGAACTTCGAACAGGTCCTGACCGCCCTGGTGATCCCGG
This sequence comes from Pseudomonas brassicacearum, assembly GCF_009601685.2. NCBI lineage: Bacteria > Pseudomonadati > Pseudomonadota > Gammaproteobacteria > Pseudomonadales > Pseudomonadaceae > Pseudomonas > Pseudomonas brassicacearum. The sequence goes on from NZ_CP045701.2 coordinate 1,518,391, forward strand.
CAGCCCTGGCGACCACGGCGGTGGTGATCAAGGGCATGGTCAGCCATGCGGATGCGACCTGAGCCCACGGCATAACCCTTGTGGGAAGACAGATCTGAGGGCAAGCCCGGCTCCCACAGGGGCCTCTCCCATAGGGTCTCTGTGTACTTGAATAAATCGATAGCCAAACAACAATCTGTTCGATAAACGAACACTCAGTCGATTATCGGATTGTTTGGCTTTTCCCCCAGGCTTAATCTTCAGTCACTCCGGCGCTTAACCTCGCGCCTTTTTCTTCATGTCGGTCTACTGGAAAACGGGAGCCTGCCCCATGGCTGAAATCCTTTCGCTGCACGACGCGGTGAAGCAATTCGTCAACGACGGCGATACCGTCGCGCTCGAAGGCTTCACTCACCTGATTCCTACGGCGGCGGGTCATGAAATCATTCGTCAGGGAAAGAAAGATCTGACCCTGGTGCGCATGACACCTGACCTGATCTATGACCAGTTGATCGGCGCCGGTTGTGCTCGCAAGTTGATTTTCTCCTGGGGTGGTAACCCTGGCGTAGGATCGTTGCACCGCTTGCGCGATGCCGTGGAGAAACAATGGCCGCACCCGCTGGAGATCGAAGAACACAGCCACGCCGACCTGGCCAACGCCTACGTCGCTGGCGCCTCCGGCCTGCCGTTCGCGGTGCTGCGGGCCTACGCCGGTTCCGACCTGCCGAAGGTCAACCCGCTGATCAAGAGTGTGACCTGTCCCTTCACCGGTGAAGTATTGGCCGCTGTGCCTTCGGTGCGCCCGGACATCACGGTGATCCACGCCCAGAAAGCCGACCGCAAGGGCAACGTGCTGCTGTGGGGCATCCTCGGTGTGCAGAAGGAAGCGGCCCTGGCCGCCAAGCGTTGCATCGTCACTGTGGAAGAAATCGTTGACGACCTGAACGCACCGATGAACGCCTGCGTGTTGCCGACCTGGGCATTGAGCGCCGTGTGCCTGGTACCGGGTGGCGCCCATCCGTCCTACGCCCACGGCTACACCGAGCGTGACAACCGTTTCTACCAGGCGTGGGATCCGATCGCCCGGGACCGTGAGACCTTTACCGCATGGATCAACGAATACATCCATGGCACTAAAGACTTCAGTGAATTCCAGGCCAGACTGGCAGCCGCTTCGCAGGTGAAACCATGACCTACTCCACCAACGAAATGATGACCGTCGCCGCGGCGCGTCGCTTGAAAAACAATGCCGTGTGCTTCGTCGGCATTGGCCTGCCGTCGAAAGCGGCCAACCTGGCGCGGCTGACTTCGTCGCCAGACGTGGTGCTGATCTACGAATCCGGCCCGATCGGTGCCAAGCCCAGCGTACTGCCGCTGTCCATCGGCGATGGTGAACTGGCGGAAACCGCCGATACTGTCGTACCGACCGGTGAGATTTTTCGCTACTGGCTGCAGGGCGGACGCATCGACGTCGGTTTCCTCGGCGCAGCCCAGGTCGACCGTTTCGGCAACATCAACACCACGGTGGTGGGCGACTACCATCAGCCGAAAGTCCGCCTGCCGGGTGCCGGTGGCGCGCCGGAAATCGCCGGCTCGGCCAAGAGCGTGTTGATCATCCTCAAGCAGTCGGCTCGCTCGTTTGTCGACAAGCTGGATTTCATCACTTCGGTCGGCCACGGTGAAGGTGGCGATTCGCGCAAGCGCCTGGGCCTGCCGGGCGCCGGTCCCGTGGGCATCATCACCGACCTGTGCATCATGGAACCGGAAGCCGGCACCCATGAGTTCGTGGTTACTGCGTTGCACCCCGGCGTGACCCGTGAGCAAGTCATTGCGGCCACCGGGTGGGCGATCCGTTTCGCCGACCAGGTGCAAACCACCGCCGAGCCGACCGAGGTGGAGCTGCGCGCACTGCGTGACCTGGAAGCTCGTACCGCGGCGGCCCACGGCCAAGCACCGGGAGAAGCCTGATGCGCGACGTTTATATCTGTGATGCGATTCGAACCCCTATCGGTCGGTTTGGCGGCGGTTTGTCCGCCGTGCGTGCCGATGACTTGGCGGCCGTGCCGATCAAGGCGCTGATGGAGCGCAACCCCTCGGTGGATTGGAATGCCGTGGATGAGGTGTTCCTCGGCTGCGCCAACCAGGCCGGCGAAGACAACCGCAATGTGGCGCGCATGGCGCTGCTGCTGGCGGGCCTGCCGGAAAGCATTCCCGGCGTGACCCTCAACCGCCTTTGCGCCTCGGGCATGGACGCCATCGGCACGGCGTTCCGCGCGATCGCCAGCGGCGAAATGGAACTGGCGATTGCCGGTGGGGTGGAGTCGATGTCCCGTGCGCCGTTCGTGATGGGCAAGGCCGACACCGCGTTCTCCCGCAACATGAAGCTGGAAGACACCACCATCGGCTGGCGTTTCATCAACCCGTTGATGAAAGCCCAGTACGGTGTGGACGCGATGCCGCAGACCGCTGATAACGTGGCTGATGACTACGCCGTGTCCCGCGCCGACCAGGACGCTTTCGCCTTGCGCAGCCAACAGCGCACGGCAGCGGCCCAGGCGGCAGGTTTTTTCTCCGAAGAAATCGTGCCGGTGCGCATCACCCATAAAAAAGGCGAAACCGTGGTCGAGCAGGACGAACATCCGCGCGCCGACACCACGCTGGAAACCTTGAGCAAACTCAAACCGATCAACGGCCCGGACAAGACCGTTACTGCCGGCAACGCCTCGGGTGTCAACGATGGCGCGGCGGCGTTGATCCTGGCGTCGGCCGAAGCCGTGAAAAAACATGGCCTGACACCCCGCGGCAAAGTGCTGGGCATGGCCAGTGCCGGCGTGGCACCGCGGGTGATGGGCGTCGGCCCGGTACCAGCGGTGCGCAAGCTCACTGAACGCCTGGGCCTGGCGGTCGCGGATTTCGATGTGATCGAACTCAATGAAGCGTTTGCCAGCCAGGGCCTGGCGGTGTTGCGCGACCTCGGTCTGGCGGACGATGCGCCCCAGGTCAACCCGAACGGCGGTGCCATCGCCCTCGGTCATCCCCTGGGCATGAGCGGGGCGCGTCTGGTGCTGACGGCGTTGCACCACCTGGAAAAGACCGGCGGCAAAAAAGGCCTGGCGACCATGTGCGTCGGCGTCGGCCAAGGGCTGGCGCTGGCGATCGAACGCGTCTGACGCGTCGTTCTACTAATAAGAAACCGAGGAACGCTGCATGACTGACAAGCCTGGTTATCGTCGCCCCCAAGCGGGCACCCAGCCGGAGTATCTGCACCCGCCGTACCAGTCCACCAACCTGCGCTCGCCGTCCAAGCCGTTGGTGTTTCTACCGCATTCGCTGTCGGAAATTACCGGCCCGATTGTCGGTGCCGACCGTGTGCAAGAGAAGGACCACGACCTGACCGCCCAGCATGCCGGCGAGCCGCTGGGGGAACGGATCATCATTCACGGGCGCGTGCTGGACGAGCATGGCCAGCCGGTGCCGGGCATCCTGGTGGAGATCTGGCAGGCCAACGCCGCCGGTCGCTACAACCATGACCGCGACAACCACGACGCGCCGCTGGACCCGAACTTCACCGGCACCGGGCGCACCGTCACCGACGCCGACGGCTGGTATCAGTTCCAGACCATCAAGCCTGGCGCCTATCCGTGGGGTAATCACCACAACGCCTGGCGCCCGGCGCACATCCATTTCTCACTGTTCGGGCCGAGCATTCTGACGCGCCTGGTGACGCAGATGTATTTTCCTGGCGATCCGTTGCTGGAATACGACCCGATCTACAACTGCGTGCCGGACACCCGCGCCAAGGAACGTCTGATCGCTCGTTTCGACCTGGAAAAAACCGTCCCTCACTACGCCCTCGGTTACCGCTGGGACATCGTCTTGCGCGGCCGCGATGCCACGCCGATGGAGAAATAAGATGACGCTCACCGCCACCACGTCCCACACCGTTGGCCCTTACTACCACATCGGCCTGACCTGGCTGAACCGCGAAGACCTGACCGTCACCGAAACCCTCGGCCAGCGCGTGGCGATTACCGGGCAGGTAGTCGACGGCAATGGCCAGTTCGTCAACGACGCGATGCTGGAAGTCTGGCAGGCCAACGCCGCCGGTAAATACGCTCACCCGGAAGACGACCAGGACAAACCCCTGGACCCGCATTTCGAAGGCTTCGGCCGGGTGCCGGTGGATGCCGAAGGGCGCTTCCGATTCACCACTATCAAGCCGGGCACTGTGCCAGGGTTGAAGGGGACGACCCAGGCACCGCACTTGGTGGTACTGGTGTTTGCCCGCGGGCTGGTCAAGCATTTGCTGACGCGCATCTACTTCGACGGCGAACAGGCCAACGAAACCGACCCGCTGCTGGCCTGCGTACCTGAGGAGCGTCGCGCCACGATCGTAAGCAAGCCCGATGCGTCGGGTGTGTATCAGTGGAACGTGGTCTTGCAGGGCACGGATGCCGAGACGGTGTTCTTCGATTATTGAGTGAAACCCTGTGGCGAGGGAGCTTGCTCCCGCTGGCTTTGTAGGAGCTGGCGAAGCCTGCGATCTTTTGATCTTTCACTTGAAACTCAAGTGTCTGGGGCAAGATCGCAGCCTCGCTTCGCTCGGCAGCTCCTACGGGAGCAAGGCTTGCCCGCGAAAGCGTCAGTCCAGGCAATGCAATATTGTGGAACGTGGGTGTTACAAAGTGTGTCTAGAGTTGTTCAGTCCCCAACAAGTGAGTAACCCATGACCATCCCAATCAGTCACTACACCGGTGAAGAACGCAGCAAGCGTATCTTCGCCATCGTCGGTGCCTCATCCGGCAATCTGGTCGAATGGTTCGACTTCTACGTCTATGCGTTCTGCGCGATTTATTTTGCGCCGGCGTTCTTCCCGTCGGACAACCCCACGGTGCAACTGGTCAACACCGCGGGTGTGTTCGCCGCCGGGTTCCTGATGCGGCCCATCGGCGGCTGGATTTTCGGCCGGGTGGCGGACCGTCACGGGCGCAAGAATTCGATGATGATCTCGGTGCTGATGATGTGCTTCGGCTCGTTGCTCATCGCCTGCCTGCCCACCTACAAGGACATCGGCGTCTGGGCGCCGCTGTTGCTGTTGCTCGCGCGCTTGTTGCAGGGCCTGTCGGTGGGTGGCGAATACGGCACCACCGCCACCTACATGAGCGAAGTCGCCTTGAAGGGCCAACGCGGCTTCTTCGCTTCGTTCCAGTACGTGACGCTGATCGGTGGGCAACTGCTGGCGGTGTCGCTGGTGGTAATACTGCAACAGTTCCTCAACGAAGACGAACTGCGCGCCTACGGCTGGCGGATTCCTTTCGTGGTGGGTGCGGTGGCGGCGTTGATTTCCCTGCTCCTGCGGCGCTCCCTGAAGGAAACCAGCAGCAAGGAAATGCGCGAGAACAAGGACGCCGGCAGCATCGCGGCGCTGTTTCGCAATCACAAGGCCGCGTTCATCACCGTGCTGGGCTACACCGCCGGTGGTTCGCTGATTTTCTACACCTTCACCACCTACATGCAGAAATACCTGGTGAACACTGCCGGTCTGCACGCCAAGACCGCCAGCTACATCATGACCGGCGCGCTGTTCCTCTATATGTGCATGCAGCCGCTGTTCGGCATGCTGGCGGACAAGATTGGCCGGCGTAATTCCATGCTCTGGTTCGGTGGCCTGGGGGCGTTGTGCACGGTGCCGATCCTGTTGACCCTCAAAAGCATCAGCAGCCCGTTCCTGGCGTTTGTCCTGATTACGTTGGCGCTGGCGATCGTCAGTTTCTATACCTCCATCAGCGGCCTGGTGAAAGCGGAAATGTTTCCACCTGAAGTGCGGGCACTGGGAGTAGGGTTGGCTTACGCGGTGGCCAATGCGATTTTTGGCGGCTCGGCCGAGTACGTTGCCTTGAGCCTGAAGGCCCAGGGTATGGAGAACACCTTTTACTGGTATGTCACGGTGATGATGGTGGTGGCGTTCCTGTTCAGCCTGCGCCTGCCCAAGCAGCCGGCGTATTTGCACCACGACCTTTAAGGCTTGTTTGATTCATTGTGGCCAGCGATTGCACCGCCGGGCCCTGTAGGAGCTGGCGGAGCCTGCGATCTTTTGATCTTTTGATCTTTCGCTTGAGACTCAAGTGGATGGGGAAAGATCGCAGCCTCGTTGCACTCGACAGCTCCTACACAGCTCCTACACAGCTCCTACACAGCTTCTGCGGGGGTAAAAGCCAGCAGGAGCTATCTCTGGCCACAAAGGTATCCATTTTCCGAAGGATTGTTTATGAGCGAACGACCGGGCAATCAGCTGTTCGATGCCTACTTCACGGCCCGCGACATGCGCGAGGTGTTCTGCGATGCTGGGCGGGTCCAGGCCATGCTGGATGTCGAGGCCGCGCTGGCCCGGGCCGAGGCGCGGGTAGGGGTGATCCCCCAGGACGTGGTGGCGTCGATCGAGAACGCTTGCCGCGCCCAGCTGTACGATTTTTCCGCGTTGAGCGAAGCGATTGCCAGTGCCGGTAATTCGGCGATCCCGTTGGTCAAGGCACTGGGCAAGCGCATCGCCACCGAGCGCGCCGAGGCTGAGCGCTATGTGCACCTGGGGGCAACCAGCCAGGACGTGATGGACAGCGGGCTGGTGCTGCAACTGCGCCAGGCATTGGGCTTGATCGAGGCGGAGCTGGCGCAACTGGCCGGCACCCTGGCCCGACAAGCCGAACGCTACGCAGCCACGCCTTTGGCCGGACGCACCTGGCTGCAGCACGCCACGCCGGTGACCCTGGGCATGAAAATCGCCGGTTGGCTTGGGGCGATCACCCGCAGTCGCCAACGCTTGCGAGAACTCAAGCCCCGCTTGCTGGTGCTGCAATTCGGCGGTGCCTCCGGGACGCTCGCCGCCTTGGGCGATCAGGCGCTGCCGGTCGCCGAAGCCCTGGCCGCCGAGCTGCAACTGAACCTGCCGGAACAGCCGTGGCACACCCAGCGCGATCGCTTGGTGGAGTTCGGTGCGGTGCTGGGTTTGATCGCCGGCAGCCTCGGCAAGCTGGGCCGCGACATCAGCCTGTTGATGCAGACCGAGGCCGGCGAAGCGTTCGAGCCGTCGGCGCCGGGCAAGGGCGGTTCGTCGACCATGCCGCACAAGCGCAACCCGGTGGGCGCGGCGGTGCTGATCGGCGCGGCGACGCGAGTGCCTGGCTTGTTGTCGACGCTGTTCAGCGCCATGCCCCAGGAACATGAGCGCAGCCTGGGCCTGTGGCACGCCGAATGGGAGACCCTGCCGGAGATCTGCTGCCTGGTATCGGGTGCCTTGCAACAGGCGCGGCTGCTGGCCGAAGGCCTGGAAGTGGACGCGGCGCGCATGGCCCGCAACCTGGAACTGACCCAGGGGCTGGTGCTGGCCGAAGCGGTGAGCATCGTCCTGGCCCAGCGTGTCGGGCGCGACACGGCGCACCATCTGCTGGAGCAATGCTGCAAGCGCGCGGTGGCCGAGCAACGGCATTTGCGGGATGTGTTGGGGGACGAACCCCAAGTCACCGCGCAGCTATCCGCGACCGAGCTTGATCATCTGCTCGACCCGGCGCACTACCTCGGACAAGCCCAGACCTGGGTCGCCCGGGCCGTGGCCGAACACCTTGCCTTGAACGCCTGAAAGGAGATTGTTGTGGGATTCGTCAAACTCGCCGAAGGCGATCTGAACTATCGTTTTGATGGGCCGCAAGACGCCCCGGTGTTGGTGCTCTCCAATTCCCTGGGCACCGACCTGCACATGTGGGACGCACAGGTCGCGGCCTTCAGCGAACACTTTCGCGTGTTGCGCTTCGACACGCGCGGCCATGGCCAGTCGCTGGTCACCGAAGGGCCGTACAGCATCGAACAACTGGGCCGCGATGTATTGTCGATGCTGGATCAGTTGAACCTGGACAAGGTGCATTTCTGTGGCTTGTCCATGGGCGGGTTGATCGGCCAGTGGCTGGGGATCAATGCCGGCGAGCGCCTGCACAAACTGGTGGTGTGCAACACCGCCGCCAAGATCGGCGACCCGTCGGTGTGGAACCCGCGCATCGAAACCGTGCTGCGTGACGGCAAGGCGGCGATGGTGGCGTTGCGTGATGCCTCGATTGCCCGTTGGTTTACCCCCGACTTTGCCGAGGCCCAGCCTGCGACGGCAAAAAAAATCACCGACATGCTCGCCGCCACGTCGCCTCAGGGTTATGCCGCCAACTGTGCGGCGGTGCGTGATGCCGATTTCCGCGAGCAATTGTCGTCGATTCGCGTACCGCTGCTGGTGATCGCCGGCACCGAGGATGCTGTGACGCCGCCGTCCGGTGGGCACTTTATCCAAGAGCGGGTCGCTGGGGCCGAGTACGCCGATTTCTACGCCGCGCACCTGTCCAACGTCCAGGCCGGCGCCGCGTTCAGCGCGCGGGTACTGGATTTCCTGCTTGATTCTGGCCGTGCCTGAGGAGTTTTTTGTGGACGAGAAACAACGTTACGACGAAGGCATGCAAGTACGCCGCGCGGTGCTGGGCGATGCCCATGTTGACCGCAGCCTCAATGCCCTGACCGAGTTCAACAGCGAGTTCCAGGAGATGATCACCCGCCACGCCTGGGGCGACATCTGGACCCGCCCGGGCCTGCCGCGTCATACCCGCAGCCTGATCACCCTCGCCATGCTGATCGGTATGAACCGCAACGAAGAACTCAAACTGCACCTGCGCGCCGCCGCCAACAACGGCGTGAGCCGCAGCGAGATCAAGGAAGTGATCATGCAGAGCGCCATCTACTGCGGCATCCCGGCGGCCAACGCCACCTTCCACCTGGCCGAGTCGGTATGGGATGAGCTGGGTGTCGAATCGCGGGCTTAAGAACCACCGCTAATCCCCTACGGGAATCAATACTGTGGGAGCAAAGCTTGCTCGCGATGCAATGCCACACTCACCAGAAATGCCACTGACCCACCGCCATCGCGAGCAAGCTTTGCTCCCACACTGGATCTTCAGTGAGCACAGATTCCCTGTGGGGAGCCTGCTCGCGATGACGGTGGTACAGCCTCCCTCCATGTTGATTTTTACAGCAGGCTGATCGGATAGCTGACGATCAACCGGTTCTCATCGAACTCATTGGTGCTGTAATCCCGACGCATCGTCGAGTTGCGCCATTTCACATTGAGGCTCTTCAGCGCACCGCTCTGCACGGTATAGGCCAACTCACTTTCGCGGCCCCATTCCTTGCCGTCATCAACCGTAGCGGTGTGCACGTTGTCGCCGCTGATGTAGCGGTTCATCAACGTCAGGCCCGGCACGCCGACGGCGGCGAAGTTGAAGTCGTGGCGCACTTGCCAGGATTTTTCCTGGGCGTTGTCGTAGCTGGAGTTGTAGCTGTCGTTGGCCAGGGTGCCGCCGCTGGTGCCGTTGACGCGCATCCAGGCGTCGTCGCCGCTGAGTTTTTGCAGGCCGACGTAGAAGGTGTTGCCGCCGTATTTGGCCGAGAGCATGGCGAACGCGGTTTTGTTGTCCAGGTCGCCGGCCAGGGCGCTGCCGTCTTCCTTGCCGATGAAGTAGCCGAGGTTGGCACCCAGGGTCCAGTCACCGATGGGCTGGCTGTGGGTCAGGTTGAAATATTTTTGCTGGTAGATGTCGGACAGTTCCGAGTACCAGACGCCGACCTGGGTGCGTTTGTCGTTGAAGGCATATTCGCCGCCGCCGAAGTTGAAACGGTCGGAGGTGAACGCGCCGCGGCCGTTCATCGACATGTCTTCCATGCTCGCGTCGTTGCGCGGGCTGTTGGCGCGGAACTGGCCGCCGTAGAGGCTCAGGCCGTTGATTTCAGTGGAGGTCACCTGGCCGCCACGGAAGGTCTGCGGCAGGGAACGGCCATCGTCGGAACGCAGGATCGGCAGCACCGGCATCCATTCACCGACCTTCAGTTCGGTTTTCGATACCTTGGCCTTGAGGGCCACGCCCAGGCGGCCGAAGTCGTCGGCGGGGCGACCGTCGTCATGAACCGGCAACAAGGCAGTGTTCGCAGTGCCACGGCCGCCGTCGAGCTTGACCGAGTACATCCCCAGCACGTCCATGCCGAAACCGACCGTGCCTTGGGTGAAACCGGACTTGGCGTCGAGAATGAAGCTCTGGGTCCATTCCTCGGCTTTGCCCTGGGCGTTGTTCGGGTTGGTGAAGTTGCGGTTGATGTAGAAGTTGCGCAGGTTGAGATTGACCTTGGCGTCCTCGACAAACCCCGATTCCGCGGCCAGGACGGGCAGGGCGGTGCTGGTCAGGGCGACGGCGATGAGGCTGGGGAGAAGGTGCTGTGTGGGCTTCATGGGCGTTGTCTCTATTTTTTGTGGACGAAGCGAGTTGTTGCCGCATTTTTGAGGTGCAGGCGGTAAGGGTGGACCTGGGTCGTCAGGGCGATTGGGGATCAGCCGGGTGAGGCGGGGCGTCGGGGCATGGCGTCGAACCTGTTGTTATTGGTTTTGTGCGAGCGATGGTGAAGGGCTGCACGGGATCGGTTCAATTGGCGTTTGCGGGTTTTGGGCGATTATCGAACGGCAAAACGATCGATTGGATGGACGCATTCCACTGTGGGAGCTTGCTCGCGATGGCGGCCTGTCAGCCTTGGCTGAGTACATATCCATTGCTGCGGTAACGGCTACTTAGGGTTCCGCTCTTACAGCGGCTCACTTTTGAGAAGCGCAAAAGTAAGCAAAACGCTATATGCCCCACCCCTTGGTGCCTCGCCTAGGCTCGGCATGCCCTCACTCCGGCATTGCTCCGTGGGCCCGCCGCGAAGGGCCATCCATGGCCCAGCGCGGCTATCCCGGCATCCATGCCGGGATGCCCACTCCACAATACCTGCGTTCGGCCATCGTGGTTAACGGGGCGCCTGAGATCAACGTCCACCACGAGGCGGCCTAGTAGCCGACCTGGTTCTTGATGGGGACCGCGTTCCTCCTGTGGGAGCGGGCTTGCTCGCGAAGAGGCCGGCAAATTCAACATCTCCACCGACTGTGACACCGCCTTCGCGAGCAAGCTCGCTCCCACACTTGGATTGAAGTACAGCCGCCAAAGCTAGGTCGGCTGTCAGGCCGCCTCGCGAGCAAGCTTTGCTCCCACAGATCTGACAGGTGTACGACCAGGAGAGCCAGGTCGGCTACTAGGCCGCCTCGTGGTGGACGTTGATCTCAGGCGCCCCGTTAACCACGCTGGCCGAACGCAGGCATTGTGGAGTGGGCATCCCGGCATGGATGCCGGGATAGCCGCGCTGGGCCATGGATGGCCCTTCGCGGCGGGCCCACGGAGCAATGCCTTCGTTCGGGCATGCCGAGCCTAGGCGAGGCACCGAGTGGTGGGGCAGGAGCGTTTTGCTTACTTTTGACTGGGCCGGCTTCCGGGCTCTTCAAAAGTGAGCCGCCGTAAGGGCGGAACCCTAAGCAGCCGTTACCGCAGCAATGGATATGTACCCGATCAACAAAATCTTGGCCAGCCGTAAGGCCGCCATCGTGGGCAAGCCTTGCTCCCACAGGATTTGTGGCCGGTCTGACAGACGCGGCGATTTTTCCGACGAGGTTTTAAGGTTGCTGCTCGGAAGCGGTATCTCTAGCTTGTACGTGTCGCTGCCAATCCAGCGACCGGGACTGCAAGCCCGCCAAATTCGTTAGGCGCCAGCGCCCGGACCCACGTCTCGGGCTCCAATTGATGCAGGAGCGCCGTTATGAAAAAACATCATCCTTCTTCGCCATCAGAGAGCACCTTCCCCTACAACGACCCCGATCCGGAAAAGCTCCAAGAGGCCGCAGACCGAGCACTCGATTACCATCTGGGCACCCACCCTGATCCCAAACCCAAAACCTCAACTCAAGTGTTCACCGTCATCGATACCCTCGACACCGAATGCCTGCTAGCAAATCTCAGCGAAACCCTGGCCTCAGCCAGTGCCATGGTCAACGACCTGGCGTTCGATCTGGAAGGCTCGCGGCGGCATGTCGCGCTCGGTGTGGCGCAGATGATTGACTTGAGTGAGCTGTTGGCCAATCGAGCGCTGGATATCGTCGACCCGCGTTAACCAAGTTTGGCGAGGGGATTTAGCGAAACGTCGTATCGCCCCGCTGGGCTGTGGGAGTAAAGCTTGCTCGCGAAACAGGCGCCTCGGTTCCTGAAAGACCGCATCGCCTCCATCGCGGGCAAGCCTTGCTCCCACATAGGCTGGCATTAAAGCGCGCACAAACAAAAAGCCCACCTTTCGGTGGGCTTCATGTTCAGCGTTCAAACATCAATCAGAACAGCTTCATCTTCGGCGCTTCTTCTTTCACCGGTTCGTTCTTGCCCGTCTCGGCATTCCAACCACCGCCCAGTGCCTTGTACAAATTGACCTCACTGGTCAGTTGCGCAAGACGGTCAGTGATCAGCGATTGTTGCGCGCTGAACAACTGGCGTTGGGCATCGAGGAAGGTCAGGTTGCTGTCGACGCCGATGCGGTAGCGACGCTCGGCCAGGCGGTAGTAGTCCTGGTTGGCGGTGACGAAGTCGGTCTGGGCCTGCAACTGTTCGTTGTAGGTCTGGCGCGCGGCCAGGCCGTCGGAGACTTCCTGGAACGCTGTCTGAATCGACTTCTCATACTGCGCGACGTTGATGTCTTTCTGGATCTTGGCGTAGTCCAGGCTCGCACGCAGGCTGCCGGCGTTGAAGATCGGCAGGTTGATTTGCGGCGCGAAGGTCCAGGTGCCCGAGCCGCCCTTGAACAGGCCGGACAGGTCCGGGCTCAAGGTGCCGGCGTTGGCCGTCAGGCTGATGCTCGGGAAGAACGCGGCCCGTGCGGCGCCGATGTTGGCGTTGGCGGCCAGCAGGTTGCGTTCGGCCTGGAGGATGTCCGGACGACGTTGCAGCAGGTCCGACGGCAGCCCGGCCGGCACTTCGCTGAGCAGGTCATCGCTCAGCGGTTGCGAGTTCAGGTTGGCCGGCAGCCCGGTGCCCAGCAGCAGGGTCAGGCTGTTTTCGTCCTGGGCGACCTGGCGGGTGTAGCGCGCCAGTTGCACACGGGCGTTTTCCACGGCGGTGCGCGCCTGGCTCAGGTCCAGGGCCGAGGCCACGCCGACTTCGGCACTGCGCGAGGTCAGCTTCAAGCTTTGCTCGTAGGTTCCAAGGGTTTCCTGGGTCAGCTTGAGCAGTTCCTTGTCGGCCTGCCAGGTCAGATAGGCATTGGCGACGTTGGCTACCAGGCTGATCTGCGTACTGCGACGGGCTTCTTCGGTGGCGAAGTAGCTTTGCAGCGCTTGCTCGCTCAGGCTGCGAACCCGACCGAACAGGTCCAGTTCATAGGCGCTGATGCCCAAGGTCGCCGAGTACGAACTGCTGATGGCCGCTTCACCGGTTTGCGAAGCCCGTGCCGGTACCCGCTGACGGCTGCCGGAGCCGGTGGCCGAGACCGCCGGGAACAGGTCAGCGCGCTGGATGCGGTATTGCGCGGCGTAGGCATCGATGTTCAGCGCCGCGACGCGCAGGTCGCGGTTGTTTTCCAAGGCGACCTGGATCAGCTGTTGCAACGCCGGGTCATGGAAAAACTGTTTCCAGCCTTGCTCGGCGGCGGCCTGGCCAGGCGCATTGGCCGACTCGTAGGCCGGGCCTTGCGGGTATTGCGCCGCGACCGGTGCGTCGGGCCGCTGATAGTCGGGGATCAGCGAGCAGCCGCTGAGCACGACGGCGGCGATGGTCAGGGAGAGTAGCGACTTGCTCATTGGCCAGCCTCTTTAGAAGTTTCAGGAGTGTCGTCCTGGTCGATAGGTTTGCGACGACCCATTGACGACACCGTCACGAAGAACAATGGCACCCAGAAGATTGCCAGGATGGTAGCGGTGAGCATACCGCCAATCACGCCGGTACCGATGGCGTGCTGGCTGCCCGAGCCGGCGCCGGTGGAGATGGCCAGCGGGACTACCCCGAGGACGAATGCCAGGGACGTCATGATGATTGGCCGCAGACGCATCCTGCAGGCTTCGATGGCGGCTTCCACCAGTGTGCGGCCCTGCTCATGAAGTTCCTTGGCAAACTCGACGATCAGAATGGCGTTTTTCGCCGCCAGGCCGATGGTTGTCAACAGGCCAACCTGGAAGTAAACGTCGTTGGACAGGCCGCGCAGGCTGGTCGCCATCAGGGCACCGATGATCCCCAGGGGGACCACGAGCATGACCGCGATCGGAATCGACCAGCTCTCATACAGCGCTGCCAGGCACAAGAACACCATCAGCAGCGACAAGGCGTACAACGCTGGCGCCTGGGAGCCCGATAGACGTTCCTCGTAGGACAGGCCCGTCCAGGAAATACCAACACCGGCCGGCAGCTTCTTGGCGATGGCTTCGACTTCGGCCATGGCTTCGCCAGTGGAATAACCCGGGGCGGGGGCGCCCAGTATTTCCATCGCTTCCACGCCGTTGTATCGGGCCAGTTTGGGCGAGCCATAGACCCACTCGCCCTTGGCGAACGCGGTGAACGGCACCATGGTCCCGGCGCTGTTGCGCACGTACCATTTCTTCAGGTCCTCCGGGCTCATGCGAGAGCTGGGTTGACCCTGCACATACACCTTCTTCACCCGACCACGGTCGATGAAGTCGTTCACGTAGCTACTGCCCAGGGCAATCGACAGGGTGTTGTTGATGTCCGACAAGGTGATGCCCAGCGCGCTGGCCTTCTCGTCATCGATTTCCAGTTGGTACTGCGGCTCGTCGTTCAGGCCGTTTGGACGCACCTGGGACAGGATCTTGCTCTGCGAAGCCATCCCCAGGAACTGGTTGCGTGCCTCCATCAGCTTGTCGTGGCCAATGCCGGCACGGTCCTGCAGGAACACGTCGAAACCGGTGGCGTTACCCAGCTCCAATACCGCTGGCGGAGCAAAGGCGAACACCATGGCATCACGGAACGTGAAGAAGTGCTGTTGGGCGCGGGCGGCGAGCTTGAACACGCTGTTGTCGGCGTTACGCTCGTCCCACGGCTTGAGCATGATGAACGCCATGCCGGAGCTCTGGCCGCGACCGGCGAAGTTGAAGCCAGTCACGGTAAATACCGAGGCCACGGCATCGCCTTCACCGCCGTCCTTGCTGGGACGCAGCAGGAACTCACGCATCTTGTCCACCACAACCTGGGTACGCTCGGCACTGGAGCCCGCCGGCGTTTGTACCTGGGCAAACAGTACGCCCTGGTCTTCTTCCGGCAGGAACGCCGTCGGGATGCGGGTGAACAGCCAGATCATGCCAACCACGATGAGCACGTAGGCCAGCAGGTATGGGGCCTTGTGCTTGAGCATATTGCCCACACCGCGCTCGTAGCTGCGTACGCCACGGTCGAAGTTGCGGTTGAACCAGCCGAAGAAACCGCGTTTCGGTGTGCCATGCTCACCCTTGGGGATCGCCTTGAGCATGGTGGCGCACAGGGCCGGGGTGAAGATCAAAGCCACCATGACCGATAGGGCCATGGCCGAGACGATGGTGATGGAGAACTGCTTGTAGATCACCCCGGTGGAACCGCTGAAGAACGCCATCGGCAGCAGTACCGCCGAAAGCACCAGGGCGATACCCACCAGGGCGCCCTGGATCTGGCCCATGGATTTCTTGGTGGCTTCCTTGGGTGACAGGCCTTCTTCGCTCATCACCCGTTCGACGTTTTCCACCACGACGATGGCGTCGTCCACCAGCAAGCCGATAGCCAGCACCATGCCGAACATGGTCAGGGTGTTGATGCTGAAGCCGAATGCCGCGAGGATCCCGAAAGTACCCAGCAGTACTACCGGCACGGTCATCGTGGTGATGATGGTGGCGCGGAAGTTCTGCAGGAACAGGAACATCACCAGGAACACCAGCACGACCGCTTCGACCAGGGTTTCAACCACACCCTTGATCGACTCGCTCACCACCGGCGTGGTGTCGTAGGGGAACACCACTTCCATGCCCTGCGGGAAGAATGGCTTGAGGTCGTCGATGGTCTTGCGCAGGGCCTTGGCCGTGTCGAGGGCATTGGCGCCGTTGGCCAGCTTTACCGCCAGGCCCGACGCCGGGGCGCCGTTGAACTGGGCGCTGACGCTGTAGTTCTCACCACCCAGGCCCACATCGGCAACATCGCCGACGCGTACTTGCGAACCGTCCGGGTTGACCTTGAGCAGGATCGCCTTGAACTGCTCGGCGGTCTGCAGACGAGTCTTGCCGATGATGGTGGCGTTCAGTTGCTGGCCGGGCAGGGCAGGCAAGCCGCCGAGCTGGCCGGACGAGACCTGGACGTTTTGCGCGGCAATGGCGTTTTTCACGTCCACCGGCGTCAGGTTGAAATTGTTCAGCTTGGCCGGGTCGAGCCAGATCCGCATGGCGTACTGGGCACCGAAGACCTGGAAGTCACCGACACCGGCGGTACGCGAGATAGGGTCTTGCAGGTTGGACACGATGTAGTTGGCCAAGTCGTCCTTGGTCATGCTGCCATCGCGCGACACCACGCCGATCACCATCAGGAAGTTCTTCACGGCCTTGGTCACGCGGATACCCTGCTGCTGCACCTCTTGCGGCAGCAGCGGGGTGGCCAGGTTCAGCTTGTTCTGGACCTGGACCTGCGCGGTATCGGAGTTGGTGCCCTGCTCGAAGGTCGCGGTGATGGTCATGCTGCCGTCGGAGTTACTTTCCGACGAGACATAACGCAGGTTGTCGATACCGTTGAGCTGCTGCTCGATCACCTGCACCACGGTGTCCTGCACGGTTTGCGCGGACGCACCCGGATAGGTCACCTGGATCGCAATGGCCGGTGGCGCGATACTCGGGTACTGGTTGATCGGCAATTTGAGGATCGATAGAGCCCCGACCAGCATGATCACCAGGGCAATCACCCAGGCGAAAATCGGACGGTCGATAAAAAATTTCGACATGGTTTACTCCCCTTTGCCGCCGGCTGCTTTATCAGCTGCCTGAGCGGGGGCCGGGTTCTTGGTATCGACGTTGGTGGCTTCGGTGGCTTTGACTTCCACCCCCGGCCGTACGTATTGCAACCCTTCGGTGATCAGGCGGTCGCCGGCCTTGAGCCCGTCTTCTATCAGCCACTGGCTGCCGACAGTGCGGCTGGCCTTGAGCTGACGCAACTCGACCTTGTTGTCCGGGCCTACCACCAGGGCAGTTGGCATGCCTTTGAGGTCGCGGGTCACGCCTTGCTGCGGGGCGAGGATCGCTGCGCTGTTCACGCCGGCCTGCAGTTGTGCATGGACGAACATGCCCGGCAGCAGCGTGTGGTCCGGGTTCGGGAACACGGCGCGCAAGGTCACCGAACCGGTGGTCTGGTCGACCGACACTTCGGAGAATTCCAGCTTGCCTTCGTGTGGGTATTGGCTGCCGTCTTCCAGGGTCAGCTTGACCATGGCGGCATTGTCACCGGCCTTCTGCAAACGACCACTCTTCAGCTCACGGCGCAGTTGCAGCAACTCGACCGAACTCTGTGTCACGTCGACGTAGATCGGGTCCAGTTGCTGGATGGTTGCCAGGGCGTCGGCCTGACCATTGCTCACCAACGCGCCCTCGGTCACCGAGGAACGACCGATACGGCCGGAGATCGGCGCGTAGACCTTGGTGTAGCGCACGTTGATCCGGGCTGTCTGCAGGTTGGCTTCCGACTCCAGGCGGTTGGCCACGGCGGTGTCGTATTCCTGACGGCTCACCGCCTGTTCATCCACCAGTTGCTTGTAGCGGTCGGCAATCGACTTGGTGGAGCGCAGGTTGGCCTCGGCACTCTTGAGGTTCGCTTCATAGACGGCCGGGTCGATCTGGTACAACTGCTGGCCGGCCTTGACGTCAGCGCCTTCCTTGAACAGGCGCTTGAGAATGATGCCGTTGACCTGTGGCCGTACTTCCGCGATGCGGAATGCGCTGGTGCGCCCCGGAAGCTCCGACGTCAGGGTGAAGGGCTGGGTCTTGAGGGTTACGACGCCAACCTGAGGCGGCGGAGGAGCAGGTGCAGCCTCTTCCTTTTTGCATCCGCTGAGCAGCGATGCCAGGGCGATGGCGGTAACCAGGGCAGTAACAGCTGGCTTGAATTGCATGGAAATCCTCGGGTCCAGGCGCGCAACTGGCGCACTCGAAAGGTGGAAAGGTAAAAGGCGCACTATTTCAATTAGTAGGATGCTAAGAAATATACTTACGTACATGGTTGTTTGTAAACAGCCCAATTGCGTAACATCCGTATTTACAAAAGCCTGACAAAGGCCTGTATAGATCAGAGGCGCGCTCCAAGAGACGTCGCCTCATATTTTGTTCAGCTGATTCTTACGCATTGCTGACGCATCCTGCTTGAGGTGTTTACTGCCATGGTCCGTCGTACCAAAGAGGAAGCCCAGGAGACTCGCAGCCAGATACTTGAAGCCGCCGAAAAGGCGTTTTTCGAGCGAGGCGTGGCGCGCACGACCCTGGCCGATATCGCGACACTGGCTGGTGTGACGCGTGGTGCCATCTATTGGCATTTCAGCAACAAGGCGGACCTGCTCCAGGCCATGCTCGATACCCTGCACGAGCCGCTCGATGAGTTGGCCCGTGCCAGTGAGAGTGAAGAGGAGCTTGATCCGCTGGGCTGTATTCGCAAGCTGTTGGTCCGGTTGTTCCAGCAAGTGGCCCTTGACCCGAAAACCCGACGCATTAATGAGATCCTGTTCCATAAGTGTGAATTCACCGATGAAATGTGCGATTTGCGACAGCAGCGACGCGAGGTGAGTCTCGACTGCAATGTGCGCATCGCCCTGTCGTTGCGCAATGCGATGAAACGCGGCCAGTTGCCGGATGATCTGGATCCCGAAAGGGCGGCAGTTGCCATGCATGCCTACATCGACGGCATCTTGTACCAGTGGCTACTGGCCCCGGACAGTTTTGCCCTGGCGGCTGAGGCCGAGCGCTGGGTGGAGATCGGGCTGGACATGCTGCACTTGAGCCCCAGCCTGCGCAAATGAAACAAAATGGGTGATTGCGTCGGTTTGTGTCAATAGCCGATCCAGAGGTACCTCGCTGGGCACTCATCCCGGCGGGGTACTTTATATAGGCACCGCAGCGTCTTTGACAGGCGGCGAATCGGCTATTTTGTAGGGAAATTGTTGCGTATTGGTTAAGTCGCGTCTCGGTCACCCTCCCTAGGTGAGTCTGATCAGGTCGGGTTGTTTTCGTCGATCGTCAGATTAACGGTGTAGCTGAACGGCACTTCAGACATTTTTTGGGAAATGACGGCTTTGCAACTGTAGTTGTTATTACCAGAGGAGTTGACTGTTTTGCTCCAGTGAGGGCTGTAGCTGGGCTCCGACCAACCAGGAATAATGGAAACTTCGAGTTGAGTGGCAAGTTGGCAGATATGGCCGTTGACTTCATAAGTCAGGTTGAGCTGGATGGGCGATATTCTTCTTAGTGTGGGTTGCCAGCCGGACGCTGGGTAAGTGAATCCCCTTTGGAAGGGGATGTTTATATTCCGTAACTTTTTCGGCGATACGTCATAATCTGAGATTGGGTAATCGGGTGGGAGGACCGAGAGGTGTTTCAGCTTCAAAGTATCTGAAGTGTTGTTCGTGACCTGAACGAGCACGGCTGTGTCCGCCATGGCGCTGGTGATAAATGCCGGAGCCAATGCAGCAGCCAGGATAAAACGCTTAATGTGGGTCATGATGGGCTCTTCCGTGAGCGCAGATATGTTTGGGTCTGCATGATATGTTTGATTTTAATATTGTCAGGTGGTTGCCAGCGACATGGTTTTATATTTGTCGCTGTTCAGCGTTTCTATTATTGGCGTGATTAGAGGTGTCAATCTATAGTGCCGACCTTTCGGGTTGTTTTTTTATGTGTCGCAACGTTGGTGGTGAGTTTTTGTTGTCGGTTTACTCCGTTTTTTAAACATAAAAAAGCCCCGGCGTTTTTTGATGCCGAGGCTTTCTTCATATAAGGCAGCGGAGCACTTACATTACCGGGTAATCAATGTAGCCTACCGGTCCCTTGCCATAGAACGTTTCCGGATGCGCCTCGTTCAGCGGTGCATCGGCTTTCAAGCGTGCCGGCAGGTCCGGGTTGGCAATGAACGGCACTCCGAAGGCAACGGCATCGGCCTTGCCCTCGGCCAGCCAGGCATTGGCGCTGTCCTTGGTGAAGCGTTCATTGGCGATGTACGGGCCGCCGAAAGCCTGCTTGAGTTGCGGGCCGATGCTGTCATCGCCTTCTTTCTCACGGGAGCAGATAAAGGCGATGCCACGCTTGCCCAGCTCGCGAGCCACGTAGCTGAAAGTTTCCAGGCGGTTCTCGTCACCCATGTCATGGGAGTCGGCGCGTGGCGCCAGGTGCACGCCAACCCGGCCGGCACCCCAGACTTCAATGGCCGCGTCGGTCACTTCCAGCAGCAGGCGGGCACGGTTTTCCAGGGAGCCGCCGTAGTTGTCGGTGCGCTGGTTGGTGCTGCTTTGCAGGAACTGATCGAGCAGGTAGCCGTTGGCGCCGTGGATTTCCACGCCGTCGAAACCGGCGGCCTTGGCATTCTCGGCACCGACGCGGTACGCATCGACGATGTCGGCGATTTCAGCGGTTTCCAGTGCGCGTGGGGTCGGGTAGTCGGCCAGCGGACGGACCAGGCTTACGTGGCCCTTGGGCTGGATCGCGCTGGGCGCCACCGGGGTTTCGCCGTTCAGGTACGACGGGTGGGAGATCCGGCCCACATGCCACAGTTGCAGGAAGATCTTGCCGCCGGCGCCGTGGATCGCCTTGGTGACGTTGGACCAGCCGCGCACCTGGTCGTTGGACCAGATGCCCGGGGTGTCCGGATAGCCTACGCCCATCGGTGTGACCGAGGTTGCTTCGCTGAGGATCAGGCCGGCGGATGCGCGTTGCACGTAGTACTCGGCCATCAGCGCGTTGGGCACGCGGCCTGCATCGGCGCGGCAGCGGGTGAGCGGGGCCATGATGATGCGGTTCTTCAGCTCGATGTCGCCGAGTTTGATGGGGTCGAAAATAGTCGCCATGAAATACAACCTCGAAAGTGGAAGGATTAAAAGTCAGTGAGTTGCCGGTGCCAGGTCGGCATTGCCGCCCTGGCGGAAAGTGATCAGGGTGACCAGCAGCGCCAGCACGGCCAGCGCGCCGGCGGCCAGGGGCACGGAGGTCAGGCCCAGGCCATGGTCGATGACACTGCCGCCGACCCAGGCGCCCAGGGCGTTGCCAATGTTGAAGGCGCCGATGTTCAGGGTGGACACCAGGTTGGGCGCATCTTTGCCGAAGGTCACCACGTTGACTTGCAGGGCCGGCACGGCGGCGAAGCAGGCAGTGGCCCAGAGGAACAGGGTGATTTCGCTGGGGATCAACGCCACGCTGGTCCAACTCAGTACGGTGGACACCACGGCCATGGTGAGGAAGACGCCCATCAGCGTGTTCGCCAGGCTCTTGTCCGCCAGTTTGCCGCCGATGATGTTGCCCAGGGTCAGGCCCAGGCCGATCAGCACCAGGGTCCAGGTCACGCCTCGGGGCGATACGCCGGTCACTTCACCCAGCAGCGGGGCGACATAGGTGAACAGGGTGAACACCGAGGCGGAGAACAGCGCGGTCATGCTCAGGGACAGCCACAGGCCGGTCCCTTTGAGCGCCACCAGTTCCGAGCGCATGTCGAGTGTTTCTTCATCGCGCTTGGCCGGCAGGAAGCGGATCAGGCCGATCAGCGCAATTACGCCAATGACAGTCACTGCCCAGAAAGTCGAACGCCAGCCGGCTTCCTGGCCCAGTGCGGTGCCCAGTGGTACGCCGAGCACGTTGGCCAGGGTCAGGCCGGTGAACATCAAGGCCACGGCCGAGGCGCGCTTGTTGGGCGCCACCAGGCCGGCAGCCACCACCGAACCGATACCGAAGAACGCGCCGTGGCACAGGGCCGTGACGACCCGGGCGAACATCAGCACGTTGTAGTCGCTGGCGATGGCGCAGAGCAGGTTGCCGACGATGAAAATCCCCATCAACACCACGAGGGCAGCCTTGCGCGGCAGCCGCGCGGTGGCCAGGGCCATGAACGGCGCACCGATGGCCACGCCCAGGGCGTAGCCGGTCACCAGCCAGCCGGCGCCAGGAATCGACACGCCCAGGTCGGCCGCCACGTCGGGCAGCAGGCCCATGATGACGAACTCGGTGGTGCCGATGGCGAAGGCGCTCAGGGCCAGGATCAGGAGTGAGAGGGGCATGATGGGTCCTTGTCGGGTCAGAGCTCTTGGCTCATTTGCTTGAGGAACTGCTGGATCACGTCCTCGTTGCGTTTGAAGAAGTGCCATTGACCGACCTTCTGGCTGGTGATCAGCCCCGCCCGTTGCAACACCGCCAAGTGCGCAGACACCGTGGATTGCGACAGGCCGCAACGCTGGTCGATCTGCCCGGCGCAAATGCCGAATTCGTGGTTGTGCAACTGTTCAGGGAACTGGACCTTGGGGTCTTTGAGCCAGTTGAGGATGTCTCGCCGTACTGGGTGTGCCAGGGCTTTTATTATTTCGTCGAGGTCGAGGGTCATGGTGGCAGCTCGGAGTGAGTAAAACGCTATATCGCGATGGAGCGAACCTTAAATCGTTATTTTGCGATATACCAATATGGATTTGATCTGAATATCGAACAAATCGCTATATCGGGTTATAACGATATTGGCGTGGTGGTGCTAAGCTGCGGCCATGAACTATCTCGCGCACCTGCACCTCGGCGGCCCTGGCCGGGAACAACTGCTCGGCAGCCTCTACGGCGACTTCGTCAAGGGCCCGCTGCAAGGGCTCTATGACTCACGAATCGAAGCGGCGATTGCCCTGCATCGGCGCATCGACATGTACACCGACCGCCATCCCTTGGTGGACATCGCCCTGTCGCGCTTTTCCACGGTGCGACGGCGCTATGCCGGGATCGTGCTCGACGTGTTTTTCGACCACTGCCTGGCCCGGGACTGGCCGTTGTACGGTGAAGGGCCGCTGTTGGACTTCACTTCCCGGGTGTACCAGGTACTCGGCACCGAACCGCAGCTGCCGGGACGCCTGGCGCACATCGCGCCGTTTATGGCGGCGGATGACTGGCTGGGGTCTTATCGGGAGTTCGAGGTGCTTGGGCAGGTACTGCGCGGCATTTCCCGCCGCCTGTCCCGCCCCGATGAGCTGGCCGGAGCGATGCCGGAGTTGATCAGGCTCTATGAGCCGTTGAGCGAAGACTTTCGGTTGTTCTACCCGCAACTGCAGGATTTTGCTCAAAACCAAGTCACACCGCAGGAATAAATGTGGGAGCGAGCAAGCTCGCTCCCACAGGGGGCTCCACGGAGATCCAGGATCAGGCCGCAATCGCAGCAGGTCGCATCGGCGCTTGCTGTTTCTCTGGAAGTGCCCCGAACAAAGCCTTGTGCACCGCCTGCTGCGCCTGGAAGGCCAGTGCCGCGCGTTCCTGGCCGTGGCAGGCAATCGGTTCCAGCAGATGGATTTCCACCTCGCCCCGATCATTGGCAAACAAGCGCATCAGGTGCGACAGCAAATCATCATCGCCAATGAACGGCGCCAGTGAATCCGGTTCACCGTTGCGCAGGTAACGGATCGCCACCGGCTGCAACGCGACATCGGCATCGATGGCCGCCGACAACAAGCGACCGTGGAAGGTGCGCAAGGTACGGCCATCGGTGGTAGTGCCTTCCGGAAACATCAACAGCGGATGGGCCTGTTCCAGGTGGCGGCTCATTTGCTTGCGGATCAACTGGCTGTCACCCGAACCGCGCCGGATAAACAGGCTGCCGGCCTTGGCTGCCAACCATCCGGCCACCGGCCAGGTGCGCACTTCGGCCTTGGACAGGAACGACAGCGGCGTGAGCATCCCCAGCAACGGGATGTCGGTCCAGGACACATGGTTGCTGACCCACAGCATCGGCCGATGCGGCAGTTGACCGTGGACGGTGACTGAAAAGGGCAGGGCACGGCTCAGCCGTGCCATGAAGAACCGCGACCAGCGCTGGCGACGGACCATCGAGTGGGCGATCCCAGCACGTTCGAACAGGCCGAACACGCTGGCCATGCTCAGGCCCAGCGCCACCACCAGCAATACTCGCGCGATTCGCGCGTACACCCGCAGCCGGCTCATCAGACCGCTGCCTTGAAGTGGCGGGCGTAGCGCGGGCAGAGCTCGTCGCGCTTGAGCAGGATGAACACGTCGGCCACCTGGAAATCCTCGTCCCAGCACGGCTCGCCGCAAATCTTCGCGCCCAGGCGCATGTAGGCCTTGAGCAGCGGCGGCATCTCGGCGATGACGTTGGACGGCACGTCCAGGGTCGGCAAGGGTTTTTTCGGTACGGCTTGCAGGTGTTCGGTGCACAGGTAGCGTTCGCGCAGGCGTTGCATGATCGCCTGGGCCTGGATACCGCCGTCCTGCATCGGAATGCTCGCGCAGCCCATCAGGTAGCTGTAGCCGCCTTCGTTCAGGACTTCGGCCAGTTCGCCCCAGAGCACGGCGATGGTGCCGCCGTTGCGGTAGGCGGGGTCGACGCAGGTACGGCCGATTTCCAGGATCGGGCCCTTGAGATGGACCAGGCCGTGGAGGCTGAATTCTTCTTCGCTGTAGAACCGGCCCAGGCTGCTGGCGGCCTGGTGGTCGAGCAGGCGAGTGGTCGCCACGAGGCGGCCGGTGTTCAGGTCGCGTACGCCAATGTGGGCGCAGTGAACATCATAGTCATCCATGTCCAGACCCATCTCCGCGCCCTTGAGCTTGGCGTTGAATTCGCCGCTGAAGACGTTGAAACGCAGGGCCTGTGCTTCTTGCAAGGCTTGGCCGCCGATCAGGCGTTCGGCTTGCAGGCGGCGTTCATTGCCGGTGTCGCTGATGCGGGCGATCTGGGTCATAGCGAATCTCCGTGCGGGATGTGCTCCCGTCTTGGGTTGAGCCAATCGACTTTCTTTATGCAGCCATGTTGTGCAAAGTCAGGCTATGTAGCCCCGGTGTCATCGCCATGAAGCTTTGGTGATGCTTATATGACAGCCCTCGAGGAGCCCCCCATGCCCTGGCACACCCTGATCGAACGCGGCGAGCGCCTGCCCGCCCATCCGGACCTGGCCGAAGGATATTCAGCGTTGTTGCAACGCTTGGGGCCGGTAACGCCGTTCGAACTGGCCGTCACCGGGGCGCGGTTGATGGCGACACCGGGCCTGGCGTTCCTGGTGGGTTACCAGGCGGCGCTGCGGGTGCTGTGGCCCAGCGCGCCCCAGAGCCTCGGCGCCTTGTGTGCCACCGAACAGCGCAGCCTGCGCCCGGCGGACATGCAAACCCGTCTCGACGATTTGCGCCTGAGCGGACGCAAGGATTTCGTCACCGCCGGCGACGCCGCCGAGTGGCTGCTGATTGCCGCTCGCTGCGAAGCACCCGGTGAAACGCCACGGCTGAACCTGGCAGTGGCCTATGCGGGTGAGCCCGGCGTGACCCTGCAAAAACTGCCCGCCATTGCCCTGATGCCGGACATCAGCCATGGCCGCGTCCTACTTGACGGCGCGCTGTGCGAGTTGCTGGCGGGCGACGGGTGGGACGCCTACGTCAAACCGTTCCGCACCCTGGAAGACCTTTATGTGCTCAGTGCGATGACCGCCTGGTTGTATGGCGTCGGGCAGGAATGTGCCTGGCCCCAGGCGTTGCAATTGCGCCTGCTGGCGTTGCTCGCCGGCTGCGCGGAGGTGAGTCGGCATAACCCTTCCAGTGCGGTCGGGCATGTGCTGCTGGGCGGGTTGTTCGCTCAATTCCAGGGGCTCGATGGTGAGCTGAACGATGCGTTGAACGCTGGGCCTGCGGCGTGGCGCGAGATGTGGACGCGGGACAAAGGAGTGATGGAGATTGGGGCGGGGGCGCGGGCCAAGCGGTTGGCCAAGGCGTTGGGATCCTCATTGATTTGAAGGCCCTCATCGCGGGCAAGCCTTGCTCCCACAGGTCTACAACAGTCTGTCATTTGGCATTGAGCCTGTGGGAGCAGGCCTTGCTCCCACAGGTCTACAACAGTCTGTCATTTGGCACTGAGCCTGTGGGAGCAGGCCTTGCTCCCACAGGTCTACACCAGTCTGTCATTTGGCACTGAGCCTGTGGGAGCAGGCCTTGCTCCCACAGGTCTACAACAGTCTGTCATTTGGCACTGAGCCTGTGGGAGCAGGCCTTGCTCCCACAGGTCTACACCAGTCTGTCATTTGGCACTGAGCCTGTGGGAGCAGGCCTTGCTCCCACAGGTCTACACCAGTCTGTCATTTGGCACTGAGCCTGTGGGAGCAGGCCTTGCTCCCACAGGTCTACAACAGACTGTCATTTGGCACTGAGCCTGTGGGAGCAGGCCTTGCTCCCACAGGTCTACAACAGACTGTCATTTGGCATTGCACCTGTGGGAGCAAGGCTTGCCCGCGATGGCGTTGGTACTGTCGATACAAGCCTCGAAACTGTCATCAAGTCTGAATAGGCTCTGAAGGTTCAATCCTGCGAGCCTCAAGCATGTCCAAAGGCTGGTTCCTGATCCCGCTGCTGTTGCTCAACCTGAGCGCCCACGCCGAAGATTGGCCCGGCGAGCAATGGCCCATTGGCCCGACCCCGAGCGGGCCGGCCATCGAAGCCTTGGAGCAATACGCCTTCCCACCCCGGGACGATGCGAGCCGCGAGGGCATCCGCACCGATGCGCTGCTGGTGATCCAGGACGGTCGGCTGGCCTATGAACGTTACGCCGGGCCGACCACTGCCCAGACTCCGCACCTGACCTGGTCCATCAGCAAAAGCCTGCTGGCAACAGTGTTTGGCGTGGCCTACGGGGAAAAGCGCTTTGCCCTGGATGATCCGGCAGCCAAGTACTACCCGCCACTGAGCCGGCACCCGGGCCTGACCCTGGCCGATCTTTTCCACTGGGCCTCAGGCCTGGACTGGCAGGAGGACTACGAATACGCGCCGCTCAACTCTTCGGTGGTGGCGATGCTCTATACCCGTGGGCGTCATGACATGGCGGCGTTCACTGCGCAGCATGAAAGCGCCAGCCCGCCGGGGCAGGCGTTCCGTTATTCCAGCGGTGACAGCAACCTGCTGGCGGCGGCCTTGAGAACCATCGTCGGCCCGGCGCGCTACCCCGACTATCCCTGGACGGCATTGTTCGACCCCCTGGGCATCCACCACGCCACCTGGGAAACCGATGCCAGCGGCACGTTCGTTGGATCGTCCTATGCCTACCTCACCGCGCGAGACCTGGCGCGTGTCGGGTTGTTGATGCAGCGGGACGGTCGCTGGGGCGAACGGCAACTGATCCCCAAGGCTTGGGTCGCGTTCAATCGCCAGCCGTTCGCCTACTTTCAGGCTGGCCAGGACGAAGCCGTGCCCGGCGGGCATTGGTGGCTCAACCGCGCCGCCGATCCGGCAATCCATCCCTGGCCCGATGCGCCGCCGGATACCTTTGCCGCGCTGGGCCATTGGGGCCAGGCGCTGTACGTCATCCCCAGCGCCAAACTGGTGATCGTGCGCTATGGCGACGACCGCGACGGCAGCTATCGCCATAACGAATTGCTCAAGCGCACCATGGCGGCGTTCGCCGGGGCGGTGCAGCCATGAAGCGCAAAGTGTTGCTCAGCCTGCTGTCGGTGCTGCTCGTTGCCCTGTTCAGTTGGGTTTGGCTGGAGCGGGTGGCATTGCGGGCTTTCCCCGACATCATCAGTGCCTACACCGCCAAGGAGTACTGCTCGTGCCGCTACGTGATGGAGCAATCGGCGGACTACTGCCGTGGCTATGTGAAGCAGTCGGTGCCCATCAGCGATTTTCTCGAGACCGCTGAAGCCAAACGCATCACCGTCAGCGGGTTGGGGCGTAGCAACAGTGCGCGGTGGATGGGGGAGCGGCAGGGGTGTCGGTTGGAGCCCTGAGCTAACTGTTGGGAACAAGGCCTGACGCCGATCCTAGTGTGGGAGCAAGGCTTGCCCGCGATGGCGATTCCGAGAACGCCATCGCGGGCAAGCCTTGCTCCCACAAATGAGTCCCTTGACCACAGGTTCTGTGTCTTCCTGGCCGTTGTTGCACCAGACAGTTTGCAAGCGCCCTCGGCCCGGTTAAGGTTCGCCACAGGTTTATCTACCCTCCGAGTGTGTATGTTCAAGCGGTTTTTCCCTCACGCTGCCGCCAGCTTGCTGCTGGCCTGCGCCGCGCTGCCGGCCCAGGCTGACTGGTACCTGGACAGCGAATCGTCGCGGCTGTCATTCATCAGCAGCAAAAACGGCAATGTCTCCGAGGTCCAGCGTTTCCTGGTGTTGCACGGTCAAGTCCAGCCCGAGGGCTTGGCGCGCCTGGAAGTGGAACTGGAATCCATCAACAGCGGCATTCCCCTGCGCGATGAGCGCATGCGGGCCGAGTTGTTCGAGATCAAGCAATTTGCCGAAGCCACTGTCACCGCAAAGATCGACCTGGTGCCGATCCAGGATCTGGCCAACGGCGCGCAGTTGGAATTGCGCCTGCCACTGACGGTGGACCTGCACGGCAAGCAGCATGAGTACCCGGTCGAACTGCTGGCCACGCGCCTGGACGAGCGACGTTTCCAAGTGGTGACCCTGGAACCGGTGGTGCTCAACGCGGCGGATTTCGATCTGGCACCGGGGCTGGAAAAGCTGCGAAACCTGGCTGGGTTATCAGCCATCAGCCTCTCGGTGCCGGTGAGTGCGGTGCTGATTTTCACGGCGCGCTGACATGAGCGGCCCGGTATTTCCCTGGCGTGAAGGCAATCGCTTCGAGCTGTTGGTCGATGGCCCGCAGTTCTTCCCGCGCATGCTGGTGGAAATCGCCCGAGCCCTGGAACAGGTCGAGCTGGAACTCTATCTGGTGGAGGCAGGCACTTGCGCCGAGGCGATGGTCCAGGCACTGGTCCAGGCCGCCGAGCGTGGTGTTCGCGTGCGGTGCCTGTTCGATGACTACGGCAGCCTGGCGTTTACCCTGGCCCTGCGCAAGCGTCTGACCGACGCCGGGGTGGAGTTGCGTTTCTACAATCGCCTGAGCTGGCGCCGCTGGGTGCGCAACCTCTATCGGGATCACCGCAAGCTGCTGCTGGTGGACCAACGCCTGGCCGTGGTCGGCGGCACCGGGGTGACCGATGAATTCTGGAACCCCCTCGACGACCGCAGTGAGTGGCACGAAGTGATGGTGGAAATCGTCGGCCCGCTGGTGCTCGACTGGCAGTTGCTGTTCGACCGCCAATGGCTCGCCAACCGCCATCGGCGAGCCTGGAAACCGGCGTCCAACTTCGGCTTGCCACGCCTGCCGCGCGTACCGCCGGTGGGCGAGGGCATGGGCCGGGTGGCGTATGCCGACGCCCGCCAGCATCGCGACATCCTGCAATCGCTGTCGCGGGCATTGAACAGCGGCCAGAAACGCATCTGGATGGCGACACCGTATTTCCTGCCGACCTGGAACGTGCGCCGTTCCTTGCGCAAGGCCGCCGCCCGCGGCATCGACGTGCGCCTGCTGCTGACCGGCCCGCGCACCGATCACCCGTCCGTGCGCTACGCCGGGCACCGTTACTACCCGCGACTGCTCAAGGCTGGCGTGAAAATCTTCGAATACCAGCCGTGTTTCCTGCACCTGAAGATGGTGCTGGTGGACGACTGGGTCAGCATCGGCTCCTGCAACTTCGATCACTGGAACCTGCGTTTCAACCTGGAGGCCAACCTCGAAGCCCTGGACTCCAGGCTCAGCAGTGCAGTGGCGGCCAGTTTCGAGCGGGACTTCACCCAGAGCCTGCAAGTCAGCCTCGACGCCTGGCAGCGCCGGCCGTTGTGGAAGCGCTTCAAGCAGCGGGTGTGGGGGTTGGTGGATCGGTTGGTGGTGAACTTGCTGGATCGCCGGGGCTAGCCCGAACACCCAGATACAACTGTGGGAGCTTGCTCGCGATGGCGGAGTGTCAGTCGATATCAATGTGACTGATCTGACGCTATCGCGAGCAAGCTCCCACATGGGTTTTGTGTTGCCTGGGGTCAGAGCAACTCAAAACTCTGCTGCTTCACATTCTGGGAATCCAGGCCGATCTGTACGTTGAACTTGCCCGGCTCCGCAGCGTACTGGAGCTGGGCATTGAAGAACTTCAGGTCGTCTTCGGTGATGGTGAAGTGGATGACTTTCTTCTCGCCGGCCTTGAGCATCACCTTGCGGAAGTTCTTCAGTTCCTTCACCGGGCGAATGACCGAGCCGGTCACGTCCTGGATGTACAACTGCACCACGGTTTCGCCGTCACGCTTGCCAGTGTTTTCCAGCGTCACGCTGGCATCGAGCTTGCCGGTCTTGTTCAGCGTGGTCGACGACAGGACCATGTCCGACAGGCTGAACTCGGTGTAGCTCAGGCCGTAGCCGAACGGATAGAGCGGGCCGGTGGTGTCATCGAAGTACTGCGAGGTGTAGTTGCCCGGCTTACCCGGGGTGAATGGCCGGCCGATGCTCAGGTGGTTGTAGTAGGTCGGAATCTGCCCCACCGAGCGTGGGAAGGTGATCGGCAGTTTGCCCGATGGGTTGTAGTCGCCGAACAGCACATCAGCGATGGCGTTGCCGCCTTCGGTGCCGCTGAACCAGGTTTCCAGGATCGCATCGGCCTGCTGCTTTTCTTCCAGCAACGACAGCGGCCGGCCATTCATCAGCACCAGCACCAGCGGCTTGCCGGTGGCCTTCAGGGCCTTGATCAGCTCGCGTTGGCTGGCCGGAATGTTCAGGTCGGTACGGCTCGACGATTCATGGGACATGCCACGGGACTCGCCCACGGCGGCCACCACCACATCGGCGTCCTTGGCGGCGTTTACCGCTTCGTCGATCAGCACTTGGGCCGGGCGCGGGTCGTCCACCACTTCCGGGGCATCGAAGTTGAGGAAGTTCAGGTAGTCGAGCACCTTCTTGTCGTCGGTGATATTGGCGCCACGGGCGTAGATCAGCTTCGAGTCAGCGCCCAGGACGCGGGTCATGCCGTCGAACAGGGTGACCGATTGTGCAGGACGCCCGGCGGCGGCCCAACTGCCCATCATGTCGATCGGTGCCTTGGCCAGCGGGCCGACCAGGGCGATCTTCGCCGTCTTCTTCAGGGGCAGGGTCTGGTTGCGGTTTTCCAGCAGGACCAGGCTGCGGCGCGCCACGTCACGGGCGTCGGCGCGGTGCAGGCGGCTTTCGGCGTAGGTGTCGGTCGGATCATCCTCGGCCTTGCCGATGCGCAGGTACGGATCCTTGAACAGGCCCATGTCATATTTCGCCGCGAGCACTTCGCGCACCGCGTTGTCGATGTCGCTCTGCTCGATTTCACCGGCCTTGAGCAAGCCTGGCAGTTCCTTGCCATAGAGCGAGTCGTTCATGCTCATGTCGATGCCGGCCTTGATCGCCAGTTTCGCCGCTTCGCGACCGTCCTTGGCTACGCCGTGGTTGATCAGTTCGAAGATCGCGCCGTGATCACTGACAGCCAGGCCCTTGAAGCCCCATTCCTTGCGCAGCAGGTCATTCATCAGCCAGGTGTTGGCCGTGGCTGGTACGCCGTTGATGGAGTTCAACGCGACCATCACCCCGCCGGCACCGGCGTCGATGGCGGCGCGGTAGGGTGGCAGGTAGTCCTGGTACATTTTCAACGGACTCATGTCCACGATGTTGTAGTCCCGGCCGCCTTCCACCGCGCCGTACAGGGCGAAGTGCTTGACGCTGGCCATGATGCTGTCGGCCGCGTTGGCGCCGTTGCCCTGGAACGCCTTGACCATCACCCCGGCGATGCGCGACACCAGGTAGGTGTCCTCGCCGAAACCTTCGGAGGTTCGGCCCCAGCGTGGGTCGCGGGAAATGTCGACCATCGGCGCGAAGGTGATGTCCAGGCTGTCGGCGGCCGCTTCCTTGGCCGCGATGCGGCCGGAGTGGTAGATCGCGTCCATGTCCCAGCTCGAGGCCAGTGCCAGGGGGATCGGGAAAATCGTGCGGTGGCCGTGGATCACGTCATAGGCGAAGAACATCGGGATCTTCAACCGGCTGCGCATGGCCGCGTCCTGCATCGGACGGTTTTCAGCGCGCGTGATGGAGTTGAACGTGCCACCGATGTTGCCGGCGGCGATTTCCTTGCGAATCATCTCCCGGGGCATTTCCGGGCCGATGCTGATCAGGCGCAATTGGCCGATCTTCTCTTCGAGGGTCATCTGCTTCATCAGGTTGCTGATGAACGCGTCCTTGTTCTCTATGGGGGCTGGCAGGTTGTCGGCAAATACGGATTGACTGGCCAGACTGATAAACAGGCCCAGCATACACAGCTTCTTCATGAATAATTTTCTCGCAAGCCTAAAGGGCGGGGATCACACCACGCCGGTCAGCCAAAATGTGAGGAGCGGCTATTGTTGTTCAGTTAAATGCAGCACACTTTCGAACCCATTGGGCTGAACTTAGTTTCGCACTGCGCATCTTTTAGCCCATCGACCCGTTTCAATCCAGTGCGGCGGCAAATTATGCCCCAGGCGCCGGTGAGATAGGTGGCCGTGTTTTTCCATGTCATGCAAGGGAGAGTTCCACCCGATGAATCCACGACTGAACCACCTTCGCAGCCTGCCGATGCTGGTCCTGATGCTGCTCACCACGTTGCTGGCCGGTTGCGGCATCAATAACATCCCGACCCTGGACGAACAGGCCAAGGCTGCCTGGGGCCAGGTGCAGAACCAGTACCAGCGGCGCGCCGACCTGATTCCCAACCTGGTGGAAACCGTCAAGGGCTACGCCCAGCACGAGCAGGAAACCCTCACCGCTGTGATTGAAGCGCGGGCCAAGGCGACGTCGATCCAGGTCGACGCCAGCACCCTGGACAATCCCGAAAGACTCAAGCAGTTCCAGCAGGCCCAGGACCAGTTGAGCGGCGCGTTGAGCCGGCTGATGGTGGTGGTCGAGCGTTATCCGGACCTCAAGGCCAACCAGAATTTCCTGGCGTTGCAATCGCAGCTCGAAGGCACCGAGAACCGCATCGCCGTGGCCCGCCGCGACTTCATCCTGGCCGTGCAGAAATACAACACCGAGATCCGCACGTTCCCGGGACGCCTGTGGCACAGCGTGCTGTACAGCGACCTGCCGATCCGCGAAACCTTCGAGGCCACCAGCCCCAATGCCGAAAAAGCCCCTGAAGTGAAGTTCTGAACAAACTGTGGGAGCGAGCTCGCTCCCACACTGGAGTTCCAATGCGCGTGTTGAAATTTGGCCTGGTGCTGTTGCTCTGGGTGTTTGCCATCACGGCCCAGGCCGAGCTGAAGTTTCCGGCATTGACCGGGCGGGTGGTGGACGCCGCCCAGATGCTTGAGCCATCGGTACGCACGCAACTGCAAGCGCAGCTCAAGGCCCATGAACAGGCCACCGGCGAACAGGTCGTGGTGGTCACGCTGGCGGACCTGCAGGGCAGCAGCATCGAAGACTTCGGCTATCAACTGGGGCGCCACTGGGGCATCGGGCAGAAGGATAAAAACAACGGCGCGCTGCTGATTGTCGCCCGGGATGACCGTAAACTGCGCATCGAGGTGGGCTATGGCCTGGAAGATCGCCTGACCGACGCGCAGAGTTCGGTGATCATCAACCAGGTGATTACCCCGGCCTTCAAGACCGGCAACTTCAACAAAGGCATCAGCGACGGCGTCGCGGCGATGCTGGTGGTGCTGGGCGGCAGCCCGTTGGATGAGCCGGCGCCGGCATACAGTGCCGATGGGCAGCAGGAGCAGGGCGATTATGTCGAGCGCCATCCAGGGCTGTTCGTCTTCCTGGTGATCCTGTTTATTTTGACGGTATTGGTCTGTCAGATGCTCGGTATCCTGCCGACCGGAAGCGGCGGCTCCCGCGGCTCGCGCGGTTCCGGTGGTTTCGGTGGAGGCTTCGGTGGCGGAGGCGGCGGGGGCTTCAGCGGTGGTGGTGGCAGTTTCGGGGGCGGCGGTTCGTCGGGCGGCTGGTGACAATAATAATGAGCAGGCACTTTTAACCATGGCACTACTGACTGAACACGAACAACGCAAGGTAGCCGAGGCCATCGCCCGGGTCGAGCGGTATACCGACGCTGAACTGGTCACGGTGCTGGCCGCCCGCGCCGACGACTACGCCTATATCCCGCTGCTATGGGCCAGCCTGCTGGCCCTGGTGGTGCCCGGCGTGGTCCATTACCTCACCGGCTGGCTGGCCATGCACAGCCTGTTGCTGGTGCAGTGGGTCAGCTTCATCGTGTTATGCCTGGTGTTTCGCATCCCCAGGATCACCACACACCTGATCCCTCGTTCCGTTCGTCACTGGCGGGCCTCCAACCTGGCGCGCCGGCAATTCCTCGAACAGAACCTGCACCACACCGTGGGCAGCACAGGCGTGCTGATTTTTGTCTGCGAGGCTGAGCGCTACGTGGAAATCCTGGTCGATGAAGGCATTTCCAAGCGCCTGGACAACAAATGCTGGGATGCCATCGTCGCAACGTTCACCCAGCAGGTTCGCCAGGGCCAGACCTTGCAGGGTTTCGTGACCTGCATCGAAGCTTGCGGCGAATTGCTCAAGGAGCACGTGCCGGTGACCCAAGAGCGCAATGAACTGCCCAATCGATTGGTGGTGCTGGGCTGAAAATCTCCTGCCAGCACAAGCCTGTGGGAGCAAAGCTTGCTCGCGATGAACAATGGCTCGGTTTAGCCTGCTGAATCGCGATGTATTCATCGCGGGCAAGCCTTGCTCCCACAGAGGCTACTGGTCGCCAAACGAACTTTTCCGTGCCCTCGCTGCCCATCCCCCCTAAAATACCGCCATTCCCGATTCGCCGCCCCGAGGCCGTTTTTTCATGTCTGCCACCGCAACGCCCGTCCGTCCCGCGCCGGATCACCACGCCCAGTTCATCGAGCTGCTGCGCACCAGCCTCGAGCAGAACGGCTTCATCAAACTGGTGCTGGCCAAGTACGTGGGTGACGAAGCAGACCTCCAGCGGCTGATCATCAAGCAACTGACGGTCAAGGACCAGCCGTGCCTGTCCTTCGTCTACCGCTACAAGACCCGCGATATCACCAAGAATTTCCCGCTGGCCGAAGGGGTGCAAACCATTGCCGCGCTGTTGCCGGCATCGTTCAAGAACGCGCATTTGCTGGCGGTCACCGACGAGGCGCAACTGGAGTACAGCAAGAAGGGCAAGAGCTCGCTGTTCAAGAGCAAGCCCCAGCAACTGCGGGAAGTGCCATCGGCCGAGCACAACCGTGAGAAGAATCGCTTCCTCGACCTGAGCCGGCCATTTTTGGCCGACCTGGGCGTGACCAACCACAAGCACGAGCTGATTCCGGCGATGTCGCGCAAGTGGAAGCAGATCAACAAGTTCATCGAAGTCTTCAGCCATGCGCTGACATCCTCGCCGCTGGCCCTGGATAAACCAGTGCGGGTCTCGGATTTCGGTTCGGGCAAAGGCTACCTGACGTTCGCCATCCACGATTACCTGCGCAACACCTTGCAGGCCGAAGGCGTGGTGACCGGTGTCGAGCTGCGCGAAGACATGGTCAAGCTGTGCAACGAAGCCGCCGCGCGGCTGGAACACCCGGGCCTGAGCTTCCAGCACGGTGACGTGCGCAGCGTGGCGCCAAGCGCGGTGGATGTGATGATCGCCTTGCACGCCTGCGATATCGCCACCGACTACGCGATCCACATGGGCATACGCTCGGGCGCCTCGATCATCATGTGCTCGCCGTGCTGCCACAAGCAGATCCGCTTGCAGATCCAGAGCCCGGCCTTGCTCAAGCCCATGCTGCAATACGGCCTGCACCTGGGCCAGCAGGCGGAAATGGTCACCGACAGCTTGCGGGCGCTGTTCCTGGAAGCTTGCGGCTACGAGACCAAGGTCTTCGAGTTCATCTCACTGGACCACACCAACAAGAACAAGATGATCCTGGCCGTCAAACGCGCCGAACCGGTGGACCCCACCGAGCTGCTGGCCAAGATCCAGGAACTCAAGGCCTTCTACCACATCACCGAGCACTGCCTCGAAACGCTGCTGCGGGCGGATGGATACCTCGCCTGAAGCAGCTATACCGAACGCTGTGGGAGCAAGCTTTGCTCCCACAGGGGAATTTGTATCTTTGGGTATGCATCCCGTCAGGTAATCAGCGGTTATCGCTCGCCTGCCAACACTCCGGTCTACCTTTAATGCGTTAACCATTCACGCATCCCCAAAGGAGCCCTTCCCATGGCTGCCAAGAAAATCCTCATGCTGGTCGGCGATTACGTCGAAGATTATGAAGTCATGGTGCCGTTCCAGGCTTTGCAGATGGTCGGTCACACCGTGCACGCCGTGTGCCCGGACAAAACCGCCGGGCAGACGGTGCGCACAGCGATTCACGACTTTGAAGGCGACCAGACCTACAGTGAAAAGCCGGGGCACTTGTTTGCCCTCAACCATGACTTCGCCAACGTCCAGGCCGCCGACTACGACGCGCTGCTGGTGCCGGGTGGACGAGCGCCGGAATACCTGCGCCTGAATGAAACCGTCTTGCAGTTGGTGCGCGATTTCGATCTGGCGGGCAAGCCGATTGCCGCGGTGTGCCACGGTGCACAATTGCTGGCGGCGGCGGGCATCCTCGAAGGGCGTGAATGCAGCGCCTACCCGGCATGTGCCCCGGAAGTACGGCTGGCGGGCGGGACCTACATCGACATTCCCGTGACCCAAGGCCATGTGCAGGGCAACTTGGCGACCGCACCGGCCTGGCCTGCGCACCCGAACTGGCTGGCGGGGTTCCTGACGCTGCTGGGCACGGCCATCACTTTGTAATAACGCTGCACACCAGACTGGCAGGGCAAGCGCAGCGGGTCTTTACTCTCGGGGCATGTTTTCATTGCCAGGAGAAAAAATCATGTCCGGATGGTACGAAATCAGCAAAAGCAGCAGCGGCCAGTTTCGGTTTGTGCTCAAGGCAGCCAACGCCGAGACAATCTTGACCAGTGAGCTGTACACCACCCGCAGCGGTGCCGACAGCGGCATTGCTTCGGTGCAGAAAAACAGTCCGTTGGCCGAGCGCTATGAACTCAAGAGCACCAAGGACGGCCATCCGTACTTCAACCTCAAGGCTGCCAACCATGAGGTGATTGGCAGCAGTGAAGCTTATTCATCGGGCGCGGCCCGGGACAAAGGCATCGCCAGCGTCAAGGCCAATGGACCGACGACGGTCATCAAGGACAAGACCGTGGCTGCGCTCTGAAGGCACAGCAATAAGGGCGCCCAGCCTGTGGACGAGAAATCATGTGTGGGAGCAAAGCTTGCTCGCGATGCAGGCGCTGCGGTTGTGCAGGCTAACCGAGTCATCGTTCATCGCGAGCAAGCTTTGCTCCCACACATAGATCCCCTCGCCACGCGTTTTTAACCTGCCTTTAAACCTCCACCGGCACCGACAACTTCGGATCGCCCAGCGGATGGCTCTTGGCATCGAAGAAGCGCAATTGCACCTTCAGCCCCTGGAACACCTTGGCGTAATGCCGCTTCTGATGCTGGATGAACGCCTGGCTACGGGGGTAGATCGAAATCGCCACGGTTTTCGGTGCGGCCAGGCGCAGGGCTCGCACGATGTGGTGGTCCTGCTCGCCCAGGGCGTGGCCGAACAGGCACAGGTTGTCGCCGTGCTGCAGCAACTGGTCGTAGCAGAACGACAGGTAATCGCTGCTGCGGATGGTCTTGAGCTTGTCCTGGCTCGGGCCTTCATTGACGAATAAAGGCACGTCGTCGAGGGTCTTGATCGTGTTGTTGATGGCGAAACTGCCCAACAAGGTGCCTTCGGTGGAGGTGAGCTTGCGCGCCGTGCCGTCCTGGTTGCGCACCAGGTGCAGGCCGCCGTGCAGGTACAGCAGGCGCGGTTTGTCTGTGGTCGCCTGGCTCAGGTCGAAACTGTGGTCTTCACCGAAGAACAGGTCGCTGATGGTCTCGGGCGCCTGCTGGATCGCCCAGTAGTTGAGCAGGTCGTAGTTGGTGGTGAACACCGTGCGGTAGCGGCTCAGCTCCTGGTTGAGCGTCGCCAGGGTCGCCGGTTGCACCAGGCGCCACGGGATGTGCACCGCATGCACGGTGTTGATCAGCGCTTCCTTGATCGCGTAATAGCGATTGCGTGGCGCGGCGGAGCTGACGGCCAGGGCCTTGTTGACCCGGCTGGTGGTTTTCAGCGCCGCGAGCACCTGTTCGAAACTGCGCGTCTGCATCGCGTCGAACACGCTCAGTTCCGACGGTGTCAGGGGTTTTTCCTCGACGGTACGGGCGTTTTCGAACAGCGAGTCATAGCCGAAATCGTCCCACACCGCGCGGCTGGCCCCATTGCCCACCAGCAGGCCGCTGAAGGCGGTGTCGGCGCGCACGGCCTCCCAGTCTTCAAGCCGGCTGTCGTATTCCTGGAAATCGGTCATCGCAAGGATCATCTCAAAACGTGGCAAAGGCAGGGCGCGACTTTATCACGACCCAGTCTTGAGCCAGATCAAGATGCGTCATGACTACTCGGTCATTCTGTAGGCCCTGCCGATCCGGCCTCAACCAGGAGCGTGACCCCATGAGCAGCACTTTTTTCATTCCCGCCGTGAACATCATGGGGCTGGGCTGCCTCGATGAAGCGATGACCGCTATTCGCAACTACGGCTTTCGCAAAGCCCTGATCGTCACCGACGCGGGGCTGGCCAAGGCCGGCGTCGCCAACATGGTGACCGAGCAACTGGCGCTGCAGGACATCGATTCCGTGATTTTCGACGGTGCCAAGCCCAACCCAAGCATTGCCAATGTCGAGCTCGGGCTGGGGCTGTTGAAGGAGAGCCGGTGCGATTTCATCGTGTCGCTGGGCGGCGGTTCGCCCCACGATTGCGCCAAGGGCATCGCGCTGTGCGCCACCAACGGCGGGCAGATTCGCGACTATGAAGGCGTCGACCGTTCGAGCAAGCCGCAATTGCCGTTGATCGCCATCAACACCACGGCAGGCACTGCCAGCGAAATGACCCGTTTTTGCATCATCACCGACGAGACACGCCACGTGAAAATGGCGATTGTCGATCGCAACGTGACCCCATTGATGTCGGTGAACGACCCGGCGCTGATGGTGGCGATGCCCAAGGGCCTGACGGCCGCCACCGGCATGGATGCACTGACCCACGCGATCGAGGCTTATGTCTCCACCGCCGCCAACCCCATCACCGATGCCTGCGCCCTGAAGGCCATCACCCTGATCAGCAACAACCTGCGCCTGGCCGTGCGTGACGGCAATGACCTGACGGCGCGGGAGAACATGGCCTACGCGCAGTTTCTCGCGGGGATGGCGTTCAACAATGCATCATTAGGTTTCGTGCACGCGATGGCGCATCAGCTGGGTGGCTTCTACGACCTGCCTCACGGGGTGTGCAACGCGGTGCTGTTGCCTCACGTGCAGAGCTTCAACGCTTTGGTGTGCGCCGTTCGCCTGACCGACGTGGCCCATGCCATGGGCGCCGATACGCGCGGCTTCAGCCCGGAAGAGGGGGCCCGGGACGCCATTGCGGCGATCCGCAAACTGGCCCATGACGTGAACATTCCGACCGGCTTGCGCGAGCTGGGCGTACGCCTCAACGACGTGCCGGTGCTGGCTGCCAATGCCTTGAAAGACGCCTGCGGCCTGACCAACCCACGGGCAGCGGACCAGCGGCAGATCGAAGAGATTTTCCGCAGCGCGTTCTAAGCGACCCGGGGCGGCACGAACCTCACACAGAGCATCGCCGCCGCGCCCAGCAGCGCACACAATGCCGCCAGCGGCCAGGCCTGTTGGCTCAACAACAGGCTGGCCATGGCGCCGATTACCGAGGCCATCAGTTGGTGCAGGAACCCACTCAACGCCATGGCATAAGCGCCGGCCACCGGTGAGCCTTCGTTGGCCAGGGACAGGCTGATGGGGTAGATCAACGACTGGCCAAACACCGCGAAGCAATACGGCAGCCAGAAGAGCAACGCGATGCCGCTCAAGGTGAGGCTGCCTGCCAGCATGGTCATGCACCCGCCCAGTACCAGGACGATGCCCCAACCCATCATTCGCCGTTGACCGGTACGCAGTACAAAAGCGTTCACCACCAGCGCCCCAAGCAAATACGCCGCACTGACTGGCCAGCCCAGCAGGCCGTATTCAATGGGCGACCAGTGGAAGCTCTCCTGCAGGATCAGCGGCGCTGCGGTATTGAAGGCGACGATCACGCCGTAACCCAGCCCACCGGCCAAGGCTGGCAGCAGGAACGCCCGTTGTTGGAGTATTTGCCCGTAGATACCCCATGCCGATTGCCCATTGCCGGCTTGCACCAGCACCGGGAACCTGGCCCGGGACACCGCCGCAGCCATGGTCAGGCTGACGGCACCCAAGCCTTGGAAAATCGCCTCCCACCCGAAAGCAGCCTGGATCAGCGAGCCCAGGTACTGGCCGATACCTAGGGCAATCACAAAGGCGATCGATATCCATGACAGCGCCTTGGCCAACAAGTCGCCGCTGAAGCTGTCACGAATCAAGACCCGTGCCATCACCGAGATTCCGCTGGCACCGATGCCTTGGATCAACCTGAGTGTCAGGAACGCCTCCACTGTCGTGCCCAGCGGCAGGGCCAGGTTGCCCAGGCCATACAGCCCCAGAGCCGCCAGCAAGACCGGCTTGCGCCCCAGGCGCTGGCTCAGGCTGCCCCAGAGCAACATGGGCAGCGCCATGCCGATCAGGTACACCGACAAGCCCCAGGAAACCCGGCCCGCATCGGCGCCCAGATCCCGGGCGATATCGGGCAGGGCCGGCAAGTAAATGCTCATGCCCAGTTGGGCCAGGAAGACGGTGGTGCAGGTGACGATCAGGGTTGTACGATTTTTCATCAAGCGTCCCGTCTCAAGGGCGGATGTCACGCCCGTGGCTCAGCAGCAGTTCGGTGACCTTTTCGCAAAACGAGCGAATTACTTTCGACTCCATGTCGGCGCGCAGGGTAATGCGAATAGCGGCCTTGCCTTGCGGCAACACGGGGAAAAAAACCGCCGAGGTGAAATACCCCAGTTCGGCCAGTTCGACGGCCAGGCTGTTGGCCAGCGTCGCTTCACCGCAGGGCACCATACGGATTGCCATGGGACTGCCGCGCTGTTCGGTGCGCACGAGGCTGTCGAAGAAGCGGATGTTAGCCTGCAAACGCTCCTGCAAGGCGCTGAATTCTCGGCTGCGGTGAAGGCGGATCGAGGCCATGCCGGCGCCGATGGCCGCAGCGTTCAGGCTCTGGGACCAATTGCTCGGCCCACCGTAACGCTGCACCAGCGCTTTGTGCCGTTCACTGCCAAACATGACCAGCCCGCCACTGGCGCCGAATGACTTGGCCAGTGAAGCAACGATAAGGGTGCGCTCGTCCACGGCAGGGATGCGCGAACGGACCAGGCCTGCGCCGGACTCCCCGACCGTAGACAGTGCGTGGGAGTCATCCAGATAGAGAAACAGGCCATAGCGCTGCTTGAGATACATCAGGCTGTCCAGGTCCGCCAATCCGCCCATGCTGTAGGCACTGTCGGCTACGTAAGCCACGCTGCGCTGGCGTTTGCACAAGTCTTCAATGAAATCCATGTCGTTGTGCGGGCAGGTGATGACCTGGGTTTCATCGGCGCAGGCGGCCTTGCTGTGGTTCATCGAGTAATGGGCGTGTTTGTCGAACACCATGACCGGCGAACACTGGTTGGTGAACGCGCCGCTGGCCAGCAGCGGCAGGATTCCGGCGCTTGCAGCACTGCACGACAGGGCACTGAGGCAACTGGCGCCAAACAGTTCCGACAATTGGGTTTCGTACTGGTCCAGGATCGCCAGCTTGCAGCGATTTCTTGAGTTGGCGACCCGCAGGGTGCCGGTTTCCCACAGGGCAGTCATGGCGCCGTCCAGCAACGCGGGGTGATAGTCCAGGCCCAGGTAGGACGTGGTACAGAAGTGATGAAAGGTGCGGCCGTATTGATCGACCAGCACATTGGGTGTCTTGACCTCGACATTCAGGCCTGAGATTTTTCCGGCTTCGGTGCCCTGCCAGTTCTGGTCTGCGAGGGAAATCATCTTGCGGTAGTGGGTGAAGTGATGGGGCGCTTGAGCCGTCTGGTTCATGGTGCGATTACATTCCTTGGTGAGTGGTTCTGTCCGTGGGCTGTTTCGATAGCGGTGTGTTTCCAGACTTTACAGATTGTTGTGCAGGGCTTTGAATCGGCCGTTTCCGGTGTGTTTGAGCGTTACGGGAGAGTTCTGTGTAGGACTTTGCCTAGGGCCTTGGACGGGGAATCCATCGGCGATGTCGGAGCTTGGGAATACCAGGGGTTTGCCCCAAGCCCGCTGGGCTATCACTCTTTTCTGAAGGTTGCTCACTCATGCTCACAGGCCTCAATCACCTGACCCTTGCTGTCACCGAGCTGGATCGCAGTGTGGCTTTTTATAACGAGCTATTGCAGCTGCGTCTTGAAGCCAAGTGGAACAGCGGGGCCTATTTATCGCTGCCGGGTTTGTGGTTGTGCCTGTCTCTCGACCCATTGCGCAGGCCCGAGCCGGCGGCGGACTACACTCATTATGCTTTGAGCATCGATGCCGAGGATTTCCCGGTGCTGGTGGCGCGGCTGAACGCGGCCCGGGTGTCATCGTGGCGAGACAACCGTAGCGAGGGTGATTCGTTCTACTTTCTCGACCCGGACGGGCACAAGTTCGAAGTCCATGTGGGCGACCTGGCGTCGCGGTTGAAGGCCTGTCGGCAGGCACCGTATGTCGGCATGGTGTTTTTTACCGAGCCGTGATGGGGCAGCGTCGGATCGAGTTGCTGCGCCTACTGGGCGTTTCATTCCCTACAGTTGATCGCCTACGCTATCCTCATCGGTACTGGGGGCGTCAGTCTCGCTCGTTGTATCGGCGTCACGAACTGACGATTACCCGCTTCGTTTACCGCTGCATTATCCGGATGACCTCCAGCCCCATGGACACTCGAAGTTCCGCGCCGCTGGCCAGCTACATCGACCTTCTGCTGGACGCGGTGTGTGCCGTCGACGGCCAAGGGCGTTTCGTGTTTGTCAGCGCTGCCTGTGAAGAAATTTTTGGCTACACCCCGCAGGAACTGATCGGCCAGCCGATGATCGATCTGGTGCACCCTGCCGACCGCCAGCGGACCCTTGAGGCGGCGCGGGAGATCATGGATGGCGAGCCCAAGCTCAATTTCGAGAACCGTTACCTGCGCAAGGACGGTCGAGTGGTGCACATCCTGTGGTCGGCGCGCTGGTCGCCGGCGGACCAACTGCGCATCGCCGTGGCTCGGGACATCACCGAACGCAAGCAGGCGGAGTCCCGGCAGGCGGCGTTGTATGCGATTTCCGAGGCGGCCCATGCCGCGGCGGACCTGATGGCCCTGTTCAAGCGCATCCACCTGATTATTGGCGAGTGGTTGCCGGCGCTGAATTTTTCGGTGGCGCTGTATGACGAACAATGTTCGCAGCTTAACTTCCCCTATCACGTCGATGACCGGGAAAGGCAGCCCGAATTGCCGGGCACGGTCACCGGGCGTTTGTGCGCCGAGGTGATTCGCAGTGGCCAGCCTATCCTGCTGACGCCCGGTGGCAGTCACTTGCCGCCGGGGTTCGACGACCTTGTGGCACAGCCAGACGCGCCTTGTTGGCTGGGCGTGCCGCTGAACTCGCAGAGTGGCACGATTGGCGCGCTGATCGTCAAGAGTGCGCCGAACAACGTGCGTTACACCGAGCAGGACAAGGAGCTGCT
Organism: Pseudomonas brassicacearum; assembly: GCF_009601685.2. Classification (NCBI taxonomy): domain Bacteria; kingdom Pseudomonadati; phylum Pseudomonadota; class Gammaproteobacteria; order Pseudomonadales; family Pseudomonadaceae; genus Pseudomonas; species Pseudomonas brassicacearum. Next base: position 1,562,050 of record NZ_CP045701.2, read on the forward strand.
GCAATACGTCTGCGTCCAGATCACCGTCGCCATCGAGCGCAAGCAGTTGCATGCCCGGTTGCAGCATATGGCTCAGTACGATCAACTGACCCAGGTGCCCAACCGCGAATTACTTCGTGAACGGTTCAAGTGCGCACTGACCACCGCCCGTGCTGCGTCCGGGCGCATGGCCTTGCTGTACATCGACCTGGACCGTTTCAAGCAGGTCAACGACACCTATGGCCACGGGGTTGGCGACATGTTGCTACAAGCGGTGGCCAAGCGTCTCAAGGGCTGTATCCGCGACACTGACACCGTGGCACGTATTGGCGGGGACGAGTTCGTGGTCCTGCTGCACAGCATCCATGCCTTGGAGGATGCCCAAAGCGTACAGGAGAAAATCCGCCATGCACTGGCCCAGCCGCTGCGTCTGGACGGGCACTGCCTGAGCATCGAGCCGAGCATCGGTGTGGCCTGTTTCCCCGATCATGGCACTGAAGATGTTGCCCTGTTCCGCCACGCCGACGAGGCGATGTATGCCGCCAAACGCCGGAATCACAGGGTGTTGGATATCGGATAGCGCGCCACCGTTCGTCGTGGTGCTGGACGTTTTTTCAACCTTTCGGGCTTTGCTCGTTTCAAATGTCAGGTGAGGCCCGCTCGCCGGAAACATCACTCACGATCGAACGAAGGTGTCTGCAGCGGGTCGCAGAAGTGGGAGAACCACCCTCGCGGCTGTCGACAGATGCCCGGCGAAAGCCGGAACTGGCCGCAACGGGGTCAGGCGTTTCGCCTGATCATTTGGGGTGGTTCTGATTCAGAGGCGGAGAACCCGCCAGAATTTTCATCAGAGGAGGGCGCGACCATGAGCCGTATGGCCAGCTTTTTTCGCATCACCAGTGTCGTCGTGCTGATGGGCCTGGGTGCCAACAGTGCCTGGGCCCAATCGCCTGCCGAATTCATCAACGATGCTTCAGCCAAAGGCATGGCCGACATCGAGACAAGTCGCATGGCCCACGGGAAAGCCGAATCCAGGGAGGTCAAGGACTACACCATCATGGTGATCAACGACCGCACCACGGCCAATCAACACCTGGCGAAGATCGCCAAGAAGCTTGACTTGCCCGTCGCTCCCCGGGAAGAAGTGGCTGACAAGGCCAAGGCCCTGATGCCGCAAGTCAAGGAAGGCGAGTCGTTCGAGGCTGCGTATGCCGCCAGCCAGGTCAAGGCCACCGAGGAGGCCATTGCGCAGATCCAGCAGGAGGCCCAGACCACCGAAGTGCCGGAGATCAAGGCCTTCGCCGATGAAACCCTGCCTAAACTGCAGACCCACCTCGAGATGGCCAGGGCGCTGCAGGCCAGCCGTTGATCTGCTGCGTTTTTGTATTCAGGGCCGGGACGTTCGCGTCCCGGCTGATTTTTGCCCGCCAGAAGGAGAGCGCTTCCAGCGCGTCTGCGTCAGCACTGGTTCAGGTCTACCTTGTTCTTTTCTTCCAGCCCTTCAAGACTCTTGGCTTCGCCCTGGCCCATGGCCTGGTAATGCTTTCTCAGCGCTTCCAGTTGCTTGAGGTCCAGCGACTCAAGGCCGAGCATCGCATTCTGTGCCTCCTTGGTCGCGCGCAATAACTCATCGACCTTGAGGTGCAAGATGTCGGTATCGCGGTTCTGCGTGTTTTGAATCAGGAACACCATCAGGAAGGTAATGATCGTCGTTGATGTATTGATGATCAGTTGCCATGTGTCATTGAAGTCGAAAAGAGGTCCGCTGAGGGCCCAGAGCGCCAACAAGACGATGGCGCCCAGGAATGTCTTGGGGCTCCCCGCCCAGAGGGCCAGTTTTTGAGCGATTTTTGCGAACGTCATTGCTGTGTTTCCTTATGGGATGCACCTGTCTGGTGTGACAGCAACGAGATGGTGAAAATTCTACTTACATTTCAGTTGCAAGCATCCGTCGACGTTCATCGTCCGGCGCGATGACAGTCGCAACCATTGCCACGCTCGCAGGTCTCTGCTTAAAGCCCTCAGCATCGGAATACATCATGAATTTCGCCCGCACTTTTTACCTCGCCTGCGCTTTGTTCGCCCTGCAAGGCTGTTTCGACAACTCGGATAACGAGACCAAGGACAACACCGACGGCACCAAGTCTTCGGTGCAGATGCAAGAGTCTGGAACTGAAAACAAATAGTCGTCTAGCTCAACCCTGTGGGAGCGAGCTTGCTCGCGATGGCGTCGGCTCAGCGATATCATGGGTGCCTGACACACCGCTATCGCGAGCAAGCTCGCACAGTTGGTGGTGGCGTCTCAGCGCCCTTGTTGCAACACCTTCAGCGCCGCCGAAGCCAGGAAGCCGGAACGGCTCTTCTCTTCAGGATGGTGCAACACATATTCATCAATACGATTGAGCAGGTAGCCGGGCAACGTGATGTTGAGTTTCTGCGCCTTGCCCAGGTACTTGGTCACATCGATGTCCACCAGTGCCCAGGTGCAGCCAGCATATTTCGGATTGGCTGCGTGCAGCGTCACAGTATTGGCCGGCGGAATCGGCGAGCCGTCTTCAGCCAGAATCTCGAAGTGACCCTCGATGGCCTCACGCGCCATCGCCATGGCCTCGTCCAGGTCGTCGCCTGCGGAAAAACAACCGGGGATATCCGGCACTTCAACACCCCAGGCGTGCTTGTCATCGCCCATGGAAATCGCAATCGGGTAAAGCATATTCATCGTCCTCCGGGAACGTCGCGCAACGGGCCGGCTGAAGCAGCGCCTGTTGCAAAATACTGATGGCCGTTTTCTTGAGCAGGTCCTTCTTCGGATGAGGAACCGTGACCAACCCCGGTTTGGTCGGGTGCTTGAAATGATGGTGGCTGCCCCGAACCCGCACCAGATACCAACCGTCTGCAATGATCTGGCTTATCAAAAATCGGCTATTCACAACACCTCCGTGTGGTGTGCTTGGTGGGTACTATACCTACTGAGAATGAATGATCAACACTATAACCACCAAGTTCGACATCGGTGGACTCGCGTGGTCACTGCAACGAAGTCTAGAAGCGGCGTGGTACAAGGGCGGCAGAGGGGCGGGGTGGGTTTATTTCGGGATGTGAAGCCGGACGAAAATACTTGTGTGGTGAGGGAGCTTGCTCCCGCTGGGTTGAAGCAGCCCTGGATTTACAGCTCAAATACCAGGGGCCACTTCGCGAAACTTCGGTCGCTATGACTGCTGCACAAACGTCAGCCGCACCGCAAACCCAATCAAAAGACTCCCAAACAACCACTGCTGCACGCGCTGGGCCGAAGGGGAACGCTGAAGCCAGCGACCCAGTGCAACACCCACCAACGCATAGGCGCTATCGAACAGCAGGCCGACGCCGACCAGTACCACGCCCAGGGTCGCAAACTGCCCCAGCACCGGCCCGCCTTGTGGATCGATGAACTGCGGCAACAGCACCGAGCAAAACAGCAACGCTTTGGGATTGAGTAGATTGGTCAGCAGCCCACGTCGAATCGCCTGGTGCCAACGGCGCTTTCCGGCCTCGACAGTGGCGTGTTCAAAGCTCGGCAACAACGTGGTCCGCAGGCATTGAAATCCGATCCATAACAAATAGGCTGCCCCGGCCAGGCGCACCACATCAAAGGTCCATGGCGCGGTCTTGAACAAGGCCGAAAGCCCCAACGCCGCCAATGCAACATGACACCCCCGAGCAATCCCCAGGCCCACCGCCGTTGCCAGCGCCGCGCTCTTGCCCTGACGGGCACCGGTTTGCAGCAGCAGAATCATGTCCGGCCCGGGCAACAGATACGCCACCGTCAACGCCATCAAAAACAACCCGAGCTCTGCCATGCCACACCCCTTCATCAACGATTCGCAAGTGCCCAGTCTATGGCGGAGGGGCGGGGCAGGTGGTTGCGAAGTCAGCTTCTAAAGCTTCGGGAATTGGCATAATCTGCCACGTATCTGCATCATCCAATCGGAAAATGCCAACTTATGAAACTGGACGCCTTCGACCGCAAAATCCTCGTCGCGCTGCAACGCGACGGCCGCCTGAGCAACGTGCAACTGGCCGAAGAAATCGGCCTGTCCCCGTCGCCCTGCTTGCGCCGCGTGCGAATGCTCGAAGAGGCGGGGGTGATTCGTGGTTACCAAGCCGTCCTGGACCGCGACGAAGTGGGCCTCGGGCTGACGATCTTCGTCGGCGTCAAGGTCGAACGGCACAACGACGAGCGAGCCGAAGCATTTCGCCAGGCAGTGACGGCATTGCCCGAAGTGATCTCGGCGTTCCTGGTATCGGGCGAGTCGGATTTTCTACTGCAAGTCGTGGTGCCGGACCTGCGGGCTTATGATCGTTTTGTCACGGGGCATTTGTTGAAATTGCCCGGCATCAGCGATATCCGGAGTAACTTTGCGATTAATACGGTGAAGACGCCGGGGGCGTTGCCGTTGGGGCATTTGCCTGGGGCTGAATAGTTTTTACGATGGGGATTTATCCACGTCCTAATAACATTCGCTGTTTGAATGCGTCGGGATTGAATGGGCGAGGGGGGCCGCTGGACTCACCGTCTTCAAGGGCCGAGCGGATATCCTTCAGTTCGGCATTACGTTCCTGAGCGCGCTGATTGGCAACGGTTATAGTTTTTCGAACGCTTCCCATGCTTGAGCCTCTAGGGACGTCGGTATTGCTAAGCCCCGCTGCGAAAGAAGCAGGGCTTAGCGCTGTCTGTCGGATGGGGTTCCCTATGTCCCCATGCTCAGGACTTACTGTCGATCTACTGCGCCTCGGATTTTTTCTTGGACTCAGCTGCTGGTCTTGGCGTAATGACTTTCACAACGTCATCAATCACCGCCTTGCTCATCTCCAACAAAAAGTGCGCAGCCCAGGCGTATCGGTCGGTGCTCTTTTCAAACGCCGCGTCTTCGGCAAGCCGGTGAGCGAGATGCAAAAGGTCCGATGCCCGCTCCAATGCTTCTTGGATGGGGACGCCGCCGTTGACACGGAACAGCGCTCGATCAGCGGAATAGTTGAAGGGGGTGTAGCCGATGGTTTTTAGCTCAGTGTTTTCGTTCATGGCCTGCCTCCGAAGGACGGAAGGTCGTTGGCCCCAAGCTGAGGCTTGGTTCGGTCAGCGTGGAAATAAGATGGAATTACGTTTCGCATAGTTTCACTCCTTGACTTGAGAAACCGCCGCCATCCTTTCCTAGATTCGGGTGGCGGCCGTACGTGGGCTAGGAACCGGGAATCAAGGCACCCGGCACACCCGAGGGTGTCCCACGCACAGCCGCCATAAAACATCATCGCAAACACAAAAAACGCCTGCAATTTTATGGGCGCTGTGCGCCTTGAATTCAACGGGTTCCTAGGCCCGGTCGCTGAATTTGCAGCGACGTCTGGAGAGTAGCCATCGAAGGACAAGGGCAACAAGGCGAAAACTCGCCGAAAAGCAACGTAAGCGCACCCCCTACGCAATTCTCGGATTTTGCCTACAAATATCCCGGGGCCATGCAATACGTGGCGAGGGAGCTTGCTCCCGCTGGGCTGCGCAGTGGCCCCTCTTGTGAGCGCTTCGCACTCAAGCGGGAGCAAGCTCCCTCGCCACGGGACTCATTTTTTCTCAGGACTATTGTCTATCTTTCCTTAACGGTCCCGTTGTTGAGGTGCGCAACGTCTCGTTGGGCGTAGTCGGCTTTCCAAAGATTGCCGGCGAGCCTGTAGGCGCCAGAGCGCGAAAAGCAGGGTGACGACAGAATGAAAAAGCCCGGCGTTCGGCCGGGCAGTTTTGGAATCCAGTAACGTAATCAGGCTTGCTTTTCACGCGCCGCCAGCATCACTTCATTCTGTTTTTTGGTGGCTTCGGTCAGCACTTCACTGTAGACGCGTTTTTTTTCTTCCGATTTCGCATTACGAATGAAGTCTGCGAATGGACTCGTGGACTCCTTTGTGGATCCGAGTTTCATGGTAAACATGGGGTTGCTCCGTCATTTATCCCAAGCATGGCCATCAGTTCGTGTCGCGTATGCTTCTCGGGGATATGGTAGTCGATCTTGTCAACGCCAGCCTTGTAGAGGCGTCCAGAATTATCAATGTGCTTCACAAGCAGATCGACATGTAGATCCTTGCCAAACTCTAGCTTAAGCGTGTTTACCGCGTCACGTGCTGCAAAGTATTGGTCGACGAAATGCTCAGGTCGAATCCTCCGTCCTTCGGCTTCCTCACGGGCCGTTACAAAGGCCCAAGCAAGCCTAGGATCTTGATAGACGTAGAGTATTTGTACAAATCTCCCCTTGTCGAGGCACCGCTGCACATTTTTCCTCGCGATATCTATATTTGAAAGAGTCCCATCCAGCAGAAAAGATTGCTTTCGATCTAGGGCGAGGTCAATCAGCTTCTCAACAAGAATTGAAACGGCACCTTGGAAAAGCCAGGCATTGCCACCTTGGTACGCTTCAAATTCGTTTCTGAGTTCGTCTGGATCAATTCGTAGGATGGGCGTATCACAGAAAAGGTTCAGCAGCGCTAAGGATGCTTCTGTTTTGCCAGCACCCGGCGATCCAGCCATGAAAACCGAAACAGGTTCTTTTTCGGGTGGATACTTGGTCTGATCCGTGAGCCGCTTGCCAATAGCCTTCTTGTTTGATCGGGAAAACCTGATCGCGTCATCCCAGATGGCCTGCTCTTCTCTCGTCATTCCAAGCCTTTTGTCTTCTTGCACTGGATGCGAACCCTCTTCGAGTGACTGGTGATTTGCCGTTTGTGCTCCGGGTTTTACCGTACCGCATGCGACACCTGGGAGGGGAAATTACGGCGTAATCCGCCGCGTTGACCTTGTCCAAGTGTTTCTAACCTAGAGGTGGCAAGGCCCCATTGGCCGGTGCGCTTCGCATAGCTGGTAGGTGATGAATCGAGATGTGCGTCACATGACATGACGCAGAGATCCGCCTCAGTCAATGGCTCAATTTTGAGCGTCTCTTGGTGACAACAGATCTGTATTGCGATGAAGAATTTAAAAAGCGCCTGCTGCACAACGCCTCGCAATAGCTTTGAGCATGCGTCGACGGATAAGCCCGCTGACCGGGCGAATCAAATACCAATACGACGTAAAACTTCGCAACGCATCCGCGTCGAGGCAATGCACCCGCGTTTGCGTGGTGACCCTCGTCAAGCCCGGTCGCAGCAACTGGCAGCTGAAACTGATGACCAGTTTCACATTCCCCGGTTCATTGAATAGCTCGAACGCTTCGGCATCCGCGACAACGACTTGGCCGTAGTCGGCTTTCCACAGTTTGCCGGCGAGCCCGTAAGCGACCTCTACGTCGCCGTTGCGCTGAAGCAACGTGAAATTATCCATGCCGAATGAAGCGCGTTGATCAGCGCCTGCATGCCGAGATCGACCCAACAGGCGCATGGGGAGTTCGCGAAGCTTGATTGCATACCGAAAAAAACGGTCGTCTTCGGGGCGGTGGGCGAGGATTGCCGCCATGGCATGGGAAGGCTCTACGGGGATGTCCACGGTATGCAATTCACTAAACTGATACGTAGGCAGATATGAGTCAATCAGGTGCATCCTTGCTCTCCTCCATAGGTACTCGGGCGCAAATCCCACCAGATTCCAGACCAAAAAAAAACCGGCCACCAAGAGCCGGTTTTTTAATCCCTCGCCAAAAAACATACGACGCAGGACCAGAATTCGATTGGAGCGGGTGAAGGGAATCGAACCCTCGTTATCAGCTTGGGAAGCTGGAGTAATGCCATTATACGACACCCGCTCAGAGCGGCTGACTTTGTACCAGATGTGGGCACGGATTTGAAGTTTTTCTTCATGCAACGTGCGGTCAGTCGTCTATGCGAGCCTCAAACCAGAGCGGTCACTGGCGGGCAGGCCCCGTTGCTGAAGGCGCAAAGGGGCTTGCTCGCCAGGACTCGGTTTCAGATGGCCAGTGCATGATGGCCCTGCACGTAGCTATAGCGCGGTCGGCTTTCGTGGTGTTCCGGTGTGAGGAAACCCATCAAGGCGTTACGGCTGTCGCGGCAGGCGGCTTTGTGTTCCATGTCCAGGAAGTGCCCGGTGGCTTGCAGCGTGCTGAAGCTGCTGTGCTGCACGTGATCGGCAAAGAGCCTGGCGTCGTCGGCCGCGGTGTATTCGTCCCATTCGCCGTTCAGGAACAACACCGGTACATTGATTTTTTTCGCGGCGTTGACATAGCACAACTGATCGCTGTGGAGCACATCGCTGATGTGGAAGTGCATCTGCCCGTACTCGTGCTCGGCCAAACTGCTGACGTGGCGATAGTTGAAGCGCTTGAACAGCGGCGGCAAGTGCTTGCCGATGGTGCTGTTGACCAGGTGCCCGACACGGTCGCCGTCCAGGCTGCCCAGATAATCCACACCGCGTTCCAGGTAGTCGCGCATTGGCGCATTGAGTACCGGCGAGAACGAGCTGATCACCGCTTTTTCGATGCGCCGTGGCTGCTGCGCCAAGGCGGTCAGCGTGGCGGCGCCGCCCCAGGAAAACGACAGCACATGCTCGGCGGCGAAGTGGTCGATCAGTTCCAGGAGAATCTGGCCCTCGATCTCTTTCGTCAGCATTTGCTCATGTCGGTTGTGAGCTTTTGACTTGCCCGCGTAGGGTTGGTCGTACAGCACAACATTGAATTGCGGGTAGAGGTTTTTGGCGGTCTGTGCAAACGACGCGGTGGTGGCCATTGAGCCGTTGACCAGAATGATGGTCTTTTGTGCGGCGTCTGCGCGATAGAACTCCGTGTAAACCCGATACTGACCCTGTATATCCAGCACAGCGATTTCTGGCCTCATGTCATAAGACTCCTGGCAAGCGGGTATGCGCGCAATGAGATTGCACGGGCAATGTGACAGGTAGGCATACGCCTGGAAGATAAAGCCCATGTCGATCCAAAAAAAACGGTCGACGGGTGTTGTTATAGGCGGGCAGTTTGCCGGCGGGACAAGGCGGAACCTGAGGGTTCCAGCCGGCAAAAGGTTTCTTGGAAGTATGTTGTGACTCATCGGTCACATTTCGGCCGACGGTTTGATTCAAGCAGGGGGGCGACCGTTGCGCAAGTACCTATCGGAAAATTGTTCGACACTTCTGCCCAGCGGTAGCGGGCTCAGATGAGACGGACTTCTTCAAGGCTCAAGGCGCGGTATTGGCCCGGCTCGAGATGGGCGTCCAACGTCAGCGGGCCCATGCGTTCGCGGTGCAGGCGCAGCACCTTGTTGTTGAAGTGACCGAACATGCGCTTGACCTGATGATAGCGCCCTTCAACGATGCTCAAACGCGCCGATCTGGGCCCCAGCAGCGTCAGCTCGGCTGGCTGGGTGGTGAGGTCCTCGAAGGCAAAGTACAGGCCCCGGGCGAAGGTGTCGGCGTATTCGGCCGTGATGATTTGCTCGGTTTCGACGTAGTAGACCTTGGGCAGTTTGGTCTGCGGTTGGGTCAGGCGCCGCGACCAGCTGCCGTCATTGGTGATCAGCATCAGTCCGGTGGTGTTGAAGTCCAGGCGCCCGGCGATGTGCAGGTCGTCCTTGTCCGGTTCGTCCAGCCAATCGAGGACGGTGGGGTGTTGCGGATCGCGGGTCGCACTGACACAGCCGGGCGGCTTGTGCAGCATGAAATAGCGCGCCGGTCGGCCTGCTTGCAGCACTTGGTCGTCGACTTCAACGCGACTGAACTCTCGGACTTGGGCATGGGGATCGCAGACAGTCTGGCCGTCGATCCGCACCCGGCGTTCCACCAGCAGCAGGCGCACTTGTTGGCGATTGAATCGCGGCAGATTACTGAGGAAACGGTCGACGCGCATGGGCAGTTCAGGCAAGGCAGCGGAGGGCGGGCATCTTACGCGATCGGCTGGGGCTTGGCGCGTAACTGGGCTTCGACCTGGGCGCAGCGTGGGCACAGGCAGGACCGGTCACGCAGCTCGGCCGGCAATGCTTCAAGCACGGCCGAGTCGATGCTCACGCCGTAACACCAGCAGGCCCGGTCGGCGGTTCGAGGGTCGGCCAGGGTGCAGTCGTTGGCACCGCCGCAGGCCGGGCAAAGGTCGGGTTTATTCATAACTGGAGTGAGGCATTTCCACGCAGGTTCGATTGCACCCGGTCTGCCGGGCGCGTTGCAGCGCATGATCGGTCCGCGACAGCAGGCTGTGCAAGGTGTCTTCGTCCTGCAAGGTGGTGAGGCCGAGGCTGGCGGTGACCTGCAATTGTTTTCCACTGCAGAAATAGCGCTGCTTTTCGATGTGCTGGCGAATTTTCTCAGCGATTTTCAGACCGGTCTGTCCGTCGGTGTCTTTGAGCAGGACGACAAAGGCTTCAGTGCTCCAGCGACACACGATGTCCGAATGTCGCAGGCTTTGCGTCAGGTCGCGGGCGAACCCGGTCAGCAGTTGATCGGTGGCGATATGACCATGGGTGGTGTCCAGCCGCTTGAAATCGTCCAGTTCCACCAGCAACGCAGTCAAGGGTTTGGGCTCGCGCTGGGCTTCATGCAGGGCTTGCACCGCCAGCAGGTCGAAGCCACGGCGATTTGGCAATTCGGTCAGGCTGTCGAGGGTGGCCTGGGCGTCGATGCGTTGTTGGTAGCTGTTGATCAACCGATAAAGGATTGCCAGGACCGCCAGCGTCACGAGCACCCCGATCAGCAGGTTCAAATACAGCGTCTTGAGGAGGTTATCGCGTACCGAGGCATGGGCTGCGTAATAGCCCAGCAACGCAATGATCAGGAAACCTGTACCGAGCAGCGCCACTACGGCCAGGAGCGGCCTGCGCTGGGAATACAACGGCGAACGGAGCGACATGGCGATTCCCTTGGCGCAGACCCAATGAAGTCAGTTTAGTGGCCTTGTGGGAAAAGACATTCGGATTTGCAGGTTTGTAGGACCATGGTGAGGGAACAGGCTCCCTCACCACGGGTTCGGCCTTATTCCAGGCTACGCAGATAAGCCCGCCATCCGCCCAGGTGACTGATGTCCCGTGCGCCTTCCAGGCCATAGGACTCGCAGATGAATCCGCTTTCCCAGCGACCATCGGCCAGTTGCACCTTGCCCAGCCCCAACGGTGCGGGGATGCCGGTCAGGAATGAACCCAGTTCGCTGCTCGGCAGTTCCCAGACCTCCACCTCGATTGCCACGCCGCCTTCACTGACCCGAAGCATGCCGGGGCGCAGGGGTGGGCCGCCGGCCAAGGCATGGAGGCGGTAGTCCGGTGAGCTTTGGGTGGCCTCGATCAGCCGCGCACCGCGTTGCTTGAGCTGCCCGTTCAGCGCCAACCCGTCCAGGTGTGCGCCACACACGACCAGCCGCGCCCGGTCGTGTCGTGCCGGGTGGGCGGGCGCTGGTAAAGTCGTGTCCTGTTGACGCTGCAAGGCATCGGCCACGCTCAAGAGGTATTGATCGGTGAAGGCTCGACCGAACAGCGTCACGCCCCAGGGCAAGCCGTTGGCCATGAACGCACTGGGAACGGCGACGGCGGCGTAGTCCAGCAGGTTCATGAAATTGGTGTAGTACCCCAGCTCGGAGTTGCGCAGCACTGGTTCGGCGGCCAGTTCGGCGAGGGTCACCGGCCGGCCGATGGTCGGGGTGAGGACGCAATCGAGCGCGTCCATGGCCCGGTCGCACTGGGCCTTGAGGGCTTGTAAACGGTAACGGGCACGGAAGGTTTGTACGCCATCCACCGTAGGCGCTTTCGCCAGGACGGCGCGGATGACCGGCAGTACGGCCCCCGGCTCGCGTTCCATCAAGGGGCCGGCAACGCTGTAGCGTTCGGCCACCCAGGGGCCTTCATAAAGCAGCCGCGCTGCTTCCAGGAACGGCGACAAGTCCAGTTCCACGGCTTCACCGCCCAGGCGTTCGAGTCGCTCGATGGCTTCCTGAAACAGCTGCGGACCTTCCTGGCAGCCGAAAAATTCCAAGTCCTGTTGGCGCGGGACGCCGAAACGAAAGCGCCGGGGCGCGCCGAACGCGGCGCCGTCGTTCCACTGCGGGTTGTGGCGGCTGTAGTCGTCACGAGGGTCTGGACGGGCCGTCAGCGCCAATAGCTGGCTAGCCTCCTTGGCCGTCGCCGTGAAGGTGGTGACGCAGTCCAGCGTGCGACAGGCCGGGACCACGCCCGCCGTGGAGATCAACCCCAGGGTGGCCTTCAACCCCACCAGATTGTTCAGCGCCGCGGGCACCCGACCGGAGCCAGCGGTATCAGTGCCCAAGGCAAAACTGGCCACGCCCAGGGCCACGGCCAGCGACGAGCCGGCACTCGAACCGCCAGCCGGATAGTCGGGCAGCACGCTGTTGCGGCAGGCGCCGTAGGGCGAGCGAGTGCCGTTGAGTCCGGTGGCGAATTGGTCGAGGTTGGTCTTGCCCAGGGGGATCGCGCCCAGTGCCAGCAACTGCTCGACAATGGTCGCCGAGCGTGGCGGCACGTAGGCAAATGCCGGACAGGCGGCGGTGGTTGGAATGCCGGCCAGGTCGATGTTGTCCTTGATGGCAAAAGGTACGCCGTACAGCGGCAGGCTCTCCAGGTCGCGGCTTTCCAATGCGGCCAGGTAGGGTTCCAGTTCTTCGGCCGTCAGCAGGTGGATGAACAGGTGATAGTCCGGGTTCAGCGCCGCAGCTTTTTCCCGCAGGCCCAGCAGCAATTGGCGTGGCGTCAGTTCGCCGCTGCGGTAGGTGTTACGCAGGTCGTCCAAGCGAAGAGAGAAGTTCATGGTGTTAATCCTTTGATTGAGTTCAGTCACGGTCCAGCACCACGACGCGCTGTCCGGCGCGCACCGCAGAACCTGGCTGGACGCGCACCTCGCGCACCACGCCGGCCGAGGGCGCAAGCAGCGGGATTTCCATTTTCATCGACTCCAGAATGACCAGCACATCACCGGCGGCGACCCGTGCGCCAACGTCTACCTGCACCTGCCAGAGGTTGCCGGCGATGTGGCTGTCGACACTCAGTTGACCGTCAGTCAGCGGCGAATCTTCGCTCGGTGCGATGGCCGGTTCCTCACTGTCGAAATGCGCCTGGCCACTGGCGATCCAACGCTCGCGCTCGGCGTCGAAGGCGCCTTGTTGCCGTTGGCGGAACGCGGCGATGCCGTCGGCTTCCTGCATCAGGAAACGCTGGTAGTCAGCGAGGTTGAGCTGGCTGTGCTCGATCTCCAGATCGAAGCGGCCCAGGGGGAAGTCCCGACGGATGCGCAGCAGTTCGTCGGCGCTGACCGGGTAGAAGCGGATCTGGTCGAAGAACCGCAGCAGCCAGGGCTTGCCGTCGAAGGCGGCAACGTCCCGATAACGGTTCCACATCTGCAACGTGCGCCCGACGAACTGATAGCCGCCAGGACCTTCCATGCCGTACACGCACATGTAGGCGCCGCCGATGCCCACCGAGTTTTCCGCGGTCCAGGTTCGGGCCGGGTTGTATTTGGTGGTCACCAGTCGATGGCGTGGGTCGAGCGGCGTGGCGACCGGTGCGCCGAGGTAGACGTCCCCCAGGCCCATCACCAGGTAGCTGGCATCAAACACCGTGCGTTGCACTTCATCGAGGTTGGGCAGGTCGTTGATGCGTCGGATGAACTCCAGGTTGCTCGGGCACCACGGCGCGTCCTTGCGCACCGTGGTCATGTATTTTTCGATGGCCAACTGACAGGCCGGATCATCCCAGGACAGCGGCAGGTGGACGATGCGCGACGGCACTTGCAGGTCCTGCGCGGCGCACACCGCGTCCCATTCACCGACGATGAGGGGCAGCAGGTCGGCCAGGGGCATTAGCTCGGGTTGATAGTGCACTTGCAGCGAGCGAATGCCTGGCGTGAGGTCGATCACGCCGGGCAGGTGTTTGTGTTCCAACGCCTGCATCAAGGCATGGGCGCGAAAGCGCAGCACCAGGTCCAATTCGGGGGCGCCGATTTCCAGCAGCAGGTGGGTGTCGCCGGCCAATCTCGCCACCAGGCGGGTGTCGTCCTGGCCGATATCCAACACCACAGGCGACACAATCACCTGTGGGAGCGGGCTTGCTCGCGAAAGCGGCGGGACATCCAAAATCGATGGGACTGACAGACCGCTATCGCGAGCAAGCTCGTTCCCACAGGGGGGCCATTGCAGGGCCAGTGATCGGGCGGTGGAGATATCCACCGGCACGAACCGCACCTTGTCCCCCGCCTTGAGCTGCCCCAACTGCCACAGGTCCGCTTCTATCACCGTCACCGGGCAGACGAAACCGCCCAGGCTCGGGCCGTCGGGGCCGAGGATGACGGGCATGTCGCCGGTGAAGTCCACGGCGCCGATGGCGTAGGGGTTGTCATGGATGTTGGAAGGGTGCAGCCCGGCCTCGCCGCCGTCGGCGCGGACCCATTCGGGTTTCGGCCCGATCAGGCGCACGCCAGTGCGGCTGGAGTTGAAGTGCACTTCCCAGGCCGTGTCGAAGAAGGTCTGGATGTAGCGCTCGGTGAAATATTCCGGCGCGCCGTGGGGACCGTAGATCACGCGGATCTGCCGCACGCTTGGCAGTTCCAGGATCGGCGCGCTCGTTGGCGGCAGCGTCATGTGCGCGTCCAGCGGCGCCAGGTGCAATACGTCACCGGTGCACAACGCGCGTCCGCCGTGGCCGCCAAACTGACCGAGGGTGAAGGTGCTTTTACTGCCCAGGTAATCCGGTACTTGCACGCCACCTTGCAGGCACAGGTAGCTGCGCGCCCCGGCGCCAGAGATGTTGCCGATCGCCAGGGTGGCACCAGTAGCAATCGACAACGGTGTGTTCATCGGCACCGCTTCGCCGTCGAGCGTGAGGGCAATCGCCGCACCGGTCACCGCCACCCGGGCATTGCAGTTGAAACGCAGCAGCGGCCCGTTCATGGTGATTTCCAATGCCGGCGCACCTTCTTCGTTGCCCAAGAGGCGATTGCCCAGGCGCAGCGAACGGCTGTCCATCGGCCCCGACGGCGGCACCCCCACCGCCCAATAACCGAGGCGGCCGGGATAGTCCTGAACGCTGGTCTGGGTGCCGGGGCTGAGCACTTCAACGGTGTTGGCGCGATAGACCAACGCTTCCAGGCAGCGGGTCCAGGGCTGGCCACTGGCAAACGGTGTGTCGAGAAGAATTTGTTGCAGGTATTGGCGGTTGGTCTCCACCCCATACAGCAGGCTTTCCTCCAGCGCCTGATGCAAGCCCAGCCGTGCCTGCTCGCGGGTTGGCGCCCAACGAATGACCTTGGCGATCATCGGGTCGAAGTAGGGCGGGATCTGGCAACCGGCCTCGACCCAGGTGTCGATGCGCAACTGTTTGCCATCGGCCTGCGGGAATCTCACGGCGCTCAGCAGCCCCGGGCTTGGCTGGAAATCCCGGCCTGGGTCTTCGGCATACAGGCGCGCCTGGATTGCGTGGCCCTCGGCCTTCAAACCCTGGCTCAACTCGTTCAGTGGCGGCAAATCACCGGCCGCCAGTTGTACCATCCAGCGCACCAGGTCCACGCCCCACACCTGTTCGGTGACGCCGTGTTCCACTTGCAGGCGGGTGTTCACTTCCAGGAAGTAGAAGCGCCCCGCGTCGCTGTCGAACACGAACTCCACGGTGCCGGCGCTGCGATAGTTCACGGCCTGGGCCAGTTGGATCGCCGCTGCGCAGAGTTCGTCGGCCATGCCCTCGGGCAGGTTCGGCGCCGGGGTTTCTTCGAGGACTTTCTGGTTGCGCCGTTGCACCGAGCAGTCGCGCACGCCCAGGGCGATCACCTGTCCCAGGCCGTCGCCGAAGACCTGCACTTCCAGATGCCGCGCGCGTTCGATGTATTTTTCGATGAACACTCCGGCGTCGCTGAAGTTGTTCTGACCCAGGCGCTTGACCGCTTCGAAGGATTCGCTCAGGTCGGCGGCGCTGCGACACACGCGCATGCCGATACCGCCGCCGCCCGCGGTACTTTTGAGCATCACCGGATAGCCGAGCTGTGTGCCCGCCAATAGCGCGGCGTCGAGGCTGTCGAGCAGTTCAGTGCCTTCGAGCAGTGGCACGCCGTGTCGGCGGGCCAGGTCGCGGGCGGTGTGCTTGAGGCCGAACACGCGCAGTTGCTCTGGCGTCGGACCGATGAAGGCAATACCGGCAGCTTCGCACGCTTGCGCGAAGGCAGCGTTTTCCGAGAGAAAGCCGTAGCCGGGATGGATCGCGGTCGCGCCGCTGCTTTTGGCAATGGCCAAAAGCTTGTCCACCGCCAGATAAGTACCGGCCGCCGGGCCTTCGCCCAGGCAGTGGGCTTCATCGGCCTGGAGGATATGCAAGCTGGCGGCGTCGGCCTGGGAATACACCGCAACGCCCTCGACCTTCAGCTCACGCAAGGTCCGCAGGATGCGGCAGGCGATGGCGCCACGGTTGGCGATCAGGATTTTTTCGAACATGGCATTGGCCCCTCAGGCATGCGTACTGCCTGAACTGGGATGCGGGCCGTCCCGCAGTTTTCGATGGCCAACGGGGTCGTCCCCGTGAGCGAAATAATCAACCTTACAAACACCGCTGAACCCTGGGGGGGGGGGTTAGTGCTATTTGATGCACTGCCCCGACCGGCTCTGGCACAACACAAACAACCAGCGCCGCAGGCGGGTAAGTTTCAGTTCCATATCAAGAGCTCCGCTGGCGTGGGGTTGTAGGCGTTGCACGGGTTGTTCAGTTGCGGACAGTTGGAGATCAACACGATCACGTCCATCTCGGCCCGCAGGTCGACGTATTTGCCGGGCGCCGAGATCCCGTCTTCGAAGGTCAGGCCGCCATCGGCGGTGACCGGCACGTTCATGAAGAAGTTGATGTTCGGCCCGATGTCGCCCTTGCCCAGCCGACCGTCGTGGGCGCAGGCCCGCAGGTAGTTGTCGCGGCAGCTGTGCATGTAGCGTTTTTCCAGGGCGTAGCGCACGGTGTTGCTTTCCTGGGCGCAGGCGCCGCCGAGGGTGTCGTGGCGTCCGCAAGTGTCTTCGACGATGGTCAGCATCGGCTGGCCTAGGTTGGAATACAGCACGCTGCCGGTGCTCAGGTACACGCTGTTCTGCCGGCGCAGGGTGCGCTGCACGTCGTAGCGTTCCTTGGGGTTGGCCAGGCTGTAGAACAGCGTATCGACCGCCTGGTTGCCTTCCAGGTCGAGAATGCGCAGGGTCTGGCCTGCCTTGACCTCCACCAGCCATGGTTCCCCGGCGGGGATGGTGGCGCGATAGATGGCGGCGTCAGGCAGCTTTTGTACGGTGGCGATGGCGAGTGACATGGCAGCGATCCTCAGGCGAACAGGCGGTCGGTGTTGATGAAGCCGCGCTGGTTTTCCGGGCGCGAATGGCGACAGTGCTCGGCGACGCTGGCGTCCGCGTTCATCCAACTGAGCTTGAGCGGTTGCGGGGCGTAGTGCGGGTTCGGGTCCATCGGGTGTTGCAGCGCGGTCAGCACCACCAGAGTGTCCATCGGCGCGTACAGCTCGATGTAGTCGCCGGCCCGGGAGTTGCCTTCAACGAAGTGAAAGCCTCCGGCCTCATCGACATCGACCCGGCTGAACAGGTTGAGGGTCATCAGCAGATCGGACAGGCCCAGCCCCCACTTGCCCAGTTCCACCAGCAGGTTGTCGGTGCCGTTGCGAAAGAAGCCGTTGCGCAGTTCCTGATAACGGCCCTGACCGTATTTTTCAGCGACTTCCTCGGCGCAGAGCACGCCGCCCAGGCTGTCGCTCCAGCCGCAGGTGTCGGCGGTGATGGCCGCCAGCACCCGGCCCATGTCGGAGTAGAGGCAATGGCCGGCGGTGAGCTTGGCGGTGTGTTGGCATTTGAGGCTGTCGGGCAGGTTCAGGCGTTCGGTTTTCTCGTTGGCGTTGAGCAGCGTCAGGCTCACGTTGGCCCCGCCGCGCAGGTCGGTCAGGCGCAGCAGTTGGCCGCGCTTGAGCACGAAGGAACGGTGGCCGCCACCGGGCAGCAGTTCTTCGGCGAAAGGTGCAAACAATTGGGTCGAGTCGGTCATGGAAAAAACTCCTTTCAAGCGATACGCAACGTGCCGGCCAGTTCGGCGGGCAGGGCGTCGACGGCGGCACGGGCGGTGCGGCGGTCGCTGTTCAATGGAATGTCGTAGGTAATGCGCGCGCCATAGGCGCCGGGGGCGTGCGGGTCGACACGGACCTTGTCGAACACCAGCAGGCGCGTGCCGAGGCTGAAACCTTCGGACAGGTCATGGGTGACCATGAACACCGTCAGCCGGGTTTCGCGCCACAGCTCCAGCAACAAGGCATGCATGTCTTTGCGAATGCCCGGGTCGAGGGCGCCGAAGGGCTCGTCCAGCAGCAGGACACGCGGCTTCATGATCAGTGCCTGGGCGATCGCCAGCCGCTGTTGCATGCCGCCGGACAGTTGCGCCGGGTATTTGTCCAGCGCATGGCCGAGGCCGACCTTGTCCAGCAGTTGCGCGGCTTCTTCGCGGGCCTGGCGCTTGGCGCTGCCAAACAGCCGTCCCAACAGCGGTGAGCGCGGCAACTCCAGGCCCAGGGTCACGTTGTCCAGCACGCTCAGGTGCGGGAACACCGAGTAACGCTGGAACACCACACCGCGGCTGGCATCCGGTTCGCCGGCCAAGGGTTCGCCGTCCAGGAGAATGTGCCCGCGACTGGCGCGTTCCTGGCCCAGCAGCAACCGCAGGAAGGTCGACTTGCCGCAACCCGAGGCCCCCACCAGCGTACAGAACTCGCCCTCAGAGACGCTCAGGTTCAAACGCTCCAGCACCACCTGATCGGCATACTGTTGCCAGATGTTGTTCACTGTAATGAAGCTCATGCCTTCGCCCCCTCGTACCAGGGGAACGCTCGGCGGGTCAGGCGCTTGAGGCCCCAGTCCATCAGCCAGGCGAGCAGGGTGATCCACACCACATACGGCAAGATCACGTCCATCGCCAGGTAACGTCGCACCAGGAAAATCCGATAGCCCAGCCCATCCGTAGAGGCGATGGCTTCGGCGGCGATCAGAAACAGCCAGGCCGAACCCAGCATCAGCCGCAGGGAAATCAACAGGCGCGGCAGCAGTTGCGGCAGCACCACCCGCAGCAGCAGGGTCCAGGTCGAAGCGCCGAGGGTCTGGGCCTTGATCAGCTGCTCGGGCGGAATCTCCCGGGCGCGCTGTTCCAGGTCGCGGGCCAGGCACGGGGTGATGCCAATCACAATCAGCATCACTTTCGACAGTTCTCCCAGGCCGAAGACGATGAACAGGATCGGCAGGATGGCCAGCGGCGGCACCATCGACACTACGGTGAGCAACGGCGACAGCGGTGCGCCAAACAGCGGCAACGTACCGGCGGCTATGCCCAGGCACAGCCCGGCCAGGGCGCTGATGCCCAGGCCGATGGCCAACCGACGCAGGCTCGAGGCGGTGTCTTGCCAGAGCAAGTAATCGCCACTGCGGGCGTCGGCGGTGAAGGCCAGGCGTTTCACCGCATCGGCCATCTGCACGGCACTGGGCAGCAGTTTGTCGTTGGGGTTGTCCGTCAACCGTTCGGCCGAGCCCATGAAGTAGGCGAACAACACCAGCGCGAATGGCAGGATCACCAGCAACAAGCGGCTGGGACGATCCGGGTAGCGGTTGATCAGGCGCATGCCAGGTCCTCCGGTTTACAGCTTGGCGTCGGCGGCCAGCTGTACGTAGGTCGGGTCAAAGCGCAGCTTGAGGTTGGCCTTGTCGCCGCGGGTCACGCCATTGGCGAACGTCATGCCGACCGCGTCGGTGCTCTTGGCGCCTTCGCCCAGCAAGCCGTGCTGGAACGAGAACTCGGCCACCTTGCCCATGGTGGCGGGCAGTTGTTCACTGGTGGCGAAACTCAGGGCTTCCTTGGGCGTGGCGAACAGCTTGGTGGTGTCCAGTTGTGCCTGGAAACCTTTGAGGTCGGTGCCCGACGCTTTGGCCATGTGCTCCAGCGCTGCCTTGCTGCTCGCGTTTTTTGCGTTCATCAGGGCCACCACCTCAAACCAGGCGCCGGTCAACGCTTTGCCCAAGGCTGGGTTGTCCTGGAGGGTCTGGGTGTTGACCACCATCATGTCCATGATTTCGCCGGGAACCTGGCTGGAATTGAACACTTCGCTCACGCCTGGCTGGGCCTTGATGTCCGAGAGCATCGGGTTCCAGGTGGTGACGGCCTTGACCTGGTCGGTGTTGAAGGCGGCGGAGATGTCGGCGTCGGAGGTGTTGACGACTTTCAGGTCTTTCTCGGCAAGGCCAACCGAATCGAGGGCGCGGGCCAGCAGATAATGGGACACCGACAGTTCCACCAGGTTGACGTCCATGCCCTTGAGGTCGGCCACTTGCTTGCCCTCGCCCTTGAGGACGATGCCGTCGTTGCCGTTGGAGAAATCGCTGACGATCAGCGCGGTGCTGTCCACGCCACCGGCAGCGGGAATGGTCAGGGCGTCCATGTTGGTCATGGTGCAGCCGTCGAACTGACCGGCGGTGTACTGGTTGATGGATTCGACGTAATCGTTGAGCTGCACGACATCGATCTTGATGCCGTATTTTTTCGCCCATTTATCGACGATGCCTTGGCTACCGGCGTATTCCCAGGGCATCCAGCCGGCGTAAATGGTCCAGCAGACGCTGAAGTGGTCTTTTTGCGCGGCGACGGACGAGAGGCTCGCGAGGGCCGAGAGGGCGGCGAGGAGCAGGGCGGACAGACGAAGCTTGAGCATGGTGGTTCTCCAGTTGATCAAGGGCGGACAGGAGCAACGCGGCACCGCGAACGGTGGCTTGTCTCCCGGGCTTTTGTCCCGCCGTGTAACCTCAACTGGAGGTCGCCAACTCTCGGACCAGCCACTCGCCAGAAGCGAGCCGGAACCCTAGTCAGCCATTGCAAATTGTGGTGCCGCGAACCTGTGATGACTCCTGCACGGAATTTGTTAAAGCGAGAGCCGTGCCAATTCGGGCAAAGGCCCGGACCAGAGAGGGTCAGTGTTGGGGAGGGATGAGCGGTGAGCCGATTTGTGCTTGCTTGTGGTGCCGTCGCGCACCGGAAGAGGGCGACGAGCGACATGTTTCTAGTTATTGCCCCATCGCACCAGATTCCGATTTCGCTGTCTGAGTAGTTGTCAGTCACACAACGTTGACTGCCGCCCATCAGCGTCGCTGATGTGGCCCATTCGCGGTCCAGGAGGCCGCCATGTATCGACGACTGCTGCTCATTGCGTTTCTCGGTTTGACTCTTTCGGCATGCGTGCCTTATTACGACGCAGACTCGAGCTACTACCGTTCCGAGGTCTACACCTCACCGGCGCCGGTCTATTACAGCGGTGGCGGGAGTTACTATTCGGCACCGCGTGGCTATTACGCTCCGCGGTATTACCAACCGGCGCCGCGCTATTACTCGGCACCGCGTTACTACCAACAAGGCCCACGCTACTACTCGCCACCGCGAGCAGCGTACCGGTCTTATCCGAATCGGGGTGGCTGGGACGGCCATAACCGGGGCGGCTGGAATGATGACCGGCGTGGTCGAGGCGGACGTGATCATTGGGGACGCGGCGATCGCGATCGTGGACGTGGCGATCGCGATGGACGCAACAGCCACCGCTGATACCAGGGCAGAAAAAAGCGGCGCATTGAGCGCCGCTTTTTTTGTGCCTGCAATAAACCCGATGGGATAACACTGTGGGAGCAAAGCTTGCTCGCGATGAGAGGGGAGCAGACGGCTTCCCTGTGAGTGACAGACCGCTATCGCGAGCAAGCTTTGCTCCCACAGATGTCACATCCCACAGATGTCACTCTCACAGAATGTCACGCCAGGGGCGTTACTCATTGGACAAGTCCGCCAATGGATGCCGCCCCTCCCATGCTTTGTGAAAATGCGCCTCGACCGTCGCTTCGGGCACATGGTTGATGTCCGGCCAGTGCCAATGGGGTTTGTGGTCCTTGTCGATCAGCCGCGCGCGCACGCCTTCACTGAATTCCGGATGGCGGCAGCAGTTGAGGCTCAGGGTGTATTCCATCCTGAACACGCCGGCCAAGGACAAATGCCGGGCCCGGGCGATCTGTTCCCAGACCAGGTAAGCGGTCAGCGGCGAGCCTTCGGTCATGGTCTTGGCCGCCCGGGCGATCAACGGATCCGGGTTGTCCACCAGCAGGCTGAGGGCTTTCCAGGCGCAGCGCACATCGCTGACATCCAGCCATTCATCGATTTTCTGTCGACGTGGCAGCCATTGGGCTTCGGGCATCTGGCCGACCGCTTCCTGCTGCAGGGCCTTGAGCAGGCTGTTGAGCTGCATCTCGGTCTGTTCCTGCCAATTGAGTTGCAGCAGGCCTTCGATCAGGTCGTCCTGTTGTTCATCCAGCAAAAAGCGGTCGGCCAGGCCCAGGTCAATGGCGTCCCGGGCATTCATGTGGGCGCCGGTCAGGCCGAGAAACAGGCCGAGCTTGCCGGGCAGGCGCGACAGGAACCAGCTGGCGCCGACATCCGGGTACAGGCCGATGCTGATCTCTGGCATTGCCAGGCGACTGCTTGGTGTGACGATGCGGGTACTGGCGCCTTGCAACAGCCCCATGCCGCCGCCCAGTACATAGCCGTGGCCCCAACACAGCAGGGGTTTGGGGTAGGTGTGCAGGTTGAAGTCCAAGCGGTATTCCGCCGCGAAGAATTGTGCAGCCAGCGGTGGCACTTCGCCGGGATGGGCACGGCAGGCCTCCACCAGGCTGCGCACTTCACCGCCGGCGCAAAATGCCTTGGCGCCATTGCCGCGCAATAAGACACAGACGACCTGCGGCTCCCGGGCCCAGGCATCGAGACGATCACGCAAGGCGTTGATCATCGGCAGGGACAGGGCATTCAGGGATTTTTCGGCGTCCAGGGTGGCGATGCCGATACGGGCACCGTCGATGCCGGTGAGCTCTTCGAAGTGCAGATTCATCGTGACCTCGATCAGAAATTTGAATAATCAGTATGACCGCTGCGTGGGAAAGTGCCGGTTCTGTGTCAGATCAATTGACAAGCCATGTAGCCTTTCCTAGGGTGCGCCCATTGTTTTTACCGGATGCAACCATGACTGCCGACGACCGTATCAAACTCGAACCGAGCTGGAAGCAGGCACTGCGTGCCGAGTTCGACCAGCCCTACATGGCAGAGTTGCGCGAATTCCTGCGCAGTGAATACGCCGCCGGCAAGGAGATTTACCCACCGGCACCGCTGATTTTCAATGCCCTCAATTCCACGCCGCTGGATAAGGTCAAGGTGGTGATCCTCGGCCAGGACCCGTACCACGGCCCGGGCCAGGCCCATGGCTTGTGCTTTTCGGTACAACCGGGTGTGCCAGCGCCGCCGTCGCTGGTGAACATCTACAAGGAATTGAAGCGCGACCTGAACATCGATATTCCCAACCATGGCTATCTGCAAAGCTGGGCCGACCAAGGCGTGTTGCTGCTCAACACCACCATGACCGTGGAGCGTGCCAACGCCAATGCCCACGCAGGCAAGGGCTGGCAGCATTTCACCGACCGGGTCATCGAAGTGGTCAGCGAACACCAGCCGAACCTGGTCTTCCTGCTGTGGGGCGCCCATGCCCAGAGCAAACAGAAGCTGATCGACGCCACCAAGCATTTGGTGCTGACCTCGGTCCACCCGTCGCCGTTGTCGGCTTATCGTGGTTTTTTGGGGTGCGGGCATTTCAGTCGGACCAACAAGTTCCTCGAGCAACATGGCGAGGCGCCTATCGATTGGCGGTTGCCGCCGCTGTAGGCGCTGGCGAAGCCTGCGATCTTTTCACTGCCTGTTGAATCCCAAGCGAAAGATAAAGATCAAAAGATCGCAGCCTTCGGCAGCTCCTACCGGTTCCAGTACCTGAACAACGGCTCCGCCAGAAACAGCACGAACAGCAATCGCATCACCTGCAACGCCGTCACCAATGGCACCGACAGTTGCAACGTCTCGGCCGTCAGGCTCATTTCCGCGATACCGCCGGGCATCATGCCGAGGGTCAGTGAGCGCAGGTCCAGGTGGGTCAAGGTGCTCAGGCCCAAGGCCGCCAGGGTGGCGATCAGCATCGTCAACACCGTACCCACCAAGGTGCGGCCCATGAACGATGGCGCCCGACGAAAGAACTGCCGGTTGAAATGACAACCCAATCCGCTGCCGATCAACCACTGGCCGACTTGGCTGGCGCCGTTGGGCAGGCCGATGTGCAGGTCCCAACCGACGCTTACCGCCGCACTGACCAGCAATGGCCCGAACAGCCAGGGATTGGGTTGGCGCAAGCGCCCCCAGACCCAGGCGAGCAGGGCACCAGCCGGAAACAGGAGTGCCAGCCACAGCCAGTCCACCGTCGTGGCGTGTTGCACCGGCGCGCCTTCGCCCAACAGGTACTTGAAGGCGGCCGGTACGCACAGCACCACCACCAGCACCCGCAGGCTCTGGCCCGCCGCAACACGACTGAGGTCCGCACCGTTGCGGGCGCCGAGGTTGACCATTTCGCCGGAACCGCCCGGCATGCTCGAGAAGAACGCGGTGGCGCGGTCCTCGCCGGTGCGACGCATCAGCCAGACACTCACCACACTGGACACGCTGGTGATCAGCGCGCCGAAGAAGATCAGGCCGAAGTGGCTCAGTACCTGCTCCATCACCACGGGGGTGAAGTGCAGGCCGATGCCGATGCCCACTACCCATTGGCCGCATTTACGGCCGCCGGGGATTTCCATCAATTGCCACGGCGTGAGACAGCGCACCAGGATGATCGCCAGCAACGAGCCGACCATCCAGGGCAAAGGCCAGCCGATCAGGCTGGCCAGGTAACCGCCGGCGAGGCCGACCAGCGGTGTTCCCCACCACTGTCTGAAGGTTGCCTCAGACATTGGCCAGGGCGCGACGTTGCGCACTGCGGCGACGCCAGATCCGCACCACTGGCATCAACAGCATGATCACCGTCAGGATCCAGCAACCGAGGGTGATCGGGCTCGACCAGAGGATTTCCAGTGCACCATTGGAAATCGACAGCGCACGGCGCAGGTTCTGCTCCATCAGGCCACCGAGGATGAAGCCCAGCAGCACCGGCGACAGCGGGAATTCCAACTTGCGCAGGATGTAACCGAAGATACCGATGCCGATCATCAGGAACAGGTCGAACGTGGTGGCATGCACCGCATAGACACCGATGCCGGTGATGATCGCGATGACCGGTACCAATGCCCAGTTCGGCACGGCCAGGATGCGGGTGAAGACGCGGATCATCGGGATGTTGAGGACCACCAGCATGACGTTGGCGACGAACAACGACGCGATCAGGCCCCAGACGATGTCCGGCTGTTGCTGGAACAGCAGCGGGCCAGGGGTGATGTTGTACAGCGACAGGGCGCCGATCATCACCGCAGTGGTGCCCGAGCCGGGAACGCCGAGGGTCAGCATCGGCACCAGCGCACCGCAGGCCGCGCCGCCGATGGCGGTTTCCGGGGCGGCGAGGCCGCGCTTGTCACCCTGGCCGAACGTGCCGCTCGTGCCGGCAATGCGTTTTTCAGTCATGTAGGCCACGGCACTGGCCAGCGTCGCACCAGCACCCGGCAGCACGCCCATGATGAAACCGAGCACGCCGCAGCGCAGGTTCACGGTGAAGACCGACGCCGCTTCCTTGAAGTTGAACATCATCCGCCCGGTGGCCTTTACCGCTTCCTGGCCGCGATGGGTTTTTTCCAGCAGCAACAGGATTTCGCTGATGGAGAACAGGCCCAGGACCAGCACGACGAACTGGATGCCGTCGGTCAGGTGGATGTTGTCACCGGTGAAGCGGTACACGCCGCTGTTGGCATCGATCCCGACGCAAGACAGGAACAAGCCGATCAGCGCCGCGATAAACGTCTTGAGCGGCCGGTCGCCGGCCATGCCGCCGAGGCAGACAATGGCGAACACCATCAGGACGAAATATTCCGCCGGCCCGAAGGCGATCGCCCATTTGGCCAACAGCGGTGCGAACAACACCATGCCGCAGGTGGCGATGAACGCGCCGATGAACGAACTCCACGCCGACAGCGACAACGCTACGCCGGCCAGGCCCTGGCGGGCCATCGGGTAGCCGTCGAGGGTGGTCATCACGGTAGAGGCTTCACCGGGGATGTTGAGCAGGATCGAGCTGATACGTCCGCCGTACTCGCAACCCAAGTACACCGCGGCCAGCAGGATCAGCGCCGATTCCGGCGGCAGCCCCAGGGCAAAGGCAATCGGGATCAGCAGCGCCACGCCGTTGATCGGGCCCAGGCCCGGCAGCAGGCCGACCACGGTGCCGATCAGGGTGCCGGTCAATGCCGTGACCAGGTTGTAGGGGGTCAGTGCAACGCCAAAACCCTGGCCGAGATAATTCAGGGTATCCATATCAATTCTCCAGGACGTCGAGCAGGCCCAGGGGCAGCGGCACGTCCATCAGCTTGTCGAACAACAGATAAAGACCGATGGCCATCAGGCTGATGATCACCACGCTCGGCACCCAACGACCGCCGTAAAGGCGCGCCATCGGCACACCGGTCAGGATGCTGGCAAGGATGAAGCCCAGGGGTTCGAAGGTCCCGGCGAATACCAGCAGCAATGCCACGCAGATGCCGATTTTCTGCAGGGTTTCGCGGTCCAGTTGCGGATCGTCATCGCTGTGCACGATGGGCGTCGGGCGAAACAGCATGTACAGCAATGCCAGCCCCATCAGCCCGATCATCAGCAAGGGAAAGGCGCGGGGACCGACCGGTTCGTAGGAAAAGGCGGCTTGATAGGGCCAAGCCATCAGCGCCAGGCCGATACAGACCAGTAGCAACACCGCGGCAAAAATACGTTGGATGGTGAGCATGACTAACTCCTGGGCGGCGCCGGCAGGGCCAGCGCCGCCGCGAGAACAGAGACGATTACTGAATCAGGCCGAACTCTTTGGCCAGCACCTTGTAATCAGCCACTTGCTTCTTCACGTAGGTGTCCAGTTCCGGGCCGGTCATGGCAAACGGGAACAGCTCGCGCTGGTCACGCAGCTTGGCGAACTCTTCGGAAGCCAGCAGTTTGTCGAAAGCGTTTTTCCACCAGGCGTAGTCTTCGTCGCTGACCTTTGGCCCGAGGTAGAAGCCACGCACCACCGGCCAGAGGATGTCGTAGCCTTGCTCGCGAGCGGTCGGGATGTCCTTCATTTCCGGTTGCTCCAGGCGCTTCTCGGCGAACACGGCCAGCAGGCGCATGTCGCCGCTCATGATGTGCGGCATGGAGTCGGAGATGTCGGTACTGCCCACCTGGATATGGCCACCGAGCAGGGCAGTGGCGATTTCACCGCCGCCTTCGAGGGCTACGTAGCGCAGTTTGCGCGGGTCGATACCGGCGGCCTTGGCGATCAGGGCGGTTTGCATCCAGTCCTGGCTGCCGACGGTACCGCCGGAGCCGATCACCACCGAGCCTGGATCTTTCTTCAGGGCCTTTACCAGGTCGTCGAGGTTCTTGTAGGGCGAATCGCTCTTCACCGCGATGGCACCGTAGCTGGTACCAACGGCCGCCAGCCAGCGCACGGCGTTTTCATCGAAACGACCGAACTTGCCTTGCGCCAGGTTCAACAGCGAACCGCTGGACCAGGCCACCAGCGTACCGGCGTCGGCCGGACGCTGGGCGACCACTGCGTTGTAGGCCACCGCGCCGACACCGCCGGGCATGTAGGTCACCCGCATGGGTTTGGTCAGCAGTTTCTCGTTGACCAGCGCGCTTTGCGCCAGTTTGCATGTCAGGTCGAAACCGCCGCCCGGTGCCGCCGGGGCGATGCACTCGGGACGCTTGGGCTCTTTGGCTGGATCAGCGGCGAGCAACTGCCCGGCGAACATCAGGCATCCGGCGGCCAGGGCTACTTTACGCAGTGATAGGTTCATTGTTGTCTCCACAGGATTGTTGTTGTGTGTGGTGAAAATTTGTCGTTGACGGATCCCGCCCAAGTCATCGCTGATGGCGCGCGCAGGTCGTTTCCGGGATTGAATACAGGGCGACATCGCCCAAGGCGGTCTGGTTGAAGCGAGGAGGGCGAGCAGGCGCTGGGGCCTGGAGCTGCATGGACAGCATGGTGAATACTCCGCTTTTATTTTTCTTATTCAGGATGAAAACGCTTCGTGGCATTTTTCATTCGCGATCAGGCGTCGCGGCGGTCAGTCGAAACTATCCCGTAAAGGCACTCTAATGGCCCAACCTTTCGCTAACCTTTCAAAAGCTTTCAGCGTGTTTTTTGGCTTCACAGTGGCGGATGCGGCTGTAAACTCCGCGCCAAAGAATGGCGTCGGCCATCCCTGAACCGAGGAATAACCCATGCGTGTCCTGCTCGTCGAAGACCATTTGCAGCTCGCCGAAAGCGTTGCCCAGGCGCTCAAGAGCACGGGTTTGACTGTGGACGTGCTGCACGACGGTGTCGCGGCCGACCTGGCCTTGAGCAGCGAGGAATACGCCGTGGCGGTGCTTGATGTCGGGCTGCCGCGCATGGACGGTTTCGAGGTGCTGGCGCGTTTGCGGGCCCGTGGCAAGACTTTGCCGGTACTGATGTTGACCGCCCGCAGCGACGTCAAGGACCGCGTCCATGGCCTGAACCTCGGTGCCGACGATTACCTGGCCAAGCCATTCGAGCTCACTGAACTGGAGGCCCGGGTCAAGGCACTGTTGCGCCGTAGCGTGCTGGGCGGCGAACGCCAGCAGCGCTGTGGCGGACTGGTCTATGACCTGGATACCCGCCGCTTCACCCTTGACGATGAACTGTTGACCCTGACGTCCCGTGAGCAAGCCGTGCTGGAGGCGTTGATCGCCCGGCCGGGGCGGGTGATGAGCAAGGAGCAACTGGCGGCCCAGGTGTTCGGCCTGGACGAAGAGGCCAGCCCCGACGCCATCGAAATCTATGTCCATCGCTTGCGCAAGAAACTCGATGGTCACGCGGTGGCGATCGTGACGTTCCGCGGCCTGGGCTACCTGCTGGAAAATCGCAATGCATAAGCCCGACAGCCTGCGCTGGCGGCTGCTTCGCAACCTCGCATTGCTGCTGGTGGTACTGATGCTCGCCAGCGGCTTGAGCGCCTACTGGAATGGTCGCGAGGCTGCCGACACTGCCTACGATCGAACCCTGCTGGCCTCGGCCCGGACCATCGCCGCGGGCCTTTCGGCGCGTGACGGCAGCCTCAGCGCAGATGTGCCCTACGTGGCCCTGGACACTTTCGCCTACGACAGCGCCGGACGCATTTATTACCAGGTCAATGACATCAACAAGAAGCTGATTTCCGGCTACGAAAACCTCCCCGGCCCGCCGCCCGGGACGCCCCGCACGGACGATTACCCAGCCCTGGCGCGCTTTTACAACGCTCGCTATCAGGGCCAGGACGTGCGGGTGGTGAGCCTGCTCAAGGCCGTGAGCGAGCCGAACATGAACGGCATGGCGGAAATACGCGTGGCGGAGACTGAAGAGGCGCGGGTCAGGATGGCCCGCGGGTTGATGGCCGACACGCTGTTGCGCCTGGGCATGCTGGCCGTGGGCGCGCTGTTGTTGGTGTGGTTTGCGGTCAGCGCGGCATTGCGCCCGTTGGAGCGCCTGCGCACGGCGGTGGAGGAACGCCAGCCGGATGATCTGCGGCCGTTGCCGCTGGTGGAAGTGCAGCACGAATTATGGCCGCTGGTGCGGGCCCTCAACCATTTCACCGAGCGTCTGCGCTGGCAGTTCGAGCGTCAGGCGCAGTTCATCGCCGATGCCGCCCATGAGCTGCGCACGCCCTTGGCCGCGCTCAAGGCGCGTCTTGAGCTGGGCTTGCGTGCCAGTGAACCGGCGACCTGGCGTGAAACCTTGGAAGCGGCGGCCCAGGGCACTGACCGGCTAACCCACCTGGCCAACCAACTGCTGTCCTTGGCGCGTGTGGAAAACGGCGCCCGGGCCATTGCCGAGGGCGGTGCGCAACTGCTTGATCTCACTCAGTTGGCCCGTGAGTTGGGCATGGCCATGGCTCCACTGGCCCATGCCCGGGGGGTGGCACTGGCCCTGGAAGCCGACGAGCCGGTATGGCTGCGGGGCGAGCCGACCTTGTTGAACGAGTTATTGAGCAACCTGGTGGACAACGCCCTGGCCCATACCCCATCGGGCGGCAATGTGATCCTGCGGGTTTCTGCGCCGGCCGTGCTGGAAGTCGAGGACGATGGCCCAGGCATTCCACTGCACGAACGGGACCGGGTGTTCGAGCGCTTCTATCGACGCAACCAGCAAGTGGCCGGTTCGGGGCTGGGATTGGCGATCGTCGGTGAAATCTGCCGTGCGCACTTGGCGCAGATCACCTTGCACGACGGGCAGGAGCACGGGTTGAAGGTGCGGGTGAGTTTTATCCCAGGCGCAGACTGATCCAGAGCTGGCTCTTTTGTGGCGAGGGGATTTATCCCCGCTGGGTCGCGAAGCGGCCCCCTACGACTCGGCTGAGATACCGCGGTGACAGATAAATCCGGGGGCTGCTTCGCAGCTCAGCGGGGATAAATCCCCTCGCCACAGGTTGAGTGCCTGGCTCAAATTCATTGGTTGTTAATAGAACATCGACCGCGCTTCTTCGATATCCGCACACCGGGCCTTGTTCTCCGGGTCGATGCCCAGTTTCTTGAAGGCCGGAACCCCAAACACGTCAATCTTGCTCAGGGGATGATCGGTGTCCTTGTAGCAATACAGCGCTGCGACCTGCACCAGGTCGACATAATCGATTTGCGTGGAGTCCCGGGTGAAATCCAGATACAGCCCTGGCAGTTTCACCAATCGCTCCGGAAACTCCCAGACACTGAGTAATTTGTCCCCCAGCACCGGGTGAATCGTTTCGATGACATGGTTGAGGCTGACCGGGTCCGACAGCAGTTCATTGTTGTCTTGTGCATAGGTCAGGATCGGCAGCACGCCGATCTGGTGCACCAGCCCACCCAGCGCGGCCTGGTCGGGCTTGAGTTGGGTATAACCGCGACACAGTGCATAGCTGACGCCGGCGATCTCCAGGCTCTTGCGCCAGACTTCGCGCATCTTCAATTCCACCACCTCGGAGCGGGCGTGGAAAATCTGCTCCATGACCAGGCCGATGGCCAGGTTGCTGCTGTAGTTGACGCCCAGTCGGGTGATGGCCGTGTGCAAGTCGGTGACTTCCTGGGTGGCGCGCAACAACGGGCTGTTGACCACTTTTATCAGGCGTGCCGAGAGGGCCGTATCGCGACCGATCACTTTGCTCAGGTTGCTGACGCTGATTTCCGGGTCTTCGGCGGCCCGGCGAATCTGCAGGGCCACTTCCGGTAATGTTGGCAGAACCAAGTCATCGTTATCGATGGCCTGCACCAAATCCCGTTGGACCTTATCCGCCAAATCGCTCATTTCGGTTCTCTAGGGTGTTGCGACAAATGCTGCGATCAACGCTGGATTTCGCGGTCGCGGTCCAGTTCGTAAGGCAGGTCAAGCAACTGCAACGCTGGGCCTTCCAAAGCACCGAGGTGAATGTCGCCCTCTACTGCTGCTTCGGCCTGCAAGACCGCTAGCAGTTCAATGTATCGCTCGGATCGAGCGGCAATCACCACTTCGCCGATGGAACTGCCGTGAGTGGGGGAGAACAGCGCTGTGCCGGGTTCTGGCAGTTCGCTGGCGTCCAGCTGCAGGCGATACAGGCGTCGCTTGAGCTTGCCCAGGTATTGCATGCGGGCGACGATTTCCTGGCCGGTGTAGCAGCCTTTCTTGAAACTGACGCCGCCGACGGCTTGCAGGTTGAGCATCTGTGGGATGAACAGTTCGCGGGTGGCCGGCATGACCTGGCCGATCCCGGCGCGAATCTGGCCCAGCAGCCAGGGGTTGAGGTCCGCCTCGGTCAGTTCTGCGCCCAGGCGGGTTTGCAATGTCTGTGACTGTTCGGCGGGGACCCACAGTTCAGCGCGGCCGGGAGATACGCGGATGGCGATCAAGGCGTCATGGCGTGCCACGCTGTCGGTGTCGCTCGGTAGTTCGAGGCCCAGGCCGGCCAGCGCCTTGTCGGCGTTTTCCAGGCCGAAGCGAACCCAGGCCGCGCTTTCGTCGGTGAGCTTGGATTTGGAGAACACGGCATATTTTTTCAGGTCGGCCAGTTGCGGTTCGAGCAGTTCGGTGGCCATGGCCATCAACACGCCGTCGCCTTGGAGCAGGATGCGGAAGCTCGATTGCATCCGGCCTTTCTGGGTGCAGCGGGCGCCGAGGCTGGCCCGGCTGTCGCTCAGGTAGTCGAGGTTGCAGGTCAATTGGCCTTGCAGGAATTTGCCGGCATCCACGCCGCGGACCGCGAGAACGCCTTCGTGGGACAGGGTGCAGAAAAAAGCGGAATCAGCCATGGGTCATCGCAGGATAAAAAGTCTGGCAGACATCATAAGGGGACGCCCTTGAAATGGGTAGTTCACAAAGGATCGGTGGTGCCCGACCAAAGCTGTCTGTTGCGCGGCAGCGGGGCCTGTATACTTGCGCTCTATTTGAGGAGCGCTCCATGGTCGAAGATGTAGAACTGAATCGCCTCTACTGGCACAGCCGCCGCGGCATGCTTGAGCTGGACGTGTTGCTGGTGCCATTCGTCAAAGAGGTTTATCCCCATCTCAATGAAGTCGACCGTGCGTGCTATGTCCGCCTGCTCGAATGCGAGGATCAGGACATGTTTGGCTGGTTCATGGAGCGCAGCGAATCCGAAGACCCTGAGCTGCAGCGCATGGTCCGGATGATCCTGGACCGTGTCCAGCCCAAGTAATCGCTTCGAATGCCGCTGGCAGGCCTCCGGGCAACTGCTGGCGGCCTATCTGCTGGCCCAGGTGTTTGCCCTGGGGGCATTGTTCCTGTTGTCCGCCCCCTCCTGGGTCGTGGCGCTTGGCGTTGTATTGTGCCTGGCCCATGGCGCCTGGGTGATCCCCCGATATGTAGTGCTGACCCATCGTCGGGCTTTCTGCGGGTTGCGTCGTAATAACGCTGGCTGGCAACTCTGGAGCCGGGCCGATGGGTGGCGGCCTGTGCAGCTGCGCCCCGATAGCTTGGCGCTGCCGATGATCATCGTGCTGCGTTTTCGCTTGCAGGGTGAGTGGCGGGTCCGCTCGCTGTGCGTGCCGCGCGACGCGCTGGCGCCGGATATTCATCGGCGCCTGCGGGTGCGGCTCAGGTTCAGTCGGCGTAGGTGGGCGGCACCAGGATAGTGTCCAGTGCCTCGGGCAGCAGGTCCGGGTAGTCCAAGGTGTAATGCAGCCCCCGGCTTTCCTTGCGCGCCATGGCCGAGCGAATCATCAGTTCGGCCACCTGGGCCAGGTTGCGCAGCTCGATCAGGTCGCGACTGACTTTATAGTTGCTGTAGAACTCGTCGATTTCATCCAGCAGCAAGCGCACCCGATGTTGGGCCCGTTGCAGGCGCTTGTTGGTGCGCACGATGCCCACATAGTCCCACATGAATCGCCGCAGTTCGTCCCAGTTGTGGGCGATGATCACATCTTCGTCCGAGTCGGTGACCTGGCTGGCGTCCCACGAGGGCAGGGCGGCAGGAATGGCGATCTGCGGCAATTGCGCCAGGATGTCTGCCGCCGCCGAGCGGGCGTAGACGAAACATTCCAGCAGCGAGTTGCTGGCCATGCGGTTGGCGCCGTGCAGGCCGGTGAAGCTGGTTTCGCCAATGGCATACAGCCCGGGTACGTCGGTGCGGCCCTGTTGGTCGACCATCACGCCACCGCAGGTGTAGTGCGCGGCTGGCACCACCGGGATCGGTTGCTTGGTGATGTCGATGGAAAACTCCAGGCAGCGTTCGTACACCGTCGGGAAGTGGCTCTTGATGAACGCTTCGGGCTTGTGGCTGATGTCCAGGTAAACGCAATCGATACCCAGGCGCTTCATTTCATGGTCGATGGCCCGGGCGACGATGTCCCGCGGGGCCAGTTCGGCGCGCGGATCGAAGCGCTGCATGAAGCGTTCGCCGTTGGGGAGCTTCAAGAGGGCCCCTTCGCCACGCAGGGCTTCGGTCACCAGGAAGCTCTTGGCCAGTGGGTGATAGAGGCAGGTCGGGTGGAACTGGTTGAACTCCAGGTTCGCCACCCGGCAACCCGAACGCCAGGCCATGGCGATGCCATCGCCGCAGGCACCGTCGGGGTTGCTGGTATAAAGGTAGACTTTCGCTGCGCCGCCAGACGCCAGGATGACGAAGCGCGCGCCGTAGGTGTCGACTTCGCCAGTGCCGCGATTGAGCACGTAGGCACCGAGGCAGCGATCACCGTCCAGGCCCAGGCGTTTTTCGGTGATCAGGTCGACCGCGACGCGCTGTTCCAGCAATTCGATGTTTGGCCGTTGTCGCGCCTGGGCGAGCAGGGTCTTGAAGATCGCTGCGCCAGTGGCGTCGGCCGCGTGGATAATGCGCCGATGGCTGTGACCGCCTTCGCGCGTCAGGTGAAACTCGAAACCGCCGTCTTCGGTCCCCGATTGTTCGTCACGGGTAAACGGCACGCCCTGGTCGATCAGCCACTGGATCGCTTCCCGGCTGTGTTCCACGGTGAAACGCACCGCTTGGGGATTGCAAAGGCCACCGCCGGCGTTGAGGGTGTCGTTGACATGGGATTCAATGGTGTCGGTATCGTCCAGCACGGCTGCGACGCCGCCCTGGGCCCAGAAGGTCGAACCGTTGGCCAGGTCACCCTTGCTCAGCACTGCAATGCGCAAATGCCCAGGCAAGGTCAGTGCAAGGCTCAATCCAGCGGCTCCGCTGCCGATTACCAGAACATCGTGTTGAAATTGTTGGCTCATTCGAATGGTTTCCGCTCAAGGCGACCCGGGTCGGGGTTGGCGCAAGACACCGCTTCAGCAGGTCAGGCAGCCACGCAGCCCACTAGTATATAGAGGGGGGGATCGGCACAATAGCCGGGCATTCATGGCAATGTGAAACCAGCGTGACAGAAAAGCGACACGCTTCGTCGGATCGCCGGTTTTGGTACAAAGTCGATAAGGCCACCGTTTCGAGGACGAACGTTGTTTATCTCGTCACGGTTGGCTGATATTGAGTGGACAACGCAATAAATAGAGGGAACTTTTGCCAAGCGCCTACGTTCAATAGACGGTTGTCTGCAAAAGGGAGCAGCGTCGGGTTGGTGCAAGATTTCGATTGGAGTCTCTGCCGTCAGGCCCGGTGACAGATTATTCGCGCAGCCGGGGAATCTCCTGCTGCGTTTTTCGTGCGTGCCGAGATCAGAGCGCGCCGGAAACTTGCTTGGAAGGGGGAGAACTTTTGCGAAAAGCCCGAGTCTATGGTTGCAAGCCCGGTCAATTAGTAATGCAAGCCTCCTTCGAGCTTATCGAGGAGTGTTCATGCTAACCCAGGAAGAGGATCAGCAGCTGGTCGAGCGCGTCCAACGCGGCGACAAGCGAGCTTTCGATCTGCTAGTGCTGAAATACCAGCACAAAATTCTCGGGTTGATCGTGCGTTTCGTGCACGACACCCATGAAGCGCAGGATGTCGCTCAGGAAGCCTTCATCAAGGCCTACCGCGCACTTGGTAATTTTCGCGGGGACAGCGCGTTTTACACGTGGCTTTACCGCATCGCCATCAACACGGCGAAAAACTATCTGGTTTCACGCGGCCGCCGGCCGCCGGATAGCGATGTAAGTTCTGAAGATGCCGAGTTCTATGATGGCGATCATGGCCTCAAGGATCTCGAGTCACCAGAACGCGCGTTGCTGCGGGATGAGATTGAAGGCACTGTCCATCGAACCATCCAGCAATTGCCCGAAGATTTGCGTACGGCTTTAACTTTACGTGAATTCGACGGTCTGAGTTACGAAGACATTGCGAGCGTCATGCAATGTCCTGTGGGCACCGTGCGCTCCCGGATTTTCCGCGCTCGGGAGGCCATTGATAAAGCCCTGCAACCGTTGTTGCAGGAAAACTAGAGACAGCGGCGACAGCCAAGAGAGGAACGCCATGAGTCGTGAAGCCCTGCAGGAATCGCTGTCCGCAGTGATGGATAACGAAGCGGACGAACTGGAGTTACGTCGGGTATTGAATGCCTTCGACGATGTTGAAACCCGTGAGACCTGGGCTCGTTACCAGATCGCCCGGGCTGTGATGCACAAGGACTTGTTGCTTCCACGCCTGGACATCGCTGCGGCCGTTTCTGCTGCATTGGCTGACGAAGCCGTACCGGCTAAAGCTTCACGCGGACCATGGCGCAGCCTGGGTCGCCTGGCGGTAGCCGCTTCGGTCACCGTGGCTGTACTGGCCGGTGTGCGCCTGTACAATCAGGATGAGATTGCCGGCGTGCAAATGGCGCAGCAGTCCACCCAACCAGGTCTGACGGCTCCACAGGTCAAGGGCCCAGCGGTATTGGCCGGTTACAGCGAAGGTTCGGAAACCGCAGGCCCGATGGTCAACGGTGTTCTGCAAGGCCAACCTGGCTGGCATGATCAGCGTCTGCCAAACTACCTGCGTCAGCATGCTCAGCAAGCTGCCCTGAAAGGTACTGAAAGCGCGCTGCCTTACGCCCGTGCAGCCAGCCTGGAAAACCGTTAATAAGGAAAACCATTGCGCGCCATACCTCTATTCACGCTTCTGCTTGGTGGCTGGTGTGCGATTCCAGCCCATGCCGATGAGGCTCAGGATTGGTTGAATCGCCTGAGTCAAGCCGAGCAGCAGCAGAGCTTCCAGGGCACTTTCGTTTACGAGCGCAACGGTAGTTTTTCTACCCATAACATCTGGCATCGCGTCCAGGATGGAAAAGTCCGCGAGCGGTTACTCCAACTCGACGGCTCGGCACAGGAAGTCCTGCGCATTGATGGGCATACTCAATGCGTCAGTGGCTCCTTGATCGCGGGGCTGGGCAATACGCCTGACGGCACCTCACGTACGCTTGATCCGCAAAAACTCAAGAATTGGTATGACCTGGCCGTCATTGGCAAGTCGCGTGTGGCCGGGCGTCAAGCGGTCATTGTGGCGTTGACGCCCAAGGACCAGCATCGCTATGGCTTCGAGCTGCACCTGGACAAAGAGACCGGCCTGCCGCTCAAGTCCCTGTTGCTCAATGACAAGGGCCAGTTGCTCGAACGTTTCCAGTTCACCCGCTTGAATGTCGCCGCGCCGACAGACGGTGATCTGCAAGCCAGCGCCGAATGCAAGGCTGTCGCGCAGGATTCCGGCAAGGCCGTCGCGGTGAAAACCGCCTGGCACTCGGATTGGCTTCCGCCTGGCTTCGAGCTGACCAGCAGTGCTGTGCGCAAGGACCCGGACACCCATGTCCAAGTCAGCAGCTTGATGTACGACGATGGCTTGGCGCGTTTCTCGGTGTTCCTGGAACCGTTGAACGGCGCCACCGCCACCGATACCCGTACTCAGCTCGGCCCGACGGCTGCCGTCTCCCGCAGGCTCACGACGCCCCAGGGCGAAATGATGGTCACGGTGGTCGGTGAGATTCCTATCGGTACGGCGGAACGGATCGCACTTTCCATGCGCTCCGACGTCACGGCGACCCAATAGCCTGCTTGATTGGATGGGTGGTTCGATTGCGCGAGAGGCTGATAATGCCAGGGCTTGATCGAAATTCCGACACTTCCTGTCAGTATTTTCATTTGCCAAAACTCAGTTTTTTTTCTATAGGTCAGAGCCGCTCGGCCCTGGCCTTGTCTGTTTCCGGAACAAAAATACCGGCGTATCTTTTCCTGGTATTCCTTGCTCCATATCGCTTAACCATGCTCGTCGTAACGGGAGCCGTATGTCGATACCACGCTTGAAAACCTATCTTTCCATCCTTGCCACCGTGCTTGTGCTCGGCCAGGCCGTTCCTGCCGTGGCGGTCGAGTTGCCCGACTTTACGCAATTGGTCGAACAGGCTTCGCCCGCCGTGGTGAACATCAGCACGACCCAGAAACTGCCGGACCGTCGCGTATCGGACCAGCAAATGCCGGACCTGGAAGGCCTGCCGCCGATGCTGCGTGAGTTCTTCGAGCGCGGCATGCCGCAACAACCCCGTTCGCCCGGCGGTGGTCGCCAGCGCGAAGCGCAATCCCTGGGTTCAGGTTTCATTATTTCGCCTGACGGCTACATCCTGACCAATAACCATGTGATCGCCGATGCCGACGAAATCCTGGTACGCCTGGCCGATCGCAGCGAGCTCAAGGCCAAGCTGGTCGGCACCGATCCACGTTCCGACGTGGCGCTGTTGAAAATCGAAGGCAAGGATCTGCCCGTGCTCAAGCTGGGCAAATCCCAGGACCTGAAAGCCGGCCAATGGGTCGTGGCCATCGGTTCGCCGTTCGGCTTCGACCACACCGTGACCCAGGGTATTGTCAGCGCCATCGGTCGCAGCCTGCCGAACGAAAACTATGTGCCGTTCATCCAGACCGACGTGCCGATCAACCCGGGTAACTCCGGTGGCCCGCTGTTCAACCTCGCGGGTGAAGTCGTCGGCATCAACTCCCAGATATATACCCGTTCGGGCGGCTTCATGGGGGTGTCCTTCGCGATTCCGATCGACGTTGCCATGGACGTGTCCAATCAACTGAAAAACGAAGGCAAGGTCAGCCGGGGCTGGTTGGGCGTGGTCATCCAGGAAGTGAACAAGGACCTGGCCGAGTCGTTCGGGCTGGAGAAACCCGCCGGTGCGCTGGTGGCGCAGATCCAGGAAGGCGGTCCGGCTGCGAAGGGCGGCCTGCAAGTGGGTGACGTGATCCTGAGCATGAATGGTCAGCCGATCATCATGTCTGCCGACCTGCCGCATTTGGTCGGTGCCCTCAAGGCCGGTGCCAAGGCCAATCTGGAGGTGATTCGCGAAGGCAAGCGCAAGAACGTCGAATTGACCGTCGGCGCCATTCCTGAAGAGGGCAAGGAGTTGGATTCGCTGCCCAAGTCTGGCGTGGAGCGCAGCAGCAACCGTCTGGGTGTGGCTGTGGTCGAGCTGACCGACGAGCAGAAGCGCACCCTGGAGCTGCAGGGCGGGGTGGTGATCAAGGAAGTGCAGGATGGTCCTGCCGCCATGATCGGCCTGCAACCAGGCGACATCATCACTCACTTGAACAACCAGGCAATCGGTTCGGCCAAGGAGTTCACCGACATCGCCAAGGCGCTGCCGAAGAATCGTTCGGTCTCGATGCGGGTCCTGCGCCAGGGGCGTGCAAGCTTCATCACCTTCAAGCTGGCCGAATGATCGGTTAGCGGCTCAAAAAAAACCGCCTCGATAGAGGCGGTTTTTTATTGTCTGGCAAATGCTCAGCCCATCATGTCCTTGACCATGCGTTCCTGCTCCATGAGTTCCCGCTGCCGGGCATCGATGCGTGACGACAGGGGGAAATTGGTACCGGCGCGCCGTTTGGCGAAGTCCAATTGTTGAATGGCTTGCCGGTAGTCGCCCACCAGTGCGAAGTACTCGGCACGAGCCTGATGCAGGCCAATGATGTTGCCTGACAGCCCGCGTGTCTCGGCCACCATGTACCAGACGTCCGGATCATCCGGACGGGTCTTGAGCAAGCTCTCCAGGGCCTTCTCGGCATCGGCGGGACGGTTCTGCTTGAGCAGTAGATCGACACGTACCTGGTTGAGCGGATAGTTGCCCGGGTATTGGCTCAGCATTCGGTCGACGCGCGATTGAGCGTCGGCCAGTTTGTTGCTGGTGATGTCCAGGTCCACCTGGGCGAGGTTGTAGATGATCTCGTTGGGCGATTTGGCCAGCAGCGCCTTGAGGTTCTCCCGTGCTTCATTCAACTGGCCGCCCTTGATCTGCGCGATCGCCAGGCCATAGCGTGCCACGTCGTTCTTCGGGTTCTCATCCAGCTGTGCCCGGAAGCGCTTGGCGCCCAGGCCGGGGGTTTGCTCATAGATCAACTGCACCCGTGCTCGAATCAGTTGATAGCGCACACTGTCCTCGATGCCGCCCGGCTTGGCCTGTTCGGCGCGGTTGCGGGTGTCGGCGATCCGGGATTCGGTCACCGGGTGAGTCAGCAGGAATTCCGGGGGCTTGGCGTCGAACCGGTACTGGCGCATCAGACGTTCGAACATGGTCGGCATGGACCGCGGATCGTAGCCGGCCTTTTCCAGGTTCTGAATGCCGATGCGGTCGGCTTCCTGTTCGTTCTGGCGAGAAAAGCGCCGTTGTTCCTGGATAGCGGCGGCCTGGGTCCCGGCGATGGCCGCGATCCCGGCGTCACCGCCACCGGCGGCGGCGATCACGATGCCGGCCAGCAGCGCGGCCATCATTGGCACCTGCATGCGCTGCTGGGCCTCGACGCCGCGGGCGAAGTGGCGTTGTGACAAGTGCGCCAGTTCGTGGGCCATGACCGAGGCGTATTCGCCTTCGGTCTGTGCGTTGAGGAACAGGCCGCCGTTGACCCCGACAATTCCGCCAGGCGCGGCGAAGGCGTTGAGCTGCGGGCTGTTGATCAGGATGAATTCCAGGCGCCGGTCGTTGACCTGGCTGGTTTCCACCAGTTTATAGACGCTGGATTCGACGTAGTCCTTGAGCTGCGGGTCGTTGAGCTGTGAAACCTGGCTGCGCAGCAGGGCCAGCCAGGCGCGGCCCAGTTGGTGCTCCTGCTCTGGCGAGACGATGGCAGAACTGGCATCGCCAAGTGACGGCAAGTCGTCGGCGAAGCCCGGTGAGGCAAGCAGGCAAGCAAGCGTCAGCAGGGTGGGGCGCAGAAATGTCATGCACGAGGCCTTCGTTGACAAAGACCCTACTGTAGCCGGACACCGGGCCCGGGACCAGATATTCTAGGCCGCTCAACGATCTGCCGCGGAGTGAACCCATGACTGATGCTGTAGCCCACGATGCCGAACTGGACGCCAGCGGCCTGAACTGTCCGTTGCCGTTGCTCAAGGCCAAGCTGGAACTCAATCGCCTGGCCAGCGGCAGTGTGCTCAAGGTGATCGCCACGGATGCGGGCTCCCAACGTGATTTTCGCACCTTCGCCCGATTGGCCGGTCATACGCTGCTGCGTGAAGAAGACGATAACGGCGTCTACCGTTACTGGCTGAAAAAGGCCTGAAAACCGACAGCGTCTCTTAAGGATTTTTAATGTTCAAAGTGTTACGCGACTGGATTCAGCGCTACTTCTCCGATGAAGAAGCGGTGGTCCTGGCAGTGCTGCTTTTCCTGGCCTTTACCGCCGTGCTCACCCTGGGCGGCATGCTGGCGCCGGTGCTGGCGGGGATGGTGCTGGCGTACCTGATGCAAGGGTTGGTCACGACGCTGGAGCGCATGCGATTGCCGGGTGCGGTGGCGGTGGGCTTGGTGTTCGCCCTGTTCATGGGCTTGTTGTTGGTGTTCATAATCGTGATCGTGCCGCTGCTCTGGCACCAGTTGGTGACGCTTTTCAACGAGTTGCCGGGGATGCTTGCCAAATGGCAGTCCGTGCTGTTGCTGTTGCCCGAGCGTTATCCGCACCTGGTGTCCGACGAGCAAGTGTTGCAAGCCATTGAAGTCGTGCGCGGCCAGATCGGCAAGTTCGGCCAGTGGGCGCTGACATTCTCGCTGTCCAGTCTGCCGCTCCTGGTGAACATCATGATCTACCTGGTGCTGGTGCCGATCCTGGTGTTTTTCTTCCTCAAGGACCGGGAAATGATCGGCCGTTGGGTCCGCGGCTACCTGCCGCGTGAGCGGACGCTGATTACCCACGTGGCCCAGGAGATGAATCGACAGATCGCCAATTACATTCGCGGCAAAGTCATCGAGATTTTCATCTGCGGCGGCGTGACCTACATCGGTTTCGTGACCATGGGGCTCAATTACGCCGCCTTGCTGGCGCTGCTGGTGGGCATCTCAGTGGTGGTGCCTTATGTCGGCACCGTGGTGGTGACCGTGCCGGTGGCCTTGATTGCGCTGTTCCAGTGGGGCTGGAGCGATCAGTTCATCTACCTGATGGCGGTCTACGGGATCATCCAGACGCTGGACGGCAACGTGCTGGTCCCGCTGCTGTTCTCCGAGGCGGTGAACCTGCATCCGGTGGCGATCATCTGTGCGGTGCTGCTGTTTGGCGGGCTGTGGGGG
The DNA here is from genome assembly GCF_009601685.2 of Pseudomonas brassicacearum. NCBI lineage: Bacteria > Pseudomonadati > Pseudomonadota > Gammaproteobacteria > Pseudomonadales > Pseudomonadaceae > Pseudomonas > Pseudomonas brassicacearum. The sequence goes on from NZ_CP045701.2 coordinate 1,603,939, forward strand.
TTCTGGGGCGTGTTCTTCGCGATTCCCCTGGCGACGCTGTTCAAGGCGGTGCTGGATGCGTGGCCGAGCAAGGAGCCGGTGGTGGCGCCGTTGTTGTAGCTTGATAAATCAGGTGATGCTGATGACCCCTTCGCGAGCAAGCCCGCTCCCACATTGGATCTGCGGTGACTTGGTCAACACAGAACCCCTGTGGGAGCGGGCTTGCTCGCGAAGGGCCTGGACAGGCCCAAGGTAAAGTCAGGCCTTGTTGAGGGCCTGAGCCGCCGCCAGCACCGCATCCACATGCCCTGGCACCTTCACGCCCCGCCATTCCTGGCGCAGCACGCCGTTCTTGTCGATCAGGAAGGTGCTGCGATCAACGCCCAGGTATTCCTTGCCGTAGAGTTTTTTCAGCTTGATCACGTCGAACAGCTGGCAGACGGCCTCGTCCTTGTCACTGATCAGCTCGAACGGGAACTCCTGTTTGCACTTGAAGTTCTCGTGGGACTTGAGGCTGTCCCGCGAGACGCCGAACACTTCGGTGTTGGCGGCCTGGAACTGCGCGTACTGATCGCGAAAACCCTGGCCTTCGGTGGTGCAGCCCGGGGTGCTGTCCTTGGGGTAGAAGTAGATCACCACCTGCTTGCCCTTGAGGGCGGCGAGGCTGATGGTCTGCCCGCTGGTGGCGGGTGCCTGGAAATCGGTAACCGGCTGGTCGACGGCAACGGCCATGAACGTTTCCTTACATTGGGTTTTGTGGGCGCCACGGTTCGATCAAGGCATCCAGGTTCATCGCATCGGCGAAATCCAGGAACTGATCGCGCAGCCAACTGATCTGGGTGCCGGCCGGCAGGGTCACGGTGAACGTGGCATTGAGCATGGTGCCGCCGGTCTGTGGAGCCTGGTAGGTGTCGCAGGTCAGGTTTTCCAGCTCGACGTGATGGTCCATGAAGAACTGGCACAGCTCGTTGATGATGTCCGGGCGGTAGGCCGAGCTCACGTAGGCCACGTAGGGCAGGGCCTGGGGACGGTTCTCCAGCGCGGCGCTACGCACCACGTTGACGGTGAAGGCATGCTTCTTGGCCAGCACCGGCAGGCTGCCTTCCAGGCGAGCCAGGGCGTCCCAGCTGCCGGAGATCTCGAGCACGAGTGCACTGCATTCGCCATGACGGGTCAGGCGTGAGGTCACGACGGCGCAGCGATTTTCATGGCTGGCGCGGCACAGGACGTTAGTCAGCTCCATGGGGTTGGCGCCAAGGGCACTGATAACAAGGAATTGTTCGCGGACTGTGGGGGTGGACATGCAGCATTCCTAAAGCGATGAGCGGTCGGTACTTTTGCCGCTCGACACAGCGCCAGGCCCGGAAAAACGAACGGCTCAAGCCTTGTGCCCGGAGTTGCGCTGCATTCCACGAAAGCAGGAATGCACCGGGACAAACCCGGGATCGGGGCTTGCGGCGACGAAAACGGAGGCTGGAAACCGGCGTATGAGCTTGTCGGTACCGATCAAAGCCTGAAGGGTAGCGAAAACCATCGCCAAGGGGAATGGTAGTTCGCTTGTACAAGCATCTTGGCGCCAGTACCATTACCGCTCTCTTTTTCCGGCAGGAGCGGTTTCATGATTGCGGGCAGTATGGTGGCACTGGTCACACCCATGGATGCACAAGGGCATCTTGACTGGGCCAGCCTCAGCAAACTCGTGGACTTCCACCTTGAGAACGGCACCCATGCCATTGTCGCCGTCGGTACCACCGGCGAGTCGGCAACCCTCGACGTCAATGAGCACATCGAAGTCATCCGTGCCGTGGTCAAGCAGGTCAACGGTCGCATTCCCGTCATCGCCGGCACCGGCGCCAACTCGACCCGCGAGGCCGTCGAGCTGACCCGCAACGCCAAGGAGGCCGGTGCCGACGCCTGCCTGCTGGTCGTCCCGTATTACAACAAGCCGACCCAGGAAGGCTTGTACCAGCACTTCAAGCACATTGCCGAAGCCGTCGACATCCCGCAGATCCTCTATAACGTTCCCGGCCGCACCTCCTGCGACATGCAGGCCGAGACCGTGATCCGCCTGTCCACCGTGCCGAACATCATCGGCATCAAGGAAGCCACCGGCGACATGACGCGCGCCAAGGCCATCCTCGATGGCGTGAGCAAGGACTTCATCGTGCTGTCCGGCGATGATCCGACAGCGGTCGAGCTGATCCTGCTGGGTGGCAAGGGCAACATCTCCGTCACCGCCAACGTTGCCCCGCGCGAAATGGCCGACCTGTGCGAGGCCGCGCTCAAGGGCGACGCCGAGACTGCACGGGCAATCAACGAAAAACTGATGCCGTTGCACAAGGACCTGTTCATCGAGGCCAACCCGATTCCGGTGAAGTGGGCCTTGGTTGAAATGGGCCTGATGCACGAAGGCATCCGCCTGCCACTGACCTGGCTGAGCACCCCCTGTCAAGAACCGCTGCGGCAGGCCATGCGCCAGTCCGGCGTCCTGGTTTAATTGAGGAAGTACAACGCATGAAGCGAATGGCCGGACTTTCCGCACTTGCCTTGATTATCTCCAGCACCAGCGGCTGCGGATGGATCTGGGGGCCGGAAGGTTACTTCCGCGACCGTGGTAGCGATTACCTGCAGGCGCAACAGACTGCACCGATGCAACTGCCACAAGACGTCAATGTTGCCAAGCGCCTGGATCCGCTGCTGCCGATCCCGCGCAACGTAGCTGACGACAGCGTCAAGGGCGAATACATCGTCCCACGTCCACAGCCGCTGTCGGCCGTGGCCGATGCGAGCGACTACACGCTGCAGAAGAGCGGCGACTCCAGCTGGGTCATGGGCCAGCATCCACCGGCCGAAGTCTGGCCTGTGGCGATCCAGTTCTTCCAGGACAACGGTTTCCGCCTGGACGAGCAGCGCCCGCAAACCGGCGAGTTCACCACCACTTGGCAGCGCTCCGATGAACTGTCCGCGAGCATGGCCAAGCGCATGAGCGCCGCCGGTGTCGCGGCCGACAGCGAAACCCGTGTGCGGGTGCGTATCGAGCCGGGCGTGCAGCGCAATACCAGCGAAGTCTATGTGGTCAGCGCCGAGCGGCCTGCCGGCAGCACCGCCGACGTGGCCTTTACCAACCGTTCGGTCAATACCGGTCTCGACGCTGCGCTGGTGGACGACATGCTTGCCAGCATGAGCCGTACCGCAGAGCAGGGCGGTTCGGTCTCGATGCTGGCGTCCAAGGAGTTCGATGCGCCGAGCCGCGTCAGCCTGAACGAAGACGGCAGCGGCAACCCGGTGCTAAACGTCGGCTCCGACCTGGACCGTGCCTGGTCGAGCGTTGGTCGTGCGCTGGAGCAGGGTGAGTGGCGCGTTGAAGACATCAACCGCAGCCTGGGCCTGTACTACATCAACCTCGCTGAAAAGGCCGAGAGGAAAGACGAGAAGCCTGGCTTCTTCAGTGGCCTGTTCGGCAGCAAGCCGGACAAGGAAGAAATCGAAGCCCGCGCCGAGCGTTACCAGGTTCGCCTGAGCAAGGTCGGCGACAACGTCCAGGTCACCGTCGAGAAGAACATCAACACCGTGGCGCCGGCCGATGTGGCCCGCAAGGTGTTGGGCGTGATTCAGGACAACCTGGGCTGATCCGATGCGTTTTGCCGTTCTCGGCAGCGGTAGCCAGGGGAACGGCACGCTGGTAGCCAGCGCCGGCACGTATGTGTTGGTTGATTGTGGTTTCTCCCTGCGGGAAACCGAGAAGCGCCTGTTGCGCCTGGGCGTGCACCCGGCGCAACTGAGCGCGATACTCGTGACCCACGAACATGCCGACCACGTGCATGGCGTGGGTTTGCTGTCTCGGCGCTACAATCTGCCGGTGTACCTGAGCCGCGGAACACTGGAAGGCCTGCGCAAACCCATCGAGCCGGCGGGTTTTGTGGCCGGTGGCGAGCAATTGCGCATCGGTTGCCTGGACATCAGCGTGGTCAGCGTGGCGCACGATGCCCGGGAACCCACGCAATATGTGTTCAGCGACGGCGAGCGGCGCTTTGGGCTGCTGACCGACCTTGGGTCATATTGCGACCGAGTGATGGACAGTTACCGGGACCTCGATGCGTTGATGATCGAGTCCAACCACTGCCGCGACATGTTGGCGCGTGGTTACTACCCGTACTTCCTCAAGCAGCGGGTAGGCGGGGAGCACGGACATTTGAACAACCACCAGGCAGCGTTCCTGGTGGCCGAGTTGGGCTGGCAAGGCCTGCAACACCTGGTCCTGGCCCATCTGAGCAGCAAGAACAACCTGCCGCAGCTGGCCCGGCAATGTTTTGTCGACACCCTCGGGTGCGACCCGGACTGGCTGCAACTGGCCGATCAAGATTCAGGGCTCGACTGGCGACATATCGCCTAGCCCACTACTTAGCAAGCGGAGCCCATCATGGAAAAACGTGAAGAACTCTACCGCGGCAAAGCCAAGTCGGTTTACAAGACCGACGACGCTGACCGCTTGATCCTGCTGTTTCGCAACGACACCTCGGCGTTCGACGGCAAGCGCATCGAACAGCTGGACCGCAAGGGCATGGTGAACAACAAGTTCAACGCCTTCATCATGCAAAAGCTCGAAGCCGCCGGCGTGCCGACCCAGTTCGACAAGCTGCTGGGCGACAACGAATGCCTGGTCAAGAAGCTGGACATGATCCCGGTCGAATGCGTCGTGCGTAACTACGCCGCCGGCAGCCTGGTCAAGCGCCTGGGCGTGGAAGAGGGCATGAAGCTCAACCCTTACACCTTCGAGCTGTTCCTGAAGGACGACGCCAAGGGCGACCCGTTCATCAACGAATCCCACGTCGTGGCATTCGGTTGGGGCACCGCCGAGCAACTGGCCCGCATGAAGGAATTGTCCCTCAAGGTCAACGAAGTGCTGACCAAGCTGTTCGACGACGCCGGCCTGCTGCTGGTGGACTTCAAGCTTGAATTCGGTGTGTTCAGCGACGGTTCCATCGTCCTGGGCGACGAATTCAGCCCGGACGGCTGCCGCCTCTGGGACAAGGACACCAAGAAGAAGATGGACAAGGACCGCTTCCGCCAGGGCCTCGGTGACGTCATCGAAGCCTACGAAGAAGTCGCCAAGCGTCTGGGTGTACCGCTGTAATCGACGCAAGCATCTGATAGCACGGAAAAAATTTCGCTCGGGGGTTCGCTTCTGGCGAATGTGCTGGTATGATGCGCGCCACTGGAGAGATGCCGGAGTGGCCGAACGGGACGGATTCGAAATCCGTTGTACTGGCGACAGTACCTAGGGTTCAAATCCCTATCTCTCCGCCATATATAGAAAAGCCCTGTAGATTAACGTCTCGGGGCTTTTTTTTGTCTTCAGATTTTATTTGGAAATTGTACGTAGCTGGTGGACTTCATTTCCAGTGGACGTGGAGGTGGCGCTTTGATAGCTTCACTTGGTTGGTCGGTTTCCGGTTCGAAGCCAGTATTCTCGGAGCCGGTGTCTCAGACTTTTACCTTTCCCAATTCCGCAAGGAGCGACATCCATTGGCTCTTCAAATATCGCTGTTCAACCACAAAGGTGGTGTAAGTAAGACCACCACCGCATTTAACTTGGGTTGGATGCTGGCTAAAAAGGGTAAAAAAGTCTTATTGGCTGACTGCGATCCGCAGTGTAACCTCACTGGAATGGTGCTAGGGTTCAAGGGCAGCGATGACTTCGCTGAGATATATAACTCAGGGGGGGTTAGAAATATTCGTGATGGATTAGCACCAGCGTTCGAGTCCAGGCCTGCCCCAATCCAGCCGGTAAAGTGTGAGGCTATTGCGGGTCAGGATAATTTGCATCTAATCCCAGGGCATATTGGACTGGCTGAATATGAAGTTACCTTGGGTATTGCCCAGGAATTGTCAGGCTCCCTAGTTACTCTTCAAAATCTTCCTGGTTCGTTTAGTCATCTGTTTCAGTTGACTGCAAAAGAGTACGATTGTGATTACATTATCGTAGACATGAGTCCGAGCCTGGGACCTATAAATCAAAACTTGTTGATGACAAGTGACTTCTTCTTAGTCCCGATGAGCCCTGATTACTTCTCTGTTATGGCCACTGACTCGTTGGCAAATGTACTTCCAAAATGGAAGGCCTGGGCAAGTACTGCTCACTCTACTCAAGTGTTGCAGAAGGCTACTTATCCCTTTCCAGTAGTTGATACTAAGTTTCTCGGAACTGTTGTGCAGAAGTACCGTGTCCGTGAGGGGACAACCGCTTCGGCGGCCTTCCAAAAATGGATTGACGAAATTGAAGCAGGTGTAAAGTCTAAGCTTGTACCGGCATTAGAGGCCTGTGGAATGATGATGGCACCGGAAGCTTATGCTTCGATCGGTGTAGAGCCAGGTGAGCCGCTTCTCCAGATGTCTGATTTCAATGGTTTGATAGCTCTCTCTCAAAAGCATAAGGTCCCAGTGTATGCGTTGAGCGATGAGCAGTTGGAGCAGACGGGTATCGTGCTTGAGCGAACTAAGAAGTCGATGGAAAAATTTGGCGCCCTTTTCTCGGAGGCTGCGGATCGAATCATCGCGTTGACAGAACATGCTTAAATCGCTTGAGGCTGCTCGTGAGAGCCTCCTTAGAGTCGAACATTTAGGTGGTCTTTACAGCGCGCTACAATCATTGACAACGTCAGCTATAGATTCAAGTGATTTGCTTAGGGCTCAGGTAGTATTGGCTGTCAGTGCGCTGGATTTCTATATCCATGAAGTCACGGTGGCAGGTATGTTGGATGTGATAAAGGGTAATCGCCCTTCAACGCCAGCATTCGATAGGTACCGTGTTTCAGTTGGAGCCATGCTGGGGGGAGTGCAGTCGCAAACATATGATTGGTTTGAGGCTGATGTAAGGGAACGACATAGTTTCTTGTCGTTTCAGCAGCCGGAAAAAATTGCCGATGCTGTTCGGCTGTTTTCGGAGGTTAGGTTGTGGGAGATAATTGCTGAGAAGATAGGAGACAAAGACGTAAAGGATCGGCTTCGGTTAATAGTAGATAGGCGGAACAAAATTGCTCACGAGGCTGACATTTCGCCTAGCTATCCAGGAGAACGATGGCCCATCACGCAGTCTGATGTTGCGGAGATTCGCGTATTCATTGGACGTATCGTAGAGGCTATACATGAGAGCGTAGTTTCAACATGACTATGCAGAAACATATCTCCTAAGGGAAACGGGGACGGACCACGATTATGAGGCGAAGAGATTACAAGTGAACTCAAAATCGTGGTCTGTCCTCCGTTTCCTCTCGATTTTTTCCGTGGCGTTGGGGAGCCGGGTTGTTCTTGAAGCGGCAGCGGTTCGAGCAGGTTGGCTGAGGGGACAGGGATTCATCGCTAGTTGATAGGAAGCTTGCCAGTGATTACAAATTTATCGAACACCTTCTGACCATCACATGCAGCTTGCCGAACATCAAGAAATGTCAGTTCATTGGGAGCGACTTTTTTGGGGGGCTTATCGACTTTTTTTATAATGGTCATCGGAGCCTCCGAGGTGTGATTAATCGAGTCAGGGCAAACCGGAAGGAGAGGGTTTCAGCGCCGTGGATTTATGCTCGTCTCCGACGAAATGGGCCCCGTGAGAGATAATGCCAGCCAGTTAAGAGCGATCGAGTCAGGCACTGAATTTGTGGTAAGGGGATTTAGCGAAACGTCGCACCGCCTCGTTGGGCTGCGAAGCGGCCCCAACACCAACTCATTCAACCAGACACACAGGGTGTCTGGCTTTTAGGGCTGCTTCACAGCCCAGCGGGGATAAATCCCCTCGCCACAGGGGCTGCATCGATTAGCTGATCGGCATCACCTTGTTGAGCCCTTTGAACTAGGCCGGCTCCGCATCCAATCGTCGGGCTATGACATCGAGTACGTCGCAACCGTCCCTCAATGGAATGCAGCACAGCTGTGCGAAGTCCTGAAGGACCACTGAGTCGCTCGGAATGTCTCCTCGCATGGCGAGGTTCTCTAAAAGCTGGGTGACCGCGCGGATTCTATAGCCCGCCGTGTCGAGCAGGATGTGCAAAGGTGCAGAGGTATCGACGAAGAGGGGTTGATCGTCGGCATTGCTGGTAAGAGCCATGTATCTATTCATTTCAAACTCCGCTTGATCGAGGGCTTTCTTACCATTTGTCATTGAGTCGCCAAACCCAAGCCGCTCTTACGAACGACACTTGGACTATAGAGCCCTTCTGGAGAAATCATCAATCAGATGATGAGTCAGAAAATTCCCTAAATTATGTGGGCGAGAAATGTCAGAAAAATCCCCGCTGCAATTGCCTCCCCCGCCTTTTTTATCCCGCACAACCCCCTCCGCGACCTGCATCACCTCGGTGTCTGCCAGACCCAAAGCTTTGTAACAATTAGACTAATGGTCTATAGCTCAAGACAAGGCTGCCGATAGGCAGGTATTCCCCCGTGTAAGGAGTGACACCATGCTGCGGTTTTTTGCCGATCTGGGCTTTCGCTGGAAAATCACCCTTCCGATCGCATTCCTGGCTGTGTTGTTGGTGCTGATGGGGTGGTCGGGCATGCGTGGTATCGGTCAGGTGACCGAATCGAGCACGCAACTGACCAAGCGTTATCTGCCGGCGATCAGCCTGTTGCTCAACGCCGACCGTGATCTTTATCAGGCTTTCGTCGCCGAGCGCAGTCTGCTTGATGGTCATGCAAGCGAGCATCTGAAAGCGCTGAGCGCCAGTCATGGCGAGAATGCGAAGCAGGCTTATGACCGCGTGCAAAAATATGCCGCGATGCAATCCGGTGCCGAAGCACAGGCATTGGTCAGTCAGTTCAATGACAGCTTCGGGAAATGGATGCAGGTGTCGCGACGGGTCCTCGAGCTGTCTGTGGGCGATCCGCAGGGTGCCAGCGCGCTGAGTTTTGGTGACAGTGAGCGCCTGTTCGAAACCATGCGCGACTCCATCGACAAGCTGGGTGAGCTGGAAGATGCGGCGTCGCATCGCGAAGGCGACGCCGCGATCAATAACGGCAAGGCAGTTGGGATGCAACAGGGTGCGATTCTGCTGGTCGGCCTGCTCAGTTGCGTCCTGGTGCTTTTCGTTCTGCCACTTGTGGTGCTGAGCCCAATGCGTCGACTGCTGCACCGCGTCGAGCAGATTGCCGAGGGTGGTGGCGATTTGAAAGGGCGTCTGGAGGTACGTTCGGCCGATGAATTGGGTCAGCTCAGCGGTGCCTTCAACCGTTTTCTCGACAAGCTGCAACCGTTGATTGCCGAGGTTGGGCGGGTCACCGGGGAGGTCGACTCCGCAGCGCGCGCCATGGCTGATATGGCCGCCACGAATGACCGGTTGATCAGCAGCGAGCATGCGGCGCTCGATCAGGTCAGTACCGCCGCCACCCAGATGAGCGCGGCGGTGCACGAAGTGGCGCATAACGCGGCGAACGCCTCGGGCGCCGCGCAACAGGCGAGCAGTCAGTCTCGTGACGGCGCCGAGGTGGTCAGCAGCACCATCGAGTCGATCCGCCAGTTGGCCCAGGAAGTGGAGAGCGCTTCGGGCACGATCGAGGCATTGGCCCAGGAAACTTCCAGCATTGGTGCCGTGCTCGAGGTGATACGTGGCATCGCCGAACAGACTAACTTGTTGGCGCTGAACGCTGCCATCGAAGCCGCACGGGCCGGTGAGCAGGGCCGTGGTTTTGCCGTGGTGGCCGACGAAGTGAGGGCGCTTGCGGCGCGCACACAGGATTCGACCAAGGACATCCAGGTTCGCATCGAGCGGTTGCAGAGCGGTGTCGCCAAGGCTGTTCAAGCCATGCATGTGGGCAGTAGCAAGGCCCGGGACAGTGTCGAGCGTGCAGCGGGTGTCGATCAGGTGCTCAGCGGTACCGGCGGTTCGATCCAGCGGATCAACGACATGGCCGCGCAAATCGCCAGTGCATGTGAGGAACAGAGCAGCGTCACTGAGGAAATAGCCCGCAATATTTCTGACATCCGTGATCTGTCCAACGAGGCGGCATCCAACTCTGCCCAGAGCATGCAGGCCAGCCAACAGCTGTCCAGCCTGTCGAGAAACCTGGCAGAACTGACCGGCCGCTTCCGCACCTGAAGCAGGGGGTGTCGTGTCCACTGACGAGCAGCTGCAAGCCCTGCATCAGGACGGGTTCGTCCTGATGCCCGGCGTGTTGAATGCCCGGCAGATCGCCGACCTGCGCCATGCCATTGACCAGTTGAAGCCCCAGCATTGGGACTACAGCGGCGTCATCGATCATTACAAATGTGTGTTCAATCGCGATCCGTTCTGGCTGGCCTTCCTGGATGTGGCCGGGGTGATCGAACTGGCCGAGGCGGCTCTGGGCGATGATTGCCATGTCATCGGCCAAACGGCCTGGCGCTGCCATCCCGGTTTTGTGGGGGCACCGTTGCACCTGGATTACCTGGCGATGGCGTTGCCGCCAACGCTGTTGGCCGACCCTGCCTTTGAACTGCCGATGCAAGTTTTTACCGCGCAGTTTTACCTGGATGACATCGACGCCGACTTGAGCCCGACACAGGTCATTGCCGGCAGTCACAAGGCCGGCCGGGCGCCGGTGAAGGGCGAAACGCAGTGGCAAGGGCGCCCCGCGCAGCCGGTGCTGTGCCGGGCGGGCGATGTGCTGATACTGCGCAGTGAGTTATGGCACGCCGGCAGCGACAACCGGACCGCCGACCGCACGCGTTACATGCTCCAGGTGCACTATGGCCGGCGGATGGTCGCGCAGAAGTTCTCACCCTATCTGCATTGGCAGTTCAACCCCGTGGTCTTGGCCGCCGCGACACCTCGTCAGCGGCGGTTGTTGGGCGATCACCAGGAAGCTGAATACGATTGAGCCCAGCTCAGTCAGATCCACACATCATTGACCGCCGTTCGCTCATTGGTTTGTTCGCCGGTATTGATGACGCCGCGAGGCTCGATCAACAGCAGTTTCACTTCCTGGGCGGCGCTGGGCTTATGTTCGACACCTTTTTTGACCACGTACATCTCGCCCGGGCCAATCGTCACTGCACCATCGCGAAAGTCGATACGCAGCTCGCCCTCCAGCACGATGAAGGTTTCATCCGTATCGGCGTGGACGTGCCAGATGAATTCGCCTTCGAGCCGGGCGATCTTGAATTGGTAGTCATTCATTTCGGCCACGACTTTCGGTGTCCACTGTTCCTGGAACAGGGTGTATTTCTGGGCGAAGTTGATGGGGGCGTAACGGTTCATCGAGGCATGCTCCTTGGTGGGTGGTGCGTCCTACTTTATTGTTCGAGCCGATGCTGCGTATTGGATGATCGTGCAACTTTTTTGCGGCGCGCAGTCGCTATCTTAGCGCAGCATGTTCAGCCAGCGTGCCGGTGAAATACCGAAGACCTGGGTATGCAACCGGGTCATGTGGCTCTGATCGAAAAAACCACAGGCCAGGGCCACTTCGCTCAATGGCGTACCGTGGAAGGCCAGGCGTCGGGCTTCGCTCAAGCGACGCTGGATGATGTAGCGATAGGGGCTGGTGCCGTACAGCGCCCGGAAATCCCGGGAGAGGCTCCATCGATCGCGACCGCTGGCCTGCACCAGGTCTTCGAGGGTGATCGACTGGTGGAGGGCATCGTGGATGAACAGGCGGGCTCGCTCCGCCGCCGGGTAGTCGATCAGCCGCCGTCCACGTCGACTGCCGGCCGCCAGGTCGAGTGCCTGGGCCACGTCGTAGATGGCATCCTCTTCCTCCAGCGGATCGAGGGGATGATCCAGGCCGTTCAAGAGTCGGCGGGTCGCGATGTTGAGGCGAGGGTCGCTGGACAACCCTCCTTCAATGAAGGGCAATGGCTTGCCCCCCAGTACTTGCTGGATCAACGACGGTTCTATGTAGAACATCCTGTAGCGGAAACCCTCACTCGTCCCGGCTTCGCCATCGTGCACCTCGTCCGGGTGCAGGACGATGGTGCCGCCGGGCTGGCTGTGGCGTTTGCTGTGGCGATAGTTGAAGCTCTGCACGCCGGAGAGCGTGATGCCGATGGCGTAGGTGTCATGGCGATGGGTGGTGTAGCCATGCCCGCTGAAATAAGCTTCGATGCGCTCCATTTTCCTCGACTCGGGCGCCCGCACCAGCCAGTCGCGATTATGGATGGATCGAGTCATTGCACCGGCCTCCTGCTTTTGTCCGCCTACCCTACCGCAAAAAAAGCTGAACTGGCGTAGGAGCTGTCGAGTGCAACGAGGCTGCGATCTTTCCCCTGACGCTTGAATCTCAAGCGAAAGATCAAGAGATCGCAGGCTTCGCCAGCTCCTACAGAGCCCACGCGGCGCTGTTAGATCTCCTTTACGGGCGTTTCGCCCTGGACATTCTTGATCAACCCGATGACATGAAGGCAGTCACTCTTGTTCACATAGGACTCGCCACTGGCGATCGTTTCGTGGTTGCCGGCTCTCAAGCGCCAGCGCCATTGGCCTTTTCCAGTATTCGGGGTGCCTCGGGTCTGTCGATAGATTTCAAAATACATCGGTTCGCTCCCTGCGATTCATTCAGTCAAGACATGCGTTGGACATGTGGCTGCCAGCCTAGCCAAGTGGGTGGTTTTGGCTACAGGAAATTCGTTTCCATTGGTTATCAAATATTGCTGACATGAGTCTGGATCGAACATGCGACCGTTTATGTCCTTGCTTTGCCTTGACCGAAAGAGCCCAGGGACTGAGACCCATGGCCGTGAAGTGAGTCTTTTTGCGCATAGACGCACAACCCCTGGCGTTTCTACACTGCATCCAATCAACGGATCGAGGGCAGTGGATGAACCGCAACGAATTGCGCAAGGCCGATATCAACCTGATGGTGGTTTTCGAAACGCTGATGCTGGAGCGTAACGTGACACGGGTGGCGGAAAAACTGTTCCTGGGTCAACCGACCATCAGCTCGGCCCTCAATCGTTTGCGCAAGATGTTCAACGACCCATTGTTCATTCGCGTTGGCCACCGCATGGAACCGACGGCCCGGGCTGAAGAAATCATCCGGCATCTATCACCGGCGCTCGATTCGCTGTCGGTGGCCTTGAGCCTGACCCACGATTTCGACCCCACCAGCAGCACCATGACGTTTCGCATCGGCCTGTCGGATGACGTCGAGTTCGGCCTGTTGCCGCCCCTGTTGAGTAGCCTGCGGCAAGAAGCGCCGCAAATCGTGTTCGTGGTCCAGCACGTCGATTACTGGCGCATTCCCGATTTGCTGGCATCGGGCGACATCACCGTGGGCATCAGCCAGACCCGCGGTCTACCGGCCAACGCCAAGCGCAAATTGTTGCGGCACATCGAGCCCCGCGTGTTGCGTGCCGATGTGTCGGACACGCCGCTGACGCTGGACGAGTATTGCGCGCGGCCTCATGTGTTGGTGTCCCATACCGCGAACGTCGCCGGGTTTGCCGATGAATGGCTGGCCGAGATCGGACGCACGCGTCAGGTCGTGCTGTCGGTGCCGCAATACAGCGCATTGCCGGCGTTGCTGGCCGGCACGGACCTGATCGCCAGCCTGCCGGACTATACCGCCGCCGCCATGGCGGCCTCGGGGCAACTGTTCAACGAACCCTTTCCTTTCAAGACCCCGACCCTGGATTTGTCCATGGTCTGGTTGAGCCATGTCGACAGTGACCCGGCCGAGCGCTGGTTGCGCTCTCGGCTGGAGGCGTTTATGGGTGAGCGCGTTGTCTCGGCGCAAGCTTGAGCGCGTGAAACGAGGAAACAAAACCTGCCCCAAAGTTTAAAGTCGAGGTAAGGTTGTGGCGGCTGAAATCCCCTCGTCATATTTTCGAATCGGAGTCGAACACATGCCTCACCTGCACATGGAGTACACCGCCAACCTGCCCGAGCTGAAGGCCGATGTCGCATTGCTGCGCCTGAACAATGCGCTGGTGGCCTCTGGCCAATTTGCCGCCGAGCTGGACATCAAGAGCCGGGCCGTGAAGCTCGAGACTTTCCGGGTGGGCACGGGGTTGGGCGAGCGGGGTTTCGTGCACGTGAAGCTGGCCTTGCTGAGCGGTCGCTCGCTGGAGGTCAAGAAACAACTGGCCGATAGCCTGCTGGCCGTGATCCAGGAGCTGGGGCCATGGCCGGCCGACGTTAGCGTGCAACTGTGCGTGGAAATCCTCGACATCGATCGAGGCCCGTATGCCAAGGCCTTGATCGGTCAATGACGATCAGGTGTCGCGGGCGGCGCAGGCCTTTATGATCTGTTCGCGCAGCCAGGCGTTGGCACTGTCCTGATCGACGGCCAGGCTCCACTGCATGTTCAGGGTGAACCCCGGCAGGCCCTGGGGCACTTCGTGGTGATTGAAGATCGCCTCGTTGGCCAGCAATTTCTGGATGCGGCGGGGCAGGGTCAGGATGAAGTCGGTGCCGGTGATCATCTTCAGTGCAGCACTGTAGCTGTTGGCGCGAGCGGCAATCTGGCGTTGATGCGCCTGCTGCGACAGCCAGCCGTCCACCATGTTGGTGGCTGACGACCAGGGTGTCGGAAATACGTGTCGGCGCCGTACGAAAGACTGAAGGCTCAGTTGCGGTTCGAGTGGCGTCGCTCGTTTATCCACGACACAAACCAGGTCTTCCTCCAGCAACTGCCGGGATTTGAAATCGGCATGGTTGCTGTGGAAGTTCGGGCCGAAGCAGATCACCAGGTCCAGGCTGCCGTCGCGCAATTCTTCGGCGGGAATGTCGGCTTCGAGCTTGTGCACGTTCACCACCACCGGCAGATTGGCGTAATCGAAGCCTTGCAGCAGTTGCGGCAGGATCAGCTGTTCGAAATATTCCGGTGCGCAAATATTGAAGGTAATGGCTTGCCGGGTCGGATCGAAGGTGGGCGTACCGGCATGGCACAGGTTGATGCTTTGCAAAATGGCGCGCACATGGTCGTACATGCCCTCGGCCTTGTAGGTGGGGCGCATGCCGGTGCGGGTGTTGATGAATAGCTCGTCTTCGAAACAGGTTCGCAGTTTCTTGAGGCAATAACTGACAGTTGACTGACTGACGCACAATGCCTCGGACACGCCAGTGACACTGCTTTGCTCGTACACGGCGCTAAACACCATGAGGTCCTGCATGTCGAGCTTTCTGAGGGAGTTACTGTTCAGCATCCGTTCTGTCTCTCGCTGTGCTCCTTGCGCGGATTTTGCGCAAACCAGGCTGACGATCCTAACGGAACGATGGTGCCAAGAGAATGCCGGGCAGGCGCTTTCATGGTCGGGAACGGGACAGATAATGTAGCGAACACGACGTGTCGATCAACGACTGTTTGGTTTGCCTATGTTTAGCTCGCTGCGATCCAAGCTCCATCAAATCCAGGTTTAACCGCCCAGGGTACCGTGGGACGCTTGCCCGATGTATTTCCTGTGATGCGCTCATGGACGGTTGGCCCCTGGCATTCCAATACGCTTCATCTGCCGCGGTCGATCCGCTGGGCCGGTTCACGCCTGCCATGGCCCCAACCCTCAGTGCGTTGCCCTCCGAGCTGGCTTTTTGGGCGCTCTGGCATTGCCGTCACGCTCGTCCTCCAGATACGCGTATTTCCTGTTGATCATTCACGGTGCTCGCTCAATGGCGAGCACAGACTGACGGTGCCTTGTCCCCCGTCCGACATGGAAATACGAGCCTTCTCATGAGCCTTGCCAAGTTTTCTTTCGCACCCGTGCAACACGCCCAGGCGTTCCTTGCGCAGAACCCTGATATCGAACTGTTCGAGCTGTTCATTCTCGACAACAACGGCGTGCCCCGGGGCAAGTTGTTGCATCGGGAAGAGTTGCTGGCGGTCTTCGAAAGTGGCCGGCCACTGCCCAGTACGATTCTCGGGCTGACCATCAATGGCGATGATGTGGAAAACTCGGGACTGGTGTGGGACGTCGGTGACATCGATTGCCGTGCCTATCCCCTCAGCGGCAGCTTGCAGCGCATGCCATGGCGGCTGATTCCCACGGCTGCCGTGCAGGTCAGCATGCATCCCCAGGAAGGCATGCCGGCGACCATCGCCGATCCGCGTTATTTGCTCAGCCAAGTGATCGAGGCCTTGCAGGCCGACGGTTATTACCCGGTGATGGCGGCGGAGCTGGAGTTTTATCTGCTGGACGCGCAACGCGACAGCCAAGGCCGGCCACAACCGGCGCGGGATGCCGACGGTGGCCGGCCGCGCGCGACCCAGGTCTACGGTTTGCGCGAGCTGGAGCAGATCGAGCCGTTCCTGGCCGACCTGTACACCGCGTGCAAGCTGCAAGGCATTGCGGCCCGGACCGCCATTTCCGAATACGCACCGGGACAAGTGGAGATCACCCTTGAACATCGCAGCGATGCCTTGCAAGCCATGGATGAAGCGGTGCGCTACAAGCGACTGGTCAAGGGCGTGGCCCACAAGCACGGCATGCAGGCCTGTTTCATGGCCAAGCCGTTCGATCACTTGGCGGGCTCCGGCATGCACATGCATGTCAGCCTGGCGGACCGCGATGGCCACAATTTGTTTGCCAGTGAAGCCGCCGACGGCACGCCGCTGTTGCGCCAGGCAGTGGGAGGGATGCTCGACACCTTGCTCGATTCGCTGTTGATGTTTTGTCCGAACGCCAACTCCTACCGGCGATTCCAAAGCAACAGCTACGCACCGCTGGCGGCGACCTGGGGCGTGGACAACCGCACCGTGAGCTTGAGGGTGCCGGGCGGCCCGGCGTTCTCGCGGCACATCGAGCATCGTATCTGCGGCGCCGATGCCAACCCTTACCTGGCAGCGGCGGCGATATTGGCCGGCATTCATCGCGGCCTGCGTGAACAGTGCGATCCCGGGAAACCTGTGGAAGGCAACGGCTACGCCCAGGCCACCGAGTTGCTGCCCACCGATTGGCTCACCACCCTGCGTGCCCTTGAAGCATCGGCCTGGGCGCGGGAGGCGTTTGGCGATGAGTTTCTTGGCGTTTATCTGGCGGTCAAGCGCGCGGAATACCGTCAATTCATGGGGGAAGTCGGGGAGCAGGACTGGCGCTGGTATCTGAATCAGGCTTGAAAGCGGTTGGCCGCCTGTTCCTTAAATAATTATTTAGTGGCAAGTTTTTCACGAAAAATTGATGGTGAGCTACCTAAAGTTTGTGCTGCCGTAGGAAATGAAATTTTCACATTTTCCTGCGGCACTTCTTTTTAAAAGAGCAACTTTCAGGAAACCGTCATCCATTATGCTGACTATTAAAGCCGTGCGCCCCGAGTGGGTGACGCTGGTCGCCAGTGCCTTTTTATTAATGGGCTTTAACATCGTTCTCTGGCAACACTTGCTGGCGATCACCACGGCTGACGCTCGGGGCCTGCTGATGTGCGTGGCGTTTGGCCTGATGATTATCTGCGCGTTCAACCTGGTGTTGACGCTCGTGGCCTTCCGTCCGCTGCTCAAGCCCGTACTGATGCTGTTGTTCCTGATCAGCGCCGGCGTTGCGTATTTCATGGGCCAATACGGCGTATTGATCGACACCGGCATGTTGCGCAACTTTGCTGAAACCAATGCCACGGAAGTTCGCGACCTGTTGTCGCTGAAGTTGTTTGTTTATATCGGATTGTTGGGGGTATTGCCTTGCTGGTTGTTGTTCAAGACACCGATCAACTACCGTCGCTGGCCCAAAGAGTTATTAAGTAAGTTGCTGGTCGGTGTGGCCTCGGTCGCGGTGATTGGCGTGGTCGCCCTGGCCAACTACCAAGGCCTGTCTTCATTGTTTCGCAACCACCACGAGTTGCGCTTGATGGTCGTGCCGAGCAATTACATCGGTGCCTCGTTCGGCTACTTGCGTGAGCAGGTCGCGTCGGCCAAGCAGCCGTTCACCAAGTTGGGCGAGGACGCGAGCCGCAACCCCATCTGGCAAACCCACGGCCGCAAATCCCTGACTGTACTGGTGGTGGGCGAAAGTGCCCGGGCCGAGAACTTCGGCATTCTCGGCTATAACCGCGATACCACGCCGACACTGAACAAAGAGGCCGGCCTGATCGCTTTCACCGACGTGCAATCCTGCGGCACTGAAACCGCCGTGTCGGTGCCTTGCATGTTCTCCAACATGGGGCGCAAGAACTACGACGCCAGTATCGCCAAGAATGAAGAGGGTTTGCTGGATGTGCTCAAGCGCGCCGGGCTGGAGGTGATCTGGCGGGACAACCAGTCCGGCTGCAAGGGCACTTGCGACCGGGTCACCGTGCAGGATATGAGCAATCTGAAGGATCCAGCCCTGTGTGCGAGCAGCGAGTGCCGTGACGAAATCCTGCTCCAGGGTTTGCAGCATTTCATCGACACGCTCGACAAGGACACCGTGCTGGTGCTGCACCAGATGGGCAGCCACGGGCCGGAATACTTCAAGCGCTATCCCAAGGAGTACGAGCATTTCACCCCGGTGTGCGAAAGCAACGCGCTGAACAATTGCAGTCGCGAGAGCATCGTCAACGGCTACGACAACACGCTGGTGTACACCGATCATGTGCTTTCGACCCTGATCGATCTGCTGCGGGCCAACCAGGACAAGGTCGACACGGCCATGCTGTACTTGTCGGACCATGGCGAGTCCCTGGGCGAATACAACCTGTTTCTCCATGGCACGCCCTACATGCTCGCCCCGGAGCAACAGAAACATGTGGCGATGCTTGCCTGGTTCTCTGACAGCTATCAGAAGGCTTTTTCGGTCGACACCCATTGCCTGCAACTGAGTCGGGAAAAGCCCTTGAGCCAGGACAACCTGTTTCACTCGATGCTCGGGCTGCTGGAAGTCAACAGCCAGGTCTACAACCGCGACCTGGACCTGTTTGCCAACTGTCGCGGCGCGGTGATTGACGGTGTCCTGGCGCGCCAGTGATGGCGTGACTTTTTTTTCACGCGGTGTTGGTTAACCTGTCATCCAATCTTTCCAAGAGCCGTTCGTATGTCCGGGCTACCCCCTTCCACCGTCGAGCTTGAGTTTGCCAGGCAGCATGACCAGGAACATGCGCAGGTCTGCTGTCGGCCGGCGCCTCGACGATTGCGTCTGGCGTTCTGGCGCGACGAACACATGGTACGCAACGCCCTGAAGGTGGCGGGCGAGCCCGGTTTGGTGCTGGATGTGGCCTGTGGCGCAGGACGGTTCTGGCCGGTGCTGGCCGAGCATGCCAACCGGGTGATCCTGGCGGCGGACCCGTCGCCGGACATGCTTGAACATGCGCTCACTCACCATGGCGGCGCGTTGCTCCAACGGGTCAAGACCTTCCCGAGTTCAGCGTTTACCATCGGGCTGTCGGCCAACGCGGTGGATTGTATTTGTTGTCTGCAACTGTTTCGCCACGTCGGCGCCAGCGAGCATCGCCTGGCGCTGTTGCGCGAGTTCCATCGGGTCAGTCGCGACACGGTGATCGTTTCGGTGCAAATCGAAGGACGCCTCAAGATCGGCCAGGCGCCACGACGAAGCCTGGCCGACAAGGCCGATGTCGAAGCCGAGTTTCGCCAGGCCGGTTTCAGCGTGCTCTGGTATCAGGATTTCCTGCCCGGTTTTGCGCTGACGCGTGTTTATGTATTGCGTAAGACCGGTTAAGTCCCGATGTAGGACTATTCTTGCTTTTTCGCAGGCGATTTCTCTTAGGCTGCTGCTCTATGGATGCTCGCAATCGCCAGCGGCGATATATACTGCGCGCCATTCTTCAAGGGAGAGCCGTGTGGCCATCGATATTCACTGGATTCGCGACAACGATAGCCTCGGTCAGTTTTGCGCCGAGTGGCAGCAGTTGCCATTCGTCGCCCTCGATACCGAATTCATGCGGGTCGACACCTTTTACCCTATTGCCGGTTTATTGCAGATCGGCGACGGCAAGCGTGCCTACCTGATCGACCCCTTGACCATCGACAATTGGCAGCCCTTGGCCGCACTGCTGGAAAACCCGGCGGTGCTCAAGGTATTACACGCCTGCAGCGAAGACCTTGAAGTGCTGCTGCGCTTGACCGGCAGCCTGCCTGCGCCGCTGTTCGATACTCAACTGGCCGCCGCCTACCTGAACCTGGGCTTCTCCATGGGCTATTCGCGGCTGGTGCAGGAAGTGCTGGGTATCGAGTTGCCCAAGGGTGAGACCCGTTCCGACTGGTTGCAACGGCCCCTGTCCGAGACGCAGATCAGCTATGCGGCAGAGGATGCCGTGCACCTGGCGGAAGTTTTCGTACTGCTGCGTCCAAAACTTTGCGACGAAAAATACCGTTGGGTCCTGGAGGACGGCGCCGAACTGGTGGCCAACCTGCGTCGCGAAGTCGACCCATACGAGGTCTACCGCGAGGCCAAGCTCGCCTGGAAACTGTCCCGCGCCCAATTGGCCGTGCTGCGCGAGCTGTGCGCCTGGCGCGAACGCGAGGCGCGGGCTCGTGACCTGCCGCGCAATCGCATCATTCGCGAGCATTCGCTATGGCCCCTGGCCCGTACCCAGCCGGATAACCTCGGCGCGTTGGCGAAGATCGAAGACATGCACCCGCGCACCGTGCGCCAGGACGGCCAGTTTCTGCTGGACCTGATCCAGCGCGCCGCCAGCGTGCCGCCCGAGCAATGGCCGCCGGCCGTGGCCGAGCCTCTGCCCATCGAGGCCTCGGCCTTGGTCAAGCGTCTGCGGGCGCTGGGGCAGGCTGAAGCCGAGCGCCTGGAGATTGCTCCGGAGCTGATGCTGCGCAAGAAAACCCTCGAAGCGCTGATCAAGAGCGGCTTTCCCGAGGGCCCTTACCAATTGCCTGATTCGCTGCGTGGCTGGCGCCGCGAATTGATGGGCCAGGCGCTGCTCGACAGCCTGGCCACTGCCGGAGAACAGCCTTGAAACGTATCTGCTCCATCTACCGAAGCTCGAAGAAAAACGAGATGTACCTGTATGTGCTCAAGAGCGATGCCCTGGAGCGTGTACCTGAGCCGCTGATGGCCGCCTTTGGCAAGGCGATCCATGCCTTCGACCTGGTGCTGAGCCCTGAGCGGGCGCTGTCTCGGGAAGACATCAACAAGGTGCTGGAAAACCTCGACACCCAGGGCTATCACTTGCAAATGCCGCCGGCCGAAGACGAGTACATCGAGCATTTGCCCGAAGAGTTGTTGCGCCGCAACGACCCGGTCTGACGGTCTCTGAGGCACCTGTTCTGGGTGCCTCTGGAAAAACATTGGAATGGTTTATTGACGACGATCGCATGGATGGAGCGACACACTCTATCGGCGGTTGTCTGCACTGTTTTTGAAAGGTTTGATTCATGCGCGTTCTGATTGCCGAACACGACCACCCGGTGTACGCCCAGCTTCTGCGTCAGGCGGCACCCGATATCGAAGTCCTGACCAGCGGCGACTCTGCCGAACTGTCGCGACTGGCCACCGATTGTCCGGTCTGGCTCGGCCAGCCTGATCTGCTGGCTACCCTGTTGCGCCAAGGCCATAGACCCAACTGGCTGCAATCGACCTGGGCGGGCATCACGCCGTTGCTGGCCGAGGGCTTGACGCGCAATTACCGCCTGACCCGTGCGGTGGGTATTTTCGGCCAGGTGATGGCTGAGTACGTGCTGGCTTACATGCTCGGTCATGAGCGCGAGGTGCTGGCGCGATTGGTCAGCCAGGTCGAGCGCAAGTGGGACAACCGCCAGGGGCAAAGCCTGGCCGGGCGCAAGGTGTTGATCGTCGGGACCGGGGATATCGGCCAGCGTGTGGCGCAGTTCCTCGTGCCGTTTGGTGTGCAGTTGTACGGCGTTGCCCGCGAAGCGCGGGCGTTGGCGCCGTTCATCGAGGTCGGGGCGCTGAAGGACCTGCCGCGCCTGGTGGGCGAGGTCGATTACGTGATCAACCTGCTACCCAACACTCCCGACACCCATGATGTGTACGACGCGGCGCTGTTCAAGCAATTCAAGCCGACCGGGTTGTTCATCAACGTCGGTCGCGGCGTGGCGGTGGTGGATGCGGACCTGGTGCAAGCCCTGAAGGACGGGCACCTGGCCGGCGCGGTGATCGACGTCTGCCGCCAGGAGCCGCTGCCGCAGCGCCACCCGTTCTGGACCGCCTGGGGCCTGCTGCTGACCGGCCACAGCTCGGCACCGACCTCGCCACCGATGATGGTGCAGTTGTTCCTGGAAAACCTGCGGGCCTATCAGGCGGGCGACGCGCTGCGCGGGGAAGTGGATTTCAGCAGGGGCTACTGACTTGGCGATGCACATGCTCCGCCCGGCCCTGTAGGAGCTGGCGAAGCCTGCGATCTTTTGATCTTTTGATCTTTCGCTCGAGACTCAAGTGTCTGGGGAAAGATCGCAGCCTCGTTGCCCTGTAGGAGCTGGCGAAGCCTGCGATCTTTTGATCTTTTGATCTTTAGCTCGAGACTCAAGTGTCTGAGGAAAGATCGCAGCCTCGTTGCACTCGACAGCTCACAACGTGGGGGGGCAGTGTTTGGGGTTACAGGCTGAAATCGCCTTCTGCCACCAGTTCGCTCAACGGCCGGCGCGGGCTCGGGGTTTCGCGGGCCTGGAGATACTCGGCCAGTGTCGATTTGTCCCCCAGCTTGCCAATCGCCACGGCCGCGTGCAGGGCGTAGCCTTGCGGGATCTTCAGTTCCTTGCGGGTCAACTCATGGTCGAAACCGGCCATGCCATGGGTGTGCCAGCCGCTGAGGCTGGCTTGCAGCGCCAGGTGGCCCCAGGCCGCGCCTGTGTCGAAGGTGTGGGACTGCGCTGGCGTCTCTTCGGTGGCGCCGGGCACAGCGAAGGTGGTTTTCGACACAATGATCACCAGTGCCGAAGCGTGTTGCGCCCAGCCGCGGTTGAATTCATTGAGCAGGCCCAGGAAACGCTCCCAATTCGGCGTGTCGCGGCGCGCATACAGGAAACGCCACGGCTGGGAGTTGTACGCCGACGGCGCCCAGCGTGCAGCTTCGAAGAAGCCCAGCAGGGTTTCTTCGGCAATGGCCTGGCCGTTAAAGGCGCGGGGCGACCAGCGTTCGATGAATTGAGGGTGAATCGCGTAATCGGCAATGCGGGGATTGGCGCTCATGGGCTTACCTGGCTGGGGTTTGGAAAGTCAATGAAGCAACCTACGTCCCGCCGCCCGGCCTGACAAGCCCCTGCCTACCGACAGTCGCCAATGCTTGGCCTGAAGAGGCCCGGGCACTAGACTGTCGGCCTTTTCACCACCTGATGTTGATGCTTGAGCCATGGCCGCCAAAGTCGAACCGTTCTGGAAACGCAAAACCCTCGATCAGCTCGATCTGCAGGAATGGGAATCGCTGTGCGACGGCTGCGGCCTGTGCTGCCTGCAAAAACTCGAAGACGAAGACGACAACAGCGTCTACTACACGCGCATCGCCTGCAAACTGCTGGACCTGAAAACCTGCCAGTGCACCGACTATCCCAACCGCCGCGACTTTGTCCCCGACTGCATCCAGCTCACGCCGGGCAAGGCCGATGAGTTCAAATGGCTGCCGCCGACCTGCGGTTATCGGCTGGTCAGCGAGGGCAAGGACTTGCCGTTGTGGCACCACTTGGTCTGCGGTGATCGCGATGCCGTGCACCACGAACGCATTTCCCAGTCCGGGCGTATGTTGGCCGAAGGCAGCGTGCCGGAAGACGATTGGGAAGATCATCTGATTTTCCGCGCCGGCTGAGCCGCCGGACGGCGCGCCCCAGGGAGAACCCATGGCAGCAGGATTGAAACGGACGCTGGCCGCCGGACTGCTGGCGATGGGCGGGCCGCTGTGGGCGGCGCAGAAAGTCGATCTGGATTATCACGTGCACCTGTTGCCGCAGAGCGATCAGGCCGAAGTGCGTCTGACGCTGGCCCGGGGTTCGGCGGTGCGCAGCCTGGATTTCGACCTCGGCGACGGCAGTCGCTACAGCGATTTCAAGGCCGACGGCCAATGGCAACTCACCCCCGGCAAGGAGGTGCGAGGTGTCTGGCGTCCAGCAGCCAACAAGGCCAGCCTGAGCTACCGCGTGCGCATCAGCCATGCTCGCAAGAACGCCACCTTCGAAACCCGCATGACCCCGATGTGGGCGTTGCTGCGCGGTGACGACCTGGTACCGTCGGCCAAGCTCGACCAGCAGGACGGCGTCGAACTGGTGGCCCGTCTGGACGTTGAATTGCCCGCCGGCTGGAAAAGCATCGAGACGCCCTGGCCGCGCATCGGCAAGCAACGCTTTCGCATCGACAACCCCTCGCGCCTGTTCGACCGCCCCACGGGCTGGATGCTCGCCGGCAAACTGGGCAGCCGCCGCACACGCCTGGGCGAA
The DNA here is from genome assembly GCF_009601685.2 of Pseudomonas brassicacearum. Taxonomy (NCBI): domain Bacteria; kingdom Pseudomonadati; phylum Pseudomonadota; class Gammaproteobacteria; order Pseudomonadales; family Pseudomonadaceae; genus Pseudomonas; species Pseudomonas brassicacearum. The sequence goes on from NZ_CP045701.2 coordinate 1,628,137, forward strand.
ACCGAAGTGACGGTGGCCTCGCCCCAGCGCCAGGGCATGCGCCGGATGGATGTGCTGACGCTGCTGACGTTCGTCTGGCCGCAGGTGCAAGCGCTGGTGCCGCGCCATCCTTCCAAGTTGCTGATTGTCGGCGGCGGTGATCCGTTGTGGCGTGGCGCCCAGGCCGGCCACGACTCGATCTATTTGCACAGCCGTCCGCCGCTGGTCAGCGAGCGGGGCAGTAGCCCGTTGTTGCGCGAGTTGGTGCAGGCACTGGCCCGGGTCAATGATCAGGATCGCAGCGACTGGATCAGCGAGGGGCTGACCGAGTACTACGCCATCGAACTGCTGCGCCGCGCTGGCGGCCTGAGCGATGAGCGCTATCAGACCCTCAATGACCGGCTCGCCCGCGACAGCAAGGGCGTCACCACCTTGCGTGGCGAACAGATCAGCACCGCGGCAGTGGCCAAGGCGGTATTGCTGCTGCAGGAACTGGACCGCGAGATTCGCTTGAAAACCCACAACAAGCGTTCACTGGATGATGTGTTGCAGGGGGCGATGCGGCTGGAGACGGTCGATACCCAGGAGTTTGTGCAACTCAGTGAAAGTGTGCTGGGTGGGGGCTCCAGCGTTCTGGATACCCAGTTACTTCAGTAATACCGCTATCGCGGGCAAGCCTTGCTCCCACACTGAATCTTCGCCGGATGAAATATTGGGTACGACTCGATCCTGTGGGAGCAAGGCTTGCCCGCGATGAGGCCATCAGCCTCACCGCAAAGAATCAAAGCCCAACTTTGGGCGAATCCAACGAATCATTCCCCGTCACCGTAGCCGTGCCAGTCGCCGCCTCGGCATTGGCCTTCAGGCGGCTCAGCTCATCACCGGCCTGTTCGATACGGGCACGGGCGTTGCTGAGGTTCTGCCGGTTCTTTTCCAACAAGGCCTTGGCCGAACAATGCCCGGTGATCCCCCGCGCCAGCGCCATGCCGCCGATCGCCAGTTGAGCCAGGCCGAGCACACCGCCACGGCGCAAGCCCTTGCCCATCATCAGCACACCGCCGGCCAGTGAGCCAATGCGTTCCCAGCCATGCACGTTTTGTGGCGGATGGGATTGGAAAGGGGTGGTCTCGATCGGCTCGAACGGATTGTTGTCGCTCATGATCTGTCTCCAGTGTGGGGATTGGTATAAAGCTGACTGCCCGAGCGATTGCCTTGTTCAATCGAATGTTGCACCGATCAGCGGAATTGCGGCCCCGAACGGGTGTTGTTGCCTTTGGCCATGCGGTCATACAGCACGACGTTGACGGTAGCGGCCAGGTTCATGCAGCCGGTGGTGGGGATGTACACCACGTCCTCGCACCAATCGCGGATGTCCTTGTCCAGGGAGCCATCTTCCGGGCCAAAAATGTACAGCGCCCGGTCCGGGTGCGTGTATTCGGGCAGAGGGCGGGCACCTTCCACCAGTTCCACGGCCACTGGCACACAGCCCAAGGGCAGGATTTTCTTCAGGTCGTCGATACCGATCAGCGGGATGTCGTAGTGGACTTTCTTGGTGTCGGTGACGAAGTCGGCGGCGCGCTCATAGCGCTTGCCGGTGTAGAACACCGACGCCACGCCGTAGCAGCCGGCGGCACGCATGACCGAGCCGACGTTTTCCGGTGACTTGGGGTTGAACAGACCGATGCAGCTGTAGCGTTTGTTGGCCACGGGCGGGGTGCCTTTGGGGAAAAGGCGCGATTATACGGGATTGAGCCTGGTTGTTCAGTGTGGCGATCGAGGGTGGGCTGCCCAGTCGATAGACGCGAACCGATCGCGCCACTTTTTTAGCCCGCCCTGGGTTTACTCTACCGAGGCGTTGCGCAGCCTCAAGGCATTGAACACCACCGACGCCGAACTCACGCTCATGGCGATGGCGGCGATCATGGGCGAGAGCAGGTGACCGGTCAGGGGATACAGCAGGCCGGCAGCCAGCGGAATCCCCATCGAGTTATAGAGGAAGGCAAAGCCGAGGTTCTGGCGCATGTTTCTAACGGTTGCCACCGAAAGGGTGCGGGCCCGCAAGATCCCCATCAAATCGCCTTTTACCAAGGTCAGTTGGGCGCTGTTCATCGCCACGTCCGTACCCGTACCCATGGCAATGCCTACGTCCGCCCGAGCCAGGGCGGGAGCATCGTTTATTCCGTCACCCGCCATCGCGACCTGGCGGCCATCGCGCTGCAGGTCCGCTACCAGGCGCTCCTTGTCCTCGGGTTTGACTTCGCCATGGACCTCTTCGATGCCCATCTCCCTGGCCACGGCGCGTGCAGTGGTGAGGCCGTCGCCGGTGGCCATGATGATCTTTATGTCGTGAGCCTTGAGCCGGTTGACCGCTTCCCGGGAGGTCGGCTTGATCGGGTCCGAGACGGCCAGCAGCCCGGCCAGCACACCGTCGACCGCCATGTAGATAATGCTGATGCCTTGCGCGCGTAGCTGCTCGGCCTGTTGTTGCAGTGGGCTGACGCTGATATGGGCGGCGTTCATCAGGGCGGTATTGCCCAAGTGGACCTGCTTGCCGTCCACCTGGCCACTGACACCGATGCCGCTGCCGGATTCAAATGAAGCCGGCTTGATCAATTCAAGCTGCTCGGAGCGTGCGTGATCGACGATGGCGTGGGCCAGGGGATGTTCGCTGCCCTGGTCGAGGCTGGTGGCCAATAGCAGCACCTGGCGGTCGTCGAAGCCCTGGGTGGCTTCCACGCTGTGAAAGGCCGGGCGCCCTTCGGTCAGGGTGCCGGTCTTATCGACGATCAGCGTGTCGATCTTGCACAAGTTCTCGATGGCGCTGGCGTCCCGGAAAAGCACGCCCAGGCTGGCAGCCTTGCCGGTGGACACCATGATCGACATGGGGGTTGCGAGCCCCAGCGCACAGGGGCAGGCAATGATCAGCACGGCGACGGCGTTGATCAGCCCGAAGACCCAGCCAGGCTCGGGACCTAACAGCCCCCAGCCGAAAAAAGTCAGTACGGCGATGGCAATCACGCCCATGACGAAATAGCCAGCGATCACGTCGGCCATCCGCTGCATAGGGGCTTTGGAGCGCTGGGCCCGGGCGACCATCTGAACAATTTGCGCCAGGACGGTCTCGGCGCCGACCTTCTGCGCCGTCATCACCAAGCTACCGTGGGTATTGATCGTGGCGCCGATCAGGCTGTCCCCGGCGCGTTTGATCACCGAAACCGGCTCGCCGGTGAGCATCGACTCGTCAACGGCACTTTCACCTTCGAGTACCGCACCATCGACCGGGACCTTTTCACCGGGCCTGATCCTCAGGCGGTCACCCTGATGGACATGGGCCAGGGGGATGTCCTGTTCCTGGCCATCGGCGTTGATCCGGCGCGCGGTCTTGGGTGACAGCCCCAGCAGCGACTTGATGGCGGCCGATGTCTGCGAGCGTGCCTTGAGCTCCAGCATCTGCCCCAGCAAGGTGAGGGAGATGATCACCGCGGCGGCTTCAAAGTAGACGCCGATCCGCCCCTCTTGCAGGAACGTGGCGGGAAACCCTCCAGGCCAGAACGTGGCTGCGACACTGTAGAGATAGGCCGCCGCGGTGCCCAGGCCAATCAGGGTCCACATGTTCGGGCTACGTTGGCGAACAGAGACCACTGCTCGCACAAAAAACGGCCAGCCTGCCCACAGGACCACGGGTGTCGCCAGGAAAAACTCGACGAAATTTTGCATTTCACCGTGAAACAGCGACAAGGCGTGCCCCGCCATGGCGAGCACGGTCACGATGACCGTCAACGGCAAGGACCACCAGAAGCGGCGGGTGAAGTCCTTGAGTTCTGGGTTGTCCTCTTCTTCCAGCGCGGGCATCACCGGCTCCAGCGTCATGCCGCACTTGGGGCAGGTGCCGGGGCCGGGTTGGCGTATTTCCGGGTGCATGGGGCAGGTGTATTCAGTCGCCATGTCGTCCGTGTCCGTGCCCGAAGACATGCATCAAGGGGCATATCAGGAGAATCAGGTACGGCCAATTCGCCGTGATGTGGCTGAAGTGTTCTCGCACCAGATAGAAGAGGCCAATGACCAGCAACATGATCAATACAATGCCGGTCTTGCCCCGCCAGAATGACGTTGCGCCAGCAACTGGGGGTTGATGAGTGTTCATGGTATCGCTCCTTCAGGCCGGGCGAGCCATCGCCACCGATAAACACAGCATAGGCAGGGAGCGCCTTGGGGGATTGATATTCATCAACCTTGGCTTACTCCCCCGCAAATGAGGGATGTGGCAGGCATGCTAAAGGTACGAAGCTGTCAGCGATCTGACGGGGACATTGCAGATTTGTCAGCGGGGCCATGCAAGCGGCTCAGGCCGCCGCTCCACAGTCGAGTGAGGGGATTGGATCTGTGGAGCAACACTTTGCAGCGCAAGATAAACCCGCTCGCCACAACGGCTGATTACTCGTCCTTCTTCATCAACCCGGCCAGTGCGGCGAAGGGGTTGTGGGTTGCCTTGGCGATTTTCGGAGTGCTCAGGGAGCCGTCGCCGAAATATTGCTGGTCGGTGTAGCGCGAGTGTTCGTTGTCGTGGCAGTACAGGCACAGCAGTTCCCAGTTGGAACCGTCCTGCGGGTTGTTGTCGTGGTTGTGGTCGCGGTGGTGAACGGTCAGTTCGCTCAGGCGCTTGCCGGAAAACTCACGGGCGCAGCGGCCACAGACATGGGGGTACATTTTCAGGGCTTTGTCGCGGTAGCCCATCTCTCGGTCGCGCTGGGCATCGGCGAGGATACGGTCCAGCTTGGCGGTGTTGGACGGTGGCGTTGACGAACTCATGGGTTCACCTTTGTAAACAGGACGGATGACGGTTGGACAGAGTTTAGCTCAGCCCTTGAGCTTCTCGGCAATCCAGATGGTGTGGCGGGTGCCTTTGTTGCCATGGGCGAACACTTGCACCTCTTCGGCCTTGAAGCCGGCCTTCTTCAGCTTGTCGGAAAACTGCCGGTCAGCGCTGGCCGACCACACCGCCAGCACGCCCTTGGGCCGCAGGGCCTTGGCGCAGGCGGCCAGGCCTCCAGCCGAATACAGCCAACTGTTGGCTTTCTGGGTCAGGCCTTCCGGGCCGTTGTCGACATCGAGCATGATCGCGTCGAAACCCTGGGGTTCGGCTTGCAGCACCTTGGCCACGTCTTCCATGCGGATTACCGTGCGCGGGTCCGACAGCGGCCGCCCGGCCTTTTCACCCAGGGGGCCACGGTTCCACTCCACCACGCCGGGCACCAGTTCGGCCACCACCACTTCGGCGGTCTTGCCCAGATGCTTGAGGGCCGAGGCGAGGGTGAACCCCATGCCCAGGCCGCCGATCAGCACGCGCGAGCCGGGACGACCGGCCACCTTGCGGCAAGGAATCTCTGCCAGGGCATCTTCGGAACCGTGCATGCGGGTGTTCATCAACTGCCCGCCGTCACCGCCCTGGATCTTGATGACGAAGTCGTCACCGTACTCGAACAGGCACAGTGCACCGCCGTTATCAGGGATGGGCGTGGTATCGAGCAGAACGAAACGTTTCATGGAAATCTCATGAGAAGGGGCAAACCGACGCGGTAAGGACTAGCCTGAAGGCAGACAATAGCCACGGAGCCATTGATGAAGTGCCTCATTCTAACGGCCATTGGCCTGGCGGCGCTCTCGTTAAGTTGCGCGCAGGCCCAGCAGCCGACGATTCCGGTCAACCCGCCGAGCATTCCCGGCTCGCCAGGCACTGCCACTCCCATGCCCTATCCGCCGGTCACGCCCAACAGTGTGCCCAAGGCTGGCCCCGGAAGCGGCGGGCCGCCGTTGCTGCCCCCCATCGAAATGCCCAAGCCACCCAAGGACCAGCCGATACCGGGCATGGAGCCCAAGCCGGTGAAGGCCAAGTCGCCGGGGGGGTAGACATCAAGACTGTTGGTGAAACAACTGGATGATAAAAACCTGTGGGTTCGGGCATTGCGGTGAACTCTGTGGGAGCAAAGCTTGCTCGCGATGACGTCGGCATATGCAACACCGCTATCGCGAGCAAGCTTTGCTCCCACAGGCTCGCTCCCACAGGTTCTGTTTTTCAACTGACAGAGGGAGGTCAGACCTGCTGCGACAACAACTGCCCATCAGCCATGCGCAGGCGCTTGGACAGGGAGACGGCGAGGGCGCGGATGATCTTGGCGGCGATCTTGGGGGCGTCGTTGAGCATTTTTTCCAGGGAGTCCTTGCCCAGGTTCAGCAACTGGCAATTGCTGGCGGCGATGCAACTGGCCGAGCGCCGTTCGCCGTCGAGCACAGCCATTTCGCCGAATGCCCGGCCACTGCGCAGCGTGGCGATGGTTACAGGTTGGCCGTCGGGGCCGGTTTTCTGCACGGCCACCTGGCCGGTGTGGATGATGCACATGAAGCTACCGGCATCGCCCTCGCGGAAAATCGCCTCGCCCTCGGCAATGGCGCTGATGCTGAAATAGCCCGATGCCGCGGCGAAGTCGACAGGCAGCAACTGGTCGAACAGACCGCAGTCCATCAGCCAGTCGCGGATTTCTTTGTTCAGTAAGGTCGGTTCTGACATGTTGGCACGGTCTTTTTTCTTGTGTTTGTTACAGGTTCGGGCTGGCCTGGGTGTAAGAGATCCCTGGGACAGGCCTTGCTCCCACAAAGCCTTTCCCACATTGGGCTGGGTTAAATCAGGGCCTTGCGCATGGAGCTAAGACCCGGCCATCCCACAGAGTTCCTCAGACCAGCCCCAAAACCTTCAAGACAAATGCATATTCGAGCGCTACGTCACGCAATCCCTGGTAGCGCCCGCTCATCCCGCCATGTCCGGCGCCCAGTTCGGTCTTGAGCAGCAGGGGGTTGTCATTGGTCTTGGTGGCCCGCAATTTCGCCACCCACTTGGCCGCTTCCCAGTACTGCACTCGGCTGTCGTTGTAACCGGCGATCACCAGCAGCGCCGGGTAGGCCTGGGCGCGGACGTTTTCGTACGGGGCGTAGGCCCGGATCCGATCATAAACCTGCGGTTCCTCTGGATTGCCCCATTCGTCGTATTCGGTGACGGTCAGTGGCAAGTCCGGGTCGAGCATGGTGTTGAGCACGTCGACGAACGGCACCTCGGCAATCGCAACCTTGAACAGCTCCGGGCGTTGATTGAGCACCGCGCCAATCAGCAGGCCACCGGCGCTGCCGCCGCTGATTGCCAGCTGTTCGGCGCTGGTGAAACCGTTGGCGATCAAATGTTCGGCGCAAGCGATGAAGTCGCTGAACGTGTTGTGCTTGTGTTCCTGCTTGCCGGCGCGATACCAGGCTTCCCCCAGCTCGCCGCCGCCGCGCACATGGGCGATGGCAAACGCTACGCCGCGGTCAAGCAGGCTCAGCCGCGAATGGGAAAACCACGGGTCGAGGCTTTCGCCATAAGCACCGTAGCCATACAGGTACAGCGGTACCGGCCGGCCGAGGGCTTCGCGCTTGACCACCAGGCTGATGGGCACCTGGGTGCCGTCCGGTGCTGTAGCCCAAAGCCGCTGGCTGACGTAGGCATCGGCGTCGAACGGCCCCAGTACCGGGGTTTGCTTGAGCACGACCTGTGCGCCGCTGGCCAGGTCCAACTGACGGATCTGCGCCGGACGGTTCAGGGCCTCGTAGCGCAGGCGGATGCGATCGCTGACGAATTCCAGGCTGTTTTGCACATGCAGGCTGTAGGCCGCATCCGGCAGTTGCACCCGATACGCCGGCAAGCCTTGCGGGTGAACTTCGATGATCGGCAGGCCGCCTTCGCGCAGGCTCAAGGTCATCGCCCCGGCATTCAGGCTCAAGCCGTCGATCATCACCGTGTCGCTGTGGGGGATCAGGTTCTGCCAGTCGGCCTCGGTCGGCGCTACGCCCGTGTCGGCGGCCTGATACAACGCGAAGTTGATTCCGTCGCGGTTGCTGCGGATCAACCAGGTCCATTGGCCATCGAGCAGGCCGTGGTCGACGTCGTATTCATGGTTTTCCACACGGGGCGCCAGGCAGGTAAAGGGGCGCTGCGGTTGCGCGGCGTCCAGCACCCAGACTTCGCTGGTGGTCTTGCTGCCCAAGGACAGGATCAACTGCTTTTCCGAACTCGAACGATAGCAATGCAGGAAGAAACGTCCGTCCTGCTCATGGAACACCTCTTCAGCGGCCGTGCCGTCCAGGCGATAGCGCCAGAGCCTGTGGGGGCGGTGGGTGTCGTCCAACTCGCCAAAAAACAGCGTCAGACTGTCGTTGGCCCAGGTCATGCTGCCGTCGCAATTATCGAAGGACAATTCACTGACCTTGTCGTTGGACAATTCCTTCACGAACAGGGTGTAGATCTCGTCGCCCGTGGTGTCCAGGCTGTAGGCCAGGCGCTGGTGGTCGGGGCTGATGCTGAAGGCGCCCAGGGCAAAGAAACCGCCGCCCGCCAACGCGTTCGGGTCCAGCAGCAGTTGTTCACGGCTTTCATCCACAGTCAGGCTGTCATCGGCCGGGCGCGGGCAGCGGTAGTGGCGTGGGTATTCGTCCCCGGCCGTGGTACGGGTGTAATACAGGTAGGGGCCCCAGGGCGAGGGCAGCGACAGGTCGGTCTCGAGGATCCGGCCCTTGATCTCCTGGAACAGGGTTTCGCGCAGATCGGCCTGGTCGGCGAGTTGCGCCTCCTGATAGCTGTTTTCCGCCTTGAGGTAGTCGAGCACGGCGTCGGTGTCGCGTTCCTGCAGCCAGGCGTATGGGTCAACACCGGCGTCCCTGCGGGCAATCGGGGCGTTGGAAACGTGGGCAGATAGGGACATGAAAGGCTCTCGAACGTTGTACGAAAAGGGACACGTGGCCTGGACAGAACCAACCAAACAGGCCATTCGCCAGACGCCGGGGCAGCCTGACGAGCGAAAAGCCGTTACTATAAGCGTCTCTTTGCCTGCCTTGCCATGGACACCATGACCGAGAATGACTATCTGATCGCCTGGGGCCTCTACGCCTTCGCCGCCCTGGGCTGCCTGTTGGTATGGATGCGCATGACCCGCTGGATGTGGCGCTGGTTGCGCGAACCGCTGCGGTTGCTGATGGCGGTGTTGCTGTTTTGCCCTACCATCGTTGATCCGGTGAAGGACAAGGTCGCCCCGGCCCTGGCCATTGTTGCCCTGGACGTGCTGTTCAAAGTCGGCAACAACGTCTGGCGGGCGGCTTCCGATCTGCTCATGTACAGCATGATCGCCTTCGGTATCTACTTGATTTTCGTGTTGATCCGCTTCCCCATCGAGCGTGCCGCCAACGCTCGCAAGGAACGGGCCGCCGCCGCAAAAGCCGCCGCCGTGGCCGATGAGCCGGAGGACGTGCCGCCGTTTGGCGTGGCCGGTGATGACCGTTACGGTCGCCCGCCCGTGCCGAGCAACCCCCAGCGTTCGCGAATCGAACCGCGCCTGTAACCGGGCCTGCCCCTTGAAGCGAGAGTTCGAGCATGTGTGAGTTACTGGGCATGAGCGCCAATGTGCCGACCGACATCGTGTTCAGCTTCACCGGGCTGATGCAGCGCGGCGGTAAGACCGGGCCGCACCGGGACGGCTGGGGCATCGCGTTCTATGAAGGCCGTGGCCTGCGCCTGTTCCAGGACCCGGCGGCCAGCAGCGAGTCGGAAGTGGCGAACCTGGTGCAGCGCTATCCGATCAAGAGCGAAGTGGTGATCGGGCACATTCGCCAGGCCAACGTCGGCAAGGTCTGCCTGTCCAACACCCATCCGTTCGTGCGTGAGTTGTGGGGCCGCAACTGGTGTTTCGCCCACAACGGCCAGCTCGCCAATTTCCAGCCGGGCGTGAGCTTCTACCGCCCGGTAGGCGATACCGACAGCGAAGCGGCTTTCTGCGATCTGCTCAACCGCGTGCGCCAGGCCTTCCCCGAGCCGGTGGAGGTGGAGCAATTGCTATCGACGTTGATCGAAGCCTGCACCGAATACCGCAGCAAAGGCGTGTTCAACTGCCTGCTCAGCGATGGCGACTGGCTGTTCTGCTATTGCTCGACCAAACTGGCTCAGATCACCCGTCGCGCTCCGTTCGGCCCGGCGCGCCTCAAGGATGTGGATGTGATTGTCGATTTCCAGGCTGAAACCACGCCCAACGACGTGGTCACGGTGATCGCCACCGAGCCCTTGACCGAAAACGAAACCTGGACCCGCTACGAACCGGGCCAATGGAGCCTGTGGCGACGCGGCGAATGCGTCCGCCACGGCCGGACCGAATAAGGACGTCACGCTATGTTGCTCAGTTATCTACGGCTGGTGTTGTTCGCGGTGGGCCTGTTGGTTGGGGTCCAGGTGCCGGGCTTCATCAATGATTACGCCAAGCGGGTCGAGGCGCACCTGATCGAGGCGCAGACCGGCCTGCAAGGGTTCCAGGGCACCGCCAACCAGTTCTTCAAGGGCGACATGCAGGCCCTGGTGGCCCATTACCGCGCCAGCGAAGACCCGATCTTTCGCAGCGACGCCGACAGCCTGAACACCTTGCTCGTGCGCCAGCAGGCCCTGGACAAGCAATTCCAGGCGATGCAAGGCCCGTGGTACATCCGCTTGCTGCAAGTGGCCCTGGCTGCCGATCCGGACATTCGCAAGGAAACCTGGAACGGCTACAGCTACCAGATCCTGTTGACCCCCGAGGCCATGATCTGGGGCATCAGCGGTGCGTTGTTGCTGTCGTTCGGCCTGGAATGCCTGTTCCGTCTGATCGACTGGGTGGTGCTGGGTGGCAAGCGCCTGCGCCAGGGGCGGCCGATTGAAGAGCGCGATTTGCGCGGGCTGTAGCGCCACAGCGCGTTCTTGTGGCGAGAGCGCTTGCTCCCGCTGTTCTGTGCCCGTAGAAGCTGCGTAGAAGCTATGTAGAAGCTATGTAGAAGCTATGTAGAAGCTATGGAGCTGTGTAGGAGCTGTCGAGTGCAACGAGGCTGCGATCTTTCCCCAGACACTTGAATCTCAAGCGAAAGATCAAAAGATCAAAAGATCAAAAGATCAAAAGATCAAAAGATCAAAAGATCAAAAGATCAAAAGATCGCAGGCTTCGCCAGCTCCTACAGGGACCAGCGGGAGCAAGCTCCCTCACCACAAAAGCGGTCCGCCTGTCCTGGCGATGTTCTGCCCAATCAAGTTTTTCTTATGACCCAGCCAAGGTTTTATTCGTTGGACGGGATCGGCCGTGCGTTCAAGAATCGGGGCAACGGTCTCCACGTCAGCGTCGTCGAGACTCAAAAACAATAAAACCGTGGAGAACCACCATGAGTGCACCCGACACGCTCGGCGTCCCCCAAACCCAGGCCCGTTCCGGCCCGTTCGATTGGTATCGCAACATCAACCAGCAGGAGCGTCGCACCTTCTGGAGCTGCAAGATCGGCTACGCCCTGGATGGCATGGACACGCAGATGCTCAGCTTCGTGGTGCCGACCCTGATCGCGATGTGGGGCATTACCACCGGACAGGCAGGGCTGATTCACACCAGCACCTTGATCGCTTCGGCCCTTGGTGGCTGGGTGGCCGGCATTCTTTCCGACCGCATCGGTCGAGTGCGCACGTTGCAACTGACAGTGCTGTGGTTCGCGTTCTTCACTTTCCTGTGCGGCTTTGCCCAGAACTACGAACAACTGTTGATCGCCCGTACGCTGATGGGTTTTGGCTTCGGCGGCGAGTGGACTGCCGGCGCGGTGTTGATGGGCGAGGTGATCCGCGCCAAGGACCGCGGCAAGGCGGTGGGCATGGTGCAGTCGGGTTGGGCCCTGGGCTGGGGCATGACGGCGATCCTGTATGCGCTGCTGTTCTCGGTATTGCCGCCGGAAGACGCCTGGCGCGCCTTGTTTATCCTGGGCATTGTCCCTGCGGTATTCGTGATATTCGTCCGGCGCCTGGTCAAGGATCCGGAAGTCTATAGCCAGGCCAAGGCCCGGCAAACACCGAGCAACCCGGCGAAGTTCTACGAGATATTCGCCCCCGGCATCCTCTTCACCACCCTTCGGGCCTCGTTGCTGACCACCGGTGCCTTGGGCGGTTACTACGCCATCACCTCCTGGTTGCCAACGTTCCTGAAGAACGAGCGTGGCTTGAGCGTATTGAGCACCGGGGGCTATCTGGCGATGGTCATCGTCGGTTCCTATGTGGGTTACGTCATCAGCGCGTACCTGTCGGACATCCTGGGTCGGAAAAAGAACTTCGTCCTGTATGCCGTCGGCTCCTTCACCATCGTGCTGTTGTATACCCAACTGCACGTGAGCAATAACGTGATGCTCTGGCTGGGCTTTCCCCTGGGGTTCTTCGCGTCGGGCATGTTCAGCGGCATGGGGTCATTCCTCACTGAGCTGTTCCCGACCCGCATTCGGGGTTCGGGCCAGGGTTTTTGCTACAACATCGGTCGGGCGTTGGCGGCAACGTTCCCGCTGTTGATCGGCCTGCTGAGCCAGAAAGTGCCGCTGAGCGTGGGTATCGGTGCGTTTGCAGCGGTGTCCTATGGCGTGGTGATCCTGGCGGCCCTGAGCCTGCCGGAAACCCAAGGCAAGCAGTTGGAAGCTGAGTAACTGATAACCTGCGGGCATGTCCCACAGTTAACGAAGAAAGAACCTACAGGAGCGTTCACCGTGAGCCGCCTGCTATTGAATTGCGACATCGGCGAGAGCTTCGGCAGTTGGACCATGGGTCTGGACGCCGAGGTCATGCCCTTCATCGATTGCGCCAACATCGCCTGCGGCTTTCATGCCGGCGACCCGAGCATCATGCGCAAGACCGTCAGCCTGGCCCTGAGCCACGGCGTGCGAATCGGCGCGCACCCAGCCTATCAGGACCTGGCGGGCTTCGGCCGACGCTCCATGGCCTATGGCGCCCAGGAATTGCAGGACCTGCTGCACTACCAGATCGGCGCCCTCGACGGCATCTGCCGGGCGCAAGGTGGGCGGGTCAGCTACGTCAAGCCCCACGGCGCGATGTACAACGACATGATGGCCAATCCGGCGCAACTGCGTGCGGTGATCCAGGCCGTTGCGGCCTATGATCGGCAACTGCCGCTGATGCTCATGGCGACCCGGGACAACAGCGCCGCCCAGGCCCTGGGCGACGAGTACGGCCTGACCCTGTGGTTCGAAGCCTTTGCCGACCGCGCCTATGACAGTGCTGGTCGCCTGGTTTCGCGGCAAGCGCCGGGCGCGGTGCACTACGATCCCGAGGTGATTATCGGGCAGGCCCTGACCATCGCCCGCGGCGATGCGTTGACCGCCAGTGACGGCAGCGCCTTGCACCTTATGGCCAACACCTTGTGCGTACACGGCGACAACGCCAGCTCCGTGGCGGCCGTGCAACGCATCCGCGAAGCCCTGGACCGGCAGAGTGCGCCATGAGACCACGCTTGGAAGTGGTGGCGGTGGACTGCTTGATGGTGCGCCTGTTCGATGAGATCGCCGAGGCCAACATGCCCTGGATGCTCGCCGCCAGCGAACGCCTGCGCGCGGTGTTTGCCGAACATCTGATCGACCTGGTGCCGTCCTACACCACGTTGATGGTGCACTACGATTTGCTCGCCCTGAACCCGGTGCAAGCTCGCGAATTGATCGACGAGGCGTTGAATAACCTTTCACCGGATGCCCGGTCCGCCGGCCAATGCCACGTCCTGCCGGTGTGGTACGACCTCCGTGTCGGGCCGGAGCTGGAGCGGCTGGCAGGCCGCAGCGGGCTGACGGTCGCCCAGGTGATCCGCCGCCACAGCGAGCGCGAGTACCAGGTGTTTGCCCTGGGCTTCGCTCCTGGCTTCGCCTTCATGGGGCTGGTGGACGAGGAACTGGCCGCACCGCGCCTCGACACGCCGCGCAAGCGCGTGGCAGCGGGCAGCGTCGGCATTGCCGAGCGCCAGACCGCGGCGTATCCGGTGGTGTCGCCCGGAGGCTGGAACCTGATCGGTCGCACCCCGACCAAACTCTTCGATCGCGAGCGTGACGGCTACAGCCTGATGCAGCCGGGGGACACGGTGCGTTTTGCCCCCGTGGACCATGCCGAATTCATCGCGCTGGGTGGCGACGACACACCGTTGGAGGCCCAGGCATGAGCCGGTTGTTGATCGAGGCCAGCACCCCGCTGTGCCTGTTGCAGGATACCGGCCGTTTCGGCGTCAGGCATTTGGGCGTGACTCAGGGCGGCGCGGCGGACTGGTTGTCGATGGCCTGGGCCAACTGGATGTTAGGCAACCACCCGGACGCGGCGGTGGTGGAAATTACCCTTGGCGGTTTCACGGTGGTGGCCGAAGACGATTGCGTGCTGGCCCTGGCCGGGGCGGACCTGGGGGCGCGGATAGACGGCCAGGGGGTGGCGTCGTGGCGCTTCTTCAGCTTGCGCAAGGACCAGGTGCTGGCGCTCACCCAGCCGGTGCTCGGTGCCCGGGCCTACCTGGCGGCCCCCGGTGGTTTCAATGCGCCTGCGGTATTGGGCAGCCGGGCAACGGTGGTGCGTGAGGAACTCGGTGGCCTGGATGGGCGTGGGCGGGCGCTGAGTCGCGGCGCACACTTGAGCTATTCGGGCACGCCGACGCCTCGGCCCATGCCGCACGTGCGGATTCCGGATTTTCAGCAAGCGCAGCCGCTGGACTTGATCCTGGGGGCGCAGAACGGAGCGTTCAGTGGGCAGAGCCTGTTCGATGCGTTCAACACCCCATGGACCCTGGACAGTCGCGCCGACCGCATGGGCATTCGTTTGCTGGGCACGGCGTTGGAATATCAGGGACCGGCGATGATTTCCGAGGGCATCCCGCTCGGCGCCGTGCAGGTGCCGCCGGACGGCCAGCCAATTGTGCTGCTCAACGACCGGCAAACCATTGGCGGCTACCCACGGCTGGGCGCCTTGACTCCGTTGGCCCTGGCCCGGCTGGCGCAATGCCTGCCGGGGGCGCAGGTGCGGTTGCGGCCGGTGGTGCAGGAGGTTGCACATCGGCAGCAGGTTGAGTGTTTACAGGTGTTTTTGAAAAGCTGAAAAGCTTCGCGAGCAAGCCCGCTCCCACAGGAAACCGCGTGTCAATGTGGGAGCGAGCTTGCTCGCGATGAGGCCCTAAAGGGCACCAAAGATCACTTGGAAAGAAACCGCATCCCTTCCTCCAACCCCCGCAAGGTCAGCGGATACATCCGGTCTTCCACCAACTCGCGCACGATGTTGGTCGAGGCGGTATAACCCCAGGTGTCCTTGGGGTACGGATTGATCCAGATGAGCTTCTTGTACTTCTCCATGAAGCGCTGCATCCACACATAACCGGCTTCTTCGTTCCAGTGTTCGACGCTGCCGCCGGCCTGGGTAATTTCATAAGGCGCCATGGCGGCATCGCCGATGAAGATCACTTTGTAGTCGGCGCCGTACTTGTGCAGCAGGTCCTGGGTCGAAGTGCGCTCCGAAGTGCGGCGAAGGTTGTTCTTCCACACCGATTCGTAGACGAAGTTGTGGAAGTAGAAGTACTCCAGGTGCTTGAACTCGGTCTTGCAGGCCGAGAACAGTTCTTCGCAGATTTTCACGTGGGCATCCATCGAGCCGCCGATGTCGAACAGCAGCAACAGCTTCACGGTGTTGCGTCGTTCCGGGCGCATCTGGATGTTCAAAAGGCCGGCGTCGCGGGCGGTGTGGTCGATGGTGCCGTCGATGTCCAACTCTTCGGCCGCACCCTGGCGGGCGAACTTGCGCAAGCGACGCAGGGCGATCTTGATGTTGCGGGTGCCCAATTCCACCTGGTCGTCGAGGTTCTTGTACTCGCGCTGGTCCCAGACCTTCACGGCCTTGCCCTGGCGCTTGCCGGCGTCGCCGACCCGGATGCCTTCGGGGTTGAAGCCGCCGGAGCCGAACGGGCTGGTGCCGCCGGTGCCGATCCACTTGTTGCCGCCGGCATGGCGTTCCTTCTGTTCTTCCAGGCGTTTCTTGAATTCTTCGATCAGCTTGTCCAGGCCACCGAGGGACTGGATCTGCGCCCGCTCTTCGTCGCTCAGCGAACGCTCGAACTCCTTGCGCAACCAGTCTTCGGGAATCAGCGCCTGGAGGTGATCGTCGAGTTTCTCCAGGCCGTTGAAGTAAGCGGCGAACGCTCGGTCGAACTTGTCGAAATGCCGTTCGTCCTTCACCAGGATCGCCCGGGACAGGTAATAGAACTCGTCCATGTCGGCGAAGATCACCCGCTGTTTCAGCGCGTTGATCAGGTCCAGCAGTTCACGCACCGACACGGGCACCTTGGCGGCGCGCATCTCATTGAACAGGTTAAGCAGCATGGCAATCGCCCTCGCTCTTGTTGGACGAAGAGGCTCAGCGAGTGCCGCGACGGCTCATGAACGCCAGGCGTTCAAGCAATTGCACGTCCTGTTCGTTCTTGACCAGGGCGCCGGCCAGCGGCGGGATGGCTTTGGTCGGATCACGTTCGCGCAGTACCGCTTCGCCGATGTTGTCGGCCATCAGCAGCTTGAGCCAGTCCACCAGTTCGGAAGTGGAAGGCTTTTTCTTCAGGCCCGGCACCTTGCGCACGTCGAAGAACACGTCCAGCGCTTCGCTGACCAGGTCCTTCTTGATGTCCGGGTAATGCACATCGACAATTTTCTGCAGGGTGACGCGGTCGGGGAAGGCGATGTAGTGGAAGAAGCAGCGGCGCAGGAACGCGTCCGGCAGTTCCTTTTCGTTGTTGGAGGTAATGATGATGATCGGCCGTTGCTTGGCCTTGATGGTTTCATCGGTCTCGTAGACGTAGAACTCCATCTTGTCGAGTTCTTGCAGCAGGTCGTTGGGGAACTCGATGTCGGCCTTGTCGATTTCGTCGATCAGCAGGATCACCCGCTCCTGGGACTCGAACGCTTCCCAGAGCTTGCCTTTCTTCAGGTAGTTGCGCACGTCGTGGACCTTGTCCACGCCCAACTGCGAGTCCCGCAGGCGGCTGACCGCATCGTACTCGTACAAGCCCTGGTGGGCCTTGGTGGTGGACTTGATGTGCCAAGTGATCAGGCGCGCGCCGAAGGACTCGGCCAGTTGTTCGGCCAGCATGGTCTTGCCGGTGCCCGGTTCGCCCTTGACCAGCAATGGCCGCTCCAGGGTGATAGCGGCGTTCACGGCCAGTTTCAGGTCATCGGTGGCCACGTAGGCGCTGGTGCCTTCGAACTTCATCTGCAATTCCTCGAACGGTGTCGCCGGCCCGGCGAGGCGGGGCGCGCGAAATAAATATCGTGCCCGACTATAACGCGGCGCCCCGCCGACTGTGAACGCAGACGCTGTATTCAGTCTCTGAATGGGGCGTCACATGTTGACTCAGTCTCGGCTATCACCTTATGGGGCATCACCCCTGTGGCGAGGGAGCTTGCTCCCGCTGGGCTGCGAAGCAGCCCCAAAAAACCTGCAAGTGCTGCGCACTTGAGCGGGAGCAAGCTCCCTCGCCACAAAAAAGCCGCAAGCCCTAATCGGCCGACGGCGGTGGCTGTTCATAACGGGCATTGAAGGCCTGGATGAAACCGTTGCGCAGGATCTGCAGGAAGGCTTCGAAGGCGCTGATGTCCTGCTGGTGAACATTGCCGCTGAGCTCCACCCGGGTGGCGAACTGGTTCTTGCGCTGGTTCTTGAGGGCCGTTTCGCCTGTGCCGACCAGCGCTTCCCAGACCGAGCGGAAGATGTTCTTGTTCTTGTCTTCCACGTCCTGCTGCCAGTCGAACACATCGACATCGTGCAGCAATGGCTTGATGTAGCCGCTGAGCTTGGCGTTATCGGCTTCGGCCTCGATCACCAGATCGCCATGGCCGGCATTGAAATCGAATTTGCCATAAGCCGCGGCAAAATCGTTCAGGCGCTTGAGCTCGATGTTCCTGGCCCGCAGGCGGAAATCGAAATCCTCGAAGTTGCTCAACGGGTCGAAGGTGGCCTGCATTTCCAACGGCGCATGTCCGGCCACCCGGGCCTTGCCTTCGAAACGGGCGTCGCGCTTGCCTTCGGTGTCGACCACGTTGGTCAGGTTGTAGAAGCTGGCGTTGACGTCGGTGGCCCGCAGGTTGACCGGTGGCTTGGAGTTGAAGTTGCGAAAGGTGACCTTGCCGTCCCTGATGCGCACTTCGTTGAAAGTGATGGGCAGCAGTTTTTCCAGTTGCTCGCGCCAGTTGGTGCCCCGGCCGGTCTGGGAGTTCTGGCGGTCGGCGCCGCCGTCGACGAAGTTCACTTCCGGGCGGGCGAATTCAACCTCGGCGACCACCGCATGGTCATACCAAAGCGAATGCCAGCTCACAGACAGGTCCACCAGCGGCGCGCTGACGAACGGCACCGGGACCTTGCCATCGACCTTGACGATTTCCAGGCCGTTGATCCGGTAGGCACCGCGCCACAGGGCCAGGTCCACGTCGGTGATCTGGCCGCGATAATCGCCCATGTCGGCCAGTTTGTCGTTCAGGTAGTCGCGTACCAGGTAAGGCAAGGTGAAATGCAGGGCCACCAGCACCGCGGCGATGGCGGCGAAAACCCACAATGGCCAACGGTATCGACGCTTCATGTCAGTCAGTCTCCAGCGTTTGTTGAGGGAGCGCCTTCTAATGCCATTGACTGTCGCAACAACGGGAACGTTCGGTGCAACTGGACGCCCATGGGCAACAAGCATACCTTTAAAGGCTTACATTCCCGCTGCATCAAGGACCCAGCCATGAGCCGTATATTCGCTGACAACGCCCATTCCATCGGTAATACGCCGCTGGTGCAGATCAACCGCATTGCCCCGCGCGGTGTGACCATCCTGGCCAAGATCGAGGGGCGTAACCCAGGGTATTCGGTCAAGTGCCGGATCGGCGCGAACATGATCTGGGACGCTGAAAGCTCGGGCAAACTCAAGCCGGGCATGACCATCGTCGAACCGACTTCGGGCAACACCGGGATCGGCCTGGCGTTTGTCGCTGCCGCCCGTGGCTACAAGCTGATGCTGACCATGCCCGCCTCCATGAGCATCGAGCGGCGCAAGGTGCTCAAGGCCCTGGGCGCGGAACTGGTGCTCACCGAACCGGCGAAGGGGATGAAGGGGGCGATCGACAAAGCCACCGAGATCATGGCCAGCGATCCAGCCAAATACTTCATGCCGCAGCAGTTCGATAACCCGGCGAACCCGGCGATCCACGAAAAAACCACCGGCCCGGAAATCTGGAACGATACCGACGGTGCGGTGGACGTGCTGGTAGCGGGCGTGGGCACTGGCGGAACCATTACCGGGGTTTCGCGGTACATCAAGAACGTTTGTGGCAAACCGATCCTGTCGGTGGCGGTCGAGCCCGAGGTTTCGCCGGTGATTACCCAAGCGATGGCGGGCCAGGAGATCAAGCCCAGCCCTCACAAGATCCAGGGGATCGGTGCCGGGTTCGTGCCGAAGAACCTCGATCTGTCGATCGTTGACCTGGTCGAGCGGGTCACTGACGACGAATCCAAGGCCATGGCCCTGCGCTTGATGCAGGAGGAGGGCATCCTCTGCGGGATCTCTTGTGGCGCGGCGATGGCCGTGGCCGTGCGCCTGGCGGAAAAACCGGAAATGCAGGGCAAAACCATCGTCGTGATCCTGCCGGATTCGGGCGAGCGGTACTTGTCGAGCATGTTGTTCAGTGATCTGTTTACCGACCAGGAGATCCAGCAGTAACCGCCTGCGGAACATGGCAAGGCCGCCAGCTCCTGCTGGGCCCTGTAGGAGCTGGCGAAGCCTGCGATCTTTTGATCTTGATCTTGATCTTGATCTTGATCTTGATCTTGATCTTGATCTTTCGCTTGGGATTCAAGTGTCTTTGGAAAGATCGCAGCCTCGTTGCACTCGACAGCTCCTACACAGCTCCTACACAGCTCCTACACAGCTCCTACACAGTTCCCATACGGCTCCTGCATAGTTCCTACACGGTTCAGCGGTCGCCACAAGAGGCTGTTCAAGCGCATTCGAGAAAGTCGTTGACGGGCGTCAGCCAAGGTTCAGGTCGCGGATGTTAAATAAGGACATTGTTGCGTAATCCTCAACAGTGAATGTTGCGCCAGACGGTTTCCGGGCCATGCCACGGTCTATAACATGGCCGCGCGCAGCGCCGGGCTGATGGCGTTGCGTCAGTTGTTCTTGGACAAGGAGTTGTAAAATGACCGTTTCGTTTGCCGCCAAGGCCTCGGTGTTGCTGCTGTTTTTGGGCAGTACGCTTTATGTGCATTTGCGTGGCAAGGCACGTCTGCCGGTGTTGCGCCAGTTCGTCAACCACTCGGCGCTGTTCGCCCCCTATAACGCCTTGATGTACCTGTTCTCCGGCGTGCCCTCCAAGCCTTACCTAGATCGCAGCAAGTTCCCTGAACTGGATGTGCTCAAGGACAATTGGCAAGTCATTCGCGACGAGGCCATGCACCTGTTCGACGAGGGCTACATTCGCGCAGCCGAGAAGAACAACGACGCGGGTTTCGGCTCGTTCTTCAAGAAGGGCTGGAAGCGTTTCTACCTCAAGTGGTACGACAAACCGCTGCCCTCGGCTGAGCTGCTGTGTCCCAGGACGGTCGCGCTGGTCAGCCAGATCCCCAATGTCCGGGGCGCCATGTTTGCCCTGCTGCCGGGTGACAGCCACTTGAATCCGCACCGAGACCCCTTCGCCGGTTCGTTGCGTTATCACCTGGGGCTGTCCACCCCCAATTCCGACGACTGCCGGATCTTCGTCGACGGCCAGATCTACGCCTGGCGCGACGGCGAAGATGTCATGTTCGATGAAACCTATGTGCACTGGGTCAAGAACGAAACCCCACAGACCCGCGTGATCCTGTTCTGTGATGTCGAGCGGCCCTTGAAAAGCCGGTTGATGACCCGCCTCAACCGCACCATCAGTGCGTTCCTCGGTCGCGCCACGGCGCCACAGAACCTGGATGATGAACACGTCGGTGGCATCAACCGGGCTTATGCCTGGAGCAAATCGTTCAGCGATGGCATCAGTGGCCGGGTCAAGCAATTCAAGCGCAAGTATCCCAAGGCCTACCGGGTGATGCGGCCCGTGTTGGCAGTGGTGGTGCTGACGGCGCTTGGCTATTGGTTGTTCGTTTAAACATTGCGTAGTCCATCGGGCGCTGGTTATAGTCAGCGCTCTTCGGGTTTCGAACCCGCTCCTTCAAGAGATCGGCTCATGCCTGCATCCCCTGTCATCGCGGTCGTGGTTCCAGCGTTCAACGCTGGCGTCGTGCCGTGTGGGAGCCAGCAGCCTGCGCAGATCGGTCAATACCCTCCACCTGTCCGTAGCTCATCGGTGTACGCCGTCGTATCACCGCCGGGTGTTGGCATTCAGGGCTGATCGGCAACGGTTGCCATCTCCTGTGCCCGCCTGAAAAAAACTACTGGACTTCAGCCTCGGCTGAGTTGGCTTTTTGCCTGACTACAGGTGGTATCCATGTTTTCCCTTTCCAGAAACGCCTTGTTGGCGGCGGCTTCCACGAGCCTGTTCGTTTTGCTGTGGAGCAGCGGGGCGATCTTTTCCAAGCTGGGCCTGGCCCACGCTTCCCCCTTCGCCTTTTTGTTGATCCGTTTTGCCATCGCGCTGTCGGCGCTGGTGCTGTTGATTCCGTTGCTCAAGTTCAAACGGCCCAAGACCGGCAAGCCGATGCTCTACGCGGCGACCACCGGGCTCGTGCTGTTGGGGGCCTATCAGATTTTTTATCTGCTGGCGCTGCAAATGAGTGTCACGCCTGGGGTCATGGCGACCTTGATGGGCGTGCAACCGATCCTGACCGTGGTGCTCATGGAACGGCAGCGTTCCTGGTCGCGGATGTTCGGCCTGATGCTGGGATTGGTCGGGTTGGTCATGGTGGTGTACCAAGGCATCGGCCTGGCCGGCATGTCCCTGGCCGGGATGCTCTGCGGGTTGCTGGCACTGGTGAGCATGACGGCCGGTTCCATCATGCAGAAGCGCATTACCGACAACCCACTGGGCACGCTGCCGGTGCAGTACCTGGCCGGGCTGGTGTTGTGCGCGGTGTTCGTGCCGTTCCAGCCGTTCCATTTCGAATACAGCGCAGGGTTCTTCGTGCCGGTGTTGTGGATGGGGCTGGTGGTGTCGGTGCTGGCGACGTTGCTGCTGTACCGTTTGATTGCCCGCGGCAACCTGGTAAATGTCACCAGTCTGTTCTACCTGGTGCCGGCGGTGACGGCCATCATGGATTACCTGGTGTTTGGCAACCGGCTGGCGTTGTTGAGCTTGCTGGGGATGGTGCTGATCATCGTGGGGTTGGTGTTTGTGTTTCGTAAAAGTCGCTGAGCTTTGGCTGCTCGTTGACTGAACAACCGCCATCGTGGGCAAGCCTTGCTCCCACAGATTATGTACAAGCCTCTGCTTCCGCAGGTGAGCGAGGCCTTGTGGGAGCAAGGCTTGCTCTTACAGGTTATGTGTAGTCCTTGTGGGAGCAAGGCTTGCCTGCGATGGCATCATGCGCTACGCCGATGAACTACCGGACAGACGCTTCAGCCGATTTCGCTACCGAAGGCTTCAACACCAGCAACAACGCCGCCGCAATCAAAACCCCGCCATACACATGCGCCATCCCCAACGGCTCATCCAGCAGCAACGCCCCCCATAGCACGCCGAACGGCGGGATCAGGAACGTCACGGTCATGGACTTGACCGGGCCGATGGAGCTGAGCAGGCGGAAGTAAAGGATGTACGCCAGCGCGGTACACACCAGCCCCAGCCCCAGCAGTGACAACCAGACGCTCCAGCCACCCCAACTGGCCGGTGGTTGGCTGATGACGCTGTAGCCGAACAACGGCAGCAAGAACACCGTGGCGCCGAACATGCTGCCCAAGGCCGAGAGACGGCTGTCCAAGCCCCCCTGCTGATCGAGCCAGCGACGGGTGAGGAAACCGGCAAAGCCATAGCAGGTCGTGGCCAGCAGGCAGGCAAGGGCGCCCATCAGCAATTGCAAGTCGAACGCCACCGGGCCGGCGCGGGTCAGGATGCCGACCCCGAACAGCCCCAGGCAGACACCGCTGACCTTGGCAGGGGTGAGTTTTTCGCTGAAGAACAAGCCGCCGATCAACACCCCCATCAATGGCGTGGTGGCGTTGAAGATCGCCGAGTAACCGGCCGGCAGCACCTGGGCCGCCAACGAATAGAACGTTGCCGGAATGCCCGAGTTGATCAGGCCCAGCCCCATCACGACTTTGAGCTTGCCGCGAAAATTCCAGTCGACGCGCATCAGGGCCAGGATCACCAGCAGCCCGACGAAGGCGATGGACACGCGAAAAAAGGCCGTGGGGATTGTGCCAATGACGGGGGCGATAATGCGCATGAACAGGAAACTGGCGCCCCAGATAGCGGCCAGCGACAGTAAACGCAGGATATCGACGAGGTTCACGAGTCATTCCTTCCTTGATTGGGCGGCAAGTGTCGCCGCCCTCAATAGCGATGGCAATGGTTGCGTTGCCGCGTGATTGGCCTCTAAGCTCAGGCGCCCATAACAAGCATGACCCGCCGAGGTTTACCCTATGCCGCAGCCATGGCCCGCCATCGAAATCGCCCGTTCGATCCTCGACGGCTTCGACGATTATCGTGAGCATTTCCGGCAGATCACCGACGGCGCCCGCGCCCGGTTCGAGCAGGCACTGTGGCTCGAAGCGCAAGCGGCTTCGGCGGCGCGCATCAACTTGTATGAAGAAAAAGTCTTCGAAACCGTCGCCAGGCTGCACCAGGCCTTCGATGACGAAACACTGATGGACGTGAGCTGCTGGCCGCTGGTCAAGAGCGCCTACATCAGCCTGATCGACCTGCGCTTTGACGATGAACTGTCGGAAACCTGGTACAACTCGATCTTCTGCGGGCTGTTCAGTCACGACCTGATCAGCGACGGCACCATGTTCATCCACACCACCCGGCCCAGCCTGCGCCGGGCCCGCGCCGCCCAGACCCGCATCTACAAGCCCCAGGGGCAGTTGGACCGGATGCTGGCGAGTGTGTTCGCCGATTACCGTTTCAGCGAGGACTACGCCGATCTGCCGGGCGACCTGACACGCCTCGAAGCGCAGTTGCGCGAGAACCTGCCGGACTGGGTCTGCAAGGACCCGGAGCTGACGGTGGAATTGTTTTCTTCGGTGCTCTATCGCAACAAGGGCGCCTACCTGGTGGGCCGGATCTACACCCGCGACGACCAATGGCCGCTGGTGATCCCGCTGTTGCACCGCGAGGGCCGGGGGATCCAGATCGATGCGCTGATCACCGATGAGGCGCAGGTGTCGATCATCTTCTCGTTCACCCGCTCGTACTTCATGGTGGACGTGCCGGTGCCGGCGGAATTCATCGGCTTTCTCAAGCGTATCCTGCCGGGCAAGCACATCGCCGAGTTGTACACCTCCATCGGTTTCTACAAGCACGGCAAGTCCGAGTTCTATCGAGCGTTGATCAACCACCTGGCGAACACCGACGACCAGTTCATCATGGCCCCGGGTGTGCGTGGCATGGTCATGAGCGTGTTCACCCTGCCGGGCTTCAACACGGTGTTCAAGATCATCAAGGACCGCTTCTCGCCGTCGAAAAACGTCGACCGCGCCACGGTGATCGAGAAGTACCGCCTGGTGAAAAGTGTCGACCGGGTCGGGCGCATGGCCGATACCCAGGAGTTCGCTGATTTTCGCTTTCCCCTGAGCAAGTTCGAACCGACGTGCCTGGAGGAACTGCTGGAAGTGGCGCCGTCCACAGTGTCGGTGGAAGGCGACACGGTGCTGATTCGTCACTGCTGGACCGAACGGCGCATGACACCGCTGAACCTGTACCTGGAAAACGCCAACCAGGACCAGGTGCGTGAGGCGCTGGAAGACTATGGCATGGCCATCAAGCAACTGGCGGCGGCCAATATCTTCCCCGGCGACATGCTGCTCAAGAACTTCGGCGTGACTCGCCACGGCCGGGTGGTGTTCTACGACTACGATGAAATCTGCTTCCTGACCGAAGCCAACTTCCGTCACATCCCGCAGCCCCGCACCCCAGAAGACGAAATGGCTTCCGAGCCCTGGTATTCCATCGGCCCGCTGGACGTCTTCCCCGAAGAATTCCCGCCGTTCCTGTTCGCCGACGCGGGGCAGCGCAAGCTGTTCGACCAGTTGCACGGCGAGCTGTACAACGCCGACTACTGGAAAGGCCTGCAAGAGGCGATCCGAGCGGGGAAAGTGATCGATGTGTTCCCGTATCGGCGCAAGGACCTCGATAACGAATAACCCGACAAGACCCCTCAAAAACCTGTGGGAGCAAAGCTTGCTCGCGATACAGGCGCCTCGGTCTCCCGGGAGACCGCGTCATCTTCATCGCGGGCAAGCCTTGCTCCCACATGTGCGCAAATCTGCGACAATCGCCCCCTGCTCAAACCGACGACCCTTGCGTACCTGATGACTGACCAAGCCCCCGCTATCGACAAGCTGCTGAAAAACCTCGACCACGCCATGCTCGCCGACCGTCACCGGTTGCGGCGCCAGTTGCTCGAGTTGCGCAAGAAACCCGACGAGGCCAAGTTGGCCCAGTGGGTGACGCGCATGCAGGCGTCGTGCGATCAGGTGTTGGCGCGCAAGGCGAGCCTGCCGGTGATCCGCTACGACGACAACTTGCCGATTGCCGCCAAGCGCGACGAAATCAAGGACGCGCTGCTCAAGCACCAGGTGCTGATCATTGCCGGCGAGACCGGCTCGGGCAAAACCACGCAATTGCCGAAGATCTGCCTGGAAATCGGCCGCGGCCAGCATGGCTTGATCGGCCACACCCAGCCGCGCCGGATCGCCGCGCGCAGCGTCGCAAGCCGTGTAGCCGAGGAACTGGCCACGCCGTTGGGCGCGCTGGTGGGCTATCAGGTGCGGTTCGAGGACCAGAGCGACGCCAACACCCTAATCAAGCTGATGACCGACGGCATCCTGCTGGCCGAGACCCAGAATGACCGCTACCTCGAGCGCTACGACACGATCATCGTCGACGAAGCCCACGAACGCAGCCTGAACATCGACTTCCTGCTCGGCTACCTCAAGACCCTGTTGCCACGTCGCCCGGACCTCAAAGTCATCATCACCTCGGCGACCATCGACCTGGAGCGTTTCTCCAAACACTTCGATGACGCGCCGATCGTGGAAGTCTCGGGTCGCACCTTCCCGGTGGAAACCTGGTATCGCCCGCTGACCCTGGAGCAGGACGAGGAGGGCAACCGGGTCGAGGACGACTTGACCGTCGACCAGGCGATCCTCGCCACCCTCGATGAAATCGCCGCCTACGAGCGCAGCGAGCGCCGCAGCCCTGGGGATGTGCTGGTGTTCCTGCCGGGCGAGCGGGAGATTCGCGACGCGGCGGAGATGCTGCGCAAGGCCCAGCTCAAGCACACCGAGATTCTGCCGCTGTATGCGCGACTGTCGCCGGCCGAGCAGCAGCGGATCTTCCAGTCTCACCCGGGTCGTCGCGTGGTGCTGGCGACCAACGTCGCCGAAACCTCGCTGACCGTGCCGGGCATCCGCTACGTGATCGACAGCGGCACCGCGCGCATCAGCCGCTACAGCTATCGGGCCAAGGTCCAGCGCCTGCCCATCGAAGCCATTTCCCAGGCCAGTGCCAACCAGCGCAAGGGTCGTTGCGGGCGGGTCGAGCCGGGGATTTGCGTGCGGCTGTACAGCGAAGAAGATTTTCTTGGACGGCCGGAATTCACCGACCCGGAGATCCTGCGCACCAACCTGGCGGCGGTGATCCTGCAGATGCTGCACCTGCGTCTCGGCGAGATCACCGATTTCCCGTTCATCGAACCGCCGGATGGCAAGGCCATCAGTGACGGTTTCAACCTGCTGCAAGAATTGTCGGCGGTGGACCGCAACAGCCAGTTGACCCCGCTCGGTCGCCAGTTGGCGCGCCTGCCGGTGGACCCGCGCATGGGCCGCATGCTGTTGGAAGCGGCGAAGCTGGGCAGTTTGCAGGAAGTGCTGATCGTCGCCAGTGCCATGTCGATCCAGGACCCGCGCGAGCGGCCGCCGGAGCGTCAACAGGCCGCTGACCAGGCCCACGCCCAGTGGAAGGACGCGGACTCGGACTTCGCCGGGCTGGTCAACCTGTGGCGCGGTTTCGAAGAGCAGCGCCAAGCCCTGACCGCCAGCCCGCTGCGCAATTGGTGCCGCAAGAACTTCCTCAATTATCTGCGCCTGCGCGAGTGGCGTGATTCCCATCGCCAGTTGAGCCTGATCTGCCGTGACATGCAGTTGAGCCTCAACAAAGAACCGGCCGACTTCCCGAAATTGCACAAGGCGGTGCTCTCGGGCCTGTTGAGCCAGATCGGCCAGAAAACCGAAGACGGCGATTACCTCGGCGCTCGCCAGCGACGGTTCTGGGTCCACCCCTCGTCGGGCCTGGGCAAGAAGCGCCCGCAATGGCTGATGACCGCCGAATTGGTGGAAACCACCAAGCTGTATGCGCGCATGGTGGCCAAGATCGAACCGGACTGGATCGAACCGCTGGCCGGGCACCTGATCAAGAAAAACCACTTCGAACCCCATTGGGAGAAGAAGCGCGGACAAGTGGTGGCTTATGAGCAAATCACCCTGTTCGGGCTCATCGTCGTTGGTCGCCGGCCAGTGCATTACGGGCCGGTGGACCCGGTGGTCTCCCGTGAACTGTTCATCCGCGAGGCGCTGGTGCGCGGCGAGATCCAGTCCAAGGCCAAGTGCCTGAGTGCCAATACCCGCTTGCTGGAACAACTCGACGAGCTGGAAGCCAAGGCCCGTCGCCGCGACATCCTGGCGGACGAGGAAACCCTGTTTGCCTTCTACGACGCGCGCTTGCCGGCCGAGATCCACCAGACCGCGACGTTCGACAGCTGGTACCGGATCAACAGCCAGAAAGATCCGCAACTGTTGATCATGCGCGAAGAAGACGTGCTGGCCCGCGAAGCCAGCGAAGTCACCGCCGCGCACTACCCGGACACCTTGCGCGTCGGTGACCTGACCTTGCCGCTGAGCTATCACTTCGAGCCCAACCATCCCCGCGATGGCGTGACCCTGCGAGTGCCGGCACCGCTGCTGCCGATGCTGCCGCCGGAACGCCTGGAATGGCTGGTGCCGGGGGTGATCGAAGCCAAGTGCATTGCCCTGGTGCGCAACCTGCCCAAGGCCTTGCGCAAGAACTTCGTGCCGGTGCCGGATTTCGTCAAGGCGGCATTGCAACGCATCACCTTCGCCGAGGGCTCGTTGCCGCAGTCCCTGGGTCGTGAGCTGCTGCGCATGACCGGGGCGCGGGTCAGCGACGAAGCCTGGGCCGAAGCCGCCCAGCAGGTGGAAAGTCACCTGCGCATGAACCTGGAAATCGTCGACGGCCAAGGCAAGTTCCTCGGCGAGGGCCGCGACCTGGCCGAGTTGACGGCGCGCTTTGCCGAAGCCAGCCAGGCCGCCCTGGCCGTACCGCAAACGGCGAAAAGCCAGGCACCGGTGGAGGCGAAGGTCTTCGCGCCGGTGGCCGAGAAAACCCAACAGAAGATCGCCGGGCTGTCGATGACGGTCTACCCGGCGCTGGTGGAAGAGGGCGGTGTGGTCAAGGAAGGGCGTTTCCCAACCCCGGCCGAAGCCGAGTTCCAGCATCGCCGTGCCTTGCAGCGCTTGCTGATGCAGCAATTGGCCGAGTCGGCCAAGTTCCTGCGCGGCAAGCTGCCGGGGCTGACTGAACTGGGCCTGCTGTACCGCGACCTGGGGCGCATCGACAGCCTGGTGGAAGACATCCTGCTCGCCAGCCTCGACAGCTGTGTGCTCGAAGGCGAAGCGAGCCTGCCCCGTGACGGCGCCGCGCTGGCCTCCCTGGCCGAGCGCAAGCGCGGCGGCTGGACCGAGCACGCCGAACGCCTGGCGAAGCTGACCCTGGACATCCTCAAGCTCTGGCATGGCCTGCAAAAACGCTTCAAGGGCAAGATCGACCTGGCCCAGGCCGTGGCGCTGAACGATATCAAGCAGCAGCTCAGCCACCTGGTGTACCCGGGCTTCGTCCGCGAAACCCCGCATCAATGGCTCAAGGAACTGCCGCGCTACCTCAAGGCCATCGAGCAACGTTTCGAGAAGCTCGGTAGCCAGGTGCAGAAAGACCGGGTCTGGAGCGGCGAGCTGTCGAACCTCTGGGCCCAATACCAGGCCCGCGCCAGCAAACACGCCCAGGAGGGCAAGCGCGATCCGCAACTGGAGCTGTACCGCTGGTGGTTGGAGGAGTACCGGGTGTCATTGTTCGCCCAGCAACTGGGAACCAAGGTGCCGATCTCGGACAAGCGCCTGGGCAAGCAGTGGGGGTTGGTGGAGGGGTGATGGCAAAGCCCCTCTAACCCCTGTGGGAGCGAGCTTGCTCGCGATAGCGGTGTATCAGTCAACATCAATGCAGGCTGAACCACCGCTATCGCGAGCAAGCTCGCTCCCACATGTATGGTGTTGTAGTGAAGGGAGAATGGGCCAAACCCCAGCGTTTATGGCAAACTTCGCGGCTATAAATGCCGGTCCCGTGGTTTTGAGCTTCAATGCCCCGGGCGGATCGGAATAAAGCGATGCCAGGGCTGCTTCCCCGGATGGGAAAAGTCCCTTTGTGTATTGGTACGTCGGTGCCAATGCTTTCTGCCTGAACAGATCAGAGACACGACCATGCATAACGTCGTCATCAGCGGCACCGGCCTGTATACCCCGGCCAACAGCATCTCCAACGAAGAGCTGGTGCAATCTTTCAATACCTATGTCGCGCAATTCAATGCCGACAACGCTGACGCCATCGCGCGCGGCGAAGTCGAGGCCTTGACCGAATCCAACGCCGCGTTCATCGAAAAGGCCTCCGGCATCAAGAGCCGCTTTGTCATGGACAAGGAGGGCATCCTCGATCCGCAGCGCATGACCCCACGCCTGCCCGAGCGCTCCAACGATGAGTGGTCGGTGCTGTGCGAAATGGCCATTGGCGCCGCCAAGCAGGCCCTGGAGCGCGCCGGCCGTACCGTCGCCGACATCGATGGGGTGATCGTCGCCTGTTCCAACCTGCAGCGTCCGTACCCGGCCATCGCCATCGAAGTCCAGGAAGCCCTGGGCATCGAGGGTTTTGGTTTCGACATGAACGTGGCCTGCTCCTCGGCAACCTTCGGCATCCAGGCCGCGGCCAACAGCGTGCAACTGGGCCAGGCCCGGGCGATCCTGATGGTCAACCCGGAAGTGTGCACCGGTCACCTGAACTTCCGCGATCGCGACAGCCACTTCATCTTCGGCGACGCGGCCACCGCCGTGATCATCGAACGGGCGGACCAGGCAACCTCGCCGTATCAGTTCGACGTGGTCAGCACCAAGCTACTCACCAAGTTCTCCAACAACATCCGCAACAACTTCGGCTTCCTCAACCGTGCCGGGGAAGAGGGTATCGGCAGTCGTGACAAGCTGTTCGTCCAGGAAGGCCGCAAAGTTTTCCGCGATGTCTGCCCGATGGTGGCCGAGTTGATCGGCGTCCACCTGCAAGAAAACCAACTGAACGTTGGCGAGGTGAAGCGCTTCTGGCTGCACCAGGCCAACTTGAGCATGAACCACCTGATCGTGCGCAAACTGCTGGGACGCGAAGCCACCGAAGAGGAAGCACCGGTGATCCTCGACCGCTACGCCAATACCAGTTCGGCCGGTTCGGTGATTGCGTTCCACAAATACCAGGATGACCTGCCCAGCGGCTCGGTTGCCGTACTCAGCTCGTTCGGCGCCGGTTATTCGATTGGCAGCGTGATTTTGCGCAAGCGCTGATCCACTTTGGCGGCCAGAGGATTTATTCTTGCTGGCCTGTGGTCTGTGTGACCTATGTGACCTATGTGACCTATGTGACCTATGTGACCTGTGGGAGCAAAGCTTGCTCGCGATGCAGACGCCTCGGTTTCCCGGGAGACCGCGTCACCTTCATCGCGGGCAAGCCTTGCTCCCACAAGCCTTGCTCCCACAAGCTGCAACAACCGCGATCTATCCAGCAATAGGACGTTGAATGACGGTCACCGACGACACCCTCCTGCTCCAACGCCTACTGGCCGGTGAGCAACAAGCCTACAGGGAGCTGGTCAGCGCCTACCAGAGCCCGATGCGCGCCGTGGCCTACGCCATCGTGGGCAGTCGTCATGCCGACGAAGTTGTACAGGATGCCTGGCTGTCAGTGGTGCGCAACCTCAATGGCTTCCAGGGACGCTCCAGCCTCAAGACCTGGCTGCTGACCATCACCGCCAACGCTGCCAAAGGGCGCTACAAACAGAACCGTCGGGAGGTGTTGCTCGACGATCTGCCGTCACCCCATGGCACCCTGGGCGATGATCGTTTCGCCGCCGATGGTCATTGGCTGCTGGCGCCGTTCGCCTGGCATCAGGACACGCCTGAGGCGCTGCTCACGATGGACGAATTACGCGATTGCCTGGAGCACACATTGCTCAGCCTGTCGCAACTGCAAGGCAGCGTGCTGACCCTGCGGGAACGCCAGGGGTTGGAGCTGGAAGAAATCTGTAATCTTCTGGATATCTCGCTCTCCAATGTGCGAGTGCTGTTGCATCGCGCCCGGCTGAAAGTCTTCGCGACCGTTGAACATTTCGAGGAAACCGGCGAATGCTGACCTGCAAGGAACAAGTGGCGCGCTCCAGCGACTACCTCGACGGGCAACTGAGCTTTCGTGAACGCCTGATGGTGCGTCATCACCTGATGTTCTGCCCCAAGTGCCGGCGTTTTATCCGCCAGATGCGCCTGATGCAGGCAACCCTCAGGAAACTGCCGCAACCGCCGGTCCCTGACCTGGATCACCTCGCCGAAAAACTCGCCGCCGAGCGCCGCAAAAACATCCGCTAAGCGCTGTAGGAACTGTAGGAACTGTAGGAGCTGTCGAGTGCAACGAGGCTGCGATCTTTCCCCCGCCAATTGAATCTCAAGCGAACGATCAAAAGATCGCAGGCTTCGCCAGCGCTTACGGTTATTCCTATTCGAAGTAAAAAGTTCCGCTGTCATAAAATCTTTATCTGATAGCAACTGCGCTGACACAACCCATCGCCAAGATCCCCTCCAACACCAGCGGGCTCAGTTCCGCGTGTTTTCTAACGGCATAGACTACCAACAGGGGAATTCTTCGATGATCCGCAAGCACTTCGCAGGTGTTGCCGCCAGCGCACTGGCCATGGCAGTAACCGCCCAGGCTTTCGCTGGCACCGTCACCACCGACGGCGCCGATATCGTGGTCAAAACCAAGGGCGGCCTTGAGGTCGCTACCACTGACAAAGAGTTCAGCTTCAAGCTCGGTGGTCGTTTGCAAGCTGACTACAGCCAGTTCGATGGTATCTACACCGATAATGGCAATTCGGCCGATGCCGCTTACTTCCGTCGTGCCTTCCTGGAATTGTCCGGCGTGCTGTACACGGATTGGGCCTACACCATCAACTACGACTTCTCTCACAACGCCGGCAGCTCGGACGACGGTTACTTCGACGAAGCGTCCATGGCCTACAACGGCTTCAAGCCGGTCTCGATCAAGTTCGGTCGTTTCGACCCGGATTTTGGCCTGGAAAAAGCCACCAGCTCCAAGTGGGTTACCGCACCGGAGCGTAACGCCGCCTACGATTTGATCGATTGGGCCAACGGCCACCAGAACGGTCTGGGTCTGCAAGCTTCCAGCACCTTCGCCGATTCGTTCTATGCCTCCGCTGGCGTATTCGCCAAGGACAACAACGACACCGACGGCGACAGCGTCAAGCAATTCAATGGTCGCTTCGTATTCGCACCGATGCACGATTCCGGTAACGTCCTGCACTTTGGTGTGAACGTTGCTTCCCGTGACGTCTCCGACACCGTGTTCGACGCACGTTATCGCTCCCGCCTGGGCATGCGTGGCGTTGAAACCCTGGGCGGCAACGATGCCGGCCCTAACGGCAACCGTCCGCTCCTGGGCGGCGCCAACAACTCGCCGGCCGGTTCGTACGACACTGACACCGCCTTCGGCCTGGAAGCCGCTTTCGCCATGGGGCCTGCGTCGATCCAGGGTGAATACATCTCCCGTAAGACCAAGGCTGACAGCGACGCCTTCGAAGACATCAAAGGCCATGGCTTCTATGTCCAGGGTGCCTACACCCTCACCGGTGAGTCCCGCGGCTATAAAGTCGGCAAGTTTGATGCAATCAAGCCCCAGAACAAATCCATCGGCGCCTGGGAAGTGTTCTATCGCTTTGACAGCATGACCGTCGAAGACGACAACATCACCACCGCCTCGGCGACTCGTGAAGTGGGCGATGCCGAAGCCAAGGTGCACAACCTGGGCGTGAACTGGTACGCCAACGAAGCGGTGAAAATTTCCGCTGCCTACGTCAAGGCCAAGACCGACAAAGTCACCAACGCCAATGGCGACGACGATGGCGACGGTTTTGTAATGCGCGCCCAGTACGTGTTCTAAATCGCACTGACTTGATACAGAGCTCTTTCTTCATCCGTTATAGCTCCTTTCAACCCCGCCTCTGGCGGGGTTTTTTTATGTGCGTGCGGTCAGGATCGGCGATACTCGCCCCATCCGCCGTCTGGATATCGAGGAACCGCATGCCGCTTCACGTCTTGGACAGCTTGTCCGCCATCGCGCCGCACGAGTGGGACGCGCTGGTGCCCGCCAATCAACCGTTCCTGCGCCACGCCTTCCTGAGCTCGCTGGAAGACAGCGCCAGCCTGGGACCGAGTTCCGGTTGGCAAGCCGAGCATTTATTGCACATTGAAGACGGTCAACTGCTGGCGGCCTTGCCCAGCTACCGCAAGTGGCATTCCTACGGTGAATACGTGTTCGACCACGGCTGGGCCGACGCTTGCGCCCGCGCCGGCATCGACTATTACCCCAAGTTGCTGACGGCAGTGCCGTTCAGCCCGGTCAGTGGCCCGCGACTGTTGGCGGCGCGGGTGGAGGACGGCTTGGAGTTGCTGGGCAGCTTGCCTGGGTATCTGGAGATCGAAGGGCTTTCCAGTGCCCACATCAACTTCACCGATGCCTTCACCGACGCGGCGCTTGCCGGGCAAGAAGGCTGGTTGCAGCGGATCGGCTGCCAGTATCACTGGCAGAATCGCGGTTATCGCGACTTCCAGGATTTTCTCGACGCGCTCAGTTCCCGCAAGCGCAAGCAGATGCGCAAGGAGCGCGAACAAGTGGCGGGGCAGGGCATCGCGTTCCAATGGCTTGAAGGTCATCAGTTGGACGAGGCGCAGTGGGATTTTGTCTACGCCTGTTACGCCAACACCTACGCGATACGACGGCAGGCGCCGTACCTGACCCGAGCGTTTTTCAGCCTGCTGGCCGAACGCATGCCCGAGGCCATTCGTGTGGTGCTGGCCAAGCAAGGTTCGCGACCGGTGGCGATGGCGTTCAGCCTGGTGGGCGGCGACAGTTTCTACGGGCGGTACTGGGGCTGCCTGGCGGAGTTCGACCGCCTGCACTTCGAGACCTGTTTCTACCAGGGCATGGACTACGCGATTGCCCGCGGCTTGCAGCGTTTCGATGCGGGTGCCCAGGGCGAGCACAAACTGATTCGCGGGTTCGAGCCGGTGATTACCCGCTCATGGCACTACCTGCGCCACCCCGGTTTGAAAGCGGCGGTCGAAGATTTTCTCGCTCGGGAGCATGAGGGTGTGCTGGCGTATGCCGAAGAGGCGAAAACAGCACTGCCTTATCGGCAGTGCTGATCCTCGCGGGTATGACTCAGCGGTTTTCCTGGCCCAGCCAGCGGTAGGAGACACCGCCGACGACGGCGCCCAGCAGCGGCGCTACCCAGAATAGCCACAGTTGCTCGATGGCCCAGCCACCGACAATCAGCGCCGGACCGGTACTGCGGGCCGGGTTGACGGACGTGTTGGTGACCGGAATCGAGATCAGGTGAATGAGCGTCAGGGCCAGGCCGATGGCAATTGGTGCCAGCCCGGCGGGCGCACGTTTATCGGTGGCACCGAGGATGATCAGGATGAACATCGCCGTCATGACCAGCTCGGTGACAAAACCGGCCGCCATTGAATACCCACCAGGCGAATGCTCGCCATAACCGTTCGCTGCCAGGCCGGACGCGGCCAGGTCAAAGCCTTCCTTGCCGCTGGCGATGAAGTAGATCAACGCGGCGGCGAGCACCCCTCCAATGAGTTGGGCAATGATGTAGGCAGGCAACTCTCTGGCCGGAAACCGCCCGCCCACGTACAAGCCCAACGAAACGGCGGGGTTCAAATGGCAACCCGAGATATGGCCGATGGCGAACGCCATGGTCAGCACCGTCAGG
The DNA here is from genome assembly GCF_009601685.2 of Pseudomonas brassicacearum. Taxonomy (NCBI): domain Bacteria; kingdom Pseudomonadati; phylum Pseudomonadota; class Gammaproteobacteria; order Pseudomonadales; family Pseudomonadaceae; genus Pseudomonas; species Pseudomonas brassicacearum. The sequence continues at coordinate 1,663,322 of NZ_CP045701.2, forward strand.
CCGAACGCCAGGGCAACCCCCAGCACGCCAATCCCCGAGGCGGCCAATACCGCGCTGCCGCAGCCGCCCAATACCAGCCAGAACGTACCCAACAACTCAGTCGTTGAACGTTTGAGTAGAGACATAAGAATCCTTGATGAAACAGTCGTGATAATCGGTTATGCATCCAGCAGTATTACGACAGGTTCATCTCCAGAACCTGAGCTGAGTACAGCAGGATTTTGCGAAGAATCCAGCGGCATAAAAAACCGCCAGCGTCATGGACGGTGGCGGTTCTGGCCGTGGTCGGTGGGGAGTATGTCGTTGCGGTGTGGGCTAAATGGATCCTGGACAGATTTTTTCAGAATGGCGCTCGGACACTGGGCTGTGGGAGCAAAGCTTGCTCGCGATGCTGGCGCCTCGGGCCATCCGGGAGACCGCGTTATCTTTATCGCGGGCAAGCCTTGCTCCCACACGATCCCCACGCCTCCTGTCTGTAGAAGCTCAATCGATCCCCACAAACCCACCGGTCTGATGCTGCCACAGCCGCGCATACAACCCGCCATGGGCCAGCAGTTCGGCATGGCTGCCGGTTTCGGCGATGCGGCCGTTCTCCAGCACCACCAAGCGGTCCATCCGGGCGATGGTGGAGAGGCGGTGGGCGATGGCGATCACGGTCTTGCCTTGCATCAAGGTCTCGAGGCTTTCCTGGATCGCCGCCTCGACTTCCGAGTCCAGCGCTGACGTCGCTTCGTCCATGATCAGGATCGGCGCGTCCTTGAGCAGCACCCGCGCAATAGCGATGCGCTGGCGCTGGCCGCCGGACAGTTTCACGCCGCGCTCGCCCACATGGGCATCGAAGCCGGTGCGGCCTTCGGCGTCCGACAGCAATGGAATGAACTCATCGGCCCGGGCCTTGCGCACGGCTTCCCAGAGTTGCGCATCGGTGGCGTCTGGCTTGCCATAGAGCAGGTTGTCACGGATCGAACGATGCAGCAGCGAGGTGTCCTGGGTGATCATGCCGATGCGCTCGCGCAGGCTTTCCTGGCCGACTTCGGCAATGTCCTGGCCGTCGATGAGGATGCGCCCGCCTTGCACGTCATAGAGGCGCAGCAGCAGGTTGACCAAGGTGGATTTACCGGCGCCGGACGGACCAATCAGGCCAATTTTTTCGCCGGGCTTGATGGTCAGGTTGAGGTCGTCGATCACGCCACTTTTCTTGCCGTAGTGGAAACTCACATGCTCGAAACGCACCTCGCCCCGGCCCACCGCCAGGGGCTTGGCCTGGTCGCGGTCGGTGACGCTGACGGGTTGGGCAATGGTCTGCAAACCGTCCTGGACCATGCCGATGTTTTCGAAGATGCCATTGACCACCCACATGATCCAGCCGGACATGTTGACGATGCGGATCACCAGCCCGGTCGCCAGGGCAATGGCGCCCACGCTGATCAGCGACTGGGTCCAGAGCCACAGTGCCAGCGCCGTGGTGCCGACGATCAGCAGCCCGTTCATGGTGGTGATGACCACGTCCATGCTGGTCACCACGCGACCGGCCAACTGGGCTTTTTCGGTCTGCTCCTGGATGGCTTCGCGGGCGTATTGCTGCTCGAAGTTGGTATGGGCGAACAGTTTCAGGGTGGTGATGTTGGTGTAGCCGTCGACGATCCGGCCCATGAGCTTGGAGCGGGCATCGGACGACACCACCGAGCGCTCCTTGACCCGCGGCACGAAATAACAAAGTGCACCGATGTAGGCAGCGATCCACATCAGCAGCGGGATCATCAGGCGCCAGTCGGCTTCGGCGAACAGCACCAGGGAGCTGATGGCGTAGATCAGCACATGCCAAAGGGCATCCACGGCCTGCACCGCGGAGTCGCGCAGGGAGTTGCCGGTCTGCATGATGCGCTGGGCGATGCGCCCGGCGAAGTCGTTCTGGAAGAAATTCAGGCTCTGCTTGAGCACGTAGCTGTGATTTTGCCAGCGGATCAGGCTGGTCATGCCGGGGCTCAAGGTCTGGTGCACCAGCAGGTCATGCAGGGCCACGAAGATCGGTCGGAAAATCAGCGCCACCACGGCCATCCAGGCCAGCTCCAGGCCATGGATCTTGAAGAAGTCCACATTGGGCGTGCCCTGGGTCAGGTCGATGATGCGGCTCAGGTAGCTGAACAGCGCCACTTCGATGAGCGCACCGATCAGGCCCACTACCAGCAGCACGGCGAAGCTGGGCCAGACCTGTTTCAGGTAATAGGTGTAGAAGGGCAGGACGCGATTCGGTGGAGCCGAAGTGGGGGCGTCGCGGAAGATATCGATCAGTGTTTCGAAGCGGCGAAAAACCATGGGTAAATGCCCTGGCAGGGGCTCTCCTTATTGCTATGGGCGGCGCGCGATGACCGCGTCGCCCAGGCTGCCGTGCGCCTCTTCAGTCGATGCGCTTGGCCGACTTGATGATCACAGGATCGGCCGGCACGTCTTTCATGCCGCTGCGTTGGGTGGTTGGCGAGTTGACGATGATGTCGACGACATCCATCCCTTTGACGACCTTGCCGAACACTGCATAGCCGTCTCCAGTATCGAGGAAGTCGTTATCCTTGACGTTCACGAAGAACTGGCTGGTGGCGGAATCGGGTACGGATGTGCGGGCCATGGACAGCGTGCCACGGACATTATGCAAACCATTTTTCGACTCGTTCTTGATCGCAGCTTTGGTTTCTTTCTGCTGCATTTGCTGAGTGAAACCTCCGCCCTGGATCATGAACCCCGGGATCACCCGGTGAAAAATCGTGTTGTTGTAGAAACCACTGTCCACGTACTCAAGGAAGTTCTTGGTACTGATGGGGGCCTTGACCGGGTCCAGTTCGATTTCGATCTGACCGTTGGTGGTGTCCAGCAATACATGGGGTGCCTTGGCTGGCGTGGCGGCCATCAGGTTGGCGGCAAACAGTACGGTGCCGGCGGCGAGGGCGATTTTTTTCAGCATGGGTTCAGTGATCCTGAGTGGTGGAGTCGGTTGCGGTCAAAAAGTCGAGCAGGGTTTGGTTGAAGCGTTCGGGTTGGTCCAACGGGGTAGCGTGCCGTGAATCGGCGATGACCACCAGCCGTGCATCGGGCAGCAGCTTGACATAGGCTTCTTTCAGCGCCACCGGGGTGTAGTCGTGGTCGGCGCAGATGACGAGGGTTGGACAGACAACCTGCGAAAGTCGTTCCTGAACGCCCCAGCCTACGATCGCATCGAAGCTGGCGAGATAAGCACGTTTGTCGTTCTTTGCCCAGCGCCGGGCCATTTCCAGGCGTAACTCGGTTTGCTCAGGCTTGGGAAATAACTTGGCGCCGAGGGCCTTGCCGATGGTTTCCAGGCTAAGAATGCGCATCAGGCTCCAGCGCTTGAACCATTGCCAGCAATCGTCGGGCGTGCGGACTTTGACTTCGGGCGCGCTGTTGACGATGCACAGGCTCTTGATCCGCCCGGGTTCATCCACTGCCAGCTGAAAACAGATCATGCCGCCCATGGACCAGCCCACCAAGTGCACCGGGCCCAGGCCCAGGTGTTCGATCAAGGCGATCAGGTCGGCGCTGAAACCTTCGATGCTGTAGCGCTCCCGCGGCTTGTCGGAGCGACCGTGGCCGCGCACATCCACCACGATCAGGTGGTAATGGGCGGACAGCACCGGGACCTGCTTTTCCCAGTCCCGGGTGCTGGAACCCAAACCGTGGACCAGCAGCAAGGGCGTGCCGTGGCCATATTCCTCGTAGTGCAGGTTGCAACCTTCGTGTTCGAAATAGGCCATCGGCGAAGTCCTTGTCAGGCTTGTTCAGGGGCCGCGAACGGCGCATCCAGCGGCGCGGTGTCGAAGGTGCGCAGCAATTCGACCAGGATTTGCGTGGCTGGGCCCAGGGGTTTTTCCTTGTTCGAATACAGATAGAAGCTCGGGTTGCGGCTGCCACCTTGATCCAAGGGTAGCTGTTTAAGCGTCCCTTCCTTGAGTTCCCGCTCGATCATGTGCCGGGGCAGCCAGGCGAAGCCCAGGCCGCTGCCTACGAACGTCGCGGCGGTGGCCAGGCTGCCGACGGTCCAGCGCTGTTCGGCACCGAGCCAACCCACATCGCGAGGTTGCTGGCGTCCGGAGTCGCGGATCACCACCTGCAACTGGCTTTCCAGATCCTGGAAAGTCAGCTCGCGGTTGAGCCGATGCAGGGTGTGTTCGGGATGGGCCACCGCGACGAATTCAACGTCGCTCAATTCCGCCCCCAGATAGCCAGGAATGCTGAAGCTGCTGATGGCCAGGTCGGCCACGCCTTCGAGCAGCACTTCTTCGACCCCAGACAACACTTCTTCGCGCAGCCGCACCCGACAGCCACGACTTTGTGGCATGAACGCCGTCAAGGCGCGAACGAGGCGGGCGTTGGGGTAGGCCGCGTCGACCACCAGGCGCACTTCCGCTTCCCAGCCTTGCTCCATGTGGTGGGCCAGGTCTTCCAGTTGGCTGGCCTGTTTCACCAGTTGCCGGGAACGGCGCAGCAGTACGCCGCCGGCTTCGGTCAGCACGGCCTTGCGCCCATCGATGCGCAGCAACGGCACGCCGAGCTGATCCTGCATGCGGGCCACGGTGTAGCTCACTGACGACTGGGAGCGATGCAGCACTTCAGCGGCCTGGGCGAAACCGCCGTAGTCGACCACGGCCTGCAAGGTGCGCCATTGATCAAGGGTGACGCGGGGCGCTTTCATATCGGGCTCCTCTTGTCCTAAGCTGGCAGTCCCTTGGTGGAGACTGCCGAATGAAGAAAATCTGCTGTGTGGTGCTGGCTTTGCTACCACTGACCGCGTTTGCCTACCCGATCGATGTTGAAAAACACCTCAACGGCCTGAGCATCGACTACAACGCCTATGACACCGATGCCGACATCGGCTCTATCCAGGTCAACAACTACGGGAGCACCGATGCGGCTTGCACCGTGGTCTTCAGAAATGGCCCCGAAGCACCTCGCACCCGCAAGATCGAAGTCGCCGCCGGCAAGTTCAAGAACGCCACGGCCAAGTTCAACCGCAACATCATCAAGCTGCGCATCAAGCTGACCTGTCGGCCGAAATAGCCAGGCAGCGGGGCAGACAATACTGCTTGCTCCGCTTATAAACGAATTTATCGATGATTTGCAGCAATTATTTGCGCTTTTTCATCGATATGCTCGCGTTTAACCTTCACTCCATCGACTGACAACATTCTCAGATGGAGCCTACAAGCCATGTCCCGCGTTCTGATCATCGAAAGCAGCGCCCGCCAGCAAGACTCGGTGTCCCGTCAACTGACCCAGACCTTCATCAGCCAGTGGAAAGCGGCGCACCCGGCCGACGAAATCAGCGTTCGCGACCTGGCCATCAACCCGGTGCCGCACCTGGATGCCAATTTGCTGGGTGGCTGGATGAAGCCGACCGAGCAGCGCAACGACGTTGAAAACGCCTCGCTGGAACGCTCCAACCAACTGACCGATGAACTGCTGGCCGCCGACGTGCTGGTGATGGCTGCGCCGATGTACAACTTTGCTATCCCCAGCACCCTGAAAGCCTGGCTCGACCACGTGCTGCGTGCCGGTGTGACATTCAAGTACACCCCCACCGGCCCTCAAGGCCTGCTGGCCGGCAAGCGCGCCTTCGTCCTCACCGCCCGCGGCGGTATTCATGCCGGCGGCAGCACGGACCATCAGGAGCCCTACCTGCGCCAGGTCATGGGTTTCATCGGGATCCACGACGTGACCTTCATCCATGCCGAGGGCATGAACCTGGGCGGCGATTTCCAGGAGAAGGGTCTGAATCAGGCCAACGCCAAACTGTCCCAGGTCGCCTGATCCGTTAATCCTCGGGTAATCGCCAGGTGTTCTAGTGACCTGGCGCTTCCCTTCAAACCGTTTTGCGCATCGAACCTCCCTTTGCACTTATTGCTCCTGAGTGCATCAGCCCGATTGAACGCTTTAGCGAAATCGGGCTTTTTTTTGGGGAAGAGAAAATAACGACCACTTGAAATGGGCGCCCCTCAAGCCTTGAGGGCTGGGTGATGTGCAGGTCGCAGACTCACTGGTATTTGGCACGTCTGGCGATGCCTGCTGTGGTAATTTATGCGCGCAATTACAGTACGGAGACTGTGATATGTTCAAAGTCAAACGCAAGACATGGGCTTTATTCTTGGTCTACCTCATAGGGGCGGCTGGCTATATCTCTTACCTCTATGTCGAGACGCAAAGCGTCCTCACTGACAATATCAATAATAAATTGCTGCATGCCGCGCTGGGCGCTTCGGCCATTCTCGGTGACCGTTACCATGACAATCTGGTCGATAAACAGTCCAAATCACCGACGCAAGACTGGGACACCATAGAGCGGCTCTCCGGCTTCAACGAGTCCATGGGCACTGCTTTTGTCTATAGTGTGATCAAGCGAGGTGGAAAAGCTTATCTGGTCAGTTCCAGCGCATCGAAAAAAGAAATTCAAGAGAAGAATTTCGTGCGTTTCTTCGATCCTTATCCCGATGCCAGTCAGGCTTTACTCGATAGTTTTGAGCGCAACGAGCCAACCTGGATCGACTACTCGGATCATTGGGGTGATTTTCGCGCGGTGTTTGTCCCCTTAAAATCACAAGACGGTACCGCGTATGTTGTCGGTGCGGAAGTTACCTTGGCGGACTACTACCAACAACTTAATCATGACGCCCTGTACCATATCATCCTGGCCATCCTGGTATTTCTCGCTTTCCTGCTTTTGCGCATGCGTGCTCATCTGCAGCAACTGCGAGTCAATGAACAGGTATTAAAACAGGCGAAAAATGCCGCCGAGGACGCTGATCGTTCGAAAACCAGCTTTCTGGCAACCATGAGTCATGAAATTCGCACCCCAATGTACGGTGTGATTGGCGCGACCGAGTTGCTGGCCCGGTCCGCCCTGGATCCCGAGCAACGTCGTCTTCTCACCACGATTCATTCCAGTGGACGGAGCCTGCTGTCTCTTATCGATAACATTCTCGACCTGGCAAAAATCGAGGCGGGCAAACTTGAATTGAAACCTCGTGTTTTCGAAGTGAGAGCGTTGGTTTCATCCTGCATGGAAATGATCCGGCAAAGTATTCAGGACAAACCGATAGTGCTGGAGGCGCAGTTCTCGCCGGACGTACCGCCTTTGGTCAAAACCGATATGGATTGCCTTCGCCAGATTTTGATCAACTTGCTGGGCAATGCGGTCAAATTTACCGACGCCGGTAAAGTTTCCCTCTTGGTCACCACCAGCGGTTATGGCTCTCAAGCGTGGCTCGACTTCTCCATACGCGATACCGGCATCGGTATCCCCACGGAACGGCAAGACAACCTGTTCAAGCCCTTTGCCCAGTTTAAAGGGCCAGCAGGACAACGCTTCATAGGGAGTGGGTTGGGTCTTTCGATCTGTAAGAACCTGCTCGAGGCGCAACAGGGAACGTTATTTTTCACCAGCGAGCCTGGTGTTGGCTCGACATTTTCCTTCTCGCTCCCCATGGCGCTTTTTTCAGTCTCGGAAATACCCGTCAAGGATGATCATGCGACGGTTGGCTTCGACTCATCTTTTGCCGAGGATTATCCGCTCGATATCCTTTTGGTGGAGAACCACCCGGTGAGTCAGAAGGTGGCCATGGCGATGCTACAAGAGTTGGGTTATGCACCCGACCTTGCGTCAGATGGCCTGGAAGCGGTCAATCGTTGTATGGCTTCGATGCCAGAGATCATTCTGATGGATATCAACCTGCCCGTGATGGATGGGTTGGAGGCCGTGCGCAGAATCCGCGAATTACCCCTGGGCGATACTTGCTACATCGTTGCTTTCACCGCGAGTGTTTTTTCCAGCGAGATAGAGCGTTTCAGGGCTGCGGGTGCCGATGACATCTTGACCAAACCGGCAAACTTCCAGGCGCTGACCCGAGTGCTCCAGCGTGCCGCCAACCATCGGCACCAGCGTCAGGCCAACCCTTGGGTCGTGGATGAAGTTTCAAGTTAGTGGGAAACCAGTGGGAGCGAGCAAGCTCGCTCCCATCGTTCAAAAACGCTATCTTCGCCGCCATTCGATACGAGGGGCGGTATGGGCTATCTACTTTTTGTGACATTGATCCAGGCGTTTTCCTTCAGCCTGATCGGCGAGTACCTGGCTGGGCATGTGGACAGTTATTTCGCGGTACTGGTGCGAGTGCTGCTGGCCGGGCTGGTGTTCATTCCGCTGACGCGCTGGCGCCAGGTGGAGCCGGCGTTCATGCGCGGCATGCTGTTGATCGGCGCCTTGCAGTTCGGCGTCACCTACGTCTGCCTGTACCTGAGTTTCCGAGTGTTGACGGTGCCCGAGGTGCTGCTTTTCACCATCCTGACGCCCCTGCACGTGACCTTGATCGAGGACGCGCTGAACCGACGCTTCAATCCCTGGGCGCTGATCGCGGCGCTGGTGGCCGTGGCCGGTGCGGCGGTGATTCGCTACGACCGGATCAACCCGGATTTCTTCATGGGCTTCTTGCTGCTGCAATTGGCCAACTTCACCTACGCTGCCGGACAGGTGCTGTACAAACACCTGGTGGCCCGCCACCCGAGCGACCTGCCGCACTACCGGCGTTTCGGTTATTTCTATCTCGGTGCGCTGATGGTGGCGTTGCCGGCTTTCCTGCTGTTCGGCAAGGCCAACTTCTGGCCGCAAGCGCCGCTGCAATGGGGCGTGCTGGTGTTCCTCGGCCTGGTCTCCACCGCGCTGGGGCTGTACTGGTGGAACAAAGGCGCGTGCCTGGTCAACGGCGGGACGCTGGCGGTGATGAACAACCTGCATGTGCCGGTGGGCCTGCTGGTGAACTTGCTGATCTGGAATCAGCACGAGGCATTGGGGCGGTTGCTGCTGGGTGGGTCGGTGATATTGGCGGCGGTGTGGATCAGTCGGTTGGGGGTACGCCAACCGCAACCTGCAAACTGAAAAATCCTTGTGGGAGCGGGCTTGCTCGCGAAAGCGGAGTGTCAGGCAACAAATATATCGACTGAGACGACGCCTTCGCGAGCAAGCCCGCTCCCACAGGGGGATCTGTGCTGGGTCAAACCACCTGCTTCTGCGGCTCCGGCAACTGGCTCGCCCCCAGCACCGCCGGCAGCAGCCCCGAACGCAGGTCCGTGCCGCTTGGCTGCTGGTACAGGTTCAACCCGAACTCCGGCATCACCGCCAGCAGGTAATCGAAAATATCCCCTTGGATACGCTCGTAGTCGGCCCATGCGGTGGTGCGGGTGAAGCAGTAGATTTCCAGCGGGATGCCCTGGGCGGTGGTCTGCATCTGCCGGACCATGCAGGTCATGTTCGGCTGGATCTCCGGGTGGCTTTTCAAATACGCCAGTGCGTAAGCGCGGAAGGTGCCCAGGTTGGTCATCCGCCGACGGTTGGCCGACATCGCCGCGACGTTGCCCTGGGCCTCGTTCCAGGCCTTGAGTTCGGCCTGCTTGCGGCCGATGTAGTCGGTCAGCAGGCGCACCTGGGTCAGGCGCTGCTCTTCCTCGTCATGCAGGAAACGCACGCCACTGGCGTCGATGAACAGGCAGCGCTTGATCCGTCGCCCGCCGGACTGCTGCATGCCGCGCCAGTTCTTGAACGACTCGGACATCAGGCGCCAGGTGGGGATCGAGACGATGGTCTTGTCGAAATTCTGCACCTTGACCGTGTGCAGCGTGATATCCACCACGTCACCGTCGGCGCCGACCTGGGGCATCTCGATCCAGTCGCCGACCCGCAGCATGTCGTTGCTGGTCAGTTGCACGCTGGCGACGAACGACAGCAGGGTGTCCTTGTAGACCAACAGAATCACCGCCGACATGGCCCCCAGACCCGACAGCAGCAACAGCGGCGAGCGGTCGATCAGGGTGGCAACGATGATGATTGCGCCAAACACATACAGCACCATCTTCGCCAGTTGCACATAGCCTTTGATCGAGCGGGTGCGGGCGTGCTCGGTGCGGGCGTAGACATCCAACAGGGCGCTGAGCAGGGCGCTGATGGCCAGCACCATGAACAAAATGGTGAAGGCCAGGGCGACATTGCCCAGGAAAACCATACTGGTCTTGCTCAGTTCCGGCACCAGGTGCAGGCCGAACTGGATGATCAGTGAGGGCGTCATCTGTGCCAGGCGATGAAAGACCTTGTTATGGCGCAGGTCGTTGACCCAGTTCAAGGCCGGTTGGCGCCCCAGCAACTTGGCAGCGTGCAAAATCAGATAGCGCGCCACACGGCCAAGCACCAGGGCGATGACCAGCAGCAATATCAGGGCGAGGCTGGAATGCAGGATCGGGTGCTGGTCAAGGGCACCCCAGAGATCTTGGAGCTTGACCCAGAGTTGTTTGATGTCCATGGGCGAAACGGTTCTTCTATAAAGACGCGACGGTGCAATTAGAGCATTTAAGCCCGGTCAAGTGACCGTTGATGCAATAACGGCTGATAAAAATGCACTGATTTACCGCCGTTTGTATAAAGAAACTCGGCCTTCGCGCTCGAAACCGTTACCCTATGCAGCTGTTTTTTTGCATTTCTTCGAGGTAGCACCCGTGTTTTCCCAATTCGCCCTGCACGAACGCCTGCTCAAAGCCGTGGCCGAGCTTAAATTTGTCGAGCCAACGCCGGTGCAGGCAGCGGCTATTCCGCTCGCGCTCCAGGGGCGTGACCTGCGGGTGACGGCGCAAACCGGCAGCGGCAAGACCGCCGCGTTCGTGCTGCCGATCCTCAACCGCCTGATCGGCCCGGCCAAGGTCCGCGTCAGCATCAAGACGCTGATCCTGCTGCCAACCCGTGAACTGGCCCAGCAGACCTTGAAGGAAGTGGAACGCTTCTCGCAGTTCACCTTCATCAAGTCCGGCCTGATCACTGGCGGCGAAGACTTCAAGGTCCAGGCCGCGATGCTGCGCAAGGTGCCGGACATCCTGATCGGCACCCCCGGGCGGATGATCGAGCAGTTGAACGCCGGCAACCTCGACCTCAAGGAAGTCGAAGTGCTGGTGCTGGACGAAGCCGACCGCATGCTGGACATGGGCTTTGCCGAAGACGTGCAGCGCCTGGTGGACGAGTGCACCAACCGCCAGCAGACCATGCTGTTCTCCGCCACCACTGGCGGCTCGGGCCTGCGGGAGATGATCGCCAAGGTGCTGAACAACCCCGAGCACCTGCAGCTCAACGCGGTCAGCCAACTGAACTCCACCACCCGCCAGCAGATCATCACCGCTGACCACAACCAGCACAAAGAACAGATCGTCAACTGGTTGCTGGCCAACGAGACCTACGAAAAAGCCATCGTATTCACCAACACCCGGGCCATGGCCGATCGCATCTACGGTCGCCTGGTGGCTCAGGAATACAAGGCGTTCGTGCTGCACGGCGAGAAGGACCAGAAGGACCGCAAGCTGGCCATCGACCGCCTCAAGCAGGGCGGCGTGAAAATCCTCGTCGCCACCGACGTCGCCGCCCGCGGCCTGGACGTGGAAGGCCTGGACATGGTCATCAACTTCGACATGCCCCGCAGCGGCGACGAATACGTGCACCGCATCGGTCGTACCGGACGCGCTGGCAACGATGGCCTGGCGATCTCGCTGATCTGCCACGGCGACTGGAACCTGATGTCGAGCGTCGAGCGCTACCTCAAGCAGAGCTTCGAGCGCCGCACCATCAAGGAAGTCAAAGGCACCTACGGCGGACCGAAGAAGGTCAAGGCCTCGGGCAAGGCCGTAGGCGTGAAGAAGAAAAAGGTCGACGCCAAGGGCGACAAGAAGAAAACCGGCGCCAAGGCCCCGACCAAGCGCAAGACCGCCAACCGCCCGAAGAGCGACACCCCGTCGCTGGTCAGCAAGGACGGCATGGCCCCGCTCAAGCGCCGTAAGCCAGAGGCGCCGGCGGCTGAGTGAGTCAGCGTTAGCGTTTTATAAAAAGAACCGGACCTTGAGTCCGGTTTTTTATGGGTGACTGAAACTGACAAAACCCTGTGGCGAGGGACCTGTAGGAGCTGGCGAAGCCTGCGATCTTTTGATCTTGATCTTGATCTTGATCTTGATCTTGATCTTGATCTTGATCTTTCGCTTGCGACTCAATTGTAGGAGACAAGATCGCAGCCTCGTTGCACTCGACAGCTCCTACGCTCCTACGCGCCTACATAGCTCCTGCGATCCAGCGAGAGCAAGCTCCCTCGCCACAAAAGCGGGTTGTGCTCGGCTGTGGCTAATCATCCAGCCTTCTTCTCAGCGTTCTTCAATTCTTCCAGACGCTTATCAATCAACTGGCACTTATCCGGCACATCCTTGCTGGCAGTCTCCAGGTCCATGGCCTTTAACTCGTCGTTCATTTCCTTGGCCTTGGCCGGGTTCTGCTCGGTGAGCTTGGTCACTTCTTTTGCCAACTGTTCGCGCTTGGCGGTCGCTTCCTCTGGCGTACAAGTGGCCCAGGCGGGCAGGGCGCAGGTGAGGGTGGCGGCGAGGGTGAGTTTCAAGAGGGTTTTCATGGCAGGGCCTCATATTCCTTGTTGGGCAGGTAATGGGTTGAGGCCCGAGCTGGATCGAAAGTTCACCTTGAGCGCTCATCGCTTGAGGTCTTTTTCGAAGTTTTCCTAGCCGATATTAAACAGTCGGCTACCATGGAGGATGCGACTAGTAGCCCTGTGCCTGCAACGCCGGGACGCTTCTCGACACGGAATTTGAGTGGTGGAACAACTAGCCAGTCAGGACGTCCCGGCGGCCTGTCGTAGCAGTGAAATTCAAAGGAATGAAACCTATGAGCTTTGGAACGATTTTCTGTCGGCTGATGTTGTGTTTGTGCGGTTTACTCACGATCTCATCGGCTTACGCGCAAAGCGTGGTCATCGCCACGCCGCAACAAGGTGTGGGGATCGAAGTCGATGTGTTTGACCGTCCTGATGCCGCTAATGGCCAACCTTCTTCGACGAGCATGGTGCCCTTCACCTCGGCGGGGTTGTTTACCCCAGCGGTGCAATCGTTCAAGGGCAAGCTGTATATGTTCTGGGCCACTGATAGCGATTCCACTCATATTTATTTTTCCACTTCAGCGCAGGGAAAAAATTGGTCCTCTCCACAGCCTATCCCCGTAGCTAACATCTTGGGTAATGTTTCAGTCACCGTGTTCAAGCAAAAACTGGTACTGATCTTTACCGACGAGAACAATATAAACAGCGTCAGCTCCGAAGATGGAGTGAACTGGTCCAAGGTCAATCCTGTGACGACCTCCAGCGATGCCGACAATAACAGTCCTGTGGTGTATAACGGGCAACTGTTTGTCTTCTACAGTGCGGAGGATGATGACACTGTTTACTATGTAACGTCGGATGATGGCCTACAGTGGAGCAAGGAAAGCCTGGGGTTCAAGGCAAACGCTTATAGAGTTCTGAGTATTGTGCCCGTGGTTTATAACGGTGAGCTGTCGGTCTATTACTCTTATGATCTTAATAATTTGGCCGTTCGCACTTATGACCGGAGCGGTCACTGGGGCGATGAGCAAAAACTGTCTGGCATCACAACAGAGCTTCTCCTGAGTCGTGCAGCAATGATCGGTAACCGCATTTTTATCAGCAGCGGCCCTAATACTTTTGCTTCAACCGATGGGGTCAATTGGACTCCTTATTTTTCCAAGAGCTTCCCAGGATATTTTACTTCTGCACCGGGCTTGGGCGTTTCCTATGCCATTACCACAAGCGATCTCACTGGGGATAACCCGCAATTGCCTTCGGACCTGGCGACCGGTCTTAGCCATACCGACTATGCAACCTTCGCCTGGCGCAGTTTTTTTGCACTGAACAATATGGCCAAGACGCCATTACCGGCTAACCGGGGCGTCGGTAACCCCGGCAGCAGCTTTGCCGATTCGGGCAAGGTCTCACAATCTCCCAACCCCTTGTTGTGGCAAACCTTTGCCCACCGTAGCGAGCTGTTTCCGGCGGTAGGGTTCAATCACGTTGGCGGCCCTACGCTTGCGTTTGGGTCAGGCCCGCAATACACCTATACCCAATTTCTCAAGAACGGGATACGTGTGGCGCCAGGCGCTGACTTCACCCTTTACAACAATCTGGATGAGGCGACCCAAATAGGACAAAACGCTATTTTTTTTCCGGTCAATCCGCCGAATGTGGCGAAGGCAGGGGGAAATTACGCCCCTTCAAACGACAGCCAGATCCTGTTCGAGGCCAAGGCCAACCCCGTCGTTTACGAGTATGCGAAAGGCCTGACCAGTTATCCGGATCATATTGTGCTGCCCGACGGTGCGGTGGAGGTCAAGGCAGCATGGCGCAAGCTGGCCGACATTCCGGTACCGGATCGCGCGCGCTACCATACGGCGACAGTGGTGACTTATAAGGGCACCGACAGTGACCCGCAGGCGCAGAACGAAGACTACGCACTGGTCGCCTTGCATATCATCCATAAGACGCCCAACTACCCGACTTTTATCTTCGCCACGTTCGAGCACGAGGATGCGCTGACGTTGCCCGATGGCAAGTCGCCGACCGGACTCTATTACATCGCCAACTACAACCAGATTGCCTACCCCGGTCTCGATAGCAGCAGCCCCCCGACCGCCACCTTCTCCGACGGCAACAAAACCTATACGGTTGCCCTGCCGCAGGCGGGCAAAGTCGTAAGCGCTAACCCCAATTTGCCCGTCTACTCAGGCAATCACGGGATCCCCGAGGGACAGGCTGGGCCGATCTCGGTAGTGCAACCATTAACCATGCATTCGGAAGTCGTAGCGGTGAACAACCAGGTCAAGCGGCTCATGGACGGCAGCAGCGAATTCAATAATTCGGTCTGGAAGCATTATCGGCTCAAAGGGGTGCAGGCCATCCCGTCGAGCACTCAAACCGACCCGGATTACTACCTGGCCAATATCATGGTCGAAAGCAGTCAGCCGGGGATTCAGCTGTTTCGCGGCAGCAACGTATTTCCGATTCAGGGTAACAACACCCTGACCAATGCGCGCAACCTAACGAACATCAAGGTGCCGGATTACGAGCACAGCACCCAAAGCCTGACCATGGGCGGTTGCATGGGGTGTCACGGCATCGCCCAGAGCTCGCTCAAACAAGGTTTCAGTTTCCTGTTCGATGCGATCAACCCCACGTTCAGCAAAGGTGTTACCGGCTTTTCGGGCCCAGAGACCGTAGGTTTACCTGATCCGCGGACCATGAAGGCACGGGCCTTGAAATATTCTCTCGGCCCGCGCAATACGCAAGCCGTTGAGGAGGCGGGCAAGTAGTCGCCATGCACCTGCGAAGCAAAAATAGCCCTGCTTTCTGAGACGGGGCCAAGCCCTTTCGATAAAAACCGGACCTTGAGTCCGGTTTTTCATGAAGCCAAACCTGAATTTCACGCCGCTGCGAGAAAGCAAGCTCGTGCTGGGCTCCGTAGGAGCTGGCGAAGCCTGCGATCTTTTGATCTTGATCTTGATCTTGATCTTTCGCTTTAGATTCAAGTGTTTGGGGAAAGATCGCAGCCTCGTTGCACTCGACAGCTCCTACACAGCTCCTACGCAGCTCCTACGCAGCTCCTACGCAGCTCCTACGCAGCTCCTACACAGCTCCTACACAGCTCCTACGCAGCTGCGTGAGCAGGTTCCGGCGCCACACGGCAATTTCGCAGCGGTCTGATTTCAGATGAACGGTTCCAGTAATAGCCTCGAAGCTAGACCCAATTAGTTGACGTCAAAATGATGGCTCATTAATATCGCGCCACTATTTTGATGTCACTTTTTTCGAGGGATCGAACATGTCCTCACCCGCCTTTTGGGCGAGGTTGTGCCTGGCTTTGCTGTGCCTTTCTCCACTGACCCTGGCTCACGCCGCCCCCACGCCGGGCGACACGGACCTGATCCGCGAGCGTCAGAACCGTTTGCTCGAAGAGCAGCGTCGGCGCCTGGAGGAGCTCAAGGACCTGCCCGGCCAGGAGGCGAAGCCGACCCAGCCGACCGCACCTGCCGATACCCGTTGCTTCCCCATCAAGACCATCGAACTCAAGGGCGCCGACAGTCTTTCCGCTGGCGAACGCGAGCAGTTGCTTGCGCCCTACATCGGCCAATGTCTGGGTGTGCCGCAGCTTAACGAGCTGCTCAAAGTCATCACCGACCACTACATCGAAAAGGGCCTGGTCACTAGCCGCGCCTACCTGCCGCAGCAGGATCTTTCCAGCGGTCACCTGCAAGTGCTGGTGGTCGAGGGGCGGTTGGAAGGCCTCAAGGGCGCCGAGAACAGCAAGCTGTCGGACCGCGAGTTGGCGATGGCTTTTCCCGGTGCAGTCGGCGAGCTGGTCAACCTGCGGGAGATCGAGCAGATGGTCGATCAGCTCAATCGCCTGCCGTCGAACCAGGCAAAAATGGAGCTGACCCCCGGCCAGAACGTCGGTGGCAGTGACGTGCGGGTTACCAATGAACCGAAAAAGCCTTGGCGCGCCGGACTGTCGCGTAGCAACGACGGCCAGCGCAGCACCGGCGAGCAGCAGTGGGGCAGCAGTTTCGAGTGGGACAGCCCGCTGGGCCTGGCCGACCAGTTGATGTTGCGCGGTGGTCACGACGCGATGACCGACCACCAGCACACCTCCCGCAACGCCATGCTCTATTACAACCTGCCATTTGGCTGGTGGAACGTCAGTTATACCTACAGCCAGAGCGAATACCGCTCGCAGATCCCAGCCAACGGTTTCAACTTCAAGCAGACCGGCGACAGCCAGAACCATCAGTTGCGGGTCGAGCGGGTGATCCACCGTGATGCCCTGAGCAAGACCTCCCTCAACACGGGCCTGGCGTATCTGCGCACCAACAACTTCATCGAAGACAGCAAGCTGGCGGTGAGCAGCAATCGCCTCAGCGAAGCCCAGTTCGGCATCAACCATGGCCGGCGGGTTGGCAATGCTTTCGTCAACCTCGACCTGGGCCTGCAAGAGGGTATCGGCGCCTTCGATGCCCAGGGCGACAACGATCCAGGGCCCGGCCAAGCCGATGCCCGCTACCGCAAATACACCGCCACCGCTAGCTACCTGCAACCGTTCCAGGTGTGGGGCGAGTCCTTCAGCTTCAGCAGCCTGATGACCGGCCAGCGTAGCGAAGACGTGCTGTTCAGCCCGCAGCGTATGAGCCTGGGCGGCCAATCGTCGATTCGTGGCTACAAGGATCAGTCGCTGTCCGGCGACAGCGGCGGCTATTGGCGCAACGACCTGCGCTGGAGTCGCCCGGTGACGTTGGAGTGGCTGCGTCCGGTGTTCGCCGAATACGGCACCAGCCTCGGTTATGACCAAGGCGTGATTCGTGGGGATCGCTACAACGGCGACCAGCACGGGCGCATGTCGAGCAACTCGCTGGAGCTGTTTGCCCGCGGTGAGCACCTGAACGCCAGCGTCACCTTCGCCCATTCCCTGGAACGTCCGGATGCCCTGACCGAGCGCGAAGCGCCGATCTACTTCCGCGTGGATGTACTCCTCTAAATTTTGCTGCAACGAGACCTGATCATGGACGACCGCCAATACGCCTTCCTGGCCCGCCAGCCTTCCTCTGCCCTGCAACCCCGCGAGCAGTTCTGGGGCATGCCCAAGCGCGGCCTGGCGTTCCTGCTGGCCAACGTCATGTTCTGGCAACCGCTGTGGGCCCAGGCCGACGGCATTGTGGTCAGCGCGCCGGGCACCGGCCTGGACCGGGCGGGCAACGGCGTGCCCATCGTCAATATCGCCAAGCCCAACGGCAGTGGCCTGTCCCACAACCAGTTCAAGGATTACAACGTCGGCAGCAACGGCGTCATCCTCAACAACGCCACCGCCCGCACGCAGTCCACGCAGTTGGGCGGGATCATCCTCGGCAACCCGAACCTCAACGGTACGGCCGCCAAAGTCATTCTCAACGAAGTCAACGGCGGCAACCCCAGCCAGTTACGTGGCTACACCGAAGTGGCGGGGCAATCGGGCCACGTCATCGTCGCCAACCCGTACGGTATTACCTGTAATGGCTGCGGTTTTATCAACAGCCCGAAAGTGACCTTGAGCACCGGCAAACCGGTGGTGGAAAACGGCCAGTTGAGTCGTTACCAGGTGGACCAGGGCAGCGTCACGATTGAAGGCGCGGGCCTGAACGCCAATAACGTCGATCACTTCGAAATCATCACCCGCAGCGCCAAGATCAACGCCGAGATCCAGGCCAAGAACCTGACCATCGTCGCCGGGCGCAACGACGTCAACGCCGACACCCTCAACGCCACCGCCCGCGCGGACGACGGCAGCGCCAAGCCGGAACTGGCCATCGATTCCTCGGCCTTGGGCGGTATGTACGCAGGCACCATCAAACTGGTGGGCACCGAAGCCGGCGTCGGCGTGAAGCTGGACGGCAAACTGATCGCCAGTGGAGGTGATATTCAGCTCGATGCCAATGGGCATTTGAGCATGGTCGATACCTCGGCCAGCGGGGCGGTCAACGTCAAGGCTGCGAGCCTCGATGCCCAAGGACCGGTCTATGCCGGCACGACCCTGAACGCCCAGACCCAAGGCAACCTGACTAACCAACAAACCCTGGCGGCGCGGGACGGCATCGTCCTGAACGCGGGTGGGCAGTTGAGCAACAACGGCATCATTGAAGCCGGGGTCAATGCCGATAACACGCGCAATGCCATGGGTGATGTGAGCGTTACGGCGCAGAGCCTGAACAACAGCGGCAAGAGCATCGTCGCCAGTCGTAACCTCACCGCCGACGTTGCGCAAACGTTGAACAACCAGGGCGGGACCCTGAGCGCCGGGCAAACCACGACGGTGAAAGCTGGGACCCTGGACAACCAGAACAAAGGCCGCGTCCTGAGCAACGGTGTGCTGAACGTCACCGCCGACAAGCTGCTCAACACCCAGGGCGTCGTCAGCAGCAATGGCAACCTGACGGCCAATGTCGGGCAGTTGAACAATGGCAGCGGTGAATTCAACAGCTTGAGTAACGTCACGTTGCGCGTCGCCTCGCTGGATAACGTGGCAGGTCTGGTGGCGGCGGGGCAGATGCTCGACATCAACGCCAGCGGACAGGTGAACAACCGGGGTGGGCGTCTCACTGCGAGCAAAAGCGCTGAGTTGAGCGCCGGTTCGCTGGACAACCGCCAGGGATCGCTTTCTGCCCAACAAGGGCTGAATCTGAATCTGACTGGGCAACTGCTCAACGCTCAAGGCAGCGTGACCAGCAGCGACACGCTGCAGTTAAAGGCCGGCCAGGTGGATAACACCGCTGGCCGCATCGCCAGTGCGAAGGAGCTGGATGCCAGCGTTACTGGCCTGGATCAGCAGAACGGCGAACTGTTCAGCAACACGAGCCTCAGCCTGGACATGAATCAGGGCCAGTTGAACAACCAGGGCGGGCTGATCAACGCCTCGGGTGCGTTGCTGTTGAACAACCTCAAGGACGTGAACAACCAGAACGGGGAAATTTCCAGCAAGCAAGCGTTCATCCTGGCGGCGCAGAACCTGGATAACAGCGGCGGCAAATTGCTGAGCAACCAGGGCCTGATGCTCAGAATTGCCCAAGTGCTGGACAACGCCCGCGGCGCGATCTCGGCGGCCTCGGTGGATAGCCGCAGCAACAGCCTGGACAACAGCGAGGGCCTGATCAGCAGTCGCGACCGACTCGATCTGACTGTCGACGCCTTGCTCGACAACCAGCGCGGCTCACTGATCGCAGACGGCGCGCTGCTATTGGTTGCCGACCGCCTGGACAACCGAGTCGGGGAGATCGTCGGCAAGACCGGGCTCAACGCCACCGTCAACACGGTGGATAACCGTCAAGGCACGCTGATCAGCACCGATGCCCTGAAGCTCACGGCGGCCAGCCTCGACAACCGCCAGGCCGGTTTGATCGGCGCGACAAAAGGGCTGGATCTCGATGTCGACGACCTCGACAACCGTGGCGGCGAGCTGTCGAGCAATGCAGACGTCACGCTGGTCAGCCAGAACCTCGACAACAGCGATGGCGGCCAGGTGTTCGCCGGCCAGGCGCTGAAGCTGACGGTCGATCAACTGCTCAACCGCACCAAGGGCCTGCTCAGTGCCAAGGCTGGATTGGAACTGGACGGCGGCTCCCTCGACAATAGCGGCGGCTATCTGATCAGCCAGCAGAATCAGCGCATCAACCTGAGCCGAGACCTGCTCAACAGCCAAGGCCAGCTCAGCAGTGAAGGCTCGTTGAGTGTCACCGCCGCCAACCTGACCAACACCGGCGGCAGCTTGTCCAGCGCCAAGGACCTGACCGTGCGCAGCCTGGGACGCCTCGACAACCAGGGCGGCGAACTGGTCGCCGACGGCGGGTTGCTGCTCACCAGCGCCGCGCTGGACAATCGCCAGCAGGGCCACATCAGCGCCAAGGGCGCGGTAGGCGTTACCACCGGTGCCTACGATAACAGCCAGAATGGCCGTCTCAACAGTGCCAGCACGCTGAACCTTGTCGCGGGCCAAGTCACCAACCAGGATGGCGGGGCCATCGGCAGCCAAGGCGCGCTGACGGCGTCGGTAAAAGGTCTGGATCAGCAGGGCGGCAAGCTGTTCAGCAACACCTCGCTGAGCCTGGACATGAACAACGGCCAGCTCAACAACCAGAGCGGCTTGATCAACGCCCCCGGCATGCTGCTGCTGAAAAACCTCAGCGGCGTGAACAACCAGGGCGGCGAAATCTCCAGCGCCGAAGCGTTCATCCTCGCGGCGCAAAACCTCACCAACGACAACGGCAAACTGCTGAGCAGCCAGGGCCTGACCCTGCGCATCGCCCAGGCGTTGAACAACGTCGAAGGCATGATCGGCGCGGCCACCGTCGATACCCAGACGCAAAGCCTGAACAACAACGGCGGCACAATCACCAGCCGTGGCAACCTCGTCCTGACCGTCGATCAACAACTCGATAACCAGGCCCAAGGCCTGATCAGCGCCGCGCAACTGCTCACCCTCAAGAGCAGCAACCTGAACAACCAGGGCGGCAGCGTATTGGCCGGCGGCGCGTTGGTCCTCAATGCCATGGCCCTGAACAACAGCGCCAACGGCCTGATCAACGCCCAGGGCGACCTCACTCTCGACGCCGATTTTCTGGACTCCAGCGATGGCGGCGAAGTCTCGGCCAAGGGCGACATCAACCTGACCCTGGCATCGCTGACGCAAGACGGCGGCCGCCTGCTCGGCGAAAAAGCCGTCACGCTGAACCTCGGCAACGGTGACCTGAACAATCGCAACGGTTTGATCATCGCCAAAGGTCCGCTGACGTTCAACGCCGTGCGCGACCTGAGCAACCAGGGTGGCGAAATCTCCAGCAGCCAGAGTTTCGACCTCAAAGGCCGCACGCTCGACAACAGCGGCGGCAAGCTGATCAGCAGCCAGAACCTGGGCCTCGACGGCCAAGCGCTGGTCAACCAGAACGGGTTGATTTCCGGCTGGCAAGGACTGCTGGTCAACGGCGCGAGCCTGGACAACCGCAACAACGGCACCCTGTCCAGCCGCAACGGCAACGTGACCCTCAACCTGCTGGGCAACCTGCTCAACGGCAACGGCGGTGCGTTGGTCAGTCAGGGCAGCCTCGGTGTGACCGCCGTGTCGGTGGATAACACTAAAGGCATTCTCAGCAGTGGCGGTGCGCAGAACCTCAACCTCAGCGGCGCGCTCGATAACGGCCAGGACGGTCTGATCGACAGCGGCGCGGGCCTGACCATCAAGGCCACCTCCGTGGCGAACGTCAGTGGCGCGGTCAACGCGCAGCAAACGCTGACCCTCGATGCCAACGATGTAAACAACCGCCAGGGCACGCTGGTGGGTAACGCCGAAGTCACCCTGAACCTCAATGGCGTACTCGACAACAGCGCCGCCAAGCTCGCCAGCGCCGGCCCGCTGACCGTAAAAGGCGCGACGGCGATCAACAACCAGGGCGGCCAGATTGCCAGCCAGGATCAAATGACCCTGCTCACCGGCTCCCTGGACAACAGCAACACCGGGACCATCGCGGCAAAAAATGCCCTGGCGATCACCGCCACCGGCGCGGTGCAGAACCATACCAACGGCCTGATCTACAGCCAGACGGCGGATATCGAACTCGATGCCGCGAGCCTGGCCAATGGCAAGGGTGAAATACAAAGTCAGACCGGCCTGGATTTCGCACTGAGCGGTGATCTCGATAACCAGGGCGGCAAACTCATCGCCCAGACCGGCGATGTCAGCGTCACGGCGGCCAACATCGACAACCGCGGCGGCACCCTCGCCGCAATCAAGGGCGCCCTTGAAGCGCGCACCGTGGGCGTATTGCGCAACGGCTTCGATGTGAACAACAAGGGCGGCGTGATCCAGGCCCAGCGCCTCAATCTCCGCGCCTTGGCTGGGCTGAACAACAACGGCGGGCGGATCGCGGCTCAAGCGGGCGATGTCATTATCAACACGGCTGATCTGAATAACCGTAGCGGTGGGCTCTATGCCACTGGGCTGGTTAGCATCAGTGGCGCCGACCTGGATAACGGCGCGAGTGGCCAATTGGCGGGCGGCACCTTGGATTTCACCTTGAGAGGCGCCCTGAGCAACGTCGGCGGCGTTCTCGAAAGTGACAGCCGCATCGGCTTGAACGCTGCCAGCTTAAACAACCAGGGCGGCCAATTGCGTACTCTGGCCAGCAGCGGCAGTACTCGCCTGCAAGTGACGGGCGTGTTGGACAACCGCAATGGCGTGATGGAAGTCGCCAACCAAGACTTGACCTTACAGGCCGGCAGCTTCCTCAACACTGGCGGCCGCTTGCTGCATGGCGGTACGGGAGAGTTCCAGATCGACTTGGCCAACCTGGGCAGTGCCGGTGGTGACATTGTGACCCTCGGCGGCCTGACCCTGAGCGCCGCCAACTGGACCAACAGCAGCGTGATCCAGGCTGCGCGGCTGAATATCGACGTCGGTCAACTGACGCTCACTGGCAGCGGCCAGTTGCTGGCGACCGACAGCTTAGTGGGGCGTGGAGGCAACTGGACCAACAACGGTCTGATCGCCAGTAACGGCACACTGGATATGGCCCTGACCGGGCTATACGCGGGTAGCGGCCAGGTCACTAGTGTCGGCAATCTCGGCCTGAGCGCCGCAGGCATACAGGTATCAAGCGCTGGACGGATCGCCGGTGCGAGCGATGTGCAGGTCAGGGCCGGCGGTACGTTGGTCAACCAGGGGCGCATCACCTCCGCCCGGGACCTGACCCTCAATGCCGCCAATCTGAGCAACAGCGGCACGATCGGCAGTGCCGGCAAGCTTGACCTGGTCAGCCAGGTGCTGCGCAACGAAGGCGCGGACGCAGGTAATCAGAGTTTAATTTCCAGTGGCGGCGACATGCGCCTGCTGGTCGGCGACTTCACCAACCGCTTCGCTACGGTGTATAGCCTGGGAGGCCTGCTGGTGGCTGGCGATGCAGCGCTCAATCGCGCCAACCGCATCGACAACGTATCGGCCACGTTGCAGAGCGGTGGGGCGATGGGGCTGTACGCCAGTACGGTCAGCAACCGCAAGGACGCGTTTTCCGTCAGTGAGCAATTGGTTTCCGGCACCATCACTTATCAGTGTCTCAACTGTAAGGGACGGCACTACGACTTCTTCTATTACCTGACCGAAGAGATCGTCCGTTCAGTGCAGGCGGACTCCGCAGCGGCATCAATCAATGCCGGCGCTGCGCTGAAAGTGCAGTCATCACTTTTTGAGAACAAGCACAGTACCGTCAGCGCCGGGTCGTCCATCGATATCAGCGCGGATAATTTCAACAACGAGGGGGCGTCCACCGAAAGCGTGCTGCGCACCCGGCAGTTCCGCAATCCCAACGACAGCGAGCGAAGCTCCGTCTGGGACAGCCTGACGCGTGAGGGCGGGGCGATCGCCGAATACGCCAAATACAACTCAAAGACCCAGTTCGTCTACCAGGAAGAATGGTATGACGTCGACGGCAGTTACATCACACCAGTGGCCCAATCAAAACAGGACACCGGCATAGCCAACCCGAACTACCGGCCCAACTCGGGCTATGCGGTACCCAGCAAAATCCTGGGTTATACGCTGATCGATACACGCGAGACGCAAACCAACACAGGCGTGGCCGCTAACGCCGTCATTCAGGCTGGCGGCGCGGTTAACATCACCGCCAGCCAGACGCTGGGCAACGGCGTTACACGCCAGAACACCGGCTATTCCAGCCAATCCCTGAGCACGGCAAACACTCAGGCCAGCAGTGTGGTCAATCCCAACACCGCGCGCATCAATGCACAATTGCCGCCGGACCTGGCCCAGCGTCAGGTCAACCCGCTGGACCTGCCAGGCTTCGTCCTACCCACCGGCGGTAGCGGTTTGTTCCGTCTGAGCGCTCTGGCCGCAAGCCAGGCCAACACCTCTAGCGTCGCACCGTCGCCAGCCAATTGGACCCTGGGAGGTGCCAGCATCGGCCTTACCCAACGCCAGCAACCTTTGGAGCAGACCGGCCCAACCCAGCTGAGCGGCGGCAATGGACCGATCTTCCAGCCTGGCGCTTCAGCGGTGCTGCCGCAGGTGCTTCCCGCAGCGGCGCAGGGCGTCCCCAGCACCGCTACCGTGGTCAATCCGCAAAGCATCGCTCGAGTGCAGGGCCTACCCCTCAACAGCCGCGGACCGCAGCCGCATAAATATCTGGTCGAGACCGATCCTGCATTGGCTGACCTCAAGCAATTCATGAGCTCGGATTATCTTCTGGACAAGTTGGGGTATGACTCGGACGCCAGCTGGAAACGCTTGGGCGACGGATACTTCGAGCAGCAAATGATCCAGCAGGCGGTGACGGCTCGTACCGGCAAGCGCTTCATCGATGGCCAGACATCTGACGATGCGCTTTACCGGTATCTGATGGACAACGCCATCGCCAGCAAGCAGCAACTGGGCCTTTCGGTGGGCGTTACCCTGACCGGCTCTCAGGTGGCGGCCTTGACCCACGACATCGTCTGGCTTGAAGAGCACGAAATCATGGGCGAGAAGGTGCTGGTGCCGGTGCTCTACCTAGCCCACGCCAACGACCGCCTGGCGCCGACTGGCGCGCTGATCGAAGGCCAGGATGTGAACCTGATCGCCGGTCAGAACCTGGAGAACAGTGGGACCCTGCGTGCCAAGAACAATCTGTCGGCCAGTGCCGGCCAGGACTTGGCCAACGGTGGTTTGATCCAAGCCGGCGGTCGCGTCGATTTGCTGGCAGGCAATACCTTGTCCAACGGTGCGGGAGGCATCATCAACGGCCGTGATGTCAGCCTGAACAGTCTGCTGGGGGATGTTGTAAATGAACGCACCCAGACCCTGCAGAAGGGCGGCTACGTCGTTGAAGGTAAGCTGGACAGCGCCGCCCGTATCGAAGCCTCCAACGATCTGATCGCCGGCGTCGGGCGCGACTTGCTCAACATCGGTGGCGTGATGCTGGCGGGCCGCGATGTGGAGATCCGCACCGGGCGTGACCTGCTGATAGGTTCTGCCGAACAGACCTACAGTTATCAAAACGGGACGCGCAACCGCAGCGAGTCCATCAAACAGTCCGGCTCGCAGATCACCGCTGGTCGTGACTTGGACATGGGCGCCGGCCGCGACTTCGCCGCCATCGGCAGCAACCTGGAGGCCAAACGTAACATTGCCATTGACGCGGTCGGCGACATGACCCTGGCTTCGGCTGCCGATGAGGAACACTCCTACTCCAAGAGCAAGAAGGTGACCCGCCAGGAGGATCATGTCCGTCAGGTCGGCACCCAGTTGAGGGCCGGCGGTGATGTTTCCATGACCGCGGGTGAGGATATTCGTCTGATCTCCAGTCGGGTCAGTGCGGGTGATGAGGCGTATCTCTATGCCGCAGACCAGCTCGAATTAACGGCTGAGGCCGACAGTGACTACTCGCTTTACGAGAAGAAGAGCAAGGGCAGTTGGGGGAAAAAGAAGACCAAGCGTGACGAAGTGACAGACGTGCGTCATGTCGGCAGCGCGATTACCACGGGCGGTGACCTGATTCTGGAGAGCGGAGGGGATCAGCGATACCAGGCGGCCAAGCTCGACAGCGGCAATGACCTGACCGTCAGCAGCGGTGGCGACATCGTTTTTGAAGGCGTGAAGGATTTGCATCAGGAGAGTCACGAGAAGAGCAAGTCCAGCGCAGCTTGGTTCAGCATGAAGGGTAAAGGTCGCACTGACGAGACCCTTCGCCAGAGCGAACTGACTGCTCAGGGCGACCTGGTGATCAACGCGGTGGGCAAGATCCACGCTGACGTGCGACAGGTGAACAAGCAGACGGTAAGCGCGTCCATCGATGCGATGGTCCAGGCCGATCCAAAACTGGCGTGGCTCAAGGAGCTTGATGCGCAGGGCGGGGTCGACTGGCGGCAGGTACAGGAGGTCCACACCAGCTTCAAGTACGCGAACTCCGGTCTGGGCCCGGCTGCGCAGATGGTAATCGCCATTCTCATGACCGTCATGCTCGGCCCTGCGGGTGCTGGCCTTGGCGGCTGGGCCCTGGCAGGTGCCTCCAGCCTGGCAACCACCGGCACGGTTGCGACCATCAACAACAAAGGAGACATAGGCGCCGGTTATAAAGCCGTTCTTAGCAAAGATGGCCTTACCAACGCCGCGATCGCAGCCATCACTGCCGGTGTAGCCGAGAACTATCTTGGCGATATGACCATGACCAAGCAGGTCAATGGCAAGACGGTGATTGACTTAAGTTCTATCGAAGCCGTCAGTCATTTTGCCGGTCAGCAGTTGATCAACAACGCATCCGCTGCCGCGATCGCCAAGGCTTTCGGTCGAGACGTTACGTTGGCCGGTATCCTCCAGTCGACGATCTACAGCACCTTGGCGGCGTACTCCTTTGACCAGGTGGGTAACCTCAAGCTGAAGACGGGCAGCCCGGAGAAGATTGCCCTCCATGCATTGGTAGGCGGCATGATCGCCGAAGCTTCGGGCAGCGACTTCGCAGTCGGTGCAATGGCGGCTGGTGTGAACGAGGCGTTCGCCAACCAGCTGCGGCGTATGTCGGCCCAGATGGACCCGCAAAATCGCGACCACCTGATGCTGATGTCTTCGCAACTGTTAGGCGTAGTGGCCGCTGCCGCTGTGGCTGGTGATGACGCGAACAGCCTGCAGACAGGCTCGTATGTGGCTGGCAATGCGACCCAATACAACAACCTCAATCACCATGACATGAGTGACTTTG
Source organism: Pseudomonas brassicacearum (assembly GCF_009601685.2). Taxonomy (NCBI): domain Bacteria; kingdom Pseudomonadati; phylum Pseudomonadota; class Gammaproteobacteria; order Pseudomonadales; family Pseudomonadaceae; genus Pseudomonas; species Pseudomonas brassicacearum. The sequence continues at coordinate 1,690,500 of NZ_CP045701.2, forward strand.
TCGGGGACATGAATGCCTGTGGTAGCAGCGAGATCTGTCAGAAGAACACGTGGGATGGGGGGAAGTACGAGGAGATCAGTAACGAAATCACCGATTGGTCGGAGAAGGCCGTCAGTGGAGCTTTTGCCAAATCCTTGTTGACTTCGATCCAGGGCGGGCTGACCGCTCTGAATGACCTCAATTGCACGACGGCGACTTGCACGCAGTACAAGGACACTCTGACTGAGCGTGCGTTGAACGACCTGACGAACTTGGCGAAGGTTACTGACACGTGGGAAAACGCAACAAGCGTGGCTGCGCTGGTCATACCGACCTCAGGCGGCGCGCGTGGTGCTGGCGCTGGCGAAGGAGGGATTTCGCCTAGGGTTCAGGCGGCTTTGGATAAGTTTACGGAGGCCAAGGCCATACGTACGGGCGCGACCCTAACGGCGGAGAAAACTGCTTTGCCGGCAGGTTATCGCGAAGGTAATTCCGTAGGTGCGGCTTTCAACGAGAGGGGTGGGTTACCGGAGGGCTACCGTCGGGTCATCAACACTAAAACTGGTAACACGGAGGTGTTGGCAGCGGACGGAAAGCTCTACCTTGAGACTAGTAATGGACTGACACCGAAGGCTGGGGGTAATCTTGCGGGGTTGGTTGATGCAGAGAAAAATATTGCCGGTGCAAAAAGTAATGGTTTTGCTGAGGCCTTAACTGGTGTTACACAGAAACAGCTCGATAAGAAATTTAAACATGCCTCTGATTTTGGTGTGGTGACAACAAAGAAGAATTCTGAAACACTGGCCCAGTATGAATCTGCAATCAAAACTCATATGGCATCCACTTCTACGATTCAGCAAGGTACATACGGGTTTGTAAAAGATTCAAAAGTGTTTTTTAACTCGGCCACCAACAACGCTGTTGTGCTTGATGCGACAGGAAATTTTGTGACGGGATTTAAGCTTTCTCCAGGAACTCAGCAGTTTGAGAATTTCATTAAAAATGGAGTGCTGCGATGAGCCTTACTATTTTAGAATTTGCACGATCGTTTGTAGCGGGAAGACTGACAGCCGAAATTTTCGCTGAGGCTTATATTGAACTTTGGAAGATTGAGCGAGATAGGAACGTCCTTCAACTCGATGAACCCTCGTTAAATGAGTGTCTATCAAGTATTTTTTGTGCTGCGGATATGTACGAGCCAAGCGAGTCAAGGGAAGAGTATGAGCTTGACGACGAAATGCTTAGAACTGAGGTTGCGAATTTGGTGCAAAAGATAGTGCCTGATTAGCTGTTTCAACGGGGGGGACGGATCACGTTATCTGTGCGGTTTCTTAGATAGAAAATGTGGTCTGTCCCCTGAGGAGACTTTACACATGATGGAAAAAGGGAACACCCATTAGCCGGTCTCAAGTCAAGGCTAAAAGCCAACTCCGGGCATCTCTCATGAACTCCGCAATGGCCTCTGGAGTACTGAGATATTCTGCGGGGTCAAATTCTGTAAAGGTCTCAATCATTTTGCTCTCCGCGTATGTGAAAAACGGGCGACCCAAAGGTTGCCCGTTTTCGTTACCCAGCAGCTTGCGCTCGCAACCGTCTCCCAATCACATCGAAAAAAGCGAAAAAAGGGGACAGAAAAAAGGGGACAGATTTATTTTTTGATTCTTTGCTACGCTGAAAGCTTCCACGGAGGAGGAATCAAATATGCCCAGGATGGGACGTATTGTTATACCGAATTACCCACACCATATCGTACAACGTGGTCATAACCGTCAAGTGGTGTTTGCCGTCGCTGAGGATTATCAACGCTACCTCACGGATCTGCGTGAACTTAAGGATGCATTTGGCGCAAAGGTCTACGCCTATTGCCTGATGACCAATCATGTTCGTCTGTTGCTGGCTCCGGGGGAGTCGGTCGCTGGATTGGGGCAGTTGATGAAGGCTCTGGCGGCGCGTGCGACGCGCTACCGCAATCGGTTGGAGGGGCGTTCAGGCACTTTATGGGAAAGCCGTTACAAATTCAGTGTGGTGCAGTCGGATTCTTACTTGCTTGCCTGTTGCCGTTACATCGAATTGAATCCCGTGCGAGCTCGTATGGTGGCTGATGCTGCGGATTACCCATGGTCGAGCTATCGAGCCCGGGTAGGTAATGTGCCAGACGGCCATTGGCTGGATGCTGATCCATGCTTTGTTGCTCTGGGTAATACAAGTGCGGAGCGTTGTCGTCGGTATGAAGAGTTCGTACGCCAAGCCGTTCCAGCGGACGAGATCAGATTGAATCGCAGATGCTCTGCAACGAGGTCAGTTGACGGGGACGAGCCGTTTTGTGGACGAGGTAGAGCGGATTGTTGGTGTACGGATAGAGCAACGAGGGCAGGGCCGGCCAAGGATTGATTTGGAAAAATAAATCTGTCCCCTTTTTTGTTTGCTTTTTTTGATTGGCACTACTACGTTGAAGGATGGCGGTGTCCCCACTTCTGTGTTAAAGGTATTTACCGATAGAGCCGGCAATTTGATAACAACTTTCCCTGTTAAGGCGGGTATTTGATGGGTAGTCTTCCAACTAAAGTGTGGGGTGAGTTTCAGTTGGCAGTCTCAGCTCTGGCTGATGAGGCACCTTCTAGGCAGGTTCTTGAATTATTACTTTGCTGGACTCGGAGCAATTATCAGCATCTTGACTGTGAGCCGTATACGACCTATGGGTTTGATAGGATTGTAAAGGTCAATGAGAGGGAAATGCCGGTTGAGAGATCCTGTTTTAAGGTCGCGGATTTAATAAACTTTAAAAATACTATCCTGAAGCGCCAGTCTCAAGAGGGAGAGGCGATTGCGAGATTTTTGCGCGATACGGTCGAGGAGCTGATAACGGTCGAAGTCGATGAGCAATGTCCAAAGTGTAAGTCTGCTGGAGGGCGCATTTTTATAGGTAGATATAACGGATTGCTAGCTTATCAGTGTGGTGTCTGTGGTCATTCTCATTATTCAGATGGAACTAGGGTTAAAAGGGATGAGTTAGACTTCGCGAGCGAAATGCAGCTACGAGAGCTCGGTTTGAATCAGTAGAAAACGTGTCTATCCCTCTGAGGGATCCCTAGACAATTCGGTCATCCCCTTGGCGCGTGTGACTCCTTCCGTCGCTTTGGCGATATAACTTGTATCGCCGGTTTCCTGGGCATTTCTCACGAACTCCGCAATGGCCTCGGGAGTGCTGAGATATTCTGCGAGGTCAAATTCTATAAAGGTCTCGATCATTTTACTCTCCGCGCATGTGAAAAACGGGCGACCCAAAGGTCGCCCGTTTTCGTTACTCAGCAGCTTGCGCCCGCAGCCGTCTCCCAATCACATCCATCACATCGCAGCCATCCCGCAACGCTATCGTCAGCATTTTGCAAAAGTCAGAAAGCACCACCGTATCGGAGCTGATATCCGAGCGGAACGCGATGTTTTCCAGCACCTGGGTCACGGTGCGGATGCGGTAGTCGGCGGTTTCGAAAAGGACGTCCAGCGGGGCTTCGGTATCGATGAGCAACGTTGCGGGGACGCAGTCGATGCCAGTGATGGGCATATATCGATTCATTTTGAAGATCTCTGTTTGATTGGCTGAAAGCCATCACTCAATCGTCGCCAAACGATTGGGTGGTGGCTGTGCGCAGGTTGGCGAACCGGTTACAGAGAAAACCGGCAGATCCGAAGATCTCCCGCGCACAGCCGCCGTGGAATATAGCGGCTTTGCGGGTGCGTCGGTACCTGCAATCAGCTGGTAGCTTTCGCATTCTCTGTAATCGAGTCGCCAAACCCGAATCGCCTTTTTGGGCGACGAGGGACTATAGGCTGGCCCGCTCCGGTGCCACAAGACACCGCTTTCCGAGCTTCATGTAGGACGTTTGGCCTGGCATTTGTCGGCTTAAATCGGGCGACTGCTGCCCAGTCGAGCGGGAGCAAGCCCCCTCGCCACGGGGGGCGCGCTCGACCGGGCGGGTTGGCGCATCAACTGTGGCAGCAGCCGTGGGGCTTGGCCTCTTCGTATTTATCGTGGTGCCGCACCCAGTCCATGATTTCGTCTTCGTTGCGGCCCTTGGGCGTCAGGTCGAGGTAGTTGTAGGTGCCGACCAGGATGTCGAGGCCGCGGGCGTAGGTGGAGTAGGTGTGGAAGATGTCGCCGGCTTCGTTGCGATAGAAGACGCTCAGGCCGGGGAGTTCGCCTTCGGTGGTGTCGGTTTTTTCGTAGTTGTAGGTGGCTTTTCCGGTGGCGGTGTCTTCGGTTTTGAAGCTGACGCCGAAGTCGTAGTTGAAGTCGCAGCCTTGCGATGAGACCCAGTCGAAGGCCCAGCCCATGCGGCGTTTGAAGGATTGGAATTCGGCGAAGGGCGCGCGGGATACGGCGACCACGGCGACGTCGTGGTGGGCCAGGTGTTGGTTGGCACCGTCGATGTGGTCGGACAGGAACGAGCAGCCCTGGCAGCCTTCTGTCCAGCCGGGGCCGAACATGAAGTGGTAGATGATCAGTTGGCTGCGGCCGCCGAACAGGTCGGCCAGGCTCAGTTCGCCGTGGGGGCCTTGGAAGCGGTAGGGTTTGTCGATTTTTACCCAGGGCAGGGCGCGGCGTTCGGCGCTGAGTTTGTCGCGTTCGCGGGTGAAGGCTTTTTCGTGGGTCAGGTGCTGGCGACGGGCGGCGAGCCATTCTTCCCGCGAGACGACTGGATGATTCTCTACGTTCATGGTGATTTCTCCTGTGGTCAGAGCCGCGAAATCGGCCTTTAACAGTTGGTCGTTTGGCCTCGGAGCAATTCGACAGGCCGTTGGTCGGCTCAAGGTAGAGACCGCCTGGAAACCCGGCTGAACGGCGGCGCAGCGCCTCGGTCACAACCTAGGTAGGCATCTCACTCTTTGGAGGATGGACCAGGATGACGACTTATAACTGGGACTTGATCGAACGGTTGTTGCACGAAGTGCAGAACGGCGCCGGCCACAGCTTTACCCCTCGGCCTTATGCGGAGGAGCATGCGGCGGCGAAAGCGGCTGAAGGCGAGGCGATCGAGAACCTCGATCATCTGAAAACGGTTGCCGGGGAGTACGAAAAGTTGCTGCTTATGCGTGGCTATATTGAGCCTCGGCCGGAGGAACAGGGCGGCAATGGCGAGAATTTTGTGCTGACGCCGCGTGGTTCGCGGTTGTTGAGCCTGATCGACAGCAGCATTCCGGGTAATGATCATCCGCGCCAGGTGTTGGATGAACAGGAAGATGCGCTGGATGAGTTTACTTTTGATGATTTGGCTTCGAAGGCGCAGATTGCCTGACAGGCCTGTACTGAATCCCGTGGGAGCAGGGCTTGCTCCCACACAAGCTCGCTCTCACATGGGATCTCAGTGGTTTTAGGAGCGTGCTGCTTTCAGGCACTTCAAATCACTGAAATCCTTCTTCACCCCGTCGATCTTCTTCAGCAGCCGTTCGCGCTGGGGCGGGGTGCTTTCGGCCATCAGGTCCACCAGCAGGCTGCGGGCCTGGGCTTCGGTTTTGCTGAAGGCTTCGCGGTAGGCGGGGGTCCAGAGGCTTTCGCGGTTGACCAGCAATTGTTCGATGCGTTTGGGGAAGTCGGGGCTGTGGCGTTGGGCCACTGCTTCGCTGAACTGGTTTTGCCAGTGGGCGCGGTTGGCGATCCATTGCTGGTTCTGGTCACCCAAGGCGGTGGACCAGGCCATCACTCGTTGGCGCTGGGCGTCGTTGAGCGGGCCGAGCCAGTCGTCCAGGCGTTTGACCATGCGTTCGCTGCGTTCCTGGATCTGTTCTTGCAGCGTCGGCTTGAGGTATTGCTGCTGGCGTTTGCGCTGGTCCTTGACGAAGGCGGCGTCCATGTCATCGACTTGGTCGTCGTTCAGGCCTTGCAGCAGTTCGATGGCCGAGGGGGTGATTGCCCGTGCGGTTTGGGCGATGGCGGCCTCGGCTTCCCGGGTACGCTGTTGCAGGGCTTCGTCGGTCACCTGGTCGGTTTGCACCATGGTCTTGAGGCGATCCAGCCAGTCGAGGTAGCCGGGCAATTGAGTGGTGCAGTGCCAGGTCAGGTGGTCCTTGAGGCGTTCGTTGAACCAGTCTTTTTGCTCGCCTCTGATGTCCAGGTAATCGTTGAGGGTCCAGGGGATGATCAGGTCGAGGTTGCGGTAGGCCAGGCCTATACGGCTGCAGGCGGTGAGCATCAGCAGCAGGGCGATGGACATGGCAGTGCGGGTCAACCAGCGCGGCATGAGCGAGTCCTTGCGAAGGCGTAGGTGCTTTGTTTGAGCATCGCAGACGCGCGGCAGTTCAGCCGATTAAATGCGTAACGCTTAGTAAAAAGGGTGGGCCATCTTGAGGGTCAGCAGGCTGTCGCATTCGCTGTTGTGGCCGGAGTATGCCGAGCAACTGCTGCCGCTGAGGCTCGAGTCGCTGTAGATCAGGTCCAGGTCGATGCCCATCCAGGGACGGGAAATTCTCAGTGACCAGTCGCTGAAACTGCCTACATAGCCGTTCTCGACCGACACTGGCGTATTGAGTTGGTGGGTGGTGTATTTGGCGCTGATGCCAATGCCGAACGGTATGTTGCCACCCAGGTCGGCAAACAGCGTGCTGTTCTGTTTGTCCGGATCGTTGCTCAGGGCCGCACCGAAGCGGCTGCCGAGCACGGTCAGGCCGCCGTAGAACTCCTGGCTGTCGAGCGTATCGAGGGTGGGGTAGCTGTAGTGGATCAGGCCGACTTCGTAGCCCAGGGTCTGGTCGAAGGGCTGTTTAAAACCTATGTAGGAATCCACCTCCAGGTCGGCGGATACGCCCACGCTGGGTGACCACTGACCGACGTACCAGCCGCTGTCGTGGCTCAGGTCCAGGCCACCATGGAACGAACCGGTGCTCGACGGCGTGACCAGGCCCTGGGCCATGCTGCGGCTGGGAGTGGTGCCGAGCTTGAGGTCGAAGTCGCCGAGTTCGCGCTGGAATACCTGCCCATGGACGAGAGAGCACGAGAGCAGGCTGACCGTCAGCGGAACAATGGGGATGCGCATGCTGCATTCCATCAATAGCGAGGGGCAGGAACGATAACTAAGCTGAAAGGCTTGAGCTAGAGAGGTGCAAGCATACCGGCGAATGCTCGGCTGCGAAGTCCGTTCGTCGATTCATGGGAAATGGGTGGTGCTAGGAGGGTTCCAGTCCAAGCGCTTCGAAGCTCAAAGCGCTTTGGGACCAGGTGACGCACAGCTTACTTCTTGCCCAGGCTGATCTGCTTGGACGGGCCGAATGTCTGGCCGCTGACGCCTTTGGCAATTTGCTGGATCTCGCCGCCAGACTTGAGGAACGCAGCGATCTGGTCGTTGATCGACTCGCTGGTTTCAACGGCTGGAGCTGGCTTTGCTTTGCTGTTGGATGCTTTTACGCGCATGACGGCCATTAACCTGTAGATAATTAATTGGGCCAGGCATCGTACAGGAAATACTTGACAATTGCTTGGCAAATATCCTTCTGAATTATCGCTGTGGTGACGAAATAATGAGCGGTGACCCTGCAATGATTGCCCTAAGCCTCTGTTTTAAATAACAACCGTGGGCGAAAGAGGGCGACGATGGCGAGCGCTACGCACCGTCGCCCGCCTGACGAGTGGCCGTGCCTGGGGCGAAAGCCCAGGAAAATCAACGGTTGTGCAGGGCCTTGCCTGTAAACCTTGCCTGCGGCCACGAATCACACCGCAAAACCGGGTAGAATGCCGCCCACGCAATGAGGGTATTGGAAATGGCTTTAGTCGGGCGCTACAACAGTTTGCAAGTAGTTAAACACACTAACTTCGGTTTATATCTGGACGGCGGTGCGGACGGCGAAATTCTCCTGCCCAATCGTTATATTCCCAAGGATATTCCCAGTGAAGATGAAGACTGGCTCAATGTTTTCATTTATCTGGACAGCGACGACAAACTAATCGCTACCACGGAAAAACCCAAAGTTCAGGTGGGTGAGTTCGCCAGCCTGAAAGTGGCTGAAGTCAACAGCATCGGCGTGTTCCTGGACTGGGGCCTGCCCAAGGATCTGTTGCTGCCGTACTCCGAAGAAAAGCGCCAGATGACCGCCGGCGAATACTGTGTGGTGCACGTCTACCTCGACAAGCACACTCGCCGCATCACCGCCACGGCGCGCCTGGATCGTTACCTGGACAAGACTCCGGCCAACTACACGCCGGGCCAGGAAGTGGATTTGCTGGTCGCCGAAGCCACCGACATGGGGTTCAAGGCGATCATCAACAACAAGCACTGGGGCCTGATCCACAAGAATGAAATCTTCAAGTTCATGCGCGCCGGCAAACAGGAAAAAGGCTTCATCAAGGAAATCCGCCCGGACGGCAAGATCAGCCTGAGCCTGCAGCCCGTGGGCCAGGAAGCCGCCACCAGCCTGAACGCCAAGATCCTCGCCAAATTGCGTGAGAACAACGGCACGTTGCCGGTCAGTGACAAGAGCGACCCGGTGCTGATCAGCAGCCTGTTTGGCGTGAGCAAGGGCAACTTCAAGAAGGCCATTGGTGCGCTGTACAAGAATGGGCAGATTGTCATTCATGCCGATCGCATTGAATTGAGCTGATTTTCAGTCGAGCCACAGCATCTGTGGCAAGTAAGGGTTTTATGTGGCCAGGGAGGCCAGCTGTGGGAGCAAGGCTTGCCCGCGATAAGGCGATGCGGTCTTTCTGATACCGAAGCGCCTGTTTCGCGAGCAAGCTTTGCTCCCACACAGCGGCGCGCTGCGACTTTCCTCTGTATACAAAACTCTGCACCTTTAGCATGCACCCACGCCCTGTTCGTGGGCGCATACCTGCTATTGCTCGGCTTTCGCCGCCGCCACACACCCCGGTTTGTCTCACATTCCTCGCCTATGGCACGCATTCTGCGTAGCAACGCGTATACAAACCATGCCGGCTCCCGTGCGCAGTATGGTGAGCAGGTCGATGCGGGGGCACGGCGGTACTCAAAGGAGCCCCGCAATGTCCGAGCAATTGCCCAACGGCTACAGCCCCCGCCTCTATAACGAGGACTTGGGCCCGCTGCCGCAGAAATGGAATTGGTACAACATCTTCGCCTTCTGGATGAGCGATGTGCACAGCGTGGGCGGTTATGTCTTCGCCGCCAGTCTGTTCGCGCTGGGGTTGGCGAGCTGGCAGGTGTTGATTGCCTTGCTCGGCGGGATCTCCATCGTGCAGTTGATCGCCAACCTGGTCGCCAGGCCGAGCCAACAGGCGGCGGTGCCGTACCCGGTGATCTGTCGGCTGGCGTTCGGGGTGTTCGGGGCGAATATTCCTGCGGTCATTCGCGGCTTGATCGCCGTGGCCTGGTACGGCATTCAGACGTACCTGGCCTCCAGTGCGCTGATCATCGTGGTGCTGCGGTTTTTTCCTTCGATGGAAGTCTACGCGACGCCGCATTTCGCCGGTTTGTCCTACCTGGGCTGGTTCGGTTTCCTCAGCTTGTGGTTCGTCCAGGCGCTGGTGTTCTGGACCGGCATGGAATCGATCCGTCGTTTCATCGACTGGGCCGGGCCGGTGGTGTATGCCGTGATGTTCCTGCTGGCCGGTTGGATCGTATGGAAGGCCGGTTGGAGCAATATCAGCTTCACCCTGGCGGAAAAGTCCCTGTCTGGTTGGCAAGCATTCGGCCAGGTGATCGTGGCAACGGCGCTGGTGGTGTCTTACTTTTCCGGCCCGACCCTGAACTTCGGCGATTTCAGCCGTTACTGCCGGAGCATGTCTGACGTGCGCCGGGGCAATTTCTGGGGGCTGCCGGTGAATTTCCTGGCGTTCTCCCTGGTCACCGTGGTGATTGTTTCCGGGACCTTGCCGGTGTTCGGCGAAATGCTCCATGACCCGATCGCCACTGTGGCGCGCATCGACAACAATGTGGCTGTCTTGCTGGGCGCCTTTGCCTTTGTGACCGCCACGATCGGCATCAACATTGTCGCCAACTTTGTCTCCCCAGCGTTCGACTTCGCCAACGTCGCCCCCAGCAAGATCAGCTGGCGCGCCGGCGGCATGATCGCGGCGGTGGCCTCGATTTTCATCACGCCGTGGAACCTGTTCAACAACCCCGAAGTGATCCACTACACCCTGGACGTGCTTGCTGCGTTTATCGGGCCGCTGTTCGGGATCCTGCTGGTGGATTACTACCTGATCAAAAAGCAGCAGATCGACGTCGATGCGCTGTTCAATGACGGGCCGAGCGGGCGTTATTACTACAGTGGCGGCATCAACTGGACCGCGGTGAAGGCGCTGATTCCGGCGACGTTGATGGGCGTGGCGATCACCTTCACGCCGCTGCTGCAGCCGATGGCCAACTTTGCTTGGTTCACCGGTTGCTTGCTCGGCGGGGTGTTGTATTTCGCCTTGGCGCGACGTGAGCCGGCCGCGCAGTTGAACAAGTCGTTCAGCCCGGCCGGCCAGGCCTGATCACCGCAGCGCGGTCTGGGCGCAAGGGCTTGTCGCGCCCCGGCTGGCGGGCCGCAGCAACAGGCCGCCGGCCAGCAGCAGGCCGCTGCCGGCAATGATCAGCGCCGGTTGCAGGCCGCCGCTGAAATGGCTGCTCAGCGCCGCCAGCAGGGGCCCACTGAGCTGGCCGACGGCAAAGCAGGCGGTCAACAGGCCTGCGTTGCGCTGGGTGGCGTGGGGCGCCAGTTCCCGGGAGCGCAGCATCACCAGTTGCATGCAGGCCAGGAACGGCGTGCCACACAGGATCACGCCCAACGCCAGGCCCGGGCCGCTGCCCAGCAGGCAGGCAAATACCCCGGCGGCTTGCAGCCAGAGCGTACCGATCAGCCAGCGACCGGTGGTGTTCGGGTTGGGGCGACGCAGGCTGACCAACAACACGCCGGTGGCGGCGGCCAGGCCGAAGCAGGGCCAGAACAGGTCTGCCAGCCATTGCCCGTGGAACTGCGCCGAGGCCATTTGCGATAGAAACGTGGCCGGAATGATGTAGCCCACGCCATACAGTGCGTACACCACGCCCAGTCGAGCGATGCCAGCGTTCGGCGAAGGGCTGGCCGGCCCGGCGACAGGTGTTGTTGCGCTCGGCTGCGGCACAATTGGCAAGATCACCAGCAACATCACCAACGCCACGCCGGCATACACCAGCCACAGGGTGGCGGAGCTCTGGCCCAGAAGGTTCGAGCCCAGGGCGAGCAAGCCGGTCAGGAAAATCCCCAGCCCCGGGCCGGCAAACACCAGCGCGCCGAGCCGTGGCCGTCCCGCCGCCGCTGCCAAGGGTTGGCTCAGGGCGGTGATCATCACCAGCACCCAGGCGCTCGCCACGCCGGTACCAAAGCGCAACGCCAGGTGTGGCCAGAAACCCCAGGCCCAGAACGACGCCAGTGTCAGCAGCACGCACAGCCACAGGCCGCCGAGTAACCGCCGCCGCACCTGTTCCGGACGGCGGGCGAACATGGCATCCAGCGCGCCGAGCAAATAACCCAGGTAGTTAGACGCAGCAATCAGACCGGCGGCGGTCAAGTCGAGCTGACCTTCGCCGATCAAATGAGGTAACTGGGGCGTAAGGGCGAAGCGGCCAATGCCCATGGCCATCATCAGCGCGATGAAACTGCCGAGCAGGCGAATTAGAGGTGACATGGTCGTTCTCCGGGTGTCGAGGCGAATGACCGTCAGGCTAGGACTGATTGACTTTCATTAAAAATGAATAATAGTGAGTAACTTGTTCTTTTTTGGAGAATGTCGTGGAGTTCAGCCAATTGCGGATTTTCCAGGCTGTGGCCGAGGAAGGTTCCATCACCCGGGCTGCCGAGCGCCTGCACCGGGTGCCGTCGAACCTTTCGACCCGGCTCAAGCAGCTTGAAGAGCAGCTGGGCGTGGACCTTTTCCTGCGCGAGCGTCAGCGTTTGCAGTTGTCACCGGCAGGAAAAGTCCTATTGGACTATGCGGCCAAGCTTTTCGCCTTGCACGACGAAGCCCATGCCGCCGTGCAGGGTGGGCAGCCGGCCGGGGATTTTGTGCTGGGTACGATGTACAGCACGGCGGCGACGCATCTGCCGGACCTGCTGGCGGCTTATCACCGGGCGTATCCGGCGGTGAACCTGCAGGTGCAATCCGGGCCGAGTGGTGAATTGCTCGAGGGCCTGCTCACCAATCGGCTCGACGCGGCGCTGGTGGACGGCCCGCTGGAGCTGGCGGGGCTTGATGGCGTGCCGTTGTGCGACGAGCGGTTGGTACTGATTACCGAGGCCGATCATGCGCCGGTACGCAGTGCGCTGGATGTGCAGGGCCGCGCGGTGTTCACGTTCCGGCGTGGCTGTTCCTACCGGATGCGGTTGGAAGCCTGGTTTGCCCATGACCACGCGACCATGGGCCGGGCGATGGAAATCGAGTCTTACCAAGGGATGCTGGCGTGTGTGATCGCCGGGTCCGGGGTGGCATTGATGTCCGAGTCGATGCTCGCCAGCCTGCCGGGCCGCGAGCGGGTGGCGGTACATCCGCTGGCCGAGCCGTTTGCCAGCGCCACGACCTGGCTGATGTGGCGCAAAGGCATGGTCGGGGCCAACCTCAACGCCTGGATCCAATTGCAACAACAGGCCTGGCCGCGAGCGCCCCTGGCGACGGCGCAATCGGCTTGAACTCCGGGAGGTGGATTTGGATCAATTCAGTAACAGATCATTGCAAACTGAGACGAGCATTGCGTAGAACATCGGACTATTATCAGTGCGAAGGGGCCACAGTAATTTGCCGCTCGTACCACCCTGAGGGGGCACCACGATGAAAGAGAAAATCCAGAATTGGCTTCACGACCTGGGTGTCGCGCTTGGCCTGATCGAGCCACCGATGCAACCGGTACCGATCCGCACCGATGACGAGCAACGCCGCCGCCAACCGCGCCGCCGGTAAACCCACCAGGCATTTGGAGAGATCGCAGTTGCGGACCATTTCAATTGAGATGGCCCGCCACTGCGATCTTTTTGTTTGTGATATGAGGAAGCTTGCCCGCGCTGAGCTCTGTCGAAACTCTGTTGAAGCTCTGTTGAAGCTCTGTTGAAGCTCTGTAGGAGCTGTGTAGGAGCTGTCGAGTGCAACGAGGCTGCGATCTTTCTCCAGCCACTTGAATCTCAAGCGAAAGATCAAAAGATCAAAAGATCGCAGGCTTCGCCAGCTCCTACAGAGCCCCGCGCGAGCTACGACCTTCACCACAGGGGCGATGTCAGGTAAAAAAAGGGCATGGCCACCGACGCCACACCCCTCGAAGAAAACCGCCTCTCAGTGTTTGCTCAAATCACCTTGGCCACCGCACTTGGCCGTGGCGACAGCAAGCTCACCAGCACGAAACTCACCAGTGCCACGCTCAGGCTGTAGTAGATCGGCGTGTTGGCGTCCAGGCCGTCCTTGAGCATGAAGAACAGCGCGGTCAGGAAGCCCAGCGACATGCTGCTGATCGCGCCGGCCGTGGTGGCGCGCTTCCAGTAGATGGCGCCGATCAGCGGGATCAGCATGCCGCCCACCAACAGGTTGTAGGCCAGGGTCAGGGCACTGATGACGTCGCTGACCACCAGGGCGATCACCAAGACCACCGCGCCCATCAGCAGGGTCGCGATGCGGTTTTCATGAACGTCGCCACTGCCACTTTCACGGCCCTGACGCAGACGGGGCAGCAAGTCCTGGACCACCGTGGTGGACGCCGCGAGCAGGCCCGCCGCAGCAGTGGACATCAGGGCTGCCAGGGCTGCGGCGATCACCAATCCACGAATGCCGTTGGGCAGGCTGGTCTGGACGATGCTGGCGAAGGCGTTGTTGACGTTCGCAAGGTCCGGCAGCAACACCTTGGCCGCCATGCCGATCAACGCACCGGCCAGGCCGTACAGCACGCAGTACAGGCCGGCGGCGGTGCCTGCCACTTTCGCCACGCCCTCGCTGCGGGCGGTGAACACCCGCTGCCAGATGTCTTGGCCAATGAAGATGCCGAAGAAGTAGATCAGGAAGTAGGTGAGGATGGTGTCCCAGCCAATCGCGGTGAAATCGAAGTAGCTGGCCGGCAAGGCCGCCACCATCGCGTCCCAGCCGCCGGCATCGCCGATGGACATCGGCATCAGCAGGAACACCAGGCCAACGGTCATGATCAAGAATTGCACGATGTCGGTGAGGGTCAGCGACCACATGCCGCCGATGGTGGAATACAGCACCACCACGCCGCCGCCCACCAGGATCGACACCCAGAACGGCAAGCCGAACAGCACTTGCATCACGGTGCCGATGGCGATGGTCGAGGTGGCGCCGATCATCAGCGCGTAAACCAGCATGATCAGCGCACTGGCCTGGCGCGCGGCCGGGTTGTAGCGGCGCTCCAGCACTTGGGTCACGGTGTAGATCTTGAGCTTGAGCAACGGCTTGGCGAGGAACAGGCTCAGGCCGACGATGCCCAGGCCAATGGCGCCGCACAGCCAGAATCCGGAAATGCCGTAGACGTAGCCCAGGCGCACGGTGCCGATGGTGGACGCACCGCCCAGTACTGTGGCGGCCATGGTGCCCAGGTAGAAGCCTGGGCCGAGGTTGCGCCCGGCGACCAGGTAGTCATCACGGGTTTTGGCGCGGCGCATGCCGTACCAGCCGAGGGCGATCATGCCAGTGGCGTAGAGAAGAACGACGATTAAGTCCAAAGCCATGGTGGCGTGTCTCCGATTCTATTTTTTATATGGGACGAGGCGGTGCTGTCCCTGGCACTGCAGCCTCAGTGCGAACGCGCTTTTGTGGCCAGAGATTGCTCCCGCTGGGCTCTGTAGGAGCTGGCGAAGCCTGCGATCTTTTGATCTTTTGATCTTTCGCTTGAGATTCAAGTGTCTGGGGAAAGATCGCAGCCCCGTTGCACTCGACAGCTCCTACATAGCTCCTACACAGCTCCTACGGACTCAGTCGAGCGGGAGCAATCTCTGGCCACAGGTATTTCGTGTGTTCGGATCAGGCGGTTTGCCTGAGGGCTGGTTTGTCGATGGACACCGAAGAGTCCTTGCTACGCGGATCCCCCGGCCCATACACCGCCGCGGGCTCTGGAAACAGGCTCAGTAATACCAGGTACACCACCGAGGCCAGCCCCAGGGTTACCGGCAGGCTGATGTCGATCCCGCCAGCCAGTTCCCCCAGCGGCCCGACGAACTGCCCCGGCAGGTTGACGAAGCACAACCCCACCAGCGCGCTGGGGATCCATGCCCCCAGGCCGCGCCAGTTCCAGCCGTGGCTGAACCAGTAGCGCCCGCCGGTTTCGCCGCGGGTGAACACTTGCAGGTCATCCGGGCAGTAGAAGCCGCGGCGCACCAGCAGGCCGATGATCATGATCACCATCCACGGCGTGGTGCAGGTGATGATCAGCACGGCGAAAGTCGAGACGCTCTGCACCAGGTTCGCCGCGAAGCGCCCGATGAAGATGAAGGCGATCGACAGCACGCCGATCAGCAGTGTCGCCTTGACCCGCGACAGCACCCGTGGAAACACGCTGGACATGTCCAGGCCCGTGCCATAAAGCGATGTGGTGCCGGTGGACATGCCGCCGATCACCGCGATCAGGCACACCGGCAGGAAGAACCAGCTTGGCGAAACCGCCAGCAGCCCGCCCACGTAGTTGTTGGCCGCGATGTAGTCCGGCGCCTTGATCGCCACGATGGTGGCGGTGGCGAGGCCGAACAGGAACGGGATCAACGTCGCCAGCTGCGCAGCGATCACGGCCAGCATGATGCGGCGCTTGGGCGTATTGCGGGGAATGTAGCGCGACCAGTCACCCAGGAACGCACCGAAGGAAATCGGGTTGCTCATGGCCACCAGCGCTGCGCCGATGAACGCCGCCCAGAAGCCCGGCTGGCCGAGACTGACCGTGCCGGCGAACTGGCTGTCGAATGTGGGCGCGAAGGCGAGGATGCCCAGCAAAAACAGCAGGCTGGCGGCCCACACGGCGATGCGGTTGACCCACAGCATGAAGCGGAAGCCATAGATGCACACCGTCAAGACCAGCAGGGCGAACAAGCCGTAGGCCAGGCCCAGGCTCAGGTCGGTTTCCGGTACGCCGATCAGCCGCTTGGCGCCGCCGATCAACGCGTCCCCGGAACTCCACACCGACAGCGAAAAGAACGCGATGGCGGTCAGCAACGACAGGAACGAGCCGACGATCCGCCCGTGCACGCCGAAGTGCGCACCGGAAGACACCGCGTTATTGGTGCCGTTGAGCGGGCCGAACAGGCCCATGGGCGCGAGGATGATCGAACCCACCAGGACGCCCAGCACAATGGCCCAGGCACCGGCCTGGAATGACAGGCCGAACAGCACTGGGAAACTGCCGAGCACGGCGGTGGCGAAGGTGTTGGCGCCGCCGAAGATCAGGCGAAACAGGTCGCTTGGGCCGGCGGTTCGTTCGTGGTCCGGGATCTGCTCGACCCCGAAGGTTTCAATTTGCGTAAGGCTGTTGTCGTTATTGTTATGCATGATCTGCTCCGATCATAAAGGTGCGCCCGTCGTGTGCGGGCGTCACCTGTTGCTAAGGGATTGGCAGCCCTTCCGGCATTGCGGACAAATGTTCGTGGCAGGCCAGCCATGGGCCTTGTTGTTCTTGGCGAAACACAATGGTTTCGCGCTCCTGGCTAAAGTGAAGCTCCCCTTGCATGCGCAGCTCGGTGGCCACGTCATGGATGAAAATAGCCACGTCCCCTTGCAGGCTGACGAAGGCGTTGCTCGAGGTGCAATTGAGCACCTCGAAGCCATCCTCGGACCGCCAGCGATCCCACAACGCCTGGTAGGCATCGCGTGACAGCAGGGGCTGTTCGAGGGTGTAGAACACGAAACTGGCATCGGCGGTGAACGCGCCGAAGTAGGCGTCGCGGTCATTGCGGGCGAAGGCCGACACCAAGTTTGCGGCGGCCTGGAGCACCTGGTCCTGTTCGTTCATGGGCGCACCTCAGCGATGAACCACGCCAGGCAGTACGCAGAGCATCTCGTACAGCAGGTTGGCGCCCAGCAGCGAGGTGTTGCCGGTGGTGTCGTACGGCGGCGAGACTTCTACCAGATCGCAACCGACCAGGTCGAGGCCTTGGCAACCACGGACGATTTCGATCGCCTGGATGGTGGTCAACCCACCGATTTCCGGGGTGCCAGTGCCAGGGGCCCAGGCCGGGTCGATGCCGTCGATGTCGAAGCTCAAATACACCGGGCCGCCGCCGACTTTTTCACGCACTTCGGCCATCAGCGGGGCCAGGGATTTGTGCCAGCATTCTTCGGCCTGGACCACGCGGAAACCCTGGTTGCGGCTCCAGTTGAAATCTTCGGCGGTGTAGCCCTGGGCCCGCAGGCCGATCTGCACCACGCGGTCGCAATCGAGCAGGCCTTCTTCCACGGCGCGGCGGAAGGTGGTGCCGTGGGCGATCTTCTCGCCGAACATGTGGTCGTTCACATCGGCGTGGGCGTCGATGTGCACCAGGCCGACCTTGCCGTGCTTCTTGTGGATGGCCCGCAGGATCGGCAGGGTGATGGTGTGGTCGCCGCCCAGTGTCAGGGGAATGACGTTGTGTTCAAGGATCTTGTGGTACGACTCTTCGATGATCCGCACCGCGTCCAGCAGGTTGAAGGTGTTGATCGGCACGTCGCCGATGTCGGCCACCGACAGCGAGTCGAACGGCGCGGCGCCAGTGGCCATGTTGTAGGGGCGGATCATCACGGATTCAGCGCGGATCTCGCGCGGTCCGAAACGGGTACCGGCGCGCAGGGAGGTGCCGATGTCCAGCGGCACGCCGACGAACGCAGCGTCCAGGCCGGCAGCGGTTTGCAAATGGGGGAGTCGCATCATGGTGGCGATGCCGCCGAAGCGCGGCATTTCGTTGCCGCCCAGTGGTTGGTGAAGAATCTTGTCCACGGGTAGGGCCTCATCGTTTGTTTTATTTATCAGGGGCCGATTCTGCGAAAAGCCGTTGCCGTGAAGAATCGCTGGCGGCAAATACTTAGTTCAGATTTTTCTAAACTAATGGCGGGTGGGGCGATAGACTCTGCGTCAGTGCAGTCCTGGGGGACATGATGCCCCCTGTGGCGAGGGAGCTTGCTCCCGCTGGGCTGCAGGAGCTGTGTAGGAGCTGTCGAGTGCAACGAGGCTGCGATCTTTCCCCAGACACCTGAATCTCAAGCGAAAGATCAAGATCAAGATCAAGATCAAAAGATCGCAGGCTTCGCCAGCTCCTACAGAGCCGAGCGGGAGCAAGCTCCCTCGCCACAAAAGCGCGACAAGTTCTGTCTATGTGTGATCCGGAGACACCCCCCATGGCCAACGCTCTACCCGACCTGAAACTGCTGCGTATTTTCGTCAGCGTGGTCCGACACCAGGGGTTCGCCAATGCCCAGCACGAGCTCAACCTGTCCACGTCGGCCATCAGCACCTACATGAGCCAGCTGGAATCAGCTTTGGGCCTGGTGCTGTGTCATCGCGGCCGGGGCGGGTTCAGCCTGACCAGCAAGGGCGAGTTGTTCCATCAGGAAACCTTGCGTCTGTTGGCTGAACTCGAAGGGTTCGAGCAGTACGCTGCAGCGCTCAAGGGTGAACTGCGCGGCACCTTGAACCTGGGGGTGATCGACTCCACGGTCAGCGACAAGGCCTTGCCGTTCGCCGAAGCCATCGGTGCCTACAGCCAGGAGCATCCGGCGGTGCATTTGCACCTGTCGGTCATGAGCCCTTACGAGCTGCAACTCGGCGTGCAGGACAACCGTCTGGACCTGGCCATCGGTGCGTTTTCCACGCGCATGAGCGGGCTGGTCTACATGCCGCTTTACCGTGAACAGCACTGGTTGTATTGCAGCAACCGCCATCCACTGTTCAATGAGCGGCGCATCCCCGAGCAAGTGATCACCCAGCAGCGCATGGTCGGGCGCGGTTACTGGAGCCAGGCCGAACTGGCCCGCCATGGCTTCAAGCACAGCGCGGCGACGGTGGAGAGCATGGAGGCGCAGTTGATCCTGGTGTTGTCCGGTGCCTACGTCGGTTACCTGCCTGAGCACTATGCCCAGGCTTGGGTCGACAAGGGCGACTTGCGTGTGCTGTTGCCGGCGACCTTCGGCTATCAGGCGCCGTTTTCGATGATCGTGCGCCGTGGTCGCAGCCGCGAGCCGCTGATCCAGACCTTCCGTGATTTGCTCAAAGCTCAACTGAATCAGGCCTGACCATGTCCAGAACTCAATGCCCGCGCTGCCAACGACCGCAAAGCCACTGCCTGTGCCCGTTGATCCCCAGCCTCGACAGCCGCACCCGCGTCTTGCTGTTGCAGCATCCCAGCGAAGTGAACCATGCCTTGAACACTGCCCGCTTGGCGGCGTTGGGGCTCAGCAATGCGGAACTGGTCGTGGGCGAGGTGTTCGAGGATTTGCCCAGGTTGCTCAATCAGCCGGGTTATCAGGCGCGGTTGTTGTTTCCGGCTGACGATGCACATCCGCTGCAAGCCTATGCGCCCTCCGATAACCCGCTGCTACTGGTCGTGCCCGACGGCACCTGGCGCAAGGCACGCAAGCTGCTGCACCTCAACCCGCTGCTGGCGGCGTTGCCGAGGGTGACGTTGGCCGAAGGCGGCGTGTCTCGTTACCGCTTGCGCAAGGCGCCGGGGCCGGGGGCGTTGTCGACGGTGGAGGCGATTGTCCAGGCGTTGCAGGCACTGGAAGCGCCGGCGAGCTTCGAACTGTTGCTGAGGCCGTTCGAAGCGTTGATCGAGGGGCAGATTGCGGCGATGGGGGAGGAGACCTATCAGAAGAACCATGGAGGGGGTTAGAGGCCCCTGTGGCGAGGTAAATTCGGATCACCGCTCGCGCATCGCCTCGGTCCGCGCCTTCAACACCGGCTTGAGCAAGTAATCCAGGACACTTTTCTCCCCGGTGATGATGTCCACCGTCGCCACCATCCCCGGAATGATCAACAAGGGTTTGGCATCCCCGCCCAAATGGTTTTTGTCGGTGCGCACCTGGATCAAGTAGAAGCTGTTGCCCTTGTCGTCGGTGATGGTGTCGGCGCTGATCAGTTCGAGCTTGGCGCTCAGCCCGCCGTAGATCGTGTAGTCGTAGGCGCTGAACTTGACCATGGCTTTCTGGCCCGGGTGCAGGAACGCCACGTCCTGGGGGCGGACCTTGGCTTCGATCAGCAGGTTGTCTTCCAGGGGCACGATTTCCACCATGTCGTTGCCCGGCTGCACCACGCCGCCGATGGTGTTGACCTTCAGTTGCTTGATCACCCCATGCACGGGCGAAACTACGGTAGTGCGGGTCACGCGGTCGTCGATGGCGATGCTCGAGGCGGTGATTTTCGACAGTTCGGTGCGTTTTTCGTTGAGGTCCTTGGCCGCCTCGGAACGGAAAGTCTGTTCCGATTCGTCGATCTTGCTCTTGATCTCGTTGATCGCCGATTCGGCCCGGGGAATGGCCAGGGTGGTGGCGTTGAGCGAGCCGCGGATTTCCACCGCGCTGCGCTTGAGCCGCAGGATCTCCACCGGTGATACCGCACCGGTGCGCACCAGCGGCGCGGACATGTTCATTTCCTCTTGCAGCAAAGCCAGGGAGGAGCTGAACTGGCCTTGCTTGGAGCGAAATTCCGCCAGTTCCTGGGTCTTCTGCCGCAGCTGTTCGGTCAGGGTGCGTTGCTCGCTGGCCAGGCGGCGCTGGCGTTGTTCGTACAATGAGCGCTCGTCCTCGGCCACTTGCGGGGCCTTGGCGATCACCTCGGCCGAAAGATTGAACGGCCGGCCCTCGGCCTCGGCCGACAGGCGCTCGACCTGGGCGGTCAAGGCATAGCGGTCGGCCTCGCTCTCGCCCTTGTTCGACAGGAACCGCGTGTCGTCCAGGCGCAGCAGGGTGTCGCCCTTGTTCACCATCTGGCCTTCGCGCACGAAAATCTCAGTGACGATGCCGCCCTCCAGGTTCTGGATCACTTGGATCTTGCTCGACGGAATCGCCTTGCCTTCACCGGTGGTGACTTCCTGCAACACCGCCAACTTCGCCCAAACCAGCCCGGTGACGATCAACCCGGCGGCCAGCCACACCGTAACCCGAGAGCGACGGGGCGAATCCTGCAGCGTGGCGCCAGCGGTTTCCGGCATGAACTCGCTTTCGGCGCTTTTGCTGAAACTGCCGAAGTAGCTTCGGGCGGCTGAATCCGGTGTTTGAGCAGACATGGGGCGATACCCGTTGGTTAAATGAAAAGAGCTGGGTGCTGCTTTTTGTGGTGAGGGAGCTTGCTCCCGCTCGGCTGTAGGAGCTGTGTAGGAGCTGTCGAGTGAAACGAGGCTGCGATCTTTCCCCAGCCACTTGAATCCCAAGCGAAAGATCAAGATCAAAAGATCGCAGGCTTCGCCAGCTCCTACAGAGCCCAGCGGGAGCAAGCTCCCTCGCCACAGGTGTTAATCATGTCCCCGGACCAAGCAGGGGGTGTGTTGGCTTCTATACCGCCGCGGACCCCACCCGTCCTTTGCGCAGCGCATCGATCACCGCTTCCTTCGGCCCATCGGCCACGATCCGGCCGTTATCCAGCACCACCAAGCGGTCCACCAGGCTCAGCATCGAGGTGCGGTGGGTCACCAGCAGCACGGTCTTGCCCTGTACATGGGTGTGAAGCTTCTGGCGCAAGACGTCTTCGCTGCTGTTGTCCATGGCGCTGGTGGGTTCGTCCAGCAGCAGGATCGGCGGGTCGAGCAGCAGGGCCCGGGCCAGCAGCACGGCCTGGCGTTGGCCGCCGGAGAGCAGTTGCCCGCGCTCGCCCACCGGGCGGTCGAAACCTTGGGGGTGTTGGCGCGCCAGTTCGGTGACACCGGTCAGTTCCGCCACTTCCAGCATGCGCGCGTCGCTGATATAGCGGGCGCCCAAGGTGAGATTGTCCCGCAGGCTGCCGGCCAGCAGCGGCAGGTCATGGGCAACGTAGCCAATCTGTTGGCGCAGGTCGGCGACGTCCAGTTGCCGCAGGTCCAGACCGTCCAGCAATAACTGGCCTTCTTCCGGTGCGTAGAAACCCATCACCAGCCGCGCCAGGGTGCTTTTGCCCGAGCCACTGCGGCCGATGATCCCGACCCGTTCGCCGGGTTTGAGGCTGAAACTGATATTGGCCAGCGCCGGGGCGCTCTGGCCGTTGTAGTGGAACGTCACACCGCTGACGTCCAGCGCGCCCTGCAACTGAGTGCGCTCCAGGGGCCGCTGTTTGGCGTCACGCTCCTGGGGCAACGCCATCAGCGCATCGGTGCTGCGCATGGTGAGCTGGGCTTGCTGGTAACGGGTGATCAGCCCGGCGATCTGCCCGAGCGGGGCGAGGACCCGGCTGCCGAGCATGTAGGTCGCCACCAGTGCGCCGACGCTGAGGTTGCCGGCGATGATGCTGTAGACCCCGGCAACGATGGTCGCCATGCCCGCCAGTTGTTGCAGGAATAAGGTGCCGTTGGTCGCCAGTGCCGAGAGGTTGCGCGCATGGCTGTCCAGGCGGGTGAGGGCGCCGTGGGTGCTTTCCCATTGGTGCTGGCGCTCGCTCTCGGCGCTGCAGGCCTTGAGGGTTTCCAGGCCACTGAGGGTTTCGATCAGCAGTGCCTGGCGCTGCGCGCCCAGGGCCAGGCTTTTTTGCACGGTGTCGCGCAGGCGCACCTGGATGATCATCGCGAAAACAATGGTGAGCGGAAACGCGACCACGGGAATCACCACCAGCCAGCCGCCCAACAGGCCGATCACCACCAGCATCAGCACGGCAAAGGGCAGGTCGATCAGGCTGGTAAGCGTCACCGCCGTGAGGAATTCGCGCAGGCCCTGGAAGTCGTGGATGCTCTGGGCAAAGCCGCCGATGGTCACCGGCTTGGCCTTCATCGCCATGCCGGTGATGCGCTCGAACAGGGTGGCGGAGAGAATCACGTCGGTTTTCTTGCCGGCGGTGTCCAGCAGATGGGCGCGCACCACCCGCAATACCAGTTCGAAACCGGTGCCGATCAACAGCCCCACGGCCAGCACCCACAAGGTGGACGTGGCCTGGTTCGGCACCACGCGGTCGTAGGTCTGCATGACGAACAGCGGCACCATCAGCCCCAGCAGATTGATCAGGAAACTCGCCAGGATCGCGTCGCTGTACAGCCAGCGCGACAGTTTCAAGGTGTCGCGAAACCACGCCTCGACCCGCGGTACCAGGGGCGAGCGCAGGTCTTCGAGTTCATGTCGCGGCCGGGCGAACAACGCCTGGCCGCTGTAGTCGAGGGTCAGTTCCTCGCGGCTGACCCATTGCTCGCCGCCGTCGGCTTCGCTGGGCAGGATCAGCGCCTTGCCATCCTCACCCCAACGCCGCAATACCGCACAGCGACCGCCCACCAGGATCAGCATCACCGGCAGGTTCAGAGGTGAAATATCCGCCAGCTCACGACGCAACAGTCGCGCCTGCAAGCTTGCCCGGGCCGCTGCGCGTGGCAGCAGGTCCAGGCTCAAGCGTTGGTGCGCCATAGGAAGCCCGGCGCTGAGGCTGGCGCGGCTGACCGTCGCGCCATGGAGTTTGCAGAGGATCAACAGGCCGTCCAGCAAGGGATCATCGAAGTTCAGGCGCGGGTCAGCGCTCGGGGTTGCGGGTTCCATGCTGGTCACATTGTTCGCTCCCATTTTTCTTTTTGGAGGGGGCTACTTCAGTTCCGGCAGCCGAGCCTGGTTCTTGACTTCGGTCTGCGCGATCGCATCGGCCGGCAGCACGATCCGTTGTTTTTGCAACAACAGGCCCATGTTCGCCAGTACCCGGTACATCGAGTACTCCTCGGTGTAACGCACCTCGGTGTAGCGACGGTTGGCGTTGTACAGCTCGTTTTCGCTGTCGAGCACGTCGAGCAGGGTGCGCTGGCCGAGACCGAACTGATCCTGGTACGCGGAGCGCACGCGGGCGGTGGTTTCGGCGTATTCGCGGGCGGTGGGGGTCTGTTTGCGGGCGTTGAGCATCGCGTTCCAGGCCAGGCGCGTGTCTTCGTTGAGCTGGCGCAGGGCATTGTTGCGGATGTCCATGGCCTGGTTGATCTGGTGGGCGTTGGACGCCAGCCGGGCCTTGTCGCTGCCACCGCGCAACAGGTTGTAGTTCATCACTACGCCGACCCGCCAGTTGTTGTCGTGGCCTTCTTCGCCACCGATGTTGTTATTGGCGCCCACCGCCGCCTCGGCGTCGAAGCGCGGGTAGAACGGCGACTTCGCCACTTCGTACTGGCTCTCGGCAGACTGTATGTCGGCCTGGGCCGATTTCAGGTACGGGTTGTTATCCACCATGCTTTGCTGGGCTTCGCGCAGGTCGGTAGGGAGTTCGCCTTTGGTCGAGGGCGGTGCTTCCAGTTCATCGGGCATGCGCCCGACCACGCTGTAGAAGTTCGCCTCGGCGTCGGCCAGGTCGACTTGGGCGGTGTCGTAGTTGTTTTCCGCCAGGGCCCGACGGGCGTTGGATTGGTCGGAGTCGGCGGTACTGCCCACCCCGCGCTCGGTGCGCAGGCCGATCTGGTCGTTGACCCGCAGGTGCGCCTGCAGGTTGTTCTTGGCCAGGGTCACCAGTTCGCGACGCTTGAGCACTTCCAGGTAGACCTCGATGGTGCGCAGGGCCAGATCCTGGGCGGTGCCCTGGGCGTAATAGGCCCGGGAGTTGACCACGCCCTGGGTGCGCTCCACTTCATTGGCGGTGTTGAACCCGTCGAAGATCATCTGCCGCAGGCGCAGCTCCGATTGGGTGTAGGTCAGGATATTGGTGTGGTGATTGCCCAAGGCCCGGGTGTTGGTGTTGTCGCTATAACCACGGCCGTAACCGGCATTGAGGTCCACCGACGGGAAAAAGCCCCCTCGGGCGACCTTGACGTCTTCATTAGCCGACAGACGGCTGTCCACCCGTTGTGCCAGCTCAGGGTGAGTGGCAATGGTGCTCTGGATCGCTTCGGTCAAGGACATGGCCTGCGCCTGAGAAGAGCAGGCCATGGCCAGCAAAACCGCGCTGCAGAGGGGGGTTAGAACGCGCATGGGGTGCATCTCCTGGGGTCTGTAGTGCTTCGCTTGTCGCCAAAATGTTGACGTATTTAAGATCAAAACCGTTTCAACCTTGTAACAACACAGCTAAGAACATCCTGAGACAAACCTAAGAAGAATTTCTCATAACCTTTATTTCGAAAAAAACTTATGTGCTTGAAAAAAACCGGCACATTGTTCAAAGCGAAAGCCTTTGAATTTGCGGGTTCTGACGGATTTTAGGCGTCAATAAAAGTTCCAGGCAGATTTTTAAGCAACGTGAAGAAGTGTCGAAAGGGCGATGTGTTAGGTGGATTTTAGTGACGGTTTTTTGTCGTTTTGGCGAATTGCCAGCACCTCCTGCTTTCATGAAAGCTGGCAGATTTTCCAGCTTTTTGGGTCGCCAAACCTAAGGACGGATTCTTCACCCAGACAGGTGCCGATTGCGGTCGGCAACGGAGGAAATGCACATGGCAGCGCTCATCGGTATCGTCAGCAAAGTAGTCGGGCAAGTTTTCGCAGAAGCGGCCGGTGGCCTGCGGCGGCCTCTGGTCGAAGGCGATCGGCTTTACGCCGGCGAACACCTGGTCACCGGTGCCGAAGGGGCCGTGGCTGTTCATATGCAGAACGGCCAGACGTTGACCCTGGGTCGCGAAAGCAACCTGACCCTGACCCCACAGTTGCTCGCCAACCATGCGCCTCATGTCGACACGCCCGACACGGCTGCGCCGAGTGACGCGCAACTGACCGATGTGCAAAAGCTACAGCAAGCCATCGCCGCTGGCGCCGACCCTACCCAGACCGGTGAGGCCACGGCCGCCGGCCCCGAGGGCGGCAACCCGAGTGGCGTGGGCGGTGGGCACGGTTTTGTGCTGCTGGAGGAAGTCGGCGGGGAGGTCGATCCGCAGATTGGTTTCCCGACGGCCGGGTTCAATGGGATTCCCGAGCTCCCGCAACTGCGCCTGGCCGGTGATCCGGATAACACGGGCGACAATGCAATCGTGCCGCCGGTGACACCGGATAACCCGGTGACCCTCGACGGGGTCAATGTCGAGGGCGGCGAACTGACCACCAACGAAGCCAATCTGGCCGATGGTTCGGCCAGCAATCCAAGTGCACTGGTGCAAAGCGGCACCTTCATGGTTTCCGCGCCTGACGGGCTGAACAGCCTGAGCATCGGCGGCATCAACGTGATCACCGGCGGCGTGCCCGCAGGCTTCCCCCAAACCATCACGTCGGCGCTGGGCAACACGTTGACCATCACCGGCTATGACCCGGCCACGGGCGTGATCAGCTATAGCTACACCCTGACGGACAATGAAACCCATCCTGCCGGCGGGGGTGCCAACAGCATCACCGAACAATTCCCGGTGGTAGCCGTCGACACTGATGGCGACACGGCCACCGGCACCCTGGACGTCAACATTACCGATGACGTGCCCCAGGCGATCGACGACAGCCACGCCAACACGGCGTCGGAAAGCCTGGTTACCCTCACCGGCAACGTATTGCCCAACGACCATCAGGGCGCCGACCGGATCCCCACCGGTCCCGACAGCGGGCCGATCATCGGCGGTACGTTCACTGGCACCTACGGCACCCTGGTGCTCAACCCCAACGGCACGTACACCTACACCCTGAACACCAGCGACCCGCAATTCGTCGCGTTGCATGGCGGGGGCAGCGGCACCGAAACCTTCACCTACACCCTGACCGATGCCGACGGCGACACCAGCACCGCCAACCTGGTGCTGCAAGTGCACAACAACGACGACCCGGTGATCATCACCGGCCTGGATGCTGACGGTGGCGAGCTGTCATTGCAGGAGAAAAACCTCAGCGACGGCAGCAGCCCGGATGCACCGGCGCTGACTCAAAGTGGCACGTTCAGCGTGACCGCGCTGGACGGTGTGCAGACCCTGAGCGTGGGCGGCATCAACGTCGTCACGGGTGGTGTGGCAGCGGGTTTTCCTCAGTCGATTACCACCGCGCTGGGCAACACCCTGACCATCACCGGCTACGACGCCACCACGGGCGTGGTCAGCTACAGCTACACCTTGCTGGACAATGAAGCTCATCCAAACGCCAACGGCGCCAACAGCCTCAGCGAGCAATTTGCGGTCATTGTCACCGACGATAACGGCACCACCGCTAACGGCAACCTGGACGTGAACATCGTCGATGACTTGCCTGAAGCCGTGGACGACAGCAACGCCAGCACGGCTTCGGAAACCAATCTGACCCTGACCGGCAGCGTGCTGACCAACGACACCCAAGGTGCAGACCCTGTGGCGTCCGGTCCCATCACCCCCGGTACTTTCACCGGTACTTACGGGACCTTGGTGCTCAACGCTGACGGTTCCTACACCTACACCCTCAACACCAGCGACCCGCAATTCGTCGCGTTGCATGGCGGGGGCAGCGGCACCGAAACCTTCACCTACACCCTGACCGATGCCGACGGCGACACCAGCACCGCCAACCTGGTGCTGCAAGTGCACAACAACGACGACCCAGTGATCATCACCGGCCTGGATGCTGAAGGTGGCGAGCTGTCATTGCAGGAGAAAAACCTCAGCGACGGCAGCAGCCCGGATGCACCGGCGCTGACTCAAAGTGGCACGTTCAGCGTGACCGCGCTGGACGGTGTGCAGACCCTGAGCGTGGGCGGCATCAACGTCGTCACGGGCGGCGTGGCGGCGGGTTTTCCTCAGTCGATTACCACCGCGCTGGGCAACACCCTGACCATCACCGGCTACGACGCCACCACGGGCATGGTCAGCTACAGCTACACCTTGCTGGACAATGAAGCTCATCCAAACGCCAACGGCGCCAACAGCCTCAGCGAGCAATTTGCGGTCGTTGTCACCGACGATAACGGCACCACCGCTAACGGCAACCTGGACGTGAATATTGTCGATGACTTGCCTGAAGCCGTGGACGACAGCAACGCCAGCACGGCTTCGGAAACCAACCTGACCCTGACCGGCAGCGTGCTGACCAACGACACCCAAGGTGCAGACCCTGTGGCGTCCGGCCCTATCACGCCCGGCACTTTCACCGGTACTTACGGCACCTTGGTGCTCAACGCCGACGGTTCCTACACCTACACCCTCAACACTGCCGATACTGACTTCAAAGGCCTGCACGGTGGTGGCAATGGCAGCGAAACCTTCACCTACACCCTGACCGATGCCGACGGCGACACCAGCACCGCCAACCTGGTGCTGCAAGTGCACAACAACGACGACCCAGTGATCATCACCGGCCTGGATGCTGAAGGTGGCGAGCTGTCATTGCAGGAGAAAAACCTCAGCGACGGCAGCAGCCCGGATGCACCGGCGCTGACTCAAAGTGGCACGTTCAGCGTGACCGCGCTGGACGGTGTGCAAACCCTGAGCGTGGGCGGCATCAACGTCGTCACGGGTGGTGTGGCAGCGGGTTTTCCTCAGTCGATTACCACCGCGCTGGGCAACACCCTGACCATCACCGGCTACGACGCCAGCACGGGCGTGGTCAGCTACAGCTACACCTTGCTGGACAATGAAACCCATCCAAACGCCAACGGCGCCAACAGCCTCAGCGAGCAATTTGCGGTCATTGTCACCGACGATAACGGCACCACCGCTAACGGCAACCTGGACGTGAACATCGTCGATGACTTGCCGACCGCTCACGCTGATTCCGCCTCGGTGGATGAGGGCGGGACGGTCAGTGGCAACGTCCTGAACAACGACGAAGGCGGTGCCGACGGGCCGGCCGCGAGTGGTGCCGTGATCGGCGTGCGCGCTGGCGACGACACCTCGACCCCGGCGATTGGCGGCTTGAATACCCAGATCAACGGCACCTACGGCTACCTGACCCTGGACGCCAACGGCAACGCCGTCTATCACAGCAACCCCAACACCGTCAGTGCCCCAGGCGCGACCGATGTGTTCACCTACACCGTGCGCGATGCCGACGGTGACGAAAGCACCACCACCATCACCATCGATGTTGATGAAAGCTGCATCGTTGCTACGTCGGACCACGAAATCAGCGTCTACGAAAAAGCCCTCGACCTGACCCAGGACGGCCAGGACCTGGCCCCTGGCACCGTCACCGGCAGCGACCCGAGCGCCACCAGCGAAACCGCCAGCGGCAGCCTTGTCGGCTCGGTCACCGGCGCCATCGGTGCCGTGACCTTCACCTTGGTGGGCAACGCCACCGGCGCCTACGGCCAACTGTCACTCCAACCTGATGGTTCCTACACCTACACCCTGACCTCGCCCGCCACGACCACGCCCCAGGCCAACGATGGCCCGAACGTGCTGAGCGAAAGCTTTACCTATCAGGCCACGGACTCGTTGGGCAACACGGTCACCAGCACCATCGTCATCGACATCGTCGACGACGTGCCCAACGCCCATGCCGATTTCGCCTCGGTGCTGGAGGGCGGCACAATCAACGGCAATGTGCTGGACAACGACGTGCTGGGCGCGGACGGTGGCATGGTGATCGGTGTGCGCGCCGGCAATGATACGTCAACCTCCGCAGTCGGTGGCCTCAACAACCAGATCAACGGCACCTACGGCTACCTGACCCTGGACGCCAACGGCAACGCCGTCTATCACAGCAACCCCAACACCGTCAGTGCCCCAGGCGCGACCGATGTGTTCACCTACACCGTGCGCGATGCCGACGGTGACGAAAGCACCACCACCATCACCATCGATGTTGATGAAAGCTGCATCGTTGCTACGTCGGACCACGAAATCAGCGTCTACGAAAAAGCCCTCGACCTGACCCAGGACGGCCAGGACCTGGCCCCTGGCACCGTCACCGGCAGCGACCCGAATGCCACCAGCGAAACCGCCAGTGGCAGCCTCATCGGTTCGGTCAGCGGTGCCGTGGGCACATTGACCTTCGCGCTGGTGGGCAACGCCACCGGCGCCTACGGCCAACTGTCACTCCAACCTGATGGTTCCTACACCTACACCCTGACCTCGCCCGCCACGACCACGCCCCAGGCCAACGATGGCCCGAACGTGCTGAGCGAAAGCTTTACCTATCAGGCCACGGACTCGTTGGGCAACACGGTCACCAGCACCATCGTCATCGACATCGTCGACGACGTGCCCAACGCCCATGCCGATTTCGCCTCGGTGCTGGAGGGCGGCACGGTCAACGGCAATGTGCTGGACAACGACGTGCTGGGCGCGGACGGTGGCATGGTGATCGGTGTGCGCGCCGGCAATGACACGTCAACCTCCGCAGTCGGTGGCCTCAACAACCAGATCAACGGCACCTACGGCTACCTGACCCTGGACGCCAACGGCAACGCCGTCTACCACAGCAACCCCGACTCTGTCGGCACCCCAGGCGCGACCGATGTGTTCACCTACACCGTGCGCGATGCCGACGGTGACGAAAGCACCACCACCATCAGCATTGACGTGCACAACAGCTGCCTCATCGCAGAAACCGACCACGACATAACGGTCTACGAAAAAGCCCTCGACCTGACCCAGGACGGGCAGGACCTGGCCCCTGGCAGCGTCACCGGCAGCGACCCGAGCGCCACCAGCGAAACCGCCAGCGGCACTTTGGTCGGTTCAGTCAGCGGTGCCACTGGCGCCATCACCTTCACCCTGGTAGGCAACGCCAACGGCGCCTACGGTCAACTGTCGCTCCAGCCTGATGGTTCGTACACCTACACCCTGACCTCGCCAGCCACGACCACGCCCCAGGCCAACGATGGCCCGAACGCGCTGAGCGAAAGCTTCACCTACCAGGCCACGGATTCCCTGGGCAACAGCACCACCGGCAGCCTGGTGGTCAGCATCGTCGATGATGTACCAAAGGCCGTTGCGTCCGAGCGTTCGGTCACGGCGGTGCAGATCGACTCGAACCTGCTGATCGTGCTCGACGTGTCCGGCAGCATGGCCGATGACTCCGGTGTGCCAGGGCTTTCGCGGTTGGACCTGGCGAAACAGGCAATCAGCGCCTTGCTCGATAAATACGATGACCTGGGGGATGTGAAAGTCCAGCTCGTGACGTTCAGCAGCAGTGCCACCGACCAGACGTCGGTGTGGGTCGACGTGGCGACTGCCAAGTCGCTTCTCTCAAGCCTGTCGGCGGGTGGCGGGACCAACTACGATGCGGCGGTGGCGGCGGCCAAGACGGCGTTCGTCACGTCCGGGCAACTGACCGGGGCGCAGAACATCGGCTACTTCTTCTCCGATGGCAAACCCACCTCGGGCCAGGAAACCGGTGCGGCAGATGAAGCCGCATGGAAAGCCTTCCTCGACGCCAATGGCATCAAGAACTACGCCATCGGCCTGGGCAGCGGCGTCAGCAACGCCCACCTCGACCCGCTGGCCTACGACGGCAGCGCCCACACCAACACCAATGCGGTAGTGGTCACCGACCTGAACCAGCTCAATTCGGTGCTCTCCGGCACCGTGCAAGGCGCGCCGGTCACTGGCAACCTGCTGGGCGAGGGGGGCTCGTTCGGCGCCGATGGCGGGTTTGTCAAAAGCCTGGTGGTCGATGGGACCACGTACAGCTATGACCCGACGGCCAACGGTGGCCAGGGTGCCCTGAGCGCCAGCGGCGGGGTCAACCACGGCAGTTTCAATACGACCACCAACACGCTGAGCATTGCCACCGCCCACGACGGTACCCTGGTGGTCAACCTCGATACCGGTGCGTTCAGCTATACCTCCCAGACCGCCACCAGCACATTGATCACCGAAAACATCGGCTACACCATCAGTGACAACGATGGCGACCTGGCCAGTTCCAACCTGGTGATCAACGTCGTGCCCAACAGCCCGCCCGTGGCGATGGACGACAACATCATCACCAACGTGCTGTCAGGCAACATCGTGGTACCGGGCGAATTGCTGCTGGGCAACGACAGCGACGCCAACGGCGATCCGCTCACGGCCTCACCCACCAGTTTCAATACCGGTTGGACCGCCAAAGGCGGGGACTTCACTGGCAGCACCGGCACGGTCAGCTTCACCGGTAACAACGTGCAGTCGATCAACCTCAATCGCAGCGCCTTCGTCGCCAATGCCGCGAGCATGACGGCGGTGCTGGTGGTCAGCGGTGCGCTGGGTGCGGTTTCCAACAATAATGTCAACGATGAAGACCGCCTCAACATCAGTCTCAAGCAGGGTGAAACCCTGACCTTGGACCATAACCTGGCGGGCGGTCGTATCACCCTCGAGTACTCTCTCAATGGCGGGCCTTTCATTGCGATCAGCGACGGCGCTTCGTTCACTGCCGCGGCGGATGGCAACTACCAGATCCACGTCACCAACATCGCCAATGGCAGCGGTGGCAACCCCAACGGCGCGGAAAACTATCAACTGACCATGACCGTCAATTACGCAGGCGCCCAGGACAGCACGCCGGATTATCATGGCAGCTACACCGTCAGCGACAACCATGGCGGTAGCGACAGCGCGGCGGTGGGCATCAGCTACCAGGCGGGCCATACGCTGACGGGCACCACCGGGGACGATGTGTTGATCGCCGGCGACGGTGACAACACCCTTAATGCGGGCGACGGCAACGACATACTCAGCGCTGGCTCGGGCAACAACACCCTGCACGGCGGGGCAGGCAATGACTTGCTCTACAGCGGCACGGGCAACGACTTGCTCGACGGGGGAGCGGGTAACGACACGGCGAGCTATGCCCACGCGACCGCCGGGGTCACGGTGAACCTGGGACTGTTGGCGGCGCAGAACACCGTAGGCGCCGGCACCGATACCCTGACCGGCATCGAAAACCTGGTCGGCTCGAACTTCAACGATACCCTCACCGGTGACGGCGCCAGCAACCGCATCAACGGCGGATTGGGCCATGACGTGCTCAATGGCGGTGGCGGCGATGACCTGCTGATCGGCGGCCTGGGCAACAACACGCTCACTGGCGGCAGCGGTGCCGATACCTTCCAATGGCAGGCAGGCAACAGCGGCCACGACGTGATCACCGACTTCACCCCCGGCCTCGATAAACTCGACCTGTCCCAACTGTTGCTAGGGGAGAACGGCAGTGCGGCATCGCTGGACGACTACCTGCACTTCTCCGTTACCGGCAGCGGTGCATCGCTTGTGACCAGCATCGACGTCAGTGCCATTGCCGGTGCTACACCGAACCAGACCATCGACCTGGCCGGCATCAACCTAGCCAGTCATTACGGCGTTACCCCGGGAGCGGACGGGATGATCGCGGGCGGGGCGGATACCGCGACCATCATCAACGGAATGCTCAACGATCATTCCTTGAAGGTGGACACCGTGTGAGTTGAGCTGAAACGACAAAACCCGGCGACGTGCCGGGTTTTGTCTGCTACGGGGAGTGATACTTCACCCCCGCAAATCAAAGGCGCGTTCTTATCCATTGAGTCAGACGAAATGGATTATCCAGCTCAGCGAAGTCATTGTTCCGTTCAAATACTGGGCTTGCACCCGGCACTCCTTGCGGCCCGGACCGCTTATGGTAAACGGCGCCGTCGTCCAATGGCCTTCGCTGTCCGCGACGCGTTCCACGCCGGCGGGTTGACCATCGACGAAGATGACCAGGGACATGCCGGGCAGTGCAAAGCCGCTGAAATGGGCGGCCCCGGCGGTGGTGGTGCCGCCATTGGGTACGTGTTCGCCGTTGCTGTCAATCATTGTCAGGATACTGGGCCGCAGTCGTTGCCAGACCCAGATCGTCTTGATCTGATAGTCGTTGCCATCCCCTGATGCGGTAGCGTTCTTGATTCGGAAATCAACCTCGGCATTCGCCGTCGCTTTCAGCGTACCCGCAAGGTTCGTCCAATTTTGGGTAAGGGGCGTTGGCGGGAACATTTCTCCTTGCGAGGTGTTTGTTTCCAGGTTGAGCGACGGTGTGGCGGGGGTCGGGGTTACGATTCGACGGGTCCTGATGGCGAACTCATAGTCCGCTCCAGCGAGGACCGCGAATGGCCGGTGCAAAATGATGCCGTGGCTGTTGTTGGTATACGTCATGTTTTGCAACAGCCACCCGTCTGCTGGGTCATTCACGCGCACCAGGTCCCTACCGTCACTCGCAGCAGGACCTTTTGCCCAGTTATCGTAGTCGGCGGCGAATGTCGATTGATAATTCAGAGCCTGGTAAACAACCAATGGCCAGGAATTTGAAGAGGTTCCCGTTCCTGCGTATCGCGCCGTCAAGGCAATACTGCCCGCCCTCAAAGGCGTACTGGTTACACATCGCCAGACGCCGGCGGCATCGCTGCGTGTAGTACCCACCGGCGTGGCCCCCTCGAAAAGGTCCACATTGGTGGATGGAGTTCCTTTCCCGTGCACCACCACCTGCCGATACGGCGTGCTTGAAATCTGAGGAATGTCATTGCCATTACCATCCTCCACCCGATCGATCCGCAGCTCGACGTTCGCGCTTTGTACGGTGAAACGCCAGGCGTTGGAGGTCAATCCTTCGCCATACTTGGCGACTGCCGTGAAACTGAGTAACCCGATCGGCAGTCCGGTAGCCGTATAGGTCCAGGTGCCGGTGGGACTGGCAGTGATGGTTCCCAAGGGCGTCTGATCGCGGAAAAAATCCATTGCCCCGCTCGGTTGCGCGGTGCCGGTGAAGGCGACGGTGGTATCGGTGGTGATGCCGTCGTTTTCGATGGGCCCGTTGGCACCTGCCGCTGCGCTGATGATCGGTTTTGAGACGGTGTCGAGGTGAATATCAAGATAATGGGTCTCCGACTGATTGGAGTTCCCCAACTGGTCCGTCACCCTGAATTGGAGCGCTGTATACGGGTCGTTACCGGCCTGTAGGAAGGTCTCGGTAAACAGTGTGCGCGTCACCGGTATCGAACCCGCCGGCACTTCAAATGGAACGTTCACATCGCCCAATAAGAAGTTGATGCGGTCATGGTTTCGCCGATTTGAGTAGGTGAAACCGAACTCCACACCTTGAGCTGCCCGCTCGGCACTGACTCCGTCCGTAATGACATCCGGCGGGATCACCAGATTCAGCCCTTGGGGTGCAGGCTCACCGGGTGCCCTCAGGTGATACAGCACTGTCAGGTCCCTCGAAGTTTCGCCGTTTTGACTGGGGCGGCTCACCTTGTAATACAACCGATTCACACCATTCAGTAACCGCCCATGGGGTACATGCAACTCCATGCGCAGTTGTTCCTCCCCGGGTCCCACGTTCTTGCCATCCACGGGGAACGGATCGTCATTGATGTACAAATCAGCTCGATCATCCACAGCCATCGTCCAGGAACGTCGCTGCAGCTCGGTCCATGGATCGATCAGGCATCTCAGGCCGCGAGGTTGATCGTCGTAGAGACTTTTGGGTATGCCACCTGCCGCGATACCGGCCGGTTGCACGGGCGTCACCCAACCCAAAATGATCACGGGGTATAAATCGAACAGTTCGTTCAGAGTGGAGGATTGGATGTCCATGTTGTTTTCCTGATAGGGGCGCGCGCGGGCTTCCAGCGTCAGGAGTAATCAGACATCTGGTTGGAAGGTTTGGCTACTGTCAGGATTGACAGGTGCGGGGGTGGCTTGGACGAACGGTTGGGCCAGCGAGGGGGGGCGAATAGAAATGGTTTTTCAGGATCTATGCAGGGTCTTCTGCCTGAGGATATAGATCGTCACCAGCACCGCACTGGTGAGCATGAACCCCCGCGCCCACGGCAGGGGCACCAGGTAGCAGGAAAAGAGGATGCTCACCCACATCAGCCCGATGGCGTAGACCTTGCCTTTGAGCGGAATACCGTTGCCGCTGAGGTAGTCGCTGATCCAAGGGCCGAGGCGGGGATGACTCACCAGCCAGCGGTAGAAGCGCGGCGAGCTGCGGGCGAAACAGGCCGCCGCCAGCAGCAGGAAAGGGGTGGTTGGCAGTACGGGGACGAAGATGCCGATGACCCCCAGCGCTACGCTCAGCCAGCCAATGGCCAACAGAACGTAACGCAGGATCAGCGGGCGAGTGCCAACTGGCGAGGGCACCCGGTCACTCAGTGGTGGCGAGGCTTGAGGATCGCCGGTTTTTCGTCCGGTGCGTTGCACAGCAGGTACAAGGCGGTAAGGGCTTCGGGGATCTGGACGATCATGTCGTCCATCAGGTTGGCGTCGGCGGCGATGTCAGAAAATTCCGGTTGCTCGTCGAACAGGCCGGAACCGACCATGATCGGCAGCAGCATTTCGCTGACTTCCTCTTCGGCGGTTTCGAACCAGGCGGCTTCGCGCAGGAACACGCCTTCCATGAAGCCGATGCACCAGCCACGCAATTCCGAATCGTCCGGGTCATCGCCCAGGTCCAGGTCGCATGGCAGTTCGAATTCTTCGTCGGAAGCCAGTTGGCGGGCGATGTGGGCCTTGAGGCCGACCAGCGTGGCTTCGATTTCGGCACGCTGGGCTTCGTCGCTGTAATGCGGCTCTTCGGCAAACAGGGCATCGATCCACTCACGGTCCGGCACCGTTTCTGCGCAGATGGACAGGGCGGTCAGATAGCCGTGAGCGGCCACGTAGTCCAGCGCCTCTTCGTGCAGCTCATCGGCGTCGAGGAAGACTTGCAGGCGGGTCAGTTGCTCAGCGAAGGACATTACGGGCTACCTTGGGGAATAAACAATGCGGGAATTCTAGGCCTTCTTGAGCCCCCAAGCCAGCCGCGTGGCGTATTTGCCTCTACTTGGGCGCACGAGCGGACCGCGATCCCTGTAGGAGCTGCCGAAGGCTGCGATCTTTTGATCTTGATCTTTCGGTTTTCGCTTGAGGCTCGATTGGCTGGGGAAAGATCGCAGCCTCGTTGCACTCGGCAGCTCCTACAGGGCGCATGGCGTGCAATCGCCTACTTGATCACCTCCTGTCAGCAGCCACCTTTGCAACGAAGGCCTCGGGTATACTGCCGCGTTTTGTGATGCCCTGCGGCGTCCCGCCGGTTCGAAACGCGCACTTACGATTCGCCGGTGCAGCTTTTGTGGTTCTGAACCAGCCTTGCAGGGATGTTTCGGTGATTTTTGGAGTTTCTATGCTCGAACAGGCTCAACGCGTCCTCAAGGACATCTTCGGCTACGACAGTTTTCGTGGCCGCCAGGGTGCCATTATTGAGCGCGTGGCCAGCGGTGGCGATGCCCTCGTGCTCATGCCCACCGGCGGCGGCAAATCCTTGTGCTTCCAGGTACCGGCGCTGTTGCGCAATGGCCTGGCGGTGGTGGTTTCGCCGCTGATCGCCTTGATGGACGACCAGGTCGCGACCCTCGAGGAGTTGGGGGTTGCCGCCGCTTCGCTGAACTCTACCCTCAGCGCCGAGCAGCAGCGGGACCTGGCGACGCGTATCAAGCGCGGCGAAGTGAAGATGTTGTACCTGGCCCCGGAGCGCCTGGTGCAGCCGCGCATGCTGGCGTTCCTGCAGAGCCTGGAAATCGCCCTGTTCGCCATCGACGAAGCCCACTGCGTGTCCCAATGGGGCCACGATTTCCGACGCGAATACCTGCAGCTGGGGCAACTGGCGGAGCTGTTCCCCGACGTGCCGCGCATCGCCCTGACTGCCACCGCCGACAAGCGCACCCGCGAGGAAATCGTCGAGCGCCTGCACTTGCAGAACGCCGAGCGGTTCCTGTCCAGCTTCGACCGTCCCAATATTTTCTATCGCATCGTACCCAAGGAGCAGCCGCGCAAGCAGTTGCTGGCGTTTCTCTCCGAACGCCGCAGTGATGCCGGCATCGTCTATTGCCTGTCGCGCAAGAAGGTCGATGAAGTGGCGGCGTTTCTGTGTGAGCAAGGGTTTCCGGCGTTGCCGTATCACGCCGGCCTGCCCAACGACCTGCGGGCCTATCATCAGAAGCGCTTCCTCAACGAGGAAGGCCTGATCATGGTGGCCACCATTGCGTTCGGCATGGGCATCGACAAGCCCAACGTGCGTTTTGTCGCGCACCTGGACCTGCCCAAGTCCCTCGAGGCGTACTACCAGGAAACCGGGCGTGCCGGCCGTGACGGCTTGCCGGCCGATGCCTGGATGGCCTACGGCCTGCAAGACGTGGTGATGCTCAAGCAGATGTTGCAGAACTCCGAAGGCGACGAGCGCCACAAGCGCCTGGAACAACACAAGCTCGACGCGATGCTCTCGCTGTGCGAGGAAACCCGCTGCCGTCGCCAGACCCTGCTGGCCTACTTTGACGAAGACATGCCCCAGCCTTGCGGGCATTGCGACAACTGCGTCGATGGCGTGGAAACCTGGGACGCCACCGAACCGGCCCGCCAGGCCTTGTCGGCCATCTTCCGCACCGGCCAGCGCTACGGTGTCGGGCATCTGGTGGACGTGTTGCTGGGCAAGGACAACGAGAAGGTCCGCAACTTCGGCCACCAGCATCTTTCAGTGTTCGGCGTGGGCAAGGCGCGCACCGAGAGTGAATGGCGTTCATTATTCCGACAACTGGTGGCCCGCGGCCTGGCCGACATCGACCTGGAAGGCTACGGTGGCCTGCGTTTGTCCGAAAGTTGTCGGCCCTTGCTCAAAGGCGAGGTCACCCTCGAACTGCGCCGCGACCTCAAGCCGGCAACGGCGGTCAAGAGCAGCAAGAGCCAGGCCAGCCAACTGGTGCGTGGCGAAGAGCGCGATCAATGGGAAGCCTTGCGTGCCTTGCGGCGCAAGCTGGCCGAGGAGCACGGCGTCCCGCCATACGTCATCTTCCCCGACTCGACGCTGCTGGAAATGCTCCGCAGCCAGCCCACCTCCCTGGCGGAAATGGCCCGGGTCAGTGGCGTGGGCGCGCGCAAGCTGGAGCGCTATGGCGAAGCTTTCCTCCAGGTACTGGGCGGCGAGGCCGAAGCACCGAAAGTGGTGGCCGATGTGCGCCACGAACTTATCACGCTGGCCCGGGCCGGCATGACGCCATTACAGATCGCCGGGCAACTGCAGTGCTCGGAAAAGAACGTCTACACAATGCTGGCCGAGGCCATTGGCAAACAGCAGTTGTCCCTGGAACAGGCACTGGATCTGCCCGAAGAACTGATGG
The DNA here is from genome assembly GCF_009601685.2 of Pseudomonas brassicacearum. NCBI lineage: Bacteria > Pseudomonadati > Pseudomonadota > Gammaproteobacteria > Pseudomonadales > Pseudomonadaceae > Pseudomonas > Pseudomonas brassicacearum. The sequence goes on from NZ_CP045701.2 coordinate 1,729,433, forward strand.
GGGAGGTGCAGGATGCATTCCTGGATGGCGAAGGCGAGTTACCGCCGGTGTCCGAAGTTGCCGCACTGTTTGTCGGACGGGTTCCCGAAGGCGTGCTGTATTGCGTCAGGGCTGCATTGCAGTCGGAATTTGAAGTCTGATCAGTGAGTTGCGTTCCTTTAACGATTCAGTACAAGGCGAGCCTTGCTTGAACCCAAAGCTCATGCTTAGCTGACTAATAATTAGTTTTTCTCTATTTCAGATCTGATGAGTTTTTTTATGCCGTTAACCGATCAACACCGTTTTGGCATGCAGTTGGCGCAAATGTCCCGAGGCTGGCGTGCCGAACTGGATCGTCGCCTGGCCGGGCTGGGCCTGTCCCAGGCGCGCTGGCTGGTGCTGTTGCACCTGGCCCGTTTCGAACAGGCGCCGACCCAGCGTGAACTGGCCCAGAGCGTCGCCGTCGAAGGCCCGACCCTGGCCCGGCTGCTCGACAGCCTGGAAACCCAGGGGCTGGTGCAGCGCCAGGCCGTGGCCGAGGACCGCCGGGCCAAGAAAATCGTGCTCTGCGCACCGGCCCTACCGTTGATCGAACAAATCGAAACCATTGCCACGCAACTGCGTCGTGAGCTGTTCGAAGGTGTCGACGAAGCGGACATGCGCGTGTGCATGCGGGTCCACGGGACGATCCTGGCCAACCTGGAAAAATCCTGAGGTATATCCCTGGCGCCAGACTTTTGAGATTCGGCGATTAGCGAACTATAACCAGTACTAAGTGATCGTATTGGATGCGTTTACGCTCAGTCTGGCAGTCGAAAGGGATACCCATGCTTGAAAGTTTGCAGTCCACGTTGCGCAGTTGGGTCAACGTGTCGGTCGTCGTGGGTACCCTGGGGTATTCGGCCTTGGCTTCGGCGCTGGGACTTGGCGAGATCACGCTTCATTCCGCCCTGAACCAGCCGTTGCGCGCCGATATCGCCCTGGTCGACGTGACCGGGGTCGGCGAGGGCGATCTGTCGGCCAGCCTGGCGAGCCCGGACGATTTCAGTCGTGCGGGTGTGGAGCGGGTGTTCTTTCTCAATAACCTGCGCTTCACGCCGGTACTGCGCGGGGAGCGCAGCTTCATTCGGGTGACCTCCAGCAAACCGGTGGAAGAACCCTTTCTCAATTTCCTGGTACAACTCGATCAGCCCAACGGGCGTCTGCTGCGTGAATACACCGTGCTGATCGACCCGCCGGGCACACCGGGTATCGTGCCGGCCGGTGACGAACCTTCCGTGGCCCCAGCGTCCGCGGTGCCTGCCATCAAGCCGCCCCCGGCGGTACAGGGCAAGCGTTACACCGTCGTGCCGGGGGACAACCCCTGGCTCATCGCCAGGCGCCTGCATGACGCCGGCAGCAACGCGTCAGTCAATGAGTTGATGCATGCAATCCAGGCCCTGAACCCCGGCAGCGACCGGTTATCCATTGGCCAGCGCTTGTTGCTGCCCGATTCGGCCGTGCTGCCGATGCCGGCTGCAACCCCTGCAGGCCAGGCCCCCGCCGCGTCCGATGAGCAATTGGCCGCCAGCGTGCTGCAAAACCAGCAGCAACAGAAGACTATCGAGCAACTGCAGGCACGGCTTCAGGCCCAGGATGAGGAAGTCGCCGGCCAGCGCAAACAGATCACTGAATTACAGACCCGGCTGGCCGAAGTTGCGCCAGCCCCTGTTGTGTCGGCGCAATCGCAACCGACACTTCCTGCACCTGCACCTGCACCTGCACCTGCACCTGCAGCGGAGACACAACCGGCTACAGAACCGCTTGCAGAACCAGAGGGTATCAATTGGTCATGGGTGGCGGGGCTGGTGGGCCTCTTGGGGTTGTTGGCGTTGTTACTGTTCGTTCGGCGTCGGCAGCAGCAGGCGGAGGTGGCGCCGGTGACCGGGCATCCCGAGCCGATGCTGGAAGAGGGCAACGAAACCTTTGCAGCACTGCCCGATACGGAGCCGCCGGAGGCCGCGACCTCGTTCAACAACGGGGATGCGCCCCTGGGGGACGTACTGGAGGGCGTCGGAATCTACTTGACCTACGGTCGTTTCACCGAGGCTGCGGGGCTGTTGCGCGCCGCATTGCTGGCGGAGCCGGAACGCACCGACCTGGGCCTCAAGTTGCTGGAGGTACTGGGCAAGCAGGGCGACGTCATCGGTTTCCAGGCTCAGGAACATCATTTATTGGCACAAGGTATCGATGCCGGGACGCTGGAGGAAATCCGCGGGCGCTATCCCAAGGCTGCCGCAATTGCTGCGCCGATCGTGGCATCGGCGCAACCTCAGGTGCCGGCTCTTGCAACCGCACCCACTGCTGAACGTGAGCAGGCGCCCAGTGACGAGTTCGAGTTGGACCTGGATGCATTGTCCATGGAAACCAGCTGGGACCTCGCCGATGCCCAGGACAACACTGCTGGAAAAGATGCGGTTTTACCCCATGCCGCCGAGGGCTTGTCGCTTTCAGGGTTCGACGAGCCGGACCTGCAATGGGAAACGCCACTGGAAACCGAGTCGCTGGATGATGCTTTCCTCGATGGCTTTGCCGACGAAGAACAGTCGCTGGAACTCGAGCCGCTGGCCCTTGAGCCTGTTTTCCTGGACACCACGCCCCCTGAACCTCAGGCCCCGGAACACTCGATCAAGCTGGAACAGGCACAGAATTGCATCGACGATGGAGACCTGAAGACCGCCGTCTCCCTGCTTGAAGAACTGCTCAAGGAGGGCGATGAACCCCTCAGGCAGACTGCCCAGGTGCTGCTGGCCGGGATTCGCTAGTGCTATCGGGGTTGTAGCGGCTGGCCTCATCGTCGGAACGCCGCCCGGAGCAAGCTCGCTCCCACAGGGAACGGCGATTCCGGCTACACCCCGGACCCCATGTGGGAGCGAGCTCGCTCGCGATAGCCGCCTATCAGGCTGTCAAATCCTGTCCAGGCAGCCCATCAAAACGTCTGCCCCAGGTTCAGATACACCGCCTGTTCATCATCGTCGTTAAAGCCATAGCTGAAATTCAGTGGCCCCAGTGGCGTATCGAAACCGAGGAAAATGCTGGCGGCGTTGATGTAGCCGCTGTCGAATTCGTTGTCGTTGTTCCAGGCCCGGCCGCGTTCCAACGAGCCGCCGATGTACAGCGGGAAGTCCAGTGGCAGGTAGGCCCGCGGTGTGAGGCGGCGGTAATACACGGCACGCATCAGGCTGATGTTCTGCCCGGAGACCCCATCTTCGCGAAAGCCCGACAGTTGCCGTGCGCCGCCCAGCACAAAGCTGGAAGTCACGACCTCGGCAGTGTCCAGTGTTCGGCCGTAGCGCCCGCCCAGGATGAAGGTGTCCGGGCCGCGGCTCAGGGCCTTGTCCAGTTTGAACTCCCATTGGCGATAACGCTGGTCGGAACCCAGCCCCGGTTCGTATTGGCGCCAGGTCAGGCCAATGTCTTCCCCTTCATGGGGAAAATACACGTTGTCGAAGGAATCGAAGGAGTACTTCAGCTCATAGAAACCTTCATTGAAGTTTTCGCTGGGCTGGTCGTGATCACCAATGCGCACATCCGCCTTGCCCCAGGCCTGGCCGACACCGAAGCGGATTTCGCCATTGTTGCTGATCTGGCGGCCCACGTTCAGCCCGAAGCCATAGCGCTCGACGCGATACTGGGCCACCGGATCGTTGTCCAGGATGGCCTCCACGTTGCGCGATTCGAATTGCCCGTAGGGGGCGATGAAGTAGCGCGAGCCGACGTCCAATGGCTGGTAGAACTCGCTGTATAGCTCTTGCTTGTCGCCGATCTGCGCCCGGGTCAGCCATTCGGCGCCCAGGCGATTGATGCCGTTGACCCGATAGCTGGCTCCCAGGTTGAAAGCGCTGTCGCCGCGCATGTCATCCGACAGGCTCAGCCCCAGCCGCAGGTAGTCGGTGCCGGTGCGCCTGCCCCGGGCGCTGATCAGCAGTGTGTGGTCCGGGCCCTTGCGGACCACGCGATATTGCACTTGCTCGAAGTAGTCCAGGCCGTACAGCGTGCCCATGTCGGTCTGCAGGCGGCCCAGGTCCAGCGGTTCACCGATCTGCTGGCGAATGTAGTAGCGAATCACGTCATCGCCGACTTTCGAGTCGTTCTCCACGCGGATGGCGGTGATGACCGGCGTGCGCTCGCTGGGGGTGCGCGCGGCCATGAGTTCGGCGTCGGGGGCCTCGGACGGGCGCAGAGGGGCCAGGCGTGCCTCGAGTATCCGCGTGGCGCGGTAGCCGGCGTCGATCATTTCCCGGGCCTGGCCGAAGTCGGTGGAGCCGAAGCTCGCCAGCGCCGGCTGGATCAGCACGTCGTCTTTTTTCAGGGTTGCCAGTTGCTCTTCGGAGTTGCGCCGGGTCATCAGGGTGGTCGATTGGTTCAGCACGTCGAGCACCGTGACCAGTTGCTTGCGATTGCGCAGGGGCGTACCGATGTCGACCACGATAGCCACGTCTACGCCCATTTCCCGGGCCACGTCCAGCGGGATGTTGTCGGACATGCCGCCGTCCACCAGCAACCGGCTGTCCAGTTCCACCGGGGCGAACACCGCCGGGATCGACATGCTGGCGCGAATGACCTTGGGCAGGTGGCCTTTGCGAAACACGACCTTTTCGCCGCTGGCGATGTCAGTAGCGACCGCGCGAAACGGGATCGGCAGTTTGTCGAAGTCCCGGGTGTCACTGGCGTGGGCCAGCAGGCTTTCGAGCAGCAGGGCCAGGTTCTGGCCCTGGATGACCCCCAAGGGCAGGCCGAGGCTGCCGTCGTCGCGAAAGCTCAGTTTCTGTTTGACCAGGAAGTCGCGGTCATCCTGCTTGCGTCGGAATGGCACGTCCTTGCGTGGCGGCGCATCGGACAAGGCCTGTTGCCAGTCGATGCCCAAGGCGAGTTTTTCCAGTTCGTCGATCTTGTAGCCCGAGGCATACAGCCCGCCGATCACCGCGCCCATGCTGGTGCCGGCGATGGCATCGATCTTGATGCCTTGCTCTTCCAGGGCCTTGAGCACGCCGATGTGGGCCAGCCCCCGTGCGGCACCGCCGGACAGCACCAGGCCGATTTTCGGGCGTGGCGCTTCGACGGTGGGCTCGTTGGCATGGCCGAGCAGGGGCAACAGCAGCAGAAGCAGGAGGGGCAGGAGGCGGCGCATCGTCAATCTCGGGGCGGGCGATCAAAGGCGGGTATTATAGCGACGCCTTCGAACCCAGGAGTTCACCCGTCATGACTGAACACAAACCGGAAGTCGTCATCACCTATTGCACCCAGTGCCAATGGCTGTTGCGCGCTGCCTGGCTGGCCCAGGAGCTGCTCAGCACCTTTGGCGATGACCTGGGCAAGGTGTCGCTGGTGCCGGGCACCGGCGGTGTGTTCCACATCAGTTGCGACGGCATGCAGATCTGGGAGCGCAAGGCCGATGGCGGTTTTCCCGAAGCCAAGGTCCTCAAGCAGCGGGTCCGCGACCGGATCGACCCGGAGCGGGACCTGGGCCACAACGATCGGGGTCAGTGAGACGCGGCTTGGGCGCCGACCTCCGGTTTCTTCGAACCGCCCAGTTGGCTTGAGATCACGATGGCCGTGATGATCACCACGCCGCCCAGCAGCATGCGCAGGGTCGGGCTCTCATCGAACAGCCACCAGGCCATGGCGATGCCGTAGACCGGCTCCATGGCGAACACCACCGCCGCCGTACGGGCCTTGATCACCGCCAGGCTGGCGACGAACAGGCTGTGGGCCAGGCCGGTGCAGAACACGCCGAGCAAGCCGATCCACAACCAGTCGATGGGGCGCACGTCGCTCAATTGCGGCGCGGCCATCGGCAGCAGGCACACCCCGACCACCACGTTCTGGCACAGCGCGGCCTGCACCGGCGGTACGTGCGCCGAACCGGCGCGGTTGGTCAATGACAGCAGGGAAAACAGCAGCCCCGAGGCCACGGCCCACAGCAGGCCAGTGGTGGCGCCGCTGGCCAGGTCGAAGTTCGGCGTGACCAACACCAGGCCGATGCTCACCAACACCACCAGCCAGATTTCATTGGCGCGAATCCGCTCGCGGAAGATCAGCCCTTCGAGTAGCACCGTAAAGGCCGGGAAACTGGTGAACCCCAGCGTGGCGATCGCCACGCCGGCAACCTTCACGGCGATGAAGAAGCTCACCCAGTGCCCGGCCAGCAACAGCCCCCCGAGCAGCAATCGCCGGCCATCCTGGGCCCGCAGTTTCTGCCAGCGGCTGCTGCTGGCGAACCGGGCGAACACCGCAAGGGCAAGCACGGCGAAGATGGCGCGACCAAACACAATGACCGCCGGCGAGGCTGCCGCGAGTTTGCCGAATACACCGGTCAGGCCAAACATGAGTGCGCCAATGTGCAGGGCGCCGAGGGCGGTACGGGGTGTCATTTCAATCCTTTCAACAGATAAGCCAAAACCAACGGACAAACATCAATACCCTGTAGGAGCTGCCGGAGGCTGCGATCTTTTGATCTTTTGATCTTTTGATCTTTTGATCTTTTGATCTTTTGATCTTTCGCTTGAGATTCAAGTGTCTTGGGAAAGATCGCAGCCTCGTTGCACTCGTCAGCTCCTACACAGCTCCTACACAGCTCCTACACAGCTCCTACACAGCTGCTACTGGGCATTTAAGCGTTTGGGAGGGGGTGGTGTCTGTCGCGATCCTAGCGATTTTTAGCGCGTATCTAGCGTTGACGCCGCAGCTTGCCCGGCGAGACGCCGAATTCGCGCAGCACCGCCGCGGCGAAGGCACTTTGGGAGCTGTAGCCGACGCGGTGGGCGATCTCACCGATGGGCAACTGCGAATCACGCAACAACGCCACGGCCTTGTGCAAGCGACGGCTGCGGATGTAATCCATCGGGGTTTGTCCGCACTCGGCGACAAAGCGCGCGTGCAAGCGGGCGCTGGAAAGGCCGGCGACTCGCGCCAGGTCCGCCACTTGCAGCGGATAGGCGGCGTTCTGGTCGATGTGCGCGTTGAGTGCGGCGTAGGGCAGGCGCCGGCCGCCGAGGGTTTCCTGGCGAGCGTTATTGAGACTCGCCAGCAGCAGCACCGCGCCTTGCTGGGCGATCACCGGATCGTCCACCGGGCTCCCCGCCAACCAACTGACCAACTGGCTCTGCCCCGCATCCAGGGGCAGGCGTGCAGTGTCGTCGAGCAAGCGGCGGCTGGCGTCGGCGTGGTCCCCCAGGCATTGCCCGACCCAGTCATCACTGGGCACATCCAACACCAGGCAACGGCTGCCGTGGGGGCTGCCGCAGGCGTGATGCGCGCCGGCCGGTATCACCACGAAGCTTTGTTGCACCACCTGGCTGCCATGGCCTTCGACCTCGAAATCCAGTGCGCCAGACAGCCCGAACACCAATTGGGCATGCTCATGGCTGTGGACGATCAAGTCGTGGCTGTAGTGGCGTAGTGTGAGGATCGGTCTCATCGCGGTCTCCCGTGTCAGGCCGCCAGCATACACCGAGGGCGCAACGCCCGGCGCTGTCATGCAATGGACTTGTGTTTGTCATGGGCCATTAACCGCTGGCGTGCACAGTGGCAAAAACGATCAGAGGGTTGCCCAATGACCAGCGCAGAGCTCGCCAGACCCAGCCGCAAACAGCGTGTTCGCACCTTGTGGATTTCCGACGTGCACCTGGGCACCCGGGATTGCCAGGCCGAGCACTTGTCGCAGTTCCTCAAGGGTTACCACGCCGACAAGATCTACTTGGTGGGCGACATCATCGATGGCTGGAAACTGCGCGGTGGCATGTATTGGCCCCAGGCCCACACCAACGTCATTCGCCGCTTGCTGACCATGAGCAAGCGCGGCACTGAAGTGATCTACGTCACCGGCAATCATGACGAATTCCTGCGGCGCTATTCGAAGCTGATCCTGGGCAATATCCAGCTGGTGGACGAAGCGGTGCACGTCACTGCCGATGGTCGGCACCTGTTGGTGATCCATGGCGACCAGTTCGATGTCATCACCCGGTACCATCGTTGGCTGGCGTTCCTCGGGGATTCGGCCTACGAGTTCACCCTCACGCTGAACCGCTGGCTCAACCATTGGCGGGCCCGTTACGGCTACGGCTACTGGTCGTTGTCGGCGTACCTCAAGCACAAGGTCAAGACCGCCGTCAGCTTCATCAGCGATTTTGAAGAAGCGATCGCCCACGAGTGTGTGAAGCGCGAACTGCATGGCGTGGTTTGTGGGCATATCCACCATGCCGAGATCCGCAAAGTGGGTGAGGTGGATTACCTCAATTGTGGCGACTGGGTCGAATCCTGCACGGCGCTGATCGAGCATTGGGACGGGTCGATCGAGTTGTATCGGTTGGCGGAGGCCCAGGCGCGCGAAGCGCAGTTGAAAGCACTGAAAGTCGCCGAACCGGCTTGAAACCGTAGGAGCTGACGAGTGCAACGAGGCTGCGATCTTTCCCCTGACGATTGAATTTCAAGCGAAAGATCAAGATCAAAAGATCGCAGCCTTCGGCAGCTCCTACAGGGCCGGTGCCTGCGTCATCGCCGCCTTGTAGATCGACTGCTTCGGCGTGGCAAACACCCTTTCCAGCATCGGTTCGAAGAAGCTTAGCGGCAAAGTGTCGTATTCGGGATCGAACGCCGCCGCGTCATATTTCGCACAAAAGTCGATCGTCGCCTGGTACTGCGGATGTTCGAAAAACTGCTCGCGCAGGTGTCGGTCCATGCCCAGGTGGTGGAAGAAGTAATAGCCTTGGAAAATCCCGTGTTTTTCCACCATCCACAGGTTTTCGGCGCTGACGAAGGGCTTGAGGATCGCCGCGGCGATGTCTGGATGGTTATACGAGCCCAGGGTGTCACCGATGTCGTGGAGCAGGGCGCAGACCACGTATTGCTCGTCGCGTCCGTCACGGTAGGCACGGGTGGCGGTTTGCAGGGAGTGGGTCAGGCGATCCACCGGGAACCCGCCGAAATCGCCGTCCAGCAGTTTCAAGTGGGCCAGGATCCGCCCCGGCAATTGCCGTGCGTAGGCGCTGAAGTCAGCCGCGATGATCGCCCAGTCTTCCTGGGTACCGTCCTGCATGTGGGTAAAGCGGGCATGGGTATTCATAGTCAGACCTTTGGCTAGAACGCAACCTTGCCCAGCAGCATGTCGCGGTACATGACGAAATCGCCGAGCAGGCTGTAGAACGGGTGCTGGAAGGTGGCGGGACGGTTTTTTTCGAAGAAGAAGTGTCCGATCCAGGCAAAGCCGTAGCCGGCCACGGGCAGGGCGAGCCACAGCCACCCGCTGCCCACTACGAGGGCCGTGACGAAAATCAGGATGACCAGGGAGGTGCCGATGAAATGCAATCGTCGGCAGGTGCTGTTGCTGTGCTCGCCGAGGTAATACGGGTAGAACTCAGCGAAGGTATTGAATTGTTTGGCATTTTCCACGACAGCTGGCTCTGTGGTTATTGTTCTGATGCTTGAAGTCTAGAGCTATCAATTGCTATGGCCAGTGACAATCGGCGCCACTTTAGTATCCTTCGCAAATCCAGCCGTACCCTGCGGCTCGTCATGCAAGTAAACGTCATGAACGAACGAACCACTTCTTCAAGCTGGGCGATGGGGATTGTCAAGGCGTTGGAAATGGACGGCCTGGATTGTCGGGTGCTGTTCAAGCAACTGGGGCTGGACTTTGATGCGCTGGACGATCCGGATGCACGTTTCCCCCAGGACTCGATGACGCGGCTCTGGCAACGGGCGGTGGAATTGTCCGGTAACCCGGCCATTGGCTTGAACATGGGGAAAGTGGTGCGCCCGGCCTCGTTTCATGTGGCGGGCTACGCCTTGATGTCCAGTCGCACGCTGGCGGAGGGTTTCCAGCGACTGGTGCGATACCAGCGGATCATTGCCGAAAGCGCCGACTTGAGTTTTCGTCGGTTGGAAGAGGGTTACGGGCTGATCCTGACGGTGCATGGCGACCATTTACCCCCCACACGCCAAAGTGCCGAAGCGTCCCTGGCCTGTGCGTTGGCCCTGTGCAACTGGCTGACCGGACGTACCTTGCACCCGGTAAAAGTGCTGTTCCAAGGCACCGCCCCCCTGGACCTGACGCCTTATCAGCGAGCCTTCTGCGCGCCGCTGGTGTTCGGCGCGGCCTATGACGCGCTGATCTTTGAACGGGCCGACATGGAGGCGCCGCTGCCGACGGCCAACGAAGCGATGGCGCAGTTGCATGACCGGTTTGCCGGCGAGTACCTCGCGCGTTTTTCGGAAAGCCGTGTGACCCACAAGGCGCGACAAGTGTTGTGCCGGTTGTTGCCCCAGGGCGAGCCCAAGCGTGATGTGGTGGCGCAGACGCTGCACCTGTCACAGCGGACCTTGCAGCGGCGCTTGCAGGAAGAGGGCACGAGTTTTCAGAGCCTGCTCGAAGACACCCGTCGCGAACTGGCCGAGCAGTACCTGGCGCAGCCGGGCATGACGTTGCTGGAAATCGCCTATCTGCTGGGATTTGCCGACCCGAGCAATTTTTTCCGGGCCTTCCGCCGCTGGTTCGACACCACGCCGGGCGAATACCGGGCACGGTTGGGGAGCCAGCCTGAAGCGGTCAGTGACGCCAAAACGCCGGGATACACAGCACGAACACCGTGATGATCTCCAGTCGGCCCAGCAGCATGCCCCCTGACAGAATCCACTTGGCCGCGTCCGGCAGCGGTGCGAAGTTGCCGGACGGCCCGATGGTCTCGCCCAACCCCGGGCCGACGCCGGACACAGTACTGGCCGCGCCGGTCAGCGCCGTCATCCATTCCACCCCGAGCAGCGACAGCAGCAGGGCGATCACGCAGATGGTGATGGCGAAGAAGAACGAGAACGTGAGGATCGAGCGCACGATTTCTTCGTCGAGGCGATGACCGTTGTATTTCTGCTTGATCACCGCGCGGGGGTGGATCAGTTGATTGAGGTTGGCCCGCAGCAGGATATAGGCGACCTGGAAGCGGAAGATCTTGATCCCGCCGGCCGTCGAGCCTGAACAACCGCCGACGAACCCCAGGTAGAAGAACAGCATCAGTGAGAAGTTGCCCCACAGGCTGTAGTCGCCCAGGGCGAAGCCGGTGGTGGTGACGATGGACGTCACGTTCAGCGCCACGTGCCGCAGCGCCTCCAGCCAATGCAGGTCGGTGGTCGCCCAATACCAGGTGCCGAGCACCAGCCAGGTCACCAGCAACACCCCGATGAGCCCCTGGACCTGCTGGTCCTTGATCAGAGCCCGGCGATTACCCCGCAACATCGAGACGTACAGGGCAAACGGCAAGCTGCCGAGGATCATGATGACGATGACCACCCAGTGCACCGCCGGCTGGGTCCATTTGGCCAGGGATTGGTCCGAGGTGGAAAAACCGCCGGTGGAGATCGCCGACATCGCGTGGTTGATAGCATCGAACAGACTCATCCCGGCCCACCAGAGCGCCAGGGTGCCGAGAATGGTGATGCCCACGTAGGACGCCACGATCAGCCGCGCCACCATGTGGGAACGGGGCATGACTTTTTCCGAGCGGTCCGACGATTCGGTCTGGAACAGCCGCATGCCACCGATGCGCAGCAAGGGCAGGATCGCCACCGCCATGCCGATGAAGCCGATACCGCCGAGCCAGTGCAGCAGTGAGCGCCACATCAGGATGCCCGGGGACATGGTGTCCAGGCCACTCAGGACGGTGGCGCCGGTGGCGGTGATGCCGGACATGCTTTCGAAAAACGAGTCGGTGTAGCTGATCTTCTGGGTCAGCAGGAACGGCAACGCGGCAAAGATACACACCACCAGCCAACTGCTGACGGTCAGCAAGTACATGTCGCGCGGGCGCAGGTGGATGTGTTCCGGGCGCCCGGGAAGCACCAGTGCCAGGCCGGCGAGGAAGGTGATCATGCTCGACCAGAGGAACGACGGCAGGTCGCCGGTGCGCTCGAAGACCACCAGGGTGGCCATGGGCACGACCATGAAGATCGCCAGGGTGATCAGGAAGATGCCGATGATGAAACCAATGATCCGCAGGGTCGGCAACGCCATGAAGTCCGCTCAGGCTGAAAGGGAAGGGCGCCATTCTACCTGCGGCAAGCATCCTGTAAACCGGCACCCGGCGCCAGTTGGCGCCAGGTCGCGGAATTTGCGCTAACGAACTCGCCGCACAGCCACTAGAATAGCCGGACATTTTTTCAGGAGGTGGCCGATGCAGGCTCTCGACGCTTTGCTCAACCGTGTTTCCGTCCCGCGCCTGGTGGACCCGGCCCCCACGCCCGAACAGCGCGAACTCATGTTCGCTGCGGCCATGCGGGCGCCGGATCACGGCCAGTTGCGGCCATGGCGTTTTTTGACGGTCGAAGGGCAGGCGCGGCATCGCATGGGCGAACTGCTGGCCGAAGCCGCGCGGTTCAATGACCCGCTGGTATCGGAAGCCGTTGTGGAAAAGGCCCTCAATGGCCCCTTGCGCGCGCCCCTGGTCGTAGTGGTGATTGCCCGTCTGCAGGACCATTTCAAAATCCCCAAATCCGAGCAACTGCTGGCGGCTGGCTGCGCGGCCCATGGCATCTTGTTGGCTGCGTATGCCCAAGGGGTTGGCGGCGTGTGGCGCACCGGTGAACTGGCGTACTCGCCGCAGGTGGCCAGGGGGCTTGGCCTTGAAGACGGGGAAGAGGTGATCGGTTTCCTCTACCTGGGCACACCGCAGAAAGAAGCGCGCACGGCGCCGAAAGTGGAAACTGCAGAATTTGTCAGCGAGTGGACAGGCCTGTAGGAGCTGCCGAGCGAAGCGAGGCTGCGATCTTTTGATCCTGATCTTTCGCTCGGAACTCGATTTATAGAGGAAAGATCGCAGCCTCGTTGCACTCGACAGCTCCTACACACCGTCCAGCGGGAGCAAGTGGCCTTACTTGCAAACGTCTGCAATCGCCTCGGCCAGCAGATCCAGGCGCGTGGCGTCGATGCCGGCCACGTTGGCCCGGCCGGTGCCGACCATGTAGACACTGTGGCGCTCGCGCAGGTGCTTGACCTGCTCTGGCGTCAGGCCGGTGTAGGAGAACATCCCGCGTTGCACGCCGATATGGGCGAAGCGCTCGCGCAAGCCATGGGGTTCGAGGGCCTCCAGCAAGCCGCTGCGCAATTGCGCGATGCGCAGGCGCATGGCCTGGACTTCATCGGCCCACAGGCTTTTGAGTTCCGGGTTGCCGAGAATGGTCGCCACCACGGCTGCGCCATGGTCCGGCGGCGTCGACCACAGGTTGCGGGCGATGTTTGCCAGTTGGCTGCGGATGTCCACCAGCTTCTCGGCATCCCGGGCGCAGACGATCAATGCACCCGTACGATCGCGGTAGAGGCCGAAGTTCTTCGAGCAGGAACTGGTGACCAGCACCTCCGGCAACGCATCGGCAAACAGCCGGACCGCCCAGGCGTCCTGCTCCAGCCCATCGCCAAAGCCCTGGTAGGCGAAGTCGATCAGCGGTAGCAGGTCGCGGCTGCGCACCACCTCCAGCACCTGACGCCATTGCTCATGGGACAGGTCGAACCCGGTGGGGTTATGGCAACAGGCGTGCAGCAGCACCACATCACCTTTGGGCGCCTGGTTCAGCGTCGCCAGCATTGCTTCGAAATCCAGGCGGTTATCAGCGCCCACGTAAGGGTAGTGACTGACCTTGACCCCGGCCGCGGCGAAGATGGTTTCGTGGATCGGCCAAGTCGGGTTGCTCAGCCATACGCCACGGCCCGGCAGGCATTGGGCGATGAAGTCGGCACTCAGGCGCAGCGCACCGGTGCCGCCCGGTGTCTGGGTGGCGCTGGCACGTCTTGCGCTGATCAGCGGAGAGTCGGCACCCAGCACCAGCTCATTGATCAACTGGCCGAACGCGGCGTCGCCATGGCCGCCGATGTAGGTCTTGGTGGTCTGGCGATCCACCAGCCGCTGCTCGGCCTGTTTCACTGACTGAAGAATCGGCGTCAGGCCCTGGGCATCCTTGTAGACACCCACGCCCAGGTCGAACTTGCTTGGGTTGCTGTCCGCCGCGTAGGCCTCCATCAGGCCGAGAATCGGGTCGCCGGGTACCCGGCCGATGGCATCGAAATGCATTACTTGCGGCCCTCGGCGGTCTTGGCCACGTCATCGGTGCGGGCGGCCATGATGAAGTCGTTGCGGTGCAGGCCCTTGATGGAGTGGCTCCACCAGGTCACGGTGACTTTGCCCCATTCGGTGAGCAGGCCTGGGTGGTGGCCTTCGGCCTCGGAAATTTCACCCACAGCGTTGGTGAACGCCAGGGCGTGCTTGAAGTTCTTGAACAGGAAAACTTTTTCCAGTTGCATTACGCCGTCGCGCACTTCGATGTTCCAGTCGGGGATCTGCTTGATCAGTACCGGCAGTTCTTCGTCGCTGACTTGTGGGGCGTCGGCGCGGCAGGCTTCGCAATGGGCTTGGTTCAGAGTGTTCATGGTGTGTTCCTGGATCGAATATTTGAAAACGTCGATGCACCCACGCTAAAGCAAAGCCGCGTTGTGCAACAGACTCAATTGAGATTAAAAGACGCGGTTCACGCAGCCTTTGGTGGGAATTTCGGGGCGTGCAAGCCCAGTTCCCGACCGCGCTTGACCATGCCCATGATGTCTTCGTGGGCCAGGTCGAACAGGCGCTTGAGTTCTGGCAGCACGAAATACACCGGTTGCAGGATGTCGATGCGATACGGCGTGCGCATGGCTTCCAGTGGATCGAAGGCTTGATGCTCGGGCTCGTCGGACAGGCAGTACACGGTTTCCTTGGGCGAGGACAGGATGCCGCCACCGTAGATGCGCCGGCCCTGTGGGGTTTGCACCAGGCCGAACTCGATGGTCATCCAATACAGGCGCGCCAGGTAGACGCGTTCTTCCTTGGAAGCCTGTAGGCCGAGTTTGCCGTAGGTGTGGGTGAATTCGGCAAACCAGGGGTTGGTCAGCAATGGGCAGTGGCCGAAGATCTCGTGGAAAATGTCCGGCTCTTGCAGGTAGTCCAGTTCTTCCCGGGTACGAATGAAGGTTGCCACCGGAAACTGCTTGCTGGCGAGCAATTCGAAGAAGGTCTGGAAGGGGATCAACGCCGGCACCCGGGCAACCTGCCAGCCCGTGGTCTCGCCCAGCACTTGGTTGATTTCGCCCAGTTGCGGGATACGGTCGTGGGGCAGGCCAAGCTTGTCGATGCCGTCCAGGTATTCCTGGCACGCACGGCCTTCGATGACTTTCAGCTGGCGGGTGATCAGCGTATTCCACACCGCATGTTCTTCGGCGGTGTAGTGGATAAAACCTTGCGCATCGGGCTCGCGGGCCACGTACTGCGTCTGCTTCATGCTGTTCTCCTGCTGATTTCCCTCTCGGGGAAGACGTGTTGTTGTTATGTCCAGCGATGTATTAGAGATAACCCGAAGCAGGGAGATGTGCAGCACTCTGACAAAGGTGGGATGGGTAAAAGAATGGCAAATTCGTAAAGTTTTCGTTACGAATTGACGGGTGCGCCGATGTTATCGGGATTTTCTTGTGGGAATCTGCCTATAGCTGTCACATAATCTTGACAGTTATTTCCGCTGCCGGTCGGAAACCCTCATGGCAAAGGCCGGGCTGCGCCGTAGGAGCTGCCGAAGGCTGCGATTTTTTGATCCTTTCGCTTGGGATTCAACTGTCTGGGAAAAGATCGCAGCCTCGCTTCGCTCGGCAGCTCCTACAAGCGGGAACAAGCTCCCTTCCCACGAGTTTCCAATACACATCGGGCCTTTTCATGCGCATCAAAGTCCATTGCCAGAACCGCATCGGCATCCTGCGGGACATCCTCAACCTGTTGGTGGAGTACGGCATCAACGTCGCCCGGGGGGAGGTGGGCGGCGAGCATGGCAACGCGATCTACCTGCACTGCCCAAACCTGATCAACATCCAGTTCCAGGCGCTGCGTCCGAAATTCGAAGGTATCGCCGGGGTATTTGGCGTCAAGCGTGTAGGGCTGATGCCCAGCGAGCGTCGGCACATGGAACTCAACGCCTTGCTCGGCGCTTTGGAATTCCCGGTGCTGTCCATCGACATGGGCGGCTCCATCGTTGCGGCTAACCGAGCGGCGGCGCAGTTGCTCGGGGTGCGAGTGGACGAGGTGCCGGGGATTCCCCTGTCCCGCTATGCCGAGGATTTCGACTTGCCGGAACTGGTGCGGGCCAACCAGTCGCGCATCAACGGCCTGCGGGTCAAGGTCAAGGGCGATGTGTTCCTGGCGGACATCGCGCCGCTGCAATCGGAACACGACGACAGCGAAGCCATGGCCGGTGCGGTGCTGACGCTGCACCGGGCCGACCGGGTGGGCGAACGTATCTATAACGTGCGCAAACAGGAATTGCGTGGCTTCGACAGTATTTTCCAGAGTTCGAAGGTCATGGCGGCGGTGGTGCGCGAGGCCCGGCGCATGGCACCGCTGGACGCGCCGCTGTTAATAGAAGGTGAAACCGGTACCGGCAAGGAACTGCTGGCCCGCGCCTGTCACCTGGCGAGCCCGCGCGGGCAATCGCCACTGATGGCGCTCAACTGTGCCGGGCTGCCGGAGTCCATGGCCGAGACCGAGCTGTTCGGCTACGGCCCGGGGGCCTTCGAGGGTGCCAGGGCCGAAGGCAAGCTCGGCCTGCTGGAACTGACCGCCGGGGGAACGCTGTTTCTCGATGGTGTCGGGGAGATGAGCCCGCGCCTGCAAGTGAAACTGCTGCGCTTTCTGCAGGACGGTTGCTTCCGGCGTGTCGGCAGCGATGAAGAGGTGTACCTGGACGTCAGGGTGATCTGCGCCACCCAGGTCGATTTGTCCGAACTCTGCGCCCGGGGTGAATTCCGTCAGGACTTGTACCACCGCTTGAACGTCCTTTCCTTGCACATCCCACCGCTGCGCGAATGCCTCGATGGCCTGGCGCCGCTGGTGGAACATTTCCTCGACCAGGCCAGCCGCCAGATCGGCTGTGCCCTGCCCAAGCTGGCCCCGGCGGCGATGGACCGTCTCAGTCACTACCACTGGCCGGGCAACGTCCGGCAGTTGGAAAACGTGCTGTTCCAGGCCGTTTCCCTGTGCGACGGCGGCACGGTGAAGGCTGAGCATATCCGCCTGCCGGACTACGGCGTGCGCCAACCCCTTGGCGATTTTTCCCTTGAGGGTGGGCTGGACGAGATCGTCGGGCGTTTCGAGAAAGCGGTGCTGGAGCGCTTGTACTCCGAGCACCCCAGTAGCCGGCAACTGGGCAAGCGGCTGGGGGTTTCCCATACGACCATTGCCAATAAGTTGCGCGAATATGAGGTCGGCAAGGAGCCCGGAGCGTAATCAAATGTGGTGCGGTTGCCGGATGGGTAAACCTTTGCCTTGCAGCGGCACGACACCGCCGGTTTTTCGTCTTCGATACATTTGCACAATCGCTTCCAGAACCTCCAGGCCCTTTGTTTACCGGGTCCATCAGCGCCAGAAAAAAGTTGGTCTGCAAATTGCTTGAGGCTGTGCAACACAGCAGTGGGCGGCAAACGTCCGGCATGCAGAGGAACGACAGTGGACAAGTACCTTTATGTGGCAATGACCGGCGCCAGCCAGAACGCACTGGCGCAGCGGGCCCATGCCAACAACCTGGCGAACATCTCCACCAATGGTTTTCAGAAAGACCTGGAGCAGGCGCGCTCGATGCCGGTGTTCGGCGACAGCTTTCCGGCGCGGGCGTTTGCCATGTCCGAACGGCCTGCCACGGACTTCACTCCGGGGGCGCTGGTAGAAACCGGTCGTGACCTCGATGTGGCGGTCAGTGGGCCGGGCTGGATGGCCGTGCAGAACCCCGATGGCGGTGAAAGCTACGTGCGCACCGGCAGCCTCAATGTTGACGCCTTGGGCGTGCTGCGCGCCGGCAACGGTATGCCGGTGATGGGCAACGGCGGTCCGATCGCCGTGCCGCCAGAGCAGAAGATCGAAATCGGCCAGGACGGCACCATCAGCATCCGCGCCATGGGCGAAGGCCCGCGGGTGATGGCTGAAGTGGACCGCATCAAGCTGGTCAATCCGGACCTCAAGAACATGACCAAGGGCCTGGATGGTTCGATCCGGACCAAGGACGGCCAACCGGCGCCCATTGATGCCAATGTGCAGTTGGTGTCGGGTTTCCAGGAGGCGAGCAACGTCAATGCCGTGGATGAAATGACCTCGGTGCTGGCCCTGGCCAAGCAGTTCGAGCTTCACGTCAAGATGATGAACACCGCCAAAGAAGGCGACGAGGCCATGGCTCGGGTCTTGCAGATCTAACCATTAACTAAAGCGTCGCGCCGAAAAACAGGCGTACGAGGAGAATCGAATGCTTCCGGCTCTATGGGTTGCCAAAACAGGTCTGTCCGCCCAGGACACCAACCTGACGACCATTTCCAACAACCTGGCGAACGTTTCGACCACGGGTTTCAAACGTGATCGTGCCGAGTTCCAGGACCTGCTGTATCAGGTGAAACGCCAGCCTGGCGCCCAGTCGACCCAGGACAGCGAACTGCCGTCGGGCCTGCAAGTGGGTACCGGTGTGCGCATCGTCGGCACGCAGAAAAACTTCAACGCCGGCAGCCTGCAAACCACCGAGCAGCCCCTGGACATGGCCATCGACGGTCGCGGTTTCTTCCAGATCCTGCAGCCGGACGGCACCACGTCCTACACCCGCGACGGTACGTTCCACCTCGACTCCAACGGCCAGATCGTCAACGCCAGCGGTTTCGCCCTGGAGCCGGCCATCATCATTCCGAACGATGCCCAGACCTTTACCGTGGGCCGTGACGGCACCGTGTCCATCACCGTGGCGGGCAACCCGGCCGCCCAGGTGATCGGCAACCTGCAGACCGCCGACTTCATCAACCCGGCCGGCCTGCAAGCGGTGGGCAACAACCTGTTCCTGGAAACCGCCGCCAGTGGCGCGCCGCAAGTCGGCACCCCGGGCCTGAACGGCTTCGGCACCACGCTGCAGAACACCCTGGAAACGTCCAACGTAAGCACCGTCGAGGAGATGGTCAACATGATCACCACCCAGCGTGCCTACGAGATGAACTCCAAGGTGATCTCCACTGCCGACCAGATGCTCTCGTTCGTTACGCAGAATCTGTAACCGCGTCGCAACGTCCGTCATTACGTAGACAGGGCGGCCCCAGGGTCGCCTGCAACACCAAGAGGTAGGGTCATGAAACGCTTCGTATCTGTTCTGGCACTGAGTGGGGTCACCGCGCTCGCGGGCTGTGTCGCGCCGACACCCAGGCCCAATGACCCGTATTACGCCCCGGTGTTGCCGCGCACGCCGTTGCCGGCTGCGGCCAACAATGGTTCGATCTACCAGGCCGGCTTCGAGCAGAACCTGTACAGCGACCGCAAGGCCTTCCGGGTCGGTGACATCATCACTATCACCCTGAACGAGCGGACCCAGGCCAGCAAGAACGCCAACTCGCAGATCGACAAGACCAGCGAGACCAGCGTTGGCCTGACCTCGCTGTTCGGCTCCAGCCTGACCACCAACAACCCGATCGGTGGCGGCGACCTGAGCCTCAACGCCGGCTACGGCTCCGACCGTGCCACCAAAGGCGACAGCAAGTCCGGCCAGAGCAACAGCCTGACCGGTTCGATTACCGTGACCGTCGCCGATGTGTTGCCCAACGGCATCATCGTCGTGCGCGGCGAGAAGTGGCTGACCCTCAACACCGGTGACGAACTGGTGCGCATCGCCGGCATGGTTCGCGCCGACGACATTGCCACCGACAACACGGTTTCCTCGACCCGTGTGGCCGATGCGCGCATCACCTACTCGGGCACCGGCGCCTTTGCCGATGCGAGTCAACCGGGTTGGTTCGACCGTTTCTTCCTCAGCCCGAAGTTCCCTTTCTAGGTGGCCCCGTTGAATCTTAAACAGCTGTTGATCGGTGCCTTGGTAATGTCGGCAGCCTTTAGCGCTCAAGCCGAGCGTCTGAAGGACATCGCCAGCATTTCCGGCGTGCGTTCCAACCAGTTGATCGGCTACGGCCTGGTCGTGGGCCTGAACGGCACCGGTGACCAGACCACCCAGACCCCGTTCACCCTGCAGACCTTCAACAACATGTTGTCGCAGTTCGGTATCAAGGTGCCGGCCGGCTCCGGTAACGTGCAGTTGAAGAACGTCGCGGCGGTGTCGGTCAGTGCCGATCTGCCGGCGTTCGCCAAGCCTGGCCAGCAGGTGGATATCACCGTTTCGTCCATCGGTAACTCCAAGAGCCTGCGTGGCGGCACCCTGCTGCTGACGCCGCTCAAGGGTATCGACGGCAACGTCTACGCCATCGCCCAGGGCAACCTGGTGGTCGGCGGTTTCGATGCCGAGGGGCGCGACGGTTCGAAGATCACCGTCAACGTTCCGTCGGCCGGTCGCATCCCTGGCGGTGCGTCGGTGGAGCGTGCGGTGCCGAGCGGTTTCAACCAGGGCAACAGCCTGACGCTGAACCTCAACCGTTCCGACTTCACCACCGCCAAGCGTATCGTCGACAAGATCAACGACATGCTCGGCCCAGGCGTGGCCCAGGCCCTCGACGGTGGTTCGGTGCGCGTCACGGCGCCGCTGGATCCGAGCCAGCGGGTCGACTACCTGTCGATCCTGGAAAACCTTGAGGTCGACCCGGGCCAGGCGGTGGCGAAAGTCATCATCAACTCGCGTACCGGCACCATCGTGATCGGCCAGAACGTCAAGGTGTCTCCGGCCGCCGTGACCCACGGCAGCCTGACCGTGACCATCACCGAAGACCCGATCGTCAGCCAGCCGGGGCCGCTGTCCAACGGCCAGACCGCCGTGGTGCCCCGCTCGCGAGTCAATGCCGAGCAGGAAGCCAAGCCGATGTTCAAGTTCGGCCCGGGCACTACCCTGGATGAAATCGTCCGGGCGGTGAACCAGGTCGGCGCGGCGCCGGGCGACCTGATGGCGATCCTCGAAGCCTTGAAGCAGGCCGGCGCGTTGCAAGCCGACCTCATTGTGATTTGAGGGGCGAGCCATGGATATGCGCAAGGGCGCTTTGATCAGCGGGGACTCGGGTTCCTACTCGGACCTGAACCGCTTGAACCAGCTCAAGGTCGGCGACAAGAACAGCGACAGCAACCTGCGTAAAGTGGCACAGGAATTCGAGTCGCTGTTCCTTGGCGAAATGCTCAAGTCCATGCGTTCGGCCACCGAGGCCTTGGGCAAGGACAATCCGATGAACACGCCAGAAGCCAAGCAGTACCAGGAAATGTACGACCAGCAGTTGGCCGTTTCCATGTCCCGCGAAGGCGGTGGTATTGGCCTGGCCGATGTGCTGCTGCGCCAGATGTCCAAGAACAAGCCACTGGCCCCCGGCGAGGCGGCGACCTTGTCGGCTGCCAAGCAACAAGAGGCGCTGGACAAGGTTGCCAAGGCGCCGGTGCCGACACCGCTGGCTGCCGGGACCCTGCCTACTGACGGCCCATTGTCGCGTATCAGTGGCCAGCGTCCGTTGTGGGCTTCGCGGGCCGTGAGTGCATCGCAAGGGGCCGAGGGCGTCCACCGCAACGACATGGAATTGCTCAACCAGCGCCGCCTGGCCCTGCCACCGAAACTGGCCGACCGCCTGCTCGCCGGGCTGGTGCCTTCGGCGGCGGTCAATGCCGATGTGCCTGCGCAGAACGTCCTGACGGATCGCGCCATCGCCGCCGTCAAGCCGGCCACTGGCGACCTGGCCAATGGCGACTGGTTGGCCGCACTCAAGGCCGCCGAGCCGAAAGGCGACATGCAGGTCTATGGCCGCGCCGTGGCACAGCCACCGCTGGCACCGGCCCGCAAGGCCTTCCGCGATGCCGATGAATTCGTCAATGCCATGTTGCCAATGGCCAAGGAAGCGGCCGATCGCATTGGCGTCGACCCGCGTTACCTGGTAGCCCAGGCCGCCCTGGAAACCGGTTGGGGCAAATCGGTCATGCGCCAGCCCGATGGCAGCAGCAGTCACAACCTGTTCGGCATCAAGGCCAGCCAAAACTGGAAGGGCGATTCAGCCCGGGCGATTACCAGCGAATTCCGTAATGGCGCGATGGTCAAGGAGACGGCCGAGTTCCGTTCCTACGCCTCGTACCGTGACAGTTTCCATGACCTGGTCAATCTGCTGCAAAGCAACAGTCGCTATCAAGATGTGCTGAAGTCGGCCGATAACCCGGAACAGTTTGTACGCGAGTTGCAGAAGGCCGGTTACGCCACCGACCCGCACTACGCCAGCAAGATTTCGAACATAGCCCGGCAGATGACGAGTTACCAAAACTACGCTTCTGCAGGCGCCACCACGACTTTATAAGGTCTGAACCATGAGTTTGCTCAATATAGGGATGTCGGGTCTGTCAGCAAGCCAGACTGCGTTGGTGACCACGGGTAACAACATCGCCAACGTCGATACCGCCGGTTATTCGCGCCAGCAGACCGTGCAGACCACCAAGGCCTCGAACCAGTACGGCAACGTGTTCATCGGTTCCGGCACGACCCTGGCCGATGTGCGTCGGGTGTATAACGCCTTCCTTGAAGCACAACTGAAAACCACCACGTCGCTCAACAGTGACGCGGCGGCCTATCAGGGGCAAATCACGCCACTCGATTCCCTGTTGTCGGACAGCGGCACCGGTCTCAACGGGGCGCTGACCAAGTTTTTCGCCTCGGTGCAGAACGTCAACGCCAAGCCGGGTGACGATGCGTCCCGCCAGTTGCTGCTCAGCGATGCCCAGGCCTTGAGCAACCGTTTCAATTCGGTTGCCAGCCAGTTGACCGAGCAGAGCCAGAACATCAACGGCAACCTGTCGAACATGGTGGAGCAGGTCAACAACCTGGCGGCCACCGTTGCGCAGTTGAACAAGAAAATCGCCGAAGTCTCCAACTCCGGTGGCGCACCCAATGACCTGCTCGATGCCCGCAGCGAAACCATTCGCCAGCTCTCGACGTTCACCGGCACGCAGGTCGTCGAGAACGGCAGCAGCCTGGACATCTACCTGGGCTCCGGCCAACCACTGGTGATGGGCAATACCGTCAATACCCTCGAAGCGGTGCCGGACAAGAACGATCCGGGGCGCATTGGCATCCAGCTCAACAGTGGCTCCAGCTCCATGGACTTGACGTCGGTGCTCACCGGCGGCGAGATCGGTGGCTTGATGCGCTACCGCAGCACCGTGCTCGACCCGGCCATGAACGAGCTGGGTCGCGTGGCCCTGGTGGTCGCCGACCAGATGAACAGCATCCAGGCTTCGGGTATCGACATGAACGGGGCCTTCGGCTCCAACCTGTTCAGCAACATCAACAGCGCTGCGCAAATGAGTCAGCGCAGTGTTGCGTCGTTGAACAACAGTGCGGGCTCCGGCAACTTCAACATTGCCATCGAAGACACCGGCAAGCTGACCACCAACGATTACAAGGTGACGTTCACCAGCGGCACGGACTACACCGTCCAGCGCCTGCCCGACGGCACCTCGATGGGCGCGTTCAACACCGCGACCACGCCGCCGCCGGTGATCGACGGTTTCTCGATGACCTTCGCCAACGGCACCGCAGCCGCCGGCGACTCGTTCAAGCTCACCCCGACCCGCAACGCGGCGGCCAGCATCAAGACCGAGATGACCGACTCCAAGCGGCTGGCGATTGCCGCGCCGTTGGGCGCCGCCATCGTGCCAGGGGGCAGCGGTACGCTGACCATTCCGGCCAGCGGCCAGCCAACCATGACGACGAAGCTGGACATCTACGATGAGGCCACCACCAGCATCATCCAGAACGGCATCAAGAATTCCATGCCGGTCAAAGTGGTGTTCGGCGCGACCTCGGCCGATGGCACGAGCCAGGCTTATCAGTTGCTTGATGCACAAGGCGGTACGATCAGCAGCGGTACGATCAAGCCCGGCGAAAGCAACACCCTGAGCCTGAGTGTTCCGCTCAAGGACGCCAGCGGCAACCCGATCCTGGATTCGTCCGTACCGCCGGTGCAGCGCACCGTCACGTTCGACATGTCCATTGCCGGTGCCCCGTCCGATGGTGCCTCCATTAATGTCAGCCTCAGCCAGCCCGGCAGCCTGGACAACCGTAACGGTACTGTCCTGGCGGGTTTGCAGACTGCCAAGACCGTGGATACCGATTCTTCCAGCAAGGGTATTTCCCTGAACGATGCCTACGGCAAGCTGGTAGAAGGCGTAGGTTCCAAGGCCGCCCAAGGCAAGCTCGACAGCGCCGCCACCGGCGCGATCCTGGATAACGCCAAGAACGCCCGCGACTCGCTGTCGGGCGTGGACCTGGATGAAGAAACCGGCAATCTGGTCAAATTCCAGCAGTACTACACCGCGTCTTCGCAGATCATCAAGGCTGCGCAGGAAATCTTCAGCACGCTGATCAACAGTCTTTAAGGAGTCGTAGCCCATGCGCATTTCCACTTCCCAGTTTTACGAAAGCACGGCTGCGAACTACCAGAAGAACTTCGCCAACGTGGTCAAGACCAGCGAAGAGGCCAGCAGCCTGGTGCGGGTGAACACCGCTGCCGATGATCCGGTAGGCGCTTCGCGTCTGCTGCAACTGGGCACGCAAGCGTCGATGCTGGCTCAGTACGAAACCAACACCAACACCATCAAGGCGACCCTGGGCACCACTGAAGCGGTGATGACCAGCATTGGCAACGTGCTGCAGCGCGCCAAGGAATTGGCCGTCGGTGCCGGCAACGCCGGCTACACCGACGCCGATCGCCAGGCCAACGCCTCGGAGCTGGCGCAGATCGAAGAACAACTGCTGAGCTTGATGAACAGCAAGGACGAAAACGGCAAGTACATTTTCGCCGGCTCCAAGGGCGACACCATTCCGTTCACCCGCAACAACGATGGCAGCTACAGCTATAACGGTGACCAGGTGACCCTCGACCTGCCTGTCGGCGACACCATGTCGATGGCCACCAACAGCACCGGCTGGGAAGTGTTCCAGCAGGCCGTCAACACCAGCCGCAGCCAAGTCACCATGACTGCGCCTGCGGTGGATGATGGTCGCGTGGTGCTGTCCAACGGCCAAGTGTCGTCCAGTGTCACCTACAACAGCAAATTCCGCAGCGGCGAGCCGTACACCGTTGAGTTCACCAGCGGTACGCAACTGAAAATCACCGACTCCGGCGGCAACGATGTCACCGCAGAGGCCAGCCTGGGCGGCGCTTTTGACCCCAACAGCAAAAGCGGCCAGGCGGTACAGTTCCGGGGACTGGAACTGACCTTGAACATCAACCTGCAAACCGGTGATACCGCGGGCACTGTGTTGCCCGGCCATACTTTCACCCTGGCCGCCAAACCGGACACCTTTGTCACGACTCGCAGCCCGGGCAACCCGACCACGGTCCAGGTCACTGGCAGCGAAATCACCGACCCGGTGGCCTATCACGCCAGTTTTCCTACCGGTTCGGCCGTATTGAAGTTCACCAGTGCCACCGATTTCGACCTCTACAGCGCGCCGCTGACCGCCAACAGCCAGCCGGTGTCCAGCGGTACCCTGGCCGGCAACGTGGCTACCGCTTCGGGCGTGAGCTTCACACTGGACGGAACGCCTGCCGCTGACGATCAGTTCAGCATCGCGGTCAACACCCATGAGACCCAGAATATTCTGGACACTGTTAACCAGTTGAAAACTGCGTTGAGCACGCCGACCAACAACGATCCGATTGCGTTGCAGAAGTTGCAGGCATCGCTGGCCTCCGGCATCGGCAACCTGGCCAGCGGCACCGATCAGTTGTCCAGCGCCTTGAGCTCGGTAGGTGGGCGTGGCCAGGCCCTGGAAACCCAAAGCGACACGAACCAGAGCCTGCTGTTGGCCAATAACCAGACTCAATCATCGATTCGTGATTCCGATGCGGCCGAAGTGATGACTCGCCTGACCTTGCAGCAGACCATGTTGCAGGCCTCGCAACTGGCGTTCAGCAAGATCGCCCAGTTGGGTCTGTTCAACAAGATCTGAGCCGGTATAGACCGAGCCGCCAACCGTCTTTTTTTAAGCGGTTCCGGGGCTCCGACCTGAAAAGGACGGAGCCCGCCGCTCGAGAGTTTTAACCGTGAAGTCACTTCCGCTCGTCAGTATCGTTATCCCCGCCTACAACCCTAGGTTCTTCGACCAGGCACTGCTCAGTGCCTTGGCCCAGACCTACGAACATATCGAGATCATCGTTTGCGATGATTCGCCTGGCGATGAGATTCGCCAGATCGTCGACTCCTTCACTGAACCGTCCCATCCGATCCGCTATTTGCGAAACTCGAAGCGACTGGGGCTTCAGGGCAACCTGTTGCGGTGTGTCGAAGAGGCCAGCGGTGAGTTCATCAAAGTGCTGTGCGATGACGACCGTCTCTTCGCACCGAGCATTGCGATGCAGGCCCAGGCGTTGATGGATCATGCTGACGTCAGCGTTGTGTTCGCGCTTCGGTTGTTGTGTGACGCAGGTAACTTCATCCTGCCACCCCGTGTGGACAATTGCCGCTTCTCGCCCAATGACGCTTTGCTCAAGGGCGACGACATGCTGGCGATTTTCGAGAGCACGCCGACCAATTTTGTCGGTAATTTCAGTTCGACCCTGATGCGTCGAGCCGATGTGCTGGAATTGTTGCCCGCCCTGATTCAGGAGGGTGCCGGATTTGTTGCGGTGCTCGATTTTGCTTTGTTTGTCTGCCTGATGCGGCGCGGTAATCTGATTGCCTTGAATACCGTGTTAGGTATTGAACGGCTCTACCCGGAGCGTTTGAGCAAGACCCCGGAAATGCTCAAGGCCGCAAGAATAGAATGGGAATGGCTGGCGCAGATGCTTGTTGCGCGCAGCGGTGAAGCGGCTCCGGCCTCCGGCTGGGTGCGCTGCGTTGACCTGGACAAAGTCACCGACCAGCCTCACGCCTGGCAGGAGCTGTGCGTGACTCGTGTGCTAGGCAATCGCAATACCGTCGTCAACGGTCGGGTAGGCGCCCAGAGCGAGAGCTATGCCGAGTTCTACCGTGAATGGCTGTCTATCCGTCGTTTCAGTGAGGTTGAACGGCGTGTCATGCCTGCGCGCATCGACAGTTGGTCGCTGCGTCCGAACATCGTGCCCATTGTCATCGACGGTGCCGGTGACGATGTGGCATTGGCGTCCACGCTGCGCAGCATAGACGGCCAGCTCTATCCGGCCCAGGCTGTCGTGGTGCTTTCCGATGCCCGTTGCGAGGCCAATGACCGGGTGTTGCAGTTGCCCTATCAGCCCGATTGGGCGCGGCAACTCAATGCCATTGTCCCGCAGTTGGAGGGCGCGCATTGGTTTTACCTGTTGCGTGCCGGCGACACGCTGCGTGATTCGGCCTTGTTGATTCTGGCCGAGCGCGTGGCCGGGAAGCCGGGAATTCTCTGCGCTTACAGCGATGAGGGCGCATTGGTAAACGGCGAGTCCATCGAGCCGGTATTCAAGCCTGATTTCAACCTCGACCTGATGCGCGCCTATCCCTACGTCGGCCGGGCCCTGGCCTTCGAACGCGAGCGTTTCATGAGTCTGGGCGGGTTCGATCCGGTTCGCGGTGAGCTGGCGCCCCACGACCTGCTCTGGCGGCTGGTGGAGGAGGCCGGCCCGCAAACCATCGAGCACATTGCCGAGATTCAGGTGGAGTCGACACTGAGCTTCGCCCAGTGGTTGTCGTGGCCGGAGGTTATCGAGGGCAATGCCCCTACGGTTGGTGCTCACCTGGCGCGAATCGGCGCACCTCATGAGATTCGCCAGGATGTGTTGCCGCTGATCAATCGCATCGACTACCGATACGGCACTCGTCCGTTGGTGTCGGTCATCCTGCGCACGGGGGATTCGCTGACAGCCTTGCAGCGCTGCTGCGAAAGCCTGATCGAGCGCACGGCCTATACGCATTATGAAATTCTGATCGTGGATAGCGGCGTCCGGGATCCGGCCATGCTCGGCTGGCTGGCGGACATGGCGCAGTTGGGCGCAAGCATGCTGCGCGTGCTGCGTTACGCCGGTGACGACAATGACGCCGCGGTGCGTAACTTCGCCGCGAGCCAGGCTCGAGGCGACTACTTGTTGCTGCTGAGCCCCCAGATGGTCATTTGCGAGAGTGACTGGTTGGACGAATTGATCAACCACGCCTTGCGCCCGGAAGTCGCGGTGGTCGGCGCAAGGATACTCAGCCCCCAGGGTACGATTGTCGGCGCAGGGCAGATCCTCGGGTTGGCCGGACCGGTAGGGTCACCGTTTTATGGCGAGTCCGCGACCTCTCGTGGCTACATGCAACGTCTGCACACGACCCAGAACTGGAGTTCGGTCAGCAGCGAATGCCTGATGGTGCGCAAGCAAGTGTTCGAAGAACTCGGTTGCCTTGATGAAACGACTTTCACCCAGGGCCTCAGTGACGTCGATTTGTGCCTGCGCGCAGGTAAGGATGGCTATCTGGTGGTCTGGACGCCCTACGCCAGCGTCATGCAAACAACCGGGCAATCGCCAGCCCAGCCGGAAGAAGCGTCGCAGGAGCGCGAGCGTGAAGTTTTCTATCGCAAATGGTTGCCGCAGATTGCTCGTGACCCGGCTTACAGTCCTTCCTTGAGCCTGGGGGCTTCCAGCTTCAGCCTGGAACCTTCGCTGCGCAATAACTGGAATCCCTTCTGCTCCCGTGCGCTGCCGCTGGTACTCGGGCTGCCGGTCAACGCCACTGCGGTTGGCCACTATCGTGTCACGGCCCCGCTGGCCGAACTCGAAGCCAGCGGGCGAGTGATTGCCCGGTTGGCCTATGAGTCGCCTTCGACCGTGGAAATCGAACGGTTGTCGCCAGATACCATCGTGTTGCAAGGGCGCTACAGTGAGGGCGCGGCCGGTGACATCCTGCGGATGAAGAAATATTCCAATGCCTTGCGGATTTTCGAGCTCGACGACTACGTAGTCAGTGCCCCCAAGAAAAACACCCACGCCCGCAATAAGCCGGTCAACACCGAGCAGATGCTGCGCGAGGGGATTGGCTTGTGTGATCGAGTGGTGGTGACGACCCAGCCGCTGGCCGATGCCTTGTCCAGCATGCATAGCGAAATCCGGGTGGTGCCCAACATGCTGCCGCCCGAACCATGGACCCGCTTGACCAGCCGACGAGGAACATCCTCCAAGCCCCGGGTTGGCTGGGGCGGCGGGACCAGCCACAGCGGCGATCTGGAAATCATTGCCGATGTCGTCCGCGAACTGGCCAATGAGGTGGAGTGGGTATTCTTCGGGATGTGCCCGGATGCGTTGCGTCCCTACATCCATGAGTTCCATGCTTCCGTCGGTTTGAACACTTACCCGTTCAAACTGGCCAGCCTGAACCTCGACCTGGCGCTGGCGCCGTTGGAGTTCCACATCTTCAACGACTGTAAGAGCAACCTGCGCTTGCTGGAGTACGGCGCCTGTGGTTATCCGGTGATCTGCACCGACACCAAGGCCTACGATGGCTTCTTACCGTGTACCAAAGTACGCAGCAACAGCACCGAAGAATGGATCGCGGCCATCCGCATGCATCTGGCCGATCCGGACGCCAGCTACCGCATGGGCGATGAACTGCGCGAAGCGGTGCTTCGTGATTTCATGCTCAGCGGCGATAACTTGCAGCATTGGTTGTGGGGATGGTTGCCGGATTGATGTGTGGCAGGGGTAAATCCCCCTCGCCACAAAAAACAGCGCTCAGTTCCCTTTCCGACCCCTATGCCCCCCGAAACGCTGCCATCGGAGCTGGCGCGTTTCCTGCAAGCCCCCCTCATATCGCCATAAAACGAGCGCTCGCGGTCCATCGCAGCGTCCGGATCGGCATTGAAGGTAATCCCTGCGCCCGCAAAGCGAAACAACGCTTGGCCGAGCCCGGTGATGAACAAGAGGGGAGACGATGAAGGCAGTTATCTTGGCAGGTGGTCTCGGTACGCGGATCAGCGAGGAGTCGCACCTCAAGCCAAAGCCGATGATCGAGATCGGCGGCAAGCCAATTCTTTGGCACATCATGAAGCAGTATTCCGCTCATGGAATCCACGACTTCGTGATCTGCCTGGGCTACAAGGGCTATGCCATCAAGGACTTTTTCGCCAACTACTTCCTGCATACCTCTGACGTCACCTTCGACATGTGCAACAACCGCATGGACGTTCATCAGAACTACAGCGAGCCATGGCGCGTGACGCTGATCGACACGGGCGAAGAAACCATGACCGGCGGGCGGCTGCGTCGGGCGGCGCGTTATCTGGAAAACGAAGAGGCGTTTTGCTTTACCTATGGCGACGGCGTCTCGGACCTCAATATCGGTGCGCTGGTGGATTTTCACTTGGCGCACGGCAAGCTTGCTACGGTCACGGCCGTCCAGCCGCCGGGACGCTACGGCGCGCTGGAGCGCAATGGCGATACGGTCCTGGGCTTTACCGAAAAACCCCGGGGCGACGGTGGCTGGATCAACGGTGGTTTCTTTGTACTCTCGCCGAAGGTCCTGCCTTATATCGCTGACGACCAGACCTCCTGGGAGGCCGAGCCGCTGGCGGCATTGGCAACGGAACAGCAGCTCCAGGCGTTCCAGCACGACGGTTTCTGGCATCCAATGGACACCTTGCGGGATAAAAACCACCTCGAAGCCCTGTGGCAAAGCGGGGAGGCCCCATGGAAGCAATGGGACTGAGCCCGGAGTTCTGGCGCGGCAAGCGGGTGCTGGTCACCGGCCATACCGGCTTCAAAGGCAGTTGGTTGACGCTCTGGCTGCAGAGCCTGGGCGCGCAGGTCAGTGGTTTTTCCTTGGACCCGGCCACCCAACCGAACCTGTTCGAACTGGCCCGGGTAGGCGAGGGCATCGATGACCGACGCGGCGACTTGCGCGACCTCGGCGCCTTGCTGGAAGTGCTTGCCGACGTGCAGCCGCAGATAGTCCTGCACCTGGCGGCCCAGCCGTTGGTGCGTGAGGGTTATCGCGACCCGTTGGGTACCTATTCCAGCAATGTCATGGGCACCCTGAACCTGCTCGAGGCGATCCGTCAGATTGGCGGCGTGCGCGCCTGTGTATTGGTAACCACCGATAAGGTCTACGCCAATCAGGAGTGGCTGTGGCCCTATCGTGAAAATGAACCCTTGGGCGGTCACGATCCGTACAGCAGCAGCAAGGCTTGCTGCGAATTGCTGGCGCAGTCTTATGCCGCATCGTTTTTCTCTGCCGATCGTTATGCCGAACACGGTCTGGCCCTGGCCACGGCCCGTGCCGGTAATGTGCTGGGCGGCGGTGACTTCGCTCCTGAGCGTCTGATTCCGGACGTGCTCAGAGCCTGGTCGGCGAACGAGCCGGTGACGCTGCGCTATCCCCAGGCCGTACGCCCTTGGCAGCACGCCTTGGAGCCGCTGGCCGGTTACCTGCAATTGGCCGCGAGCCTCTTTGAGCAAGGTCCGGAGTTCGCCGGTGCCTGGAACTTCGGACCCGGAGAGGCCGACATGTGCAGTGTTGGCGAAGTCGTCCAGTTGCTCGCCGAACGCTGGCCGTTGGCGCCAGGCTTGCGGATTGAACCGAGTGATTTGCACGAGGCTGGCCTGTTGCGCCTGGACAGCAGCCGCGCCCGGCAATTGCTCGATTGGCAGCCGCGCTGGTCGCTGCAGCAATGCCTGGCCCAGACCCTCGATTGGCATTTGGCCTGGCAGAACGGCGATGACATGCGTGCGATAACTCTGAATCAATTGAATCTCTACAGGGGTCGGTTATGACTGATTTCACCCTTCAGGCGTTAGCGCTGGAAGGCTTGTATCTGATCCGGCAAAAAGTCTTCTGCGATGATCGTGGGCGTTTTGCCCGATTGTTCTGTCAGTCCCGCCTCACGCTTCAGGGACGACCGTTCGCTATCCGCCAGATCAACCATTCACGTACGGTCGAAAAAGGTAGCGTACGAGGCTTGCACTACCAAAAGGCCGGATATGCAGAGTCCAAGCTGATTACTTGCATACGTGGCGCGGTATGGGATGTGGTGGTCGATTTGAGGCCGCAATCCCCAACCTACCTGCAGTGGCATGCCGAAGAACTGCGAGCCGATGACGGACGCAGTTTGCTGATTCCTGCCGGCTTCGCCCATGGTTTCCAAGCCCTGACCGATGATACTGAGGTGCTTTACCTGACAGATGCAGACTACGCGCCAGATCATGAAGCCGGCCTCTCGGTCATTGATCCTGCACTGTCTATCCCCTGGCCGCTGCCGGTTAAAAACCTGTCGGCCAAAGACGCGAGCCATCCGTTGCTGGACAAAGACTTCAGTGGAGTTGAGCTGTAATGGGGTATTCCTCGACCGTGCTGGTCACGGGGGCCACCGGTTTTGTCGGTCGGCATCTGGTCAGTGCTTTACTCGCCAAAGGCTTCAAGGTTCGAGCTTCAGGTCGAAACGCCGACATCGCGCGTGCTATGCCATGGTTTGATGATGTGGAGTTCTGCGCGGTAGACATCCACGCACCGGACCTGGACGTGGGTGCTCTGACTGACGGGGTCGATACCATCGCGCATCTGGCTTGGCCAGGCCTGCCGAACTATCAGGCGCTGTTCCATTTCGAGCGAACCTTGCCTTTGGACTACGCGTTTCTCAAACGCGTGATCGAGGCCGGCGTCAGCCATGTGCTGGTCACCGGTACCTGTTTCGAATACGGGCTGCAAAGTGGCCCATTGAGCGAGACGATGATCGCACAGCCCTGCACGCCGTATGGTCTGGCGAAGCATACGTTGCATCGGTTCCTTGAAGCCTTGCAGCGAGAGCATGCATTTACGTTGCAGTGGGCACGCCTGTTTTATTTGCATGGTGCAGGACAGAATCCTAATAGTCTGTTGGCCAGTCTTGATCGGGCGATTGATGAAGGTGATGGGCAATTCAACATGTCTGCGGGCGACCAATTACGCGACTATCTGGAAATCGGACAAGCCGCTTCTCAGTTGGCCTCGCTGATTGCGCGGCGCGATGTCGATGGGGTAATCAACTGTTGCAGTGGCCATCCGGTGTCGGTACGGGCGCTGGTTGAACAGCGAGTGCGCGAGCGTCAGTCGGCCATCGCCTTGAATCTGGGGCACTACGGCTACTCGAGTCATGAGCCCATGGCGTTTTGGGGCGATGCTCAGCGGATTTCGCAGCTCAGGAGAGAAGAACATGCAGCATGAACTGTATCGGGCAAGCGGACTGCCGATCCTGCAGAATCGCACCTTTGCCACTGCCGAACAGGCTCAGGCATCGGCCAGCGCGGATATCGTACTGGTGCAGGACAGCCAGAGCGGTCTGATCTTCAACCAGGCATTTGACGCCAGCAAACTCAGCTATGACGTCGACTACCAAAACGAGCAGGCGCACTCAGTTCAGTTTCAACAGCACCTGAATGATGTCGAGGCGATCCTGGCGCAACATTTCAAAGACAAAAGCCTGATTGAAGTTGGCTGCGGCAAAGGTTATTTCCTAGAAATGCTGCGAGGCCTTGGCTACGCCATCACCGGGATCGATCCTTCCTATGAAGGTGACAACCCTGATGTGATCAAGGCTCCCTTCAGTCGAGAGCTGGGCATGGCGGCTGACGCTATCGTGTTGCGCCATGTGCTGGAGCACATCAGTAATCCGGTCGGCTTTCTGGCTGAAATCGCGGCTGCCAACCAGGGCGGACAGATTTATATCGAAGTGCCGTGTTTCGACTGGATTATTCAGCACAGCGCCTGGTTCGACGTGTTCTACGAGCATGTGAATTACTTCCGCCTTGCCGATTTGCGCGCAATGTTCGGGACGGTGCACGAGGCTGGGCATTTGTTCGGCGGCCAATACCTTTACATCGTTGCAGACCTGTCGACACTGTGCTGTACACCAGCCGAGGCACCACAGCCGCTGATGCTGCCGGAGAACTTCACCGCCAGCCTCGACCGCGCCGTGCAGATCATCCGCGGAGCGCCCGAGCAAGGTTCGGCGATCTGGGGTGCTTCCTCCAAAGGCGTGATCTATTCATTGGCGCTGCAACGCGCAGGCGTGGCAGTGGATCGTGTGGTGGATATCAATCCGGCTAAGCAGGGGCGCTATTTGCCTCTGAGTGGTGTGCGCGTGTCTTCTCCCCAAGAGGCGATGGACACCTTGCCCGAAGGCGCCAATCTGTTTGTGATGAATTCCAATTACCTCGAAGAGATCAAGCGGATGACCGGTGGGCGCTACGTCTATCACGCCGTTGACAGCGCTTCGTTCCAATAACCGCGAGACTCGAACATGACCGACAATACCCTTCACCAAGCTTTTGAAGCCCAATGCCAAGCTGAAATCTCAGCTCAAGGCCAAGACGAGAAAGTCGTTGCGCTGGCCAAGGAGTTTTTCAACGAATCGGCCCGCCACAAGTACAGCTACCATTTTTCATGGATGGGGCGGCCGATCATCCAACTGCCACAGGATATGATGGCCATGCAGGAGTTGATCTGGCAGATCAAGCCTGACCTGATCATCGAATGCGGTATCGCCCACGGCGGTTCGATCATCTATTACGCCTCGCTGCTGGAGTTGCAAGGCCACGGTGAAGTGCTGGGTATCGACCTGGATATCCGCCCGCATAACCGCGAAGCCATCGAGAGCCACCCGATGAACAAGCGGATCTCGATGATCGAGGGTTCGAGCATCGATGCGGCCATCGCCGAGCAGGTCCATGCAGCGGCCAAAGGCAAAAAGGTCATCCTGGTGCTCGATTCCAACCACACCCATGATCATGTGCTCGAAGAGCTGCGTTTGTACGCGCCGCTGGTTTCGGTGGGCAGCTATTGCGTAGTGATGGACACGGTGGTCGAAGACATGCCGGCGGACTTTTTCCCGGATCGTCCATGGGGTCCTGGCGATAACCCGAAAACCGCCGTATGGAAATACCTTGAGGAAAACGGGGATTTTGAAATTGACCAGCAATTGCAGAACAAACTGCTGATCACCGTTGCTCCAGACGGTTATCTGCGTCGGGTTCGTTAATCCATCCGTTTCAAGTCATTGGCGTCTGGCAGGTTGTGGGGACAGGAAATATGCAGGTTCGAAACAATATTCAAAACAACGTGGCACCGCTGAGCGAGCGGTTCACGGTGGTGGTGATCTCCCACAACCGCAGCGCATTCCTGCGGCGCACATTGCATTACTACAGTAGCTATCCGTGTTCGGTGCTGGTGCTTGATTCGTCGGTTGAGCGCGATGAGCAAATCGCCCGGGATTTTCCGTCGGTTGATTATCGCCATTTGCCTCAGTTCACCTACAAGGGGCTGCAGGACAAACTGGTGTACGGCGTCAATCAGGTCACGACGCCGTACATGGTGTTCGCCGCCGATGACGATTTCCTGTTGCACGATGCGTTGACCGAATCGGTGGAGTTTCTCGAGGCCAACCCCGACTACGGCCTGTGCCATGGCTACGGGATCATGTATCTGTCGTGTGCGACCGAAGTGAATTACTTCCGTCGCGATCGCAAGGTGCATGAGGATTACAACAGCGAGCTGGCCGAAGACCGGGTAATCCGCTTCATGGATCAGTTCCTGCCGCCATTTTATGCCGTGACCCGCACTGATCTGCTGCAGCAGTGGTATGGCCTGTTGCCGCCGGGCACCAGTTTCGAATGGCAGGAGATCGGCCACACCTTTTATCTGCTGGCCTGCGCCAAGGCGCGGATCCTGCCGAT
This sequence comes from Pseudomonas brassicacearum, assembly GCF_009601685.2. Lineage (NCBI taxonomy): Bacteria > Pseudomonadati > Pseudomonadota > Gammaproteobacteria > Pseudomonadales > Pseudomonadaceae > Pseudomonas > Pseudomonas brassicacearum. Next base: position 1,765,050 of record NZ_CP045701.2, read on the forward strand.
TCCATTCGCCGTTCGTGAACTCAACTACGGCGGCTCAGAGCACAACACCAACGTGTTGACCGTGCTCAGCTACAAGGATGCAAAAAGTGTCGCCGAGCGAGAGCAGTTCGCGGAGTTCCTGGCGTCCCTTCCGACACCGCTGCGCGAGCAGGCTCCGGGACGGATCAAGCAGATTGCTCTGGACAGCTTCGCGGCCATGGCTGACTGCCTGCAGCAAGGGCGTTCACTTAAGGGTACACAGATCATTCGTTCGGCCTGGCTGCAGGCTGGTGACGAGCCAGTGCGTTCGTTTGGCCCGCAACAATTTGTCGAGATGCCTTTTTACAACCAGCGCGTATTCGATCTCCTGACCCAGTTTGAATTCCTGTTGCACGCCATGCCGGCCGGTCGCCTGCAGCTTCAGCAGTTGGAAGGTATTCTGCTACGCCAGCACGAACTGATGCGCGTGCAACCCAACGATAACGAACGCACATTGCGCAGTCGCTTGTGGGAAGCCCAAGGCCTGTATGCGTTCAACCGTACCGTGGTCAAGCGCTTGGCCGAATCGTTGAAAAACAGCGCAGAGCCTGATGAGGCGGTGAAGTTGCAGGCCTGGGCCGAGCGACTGGACTCGGTGCCGGGTCAGCAGGACCGCCGGCTGCTGGAAAACATGCACTCCGGCCGTCTGTTGAACTGGCTTGAGGTACGTAATCCGGGCGCGCAGCAACTCAAGTCCATCGCGGCTCATCTGGCTGAGCATCAAGGTGGCCCGCGCTTCGGCATCTTGCTGTTGGACCTGGACGCTGACATGTTCAAGCTGCAGGCCACCTTCGACAGCCTGGTCAATGGCCATTGCAAAGCATTCAACGTAGTGGTGTTCACCACGGGTGACCTACCGGCGACCACTTCGGTACGTGACACCGTACACTTCGTCAAAGTCAGCCCCACTAACTATGTCGAGCGCATCAACCAGATCATCGGGCAGTCCAGCGCCGACTGGCTGATGCTGGCCGAGGCCGGTGACCAGTTCACCGCCAGTGGCCTGCTGCGCGCCAGCCTCGAACTGATCGGTGCCGAAGGTGTGCGCGCCGTGGCCATGGATGAAATCCAGCGCAAGGCTGACGGCAGCCTCACCGACGTATTCCGTCCGGGCGTCAACTTCGACCTGCTGCAATCGGTGCCCTCGTTGATGGCGCGTCACTGGCTGATTCGTCGTGAGGTGCTGGCCCAGGCTCGCGGCTTTACGGCTGAATACACTCAGGCCCTGGAGCTGGATCTGTTGTTGCGCCTGATTGAGGACGCAGGGTTGGCCGGCCTGGCGCACCTGGCCGAGCCGTTGTTGATCTGCAACGCCCCGGCCCAGGAAGAAAACCCCCAGGAGCGTCAGGTACTGACACGTCACCTGACCGCTCGAGGGTATCGCGCCCAAGTCACCTCGGCACAGCCGCTGACGTACCAGATCGATTACCAGCACGCCGAGCGGCCCTTGGTATCGATCATTCTCGAAAGCCGGGACAACCTTGAGCAAGTACAGCAGGCGCTGGTCAGCGTGCTGCAGCGCACGCGTTACCATCGGCATGAAATTCTGATCGCGGACAATCACAGCCAATCCGAAACGTTGGCCCAGTGGCTCGACAATCTGGAAGGCAAGGGCGATCGGATCCGCATCCTGCGCAGCGACCAGCGCCTCGGCACTTCGGCCCTGAACAACTGGGCGAGCGCCCAGGCCAAAGGGGATTACCTGGTGCTGCTGTCGGCCCAGGTGCAGGTGGTCAACGCCAACTGGCTCGACAGCCTGCTCAATCAGGCCCAGCGGCCAGAAGTGGGAGTCGTCGGCAGCAAACAAATGGATATACGCGGCATTACCACCCAGGCTGGCCTGGTGCTCAAGCCAGACGGTCAGGTGGTCACGGTATTTGTTGGCGAGCGCAAGGACGCCAAGGGCTACCTCAATGGTCATCAGGCGGAACAGAACTACTCGGCGGTGTCCGGCGCGTGCTTGATGATCCGCAAAGACTTGTTCGACGCTGTGGGTGGCCTGGACGAAGAGCACTTCGCCGACGCCTTCGCCGATGTCGATTTGTGCCTGAAAGCGGCTGATGCGGGTTATCTCACGGTCTGGACACCCCAGGCCCAGATGCTGCACGCCGGTACGTTCCCCGATGCGCCGGAGGCGGCCGACGCCTTGCGCAACAAGTGGCAGGCGCGCTTCGACCACGACGCCGCTCGTAACCCCAACCTGGCCCTGACCGGTACTGGCTTCGCGCTGGGCGACGCCACGGCGGTGGACTGGGCGCGGTTGCTCGCATAGGCCTGGCTGTCAGGTAAAAGGACTCAAGGTATGTTCAACGGTAAATCGATTTTCATCTCTGGCGGCACTGGTTCGTTCGGGCGCAGTTTTATTCGCCGATTGCTGGAGCATTATCAGCCCAAGCGCGTGGTGGTTTTTTCCCGCGACGAACTCAAGCAGTACGAGATGCAGCAGACGTTCAATGCCCCTTGCATGCGTTACTTCTTGGGGGATGTGCGTGACGCCGACCGTTTGCGCCAGGCCATGCGCGGTATTGATTATGTAGTGCACGCGGCGGCTCTCAAGCAAGTGCCGGCGGCAGAGTACAACCCCACCGAGTGCATTCGCACCAACGTCAATGGCGCGGAGAACATTATCGCTGCGGCCATCGACAATGGCGTGAAAAAGGTCGTGGCACTGTCCACGGACAAGGCGGCTAGTCCGATCAACTTGTACGGTGCGACCAAGTTGCTGTCGGATAAACTGTTCGTGGCGGCCAACAATATCGCTGGCGAACAACAGACCCGATTTGCTGTGGTGCGCTACGGCAATGTTGCCGGCTCGCGAGGCTCGGTGGTGCCGTTCTTCAGCAAGCTGATCTCGGAAGGCGCGACGCAGTTGCCTATTACCGACGAACGTATGACCCGCTTTTGGATCACTCTCGATCACGGTGTGCAATTTGTGCTCGACAGTTTTGCCCGCATGCACGGCGGTGAAGTCTTCGTGCCGAAAATTCCGTCGATTCGTATTGTCGATCTGGCGTTGGGCATGGCTGGGCATTTGCCTCACAAAAACGTTGGGATTCGTCCTGGCGAAAAACTCCATGAGCTAATGGTGCCGCTGGACGACGCGCGCATGACCATCGAGTTTGCCGATCACTACACCATCCAGCCGTCGATTCGCTTTACCAGCGTGGATGTGGATTTTACGGTGGATAACCTGGGCGAACGAGGCAAGCCTGTGGCGGAGGACTTCGAATATCGCTCCGACACCAATCCGCATTTTTTGTCGGTGGATCAGATTGCCGACCTTCATGCCCGGTTGCCGACATGATTCCCTACGGTCGGCAAAGCCTCGATCAAGCTGACATCGATGCGGTGGTCGCGGTATTGCACTCCGATTGGCTGACCCAGGGGCCGACGCTTGAGCGTTTCGAACAGGCCATGGCCCTCCGTTGCCAGGCCGATCACGCCGTGGCGGTGTGCAATGCGACCGCCGCGCTGCACATCGCCTGCGTGGCGGCGGGGCTAGGGCCAGGTGATCGTTTATGGACTACCCCCAATACCTTCTTGGCTTCGGCCAACTGCGGGCGTTATTGCGGCGCGCAGGTCGATTTTGTCGATATCGATCCGCTGACCTGGAATCTCGATGTCCATGCCCTTACCACAAAGCTTGAAGAGGCCGAGCGCGATGGGACTCTGCCCAAAGTGTTGGTGGCGGTGGCATTCTCGGGGCAAAGCTGTGACATGCGCAGAATCGGTCAGCTATCCGAGCGATACGGCTTCACAGTGATCGAGGATGCTTCCCATGCTGTGGGGGCGTCTTATGCGGGCCGACCAGTGGGCTGTGGCGAATTCGCGGACATGACAGTGTTTAGTTTCCATCCGGTGAAAATCATCACGAGCGCCGAAGGCGGCATGATCCTGACCAATCGCCCGGACCTGGCACAGCGCCTGCAACGCCTGCGCAGCCACGGAATGACCCGCGACGCCGGTCAAATGACCGAGTCCAGCCATGGGCCGTGGTACTACCAGCAGGTCGAGTTGGGTTTCAATTACCGCATGACAGACCTGCAGGCCGCCCTGGGGCTCTCGCAGTTGAACAAGTTGGATGGGTTTATCGCACGGCGCCGTGAGTTGGCAGCGCGATACGATCGTTTGCTGAGCGGTTTGCCATTGACCTTGCCGGGCTTACAGCCCGAGGCGGAGTCGGCCTGGCATTTGTATGTGGTGCGCTTGCAACTTGATGGCATCACCCTCAGCCACCTTCAGGTATTCGAGGGCTTGCGCGCAGCCGGGATTGGCGTAAACCTGCATTACATTCCGGTTCATTTGCAACCGTATTACCGTGACCTGGGATTCGCCACAGGTGATTTTCCCCAGGCCGAACGTTATTACAGCGAAGCGATCAGCTTGCCTATGTTCCCTTCCCTCAGTGATGAACAGCAGGACTATGTGGTCGAGCAACTACACCGATTGCTTGAGGAGTAACGACACGTGAGCGCAGTCGCGATCATTCCTGCCCGTGGCGGCAGCAAACGGATCCCGCGCAAGAACCTGAAGCTGTTCGATGGCGTCCCGATGATCGTCCGCTCGATTCGTACAGCCCTGGCGTCACGGTTGTTCGATGACGTGATTGTCAGCACCGATGACGAAGAGATCGCTGAGCTGGCGCAGGCCCATGGTGCGCAGGTGCCGTTCATGCGACCTACGACATTGGCCGATGATTTCACGGGGACGGCAGCGGTGATTGCCCATGCCTTGGGTAAATTGCGTGAGCGCTCGTTCGATTTTGCCTGTTGCATCTATGCCACCGCGCCGCTGTTGCAGGCTCGGTTCCTGCGTGAGGGATTTGAGTTGTTACGCGAGCACCCTGACAAGTCATTCGCGTTTTCAGTGACCGGTTTCGGTTTTCCCGTACAGCGGGCCTTGACCTTGGATGAGCAGGGCGCGCTGACCCCGCTTTATCCGCAGTTTCGCGACACGCGCTCCCAGGACCTGCCCGAAGCGTTTCAGGACGCGGGCCAATTCTACTGGGGGCGCCGGGAGGCTTGGTTGCGCGGTGATACGTTGTTTTCGCCCAGCAGCTTGCCGGTGTTCCTGCCTCGCCATCTGGTGCAGGACATCGACACACTCGAAGATTGGAAGCGGGCCGAATACCTCTATGCGGCATTGAAGGCTGGCGGTGAGCTGCAATGAGGGTTCTGATCCGTGCCGACGCTTCGCCAACCATTGGCAGTGGGCACATCGCCCGCTGCCTGACCTTGGCTCGGGTGTTGCGCGAGCAGGGGGCTCATGTCGCGTTTGCTTGCCGCCAGTTGTTGGGGCATCGCCTGCAAGCGTTGGCGTCCGAGGGCTTCGAGACGTTTGTCCTACCGGATTTTTATCCTGGGGAAGACCCGCAGCAGGCCATCGAGTCCTTGCTGCCCTGGCAGGCGGATATCACGGCGTTGGAACAGGTATTGGCCGGCCAGGCTGGTTTCGACTGGCTCATCGTCGACCATTACGGCCTGGATCATTATTGGCAAACTGCCGCCCGGCGCTTTGCGCCAAGGATCATGGCAGTGGATGACTTGGCCACCCGCACTTATAGCGTTGATTTGCTACTCAACCAGAACCTGTCCGGGAACCGAGCTGCCTACTCGGGTTTGTTGCCGGCGCATTGCCAGGCGCTGTTGGGGCCGCGTTATGCGCTGTTGCGAGATGAGTTTCGCTGCGGGGCGATTACCATAAAACCCCAGGCCAGGCGTGTACTGGTGAACTTCGGTGGGTTTGACGCGGCGATGCAGACTCACCGTGCCATGCTCGCGCTGGCGGATTTCGATGAGCTTGAAGTCGATTTTGTCGCGGGTGCCGACAACCCGGCCTGGGCTCAGATGCTGGGGATGTCGGCGAGTCGACCTCACTGGCGACTGCACAGCTTCGTCAGCCATTTCCATCAGCTCATGATCGAAGCCGATCTGTTCATTGGCGCCGGTGGTGGTACCAGTTGGGAGCGCGCCGCAATGGGGTTGCCAACAATTTGCATCGCGGTATCGAATAATCAGCAGGCCAATAGCGAGGTGATGGCGATCTCCGGAGCCCATATTTATCTCGGCCGCCACGAGGAGGTCAGTGTCGAACAGTTACGTCAGGCCATTGGCTTTGTCGCAGGCAATCAAGACCTGCGCAGAAGTTTGGCCGAGCACTCCCGGCAACTGGTCGATGGCCTGGGCGTCCAACGGGTCGCCGTCGCGTTGGCCGGTGCATTGTTGCAAGTTCGCCCGGCCACACAAGACGACGCCCAATTGCTTTTTGATGGCCGTAACGCCGAGGCTGTGCGCCGTGTATCGCTGGATACATCGGTGATCGACTGGAGCCGCCATTGCCAATGGTTGCAAGCAAGCCTGGTCAATGCGCAACGCCTGTTGCTGATCGGCGAAGCGGCAGATGGCCCGGTGGGCGCATTGCGTTATGACCTGCAGGGTGACGAGGCGCTCGTGTCAATCTATCTGTTCGAAGACCGGATGGGGCTGGGGTGGGGCAAAGCGTTGCTGGCCCGTGGCGAAGCGTTTGCTGCTGTCCATTGGCCTCAATTGCGGGCTCTTACCGCACAAGTTTTGCCGGCCAATCAAACCTCCCTGAGCCTGTTTCGCCAGGCCGGTTTTATTCAGAGCACTTGCGTGCTCACGCGCGTATTGAAGGACCACCCTCATGAGTAGTTTCAAGATCGGCCACCGTACCCTCGGGGCGGAGGCGCCGCCGTTCATCATTGCCGAGATGAGCGGCAATCATAACCAGTCCCTGGAGGTGGCGTTACAGATCGTCGAGGCCGCCGCCCGGGCGGGGGCGCACGCCTTGAAGCTCCAGACCTACACGGCCGATACCATGACGCTGGATTTGAGCGCGGGCGAGTTTTTCATCAAGGACCCTAACAGCCTCTGGGCTGGAACGTCTCTTTATGATCTGTATGAAAAAGCCCATACACCTTGGGAATGGCATGCGCCGATTTTTGCCCGGGCCAAGGCGTTGGGCATGCTGGCGTTCTCGACCCCGTTCGACGAAACGGCGGTAGATTTTCTTGAGAGCCTGGATGTGCCAGCCTACAAGATCGCCAGTTTCGAAAACACGGACCTGCCACTGATCCGCCGGGTTGCCGCGACTGGTAAACCGTTGATCATTTCCACCGGCATGGCCAGCATTGCCGAGCTCGACGAAACCGTGCGCGCCGCCCGCGAGGCCGGTTGCAAGGATCTGGTGCTGCTCAAATGCACCAGTACCTATCCGGCCACGCCGGCCAACAGCAATGTGCGCACTATCGCTCATTTGCGAGAATTGTTCGGCTGTGAGGTGGGCTTGTCGGACCATTCCATGGGGGTCGGGGTCTCTGTCGCCGCCGTGGCGTTGGGCGCGACCGTGGTGGAAAAACATTTCACTCTTGACCGCGCCGCTGGCGGTGTGGACGCCAGTTTCTCTCTGGAACCGGCGGAACTCGCGGCGCTGGTGATCGAAACCGAGCGCGCCTGGCAGGCGCTTGGGCAGGTGCACTATGGCGTGACGGAGGCTGAGCGCAAGTCGCTGGTCTATCGCCGGTCGCTGTACGTGACGCAAGACATGAACCCTGGTGATGCGTTTACACCGCAGAACCTGCGGGCCATCCGCCCGGGCCTGGGATTGGCTCCCAAACATGTGGACTCGGTGATGGGCCGGTGCGCTCGCCAGGCAATCGCGCGGGGTACTCCCCTGGCCTGGGCGCTGGTTGAATAGCTTTGTGATCGAGCTAATCAGTAAAATCGCGTGACCTATGAGTCATAACGCGCATCTTCACTGTATTGTATTGACCGGGAAGATGGCGCCTGGCCCTTATCAGGCCCAGTGATAGCCCTTTACACTTCCCGTTTGTCGGCGCCCCTCGATTCCTTGCGAGCGGTGGTATTGGGCTGTTTTTGATTGGGAAGCCGTAATGATTGGCATAAAAAGCATTGCGAGCTACGTTCCTGTAGCCGGCGTGGACAATTACGCACAGGGTGCGAAATTCGAAAAGGATGAAGAGTTCATCCTGGGCAAGATCGGTTCGGCCTTCTTGCCACGCAAGGATGACGGGCAGGAAACCTCGGACCTGTGTGTAGAAGCGGCCAATGCGCTGTTTGCCAACAATCCCGGACTGAAGCGCGAATCTGTCGATGTACTGATCGTCGTCACCCAGAACGGTGACGAAGAAGGTTTGCCTCACACGGCGGCCATTGTTCAGGACAAGCTCGGCTTGCCGACCACCGTGGCGGCGTTTGATATCTCCCTGGGCTGTTCGGGTTATGTCTATGGCATCTACGCCATCAAGGGCTTCATGGAAGCTGCCGGCCTGAAAAATGGCCTGCTGATAACGGCCGATCCGTATTCGAAAATCGTCGATCCGGAAGACCGCAACACCACGATGTTGTTTGGCGACGCCGCCACCGCGACCTGGATGGGTGAAGAGGCGCCTTGGCAGCTGGGCAAGGCCAAGTTCGGCACCGACGGTTCCGGCGCGCCGCACCTGAAGGTCAGCGACGGCGTGTTCTTCATGAACGGCCGCCAGGTGTTCAACTTCGCCTTGCTCAAGGTGCCGGCCCATCTGCATGAGTTGCTCGCCGATTCCGATCTGCAGGCCAGCGACATTGATGCGTTCTGCATTCACCAGGGCAGTGCGGCGATTGTCGATGCCGTGGCGCGGCGTTTCGAGGGTGAGCCGGAAAAGTTCATCAAGGACATGGTCGAGACCGGGAACACCGTGTCGTCGAGCATTCCGTTACTGCTGGAAAAACACGTGCTCGATTCCGATTGGACGCGCGTGGCATTAAGTGGTTTTGGCGTGGGCCTGTCCTGGGGCTCGGCGATCATCTATCGCCCGTAAACCACTAAAACCCGGGCACAAAAATAGCGTCCAAGGTGTAACCTTGAACGCTATTTTTTTGCCTGATGCAAAAGCGAGATGCCATGAGCGAGTTCTTTGAACACAACCTCCAGGTGATCCAGCAGCGTTGGCCTGCCCTGGCCGAGCACCTGTTGCTGGAGGATGTTGGTGCGTTGCAGGCGGATCTGGTCGAGGGGCTTGGTTCGACCCTGAGCATCAATGGCATTCAGTTGACCAGCCGCCATGACCGTCTCGCCGAGGCAGACCTGCAAGCCGCCAGCCTGCCGCTGGACGCTGCCATTGTGCATGTTTATGGCACTGGGCTGGGGGATCTGCAAGGCCGGCTGTTGGAGCGGGTAGGGCTCGCGAAACTGTACGTGCATGTCCTCAACGGTTCGGTGTTCGCCTTGGTGTTGCAGCTGCTGGATCAATCGCCATGGCTCGCCGATCCACGGGTCGAACTGCTTTATGCGGGGGACCTTGCCGAGATCCAGTCGCCATTTTTTGCGTTGCCTGCCGAGCTGGTGTTAGCCGATGACTTCAACGCGAAAATTCGTGATCGATTGATGAGTGAAACCCACCTGGCGTTCAACAACCGTGAATTCCACCCTGAGGCACCGCAAATCATCGAGCGCCTGCAAGCCACTTTCGGCCTGGTGCAAGCAGATCGTGATGTTACCGAACTGTTCAACTCCCTAGATGGACGGGAAGCGTTTGTCATTGCCACCGGCCCTAGTCTTGAGCAGCACTTCGAGGCGCTGCGCGGCCTGAACGACCAACCTGGGCGTCCCTTGCTGGTTTGTGTCGATACGGCCTACCGACCGTTGATCAACCACGGCATCCGACCGGATATTGTGGTCAGCATCGATCAACGTATCTCGACGCAACATCTCCCGTCGCAAAACACGGGCGCCATTTCGCTGGTCTACATGCCAATGGCTGACCCCGTGATGCTCGGCGCCTGGCAGGGGCCTCGGTATTGCGCTTACTCCTCCAGTCCGATTTATGGATCGTTGCGTCAACAATCGCGTCGAGGCGAACTGCATGTGGGCGGCAGCGTGATTCATCCGGCGGTGGACCTGGCGGTAAAAATGGGAGCGGCACACATCACTCTGTTCGGGGCCGATTTCGCCTTCCCTAATGACAAGACCCATGCCGGCTGGGGGGATGGCGACCTCGGGCCGCAACTGGGCGCGGCAAAACACTGGGTGCTGGATGGTCATGGCCAGCGGGTCAAGACCCAGCTCAACTTTCGCAGCTATCTGTGTGAACTGGAGCGTTTTATCGCCAACCATCCCCAGGTGCGTTTCTATAACAGCAGTCGGGATGGGGCGATGATCGTGGGCACTGTTTTTCATCCGGAGTTTGTGCGATGACCGGGCTTGAAACTGTGGTTGTTGATGCCCGTGAGTGCGCGCGCTTGTTTCGTCTGGGGTGCGATGTCGAGGCAGGGCTGGCGATGGTGGCGATGATCGAAGCGGCACAGGCTTTTATCGAGCTTATGCCTGGCGACCTCCAATCATCGTGGAGCGGGTTGCTCACGTTGATGTTCAACGATCAACAGGGCCAGAACTGGCTTTCGCTGGCTGATTATCTTGAGTACGAGTTGGTTGATCTGTTGACCGCTGGTCAGGCGATTTAAGTCGTTGGCCTGTTGATCGTTGCCATCTTCCGATCAGGTTCCGATTGCGGCAGTTCCCTGGCGTCATTTTTTTACCCTGCGGGTGTTGCCAAGTCCTTGATTTATGAGGGGTGGCACCCTGATGGCAAAATTTTTGAAAAAACCGCTAAAGCAAGTTCCGATTACGACGATAACTATTACGAAGGTTCTCTAGGCCACACCCGGCGGTTGCCAGGGCCGGAAGCCGCAGTACCCAACCAACGAGGAATTCGTCATGGCTTTAACAGTAAACACCAACGTCACATCGTTGAACGTTCAGAAGAACCTGAACCGGGCTTCCGATGCTCTCTCCACTTCGATGACCCGTCTGTCTTCCGGCCTGAAAATCAACAGCGCCAAAGATGACGCCGCCGGCCTGCAGATCGCTACCCGTATGACTTCGCAAATCCGCGGTCAGACTGTTGCGATCAAAAACGCCAACGACGGTATCTCCATCGCTCAGACCGCTGAAGGCGCTCTGCAGGAATCCACCAACATCCTGCAGCGTATGCGTGAACTGGCTGTCCAGGCTCGAAACGACTCCAACGGTACTGCTGACCGTGTGGCTCTGAACAAAGAATTTGCTCAGATGTCGGACGAACTGACTCGTATCGCTGATTCGACCAACCTGAACGGCAAGAATCTGATCGACGGTTCCGCTGGCACCATGACCTTCCAGGTCGGTTCCAACACCGGTGCTACCAACCAGATTACCCTGACTCTGGATAGCGGCTTCGACGCTGCAACCCTGAGTGTTGACTCTGGTGCCATCGCCATCACCGGTAACAGCAGTGCCACTGCAGAAGCCAGCACCTCTGCTGCAATCGACGCAATCGACGCTGCACTGGCAACCATCAACGCCAGCCGTGCTGACCTCGGTGCTGCACAAAACCGTCTGACCAGCACCATCTCCAACCTGCAAAACGTCAACGAAAACGCTGCTGCTGCATTGGGTCGCGTACAAGACACCGACTTCGCTGCTGAAACTGCCCAGCTGACCAAGCAGCAGACTCTGCAACAGGCTTCCACTTCGGTTCTGGCCCAGGCCAACCAGTTGCCATCCGCTGTACTGAAGCTGCTTCAGTAATAGCTGGATGAGTTTTAGCGGGGGAGTGCGCTTGCGTACTCTCTCGCTTTTTCCGTTCAAGAGGTGATGGACATGGATATGAGCGTGAAGCTGAACTTGTCTTATCCAGCTGCGAAGCCGGCGACGACATTTGCCGAAAAATCAGCGGAGAAGCCTCGAGCCGATGCTGCCGAAGTGGTACCGGTCAAGGATAAGCCCAAAGACGCCGTGGCCGAGCAAGAGAAGCTGAAGAAGGCGGTTCAGGAAATCGAAACCTTCGTTCAGTCGGTCAAGCGCAACCTGGAGTTCTCAATCGATGAGCCTTCAGGCAAAGTGGTTGTCAAAGTGATTGCCAGTGGTTCCGGTGAAGTGATTCGCCAGATCCCTAATGAAGAAGTGCTTAAACTGGCGAACAGTTTGAATGATGCAAGCAGCCTGTTGTTCAGCGCACAAGCCTGACAGCTGGCACGAATTTTGTTGTTTGGTTCTTTTGAGCGTTGTAAAGGTCAAAAGGCCGGCGGCACACTGAAGGGAGTCCCACATGGCAAGTCCAATTCTACCTGGCTTGGGTTTAGGCTCTGGCCTTGATACCGGTGCTATCGTCAAGGCATTGGTGGATTCTGACAAAGCAGCCAAGCAAGGTCAGATTGACCGTGCCACCAAGACCAATGCGGCCAATATTTCGGGGATCGGCACCCTGAAGTCGCTGCTGGCTACCTTCCAATCTGCGCTTGAAAGCCTGGGCAGCACGACCACGCCCCAATTTACTGGGGTCGCTGCTACTTCGGCCAACACCAGTGCGTTGACGGTGACAGCCGGAAATTCGGCAGTTAGTGGCACTTACTCGGTAAATGTCACTCAGTTGGCGACGTCATCAAAAGTCGCTACCGCCGCATTCGCGGGTGGCACCTCCAGTGCCGTAGAGGCGGGCACGCTGACCATCAGCCAAAGTGGCACCGATTACACGCTTGATATCCCAGCTGACGCGACGCTGCAGTCGGTTCGGGATGCGATCAATAGCAAATATTCCTCCAGTGGTTTGACCGCCAACATCGTCACGGACAACTTTGGTTCCCGTTTAGTGGTGGGGTCGACGAAAACCGGCGCTGGCAGTGATATCTCGCTCAGCGGAATTGCCAGCCTGGCCGCCGACGGTTCTACGGAGATGGGGACGCCCAGCGCAACTTCTTCGGGTTCAATCGGCCTCGCTAAAGACGCAATTTTTACTGTTGATGGGCTGTCAATGACCAGTCCAACCAACAAGCTGGATAATGTTATTTCGGGCTTGAACATGACATTACTCGTCGCCGGCTCCGGTCCGACAACTGTCACCGTTGCCGCCAACACCGACGGCCTGAAAGCTTCGATCCAGAAATTCGTCGATGCTTATAATGCCATTGCCAAGGCAGTAACATCGTTGACGAAGCCTTCGACGGATGCTGATGGTAATTCCGTTCCTGCAGCGTTGACCGGCGACTCATTGCCACGCTCGCTTTTGGCCGCGATTCGCGCGCCGTTGTCCGAAACCGGTGCCGGCGATAAGCTGACCGTGTTGTCCCAATTGGGAATTACGACCAACCAGACGACTGGCGCCCTGGATTTTGACAGTGCAAAATTCGCAACTGCCGTGAACGAAAAGCAGTTGGGTGGGGAAATCCAGACCCTGTTCACCGGGGAAAATGGCCTGATCGAGCGCATGCAGAATGCACTCAATCCCTACACGGAGACCAGTAAGAAGGACTCCAATGGAAAGTCCGTCGATAACATCCTTACGGCGCGATCCAAGAACCTGGAAATTCTTAAGGCGAAACTGAGTGAAGACCAGTTGGCCTTGGACCGCCGCATCGAAACCCTCACCGCCGTACTGACCAAAAAGTACAACGACATGGACACTCTGGTTGGCAGGCTTAAAGCCACCGCCAGCAACATCACCTCCATGTTCGAAGCGTTGACGGCACAACAGAAAAACAGCTGATCTTCGACCGATGCAAAAGGCCCGGCAACGTTTTGACAGCGTTCCGGGCTTTCGGCTTTTCGACCTAAAGTTTTTTGACGCAGCGTCGATACGCTGTTTATACGAACCGAAGTTTTTTGATGAGGTAGAACATGAATCCGATGTTAGCCCTTCGCCAATACCAGAAGATTGGCGCCCAGGCGCAAACCTCCGAAGCAAGTCCCCATCGTCTGGTGCAGATGCTGATGGAGGGCGGGCTGGATCGCATTGCCCAGGCCAAGGGTGCAATGGAGCGTAAGGATATCGCCAACAAAGGCGTACTGATCAGCAAGGCCATCGGCATTATCGGCGGTTTGCGTGAAGGCCTGGACCTGGAAAACCAGGCCGAATCGGTAACCGAGCTGGATAACCTCTATACCTACATGATGAAGCGCCTGGCCGAAGCCAACGCCAAGACTGATCCGAAGATCCTCGACGAAGTCGCCGATCTGCTTGGCACGGTCAAGGAAGGTTGGGATGCCATCGCTGTACCGGGTCCGCAATTCTAAGGAGTACGCTCATGAGTCTTGTCTTGCAGCGAATCGAACAAACCCGTGATGCCCTGGTCGATGCCCTGGCCGAGCGTAATTGGGAGGCAATCGGCCAGTTGGACCTGGCTTGCCGTTCCTGCATGGAAGACGTCCTGAGCGAGTCTGAGGTGGACGAGGCGGCGTTGCGCAATAATCTTGAGGAATTGCTGGGGGTGTATCGGCAGTTGCTGGAGGCGGCGACGGGGGAGCGTCAGGCGATCGTCGACGAGATGCAGCAGATCCATCAAGCACAGAGCGCCGCAAAGGTTTACCATCTGTTCGGTTAATGCTCAGTTAATGAGAGCCCGTTGCGCCATAAATTTGACTGTGCACGGTTTTTTGACTTAACTAGTAGCTGTTTACAGATTTAAGGCGTCTACAGGCATGACAAGTCTGCAAGCGTCTAGCTTGCCCCCTAATTTCGGGCATTGGGTTGACTAGGGAAGTTGCTATTGCATGTGGCGTGAAACCAAAATTCTCCTGATTGATGACGATAGCGTCCGCCGCCGCGACCTGGCGGTGATCCTGAATTTTCTTGGCGAAGAAAATTTACCCTGCGGAAGCCATGACTGGCAGCAGGCTGTCGGCTCATTGTCGTCCAGTCGTGAAGTCATTTGTGTCCTTATCGGGACCGTAAATGCTCCCGCATCGCTTTTGGGCTTGCTAAAGACACTCTCAACCTGGGATGAGTTCCTTCCGGTTTTGTTAATGGGCGAAAATTCTTCCCTTGACTTGCCTGAAGACCAGCGTCGCCGAGTACTTTCCACGCTCGAAATGCCGCCCAGCTACAGCAAGCTGCTTGATTCGCTGCACCGCGCGCAGGTTTATCGCGAGATGTACGACCAGGCCCGCGAGCGCGGCAGGCATCGTGAACCCAACCTTTTTCGCAGTCTCGTCGGCACCAGCCGGGCGATCCAGCACGTGCGCCAGATGATGCAGCAGGTCGCCGATACCGACGCCAGCGTGCTGATCCTGGGCGAGTCGGGCACCGGCAAGGAAGTGGTTGCGCGCAACCTGCATTACCATTCCAAGCGCCGCGAAGCGCCGTTCGTGCCAGTCAACTGTGGCGCGATCCCGGCCGAGTTGCTGGAGAGCGAGCTGTTTGGCCATGAGAAGGGCGCCTTCACCGGTGCGATCACCAGCCGTGCCGGGCGTTTCGAGTTGGCTAACGGCGGTACGCTGTTTCTCGATGAAATCGGCGACATGCCATTGCCCATGCAGGTCAAGCTGTTGCGGGTCCTGCAGGAGCGCACCTTCGAACGCGTGGGCAGCAACAAGACCCAGAGCGTCGATGTGCGGATCATTGCCGCCACGCACAAGAACCTCGAGAGCATGATCGAGGTTGGCAGTTTCCGCGAAGACCTCTACTACCGCCTCAACGTTTTCCCTATCGAAATGGCGCCACTGCGTGAGCGCGTCGAAGATATTCCGTTGTTGATGAACGAACTGATCTCGCGCATGGAGCACGAAAAGCGCGGTTCGATCCGCTTCAACTCGGCGGCGATCATGTCCCTGTGCCGCCACGGCTGGCCGGGCAACGTCCGTGAGCTGGCCAACCTGGTGGAACGCATGGCGATCATGCACCCATACGGGGTGATCGGCGTGAATGAATTGCCGAAGAAATTCCGCTACGTCGACGACGAAGACGAGCAGATGGTCGACAGCCTGCGCAGCGATCTGGAAGAGCGGGTGGCGATCAACGGCCATACGCCGGACTTCACCGCCAATGCCTTGTTGCCGCCTGAGGGCCTGGATCTCAAGGATTACCTGGGAGGCCTGGAACAAGGGCTGATCCAGCAGGCGCTGGACGATGCCAACGGCATCGTGGCCCGCGCGGCAGAACGCCTGCGCATCCGTCGCACCACCCTCGTGGAGAAGATGCGCAAGTACGGCATGAGCCGTCGCGAAGGAGATGAACAGGCGGATGATTGACGCCTGTTTTCCAACCGCCTGATTTTCAGGCGGTTTTTTTTCGGCACGGGTATTGCTATAGCCCTCGCAACGTTCCGTTTAACTGACGGTCAGCCAAGCGAGAGAGCACGATGACCCAAGCCGCCCAGATGTCTCCTGTCCCTGAATCGGGACACATGCCGTCCGCCGAACAGGCAAGTCGGCTTGGACTTGAGCAGGCATTTTCGCTGTTCAACCAGATGTCCAGTCAACTGACTGATTCCTACAGCCTGCTCGAAGCCCGAGTCACCGAGCTCAAGGGTGAGCTGGCCGTGGTCAGCGCCCAGCGCATGCAGGAACTGGCGGAAAAGGAACGCCTGGCTAATCGTCTGCAAAACCTCCTCGACCTGTTGCCCGGTGGCGTTATCGTCATCGACGCCCACGGCCGTGTGCGCGAAGCCAACCCGGCGGCTTGCGAGTTGCTCGGCCTGCCGTTGGAAGGTGAGCTGTGGCGGCATGTCATCGCCCGCTGCTTTGCGCCCCGGGAAGACGACGGTCATGAAGTGTCCCTCAAGGACGGTCGTCGCCTGTCCATCTCGACGCGCTCGCTGGATGCCGAGCCGGGGCAGTTGGTGCTGCTCAATGACTTGACTGAAACCCGTCACCTGCAAGACCAGTTGGCTCGCCATGAGCGCCTGTCTTCGCTGGGGCGGATGGTGGCGTCGTTGGCTCATCAGATTCGTACGCCGCTTTCTGCCGCGCTGCTCTATGCCAGTCATCTGACTGAGCAGCAATTGCCGATGCAAACCCAGCAACGGTTCGCCGGACGCTTGAAAGAACGCCTGCACGAACTGGAGCACCAGGTGCGCGACATGCTGGTATTCGCTCGCGGCGAGCTGCCGTTGACCGACCGCGTGACTCCCAAGGCCTTGCTGCAGTCACTGCAGGCCGCGGCGTTGACCCATGTGCAGGAACTGCCGATCCGCTGGCAGTGCGATAGCCACGTCGGTGAGGTGTTGTGCAACCGCGACACTTTGGTGGGCGCGGTGTTGAACCTCATCGAAAACGCGATCCAGGCCAGTGGCGGTGACGTCCGGCTGAAAGTGCACTTATATACACGCGACCACACCTTGCGCTTGTGTGTCAGCGACAGCGGCAGCGGTATCGAGCCGGCCGTTCTGGTGCGCCTGGGCGAGCCATTCTTCACCACCAAGACCACTGGCACCGGCCTGGGCCTGACCGTGGTCAAGGCTGTGGCGCGTGCCCATCAGGGAGAATTGCAACTGCGCTCGCGGTTGGGCCGTGGCACCTGTGCGACGGTGTGCTTGCCGCTGTTTTCCAATGCGCCAGGGGTGGAGTGAAAGCCATGGCGATCAAGGTGTTGCTGGTTGAAGATGACCGGGCCTTGCGCGAGGCGCTGGCCGATACGCTGGTGCTCGCCGGGCACGACTACGCCGCCGTCGGTTCGGCGGAAGAAGCGCTGCTGGCAGTGGGCCGCGAAGCATTCAGCCTGGTGGTCAGTGACGTCAATATGCCGGGCATGGATGGCCATCAATTGCTCGGCCTGCTGCGCGCCCGTCAGCCGCAACTGCCGGTTTTGCTGATGACCGCTCACGGCGCCGTCGAGCGCGCGGTGGATGCCATGCGCCAGGGTGCGGCGGATTACCTGGTCAAACCGTTCGAGCCAAAAGCACTGCTGGACCTGGTCGCGCGCCATGCCTTGGGCAGTCTCGCGGTCGAGGGCGAAGGGCCGGTGGCCATCGAGCCGGCCAGTGCACAACTGCTGGAATTGGCCGCGCGGGTAGCACGCAGCGATTCAACCGTGTTGATTTCCGGCGAGTCCGGTACGGGCAAGGAAGTGCTGGCGCGCTACATCCATCAACAGTCCCGGCGCGCCAGCGAACCGTTCATCGCCATCAATTGCGCGGCGATTCCCGACAACATGCTCGAGGCGACACTGTTCGGTCATGAAAAGGGCTCGTTCACCGGGGCCATCGCCGCCCAGGCCGGTAAGTTCGAACAGGCCGACGGCGGTACGATCCTGCTGGATGAAATTTCAGAAATGCCGATGGGCTTGCAGGCCAAATTGCTGCGGGTATTGCAGGAGCGGGAAGTGGAGCGAGTCGGTGCGCGCAAGCCCATCAGCCTGGATATCCGCGTGGTGGCAACCACCAACCGTGATCTGGCTGGCGAAGTGGCGGCGGGGCGGTTTCGTGAGGACCTCTATTACCGCCTGTCGGTCTTCCCGCTGGCCTGGCGTCCGTTGCGCGAGCGCACCGCCGATATCCTGCCGCTGGCTGAGCGTCTGCTGAACAAACACGTCAATAAAATGAAGCATGCTGCCGCCCGGCTTTCAGCCGATGCCCGGGCCTGCCTGATCGCCTACCCGTGGCCGGGCAATGTCCGGGAGCTCGATAACGCCATCCAGCGGGCCTTGATCCTGCAGCAGGGCGGCTTGATCCAGCCGGAGGATTTCTGCCTGGCGGGCCCGGTGGCGTGCGCGCCATTGCCTGCACTGTCGCCGGTACCAGCTGCGGCCTTTGCCCCTCCGGTGGAAGTGGAGGGCGAGTCGGCCGGTGCCTTGGGCGACGACCTGCGTCGTCGCGAGTTCCAGATGATCATCGACACCCTGCGCGCCGAACGCGGTCGCCGCAAGGAGGCGGCCGAACGCCTGGGGATCAGCCCGCGCACCCTGCGCTACAAGCTGGCGCAAATGCGCGACGCTGGCATGGACGTCGAGGCTTATCTGTTCGCCAGTTGAATGATGTGCACCGAATATCCCTTGTGGGAGCGGGCTTGCTCGCGAAAGCGATTTGCCAGTCACCGTTGCATTGACTGAACCACCGCTTTCGCGAGCAAGCCCGCTCCCACATGTATTTGTTTTTTGCGGCCATGGAGCTGGCACCCTTGTTGCTAATACCTGAATACCCGCTGAGTAAGTGTCAAAAAAATGCGGGCCGCCAGAGAGAGTAGACCATGAGCCAAGGTATTGAATTTAATCGGTTGATGTTGGACATGCGGGCCATGCAAATGGACGCCATGGCCCAGCCTAAATCGGTCGCGGTCCCCCAGGTGGGTGGCAGCAGCTTTTCCGACATGCTCGGTCAGGCCGTCAATAAAGTGAACGATACCCAGCAGGCGTCGAACCAGTTGGCCAGTGCTTTCGAGATTGGCAAAAGTGGCGTCGACCTGACGGACGTAATGATCTCCTCGCAGAAAGCCAGTGTCTCGTTTCAGGCGTTGACCCAGGTTCGCAACAAACTGGTTCAAGCCTACCAAGACATCATGCAGATGCCGGTTTAAAGGAAATTATTGAGTCATGGCAGAAGCAGCCGTTGATAACGTTCCGGCCAAGGCCACTCCGGTAGACGGCAAACCGCCGCTGTTCGGTCTGTCCTTCCTGGAAAATCTCTCCGAGATGACCATGCTGCGTCAGGTGGGCCTGTTGGTCGGCCTGGCTGCCAGCGTGGCGATTGGTTTTGCCGTGGTGCTGTGGTCCCAGCAGCCGGACTACCGGCCGCTGTATGGCAGTCTGGCGGGTATGGACGCCAAGCAAGTCATGGAAACGCTGGCTTCCGCCGACATTCCTTATACCGTCGAACCCAATTCCGGCGCCTTGCTGGTCAAGGC
Source organism: Pseudomonas brassicacearum (assembly GCF_009601685.2). NCBI lineage: Bacteria > Pseudomonadati > Pseudomonadota > Gammaproteobacteria > Pseudomonadales > Pseudomonadaceae > Pseudomonas > Pseudomonas brassicacearum. Next base: position 1,784,676 of record NZ_CP045701.2, read on the forward strand.
CGATGACGTTGCCCGTGCGCGCCTCAAGCTCGCCGCAGCTGGCGTGACACCTACCGATGGCAACATCGGTTTCGAGATCCTCGACAAGGACCAGGGCCTGGGTACCAGCCAGTTCATGGAAGCGACCCGTTATCGTCGCGGCCTGGAAGGTGAGCTGGCGCGAACCATTTCCAGCCTGAACAACGTCAAGGGCGCCCGCGTGCACCTGGCGATTCCGAAAAGCTCGGTGTTTGTGCGCGATGAGCGCAAGCCCAGCGCTTCGGTATTGGTCGAGCTGTATTCGGGCCGCTCCCTGGAGCCAGGCCAGGTCGTTGCCATCGTCAATCTGGTGGCGACCAGCGTACCTGAGCTGAGCAAATCGCAGATCACAGTGGTCGACCAGAAAGGCAACCTGTTGTCCGATCAGGCGGAAAACTCCGCGCTGACCATGGCCGGCAAGCAATTCGATTACAGCCGTCGCATGGAAAGCATGCTGACCCAGCGGGTGCACAACATCCTGCAACCGATCCTGGGTAACGATCGCTACAAGGCCGAAGTGTCGGCCGATGTCGACTTCAGTGCCGTCGAGTCCACTTCCGAGCAGTTCAACCCCGACCAGCCGGCACTGCGTAGCGAGCAGTCGGTCAATGAACAACGTACCGCCAGCAATGGCCCGCAAGGCGTACCGGGTGCCCTGAGCAACCAGCCGCCGTCGCCAGCCAGCGCACCGCAGACCACCGGTGGCGCCACGGCGGCCGCCGGCATGGTGCAGCCAGGCCAGCCGCTGATCGATGCCAATGGCCAGCAGATCATGGACCCGGCCACCGGCCAGCCGATGCTGGCGCCGTACCCGGCCGACAAGCGTCAGCAGTCGACCAAGAACTTCGAGCTTGATCGTTCCATCAGCCACACCAAGCAACAACAGGGTCGTTTGAATCGCCTGTCGGTCGCCGTGGTGGTGGACGATCAGGTCAAGATCAACCCGGCCAACGGCGAAACCAGTCGTGCACCATGGAGCGCCGACGAATTGGCGCGCTTTACTCGCCTGGTGCAGGACGCCGTCGGTTTCGACGCCAGCCGCGGCGACAGCGTCAGCGTGATCAACGTGCCGTTCTCCCAAGAGCGCGGTGAAGTGGTCGCCGATATTCCGTTTTATTCGCAACCCTGGTTCTGGGATGTGGTCAAGCAAGTACTGGGTGTGCTGTTTATCCTGGTGCTGGTGTTTGGCGTGCTGCGCCCGGTGCTCAACAACATCACCGGTGGCGGCAAGAGCAAGCAATTGGCAGGCTTGGGTGATGTCGAGCTGGGAGGCATGGGCGGCCTGGATGGCGAATTGGCCAACGATCGCGTCAGCCTCGGCGGGCCGCAGAGTATTCTGCTGCCAAGCCCGAGCGAAGGCTATGACGCTCAGTTGAACGCCATCAAGAGTCTGGTGGCAGAAGATCCGGGTCGTGTGGCCCAGGTCGTGAAAGAGTGGATTAACGCAGATGAGTGATAATCGAGCCGCTGTTGCCAAATTGTCCCGGGTCGACAAAGCTGCGATCCTGCTGCTGTCCCTGGGTTCGACCGACGCTGCCCAAGTGCTGCGCCACATGGGGCCCAAGGAGGTCCAGCGTGTGGGCGTGGCCATGGCACAAATGGGCAACGTGCACCGTGAGCAGGTCGAGCAGGTGATGAGTGAGTTCGTCGACATCGTCGGCGATCAGACCAGCCTGGGCGTCGGCTCCGACGACTACGTGCGCAAGATGCTCACCCAGGCACTGGGTGAGGACAAGGCCAACGGCCTCATCGACCGGATCCTGCTGGGCGGCAACACCAGCGGCCTGGACAGCCTCAAGTGGATGGAACCGCGGGCCGTTGCCGACGTGATTCGCTACGAGCACCCGCAGATCCAGGCGATCGTGGTGGCTTACCTCGACCCGGACCAGGCCGGTGAAGTGTTGGGCAACTTCGACCACAAGGTGCGCCTGGACATCATCCTGCGGGTGTCTTCGCTCAACACCGTGCAGCCGGCGGCCCTGAAAGAATTGAACCAGATTCTCGAGAAGCAGTTCTCGGGCAACTCCAATGCCTCGCGCACCACCTTGGGTGGCATCAAGCGCGCGGCGGACATCATGAACTTCCTCGACAGCTCGATCGAAGGTCAGTTGATGGACTCGATCCGCGAGTTCGACGAAGACCTGTCCGGTCAGATCGAAGACCTTATGTTCGTGTTCAACAACCTGTCCGATGTCGACGATCGTGGCATCCAGGCGCTGTTGCGCGAAGTGTCGTCCGACGTGCTGGTACTGGCCCTCAAGGGGTCGGACGAAGGCGTCAAGGAAAAGATCTTCAAGAACATGTCCAAGCGGGCGGCCGAACTGTTGCGCGACGATCTCGAGGCCAAGGGCCCGGTACGCGTCAGCGACGTGGAAACTGCACAGAAGGAAATCCTCACCATCGCCCGCCGCATGGCCGAAGCCGGGGAGATCGTTCTCGGTGGCAAGGGCGGCGAAGAGATGATCTAAGGTCGTTATGTCTGCCAAGAGTGATGAAGCACCCAGCGACCTGATCCGCGCCCGCGACGTCGGTGGTTTCGACGTCTGGTCGCTGCCCAGCTTCGACCCCCATGTTCCCGAGCCTGAGCCCGAACCGGTGGAAGAGCTCCCGGAACCGGAGGAAGTGCCGCTGGAAGAAGTCCAGCCGCTGACCCTCGAGGAAGTCGAGAGCATTCGCCAGGAAGCCTATAACGAAGGCTTTGCCGTGGGTGAAAAGGAAGGTTTCCACAGCACCACGCTCAAGGTCCGTCAGGAAGCCGATGTGGCGCTGACGGCCAAGCTCCGTGCGCTGGAATCGCTGATGCTCAACCTGTTCGATCCCATCGCCGAGCAGGACACCCAGATCGAGAAGTCCCTGCTGGGGCTGGTGCAGCACATCGCCCGGCAAGTGATCCAGCGCGAACTGGCCATCGATTCGACTCAGATCGAACATGTCATGCGCGAGGCGCTCAAGTTGTTGCCATTGGGCGTGGGTAACGTGCGGCTGTACATCAATCCCCAGGACTTCGAGCTGGTCAAGGCCCTGCGCGAGCGCCATGAGGAAACCTGGCGCATCGTCGAGGACGCTTCGCTGCTGCCCGGCGGCTGCCGTGTGGAAACCGAGCACAGCCGCATCGACGCCACCGTTGAAACCCGCATCAGCCAGATCATGGCCAAATTGTTCGACCAGTTGCACGAACAGGCCCTGCACCCGGCCGCTCCCGACCTGAGCCTGGAGTTACCGGACGAACCCCTGGTGGGTGCTGATGCAGCGCCGGCCGATGCAGGGTTGGATGCTGGGTTGGATGTGCCTGAATTGGATGCTTCTGCGCTGGACAGTCGCGATGCGCCTTGAGCGAACCAGCTTCGGCAAGCGCCTGGGCAGCTACGCCGAGGCCAGCGAGCTGGCCGGCCAACCGATCCTGGAAGGCCGTCTGTTGCGCATGGTCGGCCTGACCCTCGAAGCCGAAGGCCTGCGTGCCGCCATGGGCAGTCGCTGCATGGTGATCAACGACGACAGCTATCACCCGGTGCAGGTCGAAGCCGAAGTCATGGGCTTCTCCGGCAGCAAGGTCTTCTTGATGCCAGTGGGCAGCGTTGCAGGCATTGCCCCGGGAGCGCGCGTGGTGCCCCTGGCTGACACCGGTCGGCTGCCCATGGGCATGGGCATGCTCGGACGCGTTCTGGACGGGGCCGGGCGGGCCCTGGACGGCAAGGGCGGCATGAAGGCTGAAGACTGGGTGCCGATGGACGGCCCGACGATCAACCCCCTCAAGCGCGACCCCATCAGCGTACCGTTGGACGTGGGTATCCGCTGCATCAACGGTTTATTGACGGTCGGACGCGGCCAGCGCCTGGGCCTGTTTGCCGGTACTGGGGTGGGCAAGAGTGTGCTGCTGGGCATGATGACCCGCTTCACCGAAGCCGACATCATCGTGGTGGGGCTGATCGGCGAGCGGGGGCGCGAGGTCAAGGAATTCATCGAGCACATTCTCGGTGAGGAAGGACTTAAGCGTTCGGTCGTGGTGGCGTCCCCTGCGGACGATGCGCCATTGATGCGCCTGCGGGCAGCGATGTACTGCACGCGCATTGCCGAGTACTTCCGCGACAAGGGCAAGAACGTCCTGTTGCTGATGGATTCGCTGACCCGTTTCGCCCAGGCCCAGCGGGAAATTGCCCTGGCCATCGGCGAGCCGCCGGCCACCAAGGGTTATCCGCCTTCGGTATTCGCCAAGTTGCCGAAACTGGTGGAGCGCGCCGGCAACGCGGAAAAGGGCGGTGGTTCGATCACCGCGTTCTATACCGTGCTGTCCGAAGGCGATGACCAACAGGACCCCATCGCCGACTCGGCCCGGGGTGTACTCGACGGGCACATCGTGCTGTCCAGGCGCCTGGCCGAGGAAGGGCATTACCCGGCCATCGACATCGAGGCGTCCATCAGTCGGGTCATGCCGTCGGTGATCAGTGCCGAGCACATGAAGCGGGCCCAGCAGTTCAAGCAGTACTGGTCGCGCTACCAGCAAAGCCGCGACCTGATCAGCGTCGGCGCCTATGTCCCTGGCGGTGACCGCGAGACCGACACCGCTATCAACCTTTACCCCGCCATGGCCGTCTACCTGCGCCAGAGCCTGAACGACAACATCGGCATGGGCGCCAGCGAAGCGCACTTGCAGACTATTTTCGCCCCGGTCTCAGGCACGTAACCGGCCATGGCCACGAGTCGTGCGGCGCGCCTGGCGCCAGTGGTGGACATGGCCGAAAAGGCCGAGAAGACCGCCGTCCAGCGACTGGCGTATTTCCAGGGCCAGGTCAAAGTCGCCGAAAGCAAACTGGCCGATCTCGAAAACTTTCGGCTCGAATACCAGGAGCAGTGGATCGCCCGTGGCGCCCACGGGGTTTCCGGACAGTGGTTGTTGGGTTACCAAGGATTCCTTGCGCAGTTGGGTACCGCTATCGACCAGCAGCGCCAGAGCCTGGTCTGGCACCAGAACAACCTGGAGAAGGCCCGCCAGAGCTGGCAAGAGGCATTTGCCCGGGTCGAAGGGCTGCGCAAACTGGTGCAGCGTTATATTGATGAGGCTCGGCAACTGGAAGACAGGCGCGAACAGAAACTGCTCGATGAATTGTCCCAACGCCTGCCACGTCAGAATCCCTATTGATGTGAAGCCTGGATTCTGTCGGATGAATGAGGCAATACCTTGCTCAGACCTTTACCAGATGCTACACCTTGTACACGTATGTCCATGACAAGGAAGCCGATCATGTCAGTTGTTACCGAAGTATCCCCCGATGGGCATAAGCTGACGATCTCGATCAAAGGTCGATTCGATTTCGGACGGCATCAGGAGTTTCGCGAGTCCTATGAACGGCTCAACAAGAAACCCGACTCCATCGTGGTGGATTTGAAAGAAGCCACTTATCTCGATAGTTCCGCCTTGGGCATGCTCCTGCTGTTGCGTGACCATGCCGGTGGCGACGCGTCAGATATCCGGGTCGTCAACAGCAGCAGTGACGTCAAGAAAATCCTCGCGATCTCCAATTTCGACAAGCTGTTCGACATCAGTTGATCGCCATGCAATCGTCGTCGGAGTCGCTGACGGTCCTGATTGCCGAAGACAGTGCCGCTGATCGACTGCTGTTGTCGACCATTGTCCGCCGCCAGGGGCATCATGTGCTTACTGCGGCCGATGGCGCCGAAGCGGTCGACGTCTATCTGGAGCAACGTCCGCACCTGGTGCTGATGGACGCGATGATGCCGGTGATGGACGGCTTCGAAGCCGCGCAGAAAATCAAGCAGTTGGCCGGGGACCAGTTGGTCCCGATCATTTTCCTCACCTCGTTGACTGAGGGCGAAGCCCTGGCCCGTTGCGTGGAAGCGGGCGGCGACGATTTCCTGGCCAAGCCTTACAACCAAGTGATCCTGGCGGCCAAGATCAAGGCCATGGACCGCTTGCGTCGGTTGCAGGCCACGGTGGTGGAGCAGCGCGACCAGATTGCTCGGCACCACGACTACCTGCTCAACGAGCAACGGGTCGCCAAGGCCGTGTTCGACAAGATCGCCCACTCCGGCTGCCTGAGCGCGCCGAACATCCGTTACTTGCAATCGCCTTATGCCCTGTTCAACGGTGATCTGCTGTTGGCAGCGTTCAACCCGGCCGGCGACATGCACGTCTTGCTGGGGGATTTCACTGGCCACGGTTTGCCAGCGGCGGTCGGCGCGATGCCGCTGGCGGAAGTGTTCTACGGGATGACCGCCAAGGGCTACGGCTTGGCGCAGATCCTGCGAGAGATGAATGCCAAGCTCAAACGCATCCTGCCCGTGGACATGTTCTGCTGCGCGACGTTGTTATGCCTGAGCTTCCAGCGTTGCACGGTAGAAGTCTGGAACGGCGGCATGCCCGATGGATACCTGCATGACAGCCTCAGCGGCGTGCGTACGCCATTGCCGGCGCGGCACCTGCCGTTGGGCGTGCTCACCCCTCAATTGTTCGATGACCGCACCGAAGTACATCCCATGTCGCTGGGTGACCGGGTGTTCCTGTTGTCCGATGGCGTGATCGATACCACCAACGAAGACGAGCAATTGTTTGGTGTGGAGCGGCTGCAGCAGGTGTTCGCAGCCAACCGTGAACCCGACCTGCTGTTTGAAGATATCCAGCAGGCCCTGCGAGATTTTCGCGGTGAGTCGCGGGATGATTTCAGCATGGTCGAGTTACGACTGGTTGCGCCGACGCAACTCAACCCGCCGCCACCGGTCTATTCCGATAGCGGCCAGTCCAGCCCGCTGGATTGGTCGGTGAGCTTCGAGTTCCGGGCGCAGACACTCAAGCGCTTCAACCCGATGCCCTACCTGCTGCAATTGCTACTGGAGGTCCATGGGCTCAGGGCGCAGAGTGGCGCCCTTTACAGCGTCATGTCGGAGCTGTATTCCAATGCCCTGGATCATGGGGTGCTGGGTCTGGACTCGAGCCTCAAGCGTGATGCGGCGGGTTTTGCCCACTACTACCGCGAGCGCAATACGCGCCTGGATGAGCTCAACGACGGCTATGTGCGGGTGCACTTGCATGTCTCGCCAGGCGGCGAGGGTGGTCGCCTGGTCATAGAGGTCGATGACAGTGGTGAGGGCTTTGATGTCGACAGGGTGCTGGCGCGTCCTGTGGACTGTGAGCGATTGTCGGGACGCGGCGTGAGCCTGGTGCGTCAATTGAGCCACCAAGCCAGTTGGTCAGACGATGGTCGTAGTGCGCGTGTGGAGTTTTTCTGGGAGGCTCCGGCATAATCGGGGGCCATTCTTGATCAGGGAGCGAACAAGTGAACGAGATTCATCTGGACCGCGACGTGCTCAGCACGTTGAAGGAAGTCATGGAGGAGGGGTATCTGGAATTGCTGGATACGTTTCTCAATGACTCGGAGGCTCGCTTGCGCGTGCTGCATGAGGCAAGCGACGCTGAAAAACTCAGCGCCACGGCTCACAGCTTCAAGGGCAGCAGCAGCAACATGGGCGCTATCCGCCTGGCCGAGCTATGTGGCGAACTGGAACAGCGTGCCAAGCAGCCGTCATTGGGCGGTATCGAGAAACTGGTCAGCGAAATCGACAGCGAATTTGCTTGTGTTCGCAAGCTTTGCAGGGAAGAGCGCGAAGGCTTCCACTGCTGAGATTGGACGATCGGGCAGACATTGGCCCGCGCCTTGCATTGCCTAGTCTCGACTGTACCTATGATTCCAGTGCAGCGGAGACTTTATTTATGCCTGTTACCCCCAATACACTGCTTCAGGCCTCTGTCCGGGCCAAGCCTCAGGCCGCCGTCAATTCACCGGCAGCGGCCCCCGATCTCGGGGATAGAGCCTCCAGCTTCGCTCAAGTCTTCGCCAAGCAGGCGCCTGCCAAGGCAGCGCTAGCCCCTGAGCCAGCGATGAAGTCGGTGCGCGACAACGCTTCCAGCGACACCGTCAAAAAAGACACCGGCAACCAAACCCCTGCCGCCTCGGAGTCGACGGTTGCCGATAGCGGCAAACCCTTGCCCGCGGACAAGCCGGCCAGCGCCGACGACAAGACTGGCAGCGACGACAAGGCTGACTCGGCAGAAACGCCTGTGGCGGATGCTGCACCTGTCGATCCGAGCCTTGATCCAGGACTGCAGCCGGACATGACGGTGCCGGTCGCGACAGCCCCGGCGGAACCGGCCCCTGCGGTGGTCACGACTGAAGCTCAGCCAGCCACCGCGGTGGCAGCCCCGCTTGCATCACTGGCGACGCCGGCCCAGGCTGCGGCCCCAGTAGACGATCCGGCCTTTGACCCTCAAGCCGACCCTCTCGACGCATTGCCAGCGTTGCGCTTGGCGATGGAGCAGGGCGGTCATGTTTCCGCCGCTAGCCAGGCCCAACCCAAGGGGGCTGCCCCGGCGTCACCCGACGGTGAGCCGACTTCGGCGCAGACCTTCGCCGCCGGCATGGCGAGCATGCTTACCGTGCAGGCCGACCAGAACAGTACCGAGTCCGGCAGCCAGGGCGGCGACAAGGCATTCGGTGGCTTGATCAGCGAAGGCCTCAAGGACCTGGGCGCCGCTTCCAGTGACACTCGCGTGGACGATTTCGCCAACCGCCTGGCTGCACTGACCCAGGCTGCTACGCCCAAGACCGCCAACGCGGTGCCGGTCAACCAACCTATCGCGATGAATCAGAGCGGCTGGACCGAAGAGGTGGTCAACCGGGTGATGTACCTGTCCAGCGTCAATCTGAAGGCGGCCGATATCCAACTGCAACCCGCCGAACTCGGGCGCTTGGATATCCGGGTGAACATGGTTCCGGACCAGCAGACCCAGGTCACGTTCATGAGCGCTCACTCCGGCGTTCGCGAAGCCCTCGAAGGCCAGTTGCATCGGTTGCGGGACAGTTTCGCCCAGCAGGGCATGGGCCAGGTCGACGTCAGTGTGTCTGATCAATCCCGTGGTTCGCAGAACCAGGGGCAGCAGGCCCAGCAACAAGCCCAGGCTGGACGCACCACGTCGTCGGGTGGACGAGTGGATGCGGTAGATGAACACCTGCCGGCCAGCGTCGCGGAAGTGGCGGCCAGCACCACCAGCGTCATTGGCAGCAGCGCGGTCGACTACTACGCCTGATCAAGCGACGTTTTCCCTTGTGGGAGCGGGCTTGCTCGCGAAGGCGGTGTGTCAGTTCACGATTATGTCGACTGATACACCGCCTTCGCGAGCAAGCCCGCTCCCACATCGGTTTATGGCATCTGAAGATTACATCTGACGCCGTCCTTCCTCTTCTGGCATAACACTTGCTCCAGCCTTGCCGTGCAACAGTGAAAACCCCGATTAGTGACGGATTATTGGCATGGCGAAGAGTGAAGCAGCAGCTGTAAAAGACCCTGCAACCAAAGGCAAACTCAAGCTGATCATCATGATCGTGGTGGGTTTGCTCCTGGCGGTTGGTGTGTCCGTGGGGGCGACCTGGTATGTCATGCACAGCGCTCAAAGCAAGCCGGCCGTGGCGGCGGAAGCAGCGCCAGTGGGCAAGCAGCCGGCGATCTTCGAACCCATGGCGCCGGCCTTCGTGGCCAACTACACCCAGAACGGTCGTCAACGCTACATGCAGGTGAGCATTACCCTGCTGGGCCGCAACCAGGCTGACCTGGAAGCGCTGCGGGTGCATATGCCACTGATCCGCAATAACCTGGTGATGCTGTTCTCCGGACAGAATTTCGACACCCTGGCCACTCCGGTCGGCCAGGAAATGCTGCGTCAGAAAGCCACAGCCAGCGTGCAGGAAGTGGCTCAGAAAGAGCTCGGCAAAGTGGTGATCGAACAGTTGCTCTTCACTAACTTCGTATTGCAGTAGGAACACGACATGGCCGTGCAGGACCTGCTGTCCCAGGACGAAATCGATGCGCTGTTGCATGGTGTCGACGACGGTCTGGTACAGACCGAAAACGCTGCTGAACCGGGCAGCGTCAAAAGCTACGACCTGACCAGCCAGGATCGCATCGTTCGCGGACGCATGCCGACCCTGGAAATGATCAACGAACGTTTCGCCCGCTACACCCGCATTAGCATGTTCAACATGCTGCGCCGTTCGGCCGACGTGGCCGTCGGTGGCGTGCAGGTGATGAAGTTCGGTGAGTACGTACACTCGCTGTACGTACCCACCAGCCTCAACCTGGTGAAAATCAAACCGTTGCGCGGCACCGCGCTGTTCATCCTTGACGCCAAGCTGGTGTTCAAGCTGGTGGACAACTTTTTCGGTGGCGACGGTCGTCACGCCAAGATCGAAGGGCGGGAATTCACCCCGACCGAGTTGCGCGTGGTGCGCATGGTGCTGGAGCAGGCCTTCGTCGACTTGAAGGAAGCCTGGCAGGCGATCATGGAAGTGAACTTCGAGTACATCAACTCGGAAGTGAACCCTGCCATGGCCAACATCGTCGGCCCAAGCGAGGCCATTGTGGTCTCGACCTTCCACATCGAGCTCGATGGCGGTGGCGGCGACCTGCACGTGACCATGCCGTACTCGATGATCGAGCCGGTGCGCGAAATGCTCGACGCCGGTTTCCAATCGGACCTCGACGATCAGGACGAGCGCTGGATCAATGCGCTGCGCCAGGACGTGCTGGATGTCGACGTGCCGATCGGCGCGACGGTCGCTCGGCGCCAACTGCGTCTGCGGGACATCCTGCACATGCAGCCGGGGGACATCATCCCCGTCGAGATGCCGGAAGACATGATCATGCGCGCCAATGGCGTGCCGGCCTTCAAGGTCAAGATGGGCTCTCACAAAGGCAACCTGGCGTTGCAGGTGATCGAGCCGATCGAACGCCGCTGAGCGGTGTCGAACTTCTTAAGTTTGTAACGGATTTTTGCTTCTAACTGATTTTTTGCCCGCCGAGGACAAATGATGGCTGACGATATGAATACCCAGGATGACCAGGCGCTGGCCGATGAATGGGCTGCGGCCCTGGAAGAAACCGGCGATGCCGGGCAGGCTGATATCGACGCCTTGCTGGCGGCTGACACTGGCGCCCATGCGTCCAGCCGCTTGCAGATGGAAGAATTTGGCAGCGTGCCCAAGAGTCATGAGCCGGTGACGCTTGATGGCCCGAACCTGGACGTGATCCTCGATATCCCGGTGTCCATTTCCATGGAAGTGGGCAGCACCGACATCAACATCCGCAACCTGCTGCAGCTCAACCAGGGCTCGGTGATCGAGCTGGACCGCCTGGCCGGCGAGCCGCTCGATGTGCTGGTCAACGGGACCTTGATCGCCCATGGCGAAGTGGTGGTGGTCAACGAGAAGTTCGGCATTCGCCTGACGGACGTGATCAGTCCGAGCGAACGCATCAAGAAGTTGCGCTGAGTGAAAGGTTTCTTCGCAGTCGCCGCGATGCTGCCATTGAGCGTGCTGGCGGCCGAACCGGTTGCCACGGCCGCCGCTGCGCCGGCGATAGGCAGTGGCGTCGCCGGGCAACTGGCGCAATTGGTGTTCGGCTTGCTGCTGGTGCTGGGCTTGATCTTCTTTCTCGCCTGGCTGTTGCGGCGTGTGCAGCAGGCGGGGCCGGCTGGCAAGGGGCAGGTCATCGACATTGTCGGTTCCCGCGCGCTCGGGCCGCGCGACCGGCTGGTGCTGGTGCAGGTCGGTAACGAGCAGATCCTGCTGGGCTTGAGCCCCGGCACCATCACCGCCTTGCACGTGCTCAAGGAGCCGGTGCAGGTGCCCTCCACCGAGCCGGCCAGCCCCGAATTTGCCCAGCGCCTCATGGAACTGTTGGGCAAAGACCAGAAGGATAAAAAGTAATGCCGTTGCGCATTCTGTTGGCATTGGCCCTGATGCTGGCCGCACCGTTGGCGTTCGCCGCCGATCCGCTCTCGATCCCGGCGATCACCCTCGGAACCAACGCCGAAGGGGCCCAGGAATACTCGGTCAGCCTGCAGATCCTGCTGATCATGACCGCGCTGAGTTTCATCCCGGCGTTCGTCATGCTGATGACCAGCTTCACTCGGATCATCATTGTCTTTTCGATCCTGCGCCAGGCCCTGGGCCTGCAACAGACGCCCTCGAACCAGATTCTCACCGGCATGGCGCTGTTCCTGACCATGTTCATCATGGCGCCAGTGTTCGACCGGGTGAACCAGGATGCGCTGCAACCTTACCTGGCAGAAAAAATCACCGCCCAGGATGCCGTGGCCAAGGCTGAAGTGCCGATCAAGGATTTCATGCTGGCCCAGACTCGCAGCAGCGACCTGGAACTGTTCATGCGCCTGTCCAAGCGCACCGATATCCCCAGTGCCGATCAGGCGCCGCTGACCATCCTGGTGCCAGCGTTCGTGACGTCCGAGCTCAAGACCGCGTTCCAGATCGGCTTCATGATTTTCATCCCGTTCCTGATCATTGACCTGGTGGTCGCCAGTATCCTGATGGCCATGGGCATGATGATGCTCTCGCCGCTGATCATTTCCCTGCCATTCAAGATCATGCTGTTTGTGCTGGTGGATGGCTGGGCGCTGATCATCGGTACCCTGGCGGGCAGTTTCGGCGGTGTTTAGGCCTTTTGTGCGGGTAGGACGATATGACGCCTGAAGTAGCGGTAGACCTGTTCCGTGAAGCGCTCTGGCTGACGACCATGATGGTCGCCATCCTGGTGATCCCCAGCCTGCTGGTGGGGCTGCTGGTGGCAATGTTCCAGGCCGCGACCCAAATCAACGAGCAAACCCTGAGCTTCCTGCCGCGCCTGCTGGTGATGTTGGTGACGCTGATCGTCGCCGGTCCCTGGCTGGTGCAAACCTTCATGGAATACATCCTGCAGTTGTACGGCAGTATTCCGCAGTTGATCGGCTGACCTCATGTCGATGCTCGCACTGACGGACACCCAGATCAGTACGTGGGTGGCATCGTTCATCCTGCCGCTGTTTCGCGTCGCCGCGGTGCTCATGAGCATGCCGGTGTTCGGTACGACCCTGGTGCCGACCCGTGTACGGCTGTATTTCGCCTTGGCCATCACGGTGGTCATCGTGCCCGGGTTGCCACCGATGCCGCCAGTCAATGCCCTGGACCTCAGCGCGCTGATGCTGGTGGCCGAGCAGATTCTCATCGGTGCCCTGATGGGGTTCTCGCTGCAGCTGTTCTTCCAGGCGTTCGTGGTCGCCGGACAAATCATTTCGATTCAGATGGGCATGGCGTTCGCGTCCATGGTCGACCCCACCAATGGCGTGACGACGGCGGTGATCGGTCAGTTCCTGACGATGCTGGTAACGCTGTTGTTTCTTGCCATGAACGGGCATCTGGTGGTGTTCGAGGTATTGACCGAGAGCTTTACCACCCTGCCGGTGGGCAGTGCGATGCTGGTCAATCATTTCTGGGAAATCGCCGGCAAGCTCGGCTGGGTCCTGGGTGCGGCGATGGTGCTGGTATTGCCTGCGATCACCGCGTTGCTGGTGGTTAACATCGCGTTTGGCGTGATGACCCGTGCGGCACCGCAATTGAATATTTTCTCCATTGGTTTCCCGCTGACCCTCGTGCTGGGCATGGTGATTTTCTGGGTCAGCCTGGGGGATATCCTCAACCAGTATCAGCCGCTGGCCACTCAGGCCTTGCAGCTTTTACGCGACATGGCACAGGCACGCTGAACCATGGCCGAGAGCGAGAGTGGTCAGGACAAGACAGAAGACCCCACGGAAAAGCGCAAGCGCGAGTCCCGGGAGAAGGGTGAGATTGCCCGATCCAAGGAGCTCAACACGCTTGCGGTGATGCTGGCCGGGGCGGGCGGGTTGCTGATTTATGGTGGCGGGTTGGCCCTGGACCTGCTGGAAATCATGCGCCTGAACTTCTCCCTGCCCCGTGAGGTGCTGCTCAGTCCGGGCGCGATGGGTCTGTATTTGCTGCATTCAGGCAAAATCGCGATTCTGGCGGTACAGCCGGTGCTGATTTTCCTCCTGCTGGCAGCCATCATTGGCCCTATTTCTTTGGGGGGCTGGTTGTTCGCCGGGAAGAGCCTGGCGCCGAAATTCAGCCGGATGAACCCGGCCAACGGCCTTAAGCGGATGTTCTCCACGAATGCCTTGATGGAGTTGCTCAAGGCTCTTGGGAAATTCTTCCTGATTCTCTTCGTCGCGTTAACGGTTTTACAAGCCGACATCGACGACCTGCTGCGCATCGCCCATGAGCCCCTCGAGCAAGCCATTATCCATAGCGTGCAAGTGGTCGGCTGGAGCTCGTTGTGGATGGCTTGTGGGCTGATCCTGATCGCCGCCATCGACGTGCCGATCCAGCTGTATCAGAGCAAGCAGAAGCTGATGATGACCAAGCAGGAAATACGTGACGAGTACAAGGACCAGGAGGGCAAGCCGGAGGTCAAGCAGCGGATCCGCCAGTTGCAGCGCGAGATGTCCCAGCGGCGGATGATGGCAGCGATCCCAGACGCCGATGTGGTCATCACCAACCCGACCCACTATGCCGTGGCGCTCAAGTACGACCCCGAGAAAGGCAACGCACCCGTGTTGCTGGCCAAGGGCAGTGACTTCCTGGCGCTGAAGATCCGTGAGATCGCCGTGGCCAATGAAGTGATGCTGCTCGAATCCCCGGCCCTGGCGCGGTCGATCTACTACTCCACTGAACTCGACCAGGAAATTCCCGGAGGCCTGTACCTGGCCGTGGCCCAGGTGCTGGCCTACGTCTACCAGATCCGCCAGCACCGCGCCGGCAAGGGCAAGCGCCCCGAGCCGCTCAAGGATCTGCCAATCCCGCCGGATTTGCGCCGCGATTCGTAGGAACTGCCGAAGGCGGCGATCTCTTGATCTTGATATCTCGACTGCGAGGTGAAAGATCGCAGCCTTCGGCAGCTCCGACAAAAGTTGGAAGGCTTCTTGCAATACCCCGTCTGCGCCCCCTCCGGGCGTCAAAAGTTTGCTTCACAGGAACGGGGAATATTGGTGGATCGCTCTCAGTTACTCAGCACCGCACGCAACAACGTAGCAGACCTCAGCCGGGGCAATCTGGGCGTGCCGCTGTTGCTGATGGTCATGCTCGCCATGATGATGTTGCCGGTGCCGCCGTTCCTGCTGGACGTGTTCTTCACGTTCAACATCGCCCTGTCGATCGTCGTGCTGCTGGTGTGCGTATACGCCCTGCGGCCGCTGGACTTCGCGGTGTTCCCGACCATTCTGCTGGTGGCGACGCTCATGCGTCTGGCGCTGAACGTGGCGTCCACCCGGGTCGTGATGATCCACGGTCATGATGGGCATGCGGCCGCTGGCAAGGTGATCCAGGCCTTCGGTGAGGTGGTGATCGGCGGTAACTACGTGGTTGGTATCGTGGTCTTCGCCATCTTGATGATCATCAACTTCGTTGTGGTAACCAAGGGCGCCGGGCGGATTTCCGAGGTGAGCGCGCGTTTCACCCTCGATGCAATGCCGGGCAAGCAGATGGCGATCGACGCCGACCTCAACGCCGGCCTGATCGATCAGAGCCAGGCCAAGCTGCGTCGTCTTGAAGTCGCCCAGGAAGCCGAATTCTACGGTTCCATGGACGGTGCCAGCAAATTCGTACGCGGTGACGCCATCGCCGGTTTGCTGATTCTGTTCATCAACCTGATCGGCGGCATGGCCGTCGGCATCTTCCAGCACAACATGACGTTCGGCGACGCTGGCAAGGTCTACGCCTTGTTGACCATCGGTGACGGTTTGGTGGCGCAATTGCCATCACTGTTGTTATCCACAGCTGCCGCGATCATGGTGACCCGTGCTTCGGGCTCCGAAGACATGGGCAAGCAGATCGGCCGGCAAATGTTCGCCTCGCCCAAGGCCCTGGCGGTTGCCGCCGGCCTGATGGCGGTGATGGGCCTGGTGCCGGGCATGCCGCACTTTTCCTTCCTGAGCATGGCCGCCCTGGCTGGCGGCGCCGCCTATCTGTTCTGGAAGAAACAGAACGTGCAGAAAGTCCAGGCCCTGCAAGAGGTCAAGCGCCAGCAGGAACTGCTGCCGTCGCCGGCCCGCGCCATGGAAACCAAGGAGCTGGGCTGGGATGACGTGACGCCAATCGACATGATCGGCCTGGAAGTCGGTTATCGCCTGATTCCATTGGTCGACCGCAACCAGGGGGGGCAGTTGCTGGCGCGGATCAAGGGGGTGCGCAAGAAGCTCTCCCAGGACCTGGGCTTCCTGATGCCCACCGTGCATATCCGCGACAACCTCGACCTGGCGCCCAGTGCCTACCGCCTGACTTTGATGGGGGTGATCCTGGCCGAAGCGGAGATCTACCCCGACCGCGAATTGGCGATCAACCCCGGACAGGTCTACGGCAGCCTCAACGGCATCACCGCCAAGGATCCGGCTTTCGGCCTGGAAGCGGTGTGGATCGAAATCAGCCAGCGGGCCCAGGCGCAGTCCCTCGGCTATACCGTGGTGGACGCCAGTACGGTGGTGGCAACCCACTTGAACCAGATTTTGTACAAGCACTCCAGCGAGCTGATCGGCCACGAAGAAGTCCAGCAACTGCTGCAAGTACTGGCCAAAGGCTCGCCGAAGCTGGCTGAAGAGCTGGTGCCGGGTGTGGTTTCGTTGTCGCAGTTGCTCAAGGTGCTGCAGGCACTGTTGGCCGAACAGGTGCCCGTGCGCGACATACGCAGTATTGCCGAGGCTATCGCCAACAACGCCTCCAAGAGTCAAGATACCGCCGCCCTGGTGGCTGCGGTTCGGGTCGGCGTGTCCCGCGCAATCGTCCAAAGCATTGTAGGGACTGAGTCTGAGCTGCCTGTGATCACCTTGGAACCAAGGTTGGAACAGATATTGCTCAATAGTCTGCAGAAGGCAGGACAAGGCTCGGAAGAGGGTGTCTTGCTGGAGCCAAGCATGGCTGAGAAGCTGCAGCGTTCGCTGATCGAAGCAGCCCAGCGGCAAGAGATGCAAGGCCAACCGGTGATCCTGCTGGTGGCCGGTCCGATTCGCGCGATGCTCTCGCGATTCGGGCGCCTCGCGGTCCCGGGGCTGCATGTGCTGGCGTACCAGGAAATACCGGACAACAAGCAAGTGACCATCGTTGCGACAGTAGGGCCCAACGGCTGAGGTAGTGGTTTATGCAAGTGAAGCGTTTTTTCGCCGCCGATATGCGTCAGGCCATGAAGCTGGTTCGTGACGAGCTGGGCGCTGAAGCAGCCATCATCGGTAATCGCCGGATCGCTGGCGGTGTCGAGCTGACGGCCGCTCTGGATTACAAATTGTCGGCGCTGGCTCCACGGGCTCCGAACATGGAACTCGAAGACGAACTGCGCAAGACCCAATCGCGTATTGCCAGCGCCCAGGCCGAACTGAGCCTGCGCGGCAGCGAAGGCGAGGGCGCGGCGGGCACCAATCGTCAATTGTTCGCCGGTCAGCCGCTGACGGCCGGCCTGCCGTTGACCGCTGCCGAACCGCTGATCGAGCAGGCCCACGCCGAACCGCGTCGTCCTGAGCCGGCGCCAGCAGCGCCTGCCCGAGGTGTCGATCCGCGTGCCCTGGACTCGATGCGCTTTGAACTCAACAGCCTGCGCGAGCTGATGGAAGTCCAGCTCGGCTCCCTGGCCTGGAACCAGCTGCAAGGCAGCCGTCCAGCCCAGGCCAACCTGTGGCGTCGCCTGCAACGCATCGGCCTGTCCGGCCCGTTGTCCCGGGACCTGCTGGCGCTGATCAATGGCATCGAAGAGCCTCGCCAGGCCTGGCGCATGTTGCTGGCCCACCTGGCGCGGATGATTGCGACCCCGGAAGTCGAGCCGCTGGAAGAGGGTGGAGTGATTGCCATGGTCGGCCCTGCCGGCATGGGCAAGACCACCACCCTGGCCAAGCTCGCCGCCCGTTACGTACTCAAGTACGGTGCCCAGAGCATTGCCCTGGTGAGCATGGACAGTTTCCGTATCGGTGCCCAGGAGCAACTCAAGACCCTCGGCCGGATCCTCAATGTGTCGGTGACCCATGTGGATCCGGGCCAGTCCCTGGCCCAGGCACTGGAGCCGCTGCTGCGCAAACGCGTCGTGCTGATCGATACCGCAGGCCTGCAAGCCAGCGATCCAGCCCTGCGCATGCAGCTCGAAAGCCTGGCTGGACGCGGTATCAAGTCAAAAAATTATCTCGTGTTGGCAACCACCAGCCAGAAACAGGTTCTAACCGCCGCATACCACAGCTACAAACGCTGCGGGCTGGCCGGCTGCATCCTGACTAAGCTGGACGAAACGGCAAGCCTGGGCGAGGTGTTGAGCCTGGCGATCGGTCATGAACTACCGGTGGCCTACCTGACCGACGGGCCGCGGATCCCGGATGATTTGCATCTGCCGCGCCGTCATCAACTGGTCAGTCGTGCCGTGAGTGTGCAAATGCAGGAAGAACCCAGCGAAGAAGCCATGGCTGATATGTTCGCTGATATCTACCACAGCCCGACCAAGCAGGTCGGCTGAGGTAATCATGAATATTTTTTGTACCTACATCGATGGTCTGCCATGCATTGTTCCGTATGTGAACGCGCAGCCAGTAATGTGGCCTCCGTCTAAGTAAGACAAGGTAAAGAACGAACATGGGCAGCATGCATCCCGTACAGGTGATCGCGGTGACCGGCGGCAAAGGTGGCGTCGGGAAGACTAACGTGTCAGTGAACTTGTCCCTGGCTCTGGCAGAGCTTGGCCGACGGGTCATGCTGCTGGACGCCGACCTGGGCCTGGCGAACGTCGACGTGTTGTTGGGGCTTACACCCAAACGCACGCTGGCGGACGTGATTGAAGGGCGCTGTGAGCTGCGCGACGTGTTGTTGCAGGGGCCGGGCGGCATTCGCATCGTGCCGGCTGCCTCAGGCACCCAGAGCATGGTTCACCTGACCCCGGCCCAGCACGCCGGCCTGATCCAGGCTTTCAGCGACATCGGCGACAATCTCGATGTGCTGGTGATCGACACCGCAGCCGGTATCGGTGACTCGGTCGTCAGTTTCGTGCGCGCCGCCCAGGAAGTGCTGCTGGTGGTCTGCGACGAACCGACGTCCATCACTGACGCCTATGCCCTGATCAAGTTGCTTAACCGCGACTATGGCATGAACCGCTTCCGCGTCCTGGCCAACATGGCCCAGAGCCCGCAGGAAGGACGCAACCTGTTCGCCAAGTTGACAAAGGTCACGGATCGCTTCCTGGACGTCGCCCTACAATACGTCGGCGCAGTGCCTTACGACGAAAGCGTACGCAAGGCTGTCCAGAAGCAACGTGCCGTTTATGAAGCCTTTCCACGTTCCAAATGCGCGCTGGCGTTCAAGGCGATCGCCCAGAAGGTCGATACCTGGCCACTGCCGGCCAACCCACGCGGGCATCTGGAATTTTTCGTCGAGCGTCTTGTGCAACAAACAGCAGGGCCCGTGCTATGACAGCCAGCGGTTACAACCATCTCTACAAAAAATCGGCACGGGACGCCCAATACGAATTGATCGAGCGTTACGCGCCACTGGTCAAGCGTATCGCCTATCACTTGCTGGCGCGCTTGCCGGCCAGTGTCCAGGTCGAAGACTTGATCCAGGCGGGCATGATCGGCCTGCTCGAAGTGTCGAACAAATACGACGCGAGCAAGGGCGCGAGTTTCGAGACGTATGCCGGTATTCGCATTCGCGGCGCCATGCTCGATGAAGTCCGCAAGGGCGATTGGGCGCCGCGTTCGGTACACCGCAATACCCGCATGGTCAGTGATGCAATTCGTGCAATTGAAGCTAAAACCGGGCGTGACGCTAAAGATCACGAGGTTGCGGCCGAACTCCAGTTGAGTCTCGACGATTATTACGGGATTTTGAACGATACCTTGGGCAGCCGCCTGTTCAGTTTCGACGACCTGTTGCAGGACGGCGAACACGAAGGGCTGCACGAGGATAACGCGAGTGCTCACATGGAGCCGTCGCGTGACCTGGAAGATGAGCGTTTCCAGAGTGCGCTGGCGGATGCGATTGCCAATTTGCCGGAGCGTGAGCGACTGGTCTTGGCGCTGTACTACGACGAAGAGCTGAACCTCAAGGAAATCGGTGAGGTCCTGGGGGTCAGCGAATCGCGGGTCAGCCAGTTACACAGCCAGTGCGCGGCCCGTTTGCGGGGGCGTTTGGGGGAGTGGCGAGCGCGTTGACAGGCAGTGTGGGGACACTGCGAACGAGGCTGGCCTGGCAGGTGCTGCGCCAGTCTCCATCCGTTGTGCTCCAAACCGTCGTCGAGTGTTGTGCCGGATTGATTGAAATGGCGCGTCCAGGTGCTGGGCGCGTTTAAGACTGCTTGGAGGTCGAATTGGACAAGAACATGAAAATCCTCATCGTTGATGACTTCTCAACGATGCGGCGGATCATAAAAAACCTGTTGCGTGACCTTGGGTTCACCAACACGGCCGAAGCAGATGACGGGACCACTGCGCTCCCGATGTTGCACAGTGGCAACTTCGATTTTCTGGTCACCGACTGGAACATGCCGGGCATGACCGGTATCGACCTGTTGCGTCAGGTGCGTGCCGACGAAAAACTCAAGCATCTTCCGGTGCTGATGGTCACTGCCGAAGCCAAGCGCGAGCAGATCATCGAAGCGGCCCAGGCCGGTGTGAACGGCTATGTGGTCAAACCCTTCACGGCCCAGGCGTTGAAAGAGAAGATTGAAAAAATCTTTGAACGCATCGGTTAACGGCGCCACGGGGGAGCTATGGATAACGAATCTTCAATGGGCGATTTCGAATCGACCCTGAAAAAACATGCCCGCGAACTGGTCGACAGCCTTGAAAAAGGTCGCTTTGGCGATGCGGTTCAAATGATCCATGAGCTCAACCAGACCCGTGACCGCGGTCTGTATCAGGAGGTGGGCAAGCTCACGCGTGAATTGCACAGCGCGATTGTCAATTTCCAGATCGACCCGAATATGCCGCAGGCCGAAGAAGTCTCGCAGATCACCGACGCCACCGAGCGTCTGGGTTATGTGGTCAAGCTGACCGAGGCTGCGGCCAACCGCACCATGGACCTGGTGGAAAGCGCAACGCCGCTGGTCAATGGCCTGAGCGAAGAAGCCCAGGCCTTGAGCACCGACTGGGGGCGGTTCATGCGGCGCGAAGTCGGTGCCGAAGAGTTTCGGGAGCTGGCCCGTCGAGTCGACGGTTTCCTGACGCGCAGCAGCACCGAGAACCGCGCGGTGGCCAGCAACCTCAACGATATTCTGCTGGCCCAGGACTATCAGGACCTGACCGGCCAGGTGATCAAGCGGGTGACCCAATTGGTCACCGAAGTGGAAAGCAACCTGCTCAAATTGGTGTTGATGGCCAGCCAGGTCGACCGCTTTGCCGGCATCGAACACGACCGTGAAGCGATGCTCGCTGAAAAAGATCCACAAAAACATCTCTCTCAGGGTGAAGGTCCGCAGATTCATGCCGATAAAAGAGAAGACGTTATGTCCGGTCAGGACGATGTGGACGATTTGCTGTCCAGCCTTGGATTTTGATTTAGCCCTATTTTAGGAGCAGCCATTAATGAGCTTCGGCGCCGATGAAGAGATCCTTCAGGATTTCCTGGTTGAGGCCGGCGAGATTCTAGAGCAACTGTCCGAGCAACTGGTCGAGCTGGAAAGCCGACCAGATGATGCGGATCTGCTCAATGCAATTTTTCGCGGTTTCCACACTGTAAAAGGAGGCGCCGGCTTCCTCCAGCTCAACGAGCTGGTGGAGTGCTGTCACATTGCCGAAAACGTGTTCGACATCCTGCGCAAGGGTGAGCGTCGCGTTGATTCGGAACTGATGGACGTGGTGCTCGAAGCGCTGGATGCGGTCAACAGCATGTTCAGCGAAGTGCGTGAGCGCTCGCCGATCACCGCTGCCACCCCCGAGCTGCTCGCTGCGCTGTCGCGTCTGGCCGAGCCGCAATCGGCTGACGAAGCGACTCCGGTTGCCGAGGCCGTGGTTGAAGAACCGGTCGCCGAGGAATCGGGCGACATCACCGATAACGAATTCGAACAACTGCTGGACTCCCTGAATACCGTCAAGGCCCAGGCCGAGGCGCCGGTCGCTCCGGCTGCACCTGCTGCGCCGGCTGTCGATGGGGCTGCCAGCGATGAAATCACCGATGCCGAGTTCGAATCACTGCTCGACCAGCTCCATGGCAAGGGCCAGTTCGCGCCTGATGCCGTGGTCCCGCCGGCGGCCCCGGCCGCGCCGAAAGCCGCGGGCGACAGCTCCGACATCACTGACGACGAATTCGAAGCCTTGCTTGATCAGTTGCACGGCAAGGGCACGTTTGCCGTTGACGCGCTGGATTCAGCCATCGCTTCGGTGCCGACGCCGGCCAAGCCCGCCGCCGCTGCCGCGGGCAGCGACCTGATCAGCGATCACGAATTCGAATCACTGCTCGATGAGCTGCACGGCAAGGGCAAGTTCAGCGAAGTCGGTACCGCTTCCGCTGCGCCTGCTGCGCCTACTGCCGCTGCCACTGCGGCCGCACCGGCGGCCAAGGCTGCGCCCAAACCCGCTGCCAAGGCACCGGAACCGAAGGCCGAGCCCGCCAAGGCTGCCGCTGCTGCTCCGGCGCCAGCCCGTGCTGCGGCGGCTGCGCCAGCGGACAAACCGGCCAGCGAAGCCGAGACCACCGTTCGGGTCGATACCGCACGCCTGGACGAGATCATGAACATGGTCGGCGAACTGGTGCTGGTGCGTAACCGTCTGGTGCGCCTGGGCCTCAACAGTCAGGATGAAGCCATGTCCAAGGCCGTGTCGAACCTCGACGTGGTCACGGCAGACCTGCAGACCGCGGTCATGAAGACCCGGATGCAGCCGATCAAGAAAGTCTTCGGGCGCTTCCCGCGCCTGGTTCGCGACCTGGCTCGCCAGCTCAAGAAAGAAATCAACCTGGAACTGGTGGGTGAAGAGACCGACCTCGACAAGAACCTTGTCGAGGCCCTGGCCGACCCGCTGGTCCACTTGGTGCGCAACGCGGTCGACCACGGCATCGAGTCGCCGGAAGAACGCGAAGCCTCGGGCAAGGTCCGCAGCGGCAAGGTGATCCTGGCCGCTGAGCAGGAAGGCGACCACATCCTGCTGTCGATCTCCGACGACGGCAAAGGCATGGACCCGAACGTGCTGCGTTCCATCGCGGTGAAACGCGGTGTGATGGACAAGGATGCCGCCGACCGCCTGAGCGACACCGAGTGCTACAACCTGATCTTCGCCCCGGGTTTCTCGACCAAGACCGAGATTTCCGACGTGTCGGGCCGTGGCGTGGGCATGGACGTGGTGAAAACCAAGATTTCCCAGCTCAACGGTTCGATCAATATCTACTCGACCAAGGGCCAGGGCTCGAAGATTGTCATCAAGGTCCCGTTGACCCTGGCGATCATGCCGACCCTGATGGTGATGCTGGGCAACCAGGCATTCGCCTTCCCGCTGGTCAACGTCAATGAGATCTTCCACCTCGACCTTTCGCGCACCAACGTGGTGGACGGCCAGGAAGTGGTGATCGTACGGGACAAGGCACTGCCACTGTTCTACCTCAAGCGCTGGCTGGTCAGCTCCGCCGCTCATGTGGAGCAGGGCGAGGGCCATGTGGTGATCCTTTCGGTGGGCACCCAGCGGATCGGCTTCGTCGTCGACCAATTGGTGGGCCAGGAAGAAGTGGTCATCAAGCCGTTAGGCAAGATGCTCCAGGGCACCCCGGGCATGTCCGGCGCCACCATCACCGGCGACGGCCGCATCGCGTTGATTCTCGATGTGCCAAGCATGCTCAAGCGTTACGCCGCCCGGCGTATTTGATTCTGGAGGGGCGTGGCCCAGGGCCGCGCCTCGTCTAACGGAGTGTTTATGGTAGTTAAAGTCCTGGTGGTGGACGATTCGGGGTTTTTCCGCCGCCGCGTCTCGGAAATTCTTTCGGCGGACGCGAGTATTCAGGTCGTCGGTACCGCGACCAACGGCAAAGAGGCGATCGATCAGGCCCTGGCACTCAAGCCGGACGTGATCACCATGGACTACGAGATGCCGATGATGGACGGCATCACGGCCGTGCGGCATATCATGCAGCGCTGCCCGACCCCGGTATTGATGTTCTCGTCCCTGACCCATGAAGGCGCCCGGGTGACCCTCGATGCGCTGGACGCCGGGGCGGTGGATTTCCTGCCGAAAAATTTCGAAGACATTTCGCGCAACCCAGACAAAGTCCGGCAGTTGCTGTGCGAAAAGGTCCACAGCATTTCCCGCAGCAATCGCCGTGTCGGTGCCTACAGCGCATCGGCGCCAGCCCCTGTTGCGGCGCCCAGCCCGACGCCGGCTGCATCGAGCAGCTTCAATCCGGCACCGGCACGCAGTGCCCCGGCACCTGCGCCGGCTCGCCCGGCACCCGCCAGTACGTCGTCGCCGGCGCCCAAGCGCAAAGCCTACAAGCTGGTCGCTATCGGTACGTCCACGGGTGGCCCGGTGGCGCTGCAGCGGGTCCTGACCCAGTTGCCGGCCAACTTCCCGGCCCCCATCGTGCTGATCCAGCACATGCCGGCGGCCTTCACCAAGGCGTTTGCCGAGCGCTTGGACAAGCTGTGCAACGTCAGCGTCAAGGAAGCCGAGGATGGCGACATCCTGCGTCCAGGCCTGGCGTTGCTGGCACCGGGTGGCAAGCAGATGATGATCGATGGCCGCGGCGCGGTGAAAATCCTGCCCGGTGACGAGCGTCTGAACTACAAGCCCTGCGTGGACATCACCTTCGGTTCCGCGGCCAAGTCCTACGGTGACAAAGTTCTGGCGGTGGTGCTCACCGGCATGGGCGCCGACGGTCGCGAAGGCGCGCGCCTGCTCAAGCAGGGCGGCAGCGCGATCTGGGCCCAGGACGAAGCCAGCTGCGTGATCTACGGCATGCCGATGGCCATCGTAAAGGCCGATCTTGCCGACGCGGTGTACAGCTTGGACGACATTGGTAGACACCTGGTCGAGGCCTGCCTGTAATGGATGTGCTCAGCCTGATCGGCATCATCATGGCGTTCGTCGCCATCATTGGCGGCAATTATCTGGAAGGCGGTCATCTGGGCGCGCTGGCCAACGGCCCAGCGGCGTTGATCGTGCTCGGTGGCACCATCGGCGCGGCGTTGTTGCAGTCGCCCATGAGCGCTTTCAAGCGCGCCATGCAAGTGCTGATCTGGATTCTGTTCCCGCCCCGTGTCGACCTGGCCGGTGGTATCGATCGCGTGGTGAACTGGAGCCTGACCGCTCGCAAGGAAGGTTTGCTGGGCCTGGAAGGGGTGGCCGATGCCGAACCTGACAGCTACTCGCGCAAAGGCCTGCAATTGCTGGTGGACGGCGCCGAGCCGGAAGCCATCCGCAGCATCCTGGAAGTGGATTTCTACACCCAGGAAAGCCGCGACATCGAAGCGGCCAAGGTATTCGAAAGCATGGGCGGCTACGCGCCGACCATTGGCATCATCGGTGCGGTGATGGGCCTGATCCACGTGATGGGCAACCTGGCCGATCCATCGCAACTGGGCAGCGGCATCGCCGTGGCGTTTGTCGCCACGATCTATGGTGTGGCGAGTGCCAACCTGGTGTTGCTGCCCATCGCGGCCAAGCTCAAGTCCATCGCGTTGCGCCAGTCGCGCTATCGCGAAATGCTGCTGGAAGGGATCCTGTCGATCGCCGAAGGTGAAAACCCGCGCTCCATTGAGTTGAAGCTCCAGGGCTTCATGGACTAAGACCATGGCACGTCGCAGACACCGTGAAGAACACGTCAACCATGAACGCTGGCTCGTTTCCTACGCCGACTTCATCACGCTGCTGTTTGCCTTTTTTGTGGTCATGTATTCGATTTCGTCGGTCAATGAAGGCAAGTACAAGGTCATTTCCGAGGCGTTGATCGGCGTATTTACCGACTCCGATCGTGCCCTCAAGCCTATCCCCATTGGCGAAGAGCGACCAAAGACGATCACGCCGGCCAAACCCTTGGTCAAGGACAGCGAGCAGGTCGATGCCGGTATCGCCGGTGGTAGCGATCCGTTGAAAAGCATCGCCGACGACATCAGCGCGGCGTTCGGCGACCTGATCAGTTCCAACCAGATGACCGTGCGTGGCAACGAGTTGTGGGTCGAGATCGAGCTCAATTCCAGCCTGTTGTTCGGCAGCGGCGATGCCATGCCCAGTGACATGGCGTTCAACATCATCGATAAGGTCGCGGCGATCCTCAAACCCTTCGACAACCCGATCCATGTCGAAGGCTTCACGGACGACCAGCCGATCCGTACCGCGCAGTACCCGACCAACTGGGAACTGTCCTCGGCCCGTTCGGCGAGCATCGTGCGCATGCTGGCGATGCAGGGAGTGAACCCCGGTCGCCTGGCCTCGGTGGGCTACGGCGAGTTCCAGCCGGTCGCCAACAACGCCACGGCCGAGGGGCGTGCGCGCAACCGGCGGGTGGTGCTGGTGGTGTCGCGCAACCTCGATGTACGTCGTAGCCTGACCGGTACCGGTACCGCCAAGGCAACTCCAGATGCGGCATTGAAGCGGGCTGGCACACAAACTGCACCGGCTCCGGTCAAGTCGCCGGGAAGACAGAGTGCCGTCAATTCTCCGTCACCCGCTTTATAACCGAGCTATTTCTCGGTCGAGCCTGTTTCGGCCGGGAGGAACGATCCGAATGAGAGTCTGGGCAGTCGCCAATCAAAAAGGTGGTGTGGGCAAGACCACATCTTCCATCGCTTTAGCCGGGTTGCTGGCCGAGGCGGGCAAGCGCGTGGTCATCGTCGACCTGGACCCCCATGGCTCGATGACCAGCTATTTCGGCTACGATCCCGACAGCCTGGAGCACAGCAACTACGACTTGTTCCTGCACAAGGGTGCTGTGCCCGAGGGCTTGCCGGGGCAATTGCTGTTGTCCACCAGCAACGAGCGGATTTCCCTGCTGCCATCGAGCACCGCCCTCGCCACTCTGGAGCGACAGTCGCCCGGGCAAAGCGGGCTGGGCCTGGTGATCGCCAAGAGTCTGGCGCAGCTGTGGCAGGATTTTGATTACGCAATCATCGACAGCCCGCCGTTGCTGGGGCTGCTGATGGTCAATGCCTTGGCCGCCAGCCAGCAATTGGTGATCCCGGTGCAGACTGAGCACTTGGCGGTCAAGGGCCTGGAGCGCATGGTCAATACACTGGCGATGGTCAACCGCTCGCGCAAGCAGACGCTGGCCTTCAACATCGTGCCGACCCTGTTCGATCGTCGCACCCAGGCCTCCCTGGGCACCCTGCGGGTGTTGCGGGACATGTACCCGGATGACATCTGGCAAGGCTACATCCCCGTCGATACCCGCCTGCGGGACGCCAGCCGCGCAGGTGTGACCCCTTCGCAATTCGATGGCAAGAGCCGTGGCGTGCTGGCCTACCGGGCGCTGCTCAAGCACCTGTTGGCCCAGCAGCTTGTTCCGCAGCAGGTGGCCTGATTGAAATCTCTGTATGTGGGGGCTGTAGGAGCTGGCGCAGCCTGCGATCTTTCAGTGAACCTGAATGTGCCGCAGATCAAAGTCAAAGGATCGCAGCCTTCGGCCGCTCCTACTCGGATGTCTGACAGTTTTGCAGGCTCAAGTCTCATGGCATTCATGCCGATAACCTCTTCAAGTGGCGCACTGTTCCTATGAGCCGCCCGATAAAGACAACCTCGCGTCCGCAAATGGCCCTGCAGTCCTATCTGGATGGGCTGCTGCAGGAAGCGACCGAAGAATTGCCGCCACAGCCAAGCGTGATCGAGGCGTTGCCCGAGAACGTCGAAGCCAAGGGGGAGCTGGATGAATTTCAGGCGGCCGTGCTCGAAGAGCAGGCCCGTGATGCACAGAAATCAGTAGTGGCTGCAGCGGTCGAGGCACCGTTTATCAAGCCTCAGGTAGCGGTCATGGACGCGCCTGCGCCGATCCTGGCGCCGGTCTCGACCGTAGCCCCGCTGCTGCAAGGCCTGGTGACGCCGGTGGTGGAAATCCATTTGCCACCGAGCAACCCACCGCCTCCGGTGCCGGGCGATGACCGGCCGGCCTGGGCTGCCGAGCCGTTCGAGTGTTTGTTGTTCGATGTGGCCGGGTTGACCCTGGCGGTGCCGCTGGTATGCCTGGGATCGATTTATTCCCTGGCCGGGCAGGAATTGACGCCGTTGTTTGGTCAGCCGGAATGGTTCCTCGGGATCCTGCCGAGCCAGGCCGGCAACCTGAAGGTACTGGATACGGCGCGCTGGGTGATGCCGGACCGTTATCGCGATGACTTTCGCCAGGGCTTGCAGTACGTGATTTCAGTGCAGGGTTACGAATGGGGGTTGGCGGTGCATCAGGTCAGCCGTTCGCTGCGCCTGGACCCGAACGAGATCAAGTGGCGCAGCCATCGAGGGCAACGGCCATGGCTGGCCGGTACGGTGATCGAGCACATGTGCGCCTTGCTGGACGTTTCCGAGCTGGCGGAGTTGATCGCCAGCGGTGGGGCAAAACATCTGGGCGGCAGCAAGAAGCCGGTCCAGAAACCGAAATAAGACAACCGGTGGCGCACAGCGTCGCCGGACAGAGTACACGCCGCCACAGGCGGTTTTTCGAGGGGTCAGGGTATGAATGATAAGGCGTCGTCTCAAAAGGGTTCTGAAGATCCGATTCTGCAATGGGTGACCTTCAAGCTCGATAACGAAACCTACGGCATCAACGTGATGCGTGTTCAGGAAGTGCTGCGCTATACCGAGATCGCTCCGGTACCGGGTGCACCGAGCTACGTGCTGGGCATCATCAACCTGCGTGGCAACGTGGTCACGGTAATCGATACCCGCCAGCGCTTCGGCCTGATGAATGCCGAGATCAGCGATAACACCCGGATCGTCATCATCGAAGCCGACAAGCAAGTGGTTGGCATCATGGTCGACAGCGTCGCCGAAGTGGTTTACCTGCGTCAGTCGGAAATCGAGACTGCGCCGAACGTGGGTAACGAAGAGTCCGCCAAGTTCATTCAGGGCGTGTGCAACAAGAACAACGAGTTGCTGATTCTGGTTGAACTGGACAAGATGATGAGCGAAGAAGAGTGGTCGGAACTGGAGAGTATCTGATTTGATTCTTGAGGTAGCAGTCATTGTCCTGTTCCTTTTCTGGGCAGGCACGCTGGCGATGTTCTTGGCGTACATACGTGGCCAGCGGCAGATCGCCGCTCAGCAGGCCCAGGGCGATGCGCTGCGCGACCAGCGCATCAAGGACCTGGCCAAGCGCGTCGACGATTACCAGAACGGCACCGTGCGCATGGGCGAAGCGCTCCATGAGCTGCGTGCCGTGGTCGCGCCGTTGCCGGATAAACTCGCCCAGTTGGAACAGCGCGACCCCTCCAGCCTGTCCTTCGCCCAGGCTGCCCGCCTGGTGGGTATGGGCGCCAGCGTCGACGAACTGACCCAAGCCTGCGGCCTGACCCAGGCCGAGGCGGAGTTGATGAGCAAGCTGCACAAGGGCGACTGATCGCCATGTAGGAGCTGCCGAGCAACGCGAGGCTGCGATCTTTTGATCTTGATCTTGATCTTGATCTTGATCTTTCGCTTGAGATTCAACTGTCAGCAGAAAGATCGCAGCCTCGCTTCGCTCGGCAGCTCCTACACAGCGCCTGACCTTCAACTCGTTGAAGGCTCAGTAATCGTCACCGCGGTCGGTCACATCCTTCTCGACGCTCGGCGCATTCGGGTCATGGCCCTGGGGAAACTTGCCCTTGAGGTTCCAGGCAAAGGCGATGATTTCGGCAATCGTGCGATACAACTCTTCCGGGATGCTGTCCCCCAGCTCCATCCGCGCCAAGAGTTTCACCAGCTCGGCATTTTCATAGATCGGTACTTCGCTTTCGCGGGCGATGCGCAGGATTTCCTCGGCCAGGGCTTCGTCGCCCTTGGCGGTGAGGGTGGGGGCGTGGTGACCGTCGTACTTGAGGGCGATGGCCTGGCGGGGTTCGGTGTGGGTTGTCATGCGGTTTCGTCTACCCAGCGTTGTTCCAGGCGGGTCTTGGGGCCTTGGGGCGGGGTGCCGAGGTGGCAGTCCAGGTCGCCGACGTTCAGGCCACAGGTCACCAGGCGCTCACGCAATGCTGTCAGGTTGCTTTCGATCAGGCTCGCGGTGTACGGCCGTTCCGCCCACAACTGGCTGGACAGGCTGCCGCTGAGCAACTGCGCCTGAACCTGCAACGGGCCTAACGGTTCCATGTCGAACGCCAATTCCACCCGCCAGAGCTGCTGCTTCGGCTCGCGTTCTTCCCGGCGTTCGTCTGGTTGTTCCCGGGGCGGGGTTTCCTCGCGCTGGAACTTGACCTGCAACGGCACGATGTCCTGCAGGTTGCGCATCGGGATTTCCAATTGCCAAGTGCTCATCAGCCGACCGTCGTCGGTCAGGCCGGTCTGTTCCAGGCTCGACAACTGATGGCTTTGCAAGCGTGACACGGCGGCAGCGGCCAGGCGCAACAGGTGTTCCAGGTTGCCTTCTTCATCCTGGCCTTTCATCAGGCGCGAGGGCAGTGGGAAGCTGGTGGGTTGGGGCTTGGCGCTGACCTGGCCGAGGGTTCCCAGGGCATTGCGGACAAAACTGGGCAGCACCTGGGCCAGGGTGTTGGCGGCAATGATGGCCGTGAGGTTGGTGGAGGCGGGCAGGGCCGGGGTCAGTTGGGCGATCAGCTTGAGCAGGTCGCCTTTGAGGTCCGGTGCCGGCCCCGGCAGCTGCCCGGCGAGCAACTTGCTTTCCAGGAACACACCGCTGGCGACCATGGCTTGGGCCAACCCCTTGGGCGTGCTCAACTGCTGGACATCCGGCAGGCTGGCCAACAGGCGTGTCACCGCGGCGCGCAGCTCGGCACCGGTGTCGTCAGTGGCCGGCAGGTTTTGCAGGGCCGTGATCAGGCTGTCCAGCGAGCCCTGGCGGCTCACTTGGGTGACCAGTTGCTGGCTCACAGCCAGTTGCTCCTGGCGGTTGCTCAGCGGAACGAATTTCAGCGTCTGGGTATCTTGCACCTGGGCACTCAAGAGTGTGCCGATGCGCAGTGGTTGCGGGCTGTCGATGTCCAGGGTATTGCCAGCCTGGGCGGTGTTGAGCAGGCTCACCAATGACCGATAGACCGCCGGTTGCCCAGGCAACTGCGGCAACGCCTGACTGGTCAGCACTTTACCTTGCAGAAGGGTGCCGACCGGCATCTGCGCCGTGTCGATGCGCGTCAAGGTGGCGACGCTGGAGGCCACGGCCTGTTGCACGGCGATCGCCAGGTTGCTGGCGGACGGCTGGGTCACGGCCAGGCTGGTGCCTTGGGGCAACGGCTGGGTGCTGGTGGCCTGCACGGTGGTCTGGCGGCCGCTCTCCAGAGTGACCTTGAGCAACAGCTGGAAAGTCTGGTCGGCCTGCTTGAGCGACAGCACTTCGGCCTGGGCGATCTGGCCCGAGCTGATCAGGCCTTCGGTCGGCACCAGCAGTTTGAGCAACTCGCCACTGACCACTGGCGCGCGCGTCGTTGCCGTGGGCTGGGGCACCGGCAGGATGTTCATGTCGCCTGTCATTTGCGGTCTTACCTTGGGGAAATAAGCTCTCTTGAGAGTGGGTTAGGGCATGTATAATGCCGCCCGTCTTTCAGGGAGTGGCGAAAACCTTGCAATTGTTTGACGCAGCTCTGTGGAACAGGCCGTCAATGCATCTATGCTGCACCACTTTAACGGCCGCTGCACCGCCGACTTGAACCGTATAAGGCCCGCGATCCCTTGACCAGTCCTCTCCTGCAAACCGTCGGCCTCGCCTGTGAGCGAGACTTGCGACTGCTTTTCGAAAATCTCGAATTGAGACTCTCGCGTGGCGATATGGTGCAAATCAGTGGTCCCAACGGCAGCGGCAAGACCAGCCTGCTGCGCCTGCTGGCCGGGTTGATGCAACCCACCGCAGGCCAGGTGTTGCTCAATGGCCAGCCCTTGCACAGCCAGCGCAGCGAACTGGCCCGCAATCTGCTGTGGATCGGCCATGCCGCCGGTATCAAGGATTTGCTGACCCCCGAAGAGAACCTCAGTTGGCTCTGCGCATTGCATACGCCGGCCGGCCGCGAAGCGATCTGGCAGGCGTTGGCGGCGGTAGGGCTGCGCGGCTTCGAAGACGTGCCGAGCCACACCTTGTCCGCCGGCCAGCAACGCCGCGTGGCCCTGGCCCGGCTGTACCTGGACAGCCCACCGTTGTGGATTCTCGACGAGCCGTTCACCGCCCTGGACAAGCAGGGCGTCGCGCAGCTCGAAGAACACTTGGCCCGGCACTGTGAAAATGGCGGCATGGTGCTCTTGACCACCCACCACACGCTGACGCGGATGCCGGCCGGTTATCGCAACATTGATCTGGGGAACTGGGCCGTATGAGTGTGTTTGGCCTGTTGCTTGCCCGCGAGGCGCGCCTGCTGTTCCGTCGTCCGGCCGAATTGGCCAATCCGCTGGTGTTCTTCGCCATTGTCATTGCATTGTTCCCGTTGGCGGTCGGGCCGGAGACTCAATTGTTGCAAACCTTGTCTCCGGGACTGGTCTGGGTCGCTGCGCTTTTATCGGTCCTGCTCTCGCTGGACGGGCTTTTCCGCAGTGATTTCGAAGACGGCTCACTGGAACAGTGGGTCCTTTCGTCGCACCCCCTGGCCCTTCTGGTTTTGGCCAAGGTACTGGCACACTGGGTTTTTTCCGGCCTGGCACTGGTATTGCTCTCGCCACTGCTGGCGATGATGCTGGGGCTGCCTGGCGCGTGCATGCCAGTGCTGCTGGTGTCGCTGCTGCTGGGTACACCGGTGCTGAGCCTGCTCGGTGCGGTGGGTGCGGCGTTGACGGTGGGGTTGAAGCGTGGTGGCCTGCTGCTGGCGCTGCTGATCCTGCCGTTGTATATCCCGGTCTTGATCCTGGGCAGTGGTGCCTTGCAAGCGGCGTTGCAAGGCATGCCCGCGACCGGTTATCTGCTGTGGCTTGGGAGCCTGACCGCCCTGGCGATAACCCTGACACCCTTTGCAATAGCCGCTGGCCTGAAAATCAGCGTCGGCGAATAATAACGAGGCCTGGTCAAAAACTGACCACTTCTTTGGAAGTAAAGGCTGCCCCGGCGGTTCGTGACGGCGAGCCGCAACCGTGATGGAAACAGCAATGAACTGGACCTGGTT
Source organism: Pseudomonas brassicacearum (assembly GCF_009601685.2). Classification (NCBI taxonomy): domain Bacteria; kingdom Pseudomonadati; phylum Pseudomonadota; class Gammaproteobacteria; order Pseudomonadales; family Pseudomonadaceae; genus Pseudomonas; species Pseudomonas brassicacearum. The sequence goes on from NZ_CP045701.2 coordinate 1,817,754, forward strand.
TCACAAGCTCGGCTCACCCAAGTGGTTCTACGGCATCAGCGGCAAACTGCTCCCATGGCTGAGCATCGCTGCACTGTTGTTGATTGGTTCTGGCGTGGTCTGGGGCCTGGCCTTCGCACCGCCGGACTACCAGCAAGGCAACAGCTTCCGCATCATCTACATCCACGTGCCCACGGCGATGCTGGCTCAGTCCGTCTACGTGATGCTGGCGGTGTGCGGTGTGGTCGGGCTGGTGTGGAAGATGAAGCTGGCCGACGTGGCCCTGCAATGCGCCGCGCCCATCGGCGCCTGGATGACCGCCGTGGCGTTGGTCACCGGGGCCATCTGGGGCAAGCCGACCTGGGGGTCGTGGTGGGTCTGGGATGCGCGACTGACGTCGATGCTGATCCTGCTGTTCCTGTACTTCGGTCTTATTGCGCTGGGCAACGCCATCAGCAATCGTGACAGTGCCGCCAAGGCCTGCGCGGTACTGGCGATTGTCGGCGTGATCAACATCCCGATCATCAAGTACTCGGTGGAGTGGTGGAACACCCTGCACCAGGGCGCAACCTTCACCCTCACCGAAAAACCGGCGATGCCTGTCGAAATGTGGCTGCCGCTGTTGCTGACCGTGCTGGGTTTCTATTGCTTCTTCGGTGCGGTGCTGTTGCTGCGCATGCGCCTGGAAGTGCTCAAGCGCGAGTCCCGGGCCAGTTGGGTGAAGGCCGAAGTACAGAACAGCCTGGAGGCCGCTCGATGAGTTTCGCTTCATTCGGCGATTTCCTCGCCATGGGCCATCATGGCCTGTATGTCTGGTCAGCCTATGGCATTTGCCTGGTGGTGCTGGCCCTCAACGTGGCGGTGCCGATCCTGGCCCGCAAGCGGTATCTGCAACAAGAGGCGCGTCGTCTGCGCCGGGAGAACGGTCAGTGAATCCGCTGCGCAAAAAACGTCTTATCATCATTCTTGCGATCCTGGTGGGTGTCGGTGCCGCGGTCGCCCTGGCCCTGAGCGCCCTGCAGCAGAACATCAACCTGTTCTACACCCCGACCCAGATCGCCAACGGCGAAGCGCCCAAGGACACGCGCATCCGCGCTGGCGGCATGGTGGAAAAAGGCTCGCTGGAGCGCTCCGGGGATTCACTGGACGTGAAATTCAATGTCACCGACTTCAACAAGACCGTGACCATCACCTATCGCGGCATCCTCCCGGATCTGTTCCGCGAAGGGCAGGGCATCGTTGCCCTGGGCAAACTCAACGCCGAGGGCGTGGTGGTGGCTGACGAAGTGTTGGCCAAGCACGACGAAAAATACATGCCGCCGGAAGTGACCAAGGCCCTGAAAGACAGCGGCCAGTCGGCGCCCGCTCCCGTGAAGGAGGGTTGATCGATGACGACCGGCATCTTTATTCCCGAACTGGGCCACCTGGCGATGATCCTGGCCCTGTGCTTTGCCCTGGTGCAAGCCGTGGTGCCGTTGCTGGGCGCCTGGCGTGGCGATCGTTTGTGGATGAGCCTGGCCCAGCCGGCGGCATGGGGGCAGTTTGCTTTTATGCTGTTCGCCTTCGGTTGCCTGACCTATGCGTTCATGTCCGACGACTTTTCCGTGGAATACGTCGCCAGCAACTCCAACAGCGCCTTGCCCTGGTACTACAAGTTCAGCGCGGTGTGGGGCGCCCATGAGGGTTCACTGTTGCTCTGGGCGTTGATCCTGGCCGGTTGGACCTTCGCCGTTTCGGTGTTCTCCCGGCAGTTGCCCCAGGTGATGCTGGCCCGGGTCCTGGCAGTGATGGGCATGATCAGCACCGGTTTCCTGCTGTTTTTGATCGTTACCTCCAACCCGTTCGAGCGCATCCTGCCCCAAATGCCGACGGATGGCCGCGACCTCAACCCCTTGCTGCAAGACATCGGTCTGATCGTTCACCCGCCCATGCTCTACATGGGCTACGTCGGCTTCTCCGTGGCCTTCGCCTTCGCCATCGCCGCGTTGCTTGGTGGGCGCCTCGATGCCGCGTGGGCACGCTGGTCGCGTCCGTGGACCATCGTTGCCTGGGCCTTCCTCGGCATCGGCATCACCCTCGGCTCGTGGTGGGCCTACTACGAGCTCGGCTGGGGCGGCTGGTGGTTCTGGGACCCGGTGGAAAACGCCTCGTTCATGCCTTGGTTGGTGGGCACGGCGCTGATCCATTCCCTGGCGGTTACGGAAAAACGCGGTGTGTTCAAGAGCTGGACCGTGCTGCTGGCCATCGCGGCGTTCTCCCTGAGCCTGCTGGGGACGTTCCTGGTGCGTTCCGGCGTGCTGACGTCGGTGCATGCCTTCGCCTCGGACCCTGAGCGTGGCGTGTTCATCCTGATGTTCCTGCTGTTCGTGGTCGGCGGTTCGCTGACGCTGTTCGCCCTGCGTGCGCCGGTGGTCAAGAGCCAGGTCGGCTTCAACCTCTGGTCACGGGAAACCCTGTTGCTGGGCAACAACCTGGTGCTGGTGGTGGCCGCGTCGATGATCCTGCTGGGAACCTTGTACCCGCTGGTGCTCGACGCGCTGTCCGGCGCCAAGCTGTCGGTCGGGCCGCCGTATTTCAATGCGCTGTTCATCCCGCTGATGGCGATCCTGATGGTGGTGATGGCCATCGGTATGCTGGTGCGCTGGAAAGACACTCCGGTCAAGTGGCTGCTGGGCATGTTGACCCCGGTGCTGCTGGGCACGGCCGCCCTGGCCGTGGTGGCCGGCGTGGCGTATGGCGACTTCAACTGGGCGGTGCTGGCGACGTTCGTGCTGGCAGCCTGGGTGTTGCTGGCGGGTGTACGGGACATCTTCGACAAGACCCGGCACAAAGGCCTGATCAAAGGCCTGCCAACCCTGACCCGCAGTTACTGGGGCATGCAGGTCGCTCACCTGGGCATCGCCGTCTGCGCCCTGGGCGTGGTGCTGTCCAGCCAGAACAGCGCCGAGCGCGACCTGCGCCTGGCGCCGGGTGAGTCCATGGACCTGGGGGGCTACCAGTTCGTGTTCGAGGGCGCCAAGCATTTCGAGGGGCCGAACTTCACGTCCGACAAAGGCACCGTGCGGGTCATCCGCAACGGCCAGGAAATCACCGTGCTGCACCCGGAAAAACGTCTCTACACCGTGCAGAACTCGGTGATGACCGAAGCCGGCATCGATGCCGGTTTCACCCGCGATCTCTACGTGGCGCTGGGCGAGTCCCTGGGCGACGGCGCGTGGGCGGTACGGGTCCACGTCAAGCCGTTCGTGCGCTGGATCTGGTTCGGTGGCTTGCTCACTGGCCTGGGTGGGGTGCTGGCGGCGCTGGATCGGCGTTATCGAGTCAAGGTGAAAACCCGGGTGCGTGAAGCCCTGGGCGCGACGGGAGCCACTGCATGAAACGTTGGTTGATGTTGGTGCCGCTGGCGCTGTTCCTGTTGATGGCGGTGTTTTTGTACCGGGGGCTGTACCTGAATCCGACCGAGTTGCCTTCGGCGATGATCGGCAAGCCGTTCCCGGAGTTTTCCCTGCCATCGGTGCAGGGCGATAAAACCTTGACCCGTGCCGACCTGCTGGGCAAGCCGGCGCTGGTCAACGTGTGGGGCACCTGGTGCATTTCCTGCCGGGTCGAGCACCCGGTGCTGAACAAACTGGCCCAGAACGGCGTGGTGATCTACGGCGTCAATTACAAGGACGTCAATGCCGACGCCTTGAAGTGGCTGGCCGAGTTCCACAATCCGTATCAACTGGACATTCGTGATGAAGACGGTTCCCTGGGCCTGAACCTGGGTGTCTACGGCGCGCCGGAAACGTTCTTCATCGATGCCAAGGGCGTTATCCGCGACAAATTCGTCGGCGTGATCGACGAACAGGTCTGGCGCGAGAAACTGGCCGCCAAGTATCAGGCGCTGGTGGACGAGGCCAAGCCATGACGCGCTGGTTAGCCGCCGCCATCCTCGGCCTGAGCCTTGCCGGTGTGGCCCACGCCGCCATCGACACCTACGAATTCGCCAACGACGGCGAGCGCGAGCGGTTTCGCGAACTGACCAAGGAACTGCGCTGCCCCAAGTGCCAGAACCAGGACATCGCCGACTCCAACGCACCGATTGCCGCCGACCTGCGCAAGGAAATCTTCCGCATGCTCGGCGAGGGCAAGGACAACCAGCAGATCATTGATTTCATGGTCGATCGCTACGGTGAGTTCGTACGCTACAACCCCGCCCTGTCTTCCAAGACCGCGCTGCTCTGGTTCGGCCCCGCCGGGCTGTTGCTTGGTGGTTTCGTCGTCATTGCAGTGATCGTGCGCCGTCGCCGGGTCCAGCGCACGGCCGCCCCGGACACGCTTTCTGTCGAAGAGCGCCAGCGCCTCGACCAACTGTTGGATAAAACCAAGCATGATTGATTTCTGGCTCGCCGCAGGTCTGCTTCTTCTGGTTGCCCTGAGTTTTCTGTTGATCCCTGTACTGCGTGGTCGTCGCGCTCAACGCGAGGAGGACCGTACCGCGCTCAACGTGGCCCTGTACCAGGAGCGCGTTGCCGAACTGCAAGCCGAGCGGGAGGAGGGCGTGCTCAACGCCGCGCAGCTGGATACCGGTCGCGCCGAAGCCGCCCGTGAACTGCTCGCCGACACCGAGGGTGCCGATGTGCCGCGCGAATCCCGGTTGGGCAAGCCGTTGCCGTTGCTCGCCGCTGTGCTGGTGCCGGTGTTGGGCCTGGCGCTGTACCTGCATTTCGGCGCCAGCGACAAGGTCGAGCTGACCCGTGAATTCGCCCAAGCGCCGCAGTCGATGCAAGAGATGACCCTGCGCCTGGAACGTGCGGTGGCGGCGCAACCGGATAACGCCGAGGGCCTGTATTTCCTCGGGCGTACCTACATGGCGCAGGATCGGCCCGCAGACGCGGCGAAGGTCTTCGAGCGCACCGTGGCGGTGGCCGGTCGTCAACCCGAACTGCTGGGCCAATGGGCCCAGGCGCAGTATTTTGCCGATGGCAAGAAATGGTCGGACAAGCTCCAGGCGCTGACCGACGAAGCGCTGAAACTCGATCCGAAGGAAGTCACCAGCCTCGGCCTGTTGGGCATCGCCGCCTTTGAGGGCGAACGCTACCAGGACGCGATCGATTATTGGGGCCGCCTGCTGGTAGAACTGCCGGAGGGCGACAAGTCCCGTGAAGCGCTGCAGGGTGGCATTACCCGCGCCACCGAGAAGCTGCAAGCCAGTGGTGGCAAGGTCGCCCAGGCTCCGGTGGCCAAGGCTGCGGCACTGCTCAAGGTGCGCGTCGACCTGGCGCCAGCGCTCAAGGCCAAGGTGCAGCCGAGCGACAGCGTATTCATTTTCGCCCGCGCCGTTTCCGGCCCCCCCGCGCCGCTGGCCGCCAAGCGCCTGACGGTCGCCGACCTGCCAGTCACCGTAGAGTTGGGGGACGCGGACGCAATGATGCCGCAGTTGAAACTGTCGAACTTCCCTGAAGTCCAACTGGTGGCGCGTATCTCCCGGGCCGGCCAGCCGACCGCCGGGGAGTGGATCGGTCGCAGCCAGCCCTTGGCGAGCAGTACCACGGCGCAGCAACAACTGACCATCGACAGCCCGGATAAATAACAGGAATTCGCACCATGACCGCCATCGCTCGTATCACCCTGCTCACGCTCGTCATGGGCCTGAGCGCTTGTGCGGTCCAGCGGCCGCCGGAGCCCTCGGCGCCGCTGCCACCGATCCCTCCATCGACCCCGACCACCAAACCTGTCCCGTCAATGCCTCCGGGCAAGCCTGTCACACCGAACAAACCGGCCAAGCCGCTGCCGCGTACCTCCGCCAGCTTCGCCCCGCCACCGGGTGGCAACAGTCACTGGGACGCCAAGCTTGGGGTCTATGTGCTGGACAAGCAGACGAACACGTTCTATCGCCAGCGTACCTATTACCGCTGGAACAACGGTTGGAGCCGTTCCGTCAGCCCGAATGGCCCATGGGAAGACACCACCATCGAAGGCGTGCCGGCGGGCTTGGGTCGACAGTTTCATTGAGAAGCGGGAGACCTTGCCCCCGCGGGACTCTGTAGGAGCTGCCGAAGGCTGCGATCTTTTGATCTTTGATCTTTGATCTTTCGCTTTAGATTCAAGTGTTTGGGGAAAGATCGCAGCCTCGTTGCACTCGACAGCTCCTACACAGCTCCTACACAGCTCCTACACAGCGCCTACACAGGTCCTACCAGTTCCTACACAGAGGGAGTAAGCGCTCTCGCCACCCTAGCGTTCGGCCCAAGCGCATCGGCAGGCTGGGCTTTTTGTGTTTCTGAATATTCTTTGAACGAAATTTTCACCAAATCTTGCGGACAATCTCTCGCGCTCATATCGCCGCCGGTTATTTAATGGCAATGCCATAGCCGTTCGTGCAACATCTGCGCACTCGCGCAAGCCCCGATGCCAGCTTTGGCCAATAGAGGGCGCGCCGTTGTTTCTTTTGTCACTCCAACTCCAATAGGGTCCTTAAACGACATGGCAATCCCGGACGCCCTGAGTCAGCAGCGCAATACGCATCGCCTGCTGCAACCGACCGTCAAATCGCACCTGTCCTACACGTTGCTTTGCGCCCTGGTGATGATGGTCATGTTCAGCCTGCTGCGCGTGGCGCTGCTGGTCTATAACCGCGAGATGATCCTCGACACCCCGGCCTCGACCTTCGTTGAAGCGTTCGTCAACGGCCTGCGTTTCGACTTGCGCCTGGTGGTCTACCTCAGCATTCCGTTATTGCTGGCGTTGTTCAGCACAAGGGCCATGGCGGCTCGTGGGTTCTTTCGTTTCTGGCTGACCGTTACCTCCAGCATCGCGCTGTTCCTGGGCTTGATGGAAATGGATTTCTACCGTGAATTCCACCAGCGCCTCAACGGCCTGGTCTTCCAGTATGTCAAGGAAGACCCGAAAACCGTGATGAGCATGCTCTGGTACGGTTTCCCGGTGGTGCGCTACCTGCTGGCGTGGGCCGGCGGTACTCTCATCCTCAGCCTGGCGTTCAAGGGCGCCGACCGCGCCACGCGTCCCCGCGGGCCGTTCAGTGGCGGCACAATCGGCACCCGGCAGGTCGCCCCGTGGTATGGGCGTGTCGTGGTGTTCGTCGTTTGCCTGCTGGTCGCCGTGACAGCCGCGCGTGGCACCTTGCGCCAAGGGCCGCCCCTGCGCTGGGGCGACGTCTACACCACCGATTCGAACTTCGCCAACCAGTTGGGCCTCAATGGCACGCTGTCGCTAGTGGCCGCAGCCAAGAACCGGATGTCCGAAGAGCGTGACAACATCTGGAAGGCCACCCTCGAGCAACCGCTGGCGCAGCAGACCGTGCGCGACATGCTGGTGATGCCCGACGATAAACTCGTGGACCCCGAGACAGCCGCCGTGCGCCGCGACTACACGCCGCCGGCGGACAAGACCCTGCCGATCAAGAACGTGGTCGTGATTCTCATGGAAAGCATGGCCGGTCACTCGGTGGGCGCCCTGGGTGCGCCGGGCAACATCACGCCTTACCTGGACAAGCTGTCCAAGGAAGGCCTGCTGTTCGACCGTTTTTTCTCCAACGGCACCCACACCCACCAAGGCATGTTCGCCACCATGGCGTGTTTCCCGAACCTGCCGGGTTTCGAATACCTGATGCAGACGCCGGAGGGCAGCCACAAGCTGTCGGGCCTGCCGCAACTGCTCAGCGCCCGTGACTACGACGATGTGTATGTCTACAACGGCGATTTTGCCTGGGACAACCAGTCGGGTTTCTTCAGCAGCCAGGGCATGACCACGTTCATCGGGCGTAACGACTTCGTGAACCCGGTGTTCTCCGATCCGACCTGGGGCGTGTCCGACCAGGACATGTTCGACCGTGGCCTGATCGAGCTCAAGGCGCGGGAAAACGGCAAGCCGTTCTATGCCTTGCTGCAAACCCTGTCCAACCACACGCCCTATGCGTTGCCGACGCCGTTGCCAGTCGAGCGGGTCACCGATCGTGGCAGCCTGAACGAACACCTGACCGCCATGCGCTACTCCGACTGGGCGTTGGGCCAGTTCTTCGAGAAGGCCCGCAAGGAGCCTTATTTCAAGGAAACCCTGTTCGTCGTGGTCGGCGACCATGGCTTTGGCAACGAACGTCAGATCACCGAGATGGACCTGGGCCGTTTCAACGTGCCGATGCTGTTGATCGGCCCGGGCGTCCAGGAAAAATTCGGCCAGCGTAACCACACCGTGGGCACCCAGGTCGACATCGTGCCGACCATCATGGGCCGGATCGGTGGGCAAGTACGCAACCAGTGCTGGGGCCGGGACCTGTTGAACCTGCCGCAAGGCGATCCCGGTTTTGGTGTGATCAAGCCGTCGGGCAGTGATCAGACCACCGCGATCATCCGGGGTGACACCGTCCTGATGCTACCGAAGGAAAAGGAAATGGCACCGAAGATGTATCGCTATGAACTGGGCGCCAACCCGCATGCGCAAATCATCCCGGATGCACCTGACACTGCCGAGATGAAACTCAAGCTCGAAGCTTTCCTGCAAACCGCGACCAAGAGCCTGTTGGATAACACCGCTGGTGTCGTGGACGGCAAGCCGGACTGATAAACGGTGCACATAAAAAAGAGGCCTGCAAAGGCCTCTTTTTTTTGCGCTTACTTAGTGGTTTATATCTTGCCCAGTAGTAGCAGGACCAACAGCACCACCAATACCACACCGATGATACCGGACGGGCCGTAACCCCAACTTCTGGAGTGGGGGAAGACTGGGAGACCACCGATCAGCAGGAGGATCAGGATAATGATAAGTATTGTGCCCATTGTAGATTTCCTTATTGGTCAGTTCTGGAGTGATGCAACTTCCAACTACCAGCGCGCATGCGTTAAATCCGGGCGGCTTAATAAGTCCGACCGTCGCGCCTTGTAAAAAATTCAAAGTTTTTATACGGCTACGGTTTGCCTTCGCCATTCAGCAATCTGATGGAGCGTGGGTCTGTTGAACGCCTTCGCTACACTCGACCCATCTCTCCCGGAACAACAAGGCTGTTTGCTATGCAAAATCGCATGATGATCACTGGTGCGGGCTCCGGCCTGGGTCGCGAAATCGCGCTGCGCTGGGCCCGCGAAGGATGGCGCTTGGCCTTATCGGATGTCAGCGAGCCAGGCCTTGTGGAAACCCTCAAGTTAGTGCGTGGTGCTGGTGGCGACGGCTTCATCCAGCGTTGCGATGTGCGCGACTACAGCCAGTTGACTGCGTTCGCCCAGGCCTGCGAAGAGAAGTTCGGCGGTATCGATATCATCGTCAACAATGCCGGCGTGGCCTCGGGCGGCTTCTTCAGCGAACTCTCCCTGGAGGATTGGGACTGGCAGATCGCAATCAACCTGATGGGCGTGGTCAAGGGCTGCAAGGCGTTCCTGCCGCTGCTGGAAAAGAGTCGCGGCAAGATCATCAACATCGCTTCCATGGCAGCCCTGATGCAGGGCCCGGCCATGAGCAACTACAACGTGGCCAAGGCGGGTGTCGTGGCGCTCTCGGAGAGCCTGCTGGTGGAGCTGGCGCAGCAGGAAATTGGCGTACACGTGGTGTGCCCGTCATTCTTCCAGACCAATCTGCTGGACTCCTTCCGCGGTCCGACCCCGGCCATGAAAGCCCAGGTTGGCAAGTTGCTGGAAAGCTCACCGATCAGCGCCACGGATATTGCCGACTACATCTACCAGCAGGTCGCCCAAGGCGAGTTCATGATCCTGCCCCACGAACAGGGACGCATGGCTTGGGCCCTCAAGCAGAAGAATCCCCAGTTGTTGTACGACGAAATGACCGTCATGGCCGACAAGATGCGCGCCAAGGCCCGGCAAAACCTCAATTGACCTGGCTGCCCGATGTCCTCAGGATGGCGCCATTCGGCCTTCCTGATGGACATCTGCATGCTCAATTACCTGTGGTTTTTTCTCGCCGCGCTGTTTGAGATCGCTGGCTGCTACGCCTTCTGGATGTGGCTGCGTCAGGGCAAGAGCGCCTGGTGGATCGCCCCGGCGTTGCTCAGCCTCACGTTGTTCGCCCTGTTGCTGACCCGCGTCGAAGCGACGTACGCCGGGCGCGCCTACGCCGCCTACGGCGGTCTCTATATCATTGCCTCCATTGGCTGGCTGGCGGTGGTGGAGCGGGTCCGGCCACTGGGCTCCGACTGGATTGGCGTGGCGCTCTGCGTGTTGGGGGCGAGTGTGATTCTGTTCGGGCCGCGGCTCTCGGCGCCCTGAAATAACGGTCGGTCCGACAGGGTTTTGCAGGAAGTTTCCGTCAGTCACAAGAACTTTGCTTGTAGGGCCTTACTGAATTCTCGCGGGTGTCTTGAGAACAGGAAACAGGCCGGGCATGGTCAGGGTCCAGACATTCTTAAGGACAAGAACCATGCTTGTATTAAGCCGCGCTGTAGGTGAGTTGATTTCCATCGGTGACGATATTTCCGTCCGTGTGCTGTCGGTCAGTGGCGGCACGGTGCGTTTTGGCGTGGAAGCGCCACGGCACGTCGATGTCCATCGCTCCGAAATCTACGACAAGATCCAGAAGAAAAAGGCCCATGCCACCCGCAAGGCCTGTTCAGTCGAATAGGTGTTTGGGCACGTCGTGCTTGAGCATCAGTTGGCACTGTTCACTTTCGGGGTCGAAGACGATCAACGCCTGGCCTTTGGTCAGGGCTTGCCTGACCCGCAGAACCCGCGTTTCCAGGGGCGTGTCGTCACCATTGTCGGTGCCGTCGCGGGTCACGAAATCCTCGATCAGGCGGGTGAGCGTATCGACTTCGAGTTGATCGTGGGGGATGAGCATGGGGTACCTCGGCTAGACAATAGGGCGATGCTACGGCCAACGGGCTTTTGCGGCTAGCCTTGGGTTCTATGGGGCTGTTCTGGCCCCATCGTGAGCAAGCTCCCACAATGGCGCACCCTGTGGGAGCGAGCTTGCTCGCGATGGCAATAGCCCAGTCAGTGAAGTGTTGGATCAGCTATCGGAGCGCTGTCCCACCAGGCTATCCACCGGCGGCACCCGGGTATCACTTTCCATCTGCGTATCGTGTTCGATCTGATGACTGAAGCGGTCCAGTGAGCCTTGGGCTGGTTGCGCGTCGCTGGCGAACACCGGCGGGCTGAGGATGTAGGCGCCGAGCAGGCGGCTGAGGGCGGCCAGGCTGTCGATGTGGGTGCGTTCGTAGCCATGGGTGGCGTCGCAGCCGAAGGCGAGCAGGGCAGTGCGGATATCGTGGCCGGCGGTGATGGCCGAATGAGCGTCGCTGAAGTAGTAGCGGAACAGGTCGCGGCGTGCCGGTACCTCGTTCTCCTTGGCCAGTTTCAACAAATGCCGCGACAGGTGATAGTCGTAGGGGCCACCGGAGTCCTGCATGGCCACGCTGACAGAATGTTCGCTTGAGTGCTGGCCAGGGGCGACGGGCGCGATGTCGATGCCGACGAATTCACTGACGTCCCAAGGCAATGCGGCCGCTGCACCGCTGCCGGTTTCCTCGGTGATGGTGAACAGTGGGTGACAATCGATCAGCAGTTCTTCGCCGCTGTCGACAATCGCCTTGAGCGCCGCCAGCAGCGCCGCGACCCCGGCCTTGTCGTCCAGGTGCCGGGCGCTGATGTGGCCGCTTTCGGTGAATTCCGGCAAAGGATCGAAGGCGACGTAGTCGCCGATGCCTACACCCAGGGTTTCGCAATCGGCGCGGGTGGCGCAATAGGCGTCCAGGCGCAGCTCGATGTGGTCCCAACTGATGGGCAGTTCATCCACGGCGGTATTGAATGCGTGTCCGGACGCCATCAATGGCAGCACGCTGCCACGGATCACGCCGGTGTCGGTAAACAGGCTGACCCGGCTGCCTTCGGCAAATCGGCTGGACCAGCAACCCACCGGGGCCAGGGTCAGGCGGCCGTTGTCCTTGATGGCCCGCACCGAGGCACCGATGGTATCCAGGTGCGCCGACACGGCCCGGTCGGGGCTGCTCTTGCGGCCTTTGAGCGTGGCGCGGATGGTGCCACGGCGGGTCATTTCAAAATCGATACCCAGCTCTTCGAGCCGCTCGGCGACATAGCGCACGATGGTGTCGGTAAAGCCGGTAGGGCTGGGAATGGCGAGCATCTCCAGCAGGACCTTTCGCAGGTATTCGAGATCCGGTTCGGGAATTTTACTGATCATGGAAACTCCTCACGGAACATTGAGTTGAAGTACGGAAACCCTGTGGCGAGGGAGCATGCTTGCGCTGGACTTTGTAGGAGCTGGCGAAGCCTGCGATCTTTTGATCTTTTGATCTTTTGATCTTTTGATCTTTCGCTTGAGATTCAAGTGTTCTTGGAAAGATCGCAGCCTCGTTGCACTCGACAGCTCCTACACAGCTCCTACACAGCTCTTGCACAGTTCTTACGTCGCAGCTTTGCGCGAGCAAGCTTCTTCGGCACAGAAGAAGAGCTAGGCCACCACCTGGCTATGGGGAAACAACAAATCCACAAAGCGTTCGGCGGTGGGTTGTGGTTCGTGGTTGGCCAGGCCTGCGCGTTCGTTGGCTTCGATGAACACGTACTCGGGTTGATCGGCCGCCGGCACCAACAGGTCGAGGCCGACCATGGGGATGTCCAGTGCCCGCGCGGCGCGCACCGCCGCATCTGCGAGGGTCGGATGCAGGATCCCGGTGACATCCTCCAGCACGCCGCCGGTATGAAGGTTCGCCGTACGCCGCACGAACAGATGCTCCCCAGCGGGCAGCACGCTGTCGTAGTCGAACCCTGCTGCGCTGAGCGTGCGCAGGGTTTCGGCATCCATCGGGATTTTACTTTCGCCGCCCGTGGCCGCTTGCCGTCGTCGGCTCTGGGCTTCGATCAATGCGCCAATGGTGTGCCGGCCATCGCCGATCACCTCCGCCGGCCGCCGGATCGCCGCCGCCGCCACTTCAAAGCCGATCACCAGGATGCGCAGGTCCAGCCCCTCGTGGAAACTTTCCAGCAGGACCTGGCTGTCGAACTGCCGGGCCGCTTCGATGGCACTCTGCACCTCCTCGATGGTGCGCAGGTCTACCGCCACGCCTTGGCCCTGTTCACCGTCCAGCGGCTTGACCACCACCCGTTCGTGCTCGTCGAGAAACGCCAGGTTGTCATCGGCATTGCCCGCCAACTGTTGGGCCGGCAGGTTCAGGCCGGCGTTTTTCAGCACTTTGTGGGTCAGGCTTTTGTTCTGGCACAGGGTCATGCTGATGGCGCTGGTCAGGTCGCTCAAGGATTCGCGGCAGCGCACCCGGCGGCTGCCGTGGACCAGGGTGAACAAGCCGGCCTCGGCATCGTCCACCTGCACGTCGATGCCTCGACGGTGAGCCTCTTCGACAATGATTCGCGCATAAGGATTGAACTGCGCTTCGGGGCCTGGTCCCAGGAACAACGGTTGGTTGATGCCGTTCTTGCGTTTGATGGCGAAGGTCGAGAGATTGCGAAAGCCGAGTTTGGCGTAGAGGTTTTTCGCCAGGCGATTGTCATGCAACACCGACAGGTCGAGGTAACTCAAGCCACGGCTCATGAAATGCTCGATGAGGTGACGTACCAGCACTTCACCCACGCCGGGCCGTGGGCATTGCGGGTCTACGGCCAGGCACCAGAGGCTGCTGCCGTTTTCGGGGTCGTTGAAGGCTTTCTGGTGATTCAGGCCCATGACGCTGCCGATCACCGAACCGGTATCGTCATCTTCGGCCAGCCAGTAGACCGGGCCACCCTCATGGCGCGGGGTCAGGCGCAGCGGGTCGATGGGCAGCATGCCACGGGCTTGGTAGAGCTGGTTGATGGCCTGCCAGTCGGTCTCGCCCTGGGCCCGGCGAATCCGAAAGCCGCGGAACACCCGTGTGGCCTGGCGATAGTCGCTGAACCACAGGCGCAAGGTGTCGGATGGATCGAGGAACAGTTGTGCCGGTTCCAGCCCCAGCACTTGCTGGGGCGCGGCCACGTACAAGGCGATGTCGCGTTCGCCGGGTTGTTCGTTGAGCAGTTCCCGGGCCAGGCTTGCCGGGTCCGGGAAGGTGTGGCCGATCAAAAGTCGGCCCCAGCCGCAATGCACCGCGATCGGGTCGGCACCCAATTCGCTGCCGTCTTCGGCCAGGCGTGCCTGCAGGCGTTCGTAGGAGGGCGCCTGGCCGCGCAAGAGGCGTTGGTTGTGAACGGTTGCATGAGGTTTCATCGATCAGATTCCTTGCTCGCTGAGCCACAGGTTCAGCGCCGCCAGTTGCCACAGCCGCGATCCGCGTAATGGCGTGAGCTGGCCATTGGGGTCGGTCAGCAGGCGGTCGAGCATGGAGGGGTTGAACAGGCCGCGGTCCTGGCTCGGATCCAGCAGCAGCTCGCGGACCCAGGCCAGGGTATTGCCTTCCAAGTGCTTGAGGCCTGGCACCGGGAAATAGCCTTTCTTGCGGTCGATCACCTCGCTGGGGATCACTCGCCGGGCGGCTTCCTTGAGCACCTGCTTGCCGCCATCGGGCAGCTTGAATTTCGCCGGGACCCGGGCCGAGAGTTCCACCAGGCGGTAGTCCAGGAAGGGCGTGCGCGCTTCCAGGCCCCAGGCCATGGTCATGTTGTCGACGCGCTTGACCGGGTCGTCCACCAGCATCACGGTGCTGTCCAGGCGCAGGGCCTTGTCCACCGCGGCATCGGCACCGGGCTGGGCGAAATGGTCTTTGACGAAGTCGCCGGCCGCATCGTTGGCCGTCAGCCATTTGGGCTGCACGGTGGCGGCATATTCTTCGTAGCTGCGGTCGAAGAAGGCGGCGCGATAGGCCGCGTACGGATCGCTGGCGCCATCGACCTGCGGGTACCAGTGATAACCGGCGAACAGCTCGTCGGCGCCCTGGCCGCTCTGCACCACTTTGCAATGCTTGGCCACTTCCCGCGACAGCAGGTAGAAGGCGATGCAGTCGTGGCTGACCATCGGCTCGCTCATGGCACGGAACGCTGCCGGCAGTTGCTCGATGATCTCTTTCTCGTCGATGCGCAGTTGGTGGTGGCGGGTGCCGTAGTGCTTGGCGATCAGGTCCGAATACTGGAACTCGTCACCGCGCTCGCCACCGGCATCCTGGAAACCGATAGAGAAGGTCGACAGGTCTTCTACGCCGACTTCCCGCAGCAGGCCCACGAGCATGCTCGAATCCACGCCGCCGGAAAGCAGCACGCCGACATCCACGGCGGCGCGTTGGCGAATGGCGACCGCTTCACGGGTGCTGTCGAGCACGCGGTCGATCCAGTCTTCCAGATTCAGGTGCTGTTCATCGGCCCGGGGGCCGTAGGGCAGGGTCCACCAGGTTTTCTGCTCGGTGCTGCCGTCGGCTTCGATGCGCATCCAGGTGGCGGGCGGCAGTTTTTCAACACCGGCCAGCAAGGTACGGGGCGCCGGGACCACCGCGTGGAAATTCAGGTAATGGTTGAGGGCCACCGGGTCGAGCATCGGGTTGATATCGCCGCCCTTGAGCAGCGCCGGCAATGCCGAGGCGAAACGTAGCCGCTGGCCGGTGCGCGATAGGTACAGCGGCTTGACGCCGAGGCGGTCGCGGGCGATGAACAGCCGCTTGGCATCGCGTTCCCAGATGGCGAAGGCGAACATGCCGTTGAGCTTGGGCAGCAGCGCTTCGCCCCAGGCGTGGTAGCCCTTGAGCAGCACTTCGGTGTCGCCACCGGAATAGAAGGTGTAGCCCAGGCCTTCGAGCTCGCTGCGCAGTTCCGGGTAGTTGTAGATCGCGCCGTTGAAGGCCAGGGACAGGCCCAGTTGATTGTCGATCATCGGCTGGGCCGAGCCGTCCGACAGGTCCATGATTTTCAGGCGCCGATGGCCCAGGGCAATCGGCCCCTGGCTATGAAAGCCCCAGGCGTCGGGGCCGCGAGGGGCCAGGTGATGGGTGATTCGCTCTACGGCCGCAAGGTCCGCAGGTTGTTGATCGAAACGTAACTCTCCAGCTAATCCGCACATAAGTCCTTACCGGTTTTTCCGTTGGGGAGGGGTCAAGCATACACGCCGAAAGAGCGGGTATCCTGAAACTGACCTAGGGGATCGCTGTGAGTTTTAGATCAATGCGTTATAAGCCGGCGGGTAGGGGGTTGCCCCGAATCAATGCCCGCAACGCAAACCGGTTCGGATGGCAGGCTTCGGCCACGCTGCGGGGCAGTGGCAGGGGTTCGTTGTCCAGCCAGGCGGCGATCAGTTCGCCCGACAGGGGGGCGGTGATCAGGCCGCGGGAGCCGTGGCCGCTGTTGATGTACAGGCCGTCGAGCCACGGGCACGGGGTGTCTGGCACCTGGCGGGCGTCCTTGCCCAGGGCCGCATAGGCCTCGGAAAAGGCCTGGCGGTCCGCTAATGGGCCGACGATCGGCAGGTAATCCGGGCTGGTGCAACGGAACGCCGCACGGCCTTCGAGGCGTTCCGGGTCCAGGCTGCCAGCGTTCAGGCGGTCCACCAGATCGTGGGAGATTTCTTCGAGCATCTGCAGGTTGCCGGCGTGCTCGGCGGCCGTGGGCGTCAGGTCGTCGCTGTTGAAATCGAAACTGGCGCCCAAGGTGTGTTCGCCCAGCCGTGGCGGGGCCACATAACCTTCGGCGCAGACCACGGTTGCCAGGCTCTGGCTGCGGGCGGTTTGCGGCAGCCGGGTGATTTGCCCGCGAATGCGCTTGAGCGGCAAGTCGGTGGCCGGTTCGAAACGCTTGATCTCGGCGGCACTGGCCAGGATCGCCACCGGCGCGCTGGCCAGGCATCGTTCGCCGTCCCACGCCTGCCACTGGCCGTTCACGCGGCGCAGTGACAACACTTCATGGTGGGGCTGGACGTCAATCGTCGTGCCCGAGGCTTGCCAGCGACACAGCGCCGGTGGATGCACCCAGCCGCCCTCGGGATAAAACAGACCACCACAGGCCAGGCCGATGCCGGACCGCACCTGCGCCTCGGACTGCTCGAGGGTGTGCAGCAAATCCCCTGGGAACGCCTCGGCCAGTTGCGCCTGACGCTCGGCTTCCTTGCTGTTGAAGGCCAGTTGCAAGACGCCGCAGGCGTCCCAGTCAATGCCGCGTTGCAGTTGCTCCAGCACGCGCCGGGTGTAGCCGAAGCCGCTGAGGATCATCTGCGACAGCGCCGTGCCATGGGCCGACAGCTTGAGGTACAGCACACCCTGGGGGTTGCCGGAGGCTTCCTCCGCCAACCCGGCGTGACGCTCCAGCAGCGTCACCTGCCAGCCACGTGCGGCGAGGCTGGCGGCGCTGGCACAACCGGCCAGGCCGCCGCCGATCACCAGTGCCCTGCGTTCGCCGGTTTGCGGCAGGGGGCGGGCGTACCAGGGTTTTGCCGGAGACGGCATGGGTGTCTGCTCCGGCCAGCCGAGAAACACACCGCGCAGGATTTCCCATTTATGGCCGATGCCCGGCGTGCGCTTCATCTTGAAGCCCGCCGCGTTCAGCAATCGCCGGACCCAACCGGTGCTGGTGAAGGTGCTGAGGGTGGCGCCGGGCGCTGCCAACCGGGCCAGTTCGGCGAACAGCTCGGCGGTCCACATCTCGGGGTTCCTGGCCGGCGCAAAACCGTCCAGGAACCAGGCGTCGATCTGCCCGTCCAGCTGCGGCAACTGCTCCAGGGCATCGCCGATCAACAAGGTCAGCGTCACCCGTCCGTTCGCCAAGACCAGGCGTTGGAAACCCTGGTGGATCGCCACGTACTGCTCAAGCAACTGCTCCGCCTGAAGGCGCAGTTGCGGCCACAGGGCCAGGGCCCGGCCCAGGTCCTGGGGGCTCAAGGGGTACTTCTCGACACTGACGAAATGCAGCCGGGCGCCTGTCGGTGCGCACTGTTCGAACAGTTGCCAGGCACAGAGGAAATTCAAGCCGGTGCCAAATCCGGTTTCGCCGATCACCAGCCGCCCGTCATCGGCCAGGGCCGCGAAACGCTCGGCCAGGTTGTTCTGCTCAAGGAACACATAACGGGTTTCTTCCAGCCCCGACTGGTCGGAAAAATACACATCGTCGAATACCCGCGATCGCGGGCGACCCTGATCATCCCAGTCGAGTTGGGCGTGTTGCTGGATGGGCGTCATGGCAGGCTCGGTCAAAACTGAGCGGCCATTCTAGCCGATCGATTGCCGATTGCTGCCGTGCATACACATCTGTAGGAGCTGTCGAGTGCAACGAGGCTGCGATCTTTCCCCAGGCAATTGAGTCCCAAGCGAAAGATCAAGATCAAAAGATCGCCGCCTCGCTTCGCTCGGCAGCTCCAACATACAAACACACGAGCCGCATCCAATCCGCTAATCTTGGCCCATCCCCGGAAGGAGCTGTCCATGTTTGAATCCGCTGAAATCGGTCATGTCATTGATAAAGACACCTTCGAGGCCGAGGTGCCGGCCCTGCGTGAAGCGCTGCTCGAAGCTCAATTCGAGCTGCGGCAGCAGGGCCGGTTCCCGGTCATTGTGCTGATCAACGGCATCGAAGGTGCGGGCAAGGGCGAGACGGTGAAGTTGCTCAACGAATGGATGGACCCGCGGCTGATCGAGGTGCGCACCTTCGACCAACAGACCGACGAGGAACTGGCGCGGCCTCCGGCATGGCGCTATTGGCGGATGCTGCCAGCCAAGGGGCGCATGGGAATTTTCTTCGGCAACTGGTACAGCCAGATGCTGCAGGGCCGGGTCCATGGTGAGTTCAAGGACCCGCGGCTCGACCAGGCGATTGCCGGTGCCGAGCGCCTGGAAAAAATGCTCTGCGACGAAGGCGCGTTGATCTTCAAGTTCTGGTTTCACCTGTCCAAGAAACAGATGAAGGCCCGGCTCAAGGGGCTCAAGGATGACCCGCTGCACAGCTGGCGCATCAGCCCGCTGGACTGGCAGCAGTCCCAGACCTACGACAAGTTCGTCAAATACGGCGAGCGCGTATTGCGCCGCACCAGTCGTGATTACGCGCCGTGGCATGTGATCGAAGGCATGGACAGCTGTTATCGCAGCCTCACCGTCGGACGGATCCTGCTCGACGGCTTGCGACAGGCCCTGGACCGGCCGAAGGTCAGGCCGCAAAAGGTCAGTGTGGCGCCGCTGCCGGCGCTGGACGGCCAGGTCACGCTGCTCGACAGCCTGAACATGACCCTGCGCCTGGACAAGGCCGATTACGAAGAACAACTGATCACCGAGCAGGCGCGGTTCTCCGGCTTGCTGCGGGACAAACGCATGCGCCGGCACGCCTTGGTGGCGGTGTTCGAAGGCAATGATGCGGCAGGCAAGGGCGGGGCGATCCGGCGGGTCGCGGCCGCCCTGGACCCGCGTCAGTACAGCATCGTGCCGATTGCCGCACCCACTGAAGAAGAGCGCGCGCACCCCTACATGTGGCGGTTCTGGCGGCATATTCCCGCGCGGGGAAAATTCACCATGTTCGACCGCTCCTGGTACGGCCGGGTGCTGGTGGAGCGGGTCGAAGGGTTTTGCAGCCAGGCCGACTGGCTGCGGGCCTACGGAGAGATCAACGACTTCGAAGAGCAGATTGCCGATGCCGGCGTGGTGGTGGTCAAGTTCTGGCTGGCCATCGACAAGGAAACCCAACTGGAGCGTTTCCAGGAGCGCGAGGAGATCCCGTTCAAGCGTTTCAAGATCACCGAGGATGACTGGCGCAACCGCGACAAATGGGGCGCTTACCGCGCTGCGGTGTGTGACATGGTCGACCGGACCAGCACCGAGATTTCCCCTTGGACATTGGTGGAAGCCAACGACAAGCGCTGGGCGCGGGTCAAGGTGTTGCGCACCCTCAACGAGGCGCTGGAGGCCGCTTTCGAGCGTAGCGCAAGACAGGCTCGCAAGAAGAAGCGCTAGGGCGATGGGGACGCATACGCGGGGTGAATGATTGTCGCGGTCGGTTATGCAGTGGATTTATGCTCGATTCACTCTCAACCGACTAAAACAATGAGGTACAGCCATGCGTGAAGTGGTGATCGTCGACAGCGTGCGGACCGGCCTGGCCAAGTCCTTTCGCGGCAAGTTCAACATGACCCGTCCAGACGACATGGCGGCCCATTGTGTCGATGCCTTGCTGGCGCGCAACGACATCAACCCGGCCAGTGTCGAGGATTGCATCGTCGGGGCCGGGTCCAATGAAGGTGCCCAGGGCTACAACATCGGGCGCAACGTGGCGGTGCTCTCGCGCTTGGGCATCGGCACGGCCGGCATGACCCTCAACCGCTTCTGTTCCTCGGGCCTGCAAGCCATCGCCATCGCCGCCAACCAGATCGCTTCAGGTTGCAGCGACATCATCGTGGCGGGCGGCGTGGAATCCATCAGCCTGACGATGAAAAGCGTCAACACCGACCACCTGATCAATCCGCTGCTCAAGGAGCAGGTGCCCGGGATCTATTTCCCCATGGGCCAGACGGCCGAGATTGTCGCCCGTCGTTATCAGGTCAGCCGCGAGGAACAGGACCGCTACGCCTTGCAGAGCCAGCAGCGCACCGCCAAGGCCCAGGCGGCCGGGTTGTTCGATGACGAAATCATCCCGATGGCGGTCAAGTACCGGGTCGAGGACAAGAACACGGGTGCTGTGCAGATCCTCGACGGTGTGGTCGATCGCGACGATTGCAATCGCCCGGACACCACCTACGAAAGCCTGGCCGGGCTGAAACCGGTGTTCGCCGAGGACGGTTCGGTGACGGCGGGCAACTCGTCGCAGTTGTCCGACGGGGCCTCGATGACCTTGGTGATGAGCCTGGAGAAAGCCCTGGCGCTGGGCCTCAAGCCCAAGGCGTTTTTCCGTGGCTTCACCGTGGCCGGTTGCGAGCCGGACGAGATGGGCATCGGCCCGGTGTTCTCGGTGCCCAAGCTGCTCAAGGCCAAGGGCTTGCAGATCGCCGATATCGACCTGTGGGAACTCAACGAGGCTTTCGCTTCCCAATGCCTGTACAGCCGCAACCGGCTGGAAATCGATCCCGAGAAATACAACGTCAACGGCGGCTCGATCTCCATCGGCCATCCGTTCGGCATGACCGGCTCGCGGCAAGTGGGGCATCTGGTGCGCGAGCTGCAACGACGCAACCTGCGCTACGGCATCGTGACCATGTGCGTGGGCGGTGGGATGGGGGCTACGGGGTTGTTTGAGGCGGTGAGATAATCACGAGCTTATGGCGTCAGAAGCTTTTGTGGCCAAAGAATGCTCCTGCTTGGCTTTGTAGGAGCTGGCGAAGCCTGCGATCTTTTGATCTTTTGATCTTTCGCTTGAGATTCAAGTGTTTTTGGAAAGATCGCAGCCTCGTTGCACTCGACAGCTCCTACACAGCTCCTACACAGCTCCTACACAGCTCCTGTGCAGTTCGGGCACGGCGGCGCGGGGGCTACCGATGAATAAGGCTCAGCTGGCAACCTGAGTCAGACGCTGCATCCGCTGGATATACGCTGCTATCTCCACTTCTGCCGCCTCGCGGGTGGCGAACGGACCTTCCTGGGTGCCCTCGCGCGTATTGAAATAAAACTCGCCGTTAACCCGGCAGATCCGGTCACTGCGAAAAATGGTCGTAGGGGCGGGATCCAAGGCGCGTTTTCCAAGCATGTCGGGTCTCCAGAGTGCAGCAAGGTCTGTTTCAAATGAGCATATGTGTTGTCCCTGATTCCCGCCTGTCCAGCCGATCGACGGCTACGACCCATACAATCCCATGGGCGGCCTCTGTTCAACTGTCCCTGTGTCGTGGCGCAATAGACGCCTAGAATGGAAGTCCTTTGTCTTGGGCTTCGAGGGTTGCATGCACATATCGTCCGGTCGCTGGGTCTACGGCCTGTTCCTCGCCCTGTTGACTGCCCTGCTCTGGGGAATCCTGCCGATCAAGCTCAAGCAAGTGCTGCAAGTGATGGACCCGGTCACCGTGACCTGGTTTCGCTTGCTGGTGTCCGGCGGTTTGCTGTTCATCTATTTGGCTGCCACCCGGCGCCTGCCCAGTCGCAAGGTCCTTGGGCCGCGTGGCGGCTGGCTGGTGGCGATGGCGGTGCTGGGGCTGGTGGGCAACTACGTGTTGTACCTGATGGGCCTGAACCGCTTGAGCCCTGGCACCGCGCAACTGGTGGTGCAGATGGGGCCGATCATGTTGCTGGTCGCCAGCCTGTTCGTGTTCAAGGAGCGCTTCAGCGTAGGGCAGGGCATCGGCCTGCTGGTGCTGCTGATCGGTTTTATGCTGTTCTTCAACCAGCGCCTGGGCGAGTTGCTGACGTCCCTGAGTGACTACACCACCGGGGTGCTGATGGTGTTGCTGGCGTCGACAGTCTGGACATTTTATGCCCTGGGCCAGAAGCAATTGTTGACGGTGTGGAATTCGTTGCAGGTGATGATGGTGATCTACCTGTTCTGCGCGTTGCTGCTCACGCCCTGGGTGCATCCGTTGGAGGCGCTGCAATTGAGTCCGTTGCAAGGCTGGTTGTTGCTTGCGTGTTGCCTCAACACGCTGATTGCCTATGGCGCGTTTGCCGAAGCCTTGGCCCATTGGGAGGCGTCGCGGGTCAGCGCGACCCTGGCGATCACACCGCTGGTGACGTTCGCAGCAGTGGCGATGGCGGCCTGGTGGTGGCCTGATTATGTTCATGCCGAGCAGATCAATCTGCTGGGGTATGGCGGGGCGGTGCTGGTGGTGCTGGGGTCGGCGCTGGTTGCCCTGGGCCCGTCGCTGATCGCCGGGCTCAGGGCCCGACGCGAGCGTTTGGCGGTCGGGCCTTAAACCGCGTTATCGTTCTTCGCGAGCAGGGGGCGGCGTTAACCCTGGCTACCCGCCTCCAGCATATTCTCCGGCCGCACCCAGGCATCGAACTCTTCATCGGTCAGGTACCCCAGTTGCAGCGCCGCCTCACGCAGGGTCAACCCTTCGCCGTAGGCTTTCTTGGCGATTTCCGCAGACTTGTCGTAGCCGATGTGCGGGTTCAGCGCAGTCACCAGCATCAACCCGCGCTCCAGGTGCGCGGCCATTTGCACGGCATCCGGCTCGAGCCCGGCGATGCAATGCTGCTGGAAGTTGCTGCAGCCATCGGCCAGCAGGCGAATCGATTGCAGCAGGTTGTGGATGATCACTGGTTTGAACACGTTCAACTGCAAATGCCCCTGGCTGGCGGCAAAGCCGATGGTCACGTCGTTGCCCATGACCTGGCAGGCCAGCATGGACAAGGCTTCGCACTGGGTCGGGTTGACCTTGCCGGGCATGATGGAACTGCCCGGCTCGTTGGCCGGCAGTTTCACCTCGGCAAACCCCGCCCGTGGCCCAGAGCCCAGCAGGCGCAGGTCGTTGGCGATCTTCATCAAGGTCACGGCGAGGGTTTTCAGTGCGCCGGACAGGGACGTCAGGGGTTCATGGCCGGCCAGCGCGGCAAACTTGTTCGGCGCGGTGACGAACGGCAGGCCCGACAGCGCCGCCAGTTCAGCGGCAATCGCTTCGCCGAAACCGTGGGGTGAATTGAGCCCGGTGCCGACCGCCGTACCGCCCTGGGCCAGTTCGCAGACCGCTGGTAGCGCGGCGCGGATCGCCCGTTCGGCGTAATCGAGTTGGGCAATGAACGCCGACAGTTCCTGGCCAAAGGTGATCGGCGTGGCATCCATCATGTGGGTACGGCCGGTCTTGACCAGTTTCATGTGGCGTGCCGCCAGTTCCGCCAGGCCGCCGGACAGCTCACTGATGGCCGGGAGCAATTGCTGGTGGACGGCCTGGGCCGCGGCAATGTGCATGGCGGTGGGGAAACAGTCGTTGGAGCTCTGGGAGCGGTTGACGTGGTCGTTGGGGTGCACCGGGGTCTTGCCGCCGCGGGGGGTGCCGGCCAGTTCGTTGGCGCGCCCGGCGATCACCTCGTTGACGTTCATGTTGCTCTGGGTTCCGCTGCCGGTCTGCCAGACCACCAGCGGGAATTGGTCGTCATGCTGGCCGGCCAGGACTTCGTCGGCGGCCTGTTCGATCAGGCGCGCGATGTCGGCGGGCAAGTCGCCATTGCGGTCATTGACCCGCGCGGCGGCTTTTTTGATCAGCGCCAGCGCGTGCAGCACCGACAGCGGCATGCGTTCGTTGCCAATGGCAAAGTTGATCATGGAGCGCTGCGTCTGGGCACCCCAGTAGGCTTCATCCGGGACTTCAACCTGGCCAAGGCTGTCGGTTTCGATACGGCTCATCGGGTCAAACTCCTGTAGGTCTGAATGCGCAGTTTAGGCCCTGAAGGGCGACACGGGTTCCCTCAATCGTTTTTCGATCGGTCCGGCCCGTCAATCGGACGCGCAGAGTAATGGGGTTGAGGGTCGGCGTTTATTAGGCGCAGAATGATCGCCCTTGGGGTTCTACCTCGCCTGTAATCAAAGGAAACTCGATGACCCGTCTTCGTGCCATCTGTACCGCAGTTGCTCTGGTGTGTGCCAGCGGTCCTGTTTTTGCCGATACCGCCAGCCACAACGCCAGTGCCGAAGAGTTCCTGACCCTGGCGCACGCTGACAAACTGGGTACCCCGGTGTACATGCAAGTGCAGCAGATGTTTGCCCAGCGCTTTGAACAGACCAAGGCCCCCGAGTCGAAGAAAGCCACCCTCGAAACCTACCAGGCCAAGGCCAACGCCGCGCTGGACCAGGCCATCGGCTGGAAGAAGCTCAAGCCTGACATGGTCAAGCTCTATACCTCCAACTTCAGCGAGCCGGAACTCAAGGAGCTGGTGTCCTTCTACCGCTCGCCCCTGGGCAAGAAAGTCCTGGAGAAAATGCCTCAACTGACCCAGCAATCGGCCCAACTGACCCAGGCCAAGCTTGAAAGCGCGGTCCCGGTGGTCAACAAGCTGCTGGCGGACATGACGGCCGAGCTCGAGCCCAAAGCCGCCGCCCCAGCCAAGAAAAAGCCGTAAGCGGAGCCTGGTATGAGCATGCAACAACGCATCGAATCGACGCTCGGGCTCTTGCAGCCTGAGCACTTGCAAGTGCTGGATGAAAGCCACATGCACAGCCGTGGCCTGCAGACCCACTTCAAGGCCGTGGTGGTCAGCCAGCAATTCGAAGGGCTCAATCGCGTCAAGCGTCATCAGAAGGTCTACGGCACGCTGGGCGAGCTGATGGGTGAGTTCCACGCGTTGGCACTGCACACCTACACCCCCGAAGAATGGGCCCAGATCGACGCGGCCCCAGCTTCCCCGACGTGTGCCGGTGGCAGCAAGCACTGATCGATAGGGCGTGAGGCTTTTTGTGGCGGGGGCTGTAGGAGCTGTCGAGTGCAACGAGGCTGCGATCTTTCTCCTCGCACTTGAATCTCGAGCGAAAGATTAAAAGATCGCAGGCTTCGCCAGCTCCTACAGAGCAGCCGGGAGCAAGCTCCCTCGCCACGATAAGCGCTTCGCTCCAGGGCACTTCGCTCCTAAAGCCACATTGTTTTTGTTAGAATCCGCAACGCGCCTTTCACCCGGCGCTTTTTTTTCGCATCCGGTTCACCCTTTACGAGGGTAGCCACCTGGAGAAACACCCATGACACAACCCATTGTCGTGGCGGCACTGTACAAGTTCGTCACCCTTGAAGATTACGTCGAGCTGCGTGAGCCCTTGCTCAAGGCCATGCTCGACAACGGCATCAAAGGCACATTGCTGATTGCCGAAGAAGGTATCAACGGTACGGTTTCCGGCACTCGCCAAGGCATCGACGGCCTGCTGGCCTGGCTCAAGAACGATCCGCGCATGATCGACATCGACCATAAAGAGTCGTACTGCGATGAACAGCCGTTCTACCGCACCAAGGTCAAGCTCAAGAAAGAAATCGTTACCCTCGGCGTCGAAGGCGTGGACCCTAACAAGCAGGTCGGCACCTATGTCGAACCACAGGACTGGAACGCGCTGATCAGCGATCCGGAAGTGCTGTTGATCGACACCCGTAACGATTACGAAGTGTCCATCGGCACCTTCGAAGGCGCCATCGACCCCAAGACCACCAGCTTTCGTGAGTTCCCTGAGTACATCAAGGCCAACTTCGACCCGGCCAGGCACAAGAAAGTCGCGATGTTCTGCACCGGCGGCATTCGTTGTGAAAAAGCCTCCAGCTACATGCTCGGCCAGGGTTTCGACGAGGTCTATCACCTCAAGGGCGGCATCCTGAAATACCTCGAAGAGGTCCCTCAGGAAGAAACCAAGTGGCGCGGCGACTGCTTCGTGTTCGATAACCGCGTCACCGTTCGCCACGACCTCAGCGAAGGGGACTACGATCAATGTCACGCTTGTCGTACCCCAGTGAGCGTGCAAGACCGCGCTTCGGAGCACTATGTGCCGGGCATCAGTTGCCCGCACTGCTGGGATAAATTGAGCGAGAAAACCCGTCGCAGTGCCATCGACCGGCAGAAGCAGATCGAATTGGCCAAGGCTCGCAACATGCCGCATCCGATCGGCTACAACTATAAGCAAACATCTTCCGAGGCTTGAACCATGGCGTCACGCCTGCTCTATGTGATGGACCCGATGTGTTCCTGGTGCTGGGGCTTTGCGCCGGTGGCCGAGGCGTTGGTAGAGCAGGCGCAGGCCGCGGGGGTGGAGTTGCACCTGGTGGTGGGCGGTTTGCGCACCGGCAGCGGTTCGGCGCTGGAGCCGACCACCCGGCGCTACATTCTTGAGCACTGGCAGGCCGTCACCCAGGCCACCGGCCAGCCCTTCACGCTTGAAGGCGCGTTGCCGGACGGTTTTGTCTACGACACCGAGCCTGCCTGCCGGGCACTGGTGACGGCCCGCAGCCTGGCCCCTGACTTGGCCTGGAAGTTGGTGAAGCTGATCCAGCAGGCTTTCTATGTGCAAGGCCGCGACGTGACCCACGCCAGCGTCCTTGTTGAGTTGGCCGAACAGGCCGGGCTGCCACGCATCGAATTCGCCGCGACCTTCGACCGCGCCGATCAACATGCGGCTACCGCTGCGGACTTCACCTGGGTGCAGGACTTGGGCATTGCCGGGTTCCCCACACTGTTGGCCGAGCGTGATGGCCAGTTGGCCTTGCTGACCAACGGTTACCAGCCCTTGAGCCAACTGTCGCCTTTGCTTGGCCGCTGGCTGGAGCGCGCGGCCTGTGCCTGACCGGCCGCCAGATCCATCGGCCTCGCAGCGCATCGACCGGTTGAGCTGGGCAGAAATCCGTCGCCTGGCCCTCAAGCATAGAAAAGCCTTGTGGATCGCCAACGGCGTGGCCGTGCTGGCGACGCTGTGCAGCGTACCGATCCCGTTGCTGTTGCCCTTGCTGGTGGATGAAGTCTTGCTGGGGCATGGCGATGCGGCCCTGAAAGTCATGAACCAGGCGTTGCCCATGGGCTGGCAGCGCGCTGCCGGCTATATCGGGCTGATGTTGCTGGTGACCCTGACCCTGCGCTGTGGCGCCTTGCTGTTCAACGTGGTGCAGGCGCGTTTGTTCGCCCGCTTGGCCAAGGACATCGTCTATCGCATTCGCATCCGCTTGATCGAACGTCTCAAGCGCATTTCCCTGGGCGAGTATGAAAGCCTGGGCAGTGGCACCGTGGCGGCCCACCTGGTCACCGACCTGGACACCCTCGACAAATTCATCGGCGAAACCCTCAGTCGTTTCCTGGTGGCGATGCTGACCCTGGTGGGCACTGCCGGGATCCTGGTATGGATGCACTGGGAGCTGGCGCTGCTGATCCTGCTGTTCAACCCGCTGGTGATCTACGCTACGGTGCAGTTGGGCAAGCGGGTCAAGCACCTCAAGAAACTGGAGAACGACAGCACCTCGCGTTTCACCCAGGCCTTGACCGAAACCCTGGATGCCATCCAGCAAGTGCGCGCCGGTAACCGCCAGGGGTATTTCCTTGGCCGCTTGGGGATGCGCGCCAAGGAGGTCCGCGATTACGCCGTGAGTTCGCAGTGGAAAACCGATGCCTCGAACCGCGCCAGTGGTTTGCTGTTCCAGTTCGGCATCGATATTTTTCGCGCGGCGGCCATGCTCACCGTGGTCTTTTCCGACCTGTCCATCGGCCAGATGCTGGCGGTGTTCAGCTACCTCTGGTTCATGATCGGGCCGGTCGAGCAACTGTTGAACTTGCAGTACGCCTATTACGCCGCCGGCGGTGCCTTGAACCGGATCAATGAACTGCTGGCCCGGGCCGACGAGCCGCAGTACGCGGGCGGCATCGATCCGTTCAAGGGCCGTGACACCGTGGGCATCGAGATTCAGGGGTTGAGTTTCGGGTACGGCGAGGAACTGGTGCTCAACCAGTTGAACCTGTCCATCTCGCCGGGCGAGAAAGTCGCCATCGTCGGCGCCAGCGGCGGTGGCAAGAGCACCCTGGTGCAGTTGTTATTGGGGCTGTACACGCCACAGTCGGGCAGCATTCGCTTCGGTGGTGCCACGCAACAGGAGATCGGCCTGGAGACCATCCGGGAGAATGTTGCAGTGGTGTTGCAACATCCAGCGCTGTTCAACGACACGGTACGGGCCAACCTCGCCATGGGCCGTGAATGCAGTGACGACGACTGCTGGCGGGCACTGGAAATCGCCCAGCTCGATGTTACCGTGCGGGCGCTGCCCCAAGGCCTGGAAAGCGTCGTGGGGCGTTCCGGGGTGCGGCTGTCGGGTGGGCAGCGTCAACGGCTGGCCATCGCCCGCATGGTACTGGCCGACCCACGGGTGGTGATTCTCGACGAAGCCACCTCGGCCCTGGACGCCGCCACGGAGTACAACCTTCACCAGGCACTGGCGCGCTTTTTGAGCGCCCGCACCACGCTGATCATCGCCCACCGGCTCTCGGCGGTAAAACAGGCCGATCGGGTATTGGTGTTCGACGGTGGGCAGATCGCCGAAGACGGCGACCATTTGCAACTGATTGCCGAAGGTGGCCTTTACGCTCGACTCTACGGTCATTTGCAACAGATTCAGCAGCCTTGAGTTTCCTGCGCATTTCTGCGCTTAGTATCGGAAAAAAGCAGGCAAGCACGCCGATTTTTCCGAATTCCACGCAAAGTCTATCGTTCTGTTCATCCATTCATTCGAAGGGTTGAAAACTAGCCTAGGCTATTGAGTCAGGAGCGGAATTCTGGCGGGTGTTCGTCCGGCAATACCTGTGTGCAAGGGACCTCATGAAGCAAAAGCAGACTCTCGGAACACCACGGCTGCTGGGCATCGTCTGGCCCTTTATCGCCGTCGTGCTATTTCAGGCATTGCTTGGCGGCGTCAGCCTTTATGTGTTGTCCGCCGTTCGCGGCTATGTGGCGGGGGAGAGTCTCTGGTCCAAGGGCCAGAAAGACGCCATCTATTACCTCAACCTCTACGCCGACAGCCGCGACGAGGCGATTTTCCGCAAATACCAGCAAGCCATCGCCGTCCCTGAGGGCGGCCATGAATTGCGGGTGGCGCTGGACCGCGAACCGCCGGATCTCGAAGCAGCACGGGCCGGGATTCTCCAAGGCGGCAACCATCCTGATGACGTGTCCAGCGTGATCTGGTTGTACCTCAATTTTCGCCACTTCAGTTACCTGGAAGAGGCCATTGATCTCTGGACGGTGGGCGACGGCTACCTGATCGAGCTGGATAACGTCGCCCAGCAGATGCACAGCAGCATTTCCGCAGGCCAGGCGTCGGAGGTGGATGTCCGCGGTTGGAAGGCGCAGATTTTTGCGATCAACGACTCCGTCACTCCGGCTGCCAAGGCATTCAGCGATGCACTGGGCGAGGGCTCGCGTTTCATCTTGCGGCTCTTGCTGGTGACCAATTTCGCCACGGCCCTGGGGTTGATCGTCCTGGCGTTGTTGCGGACCCATAAATTGCTGGCCCAGCGGCAGGTGTTCGCCAATGCGCTGCAGATGGAGAAAGAGCGGGCGCAGATCACCCTGCAATCCATTGGCGATGGGGTCATCACCACCGACGTCGAGGGTGCCATCGCCTACATGAACCCCGCTGCCGAAGCGATGACCCACTGGAAGGCTGAACACGCCACCGGCTTGCCCCTGGCCGCGCTGTTCAATTTGCTCGATGACAATGCCCAGAGCGAGGGGTTGACCCTGATCGAGCACATTCTCAGTGGTCGGCTCAGCGGTGCCAGTGAACATTCGAAGTTGATCCAGCGCCTGGATGGCAGCACCGTGTCGGTCACCCTGGTGGGCGCGCCGATCCGTCATGCAGGCAAGGTCAGCGGCGCCGTGCTGGTGTTGCATGACATGACCCAGGAACGCCAATACATCGCCAACCTGTCGTGGCAGGCCACCCATGACGCCCTGACTGGCCTGGCGAACCGCCGGGAATTCGAGTATCGCCTCGAGCAGGCCTTGCACAACCTCACTCGCCAGGTCGGGCGCCATGCCTTGATGTTTCTCGACCTGGACCAGTTCAAGCTGGTCAACGACACCTGCGGTCATGCCGCCGGTGACGAATTGTTGCGTCACATCTGCGCCTTGCTGCAATCAGGGCTGCGGGAAAACGACACCCTGGCCCGGCTGGGCGGGGATGAATTCGGGATCTTGTTGGAGAACTGTTCACCGGAAGCGGCGGAAAAGATCGCCGAAGGGCTGCGCCAGACCGTGCAGAACCTGCACTTTGTCTGGAAGGGCCGGCCGTTCGTCACCACCGTGAGCATCGGCCTGGTGCATATCGCCCAGACGCCGACGACCCTGGAGGCGTCCTTGCGGGCTGCCGACATGGCCTGCTACATGGCCAAGGAAAAGGGGCGCAACCGGGTCCAGGTCTATCATGCCGACGACTCGGAGCTGTCCCTGCGCTTTGGCGAGATGGCCTGGGTCCAGCGCCTGCACATGGCCCTGGAGGAAAACCGCTTCTGCCTCTATGCCCAGGAAATCGCCGCGCTGGGCCCGGGCGACCACGGCGGCGGGCACATTGAAATCCTGCTGCGCCTGCATGACGAAGCCGGACGGATGATCCTGCCGGACAGTTTCATTCCCGCCGCGGAACGCTATGGCCTGATGACCTCCCTGGACCGCTGGGTGGTGGAGAATGTCTTCAAGATCATCCGCCAGTGCCTGAATGATTCCCGACAGGGGCCCATGGCCATGTGTGCGATCAATCTGTCAGGCACGACTATCGGAGATCAGGCGTTCCTCGACTTCCTGCGTAAACAGTTCGCGGCTTATTCGATTCCGCCAGAAATGATTTGTTTTGAAATTACAGAAACCAGCGCTATTTCGAATTTGGGCAGTGCGATCCGCTTTATCAATGAACTCAAGGGCTTGGGGTGCTATTTCTCGCTGGATGACTTTTGCGCCGGAATGTCTTCATTCGCTTACCTGAAACATTTACCTGTAGACTTCCTGAAGATCGACGGGAGTTTCGTAAAGGATATGCTGGACGACCCGATTAACCGTGCAATGGTCGAAGTGATTAATCACATCGGCCATGTCATGGGTAAGCGCACGATTGCCGAGTTTGTTGAAACCGCCCAGATCGAGCAGGCATTGCTTGAGATAGGGGTGGACTACGCTCAGGGGTATGTGATCGAACGCCCGCAATTGTTTACCTGCGACACGTTGCAATGTCGGCCGGCCCGGCCCCAGCCGTTGTTATTCAAGGCCCCCGGCACGTTCCGCTGAACCTCTTGTTGATCCGGAAAATCACAATCAAAAGGAGCCCGACAGTGATCGACACATTCAACCGAACAGGCCCGCTCATGGACGCCACGAGCTATCCGAAATGGGCACAGCAGCTCATTACCGATTGCAGCGAGAGCAAGCGCCGGGTTGTCGAACACGAACTGTACCAGCGCATGCGCGACAACAAGCTCAGCGCCAAGACCATGCGCCACTACCTCATTGGTGGTTGGCCGGTCGTCGAACAGTTCGCTTTATACATGGCACAGAACCTCACCAAGACTCGTTTTGCCCGCCACCCCGGCGAGGACATGGCGCGTCGTTGGCTGATGCGTAACATTCGTGTCGAACTCAACCATGCCGACTACTGGGTCAACTGGAGCGCCGCCCATGGCGTGACCCTCGAAGACCTGCAAGCCCAGCATGTGCCGCCTGAGCTGCATGCCTTGAGCCACTGGTGTTGGCACACCAGTTCCTCGGACTCGCTGATCGTGGCCATTGCCGCGACCAACTATGCCATTGAGGGGGCCACGGGCGAGTGGTCGGCGCTGGTGTGTTCCAGCGGTGTGTATGCGGCCGCTTTCGCCGAGGAAGACCGCAAGCGAGCCATGAAATGGCTGAAGATGCACGCCCAGTATGACGATGCCCATCCTTGGGAAGCCCTGGAAATCATCTGTACGCTGGCGGGAATGAACCCGAGCAAGGCCCTGCAAACGGAGCTGCGCCAGGCCGTGTGCAAGAGCTATGACTACATGTACCTGTTCCTGGAACGTTGCATGCAACTGGAGCAGTCGGAGACGGTGAGCAAGTCCTCATCCACCCGCGAGCGCCTGGCATTGGCGGAAAGCTGATTTGCATCGCTGCGGATAGGTAACCCAGTGTGGGAGCGAGCCTGCTTGCGAAGAGGTCTGACAGTCGACGGGGAGGTTGACTGCCAGACCGCTGTCGCGAGCAAGCCCGCTCCCACAGGGATTTCTGTGTTATTGGCGTCTGTGGTTGTTTTCAGCCTGCCATTGCCAGTCGATTACGTCCTTCGCGCTTGGCCACGTACAGTGCGCTGTCGGCCCTTCTCAGCAGACTTTCCGATGATTCCCCCGGTAGCAGGGTGGCGCAACCCAGGCTGACCGTCAGCTCGATCCTTGTGCCAGCGGCGAAATAGTCCTGGGTCTGGGCGGCGTTACGTAGTCGTTCACCGACCATGGCTGCAGCATCCCGGCTGGTATTGGCCAGCAGGATCAGAAACTCTTCACCGCCGAACCTGAACACCATGTCCACGTTGCGCAGCTGGCTCTTGATCGACTCGGCCACGGCCTTGAGCACTTCGTCGCCAACGCCGTGACCATGGCTGTCGTTGATGCGCTTGAAATGATCGATATCGAGCATCAGCACCGACAAGGGTTGCGAATGACGCTTGGCCATGTCGATTTCACGCATCAGTGTCTGGTCCATGGCGATGCGGTTGCCGGTACCGGTCAGCGGATCGCGCAGGGCACTTTGCGTGGCGGCGCGGTAGAGCAGCGCGTTGCGCATTGGATACAGCAGCGTCGACATGATGGATTCAAGGTCGCTCTGTTCCGCTTCGGTGAAGCGCTGGTTGCGACGAAATACCAGTTCACCCAGGTGCTCGCCTTCATGGCTGAGGTTATAGGTGAGGGTGTGATGCCCGCGTTGCCCGAACTCCAGGCGCAGATCACTGGATTTGTGCTGGTAGGCCAACGCATCCAGGGGCACCAGTCGCTGGATTTCGCGGAAAAACAGACCGAGGATTCGCTGTGGCTCCAGACTGGTCTGCAGTTGCAGGCTCAGTTGCTGACGCAATTGCGAAAGACTGACGGAGCGTGCCGCGAGCGGCGATGGCTGGCCAAGACCCAGACGCTTCAATTTGGCGCTGTCGAAGTCAATCGCGTTGATCTGGGTGGGCGTTTTCATATGGCGTTAGCCCCTAAGCTAAATCTGTCCTGGCAGGTTGGGTGTGGCGGCTTTGGGCTGCGCGTCTTACTGGTCCTTCAGTCCCGTAGGGCAATTGAGCTAAGTTTAGTCCGCTTTCCCTGTCAGGCATAAACCCCGTCTCAATGTCCGTTACCCGCCGAACATGGCGTGTTTGAGGATATTTAGAGCGAAAGTCGTGCCATTCGGTTCACTTCAATAAAAACTGATTAGCAATCAATGTATTAATGGCCAGTCGCGACATTTCCAGCGCCGTGGGTTTGGCGGTTCGCCTGGCTGGGCCTCGAATAAGGCCTGCGTCGCGACGGTAAGTCGCCGCGACGCAGGCCGGGGCCCTTATTGCGCGTTGAACGCCTGGCCATTGACGCCGGAACTGTCCGGGCCCATGAGGTACAGGTAGACCGGCATGATCTGCTCGGGTGTCGGATTGTTGAGCGGGTTTTCCCCCGGGTAGGCCTGGGCGCGCATGCTGGTGCGGGTGGCGCCGGGGTTGATGCTGTTGGCGCGCACGGCGGCGACGGTGTCGACTTCGTCGGCCAAGGTCTGCATCAGCCCTTCGGTGGCGAATTTGGACACGCCGTAGGCGCCCCAATACGCCCGGCCCTTGCGCCCGACGCTGCTGGAGGTGAACACCACGGACGCATCCTTGGACAACTTGAGCAAGGGCAGCAAGGTGCTGGTGAGCATGAACATCGCATTGACGTTGACGTGCATCACCCGCATGAAATTCTCACCGGACAACTGTTCCAGGGGGGTACGCGGGCCGATGATCGAGGCGTTGTGCAGCAGGCCGTCCAGATGACCGAACTCGGTTTCGATCATGGCCGCCAGTTCATCGTACTGATGAGGCAGCGCGGTTTCGAGGTTGAACGGGATCACCGCTGGCTGCGGATGACCGGCCGCTTCGATTTCATCATAGACCTGGGTCAGGTTGGCTTCGGTCTTGCCCAGCAGCAGCACGTTGGCACCGTGGGCAGCGTAGGCTTTCGCGGCAGCGGCACCGATCCCGCGACCGGCGCCGGTGACCAGAATCACCCGGCCATTGAGCAGGTCGGGGCGGGCGGAATAATCAAACATAAAAGAACCTCAGAAAATCAATCTGTTGGCAGAAGCTGTTGTGGCGAGGGGATTGATCCCCGCTATGTGGGGGCAGGCTGTGGGAGCAAAGCTTGCTCGCGAAACAGGCGCCTCGATTCCTGAAAGACCGTATTGCCTTCATCGCGGGCAAGCCTTGCTCCCACATGAATTCCTTCACTACAACCACAGTCACATCAGCAACTGCACAACGCGTTATCCAGCACCTCGCGCAGCGCCGATGGGTGATCGATCACCACATCCGCGCCCCAGTGCCTGGGGTTGTCGTCCGGGTGGATGTAGCCGTAGGTCACTGCGCAGGTCTTGGTGCCGGCGCTGCGACCGGACTCGATGTCCCGCAGGTCATCACCCACGAACAGCACGCTGGCCGGGTCCAGGTCGAGCAGCTTGCACGCCAGGGTCAGCGGTTCCGGGTCTGGCTTGCTGTTTGTCACGTGGTCAGGGCAGATCAGCACTTTCGAGCGTTCGGCCAGGCCCAGTTGCTGCATGATCGGTTCGGCGAAGCGCACCGGCTTGTTGGTGACCACGCCCCAGATCAGGTTGGCCGCTTCGATATCGGCCAGCACCTGGGCCATACCGTCGAACAAGTGGCTGTGGACCGCGCACCCCTTGAGGTAGCGGTCGAGGAACTCCTGGCGCAGTTCCTCGAACCCCGGTGATTCCGGGTCCATGGAAAAGGTCACCGCGACCATCGCCCGGGCGCCGCCGGAAATCTCGTCGCGAATGTGTTGCGTGTTCATCGGTGGCAAGCCACGGTCGGCGCGCATGGCCTGGCAGATGGCGATGAAATCTGGCGCGGTGTCGAGCAGCGTGCCGTCCATGTCGAAGAGAACCGCTTTGAGACGCATCGACTTACTCCTCGCGCAGGGTCTGGATCATGTAGTTGACGTCAACGTCGGCGGCCAGCTTGTAGTGCTTGGTCAGCGGGTTGTAGGTCAGGCCAATGATGTCCTTGACGGTCAGCCCGGCCGCACGGCTCCAGGCGCCCAGTTCGGAGGGGCGGATGAATTTCTTGAAGTCGTGAGTGCCGCGAGGCAGCAGCTTCATGATGTATTCGGCGCCGACAATGGCGAACAGGTAGGCCTTGGGGTTGCGGTTGATGGTGGAGAAAAACACCTGGCCGCCCGGCTTGACCATGCGAAAGCACGCGCGGATGACCGATGACGGGTCTGGCACGTGCTCGAGCATTTCCAGGCAGGTGACCACGTCGAATTGGCCGGGCATTTCTTCGGCCAGGGCTTCGGCGGTGATCTGCCGGTATTCGACGCTGACACCCGACTCCAGTTGATGCAGTTGTGCAACCGCCAGCGGCGCTTCGCCCATGTCGATGCCCATCACCGTCGCGCCGCGCTGGGCCATGGCTTCGCTGAGGATGCCGCCGCCACAACCGACGTCGAGCACCTTTTTGCCTGCGAGGTTGACCCGTTCGTCAATCCAGTTGACCCGCAGCGGGTTGATGTCGTGCAGCGGTTTGAATTCGCTTTCACGGTCCCACCAGCGATGGGCCAGGGCTTCGAATTTGGCGATTTCGGCGTGGTCGACGTTGCTCATGTGCAGATCCTCGAAAAGCTTGAAAAATCAGGTGCCCCGAGCCGTGGCTCAAGGGGCGTGGTTATTCGTCGTGGCCGCTGATGCGGCGACCCCAGGCCTGGGCCGTGGCGATCAGTCTGGATTCGTCCATGCGGGTCAGTCGGCCATCTTCCAATAGCGGCTTGCCGCCCACCCACAGGTGTTTTACGCAATCGCGGCCGGTGGCATAAATCAACTGCGACACCGGGTCATAGATCGGCTGCTGGGCCAGGCCCGACAGATCGAAGGCCACCAGGTCGGCGGCCTTGCCCACTTCCAGCGAGCCGACAGTGGCTTCGATGCCCAGCGCCCGGGCGCCATTGAGCGTGGCCATGCGCAGCGCCCGATGGGCATCCAGGGCCGTGGCCGAGCCGGCGACGGCCTTGGCCAACAGGGCAGCGGTGCGGGTTTCGCCGAGCAAATCCAGGTCATTGTTGCTCGCCGCACCGTCGGTGCCGAGGGCAACATTGACGCCGGCCTGCCACAGGCGTTCCACCGGGCAGAAACCGCTGGCCAGCTTCAGGTTCGATTCGGGGCAGTGGATCACGCTGCAATTGCTTTCTACCAGCAAGGCCTGGTCTTCGTCGCTGATTTGAGTCATGTGCACGGCCTGAAAGCGTGGCCCCAGCAGGCCAAGTCGTCCCAGGCGCGCCAGCGGTCGCTCCGCGGTGTTATCCACAGCCTGCTGCACTTCGAAGGCGGTTTCGTGAACATGCATATGAATGGCCGCGTCCAGTTCCTCGGCGATCACGCGGATTTTCTCCAGGTTCTCATCGCTCAGCGTGTAGGGCGCATGCGGGCCGAATGCAACTTTGAGCCGGGGGTGGTGCTTGAGGTCGCCAAACAACTCGATGCCCTGACGAATGGCTTCGTCGGCGCTGGCGGCACCGGGGACCGGGAAGTCGAGGATCGGAATCGCGATTTGCGCACGAATACCGCTGTCGTGGACACATTCGCTGGCGATCTTGGGATAGAAATACATGTCGCAGAAGCAGGTGATGCCGCCCTTGATCTGCTCGGCGATTGCCAGGTCGGTGCCATCGCGAACGAAATCTTCATCGACCCATTTGGCTTCCGCCGGCCAGATATGCTGTTGGAGCCAGGTCATCAAGGACAAGTCGTCGGCCAAGCCGCGGAGCAGGGTCATGGCTGCGTGGCCATGGGCATTGATCAGGCCGGGGCTGAGCAACATGCCGGGCAGCTCTCGGACCTGGGCGGCGTCACACTTGAGGGCTTCTGCCCGTGGGCCGATGAACACGATGCAGCCGTCGCGAATGCCCAGGCCATGATCCTTGAGCACTACACCGGCGGGTTCGACAGGCACCAACCAGGTCGGCAGCAATAATAAGTCGAGCGCAACGGCAGGCTTGGGCATCGTGGAGCGGTTCCATGGGGTATAAAGGATGGCGAAGTATACCCGAGCGTCTTCGCGGAGGGATCGCTATAATCGGCGGCTTTTGTTCATGAGTGCGGGGTGAAGGATGCGCGATCGACTATTGGCTGCGGAGAAGGTGAAGGCCATCGATTGGCGTGATGGCGTCCTGTACCTGTTGGACCAGCGTAGCTTGCCGTTCGAGGAAAGCTGGATCGCTTGCACCCGTGCCGCCGATGTGGCCGAGGCCATTGGCTCGAGGGCGGTGCGCGGCGCGCCGGTCATCGGCATCAGTGCGGCGTATGGCGTGGTGCTGGCGGCGCGGGCCAGGATGGCCGAGGGCGGTGACTGGCAAGCGGCGCTGGAGGCCGATTTTGCCTTGCTGACCCAGGCCCGGCCAACGGCGGCGAACCTCTTCTGGGCGCTGGATCGGATGCGCGACCGGCTAGGGCGCTTGAAAGGGCACGCCGAGCCGCTGTCGGTGCTTGAGGCCGAAGCCATCGCGATCCACGAGAGTGACCGCGAAGCCAACCTGACCATGGCCCAGCTCGGTGTCGACCTGATCCGCAAGCACCAGGGCAATGCCCAGGCCATCCTCACCCACGGCAACACCGGCGCCTTGGCGACCGGCGGCTTCGGCACGGCCTTGGGGGTGATCCGTGGCGCGTATATCGAAGGCATGGTGGAGCGCGTCTATGCCGACGAAACCCGTCCATGGCTGCAAGGCTCACGCCTGACGGCGTGGGAGTTGGCCCGCGAGGGTATCCCGGTGACCCTCAACGCCGATTCCGCCGCTGCCCACATCATGAAAACCAAGGGTGTGACTTGGGTGATCGTTGGTGCCGACTGCATCGCCGCCAATGGCGACGTGGCGAACAAGATCGGCACCTATCAACTGGCGGTCTGTGCCATGCACCATGGCGTGCGTTTCATGGTAGTGGCGCCGAGTTCGATCATCGACATGAGCTTGGCCTGTGGTGATGACATTCCGGTCGAGGAGGGCGACGGGCGTGAACTGCTGGAAATCGGTGGCAAGAGGCTTGGCGCGCAGGTGGACGCCTTCAACCCGAGGTTCGATGTCACCCCGGCGGATTTGATCGACGTCATCGTTACGGAGAAGGGCATCATCGAACGCCCGGACACCGCCAAGCTGGCGCAGTTGATGTGCCGCAAGCGGTTGCACTGAAGTTTGGAATGTCTGATCCATCGCCTTCGCGAGCAAGCCCGTTCCCACAGTGGAATGTGTTGTGGCCGATATCTCTGGCACACAAAAAATCCCCTGTGGGAGCGGGCTTGCTCGCGTAAAGGCCCTTAGGGGCAAAAAAACCCTTGCATTTGCACCCTGATTCTCCATCCAAAGCGCTTCTAAGCCCCTCTGATCCCATATCAGCCTGTCACCGGTCAACTAACTACGCACCATGCGCATCTGGGGGATAGGTGCGTGGCGGCTCTTGTGATAACATCCGGCGGTTTCCAAGGCTGCCTCGCGAGGTGGCCTTTACTGCGCAGATCCGTGGCATAACTCGTTGATTTGTCGTAAGTCGCTGCACGGCATTTGTTCTGCAGCGGCGAGCTTCGTTCGTCCCATCTGGATGTGACGAGGTTTCACCAGAAAAAGGAATCAGGCTTCTCATGGGCGAACTGGCCAAAGAAATCCTCCCGGTCAATATCGAAGACGAGCTGAAACAGTCCTACCTCGACTACGCAATGAGCGTGATCGTCGGGCGGGCGCTGCCGGATGCGCGCGATGGCTTGAAGCCCGTGCACCGGCGCGTACTGTTCGCGATGAGCGAGCTGGGCAACGACTTCAACAAGCCGTACAAGAAATCTGCCCGTGTCGTCGGCGACGTGATCGGTAAGTATCACCCCCACGGCGACACTGCCGTGTACGACACCATCGTTCGTATGGCCCAGCCATTCTCCTTGCGCTACCTGCTGGTAGACGGCCAGGGCAACTTCGGTTCCGTGGACGGCGACAACGCCGCGGCCATGCGATACACCGAAGTGCGCATGACCAAGCTGGCCCACGAACTGCTGGCCGACCTGCACAAGGAAACCGTGGACTGGGTGCCGAACTACGACGGCACCGAAATGATCCCGGCGGTCATGCCGACCCGTATCCCGAACCTGCTCGTCAACGGCTCCAGCGGTATTGCCGTAGGCATGGCGACCAACATCCCGCCGCACAACCTCGGTGAAGTCATCGACGGTTGCCTGGCCCTCATCGACAATCCCGAGCTGACCGTCGATGAGCTGATGCAGTACATCCCGGGCCCTGACTTCCCGACCGCCGCGATCATCAACGGTCGCGCCGGCATCATCGAGGCCTACCGCACCGGTCGTGGCCGCATTTACATGCGCGCCCGCTCCACCGTCGAAGACATCGACAAGGTCGGTGGCCGCCAGCAGATCGTCATCACCGAACTGCCGTACCAGCTGAACAAGGCCCGCCTGATCGAGAAGATCGCCGAGCTGGTGAAAGAGAAGAAGCTCGAAGGCATCACCGAGTTGCGTGACGAGTCCGACAAGGACGGCATGCGCGTCGTGATCGAGCTGCGTCGTGGCGAAGTGCCTGAGGTGATCCTCAACAACCTCTACGCCCAGACCCAACTGCAAAGCGTGTTCGGCATCAACATCGTTGCGCTGATCGACGGCCGTCCGCGGATCCTGAACCTCAAGGACCTGCTGGAAGCCTTCGTGCGTCACCGTCGCGAAGTGGTTACCCGCCGTACCGTGTTCGAGCTGCGCAAGGCTCGCGAGCGTGGTCACATTCTCGAAGGCCAGGCCGTTGCCCTGTCGAACATCGACCCGGTGATTGCCTTGATCAAGGCCTCGCCAACGCCGTCGGAAGCCAAGGAAGCGCTGATCAGCACCCCTTGGGAGTCCTCTGCGGTGGTGGCCATGGTCGAGCGCGCTGGCGCCGATTCGTGCCGCCCGGAGAACCTCGATCCGCAATACGGCCTGCGCGAAGGCAAGTACTTCCTGTCCCCGGAACAGGCGCAAGCCATCCTGGAACTGCGCCTGCACCGCCTGACCGGCCTGGAGCACGAGAAGCTGCTGGCCGAGTACCAGGAAATCCTCAACCAGATCGGCGAGCTGATTCGCATCCTCAACAGCGCCACGCGCCTGATGGAAGTGATCCGCGAAGAACTGGAAGTGATCCGCGCCGAATACGGCGATGTGCGCCGCACCGAGATCCTCGATGCGCGCCTGGACCTGACCCTGGGTGACATGATCCCGGAAGAAGAGCGCGTGGTGACCATTTCCCACGGCGGCTACGCCAAGACCCAGCCGCTGGCCGCCTACCAGGCCCAGCGTCGCGGCGGCAAAGGCAAGTCGGCGACCGGCGTCAAGGACGAGGACTACATCGCTCACCTGCTGGTCGCCAACAGCCACACCACGCTGCTGCTGTTCTCCAGCAAAGGCAAGGTGTACTGGCTCAAGACCTACGAAATCCCGGAAGCATCCCGTGCTGCCCGTGGTCGTCCGCTGGTCAACCTGTTGCCGCTCGATAGCGATGAATACATCACTACCATGCTGCCGGTGGAGCAATACACGGAAGGTCACTACATCTTCATGGCCACCGCCAAAGGCACCGTGAAGAAGACCCCGCTGGAATCCTTCAGCCGCCAGCGCAGCGTCGGCCTGATCGCCCTGGAGCTGGACGAAGGCGACGTGCTGATTTCCGCCGCCATCACCGACGGCGAGCGTGAGGTCATGCTGTTCTCCGACGGTGGCAAGGTCACTCGCTTCAAGGAATCCGACGTGCGTGCCATGGGCCGTACCGCCCGCGGTGTGCGCGGCATGCGCCTGCCCGAAGGCCAGAAGCTGATTTCCATGCTGATCCCCGAAGAAGGCAGCCAGATCCTCACCGCTTCGGCCCGTGGTTATGGCAAGCGCACGGCCATCAGCGAGTTCCCTGAGTACAAGCGTGGCGGCCAGGGCGTGATCGCCATGGTCAGCAACGACCGTAACGGTCGTCTGGTTGGCGCTGTCCAGGTGCTCGATGGCGAGGAGATCATGTTGATTTCCGACCAGGGTACCCTGGTGCGTACGCGAGTCGCCGAAGTGTCGAGCCTGGGCCGTAACACCCAGGGCGTGACGCTGATCAAGCTGGCCAGTGATGAAACGCTGGTAGGGCTTGAGCGAGTCCAGGAGCCATCGGAAGTCGAAGGCGAGGAACTGGAAGGCGAGGAAGGTGAGAACGGCGTGGCGTTCGACGGCACCCTGGGTGCCGATGTCGACGACGTGACCGGCGACCAATCGCTCGACGCTGCCGCAGACGAAGAAGAACCGCAGGACTAAGCGGACACGCAGGGGGCGGATGAAGATTCGCCCCCTTGTTGTTTGTTCCGGTTGAAATTTCGTATCAAATTGCAGCTTTGTGAGAACAAGGCTTGTGTGGGAGCAAGGCTTGTGGGAGCAAGGCTTGCCCGCGATGGCGGTAGACCAGTCAACATCAATGTTGGATGACAGTCTGCTATCGCGGGCAAGCCTTGCTCCCACAC
The DNA here is from genome assembly GCF_009601685.2 of Pseudomonas brassicacearum. Taxonomy (NCBI): domain Bacteria; kingdom Pseudomonadati; phylum Pseudomonadota; class Gammaproteobacteria; order Pseudomonadales; family Pseudomonadaceae; genus Pseudomonas; species Pseudomonas brassicacearum. The sequence goes on from NZ_CP045701.2 coordinate 1,859,699, forward strand.
CTTTGCTCTCTCGCCCTAGGTCCACAATGCGCACCACCTGATACCGTATTAATTGCGTGAACCACCAGATCAGAGCGAGATTGGATGTGAGCAAGAGAGCCTATAACTTCTGTGCCGGCCCGGCGGCGCTTCCTGAGGCGGTCCTGAAGCGTGCCCAGGGTGAACTTCTCGACTGGCACGGCAAGGGCCTGTCGGTCATGGAAATGAGCCATCGCAGCGATGAGTTCGTGTCCATTGCCACCAAGGCCGAGCAGGACCTGCGTGATCTGCTGAACATCCCGTCCAACTACAAGGTGCTGTTCCTGCAGGGCGGCGCCAGCCAGCAGTTCGCCCAGGTTCCGCTGAACCTGCTGCCCGAAAGTGGCAAGGCCGACTACATCGACACCGGTATCTGGTCGCAGAAGGCCATTGAAGAAGCTTCGCGCTACGGTCACGTCAACGTGGCTGCCACCGCCAAGCCCTACGACTATTTCGCGATCCCTGGCCAGAACGAATGGAAGCTGTCCAAGGACGCGGCCTACGTTCACTACGCGCCGAACGAAACCATCGGTGGCCTGGAATTCAACTGGATCCCGGAAACCGGTGACGTTCCATTGGTGGCCGACATGTCCTCGGACATTCTCTCGCGCCCTGTGGATATCTCCCGTTTCGGCATGATCTACGCCGGTGCCCAGAAAAACATCGGCCCTAGCGGCATCCTGGTCAGCATCATTCGTGAAGACCTGCTGGGGCGTGCCCGTTCCCTGTGCCCGACCATGCTCAACTACAAGGTCGCGGCCGACAACGGCTCGATGTACAACACCCCGCCGACCCTGGCCTGGTACCTCTCCGGCCTGGTGTTCGAATGGCTGAAGGAGCAGGGCGGTGTCGAAGCCATCGGTAAGCTCAACGAAGTGAAGCAGCGCACGCTGTATGACTTCATCGACGCCAGCGGCCTCTACAGCAACCCGATCAACAAGACCGATCGCTCGTGGATGAACGTGCCGTTCCGCCTGGCCGACGACCGTCTGGACAAACCGTTCCTGGCCGGTGCCGACGAGCGTGGCCTGTTGAACCTCAAGGGCCACCGTTCGGTCGGTGGCATGCGCGCCTCCATCTACAATGCCGTCGACATCACCGCCGTCAATGCGTTGATCGCCTACATGGCAGAGTTCGAGAAGGAACATGGCTGATGTCTGAGCAAGAACTCAAGGCGCTGCGCCTGCGCATCGATGCCCTGGACGAAAAAGTCCTGGAGCTGATCAGCGAGCGCGCGCGCTGCGCCCAGGAAGTCGCCCGGGTGAAGATGGCCTCCCTGGCCGAAGGCGAAGTGCCGGTGTTCTATCGTCCTGAGCGTGAAGCTCAGGTGCTCAAGCGTGTCATGGAGCGCAACAAGGGGCCGCTGGGTAACGAAGAGATGGCGCGGTTGTTCCGCGAAATCATGTCGTCGTGCCTGGCGCTCGAGCAGCCGCTGAAAGTCGCCTACCTGGGCCCGGAGGGCACCTTCACCCAGGCTGCAGCCATGAAGCACTTCGGTCACGCCGTGATCAGCAAGCCGATGGCGGCCATCGACGAAGTCTTCCGTGAAGTGGCGGCCGGCGCGGTGAATTTCGGCGTGGTGCCGGTGGAGAACTCCACCGAAGGCGCGGTCAACCACACGCTGGACAGCTTCCTGGAACATGACATGGTGATCTGCGGCGAAGTCGAGCTGCGTATCCACCATCACCTGCTGGTCGGCGAGAACACCAAGACCGACAGCATCAGCCGGATCTACTCCCACGCCCAGTCGTTGGCCCAGTGCCGCAAGTGGCTGGACGCCCATTACCCGAACGTCGAGCGCGTAGCGGTATCGAGCAACGCCGAAGCGGCCAAGCGGGTCAAGGGTGAATGGAACTCGGCGGCGATTGCCGGCGACATGGCAGCCGGCCTGTACGGGCTGACTCGCCTGGCCGAGAAAATCGAGGATCGCCCGGACAACTCCACGCGGTTCCTGATGATCGGTAGCCAGGAAGTACCGCCGACCGGCGACGACAAAACCTCGATCATCGTTTCCATGAGCAACAAGCCCGGCGCGCTCCATGAACTGCTGGTGCCGTTCCACGACAACGGTATCGACCTGACGCGGATCGAGACCCGTCCGTCGCGCAGCGGTAAATGGACCTACGTGTTCTTCATCGATTTCGTCGGCCACCACCGCGATCCGCTGGTAAAAGGTGTGCTGGAGAAAATCAGTCAGGAAGCAGTGGCACTCAAGGTGCTGGGTTCCTACCCCAAGGCAGTTCTTTAAGGGCGGATAGCAAATGAGTGGCAACTTCCTCGCTCTGGCTCAGCCAGGCGTGCAACAACTCTCGCCTTACGTTCCGGGCAAACCCGTGGACGAACTGGCCCGCGAGCTGGACCTGGATCCGGCCAGAATCGTCAAGTTGGCGAGCAACGAAAACCCGTTGGGCGCGAGCCCCAAGGCACTGGCGGCGATCCGCGACGAACTGGCCGAGCTGACCCGTTACCCCGATGGCAATGGGTTCGCTTTGAAAAGCCTGCTGGCCGAGCGCTGTGGTGTCGAGCTGGACCAAGTCACGCTGGGCAATGGCTCCAACGACATTCTCGAGCTGGTGGCGCGCGCCTACCTGGCACCAGGTCTCAACGCCGTGTTCAGCGAGCACGCGTTTGCGGTCTACCCGATCGCGACCCAGGCCGTGGGTGCCGATGCCCATGTGGTTCCGGCCAAGGACTGGGGGCACGATCTGCCGGCCATGCTGGCCGCCATCGACGCCAACACGCGGGTGGTCTTCATTGCCAACCCGAACAACCCGACCGGCACCTGGTTCGATGCCCAGGCCCTGGACGACTTCCTGCAAGACGTGCCCGCGCACGTGCTCGTGGTGCTGGACGAGGCCTACATCGAATACGCCGAAGGCAGTGATTTGCCCGATGGCCTGGATTTCCTTGCGGCCTACCCGAACTTGCTGGTTTCGCGCACGTTCTCTAAGGCCTATGGCCTGGCTTCGCTGCGGGTCGGCTACGGCCTGTCCACCGCCGTGGTGGCCGATGTGCTGAACCGCGTGCGCCAGCCGTTCAACGTCAACAGCTTCGCCCTGGCCGCCGCCTGCGCCGCCTTGCAGGATGAGGCTTACCTGGCCGAAAGCCGCCGCCTGAACGCGGCCGGCATGCAGCAGTTGGAAGCGGGGTTCCGTGAGCTGGGCTTGAGCTGGATTCCATCCAAAGGCAACTTCATCTGCGTCGACCTGGGGCGTGTCGCCGCACCGGTGTACCAGGGGCTGTTGCGCGAAGGTGTAATCGTACGTCCGGTGGCCAACTACGGCATGCCGAATCACTTGCGCATCACCATCGGCCTGCCCGCGGAAAACAGCCGTTTCCTTGAGGCGTTGAGCAAGGTTCTGGCTCGTGGTTGATGTCACTTCGCTGCAACGTGCTGCCCCTATGATCGGTCGCCTGGTGGTGGTCGGCCTGGGGTTGATTGGCGGTTCGTTTGCCAAGGGCTTGCGCGAAAGCGGCCTGTGCCGCGAGGTGGTCGGTGTTGACCTGGATCCGCAGTCGCGCAAGCTGGCCGTGGAGTTGGGGGTGGTCGATCGTTGCGAAGAAGACCTGGCGATCGCTTGCCAGGGCGCGGACGTGATCCAATTGGCGGTGCCGATCCTGGCCATGGAAAAACTGCTGGCGCGTCTGGCCACCATGAACCTGGGGCAAGCGATCCTGACCGACGTCGGCAGCGCCAAGGGCAATGTCGTGCGTGCGGCCACTGAGGCCTTCGGCGGGATGCCGGCGCGCTTCGTGCCCGGCCATCCGATTGCCGGTTCCGAGCAGAGCGGGGTGGAAGCCTCCAACGCCGAGCTGTTTCGTCGCCACAAAGTGATCCTCACGCCGCTGGACCAGACGGATCCAGCCGCGCTGGCGGTGGTGGACCGTTTGTGGCGCGAGCTGGGCGCCGATGTCGAGCACATGCAGGTCGAGCGTCACGATGAAGTGTTGGCGGCCACCAGCCACTTGCCGCACCTGTTGGCGTTCGGCCTGGTGGATTCGTTGGCCAAACGCAATGAAAATCTTGAGATCTTCCGTTACGCTGCCGGCGGTTTCCGCGATTTCACGAGAATCGCTGGAAGCGACCCGGTCATGTGGCACGACATCTTCCTCGCCAACCGCGAAGCTGTCTTGCGCACACTCGATACATTTCGCAGCGACCTCGACGCCTTGCGCGACGCGGTCGATGCAGGGGACGGGCACCAATTGCTGGGCGTTTTCACACGCGCCAGGGTGGCCCGCGAGCATTTCAGTAAAATCCTGGCCCGTCGGGCCTATGTGGACGCTATGAACTCCAACGATCTGATTTTCCTGGCACAACCTGGTGGCTCCCTGAGTGGGCGTATTCGTGTACCGGGCGATAAATCGATTTCCCACCGTTCGATCATGCTCGGCTCCCTGGCCGAAGGCGTGACCGAGGTGGAAGGTTTCCTCGAGGGCGAAGACGCCCTGGCGACGCTGCAAGCGTTTCGCGACATGGGGGTGGTCATCGAAGGCCCGCACCACGGTCGCGTGACCATCCATGGTGTTGGCCTGCACGGCCTCAAGCCGGCCCCGGGGCCAATCTACCTGGGGAACTCTGGGACCTCGATGCGCCTGTTGTCCGGCCTGCTGGCCGCGCAGGACTTCGATAGCACCCTGACCGGTGACGCTTCGTTGTCCAAGCGCCCGATGAATCGCGTCGCCAACCCGTTGCGGGAAATGGGCGCGGTCATCGAGACGGCCGCCGACGGTCGCCCGCCGATGATCATCCGCGGTGGCAACAAGCTCAAAGGCCTGACCTACACCATGCCAATGGCCAGCGCCCAGGTTAAATCCTGTCTGCTGCTGGCGGGTCTCTACGCCGAGGGCAAGACCACCGTCACCGAACCGGCCCCGACCCGCGACCATACCGAGCGCATGCTGCGCGGCTTCGGCTACCCGGTCACGGTCGATGGCGCCACGGCGTCCGTCGAGTCTGGCGGTAAGCTGACCGCTACCCACATCGAAGTGCCGGGCGACATCTCGTCGTCGGCATTCTTCCTGGTGGCCGCCTCGATCGCCGAGGGCTCCGACCTGGTGCTCGAGCACGTCGGCATCAACCCGACCCGTACCGGCGTGATCGACATCCTGCGCCTGATGGGCGCCGACATCACCTTGGAAAACCAGCGTGAAGTCGGCGGCGAACCTGTGGCGGACCTGCGCGTACGAGCAGCTAAACTCAAAGGTATCGAGATTCCGGAAGCGCTGGTTCCGCTGGCCATCGACGAGTTCCCGGTGCTGTTCGTGGCGGCCGCCTGTGCAGAAGGGCGCACCGTATTGACTGGCGCCGAAGAGCTGAGGGTCAAGGAATCGGATCGCATCCAGGTGATGGCTGACGGCTTGCTAGCCCTGGGCGTCAAGTGCCAGCCAACGCCGGACGGCATCATCATCGACGGCGGCCAGATCGGCGGCGGCGAAGTTCATGGTCACGGTGACCACCGTATCGCCATGGCTTTCAGTGTTGCGTCTTTGCGCGCCAGCGCGCCGATTCGCATCCATGATTGCGCCAACGTCGCGACGTCGTTCCCGAACTTCCTGGCGCTGTGCGCACAGGTCGGTATCCGAGTAGCGCAAGAGGCACAGTCGTGAACATCGAGGCACCGGTCATCACCATCGATGGCCCAAGCGGTTCGGGCAAGGGCACCGTCGCCGGGATCCTGGCCAGGCAGTTGGGCTGGAACCTGCTCGATTCGGGTGCCTTGTACCGTCTGCTGGCCTTCGCCGCCGCCAACCACGGCGTCGACCTGACCAACGAAGAACTGCTCAAGGCGCTGGCCGCTCATCTGGACGTGCAATTCATTGCGGCGACCGACGGTCAGCTCCAGCGCATCATTCTGGAAGGTGACGAAGTCAGCGACGTCATCCGTACCGAAAGCGTGGGTGCCGGGGCCTCCCAGGTCGCCGCGCTGCCCGCGGTGCGCGAAGCCCTGCTGCAACGCCAGCGCGCATTCCAGGAGCCGCCGGGGTTGGTGGCGGACGGTCGCGACATGGGCACGGTGGTTTTCCCCGATGCGCCGCTGAAGATCTTCCTCACCGCCAGTGCGGAGGAGAGGGCGCGTCGCCGATATTTGCAGTTGAAGGGCAAAGGCGAAGATGTTAGCCTGTCGAGTCTGCTAGATGAGATCCGTGCACGCGATGAGCGTGACACCCAGCGCGCAGTAGCCCCGCTCAAGCCGGCGGCCGACGCGATACAGCTGGATTCCACGGAGTTGTCCATCGATCAGGTGCTGCAACGCATCATGAGCGAGATCGCCATTCGCGATATCGCCGGGTGACCAGGAAGCTTCGCAGGGGACCAGTCATAGTCCTGCGATGCTTCTTTTATATGAAACTAACCCACATCGTCTGGGATGTGGAGGCGGGCGTATTCTTCGCCCTAATCAACAGGAATTAAAATGAGCGAAAGCTTTGCGGAACTCTTTGAAGAAAGCCTGAAAACCCTGAACCTTCAGGCAGGCTCCATCATCACCGGTGTTATCGTTGATATCGATTACCAAGCTCGCTGGGTAACCGTTCACGCTGGTCTGAAGTCTGAAGCACTCATCCCGCTTGAGCAGTTCTACAACGACGCTGGCGAACTGAACATCAACGTCGGTGACGAAGTTCACGTGGCGCTGGACTCGGTTGAAGATGGCTTTGGTGAAACCAAGCTGTCCCGTGAAAAAGCCAAGCGCGCTGAATGCTGGATCGTTCTGGAAGCGGCTTTCGCAGCTGAGGAAGTGGTCAAGGGCGTTATCAACGGTAAGGTTAAAGGCGGCTTCACTGTCGACGTTAACGGCATCCGTGCGTTCCTGCCAGGTTCCCTGGTTGACGTCCGTCCAGTGCGCGACACCACGCACCTGGAAGGCAAAGAGCTGGAATTCAAGGTCATCAAGCTGGACCAGAAGCGCAACAACGTTGTCGTTTCCCGTCGCAGTGTCCTGGAAGCCGAGAACTCCGCCGAGCGTGAAGCTCTGCTGGAATCGCTGCAGGAAGGCCAGCAGGTCAAGGGTATCGTCAAGAACCTCACCGATTACGGCGCATTCGTCGATCTGGGTGGCGTCGATGGCCTGCTGCACATCACCGACATGGCCTGGAAGCGTATCAAGCATCCTTCGGAAATCGTCAACGTTGGCGACGAGATCGATGTCAAGGTTCTGAAGTACGATCGCGAGCGCAATCGTGTTTCCCTGGGCCTCAAGCAACTGGGTGAAGATCCATGGGTCGCTATCAAAGCCCGTTACCCAGAAAGCACCCGCGTCACCGCTCGTGTTACCAACCTCACCGACTACGGCTGCTTCGCTGAGCTGGAAGAAGGCGTTGAAGGCCTGGTACACGTTTCCGAAATGGACTGGACCAACAAGAACATCCACCCTTCGAAAGTCGTACAAGTCGGCGACGAAGTGGAAGTCATGGTTCTGGACATCGACGAAGAGCGTCGTCGTATCTCCCTCGGCATCAAGCAGTGCAAGTCCAACCCATGGGAAGACTTCTCTGGCCAGTTCAACAAGGGCGATAAAATCTCCGGCACCATCAAGTCGATCACCGATTTCGGTATCTTCATTGGTCTGGACGGCGGCATCGACGGCCTGGTTCACCTGTCCGACATCTCCTGGAACGAAGTGGGCGAAGAAGCCGTACGCCGTTTCAAGAAGGGCGACGAACTGGACACCGTTATCCTGTCGGTTGACCCAGAGCGCGAGCGCATCTCCCTGGGCATCAAGCAACTGGAAAGCGATCCGTTCTCTGAGTACGTTCAAGAGAACGACAAAGGCGCAATCGTTAAGGGCATCGTGAAAGAAGTTGACGCCAAAGGCGCCATCATCACCCTGGCCGACGATATCGAAGCGACTCTGAAAGCCTCCGAAATCAGCCGTGACCGCGTTGAAGACGCGCGCAACGTTCTGAAAGAAGGCGAAGAAGTAGAAGCCAAGATCATCAGCGTTGACCGCAAGAGCCGCGTAATCCAGCTCTCCATCAAGTCGAAAGACGATGCTGAAGAGAAAGAAGCAATCCAGAGCCTGCGCGACAAGCCAGCCGCTGACATTGCTGCTGGTCCTACCACTCTGGGCGACCTGCTGCGTGCACAAATGGAAAAACAGAACTGAGTTCTGTCAGACCATAAAAAAAGGGCGACTTCGGTCGCCCTTTTTTGTGGCTGCGATTCCTTGTATGAGCTGCCGAAGGCTGCGATCTTTTCGGCTGTGCCACGAAACCAACCTTCAAGCCTGGCTGTCTCTTTTGTTAAGCAAATCATCTCTCGTCCAGTTCCTGCCCCATACTTGAAGCCCAAACGCCGCAAAGTCCTCAATCAAAGGATGCGAATGAACAAGCTCTTCCTGATACTGACCCTGCTCGTATTAGCCGGCTGCACCACAAGCGCCAAGACCCACGCAGTGCGTGGTGTCAGTGGTATCGAGGTCGACTGCTCGGGGTTGGGTTCTGGCTGGGAGAAGTGCCATAAGAGAGCGGCAAGAGAGTGCAAGGGGGCGGGTTACAAGGTGATTACCCGATCCGACGACGCGAAGGACGAAGATTGGTACCCCTTTGGCTTCAATCCGGCTGGCTATCTGACTCGCACGATGCTGGTCATCTGTCGATAGTGTCTCCCTGCTTGCGCGGAAAGAGGCAGTAGGGGAGTCAAGAAGAATGTCAATACTTGGGCTGTTCAAATCCCTCCGGTCATGCTAAAACCTTTTCAAGCGATTTTCCTAGCTGCTTGAAAAAGAAGGGAAAAATATGACGAAGTCGGAGTTGATCGAACGAATTGTCACCCATCAAGGGCTACTCTCATCCAAGGATGTGGAGCTGGCCATCAAGACCATGCTTGAACAAATGTCCCAGTGCCTGGCTACGGGAGATCGTATCGAAATCCGTGGTTTCGGCAGCTTTTCCCTGCATTACCGCGCTCCGCGGGTTGGGCGCAACCCCAAAACGGGTCAGTCCGTCAGTCTTGATGGGAAGTTCGTTCCTCATTTCAAACCAGGCAAAGAGCTTAGGGATCGTGTGAATGAGGAGGAGGGGGATGAGCTCTGACGGAGCCCCAAAACAGAGGAGTTCTCATGCGGAACTTTAAACGCTTGGCCCTTGTCGTACTTGCGCTGCTCGTGGCTTCAGCTATCGTCCTGTTCGTGCTTGAAAACAACCAGCCAGTGGCACTGCTGTTTCTGGGCTGGTCAGCTCCGCAGCTTCCCGTTTCGGTTTTCGTGATCCTGGCGCTTCTCGCTGGTATGATAGTCGGGCCGTCGCTTGCGTGGTTCCTAGGGATGCGTAGACGGCCGAAGTAATGGATATGTGAGCCCAGTAGTCTTGGTGTAAGGATCACGACCAACAATTTTTTCTGACTTTGGGTGTGTTTTGTTCAAAATTAACTTGATTCAGTTTGTCGCTGTGCCCGTCTTGCCCTTTAGTGAGTTCGATGTGTCTGTAGACGCAATGCCAAAAAAGGGAGTCGGGGTCACCCATGCAAAATAACCGTATTGAAACCCCTGGCGCCAATGAGATCGATCTGATTGCGCTTGCGCGCGGGCTCTGGGGGCAAAAGTGGTTGATCCTTGCGGTCACCTTGTTGGTTACCGCGGGTGCAGCTGCTTATGCGTACCTCAGTAAGCCGGTTTATGAAGCCAAGCTTTTTATCATGCCACCCACTCAGAACGGTATTGCTGAGTTGAACTATGGTCGAGGGAAAAGCACTGAGCTGGATCTTTATTCCATCAAGCATGTTTATGATGTATTTGTCCGAAATTTACAAAGCGAATCTCTCCGGCAGGCTTTCTTTAATGAGGTTTATCTTCCTTCTCTTGATGAATCTGAACGAAAGGGCGCGCTCGATCGCTTGTATGAACGTTTTTCTCGAGAGTTAGTAACAAGGGGGGCAGGTAAAGGTACCGCGGACCGCTATTCGGTTACGGTCCAGGGTGAAGACCCCGTTCGAGCGACGGAATGGGCGAAAGCGTATGTGGCGCGCGCCAGTGAAGCCGCTGAGTCAGAGTTGATCAAGAACGTTACGGCTGAGGCTGCGGTAAGGGCGCGTAATCTGGAGCAGCGTATTGTCGGTTTGCGCGAAACTGCGCAGCGACTACGTGAGGATCGGATTCAGCAATTGCGCGAAGCATTGAAGATCGCCGAAGCAATCGGCCTCACCAGCCCGAGTATAAATTCCACGGCGGCTGTTGATATAACGGTAGAAACTGGCAATAAAATGGATTACCAGCGAGGCAGTAAAGCCTTGGCAGCGGAAGTGAAAGCGCTCGAGTCGAGAACTTCTGATGACGCCTTCATATCGGATTTGCGTTCGCTCCAAATGCGATACAGTTTTTACCGTAAGCTGAATATTGATCCGGAAAGCATTTCGGTTTATCGGCAAGACGGTAGCGTCGAGGTGCCGCAAAGCCCGATTAAACCAAGAAAGGCTTTGATATTGCTGCTGGGCATTATTGCTGGCGGGGTATTGGGTGGTTTTATAGCGTTAATTCGATTTGCAGTTGTTCGGGGTAAGAAACAGCAAGTGTAGGGTTAAGAGGGTTAGTTTCTTAACTCTAGAATGTTTTCGCAGCGCTTTTAGAAAGGCGCCTCCAAATGATTACTTAGGCCCGTCTTTGTGAGGATTATCTTCGTGAAGTCGGGCTTTTTGCTGGTATGAGAAGTTAATGGAAGTTGGAATTCTGATCTGGAGCAGGGTAGAAGGTTGTGTAGGAAATGATGCAAAAGTAGTAGGTGTGCCGAAGCCCCGTCTGTTGTATTCATCAGGCCCGCCAGATGGGGGCTAAGAGATTGGATGTCGAAATGATGGCAAAAAAGCAAGCTAGCTAACGGAAGCAAGCCCTGAAAAAGCTTGCCAGAGATCAGTAAAGTGCAATCCACGAAAGCCATTTTGCTACACAACAGGCATAATGGCGGTTTGCGAGGGGACGGGATGACCCTGTCGCTCAACGGTCGCCATCAATAAGTTCTGTAGTGCCTTAAATCAGAGCATGGTGAGACATCTGTCGGGGCGGCGGTAGGTGCCGGATCGTGCTGTCCCTTGATGGGTTTTGGCCTAGCGATAGAAAAGCTGAGGTGAATGCGCCCAGTACCGGTCCGTCGGGTTGAGGCGCAGGTTTACCGGGTTTGCAATGGTAGGGGTCAGGCAGATTCAGGCCTGATTCATAGCCCTGATGAATTAGATAATTTTGACAAGTTAAATGGAGAGTTGGATGTCGAGCATAAAGCAGGCGAGCGTCGCCAAATTTAAAGCAAAAGAGGCCGTCATCGGTATCGTCGGTCTTGGGTACGTCGGCCTGCCTTTGATGCTGCGTTATAATGCGATTGGGTTTAAAGTCATTGGTCTCGATATCGATAGTTCAAAAGTTGAACTGCTGAATTCGGGAAAAAGTTACATTGAACACATTCCTGGCGAGAAAATCGAAGTCGCTTGCCGAAGTGGGTTTGAAGCCACTACCGATTTTACACGTGTACCTGAATGTGATGCGCTGATTCTCTGTGTACCAACACCGTTGAATAAATATCGCGAGCCCGATATGAGCTTCGTGATAAACACTACTGATGCGATAAAACCCTATCTAAGGGCGGGTCAGGTCGTTTCTCTTGAAAGTACGACTTACCCGGGTACCACAGAAGAGGAGCTGCTGCCGCGTGTCCAGGAGAAAGGATTGCGTGTTGGTGAGAACATCTTCCTGGTTTACTCTCCGGAGCGCGAAGATCCGGGCAATCCGAACTTTGAGACCCGTACCATTCCAAAGGTAATCGGCGGGCATACGCCGGAGTGTCTTGAGGTCGGTGTAGCTCTCTATGAGCATGCGATTGACCAAGTGGTACAGGTTAGTTCTACCAAAGCTGCTGAAATGACCAAACTGTTGGAAAATATCCACCGTGCGGTCAATATCGGCTTGGTGAATGAGATGAAAGTGGTCGCAGACCGCATGGGCATTGATATTTTCGAAGTAGTTGATGCCGCTGCAACCAAGCCCTTCGGCTTTACTGCCTACTATCCGGGCCCCGGTCTTGGTGGTCACTGCATTCCAATCGACCCGTTCTATCTGACTTGGAAAGCCCGTGAGTATGGTTTGCACACACGGTTTATCGAGCTTTCGGGTGAAGTCAACCAGGCTATGCCAGAGTACGTGCTGAACAAGCTGATGGACGGTCTGAATGAACGCGGCAAGCCTTTGAAAGGCAGTAAAGTTCTGGTGCTTGGTATCGCCTACAAGAAGAACGTAGATGATATGCGTGAGTCGCCTTCGGTTGAAATCATGGAGTTGATCGAGGCCAAAGGAGGCGTCGTAGGATATTCCGATCCCCACGTCCTGAAGTTTCCGAAGATGCGTGAGCACCACTTTGACCTTTCCAGTGAGCCTCTGACCGCAGAAGTCCTAAAGGCTTATGATGCTGTTATCCTGGCCACAGACCACGATAGGTTCGACTATGAGCTTATCAGTCAACATGCTCAACTGATCATCGATAGTCGTGGTAAATATCGCGCCCCTCAATCGAATATTATCAAAGCTTGATGACAGGAGAGTTTTGGATGAAACGTTTTGCTCTAATTGGGGCCGCCGGATATATCGCCCCCCGCCATATGCGCGCCATTAAGGATACCGGCAATACATTGGTGTCCGCTTATGACATCAATGACTCGGTAGGTATCATCGACAGCATTTCACCGCAAAGCGAATTCTTTACCGAGTTCGAGTTCTTCCTTGATCACGCCCACAGCCTCAAGCGCGACCCAGCGACCGCCTTGGATTACGTGTCGATCTGCTCGCCCAACTACTTGCACCAACCGCACATTGCCGCCGGTCTGCGCCTGGGCTGTGACGTGATCTGCGAAAAACCGCTGGTGCCGACCCCGCAGCAGTTGGACCAGTTGGCCCTGATCGAGCAGGAAACCGGCAAGCGCCTGTTCAACATCCTGCAACTGCGCCATCACCAGGCAATCATTGCCTTGAAGGACAAGGTTGCCCGCGAGAACAACCCGCACAAGTACGAAGTCGACCTGACCTACATCACTTCCCGCGGCAAGTGGTACCTGCAAAGCTGGAAAGGTGACCCACGCAAGTCGTTCGGCGTAGCCACCAACATCGGCGTGCACTTCTACGACATGCTGCATTTCATCTTCGGCAAGCTGCAGCGTAACGTTGTGCACTTCACTTCCGAACACAAGGCGGCCGGTTATCTGGAGTACGAGAAAGCACGCGTACGCTGGTTCCTGTCGGTCGACGCCAACGACCTGCCGGAATCGGTGAAGGGCAAGAAGCCGACTTACCGTTCGATTACCGTCAACGGTGAGGAAATGGAGTTCTCCGAAGGCTTCACTGACCTGCACACCACCAGCTACGAGGAAATCCTGGCTGGGCGTGGGTATGGCATCGAGGATGCTCGCCACTGCGTGGAGACGGTCAATACCATTCGCAGTGCGGCCATCACCGTGGCAGCGGACAACGAAGCGCATCCGTTCGTCCAAGCCCTTTCTCGCTGATCGGCGAGACAACACGGGTGGCCTTGCGCCACCCGTTTCAAGTTTCCCAAGCAGGATCGCAAGCCAGCGTGTCTAATAATAATTTCAACAAGCCAAACGAAGCGGGTGCAATGCGCCACGCGCGCAATATACGTCTCGATATTCAGGGCTTGCGTGCAATCGCGGTGCTGGCGGTCATGCTTTATCACGCCAATAGTGGCTGGCTGAAAGCCGGCTATGTTGGCGTCGACATCTTTTTTGTCATCTCTGGCTTCATCATAACGGCATTGTTGACCGAGCGAAGCGACAAGGTCGATCTCGTTTCATTCTATGCCAGCCGCATCAAGCGTATTCTGCCGGCGTATTTCGTCATGCTGGTGGTGGTGTGCGCGCTGTCCGCGCTTCTGTTTCTGCCTGATGACTTTGCATTTTTTCTCGACAGCCTGAAGTCCTCGGCACTGTTTACCAGCAACCAGTACTTCTCTGGCTTCGGCAGTTATTTCGCGCCGCGAGCCGATGAGTTGCCGCTTTTGCATACCTGGTCCTTGGCCATCGAGATGCAGTTCTATCTGTTCTTCCCAGTGCTGGTCATTTGCTTGCCAAAGCAATGGCGTCTCATGGCGTTTTCCTTGCTAGCCGCCAGTCTGTTTGCCTGGAGCGGCTACTGTGGACTGGGCGAATCGCTAGATGGGATGTACTTTGCCCTGTCGGCACGGATTCCCGAGTTCATGGTCGGTGCCATCGTTGCCTTGCTGATGCGCCAGCGCGAGCTACCCATGTTACTTGCAAGCGTGTTCGGTGGTCTGGGCGCAATTCTGCTGGCTTGGGCGGTGCTGGCTATCGATAAGCAACACTTCCCAGGCTTCTGGTCCATCCTGCCTTGTGTTGCGGCAGGGCTGCTCATCGTCGCCCGGCGTGGCCCGGTCAGCGCGTTGCTGGCCACTCGGCCGATGGTCTGGATCGGCGGCATTTCCTATTCGTTGTACCTGTGGCATTGGCCGGTGCTGGCGTTCATTCGCTATTACACGGGGCAGTACGAGCTGACGGCTGCATGGTTGCCGATTTTTGTGGTCAGCTCTGTACTGCTGGCATGGCTTTCCTATCGCTTGGTCGAAACACCCGCCAGAAAAGCTTCCGGCATGCGCCAGGTGCCCAAGTGGGCTGTAGCCGGTGCTGTGGTCGTGCTTGTGGTGTGGGGGGGGCAACGTGTCAACGCCTCGCTGGTCGCTCCGTTGCCTGTGGAACTCACCCGTTATGCTGCTCCAGAGCTTATTTGTCATGGCACCCAAGTGGGCGCGTGCAAGCGAGGCAAGGCGGATGCTGAAGTGTCCGTCCTGGTAATTGGCGATAGCCACGCTGCCCAATTGAACTACTTCTTTGACCAGGTGGGCGAAGAGCAGGGCGTCGCTTACCGTGTGCTCACTGCCAGCAGTTGCGTGCCTATCCCCGGCTTCGACTTTGAACGCCTGCCAGTTTGGGCGCAAAAACCTTGCCGCGCGCAGATCGAGGCCGTGGCACGTGAGTTGCCGAAGGTGGAGCGGGTGATCATCGCAGGCATGTGGCAGTACCAGATGCAGAGCCAAGCATTCGCCAAGGCGTTTGCTGAATTTCTCGTCGATACTGCAGGAGCCCATAAACACATCGTGGTGCTTGCTCAGGTACCAATGTTTGAAACGGACGTGCAGCGGGTAAGGCGCTTTACCGAGCTTGGCCTGCCGGCGCCATTGACATTCAATCACGAGTGGCAGGTTGCCAACCAGCAAGTTCAGGCCATTGTCGACCGCACGCCTGGTGTGCGTTTCCTGGACTTTTCCAATAGCAGCTTCTTTGCCGCTGCGCCTTATCAGCAAGGCTTGCTCATCTACCGTGACAGCCACCACCTCAACGAGGTAGGTGCAAGGCGTTATGGGCACTATGCTGCCGAGCAACTGCAGCGTGCTTTCGATCAACCTCAGTCCAATGTGAGTCTGAACCCATGAATTACTATCAGCACCCAAGCGCAATCATCGATGAGGGCGCGCAGATCGGTGATAACTCCCGTGTCTGGCACTTTGTCCATGTTTGCGCGGGCGCCCGCATCGGTGTTGGCGTTTCGCTCGGTCAGAATGTGTTCGTGGGCAACAAAGTCGTGATCGGCGACCGCTGCAAGATCCAGAACAATGTTTCGGTCTACGACAATGTCACGCTGGAAGAGGGCGTGTTCTGTGGCCCCAGCATGGTCTTCACCAATGTCTATAATCCGCGTTCGCTGATCGAGCGCAAGGACCAGTACCTCGATACGCTGGTAAAAAAGGGCGCGACGCTTGGCGCCAATTGCACCATCGTCTGCGGCGTTACCATTGGTGAATATGCCTTCGTCGGTGCCGGCGCGGTCATCAACAAGGATGTACCGGCCTATGCATTGATGGTGGGTGTGCCCGCACGGCAGATTGGCTGGATGAGCGAATTTGGCGAGCAATTGCAGTTGAACGAGCAGGGCGAGGCCTTCTGCTCGCATACGGGGGCGCGCTACGTGCTGAACGGAAAATTTTTGAACAAGACGGATGCCTGAGCATGATTGAATTCATTGACCTGAAAAGCCAGCAAGCACGTATCAAGGACAAGATCGATGCCGGTATCCAGCGTGTCTTGAGCCACGGCCAGTACATTCTCGGCCCAGAGGTAGCGGAACTCGAGGAAAAACTTGCTCAGTTTGTTGGTGCCAAACATTGCATAACCTGCGCCAATGGCACCGATGCCTTGCAGATCGCTCAAATGGCGCTGGGAATTGGGCCAGGTGACGAAGTCATAACACCAGGTTTCACCTATATTGCGACCGCCGAGACAGTCGCCTTACTCGGTGCAAAACCGGTGTATGTGGATATTGATCCACGCACGTATAATCTTGACCCGCAAAAGCTGGAAGCAGCAATTACCCCGCGTACGAAAGCTATCATTCCAGTTTCTCTATACGGACAATGTGCAGACTACGATGCGATTAATGCGATTGCCGCTAAATATTCAATCCCAGTAATCGAAGACGCAGCACAAAGCTTCGGCGCTACCTACAAAGGGAAACGCTCCTGCAACCTCACTACAATAGCGTGCACCAGCTTTTTTCCGAGCAAACCGCTGGGATGCTATGGGGACGGGGGCGCGATTTTTACCAATGATGACGAACTGGCCAAAGTACTACGCCAGATCGCCCGGCACGGGCAGGATCGCCGCTATCATCATGTGCGCGTGGGAGTTAATAGTCGCCTGGATACGCTGCAAGCGGCAATTCTCTTGCCCAAGCTTGAAGTTTTTGAGCAGGAGCTTGAGCAACGTCAGCGTATTGCAAAACTGTATGATGAGTCACTCAAGGTCCTAGGTATAAACACTGCTCCTTACGTGGAAGAGTGGAACACCAGTGCCTATGCTCAATATACAATTCTCGTTGGCGAGCGTGATCAGTTACAAGAGAAGTTAAAGAAGCAGGGAATTCCGACAGCTGTTCATTACCCTATCCCGTTGAACAAACAGCCTGCTGTGGCCGATCCAAGCGTCCAGTTACCTACGGGAGACCGCGTCGCAGACCAGGTCATGAGTTTGCCAATGCATCCTTATCTGGATGACGAGACTGTTGCAACTATTTGTGCAGCGGTAGTTGGCTAGATATGTACATCTCTTTGAAAATTGACAGGGCGATTTTCGTTAACGCCCTTTACTTTTTTTTGTATTTTTTCTTGTTGGTGTGGGTGAATAATAATTATATTTATATGTTGTATGAATATATGGGGGCTGCCTCAAAACCATTAGATGGGGTATTGCTGGCGTATCTGTTTTTACTCGCGCTGCTTAGTTCGTTTTTATGTGGCCCAAGGATAAGCAAGCCGGGAGATATTGTTGTAATTTTTTTGGTCATGATTATTGTGCCGCATGCGTTAGTATTGAATGGCGCGAACGTTTTTTATCCTGACGCCAGTCCCTTTTCCGGAGTTTGTTTTTCTATTTTATTAGGAAGTGTCGTGATATCGCTTTTTAATAAGGTTAAGTTCCGTTCTGGTAATGAGGATAGGGGGGGCGGAAGAAAGTACTTGCTATGCGTATCATTGATAAACTCCTTTGTTCTGGTGTTTATAATATTGGAAAGCTCTTCATACTTTTCTTTCGATTTTTCAGAGCAGTATCTTCGACGCGCTATTGCACGAGATGTTTTCTCTGCCGGATCCCTAGAAGGGTATGTTGCCTCGATAGGGACGCAGGCGTTCTTTCCTGTTTTATTTGCGTGGGGTGTTTATAAGAAAGATAAATTTTTTCTTTGGTTAGGCGTTATTAACGTTTTTGTGCTTTGGGGAGCCTTCGGGCAGAAATATCCGTTTGTTGTTATTGCATTGATATACTTTTTAATGGCGTACTTTAGGCGAGCGGGACACGTTAATGTTTCCTGGCTCTTGCTGGCTGTAATAGGTTTGTTATTAGTTGGCGTTCTTGAGTACGAGGCTTTAGGATACTCTTATATTAATGATTACTTCATAAGGCGCGCATTTACTGTGCCATCAACTTTATTAGGTGGAGCAGAGACTTTTGTGCAGGTGATGGGGGAAAATAAATACAGTGACACGATTTTTGGCGCGATTTTTGGAGATTCCAAAAGTGAGCCGGTCACCTTTCAGATAGGTCGTTGGATGTACAACAATCCGGATAATAATGCAAATATTAATTTCCTGGCTGTAGCCTATCTACGACTCGGATATTTAGCGGTGGTCGTCGAGGCTTTAGTTGTCAGTGCCATTGTGTTCCTGCTCAATTTTTTATATGCAACACGGTCTACTTTTACGGCTATGCCCATCGCTTTGCTTTTTGCGACGAAAATAATTGAGCAATCTTTGCCAACAGTTCTCCTGGGGTCAGGCGTATTTTTTATGCTTCTTCTAATAATGCTGATGGCATTGTCGAAGCGAAGCGTAATGCGAGACAGGAGCGCATTTTGAATAGCGCGTTCTTCTCTCGTGTCAGGAAGGTGCTAGTCGGCACGTTGGGCGCTCAATTGGTATCTTTGAGTGTGATGTTATTGCTGGTGCGTCTTTATACGCCCGATGAGTTAGGCTTTTTTAACGTTTGGCTTTCATTTGCTACCATTATGGCCGTTCTTGTGACAGCTCGTTATGAGTTGGCTCTTTTTAGCGGTGAAAAAAATGATGATTCCAAGGCGCTTGTAAAGTTAATACTTTTGATCGCTATCTTTCTCTCTATTGTTTCTACGCTATGTCTTGTTTTGTTTGGTGTATTTATAGAGCAAGTTCCTTCGGTTGTTAGATCTTATTCTGTTGGTCTGGCGTTTGTCATTTTTGGAATGGGGATCAATAAAGCCGCTCTCTCAGTATTGGCGCTGCAACAAGAGTTTAATAAGTTGGGCGTCGCAAGAATTCTCTTGGCAATAGCGATTGCTTTAGCTCAGGTGATTGCGGGGTACTTCGCTCTGGGTGTTTCAGGGTTAATTTATGGGCAAGTAGCAGGTGTGCTGTTAGCAACGATTTTTGTTTGCTTGTGGTTTGAGCGGACTTGGCTAAAAAAATGCTGGAGTGTTAGTTTTGACACGGTAAAAAATACAGCGCGTAAGTACAGAAAGTTCCCCCAGCTTTCATTGCCAGCAGACTTAATAAATACAATTGCCAGTCAATTGCCTATTATATTAATTGCTGCTCGATTTGGCGCTGAACCTGCGGGGTTGTTTGCACTTACCATGAAAATTATGGGTGCTCCGGTCACGTTGTTGGCTACATCAGTTTTGGATGTCTTTAAAGAGCAGGCTGCTAGGGATTATAGGAATACAGGTAACTGCAAGTCCGTCTTTCTTAAAACCTTCGTAGCTCTCGCGCTACTTGCCATTCCCCCATTCCTGCTTTTCTGGTGGTTGGGAGAATGGATCTTCACGTTTTTCTTTGGTGTGGAATGGAATGAATCTGGTAAGTACGCAGTGTTGCTAATTCCTATGTTCTACATGCGATTTGTTATAAGTCCATTAAGCTATACGATATATATCGCGCAAAAACAACAAATGGACTTGGTGTGGCAGACTGCATTGCTACTCATTACATGCGGATGCTTTTTGCTTGCAGGTGATGTGCTAGAAGCCCTGTGGTGGTACTCCCTGAGCTATGCAATAATGTATGCCATTTATTTCGCGGTGTCGTATCGCTGTGCTCAGGGAGTCCCCTCATGATTGTCGTTGTCGACTACGGGGTAGGAAACATTGCTTCAGTATTGAATATGCTTAAGCGGGTTGGTGCCAAAGCCAAGGCTTCCAGGCTGGCTGAAGATATTGAGAGCGCAGAAAAGCTTATTCTGCCTGGCGTGGGGGCTTTTGACGCTGGAATGAGGACGCTGCGTCAAAGTGGCCTAATAGATGTTCTCAATCACCAGGCACTTGTCGTTCGAAAACCTGTTATGGGGGTGTGCCTGGGGGCGCAAATGTTGGGGCGTGGCTCTGAAGAAGGAGACGAGCCAGGACTCGGGTGGATCGACATGGATATCAAACGGTTCGAAAAGCGTGCCGAAAGGAAGGTGCCGCATATGGGCTGGAGCCATGTTTCGCGAAATTATGAACATCCCTTGGTGCAGGGGCTGACTGATGAAAGTCGTTTTTATTTCGTTCATGGGTATTACATGTCGCCTGATAACGATCAGGACACACTTTTGACTGCTGATTATGGGCAGAAGTTTACTGCGGCGGTCGCTAAAAATAACATTTTTGGGTTTCAGTTCCATCCGGAGAAAAGTCACCGGTTTGGAATGCAGTTATTCAAAAATTTTGTAGAGCTAGCCTGATGCAAAGAAAACGTGTAATACCCTGTCTTCTATTGAAGGATAGAGGACTCGTCAAAACGGTAAAATTTAAATCACCTAAATATATTGGCGATCCAGTAAACGCAATCCGAATTTTTAATGAAAAAGAAGTTGATGAGCTGGTACTGTTAGATATCGAAGCGTCATTATTAGGGCGCGAACCTGACTATGAGCTAATCGCAGAAGTTGCCGGTGAGTGTTTTATGCCTATTTGCTACGGCGGGGGCATTCGTACTCTTGAGCATGCACAGAAAATTTTTTCGTTAGGTATTGAGAAAATCGCGTTGAATTCCGCCGCTTTGGCCGATATTGAGTTGTTGAGACAGATTGCCGATCAGTTTGGCTCTCAAAGTGTGGTTTGCTCAATGGATTGCAAAAAAAGCTTGCTCGGGAGATATTCGGTTTATTCCCAGGCGGGCATGAAAGATACCAAAGTTTCGCCGATCGAATGGGCAAGGAAAGCTGAAGCGGCAGGGGCTGGTGAAATATTCCTTAATTCCATTGATCGTGACGGAATGATGCAGGGGTATGATATTCCTTTAATAAAATCAGTCGTCGCTGCTGTGGATATTCCTGTAATAGCGTGTGGTGGTGCGGGGTCAATAGCTGATCTAAACGAGCCGTTCGAAAAGGCAGGGGTGTCTGCGGTTGCTGCAGGAAGTTTCTTCGTTTTTCACGGGAAGCATAAAGCTGTTTTAATCAGCTATCCTGATCTTAATCAGAACTTTTCGAGAGCTTAACGGGTTAAGAATTTGCATTTAGATGCTGTCTATGAAAATGTCACTTGTAGACTGTGCTGTTATTTCTGAATTTGAGAGGGATAGTTGTGTATAGAGTATGTACTCGTTGTGTAATGGATGAAACTGATACCAATATTAAGTTTGATGAAAATGGCGTCTGCAGCCACTGCCATAAATTTGACGATGTACAGTCTCATCAACTATTCACCGGGGATGAAGGCGAGGTTCGCTTGCAGAGCCTCGTAAAAAAAATAAAAGAAGACGGATCAGGTAAAGATTACGATTGCATCATCGGGTTGAGTGGGGGAGTAGATAGTTCTTATTTGGCGGTAAAGATTAAAGATTTAGGGTTGCGCCCATTAGTTGTTCATGTAGATGCAGGTTGGAATAGCGAGCTGGCTGTTAGTAATATCGAGAAAATTATTAAGTATTGCGGTTATGATCTCCATACTCATGTTATGAATTGGGAAGAAATGCGGGATCTGCAGCTTTCTTATATGAAGGCTGCGGTTGCGAATCAAGATGTACCTCAAGATCATGCTTTCTTTTCAAGTATGTATCATTTTGCTGTAAAGAATAATATTAAATATATCCTCAGTGGTGGGAATTTAGCGACGGAATCGGTCTTTCCTGATAACTGGCATGGCAGTGCGATGGACGCTATAAATCTGAAGGATATTCATCGTCGATACGGATCTAAACCTCTTAGGGATTATAAGACCATTAGTTTTATTGACTACTATTTTTGGTACCCATTTGTTAAGGGTATGCGCACGGTGCGCCCATTGAATTTTATGGACTACGATAAAAGGGAAGCTGAGGCGTATCTTCAGGAAACTGTTGGGTATCGATCATATGCACGTAAGCATGGCGAGTCTATTTTTACTAAGTTGTTTCAGAATTATTACCTCCCTACGAAATTTGGTTATGATAAGCGCAAGCTGCACTACTCCAGCATGATCCTTTCCGGGCAGCTGTCTCGTGAAGAGGCTTTGTCCAAACTTGCTGAACCGCTTTATGATCCACAAGAGCTCGAAGTCGATATCGACTACTTCTGCAAAAAGGTACGAATCAACCGTCAGCAATTCGATGAGTTGATGAATATGCCAATCCATGATTATTCAGATTTTAAGAATTGGGATAAGTTACAGACACTCGCTAAAAAGTCTCAGATGCTGCTGCAGAGGATTCTTGGGCGACGTGTCAGCGTTTATTCTTAATAATTTGACGGTTGGAGGTTTTGTTGAAAGTAGCCCACGTAACTTCGGTTCACTCTAGATACGATATACGCATTTTTAGAAAAGAGTGCAGAACCTTGGCGGCAAATGGATATAATGTATTTTTAGTTGTGGCAGATGGAAAAGGTGATGAGATCAATGACGGGGTCAAAATTATAGATGCCGGGCTGCTTCGTGGCCGACTCAACCGTATATTTCGCACAACAAGGAATGTGTTGCGACGGTCAAAGGAGTTAAACGCTGATATTTATCATCTGCATGATCCGGAGCTGTTGCCGATAGGATTGAAGTTGAAGAAACAAGGGAAGGTCGTCATATTTGATTCACATGAAGATGTTCCCAAGCAACTGCTGAGCAAACCTTATCTTTCACCGACAATCCGTCGTTTGGTTTCTGTTGCGTTTTCTTTTTTTGAACGTTTCGCATGCCCCAAATTAGACGGGATTCTTACTGCAACGCCATTTATTCGCGACAAGTTTTTGGCTATTAATCCCAATACGCTGGATATCAACAACTTCCCCATGATTGGCGAATTGGATGCAGACGTACCTTGGGACCAAAAGAAGAATGAGATCTGTTATGTCGGCGGCATCACCTCCATTCGCGGAATCCGAGAAGTCGTGACTGCTCTGAAATATGTTAAGAATGATGTTCGTTTGAATTTGGTTGGTGGATTTTCCGAGCCTGGTCTGGAGACTGAAAGCAAGCAGTTGGAAGGTTGGTCTTTTGTTAATCAATGTGGTCAGCTCGGGCGCTCGGAGGTTCGAGAGGTTTTGGGAAGATCGATTGCGGGCTTAGTAACCTTTCACCCATTGCCAAATCACGTAGATGCACAGCCAAACAAAATGTTTGAGTATATGTCCTCAGGCATTCCGGTAATTGCATCAAATTTTCCATTGTGGCGCGAAATTATAGAAGGAAACGACTGCGGTATTTGCGTTGATCCTTTAGATTCGAAAGCTATTGCTGAGAGCATAGATTACTTACTGGGTAATCCTGATCGTGCCAAGCAAATGGGCTTAAATGGTCAAAAAGCGGTGTTTGCACATTACAACTGGGATCTCGAAGGCCGTAAGCTGCTCAACTACTACTCTGATTTAAAGAAATCGAAGGGGCTGGTATGAAGATTTTTACTATAATTGGCGCTCGCCCGCAGTTCATCAAAGCCAGCGTTGTCTCTATGGCCATCGCTCAAAAGAAGGGCCTGACGGAAACCATCATACATACGGGTCAGCACTTTGATTCCAATATGTCTGACATTTTTTTTGATCAACTCGGGATACCTAGGCCTGATCACCAGTTAGATATACATGGCGGTTCGCACGGAGAAATGACGGGCCGTATGATGATAGAAATTGAACAGGTTATGCTCAGGGAGAAGCCTGATCGAGTATTGGTTTATGGGGATACAAATTCAACGTTGGCTGGCGCTTTAGTCGCTGCGAAGTTGCATGTTCCTGTAGCGCATATCGAGGCAGGTTTGCGTAGTTATAATATGCGGATGCCCGAAGAGATAAATCGGATTGTTACTGATCAGGTGAGTGATATTCTTTTTTGTCCAACCCAAACAGCGGTGGATAATTTGCAGCGGGAGGGCTTCTCCCAAAAGCCTGTAGAAATATTAAACGTTGGCGACGTAATGCAGGATAGCGCATTATTTTTCGCCAAAAGGGCGGTCGCTCCAAAAGGTCTCGATCAAGCCCAAGGTTTTATTCTTGCTACGTTGCATCGAGCAGAAAACACGGACGACCTCCTGCGATTGAGCGCGATCGTCAATGCGTTGAATGAAATACATCAATCAATAGCTCCTGTGGTTATGCCGCTGCATCCCCGCACACGTAGTGCGCTTGCCAGCGCGGGGTTGAAACTAGATGTCAATGTCATTGAGCCAGTCGGATATTTAGAGATGATCTGGCTTCTTCAACGAGCTGGCCTGGTGTTAACCGATAGTGGTGGAGTGCAAAAAGAAGCGTTTTTCTTCAACAAGGCCTGCGTAACAGTGCGTGATCAAACCGAGTGGGTTGAGCTGGTCACCTTGGGCGCCAACGTGTTGGTGGGTGCCGAGAGTTTATCGATAGTCAACGCTGTGGCTAATAATTTTAACAGGGCTGTTATCGACAGTGACCAGTTGTATGGGGGAGGACAGGCTGCCGTCCGCATAGCTGACCATCTTCTGAGGAGCTAAGTATTATTTAACGTGTTTTTAAAGGATTATGATGAAAATTTGGTATATACATCCATACGCGGGTGGTCCAGGAGTTGGACGGTACTGGCGGCCCTACTATTTCTCCAAGTATTGGAATAGAGCTGGTTGTCAGTCTTTAATTATCTCAGCTGCTTATCACCATCTTTTAGAGCCCGATGAGTATCGGCATGCCTCCCTTGAGAGAGACGGTGCTAAGTATGTGTATGTACCAACAACAAAATATCGAAAGAACGGTTTTAAACGAACCCTTTCGATGCTAGTTTTTTCGTGTTTGTTGTTTCCGTTCTGCTTTCTTCAGGCCCACAGAACAGGAAGGCCTGACGTTATTATATATTCTTCGCCTCACCCTTTCGGTGTGCCCAGTGTTTGGTTGGCTGCAAAAATTTTTCGTGCCAAGTTTGTCTTTGAAGTGAGAGATATTTGGCCGCTCAGTTTAGTGGAGCTTGGTGGTTTGCGGCCCGATAGCCTACTAGTGCGGATAACGGGTTGGATTGAAAAATTTGCATATAAACAAGCAGATAAGGTCATCAGTTTATTGCCTTGTGCCGATAAACATATGATAGAGAGGGGGTTGGATCCGCAAAAATTTCTTTGGGTGCCTAATGGTGTCGATATAGAAGAAGTTAGCCTGAATTCCTCGGCAGACGGGCAGTTGCTACGGGATATACGGCGCTATAAGGAAGAAGGCTATTTTATCCTTGTTTATGCAGGGGCTCACGGTGAGCCCAATGCCTTAGAGGGGCTTGTTCGTGCCGCTAAGATTCTTGAAGCAAAAAAAATGAAAATAAAAATTCTCCTGATTGGGAAGGGAGAACGAAAAGAAGAGCTGAAGAATTTCGTGGTGTTGAATGCATTGAGCTCGGTAGAGTTTTTTGAACAGCAGCCAAAAGAAGTGGTCGTGTCTGCTCTGAGTGTTGCGACGGCTGGTTATATTTCTTTAAAAGGACAACCGATATTTAGGTTTGGGATAAGCCCGAATAAATTATGGGATTATATGCTCTCCGGTTTGCCTATTATTTTTGCATGTAAAGCCGGAAATGACCCGGTCGAGGACTATAGTTGTGGTTTTAGCGCTGACCCTGAAGACGCAGAGGATATAGCGAGGGCTATTTCGAAACTCTATGAGACTTCCGAAACTGAAAGGGTTTCGATGGGGCGTCGAGGCCATGAGGCCGTTATGTCTTTTTATGCCTATGAAAAGCTTTCTCTAACTGTTACGAAGGCACTAGAGGCGGTTCCGCATGCCAAATCCTGATCCGCGCAGATCAACGGTCCTGATTACCGGTGCTGGTGGCTTCGTCGGCAGCATGCTATGTAGAAAATTGGGCACTGAGTCTTACGACGTACGTGCGGTGGTGCGAAACAAAACTAAGGAATTTAGTCAAACTTTGGGCGTCACTTACATAGAGAGTGATTTGCTTACTGAGCGCTCATTGGCGGATCTTTGCTCAGGTGTTGACTGTGTTGTACATTTAGCTGGCCGAGCACACGTCCTTCGTGAAAAAAAAGTAGATCCATTGGATGCCTTCCGTCAAGTTAATTCCGAACTGACGTTGCGCTTAGCTCGGCAAGCAGCGTTGTCGGGTGTACGGCGGTTTATTTTTATCAGCTCCATTGGTGTCAATGGAAATAAAACTGAGGAAAGACCTTTTGATGAATCTTCTCAATCCAATCCGGAAGCGTATTATGCTGTTTCGAAGTTTGAAGCGGAACAGCGCCTCATAGAGTTAGCGGCTGCTACCGGGATGGAGCTGGTTATTGTTCGGCCTCCGTTAATCTTCGGTGTTGACGCCCCTGGTAACTTTGGACGATTGCTAAAAGTTGTCGCCTCCAATTTGCCGTTGCCATTTTCGAATATAAATAATTTGCGCAGTCTCGTATCTGTTCAAGATGTTGTTTCTTTTATAGGGCTTGCGATTCATCATCCATCGGCTGCCGGAGAGCTTTTCCTGTTATCTAACGGCGACGATGTATCTACGACACAGATCGTTAGATCTCTTGCTCGTGGCATGGGAAAAAAGAAATTCCTTTTTTTTCTGCCGAGCAGACTTCTTGAAATTGGAGCTGCAATCGTTGGGAGAACGGGAATGTACACCCAGCTTTTTGGTTCTCTGCAGATTGATTCCTCCAAAGCCCGGCGTACCCTTGGATGGCGACCGGCAGCAAAAACCTGTGCAGAGTTAGAAGAAATCGGTCGGTTATATGTTGACAGAAATTCAAAGGCTTAATGTGAGTTATCAATGATAAATTCATGGCTGTTTTTTTCTTTTTTAGTTTTGGTCGTCTCACTTCTGTTCACCGGTGTTTTACGTCGTTATGCGCTATCACGAAGCTTGATCGATATCCCCAACGCGCGTAGCTCGCATTCGGTACCTACTCCACGTGGTGGTGGAGTAGCGATTGTCATAAGCTTCTTAATAGCTGTAGTGTATTTAGGTATAAATAACTGGATTAGTTGGTCTTTCACTTTCGTATTACTGAGTTCAGGTATTGGTATCGCGCTCTTGGGCTTTCTTGATGATCATGGTCATATCCCGGCACGCTGGCGGTTGTTAGGGCATTTTTTTGCCGCCATATGGGCGCTGTACTTGTTGGGCGGTATGCCGCCATTAGTTTTATTCAGTGTGAATATTAATTTAGGATTTTTGGGGCATATCCTCGCCGTTTTTTATCTTATTTGGATGCTGAATCTTTACAATTTCATGGACGGTATTGACGGTATTGCAAGCGTGGAGGCTGTTTCCGTTTGTCTTGGGGCTTGCCTGTTGTATTGGCTAGCGGGCTTCCACAGCTTGATCATAGTTCCCTTCACGCTGGCGATGTCGGTAATGGGTTTCTTGTATTGGAATTTCCCTCCGGCTCGAATATTCATGGGGGACGCAGGAAGTGGTTTCCTTGGGGTCGTTTTGGGAGTGCTTTCGCTGCAGGCCGCGTGGTTTGCCCCTAAGCTGCTTTGGGTGTGGCTGATCCTTCTAGGCGTTTTTATCGTCGATGCCACCGTTACGCTGATACGGCGTCTATTGCGAGGTGACAAGGTGTATGAGGCTCATCGCAGCCATGCTTATCAATTCGCTTCGCGCCACTACGGAAGTCACCTGCCGGTGACCTTAGTGGTGATGGCTATAAACCTTTTTTGGCTTCTGCCTCTGGCAGCGTGTGTTGTGTTATGGGACGTTGACGGGGCGTTAGCTCTGATAGTGGCTTACGTACCGCTGGTGCTGCTGGCGGTCAGGTTTCATGCCGGTGAGCTCGAAAGGGCGTGATTCAGGCTACAATTCGAATTTTTTATTGTCGATTGTTAAATACTTGATCTTTCGTACAGTCGGGATGGATTAGCTTTTGGAGCAGGCCAAGGTGCGTGAAGGATTTATGGATAAATTTAGAATAGCTCTACTGGGGTTGCCAAGACGCCACAAGCGTGCGGTCCAAGTGGCTACGGATGTAGTTTTGGTTTGGACGGCCTTATGGCTCGCGTTCGTCGTACGCTTGGGCGTCGATGCTTTGGCCAGTCCGATCGAAACGCATCTTTGGCTCTTTGCCTCTGCTCCGCTGATTGCCATCCCGATTTTCATCCGCTTTGGCATGTATCGCGCCGTCATGCGTTATTTCGGCAACGATGCGCTGATCACCATCTGCAAGGCTGTCAGCCTTTCAGCCTTGCTGCTGGCTCTTGTGGTGTATTGGTACAGCAATCATAGAACCGTGGTTCCGCGCTCTATCATTTTCAACTACTGGTGGTTAAGCCTGATCATGATTGGCGGGCTGCGCCTGGTGATGCGGCAGTATTTTCTCGGGGACTGGTTTACTGCAGCGCAACATGTGCCGTTTACCAGTCGTGACGATGGCCTGCCCAAGGTCGCTATTTATGGCGCTGGGGCCGCAGGTAACCAACTCGTTGCTGCATTGCGCATGGGGCGGGTGATGCGGCCGGTCGCATTTATCGACGATGACAATAGCATCGCCGACAGAGTCATTGCGGGATTGCAGGTCTATCAACCCAAGCACATTCAAAAAATGATTGATACTACGGGCGCTCAAGAGATTTTGCTTGCTGTCCCGTCCTCGTCTCGAGGACGCCGTCGGGAGATATTGACGCTGCTTGAAGGTTTTCCACTGCATGTGCGTAGCGTCCCCGGCTTCATGGACCTGGCCAGTGGGCGGGTCAAGGTCGACGACATTCAGGAAGTCGATATCGCAGATCTCCTTGGGCGTGATCCGGTCCCTGCACAGGGCGATCTGCTTGAGCATTGCATCTTGGGACAGTCGGTTTTGGTGACTGGGGCGGGCGGTTCGATCGGCTCCGAACTTTGTCGACAGATCCTCGCGCTCAAGCCCACTACGCTACTTTTGTTCGAGCATAGCGAATTCAATCTATATAGCATTTTGTCCGAACTCGAGCCTCGAATTGCTCGTGAGTCGCTGTCGGTTCGATTGTTACCGATCCTCGGGTCGGTGCGGGATCAGGACAAGTTGCTTGATGTGATGAGGACATGGAATGTCGACACGGTCTATCACGCAGCCGCTTATAAGCATGTACCGATGGTGGAGCATAATATTGCCGAAGGTGTCTTGAACAATGTGATCGGGACGCTGAATACTGCCCAAGCCGCTCTTCAAGCAGGTGTATCGAATTTTGTATTGATTTCGACAGACAAGGCCGTGCGTCCAACCAACGTGATGGGCAGTACCAAACGCCTCGCTGAGCTGACCTTGCAAGCCCTTAGTCGTGAACTGGCGCCAGTGCTGTTCGGCGACAAGGCCAATGTATCTCGCGTCAATAAGACCCGTTTTACAATGGTCCGTTTCGGTAATGTATTGGGGTCATCCGGTTCGGTTATCCCCCTGTTCCATAAGCAGATCAAATCCGGTGGACCGTTAACGGTCACCCATCCGAAGATCACACGTTATTTCATGACGATTCCCGAGGCCGCTCAGCTGGTAATTCAGGCGGGTTCTATGGGGCTGGGTGGGGATGTGTTTGTGCTGGACATGGGCGAGCCGGTGAAGATTGTCGAGCTGGCGGAAAAAATGATCCACTTGTCCGGCTTGAGTGTGCGTTCGGAGAAGAACCCTCACGGCGATATCTCAATCGAGTTTACAGGCCTGCGTCCTGGCGAGAAGCTTTACGAAGAGTTGCTGATTGGCGACAACGTTGTCGCAACTCCCCATCCGATGATCATGAGTGCCAACGAGGATCATCTGCCGTGGGATGTGCTTAAGGCTAAGTTGGCTGAACTTTTGGCGGCCATTGAGCATGATGATTACGCGAGAGTTCGTCAGTTGCTGCGGGATACTGTCAGTGGGTACGCCCCTGACGGGGAAATTGTTGATTGGATCTATCAGCAACGTCGTCTTGAGCCTTGACATCGGTATGCGATCCATAAACTCCACCTACCCCAAGGTGGGTCAACGGTCTACTGTGGCATCTCAGGTGAGCAGTTCCACGGCAGTAACGCTTCATAGTCTTCGACCGACGAGGCATGCGGTAACTGCTCCAGTACGTGGCGCAGCCACGTATAGGGCTCTTAGCCGTTGAGTTTGGCGGTCTCGACCAGGCTGTAGACTTGGGCGCTGGCGGTAGCGCCTTTGGGCGTGTCGCTAAACAGCCACGCCTTGCGTCCTATGACAAACGGCTTGATTGCTCTTTCTGCCGCATTGTTGTCGATGGGTAAAAAGCCTACTTCGATATAGCGCTCCAGCTGGCTCCAGTTGTTCGCCGGATAATGCACGGCCTTGCCCAGTGCACTTTGCGCCGTGACTTGCGGTTGGGTCTTGTCCAGCCAGCTTTTCAGTTGACCCAGGATCGGCAAGCTCTTTTCCTGACGAGCGATAAACCGTTGTCATCGCTGGTGTCTTTGCATTCGCGTTCGATGCCGTACAGTTTGTTGATCATCGTCAGCGCGATATCTGCCCTCCCGGTTTTACCCTTAGGCTGCACTTTTTGCGCATCCACGAACTTGCGTCGCGCATGCCTGACGTTCCATGCCCGGCTGCAACGCCAAGGCGTTATAGCCGGCGTAATCATCGGTCATCACGTAGCCGCGATAACTGTCCAGCTAGCGAAACGGCGTCCTGCGCGCGGCTGGAGGTGTAGTCGAACAACACCACTTTTCGATCGGGCGGGCCGCTGACCTGCACCCACATCCAGGATTGACTGGTCGGATCGCGATCCGGCTCCTTCAACACCTGAACGCGAGTTTCATCGCAGTGGATCGCCGGACTTTCGTATGCGATCCATAAACCCCACCTACCCAACAGTGGATTAACGGTTTACCGTGGCATTTCTGGCGAGCAGTTCCACGGCAGCAAGGCTTCATAATCTTCAAGCGACGAAGCCTGAGGCAGCCGCTCCAGTACGTGGCGCAACCACGTATAGGGCTCTTGGCCGTTGACCTTGGCGGTCTCGACCAGGCTGTAGATCTTTGCGCTGGCAGTGGCGCCGTTGACGGTATCGCTGAACAGCCAGGCCTTGCGTCCAATGACAAACGGCTTGATCGCTCTTTCGGCCGGGTTGTTGTCGATGGGCAGATAACCCGCTTCGACATAGCGCTCCAGTCGGCTCCAGTTATTCGCCAGATAATGCACCGCCTTGCCTAATGCACTTTGCGGCGTCACCTGGGATTGGGTTTTATCCAGCCAGACTTTCAGCTGCCCCAAGATCGGCAGGCTCTTTTCCTGGCGAGCGATAAACCGCTGTTCATCACTGGCAACCTTAAGTTCACGCTCGACTCCATACAGTTTGTTAATCATCGTCAGCGCGATATCCGCACGTCCCGTCTTGCCCTTGGGTTGCACTTTTTGCGCGTCCACGAACTTACGTCGTGCATGGGCCATGCACGCCAAGCGCTCCACGCCCGGTTGCAACGCCAAGGCGTTATAGCCAGCGTAATCATCGGTCATGACATAGCCACGATAGCTTTCCAGCAAACGCAACGGCACCTCCTGCGCACGGCTGGACGTGTAATCGAATAGCACGACTTTTCGATCCGACGGACCACTGGCTTGCACCCACATCCAGGATTGACTGGTCGGGTCTCGATCCGGCTCTTTCAACACTTGGACGCGGGTTTCATCGCAATGGATCACCGGACTTTCCAGTAATCGGTCGCGCATCAAATTCAACAGTGGCTGAAAGTGCTCGCTGCACTGGATGATCCAGCGCGCGAGAGTCTGGCGCGGAATATCAATGCCATGTCGGCTTAGCACCGTTTCAAACCGGTGCAACGGCAAGCCATCAACATATTTGGTGGTCAGCAGCATCGCCAACACGCTAGGGCTGGCCATGCTTTTTTCGATCAACTGGGCCGGTTTGTCGACGGTGACCGGTGCAGTTTCGCAGCCTCGGCAAGCGTAGATCTTGCGGATATGTTTGATGACGCGGATCTGCATCGGCACGATATCCAACTGCTCGCTGGTTTCCTCACCAATGGCATGTTTGCGGCAACCACAGGCACAGGTCAGCTCGTGTTCGGGCAGTTCATGGATAACTTCGATACGTGGCAGCTCAGCCGACAACGGCTTGCGTTTGCCACGGCGAGGTGTCGGTGCAACGACTTCTTCATCAGCGTCGCCAACTAGCGGCATGGGTTCGCTTTCAGGCTCGTTGAACAAGGCCAATTGCGGCGTGTTGGGCTCAACAGTTTGCTCGGACTTGCGCCCAAATAGACGGTCGCGCAACAGCTTGATCTGTTCTTTCAGGTCGACAATATGGGTCTGATAAGCTTGCGCCGATTCTTCCTGGCGACTGAGTGCCTCAAGCAGCAATTGCTTGAGCAAAACAGGATCATCAGGAAGGTCGTCGGGTAGAGAAATCATGGCCCGGATTATACCGAGTCACGCCACGTAGCGCGGCGTCAAAACTTGATGAGGACGGTTACGCCAGAGATCAAAACCGTCGAGCAGCCAGTTCAGCTCCTGGACGCTGAGGATAATCGCCTCGTCCGTGGCATCGGGCGACGTTTTGAAGCGCTCGGATTCTAAGCGCTTGAGCCAAAGACAGAAGCCGTTGCGCTCCCAGTACAAGATCTTCACGCGGTTGCGGGACTTGTTGAGAAAGACGAAAAGTATTGGATCGAATACCGCCACTTTTATATCCAGTTCGACCAACGCGGCGAGGCCGTCGATAGATTTTCGAAAGTCCACCGGCTTGGGGTAGAGGTACACTTTTTCGACTTTGGCGTCGGGTCGCATCATGGCGGGGCTGGCTCCAGAAAGAGATCGGGAGCGAAGCATCGGGGATCAAATGCGGGCTTGGAATGTGGGGGTCATGGATCACTTACGGACTTTCCAACAATCGGTCGCGCATCAAATTCAGCAGTGGCTGGAAGTGTTCGCTGCACTGGATCACCCAGCGAGCCAGAGTCTGGCGCGCAATCTCGACGCCATGTCGGCTAAGCTCGGTTTCAAAGCGATGCAACGGCAAGCCATCGACGTACTTGGTAGTCAGCAACATCGCCAGCACGCTTGGGCTGGCCATGCTCTTTTCGATCAGTTGGGCAGGCTTATCAGCCGTGACCGGTGCAGTTTCACAACTCCGGCAGCCGTAGACCTTGCGGATGTGTTTGATCACCCGAATCTGCATCGGCACGATGTCCAGTTGCTCGCTGGTCTCTTCGCCGATGGCGTGTTTGCGGCAACCGCAAGCACAGGTCAGTTCGTGTTCAGGCAGTTCGTGCATGACTTCGATACGCTGCAGATCGGCCGACAACGGCTTGCGTTTGCCACGGCGTGGCATCGGCGCAACGGCTTTTTCGTCAGGGTCATCAACGAGCGGCATCGGCTCGCTTTCGGGCTCGTTGAACAGCGCCAGTTGCGGCGTGTTAGGCTCGACAGTTTGTTCGGACTTACGTCCGAACAAACTGTCGCGCAGTAACTTGATCTGTTCTTTCAAGTCGACGATGTGGGTTTGATAAGCCTGGGCAACTTCACATGCAGCGCTGGCAAAAAAAGCAGCCCTGCGACGCTAGCTGCTTTTATTTAAGTGTTTCACTGTTGAGGGAAATATGCCGCTTCATTGCGCTTAAGAAATAACTCCAGATTAGCTGTGTTTCGGATCACTGAAGCTTCTTTTATTTTGATCTCAAAGTCCTTGCTGTTGGGTTTGGTGTAGATGCGCAGCATTATTTTTGAAATGCGTTCTTCAAGCTCTGCGCCTTTGTCAAAGCCAAGCTTGTTAAGTACAACAATGTTGTCTCTGCCAGCTTTTAAAATCGGATAATAGCTTGAAGCGCGTTTCCCATTCGCGCCATCAAGAACAATACCAAGTTGTGAGTCTTCAGTTGAATGGATGACGAGGGCTATCTTTTCAGACGCAGACACGTCGCGATTTATATCCATTGTAATCCTTGCCTCTCCAGTCGTTGCAGCTTCCCCCTTCGCTGGGGTGATACTGATTTTTTGATCTGGCGTAAGCATGCCCTGCATTGTGACAAGGGGAATCAAGTCGATTTTATCTTCATTTGGATTTTTTATAATCTTGAATTTATCTTGCTTGTACATGCTGACTTCCACGTTGCTGTGGATGGAGACAGCACAATGGTCAGGGGTGGTTTTTACTGGCAAACGAAGAATCATACGTTCTGGAAGTGGCTTTTTACTATAGACATCTCGATTGGTTTGAGACACCGTTTGGTTTCCAACCTTGCAGGACACCGTTACGGGATAGGTATCCGTCCAATATGCATTCGGAGCGCCCATCATTGAGAATTGAATTTGCAGGCCTTTTGTAGTTTTTACCAAGTAAAGTGGATAGGCATTTTTGAAAATGGCAATGCGGCGTTGTTCTGGCTCTTTGTAGACAGCATCACCCGTTAGTGCTGTCATTGCTCTGAATTGAGCTGTTTCAATGATGTTGTAGTGCGTAGGATTGATAACACGCGGTACTAGTTGATACCACGTCCAGCTGCCTGTAGCGTTGTAATACTCAGGAAGTCGGTTGATAGTACCTTGTCTTGCGCATTTGTATGCCTCTTTCAGATCTTTATCGCCCGAGGCGTCGGCCAGCATGAACAATGCTTGAAGGCCCCAAAGGTGGCCATTTAATACATGGTATTCCTTGTCACGAGTTATTCCCTTCCATGAATATTCGGAAATCCAGCAGTTCTCACCGTCGCGCCATAGAACGCCGCCTTCCGTTGGCGGGCGAAGCATCAGTTTCGCGCTCTTGAGTGCAGCATCGCGATAGCGTTCGTCACCCGTAGCCTGCCAACCGGCGAACAATGTCATCGGACCGAAGAACCCATCCATGCCAGACCACCAAGGGGCTTTGATGCCTCGGTCGTAGTCGAAGCCATAAAACCAACGCGTGCCTTCGCTTTCACGAGTTGCTGGCTGATATTCGTCAAGCATGAAGTTCAGGGCTCTCTTTGCGCTTTTCAATGCATCTGGGTCGCCGGTTTTTTCGTAAATCGTCAACAATCGGAACGCTAGGAAGAAGGGGCGCAGAGGATCTTTCTTGGAAGCAGTTTTCTGAAGGCCTTCCTCGTTGAATGTAACAGGATCCATCCATGACCATTGAAAAGGGGCTAGTTCAACGTCCGAGCCAGCCGCCAACCTTTTCTGCACGTTCTCTGAAGCATGTAACGGGCTTGAAAGTGCTAGGAGGGCGATCAAAAAAGCAGGCGTTTTCATAGTTAGGTATTCCATCCATTTTTTTTAGCGGCGAGCATGGTATCCCACAAGCCGAATTCAGATAAAAAATATTTGGCAAGCTGGCCCGTAAAGATAAATTTGAGGCCCTGTTGGCTAAGTGTCAATGTTCGCTAAGCGGTTGAGTTGCTGATCGCCACGAGTATTTTTTCTTGAGCTTCATTATTGGTTTTTCGAAAAATACGTAACTTAATGGTGCGACTATAAAAGTCAGCCAGACACCGACGTCAACACTCGGTGGAAATGGCGCTCCGGATCTATATGGGCCGTTGCCAGTGAAAACACCTTGCCACACATATAGCCCATAACTAATAATGCCAAGGCTGGCCAGTGGCTTAAACTCCAATAATTTAACTAATGTTGAATCCTGATTGTAGAATACATACAGAACTAAAGCGCAGATGGATGTTAGCCAGATTACGTCGGAGTTGATGAATGCTGGTGCAGCAGTGCCAGAAAGTATAGCTATAAGTAATATGTTCGATGTGGGCTTTTTAGTCATGGTTATCTTAATTGTTTCGGTGTTGCAGATAAAAGCTAATAGGCATCCAGCTAGAATTGGCAGCATAGCGGGGAAGGTCCATCTGTTCATATAATACAGTGTGCTGTCTGGATACAGGGAAGTTCCAAAAATTACGCAGCTTGTTGCAATGGCCAGTGCCACTAATACCGCAATTCGTTTCCCCAAGCAAAAAATTAATGGCCAGAATAGATAAAAATGTTCTTCAACAGATAAAGACCAGAAGTGTGACATTGCTGAGTAGGCGCATTCTTTTGGATAGAAGTTTATTGTATATGTGAGTGCGTAAGCAAAAGAGCAAGTTGGAATGCTGGCCTTTCCTGTGTAGTCTATATACACAAGGAAGAGAATCGCCAAATAGTAGAGAGGGAAAATTCGTAATGCTCGGCGTTTTATAAACGCGATAATATCTATTTTGCCAGTTGCTTCTTTCTCTTTTATGAGAAGGTAGGTAATTAAAAATCCTGATAAAACAAAAAATACACTAACCCCTGTCTGTGCACTTAGGGCGGAACGTAGTGCACTGCTTGTAATGCCAAGCGCCTGCCATGCCTCGGCATGGGACATGATTACTAATAGGACAGAGATGGCTCGAAGCCCGTCAAGTCCTTTAATTTTACCAAGCATTGAACACCCCAAGGTTGTGAAAGCGCGGAGATTCTACCTGATTTGGGGCAAATGCTGTCCAAAACTATTGCCCGATGCGCTCCGAGTTCCGCTATTTGTTAGGTTCTGTACGCAATCAGCCGAAACCATTTGCAATGCACGCACGTCCAGATTCAGCAAAGTACGCATCAAAGGCAAGACCCCAGATGGCCAGACGGTACGAACTCCCCGATGCAGTCTTTGATTTGGTACGGGTATCCTCGATGAGCCTCGCCTTAGCGGGCGCCCAAGAACAGAGGAGCAATTGGTACTCGATGGCATCCTGTGGGTGCTTTTTTTAGCGCTGCCTGGCGCGACATGCCCGAGCGCTTCGGCCCATAGTCTCGGGTTAATCAACGTTTTCGTGACTGGCGCAAACATGGAACGTTTGACCTGATGTTCGAGCGTCGTCACATCAAAGACGGGCCGTGCGGATATCGACTAACTAATCATGGTTAACATGCTGTAAGGCATCGAGGGTGAACTCAAAGACGTCTTGGGCGATTGGCGTGCGGGCGTCAAGAAAAGAGCTGGCCTCTGTTCGCATCTGAAGAATTGGCTGGAGAAAAATTATCCGCAGGTCACATCACAATGTGCCTTGGGCAAGGCCGCGCGTGATTTGGCCACTAACCGGAGGCGGCTGGAGCGGTACATTACGGCTGTTTTTTACTGCGTGACGTACTATAGCGCTTGCCGTAGGCAGCTTCGATTGAGGACCTCGAAGCGCCGC
Source organism: Pseudomonas brassicacearum (assembly GCF_009601685.2). Taxonomy (NCBI): domain Bacteria; kingdom Pseudomonadati; phylum Pseudomonadota; class Gammaproteobacteria; order Pseudomonadales; family Pseudomonadaceae; genus Pseudomonas; species Pseudomonas brassicacearum. The sequence continues at coordinate 1,896,709 of NZ_CP045701.2, forward strand.
TTTATGTGGACTCACGATGAATTCCTGCTTCTATTACGCGTTCTGTAACATTCAGAGCTTTGACAACCCACCTCCATCGCCTAAGTTTGAGAAGCAGCTTCGGAAAAGCTGCTTCTCTCTTAACGACTTCATGGAGCGTCATTTATGCGTACAGGCTACTTCTACTCTTTGATTTTTGCCCTTCTGACCAGCGCCTCGATTGCTGCTATCGCCGCCCCAGCGGCCAAGCATGAGTTGGTCGCTGCGCCGCAAGCAGTGGAGCAGCCAGCCAAAACCCAGGGCGCGAAGGTCGATTTGAACGGGGTGGATGCCGCGACGTTGCAGCGCGAGCTATCGGGAATAGGCAAAGGCAAGGCCGAGGCGATTGTTGCGTATCGTGAGAATAATGGGCCGTTCTCTTCGGTGGAGGAGCTGCTGGAGGTCAAGGGGATCGGCAAGGCGATTCTCGACAGGAACCGTGACAAGCTGGAAGTGAATTGAGTATGTGATTGAAGGAGGCCGGTCGAATCGACTGGCCTTTTTGCTATCTGATGGATGCGAATTCTGAAGGTTTCCCAGTAGTTGGCATAGATAATGGTTACCTAGAGCCAACCGATTGTTCAACAATCCAAGGCCCTCCGCCCATGACCAACACACTCTCCCTCGCCGACCAGATCACCCTGGAACTACGCGCCGACATCATCGGCGGTCGCCTGCTGCCAGGCACGGCACTGGTAGAGAACAATCTGGTCTCGGCCTACAACGCCTCACGCAACACCATCCGTGAAGCGCTACACCGTCTGGGCCAGGAAGGCCTGACCCGTTACGTGCGCAACAAAGGTGTGATGGTCCGCAGGTTAGGTGTCGATGACTTACGAGATCTGTTCAAGGTCCGTCGCACCTTGGAGCTGCAAGCCATCTTGAACAGCCAACCATTGCGTGAGTATCAATCCGACCGGATGCTCGAAGCCCTCGAGGCTGCGGATTTGGCTCAGGAGCGTGAAGACTGGCGTTCGGTCGGTACCCATGGCCTGGCGTTCCATCAGCACGTCGTTGGGTTGATGCACAGTCCATTACTTGATGAGTTTTTCACCAATGTCGTTGCACAACTGCGCCTGGTGTTTAGCTCCGCGCCTGATGAGGCGCGTTTCCAGGCGCCGTGGCTAGCGCGTGACCGCTATATCCACGATTGCCTGGCCGAGGGCGACAAGCTTGCGGCCCACGAAGCTATGAGTCTTTACCTCGACGATTCCGAGCAACTGCTTCTGCAACTGCTAACTCCCACCCATCACCACTGATCAAGGACCCGCGCCATGTACAAAGACTACCCAGCCGCCTACCAGGTCAGCAAAGGCTCAGCCCTGCAGGTGAACAAACCCTTTTACGACCGCATCCGCACCCAGCAGGACAAGCGCACCCTGATCGAGCAGTTCGAAGTACCCATCCGCACTGGCCGCGCTTGGCACGTCCCCGCCGGTCACGTGTTCCGCGTCACCACCCCGGTGGGCCCGCAGGTGGGGGACTTCAACGTCTGGAACGCCCATGATCCGCGGGAGCGCTTGTGGGCGGCGCGTACTCGTCAGCTTCAGGGCGCCCACGTCAGCACCCATGATCGGTTGTGGTCGAACCTGCCGTTTCTGCGGCCATTGGTGACCATCACCGATGACAGCCTGGCCGGCTACGGCATCGATGAGCATGGTGGACGGCTGCACGATCTACTGGGGACGCGCTGTGATCCCTATGTGAACAAGATGCTGACCGGCGAGGATTTCCATCATCACTGTCACTCGAACCTGACCCGGGCGGTGTTGCCCCACGGCCTGACGGAGTTCGATGTGCATGACGTGCTGAATATTTTCCAGTGCACGGGGCTCAATCATGACGACATGTACTTCATGAAGGCCTGTCCGGCGCAGAAGGGCGATTACCTGGAGCTTTTTGCCGAGATTGATCTGTTGTGCGCCCTGTCCACCTGCCCGGGTGGCGACTTGTCGCTGGCGATGTGGGGGCCTGATGCACAGGATCCCCTTAGCGTCTGTCGTCCGCTGGGGGTTGAGATCTATCGGTTGGAGGATTCATTGCTGGAGGGGTGGAGTCAGCCTGAGCGGGCAGCGTACAAGGGGTTGCATGGCTTGCATATCGCCAAGGCGGATTGGGAAAGGTGATGCAGTAGGCGCTGGCTTTGTAGGAGCTGGCGAAGCCTGCGATCTTTTGATCTTCCCTCCAGACTCAATTTATAGGGGAAAGATCGCAGCCTCGTTGCACTCGACAGCTCCTACAGACCCAGCGGGAGCAAGCTCCCTTGCCACACAAGCAGATCAACGGTCCTTGGCCTCCTTCGCATCCATTTCCGCATTGCGCTCGGCAACGCGCTTGCGTTGCTCATCGGTCAACTCGACCTTGTGGGCGGTGTCGCGCAGCATCATCAGACCACCAACGATCGAGCCGATTGCAACAATCAGAATCAACCAGGCATACCAGGGCATAGGGCTCTCCTTGAGGGGGCGATGGACGGGCGAACGTTTTGCCGATCCATCGCACCTACCACTTATGAGCGAAGATTGTTCGCAGTGGTTCAATACTACGCCCGTTCGGCTGGCTTCACCTTAAAGCCCGGTCAGCATCGCATCGGCGGGAGCGTCCGCGCGCAGTTGTGCGGTGAGGATGAAGTAGACGAAACCCACCGCCATGAAACCGAGGAAGATCAGCCCGATCAGCGCGTTGAACCAAGCCATCGCCACCAGGCACACCACGGCCAATACCAGGGCGATGCCGGGTACAAGCGGATAGCCCGGCGCCCGGAAGGTGCGTTCCAGGTTGGGTTCGGTTTTACGCAATTTGAACAGGCTGAGCATGCTCATGATGTACATGACGATCGCGCCGAACACGGCCATGGTGATCATGGCGGCGGTCAGGGTCATGCCGCCGAGGTTGATCAGGCCGTCGCTGTAGATCGCCGCGATGCCGATCAGTCCTCCGGCGATGATGGCTCGGTGCGGCGTCTGGAAGCGTGACAGTTTGGCCAGGGAGGCGGGCAGGTAGCCGGCGCGGGCCAGGGCGAAGAATTGCCGCGAGTAGCCGAGGATAATGCCGTGGAAACTCGCCACCAGGCCGAACAGGCCGATCCACACCAGCATATGCAGCCAGCCGGAGCTTTCGCCGACCACGGTTTTCATGGCTTGGGGCAGGGGATCGTTGATGTTCGACAGGGTGCGCCAATCGCCGACACCGCCGGCAAAGAACATCACGCCCATGGCCAGGACCACCAAAGTCAGGATGCCGCTGATGTAGGCCTTGGGAATCGTGCGTTTCGGGTCCTTGGCTTCTTCGGCGGCCATGGCCGCGCCTTCGATGGCCAGGAAGAACCAGATGGCGAAGGGAATCGCGGCAAACATTCCGGCAATGGCCGGTGCGCCAAACACATCGGAACCGGCCCAGCCGTTCAGGGCAAAATTGCTGAAACTGAACGCCGGGGCCACGACGCCCATGAACACCAGCAGTTCGGCCACCGCCAGGACGCAGACGATCAGCTCGAACGTCGCGGCCAGTTTCACCCCGAGGATGTTCAGGCCCATGAACACGATATAGGCCCCGACCGCCGCGTGTTTCGGGTCCAGGGCCGGGAATTGCACGTTCAGGTAGGCGCCAATGGCCAGGGCAATGGCTGGCGGGGCGAAGACGAATTCGATCAGCGTCGCCAGCCCGGCGATCAATCCGCCTTTCTCACCGAAAGCCCGACGACTGTAGGCAAACGGCCCGCCGGCGTGGGGAATGGCGGTGGTCAGTTCGGTGAAGCTGAAGATGAAGCAGGTGTACATGGCCGCGACCATGAATGACGTCACCAAAAAGCCCAGCGTCCCGGCCACGCCCCAGCCGTAGCTCCAGCCGAAATACTCGCCGGAAATCACCAGCCCGACGGCAATACCCCATAAATGCAGGGTGCCCAGGGTGGGTTTGAGTTGTGTGTTCATCGGTGGCTCCCTTGATCCATAGCAAAAGCGCTGGGGAGGGCCGTGCAGTGGACGTGCCAGTGTGGCGCGGGCGGTCGTAATGGGTGAAATCGTGTCGTATCGGGGATGTTCGCTGCCGGATGGCTTGGTTTTGTGCCCCAGTTCAGAGCGTCGGCGCCTGGGCTGGCCTCATCGCGAGCAAGCTCGCACACATGGGATCAGTGGTGAATAAAGAACTTGTGTTCACTGAAGCCCTCCTGTGGGAGCGAGCTTGCTCGCGATGAGGCCAGCCCAGCCAACACTTTTTACGGATTCTTTATTCCCCAGCCCCGCTCTCGATCTCGTTCCTTTACAGCCTCCCTGCCGACAATCACTCCACACACGGCACGACGCCGTACCACGGAGAAATCCCATGAGTGTTCTGGACGGGGTGTCGCTGCTGTTGGCAGTGGCGCTGTTCATTTATCTGCTGGTTGCGCTGTTGCGCGCCGATCGGAACTAGGAGCGGCTATGCACGGTTATGACTACGGGCTGATCCTCGCCTTTTTCGCCTTGGTGCTGATTCCGGCACCGTTTCTGGGGCGTTTTTACTATCGGGTGATGGAAGGCCAGCGCACTTGGCTTTCGCCGATCCTCGGCCCGGTGGAGCGTGGTTGCTACCGCCTGGCCGGTGTCGATCCCACTGCTGAGCAGAGCTGGCAGAAATACACCCTGGCCTTGCTCGCGTTCAATCTGGCGGGTTTTTTCTTGCTGTTCGCCATTCTGCTGCTGCAGGGACACCTGCCGCTCAATACCGAGCAGTTGCCCGGCATGGAGTGGACCCAGGCTTTCAACACGGCCGTGAGTTTCACGACCAACACTAACTGGCAGTCCTACAGCGGCGAAGCGTCCCTGAGCTACCTGAGCCAGATGGTCGGCCTGACCGTGCAGAACTTTGTCAGCGCCGCCACCGGCCTGGCCGTGCTCGTGGCGCTGTGTCGCGGCATCGGGCGCAAGTCCGCTGCGACACTGGGTAATTTCTGGGTCGACATGACCCGCGCCACCCTCTACGGGCTGTTGCCGTTGTGCCTGCTGCTGGCATTGTTCCTGGTCTGGCAGGGCGTGCCGCAGACCTTTGCGCACTATGTGCACGGGGTCACGCTGCAGGGCGCCGACCAGGTCATCCCGTTGGGGCCGGCCGCCAGCCAGATCGCGATCAAGCAACTGGGCACCAACGGTGGCGGTTTCTTCGGCGTCAACTCGGCGCATCCGTTCGAAAACCCGACGGCCTGGAGCAACCTGTTCGAAGTCGCTTCGATCATCCTGATTCCCGCTGCGCTGGTGTTCACCTTCGGCCATTACGTCAAGGACCTGCGCCAGAGCCGGGCGATCATCGCCTGCATGCTGGCCTTGTTCCTGATCGGCGGCGCTACCTCGCTGTGGGCCGAATACCAACCCAACCCGGCCCTGAACAACCCGGCCGTCGAGCAAACCGCACCACTGGAAGGCAAGGAGGCACGCTTCGGCACCACCGCCACGGTGCTGTGGTCAGTGACCACCACGGCGGCGTCCAATGGCTCGGTCAACGGCATGCACGACAGCCTCAGCCCGCTCAGCGGCATGGTGTCGCTGGTGAACATGATGGTCGGCGAAGTGATCTTCGGCGGCGTCGGGGCCGGGCTCTACGGCATGCTGTTGAACGTGCTGATCGCGGTGTTCCTGGCCGGCTTGATGATCGGTCGCACCCCGGAATACCTGGGTAAGAAGCTGGGCGCCCGGGAGGTGCAACTGTTGGTGGCAACCCTGCTGGTGATGCCTGTCAGCGTGCTGGTGCTGGGGGCCGTCGCTGCGAGTCTGCCCGGGCCGGCCGCGGCGGTGAGCAACCCGGGTGCCCACGGTTTCAGCCAGTTGTTGTACGCCTACACCTCGGCGGGAGCGAACAACGGTTCGGCATTTGCCGGGTTCGGCGCCAACACACCTTTCCACAACCTGATGTTGGGCCTGGGCATGTTGATCGGCCGGTTCGGCTACATCCTGCCGGTGCTGGCATTGGCCGGCAGCCTGGCCTTGAAGAAGACCGCGCCGATTGGCCAGAACAGCTTTCCTACCCACGGCCCGCTGTTCGTGACGCTGTTGACCGTGACCATCCTGCTGGTGGGGGGCTTGACCTTCCTGCCGACCCTGGCGCTGGGGCCGATTGCCGAACACTTGAGCATGGGCTTCTGAGGACCTGATGATGAATATGCCGATGAGCAAAACCGTCGCCGCTAAGGCACCGGAACAACCGAAGACCCACCTGTCGGCCCTCTGGCGGCCGGCGTTGGTGCAAGCCTTCGTCAAGCTCGATCCACGCCAGTTGCACCGCGCGCCGGTGATGCTGGTGGTGGAGCTGACCGCGATCCTCACCACCGTGTTGTGCTTCATCCCCGACAACGCCGTGCCGACCTTCGTCGCCGCGCAAATTGCGCTGTGGCTGTGGTTCACGGTGCTGTTCGCCAACTTCGCCGAAGCGTTGGCCGAAGGTCGCGGCAAGGCCCGGGCCGACAGTCTCAAGGCCGGCAGCGAAGGCCTCAACGCACGTCGCCAGACCGCCAGCGGTTTTGAAATCATCCCCGCCACCCGTCTGCGCAAAGGCGATGTGGTGCGCGTCGAGGCCGGCGACATGATCCCCGGCGACGGTGAAGTGATCGAAGGCATCGCCGCGGTCAATGAGGCGGCAATTACCGGCGAATCGGCGCCGGTCATTCGCGAGTCCGGCGGTGATCGCTCGGCCGTCACCGGCAACACGCGGCTGGTTTCCGACTGGCTGCTGGTGCGCATTACCAGCAATCCCGGCGAGTCCACTCTGGACCGCATGATCGCCCTGGTCGAAGGCGCCAAGCGCCAGAAAACGCCGAACGAGGTGGCGCTGGATATCCTGTTGATCGGCCTGACGCTGATCTTCCTGTTGGTGGTGGTGACGCTGCAACCGTTCGCCCATTTCGCCAACGCCAGCCTGCCGCTGGTGTTTCTGGTGGCGCTGCTGGTCACCTTGATTCCCACCACCATCGGCGGGCTGCTGTCGGCCATCGGCATCGCCGGGATGGATCGGTTGGTGCGCCTGAACGTGATCGCCAAATCCGGCCGTGCGGTCGAGGCGGCGGGTGACGTGCATGTGTTGATGCTGGACAAGACCGGCACCATCACCTTTGGCAATCGTCGTTGTACAGCGGTCCATGCCGCCCCCGGTGTGAGTACCAACGAACTGGCCGAAGGCGCGCTGTTCGCCTCGTTGGCTGACGAGACGGCCGAGGGCAAGTCCATCGTCGAGTACCTGCGAGGTTTGCATCCACAGCCCGAGCCCGGCATCGACGCGCTGACGGCTGTGCCGTTCAGTGCTGAAACCCGTTTGTCCGGGGTCGACTATCAGGGCCGTATCTACCGCAAGGGCGCGGTGGACTCGTTGCTGGATTTCATCGGCCTTGCACGCAATGAGTTGCCGCCGGCACTGGCGCGGGAGGTCGACAAGATCGCTCAGAGTGGCGGCACGCCGTTGCTGGTGTGCGTGGACGGCAAGCTGCTCGGTGTTATCCATCTCAAGGACGTGGTCAAACCCGGCATTCGCGAGCGCTTTGCCGAGCTGCGCAAGCTGGGGATCCGCACGGTGATGGTCACCGGCGACAACCCGTTGACCGCCGCGGCGATTGCCGCCGAGGCCGGTGTCGACGACGTGCTGGCGGAGGCCACGCCGGAGAAGAAACTGGCGCGTATCCGTCATGAGCAAAATGACGGTCGGCTGGTGGCCATGTGCGGCGACGGCGCCAACGACGCCCCGGCCCTGGCCCAGGCCGATGTCGGCATGGCGATGAACGACGGCACTCAGGCCGCGCGGGAGGCGGCCAACATGGTCGACCTCGACAGTGACCCGACCAAATTGCTCGATGTGGTACAGATCGGCAAGGAATTGCTGGTGACCCGTGGGGCGCTGACCACCTTTTCCATCGCCAATGACATCGCCAAGTATTTCGCGATCCTGCCGGCGCTGTTCGCTTCGATTTATCCACAGCTCGGCGTGTTGAATGTGATGCACCTGAGCAGCCCCCGGAGCGCGATCCTGTCGGCCATCGTCTTCAACGCCTTGATCATCGTCGTGCTGATCCCCCTGGCCCTGCGCGGCGTGCGCGTGCAAGCGGCAAGCGCGGCGGCGCTGTTGCGACGCAATCTGTTGATCTATGGCCTGGGCGGGATCGTCGTGCCGTTCGTGGGGATCAAGGCGATCGATATGTTGCTGACGGCGTTGCACCTGGTTTGAGCCTGACGTGCGGTGAACCAATTTTTGTTGCAAGAAGATAGCTCCCGCCGAGCTCTGCAGGAGCTCTGCAGGAGCTGTGTAGGAGCTCTGTAGGAGCTGTCGAGTGCAACGAGGCTGCGATCTTTCCCCAGACACTTGAATCCCAAGCGAAAGATCAAGATCAAGATCAAAAGATCGCAGGCTTCGCCAGCTCCTACAGAGCCCAGCGCGAGCAAGCGCCTTGCCTGGAAGTTAGCTGTTTCTTATTCGAGGATTTTGAAATGTCCACTCTGATTCGCCCGGCCTTGAGCCTGTTACTACTGATGGCCCTGATCACCGGTGTCGCGTACCCACTGGTGGTCACCGGCGTGGCGCAAGTCGCCTTTCCGGTCCAGGCCAATGGCAGCCTGATCGTCGATGCGGCCGGCAAGGTCCGTGGCTCGACGCTGATTGCCCAGGATTTCACCGGCGATGCCTGGTTTCATCCACGGCCATCGGCCGGCGCCTTTGCCACGGTCGCCAGCGGCGCCAGCAACTTTTCCCCGAGCAACCCGGCCCTGGCCACGCGGGTGATCGATGACGCCCAAAAACGCCAGGTGCCCGGCCAGGGCCCGGTGCCGCTGGCGTTGCTGACCACCTCCGCCAGCGGGCTGGATCCGCACTTGCCACCGGCAGCGATTGCCTATCAACTGGCCCGTGTCGCCGCAGCGCGCAACCTGCCGGCCTCGACCTTGCAGCAACTGCTCGACGACAACACTGAGCAATCCTTGGTGGGCCCGCCCGTGGTGAATGTGCTGGCGTTGAACCTGGCCCTGGAAAAACTGTAGAACCTGTGGGAGTGGCGCCTGTGGGGGCAAGGCTTGCTGCAGCAAAACCTGTGGGAGCAAGCTTTGCTCCCACAGGTCCAGTGCCCATAAGCTTTGCTCCCACAGGTCCGCCTTCCGCAGGGTGTTTGATCAATATTTGAAAGAGACTTTCACGCCATGAGCGACTCCGGCCGCGCCGACGCACTGTTAGCCAATCTGCCCCGCAATGACCGTGGCCGGCTCAAGGTCTTCCTGGGCGCGGCGCCCGGTGTCGGCAAGACTTACGCCATGCTGCAAGCGGCACACACCCAACTGCGTCAGGGCGTGAAAGTCGTCGCCGGGGTGGTGGAAACTCACGGTCGTGCCGAAACCGAAGCACTGCTCGGCGGCCTGGTGCAGCAGCCCTTGGTGCGCTCGGAATATCGCGGTGTGATGCTCGAGGAAATGGACCTCGACGGCTTGCTCGCCACCCGGCCGAACCTGGTCCTGGTGGACGAACTGGCCCATAGCAATGCGCCGGGCAGTCGCCATGCCAAACGCTGGCAGGACATTCAGGAACTGCTTGCGGCGGGTATCGATGTCTACACCACCGTCAATGTCCAGCATCTGGAAAGCCTCAACGACCAAGTGCGCGGCATCACGGGCGTGCAGGTGCGCGAGACGTTGCCGGATTGGGTCCTGCAGGAGGCCGATGAACTGCTATTGATCGACCTGCCATCGCGCGAGCTGCTGGAGCGCCTGCGTGATGGCAAGGTCTACGTGCCGGAACAGGCCCGGGCGGCGATCGATGCGTTTTTCACCCAGACCAACCTGACCGCGTTGCGCGAGCTGGCCATGCAGACCGCCGCTGCCCAGGTCGACAATGACCTGGCCCAGGGGTATCGACAACTGGGTCAGGCGGCGCCGGCGGTGCGCGGACGCCTGCTGGTGGGGGTGGGCGCCGACGTGCAGGCCGAACGTCTGGTGCGCCACGCCAGTCGCGTCGCCCAGCGTCGGCATTTGCCGTGGAGCCTGGTCCACGTAGACAGCGGCGTCGCGCACGATGAGTCGTCGCGACAGTATCTGCAAAATGCCCAGCAGTTGGCTGAACGTCTCGGCGGGGAAGTGGTGCTGTTGCGGGCCGGCGAAGTCGCCAAGACCTTGATCCAGCACGCCACCGAACGTCGCGCCACGCTGCTGCTGGTGGGCCAGTCCAGGCCGCGTTTGCGACGGCGACTGTTGGGCGGTGGTTTGGCTTCACGCTTGCTGCGCGATGCCCGGGGACTGGAAATCAGTGTGCTGGACAGCGATGAGCAGCCCCGTCCCACCCGCGTGCGTTCGAGCGCCGTCCAGACCGGGTTCGACTACGTGTTGGCGCTGGCGGCGACCGTGGCGGCCAGCGCGTTGGCCTGGGGGATTTCAGGGTGGCTGGCGTTGCCCAATATTTCCCTGGTGTTTCTGATGGCGGTGTTGCTGGTGGCGGTACGCAGCAGCCTCGGCCCGGCGCTGGCCTGCGCGGCGCTGTCGTTCCTGGCCTATGACTTCCTGTTCATCCCACCGAATTTTTCCTTCACCATCCAGCGCGAAGAAGACGTGCTGACGCTGGTGTTTTTCCTGCTCATGGCAGCCCTGACCGGCAACCTTGCCGCTCGCCAGCGTCGCCAGTTGCAGGCCCTGCGCGACACCCAGCAGGAAACCGGCGAACTGCTCGACCTGTCGCGCAAACTCACTGCCGCCACCGACCGCCAGGCAGTGGTCAGCGCCGCTGCGCAGCACCTCAACGGCCTGCACGACTTGCAGCTTTGCCTGCTCAATCGCGACGGCCAGAGCGATTGGAAGGTCGAGACCGGCGAGCCGCTGACGTTTACCGAAGCCGAACGTGCGGCGGCCGACTGGGCCTGGCAGCACGACCAGCCCGCTGGTGCCGGCACCGGGACGTTGCCGTCTGGGCGCTGGTGGTGGTGGCCGCTGTCGGCGGAAGGCGGACCACTGGGGTTGCTGGGTGTGTGCCCGAACGAAGGCAAGCCGTTGAGCGGCCAGCGTCGGCGTTTGCTGGCGGCCCTCAGTCAACCATTGGCCCAGGCGTTGGCCCGGGCGCAACTGGCCCAGGACCTGGAAGCAGCGCGCCTGCACGGTGAAACCGAGCAACTGCGCAGCGCCTTGCTGGCGTCAGTGTCCCACGATCTGCGCACACCGCTGACGTCCATGCGCGGCAGCATCGACAGCTTGCTGGCGCTGGGGGAGGCGATCCCACTGGCCGATCGTCGCGAACTGCTCGAAGGCACCCGCGATGAAGCCGAGCGGTTGGATCGCTACATCCAGAACCTGCTGGACATGACCCGTCTGGGGCACGGTGCCCTGAAGCTGGCGCGGGACTGGGTCTCGCCGGCCGATATCGTCGGCAGCGCGCTGAACCGCTTGCGGGCGGTGTTGGCGCCCCTGGCGGTCGGCGTCGAGGTGCCTGCTGACCTGCCGTTGCTATATGTCCACGCGGCACTGATCGAGCAGGCCTTGGTAAACGTGCTGGAAAACGCCGCGCGTTTTTCACCGGCCCATGGGCGGCTGCTGCTGAGCGCGGGTACGAGGGACGGCGAAGTGTTTTTCGCCGTGGCCGACGAGGGCCCCGGGATCCCTGAACAAGAGCGAGAAAAAATCTTCGACATGTTCTATACCGCCGCGCGCGGTGATCGGGGCGGGCAGGGCACGGGGTTGGGATTGGCCATCTGCCAGGGCATGGTCGGTGCCCATGGCGGGCGAATCAGCGTGGCCGATGGCCTCGACGGGCGCGGCACCTGCATCACGTTGCACCTGCCGTTGCAGGCACAACCGGGTATGGACGATGAAGCCTGAGCGGCGCTGGGTTACTCTCTCGTCCCACCTGCTTGCCTTTTCACCTGATTGCAACGAACGAGCGCCATGAGCCAGACCGCGACCCTTTTGGTTATCGATGACGAACCGCAGATCCGCAAATTCCTGCGCATCAGCTTGAGCTCCCAAGGCTACAAGGTGCTGGAAGCCGGCACCGGCGCTGAAGGGCTTGCCCAAGCGGCGCTGAACAAGCCCGATCTGCTGATACTTGACCTGGGCCTGCCGGACATGGACGGCCAGCAGGTGTTGCGCGAGTTTCGCCAATGGTCGACGGTGCCGGTGCTGGTGCTCTCGGTGCGGGCCAGCGAAGCGCAGAAGGTCGAGGCGCTGGACAACGGTGCCAACGATTACGTGACCAAACCGTTCGGCATCCAGGAGTTTCTCGCCCGCATCCGCGCCTTGTTGCGCCAGGCCCCGGCGGGCGAGCCACAGGAAGCCGCGCTGATGTTCGGTCCGTTGACGGTGGACCTGGCGTATCGACGGGTGCTGCTGGACGGCACCGAAGTGGCCCTGACCCGCAAGGAGTACGCGGTACTGGCGCAACTGGCGCGGCACCCGGGGCGGGTCATTACCCAGCAGCAACTGCTCAAGGACATCTGGGGCCCGACCCACACCGAAGACAGCCACTACCTGCGGATCGTGGTCGGCCACCTGCGCCAGAAACTGGCCGACGACCCGACCCGACCGCGGTTCATTGTGACCGAGGCGGGGGTGGGGTATCGGTTGTTGGGGGAGGGTGGGCTTTAGTCTTGTGTTGTCAGGGCTGCCGCCATCGCGGGCAAGCCTTGCTCCCACAGGGTTCACCGCAGATCAATGTAGGAGCGAGCTTGCTCGCGAAGAGGCCCGAACAGCCACTCGAGATCTCTCAGTTCTGGTCACTCTCATACCGATCCAAGGTATCGCTGGCAATCTCCCGCCCCAGTGCGATCAACTCCGGCGCCTTGTAGAACTCGAAGAACCGGCATACCCGTTTCGGCACGTTGATCAGCACGTCCGGCGGGTAACCGGCGATCTTGTACTGGGCGAGCGAGGTCTGCATCACTTCGAAGCTCTGGTTGATCAAGTCCAGCAACGACGCCGGGCCGACGTTGTCGATGATGAACGAACCGGTGGCGGATTTCGGTGCGCCTTCGTTCTCTGGCGAGGCGGCCGGTTGTTGGCCTTCGGGCTCGGCCGAGTCGATCCATGGGTTGATGTCGGCGGCCTCGGCCTTCAAGGCTTCCTGTTCCAGCAGCAACAACTGTTCGGCCTGTTTGCGGCGAAACGGCAGGCGCGAACCCAGGGAGCTGACCAGGGTGTCGAAGCGCCGCCGGAATGCGGCGGGGCGCTGGATGACCGGTAATTGGTATTGTTTCTGGTTGGTGGCGTTGAGGTTGACCGCGATGATCAGGTCGCAGTGGCTCGACACCACCGGCACGATCGGCAACGGGTTGAGCAGGCCGCCATCGACCAGCATGCGGTTGCCTTGCATCACCGGTGTGAACAGGCTGGGAATCGCCGCCGAGGCGCGCATTGCCTGATGCAGGCAACCTTCCTGGAACCAGATTTCCTGCTGGTTGGTCAGGTCGGTCGCGACGGCGGTGTAGGGAATGCGCAATTGCTCAATGTTGATTTCGCCGACGATCTTGCGGATCTGCCCGAAGACCTTTTCGCCACGGATCGCCCCCAGGCGAAAACTGACGTCCACCAGGCGCAGGACGTCCAGATAATCCAGGCTTTCGATCCAGTTGCGGTACTCCTCGAGCTTGCCCGCCGCATAGATCCCACCCACGACCGCCCCCATGGAACAACCGGCGATGCAGGCAATGTCGTAGCCACGTCGTTCGATTTCTTCGATCACCCCGATATGGGCATAGCCCCGGGCGCCACCCGAGCCCAATACCAATGCGACACGTTTTGTCATGACCCGGCCTCTTGTCGAACAGACTTCAACAATGCACCCATCGACGGCTTGGCTCAATCGTTGTGGCGCACGCGTCGTTATTTGACACGCCGGCGTGGCATTTGCGTATTCTCATCCACACTGAATTTACACGGTCGGGTCTTGGCACTTTTTGCCGGCGCAACCGTCTTACCAGCACGACTGTTTTCCTGACTTGAGGTGTAATCAATGAAAGCCCGGATCCGCCTGCCCTTGGTGGCATCTTTGATGGTTCTGGCCCTGGCCGGTTGCGCAGGCAAAACCGCTTACCGCGACAGTTGCGGCAGCCAGCTCGACGCCGCCTGGCGTGAACTGGACCTGGCCAAGGCCGAAGGTTTTGCCGGCACCGTCAGCTACTCCAAGGCCCTGTCCCTGCTGACAGGCGCCAAGACCCAGCAGCAATTCGAAGCGTTCGAAGGCTGTACCAAGAAAGCCGAGAAGGCGCGTTTCTACATTCGCGAATCCCGCGCCGGACGATAAAGGCAGCGACAAGCAATCAACTGCAAGCTACAAGGGAAGGATGCCAAATCGTTTTTCACTTGTAGCTTGCGGCTTGACGCTCAACGCTGTGTACGGAGTACGTCCATGATCGATCGGCTGGTTGCCCGGATACTGGGCCTGGAAGTCCGCCTGTTGGCCTGTCAGGCCCGCTTGAATGCCCATACCGACAGCGAAGCGCTGCATGACCTGCGCACCACGATACGCCGTTTGCGCAGCCTGCTTCGTCCATTGCGTGGATTGCCCGGCGTCGAACAGCTGGAAACGGCTGCTTCTGCGGTCGGCACCCTGACCACGCCCTTGCGCGATCGGGAAGTGTTGGCCGCTTACCTGGAGCAGCATGGCCAGGTCGCGGCGGCGCGGCACCGTCAGGTGCAAATGGTCCAGGCCTATCCCGCCGTGGCCGCGAGTGTTGAACTGGCGCAGTTGTTGATGATCCTCGATGCCTTCCCGCGCTTCATTCGCGCGGCCCAGCGTGAGGGGCTGCTGAAGGGCTTGCGCAAACGCATCGAAAAGCGCCTGGACAAACAGTGGAAAAAACTCGGCGAAGCCCTGTGCGATCCGGCCCATGACCGTCATCGATTACGCCTGCTGATCAAGCGCGTGCGCTACGCCATCGAAGCCTATCCTGAACTCGACCGCCTGCCTGAAGCGGCCATGCCCCGGCTCAAGTCCGCCCAGGCCGCGCTGGGCGATTGGCACGATTGCTGGCAATGGCTGGCCAGGGCCAAGGAAGAAACCGACCTGCACGCTTGTGTGCCAACCTGGCACGCCACGATGGAAAAGGCCGAGGCCAAGTCCGACAAGGTGCTCGACAAGCTGATTGCCAGTTGCTTCAAGAAATCCTGAACCGAGCAAGCCCGCTCCCACAATCGATTGGGTCGAATTCAAAAACGGCGGCCTATCTGTCAGCCTCTTTGGCCGGAATGAGCCCTGTGCCGCCAGCCGGCGCTGGTTAAGATCCCTTCATCCTTTTCCCTGTTTTCGAGGTCGTCATGCGCTTTTCCGATTTGATCGATGCCGTGCGCCGGCAGCCCGGTGCGGTGACCATCGCGCCTGAGTGGGGCCAGGGGCGAGCCAGTTTTGGCGGGTTGGTGGCGGCGCTGCAATATGAGGCTATGCGTGCCCAAGTGCCGGCGGACCGCCCGGTGCGCTCGTTGGCCATCACCTTTGTCGGCCCGGTCGAACCCGACGTACCTGTCAGTTTCGAAGTCGACGTATTGCGTGAAGGCAAGGCTGTGAGCCAGGTGCTGGGGCGTGCGGTGCAGAACGGCCAAGTGGTGACCGTGGTGCAAGGCAGTTTCGGCGCGTCGCGCTCATCCGTGGTGTCGGTGCAGGCCGATCCAGCACCAGAATTCAAAAGCGTGGAGCAATGCCAGGAACTGCCTTACGTCAAAGGTGCGACGCCGGAATTCATGCGTCACCTGGCGATGCGCTGGAGCGTTGGCGGCTTGCCATTCAGCGGCAACAAGTCCCGGAGCATGGGCGGCTGGGTACGCTTGCGCGGTGATGTGCAGGAGGAGGCGCTGAACGAAAGTCATATCCTGGCCTTGGTGGACGCCTGGCCGCCGGCCTTGCTGCCTCATCTTTCGCAAATGGCCCCGGGCAGCACGCTCACGTGGACCATCGAGTTCGTCCAGCCGCTGCTGGAACTCACGACACTGGACTGGTGCAAGTACCTGGCCGAGATCGAACATGCCCAGGACGGCTACGGCCATGTCGCCGCGAAGTTCTGGAGCGCCGATGGCCGCTTGATCGCCCTGAGCCGGCAGACGGTCACTATTTTCGGCTAAGGCTCTCGGTGACAATGGCGCTGCAGCCCGAGTGCCGCGAGCAGGCCGATGATGCCGATGGCGACATCGCCCAGGCTCAAGCTGAACACCCCCGACACAATCAGCAGAAACGCGATGATGAACAGCGGCACGGCAATCAGGTGCAACACCAGGTTGGTGGGATGCCGATGATTGTCTGGGTAGGCGCGCCATTGCCAGGCCGGAAGATTGGGGTGACGTTTGCCCATGATGCTGTTTCCTTGAACGAAATCGAATAACCCAAGGATAGGTCCGGGCGGGCGGGGCGGCGAATGGCGGTTGGCTATCGAAGCGATAGGTGGCCATACAGTTTTGCTGTTGTGCAAAGGTGCTTGCTCCCGCTGGCCTCTGTAGGAGCTGCCGAAGGCTGCGATCTTTTGATCTTTCGCCTGAGATTCAAGGGTCTGGGGAAAGATCGCAGCCTCGTTGCACTCGTCAGCTCCTACAGCGCGGCCCGGCGGGAGCAATCTCTGGCCACAGAAGCCCCCGGCGGTCCAGCGCTCTACAGTTTCAACTGCCCGATCGCCTTGCTCAACTCGCCCGCCAACGTTGCCAGTTCATCGCTGGTGGTGGCTGAGTCGACGGTCTGGCGCACGGTGTTCTCGGTCACGTCGCGAATGCTTACCACTGCCCGGTTCATTTCCTCGGCGACATGGCTTTGCTGCTCGGCCGCGACAGCGATCTGGGTGTTGCTCTCGCGCATTTGCGCTACCGCAGCGGTGATCTGTGCCAACGCGTCGCCGGCCTCGCGGGCCTGTTGCACGCAATCGTCGGCCTTGAGCGAACTCTCCTGCATGAAGTCCACCGCGTCGCGGGTCCCGGCCTGCAGGGCCGAAATCAT
This sequence comes from Pseudomonas brassicacearum, assembly GCF_009601685.2. Lineage (NCBI taxonomy): Bacteria > Pseudomonadati > Pseudomonadota > Gammaproteobacteria > Pseudomonadales > Pseudomonadaceae > Pseudomonas > Pseudomonas brassicacearum. The sequence goes on from NZ_CP045701.2 coordinate 1,913,611, forward strand.
GGAGGTAATTTCGTCCGTAGAGGTCTGCACCCGCTTGGCCAGGTTGCGCACCTCGTCGGCCACCACGGCAAAGCCCCGGCCCATTTCCCCGGCCCGCGCCGCTTCGATAGCCGCGTTCAGGGCCAGCAGGTTGGTTTGCTCGGCGATGCTGTGGATCACACTGACCACGCCATTGATCTTCTGGCTGTCTTCGGCCAGGCGCTGGATCATTTCGGCGGTCTGCTGCACACCCGAAGACAACCCGGTGATCGACTGTTGCACCCGACCGACCACTTCCTGACCGTTGCCGGCCAGGGTATCGGCGGTTTTCGACAGGTCGCGGGTGGCGCCGGCGTGCTGGGCGATGTGATAAACCGTGGCGGACATTTCGTTGATCGCCGTGGCCGCCTGATCGGTTTCGCTTTGCTGGCCGAGCATGCCGTGGCGCACATCGTTCATGCTCGATGCCAGGCGCGCGGCACCACTGTCCAACTGCCGGGCGGTGCTGGCAACGGTGTCGACGACCCGTTGATAACCGGCCTGCATGGCGTTGAACGCCGCCGCCATCTGGCCCACTTCGTCCCGGCAGGCCAGGGGCACGCGGGCGGCCAGGTCGCCGGTTTTTTCCACGTGCAGCATTACGTCTTTGAGCGTATTGAGCTGGCTGAGCAAGAAACGGATCAACAACTGGGATGCGCCCAGCATCGCCAGCATCAACACGAACACGGCCACGGCATATTGGCTGAAGCGTTCACCGAACACTTGGCTCAGGCTCACACCTTGGGCCAACACGGCGAGTTGTTGGCCGTCACCTCGACGGATCACTTGGGCACCCAGCAGCGGGTCGTCGCCAAACAGCAATCCGGTGTCGAGTGCGACCCAGCCGTTGGCCTGGGCCAGCGAAGGCAACGGTTGTTCATTGAGAACGGGAACCTGGTCGCGCTGCAATGCCAGGAGATGGTCGACCTTGGGCAAGGGCGTTCCGGCAGGCCAGGCATCCAGCAGGCGAGCCTGGGCTTGCGCGTTTGCCTGGGCCGCATGGTTGCGCGACTGCTGTTCGAGGTGCACTGCGTAGAGCACCAGCAGCAAGGTGGTGACAAAGGCGACCGCATTGACCGCCCAGAATTTGTATTTCAGCGAGATATTGCTAAGCCAGGCACCCATGGAAGGTCTTCTCTGATAGCGGAAACAGCATTGGCAAGGTGCCATTATTTTGCCGCTATTCAGGTGGCGGGATTTTGATATGGGTCAACAGACAACATCGATCCCGGGGGTTTTTGATGTGGACCCACAGACAACCCGCTCCCACAGGGATGTGTGTTTATTCGCAAATGGCGGGCAAACCAAAAAACGCCCGGGCGCACTTGGTGCTGTGGGCTGCCAGGTCGTCCTGGCTTTCGCCCCGGTGCAAGGCCACTTCGCGCAAGACTTCCGTCAGGTAGGCCGGTTCGTTGCGGCCATTCTTGGGTTTGGGGCGTAGTGTGCGAGGCAGCAGGTACGGTGCGTCGCTTTCGAGCATCAGCCGACCACGGGGGATCTCGCGCACCAACGGGTGCAGGTGCGTCCCCCGGCGTTCGTCGCAGATCCAGCCAGTGATGCCAATGTGCAGGTCCAGGTCCAGGTAGCTGAACAGCGCCTTTTTTTCACCGGTAAAGCAGTGCACCACGGCCGCCGGCAACTGATCGCGAAAATCCCGGAGGATGTCCAGCAAGCGCTGGTCGGCATCGCGTTCATGCAGGAATACCGGCAATTGTAATTGGACTGCCAGGGCGAGGTGTTCCTCCAGGACTTTTACCTGTTGCGGTCGAGGGGAGAAGTCCCGATTGAAATCCAGCCCGCATTCGCCCACCGCGCGCACGCGGCTGTGCATCAGCAGATCCTTGAGGTGCCGGGCGCTGTCGGCGGTCCATTCGCTGGCGCTGTGGGGGTGAATGCCGGCGGTGGAAAACAGCCGCTCACCCGTGTCGTCGAGGCGTTGGCACAGCTCCAGGGCCTGTTCGCTGCCCTCGATACTGGTGCCGGTCAAGACCAGTTGGCAGACGCCGGATTCATAGGCGCGCTCAAGCACCGCCTGATGTTTGTCGGCGAAACTGGGGTTGGTCAGGTTGACGCCGATATCGATGAGTTGCATGGTGCTACCTCGACCCAAAGGCCGGAAAGCATATCAGAGCTGTAGATTTATAAGAAAAGCCAAGAACTACAACGAGTTGAGGCTGTCTGTTAAGGCCGCGAGACACATCGGGTTGGTATAAAAGCCGTCACTGTGCCAGTCTTCCGCACTTTTTCAGCGCCCCAGGCGCTCTGTTTCTGTCGACTCAGCCTCGTTTTTCAAGGGGGGCGGTCCACAGTATTGCTTCCGGAGAGTGGATGACACGTCCCCAGGTATTACTACTGTTGTGTTGTTCGCTGTTGTTGCCAATGCCGGCCGAGGCGCGGCTGCCTGGGCCCGTGCAGACGGTGGCGCCGGTCACGGTGCGCGACCTGGCGCAAATCCGCAGCAGTCGCGTGTTGAAGGTTTTGGTCAACCAGAGCCGCAACAGCTCCGGTGAAGTTCAGGGCCAGCCCATTGGCGTCGAATACCATCGGCTGCGAGCCTTCGAGCAATACCTCAACGGCCACGCCCGGGATGGCCAGGAAATCACCCTCAAAATCATTCCCATGGCCAAGGACCAACTGCTCGGCGCCTTGCAGCGCGGGGAAGGCGACCTCGTGGCGCCGGGTGAGTTGCTCGACCCCCAGGCCGGCCATGCGGTCGGCGCCAGCGATCCGGTTCGTACCGACGTGCCGTTGCTGCTGGTGGGTATCAAGGGCGAGAAGCGCTACACGCGCGTGGAGCAACTTTCCGGCAAGACCCTGGCCTTGCCCAGCGGCAGCGCGGCGGGGGACGCCGTGAGCCAGATCAACCAGAAACTGGCGCTGCTCAAGCTGCCGCCGGTGAAGGTCGAATGGGTCGATCCCACCCTGGCTGTGGAGGATGTCCTGGAAATGGTCCAGGGCGGGATTTTTCATTTGACCATCGTCGAACAGCCCATCGCCGAGCGCTGGGGCAAGATCCTGCCCAAGTTGCGCTTGGACCGTCAGGTGCAGATCGGCGAGCCGGGTGACGAGTATTGGTTCGTTCGTCGTGATGCCGCCATGTTGCGGGCGAGCATCGACCGATTCCTGGTGACCTACAAAGTGCCTTCCAACCAGGACGCGGCATTCCTGCGCATCTATCGGCGTTTGTACCGGGTCCATTATCCGTTGGCCCGGGCCAATCGCCAACGCCTTGAGAAACTGCGTCCGGTGCTGCAAAAACATGCCGATGCCCAAGGCATGGACTGGCTCAACCTGGCGGCGCTGGCTTTCAAGGAATCGGCCCTGCAACCCAACGCCCGCAGCGGTGCAGGTCCCACCGGCCTGATGCAGATCACCCCGGCGGCGGCTCAGCGGGTCGGGGTCGCTAACATCCAGAACCTGGATGCCAATGTGCAGGCCGGCGCCAAGTACCTGGCCCTTATCCGTCGAAAATTCTTTGCCAGCCCCAAGCTCAACGAGCGCGAGCGCATGGCCTTCGTCCTGGCCGCCTACAACATGGGCCCCGAACGCGTCCAGGGCATGCGAGCCGAGGCCCGGCGGCGAGGACTGAACCCCAACCAATGGTTTTTCCAGGTCGAGCGCATTGCCATGGAGCAGGTGGGAATGGGCGCGGTCAGCTACGTTAATAGTGTCAATAAGTATTACTTGGCCTTTGATCGTGAACGAGAGTCGCTGGAGCCTGGAAGTCAGAAGGTTGCCGAGCGAAAATAATCGATAATTTCGATTTGTATCTCGCATTTTTTGCGCTTTTGGTACAAGTTTTTTTGATTAATATAGCGACCAACAACCACACACCTTGGGATGAACCCGCATGAGCTCGTTGATCAATAAAGTCTTGTTTACCCGCGCCGGCTACGGCCTGACGGTCCTGCGCATTGTCGTCGGCATTATTTTCGCCGCCCACGGCTCGCAGAAACTCTTCGGCCTGTTTGGTGGCTACGGCCTGGCAGGCACGGCACAGTGGATGGAAAGCATCGGCCTGACCCCGGGCTACGTGATGGCGACACTGGCGGGCGGTACGGAGTTTTTCGCCGGGCTGGCGCTGATCATCGGCTTGTTGGCGCGTCCTGCGGCACTGGGCCTGGCCTTCCTGTCGCTGGTGGCGATTTTCTCCGTGCACATCGGTAACGGCTTGTTCATGGCCAACAACGGTTATGAGTTTGCCTTGGCGTTGCTGGCGGGCAGTATTGCCGTGCTGATCGAGGGGGCGGGCAAGCTGTCGGTCGATCGCGCCATTGCGGGTTGATTGCTCGATTTTGAATTCGAGGCCCGTCTTGTACGTAATGCTGTTCACTTAGGAAAAACGGCGCTTCTTTCAGAAATGGGAAGCGCCGTTTTTTTGAGGTTTTTTTTGGAAAAATCTATTCGCCTTTTTCCGGATGGATCGTGTGTATATCCGTTGCTGCGGCAACGGATATACACACCAACCCACGCCTCTCGGAACAGATAATCAGAAAACAGCATTACCGTCTTGTACGGGCCTTTTTATGGGGAGTGATTCTTGACACTGCCCAGTCAGCTTCTCTAGGATGCCGCTCATGCGCCGATTTAAACAGCTACTTGCGGGGCGCCAGGTGACTCAATCCAGTCGCCGATAGAAGCCGAAGACAAGGCTTCGAAATACCGCTAAAGCGCTGGTTCGGTGTTGCCTCTCACCTGCCATGCAGACTTTTGAGGCAGAGACACGACACGATGAACGCACCCAGCCCCCTAGTACGTCTTGCGCCGATCACGGCGAACCTTGTCCAACGTAATCCGAAAATTCTCCTGGGCGGGGCCCACCAGCCAACGCTCTTGCGCTATCTCGACGGCTGGCCGCGTCGCAATCATGGGCCCGCTGCTTTCCTGATCCAGTTTGTCGAAGACTGCGAGTCACTGGCGCGTTTCGCCAATGACAGTTTCGACCTGGCCGTCATCCAGTCCCCCAGCGGGGCGGACGCTCCTGAAATGATCCGGCAGTTGACCCGTGTCGCCCGGCAGGGATTGATCACGCGCCGCTGAGGCACGGATTACGGATACGCGATGTCCACGATGTAGACCCGTTTCTCGCCGGTAGGCGTCTGGACGCTGACTTCGGCGTCCAGGGCCTTGCCGATCAGGGCTCGTGCCAACGGTGAGTCGATACTGATCAGGTTCTGCTTCAGGTCCAGCTCGTCCGGGCCGACGATGCGATAGCGTGACTCCTTGCCATCCTCATCTTCGACCGTCACCCAGGCACCGAAGTACACCTTGTTCGGATCGCTGGGTTTTTCACTGACCACTTTAAGCGCCTCGAGGCGCTTGGTAAGGAAACGCACGCGACTGTCGATTTCCCGGAGCATTTTCTTGCCGTAGGTGTATTCGGCGTTTTCCGAGCGATCACCCTGGGCCGCCGCCTCGCTGACCGCCTGGGTCACCTGGGGACGGCGCACATGCCACAGCTCATGGAATTCAGCGCGCATCCGCGCTTCACCCTCGGGGGTGATCAGCGCGGTGCCGGCGGTGCGGGGTGGGCGATAACGGCTCATGGCGACTTCTTGTAATAGCGAAGCCGGGAGTCTATCAACCCTCGCGCAATACTGTCAGCGGGCTGGCATTGAGCGCTCGACGGGTGCCAAACACACCGGCCGTACCGATCAACAAGGCCCCCAGCAGTGGCAATGCCAGCAGCCATGGATGCGGATGCCAGGGCAGGTCGAAGGCGTACCGGTAAAGCACCAGGCTCACCAGCTCCGACCCCAGGGCCGCGAGCAGGCCACTGACCGCGCCCAGCAGGCCGAACTCGATGCGCCGGGCCTTGACCAGCAGGGGCCGTTCGGCGCCCAGTGCACGCAATAGCGCGCCTTGGCGAATGCGCTCGTCGAGGGTTGCCTGCAGGCCGGAAAACAACACCGCCATCCCCGCAGCCAGCACGAACAGCAACACATACTCCACCGCCAGGGTCACCTGGGCCAGGATGCTGCGCAGTTGCTCGAGCAGGGCCTCGACTTGCAGGATCGTCACCGCCGGAAAGGCCCGGGACAGGTCGACGATCTGTTGGTCGTGCCCCGATGCCAGGTAGAAACTGGTGAGATAAGTGGCCGGCAGATCCTTCAAGGTGCCGGGCTGGAAAATCATGAAGAAGTTGGGCTGGAAATTGTCCCAGTTGATCTCCCGCAGGCTGGTGACCTTCGCTTCACGGTTGACGCCGCCCACGCTGAACACCAGGCGATCGCCCAGCTTGATCTTGAGGTTCTCGGCCACTTTGCCTTCCACCGAGACCCCGGGGATATCATCCGGTGGCTGCTGCGGCCACCAGGTCCCTGCGGTGACGATATTGCCCGCCGGCAGGTCCGCGGCCCAGGTCAGGCTCAGGTCACGTTGCAGCGCCCGGTCACCCGCCGAGTCCTTGGTGACGAACTCTGTGGCCGGTTCGCCATTGATGCTGATGAGGCGTCCGGGCACCACGGGGTAGAGCGGGGCCGATTGCGCCGACAGTGCCAGCAGCTTGTCGGTGAAGGCCTGCTTGTCGTTGGGCAGGATGTTCAGGGCGAAATAGTTCGGGGCGTTTTTGGGCAACTGGTTTTGCCAGGTGTCCAGCAATTCACCACGTAATAGCGCGATCAGCGCCATGGACAACAGGATCAGGCCGAACGCCAGGGCCTGTCCGGCCGCCGCCAAGGGATGACGCAGCAATTGGCCCAGGCCCAGCCGCCAGGGCAGGGAAGCGCGGGCCAGCAGTCGACGCAGGCTCTGGAGCAGCAGCAACAACAGGCCGCCAAGCACCAGGGCGGCCACGACGCCACCACCCAGCAGGGCGAAAGTGAGGACCAGGTCCAGGCTCAGGCGCCACATGATCAGGCCCAGGGCGCCCAGCGCGGCACCGTAGATCACCCAGGAGCTGGAGGGGATCGGCAGCATGTCCCGGCGCAGCACGCGCAATGGCGGTACCCGACCCAGTGCAGCCAGTGGCGGCAGGGCGAACCCCGCCAGGGCCACCAGCCCGGTGCCGATCCCGGCGATCGCTGGCAGCAGGCCACCCGGCGGAACGGTGCTGGGCAGCAGGTCATGCAGCAGGGCGAACAGGCCCAGTTGGGCGATCCAGCCGAGCAGGGCGCCACTGATGCTGGCGAGCAGGCCCAGCACCGTCAATTGCAGGCTGAACAGCATCATGGTTTCCCGACGTGACAGGCCCAGGCAGCGCAGCAGCGCGCTGGCATCGAAACGTCGGGTGGCAAAGCGGTTGGCCGAGAGCGCGACGGCGACACCGGACAGCAACACTGCCACCAGGCTGGCCATGTTCAGGTAGCGTTCGGCCTTGCCCAGGGCGCCACCGATCTGCCGGTTGCCGTCGCGGGCATCCTGCAGGCGCTGGTTGGCTTCAAGGCCAGGCTTGACCAGGTCGCGGTAGGTTTGCAGCGCCGATGCCGGGCCACGCCACAGGTCGCGATAGCTGACACGGCTGCCCGGCTGGACCACGCCGGTGGCCTCCAGGTCCTTGAGGTTGATCAGCACCCGCGGGGTGAGGCTGTAGAAGTTGCCGGCGCGATCGGGCTCATAAGTCAGCACGCGGCTCAGGCGCAAGGTCTGGTTGCCGACGTCGATGCTGTCGCCGATCTTCAGGTCCAGTGCCGTCAGCAGCCGTGCTTCGACCCAGGCCTCGCCAGGGTTCGGACGTCCGCCGATTTCTTCCGGGGCGAACGGGGTTGGGGTGCTTTTCAGCTCGCCGCGCAATGGGTAGCTGTCATCGGCCGCCTTGACGCTGGACAGTTGGATGCCATTGTCGGTGGCCACGACGCTGGAGAACTCCACCACCCGAGCATGTTCCAGGCCCAGTTCGGTGCCGCTGCGGATCTGCTCCGGGCGGGCGGGGGAGCTGCCTTCGAGCAGCAGGTCGGCACCGAGGAACTCGGTAGCGCGCATCATCATCGCGCCGTTGAGACGGGCACCGAAGTAACCGATGGCCGTACTTGCCGCCACCGCCACCAGCAGGGCGAAGAACAACACCCGCAACTCACCGGCGCGGGCATCGCGAAGCAATTGACGGACAGCGAGACTGAAAAGGCGCAACAGCGGCAAGCGTGCCATCAAGGCTCCAGAGGGGCGACCATCTCGCCGGCTTCAAGTCGGATCAGGCGCCGGCAGCGATGGGCCAGGCGTTCATCATGGGTCACCAGCACCAGGGTCGTGCCGCGTTCCTTGTTCAATTCGAACAGCAGGTCGCTGATGCGCTCGCCGGTGTGGCTGTCGAGGTTGCCGGTGGGTTCGTCGGCAAACAGCACGTCGGGTTCGGCGGCAAAGGCGCGGGCAATCGCCACGCGTTGCTGTTCGCCGCCGGAGAGCTGGCGCGGCGAGTGAGTCAGGCGCTGGCCCAGGCCGACGCGCTCCAACAATTGCGTGGCGCGTTCGCGGGCATCCTTGCGCCCGTCCAGTTCCAGCGGCAGCATGACGTTTTCCAGTGCATTGAGGCTGTCGAGCAACTGGAACGACTGGAAGACGAAACCGACATGCTCGGCGCGGATCCGCGCACGCTGGTCTTCATCCAGTGTGCTGAGGGCCTGGCCGGCGAGCGTCACCTCGCCGCTGCTGGGCAGGTCGAGGCCGGCCAGCAGGCCCAGGAGGGTGGATTTGCCGGAACCGGACGCGCCGACGATGGCCAGGCTATCGCCTTTGTTCAGTTCCAGGCTGAGTTCGTGCAGGATGGTCAGTTCACCTTCCGCGCTGGAGACCACTTTGCTAAGGTCCGTCGCGGTGAGAATGCTTGAGCCCATGGAGAATCCGATGCGTGTGTGGTTTTTGAGTGCCGGCCTGGCCTTTATGTGCATGGCCCAGAACGCAGCGGCGGGTACAGTCCTGATCGTTGGCGATAGTATCAGCGCGGCTTTCGGCCTGGATACCCGGCAAGGGTGGGTGTCGTTGCTCGAACAACGGCTCAAGGCCGAGGGTTTTGACGATAAAGTGGTCAATGCTTCCATCAGTGGCGACACCAGTGCCGGAGGTCAGGCGCGGCTGCCGGCGCTGCTTGCAGCCCATAAGCCGGACCTGGTAATCCTCGAGCTGGGCGGCAACGATGGCTTGCGCGGACAGCCGCCAACACAATTGCAACAAAACCTTGCAGCGATGATCGACAGCGCCCGCGCCAGCGGTGCCCAGGTGCTTTTGCTGGGCATGCAACTGCCGCCCAATTACGGACGGCGCTACACCGAGGCCTTTACCCGGGTCTACAGCACCCTGGCCGAGGAGAAAAAGGTCCCGCTGGTGCCGTTTTTCCTCAAGGACGTCGGTGGTGTCCCGACCATGATGCAGGGCGACGGATTGCACCCGTCCGTCGCGGCCCAGGGCAAGTTGCTGGAAAATGTCTGGCCGACGCTCAAACCGCTGCTTTGACGCTTTTCTACAGGCGGGCTTTCGGCTAATGTGGCGCCCCCGATTTGGAGCCCCCGATGCCGCGTCCCGCCTGGTCCCTGTTTGCCTACCAACTGATCGAGCCTGACGAGCAGTTGGATCTGTTCGCCTGCCAGGAAGTGCGGGTGCACCTGGTGACCCGGCAGTTGGAACTCGGTGGCTCGGCCGACCGCACCCTCTGTGGCAGCCTGCTGCCGGCCCAACCGCGCTGGTCGAGCGTCGATCGCAAGATTTTCCAGGATCATCGCCTGTGCTCGTTGTGCCGGGCGATCCTGGAGTCCCAGAAACGCGGCACCTCGCCAATCTGGCCGGAGCTGCGGTTCGAGCTGTAATCCCTCAGATTCCCGACATCTCCCACAGGGTTTGTGTCGAACCATCCATATGTGAATGCCTGAAACAATGCAGCGCATCGGACGCCTCTGTACCGCTCTCCCCGAAATAACAAGGGGCAGTGTACAATCGCCGTTTTAATAACCCTGTTCGATCTGCGAAGGATTTCCCGGATGTTGCCGCGCTTGCCTGCCGTCGCCCGCTGCCTGTCTCTTGCCGCCCTGTGTATGGCGGGCCCCGTTGCCGCACTGGAGCTGCCTCTGCCGCCGCCGGGGGAAGACATCGTTGGCCAGGTGCAGGTTATCAAGGCCAAGTACGAAGACACCTTCGCCGACCTGGGCACCACCCATGACCTGGGCTACAACGAGATGGTCGCCGCCAACCCGGGGGTCGATCCCTGGTTGCCGGGCGCCGGCACCGAGATCGTGCTGCCGACTCGCTTCATCCTGCCGCCGGGCCCGCGCGAAGGTATCGTGATCAACCTTGCCGAGTACCGTCTCTACTATTTCCCCAAGGGGCGGAACGTGGTCTACACCTTCCCGCTGGGGATCGGGCGTGAGGGCTGGGGATCGCCGATCGCCCACACCAGCATCGTCGCCAAGACGCCGAACCCGACCTGGACCCCGCCGGCATCGATCAAGGCCGAACACGCCGCCGACGGCGACCCGCTGCCCAATGTCGTGCCCGCCGGCCCGGATAACCCGCTGGGTCCTTTCAAGTTCACCCTGGGCACCCCGGGCTACCTGATCCATGGTTCGAACAAGAAGTTCGGCATCGGCATGCGGACCAGCCACGGTTGCTTCCGGATGTTCAACAACAACGTACTGGAAATGGCCGGCATGGTGCCGGTGGGTACATCGGTGCGGATCATCAACGACCCCTACAAGCTTGGCGTGAGCGGTGGCAAGGTGTATCTGGAAGCTCATACACCGTTGGACGACAATGGCAACCCGTCGGTGGTGGACAAGCACACCGCAGTGATCAACACGATGCTCAAGCGTGAAGACATCACCAGCAACCTGCGCATGAACTGGGACGAGGTGCGGGACGTGGTGGCGGCCGAAGATGGCATGCCGGTGGAAATCGCTGTTCCGAATACCTCGGCGTCGATGGTCATGAGCGCGCCGATCGACTTGCAGCAGTAAACGACGCGACTACAACCCGTCGACGTTTCGCGATGTCGGCGGGTTTTTTATTGCCTGGGAAAACACTGGGCAATAGCTCTCGAATCCAAAAAAAAAGCCGACCCAAAAATGGGTCGGCTCGATAACAATCCCGAAGGATTATTACTTGCGGCTAGCTTTTTCCAGCATGCGCAGAGCACGCTCGTTAGCTTCGTCAGCAGTCTGTTGTGCTTTTTGAGCAGCAGCCAGAGCTTCATCAGCTTTACGGTAAGCTTCGTCTGCACGAGCTTGGGAGCGAGCTGCTGCGTCTTCGGTAGCAGTCAGACGTGCTTCGGTTTCTTTCGATGCGCTGCTGCAACCGGTAGCCAGAACTGCGGCCAGGGCCAGAGCAGAGAATTTCAGAACGTTGTTCATCGTGTTCCCCTTCAAGGACATTCTATTAGTGACTCTCTCCCCAGACTGAGGAGTTAGCCGGCGTACATACTACCCATTACTTGTAGTAAGTAAACTGACGTAGCGCAAGAAGCAAAAAAATTCTAGGCGGTGATTCTTTTTCGGGCAACTTTTCCAAGGGGTGTTTAAAAAATATACAGCCCAAAGCCCTTGGCTGGAGCGCGTCAACGACAAAAAGTTCCGTAGTGACAGAGAACTCCGGCAGCCCTCGCTAACGTCGTTGTTTATTGATTCGCCTACACTTTTGTACATTTTTTGTGCAACGCCCCAGGCATCTTTTATTGGTATTGGCGGTGACTTTAACTACGCGCGCTCGTCTCAAGACTCAACAACTGGCGATGTTCAGCTATTGCACCGTGACCGATTGCAGCGCGACGATGGCGCTCAATCGATAAACCCGAGGAGGTTTACCCCCTTCGATGACAGGCGTGCCTTGAGCATTTACGTCATTGGTGCCTACTATTCACGACGTGCTCGGGTTTGAGCGGATCGGTTTTGGCGCTCGGTGACCAGGAAGGCACGGGGTGGCGTAGATGTTCCTTCGCCGGAAAAACATCGGTAAGGTAGGGGTCGGCATTCAGACCCGCGAGGAGTAGTGATGAGCGAGGCGGTTACCATCCACCATGACCAGGCTGGTCATCAGTTCGAGACCAATGTGGACGGTCATCGTGCCTATCTGACCTATATGGACCTGGGCAAGCAGACCCTGGATATCTATCGCACCTTCGTGCCCAACGCCTTGCGCGGCCGGGGCATCGCGGCGGCGTTGACCGAACGGGCGCTGCAGTACGCCGAAGAAATGGGCTACACGGTGATCCCGTCCTGCTCCTACGTGGAGCGTTACATGGAGCGCCACCAGCGGCACGCGGCGAAACTCTGAGAAAACGGATTCCCAATAAAAACGCCGGACTTTTCAGTCCGGCGTTTTTTTATGCTTTGAGCAGAGCAAAAGATCGCAGGCTTCGCCAGCTCCTACATCCCCGCTCCAAATATATGTAGGAACCGCGTAGGAGCTGTGTAGGAGCTGTCGAGTGCAACGAGGCTGCGATCTTTTTTAACCGCGCTGCCGCTTCGGCAATACATCCTTGAGCTTGGCATGCATGCTGCGCAGCGTATTCTCGGTCGCGCTCCAGTCGATGCAGGCATCGGTGATGGAGACACCGTACTTCAAGTCGGCGAGGTCTTTCGGGATCGCCTGGCAGCCCCAATTCAAGTGACTTTCGACCATCAGGCCGATAATCGACTGGTTGCCTTCCAGGATCTGGTTGGCCACGTTCTCCATCACCAGCGGTTGCAGCGCTGGGTCCTTGTTGGAGTTGGCGTGGCTGCAGTCGACCATGATGTTCGGCTTGATCTTGGCTTTGTTCAGCGCCTGTTCACACAGCGCGACGCTGACCGAATCGTAGTTCGGCTTGCCGTTGCCACCGCGCAACACCACGTGACCGTAGGCGTTGCCCTTGGTGGTGACGATCGACACGCCACCTTCCTGGTTGATGCCCAGGAAACGGTGCGGGCTGGAGACCGATTGCAAGGCGTTGATCGCCACGGTGAGGCCACCGTCGGTGCCGTTCTTGAAGCCCACTGCCGACGACAGGCCGGAGGCCATTTCGCGGTGGGTCTGGGATTCGGTGGTGCGCGCGCCGATGGCCGACCAGCTGATCAGGTCCTGCAGGTATTGCGGCGAGATCGGGTCCAGGGCTTCGGTCGCGGTGGGCAGGCCCATTTCTGCCAGGTCCAGCAGCAACTGGCGACCGATGTGCAAGCCGTCCTGGATCTTGAAGGAGTCGTCCAGGTACGGATCGTTGATCAGGCCTTTCCAGCCGACGGTAGTCCGCGGCTTCTCGAAATACACCCGCATGACCAGGTACAGGGTGTCGGACACTTCCGCGGCCAACACTTTCAGGCGCTCGGCGTACTCGTGGGCGGCCTTGATGTCATGGATCGAGCAGGGCCCGATGACCACGAACAGGCGATGATCGGTGCCGTCCAGGATGTTGCGGATGACTTCGCGGCCCTTGGTCACGGTGCGCAGGGCAGCGTCGCTCAGGGGGATATCGCGCTTGAGCTGGTCAGGCGTGATGAGGGTCTCGTTGGAGGCGACGTTAAGGTCGTTGATCGGTAAATCAGCCATCGTGTTACTCGTCAGGTCACGGGTGCCGGCCGCCAGCGATCCCCGCGCGGCGGTGCACAGCGGATTTTAAGCGCGTCGGGGAGCCGAACCTTAGCGCGTTACGAGGTGGCTCGACAATGGGCTGGTATGGGTTTAATGCCCTATAGACTGGGGAAAAGGCCTTGGAGATGGCTCTACAGCAGATTCGTGAACAGATGTAATGAAGATTGCATGCCATGGCGCTCGCGCTGATAGTGTGCAGGGGCCGTTTACCAGAGGAGTTGCAAAGATGCAGGCAGGCGTTAAACCGCGGATCGGGATGATCGGCACCGGGGCGATCGGTGGGTTCTACGGCGTGATGCTGGCGCGTGCCGGTTTTGACGTGCACTTTCTACTGCGCAGCGAGTTTGCTGCCGTGACCGAAGCCGGCTTGCGAATCGACAGTGCGGTTCACGGTGCGCTGGCCCTCAACCCCGTCCAGGCGTATCGCTCGGCGGCTGACATGCCACCCTGCGACTGGCTGCTGGTCGGCGCCAAGACCACCAGCAATGCCGAACTGGCCCCGGCCATTATCCAGGCTGCCGCTGACGGTGCGAAAATCCTGCTGCTGCAGAACGGCCTGGATGTCGAAGACGATCTTCGACCTTTGCTGCCCGATTCGTTGCACCTGTTAGGGGGGCTGTGCCTGATCTGCGTGCATCGCGTCGGCCCTGGTGTCATTGCCCACCAGGCCCTCGGCGCGGTCAACATCGGTTACCACAGTGGTCCTTGCGCCGATCATGCACAACGCATGGAAATCGTCGAAGAGGCGGCGACGTTGTTCCGCAGCGCCGCTATCGACGCCCAGGCCATGCCTGGCCTGCAACAGGCCCGTTGGCAGAAGTTGGTGTGGAATGTGCCGTACAACGGTCTTTCGGTTCTGTTGGGCGCCAGTACCACGCCGTTGATGGCCAACGACCATAGCCGCGAATTGATCCGGGCACTGATGGAGGAGGTGGTCCGCGGTGCGCAAGCCTGCGGGCATCACATCGCGCCGGGTTATGCCGAGTATCTGTTCACGATGACCGAGAAGATGCCCGACTACTGGCCCAGCATGTACCACGATTATTCCCACAAGCGTGCGCTGGAGCTGGACGCGATCTACGGCCGGCCATTGGCGGCGGCGAAAGCGGCGGGGTGTGAGCTGCCGAAAATCGAAGCCTTGTACCAGGCGTTGGCGTTCGTGGACCGATATAACCGCTGAGCAGGCGAAAGGGGGGAGCGGTATGGCAAACAACATCGACGATAAACTGGTGCTGGCGATTTCGTCGCGGGCGCTGTTCGACCTGAGGGAAAGTCACAAGGTGTACCTGTCGAGTGGCGTCGAAGCCTACCGGCAATACCAGATCGAGCATGAAGACGAAGTGCTTGCCCCCGGTGATGCGTTCGCCCTGGTGCAAAAGCTGCTGAACCTCAACGAGCACCTGGGTCGTGCCCGGGTCGAGGTGATCCTGGTCTCGCGCAACAGTGCCGACACCGGTCTTCGAGTGTTCAACTCGATTCATCATTATGGGCTGGCGATCTCGCGCGCCGCCTTCGTGGGCGGCCGCAGTCCCTACCCGTACCTCAAGGCGTTCGGTTGCGATCTCTTTTTGTCTACCCACGCTGAAGACGTGCGCAGCGCCCTGGACGCCGGCTTTGCCGCCGCGACCATCCTGTCGGGCGGTGCCAGTCGCGCGGCCAGCGAGGAACTGCGCATTGCCTTCGACGGCGATGCCGTGCTGTTTTCCGATGAATCGGAGCGCGTCTATCAGGCCGATGGGTTGGAAGCCTTCCAGGCCAGCGAACGACAGGCCGCCCGCGAGCCGTTGCGAGGCGGGCCGTTCAAGGGGTTCCTGGCGGCGCTCAATGCACTGCAGCGCGAGTTTCCCGAAGACGCCTGCCCCATTCGTACGGCGCTGGTGACGGCCCGTTCGGCACCGGCCCACGAGCGGGTCATCCGGACCTTGCGTGAGTGGGATATTCGCCTGGACGAATCGTTGTTCCTGGGCGGCCTGACCAAATCGGCCTTCCTCGAAGCGTTCGCCGCCGATGTTTTTTTCGATGACCAGACCGGCCATTGCGAACTGGCCCGAGAGGTGGTCGCCACCGGACATGTGCCCCACGGTATCAGTAACGAAATGAAGCCCTGACTGCCTCAGGTCCGGGACGTCAAGCCGCACGTCGCAGTCTCCAAGGCGCTGCTAAGCTGAATCAATCTCCGCCATTTTGGCACGCGAGGAGGTCACATGATTCGTTCGATGCTGTACGCCACAGACCTGGGCCTGTACGCCCCTTATGTGATGCAGCATGCCTTGGCGTTAGCACGGACGTTTGAAGCCGAGTTGTATGTGGTGCATGCGGTAGAACCGATGGGGCTGTTCGCCGAGTCGGTGTTGCAAAGCTATCTCGACGAGCAGGCGCTGAACGAATTTCATCGTCAAGGTCTGAATACGGTGATGGCCAATATCGAACAGCGAGTGCTCGACAGTTTCCGCGAGGAATTGGGAGAGGGGCAGCAGGATTTGCAACTGATCAAGTCGGTCAGGGTGTACCAGGGCGATCCTTCCCAGGTCATCCTGGAGCAGGCTGCGAAACTCTCTGTCGACTTGCTGATCGTAGGCAGTCATTGCCAAGGGGCAAGCGGTGAAACTCCCTTGGGCAGGACCGCTGCACGGGTATTGCAGTTATCCCGGGTGCCGGTCTACCTGGTGCCGCTGGTACAGCGCCGACGCCAGGGAGAGGCTTGAGGCTAAATGGTGGCTTTTATAAAAAGTTCTAGATATATTGTCAAAACCTTTCATATAGTTATATACCGTCGCTGATGCCCGTGGCGTCCAACTGCTTTGAGGGATACATATGAAGCTTCAACAACTGCGCTACATCTGGGAAGTGGCGCACCACGACCTCAACGTTTCCGCTACTGCCCAAAGCCTCTACACGTCGCAACCTGGTATCAGCAAGCAGATCCGCCTGTTGGAAGATGAACTGGGCGTTGAAGTCTTCGCCCGCAGCGGCAAACACCTGACCCGCGTGACCCCGGCCGGCGAGCGTATCATCACCACCGCTGGCGAGATCCTGCGCAAGGTCGAAAGCATCAAGCAGATCGCCCAGGAGTTCTCCAACGAGAAAAAAGGCACCCTGTCGATCGCCACCACGCACACCCAGGCCCGCTATGCGCTGCCGCCGGTGATCAGCAATTTCATCAAGCAGTACCCCGACGTGGCGCTGCACATGCACCAAGGCTCGCCGATGCAGATCGCCGAGATGGCGGCCGACGGCACGGTGGATTTCGCCATTGCCACCGAGGCCCTGGAGTTGTTCGGGGACCTGGTGATGATGCCGTGCTATCGCTGGAACCGCTGCGTGGTCGTGCCCCAGGGCCACCCGTTGACCAAGCTGCCGAAGCTGACCCTCGAAGCCCTGGCCGAATACCCGATCGTGACCTACGTATTCGGTTTCACCGGTCGTTCCAAACTTGACGAAGCCTTCAGCCATCGTGGCCTGACGCCGAAAGTGGTGTTCACCGCCGCCGACGCCGACGTGATCAAGACTTACGTTCGCCTGGGCCTGGGCGTGGGCATCGTCGCGAAGATGGCCGTCGATACCAAGCTCGACAGCGACCTGGTGGTACTGGATGCCAGCGAGCTGTTCGAATCCAGCGTGACCAAGATCGGCTTCCGTCGTGGCACATTCCTGCGCGGCTTCATGTGCGATTTCATCGAGAAATTTGCACCGCACCTGACCCGCGAAGTCATGGCCAAGGCCATCCAATGCCACAACAAGCAAGAACTCGAAGAGTTGTTCGACGGCGTCGAACTACCGGTGCACTAAAGCCCTTCTAGATCGCCTCGGTGACAGCGAACTGTTGCCGGGCGCCCGCTACCACGATCTCCACTTCATCCCCTTCGAACTTGCCCAACAGGCCGCGGCCCAACGGTGAGCGAGGGGTGATGACAGTGATCGGCTGGCCCACCAGCGAGACCTTCAAGCCCGCCGCATCCGGCCCCAGGAAAAGCCATTGCTGGCGACCGTCCTCATCTTCCAGCCCGATCAAGGTGCCGACCTGGATACCGCGCTGCTCGTCGTAAGGCCTTAGTGTCAGGTTCTGGCAGAGGGTCAGGGCCTGGCGGATTTCTTCCACGCGCCTGGCTTGTCCGGCGGCGAGGTAGGAAGCCTCCAGGCCCAGGGTGTCGTACTTGTTCTCGGCGATGTTTTCTTCGTGGGTCGCGGTTTCGTAGGCGGTTTGCGCGGCGCGTTCGGCGATGTCGAGATCAATCTTGAGCTTGTCGAGAATCAACTGGTGGACGGTCTGTTTATTCATGATCATTCGCAGAATTGCAGAACGTTGGCGCGGCTTTTTTCACTGGGCGCATTCTGGTCCTGTTGCAGCCAGAACTGGCACTTGGGGTTGGACAGGTTGCGCGGATTGTTGCGGGCCTGATCGAGCGCCTGGCGCTGCTCGTTCCTTTGCAGGTTCTGCTGGTATTGCTCGAACATCGGCGTAGGCGGCTCCGGGGCCGGTTGCACTGCCGGCGGTTGCGCCAGTTGATGGACGGCGGCGGCCACCGGTGCCAGTTGTTCGTTGAACAGGAATCTGGACAGCAGCCAGCCCGTCAACACGATGGCGAGAAACCCCAGCCACAGGCCCAGGGCAATGCTGAAGGTCAATTGCAAAGCTGTAAGGCGCGAGGGTGTCGAGTGATCGGGCATGGCTGCTTCCTGGCAGAGTCATGGACAGGCGGTGATTGTCGCATGAAGATTAATCGCCGTCGGCTCTTCTGCGTGATCGGTTTATTCGGGACAATCAGGCCTTTGCCACAGGGAGTCGGGAATGACCGTGCGTTGGGATATTTTTTGCACCGTCGTCGATAACTATGGCGATATTGGTGTCACTTGGCGCCTGGCTCGGCAGTTGGTGGCCGAGCATCAATGTGCGGTGCGGCTATGGGTCGACGACCTGCGTGCCTTCGAACGGCTGTGCCCGGAAATCGACGTCACCCTGTCCGAGCAATGGCAACAGGGCGTGCAAGTGCGTCACTGGCCCGGGGAGTGGGCGCCCACCGAAGCCGCCGACGTGGTGATCGCTGCGTTTGCCTGCCAGTTGCCGAGCGCCTACATGGATGCGATGGCCGCGCGCCAGACGACGCCCCTGTGGATGAACCTTGATTATTTGAGCGCCGAGGACTGGGTGATCGGTTGTCACGGCCTGCCGTCGGTCAAATACAAACACGTGCAGAAATATTTCTTTTTCCCCGGCTTCCAGGAAGGAACAGGTGGCCTGCTGCGTGAGGCGGGGCTTTTGGAGCGCCGTCGACAATTCCAGCAGGATGCCGAAGCACAACGAATATTCCTGCAAGGGCTGGGTGTCGAGCGGGCGCCGGATGCCTGCCTGATCTCGCTGTTCGCCTATGAGAACGCCGGGTTGGCGAGCTGGTTTGACGCAATGGCCGCTGATGCCCAAGCGTTTCATGTGCTGGTTCCCGAAGGGCGGGTGCTGGGCGATGTCGAGCGTTGGCTTGGGGTCGACGGCCTGGCGGTCGGTGCGCTACATCGACGCGGCGCACTGACGGTGCAGGTGTTGCCGTTCATCCGCCAGGACCAGTACGACCACCTGCTATGGTGCTGCGAGTTCAACGCCGTGCGCGGCGAAGACTCCTTCGTGCGTGCCCAATGGGCTGGTCGGCCGCTGCTCTGGCATATCTACCAGCAGGAAGAAGACGTCCACCTGGAAAAGCTCGAGGCGTTTCTCAGGCTCTATACCCAGGGGCTTTCTCAGGCGGCGCAAAAAGCGATCAGCGGTCTTTGGCGGGCCTGGAATGCCGGCCAAGACATGAGCGAACATTGGAAAGCCACCCGTGAACAGCAGCAGGAACTGGCCGAACATGCCCAGGCGTGGTGTCTGGAACAGGCCTCGCGAGCCGATCTTGCCGCAGCGCTGGTGAAGTTTTATGTAAATTGGATATGATACGCGGCCTAGATTTTTGTAAATCCCATCCAAATTCGGATATTCGCAATGAAAACTGGTAAAGAACTGAAACCCGGGACCGTGATCCGTCTCGAAAACGATCCTTGGCTGGTTCAGAAAGCTGAGTTCACCAAGTCGGGTCGTAACAGCGCGATCATGAAGACCAAGCTGAAGAACCTGCTGACCGGTTACAAGACCGAGATCGTCTACAGCGCCGACGACAAACTGGACGACGTGATCCTCGACCGCAAAGAAGCGACCCTGTCCTTCATCAGCGGCGACACCTACACGTTCATGGACACCACTGACTACACCATGTACGAGCTGAACGCCGAAGACATCGAAAGCGTTCTGCCGTTCATCGAAGAAGGCATGACCGACGTCTGCGAAGCCGTGTTCTTCGAAGAGCGCCTGGTTTCCGTAGAACTGCCGACCACCATCGTGCGTGTAGTTGACTACACTGAAGGTTCCGCTCGCGGCGACACTTCCGGCAAGGTCATGAAGCCTGCCAAACTGAGCAACGGTACTGAACTGCAAGTTGCTGACTTCATCGAAATCGGTGACAAGATCGAGATCGATACCCGCGAAGGCGGTTCCTACAAAGGCCGCGCTAAATAAGCGAAGCCTTCTGTATGAAAAAGCCCGACCATTGAGTCGGGCTTTTTCATTTCAGGACTGAATACCAGATATCCGTGGCGAGGGAGCTTGCTCCCGCTGGGCCTGTAGGAGCTGTCGAGCGGAGCGAGGCTGCGATCTTTCCCCGGACACTTGAGTCTCAAGCGAAAGATCAAAAGATCGTCCGAACGCGGCCCGAGCCTTCGCCAGCTCCTACACAGCCGAGCGGGAGTAAGCTCCCTCGCCACAAAGGCTGCTCCTGGCTCCGTCACTACTTCAGGTGTTGCTTGAGCTCTTGCGACACCTGCAGCATCGCCGAACGCACCGCCGGCACCTGGCTGACCACGTTGAGCAAGCCATAGTCGTGGATCATGCCGTTGTAGCGTACGGCCGTCACTGGTACACCGGCCGCGTCCAGCTTGCGGGCATAGGCTTCACCCTCATCGCGCAAGACGTCGGCCTCGGCGGTCTGTACCAGCGCGGGCGGCAGACCCTCGAGCTGTGCGGTGCTGGCGCGTAACGGCGAGGCATAGATCTCGCTGCGTTGTCCGGCATCGGTGGTGTAGTTGTCCCAGAACCACTTCATCATGTTTTTACTGAGGAAGTGTCCTTCGGCGAACAGGTTGTAGGACGCCGTCTCGAAGCTGGCATCGGTCACCGGCCACAGCAACGCCTGGAAACGAATCGCCGGGGTGCCTTTGTCCTTGGCCATCAGGGCCACCACCGCCGCCATGTTGCCGCCGACGCTGTTGCCCACCACGGCCAGGCGCTTGCCGTCGACGTTGATCTGTTTGCCGTGTTCGGCCACCCATTTCGTGGCGGCGTAGGCCTGGTTGATCGCCACCGGATAATGCGCCTCGGGTGAGGGCGTGTAGTTGACGAACACCGCGACAGCGCCCGAGCCCGCCACCAGATCCCGAACCAGGCGTTCGTGGGTTGGAAAGTCGCCCAATACCCAGCCACCGCCGTGGAAGAACATGAACACGGGCAGCTCGCCCTTGACCCCAGCCGGGCGAACGATGGTCAGGCTGATTGGCTGGCCATCGACCTGGATGGTTTTCTCGCTGACATCGGCCTTGGGCAAGGTCAGTTTTACCCCCGCCTGGGCCCCCACCAATACGGCGCGGGCGTCTTTGGGCGACAGTTGTTCCAGGGGCTTGCCGGTGCCGGCATTCAGCGCGTCGAGAAACGCCTGGGTGTTGTGTTCGACGATGCCGTCGGCGAAGGCACTGCTGACGCTGAGGGCGAGAAGGGTGGCGGTCAAGGCTTTGCTGAGCGTGTTCATGGGCATCTCCTTAGGTTCGGGTCCAGGGTCGGTGGTCAGACGGTCACGTGCAGGCGGACATCAACGTTGCCACGGGTGGCGTTGGAGTACGGGCAGACTTGGTGAGCCGCATCCACCAGGCTTTGCGCGTCGGTCTGGTCCAGCCCTGGCAGGCTGATGTGCAGGTCGATGTCGAGGCCGAAACCGCCGGGGATCTGGCCGATGCCGACATGGGCGGTAATCGAGGCGTCATCCGGGATCTTGCGTTTGCTCTGGCTGGCAACGAATTTCAGTGCGCCGATGAAGCAGGCCGAGTAGCCGGCGGCGAACAGTTGCTCAGGGTTGGTCGCCGCACCGCCTGCACCGCCGAGTTCCTTGGGCGTGGCAAGTTTGACGTCGAGGATGTTGTCGCTGGAGATCGCACGACCATCACGGCCGCCGGTGGAGGTTGCGATTGCGGTGTAGAGCGTTTGCATGATGAGAGCCTCGTTTCTGGGTTTGTGTTATTGCGCTAAATGTTTGCGCGCTAAGTAGGTATAAAGCGAATGTATAGCGCTAATATTTTGTGCGCAAGATAAATTTTCGAGGCGAATCGGATTTTCGAAGCTGAGAAGGCTTGTAACCTTTGAGCTAGAGCGTTTTAGTGCAGCAAAAATTTTTTTGGATGGGCTAGTTACAGATCAGGGAGCGACAGGGGCTGCCGCCATTGCGAGCAAGCTCGCTCCCACATTGGATTTGCGTCGAACGCAGATTTATAGCCACTGAGCATCAAGTGTGGGAGCGAGCTTGCTCGCGATAGCGGTGGGTCAGTTGAAGGTCAGTCAGAGGCTGTCTTGCAAATGCCCGCGCAGCGCTTGCAGATCAAGCTGCAGCTTCTTCAACTGTTCCAGGGTCTGACCGCTGGCGGCGAGGATGCATTGGGGGATGTCGAGGGCTTTTTCGCGCAGGGCGCGGCCCTGTTCGGTGAGTTCGACAATCACCACGCGTTCGTCTTCACGGCTGCGGGTGCGGCTCAGCAGGCCTTCGGCCTCCAGGCGCTTGAGCAGCGGCGTCAGCGAGCCGGGGTCTGTCAGTAGGCGCGTGCTGATTTCTCCGACGGTCAATCCGTCCTTCTCCCACAACACCATCATCGCCAGGTACTGCGGATACGTCAGGCCCAGGGCCTGTAGTAGCGGCTTATAGACTTTGGTCATCAGCAGCGATGTGGAGTGCAGGGCGAAACAGACCTGGTTGTCGAGCAGCAGGGCTTCGCAGGCTTCGGGGGTGTCGTGCGGGGTGTTCATGGCAAAACCTTCAATCAATGATCGGTACGAATCTAGCGGGCGAATCTTTAATGCGCCAGATAAATTTGATGTCTTGCACCGATGTTGCGTTTCCCCGTCGGCGCCGACTGCGTAGGATAAGGCCCCTAAGGAAAGGGGAATCGTCTTGTTCGAATTTGCGCAGTTTTTGGTGTTTGGTGCCGTGTTGGGCACCCTCGGGGGATTGTTCGGCATCGGTGGTGGCCTGATCGCCATTCCGGTGCTGGGCGTCTGGTTCGGCCTCGACCAGCAACTGGCCCAAGGTACGGCGCTGGTCATGGTGGTGCCCAACGTGATGCTCGCATTGTGGCGCTATCACCAGCGCAATCGCATCGAATTGCGCCATGCCCTGCCGTTGGCTTCCATGGGATTCTGCTTTGCCTGGCTTGGTTCGATCTGGGCGGTGGGGATCGACGCGAACAGCATGCGGATCGGCTTCGTCGCGTTCCTGATCGCCCTGACACTCTACAACCTGGCCCGCATGTTCGTCGCCAACGCACCGGCTTCGGCGCAGATGCGCTATGGCTGGCCATGGCTCGGCGTGCTGGGAGCCGCATCCGGGACCATGGGCGGTTTGTTCGGTGTCGGCGGGGCCGTGGTCGCGACGCCGATCCTGACCAGCATCTTTGGCACCAGCCAGGTGGTTGCCCAAGGTTTGTCCCTGGCGCTGGCCTTGCCCAGTACCGGCGTGACCCTCGCCACTTATGCGTTTCACCATGAAGTGGACTGGAGCATCGGCCTGCCGCTGGCCGTCGGTGGCCTGCTGAGCATCAGTTGGGGGGTGAAAGTCGCCCACGCCTTGCCGGAGCGGCTGTTGCGCGGGCTGTTCTGCGGTTTCCTGGTGCTGTGCGCGGTACTGCTCACCTTTAAAGCTTGAAACCGTCGACGATGTGCTCGGCCAGGCACTCGGTGATCGGCGATGGGTTATGCAGGTTGCGGATCAGCATGATGCTGGCCTCGGGCAGTTCCGGCAGGTCTT
The DNA here is from genome assembly GCF_009601685.2 of Pseudomonas brassicacearum. NCBI lineage: Bacteria > Pseudomonadati > Pseudomonadota > Gammaproteobacteria > Pseudomonadales > Pseudomonadaceae > Pseudomonas > Pseudomonas brassicacearum. The sequence goes on from NZ_CP045701.2 coordinate 1,937,193, forward strand.
CAGCCTTGCCCAGCACGCGCATGTCCGGGGTCAGCAGGCTTTCCAGTTGCGCCGTGATCGCCAGGCCGGCGCCCACCACTGCCATGAGCGCCGACAGGCTCGAGCTGTTGTACGCCACGCGATAATCGCGGCCCATGGCATCCAGCGCATTGCACGCCCATTGTCGGCAGAAACAGTCACTGTTGAACATCGCCAGCGGCAGCGGTGTTTGTTCATGGACGTTGAAGCAGGCGGCTTCGGCCCAGACAAAGCGCTCCTTGCGCAGCAACTGGCCGATTTCGTCCCCCGGTTTGCGGGTGACGATGGACAGGTCCAGGTCCTGGCGCAGCAGCAACTGCTTGGACGATTCGCAGTGCACTTCAATTTCGATCAGGGGGTAGAACTGGGCGAAGCGTTGCAGGATGCCTGGCAGGAAGCGCATCACGTAATCGTCCGGCGTGCCGATGCGCACCGTGCCGACCATGTGCGGTTCGCGCAGGGTATTGAACACCTCGCTGTGCAGCTTGAGGATCCGCCTGGCGTAGCCCAGCAGCACCTGGCCTTCGGCGGTGAGCTTGACTTGGCGCCCATCACGTTCGAACAGCCGCCGTTGCAATACGTCTTCTTCGAGCCGCTTCATCTGCATGCTGACGGCCGACTGGGTGCGATTGACCAATTCCCCGGCCCGGGTGAAACCGCCCTGGTCGGCGATGGCGACAAAGGTACGCAGCACTTCCGTATCGATGCTCGGGTAACTCGACAATTGATCAATCTCCGAGATGTATTGCATAAGAAACATTCGTTGGATTGATCTTAGCGTTAGCGCGAGACTTGAGCCATCCCCAACGGAGGACATCACGATGAAAGGTCAAAAAGGTTATCTACTGATAGACAAACTCTCCCACGGCTTTTCCGTCAGCGCCCTGCTGCACAAGTTTAGCCGCTGGTACGAATTGCACCACGAGCGCGAACTGCTGGCCGGAATGAGCGATGAGGCGCTCAAGGACATTGGCGTGAGTCGTGCAGACGTGGAGCAGGAAGTGGTCCGGCCATTCTGGGATGACCCAATTCACAAATGAGCCATCCTTTCCTACACAAACCCCTTATTGGTGAGGTAGGTTGCGAGCAGAGAAGGAGATCTCCATGCCCGCGACTCTGTCCTTTACCCTCAAACAGGCCCGGCGCCTGGCGTTGGCCGCCCAAGGATTCGATGGGCGGTCGCCGCCAGCTTCGGTGCAACCCTCACGCCTCAACCGCCTGATCGAACGCCTCGGCGTCCTGCAGATCGACTCAGTCAATGCGTTGGTGCGCTCGCATTACCTCCCGCTGTTCTCCCGCCTCGGTCACTACAATCGCGATTTGCTCGATCAGGCCGCCTGGAGCCAGGGGCGACGTCGCACGCTGTTCGAATATTGGGGCCATGAAGCGTCGCTGTTGCCGATGTCAATGTATCCGCTGATGCGCTGGCGCATGAGTCGGGCGTCGGGTGGCGAAGGGATTTATCAGCAGTTGGCGCGTTTCGGTCATGAGCGTCAGGACGTTATTCGCCGCGTTCTGGCTTCGGTGCAGGAGCAGGGCGCCATTGGTGCGGGCAGCTTGTCCACGCGCAAGGAAAAGGCCGGGCCCTGGTGGGACTGGAGTGCCGAAAAGCACGCGCTGGAATGGCTGTTCGCCGCGGGCGAAGTCACGGTGGCGGGGCGGCGCGGGTTCGAGCGGCTCTACGACTTGCCCGAGCGGGTACTGCCGGCCTCGATCCTGCAGCAACCGTTGCCGGACGAGGCCCAGGCCCAACGCGCCTTGCTGCTACATGCAGCGGACGCCTTGGGTATTGCGACCGAGAAAGACTTGCGCGACTACTTTCGCCTCGACCCGGCCGACAGCCGTGGGCGCTTGGCCGAACTGGAAGAGGCCGGGGAACTGCTGCGCTGCCAGGTGCAGGGCTGGAAACAACCGGCCTGGTGCCGACCCGCGGCGAAAATTCCTCGCAAGGTCGCCGCCAGTGCCTTGCTTTCGCCGTTCGACTCGCTGGTCTGGGAGCGCGGCCGTACCGAGCGGTTGTTCGATTTTCGCTACCGGCTGGAGATCTACACACCTGTCCACAAGCGGGTGTACGGCTATTACGTGTTGCCGTTCCTGCACCACGAACGCATCGCGGCTCGGGTGGACCTGCGGGCAGAGCGGGCCTTGGGGCAGTTGGCCGTGCATGCCGTGCACGAGGATGCGTCGGGGCTGGACGAGGAGGGGATGCTAGCCCTGGCGCTGAACCTGCAGCGCATGGCTCGGTGGCTGGGGCTGGAGCGGGTCCAGCTCAATTGTCAGCGGGTGAGTGGGGTGCGGTTGGCGGTGGCATTGGCGCAGATCGATGGTGACTGAGGCATCGCCATCGCGAGCAAGCTCCCACATTGGATCTGCTGTGAGCACATGACTTGTGGTCACCCAGGTTCCCCTGTGGGAGCGAGCTTGCTCGCGATAGCAATCCAGCAGGCGACAAATGCCTTACTGGCTCACCGCCGAACCTGCTTCAACGTCTCTGCAATCAGGAAAGCCAGCTCCAGTGACTGATCGGCATTCATCCGCGGGTCGCAGTGGGTGTGGTAGCGGTCCGATAGTCCGTCCTCGGTAATCGGGCGTGCGCCGCCGATGCATTCGGTGACGTTTTGCCCGGTCATTTCGATGTGAATCCCGCCGGCATAGGTGCCTTCGGCTGCGTGGACCTGGAAGAACTGCTTCACTTCACCGAGGATCTGCGCAAAGTCCCGGGTCTTGTAGCCGCTGCTGGCTTTGATGGTATTGCCGTGCATGGGGTCGCAGCTCCATAGCACTTGCTTGCCTTCACGCTGCACGGCGCGCAACAGCGGCGGCAAGTGTTCGCCGACCTTGTTGGCGCCCATCCGGGCGATCAGGTTCAACCGGCCGGGGTCGTTCTGCGGGTTGAGCACGTCGATCAGGCGGATCAGGTCGTCCGGGTCCATGCTCGGACCGACCTTGACCCCGATCGGGTTGTGCACCCCACGCAAGAATTCCACATGGGCGCCGTCCAACTGACGGGTGCGGTCGCCGATCCACAGCATGTGGGCCGAGCAGTCGTAATAGTCGTTGGTCAGGCTGTCACGACGCACGAAGGCTTCTTCGTAATTGAGCAGCAGCGCTTCGTGGGCGGTGAAAAAGCTGGTTTCGCGCAGTTGCGGCGAGCTGTCCATGCCGCAGGCGCGCATGAATGCCAGGGTTTCGTCGATGCGGTCGGCCAGGTGGCTGTACTTTTCGGCCAGGGCCGAATTGGCGATGAAATCCAGGTTCCACTTGTGCACCTGGTGCAGGTCGGCGAACCCGCCCTGGGCGAAGGCGCGCAGCAGGTTCAAGGTGGCAGTGGATTGGTGGTAGGACTGCAGCAACCGCTCCGGGTCCGGTACGCGGCTTTTTTCATCGAAACCGATACCGTTGACGATGTCGCCGCGATAGGCCGGCAGGGTCACGCCGTCGATGGTTTCGTCGTTCGCCGAACGCGGCTTGGCGAACTGCCCGGCCATGCGCCCGACCTTGACCACAGGGCAGCCGGCGGCAAAGGTCATGACGATCGCCATCTGCAAGAGCACCTTGAAGGTGTCGCGGATCTTGGCCGCCGAGAACTCGGCAAAGCTTTCGGCGCAGTCGCCGCCTTGCAGCAGGAACGCCCGGCCCTGGGTCACCTCGGCGAACTGACGGCGCAACTCCCGGGCTTCACCGGCAAACACCAGTGGCGGATAGCTGGCCAGGGTCTGCTCCACCTGCAACAGGTGCGCGGCGTCGGGGTAGCAGGGTTGTTGCTGGATCGGCAGGGCGCGCCAGCTGTCAGGGCTCCAGGGTTGGCTCATCATGATCTCTAGGTGATTTACGCTTGGACGGCCATGTTATCAGCAAATTAGTGCGTGACCTGCTCCGGTTGCTTCGCGGACAATCGCGCCTTTGTCCCGTATACGCAGGCTCAAGCCGGCACGGCCACCATCAGGAGATGAAATGACAGAGGAACGCGTCGAGCATTTGCTCGCCGAGGTGCACGACGAGTTCGGCATGATTCGCGTATTCGAAGTGGCCGATTACCGGTTTCTCGAGTTTGGCGATGCCATCGAGCAGAGTTGCGTGTTCACAGCCGATCCGAGCTGGCTCGAATATGACTATACCCGCGCCATGCTCATCGGCGCGTTGTGTCACGAGCAGCCGGAAAGTGCACTGTTTCTGGGGCTGGGCGCCGGTACCTTGACCCAGGCCTGCCTCAAGTTCCTGCCGTTGGAAGATGTCGAGGCCATCGAATTGCGCCCCGACGTGCCGCGCCTGGCCATCGAATACCTGGGGTTGGATGACGATCCGCGATTGTATATCCGTATCGGCGATGCACTGGAACTGCTTGAAAGCGCCGAGCCGGCGGACTTGATTTTCGTCGACCTCTATACCGATGTAGGTCCCGGCGTCGGTCACTTGGCGTGGGGCTTCCTGGAAAACTGCCAGAAGCGTCTGAACCCGGGTGGTTGGCTGGTGATCAACCAGTGGGCTACCGATGACGGCAAGCCATTGGGTGCGGCGCTGTTGCGCGGCTTGTACCACCGGCATTATTGGGAGCTACCGGTGAAGGAGGGCAATGTGATCCTGATCGTGCCGGCGGACCTGGATCAGGAACTGGATATGCAAGGGCTGGTCGCCAGGGCCGAAGGACTGGCGCCGCGGCTGGGTTATTCGTTGCAGTCGTTGATCAAGGCGATCCGCCCGGCGACCTGACACCCGTCCAAGGTGTGACCACCCGCTGTGGGAGCAAAGCTTGCTCGCGATGGACACAACTCAATACCTGCGCAAATCGCGGTGCCTGCATCGCGAGCAAGCTTTGCTTCCACAGGTGAAGATGAACCGTTTTAGCACCCCACCCCCGCAACGCCGTGCCTGTGCAAAACAAACGGTTGTACCGTTAACCCCGGGGCCTCTGAAAAAGAGCCCCATAACGGGGTTCGGCAATAAAAAAAGCTCCCTTTTCGGGCGAATTCCGGTATAGTGCGCGCCGGCCTTTAGCCGGGCCGCGTCAAGGTAGCGCAATTCTCCGAAGTCAGCTTCGGTTGCATGTCCGCACAACGGATCTTCCACGACGTTCTTTTTCATTCATTCGTTTTCGCAAATCCCCGCCGACAAAGCAGCCAGGGCGACTCTTGAGTCTCAACACGGCATGCGCAGCTTTGGAGCATGGGTCTTTGCGGATGCACTTAGAGGCAGACCCATGACCCAGGAAACCGGCGGCTTCGCCGCTTTTAATCTCAACCCGAACATTCTTGCTGCCGTCACTGCGACCGGCTACGAAGAACCTTCGGCGATTCAGCAGCAATCGATCCCGATCATCATGGCCGGCCACGACATGATTGGTCAGGCGCAAACCGGTACGGGTAAAACCGCCGCGTTCGCCCTGCCGATCCTGCATCGCATCGATCCTGCCAAGCGCGAACCGCAAGCCCTGATCCTGGCGCCAACTCGTGAGTTGGCGCTGCAAGTAGCAACCGCTTTCGAAACCTATTCCAAGCAGATGCCTGGCGTTACCGTCGTGGCCGTTTATGGCGGCGCCCCGATGGGCCCGCAGCTGAAAGCCATCCGTAATGGCGCGCAGATCGTTGTCGCCACTCCGGGTCGTCTGTGCGATCACCTGCGTCGTGACGAAAAAGTCCTGGCCACCGTGAACCACCTGGTTCTCGACGAAGCCGACGAAATGCTCAAGCTGGGTTTCATGGATGACCTGGAAGTCATCTTCAAGGCCCTGCCAGCCACCCGCCAGACTGTATTGTTCTCGGCCACCCTGCCGCAATCGATCCGTGCCATTGCCGAGCGCCACCTGCGCGATCCGCAACACGTGAAGATCCAGACCAAGACCCAGACCGTCACCGCGATCGAACAGGCTCACCTGCTGGTTCACGCTGACCAGAAGACGTCTGCCGTTCTCAGCTTGCTGGAAGTGGAAGACTTCGACGCCCTGATCATGTTCGTGCGCACCAAGCAAGCGACCCTGGACCTGGCCAGCGCCCTGGAAGCCAAAGGCTACAAAGCCGCTGCGCTGAACGGTGACATTGCCCAGAACCAGCGTGAGCGCGTGATCGACTCCCTCAAGGATGGCCGCCTGGACATCGTTGTGGCGACCGACGTCGCTGCCCGTGGCCTGGACGTTCCGCGCATCACCCACGTATTCAACGTGGACATGCCGTACGATCCGGAATCCTACGTTCACCGTATCGGCCGTACCGGCCGTGCCGGTCGCGAAGGCCGTGCGCTGCTGCTGGTCACCCCGCGTGAGCGTCGCATGCTGCAAGTGATCGAGCGTGTAACTGGCCAGAAGGTTGCTGAAGTTCGCCTGCCGGACGCCCAGGCCGTTCTCGATGCCCGCATCAAGAAACTGACCAACAGCCTGTCGCCACTGGTGGCTGACGCCGAATCGACCCACGGTGATCTGCTCGATCGCCTGACCGCCGACATCGGTTGCACCCCACGCGCCCTGGCCGCCGCACTGCTGCGCAAGGCCACCAATGGCCAAGCGCTGAACCTGGCTGCAATCGAGAAAGAACGTCCCCTGGTGCCGAACAACGCACCGCGTGGCGATCGTCCTGAGCGCACCGGTGATCGTCCGGATCGTGGTGACCGCGAGCGTCGTGCTCCGATCCCGCTGGCCGAAGGTCGTGCTCGCTGCCGTACCGCGCTGGGTGCCCGTGACGGCATCGCTGCCAAGAACCTGCTGGGTGCCATCCTCAACGAAGGCGGCCTGGCCCGCGAAGCGATCGGCCGCATCCAGGTGCGTGACAGCTTCAGCCTGGTAGAGCTGCCGGAAGATGGTCTGGAGAAGTTGCTGACCAAACTGAAGGACACTCGTGTCGCCGGCAAGCAGCTCAAACTGCGTCGCTATCGCGAAGATTGATCCGCTCTAGGGCTGATTGATCGAACATAAAAAATCCCCGACTGGTTCGGGGATTTTTTTGCCTGTCGTTTGGTGTTCCTTCAGGTTGATTGGCGTTGTCCCGTTCGCCAGCAAGCCCACACATTCGATCTGCGTTTCCTGTGGGAGCGGGCTTGCTCGCGAATGGAGCGACTCGGTCTATCGGTCAGTCAAACCGATAAATGTCCATCCCCAGAGCGCCCATCGTGAACCCTTGGTGGACAGCACTGAATTTCCCACCGGCACCCCGGGCAAAATACAGCGGCAGCAAGTGCTCATCGCTGGGGTGGCTGCGCACGGCGTTCGGCGCCTGGCGACGGTAATCATGCAGTGCGTTCTCGTCGTCGGCCGCCAGCGTCCCAACCATCCAATCGCGAAAGGCCTTGGCCCAGGGCTCAATGCTGTCGGGGCCGGCGTTCCAGTCCAGGTCGCGCAGGTTATGGGTGATACTGCCAGAACCGATCAGCAAGATGCCCTGTTGGCGCAGGTTCGCCAGGGCCTGGCCGACCTGTGTCTGCAACACCGGTCCCTGGCGGCTGGGCAGGGAAACCTGCACCACCGGGATGTCGGCCTCGGGGTACATCAAGGACAATGGTACCCAGACGCCATGGTCGAACGGCCGTTGAGGGTCCAGGCGTGCCGGCAGGTGCGCGGCGTTGAGCATGGCTGCGACTTGCGCCGCCAGTTGAGGATCGCCAGGCGCGGGGTACTGCACCTCATACAGGGCCGGTGGGAAGCCGCCGAAGTCGTGCCACGTGCGTGGCTGCGGATTGGCGCTGACCAACAGTTCGTTGCTTTCCCAGTGGGCGGACACGATGACGATGGCCTTGGGCTTGGGTAATTGAGCGGCCAGGCGAGCCAATGCCGGACCGCTGTCGCCGGGTTCCAGGGCAAGCATCGGTGAGCCATGGGAGATAAACAGGCTGGGCAGCATGAAGGGGCTCCTGAGCGTTAAGATGGGGTCATCTTCCATTAGGTCAATGATCTAAATCTAATATAAGTTTTAACCCGTTTTGATCGATTTTTTTGGAGTGAATCATGGAGCCCGAGTTTTGGCACAAGCGCTGGTCATCGAACCAGATCGGTTTTCACTTGCCGGAGGTGAACCCTTACCTGCAACGTTTCTGGCCGCAACTGGGGCTGGCCCAAGGCAGTCGGGTGCTGGTGCCGTTGTGTGGGAAAAGCCTGGATCTGCTGTGGCTTGCCCATCAGGGCTATTCGGTGCTGGGCGTGGAGTTGTCGGAAAAAGCCGCCACTGATTTTTTCCTTGAGCATCAGCTTGAGCCGAGCATCAGTGAAGAGGGCGCGTTCAAGGTATTTCGGTCCGGTGATATCGAAATCCGATGCGGTGACTTCTTTGCCTTGGAACGCGAGGATGTGGCTGATTGCGCGGCACTGTACGACCGTGCCGCGTTGATCGCCTTGCCCGTGCCGATGCGCGAGCGGTACGCGGCCCATCTGCAGAAGATCTTGCCCAATGGCACCGGATTGTTGATTACCCTGGATTACAACCAGGATGAAATGCCTGGCCCGCCGTTCTCTGTCGGGGATGATGAGGTGCGGCGGCTGCTGGGAGGTGCCTGGCAGTTGGAGGTGTTGCAGGAAGAGGATGTGCTGGGGGAAAGCTGGAAGTTCTTGCAGGCGGGGGTGACGAGGTTGGATGAGCGGGTGTATCGGATTTCCTGGCGTTGATGTTGTGTGTTTATGCTCGTGCCCACAGTTGATCTGCTGTGAACAATGACTCTGGGGGGGGGTATATCCGTTGCTGCAGCAACGGATATACACACCAAAACAAGTAGATACCGCAAAAAAACGGCGCTTCCCATTTCTGAAAGAAGCGCCGTTTTTCCAAGCTGAACTGCATTACGCATTTCTGCGGGTTTTCTCTTGAGGCTAACGATCAGCCCCGACGACGCAGTGCGTCGATACGCTCTTCCAGCGGCGGGTGGCTCATGAACATGCGCGCCAGGCCCTGCTTGATGCCACCGTTGATGCCAAAGGCACTCAGGGTGTCGGGCATGTGCACTGGCAGGCCTTGCTCGGCGCGCAGGCGTTGCAGGGCACCGATCATGGCGCTGGTGCCGGCCAGGCGTGCACCGGCGTCGTCGGCGCGGAACTCGCGTTTGCGCGAGAACCACATGACGATGGCGCTGGCGAGGATGCCCAGTACCAGCTCGGCGAAGATGGTCGCCACGTAGTAGGCGATGCCCTGGCCTTCTTCGTTCTTGAAGATCACCTTGTCGACGAAGTTGCCGATGATGCGGGCGAAGAACATCACGAAGGTGTTCACCACGCCCTGGATCAGTGCCAGGGTCACCATGTCGCCGTTGGCGACGTGGCCGATCTCGTGGGCCAGCACGGCCTTGACTTCATCTGGCGAGAACCGCTCGAGCAAACCCTGGCTGACGGCGACCAGTGCGTCGTTCTTGTTCCAGCCGGTGGCGAAGGCGTTGGCTTCGTAGGCTGGGAAGATACCGACTTCCGGCATCTTGATACCGGCTTCGCGGGACAATTGCTCGACGGTTTGCAGCAGCCATTGTTCGTGGCGAGTGCGCGGCTGGCTGATGATCTGGGTGCTGGTGCTCATCTTCGCCATCCACTTGGAGATGAACAGCGAGAACAGGGAACCGGCGAAACCGAACACCGCACAGAAAATCAGCAGCTGATTGAGGTTGAGGTCAACCCCATTGGCCGCCATGAACCCGTTGAAGCCGAAGAGGCTCAGGGTGATGCTGGCAATCAGCACGACCGCCAGGTTGGTGGCCAAGAACAGCAGGATGCGCATCATGGTTGTGAAAATCTCCTCATGCTAAAGATGTAGCGTTATGCGGGGTATATAAGGTGCTGCCGCAGGCTATTCAACTCACCGACTATTTCAAACTGTGTCCTACAAGCGTCCTAAATGTTTGAAAGACTTTTCTGAAAGTGACTAGGGAAAAGAAATACGGCGTTTGCCCCCCGTGAACGTTGAGCCGAGGTGCTTGTCGGCTGTCCAGCGCCCTAGTGTAGAAGGCCTTGTGGAGTCGACAGAACGGATATGTTGCTGAATCAAACAGCGTGCGAGGCGAGGACTCCTCGCACGCTGTCTGGTTTATTGACGGTAGGACTTGAGGAAGTTGCCGATCCGGCCGATGGCCTGGTCGAGGTCATCGACCCGCGGCAGGGTCACGACGCGGAAGTGATCCGGCCACGGCCAGTTGAACGCCGTGCCCTGGACCACCAGCAGCTTCTCGGACAGCAGCAGGTCGAGGACGAATTTTTCATCGTTGTGGATCGGGCAGACCTTCGGGTCGATCCGCGGGAAGGCGTACAGCGCGCCCATCGGCTTGACGCAACTGACACCGGGAATGTCGTTGAGCAGTTCCCAGGTGCGATTTCGCTGTTCCAGCAGCCGGCCCTGGGGCAGGATCAGGTCGTTGATGCTCTGGTAGCCGCCCAGCGCCGTCTGGATCGCATGCTGGCTCGGCACGTTGGCACACAGGCGCATGTTGGCCAGCATATCGATGCCCTCGATGTAGCTCTGGGCGTGATGCTTGGGGCCGGAAATGACGACCCAGCCTGAGCGGAAACCCGCTACCCGATAGGATTTTGACAGGCCGTTGAAGGTCAGGCACAGCAGGTCCGGTGCCAGGGATGCAGTGCAGATGTGCACGGCGTCATCGTAGAGGATCTTGTCGTAGATCTCGTCGGAGAACACCACCAGGTTGTGCTGGCGGGCCAGTTCCAACATGCCCAGCAGCACTTCCCTGGAGTATACGGCGCCAGTCGGGTTGTTCGGGTTGATGATCACCAGCGCCTTGGTATTGGGCGTGATCTTGGCCTTGATGTCCGCCAGGTCAGGGAACCAGTTGGCCTGTTCGTCGCACAGGTAATGCACCGGGTTGCCACCGGACAGGCTCACGGCAGCGGTCCACAGCGGATAGTCCGGCGCCGGTACCAGCACTTCATCGCCGTTGTTGAGCAGGGCCTGCATCGACATCACGATCAGTTCGGACACGCCGTTACCCAGGTAGATGTCCTCGATGCCGACGCCTTCGACCTGTTTCTGCTGGTAGTACTGCATCACGGCCTTGCGGGCACTGAACAGGCCCTTGGAGTCGCTGTAGCCCTGGGCGGTCGGCAGGTTGCGGATGACGTCCTGGAGGATTTCATCGGGCGCTTCGAAACCAAAGGGGGCCGGGTTGCCGATGTTCAGCTTGAGGATGCGATGGCCTTCCTCTTCCAGGCGTTTGGCGTGCTTGAGCACCGGGCCGCGAATGTCGTAGCAGACGTTGGCGAGCTTGTTCGATTTGCTGACCTGCATGGCGATGTGTTCCCGAAAATGAACGATCCAGGCGGCGTATGAACTACCGTACTGGGAATCCTGCGTCTGTGCCCAGGCCTGACGCGGTATAAGGCGCCACAATCCGTTTGAATGCGCATGACGTGACTGCCAGACTGGCGCCTGACGAGGCGCAATCATACGTGCCGCCCGATCTGCGGAAAAGCGTCGGATCGGGCTTTTTCAATTGCCGAGGTAGGACGATGGAAAAGTTGGAAAAAACCCTTGAACAATGGCGCTCGATGCTTGACCCGGAGCAGTACAACGTTTGTCGGCTCAAGGGCACCGAGCGGCCATTCTCCGGTAAATACAACGCCACCAAGACCGACGGTGTGTACCACTGCATCTGCTGCAACGAGCCGTTGTTCGATTCCAAGACCAAATTCGATTCCGGTTGTGGCTGGCCGAGTTTCTACGCGCCGATCGAGGGCAGCGCGGTGGTGGAGGTGCGGGACGTCAGCCACGGCATGATTCGCACCGAGGTGGTCTGCGCCAAATGCGACGCCCACCTGGGCCACGTCTTCCCCGACGGCCCACCGCCCACGGGTTTGCGGTACTGCATCAACTCGGTGTGCCTGGATCTGGTCCCCCGAGAATAATTCGGTGGAGCAAAGCTTGTTCGCGAAACAGGGTGTCTCGATTTCTGAACGACCGTATCGCCTTTATCGCGGGCAAGCCTTGCTCCCACAGTCTGCGGAGTGGGTAATTCGGATAATTAAATTGCATGCAATTTAATTGCTCACTATCTTAACCCGCCTGTCCTATAACTTTTCGGAGCCTTGCCATGAGCGACAACCTGCTGAGCATCCCGTGCACCACCATCAAGGGTGAGCAAAAGACTCTCGCCGATTTTTCCGGCAAGGCCGTGCTGGTGGTCAACACGGCCAGCCAGTGCGGGTTCACCCCGCAGTACAAGGGGCTTGAGGCGCTGTGGCAGACCTACAAGGACCAGGGCCTGGTGGTGTTGGGCTTTCCCTGCAATCAGTTCGGCAAGCAGGAGCCGGGCAACGAGGGGGCGATCACCGAATTCTGCGAGCTGAACTTCGGCGTGAGTTTTCCGCTGTTCAAGAAAATCGAGGTCAACGGCGCCAACGCCCATCCGCTGTTCGTCCAGCTTAAGCAGCGGGCGCCCGGCGTGCTGGGGTCCAAAGGCATCAAGTGGAACTTCACCAAGTTCCTGATCGGCAAGGATGGTCAGGTGGTCAAGCGTTTTGCCCCGACCACCAAGCCCCAGGACCTGACCGGTGAGATCGAAGCACTGCTCAAATGAATGACCTGTCAGTCGATTCGCTGAAGCTCGACAGCCAGTTGTGCTTCAAGCTGTACGCTGCTTCGCGTGCAGTGATCCGTGGCTACAAGCCAATGCTCGATCAACTTGGCCTGACCTATCCGCAATACCTGGCGATGCTGGTGTTGTGGGAATGGCAGGACACGGCCCCGCCACAGCCGACGGTCAAGGCCCTGGGGGAGCGTTTGTTGCTGGATTCCGGCACGCTGACGCCGCTGCTCAAGCGCCTGGAGCAACTGGACCTGGTCCAGCGCCAGCGTTCGGCCCGGGACGAGCGAGAGATGCACTTGAGCCTAACGGCTGCCGGGCGAGCCTTGCGTGAGCAGGTTGGCCCGCTCAAGGCTCGCCTGTTGTGTGACAGTGGTATCGACCTGGACCGCCTGGGCGCGTTGCGAGACGGCCTCGATCACCTGCTGGGCCAGATCAAAGCGCTGACGTAGTCGGCACCCACTGGTCCAGCACGGCTGCCAGTTCTTCGCGGCGGAACGGCTTGGACAGGTAATCGTTCATGCCGGCCGCGCGGCAGCGCTCGCGTTCTTCAGGCATCGCGTTGGCCGTCAGGGCAACGATCGGCAGGTCCGACCAGCGCCCGCTGCGGCGGATCTGCCGGCTGGCTTCGTAACCGTCCATCACCGGCATGTTGCAGTCCATCAACACCAGGTCGAACACTCGCTGTTCCAGTTGATCCAGCGCTTCGACGCCGTGGGCGGCGACGCTGACTTCGCAGCCCAGCTTCACCAGCATGCCCTTGGCCACCAGTTGGTTGACCGGATTGTCCTCCACCAGCAGCACCCGTCCACGCCTGGCTGGCGTCAGGGTTTCGATCTGTGCGTCATTGATGGTGGTGGCCTCGCTTTGCATGGCGCGCCGCAGAATCTGGTACAGCGCATGGCGTGCCAGCGGTCGGGCCTGTTGTATCAGCGGAGCGAGGGCGGCGGCTTCTTCGCTGGGCATGAAACTGCCATAGGCGGTCACCAGCAGGATCGGCGCATCAAAGGTCGGCCGCAGGTTGAACAGGCATTCCGGGCAGTCCGTGATCAGCACGTCAGGCTTGAGGCCCAGCAACCCGTCATCGATGGAGCGCTGCACATAATCCAGTCCCCACCCCGGCAACAGCATGCCGAGCAACTCGGCCAGGCCGCTGCTGCTGGCGGTGATGGCGACGACGTTGCCGCGCAACGGTTCGACCGGCGTTGCCGGGAGATGGCAGGGCAGGGGCAGGTCGGCACAGAACTGACTGCCAAAGCCGGCTTCGGAGCTGATGGTCAACCGGCCCTGCATGGCTTCGCAGAGGTTGTAAGTCAGTGCCAGGCCCAGCCCGGTGCCGCCAAACTGGCGGGTAATCCCGGCGCCGGCCTGGGTGAACGGTTGCAGGATTCTTGCCTGGGCTTCCTGGGGAATGCCGATGCCTGTGTCGCAGACCTCGATGCGCACGCCGCCTTCGTAATGGCTCAACTTCACGTCAACCCGGCCGAAGCGCGTGAACTTCAATGCGTTGGACAACAGGTTACTGACGATCTGGCGCACCCGGGTCGGGTCGCCGAGTACCTGCGCCGGAAACTGCGGGTCGATCAGGCAGGCCAGTTCAACGCTGGGGGCCGCATTCTGGGAAAGCAGGTTGGCGGTATCCTCCACCAGGGAGCCGAGGTCGAACGGGATGCGTTCGAGCTCCAGTTGACCGGCGTCGAATTTCGACAGGTCGAGAATGTCGTTGAGCAGTTCGACCAATACCTTGCCCGAGTCATGGGCAATCGATAGCTGCTGCTGTTGTTCGGCCGTCAGGGGGCCGTCCAGGGACAGGGCGATCATGCCCAGCAGGCCGTTGAGCGGTGTGCGGATCTCGTGGCTCATGTTGGCGAGGAACGCAGAGCGGGCCTCGGCCATGTCCAGGGCCGTGCGTCGGGCCACTTCCAGTTCCTCGTTGGACTGGCTGAGGCGGGCATTGATGGCCTTGAGTTCGGCGGTGCGTGCCGAGACGATGTTCTCCAGTTGCGCCAGGTATTCGGTGAGGCGATTTTCGGCCGTGCGCCGCTGCTGGATTTCGGTGGAGATATTTTCGAATTGTTGGTTGGCGACGGACACCAGTACGCCGATTTCATCGGACTGGTGGCCGCTGGGGCATTCCAGGCGGCTCTGTTCGCCGCTGCTCGGATCGCGGCTGCTCAGTTCGCGAATGACCCGCACCAGGGGCTTGGTCAGCATCACGTAGAACAGTGCCAGCAGCAGGCCGGTGAGGATCAGGCTGCGGGCGAAGCCGTTGAGCAAGGTGACCTCGGCACGGCGCAAAAAACGACTGCCGAACGCATAGGTGTCGACGTCCAGTCGCAATATGCCCAGGGACTCGGCGGGCAGGTGGTCCAGATAGAGCCGGTCCTCGAACTGACGCTGGGCACCGAACAGGAAGTCGCTGATGAACCGGTAGCTGCTTTGCAGCTCTGGCCGCTTGACGCTGGCCAGCACGATATTGTTGTTGTCGATCAACTCGGCCCCAATGATGGCCGGTGAGCGCAACAGGCCCATGGACAGCTCCTGGGCGAGTTCGGCGTCGATGTTGTAGGCGATGCGCGAGGCCGGGTTGTGGCTGATTTCCAGCAGCGAGAGGATTTCACGGTTGATCGATGCGTCTTCGCTGGCATAATCGATGCCGATCTGCATCAGGCTGAGCAAAGTGCCCAACACAAAGCCCACCAGGACGGTCAGGCGGGCCTGCTTGTAGGAAAGCCGTTGGGTGAATCTGATGTCCATTGAGTGATGAACCACTTACGTTTCCCTTCGCCGGTCAAGCATAGCTGATCATCTCTGAAGTCCGGTGTAGCCGGTGTGTATTGTGTGAAGTAGACCCGCCATTGGATACGGCGTTTCGTTGCTGTAGCGCCATCATTACTGTGAACCTGTCCGAGGAGAAGACGTGGACTCGCGATTGAATGCTTTTCTTGAGCGTGCCGATGCCGTGCTGGCCCGGATCGAGCCTTTGCTGCCGGCGCCACGGCCCGCCATCGATTGGACCCAGACCCTGGCCGCCCGCTGGCAGCGTGACGGCCGTAGCGGCTACCTGCTGCCGCTGCAGGTCAGCCTCGACATGCGCCTGTCGGACCTGATCGGCGTGGACCGCCAGGTCGAACAACTGGGCCGCAACACCCGGCAATTCATCGATGGCATGCCCGCCAACCATGCCTTGCTCTGGGGCTCGCGTGGTACCGGCAAGTCGTCCCTGGTACGCGCCCTGTTGGCTGAACATGCCCCGCATGGCCTGCGCTTGATCGAGATCGAACGCGATCACCTGGCCGATCTGCCCCGGGTGGTCGAGCAGGTTGCGAAACTGCCCCAGCGCTTCGTGTTGTTCTGCGATGACTTGTCGTTCGAATCCGGCGAAGGCGATTACCGCGTGCTCAAGAGCGTGTTGGATGGATCGCTGGAGCAGGCGCCGGACAACGTGCTGCTGTATGCCACTTCCAACCGTCGTCACTTGGTGCCGGAAAAGGAAAGCGACAACGAGAATTGGAAACGAGTCGACGGCGAACTTCACCCCAGCGAAGCGGTAGAGGACAAGATCGCCTTGTCCGACCGATTTGGCCTGTGGCTGTCGTTTTATCCGTTTACCCAGGAGCATTTCCTCAACGTGGTGGAACATTGGATCGGCGAACTGGCGGCCAAGGCCGGGTTGGCCTGGCTGCGCGACGAAGCGCTGGATGTGCTGGCGGTACGCTGGGCAACCGGCCGCGGCAACCGCAACGGACGTTGCGCCTATCAGTTTGCCCGTTATTGGGTAGGCCTTAAATTGTTGGAGCACAAGGCATGATCGATTTGAATGGCAGCGGAGTCGGCCTTGACGGCTACGCGTTGTTATCGGCACAGCTGGAATCCTTGCTGGCCGATGAGCGTGACTTCATCGCCAACGCCGCGCAGTTCTCGGCTTTGCTGTCCAGTCAATTGGACGACCTGAACTGGGCCGGCTTCTACCTCAATCGCAACGAAGAGCTGGTCCTGGGACCGTTCCAGGGCCAGATCGCCTGCGTGCGGATCCCCTTTGGCCGCGGCGTATGCGGTACGGCGGCCGCGACTCGGCAGACCCAGCGCGTCGAAGACGTCCATGCCTTCGCCGGGCACATCGCCTGCGACAGCGCGTCGAACAGCGAGCTGGTGGTGCCGCTGGTCAAGGATGGGCGCCTGATCGGCGTGCTCGACCTGGACAGTCCGAAACTGGCGCGTTTTACCGAACATGATCAAGCCGGCATCGAGCAGTTGGCCGCGGTATTCCTGCGCCTGACGGATTGCTGACAGCGTCCTGTAGGAGCTGGCGAAGCCTGCGATCTTTTGATCTTTCGCTTGAGATTCAATTTGATTTTTCGCTTGAGATTCAATCGGCAGTGGAAAGATCGCAGCCTCGCTTCGCTCGGCAGCTCCTACAGCAGCTCCTACAGCAGCGTCTACAGGGATAGTTGTCATGCTTTCAGCCCTGCCTTGACCAGCAGGCTGTGGGGATCGACTTCATCGATCTGGTGCGGGTCGAGGAACTGATTGGCGTAGCTCAGGTAGATCTTTTCATCGATGAACAGCGCGAACAGCTCGGGATCGATATGGGCGTCACGGCACATGGTGGCCATGATGCCCAGGGCCTCGCTCAGTTTCTTCGCTTTCTTGTAGGGGCGGTCGGCTGCTGTCAGCGCTTCGAAGATGTCGGCAATGGCCATCATGCGCGCCGGCAGGCTCATCTCTTCGCGTTTGAGGCGCTTGGGATAACCACTGCCGTCCATCTTCTCGTGATGACCACCGGCGATCTCCGCGACGTTGTCCAGGTGACTGGGGAAAGGCAACTGGCTGAGCATCAGGATCGTCTGCACCATGTGATGGTTGATGACGTAACGCTCCTCGCGGGTCAGCGTGCCCCGGGGGATGCTCAGGTTGTAAAGCTCGCCGCGATTGTATTTCCAGGCCGGTACATCGAGCTGGAAGCCCCACGGGTTGTCCGCCGGGATCAGTTCGGCATCGTGGCGCTCGAGCAGGTGCTCGGGCTTGTCTGCCAACAGCGGTTCAGTGACCGGTAGGGTCGGTTTGGGCGTGCGACCCTGGCGACGGTTCTCTTCCCAGGAAACCCCCAGACGATCATCGAGGGTCCGGGTCCACGGGCGTTGGGCGATCTGTTGCAGGCGTTGCAGATCGGCCTCGGCCATGGCTTCGGAGCCCAGGTTGCAGCGGGCGACGAAAGCAAAGTCGTCATCCAGGGCCGTCAGTGTCGCGTCGCGCCGCTGCGCCAGGGATGACGGCTCGCCGCCGCTGGCCACGGCCTGCCAGTAATCGACCCAGGCGTCGCGCTTGAGCACCTCGAAGCGGGTACGTATCTCATGGATCCGGTCGTTCAGGGTTTCCAATTTGGTGGCTTTATCGACCACGTATTCGGGGGTGGTGACCTTGCCGCAATCGTGCAGCCAGGCGGCGATGTGCAGGGCTTCCCATTCATCCTCCGTTGGCCGATAGGCGTCGAATGCCGGTGCCTGGCTGGCAGCGGCGGCCTGGGCGAGCATCAGGGTCAGGACCGGCACCCGCTGGCAATGGCCGCCGGTGTAGGGGCTCTTGGCATCGATCGCGCCGGCCAGCAATTGGATGAAGGCGTCCAGCAACTGCTTTTGCCTGGCTTGCAGACGCTGGCCCTCGATGCTCACGGCGGCGACACCGGACACGGCCTGCAGGAAGGCGATGCGGTCGGGCTGCAGTTTTTCCAGATCCGCTTCGGTGCCGCTGTCGGTGATCAGCAGGACCAGTACGCCGACGGTTTCCTGGTGGCGATTGCGCAGGCGAATACCGATCAAGTGGACCCGCGGCGAGTCCAGTGCCTGCAGGACGCCCTGCAGATCGCCAGCCTGCTCGAAGCCCAGGGAGGCCACGAGGTTGTCCGAGGTGGCCAGTTGCTGGAGCCATTGCGGGCTGTCGCCAGTCTGGAGCTCATGAGTGCGCAGCTTGAAGGCGTCGAGGTCCCTGGGCGTCCCATCGATTACCAGCCCATACGGCTTGACCCGATTGTCGTCGTTCTCGCGCAGGTAGATCAGGCCGGCCTGGGCCTGGCCGATCTTCACGGTTTCAAATAACACCCGCTCCAGCAACGGGGCGAAGCGGGTTTCGGCGCGCAGGCTGGCGGTGATTTCAAAGAAACTCGCCAAGGTCTCTTTCATGCGCGCCATCGATACGCTCAACTGGTCGACCTCCAGTACCGGGGAGCGACGGGACACCGGGTAGTTGAAGTCAAAGCTGCGAATGGCATCGGCCTCCTGCACCAGTTCGCGCAAAGGCTTGACC
Source organism: Pseudomonas brassicacearum (assembly GCF_009601685.2). Taxonomy (NCBI): domain Bacteria; kingdom Pseudomonadati; phylum Pseudomonadota; class Gammaproteobacteria; order Pseudomonadales; family Pseudomonadaceae; genus Pseudomonas; species Pseudomonas brassicacearum. The sequence continues at coordinate 1,956,000 of NZ_CP045701.2, forward strand.
AGGATCCGGGACGTCAGCCAACCCAGGGGCAGGCACAGAAGCAGGGTGGCGAGGGTGATGAGCGCGCCTTGCCAGCGCATGCGATAGGCATTGTCCAGCAGCTCATCTTCAGGGACCAGCAACGCCAGTTCCAGGCCCTGGGGCCCGCCTTCCTGCATGTGGCTGCGAGAAACGATCCACTGGCGTCCAGCCGCTTCCAGGCGCGTGGTGTCGGTGTTGTCGTCGAGCGCGGCGGCGATGGCCGGGCTGAGGTCGCGGGCCTTGATCAGGCGTGCCGACTGGGCGTCGGCGAGCAGCCGGCTGCTGTCGGGATAGCCCACTGCGTTGCCCGTGGGATCGAGCAGGACGATTTCGGTGCCGGTGGTCACCTTGTGCTTGGCCAGGGTCTGGGACAGGGCCGCCAGGGTCAGGTCGGCGCCGATGACAGCCTGCTCGCCACTGCGTCGGGCGAGGGTGGTGCCGACGTTATGGGTGGAGAAAAAAACGTAGGGCTCGGTGGTGATCTGTTCGGTGCTGTCGGCGGCGCTGCGAAACCAGCTGCGGCTGCGCGGATCGTAGGTCTCGTCGGCAATGTCCCGGCGCCCGATGAGCGTCAGCGTCTCGTCGTAGAACAGCGATTGGGAATGAACCGGGCCTTGCTCGGTGGCCCGCTCAACCGTCCAGACCTGATAGGCCGCCTCGGTCGGTGCTTGCAGGGCGGCTTTCAGGGCTGCGGTGCGCAATGGCCGGACCATCAGGAAGTTGCCGTGATGATCGCCCAGGTACAACGACGCCAGGTTCGGGTTGTCCCGCAGTGCCTGGCTGAAGGGCACGAGCAGGGCCAGGCGTTGCGCCATCCGGGGCGTGCGCGTCGCTGGATAGTCGGCCAGCAGGCTCAACAGGTGGCGGATGGGTTCGTAGGTGTCGTATAGATCCAGGCGCACATCCTGTTCAATACGATTGAACAGTTTTTCACTGCTGGACAGGATGATCTGCGTGGTTTGCCGGTAATTGAAAATCCCCAGCACCACCCCGGTCAGCAACAGAAGCAGGGTAAACATCACGCTGATGTGGACGTGCAGGGGAAACCGGCGTTTTTCCGGACGCGGTGCGCTGGGCATTGCAGTCACTCCAAGTGTCAGGGGGCGTTCTCGATGGGTGTTGCCGCGTGCAGGGAAAACCGCTCGAGAACCCTCCCAGGTACGCACTGCTGAGCGAATAGCATAGTAAACGCTGGATTATTTTGCCTTGGCGATCTCCGTTTCGAGGGCCCGCTCCAGTTCGCGCATGGCGCGGTCGAGAGCGTCGATGCAATCTTTGATTCGCTCAGGTGTCTGCGGCTGGTGACAAGCGTGCTCCAACGCCTCGCACCGCTGGATCAGCGCGGTCGCCTGGACGATGCGGGCGACGCCTTTTATCTTGTGCGCCATTTCGCTCAGCGCTTGCCGGTTTGCGCCGTGGGCAACGTCGAGCAACTCCTGGCGGTCCGAGCGGCTGCTGCTGAGTAATTCAGCCAGCAGGCGCCGGTTGGACGAAGGGTCGCCGCCGGTCAACGCCTGCAGGCTTTGGACGCTGAAAACCGCCGGGCGGCCGGTGGGTTTGACGGTCTTGATCCATTGGCTCAAGGCGCTCAGGCTGATGGGCTTGAACAGGCAGTCATCCATCCCAGCGTCCTGGCAGCGTTGTTTTTCCTCCGGTTGTGCATTGGCGGTAAACCCCAGGAGGGTACAGGGTGGCCGTTGCTGCTCGGACTCGTCGCGACGAATCGAGCGGGCCAGTTCGTAGCCGCTCATGATGGGCATGTTGCAATCGGCGATGACCAGATCGAAGTGGTTTTTTTGCCAGACCTCGAGCCCGTGGGCACCATCGTGGGCGACCTGGTAATGATGGCCCAGGTATTCCAATTGCTGCGACATCAACAGGCGGTTGGCGGGATGATCGTCCACGATCAGGACGTTCAGGGTGGACTGGGCCGTTTCGATGACCGGTTCAGGTGAGGGGCTGACCGGCGCTGTCGACAGGACGGTCAGTTGCAGGCGGACCTGGACCTGGGTGCCGACGCCAGGTTGGCTGCTCATGTGCAGGCTGCCGCCCATCGCTTGGCACAGGTTGCGACTGATCACCAGCCCCAACCCCGCGCCGTTGCGGGCCACCCGGCTGGTGTTATCGACCTGGGCAAAAGGCTCGAACAAACGTTGCAGGTCCGCAGGGCCAATACCGATGCCGCTGTCGTTGACCTCCAGGTGCATTTGCAGGACGTGGTCCCGGTCGGCTGGAGACAGCCGGACCTTGATCACGACCTGACCCTGCTCGGTAAATTTGAGGGCATTGCTGATCAGGTTCGACAGCACCTGTTTGAATCGCAACGGGTCCATCAACACGTCAGGGCTGCCCTCGGCATCATCGAACTGCAAGGACAACGCCAGGTTTTTCTGCCGGGCCACGCCCTCGAATACCCGTATGACCGATTGCAACAGGGCCCTGAGATCGACTCGTTCGGGGGCCAGGCTCAGATGGCCGGATTCGATGCGGGCGATGTCCAGGATGTCGCCAATCAGTTCGAGCATACCGGAGGCCGACTCGTACGCGACTTCAATGGTCGAGCGGTCCACGTGGCCTTTGTCAGCATGTTTCAGGGCCAGCTCCAGCATGCCGATCACCGCGTTCATGGGCGTACGGATTTCATGGCTCATGGTTGCCAGGAACGTGCTTTTGGCGCGGTTTGCGTCATCGGCCTGTTGCTTGGACGCGCGCAGTTCCTCGAACAGCTGGCGCCGTTCACTGATGTCGATCCAGCCGCCGATGATGCCTTGCACTTCGGCAGCGGAGTTTCGGTAGGGCAGGATCCAGTGATAGATCGTCAGCTTCCTGCCCCCGATGTGCAGGGGGCGATCCATGATCAGGGCGGTGCCTTCGGCCATGACACGTTGGTAATCTGCCTGGTACTCCTGCGCTTCGAAGGCGTTGCTCATGGAACCTGGCATCAGGTTCTTGCCAATGACGTCCTCGTGTTTTACGCCGAACGCTTGCAGGTAACTGTCGTTGCAGCTTTGCAGGATGCCGTTGCGATCCCTCACGTAGATGGGGTGGGGGGTGCCGTTGACCAGTGAATGCATGAATTCGAGCTGATCATTGAGGGCCAGTTCTGCCCGTTGACGTTGCCTGATCTGGCGCTGCATGTAGGCGTTCCACGCCAGGGAAAACAGCAGCAACAGGCCAACGCCCGCGACGATCTGGAGGAACAGGCGGTTATAAGTGCGCCAGGTGTGTTCCGAGGGTGAGACGTAACCGCGCCAGCGGTTGTTGATCACCCCCAGCTCGTCGGGGTCGATGCTGGTCAGGGCTTTGTCGAGGATGGCGTTCAACTCGGTGGCGTTTTTTGCCGTGGCCAGCGCGAACATGGCCTGTTGGGTGCCCACCGTGCTGCTGATTTGCAACCTGTCGCGCCACGCATAGGAAGAGATGAAATAGTTGGCCATCACCTGTGAGTTGACGCTGCCGTCGACTTGACCGTGGGCGAGCATTTCCACGGCGAGCAAGGGGCCGTCCGTTTCGATGATTCTAATGTCCGGGTACTGGCTGCGTAGCCATTCAATGACCGGGTTGCCTTTGGCGATTGCCAGGCTGGCGTGGCCGAACTGATCGAGTGTCGTGGGCGTGTCGGACTGTTTGCGGGTCAGCAGGACGAACGAGCTGTCGATGTAGGGGCGGCTGAACTTCAACTGGAGTTGTCGTTCACTGCTGGGCAAAAGTGCGGCGATCATGTCGGCTTGATCGTTCAGGACCGCAGTAATCATTTCGCTATCGTTCTGACGGCGCTGGATGTCCAGGCGCAGGCCGGTGCGCAGCCGGATCAGTTCCAGCAGGTCGGCACTTATGCCGCGAAAATCACCGTCCGCATCGAAGAAGGTGAACGGCGCGGAGGTTTCGTTCACCACCACCCGGACCACCGGATGCCTCGCCAGCCAGCGTTGCTCACGGTCGGTCAGTTGTATCCTGTGGTCCGTGAGGTACAAGTCGCTGCCTGCACTCCAGCGTTTGGAGATGGCGGCTTGCTCAGCAATGGAGACCTGGTTCAGCGTAGCGTTGATGACTTCCAACAGGCGGGTATCGCTACGTCGTACGGCGAAACCGAACCCATGGGATTCGTGTTTGCCAAAGTTGGCCATGCGGATATTGCTCAAATAGCCCTTGTTGATCATGTAGTGGGTGGAAAGGGTATCGCCGAGAAATACGTCGGCCTGGCCGAAGGCCACGGCGTTGATGGCATTCTGGTAGGACGGGTAGGTGGTGATGAGTGCCTTGGGGTAGAGTTTTTCAATTTCCCGTAGCGGCAGGTAGTGGTAGACCATGCTCAGCCGCAGCCCCTCGAGATCGTCAGTCAGGGATCGGCTTTCATTCGTTCGGGTGACGAGAACGGGTTGGTCCACTGCATAGGGCGTCGACAGCACAATGTCGGGGTTGCGGGCTTCGAAACCGTTGGCGGTGCCAAGCATATCGATTTGCCCATCCTTGAGTGCGGCGATGGCAGCCTCGCGGGAACCGAAGCGCAGCACTGTTATGGGCAGCCCCGTGGCCTTGGCGATGATGTTGGCATAATCGGCAGTCAGGCCTTCGTAGTCGCGTCCGCTGGTGGAGAGATCGAAGGGCGGGTAATCCGGGGCGGAAGTTCCCAGGACCAGCGCCTGCCGATCCTGTAGCCAGGCGCGGTGAACGCCATCCAGCTTGACCTCGGTATGGGCAACGGACGAACGGCCCAGCAGCGTATATCGCTCGGGCGCATCCGCTGCTGCCGTGAGCACTCCTGTATATAACGCTGCGCTGATCAGCAGCAGACATTCGATTATGCGTCTGAGCATCCTTTTTTCTCACACCAGCGCGTTGCGCTTCGCCATTTCAATCAGCTCGACCAGCGACTTGACCTTGAGTTTCTGCATCAGCCGTTTCTTATAAGTACTGACGGTCTTGTTGCTTAGAAACATCCCCTTGGCTATTTCCTTGTTGGTACGGCCTTGGGCAAAAAGTTGCAGCACCATCAGTTCCCGATCATTGACACTTTTGAAAAGGTCCAGCTCGATACTGCGTGGGTCATCCGGGCGTACCGGATTCAACGCCTGGCTGGGAAAATAGTTATAGCCGGACAATACCGCTTTGATTGCGCTGACAAGTTCGCTGAGGTCTTCCTGTTTACACACGTAACCAGAGGCCCCGGACTGCATGCATCGAATGCCGAAAAGCGTCGGCGACTGGGCCGTGAGCACCAGCGTCTTGAGCGGAGTGGTCATGGCGTTGAAACGCGAGAGGATTTCCAGGCCGTCGAGTTTGGGAATGCTGATGTCCAGGATAACCAGGTCTGGCATGCATTCGCGCACCATTTGCATCGCATCGACGCCGTTGTCAGTTTCTCCTACGACCTTGTACCCCTCATGTTCCAGAAGCATGCGAACGGCAAGGCGGATAACCGGATGATCGTCGACAATGAAAACGGAGTTCATGAATAAATTACCCTGCGAACTTGAATAAAGCGCGCACCTTAGCCCACTTGCAACCAGGGCCGTACGAAGAGACAGGCATGCAACTTCAATTTCAGAAGTTTCCTACAAAAAAAGAGGCAAGATATTACGATGTAATCGGGTTTTTAGTAGGCGGATGAAATAGGACGGGAGGATTGCTGACCGTTTGTGAAAGGATATTTCTTGCGGTGGATGTTTATGCAAACAAGTGGGTCGGTGTGTTGTTCAATATTGCGTGCAAGTTTCACGGTGGGAAACTTGCACGCTGAACCTTGTGGGAGCGGGCTTGTTCGCGAAGGCGCAGCTTCTTCAACATCGCCGCAGCCTGACCCGCCGCTTTCGCGAGCAAGCCCGCACAGGTTTTTGCCTGGCAGATCCCACATCGCTCATTGGCGCGTGCGGCCGGTCATCTCCTGGGCCATTTCGCTGGCGTAGCTGTCAGTCATCCCGGCGATGAAGTCAATCATTCGCAGGAAAGCGCCATGCAAAGGACCGTTGGGATCCGGCGCGTTGTTCCCCAGCAAGTCGAGAATGCGGCGATTCTTGAACGAAGGCGTGCGGCCACCGTGCTGTTCGAGGGCGGCTCCGCAAAAACCGTTGAGCAGGATTTCCAGGGTGGTGTAGGCACCGATTTCATGCAAGGTCTTGCGCTTGTCCTGGAAAATTTTCCGGCGCGCCATGTCCTTGGCATTCAACACACAGCGTTTTGCCGGGCCGTGCATATGCTCCACCAGATCCCCGGGCAATGTGCCGGCAAGCAATGCTTCCTGCTGTTCAACAAACGCCTGGGCGGCGGCGTTGGTCAGGTGTTCGATGGCCTTGCCGCGCAGGATCGCCAGTTTGCGCCGTCGCGAGTCCAGCGGCCCCAACTGCCGGTAAGTGTCCGGAAGATCGTCGCCCACCAGGTCCAGGAGCAGCGACTCCACCTGGGGGTATTCCAGGAGATCCATCTCCACGCCATCTTCCAGGTCGATCAGTGCGTAGCAGATGTCATCGGCGGCTTCCATCAGGTACACCAAGGGATGCCTGGCCCAGCGTTGATCCTCGATCTGTGGCAAACCGAGCTTGTGGGCGATCTGCTCCAACAGCGGCAGTTCGCTCTGGTAGCAACCGAACTTGTGCTTCTTGTAGCCCAGCGAGTCCGCGTGGCGGGCGGTCCAGGGGTATTTCAGATAGGTGCCGAGGGTGGCATAGGTCAGCCGCGTCCCGCCGTCGAACTGATGGTATTCAAGCTGGGTGAGGACGCGGAATCCTTGGGCGTTGCCTTCGAAATTGAGGAAGTCGTTGCGCTCGGCTTCGCTCATTGCATCAAGCCAACCTCGGCCGGCGGCCTGCTGGAACCAATAGCGGATAGCATCCTCGCCCGAGTGACCGAACGGCGGGTTGCCAATGTCGTGGGCCAGGCAGGCCGATTGCACCACCATGCCCAGGTCGCTTGGTTCACACCAGTCAGGCAGGGCGTTGCGGATGGTTTCTCCCACGCGCATACCCAAGGAACGCCCGACGCAGCTGACTTCCAGCGAATGGGTCAGGCGCGTATGGATGTGGTCGTTGCTGGAAACCGGATGCACTTGTGTCTTGCGTCCGAGGCGGCGGAAGGCGCCGGAAAAGATGATCCGGTCGTGGTCCTTGTGGAACGGACTGCGGCCCAGCTCTTGCGGACTGTGCAGCGGTTTTCCGAGGCGTTCGCGAGTCAGCAGGGTGTGCCAATCCAAGGCTGGTTGCTCCGTTTGATGATGTCGATGCCCTAGCTTCCCGGTTCGTGGGTTGCCCTGCAAGGCTTATGGAGGTAGGAGATTGCGATCTTTTCTTTCGCTCACGATTCAATTGGTTGGGACAAGATCGCAGTCTCGTTGCACTCGACAGCTCCTACACAGCTCCTACACAGCTACTGCGATGCAGGCCCGCGGGGGGCAGGCTCTCAAGGTTTGCGCACGCTGTTGGCCAACTTGATCAATGGTAGCAATGTCGTTGCCAGGCGGATCAGGCCAGTCAAGCCACCGCCGCCACCCGTGCGGGTCCGTTTGCCGGTGAGGAAACCGAGCAGCGACACCGCCGCCACGCCCCACAGTGGCGCGTGCTTGATGCCGAAGCCTTCGTGCCAGCTTTGCGTCAAGCCGCGCACCCGTTGCAAGGGCTGCAGCAACTGGCGCGTTTCCTGACGAATTTCCTGGCGGTGCATTTCCATGCGCAGGCGCACCAGCGCCTTGCGCATTTCCTGTCGGGTTCGGGCTTGAGGGATATCAGGCAGGCTCATGGCAGCAGGCGCTCCCGGTCGTTGGCCAGTTCTTCGAGGGTGGCGTTGAAAGGGGAGGACTCGTCGTAGATCGCTGCCTTGAGCCGAAGGCCGCAGAACAGCGCCGCCAGCAGATAGAACAGGCACAGGCCGATGATGCCCGCCAGACGATAGCTGTCCCATACCAGGATCAGTACCAGTGCCGAAAGCCCGACCAACAGCAGCAAGCCGAACACCAGCGCAAGGCCTGCGAACAGCAGGAGGCTGACGGTACGTGCCTTCTGTTCCTGCAACTCCATGCCGAACAATTCGACGTGGCTATGCAGCAAACCAAGAAACGCCGCGCCCAGGCGGCGTGCAGTAGGTTGCGTGCCCTCTTCGGACGAGCCGGATTCATTGATACCCATCATCAGCGCCGTGTCGCCAGCAGACCAATCAGAAAACCAACGCCGGCGGCAATGCCCACGGATTGCCAAGGGTTGGCCTGTACATATTCCTCGGTGGCGACCACCGCAGCCTGGCCACGTTCGCGCATGGAATCTTCCGTCAGCTTGAGCGTTTCGCGGGCGCGCAGGAGGGTTTCGTGAATCTGGCTGCGCAGTGCATCGGCCTGGTCGCCTGCCAGCGTCGCGGTGTGATCGAGCAAGCGTTCCGTGTCGCTGACCAGCGTCTGGAAGTCTTCGATCAGGATCTCTTGAGCTGTCTTTGCCTGGGTTCTGGCCATCGGTGGATCTCCGTAAGTGACGTCTGAGACGTTCGAGTATGAGCCTTGCTGGAAGGTTCAGTACAAGTGACTGGTACAACTTTTGCTCAGGATTTTGCCATGTACTGGTGCATCAGCTTGCGCCAGTGCGCTGAAGCTGGGCGAAAGCCCGAAAAACCTTGACCCAAATAATTAAAAACCGCGAAGCACCTCCAAGCGGGATTTCGTTTTGACCGTTCTTGCGCACCAAAGCGGTTCATCGGCCTGTGTCCGGCCAATGAGTCGTTTCAACTTGGTGCGTTCGCGAGGCAAGCGAACCGGTTTGGTGCTTTTTTCAACTTTTTCAGGTCTGCCAATACCATGGAAAATATGCAAAGTGCCGTGGACAGTCTGGTCCACAGCTCCAACACGCTGTTCATCCTGCTCGGCGCAGTCATGGTCCTGGCCATGCATGCCGGCTTTGCGTTTCTTGAAGTGGGAACGGTCCGGCAAAAGAATCAGGTCAATGCGCTGTCGAAAATCCTCAGCGATTTTGCTGTCTCGACCCTGGCCTATTTCTTTATAGGCTATTGGATTGCCTACGGTGTGACCTTTCTGCAACCGGCGGCGGTGCTCAGCGCCGATCACGGATACAGCCTGGTGAAGTTCTTCTTCCTGCTGACCTTTGCCGCCGCGATCCCGGCCATCATTTCCGGTGGTATTGCCGAACGTGCGCGGTTCGCACCGCAGTTGTGCGCCACGGTGCTGATCGTGGCGTTTGTCTATCCATTTTTCGAAGGCGTGGTCTGGAACGGTAATTTTGGCCTGCAGGCCTGGTTGCAAGCCCAATTTGGCGCCAGTTTCCATGACTTCGCCGGCTCCGTGGTGGTGCATGCCATGGGCGGCTGGCTGGCGCTGGCTGCCGTACTCTTGCTCGGCCCGCGTAACGGCCGCTACCGGGACGGACGCCTGGTGGCGTTCGCGCCCTCGAGCATTCCGTTCCTGGCCCTGGGTTCGTGGATCCTGATTGTCGGCTGGTTCGGCTTCAACGTGATGAGTGCCCAGACCTTGCCCAGGGTGAGCGGCCTGGTAGCGGTCAATTCGTTGATGGCCATGGTGGGCGGTACCGTGGCGGCATTGATTGTCGGACGCAATGACCCGGGCTTCCTGCATAACGGCCCGCTGGCCGGGTTGGTGGCGGTCTGTGCCGGTTCCGACCTGATGCACCCGGTCGGTGCCCTGGCCACCGGTGCCATTGCTGGTGCCTTGTTTGTCTGGTGCTTCACGGCGGCCCAGGGCAAGTGGAAGATCGACGATGTGCTCGGCGTCTGGCCGTTGCACGGGCTGTGCGGGGTCTGGGGCGGCGTTGCCTGTGGCATCTTTGGGCAGAATGCCTTGGGCGGCCTGGGTGGGGTCAGCCTGATCAGCCAGTTGATCGGCACGGCGCTGGGCGTTGTCGTCGCCCTGGCCGGCGGGTTTGCGGTCTATGGCGTGATCAAGGCCGTGCTGGGGCTGCGCCTGACCCAGGAAGAAGAGTATTACGGCGCCGACCTGTCGATTCACAAGATCGGCGCGGTCAGCCAGGACTGAGCGTCGCACTAAGGCTCCTTGTCCTGGTTGCCAGGATAAAACCCATGGAGCAGGCGATAGCGGTCGTGACGGACCTGATCCACATGATGCCGGACCTGCTGTTCGGGCAGGCCGAGCATGATCAGGGCGTGGGAGGCCAGCATCAGGCTCGACTCCAGCAGCTCCGGGACCACTTCGCTGGCCCCGGCAGCTTGCAATTCGGCCAACTGGCTGTCGTCACGGGTGCGCACCAGGATCGGTACCCGATGATTGACTTGTCGGGCCGCCTTGAGCACGGTGATGGCGATGTCGGTCTTGTCCACCGCGATCACCAGCAGCCTGGCGCGGCTCAAGCCAACGGCCGCAAGCAGGTCGCCTCTGCGCGAATCCCCGTAATGCACGCAGTTTTCCCCAACAGTGGCTTCCTGGATGATCACCGGGTCGTCATCCAGGGCGACGAATGCCTGGCCTTCGCGGCGCAGAAACCGCCCGATGGATTGGCCGACGCGCCCGTAGCCGCAAATGACCACATGGCCCGACAAGCCGGCGTTGAGTGCGCTGATCTGGTCCAGTTGCGCCTCTTCGTTGGGTTTGCGATGCAGGCGCGCGGCGATGCGTGGCGCGGCGCGCAGCAATAGCGGGGTCAGTAGCATCGAGCAGAACGTCGCGGCCAGCAGCAGGCCGCTGATGTCGGCGGGCATGAGGCGGTTCTGCTGCATCAGGGCCATCAGGGCAAAGCAGAATTCACCGCCCTGGGCCAGCGCCAGGCCACTGCGCCAGGCGGTTTCAACGTCGCTGCCGCGCCATTTCACCAGGACGGCGACCACGCAGCCCTTGATGAGCATCAAGCCGAGGGTCAGCCCCAGGATCAGCAAGCCGTCGTCGAGGAACAGCTGCAAGTCGATCAGCATGCCGATGCTGACGAAGAACAGCCCCAGCAGGATGTCGCGGAACGGGCGTATGTCGGCTTCGATCTGGTGCCGGTAGTGGCTTTCCCCCAGCAGCATGCCCGCCAGGAAAGCCCCCAGGGCCGGCGACAAGCCGAGCAGGTGGGTCAGCCATGCCGTCAGCAACACGATCACCAGGGCCAGCAGCACGAACAGCTCTGCGGACCGGGACGCCGCCACTTCATGGAATAGCCGCGGCAACAGCAGCCGGCTGGCCAGCAGCAGGCCACCAAATAAAACCAGGGTCTTGCCCAGGGTCAAGGGCAGTGCCCAATACCACGAGTGCTCACTGCTGCCAGCGAATACCGGCACCAGGGTCAACAACAGCACTGCGATAACGTCCTGGAACAACAGCACCCCGATGGCGTTTTGGCCGTGGCTGCTGAAGATTTCTCCCAGGCTGCTCAATTCCTTGCTGACGATGGCAGTGGAGGACAAGGCCAGCCCGGCACCGAGCAACAATGCGGCGATCACAGGCGCGCCACCCAATGCCAGCAATCCCGCCAGAACCGCTCCCGAGCACAGCACTTGCAGGCTGCCGAGGCCGAACACGACCCGACGCAGTTCGAGCATTTTCGACAGGGAAAACTCCAGCCCCAACGAGAACAGCAGGAACACCACCCCGAGCTCGGCCAGGTCTGGCAGTTCTTCGCTGTCGTTCACCCAGTCAAGCGCGGTAGGCCCGACCGCCAGCCCGACACAGAGATAACCCAGTACGGGCGGCAGGCGCAGCCGTCTGAAGAGGGCGATGACCACCAGGGACGAGGCAAGGATGATCAGCAGGTTGGCAAACAAGGGGAACTCCGTTTCAAGGCTACAACGCACAGCGTAGAGGGAAAAACGCCACAAGCGTCGCTGGAAAAGCATTGGCGTTCAGTGATTTGCATCAGCGTTTTACCGAAACACCGTGAAGCGAGCCAGCGACTCGACGGTTTCCCGGGTCAGGCCTAGAATGACCGTCTATCTTTTTTGGGTCTACCCGCCATGCTTCCTGAATGCCAGTTGTTCGGCACCCTGGGGTGTCATCTATGCGAAGTTGCCGAAGGGATGTTGATGCCTTTCGTCGAACATGGATTGTTGGTGGAACTGGTGGACATCGCCGAGAGTGAGGCTTTATTCGACGCTTATGGGTTACGCATCCCGGTCCTGCGCAGGATCGATACGGCTGCGGAGCTGGACTGGCCTTTCGATGCCGAACAGATCGTGACCTTTCTCCGCTAAGCGGTTCGTCCGTCGGTTTCTGATACTGCGGTTGGCGAAAATAGTATGCTTCGGTTACTGTATGGGTATACAGCTATCTGGAGTGCTCCCCTTGGTCAATGTCGAACAACTGAAAAGCAGCGTGAACAGGATGTCCGCGGACGTTGTGCGCGAGGCAGTCCTGGAGCTGCGCCTGGATGGCTTGGTTACCGAAGCCAAGACCCCCTTCAATAAACTGCATTTCAACACCTGTTTCGCCGAGATCGAAGCGTTGTTCCAGCGTGCCGGCTATCACAAGCAGTTGGATGTGGTGGGTTACCAGGGCCTGTTGTACGCGCTGTACGATCCGGGTCGCTGGGAAGCGGTGGAAGTGCTGCGCTGGTTGAAAGAGTTCACCGAAGCGGCGGCAGATCCGACGTCAGTCACGGCGTGAAGCAATCATCGCTGGGCTGGCTGGTGTGACTGTCGGATAATACCGCCCTGCAAAAATGCCTAAGAGTTTCCAATGTCCGGTTCATCGTTTTCCGCCGCTCATCATCAGGCCAGTACGCTGTACCTGCCGCCCGGTTCCTGGCAAACGGTGCTGGAGTGCCTGTGCGAGCATTTCAGTGCCATCAGTCGCGAGCAGTGGCTGGACCGGATCGCTCGGGGCCGAGTATTGGACGGGGAGGGCAAGGCCATCCAGGTCGACTTGCCATACCGCGAAGGCCTGCGCATCCACTACTTCCGTGAGGTGCCCGACGAGAAGCCGATTCCGGTGGTGGAGTCGATCCTGTATGCCGATGAGCACCTGGTGGTGGCAGACAAACCGCATTTTCTGCCCGTCACCCCAGCGGGCGAATACGTCGAGCAAACCTTGTTGCGACGGCTGATCCGGCGGCTGGACAATCCTCATCTGGTGCCCCTGCACCGCATCGACCGGCACACAGCCGGGCTGGTGTTGTTTTCGGCCAACCCGAACACCCGCTCGGCGTATCAGTCGTTATTCCCGACGCGGCAGATCGAAAAACGCTACCAGGCCATTGCCCGTGCGTTGCCTGGGCTGACCTTTCCGCGGGTGCATAAAAGCCGGATGATCGATGGCGAACCGTTCTTCCGAATGCAGGAAGGGCCCGGCGAGCCCAATACCGAAACGGCCATCGAAGTGCTGGAAAGAAACGGCGAGTTGTGGCGCTATGGCTTGTATCCGGTTACGGGTAAGAAGCATCAGTTGCGGGTTCACATGAATGCCCTTGGGGCGGGGATCTGCAATGATCCGTTTTATCCTGATGTACTTCGGGATGTTGAGGATGATTACTCGAATCCTTTGAAGCTGCTGGCTCAAGGGTTGCGTTTTGTTGATCCGGTTACTGGTCAGGAGCGGATGTTCGAGAGTGATATTGTGTTGCGGTGGTAGTTTTTTGTTCAGGGTATGGTGTGTATATCCGTTACCAAAAAAACGGATATACACCCAAAACCAAGCCAAAAAAAACGGCGCTCCCCTCTTCAGGAAGCGCCGTTTTTTCTAGCGACTTAGGGCAGCAGCGTTACAGATTACAAATCCTTAACGGTACGAACCTGATCTTTGTTCACGCGAGTCTGCTTGCCATCCAGTTGCTCGAATTCGTAGAAGCCGCTTTCTTCATCGTAATGTGGGGTGTCGACGGCCTGGATTTCGCGACCGTCATTCAAGGTGATCACTGTTGGCGAAGCGCACCCGGCTAGGGTGGCGAGGCCCAGAGCGAGCATGAACGTGGCGAGGGTCCGTTGTGTCATGGTGTTTCTCCGAAATGAATTCTTCAAGTTACTGACCTTCAGACGTATACATCGCGTGCAAGTTCCTGGCTAGTGTCAATCTGACACGCCTTGGTGTCGGGCCAGTAACTCCGGCGTGTTCAGGTTTGCCAGGCGGGGATCGTCGGCTGGGCATTGCAGTGCAACGGCGTGCAGTGCGCGCATGATACGGCCGGGGCTGCGTTCGCCTTCGCTCCAGGCGCGTTCGAAGCTTGGCGCCAGGGCCAACGGGATGACACACAGCAGCGGCTCCCAGTGCTCGCCGTGCCGCACCATAAGCGGCTTGTCGGGGTGCTGGCTGGCCGTCTTGCGCATGTTGTCGAGCAAGCTCGCGTCGATTTGCGGTACGTCGCATGGCAGCACCAGCAAATACGGATGCCTCGCAGCCTTCAGGCCTGCCCGGATGCCCGCCAGCGGCCCGGGAAAGTCGCCTTCCTCGTCATGCACCAACTGATCGGCATACATCGCATAAAGTTGCGGGTTGCGGTTGCAGGAAATGATCAGGTCATCGCTCATGGCGCGGGTCTGTCGATGGATATGGGCAATCAGCGGTTCACCCTGCCACAGCACGAGGCCTTTGTCCTGGCCGCCCATGCGTTGTCCGCGTCCGCCCGCCAAGAGCAGGATGGAGCAGGGTGGCAGTGACGTATTCGAGGTCATGGCGTGTCTCCGCACGGGCGAAAAAATGAAGCGCTGTGATATAACACCGGGCTGTTTCCTTCACAACTGGACGAGCCTATGAAAGCCAAGGCTGATGTACCTTTCGTACCGCTCAATATCGCGGTGCTGACTGTCAGTGATACCCGTACCCTGGAAACCGATACGTCCGGCCAGGTCTTCGTCGATCGGCTCACGGCGGCCGGCCACAACCTGGCGGCGCGGGTCCTGCTCAAAGATGATTTGTACAAGATCCGGGCGCAAGTCGCGACCTGGATTGCCGAGGACGTGGTGCAGGTGGTGCTGATCACCGGCGGCACCGGTTTCACGGAACGTGACAGCACGCCGGAAGCCGTCACGTGCCTGCTGGACAAGCTGGTCGATGGCTTTGGCGAGTTGTTCCGACAGATATCCGTGGCCGACATCGGCACTTCCACCGTGCAGTCCCGCGCGCTGGCAGGCCTGGCCAATGGCACGCTGGTGTGTTGCCTGCCGGGTTCGACTAACGCGGTGCGTACCGGATGGGATGGCATCCTGGCCGAACAGTTGGATGTGCGGCATCGACCGTGCAACTTCGTGGCTCATTTGAAACAGGCTGCGCCTTGTGAATCCCGTGGGTAAACCGGGCAAGGCCAGTGCCTTGATGGCCGTTGAGGTCGCGTTGGAGCGATTGCTCGAGATGGCGGCGGCCACGCCGATTGTCCAGCGCGAGCATTTGCCTTTGGCCGCGGCGCTAGGGCGAGTGCTCGCCGAGGATCTGGTGTCGACCCTGGATTTGCCGCCATGGCCCAACAGCGCCATGGACGGTTACGCTTTGCGGCTGGCTGACTGGAATGGCGAGCCGTTGAAGGTCAGCCAGCGGATTTTTGCCGGGCAGGCCCCACAGCCGCTGGCCGTTGGCACGTGTGCGCGAATCTTCACCGGGGCGCCAGTCCCTGCGGGCGCCGACTGCGTCGAGATGCAGGAAAATGCCGTGGTTGAAGACGACCAGCGGGTGCGGTTTACCGAGCCTATGGTCAGCGGACAGAACATTCGCCCTCAAGGACAGGAGACCACCGTCGGGGAGCAGGTTCTCTCTGCCGGCACTCGCCTGGGCCCGATCGAGCTGGGGCTGGCGGCCTCCTTGGGTTGTGCATCGCTGGAAGTGGTGCGCAAGGTTCGCGTCGCAGTCCTGTCCACGGGGGATGAGTTGGTCGAACCCGGTCAGGCGCTGGGCCCGGGTCAGATCTATAACAGCAACCGCGTGCTGCTGTGTGGCTGGCTGCAACGCATGGGTTGTGAGGTGGTTGACGCCGGTATCCTGCCTGATGATTTATCGGCCACCCGCGAGCGCCTGACACAGTTGTCGGATGTCGATCTGATCCTGTCCACGGGTGGGGTATCGGTGGGGGAAGCGGACTTCCTGGGGATCGCCTTGCGCGAGGATGGCGAGTTGGCGCTTTGGAAACTCGCCATCAAGCCGGGTAAGCCGCTGACGTTCGGGCATTACCGTGGTGTGCCGGTCATTGGCTTGCCTGGAAACCCTGCCTCGACCCTCGTGACGTTCGCACTGCTGGCACGGCCCTACCTGCTAAGACGCCAGGGCGTTCAGCAGGTGGCGCCACTCAAGTTCAAGGTGCCGGCCGGTTTCGCCTGGCTGAAGGCGGGCAGTCGCCGAGAATACTTGCGAGGCCGCATGGAGAATGGGCGAGCGATCATCTACCGGAATCAAAGCTCAGGTGTCCTGCGTAGCGCGGCCTGGGCCGAAGGGTTGGTCGAAGTGCTCGAGGGGCGAACGCTGGTGGAGGGCGATGAAGTAGGCTTCATACCCTTGAGCGAAGTCCTGGGCTAGCACTGTGGTGGGTGTTCTACGGCCCGAGTCGGACGCTCGGGCCTTCATGCACCTCACCTTCATCGTGTGAGCAGCATCACCAACTGATCGAATCGATTGTTCGCAATCCAGCCCAGCAGGCCGAGCACCACCGCTGCCGCGCCAGCCGAATAGGCCAGCCTGTGGCGGATCACCTTTACGTCGGTGCGGATTTCATCCATGTCTTTGCGGATGTATTTGAGGTGGGTTTCCAATTCAACGACGCGCGGTTCCAAATCAATTCCTCCAACGGGATTACTGCAACTTTTGCATTCGTTCTGAGTATCGGCCCGCTCGCTTCCAAAGAACGCGCGCTGCCGGGGCAACAGCTTGTATTCATGGTTATGCATGGGACGGTTCATCCCCTTGGTCATAACTGTTCGAACGACTGAACCGACCCCAGGGGGCCGTGACGTATCCATCCATGGGTAAGTGCTTCCTTGTGCGATGAGGTTTTTAGCGTTCCAGCAGAACAGAAGGCCAAATTGTCTTAATACCGCTAAAGGGTCAATTGAGCTGATTCGCCAGATCTTGTAAGAAAACTCTTCGAATTAAGGCATCCCGGTCGAGCGAGCTGCCCTGCGGACTTTCTCCCGGGGCACGCTTTCCTGCTTTTTTTAATAAATTGAGGTACGCCGGGCTTTTTCAGTCGATTGAGCGGTCCCATTTCCTGAACCTTCCAATGACGGAGACCACGATGAGCAAAGGCAAGGCGCTGTTGATTTTGCATGGCAAGCAAGCGCTCAACGAAGAGGTTCGCACGGCAGTGATGCTCAAGCGCGAGCAGGGTTGGGACCTGGCGGTACGGTTGACCTGGGAGGCCGGTGATGCCCAGCGATGCGTCGATGAGGCGCTGGAGGCCGGTTATACGCGACTGATTGCCGGTGGCGGTGACGGGACCTTGCGTGATGTCGTCGAAGCGATCGTCCTCAAGTCGAGCGATGCCAGCCTGGTGCTGCTGCCGCTGGGCACTGCCAACGATTTCGCCCGGGCGGCCGGTGTGCCGTTGGAGCCTGTGCAGGCCCTGGATTTGCTCGACGTTGCGCCGCAGGCTGTTGATGTGGGTGAAGTCTGCGGACGGATTTTCCTGAACATGGCCACCGGCGGTTTTGGCAGCCAGGTGACGGCGAACACCTCCGAGGACCTCAAGAAAGTCCTGGGGGGCGCGGCTTACCTGTTCACCGGCCTATCGCGATTCAGTGAGCTGAGTGCCGCCTATGGTGAGTTGCAGGGCCCCGATTTCCACTGGCAGGGCGATCTGCTCGCGCTGGGTATCGGCAATGGCCGGCAGGCGGGAGGTGGCCATGTGCTTTGCCCGGAGGCGTTGGTCGATGATGGTTTGCTGGACATCAGCATCCTGCCGGCGCCTCAGGAAGTGGTCAGTACGTTAAAGGACTTGCTGGCGGGTGGCCTGGGCATCGACAACATGTTTGTCCGCGCGCGGTTGCCGTGGGTGGAGATCAAGGTCGCGCAAGGCCTGGATATCAATCTCGATGGCGAGCCGTTGCAGATAGACGCCCTGCGTTTCACTGTCCACCCAAAGGCACTGCGCGTGCACCTGCGGTCCGATTCGCCGCTGTTGGGCGGCGCCACGGCGCTCAATCGTCCAGGCTGATGATCTGTTCGCGCACCGCGAACAGCACAAGGCCGGCCACGTCATGGATCTGCAGGCGCTTCATGATTTGCGCCCGGTGGGTTTCCACGGTCTTGATGCTCAGGTTCAAGCCGTTGGCTATTTCCCGGGTGGACTTGCCGCGCACGATCAGCCGCAGTATTTCCAGCTGGCGTGCCGTCAGGTTATGGGTCTGGGCAGGGTCCGGCTGAAGCTTCTGGACGCGGGTCAGCGCTTGGTTGATCACAGTATGGGCGATGGCCGGGCTCAGGTAGCGTTCGTTGTTGCGCAGCGCCTCCAAGGCATGTTTCAGCTCATTGGCGGTGGTGTCCTTGAGCAGGTAGCCATGGGCTCCGGACTCCAGCGCCTGCATGATCAGCGCCGGATCCGTATGCATCGACAGGATCAGCACCTTGCTGTGGGGGCGCACCCGCTTGAGCTGTTGCAAGGCGTCCAGGCCGCAGGTGTCCTTCATGGAAATGTCCAGCAGCACGATATCGGGGTTGAGTCGTTCGACCAAGTCGACCAATTGCGTGCCATCACTGGCTTCGCCGATGACGGCATAGCCCGGTATATCCATGACCAGCGCGCGTACGCCGGCCCTGATCAGGGAGTGGTCATCTACCAGCAGCAAATTACAAATCAAAGGAAAACCTTATTCTTACTGGCTCGCTCCAGGGCACGCGGCGCCCACGGAAAGCGTGCTTCGATATGCGTGCCTTTGCCGGCCTCGCTCATGACCTTGAGGGTGCCGCCCAATTGTTCGACCCGCTCCGACATGCCGGCCATGCCCCGTTGGCCTTCGCGAGCGGGGTGGGTGGCCGGGACAAACCCCTGGCCATCGTCGCTGATCAGCAAGGTCAGGCCGTCAGGCAGGCGTTGCAGGCGTACCAGCAGATTCGTCGCCCGGGCATGACGCAAGATGTTGGTGACCGCTTCCTGGGTGATCCGGAACACCGCGACCGACATTTCCTCCGGGATCCCTGCCATGCGCTGTTGGCAATCGAGGCTCCACTTCACCGGAGCATTGGCCAGCGTCTTGAGCAGGTGCGCCCGCAGACTGGCTTCCAGTCCGAGGCTGGTCAGTTGCCGCGGGTTGAGGATCGCCGATACATCGCGGACCTTGTTTAGGGTTTCGTCCAGCGTCTCACAGAGTAGCGCGCATTGGCCTTGCAATTCTTCCGGCGTCCGCCGCTTGAGCCATTCGCCTTGCAGTTTCGCCGCGGTCAGTAACTGGCCGATGTCGTCGTGCAATTCGCGGCTGAGACGATGGCGCTCGTTTTCCTGGACCTCAAGCAACCGGTCGGCCAGCTCCTGAGGCTGAAACCTGATGGATTTGCGCGACAGCCGATGGTGGATCCAGACACAGGTCGTGGCCGCCACATTCAGTACCAGCAGGCTCAACGGCACCGTAGGGGCGAACAGGTAGGCCAGCAGGCAGCCCACGGCCGAGCAGATGCACAGTAGTAATGTGAAGCGACGGGCGTTTTCTCGAGAGGGAGGCCAGGTGATGAATGACTTGAGGCTGGCGTACATAGCGGATGGAGCCAATGAATGTTCGCTGCGGGCAGGCCGGTCAGCGCATCTGACAGGCCGGGTCGGGTAAACGTTTCAGGTCGACGGCGGCTTCGGTTGGCGGCTTTTACGGCGCTGTCTTGAAGTGGCTGACGCGGGGGATAGTACCACTTCGCCTATCGTTGGTCGCGCTCGGCATGGCCGGTGAAAGCGCCATGGACCAGGCACGCCGCATTGAGCCGGCATCATCGTATCAGGCTTGTTTCTGGGAGTAGGATACCAACGCCAGCGGACGTGACGCTGCCAATGCCTGGCCGGGGCTCTGGCCCACCTGGAAAGCGAATGCTTCGATCAACGAGGTCTGCTCGCTGCTGTCCAGGCTCAATTGGCCGGTGGTGTGATCGACCAGTTCCAATTGCCAGGCCATCAGGGTGAAGCAATCCTTCAGGGCGTCCAGGGCCTGGTCATGCAACTCCATGTTGTTTTGCGCGTGGTTGAGCAAGCCATGGATATGCAGCGAAAACTCCGAAACGGCTTCCAGCGCCAGGGCATTGGCCTTGTTCGACAGTTTCAGCAAGGTGCTGAGCATGCAATCGATGGCGTCCTTGTCGTTGTTGATCAATTGCAGATGGCTCAGGCATTCCTCCGACTTGGCCAGCAGCGTCTCGGCCTCGATCAGAAGCTCGGGAAGACGCTGACTCCAGTTCCTACGATCGTTCGGCATGCTTATCTCCACAACATCATGTCAGGCGAAAGAAAACCGCGTACGGCGAACGGCTGGATCTCAAGGTCGACCGCGGACGGACGCACGGCGACACGCCCGTGCGGTTCAGCGAAGGTGAACTCGCAAACAATTGCACGGGTGGGATCGGCCGAAAGGCTGTAGGTCCGATGTCCTGCGGTCGCGCACAAAAGCCTGACTCCGTTCAGCAATGAGAATGGCGTCACATTAATGGCTATTGGATAACGGGAATATCAGGTTGGACCTGATTGTGCCTAGGGGAATCCCTTAGGCAGGGGAACTTTGCACGCAAACCAGGGTCGCGCGGCGCAGGGCAATTGCAGATGAAATCATGAAGCCAGTAAAGCATGATGTTAATGTGACATCAATGCCCCCGCGTTTGTATTTTATCCGGGGGTCAAGATCCGGCTCGTGCAGCCGATATCTCTTTTATTGGATTCATCCGAACAAGCCCAGGAGTCATCGATGGCCGGCATTCTCGACACAGTAGATCAACGAACCCAACTGGTGGGTGAGAATCGCCTGGAAATTCTCATGTTCCGCCTGGCGGGTCGACAGTTGTTCGCCATTAACGTGTTCAAGGTCCAGGAAGTGCTGCAACTGCCGAAGCTGACCCTGATGCCGCAGCGCCACCCGTTCGTGTGCGGGGTGGTCAATCTGCGGGGCCAGACGTTGCCGGTGATCGACCTGTCCCAGGCCATTGGCATGCGTCCGTTAGTGCCGGGCCCTAACAGCACCATTATCGTGACCGAATACAACCGCTCGGTTCAGGCATTTTTGGTGGGCGGTGTCGACCGCATCGTCAACATGAACTGGGAAGCGATCCTGCCACCGCCGACCAGCGCTGGCCGCGAGCACTACCTGACCGCCATCAGCAAGGTGGACGATCAGTTGGTGGAAATCATCGACGTGGAAAAAGTCCTGGCCGAAATCGTGCCCTACAACGCCAAGGTCTCCCGGGACAAACTCGAAGACCCGGTGCTGGAACGCGCCCGTGGTCGCGAAGTGTTGCTGGTGGACGACTCCAACGTCGCGCTCTCGCAACTGCGCGATACCCTGGGGCAACTGGGGGTGAAAATGCACATCGCCAGCGACGGCCTCAAAGCGCTTAACATGCTCAAGGCCTGGGCCGATACCGGCGAGGTGATGACCGATAAATTGCTGATGGTCTTCACCGACGCGGAAATGCCGGAAATGGACGGCTACCGCCTGACCACCGAAATCCGCAACGACCCGCGTCTGCGTGGGCTCTATGTCGTACTGCACACCTCGCTGTCCGGCAGCTTCAACGATTCGATGGTCAAGAAGGTCGGTTGCGACAACTTCCTCTCCAAATTCCAGCCGGACAAGCTGGTCGATGTGGTGCGCCAGCGGCTGATGCTCGACTGAAGCCGATGGTGGTTTGCTTCAATGGCCGGCTCGTATAAGGTGGCATTTTTTCGCCACCAGGGAAGTTGACCATGTTGCGGCTGAGCGCGCTGTATCGGTATCCGTTGAAGTCCGGCAAGGGCCAGCCCTTGCAAGGGATCGGTCTGGACAAGCTCGGGCTGGACGGCGATCGGCGCTGGATGCTGGTGGATGCGGGCACGGGGCGGTTCCTGACCCAGCGCGCCGTGGCAAAGATGAGCCAGCTCTCAGCCTTGTGGAACGAGACGGGCGGCCTGACGCTCAGCGCGCCGGGCCATGGCGCCATTGATGTGCCGCTACCGCCAACGGTGGAGGAACAGCAGCGCGGGGTGATCATCTGGCGTGACACTTTGCGGGTGCCGGATGCCGGTGACGAGGCCGCGGCCTGGGTCAGCGAATTCATCGGCAATCCCACCCGCCTGGTGCATGTGCCGGTTGAACTGGCGCGTACCACCGCCGCCGGTTATGGCAAGGATGACGACAAGGTCGCGTTTGCCGATGGTTTCCCTCTGCTGCTGATTGGTCAGGCGTCCTTGCAGGACCTGTCGAGTCGGGTTGGCCGTTCGCTGGAAATGCTGCGCTTTCGCCCCAACCTGGTGGTCGAGGGCAGCGAGGCGTTTGCCGAGGACGGCTGGAAGCGCATTCGTATCGGCGAGGTTGAGTTCCGGCTGGTCAAGCCATGCTCACGTTGCATCATGACCACGGTCGATCCGCAAACCGGCGAACGCGATCCGAATCGCGAACCTTTTGCCACGTTGCAGCAATACCGTTCGACACCGGACGGTGCGATGTTCGGCCAGAACCTGGTCAATGACAGCAACGGTCGGCTTGAAGTCGGCATGCCGGTTGAAGTGCTGGAATAAAAAGATCCGTAAATAAAAATGCCCGTGTCACTGGACACGGGCATTTTTATTCGCGAGGAAGCTTGCTTCCGCAGGGCTGCATTGTGGGCGCTGCCGAAGGCTGCGATCTTTTGATCTTTGGCTTGATACTCAAGTGTCCGGGGAAAGATCGCAGCCTCGCTTCGCTCGACAGCTCCACATTGCCACGGGTTGTGTGGGCAGAATCAGCCGCGGTATTCACACAGGTAGGCGGTGTCGACGGCTACTTTGAGCTGGAACTTGCTGTTGGCCGGGACATTGAACTGGCTGCCGGCCTCGAAGGTTTCCCAGTCGGTGCTGTCAGGCAGCTTCACGGTCAGGGCGCCGGAGACCACGTGCATGATTTCCCGTTGGGCCGTGCCGAACTCATATTCGCCCGGTGCCATGACGCCGATGGTCGCAGGGCCTTCGGCAGTACCAAAAGCGATCGACTTGACGGTGCCGTCGAAGTACTCGTTGACTTTAAACATGGGCGATTCCTCGAAAAAGGGGCTGAAAAAGGCCGGCCAGTATGCACAAGGCTTCAAGATTCGTCATCTGCCGCACTGGGCGGTAGCTGCCGCTCAACCCGGAAGCACCAGGGGCAGCAACCGCGCGGTATTGCGGGCATCTTCCAGTGCGCGGTGCTGTTGACCGCAGAATTGCAGGCCAGCCAGTTGCAGTGCGCCATTGAGCCCCAGCGGGCGTTCCAGCCGACGGGCCTTGGCGAAGCGTTGCTTGAGGTTCATGTGCGGCACCTGACCGAGAGCACTGTGCAGTTGCTGGTGCTGCCATTCCTGAAGCAGTTGCTTGCGGTCGTAATCACCCCAACTGACCCAGCTTTCCAGCTTCGACTGATACGGCGCCAGCCAACGCTCGAAAGCCGGCCAGACCTCGGTCAAGGGCGCGGCACTGTCGATATTGGCCTGGGTGATGTGGGTCAGTTCGCGACAGAAGGGCGTGAGCAGCGGTCGCCTCAGGGGCCGCACGAAGCGCTGGAAATGATCCACTTCGCGGCCGTCACGATTCACCAGCGTGGCGCCGATTTCGATAATTTCCATTTCAGTTACGGGCCAACCACCTTCATCGGTGGTGGCCTCCAGATCAATCACCAGCCAGTGAGGCATTGCAGGGTTCCCGGTATCGGCGTGCTGATGGGTTTGAGCGTAGTCAAACCCTCGGCATCCGACTAGTGGGCCGTTTCAACGCGCAACAAAACCTGGCGTTTTTTCACTTGGTCACCCCGCGAGACCTGCAATTGCCTGACCACGCCGTCGACGCCTGCCTTGAGTGGGTGCTCCATTTTCATGGCCTCAAGCACCATCAGCAGTTGGCCTTGGCGCACCGTGCTGCCTTCTCGGACCAGCAGCTCGACAATGGCGCCGTCCATTGGCGCCTTCAGCGTGCCGTCGCTGGGACTGGCCTTGGCGGCGACGGCGGCCAGGGTCCGGTCTTGCAGGAGCAGGCTGCCGGGGCGGGTGAACAGCCAGAGATCGTTGCCATCGAGGCGCCACGCATGCCGCCGGCGAATGCCATCGATCACCCCTGTCGCGCCATGGGGGGCAGCGTCGAGCAGCTTCAGTTCGATCAAGCGCCCGGTGCTGCGGATTTTGAGTGTACCGTCGGTTTCGGCCACCAGGCTCAGCGCCCAGTCGCGCTCCCCGACGCCGATCCGGTAGTGCAGTGTCGCGCCGATGTTGTTGTGCCAACCGCCCAGGCCCGACGCATGCCGTGCCTGAGAGGCCTGATAAAACGCCGCCGTGGCGATGGCGAGTTGTTCGGCGGAGGGCTCAAGGGGCTGGAGCGTCGCATGATCGGCAAAGTGCTGCCCGATGAATCCGTTGCCGAAGTCACCGTCGATGAACCGCGGATGTGCCAGCAACCCGGCGAGCAACCGCTGGTTGCTCTGGACACCAAGCAGGACGCAATCTTCCACCGCTCGCAACAATTTGCGCCGGGCCTCCTCGCGAGTGGCGCCGTGGACGATGAGCTTGCCCAGCATCGAATCGTAGAACGGGGTGATGGCTTGGCCCTCCAGCAGGCCATGGTCGATTCGCACGCCGTCCCATATAGGCGGCTCCCAACCGATCAACCGACCGGTCTGGGGCAGGAAACCCGCCGCCGGGTCTTCGGCGTACAGCCGCACTTGCATGGCATGGCCGCTGAGTATCACTTGCTCCTGGCGCAGGGGCAGCGGCCTGCCGGCGGCGACGTCCAATTGCCAAGCCACCAGGTCCAGGCCGGTGATCAACTCGGTGACCGGGTGTTCGACCTGCAGGCGCGTGTTCATCTCCAGGAAGTAAAACCGACCATCTGCAGCGAGCAGGAACTCCACGGTCCCGGCGCCGACATAATTCACTGCGCGTCCGGCCTTGAGTGCTGCGTCGCCCATGGCCTGGCGCAGGTCGGCGGTCATGACCGGGCAGGGCGCTTCCTCGATGATTTTCTGATGGCGCCGCTGGATCGAGCAGTCCCGTTCGCCCAGGTGGATCAACTGGCCGTAGTGGTCGCCGAAGATCTGCACTTCCACATGTCGCGGATCGATCAGGGCCTGTTCGAGGATCAACTCGTCGCTGCCGAAGCCGTGCAAGGCTTCCGAGCGCGCGCTGCGCAACTGCTCCAGCAGGTCATCGGCGCGCTGGACCAGACGCATGCCTCGCCCCCCGCCACCGGCGCTGGCCTTGATCATCAACGGGTAGCCGATGCGCCCGGCTTCGCGCTGCAGCGTGTCGTCGTCCTGGGCGATGCCCTGGTAGCCGGCGATGCAGGAAACGCCGGCGTTGATCATGGCGATTTTTGCCCGACGCTTGCTGCCCATCAGGTCGATGGCCTCGGGGCTGGGGCCGATGAACACGATGCCGGCCGCTTCGCAGGCCTTGGCGAACCCAGCATTTTCCGAAAGAAAGCCGTAGCCGGGATGGAGCGCATCGGCCCCGCAGCGCCGGGCTGCATCGAGAATGGCCGAGGGGTTGAGGTAGGACTGCTGCACCGGGGCCGGGCCGATCAGCACGGCTTCATCGGCCATGCGCACGTGCAGCGCCTCGGCGTCGGCCTCGCTGAACACCGCCACCGTGCGGTAGCCCAGGGCCTGGGCGGTGCGCTGGATCCGGCAGGCGATTTCACCGCGGTTGGCGATGAGGATTTTGCTGAAGGCGGGCATGGGGTTCATTCCTGGCGTTTTGCGCTGTCTGGTAGGGCCTCATCGCGAGCAAGCTTTGCTCCCACAATGGCCAGTGATTGCATTCACCTGTGGGAGCAAAGCTTGCTCGCGATGGCGGTCTGGCAGGCGATGTACTCAGTTTTTCTTCCCTGGCAAAATTCCCATGAGCTTGCAGATGATGCCCAGCATGATCTCGTCCGCACCGGCGCCAATGGACACCAGCCGCACGTCGCGATAAGCCCGGGCGACCGGGTTGTCCCACATGAAGCCCATGCCGCCCCAGTATTGCAGGCAACTGTCGGTGGTTTCCCGGGCCAGGCGCCCGGCCTTGAGCTTGGCCATCGACGCCAACCGTGTGACGTCCTGGCCGTTGATGTACTGCTCGGTGGCCTGGTAAACCAGCGCCCGCAGGCATTCGACCTCGCTGGCCAGTTCCGCCAGGCGAAAGTGGATCACTTGGTTGTCGATCAGGGCCGCGCCGAAGGTCTTGCGTTCCTTGCAGTACTCGATGGTGCGGTCGATGCAATGCTCCAGGCCCTTGATCATGTTGGCCGCGCCGAACAGGCGTTCTTCCTGGAACTGCAGCATCTGCATCATGAACCCGGCGCCTTCCTGGCCGATGCGATTGCGTTGTGGCACCCGCACGTCGTCGAAAAATACCTGGGCGGTTTCCGAGCTGCGCATGCCGAGTTTGTCCAGGTGCTGGCCGAGGCTGATGCCGGGGCTGCGCATCGGAACCATGATCAGCGATTTGTTGACGTGGGGCTTGTCATCCGAAGTGTTAGCCAGCAGGCACATGAAGTCGGCGCTCGGTGCATTGGTGATCCACATCTTGCTGCCGTTGATGACGTAGTCGTCGCCGTCCTTGCGCGCCGTGGTCTTGAGCCCCGCAACGTCGGAGCCGGCGCCAACCTCCGAGACGCCGATGCAGCCGACCTGTTCGCCGCGGATGGCTGGACGCAGGAACGCTTCACGCAACTCATCGGAGCCGAAACGGGCCAGGGCCGGGGTGCACATGTCAGTCTGCACGCCAATGGACATCGGTACACCGCCGCAATGGATGGTGCCGAATTCCTCGGCCGCGACGATCGAATAGCTGTAGTCCAGGCCCATGCCGCCGAAGGCAGCTGGTTTGGAAATGCCCAGCAGGCCGAGCTCGCCGGCCTTGCCGAAAACCTCATGGATGGGGAAACGCCCGGCCTTTTCCCATTCGTCGACGTAAGGGTTGATGTCATGCTCGACAAACTGGCGAACGGTGCGCCGCAGTGCTTCGTGTTCCTGGGTGAAGATCATTGTTGTTGTTCTCCTGTGAGCCGTGGAGCGTCCTCAGAAACGGGCCACGCCGAAGCTGTTGGCTTGCAGTGGCCGCTGCTCGGCCTCGTGACAGATGTCCAGCAGGTAACCCAGCAGTGTGCGGGTGTCGCGCGGATCGATGAGCCCGTCGTCCCACAGGCTGGCGCTGCCGTAGAGGGCGGTGGACTGGCTGTCGAGTTGCTGCGCGGTAGTTTGCTCGAGCAGGTCCAGCATCTTCGGGTCGGGGCTCAGGCCGTTCTTGATCTGCGTGGCCTCGGTGACCATGCGCAGGACCTTGCCGGCCTGGGCACCGCCCATCACCGCCGTATGGCTGTTGGGCCAGGCGAAGATGAAGCGTGGGTCCAGCCCGCGGCCGCACATGGCGTAATTGCCGGCGCCGTAGGAGCCGCCCACCACGACGGTCAGCTTGGGCACTCGGGCATTGGCCACGGCCTGGATCATTTTGGCGCCGTGCTTGATCACCCCTTGTCGCTCGGACTCGGTGCCGACCATGAACCCGGTGGTGTTGTGCAAAAACAGCAACGGCGTGCGGCTCTGGTCGCACAGCTGGATGAACTGCGCGGCCTTGCTGGCGCCTTGGGGCGTGATCGGTCCGTTGTTGCCGATCAGGCCGCAGGCGTGGCCGCGAATGTGCAGGTGGCCGCAAATCGTCTGGGCGTCGAACTCGCTTTTGAAGGCCAGGAACTTCGAACCATCGGCGATGCGCGCGATGATTTCCTGCACGTCATAGGGTTTCTTCGGGTCGTCGGGGATCAGTCCCAATAATTCGTCGGCGGGGTAGAGCGGCTCTGTCCAGCTCCGTTCGGGTTGGAGCGCCAGTTGCGCATTCCAGGGCAGCAGGCTGAGGATCTCCCGAGCCAGGCGCACGCCGTGGGCGTCGTTCTCGGCCAGGTATTCGGCGGTGCCGGCCACTTGTGCATGCATCTGCGCACCGCCCAGTTCCTCTTCGCTGGCCACTTCCCCCGTCGCGGCCTTGAGCAACGGTGGCCCGGCCAAAAACAGCCGCGCCTTGTCGCGCACCACCACCACGTAATCCGACAACCCTGGCTGATAAGCCCCGCCTGCGGTGGCCGAGCCATGCACCACGGTGATCTGCGGCAGGCCCATGGCCGACATACGTGCCTGGTTGGCGAAGCAGCGCGCGCCTTCGACGAAAATCTGCGCGGCGTAATTGAGATTGGCGCCGCCACTTTCGGCGAGGGTGATGACCGGCAGTTTGTTTTCCATGGCGATCTGTTGCAGGCGCAGGGTCTTGTACAAGCCGCTGGGGGAAATCGTGCCGCCCTTGATTGCGCTGTTGTTGACCACCGCCAGCACCCGCACCCCTGACACGTAGCCGATCCCGGCGATCAGGCCGCCGCCGGCCTGGCTGCCGTCCTTGTCGTCATGAAGTTTGTAGCCGGCCAGGCTCGCCAGTTCGAGAAACGGCGCGCCAGGGTCCAGCAGCAGGTTCAGGCGCTGGCGTGGCAACAATTGGCCGCGCTGGTCGAATTTGCCCTGGGCCTGGGCGGCTTTCTCCAGCACGGCCTGTTCGAGCTGGCGCAGCTGTTCGACCCCGGCCAGCATCGCCGCATGGTTGCGCATGAAGTCAGTGTTGTGCGGATCAAGGTGCGATTCGATGACTGGCATACACACTCCTTTTGCTCGAACGGATTAGCCCAAAACCTGCACTCCTCTGTAGGAGCTGCCGAAGGCTGCGATCTTTTGATCTTTCGCTTGCCACTCAATTGTCTGGGACAAGATCGCAGCCTCGTTGCACTCGTCAGCTCCTACGGGGTCAGCATGCATCAGGGTGGTGTGGGGAGGCGTTGACCCGGTCGGCAATGTCTTGCGGCACCGGAATCTGAATCTCCAGCAGTTGCTGGGCGAACGCCTTGCCCTGGGGATCGATGCGCAGGCTGGCGACACCGCCGCCGCCGAGGGCGTTTTCCAGCAGGAAATTCAAACTGTGGGTGCCCGGCAGGTACCAGCGTTCGACCCGGCCCAGCCGCGGGTCGAGCACGTGGCTCATCCAGTCGACCATCACCTCCTGTGTCAGCGCTTCGGCGATCCAGGGCAGGTATTCGGGTTCCCGGGCGATCACGCCAATGTTGCTGTGGTTGCCCTTGTCACCGGAGCGCGCCACCGCCAGTTTGACCAACGGCACGCTGGCATCGGCCCGGCCCTGGGGTTTGGGCAGGCCCGGGGCGACGGGCAGATCGACGGTGTGCAGCGGTTCGAAAGCGGGCAGGGGGCAAGTGTGACGCTGGCCGTCGAGTTCAATGTCGAGCCGGCAAGTGGTTTTGTCGATCAGGAACGAGAACAGGCGAATCAACGGCGACACCGTCGGCCGGCCGCCGACCAGGCCGGTCAGCCCCGGTGCCATGCCGGTGGCAGCTTGGGCGATTTCCCGGGAAAACAGCACCAGCGGCGGTTTATCCGGGTGCCGCACCGCCAGCTTGATTACCACCTCACGGCTGTCCCGACGCTGGCCGTGCTGGCCGTAAGTGGCTTCGCTGCCCAGCAGTTCGATGTTCACTTCGCTGTAGGGCGCCCAGCCACGTTGGTTGAAAATCTGTGAGGTCTTGGCGACGATTGCCTGGCTGACCCGTTCAGCCTTGGCCACCGCATCGATGCCAGCGATCAGGCAGGTGGCGGTGCAGCGAAATCCGTCCAGCCAGGTGGCGCTGACCTTGTATCGATCGGTGGGCGGCAAGCCCTTGGCCCCGTGGACATGCACGGCGTGCTTGCCTTGCTGGATCAACCTGACCTGGCTGAAGTCACAGATCACGTCCGGCAACAGATAGCCCTGCGGGTTGCCGATTTCGTAGAGCAACTGCTCGCCGACGGTCAAGGGCGTGACCAACCCGCCGCTGCCTTGGGCTTTGGTAACCGTGAACTGGCCGTCGGCGCTGACCTCGACGATGGGAAAGCCGATGTGCTCGTAATCCGGGACTTGCTGCCAGTCGGTGAAGTTGCCGCCCGTGCACTGGGCGCCGCACTCGATCAGGTGCCCGGCCAGTGCAGCCTGGGCCAATCGGTCGTAATCGTCCCAGGCCCAGCCGAATTCATGCACCAAGGCGGCGCTGACCACGGCGCTGTCCACCACTCGGCCGGTGATCACCACATCGGCCCCCAGGCGCAACGCCTCGACGATGCCGGGCGCGCCAAGGTAGGCGTTGATGGATACGCACGCGCAGGGCAGGGGCTCGCCACTGAACATTTCGCGAATGCCTTGGGCGGTGAGTCGATCGAATTGCGGTTGCAGGTCATCGCCCAGCAGCACGGCGATCTTCAATGCCACCCCCGCCTGATCGCAGGCCGCTTGCAGGGCCTTCGCACAGGCCTGGGGATTGACCCCGCCGGCGTTGCTGATGACACGGATCCCGTCGTCATGCAAACGCCCTAGCAGCGGTGTGAGAACCTCGATGAAGTCTGTGGCATAGCCGCTCGAAGAATCCTTCAGGCGCGCCCCGGCCATGATCGACATCGTCACCTCGGCCAGGTAGTCGAACACCAGGTAGTCCAGCGCCCCGCCCTCGACCAGTTGCGCCGCCGCAGTACAGGTATCGCCCCAAAAGGCACTGGCGCAACCGATACGGATCGTTTTTGGCATGGCGCTCCCTCCGGCAAAGGTGGCTCGAGACTACCAAGCAAGCGCTTGGTTTGTAAACGACCGCTGGTTCTTCTGGCCGAGCGCTTGCTTGGCTGCCTCGGTCAGCTTAAATTGCCCGCGCCCCTGTTGGTTTGGGCGCAACGGCCGTGCGTTGGTTGATCGACTGTAGGAGAGAATGGGTGGACGAGCAAAAAGCCCTGGGCGTGATGCGGGAGCTGGTCGACAACGGGCAACTGACCGACCCGGACAGTGCTCGCGGCAAACTGCTCCAGACCGCCGCCCACCTGTTTCGCAACAAAGGCTTCGAGCGCACCACGGTGCGTGACCTGGCCAGTGCCGTGGGCATTCAGTCGGGCAGCATTTTTCACCATTTCAAGAGCAAGGACGAAATCCTGCGGGCCGTGATGGAAGAAACCATCCGCTACAATACCGCTTTGATGCGCGCCGCCCTGGCCGAGGCCGACAGCGTGCGTGAACGGGTATTGGCGCTGATCCGCTGCGAATTGCAGTCGATCATGGGTGGCACCGGCGAGGCCATGGCGGTGCTGGTCTACGAATGGCGTTCGCTGTCGGAGGACGGACAGCGGCACGTACTGGCCCTGCGTGATATTTATGAAGACTTGTGGCTCGAGGTCCTGGGCCAGGCCAAGGAGGCCGGGTATATTCGTGGGGATGTGTTCATTACCCGACGGTTCCTCACGGGAGCGTTGTCCTGGACCACCACCTGGTTTCGCGCCGAAGGCAGCCTGAGCCTCGATGAGCTCGCCGAGCAAGCCCTGATCCTGGTGCTTGAAGAAAAACAATAATCGAGCAACGCCTTGAATGACCGTGTGGCTGGCTAAGTGGCTGAAACCGCCTAGCTTGATTGTTATTGATGGGAACTTTTGGGGAGTGGGTTATCTTGACGTTTTCGCCGATGGGGATGACCTCGCGTCTGCTGCTGGCTGCTCTGGCCGTTTTCCTGGCGTTGCCGACCGAGGCAGCGCAACTGGTACGGATTGGCGCGGCGCATTTTCCGCCTTATACCGTTCGTCCCGAGAACGGCGCCGACACCGGCCTGCTGCCGCAAATGGTGGAGGCCTTGAACCAGTCGCAAACCGACTACCAGTTCGTGCTGGTGCCGACGTCGATCCCGCGCCGCTTCAATGATTTCAGGCATGGTCGGGTCGACATGGCGATTTTCGAGAACCCCGAATGGGGCTGGCAGAATGTGCCGCACACCTTGGTAGACATGGGCCTGGAGGATGCGGAAGTCTTCGTCGCCCAGCGCCAGCCGGATCGAGAGCAAAGTTATTTCACCGATCTCAGGGGCAAGCGCCTGGCCTTGTTCAGCGGTTATCACTATGCCTTTGCCGAATTCAACGCCGATCCCAAGTTCCTTACCGGCCAATACAACGCCACGTTGACGTATTCCCACGACAGCAACCTGCTGATGGTCTTGCGCGGGCGAGCGGATATCGCCCTGGTGACCCGTTCGTACCTCAACGATTACGTGTTGCGCAATCCCGAAGTCGGCCCGCAATTGCTGGTGTCTGATCGCATCGATCAGGTTTACCACCATTACGCTTTGATCCGGCCGCAGGCGCCGATCTCCAGTGAAGCGTTTGCCCAGTTGCTGCAAATGTTGCGGGATAACGGTCAGTTACTGAAGATTTTCCAGCCCTACCAAATTCATCTGGTGTCCACGCATTCCCATTGAATGCGTCACTAAATTTCCCTTCCTGGCTCACGTCCCACGTTGACTACCGACGAATACGCGAGCCCCTCCCATGTCCAACCTCAACCACCTTACGACGCTGCCCTTGCCCGGTGGCCGTCGCCTCGGCGCCGATGAAACCGAACGCCACCTGAGCCTGATGCTCGAAGGCGCGCCGCTGATCCGGCTGCGCCTTGCGCGCGGCCCGGAGTTGCACGTGCACTTGCAGCAAATCAACGACCGACCGGTGGGCCCGGCGCTGTGGGCGGCCTGCTATTGGCTGTTTGCTCGCGATCCCGACTGCCAGCGCCTGACCTGGCACCTCGACGAGCGCCCCGGCGAAGCCTTGCTCAGCGGTTTGTTGACGGCCACTGAGCGTGCCGGTGAATACATTTGCGAGCGCACGATATTCTGGCAATTGCCGCAGCCCTGGCTGGGGGTGTCGTTCAACGGCAGTTACCCGCAACACATGATCATCACCGATGGCCAGCGCCATCCACGCCGGCCCATCAAGCCCCGTGGCGAGGTGTACCGGCGTTTCGATGCGCGGCTGGGGGCCTGGGTGTCCTTGCGCACCTTGGAAATCGAGCACGACCTTACGCGTTTCAACCGCTGGCAGAACAGTCCGCGGGTGGCGCGTTTCTGGCAGGAGGAGGGCAGCCTGGAACAGCATCGCGAGTACTTGGGCAAGCTGCAGGCCGATCCCCGGGTCTTGACCCTGATCGGGTGCTTCGATGACCAGCCGTTCGCTTATTTCGAAGCCTATTGGGCCAAGGAGGATCGGATCGCGCCGTTCTATGACGCCGGCAACTACGATCGCGGTATCCACATGTTGGTGGGCGAAGAGCACCACCGGGGGCCGCACAAGGTGGCCAGCTGGTTGTCGGCGCTGGTGCACTACCTGTTCCTGGATGACCCGCGTACTCAGCGCGTGGTCGCCGAGCCCCGGGCCGACAATGCCCGGATGATCGGGCACCTGCACAACCAGTGCTTCCATTGTGAAAAGGAATTCGACTTCCCTCACAAGCGCGCGGCGCTGATGATCCTGGGGCGTGAGCGGTTTTTTGATCGGTGTGGGTTGATGTGAGGTTTGGCAGGGGGCCAGGTGGTGGTCATCAGGACGCCATCGCGGGCAAGCCTTGCTCCCACAGGCCCCGGGCTTCTCACCCTATCTGCCTGCCAGAAAAACCTGTGGGAGCAAGGCTTGCCCGCGATGGGGCCGGAACTGACACCTCATATCACCGCCGGGCGAAGGTATCCCCCCGAACCCCCGACACCTTGCGGCAATGCACCAGGGCATCGCGGATCATGAAGTTCACCAGGGTCGGCGAGACGCCCAGTTCCTTGGCGATGTCCTTCTGCGGCACGCCATGCAGGCGATACATCTCGAAGGCATAGCGGGTGCGGCTGGGCAGTTCGGTCAGCGCGTCGGCGATGTGCTCCAGCGTGGAAAAGTTGATATGGGAGGTTTCTGGTGAAGCACCCTGGATCACCACGTTCAACCCTTCCTCTTCCGGCCCCGAGTATTTCTGTTCCAGCGCCTGCTTGCGGTAATGGTCGATCGCCAGGTTGCGCACGATCTGGAACAGATAGCTGAGCTGCGCCTTGAACGAGGAGGTGATCTGGGGCGCCGATTGCAGTCGGAAAAACGCGTCCTGCACCACATCTTCCGCGCGGGAGCGGCAGCCGGTAATGCGTGCCGCGATCTTGACCAGGATCAATCGGTTGTCCACGAATGCCTGGAGTAACGGTGAGTCGCACCTGCTTGTGGATACTTGTTCCGTCATGGAATTCACCTTGCTGCAAAAAGTTAGCAGGACGTCCGGATGCCGCACCCGTCCTACACATCGAGCGCCAAATTAGGCTTAATGATAATGATTGTCAATTGAGAAGAAGAATTATTGATGATGTGGCGTCCAGCCTCGGTGCTGCGACCCATTGCCGCGGTGCGTGGCTGTCGGCGGCTTCGGCGAGCCGGCTCCCCGACTAATTATTTATCGGTGCTATCCGTTCCCATGGGTGACAACTTGCAAGCCGAATCCAGGCAGGAACCCCCCATGACCGACGCGTTCGAACTCCCCATCACCCTGGCTCATGCCCTCCAGCGCCGCGCCGCGTTGACGCCGGACCGGGTGGCCCTGCGCTTCCTTGCCGACACCCCTGGGCAGGGCGTGGTGTTGAGTTATCGCGACCTGGACCTGCGTGCCCGGACCATCGCCGCCGCCTTGCAGGCCGAGGCAGCGCTGGGTGATCGCGCCGTGCTGCTGTTCCCCAGCGGCCCGGATTACGTCGCGGCGTTCTTTGGCTGCCTCTATGCCGGGGTGATTGCCGTGCCGGCCTATCCACCGGAGTCCGCCCGTCGCCATCATCAAGAGCGCTTGCTGTCGATCCTCAAAGACGCCGAACCGCGCCTGCTGCTCACCAGCAGCGATCTGCGCGAGCCATTGCAAGCCATCGACTCGGCGCCGCCGGTGTTGTGCGTCGATACCCTCGACCCGGCTTGCGCCGGGCAATGGCGGATGCCGGCGCTGCAGGACGATGACATTGCCTTCTTGCAATACACCTCCGGCTCCACCGCGTTACCCAAGGGCGTGCAGGTCAGCCACGGCAACCTGGTCGCCAACGAACTGCTGATCCGCCATGGCTTCGGCATCGACCTGAACCCTGATGACGTCATCGTCAGCTGGTTGCCGCTGTACCACGACATGGGCTTGATCGGCGGCTTGCTGCAGCCGGTGTTCAGCGGCGTTCCGTGCGTATTGATGTCGCCGGCCTACTTCCTGGCCCGACCCCTGCGCTGGCTCGAAGCGATCAGCGAATACGGCGGCACCATCAGCGGTGGCCCGGACT
Organism: Pseudomonas brassicacearum; assembly: GCF_009601685.2. Taxonomy (NCBI): domain Bacteria; kingdom Pseudomonadati; phylum Pseudomonadota; class Gammaproteobacteria; order Pseudomonadales; family Pseudomonadaceae; genus Pseudomonas; species Pseudomonas brassicacearum. The sequence continues at coordinate 1,991,156 of NZ_CP045701.2, forward strand.
TCGCCTATCGGCTGTGCAGCGAACGGATCAGTGATTCGGCCCTGCAGCGTCTCGACCTGAGCGGCTGGCGCGTGGCCTATTCCGGTTCCGAGCCGATCCGCCTCGACACGCTGGAGCGTTTTGCCGAGAAGTTCGCCCCGTGCAGCTTCACGCCGGACAATTTCATGGCCTCCTACGGCCTGGCCGAAGCGACCTTGTTCGTCGCCGGCACGCCGCGCCGCCACGGCATTGCTTCGCTGCGGGTGGATGATGTGGCGCTGGCGCAAAACCGTGCCGAGCCGGGGCAGGGCAGTGCGGTGATGAGTTGTGGTGTCAGCCAGCCCGGGCACGCGGTGCTGATCGTCGAGCCCGCCACGTTGCAGCCATTGGCCGACAATCAGGTCGGTGAAGTCTGGGCGGCCGGGCCGAGCATCGCCCTGGGTTACTGGCGCAATCCCGAAGCCAGCGCCAAGACCTTTGTCCAGCACGACGGCCGGACCTGGCTGCGTACCGGTGACCTGGGTTTCCTGCGCGGTGGCGAGCTGTTCATCACCGGTCGCCTGAAAGACCTGCTGATCGTGCGCGGGCATAACCTCTATCCCCAGGACATCGAGCAAACCATCGAACGTGAAGTGGAGGTGGTGCGCAAGGGCCGCGTGGCCGCGTTCGCGGTCAACGATGGCGGTGAAGAAGGCATCGGCATCGCTGCGGAAATCAGCCGCAGCGTGCAGAAAATCCTGCCGCCCGAAGCCTTGATCAAAGCCATTCGCCAGGCGGTGGCCGAGGCCTGCCAGCAAGCCCCGAGCGTAGTGGTGCTGCTCAATCCCGGCGCGTTGCCCAAGACCTCCAGCGGCAAGTTGCAGCGCTCGGCGTGCCGCAGTCGATTGGCCGATGGCAGCTTGGACAGTTATGCACGGTTCCCATCAGCCGAGGCAGAAGTCGCTGACGAGTCTGCGCCGTCCTCCGAGCTGCAAACGCTCATCGGCCAAATCTGGCGGGAGCAGTTGCAGGTCGAACAGGTCCAGGCTGACGATCATTTCTTCCTGCTGGGCGGCAACTCCATCGCCGCCACCCAGGTGATCGCACGGCTACGGGAAACCCTGGGGCTGGAACTGAACCTGCGCCTGCTGTTCGAAGCGCCAACCCTGGCCGCGTTCGCCGCCGCGGTGGCGAACCAGCAACAGGACGGCGGTCAGCCTCAAGGCGCGATCAGCGCATTGTCGCGCGACGAAGCGTTGCCGCAATCCCTGGCCCAGAACCGTTTGTGGTTTACCTGGCAGCTCGATCCGACGAGCCATGCCTACAACATTCCTGGCGCCTTGCACCTGCGCGGCGAGCTGGACGAAGACGCGTTGCGCGCCAGTTTCCAGCAATTGATCGAGCGTCATGAGTCCCTGCGCACGCGGTTTCTGGAGCGGGATGGCGTGGCCCTGCAACAAGTCGATCCGGCCGGTGAATTCAAGCTGCCCGTCATCGACCTCGGCGACCTGCCCGCCGCCTCGCGTGAAGCCCGGGCGCGACAGGTTCGAGAAGACGAAGCGGCCACGCCGTTCGATCTGCAGAAGGGGCCGCTGCTGCGGGTCAGCCTGTTGCGTCTCGACGAGGATGACCATCAACTGCTGGTGACACTGCACCACATCATCGCCGACGGCTGGTCGATGAATGTGTTGATTGAAGAATTCTCCCGCTTGTACGCCGCCGCCTCCCAAGGCCAGGTCGCCGAGCTGGCGCCGTTGTCCTTGCAATACGCCGACTACGGCAGTTGGCAGCGCCAATGGCTCGCCCAGGGCGAGGCCGAGCGCCAACTGAGCTACTGGAAGCAGCAATTGGGTGCTGAACATCCGGCCCTGGTGCTGGGCACGGATCACCCGCGCGGCGCTCAACGCCAGCGCAGTGCCGCGCGGCATAGTCTGCGCCTGGACAACGGCCTCGGCGAGGCGCTGCGTCAAGTGGCCCAGGCCCATGAGGCGACGCCATTCATGTTGTTGCTGGCAGCCTTCCAGGCGCTGCTGCAGCGTTACACCGGCCAATCCGACATCCGCATCGGCGTGCCCAACGCCAACCGTCCGCGCCTGGAAACCCAGGGGCTGATCGGCTTCTTCATCAACACCCAGGTGCTGTGTGGGCAGGTCGATTCACGTCAGCCATTCGCCGCGCTGCTGGCCCAGGCACGGGAAGCCACACTTGGTGCCCAGGCCCACCAGGACCTGCCATTCGAACAACTGCTCGAAGCGTTTCCCGAGGCGCGTGAGCAGGGCCTGTTCCAGGTGATGTTCAACCACCAGCAGCGGGACTTGAGTGCCTTGCGCCGTTTGCCGGGGTTGCTGGCCGAGGCGTTGCCGTGGCACAGCCGCGAAGCCAAGTTCGACCTGCAACTGCACAGCGAGGAAGATCGCAACGGTCGGTTGACGCTGTCGTTCGACTACGCCGACGAACTGTTCGAGGCGGCGACTATCGAGCGGCTGGCGGCGCATTACTGCAACCTGTTGCGGGCGGTCTGCGCCGATCCGCAACAAGCCATCGGCGATGTGCCGTTATTGGGCGCTGCTGAACACAGCCAACAGCAGCAATGGAGCGCTGCCCCGTGCGCACCGGCCAGCCAATGGCTGCCGGAACTGTTGAACGAACAGGCCCGGTGTACGCCGCAACGTATCGCGTTGCGCTGGAACGGTGGCCAACTCGAGTATGCCGAGCTGCACGCCCAGGCCAACCGCCTGGCCCATTACCTGCGGGACAAGGGCGTTGGCCCGGACGTGTGCGTGGCGATTGCCGCCGAGCGCTCGCCGCAGTTGCTCATCGGCGTGCTGGCGGTCATCAAGGCCGGCGGCGCCTACGTGCCGCTGGATGCGGACTACCCGACCGAACGGCTGGCCTACATGCTCCACGACAGCGGCGTCGACTTGCTGCTGACCCAAACCGCGCTGCTCGAACGTTTGCCGGCTTGCGACGGCGTCAGTGTCATCGCCATGGACACCCTGCGCCTGGAGCAATGGCCGAGCAACCCGCCGGGCCTGCACCTGCACGGCGACCACCTGGCCTACGTGATCTACACCTCCGGCTCCACCGGCCAGCCCAAAGGCGTCGGCAACACCCACGCCGCCCTGGCCGAGCGCCTGCAATGGATGCAAGCGACCTACGGGCTGGATGCTACCGATGTGCTGATGCAAAAAGCGCCGATCAGTTTCGACGTGTCGGTCTGGGAATGCTTCTGGCCGCTGATCACCGGCAGCCAATTGGTGCTGGCTGGCCCTGGCGAACACCGTGACCCGCACCGCATCGCCCAGTTGGTGCAGCAGTTTGGCGTCACCACGCTGCACTTCGTGCCGCCGTTGCTCAGCCTGTTTGTCGACGAACCACTGAGCGCCCGCTGCAGCAGTCTGCGCCGGCTGTTCTCCGGTGGCGAAGCCTTGCCCGCCGAACTGCGCAACCGGGTGTTGGCGCAACTGCCGGCGGTGCAATTGCACAATCGCTATGGCCCGACCGAAACCGCGATCAACGTCACCCATTGGTATTGCACCGAGGCCGATGGCGAGCGCTCGCCGATCGGCCGTCCCCTGGGCAACGTGCTGTGCCGGGTACTCGACAGCGACCTCAACCCCGTACCGGCCGGCGTGCCCGGCGAGCTGTGCATCGGCGGCCTGGGCCTGGCCCGGGGTTACCTCGGCCGTCCGGGCCTGAGCGCCGAGCGCTTCGTCGCCGACCCATTGGGGCCGGCCGGTGCGCGGTTGTACCGGACCGGCGACCGTGCGCGCTGGAGCGCCGATGGCGTGATCGAATACCTTGGCCGCCTCGACCAGCAGATCAAGCTGCGCGGTTTTCGGGTCGAGCCGCAGGAAATCGAAGCGCGCCTGCTGGCCCAGGACGGCGTCGCCCAAGTGGCGGTGTTGGTGCGCGACACCTCGGCCGGTCCGCAGTTGATCGGCTATTACACCGCCTCGGATGTCGCTCAGGATCAGGACGAGTTGAGCCATCGACTCAAAACCGCCCTGGCTGCCGAGCTGCCCGATTACATGGTGCCCGCCCAGTTGCTGCGCCTGGACGCCATGCCCCTGGGCCCGAGTGGCAAGCTCGACCGCCGCGCCTTGCCCGAACCGCAATGGCAGGTGCGCGAGCACGTCGAACCGGCCAGCCCCCTGGAGCAGCAAATCGCCGGCATCTGGCGCGACGTGCTGGGCCTTGCGCGCATCGGCCTGCGGGACGATTTTTTTGCCCTCGGCGGCCATTCGCTGCTGGCGACCCAGATCATTTCCCGTACCCGCCAAACCTGTGACGTCGAACTGCCGCTGCGCACGCTGTTCGAGGCCAGTGAACTGGGGGCTTTTGCCGAGCAGGTGCGCTTGATCCAGGCCAGCGGCCAGACCAACCGCCAGCCGCCCATCGAGAAGGTCGACCGCAGCCAACCGGTGCCGCTGTCCTATTCCCAGCAGCGCATGTGGTTCCTCTGGCAGATGGAGCCGCACAGCCCGGCCTACAACGTCGGCGGCATGGCGCGGTTGCGCGGGGTGCTGGATGTCGGGCGCTTCGAGGCGGCCTTGCAGGCGTTGATCCTGCGCCACGAAACCCTGCGCACCACGTTCCCGAGCGTCGATGGCGTGGCTCGTCAGCAGGTGCACAGTGAAACGGGCCTGCGCATGGGCTGGAAGGATTTCTCGAAGCTGGCCGCCGACGTCCGCGAACAGCGGGTACAGCAACTGGCCGACAGCGAGGCCCACCAGCCTTTCGACCTGGAAACCGGGCCGCTACTGCGGGCCTGCCTGGTCAAGACCGCCGAGCATGAGCATTACTTTGTCCTGACGCTGCACCACATCGTCACCGAAGGCTGGGCGATGGACATTTTCGCCCGTGAACTGAGCGCGCTGTACGAAGCCTTTGTCGACGACCGTGAATCCCCGCTGGAACCGCTGCCGGTGCAATACCTGGACTACAGCGTCTGGCAGCGTCAGTGGCTGGAGTCCGGCGAGCGCCAGCGACAACTCGACTATTGGACCGCGCAATTGGGCCGCGAACATCCGCTGCTGGAACTGCCCGGTGACCGTCCGCGTCCGTCGGTGCAAAGTCATCGCGGTGAATTGTTCCGTTTTGACCTCAGCGATGAGCTGGCGGCGCGAGTCCGTGCCTTCAACGCGCAACAGGGCCTGACCCTGTTCATGACCATGACCGCCGCCCTGGCCGTGCTGCTCTATCGCTACAGCGGCCAGACCGACCTGCGCATCGGCGCGCCGGTGGCCAACCGCATCCGCCCGGAAAGCGAAGGGCTGATCGGGGCGTTCCTCAACACCCAGGTGTTGCGTTGCCAGCTCGACGGGCAGATGTCGGTGGGCGAACTGTTCGAACAGGTGCGCCACACCGTCATCGAAGGCCAGTCCCATCAGGACTTGCCGTTCGATCATCTGGTGGAAGCCCTGCAACCGCCGCGCAGTGCGGCCTACAACCCGCTGTTCCAGGTGATGTGCAACGTGCAGCGCTGGGAATTTCAGCAGAGCCGCACGCTGGCCGGTATGACGGTGGAATACCTGGTCAACGACGCCCGGGCCACCAAGTTCGACCTCAACCTGGAAGTCACCGACCTGGATCAGCGCCTGGGTTGCTGTCTGACCTACAGCACCGACCTGTTCGACGAACCGCGCATCGCGCGCATGGCCGGGCACTGGCGCAATCTGCTGGAGGCGTTGCTGGTCGATCCGGGCCGACGCCTGAGCGAACTGCCGTTGCTGGACACCCGCGAGCAGCAACAGCTGCTCGACAGCCTGGGCGTCGAGCCCGGTGAGCATCGCCTGGACCAATGCCTCCACGAACTGTTCGACGAACAGGCGCGGATGCGTCCCGATGCGCCGGCCCTGACGTTTGCCGGGCAGACCCTGACGTATGCGCAACTGAACAGCCGCGCCAATCGCCTGGCCTGGATGCTGCGCAAGCGAGGCGTCGGGCCGCAGGTGCGGGTCGGCCTGGCCCTGGAGCGTTCGCTGGAAATGGTCATCGGCCTGCTGGCGATCCTCAAGGCCGGCGGCGCCTACGTGCCGCTGGACCCGGAATACCCGCTGGACCGCTTGAGCTACATGATCGAGGACAGCGGCGTCAGCCTGCTGCTCAGTGACCGGGCGATGTTCCAGGCCCTTGGCGCGTTGCCCGAGGAAGTGGGGTGCTGGTGCCTGGAAGATGATTCGGCGGCCCTGGCGCACTACCCGGATCACCCGCTGCCGCTGATCAACCTGCCGCAACACCAGGCGTACCTGATCTACACCTCCGGCTCCACCGGCAAGCCCAAGGGCGTGGTGGTGTCCCACGGTGAAATCGCCATGCATTGCCAGGCAGTGATCCAACGCTTCGGCATGCGCCCGGACGATTGCGAGCTGCACTTCTATTCCATCAACTTCGACGCGGCCACCGAACGTCTGCTGGTGCCATTACTCAGCGGCGCCCAGGTGGTGCTGCGGGCCCAGGGCCAATGGGACGCCGAGGAAATCTGCGGGCTGATTCGCCAGCATCGCATCAACATTCTTGGTTTCACCCCCAGCTACGGCAGCCAGTTGGCGCAGTGGCTGGCGACCCAGGGCCAGACCCTGCCGGTGCGCATGTGCATCACCGGCGGCGAGGCCCTGACCGGCGAGCATTTGCAACGCATTCGCGCGGCGTTCAGCCCAAATCTGTTCTTCAACGCCTATGGCCCGACCGAAACCGTGGTCATGCCGCTGGCGAGCCTGGCTGCGCAGCGACTGGAAGAGGGCGCGGCCAGTGTGCCGATTGGCAGCGTGATTGGCGCCCGCGTGGCGTACATCCTCGACGCCGACCTGGCGTTGGTGCCGCCAGGCGCCACAGGTGAGTTGTATGTGGGCGGTGCCGGTCTGGCCCAGGGTTATCACCAGCGTCCGGGCATGACCGCCGAGCGTTTCGTCGCCGACCCGTTCGCCACCGAGGGCGGACGCCTCTATCGTACCGGCGACCTGGTGCGCCAGGGTGCCGACGGTCTGGTGGAATACCTGGGGCGGATCGACCATCAGGTGAAAATCCGCGGCTTTCGCATCGAACTGGGGGAAATCGAAACCCGCCTGCTGGAGCATGACGCGGTGCGCGAGGCCGTGGTATTGGCCCTCGACACGCCCGGCGGCAAGCAACTGGCCGGTTATCTGGTGAGCGACGTCGCCAGCCAGGACAACGCGCAACAAGCGACCTTGCGCGACGCCTTGAAAAACCACCTCAAGGCCCAACTGCCGGACTACATGGTGCCCGCGCACCTGATCCTGCTAGCGAGCATGCCGCTGACCGCCAACGGCAAGCTCGACCGCCGCGCCTTGCCGCTGCCCGATCCCGAACTCAATCGCCAACACTACGTGGCGCCGAGCAATGCCCTGGAGCAGACCCTGGCGGCGATCTGGTGCGACGTGCTGAACGTCGGGCAGGTGGGACTCAACGATAACTTCTTCGAGTTGGGCGGCGATTCGATCCTGTCCATCCAGGTGGTCAGCCGCGCCCGGCAGCAGGGCATTCATTTCACGCCCCGCGACCTGTTCCAGCACCAGACCGTACAGACCCTGGCAGGCGTTGCCACGCTCAGCCAGCAAGTGCACGCCGAGCAAGGCCTGTTGCAGGGTGAGTCCGGACTGACGCCGATCCAGCACTGGTTCTTCGAGCGTCAGATCCCCAATCGGCATCACTGGAACCAGGCGCTGGTGCTGGAGCCGACCACGGCCCTGGCGCCGCAACCGCTGGAGCAGGCGCTGCGCAGCGTCTTGCAGCACCACGATGCCTTGCGCCTGGGCTTCAGTGAGACCGCCGGGCATTGGCGTGCCGAGCATCAGCCATTGTCTGGCGTTGCGCTGTTGCAGCACCTGTGCGTGGACACCGCGCAGGATTGCGAAGCGTTATTTGCCCAGGCGCAGAGCTGTTTCAATCTATCAACCGGGCCATTGCTGCGCGCCGTGCTGGCGCAGCTACCCGACGGCCAGCAACGGTTGCTGATCGTCATCCATCACCTGGTGGTCGACGGTGTGTCGTGGCGGGTGCTGATGGACGATTTGCAAACCGTCTACCGCCAGCTCACCGCCGGGCGGGAGGTGCAGTTGCCGGCCAAGACCAGCCCATTGCGCGATTGGGCCGCACGCTTGCAGGCCTACGCCGGCAGCGAGTCCTTGCGCGAGGAACTGGAGTGGTGGCAAGCACAGTTGAGCGGCGCGCAGCTGCAGCTGCCCTGCGCGAATCCCGACGGCGGACTCCAGGAACGTCACGCTGAAACCATCAGCGTGCGCCTGGACGCCGAGCGCACCCGGCAACTGCTGCAACAGGCGCCGAGCGCCTATCGCACCCAGGTCAACGACCTGCTGCTTACCGCGCTGGCCCGGGTGCTGTGCCGTTGGAGCGGCCATGCCTCGGCCCTGGTCCAGCTCGAAGGCCACGGCCGCGAAGCACTGTTCGACGACATCGACCTGACCCGCACCGTCGGTTGGTTCACCAGCGTCTATCCCGTGCGCCTGAGTCCAGCGGCCGAAGGCTACGGTGCCTCGATCAAGGCCATCAAGGAACAACTGCGCGCGGTGCCCCACAAGGGCCTCGGCCATGGCGTATTGCGCTACCTGGCGGACGCGGCGACGCGCCAGACGATGGCCGGCTTGCCGCACGCGGCGATCACCTTCAACTACCTGGGCCAGCTCGACCAGACCTTGGGTCACGATGCGTTGTTCCAGCCGCTGGATGCGCCGCTGGGTGCGATTCACGATCCCGAGGCACCACTGCCCAACGAACTGAGCGTCGACAGCCAGGTCAGCGGCGGCGAGCTGGTGCTGCGCTGGACCTTCAGTGCCCAGCGCCATGACCGCCAGGCGATTGCCTCGCTGGCCGAGGCCTACCTCGATGAGTTGCAACACCTGATCGAGCATTGCCTGACGGACGAGGCGGGCGGCCTGACGCCATCGGACTTCCCCCTGGCGAAACTGACCCAGGGCCAACTCGACAGCTTGCCGGTGCCGGCCGGGCAGATCGAAGACGTCTACCCGCTGACGCCGATGCAGGAAGGCATGCTCCTGCACACCTTGCTGGAACCGGGTACGGGCCTGTACTACATGCAGGATCGCTATCGCATCAACAGCGAACTGGACGCGCAGCGTTTTGCCCAGGCCTGGCAAGCGGTCATCGCCCGCCACGAAGCCTTGCGCGCCTCGTTCTGCTGGAACGTCGGCGAAGACATGCTGCAAATCATCCACAAGCCGGGCCGCACGCCGGTGGATTACCTCGACTGGTCCGAGGTGCCCGAAGACGCCCAGGAAGCCAAGCTCCAGGCGCTGCTCAAGAACGAGCGCGAGGCCGGTTTCGATCTGCTGAACCAGGCGCCGTTCCACCTGCGGTTGATTCGGGTCGGCGCGGCACGCTACTGGTTCATGATGAGTAACCACCACATCCTCATCGATGCGTGGTGCCGTTCGCTGCTGATGGACGACTTCTTCGAGATCTACACCGCCCTGGGTGAAAACCGCGAACCGCAGTTGGCTGTGCCGCCGCGTTATCGCGACTACATCGGTTGGTTGCAGCACCAGAGCCTGGCCGAAGCCCGGCAGTGGTGGAGGCACAACCTGCAAGGCTTTGAGCGGACCACGCCGATCCCCAGCGACCGGCCGTTGCTGCGCGAGCACGCCGGTGACAGCGGCGGCATGAGCGTCGGCGACTGCTACACCCGTCTCGATGCCCGGGATGGCGCACGGCTGCGGGAACTGGCCCAGGCCCATCAACTGACGGCCAACACCTTTGCCCAGGCGGCGTGGGCGTTGGTGCTGCGGCGGGTCAGCGGGGATCGCGACGTGCTGTTTGGCGTCACTGTGGCCGGACGCCCGGTGGAGCTGCCGCAGATGCAACGCACCGTGGGGCTGTTCATCAACAGCGTCGCCTTGCGCGTGCAAATGCCTGAGGACCATCAGCGTTGCAGTGTGCGCCAGTGGCTCAGCGATCTGCTGGACAGCAACATGCAACTGCGCGAGTACGAATACTTGCCGCTGGTGAGCATTCAGGAGGTCAGCGAACTGCCCAAGGGCCAGCCGCTGTTCGACAGTCTGTTCGTGTTCGAGAACGCGCCGGTGGAGGTCTCGGTGCTGGACCGCGCGCAAAGCCTCAACGCCACTTCGGACTCGGGCCGCACCCACACCAACTTCCCGCTGACGGCGGTCTGCTATCCGGGGGATGACCTGGGCCTGCACCTTTCGTACGACCAGCGCTACTTCGATGAAAGTACCGTCCAGGGGCTGCTGGGCGAGTTCAAGCGGTTGTTGCTGGCGTTGATGGAGGGCTTGCACGGCGACATGAGCGAGCTGCCGCTGATCGGTGCTCAAGAGCAGGATTTGCTCATCGAAGGCTGCAACCAGAGCGAGCGTGCCTATCCGTTGGAACAGAGCTACGTCGAACTGTTCGAGGCGCGGGTCGCGGCTCATCCGCAACGTCCTGCGGTCAGTTGCCTGGACGCGAGCTACAGCTACGCCGAATTGAATGCGCGCAGCAACCGCCTCGGTCATGCCCTGATCGCTGCCGGTGTCGGCCTGGATCAGCCGGTGGCGCTGCTGGCCGAACGGGATACCGAGCTGCTGGGCATGATCATCGGCAGCTTCAAGGCCGGTGCCGGCTACTTGCCGCTGGACCCGGGCCTGCCGAGCCAGCGCCTGAGCCGCATCATCGAATTGAGCCGCACGCCGTTGCTGGTTTGCACCCAGGCCTGCCAGGCCCAGGCGCAGGCCTTGCTGGATGAGTTCGCCTGCTCCGGGCGCCCGAAGTTGCTGGTGTGGGAAGCCGTCCAGGCCAGCGCTCTTTCGCTGGAAAACCCGGGCGTCTACAGCGGGCCGGATAACCTGGCCTACGTGATCTACACCTCTGGCTCCACCGGCCTGCCCAAAGGCGTGATGGTGCAACAGCGGGGCATGCTCAACAACCAACTGAGCAAGGTGCCGTACCTGGCGCTGAGCGAGGCGGATGTGATCGCCCAGACGGCGTCCCAGAGCTTCGATATTTCGGTCTGGCAGTTCCTGGCCGCGCCGTTGTTCGGCGCCCGGGTCGACATCGTGCCCAACGCCATCGCCCACGACCCGCAAGGGCTGCTGGAGCATGTACAGCAGCAGGGCATTAGCGTGCTGGAAAGCGTGCCATCGCTGATCCAGGGCATGCTCGCCCAGGAACGCATCGGCCTGGATGGCTTGCGCTGGATGCTGCCCACCGGCGAAGCGATGCCGCCGGAACTGGCCCATCAATGGTTGCTGCGTTACCCGGACATCGGTCTGGTCAACGCCTACGGCCCGGCGGAATGCTCCGATGACGTGGCGTTCTTTCGGGTCGACCTGGCCTCGACCCGTGGCACGTATCTGCCGATTGGCACGCCCACCGACAACAATCGTCTGTACCTGCTCGACGGCGCGCTGGACCTGGTGCCGCTGGGCGCGGTGGGTGAGTTGTGCGTGGCGGGCGCCGGGGTCGGGCGTGGTTATGTCAGCGATCCGTTGCGCACGGCTCCGGTGTTTGTGCCGAACCCGTTCGGCGCGCCGGGGGAGCGGCTGTACCGCACCGGCGACCTGGCGCGGCGGCGCAGCGATGGGGTATTGGAATACGTTGGACGCATCGACCATCAGGTGAAAATTCGTGGCTACCGCATCGAGTTGGGCGAAATCGAAGCGCGCCTGCACGAGCAAACCGAGGTCCGCGATGCGGCTGTCGGAGTACAGGAGGGCGCCAATGGCAAGCATCTGGTGGGTTACCTGGTCGCCGCCGAGTCGTCATTGACGCCGGTCGAACGCCTTGAGTGCATCAAGCGGCGCCTGCGCAATGAACTGCCGGAATACATGGTGCCGCTGCACTGGTTATGGCTCGACCGCCTGCCCCTCAATGCCAACGGCAAGCTCGACCGCAAGGCCTTGCCGGCCCTGGAGATCGGCCAGTTGCAAAGCCAGGACTACCAAGCCCCCGGCAATGAACTGGAACAGACCCTGGCCGACATCTGGGCCCAGGTATTGAGAGTCGAGCGGGTGGGGGTTCGGGACAACTTCTTCGAGCTGGGCGGGCATTCCTTGCTGGCGACGCAAATCGCCTCGCGGGTGCAAAAGGCCTTGCAACGCAACGTACCGCTGCGGGCGATGTTCGAATGCAGCACGGTGCGGGAGCTGGCTGACTACATCGATGGGTTGGCGGCCAGCGAGATCACTGAGGAGAAGGTGGATCGGTTGAATGATTTGATGGCGGAGTTGGAAGGGTTGTAGTTTTGCAGCGCTTGTAGCGGCTTCATCGCGGGCAAGCCTTGCTCCCACAGGGATCAGCTGTGAACAGAGTATTTGTGTTCGAGCATCAACCCTGTGGGAGCAAGGCTTGCCCGCGATGGGGGCAGCACAGGCACTGCTGGCTCAAAGGTTGACTGCTCACCTAGCACAGCTCAGTCTCCCCAAGGCTTTTTTCCCAGACTCAAACAAGGAGCTCACCCATGCCCTTTGCAACGATCGACGGACAACCGCTTCACTACCTGGACCAAGGCCAAGGCCCGGTGGTGGTGCTGGGCAGCAGCTATCTGTGGGACCACACCATGTGGGCGCCCCAGATCGAGGTGTTGTCCCAGCACTATCGGGTCATCGCCCTGGACTTGTGGGGGCACGGCCAGTCCGGGCGTTTGCCTGAGGGCATGACCTCCCTGGACGACCTGGCTCGTCAGGCATTGGCATTGATGGATCACTTGAACATCGACTGCTTCAACCTGGTCGGGCTCTCGGTGGGCGGGATGTGGGGCGCGCGGCTGGCGCTGGCGGCGCCTGAGCGCGTGCAGTCGCTGGTATTGATGGACACCTACGTGGGCGTCGAGCCGGAACCGACTCGCCAGTATTACTTCTCGCTGTTCGACAAGATCGAAGCCAGCGGCAGCATTCCCGAACCGTTGCTGGACATTATCGTGCCGATTTTCTTCCGGCCGGGCATCGACCCGCAGTCGGCGCTCTACCAACAGTTTCGCGCCACATTGGCCACGCTGCCTGTTGATCGCTTGCGCGACAGCATCGTACCGTTGGGGCGGATCATTTTTGGCCGGGACGATATCCTGCCGCGCCTGCATGAACTGGATGCCAAGCGCACGACGGTGATGTTTGGCGACCAGGACAAACCGCGTCCGCCGTCCGAGTCGCTGGAGATGGCCGAATTGATCGGGTGTCCCCATGTGTCGATTCCGGAAGCGGGGCACATCTCCAACCTGGAGAATCCAGAATTCGTGACCGGGGCGTTGCTGGAGTTCCTGACGCGCAAGCACTGACTGCTGGCTAACCGTGGCGAGGGAGCTTGCTCCCGCTGGGGCTGTAGGAGCTGGCGAAGCCTGCGATCTTTTGATCTTGATCTTTCGCTTGGGACTCAATTGTCTGGGACAAGATCGCAGCCTCGTTGCACTCGTCAGCTCCTACACAGCTCCAGGCGCACCCCAGCGGGAGCAAGCTCCCTCGCCACAAGAGCAGTTTTGGACTTTGGATCACTTCGGCCCGAGAATCTTCACCAGTTTGTCTGGTGACGGCGCGCCTTGCTGCTGTTGCAGGTCGCCTTTTTCATCCAGATAGAAAATCGCCGGGGTGGCGGACAGTTCCAGCTCGTCCATCAATTGCTGGTTGGCGTCCAGTTTCGCCTGGATGGCGGGCGGTATGTCCTTGAGCGGTTTGAGCGAGCTGCCCTTGCCGGCCTTTTCATGCTCGGCGAGGGCTTTTTCCGGGTCTTTGGCCGCCAGCAAGGCAGCGGATTTACCGGGGCTGTCTTCGCGAATGATGCCCACCATGATGTGGCGCAACTGCACCTTGCCGGCCTTGACCCAGGGCCGTGCCTGTTCCCAGAACATGTTGCAGTACGGGCAATTCGGATCGCTGAACAGGTACACCGTGCGCGGTGCGTCCTTGCTGCCGTCGGTGATCCAGTTGCTGCCCTCCATCTTCGCCCAGATGGCCTTGGCCATCGGTGCATAAACCAGTTTTTGCAGTGGCTCGGCGCTCAGGTCCTTGCCGTCGGCGTCGTACAGGTTGCCCAGCAGGACGTGCTGCCCATCCGGGGTCAGGTACAGCGCCATGCCACGGTTCTGGTATTGCGCCGCGTAACCACGCAAGCCGTCCGGCGCGTCGAAGGTGCCGATGATTTTTGCGCCCTTGGCTTCGATCTTCTTGATCGCCGCCGGCAATTCTTCGGCCTGGAGCAGCGGGGCCTGCGACAGTGTGGCGGCGACGGCCAGGGTCAGCAGGTGGCGGAGGCGGGGCATGGCGATTTCCTTATGGCGGAGTGGGGTGTCGTGGACGAGTCCGGCGTTTCGAAGTTCTCCAGGGCACGAGCCAGGCTCGCTTCCGACAATTCCCCCAGGTGGCTGCCCAGCAGGCGACCATCGGCGCTGTAGAACAGGGTGGTCGGCAGGGCCATGGAACCGACAGCCTGGCCGAGGCGGCCACTGCCATCGAACAATACGTTGGTCAGGCTCAGGCCTTGGGTGGCCAGGTAGGTGCTGACACTTTGCATGCTTTCGGCCTGATTGACGAACAGGAAGGTCAGGTCCGGACGCTGTTGCTGGGCTTCTTCGAGCACCGGCATTTCACGCCGGCAGGGCGGGCACCAGGTGGCCCATAGATTGATCACCAGGGGACCGCCCTGATAATCGGTGAGTTTCACGGTCTCGCCGTCGGCGGTGCGCAGGTTGATGTCCGGCAGCCGAGTGCCCTGTTCATAAATCGCCAACGACATTGTCGCCACCAGCCAGAACAGCAAGCCGCTGCCGACGCCGAAGCCCAATGGCCGACGCAGGGGCGGACGGCGCCGGGCCCACGACAAGGCGCCAATCAGCAGCGCCACGATGCCCGGCCAGGCCAGGAAGCCACCGTCGCGCAGGTCGACGATCTGCCACGGGTCGTCCCGGTAATGTTGCCAATAGGCGGCGACGAAGCCGATTCGTGCGGCCAGCAGGCCCAGCAGAAACAGCACGAACAGCACCGACTCAGGGTTTTCGCCTCCACGCTTGGCCACCCGCCAACCCACGAAGGTTGCCAGCGCCAGGGCGCTGATGAGCAACAGGTGATTAAGGGCGATGGCAAAGGTGCCCAAGGTAAACGTCAGCATCAGCGCGCGTCCCGGGTGAGGTTCCAGCGCTCCAGGAACGCCTTGGCATCGACTTCCCCGGTGATCCGCTGGCTGCGGCGCTCTTCACCGTCGGCGCCGATCCACAGCAGGCTCGGCGGCCCCGGCACCTGGTAACGGCCCAGCAGTTCGCGGCTGGCGGGGCTGTCGGCGGTGACGTCCAGGCGCAGCAGGCGCACACCGCTCAGGGCGTCCAGCACTTCGCTGCGGCCGAAAACCTGTTTCTCCATGATCTTGCAGGACACGCACCAGTCGGCGTAGTAGTCCAGCAGCACCCACTGGCCCTGGGCCTTGGCGGCGTCCAGTTCCCGTTGCAGGGCGGCGGGCTCGCTGACGGTGACGAACGCGTCGTGAGCACTGACGGTCGCGCTGCCCTCGGTGCCGGCGTAGACCTTCAGGGGCTGGAAGAAGTCATCGCCGCCGCCCGCTGCGCCGATCACCAGCAGGCTGCCCCACAGGCCGAACAGCAACGAGGCGCTGCCGCAGATATAGGCGGTGCGGCCGAAGCCTTCGGTCTGGCGCCAGGCGCTGTAGGCGGCGATCAACAGCAGCACGCCCCACAGACCGACCCACAACGAACCGTCGATGATCGGGCGAACCATCAGCAGCGCGGTGCCCAGGAACAGGAAGCCGAACACGCCCTTGAGCAGGTTCATCCAGGCGCCGGGCTTGGGCAGGAAACGGTTGCCCACGGTCACCAACAGCAACAGTGGCAAGCCCATGCCGAGGCCCATGGTGAACAGGATCAGCCCGCCGTGCAGCGCATTGCCGCTCTGGGCGATGTACAGCAGCGCGCCGGCCAGCGGGGCGGTCATGCACGGGCCTACCAACAGGCCGGACAGCGCCCCGATAATACCGGCGCCCACCAGGCTGCCACCGCGGCGCTGGCGCCCGGCGTTTTCCAGGCGGTCACGCAGGGCGGCCGGCAATTGCAATTCGAAGAAGCCGAACATGGGCAGCGCCAGCAACACGAATACGGCCGCGAAGCTGCCCAGCAGCCACGGTTGTTGCAGCAGCGCCTGGAGGTTGGCCCCCAACAGCGCGGCGAGCACGCCCATGGCGGCGTACACCAGGGCCATGCTGATCACGTAGCTGCCGGCCAGGGCCAGGCCGCGTCTCGGCCCGGCGCCGCTGCCCACCACCAGCCCGGCCAGGATCGGCAGCATCGGCAGCGAACACGGTGTGAACGCCAGCAGCAGGCCCAGGCCGAAGAACACCAGCAGGCTCCAACCCAAGGCTCGTTGTTGCAGGCCGCTGGCCAGGGCCTGGTCCTGCGCCTCGTCATTGACTGTCGTTGGTGCGGTGCCGCCCAGGTCCACCACCTGGGTCTGGGGGGGATAGCACAGGCCGGCGTCGGCGCAGCCCTGGAAGCCGACCTTGATCTGGCCCGTGGCACTGGCGGGTATCTTCAATTCCAGCGCCTGGCGATAGACCTGCTGGTCACCGAAAAACTCGTCGCTGTGGGCTTCACCCTCCGGCAGCTTGGGTTTCTGCGCCTCGGCCAAGCCATCGAACTTGAGCCGCTGCTGATACAGGTAGTACCCATCGGCGATTTGCCAGAACAGCTGGGTTTCCCCGGAGTCCAGGCGTTCGGAGGTAAACACGAACGCCTTTTCCACCGGCAGGAAATCGGGTTTGGTTTCGAAGGGATTGGCGGCCTGGGCCAGGCCCGAGATCAGGAACAGCCACAACAAAAACAATCGACGCATGGATAAAGCCTTAGAACGATGCAAGTGGAAAACACAATGGCGGCTGGCGATTAACCGTCGATTAACCCGGCGCCGGCCGGCAGGCGGCAATGATCGCCCATGTTGGCCGTACTCGTCGCATAATGTCGGCTTAATCGGCCGGCGGCCTAATGTACCTTTTTCCACGGGGCTTACCATGCGCGTACTGGTCTGCGAAGACGATGAGTTGATTGCCAGCGGGATCGTTGCCGGCCTTACGGCACAGGGCCTGACTGTCGAGCACGTCGCCACCGCCTCGGCGGCACGGGCGATGGTCGGCGTGGCGGAATTCGATGTCATGGTGCTGGACTTGGGATTGCCCGACGAGGACGGTCTCAAGCTGCTCAGGCAGTTGCGTCAACAGGGGCTGGAGACGCCGGTGCTGATCCTCACCGCCCGGGACTCGGTAACCGACCGGGTGGACGGCTTGCAGGCCGGCGCCGATGACTACCTGCTCAAACCCTTCGACCTGCGCGAACTGGCGGCGCGCCTGCACACGTTGCTGCGGCGCGTGGCGGGGCGCAGCGTCAACCTGATCGAGCACGGTCGCCTGACCTACGACCCCAGCAGTCGGGAAACCACCCTGGATGGCCAGCCGGTGGATCTGTCCCGGCGCGAGCAATCGCTGTTGCAGGCGCTGCTGCACAGTCGCGGCCGGGTGCTGTCCACCGAACAACTCAAGGACAGCGTCTATGGGTTCAACGACGAATTGGAAAGCAACGCCCTCAACGTCCATATCCACCACCTGCGGCGCAAGTTGGGTAACGGGATTGTCGAGACCGTGCGCGGCCTGGGCTATCGCCTGGGGCCGGCCGAAGGTGGAGAGTCCTCCAAGTGATGAGCTTGCGACTGCGCCTGAGCCTGACCCTTGGCGCGGCCTTCGCCCTGATCTGGGCCCTGGCCGCGGCGTGGATGATCAGTGACCTGCGCAACCAGATGATGTTCTCCCTCGACCAACGCCTGGTGGCGTCGGCGCGGATGGTCGCCGGGTTGCTGGAACAGATGCCACCGTTGTCCAGCAAAGGCGAAGGCACGCATTTGAGCGCCGAGCAATTGAGCATCCCTGGCGGCATGGCCTGTCAGGTCAGTTCCTTGCGCGGCGAGATTCTGGCCCGCAGCCACGGCACTCCAGAGCAAACACTGGAAGCCGAAAAAATGGGCTTTCACGACCAGATGATCGACGGCGCGCCCTGGCGCAGCTTCACCCTGGCCCGGGGCGATCTGCGCATCACCACCGCCGACCGCCAGATCGAACGCGAAGCCCTGAACATGTCGATCCTGCTGGCCGCCTCGGTGCCGGTGGGCGTGGCGTTGCTCGGTTGCCTGTGCCTGTTGTGGCTGGGTATTGGCCAGGGCCTGGCACCGCTCAATCGTATGCGCGATGCGTTGATGCGGCGCAATGCCGATTCCCTGGAGCCCTTGCAGATCCATCCGCTGCCCAGCGAATTGCGACCGCTGCTGGAGACCCAGAACCAGTTGTTCCAGCGCATCGGCAAGACCATCGAGCGCGAGCGACGGCTGACCGGCGACGCCGCCCACGAGCTGCGCAGCCCGCTGACGGCGATCAAGACGCACCTGCAAGTGGCGCGCATGACCGAGGGCGCCGCCCGCGACCAATCCCTGGCCCGGGCCGAGGAGGGCGCCGACCGCATGCACCGCACACTCGAACAGTTGCTGCTGCTGGCTCGGGTCGAGGGCAGCCTGTCGTTCGACGATGGCGTGCAGTGCAACGCCGAACAGGTCGCCCGGCTGGCGATCCAGGACTCCGCCAGCAGTGATTCGCGGCGGATCAGGCTGTACGTATCCCCAGGGTTGTCCGACGCACCGGTGCAGATGCCGGCGGTGCTTTCCATCGCCGCCTTGCGCAATCTGCTGGATAACGCCCTGCGCCATACGCCGGACGATACCGATGTGGAACTGAGCCTGGAGATGATCGGCCAGCGCGTGCGCTTCCAGGTCCGCGACCACGGCCCTGGCATCGCCGCCGACGACATCCAGCACCTGACTCAGCGCTTCTGGCGCAACGGCCAGAGCACCGGTTGCGGACTGGGGCTGGCGATCGTCCAGGCCATCGTCCAGCGTTGCGGCTGCGGCCTGCATTTCGACAGTCGCCCGGATGGGCTGCGGGTCGAATTGACGGTACCGGTGCAGGTGTTGCCGGCCTGATTCACTTCAACAATGGCCTGTAGGAGGGCCCTGTGGGAGCAAAGCTTGCTCCCACAGGCTTGATGAACAAACCACTGATCGCGTCGACCGGGAAAGCGCTGCCCGAGAGTAAATCCCTGCATTGCTGATCCGTTCCCACAACAGGAAACCTGCACGTGCGCTCCGACCGGAGGCGCACCTGTGCGGTGTGTCGTTACTTCAGCGTATTGCGGGGTCGAGGGATGTCAGTCGCCAACAGTCTTATCGAAGTACAGCCGGCGCGGGTCAGCCCTGCACCGGCCGAGACGCTCTACCAGTTCAATGAGTCGCCGCTGCTGGCCCGCCAGAATCGGCAGGAGTCCAATGCCCGCAGCTACCCACGACGGATTCCCCTGGCCCTCAAGCGCGCCAAGGGGTTGTATGTCGAGGACGTCGAGGGCCGCACCTTCATCGACTGCCTGGCCGGTGCCGGCACCTTGGCGCTGGGGCATAACCACCCGGTGGTGATCGAAGCGATCCAGCAGGTGTTGGCCGATGAGCTGCCGCTGCATACCCTGGACCTGACCACGCCGGTCAAGGACCGTTTTGTCCAGGACCTGTTCGGCCTGTTGCCGGCAGAGCTGGCCGCCGAGGCGAAGATCCAGTTCTGCGGCCCTACCGGAACCGACGCGGTGGAAGCCGCCCTCAAGCTGGTGCGCACCGCCACCGGCCGCAGCACCGTGCTGTCGTTCCAGGGCGGTTATCACGGCATGAGCCAGGGGGCGTTGAGCCTGATGGGCAGCCTGGGGCCGAAGAAACCCCTGGGCGCCTTGCTCAGCAGCGGTGTCCAGTTCATGCCATACCCCTACGATTACCGCTGCCCGTTCGGCCTGGGCGGCGTGGAGGGCGTGAAGGCCAATCTGCATTACCTGGAAAACCTGCTGAATGACCCCGAGGCCGGCGTGCAATTGCCGGCTGCCGTCATCGTCGAAGTGGTGCAGGGCGAGGGCGGGGTCATTCCCGCCGATCTGGACTGGCTGCGCGGTTTGCGGCGGATCACCGAGCAGGCGGGGGTAGCGTTGATCGTCGACGAAATCCAGAGCGGCTTTGGCCGTACCGGCAAAATGTTTGCGTTCGAGCACGCCGGGATCATTCCGGACGTGGTCGTGCTGTCCAAGGCCATCGGTGGCAGCCTGCCGCTGGCGGTGGTGGTTTATCGCGCCTGGCTCGACACCTGGCTGCCGGGTGCTCACGCCGGGACCTTCCGCGGCAATCAGATGGCCATGGCCGCCGGTTCCGCGGTGATGCGCTATCTGCAGGAGCATGACCTGCCGGCCCACGCCGCCGCCATGGGCGAGCGCCTGAGCGAGCACCTGCGCATTTTGCAGCGGGACTTTGCGCAACTGGGTGATATTCGCGGCCGCGGGTTGATGCTCGGCGTCGAACTGGTGGACCCAACGGGTAAGCCCGACGCCCTGGGCCATCCGCCAGTGCATGCACGCCTGGCGCCACAGCTGCAACGTGAATGCCTCAAGCGCGGGCTGATCCTGGAACTGGGTGGCCGGCAGGGCGGCGTGGTGCGGTTCCTGCCGCCGCTGATCATCACAAAGGTGGAAATCGACCGGGTTGCCGAAATTTTTGGGCGAGCCCTGCGGGCGGCGCTCGCCCAGGACTAATTTTCACTCGGGCCCGCACGTTCCTTTCATAGCCTGGCTGCGCATGCGCTGCAGCGAACCTCGAGCAAAGATGGAGAGACACCCATGACTTCAGTATTCGACCGCGAGGACATTGTCTTTCAGGTCGTGGTCAACCACGAAGAACAGTATTCGATCTGGCCAGACTACAAGGCCGTTCCCGAAGGCTGGCGTACCGTCGGCAAAAGCGGGTTCAAGAAGGAATGCCTGGCCTACATCGAAGAGGTCTGGACCGACATGCGCCCGCTGAGCCTGCGCAAGAAGATGGAAGAGCAGGCGGCTGTGGCTCATTGAGGTAGAACCTGTGGGAGCAAGCTTTCCACAGGAGGAAAGCAGGGAATACAAATCCTGCAGTCATACCAGAACCAATGTGGGAGCGAGCTTGCTCGCGATTGGGGAGTGTCAGGCAACATTCATGCAACTGACGCACCGCTATCGCGAGCAAGCTCGCTCCCACAGGTTTGGCTTTAGGCCTCTACCTTACTTGAACCGCCGCTCCACCCCTTTCTCCACCAGGATCTTCGCCGAAATCTCTTCCACGGAAAAATGCGTGGAATTGATATGGGGAATGTTCTCCCGCCGGAACAGGTTTTCCACCTCGCGCACTTCGAACTCGCACTGGGCATAGCTTGAATAGCGGCTGTTGGGCTTGCGCTCGTTGCGGATCGCGGTGAGGCGGTCCGGGTCGATGGTCAGGCCGAACAGCTTGTGCTGGTGGGCGCGCAGGGCGCTGGGCAGTTGCAGGCGCTCCATGTCGTCTTCGGTCAGCGGGTAATTGGCCGCGCGGATGCCGAATTGCATCGCCATGTACAGGCACGTCGGTGTCTTACCACAACGCGACACGCCCACTAGGATCAGGTCGGCCTTGTCGTAATAATGCGTGCGCGCGCCATCGTCGTTGTCCAGCGCGAAGTTGACCGCCTCGATCCGCTCCATGTAGTTGGAGTTGTGGCCAATGGAGTGGGATTTGCCGACCGAGTAGGAGGAATGCTCGCTCAGCTCCTGCTCCAGGGGCGCCAGGAACGTGGAAAAAATGTCGATCATGAAACCATTGGACGTTGCGAGAATCTCACGGATGTCCTGATTGACGATGGTATCGAAGATAATCGGGCGGAAACCGTCGGTTTCGGCGGCTTTATTGATTTGCTGTACCATGGCCCGCGCCTTGTCGACGTTGTCGATGTACGGGCGTATGAACTTGGCGAAGGTAATGTTTTCGAACTGTGCCAACAGGCTTTGGCCTAGCGTTTCGGCCGTGATGCCGGTGCCGTCGGAGATAAAGAAAGCAGATCGTTTCATTTGCGCCTTGGGCCTTAAGCTAGTGAGCTAGTGACGATTCTTGGATATGATAGGCGCGATTTGCCGGCCGCCAGTGGCCCGCATTCTCACTTATTTTCCAGGTCCAGGCCATATCGCCGGTCGTCGCTCCCCTGGAGCCACCGGTGCCTTGAGCTTTTCCAACACAGTTAGTGGAGAGATCACCTTGGTAGAGTACGTAGTTTCCCTCGATAAGCTCGGCGTCCATGATGTGGAGCATGTGGGGGGCAAGAACGCATCCCTGGGCGAGATGATCAGCAACCTCGCCGGTGCCGGCGTATCGGTGCCAGGTGGCTTCGCCACGACCGCCCAGGCTTATCGTGATTTCCTGGAACTGAGTGGCCTGAACAAGCAGATCCACGATGCGCTCGATGCCCTGGACGTCGATGACGTCAATGCCCTGGCCAAGACCGGTGCCCAGATCCGCCAATGGATCATGGAAGCCGAGTTCCCCGAGAAACTGAACGCCGAGATCCGCACCGCTTTCGCCAAGCTGTCCGAAGGCAATCCCGACATCGCCGTCGCCGTGCGCTCCTCGGCCACTGCCGAAGACCTGCCGGATGCCTCCTTCGCCGGCCAGCAGGAAACCTTCCTGAACATCCGTGGCGTGGAAAACGTCATCCGTGCCGCCAAGGAAGTCTTCGCCTCCCTTTTCAACGACCGTGCCATTTCCTACCGTGTGCACCAGGGCTTCGACCACAAGCTGGTTGCCCTGTCCGCCGGTGTGCAGCGCATGGTCCGCTCCGAAACCGGCACCGCCGGCGTGATGTTTACCCTCGACACCGAGTCGGGCTTCCGTGACGTGGTGTTCATCACCGGCGCCTACGGCCTGGGTGAAACCGTCGTGCAGGGTGCCGTGAACCCGGACGAGTTCTATGTCCACAAAGGCACGCTGCAAGCCGGTCGTCCGGCCATCCTGCGCCGCAACCTGGGCAGCAAGGCCATCAAGATGGTCTACGGCGACGAAGCCAAGGCCGGTCGTTCGGTGAAGACCGTCGACGTCGACAAGGCCGAGCGCGCGCGTTTCTGCCTGACTGACGCTGAAGTCAGCGAACTGGCCAAGCAGGCGATGATCATCGAGCAGCACTACAAGTGCCCGATGGACATCGAGTGGGCCAAGGACGGTGACGACGGCAAGCTGTACATCGTGCAGGCCCGTCCGGAAACCGTGAAGAGCCGTACCCAGGCCAACGTCATGGAGCGCTACCTGCTCAAGGAAACCGGCACCGTGCTGGTGGAAGGTCGTGCCATCGGCCAGCGCATCGGCGCCGGCAAGGTGCGGATCATCAAGGACGTTTCGGAGATGGACAAGGTCCAGGCCGGCGACGTACTGGTCTCCGACATGACCGACCCGGACTGGGAACCGGTGATGAAGCGCGCCAGCGCCATCGTCACCAACCGCGGCGGGCGTACCTGCCACGCGGCGATCATCGCCCGTGAACTGGGGATCCCGGCAGTGGTCGGTTGCGGCAACGCCACCGAGCTGCTCAAGGACGGCCAGGGTGTGACCGTGTCCTGCGCCGAAGGCGATACCGGCTACATCTTCGAAGGCGAACTGGGCTTCGATATCAAGAAGAACTCCGTGGACGCCATGCCGGACCTGCCGTTCAAGATCATGATGAACGTCGGCAACCCGGACCGCGCCTTCGACTTCGCGCAACTGCCGAACGCCGGCGTGGGCCTGGCCCGCCTGGAGTTCATCATCAACCGCATGATCGGCGTGCACCCCAAGGCGCTGCTGAACTACGACGGCCTGCCGCAGGAAATCAAGGACAGCGTCGACAAGCGCATTGCCGGTTACAACGACCCGGTCGGTTTCTACGTCGAGAAGCTGGTGGAAGGCATCAGCACCCTGGCGGCGGCGTTCTGGCCGAAAAAGGTCATCGTGCGCCTGTCGGACTTCAAGTCCAACGAATACGCCAACCTGATCGGCGGCAAGCTCTACGAGCCGGAAGAAGAAAACCCGATGCTGGGCTTCCGCGGCGCTTCGCGCTACATCAGCGAGTCGTTCCGCGACTGCTTCGAACTCGAGTGCCGCGCCCTCAAGCGCGTGCGCAATGAGATGGGCCTGACCAACGTCGAAATCATGGTGCCGTTCGTCCGGACCCTGGGCGAAGCGAGCCAGGTCGTCGACCTGCTGGCGGAAAACGGCCTGGCTCGTGGCGACAATGGCCTGCGCGTGATCATGATGTGCGAGCTGCCGTCCAACGCGATCCTGGCTGAAGAATTCCTCGAGTTCTTCGACGGTTTCTCCATCGGCTCCAACGACCTGACCCAACTGACCCTGGGCCTGGATCGCGACTCCGGGATCATCGCGCACCTGTTCGACGAGCGGAACCCGGCGGTCAAGAAGCTGCTGGCCAATGCCATTGCCGCCTGCAACAAGGCAGGCAAGTACATCGGCATCTGCGGCCAGGGCCCTTCGGACCACCCGGACCTGGCCAAATGGCTGATGGAGCAGGGCATCGAAAGCGTTTCGTTGAATCCGGACTCCGTGCTGGAAACCTGGTTCTTCCTGGCTGAGGGTCAGGCAGCGGTCTGATCGAGTGAAGGGCCTGATCGACTAAAGCCCGTCAGTTAAATCGCAGAACCTGTGGGAGCGGGCTTGCTCGCGAAAACGGAGTGTCAGACAACATCAATGTTGACTGTTCTACCGTCTTCGCGAGCAAGCCCGCTCCCACATCCGCCCTTTTTTTTGTGCAAGAGCATTATGCAAAGCAGCAGCAACCTCTTTCCTGTCGCCCTGATCAGCGCCGAGCTGCGCGGTGATCTGAGCGAAGACGTCTATCGTTTGAAACCCGGCAACAGCCCGGACTACAGCGTTGAGCTGGCCGTCACCCGCCTGGGCATGGCCGACGCCTGCGAAACCCGCGGGGTCCCGGTGATCTTGTTGCACGGCAGCTTTTCCAACCGGCGCTTCTGGTATTCACCCAAGGGCATGGGCCTGGGCGCGTACCTGGCACGCCTGGGGTTCGATGTCTGGATCCCCGAGATGCGCGGCCATGGGTTGTCCCAGCGCAACCAGGCCTATCGCAACAATCGCGTGGCTGACTACGCCCGCTACGACTTGCCGGCCATTGGCGCCTTCGTGCGTGAGCAGAGCGGGCAAGTGCCCCACTGGATCGGTCATTCCCTGGGTGGCATTACCCTGGCGGCCGCCTTGGGCGGCCACTACCTGGGCGAACCTGCGGTGGCGTCGGCGGCGTTTTTTGGTACCCAGGTCAGCCGCACCTACTGGCCGCTGAAGATTCCACCAGTGGAGTGGAGCGGCCGGTTCATCCTCAAGCGTTTTGCCCAATTGTCCGGCTCAAGGCTCAAGCGTGGCCCCGAGGACGAGCCCATCGGCCTGGCCTTGGAAAGCATGCGCTGGTACGGTCTGTTCGGGCGTTTCGGCGATGCCGAGAAGAACTGGTGGGCCGGGTTGGCCGATGTCCAGTTGCCGGTGTTGGCGGTGAGTGCCGCCGGCGATCACCAGGACCCGACCTGGGCATGTCGCAAACTCTTCGAACAGATCGGCTCCGAGCACAAGCAGTTTGTCTGCCTGGGCCGGGGACAGGGTTTCACCAATGACTTCGGTCACGTCGAGATGCTGGTCAGCAAGGCTGCGCATCTTGAGGTCTGGCCGCTGGTGGCACGTTGGCTCAAGGATCAACAGGCACCCTTGCTGGCCGAACGGTCCCCGTTGGCCGAGGCGGTTTGAAGCGAAGGCTCTGACAAGGGCATTTCGCTCAGGTCTGCTTGCGGCTAAGATATGACGCTTCAAGCGGTTCCAGTCACAAACGGTTGCTCATTCAGTCTGACGTTCCAGCCTTTCAGGAGTTGTTCGATGAACCATTACCTCACGCCCGACCTGTGCGACGCCTACCCGGAACTGGTACAGGTGTTGGAGCCGATGTTCAGCAATTTCGGCGGTCGCGATTCCTTCGGCGGCGAAATCGTGACCATCAAGTGCTTCGAGGACAATTCGCGGGTCAAGGAGCAGGTTGAACTCAAGGGCAACGGCAAGGTGCTGGTCGTCGACGGTGGCGGCTCCCTGCGTCGGGCATTGCTGGGCGACATGCTGGCGGAAAAAGCCGCGAAAAACGGCTGGGAAGGGCTGGTGGTCTACGGTTGCATCCGCGACGTCGACATCATTGCCCAGACCGACCTCGGGGTTCAGGCCCTGGCCAGTCACCCGATGAAGACCGACCGGCGCGGCGTCGGCGAACTCAATGTGCCGGTGACCTTTGCCGGTGTGACGTTTCGCCCGGGCGAGTATGTCTATGCCGACAACAACGGTGTGATCGTCTCGCCAAGCCCGCTGAAAATGCCTGAATAAAGCAGCACGGCCATAAGGGATGAGGATGTTCGAGGAAGAAAACGCGCAATGGGGGCTGGTGCATGCCCTGGTGCTGGACGGTAAAGGCGGCGCGCGTTCCATAGCCCGGACCGAACTCGACGATTTGCAGTTGCAGGCCCATGAAAGCCTGTGGCTGCACTGGGATCGCAGTCATCCGCAGACTCACACCTGGCTGCGCAAATCCAGTGGCCTGAGCGAATTCAACTGCGACCTGCTGCTTGAAGAGAACACCCGGCCGCGGCTGTTGCCGTTGCCCAATGCCGAGCTGCTGCTGTTCCTGCGGGGGATCAATCTCAACCCGGGGGCCGAGCCTGAAGACATGGTCTCGGTACGGATCTTTGCGTCCGCCCAGCGTGTCATTTCCCTGCGCCTGCGTCCGTTGCGCGCCACCGATGAGCTGTTGGCGCAACTGGCCGAGGGCAAAGGCCCGAAAACGGCGTCCGAACTGATCCTCTACATGGCGCAATACCTCACCAACAAGGTGCAGGACCTGGTCACCTGCCTGTGCGAAATCGTCGATGACGAGGAAGAAAAACTCGATACCGACGAACGGTATACTCCCGAGCACGACGCTATTTTGCACATCCGCCGACGGGCCGCCGGCCTCAAGCGATTCCTGGCGCCACAGCGGGACATCTTCGGCCAAATGACGCGGCTCAAGTTGCCGTGGTTTTGCGACGATGACGGCGACTACTGGAACGAATTGAACAACAGCCTGACCCGTTACCTGGAGGAGCTGGAATTGACTCGGGAGCGCGTGGGGCTTGTGCTGGAGGCCGAAGACCGACGCCTTTCGGTGCGCATGAACCGTACCATGTACCGCTTCGGCATCGTCACCGGGATTTTCCTGCCCATGAGCTTTCTCACCGGCCTTCTGGGTATCAATGTCGGCGGCATTCCATTTTCCGCAAGCCCCTACGGTTTCATGGTCGCCTGCCTGCTGATGATTTGCGTGGCGCTGGGGCAGTGGTGGTTGTTCCGTCGTTTGCGCTGGGTGTGATGGGGTTTCATGTGACCCGACGAAATTTGATCGCGTCTTCCACAGACATCACGAGAGGTGCGTATGCACGATCCGTTTGAACAGTCTTTGCGCGACATGCTCAAGGCTTCGCCGTCCAGCCGGGACGACGATGCATGCCTGGGACGTGTACTGAAAACCGCCAACCGCCAGGTCGGCGCAGGCGATCTGTTCAGCCTGCTGGGCCGCTGGTTGCCCGCGCTGATGATCGCCCTGAATAACGGATCGGCCCATGTCTCGCCGGTTTCCCGCCGTAAACCTGTTACTCGCACCGCTGATAAGGCTGATTGAATATGGAACTTGATCTCTGGACCCAGAGCCTCGTCACGGCAATGACTGCGTTGTGGACCAAAATAGCTAACTTCATCCCGAACCTCTTCGGCGCGCTGGTAGTGCTGTTGCTGGGCTTTGTCGTGGCCAAGCTGCTGGACACGCTGCTGTCCAAGTTGCTAGCCAAGCTGGGCCTGGATCGCCTGATGGGCGGCACCGGCTTGACCAAGTTGCTGTCCCGAGGCGGCATCCAAGTGCCGATCTCGACCTTGGTCGGCAAGATCGTGTATTGGTTCGTACTGCTGATTTTCCTGGTTTCGGCAGCAGAATCCCTTGGCCTTGAGCGGGTTTCGGCTACGCTCGATATGCTTGCTCTGTATTTGCCGAAGGTTTTTGGTGCCGCGCTGGTGCTGCTGGTCGGCGTACTGCTGGCGCAACTGGCTAACGGGCTGGTGCGCGGCGCGGCCGAGGGCGTTGGGCTGGAATACGCCGCTGGCGTGGGGCGAATTGCCCAGGGCCTGGTGATCATCATCAGTATTTCGGTGGCGATCAGCCAGTTGGAGGTCAAGACTGACCTGCTCAACCACGTGATCGTGATCGTTTTGATTACCGTTGGTCTGGCGGTTGCGCTGGCAATGGGGTTGGGAAGTCGGGAAATCGCCGGCCAGATCCTGGCGGGAATCTATGTGCGTGAATTGTATGAGGTTGGGCAACAAGTGCGTGTTGGCGAGGTCGAAGGCCAGATCGAAGAGATTGGCACGGTAAAGACCACATTGCTGACCGAGGAGGGCGAGTTGGTGTCGCTTTCCAATCGGATCCTGCTGGAACAGCATGTGAGTAGCCGCTAACCCGGCAAACCCTGCTAATGTATGCCGCCGCAAAATGCCCGATACTGCAGGCTGCGGCGCACATTGACCTAGACTGTCGGCCCGACTTGTTTTGAACAAACCCCAATCGCTATCCACGCGCTACGACCCCCGTGATCTCTCTGATGAGGAGTTGGTCGCGCGCGCGCATACGGAGCTGTTTCACGTAACGCGTGCCTATGAAGAGTTGATGCGTCGTTACCAGAGAACTTTATTTAACGTTTGTGCGCGTTATCTGGGGAACGATCGTGATGCTGACGATGTCTGTCAGGAGGTGATGTTGAAGGTGCTGTATGGCCTGAAGAACTTCGAGGGGAAATCGAAGTTTAAAACATGGCTTTATAGCATCACGTACAACGAATGCATCACGCAGTATCGCAAGGAACGACGAAAGCGTCGCTTGATGGACGCGTTGAGCCTGGACCCTCTGGAAGAAGCGTCTGAAGAAAAGGCGCCCAAGCCCGAGGAGAAGGGTGGACTTGATCGCTGGCTGGTTCATGTGAACCCGATCGATCGGGAAATTCTGGTGCTACGATTTGTCGCAGAGCTGGAATTCCAAGAGATCGCAGACATAATGCATATGGGTTTGAGCGCGACAAAGATGCGTTACAAGCGTGCTCTTGACAAATTACGTGAGAAATTTGCAGGTATTGCTGAAACTTAGTTTGGCGCAAATATCTCTTACGTGTAGGCAAGTTCTGATAGACTTGCCGCCGAGTTGTCCCCCGGTTTGCGGGACTGCTTCACAATCACCAGATGGGGATTTAACGGATGAAACTGAAAAACACCTTGGGCTTTGCCATTGGTTCTTTGATTGCTGCCACTTCGTTCGGCGCTCTGGCACAAGGCCAAGGCGCAGTTGAAATCGAAGGCTTTGCCAAGAAAGAAATGTTCGACAGCGCTCGTGATTTCAAGAACAACGGCAACCTGTTCGGCGGTTCGGTCGGTTACTTCCTGACCGACGACGTTGAACTGCGTCTGGCCTACGACGAAGTCCACAACGCACGTACCGATGATGGCACCAACGTCAAGGGCGCCAACACCGCTCTGGACGCTCTGTACCACTTCAACAACCCAGGCGACATGCTGCGTCCTTACGTCTCTGCCGGTTTCTCGGACCAGAGCATCGACCAGAATGGCAGCAACGGTCGTAACCGTTCTACCTTTGCCAACGTTGGTGGCGGCGCCAAGCTGTATTTCACTGACAACTTCTATGCCCGTGCCGGCGTTGAAGCTCAGTACAACATCGACCAGGGCGACACCGAGTGGGCGCCTAGCGTCGGTATCGGTGTGAACTTCGGTGGCGGCTCCAAGCCTGCTGCTGCTCCAGTTCCAGCTCCAGCTGAAGTCTGCTCCGACAGCGACAACGATGGCGTGTGCGACAACGTCGACAAGTGCCCTGACACCCCAGCCAACGTAACCGTTGACGCTGATGGCTGCCCAGCTGTTGCTGAAGTCGTACGTGTTGAGCTGGACGTGAAGTTCGACTTCGACAAGTCGGTCGTTAAAGAAAACAGCTACGGCGACATCAAGAACCTGGCTGACTTCATGAAGCAGTACCCATCCACCAGCACCACTGTTGAAGGTCACACTGACTCCGTCGGTCCTGACGCTTACAACCAGAAGCTGTCTGAGCGTCGTGCAAACGCCGTTAAGCAAGTTCTGACCAACCAGTACGGTGTTGAATCGTCCCGCGTTCAGTCTGTTGGCTACGGCGAATCCCGCCCAGTTGCTGACAACGCCACTGAAGCTGGTCGTGCAGTTAACCGTCGCGTAGAAGCGCAGGTTGAAGCCCAAGCTAAGTAATTAGCCCACAGCTTTGGAAGAGCCCGGCCTAGGCCGGGCTTTTCTTTGACTGGGATTTATGAAAGCCAGGGGGGAAATAGTTTTCGGTGGCGGTTTGATTGGGTGCATATCCATTGCTGCGCGATGGCGGTCTGACGGCATGACCGGGTACATATCCATTGCTGCGGTAACGGCTACTTAGGGTTCCGCCCTTACGGCGGCTCACTTTTTTTCAGACGCCAAAAAAGTAAGCAAAAAAGGCTTGCCCCACCACTCGGTGCCTCGCTTAGGCTCGGCATGCCCTCACTCCGGCATTGCTCCGTGGCCCACTGCGCAATGCCTGCGTTCGGCCAGCGTGGTTAACGGGGCGCCCCCAGATCAAGATCAAAAGCGAGGCGGCCTAACAGCCGGCCTGGCTCTCCCGGTCGTACACCCATCCGATCTGTGGGAGCAAAGCTTGCTCGCGAGGCGGCCTAACAGCCGGCCTGGTTCTCCCGGTCGAACTCAGATCCCATTGTGGGAGCGAGCTTGCTCGCGATTGCTGTGTGTCAGTCACCATCCAGGCTGCTGATACACCGCAATCGCAAGCAGGCTCGCTCCCACATTGGTAGGGGAT
Source organism: Pseudomonas brassicacearum (assembly GCF_009601685.2). Classification (NCBI taxonomy): domain Bacteria; kingdom Pseudomonadati; phylum Pseudomonadota; class Gammaproteobacteria; order Pseudomonadales; family Pseudomonadaceae; genus Pseudomonas; species Pseudomonas brassicacearum. Next base: position 2,021,978 of record NZ_CP045701.2, read on the forward strand.
CTATGTCAGAGGGCTGAAACCTGGCCCCAGGCAGACGGGGTGGCGGCCAGTTCGGCCGCACCGGCCACCGCGCCAATCACCAGGATCGCCGGGCTCTTGAGTTGAAAGGCGCTGGCATCGCCTTCCATCGAGGCCAAGTCGCTACGGCAGTCACGTTGATGGGGCAGGGACGCGTTTTCGATCATGGCCACGGGCGTATCCGCCGCCAGGCCACCGGCCAGCAGCTGCTCACGGATCTCGCTCAGTTTCGCCACGCCCATGTACACCACCAGCGTCGTGCCGCTTTGCGCCAAGGCTTGCCAGTTCAGGCTGCTGCCGTCCTGGGTGTGGGCCGTCACCAGCGTCACGCCCCGGGCGATCCCGCGCAGGGTCAGTGGGATATCGCACTGGGTCGCCCCCGCGAGGCCGGCGGTGATGCCATTGACCATCTCCACTTCGACACCCTGCTCGCGCAGCCACTGCGCCTCTTCACCGCCGCGGCCGAAGATGCACGGGTCGCCGCCCTTGAGACGTACGACGCATTTGCCCTGGCGGGCATAACGCAGCATCAGGCGATGGATAAAGGCCTGGGGTGTGGAGCGGCAGCCGCCGCGCTTGCCCACGGCAATGATGCGCGCATCGGGGCAATGTTCCAGCACTGCGGCGTTGACCAGATCGTCGATCAACACCACGTCGGCCTCGCCCAGGGCGCGCACGGCTTTGAGGGTCATCAATTCAGGGTCACCGGGACCTGCACCCACCAGCCAGACTTTTGCGTTCATAGTGTTTTCCTCACGAGATAGCCGCCAGCGGTTGCGCAGTGGCAACCAGCAGGCGCTTGATTTCCGGTACGCAGGAGCCGCATTGCGTGCCACAGCCCAGTTCCTGTTTGAGCCCCTGCAAGTCCAGGCCCCGTTCAATGCCTGCGCAGATCGCACGCTGGCTGACGTTCATGCAGTTGCACAGTGTTTTGCTGCCACCCGTTGCGGCACCGACATTGCCCGGTGGCGCGCTCAAAGGCGCCAGCAGCCAGCGCCGCAGTTGTTCATCGGCACGACCTTCCAGCCACAGGCTCTGCAGCCAGTGCCGGGCCAGGGTTTCTCCGGCCAGGCGAATGGCGGTGATGCGGCCGTTTTCGATGCGCACCCGCTTACCGATGGAGCGACGCGGATCGTCATAGGCCAGCACCGGCCCATCGATCAGGCCCAATTGTTCGTCGATGGCCTGGAGCAGCTGCGGTTGGGGCGCGATGGCGCTGGCTGCGCGAATCAGCAGCGCGGGACGCTCACGGCCAGTCAGGCTCAGGCTGACGTAGGAAAACGCCTCGCACAGGGGGCGCAGGGCCTCCAGATGCTGTTGAACATCGCCTTCGATCAAGGCGAAAAGCTGCCAAGGCAGGTCCACCGGCTCCAGGCGCACGCCGCTGTGCTTGAGTTCCGGTTGTTTCGACAAGGGGTCGAAGGCCGGTTGCGTCAGGGTATTCACGCCGCCCTTGAGGAACCGGTCGCCCCAGTGCATGGGCAGGAACGCCTGGCCGGGACGCACGCTGTCGTCGCTGTCCACGGCGACGATCACGCTGCCGCGACGGCTCTTGAGGTTGACCAGGTCGCCCGCTTGCAGGCGATGGCGTTGCAGTTCGTCGGGGTGCAGGCTGAGCACCGCTTCGTTCACATGACCGAACAACTGCGCGGCGGTACCGGTACGGCTCATGCCGTGCCACTGGTCACGCAAGCGGCCGGTGTTCAGGGTCAAGGGATAGCGGGCGTCACGCAGTTCCTTGGCGGCGCGATAGGGGTCGGCGACAAACCGCGCCCGACCGCTGTCGGTAGGAAAAATCCCGTCCACGTACAGGCGCGCCGTCCCGACCGTGGCGCCGTCCGGGAAGGGCCATTGCTGAGGGCCGAGTTCATCGATCAGGGCATGGCTGATACCCGACAAGTCCAGGTCGCGACCACGAGTCAGCTGTTTGTATTCATCGAACAGTTGGGCCGGGCTTTCAAAGGCGAACAGGCTGGGCTGGCCCGGACGCAGGCGTTTTTCCAGGCGTTGTGCGAAATCCACGGTAATCGCCCAGTCCGCTCGTGCTTCACCCGGTGCGTTAATTGCCCGACGGACGTGGGAAATGCGCCGCTCGGAGTTGGTCACCGAGCCTTCTTTTTCGCCCCAACTGGCCGCTGGCAGTAGCAGGTCGGCAAAGGCGGCGGTTTCGGTGGTCCGGAACGCCTCCTGCAACACCACGAATGGACAAGATTGCAGGGCTTCACGCACCGCGGTCTGGTCCGGCATCGATTGGGCTGGGTTGGTGCAGGCGATCCACAGGGCCTTGATCTTGCCGCTGCGAACCTGCTCGAACAGCTCGATGGCGCTCAAGCCAGTGGAGGCGGGCAGTTGCTCGACGCCCCAGTAGTGGGCGACTTCGGCACGATGCTCCGGGTTGGCGGCTTCGCGATGGCCCGGCAGCAGGTTCGACAGGCTGCCGGTTTCCCGCCCGCCCATGGCATTGGGCTGCCCGGTCAGCGAGAAGGGGCCCGCACCCGGTCGGCCGATCTGCCCCATGGCCAAGTGCAGATTGATCAGGGCGCTGTTTTTCGCGCTGCCGGCGGTGGACTGGTTCAAACCCATGCACCATAACGACAGAAAGCTTGGCGAGGTGCCGACCCATTCGGCGCACTGGTGCAGGTGTTCGACGCTGATGCCGCACAACTGCGCGACCATCGTCGGGGTGTAGTCGCGTACCAGGTTTTTTAGCTCCGCCAGACCTTCGGTGTGGGCCTTGATGAAGTCACGGTCGACCCAGTCTTCCCACAACAACAGGTGCAAAATCCCATGGAACAAGGCGACATCGGTGCCCGGCAGGATCGCCAGGTGCAGGTCTGCCAGGTCGCAAGTGTCGGTGCGCCGGGGGTCGATGACGATGATTTTCATCTGCGGCCGGCGGGATTTGGCTTCTTCCAGGCGGCGAAAGAGGATGGGATGGGCGTAGGCCATGTTACTGCCGACGATCATCACGCAGTCGCTCAACTCCAGGTCTTCATAGCTGCAGGGCGGGGCGTCGGCACCGAGACTGCGCTTGTAGCCCACCACGGCGGAGGACATGCACAGCCGCGAATTGCTGTCGATGTTATTGGTGCCCACCAATGCCCGGGCCAGCTTGTTGAAGGCGTAGTAATCCTCGGTCAGCAATTGGCCGGAGATGTAGAACGCCACGCTGTCCGGGCCGTGCTCGGCGATGGTCTCGGCGAAGACGCTGGCGGCGTGATCCAGGGCGCTGTCCCAGCCGGTGCGGGCCCGGGCCAGGCCTTTGCCCAGGCGCAGTTCGGGGTACAGGGCGCGGGCGGCGAGGTCGCCGGTCAGGTGCAGGGTGGAGCCCTTGCTGCACAGTTTGCCGAAGTTGGCCGGATGGGCGGGATCGCCGCTGACGCCGAGGATGCGCTCGCCGTCATGCTCGATCAGGACGCCGCAACCGACCCCGCAATAACAGCAGGTCGAGGCAGTGATCTGGCGGTTCATCAGCTTGCGTCCCGCAGGGCCAACTGGACCCGGCCGTTTTCGACCCGGGCCGAATGATGATGGGCGCAGCCCACGTCCGGGGCTTGGGCCTGGCCGGTTTCCAGGTCGATCTGCCAGTTGTGCAGTGGGCAGGCTACGCGTTTGCCGTAGACCAACCCTTGGGACAACGGGCCGCCCTTGTGCGGGCAACGGTCATCGAGGGCGAACACTTCATCGTCACTGGTACGAAAAATCGCGATATCGCCTTTCGGGCCGTTGATGATGCGCGAACCCAGGATATTGATGTCTTCCAGTGCGCAGATATCCAGCCAGTTCATGCCGGCACCTCCAGGTTTTTCACGGGGATGACCTCAAACTCTTTCTTCAGCTGGGGTTGTTCCAGGCGTTGTTTCCACGGGTCTTGTTCCAGCGACAGGGAGAACTTCAACCGCTCATGAAGCGCTTTGCGCCGCGTCGGGTCTTCAAGCACGGCTTTCTTGATGTGGTCCATGCCGACCCGCTGCATGTAATGCACGGTGCGTTCGAGGTAGAAGGCTTCCTCGCGGTACAGCTGCAGGAAGGCGCCGTTGTATTCACGCACTTGTTCGGCAGTCTTGAGCTTGACGAAAAACTCGGCGACCTCGGTCTTGATCCCGCCGTTGCCGCCGATGTACATCTCCCACCCGGAATCGACGCCGATAATGCCGACATCCTTGATGCCCGCTTCCGAACAGTTGCGTGGGCAACCGGAGACGGCCAGCTTGACCTTGTGCGGCGACCACATGTTGAACAGGTCGTGCTCCAGCTCGATGCCCAGTTGGGTGGAGTTCTGCGTACCGAAGCGGCAAAACTCGCTGCCCACACAGGTCTTCACGGTGCGGATGGACTTGCCGTAGGCGTGGCCGGACGGCATGTCGAGGTCTTTCCACACGCCGGGCAGGTCCTGCTTCTTGATTCCCAGCAAATCGATGCGTTGGCCGCCGGTAACCTTGACCATGGGCACGTTGTATTTGTCGGCCACGTCGGCGATGCGCCGCAGCTCCGAAGGGTTGGTCACGCCACCCCACATCCGTGGGACGACCGAGTAGGTGCCGTCTTTCTGGATGTTGGCGTGGGCACGTTCGTTGATCAGGCGCGACTGAGGATCGTCGTGGGCTTCGCCAGGCCAGGTGGAAATCAGGTAGTAGTTCAACGCCGGGCGGCAGGTGGCGCAGCCGTTGGGGGTGCGCCAGTTCAGGTAGCTCATGGCCCCGGCGATGGTCAGCAAATGCTGGTCGCGGATCGCCTGGCGGATCTGGCCATGGTTGAGGTCGCTGCAACCGCAGATGGCTTTTTCGCTTTTCGGTTTGACGTCTGCCGCACCGCCGACGGTGTTGATCAGGATCTGCTCCACCAGGCCGGCGCAGGAGCCGCAGGAACTGGCAGCCTTGGTGTGTTTTTTCACGTCATCGACGCTGAACAGCCCGTGTTCCTGGATCGCCTTGACGATGGTGCTCTTGCACACGCCGTTGCAGCCGCAGACTTCGGCAGTGTCGGCCATGCTCATGGCTTTGTCCTGGCCCTGATGACCTACGTCTCCAAGAGCGTTTTCCCCGAACATCAAGTGATCGCGGATCTCGCTGATGCCATGGTTCTCACGGATCTGGCGGAAATACCAGCCGCCATCCGCCGTATCGCCGTACAGGCAGGCACCCACGAGCACGTCGTCCTTGATCACCAGCTTTTTGTAGACGCCGCCGATGGGGTCGGAAAGGGTGATGGTCTCGGTGCCTTCGCCGCCCATGAAGTCGCCGGCAGAGAACAGGTCGATGCCGGTGACTTTCAACTTGGTCGACGTGACCGAGCCCTTGTAAGTGGCGAAGCCCAGTTGCGCGAGGTGGTTGGCGCAGACCTTGGCCTGTTCGAACAACGGCGCCACCAGGCCGTAGGCGGTGCCGCGGTGGCTGGCGCATTCACCGATGGCGTAGATGCGTGGGTCGTAGGTTTGCATCGTGTCGTTGACCAGGATCCCGCGGTTGCACGGGATGCCGGATTTTTCCGCCAGTTCGGTATTGGGACGGATGCCGGCGGCCATCACCACCAGGTCGGCGGGGATGATGTCGCCGTTCTTGAACTGCACCGAGCCGACCCGGCCATTGCCGGCGTCGTGCAACGCCTGGGTCTGTTCGCTGAGGCGGAACTTCAGGCCACGGTTTTCCAGGGCGGTCTGCAACAGTTGGCCGCTGGTCTTGTCCAGTTGCCGTTCCAGCAGCCATTCGCCCAGGTGCACCACGGTCACGTCCATGCCCCGCAGCTTCAGGCCGTTGGCGGCTTCCAGGCCGAGCAGGCCGCCGCCGATCACCACGGCGTGCTTGTGGGTCTTGGCGGTATTGATCATCGCCTGGGTGTCGGCGATGTCGCGGTAGCCGATCACGCCTTCCAGGGTGTTGCCGGGGATCGGCAGGATGAAGGGCGTGGAGCCGGTGGCGATCAGCAGACGGTCGTATTCGGCCTCGCTGCCGTCTTCGGCGATGACCCGGCGCTTGACCCGGTCGATTTCCACCACTTTACGGTTGAGCAGCAGCTTGATGTTGTTGTCCAGGTACCAGCTCAGGTCGTTGAGCACGATCTCTTCGAACGTCTGCTCGCCGGCCAGCACCGGCGAGAGCAGGATGCGGTTGTAGTTGGTGTGGGGCTCGGCGCCGAACACTGTGATGTCGTACAGCTCGTTGCTCAGCTTGAGCAGCTCCTCGAGGGTTCGAACCCCGGCCATGCCGTTGCCGATCATCACCAGTTTGAGTTTCTTCATCAGGGTTCTCCGCAAGCGCATGTCCGTTTCATCACGGCGATCGGACTGGCTCGGTCATTTTTACGAAAACAAAAAAAGGCGTCCCGCTAGCAAGCTAGCGAGGACGCCTTTGTCCTGGTCCCGTTCTCTCGGGAAGCACCGCCTTCATCGTTGGAGGCGTTGCCTTATGTCTGTTGAAAGGGATTATGCAGTGGTTGTGCCAACTGGCTCGAAGGTGCGGATTTATTGCTCGGCGGGCTGGTTGAGCGAATCGGGGAGGGATTTATTGCACCGAATCAAAGCGTGTTGCCCGGTAATGGAGCGTGGGGGCGGTGGATGTGGAGTGACAGGCAAGCCGCTATCGCGAGCAAGCTTTGCTCCCACAGCGAATCCCTTGTGGCAGCAAATCCTCTGTGGAAGCAAATCCTCTGTGGCAGCAAATCCTCCTATGGAAGCAGATTCCTGTGGGAGCAAAGCTTGCTCGCGATGGGAGCGACCGGATCTCAGCTATGAAACACCAGGAACAACAGCACAACATTCACCACCAACGACACCAGTGCCAACGTCCGCCAAACCTTCAGCGGCTCTCTTTCCAGCAACGGCCTGGGCCTGACGCTCAAGCTGCGGCGTTCGCCCTGTTCCAGCAGCAACAACCATTCCTCGGCGGTTTCAAAACGTTGTTGCGGATCGGCCGCGACGGCGCGCTCCAGGCTTAGCCCGAGCCACTCGGGCAGGTCCGGTCGATAGCGGCTGGCATTGACCGGCACGCCAAAGCGCGGGCGTTGGAAGGCTTCGATTTCGCCGTAGGGATAATGCCCGGTCAGCAGGAAATACAAGGTTACGCCGACGGCATACAGATCCTGCTGCGCCGTGGGTGCGGTGCCGGCGAAGGCTTCCGGGGCAATATAGCTGGGTGTGCCGGGCAAGACGTTGGCCTGATCCTCAGACAGCCCCGGGCAGTACGCCAGGCCGAAATCCAGCAGGCGCAGCTCCCCGTCGTCGCCCAAGTGCAGGTTTTCCGGCTTGATGTCGCGGTGATAGATCTGCCTTCGATGCAACAGGCCCACCGCCCGCACCAGCCGTTGCGCCAAGTCCAACCATTGAGCCAAGGGCAGCGGCCCGCCCTGGTTGAACAGCTCGGCCAGGGTCGCACCCGGATATTCCCGCATCACGTAGTACAAATGCTGGCGCTGGGGAGCGCCATGGACCTCGGGAAATTGCCGCCCCGCGACGCGCTTGAGAAACCATTCTTCCGAGAGCAAGGCCTGTCCGGCCCGGGTGTCGTCCCGTAGATGCATGGGCAGGGTTTTCAGCAGCCAAGGTTGGCCCTGGCCGTCATGTACCCGGTAGAGCAACGATTGCTGGCTGTGGCCGAGCAGGCTTTCGACCTGCCAACCCTCGAAGACCTGGCCCGGTTTCAGCGCTGGCGGCAGGGGCCATTGCTGCAACTGGATCAGGGCATCGCCGATGCTCGCTTCACCCACCGCATCGACCCGCACCAGCAAGGCACTGGCGTTGTCCTGGCTACCGGCCAGGTGCGCGGCGTTGACCAGCGTCTGCGCGGCGAGGTCCAGGTCCGGTTGGTCGCGCAGGATGCCGGCGATGGCCGTGTCCCCCAGGACTGCCCAGACGCCATCGCTGAGCAGCACGAAGGTTTCATCGGTACGCAGTTCGCCATCGAGAAAGTCCAGGATCAGGTGTTGATCCAGCCCCAGGGCCCGCTTGAGCACGTGTTGCATGCCTTGCTGTTCCCAGACGTGATCCTCACTGATCCGTTGCAGGTGATCGGCATGCCAGCGGTAGACCCGGCAATCACCGACATGCGCGAGGGTGAAGCGCTGGCCCCGCAGGACCAGGGCGCTGACGGTGGTGAGCAGCGGTTGCCCGCCACCGTTGGCTTGCAGCCAGCGGTTTTGTGCCAGCAACAGCCGGTCCAGTGCCTGGGCCACGCCCCAGGTTTGCGGCGTGGAGTAGTAGTCCAGGGCCAGCGCCTGCAAGGTCGAACGCGCGGCCAGCCCGCCATCGGCGCATTGGCTCACACCGTCGGCGATGGCGAACAGGTAACCCTTGCTGGCGGCCAGGGCCGGGGCGGGGGTGACCAGGCGCAGGGCGTCCTGGTTTTCTTCCCGCGGGCCGATGGCACTGGCCTCGGCGAAACTCAGTTGCAGGCTCATGGTTGCAGGTTATACCCGAGCAGCGGTGACAGCGGCCGAACCCCAAGTGGTTCTCCAGCGACGCTTGACGCCGTGCAGGCCAAACCAGGCCAGGACACCGAGGCTGGCAAACAACCACAGGGCCAGTTGATAGCTGCCGGTGCTCTGCTTGATCGCACCCATGCCCGCCGCCAGGGCGAAGCCGCCGATACCGCCGGCCATGCCGATCAATCCGGTCATCACGCCGATCTCGCGACGGAAGCGTTGTGGCACCAGTTGGAACACCGCGCCGTTGCCCGCACCCAAACCGAGCATGGTGCAGACGAACAGGGCCAGGGCCGCGTAGGAACTCGGCAGGTTGAAGCCCACTGCGGCGATGCAGACGGCCGCTACGGTGTACATGCCCAGCAAGGTGCGGATGCCGCCGAAACGGTCTGCCAGGGCACCGCCCAAGGGACGCATCAGGCTGCCCCCGAAGACGCAGGCGGCGGTGTAGTAGCCGGCGGTGACCGGGCTCAGGCCGTATTGGTCGTTGAAATAGCCGGGCAGGGCGCTGGCCAGGCCGATGAAACCGCCGAAGGTCACGCTGTAGAAAAACATGAACCACCAGCTGTCACGATCGCCCAGGGCCTTGAGGTAGTCGGCCATGGATTTGGCTTTCGGCCGCTCGGGGGCGTTCTTGGCCAGCCAGGTGAAGAGCACCAGGGTCAGCACCAGTGGAATCAGCGCGAAGCCGAACACGTTGGTCCAGCCGAAGGTCACGGCCATGACCGGCGCGATCAACGCAGCCAGCACGGTGCCCGAGTTACCGGCGCCAGCAATGCCCATGGCCTTGCCTTGGTGCTGTGGCGGATACCACTGGGACGCCAGCGGCAGGGCCACGGCGAACGATGCGCCGGCCACACCGAGGAACAGGCCGAGCAGCAGGGCTTGTTCGTAGCTGTGGATGCCCAGTTTCCAGGCGCAGAACAGGGCACCGATCACGATCACCTGGCCCACCATGCCGGCGGCCTTTGGCGAAATTCGATCGGCCAGCAGGCCCATGAACAAGCGCAGCACGGCGCCGGCCAGGATCGGCGTCGCCACCATCAGGCCGCGTTGCTGGGTGGTCAGGTGCAGGTCAGCGGAGATCTGTACCGCTAGAGGACCGAGCAGGTACCAGACCATGAAACTCAGGTCGAAGTAGAGGAAGGCCGCGAACAGTGTCGGGGTATGGCCGGATTTCCAGAAGCTTGAATTCATCGCGCACCTCAGCTGTAAAAGTCTCGAGAAATGAGTCAGTGCTTTTGAGCAGTGCGCCGCCTGTGGTCGCACCACCGGCCCCGAAGGGCCAAAACAAAAAAACGCCGCAACCCGGATCGCCAGAGAGGCAAGGAGGGTGTGCGACGTCTTTGTCGTAGGTGGGGCAACCGCCGTTGGTTACCTGTGGGTTTGCTTAAGCGAGATCTGTGCCAACAAGGGGGACTATCGCGAGCCAGACGCTACAAGGCGTTCAGCCCAGCAGCTCATTCATGGCAATGATCTGCTCCGCCACCTGGATCAGCTTCTGCTGGCGGCTCATGGCCTGGCGCCGCATCAGGGTGTAGGCCTGTTCCTCGTTGCATTCCTTCATCTTCATCAGCATGCCCTTGGCCAGTTCGATGCGCTTGCGTTCGGCCAGTTGCTGGTCCCGGGCCAGGAGTTGGGCGCGCAGGGCCTGGTCGCTTTCGAAGCGGGCCATGGCCACGTCGAGGATCGGTTGCAGGCGCGCGGCGTGGATGCCTTCGACGATGTAGGCGCTGACGCCCGACTTGATCGCCTGGCGCATCACATTGGGGTCGTGCTCGTCGGTAAACATGACGATCGGTCGTGGCTGGTCGCGACTGACCAGTACCACTTGCTCCATCACATCGCGCCCGGGTGACTCGGTATCGATCAGGATCACGTCCGGACGCACCGTTTCGACGCGCGCCGGCAGGTCGATGGTCAGGCCGGATTCGTCGATCACTTCGAATCCGGCTTCCATCAGGGCGGCCTTGAGGCGACCGACTTTTTTCGCGGTGTCGTTGATCAGCAGGATACGCAGCATGGTCGTGGGCTCCTGTCAGCGGCTGGCGAGAAGGGGAGCCGCATCGCTCAAGGCGTGCAGTTTGAAGCTGCGGGCGTACCCGGCCGGATCCGAGCCGTCCCAGGTGATGCCGTCGATCAGCTGGCTGCTGCGCATGTCCTGGCGCGGGGACGCGATGTCCAGCGCCGCGCAGGCTTCGCGGTACAGCTTGAGCTGCTGGACGTCCTGGGCCACGGCCAGGTAATCCGGGTCTTCGCGCAGCAGGCCCCAGCGGCGGAACTGGGTCATGAACCACATGCCGTCGGACAGGTACGGCAGGTTCACCTCGCCGTTGCCATGAAAGCGCATGGCGTGGGGATCCTGCCAGCTGTTGCCCAAGCCGTCGGCATAAATTCCCAGCAGGCGCGGCTCGATGCAGTCCAGCGGGGCGTCGAGGTATTCAGGCGCAGTCAACAGTTGCGCGGTGCTGCGACGGTTTTCGTTGCTTTGTTCGATGAAGCGGCTGGCTTCGAGGATCGCCATCACCAGGGCCCGGGCGGTATTGGGGTATTGCTCGACGAACGCGCGGGTGCAACCCAGGACTTTTTCCGGGTGATCGGGCCAGATGGTCTGGGTAGTCGCCAGGGTGAAGCCCAGGTTCTGCTTCACTGCGCTGGCGCACCAGGGCTCGCCGACGCAAAACCCGTCGATACGCCCGGCTTGCAGGTGCGCGATCATTTGCGGCGGAGGCACGACCACGCTGTCGACGTCCGACAACGGGTGGATGCCCTGGGCGGCAAGCCAGTAATAGAGCCACATGGCGTGGGTGCCGGTGGGGAAGGTCTGGGCGAAGGTCAGTTTCGGGCGAGTTTGGTGCACATGCCGTTCCAGTGCTTCAGGACTGGTCACGCCCTGGGCCTGCAAGCCATGGGACAGGTTGATGCTCTGGCCGTTCTGGTTCAGCCCCATCAGCACGGCCATGTCGCTTGCCGCGACCCCGCCGATGCCCAGGTGCACTGCGTAGATCAGCCCATACAGGCTGTGGGCGGCATCGATTTCGCCGCTGACCAGCTTGTCGCGAAGGTTGGCCCAGGACGCCTGGCGCTTGAGGTTCAGGGTCAGGCCGTAGGGCTGAGCGAAGCCCTGGGTGGCGGCGACCACCACCGGGGCACAGTCGCTCAAGGCCATGAAACCGAGGTTGACCGCGCTCTTTTCCGGGGCATCGCTGCCGTTGACCCAGGCCAGGGGGTTGGCTGGAACTTCATTCATCGGTATCACCTTCCGCAAAAAAAAGCGCCGTGTCCGGGCCCAGGAGACCGGACGACGACGCCGTTGTCCCTTAAAACAGTGTGGCACTCATTCCGTCGCTGGCATGGGCGCTGATGACCAAAAGGGTGCAAGGCATATGCCAGCGCTATCGTTTTGTGCGGGCGCCTCGCTTGAGCCGCCGTTGCCCGGCTATAATCGCCGCCTCATTTCGTCGCCCGAGTCAAAGCCGCCCATGTACACCCTGGTCCGTGAACTGCTGTTCAAACTCTCCCCGGAAACCTCCCACGACCTGTCCCTGGATCTGATTGGCGCCGGCGGACGCCTGGGCCTCAATGGATTGCTGTGCAAGGCCCCGGCAAAATTGCCGGTGACGGTCATGGGCCTGGAGTTCCCCAACCCGGTCGGGTTGGCGGCAGGCCTGGACAAGAATGGCGCGGCCATCGACGGGTTCGCCCAGTTGGGTTTCGGTTTCGTGGAAATCGGCACCGTCACCCCTCGACCGCAGCCGGGCAACCCCAAGCCACGGCTTTTCCGCCTGCCGCAAGCCGAGGCGATCATCAACCGCATGGGGTTCAACAACCTGGGCGTCGATCATCTGCTGGCCCGTGTGGCTGCGGCCAAGTACAAGGGCGTGCTGGGCATCAACATCGGCAAGAATTTCGACACGCCGGTGGAGCGCGCCGTCGACGACTACCTGATCTGCCTGGACAAGGTCTACGCCCACGCCAGCTACGTGACTGTCAACGTCAGCTCCCCCAACACCCCGGGGCTGCGCAGCCTGCAATTCGGTGATTCGCTCAAGCAACTGCTGGCCGACCTGGCCCGGCGTCGTGCAGAACTGGCGTTGATTCACGGCCGGCACGTGCCGCTGGCGATCAAGATCGCCCCGGACATGACCGACGAAGAGACCACCCAGGTAGCCCTGGCCCTGATCGAGACGGGCATGGACGCGGTAATCGCCACCAACACGACCCTGGGTCGTGAAGGGGTCGAAGGGCTGGAATACGGTGACGAGGCGGGCGGCTTGTCTGGCGCGCCAGTGCGTGACAAGAGCACCCACACGGTGAAGGTGCTGGCCGCTGAACTGGCGGGGCGCTTGCCGATCATCGCCGCAGGCGGGATTACCGAAGGCCGCCACGCCGCCGAGAAGATCACCGCAGGGGCGAGCCTGGTGCAGATTTATTCGGGCTTTATCTACAAGGGGCCGGCGTTGATTCGTGAGTCGGTGGATGCCATTGCGGCGTTGGGTTGATCCAGGCGCGGCCGGCTCTATGGTGGCAAGCAGGTTTTTTGTGGGAGTAAACCTTGGTGGGAGCAAAGCTTGCTCGCGATGCAGGCGCCTCGGTTCCAGGTAGACCGCGTTGTCTTCATCGCGGGCAAGCCTTGCTCCCACAGAAGGATGAGTTAGCCCACAAGAGTGTTTGCAGTTCAGGCATGCAGAGCGCTCATGAAACCCAGGCATTAAAAAGGGCTCCTCGAAGGAGCCCCCTGGGCCGTAGCCCGCCGTCCGGATGGGACGTGCGTGGTTAAATCGATATGGGTGTCAAATTTATCGGGTTCTTGAGTATTAAGCCCTGTGTCAGCCGACGGCGTGAAGTTCGTTGAGTCTATGGATACCCGCAGTGCCGGTCATACCGTCCCAGTTGTCGCCGCGTCCTTCTCGCCAGCCATTGATCCAGGCTTGACGTACCGACGGTAGAGTAAAGGGGCAAAGCTCACGGGATTTACCACCAACGCCATATTGGTAACCACGTAAAAATGCTCTTTCCAACGGATCACGCTTAAGTCTTCTCATAGGGTGTTGCCCTCACTTGTTGACTGTTACTTAGCGTCGACCTCTATCGAGGTCGGGGCAGAGTCATTCTGCCGTTGGTGGCTCGTTGCCGGCGTGACGAGCCGAGGTGTTGACGCCGTTGTGACGTCAACCTGTGTTGAGTTCTAACCAAAGCGTCACATGGATGGAATGATCGTTTTGTCATAAGCGCGTAACAATAAAGATGTTAGGGCGATAAGTAACTTGATGTTCGTTGACCGCTTTTGAGCAAGACCCCTGTATGATCGGCCCTGCGCCGAAAGGGGTAGGTCTGGTTCGGATGAGAATGTCCTCCCGTTGCACTCGGGTACTATTCGACGAAAGGGTCGAGTTTTCACAATTTGTTGCACAGAATTTTTTATCTACCTTCGCCTCTAAGCTCTTTTAACCTGAGCGGCGAGGGTGGTGCGGCACACTTTCGTGCCACGCGGGTGCTCTTGAGAAAAGCACCTGATTGAACCCGGCCCGGCAATGCGTTGCCCGGTCCACTTAGCCAAAGGCTCTGGAAATCCCATGTCCGATCGTTTCGAACTCTTCCTCACTTGCCCCAAGGGCCTCGAAGGCCTGCTCGTCGAGGAAGCCGTCGGGCTTGGCCTTGAAGAAGCGCGCGAGCACACCTCGGCCGTGCGCGGCATGGCCGACATGGAAACGGCGTATCGCCTGTGCCTGTGGTCGCGCCTGGCCAACCGCGTGTTGCTGGTACTCAAGCGCTTCCCGATGAAGGACGCCGAAGACCTGTACCACGGCGTGCTGGATGTCGACTGGCAAGACCACATGCTGGCCGATGGCACCCTGGCCGTGGAGTTCAGCGGCCACGGTTCGGGCATTGACAACACCCATTTCGGCGCCTTGAAGGTCAAGGACGCCATCGTCGACAAGCTGCGCACGCCATCGGGCGAGCGGCCGTCCATCGACAAGCTCAATCCGGACCTGCGCATTCACCTGCGCCTGGACCGCGGCGAAGCGATCCTTTCCCTCGACCTCTCCGGCCACAGCCTGCACCAGCGCGGTTATCGCCTGCAGCAAGGCGCCGCGCCGCTGAAGGAAAACCTCGCTGCCGCGATCCTGATCCGCGCCGGTTGGCCGCGCATTGCCGCTGAAGGCGGGGCACTGGCCGACCCGATGTGCGGTGTGGGCACGTTCCTGGTGGAAGCCGGGATGATTGCCGCCGACATGGCACCGAACCTGCGTCGCCAGCAGTGGGGCTTCACCGCCTGGCTCGGCCACGTGCCGGCACTGTGGAAGAAACTCCACGAAGAGGCCACTGCCCGCGCCGCCGCCGGCCTGGCCAAGCCGCCGTTGTGGATTCGTGGCTACGAAGCTGACCCACGGCTGATCCAGCCGGGCCGCAACAACGTCGAACGTGCCGGCCTGAGCGAGTGGATCAAGATCTATCAAGGCGAGGTCGCCACCTTCGAGCCGCGTCCGGACCAGAACCAGAAGGGCCTGGTGATCTGCAACCCACCGTACGGCGAGCGTCTGGGCGATGAGGCCAGCCTGCTTTACCTCTACCAGAACCTGGGCGAGCGTCTGCGCCAGGCGTGCTTGAACTGGGAGGCGGCTGTGTTCACCGGTGCGCCGGACCTGGGCAAGCGCATGGGCATTCGCAGCCACAAGCAGTATTCGTTCTGGAACGGCGCCTTGCCGTGCAAATTGCTGCTGATCAAGGTGTTGCCGGATCAATTCGTCACTGGTGAGCGTCGCACCCCGGAACAGCGCCAGGCCGAGCGTGAGCAGGCCGCCTACGATCAAGCCCCTGAAGTACCGCAAGAGCGCCAGTACAACAAGAACGGCAACCCGATCAAGCCAGCACCGGCGCCGGCCCCTGTGGTCGAGCAGGCGCGGTTGAGCGAAGGTGGGCAGATGTTCGCCAATCGCCTGCAAAAAAACCTCAAGTTGCTGAGTAAGTGGGCCAAGCGTGAAGGCATTGACTGTTATCGGGTCTACGACGCCGACATGCCGGAATATTCCATGGCCATCGACCTGTACCACGACTGGGTGCACGTCCAGGAATACGTCGCGCCGAAGTCCATCGACCCGGAAAAAGCCTCGGCCCGGTTGTTCGACGCCCTGGCGGCGATTCCCCAGGCGCTGAACGTGGACAAGAGCCGCGTGGTGATCAAGCGTCGCGAGCGCCAGAGCGGCACCAAGCAGTACGAGCGCCAGAGCGCCCAGGGCAAGTTCACCGAGGTCAACGAAGGTGGCGTGAAGCTGCTGGTCAACCTTACTGATTACCTGGACACCGGGCTCTTTCTCGACCATCGGCCAATGCGCCTGCGGATCCAGAAAGAGGCCGCCGGCAAGCGTTTCCTCAACCTGTTCTGCTACACCGCGACCGCCAGCGTCCACGCCGCCAAGGGCGGGGCGCGCAGTACCACCAGCGTCGACCTGTCCAAGACCTACCTGGACTGGGCGCGGCGCAACCTGTCGCTCAATGGTTTTTCCGACAAGAACCGCCTGGAGCAGGGCGATGTGATGGCCTGGCTTGAAGCCAGTCGTGACGAGTACGACCTGATCTTCATCGACCCGCCGACTTTCTCCAACTCCAAGCGCATGGAAGGCGTGTTCGACGTGCAGCGCGACCACGTGCAGTTGCTAGACCTGGCCATGGCGCGCCTGGCGCCAGGCGGCGTGCTGTATTTCTCCAACAACTTCCGCAAGTTCCAGCTCGAGGACAATCTCGGCGAGCGCTACTCGGTGGAGGAGATCACGGCCAAGACCATTGATCCGGATTTTGCGCGTAACAATAAGATCCACCGTGCCTGGAAGATCACGGCCCGTTGACCTGTAGCTGATTGGATCCACGAAGCCTTGTAATTCAAGGCTTGCGGCCTCGTTTGGGGACTGGTCAAAGTGATGGCTAATAGCTATAACTTAGGCTGTGTCCAGGGCTGTGCCTATGCCTGGTCCCCTTTCTGAGTTGTGTTTATGGCATTGCATCAGGTGCGCCCCAGGATCCTGGGCTTTATCAGCGAAGACGTATCGGCCTGGCTGGTGGCTTCGCTGGTCCTGCTGGCCGGTACGGTCCTGACCGGCGTGCTGACCTGGGCGATGATGGACCTGTTCAATCAGCAACTGCGCCAGCGCTTCGAGCTGCAAGCCGAAGAGCGTTTCAGCCGCATCGAAGAACACTTCCATGACCAGGAGCGACGCCTCGACAGCCTCAGGCGTTTCTTTGCCAACTCCGAAGGGGTCTCCAACACTGAATTCCGTGGTTACGCCGACGCGCTATTGCGCCGTACCCGAGCCTTCGCCTGGGCGCCCAGGGTGCAGCGCGACCAACGGCAATCGTTCGAACAACAAGCGCAGGCCGAAGGGGCCTCTCAATTCACGATCCGCGAGCCGGACGGCAACGGTGGCCTGCGGCAGGCCGCCGAACGGGACGAATACGCGCCGATGCTCTACATTCAGAGCCAGGCTTCCTTTGGGGCGCCGCTGGGCCTGGATCTGCTTTCCGAACCGTTGCCTCGTGCCGCGCTTGAGCGGGCGCGCCAGCGTGGCCGGGTGGTGGCTTCGCAGCCATTGGAACTGATGGGCACCGACCCGGTGTTTGCCCGCGGGGTACTGCTGGTTGCGCCGGTCATCCGGGAATCGGTCAGCGAACCGTTCGGGTATGTGGTGGCGGCCATCAGCATGCGACAACTGGCGGGTGATGGGCTGCCAGCGTCCGCTCACGATAACCTCTCGATGCGTGTCATGGACCTGTCTACCGAAAACGCGGAGGAGGCGCTGTTCGAATCCCACAACCGGCAGGGCCACAGCGAATTGTCGGCCACTCGCCTGCTGCGCCTGGCTGATCGCGATTACCGGATAGAGTTGCGGCCCAGCCGGGTGTTCCTGGCGACCAACCATTCTTCGGTGATGAGCCTGATGGTGCTCGGCGGTTTGCTCAGCCTGCTGCTCAGCGTCTTGCTCTATGTGTTGGTCAGCCAGCGGCAGCGGGCCTTGAAACTGGTAGAGCAACGCACCCGTGAATTGCGCGCCCGGGAACAGGAGTTGCGTGGTACCCACGGCCAGTTGCGCGGTGTGCTGGATGCGGCGACCCAGGTCGCGATCATCGCCACGGACCTGCGTGGTGTCATCACCACCTTCAACGTCGGCGCCGAACAGATGCTCGGCTACCCGAGCTGTGAGGTCCTGCAGAGCATGACCCTGGAAAGCCTGCATGTGCCGCGCGAGCTCCAGGCTCGCGCCGCCCAGCTCGGCGCACGCTTTGGCAAGCCGATTCCGACGTGCCACGCGATGCTGCTCGAGGGCGGCGAGCAGGGCGGGCAACAGGCGCGGGAGTGGACCCTGGTGCGCCGCGATGGTAGCCACCTGACCGTGAACATGCTCGCCACACCGATGCTAGATGACCAGGGGTTGTGGATCGGGCACCTGGCGATCTGCATCGACATCACCGAACGCAAGCGCGTCCACGAGGCATTGGCCGCCCGTGACCTGTTGCTGAAAAAGCTCAGTGCCCACGTGCCGGGGGGAATCTACCAGTTCAGAATGGATTTCAATGGTCGCTTCAGCGTGATCTATGCCAGCGACGGCATTCGCGACATCTATGAATTGGAACCCGATGTGCTGGTGCAGAACGCCGAGGCGATTTTCTCGCGCATTCACCCGTTGGACAGCACGCGCGTCCGCGCTTCGATTCGTGCTTCGGCCCACACCTTGAGCCCATGGCGGGAAGAGTACCGGGTGCAGTTGCCCCTGCGCGGCCTGCGCTGGGTACGCGGCGAAGCCACGCCCGAGGAACTGCCCGGCGGCGGGGTGTTGTGGCACGGCTATATCTCGGATATTTCCGACCTCAAGCGTGTGGAAGAAGAGCTGCGGGCCCTGTCAGTGACCGATGCCCTGACCGGTATTCGCAACCGTCGCTATTTCCAGGAGCGCCTGACTTCGGAGATGGCCCGGGTCGAGCGCGGTTCCGGGGGGCTGGCGGTCATCATGCTCGACATCGACCACTTCAAGCGCATCAACGACCAGCATGGCCACGCAGTGGGCGACCGGGTGTTGCAGGCGGTCTGTCAGCGCGTCGCGCAACGATTGCGGCGCACCGATGTGTTCTGCCGGCTGGGTGGGGAAGAGTTCGTGGTGCTGTGCCCGGACACCGACAGCGACAGCGCCTATTCCTTGGCATTGGAGCTGTGGGAGGGCTTGCGGGCGGCGCCCATCGAGAACGTGGGTTTTGTCACCGCCAGCTTCGGTATCGCCACCTGGCGCGCCGGGGAGGGCGCCGACGCGTTGTTGCTAAGGGCCGACTCGGGCGTGTATGCGGCCAAGCAGGCCGGGCGGGATCGGGTCGAGGTGCAGTTGAGCTAGCTGGATATACACGGTCAACTGTGGGAGCGGGCTTGCTCACGAATGCGGCGTTACATTCAACAATTGCGTTGATTGATACACCGCATTCGCGAGCAAGCCCGCTCCCACATTTGGTTTCTGGCGGGATTAGAGCGCCGAAGCCGTCTGCGGCAGTTTCGGCTGGCGGTACAAGTCCAGCAGCACCTGGTCCAGCACCGATGAAGCGCCCCAAGGCTTCGGATCGTTGAGAATCGCCACCACCGCCCATGTGTTGCCATTGATGTCACGGCTGTAGCCGGCGATGGCGCGCACGGTGTTCAGGGTCCCGGTCTTGACGTGGGCTTCGCCGGCCATGGCGGTGGTCTTCAGGCGTTTGCGCATGGTGCCGTCGGTGCCGGCAATCGGCATCGAACTGATGAACTCCGCCGAGTACGGGCTGCGCCAGGCGGCTTGCAGCATGGCCGCCATTTCCCGGGCGCTGACCCGTTCGGCGCGGGACAGGCCGGAGCCATTCTCCATCACCAGGTGCGGCGCGGTGATGCCTTTCTTGGCCAACCACTGGCGCACCACCCGTTGCGCAGCCTTGGCGTCGTCACCGTCGGCTTCGTTACGAAATTGCGCGCCCAGGCTCAGGAACAACTGCTGGGCCATGGTGTTGTTACTGTATTTGTTGATGTCGCGGATGATCTCCGCCAGGTCCGGGGAGAACGCCCGGGCCAGCACCTTGGCGTTGCTCGGGGTCGCGGCCAGGCGGTCCTTGCCCTGGATGCTGCCGCCCAGTTCCTTCCAGATCGCCCGCACGGCGCCGGCGGTGTAGGTGGCATGGTCCAGCAACGACAGGTAGGTCTGGGAGCTGCAACCGTCCCCGAGCTGGCCGCCGACAGTCACCGTCACGCTGCCGTCCGTCTGTGTCACTGGGTTGTAGCGCACGCCGCCGGTGCATTGCTTGGAGTTGACGGCCTTGACCTGGTTTTCGATGCGAATGCTCGCAATCGGCGGCTCCACCGACACCAGCACCCGGCCGCCGTCATTGCGGGCGACAAAACGCAGGGCCTTGAGGTTGACCAGCAGGGAGTCGGGCTTGACCAGGAACGGTTTGTTTTTGTCGTTGCCGTCGTCGTTGAATTCAGGCAACTGCGGTTTGATGAAGAAACCACGGTCCAGCACCAGGTCACCGGTCACCTGTTGCACGCCGTTGGCCCGCAGGTCGCGCATCAGCAGCCAGAGTTTTTCCATGTTCAGCTTGGGGTCGCCGCCACCTTTGAGGTACAGGTTGCCGTTGAGAATCCCACCGCTGAGGGTGCCGTCGGTGTAGAACTCGGTTTTCCACTGGTGATTGGGGCCGAGCATTTCCAGGGCGGCGTAGGTGGTCACCAGTTTCATGGTGGACGCCGGATTGACCGAGACGTCGGCGTTGTAGAGGGTCGGGGTGCCAGGGCCGTTGAGCGGGATCATCACCAGGGACAGCGCGTCATTCTGCAGCTTGCTGTTCTTGAGGGCCTTTTGCACATTGGGCGTCAGGGCCGTGTTGATGGTGGCGGCGCTGGTGGACGCAGGCAGGGCCAGGGGAAGAAGAAGGCCGGCCAAAAGCAGTGGACGCAAAGATTTGATCATTTGAAATAAAACCCTACAGGCGAGGGGGAAAAAACGAGGACATGAAAATGAACGCCCTCAACGTCATGAAAGTGTCGGCATTATGCCCCAAGGTGCAACGGCGTGTGCCGTGCCTGAGCCCTTCGGGCGCTATTTTTTACCGACGGTAGGCCCACACACCTGATCAGGCGGGCAAACGGTGCACCAAACTGGTAGAGTGCCGGCCGTTATTACTTATGAGGATTGTTCCAATGGCGACTAACCGTTCCCAGCGTCTGCGCAAAAAACTGTGCGTGGATGAATTTCAAGAGCTGGGTTTCGAACTGAACCTGGATTTCAAAGAAGATCTGGCCGATGAGGCTATTGACGCTTTCCTCGATGCTTTCCTCAAAGAAGCCATGGAAGCCAACGGCCTGGGCTATGTCGGCGGCGATGACTACGGTCTGGTTTGCCTGCAGAAGCGTGGCTCGGTTTCCGAAGAGCAGCGCGCTGCCGTTGAAGCCTGGCTCAAGGCACGTCCTGAGCTGACCAGCGTTGAAGTCAGCCCGCTGATGGACGTCTGGTACCCGGAAAAGCCGATCAATCCGGTCGCTTGATGGTCTGAACCGGCAGCCCGTCCTTCGGGTTGCCGGTCAAAAAGATCGCAGCCTTCGGCAGCTCCTACAGGATGTACGCATTCCAATGCAGGAGCTGCCAAAGGCTGCGATTTTTTTTTTAGGCGCTACGCCAGTTCAGTATCACTAAGGTCAACACCCCCGCCACAATCCCCCAGAACGCCGAACCGATGGAGAACAGCGTCAGCCCCGACGCCGTGACCATGAAGGTGACCAGCGCCGCTTCCCGCTCCTTCACTTCGCTCATGGCGATGCTCAAGCCATTGATGATCGACCCGAACAGCGCCAAGGCCGCGATGGACAGCACCAGCTCCTTGGGCAGCGCCGCGAACAACGCCGCCAGCGTAGCGCCAAACACCCCGGCAATCCCGTAGAAGATCCCGCACCAGACCGCCGCCGTGTAGCGCTTGTTGCGATCTTCGTGGGCGTGGGGCCCGGTGCAGATGGCCGCGCTGATGGCCGCCAGGTTGATGCCATGGGAACCGAACGGTGCCAGCAACAGCGAAGCGATGCCGGTGCTGGTGATCAGCGGGGAGGCCGGCACGTTGTAGCCGTCGGCCCGCAGCACGGCGATGCCGGGCATGTTCTGCGAGGTCATCGCCACCACGAACAGCGGAACGCCGATGCTGATGGTGGCTGCCAGGGAAAAGTGCGGCGTGGTCCAGACCGGCGTCGCGACTTCCAGGGCAAAGCCGCTGAAGTCCAACAGCCCCAGCAGGCCTGACAGCGCCGTACCGATCAACAGTGCCGCCAGTACCGCGTAGCGGGGCGACAGGCGCTTGACGATCAGGTAGGTGAAAAACATCCCCAGCACCAGCCCGGTGCGATGCTGGGTAGCGACGAAGATCTCGCTGCCGATCTTGAACAGGATCCCCGCCAGCAACGCCGCCGCCAGCGAGGCTGGAATACGCTTGACCAGGCGTTCGAAACTGCCGGTCAGGCCGCAGATCGTCACCAATACGGCACAGGTGATATAGGCGCCGATGGCCTCGCCGTAACTCACGCCGCCCAGGCTGGTGATCAGCAGCGCCGCGCCGGGTGTCGACCAGGCGATGGTGATCGGCGTGCGATAGCGCAGCGACAGACCGATGGAACACACCGCCATGCCGATGGAAATCGCCCAGATCCACGAGGAAATCTGCCCGCTGGTCAGCCCGGCCGCTTGCCCGGCCTGGAACATCAGCACCAGGGAGCTGGTGTAGCCGGTCATCATCGCGATGAACCCGGCGACAATGGCCGAAGGTGAGGTGTCGGCCAATGGACGAAGTGGCGTGGTCGTGACTTCGGTCATGGTGGGCGGTGGTCCTTGTTGTAGATTGGCTGGGCTTGATCGCGCCGCAGGTTTTGGGTTTAAAGCCTAAACTCAACGCAGTAGCCGATTGCAATACAGCCATGCCCGCAAACAGCCGTACAGTCGTGTTGCCATCAGAGGTTGTGTACAATCGGGCTGTTTTTTACGCGATACTTGCCAGCGACCCGCTGTGCCGTATTACAGTCACGGTCAATTCGCCGCAGTTCTCCCGACTCGAGTGCCCATGAACGAACAGTTGCAACCCCTCAAGAAACAACCGCGAGCCGGTAAAGCTGGCCGCAGCGGAACCCAGGACGATATTGTCTATGCACATATCTTCGAGGCCATCCTCGAACAACGCCTGGCGCCCGGTACAAAGTTGAGCGAAGAGGCACTGGGGGAGATTTTCGGGGTCAGCCGCACGATCATTCGCCGGGCGCTGTCACGCCTGGCCCACGAAGGCGTGGTGTTGCTGCGGCCCAACCGCGGTGCGGTGGTGGCGAGCCCGAGTGTCGAAGAGGCTCGCCAGGTATTCATGGCTCGGCGCCTGGTGGAAAGGGCGATCACCGAACTGGCGGTGCAGCATGCCACGGCCGAGCAATTGGCTGAGCTGCGGCAGATGGTCAGCGACGAGCGCGACAGTTTCTCCCGTGGCGACCGTGGCGCCGGCATTCGTTTGTCGGGCGAGTTCCACCTCAAGCTGGCCGAAGCGGCGAAGAACGCCCCGCTGATCAGCTTCCAGCGCAGCCTGGTGTCCCAGACGTCGCTGATCATCGCCCAGTACGAAAGCGGCAACCGTTCCCACTGTTCCTATGACGAACACACCCAGTTGATTGACGCCATCGAGGCGCGCGATGCCACGCTGGCGGTGGACCTGATGATGCATCACATGGACCACATCGACAGCAAGCTCAACCTCGACGAGGAAAGTGCGTCGGATGATTTGCATGCGGTGTTCTCGCACCTGCTGCAGAGCAAGAAGCCGGGGCGCTCGACCGCCAAGCTTTGATGGGTTGAATCAGTCATACCGCCAATCGCGAGCTTGCTCGCGATGGCGATTCAACAGGCAATGAAACCTACCGCTGATGCACCAACTGACCGGCCGCATAAGTCTGCGCCACCGTCCGGTCATCTCCCAGCGTCATCAACACGAACAGCCGTTCGGCAATGTCCTTGGCCTGCTTGAGGCGATAGCTCAGAAGCGGCGTGGCGTTGTAGTCCAGCACCAGGAAGTCCGCATCGGTCCCCGGCTGCAACGTCCCGATCTTGTCCTCCAGGCGCAGGGCCCGGGCGCCGCCGAGGGTGGCCAGGTACAGCGACTTGAACGGGCTCAGTCGCGCGCCCTGCAACTGCATCACCTTGTAGGCTTCGTTCAGGGTTTGCAGCAGAGAGAAACTGGTGCCGCCCCCCACATCAGTGCCCAACCCCACGTTCACTTTATGCTTCTCAGCCATCGGCAGGTTGAACAGGCCGCTGCCGAGGAAAAAGTTCGAGGTCGGGCAGAACGCGATGGCCGAACCGGTCTCGGCCAGGCGCGCGCATTCGTCGTCACACAGGTGCACGCCATGGGCGAACACCGAGCGTTCGCCGAGCAGATGGTAGTGGTCGTAGACGTCCAGATAACCTTTGCGCTCTGGAAACAGTTCCTTGACCCATTGCACCTCCTGCAGGTTTTCACTGATGTGGGTCTGCATGTACAGGTCTGGATATTCCCCGAGCAACTGACCGGCCAGGGCCAGTTGCTCGGGCGTGCTGGTGGGGGCGAAGCGTGGGGTCACGGCGTAGTGCAGGCGGCCCTTGCCGTGCCAGCGCTCGATCAGCGCCTTGCTTTGGGTGTAGCTCGATTCGGCGGTGTCGACCAGGTAGTCCGGGGCGTTGCGGTCCATCATCACTTTGCCGGCGATCATGCGCAGGTCAAGTTTCTCGGCTACTTCAAAAAACGAATTCACCGATTGCGGGTGCACGCTGCCGAACACCAGCGCGGTGGTGGTGCCGTTGCGCAGCAGTTCCTTGACGAAAATATCGGCCACGGCATCGGCGTGGGTCTTGTCGGCGAACTGGCTTTCGCAGGGGAAGGTGTAGGTGTTGAGCCAGTCCAGCAATTGCTCGCCGTAGGCGCCGACCATACCGGTCTGTGGCAGGTGGATGTGAGTGTCGATCAAACCTGGAGTGATCAGCGCGTCCGGGTAATGGTGGATTTCGATATCCGCCGCCAGGGTCGGCAACAGGTCATGGGCGTGGCCGATGGCGCTGATCTGGCCGTTTTCCACCACCAGCAAACCGTCTTCGAAATATTCATAGGACGCCTCGATACCGACTTCGGCCGGGTCGGCGAGGCTGTGGAGCAGGGCGGCGCGGTAGGCTTTGCGTGTCAGGGGCATGGGAATTCTCAACGAGTGTTCAACGGTTCGCCTGGCTGCGGCGCGAGGCCGGCAGCAGCTTGGCAATCGGTTCGGCGCGGGCGGTGTGCTGGCCGAAATCGGCGTTATAGGTGGCGATGATTTCGCCGGCGATGGAGATGGCGATTTCCACAGGCAACTTGCCTTTGACTTCGCCAATACCCATCGGGCAACGCATGCGTTGCAAGGTGCTGCTGTCAAAACCACGATCACGCAGGCGATGTTCGAACTTGACCCGTTTGGTCTTCGAGCCGATCAGGCCGAAGTAGGCAAAGTCGTTGCGCTTGAGGATCGCGGCGCTCAGTTCCAGGTCGAGTTGATGGTTGTGGGTCATGACGATGCAGTAGCTGCCGACGGGCAATTCGTCGACTTCATCCAGTGGCTCTTCGGTGACGACCTTGCGCACGCCATGGGGCAGGTGTTCGGGGAATTCCGCCTCCCGCGAATCGATCCAGCGCACCTTGCAGGGCAGGTTCGCCAGCAGCGGCACCAGGGCGCGGCCGACATGGCCGGCGCCGAACACAGCGATCTGTGCCTGGACTTGGCCCATGGGTTCGAACAGCAACACGGTCACGCCGCCGCAGCACTGGCCCAGGCTCGCACCGAGGCTGAAGCGCTCCAGATGGGTGCTTTGCTGGCCGCTGGCGAGCATCTGCCGGGCGAGTTCCATGGCTTTGTATTCCAGGTGCCCGCCACCGATGGTGTCGAAGGTCTGGCTGGCGCTGATGACCATCTTCGAACCGGCGTTACGCGGGGTGGAGCCGAGCTCTTCGATGATCGTCACCAGCACGCAGGGTTCACCGCGATCTTGCAGGTCGGCGAGGGCGCTGATCCAGTTGTACATATTCACCTCGACATCTCTCTTGTCTGTTCCGGCCTCATCGCGAGCAAGCTCGCTCCCACATTGGATCGGCGTACACAAATCCCCTGTGGGAGCGAGCTCGCTCGCGATAGCCGCGCCGCGGTCTAAAGCGAAGCCAGCTCGGCCTCGGCTTGCGCAGGCTTCACGGTCTTCAACCCCCGCATCTGCTCACACCCCCACAACACCCGCTCCGGCGTCGCCGGCGCATCGATTTTCGGTTGGTGCTGGTAATCCCCCAGGCTCGCCACGGCGTCCTTGATGGCGCACCACGCGGCGATGCCGAGCATGAACGGCGGCTCGCCCACGGCCTTGGAATGGAACACCGTGTCTTCGGGGTTCTTGCGGTTTTCCACCAGCTTGACCCGCAGGTCCAGCGGCATGTCGGCCACGGCGGGGATCTTGTAGCTGGCCGGGCCATTGGTCATCAGTTTGCCCTTGTCGTTCCACACCAACTCTTCCATGGTCAGCCAGCCCATGCCCTGGATGAAACCGCCCTCGACCTGGCCGATGTCGATGGCCGGGTTCAGCGAGGCGCCGACGTCGTGGAGGATGTCGGTGCGCAGCATCTTGTACTCGCCGGTGAGGGTGTCGACGATCACTTCGGCACAGGCCGCGCCATAGGCGTAGTAGTAGAACGGCCGGCCACGGGCCTGGCTGCGGTCGTAGTAGATTTTCGGGGTCTTGTAGAAGCCGGTGCTCGACAGCGAGACCTGGGCGAAATACGCCTGCTGCACCAGCGCCTCGAAGGTCAGGATGTGATCGCGCACCCGCACATGGCCGTTGTGGAATTCGACGTCTTCTTCGCTGACCTTGTACTGCCGCGCGGCGAATTCCACCAGGCGCCGCTTGATGGTTTCGGCGGCGTTCTGCGCCGCCTTGCCGTTCAGGTCGGCACCGCTGGAGGCGGCGGTGGGAGAAGTGTTCGGCACCTTGTCGGTGTTGGTCGCAGTGATTTGCACGCGGTCCATTTCTACCTGGAACACTTCGGCTACTACTTGGGCGACCTTGGTGTTCAAGCCCTGGCCCATTTCGGTGCCGCCATGGTTGAGGTGGATGCTGCCGTCGGTGTAGACGTGGATCAAGGCACCGGCCTGGTTGAGGAAACTGGCGGTAAAGGAAATGCCGAATTTCACCGGGGTCAGCGCCAGGCCCTTTTTCAGGATCGGACTATTGGCGTTGTAGCGGCGGATCGCTTCGCGGCGTTCAGCGTACTGGCTGCTTTCTTCAAGCTCGGCGGTCATCTCCTCGAGCATGTTGTGCTCGACGGTCTGGTAGTAGTGGGTGACGTTGCGTTCTGTCTTGCCGTAATAGTTGGCCTTGCGCACCGCCAGCGGATCGAGCCCCAGATGCCGGGCGATGGCGTCCATCACTTCTTCGATGGCGACCATGCCTTGCGGCCCGCCGAAACCTCGGTAAGCGGTGTTCGACGCGGTATTGGTCTTGCAGCGATGGCCGTTGATGGTTGCATCGCCCAGGTAATAGGCGTTGTCGGCATGGAACATCGCCCGGTCGACGATCGAGGCCGACAGGTCCGGCGAGCACCCGCAGTTGCCGGCCAGTTCCAGGGCGATGCCGTGCAGGCGCCCGGTGCTGTCGAAGCCGACGTCGTATTCGATGTAGAAGGGGTGGCGCTTGCCGGTCATCAGCATGTCTTCGACCCGGGGCAGGCGCATCTTGGTGGGCTGGCCGGTGAGGTGGGCGATGACGGCGCACAGGCACGCCGGGCTGGCGGCCTGGGTTTCCTTGCCGCCAAACCCTCCGCCCATGCGGCGCATGTCCACCACGACTTTGTTCATCGACACGCCCAGCACTTCAGCTACCAGTTTCTGAACTTCGGTGGGGTTCTGGGTCGAGCAGTAGACGAGCATGCCGCCGTCTTCGGTGGGCATCACCGAGGAAATCTGGGTTTCCAGGTAAAAGTGTTCCTGGCCGCCGATGTGCAGCGAGCCCTGGATGCGATGCTCGGCGCTCGCCAGTGCCGTGGCCGAATCGCCGCGCTGGTGGGTGTGGCTGTCGAGCACGAAGTGCCGCTTGCGCAGGGCCTCGACCACGTCCAGCACCGGTTCCAGGTCTTCGTATTCGACGATGGCCGCCATCGCCGCCTTGCGCGCGGTGTCCAGGTCCTTGGCGGCGACGGCCAGCACTGGTTGGCCGACGAACTGCACGTCATCGATGGCCAGCAACGGATCACCCGGCAACAGCGGGCCAATGTCCTTCAGGCCAGGGATGTCTTGGTGGGTAATGGCGATGCGCACGCCTTCGAAGGCGTAGCAGGGCGTGGTATCGATGCGAATGATCCGGGCGTGGGCGCGGTCCGACAGCCGGGCATAGACGTGCAACTGGTTCGGAAATTCCAGGCGATCATCGATGTACTGTGCCTCGCCGGACACATGTTTGGCGGCGCTGTCATGCTTGACGCTGCGGCCCACGCCAGTGCTCAGGTCGCGGGCGAACAGCTCGGCCAGTTCGGTTTGGGTCTTCTCTACGGTGTGATGGTTAGACATAAGCGGTCACCCGAGTCTCGATGTGCGGCGTTTGCAGTTCGATGAAGTATTTGCGCAACAGGTTGCGCGCGCTGAGCAGGCGGTATTCCTTGCTGGCGCGGAAGTCCGACAGCGGCGTGAAGTCCTCAGCCAAGGCGATGCAGGCGCGTTCGATGGTGCTGTCGGTCCACGGCGCACCGATCAATACCGCTTCACAATGCTTGGCGCGCTTGGGTGTGGCGGCCATGCCGCCGAAGGCCACGCGGGCGTCGCGGACCACGCCGTTGTCGATGCGCAGGTTGAAGGCCGCGCACACGGCGGAAATGTCATCGTCCAGGCGCTTGGAAACCTTGTAGGCGCGGAACGCCTGTTCGGCACTGGCCCGCGGCACGATGATCTTTTCGATGAATTCGCTTTCCTGGCGGGCGGTGACCCGGTAGTCGATGAAATAGTCTTCCAGGGCCAGGGTGCGGCGGGTCTGGCCCTTGCACAGCACGATCTGCGCGCCAAGGGCGATCAGCAGGGGTGGCGAGTCGCCAATCGGTGAGGCATTGCCGATGTTGCCGCCCAGGGTGCCCTGGTTGCGGATCTGCAGCGAGGCGAAGCGCTGCAGCAGTTCGCCAAAGTCCGGGTATTCGGCTTTCAGGGCTTCGTAGCAATCGGAGAGGGCGGCGGCGGCGCCGATCTCCAGGCGATCGTCGAAACGTTCGATGCGCTTGAGTTCGGCGACGTTGCCCACGTAGATCATCACCGGCAGGGTGCGGTGAAATTGCGTGACTTCCAGGGCCAGGTCCGTGCCGCCGGCCAGCAGGCGTGCTTGAGGATAAGCATCGTAAAGATCGGCCAGGTCGGCCACGGTCAGCGGCACCAGGCAGCGTTTGTCGCCACTGTTGAGCTCACCGGTTTCGGTCGGGGCGATGGCCTTGAGGCGGGCGATGGTTTCGGCTTCGCGGGCATCGAACTGATCTGGCTGCTTGGCGCAGCAGGCCTGCTCGGCGGCGGCCAGGATCGGCCGGTAGCCAGTGCAACGACAGAGGTTGCCGGCCAGGGCTTCGTGGGCCTGGTGGGCGTCGGGTTGTTCGCTGTTCTTTTGCAGGGCGAACAATGACATGACGAAGCCCGGTGTGCAGAAGCCGCATTGCGAACCGTGGCAATCGACCATCGCCTGCTGGACGCTGTGCAGTTGGCCCTGGTGCTTGAGGTCTTCGACGCTGATCAGTTGCTTGCCGTGCAGGGACGAAACGAAGGTCAGGCACGCGTTGAGGCTGCGATAGCGCATGCGCGCCTGGCCTTTTTCGTCCGTGTGCAATTCGCCCACCACCACGGTGCACGCGCCACAGTCGCCGCTGGCGCAGCCTTCTTTGGTGCCTGGCTTGCCAACGTGTTCGCGCAAATAGTTGAGCACGGTCAGGTTCGGGTCCAGGGCGTGCTCGCTACGGAGTTCCTGGTTAAGTAAAAACTGGATCACGGAAGGCCTCGCAGACTCATTATTGTTGTATCGACGTGGGCTGAATTTATCAGTTCTGACTTTTCGGTCAACGATTTTCTGACTTAAAGGTCAAGAAAATCCTCTTGGTCGATGAACAACGATCTATGGACACTGTAGAACCCTGTGGGAGCCGCACTTGCTCGCGATGCCGGCGCTACATTCAGTATGGATGCAAGCTGACTTACCGCTATCGCGAGCAAGCTCGGCTCCCATAGGATTTTTTTGCTTGTATCGTGCCAAAAACCCGGTACAGGCCCTGCGCCATGACGTATCGAGTGCGCTACACTGCGCCGCTTGTGCAAATCGAAGAGTTTGAAGGACAACCATGACGTTCAAGGCCCCGGACAGCCTCGCCGAGCAAATCGCCCATCACCTCGCCGAACGCATCATTCGCGGCGAAATGAAACCGGGAGAGCGCATCCAGGAGCAGAAGGTCACGCTGGCGCTCAACGTCAGCCGCGGCTCGGTCCGCGAGGCCTTGCTGATCCTGGAGCGACGCCACTTGATCGCGATCCTGCCGCGCCGCGGCGCCCACGTCACCGAGCTTACCGAACACAAGGTGCGCAGCCTCTGCACGCTGATGAGCGAGCTGTACATCCTGCTGGGCAACGCCGTGGCCCATGGCTGGAAAGAACAGGCCGACATGGCGCCGTTCGTGGCGATCCAGCAGCGTCTCAACGACGCCTACGTGCGCCAGGACATCCGCACCTTCGTCGATGAAAGCTTCAGCGTGATGCGCGCCGCCTATCCCTTTGCCAACAACCCGTATTTGCAGGAAACCGTCGAGAACCTGCAACCGGCCATGAGCCGTGCCTATTTCCTGGCCCTGGAACAACGCAAGGCGGAAATGAGCGAGTTCCTAGACCTGTTCCAGCGCCTGCTCGCCGCCGTGCTGGCCCGTGATTTGCCGCAGATCCGCATCGTGCTCACGGCCTACGCCCAGCGCAGTTGCGATCTGGTGGTTTCTGCCCTGACGGCGGCCTGACGTGCGGCTCAAGTGCATCAAGTTGGCGGGGTTCAAATCCTTCGTCGACCCGACCACGGTGAACTTCCCCAGTAACATGGCGGCGGTGGTCGGGCCCAATGGTTGCGGCAAGTCGAACATCATCGACGCCGTGCGCTGGGTGATGGGCGAGAGCTCGGCCAAGAACCTGCGCGGCGAGTCGATGACCGACGTCATCTTCAACGGCTCCACCAGCCGCAAGCCGGTGAGCCAGGCCAGCATCGAGCTGGTGTTCGATAACTCCGACGGCACCCTGGTGGGTGAATACGCGGCGTATGCAGAAATCTCCATTCGTCGCAAAGTGACCCGCGACAGCCAGAACAGCTATTTCCTCAACGGCGCCAAGTGCCGGCGTCGCGACATCACCGATATTTTCCTCGGCACCGGCCTGGGCCCGCGCAGCTACTCGATCATCGAACAGGGCATGATCTCCAAGCTGATCGAGGCCAAGCCCGAAGACTTGCGCAACTTCATCGAAGAAGCCGCCGGTATTTCCAAGTACAAGGAGCGGCGGCGCGAGACTGAAAACCGCATTCGTCGCACCCACGAGAACCTGGCGCGCCTGACCGACCTGCGCGAAGAACTCGAACGCCAGCTCGAGCGTCTGCACCGTCAGGCCGAGGCCGCGAAGAAGTACCAGGAATACAAGGGCGAGGAGCGCCAGCTCAAGGCCCAGCTGTCGGCCCTGCGTTGGCAGGCGTTGAACGAGCAGGTCGGCCAGCGTGAGGCGATCATCGGTAACCAGGAAGTCAGCTTCGAAGCCCTGGTGGCCGAGCAACGCAACGCCGACGCCGCCATCGAGCGCCTGCGTGACGGGCACCACGACCTGTCCGAGCGCTTCAATCTGGTGCAGGGGCGCTTCTATTCCGTGGGGGGCGACATCGCCCGGGTCGAGCAGAGCATCCAGCATGGTCAACAACGACTGCGGCAGTTGCAGGATGATTTGAAGGAAGCCGAGCGGGCGCGCCTGGAAACCGAATCACACCTGGGGCACGACCGCACCTTGCTGTTGACCCTCGGCGAGGAGCTGGACCGACTCACGCCGGAGCAGGAAATCACCAGCGCCGCCGCCGAAGAGGCTGCCGCGGCCCTGGAAGAAGCCGAGCTGACCATGCATGGCTGGCAAGAGCAGTGGGACAGTTTCAACCTGACCTCGGCCGAGCCGCGGCGTCAGGCTGAAGTCCAGCAGTCGCGCATCCAGCAGTTGGAAACCAGCATGGAGCGCCTGGCCGAACGTCAGCGTCGCCTGTCCGAAGAGCGCGCCTTGCTCGCGGCGGACCCGGAAGACGCAGCGATCCTGGATCTGAATGAGCAACTGGCGACCAGCGAAGCCACCCTCGAAGACTTGCAGGCCAGCGAAGACGCCCAGGTCGAACGGCTCGAACAACTGCGCCAGGCCTTGCAACTGGCCTTGCAGAACCAGCAACAGGCCCAGGGCGAATTGCAGCGGCTCAATGGGCGCCTGGCCTCGCTGGAAGCCTTGCAGCAAGCCGCACTGGACCCAGGCACCGGCACCGCCGAATGGCTGCGCGACCAGCATCTGGCCGAGCGTCCGCGACTGGCCGAGGGCCTGAAGGTCGATGCCGGTTGGGAGCTGGCGGTGGAAACCGTGCTGGGTGCCGATCTGCAAGCTGTGCTGGTGGATGACTTCGGTGGCTTCGACCTGTCGGGTTTCACTCAGGGCGATCTGCGCCTGCTCAGTCCGGCGGGCGACGGCGTACGAATCCCCGGCAGCTTGCTGGACAAGGTCGAGGCCCAGGTCGACCTGTCGCCCTGGCTGGGGCAGGTCAAACCGGTGGACAGCCTTGAGCAGGCCTTGGCCCTGCGTGGGCAATTGGCGGCCGGCGAAAGCCTGATCAGTCGTGACGGGTATTGGGTCGGCCGGCATTTCCTGCGGGTGCGTCGGGCCAGCGAAGCCGAGAGCGGCATGCTCGCCCGTGGCCAGGAGATCCAGCGCCTGGGCGCCGAGCGCGAAGAGCGCGAGGCCAGCGTCGAAGCCCTGGAAACCGAATTACAGAACCTGCGGGCGCAACAGCGTCAGCAGGAGAACGGCCGCGAACACCTGCGCCGGCTGTTGCAGGATGAAGCGCGCCAGCAAGGCGAGCTCAAGGCGCAGCTGTCGGCCGGCAAGGCCAAGGTCGAACAGTTGGCGCTGCGCCGCACCCGCCTCGAAGAAGAAATCGCCGAACTGGGCGAGCAGCGGGCGCTGGAGCACGAACAGATCGGCGAGGCGCGCTTGCAACTGCAAGAGGCCCTCGATGCCATGGCACTGGACACCGAGCAGCGCGAACTGCTGCTGGCCCAGCGTGACAGCCTGCGCGAGCGCCTGGATCGGGTGCGCCAGGAAGCGCGCCAGCACAAGGACCATGCCCATCAGTTGGCGGTGCGCCTGGGCTCGCTCAAGGCCCAGCACGATTCCACGCGCCAGGCATTGGAACGGCTGGAAATGCAGTCCGAACGCCTGACCGAAAAACGCGAACAATTGAGCCTCAATCTGGAGGAGGGCGAAGCGCCGCTGGAAGAGCTGCGCCTCAAGCTCGAAGAGTTGCTCGACAAGCGCATGAGCGTCGACGAAGAGCTCAAGACGGCACAGATCGCTCTGGAGGACGCCGACCGCGAACTGCGCGACGCCGAGAAGCGCCGCAGCCAGGCCGAGCAGCAATCGCAACTGATCCGCGGCCAGATGGAACAGCAGCGCATGGAGTGGCAAGCCCTGACGGTGCGGCGCAAAGCCTTGCAGGACCAGTTGCTGGAAGACGGCTACGACCTCGACGGGGTGCTCGCCACCTTGGTGGCCGGGGCCAACGAGAAGGACGCCGAGGAAGAGCTGGAGCGCATTGCCCAGCGCATCCAGCGCCTGGGGGCAATCAACCTGGCGGCCATCGACGAGTATCAACAGCAGTCCGAGCGCAAGCGCTACCTGGACGCCCAGAACGACGATCTGGTGGAAGCGCTGGAGACCCTGGAAAACGTCATTCGCAAGATCGACAAGGAAACCCGCAATCGCTTCAAGGATACCTTTGATCAGATCAATGGCGGTTTGCAGGCACTTTTCCCAAAAGTTTTCGGTGGCGGCAGTGCCTACTTGGAACTGACGGGCGAAGATTTACTCGATACAGGGGTGACAATCATGGCGCGTCCTCCTGGCAAGAAGAACAGCACCATCCATTTGCTCTCCGGTGGCGAAAAGGCGCTGACCGCATTGGCCCTGGTCTTTGCCATCTTCAAACTGAACCCGGCGCCGTTCTGCATGCTCGATGAGGTCGACGCACCACTGGACGACGCCAACGTAGGCCGTTACGCACGGCTGGTGAAGGAGATGTCTGAAACGGTGCAGTTCATCTATATCACCCACAACAAGATCGCCATGGAAATGGCCGATCAGTTGATGGGGGTGACCATGCATGAGCCGGGCTGTTCGAGACTGGTGGCGGTGGATGTGGAGGAGGCCATGGCCATGGTGGATGCCTGATCAACAAGCTGTAGGGCATTTGCTTGGAACGCTGTAGGTATTTTTACCCTGGGGGGTGATGTTCAATTAACAGATTGGGCACAAGCCTGTGCGACAGACGGTGTAAAGTTATCTTTGGTCGTGCTAGTTTAATGTCAATTTTTCGTATGCGTGGGCAAAACGCCATTCAGAACATAGAGTTGGCGCCACGTTTTAAAGCGGTTTGCAAATAGCTAAGCCCCTTATTTTTCAGCATTTTTATAGAGGCACGGGATTACATGGAAATCGGTCTGCGCGAGTGGCTGATCGTCATCGGCATCATTGTCATTGCCGGTATTCTTTTCGACGGCTGGCGCCGCATGCGCGGCGGCAAGGGGAAACTGAAGTTTCGCCTGGACCGCAGCTTGTCGAACCTGCCCGATGAGGATGACAGCGCCGAGCTGCTGGGCCCGCCCCGGGTGCTGGACACCCATAAGGAGCCGCAGCTGGATGAACATGACTTGCCGTCGATGAGCGCGCCTGCCCGTGAGCCACGGGAATCGGGTTCCAAGCGCGGCAAGCGCAACAGCGAACCGTCTCAGGGTGATTTGAACCTGAATCTCGACCTGGATGGTGGCCCGAGCTTCAGCAGTCGCGACAGCGATTTCCCGGACGAGAACAAAACCTCGAGCGCCGACAAAGACCAGGCCCAGGCTGAAGAAGTGCTGGTGATCAGCGTGATCTGCCGCGACCCGGCCGGCTTCAAGGGCCCGGCGTTGCTGCAGAACATCCTGGAAAGCGGCCTGCGTTTCGGCGAGATGGATATTTTCCATCGTCATGAGAGCATGGCCGGCAACGGCGAGGTGCTGTTCTCCATGGCCAACGCCGTCAAGCCTGGCGTGTTCGACCTCGACGACATCGATCATTTCAGCACGCCGGCGGTGAGTTTCTTCCTTGGCCTGCCGGGCCCGCGTCATCCCAAGCAGGCCTTCGATGTGATGGTGGCCGCGGCTCGCAAGTTGTCCCAGGAGCTCAATGGCGAACTCAAGGATGACCAGCGCAGCGTGCTGACCGCCCAGACTATCGAGCACTACCGCCAGCGTATCGTCGAATTCGAGCGCCGGGCACTGACCCAGAAGCGCTGAGGCCAAAGATCGCTGGCCTGTAGGAGCTGTCGAGTGCAACGAGGCTGCGATCTTTCCACTGACGATTGGGTCGTGAGCGAAAGATCAAAAGATCGCAGCCTCGTTGCACTCGTCAGCTCCTACAGCTCCTGCACGCGATCGAAGTATTGAGAATGAGCAGCCTAGGCTGCTCTTTTGCTTTATGAGAGAACACCCATGAACGCCGTCGAAACCCGAATTCAACAGCTGCGCACCGAGCTGGATCAGCACAACTACCGCTACCACGTGCTCGATGAGCCGAGCATCCCGGACGCCGAGTACGACCGCTTGTTCCACGAGCTCAAGGCCCTGGAAGAGCAGCACCCGGAACTTGTGACCAGTGATTCCCCGACCCAGCGGGTCGGTAGCGGGGCGCTCTCGGCATTCAGCCAGGTGCGCCACGAGATCCCGATGCTCAGCCTGGGCAACGCCTTCGACGAAACCACCATGCGCGAATTCGACCGCCGGGTAACTGAAGGCCTCGACCTGCCCATGGGCGACCTGCTGGGCGGGGGTGCGGCGGTGGAGTACAGCTGCGAGCCGAAGCTCGATGGCCTGGCGGTCAGCCTGTTGTATCAGGACGGCCTGCTGGTGCGCGGTGCTACGCGTGGTGATGGCACCACGGGCGAGGACATCAGCGTCAACGTGCGTACGGTGCGCAACATCCCCCTCAAGTTGCAGGGCAGCGGCTGGCCGCCACTGCTGGAAGTGCGCGGCGAGGTGTACATGTCCAAGGCCGGCTTCGAACGCCTCAACGCCACGCAACTGGAAGCGGGTGGCAAGACCTTCGCCAACCCGCGCAACGCGGCGGCCGGCAGTCTGCGTCAGTTGGACTCCAGGATCACGGCCAACCGTCCCCTGGAATTTTGCTGCTATGGCATCGGCCAAGTGACCGCGGACATTGCCGATACCCACATTGGCAACCTCAAGCAGCTCAAGGCCTGGGGCTTGCCCATCAGTCGTGAGTTGAAGCTGGCCCACGGTATTGACGAATGCCTGGATTACTACCGCGACATCGGCGAGCGCCGTAGCGCGTTGCCTTATGAAATCGACGGGGTGGTGTTCAAGGTCAACAGCATCGCCTCCCAGCGCGAGCTCGGTTTTCGCGCCCGGGAGCCGCGTTGGGCCATCGCTCATAAATTCCCGGCCTCTGAAGAACTCACCGAGTTGCTGGACGTCGAGTTCCAGGTCGGTCGCACCGGCGCTGTCACGCCCGTGGCACGCCTCAAGCCGGTCAAGGTCGCTGGCGTGACCGTGGCCAACGCCACCTTGCACAACATGGACGAAGTGGCACGCCTGGGCCTGATGATCGGCGACACCGTGATCATCCGCCGTGCCGGCGACGTGATCCCGCAAGTGGTGCAAGTGATCACCGAGCGCCGTCCGGCCGATGCCCGCCCCGTGGAGATCCCCAGGCAGTGCCCGGTGTGTGGTTCCCATGTCGAGCGCACACAATTGATCAAGCGCAGCAAGGGCCGTGAAACCATCAGCGAAGGCGCGGTGTACCGCTGCGTCGGTCGCCTGGCCTGTGGTGCGCAGCTCAAGCAGGCGATCATCCACTTCGTGTCGCGTCGGGCCATGGACATCGAGGGCCTGGGCGAGAAGAGCGTCGAGCAACTGGTGGACGAGGGCCTGGTGGGTTCGCCCGCCGATCTGTATGCCCTGACCTTCGAGCAGGTGGTCGACCTGGAAGGCTTCGCCGAACTGTCGAGCAAGAACCTGCTGGCGGCCATTGTCGACAGCAAGAAACCGAGCCTGGCGCGTTTCATCTACGCCCTCGGCATTCCGGACGTGGGCGAGGAAACCGCCAAGGTCCTGGCTCGCTCCCTCG
Source organism: Pseudomonas brassicacearum (assembly GCF_009601685.2). NCBI lineage: Bacteria > Pseudomonadati > Pseudomonadota > Gammaproteobacteria > Pseudomonadales > Pseudomonadaceae > Pseudomonas > Pseudomonas brassicacearum. The sequence goes on from NZ_CP045701.2 coordinate 2,058,924, forward strand.
GTTCGTTGGAGCGCGTGCAGGCGGCTCTGCCCCAGGTGCTCACGTACTTGCCTGACGTCGGCCTGGAAGTGGCCCACGAGATCTACAGCTTCTTCGAGGACTCGCACAATCGCCAGGTGATCAAGGACCTGTTGCGCCACGGCCTTGAGATCCAGGATCAGGGCGAGTTGGGCGCCGAGTTCTCCGCCAGCACGACCCTGGGTGGTTTTCTCGACAAGTTGAACATTCCTTCGGTCGGACCGGGCGGAGCGCAGAAACTGGCAGACAAGTTCGGTTCACTCGAGGCGGTGATGAGTGCCGACTGGCTGGACATGCGCCAGGCGTTGCCGGAAAAACAGGCCAACGCCGTGCGCGAGTTCTTCGCCATTGCCGCCAACCGTCAGCAGGCCGAAGCCGCGGAGCAACAGTTGCAGGACTTCGGCATGCATTGGCAGAGCGAGAAGAAGGTCGTCGAAGGTTTGCCTGAGGCGGGTCACACCTGGGTGCTGACCGGTTCGCTGGAGTTGATGAGTCGCGACGTCGCCAAGGACAAGCTGGAGAGCCTGGGGGCCAAGGTCGCAGGTTCCGTGTCGGCGAAAACCCACTGCGTGGTGGCCGGGCCGGGCGCCGGTTCGAAATTGACCAAGGCCAATGAACTAGGGCTCAAGGTGCTGGATGAAGAGGCGTTTGTCGTCTTTCTGAGTCAGCATGGCATCACGGTTTAGTGCCCTGTGTGGTGAGGGGACAAGTGCCCTCGCCACGGTTTATCCGCTGCCAGTGGTACATCGCTCGGAACGATCATGAACGTAAGGTGATCTAGTCTTGCAGGCTCCAGGGAGAGATCGCCATGTACCGCTTCTTCGAACAACTGAGCTCACGCATCGCCGCGCCGTTCTTGGGCGATCGGTCACGTAACAGCAAGGTCTGGTCGTGCCGTTGCGGCCAGTCGTTGTTCTTTCGCAACAGCCAATGCCTGGCCTGCCTGGCGGCGCTGGGTTATCAACCTGAGCGCAGTCGCCTGACGTCCTTGCAACCCGGCGAGCAAGCCGGGACCTGGACGCTGGACGCCGATCCCCAAGCCGGGCTGTTCCGCCGTTGCGCCAACCTCGACACCCCGGCGGCCTGCAATTGGCTGTTGCCGGCCAACGGGTACGATACCCTGTGCATCGCCTGTAGCTTGAACCGCACCATTCCCGACCTGTCGATCCCGGAAAACCCCGAACGCTGGTGCAAGGTCGAGACAGCCAAGCGTCGTCTGGTCGCGCAACTGATTAGCCTCGGCTTGTCGGTCATCCCGAAAACCGTCGACGAAAACACCGGCTTGGCGTTTGATTTCATCGGTGTCGATCCCGACGGCACACCACCCACCACTGGTCACGCCAGTGGATTGGTCACCCTCGACATCAAGGAAGCTGACGATGCCCATCGTGAATACGTGCGCCAGCAGATGCGCGAGCCGTATCGCACCTTGCTCGGGCATTTCCGACATGAGGTGGGGCACTATTATTGGGATCGGCTGATCGCCAACAGCCACTGGCTCGAGGCTTTCCGCGAGCTGTTCGGCGATGAGCGCGTCAGTTATGCCGAAGCCCTGGACCGGCACTACCAGCAAGGCGCGCCGCTGGACTGGCAAACCCGTTACGTCAGCGCCTATGCCACCATGCACCCGTGGGAGGACTGGGCGGAAACCTGGGCGCATTACCTGCACATGATGGACGCGGTGGACACCGCCCTGGGTTTGGGCATGAGCGCCCGGGAAATGGATTTCGACTACCAGCCGTTCCCGCCCGAAACCCTATACGATTGCGAGCACGCTGGCGGTGCGGCTTTCCTCTCGTTCGTCAACGCCTGGATCGAACTGGCCGGCATGCTCAACGAACTGTCCCGCAGCATGGGCCAACCGGATTTCTACCCGTTCGTCGTGCCGGCGGCCGTTATTACCAAGCTGCATTTCATCCACCTGGTGATCCAGGAGGAGGGTGGCCGGGCGGATGAGGTGCTGTTGTAGGTTCCTGTGAAAGCCGCCTGCATCCTTGCCTGATGTGCCGATGTCATCGCGAGCAAGCTTTGCTGCCACAGCAAGTGCTTGAACATCTTAAGTTTTTTAATCCGGCACGAACGGTTGTAACTTCTTGCCAGATAGGTACAATGGCGCGGCTCGCCGTCAGGCGGGCGTCGTTATGGTGACCCCATCGGTCCCCCCGCAACGATTACCCGTGAACCTGGTCAGATCCGGAAGGAAGCAGCCACAGCGGGAACATTGTGTGCCGGGGTGTGGCTGGTGGGGTTGCCTCCATAACGCTCAGGCCTTCGTTCGCAGGGTCTGCCAAATTCAAAATTTCTTTTTGTGTTGCTGATCGAATCGATCAGTGCGTTCTGCTGTTCAGGTTTTGGCCAGGCAGGACAGGCCGAAGTCAAAGAGAAACCCGGCCTGCCTCCCATCGACAGTCCCGGCTTCTCTTTCACATCTGCATCAAGGCTTGGACAAGGCCTGGTCGACCGCTGCGATCAGTTTTCCCAGGTCCTTGGAGGGGGCTTTGTGTATGACACCGAACAGATACGCCCGCTGTTCGTCCTCATCGCCCATGTCGGCAAAAAAGGCTTTCAGTTGTACATCCAGCACATTGGCAAGCAGGAACAAGGCTTCGACGCTGGGGGTGTAGGTGCCGGTTTCGAAGCGGCTGATGGTTTTGGGGTCAAAACCGGTTTTTTCGCCAAGTTCAGCCTGAGTAAGCCCCGCTACTTTGCGGTAGCGTCTGATGGCTGGACCCAAACTTGAAATTTGCATCGCTTAATTCCCATTTAGAATCAAGAACTTAACGATAGATTTTCGCATTAGGCAACCGCGTGATCCATCACCTTGCTTTGCAAAATGTGATGTCTTTCGTAGAATCGGCCTTTGGCACGGGTATTTGGTGACCTGCTTCAGAAACCGGGGTGTGTGCAGAGACCGGGCCTTGCGTTTCTTGCCGCGATACAAGGCAAGGGCTGAAGCCCTCCCTTAACCCCGCCAAGGCCCGCGCTCCAGCTTTCCTCAGAGTGTTTGAGCCTAGTTGATTTTCGCCTGTCTTGAAGGCGGTGCAACCGCGCGCGACAAATGAGCCTGACTCATGGATGACTGCTTCGATGGATAAGAAGTACCGCAGAGCCGTTGACGCCGCCGCGATTTTTTCCGAAACCGATCTGAGCGGGCGCATCACCTACGTCAACGATCAATTTTGCAGCCTTTTTGGCTACCGGCGCGATGAGCTGCTGGGCGTGAACCATCGCCTGCTCAATTCCGGCGAGCACCCTGACGAATTCTTCCGCACCATGTGGCGCACCATCGCCCTGGGCCAGGTCTGGAAAGGGGAAATCTGCAACCGGGCCAAGGACGGTACGCTGCACTGGGTCGACACCACCCTGGTGCCGGTGATCGATGACGAGACAGGGCAAGTCGAGCGCTATCTGGCGATTCGCTTCGACGTCAGCGAAAAGCGTCGCCTGCTGCATTCGCTGCAATGGCGGGTCGGTCACGATGTGCTGACCGGGCTCCCCAACCGTACTTATCTGTCCGATCTGCTGGACCAGGCCCTGGCGTTTTCCCGTGCGGAAAACTTGCCCCTGGCAGTGTGCATGCTCGACCTCGATGGCTTCAAGGCGGTCAATGATGGCTATGGTCACGCCAGTGGTGATTGGTTGCTGGTGGAGGTCGCCAGGCGCCTGCGCAGTATCGTGCGTGGCGAGGATGTGGTGGCGCGGTTGGGGGGCGACGAGTTTGTGCTGGTGCTGCGTCATGTGCGTGGGATGGATGAGTTGCACGCCGCGTTGAACCGGGTGTTGATCGCCGTTTCCAAGTCGTATGGTATTGACGGCAAGGACATCAAGGTCTTCGCCAGCATTGGCGTCACACTGTTCCCCTGGGATAACGAAGACGCCGAGACGTTGTTGCGCCACGCCGACCAGGCGATGTACGTGGCCAAGCAGAGCGGTCGCAATCGTTTCCACTTGTTCGATGTGTCCCGGGACAAGGAAGTGCGAGCCACTTACCAGACCGTCGAACGGGTCCGCCAGGCACTGGCCGATAATGAACTGCGGCTGCATTTTCAGCCCAAGGTCAATATGCGTCATGGCACCGTGGTCGGCCTGGAGGCGCTGCTGCGCTGGAAGCATCCGCAACGCGGCCTGGTGCCGCCACGGGAGTTCCTGCCGCTGGTGGAAGAGACCGACCTGATCGTCGAGATCGGCGAGTGGGTCATGGAGCAGGTATTGACCCAGTTGCAGCAATGGCAGCAAGCGGGGCAGGGCTGGCCGGTGAGCATCAATATCTCGGCGCGGCATTTCCAGCGGGCGGATTTTGTCGAGCGGCTGCGACAGGTGTTGGAACGGCATCCGGCGGTACCGCCACGTCTGTTGGATCTGCAGATTGTCGAATCCGTCGCGGTGGAAAACCTTGCCCACGTCAGCGCCTGCCTCCAGGCCTGCCATGCCTTGGGCGTGGGGTTTTCCCTGGGTGGTTTCGGCACGGGCTATTGCTCGCTCAACGACCTCAAGCACCTGCGCACGCAAACCATCAAGATCGACAAGACCTTTGTCCGCGACATTCTCCATGACCGTGACGACCTGGCACTGACCGAAGCGGTGATTGGCCTGGCCCGGGCGTTTGGCCGTGAGGTGGTCGCCGAAGGGTTGGACAGCCTTGAGCATGGCCAACTGCTGTTGAGCCTGGGCTGCGAGGTGGCACAAGGTTATTTCATCGCCCGGCCCATGCCGCCCGAGCAGATACCCGGCTGGGTGCAGGGGTTCATCCCGCCGTCGCAATGGCAGCAGCGGCCAGGCGATCAGGGGGAGGACGCCTCGCTCCTGGCCCGCGATGCTTCACTGCGGCCCGTGTAAAGCTGGATGATCGCGTCGATCTCCCCGGACGTTTTCATGTTCGACAAGGTTTCCAGAATGCGTTGTGCTGGAATGTTCGGATCGTTGCGCACGTAACAACTCAACTGCTGTTCCTGAAGCACTGCCACCTCTTGCAGTTGCCGATCAGCGGTATGACGTTGATTGAACCAGTCCAGCGCCCATTGGTTGCTGATCCCGTAGCGATGACGCCCGGCCAGCAGTTTCGCCAGCACTTGTTCCTGGCTGCGGGCATCGTCGCGGTGCAGTTGTCCACGGTTGAACAAGGGTTGCAAGGTGGGGTAGGTATAGCCGAGCACCGTGCCGATGGGCTGCTCCGGCAACGTGCTGAGCGTGACCGCCGCAGGGGCGCTTGCCGTGGCGACGAGCAGGTCGCGCTGGAAAAACAGCGGGCTGCTCCAGAGGTAGTCGCCGCTGTCCTTCACCCAATCGGGGCTGACATAGCAGCGCACGTCGATCTCGCCGTGTTTCATGGCGCCGTCGAGGCGGGCGCGGGACAGGACATGGAATTGCGCCGGCATTGCCATCTGGGTCGCCAGGCTGGTCAATATATCGGGAAGGATGCCCTGGGTCGGGCGACCTCGTTCGATCTGCACCATGGGCATCGCCCAGCCGTCGGTAATGGCGAAACGCAGGGGGCCTTCCTCGGCAAAGCAACTGGTACCCAACAACAGCAAAGCCCCCATGGCTGAACGCATAAACTCTCCTGATTGTGCAAAACCCATGTCGACAAGCGGGTCTCTGATCCAATCTTAGTCAGATTAGACGAGCACACCGGATGCAATTTCGCCCCTGCTCCGCTAGCATTAGCCGCTTATGTTCCTTCGTTGCGACGGTTTTCGATGAGTTATCAGGTTCTTGCACGTAAATGGCGTCCGCGCTCGTTCCGCGAAATGGTCGGCCAGACCCATGTGCTCAAGGCTCTGATCAATGCCTTGGACAGCCAGCGGCTGCACCATGCCTACCTGTTCACCGGTACCCGTGGCGTGGGCAAGACCACCATCGCGCGGATCATCGCCAAGTGCCTGAACTGTGAAACCGGCATCACCTCCACGCCTTGCGGCGAGTGCTCGGTCTGCCGGGAAATCGACGAGGGCCGCTTCGTCGACCTGATCGAGATCGACGCCGCCAGCCGCACCAAGGTCGAAGACACCCGCGAGCTGCTCGACAACGTGCAGTACGCGCCGAGCCGTGGGCGCTTCAAGGTCTACCTGATCGACGAAGTGCACATGCTCTCCAGTCATTCCTTCAATGCGCTGCTCAAGACCCTCGAAGAGCCGCCGCCCTACGTCAAGTTCATCCTGGCGACCACCGACCCGCAGAAACTTCCTGCAACCATTTTGTCGCGGTGCCTGCAGTTCTCCCTCAAGAACATGACGCCGGAGCGGGTGGTCGAGCACCTGACCCATGTACTGGGCGTCGAGAATGTGCCCTTCGAGGACGATGCGCTGTGGCTGCTGGGCCGCGCCGCCGATGGTTCGATGCGTGACGCCATGAGCCTGACCGACCAGGCCATCGCTTTCGGTGAAGGCAAGGTCATGGCCGCGGATGTCCGGGCCATGCTCGGCACCCTCGATCACGGCCAGGTCTATGACGTTTTGCATGCGCTGATCGAAGGCGACGCGAAGGCGCTGCTCGAAGCGGTGCGTCACCTGGCCGAGCAGGGCCCGGACTGGAATGGCGTGCTCTCGGAAATCCTCAACGTGCTGCACCGGGTCGCCATCGCCCAGGCCTTGCCTGAGGGTGTCGACAACGGCCACGGCGACCGTGATCGCGTACTGGCCCTGGCCCAGGCATTGCCGGCCGAAGACGTGCAGTTCTATTACCAGATGGGCCTGATCGGTCGTCGCGACCTGCCCCTGGCACCGGACCCGCGCGGCGGCTTCGAAATGGTCCTGCTGCGAATGCTGGCGTTCCGGCCAGCCGACACGGCGGACGCCCCGAGGCAAACGCTAAAGCCAGTGGGGATCAGCCAGGCCACAGCTGATTCCGCCAAGCCAGTGGCTGCCGCGCCCGTCGTTGCGCCGGCAGTGGCTTCGGCTCCGGTAGCGCCGGCACCTGTGGTACCACCGGCCCCGGCCCCCGTTGCTGCAGTCCCTGAGCCAGAACCTGAACCGGTCGCTGAGGCGCTGCCCGAACCGGTCGTTGAAGCCGTCGTCGATCTGCCTTGGAACGATCCGATCGAGCCCGAGGTTGTCCAGCAACCTGCCGTGGAGCCGGTCCTGGAGACCGTCGCCGAGCAGCCTGAGTTGCCGCCGATGCCTTTGCCAACGCCCGACAGCGTGGTGCCCGATGCGCCGGAGTGGGTTGCCGCGCCGGTGCCCGAGCCGACAGTGGCCGACGTCGATGTCGCCACGCCAGGCGTCGACGAGGACGACGAGCCACCGCTGGACGAGGATTACATCGAGCCGGACATGGATTCGGCCTACAGCTACCTGGACGACCTGGCCAGCGAGCACGCTGCTGAGCCGGCCCCGGAGCCCGAGCCGGAACCTGCGGCGATGCCGGCCACCGGGCTGGCCCTGCAATGGCTGGAGCTGTTCCCTAAACTGCCGATCAGCGGCATGACCGGCAGCATCGCCGCCAACTGCACGTTGATCGCCGTGGAAGGCGACCACTGGCTGCTGCACCTGGACCCGGCCCACAGCGCCCTGTTCAATGCGACCCAGCAACGTCGCCTCAACGATGCGCTGAACCAGTACCACCAGCGCCCCCTGACGCTGACCATCGAGCTGATCAAGCCCGAGCAGGAGACCCCGGCCCAAGCGGCGTCCCGGCGCCGTGCGGACCGTCAGCGCGAAGCGGAGGAGTCGATCCACGGTGATCCATTCATCCAGCAGATGATGCAACAGTTCGGCGCCGTGGTTCGTCACGATACTATCGAACCTGTCGAGGCCCCGGTCACCCAGGGCTCATAACTGAAGGCGCCGGGCCGAACGGGCCGGGCGCGTTGTTTATCCAAGTACTTTCGAGGTGATTCCCATGATGAAAGGTGGCATGGCCGGCCTGATGAAGCAGGCGCAGCAGATGCAGGAAAAAATGGCCAAGATGCAGGAAGAATTGGCCAACGCCGAAGTCACCGGCAAGTCCGGCGGCGACATGGTGACCGTGGTCATGACCGGTCGCCACGACATCAAGCGCGTCAGCATCGACCCAAGCGTGGTCGAAGGCCTGAGCGAAGACGACAAGGAAATGCTCGAAGCCCTGTTCGCCGCCGCCGTCAATGACGCGGTGCGCAAGATCGAAGCCAACAGCCAGGACAAGATGTCCGGCATGACGGCCGGCATGCAACTGCCGCCGGGCATGAAACTGCCGTTCTGATTCGCCATCCCGGTCGGGATGGGCTACACACAATGCCAGGCATCGCGCCTGGCATTTTTGTTTCTGTCATGGGAGCGAGCGGTGGCAGAAATCTTATCTGTGGGGACAAGCCTTGCTCCCACAAGCACCTGCTGAACAAACATCGAACGCCACCCCCTTGGCAATGGTCTGCTCCCTATACGTGCCACTCAACGATCAAGGAGACGCTTCCATGTCACAAGCATCGACTTCCAGCCAGCGCATTGTCCTTGCCTCCCGCCCCCACGGCGCCCCGACCCCGGACAATTTCCGGCTGGAGCACGTGACGCTGCCGGACCTGGCGCAAGGGCAGATCCTGCTCAAGACACTGTTCCTGTCCCTGGACCCCTACATGCGCGGGCGAATGAGTGACGGACCTTCCTACGCTGCTCCGGTGCAAATCGACGAGGTGATGACCGGTGGCGCCGTCAGCCGCGTGGAACGCTCGACGCACCCGAAATTCCAGGAGGGTGATCTGGTGGTAGGGGCCACCGGTTGGCAGAGCCACTGCATCAGCGACGGGCGCAACGTGATGCCCATCCCTTCTGGGCTGCCCAGCCCGTCGATGGCCCTGGGTGTGCTGGGTATGCCGGGCATGACCGCTTACATGGGGCTGATGGACATTGGCCAGCCCAAGGCCGGGGAGACCCTGGTGGTCGCGGCGGCCTCGGGTGCGGTGGGCTCGGTGGTCGGACAGGTGGCAAAGATCAAGGGCCTGCGTGTCGTCGGCGTCGCGGGTGGCAGTGAGAAATGCAAGTACGTGGTCGACGAGCTGGGATTCGACGCCTGTGTCGATCACAAGAGCGCGAGTTTTGCCCAGGAGCTGGCGCAGGCTTGCGACAAGGGCATCGATATCTATTACGAAAACGTCGGTGGCAAGGTGTTTGATGCCGTCGTGCCATTGCTCAACGCCAAGGCGCGGATCCCGCTCTGTGGCTTGATCGCTTCCTACAACGATCATCAAGCGCCGAGCGGCCCGGATCGCTTGCCGCAGTTGCAGCGCACTTTGCTGACCAAGCGTGTGCGGATCCAGGGGTTTATTGTGTTTGATGACTACGGTGACCGTCAGCCGGAGTTCATCAGCGCCATGGTCCCTTGGGTGCGTGATGGCAAGGTCAAGTTCCGTGAAGACGTGGTCGATGGCCTTGAGAATGCGCCGCAGGCGTTTATCGGGTTGTTGGAAGGGCGCAACTTCGGCAAGTTGGTGGTGCGGGTCGCGCAGGATTGAGTATTTGACGCTAATCGGAGGCGCGGGTATAAACCGCGTCTCGTTGTTATGTCGGACATTTCCTCCATGAGCTTCAGCCCTTTGATTCGCCAACTGATCGATGCCCTGCGAACGTTGCCGGGTGTAGGTCAGAAAACTGCCCAGCGCATGGCGTTGCAATTGCTCGAGCGTGATCGCAGCGGCGGTTCGCGCCTGGCCCAGGCCCTGAGCCAGGCCATGGAAGGCGTAGGGCATTGCCGTTTATGCCGAACCCTCACCGAGGACGACCTCTGCCCACAATGTGCCGACCCGCGACGGGACGACAGCTTGCTCTGTGTGGTGGAGGGGCCGATGGATGTGTATGCGGTAGAGCAGACCGGTTTTCGTGGCCGTTATTTCGTGCTCAAGGGCCATCTGTCACCGCTCGACGGCTTGGGGCCTGAAGCCATCGGCATTCCGCAGTTGATCGCGCGGATCGAAGAAGCGGGTACGTTCACGGAAGTCATCCTTGCTACGAACCCGACGGTCGAAGGCGAAGCCACCGCCCATTACATCGCCCAACTGCTCAACAATAAAGGCATGGTCGCCTCGCGCATCGCCCACGGCGTGCCGCTGGGTGGGGAGCTTGAACTGGTGGATGGCGGGACGCTGGCGCATTCGTTTGCGGGGCGCAAGCCGATCGCGTTGTAACAGCAACACAAATCCCTGTGGGAGCGAGCAAGCTCGCTCCCACAGGGATTTGTGTTTCGTTGGCGAGATTATTTTTCGCTGAGCGAGAACTGCGTCAGGCAGAAAGTGGGAATCCCCATGTCTTCCAGGCGCTGGGTGCCGAGCAGCTCCGGCAGGTCGATGATCGCCGCGGCCTCATGGACCTTGGCGCCCATGCGGCGGATCAGGTTGGCAGCGGCGATCAGCGTGCCGCCGGTGGCGATCAGGTCATCGAACATCACCACCGAATCACCCTCGCACAAGCTATCGGCGTGCACTTCAAGGAAGGCTTCGCCGTATTCGGTCTGGTAACCCTCGGCCAGCACATCGGCCGGCAGCTTGCCTTGCTTGCGGAACAAGATCAGCGGCTTGTTCAACTGATAGGCCAGGATCGAGCCAATCAGGAAACCCCGCGCATCCATCGCGCCGATGTGAGTGAACTCGGCCTCGACATACCGGTGGGCGAAACTGTCCATGACCAGTCGCAGGGCAGTCGGGGATTGGAACAGGGGGGTAATGTCGCGAAAGATCACGCCGGGCTTGGGGAAATCGATCACAGGGCGGATCAGGGATTTGATGTCGAAGGAGTCAAAGACCATCGTGGAGGTGTCCTGGCTAAGCTGCAAACGCGGCAGTATAGCGCGGCTGGGAACATCCCTCAGCCGCGCGCGGCCATCAGCCTTCGATCGAGCCGCCGGCCAGGGCGCAGAGCTGGATCGGGTCGAGAATGTGAATTTCCTTGCCTTCGGCGGCAATCAACTCGTTCTGCTGGAAGCGAGTGAATACCCTGGACACGGTTTCCACCGCCAGACCCAGGTAATTGCCGATTTCGTTGCGCGACATGCTCAAGCGGAACTGGTTGGCCGAGAACCCGCGGGCGCGGAAGCGTGCCGAGAGGTTGACCAGGAACGTGGCGATACGCTCGTCGGCGGTTTTTTTCGAGAGCAGCAGCATCATTTGCTGATCGTCACGGATTTCCCGGCTCATGACGCGCATCAACTGGCGGCGCAGTTGCGGCAGCTGTATGGCCAGCTCATCCAGGCGATCGAAGGGGATTTCGCACACCGAGGTGGTTTCCAGGGCCTGGGCCGAGACCGGGTGGGACTCGGTGTCCATGCCGGACAGGCCCACCAGTTCGCTGGGCAGGTGGAAGCCGGTGAGCTGTTCTTCGCCGCCGTCGCTCAGGTTGAAGGTCTTCAAGGCGCCCGAGCGCACCGCATAGACCGAATCGAAGGTATCGCCCTGGCGAAACAGGAATTCCCCTTTTTTCAACGGGCGACCCCGTTTGACGATGTCGTCCAGCGCGTCCATGTCCTCCAGGTTCAGCGAAAGTGGCAGGCAGAGGGGGGCCAGGCTGCAATCCTTGCAATGGGCCTGGTTGTGGGCGCGCAGTTTGACTGGCTCGGACATTTCTTAAATCCTTGTGGGAAATCACGCATAGGACGTAAGGGTACCCCAGAGCAGACAGTCCGGCCAGCGTGGCTTCGTCGTCAAATTGTCGCGCTCAGATCACTCGGGAGAAGCGTTGGCGATTGTGCTGGTCCAGATAGGCATCGAACACCATGCACACCGATCGCACCAGCAGGCGCCCGGCAGGCAAGACCCGGATGTGGTTGTCATCCAGCTCGATCAGCCCGTCTGCGGCCATGGCCTGCAATTGCGGCCACTGCAGCGCGAAGTAGCCGCGAAAATCGATGTTGAAGGTTTGCTCGATCTCGGCGAAGGGCAGGTGGAAATGGCAGATCAACTGCTGGATCACCGCGCGCCGTAGCCGGTCGTCAGCGTTGCAGATCAGCCCGCGACTGGTCGCCAGTTGTCCGTCGGCGAGGGTGTTCTGGTAGTGGTTCAGGTCACTGCTGTTCTGGCAGTACACATCGCCGATCTGGCTGATGGCTGACACGCCGAGGCCGATCAGGTCGCAGTGACCATGGGTGGTGTAGCCCTGGAAGTTGCGCTGCAACGTGGCCTCTTCCTGGGCGATGGCCAGTTCGTCGTCGGGCAGGGCGAAGTGGTCCATGCCGACGTAGCGGTAACCGGCGTCGGTGAGTTGTTCGATGGTGCCTTGCAGCATCGCCAGTTTCTGCTCCGGGTTCGGCAAGTCCTGGCTGTTGATGCGCCGCTGGGGCATGAAGCGTTCCGGCAGGTGGGCGTAGTTGAACACCGAGAGCCGGTCCGGTTGCAGGTGGATGACTTCCTGGACGGTGCGGGCGAAGTTTTCCGGGGTCTGCTTGGGCAGGCCGTAGATCAGGTCGATGTTGATCGAACGGAACTGCAAGGTCCGGGCGGCTTCGACCACGGCACGGGTTTCTTCCAGGCTTTGAAGGCGATTGACGGCACGCTGCACCGCTGGATCAAGGTCTTGCAGGCCGATACTGACCCGGTTGAAACCCAGTTCGCGCAGCAGGCCCATGGTTGACCAGTCGGCTTCCCTGGGGTCGATTTCGATGCTGTAGTCACCGGAATCGTCGTCCAGCAGGTTCAGGTGCTGGCGCAGCTTGGCCATCAGTTGGCGCAGTTCGTCGTGGCTGAGGAATGTCGGAGTGCCGCCGCCAAAGTGCAACTGTTCCACGCGCTGGGTGGGGTCCAGGTGGCAGCCGATCAATTGGATTTCCTGTTCCAGGCGCTGCAGGTAGGCGTGGGCGCGACCGCGGTCCTTGGTGATGACTTTGTTGCAGGCGCAGTAGTAGCAAATGTTCGCGCAGAACGGTATGTGCACGTACAGCGACAGCGGCCGCAGGGCCTTGCGGCTGTCGCGCAGGGCGTGGAGCAGGTCGAAGGTGCCCACCTGGCTGCCGAACTGCGCCGCAGTGGGGTACGAGGTGTAGCGTGGTCCCGCCAGGTCGTAACGGCGGATGAGATCTGAGTCCCAACAAATGGTGTCGAGCATGCGGGCATTCCCCGGATAGACTGGCATGGGGCGAGTCTAGGGGCGCGTGGGCGTGGACGTTTTGATTTGCGTCAACGGGGTGGGAGCTGAGTCAGGGCCAATCGCGAGCAAGCCCGCTCCCACAAAGGATTTGTGGTGGATATGAGCTCCATTCGGTCAATGCCCCATGAGCCAATGTTGATGCGGCCCCGGCAGTGTCCATACCCCGAAAACAATCACCAACAAGCCACCGGCCATGCGCACGCTGCGTTTGCGCAGCAGGGCGGTGACGCGTTCGGCGGCCAGGCCGGTGGCGAGCAGCACCGGCCAGGTGCCCAGGCCGAAGGCGAGCATCAGCAGCGCGCTGTCCAGGGCATTGCCCTGGCTGGCGGACCACAACAGGGTGCTGTAGACCAGACCGCACGGCAGCCAGCCCCATAGCGCGCCGAGCAGCAAGGCCCGGGGCAGGCTCGACACCGGCAGCAAGCGGTTGGCGACCGGCTGGATGTGCCGCCACAAGCCACGCCCCACGCTTTCGATGCGGGTCAGGCCGCTCCACCATCCCGCCAGGTACAAGCCCATGGCAATCAACAGCAAGCCGGCCAGCACTCGCATGATCATCGCTGCCGGGCTATTGGACACGGCCCAACCGGCCAGGCCAATCAGCAACCCGGCGGCGGCGTAGCTCAGGATCCGCCCCAGGTTGTACGCCAGCAGCAACCGAAAGCGCCGGCTGCGTTGTTCCTTGGGAATCGCCAGGGTCAGGGCGCCCATCAGTCCGCCGCACATGCCCAGGCAGTGTCCGCCGCCGAGCAGGCCAAGGATAACCGCCGAAACCAGCAGTGGCGCCAGATCAAGCATGGGGTGGGGCCTTGTCGTCCGGCTTGCGGGCCTCGCCACTGGCTTCGTCCACTGCCGCCTTGTGGTTCGGGTCCTGATCGTCGAACAGAATGCTGTGGGCCGGACCGTCGAGGTCGTCGTACTGCCCGCTGTCCACGGCCCAGAAGAAAATGTACACGGCGATGGCCACGATCAGCAGCGCGGCGGGGATCATCACGTAGAGAGCTGGCATGTCGGAACTCCATGCCCGTGCGGCTCAGACCGGCAGCGGGCGGGTATCGGGCGTGGCGTCGAAAACCGGCGTCTTGGGCTGACGCGTCAGCCTCAGCGCATTCAACACCACGGTCAACGAACTGATGGACATGCCGACCGCGGCCCACACCGGCGTAATCCAGCCGAGGGCGGCGAACGGCAACATGAGGCCATTGTACAGCCCTGCCCACACCAGGTTCTCAATGATTACCCGGCGGGTGCGGCGGGCCAGGCTGAAGGCGTGGATCAGGGCGTCGAGGCGGTTGGACAGCAGTACCGCGTCGGCGCTGGTCTTGGCCAGGTCAGTGGCCGAACCCATGGCGACACTGATGTCCGCCGCCGCCAGCACTGGCACGTCGTTCACGCCATCGCCGAGCATCAGCACCTTGCGACCCTGCTGGTGCAACTGCTGCAACACGGCCAGTTTGTCGTCCGGGCGCAGGCCGCCGCGGGCTTCATCGATGCCCAGCTCGGCGGCGACGCTGGCAACCATCGGCGAACTGTCTCCCGATAGCAGCAATGTCCGCCAACCCCGTGCCTTGCAGGCCGCCAGCAGGGCCGGGGCATCGACGCGCAAGCGGTCATCGAGGACGAACCAGGCCAGTGGCCCGATCTCATTGCCCAGCAACAGCCATTGCCCCGGTTCGTCCGGCATTTTCGGTACGGCGGCGCCACTCAGTTCGCAGACAAAACCGGGCTGGCCGATGCGCAGGCGCTGTTCGGCCACCAAGCCTTCCAGCCCCAACCCTGGGGTGCTTTGCACCTGTTCGGCGGCCAACGGCGCGCGGCCGAAGGCGCGGGCGATGGGGTGTTCGGAGCGGTTTTCCAGGGCAGCGGCCAAGCCCAGGCATTGATCGCTGTCGAGGGCCGCCAATGGCCGAATGGCACGCAACGCCAGGCGGCCTTCGGTGAGGGTGCCGGTCTTGTCGAAAATCACCGTGTCGATCTGGTTCAGGCCTTCCAGCACATGGCCGCGTGTCAGCAGCAGGCCAAGCTTGTGCAGGGTGCCGGTGGCCGCGGTGAGGGCGGTCGGCGTGGCGAGGGACAACGCGCAAGGGCAGGTGGCGACCAGCATCGCCAGGACGATCCAGAACGCGCGCGAAGCGTCCAGTTGCCACCACACCAGCCCGATGACGGCAGCGGCGAGCAAGGAGAACAGCAAGAACCATTGGGCGGCGCGGTCGGCGATTTCCGCCAGTCGCGGCTTCTCGGCCTGGGCCCGTTCCAGCAGCCGCACGATGGCCGACAACCGGGTGTCTTGCCCAAGGGCCAGCACCTGGACCGTCAAGGCTCCTTCGACGTTCAGCGTGCCGGCGGTGACCGCGTCGCCCACCTGGCGAGGTTGTGGCAGGTATTCGCCGGTCAGCAGCGATTCGTCGATGCTGGACTGGCCATCGAGGATCCTGCCATCAGCCGGCAGGACCGCCCCGGGATGCACCAGCACCCGGTCACCGGTGCGCAATTCGCTGAGCAGGATGCGTTCACTCTGGCCGTTATCCTCCAGGCGCAGGCACGAGGCCGGTAACAGATTGACCAGATGGGCGGTGGCGGCCGCCGTGCGCTCCCGGGCCCGGCGTTCCAGGTAACGGCCGGCCAGCAGGAACAGGGCGAACATGCCCACGGCATCGAAGTACAACTCGCCGACACCGGTAATCGACGTCCAGATTCCGGCAACGTAAGCGCCGCCGATGGCCAGGGACACCGAAACGTCCATGGTCAGGTGGCGGGTGCGCAGGTCGCGCATGGCGCCCTTGAAGAATGGCGCGCAGCTATAGAACACGATGGGTGTGGTAAGGAACAGGGCAACCCAGCGCAGGATGGTGTGCATCTCCGGGCTCAGGTCGATGTTGAATTCCGGCCAGGTGGCCATGGTCGCCATCATCGCCTGGAACCACAGCAGGCCGGCTACACCCAGTTGGCGCAGGGCCAGGCGGTTTTGTGCGGCGAGTTGTTCACAGGCCTGGTCGGCCTGGTACGGGTGCGCTACGTAGCCGATCTGGCGCAATTCGGCGAGCAGCGTGCTCAGCGGCAGTTGAGCGTCGGCCCAGCGTACATGCAGGCGATGATTGGACAGGTTCAACCGCGCCTCGGCCACGGCCGGCAGGCTGCGCAATTGTTTTTCAATCAACCAGCCGCAGGCAGCACAACTGATGCCTTCCATCAACAGGGTGGTTTCGGCCAGTTCGCCTTCATGGCGCACGAATGATTGCTGCACGTCAGGGCGATCGTACAGCGCCAGTTCATCGGTCAACTGGACGGGCAGGGTGTCAGGGTTGGCCGACGCTTCGCTGCGATGCTGGTAATAACTTTCCAGGCCACCGGCGACAATGGCCTCGGCCACAGCCTGGCAGCCCGGGCAGCACAGCTCGCGGGTTTCACCGAGGACAACGGCGGTGAAGCGACTGCCCGGGGGGACGGGCAGGGCGCAATGGTAGCAGGGCTGTGGAGTGGTCATGGTTGTCGCATGAAGGCCTGGCATAGTGGGCTTGCAAGCAAGGAGATACACAAACTGTAGGAGCTGCCGAAGGCTGCGATCTTTTGATCTTTTGATCTTTTGATCTTTCGCTTGGGACTCAAGCGGCTGGGCAAAGATCGCAGCCTCGCTTCGCTCGGCAGTTCCTACAGGGGCTGTCGTCTAGCTTATTTTCCCAGGTCTTCAGCGCCTTGCAGCGGTTCATCGCCGAGCAGGATGTCCTGGTTGTGGTTGATCTGCTCTTCTTCGAACAGGCGCCAGGTCTTGTCGTTCTCCACCCCGAGCAATTCGACAAAGCGCCGGCCCTCGACTTTGTCCGTCAACTGGCCGACGTAGCGCCCCGGTTCGCTGTCGTTGCGGGTCAGGACGATCTTGCGGTCCTTCTCCGGCTGGGTCGGCGAGATGAGGTTCAGTTCCAGGGTCTGGGGACGGCTGTTGCCGTTCAGGCGCAGGTTCACTTCACCGGTGAGCTCGTCCAGTTGCACGTTGGCGCGCAGTTGCAGGGTCTGGGCCAGCAATTCACGCTCCAGCGAACGATTGATGCCCTTGCCGGCTTCGTAATAGTTGTCGTTGACCAGGTTGTCCGGGTTCTTCACTGCAATGGTTACCATCGTCAGGCTCAGTGTCACCGAACAAGTCAGGATCGCGATGATGATCCACGGCCAGAGGTGCTTGTACCAAGGGCTGGTGGCGGTTGCTGCAGGCATGTTCAGTTCTCTCAACGAGTTTGTGGGCCGATGAACCGGCTCTTGGCTTCGACATGTACGCTTTCGTCATCGGCGTCCTTGAGGATGAAGGTCACCTCGTTGGTGCTCGATGGCAGTTGTTCTGGTGCGCTGGACAGCTCGACTGGCTGGCTGTAGATCTCGCCGGCCGCGACTTTGATTTCCCGGCGGCCTTGCAGCTTGAGGTCGGGCAGGCCAGTGGCTTCCAGGACGTACGTATGGTCGCGTTGGTCTTTGTTCATGATCTTCAGGCTGTAGACGTTCTCGATCCGGCCTTCGGCGTTTTCGCGGTACAGCACGCGGTCCTTGCTGACGTCGAAACCCACCAGCGAGCGCATGAAGAACGCTGCTGCCAACAGGCTGATCATGGTCAGCAGTACCAAGGCATAACCGATCAGGCGCGGGCGCAGTTTATGGGTTTTCTGCCCGGAAAGGTTGTGTTCGGTGGTGTAGCTGATCAGGCCGCGTGGATAATCCATTTTGTCCATGATGTTGTCGCAGGCGTCGATGCAGGCCGCGCAGCCGATGCACTCGATCTGCAGGCCGTCGCGGATGTCGATGCCGGTAGGGCAGACCTGGACGCACATGGTGCAATCGATGCAGTCCCCGAGACCCAGGGCCTTGTAGTCAACACCCTTCTTGCGCGGGCCACGGCTTTCGCCACGACGCGGGTCGTAGGAAACGATCAAGGTGTCTTTGTCGAACATCACGCTCTGGAAGCGCGCGTAAGGACACATGTAGATGCACACTTGCTCACGCAGCCAGCCGGCATTGCCGTAGGTGGCGAGGGTGAAGAAACCCACCCAGAAATACGACCAGCCATCGGCCTGGCCGGTAAAGAACTCGAACACCAGTTCGCGGATTGGCGTGAAGTAACCGACGAACGTCATGCCGGTGACGAAGCCGATCAGCAGCCATAGGCTGTGCTTGGCGAACTTGCGCAGGAACTTGTGGGCGCTCATGGGCGCCTTGTCGAGCTTGATGCGCTGGTTGCGATCGCCTTCGGTGACTTTTTCGCACCACATGAAGATCCAGGTCCACACGCTCTGCGGGCATGTGTAGCCGCACCATACGCGTCCGGCATAGACCGTGATGAAAAACAGGCCAAAGGCGGCAACGATCAACATCCCGGAGAGCAGGATGAAATCCTGGGGCCAGAAGGTGGCGCCGAAAATAAAGAATTTGCGTTCCGGCAAGTTCCACCAGACGGCCTGATGGCCACCCCAGTTCAGCCAGACCGTACCGAAATACAGCAGGAACAATAGTGCGCCGCCAACCATGCGCAGGTTGCGGAACAGGCCAGTGAAGGCTCGGGTGTAGATTTTTTCCCGAGAGGCATACAGGTCGACGCTTTTGTTCGCGTCCTTGGCAGGCGGGGTGACGTCATGTACCGGAATCTGGTTGCTCATCGAATGCATCCCACGGCAGTGGAAAAGTGCCGGGGCCAGTACGTGCCGACCACGGTCAGAAAGGGTGTTGCGGTGGCGCAATGATACGCCTGTCGCTCTAGCCCAAGGGTGCGACCTTTGGTCGCGTTGGGGGTCTGCATAGAATGGTGTAGCGGATGTAACAAGTCATGACTCAGATCAATTGACTATAGCTATTTCATAACGGTAAGCGAAACGAAGGGCGCGTTCTGAAGACTGCCCTGTTTTTGTGGCGAGGGAACTTGCTCCCGCTCGGCTGCGCGTAGGAGCTGCCGAAGGCTGCGATCTTTTGATCTTGATCTTGATCTTGATCTTGATCTTGGTCTTGGTCTTGGTCTTGATCTTGATCTTTCGCTCTCGACTCAATTGTCAGTGGAAAGATCGCA
Organism: Pseudomonas brassicacearum; assembly: GCF_009601685.2. Lineage (NCBI taxonomy): Bacteria > Pseudomonadati > Pseudomonadota > Gammaproteobacteria > Pseudomonadales > Pseudomonadaceae > Pseudomonas > Pseudomonas brassicacearum. Next base: position 2,078,019 of record NZ_CP045701.2, read on the forward strand.
GCCTCGTTGCACTCGACAGCTCCTACACAGCTCCTACACAGCTCCTACACCGCCGCCCAGCGGGAGTTGGCCTCCTCGCCACAAAAGGCCATTTTGTGATGACTGCCGAATATGCATCAGCCAACCCACGGGTTGAGCACCGCCACGCCGCTGCTTTGAAAATCACTCACGTTGCGGGTCACCACGGTCAATCCATGGACCAGGGCGGTAGCGGCGATCAACGCATCGCATTCATTGCTGCGGTCAGGCACATGCAGGCGAGCGCAACGCAGTGCGACGGCACGGTCCACGGCCAGGATCCTGCCGGCAAAGGCTGGCATCACGTGACTATCCAGCCATGCCCGCAGGCGACTGCCTTGCGCCGGGTCCTTGCGTTCGAAGCGCAACACACCAGTTTCCAGTTCCAGTACGGTGATCGCCGAGAGATACAGGCTGGGAGCAGGAACGCTACGTGCCCAGGCTTGGACGTTTTTGTCTGCCTGGGGTTTGCGCAGTTCCGAGATGACATTGGTATCGAGTAAAAACATTCAGGACAGGTCCACCGAGCGGGGGGCGATGACGGCACGCTCGGTATCGAAGTCGATGTCCGGCGCATCGGGCATGACCAGCAACTCGACAATGCTGGTGCCGATGCCGGTCAGTTTCTGGTACTCCTCAATGCTTAGCAGCACATGGGCCGGCTTGCCACGGTCGGTGATAATCACCGGCCCTTCACGGGTGGCTTTTTTGGCACCACTTGTGTCGTGGTTGAATTCGCGGCTGGAGATGGTGGTGATGGACATGGAAGTGTCCTCGTTTGAACTTGAATGTAGGCACGTTACTACCTGTGTGGGTGGCCGGCAAGCAAAACGGATTTCCCCAGGTTTTTCGGCCAGTAACAAAAAGGCCCCGCCAATCTGATTGGCGGGGCCTTTGGTGTATCAGCTACTTGTCTTACTGGGCGTCAGCGGCCGGAGCCTTTTCGCCATGAGACAGGCTGTAGACATAGGCGGCCAGCAAGTGGACCTTGTCATTGCCTTGCAGGTCCGCTTGGGCAGGCATCTGGCCCTGGCGGCCGTAACGGATGGTCTGCTGCAGTTGAGCGAAGCTCGAACCATAGATGAAGCCGGCCGGATGCGTCAGGTCAGGTGCGCCCATGGCGGGCGTGCCCTTGCCGGCTGGGCCGTGGCAGGCCACGCAGTTGGCCGCGAACAGTTTCTGGCCGTTGGCCGGATCGGCCTTGGCGCCTTCCGGCAGTTTGCGGCCGTGCAGGCTGGTCACCAGGTAGGAAGCCACGTCAGCGACGCCTTGCTCGCCGACCACGGCAGCCCATCCCGGCATCACGGCGTGACGACCGCCCATGATGGTGGTCTTGATGGTTTCCGGTTCACCGCCCCAGCGCCAGTCGGCGTCGGTCAGGTTGGGGAAGCCATAGGCACCCTTGGCGTCGGAACCGTGGCAAACCGAGCAGTTGGAGGCGAACAGGCGGCCACCCATCTTCAGGGCTTGCGGGTCCTTGGCGACTTCTTCGATCGGCATGGAGGCGAACTTGGCGAAGATCGGACCGAACTTGGCGTCCGAACGAGCCATTTCCTTTTCCCACTCATGGACGCCGGTCCAGCCAGTCTGGCCGTTGGCGAAGGCGGTCTGCTTCTCGGTGTCCAGGTAGTTGTAGCCTGGCAGCAGGCCTTTCCAGTTGCCCAGGCCAGGGTAGAGCACCAGGTAACCGAGGGCGAACACAATGGTGCCCACGAACAGCATGAACCACCATTTTGGCAGTGGGTTGTCATATTCCTCGATGCCATCGAACGAGTGACCAACGGTCTCGTCCGTTTGCTCGGCGCGCTGGCCCTTGCGGGTCGACAACAGCAGCCAGGTCAGGGCGAAGATTGTTCCCAGACTGAGGACTGTGACGTACAGACTCCAGAACGTAGTCATTCTTTGTTACTCCTAGAAGCTTGCTCGACGTGCTTGATGGCTTCGGGATCATCCGCGAACGGCAGCAAGGTCGCGTCTTCAAACTCCGACTTGCGCTTGGGGCTGAACACCCACAAGGCCAGACCGATAAAGGCAACCATCACGACGACGGTGCCCAGGCCACGAATCATCCCGATATCCATCTAAATCACCGTTTGCTTTTGATGATGGTGCCCAGGCCTTGCAGATAGGCCACCAGCGCGTCCATTTCAGTCTTGCCCTTGACGGCATCCTTGGCACCGGCGATGTCTTCGTCGGTGTAAGGCACGCCCAGGGTGCGCAGGACTTCCATTTTCTTGGCGGTGTCTTTGCCGTCGAGCTTGTTTTCTACGAGGAACGGGTAGGCCGGCATTTTCGACTCAGGCACCACGTTGCGCGGGTTGTACAAGTGCGCACGATGCCAGTCGTCGGAGTAGCGGCCGCCAACACGGGCCAGGTCCGGACCGGTACGCTTGGAACCCCACAGGAACGGGTGGTCCCAGACGCTTTCACCGGCCACCGAATAGTGGCCGTAGCGCTCGGTCTCGGCGCGGAACGGACGGATCATCTGCGAGTGGCAGCCGACACAACCGTTGGCGATGTAGATGTCGCGACCTTCCAGTTCAAGGGCGGTACGTGGCTTCATGCCTTCGACCGGCTTGTTGGTCACGTCCTGGAAAAACAGCGGAACGATCTGGGTCAGGCCGCCGATGCTCACGGCGATGACCATGAAGAAGGCCAGCAGGCCGATATTCTTCTCTACGGCTTCGTGCTTCATCAGTGAGCTCCAACTACGGCGATCTTGGCGGCGGCTTCAGCTTCAGCCGGGTCAGAGGCACGAACGGTGCGGTACACGTTGTAGGCCATCAACAGCATGCCGCTGGCGAAGAACGCGCCGCCCAGGGCTCGGACGATATAGCCCGGGTGGCTGGCTTGCAGGGCTTCGACGAACGAGTAGGTCAGGGTGCCGTCGTCGTTGATTGCACGCCACATCAGGCCTTGGGTGATGCCGTTGACCCACATCGAGGCGATGTAGAGCACGGTGCCGATGGTCGCGAGCCAGAAGTGCGCGTTGATCAGGCCGGTGCTGTGCATCTGCGCACGACCGAACAGTTTCGGGATCATGTGGTAGATGGCGCCGATGGAAATCATCGCAACCCAGCCGAGCGCACCAGCGTGTACGTGGCCGATGGTCCAGTCGGTGTAGTGGCTCAGGGAGTTGACGGTCTTGATGGCCATCATCGGGCCTTCGAAGGTCGACATGCCGTAGAACGCCAACGACACCACCAGGAACCGCAGGATCGGGTCGGTGCGCAGCTTATGCCAGGCGCCCGACAGGGTCATCATGCCGTTGATCATGCCGCCCCAGCTTGGCGCCAGCAGGATGATCGACATCGCCATGCCCAGGGACTGCGCCCAGTCTGGCAGTGCGGTGTAGTGCAGGTGGTGGGGACCTGCCCAGATGTACAGGGTGATCAGCGCCCAGAAGTGCACGATGGACAGGCGATAGGAATAGATAGGACGCTCGGCCTGCTTCGGCACGAAGTAGTACATCATCCCCAGAAAGCCTGTGGTCAGGAAGAAGCCCACGGCGTTGTGGCCGTACCACCACTGGATCATCGCATCGGTCGCGCCCGAATAGGCCGAGTACGACTTGAAGAAGCTGACCGGCAGGGAGGCGTGGTTGACGATGTGCAGCATGGCCGTCACGAGGATGAAGGCACCGTAGAACCAGTTACCGACGTAGATGTGCTTGGTCTTGCGCTTGACGATGGTGCCGAAGAACACCAGCGCATAGGTCACCCAGACGATGGCCAGCAGGATAGCCAGGGGCCATTCCAGCTCTGCGTATTCCTTGGTGGTGGTGTAACCCAGTGGCAAGGTTACGATCGCGCCGACGATCACGGCTTGCCAACCCCAGAAGGTGAAGGCCGCGAGGCTGTCGGAAATCAGTCGCGTTTGGCAGGTTCGCTGCACGACGTAGTAAGAAGTGGCAAACAATGCACAACCACCGAAGGCGAAGATCACCAGGTTGGTGTGCAGCGGGCGCAGGCGTCCAAATGTCGTCCATGGCAGATCGAAGTTCAACTCCGGCCAGACCAGTTGCGAGGCGATGAAGACACCGAGCCCCATGCCAAGGATCCCCCAGACCACCGTCATGATGGCGAACTGGCGGACTACCTTATAGTTATAAGCAGTCGGACTGATTGCTGTGCTCATTCTAAGGTTCCACGGTTTGGGTGTTTTATTAGGATAAAAATCGGTCGCAAGTATGGAGAAAGCGGGGGGTCATTGCAACGCGCCATGACCTGGGTCAATGCTTTCCAAAGCTGATTCTGCGGCCTTTCCATGTTCGGTGTAGGGACAAAAATCGCCCACGGCAAATTGTCGCAACGAAGGAAAGAGGCGAGGGGGTCAGGTCGGTTGTAACGGGGTGTGTTCAAACACAGCGTTCGGGTGATGCCAGGCAACTGTCGCAACAGCCGGTATTCACCTGCCTTTGCGGCCTTTTTGACGAACGATTGTCGAACGCATCGGGTCGGGTGGACCTGAAACCGGCAGTCGCCAGCGCATGCAACGGCAAGCTTAGACCCGAATCCGGGGAACCGAAAGAAAGACTATGGGAGGGTGCGACAATGCGTCGCGCAGGGGCACGGAACAGCCGCATCCAGATGAATGCGGCTGTTGGTGTGGTCAGGATTTATTCGCTTTTGCTTTCAGCTTGCAGACGCTCGGTGCCGGTGCCGTGAGACAGGCTGTAGACGTAAGCGGCGAGCAATTGCACTTTGTCATTGCCCAGCAACTCATTCTGCGCCGGCATGTGGCCCTGGCGACCATGGCGAATGGTCTGTTGCAACTGTGCCAGGCTGGTGCCGTAGATGAAACCGGCTGGGTGCGTCAGGTTCGGCGCGCCCATGGCTTCGGTCCCTTGGCCGTTGGCGCCGTGGCAGGCGACGCAGGTGGTGTTGAAGGCCTGCTGGCCGGCTTGCAGGTCGGCACCGCTGTCCGCCGGCAGAGGCAGGCCGGCCAAGTCGTGGCGTACGTACGCGGCCACGTTCTTGACCCCGGCCTCTCCCAGGACCTCGCCCCAGGCCGGCATCGCCGCCATGCGGCCGCCCATGATGGTGGTCTTGATGGTGTCGGCAGCGCCGCCCCAGCGCCAGTTGCTGTCGGCCAGGTTCGGGAAGCCGAAGGCACCCTTGGCGTCCGAGCCGTGGCAGACCGAGCAGTTGGAGGCGAACAGGCGGCCACCCATCTTCAAGGCCTGTGGGTCCTTGGCCACTTCTTCCACGGGCATGGCGGCGAATTTGGCGAAGATCGGCCCGAACTTGGCGTCGGCCTTGGCCATTTCCTTTTCCCATTCATGGGCGCCGGTCCAGCCGTTCTCGTAGCCCGGCAGGATGCCTTTCCAGTTGCCCAGGCCTGGATAGAGGACCAGGTAGCCGACGGAAAACACCAGGGTGCCGGCGAACAACAGGAACCACCACTGCGGCAGCGGGTTGTCGTACTCCTCGATGCCGTCGAAGCTGTGGCCCATGGTCTGGTCGACGCTGCCCTTGGTCTCGCCCTTGCGGGTGCCGATCAGCAGCCACGTCAGGCCGATGAGGCTGCCGATGGTCAGTACGCAGATCCACGTACTCCAGAAGGTGGTCATGGCCGGGTACTCCTTGTTGCAGGGTCTTGGGGGGTGGCGATGTCGGCAGGTGGCTCGTCGGCGAACGGCAACAGGCGCGCTTCGGCGAACTCTGGACGACGTTTGCTGCTGAATACCCACAGGGTCAGGCCAATGAAGGCCACGAACACCACGACCGTGCCCAGGCCGCGGATCATTCCAGTACTCATTTCAAGAACCATGGCTCACCTCTTGCTCTTGATGGCAGTGCCGAGCACTTGCAGGTAGGCCACCAGCGCGTCCATTTCGGTCTTGCCCTTGAGCGAGGCCACGCTACCGATGATGTCGTCGTCGGTGTACGGCACGCCCAGGGTGCGCATGGCGCGCAGCTTGCCTTCGGTGTGGCTGCTGTCTACTGCCTGGGTCACCAGCCATGGGTAGGCCGGCATTTTCGATTCGGGCACGACGTTGCGCGGGTTGTACAAGTGGGCGCGGTGCCAGTCATCGGAGTAGCGCGCGCCGACCCGTGCCAGGTCCGGCCCGGTGCGCTTGGAGCCCCACAGGAATGGGTGGTCCCAGACGCTTTCGCCGGCAACGGAGTAGTGGCCGTAGCGCTCGGTCTCGGCGCGGAACGGACGGATCATCTGCGAGTGGCAGCCGACGCAGCCTTCGCGGATGTAGATGTCTCGACCTTCCAGTTGCAGGGCGGTGTAGGGCTTCATGCCGTCCACCGGTTTATTGGTCACGTCCTGGAAGAACAGCGGCACGATCTGGGTCAGGCCACCAATGCTCACGGCCAGGACCATCAGCAGCATCAGCAGGCCGACGTTTTTTTCGATTGTTTCGTGTTTCATGGTGGATTCCTCAGGCCATCTGCGCGGCAGCGGCGGCTTCGGCAGGCTGGGAAGCCTGCACGGTGCGCCAGGTGTTGTAGGCCATCAGCAGCATGCCGCTGAGGAAGATCGCCCCGCCCACCAACCGCACGACGAAGCCTGGGTGGCTGGCCACCAGGGTTTCGACGAAGGAGTAGGTCAGCGTGCCGTCGTCGTTGATTGCACGCCACATCAGGCCCTGGGCGATGCCGTTGACCCACATCGAGGCGATGTAGAGCACGGTGCCGATGGTCGCGAGCCAGAAGTGCGCATTGATCAAGCCGATGCTGTACATCTGCTCGCGACCGAAGATTTTCGGGATCATGTGATACAGCGCGCCGATGGACACCATTGCCACCCAGCCCAAGGCGCCGGCATGAACGTGGCCGATGGTCCAGTCGGTGTAGTGGGAGAGGGCGTTGACGGTCTTGATCGCCATCATCGGACCTTCGAAGGTCGACATGCCGTAGAACGCCAGGGACACCACCAAAAACCGCAGGATCGGGTCGCTGCGCAACTTATGCCAGGCGCCCGAAAGGGTCATCATGCCGTTGATCATGCCGCCCCAGCTCGGTGCCAGCAGGATCAGCGACATCACCATGCCCAGTGACTGTGCCCAGTCCGGCAGCGCGGTGTAGTGCAGGTGGTGGGGACCTGCCCAGATGTACAGGGTGATCAACGCCCAGAAGTGCACGATGGACAAGCGATAGGAGTACACCGGGCGCTCGGCCTGTTTCGGCACGAAGTAATACATCATCCCCAAAAAGCCCGCGGTGAGGAAAAAGCCCACGGCGTTGTGGCCGTACCACCACTGCACCATCGCATCGGTTGCACCGCCATAGGCCGAGTAGGACTTGGTGAAGCTCACCGGCAATTCGGCGTTATTGATCAGGTGCAGGATCGCCACGGTGATGATGAACGCACCGAAGAACCAGTTGCCGACGTAGATGTGCTTGGTCTTGCGCTTTGCCAATGTGCCGAAGAACACGATGGCGTAGGCGACCCAGACGATGGTGATCAGAATATCGATCGGCCATTCCAGCTCGGCGTATTCCTTGGAACTGGTGTAGCCCAGTGGCAGGCTGATGGCCGCCAGCAGGATCACCAGTTGCCAGCCCCAGAAGCAGAACGCGGCGATTTTCGGCGCGAACAACTGAGTCTGGCAGGTGCGTTGCACCGAGTAGAACGAACTGGCGAACAGGGCGCAGCCGCCGAAAGCGAAGATCACCGCGTTGGTGTGCAGCGGGCGCAGGCGGCCGAAGCTGGTCCAGGGCAAATCGAAGTTGAGTTGTGGCCAGACCAATTGGGCGGCGAGAAAAACCCCGAGCCCCATGCCGACGATGCCCCACACCACCGTCATAATGGCGAATTGGCGGACCACCTTGTAGTTGTAGGCGGTACTGATAGAAGTGTTCATGGTTCCCCATCCACGGTTCAGCCGAAGTAGCGCCTGCGCAAGGCAGTGCGGCGTTCTTCGCCTGGAGTTATAGGCAGACTAAAAGCGAGGTCAGCATGGACAAACAGCACAAGGCCAGTATTGACGGGGATCAATGGGCGCGATGTGTGGCCGAACACGGCTGGTTGTGGACAGCCGGGCAATCGGTCGCCAGCGCCAGGGCACCCACCCTGATCCTGGCCCATGGCGCCGGTGCGCCAATGGACAGTGGCTTTATGGAACAAATGGCCGCGCGCCTTGGCGCACAGGGCGTCAACGTGTTGCGCTTCGAGTTTCCCTACATGGCCCAGCGGCGCCTGGATGGGGGCAAGCGGCCACCCAACCCGGCACCTAAGCTGCTGGAATGCTGGCGTGAGGTGTACGCCACGGTGCGGCCTTATGTCGCTGGGCGCTTGGCCGTGGGGGGTAAATCCATGGGCGGGCGCATGGCGAGCCTGCTGGCCGATGAGCTGGGCGCCGATGCGCTGGTGTGCCTGGGCTATCCCTTCTACGCGGTGGGCAAGCCGCAGAAGCCACGGGTCGAGCATCTGGCGGCGTTGAAAACCCGGACCTTGATCGTCCAGGGCGAGCGCGATGCGTTGGGCAATCGGGAGGCGGTGCAGGGGTATGCCTTGTCACCGAGCATCGAGGTGTTGTGGCTGGCGTCGGGCGATCATGATTTGAAGCCGCTGAAGGCTTCGGGGTTTAGTCATGAGCAGCATCTGGAGGCGGCGGCGCAAAAAGTGGCTGGGTTTCTTATTCGGGAGTGAAGTGTTTGTCTCGGCCTAACAGGCTCCCCAGAGGGTAAATAAAGTCATGAGGGGGAACCTGTTTGCGGCAAAGGATTTGCCTCTTTGCATGAGTATTTTTATTCACCGAGGATTAAATCAAATGTCCCTGTCGGGTTCAGTCGATAACCATCAGTTTTGAAGAGGGCGCTGAAGTCGCCCTTGGCTGTTCCTTTGATAGGGTCGAGCCGGATGGTTAGTTCTGCTTTATCTGCACTGACCGTCTGAAAGCCATAGAAACCGGGCGGTGCGGGGATCGAGTGGATGTGATGAAACGTGAGTCCGCCTTCCATTGTGTAGCTGGCATCCATAATTTCATCGCTGACGTAGGGAATTGCAAAACCGAAAAGGAAGAAGTTCTCCTCGGGACCCGAGCCGGTGCTTCCGCTAAGGGACCAACTCTTCTCTCCCGTGGGTGGATATATATGCAGGTAAAACAATGTGCTTTCGGCGCTGACGGGACCTGTGCCGAGGTTCCAGATAAATGAGTTTCCTGTGGCTTTCAGGGTCTTTTCTTTGGGAATGAAAAAACTTTGACTGTTCATGTGAGTCCCTCTCTGTTAGTTGCCTCGCATTAAAATGTCTTACTGGCTTTCGCAGGGTAAGGTCGTGGGGGTTGCTGTCTACTGTCAGAGCTGACAGGTGGCGGCGAATAAGATGGCTGAGTTTCTTCGGCGGGTTTCTGGCAGGTATTCCGGCATCGTCGCGAGCAAGCTCCCACAGGCGGGGTGACCGCCACAAATCCAGTGTGAGAGCGAGCTTGCTCGAGATAGCGCTCTATCAGGCAACAAAAAACCCGGAAGCTTTCGCTGTCCGGGTTTTTTGATCAGGCCGACATCTGTCAGCGGTTAAACCGCTCCACCAACGAGTACTGGGTATGGGCCGTTCGAGTCAGTTCTTCGCTCAGCAGTGCCGAGCTGTGGGCCTGGCCCGAGGTCTGGTCGGCCAGTTCCGAGATATTGCTGATGTTGCGGCTGATCTCCTCGGCCACTGAGCTTTGCTCCTCGGTGGCGGCGGCGATCTGGGTGGTCATGTCGGTGATATGGGCCACCGCTTCGCTGATCCCCACCAGCGCCTCGTCCGCTTCCATGACCCGTGCCACGCCTTCTTCGGCCTGGCGATGGCCGGCGTCCATGGTCTGCACGGCGTTGGTGGCGGTCTGCTGGAGCTTGGCGATCAGGGCGTGGATCTGCCCGGTGGATTCGCTGGTGCGTTGTGCCAGTTGCCGCACTTCGTCAGCCACCACGGCAAAGCCGCGGCCCATTTCCCCGGCACGGGCCGCTTCGATGGCGGCGTTGAGGGCCAGCAGGTTGGTCTGGTCGGCGATGCCTTTGATCACGTCGACCACACCACCGATCTCGTCGCTGTCCTTGGCCAGCTGGGTCACGGTCTGCCCGGTCTCGCCGACCACCACCGACAGGCGCTCGATGGCTTCGCGGGTTTCGCCGGCGATGTCGCGGCCGCGGCTGGTCAGGCGATTGGCTTCCTGGGTGGCATCGGCGGTGCGCTGCACGTGGCTGGCGACTTCCTGGGTCGTTGCCGCCATCTGGTTGACGGCCGTGGCGACCTGTTCGGTTTCCACCCGCTGGCGCTCCAGGCCGCTGGAACTGTCATGGGCCAGGGTGTTGGACTGCCGAGCCTGGTCGTTGAGGTGCTCGGCGGTGTCCTGCAGGCGGGTCAGGCAGGTTTTCAGGCGCGCTTCCTGGCTGAGGATCGACATCTCCAGGCGTGCCTGGACGCCGCGGCTGTCGGTGTACATCCGCGCGATCAGCGGGTCGGACGTGGTTTGCTCGGCCAGGCGCAGCAGGCGTTTGATCCCGCGCTGCTGCCATTGCAAGCCCAGGAGCCCCAGCGGCACCGACAGCAGGGCGGCCAGAGCGAAGCCCCAGGAGGAATCCAGGAACGCGCCGACGATGAAACTCAACTGGCTGACCAGGATAAACGGTAGCCAGTCCTGCAGTATGGGCACCCATTTGTCGCTGCCCGGAACCGCGGACTTGCCTTGGTTGATGCGTTGATAAAGCGCTTCGGCGCGGGCGATCTGCTCGGCGCTGGGCTTGACTCGTACCGACTCGTAGCCGATCACCTGATTGCCCTCGAACACGGGCGTGACATAGGCGTTGACCCAGTAATGGTCACCGTTCTTGCTGCGGTTCTTGACGATGCCCATCCATGGCAAGCCTTGTTTCAGCGTACCCCACATGTGCGCGAACACCGCGGATGGGACGTCGGGATGGCGCACGAGATTGTGCGGCGAACGAATCAGTTCTTCCTTCGAATACCCGCTGATGTCAACGAACGCGTCGTTGCAGTAGGTGATTACGCCCTTGGCGTCGGTGGTCGAAATCAATCGTTGCTGGGCCGGGAAGGTCCTTTCGCGTTGTGTGACGGGTTGGTTGTTGCGCATGGTGTGTAGATCCGCAAGGCTTTGAAAGGCTATGAAAGGTTGTCGGCGGTGTCAGGTTTTAATTGAAGTTATTTTTGCTTGTCGCTATCACGCCAGCATCGGGTAGGTAAATAGGGCGAAATGAAGCAGGTTGAGGAAAAAATGCGTGGCAATCGCCGCGCCCAGGCCGCCGAAACGATACGCCAGGCCGTAGCCGACCCCCGCCAGGCCCGACAGCAACACCCATTGCCAACCTGCGCCAGCGTGCACCAGGCCGAACAGCAGCGAGGCCAGGAGCAGCGCCAGGTTGTCGCCGTAATTCAGGTGTTTGAAGCGCCGGCTCAAGCCCCCCTGAATGTAGCCACGAAACAGCGCTTCCTCCACCAGCGTCACCAATAAAAGATTATTGAGCACCCATATCCAGGCGTGATCCGGCCATTTGGGTGCCCAATGGATCATGCCCAGCAGCACCGCCCCGCCGAGGGCCAGCACCGCGCTCAATGCCAGGCCCTGTGCCGTGGCCAGGACCGACAGGCGCAACGATCGTCGGCCGACGATCCAGGGGCAGGCCAGCAACAGCCAGAAACCGATCAGCGGCTTGTCCTGGTTCAGGTACATGGCAAACGGCGCGGCATCGTCGGTCAGGCGTTGCGCCGGGATCACCCGCCCATTGAAGAAGCCAGGCATCCAATGCAGGGCCAGTGCCAGGGCCATGACCAGGAACAAGGCATGCCCGAGAAACTGGCCTACCGGCGTTTGCTGCTGGCGAACCGCATACCCGGCGAACAACAGCAGCGCGACCGAGATGATCGCCGTCCAGGCCAAATGGCCGTAGACCAGCGCCAGACAGTAGCCTGTGGAGAGAAGGGCCAGGTGAAGCCAGGGTAAAGCAGGCATACAGCATCCTTTTAGCAGGAGCGCTCTGGGCGAGGGCGGCCGTCGGGTGTTCGACGCCACCGTGTCGCGCAAAGAGCACATTTGCGTCCATGCAGGTTCATGCGCAGGAGAGCAAGCAGTTGGCAGACTCTGTCCCGTGAGCGTCGGCGGGATTATAGGCAGGCTGATATAAAAACACCGCCTGTTAAAACGCTAATAACGGTCAGTAAGCCGCAGAAGCTGTGGGAGCGGGCTTGCTCGCGATAGGGACTTGTCAGTCAACATCGATATTGGCTGATCGACCGCTATCGCGAGCAAGCTCGCTCCCAGTGGGTGCTTATCTTTAACCGGCAATCAACTGCCGCAAGACATAGTGAAGAATCCCGCCGGCCTTGAAATACTCCACTTCATTCAAGGTATCGATCCGGCACAGCACTTCGATTCGCTCCTGGCTGCCGTCCTCGCGGGTGATGACCAGGGGCAGGTTCATGCGCGGCGTCAGTTCGACGTCATTGAGTCCCAGGATGTCCAAGGTTTCCTTGCCCGTGAGGTTCAGGCTCTTGCGGTTCTGGTCGAGCTTGAACTGCAATGGCAGTACGCCCATGCCCACCAGGTTGGAGCGATGGATGCGCTCGAAGCTTTCGGCGATCACTGCCTTGACCCCCAGCAGGTTCGTGCCCTTGGCGGCCCAGTCCCGGCTCGACCCGGTGCCATATTCCTGGCCGGCGATCACCACCAGGGGCGTGCCCGTGGCCTGGTACAGCATGGCGGCGTCGTAGATCGGCATTCGTTCGCCGCTGGGAATGTAGATCGTGTTGCCGCCTTCTTCGCCGTCGAGCATTTCGTTACGAATGCGGATATTGGCGAAGGTGCCGCGCATCATCACTTGGTGGTTGCCGCGCCTGGAACCGTAGGAGTTGAAGTCTCGCGGCTCCACGCCCTGTTCGCGCAAGTAGCGACCGGCCGGGCTGTCCGTCTTGATGTTGCCGGCCGGGGAGATGTGGTCGGTGGTCACCGAGTCCCCCAGCAGGGCCAGGACCCGGGCACCCTCGACGTTCCTGATGGCCGGTGGCGGCCCGCCGATGTCGTCGAAGAATGGCGGGTGCTGGATATAGGTCGAGTCGTCCTGCCAGACGTAAGTCGCCGCTTGCGGCACTTCGATGGCCTGCCATTGCTCGTCACCGGCAAACACGGCGGCGTATTCCTTGTGGAACATGCTGGTGTTGACCTGGGCCACGGCGGCGGCCACTTCCTGGCTGCTGGGCCAGATGTCCCGCAGGTACACCGGCTTGCCGTCCCGGTCGTTGCCCAGCGGCTCGCTGCTGATGTCGATGCGCACCGTGCCGGCCAGGGCATAGGCGACCACCAGCGGCGGGGAGGCCAGCCAGTTGGTCTTCACCAGTGGGTGCACCCGGCCTTCGAAGTTGCGGTTGCCCGACAATACCGAGGCCACGGTCAGGTCGGCTTTCTGGATGGCTTTTTCGATGGGCTCCGGCAACGGCCCGGAGTTGCCGATGCAGGTGGTGCAGCCATAGCCCACCAGGTCGAAACCGAGTTTATCCAGGTATTCGGTCAGGCCGGCGGCCTTGTAGTAATCGGTGACCACCTTGGAGCCCGGGGCCAGGGAACTCTTGACCCAGGGCTTGCGGGTCTGGCCTTTTTCCACGGCTTTTTTGGCCAGCAGCCCGGCGGCCATCATCACGCTGGGGTTGGAGGTGTTGGTGCACGAGGTGATGGCGGCGATTACCACCGCGCCGTTTTTCAGGCGATGGGTGTGGCCTTCGAATTCGTATTCGGCTTCGCCCACCTGGTCGGCATTGCCCACCGCGACGCCACCGCCACCTTCACTTTCCAGGCGACCTTCTTCTTTGCGGGTGGGTTTGACCTGCAACCCCAGGAAGTCGCTGAAAGCCTGACCGACGTTCGGCAGCGAAACCCGGTCCTGAGGGCGTTTCGGCCCGGCGAGGCTGGCTTCGACGCTGCCCATGTCCAGCTCCAGGGTGTCGGTGAACACCGGTTCCTGGCCGGGCAAGCGCCACAGGCCCTGGGCCTTGCAATAGGCTTCCACCAGTTTCACTGTTTCCGTCGGCCTTCCCGACAGACGCAGGTAGTCCAGGGTCACCTCGTCCACCGGGAAGAAACCGCAGGTGGCGCCGTATTCCGGAGCCATGTTGGCGATGGTGGCGCGGTCGGCCAGGGGCAGGTCGGCAAGACCGTCGCCATAGAACTCGACGAACTTGCCCACCACGCCTTTCTTGCGCAGCATCTGCGTGACGGTCAGCACCAGGTCGGTGGCGGTGATGCCTTCGCGCAGCTTGCCGACGAGTTTGAAGCCGATGACCTCGGGAATCAGCATCGACACCGGTTGGCCGAGCATGGCCGCTTCCGCCTCGATCCCGCCGACGCCCCAGCCCAGCACGCCGAGGCCATTGATCATGGTGGTGTGCGAATCGGTGCCCACCAGGGTGTCCGGGAACGCGTAGGTGAGACCGTCTTCCTCTTTGGTCCACACGGTGCGGCCCAGGTATTCAAGGTTGACCTGATGGCAGATGCCGGTGCCCGGTGGCACCACGCTGAAGTTGTCGAAAGCGCTCTGGCCCCAGCGCAGGAAGGCGTAGCGTTCACCGTTGCGTTGCATTTCGATGTCGACGTTCTGCTCGAACGCCTGGCTGCTGGCGAATTTGTCCACCATCACCGAGTGGTCGATCACCAGGTCCACCGGCGACAGCGGGTTGATCCGCTGGGGATCGCCGCCGGCCTTTTCCATGGCGGCGCGCATGGCGGCCAGGTCGACCACGGCGGGGACGCCGGTGAAATCCTGCATCAACACCCGGGCGGGGCGGTATTGAATCTCGCGGTCGGAGCGGCGTTCCTTGAGCCACCCGGCCAGGGCCTTGAGGTCGGTGCCGGTGACGGTTTTTTCATCTTCCCAACGCAGCAGGTTTTCCAGCAGTACCTTCAACGACATGGGCAGTTTGTCCAGGTCGCCCAGGCTTCGGGCGGCATCCGGCAGGCTGAAATAGTGGTAGGTCCTGGCGTCGACTTGCAGTGTTTTAAGGGTTTTCAGGCTATCGAGGGACGGCATTGAAATCACTCCTTTGAGTCCGCACGGCTACGGACTGACGGAACGGACAGAGCCTTTAACCTAGCCCTGTTTTGAGCGTATGACTAATCACTGGACTCTATGGGCAGGTTCGGGGTTCCGAAGTCCGCTATCATGCGGCGGTTTTCGTGACAGGCTTTGCTACGGAGTTTCAATGAATACGCTTTTCATGCACTGCCGCCCGGGCTTCGAAGGCGAGGTCTGTTCCGAGATCGCCGAACACGCGGCCCGGCTCAACGTGGCCGGCTACGCCAAGGCCAAACCGGCCAGTGCCTGCGCTGAGTTTGTCTGCACCGAAGACGACGGCGCCGAGCGGCTGATGGGCGGCCAGCGTTTCGCCGAACTGATTTTTCCGCGCCAGTGGGCGCGCGGTACTTTCATCGATTTGCCGGAAACCGATCGCATCAGCGTCATCCTGGCCCACATGGCCGCTTTCCCGACCTGTGGCAGCCTGTGGCTGGAGGTGGTGGACACCAACGACGGCAAGGAGCTGTCGAACTTCTGCAAAAAGTTCGAAGGCCCCTTGCGCAAGGCGCTGATTGGCGCCGGCAAGCTGGTGGACGACCCACGCAAGCCGCGCCTGCTGCTGACCTTCAAGAGCGGCCGCGAAGTGTTCCTGGGCCTGGCCGAATCCGATAACTCGGCGATGTGGCCCATGGGCATTCCCCGCCTGAAATTTCCCCGGGAAGCGCCGAGCCGCTCCACCCTCAAGCTTGAAGAGGCCTGGCACCACTTCATCCCCCGGGACCAGTGGGACGAGCGCCTGCACAGCGACATGACCGGCGTGGACCTCGGCGCCGCGCCGGGCGGCTGGACCTGGCAGTTGGTCAACCGGGGCATGCTGGTGACAGCCATCGACAATGGCCCGATGGCCGAAAGCCTGATGGACACCGGTCTGGTGCAGCACCTGATGGCGGACGGCTTCACGTTCAAGCCCAAGCAGCCGGTGGACTGGATGGTCTGCGACATCGTCGAGAAACCGGCGCGCAACGCGGCGATGCTGGAAGAGTGGATCGGCGAGGGCCATTGTCGCGAGGCCGTGGTCAACCTCAAGCTGCCGATGAAACAGCGTTATGCCGAGGTCAAGCGCCTGCTCGAACGCATTGCCGAGGGTTTCAAGGCTCGGGGGATCAAGGTCGAGATCGGTTGCAAGCAGCTGTACCACGACCGCGAGGAAGTGACGTGCCATCTGCGGCGGCTGGACACGAAAAAGCCCCGTGGGAGCAAAGCTGTGGGAGCAAAGCTTGCTCGCGATGAACGATGACGCGGTCTGGAGACTGAGGTGCCTGCATCGCGGGCAAGCCTTGCTCCCACAGGCTTACTCTTACATGTCTGCTATTCCACGTTTTGCTTTCATATGTTTGCGAGTTCACAGGCTTTGCTCAGAACCGACATTGCGCGACAATGCCGGCCAGCTTCAGGAGTAGAACATGAGTGAAATGAACGACACGCCGGTCGACGGCACGCTGGATGCCACGGGTCTGAATTGCCCGGAACCGGTGATGATGCTGCATCAGCACATCCGCGACCTGGTTCCCGGTGGGCTGCTGAAAGTGATCGCCACCGACCCCTCGACTCGCCGTGACATCCCCAAGTTTTGCGTGTTCCTGGACCACGAACTGGTGGCCCAGCAGGAGGAAGCGGGCACTTACCTCTACTGGATCCGCAAGAAACTCGCTTAACCCGTCGAGCGGCTGAGGCGGATCTGCTTGCGCGCGCTGCGTGCCAGGCGGATCGACAGCATCAGCGCCGCGCAGCTCAAGCCTACGATCAGGCCTTGCCACAACCCGCTCGGGCCGCTGGCGGCGCCGAGCCTGTCGGTCAGGCCCAGGGCGTAACCCACCGGCAGGCCGATGCCCCAATAGGCGAACAGGGTCAGGATCATCGTCACCCGGGTGTCCTGGAAGCCGCGCAACGCGCCTGCCGCCGTGACCTGGATCGCGTCGGAAAACTGGAACAGCGCCGCGTAGACGATCAGCATCGAAGCCACGTCGATCACCACCGGATCGGCGGTATAGATCGCCGCGATAGGCCCGCGCAGTGCGAACATCAGGCTCGCCGACAGGCAGGCGTACGCCAGGGCCGTGCCCATGCCCACCCCAGCAGCGAAGCGCGCTTCGCGCGGCTGGCGACGGCCCAGGGCCTGGCCGACTCGCACCGTGACGGCCATGCCCAGGGAGTAGGGGATCATGAACACCAGGGAGCTGAAGTTCAGGGCGATCTGGTGCCCGGCCACCACCGTGGCGCCGAGGCTGCCGATCAGCAGCGCGATCACCGCGAAAATACTCGACTCGGCGAACACCGCAATGCCAATCGGCAAGCCGATGCCCAGCAGGCGTTTGATGACCGCCCATTGCGGCCAGTCGTAACGGCTGAACAACCGACTCGACTGATAGGCCGGCGCCCACCGGGCCCAACCGGCCATGCCCAGGGCCATGACCCACATCACGATGGCCGTGGCCCAGCCACAACCAACGCCGCCCATGGCGGGCACGCCCAGGTGCCCATAGATGAAGATGTAATTGAGCGGAATGTTCAGCGCCAGCCCGCACAACCCCAACACCATCGCCGGCCGCGTGCGCCCCAGGCCGTCGCTGAAGCAGCGCAGTACGTGATACAGCGCCACGGCCGGCAGACCCGTGCCGATGCCCCGCAGGTATTCCATGCATGGGCCGATCAGTTCGGGGTCCACATTCATGATGTGCAGGATCGGCTCGGCGCTGAGCAGCGCCAGCGTCGCGATCAACCCCACCACCAATGCCAGCCACAGCGCCTGGCGCACCAGCGGCCCGATTTCGTCGAACGTACCGGCGCCGAAGCGCTGGGCAACTTTCGGCGTGGTTGCCAGCAATGTGCCGGTCATCAACAGGAACACCGGCACCCAGATCGAGTTGCCCAGGGCCACGGCCGCCAGGTCCCGTGGGCCGACCCGGCCGGCCATCACTGCATCGACGAACCCCATGGCAGTGGTTGCCAGTTGCGCCACCATGATCGGCAACGCCAGGGCCAGCAGGGTCCTGAGTTCCAGGCGAACCCGTGCCGGGCGGGAGAGGGTGGTGGTGGGGGCGTCGATGACAGGATTCACAGGGCAAGCGTCCGAAAAGGTTAAGCGCAAGGCGGCGAATTCTACGCCTTGACGCAGTGGTCAGGAAAAAACCTGTGTTGTGGATTTGTAATCGTTCTTTCGCCTGTGGGAGCAAGGCTTGCCCGCGATGAAGATGATGCGGTCTCCTTGGGAACCGAGGCGCCTGCATCGCGAGCAAGCTTTGCTCCCACATAAATCCCCTCGCCACAACATTCGCTTCGGGTAATGCACAGGCTCAACGGAACGCCTACACTGCCCCTCCCGCCAAAGGAGCTCTGCCATGCTGATCGTCGCTGACGAAAACATCCCCCTGCTTGATGCGTTTTTCCAAGGTTTTGGTGAAATCCGCCGGGTACCGGGCCGGGGGATCGACCGGACGATGGTTGAGCAAGCCGATGTGCTGTTGGTGCGTTCGGTCAGCCAAGTCAATCGGGCCCTGCTGGAAGGCAGCAAGGTGCGCTTCGTCGGCACCTGCACCATCGGCACCGATCACCTGGACCTGGACTATCTTGCCGAGGCCGGTATCCGCTGGGCCAGTGCGCCAGGCTGCAATGCCCGTGGCGTGGTGGACTATGTACTGGGCAGCCTGATGACCCTGGCTGAAATCGAAGGCGCGGACCTCAAGCAGCGCACCTTCGGCGTGGTCGGTGCCGGCCAGGTGGGCGGGCGGTTGATCGAGGTGCTCAAGGGGCTGGGCTGGACCGTGAAAGTCTGCGATCCGCCGCGTCAGGCCGCCGAGGGGGGCGACTATGTGAGCCTGGAGCAGATCATCGAGCAGTGCGATGTGATCAGCCTGCACACACCGTTGACCCGCGACGGCGAGCAACCGACCTGGCACCTGTTCGACGAAGCGCGTCTGAACCAGCTCAAGCCCGGGACCTGGCTGATCAATGCGGCCCGCGGTCCGGTGATCGACAATGCCGCGCTACGCGAAGTGTTGCTGGAGCGCGAAGACCTGCAAGCGGTGCTGGATGTCTGGGAGCAGGAGCCCACCGTGGATGTGGACCTGGCCGACTTGTGCGTGATTGCCACACCGCACATTGCCGGTTACAGCCTCGATGGCCGCCAGCGTGGCACTGCCCAGATCTACCAGGCCTTGTGCGCTTTCCTGGAGCGACCGGTTGAAGTCAGCCTCAGCGACCTGCTGCCTCGGCCCTGGCTGGGTGGCATCACCCTGGACGCCGGAACCGACCCGGCCTGGGCGTTGGCGGCGCTGTGTCGGAGCGTGTACGACCCCCGTGGCGACGACGCGAACTTTCGCCGCAGCCTGGTGGGCACGGTCGGCGAACAACGCAGCGCGTTCGATGCCTTGCGCAAGCATTATCCACCACGGCGGGAAATCGACAGCTTGAAGGTTTGTATCGACGGGCAGTCGGCGGTCTTGCAACAGATCGTGACGGCGCTGGGTGCCACTGCCATCTAGCGCGGAGCGCTATTGTGGCGAGGGAGCTTGCTCCCGCCGGCTGCGCAGCAGTCGTCGCTTTTTGGAAACTGGGGTTGCTTCGCAACCCAGCGGGAGCAAGCTCCCTCGCCACAAAAGCCTGGCCCAAAACCTGCAAAATCAACAGGCATAAAAAACCCGACATCAAGGTCGGGTCCAATCGAGACGGGCTGTATCACTGTTGTTCGGCAGGCTTGACCAGTCGTTTTTCCAGCTCGCTGCAGGCTTTGCGGATCATGTCTTCGGTGATCGGTACTTCGCGCCCTTGGGCATCGATGAACGAGCAGCCCAGGGACTGGTCCGGTTGCGTGCGGATTACTTGAATCTTGTCGTCGCTGCTGTGTTGCAAGGACATGGCCTGTCTCCTCATCAGGTTGTGTGCCTACTTTAATGTCGCCAGGTGACCGAGCCATGACACTCCTTGTAGGTTCATGGCGACATCTCCACTCAATCAGAAACACAGTTGCGTTTCCAGCCGGACTTTAGACCGATAACATCTAGCCACTAGTCGTAGTGGTCATATTTAACCTGACTCATTCTGATTCAATTTGGTTCCGCTACGCTTTGGCGTCGCTGGCCGGCCTTTTTCCTGCTGCATTATCGGATGCCCTTGATGCTTTCTTCCCGACATCGCCGTGCCATACGCCTGGCCAGTGGCTTCATCGCCCCTTACCGCAAACAGGTCGCCGGCGCCTTGCTGGCTCTGATTGTCACTGCCGGTATTACCTTGTCCATGGGCCAAGGCATCCGGTTGCTGGTGGACCAGGGCTTCATGACCCGCTCGCCGCATCTGCTCAATCAATCCATCGGCCTGTTCATGGTGCTGGTGGTCGGGTTGGCGATCGGGACGTTTTCACGTTTTTACCTGGTGTCCTGGATCGGCGAGCGGGTGGTGGCCGATATCCGGCGGCAGGTCTTCAACCACCTGGTGTACTTGCACCCCGGCTTCTACGAAAACAACCGCAGTTCGGAAATCCAGTCGCGGCTGACCGCCGATACGACCTTGCTGCAATCGGTGATCGGTTCGTCGCTGTCGTTGTTTTTGCGCAACGCCTTGATGGTGGTCGGCGGCATCGTGTTGCTATTCATCACCAACCCCAAGCTGACCAGCATCGTGGTGATTGCCCTGCCGCTGGTATTGGCGCCGATCCTGGTCTTTGGTCGTCGGGTGCGCAGTTTGTCGCGCCAGAGCCAGGACCGCATTGCCGATGTCGGCAGCTACGTCTCCGAAACCCTCGGCCAGATCAAGACCGTGCAGGCCTACAACCATCAGGTCCAGGATGAACAACGTTTTTCCGTGACCGTGGAGCAGGCCTTCGACACCGCCCGCAAGCGCATCGCCCAGCGTGCCTGGCTGATCACCCTGGTGATCGTGCTGGTGCTGGGCGCGGTGGGGGTGATGCTCTGGGTCGGGGGCATGGACGTCATCGCCGGGCGGATTTCCGGCGGTGAGCTGGCAGCGTTCGTGTTCTACAGCCTGATCGTCGGCAGCGCCTTCGGCACGCTGAGCGAGGTGATCGGCGAGCTGCAACGGGCGGCGGGTGCGGCAGAGCGCATTGCCGAGTTGCTGCGTTCGCAGAACATCATCCAGCCGCCGGCTTCAGGCCTTGTCACCTTGCCGGAGCGAGTCCGGGGCGATTTGCGCCTCGAAGGCGTGCGTTTTTCCTATCCCTCCCGACCGGACAGTTATGCGGTCGACGGCCTCGACCTGACCATCAAGGCCGGCGAGACCCTGGCCCTGGTCGGGCCTTCCGGTGCAGGCAAGTCGACGGTGTATGACCTGCTGCTGCGCTTCTACGATCCGGTGCAAGGGCAGATCCTGATCGACGATGTGCCGTTGACTCGACTCGATCCGCTGGACCTGCGCCGCCACTTCGCCCTGGTTTCACAAAACCCGGCGCTGTTTTTCGGCACGGTCGAAGAGAACATCCGCTACGGCAACCCGCAAGCGACGTCCGAGCAGGTGCGTGAGGCCGCGCAGATCGCCCACGCCCACGACTTCATCGAAAAAATGCCCGACGGCTACCAGACCCACCTGGGCGACGGCGGCCTGGGCCTGTCCGGCGGGCAGCGCCAGCGCCTGGCCATCGCTCGGGCGTTGCTGGTGGACGCTCCGATCCTGCTGCTGGATGAGGCCACCAGCGCCCTCGATGCGCAAAGCGAACACCTGATCCAGCAGGCCCTGCCCAGCCTGATGAAAAACCGCACGACCCTGGTCATCGCCCACCGTTTGGCCACGGTGAAAAACGCCGACCGGATCGCGGTGATGGACCAGGGCAAAGTGGTTGCCGTGGGCACTCACCAGGAGCTGGTTGCCAGCAATGCGCTGTATGCGCGGTTGGCGGCGTTGCAGTTCAATGTGGGGCTGGAGGCGGCAACCGACTAGGTATGGCGTCCACATGAATCCCCTGTCGGAGCGAGTAACCGACCAAAAAATGCCCACATCTTTCGATGTGGGCATTTCTTTTTCTTCTCAGCAACAGCTTGCGCTAATAATCACTGATCATCGAAATACCGCTCATGCCAATCCACCAGCGGTTGCGGCGAGTTGAGTTTCTGACCGTAGATCACCGAGTACGACAACACGTTCTGCACGTATTGGCGGGTTTCGTCGAATGGGATGCTTTCGACCCAGACATCGAAGCTCAAGTGGTCGGCGCCGCGCAGCCACTGGCGCACGCGACCGGGGCCGGCGTTGTAGGCCGCCGAGGCCAGGACGCGGTTGCCGTTGAACTGGCTGTGAACCTGGCTCAGGTAGGCCGCGCCTAACTGGATGTTCTTGTCCGGGTTCAACACTTGCCGTGGCGAGGCCAGGGGAATGCTGAACTTGCGCGCGGTTTCCTTGGCGGTGCCAGGCATCAGTTGCATCAGGCCGGTGGCGCCGACGCCGGAGCGGGCGTCGTCCATGAAGGCGCTTTCCTGGCGGGTGATCGCGAACACCCAGCTCGAATGCAGGCCACGGACCTTGGCCTCGCGCACCAGGGTGTCGCGGTGGGCCATCGGGAAGCGGATGTCCAGGTCGTCCCAGTATTTGGCCTGGCTGATGGTGCGAATGGCCGGGAAATACCACTTCAGGTCATAGGCCAGTTTGGCTTGGGCGACCATTTCGTCCCGGTTGAAATGACGACTGACGTGATACCACTCGCGGCGTCCGTCGACGATGTCTCCGCGGGCGTGGAACTCCAGGGCCCGACGTATGCCCGGCGTATTGCAAACCTTGTTGATCAGCGCCTGGCTCAATACCAGTGGCTTGTTGATCAGAGAGTACGGCGACTGGGAACGGTCGGCGGCCAGGAAGCCATAGAAATCCCGTTCCCGGGCCAGGTGCTTGTAGAGCTCCAGCGCCTCGGGGTTCTGCGGCTGTGCCAGCTCCAGCGTGCGGGCCTGCCAATATCGCCAACGGTTGGTGCTGGCCAGCGACTCGGGCAGGCGGCGGGTCAGTTTGTAGGCATCGTCCCAGCGAGCCAGGCGCAGCAGCAGGCGCAAGCGCCACTCCGAAACGGTGTCATCGCGCAGTTCCGGGTCGTATTTCGTCATCACGCCCAAGGCCCGGCTGTCAAAGCGCTTGGCCAGGGTCAGGCCGATTTCCCGGGCGATCGCCACTTTTTCATCCCGGGAAAAGTGCATGGTGCTGGCATAGCCGTCCAGCAGCGCCATGGCTTTTTCCGGATCCTGGCGGGCCAGGCGACGCAGGCCGAGGCTGACGATATCGGCCATCGGCTCATCGGCCGGGCTGAAGCGCGAAGGCTGGTTGAGCAGATCGGGCTTTTGCGCCACGTCCACCAGCAACTTGCCACGGGGGGCGAGGGTGGTCAGGCCGCTGACCAGGCTGTTGGCCAGCGGGAAGTTGCGGGCCTGGGCCGCCAGTTTTACGCGCGCCCAGCGTTTCTGTTCGGTCAATTGGCCCTGGGAGGCCCATAGGCCGAACAGCGCATCGCACGCCTGGGGCTGGGATTTGGCGGAGAGCCACAACTTTTCGGTGTTGGCATAGCCTTCGGCCTTCAAGCCATGGCTGAGCTGGTACTGGGCGTTAAGGCAGTCCAGTTCGGTGAAATTGAGCTTGGGGTCGTAATACTTGACGAAGGTCTCCCAATCGCCGCGTTCGCTCAGCCAACGCAGCCAGCGCAACTTCATCCAGTTGGCCTGGGGCAGGTCGCCATGTTCGGCGAGGAACTTCTCGATTTCGGCGTTGCTGGCGCTCTTGAGGCGGGCGGTCAGCTCGTCATAGGCCAGGTACGGCTCCAGCGGATAATCGCGCAGGGCCTGGCTATAGCGAAAGTAGGGACCGGAATCACCTTTGGCCAAGGCGCGCTTGGCCTCGTCGTAATATTGGCGTTGAGTGGAGATATCCACCGCCTGCGCGGATTGAACGGCAGTGGCACATACAAAAAGACACGATAAAACACTGAAAAGGCGACTGCGCATGAGACATCCGGGCATAAAAAAAACATGACAAGCCCAAGGGGTAACCCAGGGTAACTGTCTGTAGCTTAGCCTTTTGCCAGCAGCTGGCGAAAGCTTTGCGGGTCCGTCGGTGCAAGTTCGCAACATTTGTCATGCAGAGTGCTTCGGTGGCGAAATTGGCGGACCCCTGAGGCCTCATCTCAGGTAGAATGCGCGCCCGGTTTTTGGAGAAGCTCATGACCCTGCTCAAATTCAGCGATGTGTCCCTTGCTTTCGGCGCGATGCCGTTGTTGGACAAGGTGTCCTGGCAGATCGCCCGTGGTGAGCGGGTGTGCATCATCGGCCGCAACGGCACTGGCAAGTCCAGCATGATGAAGCTGGTCAAGGGCGATCAGAAGCCCGATGACGGCTCGGTCTGGCGCGCGCCAGGCCTGAAAATCGGCGAATTACCCCAGGAACTGCCGGTGGCCGACGAGCGGACTGTGTTCGACGTGGTCGCCGAAGGCCTGGACGGTGTCGGCGCGCTGTTGGCCGAGTACCACCACCTGAGCCAGAACATCGTCACCGATGCCGATCTGGACAAGTTGATGCACGTGCAGCACGACCTTGAAGCCCGAGACGGCTGGCGTCTGCAGCAATTGGTCGACAGCACCCTGAGCCGCCTGCAACTGCCGGCCGACAAGACCCTGGCCGAGTTGTCCGGCGGCTGGCGTCGCCGCGTCCTGCTGGCCCAGGCCCTGGTCTCCGAGCCGGACCTGCTGCTGCTCGACGAACCGACCAACCACCTGGACATCGGCGCCATTGCCTGGCTTGAAGAAGCCTTGAAGGACTTCCAGGGGGCGGTGCTGTTCATCACCCACGACCGTTCCTTCCTGCAAAACCTGGCGACCCGCATCCTTGAACTGGACCGTGGCGGCCTGATCGACTGGAACGGCGACTACGCCAGCTTCCTTGTACACAAGGAAGCGGCGCTGGCGGCGGAAGAAACCGCTAACGCGTTGTTCGATAAGAAACTGGCCCAGGAAGAAGTCTGGATTCGCCAGGGTATCAAGGCGCGTCGCACCCGCAATGAAGGCCGTGTGCGGGCGCTCAAGGCCTTGCGCATGGAACGCAGTGAGCGTCGCGAGCGCACCGGCAAGGCCAACATTCAGTTGGATACCGCTGACAAGTCCGGCAAACAGGTGATGGTCCTTGAGAACGTGAGTTTCGCGCACCCGGGCGGCCCGTTCCTGATCAAGGACTTTTCCATGGTCCTGCAACGTGGCGATCGCATCGGACTGCTGGGTGCCAACGGCACTGGCAAGACCACCTTGCTCAAGCTGATGCTCGGCGGCCTGGTGCCGACCAATGGCAAGGTGGAGGAGGGCACGAAGATCGACGTCGCCTACTTTGACCAGTTGCGCCATCAGTTGGACCTGGAAAAGACCGTGATCGATAACGTGGCCGAAGGTCGCGATTTCATCGACATCGACGGTCAGAGTCGCCATGTGCTGAGCTACCTCGGTGATTTCCTGTTCAGCCCCCAGCGTGCCCGTACGCCGGTCAAGGCGCTGTCGGGGGGCGAGCGCGCCCGTCTGTTGCTGGCCAAGTTGTTCAGCAAGCCGGCGAACCTGCTGGTGCTCGACGAACCGACCAACGACCTGGACGTGGAAACCCTGGAGTTGCTGGAGGAGGTGTTGCTGACCTTCAACGGTACTGTGCTGATGGTCAGTCACGACCGGGCATTCCTCGACAACGTGGTCACCAGCACGCTGGTGTTCGAAGGCGAAGGCCTGGTGCGTGAATACGTCGGTGGTTATCAGGACTGGCTGCGCCAGGGCGGCTCACCGCGTCTGCTGGGAGTAACCGAGAGCAAGTCCGGCAAGGCCGACCTGAATTCGGCCGTGGTCAAGGCCGAGCCGGCCCCGGTAGCTGCCGCAGCGGCCCCGGCACCGGCCAAGAAGAAACTCAGCTACAAGCTGCAGCGTGAGCTGGAGGCGCTGCCGGGTGATATCGACGCGAAGGAACAGCAGATCGCCGCGGTGCAAGCGCAGATGGCTGAGGCCGGCTTCTACCAGCGACCTGCTGCCGAAACCGCCAAGGTCATCGCGCAGCTGGAGCAGTTGCAGGCCGAGCTGGACGCACTGCTCGAGCGCTGGGCTGAACTGGACGCTTGATTCATTGAGGTAAGAAATCCTGGCGCTCAGCGATGAGCGCCGGGATTTTTATTTGAAACGCTATTCCCCTGTAGGGGTGAGCCTGTGGGAGCAAAGCCTGCTCGCGATGAACGATAACGCGGTCATTCGACAGACCGAGATGCCTTCATCGCGAGCAAGCTTTGCTCCCACAGGTTCAGGGGTCATGTGCGCTTGATCAGGTGCACCGCCAGCACGTCGCAGGGCGCGCCATGCAGCACGTCGTTGGCGGTCGAGCCCAACAACAGCGCCAGGCCGTGGCGACCATGGCTGCCGACCACAATCAGGTCGCAACCCTGTTCCTTGGCCAGGTGATGGATCTCCTGGCGCGGCTGGCCGTAGGTCAGGTGGCTGAATTCCTTTTTCAGGGCAGGGTATTTCACGATCAGTCGGTCAAGGCGTTCCTTGGCTTGGTCGAATTGCTGCTGCTGCAACTGGGAAAGGTCCATGGGGACGT
Organism: Pseudomonas brassicacearum; assembly: GCF_009601685.2. Classification (NCBI taxonomy): domain Bacteria; kingdom Pseudomonadati; phylum Pseudomonadota; class Gammaproteobacteria; order Pseudomonadales; family Pseudomonadaceae; genus Pseudomonas; species Pseudomonas brassicacearum. Next base: position 2,104,588 of record NZ_CP045701.2, read on the forward strand.
CGCCACCGAAGGCCATGGCCATCGGTTCGACGATATGCACCAGCGAAAGCTTGGTGTCCCGGCCTTCACAAAGGGCGAGGGCGCGCTTGACGACCGGATCGCATTCTTCAGTGAGGTCGACGGCGACCAGAATGTGTTCGTAGTACATGGGAAGCACTCCAGAGAATTGCAATACGGTAAGTATGGCTGGTTTCAAGCGCATTGACGGCGACATGGCTCAATGGGCTCATCAGAATTCGGGAGTACGAATATGACGGTCTGGATAGTGGTGTCAATCCTGTTGGTGGTGTTAAGCCCCTTGGCATGGTTGCGTCCGTCCCGTGTTCAGAGCGGTCGCATGGCCCTGCGCATGGAGGCACGACGCCTGGGCCTGGCCATGCAGCTGGCGCCGCAGGAGTGGCCGCACTGGCTCGGCCAGCAGCCGCCAAACCCTTGCGCGCAGTACCACCGGCCCCGGCGCGGCAAGGAACCGGCGGCCTGGAGCTATTGGCAGACCGCGCCGGGCGTGTGGGTCAACCAATGGCGGGAAGTCTGCCAGGATGAGGCGCTGCTCAATCATTTCGAAAAATTGCCGGCCAACGTCTATAAGGTCGAAGCCGACCGGCAAATGATCGCCTTGTACTGGGGCGAGAAGGGCGAAGCCACTGTTTTGCAGGACATTGCCAGCACGCTCAAGGCGCTGGCCTGAGCGAATTTAGCTGCGTAGGAGCTGTCGAGCGGAGCGAGGCTGCGATCTTTACCCGGGCCATTGAGTCTCAAGCGAAAGATCGCAGCCTTCGGCAGCTCCTACAGGCATAAAAAAGCCCGACAGTCTCATCGGGCGGGTTGGCCAGGCAGGCCGGTAATCAAACGCGTACCAGGGCGTGCGTTCGTAACGCCCTTCACTCCCAAATGTTCAATCGCGCTCCCGACAGCGTAGTCGGCTGGATCCGGTATGTCTGGAATTAGGGCGATTTTTCTAATTATTGATCCTATGAATAGCTGCTCATGCGGCGCCGTGTTGCGGATCCGTACGGTACGGAAATGACCGTGAAGTCGCGTTCACGCCTGTGTTTAGGGCGATTGACAATTGTCGGAAATTCCGTGAAGGTGACGTACCCAAATCAAACGGGCGTATGAATTGAGCGTTTGTATTTTCAGAATGCTCCTACAGACCCCGACTATCGCGTTGACGGGTGTGCCTGGCGGATTGGCGTAGCATCGACGGTAAACGTCAATGCCCAACCAGTGGTCAGCGTTCAACGTGTACTGTTCAGCTTCCATATCGTGGAGATCAGTTGATGATTTACGAAGGTAAAGCCATCACGGTTAAGGCTCTTGAAAGTGACATCGTCGAATTGAAATTCGACCTCAAGGGTGAGTCCGTCAACAAGTTCAACCGTCTAACCCTGAATGAATTGCGTCAGGCCGTGGACACTATCAAGGCAGATGCTTCGATCAAGGGTGTGATCGTCAGCAGCGGCAAGGACGTGTTCATCGTCGGTGCCGACATCACCGAATTCGTCGACAACTTCAAGCTGCCCGATGCCGAACTGATCGCTGGCAACCTCGAAGCCAACCGTATTTTCAGCGACTTCGAAGACCTCAACGTACCGACCGTCGTGGCCATCAACGGCATCGCCCTGGGTGGCGGCCTGGAGATGTGCCTGGCGGCGGATTACCGCGTCATGTCCACCACGGCCAAGATCGGCCTGCCGGAAGTCAAGCTGGGCATCTACCCAGGCTTCGGCGGAACCGTGCGCCTGCCGCGCCTGATCGGTGCCGACAACGCCATCGAGTGGATTGCCGCCGGCAAGGAAAACCGTGCTGAAGATGCGCTGAAAGTGGGTGCAGTGGATGCCGTGGTCGAACCTGGCAAGCTCCAGGAAGCGGCCCTTGAAACCCTCAAGCGCGCCATCAGCGGTGAGTTCGACTACAAGGCCAAGCGTCAGCCGAAGCTGGAAAAACTCAAACTCAACGCCATCGAACAAATGATGGCCTTCGAAACCGCCAAGGGTTTCGTGGCCGGCCAGGCAGGCCCGAACTACCCGGCGCCGGTCGAAGCGATCAAGACCATCCAGAAAGCCGCGAATTTCGGTCGCGACAAGGCCCTGGAAGTCGAGGCTGCTGGCTTCGTCAAGCTGGCCAAGACCTCGGCTGCGCAAAGCCTGATCGGTCTGTTCCTCAATGACCAGGAACTGAAGAAAAAGGCCAAGGCCTACGACGAAATCGCCAGTGACGTGAAGCAGGCTGCGGTACTCGGTGCTGGCATCATGGGGGGTGGTATCGCCTACCAGTCGGCGTCCAAAGGTACGCCGATCCTGATGAAGGACATCAACGAACACGGGATCGAGCAGGGCCTGGCCGAAGCCGCCAAGCTGCTGGTCGGCCGTGTCGACAAAGGTCGCATGAGCGCTGCGAAGATGGCCGAAGTGCTCAACGGCATTCGTCCGACCCTGTCCTACGGCGATTTCGGCCATGTCGACCTGGTGGTCGAAGCCGTTGTCGAGAACCCGAAGGTCAAGCAGGCGGTACTGGCTGAAGTCGAAGACCAGGTCAAAGAGGACACCATCCTGGCCTCGAATACCTCGACCATCTCCATTTCGCTGCTGGCCAAGGCCCTCAAGCGTCCGGAGAACTTCGTCGGCATGCACTTCTTCAACCCGGTGCACATGATGCCGCTGGTGGAAGTGATCCGTGGCGAGAAGTCCAGCGAACATGCCGTTGCCACCACCGTGGCCTACGCCAAGAAAATGGGCAAGAACCCGATCGTCGTCAACGACTGCCCGGGCTTTTTGGTCAACCGCGTGCTGTTCCCGTACTTCGGCGGTTTCGCCAAGCTGGTCAGCGCCGGTGTGGACTTCGTGCGCATCGACAAGATCATGGAAAAATTCGGCTGGCCGATGGGCCCGGCGTACCTGATGGACGTCGTCGGCATCGACACCGGCCACCACGGTCGCGACGTCATGGCCGAAGGCTTTCCGGACCGCATGAAGGACGATCGCCGTTCGGCTGTCGATGTGCTCTACGAAGCCAAGCGCCTGGGCCAGAAGAACGGCAAGGGCTTCTATGCCTACGAGACAGACAAGCGCGGCAAGCAGAAGAAAGTCGCCGATTCGTCGGTGCTGGAAGTGCTCAAGCCGATCGTCTACGAGCAGCGCGAAGTCACCGACGAGGACATCATCAACTGGATGATGATCCCGCTGTGCCTCGAAACCGTGCGTTGCCTGGAAGACGGCATTGTCGAAACCGCCGCCGAAGCCGACATGGGTCTGGTCTACGGTATCGGTTTCCCTCCATTCCGTGGCGGTGCGCTGCGCTACATCGATTCGATCGGTGTGGCTGAGTTCGTTGCCCTGGCTGACCAGTACGCTGATCTGGGCGCGCTGTACCACCCGACCGCGAAGCTGCGTGAAATGGCCAAGAACGGCCAGAGCTTCTTCGGTTAAGCGCCCAACGACTAGAGCGAGAGAACATTTATGAGCTTGAATCCTAGAGACGTCGTGATTGTCGACTTCGGTCGTACGCCGATGGGCCGCTCCAAGGGCGGCATGCACCGCAACACCCGCGCCGAAGACATGTCGGCGCACCTGATCAGCAAGCTGCTGGAGCGTAACGTCAAGGTCGACCCCAACGAAGTCGAAGACGTGATCTGGGGCTGTGTGAACCAGACCCTGGAGCAGGGTTGGAACATCGCCCGCATGGCCTCGCTGATGACCCAGATCCCTCACACGGCGGCGGGCCAGACCGTCAGCCGCCTGTGCGGTTCGTCCATGAGCGCGCTGCACACCGCCGCCCAGGCGATCATGACCGGCAACGGTGACGTATTCGTCGTCGGTGGTGTCGAGCACATGGGCCACGTGAGCATGATGCATGGCGTCGATCCGAACCCGCACATGTCGCTGTACGCGGCAAAAGCCTCGGGCATGATGGGCCTGACTGCGGAAATGCTTGGCAAAATGCACGGCATCACCCGCGAACAGCAGGACGCCTTTGGCGTGCGCTCCCACCAGCTCGCCCACAAGGCGACCGTGGAAGGCAAGTTCAAGGATGAGATCATCCCGATGCAGGGCTACGACGAGAACGGCTTCCTGAAGCTGTTCGACTACGACGAAACCATTCGTCCGGAAACTACCCTGGAAAGCCTGGCGGCCCTCAAGCCGGCATTCAATCCGAAGGGCGGCACCGTGACAGCCGGTACCTCGTCGCAGATCACCGACGGTGCCTCGTGCATGATCGTGATGTCGGCCCAGCGTGCCCAGGACCTGGGTATCCAGCCGATGGCGGTGATTCGTTCGATGGCTGTGGCGGGTGTGGACCCGGCGATCATGGGCTATGGTCCAGTACCGGCCACGCAGAAAGCCTTGAAGCGTGCAGGCCTGGGTATTGCCGATATCGACTTCTTCGAACTCAACGAAGCTTTCGCCGCACAGGCCCTGCCAGTGCTGAAAGATTTGAAAGTGCTCGACAAGATGAACGAGAAGGTTAACCTGCACGGCGGCGCGATCGCCTTGGGTCACCCATTCGGTTGCTCCGGTGCGCGTATTTCCGGCACGCTGCTCAACGTCATGAAGCAGAATGGCGGCACCTTCGGTGTGTCCACCATGTGCATTGGCCTCGGCCAGGGCATCGCCACTGTCTTCGAACGCGTCTAAGCGTCGCGTTGATGGAAGCCGGGGCCAAGTGCCCCGGTTTTTGTTTTTTCGGGTTTAGTAAAAAAAAGATTTTGTTTTTATTTTGAAAAAATTTGAGTGAGTGCCAAGCATGCCGATACAACCTGGGCTCTACCAACATTACAAAGGTCCGCAGTACCGCGTATTCAGTGTCGCGCGGCATTCCGAGACCGAGGAAGAAGTGGTCTTCTATCAAGCCCTGTATGGCGATTACGGCTTTTGGGTGCGTCCCTTGAGCATGTTCGAGGAGTCCGTTGAGGTTGACGGCGAACAGGTGCCACGCTTTGCTTTGGTGCAGGCCGAGGAGAGCATTTTTTCCAAGCCTTGAGGCCGGTATGTGGGCAACCCTGCGCTTGACCTCACCTTGCAGCCACTATATATAGCGGTGCCGCGTCAGGCGCCAACCGCCTTTCACTTTTTAGAATTCAGGAATTTTCTGATCCATGGGCAAATCGCTGGTCATTGTGGAATCCCCGGCTAAGGCCAAGACCATCAACAAGTATCTGGGCAACCAATACGTGGTGAAGTCGAGTATCGGCCATATCCGAGACCTGCCCACCAGCGGTTCGGCTAGCGCCAGCAAGGAGCCAGCCGCCAAGCGCGGCAAGGCTGCTGCCGGTGAAGGCCCGGCGCTGTCGCCGAAAGAAAAGGCGCGCAAGCAGTTGGTCTCACGCATGGGGGTCGATCCGGAGCACGGCTGGAAAGCCAAGTACGAGATCCTCCCGGGCAAGGAAAAGGTCATCGAGGAGCTGCGCCGGCTCGCCAAGGATGCCGACACCATCTATCTCGCGACGGACTTGGACCGCGAAGGGGAAGCCATTGCCTGGCACCTGCGCGAAGCCATTGGTGGGGATGACAGCCGCTACAAGCGCGTGGTGTTCAACGAAATTACCAAGAAGGCCATCCAGGAAGCCTTCTCCCAGCCGGGCGAGCTGGATATCGATCGGGTCAACGCCCAGCAGGCGCGTCGCTTCCTCGATCGCGTGGTGGGCTACATGGTCTCGCCACTGCTGTGGGCCAAGATCGCCCGCGGCCTGTCGGCCGGCCGCGTGCAGTCGGTCGCGGTGAAGCTGGTGGTGGAACGCGAGCGGGAAATCCGTGCGTTCATCCCTGAAGAGTATTGGGAAGTCCACGCCGACCTCGGCACTGCCAAGGGCGCGACTGTGCGCTTCGACGTGGCCCGCGAGAAGGGTGAAGCCTTCAAGCCGCTCAACGAAGCCCAGGCCATGGCGGCGCTGGAGAAGCTCAAGGCTTCCAGCTACAGCATCGTCAAGCGCGAAGACAAGCCGACCAGCAGCAAACCGTCGGCGCCGTTCATCACCTCCACGCTGCAACAGGCCGCGAGCAATCGCCTGGGCTTCGGCGTGAAGAAAACCATGATGATGGCCCAGCGCCTGTACGAAGCCGGCTACATCACTTATATGCGTACCGACTCGACCAACCTTTCGGCCGATGCCGTGGCGATGGCGCGCACTTATATAGAAAGCGAGTTCGGCAAGAAGTACCTGCCGGACACGCCGAACGTCTACAGCAGCAAGGAAGGCGCGCAGGAGGCGCACGAAGCGATTCGTCCGTCCGATGCCAATACCGAGCCAAGCAAGCTGTCGGGCATGGAACGCGATGCCGAGCGTCTCTACGAGCTGATCTGGCGCCAATTCCTGGCCTGCCAGATGCTGCCGGCACAATACCTGTCGACTACGGTCAGCGTCGGTGCCGGCGACTTCGAGCTGCGCGCCAAGGGCCGTATCCTGAAGTTCGACGGCTACACCCGCGTCATGCCGCAAATCACCAAGCCTGGGGATGACGACGTCCTGCCGGACATGGCCCAGGGCGACGTGATGAAGCTGATCAAGCTTGATCCGACACAGCATTTCACCAAGCCACCGGCTCGTTACTCCGAAGCCAGCCTGGTCAAGGAAATGGAAAAGCGCGGCATCGGTCGTCCTTCGACCTACGCAGCGATCATCTCCACCATCCAGGACCGCGGCTATGTGGCGCTGCACAACCGTCGCTTCTATTCGGAAAAGATGGGTGACATCGTTACCGAGCGTTTGTCCGAAAGCTTCTCGAACCTGATGGACTACGGCTTCACCGCCGGTATGGAAGAGAACCTCGACGATGTGGCCCAGGGCGAGCGCGACTGGAAAAACGTTCTCGACGAGTTCTACGGCGACTTCAAGAAAAAGCTCGAAGTGGCCGAAAGCCCTGACAGCGGCATGCGCGCCAACCAGCCGGTCATGACCGACATCCCATGCCTGACCTGCGGGCGTCCGATGCAAATCCGTACCGCCTCGACCGGTGTGTTCCTTGGTTGCTCGGGCTACAGCCTGCCACCCAAGGAGCGCTGCAAGGCGACCGTCAACCTGGTGCCGGGCGACGAAATCGCCGCGGACGACGAGGGCGAATCGGAATCCCTGGTGCTGCGCGGCAAGCATCGTTGCCCGATCTGCAGCACGGCGATGGATGCCTACCTGCTGGATGAAAAGCGCAAGCTGCACATCTGCGGTAACAACCCGGACTGTGCCGGCTACGAGATCGAAGAGGGCACTTATCGCATCAAGGGCTACGAAGGCCCGAGCCTGGAGTGCGACAAGTGTGGCAGCGAGATGCAGCTCAAGACCGGTCGTTTCGGCAAGTTCTTCGGTTGCACCAACCCGACCTGCAAGAACACCCGCAAGCTGCTCAAGAGCGGTGACGCGGCGCCGCCGAAGATGGACCCGGTGAAGATGCCTGAGCTCAAGTGCGAGAAGGTCAACGACACCTACATCCTGCGCGACGGCGCCTCCGGCCTGTTCCTGGCAGCCAGCCAGTTCCCGAAAAACCGTGAGACCCGTGCGCCGTTGGTGATGGAAATCGTGCCGCACAAGGACGAAATCGATCCGAAGTACCATTTCCTTTGCGAGGCGCCGCAGAAAGACCCGGATGGACGTCCGGCGGTCATTCGCTACAGCCGCAAGACCAAGGAGCAGTACGTGCAGACCGAAGTTGACGGCAAGCCGACCGGCTGGAAAGCCTACTACGACGGCGGTAAGTGGACGGTTGAAGACAAGCGCTGATTGATGGCGCCTGTTTGACGATCCGGGGCTAATGAGGCTCCTCAGCCTGATAGCCTCGAATGTACAAAAAGGCCGCATGACAACCCACAGGTTTTCATGCGGCCTTTTTGTTTTTGGCTTGCAGTGGCCTCGGTTGATCCATGACACTGTCACACTTGCGTGAAGCTTTCATTTCGTTGGGGAGATGCCGCCATGGCCCACGAACTCTATACCCGCACCAATCAGAAAATCTATTTCGCCGGTCTGTCGCTTGAAGCACTTACCAGGGCCGAGGATGGACGTGCGATGAATTCCCCGGCGTTGCTCCAGGCAGGACGCGAATCCGCGCTGTTTCACCTGTACGGTGCATTGTTGGGGTTGTGCCATGAAATCGCCGGTTTCTATCGCCTGCCACAAGCGAATGCGCCGCGGGCCGAGCTGTTGTTGACCCGTGAAGTGCTGGAAACCATCGCTATCCCGGAATTGGCCGAAATGGTCGAATTGGCGCACAACCCGGAAACCTGGCTGGCGAAGCTATTGGCGGCCCATGCGGCGCTGTTCGAGCCGCCGCGGGCCCCGCGCAAGCCCAAGGGGGACGTGACCCAGCCGTTGATCGTGGCGGTCAATCTGGACGAGCAAGAGCCCGAGCAGGAGTTGAGCCGGGAGGAGCTGGAGAGCTGGCGCCAGAACCTCAAGAGCCTGGCGATACGCTTTCGTGAAGGGTTGAACGAGTGCTGAGTTTTCCCTCGGCCCGTTACATTCGTTGATAACGCTTGGTCAAGATCCCGAGCGGAGCCTGGCCGATGACTATATAATCCTCGCCTTTCGTGGAGAACAGACTTTTATGCCTACGTCCTTTCTAGAAATTGTCGAACTTCCTGATGGCCGCATCGAGCTGCGCAGGGCTGAGGACGAGGGTTCTCTGGTTACCCTGAACTTCTCCGAAGATGCCAAGGTATTCCTGCAGGGCCAGCACGTCGAAGTCGCCAAGGCGATGCTGAGCGTGGGCGTCCAGATGGCAGGTCGCCTCGTTGAAGGCGAATTCAACAAGGAAGAGGGGCCGCGGGTCCTTCATTGATCCCGCCTGTCGGCTTTTTTGGATAGTGTGACTGGTCGGCTTCTCTGTCTTGGAGAAGCCCCGCGTTTGTCTTAGCCCAATCGAATATTCAGGCTTTGTGCGTCCCCGGTACGGGCGGCGCTGATCAACTGTTGCCGTGCGGTCGCGGTTAGCGGGTTGAGCCAGCTGACCACGGTGTGGCTGCGGCCCAGGCGCAAGGCCTCGCAGGTCAACTGTTGGGCGCTTTGGGCGCCCCGTGGTTGCAACAACAGGATGCGTTCGCGGTTCAGGCCGGCATCCCGCAGCCAGGCCTGGGTGACGCTGGCCGGTGGTGCGATCAGCGTCAGCCAGCGAGCATCCTGGTCCTGGCTGAGTTCTCGCAGAATCGGCGCCAGCAGGTTCAGGCAGTTTCCGGCCGCACCACGTAACGACAGTTCGCTGAAAGCCTCGGGCTCGACGCCCCAGGGCGACTCGATGACCTCTTTCAGGACTGGAGCCAGCGGTTGGGCCATGAATGCCTCGAACAGCGGAAGTTGTGTGTGTTGTGGTGTGTGAGGGAACTGCATAAAGCCTCCTTTAGCGGCGAATGACGCCGACACTCAAGCCTTCGATGACCAGGTCCTGATCTTTCAGGTTCACTTCGATGGGCGCGAACTCCGGGTTTTCGGCGATGAGCCAGACCTTGCTGCCGTCGCGCTTGAAGCGCTTGACGGTCACCTCGTCGCCGATTCGCGCCACCACGATCTGGCCATTGCGGGCTTCGCGGGTGGTGTGCACGGCCAGGAGGTCACCGTCGAAGATGCCGATGTCCTTCATGCTCATGCCGTGTACACGAAGCAGGTAATCGGCCCGAGGATGGAAGAACGAAGGGTTGATGTTGCAGGATTCCTCGACATGCTGCTGGGCCAGGATCGGTGCGCCTGCCGCTACCCGGCCGATGATCGGCAGGGTGGTTTCGTCGGCCTTGGCTTCGAAGCCGGGAATACGAATGCCACGGGATGCGCCCGGAGTCATTTCGATCGCGCCCTTGCGCGCCAGCGCCTTGAGGTGTTCTTCAGCCGCGTTGGGCGACTTGAAACCCAGTTCCTGGGCGATTTCCGCACGGGTCGGCGGATAGCCGTTGTCTTCGAGGCAGCGTTTGATGAAGGCCAGAATCTCTGCTTGGCGTGGCGTCAGCTTTAGCATATTGATCGCTCTGTCTTTTTATACAGTGACTGGGATTATATACAGTGGACGCCACTTGGCAATCCTCCTTTTTTCATCGGCCGCTGGACGGTCGGTCGGGCTGTTGGATACGACATGGCTACCACCCGTGAAAAGGTGTGGTTAAATACGTGACCGGGCGTTCGCAAAACGCCCCGGCAGGCTTGACAACCCCTAGGCTGAAACGTATGTTTCAAACAAGTGTTTGTCAGGCGGAGTAACCATGGCCCAGTCGGAAACCGTTGAACGCATTCTCGATGCTGCCGAGCAGTTGTTCGCGGAAAAAGGTTTCGCTGAAACCTCGTTGCGTCTGATCACCAGCAAGGCCGGGGTGAACCTGGCGGCGGTGAACTATCACTTCGGCTCGAAAAAGGCCCTGATCCAGGCGGTATTCTCGCGGTTCCTCGGGCCTTTCTGCCTCAGCCTCGATCGCGAGCTGGAACGGCGCCAGGCCAAGCCTGACGTCAAGCCGACCCTGGAAGAGCTGCTGGAAATCCTGGTCGAGCAAGCCCTTGTCGTGCAACCGCGCAGCGGCAACGACCTGTCCATTTTCATGCGCCTGTTGGGCCTTGCCTTCAGCCAGAGCCAGGGCCACCTGCGACGTTACCTGGAAGACATGTACGGCAAGGTTTTCCGTCGCTACATGCTGCTGGTCAATGAGGCCGCACCGCGTATTCCACCCATCGAGCTGTTCTGGCGGGTGCACTTCATGCTCGGCGCCGCGGCGTTCAGCATGTCCGGTATCAAGGCGCTGCGCGCCATTGCTGAAACCGATTTTGGCGTGAACACGTCCATCGAGCAGGTGATGCGCCTGATGGTGCCGTTCCTGGCAGCGGGCATGCGTGCCGAAAGTGGCGTCACCGATGAAGCCATGGCTGCCGCGCAACTGCGTCCGCGCAGTAAATCAACGCCGGCGCTGGCCAAGGCGTAAGTGCACGGGTGGGCGCGGCGGCCTACATCCGCTAAGCTAGCCGCCCATGCCGACTCTCGTTTCGAACCCGTTCCATTTTTCATTGCATGACCGCAACCTGCCGGGCCTTGGGCCCAGCGGTGTGGTCGTGCCTGTGTTACCGCACGGGTTCATCATTATCAAGGAAATGCTATGACTGCTGGCCTGCAAGGCTCGTTGATGGTGGACGTCGCCGGTACCTGGCTGACGGCCGAAGATCGCCACCTGTTGCGCCAGCCTGAAGTAGGCGGCCTGATCATCTTTGCCCGCAATATCGAGCATCCACGTCAGGTGCGCGAGTTGAGCGCATCGATCCGCGCCATCCGCCCCGACCTTTTATTGGCGGTGGATCAGGAAGGTGGTCGTGTTCAGCGGCTGCGCCAGGGTTTTGTGCGGCTGCCGGCGATGCGGGCGATAGCCGATAACCCGAATGCCGAATACCTGGCCGAGCAGTGTGGCTGGATCATGGCTACCGAAGTGCTGGCGGTCGGCCTCGACTTGAGTTTTGCCCCGGTGCTGGACCTCGATTACCAGCGCAGCGCCGTCGTCGGCAGTCGTTCCTTCGAAGGCGATCCCGAGCGCGCTGCGTTATTGGCCGGTGCCTTCATCCGCGGCATGAGCGCCGCCGGGATGGCCGCCACTGGCAAGCATTTCCCGGGGCATGGCTGGGCCGAGGCCGATTCCCACGTGGCGATTCCGAACGATGAGCGCAGCCTCGAGCAGATTCGCGCCAATGACCTGGTGCCGTTCGCCAGGCTGAGCAAGCAACTGGCCGCCGTCATGCCGGCCCATGTCATCTACCCGCAGGTCGACGCCAATCCAGCCGGGTTTTCCCGCCGCTGGCTGCAGGACATCCTGCGCGGCGAGTTGCAATTTGAGGGTGTGATCTTCAGTGATGACCTGTCGATGGCCGGTGCTCATGTGGTCGGTGATGCCGCCAGTCGTATCGAAGCGGCGTTGACGGCGGGTTGCGACATGGGCCTGGTGTGCAATGATCGCGCGGCTGCAGAGTTGGCCTTGAGCGCTGCCCAGCGCCTGAAGGTCAAGCCTTCGGCACGGATCGCCCGCATGCGTGGCCGGGCCTTTGCCTCCACCGAGTATCGCCAGGACCCTCGCTGGTTGGCGGCGCTTGGCGCGCTGAGGGCTGCCCAGCTGGTTGATTAGCATCTTTTGAAGGTCGCTATCTCGAAGCAAGGTGGGAGCAACATCGGCGCGATCTGACCCTCCGCCATCGCAAGCAAGCTCGGCTCCCACAAGGATTGGGGGGTTAGCGCTTTTCCAGCTTGTCCGGCAGCGGCGCGAACAACGCCTCAATATCATCGCTCTGCAATTTCCAGTCTCCGGCCACGCGTCCGTCCAGCACCCCGGCCGCGAGGTCGGATTTTTCCTTTTGCAGCAGCTGGATTTTCTCTTCCACCGTGCCTCGGGCAATCAGCTTGTAGACGAACACCGGCTTTTCCTGGCCGATGCGGTAGGCCCGGTCGGTCGCCTGGTTTTCGGTGGCCGGGTTCCACCACGGGTCGTAGTGAATCACCGTGTCGGCCTCGGTCAGGTTCAGGCCTACACCACCGGCCTTCAGGCTGATCAGGAAGATCTGACGCTTGCCGCTCTGGAATTCCTTGACGGGCGTGCGACGGTCCCGGGTCTGGCCGGTCAGGAGGGCATAATCGACGCCGCGTTTCTTCAGTTCATCTTCAATCAGCGCCAACATGGACGTGAATTGGGAAAACAACAGCACCCGGCGACCTTCTTCAAACAGCTCTTCGAGCATTTCCATCAGGCTGTCGAGCTTGCCCGAGGTGCTGCCTCGGGCGGGCAGGGTGGCGTCGTTGATCAGGCGCAGGTCGCAACACACCTGGCGCAGCTTGAGCAGTGCTTCGAGAATAATGATCTGGCTGCGGGCCACGCCTTTGCGGGTGATCTCGTCGCGGACCTTCTTGTCCATCGCCAGGCGCATGGTTTCGTAGACGTCCCGCTGGGCGTCGCTGAGTTCGACCCAATGGATGATCTCGGTCTTGGGTGGCAACTCCGTCGCCACTTGCTCCTTGGTCCTGCGCAGCAGGAAAGGTTTTATCCGACCGTTGAGGTGCTGCAGTCGTACATCGCTGCCACGCTTTTCGATCGGTACACGGTAATCGCGATTGAAACTCTTGACGTCCCCGAGCCAGCCCGGCAACAGGAAGTGAAACAACGACCACAGTTCCCCCAGGTGATTTTCCAGGGGCGTGCCGGACAGGCACAGCCGCTGGCGGGCGTTGAGCTCGCGGGCGGCCTGGGCGGCTTTGCTGGTGGGGTTCTTGATGTACTGGGCTTCATCGAGAATCAGCACGTGCAATGGCTGCGCGGCCAGGCGCTCGACATCCTTGGGCAGCAGGGCATAGGTGGTGAGGACCAGGTCGTAATCGGCCAGTCGTTCGAAATGCTTTTTGCGCCCGGCGCCATACAGGGCCAGCACCTTGAGTTGCGGCGTGAAATGAGCCGCCTCGTCGAGCCAGTTGGGGATCAGGCTGGTGGGCATCACCACCATGCACGGTCGGTCGAGGCGTCCGGCGTTTTTTTCGCTGAGAATATGCGCCAGGGTCTGTAGGGTTTTGCCCAGGCCCATGTCGTCCGCGAGAATGCCGCCGACTTCCAGCTGCCTGAGCGATTGCATCCAGCTCAAGCCTTCGAGTTGATACGGCCGCAGCGTCGCGTTCAGGCCTTCTGGCGCGGTGGCGGTGTAATCCTTGATGTCCCTCAGGCGTTGGGCCAGGCCGCGAATGTGTTCGCCACCTTCCCAGGTCAACGGCATGTCCTGCAGCGGGTTCAGGCGCAGGGCGTCCGCGCTGTTGAGGCGCAGTTTGGTGGTGCCGGGTTCTTGCAGGTAAAACTCGCCCAGGGTCGCCAGCACCGGTTTCAGCCGGCCATAGGGCAGGGCCACCTGCTGCGGGCCGAACTCCGAGTTCGGGCGGTTGGGCAGGTTGACCAGAATGAGTTCGTCGTCCCGACGCCTGGCCAGGCGTTCCGGGTTGAACAGTTCGATGTGCGAGCGCATCAGGTTCAGCAGGATCGGCAGCAGGCTCAGGCGCTCACCGTTGACGATGATTCCCAGTTCCAGGTCGAACCAGTCTCGCTCCGGCGTTTCCTCTACCGTGGCGTACCACTCGTCCACTGCCGTCAGGTCGAAGCCGAAGTCTTCGTCGATCTGCAGTTCCCAGCCTTGGGTGCGCAGTTTCGGCAGGTCGTTGAGGGTGAAGGTCAGCCAGGCACTGTCGTTGACCATCTCGTACAGTTCGCCGGCGCTTTCCGGCAGGGCCTTGCTTTGTCGGGTCGCGACCTTGAAGCCGAGGATCCGCAGCTGTTCGCGGTAGGACTGTTCCACATCCGTGTGGCGTTTTATCCGCAGCGTCTGGGTTTCCTGGCGAATCAGCACGTCGGTGTTGCGCTGGCCGCTGACGTATTCGTCCAGGTAACCGAAGGACAGCGCGGCGCGGTGTTGGATGTAGCGCTGCATCTTGCCGTTGCGCGGCTCGAAGGCGCTGAACTCGACACTGGCCAGCCATAGGCGCGGCACCGGTTGCACGTTGTCCACCAGCACTTGTGGTGGGGCCTTGGGGCTGCGGTTGTCCAGCACGGCCTGGAGTTTCTCCAGCAGGTGCGCGTCTTTTTCGGCGGCCGGGTAGGCCAGGGTTTCCTGGACTTGCAGCAACACGGCCGCGCAGTGCTTGCAGTTGATGCGCACCGGGCAGGAGCACGCGGCTTCGAGCAGGATCAGCGTGCCCTTGGCTGACTCCTTCAGGCGAATGGTCTGACGGTAGACGTTACCGCCAGAGCCTTCGCAACTGGCGGTGATGGTGCTGTCGCCGGCCTCGACGATCCTGACGCGGTTTTCCAGCGCATAACGGCGCCCGCGCTCCAGGCTCTGTTCCTTGAATCGATTGACCCAGGAAGGTGCCAGGGGTTTGCTCAGGGGCGAGGGCATAGGCGCGCCAATCAGTCCGGAATGACTTCAGGTGCCTGCCGTGGCGCGGGCGCGGTCAACGAGGTGATCTTGATCAGCAGGCCAAGATGACCGTTGTCGAGGAAGTTCAGTTGGCCATTTTTGGTATGGCTCTGCTGCTTGAGGCGCTCACTGGAGGTGACCAGGCCATTGGCGTTGATCTGGTTGATCCAGAAATCGGCATCCACGTCGGTGAAACGGCCCAGCTTCAGTTCCAGGGTGCCTTCGATGGGGAACTGCCCGAACTGTTCGGCGCCGTCGCTGATGGCGATTTTGCGCCCCTGCTCGCCGAGGGTCTGCTGCCAGGCCTTGTGCATCAATACCGTGTATTGGCCGCTGGCGTTGAGTTTCTCGACGATGTTGCCCATGGCCGGTGTGCGCTGGCTGTCCGCGCCCAGGCGTTGCGCGCCGGCGTCCCAGTCTTCCGGTGCGGCGCGGCTGGCAATCGCCGGCTCGGCGTTCTGGCGCACCAGGATCATTTCAACCTGATACAGGTCGTCGGCAAATGCCAGGGGAGCGACCAGGGTCATCAACAAGGTCAGTGAGCGAAACAGGCGCATTTGGCGTCCTTCAAGCAGTGGTCGTAGTGAGGCGCTCGAACAGCGCCTCTACGGTATTGAAGCGCTCTTCCGCGCGTTCCATGGGCACCATGAATTTGAACATCGTGGCCCCTTCGAACTTGTAGCGTTTGGGCTGGCCCTGGATCAACTTGATCAGCACCAGTGGATCGACCGGGGTCTGGGCCTCGAACTCGATCCGGCCGCCGTTGGGGCCGCCGTCGACTTTCTTGATGCCCAGTTGTTCGGCCTTGAGCTTGAGCAGCGTCGTGCGCACCAGGTTCTTGGTCGGTTCCGGCAGCAGGCCGAAGCGGTCGATCATCTCCACTTGCAGGTCCTTGAGGCCTTCCTCGTCGCTGGCCGAGGCGATGCGTTTGTAGAGGATCAGCCGTGCGTGGACGTCCGGCAGGTAGTCTTCCGGGATCAGTGCCGGCACCCGCAGGTTGATTTCCGGCCCGCCGCCCAGGGGTTGATCGAGGTTCGGCTGTTCGCCCTTGCGGATCGACTTGACCGCGCGTTCGAGCATTTCCATGTACAGGGTGAAACCAACGGCCTGGATCTGGCCGCTCTGGCCGTCGCCGAGCAATTCGCCGGCCCCGCGGATTTCCAGGTCGTTGGTGGCCAGTACGAAGCCGGCGCCCAGATCCTGGGTATTGGCGATGGCTTCCAGGCGTTTTTCCGCATCCGGGGTGATCTGCTGGCGCGGTGGCGTCAACAGGTAGGCGTAGGCCTGGTGGTGGCTACGACCAACCCGGCCGCGCAACTGGTGCAACTGGGCCAGGCCGAACTTGTCGGCGCGTTCGATGATGATGGTGTTGGCGCTCGGCACGTCGATGCCGGTCTCGATGATGGTCGAGGCGATCAGCACGTTGAAGCGCTTGTGGTAGAAGTCGCTCATCACCTGTTCGAGTTCGCGTTCGCGCATCTGCCCGTGGCCGATGCCGATACGCGCTTCCGGCACCAGCTCGGCCAGGTCGGCGGCGCATTTCTCGATGGTCTTCACGTCATTGTGCAGGTAATAGACCTGGCCGCCACGCAGCAGCTCGCGCAGCAAGGCTTCCTTGATCGTACTTTTGTTCTGTTCCATGACGAAGGTGCGCACCGACAGGCGACGGGCCGGCGGCGTGGCGATGATCGACAGGTCGCGCATGCCCGACACCGCCATGTTCAGCGTGCGCGGAATCGGCGTGGCGGTCAGGGTCAGTATGTCGACTTCGCTGCGCAGGGCCTTGAGCTGTTCTTTCTGGCGCACGCCAAAGCGGTGCTCTTCGTCGATGATCACCAGCCCCAGGCTCTTGAACTTCACGTCGTCCTGCAGCAGCTTGTGCGTGCCGATGACGATGTCGATCTTGCCCTCGGCCAGGTCGGCCACGGCGGCGTTCACTTCCTTGGTGGATTTGAAACGGCTCATCACTTCCACGGTCACCGGCCAGTCGGCAAAGCGGTCGCGGAAACTGTTGTAGTGCTGCTGGGCGAGCAGGGTGGTCGGCACGAGGATCGCCACCTGCTTGCCGCCGTGCACGGCAATGAACGCGGCGCGCATCGCCACTTCGGTCTTGCCGAAGCCCACGTCGCCACACACCAGCCGGTCCATCGGCTTGGGTGCGAGCATGTCGGCGCGCACGGCTTCGATGGTGGTCTGCTGGTCGACGGTTTCTTCGAACGGGAAACCGGCGCTGAAGGTTTCGTAGTCGGCTTTCGGATCGGCGAAGGCATAGCCCTCGCGGGCCGCACGACGGGCGTAGATGTCCAGCAGCTCGGCGGCCACGTCGCGCACCTGTTCGGCCGCCTTGCGCTTGGCTTTCTGCCAGGTTTCCGAACCCAGGCGATGCAGCGGGGCCAGGGCGTCGTCGCTGCCGGTGTAGCGGGCGATCAGGTGCAGGTTCGCCACCGGTACATAGAGCTTGGCACCCTCGGCGTATTCGAGGGTCAGGAACTCGGCGGCCTGGTTGTCGATTTCCAGTGTCGCCAGGCCCAGGTAGCGGCCCACGCCGTGGTCGATGTGCACCACGGGCGCGCCTTCGCGCAGTTCGGTGAGGTTCTTGATGACCGCGTCGTTGGCGGCGTCGGCGCGTTTCTCGCGACGACGGCGCTGCATGACGCGCTGGCCGAACAAAGGACTTTCGGCCACCAGTGCCAGGGCCGGGTCATCCAGGACCAGCCCGTCGTTCAGTGGCGCGATGGTAATCGCCAGGCGATCCTTGCCGGCGACGAAGTCCGGCCAGCTGTCCACCGTCTTCGGTCGCAGCTTCAGGCGCTCAAGCAGCTCCAACAGCACTTCGCGACGACCTGCGGATTCAGCGGTGAACAGCACGCGGCCGGGGAATGCATCGAGAAAGCCTGCCAGCGCCGCCAGGGGCTGCGTGGCCTTGGCTTCGATGGCCAGGTCCGGCAACGCCTTGGCCGGGAAACGTTCACGGCCGACGCCGGTTTCCACGTCTTGCTGGCTGGCCACCACTCGTGGCCAGCCCTTGAGGCGGGCAAAGCAGTCTTCCACCGGCAGGAACAGTTCGGCCGGAGGTAATAAAGGACGGGAAGGATCGACGCGACGCTCTTCGTAGCGGTTGCGCACGTCGTTCCAGAAGTTTTCCGCCGCCTGCTCAATGCCCGGCAGGGAAAACACCTGGGTGTCCTGGGGCAGGTAGTCGAACAGGGTGGAGGTTTCTTCGAAAAACAGCGGCAGGTAGTACTCGATGCCGGCGGGGGTGATCCCGCTGCTCAGGTCCTGGAAGATCGGGCAGCGCCGGAAATCCACATCGAAGCGCTCGCGAAAGCGGGCCTTGAAGCGGGTCACGGCGTCTTTCTGCAGCGGGAACTCCTTGGCCGGCAACAGGCGGATCGACTGCACTTTGTCGATGGAGCGCTGGTTTTCCGGGTCGAAGGTGCGCAGGGTTTCGATTTCGTCATCGAACAGGTCGATGCGATACGGCAGTTTGCTGCCCATCGGGAACAGGTCGATCAATGCGCCGCGTACCGCGAACTCGCCGTGTTCGTAAACGGTGTCGACACAGCGATAGCCGCTGGCCTCAAGGCGGGTGCGCATTTGCTCGACATCGAGCTTCTGGCCGATGTCCAGCACCAGGCTGCTGCCAAGCAGGAATTGGGTCGGTGCCAGGCGATGTAGGGCCGTGGTGATCGGCACTACCAAAACGCCATGACTGAGCTCCGGTAGCCGATAAAGGCTGGCGATTCGCTGGGAAATGATGTCCTGGTGCGGCGAAAACAGATCGTAGGGCAGGGTTTCCCAGTCCGGAAAATGCAAGACCGGCAAATCCGGAGCGAAGAAACTCAGCTCCTGTTCCAGCCGCTCGGCGCTTTGGCTGTCGGCGGTCAGCAGCAGGGTGAAGCGCTTTGCAGCGCTGGCAGCCTCGGCGATGGCCAGGCTCAGGGCGGCACCGGGCAGGTTGCCCCAGTGCTGTTTACCTGCCGCGGCAGGGAGAAGCGGAAGACGCAGAACGGGCACGGAAGGTTGAGCTCCAGCGTTGCGACAAAGTCGACAATTGTAGCGGGGGAAGGGGGCTGCTGTCAGTTGCAGACTACCCAGGCCGACAGGAAAACCACGGTGCGACAGGCGCGCATTGCTCCGCCGAGGACTCGGCGGCATAATGTAGCCCCTTTTTTCAGCCCCTACATGTGGAAGGTTACCGTGACTCAGAAGCCCGACCAGTGTCTTGGTGAATGGATTGATCGTGAAGCTCTCGCAGAAGCGATGATCCCTCTCATCGGTCAGCTCTACCGCAATAACAACGTGGTGAGCTCGATCTATGGCCGCAGCCTGATCAACCAGTCTGTCATCGCGATCCTCAAAGCCCACCGCTTTGCTCGCCACCGTTCTTCCGACGACAGCGAACTCTCCGTCCACGAAACATTCCCCCTGCTCAAAGCCATGAGCGAGCTCAAGCTCGGCGCGGCTTCGGTGGACCTGGGCAAACTGGCATTCAAATTCCGCAACGAAGGCAATGGCCGTAGCGCCGAGCAGTTCGTCCGTGAAGAGATGGCTGATGTGGTTGGCCAACAGAACGCTTCGCCTCGCAAAGGCACTGACGTGGTCCTGTACGGCTTCGGTCGTATCGGCCGTCTGCTGGCGCGCATCCTGATCGAAAAAACCGGTGGCGGCGATGGCCTGCGCCTGCGTGCCATCGTGGTGCGCAAGGGCGCCGAGAACGATCTGACCAAGCGCGCCAGCCTGCTGCGTCGTGATTCGGTCCATGGTTCGTTCAATGGCACCATCATCATCGATGAAGAAAACAACACCATTCTCGCCAACGGCAACCTGATCCAGGTGATCTACGCGAAGAACCCGACCGAGGTGGACTACACCCAGTACGGCATCAAGGACGCGCTGCTGGTGGACAACACCGGCGTATGGCGTGATGCCGAGGGCCTGGGCCAGCACCTGGCCTGCCCGGGCATCGACCGCGTCGTGCTGACTGCGCCTGGCAAGGGCAAGCTGAAGAACATCGTTCACGGCATCAACCACGGCGAAATCACCGCTGACGACAAGATCATCTCCGCCGCTTCTTGCACCACCAACGCCATCGTGCCGGTGCTCAAGGCCGTGAACGACAAGTTCGGCATCATCAACGGTCACGTCGAAACCGTTCACTCGTACACCAACGACCAGAACCTGATCGACAACTTCCACAAGGGCGACCGCCGTGGCCGTAGCGCCGCGCTGAACATGGTCATCACCGAGACCGGTGCTGCCACCGCCGCTGCCAAGGCCCTGCCTGAGCTGGCTGGCAAGCTGACCGGCAACGCGATCCGTGTGCCGACGCCAAACGTGTCGATGGCCATCCTCAACCTGAACCTTGAGAAAGCCGCCACTCGCGAAGAGATGAACGAGTACCTGCGCTACATGGCGCTGCATTCCGACCTGCACAAGCAGATCGACTTCGTTAATTCGCAGGAAGTGGTGTCCACCGACTTCGTGGGCTCGCGCCACGCCGGTGTAGTGGATGCTGAAGCAACCATCTGCCAAGACAACCGCGTTGTTCTGTACGTCTGGTACGACAACGAGTTCGGTTACAGCTGCCAGGTGGTTCGCGTGATGGAAGACATGGCCGGTGTAAACCCGCCTGCATTCCCGCGCTAAGCCTTAGCTGCTTATGAAAACGCCCCGACTTGTCGGGGCGTTTTTGTATCTGGAGTTTGTGCTGCCTGGGCTTGCTCCGGGCGGCGATCCGACGAAGGCAATCTATCAGGCGCCGCTCACCATCGAAGCTTGCGCGGTCCGCAGTTCATGACGATTACCCTTGAACAACACCAAGGTAGCAATCAACCCCAATATGGCCGCGCCACTGAGCCAGATCCCCGGCGCGGCCTTGTTATCCAATACATGAATCAGATAGGTACAAGCCGCCGGGGTAAACCCGCCGAACGTCGCTGTCGCCAGGCTGTAGGCCAGGGAGAAACCGGTGGTGCGCACCTCGATCGGCATGATTTCCGTCAAGGCCACGACCATTGCACCGTTGTACGATCCATACAGGAACGACAACCACAGCTCGACGATCAGCAAATGGCTGAAGCTGGGATTCGCCACCAACCAGGACAGCGCTGGATAGGCGGTGAGGATCGCCAGGACAGTCGCACCGAGCAGCAGGGGTTTGCGTCCGATCTTGTCGGAAAACGCCCCCATCACGGGCAGCCAGAAGAAATTCGACAAACCGATGCACACCGTGACCAGCAGCGCATCGAGGTCTGAGAGGTTCAGCTCGGCCTTGCCGAAGGTTGGTGTGTAAGCGGTGATCAGGTAGAACGACACGGTGGTCATCACCACCAGCGCCATACCGGCCAAGACAATGCCGAAGTTCTGACCGATGGAGCGGACAATGTCCGACAGGCTGGGACGATGTTTCCTTGCTTGGAACTCGGGTGTTTCCTCCAATGAGCGACGGATCACGAATATCGCCGGCACAATCATGCACCCCACCAGGAACGGTACGCGCCAGCCCCAGTCGCCCATTTCCTGGGGGCTCAGCCAGTGATTGAGGCCCACCCCCAGCAGGCCGGCAAACACCACGGCAGCCTGTTGGCTGGCGGATTGCCAACTGACAAAGAAACCCTTGCGCCCCGGTGTGGAGATTTCCGCCAGGTAAACCGACACGCCGCCCAGTTCCACGCCCGCGGAGAAGCCTTGCAGCAAACGACCGAGCAGCACCAGCAAGGGAGCCGCCACGCCCAGGACGGCGTAGCCCGGCACGCAGGCGATCAGTATCGTGCCCATGGCCATCATCGCCAGCGTGATGATCAAGCCTTGGCGACGACCGTGGCGGTCGATGTAGGCACCGAGAAAAATCGCCCCGAGGGGACGCATCAGGAACCCGGCACCAAACGTGGCCAGGGACAGCATCAGCGAGGCGAAAGCGCTGTCGGCAGGAAAGAACGTCTTGGCGATGGCCGTGGCGTAGAAGCCATAGACCATGAAGTCGAACATCTCCAGGAAGTTGCCGCTGACAACGCGAAAAATCGCCTTGCCGTTGCTCGTTTGGGAAGACATGGGTAGCTACTCGTTCTGGTAAATCTTGTATGAAGGTGCTGCACCCCTGTGGGAGGCTTGCAGGAACCTTGGAACCTTGGAACCTGTGGGAGCAAAGCTTGCTCGCGATGAACGATGACTCGGTCTTGCAGTTGAACCGTATCGCCTGGATCGCGAGCAAGCTTTGCTCCCACAGGGCTCCATTGGCTGGCTCCCACAGGGTTTTTTGCGTGCGCTGGCGTTCATAATGGCGGGCGCGGTTTTGAGGGGGGATGAAGATTTGTTAACTGGACGATGGATTGGGCTTATGGTGCTGGCCGGTGTGTTGTCGGGTTGCGGCAACGGCGACACCCTGGAGCGCTTCGACGGCCCGACCATGGGCAGCCACTATTCGATTCAATACGTCAGACATTCCGCCGGCCCCGCTGCGAAAACGGTGCAGACCGAGGTGGAAATCATCCTCGCCGAAGTGGATCGGCAACTCTCGACCTATCGCAGCGACTCGGACATCGAGCGTTTCAATGCGCTACCGGCCAACAGCTGTCAGGTCATGCCTGGCCCGGTCCTGGAGTTGGTCCGCGTAGGTGAGCGGTTGTCGGTTCAAAGCGACGGCTCGTTTGACCTGACCGTGGAGCCGCTGCTGAACCTGTGGGGCTTCGGGCCCCAGTCCCGAGAAGAGAAAGTGCCGACTGCAGAAGATTTGGCCCTGATGCGGCAACGCGTCGGTCATGGTCATTTGCGCATCGAGGGCGAGCGGTTGTGCAAGGACGCCGCGGTGGAAGTCGACTTCAACAGCGTCGCCGCCGGTTATGCCGTCGACCGCATCGCCACCAGGCTACAAGCCCTGGGCATCGACAGTTACCTGGCCGAAGCTACCGGTGAACTCAAGGCTGCGGGGCGCAAGCCAGATGGTTCGGCCTGGCGTATCGCCTTGGAAGAGCCCCGGGACGACCGGCAAGTGGCCGAGCGTGTCATCGAGGTCAACGGCTACGGGGTTTCCACCTCGGGCGACTACCGTAAATATTTCGAACAGGGCGGCAGGCGTTATTCCCACACGTTTGACGCCCGCACCGGCACGCCGGTCCTACATAACCTGGCGTCAGTCACGGTGATTCATCCTTCGGCGTTGATGGCCGATGGACTATCGACGCTGTTGCTGATTCTGGGGCCTGAACGGGGTTGGGACTATGCCCAGAAACATGACGTCGGGGTATTTTTCGTGTTGCGGGAGGGGGAGCGGTTCGTCGTTCGCACCAATGAAGCATTTGAACGGATGACTGGCGGAAAAACCCAATGATGACAGCGCTGTGAAAGCATACCTGTGGCGAAATAGCACAGGCAAAACTAGCCTACGACGCGACCAAGGGGTAATGTGCGCGGCGTTGACGCTTCTATAGACTGTGGCCGGGCTCGTGAACCGGCCCCAAATTGTTCCTTCATGCCGCAGGCCGGCATGATTTAGCCGTCGGTGCCAAGTGAGGCGCCACGGCCTGTTCTGAGGAGTACGCATGGCTGTCTACAACTACGACGTGGTGGTACTGGGCTCTGGCCCAGCGGGGGAAGGCGCGGCAATGAACGCGGCCAAGGCAGGGCGCAAGGTGGCGATGGTCGACAGCCGTCGGCAGGTCGGCGGCAACTGCACCCACTTGGGTACCATCCCGTCCAAGGCCTTGCGTCACTCCGTCCGGCAGATCATGCAGTTCAACACCAACCCGATGTTCCGGGCCATCGGCGAGCCGCGCTGGTTCTCCTTCCCGGACGTGCTCAAGAGCGCCGAGAAGGTGATCTCCAAGCAGGTGGCCTCGCGCACCGGCTACTACGCCCGTAATCGCGTTGATGTGTTCTTCGGCACCGGCAGCTTTGCCGACGAGCAGACGGTCGAAGTGGTCTGCGGCAATGGCGTGGTCGAGAAGCTGGTGGCCAAGCACATCATCATCGCCACCGGTTCGCGCCCGTATCGTCCAGCCGATATCGATTTCAACCATGCACGTATCTACGACAGCGACACCATCCTGAGCCTGGGTCACACCCCGCGTAAGCTCATCGTCTATGGCGCCGGCGTGATCGGTTGCGAATACGCCTCGATCTTCAGCGGCCTGGGTGTGCTGGTGGAACTGGTGGATAACCGTGGCCAGTTGCTGAGCTTCCTGGATTCGGAAATCTCCCAGGCCCTGAGCTATCACTTCAGCAACAACAACATCACCGTGCGCCACAACGAAGACTACGACCGCGTCGAAGGCGTCGACAATGGCGTGATCCTGCACCTCAAGTCCGGCAAGAAGATCAAGGCCGACGCCTTGCTCTGGTGCAACGGCCGTACCGGCAACACCGACACCCTGGGCCTGGAAAACATCGGCGTGAAGGTCAACAGCCGCGGTCAGATCGAAGTCGACGAGAACTACCGTACTTGCGTGACGAACATCTACGGCGCCGGTGATGTGATCGGCTGGCCGAGCCTGGCCAGTGCCGCCCACGACCAGGGCCGTTCGGCCGCCGGCAGCATTGTCGACAACGGCAGCTGGCGCTTCGTCAACGACGTGCCGACCGGCATCTACACCATTCCGGAGATCAGCTCGATCGGCAAGAACGAGCAGGAGCTGACCCAGGCCAAGGTGCCGTACGAAGTGGGCAAGGCCTTCTTCAAGGGCATGGCGCGGGCGCAGATCGCCGGCGAGCCGCAAGGCATGCTGAAGATCCTGTTCCACCGCGAGACCCTGGAAGTGCTGGGCGTGCACTGCTTTGGCTACCAGGCGTCGGAGATCGTGCACATCGGCCAGGCGATCATGAACCAGCCGGGCGAACTGAATACGTTGAAGTACTTCGTCAACACCACGTTCAACTACCCGACCATGGCAGAAGCCTATCGGGTAGCGGCCTATGACGGGCTCAACCGGCTTTTTTGAGCGGCTCCGGCCGGTGGCCTGAGCCGGCCGGGGAGACCGATTTCAGCCATTCTCGAGCGTGGCGGTGGCCAAACCGGGAAAGTCTGTAATCAGGCTGTCAGCGCCAAAGTCGGCGAGCCTGCGCATCAGCGCGGGCTCGTTGACGGTCCACACCGACACATGCAGCCCCTGTCGCTGCGCCTTGATCAGGCGTTCCGGCGTGCACAGGGTCCAGTTCAGCGCCAGAATCTCGCAGCCGTAACTCTGGGCGACCTTCAACGGATCGAGCCAGGCGTATTCGGCCACCAGCCCGCGGGAGATATCCGGGGTCAGGTCCAGGGCGGCCTTGAGCACTTCCCGGGAACTGGACGTGATGGTGATCTTGTCCAGTAGCCCGAAACGCTGGGCCATTTCGCGGATGCCCAGCACCGTGGCGGCGGCGCGGGTGCGCGAGGCGCTCTTGACTTCCAGTTGCCAGTGCTCGAAATCACACTTCTCGAACAGCTCCTCCAAGCGTGGGATCGGGCACGGCTTGATCCAGCCCGGGCCACCCTTGCGCGCATCGTAGGTCACCAACTCGGCGGCGGAATGCTCCACCACCTTGCCGCGCCGGTCCGTGGTGCGCTTGAGGGTCGGGTCGTGGATCACCATCAACTCGCCGTCCATGGACAGGTGCAAGTCCAGCTCGCAACGGCGTACGCCGTGCTTGAGGCACTCCTGAAAACCGGTCAGGGTATTTTCCGGCGCTTCGCCCTTGGCGCCGCGGTGGCCATAAATGAGGGTCACGGTTCTTCCTTATCGATACCTGATTCGTTCTGTTCCCGGGCCAGGCGCCGCTCTTGCGCCTGTTTCTGCAGGATGTAGCGGGCCAGCAACTGGCGCTGGGCGTCGGTTGGGCGTTCGAACTCGGTGCCCACGTCGTAGCCGTCGCCCTTGGGGTCGCAGTGGGTGACCCGCGCGCGAAGCAACAGGCCGAGGGCCTGGGGCATCAGCACCAGTTTGATTGACAAGTGGCTGCCGACCGCGATCGGCGTAGGGTGTTGGAAGTCGACGCCGCCTTCGGAAATGATCACCGGCTGCGGTTCGCCGATTTCGCCGAGCACCGTCAGGGCAATGACCTGGCTGAGCAGGTCGATGCGTTTGTTCATTGCCTTGAGATACGCCACGATGCTGCGTTCGCGCTCGCTGATCTGGCGCAGCAGGTGCTGTGACTCGAATTCGCTCAGGTGCAATTCACTGAGCAGATTGAACAATGGAGATGCATCCTGCAACACATCCTGGCCAGCAGCTTCAGGAATGGACAGGGGCCGAATTTCCAGTGCGATCGTGTCCTCGATACGGTAGTATTCGCGGCGATCTTCTTCATCTAATGTCGACATGGCGAACCCATGGTAGCGGCGGTGGTCTGAGTGTAAAGCTGGTTTGTGACCCCCGCCACAAGGACGTTCCTTTTCCCTCCGAACAAGCCCCGACATGTTCAGACCTCTCTTCGTATTTATCGGCACGCGTTATACCCGTGCAAAGCGTCGCAATCATTTCGTATCGTTCATTTCCCTGACGTCCATCATCGGGCTGGCCCTTGGCGTGGTCGTGATGATCGTCGTGCTTTCGGTGATGAACGGCTTCGACCATGAGATGCGCACCCGCGTGTTGGGCATGGTGCCCCACGCGACCCTCGAATCCGGCGAAGCCATCAGCGACTGGCCGAGCCTGGCCGCCAAGGTCAAGCAGAACCCGCAGGTGCTGGCCGTTGCGCCGTTCACCCAGATGCAGGGGCTGCTGACCAACGACGGCAAGGTGTCCAAGGTCTTGCTCAATGGCATCGACCCCGGGCTCGAGCGGCAGGTATCGATCATCGATAACTTCATGCAGCAGGGCAAACTCGACGACCTGGCGCCAGGCAGTTTCGGCATCGTCATCGGCGACAAGGCCGCGGCCAAGCTCGGCGTTGCCATTGGCGACAAGCTGACGTTCGTCGCCCCGGAGGTCACCGTGACCCCGGGCGGCATGTTCCCGCGCATGAAACGCTTCACCGTGGTCGGCATTTTCCATGTCGGCGCCGGCGAGCTGGACGGTTACCTGGGCGTCACCAACCTCCAGGACCTGGCACGCCTGCATCGCTGGAAGCCGGATCAGGTCCAGGGCCTGCGGTTGAAGTTCGATGACCTGTTCCAGGCACCGCGCGTTGCGTGGACCATCGCCCAGCAACTCGGCGAAGATCGTTACTACGCCCGGGACTGGACCCGTACCCACGGCAACCTGTACCAGGCGATCCGCATGGAAAAAGCCATGATCGGCCTGCTGCTGTTGCTGATCGTTGCCGTGGCGGCGTTCAACATCATCTCCACGCTGGTGATGGTGGTGAACGACAAGAAGGGCGACATCGCGATCCTGCGCACCCTCGGCGCCACGCCGGGGCAGATCATGCGCATCTTCATGGTCCAAGGCACGGTCATCGGCGTGATCGGTACGTTCGTCGGCGCCCTGGTCGGGATGTTCGCCGCGCTGAATGTCAGCGCCGCGATTGCCGCCCTCGAAGGCCTGATCGGGCACAAGTTTCTCAACGCCGACGTGTACTTCATCGATTACCTGCCATCGCAATTGCAGGCCGATGACGTGTTGATGGTCTGCGGCGCCGCGTTGGTCCTGAGTTTCCTCGCCACCCTGTATCCTGCCTGGCGTGCCGCGCGCACCCAGCCTGCGGAGGCGTTACGTTATGAGTGAGTCGGGCATGAGTGAACAAGCAATCTTGAGCTGCCGCAACCTGGGCAAATCCTACGAGGAAGGTCCTGAGTCGGTGGTGGTGTTGTCGGGCCTGCAGCTGGAGCTGCATCCTGGTGAGCGCGTGGCGATTGTCGGCACTTCCGGGTCGGGCAAGAGTACCTTGCTCAACCTGCTGGGCGGCCTGGATACGCCGACCGCCGGCAGCGTCTGGCTGGCGGGCGAAGAACTTTCGGCGTTGAACGAGAAGGCCCGTGGCCTGCTGCGCAACCGATCCTTGGGCTTCGTCTACCAGTTCCACCATTTGCTGCCCGAATTCACCGCGCTGGAAAACGTCTGCATGCCGCTGTTGATCGGCCGCACGGCGATTCCAGAGGCCCGACAGCGGGCCACGGCGTTGCTGGAGCGGGTAGGGCTGGGGCATCGCCTGGAGCACAAGCCGGCCGAACTGTCCGGTGGTGAGCGCCAACGCGTAGCGATTGCCCGGGCCCTGGTCAACAAGCCTGGCCTGGTGATGCTCGACGAGCCGACCGGCAACCTCGACGCCCACACGGCCCAGGGCATCCAGGATTTGATGCTGGAGCTCAGCACGTCGATGCGCACCGCGTTCCTGGTGGTGACCCACGACATGAACCTGGCCCGGCAGATGGACCGTGTCCTGCACTTGCAGGAAGGTTGCCTGACGCCCATCTGACCAACCGAAACCCGGTGCTTGAAACAAGTGCCGGGTCTTTTATTTTCATACGGTGCCCCGCGAATGTTCAGACCGTTATCGATCTTTATCGGCACGCGCTATACCCGCGCCAAGCGCCGCAATCGCTTTGTTTCGTTCATCTCCATGACCTCGATGATCGGCCTCGCCCTGGGTGTGCTGGCGATGATCGTGGTGTTGTCGGTGATGAACGGCTTCCAGCGCGAAATGAGCTCGCGCATCCTCGGCATGGTGCCCCACGCCACTATCGTCGGCGTCAATCCGATCGACGATTGGCAGCCGGTGGCCGCCGCGGCGCTGAAAAACCCTGAAGTCACCGCCGCCGTACCTTTCACCGAGATGGAAGGCATGCTCAGCTATAAGGGTTCGATGCAGCCGATCCAGATCAGCGGCGTTGACCCGGCCCAGGAAGGCAAGGTGTCCATCGTCGCCCAGCATATCGTCCAGGGGCGTCTGGATGCCTTGAAACCCGGAGAGTTTGGCGTGGTGATCGGTGAAATCACCGCCCGTCGCTTTCGCCTGAACGTCGGCGACAAAATCACCTTGATCGTGCCGGAAATCAGCAGTGCCCCTGGCGGCATTACCCCACGGATGCAGCGGCTGAACGTGGTAGGTGTGTTCAAGGTGGGTGCCGAGCTGGACGGCTCCATGGCGCTGATCCACCTGGCCGACGCCGCGCAGATGCAGCAGTGGCAGCCCAACCAGGTGCAAAGCGTGCGCCTGGCGGTGAAAGACTTGTACGCGGCGCCGAAGGTCTCCGCTGATATCGCCGCCAGTCTTGGCGCGGCCTACAAAGCCGACGACTGGACCCACACCCAGGGCAGTCTGTTCAGCGCCATGAAAATGGAAAAAACCATGATTGGCTTGCTGTTGCTGATGATCGTCGCGGTGGCGGCGTTCAACATCATCGCCACGCTGATCATGGTGGTGAATGACAAGGGTGCGGACATTGCGATCCTGCGCACCATCGGCGCCACGCCGCGGCAGATCATGGCGATCTTCATGGTCCAAGGCACGGTGATCGGCGTCGTCGGCACGCTGATTGGCGGCGTGCTGGGGGTGATCGCAGCGCTGAACGTCAGTGCGCTGGTGGGCTGGCTGGAACGGGTCAGCGGCCAGCACATTTTCAGTTCCGATGTGTACTTCGTCAGCAACCTGCCCTCGGAGCTGCAGCGCGGTGATGTGCTGCTGATCTGCTCGGCCGGGTTCATCCTGAGCTTCCTCGCCACCGTGTACCCGGCGTGGCGTGCGGCGAAGGTCGAGCCGGCGCAGGCGTTGCGGTATTCCTGAGGTTGTCGCGGACTCTGAATCCCCCTGTGGCGAGGGAGCTTGCTCCCGCTGGGCTCTGTAGGAGCTGGCGAAGCCTGCGATCTTTTGATCTTGATCTTGATCTTTCGCTTGAGACTCAAATGTCTGGGGAAAGATCGCAGCCTCGTTGCACTCGTCAGCTCCTACAGGACTCTCCCCACCGGGGGCGTCGGGCTCAATCCCCCTTCGGCAATTCGATCAGGAATCGCGTCCAACCATCGGCCGACTCACAGCGGATCTGCCCGCCGTGGGCGCGGATGATCGAGCGGGTGATGGCCAGTCCGAGCCCCGCGTGTTCGCTGCTGCCCTCCTGGCGGGCCGGGTCGGCGCGGTAGAAGCGGTCGAACAGTCGCGGCAGCAAATCCGCTGCAATCCCCTCGCCACTGTTCTCCACGCTTATGTTCACCCCTTGAGCCTCATCGATAATGCGCACCCGCACTTCGCCGTCAATCGGGGTGAAGCGCAGCGCATTGTCCAGCAGGTTGGAAAGGGCCCGGCGCAGCATGTTGCGGTCACCCTCGATGCGGCTCTCGCCCTCGCGGCTCAGGCGTACGTTGGCGTCTTCGGCCAGGGGCGCGAAGAAGTCCAGCAGCGCGTCCACTTCTTCGGCCAATTGCAGCGGTTCGCGATTGAGCGCCAGCAGGCCGTGGTCGGCCTTGGCCAGGTACAGCATGTCGTTGACCAGTTGCGCCATCCATTGCAGTTCTTCGAGATTGCTGTGCAGCGCCTCGCGGTAATCCTCCAGCGGGCGTTCGCGGGTGAGCGTGACCTGGGTGTGGGTCAGCAGGTTCGACAGCGGCGTGCGCAATTCATGGGCGATGTCGGCAGAAAACGCTGAGAGCCGCTGAAACGCATCGTCGAGGCGTCCGAGCATGGCGTTGATGCTGTGGGCCAATTCCGCCAGTTCGGCGGGCATTTGCTCTTCGGGCAGTCGAGCGTTGAGGGAGCGGGCCGAGACGCTGCCGGCAATGGCACCCATGCGTCGCAAGGGGCGCAAGGCCCGCCGGGCGGCCCAGGCGCCAAGCAGGGCGGTGGCCAGGGCCGAGAGGCCGACGGTCAGCCAGATCAGGCGCTGCATGCGTTGCAGGAAGTGCTGGTGGTGGGTGATGTCGAGCAACAGGGTCAGCTGCGGCGAATTGGTTCGATCGGGATACAACGGCGCATTCAACACCCGGTAATCGGTGTCGGCATCGCTGAGGGTCGACAGGCCGGGACGCTCCGGCAATTGAGCTGGAATCCGGATCGAGCTGTCGTACCAGCGCACACCATCGCTGCCCTTGATGCGCAGCGCCAGGTCGGCCTGACGGCTCAGTTCATCTTCCAGGCGAGCCTGGGTCTGCTCGGCGTCGAGGTCTTGCAGGGCTCGGCGCAGGCCGATCAGCTTGCCTTCGAGCAGTTGCTGGTCCAACTCGATGAAATGCGCCTCGCTGCCACGGCTGAACAACACCCCGGCGAACAACGACACCACAGCGGTGCAGGCGGCGAACAGCAGCGCCAGGCGACTGCTCAGCGACCACCGGCCCCTCACAGGCTGCGCTCTTCAAGCACATAGCCCATGCCCCGCACGGTGTGGATGAGTTTGCTGGGAAAGTCATCGTCAATCTTGATTCGCAGGCGTCGTATCGCGACTTCGATGACGTTGGTGTCGCTGTCGAAATTCATGTCCCAGACCTGGGACGCGATCAGCGATTTGGGCAGTACTTCGCCTTGGCGGCGCAGGAGCATTTCCAGCAGGGCGAATTCCTTGGCGGTGAGGTCGATGCGCCGACCGCTGCGTTCGACGCGACGGCGGATCAGGTCCAGGCGCAAGTCGGCCAGTTGCAGGCTGGTTTCCTGTTGCGTCGAACTGCCTCGACGCAACAGGCTGCGCACTCGCGCCAGCAGCTCGGAAAAAGCAAAGGGCTTGACCAGGTAGTCATCGGCGCCCAGCTCCAGGCCGTGTACCCGATCCTGTACCGCATCCCGCGCGGTGAGAAACAGCACCGGTGTATCCAGCCCGGCGCCGCGGACCGCTTGCAGGATCTGCCAGCCATCGCGGCCGGGCAACATCACGTCGAGGATCAGCAAAGCGTATTCACCGCTCAAGGCCAGTTGCTGGCCGGTGACGCCATCGGCCACCAGGTCGGCGTTGAACCCGGCTTCACCCAGGCCTTGGCGCAGGTATTGGCCGGTTTTGGTTTGGTCTTCGACGATCAGCAGTTTCATGGGCAGCTCAAGGCATGGTTTGAACGTGGGCGTTATACCGCGACGGCCGTGGCCGTGGCACAACCTGACAGAGTTGTAATGCAGTTGTCAGTCAATTGGCAGCCGCACCCATCTAGAGTCCTGGGCAAGTTGAACCTTACCTTGTCGGAGTATGAACATGTTGATGGTAAACCGTCTGATCCTGGCCGCCTCTGCGTGGGTATTGAGTACCGCGTTGTGGGCATCGCCCGGTGAGCACTTTGATTTCGGCCAGCCCACGCCAGCGGCCAAGGCCAGTCGCACCATCGAGGTGGTGATGGGCGACATGTCGTTCAATCCCGGCGCGCTGGATATCAAGGCGGGCGAGACGGTACGGTTCGTACTGATCAATAAAGGCCAGTTACTGCACGAATTCAACCTCGGTAACGCTGCGATGCATGCCCAGCACCAGCAGGAAATGCTCAAGATGCAACAGAGCGGCATGTTGACGCCGACCGGGATGAAGCCAGGAATGGAGCATGCCTCGATGGGGCACGGTGGCAAAGGCGGCATGATGCGCCACGACGACGCTAACAGCGTGCTGGTTGAGCCGGGTAAGTCCGCGGAGTTGACCTGGGCTTTTGACAAGGCCACCCGGCTGGAATTTGCCTGCAATGTCCCCGGTCATTACCAGGCCGGGATGAAGGGCGACCTGACAGTCAGTCAGTAAGCACTCAAAGGCTGCGGCAAAGGCTGATAGAATCGGCTGATTCTTCAGTCAGGTTTCCGTCATGCATCCCGCAGCCGAACATTCGCCGCTGGGCAAATCCAGCGAATACATCGCCACGTACACGCCGTCACTGCTGTTCCCGATCCCGCGCGCCGCGAAATGGGCGGAACTGGGCCTGACGGCCGAGACCCTGCCGTACAAGGGCGTGGATTTCTGGAACTGCTTCGAGCTGTCGTGGCTGCTGCCGTCCGGCAAGCCGGTGGTGGCCATCGGTGAGTTCGCGATCCCGGCGGATTCGCCGAACATCATCGAGTCCAAATCCTTCAAGCTGTACCTCAACTCCTTGAACCAGACGCCGTTCGCCGATACCGCGAGCCTGGAAACGACCCTGCGCCAGGACCTGTCGGCGGCTGCCGGCAAAGCAGTGGGTGTGCGGATCCGCAGCCTCAAGGACGTGGAGCGTGAAGGCATCGTGGCGCTGCCCGGTACGTGCATCGACGATTTGGACATCAGCGTCGACTCCTACGCGCACCCGCGTCCGGAGCTGCTGCGCTGCGATGCTTCACGCATTGTCGAGCAAAGCCTGCACAGCCACCTGCTCAAGTCCAATTGCCCGGTGACCAGCCAGCCCGACTGGGGCAGCGTGGCGGTGGAATATCGCGGCGCGGCCCTGGACCCGGCCAGCCTGCTGGCCTACATCGTCAGCTTCCGCCAGCATTCCGATTTCCATGAGCAATGCGTGGAGCGGATCTTTCTCGACCTGCAGCGCTTGCTCAAGCCGGAAAAACTGACGGTGTATGCACGGTATGTGCGTCGGGGCGGGCTGGATATCAATCCGTATCGCAGTACTGAAGACGTTCAACTGCCGAACCATCGCCTGGTCCGCCAGTGAGTCTCTGATGTGGGAGCGGGCTTGCTCGCACAATGGATTGCATTTCAGATTGCCGACATTAAAAAGCCCCGCTAGCGATAGCAGGGCTTTTTTGCATTTGAAGGGTTCAGATCCCCATGTTGCCCAAGGCTTGCACGATGTTGCGCAAGGTCCCGGCAAGGGTGGGGTGTTCCACCTCGAAGCGCTCGACAGCCAGGTTCACATTGTCGGCGAGGTTGTTGTCCGGCGTTTTGGTTTCCAGCTCAAGTTCAAACTCGATCTGTTCCATCAGCGTCCGTAGATCATCACGCTCGGCTTCGGAAAGCGGCGGGTTCTGGTCCAATTGCTCGCGCAGTGTATTGAGCTGTTCTTGCAATTCGCGGGCAGGCATTGGCGTACTCCCTTTATTGATAGGCACAGCCATGGACCGCGACAGCGTGTCAAAAGTCCGTGGCTTACCTTAAGAGTAATCTACCCTCGCGCTCCCTGCATGATCCCGGTCATGGCTTCTCGCCTTTGAGTCGGCGCAGGCTGATGTCCGCCAGGCAAGTATCAAGTTCGCCCAGGTGATCGATCACTGAATGCACCCCCAGGCCGAACAATTGCACGGTGGCCTTGGCACGCTTGGTTTCCCGTTCCTGTTGGCTCAGCGCTTGCCATTCGTCAGGCGCCAGGCCACACAGCGAGCCGCAGGACGCCAGGCCGATGGTCCACAAACCGGCGTTGAGGCCTGACTGCAACAACCGGGGTTCGCCACTGACCAACACGCAACCGTCCAGTTGCTGGACGTTCAGCGCCATCAGGGCCTGCCAGCAGGCATGCGGTGCCGGCCAAGGATTATTTGTTGCGGGAAGTTGCGGTGGTTTGATCCACGTTGGCAATGACGCCGCCAAGGCATGGCTGACGGCAGGTGGCAATTCGTCGAGCCAGGCGCAAGGGATTTCCTGGCGCTGCAACTGGTGCAAGCTCTCAAGGGCGCCAGGTGTTGGCTGTGCATGCTCGACGGGCTCTGCGCCTGGCTGACGGATGCGCGCGCCGAAATCCACCAGGCATCCGCTCAGGCCAAACAGTACGGCGGTCAGGCTAGGGGCGGGGAGGGGCAGGGCTTCGGGGCGGGGCATGGGAACATCCTTGAAATAACCACCAGCCTAAAGGGCCTCGATGACAGTCCGGTGACAGTGAAATGAAGGACGCCGGTCGTGGAAACGTCCTACAGCCTACGTGTTTTTCGGTGCTGCCTATCCACGCGTTCCGTCTTATACTAGCCAGCTTACCGCCTGGGCTCGGCGCCCTTGCCTGAACAATCCAAGGAGTTTCCCCCTATGCGCTGGAGCCATCGTCTAGCTCAGCTATGTTTGTCTGCCAGCGTCCTGCTGGTTCCGTTCGTTGCCCAGGCCGCGACGGAAGAAGATCCTTGGGAAAGCATCAACCGTCCAATCTTCATCTTCAATGACACCATTGACACCTATGCGCTCAAGCCACTGGCCCAGGGTTATCAATACGTGACGCCGCAGTTCCTTGAAGACGGCATCCACAACATGTTCCGCAACATCGGCGACGTGGGCAACCTGGCCAACAACGTGCTGCAGGCCAAGCCGGCCGCGGCCGGGGTCGACACTGCCCGGTTGATCTTCAACACCACCTTCGGCCTGCTGGGCTTCTTTGATGTGGGCACCCAGATGGGCCTGCAGCGCAGCGACGAAGATTTTGGCCAGACCCTGGGCTACTGGGGCCTGGACAGCGGGCCGTATGTGATGTTGCCGCTGCTGGGGCCAAGCACCCTGCGTGACGCGCCGGCCAAGCTGGTCGATGACTACACGGCCCCGTATCGTTATATCGATAACGTCTCGGTGCGTAACTCTATTCGAGGCCTGAACATCGTCGACACCCGCGCCAGCCTGTTGTCGGCCGAGAAGATGGTGCGTGGCGACAAATACGTCTTCATCCGCAATGCCTACCTGCAAAACCGCGAATTCAAGGTCAAGGATGGCCAGGTCGAAGACGATTTTTAATTTCGACCTGTAAAACCAGGAAGGCGGCCCAGAAGGCCGCCTTCTGTGCTTTGGCGTCGTGTTTGAACAGGTTTGATCCTTCCATTGAGTTACGCTTCGCTCGGTTCTTATAACTCTCTGTGCTTTGACAAATAAAGACGGCAAGCGGCTATCTGCATGAGCTTGAAACGCCCCGCGGATGGGAGTACCGTCTGCGCCTTAGAAGGGCACCTCTGATGTAGTTGCGTGTAGGGCAAAGACCTGAAACCTGTACGACAGAGAGGCTAGAAAGCGAATCCAGTAGTGCGTGCAAGGCCAGACGGCCCAGCCCGCTACGCCAACCTAATTCTGGCGCCGTTTGCCCACATGCCAAAAACCAGTGCCACGCTGCTGATAATCGATGATGACGAAGTGGTGCGAGCCAGTCTCGCAGCCTACTTGGAAGACAGTGGTTTCAGCGTCCTGCAGGCCAGCAATGGCCAACAGGGTCTTCAGGTATTCGAGCAAGACAAGCCCGACCTGGTCATCTGCGACCTGCGCATGCCGCAGATGGGCGGACTCGAACTCATTCGCCAGGTCACCGAGATTTCCGCGCAGACCCCGGTGATCGTGGTTTCGGGCGCCGGCGTGATGAACGACGCGGTCGAGGCATTGCGCCTGGGCGCGGCAGATTACCTGATCAAGCCCCTTGAAGACCTCGCGGTGCTCGAGCACTCGGTGCGCCGGGCCTTGGACCGTTCGCGGCTGTTGTTGGAAAACCAGCGCTACCGCGAAAAGCTGGAGACCGCCAACCGCGAGCTGGAAGCCAGCCTGAACCTGTTGCAGGAAGACCAGAACGCCGGGCGCCAGGTGCAGATGAACATGCTGCCGGTCAGCCCCTGGGCCGTCGACGATTTCCGTTTTGCCCACCAGATCATCCCGTCGTTGTACCTGTCGGGCGATTTCGTGGACTATTTCCGGGTCGATGAGCGGCGAGTGGCGTTCTACCTGGCGGATGTTTCCGGCCATGGTGCTTCTTCGGCATTCGTGACGGTGCTGTTGAAGTTCATGACCACGCGCCTGTTGTTCGAGTCCAAGCGCAACGGCACGCTGCCAGAGTTCAAGCCTTCGGAAGTCCTTGGGCATATCAACCGAGGCCTGATCAGTTGTAAGCTGGGCAAACACGTCACGATGGTCGGTGGAGTCATCGACGAGGAGACGGGTTTGTTGACCTATAGCATTGGCGGTCACCTGCCTTTGCCTGTGTTGTATACGCCAGACAGTGTGCGTTACCTGGAAGGACGTGGTTTGCCGGTGGGCCTGTTCAACGAGGCCACCTACGAAGACCACGTACTGGAATTGCCGCCGACATTCAGCCTGACGCTGATGTCTGATGGCATTTTGGACCTTTTGACAGAACCTACACTCAAAGAGAAAGAAGCGGCCTTGCCTGAACGGGTGAGAGCAGCGGGCGGCAGCCTGGAAGGCTTGCGTCAAGTGTTTGGATTAGCCACGCTAGGGGAGATGCCGGATGATATCGCCCTGTTAGTGTTGAGCAGGAACCTTTGATGAGTACCGGTAGAATCCAGTTCGCCGAGCAGGACGGCACCTTTGTCCTGAAGTTTGTCGGTGAAGTGCGCCTGACCCTGTGTTCGGCGCTGGATGCGACGATTGAGCGGATCTTCACTGCGCTGAACTTCAGCGCCATCGTGATCGACCTGACCGAAACCCGCAGCATCGACAGCACCACATTGGGCCTGCTGGCCAAACTGTCGATCCTGTCGCGGCAAAAGGTCGGTCTGCTGCCGACTGTCGTCACCACCCACAACGACATCACCCGTCTGCTGCAATCGATGGGCTTCGACCAGGTGTTCAACATCGTGAGCGACCCTGTGCCGTGCCCGGAATGCCTGGACGACCTGCCTGACCAGGACCAGTCCGAAGAAGAAGTGCGGATCAAGGTGCTCGAAGCCCACAAGATCCTGATGGGGCTCAACGATTCCAATCGTGAAGCCTTCCATGACCTGGTGAATGCGCTAGAGGGGCCTTGATCCCTGGGTTTTGCTTAGGCTGACCGCCCTCATCGCGAGCAAGCTCGCTCCCACATTGGAATGCATTCACCTGTGGGAGATTGCTCGCGATAGTGTCTATCGATCCGCCACATCCCTCAGGCCAAGCCACATAAAAAAGGGCGAACCCACCAAGGTTCGCCCTTTTTGCATGCCTTGTGAATCAGCTCAAAGCTTGGCTTGCAGCAACGCCTCCAGTTTCTCCTGGTCCCGGGCAAACTGACGAATACCTTCGGCCAGTTTCTCGGTCGCCATGGCGTCCTCGTTGGACAACCAGCGGAACTGCGCTTCATTGAGGTTCAAGCGCGCCTCCCCGGCTTGCCCTGGCGCCAACTTGCGCTCCAGCTTGCCTTCGTCGGCGGCCAGTTTTTCCAGCAGGTCCGGGCTGACGGTCAGGCGGTCGCAGCCGGCCAGTTGCTCGATCTGGTTGAGGTTGCGGAAGCTCGCGCCCATGACCACGGTCTTGTAGTCATTGGCCTTGTAGTAGTTGTAGATGCGCGTCACCGACTGCACGCCCGGATCATCCGCGCCGGTGTAGTCGTTGCCGTTGGCTTTCTTGTACCAGTCGTAGATACGGCCCACGAACGGCGAAATCAGGAACACCCCGGCATCGGCACAGGCAGCGGCCTGGGCGAAGGAGAACAGCAGTGTCAGGTTGCACTGGATGCCTTCACGCTCCAACTGCTCGGCAGCGCGGATACCTTCCCAGGTGGAGGCGATCTTGATCAGCACGCGCTCGCGGCCAATGCCGGCCTTTTCGTACAGATCGATCAGACGATGCGCACGCTTGAGCATGGCCTCGGTGTTGAACGACAGGCGCGCATCCACTTCAGTGGAAATGCGCCCTGGGATCACTTTCAGGATTTCTTGCCCAACCGCCACGGCAAAACGGTCGCTGGCCAGGCCCACGTCGCCCTTGCAGTCCGCCACGCAGGCGTTCAGCTGCTCGGCATAACCTTGAATGGCCGAAGCCTTGAGCAGCAGGGAAGGGTTGGTGGTAGCGTCCACGGGCTTGACGCGGGCGATGGCCTCGAAGTCGCCGGTATCGGCCACGACGGTGGTGAATTGCTTGAGTTGTTCCAGCTTGGAAGTCATGAGTATGCTCTGTCCTATGGGTCCGTTGACATTACCCGAGGGCCGGCAGCCACTCAAGGGCGCGAAGGGGGATCGACGGGCCCCAGCGGCAACAACCTGAAAACGGTTGTTTGAAAGGCCGGGGCGGTATCGGTAGATACGATGCCAAAACAGCGTGCAGGTTCAAAGCAAGTGACGGTTAACGCCCTTCCAGCAGTTGCCCCGCCTGATCCAGCAGCGCCAATGGGTCCTTGGTCTTGTGGATGTCCACCGACAACAACTGCCGAAACCGCCGCGCTCCCGGGAAACCGGTGCCCAGCCCCAACACGTGACGGGTGATGTGATGCATCGCGCCGCCAGCGGCCAGGTGATCGGCGATATAAGGTCGCAACTGCGCCAGCGCCTCGGCCCGGGTGATGACCGGCGCGGTGCTGCCGAACAATTGCTGATCCACTTCAGCCAGCAGATATGGGTTGTGATAAGCCTCGCGCCCCAGCATCACACCGTCGAAGGTCTGCAGATGTTCGTGGCACGCCTCCAGCGTCTTGATCCCGCCGTTGAGCACAATCTCCAACTCCGGAAAATCCGCCTTCAACCGCGCGACCACGTCATAACGCAGCGGCGGGATGTCGCGATTCTCCTTCGGCGACAACCCCTCCAGAATCGCAATCCGCGCATGCACGGTAAAACTCGTACACCCGGCCTCACGCACCGTCCCGACAAACTCACACAATTGCTCGTAACTGTCCCGCCCATTGATCCCGATGCGATGCTTGACCGTCACCGGAATCGACACTGCATCGCGCATGGCTTTCACGCAGTCAGCCACCAACCCCGGATGCCCCATCAGGCAGGCGCCGATCATATTGTTCTGCACCCGATCGCTGGGGCAGCCGACGTTGAGGTTCACTTCGTCGTAACCATGCTCCTGGGCCATACGGGCGCAGGCGGCCAGGTCGGCCGGGACACTGCCGCCTAGTTGCAGGGCTAGCGGGTGTTCGGCTTCGTGGTGGCGCAGGAAGCGTTCGTGGTCACCATTGAGGAGCGCGCCGGTGGTGACCATTTCGGTGTAGAGCAGCGCGTGCTTGGAGAGGATGCGTAGGAAGAAGCGACAGTGGGCGTCGGTCCAATCCATCATCGGGGCGACGGAGAAGCGGCGGGAGAGCGGGGCAGTTTGTAAGGGCATTGGGAATCTGAATCAGCGAGGCGGATGGCACAGTTTATCAGGGAAGGGCAGGAGGTGTTGGGAGAGCAATATTGCGCCGACTTCACCATTTGTGCGGGGACATTGTCGAGTGAGAAATACGCCGAGGATTTGAAGGCGATTACCGTGTACGCGATACGGAGTCCGCGCCAATTTGATTCCCTCGCCGGGCACGCATCGCTGCCACTTGGTCATCGGAAGCGAATTTGCCTTGGTCAGCTTCCTTTACCGCAAGTTCGATCTTTGTGGTCATCGCTTTTTCACGTTCGATGTAGTCGCGAAGAACGTCCATTGCCAGGTAGCTCGCACTTTGCCCGTTGGTCTTGGCCAGGTCGGCGAGGGAGTTCGATAGGTCTTCGGGCAGATTCAGGGATATGCCGGACATGGCAGCCTCGATGGTGGACGTTTTCGGGCATCTTACACCGTTGACCGAGCGCTTGAATCAGCAGGCCTTCGCAAGGTGTGTCTCGACGTGAATTGTTTCCCTCCTGCACAGATCTGAAAAGCCTCACCGACGCCGCCGTCGAAGGGTACATTTCTGCGGGTGAATCTGGTTTGGGCTAGGCCTGTGCAGTGACTACAAATTGCTCGGCTCTTACTCTTATTGCCTTCTTGATAGAAAATTTAATGAATCTGTCCCATTTCTTTCGCATGGATGGGCGGAAAATACCGTCTAGCCGACCCGCCTCATTCCGCTTTTTCCGCCTCACGAATGCTATGTCGAAGTCTTTGCCGGCGGTGCCGCGCTTTACTTCATTCGACCCCAGGCCTCCCCGGTTGAAGTCCTGAATGACATCAACGGCGACTTGGTGACGCTCTATCGCGTCGTGCAGAACCACCTGGAAGAATTCGTGCGCCAGTTCCAATGGGCGCTCAGCTCCCGTCAGGTGTTCGAGTGGCAGAAAATAACCCGTCCCGAAACCCTCACCGACATCCAGCGCGCCGCCCGGTTCTTCTACCTGCAGCACCATGCCTTCGCCGGCAAGGTCACCGGGCAGACGTTCGGCACCGCGACCACTGGTCCGGCCATCAACCTGCTGCGAATCGAGGAGAACCTCTCGGCCGCGTGGCAGCGACTGTCCGGCACCTACGTCGAAAACCTCCCCTGGCTTGAATGCGCTGAACGCTACGACCGTGCCCACACCTTCCACTACATGGACCCCCCTTACTGGCAGACCGCGGGCTACGGTGTGGACTTTCCGTTCGAGAACTACGAGCGGATTGCCGACTTCATGCGCCGCTGTAAAGGCAAGGTGATGGTCAGCATCAACGACCACTCTGACATCCGCCGTGTGTTCAAGGGCTTTCACTTCGAGACTTTGGACATCCGCTACAGCAGCACCAATCAGCGGCAAGGGAAAACTGAGATCAGTCAAGAACTGGTGATCATGAATTGGGATCCGGTATCCTCTGGAGGATTATTTTAGAAGGCGTAACCAGGGTGGTTGGGCACGCACCGTGCATGACCGGCAACCAGTGAATACGGTGCCTGGAGGCTAATTGCGTTCGCAAAGAAGATCGGCATCCGGTAATGTTAGATAAGCATTGCCTGCCATCGCAGTCGTATTGGATGCATGAGTTTCGATGAAGCACTGTGTGGCGGCTCAATACATTAGCCAGCCAAAGCTATTTGTATAATTCTAGCTAATTCAAAGGAATGTCTATGAGTAATTCGGCCCAAAGTGGTAATGCAAACTTGAATAATGGTACTAGTCAAAATGAACTTAGACGAACATTCATTGCAATGTTGTTTGCCCTGGTTGCAGCGACAATAGCTCAGCAAATAGCTGAGCTATTATTTGTAGTTACCGGCGGTTGGGATTTGGCTTCTAGTCCACCGAAGATGTGGGAAAATTTACTTTCCGGCAATGGGCTGCTTTTTGCATCGCTTACGCACTCTTTTCTGGCGTTGCTTATGGTATCAATGAGCTG
Source organism: Pseudomonas brassicacearum (assembly GCF_009601685.2). Taxonomy (NCBI): domain Bacteria; kingdom Pseudomonadati; phylum Pseudomonadota; class Gammaproteobacteria; order Pseudomonadales; family Pseudomonadaceae; genus Pseudomonas; species Pseudomonas brassicacearum. The sequence goes on from NZ_CP045701.2 coordinate 2,146,134, forward strand.
GGTTATGTGGTCTAAGTCTCAAGCTGCCGGCCATAAGACTGAGATTGCACATATTTTTTCAAAGGAGTTTGTGCTTTTATTAATCGAAGTATTTCTTGTTGTTCTGTATTTTGCTATTGCCAAAACAATGGAGCAAAATTTTACGGAGTATATGAAGGATAAGCAGATATCTAAATATGTTGGAGTGGCGTCTGCTCGTCCCGAAGCACTCCAAATGATGTGGGTGTTTTCCGTCTTCTTTGTCTGGGACGTGATTGTAGATGTTATCTATAGTCCACGCACCCCCCATCCTGTTCTTATCCGCGAAAGGTTTTACTCTTTCATTCAAGGGCTTTTGACATACTGCTCTATCTCATTGCTCTGTGTTTTCGCTGCTTGGATGGTTAGCCGGGCAGCGCCATCTGCGGGTACTCCATACGAAGCTCTATGGGGCGACATATCGCTAATTGCTCTTCTTTTGTTTTTCGCATTGGGTAAACAGCTCGAATACTTCGCGATCAAATTTTTCCCAGGCGAAGATAGCCGGAAAAATACTAGGCGTGACCATCCGCCTTCAACTAAGGCGGCGGTAATGATGGTTTTCCTTTCTGCCGTTTATATTTATTCGATGATGGTGTTGATATGGCCGCCGAGCTTCCTCAAATAATTGGCTTAGTAGGGCCTATCAGGGCCGGTAAAACGACGATTACAAAATACCTGGTTGAGAAATACGGGTATATATCCGCTTCCAACTCTGACGTGCTTAGGGAAATATTAGAAGGTATGGGGATACCTTCTGATCGGGAAAGATTGGGAAGGTTGGGTAACTCGATTTTTAAAGTTTTGGGGAACGACATTATCGCAAGGTATCGCCTCGATAACCTTCACTTGGGGCGGATAGTTGTCGATGGCATTCGCTATCCAGAGGAGATAAAACGGTACTCTGAAGTTGCGAGTTTTAAACTTTTGGCTGTCACAGCAGATCCGGATGTGCGTTTTGATAGGACCTTAAGAGACCGGACAGAATTGAAGGATGTAGGAATTTCTCGTGAAGCGTTTGATGGTTTAGTACTGTCGAGAAGTGAACTAGATGTTCCTCAGCTCGTGTCAATAGCGGATGAGGTAATTGTAAATGAAAAAGGTTTTGAGAGTCTAAAGCAAAGAGTTGATCAGATTCTGAAAAAATGGAGTTCTGACTCTTAAGGAAGGCCTAGAAGTTGTTTTAAAGTGTTTGCGCAGGCCTCCATCTGCGCATCGCTTTTACCAAATATCCAATATTCGTGATTTAGACATAAATCACTTGAGTCATGGATTCTAAGTATCTTAAAACCGCAGTCTTGTATGTCTGAAGCGAGCTTTTCTCTGGCAGCGATGCTGCGCCGATATACGTTGGCGACAATGACTCCCGTTGCTTTCAAGGTCCTGCTTAGCTCGGTTAGTTGAGCTTTGTAAAATGGGAAGTGCAATACAAATACGGCAATCACCATTTCGAAATAGCCCTCTTCATAAGGAAGAGTGTATGTGGTGTCAGAGAAAACATAGCAGTCGAGATCGTTGCTCGAATGGGATTTGACTACTATCTCATCTGCATCTGATAGGACGTAATGCATTCCCAGCGTAGCATTGACTTTAAATACCGGGTTTTTGCCTGCGCCGATTTCTAGAAGGCTGGAGGGTGCGATTTTAATAGCTAACGATTCAAATAAAGAGCGGACTTTACCATTTGCGGGGCTTATTAATTCAGGGAATTGGGCGCGAGCGCGGCATAGATTGCTGACTTCTATTGGCTTCAGCTCGTCGAGGTGTTCAATATGAGTGTAGAAGTAATCCATGAATCTGAAATATTTGGTTCCTTGATATATCGTCTCACTTGGTCCTTTCTCATTTTTTTTATATTTGAGAACACCAGGTTCGATCATCTCAAAATCTTCTTCGTTCATGCTCCACTCCCTCGGATCCTAATTTTTTATAAATACTAGAATGTCTTCGCATTTAACTTTTGCCATTAAGCGTCTGCGACTTATTTTTATGTTTCTTTCTTTCCTTAGCGCGAGAGTGAACCCCTGATTGATTGCAGAAAATATTAAATCGTCAGTAGTTGAGGCTCTTGCCTGAGATTCACCCACTACTAATGCCATAGATGAGCCTTGTTTAAGTATGCGAAAGCTCTGTTTGAAAAAGCTAGCCATGAAGCTCATATATAATTCATGGCTGTTTTTTCTAGAACGATTTGACCTGGCCCCAGACTCGGCTGAGCGAAGCTTCTCAAAATCTCTAAAGCCCAGCCGTTCAGCAGCAAGCTCGTCTTTATCAAACCACAAGTAACTGAGTCGTTGTGACTTTACATAATCGGCCACGCCGTAATAAGGCGGGGAGGTCATGATGAAGTCAATGTGATCGTTCGGAATAGACTCCATGTTCGCTACGCAGTCACCGGCAAGCAGTTTGTAACGAGATCGAGTTTGTTTTCTCGTTTCCTTCTCTACGTGAACTTGTACCGCCTTGTGAGAAAGCTGAGTTAATTTAAGATATTCGTTAGTAGCATTGCGAAATGTTAATAGTGCATCTTTTGGAACTATTTCGGACGGCTTTGGTTTTACGTTATCGCAAACCCATCCCCAATGACGACCCTGTGAAGAGGTGTTTTTCAGTATTCCGGAGAAAATCGCAAGCAAACATTTTTTAAGTTGAAGGCTTTTGGTTTCAAGTATGGAAGATAATAAACGGTTTAATGTGAAAAGTGTGTCCGGGTGATACCAAGCACGAAGTTCCTCTTCATGAGGATGAGGTTCTGCTAGTTTTGTTCCAAAAAGATTTTCCGATTCGTTGATAATAATATCAATTTGCTTTCGAAGGCTGTTTGGGTCAGGGAAGTAGAGCTTTGCTTCGCTCATAAGTAACGCAATTGGGTTTGTGTCTATCCCAATAAAATTTCTACCTAGTCTAACTGCCTCTACTCCAGTTGTTCCGGACCCGTTAAAAGGATCTAAAACAATATCGCCTTTTTGCGTAAAAGCAGGAATTAGCGTGCCGGGAATCGCTGCAATATAGGTTGCTGGATACCAATGGAGTGAGTGGATTCCCGAATTGCTGAGATTTGGGAAAGACCAATCTATATTTTCTAGATGCTCAGTTAAGTTCAAATGGGAATTCATCCGTTTCGGCGTAGAAGCTTCCTTTATATGTTTCCGGGAATTCAGCTTCAAAAATATCGACTTCAAAAAGGTCACAGAATGCAGTCGTAACCTTTTTTCTCCATTCGATTATATCTGGCAATAACATTTTAGGTTTGCCTGGTGTCTTCTTAATCAGCGAAATCATACAGCTAGTAGAGTTTTCGCCGAGAATTACTGTCCCCTTGTCATTGTCAAGAGGGACCTTAATTTCACGGCAAATTAGACCTTTTTCATTCCATACGAAATAGGTCGGATCATTGAACGGTACATCCACACGATGTGAAATGTATTCAGCAATCTCCGCGTTCTTAAGTTTTTTTGAAGTGTGAAAGTTTTTAAACCATACGTAATCAATAAGATGATATTCGCATCCGGAAATGAGCTGCTGTGCCAAAGTTGCTGTGCTCGGGTGTTTGCGAAGTTTCTCTTCAAACTCCGGCTCAGTCATATGCCAATTTTCAAGTGTGATAACTTCATTCTCAACTGCTCGACGAACTAAATCCGTTTGGAGCGCGTTGTATGGAATGCATTCAGGGTGTGCAATTATCATTGTGTAGATGCGCTGCCTGAAATCTATCCACTTTTTTAGCGGTTCAATAGCTGCTTCGCTAAAGATAAGTCCAGATTTTTCGTTCAACTTCATGCATTTGCGCAGTTTAACTATGTTTTCTCTAGCATAGTCCCATCCAAGCATCGCTGCCATTCGATGAACGTTGTCGATGTTATCGATATCAATGTCCGCAGACACAGCGCTGTGGAGTCCAGGTTTCGGACAAACTAGATTAATCACCGCATCTTGATTGACGTTGTGTTTGCGCAAAATCTTCTCAAGTTGCAACTGCTTGCCTGGAACAATTTCTAGATACGCATTATCTTTGTTGAGCGTTCCGCTAATTAAAGCTGACAGCGTTTCTTCATGATTAAAGTTAGGGGCGACACGTTTGAGTTCCGATTCCACGAGATGGCCATACGGTGGAATGGCTGCATCATGTAAAATCGCTGCGGCGAGTAGTGCCTTTGTTGCATCTATACTTAAATTGCTTTTGTGTGCTAATTCTACAGCAAGATAAGTTACCCCAATCGAGTGAGGGAGGCGTCTGGATCTTCCGAGTTCTTGGATAAGAGGCACATCAAAATTCATTTGACGCATGTTTCGTAGCCGGTGAATCTCCGGGCTATCTATGAGATCGGCGAGTAACGAAGTTAGGCTTTCATCTGAAAACCTCATGAGCCCATGCAAGATGTCGTGGAATTCCATATGGCCCTTCATTTCAAACGTAGCGGGGCGTAAACCCAAATTGGTCAATTGTACACGCTAACGGTGCGTATATCACATGCCACTCAAGCGATCCCCATGCTGCCAGGGACGCTGCACCCATGACTGACCGATTTGCACCCTTGATTTCGACATCTTTGGTCAGCACTGTCAGTGCCAGACCAAGCAAGGCCCGCCTGAACAAGGGTCTGTAAATCCTTCCAGATATCTAGGTGGCTTTTCCCCGGCAGCGGCAGACCGCATAGAGGCCGTACCTTCGTAGATGAGACGTTGAAGTCCAAGCGCCCGAATGTCTACCCGGTCAAGATCACCTCGCAAGCTTGGAGGGCCGAGCGCCCTTGACGGCGACTTAGCTGCAGTTGCTCGCCTATACAAGATACTTTTTTCATCGGGATGCATTGCGCTCCGGTGAGGGGACACCACCAATCGAGGGGCCTCAGATACCCAAATGTTTCGTTTAAGCAGAGTGACTGGCTGATTTTTTAGCGCAAATTTAGGGCGAAACGCAGGCCGTTATAGGCCCTTGCCGGCCTTTCAAATGAGGCATTAACCTCATCAATAGTGGGCTATAGCGGCCTGCGGTCTCGCCTGATCGGGTTCGAGTCCCTAACCATAGCGACTGAATTGCTGTAGTGGACAAAATACTGCCATTTGCAATAGGCAGCTATCACCACTAAATGGACATCTGGCTTTTGAAGTTTGTGTGATTTGGCTAGCGGCCTGCTACGTCAACGGCTCCAGAACGCCGCGCTCGCATTTTTCAGTTGCGCATCGAGCGATTCCCATGCGAACCCGGCGTTTCGGGTAAGCATCTCGATGATCTCCACGAGGCGTTGCATCTGCTCTACAGTTGTTTTGATGTCACCCCATTTGATGCCTAACGTGCTGATGTCAACAAACTGGTATTTATCTGCTAAATAGCGCACTTCTGTATGTGCAGATACCTTGTCACGAATGGTTCTGAATGACTTAATTGTTGCACTAGTTGATAACACCGCCCATAGTTTGCTGGCCTCGCAATACAATTCATCGAATTGGGATCCAAGCTGAGCTTCTTCGCGCAGCTCCAAGCGTCTCAGGGCCTCAAGTATTTCGGTGTCGGTCACATCTTTGTCGTTAGGTATTTTCCAGTTAGCAAACTGTTCACGTAGTGTTTGTCGAAGAGCGTCGTCAGTCAGTGCTTGAATACTATTGTTTAAGCTTGGTGTTCGCGGATCATCATCGAACGTCAGTTTTGCTATGTCCTGCGCACATGAGAGGAATAATGAGTGCTTAAGAATGCTAAACCCCATAGCTCGTTCTCCGGAGCCAAGGGTGGTCACGACAGTTTCATCGAAAAGCATCGGGTCTAGGATCGAATACCTCTGACGCATTTCAATAAATGCATCGAGTAAATGAGATGCATGAGCCTGAATTTTTTCAAGCGAGGTAGGCATGATTTGTGCCTCTATTAACCTTGTAAAACAGATCCTGCCGTCTTCGTCCAAGAGCGGCCCAAAAACTTGAATTCGGAAACGGCATAGCCGATCGACTCTAGCCAGCGGTCTTTCCCTTCAGCCTGGCCAACCCCTGCGTTATGTGCCCGGCGTTCTCACCAATCGTCCATAAAGCCCCGCGAACGTTTTCCCCAACCTCTGCCAGACGTTGCTTTTCAGCATGAAGCGTCAGCTCCATCAGGGCACCCTCCAATCCGAGCTGATTTTCATACACCCTTTCCAGCACGTCCGCTAGCGAATATTTGTCTGACATGGCATCGACTTCTTTCGAAAAAGGAAAGAGTAGTACCGGTAGTGCATCTCGTAGGCGGTAATCGCTGCATGCTTAGAAATTGCTACAAAGCAATGTGTTCTCGAGCGGGTGGCCAGACTGGTCGGGGTTCAACGTGCCGGCTACGCCCAATCCATCATCGGTACGACGGAGAAGCGGCGGTAGAGCGGGGCAGTTTGTAGGGGCATTGGGAGTCTGAATCAAAATAGCATGACGTTGAGCTCACACCGAGGATCAAAGCAAATGCGACTGCCCCATTCTCACTGCCCCATGCTTACGCTGATTATGGTTTCGGTTTGGATGTCTACCAAGCTCAATGCACCGTCGGAAAATGAGCAGCCAGTGTCGATATAAACGACGTTGCCCAGGCGTATGATGCTGGGTACTGTTGAGTGCCCAACATAGAGCCGGTCTATTCCTCTGATGGAAGTGTGGTCTTGTTGCTCGATTTTCTCTCTTGCATACAGTGCTGTTTTCAAGGCGTGCCGCTGATGTGGCTCCCCAGAACTTCCAGTGATAGCGTCTTTGGCTTCCTGCCAGCCATCGTCACTTCGGATGACAGGAACTTCGGCATGGACTATTCCAATTGTTTGATCGCTTGGTAAATTGATTTCGATGATCAATGGAAGTGCTTGCAAGGCTTTTAAAAGCTCATGCTGGATGGTGGGCTGTAATTCGTACAACCAGGCTCCACCATTTCGGATATGTCGGGGTATGTCGCCATGGCCGGAGATACAGTCAATAAGCATCTGCTCATGATTGCCGCGCACGGCATGGAACCACGGTTTCTCTAGCCAGTTCAATACGTCTATGGAGTCGGGACCTCGGTCGATGAGGTCTCCCACGGAAAAGATGCGATCCAGCTCTGTGTTGAAGTCTAGTTCGTTTAAGGCTGCTGTTAGAAGTTTGAAGTGTCCGTGGATGTCGCCCACCACAAAGTCGCGACCTTTTTTATTGGGTGGGAATGATTTCGTCTTGTACATTTATAGTGCTTCAACAGATGTTGAGTGGCGGTGACTGTATCACTTGGCGAAATGAACGGTAAGACGCTGAGTGGGGGGATAACGTTGTACGGTCAAGCTTGAATCGCCTGCCCAATACACTTCTCAAAAACCTGCTCCATAGGCTCCATAACGCAGTTGTAAGCCGCGATATTGGCATAGATCCACTCGTCCTTTTCAATCCCCCACCAACTGATCTCAAACCCGGCATTCATGATGAGGTGTTCAAACAGGATGCGCTGGGCACGGCCATTGCCTTCGCGGAAGGGGTGTACGACGTTGATGTCGGAATAGGCCTCTGCCACAGCGACTATCAGCTCAACCCGCTCCATGCCCTCGAACCAGTTTGCCGCGGCCATGTTGGCGAAGATCTTATTGGCTTCTTTCTCCATGTACTCAGGTTGGCAGAAGCGGGTGGCTTGTTTGGACATTCCAACGGTACGCAGCTCTCCGGCCCATTCGAACAGGTCGGAAAAGAGAATTCGATGAATGTTTTGAAGGTAAGCCAGGCTGTAGGGAGGAGGGCTGAATTCGACGTTGTCCGCGGCGATGGCCGAGAGTTGTTGTTCGGCTTCGCTTAGGGTCGGTTCGTCTCGAATATCGAGTTTGTTGCGAAGGACGGTGGAGCCGGGATAGCAATAAGCGTCCTCGCCGACTCCATATTTGTCAGGCATCAGGTTCTGGTCTGGGTGAAGGCCTTCAAGACCTCTTCACGCGTTGGCATTTTGCGTTCGCCGTCCGCGAAGGTCGTTTTGAAACCTTCCAGACGGAGGCTGGCCGCGTAGTTGGATCTACGCGTCCTGGCGGCATAGGCCTTTTTGGTTTCAAGGCTGACATTGCCCATGGGCTGGACCTCAAATCGCGCTGGTGGGCGGATTATAGCCCATCCTGTTGGCGTGGCCTATGTTGCGGCCTGGACGAAAAGCGTTGGGCGCATTCGTTTCGAGATTTGTCCTTGTCGCCCATAGCTGCGCTGCCCAATCCATAGCCGGACACTCTCATCGGAAATTTCCCTCAAGCCGCGTCGCTCCCCGCTGACTATCCACCCAGTCACCCCGTGCGCTAAGTTTTCTCCGTCGCTGCAAATTCAGCGGCAGGGTGTGGAAGCCCTTACTCAAAGGCGCGTAGCGCCGCAAAATTTAAAGCAGACACTTTTCTTATGTCTGCTGTTAAATTACGGCGGCTGTACGCGGGGCGTCCTAGGGCGCGCCGGGTTCCTGAGTGCCGGTCTTCCACACCCGCGTACAGCTGCCACCCATCATGTGGAAGTGATGCTGGCAGATATTTCTCTTACTCAGGAAGTTAGCCAATGAAAAAGCTCACCCCCAACCCTCCGAAAACCACAGCCAATCCAAGGTGGTTTTCGTCTAGCGTCACCCAAGAATATCTCCTGCCAAATATCCGAATCTCGATCCCTGATTCGCTCCCTTTGCCTGCGGCATCCCAATCCGCCACTGGCCTTTCATCCCCGCAGGAGTAACCCCTCATGTCCCGCTACATGCCTATCACTGGTATCGAAAACAATTTCCACGCGCTCCTGATCGACACAGAAGCGCCGCTGGACGTGCTGCACGACACCGCCGCTTACCGCATCGCCGCTGTCACTCAGTTGCTGGAAAACCTCGCCATGCGTTCCGACATCAGTACGGACGCCGTGATACTTCATGATTTTGCCCAAGTGCTAGCGATCCCCCTGCGCGATGGGTGTGATTTGCTGGATGTGATTGGGCGGCGATTGCAGGCGCAGGTCTTGGCTTTGTAATGGAAGTGGGCGATCTCATAAGGTCGCCTGCCTGACTCATCATCCCTTGCAGCCAGCGATTGTGGGAGCGAGCCTGCTCGCGATAGCGGTGGGTCAGTTTGCAGGATGCTGGCCGTGCTGATGCCTTCGCGAGCAAGCCCGCTCCCACAGGTTAGTCGGCGTTTCGATGAGTTTGCTTATATCCCCCCTGGGGGGATAGGATGGCGGGGTAAATTCATCGAAACCCAAGGCTCAAACCATGACTGAGCACGACCACGAACATCCCCACCAAAGCCATGCGGCGATCATCAAGCGGCTCAAGCGCGCGGACGGTCATTTACGCAGCATTATCACGATGATCGAAGAGGGGCGTGAGTGCGTGGATATCGCCCAGCAGTTGCATGCGGTGGAGAAAGCGGTGTGCCAGGCCAAGCGGACGTTGATCCAGGATCACATCGATCACTGCCTGGAGGACACCGTTTCGTCGTTGCATAAAGGCGAGCGCGCGCCGCTGGAAGCCTTCAAACAAATCACCAAGTATCTCTAGGCCCGACATGCCCAATTTTGCTGAATTGCTGCAACAGGGTGGCACTCACGCCTGGTTGTATTTCCCCAGCGCTATCTTGCTGGGCGCCTTGCATGGCCTGGAACCGGGTCATTCGAAAACCATGATGGCGGCGTTTATCGTGGCCATTCGGGGCTCGGTCAAGCAGGCGGTGTTGCTGGGCTTGGCGGCGACGCTGTCCCACACCGCGGTGGTGTGGTTGGTCGCCATCGGCGGCATGTACCTGGGCCAGGGGTTGGACGCCGAAACCTCCGAGCCATATTTCCAGCTGGCCTCTGCCGCGCTGATCATTGCCATTGCGCTGTGGATGCTGTGGCGTACCTGGCGCGGCGAGCAGATGTTCAGGTTCGCGCAAAGTCATGAACACCATCATCACGATCACGATCATCACCACCACGAACATGACCACGGGCATCCCGAACCCAAAGGCCTGGTGCTGTCGCTGGAGGGTTATCAGGACGCCCACGAACAGGCGCATGCCAACGACATCCGCAAGCGCTTCACCCATCGGGAGGTCAGTACGGGCCAGATCATAATGTTCGGCCTGACGGGCGGCCTGATTCCTTGCCCCGCGGCCATTACCGTGCTGCTGCTGTGCCTGCAAGTCAAAGAGGTCGCGCTGGGCGGCCTGCTTGTTCTGTGCTTCAGCATCGGCCTGGCGATGACCCTGGTGACCGTGGGGGCTGCAGCGGCCATTGGTGCAAGGCAGGCGTCCAATCGCTGGCCTTGGCTGGGCACCGTTGCGCGTCGGGCACCTTACCTGTCCAGCGTGTTGATCATCGGCGTCGGTCTCTACGTGGGTTTCCACGGCTGGATCGGCTTGAGCGCGTAGCCTCCACCGATCAGTTCGCACCTTCTGGCGCAGAGGGTGCGCTGCCCAGCCGCTGCAAAGAAGCGCCTTCCAAGGTCTTCCACAGCTTACGCATCGTTGGGTTGCGATTGGCAATCGCACAGTACGAGCGAATCTCCAGGCGCGTTGAAGTGCGTTGCGTTGGCGCAAAAGGCACCGCTCTGTGGGAGCAAGGCTTGCCCGCGATGAAGCTGACGCGGTCTTCCGAAGGCCAAGGTGTCTGCATCGCGAGCAAGCTTTGCTCCCACGGATGAATCAACCAGCCTTGGCCGGCCTGCGCAATGCCGCAATGTCCCGCTTGGGCGGCACGCCAAACAAGCGGGCATATTCGCGGCTGAACTGGGAAGGGCTTTCATAACCCACCTTGAAGGCGGCACTCGCCACGTCCATGTGCTCGGCACCGCTCTGTGGGAGCAAGGCTTGCCCGCGATGAAGCTGACGCGGTCTCCCGAAGGCCAAGGTGTCTGCATCGCGAGCAAGCTTTGCTCCCACGGATGAATCAACCAGCCTTGGCCGGCCCGCGTAATGCCGCAATGTCCCGCTTGGGCGGCACGCCAAACAAGCGGGCATATTCGCGACTGAACTGGGACGGGCTTTCATAACCCACCTTGAAGGCGGCACTCGCCACATCCACGTGCTCGGCACCGCTCTGTGGGAGCAAGGCTTGCCCGCGATGAAGCTGACGCGGTCTCCCGAAGGCCAAGGTAACGGCATCGCGAGCAAGCTTTGCTCCCACGGATGAATCAACCAGCCTTGGCCGGCCCGCGCAATGCCGCAATGTCCCGCTTGGGCGGCACGCCAAACAAGCGGGCATATTCGCGGCTGAACTGGGAAGGGCTTTCATAACCCACCTTGAAGGCGGCACTCGCCACGTCCATGTGCTCGGCACCGCTCTGTGGGAGCAAGGCTTGCCCGCGATGAAGCTGACGCGGTCTCCCGAAGGCCAAGGTGTCTGCATCGCGAGCAAGCTTTGCTCCCACGGATGAATCAACCAGCCTTGGCCGGCCCGCGCAATGCCGCAATGTCCCGCTTGGGCGGCACGCCAAACAAGCGGGCATATTCGCGGCTGAACTGGGACGGGCTTTCATAACCCACCTTGAAGGCGGCACTCGCCACGTCCACGTGCTCGTTGAGCATCAAGCGTTTTGCTTCGTTCAACCGCAGCCACTTCTGGTATTGCAGCGGGCTCATCGCCGTGAGCTGGCGGAAGTGATGGTGAAACGTCGGCGCGCTCATTTGCACCCGCGCCGCGAGGTCGTCTACGCGCACGGGTTCGGTGTAGTTCAATTTCAACCAGTCGATGGCCTTGGCGATCCGGTAGCCCTGGCTATCGACCGAAACGATCTGCCGCAGTCGGGCGGCCTGGTCGCTGAGCAGCAGCCGGTAGTGAATCTCACGCTGGATCAACGGCGCCAGTATGGGGATGGCTTCGGGTTCATCCAGCAGCCCCAGCAGGCGTGCGAATGGCGCCAGCAGGTCAGGCGTCGCGGTGCCGATTCCCGCGCCGATCCCGACCGCTCGATCACGCGGCGGCGGCAGGCTGCCTTGGGCGATCAGATCGGCCACCATGCGCAAGTCGAGCCTCAGGACCAGGCCCAGGCAGGGCTGTTCGGGGCTGGCCTGCATCACCTCGGAATTGGCCGGGATGTCCAGGGAAGTCATGAGGAATCGCCCGGTGTCGTAGCCATAGGCTTCGCCACCGATCCACACCTGTTTCTCGCCTTGAGCCACCAGCACGATGCTCGGTTCGATCATGCAAATCACTGGCGGCGCCGGGGCGTCACGCCGAAAGAAGACGAGGCCGGCGATGGGCGTTTCAAAGTCGCCCGGCTGTGAGGTCCGGGCGCCGATGATGGCGGCCAGAGTCTCTTGTACGGATCTGCGTTGGGTGGCCATGTCGGTTCCGGGTGTCATCTCGGCTCAAGCGCTATAGGCAGAACATTAACTCGCCAAGCGAAGCGCTGCCTATACGCGATAGAAACACTCATAGGATCAGGCAAGCATCTCAGCGTAATGCACTACCGGCCGGCTGGGCCGAGCCCTGAAGATACAACCTCATTCAATCCAGCAAGGAGTCCTCTGATGCGTGTACAAGCCTATGGCGCTCACGCGGGCGACAAGCCCCTTGAACCCCTGCAGATCACTCGTCGCACGCCGGGCGCGCACGACGTCCAGATCGACATCGCTTTTTGTGGTATCTGCCATTCGGACCTGCACCAGGTGCGTGCCGAGTGGGCGGGTACCCAGTTCCCTTGCGTGCCGGGCCACGAAATCGTCGGCCGGGTCGCGGCGGTCGGCGCCCATGTGTCCGGCTTCAAGGCCGGCGACCTGGTGGGCGTTGGCTGCATTGTCGACAGCTGCAAGCACTGCGACGACTGCAACAGCGGCCTGGAAAACTATTGTGACGGGATGATCGGGACCTACAACTTTCCCACCCCGGATGAGCCCGGTTGGACGCTGGGTGGCTATTCGCAGAACATCGTGGTGCATGAGCGCTATGTGTTGCGCATTCGTCACCCCGAAGCCCAGCTTGCCGCCGTCGCGCCGCTGCTCTGCGCAGGCATCACCACCTATTCGCCGCTGCGCCACTGGAACGTCGGGCCGGGCAAGAAAGTCGGCGTGGTCGGCATCGGCGGCCTGGGCCACATGGGCATCAAGCTCGCCCATGCGATGGGGGCTCACGTCGTGGCATTCACCACGTCCGAGTCCAAGCGCGAGGATGCCAGGCAGTTGGGGGCCGACGAGGTCGTCGTGTCGCGCAATGCTGAAGAAATGGCCGCGCACACCAAGCGTTTCGATTTCATCTTGAACACCGTGGCGGCCCCTCACGATCTGGACGCATTGCTGGTACTGCTCAAGCGCGACGGCACGATGGCCCTGGTGGGCGCCCCGGCAACTGCGCATCCTTCGCCGAATGTCTTCAACCTGATCATGAAGCGGCGCACCCTGGGCGGGTCGATGATCGGCGGCATCCCCGAGACCCAGGAGATGCTCGATTTCTGCGCAGAACACGGCATCGTCGCCGACATCGAACTGGTCCGGGCCGAGCAGATCAACGCGTCCTACGAACGCATGCTCAAGGGCGATGTGAAGTATCGCTTCGTGATCGATAACGCGACTTTGGCCGGCTGAAGACAGACGTCAACGGCCCGCTTGCCAACTGCTCGCGAAAGCGGTCTGCCAGAGACGGTGATGTTGGATGAGCTGCCGTCATCGCGAGCAAGCTCGCTCCCACACAAGAAACACAGGATTGTCCTCCAATGACCGATAACCCCTTGCCACAAGGCCAGCCCGCCTGGGGCGCGGTGCTTGCCATGGCCCTCGCCGCATTCGTGCTCGTTGCCTCGGAGTTCATGCCAGTCAGCTTGCTGACGCCGGTAGCGGCCGATCTTCACGTCAGCGAAGGGCAGGCCGGCCAAGGCATTGCCGTCTCTGGCGCCTTTGCGCTGATCACCAGCCTGTTCATCGCATCGCTCGCCGCCCGGGTCGACCGCAAATGGCTCCTTCTGGGGCTGACATTGCTGATGATCGTTTCAGGCACCGTGGCGGCGTTTGCACCAAACTATGCGGTATTCATGCTCGGTCGCGCGTTGATCGGCGTGGCGATTGGCGGCTTCTGGTCGCTGTCGGCAGCCACCGCCATGCGGCTTGTGCCGGACGATCAGGTTCCGCAGGCACTGGCCATCGTCAATGGCGGCAATGCCTTGGCGACGGTGGTCGCTGCGCCGCTGGGCAGTTTCCTGGGGGCGATCATCGGTTGGCGTGGCGCGTTTTTCTGCATCGTGCCCGTCGCCGCCATCGCCCTGGTCTGGCTGCTGTTACGCCTGCCCTCCATGCCTTCGCAGGGGAAGCAGGGCAGCACCAATGTCTTCAAGTTGATGACCCGGGCACCGGTCGCACTCGGCATGCTGGCGGTCAGCACGTTTTTCATGGGCCAGTTCATGTTGTTCACCTACCTGCGACCGTTCCTTGAAACGGTGACGCAGGTGAACGTTTCCATGCTGTCCTTCATGTTGCTGGTGATCGGTGTGGCGGGTTTGCTGGGCACCTTCCTGATCGGCGCCTGCTTGAAAAACAACCTCTATCGGACGCTCATCGTCATCCCGCTGTTGATGGCCGCGATTGCCATTGCCCTGGTGGTGTTCGGTGGCTCGGTAACGATCACGACCGTCCTGCTCGGCCTTTGGGGCTTGGTGGCCACGGCGGCGCCCGTAGGTTGGTGGACCTGGCTTTCGCGGACGCTGCCGGAAGATGCCGAAGCCGGCGGCGGCCTGATGGTGGCGATCGTCCAACTCGCCATCGCCGCGGGCGCGACAGTGGGTGGCCTTCTGTTCGACCTGAGTGGCTATCGCGCGACCTTTGAAACCAGCGCGGCGGTGTTGGGCGTTGCCGCTGTTCTTGCGGTGCTGGCTGCTCGGTCAGCGCTCCGGGAATCTTCATCGACTACGCAAGCAACGCCCTATGGCTCGGTGGGTTGAGGCGAGCCGTGTAAGCCAAAGAAGGTTGAAAGGACGACCGTTGGGCGCTTCAGGTTGGTGGCATATTGATGGCTTGTTATGCTCTTGGTTTGTTATCCATCACGTTGGTTGATTGTGACTACCGAGCGAATTTCCCAATTAGAGCAAGCCCTTATGGCCGTTATCGCCGCCGCCGGGAAGAGGGGGATCAACAGCGATGAACTGTGTGCACACGCCGTGGGCGGGCTGATCTCCGATCCGTACTGGAGCTGGGCGGATACCCGATACGCGCAAGGTGCGGCTGACGAAATCGACAATGCCTTGCATAAACTCGTGGGCAGACCGGCGCAAGAACTGACGCCACCGGTGCCCGGGAACGATCCAACACTCGAATCAGCGCCGCAGTTCTAGTGTGTTCTCCAACGAAATGGGCGACCTCAAGGGTCGCCCATTTGCGTTAAAGCCCCAGGCCTTGCTCTACCAGCGCGAGCAAGGTGTCCTCGTCCAGCATGGCGGGTTCAGGATGCGGTTGTGCGGACAGGCGCAGTGCCTGGATATGCCAGAGCGATTCACCATGTTCGCCGAGTGTGCGCACGATGCAGTGTTCCTGCCCCTTCATATGGACTTCAATGCAGCCTTCGCCCTTGGACGAGAAACGCGCAATCGGGTCGAATGAAATGCGCTGGTGATTGCCTTCGATCACCAGTTGATCGATGGCGTAGCTGTACGTCGAACCGCTGGAATGACTTTCAAATACATGGGTGGGGTTACGCCGAATGTCCAGGCCTGCCTCGCACACGGGCGCCAACCAGGTTTCGATCTGGCGATACAGTTCGTAGACCTGGGCGGGCCAGTGCTCGATCGCCAGGTCGGCGCAGTTGTCGGTATCCGCGCGGGTTTGCTGGGTTTTCCTCAGTTTGGCCGCTAGCTCGTCTGCCTTGCTCATGTCGATTCCCTGTCGTGATGATAGGTTGAGCTTAGCTGATGGGCTGGGGTGTTCATTTGCGCTGGGTCATGGGGTGGGGGAGCAAGCGCCTTCACAACATGGAAGCGGTGCCTGAGAGGTTCTGTTCATTTCGGTAACGCTTAAACTGCCAAGGCGCTGATCACGTGTTTCGGATCATTATGAATCGCCCGCAACAGCGCTTTAGCGGGACCGGTTGGCTCGCGTCGTCCTTGCTCCCAATTGCGAAGCGTGCCCAATTGGACGTCGATCAGTGCTGCAAATTTGGCTTGGGTCAGGCCGGTAGCCTTGCGTATTTCTTTCACCTGCAGCGCATCGACGATGAACTCCCGGGACGGCTGGCGCTCGCCTCGAACGATTTCATCCATCTGTTGTACGCTTTCCATCAGCTCATCGAAAAATTTGCTCATGGTTATCTCCAGTGCTCGACAATCATTTTTAATGCTTTGCGTTGATCGACAGTCAAATCTTGCTGTTCATTTTTCGGGTATATCATCAACAGCGCGATCCGCGAAGCATGGACGAAGTGGTAGTAGATCACCCTGGCCCCACCCCGTTTGCCATGGCCTTTGGCTGCGATGCGGATCTTTCGGATCCCCCCGGTGGCTTCCATAACATCACCAGCGGAGGGGTTGCACACCAATAGTTTCTGTAGGACAGCGAAATCATCGTCATCCATCAGTTCTTTGACTCGCCGGGTAAAAATTGGAGTTTCAATAAAAATCATTGCTAATGTACGCCAGTGGCTTACTTTTGAGCAATCCTATTGAACTTCACCTTCCGATTCACCCCGTGAGTTGTAACCAAATTCGGGAATGCCCCGATGATCAGGACAGGACACAGGACCGAGCACCAACCATGCGCATGACAACACTGAGCAATAACGACCTGGGACCGTTGCGCGATGCGCTCACCCTGGCCGGTCTTCCCGTGGACGACCTGACGTATCCCGGTCGACAGTTCTTCAGCTTCAGCCACCAAGATGTTGTTGTGGCGTTTGGTGGCATCGAGGGGGAGGGGGCTGACCGGTTGCTGCGCTCACTGGTTGTTCTTGAGGGGCAGCGGGGGAAGGGCGCTGGCTCGGCGGTGCTGGCCGCTATCGAAGCGTTTGCCAAACGTGAGGGTGTAGAGCAGCTCCATCTGCTGACCGACAGCGCCGCCGTGTTTTTTACCGGCCAGGGCTATCAGGCACAGGACCGCTCGCTGGCGCCTGCTTCGATCAGTGCGACGGCCCAATTCAAAACCTTGTGCCCGGCTTCTGCGACGTACCTGAGCAAACGCCTCGTCTAGCGCAGCAGGTGCACCGCCAGCCCAGCCAGCCCGCACGCCAGCAACACCTGGATCACCCCCAGCTTGTAGCGAAACAGCGCAACGGCCGCCCCGATGGCGATGATTGCCGACGGCCAGTCCAGAGCACCGGCAAAACCGTTGGGCCAGAGTACGTGGTAACCGAAGAAGCACGCCAGGTTGAGGATCACCCCGACCACCGCCGCGGTGATCGCCGTCAGTGGCGCGGTGAATTTCAGCATGTTGTGCGTCGATTCCACCAGCGGGCCGCCGGCGAGGATGAACAGGAACGAGGGCAGGAACGTGAACCAGGTCACCAGCGTGGCCGCGACGGCCCCGGCGAGAAAGGCCTGTTCGGGACCAAACACCTGCATCACGTAGCCTCCGACGAAACCGACGAAGGCCACGACCATGATCAGCGGCCCGGGGGTGGTTTCGCCCAGGGCCAGGCCGTCGATCATCTGTGCCGGCGTCAGCCAGCCGAAGTGTCCGACGGCACCCTGGTACACGTAGGGCAAAACCGCATAGGCGCCGCCGAACGTCAACAATGCAGCCTTGGTGAAGAACCAGGCCATTTGCGTCAGCGTGCCTTCCCAGCCGAACACCGCGGTCAGCAGGCCCATTGGCAATGTCCACAACAGGACGCCGATGATCGCCAGCCGGGCGAGCCTGAAGGTGCTGAACCGGACGTGGTCCGGGGGTGGGGTGTCATCGTCGATTAATGCCGGGCCGAAGGATTGGTGCTTGCCATCATGGCCGCCCAGGCTGAATTTTTCCGGTATCCAGCGACCGCCCAGGTAACCGATGAGGGCGGCACCCAGCACGATCAGCGGAAAGGGCACGTTGAAGGCAAATATTGCGGTGAACGACGCTGCGGCGATCGCCCACAGCCAATTGTTCTTGAGTGCGCGGGAACCGATCCGGTGGGCGGCATGCACGACGATTGCCGTCACGGCCGGCTTGATGCCATAGAAAATGCCCGCCACGACCGGCACTTCGCCAAAGGCGACGTACAGCCAGGACAATGCGATGAGAATGAACAGCGAAGGCAGCACGAACAGCGCCCCGGCGATCACCCCGCCCCAGCTTCGGTGCATCAGCCAACCCAGGTACGTGGCCAGTTGCTGGGCCTCTGGCCCCGGCAGCAACATGCAGTAATTAAGCGCATGCAGGAATCGTCGCTCGGAAATCCAGCGTCGGCGCTCTACCAGCTCCTGATGCATGATCGAGATCTGCCCCGCAGGGCCGCCGAAGCTGATGAAGCCCAATTTGAGCCAGAACCAGAAAGCCACGCGCAGGCTGACGGCGACGGGTCTGGTCAGGGGCTGTTCGTCGTCGGTTGGGGTCGGTTTGCTCATGGGGGACGGGGCACGTAGAAGTCAAAGGCGATCTACGGTATGGGGCGTTACGCAATTTGGATAGCCCCCCGGCAAGGTTTGCTTGTAAAAAGGTTTGCTTGTAAAAAACAGCCCTTCAAACAGTTGAAACACAAGGTTGAAACAATCATCGCCGGATCATTGCGCTTTCGCACAATCGCCCCAAGGAGTGGGTCAATGAAACAACGTCTTGCCATTGTCGTGCTGATCGTACTGGCATTGGGTTCCATGGGCGCGGCCAATGCCCGCCAGTCCGGTGACGCACGGGCGCAATCCGTGGCCGGGGTGTTCGACTACTATTTGCTGGCGCTGTCCTGGTCACCGACGTTCTGCCTGACTCACCAGGCGGATGCGCAGTGTTCCGGCAAAGGCTACGGCTTTGTGCTCCATGGCCTCTGGCCGCAATACACCCGCGGCGGCTGGCCGCAATCCTGTGCGCCCCAGGTGCCGTTGACGGCGGCGGAGCAGAAGAAGGGGTTGGCCTTGTTTCCTACTCGCAAGTTGATGGCGCATGAGTGGTACAAACACGGCACTTGCAGCGGCTTGGGCGCCATGGGCTACCTGGAGGTTGCCGACAAAGCCTTGGGCGCGGTGAAAATTCCATCGCAGTTGCAGCCGTTCAATTCCTCGTATTATTTCCAGGCGGATGAAATTGTCCGGTTGTTTCGCCAAAGCAATCCAGGCATCGGGCCTGACGGCATTGCGGTGATTTGCAGCGGGCCGCAACTGTCGGAAGTGCGGGTGTGCATGGACAAGGATTTAGAGTTCGCCGCGTGTGGCAGGGGCGTCAGGACACAATGCCGAGCCGGGGAGATCCGGGTGCCGCCGGTACGGTGAGGGCCATAACCTGACCCGTGGCCGAGGGACCTGGCTCCCGCTCGGCTGCGCTGTAGGAGCTGTGTAGGAGTTGTGTAGGAGTTGTGTAGGAGCTGTGTAGGAGCTGTCGAGTGCAACGAGGCTGCGATCTTTCCCCAGACACTTGAATCCCAAGTGAAAGATCAGATCAGATCAAAAGATCGCAGCCTTCGGCAGCTCCTACATGGGTAATTTCATCGTTCTGATGAGGGTATTTTTGTTGGCTCCTGGGCGGGTTTTTGGATCCACTGCAGCCACCCATCGGCTCTGCTGCATAGGCAAATTGCCGCCTCACAAGCGGTAGGCTAAGCTCACGAATATTAGGGGCTTTGAGCGAATTCGCTCATGTTTTGCCCCCTTCAGGAATTCGCTTGCCTATCCCTATTTTCGATCCTTTCCATGTCCCGGGTGGTGCCTTGAAGCGCCTGCCGTTGCTCAAGGCAGCGGTGACGTTTATCGCGGCGGTGTGCCTGTGCCTGTGCGGTTTGCTTTACCTGCAACTGCAGCAGTCGCGCAGTCACGACCTGGAGTCGGCCCGCGTCGCTTCGGCGACCCTGACCCGGGCCATGGCCCAGCAGGCCCAGGACACCTTCCTCCAGGCTGATCTGGTGTTGGCCAGTCTGGCAGATTGGATCCAAATAGATGGCCTCGGCCCCGCCGTACAGCCGCGCTTGCAGCAAACCTTTGCCCGACGTGTGCAATCGCTTGAGCAATTGCATGGCCTGTTCCTGTTCGACAAGCACGGTCACTGGGTGGTGACCTCCTTTGACGACCTGCACAGGGGCGCGGGGGTGGCGGATCGGGAGTATTTTGCTTTCCATCAACAGAATGCCTCCTTGGTCGCCCATATCGGCCCGGCGATCCGCAGCCGGCAAAACGGCGAATGGATCATTCCCGTTTCCCGGCGTTTGAATGATCAGGATGGCCACTTCCAAGGCGTGTTGATGGCCGGCATCAAAATGTCGTACTTCGACCGATTCTTCAAAAGCTTCAGCCTGGATGAGCAAGGCGAGATGGCCCTGGCTTTGTCTGACGGGACACTCTTGGCCCATCGCCCCTTCGATGAGGGGCGGATCGGTCACCCCTTGGCCCAGGAAAGTATTTACAACCATGCCCTGGCCAGCGGGATGTCTGGCGATGCACTCATTCGTTCGGCCTTCGACGGTGTCGTCAGGCTGTATGGGCACCAACATCTGCAGGCTTATCCGCTGGTGGTCACTGCCGCGATGTCTGAAGATGCGATCCTGGCGGGGTGGCATGACAGGGCTTTCCAATCCAGCCTCATTGTCGGCCTGGTGGTGCTGGGCATTTGCTTGTTCGGCTGGGTATTCGTGCGCCAGGTACGTACCAGCGAACGGATCGAGGCAGACTTGCGCAAGGCTCAAGAAGCGTTGGAGCTGATTGCCACCCATGACAGCCTCACCGGGCTGGCGAACCGGCGTCTGTTCGAACGGGCCCTGGACATTGAGTTCGGCCGGGGGGCTCGTCAGCGCAGCCCCTTGAGCCTGATCATGCTCGATATCGATTGCTTCAAGCGCTACAACGACGCCTATGGGCACGTGGCAGGCGATCATTGCCTGGCGGAAGTGGCCAAGGTGCTCAAGAGCTGCTGTCATCGCAAGGCCGATCTGGCGGTGCGTTATGGCGGCGAAGAGTTTGCGGTCCTGTTGCCCGATACCAATATTTCGGGGGCCATGGCGTTGGCCGAGCAGATCCGCCGCAGCGTCATCGACAAGCACATCACCCATTCCGGTTCCCCGACCGGCTACCTCACGGTGAGCCTGGGCTGCTATGCCTTTGTGCCCAGCAGCCTGGACAGCATCGAGGTCTTCATCCAGCGGGCCGATGCGGCGCTTTACCAGGCCAAGCACAGCGGCCGCAACCGTGTGGCGGTGTTATCGACGGAAAGTGGGCTCGATACGCTGGCGCGCTCGGATCGTTGAAGATCGGTTGGAATCATCGGCAACGTGTCACGGTCCATTGTTCAGACACTGCGCTGGCGGCATACACGAGGTGCGTAGGTTCTTTCGCAAAAAGCCGTGGGCTCGCCAACCGATCAGGTAGCGGGTGCTAAGGTTGGGAACACGACTGGCTCTGGATCTCACCGTTCTCGACACCGAAGCCAGCGTTGACAGGATAGGAGCAGGTCAATGGATTCCACTGCCGATAGCCCTTCGAACACTGCGCGTCACACACCGATTACCCGTCGCCTGGTCGTGGCGCTCGGGGCGATGTTTGTCCTGGGCGTCCTGGTGGCGGTTGCCGCATTGTTCAATATTGCGCAAAAGCTGGACGCCGAGGATGTGCGCAAGACGCATTTCTATATCGAGCGCGCCCTCGAGAATCGCATCACCGCCTCAAAAAACTACATCGCCAGTTACGCCTATTGGACCACGGCCTACGACCACCTCAACGGCGAGGTCGACGTGCAATGGGCCTACGCCGAACAGAACATGGGCAAGACCCTGTTCACCAATGATGAATACGAGGGTGTGTTTGTCATTGATCGGCAACGCACCAAATATGCCGTGGTGCGCGGGCGCAATGTCCAGGATGAAGCTGCGGTTTATATGAATGCGCCGCTGACGGACCTGGTGGACCAGCTCCAGGCGCAGCCTGACCTGACAAAGTCGACGATCCGCTACACGTTGTTCGAGGGCTGGCCGGCCATCGTCACGGCTTCGGTGATTCTGCCCAACGACGAACGGCCCCAGGTCGAGTCCAAAGGCACCTCGGTCCTGCTGTTCGTCGACCAACTGACGCCCGTCAAGCTGCGCAAGCTGGGCAAGAGTTATGGCCTCACCGACTTGAATCTCAAGAAAGACACCGCGCTTGAGCCCGGCCAGCCGGCGGTGCCGCTGGACAGTACTGGCTTTAGTCTGGTGTCGCGCCTGGAGCGACCGGGCCAGCAATTGCTCTGGTCCCTGGTGCCGCCGTTGGGTGGTGCATTGCTGATTCTGGCACTGCTGACTGCCTACTTTTTTCGCTATGCATTGCGCACGGCACGGCATGTGGACGCCAGTTACGACAGCCTGGAACAGTCGGCGCATGCCCTCGAGGCCAGCGAAGAGCGCTTCCGGGCCGTGGCCGAGGCGGCCTCCGACTGGATATGGGAAATCGACGGCCAGCAACGCATCACTTATCTGTCGGGGCGTTTCAATACGGTCACCGGTTTTTCCGACCAGCAATGGCTGGGGCAGGACATCGAGCAACTGCTGTATTGCGACACCACGCCGATTGCCCGCTGGCTGGGCAAGTTGACGGAGGAACAGAACAACAGCAACTTGCGCTGTTCCTACCGCGATTACTCCGGGCAATTGCGCTTCTGCCGTGTATCGGCACGCCCGATCTACAACAAGACCGAGGTGGTGGGCTATCGCGGCACCGCCAGCGACATCACCGATGAAGTGGCGGCCCATGCCCAGGTCCAGCATCTGTCGATGCACGATGCGCTGACCGGCCTGCCGAACCGTAACAAGTTGGCGCGGCACCTGGATGATGCGCTGGTGGCCAAGGAGCATTCCGCGCCGCTGACCTTGCTGATGGTCGACCTGGACAACTTCAAGCCGATCAACGACTCCCTCGGCCACCCGGCCGGCGACGCGGTGCTGCTGGAAGTGGCCCAGCGACTGCGCGACTGCACCCGTGAGCAAGACCTGGTGGCGCGCCTGGGGGGAGACGAGTTCGTGTTGGTGCTCAACGGGATGGAGCACACCACTGAGATCGATCGATTCTGTGAGCGGCTGATCGACAGCCTGCAGCAGCCGATCCTCTACGAAACCCATTCGTTGCACATCGGCGCCAGCATTGGTATCGCTGTCAGCCGTCGCCAGGGTTATGTGCCCGGAGAACTGATCCGCTGCGCTGACATTGCCTTGTACCAGGCCAAGTCCGAGGGCAAGAAAACCTGGTGCTATTTCGCCTCGCAGATGAACGATCAGATCCAGCACCGGCGCCAACTGGAAAGCGACCTGCGCCAGGCTGTGAAGAAAAACGAATTCGTCCTGCATTTCCAGCCGCGCTACACCGTCGATGGTCGGGAGATCGTGGCGGTCGAGGCGTTGGTTCGCTGGCAGCATCCGACCCAAGGCTTGTTGAGCCCCGACGCCTTCATCCCATTGGCCGAGCAAACCGACCTGATTGTCCCGCTTTCGCGATGGGTATTGCGCGAGGCCTGCGAAACCGCACTGACCTGGCCGGGACAATTGATGGTCTCGGTGAATCTGTCACCGGCGCAGTTCGAGCGCAGCGATGTCGTGGAGGATGTGCGACAGGTGTTGGTCGAAACCCGTTTCCCGGCGAGTCGCCTGGAACTGGAGATCACTGAAAACGTGATGCTCAATGACGTTGATGGCGCTCTGCAGGTCATGAATGCCCTCAAGGAGCTGGGCGTGCGCTTGAACATGGACGATTTCGGTACCGGTTATTCGTCCCTCGGTTATCTGCGCACCTATCCATTCGATGGCATCAAGATCGACAAGCGCTTCATTGCTTCGATGAGCAACAGCAGCAACGACCGCGCCGTGGTACAAGCGATCATCAACCTGGGCAAGGCCATGGGGCTGACTGTGACTGCCGAGGGCGTGGAGACCCTGGCCCAGCTCGGTTCATTGGGCTCGGACCAATGCCACGAAGTGCAGGGTTATTTCCTCAGCCGGCCGATCGACAAGCAAGCCTTTGCGCGCTTGTTGGAGAAAGGCCAGCCCTTGTCGAAAACGGGTTCCTGAAAACCTGTTGCAACCACCCAGCCCGTTTGTCGGTCTCAACTGTGACTTGGCCTTTCGAGTTCTGGCGCTATGAAAAACCTTCGGATCGCGACCTTCAACATCAATGGCATCCGGGCCCGGCTGCCCAACCTGCTGGATTGGTTGGAGCGGGAAAAGCCCGACATTGCCTGCTTGCAGGAGCTCAAGGCCGTGGACAAGGATTTCCCGGCGGCGGAGCTGGAGTCGGTGGGGTATGGGGCGATCTGGCATGGACAGGCGTCCTGGAACGGTGTCGCGATCCTGGCCCGTGACGCGCAGCCGCTGGAGAGCCGCCGAGGCCTGCCCGGCGGGGAGGATGACAGTCACAGTCGCTATCTGGAGGCGGCGGTGCATGGCGTGCTGGTGGGCTGCCTGTACCTGCCCAACGGCAACCCCCAACCGGGGCCGAAGTTCGACTACAAGCTGGCGTGGTTCGAACGGCTCATTGAATACGCCCAAGGGTTGCAGGCCAGTGATCATCCCGTGGTGCTGGCCGGTGACTACAATGTGGTGCCCACCGACATGGACATCTACAACCCGCGCTCCTGGCTCAAGGATGCGCTGTTACAGCCCGAAAGCCGCGCGTGCTATCAGCGGCTGCTGGACCAGGGCTGGACCGATTCGTTGCGCCACCTGTATCCGGACGAGCGGATCTACACCTTCTGGGATTACTTTCGCCAGCACTGGCAGAAAAACTCCGGGCTGCGCATCGATCACCTGCTGCTCAACCCGGTGGCCAGCGCCTACCTGAGCGAGGCCGGTGTGGACGCCTGGGTCCGGAACCAACCCCACCCCAGCGACCATGCGCCTACGTGGATCCGGCTGGCGTCACGCAAGCGGCGGTGACCAGGCGAGGCATCTCGGTCGATTGTTGTCTCTGTGAGGGGAATGCCTTATATCTGGCGGCCAATAGCCGTGCGCTTGTCGTGAGCGCAGCGCCGACCCTGGAAAAGGACACCCCTCATGAGTCATCCCCAACTGAGCGACACGGCCCGCTATCTGCGGCGCCTGGGTTTCGACGCCCCCCCAGCGCCGACCCTCGACACGTTGCGTCAACTGCAGCAGCGCCATACCGCCGAATTCCCTTTTGAAACCCTGTCGACGTTGCTGCGTCAACCCGTGCCCATCGATCTTGAATCGGTCGAACGAAAAATTTTCGAACAAGGGCGCGGCGGCTATTGCTATGAACTCAACCAATTGTTCCTGGCGTTGTTGCAGGCGCTGGGTTTCGACGCTCGCGGCATCACCGGGCGCGTGGTGATGAACGCGCCCGAAGGCACCTGGGCTGCCCGAACCCATCGGTTGAGCCTGGTGACGTTCGACGGTGTGCGCTACATCACCGACGTCGGCTTTGGTGGCATGGTGCCCACTGCGCCGTTGCTGCTGGACAGCCGTGAAGCACAAGTCACGCCCCATGAGCCGTACCGCATCGATACCCATGCGGACGGTTACCTGTTGCGCGCCAACGTCGCCGACGAATGGCGGCCGATGTACTTGTTCGATCTGCAACGCCAGGAAGACATCGACTACACCCTCGGTAATTGGTACGTCAGCAGCCACCCGGAGTCCCCGTTCATGGGGCGGTTGATGGTCGCCCGCACCGGCGATGGGCTGCGCAAGACCCTGAACGGCAACAGCTATGCGGTGCACCGGATGGGGCAGGAAAGCGAGCGCCGGTTGATCACCGACACCGATGAGTTGATCGACTTGCTGGAACAAGAATTTGGCTTGCGCGTACCGCCGCGCGAGCTGTTGCAGCTGGCGATCGTGGGGTTGCTCCAGGCATAGAAAACAGTTGGCCGGGGGATCCTGTTCCTGCGAATGGCAACAAGTTGTATACAACTCTATGGACATTTGTCCTGAGTTTTGAATACAGTGTGCCCATAACAAAAAACAGGGAATCCCCGAACCATGAAAACGCCCCATGTTTCACTCCCACGGCCCGAGGACGAAAACCTTGGCGTCGGCGCGAATATGGCTTACGGCCTGCAACATGTGTTGACCATGTACGGTGGCATCGTCGCCGTGCCATTGATCATCGGCCAGGCGGCCGGGCTCTCGCCCGCGGACATCGGTCTGTTGATTGCCGCGTCATTGTTCGCGGGGGGCCTGGCAACGTTGCTGCAAACCCTCGGCCTGCCGTTTTTCGGCTGCCAGTTACCCTTGGTGCAGGGCGTATCGTTCTCGGGCGTCGCGACCATGGTGGCGATTGTCGGCAGCGGCGGGGAGGGCGGCTTTCAAGCCATCCTCGGCGCGGTGATCGCCGCGTCCCTGATTGGTCTGCTGATCACCCCGGTGTTTTCCCGCATCACCCGGTTCTTTCCGCCACTGGTCACTGGCATCGTGATCACCACCATCGGCCTGACCCTGATGCCGGTGGCGGCGCGATGGGCCATGGGAGGTAACAGCCACGCCGCTGATTTCGGCAGCATGGCCAATATCGGCCTGGCCGCGGTGACCCTGGTGCTGGTGCTTGTGCTGAGCAAAATGGGCAATGCAACCATCTCGCGGTTGTCGATTTTGTTGGCGATGGTCATTGGTACTGTCATCGCCGTGTTCCTCGGCATGGCGGACTTCTCATCGGTCAGCCAAGGCCCGATGTTCGGCTTCCCGACACCGTTCCATTTCGGTATGCCGACTTTCCACATCGCCGCGATCCTGTCGATGTGCATTGTGATCATGGTGACCCTGGTGGAAACCTCCGCCGACATCCTGGCCGTGGGCGAGATCATCGACACCAAAGTCGACTCCAGGCGTCTGGGCAACGGTTTGCGGGCCGACATGCTGTCGAGCATGATCGCGCCGATCTTCGGCTCCTTTACCCAGAGTGCCTTTGCCCAGAACGTCGGGCTGGTGGCGGTGACCGGGATCAAGAGCCGTTTCGTAGTGGCGACTGGCGGGGTATTCCTGGTGGTGCTCGGCCTGCTACCGTTCATGGGCCGGGTGATCGCGGCGGTGCCGACCTCGGTACTGGGCGGTGCCGGCATCGTGCTGTTCGGTACGGTGGCTGCCAGTGGTATTCGCACGCTGTCGAAGGTCGATTACCGCAACAACGTCAACCTGATCATCGTCGCCACCTCCATTGGCTTTGGCATGATTCCTATCGCCGCACCGAACTTCTATGACCACTTCCCGAGCTGGTTTGCGACCATCTTTCATTCGGGCATCAGTTCTTCGGCAATCATGGCGATCACGCTGAACCTGGCGTTCAACCACTTCACCGCGGGCAACTCCGACCAGCAA
The DNA here is from genome assembly GCF_009601685.2 of Pseudomonas brassicacearum. Taxonomy (NCBI): domain Bacteria; kingdom Pseudomonadati; phylum Pseudomonadota; class Gammaproteobacteria; order Pseudomonadales; family Pseudomonadaceae; genus Pseudomonas; species Pseudomonas brassicacearum. The sequence goes on from NZ_CP045701.2 coordinate 2,173,416, forward strand.
TCGGTTTTTGCCGCTGGCACCGAGCGGGTGCTGCGCTACCAGGACCTGGCTGCGCTGCGTGAAGGTGATTACTTCAGCGATGGCAAGCTGCACGACTGCGATGGCAACGAGATTCCCGTGGTGGCTGAGCCTGTTCACGGGGCGGCGGAGCATGCGCCGGTACGACTCAAAAGCAGCGAGCACGTCTGACGAGTACACCGTGGCGAGGGGAGCTTGGTCCCGCTGGGCTCTGTAGGAGCTGGCGAAGCCTGCGATCTTTTGATCTTGATCTTGATCTTGATCTTGATCTTTCGCTTGAGATTCAAGTGTCTGGGGAAAGATCGCAGCCTCGTTGCACTCAACAGCTCCTACATAGCTCCTACATAGCTTCTACGGCGTAGACCAGGAGCAGGCGCCCTCGCCACAGGGTTAGCCAGCGAATACAAAAAAGCCTGTGATCATTGATCACAGGCTTTTTTGTAGCACGCGGGAGGCTGATTACCAGCGACCGTAATGACCACGAGGCGGGCCATAGTAGTAGCCTCGTGGTGGCCCGTAATACACCGGCGCTGGGCGATAGTAGATCGGCCGCTCCACGTAAACCGGCTGTGGCTGGTAATAGACCGGCGGTGGTTGTTGCACATAGACCGGCTGTGGCTGGACGTAGACCGGTTGCTGCACATACACCGGACGATCACGGTTGATGAGGGCCGAGCCAACGATGGCCGAACCGACAATGGCGCCAAACACTGCGGGCCCCTCCCAACCACCACGACCGTGGGCGGATGCCTGGCCGGTGACCGCGAGTGCCCCCATGAGCAGGGCGATGATGGGAAGTTTACGATTCATGGCTGTTCCTCGTTTCGGCCCCGACGCTTGTGGCCTGCAACAGACCCGATGAGGGTCGCGGGGATACTTGCTCTGACAACGATTTTCTCAGGATTTGCGGCGCCGTTGGGTAAATATTGTGTAAGGTCTGTAGCGCTTTTCTTTACCGCACCGCGTTATCCAGGCGCCTTAGACCTGGCTGGGGCTGGCGGTATCATCATCGAATAAAGCCTTCGCAGCGGTGATTCCGTCTGTCCGAAAGTGAATTGCAAGGAGACACGCATGCAGATCAATCCCAACAAAGACACCCAATTGTGCATGTCGCTATCGGGGCGTCCCGGAAACTTCGGCCTGCGCTTTCATAATCACCTGTATGAACAATTGGGCCTGAATTTCTATTACAAGGCGTTCAGCAGCCAGGACCTGCCTGGCGCCGTGGGCGGTATCCGCGCCCTGGGTATTCGTGGATGCGGCGTGTCGATGCCGTTCAAGGAAGCCTGCATTGCCCTGGTGGACGAGCTGGACCCTTCCGCCGCCGCGATCCAGTCCATCAACACCATCGTCAATACCAACGGCCATCTGAAGGCCTACAACACCGACTACATCGCTATCGCCCAGTTGTTGCAAAGCCACGCCGTGCCCAAGGAATCGACCTTTGCCCTGCGCGGCAGCGGCGGCATGGCCAAGGCTGTGGCCAGTGCCTTGCGCGATGGCGGCTACAAGAACGGGCTGATCGTTGCCCGCAATGAAGCCGCCGGGCAGGCCCTGGCCGAGTCCCTGGGGTATGAATGGCAAGCTGACCTGGGTACCCGACGGCCACAGATGCTGATCAACGTCACGCCGATCGGCATGACTGGCGGCCCGGAGGCCGACCAGTTGGCGTTTGAGCCCCAGATCATCGCCACGGCCGAGACCGTGTTCGATGTCGTGGCGATCCCGTCGGAAACGCCACTGATCGTGCGCGCCCGGGCCGAAGGCAAACGGGTCATCACCGGGCTGGAAGTCATTGCGATCCAGGCCTTGGAACAGTTCGTGCTGTACACCGGCGTGCGGCCCAACCTGGAGCAATTTGAAAAAGCCGTGGCCTTCGCCCGGTCCATGTAGCAGCTGTCGAAGGCTCGGGCCGCGTTCGGACGATCTTTTGATTTTGATCTTTCGCTCTCGACTCAATTGTCTGGAACAAGATCGCAGCCTCGTTGCTCTCGACAGCTCCTACACAGCGCTACTGGCGATTCCAGCAATTATTCCAGCCGCGCCAGGCGTTCTTCCAGGGCCGCGATCCGGGCTTCGAGTTCTTCGATGCGTTCGAGCGAGACACCGCTGCCGGCACCGCGCTCCACCGGGTGCTGGCGGGCGGCGAGAATCGCTTCGATGTCCGCCGGGTCGCCCATGGCGTGCACATAGCGGTCTTCGCGCTGGCCGGCCTGGCGTGGCACCAGCAGTGCCAGCCCACGGGCGATCAGGCGTTCAAGTTGGTGCACCACTTGTTCGGCGTCTTCGAAGTCGTGCATCCGCCCGCTACGGGTCAGTAGCTCATTGACCGTTTGCGGACCACGCAGGAACAGCAGGCCCATCAGGACCACCTGGGCGGGTACCAGCTCCAGGGCTTTGTCGACCCGATGCTCCCAGCGGTCGGCGCGGCTGCCCATCACCAGTTTGGTAAAGCCGCGACCTTCCAGTGCCCGCAGGCTCTGGCCGACCTGGCCCGGATTGAGGTTCATCACCGGTTCGCGGCTGGTTTTCTGGTTGCAGGCCAGTACCAGGGCGTTGAGGGTCAGCGGGTAGGTCTCGGGGTTGGTGGCCTGCTTCTCGACCAGCGCGCCGAGGATGCGGATTTCCGTGCTATTGAGCCGCGGTTCTTCAGCCTGGTGTTGTTCTTCGATGCTCATCGCGCGTTCCCTATGCTGTGGAAGCCGCCTAGCCTAATCCTTGCGCAATAAAAGACAAGCCGTGCAACACGCCGTGGCTATAATCGCAGCCGTTTGATTGATTCTTTCCTGTCACCTGCAAGAGATCGCCATGACTATTTCCCTGTACGCCGCTTCCGTCCCGGTTTTCAAGCAGATGCTCAACGCGTTGAGCGACGTTCTGAACAAGGCCGAAGCCCACGCCACCGCGAAGAACATCGACCCGAACGCCTTCCTGCAAGCTCGCCTGTACCCGGACATGTTCCCGCTGGTGCGCCAGGTGCAGATCGCGGTGGACTTCGCCAAAGGTGTGTCTGCACGCCTGGCCGAGATCGAAGTGCCGAAGTATGACGACAGCGAGACCACGTTCGCCGAGCTGCAAGCCTTGATCGCCAAGGTCCTGGCTTTCATCGACGGCATCCGCCCTGAGCAGATCGATGGCAAGGAAGGCATCGAAATCGTTACCCGTCCAGGCACGCCGAAGGAAAAGCGCTTCAGCGGCCAGAACTACCTGCTGACCTACGGCCTGCCGCAGTTCTTCTTCCACGTCACCACCGCCTACGCCTTGCTGCGCCACAATGGCGTGGAAGTGGGCAAGCGCGACTACATGGGCGCGTTCTAACCCCGCAGGCATGAAAAAGCCCGGGACGGTGTGGGCCGTTCCCGGGCTTTTTTGTGGCTGTCTGGCACATCCTTGGCCGATGTGCCACCGCTATCGCGAGCTTGCTCGCGATAACAATCCAATAGCCACCGCAGTTGTTACGCCGTACGCGCGAGCTTCTCTTCCTCACCCAGGCATGCCGCCGCCGTGAACAGCACATCCGTAGACGAGTTCAGCGCCGTCTCCGCCGAGTCCTGCAGGACGCCGATGATGAAACCTACCGCGACCACTTGCATGGCGATTTCGCTGGGAATGCCAAACAGGCTGCACGCCAGGGGAATCAGCAGCAGCGAACCGCCGGCCACCCCGGAGGCGCCGCATGCGCTAACGGCTGCCACAATGCTCAACAGCACAGCCGTTGGCATATCCACTGCAATACCCAGGGTATGCACGGCCGCCAGGGCCAGCACGGTGATGGTAATGGCGGCGCCTGCCATGTTGATGGTCGCGCCCAGCGGGATCGACACCGAATAGGTGTCCTCGTGCAGGCCCAGGCGTTTGCTCAGTTCCAGGTTCACCGGAATGTTCGCCGCCGAGCTGCGGGTGAAAAACGCCGTGATGCCACTCTCGCGCAGGCAGGTGAATACCAGCGGATAGGGGTTGCGACGCAGTTTCCAGAATACGATCAGTGGGTTGACCACCAACGCCACGAACAGCATGCAGCCGATCAGCACGGTGAGCAGGTGCAGGTAACCGAGCAGCGCGCCGAAGCCGGAGGTGGACAGCGTCGAGGCGACCAGCCCGAAGATCCCCAGCGGTGCGAAGCGGATCACCACGCGCACGATGACAGTCACGCCGTGGGACAGGTCTTCGAGCACGGTACGGGTGGTCTGGCCGGCATGACGAATGGCGACGCCCATGCCGATGGCCCAGGCCAGAATGCCGATGAAATTACCGTTGAGCAGGGCCCGGACCGGGTTGTCCACCACGCTCAGCAGCAGGCTTTGCAGCACCTCGCTGATGCCGCCAGGTGCCGTGATCGCGACGTCTTGGGTCGACAGCACGAGGCTGGATGGAAACAGCGTACTGGCAACCACCGCGACCACCGCCGCGGCGAAAGTGCCCAGCAGGTAGAGGAACAGAATCGGCCGGATATGGGTTTGCTGGCCATGCTTGTGGTTGGCGATCGAGGCCATGACCAGCACGAACACCAGGATCGGTGCCACGGCCTTGAGCGCGGACACGAAGACCTTGCCGATGAATTCGGTGGACTTGGCCAGGTCGGGCGCCAGCCATGCCAGGACGATACCGGCGATCAGACCGATGATGATTTGCGTCACCAGGCTGGTGCGTTTGAGGCGTTGCATAGGGGTAACGGACGAAGCTGTCATAGCGGCATCTCTGATTTTATTGTGTGCGACGGTCGACGAGTCAGGGCAACAAGCGGGCAGGCCACATGAGCGGACCGAGAGAAAGTACGGCGTTTGCAGGCCGCGGACTTTATCACAGCCCGATGAAAAATCTGACGGACCTGTGACGATCCGTCACTCGGGTGTTCAAGCGCGTTTTGTCTGGTGAACGCATTCTGTTAGGCTTGCCGTCATCACCTTTCTATATCCGCCAGCGAGCCCTTGGGCTGACGCTGGTGTCGTCGTTTTGCCGGAGTTCTGCATGTTGTTACCCATTTTCCTGTTGTCGGCCGCCGGTTTTACCGTGCTGACCACGGAATTCGTCATCGTTGGCCTGTTACCTTCCATCGCCCGCGACCTGCACGTCAGCATTCCCCAGGCCGGGCTGCTGGTGACATTGTTCGCGTTTACCGTGGCGGCGTTCGGACCATTCCTGACGGCCTGGTTCGCCCGCTTCGAGCGGCGCAAGTTGTTTATCAGCGTGCTGGTGATGTTCGGCCTGGCCAACATGCTCGCTGCCTTCGCCCCCAACATCTGGGTGATGGCCGTTGCCCGGTTGATTCCGGCCCTGGGCCTGCCGGTGTTCTGGGCGCTGGCCAGCGAAACGGCGGTGGACATTGTCGGGCCCCAGTTGGCCGGGCGGGCCATTGCCCGGATCGGCTTCGGCATCGTCTGTGCCACGGTGTTCGGCATTCCCGTGGGCACGTTGATTTCCGATGCGTTTGGCTGGCGCAGCGCGTTTGCGATCCTGGCAGTCATCGCCTTCGCCAAGGCGTTGCTGCTGTTTATCTACTTGCCGAAAACCAACCTGCACCAGCATCAGGTGAGCTTTCGTTCGCAATTCAAGATCCTGCGCAGCCCGTTGATGCAAGGGCATGTGCTGTTATCGATCCTGGTGTTCAGCGGCATGTTCACCGCCTACACCTATCTGGCGGACATCCTCGAACGCCTCGCCGGGTTCGATGGCACCCTGGTGGGGTGGTGCCTGATGGGCTTCGGCGCCGTCGGGCTGCTGGGCAACTCCCTGGGCGGCCGGGCGGTGGACCGGCATCCGTTGATTGCGTCGATGGTGTTCTGCCTGTTCCTGATCGGCGGCATGGTGGCGTTGGTGCCGAGCATTCATTCGCCTCTCGCGCTGGCGGCGGCGATGGGCATTTGGGGCGTGACCCAGGCGGCCTTGTTCCTGGTCAGCCATGTGCGGCTGATGAAGGCGGCCCCGCAGGCCCCGGCCTTTGCCGCTTCGTTGAACATTGCCGGGGCCAACCTGGGGATTGGCTTGGGGGCGATGGTCGGTGGCCGGGTCATCGATACCCTGGGCCTGGGCAGTGTCGGGTTTGCGGCGGCCGGGTTCATCTTCGTATCGATCCTGCTGGCGTTGCTTTTGATGACCTTCAAACCTCGTGTCACCTGCTAAGCGCTGAACAACTCGCGACGCGCGCCTTCGGCAATCGCGACGATGCCAGGGTGGCTGACCTTGCGCTCCACGGAAATGGCGTAGAAGGATTCGCTCACCGCATCGGTCTGGCCAATCACCTCTACGCCGCATTGGCGCTTGACCTCTTCGGCGATCACGCTTGGGCCGATGAAAATCCCGCTGCCTGATTGACCGAAGGCCTGCATCAATGCGCTGTCGTCGAACTCGCCGATGATGCGCGGCTGGATCTGTTGCTCGGCGAACCAGCGCTGCAAGCGGCTGCGCACGACAGTTTCCGGCCCGGGAATCAGCAGCGGAGCGTCATGCAGGCCATGGGGAAAATCCGGCCCGTAGCGTTCGGCCAGCGCGGCGGTGGCGAAAAAGCTGATCCCGCATTCCCCCAGCTTCTGGCTGTAGCCCTTGATGTCCAGGTGAGTTGGCATCGGGCTGTCGGAAATCACCAGGTCCAGACGCTGGATCGCCAGGTCCGCCAGCAACCGTTCGAGCTTGTCCTCGCGGCAGGTGATGCGCAGCGGCTCACTCAACTCCATGGTCGGCGCCAGCAGCCGGTAGACAATGGATTTGGGCACCACATCCGCCACCCCGACCCGAAACAGGGTTTGCTGCTCGTTGGGCTGGGCTCGCAGCATCAATTCCAGCTCACCGCCCAACTGGAACATGTGTTCGGCGTAGGGCAAGGTCTGGCGGCCGGCCTCGGTCAGTTCCAGCTGTCGTCCGACGCGGCGAAACAGCTTGATGTTATAGGTCTGCTCGAACAGGGAGATCTGCCCGCTGATGGTCTGTGGGGTCAGGTTCAACTGCTCGCACGCGCGCACGATGCTGCCGGTTTTCGCTACCACCCAGAAGTAATGCAATTGTCGGTAATTGAGCATGGGTTCACGCGGATTCGTAAAAACCGAAGTATAACCGCTGAAAATACGAATTTTCCTGAAGTATCCGCCTCTCTAGAATGCCTGGCCATTGGCGGGCCACTTTCGTGCGCCTTCTATTCTCTCAAGAGGCATTGATTCCATGACGTACAAATCCCTGGGGCTTGCAGCTCTGTTGGTGATATCTGCAGCGACACTGGTGGGCTGTGAACAGGCTGAAAAAAGTGCCCAGCAATTGATGGGGCAGGCAGCACAAACCGCCAAGCAGGCCATCGACGACACCCACAAGGCCGCCGAACAGGCGATCAGCGAAGCCTCCGGCGGGTTGATCAGCCCGAAGAAAGAGCCAGCGGACGAAGCTGACGAAACACAAACCCCGACCAAAACCATCTAACGCGTCACATTCAGTCAGGACTGACCCATGGATTATCTTTTACAGCTCGCCGCCAGCCCCACCGCGTGGATCGCCCTGGCGACTCTGGTCGTGATGGAAATCGTGCTTGGCATCGATAACCTGATCTTCATTTCGATTCTGACCAACAAGCTGCCCCAACAGCATCGTGCCAAGGCGCGGCGCGTCGGTATCGGCATGGCGCTGATCCTGCGCCTGGGCTTGTTGAGCACCATTGCCTTCATTGTGCAGTTGACCGAACCGGTCATCGAAATCTTCGGCCAGGCGTTCTCTTGGAAAGACATGATCCTGATCGCCGGTGGCCTGTTCCTGCTGTGGAAAGCGACCACTGAAATCCACCACAGCATGGACCCCGCACCGGACGACCCCAAGTCGGCCACGTCCGGCGTGACCCTGGGTTTTGCCGCGGCAATCGGTCAGATCCTGATGTTGGACCTGGTGTTCTCCATCGACAGCATCATCACTGCCGTAGGCATGACCGAGCATTTGCCGATCATGATCATCGCGGTCGTCGTGTCGGTGCTGGTGATGTTGTTGGCGGCCGAGCCGTTGTCCAAGTTCATCAATGACAACCCGACGGTGGTGATGCTGGCCCTGGGCTTCCTGATCATGATCGGCATGACGCTGATCGCCGAAGGCTTCGGTGCCCATGTGCCCAAGGGCTATATCTACGCGGCCATGGCGTTCTCGGCGGCGATCGAGGTGTTGAACATGTTGTCCCGTCGGGCCAGGGAAAGGGCGTTGGCTGACAACGCCTGATACCAGGCAGACAGAAGCCACCCGGGTCGAGGCCCGGGTGGCTTTTTTTTCGATTGAATAGCGAGTGGTCAGTGTGCGGTGGCGTGGCGTCGGGCGGATTTCGTGGTTTTTTCCGATTGCGCAGGTGGCGCGTGATGATGGCGCCGAGTGATCCGAAGCACCCCCCACAGCATGGCCGTGGCTACGCTCAGCCAGCCGAATATCAGCATCAGAATTGTCGTTGTCAGGCTCATCTGTGCCTCCTTTTATCCCAATCCGGGATAACGCACCTAATACATGGACAGTCTAGTCGCTCAAGTGTTTCAGGCAATTGATCCGTAGCGGTTGGGCACGGATCGGTTCGCTCTATCGCGCTCGTAAAACTGTCTTTATGGCTATACCCAGGACTGTGCGCACCTTATGATCGTCGACCCAAGCCTGGCCCGGATGCCGGGCGCCTGAACAAGAGAGTCATCATGTCGCCAGTCATTTCATTTTTTCGATCACTGGTCCTGACGCTGTCCTGCCTCGTCGCCCTGGTGGGGTGTGCCGGTAGCGTGTCGCCGCAGATCCAGCGCCTGCCCGAGCGGGTGGAACTCAACAGCGTGCCGTTCTTTCGTGGCGAAATGTACCAGGGCGCCCCGCAGTCCCTGGCGGCCCTGCTGACGCTGCAAGGCACGGTGATCACGCCGGGGCTGCTGGAAAAGCCGTTGCACCTGCCGGGTGGCGAAGCCGGTTTGCAGCAGAATATGCAAACCCTGGCGCGCGAATACGGGCTGTTGGTGTATCCGCTCGACGCCAGGCTGCCCGCGTTATTGGAACAGGTTGCGGCAGGCTATCCGGTGCTGGTGCGCTATATCGACGGTTCGGCGTTCTGGGCCGAGCCTCGGTATGGGATTGTCGCCGGCTACAATCGTCAGAAGCAGACGGTATTACTACGCTCGGGCATGAGCCGGCGGCAGTCGATGAGCTTCAGTGCCTTCGAATCGGCCCTCAAGAGCGCGGGCGGCTGGGCGGTGCTGGTCCAGCGCCCCACGCAGCTTCCGGCCAATGTCGACTCGCAGCGGTGGCTCAAGGCTGCGGCAGAATTGGCTGGGGCAGGGCAGGAGCAAGCGGCGGCACGGGCCACCAAGACCTTGGGCGCGGCGCATTGATCGTTCATCCCGTTCGTCACTTGCCGGGCACAACCCGGAAGGCCTGAGGCTCTTATCGTCAGGGTTGGGCATTTTCCGACCGTGATTGGAGGAGGACACGCATGGCACAGTCGAAAACACCTACGGGGCCACATTCGTCAGAGCATTCCAGCGGTGATGACTTGGGGTTTGATCCGGATTCGCCGGACCTTGAGGATCCTCAGGTTGATCCGGTAGGGCCGGCCAAGGCGCCGCTGGACAAGAAGGATGAGCGCAAGCCTGAGCCCAAGCCTTATGATCCGCTGGGTGACCTGAAGGTCTAGGGATTATCTGTTCCGAGAGGTGTGGGTTGGTGTGTATATCCGTTACCGCAGCAACGGATATACACACCAAAACAAGTACCGCAAAAAACCAAAAAAACGGCGCTTCCCATTTCTGAAGAAGCGCCGCTTTTTCTAAGTGAACAGCATCACGAACGAGTCAGGGCTTTTAGGGTTCGTGGATTACTTGGAAGCTTCCACCACACCACTCTGGCGGCTCTTGAGATTCTTGGCCGCCTTGTATTGCAGGGCCACCGCCGGCACAGCGGCGCTTTTTCCGGTTTCCACCCAGCTACGAATCCGGCTGGCATCGGCGAAGTGCGTGTACTTGCCGAACGCGTCGAGGATCACCAGCGCCATCGGGCGGTTGCCCATCTTCGTCACCAGCACCAGGCAGTGGCCGGCCTCGTTGGTGAAGCCGGTCTTGGTCAACTGGATATCCCAGTTGGCCTTGTGGACCAAGTGATCGGTGTTGCGAAAACCCAGGCTATACACAGGCTTGCGGAAGGTAACGGTCTTTTCCTTGGTGGTGCTCAGCTCGCTCAGCAGTGGGTACTTGCGCGCGGCGATCAGCAGCTTGGTCAGGTCCCTGGCGGTCGAGACGTTGTGGATCGACAGGCCCGTCGGTTCGACGTAATGGGTGCTGGTCATGCCCAGCGCCTTGGCCTTGGCGTTCATGGCGGCAATGAACGCCGCGTAGCCGCCCGGATAGTGGTGGGCGAGGCTGGCGGCGGCACGGTTTTCCGAAGACATCAGGGCGATCAGCAGCACGTCCCGGCGCGACAGTTCGCTGTTGAGCTTGACCCGGGAAAACACGCCCTTCATCTCTGGGGTGTTGGCGATGGTGATGGAGATGTATTCATCCAGGTTCTGTTTGGCATCCAGCACGATCAGGCCGGTCATCAACTTGGTCACCGACGCGATGGGTACCACCACATCCGGGTTGCTCGAATAGACGACTTTATCTGTCTGCAGGTCCAACAACATCGCGCTGCCTGAGGCGACTTGTAGCTTGGCTGTATTCCGTGGGGGCGCGATGGTTTCCTGTGCTGCGACATTTTGCGTGATAAAGCTGCCTGTGAAAGCGATGAACAGGCTGATGATCGAAAGACGGATTTTCACGCGAGTAGGCTCGATAGAGTTAAAGGTGCCGTTGAGCAACGACTTTTAAAAAAACGTCGCATTCTAGGAGTATGGGCGACAGCAGCGCTATATGCCTGTGCCGCCAAGGCTTGCGAATAAATAAAGTTTAATGAAAGGGGGATTTTGGCGAGGCGAATCTGAGGAATTTGTAATTTGGCGGCTAAAGTCCGGTCGCCAGAAACACCTGTGGGAGCGCGCTTGCTCGCGATAGCGGTGTGTCAGTCAACTGGATGTTGGCTGGTCCATCGCTATCGCGAGCAGGCTCGCTCCCACAGGGTTTTTGTTGACGTGTATCAGCTGTGCAGCGTTTCGGCCGCATACAACGTGTTTTCCAGCAGGCAGGCGCGGGTCATCGGGCCTACGCCGCCGGGCACCGGCGTGATCCAGCCAGCGCGGGGCAGGGCGGTCTCGTAGACCACATCGCCCACCAGCTTGCCGTCATCCTGGCGATTGATGCCCACGTCGATGACGATGGCGCCTTCCTTGATCCACTCGCCCTTTACCAGGCCGGGTTTGCCGGCGGCCACCACCACCAGGTCCGCGCGACCGACATGGCCGGCCAGATCCTTGGTGAAACGATGGGTCACGGTCACGGTGCAGCCGGCCAGCAGCAGCTCCATGGCCATCGGCCGGCCAACGATGTTGGACGCACCCACCACTACGGCGTCCAGGCCATACAGGTCAACGCCAGTACTTTCCAGCAGCGTCATGATGCCTTTCGGGGTGCAGGGACGAAGCAACGGGATACGCTGGGCCAGGCGACCGACGTTATAAGGATGGAAGCCATCGACGTCTTTGTCCGGGCGGATACGCTCCAGCAGCTTGGAGGCGTCGAGGTGTTCAGGCAGCGGTAGCTGGAGCAGAACGCCGTCGATGTTCGGGTCATCGTTCAGGCGATCGATCAGATCGGCCAACGCTTGCTGGGTGGTTTCGGAAGGCAGGTCGTAGGCCTGGGAAAGGAAGCCGACCTCTTCACAGTCTTTACGCTTGTGCGAGACATAAACCTGAGAGGCAGGATCGCTGCCGACCAGGATCACCGCAAGGCCGGGCGTGCGCAAGCCTTGCTGGCGGCGCTCGGTGACTCGTTGGGCGATCTGCTGGCGCAGGCTGGCGGCGATCGATTTGCCGTCGATAAGTTGTGCAGTCATTGCGCGTGGTTAACCATCGAGAGGGGAAAAAAAGAGAACGTATTCTCGCATGCCGGGGCGTGAGGGCAAAGGCGCTTGGTCTGCAAATTCCCCTAACCCCTTTAATTAAATGAATTTTTTTTAAAAAAGAGTTGACGACCTATCAGGCCGTCTATAACATTCGTCGCACTTGTCGGGCACAGCCTAGCACTGGTTAAGAAGGTGGAGCAGAGTTGGTTGTTTCAACTCGGCAAAACTGAAAGCACTTAGTTTGTAATCGTCCAAGAATACAGATTAAAAAGGCGCCCGTAGCTCAGCTGGATAGAGCATCCGCCTTCTAAGCGGATGGTCGCAGGTTCGAGTCCTGCCGGGTGCGCCAATTAGGCAGCTTTGGCACAAGTAAGGCAACAAGGCAATATGGTGGGCGTAGCTCAGTTGGTAGAGCACGGGATTGTGACTCCCGTTGTCGTGGGTTCGATCCCCATCGTCCACCCCATATTCTAGAGAGGCGCCAGATCTAACAATCTGGCGCCTTTGCTTTAAAAGCTTGATACGCGGATGTGGTGGAATTGGTAGACACACTGGATTTAGGTTCCAGCGCCGCAAGGTGTGAGAGTTCGAGTCTCTCCGTCCGCACCATACAAGTCGCTATTTAAATAGCAAAAAACGGCGCAGTACCTGAAAAGGGCTGCGCCGTTTTTGTTTTCAGTGGTTCTGTGTTTGGCGTCGGCGCTGTTCTTGGGGTTGTGTGCCGCGCTCGGTTCGTCGCGAATGTGTTTCGTGATGATGCGCGACATGTCCGTCGGTCTCCTTGTGGGGGCGGGCGTCGCGCGATCGGACAAGTCGCTTCTATATATAGAAGCGTCGGTGCAGAGCCCTGGGATGAATCGACTGTATTTGCAATCCGGGTGGGGCATGACCGTTTGTCCCGTCCTAAATCCGGCGCCTGTTTCCAGCGCGTTTTCAGTAGGGTGACTTCTTGAGTTTGACCTACTAGAATGCATGCCCTTGATTCTGGGGTCGGAAACGCCCGGCCAACGTCTGTGCAACGAGGAATATCCATGCAAGTTTCTGTTGAAAATACTTCTGCTCTTGAGCGCCGCATGAGCATCACCGTGCCGGCTGAGCGCATCGAGACTCAGGTCAACAAGCGTCTGCAGCAGACTGCCCAAAAGGCCAAAATCCCAGGTTTCCGCCCAGGCAAAGTGCCAATGAGCGTGATCCGTCAGCGTTACGAAGCTGATGCGCGTCAGGAAGCCGTGGGCGACGTGATCCAGTCTTCGTTCTACGAAGCGGTCGTCGAGCAAAAGCTGAACCCGGCCGGTGCTCCGTCCGTCGAGCCTAAAGTGCTGGAAAAAGGCAAGGACCTGGAATTCGTCGCCACGTTCGAAGTGTTCCCTGAGTTCACGGTTGCCGGTTTCGAATCCATCGCCGTCGAGCGCCTGAGCGCTGACGTGTCGGATGCCGACCTGGACAAGATGCTGGACATCCTGCGCAAGCAGAACACCCGTTTCGAAGTGACTGAGCGTGCTGCCCAGAACGAAGATCAACTGAACATCGATTTCGTCGGCAAGGTCGACGGTGAAGTGTTCGCGGGCGGTTCCGCCAAGGCTACCCAGCTGGTGCTGGGCTCCGGTCGCATGATTCCTGGTTTCGAAGACGGCCTGGTTGGCGCCAAGGCCGGTGAAGAGCGCGTTCTGAACGTGACCTTCCCTGAGGACTACCAGAACCTGGACCTGGCTGGCAAAGCCGCCGAGTTCACCGTGACCGTCAACACTGTTTCCGAGCCGAAACTGCCTGAGCTGAACGAAGAGTTCTTCGCCCAGTTCGGCATCAAGGAAAGCGGTCTGGAAGGTTTCCGCACCGAAGTTCGCAAGAACATGGAGCGTGAACTGCGCCAAGCCATCAAGTCCAAGGTCAAGAACCAGGTCATGGACGGTCTGCTGGCGTCCAACCCGATCGAAGTGCCAAAGGCCCTGCTGGACAACGAAGTGAACCGTCTGCGCGTGCAGGCCGTTCAGCAGTTCGGTGGCAACATCAAGCCGGATCAACTGCCTGCCGAACTGTTCGAAGAGCAAGCCAAGCGCCGCGTCGTGCTGGGCCTGATCGTCGCCGAAGTGGTCAAGCAATTCGAGCTCAAGCCTGACGAAGCCCGCGTTCGCGAGCTGATCCAGGAAATGGCCTCGGCTTATCAAGAGCCTGAGCAAGTCGTGTCCTGGTACTACAAGAACGACCAGCAACTGAACGAAGTCCGTTCGGTTGTGCTGGAAGAACAAGTTGTGGATACTGTTCTGCAGAAAGCTAGCGTGACCGATAAAGCGGTCTCTTACGAAGAAGCGGTCAAGCCGGTGGAAGCTCCACAAGCCGATTGATGGTTCTGCGGTAAGAAATAAACACCCATAAGCCAGCCTTCGCGCTGGCTTATGCGTATTCAAGACATAACTATTTGGGAGTGACTGCGAGACATGTCCCGCAATTCTTTTTATCAGCAGAGCTCTGACATCCAGGCCGCAGGCGGCCTGGTCCCGATGGTTATCGAGCAGTCCGCCCGCGGCGAACGTGCCTATGACATCTACTCGCGTCTGCTCAAGGAACGCGTCATCTTCCTGATCGGCCCCGTTGAAGACTACATGGCCAACCTGGTCGCGGCGCAGCTGTTGTTCCTTGAAGCGGAAAACCCGGACAAGGATATCCATCTGTACATCAACTCACCTGGCGGTTCGGTGACTGCGGGCATGTCGATCTACGACACCATGCAGTTCATCAAGCCTGACGTTTCCACCATCTGCATCGGCCAGGCCTGCAGCATGGGCGCCTTCCTGCTCGCCGGCGGCGCAGCGGGCAAGCGTCACTGCCTGCCTAACTCGCGGATGATGATTCACCAGCCATTGGGCGGCTTCCAGGGCCAGGCGTCGGATATCGACATCCATGCCAAGGAAATCCTCCACATTCGTTCGCGCCTGAACTCGTTGCTGGCCCATCATACCGGCCAAAGCCTCGAAACCATTGAGCGTGACACCGAGCGTGACAACTTCATGAGCGCCGAGCGTGCAGCCGAATATGGCCTGATCGACTCCGTGATCAACAAGCGTCAAATGCCTGCCTAAGCCGCTCAAAATGCAGGTGGTTGGGATGACCGGCCGCCTGCGGGCTTGAAAAAGCCCGCAATTGCCTTCATCTTGTGTTGCAAGCCTATCGGATTTGGATCGATCGAATGACTGACACCCGCAACGGCGAGGACAACGGCAAACTGCTTTATTGCTCCTTCTGTGGCAAAAGCCAGCATGAAGTGCGCAAATTGATTGCCGGCCCCTCGGTCTTCATTTGCGACGAGTGCGTCGACCTGTGCAATGACATCATCCGCGAGGAGGTGCAGGAAGCCCAGGCCGAGAGCAGCGCGCATAAATTGCCTTCGCCTAAAGAAATCAGCGGCATCCTTGATCAGTATGTGATTGGTCAGGAACGTGCAAAAAAGGTACTGGCCGTAGCGGTGTACAACCACTACAAGCGCCTGAACCAACGTGACAAGAAGAATGACGAGGTCGAACTCGGCAAGAGCAACATCCTGCTGATCGGCCCGACAGGCTCGGGTAAGACCCTGCTTGCCGAAACCCTGGCCCGCTTGCTGAACGTTCCGTTCACCATCGCCGACGCAACCACCCTCACCGAGGCTGGTTATGTAGGTGAAGATGTCGAGAACATTATTCAGAAGTTGTTGCAGAAGTGCGACTACGATGTGGAAAAGGCCCAGATGGGCATTGTCTACATCGACGAAATCGACAAGATTTCCCGCAAGTCCGACAACCCGTCCATCACCCGGGATGTTTCCGGTGAGGGCGTGCAGCAGGCCTTGCTCAAGTTGATCGAAGGTACGGTCGCTTCCGTTCCACCCCAAGGTGGTCGCAAGCATCCGCAGCAGGAATTCCTGCAAGTCGACACCCGTAACATCCTGTTCATCTGCGGTGGTGCGTTCTCCGGCCTGGAAAAGGTTATTCAAAACCGTTCCACCCGTGGTGGCATCGGTTTCAACGCCGAAGTGCGCAGCAAGGAAGAAGGCAAGAAAGTCGGTGAATCCCTGCGTGAAGTCGAGCCTGACGATTTGGTCAAGTTTGGCCTGATCCCGGAATTCGTCGGTCGTCTGCCGGTCCTGGCGACGCTGGACGAGCTGGATGAAGCGGCGTTGATGCAGATCCTGACCGAGCCGAAAAACGCCCTGACCAAGCAGTATGCCAAGCTGTTCGAAATGGAAGGTGTAGACCTGGAATTCCGTTCCGACGCGCTGAAATCGGTCGCAAAACGTGCCCTGGAGCGCAAGACCGGTGCCCGTGGATTGCGTTCGATTCTCGAAGGCGTATTGCTCGACACGATGTATGAGATCCCCTCGCAGTCCGAGGTGAGTAAAGTCGTGATCGATGAAAGCGTTATAGAAGGCAAGTCCAAGCCACTGTATATCTATGAAAACAGTGAGCCGGCTGCCAAGGCCGCACCGGACGCTTAAGCGTCCCGCTGCCGGAACAAAGAAGGGGCCTTCGGGCCCCTTTGCTTTTAGCGCGTTTTAGACGTGTCTTAGCGCTTGTTTTTTTTCAAGGCTGCCCCCATCTTGGTTTCAAGCTTACTTCCATCTGTTTCCGGCCCGAGGGCCGCCGTAGAGGCGAAATCATGAAGACAACCATCGAATTGCCTCTCCTGCCATTGCGCGATGTCGTGGTGTATCCGCACATGGTTATCCCGCTGTTCGTGGGGCGCGAGAAGTCCATCGAAGCCCTTGAGGCTGCGATGACGGGTGACAAGCAGATTCTGCTGCTGGCTCAGAGAAATCCAGCCGACGATGATCCCGGCGAAGACGCACTGTATCGCGTAGGTACGATTGCAACGGTTCTGCAATTGCTCAAGCTGCCCGACGGCACCGTCAAGGTCTTGGTCGAAGGCGAGCAGCGCGGTGCTATCGAGCGTTTCAGCGAAGTGGACGGCCATTGCCGGGCCGAGGTGTCGCTGATCGAAGAGGTCGATGCGCCCGAGCGTGAATCAGAGGTGTTTGTCCGCAGCCTGCTGTCGCAGTTCGAACAATACGTGCAACTGGGCAAGAAGGTGCCTGCAGAGGTCCTGTCGTCGCTTAACAGCATCGATGAGCCGGGACGGCTGGTTGATACGATGGCGGCCCATATGGCCCTCAAGATCGAGCAGAAGCAGGAAATTCTCGAAATCATTGATTTGTCGGCCCGTGTCGAACACGTGCTGGCACTGCTCGACGGCGAAATCGATCTGTTGCAGGTCGAGAAACGCATTCGCGGTCGTGTGAAGAAGCAAATGGAGCGCAGTCAGCGCGAGTACTACCTGAATGAGCAGATGAAGGCCATTCAGAAAGAGCTGGGCGATGGCGACGAAGGCCACAACGAAATCGAAGAGCTGAAAAAACGCATCGATGCCGCCGGCTTGCCCAAGGATGCACTGGCCAAGGCCCAGGCCGAGCTGAACAAGCTCAAGCAAATGTCGCCGATGTCTGCTGAGGCCACCGTGGTGCGCTCCTACATCGACTGGTTGGTCCAGGTGCCGTGGAAAGCCCAGAGCAAGGTGCGTCTTGACCTGGCGCGTGCCGAAGACATCCTCGACGCCGACCATTACGGCCTGGAAGAGGTCAAGGAGCGCATCCTTGAATACCTCGCCGTGCAGAAGCGCGTGAAGAAGATTCGTGGCCCGGTCCTGTGCCTGGTCGGTCCTCCCGGGGTTGGTAAAACCTCCCTTGCGGAGTCGATTGCTCACGCAACCAACCGTAAATTCGTACGCATGGCCCTT
This sequence comes from Pseudomonas brassicacearum, assembly GCF_009601685.2. Lineage (NCBI taxonomy): Bacteria > Pseudomonadati > Pseudomonadota > Gammaproteobacteria > Pseudomonadales > Pseudomonadaceae > Pseudomonas > Pseudomonas brassicacearum. The sequence goes on from NZ_CP045701.2 coordinate 2,191,110, forward strand.
GGCGGCGTGCGCGACGAGGCGGAAATTCGTGGTCATCGCCGGACCTACATCGGTTCGATGCCGGGAAGATTGATTCAAAAAATGACAAAGGTCGGCGTGCGCAATCCGCTGTTCCTTTTGGACGAAATCGACAAGATGGGCAGCGACATGCGCGGCGATCCTGCCTCTGCGTTGCTCGAAGTCCTCGATCCTGAGCAGAATCACAATTTCAACGATCACTACCTGGAGGTCGACTACGACCTGTCGGACGTGATGTTCCTCTGCACCTCCAACTCCATGAACATTCCGCCAGCATTGCTGGATCGGATGGAGGTGATTCGTCTGCCGGGCTACACCGAGGACGAGAAGATCAACATCGCCGTGAAGTACCTTTCGCCCAAGCAGATCCAGGCCAACGGCCTGAAAAAAGGCGAGCTGGAATTCGACGAGGAAGCGATTCGCGACATCATCCGCTACTACACCCGCGAAGCCGGTGTACGTGGCCTGGAACGGCAGATTGCCAAGGTCTGCCGCAAGGCGGTCAAGGAACATGCGCTGGAAAAACGCTTCGCGGTCAAGGTCACTTCGGACCTGCTGGAGCACTTTCTGGGCGTGCGCAAGTTCCGCTATGGCCTCGCCGAGCAACAGGACCAGATCGGCCAGGTGACTGGCCTGGCCTGGACCCAGGTCGGCGGTGAGTTGCTGACCATCGAAGCGGCCGTGGTGCCGGGCAAGGGTCAACTGATCAAGACCGGTTCCCTGGGCGACGTGATGGTCGAGTCCATCACTGCGGCGTTGACGGTGGTTCGCAGCCGCGCCCGGAGCCTGGGCATTCCCCTGGACTTCCATGAGAAGCGCGACACGCATATCCACATGCCTGAAGGGGCTACGCCCAAGGACGGCCCAAGCGCCGGTGTAGGCATGTGCACGGCGCTGGTCTCGGCACTGACCGGTATTCCGGTGCGCGCCGACGTCGCCATGACGGGTGAAATCACGCTGCGTGGCCAAGTCCTGGCGATTGGCGGCCTGAAGGAAAAATTGCTGGCGGCACACCGTGGTGGGATCAAGATCGTGATCATTCCTGAAGAGAATGTCCGCGATCTGAAGGAAATTCCTGACAACATCAAGCAAGATCTTCAGATCAAACCCGTTAAATGGATTGACGAGGTCCTGCAAATTGCGCTGCAATACGCGCCGGAGCCCTTGCCGGATGTGGCTCCTGAGATTGTCGCGAAGGAAGAAAAGCGAGAGTCTGACTCTAAGGAAAGAATTAGCACGCATTAATACGCATTTGCCTGGGGGGCTTCCTTGACAGTTTTTTAGAGCCCTTGTTATAAAGCGGCTCTTAAGTGTCTGCAGGCCATTCAGCACTCGTTTTTGCTTTCACCAAAAAAACTTAGAATCATCTCAAATAGATATAAGGGGACTTAGAGTGAACAAGTCGGAACTGATTGATGCTATCGCTGCATCCGCTGATATCCCGAAAGCTGCTGCTGGCCGTGCGCTGGACGCTGTAATCGAATCCGTCACTGGCGCTCTGAAGGCTGGCGACTCTGTTGTTCTGGTTGGTTTCGGCACCTTCTCCGTGACCGATCGTCCTGCTCGTATCGGTCGCAACCCGCAGACCGGTAAGACGCTGGAAATCGCTGCTGCCAAAAAGCCAGGCTTCAAAGCTGGTAAAGCGCTGAAAGAAGCCGTTAACTAAGGTTTCGTTGAGTTTATCCGGGTCGGGGTCATGCCTGGCTTGGCAGCGGAGCGGTAATACGGCCGGTTGCAACCGGTCTGGCACACCAGGGCTTGCAGGTTAGAGTCCGGTCCGCTCCGCCAGTTACGAGAAGGCGCATCCTCGGATGCGCCTTTCTTCTATCCGGATTCTACCCACGCTCCACGGTTGCCTAAATTTGAAGTTCAACCGTTTCTGGGGGACGCATGCTGCAGAATATCAGGGACAATTCACAAGGCTGGATTGCCAAGACCATCATCGGGGTCATCGTCGCATTGATGGCGTTGACCGGTTTCGATGCCATTTTCAAAGCCACTACCAACAGCAACGAAGCGGCCAAGGTCAACGGCGAAAACATCAGCCAGAACGAGCTGAGCCAGGCGGTCGACATGCAACGCCGTCAGCTCATGCAACAGTTGGGCAAGGATTTCGACGCCTCCCTGCTGGACGAAAAAATGCTGCGCGATTCAGCGCTCAAGGGCCTGATCGACCGCAAGTTGTTGCTGCAAGGCGCACACGATGCGAAATTCGCTTTCTCCGAAGCCGCGCTTGATCAAGTGATCTTGCAGACGCCTGAGTTCCAGGTCGATGGCAAATTCAGCGCCGAGCGTTTCGATCAGGTCATTCGCCAGTTGGGCTACAGCCGTATGCAGTTCCGCCAGATGCTGGCTCAGGAAATGCTGATCGGTCAGTTGCGCGCCGGCCTGGCAGGCAGCGGTTTTGTCACCGATGCCCAAGTGCTGGCATTTGCCCGCCTGGAAAAACAGACGCGTGATTTCGCCACCTTGAACATCAAGGCCGACCCGGCCTCCGTCAAGCTGACCGATGATGAGGTCAAGGCATACTACGACCAACACGCCAAGGAATTCATGACGCCTGACCAGGTGGTCATCGATTACCTCGAGCTGAAGAAAGCTTCCTTCTTCGATCAGGTCAGCGTGAAGGACGAAGACTTGCAGGCGGCCTATCAGAAAGAAATCGCCAATCTGTCCGAACAGCGTCGGGCTGCGCACATCCTGATCGAAGTGAACGACAAGGTGACCGAAGCCCAGGCCAAGGCGAAGATCGAAGAGATCCAGGCTCGCCTGGCCAAAGGCGAGTCGTTTGAAGCGTTGGCGAAGGAGTTTTCCCAAGACCCGGGTTCGGCCAGCAACGGCGGCGATCTAGGCTACGCTGGTCCTGGCGTTTACGATCCGGAATTCGAAAAGGCCTTGTACGCCTTGAACAAGGACCAGGTTTCGGCTCCGGTACGCACCGATTTCGGTCTGCACCTGATCAAGCTGCTGGGTGTCGAGGCGCCTGAAGTGCCTACGTTTGCCAGTCTCAAGGACAAGCTGACCCGCGAGCTGAAGACCCAGCAGGTGGAGCAGCGTTTCGTTGAGGCGACCAAGCAACTGGAGGATGCCTCGTTCGAAGCGTCCGACCTGGCGCAACCGGCCCAGGACCTGAAGCTGACCATCCACACGTCGGCCCCTTTCGGTCGTGAAGGCGGCGAAGGGATTGCGGCCAATCGTGCCGTGGTTACTGCTGCGTTCAGTCCGGAAGTGCTGGATGAGGGTGCCAACAGCACCGCTATCGAGCTGGACCCGGAAACCGTCGTGGTGCTGCGTGCCAAGGAGCACCGCAAGCCTGAGCAACTGCCGCTGGAAAGCGTGGCAGGGCCGATTCGTGCTCAATTGACCAAGGAGCACGCCAGCGCGGCAGCCAAGACCCGGGCCGACGAGTTGATCGCCAGCCTGCGCGACGGCAAGGCAGCACTGGACAAGCCGGTCGACGGCCAAGACTGGAAAGCCACCCAGGCGGCAACCCGCAACCAGGAAGGCATCGAACCGGCGGTGCTGCAAGCACTGTTCCGCATGCCCAAGCCTGAGTCCAAGGACAAGCCGACGTTCACCAGCGTGACCTTGCCTGATGGCAGCCTGGTGGTTGTGCGTCTGAACGGCGTGAACGAAGCGGCGGCACCGACTGACGAAGAGAAGGCGGAGTATCGCCGCTACCTCGCGTCCCGTGTTGGTCAGCAGGACTTTGCGGCGTATCGCAAGCAGTTGGAGAGCCAGGCGGAGATCAAGCGTTTCTAATTGCTTGATGCTTTTTCAAACCTGGTTGTGATGCTGTTCAGTTAGAAAAAACGGCGCTTCTTTTAGAAATGGGGAAGCGTCGTTTTTTTTGGCTTGGGTTTTGGGTTTTGGGTGTATATCCGTTTCTGCGGTAATGGATATACACACTGAACTACGCCGCTCTGAACGTGATATCAAAATCTTCATTAACGGCGCGACTGAACAGCATTAAGCTAAATCCCGGATTTTTTTGTGTCTGCTTGTTGCTCGGGGCGGGTGTTCGTCGATCTATCAGGCTGGCGTCTTTTTCCTGCAAACAACCCCCAGTAGACTTGTAACCCCCTTGAAACAAGATTAGCCACGCTGCCAAGTCGCGTTCTGTTGCACAATACGCCCCGGACCGTTTTTCTCAGGATGTTCAATGTTCAAATCATTTCACATGCGCACCGTCGGGCTTGCACTGGTGCTGGCCGTCGCAGCCGGTTGCTCGTCGAAGAAAACCGCCATTTACGAGCACGAGAACTTCGATGATTCCGGCACGTTTTCGCGCACTTACCCAGTGAGCGATGCGACGACCTGTGAGGCCGGGCGTAGGGCATTGCTCAGCCAGGGCTACATCATCACCAGCAGCGATCCGAAGCTGGTCAGCGGTCACAAGAGTTTCCAGCAAACCGGCGACACCCACATGGAGATCAGTTTCAACCTGGTCTGTGCCGAAGATGGCGGCGCTGGACACCGTGCGACCATGTTCGCCAACGCCTTGCAGGACCGTTATGCCCTGAAGAAAATCAACAACTCCGCCAGCCTGGGCGTGGGTGTGCTGGGTTCGGTATCGATGCCGATCGGCTCCTCGGATGATTCGATGGTCAAGGTCGCCAGCGAAACCGTGTCCGCGGCCAAGTTCTATGAGCGTTTCTTCGCCTTGGTGGAGCTGTTCCTGCCTCCCGAGGCGAAGAAAGCTGCCGAGAACGCCGAGAACGCAGAGAAACCGAAAGCTGAACTGGGCGTTCCGGAGTCCAAGGTCGAGCCGGCTGCCCTAGTGGCCGCTCCAGCGCCCGCACCGGAGCCTGCCCCGGAGCCTGTCGCCCCCGTGCCAGCCACCCCGGTAGAGGAGGCCGCGCCGGCCCCCGTCGAAACCGCTCCCACGGTGTTGGAGCCCGTCGTACCGCCGAGCGAGCCCGCGCCGATTGCGCCCGAGTCGTTCGAGTCTGCGCCGACGACCGAAACCGTTACGCCGCCACCACCGTCCAGCTCATTGCCGGCCCCGACCGAGCCGATCCAGCCGCTTCCGGCATCCTGAAGTCCAGTGGCAGGGAGTAACGCCCTGTCACGCTTCACACGGTAATTTTGCGCCCCTGTGCTACGTTTAATTCATGAAGCCTTTGCTTCATGTTTTGTTCATAAAGCAGCTTTATGCTGATGCCAGCGCCATCAGGTATTGGTTTCAATGACAGGGGAAGGACACGTAATGGATGATTATCAGGAAGAGCTGCTGGAATACCAGGCGTATGAACTGGACACGTTGGAACCCGCCGAAGATGCGACGGAGTTGTAAGCTTCGCTACAAGCTATAAGTAGTAAGCGCAAAACCAGGCTCTGGAGGTTCAAACCCCTCTGTGGCTACGACGAAACTCCCCAGGCGTCTGGTTGTTCCAGCGCTTGAAGGCCCGTTGAAATGCCTCGGCTGAGGCGAATCCCAATAGATAGGCGATTTCGCCGAACGCCAGTTCGGTATCGCGTATGTACGTCATGGCCAAGTCGCGACGAGTGTCGTTGAGGATGGCGCGAAACTGCGTGCCTTCCTCGGCCAGCTTGCGACGCAGGGTCCAGGTCGGCAGCTTCAGGCGGGCCGCCACTTCTTCCAGATCGGGTTCCCGGCCGCCGTTGAGCAACGGTCCCAGCAGTTGGATGATGCGCTCGCGCAGGCTACGGGTGCGGGTCAGTTGTTCCAGTTCCCGTTCACATAACTGAACCAGGTGATGCCAGGTGCTGGGGCAATGCTGTGGATTGCGCAGGGCGAGGCTGTCCAGGCCCAGGCGCAGTTGATTCTGTTCGGCGCCAAACTGGATCGGGCAGTCACCGAGCGTGCGGTAGGCCTCCACGTACGCCGGCTCCTCGAATTCGATTTCGATGCGTTCGGGTCGCAGCGCGATGCCGCTGACGCTGGACAGTTGCGCAAGCCAGCCGGCAATGATCGAATCCACGACGAAGCGGTTGTAGGCGTTATACGGGCTGATGGAATAGAACCGTAGCCAAGCGCCCCGGGCATCTTCATGGAAGCTCGATTGGCCGCGATAGTTGGAGCCATACAGCGGCTCGAAGCGGATCATGCAGCGGGCGGCCTCGCGCACGGTTGGCGCCTGGGCCGCGGTGACGCCTGCCAGCCCGGCCTGGCTCAAGCGGCCGAGTTGGCCCATGCGCAGGCCCAGGGCCGGGTCCTGGGTCTGTTGAATCGCGGCGTGGCCCAGGCGCATGTAGCGTGGGATCGACAGCCGTGCCCCGGGCTCGGCCATGCGCGCGGCATCGAGACCATACTGCTCAAGCAAAGGTTGTGGGTCCTGTCCATGGCTGGCGACTGCATCAGCCAGGCTATGGACGAAGCCCACTGACAAATTCCCCAGGCGCATCGGCTGCGGTTTCATGCTCACAACCACAGGTTCAGCAGGCGGGCGCCACGGGCGTTGCCATCGGGGAAGTGTTGGCCGTTGTGGCTGATGAAACTCTGGCCGGCGCTGCCTCTGTCCCAGAACTGGCCACGCAGGAACACGCTGACGCCGTTGCGGGCCTGGCTGATGGGCAATTGACCGGTCAGTGTCAGGCGATGCCAGGCTTGGCCCTCACTCACCTCACCCGGTTTGAGGCTCACCTCGCTCGGCGTGGACAGGCCTTTATAACCGCTCCAGGGTTTATTCCACGTATCGCGACCCATGATGAAGGCGGGCACCGCAATCAGTTGCGCCCCCTGCTCGTTGAGTTGCCGGTAGTGGAGCGGGTACCAACTGTCGCTGCCGATCAGCACGGCCAGGCGTCCGGCGGGGGTGTCGATGACTTGGAAAGCGGTCGGTCGGTCGGCTTCAAGCACATCGCGCTGTTCAAACACGGGATGTCGTTGGCGTTGTGGTTGGCCGATCGGCCGGCCATCACTGCCGAACACCAGGCTGCTGTTGTACAGCGCGCCGCGACCGATCCTCAGTTCACCGTCGCTGACACTGGGCTCGGGAAGCACGATGGAGCCGGCCACCAGGGTGATACCGAACTCCTTGGCCAGCCCACCGAACAGCGCTTGATAGTCATGGGCCATGCGCTCGGCTTTCATGCGCAGGTAGGCATCGTCCAGTCGGCTATCGCCTTGAGCGCTGACCAATGCCTGGATAAACGCCAGCGGATTACTGACCGCCAGCCAGTTCATGGCTTCCTTCAAGGTACTGGCCTGGTACAACTCGTCTTTTTCGCCGCCGACCATCAACCAGGTGCCGATGTGCTCGGGCAGGACCACCACGGTCTTGGCATTGAGAAAGCCCTGGTCGCGAGCCGTCTGCAGATAGGCCGCCAGTTTGCGATGCAGGCGCTCGGGGCTCTGGTAGTCGGTGGGGAACAATTCGGGCTGGATGCCCAGCAGGTTGCCGCGGTCGGCGGGCGTGCCCTGGTCGACCGCCAGGCTGATGCGCAGGTCGGACAGGTAATGACCCGCCGGACGATCCGTCGTCCACAGGGCGTAGGTGATCAGTGCGGCAATCAAGGCCAAGGAAAACAGCAGGTACAGAAATTTGCGCATGGGAGAACAGTCAGCGGCCGTGTGCAGGTTCGTGATTTTTCATCAGGAGTCACGGGGCAGGGTACGGTAAAACAAGGGATTAGCGAAGGGCGGGCGCTGATTGTTAATCACGCTCGGCAAACGCAAAGGCGTCCATGGAACCCTTGGACGCCCTCTGCGCTGGCAAGGCGCACTAGTGACTTTTGGCCTTCCTGATCCGGATCAGAATCAGCAGCAGGATCAACAGCACCGGTGGCGTCATGCCCAGCAGTGCCTCGCGGGCCGAGAGGTTTGCGCCCAAGGTGTGCAGCCCGCTGTAGACCAGTTTGAACAGATTGATCAGGTAGTAGGTGATGGCAATGATCGACAGGCCTTCCACCGCGCGCTGGATCTTGATCTGAGCATCGGCGCGGGCATTGAGGCTGCGCAGGATCTCGGCGTTCTGGTCTTCCATCTCGACCTGCACGCGGGCTTGCAGCAAGTCACCCAGGTTGGCGACGCTCATGGCCAGTTGTTCGAGGCGTTGTTCGGTGGCTGCGCAATAACGCACCGTGGGTTTGAAACGCCGTTCGATGAACACGCCCAGCCGCTGGCAATCCCCCAGGTGACTTTCGCGCAACTCCCCCAGGCGCTCGAACACCAGTTGGGCGTAGGCGCGGGTGGCGCTGAAACGGTGGCGATTCCTGACCGTACTGCTGACGACCTGGCGAGACAGCAGGGCGATGTCTTCCAGCAGGGCCTTGGCATGCACGCCGCTGGCATTGGCGTTGCGTTCGGACAGGCTCACCAGGGTGCGATCGAATTCGTTCAGTTGCGGGTCCAGTGCCTTGGCGGTGTTGAGCGACAAGGACGCCATCATCCGGTAGGTCTCGATTTCCAGCAGGCGCCGGATCATGCGGCCCTGGCGATAGGCGTTGAGCCGTCGGTTGATGAACAGCAGGCGATTGGTGCCATCCTCGGTCAGGCGAAAATCGCTCCAGACCACCGCATCGCCACCGCCCACGCAAGAGCCGCAAGGGTCCTTGAAACCGTAGCTGGGCAGGTCGAGACCGGCTTCTGCGCGCACCACCACCTGAACGGCATTGATCAGGTGCTGGGAATGACCTTCGATACCCTGGGCAAGGCATTCGGGCAGCGTTGTCCAGTGCAGTTCATTGGTGCTGGCAGGCACGACCAGGGTCAGGGTGAAGAACTCGGCGTGGCGCTCCCACTTGAGCGGATGTCCTTCAAGGCGGGTGATGCCTTGTGCCGCCTCTGCTGCGACGGTTTCAGGGCACAGTCGCGCGAGCAGCGCGTTGCACTGGGCATTGTCGCCCAGAAACGCCAGGTGGAAGACGTGGGCCGGTTCGTCGAAATACAGCGACGGGCGGGCGTGCAACTCGTTGTGCAGCATTTTTCGTTGGGGATGCATGCAATGACGACTCTGTATTAGCGTTATTTTTGGGTTTGAGCACGTGAGCCAGCGTTGATAGGACTGACCCATCCCTCTGGGAGTCACGCACGACTGCGCCCTGCACGTTTTGATCATTAAGTTGTCAGTTACGGTCATTGAGCGCCCGCATCCCGACTCTTACGCTGTGGGTCATGACAGACGCAAGCCGCAGAGCTTGCGCTTTTCCCGTGATCGCCCGTTGTGGAGTTACCGATGACCGCCTCTCATTACCCGCACCTGCTGGCCCCGTTGGACCTGGGTTTCACCACCTTGCGCAACCGTACCCTGATGGGCTCGATGCACACTGGTCTGGAAGAGAAACCCGGCGGCTTCGAACGCATGGCGGCGTATTTTGCCGAGCGCGCCCGGGGTGGCGTAGGCCTGATGGTCACGGGTGGAATCGGGCCGAATGACGAAGGCGGTGTTTACTCCGGCGCGGCCAAGCTGACCACCGAAGAAGAAGCGCTCAAACACCAGATCGTTACCCGGGCCGTACACGAGGCCGGTGGCAAGATCTGCATGCAGATTCTCCATGCCGGGCGCTACGCCTACAGCCCCAAGCAAGTGGCTCCGAGCGCGATCCAGGCGCCGATCAACCCGTTCAAGCCCAAGGCGCTGGACGAGGAGGGTATCGAGAAACAGATCAGCGATTTCGTCACCTGCTCGGTCCTGGCCCAGAAGGCCGAATATGACGGGGTCGAGATCATGGGCTCGGAAGGTTATTTCATTAACCAGTTCCTGGCGGCCCACACCAACCACCGTACCGACCGTTGGGGCGGCAGCTATGAAAACCGCATGCGCCTGCCGGTGGAAATCGTCCGTCGAGTGCGCGAGGCGGTGGGCCCGAATTTCATCATCATTTTTCGTCTGTCGATGCTCGATCTGGTGGAAGGCGGCAGCACCTGGGACGAAATCGTCCAGTTGGCCAAGGCCATCGAGCAGGCCGGCGCGACGATTATCAACACCGGGATCGGTTGGCACGAAGCGCGAATTCCTACCATCGCCACCAAGGTTCCGCGGGCGGCGTTCAGCAAGGTCACGGCCAAGTTGCGTGGTTCGGTGAGCATCCCGCTGATCACCACCAACCGCATCAACACCCCGGAAGTGGCCGAGCAGATCCTCGCCGAAGGCGACGCCGACATGGTCTCCATGGCCCGGCCGTTCCTGGCCGATCCGGAGTTCGTCAACAAGGCCGCTGCCGGTCGCAGCGATGAAATCAACACCTGCATCGGTTGCAACCAGGCGTGCCTGGACCACACCTTCGGCGGCAAGCTCACCAGTTGCCTTGTCAACCCGCGGGCCTGTCACGAAACCGAGCTCAACTATTTGCCGGTAACCCAGGTGAAGAAAATCGCCGTGGTCGGTGCCGGCCCGGCCGGCTTGTCCGCTGCCACGGTGGCGGCCGAGCGTGGGCATCAGGTGACGCTGTTCGATTCGGCCAGTGAAATCGGTGGCCAGTTCAACGTCGCCAAGCGCGTGCCAGGCAAGGAAGAGTTCTTCGAAACCCTGCGCTACTTCAAGCGCAAATTGCAGACCAGCCATGTCGAGTTGTGCCTCGACACCCGGGTGGATGTTGCGCAGTTGGTGGCTGGCGGTTACGACGAGATCATCCTCGCCACGGGCATCGCGCCGCGCGTGCCGGCGATTCCCGGGGTGGAGCATGCCAAGGTGTTGAGCTACCTGGACGTGATCCTGGAGCGCAAGCCGGTGGGCCGCAGCGTCGCGGTGATCGGCGCCGGCGGTATCGGCTTCGACGTGTCGGAGTTCCTGGTTCACCAAGGCGTTGCCACCAGCCAGGACCGCGAGGCGTTCTGGAAGGAGTGGGGTATCGACACCCACCTCGAGGCTCGTGGCGGCGTCGCCGGGATCAAGGCCGAACCTCATGCACCGGCGCGCCAGGTGTTCCTGTTGCAACGCAAGACGTCCAAGGTCGGTGACGGCCTGGGCAAGACCACTGGCTGGATCCACCGCACGGGCCTGAAGAACAAGCAGGTGCAGATGCTCAACAGTGTCGAGTACCTGAAGATCGACGACGACGGCCTGCACATTCGCATCGGCGAAACCGGCGAGCCACAGGTGCTGGCCGTGGACAACATCGTGATCTGCGCCGGCCAGGATCCGCTGCGTGAATTGCAGGAAGGCCTGGAAGCGGCGGGGCAGAGCGTTCACCTCATCGGCGGTGCCGACGTGGCGGCGGAACTGGACGCCAAGCGGGCGATCAACCAGGGTTCGCGGTTGGCGGCGCAGTTGTAACACACCCCCCAAGGAAACCCCTTGTGGGAGCGAGCAAGCTCGCTCCCACAGGGGGATGTGGTGAACCTGAAATCACCCGCTGCCAAGCTGTTAAGATGCCGGCCTATTTCCCCCTGGCCTGCTGCCATGCTGCTTCCTGCCCTCGACTGGCATCCCCAACCCCGGCTCGAACCCCTTCACCTGGACTGGCTCGCCCGCGCCGGTGTTGAGGTGGCGGTGTTGCGCCTGGACCGGATCGATCCGCTGATCAGTGGCAACAAGTGGTTCAAGCTGATTCATCATTTGCGCGCCGCCCATGAGGCCGGTGCCGAGGGGGTCATTAGCCTGGGTGGGGCCTATTCCAACCATTTGCATGCGTTGGCGGCGGCGGGCAAGCGCTTCGGGTTTCCCACGATGGGGCTGTTGCGTGGTCACCCCCAGGACACGCCGACAGTGCGCGACCTGAAAGCGTTTGGCATGGACCTGCACTGGCTGGGGTATGGCGGATACCGAGAGCGACACGCGCCGGGTTTCTGGGCGCCGTGGCAGATGCGCTATCCACATTTGCATCCGGTGCCCGAGGGCGGTTCGGGGTTGCCTGGCGCACAAGGTTGCATGGCCTGGGCAGCCAGTGTCGGTGAGCAACTGGCGACGTTGGGCTGGGCGGACTTTCACGGTTGGTGGCTGGCCTGCGGTACCGGAACGTCGCTGGCTGGGCTGGTACTGGCTGAAGCGGGGCAGCGTCCGGTCTATGGCGTGCTGGCGGTGCCCCAGGACCATGGCGTGGCGCAGCAAGTCGAAAGCATCGTGGGGGAGGCGGGCCTTTGCAGTGCGCTTTATGAATTGTTCGACGGCAGCCGTGGTGGTTTCGCCCGGGTCGATGCCGAACTCACCGAGTTCATCGAAACCACGGCGGCCATCGAACTGGAGCCGTTGTACACCGGCAAAGCCTTGATGGTGCTTAAAGCGCGGGTCGAGGCCGGAGGGATTGCCCCTGGCACCCGTTTGATCTTCGTCCACACCGGCGGTTTGCAAGGCCGCCGAGGGTTCGAGTAACGGCGATCAACCGCGTTTGGGCATCATCCGCAGCAGCGTGTTATCCCGTACCACATAGTGGTGGTACAGCCCCGCCAAGGCATGCAAGCCAATCAACCAATAGCCGATGGTGCCGCCCAGCACATGCCAGCCTTCCAGCTGCTTGGCAAACGCCTTGTCCTGATCGATGAGCAAGGGCAGGTCGAAACCGTAGAACATCACCTGATGCCCTTCGGCGCTGGTGATCAGCCAGCCCAGCAGCGGCATGGCGATCATGAACAGGTACAGCGCCCAGTGCATCAGGCGAGCCAGGAGGGTTTGCCACACAGGCGAGGCCGGGAAAGTCGCCGGAGCCTTACCCATGCTGCGGGCGAACAGGCGTAGACAGACCAGGAGGAGCACTGTCAGGCCGAGCATGAAGTGCGCTTCCTTGATCAGGGTCCGGCCATCGCTGCCCTTGGGGAAAATTCCCCGGAATTCGATGCAGGCATAAACCACGGCCAGCAGCACCAGCATCAGCCAATGCAAGGTCACCGTGACGGTACTGTAGCGGCTTTCTGAGTTCTTCCAGGGCATTGCAGGGATCTCCAACGATCAGGGTAGAGCGCCGTCTAGCGCGGCGTTGTCTATTTACTGTAAGCCCGTTTCGTTGAATTGGCATGAGCCAGATCAGTTTTGCCGGCATCAAGCCACCGGGTTGGGTCAGGGCGTGAAGTCCGGCGGATTGAGCAGCCAGTCCAACAGCAGCCCGGCATCATGATTGCCACGGGGCGATTTCGGGCGCGTGGCGGTATGGCCTGCGCCGGTATCGACAGCCCCTGGGCACAGCACCGGTCGATCGGGGTCGCCATCGAGAAAGCTCACCAGCACTTCGCTGCCGGCCAAAAGGCTGGGGCTGCCACCCAACGTCAGCCGCGACACGGGCAGCGTGATGCCGTCCTGGTCCGGCGCCCACAGGCTGACACACACCTGGCCACGTTCATCGGGGGTGGCTGGTTGGCCGGCGCGGCCGAGTACATGGGCCAGGTGGTATCCGGGGATGCAGGGCTTGGGATGCTTGAGGGCCGGCCTGAACACAGTGGACCAGGGAATGGCGGTGAACCGGTTGCGGTAGCCACGGGCCGACGGTGCGGCGGGCAAGTCCGGTTCCAGGATCGAAAACTGCCGCCCGCGATGCTGGACTTCGGTGATCAGCCATTGATCGTTGAAGGTGGAAACCGGGTGCTCGCAGATCTGCACGATGTCGCCGCCGTGCAGGGCCGCTTGGGTGCTGTGGCCATGGATTTCCCGTTGCCGGCAGCGCAGCCGTTCAAGGTGACGGCGACCAGCCTGGTAACGGTGAGCCAAGGCCGGGTTGCCGCGCATGCCTTCGTGATCGATCCGTTCAAGGGGTTGATTCGTCGCCGAGGCTTGGGTGTCGGACGAGGCCCGGTCGCTGAACCCGACGGGCAGGCCTGGCATGATCGGATGGTGACGCAAATACAAGCGCTTGACGGCCGGCAGCAGGCTGTCGTTCGGGCGCAGGGACAGTTCGATGGGGCGCGCGGGAAAGCTCTTGGGGTCTTCGGCAAACACCAGGACATGGCCCTGGGGAGTGTGTTCGAAGTGGTAATGAATGCCTTCTTCCTCGCACAGTCGTTGCAGGAGGGTCAGGTCGCTTTCGTCGTACTGGATGCAAAACGGGCGACACGGATACTGCCCATGGGGCAGTTCGAAACGGTAACTGTCGACAGGCAGCGCATGTTCTTCCAGCAGGCGTTGCAGCACCTGCACCACGCTGAGCCGATGGAAAACCCGGCGCCGCGGGCCTTGCTCCAGTTGCTGGAGGTAGGGGACCAACGTCAAGCGATAGCCGATGCGCCGCGGCGCCAGGGCACTCAGGCTGACGCTGTGGACAACCCCATGGACGCCCGATTCGCCGTCCAGGCGCAGGAAGGCCGGATGCCCCAAGAGCAGGTCGGGGGGTATCGGTGGGGCCAGGCCGATCAGTTCGAGGTCAAAGCGGTATGGCTGGTTGAGGGCTTCGCGGCCATTGAACCGCAAGACTTGCAGTTGCAAGTCGCTTTGCGTGAGCGTCAGGCTGAAGGGGCTTTCCGTGTCGTTGCGCATCGCAGCTCCTACTGGCGGGGAGAGAGGCGCAGAGGGTACGAAACCGCGAGGGGAAACGGTGCTTGTGAATCGCTATTTCAGAAACGCCCTACAACACGCTGTGAAAATGTCGATCCGGCAGGGTGAATTTTTTGGTCGATCAGCCGGTTTAGGCCGTATAAACTTGCGCCACAGCGCCGGCCGGCAGATGTCTCGGCGCGTCAGACAAGAGAGTGAGTAATGGGCGCACAGTGGAAGGTTAAACACAAAGAAGCGGCTGCCAACGCCAAGGGCAAGATCTTCGGCAAATTGGTGAAGGAAATCACCATTGCCGCGCGCAACGGCGCTGATACCGCTACCAACGCGCACTTGCGACTGGTGGTCGAACAGGCGAAGAAGGCCTCGATGCCCCGCGAGACCCTGGAGCGTGCGATCAAGAAAGGTTCTGGCCAGCTCGGTGAAACCGTGCAATACCACCGCGTCACCTACGAAGGGTTCGCGCCGCACCAGGTGCCGCTGATCGTTGAATGCGTGACCGATAACATCAACCGTACCGTTGCCGAAATTCGCGTCGCGTTCCGCAAGGGCCAACTCGGCGCCTCGGGTTCGGTGGCGTGGGACTTCAACCATGTCGGCATGATCGAAGCCGCGCCGGACAGCCCGGACGCCGATCCGGAAATGGCCGCCATCGAGGCCGGTGCCCAGGATTTCGAGCCGGGCGAAGAAGGCGCGACGCTGTTCATCACCGATCCTGCCGACCTCGATGCGGTACAGAAGGCTTTGCCGGAGCAGGGCTTCACCGTATTGTCGGCCAAGCTGGGCTATCAGCCGAAAAACCCGGTCAGCGGCCTGACCGACGAGCAGATGGCTGAAGTCGAAGCGTTCCTCGAAGGCCTCGACAACCACGATGACGTGCAGGACATGTTTGTCGGGTTGGCGGGTTAAGCGAAGTACAGGCAATCCCCTGTGGCGAGGGAGCTTGCTCCCACTCGGCGGCGCATAGGCGCTGTGTAGGAGCTGTGTAGGAGCTGTGTAGGAGCTGTCGAGTGCAACGAGGCTGCGATCTTTCCCCAGACACTTGAGTCTCAAGCGAAAGATCAAGATCAAGATCAAAAGATCGCAGGCTTCGCCAGCTCCTACAGAGTCCAGCGGGAGCAAGCTCCCTCGCCACGGTCACGCAGTAAACCTTCGATCTCATCAAACCCCGGTCGCGCCAGCACATCCGACTGACAGCAGCGCGCCTGCAAATCCTGCAGCCACGCAAGATCCTGCGCACCGAGCGCCGGTTCGATCCGCGCCAGCAATTCCCCCAGCAGAATCCCGAAGGCCCGCACTTCGATGCGTTGCAGTGCGCGGGTTTGAAGGTTGTCCGTGGTGGCGTGGAACGACGCGGCGCCAAAATCCCCCAGCAGGCAATCGCCCTGGTCATTGCACAGGATATTGTGCCCGTAGAGATCCCCGTGGGTGATGCCCTGGCGGTGCAGGTGCGCCGCCACCGAGGCGATGCCATGGGCGATGCGCAGGGCCGCTGGGGCGCTGAGGCGCAGCTCATCGGCATACACGTCGCGGCTGCACGACGCCAGGCTCGGCAGCCCGGCGAGGTTACGGTAGCTGGGCTCGATCAGCGCCATCACCAGCCCGGCCTGTTGCTCGGGGTGTCCGGCAACCTGGCCCAGCACCTCAATCAGGTTCGGGTGTCGACCGGCAGTGATGCAGGCATGCATCTCATGCAGGGGCGAGCCGTCGCTGGTCATCTGGCCTTTGTACAGCTTCACTGCGACCTTTTGCGCCACCTGGCCGGGCGTCCGCCAGAGCGCCTGATGAATTACCCCCGACGCGCCTTCGCCCAGTGGCTGTTGCAGTTCCAGATGCGCCCAGGCGATAGGCGTTGTGCTATTCAGGGCCGCCGCTTCTGCCTGGGCTTGCAGCGGGTTGCCAGCGTAGGCCAGCCAGCTGAGGCTTGGCAGCTTGAGCAACCATTGCGGCAGTTCGGTCAGTTGGTTGGCGGCGATGCGTAGCAGTTCGAGTCGATGACACTGACCCAGGCTCGCCGGCAGCTGCTGCAAACGGTTGCCGGCCAGCATCAGTTTCTGCAGAGAGGGGCGTTGGCCCAGTTCATCCGGCAATTGGTTGACGCAGTTGTCGGTCAGGATCAGCCAGCGCAGC
Source organism: Pseudomonas brassicacearum (assembly GCF_009601685.2). Classification (NCBI taxonomy): domain Bacteria; kingdom Pseudomonadati; phylum Pseudomonadota; class Gammaproteobacteria; order Pseudomonadales; family Pseudomonadaceae; genus Pseudomonas; species Pseudomonas brassicacearum. The sequence continues at coordinate 2,207,576 of NZ_CP045701.2, forward strand.
CGTGGTGGCAGCGCGGCGCCCGTGACGCGCGCGATGCGGTTGGCCTTGAAACCGACCATGGTCAACGCGCTGCAACGGCCCAGGCATTCGGGCAGTTCGGTGAAGCGGTTGTCCGAACAGAACAGCACGCGCAGGCGAGTCAGCCGATGCAGGTCGTCGGGCAGCGTGTCCAACTGATTGCCGCTGAGGTTGAGAATCTCGAGGGAATCGGCCAGGTCGAAGATTTCCCTGGGAAACTCCGTCAAGCCGCAGGCCAGGTCCAGCCGAGTAATGCCTGAGAGCTGGCCGGCGCGTAGTTGGGCGAGGGTGTGCATGGAGAGGTTCGCTATTGATCAAGAAAAAAGAGCGCGAAAAAAAACTGTGGCGAGGGTGCTTGCTCCCGCTCGGCGGCGCTGTGGGAGCTGCGTAGGAGCTGTGTAGGAGCCGTGTAGGAGCTGTGTAGGAGCTGTCGAGTGCAACGAGGCTGCGATCTTTCCCCTAACACTTGAATCCCAAGCGAAAGATCAAGATCAAAAGATCGCAGGCTCCTACAGAACCCAGCGGGAGCAAGCTCCCTCGCCACAGGTCATCTGTTCAATTCATTGTGAGTAGGCCGCATGATAACTGCAAAGCGCGCGCTAGCGCTCGATGCTGCGGTTCCAGCGGGCGTTCCAGGCCGGGCGTTGTTCGTTGACCTGGTCCCAATCCACCGCAATCGCTGTTTCCAGGTATTGCTTCATCGCTTCCACCTGGCCGCGGGTCTTGTCGGTGGTCGGGGTGTTGGGGTTGGACGGGATCTGGTCGCCTTCTTCCAGGGCGATGGCCTGGGCTTGCGGGGTCAGCAGGAAAGCCGCGAGCTTTTGCGCCAGCTCCGGTTGAGTGTTTTGGGCGATGGCGCATTCGGCGACGTTGAGGACCACGGCGCCTTCCTTCGGCTGGGCATATTCGACCGGCATGCCCTTGAGTTTCAACGCGGTCACCTGGGTCGGCGTCAGCGGGAACAGCGCGGCTTCGTCGGTCTGCAGCATTTCGGATATCTTCGCCGAGCTCGGGATGTACTCCAGCACGTTGCGTCCCACTGTATTTGGCCACGCTTTGAAGCCCGGCTCGACGTCGGTTTCGCTGCCGCCCTGGATCCGGTTGAACATCAGGAAACCGTGCAGGCCGAATGTGGACGAGGCCATCGACTGGAACACCACTTTGTCCTTGAAGCGCGGATCGGCCAGGTCCATCCATGAAGTGGGCGTATTCCAGCCCTTCTCCTTGAACAGCCGAGTGTTGTAGGCCAGCCCCGTCACCCCGAGGCTGACGGCCACGGCTTGATCCTTGATGCGTCCCTTGGCCGGGATCTGCGCCAGGGGCGGGCTGTCTTCGAGCTTGTCGCACAAGCCCATGGCGATGGCGCGATACATGATGCCGTCATCGAGGAACATCACATGCATCTGCGGGTTGCCTTTGCTGGCCTGGACTTTGGCCAGGATGTCGGCGGAGGTGCCGGGCACGATGACCACTTTGACGTTGTTGGCTTTCTCGAAGGCCGGCAAGACCTTGTCGGCGTAGAGCCGCTCCATGGTTCCGCCGTTCATGCCCAGGTAAAGCGTCGGCTCGGCCAACGCCTGGGTGAGCGGGAGCAGGGTGCCCAGGCAAGCGGAACCCAGCGAGCAGAAACCGAACAGTGCACTGCGTTTGACGTTATTCATTGGCGCGACCTTCCTCTATCAAGCAACGGAGATGGAGTGAAACCGGGTGATGGAAAACGCATCCAGCGGCGTGGTCGAAGCCCCGCTGCAGATGATCTCGGTAAGCGCCTGGCCCACCGCCGGGCCGATCTGGAAGCCCGCACCGGCAAAGCCGAACGCGTGCAACAGACCGGGCTGGGTGCTGCTGTGGCCGATCACCGGCTGGCGATCGGGCAGGTAACCTTCGGTGCCGCTCCAGGTACGAATCGCCTGGGCGCCTTCCAGGAATGGGTAGAGTTCGACCGCCTGGTGCAGGATTTCCAGCACCGCATTCTGGCCGGGTCGGGCGCGAGCGGCGTCCAAGGCAAAACCTTGGCCGCCGCCCAGCACGCAATTGCCGCGTGAAACCTGGCGGGCATAGATGCCGCCGCCTTCGACGCCAGTGCTGGCGTCCATGACCAAGGGCAAGGGCTCGGTGACCAGCATCGCCGGATGCCCGGCGTGCATCGGCACCGCTTCGCCGAACTGCGCGGCGAACTGACTCGCCCAGGCACCGGCGCAGTTCAGCAGCCAGGGCGCATGGAACGTCAGGCCCGTTGCGGTATGTACGGCAAAGCGCTGGCCGTCGTGTACCACGTTGCTGACGGCGCACTGTTCGTGGACTAGCGCGCCCTGCCGGCGAGCGGCCTGGGCAAAGGCAGGCGATACCAGGCGTGGATTGGCGTGGCCGTCGTCCGGGCACAGCGACGCTCCGACCGCGACAGTGCCGACCCACGGAAAACGGGCGCGCAACGCATCGCGATCGAGCAGTTGCAGATCCAGGCCAAACCCTTGGCTGGCGACGGCGTAGTCGTGCAGCGCTTGCAGATCTTCAGCGCTGCGGGCCAGTTTCAGATGACCGCTGCGCTGGTACTCACCATCGATGCCGATCAATTGTGGCAACTGGCTCCAGATTTCATGGGCCCGTTGCGACAAGGGCAATTGCGACAACGGTCGGCCCTGGCGGCGCACACCGCCGTAGTTAACGCCGCTGGAGTGCGAACCGCAGAAGTCGCGCTCCAGCAACACCACCCGGCGTCCGGCCTTGCTCAGGAACAACGCGGCCGAGGCACCGACGATGCCGCCGCCAATGATCACTGCATCCACTTCGATCATGGCTCGACCTCCAGGCCGAACGGCATGGGCTTGATCGGCGCCTGGGCCCGCAAACGGCCGATGCTGGAAACGGTGCGGCCACTTTCGCGGGCGATGATTTCCGCCGCGGCGGCACCGCACATTCGTCCCTGGCAGCGGCCCATGCCGACCCGGCAATGCGCCTTGACCCGATTGATTTCCCAATGGCCTTCACCCACCACCTGGCGGATGTCGCCGGCGCTGACTTCTTCGCAGCGGCAAATCATCAGGTTATCGGCAGCGGCGGCGGCCCACTCTTCAGGAAAGGCAAACGCGCGTTCCAGGCCCTGTCGGAAATGGCCGATGCGTTCCAGCGATTGTTCCAACTGAGTGCAACGCTGCGGGTCGATCAGATAACCGCTGTCTTCGAGCAAGGCCAGGGCTGCCCGTTCGCCGGCCATTTCAGCCGCGTCGGCACCCATGATTCCGGCACCGTCACCGGCCAGGTAAATCCCCGGCACGCTGCTGCGCCCGGCGAGGTCCCGTTGGGGCAGCCAGGCGCGATTGAGGGCGTTCCAGGTGAAGTCACAGCCCAGCAAGTCGGCCAGTTGGGTTTCGCTGCGCAAGCCGTGGGCGAAGGCCACCGCATCGCAGTCGAGGGTGTGTTCGCCGCGTGCATTGCGCCATTTCAGTGACTGCACCCGGCGTGCTCCGTCGAGACGCGACAGGCTCGCGCCTTGATGCACGGCGATGCCATGGGCGGTCAGCCAGGCGCGGTAGTAGAGGCCCTTGGCGAGGGTGGCCGGTTGCGCCAGCAGGCCGGGCAGGGCGCGGACCTGGGCGCTAAAGGGCGAACTGTCGAGCACCGCGACCACGTTGGCGCCGGCCCGGGCGTATTGATAGGCCACCAGATACAGCAAGGGGCCGCTGCCGGCGAACACCACCCGTTCACCGATGGCGCACCCCTGGAACTTCAGCGCGATCTGCGCCGCGCCCAGGCTGTACACCCCGGGCAGGGTCCACCCCGGCACAGGCAGGACCCGGTCGGTGGCGCCAGTTGCGACGATCACGCTGGCGTACTCGAGACGGTCGGCGCGGCCTTCATGCAGGGTATCGAGCAGGCCGGCCTCGGCGTTCCACACCAGGGTGTCGGGACGATAGTCGAGCTGTTCGCGCAATGCGTCGAGCGTCTGGTGGATGGCGTTGGCCTTGTGCGCTTCGAAGCCATAGAGCTTGCCCGGCGAGCGCTTGAAATTGGCCGGTTGGCGCCGATAGATCTGTCCGCCACCGCGGGCGGCTTCGTCCAGCAGAACCGGGTATAGGCCGTGGGCGACCAATGTCTGCGCAGCACGGATACCGGCCGGGCCGGCGCCGATGATGGCTATCGGTTTCATCGCCACCTCATTGGCCGGGCCGGGGGATTTGTGCTGCTGTTGGAGCCGTCATCGCGAGCAAGCTTTGCTCCCACAGTTTTTTTGCGGCGGGAGCAAAGCTTGTTCGCGAAGAGGCCATGCCTGTCGACAGTGTTCATAGCTGGCGCCCCGGTTCGCGGGTGATGTGCTGGCCGGCTTCGAGCAGGGTCGAGCAGGCGCGGACGCGGCGGCCATCGCCCAGGCGCACCCAGCAGTCCTGGCAGGCGCCCATCAGGCAGAAACCGGCCCTGGGTTCGGCGCTGAAGTCGCTGCCGCGCAGGTGTTCGCTGCAGGTCAGCACGGCGGTCAGCAGCGTGTCTCCCAACAGGCCGATGGCAGGCTGGCCGTCGAGGGTAAAGTCCAGGGCCGGGCGGTCGCCTTCGGCCAGTCGTTTCAGCAGCGCCATGGTGCCCTCATTGTTTGCCTACCAGGACCCGATCCAGGCCATAGACCCGGTCGAGCACAATCATGGTCAGCGCGGTCAGCGCGATGACCAGTGCCGACACCGCTGCCATCATCGGGTCGATGGATTCGGTGGCGTACACGTACATGCGCACCGGCAAGGTTTGTGTGGCCGGCGAGGTGACGAAGATCGACAGCGTGACTTCATCGAAACTGTTGATGAACGCCAGCAGCCAGCCCCCGGCCACCCCCGGCAGGATCATCGGCAAGGTGATTTGCCGGAACAGCGTGAAGCGCCCGGCCCCTAACGATTGCGCAGCCTGCTCGGCGCTGCGGTCCAGGCCGATGGCCGAGGCCAGCACCAGGCGCAGCACGTAGGGCGTGATGACCAGCACATGGGCGAAGATCAGCCAGGCAAAGCTGCCGTTCACGCCCATCAGCGCAAACAGGCGCAGCAACGCCACGCCCAACACCAGGTGCGGAATGATGATCGGCGACAGGAACAGGCCATTGAAGAAGTCGCGGCCGGGAAACTCGAGCCGGGTGATCGCCAGGGCTGCCGGCACCGCAATCAGCGTCGCCAGCGAGGCCGCGCTGAACGCCAGGACCAGGCTGTTGTAGAAGGCATCGACAAAATCCGCGCGTTCGAACACGGCGCGAAACCAGCGCAGGGAAAACTCGGTGGTCGGCAGGCTCAGGGTGTTTTCCGGGGTGAAGGCGACGAGGCAGACCACCACCAGCGGCGCGAGCATGAAGGCCACCAGCAGGGCGTGAAACAGCAGCGCGAAAGGACCGTTTCTAGACATGACCCATTACCCCAATGACTTCTTGTAGCGGCCTTCGATCATCCGGTTCCACGACAGCATGATCAGCAGGTTGAGCAGCAGCAGCGCGACAGCAATGGCCGCGCCCATGGGCCAGTTCAGCTCCGACAGGTATTGGTCGTAGATCAACGTGGCGACCATCTTCAAGCGCCGTCCGCCGAGCAGGCCGGGGATCGCGAAGGAACTGGCGGCGAGACCGAACACAATCAGCGTGCCGGACAGCACGCCGGGCATGATTTGCGGCAGCACCACTTTGCGGATCACCGTGAACTGGCTCGCCCCCAGGGACAGCGCGGCCTGTTCGGCGGCTGGGTCGAGTTTCTGCAGCGAGGTCCAGACCGGAATGATCATGAACGGCAACATCACGTGGACCAGGGCGATGACCACGGCGAACGGCGTATAGAGCAGCTTCATCGGCGCGCCACCGAAGGCCTGCAGGACCTGGTTGACCAAGCCGTCGGCGCCGAGCAACAGGCTCCAGCCAAAGGCCCGCACCACCACCGAAATCAGCAGCGGCGTGAGAATCAGGATCAGGAAAATCGAGCGCCACGGTGCGCCCATGCGGCTGAGGATGTACGCCTCGGGCACGCCGATCAGTACGCACAAGAGCGTGGTCAAGGCGCTGATCCAGAACGTGCGCCAAAAGATCTCGTAGAAGTACGGGTCGCCCAGCAGGCTGGTGTAGTGCTCGAAGGTATAGGCGTCGCCGTTGATGCCCGAACTGTAGTCGAAGACGTTGAACGACAGGACCAAGGTCAAGCCCAAGGGAATGACGAGCAAGCCCAGGTACAAGGCCAGGGCCGGCGCGGACATCAGGTAGCCTTGGCGACCGCGGCGCATCGCATCGATCAGCTTCATGCCGGCACCTCGTCCGCACTCAGCACCCGCAGCAGTGCCGGATCCCAGTCCAGGCCCACCGCCGTGCCTTCGACCAAGGGCGCCGAGCCGTCGTTGCGGCGCACCACGCACAGTTCACCCAGGCTGGTCGAGACGCCGTACAGCCATTGGCTACCAAGGAAGAAGCGGTTGACGAGGGTGCCTTGCAATCGCCCAGAACCGGCCTCGCACAGGTCGATTTTTTCCGGGCGCAGGCTCAGGGTCAGTCCCCCATCGCCTCGGGTGCAGGCTTGAACGACGCCTGCGCTGTTGCGCTCGCCGGGCAGAAGGTTGGCTTTGCCGACGAAACCGGAAATGAATTCGGTGCGCGGGTGCTCGTAAAGGGTATACGGCGCGTCGATCTGGGTAATGCGCCCGGCCTGCATCACCACGACCCGGTCACTGATCGACAGGGCTTCGGACTGGTCGTGGGTCACCATCAGCGTGGTGATCCCGACTTCGCGCTGGATGCGGCGGATTTCGTATTGCATCTCTTCGCGCAGGTTGGCGTCGAGGTTGGACAGTGGCTCGTCGAGCAACAGCACTGGGGGTTCGATCACCAAGGCCCGGGCCAGTGCCACGCGCTGGCGCTGGCCGCCCGAGAGTTCTCGCGGATAGCGGTCGGCGTGGCGGTCCAGGCGTACCAGTTTCAACACCCGGTCCACCCGTTGTTGCAGTTCGCTATTGGCCACTTTGCGCATGCGCAGGCCGAAGGCAACGTTGTCCTTGACGGTCATGTGGGGAAATAGCGCGTAGCTCTGGAACACCACACCCAAGCCACGGCTGGCGGGCTTGGCGTGGGTAATGTCGCGACCGTCCAGCAGGATGCGCCCGCTGCTGACTTCGACGAAGCCGGCGATCATCTGCAGGGTCGTGGTTTTGCCGCAGCCGGAAGGTCCCAGTAGCGAGACGAACTCGCCTTTTTCCACCGACAGGTTGGTGGCGACCACGGCGTCGATATCGCCGTAACGTTTGCCAAGTCCTTCAAGTTGCACAAAAGCCATAGCTGCGCTCCACCTGGGATTGTTATGCGTCGCCGCAAGGCGCGCTTTTTTATGGGCAGATACGAAAGGATGCTGCTGGGGTGCGTTGGCGCTCGACTTCAAGTCGGCTGCCGCTGTTGTTCGAATCGCCCCTGTCTGGACGAAGAGTAGGACGAAGAATAGGATGGGCTCAATGGACTATTTCACTGAAGCGAAGACTATTTTCAGTTTCATTCAGTGAATAAATTTAATGATGAGAAATAGCATGTCTAATTCCACTGATCGGAATAATGAGAAAGGCGAGGTGGGTGTCGGTGCGGTTTCCAGGCTGTTTGCCGTGTTACGCAGCCTGGGTGACACCGCCGAGGGTGGCGAGCGGGTGACACAATTGGCCCAGCGCATCGGCCTGTCCCAGCCCACCACGCATCGCTTGTTGCGTAGCCTGATGGACGAAGGCATGGTCGAGCAGGACGCACGCAGCAAACGCTACCGCCTGAGCCTGGAGTTCTTCGCCCTGGCCGCCCGCGCGGGCAACACCGGCAACCTGCGCGAACTGGTGCGCCCGGCGATGCTGCGGTTGTCGGCTTCTCTGGGGGACTCGCTGTTTTTGCTGGCGCGCAGTGGTTTCGATGCGGTCTGCCTGGACCGCAGCGAGGGACCGTTTCCGATCCGCACGTTCACCGGCGACATCGGTGGTCGCGTGGCGTTGGGCGTGGGGCAGGGCAGCCTGGCGATCCTGGCGTTTCTGCCGGAGCAAGAGCGCGACACGGTGATTCAATACAACCTGCCGCGGCTCAAGGATTTCCATTTGTACGACGAAGTGTTCCTGCGTTCGGAAGTGGAGAACGTGCGCACGCTGGGCTACGCCGGGCGCAACACTGGCGTATTGCAAGGCATGGCCGGGGTCGCCGTGCCGATCCTGGACCGTGATGGCCGGGCCGTGGCCGCCTTGAGCGTGGCAACGGTGAGTGACCGCCTGGGGCCCGATCGCCTGCCGACGGTGGTGGATATGCTCAAGCGCGAGGCGGCCCTGATCGGGCCGCGGATCAACCCGTTCGACCCGTTGCTGCGCAGGCCTTCGCTGGTGTTTGGACAGGGGTGAATACACTCTCAAGCGCAGCCCATATCCTCTGTGGGAGCGAGCAAGCTCGCACAGAGATTTACACAGGGTAAGGGGCTCAGAAATTCAGGGTTTGCTTGAGCCGCTGCACCGTCGGCGTATCACTGGGTATGACCATCGCATAGTTGTAGCCGGGCCCGGACCAGTACTCGGCTTGCAACTCGCCCTCACGGCGACTGCCCCGTGGTAGCAGGAAGTTTTTCGGGCCGGGCGGGCGCACGTAGAAGCTGATTTTCTGACCGCTCGGGTCCTGGTAGACCACCATCGCCGCTGCGCCTTGTTCGGTGCTGAGCAAGCGTCCGCTGACGGGCTTGAAACCGGCGCCCGACAGGTCTGGCAGGCGGTCGGCCTGGGTGAAGTAACGGTCGAGCCAGCCTTGCATGCTCTGCTCGTCACCCGTCTGGTAGTCGGCCGGAAGGATGCCCTGCTGGGCAATCAAGCGGTATGCCTGCAAGGCATCGGCCATGGGGGCTGCGGTGCTGAGCAGGGTCATTTGCCGCGCTTGCCAGCCGCCGAAGCCACCCACGCTGACGGCCAGCAGCAACACCGCGGCGTTGGCCAGGTGGCGGCGGGAGCGCTGTTTCAGGCGCTGGCGAATCATGGCCGGGTCGAGATCCGGATTGGGCGGCTGTTGCAAGGCGCCGCTCAGGGCCGTGCGCAGGTGCTGCGCGTCCTGTTGCCAGGCGCGGACCCGGGCGGCGACTTCCGGCTGGTTGGCCAGGTAGGCCTGCACCAGGCGCTGGTCGGCCTCGCTCAGTTGGCGATCGACGTAGGCGTGCAGGTCGCTGTCGCTGGGGGGCATGCTGATCATTTGAGTATCCGCAGGGTGGGGCGGGTGATTTCGCCGTCGCTGAGTTGGCGCAGAGCCTGTCGAGCGCGCGACAGACGGGACATTACTGTGCCGGTCGGCACGCCGAGGATGTCGGCGACTTGTTGGTAGCTCAAGCCTTCCACCGACACCCACAGCAACAGTGCACGTTGTTCCGTCGTGAGCTGATCGAACGCTTGCAGGGACGATTGCGCGATCACGCTGCGCTCGGCCGAAGGGTGGGCATCGTCGCGGCCGGTGAAAAACTCCAGCATGCGTGCATACCGTCGGGAGCGGCGGTGGCCGTCGATAAACTGCCGATACAGAATCGAAAACAGCCAGGCCCGCAGATCGCCGTCCGGGCGTTTGTCGTTCCATTTGGACAACGCTCGCTCCAGGCACGCCTGCACCAGGTCATCGGCGTTGCTCGGGTTGCGCGTCAGCGACACGGCAAAACGCCGTAGCCTGGGGATGAGTTCGCGCAACTGTTCGTCGAATGCGTTCATAAGGGTGTGGCTTCTGTAGGCGGTCGCTGCGCCGGGACTGGAAAGACGACCCTCGAACGAGATTATTCCAGTGCAGGAAAAATAAATACGAGGCGTGGGAATAAACCTGCCGGGCCTTCGTCTGACGGGTTCTTTCCAACAAATGGCCCCGAGCCCTGGAGCGTTCTCATGGTTGATCCTTCACCCTCGTCGAGCCGGCCACCCTTGAGTGCCGCCGGCCTGACACTGCGCCTGAGCGGCATCGCCGTGATTGTTGCCGCGCTGGCCGGCGCGTTTGCCTACGTCAATGGCAGCCTCGACCCACAGCGCCTGACACCGCAGGCGTTGGTCAATGTACTGGAAAAAAACAACGGCGTTCACCCGGGCTTTCGCCGCAACCACTCAAAAGGTATCTGCGTCGCGGGCTATTTCCAAAGCACGGGCGAGGCCAGCGCCTATTCCAGTGCCCAAGTGTTCTCGCAGGCGCAAACGCCAGTGGTTGGGCGGTTCGCCTTGCCCAGCGGCAACCCCTATGCACCGGACAGCAGTGTGCCGATTCGCAGCCTGGCGCTACGCTTTACCCAGGCCAACGGCCAGCAATGGCGCACCGGCATGAACAGCATGCCGGTGTTTCCGGTGGGCACGCCCGAAGCCTTCTACCAACTCCTGCAAGCCCAGTCGCCGGACCCTGCCACAGGAAAACCGAACCCTGCGGCCGTACCGGCGTTCTTTGCCGCGCACCCCGAAACGGCGCCGTTCCTGCAATGGATCAAGACCGCCAAGCCGTCGGCCAGCTATGCCACCGAAACCTACAACGGTATCAACGCGTTCTACCTGGTCAACCCCGCCGGGCAGCGCCAGGCGGTGCGCTGGGGCGTGGTGCCGATCAGCCAGGACGCTGCGGATGCGACGCCCCCCCAGGGGGCCGACTTCCTCGAGCAAGACTTGGTGAAGCGTCTCGCCGCCGGGCCGTTGCGCTGGCAGTTGAACATCACCCTGGCCAACCCGGGGGACCCGGTGAACGATGCCAGCAAGGCCTGGCCTGCTGACCGCAAGGTACTCAATGCCGGCACGTTGGTGCTGGAGCGCACCCAGGCGCAGGACAACGGTGAATGCCGCGACATCAACTATGACCCGCTGATCCTGCCCCAAGGGATCGAGGGTTCCGAAGACCCACTACTGGCCGCGCGCTCCGCCGCCTACGCCAGTTCCTATCTGCGCCGTACCAGCGAAGTGGGCCAGTTGCCCGCCAAACAGGAGTCCCGCCCATGAGCGCCCCTCGTCACTTTGCACCGCTGGCCCGGCTGCTGCACTGGCTGATGGCCGTGATGATCATCGCCATGCTGTTCATCGGCGCAGGCATGGTCGCCTCGGTGTCCGAACGCCATGAATGGCTGCTGCAGTTGCACAAGCCATTGGGTATCGCGATTTTGCTGCTGGTGATCGTCCGTCTGATGGTGCGTTTTACCACCCGTCAACCGCCGTTGCCGGCCGATCTACCGGCCTGGCAGGTGCTGGCGGCAAACGCCTCGCATGTGCTGTTGTACACCTTGATGCTGGTCCTGCCGCTGTTGGGCTGGGGCATGATTTCGGCGGCGGGAGACCCGGTGATGCTCGGCGACTCGCTGCAACTGCCTTCGATTCTGCCAGCGCACGCCCAGACGTTCGCACTGCTGCGCAAGGCCCACGGGTACCTGGCTTACCTGTTGTTCGTGACGGTGCTGGTGCATCTGGCGGCGGCGTTGTTTCACGCATGGGTGCGCCGGGATGAGGTGTTGGACAGTATGTTGCGTGGCAAGGACTGATGAAATCATGGCAAGGGTGCTTGCTCCCACCGGGTGGCGTCTGTAGGAGCTGCCGAGCGAAGCGAGGCTGCGATCTTTTCAGTTGACACTTGAGTCTCCAGTGAAAGATCAAAAGATCGCAGGCTTCGCCAGCTCCTACATCACCGAGCGGAGCAGGTTCCCTCGCCACGGTGGATCTGTTCAGGTCGCTGGATCAGCGCAATTCGTCAACCATGGCCTCAATGGTGCTCAACACATCCTTGCCCAGTTGCATCGAGCGTTTGCCAGACCAACCGGTGATCGGGTTCGGATGATCGTCATGATCCTTGAACGGCATTTCCAGGGTCAGGGACAGGCAGTCATATTTCTGGCCGACCGCGTTACAGGCCAGGGTCATGTTGGCCTGGCCCGGTTCGTCGCGGGTGTAGCCGTGAGTGGTCTGGAAGTCTTTGGTCTGGTGCTTGAGATGGCTGCGAAAGCGCTCTTCGAGCTCGGCAATGCGTGGTGTGTAGCCCGGGTTGCCTTCGCAACCGGCGGTGAAGACGTGGGGAATTTCCTCATCGCCATGAGCATCGAGGAACAGATCGACGCCGTACTTTTCCATTTGCTGCTGGACGAAAAAGACCTCGGGGCTGATTTCCGGGCTGGCGTTCTGCCAGGCACGGTTGAGGTCCTGGCCCATGGCGTTGGTCCGCAGATGCCCGTGGAACGCGCCGTCGGGGTTCATGTTCGGCACCAGGTACAGATCGGCTTTGGCGAGCAATTGGTTCAGTTGCGTATCGTCATGCTGCTGGAGGCGTTCGATCACGCCCTCCATGAACCACTCGGCCATGTGCTCGCCGGGATGCTGCTGGGCGATGATCCAGACTTTGCGCCGGCCTTGCGCACCGCTGCCCTTGCGCAGCAGTTGAATGTCACGACCTTCCACGCTTTTACCAACGGCCAATAGTTCGGTGCCGGCCTTGTGCTGCGCTTGCTCGATCAGCCAATCATGCCGGCCGCGACTGTAGGGTTCGAAGTAGGCGAACCAGGCGTTGGGTTGTTCGGTCTCCAGATAAAAGCGCAGGGCGTCGCCTTCAAATTGGGTCGGAATGCGGAACCAGTTGACGTGATCGTAGGAGGCAACGGTCTGGTAGCCCGTCCAGGCCTTGTTGTAAGACGACTGACTGGCGTTGAGCAGGCGGAAGGAATACTCCTGGCCAACGTGCAGGCCGCTGGCCTTGAAGTGGAACCACTGGAAATGGGGGCTGCGGGTGTCGGGCCTGATCTTGAGCAACGACTGCAACGGGTTGCTGATGTCGACGATCTCGATGTTGCCGCTGTCGAAATTGGCACTGATATCAAAGGAAGATTTAGCCACGGTCACGATTCCTGGAAAGGATTTTCATGGCCATTACTGTACACGCAAGAAGGGGGGGCCGAGACGATTTACGTCACGTAAACGAGGGGGCGTCCTCCCTGGACGCCGAGCCAGCTTAGAGAGTCTGCAATTGATTCTCAAGTGCTGGTTGTCGATTGTTCTCGCCTGTGTGGCGGGGGCTCTTGTAAACAGATATTCATTTGCTATCATCGCCGCCATCGAATTGGCAGCACCCAAAAGACTTCATTAGCCTGAAGCCATAAGCCGAAAATCGGCAAAAAAAAGACCCGGCAAAAAGCCGGGTCAAAAACCGTGATTAGCCTGATGAGGAGATATTCCAGAAGTCCGACCTAAGGTCTTCTGATCTATCGACTGATCTCGCGACCAGCTGATGCAATAATAATCATTATCATTTGCAAGTCAAATGGTTTTATCGCATCGATTGGAAAATTCATGCTTGTCGTGCGCGTTCGCGGCGACATTCCCAAGCGTTACCCCTAGCGAGTCGGGTAGCCATCCAGGGATCGGTCAAGCATCACCTTGACCAGATCAATCATGTGCACCACCGAAAATGCCAGGTCACGGCTCGAACCATTCAACTGGTTGGCAGACTCGTGAGCGGTCGCCGCTGCACAGCGCAGCAGGTCGCATGCGTGAACAAGGGCTTCTTCTGCGCTGACGTTGTGGTTGACGTCGAAGAAGCGATGTTCTGCCTGTGCCTGCGAAACACCCGGTTTCAAGTAGTAGTCGAGGGCTCGTTTGGCTGCCGGGCAATCCTGTAATGAAGGGAACGTGCTGTCGAAAGGGCTGCCGGGCTGGTCTTTACTGGGTGTATCCATAGTGATGAAAATCTCCGTGTGTGGGGCTGAACTCCTGAATCCAGAATAGTACTTATCGTAATTGTGACGATAATTTAAATACTACAATTTGTGTTTTGAATGGCCGGAGTCATCCACGTATCGTGCCGCACATGGATAAATGGATAGAGTTGGTCAAGGCCAAGATGAAGGAGCTGCGCATCACGCAAGTGGTGCTCGCAGAACGGTTGGGGATGTCCCAGGGCGGCGTCGGCCATTGGCTGACCAGGCGCCGGCAACCCAGTGTCGAAGACATGAACCGGGTCCTGCGGGAGTTGGGGCTGGAGTTCCTGGAAGTGGCGATGGTGATTCGCGAGCCGGACACCTCCACGGACGAAGGCATGACCCTGGCGCAGAAGTACAACCCGTACTTCCGCTACCCGGTCAGTGAATGGCACGAGGTTGGCGAGGTTCGCGAAGGCGATCCTGGCGCCTACAGCCAGGCGCGCTACGAACTGACGGACTACCACGCCTTGGGGGCCGCGTTCTGGCTGGTGGTGGTGGGCGACGCGATGACCGCACCCAGTGGGCTGAGTATTCCCGAGGGCATGTCGATCCTGGTGGATCCGGCTATCGAGGCGGTGCCTGGCAAACTGGTGGTCGTCTGCTTGCCCGGTAGCAGTGACGCGACCTTCCGCAAATTGATCGAAGAGAGCGGCCAGCGTTACCTGGTTCCGCTCAATCCGACTTACCCGAAAAACCTGTACACCGAGCAATGTCGCCTCATCGGTGTGGTGGTGCAGGCCACCATCAGGTTCTGACTGGATCGGCCCTGGGAGCGGGCCGATGCCTATTCTTCGAATGCCACCAGGGCACTGCCTTCGCTGACCATTTCGCCTTCCTGGCAATACAGCGCCTTGATCACCCCGGCCTTGGGCGCACGAATGCTGTGCTCCATTTTCATGGCCTCCAGCACCACCAGTTGAGCTCCGGTTTCCACCGTCTGGCCGACACTCACCAATACCCGGACGATACTGCCGTTCATGGGCGCGGCCAGGCCGCCTTGATGGCTGTGGCTGGCCTCGGCTTCGGCTAATGGGTCGTACAGGTCGATCCGGTGCAGGTCTCCCGCCCATTGCAAATACAGGCTGTCGCCCTGGCGAATCGCTCGATGACTGCGGCGCAGGCCGTGGTGCTCGATCACCAGTTGCTCACCCTTGAGTTCCGCGCAATGGGCGCTAGCGTCCAGTGTCAGCGCGCGATCCTGGCCTTCGCAGCTCAGGTGCAAGGTGGTTTCCCTGGGCAGCCCCAGACGCAGCCCGGTGGTGCTGGCCCAAGGCGAATCGGCATCATCGCAGCGCACGCGCGGTGTCAGGCTCAAGGCGAATCCCTGGGCGGCTGCGAACCAGAACGCGTCATCCAGTTCGCCTGGCTCTGGCAGCAATTGCGCCTGGTAACGTGGGATAAATCCGGTGTCCAGTTCTGCCGCCGCGAAGGCGGGGTGGGCCACGATTCGGCGCAGGAACCCGATGTTGGTTTTCAGTCCGCCAATGGCAAATTCGTCGAGCATGCTCAACAGCCGCAAGCGCGCCTGTTCACGGTCTTCGCCCCAGGCAATCAGCTTGCCGAGCATTGGGTCGTAGAACGGCGAGATTTCATCGCCTTCTTCAACCCCGCTGTCGACCCGCCGCCCCGGCCCCTCGGCAGATTCGCGATACAACGCCAGGCGCCCGGTGGCCGGCAGGAAATCGTTGACCGGGTCTTCGGCATATAGCCGCACTTCGATGGCGTGACCGAGCAGCGGCACTTGTGCTTGAGTGATCGGCAAGGGTTCGCCTTGGGCGACGCGGATCTGCCAAGCCACCAGGTCAAGTCCGGTGATCGCTTCGGTGACCGGATGCTCGACCTGCAACCGGGTGTTCATTTCCATGAAGAAAAACTCGCCCCGCGCATCCAGCAGGAACTCCACCGTGCCCGCCCCGACGTAACCAATCGCCTGGGCTGCGCGCACGGCAGCTTCACCCATGGCCCGGCGCAGTTGCGGGGTCAAGCCGGGGGCGGGGGCTTCTTCCACCACTTTCTGGTGGCGGCGCTGGATCGAACAATCGCGTTCGTTGAGGTACAGGCAGTTGCCGTGTTGATCGGCAAATACCTGGATTTCCACGTGACGCGGCTTGAGCAGGTATTTCTCCACCAGCATCCGTGAGTCGCCGAACGAGGATTGCGCTTCACGCTGGGCCGAGGCCAGGGCTTCGGCCAGTTGGCTGACGTCCTCGACGACTTTCATGCCCTTGCCGCCACCGCCGGCCGTGGCCTTGAGCAATACCGGGTAGCCGATGCGCTCGGCGGCGTCGCGAAAGGTCTCCAGGTCCTGGGCTTCGCCGTGATAACCGGGCACCAGGGGCACCCCGGCGGTTTCCATCAGGGCCTTGGCCGCCGATTTGCTGCCCATGGCGTCGATGGCCGAGGCCGGTGGACCGAGGAAGATCAGCCCGGCGTTTTCAATCGCCCGGGCGAACCCGGCGTTCTCGGACAGAAAACCATAGCCGGGGTGGATGGCCTGGGCGCCGCTGGCTTTCGCTGCGGCGATCAGCTTGTCGATTTGCAGGTAGCTGTCGGCGGCCTTGCTGCCGCCCAGGTCGACGCGGATGTCGGCTTCACGGCTGTGGCGGGAATCGCGGTCAGTGGCGCTGTGGACGGCAACAGTGGTCAGGCCCATGGCCTTGGCGGTGCGCATCACGCGGCAGGCGATTTCGCCACGGTTGGCCACCAGCAATGTGGTGAGGGCAGGGGCGCTCATCGACGCGGCTCCTTGTTATTCGATTCGGCTTGCCAGTTCGGCGCACGCTTTTGCAGGAAAGCCCGCAGGCCTTCCTGGCCCTCCGGGCTGACGCGGATGCGGGCGATGGCATTTTCGGTGTAGCGCCGCAGCGCCGGGGTAAGGGCGCCGTTGCCGACTTCTCGCAGCAGTTCCTTGCTGGCGCGCATGGCCGCCGGGCTGTTGAGCAACAAGTTGTCGATCCACTGTTCGACCTGCTGGTCCAGGGCCTCGGCCGGGTAACTTTCCGACAGCAAACCGATCTCTTTCGCCCGTTGCCCGTCGAAGCGTTCCGCCGTCAGGGCATAACGACGCGCCGCGCGCTCGCCGATGGCTTGCACCACGAACGGGCTGATCACCGCCGGCGCCAGGCCAATGCGCACTTCCGACAGGCAGAACTGTGCTTCATCGGCGCCAATGGCCATGTCACAAGCGCTGATAAGCCCCAGTGCGCCACCGAACGCGGCGCCCTGGACAACGGCCAGCGTGGGAATCTTAAGCTTGGCGAGGTTGTACATCAGCTCCGCCAGTTCCCGGGCGTCATCGAGGTTGGTGTGGTAATCGAGTTCGGCCGATTGCTGCATCCAGGCCAGGTCGGCGCCGGCGCTGAAATGCTTGCCGCGACCGCGGATCAGCAGGAAGCGCAAGCTTGGATCGCTGCTGACGTGGTCCAGGGCCAGGATCAGTTCGCGGATCATTTCGGCGTTGAACGCGTTGTTTTTCGACTCGCGGCTGAGCCACAGGGTGGCAACGCCCCGTGGGTCGGTGTGCAGTTCGAGGGTGTTGAAGTTATCCATGGACATTCCCCGTTTACATCCGGAACACGCCGAAGCGGCTCGGTTCGATAGGAGCGTTCAGTGACGCGGACAAGGCCAGGCCCAGCACATCGCGGGTCTGGGCCGGGTCGATGACGCCGTCGTCCCACAGCCTGGCGCTGGAGTAATAGGGGTGACCCTGTTCTTCGTACTGGTCGAGGATCGGTTGCTTGATCTCGGCTTCCTGTTCGGCGCTGAAGGGATGGCCGCTGCGTTCGGCTTGTTCACGCTTGACCTGCACCAGTACGCCGGCCGCCTGCTCGGCACCCATCACGCCAATCCGCGCATTCGGCCACATCCACAGGAACCGCGGGTCGTAGGCACGGCCGCACATGCCGTAGTTACCGGCGCCGAAACTGCCGCCAATGATCACGGTGAATTTCGGCACTTTGGCGCAGGCCACGGCCGTCACCAGTTTTGCCCCGTGCTTGGCGATGCCGCCGGCTTCGTACTTCTGCCCGACCATGAAACCGGTGATGTTCTGCAGGAACAGCAACGGGATCTCGCGCTGGCAGGCCAGTTCGATGAAGTGCGCGCCTTTCTGCGCGGCCTCGGCGAAGAGAATGCCATTGTTGGCCAGGATCGCGATCGGGTAGCCGTGCAAATGAGCGAAGCCGCACACCAGCGTCGTTCCAAACAGCGCCTTGAACTCGTCGAACACCGAACCGTCCACCAGGCGCGCAATCACCTCCCGCACATCGAACGGTTGCTTGGCGTCGGCCGAAACCACGCCGTACAGCTCCTCGCCCGAGTAAAGCGGGGCAATCGGAAGGCGGTGCTGCAACTCGCCCTGCTTGCGCCAGTTGAGGTTGGCCACGCTGCGGCGGGCCAGGGCCAGGGCATGTTCGTCGCTGTCGGCGTAATGGTCGGCCACGCCGGAGATCTTGCAGTGCACATCGGCGCCGCCCAGGTCTTCGGCACTGACCACCTCACCGGTGGCGGCTTTCACCAACGGCGGGCCGGCGAGGAAAATCGTCGCCTGCTGGCGGACCATGATCGCCTCGTCCGCCATGGCCGGCACATAGGCGCCACCGGCGGTGCAGGACCCCATGACCACGGCGATCTGCGGGATGCCCTGGGCACTCATGTTGGCCTGGTTGAAAAAGATCCGGCCGAAGTGCTCGCGGTCCGGGAACACTTCGTCCTGGCGCGGCAGGTTGGCGCCGCCGGAATCCACCAGGTAAATGCACGGCAGGCGATTCTGCTGGGCGATGGTCTGGGCGCGCAGGTGTTTTTTCACCGTCAGCGGGTAGTAGGAGCCACCTTTGACCGTCGCGTCGTTGGCGACAATCATGCATTCGACGCCTTCCACGCGACCGATGCCGGCAATCACGCCGGCCGCCGGCACGTCTTCGCCATAGACTTCGTGGGCTGCCAATGGGCTGATTTCCAAAAACGGCGAGCCCGGGTCCAGCAGCCGGTTGATGCGTTCACGGGGCAGCAGCTTGCCTCGCGAGGTGTGCCGTTCCTGGGCCTTGGGGCCGCCGCCTTGGCGAATGTGCGCGAGCAAGGTGCGCAGGGCCTCGACGTGTCCGAGCATCGCATCGCGGTTGGCGATGAATTCCGGCGAGCGCGGGTTGAGCTGAGTGTGCAGCGTGGCCATGGTCAGCTCCGTTAGCGGGTTTCGTTGAACAGTTCGCGGCCGATCAACATCCGACGAATCTCACTGGTGCCGGCACCGATTTCGTACAGCTTGGCGTCACGCAGCAGGCGGCCGGCCGGGAATTCATTGATGTAGCCATTGCCGCCGAGGATCTGGATGGCGTCGAGGGCCATTTGCGTGGCGCGTTCGGCGCTGTAGAGGATCACCCCGGCGGCGTCCTTGCGGGTGGTTTCGCCGCGCTCGCAGGCCTGGGCCACGGCATACAGGTAGGCGCGGCTGGCGTTGAGCTGGGTGTACATGTCGGCGACCTTGCCCTGGATCAGCTGGAATTCGCCGATGCTCTGGCCGAACTGCTTGCGATCGTGGATGTAGGGCACGATCAGGTCCATGCAGGCTTGCATGATCCCGGTCGGGCCACCGGAGAGCACGACGCGCTCGTAGTCGAGGCCGCTCATCAGCACTTTCACGCCACCGTTGAGTGCGCCGAGGATGTTTTCTTCCGGCACTTCGACGTCATCGAAAAACAGCTCGCAGGTGTTGGAGCCGCGCATGCCGAGCTTGTCGAATTTGTTGCTGCGGCTGAAGCCTTTCCAGTCGCGCTCGACGATGAAGGCGGTGATGCCATGGGGACCTTTTTCCAGGTCGGTCTTGGCGTAGATCACGTAGGTGTTGGCATCGGGGCCATTGGTGATCCAGGTCTTGCTGCCATTGAGCACGTACTTGTCACCACGCTTGTCGGCGCGCAGTTTCATCGAGACCACGTCGGAGCCGGCGTTCGGCTCGCTCATCGCCAGGGCACCGATGTGTTCGCCGCTGATCAGCTTGGGCAGGTACTTGGTTTTCTGTTCGTGATTGCCGTTGCGGTTGATCTGGTTCACGCAGAGGTTGGAATGGGCACCGTAGGAGAGGGCGACCGAGGCCGAACCGCGGCTGATTTCTTCCATTGCCACCACGTGGGCCAGGTAGCCCAGGCCAGCGCCGCCGTATTCCTCCGGTACGGTGATGCCCAGCAGGCCCATGTCACCGAACTTGCGCCACATGTCGGCGGGAAACAGGTTATCGATATCGATCTGCGCTGCTCGCGGGGCCAGTTCGGCCTTGACGAAGGCCTGCACCTGGTCGCGCAACATGTCGATGGTTTCGCCGAGGGCAAAGTTCAGGGATGGGTAGCTCATGGGTCACCTTTGGCTTTTTTATCGGGTGCGGAGAGTGGCGGAATCGCTCTCACCTTTACGTTAACGTAAGCCTGCAACGAGAAGCTGTCAATCGCCCTTTACGTTAACGTCAACTTGAGCCAGAGTAAGCGCGCCTGGAAAAATCGGGGCGAGGGAGTTTGCTTCTGTCCGGCTGCGTAGGAGCTGGCGAAGCCTGCGATCTTTTGATCTTTTGATCTTTCGCTTGAGATTCAAGTGTCTTTGGAAAGATCGCAGCCTCGTTGCACTCGACAGCTCCTACGCAGCTCCTACACAGCTCCTACGCAGCCACGGCGGCATCTGTGCATGAGATTCCACCGCTACACCCACTAATAAAGACAAGAAGGGGGCGTCATGGATCAACCCGGTTCGCATTCGCAACACAGCTACACCCGTGGTTCCCAGGCCAAGGCTTTGCTGGCCCAAACCATCGGCGAGGTTTTCGACCAGACCGTGGCCCGCTATCCGGAGGACGAGGCGTTGGTGGTTCGCCATCAATCGCTGCGTTATACCTGGCAACAACTGGCCGAGACCGTCGATCTGCACGCCCGAGCCTTGTTGGCGCTGGGCTTGAAAACCGGAGATCGCCTCGGGGTGTGGGCGCCCAATTGCGCCCAGTGGTGCATCAGCCAGTTCGCCAGTGCGAAGATCGGCGTCATTCTGGTCAACATCAATCCGGCCTATCGCGTCTCTGAACTCGAATACGTGCTCAAACAATCCGGATGCCAATGGCTGGTATGTGCCGGGGCGTTCAAGACCTCGGATTATCACGCCATGTTGCAAGCGCTGGCGCCAGAGCTGGCGGAGCAATCGATCGGCCAGTTGCAGAGCGAGCGCTTGCCGGATTTGCGCGGTGTGATCAGCCTCGATTCCCAGCCCCCGACAGGCTTCCTGCCCTGGTCGCAACTGGCCGCCCTGGGTGCGGCGGTGACGCCTGCGCAACTGGCCGAGCGCCAATCCAGCCTGCAGTCCGATCAACCGGTGAATATCCAGTACACCTCCGGCACCACCGGCTTTCCCAAGGGCGCCACCCTCAGCCACCACAACATTCTCAATAACGGTTACATGGTCGGCGAAAGCCTGGGCCTGACGGCTGGCGACCGACTGGTGATCCCGGTGCCGCTCTACCATTGCTTCGGCATGGTCATGGGTAACCTGGGCTGCATGACCCATGGCAGCACCATGATCTACCCCAACGATGCCTTCGACCCGTTGCTGACGCTAAAGGCCGTGGCCGAGGAAAAAGCCACGGCACTGTATGGCGTGCCCACCATGTTCATCGCCCTGCTGGACCAGCCGCAGCGGGACGACTTCGACGTGTCCAGCCTGCGCACTGGCATCATGGCCGGGGCCACGTGCCCCATCGAAGTGATGCGACGGGTCATCAATGAAATGCACATGGCCGAAGTGCAGATTGCCTACGGCATGACGGAAACCAGCCCGGTGTCATTGCAGACCGGTCCTACAGACGAACTGGAACTGCGCGTGACCACTGTCGGGCGCACCCAGCCGCAACTGGAAAGCAAGATTATCGATGAGGCCGGCAATATCGTCCCGCGTGGCGCTATCGGCGAGTTGTGTACCCGCGGCTACAGCGTGATGCTCGGTTATTGGAACAACCCCAAGGGCACCGCCGACGCCATCGACCCGGATGGCTGGATGCACACCGGTGACCTGGCGACCATGGACGAGCAGGGCTACGTGCGCATCGTCGGACGCAACAAGGACATGATCATCCGGGGCGGGGAGAATATTTACCCGCGTGAGCTGGAAGAGTTCTTCTTCACTCACCCGGCGGTGGCGGACGTGCAAGTGATCGGCATCCCATGCTCGCGCTATGGCGAGGAAATCGTCGCCTGGATCAAGTTCCATCCCGGCCACAGTGCCTCCGAGCAAGAGCTGCAGGCTTGGTGCAAGGAGCGCATCGCCCACTTCAAGACGCCGCGTCATTTCAAATTTGTTGAAGAATTTCCCATGACGGTCACCGGCAAGATCCAGAAATTCCGCATGCGCGAAATCAGCATCGAAGAACTGCGCGAGGTAGAAGGCTGAGCAAGATCCCCTGTGGGAGCGAGTTTGCTCGCGAAGACGGCGGCATAGCCAACATCCATGTCGCTTGGCACACCGCCTTCGCGAGCAAGCCCGCTCCCACACGAAAAACCCAAACGCCAGACAGCACAAAGGGGAGCCGAAGCTCCCCTTTAATTTTGTCGTCGCGTGCTCTTTTTTTATTATTGAGGGGCGGCCTGTTGTTGTTATTGGCAGCCGTTGCCCTTTACCGCTGTTTTTGGCGATCCCCATCCGGGATCAAGAGCAAACGTATTTTTTTGAGCGCTGATCTGCTTTTTCGCTTTGCGATCCAACCGATTCGGGAGCTACCTGAAGGTAGTTTTATTGTTCTCTGCCCGGTTGCGGGTTGCTCCTGAAAGCACCCTGAAAAGCACATCCTCTCCAAAAAAATCTGTTAGCTGCGTCTCTGCCGTGTTGTTTTTGTTATGTCAGAGTCGTTTCGTCTTGTTTTTATTGGGTTTGCTGCGTTTTTTTATTCTTGTTATGCAAGAGATATAGCAGGTGGCGTGCCAACTTTTAAAATTCTATATAAATCAATTATTTATGTTTATTCGTCGAAAAAGCTGTCGCGCCGAACCTGACAAATTGTTTCCGTGTTACTCGTTTCACCGCTGTTACAAAGCCAGCGGTAACACCTCACTGTGCGCTACGGGCCTTGGCGACACGCGAACCGCTAGGGCGGCCGAGCACGTCGCAGATCTGCCGACCCGCGGCGATCAGGGCGTCCAGGTCGACACCGGTTTCGATACCCAACCCATCGAGCAGGTACAGCACATCTTCGGTGGCGACGTTACCGCTGGCGCCCTTGGCATAAGGACAGCCGCCCAGGCCGGCGATGGAGCTGTCGAACACCGCGATGCCTTCCAACAGACTGGCGTATACGTTGGCCATGGCTTGGCCGTAGGTGTCGTGGAAGTGTCCGGCGAGCTTGTCCCGAGGCACCTCGGCGCCCACCACTTCGAACATCCTGCGGGTGGCACCGGCGGTGCCCGTGCCGATGGTGTCGCCCAGGGAAACCTCGTAGCAGCCCATGGCATACAGCTCCCGAGCGACCCAAGCCACCTGTTCAGGCTTGACTGCCCCTTCATACGGGCAGCCCAGCACGCAGGACACGTAGCCGCGCACACTGACGCCGTGCTGCCTGGCGGCCTCCATGATCGGCGCGAAACGCTCCAGGCTGTCCTTGATGGAGCAGTTGATGTTGCGCTGGGAGAACGCTTCGGACGCGGCGGCGAACACCGCTACCTCTTTTACACCCGCCGCCAGCGCATCTTCAAAACCCCGCAGGTTCGGCGTCAGGGCGCCGTAGGTCACACCGGGCTTGCGCTGGATCTGCGCGAACACCTCGGCGGAACCGGCCATTTGCGGCACCCACTTGGGCGAGACGAAACTGCCGACTTCGATGTAGCCCAGTCCGGCGGCGCTCAACGCATCCACCAGGCGCACCTTGTCGGCGACGCTGATGGGTTGGGCTTCATTCTGCAGCCCGTCACGGGGGCCGACTTCAATCAGGCGTACAAAGGAGGGGAGGGACATGGGGATTGACCTGTAATGAGTTGCCAAAATGTCGAGAACGATGATGCCCCCCTGTGGGAGCGAGCAAGCTCGCTCCCACAGGGCATGTTGTGTTACTGGACGATTTCCTCGCCCTTGATCGTCTGCTCCAGCGCCTGGATGCAGCGTTCTTCGGCGGTGTCGAGTTCCAGCTTCATCTGTTCGATGTCCAGCAATTGCTGTTCGAGTTGTTCCCGGCGCTCGGCGATTTTCGCCAGCATGCTGTGCAACTGTTTCTGATTGCCGCTGGAGGGGTCGTAGAGTTCGATCAACTCGCGGCACTCGGCCAGGGAAAAGCCAATGCGCTTGCCGCGCAGGATCAGCTTCAGGCTGACCTTGTCCCGCGGCGAATAAATGCGCTCCTGACCCCGTCGCTCCGGGCTCAACAGGCCTTGTTCTTCATAGAAGCGGATGGCCCGGGTGGTGATGTCCAGTTCGCGGGCGAGGTCGGAGATGCTGTAGGTCTGGCTGCTCATGGAAGCGCTCGAAACGAAAGGGGCTGGCGCTAAGCTAAAGGCAGGTTGACGTTCGCGTCAAGCAGTCGCGGGTGTGTTGTCCAGGCGGGCCTCTTCGCGAGCAAGCCCGCTCCCACAGGTTCTGCGTCGCATACTAAATGTTGCGTGCGCTGCAAATCCAATGTGGGAGCGGGCTTGCTCGCGAAGAATGATGATGCGGTCTATCGCCTTACACCACCTTGTCGAGCTTCTTCTCATGGGCGGTCACCTGCTGGCACAGCTCGATCATCTGCTCGCGCATCCAGCGGTTGGCCGGGTCCTGGTCGGTGCTTTCGTGCCAGTAGAGGTGGGTTTCCACCGGCGGCACATCGTTGACCGGTAACAGGAAGGCGTGCAGATCATGACGACGGGCAAAGCGCTCGGGGACGGTCATGACCATGTCCGTTTGTTGCAGCACCTGGGAGGCCATCAGGTAATGCTGGGAGCGCAGGGCGATCTTGCGCTGGATACCCATCTTGCCGAGGGCCAGGTCGACATAACCCAGCCCGTTGCGGCGGCTGGAAATATGCACGTGGGTCTGGGCCAGGTAATCATCGAGGCTGATCTTTTCCTTGCCCGCCAACGGATGGCCCTTGCGCATGGCGCACACGTAGCGATCTTCCATCAACTTGACGTGACGCACCTGCGGGTCGGTGTTGAGCGGTGCGTCCACGGCGAAGTCGAGGCGGCCGGCGGCCAGCTCCTTGGTGGTTTCACGGCGCTTGGAGAGGAAGCTCTCGATCGCTACGGTCGGCGCCAGGCGGCGCAGGCGCTGGAACAGCAGCGGCAGAATTACGCCTTCGGTGAGGTCGGTCATGCTGATGCGGTAGGTCTTGACGGCCTGCAGCGGGTTGAAGATCCGGCTTTCCTGCACCGACACCCGCAGCAGCGACAGGGCGTTGCGCACCGGACCGATGATGTTCTGGGCCATGGGCGTCGGCACCATCCCTTGGGCGGTGCGCACGAAGAGCGGATCGTTGAAGGTCTCGCGCAGACGCGCCAGGGCATTGGACACGGCCGGCTGAGTGATGCCGACGATCTGCCCGGCACGGGTCAGGTTGGCTTCGGTGTAGATCGCATCGAAGACAATGAAAAGGTTGAGGTCGACCTTGCTCAGATTCATGGCGCTGCACTCTTGTTCTTGGGCTTGTTGTGAGGTGCCGGGAGGCGATGAGAATCAGTGAAACATATATCGGTGATGAATGTTAATACACGCCGAGAATAGGTTAGGTAAATTTTCGTAGCTGAACTAGCATCGATTTCATGACCTAAAACAACCTCTGCCAAGAAGGTGCTGCTCATGGATTTTGCCTATTCCCCCAAGGTTCAGGAACTGCGTGAACGCGTC
The DNA here is from genome assembly GCF_009601685.2 of Pseudomonas brassicacearum. Taxonomy (NCBI): domain Bacteria; kingdom Pseudomonadati; phylum Pseudomonadota; class Gammaproteobacteria; order Pseudomonadales; family Pseudomonadaceae; genus Pseudomonas; species Pseudomonas brassicacearum. The sequence continues at coordinate 2,233,093 of NZ_CP045701.2, forward strand.
ACGGCGTTCATGGATGCCTACGTCTACCCGGCCGAAGCGGTGTTCGAACGGCAAGTGGCCGAAGGTGACCGCTGGCAACCCACGGCCATCATGGAAGAGCTCAAGGCCAAGGCCAAGGCGCAAGGCCTGTGGAATCTGTTTCTGCCTGAGTCCGAACTGGGCGCCGGCCTGACCAACCTGGAATACGCGCCGCTGGCAGAGATCATGGGCCGCTCGTTGCTGGGGCCGGAGCCGTTCAATTGCTCGGCACCGGACACCGGCAACATGGAAGTGCTGGTGCGCTACGCCAATGAAGAACAAAAGCAACGTTGGCTCGAGCCACTGCTGCGCGGCGAGATCCGCTCGGCTTTTGCCATGACCGAGCCGGACGTTGCTTCCTCGGACGCCACCAACATGGCTGCCCGTGCCGAGCGTGACGGCGACCAGTGGGTCATCAATGGCAAGAAGTGGTGGACCTCAGGGGCCTGCGACCCACGCTGCAAGATCCTGATCTTCATGGGCCTGAGCAACCCTGATGCGCCCCGCCATGCCCAGCACTCGATGATCCTGGTGCCGGTGGACACCCCCGGGGTCAAGATCGTCCGGCCGCTGCCGGTGTTTGGCTACGACGATGCGCCTCACGGGCATGCCGAAGTGCTGTTCGAGAACGTGCGGGTGCCGTATGAAAATGTTCTGTTGGGGGAGGGACGCGGCTTTGAAATTGCCCAGGGCCGTCTCGGCCCAGGCCGGATTCATCACTGCATGCGTTCCATCGGCATGGCCGAGCGCGCATTGGAATTGATGTGCAAGCGTGCCGCCAGCCGCACAGCCTTCGGCCAACCGTTGGCGCGCCTGGGCGGTAACATCGACAAGATTGCCGACTCGCGGATGGAAATCGACATGGCGCGCCTGCTGACGTTGAAGGCGGCGTACATGATGGACACGGTTGGCAATAAAGTGGCGAAGAGCGAAATCGCCCAGATCAAGGTCGTCGCGCCAAACGTGGCCTTGAAGGTCATCGACCGGGCGATCCAGATCCACGGCGGCGCCGGGGTCTCCAACGATTTCCCGCTGGCCTACATGTACGCCATGCAACGCACCCTGCGCCTGGCCGACGGCCCGGATGAAGTCCATCGCGCCGCGATCGGCAAGTTCGAGATCGGCAAGTACGTGCCCAAGGAAATGTTGCGCAGCAAGGGCTAGGATCTGGCTCAACACGGGTTTCTGTGGGAGCAAGCTTTGCTCCCACAGGCTAATCCTGTGGGGCGAGTCCGTTACTCCTTGACGCTCATGTACTCCTCGGCCCAACGGATATAGTCCTCGGGCTGGGTGTAGGTGTGTGTCAGTTCGGTGGCGCTCAGGTCCGAAGCCTGGGTGAAGATCTGCCGTTGTTCGCGAAGGCTGTCGTAGGTCGCCTTGATCGCGGCGAAATAGGCGCCGTGGCCGTCGATGGTCACGCGCACGCCCAACTCGGCCAGGCGCTTGTCGTCGCGCAGCAACGGGTTGCCATAAGTGACCAGCATCAGCGGCACCGTCAGGTTTTCGCTGATCTTCTCCAGATGATCGAAGTCTTGCACGCCCACCATGCAAATCCCGTCCGCCCCAGCACGTTCATATTGCTGGGTACGGCTGATGATTTCCTGGACCGGCAGAATCGCAGCGTTGGTCCGGGCGATGATCGCCATTTCCGGATCGACTCGCGCCTCCAGCGCCGCACGAATCTTGCCGACGCCTTCGGCGACGCCGATCAGGTCGGTGGATTTGCGCCCGAACTGGGCCGGCAGCAAGGTGTCCTCAATGGTCAGCGCGGCGATGCCGGCTCGTTCCAGTTCGACGATGGTGCGCATCACGTTCAGGGCATTGCCGTAACCGTGGTCGGCGTCGGCAATCACCGGCAGTTGGGCCACCCGGCCGATGCGAGTGGCCTGTTCGGCAAATTCGCTGAGAGTGATCAGGGCGAAGTCCGGCGCGCCCAATACTTGCAACGATGCTACCGAGCCTCCCAGGATGCCGACTTCAAAACCCAGGTCAGCGGCAATGCGCGCCGACATCGGGTCGAACACCGAGGCGGTGTGGTAGCAGGTGTTGGAAGCCAGCAGTTGGCGAAAGTTACGACGCAAATCTTGATGGGAAAGCCTGGACATATAAGTTCCACCAATGGAATGGAAAGGCTTGAGCAAAAGTGTCAACGCCGAAAGATCCAAAGGCTATCACGTGGCAAGCGCAAAGATGATGACGAATGTGTATGGGTGATGCCGTTATGGCATCAAGCGAAACAACGGGCCCGCAAGGTGGGCAGCCGGTGCTCTGCCGGTCAGTCGGGATACGAGGGGGCTACGCCGCCACCGCTTGTTGCCCCAGCCTGGGCAATGCCACGGCCCGCACCGTATCACCCGGTTGTACTTGCAGGCGTTTGGCAGTGAGGCGATCGACGAGCAGCTTGTGACCATGCTGATGCGCGCGAGCGCTGGTGACACGGCAATTTTCCAGGCGTCGATTGTGAATCAGCCACACCGGTGCCTGTTCGTCCGGGGTGCCAATGACCAGGGTCAGCGTCTGGCTGTCGCGGACTGTGCGGATCTTCGACACCGGCGCCTCGATCACCGGGCCGCCGTCAAAAATATCAATGTAGCCCTTGTGGCTGAAGCCTTCGGCACTGAGGATTTTCATGGCCGGCTCGGTGTTCGGATGAGCCTTGCCGATCACCGCCTGGGCCTGTTCGGTGAGCAGGCAGGTATACAGTGGCTGGCGTGGCATCAGCTCGGCGATGAACGACTTGTTGCCCATGCCGGACAGCTGATCGGCGTAGCTGAAATCCTTCTTGAAAAAATGCCGTCCCAGGCTGTCCCAGAACGGCGAACAGCCCTGTTCGTCGGCATGGCCACGCAGTTCGGCGATCAGTTTCTCGCCGAACAGTTGGGAAAATTCGGCCACGAACAGCAGGCGTGCCAGGGACAACAGGCGTCCGTTGTGGCCACGACGTTGCTCGGGGTGCAGGAACAACGAGCAGATCTCCGATTGCCCGGACATCTCGTTGTTGAGGAACAGGGTCGGGATCTGCCGCTGGATCCCCAGTTCCGGCGCCGAGCTGACCGTCAGCCCGACCCGATAGTTGTACCAGGGCTCGCGCAGCCCGACCGCGCCGGTCAGGGCGCTGATACCCACCACCTGCCGGTCATCGTCTTCAAGCACGAACAGGTAATCGGCGTCGGCACGTTCAACTTGCCCGGCAAAGGTCCGTTGGGCCCAGCGAACACGGTTGGCCAGACGCTCTTCGTTGGCCGGCAGGCTGGTGAAGCCGGGGCCGGCGCAACGGGCCAGGTCCAGCAATGCGGGCAGATCGGTAATGGCGACCGGACGGACAATCATGATGCGACTCCTTCATCGTGTCGGTCCAAACGTCGGTACAGGCCATGGGGTCGAGTGAGGTTCATAGGGCAATCACCCGGATCGGCTCGCCGTCCGTGATGTCCAGGGCGGCCAGCATGTCGGGCGACAGAGCCACGCAGCCCTCGGCGTTTAAGTCCAGCTCGGCGACGATGGCCCGGTAGTTTCCGAGGCCGTCGTTGCTCACCAGGTAACGGCCTTTTGCATCAATCTGCCGGCTTTGCCGGGCCGTGGCGATTCGGCTCTGCGTGATGGAGTGGATATGGGCGATACGGGCATGCAAGGTCGGCCCACCGTCGAAGATATCGACGTAGCTGTTGGTCTCGAAACCTTCGCGCTCGAGGATGTCGAAGGCTTCCTGGCCATCGGGATGCACCCGGCCGATGCAGGCCTGGGCCGCTGGCGGGAGCATAGGCACGTAGATCGGGTACTGCGGCATCAGCTCGGCAAGAAAGGTCCGGCTCTGCAAGCCACACAGCCTTTCGGCTTCGACGTAGGGCAAGTCAAAGAAGTGCTGGCCGATGGCGTCCCAGAAGGGCGACTGGCCGTCCTCGCTGCTGAAACCGACGATTTCGGTGATGACCGATTCGGCAAAGCGCTGGGGGTGGGCGGCGATGAACATCAGCCGGGCCCGGGACAGCAACTCCGATTCCGGCGTGCGCACCCGTTCGGCGTCGATGTGGAAGCCACGCAGCAGCGTCTGTCCGCTGAGGTCCTGACACAACGACAGCGCGGGCACGCCATGCTGGATGTTCAGCTCCCGGGATTCGCTGGAAAACGGTCGGTTGCGCAGGCTGTAGAACGGTTCGTTGTAACCGGTGCTGGAAAGAATTTCCGAACAACCGACCAGGCGCCCGGCCGCCAGGTCCTCCAAGACAAAAAAATAAGTCTGCGCGCCTGGGGCCTGCACATCGGCCTCGAACGAGGCGCATGAGTCGAGGATCTTTTCCTCCAGGCGGGCGGTATCGTCCGGCAGCGACGTGACGCCCACCAGGCTGTCACGCGCCAATTGCTGCAGTTGCGGCAGATCGGTTAATTGAACTGGACGTAAGGCCAGCATGGATTGCACTCCTGTTCCAGAGAGCCCGGTGGCAGGCACCGGGCTTGACGATCACTGTCGATGTCCACGCGTTGTAACCAAGGTTGGCCGAATCCTTCGGCCGCCGGCTTTCACTGACCGGCCGGATCGGGCACGGTGGCAGGGTTGCCGAATTTGTTGAGCACACACAAATAGACCACGCCCGCGGCGATCCAGATCAGGCCGAGCTTCTGCGCAGCCACGCCCATGTTGTACATGATGGCCGCGACGATCACGAAGCCGATCAGTGGGCAGATCAAGTGGCGGATCCATTGGCCGGACTGCTGGCGGCGCCAGTAGTGGTTGATGACGGTGATGTGCAGCAACATGAAGCCGCTCAGGGCGCCAAAGTTGACCAGGGAGGTGAGGGTGTCCACGGCGTCGATGAACAGGTAGCAGATCAACAGCGACAGCACTGCCACCAGGTAAATGCTCAGGTACGGGGTGTTGTGGGTCGGATGGACTTTGGCCAGCACCTTGGGCAACTGGCCGTCCCGGGCCATGCCGAACAACAGGCGCGATACCGCTGCCTGCGAAGTGATCGCCACGGCCACGCCCCAGGCCAGGGCCGTGGCAACCGCGGTCAAGGTGGCCAGCCAGCTGCCGGCCGCCAGCTCGGCGATTTCATAGAATGCGGTGTCGGCGGACTTGAAACCCATGCCGGCGGCCAGGTCCGTGGCGATCCAGGTCTGCACCACGAAGATCGCCCCCATCACCAGCAAGGTCACCAGGGCTGCCTTGCCGACGCTGCGGCCCGGGTCGCCCTTGATCTCTTCGGCCAGGGTGGAAATGGCGTCGAAGCCCAGGAACGACAATACCGCGATGGACACGGCTTGCATCAGCAAGGCGAAGTTGAAGTGTTCCGGGCTGTACAGCGGTGCCAGGGTCAGTTGGCCGTTACCGGCTCCACCGTGCAGGGCATTCCAGGCGTAGAACAGGAAAATCCCCAGCACCACCAACTGCGCCAATAGAAAAATGATGTTCATCCGTGCAGTGAAGGTAATGCCGCGCAGGTTGACGAAGGTCGCGCTCACCAGGAAGGCCAGGATGAAACCGACCTTGGGAATGTCCGGGTACAAATGGTTCAGCGCCATGGCGGCATAGACATAGAGCAGCGGCGGGATCAGCAGGTAGTCCAGCAGCATCAGCCAGCCGGCGATGAACCCGACGTGTGGGTTAAGACCCCGCTGAGCGTAGGAATAGACCGAACCTGCCACCGGAAAGGCCCGGGCCATGCTGCCGTAGCTCAAGGCAGTGAACAGCATCGCCACCATGCCGATGATGTACGCCAGCGGCACCATCCCCGGCGCCTCGGCGTTGACATAGCCATACACGCCGAACGGGGCGATGGGGATCATGAAAATCATCCCGTATACCACCAGGTCTGTCAGCGACAGGCCGCGTTTCAATTCCTGTTTGTAGCCAAATGCCTCAATGCTCATGAGCCGTTTTCCTTTTCAGCTGTGTGGGTTGCTCTTGCTTGCTGTCTGTCGCTGGAAACTTGCCGCTGCCGCGCTACAGCAGGGGCGCCAGGTAGGCGCTCCAGGTCCGTACCGCTTCGGGGCTGCGCAGTTGGTCGTTGCGCACCTCGATCAACACTGAATCCAGGCCGCGGCCATCGCCATGCACCGGAACCGTCATGTCGGTCATGGGGTTGATCTTGTAGGGCTGGTTGCCTGCTGCTCGCAGCGAATGGCGGCCCAGCCCGTCGACGATCTGCTGGGCGTATTCCTTGGCTTCACCGAACAGCACGCCCGCTTCGAGGGCGCGCGGCTGGCCATAGAACACCGGGGTGAAACTGTGGATGCCCACCACGCGCACCGGTCGATTGGCGGCCAGGCGTCGGTCGATCAACGCCCGCAACCGATCATGGAAGGGATGGAACAGACACTGCTGGCGATATTCGCGAGTGGCTTCGTCCAGGGCATGGTTACCCGGAACCTGGTAGATCTCACTCTGGGCCGGAATGCTGTCGGGTACGTGCAGCGGCCGGTTGAGGTCGATCAACAGCCGTGAGTAATTGGCCGACAGCAACGTCGCGCCGAGGGTTTCGGACAGGCGCTCGGCCAAGGCCAGGGCACCGATGTCCCAGGCAATGTGCTCCTGGGAGGCCGTTTCATCCAGGCCCAGGTTGTTCAGCGCATCGGGAATGAAGCGGCTGGCGTGTTCGCACACCAGCAGCACCGGGTGTTCGGACTCCTCCCGCGACAGTCGGTAGGGGGCCCTGGTGTAGAGGCCCGATTCAGCAAACTCAATAGATTCGTGCATAGTGCTCACAACGCTCGGCAGGTGACAGCGCCTCGGTCAAGGCCAGCTCCTGGGCCTTCAAGGCGAAGTAGGTTTCGACCAACGGGCCGGGCAGGGTATCGAGCAGCGCCCCGCTGTGGCGCAGGCAGTCCAGCGCCTGGGCCAGGGTGGTCGGCAGGGCGATAATGCCACGGGCGCGACGTTGTGCTTCATCCAGCTCATCGGGTATTTCATCGGTGACAGCGTTCAGTGCCAACCGTTGCTGGATGCCCAGTCGCCCGGCAATCAACAGTGCCGCCATCGCCAGGTGCGGCGAGGCGGTGGCGTCCATGGCGCGGAACTCCAGGTTGTACTGGTTCGCCAGCGGTTTTCCGCTCAGGCTCACGGTCGGGCAGATGCGCAGCGCCGCTTCACGGTTGCGCTGCCCCAGGCACGCATAGGAAGCGCTCCAGTGATGAGGTTGCAGGCGCTCGTAGGACACTGGCGTCGGCGCAGTCAGCGCGCACAGTGCAGGCAGATAGTGCAGCACCCCGGCGGCCCAATGCTGGCCGAGGCTGGACAAGCCGTTGCTGCTGGCAGCGTCATGCAGCACCGGGTCCGCGCTCAGATTTTGCAGGCTCAGGTGCAAATGCACGCCGTTGCACACGGCATGTGCCGAGGCCTTGGGGGCGAAGCTCACGTCCAGGCCCATTTGCCGGGCGATCTCGCGGGTGATTTCCCGTACGTTCACGGCCCGGTCGGCAGCGGCCACGCCCAAGCTCGGGCGGCAGGTGATCTCGTATTGATGCTGGCCATATTCGGGCAGGAACATTTCCGGCTCGACACCGCCGGCCCGCAGGGCGCTGAGCAACCATCCGGCGAATTCGGCCTGCTGGCGCTGGGCCTGGAGGCTGAAGGCCAGGCGATCAGGCGGCGCCGGCGTGGCAACCAGGTTGAATTCATGCTCGAACGCGGCAAAAACCTGCAAGCCCAGTTCGGTGCGATAACGCGCCACCTCGTCCTGCAACAGTGTACGCGGGCAGGCGCTCCAGGGCCGGCCGTCAGTCTCGCGCACATCGCAATGGATGAAGTCCAGGGCGGGCGCCTGGGCGTCGGGGCCGTTGTTGACGGTCACCCGGCTGGACAGGTCCGGCACCAGCCGCAGGTCGCCATAAGCGCCCCAAGGGTTGGCCGACGCGATGATGTCCTGGGGCGTCAGCGCGCTGTTGGCGGGCACCCAGCCACAACCGGCGGTGACGTAGTGGGGCAATTCATCGCTGGGAAACGAGCGCCCACGGGTCACGCCGATCAGGTCGGTGGTCACCAGGGTCGTGACGGGCAACGGAGCGAGGACGGCGGCAGGATCGAGGCGGCTCATGGCTGCATCTCCTGCAAACGCGCGAGCACGGTGTCGGTATCGGTGATCCAGCAATAGCCCTTGATCGCGTTCAGGCACGCCAGGTGCCGTTGTTCGGTGTAGGTGGCGCAGGCGTCTTCCACCAGCGTGACCAGGTAGCCGCGATCGGCGGCGTCGCGCACGGCCATGTCGACGCACTGGTCGGTGACAATGCCGGCGACGATCAAGTGGCGGGTCTGCAGGTTGCGCAGCACGTAGTCGATGTTGGTGGAGTTGAAAACCCCGGAGGAGGTCTTGGGCAGCACGATTTCGTTTTCCTGCGGCGCCAGTTCGGCAATGATCTGCGCCTCGGGGCTGCCCTTGGGCAGGTGCATGTCCGACAGCTTGTGATCCAGGGAGCGGTCGCGGCCATCGGCGGTGAGGCTTTCGATGTGGGTGTGCAACACGTTGTGCTGCCCTTCGCGCATCGCGTTGAGCAAGCGCTGCTGGTTGGGGATGACCTGCCGGCGGGCCCGATGGATGAAATACTCGGCTTCGGGGCTGTGCAAGTGGGCATCGAATTGCGGTTCCAGCCAGGCGCGTTGCATGTCCACCAGCAGCAAGGCGGTGTGCTGGCGGGTAAACGGCAGATCCCGCGGCGAGCGGTGGGGGAGCGAGAACATCCTTATTTTTCCTCCAACAAGTGCGTGTTGAATTCCGTGCGCAAGGCATCGATGCCTTCCAGGCGTTCGGCCAGCTCGGGGCATTGCAGGGTCAGGCAGGCAATCAGCGCCTCGACCTGGGCCAGCGCCGGCACCAGGCTGTCGAAGGCCGAGGCCGATTCCACCGGGGCGCTGATGATCAGGTCGGCCAGCTCGCGCAACGGCGAAGCGTAGACGTCGCTGAACAGCACGACCCGGGCGTGGCGCTCCTTGGCCGCGCTGGCCACGCGCAGGGCCTGGGCCTGGTAGCGACGGTAATCGAAGATCAACACCACGTCCTGGCGCTGCACGTCGAACAACCGGTCAGGCAGTTGGGCGTTGTCTTCCAGGGCGAAACAGCCGGCGCGCAGCAGACGCAGATGGTTGAGCAGGTAGTGGGCCAGGAAGCTGCTGAAGCGCCCGCCGAAGCAGTGCACCTGATGACGGTTGTCGAGCAACCACTGCACGAGAATGCGCACGTCTTCGGGTTGGGTCAGGGCCTGGGTGTCGATGAGGTTGCGTTGACTGGCGGCCAGGTACTGGCTCCAGGTATCGCCTTGCTGCAATTTGGCCCGCGGTTTCAACAGCGTGCGGGGGGAGCGCAGGCGATGGTCCATGTCACTGAGCAGTGCATCCTGGAATTCGGCATAACCGCCAAACCCGAGTTTTTTTACCAGCCGCACGATGGTCGGGTCGCTGACGCCGGCATGGTCTGCCAGGCGTGACATCGGACCGAGGCCGTTGCGTGGGTAGTGATCGAGCAGGGCACGTACGACCTTGCGTTCCGACGGCGTCAAAACCAGGCCGGGATCGGTGATCAGGTCTCTGAGAGGTGGCATCCGTGCTCCTTGCCAGGATGGGTGTTGAATTTCTTTCATAACTCCTGAAAACAGTATTTATGTAGCTGATGCTACATGTCCAGTGGTTTTTACGTTCCGTTTAAAATGCCCCAAGATTGTGCGAAACCCCTGTAGGAATTGGTCTCGGCTGGGTAGACCAGGTATGTCAGTCGATGCTTTTAGCGATGTCGGACATAACGCCTTTTTGTCTCACTTATTTGATTTCGTATAAGGTGCTGTACAACTAAAGGCGTGAATATCCCGCCCATGCGACCCTTCCGATTGCCTGAGAATCCAGTGTGCAAGCCACTCGTCTGACCTTGATCTGCCACGCCCGTACCAGTGCCCAGAAGCAGGCATGCTTTGGCTTGGACGAATCGCTGGACGCCGACTGGCTGACACGCCGCGCGCAGGTCGCCCCCCGCTACCGAAACGTCCGGCAACTGCTTTGCGGGCCGGAGCTGCGCACGCGCCAGACCGCCGCCCTGTTCGGCGACGAACCCCAGGTGGACCAGGCCCTGGCCGATTGCGATCTGGGACGCTGGCGCGGGTTGTCCATCGAGGAGTTGCTCGAGGCTGAACCGCAAGCCCTGCAAACCTGGCTCGACGATGCCGAGGCGGCCCCCCATGGCGGTGAATCTGTCGCCCAGTTGTGTCGCCGTGTCGGGGATTGGCTGGCCAGTCTGGAGACCCGGCCAGGGCATCTGCTGGCCGTCACCCACCCCTTCGTGATCCGCGCAGCCCTGGTGAGTGTCCTGGGTTGTCCGGCCGCCACATTCAACCGGATCGACATTGAACCGCTGTCCACCCTCGAGTTGCGTTTCAACGGCGTATGGCGATTGCGGACCCAGGGACCTGGCCAGGAGTCGCCGCGATGAAGACGTTGTCAGTCATTGGCATTGGAGCCGGCGATCCGGATCACCTGACGATGCAGGCAGTGAAAGCCTTGAACCGCTTGGACGTAGTCTTCCTCATGGACAAGGGCCCGGCCAAGGACAAGTTGTTGGACCTGCGGCGCGAAGTCTGTCGGCGCTACATCGTTGATCGCACCTACCGTTTCGTCGAAGCCTACAGCCCGGAGCGCCAACGCGGCGACCTGGACTACAAGGACAGCGTCGAAGCGTTGAACCACGCTAAACAGGCTACCTTCGAACGCTTGATCAATGATGAACTGTCCGATGGTCAACGGGGTGGTTTTCTGGTGTGGGGTGATCCGGCGTTGTACGACAGTACCGTGCGCATCCTGCAGGCGATCCTCGACGCGGGCCACTGCGCCTTCGAATTCGAGGTGATCCCCGGCATCACCAGCGTCCAGGCCCTGGCCGCCCGGCATAAAGTGCCGTTGACCCGCATTGGCGGTTCGCTGGAAATCACCACCGGACGCCGATTGGCGGCGGGGCAGGTGGGCGACGCGGCGAGTGTGGTGGTGATGCTCGATGCCGAGGGCGCCTATCGCCAGGTGAGCGATCCCGATACGCACATTTACTGGGGGGCCTATGTGGGGACGCCGGATGAAATCCTTATCGCCGGTCGCCTGGGAGACGTGGCCGATGACATCGAGCGCACCCGCAAGGCCGCGCGAAAGGCCAATGGCTGGATCATGGATACCTATTTGTTGCGTAAACCCTGATCTGACGACTCAAACCGAACCGTGGCGGGGGCGCTTGCTCCCGCTGTGCTCTGTAGGAGCTGGCGAAGCCTGCGATCTTTTGATCTTTTGATCTTTCGCTTGAGACTCAAGTGTTTGGGGAAAGATCGCAGCCTCGTTGCACTCGACAGCTCCTACACAGCTCCTACACAGCTCCACACGCTCCTACACAGCTCCTGCACAGCTTCTACGGCCCAGCGGGAGCAAGCGCCCTCGTCACGGGGATTTCACCCCCGACCAAACCGCTCCCGATACACCGATGGCGCCAACCCCACGACGCTGCGAAACGCCACGCGAAAGCTTTCCACCGAGCGGTAGCCACACAGTTGCGCGATGTTGTCGGTATTGTCCCCGGTGCTTTCCAGCAACTCGCGGGCCCGGGCCAGGCGTTCATGTTGCAGCCAGGCCTTGGGCGACACGCCGCAGGCCTGGGTGAAATGGCGCAGGAAGGTGCGTTCGCTCATGGCTGCCTGGCTGGCCAGTTCGCGCACCCCGAGGGGTTCGTGCAGGCGTTCGCGGGCCCATTGCATGACGCTCGACAGATCGCTGCGTGGCGTGCGGCTGACCGGCGAGGGAATGAACTGCGCCTGGCCGCCCGTACGTTGCGGCGACATCACCAACCGGCGTGCCACGGAGTTGGCGACCTGGACGCCAAAGTCCCGTGCCACCAAGTGCAGGCAGGCATCGATACCGGCGGCGCTGCCCGCCGAGGTGATGACCTGTCCTGAGTCCACGTACAGCACATCCGGGTCTACCCGCACGGCCGGAAAGCTTGCGGCCAATTCGTCGGTGTAGCGCCAATGCGTCGTGGCGCCCAGGCCGTCGAGCAGCCCGGCAGCGGCGAGTACGAAGGCACCGGAGCAGATCGACAGCAAGCGCGCACCACGGGCGTGGGCCCTGCGCAGTGCTTCGAGCAACGCCGGGGACGGTGGCTCGCTGCGGCTGCGCCAGCCGGGCACGACAATGGTCCGGGCGGTTTCGAGCAGTTCCATGCCACCATCGGCCAATACCTGGAAGCCGCCCATGGCGCGCATCGGGCCGTCATCGACCGCGACGATTCGATGCGTGTACCAGGGGAAATCGAATTCCGGTCGCTCCAATCCGAAGATCTCGACGGCGACACCGAATTCGAACGTGCACAGGCCGTCGTAGGCAAGAATCGCGACCAGACCAGGGTTAGGCTGCATTTGGCGGAAAATTCCCACAGAGTGTCTTGTGCGCCACTGTAGCGGTAAGCATCGGGGGGATAAAGTCTCTTCACGCCTTATCTATCCTGGAGTACACGCCCATGACCAGCCTGGTTCGCGAAGTGCCTGCTGCCCCCTCCGATATCGCCCTGCAGCATTTCAGCCGTCGCCTGACATTCGAAACCGATTGTTCCGACGTTCACGCCAGCCAACAGGCCGGCGACATCGATTTTGTGCTGGTGGATGTACGCGGACCCTTGGCCTACGAACGCGGCCACGTACCTGGGGCGATCAACCTGCCAACCCGCACACTCACCGCCCAGGCACTGGCCGCCTATGCCAAGACCACCCTGTTCGTGGTGTATTGCGCCGGCCCGCATTGCAATGGCGCGAACAAGGCAGCGGTGCGCCTGGCAACGTTGGGATACCCGGTCAAGGAGATGATCGGCGGTGTCATGGGCTGGCTCGATGAAGGCTTTCGCTTGACCGGCCTGGTGGAGCGCGTGACGGACGAGGCCATTCGCTGCGATTGCTGAAGCTGGCCGATCCGCTGTCCGATCGCGTTCTCAGGGCATGATTCGAACGAGGTCATCCATTGCCGACAGGAAACGATGAACGTCGTCTTGAGAGGTGTACTGCGCAAGGCTGATCCTGGCCACGCCGTCATGCTCGTCAATGCCCAGGGCGCGAACGGTCTGCGGGCTGAAATGATGACCATGCCAGAGACGAATGCCTTGTTCGGCCATGCGCCGGGAAATCATTTCGCTTGGTGTCGACTCCAGGGTAAAGGACACGGTCGGTACCCGGCGCTCCCGTTCATGTGACGCTCGGTAGCCGTGGATATGAACGCCTTTGAAGCTGCTCAATCCTTCCAGGGCTGATTGCACCAGTCGCTGCTCGTGTTCGACGATGGCGTGCATCCCCGCGACAATCTGCTGTCGCTTGCCAGTCTGCTCGCCGCACGTTCCAAACTCGCGACCGATCCATGCCAGATGATCGATGGCCCCCAGGATTCCGGCAATGGCCTCTCGGCTCTTGCTCCCGGTTTCGAATTTATAGGGCGGCTTATCGGCAGTGGGGCGAGGTTTGTAGGGCATGAGCCTTTCGAGCAAGGCCAGGCGACCCCAGAGGATTGCGTGATGGGGGCCGTGGAGTTTGTGCGAGGAACACACCAGGAAGTCACACCCCAGGGTCTGCACATCGATCACCCCATGGGGCGCGAACTGAACCGCATCGACATAGACCAATGCACCTTTGCGCTTGGCCAGTGCGGCAACCGCGGCGACATCATTGATCGTGCCGGTGACGTTGTTTGCATAGCTCAACGCGACAACCTTGGTACGCTCCGTAATGATCGAGTCCATGTCGGCGATGCTGAAACCGTAGGTAAGGGGATCGAACGGCAGCCAGCGAACTTTCAGCTCCAGGTCTTTCGCCAATTCGAGCCAGGGCGAAATATTGGCTTCATGATCTGACTGGGTAAGGACAATCTCATCGCCTTTGCCAAGGCTTCGCCCGAGGCAACGGGAGAGATGAAATGTCAGCGTCGTCATGTTCTGGCCGAACACGATTTCCTCGGCACAGTGGGCATTGACCAGTGCGGCGGCTGCGTACCGCGCCTGGCCGATGGCTTTTTCTGCAATGACCGATGTCGAGAAATGGCCGCCCAGGTTGGCATTGTTTTCAATCGCGGCCTCGATGCTCGCCTCCAGCGCGCGCTTGCACATCTGGGTACCTGCGGCGCTGTCGAGAAACACGCTGTTCCTCGCCGATGCCAGGGAGAAAATCGGAAACTGTTGCCTGATACGCTCGATATTCAAACTGTCGTTCCTTCGTGGTAGCGACTGAAACCGTTCAGGCCTTCAGGTCGCTGAGGCTGATGCCCTGGGCTAGTAGCAAATCCCTGATTCGATCGGATTCCGCCCAGTTTCTTTCGTTACGGGCAACGTTACGCGCCGCGATCAAGTCGCTTTGTTCCGATGTCAGGCGGGTGGCCTGAGTGTCGAATAAACCGATGTCCAGCACCGCATTGAAACTGCGTAGCAGGTCGATGCGTTCCGGCTCAGTCAGTTCATTGGTCTTGATCACCCACCAGAACTCAGCCATGGCGCTTGGCGTGTGCAGGTCCTTTTCGAGCGCAGCGAAGAACCTTCGATAGGACGCGGCATGCATTGCCGAAAAAGCCTCGCCGGGAGGGCTGCTGTTATCCAGGGCACTGCTGATCCGTCGCCGAGCTTTCTGCAATGCCGTGGCGACGTCATCCAGAGCCTCCCATGAAAAAGCCAGGGCGCTGCGATAATGCGAGCCCAGGACCAGCAACCGGAACGCGCAGGGGTCGTAGCCTTTGTCGACCAGCGAGTCCACAGTGAGGAATTCCCCGCTGGACTTGGACATTTTCTCTGTATCCACGTTGAGAAACTCGCAGTGGAACCAGTAGTTGACCCAACGGTGACCGAAGCAGCATTCCGATTGCGCGATCTCGTTGGAATGATGGACGTTGATATGATCGATACCACCGCAATGGATATCGACCCTTTCACCCAGGTATTTGCTTGCCATGGCTGAGCACTCGATATGCCAGCCGGGAAATCCCAGGCCCCAGGGAGATTCCCACTTCATGATCTGACCAGGAAACTTCGAGGTAGAAAACCATAAGGCGAAGTCCGCTTGCGAGCGCTTCAATGGATCGTGACTGACACGCTCAGTGGCTCTTTGCTCGTCCAGCACCAGCTGGCCAAGTTCATGATAGGCAGGAAACTTTTCCACGCTGAAATAGACATTGCCGGCACTTTCATAGGCCACACCTTTTTCCAGCAAGCGTTCGATCAACGTGATGATTTCAGGAATATGCTGCGTCGCCCGGCATACCACGTCAGGCCGGGTGATATTCAACAGGCCGCAGTGACGAAAAAACGCTTCTTCGTAGAATTGAGCAACCTGCCAGGGGGTCTTGTTCTCGCGAGCGGCACCCACCATCAATTTGTCGTGGCCCGCGTCGGCGTCGGATTGCAGGTGCCCGACATCCGTGATGTTCATGACGTGCTTTACCACCAGCCCTCGATGGCGCAGGGTCTTGGCCAGGACATCTTCGAAGATGTATGTGCGCATATTCCCTATGTGCGCATAGTGGTAGACCGTGGGGCCGCAGGCATAGAGGCCTACATGGTTTTCAACGATCGGAATAAAGGGGACGACAGTCCTTCCAAGGGTATTGAATAGTTCCATTTCTAACTCTTGCGTTGAGGGGGCATTGACGCCCCGGGCCAACCGGGCTCAGCGCCCGGAGGAAGTCGTATTGCCCTGTCGGTCGAGATCCAGCCATTGATGGACACTCTCGCGATCCCACGCCCGAAGCGCATAGTGCTTCAACGTCTCGGGAACCGGGTCGCCGTTGTAGATGAGCCTGTTCAACATGCCGGCGGCATCGACGTCGGCGATGCTCCAATCGTTGAAAAGAAACGTTTTCCCGTCCCGAAGGCTATGGGACAAGGTCTCGACCAGCCGCCGAGCATCGGCCATCGCCAATGGCCCCAGTGGTTCCTGCGACGGTGCGATGAAGATGGTCTCCGTGGGCCGGTTGCCGCGCAGGTTGAAGAAGTCGCTCCTCAGCCAGGCCTGGACCTGCCGGGCTTGGGCGCGGGCCTGAACGTCAACCGGTAACAAGCGGGCGCCTGGCGCAATGTCGTTCAGGTATTCGGCGATGGCGGACGATTCAGCCAGCGAAAACGCCCCATCCACCAGCGTCGGAACGCGGTGGGTGAGCGAGATCCCGGTAAATGGCGGCCGCTGGTGATCGCCTTGTGAGAGGTCGAGGTAGTGCAGGTCAAAATCGAACCGGCACTCCTTGAGCGCTACGAACGCGCACATGGCAAAGGGCGATGTGCATTGATGATCCACATATAGCTTCATTGAGTCCGCTCCATCCCGATCGAAGTCAGCAGGCTTGCGCGACAGCTTCCTGGCTGAGTTGCACGTCGAAAAAGCCGGTGTCCTCGGCCTCCTTTTCTCGGATCCACAGGTAATCGGCATAGGTAACCGCAGGGTCTTCGTGAACCAGATAGATAAAGCCGTAGTTCGTCGAGATCCCGATGGTAGGCGCAACGCTGTCGCCAATTTCAGGGGCCCTGATCATCTTGAAGAAACTTGGCCTGGCGCTCAGTTCATCGAGCCAACGGCGATGGATCACTTGGCCGGAGACGCTGTTGATCATCCCGATGACTTCGCACGTCGCGTTCGATCGGTTGACTTTATCCAGCATCGAATAGAACACCTCGGGATCGGTATAGCAGGCCGCGCAGAGATTGACGGCGTTGACGCCGCGCACGCGAGTCATCGCGCTGAGCTCCTGGGTCCCCATCATCCGGGCTGCCCACTCGATCAGCATCGGTCCGTTGGCCGTCACCATGACTTCCAGGAACGAGGGGCCGATGTTGACGCCGAATGCCTCCAGGCATTGGTGAACGTAAGCGATGATGGGGGCCGCTTCTTCCGAGAGCAGGTCGATCAGCACCTCACGATCGTTGACTACCCCGGCGCCTGGCACGGGCTTGCGATTGTCGCGCCAGATCTCGAAGACGAAATGTTCACCGTCGCGGGAAACAGCCTGTACCAGGTACTGCTGGCCAGCCAGGTATTCCATCGCCAGCAGCGTGTCGTTGATGAGCCCCATTTCGTTGAGTCGGCCCAGCTCCTTGTCCACCGCGTGACGCACCTGCGCCATCTCGTAGCAGAAATGAATACCGTCCGCCCCGGCGCTGTTGACCGGCTTAATGACCACCGGCCAGCCGTCGATCGTCTCGGTCGCCGCCTCGACCTCACTCGTCTGATGAATCAAGGCGACCCGTGCTGCCGGGATACCCATCTGATGCAGCCGCTTGGCCATGTGCCATTTGTCCCGGCGGCAGGCTGACAGCGCCGTGCCGTTGCCAGGCGTGCCCATCAACTCGCTGAGCTGGTCGGCCAGCTCAACGCCGGACTCGCATCCGGGAATGATGAACGCCGGTTCGAATTCAGCCAATTTGTCCGTCAGCGCCTTGAGATCTTGCGTCGCGACAAACCGCTGCTGGAAATCCTCTGGCTTGTAGCTGTCCACGTCATATTCAAGAATTTCGGCGGATGTCTGCACATGGACGCAGGTTATTCCATACAACTTGAGTTCGTCCGCAAGGCTTGCCCCGGTCGAGTAGGCATCGACGATCACCGCGTATTTCATGTTCTAACTCCTTCGACTGAAAGGCGACTAAGGTGGGAATAGCCGTTGTAGGTTGCGGCCAGGCAGATAAGGACCACCCCCGCGAAACTGAACACTGAAAAGGCCAGTCTCGAATCAACGGTTTGAAAAATGATGGTGAACAAGGGGGCGGCCGCCAGGATGGCTTCCGTGGTCACTGGTTCGCAGCGCTTTATCCCTTCCTGCAGCAATAGCAAGGGCAGGATCACGCCGACGAACGCCAGCAAGACCAAGGCGTCGAGATGATCGATGACGGCGGCGATCTCGCTCAGGTTCAAAGAGGTGTAGACGCCGGTAATCGCCAGCAAGAGATAGAACCGATGGGCGTAGAGATAGTGACTCGACGCCCCGTGATCCGCGACGACCTTCGAGAGAATGCTGGTCAATGCCATTGCGACACCGCACACGAGCATCATCAGGTAGCCCAGCAGCACCTGGTTGCTGTCGAATTCATCCCTGACTGCGGTGCGTCCGTCCATCGAGACCCAGCCCAGGTAGACGCTGGCCAGTGCGATGACAAGGGCGGCTATATAGTCGGCCCGGATCATGATCGCGGTCGGACGCAACAGCTTGTTCAGCACGAGCGTCGAAATGATCCCGACCCCGCCCACCAGCGCACTGACGATGGCCGGCTCCACCCATTTCAATGCCAGCAGAAAGGAGATCCAGAGTGCGGCGGAGCTGACGTTCAACATCAGCAGGCAACGTCGGATGGAGGCCTTTTTTTCCGGAGTCGCAAGCAGCGCAGGCGTCGAGCGTTTCCGGGCCATGTAGCCGAGAAAGAACACAGGCCAGGCGACGGCGAATAACACGAATGTCGCGATGACACTGTCGAGGCGTTGCAGCAGGATCCCGAAATACACCTCCTTGAGCCCATCGATCACGTTGACAAGCATCAACGCCGTGATCCCCACAAACAGAGCGTGTGCAGTGCGCATGGTACGGATTCCAATCAAGAAAGCGGTCATAGGGCGGTAAGTGTGCGAATGTTCCCTTTTCTCGATTGCTTATAGCGTTGGAGCAGCGCTTCTGCCGGCAATGTCCTGGATAACTTCGCGACTTCGTCCAGGCCGCTCTGTATATCGCCCAGGATGCGCTGGAGTGCAGACTCCGACAGCGTATCGAGCGGGTGAGCCCTGAGTCGTTCGTTCCCATGCAAACGGTCCAGCAGTGCATAGGTAATGATGTCGGCAACAGTCGGCGGGTTGATCACGAAGCCGATGGAAAAGGACTCTTCATGGGCCACCGTGGCATGCCAATAACCCCGGGGCATGAACGTCGTGGTGCCGGGCTTGACCAGCCGCTCCTCGTGGCCTTCGGGCATCGTCAGCGGCAATTTGGCGCCGGTGTAGGGATGCGTACCTTCTTGGTAGAAGCGGTTCGGGTTGTTCGGGAAAAATGGATAGATGGGGTCTGGTAGCGAAGTGTTTTCGGCGAACCTCCAGGTCTTTTCGCCTTTGATCTGGATCATGAAGTTGGTTTCATGATCGAAGTGCGTCGCCACTTCCACGCCATGGTTGGCCGCGAACGCCTCGCAGCTGACATAGTGCCTTGGAATGTCGAGTAGCTTCGCCAGTTCATCGCAGGCCAGGGATATCGCGGGGAGCGCTTCCAGATCCTTTATATAGACCATCGCGGCGCCATCGTTGTACGGAGCGAGGGCATCGGCGGACCTGGCCACGGTAATACGCTTGCCACCTGGAAAGAGCAGGTCGACGGGCCCAGGCAGCGCATTGAACAACTGTCGAATGTCCTGGAATTCTTCCAGGGCCGACAATTGCGTAAAGCGGCTCATTGCACCGTCGGCGACGTATGAGCGCTTGGGCCAGCACGTGTCGAGGAACACCTCGGTTTGGTCGCCAAACATCTGCTGCAGAATATTCATCACGCATTCCATCCTTGAAGCGGCGCGCATTGCGCGCCGCATTTTTTTCATCACACGGCCGCGGCTACTGGCTGAGTATTCGACGTGGCGTAGGAGGCGTTTTCCCGCTTGTAGAGGTAGCCCTCGTAGACGCGGGCAAGCTCATCGCTGCGGGTTTTCAGTTGGCTGGCGGCGCTGGCGAAAAGCGCTTGCTGCTCGTCTCGCGACAGGCCCACCATTTCACCCTCGGCGCGGCCCAGTGCGTTGAACAGGAGCTTGGCGAGCAGTTCGGTTTCTGATCGTTCATGGCCGATTCGCTGGCAAATGGTTTCGACCACCGCGGCATGATCGTGGAAGTGCCAACCCAGTCGGCAAAGACGGAATTTCACCGAGATAGGCGAGTCTTCCCACCAGTTCAGCGAGGCGTCGAGTTCGGTGTCGGTGATCCCGGAGAACTCCTCCACCAGCTGTTGGTGGCGTTTTTCCCAGAGGGTCAGCAACGACTGGATGCTGCCGAAGTTGTAGGGGGCCGGGCCATGTATCTTCCAGTTGAGCAACGCCGGGCTGACGTCCTTGGAGTGGCGGATGCCCGTCCGGCTGGCTTCCAGGGTCGAACGTATAGCAGGGGAGTGCGCCCAGAACTCGGCCATGACGCAGTGGACGATGTTGTTGCGAATCGTCCGCTGCTTGCCGAGGGTGTAATTCTGATGCAGGTGCTGCTGATCGTATTCGGGACCCTTGAGACCGATGAGGCTGGCTTGCAGGTCTCGGAAGGAAATCTGCCAGTCCCGGATGATCATTTGCGCACGGCTCAACCCGCGGCCTTGTGCCGCGCGTTTCTGCGCCGTTTCGGTCGCGACATCCAGCAGCATCTGGTAGATGCCCAGGCACAACTCACGCAGGCAGTCAGTGTAATGGGCCCAGCCGCCTTCGCCCTGGACACCCGGCCAGTCGGCCATCAGTTCATGGTCCGGCACCTGGATCAGCGTATTGCAGAAGCGGCGCACTTCGCGGGCAATGGCTGTCTGCGCGATGCCATCTTCAGACAAGCTGTCTTCAGGGTATTGTCCACGGGCCTGCACGACAGGCAGCCAATACGCCGCTTCCCGCACCGCCACGCTGGCCGTACTGCTGGCGTTCAGCGCCTTTCGCAATTTCGATTCGGCGATGGAATAGTTGAAGCTGGCCATTGCCTGCTTGGCCAGGCCTACCGAGAGTTGGGAAACGGTTTCGCTGGCATCGATATCACCCTCGACATCGTGATGCACACGGCAGTACCCCAGGTCGAGTCGCGTATGGAGCGGAGCGCCGAGGAATTTATGGTAGATGTCACCGTCACTGGAAATGAGTTGGAGAACCGGCGACATGATGAAGATGTGGCTCCCGACCAACTCGGAGATGCGTGGGTCGGGTTGGGAGTTCTCCACTTCAACCCACACCGGAATCGTTGACTCATTGACCGCACCGATAAGCTGGGGGTCGTTGAAAACGCTGTCCACCAAGCGATTACAACCATTACAGGACTGGCTATGGAAATAAATCAGTATCGGCTTGCCAGTCGATTTGGATTGCTCAATGGCGTGGACGTAGGACGTATGGTGGACCCAGTCAATCTTGTTGGTTTCGCTCATTTCTATGCTTCCATTCACGGTGGTTGAACACTTATTTGACGGATTTCAGTACATCGTCGAGCAACTGTGTCCGCGTCGCCGGATTCGTCCAGAGAGCTTGGGCGTCTGCGGTCAGGGTATGGAGCGGGTCGCAGTAAAGAAAAATCTTGTCCTTCTTTACGGCTGGCGCGCGATAGGCAGCGATGCCCAGGTGTTGGTCGTAGTAGTCGTAGCTATGGATATCGCGCTTGCCGCCACCGCCGGGCAAATCCACGATGAAATGCGGCGTGTTATGCCCGGCAATCAGGCCACGGGTGGATTTTTCCAGGGCGATCGAATCGCAAAGGCTCGTTCTGAGTGCTTCGACACCACGGATCATGTCCCCTTGAAAACAGTAGTAGGGACGCACGTTCAAGTAGGCTAGGCATTCGTTCAAGCGGTGCATGGTCTGCGGGTTGTCATTGACGCCTTTCAGGATGACGGCCTGGTTCCTGACCTCGACGCCACGCTCATAGAGCATCCCCAAGGCCTTGGCGGTGACCGCCGTTATTTCGTTCGGATGGTTGAAATGAGTGTGTATCGCAATGGACTTGTGCATCTTTCTCGCCCGGTCCGACAAGCGCGAAATGGCATCGGTCCAGTCGTGATCGCTCTGGATCTTCATCGGCAATACCGCCAACCCCTTGGTGGCGAAACGCATGCGCCGTACATGGGGAACGTCCAGCAGTCGTTCACCGATCTCGGTGATCTGCCGGGCCTTGAGTCGATAGGCATCGCCGCCCGAGATCACTACGTCCTCGACACTGGAATTGGTTTCTATGTAGCGCAAGGCAGGTTCCCAGCGCTCGCCGGGGGCGTTGATCTTCTTCTTGGTCACCGCATCGGTGTCCAGCCCCACCGCATAGCTGCGGGTGCAATACCGGCAGTAGACCGGACAGACATTGGTCGCCAGGAACAACACACGGTCCGGGTAGCGGTGGGTCAGCCCCGGGGCCGGTGAGTCGTCCTGCTCGCCCATGGGGTCGAGCTTCACCATGGGATGATCGATGGAGATCTCCGAGGCCAGGGGCAGGAACTGGCGCCGCAACGGGTCCAGGTAAGGGTTGTCCCAGTCAATCAGCGAGAGGATATATGGCGTCAGCCGGATAGACATCGGAGCCATCTGGTGACCTTCTTCAAGGTCTCTCAGGAACGCGGCACTGATTCTGTTCTTGATCAATGCGCCCAGCGCACCAACGCTGGTAATGGCATTTTTTTCTTGCCACAGATGATTCAGAAACAACTCGACATCAATGTCTTTCCAATGATTCAGGTCGCGCCAGAATTCATCACTTCGAAAGGCATATCGCAGCGACAGTAATGGTTTCAGACGCTGGCCCTGAGAAGAATGGGCAATCAATGACTTTAATTGAATGTCAGCAAAGTCATAATCCACAATGTTACTTGACATTTGGTGTCGTCCCTTTCAGGTGGCTGCGTCCATAGACTGACAATACTTAATATTTATCTTAAATCAAGGTGCTGGTTTGTTTATTTATCCAGTGCTTTTCAAAGGCGAAAGTGTACGTGCTGCAATTTTTTTAATTGCAGTTTTTATCCCGAACATAACCAGGCCAAGCAGTATTGTAGGGCGCGTATTGTTCTACGCTGCTCTATCGGCGCCTGAAACGGTTAATGAAGGTATATAGGAGTGCGATGAATTTAATTAGACACGGTGCCCGATTTCACTTCTTGATGAGTGAGTGTTGTCGAGGACGCGACAACGCCCGGTTGAGGCTGCGCCGTGCCCGAAGACTGAGTCGTGGAAGACTGCACCAGATATTGCGCCACGTTGGCGATGTCTTGGTCGTTGAGGGACTTGGCCACAGTCACCATCACAGGAGATGGACGCGAGGCATCACGAAAGGCTCGCAGTTGTGTCTCCACATACTTGGCAAACTGACCTGCCAGTTTTGGGTACTCGGCGTTTTCAGACGCGCCAGCCGTGCCATGGCAGGAAGAGCAGGCCACGATGCCGCGGGCATGATCGCCCCCGTTGAAGAGTCGTTCCCCTGCACCAGCGTCAACGGCCGCAGCGACAGCGGGTTCGTCGAACGGGCAGGCGTCTGGCTGGGCTTTGACGACGCCGCCCATCTGCGTGCAGGTGCCTTTGGGTACAGCGACCCACTCAAGTGGATCGTTGTCGACCTTGCTCATTTCCGAGCAGTCGTGCAGGCAACTGCTGTCGGAGCAATCGTTATGGCCTGCCTTGGCTACGCCGTAGCAAACCTCGGTCTCTGCTGTTTTATCAGCCGCCACATCGGCCAGCGAAGCACTGCTGATGGAGGCCAGCGCGGTGGCTACCAGAATATCCTTTAGATTCATCACGCAAGTTCCCGGTCAAGGTTTTATACAGTCATTAATTTTTATGAGCCCTTCGCACACACGAACGGACTGTATTGCAGTTAGTCTGTAAACACGTATCAGGCGTTCAGCGGATTATTTGATTTTTAAATGGGTTTTTAGCGGTGCCCGCGACAAGCGAACTTGACCGGCAAGTCGTGCCGGCACTTCGTGTGCAGGGAGTCATGAGTGTCGAGGAGGCAAGCAGCAATAAGATGGCGCCGTGTGCGCAGAGTTGATTCGCTCAAGTAACTGTTTGGATACATTTATCGCTCCCTTTTTTACAGGCCGCGTCTGGCGACTTGTCCGGAATCCGTTCCTGTCAGGTTACACAGCGCTCGTTGTCTATCGAAAGCGCTATGTGTCCGTCGTATCTTCACCGCGAAATCGAATGTATTGCTTTAGTGGGAGTTGCAAGGTGCTTTCTATTTGTAGCCCACGGCCAGAATATGTCTAATCGTTGTAAGCTTACAAAATGATTCAAGATGTAACAGGATGTCGCCGCCCGTCTGCAATCGGGGTTCGGCCCCAGCAGTACACGACCACGAAGACAAATTTGCCCGATACAGGTGCTTCGGCAGGGCTCAGGGAACGGCAGTCAGCAGGCCATCATTCAACCAGCGGGTGACCAGGGTAGCGCTATCGACAAGTTGGGGCTGACCCAGCGCGCTGTAACGCTCCTGGGCGGCGATTAACGCTTCACCCAGGGTCGTGCCCTGCGCCAAGCGCTCCAGCGCCGCGGCTTCCCAGGGCTCGACCTCGCGTGCTTCGACGCTCCAGCCGTTTCGATAGACGAGGGCGGTGCAGACGTGGCGATTCACTGACGGTAGAGGCTGGCTCTGCTGGCGGTGGGCGGTCCATATCGCGACCACCGGCCATTCGCAGGGCAGCAGCCCACAGCCCGGCGACAAGGTGAATCGTTGGACATCCAGCCCAGCGCTGCTCATTGTGGCCAGTGCCCGAGGATCGAGTGCCGTGGCTTCGCGGGCATGAGAGGCAAGGTGGAGGGTCCATTCCAATGACGCCACCGCCGCAAAATAAGGGTAGGGCGCTACGGGAAGATATTGATCGAGGAAAGTCGGCAGGCGCTCGCCGAACATGCCCAGGTCTGGATGTCGCGATGGATAGCGCCGCCCATAGTCATAGGCGAGCGAGCGAAAAAAATGATCGCCCACCAGCGCCTTGATGACAGGATAGGTCAAGGCCAACGATTGCTCCTGATGCCGCCACAGCCCGCTGCGATAGCGTGCGAAGCGTCGCCGGTCGCCAGCGCTTGCCGTCTCCAACCATCCTTGTGGCAGGACAGAGGGTGATGATGAACAATCCAGCGCCTGGGTAAAGCTGACCTGCAGCGCGGCCAACTCTTCACGTGTCATGCAACACCTCCCGGGCAATCGTCCGAGCGATCTCGACCTGATCGAGCAGCTCGCCCAGCGGCGGCAGGCGTGTGTCCCATTCAACCAGTACCGGTACCGGGCCAAACCGGCGCAACGCATTGCGATACAGTGACCAGACCGGTTCCGCCACCGCGCTGCCATGATCGTCGATCAGCAGGTCCTCTTCCTGGCTATGGCCCGCCAGATGAAATTCGCGAACAGTCGATTTATCCAGAGCCTGCAAGGCGGCGAGTGCGCATTCCCCATGGTTGCACTGATTGACGTGGAGGTTATTGAGGTCGAGTAGCACTGCACTTCCGGTGCGTGCCACCACTTCGGCGAGGAATTGGGCTTCGCCCAGGGTATCGCCATGGTAGCGCAAGCTGGTGGAGATGTTTTCGAGCAACAACTGTTGGCCCAACGTATCCTGGACCTGGTCGACCCGGTCACAGACCAGGTCCAGCGAAGCTTCAACCAGGGGTAGCGGCAGCAGGTCGTTGAGGCACCGTCCTTCAATCGCCCCCCAACTCAAATGCTCGGACACCAGGAACGGATCTACGTCCGCAGCCAGGCGTCGTATGCGTTCGACATGGGCGCTGGAAAAACCATGGACCGAGCCGATGCCCAGTCCGACGCCATGTAGGCTGATGGGATATCTTTGCGCCAGGCGTCGCAGAATATGCAGGTCCTTGCCGCCAGGCCCCAAGTAGTTCTCCGTATGAACCTCAAGCCAGTCAACGGCGGGATGGCCCTCCAGGAACGCTTGATAATGAGGGGCCCTGAGGCCAACACCAATCCGTGGTAATGGACGCACTTTTTATTGACTCGCTTCTCGATGGTCGCCGCTGATCATAGCGCAGTGCCGGATCGAATTGAGCAACCATTGATAACCGCTGTCTACCGCCGGCACCGTGTCTGCCGTGCGGCTATCGAACGATGGAGGAAGATCGATGTTCAAAGCGCTCGCCCTGTTCCTGTTGCTGGTCTCGTCCGGGTTGCAGGCCCAGCCCTCGTTGCACACGGACTTGCCGCTCAACTACCTGGCCCAAGTCGATGGGCAAGCCCGTAACCGCCCGCTGGTGATCTTCTTGCACGGCTCCGGCAGCAACGAACAGGACCTGTTCGAACTCAAGGACGAACTGCCCCGGCATTACAACTACCTCTCGGTGCGAGCGCCGAAGAACATGGAACAGGACCGTTACCAGTGGTTCGCCAAAAAAGGCGACGGTGCCTACGACGGTGACACTTCGGACCTGAAGGCCAGCGGCCAGGTGCTGCTGGACTTCATCGACAAGGCTCGGGCCAAGTATTCGACCGACGCGAGCAAGGTCTACCTGGTAGGGTTCAGTCAGGGTGCGATGATGAGTTACGAAGTGGCCTTGCGACACCCCGAAGCCGTCGGTGGCATCGCCGCGATGGGCGGGCGGGTCCTGTCGGTGTTGCGGGCGGAACTGACCCCCGATGAGCCGCGCCGGACTCTGGCGGTGTTCATCGGCCATGGCACGGCA
Source organism: Pseudomonas brassicacearum (assembly GCF_009601685.2). Taxonomy (NCBI): domain Bacteria; kingdom Pseudomonadati; phylum Pseudomonadota; class Gammaproteobacteria; order Pseudomonadales; family Pseudomonadaceae; genus Pseudomonas; species Pseudomonas brassicacearum. Next base: position 2,259,444 of record NZ_CP045701.2, read on the forward strand.
GACCCGATCATTCCCTACCACGATGGCACCGAGGCCAACAGTTTCCTGAAGACCCTGGCGCTGGAGCCGCAATTCCATGCCTATCCGGGCGTGGGCCACAGCATCAGCGCCCTGGAAGTGCAGGACCTGCGGGCCTGGTTGGAGCGGCTCAATCCCTAGCTAGCGGCTGCATAGGATGCGCCGACGCCATCGCGAGCAAGCTCGGCTTCCACATCTGACGGTGTTTGTCTTCGATTCTTCGGCGAATACAAGCCCCTGTGGGAGCTGAGCTTGCTCGCGATAGCGGTAGGTCAGCTTGCAACAAAGTTAGGTGTGCCGACGCCATCGCGAGCAAGCTTGGCTCCCACATTTTGACGGTGTTTGTCTTCGATTCTTCGGCGAATACAAGCCCCTGTGGGAGCTGAGCTTGCTCGCGATAGCGGTGGGTCAGCGTGCAACAAAGTTGGATGTGCCGACGCCATCGCGAGCAGGCTCGGCTTCCACAGGGTGCTTATCACTTACCGCTGGCGATCTGCTTCACCAACGCTTCATGACCGGCTTTGTCGCTGGCTCGGGAAATGACCTGTACCACGGCCATGCGCGTGCCGGAGGCGCCCAGCAACGTGGTGTCGAGGGTTGGCCCGCCGCCCTGGGTCGCGCGGGTGTCGAGCTGGCGCAGGCCCAGGCCGGTGCCTTTTTGAGTCAGGCTTTTTTCGCTGAGGATCTTGGCGTCTGGCAAGGCTTTGATGCGTTGGGCAGCGAAGTCGGCCATGGTGGTGTCGAGAAACGCGCCATCGTCGTCCTTCACATGCGTGCCGTTGACAATGGTGTTCTCAGCGGCAATCACCACGGTTCTGCTGGTGGCATTGCTGTACATCGTCCCTGTCGCCCCGGCGGTGCCCTGGACGGCCTCACCAGCGGGCAATGGCGTCGCGGTAAAACCCTTGGGCAAGGTAAAGGTGAACTTGCCGCCGAGCATCGACACCTTCTGCGCCGGTGCATCGCCACCAGGTTTGGCCGGGGCCGCTTGGGCGGATACCACGACCAGGCTGGCGATGGCCCCCAGCAACAGGGCGGCGGCTTGTTTACTCAGCAATGACATTGAAACGCTCCACAGATAGGCCTGCCTGAAGGCCGATCATCCCATGGGCGTCGCACCGGACTCCAGCGCCAGTGCAAAAGAGCCCGTCATTTCAGCGAAAGGTGTGCGGTGTCGCAGGGCGGCGGCCGTCGACCCGTTCAGTCGGGTTCCACGTCCAATTGCAGGCTGTCGTCGGCCAGGCGTTCGGTTCGCCGGACAATACCGCTGATGCGCCGTCCTTCGGCGCTGAATACCACGATCTGGGCCTTATCCAGATCCTTCGGCAGCGGTGCTCGCACGTGCAGCGCGAACCAGGGTGGTTCGCCGTCGTCGAGGCGTTTGACGTCGAGCTGGCAGTCGACACTTTTGGTGTCGCGACCAAACAGCGTGTCGAGGCCGTAATCAAGATGAGTGCTGTCGGCAGCAGGGTCGAGGGACATCGGCGGTCTCCTGGATGGGTACGCACGGCTGATGTTCAAGTGATCCCTCCCGAAGTGGAAAATTCCATCAGATGAACTGCAGGGATTGAGTTGTGGGAGCAAGGCTTGCTCCCACAGATCACAAGAGCCTGGGCGGCTGGTGATCAAAGGCCAGGCACGCCGTCTTTCCACGCCGACCAGTTCTTCACAATGTCCTGCACCAGCGGGTTAGCGGTGCGGAACAGGTTTTCCAGCGCCGGGACGAACGCGCCCTGGTCGGCGTATTTGAGCAGGTTGTCGACCTCGTTGCCGCCGGGCTCGGGGCGGTCGAAGTCGGACCCGGCCCGCAGCACGGCCAGCCGGTTGATGTCCACCCGACCTTCGCGGCTGGCCCGCAGCAGGGCCTCGTAGGTGGAGTTGTCTTCCTGTTGGGTGGTGCAGTACACGCCTTTGTTATCGGTGAGCAGGCGGGTCCAGACTTCGGCGCGCTCGCTCAGGCGCGTACCGGAGAACCAGGTGTTGCCGGCCAGGGTGTCGCAGCGGGTCACCACCGGCGGCTGGTTGGCCGGGGCGTACGGATACTTCAAGCGCCAGGCCGCCGATTCCTTGCTTTCCGCCAAGCTCACCTTCTGGCTGAGGGCAAAGGCCTTGGCTTGCAGGGCCGGGTTGAGTTCGAAGACTTCCGTCTTGTAGTCCAGCGGCGGCTTTTCGTTCGGCCCCTTGGTGTTGATGCCCAGGTAACCGGTGGGCCAGTCCTTGGGCACGTCCCGCGAATCCAGCTCCCACTGGGTGCCGAACTCCACCAGGTAATGAGCCCAGGCCGTCGTGCCAAGCGTGCCGTGGTGCGGGTTGATGCCGGCGATCCCGGCCACCAGGAAATAGCTTTTGCGCAGGTCGACGGTGGGGGAGAGGGCCAGGGCCAGTGTCGAGGCCGCGGCGTTGGTCTGGCCCATGCCGGTGATCAGCAGGCAGACCCGCTCGGTATTGCAGCGGATCGTCGGATACTCGGCGGACAGACCCGGCACGCGGATTTCATCCTTGAGTTCGAGGCGTTCGATCCAATGCTGCGCCTCGGGGGCGAACATCGTGATCAGCATCACTTTGGGTTGAAGCGGCGGCGCGGCCCCGGCGGTCGAGCAGAACAGGGCCGTGCAGGCCAGGCCGATAGAAATAGACAGGCGATTGATCATGTATTCGTGACCTCCATGGATTCGAAATGGTGCTTCTACGGTTTGCTCAGAATTGATAGCCAACCCCGGCGTAGTATCCCCAGCCGTCGGAGCGGGCACGGAAGTCGCCGTCGCCGAAGTCAAGCTCACTGCCGTCCTGCCAGTTGCCGCCGTTGTGGAAGTAACGGCCCACCAGCGTAAAGCGCAGGTGCGTGAATGAATACAGCAAGACGTTGGTGGCGACTGTGGCGTTGGCGGTGCGGGCGGGGTTGTCCTTGTGCAGGTCCGAACCGAAATCGAAGTTGGTGAAGCCGATGTAAGTCAGCGAGGCGCCATTGCCGAACTGGCTGATCGGCACGATGTATTTGAGCTGGGCGCGGTAGCCGTCCCAGGAATATTCATTGCTGGCGCCATAGTTTTCCCATTGATAACGGCCATAGAAGTTGGCCGACAGGTTGACCCTTGAGTGAGTGTCGATGTCGGTGCCCAGGCCGCTGTACAAGGTGTTCGCTCGATTGGCGCTGTTGCTGCCGTGATCGTAGATCCAGTCGAACGCCACATACCATTCCTTGAACGGCCCGATGGCCAGGCTGCGACCGGCCAGGTAATCGATGGAGATACGCGGTTCGTGCTCCATGAACACGGGGGAGCCGTGGTCCCACACCCCTTTGTCGTGACTGTTGCCAATGTCGAAGATCTTTGGAATGTCGACGTAGCCATAGAGCTCGAAGGGCCCTTTGCGTCCGAAGTACTCATATTCCAGATAGATATCGTCGACCGGTTGCGGGCCGAAGCTGATGTCCTTGCTGCCGATGAGCGTCAAGTCCTGGTTGTACCAGTCCGACAGGTAGGCACCCTTTTTCGAGGGGGTCGCCTCGGGGCTGAGGGCTTCGCCCTGGGCGGACGCCTCGGTGGTTTGGGCTTGGGCCGTGGTGCTGAGTAGTCCGGTAACGGCGGTCAGTAGCAGGGCGGCTGCCAATACGCCGGGCGTAGCGCGACACTGGGAAGTGCAGTGCATGGAAAGTCCTTGTTCGTGCGGGCCGAAGCCCGGGGTCCGTGGTTGAAAAAAAACCATCGGTCCGCTGGGTAGGACCGATTGCGCAAACGTTTGCACATGTCGTACCAGTTTTTTGTATTGGATTGAAATGCATGGGATTCAGGCTTTTTTTCTGTCTTGTTGGTCAGGCTTGGTGCACCGAAATCGGCAGCGTCGTGTGAAGCGGCACCAACGTGTTGCAGGAGCATGTGCTCGACGCGGCACTGAGTCGGTGGCGTTGCTGATAGAATCGGCCATCTTGACTGACCAGAGGTATGCCCATGAGCGAGCCGATTCGCCTGACCCAGTACAGCCACGGCGCCGGCTGCGGCTGCAAGATTTCGCCCCAGGTGCTGGAAGTGATCCTGGCCGGCAGCGGTGCGCAGAACCTCGATCCCAAGTTGTGGGTCGGCAATGCGTCCCGGGACGATGCGGCGGTGTATGCCATCGACGAGGAGCGCGGGGTGGTCTCGACCACCGACTTTTTCATGCCGATTGTCGATGATCCCTTCGATTTCGGTCGCATCGCCGCCACCAATGCCATCAGCGATATCTACGCCATGGGCGGTGACCCGCTAATGGCCATTGCGATTCTCGGCTGGCCAGTCAACGTATTGGCCCCGGAAATTGCCCGGGAAGTGATTCGCGGCGGTCGTTCCGTGTGCGACGAGGCTGGGATTCCCCTGGCCGGCGGGCATTCGATCGACGCGCCTGAGCCGATTTTCGGCCTGGCGGTCACAGGCCTGGTGCAAAAGCGCCATATGAAACGCAACGACACGGCCACCGCCGGTTGCCGCTTGTACCTGACCAAGCCGCTGGGCATCGGCATCCTCACCACGGCGGAAAAGAAAGGCAAGCTGCGCGCCGCCGATGTCGGCCTGGCCCGTGACTGGATGTGCACCCTCAACAAACCTGGCAGCCGTTTTGGCAAGCTCGACGGCGTGACGGCGATGACCGACGTCACCGGTTTCGGCCTGCTCGGGCACCTGGTGGAAATGGCCGACGGCAGCCGCCTGACCGCGCGCATCCGCTATGACGCGGTGCCGCGCCTGCCGGGCGTCGAGTACTACCTCGACCTGGGCTGTGTGCCGGGCGGTACGCTGCGCAACTACGACAGTTACGCCAGCAAGGTCGGCCGCGTCCAGGAACTGCACAAGCGCGTGCTGTGCGACCCGCAGACCAGCGGCGGCCTGCTGATTGCCGTTACCCCCGAAGGCGAGGGCGAATTCTTGCAGGTTGCCGCTGAACTCGGCCTGGCGCTGGAACCCATCGGCGAATTGGTCGAGCGACAGCGTTACGCGGTCGAGGTGTCTTGATGAGCCATGACATCACCGATTACCGCGACATCTTCCTCAATGACCGGCCGATGATGGACACGCGCGCCCCGGTCGAATTCATCAAGGGTGCCTTCCCCGGCGTGGTCAATTTGCCGTTGATGACCGACAGCGAACGGCAACGCGTCGGTACCTGCTATAAACAGCAGGGACAGCAGGCCGCCATTGTCCTGGGGCATCAACTGGTGTCCGGCGAAATCAAGGCCCAACGCATCCAGGCCTGGGCGGAGTTCGCCAAGACCCATCCCGACGGTGTGCTGTATTGCTTTCGCGGCGGCCTGCGTTCGCAGATCGTCCAGCAGTGGCTCAAGGATGAAGCCGGCATTGACTACCCCAGGGTCGGCGGCGGCTACAAGGCCATGCGCAGCTTCTTGCTGGACACTGTCGAGCAGGCGGTCGCCCAGTGCGACCTGGTGCTGCTGGGCGGCATGACCGGTACTGGCAAGACCGAAGCGCTGGGCCAACTGAGCAATAGCCTGGATCTGGAAGGCTATGCCAACCATCGCGGTTCCAGCTTCGGCAAACGCGCCACCGGCCAGCCTTCCAATATCGACTTTGAAAACCGCCTGGCGGTGGACGTACTGAAAAAACGCGCCAGCGGCATCGAACAGTTCGTGCTTGAAGATGAGAGCCGTGCGGTCGGCAGTTGCGCCTTGCCGCTGCCCTTGTACCAGCGCATGCAGCAGGTTCCGATGGTCTGGCTTGAAGACAGCCTGCAGAACCGGGTCGAGCGGATCCTGCAGGATTACGTCATCGACCTGTGCGCGGAGTTTGTCGCCGTACATGGCGACGAAGGTTTCTCTCTGTTTTCCGAGCGGTTGCTGGCGAGCCTGGACAACATCCACAAGCGCTTGGGCGGCGATCGTCACCGGCGCTTGATGAACATCCTGGAAACGGCCCTGGCCGAGCAGGCCAACAGCGGTGCCGTCGACTTGCATCGCGGGTGGATCGAAGGCTTGTTGCGTGAGTATTACGACCCGATGTACGTGTTCCAGCGGGAAAAGAAGGGGCTGCGGATCGAGTTCTCGGGAGAGCAGGCGGCGGTGCTGGAGTATCTGCGCGAGCGGGCCGCCCGGGGCGGGTGACCACAGGTTTCATATCCCCTGTCAATCCCGGTGGGAGCGGGCTTGATTACGTCGGGCAGGTTTCCTGGCCATGGTCCAGGCCCTGCTTGTAGCTCTGGCTGGTGAGGCTGGCCTTGCCGTTGTGCCAGGTCAGGGTCAGCACGTACAGCGAATCAAAATCGCCTGACGCCCAGTCATCGGTAATAGTCTGCTTCTTGCCCACGGCCTCGCCGGCAACCTTGTTGATCAGCTCCGGCAGGTAGCCATGGGACCAGGCGGTATAGATGGTGGCGTTGTGGTATTTGTCGTGCAGCAGTTCGTCAGCCAGGTCGCTGGTGTCGTTGGCCGAATATTTGATGTTCACCGGCAACCCGAGCTTGATGGCGCTGGGGCTGATGGTCATCAGCGGGCGAATATAGCTGTAGGAATTGTCCAGCTCACCTTCTTCGACATTGCGGGTCGGGTTGGCCGCGAACACGTAGTCGGCCTTGCCGAATTTTTCCGGCAGCAGGGTGGCCAGGTCGATGGCACGGTTGAGGCCCTGGCAGTTGAGCTGGCCCAGGCCACCGGCGGGTTTCTCGGCGTGGCGCAGGAACACCAACGTTTGCACACCGTCGGCTGGCTGGGCGCGGCTGATGCTGGATTCCAGCGACAGCACCAGGCCACAGACCACAAGCAGCGTCGGCAGCAACAGCCACGAACGGTGTTTGAGGCGCTTGGCGAAATTCAGTGGGTTCATCATCGAATAAATAGTCTTCGGCACGCTTGAGTCAGGCTGACAAACCCTGGCACCACGAAGCGGCTGGCTTCGGGGGTTTTCCGTGTCGTTACGCCGTGTCGAATCCTTGGGGGCATTGCTCAGAGTCTCTTCAAGCCCTTTGGTTCGATGCTGGCGGGTTCCGGTGCACTGTAGCGACCTCCGTCAGGAGATGGGATGAACGTTAACGACAGGATGTTGCGAAATTAAGAAGGGATGACGTGAATTGCGTGACGGGCAGTGGTGCCGTCCCGTACATCTTGGATTATCCTCGGGCTTTCCTTCATTTCCGAGCCGACCCCATGCCCGACTTGACCCCATTCCCCATCACCGAGAAATGGCCCGCCCAATACCCGGAGTGGATCCAGCTCTACTCCCTGCCCACCCCCAACGGCGTGAAGGTCTCGATCATGCTCGAAGAGATCGGCCTGCCGTACGAGCCCCACAAAGTGGACTTCGGTAGCAACGATCAACTGTCGCCCGAGTTCCTTTCCTTGAACCCTAACAACAAGATCCCGGCGATTCTCGATCCCCATGGGCCGGGCGACCAGCCGTTGGCGCTGTTCGAGTCGGGGGCGATCCTGATTTATCTGGCGGACAAGAGCGGGCAGCTGCTGGCCCAGGAGTCGGCCGCGCGCTACGAGACGATCCAGTGGCTGATGTTCCAGATGGGCGGGATCGGGCCGATGTTCGGGCAGTTGGGGTTCTTCAACAAGTTCGCCGGCAAGGACTACGAGGACAAGCGGCCGCGCGATCGCTACATCGAGGAAAGCAAGCGCCTGCTCAAGGTGCTCGATGGCCGTCTGCAAGGGCGCGACTGGATCATGGGCGAGCGCTACACCATCGCCGATATCGCCACGTTCCCCTGGGTGCGCAACTTGATCGGCTTCTACGAGGCCGGTGATTTGGTCGGTATCCAGAACTTCCCCAATGTGACGCGGGTACTGGAGCGCTTCCTGGCGCGACCGGCTGTGGTGCGCGGGTTGAAAATTCCGGAATGAGTAGCCCGACAACCCGCCGATTCGATTACAAACAACTGGATGTATTCAGCAACGTGCCACTCAAGGGCAATCCGCTGGCGGTGGTGCTGGGGGCCGATGGGCTCAGTGACTCGCGCATGGCTGCCTTTGCCAACTGGACCAACCTCAGCGAAACCACATTCCTGTTGGCGCCGCAGCACCCGGAAGCCGATTACCGGGTGCGTATTTTCACCACCTCGACCGAGTTGCCGTTTGCCGGACATCCGACCCTGGGCAGTTGTCATGCCTGGCTGGAAGCCGGAGGTGTGCCGAAAGGGCAGGAGATCGTGCAGGAATGTGGCGTCGGCCTGGTCAGGATTCGCCGCAGCGATCATGGCTTGGCATTCCTCGCGCCGCCCTTGCTCAAGTCCGGCCCCCTGGAGGCCGACTTGCTCGAGCGAGTGCGCAAGGGGTTGGGGCTCGCAGCCGAGGCAATTGTCGAGGCACAGTGGGTCGATAACGGTGCCGGCTGGCTGGCCTTGATGCTCAAGGATCGCCAACAGGTCCTGACGCTCGAGCCCGATTACCCTCAGTTGCTGGATCTGGCCGTGGGCGTGATTGCACCTTGGGATCGGGCCGTGGATGGCGATGAGGCCCATTTTGAAGTGCGGGGCTTCATCGCCGGTGATGGCATGCCCGAGGATCCTGCCACCGGCAGCCTGAACGCCGGGCTCGCGCAGTGGATGCTGGGCAAAGGGCTGGCGCCTTCATCCTACGTGGTCAGCCAGGGGGTGACGATGGGCCGCGCCGGACGAATTCATGTCGAACAGGTGGGGGATGCGGTCTGGATTGGTGGCGCGGTGGTGACGTGCATCAATGGCTCGCTGACCTTGTGAGTAGATTATTGCCTGGCTGGTAACACGCTGTTTTCCAGCCGACGTTTGTGCCCTGGCCGGTCAGGGCATAAGCTTTGCTCCTTGTGATCGAGCACCCATTTCTGCCCAGGAGTCCCATGTCCAGCCAGTTCCCCGAAGCACGTCCACGCCGTCTGCGTCGCAATGCAAGCCTGCGCAGCCTGTTCCAGGAAACCGAGTTCACCTTGAACGACCTGGTGCTGCCGATTTTCGTCGAAGAAGAGATCGATGATTTTGTGCCGATCAAGAGCATGCCCGGTGTGGTGCGCATTCCTGAATCGAAGCTGGCCGGCGAGATCGAGCGCTACGCCCGTGCCGGTATCAAATCGGTGATGACCTTTGGTGTGTCCCATCACCTGGACAACGACGGCAGCGATACCTGGAGCGAGCGCGGCCTGGTGTCGCGCATGGCCGGGATCTGCAAGGACGCGGTGCCGGAGATGATTGTGATGTCCGACACCTGCTTCTGTGAGTACACCGATCATGGTCATTGCGGTGTGCTCCACGGCGATGAAGTGGACAACGACCGGACCCTGGTCAACCTGGGCAAGCAAGCCGTGGCGGCGGCCCGCGCCGGTGCCGATGTGATCGCGCCATCGGCGGCCATGGACGGGCAGGTCCAGGCGATTCGCCGGGCCCTGGATGAAGCCGGTTTCAGCCAGACGGCAATCATGGCCTATTCCACCAAGTTTGCTTCGGCGCTCTATGGCCCGTTCCGCGAGGCCGGCGGCAGCGCGTTGAAAGGCGACCGCAAGAGCTACCAGATGAACCCGATGAACCGCCGCGAAGCGCTGCGCGAATCCCTGCTCGACGAACAGGAAGGTGCCGATGCGCTGATGGTCAAGCCGGCCGGTGCCTACCTCGATATCATCCGCGACATTCGCCAGGCCTCGAACCTGCCGCTGTCGGCTTATCAGGTCAGTGGCGAATACGCGATGATCAAGTTCGCCGCCCAGGCTGGCGCCATCGACGAAGCCCGCGTGGTACGCGAAAGCCTTGGCGCAATCAAGCGGGCGGGGGCCGACCTGATCTTCACTTACTTCGCCATGGACCTGGCGCTGAGCGGGATCTGATCTCGCACGGCTCCTGGGGCTGGGTGTGAGATCCATGTTCACCGCCACTCCCTTGTGGGAGCGAGCTTGCTCGCGAAAGCGGTGGGGTCAGCTTGCATCAGTGTTGCCTGTGCCGCCGTCATTGCGAGCAGGCTCGCTCCCACATTGGGCATAGCCTGCATCCACTTTTGATCGTATGGTTGCTCCGCAATAACGAACCCGATGGAGCACCATGCAATTCAACCGATTGATGATCAGCCTTGCTGCGCTGCTGGCCTTGGCTGGTTGCGGCAGCCGTCAGGCGCAGGAGCCTGAGCGTCAGCCCGCTGAGGTCAAGAAGCAGATCGTGCAGTTGTTGCCGGCCAAGACTAAGGATCGAGAAGGCTGGGCGACTGACATCTACGTGGCCTTTGCGGCCCAGCAGATTCCCTCTACGACGCAGAACCTCTGTGCTGTCCTGGCGGTGACCGAACAGGAGTCGACGTTCCAATCTGACCCGCCCGTGCCGGGGCTGGGCAAGATCGCTCGTCAGGAGATCAACCGCCGTGCGGCGAAGGTGCACATTCCGGAGCTGTTGGTCAGCGGCGCGCTCCAGGTGCGTTCGCCCAACGGCAAAAGCTACAGCGATCGACTCAATGCGGCGCGTAGCGAGAAAGAGCTGAGCGGGATTTTCGATGATTTCATCGGCATGGTGCCGCTGGGCAAGACGTTGTTCGGCGATTTCAATCCGGTGCACACCGGTGGACCGATGCAGGTCAGCATCGCGTTTGCCCAGGCCAATGCGCGCAATTATCCCTATGCGGTGGAAGGCTCGATTCGTCGCGAAGTGTTCAGCCGTCGTGGCGGGATGTATTTCGGTATCGCGCATTTGCTGGGCTATCCGGTGAGCTACACCGAGCCGTTGTATCGTTTTGCCGATTTCAATGCCGGGTGGTACGCCAGCCGCAACGCGGCTTTCCAGCATGCGGTGAGTGTGGCGTCGGGCATTTTCCTGGCGCTGGACGGCGATCTGATTGCCCATGATTCCATCATGCCAGGCAGCACCGAACTGGCGGTGCGCACGCTGGGCAAGTCGCTGGGAATGCGCAACCCGACCATTCGCGATCAACTGGAGCAGGGTGACAGCCTGGCGTTCGAGGACAGCAAACTCTACAAGAGCGTGTTCAAGCTGGCTGAGCGAACCGAGGGCAAGGCGTTGCCACGGGCGGTATTGCCGGGGATCGTGCTCAAGAGCCCGAAGATCACGCGCAAGCTGACCACGGCGTGGTTTGCCAAGCGGGTGGATGAGCGTTATCAGCAATGCATGAAGCGGGCGTCGGGGCGTTAGCCAGGCGTTGAGCATAAAAAGCCCGGCGGATGAGGCCGGGCTTTCAGGGTGGCGGGGTGGGTGCGGCCGCTGCGCGCCCGAGCGGGAGCAAGCTCCCTCGCCACGAGGTGTGTTGCCGATCATTTGTTGCGTTCAAACAACTCATGCGTGGTTTTCGATCAGGCGATCGGAGCCACCTTCAGCGACACGACGTTCCAGCAGGCGATCGGCACCGCCTTCAGCGACGTGGTTTTCGATCAGGCGATCGGAGCCACCTTCAGCGACACGACGTTCCAGCAGGCGATCGGCACCGCCTTCAGCGACGCGGTTTTCGATCAGGCGATCGGAGCCACCTTCAGCCACACGACGTTCCAGCAGGCGATCGGCACCGCCTTCAGCGACGCGGTTTTCGATCAGGCGGTCGGAGCCACCTTCAGCGACACGACGTTCCAGCAGGCGATCGGCACCGCCTTCAGCGACGCGGTTTTCGATCAGGCGATCAGAACCGCCCTCGGCGACGACGGGTTGGGCAGAGGCGGCAAATACGTTGGCGGCCAGTACAGAGAAAGCGAGGCTGAGGATGACTTGGCGTTTCATGATGGTGTGCTCCGGGGGTGCAGTGGTTTGTGTGGGGCCATTGTTGTCCCGGGCGATCATCAAGAGAACTTCATTGACATGATGGTGAACATCGACGGCAGTGATAGCTCGTTGGCCCGCTACCGGTCAGCTTGATGGAACACTGATCAGGTCGCGGGCTCTACCAGCTAACGCTTATGCAGGAGGTGCGTCATGTATCAGTTATTCGGTTGCAGGCAATCCGGTTCTTCGGCGGTGGAGGTTGCCCTGCGTCTCTGTGAGGTGGCTTTTCGGCGAGTCGATGCCTATTCGACGCAAGACAACGATGCGGCGAAAGCGCTCGAGGCACTCAATCCCCTGAAGCAGGTGCCGACCCTGCAGTTGCCGGATGGTTCGGTGCTGACCGAAGCGGCGGCGATCCTGATTCACCTCGGGTTGACCTTCCCAGCATCGAAGCTGCTCCCACAAGACCCGGCCGCGCGTGCGCAAGCCATACGGGGCCTGGTCTACATCGCGGCCAATTGCTACACGCTCATCGGCATTATCGATTTTCCGGAACGCTGGCTGGACGAGGCGGACGAAGCGACTCGGCATCGATTGATATCCGGTACGCAGCAACGGCTGTATCGCAATTGGGCGCTGTTTGCCGACCAGTTCCCGGCCCGACCTTTTCTCGGCGGTGACGAACCGGGGGCGCTGGATATCCTGGCGGCCGTGATCACGAAGTGGAGAAACACGCGGGAGGCGATGCTGGGCGCCCGTCCAGCGTTCTACGAGTTGCTGGAGCGCATCGACCACCATCCGCGCATTGCGCCGGTGCTGTCGCTGCATTGGCCATTGTAGGAGCTGCGTAGGAGCTGCCGAGCGAAGCGAGGCTGCGATCTTTGCGCTGACGCTTGAATCTCAAGCAAAAGAGCAAAAGATTAAAAGATTAAAAGATCAAAAGATCAAAAGATCGTCCGAACGCGGCCCGAGCCTTCGGCAGCTCCTACAGGGTCAAGGACACGCCTTGCGTGCAGCCGCTTGCTCGACAAGGTCGACAAATTGCCGGACGTTCTCCTGATGCGCCGTCACCAGTTCGTCGATACTGGCGCCTGCCGGGGTTTGCAGGCTGCTACGGCACGTAAGAGGGCGGGTGTCGTTGCCCAGGTTGCGCAGCCGCCATTGCACATCCATGCGGGCATAGCGACCGGGGATCGAGTCAAAGCGTTGCACGTCTACCCGCAGCAATGATTTAGGCGCGCCAGGGTTGCTCAGCTGTTCGTCCAGGCTGCTGTGCAGTTCATCGGCCAGGCTGGCACCCCACCATTCGGTTTCCAGGATCGCCAACCCGCTGTTGCCCTGGCGAATGACCATCTGGGTGCGATCCACTTGGGGTGGGACGCTGACCAGTTCAATCTGGATGTCCACGTTGGACCGCGATTGGCCTGCAGGTTGAGCCGGGCTCAGGGTGTGGTAGTGGATCGGATCGCTGCGGCAGGCGCCGAGCAGCAACGCCACGACAACCAGGGTAAGTTTCAACGTCAGTGGCATGGGGCGTGCTCCTGTGATCATTCTTTCACCGGCAATGTGAGGTTGTGCGCCGGTGCGTCCTTGGGACGGCCGCGAAGCAGCGATTCGGGATGGCGGCTCAGGTAGTCCGACAGCTCGCGCAGCGAGCGCGACATGCGCCCCAGGTCGTCCAGGGTCTGGGTCAGTTGTTCGCGCTGCGGTGAATCTTCGGCCAGGGTCGAGTTGGCCGATTGCAGGGTCTTGCTGACGTCTTGCAAGGTGCTTTGCACACCCGGCAGGGTCTTGCTGTTGAACAGGGCCAGGCCTTTGCGCAGCTCCACCAGGTTGCCATTCAGGTTGCCGGCAATATTCTCCAGTGGCAGTTTATTGATTCGCTCGACCATTGCCTGCAATTGTTCCTGCAGCTGTTGGAGGCTGCCCGGAATGGTCGGGATACGCACGGGGCGGTCGCTTGGGTCGAAGGCGACTTTTTCCGCCTTGGGGTAGAAGTCCAGCGAGATGTACAACTGTCCGGTCAGCAGATTGCCGCTGCGGGCCTGGGCGCGCAGGCCGCGTTCGACGAAGCTGCCGATCAGGCGGGCGCCAGCGGCTTCGTCCTCTGGGTTGTGATTGAGCGACTTGAGCATTTTTTCATGGGCCTTGCCCAGGCGCTGCGGGTACATCACTATGCCGACGTCGACCGGGAAGCTGCGCTGTTTCTCATCGAAATCCAGATTGATGGCCACCACCCGGCCGATTTCCACTCCGAGGAACTCTACCGGCGCGCCGACTCGCAACCCGCGCAGTGCCTGATCGAACCGCAGGGCCAGGTATTGCGCCTTGCCGTCGGGAGGGGCGAGGGCGCTCTGCTGGTCGGCAAACAGTTCGAAGGTCTTGTCTTCGCTGGCCGTGGTGTCGTCTGGACTGTATTCCGGCGCCTGGAACGCGATGCCGCCCAGCAGCAAGGCCGAGAGCGACTCGGTCTTGACCGCGAAACCATTGGCACCGACGTTCACGTCCACACCGCTGACGTTCCAGAACCGGGTGTTTTCGGTGACGTACGCATCATTGGGTGCGTTGACGAACACATCGATGTTCACGCCTTTGCCCTCGGCGTCCAAGGCGTAGGACACGACCTGGCCCACCGGGATCTTGCGTAGGTACACCGGAGAGCCGATGTCCAGCGAGCCAAGGTCCCGGGAATGCAGGGTGAAGCGCTTGCCTGGTTCGCCGTAAGTAATCGGCGGCGGGTTCTCCAGACCCGTGAAGGACTTGACACGCGCTTTCGACTGACCGGCGTCGGCCCCGATGAAGTCTCCGGAAAACAAGGTGTCGATCCCCGAGATCCCGCCGGCCCCGATGCGCGGCCTTACCACCCAGTACACCGAGTCTTCGTGAGTAAAATTTTCGGCTGTCTTGGCGAGCTTGACCGTGGCGGTGACGTGCTTCTGGTTTTCGCTCAGTTGCACGTCGGTGACCTGACCGATGACCACGTTGCGATATTTCACCTGGGTCTTGTTGGCGGTCAGGCCCTGGCCGGTCTTGAAGGTAATGGTGATGGTCGGGCCTTCCTGCAGCCAGTTGTGGACCACCAGGGAAATGCCCACCAGCACCGCGATGATCGGCACGATCCACACCAGTGACACCGTCCAGCGGCGGGTGGTGACATGGGCGCGGCCGGGTGCGGGTTGCTGCACGTCAGTGGCTTGCGACTTCATCCATGACCTCCTCGAAGGGTTGAGTGTCCCAGATCAGCCGGGGGTCGAAACTCATGGCCGACAGCATGGTGAAGAGCACCACAAGGCCGAAAAACAGGATGCCTGGCCGCGGTTCGATGTCGCTCAGTGCCTGGAACTTGACCAATGCCGCCACCAGGGCCACCACCAGCACATCGAGCATCGACCAGTAGCCGATGACTTCCACCAGCCGGTACAGCTTCGCCCGCTGGACCTGGGCCCAGGTGCTGCGCCGCTGTGCAGTCACCAGCAGCAGGGTCAGTACCACGAACTTGATGCCGGGCACCGCGATGCTGGCGATGAAGATAATCAGGGCGATGTCCCAGGCACCGCTTTGCCAGAATTCGATGACGCCGCTGATGATGGTGCTGTCGGCGCCTTCGCCGAGCATCTGGGTATTCATGACCGGAATCAGATTGGCCGGAATGTAGAACACCAGCGCGGCGAGCATGTAGGCCCAGGTGCGGGCGATGGCGTCGGGTTTGCGTCGATGCAGGGCGGCGTCGCAGCGGGGGCAGGCCTGGGGCTCATCGGTCATGTCGCAGGCCAGGCCGCAGTTGTGGCACAGGCAGAGGTTCAGGTCGCGGGCGTCCGGCACAGTATCCAGCGGCTTGCCGTTCATAGGCTGTTCCACAGGTCGCGGACATCGCGCCCGGCAATGCGGATCATCAGCAGGCTCAAGGCCGCCAGGGCGAACAGGCCGATGCCCGGGAGCACGTCCAGCAGGCCGGCGAGCTTGATCACCGCCACCAGCGCGCCCAGCAGGCACACCTCCAGCATGCTCCAGGGACGCAGGGTTTCCAGGCTGCGCATGCACAGGCTGAACCCTGGCGCCCGCCGCTGGAGATAGGCATGGCCCAGCACCCAGAGCAGCAGCGCCAGTTGGAAGGCCGGCGCAATGATGATCGTCACCGCTGTCACCAGGGCGATGAAGGTGATGGGGCCCTGGCTCAGCGCCACGATGGAGTCCCATAACGTCGCGCTGTTGCTCAGCCCCTGGAGGCGAATGGTCATCACCGGGTAGATGTTGGCGAAAATCCACAACACCGCGGCCGTTACGCTCAAGGCCAGGCGCTGCTCGATGGTCAGGCCGCTGTAGCGCTGGATCACCGCCTGGCAACGCACGCACGTGGCTCTCTGGTGCGGGGCGAGCTCAACCGGCTCGTACACTGCATCGCAATGTTCACAAATGATCAGTCGGTCGGTGTTGGCCATCAGGATGCTCGCAGGAACAACCCTTTCAATATAGTGGAGAATGAGCAACCCGCCCGAGCGGATCATTCCCCGCGGATGTATTGCTCCAGTTGTCTGATCAGATCGGCCTGTTCGGCGATGGCTTCCTTGACCAGGTCGCCGATGGACAGCAGGCCGACCAGTTTGCCGTCCTCTACCACGGGCAAATGTCGCAGGTGTTTTTCGGTCATGATGCTCAGGCAGGTCTCGACGTTCTGGTGCGGGTCGATGGTGATCACGGGGGAGACCATGATGTCACTGACCTTCGTGCCCACCGATGAGCGACCGCGCAAGACCATTTTGCGGGCATAGTCGCGCTCGCTGATGATCCCCAGTACTTCGTCGTTCTTCACCACCAGCAAGGCACCGACGTTCTTCTCGGCCATGCGCAGCAGGGCCTGCAATACCATGTCGTCCGGTGAGATGGTGTGCACTTGCTGGTTCTTCTCATCTTTTAGCCGGAGCAACTGCGCGACGGTTTTCATGGGGAGCCTCGGGTGTTGTTTTTGCTGGTTGTTAAAGCATCGTAGACCCAACGGCGCAGAGCAAGCGGTAAAGCGGCGGCCAGTCGTCCAAAAGCGTCATGGCCGGTGAATTTCCCGCCGATGTGATGTCATCCAGCATGTGGCCAGTGGGGGCCCTCTGTGGGAGCAAGCCTGTGGGAGCAAAGCTTGCTCGCGATGAACGATGACACGGTCTAGCAGTTGAACCGCATCGCGGGCAAGCCTTGCTCCCACAAAAGCCTTGCTCCCACAAAGGAATAAATCCCCTCGCCACAGGGTAGAATCGTCGCTTGCGTAGAATTCGAGGTTGCAGCGGTGGATTTACAGCAGGGCTTCGTCCTGACCCGGCATTGGCGCGACACCCCGGCCGGCACCGAAGTCGAGTTCTGGCTGGCGACCGACGCCGGTCCCCGGCGCGTGCGCCTGCCGGTGCAGACGTCGGTGGCCTTTGTGCCGCAGATCCAGCGCGGCCAGCTCGAGGCCTTGCTGCAAGGGGAGAAGGAGGTAGAACTACGCCCCCTGGAGCTGCTGGATTTCGAGCATCGTCCGGTGCTGGGGCTGTATTGCCAGCAACATGCCCAGTTGATGCGCCTGGACACCACCTTGCGCCGCGCCGGTGTGGAGGTGTTCGAAGCGGACATTCGCCCGCCGGAGCGCTACCTGATGGAGCGCTTCATCACCGCCCCGGTCTGGTTTGGCGGTACGCCGGCCGCCGATGGCCTGCTGGTCGACGTCCAGATGAAACCGGCGCCCGGATACCGTCCACCGTTGCGCCTGGTGTCCCTGGACATCGAAACCACCGCCCAGGGCGATTTGTATTCCATTGCCCTGGAAGGCTGCGGCGAGCGCCAGGTGTACATGCTCGGCCCCCCCAATGGCGACGATACCGGCGTGGATTTCCAGCTGGAATATTGCGAATCGCGCACGTTGCTGCTGAAGAAACTCAACGAATGGTTTGCCCGTTTCGACCCTGACGCGATCATTGGCTGGAACCTGGTGCAGTTCGACCTGCGGGTGCTGCATGAACACGCCCGGCGCCTGGCCGTGCCGTTGCGCCTGGGACGCGGTGGCGAAGAGATGCAATGGCGCGAGCACGGCGCGCGCAACAACCACTTTTTCGCCTCGGCCGCTGGCCGGCTGATCATCGACGGCATCGAGTCCCTGCGTTCGGCCACTTGGAGTTTTCCGTCGTTCAGCCTGGAAAACGTCGCCCAGACGCTGTTGGGGGAGGGCAAGTCCATCGATAACCCCTACCAGCGCATGGACGAGATCAATCGCATGTTCGCCGAGGACAAGCCGGCCCTGGCCCGCTACAACCTCAAGGACTGTGAACTGGTGACGCGGATCTTCGCCAAGACCGAACTGCTCACGTTCCTCTTGGAACGGGCCAGCGTCACCGGCCTGCCGGCGGATCGCAGCGGCGGTTCGGTGGCGGCCTTCACGCACCTGTACATGCCGCTGATGCATCGCCAAGGGTTTGTTGCACCCAACCTGGGCCAGCGCCCGCCCGAGGCCAGCCCGGGTGGGTTTGTCATGGACTCCCAGCCGGGGCTCTACGAGTCGGTGCTGGTGCTGGACTACAAGAGCCTGTACCCATCGATCATCCGCACCTTCCTGATCGACCCGGTGGGCTTGATCGAAGGGTTGCGCCACCCGGATGACCAGGCATCGGTGCCAGGCTTTCGCGGGGCGCGCTTCTCCCGTACCCGCCATTGCCTGCCGGCCATCGTGGCGCGGGTCGCTGAAGGCCGGGAGACCGCCAAGCGCGAACACAATGCGCCGCTGTCCCAGGCGTTGAAAATCATCATGAACGCCTTTTATGGCGTGCTCGGTTCCAGCGGCTGTCGCTTCTTCGATCCGCGCCTGGCCTCGTCCATCACCCTGCGCGGCCACCAGATCATGCAGCGCACCCGCCAGTTGATCGAAGCCCAGGGACATGTGGTGATCTATGGCGATACCGATTCCACGTTCGTTTGGCTACGCCGTGCCCATGGCCAGGAGGAAGCGGCCAGGATCGGCCAAGACCTGGTGGCCCACGTCAATCAATGGTGGCGTGAGCAGGTGCGTGCCGAGTTCGGACTCGAGAGTGCGCTGGAACTGCAGTTCGAAACGCATTTCAAGCGCTTTCTGATGCCGACCATCCGGGGCGCCGAAGAGGGCAGCAAGAAACGCTACGCCGGATTGGTAACCCGTGCCGACGGCAGCGATGAAATCGTCTACAAAGGCCTGGAAACCGTGCGCACCGACTGGTCGCCGCTGGCCCGGCAGTTCCAGCAGGAGCTGTACGGGCGAATCTTCCATCGCCAGCCCTATCAGGATTATGTGCGCGATTATGTGCAGCAGACCCTGGCCGGTGCGTTCGATGATCGGCTGGTCTATCGCAAGCGCCTGCGTCGGCCGCTGGACGACTACGAACGCAACGTTCCACCTCACGTGCGGGCCGCGCGGCTGGCCGATGAGTTCAACCAGCGCCAGGGTCGTCCGCGGCAATACCAGAATGGCGGCTGGATCAGCTACGTCATCACCGTTGCCGGCCCCGAGCCGCTGGAAACCCGCAGCGCGCCAATCGATTACGACCACTACGTGACCAAACAGCTACAGCCGGTGGCGGATGCGATCCTGCCGTTTGTGGACGATGATTTCTCGACGTTGGTGGGCGGGCAGATGGGGTTGTTTTAGTCACCTCTGCATTGTGGGCTGGGGGATGCTCTTTTGGCTCTGTAGGAGCTGGCGAAGCCTGCGATCTTTTGATCTTGATCTTGATCTTGATCTTGATCTTGATCTTGATCTTGATCTTGATCTTTCGCTTGAGATTCAAGTGTCAGGGGAAAGATCGCAGCCTCGTTGCACTCGACAGCTCCTACACAGCTCCTACACAGCTACACAGCTCCTAGACCATCGCCAGCCGCTGCTTGCCCTGGGGCTGGGGAAATATCAGGTCGAGGGCTGCCAGGTCCTGCGGTTCAAGCTTGAGGTTGGCCGCTTCGGCATTCAAGCGCGCATGTTCAGGCTTTACCGCCTTGGGAATGGCAAGCACATTGTCTTGGCGCAACAGCCAGGCCAGTGCGATCTGCGCCGGTGTTGCGCGATGGCGTTCGGCGATCTGTCCCAGGGTGTGATCCTTGAGCAGGTGCCCGCCCTGGCCGACCGGGCAGTAGGCCATGACGGGCAAGGACTGGCGCTGGCACCAGGGCAGCAGGTCGAATTCGATGCCGCGTTGCTGCAGGTTGTACAGCACCTGGTTGGTCGCGCAGGCCGGCGCGGCCAGTTCTTCAAGGTCCGCCACGTCGAAGTTCGACACGCCCCAACGGCCGATCTTGCCTTCTTCGCGCAGCCGCTCGAAGGCTTCGACGGTTTCGTCCAGCGGGTACTGCCCGCGCCAGTGCAACAAGTAAAGGTCGATGTAATCGGTGTCGAGCCGCCGCAGGCTGCGTTCGCAGGCCAGGGGAATGCCTTTGCGACTGGCGTTGTGAGGGTAGACCTTGCTCACCAGGAAAACCTGGTCGCGCAGGCCGGTGATCGCTTCGCCAACGACGGTTTCGGCACCGCCTTCGGCATACATCTCCGCCGTGTCGATCAGGGTCATGCCCAATTCGATTCCCAGCCGCAGGGCGGCCACTTCTTTCTTGTGATGAGACGGTTCCTCACCCATGCGCCAGGTGCCCTGGCCAATGACCGGTACGGACACCCCCGCCAATTCCAGCGTCCTCATGCCTTTCTCCTGTTGTGCTGATCGATAATCCAATGAACAGCAGGATAGTCATAGGAGCTGGCGAAGGCTCGGGCTGTGTTCGGACGATCTTTTGATCTTTTGATCTTTCGCTTGAAATTCAAGTGTTAGGGGAAAGATCGCAGCCTCGTTGCACTCGACAGCTCCTACGGTTTTTGCACAGGTTTTTCTATTTTGCGGAGAACTTCAACACCATGGTCTGGGTGTAGGTCTGGCCCGGATCAAGCCGCGTCGAGGGGAAGTTCGGCTGGTTGGGCGAGTCGGGGTAGTGCTGGGTTTCCAGGGTGAACGCGCCCCAATGTGGATAGACCTTGCCTTGCTTGCCCTTGACGGTGCCGTCGAGGAAGTTGCTGGTGTAGAACTGCACGCCAGGCTCGGTGGTGTAGAGCTGCAGGCGTCGTCCGGAGTCTGTGTCATACACCTCGGCGGCCAGTTTGTTCACGTCGCCCTTGGCGTCCAGCGCCCAGTTGAAATCGAAGCCGCCCTGTTTCGGTTCGGCGAATTTGAGTTGCGGGTGATCGGCCTTGATGTGGGTGCCGATGGCGGTGGGTTGGGTGAAGTCCATCGGCGTACCGGCCACGGGGGCCAGTTCGCCGGTGGGAATGAGCTTGCCGGTGACCGGCGTGTAATGGGCCGCGTGCAGGGTCGCAACCTGCTCGAGTATGTCGCCGTTACCCGCCCCGGCCAGGTTGAAATAGCTGTGGTTGGTCAGGTTCAGCACCGTGGGTTTGTCGGTGGTGGCCTGGTACTCGATCCGCAACTCGTTCTGTTCGTTGAGGCTGTAGGTGACGTCGGTCTTCAGTGCACCGGGAAAACCCATCTCGCCATCGGGTGACAGGTAGGTCAGGGTGACGCCTACCGAGTCCTTGGCATTATGGGGCTGGGCCTTCCAGACGCGCTTGTCGAACCCTTGCGGCCCGCCGTGCAAAGAGTTGCCATGGTCGTTCTGCGGCACTTGGTAACGCTTGCCGTCCAGCTCGAAGGCGCCGTCGGCCAGGCGATTGCCGAAGCGGCCGATGGTCGCGCCGAAATACACGCTGCCGTTCTTCTGGTAACCCTGCACGTCGTCAAAACCGAGCACGATGTCGGCGGCCTTGCCGTGTTTGTCCGGCACGCTCAATGACTGGAGGATGCCGCCGTAGGTGATGACCGTGGCCTCCATGCCGTGACTGTTGCGCAGCACGAATTTTTCCACCGCCGTGCCATCGTCGGTCTTGCCGAACGCACTGCGTTCGTTGGTCAGGCCGGCAGCCTGGGAAGCCGAGGTGGCGATCATCAGAGACACTCCGAGGGCCGTGAGCAGTTGTCTGGATTCAAGCATGGTATGACCTTCCTTCCTGTTGTTTTGTTGTTGTTTTGAACGCGGGCGAGTCCGTTATTGGTCGGACAGCGCTGAAGGTTTTTCTGTTCAGTAGTCTTTCTATTTGGTGGGTGAGAAGGGATTTATAGCCATTAATTGGGATTTATCAAACAAAAAGTAAGACTAATTGAATGGTGGAGGCGTTGCTGGATATCGGGAGTTTTCTGCGAACACTGCACTTTTGCGATTTTTTCCGCTCTATCCATGGCCTGGAAGCGACGACCCCCATCGCTTCCCCATGCCCAGACCGAGACTCGATGGCCGGTGTTTTTTATTCTGTGACGAGATTGCGCCGCTGCTGCCTGGCATTGTTGGTCGGTGTGTCGATGCTGTTCAGCGGCGGCTGCAGCCATCAGCAGGGGCAGGACATGGTCACGCAGTTCAGCAACACCCGCCCCCAGGAGTTCTTGCAGACCAGCGTTGACCGCATGGCCACGTTGTCGATGCACGACAACCTGCAAAGCCTCTATCTGCTGATGAGCAAGCTGTACCTGCGCAACCCCGACGAACTGCGCAAGTCCGGCTTTCTCGACGCCCGTACCGCGGAAAAACAGGTACGCATGGCCATCGAGCAGCAACAACCCTTGCCGACCCTGGGAGGCAAGAAGGACCTGGCCGCCCTGAGCTATGCCATGAGCCCTGAATTTCTCGGCGATCGGGTAGGGGCGTTCATCTATGCCATCGGCAGCATGCTGGTCACAGCTCATGGCAATCGCCTCGAGTTCTACATGACTGACACCATCGACCCGCGTTTTGTCAGCAACGCTGCGCGCAATATCGAAAAAGCCACCTGGCTGCTGAGCCAGCGGCAGAACAAGGACGGCACGCCGCTGCTGTTTTCCAATGAGATTTCGGAGGAGGGCAGCAACCTGAGTTTTGCCGTGGAGTTCGGAAAAATCGTCGCCCGATTGGACCTGCTGACCCAAATGCTTGACGAGCGCTACCGGCGCATCGGCCTGAACTATGCCCAGAGCCTGCTATTCCTCAACTTCCTGCCGGTTCAATGAGTTGGTGGGGAAGGAATAAAGATAGATCATATTGATATAGGGAGGTTATAAGAAAAATCGCTATGCTCGCGGCCAGATTTTTCACGCGGTCGTGCTGAGACGGGTTTAATGGATTTCGGTAATGTCGGTTTAGTCGTTGCAGGCTTGGTGGTCGGTTTCATCGTCGGGATGACCGGCGTCGGCGGTGGTTCGCTGATGACCCCGATCCTGCTGTGGTTTGGTATCAACCCTGCGACGGCGGTGGGTACGGACCTGCTGTACGCGGCCATTACCAAGTCTGGCGGTGTCCTGGTGCATGCCAAAAACCGCAACATCGACTGGGCGATCACCGGCTGGCTGACGTTGGGCAGCGTGCCGGCGGTCGGCTTGACGCTATGGTTCCTCAGCAGCCTGCACAGCTCCCCTGACGCCATGAACGCGGTGATCAAGCAAGCCCTGGGTTTTGTGTTGTTCGTCACCGCCCTGGCGATCCTGTTCAAGAAGCGCCTGCTGCAATTCGCGCATGACCGCGCTGGCGGCCACTACAACCCCTCGGGTGTGCGACTCAATGTGCTGACGGTCATCACTGGCCTCGTGCTGGGTACGATGGTCGCCTTGACCTCGATAGGCGCTGGCGCCCTGGGCACCGTCGCGTTGTTCATCCTCTACCCGTTCCTGGTCACCAAGCGCCTGGTGGGCACCGAGATCGCCCACGCCGTGCCGCTGACCCTGGTCGCTGGCCTGGGCCATGCGAGCATGGGCAACATGGACTGGCACATCCTGGGTTTGCTGTTGATCGGTTCGTTGCCGGGGATCTACCTGGGCAGTCATCTGTCGGGACGAATCTCCGACGAGTTGCTGCGCCCGTGCCTGGCGGTAATGCTGGCGATGATCGGGTTCAAGCTGGCGTTCTAGCACTGACACCGAGATCCCTTGTGGTGACTGTACTTTTAGCGGTCACACCTCTTCCCACGCGCACGCGTTGGTTACCACGGTTGCGCAATGACCCCCCTGGCCTAAGCTTCAAGTCAGGCAGGCGCAGTATTGAGCGACTCTCGCGGAACAATCGCCGCCCTGTGCAATCAGTACAGCGTAAACATCAAAAGGAGAGGCGCATGCTCATTCGGTCGTTGACCTTCGCTACCTTGCTGGCCATCGCCGGCCCCCTGTTCGCTGCCGACGGCGACTCGCCCCTGTTGGCGGACGCAGGCAAGTCACGTCCCCTTGTCGTCATCGCGCCCAGTACGGTCGACCCTGCCTGGGTGAGCCTGAAAAAGGCCTTGAATGAGCCGGCAGGCAAGCAGGGCTTTTCCGAGCGCAACATGGTGCTCTATACCGTGCTCAATACCATTGGGCAGCGCGATGGCAAGGACCTGGATCCGCAGAGCACCATGGCGTTGATTCGCTCGCTCAAGCTGGGAGCCGGAGCGCAGACCAAGATCATCCTGGTGGGCAAGGACGGGGAGAAGAAGCTTGAGCATTCCGGGGCGATCGAATTGAAAGAGCTCTTCGACACCGTCGATAAACTGCCGGCGGCAGAAAAAGAGGCGGCAGCCCCGACGCCTCCTCCTGCGCCGGAACCCACACCGGCCAAGGATGCGAAAGGCACCAAGCCTGGCAAGGCAGTCAAGCCGTCGGCGCCGCCGAAGCCGCTGGATGATTGACTTCAAGTAACGACGAGGCGCTCCTGTGGCAAGGGCGCTTGCTCCCGCTGGGTTGCGCTATGTAGGAGCTGACGAGTGCAACGAGGCTGCGATCTTGTTCCAGGCAATTGAGTCGCAAGCGAATGATCAAAGGATCAAAAGATCGCAGCCTTCGGCAGCTCCTACAGGCCCAGCGGGCTCGTCGCCCTCGCTATTGGCCATCCAACGCCATCAGGATCCGGTACGCCGCTTTCACCCGTTCTTCAATCGGGTAATTCCTGTTGGCAAGCATGACGATCCCCATGTCCTTTCCAGGCACGAACGCCGCATACGCGCCGAAACCGTTGGTAGATCCTGTCTTGTTGATCCAGGCGCCGTCCGGTGCTGGCCGGGGCGGGTTGAGAGGCTCGACTTTTTGTGGGGCCAGGGCCATTTGCGGCGTGTTGCCTGCGAGCAACTCATCCAAGGTGAACGGGGCGGGGTAGTACTCCCAGCCCAGCCCCTGATTCATCCCGCCAACCCTGTAGAAACCTGTATGTGTCGTGGCGATCGCTTGCTTCAGATCCGCCGCCAGTGTTTCAGCTCGCAAGTTGGCCTCAAGAAAGCGCATCAGGTCCGATGAGCTGGTTTTCACCCCGTAAGCCTCGGAATCCAGGGCTCCCGGCCCGACCCGGACGGGCTTGCCGTCTTTTGCATAGCCTTGGGCGTATCGGCCCGACTGATCCTGCGGCACCCGCACATAGCTGTGCTTGAGGCCCAGCCCTGGCATCAGCGTGCGCTCCATCACCTCGTCGAACGGCCGCCCCATGCTGCGGGCTGCCAGATAGCCGAACAGGCCGATGCTCGGGTTTGAATAGAGCCGCTGGGTGCCGGCCGGGTAGAGCGGCTTCCAGGTGGTGTAATAGCCAAACATTCGGTCTGGGTGGTCCGCCTCGTCGGGAAACTGCAACGGCAGGCCACCGGCGGTATAGGTGGCGAGGTTGAGCAGGCTGATGCCCTCCAACGCGCTGCCGCGTAGCTCGGGGGCGAAGCGACTGGCCGGGTCCGCCAGGGACAGCTTGCCCTGGGCCTGGGCATAGGCGCCGAGGGTGGCGGTGAAGGTCTTGCTGATCGAGCCGATTTCGAAGAGGGTCTGCTCGGTGACCGGTTTTTTCGTGTCCTTGGCGGCGACGCCATAGTTGAAAAACCGACGTTGGCCGTTATGCGTGATCGCTACCGCCATGCCCGCGATGTCCTGTTGTTTCATCAAGGGCTGAATGACGGCATTGACGGTGTCTTCAATGCGCTCCTGGGCAAAGCCCATGGGCGTCCCGCAAACCAGGAAAAAAGTCCCGGCGAGTATCGATCTGGCAGTTTGCATGGTGCAGCGCTCTCGTTGGCCTTCCTTGAGGGATGGTCAATCTAGGGGGTTTTTGGCTGCCCGACAATCCGAGGCTATCAGGCCGAGGCAATGGTCCTGAGTCGTCTGGCAGGGCCGCGGGATTGCTTCCCGCAAAACGGCCCGGTTGTCCGACGCGTCCGGACCTCAAGCCAAACCACACAAAGCGGCAGCCGCCGGGTAAACTCGCGACTCTTTCTAAAGGAGTTCACATGAGTTACTACCAGCCCGGCATTCTCGCCACCCCTGTTCCGCCTCAGGCCCGTCATTTGTTTTTTGCCCTGGAATCGGTCGAGGCACTGCCGGCTGCGCTAGACAAACTCCTGTTGCTGCTCGATGGGCGGGCCGTGGTCGGCTTTGGTGAATCACTGGTCCAGGCGCTGGGCGTCCAGGTCGAAGGCCTGCGGGCCTTTCCTGCGTTGGCCGGCGTGGGCGTGGACAACCCGTCGACCCAACACGCGCTGTGGTGCTGGCTGCACGGCGAAGACCGCGGCGAGCTGATGCACCGCAGTCGCGCCATCGAGACGGCGCTGGCCCCGGCGCTGCAGCTGGTGCAGATGAACGAAACCTTCCGCCATATGACCGGCCATGACCTGACCGGCTACGAAGACGGCACCGAAAACCCTCACGACGAAGCGGCCATCGCTGCCGCCCTGGCCCAGGGCGCCGACGGGGTGCGCGGTGGCAGTTTCGCCGCGATCCAGCAATGGCAGCACGATCTGGACGGCTTCGCGGCGATGCAACCCCATGAGCGCGACAACATCATGGGCCGTCGCCTGAGCGACAACGAAGAAATCGACGATGCGCCGGCGTCGGCCCACGTCAAGCGCACCGCCCAGGAAAGCTTCGCCCCGGAGGCGTTCGTGGTACGTCGCTCCATGCCGTGGATCGAAGGCGACCGTGCGGGGCTGATGTTCCTGGCGTTCGGTTTCTCTCTTGATGCCTTCGAGGCACAACTGCGACGCATGAGTGGCCTGGAAGACGGCATCACCGATGGCCTGTATCGCATGAGCCGGCCAATCACCGGTGGTTACTACTGGTGCCCGCCGCTGTTGGACGGACGCCTGGATCTGCGCGCCCTGGCCCGCTAAGCGCAGCGGTTTGTGCAAAGCATGACGTGAACGCTATTCTTGGGCCGGACGTCTATCCGTGGAATGGGGGAAGCAAACGTGGATAAAGTCATCGTCATTACCGGTGGCGGCCGCGGAATCGGGGCGGCCACGGCGTTGTTGGCTGCCGGTTTGGGCTATCGGATCTGCATCAATTACCAGTCCGATGAGAGTGCCGCGCAGGAGGTGCTCGAGCAGGTCCGGGCCAAGGGCGCGCAGGCGATTGCCGTGCGGGCCGACGTGAGCATCGAAGACGAAGTGATCGGCCTGTTCAACCGAGTGGATGCCGAGCTGGGCCGTGTCACCGCCCTGGTGAACAACGCCGGCACGGTGGCCCACAAGTCCCGGCTCGATGAAATGTCCGAATTTCGCATTCTCAAGATCATGAAGACCAACGTGCTGGGGCCGATTCTTTGTGCCAAGCACGCGGTGCTGCGCATGTCGCCCAGGCATGGCGGGCAGGGCGGCAGCATCGTCAACGTCTCGTCGGTGGCCGCGCGCCTGGGGGCGCCGGGGGAGTACGTCGATTATGCAGCCTCCAAGGGCGCGCTGGACACCTTCACCATCGGCTTGTCCAAGGAAGTGGCTGGCGAAGGCATTCGCGTCAATGCGGTGCGCCCCGGCTACATCTACACCGATTTCCATGCCCTGAGCGGCGATCCGGACCGGGTCAGCAAGCTGGAGTCGGCGATTCCCATGGCCCGGGGCGGTCGTCCGGATGAAGTGGCTGAAGCGATTATCTGGCTGCTATCGGACAAGGCTTCGTATGCGACTGGGACGTTTGTGGATTTGGGTGGGGGGCGCTGAGTCCTGGGGTGTCTGTTTTGGCCCTATCGCGAGCAAGCTTTGCTCCCACAGGGGGCAGCGTTCCAATGTGGGAGCAAAGCTTGCTCGCGATGGCGGCCCGACAGGCAACCCAAATATCAAAACGAGCGAATAATCCGCCCCAACGTCTCCATGGCTTTTTCAGACGCCTCGGTCCACGGGCTGCCATAGTTCAAGCGGATGCAATTGCTGAAACGCCGGGTCGCTGAAAAGATCGGTCCCGGCGCGATGCTGATGCCCTGGGCCAGGGCCATCCGGAACAATTTCAGCGAGTCCATCTGCTGCGGCAGCTCCAGCCACAGGAAGTAACCGCCCGCCGGTTGGCTGACCCGGGTCTGGGCCGGGAAATAGCGGGCGATGGCGGCGAGCATCGCGCTTTGCTGTTCTTCCAGGGCGTAGCGCAGTTTGCGCAGGTG
Source organism: Pseudomonas brassicacearum (assembly GCF_009601685.2). NCBI lineage: Bacteria > Pseudomonadati > Pseudomonadota > Gammaproteobacteria > Pseudomonadales > Pseudomonadaceae > Pseudomonas > Pseudomonas brassicacearum. Next base: position 2,287,500 of record NZ_CP045701.2, read on the forward strand.
ACGGTCGTAGCCGCCATGTTGCAGGTAGTCGGCGATGGCGGCCTGGGCCGGCATCGAGGCGCACAACGAAGTCATGAGCTTGAGCCGTTCGATCTTCTGCGCGTAGCGCCCGGCGGCGACCCAGCCGATGCGATAACCCGGTGCCAGGCTCTTGGCGAACGAGCCGCAATGCATCACTAGCCCTTCGGTGTCGAACGCCTTGGCGGGCTTGGGGGCCTGCTGGCCGTAATAGAGTTCGGCGTACACGTCGTCCTCGATCAGCGGCACCTGATGGCGGCGCAGCAACTCGACCAGCGCCTGTTTGCGTTCCTCGGGCATGGTCGCGCCCATGGGATTCTGGAAGCTGGTCATGCACCAGCAGGCCTTGATCGGATGGCGCTCCAGTGTCTGCGCCAGCACGTCCAGGTCGATGCCGTCGCGCGGGTGGACGGGAATTTCCACGGCCTTGAGCTTGAGCCGCTCCAGTACCTGCAGGCTGGCGTAGAACGCTGGCGCTTCGATCGCCACCAGGTCGCCGGGCTCGGTCACGGCTTGCAGGCACAGGTTCAAGGCTTCCAGGGCACCGTTGGTGACCAGCAGTTCTTCCATGGGCAGCATCAGCCCGCCGACCATGTAGCGCAGGGCGATCTGGCGGCGCAAGTGTGGATTGCCCGGCGACATGTCCGTGACCACCATTCGCGGGTCCATGTCCCGTGATGCGCTGGACAGCGAACGGGACAGCCGTTGCAGCGGGAACAGCATCGGGCTGGGGAATGCCGAGCCGAACGGTACGGTGGCCGGGTCCTTGATGGAGTCGAGGACCGAAAACACCAGCTCACTGACGTCGACTTCGGTGGATTCGTGCACCTGGCTGCTGATCGCCGGCTCCGAAAACGGGCTCGGCGCATGGGTGTTGACGAAGTAGCCGGAGCGCGGCCGGGCCCGGATCATGCCGCGTCGCTCCAGCAGGTAATAGGCCTGGAATACGGTGGACGGGCTGACACCGTAGGTCTGGCTGGCGTAGCGTACCGACGGCACGCGCTGACCCGGCCCCAGCATGCCCGAGCGGATCAGTTCAGCGATGTCGTCGGCAAATTTCTCGTAGCGTTTCATGGGGGGCCTAGTCTGGAGTGACGCGTGGTTTGCACTTCTTTAACTGTGGGAGCTCGCTCCCACAGGTGCCTGGCATCTTATAGCTTCACCGATTCATCGGTGCGACAAAACGGCTCTTGGCAACGCTGTAGATGCCCGGCTCGTTAGTGTCGGCGACCTTGAACGTCATTTCCTGGGAGCCTTTGCCCGGCCGTTCGCTAAGCATCGCTACGGACACCGGCACATCGACGATTTCCCCCGGGGCCAGGCTCAGTTGGGTCTTGCCCTGCAGGATGAAGCCGTCGCCGTCCACCAGGGACAGGTGATAATCCTGGCGCTGTTGGGTCTTGTTGATGATTTTCAGGCTGTAGATGTTCTCGATCTGGCCGGCGCTGTTTTCACGGAACAGGCCACGGTCCTTGCTGACGTCCAGCGACACCATGGGCCGTTGCATCAGCGCCACGACCAGCGCGCCGATCATTACCAGCAGCACGGCGGTATAGCCGATCAGCCGAGGACGCAGCAGGTGAGTCTTGCCACCCTGCAACTGATGTTCGGAGGTGTATTTGATCAGGCCTCGGGCGTAGCCCATCTTGTCCATGATCGAGTCGCAGGCATCGATGCAGGCCGCGCAGCCGATGCATTCCATCTGCAGGCCGTCGCGGATGTCGATGCCGGTGGGGCAGACCTGCACGCACATCTGGCAGTCGATGCAGTCGCCCAGGCCAATATTGGCTGGGATTGCCTCGCGTTTGCGCGGGCCGCGGATTTCACCACGGGCCGTGTCGTAGGAAATAGTCAGTGTGTCCTTGTCGAACATCACGCTCTGAAAGCGTGCGTAAGGGCACATGTGCATGCACACCGCTTCCCGCAGCCAGCCGGCATTGAGGTAGGTGGCTGCGGTAAAGAAGAGCACCCAGAACAAGCTCACACCCGCCATTTGCAGGGTCAGCAGTTCTTCGGCCAAGGGGCGGATCGGCGTGAAGTACCCCACGAACGTCAGGCCGGTGAGCAGGCTGATGGCCAGCCACAGCGTGTGCTTGGCGCTGCGGCGCAGGAGCTTGTTCAGGCCCCAGGGCGCCGCTTGCAGCTTGATCCGCTGGTTGCGTTCGCCTTCGGTGATTTTCTCGCACCACATGAAGATCCAGGTCCAGGAGCTCTGTGGGCAGGTGTAGCCGCACCATACGCGGCCGGCAAACACGGTGATCGCGAACAGGCCGAAGGCGGCGATGATCAGCAGGGCCGAGAGCAGGATGAAATCCTGGGGCCAGAAGGTCGCGCCAAAGATGTGGAATTTGCTTTCGGAAAGGTCCCAGAGCACCGCCTGGCGGCCGCCCCAGTTCAACCACACCGTGCCGAAGAACAGCAGGAACAGAACCCCCGCCCCGCTGATGCGCAGGGTACGAAACAAACCGGTGAAGCTGCGGGTGTGGATCAGGTTGTCGGTGCTCCTGGCCTTTATCTTCGTTGGCGCAGGTTCGAACGTCTGTATCAACTGGACGGGGATTCTATCGCTCATGGTCGGTCGCTCATCAGCCTCTATCTGGCCGGCGCACTATGACCATGGAACTGTTTGCATAACAGACTCAGGTGCTTCGATAAAAACCGGATCAGATGCCGCGAAGCCCAGGCCCTGCGACACTTTGATGCACCCCGGAAGTGACGAACATATTACTGTGGCGAGGGGATTTATCCCCGCTGGGCTGCGAAGCAGCCCCAAATGCATCTGTGACTGCGGTGTATCAGGCAGTACGTTGGGGCCGCTTCGCGCCCCAGCGGGGATAAATCCCCTCGCCACAAATGCATCTGTTGCCTGTGGATTGGGCTTCAGATCGCCGAACCGCTGTCGCTGGCCTTCAGGTGCTTGCGCCCGTCGACTGCGCCGGCCACGGTCAGTGCATCGGCCTCGGCCTCGGTGATGTAGACCAGGTCACCGTTGATCTCCACGGCTGACATGGCCTTGTCCGGGTCGGTGATGATGGCCAGCTCGCTGGCGGGGCGTTGTTTGGGGCCGTTGGGGGTTTCGAAATGGCAGGTCTGGTTGTCATCGATACGAACAGTCATGGTGTTGCTCCTTCAGGGGTCATGAACGTTAGGTCTCGCGGCCAAGCCAGGGTTCGTTGCGGCTGATCAGCGGTCAGGCGCACCTCTGGCGCCGCCTGCGGTCCATCGTTTATCGAATGAAAAAAGAGGACGGTCCATGGACACCTGGTGGCATGAAGTCTGGGTAACCCTGCAGGCGGAATTCGCCGATATCACCGATGCCCAGCAGATGACCCGGGTCACGGTGCGCCTGATCATGGCCGCGCTGCTGGGCGGCATCCTGGGTTTCGAGCGCGAACACAAGGGCAAGGCTGCCGGCGTGCGGACCCACATGCTCGTGGCCCTGGGGGCGGCGCTGTTCGTATTGGTGCCACAGATGTCCGGGTCCCAGGCCGATGCCATGAGTCGGGTGATACAAGGCGTGGTCGCCGGCATCGGTTTCCTCGGCGCCGGCACCATCCTGAAGAACAGCGACGGCGACGAAGGCCACGTCAAGGGCCTGACCACCGCTGCGGGCCTCTGGATGACCGCCGCCATTGGCATTGCCGCCGGGTTGGGGCGGGAGGCGACGGCGGTGCTCAGTACGGTGCTGGCGCTGGCGATTTTCAGTGTGATGCCGGTGATTGTCCGGGCGCTGGAGAAGGACGACAAACCATCCTGAATATAAGACTTGTGGAGCGGGCTTGCTCGCGAAGGCGGCGTGGCAAGCAATATTTTCCTCGACTGACACACCGCTTTCGCGAGCAAGCCCGCACAGGTTTTTCGTCATCCAGTTTCTTTATTACTACGCTTGAATCGAACCCGCTCCGGCGGCGCCTCGCTCGGCGGGTCACCCAGTGGCGGTTGTGGGGCCAGTGGCGGGTCTTTCTCTGGAATCGGTTCCGGATCAGGGCCGGGCGGGGGCAAGGTGGGGTCGTCGATGTTCGGATCGGGTGTTTCGGCCGGGATGGGAATATTCATCGGGACGGGTCTCCGTGACGCACATGGCTTGAGTCGTGCTTATTGTTGTTGACCACCTAGTACCGGCTTTGATCCCCAGGGTGCATCGGGGCAAATCCCTCTGAACTTTTAGTCGTTGATTCGGTTCGGAGTTTAAGTGAGTTTTTTCAGGGACCCGTTGGGCCTTTACCGCCACAAGCGCGTCCATGGGGCGTAAAAGGAGCGATGCTCGATGACTGCCGAACACCCGACTGAACCGGCCTGCAACCCGCATCTGCCGCTGTCTCAAGCCTTGTTGTTGCCGCGTATTGCTATTGAAAACACCATGCCGGTGATCGACGGTGGACAATTCGCTGCCAAGGCCGTGGCCGGGCAGGACGTGACAGTGACCAGCAAGGTCTTCGCCGATGGCCACGACAAGCTGGCCGTGCGCATTCGCTGGCGTGCGCTGCAGGATGAAGCGTGGAACAGCGAGGTCATGAGTGAGCTGGGCAACAACGGCTGGCGCGGCCAGTTCAACGTGCCGGAACAGGGCCGCTATGTGTTTTGTATCGAGGCCTGGATCGATCAGTTCGCCAGTTTTCGCTACGAGCTGGAGAAAAAGTTCGGTGCTGGGGTGCCGATCAGCCTGGAGTTACAGGAAGGGCGCAACCAAGTGCTGATGGCCGTCGAGCGCAGCACGGGTGAATTGAGCGAGCAACTGGCGGCCTTGCACCATGAGCTCTCCGGCCTGTTGCCGACCGAGCAGGTGGCGCTGTTCCTGGCGCCGCGCAGTGCCGATCTGATGTCCCAGGCCGACCATCGCCCGTACTTGAGCATCAGCCCCGAGTACCCGCTGGACGTGGAGCGCCAGTTGTCCGAGTTTGCCAGCTGGTATGAGCTGTTTCCCCGCTCGATCACCGACGATCCCCAGCGCCACGGCACTTTCAACGACGTCCATTCACGCCTGGCGGTGATCCAGGACATGGGTTTTGACGTGCTGTATTTTCCGCCGATCCACCCCATCGGCCGCAGTTTCCGCAAAGGCCCGAACAATTCCCTCACCGCCGGTCCCGACGATCCGGGCAGCCCATATGCCATTGGCGGCGAGGAGGGTGGGCACGAGGCCATTCACCCGCAATTGGGTAGCCGCGAGGACTTCCGGCGCCTGGTAGCGGCGGCCGCTGAGCACGGCCTGGAGATCGCCCTGGACTTCGCGATCCAATGCTCCCAAGACCACCCCTGGCTCAAGCAGCACCCGGGCTGGTTCAGCTGGCGGCCGGACGGCACGATCAAATATGCGGAAAACCCGCCGAAGAAATACCAGGACATCGTCAACGTTGACTTCTACGCGGCCGATGCGATTCCCAGCCTGTGGATGGAGCTGCGCGATATTGTGGTGGGCTGGGTCAAGGAGGGCGTGAAGATATTCCGCGTCGACAACCCTCACACCAAGCCACTGCCGTTCTGGCAATGGTTGATCGCCGATGTGCGGGCCCAAAACCCTGAAGTGATCTTCCTGGCTGAAGCGTTCACCACGCCGGCCATGATGGCGCGGCTGGGCAAGGTCGGTTACTCCCAGAGCTACACCTATTTCACCTGGCGCAACACCAAGGCGGAGCTGGCGACCTATTTCGCCGAACTCAACGAATCGCCGTGGCGCGAATGCTACCGGCCGAATTTTTTCGTCAATACGCCAGACATCAATCCGGCCTTTCTCCATGAGTCGGGGCGCGCCGGGTTTTTGATCCGCGCGGCCCTGGCAACCATGGGCTCAGGCCTGTGGGGCATGTATTCGGGCTTCGAGCTGTGTGAATCGGCACCGGTGCCGGGCAAGGAGGAATACCTCGATTCGGAGAAATACGAGATCCGCCCCCGGGACTTCACCGCGCCGGGCAACATCATTGCCGAGATCGCCCAGCTCAACCGCATCCGCCGGCAGAACCCCGCGCTGCATACCCACCTGGGCCTGAAGATCTACAACGCCTGGAACGACAACATTCTCTATTTCGGCAAGCGCACTGCCGACGGCAGCAACTTCATCCTGGTGGCGGTGAGTCTCGATCCGCACAACCCGCAGGAGGCCAGTTTCGAGTTGCCGCTGTGGGAGACGGGCCTGCCCGACGACGCCCAGACCCAGGGCGAGGATCTCATGAACGGACATCGCTGGACCTGGTACGGCAAGTATCAGTTCATGCGAATTGACCCGGCATACCAGCCATTCGGGATTTGGCGGATCAGCGTGGCGTGATGCTATGTAGGAGCTGTCGAGTGCAACGAGGCTGCGATCTTTCCAAAGACACTTGAGTCTCAAGCGAAAGATCAAAAGATCAAAAGATCGCAGGCTTCGCCAGCTCCTACAGGGGGATAAGGCCCCGCGCCACAAAAAGACCTCACAAGCCTGTATCCCGCGGCTTTATTGAATTCATCAGGAGTTGCAAATGGCGAAGAAACCCCGGTCTGCCACCTTCATCAAAGATCCGCTCTGGTACAAGGACGCGGTGATTTACCAGGTCCACGTAAAATCCTTTTTCGACTCCAATAACGACGGGATCGGTGACTTTCCCGGTCTGATCGAAAAGCTCGACTACATCGCCGACTTGGGCGTCAACACCATCTGGCTGTTGCCTTTCTATCCCTCACCCAGGCGCGACGATGGCTATGACATTGCCGAATACCGTGGCGTCAGCCCCGACTACGGCACCATGGCCGATGCGCGGCGGTTCATTGCCGAGGCCCACAAGCGCAACCTGCGGGTGATCACCGAACTGGTCATCAACCATACCTCGGACCAGCACCCCTGGTTCCAGCGCGCGCGCAAGGCCAAGCCGGGTTCGAAGGCGCGGGACTTCTACGTCTGGTCCGATGACGACCACAAGTACGACGGCACGCGGATCATCTTCCTCGACACCGAGAAGTCCAACTGGACCTGGGATCCGGTGGCGGGCCAGTACTTCTGGCACCGCTTCTACTCCCACCAGCCCGACCTCAACTTCGACAACCCGCAGGTCCTCAAGGCCGTGTTGTCGGTGATGCGCTACTGGCTGGACATGGGCATCGACGGCCTGCGCCTGGATGCCATCCCCTACCTGATCGAGCGCGACGGCACCAACAACGAAAACCTGCCCGAGACCCATGACGTCCTGAAGTTGATTCGCGCCGAGATCGACGCCAACTACCCCGACCGCATGTTGCTGGCCGAAGCCAACCAGTGGCCGGAGGACACCCAGTTGTACTTCGGCGATGTCGATGCCCAAGGCCTGAACGGTGACGAATGCCACATGGCCTTTCACTTCCCGCTGATGCCGCGCATGTACATGGCGCTGGCCCAGGAAGATCGCTTCCCGATCACCGACATCCTGCGCCAGACCCCGGAGATCCCCGCCAATTGCCAGTGGGCGATCTTCCTGCGCAACCACGATGAGTTGACCCTGGAGATGGTCACCGACAAGGAGCGCGACTACCTGTGGAACTACTACGCGGCCGACCGTCGGGCGCGTATCAATCTGGGCATTCGTCGGCGCCTGGCGCCGTTGGTGGAGCGCGATCGTCGTCGCGTCGAATTGCTCAACAGCCTGCTGCTGTCGATGCCTGGCACGCCGACGCTGTACTACGGCGATGAAATCGGCATGGGCGACAATATCTACCTGGGCGACCGTGATGGCGTGCGCACGCCGATGCAGTGGTCGATCGACCGCAACGGCGGCTTCTCCCGCGCCGATCCGGCCAGCCTGGTGCTGCCGCCGATCATGGACCCGCAATATGGCTACCAGTCGGTCAACGTCGAGACCCAGGCCGGCGACCCGCACTCGCTGCTCAACTGGACCCGACGCATGCTGGCGGTGCGCAAGCAGTCCAAGGCCTTTGGCCGCGGCACCTTGAAGATGCTCTCGCCCAGCAACCGCCGGATCCTGGCTTATACCCGCGAGTACACCGGGCCCGACGGCAAGCACGAAATCATCCTGTGCGTGGCCAACGTGTCGCGCAGCGCCCAGGCTGCCGAACTGGACCTGTCGGCCTTCGCCGGCATGGTCCCGGTGGAGATGTTGGGCGGCAATGCCTTCCCGCCCATCGGTCAGTTGAACTTCCTGCTGACCCTGGCGCCGTATGGTTTTTATTGGTTCGTCCTGGCAACAGAGAACCAGATGCCGAGCTGGCACGTGGAACCGGCCCAGAGCCTGCCGGACTTCACCACCCTGGTGCTGAAGAAACGCCTGGAAGAATTGCTCGAAGCGCCATCGCGCACCACGCTGGAGCAAACCATCCTGCCGAGCTGGCTGCAGAACCGGCGCTGGTTCGCCGGCAAGGACAGCGCGATCGAGAAGGTCGACATTGTCTATGGCGTACGCTTTGGTGACCCGCAGCACCCGGTGCTGCTCAGTGAGATCGATGTCACCAGTGGCGGCCAGACCCTGCGTTATCAACTGCCGTTCGGCCTGCTCGCCGAAGACCAGGTCGGTGCGGCGTTGCCGCAGCAACTGGCGTTGTCGCGGGTACGCCGGGTGCGCCAGGTGGGCCTGATCACCGATGCTTTCAGCCTGGAAAGCTTCGTGCGCGCCGTGCTGCATAGCATGCAGGCCGCCACGGTGCTGCCGTTCACCGGAGGTGAGTTGCGCTTTGAACCGACCGAAGGCCTGGCCGCGCTGAGCCTGGGAGACGAGCCTGAGGTGCGTTACCTGTCTGCCGAACAGTCCAACAGTTCGGTGGTGGTGGGCAGCAGCCTCGTGCTCAAGCTGATTCGCAAGGTCGCTTCGGGTGTGCACCCGGAACTGGAAATGAGCGCCTACCTGACGGCTGCCGGTTTCAGCAACATCTCACCGCTGCTGGGTTCGGTGGTTCGCCGCGACACCCAGGGTGAAGATGCGCTGCTGATGATCGCCCAGGGCTATTTGAGCAACCAGGGCGATGCCTGGGAATGGACCCAGAACAACCTGGAACGTGCCCTGCGCGATGAGCTGGCGGACGCCGTGTCCGAGCAGGAGCAGCATTACAACGCCCTGGGCGAACTGAAGGATTTCGCCGGCATGCTCGGCCAGCGCCTGGGGGAAATGCACCAGGTACTGGCCCAGGCCACCGACGACCCGGACTTCGCGCCGCAGATTACCAACGCCAAGCAAGCCCAGGCCATCGGCAAGGACGTGACCGCCCAGGTGGAAAATGCCTTGCGCCTGCTCAAGCAGAACCAAGGCCAATTGAACCCTGCAGACCAGGCCATGGTCGCACGCTTGCTGGAGCACAAGAAAACCGTCCTGGCCCATGTCCAGGCGCTGGCCGGCAAGGCCGAGGGTGGCTTGCGCATTCGCGTCCATGGCGACCTGCACCTGGGGCAGGTGCTGGTGATCAAGGGCGACGCCTACCTGATCGACTTCGAAGGTGAGCCGGCGCGACCGTTGCACGAGCGACGGGGCAAGCACAGCCCCTATAAGGATGTCAGTGGCGTGTTGCGCTCCTTCGATTATGCGGCGGCCATGGCCATTCACTTGCACACCGTCGACAGCACGGCCGATGCCGATGCGGCGCGGCAACGGGTCGCCGATCGTTATTTGAAAGAGGCTCGCCAGGCATTTGTCGAGGCATATCGGCTGGCGGCAGCTAGTCTTGCCCATGAGTGGAAGGATGCTGAAGGCGAAGACGCCGCGCTGGCGTTGTTCGGCCTGGAGAAGGCGGCCTATGAAGTGGCCTATGAAGCCGAGAATCGCCCCACCTGGCTGCCCGTGCCGTTGCACGGTCTGGTCGGGTTGTTAAGTGGGCTGCAACCCTTTTCCGACGTAGCCGGACCGATTTAGTGGAGAGAATCATGAGTGTCTCGAACAAAGAATCCCAGGGGCAGGCCAAGGAGTCCTTGCTGCCGGCGCCCCATGACATCGACGCGCTGGTGCGCGCCGAGCACCACGACCCGTTTTCCATCCTGGGGCCTCATGGCGACGACGCCGGCGGCCAGTTCATTCGCGCGTATCTGCCCGGTGCCCTGAGTGTCCATGTGCTGGCCCGCGATGGCGGCGAAGAGTTGGGGGAGCTGCAACCCACCGCAACCCCGGGGCTGTTCGTCGGTCATTTCGATCGTGCCCAGGCGTACGTGCTGCGCACCCGCTGGGCCGGCGGCGAGCAGGTTGCCGAAGACCCCTACAGCTTCGGTCCGTTGCTGGGGGAGATGGACCTTTACCTGTTTGGCGAGGGCAATCACCGCGATCTCAGTTCCTGCCTCGGTGCGCAACTGACCACCGTCGATGGCATCGACGGCGTGCGTTTCGCTGTCTGGGCGCCGAACGCCCGACGCGTTTCGGTGGTCGGGGATTTCAACGTCTGGGACGGGCGTCGGCATCCGATGCGCATCCGTTATCCGTCCGGCGTGTGGGAAATATTCATCCCCAGGCTCGGTCCCGGCGAAGGTTACAAGTATGAAATCCTCGGCGCCCACGGCATCCTGCCGCTCAAGGCCGACCCGGTGGCGCTGGCCACGCAGATGCCGCCAGACACAGCGTCGAAAGTCGCCTCGCCCCTGAAGATCGAGTGGCAGGACGACGAGTGGATGCAGCACCGTCGCGAGCGGCAGCTCCCGGGTGCGCCGTTGTCGATCTACGAATTGCACGCCGGCTCCTGGCAGTGCGAAATCGACGAGGCGGGGGAGGTGGCCCGGCAGTACAACTGGCATGAACTGGCCGAGCGGTTGATCCCCTATATCAAGGACCTGGGTTTTACCCACATCGAGCTGATGCCGATCATGGAGCACCCGTTCGGTGGTTCCTGGGGCTATCAGCCGCTGTCGCAATTCGCGCCGACGGCACGCTTCGGCTCGCCGGACGATTTCGCAGCGTTCGTCAACGCCTGCCACCAGGCCAATATCGGGGTCATCCTCGACTGGGTGCCGGCGCACTTTCCCACTGACACTCACGGCCTGGCCCAGTTCGACGGTACTGCGCTGTACGAATACGGCAATCCGCAGGAAGGCTTCCATCAGGATTGGGACACGCTGATCTACAACCTGGGCCGCACCGAAGTGCACGGCTTCATGCTGGCGTCGGCGTTGCACTGGCTCAAGCATTTCCACGTCGATGGCCTGCGGGTGGATGCCGTGGCCTCGATGTTGTACCGCGACTATTCGCGCAAGGCCGGCGAGTGGGTGCCCAACCGCCACGGCGGACGCGAGAACCTCGAAGCCATCGATTTCCTGCGGCACCTCAACGATGTGGTGGCGCTGGAAACCCCCGGTGCGTTGGTCATCGCCGAAGAATCCACGGCGTGGCCGGGGGTCAGCCAGAGCACCCAGCAGGGCGGCCTGGGTTTCGCCTACAAGTGGAACATGGGCTGGATGCACGATTCGCTGCACTACATCCAGCAAGACCCGGTGTACCGCGCCCATCACCATAATGAACTGAGTTTCGGCCTGGTGTATGCCTGGTCCGAGCGCTTCGTCCTGCCGATTTCCCACGACGAAGTGGTCCATGGCAAACGCTCGCTGATCGACAAGATGCCCGGTGACCGCTGGCAGAAATTCGCCAACCTGAGGGCCTACCTCAGCTTCATGTGGGGTCATCCCGGCAAGAAACTGTTGTTCATGGGCTGTGAGTTCGGTCAATGGCGCGAGTGGAACCACGATCAGCAACTGGACTGGTACCTGCTGCAATACCCTGAGCACCGTGGCGTGCAGAAACTGGTGAGCGATCTGAACCGGCTGTATCGCGAAGAACCGGCGCTGCACGACCAGGATGATGCGCCCCAGGGTTTCCAGTGGCTGATTGGCGACGATGCGCTCAACAGCGTCTACGCCTGGCTGCGCTGGAGCAAGGAGGGCCGGCCGGTGCTGGTGGTCGCCAACTTCACCCCGGTGCCGCGCGAGGCCTACCGGGTCGGCGTGCCGTTCGCCGGCCGTTGGGTCGAATTGCTCAACAGCGATGCCGACACCTATGCCGGTTCCAACTACGGCAACAGTGGCGGAGCCTTCACCGATGAAGTACCCAGCCATGGCCAGGCCCTGTCGCTGGAACTCAACCTGCCGCCGTTGGCGGTGTTGATCCTGCGACCGGAGGGTTAGTACCACAGAGATAGTGGGGGTGGATGATGACTGTGGCGAGGGGATAAGTCCCCTCGCCACAAGGAAGTGAAGTGGCTTTAACGTACCAGGCACGGCCGCTTGTTGTTGAACGTCCAGCCCGGAATCAGGAACTGCATCGCCACTGCATCGTCCCGCGCCCCAAGGCCCATGCCTTTGTACAACTCATGGGCCTTGGCCAGTTGGTCGGTGTCCAGCTCAATCCCCAGCCCCGGTTTCTTCGGCACCTGCACGCAGCCGCCCTGGATCTGCAAGGGGGCCTTGGTCAGCCGCTGGCCGTCCTGCCAGATCCAATGGGTATCGATAGCCGTGATGTCACCCGGTGCGGCGGCCGCCACGTGGGTGAACATCGCCAGGGAAATGTCGAAATGGTTGTTGGAGTGCGAGCCCCAGGTCAGACCCCATTCATTGCACATTTGCGCCACGCGTACGGAGCCTTGCATGGTCCAGAAGTGCGGGTCGGCCAGAGGGATGTCCACGGACTGCAAGGTGATGGCGTGGCCCATTTCGCGCCAGTCGGTGGCGATCATGTTGGTGGCGGTCTTCAGGCCCGTGGCGCGGCGGAACTCGGCCATGACCTCGCGGCCCGAATAACCGTTTTCGGCACCGCAAGGGTCTTCGGCATAGGCCAGCACCTTGTGCTGGTCGCGGCACAAACGGATCGCTTCCTTGAGTGACCAGGCGCCGTTCGGGTCCAGGGTGATGCGTGCCTGGGGAAAGCGCTCGGCCAGCGCCGTGACCGCTTCGATCTCTGCGTCGCCTTGCAGCACGCCGCCCTTGAGCTTGAAATCCTGGAAGCCATAGTGGGTGTGGGCGGCTTCGGCCAGGCGGACCACGGCGTCGGCGTCCAGGGCTTTCTCATGGCGTACGCGGAACCAGTCGTTGTCGGCGTCCGGCTCGCTGCGGTAGGGCAGGTCGGTCTGCTGGCGATCGCCGACGTAAAACAGGTAGCCGAGCATCTTCACTTCATCGCGTTGCTGGCCTTCGCCGAGCAGGGCCGCAACCGGTACGTCCAGGTATTGGCCGAGCAGGTCCAGCAAGGCCGCTTCCAGGCCGGTCACCGCGTGGATGGTGATGCGCAGGTCGAAGGTCTGCAGGCCTCGGCCGCCAGCATCGCGGTCGGCAAAGGCATGGCGCACGGTGTTGAGGATCTTCTGGTACGTACCGATGGGGCTGCCGACCACCAGCGAGCGGGCGTCTTCGAGGGTCTGGCGAATGCGCTCGCCGCCGGGGACTTCGCCCACGCCGGTGTGGCCGGCGTTGTCCCTGAGAATGACGATATTGCGGGTGAAGAACGGGCCATGGGCGCCGCTGAGGTTCAGCAGCATGCCGTCGTGGCCGGCCACGGGCACGACCTGCATGCTGGTGATGATCGGGGCTTTGCGGGTGTCTTGGGTATGCATAGTTGTCCCACTCGTTGTTTTTATACGGACATCGTATGACGGCGATGTTGATAGACATCATACAACTTGAAAAATTTATCTTACAAGCGTCCGTTGATTTTTAGGCTGCGTTCTTACCTTGGGTTCTTATTAATAGGTTGATTTTATTAAGTTTTATAGTGATTTCTAAGAAGTTGATCGATTTGCGGCAGGCTGGCGGAGTTGCTGGATGGCTGCCATGATTGTAGTTGTCATACAAGTTGTTGGTCGATGTGGTTTTTTATCCGCCATTCAGACCGCGCCGTTCAAGGACCCGCATCCATGCAGTCAAACACCGAAATGCCTGCCCGCAAGCGCACCCACAATCTGGCCTATGACCTGGTGGAGAAGTTGAGCCAAAGCATTGTGCTGGGGCAACTGAAACCGGGGGACAAGCTGCCCTCCGAAGGCGCCATCGTGCAGGCGCACGGGGTCAGCCGTACGGTGGTGCGCGAGGCGATTTCCAAGTTGCAGGCTTCAGGGCTGGTGGAGACCCGCCACGGCATCGGCACCTTTGTGCTGGCGCAAACCGGCGAGCCGGGGCTGCGGCTCAATGTCGACACTGCGGCGGGCGTGCGGGCAATCGTGGAGCTGCGCCTGGGCCTGGAAACCCAGGCCGTCGCCTTGGCGGCCCAGCGCCGCAGCGAACACCAGTTGCAGCAGATGCGCCAGGCGCTGGATGACTATCAGCGGCTGTCCAGCAACAACGACAGCTGTGTCGAGGCCGATCGGCATTTCCATCTGCTCATCGCCGAGGCCACGGACAACGCCTGTTTTGTCGAAATCATGCAGCACCTGGGCAGTGCAATGATCCCCAGGACTCGAGTGAACGTGGCTGAACGCGGCCAGGCCGACCTCGGAAAGCTGGCGCAACTGGCCAACCTGGAGCATGAGGCGATCTTCAACGCCATCAAACGCCAGGACCCGGATGCCGCCCGCGCCGCCATGTGGCTGCACCTGAGCAACAGCCGCGACCGGTTTGGCGCGGGCTCCTGACGGTTCATCGCCACCTGACCCACCGCCATCGCGAGCAAGCTCAGCTCCCACAGGGGATTTGTGGTGGACGCCGGAGCGATGAACACCCGAGAACCCTGTGGGAGATTGCTCGCGATGAGGCCGTCACATCCAACATCACTGCAAGCAGACCCACCGCCATCGCGAGCAAGCTCAGCTCCCACGGGGATTTGTGGTGGACGCCGGAGCGATGAACACCCGAGAACCCTGTGGGAGCGAGCTTGCTCGCGAAGGGGCCGGCAGGCCATGCGCAAAACCAGCAGGCAAAAAAAACCGGCGCAACCGAGGTTGCGCCGGTGGTGTTGCCAGTGGAGGCGAGGATATTCGTGGGTCCGCGCAACCACCGTTGAACCTGTAGCGGTTACGCTCGTTCCAGCGCCAGGGCAACGCCTTGGCCGCCGCCGATGCACAGTGTCGCGAGGCCTTTCTTGGCGTCGCGCTTGATCATTTCATGCAGCAGTGACACCAGGACTCGGCAACCCGACGCGCCGATAGGGTGGCCCAGGGCGATGGCGCCGCCGTTGACGTTGACTTTGTCCATGTCCCATTTCAATTCCCGGGCCACGGCCAGCGACTGGGCGGCGAAGGCTTCGTTGGCTTCGACCAGGTCCAGTTGCTCCAGCGACCAGCCGGCCTTGTCCAGGCAGCGGCGAGTGGCCGAGACCGGGCCAATACCCATGATGGCCGGGTCGACCCCGGCATTGGCGTAGGCACTGATCTTGGCCAGCACGGGCAGGCCCAGGGCCTTGGCTTTTTCCGCGCTCATCAGGATCACCGCAGCGGCGCCATCGTTGAGCGAGGATGCGTTGCCGGCGGTGACGCTGCCGTCTTTTTTGAAGGCGGGCTTGAGTTTGCCCAGGGATTCGGCGGTGGTGCCGGCGCGCGGCTGTTCGTCGGTGGCGAACGCCACGGGATCGCCTTTGCGCTGGGGAATCAGGATCGGCGTGATCTCATCGGCGAACCGACCGCCCTCGATGGCGGCGACGGCCTTCTGTTGCGACGCGGCAGCGAAGGCGTCTTGCTCCTCGCGGCTGATGCCGTACTTGTCCACCAGGTTCTCGGCGGTGATGCCCATGTGGTAATCGTTGAAGGCATCCCACAGGCCGTCGGTGATCATGCTGTCGATCATCTTCGCATGGCCCATGCGCAGGCCGGTGCGGGCGGCCGGCAACACGTACGGGGCCAGGCTCATATTCTCCATGCCGCCAGCGATGATGACGTCGGCGTCGCCACAGCGGATCGCCTGGGCGCCCAGGTGCAACGCCTTGAGGCCCGAGCCGCAGACCTTGTTCAGGGTCAGCGCCGGCACCGCATGGGGCAGGCCAGCCAGGATCGCCGCCTGGCGAGCCGGGTTTTGCCCGGAACCTGCGGTCAGCACCTGGCCAAGAATCACTTCATCGACCTGTTCGCCCGACAGACCGGTCTGTTCAAGCAGGCGACGAATCACCGCGGCACCGAGTTCCGGCGCGGGAATGGAAGCCAGCGAACCCTGGAAACTGCCGATGGCGGTACGGGTAGCGGCGACAATCACGACTTCTTGCATCGAATCTCTCCTCACTGGGCAGCGAACTGCATTTCAGGCACGTGGTCCGGCACGATCAATTTGCCGGCGGTCTTGGCGACGATTTCCTCGACGCTGACGCCCGGGGCACGTTCTTTCAGAATGAAGGCACCGTCCTGGATTTCCAGGTAGGCCAGGTCGGTCAGCACCCGCTTGATGCAACCGGCGCCGGTCAGCGGCAGGCTGCAACGCGGCAGCAGTTTCGATTCGCCGTCCTTGGACGCATGGGTCATGGTGACGATGATGTTCTCGGCGCCGGCCACCAGGTCCATCGCGCCGCCCATGCCCTTGACCAGTTTGCCGGGGATCATCCACGAGGCGATATTGCCTTCGACATCCACCTCGAACGCGCCCAGCACGGTCAGGTCGATATGGCCGCCACGGATCATGGCAAACGATTCGGCCGAAGAGAAGATCGACGCGCCAATGCGCGCGGTGACGGTCTGCTTGCCGGCATTGATCATGTCGGCATCGACTTCGGCTTCGGTGGGAAACGCACCCATGCCGAGCAAGCCGTTTTCCGATTGCAGCATGACTTCCATGCCTTCGGGAATGTAGTTGGCGACCAGGGTCGGAATGCCGATGCCCAGGTTCACGTAGTAGCCGTCTTGCATTTCGCGGGCGACGCGTTGAGCCATTTGTTCGCGGGAAAGTGCCATGTTGTTATTCCTTCATTCGGGCCGGGGGCAGGGGATCACTTGCGCACGGTGCGCTGTTCGATGCGTTTTTCGAACGTGCCGCAAATGACCCGGTCGACGTAGATGCCAGGGGTGTGGATCTGCGTCGGGTCCAGCTCGCCGGGTTCGACGATTTCTTCGACTTCCACCACGGTGATCTTGCCCGCCGTGGCGGCCAGCGGGTTGAAGTTCTGGGCGGTGTGGCGATAGATCACGTTGCCGAAATGATCGGCCTTCCAGCCTTTGACGATGGCGAAGTCGCCGGTGATGGATTCTTCCATCAGGTACTGGCGACCATGGAATTCACGCACTTCCTTGCCTTCGGCCACCGGGGTGCCGACGCCGGTGGCGGTGAAGAACGCCGGGATGCCTGCGCCACCAGCGCGCATTTTTTCGGCGAGGGTGCCTTGGGGGGTCAGTACGACTTCGATTTCGCCGCTGAGCAGCTGCTTCTCGAACAGGGCGTTTTCGCCCACGTAGGAGGCGACCACCTTGCGGATCTGCCGGTCTTCCAGCAGCACGCCGAGGCCGAAACCGTCGACGCCGCAGTTGTTGGACACCACGGTGAGGTCGCGGATGCCCTTGCGCTTGATCTCGGCGATCAGGTTTTCCGGGATGCCGCACAGGCCGAAGCCGCCGGCGATGACGGTCATGCCGTCTTCCAAGCCTTCCAATGCTTGCTCATAAGAACTCACGCGTTTGTCGAAACCTGCCATAGACACCTCTTTTATTCTTGATGGGGTCGCAATGGGATGCAGTGTTACGCCAAGTCATATATTTGTTAAGTTGATTTTTAGGTTGGATTGATTAATAAAACTCAACAATCACTCCCTGTAGGAGCTGCCGAAGGCTGCGATCTTTCCACTACCTGTTAAATCTCAAGCGAAAGATCAAGATCAAGATCAAAAGATCGCAGCCTTCGGCAGCGCCTACCCAACAGGACACAACACGCCCATGACCCTCAAGCAAATCCGTGCCTTCCTCGCCGTGGCCCAGAGCCTGAGCTTTGCCGTGGCCTGCGAGCGGCTGCACCTGTCCCAGTCGGCCCTGAGCCTGACCATCAAGGCCCTGGAAGAAGGCCTGGGCGGTCGTTTGTTCAGCCGCAATACCCGTAACGTGGCGCTGACGCCCGAAGGTGAGTCCCTGCTGCCGCTGGCCCGACGGCTGATTGCCGACTGGGACAACGCCGAGGACGAAATGCGCCAGCGCTTCACCTTGCAGCGCGGCCGCGTGACGTTGGCGGCGATGCCGTCATTTGCCGGCAACCTGCTGCCGCCGATCCTCAAGACCTTCCGCGCCCGCTATCCGAATGTCAACGTAACGGTCAACGACGTGATCAACGAACAGGTGTTGGAAATGGTCCGTGATCGTCATGTCGAGCTGGGCGTGGCGTTCGAGCCGATGCAGGGTTCGTCATTGGCGTTCACGCCCTTGTATCTCGATCGCTTCGTCGCGGTGGTGCCGCTGGACTCACCGTTTGCCCAGCGCGACGAAATCCACTGGGAAACCCTGCTGGAGCAGCCCTTCATCACGCTGCAACGACCCTCCACGGTACGGGTGATGCTGGAAGAGCATTTGCAGGCCCGGGGGATGAAACTGCCTGTGGAGTTCGAGAGCCATCAGTTGGCGACCGTCGGACGGATGGTCGCCAGCGGGCTGGGGGTGAGTGCCGTGCCGGCGCTGTGCGTCGGGCAGATGCGTGAGCTGGGTGCCCGCTGCATCACCTTGAGCGATCCGGTGATCGAGCGAGCCATCGGGGTGCTGACCAAGCCGGGGCACGAACTGTCGGCGGCGGCGCAGGCGTTGTTCGATACGCTCAGGGATCAGGATATAGGCGCGCAGTTGACACCGAAGTAACCACGCTCCCACAGGGGTATGGCGTGGTGTCAGATCAACAGTGGCAACAGTTGCTCACACGGCTCTTCAAGCTTGAGATCCAGCAGCTCATCGGCCCGGGTCTTGCCCCGGTTGATCGCCAGCAGCGGCTTGCCTTGGTCCTTGATGGCCCGGCACAGGCGAAACGCCGAATACGCCATCAGCGACGAGCCCACCACCAGCAGGCCGTCCGCTTGCTCGACGGCTTGCATGGCGCGGGTCGCGGTGAGGGTGGCGACATTCTCGCCGAAAAACACCACGTCAGGTTTCAACCGCTCGCCGCCGCAGTGAGGGCAGCGGGGCACCTGGAAGCGCGCCTCGAAGGCCGGGTCGAGCAGGGTGTCGCCATCGGGCGCCTGCACCGCATCGACACCGGCCAGGTAAGGGTTTTGCGCTTCCATCAACTGTTGAATCTGCTGTCGGTCGCTGCGCTGGCGGCAATCCAGGCACAGCACGCGATGCAGGCTGCCGTGCAGTTCGATCACGTCCTGGCTGCCGGCCAGGTCATGCAGCGTATCGACATTCTGGGTAATCAGGCCGCTGATGCGTTGCCGTGCCTGCAATTCGGCCAAGGCCTCGTGAGCCGCGTTCGGCCTGGCCTGCCGCACCCGCGGCCAGCCCAGCATCGCCCGCGCCCAGTAGCGCCGTCGTGCCTCGGCCTGGGCAAGGAATTCCTGGTACATCATCGGCTGTCGACCCCGGCGCACACCGTCGCTGTCGCGGTAGTCGGGGATGCCCGAAGGGGTGCTGATGCCGGCACCGGTGAGCACCAGGAAATGGCGCCCGGCCATGTGCGCCTGTAACTGATCGATGGGTGCTTGATGAAAGTCTTCTGGCATATGAAGGGCCGCGTTGGTCTGGGAGCTGTTGAGGTTAGCACTGCGATTGGGCAGGGAAATTCCTGTGGCGCCTTTCGTCGCCCTGGCCTCTGTTTTCTTCAAACTTCCCCTGTGCCGCGATATCCACCTTATGTGCGGTATATCAGAACCGTCGTGCTGCGCGGCAGTAGCGACCACGGCTAAGGAGAAGGAAATGGCAACGCCTGAAGAGAACCTGTTGGATTGGCTCAACGACGCCCATGCCATGGAACAGCAAGCGGAAAAAATGCTCAAGGCCCAGGCCGAACGTCTTGAGCATTACCCGGCGCTCA
This sequence comes from Pseudomonas brassicacearum, assembly GCF_009601685.2. NCBI lineage: Bacteria > Pseudomonadati > Pseudomonadota > Gammaproteobacteria > Pseudomonadales > Pseudomonadaceae > Pseudomonas > Pseudomonas brassicacearum. Next base: position 2,307,280 of record NZ_CP045701.2, read on the forward strand.
AGACCCGGATCGAACAGCACCTCGAGGAGACGCTCGGGCAGCAGAAACTGGTGGAGCAATGCATTCAGCGCCTGGGCGGCAGTACGTCGACGCTCAAGGACCTGGCCGGCAAACTCATGGCCTTCGGTCAGGCGGTGGGCGGCATGACGATGAGCGATGAGGTGGTCAAGGGCGCCATGAGCGGCTATGTGTTCGAGAACCTCGAGATCGCCTCCTACACCGTATTGATCGAGGCCGCGAAAGTGGCGGGCGATGTGGAGACACAACGGGCTTGCGAACAGATCCTGCCACAGGAAATCGCCATGGCCGACTGGTTGCGCGAGCACCTGCCACAGATCACCCAGGCATTCCTGGAGCGTTCGGCCAGCCCGGATACCGAAGCCAAGCGCTGAGCAGTAAAGAGCGGCCGGCGCGGTGTTGCGCTCGCTCCTGAATCTGCCGAGAAGAGGAAACGTATGAAACAGACCACAGGTGAAGTACGGGCCATCAATCGACAGAGCGCAATGGTGGGCGTGTACGTGGCGCGGGAGGATCGCCATACGGTGCTTGAGCTGAGCTCAGCCAATGACATCGATATTGGTGACATCCTGGAGTGGGACAGCGGCACGGCCTTGGGCAGTCAGTCCTATCACAACCTGACCAAGGGCTGGACCGCCGATGTGTATGTGGCAAACCACGGTGTGGCGGCGGCGAACCTTGAGGTCCAATTGCTTGTGGGCTCTTCCTGACGGCGCCTTCGATCCATAACCTCGGGAGAAAGAACATGAGCAAATTAAAGTGCGGTTGCCCCGATTGCCAATGCGAGGTGGATCCGCACCGGATGTTCAACCACGACGGCGAAGCTTATTGCAGCCAGGCTTGCGCTGAACAACATCCCAACGGTGAACCCTGTCCGGCCTCCGACTGCCATTGCGAACGCAGTGGCAAGATAGGTGATCGCAATATCACCGATAGCCAACTGGACGACGCGCTGGAGGAAACGTTTGCGGCCAGCGATCCGATTTCACCCTGAGCATTCTTGAATCCGGGTATCGGCGACAGGGTATCCGGACGCCGCAAGCCGGTCAGTGCGGTGGTGCAGGACAACACCGGCAGCCCGCGAGTTTTGGCTTCCTGGAACGGCGCGTGGCCAGGGTGGCGAGACCGGTGCAAAGGGGCGCTGGCGTCACTTGGTCTTTGGCGGACAGCGTGGAAAGACACGCACTGTTTTTCCCATAGGCCCCAGAGGATTTTCACGGGATGAAGTTCGGTGTTCAGGGCGGCTAATAGTCACTGCCTTTTAATAGCTTGATGCAATAAAGAACATGGTTGCGGCCATATAAATTGAGCATTGACCATTCGTCGCCGGTTACAGCGTTTCCTTAAAACCTTGGCGGCGTCATGTTTTCCGAATAAGACGAGTCAGCAAGGCTCGTTGATATCAACTAACGAGGTGAATGAAATGGCTAACACAGGTAATAACAACCCTGGCAATTTCGCTAACGATCGTGAGAAGGCATCGGAAGCCGGGAAAAAAGGCGGCCAAGCATCGGGGGGCAACTTCGCCAATAATCCCGAGCGCGCCTCCGAGGCTGGACGCAAGGGTGGCCAGGCATCGGGCGGCAATTTCGCCAACGACCCGGAACGTGCCGCAGAGGCCGGCCGCAAAGGCGGGCAAGCCTCGGGTGGTAACTTTGCCAATGACCCTGAGCGAGCCTCCGAGGCTGGACGCAAAGGTGGCCAGGCTTCGGGCGGCAACTTTGCCAACGACCGGGAAAAAGCCTCCGAGGCTGGTAGGAAAGGAGGCGAAAACAGTCACGGTGGCGGGCGTAATTCCTAATGTCCCGTGGTCTTGCAGGTCCTGTGCCGATGGCATGGGGCCTGTCCCGGCCTATATATTGGAAGTCGGGCGTTTCATGCCCGACTTCGCTACGATATTTGCTGTTTAAGATGATGGATAAGTGCGTCTCAGCTCGCAGTTAACCACTTGTCTTTTTGTCTTGAAGAAAAACTAAATTTTATTCGTTCAACTTCTTCAGAGTTTTATGAGTCTGCCGTCGGCAGTGTTCTCATGAGGTATGTCCTGAGCGAGGAGTTTAATCATGTTTCTACATAACAAACGATTGCAGTACACCGTGCGCGTCGCTGAGCCAAATCCCGGACTTGCCAATCTGTTGCTCGAACAGTTCGGTGGGGCCCAGGGCGAACTGGCCGCGGCGTCGCGTTATTTCACCCAGGCCTTGTCCGAGGACGACCCGGGTCGCAAGGATTTGCTGATGGACATCGCTACCGAAGAGCTCAGCCATCTGGAAGTGATCGGCTCGATCATCGTGATGCTGAACAAGGGCGCCAAGGGCAAGATGGCCGAAGGCGTGGAAAAGGAGGGCCAACTGTACCGGGACATCAATGGTGCCGGTAATGACTCTCACATCACCAGCCTGCTGTACGGGGCCGGTTCGCCATTGACCAACTCCGCCGGGGTGCCATGGACTGCCGCTTACGTGGACACTATCGGCGAGCCGACAGCGGACATGCGTTCCAACATTGCGGCCGAGGCGCGTGCGAAAATCGTCTACGAACGGCTGATGAATGTCACCGACGATCCTGGCGTAAAGGAGGCCCTGGGCTTTCTGATGACACGTGAAATCGCGCATCAGATGTCGTTCGAAAAAGCCCTGCATGCCATCCAGCCCAACTTCCCGCAAGGCAAACTGCCAGGCATGCCGGAGTTCACCAACGTGTACTTCAACATGTCCCAAGGTGAACCTGGCGTGCGCGGCCCATGGAACCAGGGCGATGATTGGGAGTTCGTCGAGAACCCGACGCCGGCGGTCGACGGTGGCGATGGCCTGGCCAGCGTGCAGTTGAGTGAAAAGGACGAGGCACTGTTGATGGACATGAAGGCACGGACGATGTCCGACCCTGAAAGTAACCCCACCACAGGCGCCGACTTGGGTTCGGGGATGCAAGGTGACAAACTGTAGACAAATGGCGAGGGAGGCGACTCCCTCGCCTGATATTCCGATTGATCGTTGCGGCCATTGCCGCAACGATCAGCCATGCCAAGGTCAAGACCAGTAAGGACATTCGATGGACCAGCCCACCTCCCGGATTCGCTCCCCTTGGCGCACCTGGCTCAACCCCGTGCAAGACAACCTTTTGTTGGGGCTGACGTTCTGGCTCGGGCTGGCGTTGGTGGCCACATTGCTGCTCTACAGTGGTTACAACGCCCTGGTCGGCGCTGACCGACAGAACCTGGGCTACGCGGTGTTGGGCGGTACCTCGGGCTTTGCCGCCACCGCCCTGGGTGCGTTGATGGCGGTGGTGCTGCGGGATATCTCTTCGCGTACCCAAGACATCATGCTGGGGTTCGCCGCCGGCATGATGCTCGCCGCCAGCTCGTTCTCATTGATCCTGCCGGGCATCGAAGCGGCACAAATCATCTGTGGCAACCAGTTGCTGGCGGCGTTTGTCGTCGTCGTTGGCCTGGGCCTGGGCGTGGCCCTGATGATCGGCCTGGACCGTTTTGTACCACACGAACACGAGCTTAGCGGCCGGCGTGGCCCCCAGGTCGAGCGCATCAATCGTGTCTGGCTGTTCGTGCTTGCCATCACCTTGCACAACTTGCCGGAGGGCATGGCCATCGGCGTCAGTTTTGCTGGCGGCGACTTCAAGGTCGGCCTGCCCCTGACTACCGCCATCGCCATCCAGGACATCCCCGAAGGCCTGGCCATTGCCATGGCGCTGCGGGTCACCGGTATCAGCACCTTGCGTGCCGCGCTCATCGCGGTCGGTTCGGGGTTGATGGAGCCTCTGGGCGCGGTGATCGGCCTGGGCATGTCCTCGGGCGTCGCCGTCGCGTACCCCATCAGCCTGGGGCTGGCGGCGGGAGCGATGATCTTCGTGGTGTCCCACGAGGTGATCCCCGAGACCCATCGCAATGGTCATGAAACCCCGGCGACCCTGGGATTGATGATGGGGTTTGCGGTGATGATGTTTCTCGACACGGCGTTGGGCTGAAGGCCTGCCAAATATCTGTTGGATTAGATCCAGTGGGTGTTCCTGTGGGAGCGAGCTTGCTCGCGATAACGATGGATCAGTTGATATCAATATTGCTGACCCGCCGCAATCGCGAGCAAGCTCGCTCCCACATTGGTTTGGTGTTTAGCAAGGCCCCCGTAACCCTCGACCTATACTCAACTCCGTGGATGACATGAATCCGGGGTGGCGCGACTGTGCTGCGTTTGCTGATGTTGGCCGTTATGCTCGTTCTGGCGGGGTGCGCCACGTCACAGCGCGGCCAACAGGCGGCCACGGTGACGATTGACCAGGCCACTTGGCGACAGGTGGACCAGCAGATCATCGCCGCCTCGAAAAGCGCTATCGAACAGACCGGGCTCTACGCCCGCGGGTCAATGGAACATTGGCGCCTGTTGATCTATGAGCGCACCGAGGCTGAGTTCATCCCCTGGTTCAGCAGCTATTGGACCCAGGAGTGGCTGGCGGTGAAAGTCAGTTGGTACGCCGCCAGCGCCGAGGGCGAGGCGGACTCCGCGGCCAGGCGCCTGGCGGTCTACCTGCAAGAGCAATATCGCGAACAGGTGCTGGAGCCGGTGGCTGTGGAAATTGATCCCGAGGCGATCAGGGCCACCGCGACGAATTACTACATACGCCAGCTCAATCAACAGGTCCAAGTCGTTGCCCAGCGGCATCGAATCCCGAACGAACTGATGAACAGGCGCCTGCACGGCATTCCTGCCATCAACCTGGGGCCGCCGGCGGCGCGTAACGCGTCATTGTACGAGATGATTCATACCGAGCCGCTGAACACACTGCCGGCTTATGCGGCCCTGATCGATCACGTCAACAAGGCGGCTACCACAGGTGCCGGGCCATCGGAGGCGGTGATCGCAACAGTGGCGCAACGCACCAGTGAAAAAATCGAGGCGCAATTTGCCACGCGTGGGGCGACCAGCGCGGCGGCGGCGGTGGCTGGAAAGGCGGCCGGCGCGTTGATTTCGGTGGGTGTGGCGGGTATTCGCGCGATCATCCACGAGGGCGAGCGGCCGGAAATGGAGGCGCAGATCCGCAAAAGCCTGAGCACCGCGTTCGATGAGGCGTGGTCCAAGTCGCTCAAGGATCCCCTCAGCGGGGTGATGGCGCCGGTGTACTACCTGGACGAGGAAATAGTAGGCAACCTGGTGGAGGCGGACCTGGCCAATCGAGCGGTGACATTGCCGGAGATCAAGCCGTGACGGCTGGCTCATTCTGACCCGAGGGTGACACGACAACCCTTGCGATGGCGGATCTGTTCGTCCGACGGGCGTTCCTTGATGAACTCGAAGCGCGGCTCGCCTTCGCTGTAGATCACCAGCCAGCCCCATTCCAGCTCGCTTTCATCCTGTCCGGGCTTGGGCGGCGAGGCCCACCAGGGTTCTTTTTGCATGATCTGACGCATCGTCTACTCCTGCCGATTGATCCTTTGAACTATAGACCGCTCGATTTGATGACAAGCGCCCATGAAAACGCCTGCATCCATTGCGTCGTACCCGGCTTTTGTGGCGAGGGAGCTTGCTCCCGCTGGGCTGCGTTGTAGGAGCTGTCGAGTGTAACGAGGCTGCGATCTTGTCCCAGGCAATTGAGTCGAGAGCGAAAGATCAAGATCAAAAGATCGCAGCCTTCGGCAGCTCCTACCACAGCCCAGCGGGAGCACGCTCCCTCGCCACGTTTTTTCCTGGCAACTCAGTGTGCTCTGACCCCGCCCACCAGCGTCTAGCGTCTGTATCCCCGCACTCGAACGGGGAATGACTGGACCCCGCGCATATGCAAGCACTGTTGAACGAGATCCTCGATGCGGTTCGCCCCCTGATTGGTCAGGGCAAGGTGGCCGACTACATTCCGGCCCTGGGCACTGTGGCGCCCAACCAGTTGGGCATTGCCGTGTATGGCAACGACGGCGAGTTGTATTGCGCCGGCGACGCCGAAACAGCGTTTTCGGTGCAGAGTATTTCCAAGGTGTTTAGCCTGGTGCAGGCCATCGGGCATTCCGGCGAAGCGATCTGGGAGCGCCTGGGCCATGAGCCGTCCGGCCAACCGTTCAACTCCCTGGTGCAACTGGAATTCGAACGGGGTCGACCGCGCAACCCGTTTATCAACGCTGGCGCGTTGGTGATCTGCGATATCAACCAGTCGCGCTTCGCCGCCCCGGCGCTGTCGATGCGCGATTTCGTGCGCCGTCTGTCGGGCAACCCGCAGGTAATGGTGGATGGCAAGGTCGCCGAATCGGAATACCAGCACCGCGCCCGCAACGCGGCGATGGCGTACCTGATGCAATCGTTCGGCAACTTCCATAATGACGTGGAAGCGGTGTTGCGCAGCTATTTCAGCCACTGCGCCCTGCGGATGAGCTGCATCGACCTGGCGCGGGCGTTCTGCTTCCTGGCCAACGACGGGTTCTGCAAACACAGTGGCGAACAGATCCTCACCGCCCGGCAGACCCAGCAGGTCAACTCCATCATGGCCACCAGCGGCTTGTACGATGAAGCCGGCAATTTCGCCTATCGCGTCGGCCTGCCGGGCAAGAGCGGGGTCGGTGGCGGGATTGTCGCCGTGGTGCCGGGGCGGTTCACGGTGTGCGTCTGGTCGCCTGAGCTCAATGTCGCCGGCAACTCGCTGGCCGGCATGGCAGCGCTGGAGTTGCTGAGCCAGCGCATCGGCTGGTCGGTGTTCTAGGGGCTTGTCTCACAAACAAAAGGGCCCGCTCCTGATCCAGGAGCGGGCCCTTTTGTTTAGGACGTATCAGCAGAGGCGGTCGATGACCCGGACCTCAGAAGTGTTCTGCATCGACTGCCAGGCCTGGGTCAGCGTTTGCAGCACGCGACCGATGAAGTCTTTGTCGGCCGCGGCCTTCTTGCCAACGTAGCCCTGGCCGCGGCGGTACATCTTCAGCCGGGCACCCAGCTCTTGCGTGTTCTTTTCGAACTCGTCTTCGCGGGTGTAGGGCGACAGGCAGTCCATATGCACCTGGCCAGTCTTGCTGATCCACAGGATATGGCTGTCGAGCGTGTCCTTGTGTGCTGCGAATATGCGAGCCAGTTCATCAATAGATGGTTGATTATTCAGATTCATGTGTAAGCCCCTTGACCATTTGGTTGATCTGTCTGGTGGTTCGCAAAAACTTCGCTATTGGGTAAGTACCTGCCCAGTGCCTGCATGGCCAGCACCGAAACCAGGCCGTCAGCGTTCGTCCGCCTGACTTCGACGGGGTCGTGCATCGGTTGTGTAGTGTTATCGAAGGGCTGCTACGCAAATGCGCTACAACGAAGAGAAACAGCGAAGAATCTTCAGGCAGTGTCAACTTTCGAGGGTCGACCACGCGCGTCATGAGGATCTTCGCCGACGTTTCTCGTCCTTGTTACCGGACGGTCAGGCCAGGTCAGCACCTTCAATCTGCCTTGTGGGCAGTCCCTTATCCAAAAAACAGCTCGGCGGTCAGACGAGCTTGCTCAAACAGTTGCCTGTACTCCCGATCGGGGAGACGTCTGCATCATGCAAGGGCAAATCGGAGGCGTCAACGGTTTTGTAGTGATTATTTTTGGTCACTACATATTGTCGGACAAAACGGTTTGGGTATGAAAATTTGGCGAAGGCGCGGACTTATCTGTGGGAGCAAGGCCTTGCTCCCACAGATCCCTTCGCCACAGGGGGATTCTCACCACGTCATGGGTGAACCCATGTTCAGGTCGCCTTGGCCTTGCTCGCCTTGCGCGGTGCGCCGCCTGCCTTGCGCTTGGCCGGCTTGCGTTTGTTTTTCCACGGTGTAGCGCCGCGCCCGGCGGGGCTGGCCGGGCCGCTGATGGTCAGGCTCATGCCCTGGCAGCGGGCGACGTGCTTGCTCATCCAGGCGGCTTGCCGGGTCACGAATTCTTCCAGGCTCATTTCGCCGCTTTGCACCATGTCCAGCGCCTGTTCCCAGATGGCTGTGGTGCCCGGGTCGGCGATGGCCCGGGGCACGGCGTCGATCAGGCTGAAGGCCGCCGGGGTGGCGGACAGCGCCTTGCCGTTTTTCACCAGGTAGCCGCGGTCAAGCAGCCCCTGGATGATTGAGGCCCGGGTCGCTTCGGTGCCGATGCCGGTGGTGTCCTTGAGCTTTTGTTTGAGCAGCGGATCCTCCACCAGTTTGGCGACGTTCTTCATCGCCTTGATCAGGTCGCCTTCAGTGAACGGCTTGGGCGGTTGGGTCCACAGGTCCTTGGGTTTCACCTCGTCTACGGCGCAATCGCGACCTTCGCTCAGTGCCGGCAGGGTCTGCGGCACCGGTGCTTCACGGCCCCTTGCCGGCGCCAGGGCTTCGGGCAGGGCGCGTTTCCAGCCGGGTTCGACGATCTGCTTGCCCACGGCACGCAGCGCTTGGCCGGCGCAGTCGAAGTCGGCCTGGGTCCGGTCGTATTCGTGGTTGGGCAGGAACTGCGCCAGGTAGCGCGCGCGAATCAGCGTATAGACGGCGCGCTGCTTGCCGGCGAGTTTGTCGAGGTTCCGGGCGGCGGCGGTGGGAATGATGCCGTGGTGAGCGCTGACCTTGGCGTCGTTCCAGGCCCGGGACTTGCGTTGCGGCTGCAGGTGCTCGCGCAGCGGTGCAAGGCTCGGGTCGGCCTGGGCGAGGGCGGCCAGGATGGCCGGGGCTTCGCTGTGCTGGCTCAAGGGCAGGAAACCGCAATCGCTGCGTGGGTAGGTGATGAGCTTGTAGGTTTCGTACAGCGACTGGGCAATGTCCAGGGTTTCCTGGGCGCCAAGGCCGAGTTTCTTCGAGCAGACTTCCTGCAATGTGCCCAGGTCGAAAGGCAGCGGCGCCGCTTCGCGCAGGCGCTCGGTACGCACCTTCAGCGTCCGGGCGGTGGCGGCATTGCTCATGGCTTGGGCGGCATCCCGGGCCAGGGCCTGGTTCAGGCAACGCTCCTGGTCGTCGCAGGCGTCCGGATCGGCGCGCCACTGGGCGGTGAACGCCGTGCCTTCGTGGCTTAGCTGCACGTCGATGGCCCAATAGGCGACCGGCACGAAGTCGGCGATGCTGCGGTCGCGGTCCACCACCAGGCGCAGTGTTGGTGTTTGCACGCGGCCTACCGGCAACACGCCCTGGTAACCGGACTGGCGTCCCAGCAGGGTGAACAGGCGACTCATGTTCATGCCGATCAGCCAGTCGGCTCGGGAACGGCCCAGGGCCGAGTGATACAAGTTGAAGGTTTCGGCCCCCGGCTTGAGGGCGGCCAGGGCCTTGCGGATCGATGCTTCGTCCAGGGCCGAGAGCCATAGCCGCCGGATCGGCCCGCGATAACGGCAATGTTCCACCAGCTCCCGGGCGATCATTTCACCTTCACGGTCGGCGTCGGTGGCGATCACCAATTCCTTCGCTTCCCCCAGCAGGCGCTTGACCGCCTTGTACTGGCTGGCGGTTTTCGGCTTGACGGTCATTTTCCATTGCGCCGGCACGATGGGCAGGTCGGCCAGTACCCAGCGCTTGTAGCGCGCGTCGTAGGCGTCGGGCGGGGCGGTTTCCAGCAGGTGGCCGATGCACCAGGTGACCGTGATGCCAGGGCCCAGCCAGCAACCGTCGCCACGGCGCGTAGCACCGAGCACAGCGGCGATGTCCTTGGCCTGGGACGGTTTTTCACACAGGTACAGCTGCATAGCGCCCTTTTCCTGAAGCAGATTTCATGGGGCTGTAGCATGGTCATGGATGCGCGCCAGGGCAAGTTTTATCTGTATGGATATACAGATAAAAAGCGTTGCGCTGCGTTACCAAGGGCCTCTGGCGTGACGTTCAGCGGCCTGTTGGCACGCAGAATGAATTTCTCGCAGGGGTATCGCTCATAACTTCAAGGCGGTTGCTACCGCAAAGAAGGTTTATGAGGTCAAGGAGAGTCACTTTCATGAATTCGATGCCAAATGGCAACGGCCAGGCGACTACACGTTTGATTCTCGTTGTGGAAGATGATCCAACCATCCTGGAGTTTCTCTGCGAGATCCTTGAGGAAGAAGGGTTCGTCGTGGAGCCTCGGGAGAGCGCCGATGCGGCGCTGACGTTTCTCGAAGAGAGCGCCCATTACGTCGACCTGTTGCTCACGGATATCACCATGCCCGGCAAGATCGATGGCGCGGACCTGGCCAACTTGACCGGAGACCGCTGGCCGCAGATACCGTTGCTGATCATGTCCGGCTTCGAAACGCCGGAAAGCGCTGGAATCAAGCACCACGCTTCGTTCATCGCCAAGCCCTGGGCGCTGGGACAGATGCTGGACCTGGTGGAAAGCACGGTGAAAGGTCACCAGGCCCACTGAGGGTTTGATCTGAGCAACGTTATGGCTCCTGCGGGGCTCTGGGCTCTGGAGCTGTGTAGGAGCTGGCGAAGCCTGCGATCTTTTGATCTTTTGATCTTTCGCTTGAGACTCAAGTGTCTTTGGAAAGATCGCAGCCTCGTTGCACTCGACAGCTCCTACACAGCTTCTACGCGGCTTCTACGCAGCTTCTACGCGGCTTCTACGTAGCTTCTACGTGGCTTCTACGTCGCTTACGGGCTTGGTCCGGTGGGAGCAAGCGCCAACCTCAGTTTTTATCCAGGTCCACGTTCCGGGTTTCCCGCAGGCAGATCATGCCCACCACCAGGCTCACCCCGGTGATTACCACCGGGTACCACAGCCCATAGAAGATATCCCCGGTGTAGACCACCAGGGCAAACGACACGGTGGGCAGGAAACCGCCGAACCAGCCGTTGCCGATGTGATAGGGCAGGGACATGGAGGTATAGCGAATGCGGGTCGGGAACAGTTCGACCATCAACGCTGCCAGCGGTCCGTAGCACATCGCCGAGATGATGATCAGGGCCACGATCAGCGCAACAATCATCGGTCGGTTGATCTGCTGGGTATCGGCCTGCTGTGGATAGCCTGCCAGGGTCACGGCGCCGCGCAGGGCCGCTTCGTCGTAGCCGTCGATCTTCACGTCACCGATGTTGACCTGCACGGAACTGCCGGCCGGAGCCGCAACGCTGCTGTAGGGCAGGCCCTGCTTGACCAGGAAGGTCTTGACCTTGTCGCAAGGGCTGTCGAAACGCGCCTTGCCCACCGGGTCGAACTGGAAGGTGCAGGTGGCCGGGTCGGCGACCACGGTGATCGGTGCCTGGCGGCTCGCCAGGTCGATGGCCGGGTTGGCGTAGTGGGCCAGGGTCTTGAAGATCGGGAAGTACAGGGCGGTGGCCAGCAGCAGGCCGATCATCAGCACCGGTTTGCGCCCGACCTTGTCCGACAGCCAGCCGAAAAAGATGAAGAACGGTGCGCCGATCACCACGCTGACAATCAGCAGGCTGTTGGCCAGGGCCGGGTCCATCTTCAGGAACTGGGTGAGGAAAAACAGCACGTAGAACTGCGCGGCGTAGAAAGTCACCGCTTGCCCGGCGTTGATGCTGAACAGGGCGATCAGCACCACCTTGAGGTTCTCCCATTTGCCGAAGGATTCGCGGATCGGCGCCTTGCAGCATTTGCCTTCTTCTTTCATTTTCAGGAAGGCCGGCGACTCATGCAGGCTCAGGCGAATCCAGGTGGAGATGCCCAGCAGCAGGATCGACAGCAGGAACGGAATGCGCCAGCCCCAGACTTCGAACTGATCGCCGGTGAAGTAGCGGCAGCCCAACACCACCAGCAGCGACAACAACAGCCCCAGGGTGGCGGTGGACTGAATCCAGCTGGTATGGAAGCCGCGCTTGCCCATTGGCGCGTGTTCGGCGACGTAGGTCGCCGCGCCGCCGTACTCACCGCCCAGGGCCAGGCCTTGGAGCATGCGCAATGCCACCAGGATGATCGGTGCAGCGATGCCGATGCTGGCGTAGTTGGGCAGCAGGCCGACGCAGAACGTCGCCAGGCCCATCAGTACGATGGTCGCCAGGAACGTGTACTTGCGCCCGATCATGTCCCCCAGCCGGCCGAACACCAGAGCCCCGAATGGCCGCACGATGAAACCGGCGGCGAACGCCATCAGGGCGAAGATGAACGCGGTGGTGTCGTTGACCCCGGCAAAGAACTGCTTGCTGATCACCGCCGCGAGGGCGCCATAGAGGAAAAAGTCGTACCACTCGAACACCGTCCCCAGGGACGAGGCGAAGATGACTTTCTGGGTTTCCTGGCTGGTGCCGACGCTGCGCGTGGCTTCCAGGGGCTGAACATGCTCGGACATAGCGGTATCCCTCACAGTGATTGTTTTTGTTGTTCCACTGCGACGCCGGGTGAGGCGTCTCCTGATTTGATACGTTCCTTTTGCTTACACACATTCCCTGTGGGAGCGGGCTTGCTCGCGAAGGCGGTGTGCCAGTCGACATCATCGTCAGCCGACACACCGCTTTCGCGAGCAAGTCCACTCCCACAGGGGGACTTACTTGTTTTTCAGACCGTGGCCGGCTCCTTTTGGGGCGTAGTGATTCTTGTGTCGGCCTCAAGCATCATCTGCGCCGCTTTCTCGGCAATCATCAACGTCGGCGAGCAGGTGTTACCCGAGGTGATGCGCGGCATGATCGAGGCGTCGGCAATGCGCAGGCCCTTGATGCCGTGCACGCGCAGTTGCGCATCCACCACCGCGTCGTGGTCCTGGCCCATGCGGCACGTGCCCACCGGGTGGAAAATCGTCGTGCCGATGCGGGCGGCGGCCTGGTGCAACTCCTCTTCGGTTTGCAGGCTGGGCCCCGGCAGGTATTCCACCGGTTTGAACGCGCTCAGGGCCGGGGCCGCGACGATGCGTCGGGTCAGGCGGATGGCGTCGGCGGCGACCCGCAGGTCTTCGGGATGGCCCAGGTAATTGGGCTGGATCAGCGGCGCTTCGCGCGGGTCGGCTGAACGAATGTCCACCCGGCCACGGCTTTGCGGGCGCAGGTCGCAGACCGATGCGGTGAACGCCGGGAAGCTGTGCAGCGGTTCGCCGAAGCGTTCCAGGGACAACGGTTGCACGTGGTATTCGAGGTTGGCCGAGGGCTGTTCCGGGCCCGAGCGGGCGAACGCGCCGAGTTGGCTGGGGGCCATGGACAGCGGGCCGCTGCGGTCGTACAGGTAGCGCAGGCCCATGCCCATTTTGCCCCACAGGGTGCCCGCGATCTGGTTCAGGGTGCGGGCGTTTTCCAATTGGTAGATCAACCGCAGTTGCAGGTGGTCCTGCAAGTTGCCGCCGACACCGGGCAGCTCATGGGTCACGCCGATGCCCAGGCGTTGCAGCAGGCTGCGCGGGCCGATCCCGGAACGTTGCAGGATCCCCGGCGAACCCACGGCCCCGGCGCACAGGGCAATTTCCTTGCGGGCCTTGAAGGTCATGCCCTTGCCTTGCCAGCGCGCGCTGACGGCGTGGGCGCGGTCGTCACGCAGCAATACGCGGTCGACCTCGACGTCGGTCAGCACCGTGAGGTTGGCGCGTTGGCGAACCGGCTTGAGAAACGCCTTGGCCGCGTTCCAGCGCACCCCGGCTTTCTGGTTGACCTGGAAGTAGCCGCAGCCTTCATTGTCGCCGCTGTTGAAATCATCGACGTTGGGGATGCCGCTCTGTTCGGCGGCGCTGCGGAAGGCATCGAGAATCGGCCATGACAGGCGCTGGCGTTCGACCCGCCATTCCCCACCGGCGCCGTGAAATTCGGACGCGCCGGCAAAGTGGTTTTCGCTTTGCCGGAACAGCGGCAGCACGTCTTTCCAGGCCCAGCCAGCATTGCCCTCGGCAGCCCAGCCGTCGTAGTCCGCCGCCTGGCCGCGCATGTAGATCATGCCGTTGATGGAGGAGCAGCCACCCAGGACCTTGCCGCGAGGGTAGCTCAAGGCGCGGCCTTGCAGGCCCGGTTGCGCTTCGGTCTTGAAGCACCAGTCGGTGCGTGGGTTGCCGATGCAGAACAGGTAGCCGACCGGGATGTGAATCCACGGATAGTTGTCGCGCCCGCCGGCTTCGAGCAGCAGCACCCGGTGTTGCGGGTTGGCCGAAAGCCGATTGGCCAGCAAGCATCCGGCAGGGCCGGCGCCCACGATCACATAATCGTATTCATCGACGACAGGTTGCATTCGCGACCTCATTTTTGTTTTTGTGGGATCCATCCTAGTTGTTAGTTTTCGTCAAAAGAATGTTAGTTTTTGCGCAGCGGCTGTGCGTTTATAAACAGTCATGCCTTCAGGCGTGTTCAAGGATCGCCTCATGTTCGACTGGAATGACCTGCGCTATTTCCTGGAACTGCAACGCAGCGGCCGTTTGCTGACGGCTGCACGGCGCCTGAACACTACCCACGCCACCGTGGCCCGGCACATCGAGGCCATCGAGAAAAGCCTGGGCACCGCGCTGTTTGTCCAGCATGCCCAGGGCTATGAGTTGACCCCGGCGGGCGAGACGCTGCTCAAGCACGCCGAAGCCATGGAGAACGTAGCGTTGCTGGCCCAGGAGGACATCACCCAGTCCAGTGCGCCCCTGGGCAAGATCCGCCTGGGGGTGACCGAGGGGCTGGGCATCATGTTCCTCGCCAGTCGCATGGACGGGTTGTTCCAGCGCTATCCGGGGCTGGAAGTGGAACTGGTGGCAGTGCCGCGATTTGTCAGCATCCTCAACCGTGAGGCGGAAATCAGCATCCACCTCGAACGCCCGGCGGCCGACCTGCTGGTCACCCGCAAACTCACCGACTACAGCCTGGCGCTGTACGCCAGCCAGGCCTACCTGGACCGCTCGCCAGCGCTGCGCAGCCGCGAGGACCTGGCCCGTCATGCCTGGATCGGCTATGTCGACGACCTGCTGTTCAGCCAGGAACTGATGTTCCTCAACAGCTTTTGCCGCAACCCCCGCGTGGTGTTCCACAGCACCAGCGTCATCGCCCAGCAACAGGCCGCGCGCTCGGGCCTTGGGATCGCCGTGCTGCCGTGCTACATGGCCAGTGGCGACCCGACGTTGGTGCCGCTGCTGCCGGACGAAACCATCCGCCGCAGCTACTGGATCAGCACTCGCCGCGAACTGCACAAGTCCGTACGACTGCGGGTGCTGTGGGATTACGTGGTGCAGTTGTGCGAGCGGGAGCAGGGACTGCTGTTGCCCTGAGCAAACACATCTGTTTGGGCTGAGAAAACCTGTGGCCAGGGATTGTTCCCGCTGGGCTCTATAGGCGCTGGCGAAGCCTGCGATCTTTTGTTTTTGATCTTTCTCTTGCGACTCAATTGTCCGGGGCAAGATCGCAGCCTCGTTGCACTCGTCAGCTCCTACACAGCTCCTACACAGTTCAGGCTCGCCATATCCCACTAAACCCGGTGGGAGTGAGCC
Source organism: Pseudomonas brassicacearum (assembly GCF_009601685.2). Lineage (NCBI taxonomy): Bacteria > Pseudomonadati > Pseudomonadota > Gammaproteobacteria > Pseudomonadales > Pseudomonadaceae > Pseudomonas > Pseudomonas brassicacearum. The sequence goes on from NZ_CP045701.2 coordinate 2,322,565, forward strand.
TGCTCGCGATGCGGCGGTCGTTTCACCTGTGAACTGACTGGCGGCGCTTGTCAGAAAAATCCCGAAAGAGTACAAATGTACTCCATGACGACTCTCACCCCCCGCCGTACCGCCATCCTGACTTTCATCCGCGAACGCATCGCCGATCAGGGCCAGCCTCCCAGCCTCGCTGAAATCAGCGAGGCGTTCGGTTTTGCCTCCCGCAGTGTGGCGCGCAAGCATGTGCTGGCGCTGACCGAAGCCGGTTTCATCGAGGTCAATCCGCACCAGGCCCGGGGCATTCGCTTGCTGAACCAACCACCACGGCCCGAGCTGCTGGACGTGCCGGTGCTGGGGCGAGTGGCCGCCGGGCTGCCGATCGGCGCCGACGCCGAGGTCCACAGCCGACTGATGCTGGACCCGGCGATTTTTACCAAGGCGCCGGATTACCTGCTGCGGGTCCAGGGCGATTCGATGATCGAGGACGGCATTCTCGACGGTGACCTGGTGGGTGTGCAGCGCACGCCGCAGGCCGCCAACGGCCAGATTGTCGTGGCGCGCCTGGACGGCGAAGTCACCATCAAGCGCTTCGAGCGCATCGGCGAGCGGGTGCGCTTGCTGCCGCGCAATCCGGCCTACCAGCCGATCATCGTCGAGGCCGACCAGGACCTGGCGATAGAAGGGGTGTTCTGTGGCTTGGTGAGGCAAGGCTGATGGGCGCTGTCGTTGCGCTGGACACGCTGTTCAACGGCGGCCAGGTCTGGAAGGGCCGGCCTGCGCCGCCAGCCGCCAGCCCGCAACCCACCGGCCATGGGGCACTGGACGCGGCGTTGCCCAGTGGTGGCTGGCCGGAAGCGGCGTTGACGGAACTGCTCATCGCCGCGCCGGGCGTGGGTGAGTTGCAACTGGTGTGGCCGACCCTGGCGCGGCTGTCGGCGGCGGGGGAGCGGATCGTGCTGGTGGCACCACCGTTCGTGCCCTATCCCCAGGCCTGGCAGAACGCTGGCATCGACCTGCAACAGTTGTCGGTGATCCGCGCCGATGAACGCGATGCCCTGTGGGCCACCGAACAATGCCTGCGTTCGGGCAGTTGTGGCGCGGTCCTGTGCTGGCCCCACCAGGCGGATGACCGGGCCTTGCGCCGCTTGCAAGTGGCAGCGGAAACCGGCCAGACCCTGGCGTTCGCCTGGCGCTCGATCCAGGAAGCCATCAACCCGTCGCCGGCGGCTCTGCGCATCGCCATCGATACCCGGCCGGCGCAATTGCGCGTGCTCAAGTGTCGGGGCGGGCTGGCCCGTTCGGCGCCGATTGCCTTTGCCACGCTCGCCCCACAAACCGGGCATTGAGGTTGCGATGCGCTGGGTCTGTATTCTCTTCCCGCAATTGGCGCTGGACGCCGCGCTGCGTCAGCGCCCCGATCCCGACCAGCCCCTGGCATTGCTGACCGGTCCGGCCCAGCGTCGGGTGCTGCAAGCGGTGAATGCGCCGGCACGGGCCCTGGGCTTGCGTCCCGGCCAGACCATGACCGCCGCCCAGGCCTTGAGCAAAGGCTTTGCCACCGCCGAATACGACGTGGCGCAAATCGAACACTGGCAACAGTTCCTGGCAGCCTGGGCCTACCGTTTCAGCTCCCAGGTCAGTTTGCATTACCCGCGTACACTGCTGTTCGAGATCGAGTCGAGCCTGGGCCTGTTCGGACCCTGGCCGGTGTTCGAGGCGCGCTTGCGGGCCGAGCTGACCGAGCTGGGCTTTCGTCATCGCATCGTCGCAGCCCCCAATCCGGTGGCGGCGCGGGTGTTGGCCAATGCCTATGACGCCCTGGTGGTGCCCGACGCCGAGACCTTGCAACAATGCCTGGGAGACATGCCCGTGGAGCGGATCGGCCTGGAACCCGAGGTCGCCACGGCGCTGTCGCGCATGGGCCTGCGCCGCCTGAGCCAGGTCCAGGCCTTGCCCCGGCAGACCCTGGCACGGCGTTTCGAGGCCCAGGTGCTCAAGCACCTCGACGCGTTGACGGGCAGTCGCACCCTGGCGCTGTCGTTCTACCTGCCGCCAGACCGTTTCGATGTGCGCATCGAACTCAACTATGACGTGCAATCCCATCAGGCGCTGCTGTTCCCATTGCGCCGCTTGACCGGTGACCTGTCGGCCTTCCTGTGCGGACGCGACAGCGGCGTGCAGCGCTTCGACCTGCACCTGGAGCACGCCGGTTTGCCGGACACGCTGATCAAGGTCGGCCTGCTCAGCGCCGAACGGGATCCTGCGATGCTTTTCGAACTGGCCCGCGGTCGCTTGGAGCAGGTGCAGGTCGCGGCCCCGGTACGGGGTTTTCGCTTGTGTGCCGAGGACCTGCCGAGTTTCGTGCCCCAGCGCCTGGAGCTGTTCGACGAGCGCCCACAACAGTCTTTGCCCTGGGAGCAACTGCGCGAACGGCTGCGGGCGCGGTTGGGGGATGACGCGGTGCAGGGCCTGGGGTTTCGCGATGACCATCGACCTGAATGCGCCTGGCAAATGACGGCCCAACCCCGGCCCCAGGCCTGTCCGGTGCGCGCTGGCGTGCAACGTCCCGGCTGGCTGCTGAATGAGGCCCAGGTGCTGCCGGACAGCCAGGCGCGAATCCTCATGGGCCCGGAACGCATCGAGACTGGCTGGTGGGACGGTGCCGATGTACGCCGCGACTACTACCTGGTCGAAACCCGCAACGGACAACGAGGCTGGGCCTATCGACCGGTGGGCGAGGGCGGGCCGCTGTGGCTGCAGGGCTGGTTCGCATGAGCGTTGAGTATGCCGAGCTGCATTGCCTGTCGAACTTCAGCTTCCAGCGCGGAGCCTCCAGTGCCCTGGAGCTGTGCCGTCGCGCCAGACAGCAGGGCTATCAGGCCCTGGCGATCACCGACGAATGCACTTTGGCCGGAATCGTCCGGGCCTGGCAGGCGGCCAGGGAGCTGGAGCTGCAACTGATCATCGGCAGCGAAATCCAGGTCGAAAACGGCCCGAAGCTGGTGTTGCTGGTGGAAAACCTGCAGGGCTATCAAGCCTTGTGCCGGCTGATCACCCGCGCCCGGCGTCGCAGCGAGAAGGGTCACTATCGCATCGTGCGAGAGGACTTCGACCAGCCCTTGCCGGGGCTGCTGGCGTTGTGGATAGCCGAGGGCAAAGACGCCGAGGAGCACGGCCGTTGGCTCCGGTCGATCTTTGCCGGGTGCCTATGGCTGACGGTCCAGTTGCATTGCGCACAGGACGACCGCCGCCGGTTGGCAGACTCGTTGGCGCTGGCCGAGCGCTTGGATCTTCCAGCCGTGGCCAGTGGTGATGTGCACATGCACGTGCGCGGCCGTCGTGCCTTGCAGGACACCATGACCGCCATCCGTCACCACGTCCCGGTGGCCGAGGCCGGCCAGCGCCTGCACCCCAACGGCGAGCGTCACTTGCGCAGCCGCAAGGCTCTGGCCGATCTCTACCCGCGGGCCTTGCTCGACGAAACCCTGAACATCGCCCGGCGTTGCACCTTCGACTTGGGTCAACTGCGCTATCAATACCCCCGCGAGTTGGTGCCCGAGGGGCATGATCCGGCGTCCTGGCTGCGGGAACTGACCGAGCGCGGCATGCGCGAGCGGTGGAAGGATGGCGTGACAGACAAAGTGCGGGCACAGATCGACAAGGAGCTGAGCCTGATCGCCGAGCTGGGTTATGACAGCTATTTCCTCACCGTACAGGACATCGTCAGCTTCGCCCGCAGCCGCCATATCCTTTGCCAGGGGCGTGGTTCGGCGGCCAACTCGGCGGTGTGCTACGCCCTGGGTATCACCGAGATCGATCCCAGCCTTACCAACCTGTTGTTCGAACGCTTCCTGTCCCGGGAGCGCAACGAGCCGCCGGACATCGACGTCGATTTCGAACATGAGCGTCGCGAGGAAGTGCTGCAGTACGTGTTCCAGCGCTACGGTCGTCATCGAGCGGCGTTGACGGCGGTGGTCAGCAGTTACCACGGCGCCGGGGCGGTGCGCGATGTGGCCAAGGCCCTGGGCTTGCCGACGGATCAGGTCAACGCCCTGGCCGATTGCTGTGGCCGCTGGAGCGACGAGGCGCCGCCAGTGGAGCGCTTGCGTGAAGGCGGCTTCGACCCGGACAGCCCGGTGTTGCGCCGAGTGCTGGGCCTGACCCAGCAACTGATCGGTTTTCCCCGGCATTTGTCCCAGCACCCTGGCGGCTTCGTGATTTGCGAGCAGCCCCTGGACACCCTGGTGCCGGTGGAAAACGCCGCCATGGCCGAACGCACCATCATCCAGTGGGACAAGGACGACCTGGACGCGGTCGGGTTGCTCAAGGTGGACATCCTGGCCCTGGGCATGCTCAGTGCGATTCGTCGCTGTTTCGACCTGATCGAGCACTACCGGGGGCAGCGCTATGCCTTGGCGTCGTTGCCCCAGGAGGATCCGGCGACCTACGAGATGATCAGTCGCGCCGACACCATCGGTGTGTTCCAGATCGAGTCCCGGGCGCAGATGTCGATGTTGCCTCGGCTGAGACCCCAGACGTTCTACGATTTGGTCATCGAAGTGGCGATCGTGCGGCCCGGGCCGATCCAGGGGGGGATGGTGCATCCATACCTGCGGCGCAGAAACAAAGAAGAGGCGGTGACTTATCCCTCTGAAGCGCTGGAAGAAGTGCTCAACCGCACCCTGGGTGTCCCCTTGTTCCAGGAGCAGGTCATGCAGATCGCCATTGTCGCGGCCGATTACACCCCAGGTGAAGCCGACCAGTTGCGTCGCTCCATGGCTGCCTGGAAACGTCACGGTGGGTTGGAGCCCCATCGGGAACGCCTGGCGCAGGGGATGAAGAAAAACGGCTATACCGCTGAATTCGCCGCGCAAATCTTCGAACAGATCAAAGGCTTCGGCAATTACGGTTTTCCCGAATCCCACGCCGCCAGTTTCGCCTTGCTGACCTACGCCAGCAGTTGGCTCAAATGCCACGAACCGGCGGCGTTCGCCTGTGCCTTGATCAACAGTTGGCCCATGGGGTTCTACAGTCCGGACCAGATCCTCCAGGATGCCCGCCGGCATCAACTGTCGATCCGCCCGGTGGACGTGCGCGCCAGCGATTGGGATTGCAGTCTCGAACCCATGGAGGGCCGACAACCAGCGATCCGCATGGGGCTGCGCATGGTCAAGGGTTTTCGCGAAGAGGATGCCCGTCGTATCGAAGCGGCCCGCCAGCATCGGCCCTTCAGCGACGTGGCCGACTTGGGCGAGCGCGCGCAGCTCGATGCCCGGGCCCAGGCGCAACTGGCCGACGCGGGCGCCTTGCAGGGCTTGGCCGGTGATCGTCATCGTGCCCGCTGGGAAGTGGCCGGGGTGCAGAAGCAACTGGGTTTGTTCGCCGGTTTGCCCAGCCAGGAGGAACCCCCCGTGGCCCTGCCAAAACCCACGCTGGGGGAAAACCTGTTTGCCGATTACGCTACGCTCGGCACGACACTGGGCCCTCATCCGCTGGCCCTGTTGCGCCCCGAACTGCGCGCCCGGCGCTGCCGCAGCTCACGGGAGCTGCAGGCGGTGGAGCATGGCCGCAACGTCAGCGTCGCCGGCCTTGTCACCGGCCGCCAACGCCCGGGCACGGCCAGCGGTGTGACCTTCGTCACCCTGGAAGATGAATTCGGCAACCTCAACGTGGTGGTCTGGCGCGACTTGGCCGAGCGCCAGCGCAAGACCTTGGTAGGCTCGCAATTGCTCAGGGTCGACGGGCGCTGGGAAAGCGTCGGCGAGGTCCGCCACTTGATCGCCGGGCGCCTGAGCGACCTGACCGAGTTGTTGGCGGGTATCCAGGTGCATAGCCGTGATTTCCGCTAGACAACACTACCCCCCGTGGCGAGGAGATGTGTAGGAGCTGTCGAGTGCAACGAGGCTGCGATCTTGTCCCAGGCAATTGAGTCGCAAGCGAAAGATCAAGATCAAAAGATCGCAGGCTTCGCCAGCTCCTACAGGGCCAAGCAGGAGTAATCTCTGGCCACAGGGATCGTGCGCATGAAACCAAACGCCAACCCAGCGCTCGAAGCTCTGATCGCAAGGGATTTGTGTCTGCCGACTCCCTGCAGGCGTTTTGAGGTTCAGAATTGACCATGCAGTTTCTATCCCAAAATCACGGGTGCCCTGGATGGGGCGGTGAAATGGCCGGGCGTATCCGGGCGTTCGATTGGAGCAGGACCGAGTTGGGCGCCATCGAGCACTGGTCCGCCAGCCTGCGCAGCGCCGTCCAATTGTTGCTGGCTTCGCCCCTGCCGATGGTGATGTTGTGGGGCCGTCAGGGCTTCATGATCTACAACGATGCCTATGCCGAGTTCGCTGGTGGCCGCCATCCTTACCTGCTGGGGTGCGCGGTGGAGTTGGGCTGGCCGGAGGTCGCCGAGTTCAATCGACATGTGCTGGACGTCTGCCTGGCCGGTGGCACCTTGTCCTACCGCAGCAAAGAGCTGGTCCTGCTGCGCGATGGCAAGCCTGAAGATGTGTGGATGGACCTCTATTACAGCCCGGTGCCCGATGACGACCAGTCCCCGGCGGGCGTGTTGGCGATTGTGGTGGAAACCACCGAGCACGTGTTGACCGAGCGCGCCCGGCAAGAGGCCGAACGCAGTTACCGAGCCGTCAATGAACGCATCCAGTTGGCCCTCTCGGCCGGACCGTTGCTGGGGTCGTTCGTCTGGGACATCCAGGCCGACACGCTGTCGGGCGATGAGCGTTTCGCCCGTACCTTCAACTACCCGCCAGACTGTTCGCTGGACGCACTGCCCATGGAAATTGCCCGCCAGCGCATCCACGCCGATGACCTCGAAGAGGTCAACCAGCGGGTCGAACTGACCTTGCGCACGGGCATCCCCTACAGCGCTGAATATCGGGTACGCGGCGTGGGCGGTGATTACCTGTGGGTGCTGGCCAGCGGTCGCTGCGAATTCGATGCCACGGGCAAGCCCCTGCGTTTTCCAGGTGTGCTGATTGACATCAATGAACGCAAGACAGCCGAAGCGTCGCTGCTCAAATTCACCCGCGACCTGGAACAGCGAGTCGCCGACGAGGTGCAGGCGCGGCTGGCAGCGGAAGAGCAGTTGCGTCAGTCGCAAAAGCTCGAGGCCATTGGCGGTCTCACTGGCGGCGTGGCCCATGACTTCAACAACTTGCTGCAAGTGATTGCCGGCAACCTGCACTTGCTGGCTCGCCACGAGCCGGATAACGCCAACGTGCAGCGGCGGGTCAGTGCCTCCATCGAAGCCGTGGAGCGGGGCGCCAAGTTGTCATCGCAATTGCTGGCTTTTGCCCGGCGCCAGCCATTGTCACCGGCGGTCTACAACCCGCGACGCATCTACGATGGCATGGGTGAACTGCTGCAACGGGCCTTGGGCGAAACCATCCAGATTGAAATGAGCCTGCCCCAGGAGCCCTGGTGCATCCACGTCGATCGCAATCAATTGGAAAACGCCCTGTTGAACCTGGCGATCAATGCTCGCGATGCCATGGGCGGCGAGGGCATCATCCGCCTGATCGGGGAGAACATCGCGCTCGATGAAGCGTTCTGTGCCGGCAAGGGGATCTCGGCCGGCGACTATGTCCGGCTGTCGGTGATCGACCGCGGTGCCGGCATGCCGCCCGACATCCTGAAGCAGGTGTTCGAACCGTTTTTCACCACCAAGACCGATGGCCAGGGCACCGGGCTTGGACTGAGCATGGTGTTCGGGTTCGTCAAGCAGAGTGGCGGCCATATCGAGATCTCCAGTGACTTGGGCGAGGGCACGCGAGTACGGATGTATTTCCCTCGAAGCCTTGCGCCCGAAGCGGGGGAAACCAAGCAACACGACGTGCTTCAGTCCGGCAGGCAAGAGACGATTTTGGTGGTGGAGGACAACGAAGAGGTGCGCAGCGCGTCGGTGGAACTGCTGGAGCAGTCCGGTTATCGGACCCTCACGGCCGCCAACGGCGATGAGGCGATGAAGTTGCTAATGGAAGGCATCTCGGTCGACCTGATCTTCACCGACGTGGTCATGCCCGGTCTGATCAAGAGCTCCGACCTGGCCGCCTGGGCCAAGGTGCAGAAACCGCCGGTCCCGGTGCTGTTCACCTCGGGGCATACCCGGGACATCATCTCCCGCAACCATCAACTGAGCCCCGATACCCATTTGTTGAGCAAACCCTACGGCCCGGACGCGCTGACCCGGATGGTGAGGAACGTGCTCGGTGGCTGATCGCCGCGCAGCAAACAAATGGAACCGAAGCCGTTGCGTCACCTTCGAATGTTCAAGACCGGTCATCCATCCGGCCCTGCCATGAACGAGGTGCCTATGAACGACGATCCAGCAAACACCCAGCCAGTCCGCCCTGCCGGGACGGACCAGGCTCAGAGCGCCGCCACGGAGGTCGATCAGAAGAATCGTCATCGGGACAATGACAACACCTTCAGCCCCGGGTTCAAGCCTGATCCGGATCGGCCGAAATCTGGCGAGGATACTGACGCTGATATCGACACCGATGGTGGCTAGCCTATAAAAAGCCCCGTTTTCTTTTTAGAACGGGGCTTTTTATATTTCGCTACTTGCTTGGATGCGCAGCCTGAAGTTTCTTGGCGGCTTCCAGGTGCTGTTGCAGGTCTGGCAGCATCTTCTGGGCGAACGCCTTGAGTTCGGTATTGCCAGCCTTCTTGTCGTCGGTGACGGTCTCGGCTTCTTTCTTGAACAGGGCGATGGTTTCTTCGTGGGCCTTGACCTGGTTGTCGGCGTAGGCTGCATCGAAGGATTCGTCGCGCATGTCGAGAATTTTCTCCTTGGCCTGCTTCACCAGCGTGGTGTCGTCGGGTACTTCGATGTCATGTTTTTGCGCCAGGGCTTTCAGCTCTTCGTTGGCCTTGGTGTGGTCGGCGATCATCTTGTTGGCGAATTCCTTGATGTCCGCCGATTGGCTTTTTTCCAAGGCCAGTTTGCTGGTCTCGATTTCTGCAATGCCACCGGCCGCCGCGTTGTCGACAAAGTCGTTGGAAGTCGCGGCCCATGCCATGCCCATGCTGCTACTCAAGGCAACTGCCAGGCCGAGTTGACGCAGGGTAGATCTGTCCATAGGTAAGTCTCCACACAGGTTGAACGAGCGATTCTTGTCGCCTCTGTTCAATGGAGGGCGACGCACCGGCAAAGGTTTGATCGCCAATCGATCCGGTACGACGAACGGTCTCCGCTGGTCGGATTGGCGGTCGACAGAACCCTGTCGAGGAGGCCATCCTGATAATCGACGGGCGCCGCAAGGGCGTCTGCCACCGACCCATCGAAGGAGGTGTTCCATGCCGGTGTCCCACGATTTGTGCCAGGATCTCAAATGCACAAAAGACCACATCCAGCAAAAACGCAGCGAGAATCCAAGGCTCGACTCGTTACTTCAAAAATACTCCCAACTTGATGCCGAGGTGGTCGAAGCCGAAAAACCGTCCACCGGCGCGCTGTCCGACGATGCTTTGGAGACGCTCAAGAAGAAGCGATTGCTGGTCAAGGACGAGATCGTGGATCAGATGCAGCGGTAGTGCGAAGGGCTTTTGTGGCGAGGGAGCTTGCTCCCGCTGGGCCGTAGGAGCTGTCGAGTGCAACGAGGCTGCGATCTTTGCCCGAACACTTGAACCTCAAGCGAAAGATCAAAAGATCGCAGCCTTCGGCAGCTCCTACCACAACCTAGCGGGAGCAAGCTCCCTCGCCACGACAGGTCCTCATTCCAGGCAAGTCTTGCCTCACCGATTGTCAGGTCAGTGGGTCCCAGCGCTGCGACCAGTCGCTGCCGGTCTTGACGATTTCTCGCAATACCTCGAACGCTTGCTGCAACGCCGCTGAATCCCGATCGCGGGAGTAGACCAGATAGGTGGGGTAGTTGAACTCCGGTGCCTTGGGCACCCGTTCCAGGATGCCGCTGTCCAGGTAGCTCTGCACGACCCGGGTGCGGAAGTAGCCGCTGCCGCCATTTTCCAGGATGTACTGCAGGGCCAGCGGGCCGAGGTTGAAGGCCACGGCGGCCTTGGCCTTGTCCGGTAGCGCGGTGTCGTGTTGGCGACGGAAATCAGCACTCCAGTCGATGTACGCGTAGGGCTCGGGACGAGTGGCCAGGCGTACCAGGATGAGTTTTTCTTCCAGCAGTTGTTCTACCTGCAGGCGCGGCCAGTATTCGGGTTGATACACCACCGCCGCGTCCAGCAGACCCAGCTCCAGCTGTTGCAGCAGTTTCTCGCCGTCGCGGATGTCCATGCGCAGGGCATGACCGGGAATTTTCTGGCGCAGCTCGCCGGCCCAGGCGAGCATCAAGGGATTGCACAGGCTGACCTCGCCCCCCAGGTGCAAGACGTTGCGATAGCCCTCGGGCAGTGGCAGGTCCCGGCGGGCCGCTTCCCAGGTCTGCACGAGCTGGTTGGCGTAGACCACGAACGCCTCGCCGTCGCTGGTCAAGCGCGCGCCGGCACGGTTGCGTACGAACAGCGCGCAGCCGAGCTGGCTTTCGAGCTTCTGGACCCGGGCGGTGATCGCCGTCTGGGTCACGTGCAGCTTTTCGGCGGCCGCAGCGAGGCTGCCGTGGCGGACGATTTCCAGGAAGGTGCGGGCGAGGTCGATGTCCATGTTCAGGCCGATGCGGGGGAAGCGGGCATTGTAAGAGCTGCCGCGCCTCCCCGATACCGCGCATTATTGGACGGCTTGGGCCTGTGCTGTTCGCGCCCAAGGGGCGACCAGGCGTTCTGGCGTGCGGCAGGCCTTGTGCTTGAAGACGAAACCACGGCACTTGTCGGCGAAGCCATGGCGATTGTCCACCATGTCATGTCGCATCTGTGCGAGCTCACCATCGCGGCACGCCTGAATCGCTGACAGGCTCCGTTCGGCCTTGCGAGCCCGGATGCTTTCATAGGTCGGATCGAGCAGCGCACCGTTGGCCCGTTGCAGCAGCCACAGGCCGAACTCGTCGGGGCAGCGCGGTCCGATCTCCTGGACCATGCCATAGCGCAACGCCTGGAGGGCGCTGATCGGCAGGCAGTCCTGGGTGAGTTTCCAGGCCATGTCCGGGCCAACCGCGCGGGGCAGGCTGTAGGTCCAGTATTCAGAACCGTACAGGCCCATGGTCGCGTAGTGCGGGTTGAGCACGATGTCACGGCGCGCCAGGACGATATCGGCTGCCAGGGCCAACATCACACCGCCGGCCCCGGCGTTACCCGTCAGGCCGCTGACCACCAGTTGCCGTGCGTTGAACAACTCAAGGCAAACGTCATCGATGGCCTGTATGTTGGCCCAGGCCTCCAGCCCGGGTTCGGTGGCGGCCTGGATAACATTCAGGTGCACGCCGTTGGAAAAACTGCCGCGCCCGCCGCGGATCAACAGCACCTGGGTGTCCCGGGACTTGGCCCAGCGCAATGCCGCCACCAGGCGTTGGCATTGCTCAGTGCTCATCGCCCCGTTATAGAACTCGAACGTCAACTCCCCCACATGGCCGCACTCGCGGTAGCGAATGGGCTGGTAAGGCTCATCGCTGAACGGCTGGCGGGCCAGGGAACCGTCGAGCACCGGGACGCCTTCGAGGCGGTTCGACAGTACATGGCGCGCCGGACGCTTGAAGGTCTGTTCGCCGGGCTGCGGCTTGCGGCGCAGGGCGCCGATCCACAGGCTTGCATCCCCTGTCGCCACCAGCACCGCATCGTCACGCACCGCCAGCAGTTCGCCGGGCAGGCCGTGACGAACGTCCGGATGGGCGTCGTACAGGTAAAACTGCTCGCCGGCCAGGCTTGCCAGCACTCCGGGTTGACCGTCGGCGGCATCGATGCAGCGTTTGATGAAGCCGGTGCTGTCGTGCCAGCTGAAGGTGCGATGGGCCTGGGTCATGTTCGGTTGCAGGCGTCCGACCACGTCATGACGGCCATAGTCCAGTGGCACCGGGATGAAACCGTCGAGGTATTTTTCCACGACCTCGCGGATGCAACGAATGGCCGCATCGCTGACCGGGCCGTTATACAGCTCGGATTTGCGCAGGCCTTGGGGCAGGTCGAATTCGCAAGTGGCCCAGACTGGGCCGGCGTCCATCTCCTCTACCGCCTGCAACGCCGTGACCCCCCAGCGCTCGGGCTGCCGAGTGATCGCCCAGTCCAGGGCGCTGGCGCCGCGGTCGCCAACAATTGCGGGATGAATGATCACCACCGGGCGCCGCGGGTTGCGCCATAACTGCTCGGGAACGCGGTCCTTGAGAAACGGACAGATCACTAGGTGGGCGCCGCTTTCTTCGATTTGCCGGCAGACCGAGTCCGGATCGGTGAACAGCACGACGCTGGGGCGATAGCCGGCCTCGCGCAGGTCCAGCCAGACGCGTTGGGTCAGGCCGTTGAAGGCGCTCGACAGCAAAATGATTTTCAGTGTGGGCATGAGTCTCTTCCGTGAGATGAGCAGGCGCCGGCTCCCGATGAGCCGTCCCTGGCTTGATGGAAGCGCTACGTTAGCGGTTGGAGGATGAGCGGGAACTGACAGGGGTCAAGGTTGTGAGTGCAACGCAGAATCAGGTGGGGTAAAAACACGAATCCCGCCACGGGGGCGGGATTCGTTTGCAATCAAAAGGTTCGCGAAGAAGGCGAACTCAATCTCAGGCTGGGAACAGCTCGGACAGTTTCATGGCCAGCATCATGTCGCCTTCGGCGCGCAGCTTGCCGCCCATGAACGCCTGCATGCCGTCGGTGCTGCCGTCGACGATGCCTTGCAGGGTTTCGCCGTCCATCACCAGGGTCACCTGGGCGTCCGGGTTTTCACCTTCCTGCAGTTCGCAGGTGCTGTCCTTGACGATCAGCGAGAAGTTCTTGGTATCGTCGATGCGGAAACCGAATACCAGGTCCAGGCCGGCAGCGGCGGCTGGGTTGAACTTGGCTTTCATGGCTTGTACGACGTCGGCTACGGAGGTCATGGTTTCGATCCTTATTTGGGTGGTACAGCAAGGGTCTACAGTAATCCGGACTCAGCGAAAGGTGATGAGGTCCGGGGCCTTCAGCAGTTGCAGGTGGGCATGGCTGTTGAAGGAAGCCAGGGCCACCTCGCGGCCCCTGAATTTCAGGTGGTTGAGCGAGGTGTTGACGATTTGCCAGTTCAGTTCGAAGGCCTGTGGGGCCGGTATCTGGGTGATCAGGTGAAGCAGGGCGGTGATGGTGCCGCCGGAGGTGAACACGGCGATCTTATGGGTGTTGTCGGCTTGCTCCAGGATGCGCTGCAGGCCCGCCTGGACCCGTTCGACGAAACCCTGCCAGCTTTCCAGGCCCGGCGGGTCATATCGACCGCTGAGCCAGCGCTCGATGATCAGTGCGAAGATGCGCTGGAATTCGGCGCGGTTCTGCGCAGCGTTGCGCAGGATATGCAGCGCCTCGGGTTCCTGGGGGAGCATGTCCGGCAGCAGGGCGCGAATGACCGCGTCGGCATCGAACTCGTTGAACGCGGCGTCGATTTCCAGCCCGGGAACCGGTAACCCGGCGGCGGACATCTGGCCCAGCGCGCCGATGGCGGTATCCTGTTGGCGACGCAGGTCACCCGAGAGGCAGCGATCGAATACGACACCGAGCTGCGCCAGGTGGCCGCCGAGCACTTGCGCCTGGCGCACGCCATTGGGCGAAAGGACATCGTAGTCGTCCGCACCAAAGGAGGCCTGGCCATGTCGAATCAGATAGATACTGCCCACGTCCGCGTCATCCCGGTACGTTGAAGGTTTGGCGAGGTTATGGGGATGGCGGTGAGCTGTCAATGAAAAAACATACGCTTGTTTGAAATGCCCGTTGCAGCCTTGCCCTGTCTCGCTCGCGTTTAGGTAACCAGCGGTTTCATGGCTGGTCGCGACGCAGGCGCATGGGTATGCTGGGGCCGTTACGCGCCTGCGTTCAGTGGCGCATTGCATTTAAGGAGTTGCTGTGGAGTTTTTCATCGAGTACGCCGGTTTCCTGGCCAAGACCGTGACGTTGGTGATCGCCATCCTGGTGGTGCTGGCCAGTTTTGCGGCGCTGCGCAGCAAGGGGCGACGCAAGTCGACCGGCCAGTTGCAGGTGAGCAAACTCAACGATTTCTACAAAGGGCTGCGTGAGCGCCTGGAACAGACGCTGCTGGACAAGGATCAGCTCAAGGCCCTGCGCAAGGCCGAGGGCAAGGCTGAAAAGGCCGGAAAGAAAAACAAGGACAAGCCGGCGGCCAAGCCCCGGGTGTTCGTGCTGGATTTCGACGGCGACATCAAGGCCTCGGCCACCGAGAGCCTGCGTCATGAAATCACTGCGCTGCTGACCCTGGCGACGCCGAAGGATGAAGTGGTGCTGCGCCTGGAAAGTGGCGGCGGCATGGTCCACAGCTACGGCCTGGCTTCGTCGCAGTTGGCGCGGATCCGTCAGGCCGGCGTGCCGTTGACGGTCTGCATCGACAAGGTCGCGGCCAGCGGCGGCTACATGATGGCGTGCATCGGTGAGAAGATCATCAGCGCTCCCTTCGCGATCCTGGGTTCCATCGGCGTCGTCGCGCAGTTGCCCAACGTCAACCGGCTGCTGAAGAAGCACGACATCGATTTCGAAGTGCTGACGGCCGGCGAATACAAACGCACGTTGACGGTGTTCGGTGAAAATACCGAGAAGGGCCGGGAGAAATTCCAGGAAGACCTGGACATCACCCATGAGCTGTTCAAGAACTTCGTGTCCAACTACCGCCCGCAACTGGCCATTGATGAAGTGGCAACCGGTGAAGTCTGGTTGGGTGTCGCGGCGCAGGGCAAGGGCTTGGTGGACGAGTTGAAAACCAGCGATGAGTACCTGGCCGAACGGGCCAAGGGTGCCGAGTTGTACCACCTGCACTACGCCGAACGTAAAAGCCTGCAGGAACGTATCGGCATGGCGGCCAGCGGTTCGGTGGATCGCGTGCTGCTCAATTGGTGGAGTCGGCTGACCCTGCAGCGGTTCTGGTAATTCGGGGATGGGTATTCACCACTAAACCCTGTGAGAGCGAGCCTGCTCGCGATAGCGGCGGCACATCCAGCATCCTCTGTTCAGACACACGGCCTTCGCGAGCAAGCCCGCTCCCACAGTGGTTCCGAGGTGGACTGGGCATCGATCACTCAGCCACAAAAAAGCCCTGAACCGGTACACCCGGCTCAGGGCTTTTTCATGGGGCGGTTTCAGCGACGACGGAACAGCGGCAGCGGCTCGTCAGTGGCAGCCTGGTAGGTCACCGAGAAGTCCTTGAGGCTTTCGAGGGCTTCGTAGGGGTCTTTGTCGGCACGCAAGGCAAAGGCGTCGAAGCCGCAGCGGCGCATGTAGAACAACTGGTCGCGCAGTACGTCGCCAATCGCCCGCAGTTCACCCTTGAAACCATAACGGTCACGCAGCAGGCGGGCGTTGGAGTAGCTGCGCCCGTCGGTGAAGGCCGGGAAGTTCAAGGCGATGACCTGCAACTGGTTGGCGTCCTCGCCGATTTCCTCGGCTTCCTCGTCGGCGTCCAGCCATACGCCCAGGCCGCCGTCGCGAGCCTTGAGGGCGTGGGCATGATCGCGCCACAGGGCCAGGGGCACGATCAGGTCGTCACAGTTGGAGATGCCATCGAGGGTCGCGTCCTTGGGCAGCAGGTGCCAGGTTTCGTCGATGACCTCGTTGTTCTTAATGATTCGCTGCATAGACGCGTTCCTTGAAGAGGTCGATGCCAATACGTTGGTAAGTGTCGATGAAGCGCTCGTCTTCGGTACGTTGTTCGATGTACACGTCGATCAGCTTCTCGATCACGTCAGGCATGTCGTCCTGGGCAAACGACGGGCCGAGGATCTTGCCCAGGCTGGCGTCGCGGCTACCGCTGCCGCCCAGGGAGACCTGATAGAACTCTTCGCCTTTCTTGTCCACGCCCAGGATGCCGATGTGGCCGACGTGGTGGTGACCACAGGCGTTCATGCAGCCGGAAATGTTCAGGTCCAGCTCGCCGATGTCGAACAGGTAGTCCAGGTCGTCGAAACGACGCTGGATCGATTCGGCGATAGGGATCGACTTGGCGTTGGCCAGCGAGCAGAAATCGCCGCCTGGGCAGCAGATCATGTCGGTCAGCAGGCCGATGTTCGGAGTGGCGAAACCTTGCTCGCGCAGCTCGCCCCACAGGGTGAACAACTGGCTCTGTTCAACGTCTGCCAGGATGATGTTCTGCTCGTGGGAGGTACGCAGCTGGCCGAAGCTGTAGCGCTCGGCCAGGTCGGCCACGGCGTCCAGTTGCTTGTCGGTGATGTCGCCTGGCGCGACGCCGGTCGGCTTCAAGGACAGGGTCACCGCGACATAACCCGGCTTCTTGTGGGCCAGGGTATTGCGGGTGCGCCAGCGGGCGAAGCCTGGGTGTTCTCTGTCGAGGGCGGCCAGTTCGGCGTCCTGGTTGTCCAGGGCCTTATAAGCCGGGTCGACGAAGTGCTTGGCGACGCGATGCACTTCGGCTTCGGTCAGGGTGGTCTGGCCGCCACGCAGGTGAGCCATCTCGGCTTCGACCTTCTCGGCGAACACTTCAGGCGTCAGGGCCTTGACCAGGATCTTGATCCGCGCCTTGTATTTGTTGTCGCGACGGCCATAGCGGTTGTACACCCGCAAGATTGCGTCGAGATAGCTCAGCAGGTCCTGCCATGGCAGGAACTCGTTGATGAACGCGCCGACCACCGGCGTACGTCCCAGGCCACCGCCCACCAGCACACGGAAGCCCAGCTCGCCGGCCGCGTTGTAGACCGTCTCCAGGCCGATATCGTGGACTTCGATGGCCGCTCGGTCCGAGGTCGAGCCGTTGATGGCGATCTTGAATTTGCGCGGCAGGTAGGCGAATTCCGGGTGAAAGGTCGTCCACTGGCGGACAATCTCGCACCACGGGCGCGGGTCGATCAACTCGTCGGCCGCGACACCGGCGAACTGGTCGGTGGTGACGTTGCGCAGGCAGTTGCCGCTGGTCTGGATCGCGTGCATCTGTACGGTGGCCAGCTCGGCCAGGATCTGGGGTACATCTTCCAGGGCCGGCCAGTTGTACTGGACGTTCTGCCGGGTACTGATGTGGGCGTAGCCCTTGTCGTAGTCGCGGGCAATTTGCGCCAGCTTGCGCACCTGGCGCGAGGTCAGTTGGCCATAAGGCACAGCCACGCGCAGCATCGGGGCGAAGCGCTGGATATACAGGCCATTCTGCAAGCGCAGAGGGCGGAATTCTTCTTCGCTCAGCTCGCCTGCCAGATAGCGTCGGGTCTGATCACGGAACTGCTTGACGCGGTCCTCGATGATCCGCTGATCGTACTCGTCGTATACGTACATATAAGTCTCGGTCTCAGGCTTGGGCCGATCAGAAACAGCTGCATGTTGGCTCGCTGGAATCGGGTTCTGCCTCGGCAATTCTGCGCGCACGGCCGCGCGCTCCTAGAGGAGCCGGTGCAAGATACCTGTTTTGAGTTATGCGCAAAAGTGATGTTTGAGTATATGTAAAGAACCAAATCGACTAATGAGATTGATTATTGGCTAACCCACATTTGTCGTGCGGGCAATCATCGTCTTAACTGTGGTCGAGTCCCTATGCAATCACCTAAAAAACCGACAAGAGGCGATGCAATGAGCAATCCGACCAAAGCAAGGAAAAGCGACAGTTCTGTTGATGCCTGGGCCATTTTGTTCCTGATCATCCTGGTGGTGGGCACCGCAGTGTTCTGGGTCAGCCATCAATAAGTTCGAGCCGTTGCAGGCTACATGAAGGTCTCGTGCCGATGTGCCCGTTCGCCACCCGGGTCGTTATACTGGGTGGCGTATTATTTGGGGCGGGGCGGGATGTCGAAGTTTATCTGCAGGCTACTGGGGCTTTTATGCCTGTTATTCTGGGTGCAAGCCCAGGCCGCCCATGTGGTTTCATCTTCGTCCGATGCTCTGGCTGCCAGTTCGGCTGCGCCTAGCGTGGTGTTCCTGAACCCGGGGTACTCCACCGAGATCTTCTGGGTCACCTATACCGAGTTCATGCAAGCGGCGGCAAGCGGACTGGGTTTGCGGCTGCGCGTGGAGTATGCCGAGCGCGATCCCCAACTGATGATTCGCCAGGCGCGCGAGGCCATCATGGCCAAAGACCGTCCGGACTATCTGGTGTTGGTCAACGAGCAGTATGTCGCCCCGCGGATCCTGCAGTTGGCGCAGGGCAGTGGGGTCAAGCTGTTCCTGGTGAACAACACATTGACCGGCGATCAGACTCGCCTGCTGACACAGGACGGTACTCCACCTCCCGAATTGCTCGGCAGCCTGATACCCGATGATGAGCGCAGCGGTTACCTGATGCTCAAGGAACTGTTGCGCCAATACGGACCGCTGGCGCCTGGGCAGACGCTCGATCTGCTGGCCTTTTCCGGGAAGAAACTCACCCCTTCGGCGCAACTGCGTGAGAAAGGCCTGCTCCGGGCGTTGGCCGAGCACCCGCAAGTGCATCTGCGCCAGTTGGTCTATGGCGAGTGGAGTCGCGAAAGGGCTTATGAGCAGGCGAGCCAGTTGGTCAAGCGCTATCCGCAGACCGCGCTGGTCTGGTCGGCCAACGATGAAATGGCCCTGGGCGCCATGCAGGCGTTCGAGCAGGCGGGTCGCCAGCCGGGCAAGGATGTGTTGTTCAGCGCCATGAACAGCTCCAGGCCGGCGCTGCAGGCCCGTATCGACGGGCGCTTGAGCGTGCTGTTCACCGGGCACTTCAGCTTGGGAGGGTGGGCCATGGTGCTGCTGCATGATCACGCCCGGGGCGTCGACCTCGCGCGTCATGGCGGCTACAACCAGCAGGTCGACCTGATGCAGTCGCTCGATCCGGCCCGCGCCCGCGCGTGGTTGAACATGAATCCCGCCAAGGACTATCGCCTGGACTTCAAGCGCTTCAGCCTGGTGTCCCACCCGGATGGCGAGCGCTATGTCTTTTCGCTCGATGCACTGGGGCGGCGCTAGAGCAGCTCGGATCGAGGCTGGCGAGACGGGCAATATGACTGTTTCGGTTCGCAAGGACCTGGGGCCATATTTTGCAGATCCGTTCTATACGCCCGCAAAGTACAACACCAGATTGACGATCCCATACAACGCCAACCCGAAAATCACCGTAAACAGGATGCCGAGGATGATGAAGTGGCTCGGCTTGCCATGGGTGAAGTCACGGGCGCGGTTTTTTCCGCTTTGCACGCCAAACGCCGCCGCTCCCACGCTGTGCAGCATTTGCCAGAGGGTGGGCGCCTTATTTTCGTTGGGTTCATCCATGATGCTCTCCATACACAAGGTCGTATGTGGAGAGCATAGTCAATTGCTGCGAACTTAGTTGTCGTAACCCAGGTTTGGCGACAGCCAGCGCTCCGTCACGCTCAAGTCCTGGCCCTTGCGAGCGGTGTAGCTCTGGACCTGGTCCTTGTCGATCTTGCCTACGGCGAAGTATTGCGCCTGGGGATGGGCGAAATACCAGCCGCTGACCGCCGCTGCCGGGAACATGGCGTAGTGTTCGGTGAGGAACACACCGCTGCGCCCGGCCTTCAGTTCTCTGGCCTCGGGATCGAGCAGGCGGAACAGGGTGGCTTTCTCGGTGTGGTCCGGGCAGGCCGGATAGCCGGGGGCAGGGCGGATGCCCGTGTATTGCTCCTTGATCAGGGCGTCGTTGTCCAGGCTTTCGTCCTTGGCGTAGCCCCAATATTCCTTGCGCACCTGCTGGTGCAGCCACTCGGCACAGGCTTCGGCCAAGCGGTCGGCCAGGGCCTTGACCATGATCGAGTTGTAGTCGTCGCCAGCCTCTTGGTAGGCCTTGGCGACTTCTTCGGCGCCGATGCCGGCGGTGGTAATGAAACCGCCGACATAGTCGGTCACGCCGCTGTCTTTGGGCGCGACGAAGTCGGCCAGGGAGAAGTTCGGCTTACCATCGGTCTTGATGATCTGCTGGCGCAGGTGATGCAGGCGCGCCAGTGGCTTGCCATCGTCGCCGTAGACTTCCAGGTCATCGTCATGCACCTGGTTGGCCGGCCAGAAGCCGAACACGGCGCGGGCGCTGATGAGTTTCTCGTCGATCAGCTTGCGCAGCATCGCCCGGGCATCGGCGTACAGCGCAGTGGCCGCTTCGCCGACCACTTCGTCGGTGAGGATGCGCGGGTATTTGCCGGCCAGGTCCCAGGAAATGAAGAACGGTGTCCAGTCGATGTATTCGGCCAGGACGTTCAGATCGATGTTGTCCAGCACTTTGGCGCCCGTGAAGGTCGGCTTGACCGGCTGGTAGCTGCTCCAGTCGAACTGTGGCTTCTTGGCCACGGCGGCGGGGTAGCTCAGGCGTTCGGTGCGGGCGCTGCGGTTGGAAGTACGCTCGCGTACGTCGATGTAGTCCAGGCGGGTTTTCTCGACGAAAGCCGGCTTGAGCTCCTTGGACAGCAACTGGGTCGCCACGCCCACGGCGCGGGAGGCGTCGGTGACGTAGATCACCGCGTCGTTGCTGTACTTGGGTTCGATCTTCACTGCCGTGTGGGCCTTGGAGGTGGTGGCACCCCCAATCATCAGCGGCAGGTGGAAGTCCTGGCGCTGCATCTCCCGCGCCACATGCACCATCTCATCCAGGGACGGGGTGATCAGACCGGACAGGCCGATGATGTCGCACTTCTGCTCCTTGGCCACCTGCAGGATCTTCTCCGCCGGCACCATCACGCCCAGGTCGACGATGTCATAGCCGTTGCAACCGAGCACCACACCGACGATGTTCTTGCCGATGTCATGCACGTCGCCCTTGACCGTGGCCATCAGGATCTTGCCCTTGGCCTCCGGCTTGTCGCCTTTTTCCGCCTCGATGAACGGGATCAGGTGGGCCACGGCCTGCTTCATCACGCGGGCGGACTTGACCACCTGGGGCAGGAACATCTTGCCGGCGCCAAACAGGTCGCCGACGATGTTCATGCCGGCCATCAGCGGGCCTTCGATGACCTCGATCGGCCGGGCGAACGACTGTCGCGATTCTTCAGTGTCTTCCACAATGTGCGTGGTGATGCCCTTGACCAGCGCATGTTCCAGGCGCTTGTTCACTTCCCAGCCGCGCCATTCCTCGGTTTCCGCTTCCTTGACGCTGCCGTCGCCCTTGTACTTGTCGGCGATGGCGAGCAGGGCGTCGGTGCCTTCGGGGGTGCGGTTGAGGATCACGTCTTCCACCGCGTCGCGCAGTTCCACCGGGATCTGGTCGTAGATCTCCAGTTGGCCGGCGTTGACGATGCCCATGGTCAGGCCCGCGCGGATCGCATAGAGCAGGAACACCGAGTGGATCGCCTCGCGCACCGGGTTGTTGCCGCGGAACGAGAAGGACACGTTGGACACCCCGCCCGAGGTCAGCGCGTAGGGCAGTTCGTCACGGATGTAGGCACAGGCGTGGATGAAGTCCACGGCATAGTTGTTGTGCTCTTCGATACCGGTGGCGACGGCGAAGATGTTCGGGTCGAAGATGATGTCTTCCGGCGGGAAGCCGACTTCATTGACCAGGATGTCGTAGGAGCGCTTGCAGATTTCCTTCTTGCGCGCCTCGGTGTCGGCCTGGCCGGCTTCGTCGAAGGCCATCACCACCACGGCGGCGCCGTAGCGCTTGCACAGCTTGGCGTGATGGATGAACTGCTCGACGCCTTCCTTCATGCTGATGGAGTTGACGATGCCCTTGCCCTGGATGCACTTGAGGCCGGCTTCGATCACTTCCCACTTGGAGGAGTCGATCATGATCGGCACGCGGGAGATGTCCGGTTCGCCGGCAATCAGATTGAGGAAGGTCACCATGGCCTTCTTCGAATCGAGCATGCCCTCGTCCATGTTGATGTCGATCACCTGGGCGCCGGCCTCGACCTGCTGCAGGGCCACTTCCAGGGCTTCGGTGTAGTTGTCCTCGCGGATCAGCCGGGCGAACTTGGCGGAGCCGGTGATGTTGGTCCGCTCGCCGACGTTGACGAACAAGGAGCTGCGATCGATGGTGAACGGTTCCAGGCCCGACAGGCGGCAGGCCCGTGGGATCTCTGGAATCTGCCGCGGCGCATAGCCGGCCACGGCCTTGGCGATGGCTTCGATGTGCGCCGGGGTGGTGCCGCAGCAGCCGCCGACAATGTTCAGGAAGCCGCTCTGGGCGAACTCTTCGATGACCTTGGCCGTTTCGGCTGGCAGTTCGTCGTACTCACCGAATTCGTTGGGCAAGCCGGCGTTGGGGTGAGCCGAGACGTGGGTGCTGGCCTTGTTCGACAGCTCCTCCAGGTATGGGCGCAATTCGCTGGCGCCCAGGGCGCAGTTCAAGCCCACGGAGATCGGCTTGGCGTGGGCCACGGAGTTCCAGAAGGCTTCGGTGGTCTGGCCCGAGAGGGTGCGGCCGGAGGCGTCGGTGATGGTGCCGGAGATCATGATTGGCAGTTCGACGCCCAGTTCTTCGTAGACGCCTTGCACGGCAAAGATCGCCGCCTTGGCGTTCAGTGTGTCGAAAATGGTTTCGATCAGGATCAGGTCGGCGCCGCCTTCGATCAGGCCCTTGGTGGCCTCGGTGTAGTTCTCCACCAGTTCGTCGAAGGTCACGTTGCGGTAGCCGGGGTTGTTCACATCCGGTGACAGCGAGCAGGTGCGGCTGGTCGGGCCGAGCACACCGGCGACGAAGCGCGGCTTGTCCGGGGTTTCCAGGGTCTTGGCGTCGGCCACCTTGCGGGCCAGGCGCGCGCCTTCCAGGTTCAGCTCGTAGGCCAGGCCTTGCATGCCGTAGTCGGCCTGGGACACCTGGGTGGCGTTGAAGGTGTTGGTCTCCAGGATGTCGGCGCCGGCATCCAGGTAGGCTTTTTCAATGGCACCGATCACGTCGGGGCGGCTGAGCACCAGCAAGTCGTTGTTGCCCTTGACGTCGCTCGGCCAGTCGGCGAAGCGCTTGCCACGGTAGTCCTGTTCTTCCAGCTTGTAGCTCTGGATCATCGTGCCCATGCCGCCGTCGAGGATCAGTATGCGTTCCTTGAGGGCTTGCTGGAGAAGATAAAGGCGAGCGCTGCGATCGGACATAGGACTACCTGGAAAAAAGACCATTACGAAGGCCGGGATGATAGCAAACCTGTACAGGATTTGATCATGATGGGCTTTTGCATGAATATCGCTCATGTTTGCAAGGCGATGCTGGCCCGGTAGAATCGGCGGATTATCTCTTAGGGACCGAGACATGCCGTACCGCGTCTTATTCGGCAGTCTGTTGCTGCTGTTGTGTTTCACCGCAGCCGCCGGGAGTCCCGCTCCCGCGATCTCCTACACTCGCGATATCCAGCCGATCTTCACGGAAAAATGCGTGGCCTGTCATGCCTGCTACGACTCCGCCTGCCAGTTGAACCTGGGCAGCGGCGAAGGCGCGGCACGGGGAGCGAGCAAGTTGTCGGTGTACGACGGCGAGCGACGCCAGGCGGCCGATCCGACCCGCTTGTTCTATGACGCCTCCGGCCAGCGCGCCTGGCAGCGCAAGGGCTTCTATTCGGTGCTTGACGCCCAAGGCAGCCAGGCTGCCCTGATGGCGCGCATGCTCGAGTTGGGTCACCGCACGCCGCTGCAGCCCAACGCCAAGTTGCCGGAAGAGATCGTGCTGGGCCTCAATCGTGAAAACAGCTGCGCGATGCCGGATCAGTTCAACGAGTACGCAGGTGTCCATCCCAAGGAAGGCATGCCCCTGGCCGTTACCGGGCTGACCGACCAGCAATACCAGACCCTGCAACGCTGGCTGGCCGCAGGCGCCCCCATCGATCAGCAGGCCCTGGCCCCGAGCGCCGCCGAAGCCTTGCAGGTGGTGCAATGGGAAAACCTGCTCAATGCCCCTGGCGCCCGGGAAAGCCTGGTGGGCCGCTGGTTGTTCGAGCATTGGTTCCTGGCGCACCTCTATTTCAAGGACGGCGAGCCGGGGCATTTTTTTCAGTGGGTCCGTTCGCGCACGCCTACCGGCCAGCCGATCGACCTGATCAATACCCGCCGTCCGAACGATGACCCCGGCACCCGCATCTATTACCGGCTCTGGCCGGTGCAAGGGGTGATCGTGCACAAGACCCACATCACCTACGGCTTGAGCGCGGCGAAGATGGCGCGCATCAGGAGCCTGTTCTACAGCGGCAAATGGCAGGTTTCGGCGTTGCCGGGCTACGGTCCGGAGCGCCGGGCCAACCCATTTTCCACCTTCGAAGCGATCCCGGCCCAGGCTCGCTATCAGTTCATGCTCGATAACGCCGAATATTTCGTGCGCACGTTCATTCGCGGGCCGGTGTGCCGGGGCCAGATCGCCACGGACGTGATCCGCGATAATTTCTGGGCATTGTTCCAGGCCCCCGAACATGACTTGTACATCACTGACCCGAACTACCGCGGCCAGGCCACGCCGCTGCTGGCGATGCCGGGCCAGAACGACGATGTGGGCAGCGTCGTCAGCCTGTGGCTCGATTACCGGGACAAGCGCAACGAGTATGAGGCCTTGCGCCGCGACGCCTATGCCGATGTGCCGGCGCCGAGCTGGTCGACGCTGTGGGCCGGAAATGACAATGCATTGCTGAGCATTTTCCGGCATTTCGACAGTGCCTCGGTCAACAAGGGCCTGATCGGCGAAGTGCCGCAGACGATGTGGCTATTCGACTTCCCGTTGCTGGAACGCACTTATTACCAACTGGCGGTAAACTTCGATGTATTCGGCAACGTGTCCCACCAGGCCCAGACCCGGCTGTATTTCGACCTGATCCGCAACGGTGCGGAGCAGAACTTCCTGCGCCTGATGCCGGCCGACTCCCGGGAAGGCTACCTTGACGACTGGTACCAGGCCGGCGGCAAATTCAAGATGTGGCTCGATTACGAAGCCATCGACGATGACAAGCCCACCGCCCTCAAGCTTGACGAGCGCGACCCCAAGGGCGATTTCACCATGCAGTTGCTGGCCCGTTATGGCGAGCTCAATGCGTTCCCCGACCCCATCAATCGCTGCGACGGTGCCTACTGCTCGCGCCCGAACATCGATCCGGCGCTGCAAAACGCCGAACAGGCCCTCAGTCGCCTGGTGTCACGCCCGGCGGCGGGGCTCAAGGTGATTGACCAACTGCCGGAAGCGACCCTGTTGCGCATCGAAACCGCCAGCGGTCATCGGGAGGTCTACAGCCTGCTGCGCAACCGAGCCCACAGTAACGTGGCGTTCCTGCTGGGCGAAGAAGCGCGCTACCAGCCGGGGCTGGACACACTGACGGTCTACCCGGGTGTGCTCAGCAGCTATCCGAACTTCATGTTCAACATTCCGGCCGGGCAAGTGCCGGCGTTCGTCGAGGCCATGCAAGGCGCCCAGGATGCACCGGCGTTCGAGCGGATTGTCGAGCGCTGGGGCATTCGTCGCAGTCACCCGCAGTTCTGGTACTACTTCCATGACCTGAGCCAGTACATCCAGGAGACTGAGCCTGTGGAAAGCGGTGTGCTGGACATGAATCGCTACCAGAACCTCTGATCGACAGCCCCGGTGGCAAACTCCGTGCCGCCGGGCGCTTTCCCGACAAAAATACTAGGACTTTGTCCGGCGCGATGATTGGCGTAAACTGCCGGCAAGCCTGCGAGGAGTTTCCATGACCGCCATTACCATTACCGATGCCGCCCACGATTACCTGGCCGACCTGCTGTCCAAGCAGAACACGCCGGGTATCGGGATCCGCATCTTCATCACCCAGCCCGGCACCCAGTACGCTGAGACGTGCATTGCCTACTGCAAGCCGGGGGAAGAAAAATCCGAAGACACCGCGCTGGGGCTCAAGAGCTTCACCGCGTACATCGACTCGTTCAGCGAAGCCTTCCTGGACGATGCGGTGGTCGACTACGCCACTGACCGCATGGGCGGCCAATTGACCATCAAGGCGCCCAACGCCAAGGTGCCGATGGTCAATGCCGACAGCCCGGTCAACGAGCGCATCAATTACTACCTGCAAACCGAAATCAACCCGGGGCTGGCCAGCCACGGCGGCCAGGTTTCGCTGATCGACGTGGTGGAAGACGGCATCGCCGTGCTCCAGTTCGGCGGCGGCTGCCAGGGCTGCGGCCAGGCTGACGTGACCTTGAAGGAAGGCATCGAGCGCACCTTGCTCGAGCGCATTCCGGAGCTCAAGGGCGTACGCGACGTGACCGACCACACGCAGAAAGAAAACGCCTACTACTGATTGTGGCGAGGGGACTTGGCAAAACGTCACCCGCCCTGTAGGAACTGCCGAAGGCTGCGATCTTTTGATCTTTTGATCTTTCGCTTGAGACCCAAGTGTCAGAGCAAAGATCGCAGCCTCGCTTCGCTCGGCAGCTCCTACAGCAGGGGCAGGTTGGGTCTTGCTGAGCTTCAGGGCCTGTAGAGATGCGCATGCCCGGCGCGGTAAAGCGAAGACTCGCTGAATACATCATTGCCCAGCACACGTCCCACCAGAATCAGCGCCGTGCGGCGAAAGCCCTTGGCGCGTACTTTTGCTGCGATATCGTCCAGCGTCCCCATCACCCAATCCTGATCCGGCCAGGTCGCCCGGTGGATCACGGCAATCGGGCAATCGGCGCCGTAGTGGGGCCGCAGTTCGTCGACGATTTTTTCCAGATGAGTGACCCCCAGGTGAATCGCCATGGTCGCCCCATGCTGCGCCAGGCTGCCCAATTCTTCCCCGGCGGGCATCGGGCTTTTGTCGGCGTAGCGGGTGAGGATCAGGCTTTGGGAGATGTCCGGCAAGGTCAGTTCGGCGCCCAGCAGGGCGGCGCAGGCTGAGGTCGCGGTCACACCCGGGACGATTTCGAAAGGGATGCCCAATTCCTGCAGGCAACGAATCTGCTCGCCAATGGCGCCGTACAGGCTCGGGTCGCCGGAATGCACCCGGGCCACGTCCTGGCCCTTGAGATGGGCGCTCTTGATCAATTCGATGATCTGTTCCAGATGCAGCTCGGCGCTGTTGATCACCTGTTCGGCGCAATGGCCTTCAAGGACAGCGGTCGGCACCAGCGAGCCGGCGTAGATGATGACCGCGCAGTGGCGGATCAGTCGCTGGCCTTTGACGGTAATGAGATCCGGGTCGCCGGGTCCGGCGCCGATGAAGTAAACGGTCATGACCGGCTCCTGTGAAAGGTAGGTGAGCATCGCCCAGATGAAGATCGCTCATGATCCTGGGCGCCGATTATCGGGATTTACGCCACGACCGCCAATGCCAACGTGCTCTTGGGGCCTTTTTGGCGAGTCATCAGCAGCGTCGCGGGCGCTGTGCCCAACTGGTCGGCCAAGGCCAGGGCGGCGCTTTCGGCGATGCCGTAGCAACCGGTGCGTTCGAAGGCGATCTCGGAGCGGTGACTGAGCCGCTCCTGATACTCGGCCAACTGCTCGGCGCTGAAGCAAATCAGCGGCAGCGCCAGTTGTTCGGCCAGTTTCAGCAGGCCCGGTTCGTCACGCTTGAGGTCGATACTGGCCAGGGCTCGCACCTGATCAAGCGCAATGCCATGGGCCAGCAACGCCTGGTCGAGCAATGCTCGTAGCGTGCTGGCCGGGCAGCCGCGCTGGCAGCCGAGGCCGACCACCAGGATCGGCCTGGTGCTCATGCGTCGTGGTGGGCTTGGCCATCACGGCGAAACAGCCAGGTGCTGATCAGGCCGAGGGCCAGCCAGAACGCGACGTTGGTCAGCTGCGAGGCGATCTTGAATTGGCTTTCCAGCGCTTGGGGCGCCAGCATCGAGTGGACTTCGGGTTGCGGCGCACCGATGACATGGGGCACCAGCAACGTCGCCACGCCCAGCACCTTGAGCAGCCAATGCCGGCCAAAGGCGATCAAGGCAATGCCCACCGCCGTGGACGCTGCGGTGCCGATCCACCACATCTGCCGTTGGGCCAGGTCGGCCGCTGCGGTACCCGGCAATTCCGGGGGCAGGCCGAGGGTCGGCGCCAGGACGAACGTGGCATAGCCGGCCAGGCCCCAGAGCAGGCCCTGGGAGGTGCGAGTCGGTGCGCGCAAGGTGTACAGGCCCGCCAGCATCAGGGCAAAACCCACGGCGACCACCAGGTTGCCGCCGGTGGTGGACAGCACGCGCTGCCAGCCGTCTTCCGGCTCCCAGGCCTCGGCATCATGGGTATGAGCCGCTCCGTCGGCGTGTTCATGGACCTCGGTCGCCGGGGCCTTCTCGAAGGTTTCCGCCTGGAGAATCAGCGGCGATACCCAGAAACTTTGCAGCAGGGTCAGCAGCAGGGCGGCCAGCAAGCCGCTGAAACCAGCGGTCTGCGCGATACGCTTGATCATGGCGTCAGTTCTCAATGGCACGGGAAAGCGGCGCTGTGGCGGGTATCGTGGGCGGCGTTGTGCACCGCTTCGATGTGGGAGAAACCGGCGAAATAGACCAGCCCCGCGCCCAGGATCGAAGCCAGGATCGCGGCGCTCAGGCGTTGGCTCAGGGTGGTGGTGCTGCTGGCGGTGCGGGCGGTGCTGCTGATGGTCGACATGGCGCTTCCCTCTGTTCTTGTTCAGTGGGGGATATGAGCGCGATGAGACCCCGGGCGAAAGCCCACCAAGGTTCGAACAGCGCCCGCCCACCGCGGGTTTGTTGATGCATGAGTCATGGGCCGGTCTCCGGGCTTGCGAGGGGCCGGGCTTGCGCCTGGCCTGCAAGCGTCACCTTCCCATGTCCGCGGACACAGTGGTTCAGACGCTTCGCTCGCTTACCGTTGCGGGGGCAGCACCGGACTGACGTGGCTTTGGAGTAAAGCACACGATTCACCGGTTTCCCGTTTCACCCTGTGAAGGGCACCCATGACAAGTGGTTTGCGTAGCGGGTTCTGTTAGCCCAACTTCGGACGCCAGAATTTGAGCTAGCAGAACCCGCTACGCAAACCATGCACAGGAGAGCATGGGCGGGGGCGGGGCGTCAATGTACAAGGGGCGCGGCGAGCATGCTGTTGTGGCGAGGGAGCTTGCTCCCGCTGGGCTGCGCAGCGGCCCCCGGTTCTTTACGGTCGCTGCGCAACCGAGCGGGAGCAAGCTCCCTCGCCACAACGGCGTCATGCAGATTACTTGCGGCGATTGACCCGCCACCACACCCTGCGTAGCCTTGCGCCTTCGAGGTTCTTCGGCATGCGCCGAAGCTAAGAAGGGAACGCGGTCCAAGCCGCGGCTGCCCCCGCAACTGTGAACGGTGCTGTTTCTGCAAGGCCACTGTGCATGCTCTCTTTAAACGGGCACACGGGAAGGCGCAGCAATTGCCAGTCGAAAGATTGGCCCGCCGTCAGCCAGGAGACCTGCCTCGAGACAGATTCTCACTACAACCGGGCGGGGTGATCCGGTGGCGAAATCTTCCGCGCACGCCTGTGCCAGCGGTCGTCGTCCCGTTTGCCCGCCACCTTGCCAAAGGGCATCCGATGAAAACACTGGCCAAACTCCCCGTCACCATCGTCACCGGTTTCCTCGGCTCGGGTAAAACCACCTTGCTGCGGCACATGCTCGACAACGCCCAGGGCCGGCGTATTGCCGTGATCGTCAACGAATTCGGCGAGCTGGGCATCGACGGCGAGATCCTCAAGCAGTGTTCCATCGGCTGCACCGAAGAAGAGGCCAACGGCCGCGTCTATGAACTGGCCAACGGCTGCCTGTGCTGCACGGTGCAGGAAGAGTTCTTCCCGGTGATGCGCGAACTGGTGGCTCGGCGTGGCGACCTCGACCACATCCTGATCGAAACCTCCGGCCTGGCCCTGCCCAAGCCGCTGGTCCAGGCTTTCCAATGGCCGGAAATTCGCAGTGCCTGCACCGTCGATGCGGTGATCACCGTGGTCGACAGCCCGGCCGTGGCCGCCGGTACCTTTGCCGCCTTCCCCGACCAGGTCGATGCCCAGCGCAAACTCGACCCGAACCTGGACCACGAATCGCCGCTGCACGAACTGTTCGCCGACCAACTGGCGAGCGCCGACCTGGTGATCCTCAACAAGGCTGACCTGATCAGTCCTGAAGACCTGGCCAAGGTTCGCCAGGAGGTCGCCGAAGAGCTGCCACCGGCGGTCAAGGTCATCGAAGCCAGCAGCGGTCGCCTGCCGCTGGACGTGCTGATCGGCCTGGGCGCCGGTTCCGAAGAACACATCGACGGCCGCCACAGCCATCACGACCATCACCACGATGGCGACGATGATGACCACGATCATGACGCCTTCGATTCCATTTCCATCGAACTGCCCCAGGCTGACGAAAGCCTGTTGCTCGACGCGCTGACGCAACTGGTGGTCCAGCACGGCGTACTGCGAGTCAAGGGTTTCGCGGCGATTCCAAACAAGCCGATGCGCCTGTTGATCCAGGGCGTCGGCACGCGTTTCGACAAGCATTTCGACCGCCAGTGGGGCGCCGAGGAAGCGCGGGTCACCCGTCTGGTGCTGATCGGCCAGGCGCTTGACGCCGCGCTGCTCGAAGCGCAGTTGCGCGCCGCCCTCGGCGCCTAAGCCATGCACCTGCTCAGGACCCAGCCCGGCGGTTTTGTGTCGGATGACAACATCGCCGACCTGGGGCAAACCCCCGCCGAACTGGTGATCCTGTGCAGCGGCGACTCCAGCCTGGCGCTGCTGGCCGAAGCGGCGAAGCAGTTGCCGGATGATTATCCGCAGTTTCGCCTCGCCAACCCGATGCAGGTGCAAAACCACGCTTCGGTGGATCTGTATGTCGAAGACGTGCTGCGCCACGCCAAGGTCATCCTGCTGTCGCTGCATGGCGGCATCGGCTATTGGCGCTACGGTATCGAGCGCCTGATGGAGTTGGCCGGGCGCGGGGTGAAGCTGATCCTGGTGCCGGGGGATGATCGTCCGGACCCGGAGCTCAGCGACCTGAGCAACGTCCCCTGCGAAGACCGCGACCGGCTCTGGCAGTTCTTGCGCCAGGGCGGGCTGGGCAATGCCCTGGATCTGTTTCACAACCTGGGCAGCCAATGGTTTGGCCGCGATTATCCGTGGACCGAGCCGCAGGCCTTGCCGCGCACGGCCATCTATCACCCGCGCAAAACCAGCGCCAACCTCGACGATTGGCAAGCCGACTGGAGCGCCGGGCAGCCAGTGGCGGCGGTGCTGTTTTATCGCTCCCACCTGCAAGCGGCGAACACCGCGTTCATCGACGTGTTCTGCCAGCGCCTGCAAGCGGCGGGGCTCAATCCGCTGCCGATTGCCGTGGCCAGCCTCAAGGAGCCTGCTTGCCTTGCACTTGTAGAGGATTGGTTGGACGAAGTGGCGGCGGGCGTGATCCTCAATACCACCGGCTTCGCTCAATCCAGCCCCGAAGCTGCGCATCTGCGCCCGTTTCGTCGCAACATCCCGGTGATCCAGGCGATCTGCGCCCAGGACAACGAACCCGGCTGGCGTGCCAGCGAGCAGGGCTTGGGACCACGGGACCTGGCGATGCACATAGCCTTGCCGGAACTGGACGGACGGATCATCAGCCGCCCCATCAGTTTCAAGGACCTGGCCTGGCGCAGCGAGCGCAGCCAGAGCGACGTGGTCTGCTACCGGGCCGCGCCCGAGCGTATGGATTTTGTCGCTGGGCTGGCCCGACGCTGGACCACCCTGGCGCGTTTGCCCAATGCCCAAAAGCGTGTGGCGCTGATCCTCGCCAACTACCCGACCCGCGACGGGCGCATCGGCAATGGCGTCGGCCTGGACACCCCGGCGGCGGCGCTGAATATCCTGCGGGCCCTGCAGGCCGAGGGCTATCCACTGCCGGCTGAACTGCCAGCAAGCGGCACCGCGTTGATCCAGCAATTGCTCGGCGGGGTCAGTAATGACCTGGACAGCCTCGACTTGCGTCCCTGTCACCAGAGCCTGGCCCTTGCCGAGTACCAGGCCTTGTTCGACGCACTGCCCGAAACCAATCGCCAAGCGGTGCTGGCGCGCTGGGGCTCGCCCGCGCAGGACCCGATGTTCCGCGAGGGACGCTTGATGGTCGCCGGCCTGCGCCTGGGCCTGACCTTCGTCGGCATCCAGCCGGCGCGGGGTTACCAGGTCGACCCGAGCGCGGTGTACCACGACCCGGACCTGGTGCCACCCCACGGTTACCTGGCGTTTTATTTCTGGTTGCGCCACACCTACGGCGTCCACGGGGTGATCCACGTCGGCAAGCACGGCAACCTTGAATGGTTGCCGGGCAAGGGCGTCGGGCTGTCGGAAAACTGCTGGCCGGACGTGCTGTTGGGGCCGCTGCCGAACATCTATCCGTTCATCGTCAATGACCCGGGCGAGGGGGCCCAGGCCAAGCGTCGCACCCAGGCGGTGATCATCGACCACTTGATGCCGCCGCTGACCCGGGCCGAAACCTATGGGCCGCTGCGTAACCTCGAGCTGTTGGCCGACGAGTACTACGAGGCGCAATTGCTGGATCCGCGCCGTGCCCGGGAACTGCAACGGGACATCCTCAACCTGGTGCGCGAGACGCACATCGACCGCGAGTTGCAACTCGATGCCGCGCTCGATAGCGATGCCGATGCGGCGATCTGGCTGCCACGCCTGGACACCTACCTGTGCGACTTGAAGGAGTCGCAGATCCGCGACGGCCTGCATATTTTTGGTGAGTCGCCCAGCGGACGGCTGCGCATCGACACGTTGCTGGCGTTACTGCGCATTCCTCGTGGCGACGGCAAAGGTGCGCAGTCGAGTCTGTTGCGGGCGCTGGCCAAGGCGTTCGGGCTGGGTTTCGACCCGCTGGACTGTGCCTTGGGCGAACCCTGGACTGGCGACTGTCCCGAGGCCTTGCGCCAGGTCAGCGCCGAGCCCTGGCGCACCACCGGCGATACGCGCGAGCGCCTGGAGCTGTTCGCTGTACAGTTGATCGAGCAGGCGCTGGACGGTGCGGTGGAGCAGCTCGACGCGCCAGGTTGGGAGGTGGTGGGCAGCATCATTGAAAACCTGCGATCCGTCGTGGCCCCACGCCTGGACGCCTGCGGCCCGGCGGAAATGCGCGGCCTGCTCGATGCCTTGAGCGGGCGCTTCGTGCCGGCCGGCCCCAGCGGTGCGCCGAGCCGCGGGCGCCTGGACGTATTGCCTACCGGGCGCAACTTCTTCTCGGTGGACGTGCGCAACCTGCCCACCACCACGGCGTGGCGCATCGGTTTCCAATCGGCGAACCTGATCCTTGAGCGGCATTTGCAGGATCACGGCGACCATCTGCGCCAGCTCGGCCTGTCGGTGTGGGGCACCGCCACCATGCGCACCGGTGGCGATGACATTGCCCAGGCCATGGCGTTGATGGGCGTGCGTCCGGTGTGGGCCACGGGCAGCCAAAGGGTCGATGACTTTGAGATCCTGCCGCTGAGCCTGCTGGACCGGCCTCGGGTCGATGTCACGCTGCGCGTGTCCGGCTTCTTCCGTGATGCCTTTGCCAACCTGATCCGCCTGTTCGATGCCGCCGTGCAGGCCGTCGCCGCCCTCGATGAGCCGGACGACATGAACCCCTTGGCAGCCAAGGTGCGCAGTGAGCGCGAAGCCTTGCTGGCGTCGGGCCTGGAACCAGACGCCGCGGCGCGCCAAGCCGGCTGGCGAATCTTCGGCGCCAAGCCCGGGGCCTATGGCGCAGGCGTGCAGGGCGCGATTGACGGTCGCTTGTGGCAGAGCCGCGAGGATCTGGCCGAGGTGTACCTGAACTGGGGCGGTTATGCCTACGGCGCCAGCGATGAAGGCACTGCCGCCCGGGAACAGTTCTCCCGGCGCTTGAGCCAGGTGCAGGCGGTGCTGCAGAACCAGGACAACCGCGAGCACGACCTGCTCGACTCCAACGATTACTACCAGTTCCAGGGTGGCATGCTGGCGGCGGTCGAGACCCTCAGTGGTGATGCGGCGGCCAGTTACCATGGCGATCACAGCCAGCCGGACTTGCCCAAGATCCGCACCCTGAAAGAAGAGCTCAACCGCGTCATCCGTTCCCGCGCGGCGAATCCGAAGTGGATCGACGGGGTCAAGCGTCACGGCTATAAAGGTGCGTTCGAACTGGCGGCGACGGTGGACAACCTGTTTGCCTTCGACGCCACCACCCGATTGATCGACGATCACCAGTACGCCTTGCTGGCCGATGCCTACCTGCTCGACCCGGACACCCGGGATTTCGTCCGCCAGCACAACCCCGACGCCCTGCGGGACATGACCGAGCGCATGCTCGAAGCGCAGCAGCGGGGGATGTGGCAGGAACCGGGTGAGTACCGCGAGGCGCTGGAGAATTTGTTGTTGGACATAGAAGAAGATGGCTGACGTGCCTACTCAGCAGGCGGGACACAATGTCTGTGATGGGTTGACCTGTGGCGAGGGGATTATTCCCGCTGGGTTGCCCCTACCTTCCGTAGGAGCTGTCGAGTGCAACGAGGCTGCGATCTTTACCCATACCCCTTAAATCTCAAGCGAAAGACCAAGATCAAGATCAAAAGATCGCAGCCTTCGGCAGCTCCTACCACCGAACATCCATGAGATATCCAACATGACCCACACCCCCCATTTCCCGCTCTGCGCCGTGGTCGGCGCCGATGACCTGAAACTGGCCCTGTGCCTGGCCGCGATCGATCCGAAAATCGGCGGTGTGCTGATCGAAGGGCCGCGGGGCATGGCCAAGTCCACCCTGGCCCGGGGCTTGGCGGACCTGCTGGCCAGCGGTCAGTTCGTCACCTTGCCCCTCGGTGCTACCGAAGAGCGGCTGGTGGGCACCCTGGACCTGGACGCGGCCCTGGGGCAAGGGCGCGCGCAGTTTTCTCCCGGCGTGCTGGCCAAGGCCGACGGTGGCGTGTTGTACGTCGATGAAGTGAACCTGCTGCCCGATCATTTGGTGGACTTGCTGCTCGATGTGGCTGCCAGCGGCACCAACCTGATCGAGCGCGACGGCATTTCCCATCGGCATCCGGCGCGCTTTGTGCTGATCGGCACCATGAACCCGGAAGAGGGTGAGCTGCGCCCGCAGTTGCTCGACCGTTTCGGCCTCAACGTCGCCCTCGACGGTCACACTGCACCGGCTGAACGCGCTCAGATCATCCGGCGGCGGCTGGATTTCGACAGCGATCCGCTGGTGTTCTGCGCAGCGTGGGAGACGGCCCAGCAGCAGTTGCGCGAACGTTGCCAACAGGCACGCGACCGCTTGGCCGGGATCGCCCTGGACGATGCGGCGCTGGCGCAGATCACCGAGCGCTGCTTTGCCGCCGGGGTCGATGGCTTGCGCGCCGACCTGGTCTGGCTGCGGGCGGCCCGGGCCCATGCGGCTTGGCGCGGGGCTGCTGCGATTGCCGATGAAGACATCGATGCGGTCGCCGAGTTTGCCTTGCGGCACCGGCGGCATGGGCATTCGACACCGGCACCGTCCCAGGCGCCGCAAACGCCCGCCAATGGAGCGACCCAGCCCAACGAAGGCCAGGGCCAGTGGGGCGACCTGCCGGCCCGGGCATTGCCGACCGGTGCCCGGCGTGACGTGCCGAGCTGGCCAAAAAAGCCTTAGGCATTCGCCCCCGTTCGCCGGCGGGGGCGAATGCCAGACCCCGTGCCGGACGACTCGACCAGGGCCGCCAGGGCCGCAGCAAAGCGGCGGCCAGCGGTGCGGTGAACTGGCCGGGGACATTGCTCAATGGCCGACCACGTCTGCGTGAGGACCTGCGCTTTCATGGGCGCCATCGCTCGCCCCATGAGCTGTGGCTGGTCATCGTCGATGCGTCGGCCTCGACCCGTCGTCATCGCGCCTTGAGTGACGGCAAGGGCTTGCTGGCGCAGCTGTTCGACGACGCCTACCGCCAACGCGCCCGCCTGGCACTGTTGAGGGCCAGCGGCACTGTCCCGAATTGGCAGGTGCAAGGGCTCAAGGCCTCGGCCGGCTTGCGCGACTGGCTCGACGGCCTGGGCGCCGGTGGCGGTACACCGTTGCTGGCGGCGCTGGAGGAGGCCGGGCGCTGGCTGGTGGCCCGGCGCAAGCGTTACCCGGCGGAGCAGCAGCGGGTCTTGGTGATGACCGATGGACGAGTCAAGGAGGGGCTTTCACCGCCGTTTCTCGATTGTCCGTGCCTGCTGATCGACATTGAAAGAGGTCCGATCCGCCTGGGGCGGGCCCGGCAGTTGGCGGGGCGGTTGGGGGCGGAGTATCGGCATATTGATCAAATCACTTGAAATGTTCTTTGACTGTGAAGGCCTCATCGCGTCGGTCCCTGATCTGACCATCTAACCCGCATCACTGCACTATGCTCAGGCAGCCCCCTCACAGGAGTGAACCATGCGCGTACTCGTCACCAACGCCCAGGACGATTTTCGGGTCAAGGCCTATGCCGGCACCAACGGCGTGCTGCTCGCCATGGACCTGGCTGAATCCCGGCGCAAGGGTCTGCTGGGCTTTGCCATCGAGAAGCAGCACAGTGACAGGCCCTGGCTGTTCCTGTTCAACAGTCTGACCTTCCCCGACAAGGCCCACACCTTTCCTCAGTTCCACGCCACCCCCAGCGACAAGGCACCCTTGCAGAAATTTCGCTGGGCCGACTACGCAGTCAACCCCGGCGTGACGATTCGCTACCGTGTGCACCTGGCCTATGGCAGCCCCGATGCACCGCAGTTGGGCGACTTCCTGGAGGTCACCGTCACCAGCGACGACGGGCAGCCGGCCAACCAGCAGGTCATCTTCAATCGGGCGGTGGCCGCCAGCCAGGCGTTCCAGCGCAAGTTTCCTGAAGTGGATGCCTTGATCAGCGCCAACAAAAAACTGTCCATCGAAGCCTGGCCCGACGCCCCGCGTCGTTGGCTGGAAAATGGCTTGTTGGGACGCTTGACCGGCTTCATCGACCGGGCGCTGGATGCCAGTTGGGCCCTGGATGTCGCCATCTATGAATACGAACTGCCGGTGATCGTCGAGGCGGTCAACGCCGCTCATGCTCGCGGGGCACAGGTTCGAGTGCTGTACCACGCCGAACCAGGAGACGACACCACCCAACGCAACGAAGCCAACCTCCAAGCACTGCCGGCCGCCAACAAACGCGGGCGGGTCACCCACAACATTTTCCACGACAAGTTCATCGTGCTGAGCAAGGTTGATGGCGGCGGTGCGCTACAACCTGAGGCTGTGCTGTGCGGCAGCACCAACTTCACCGCCAACGGCGTCTACCGCCAAGCCAACGTCGTTCATGTGCTGGATGACCCACAGGTGAGCGACAGCTACCGCCAAGTGTTCGAGCAGATCTGGGCCGCACCGCAGAACGTCGATACCATTCGCCAGTGACTGACCCGGAACAACCCCATGGCACCGAAGAAGGCGCTGTTTACCGGATTCTCGCCACGCACCGGCGAGGGCGACCTGGACCGCTTCGTCGACATCATCAAGGGCGCGCGAAAGGACCTGTTGTTCGTCACCGCATTCGTCTTGCCCGAGCGCATTCTCGACGCCGTGCTTGGCCAGCCCAATGACGACGTGTTGCGCTATGGCCTGCAAAACACCAAGAGCCGCATCACCGGCTTTCACGCCGACCGTACTGCCGAATTCGCCGCCACCGCCTTGCTCAACACCGGCCTGGAAGGCTGGCTCAAGGAAAACATGAAAGGCCAGAAGGGCAACCTGCTGGTGCACACCAAAGCCATCGTCACCGACTTCACCAGCGACACACCGACCATCCTCAGCGGCAGCCACAACCTGAGCGCCGCGGCCAGCAATGGCAACGACGAGAACTACCTGATCATCCAGGGCGACACCGACCTGGCCGACCGCTACGGGCTGGAACTGCTGCGTTTCTATGAGCATTACCGCTTTCGCTACTTCGCGAAAAAACTCGCCCTCAAGCAGGTCAAGCCACTGGCGGTGGATGACAGCTGGAGTGATGACTATTACCGCGAGGGGGATTTGCGGATGTTGTCCAGGGTGAGGTTTTGCGGGCGTTAGGTGCAGCGGGTATCCAGTGCTAGCATAGGGCCATCTGTCGGCCGGGAAAGCTGCCATGAATCGCTGTCACGGAACGTCTGCCTTGCTTCGCGCCTGTATCGCGACCCTGTTGTTGGCGCTGTGTACTTCGACCCTTGCCGCCAATCAACCGTGTTCCGGGCGCAAGGGCGGGATTGCCGGGTGTGACGGCGATACCTTCCTGTGCAATGACGGCTCCATCAGTGCTTCGAAGAAGTCTTGTTCCGCTGTGCTGGGGCTTCGGAACGAGGCCAGGCCGCAGTTGTTGCTCAAATCATCCGAGGGTTGCCAGTGCGGCAGTGGCAATTACTGCGTCGGTCCCCGGGGCGGGGTCTATTGCCTCACGCCCGGCGGCAGCAAGAGCTACAAGCGCAAATAGCCAGGCACACCGCCGAACCATTGTGGGAGCGAGCTTGCTCGCGATAGCGTCAGGTCAGTCGCCATCAATATTGACTGATATGCCGCCATCGCGAGCAAGCTCGCTCCCACAGGGTATCCATTTACAAATTCCAGGGTGGCTCCGTTTCGGTGCGCCGGGTGCGCCGAGTACCCGGTTTGGGGCCTTGTTACCCGTGCGTCGTGGCCAACGGTAGCAATAGCGTTCGCACGCAGATGCCACTGTGCGGACGCCTGTTTCTCCCATCCCCCTGATTTCCTTAACTTTCCATTTTCCTCACTCGCGCGCTGCATGCCTGTGGCACACTTTCTGCTGTCTATTCCGTTGTTACATACCATGTTCCGGTATAGCGGAATAAACTGACCTTGGAGTGCTTGCCATGCAACGCCGACCTTCCTTGTTAAAAGCGTGTGTTTTTCTCTTCGCGGCCACGACGGCTGCCATGGGGGTCGCTCAGGCGGCCGACAGCAAGCTGGACAGCGTGCTGCAGCGGGGGAAATTGATCGTGGGCACGGGCAGTACCAATGCGCCGTGGCACTTCCAGGGAGCGGATGGCAAGTTGCAGGGCTTTGATATCGACATTGCGCGGA
Source organism: Pseudomonas brassicacearum (assembly GCF_009601685.2). NCBI lineage: Bacteria > Pseudomonadati > Pseudomonadota > Gammaproteobacteria > Pseudomonadales > Pseudomonadaceae > Pseudomonas > Pseudomonas brassicacearum. The sequence goes on from NZ_CP045701.2 coordinate 2,361,387, forward strand.
TGGTCGCCAAGGGGTTGTTCAACGACCCGGAGAAAGTCGAGTTCGTGGTGCAGTCTTCCGATGCGCGCATACCCAACCTGCTGACCGACAAGGTCGACATGAGCTGCCAGTTCATCACCGTCACCGCCAGCCGCGCCCAGCAAGTGGCGTTCACCCTGCCGTACTACCGCGAAGGCGTGGGCCTGCTGCTGCCGGCCAACAGCAAGTACAAGGAAATCGAAGACCTCAAGGCTGCCGGCGACGGCGTCACCGTGGCGGTGCTGCAGAATGTCTACGCCGAGGAATTGGTGCACCAGGCGCTGCCCAAGGCCAAGGTCGATCAATACGACAGCGTCGACCTGATGTACCAGGCAGTGAACTCCGGCCGCGCCGATGCCGCCGCCACCGACCAGTCCTCGGTCAAGTACCTGATGGTGCAGAACCCCGGCCGCTACCGCAGCCCGGCCTATGCCTGGAGCCCGCAAACCTACGCCTGTGCGGTCAAGCGTGGCGACCAGGACTGGCTGAACTTCGTCAACACCACCTTGCATGAAGCCATGACCGGCGTGGAATTCCCCACCTATGCGGCGTCCTTCAAGCAGTGGTTTGGCGTCGAGCTGCCGTCGCCAGCGATCGGTTTCCCCGTTGAATTCAAATGACCCTGTGAGCCCGGGGCGCCACTTGCTGGCGCTCCGGCTAAGGTACTGCCGACCATGAATTATCAGTTGAACTTTGCCGCCGTCTGGCGCGATTTCGACACCTTGCTGGCGGGGCTGGGCCTGGGACTTTCCCTGGCGTTGGTGTCGATCGCCATCGGTTGCGTGATCGGCCTGGCGATGGCGTTCGCGCTGCTGAGCAAACATCGGCTCCTGCGGGTGCTGGCGTCGGTGTATGTCACGGTGATCCGCAATACGCCGATCCTGGTGTTGATCCTGTTGATCTACTTCGCCTTGCCGAGCCTGGGCATCCGCCTGGACAAGCTGCCGTCGTTCGTCATCACCCTCTCGCTGTACGCCGGGGCCTACCTGACCGAAGTGTTTCGCGGCGGGCTGATGAGCATTCACAAGGGCCAGCGGGAAGCGGGATTGGCCATCGGCCTGGGCGAGTGGCAGGTGAAGGCCTACGTCACGGTGCCGGTGATGCTGCGCAACGTGTTGCCGGCCTTGTCGAACAACTTCATTTCGCTGTTCAAGGACACCTCCCTGGCGGCGGCGATTGCCGTGCCGGAACTGACCTATTACGCCCGCAAGATCAACGTGGAGAGCTACCGGGTGATCGAAACCTGGATGGTGACCACGGCCCTGTATGTCGCGGCCTGTTACCTCATTGCCATGGTGCTGCGGTATTTCGAGCAGCGCCTGGCGATCCGCCGTTAGGAGTTTCCCATGTACGAATCCCCCAGTTGGTTGCATGAGTTATGGGTTGCCCGGGACACCCTGTGGAGTGGCTTTCTGACCAGTGTGCAGTGCTCGGTGTTGGCGATTTTGTTGGGCACGTTGATCGGCCTGGTCGTCGGGCTGGTGCTGACTTACGGTCGGACCTGGATGCGTGCGCCGTTTCGTTTCTACGTCGACCTGATTCGCGGCACGCCGGTGTTCGTGCTGGTGCTGGCCTGCTTCTACATGGCCCCGGCGCTGGGCTGGCAGATCGGTGCGTTTCAGGCCGGCGTGCTGGGCTTGACGCTGTTTTGTGGCTCTCACGTGGCCGAGATCGTGCGTGGGGCCTTGCAGGCGTTGCCTCGCGGGCAGATGGAAGCGAGCCAGGCCATCGGCCTGACGTTCTACCAGTCGCTGGGCTACGTGCTGTTGCCCCAGGCCTTGCGGCAGATCCTGCCGACCTGGGTCAATTCCTCCACCGAGATCGTCAAGGCCTCGACCTTGCTGTCGGTGATCGGCGTCGCCGAACTGCTGCTCAGCACCCAGCAGATCATCGCCCGGACCTTCATGACCCTGGAGTTTTACCTGTTCGCCGGGTTTCTCTTTTTCATCATCAATTACGCCATCGAATTACTCGGGCGGCACATTGAAAAGCGGGTGGCGTTGCCATGACTGACGTTTCGAATCTCTCCAACACGAACCCCAACATGAACCTCTCCAACACCCAGCCGCTGCTGGACATTCGCGGCCTGCGCAAACAATACGGCCCGCTGGAAGTACTCAAGGGCGTGGACCTGAGCATGCAGCGCGGCAACGTGGTCACGCTGATCGGCTCCAGCGGTTCGGGCAAGACCACGCTGCTGCGCTGCGTCAACATGCTGGAAGAATTCCAGGGCGGGCAGATCGTGCTCGACGGCGAGTCCATCGGCTACGACGAGATCGACGGCAAGCGTGTGCGCCACGCCGAGAAAGTCATTGCCCGGCACCGAGCCATGACCGGCATGGCCTTCCAGCAATTCAACCTGTTCCCGCATTTGACGGCGTTGCAGAACGTCACCCTGGGCCTGCTGAAGGTGAAAAAGCTGCCCAAGGACGAAGCCGTGGCCCTGGCCGAGAAATGGCTGGAACGGGTGGGCCTGTTGGAGCGGCGCGATCACTTTCCCGGCCAGTTGTCTGGCGGCCAGCAGCAGCGCGTGGCGATTGCCCGGGCGATTGCCATGAACCCCAGCCTGATGCTGTTCGACGAAGTCACTTCGGCCCTGGACCCGGAACTGGTTGGCGAGGTGCTGAACGTGATCAAGGGCCTGGCCGAAGACGGCATGACCATGCTGCTGGTGACCCACGAAATGCGCTTTGCCTTCGAGGTCTCCGACAAGATCGTGTTCATGAACCAGGGCCGCATCGAGGAGCAAGGGCCACCCAAAGAGTTGTTCGAGCGACCGCAATCACCGCGCCTGGCGGAATTTCTCAAGAACACGCGTTTTTAACTTTTCATTCAATAAGGAGATAACCCATGAGCATTACGCGCTACGGCACCGGCAGCACCGCAGGTGGAGGTCAGCCTCGGCCATTTGCCCGCGCCGTGGAGGCCGATGGCTGGCTGCACGTGTCCGGCCAGGTGCCGGCGGTGAACGGCGAGATCATTGTCGGCGGGATCGTCGAGCAGACCCACCAGACCATGAAGAACCTGGTCGCCATTCTCGAAGAGGCCGGATACGGCCTGGAAGACGTGGTGCGCTGCGGCGTATGGCTGGAAGACCCACGGGACTTCTGGAGTTTCAACAAGGTCTTTGGCGAGTACTTCAGCCCGGAACACGCCCCGGCCCGGGCCTGCGTGCAGGCGAGCATGATGGTTGATTGCAAGGTCGAGATCGATTGCATCGCCTACAAGAAAAAGGCCTGAACCCTGTAGGAGCTGCCGAGCGAAGCGAGGCTGCGATCTTTCCCCAGACAGTTGAGTCTTAAGTGAAAAAGATCGCAGCCTTCGGCAGCTCCTACAGCGTCGGAGTAAGATTCGACAGCTCCTACGACCAATGAACGGGAATGCAATAAATGACCGAAGACACCATCAAACGCCGGGCCCGAGGATTGGATCGGGCGTTCGATATCCTCGATTTTCTCAAGGAAATCGGCCAGCCGCTGCGCCCGAACGATATTGCCAGCGGCATCGGCAGCCCCAAGTCCACGGTCTATGAACTGGTGGCGTCGCTGCTGGAGCGGCGCATCCTCGAGCCGGTGGGCAAGGACGGCCATGTCTACCTGGGCCGCCAGTTGTATTTTCTCGGGCAGGCGCACCTGCGGCATTTCGATTTGAGCCGCGAGGCTGACCAGGCCTTGCAGGAGATCGTGCGCCAGACCCGGGAAACGGCGCAGATGTGCCTGCTCAATGGGCGCAAATACACCGTCGCGCTGATGAAGGAAGGCGAGCGGCATTTTCGCATTTCATCGGACATCGGTGAAAACGCGCCGATCCCCTGGACGGCGTCCGGGCGCCTGTTGCTGGCGCATCTGAGTGACCAGCAGATCGTCGACCTGATCGACCCCGACGACTTCATTTTGCCGGACGGCGAGCGCCTGCCCCTGGAGCAATTCCTCAAGGAAATCCGCCAGGCCGGCCTCGATGGTTTTTTCTCCTTCGACAGTGTCGCCGACACCTTCACCCACTGTTTCGCCGCGCCGGTCAAAGACCCCGGCGGCGTGGCCATCGCCACCCTGTGCATCGTCGCCCCACGGGCCGACGCCAAGAACAATTACGCCGACTACCGCCGGGTGCTGATCGAAAGCGCCAACAACCTGGCCCGTCGGATCAATGAATAGACAGCACCGGCACGAGTGGCCGTGTGCGAGGAGTTCGAACATGCCTTCCGCCATCCTTAATGCCGGCGTCGAGAAGGGCGCCGCCACCGTCGGCGCCCACCTGCTACGGGACGTCAGCCTGCCGGCGCTGGTGCTGCATCGCGCGGCGCTGGAGCACAACATCCGCTGGATGCAAGATTTCGTCACCAGCAGCGGTGCCGAGCTGGCGCCCCACGGCAAGACCAGCATGACCCCCGCGCTGTTTCGCCGGCAGCTGGAGGCCGGCGCCTGGGGCCTGACGCTCGCCACCGCCGTGCAGACCCGTGCCGCTTACGCCCATGGCGTGCGCCGGGTGCTAATGGCCAACCAATTGGTGGGCACGCCGAACATGGCGCTGATTGCCGATTTGCTCGCCGACCCGGCGTTCGAATTCCACTGCCTGGTCGATCATCCGGACAACGTCGCTGACCTGGGCGCGTTCTTTGCCACTCGCGGCGTACGGCTCAATGTGATGATCGAGTACGGCGTGGTCGGCGGCCGGTGTGGCTGCCGGACCGAAGCCGAGGTGTTGGCCCTGGCCGAGGCTATCCAGGCGCAACCGGCGCTGGCCTTGATCGGCATCGAAGGCTACGAAGGGGTGATCCACGGTGACCACGCCATCAGTGGCATTCGTGCGTTCGCGGCGTCCCTGGTGCGGTTGGCGGTGCAGTTGCAGGACAATGGCGCCTTTGCCATCGACAAACCGATCATCACCGCCTCGGGTTCGGCCTGGTACGACCTGATCGCCGAATCCTTCGAAGCCCAGAATGCCCACGGGCGTTTTCTCAGCGTGCTGCGCCCCGGCAGCTACGTGGCCCATGACCATGGCATCTACAAAGAAGCGCAGTGCTGCGTGCTGGAGCGGCGCAGCGACCTGCACGAAGGCCTGCGCCCGGCGCTGGAGGTCTGGGCCCATGTGCAATCGCTGCCGGAGCCGGGCTTCGCGGTAATTGCCCTGGGTAAGCGCGACGTGGCCTACGACGCCGGCTTGCCGGTGCCGCTCAAGCGCTACCAGCCCGGATCGGACTTGCTGGCGGGTGACGATGTGAGTGGCTGCAAGGTGACGGCGGTGATGGACCAGCATGCGTTCATGACGGTAGCGGCGGGGGTTGAGTTGCGGGTCGGGGACATCATCTCGTTCGGTACTTCACACCCGTGCCTGACGTTCGACAAGTGGCGGGTGGGGTGCCTGGTGGATGAGCAGTTGCGGGTGGTCGAGAGCATGGAGACGTGTTTCTAGCCTTTAGACCGAGTCGCGGCTATCGCGGGCAAGCCTTGCTCCCACAGTTGGGCCGCTGCGGACACAGAATTTGTGTTCACCAAAGATCCCCTGTGGGAGCGGGCTTGCTCGCGAAGACGATCTGTAAAACACCGCTGAATTATCAGGATCATCCATGAGCAACCCCAAACCCCGCATCGCCCTGATCGGCGAATGCATGATCGAATTGCAACAACGCGCCGACGGCAGCCTCCTGCAAAGCTTCGGCGGCGACACTCTGAACACGGCGGTGTACCTGGCCCGCGCCCTGGGCGACCGGGGCGCGGTGGATTACGTCACCGCCCTGGGCGACGACAGTTTCAGCGATGCCATGTGCGCGAGCTGGGCTGCCGAGAACATCGGGTTGCAGCGGGTCCAGCGCTTGCCTGGACGCCTGCCGGGTCTGTATTGCATCCAGACCGATGCGGCGGGTGAGCGGCGATTCCTGTACTGGCGCAACGAGGCAGCGGTGCGCGATTGTTTTACCACCCCGGCCGCTGGCCCGATCCTGGCTGCGTTGCTGGATTACGATGTGCTGTATTTCAGTGGCGTCACCCTGGCGGTGCTCGGCGAGCAGGGGCGTGGCAAGCTCATCGAAACTCTGGTCCAAGCGCGCCGGCGCGGGGCGCTGGTGGTGTTCGACAATAATTTCCGGCCCAGGCTCTGGGCCTCGAACGAAGCGGCGCGGGCGGCGTATCGCAGCGTCTTGCCCTATGTGGAACTGGCGCTGCTGACCGTAGAGGACGAGCAGGCATTGTTCTGTCATGCCGACAGCGAGGCGGTGTTCGCCGCCTATGCGCAGCTCGGCACGCCCGAGGTGGTGCTCAAGCGCGGTGCCGAGGCCTGCCTGATTCGGTGTGACGGCCAGTCTTATGAAATACCTGCCCTGCGGGTCGAGCGCGTCGTGGACACCACGGCGGCGGGGGACTCCTTCAGCGCCGCGTACCTGGCGAGTCGTCTGCTAGGCGGCAGCCCGGTGGAGGCGGCCGAGGCCGGGCACCTGTTGGCGAGCCGGGTGATCCAGGTGCCGGGGGCGTTGATGCCCCGGGACTGACTGGGGGGATGTACCTGTGGGAGCAAAGCTTTGCTCCCACAGGCAAGCTTTGTTTCCACAGACAGGCTTCGCTGACAACGTGATCGATCAATCCCGGTAGAACACCTGCACCAGGTGATACCCGAACTTGCTCTTGATCGGCCCATGCACTACCCGCAGGGGCTTCTTGAAAATCACCGCATCGATCACCCCGACCATCTGCCCCGGCCTTACTTCACCCAAATCGCCGCCGCGTTTGCCCGAAGGGCAGGTGGAGTATTTCTTGGCCAGCACATCGAAGGCTTCGCCCTTGGCGATGCGTTGCTTGAGCTGTTCGGCTTCTTCGGCGGTTTTCACCAGGATATGGCGGGCTTGGGCTTTCATTGCTGCGGTGACCTGAACGGTGCGACGGGGCGGCGATTATGCCTCAAGTCAGTTGCCATGGTTGATCATCGTCCGAATCTTGTTGGCCAATAGATCTAGGGTGAAGGGCTTGGCGACCATGTCCATGCCCTGGTCGAGGAACCCCTGGCGTTCGGCGGCTTTTTGCGCGTAACCGGTCATGAACAGCACTTTGAGCCCCGGCCGGTGCTGGCGGGCGATCTCTGCGAGCTGCCGACCATTCATGCCCGGCAGCCCGACATCGGTCACCAGCAGGTCGATGCGCTGGTCCGATTCCAGCACGGGAAGCGCGGTCACGGCGTCCCGGGCTTCGAGAGCGGTGTAGCCCAAGGCCTGCAACAGATCGAGCACCAGCATGCGCACAGCAGGTTCATCCTCCACCAGCAGCACGGTTTCCCCGGCGATGGCCGGCGGTACGACGACTGTCTCTGGCGTCTCGGGTGGTTGGGTCGGCGAAACGTGCAAGCGCGGCAGGTACAACTGCACCCGCGTGCCCTGGCCCGGCACACTGTCCAGGTTGAGGTGCCCACCCGACTGCTGGGCAAACCCGTAGATCATCGAGAGGCCCAGGCCGGTGCCCTGGCCGATGGGCTTGGTGGTGAAGAACGGATCGAAGGCCTTGGCCAGCACGGCGGGGGTCATGCCGCTGCCGTTGTCGCTGACGGCGATCATCACGTAGTCGCCGGCCTTGACCGGCTCCAGGGTGTTGATGTCCGCACCGTCGAGATAGACGTTGGCGGTTTCGACGATCAATTCGCCGCCCTCGGGCATCGCATCGCGGGCGTTGATCACCAGGTTGAGCAGGGCGTTTTCCAACTGGCTGGCATCGGTGCTGACCGGCCACAGCTCATTGGCCAGTTGCAGTTGCAGCACGATGTGATCGCCCGTGGTGCGGCTCAGCAGGTCTTCGAGCGAGCGCACCAGGTCATTGGCGTCCAGTGGTTTGCGGTCCAGGGACTGGCGCCGGGAAAAGGCCAGCAATCGATGAGTCAGCGCCGCGGCGCGGTTGGCCGAGGACACCGCCGCTTCGGTGAAGCGCCCGATCTCGTCGGTGCGGCCAGCGGCGATGTAGCGTTGCATCAGGTCGAGGCTGCCGAGGATACCGGTGAGCATGTTGTTGAAGTCATGGGCAATGCCGCCGGTGAGCTGGCCCACGGCTTCCATTTTCTGCGCATGGCGCAGGGCTTCTTCGGCGCGCTCGCGTTCGAACATCTCGCTTTGCAGCCGGTGATTGGCTTCGGCCAGTTGCTGGGTACGGGCGATGACCCGTTCTTCGAGTGTTTCGTTGAGGTTGCGCAGGGCCTCCTCGGTTTTGCGGCTTTCGGTTTCGTCGATCACAAAGATGTAGAAACCGTTTACTGCACCGTCCGCCCCGTGGCGAGGCAGGTAGTTGACCAGCGAATGGCGCGGGCGCCCGTCGCGATGGCCCATTTGCACGGCGAAGGTGCACGGTTTGCCGGCCAGGGCGTCGGCGATCTGCTGGGCGCGGGCGGCATAGGCCTCTTCGCCGAGTACTTCGCGGACCGTCTTGCCGTAGAGTTCCTGAGGGGTCAGGCCGTACCAGTCCAGGTAGGCACTGTTGTTCAGCCGGAAACGCTCTTGGCGGTCCACGTAGCTGATGAGGATCGGCATGGCGTTGATGATCAACTGCAGCTCGGTCTGGCTCTGGCGCAGGGCCTGCTCGGTGCGCTTGCGCTCGGTCAGGTCCAGCGCCGCACCAAGAAAACGCTTGGGCCGGCCGTGGCGATCCTTGTAGCAACGACCGCGTACGAATACCCAGCGCAATTCACCGTCGGGCCGCAGCAAACGATATTCCTCGGCGTATTCGGTGCCGTGGGTGATGCAGTGCTTGATGCTGCGAGCGACCATGGCCCGGTCCTCGGGGTGCACGCCTTCGAGGTAGGCGCTGATGGGCAACTGGCGTGACAGGCTCGGATCGACGCCGTGCAGCAGGGCGAAGTGTTCGTCGGCGATGAAGCGATCTTCGCTGATATCCCAGTCCCAGGTGCCTAACGCATCGGTGGCGGCCAAGGCCAGTTGCAAGCGTTCCTCGCTTTCGAGCTGGGCCTTGAGACTGGCCTCGGAGCGTCGTTCGAACTCCTGGGCCAATTTTCGCCGTTCGCTGGTTTCAATGGCGGTGACCAGGATACCGGCGACGGTGCCGCTTTCGTCGTGCACGGGGCTGTAGGTCAGGTCCAGCCACAAGTCGCAGAAGCGGCCGGCGAAGGGTAGGCGCCATTGCTGATCGCGGCTGCTGTACGTGCGGCCTTGCAACACGCGGTGATAAATCGGTTCGCTGAAGGCTTTGAGTTCGGGCCATGCTGCGTGGGTCGGCTGGCCGAACGCCTGCGGATGCTTGTCGCCGACCAATCGGGCAAAGGCGTCGTTGTAGATGTGGGTCAGTTCGTGGCCCCACAGCAAGGCCATTGGCATCGGGGAGTGGAGCACGATGTCCACGGCGGTGCGCAGGCTTTGCGGCCAGTTTTGGGTGGTGCCCAGCGGGCTGCGGGTCCAGTCCAGCCGGGCGATCAGGCTCTGTATGTCGCTGCCGGAGGGCATCGCGCTCATGACAGACCCCCTGCAAGTCGTGTCGGTACCGCGGCGTCTACTATCCTCTGAAGAAGGTAAGCGCGGGTTGATCTGAAGAGTTTCATGCTCGGGTCAGCTTGTTTCAATTGATGTCTCGCGGAAATTTCAGTCCATGGAAATTGATCCCTTGTTGCGAATCCTGGCGAGCCAGAATGGTTCCGATCTTTACATGTCCACGGGTGCGCCGCCGTGCGCGCGTTTCGAGGGTGTGCTCAAACCCTTGGGGAACGAGGCATTCAAGGTCGGCGACATTGCCCGGCTCGCCGAGTCTTTGATGGACGCCGAACAGCGCCTTGAGTTCGATCGGGAGTTGGAAATGAACCTGGCGATCTCCCTGGCCGGCGTCGGGCGGTTCCGGGTCAATATCTTCAAGCAGCGCAATGACGTGTCCATGGTGATCCGCAACGTCAAGCTGGACATCCCGCGCTTCGAAGACCTGAAACTGCCTCGAGTGCTGTTGGACACCATCATGCAGAAACAAGGGCTGATGCTGTTCGTCGGCGCGACAGGCTCGGGCAAGTCGACCTCCCTGGCGGCGCTGATCGATTACCGCAATCGCAACAGCAGCGGTCACATCATCACCATCGAAGACCCGGTGGAGTATATCCATCGGCACAAGAAATCCATCATCAATCAACGGGAAGTCGGTGTCGACACCCGCAGTTTTCACGCGGCCCTGAAAAACACCCTGCGCCAGGCGCCGGACGTGGTGCTGATCGGCGAAATCCGCGACCGGGAAACCATGGAGCATGCCCTGGCTTTCGCCGATACCGGGCACTTGGTGATTTCCACGCTGCATGCCCACAACGCCAACCAGGCACTGGACCGGGTGATCAACTTCTTCCCGGAAGAGCGCCGGCCGCAGTTGTTGAACGACCTGGGCAACAACCTCAAGGCGTTCGTCTCCCAGCGCCTGGTGCGCACCCGCACCGGCCAGCGCCGGGCGGCGGTGGAGGTGATGCTGGGTTCGCCCACGGTGGCCGACCTGATCCGGCGCAACGAGTTCGGCGAGCTCAAGGGCATCATGGAAAAGTCAGAGGAACTGGGAATGCAAACCTTTGATCACGCACTGTTCAACCTGGTGGTTGAAGGCGCCATCGATGAGGAGGAAGCCCTGAAAAACGCTGACTCGGCGAACAACTTGCGATTGCGGTTGAAGTTGCATACCGAGTCGGGTGCGGCGGCGCCACCGGCCGACCCGCCAGCGGGTGAGTGGGGGCTTATGGATTGAGTACTTCTGTGGGAACAACACTTGTGGAAGCAAAGCCTGTGATGAGCCTGTGGGAGCAAAGCCCGTGATGAGCCTGTGGGAGCAAAGCTTGCTCGCGATGAACGATGACGCGGTAGGTCTGAAAAACCGCGTTGCCTGTATCGCGAGCAAGCTTTGCTCCCACAGGTTTTGCTCCCACAAGTGTTTTTGCTCTCCACAGGTCTGAGGCCTGTTCAGTTCAGGTAGCAAGCTCCGGCCGATCCCGAAACTGCTCCAAAGCCCCGGGGTTGGCCAAGGCATCGGTGTTCTTCACCACCTCGCCATGCACCACATTGCGCACCGCCAGCTCCACCACCTTGCCGCTGATGGTTCGTGGAATATCACTGACCGCGAGGATCTTCGCCGGCACATGACGCGGTGTGGTGTTGGCCCGGATGACCTGGCGGATCCGTTGCACCAGGGCTTCATCCAGTGTCACGCCATCGCGCAGGCGCACAAACAGGACCACCCGGACATCGCCCTGCCATTGCTGGCCGATGGCGACGCAGTCCAGCACCTGCTCGACCTTTTCCACCTGCCGATAGATTTCCGCCGTGCCGATGCGCACGCCGCCGGGGTTGAGCACGGCATCGGAGCGTCCATGGATCAAGAAACCGCCGTGGGGCAGTTCTTCGGCGTAGTCACCTTGGGCCCACACGCCGGGAAACTGGCTGAAGTAGGAGGCGCGGAGTTTTTCCTGCCGAGGGTCGTTCCACAAACCAATGGGCATTGCCGGGAAATGCCGGGTGCACACCAACTCACCTTTTTCACCGATGACCGGGGTGCCGGCCTCGTTCCAGACTTGCACGGCCATGCCCAGGCTCTTGCCCTGCATCTCGCCCCGGCGTATCGGTGACAGTGGGTTGCCGTTGACGAAGCAGGACACAATGTCAGTGCCGCCGGACATCGAGGCCAGGCAGACATCGGACTTGATGTCGCGGTACACGTAATCGTAGCTATGGGGCGCCAGCGCCGAGCCGGTGGAGAGCAGGGTTTTCAGGCTGTCCAAGCGGTGCGTCTGCCGGGGCTTGAGGCCTTCGCTTTCCAGGGTGGCGAGGAACTTGGGGCTGGTGCCGAATACGCTGATGCGCTGCTGGTCGATCAGGTCCAGCAAGCGCTCGGGGCCGGGGTGGAACGGCGAACCATCGTAGAGCACCACCGTGCTGCCCACGGCGAGGGCCGACACCAGCCAGTTCCACATCATCCAGCCGCAAGTGGTGTAGTAGAACAGCCGATCCTCGGGCCCGAGGTCGACGTGCAGGCCATGTTCCTTGACGTGTTGCAGCAGCACGCCGCCGGTGCCATGGACGATGCACTTCGGCACGCCGGTGGTGCCGCTGGAATACAGGATGTACAGCGGGTGGTCGAAGGGCACGCTGACGAAAGCCGGTTCGCCACCGCTTCGATAAAAGTCGTTCCACAGCGCGACAGCGGCCGAGGTCTTGAAGTCCTCGACGCGGGCGTCAGGCTGGGCATAAGGCAGTACGATCAATTGCTGCAATGACGGCAATCGTTCAAGGATTTCGTTGACCTTGGGTCGCTGGTCGATGATTTTCCCGGCATAGCGATAACCCGCGCAGGTGATCAGCACCTTGGGTTCGATCTGGCCAAACCGGTCGATGACCCCCTGGGTGCCGAAGTCCGGTGACGAGCACGACCAGATAGCGCCCAGGCTGGTGGTGGCGAGCATGCCGACCAGGGTCTGCCAGGTGTTGGGCATGCAAGCGGCCACTCGATCGCCCCGGGTGACGCCAGCGGCTTGCAGGCTTTTTTGCAGGCCAGTGACATGGGCGGCGAGTTCGGTCCAGGTCAGTTGTTCCTGGCCGCCGTTTTCGTCGAGCGCCACCACGGCGACGGCGTCATCACGGCGGCGCAGCAGGTGTTCGGCGAAGTTCAGCGTAGCGCCAGGGAACCACTGGGCGCTGGGCATTTGCGCACCCTCCACCAATACCGCGTCCGGCGCGTGGTGAAAGCGAATCTCGAAGAAATCGACAATGGCCTGCCAGAAGGCCTCGCGCTGATCGACGCTCCAGGCGTGCAGGGCCGGGTAGTCGTTCAGTTGCAGTTGATGTCGCGCGTTGACGAACTGGCGAAAGGCGTTCATGCGCGACTGGGCGATGCGTTCGGGGTTGGGTTGCCAGAGGATGTCGGACATGGGGTGCCTCTTGTTTTTTTGTGTACACACAAACTATAGAGCGACCCATTCTTGTGGTGAGGGGATTTATCTCCACTCTGTGGGAGCAAGGCTTGCCCGCGATGGCCGCACCGCGGTTCAACAGCTAGACCGCGGTTTCGTTCATCGCGGGCAAGCCTTGCTCTCACAGATAAGTCCCCTCGCCACAAGGGATCGCAAGGGATTTACTGGGCTAACCATCCACCATCGATATTCCACGCCGCGCCGCGCACCTGGCTGCCGGCTTCGCTGCACAGGAACAGCACCAGTTCCCCCAGTTGCGGCGGGGTGACGAATTCCAGGGACGGCTGTTTCTCGGCCAGCAGGTCATGCTGCGCCTGTTGCGGATCGACGCCGGCGGCAATGCGATCATCGATCTGTTTTTGCACCAGCGGCGTCAGCACCCAGCCCGGGCAGATGGCGTTGCAGGTCACGTTGCTGGTGGCGGTTTCCAGGCCGACCACCTTGGTCAGGCCGATCACCCCATGCTTGGCTGCGACATACGCCGCCTTGCCGACCGAGCCGACCTGGCCATGCACCGAGGCGACGTTGATGATCCGCCCCCAACCCTTGGCACGCATGCCCGGCAGGCTCAGGCGGGTGGCGTGGAACACCGATGACAGGTTGATGGCAATGATCGAGTCCCAGCGCTCCACCGGGAAATCCTCCACGGCGGCCACGTGCTGGATCCCGGCGTTGTTCACCAGGATGTCCACGCCGCCGAACTCGCGCTCGGCGTAGGCGAGCATGTCGGCGATCTGCGCCGCGTCGCTGACGTCGGCCGGATGATGACCAACCTTGCCGCCGAACTGTTTCACCTCGGCGATCACTGCCGAGGCATCGCCAAAGCCGTTGAGGATCAGGTTGGCCCCGGCCCTGGCCAGGCTCAGGGCGATACCCAGGCCGATGCCACTGGTAGAGCCGGTGACCAGGGCCGTCTTGCCTGAAAGAGTGGTTGTCATGGGAACCTCACACAATGCCAGTGGCGTAGAACACACCGATCACCGCGAAGACCGCGAGGGTCTTGATCAGCGTAATGCAGAAAATGTCTTTGTAGGCTTCACGGTGGGTCAGCCCGGTGACGGCCAGCAGGGTAATTACCGCGCCGTTGTGGGGCAGGGTGTCCATGCCGCCGCTGGCCATGGCGGCTACCCTGTGTAGCACTTCCAGGGGGATGTTGGCGGCGTGGGCAGCGTTGATAAAGGTTTCGGACATCGCCGCCAAAGCGATGCTCATACCCCCCGAGGCGGAGCCGGTGATGCCCGCGAGCAGCGTGACGGTCACCGCTTCGTTGACCAGTGGGTTGGGAATGCTCTTGAGCCAGTCGGCCAGTACCAGGAAGCCCGGCAAGGAGGCGATGACCGCGCCGAAGCCGTATTCCGAAGCGGTGTTCATCGCCGCCAGCAGTGCACCGCCCACGGCGCTCTTGCTGCCTTCGGCCAGTTTGCTGCGAATGACCCGGAAACCGAACAACAGCACCATGATGATGCCCACCAGCAACGCTGCCTGCACTGCCCAGATCGCGGTCAGTTTGGCGATGTCGCTGGTCACTGGCGTCGCCATGCCCGGCAGCGCCAGGTTGTGGGTCTTGCCATACCACTGGGGGATCCACTGGGTGAACAACAGGTTCATGATTCCCACCGCCAGCAGCGGCGAAACGGCGATCCAGGGGTTTGGCAGCTTGATGTCTTCGGCGGTTTCCGGCTCGTTGCGCAGCTCGGTGCCATAGCCTTCGCCCACACGTTGGGCTTTGTTGCGCTGGCGTTGCAGGAACAGCATGCCGAGGCTGAACACGAAGAGCCCGCCGATCAGGCCCAGCCACGGTGCAGCCCAGGCGGTGGTATTGAAGAACGTGCTGGGGATGATGTTCTGGATCTGTGGCGTGCCGGGCAGGGCGTCCATGGTGAACGAGAACGCGCCGAGGGCGATGGTGGCCGGGATCAGCCGTTTGGGGATATTGCTCTGGCGGAACATTTCGGCGGCGAACGGGTACACCGCGAACACCACGACGAACAGCGACACGCCGCCGTAGGTCAGCAAGGCACAAACCAGCACGATCACCAGCATGGCCTGGCGCGTACCCAACAGGCGAATCGCCGCGGCGACGATGGAGCGGGAAAACCCCGACAACTCGATCAACTTGCCGAACACTGCGCCGAGCAGGAACACCGGGAAATACAGTTTGATGAACCCGACCATTTTTTCCATGAACACCCCGGTGAACGCAGGGGCGACGGCGGATGGGTCGGTGAGCAGGACGGCGCCGAGGGCGGCGATGGGGGCAAAGAGGATAACGCTGTAGCCACGGTAGGCGGCCACCATCAGCAGCGTGAGGGCTGCCAAGGCAATGATCACACTCATGGTGTGTCTCCTGGATTGTTATTGTTGTGGTGAAACTGTGGAGGGGCTTTAGCGAGTTTTGTGCCAGGTGTGTAACTGGCTGAAATATAAGGAAATTGTTTGGGGGGTGTAGGGCGGATATGAGAGATTTGTCTCTGGTTTGAGACTTCTGTGGGGTGTACCGGCCTTATCGCGAGCAAGCTCGCTCCCACAGTTGACCGCGTACTTCAGAAGAAGCCAGCCCCCCTACGGGAGCGAGCTTGCTTGCGATGAGTGCGAAAGCGCTCCAAAAGAAGCTGTCTAAATATAGAGACTTGAATCTCTTTATTGAGACTCTGCAATCCCCAACGCCACCATCTTCTTGTACAACGTCGACCTGCCCAACCCCAACCGCTCGGCCGCTTCAACCACTTTGCCCCCGCATTGCACGAGGGTGGTTTCGATCAACTGCCGGTCGAATCGTGCCCGGGCCTGGCTGAAGGTTTCTTGCGGCAGCGGCTCCAGGCTCGGGCTTGCCGAGTGAGTTACCGGTATGAATGTGCCGATGGCGGCGCGGATGTCCGCCGCCGTGAGCACCAGGTCATCGCTGAGCAGCGCGGCCCGTTCCAGCACGTTGCGCAGTTCGCGGATGTTGCCCGGCCAGGCGTGTTGCCGCAGTAGGTCGAGGGCGGCGTGGTTCAGTTCGTGCTGGCTACGCAGTTCCTCAAGGATCGCTTCGCTCAGGGCCGGCAAGTCATCCAGGCGCTCGCGCAACGGCGGGACCTGGATCGGCAGCACGTTGAGGCGGTAATACAAGTCGGCGCGGAACTCTCCGCGCTTGATTGCCGCTTCCAGGTCCATGGAGGTGGCGGCGATCACCCGAACGTCGCTTTGCAGCACCTCGTTGGAGCCCACCGGTTCATATTCTTTTTCCTGGAGCACGCGCAGCAGTTTGCTTTGCAGCGGCAGCGGCATGTCGCCGATCTCGTCGAGGAACAGCGTGCCGCCCTGGGCAATTTGCAGTTTGCCGGCGCGACCCTTGCGGTCGGCCCCGGTAAACGCCCCTGGCGCAGTGCCGAAGAACTCGGCTTCCAGCAGCGATTCAGGAATCGCCGCGCTGTTGATGCTGACGAACGCCTTGTGCGCGCGTGGCGAAGCGCTGTGGATGGCCTGGGCCAGCAGTTCCTTGCCGGTGCCGGTTTCGCCGAGCAGCAGCACCGGCGAATCGGCGCTGGCGCTGCGCCGGGCACGGCGCTTGACCTCAAGGCCGGCGTTGCTGGTGCCAATGAAATGGGCGAAGTTGTACTTGGTTTGCCGCGCCCGCAGCAGCGAGCGGGTGGAGGCCAGTTCTTCCTGCATGCTCAAGTAGCGCTTGAGCATCGGTGACAAACTGCGCAATTCATCGAACAAGGCAAAGCCGATGGCACCGATCACCGCGCCCGCGCTGTCGTGGATCGGCAGGCGCATCACTATCAGGGGCTCCTTGGGCGTGTCCTGCATGTCCAGCAGGATCGGGCGCCCGGTGCGCACCACTTCACGCAACAGGCTGCTGGGGATCACGCTTTCGCACGCCCGGCCAATCGCCTCCTTCGCCGAGTTCAGGCCGAAGCGGCGGGCGTAGCGTTCGTTCATCCAGACGATATTCGCGTCACGGTCGACAATCACCGTACCTTCGCTGGACTGCTCGATGATCTCGAACAACGAACGGATCGCCAGCGTACGGACGCGCTTGTAATCCTTGAGGCTTTCGGTGGGGTTCATCGGTCATTTCCCGGGAGGTCCGTCGTTCGGCGGCATTATGCCGGGGCATGCAGGCTGATCAGAAGTCCCTTCCGATTCGTCATGGTTGGAGGGGGAATAAAGTTGTACAGTTCGTTCGGTCTGTACATAAAGGTTGTCAGCACGTCATGAATAAATTCAATCCTCGAAAGCTGAGGCTTTCCAAGTGGACGGCTTGCAATCCAGTCAATCGAGAAAAGCACTTTCTGGTTCTTCAGCTGCTTTGCGATGAGCATGGTTCGCCGATTCAGGTGGAATTGCAGGCTGTTCGAAGTGCACGCATCGAATGGCTCGATTGGCAGGTGTTGCGTGACAGCACACGATGGAAAATGGGCTGGAGCTGAACGGGTGCCGCTTGCGAGAATGAGTGAAAGCCTAATTAAGTTGTACATAAACAAAAATATGTACAATTATTTAAAGGTAGTGGCTTAATGATGCTAAGCCAAGGCCCGCCTTCAGGCAGGCAGTGGTATTGCACTTAACGTCTCTGGGAGTCGTACCCATGTTCATTCGTACTCGCAAGCATCAGGACGCTTTGCACGAAATCCAAGCCAGGCAGGCGATTCTTGAAGCGCAGCGGGTGGCCCTCCGTGGCGCCATGGCCATGGTGGAGTTCACGGCGACAGGGGATGTGCTCGACGCCAGCCCGCTTTTCCTGAAGATGACTGGCTATTCTCTCGAAGAGGTGGTGGGCAAGCACCACTCGATGTTTTGCGAACCTTCCTACGCGCGCAGTCCGGAAAACGTGGCGTTGTGGCAGCAGTTGGGGCGAGGCGAAAGCGCCGAAGCTCAGTTTTTGCACCTGCGGCGCGCAGGCGGCGGGATCTGGGTAGAGGCAAACTATGTGCCCGTACACGATAAAGGTTCAGGGGTGCAGCGTATTGTCCAGGTTGTGCGCGACAATCATGAGCGCGTGCTTCGCGCGCAGACCGAATCCAGTTTCAAGCAGGCGATAGACCGTTCCATGGCGGTCATTGAATTTGACCTGGGCGGTACCGTGGTGCGGGCCAATGAAAATTTCCTCAAGGTCATGGGGTATCGACTCGAAGAAGTGCTCGGCCAACACCACCGTATATTCTGCCCGCCCAAAGAAGTGCAGAGCGAAGCCTATCGTGGCTTTTGGGCTGGGCTGAACCAGGGCCGATACATGAATGGGCTTTTCCAGCGTGTCGACAAGCGAGGCGCGACGGTCTGGCTGCAAGCGACTTACAACCCGCTCTACGATGCCAATGGGCGTTTGTACGGAGTCGTTAAGTTCGCCACGGACAGCACTCGAGAGGTCGAGCAGCGTCAAACTGAATCAAAAGCGGCGCGGCTGGCGTTCGAAACGTCTCGCCAAACAGATGAACATACGCAGTTGGGCACCTCGGTCGTCCAGCAAACCGTGACAGTGGTGCAAAGCATTGCTGATGAATTACAGCAGGTTGCCTTGGGAATCGGTGCGTTGAGCGCCCAGTCCGAGGAGATCGGCAGTATCGTCGATGCCATCCGGGGGATTGCGGAACAGACCAACCTGCTGGCACTCAATGCCGCCATCGAAGCGGCCCGAGCCGGGGAGCAAGGACGTGGATTCGCGGTGGTCGCCGATGAGGTGCGCAACCTTGCCCGGCGCACCAGCCAGGCCACCGTGGCCATTTCTGATGTGGTCGGCAAGAATCGCGAGTTGGCTAAACAGGCGGTGACCAGCATGCAGTCCAGTACGCTCAAGGCGGAGCAAGGCGTGACGTTGGCAAATCAGGCGGGCACGGTCATCTTGGACATCCATCGCGGTGCCCAACTGGTTGTCACGGTGATTGGCGAATTTGCGCACACCTTGGATCAGCGGGGCGAGGCCTGATCGCGTCAGACCCACCCCGTATGCGCCGCCGCCAACAACTCCTTGGTATAAGGGTGTTGAGGCGAGTCGAACACGTCATGGCTGGCGCCTTGCTCGACCACTTTGCCGTCCTTTATCACGATCATGTCGTGGGCCAGGGCGCGGACCACCGCCAGGTCGTGGCTGATGAACAGGTAGGTCAAGTCGTACTTCTCCTGGAGCTGGCGGAGCAGGGCGACGACTTGTTTCTGTACGGTGCGGTCCAGGGCCGAGGTGGGTTCGTCCAGCAAAATCAATGCTGGCTTGAGCACCAGGGCCCGGGCAATGGCGATGCGTTGGCGCTGGCCTCCAGAAAATTCGTGGGGGTAGCGATCGCGGGTCAGCGGGTCGAGGCCGACTTCCTCGAGGGCCTGGATCACCCGGGCTTCACACTGTTCGGGGCTGGAGGGCTGGTGGACCTCAAGGCCTTCGCTGATGATCTGCTGCACCGACATGCGCGGGCTGAGGCTGCCGAACGGATCCTGGAACACCACCTGCATCTGCTTGCGCCACGGCCGCAATGCTTTTTGTGACAGCTGATCGAGGGCCTGGCCCTGGAAGCGAATGCCGCCTTCGGATTCGATCAGCCGCAGGATCGCCTGGCCGAGCGTGGACTTGCCGGAGCCGGATTCACCGACGATGCCCAGGGTCTTGCCACGCTGGATGGACAGGCTGATGCCATCCACGGCGCGCAAGTATTCCTTGCGCCGGAACAGACCGCCGCCCAGGGGGAAACTGACGTGCAGGTCCTGTACCTGCAGCACCTCTTCGCGCTCGTCCCGGGGCAGGGCTTCGCCTTCCGGCTCGGCGTGCATCAGCTCGCAGCTGTAGGGGTGTTTCGGCGCGCTGAAGAGGGTTTCGCAGGGCGCCTGTTCAACGATTTCACCCTCTTTCATCACGCACACCCGTTGCGCGATGCTGCGCACCAGGTTCAGGTCGTGGCTGATCAATAACATGGACATGCCAAGCCGTTGCTGCAGCGACTTGAGCAGCAGCAGAATCTTGCGCTGCACGGTCACGTCCAATGCGGTGGTCGGTTCGTCGGCAATCAACAGTTCCGGCTCGCAGGCCAGCGCCATGGCGATGATGACCCGCTGCCGCTGACCGCCGGACAGTTGATGCGGATAGGCCTTGAGCCGTTCGGCGGGTTTCTGGATGCCCACCAGGGTCAGCAGTTCCAGAATGCGCTCGCGCGCCGCTTTGCCCCCCAGGCCCTTATGCAGCATCAGGGTTTCACCGATCTGCTTCTCGACGCTGTGCAGCGGGTTCAGCGAAGTCATCGGCTCCTGGAAGATCATCGCGATCCGGTTGCCGCGCAGCTCCCGCAGGGCCGTGGTATCGGCGCCCACGAGTTCCTGGCCGCGATAGCGAATGCTGCCGGTGGTGCGGGCTTGTGTTTCGGGCAGCAATTGCAGGATCGAGTGGGCGGTCACCGACTTGCCGGAACCGGACTCGCCGACCAGGGCCAGGCATTCGCCGGGGCGGATGTCCAGGCACAAGTTGCGCACCACGGCGTTGTCGTTGAAGGCCACGCTCAGGTCGCGGATTTCGATCAGGTTGTCGCTCATCTCAAGGTTCCGCTTCATGGTCGTTTCACGATCGTGGGTCGAACGCGTCTCGCAACGCTTCGCCGATAAACACCAGTAGAGAGAGAATCAGCGCCAGGGTGAAAAACGCCGTCAACCCCAGCCACGGCGCTTGCAGGTTTTGCTTGCCCTGGGCAATCAATTCGCCCAGGGAAGCGCTGCCGGCTGGCATGCCGAAGCCGAGGAAATCCAGGGCGGTGAGGGTGGAGATGGCGCCGGTGAGGATGAAGGGCAGGTAGCTCAGGGTGGCGTTCATTGCGTTGGGCAGGATATGCCGCACGATCACCTTGCGGTCCGACAAGCCCAGGGCCCGGGCGGCTTTCACGTACTCAAGGTTGCGCCCGCGCAGAAACTCGGCGCGGACCACGTCCACCAGGGCCAGCCAGGAAAACAGCGCCATGATTCCCAGCAGCCACCAGAAATTCGGCTCCACGAAGCCCGACAGGATGATCAACAGGTAGAGCACCGGCAGCCCGGACCAGACCTCCAACAGGCGTTGCCCGAGCAGATCCACCCAGCCGCCGTAGTAGCCCTGCAATGCACCGGCGGCGATGCCGATGAGTGCGCTGATGGCGGTCAGGGCCAGGGCGAACAGGATCGACACCCGTGCGCCGAAGATCACCCGGGCCAGCACGTCCCGGGACTGGTCGTCGGTGCCCAGCCAGTTCACCGATGAGGGTGGGCTCGGGGCCGGTTGGTTGAGATCGTAGTTGGGGGTGTCGGCGCTGAACGGGATCGGTGGAAACCACAGCCAGCCGCCGTCCTTGTGGATCAGGTTCTGCACGTAGCTGCTGCGGTAGTCGGCCTGGAACGGCAGCTGCCCGCCAAATTCCTGCTCGGTATGGCGCTTGAACACCGGGAAATACAGCGAGCCCTGGTAGCTGAGCACCAGGGGTTTGTCATTGGCGATCAGCTCGCCACCCAGGGTCAGGATGAACAGGCCGATGAACAGCCACAGCGACCACCAGCCCCGACGGTTTTTCTTGAAACGTTCGAAGCGCCGGCGGCCCAAGGGGGAAAACTTGAACATCAGGCGTTCCTCGCGGCGAAGTCGATGCGCGGGTCCACCAGGGTGTAGCAGAGGTCGCCGATGAGTTTGATCAGCAGGCCGAACAGCGTGAAGATGAACAGTGAGCCGAACACCACCGGGTAATCCCGGGACACCGCGGCCTCGTAGCTCATGCGTCCGAGGCCGTCGAGGGAAAAAATCACCTCTATCAGCAAAGAGCCAGCGAAGAACACGCTGATGAACGCCTGGGGAATGCCTGAAACCACCAGCAGCATCGCATTGCGGAACACGTGGCCATACAGCACCCGGCGTTCGCTCATGCCCTTGGCCCGCGCGGTGACCACATACTGGCGCGTGATTTCATTGAGGAACGAGTTCTTGGTCAGGATCGTCAGGGTGGCGAAGCCGCCGACCACCAGCGACGTGACCGGCAGCACCAGGTGCCAGAAGTAGTCGGCGATCTTGCCCAGCGTCGACAGCGACTCGAAGTTATCCGACACCAGTCCGCGTACCGGAAACCAGTTCAGCGAGGTGCCGCCGGCAAACACCACGATCAGAAACATCGCGAACAGGAACGCCGGCATCGCATAGCCAATGATGATCGCCGTGCTGCTCCACACATCGAATGCCGAGCCGTGACGCACAGCCTTGCGGATGCCCAGGGGGATCGATACCAGGTAAGTGATCAGTGTCGCCCAGAGCCCAAGGGAAATGGTCACCGGCATTTTTTCCAGGATCAGGTCGGTGACCGTCGCGCCGCGAAAGAAGCTCTTGCCGAAGTCCAGGCGAGCGTAGCTGCTGAGCATCAGCCACAGCCGTTCGTGGGCCGGTTTGTCGAAGCCGTATTGTTTCTCGATGTCCTTGATCAGCTGCGGATCCAGGCCGCGACTGGCGCGGGAGCTGCCGGTCATGGCGTTGCCCGAACCGCCGACGCTGGCGCTGCCGATGCCTTGCAGGTGGGCGATGGCTTGTTCCACCGGCCCGCCGGGTGCGGCCTGCACGATGACGAAGTTCACCAGCAGGATAATCACCAGCGTGGGGATGATCAGCAGCAGGCGCCGCACGATATAAGCCCACATCAATGCGGCCCTCCGGGTGTGCCGCGCCTGATACGTTCGGCACGCATCTGCTCGTTGGTCAAGGGTGTGGTGCTCACTTCCCACCAGCTTTCGATGGCTTCGTCATTGCTGGCCTGAACTTTCGGGATACCGAAGCGGTTCCACCACACGGTCGAGCTGCCCGGGGGGTAATAGTTGGGGATCCAGTAGTAATTCCATTGCAGCACCCGGTCCAGGGCGTGGGCATGGCGCAGCATGTCGGCTTGGGTGTTGGCCTTGACCAAGCCGTCGATCAATGCGTCCACCGCCGGGTTCTTCAAGGCCATGTAGTTGTTGGCCCCCGGATCGTTGGCTGCTGCCGAGCCGAAGTAATTGTAGAGTTCCATGCCCGGCGATGTACTGACGGGGTAGCCGGTGATGATCATGTCGTAGTCGCGGCTCATCAGGCGATTGACGTACTGGGATGCGTCGATGCGGCGGATGCTCATGTCGATGCCGATTTGTGCCAGGGTTCGTTTGTAGGGCAGCAGCAGGCGGTCGATACCGTTCTGGCTGTTCAGGAACGTGAAACTCAGTGGCTCGCCCTCGGCATTCACCAGGCGGTCGCCGTCGGGTTTCCAGCCGGCCTGCTCCAGCAGCGCCAGGGCTTGCAGTTGCTTGTCGCGGATCACGCCGCTGCCGTCGGTTTTCGGGGCCTGGAAGACCTGGGTGAAGACTTCGTCGGGAATCTGCCCGCGCAAGGGTTCGAGAATCGCCAGCTCGCCAGCATCGGGCAGTTTCCGCGCGGCCAGGTCGGTGTTGGAAAAGTAACTCTGCTGACGCACATAGAGGTTGCGCATCATCTGGCGATTGCTCCATTCGAAGTCCCAGAGCATCGCCAGGGCCTGGCGCACGCGGCGGTCCTGGAACTGCGGTTTTTGCAGGTTGAAGACGAAGCCCTGGGCGGTCTGGGGGGCCTCGGTGGCCAGGTGGGCCTTTTGCAGGCGACCGTCGCGCAGGGCTGGGCTGTCATAGCCAATGGCGTAGCCGGTGGCGGAGAACTCGCGATTGTAGTCGTAGGCGCCGCCGCGCAGCACCTGGCGGGCGACGTCGGTGTCGCCAAAATACTCGATGCTGAAATGGTCGAAATTGTAGAGGCCACGGCTGACCGGCAGGTCCTTGCCCCACCAATCGGCATTGCGCTCGAAGGTAATGCTGCGCCCGGAGTCGACCTTGCTCACCCGGTAGGGGCCACTGCCCAGCGGGGGCTCGTAGCCGCCACCGTTGGCGAAATCGCGGGTCTTCCACCAATGTTCGGGAAAGACCGGCAGGGTAGCGATGTCCAGGGGCAGGGTGCGGCTTTCGTTGTTCTTGAAATTGAAGCGAACGGTGCGCTTGTCCTCGACCACGACGTCCTTGACCGCCGCGAACTGGGTGCGGTAGCGCAGGCTGCCCTGGGTCATCAACAGCTCGAAGCTGTAGCGCACGTCCTGGGCGGTAATGGGTTTGCCATCGGCGAAGCGCGCCTTGGGGTTCAGGTAGAAACGCAGGGACAGGCCATCGTCGGCCCGCTCCATCTTCTGCGCCACCAGGCCGTAGACGGTATAGGGCTCATCCAGCGAGCGCTGGGCCAGTGGTGAATACAGCAGGCCATCGATCTGGCTGACGCCGATGCCTTTGTCGATGTAGGGCAGGATGTGGTCGAAATGGCCGATCTCGATGGCCG
Organism: Pseudomonas brassicacearum; assembly: GCF_009601685.2. NCBI lineage: Bacteria > Pseudomonadati > Pseudomonadota > Gammaproteobacteria > Pseudomonadales > Pseudomonadaceae > Pseudomonas > Pseudomonas brassicacearum. Next base: position 2,385,592 of record NZ_CP045701.2, read on the forward strand.
AGCGGCGCATGGTCCCGCCTTTGGGGGCCTGGGGATTGGTGTAGGCGAAGTGACCGAAGCCTTCGGCATATTTGGCCGGTTCGCCATAAACGGTCAGGGCGTGTTGCGGTGCCGCATCGACGCCGGCGGCGCCTGTCAGCAGGACCACGGCAGTCAATAGCAGGGAGGGGAACGCCAGTCGCATTGTCAGCCTTAAAGCCGGGTGATCGATGACACGATTTGTACGCGAGCGGCGCATGAATCGCCAGCCCTTGTGGCGAAGGGATTTGTCTGTGGGAGCAAGGCCTGTGGGACAAAGCCTTGTGGGACAAAGCCCGGTGGATGCAAACCCTGTGGGAGCAAGGCTTGCCCGCGATTGCTGCGCCACCGGTTCAATAGCTAAACCGCGTTATCGTTCATCGCGGGCAAGCCTTGCTCCCACACGTTCATCGCGGGCAAGCTTTGCTCCCACAAGGGGCCATCAGTCCTGACGGCTGGTGACTTCCAGCAGGTGGAAGCCGAACTGAGTCTTGACCGGGCCCTGGACCACATTGATCGGTGCGCTGAATACCACGGTGTCGAATTCCTTGACCATCTGGCCCGGGCCGAACGAACCCAGGTCGCCGCCCTGACGGCTGGATGGGCAGGAGGAGTTGGTCTTGGCCACTTCGGCGAAGTCGGCGCCGGCTTCGATCTGGGCCTTGAGTTCGTTGCACTTCTCTTCGCTGGAAACCAGGATGTGGCGGGCAGTGGCTTTAGCCATGGGGGAAAATTCCTTTCGCTGTATTTAAAGGTGTTGAGCCTACCGGATTCGTTAACGTGTTGTTGTCAAAATTGCGTCAAAACCTTGGGCCCGGCGATCAAAGGCCGGCTTTGCGCAGGCGCTCGGCGTGGCGCAGGTAAAGGTCTGTGGGGTTAAGCTCCTTGGGGTTAGGCTCTGTCGGGTCTGTACCCTTGCGTAACGTGCCGCCTCCTGGAGTGATGGCCTCCATGTGGTCCATGGGATAGTCGGAACGAATGACTTTGCCCAGGTGCGAACTGAAGCGCCCGACCAGGCCGTCGTTCTGCTCGGCTTCGGTGATGAAGTATCTGGAAAAGGCGCGGTAGAAAACCTGCAAAGGCTGCGATGCTGCCCCCGTCGTCTCTCGCAACGTACCGCTCCATGAGTAGTAACGCACGCCATTGACCCGGTCCGGGCCGTTCCCGCCCCAGTTCTTCGGCAAGCCCTGGGGGTATTTGTCGTTGAAGGCGCCCACGCCCTCAGTGGTCAACGTCGCCAGCGCGGCGAGGGCTTTGGGTGACAGCTGCGCCTGTCCGTCAAGCAGCGAGATGAAGTCGGCGAACAATGTGGCGACGCCTCTTGCCACATGCCCTGGCAACCGTCCGGGGGTAAGGGCCTTGCGCAGAAAATCCGCCAGTTCGGAACCATGGTTGGGGCCGCTGACCGACGTGACCGAGGCTACTTTGTCGGGTGCCAGCGCGGCGGCATAGCGCGCGGCCAGCGCACCCTGGCTGTGGCCGATCAGGTTGACCCGGGCTGCACCGGTGCCGGCCAGGACCCGATCGATTTGTGCCAGCAGTTGTTCGCCTCTGGCCTCGTTGCAATGGGTGGCCGACAAATAGGGGATAAACACCCGGGCACCGCCTGCACGGAGGGCTTGTTTGACGCCATGGAACAGCTCGAAGCCGCCGATCTTGTCAAACCCGAACAACCCATGGACCAACAGGATGGGAAACTGAGTGGTTGCATTCCGTTGCATGTTCGTACCTTTTTCGAAGAGGTTCACGTTGAATTTGCGACTTCACTCTAATCCAGCTCCGTGATCGGCGATGTAGGAAGAAACCACGCTGAACCAGCGAAACCGGAATAAAAAAAGTGGGAAGAATGGGAAATAACCCGACGGTGCCTATAGGTGTAGGAGGTCTCCTATAACCCGAGTTGTTTGCAGCTACGGCTTTGAACGCAAGGGACTACTGCCGTTGTCGACTTGTCTGGCTGTGGGTTTGGGGCGAGCGGGTTTTAATGGCTCCATTGAGCACCGTTATGCAAACGGTGCCTTCATCCAAGGACTGGAGCCTGTACATGATCACTTACCCTTCTTCTCAACGACCCCGTTCAACATCAAGCACAAGGCTGCCGCCACCGGTCCTGGCCGCGGCCAGGGACGGGGTGATCAATCCCGCTTGGCGCAAGGCCGTCGTTACCGTCAAACCTTATCCGATGATGACGTGCGGGGATGAGGTGCTGCTGTGTTGGCATGGGCTCAATAACGAGGGTGAGCCTTACCGATATGAAGTGGCCGGGTTCGTCACGCAGCGGCAAGTAGGACGAGACCTCGTATTCGTCGTGCGCGAACCGCATATTGCCGAGTTGGACGGTGGCTCGCTGGAGCTCTCCTACCAGGTGACGGGCAAACAGTTGCCGGCCACCCTGGTTTCGGAGCACCTGCAATTGGACATCGGTGATGTATCACCGCAACTGCTACCTGCCATTGCCAACGATGCGGTCGGTGGCAGCCTTGACCCGAGTCGAGTGCCTGACGGAACCTGGGTGACGATTCGGCCCTACGCCAGGATGGCGGTCGGCGATCGGTTGATCCTGACGGCCAGTAAAGGCTCCAACGCGCTTTGGCGCGACGTGCTGGAGATAGAAACCCATGCTGTCGGTCGTGAGGTGTCGCTCTGGATCGATCATTCGTTGATCGCTCCCCATGTGGGACACAACCTGGCCCTGGTCTATGTCGTCAGGCGTGGGCATTCGGTGCGCCGTGCCGAGCCCTTGTCATTGCGCGTCGGTCCTCTGCTGCGTCCTGTGTTGAAGGCGCCCAGGATTCAGGAGATGAATGATGGGTGGCTTGATGTCGACGATTTGCAAGAGGGAGTGACGATCGTCATCGATGATCCCGGGCTTGAGGTGGGCGAGCTGGTCTGGTTGCAGTGCAATGGCAATTCCGCTTATGTGCTTGAACGCGAAATCACCGAGGCCACGGCAGGCCAACCGCTCGCATTTGTGGTTCCTGTGGCGTTTTGGCAGGGTCAAGGCGACAGGTCGGTGGCCGTGTTCTATCAGGTCGAGCGCCTGGATGACGTCAGCCAGCATTCGGAGTGGGTGACGGTCCAGGTTCGTTCCAGTGCGTCAGCCTGAGCGAAGCGGGAGCGTGCTCCCGCCGGGCTCTGTAGGAGCTGTCGAGCGAAGCGAGGCTGCGATCTTTTGATCTTTCGCTCCAGACTCAATTGGTAATGGAAAGATCGCAGCCTCGTTTCACTCGACAGCTCCTACGGCGCAGTCCAACGGGAGCAAGTGCTCACCACAATGATCCAGACAAGTCACAGTATTTACCCCAGAAGAGGGCGTGTTCGGGACTCAGGCTGGCAATTGCAGCTTGTGATGGGCCTGGCGCAACAACTGCTCAGTGGATTCCCAGCCCAGGCAACCGTCGGTGACCGATACGCCGTAGCGCATCGATGGGGCCAGCGGCTGGCAGCCTTCGAACAGGTGACTCTCCAGCATCATGCCAATCAGGGAGCGGTTGCCTTGCAGGCGCTGCTCCAACACGTCATTGAACACCTGCGGCTGACGCAACGGGTCCTTGCCGCTGTTGGCGTGGCTGCAGTCCACCATGATCCGGGCCGGTATCTTCAGGCGGGTCAGGTCGTGGTGTATCTGCGTGACGTTCTGCTGGTCGTAGTTCGGCCCGCGATGGCCGCCACGCAACACCAGGTGGGTATCGGGGTTGCCCGGCGTCTGGACGATCGCCGGATGCCCCTGGCTGTCCACACCGAAATGCCGGTGGGGGTGGGCGGCAGAGCGCATGGCATCGCAGGCAATGCCGACCCCGCCGTCGGTGCCGTTCTTGAACCCCACCGGCATGCCCAGGCCGCTGGCCATTTCCCGGTGGATCTGCGACTCGGTGGTGCGCGCACCGATGGCGACCCAACTGAGCAGGTCATCGAAGTAACTGGCAGCCATGGGTTGCAGCAGTTCGGTGGCGACGGGCAAGCCCAGTTGCAACATTTCGCGCATCAGTTCCCGGGACAAGGTCAGGCCGGCGGCCATGTCATCGCTGCCATCCAGGCCAGGATCGTAGGCCAGTCCTTTCCAGCCTACGGTCGTGCGGGGCTTTTCCACGTAGGCGCGCATGACCAGCAGCGTGCTGTCGCGCACTTCATGGGCCACGCGAGCCAGGTTGGCGGCGTATTCGAGGGCGGATTTCGGGTCGTGGATCGAGCAGGGGCCGACGATGACCAGCAGGCGGGAGTCCTCGCCGTCGAGGATCGTGCGGATGGCCTGGCGATGGGCACTCACTTGGTGACTCAGCTCGGTACTGAGCGGCAATTGGTGCTTGAGTTGCAACGAGCTCGGCAGACGCAGGGTCAGGGCTTCGTTGGCAGGGTTGAGCGTGGACAGCGGCAAAGCGGAGACGGACGAATTCATGATCTGGCTTCCTGGACGGGCAGCGGGTTCATTCCCGCGCGCCGGTCCTAGTGGGGTGTTCGACAATTGGCCGGATTGGCCCGCAATTGAGGCTTGCCACCGGTAGGTGACCGATCGGAGGCGGCAGGCTGTCCCGAGCGGTGGCTGGTAAATCGCCAGGCGGAAAAACTGTCGTAACGGTAATAAGTGGCGTAGTTCATGGCTCAATCCTCAAGTTGTCTGGTGCTGCAAATGTGTGGGGCCTGAAAAAACAAAACCCCCGGTCGGGAGGCCGACCGGGGGTTTGGAAAACTCTGGAAGGCGACCCGTTTAAAGTGGGCGCCGGTTGGGTATCAGGCGCGCCAGTGGCTAAACCAATACCCAAAATAAAAGCTGACCGGAGTTTGAACACTGTTCGCCCGGGCAGCCGCAACCGAGCGCTGGGCGCTGGCGGTTTGACGCGGTGAGAGGGCGTTGAACATGGTCTGTCTCCGATGAATGGCCCTGAGCTTACTTGAGGACGGTGCGCCGGTTCAATCGGAAAATGCTATCGAGGGCATGCAATTGTTCGCCCTGGCTTGAGTCCGCTGGGCTTTATGACACACTTGAGGTTTGCAGCGCCTCCCAGGGATGACCCATGACCGCTCCAGCCTTCGCCGCCGCCCAGTCGATCTCCATCGCGGGGGACGTCCGTGCCAACCTCGTGCGTCATCAGCATTTCATGCAGGCGGCCGCTGAACAGGGTGTGCAGTTGCTGGTGTTTCCTGAACTGTCGCTCACCGGCTATGAACGTGGCCTGGCGGCGGACCTGGCCGTCCTGCCGGAGGATGCCTTATTGCAACCGCTGCGCGACTTGGCCCGCGAGCTCGGCCTGACAGCGGTGGTGGGCATGCCGATTCGCCTGTCGGCGGATGCCCCGGTGTTGATCGGCGCGTTGGTCCTCGGTGCCGATGGCTCCCTCGGGGTGTACAGCAAGCAGCACCTGCACCCAGGGGAAGAAGTCGCCTTCGCCCCGGGCCATGGTGGCTCGATGCTGACGATGGGGCAGGATCGCGTCGCCCTGGCGGTGTGTGCCGATTTTTCCCACGCCAGCCATGCTGCCGCGGCAGCCGGGCAGGGCGCTACGCTATATGCGGCGGGGGTGTTGATCACCGAGGGCGGCTACGTGCCCGATACGACGTTGCTGCAAGGCTACGCCCGGCAGCACGCCATGACCGTGCTGGTCGCCAATCATGGCGGCGTCACCGGCGGTTGGGAATCGGCTGGCCGCAGCGCCATCTGGGGCCCGGACGGTTCGTTGCTTGCGGCAGCGCCGGGCACGGGCGAGCTGTTGGTGGTCGCCCGCCGCGACGCCAACGGCTGGGCAGGGAAGGTCGTACCGGTGCAAGTGCTTGGATGAGGTGTTCATGAGCTTCGAGTGGCGTGCCGCAACGGCCGGGGACATCGACTTCGCCCGACAGCTGACCTGCGACAATATGCTTGCCTATTACCTCAAGCATGATTTGCTCTGGCAGGACGAAGCATTCGATCTGGCCTGGATCATTCGCCAGAACTGGATAATCAGTCGTGAAGGCCAGGCGCTGGGCTTCGTCAGTCTCAGTCGTGATGCCAGGGCGTTGTATATCCGGGAGCTGCAGATCGACGAGGCGTTCCGGGGGCAGGGCGCCGGTACCTGGGCGATCGGACAAGTTTGGGACCTGGTGGGGCTGGAGCGTCGCCCGGCTTTGCGCCTGACGGTGTTCAAGGATAATCCGGCCAGGGCATTGTACGAACGGATGGGCCTGCGTGTCGTGGGCGAGGATGAGTGTTTCCTGAGGATGCAGCGAGACGCCGGTGCTTGACGCCTCGGGCGTTGTGCCAATAAAGATGTGTTGTAACTTTTATCTGTCCCTTTGCGCTAGGTCTGCCGGATGCTTTTTGCTAAGGTGTTGTGCAACCCAAATAAGACCAAATCGTGAGGTGTCTGCTTGATTAGGGTGTTAGTGGTCGATGACCATGATCTCGTCCGTACGGGCATTACACGAATGCTGGCTGACATCGATGGCCTGCAGGTAGTTGGCCAGGCTGAATCCGGGGAAGAGTCCCTGATCAAGGCGCGTGAATTGAAACCCGACGTGGTGTTGATGGACGTCAAGATGCCTGGCATCGGCGGCCTTGAGGCCACGCGCAAACTGCTGCGCAGTCACCCGGACATCAAGGTGGTCGCGGTGACCGTCTGCGAAGAGGATCCGTTCCCCACCCGGTTGTTGCAGGCGGGCGCGGCGGGCTATCTCACCAAGGGCGCTGGCTTGAACGAGATGGTCCAGGCCATTCGTCTGGTTTTTGCCGGGCAACGCTACATCAGCCCGCAAATCGCCCAGCAATTGGCGATCAAGTCATTCCAACCGACCAACGACTCGCCCTTCGATGCGCTGTCGGAGCGGGAAATCCAGATTGCCCTGATGATTGTCGGTTGCCAGAAGGTGCAGATCATCTCCGACAAGCTGTGCCTGTCGCCAAAAACCGTCAACACCTACCGCTATCGTATCTTCGAGAAGCTTTCGATCAGCAGTGACGTCGAATTGACACTGTTGGCGGTGCGCCACGGCATGGTCGATGCCAGCGCCTGAAAATGACTGAATTGTTTGATCCAAGTGCGTTCCTCTCCACCTGCAGCGGTCGCCCCGGCGTGTACCGCATGTTCGACGGCGACGCACGCCTGCTTTATGTCGGCAAGGCCAAGAACCTCAAGAAACGCCTGGCCAGTTACTTTCGCAAGACCGGCCTCGCCCCGAAGACTTCCGCCCTGGTGGGGCGCATCGCGCAAATCGAAACGACGATCACCGCCAATGAAACCGAGGCGCTGCTGCTTGAGCAGACGCTGATCAAGGAATGGCGCCCGCCGTACAACATCCTGCTGCGCGACGACAAATCCTACCCCTACGTGTTTCTGTCCGACGGGGCCTTTCCGCGCCTGAGCATTCATCGGGGCGCCAAAAAGGCCAAGGGTCGGTATTTCGGTCCTTACCCCAGCGCCGGGGCGATTCGTGAAAGCCTCAGCCTGCTGCAGAAAACCTTTTTCGTTCGCCAGTGTGAAGACAGCTACTACAAGAATCGCACCCGGCCCTGCCTGCAATACCAGATCAAGCGCTGCAAGGCGCCTTGCGTAGGGTTTGTCGAGCCGCAGGTCTACGCCGAGGACGTGCGTCACTCGGTGATGTTCCTGGAGGGCCGCAGCAATGCGCTGACCGATGAACTGTCGGCAGCCATGGAAGACGCGGCGGTCAACCTTGAGTTCGAACGGGCCGCCGAGCTGCGTGACCAGATTGGCCTGCTGCGCCGCGTTCAGGACCAGCAAAGCATGGAAGGTGGCAGCGGTGACGTCGATGTGATCGCCGCGTTCATCAACCCGGGCGGCGCTTGCGTGCATTTGATCAGCGTGCGGGGCGGTCGTGTGCTGGGCAGCAAGAACTTCTTTCCCCAAGTGGGTATCGAGGAGGACGTGGCTGAGGTCATGGCGGCGTTTCTGGGCCAGTACTACATCAGCAGCCCGGAACGCGACTTGCCTGCCGAGTTGATCGTCAACGTGGTCCACGAGGATTTCCCGGCCCTGATCGAAGCCATCGACAAGCTTCGCGGTCGTGAACTGACCATCAGCCACCGCGTTCGCGGCACCCGTGCCCGTTGGCAGCAACTGGCCGTGACCAACGCCGAACAGGCCCTGGGCGCGCGCCTGGCCAACCGTCAACATGTGGCGGCGCGATTCGATGCCCTGGCCGATGTCCTCAACCTGGATGAGCCGCCGCAGCGGCTGGAGTGCTACGACATCAGCCACTCCAGTGGCGAGGCAACCGTGGCGTCCTGCGTGGTGTTCGGTCCGGAAGGCCCGATCAAGTCCGATTATCGCCGGTACAACATCGAAGGCGTCACCCCCGGCGATGACTATGCCGCCATGCATCAAGCATTGATGCGGCGTTTCGGCAAGCTCAAGGACGGGGAGGGCAAGTTGCCAGACATCCTCTTGGTCGACGGCGGCAAGGGCCAGTTGTCCATGGCCCGCGATGTGCTCAATGAACTGATGGTGCCCGACCTGATCCTGCTGGGCGTGGCCAAGGGCGCGACGCGCAAGGCCGGTTTCGAAACCTTGTACCTGAACGACGCCGCCCATGAGTTCACCCTCAAGGGCGATTCGCCGGCGCTGCACCTGATCCAGCAGATCCGTGACGAAGCCCACCGTTTTGCCATCACCGGACACCGTGCCCGTCGTGGCAAGACGCGCCGGACGTCTACACTGGAAGGTGTGGCAGGCGTCGGCCCGACGCGCCGCCGCGACTTGTTGAAACATTTTGGTGGATTGCAGGAACTGTCTCGTGCCAGCATCGAGGAGATAGCCAAAGCACCCGGTATCAGTAAAAAGCTCGCTGAGTCGATTTATGCAAACCTGCACAGCGAGTAGAATGCCCGTCAACCTCGCAGCCAGTTGTGCCGATGAATATCCCAAATCTGATTACCGTCCTACGCGTCCTGCTCATTCCGATCTTCATTTTGCTGTTCTATTTGCCGTACCACTGGAGCTACATGGCCTCCGCCTCGGTCTTCGCCTTCGCCGCCGCGACGGACTGGCTGGACGGTTACCTGGCCCGACGCCTGGAGCAGAGCACGCCGTTCGGTGCCTTCCTCGATCCGGTGGCCGACAAGCTGATGGTCGCGGTGGCCTTGGTGCTGCTGGTACAGGAACACGGCAACCTCTGGCTGACCTTGCCGGCGGCGGTGATCATCGGCCGCGAAATCGTCGTCTCGGCGCTCCGTGAATGGATGGCCGAGTTGGGCGCCCGCGCCCAAGTCGCCGTGTCGAACCTCGGCAAATGGAAAACCGCCGCGCAGATGCTGGCGCTGGTGATCCTGCTGGCGAACCCTTCGGATTTCAGCTTCTGGGTGCTGTTGGGCTATGCGCTGTTGCTGGTTTCCGCTGGGCTGACGCTGTGGTCGATGGTCCAATACCTGCGCGCGGCGTGGCCGCATCTGCGGACGGATGTAGACCCGAAATAAAACTTTTTTGAATCAAGGGGTTGACGGCGTAATCTGAGTCTATAGAATGCGCCACACCAAGACGCGGGAATAGCTCAGTTGGTAGAGCACGACCTTGCCAAGGTCGGGGTCGCGAGTTCGAGTCTCGTTTCCCGCTCCAAGATTCAGAAAAAAGCCACTCAGATGAGTGGCTTTTTTTTGCCTGAGATTTATGTGCCGAAGCGTCAGCCTTTAACGTTAGTGGTCAATCTCGGGGCAGATGCAACTGCCCAAAAAGGCTCCTGACCAAGTTACAAGGTTGGATTGGTACTGACCCAGAATGCGCTCACAGCGGTAGTCGGAGACTGGAGACGCACATTCATCATGGGCGAATCAAAATGGCATGGCCTGGAACACTCATGCTTGGCCCTCGTATGCCTAAACGCTTCGATAAGCGAAAAATTCCTGCCTCACGATACGCAGCAATCGTGCCGGCGTATCGAGGGCCAGCGGGGCATGGAGGGGCTGTTACCTCTGCGAGCAGCAGAACGAGCGCTGTGCTGTTCGAAGCATGGTCGGGGTCGTGCTGTCTACTAGCAACTGCCTTACATGACGTCGATCAAGTACTGGTTTGAAGCGTCAGAGCAAGTCGTGGCGCAGGTGTCTTTCGCGTTGCTCCTCGCGTTCTTTGGCCTCGATGCACAGGCTTGCGGTAGGCCGTAATAACAAACGCTTGAGTCCGATGGGCTCACCCGTCTCTCGGCACCAGCCATATTCTCCATGGGCCAGGCGGTCCAGTGCTTGATCGATTTTATCCAGTAGCTTCTTTTCTCGCTCCAACAAGCGCAATTGCCACTGACGCTGCTCTTCAGCGCTGCCGATATCGACAGGATCGCTATTGGTTTCGCCTTCGCGCAAGCCCTCGAACTCTTCAGCAATACGCGCCTGTAGCTCGCCGCGTTGGTTCAACAGCAGGGCACGGAAGAACTGCTGCTGCTCAGCATTCATATAGTCTTCTGCCGGCAGAGCAAGCAGCTCGGCCTCGGTTAGCACAGTGGGCATGGTGGACCGCTCCTATTGATTTTAGCCAGCCTTGAAACGGCAAAAACGGATCAGTTTGTAGGCGTCACAGGCGAGGCGATCGTCTCGGATCTCTCGGACTCATTTTGTTTTTTGAATGCAGACATCAGAGAGGGTTTTCGTTTAATGTAATAATATAACACTTAAGCCGGGCTCACCAATGAACGCACTCGTACTCTCCAGCGCCACACGCTATGCCTGTTGCATCGGTGTCCCCTTTAGACAGGGGGGCGTGCAGGCAACCTTGCCTGTTCGAGCGCAACGACTGCCCGTCCGGTACGGGACGGCTGCAGACAGTCCGGATCGCAGGGTCGAGCACAAGCACGACTTTCCGATGGCGGTACCACACTCATGAGTTTGTGGCTTGAACTTGAACAGGCAGGGCTCGGCGAAGAACAGCCTTTGACTACCGTGCTAGACGCCATTCCTTGGAACGCTGACGGGCTGATCGGCGCCATCGCCCAGCGGCACGACACAGGAGAAGTGCTTATGTTGGCGTGGATGAACCGTGCGGCGCTGGATGAAACGCTCGCCACCGGCCAAGTCTGTTACTGGTCGCGCTCGCGTCAGCAGCTGTGGCGCAAAGGCGAGACCAGTGGCAACCACCAACGCCTGGTCGAAGCGCGCCTGGACTGCGATGGCGACGCCATTCTACTGCTCGTCGAGCAACAGGGGCCGGCTTGCCACACAGGACGCCCCAACTGCTTCTACAACGCCATCCGCAACGAGCGGGTGACGGTTATCAGCGTGCCGCAATGAAGCGCCTGTTGATTGGCCTCGTACGCCTCTACCAATTTCTGATCAGCCCCTTGCTCGGGCCGCGGTGTCGCTTCTATCCGAGCTGTTCGCATTACGCCATCGAAGCCGTGCAAAGCCATGGCGCATTTCGGGGTGCCTGGCTGGCAGTGCGCCGCCTGGGGCGCTGCCATCCTTGGCATCCGGGGGGGTATGACCCGGTGCCGCCGCACAATCCAACTACAGAGCAAAAAACATGATTCGCAAAAACCCTTCCGGCCATTTACCGGTCATTGCCGAGTCCGCCTACGTGGATAAAACAGCGATTATCTGCGGCAAGGTCGTTATTCACGACAACGTCTTCGTGGGTCCCTACGCGGTGATACGTGCTGACGAAGTGGACGAAACCGGTGATATGCAACCCATCGTCATCGGAGCCAATTCCAACATCCAGGATGGGGTGGTCATCCATTCCAAGTCCGGTGCAGCGGTGACTATCGGCGAGCACAGCTCCATTGCGCACCGCTCGATAATCCACGGCCCTTGCCAGGTTGGAAACCGGGTGTTCATCGGCTTTAACAGCGTGCTGTTCAACTGCACCGTTGGCGACGGTTGCGTGGTGCGGCATAACGCGGTGGTCGACGGCTGCGATCTGCCGGCCGGCTTTCACGTTACCTCCACTCAGCGTATCGGGCCCAAGACTGACCTGGCCAGCCTGCCGCGTGTGAGCGTATCGGCGAGCGAATTTTCCGAGGACGTGGCGCGTACCAATATCGATTTGGTGCGCGGTTACAAAGCCCTGCAGAACGAGTTCTGAGCATGAGCAGCGTAGTCATCCGCAACGCCCGCCTGGTCAATGAAGGAAGAGAGTTCGACGCTGATGTATGGGTGCGCAATGGTCGTATCGAACAGATCGCCAGCAGCATGGGCGGGCGCAATGCCGACGTCGAAATCGACGCCGCTGGCCAGTTCCTGCTGCCGGGGATGATTGACGATCAGGTGCATTTTCGTGACCCCGGCTCGCCGGCAAAAGGCAGCTTCGCCACCGAATCCAGCGCGGCGGTAGCTGGCGGCATCACCAGCGTGATGGATATGCCCAACACCAATCCGCCGACCCTGAGCCTGGAAGCCCTGGCCGCCAAGGAGCACCGCGCCGCGTCCTTTTCCAAGGCCAACTACGGCTTTCACTTCGGCGTCAGCAAGGACAACCTGGACACCGTTGCGGCCCTCGACCCCAATCGAGTGGCTGGGGTGAAGGTGTTTATGGGCGCATCCACTGGCGACATGCTGGTCGATGACATCTACTCCCTGGAGCGCCTGTTCGCCAACTGCCCGACGATTCTGCTGACCCACTGCGAGAGCACACCACGTATCCGCGAACGCGAAGCCGAATTCCACGCGCGCTATGGCTCGGATATTCCGCCCGCCATGCACCCGCTGATTCGCGATGGCGAAGCCTGCTACCAGTCTTCCAGCCAGGCAGTGGCTTTGGCCAAGCGCTTCAACACCCGTTTGCATGTACTTCATCTGACAACGGCACGAGAACTGGCGTTGTTCGGTACCGGGCCACTGGCCGGCAAGCGCATTACTGCGGAGGTCTGCGCCCATCATCTCTTGTTCGATGACAGCGACTACGCACTGCTCGGTCACCTGATCAAGTGCAACCCGGCAATCAAGAGCCGTGCCGACCGCGACGCCTTGCGTCAGGCCTTGCTTTGCGGTCGGCTGGATGTGATCGGTACCGACCACGCTCCGCACACCCTGGAAGAAAAACAGCGCCCCTACGCCCAGGCTCCTTCTGGCCTGCCATTGGTGCAGCACGCCTTGCCCGCGCTGCTGGAGCTGGTCGCCGACGGCGTGCTGCCGCTGACCACCCTGGTGGAGAAAACCAGCCATGCGGTCGCCGACCTGTTTGCCATTGAAGAGCGTGGTTTTCTGCGCGAAGGCTATTGGGCTGACCTGTGTCTGATCGAGCGTCTGAGCGAGCCGAGACCGGTGCATGCCGACCCGCTGCTCGCCCACTGCGGCTGGACGCCATTCCAAGGCCAAAGCATGCGGCACAGAGTGCGCACCACCCTGGTGTCTGGCCAAGTGGCCTGGCATCTGGGCCGCGTGCAGGACAACTGCCAAGGCTTGCCGCTGCGCTTTAAGCGATAACCCCATCACGACTAGAACGCTGAACACCCATTAATCAGCGCCTGATCAGTAACCGATTAGCCAAGGATTTCCATGCTTACCATCACTCTGCCAGACGGCAGTCAGCGTCAGTATTCACAACCTTTGCGCGTGGCCGAAGTGGCTGCCGATATCGGCCCGGGTCTGGCCAAAGCGGCATTGGCCGGGCGCCTCAATGGTCGCCTAGTGGACACCAGTACCCTGATCGACAGCCACGCCAACCTCAGCCTGGTCACGGCCCGAGACCCGGAAGGCCTGGAACTGCTGCGCCATTCCTGCGCGCACCTGCTGGCCATGGCGGTGAAGCAGCTCTACCCAAGCGCCCAGGTGACTATCGGCCCGGTGATAGAAGACGGTTTCTTCTACGACTTCGCCTTCGAGCGTCCCTTTACCCCCGACGATCTGGCGTCCATTCAGGCCCGCATGCAGGAACTGGCCAGCGCCGATCTGCCGGTCAGCCGCCGCGAACTGCCGCGCGACGCTGCCATCATCCATTTCGAAGCCCAAGGCGAACACTACAAGGCCGAGCTGATCCGCGATATTCCCGAAGACGAGGTGCTCTCGCTGTACCGTCAGGGCGACTTCGAAGACCTTTGCCGTGGCCCGCATATCCCGCGCACTGGCCAGTTGCAGGCGTTCAAGCTGACCAAGGTGGCCGGCGCCTATTGGCGCGGCGACGCCAAGAACGCGGCGCTGCAGCGCATCTACGGCACCTGCTGGGCTACGCCCAAGGAACTCAAGGCCTACCTCAACCGCCTGGAGGAGGCGGGTAAGCGCGACCATCGCAAGCTCGGCGCCCAGCTTGACCTGTTTCACTTCGACGACTGCGCCCCCGGTTCGGTGTTCTGGCACCCCAAGGGCTGGACGCTGTTCCAGCAATTGATCAATTACATGCGCCAGCAGCAGGACGCTGCCGGCTACGTCGAGGTCAACACCCCGGACGTGATGGACCGCAGCCTGTGGGAAACCTCCGGGCACTGGTTCAACTACCGCGACGCGATGTTCACCACCACGACCGAAGACGAGCGGGTGTTCGCCCTCAAGCCGATGAACTGCCCCGGCGCGGTGGCGCTTTACGCCCGCGGCTTGAAGAGCTACCGCGACTTTCCGCTGCGCATGGCCGAGTTCGGCAAGGTGCATCGCTACGAACCGTCCGGCGCGCTGCACGGTCTGCTGCGTGTACGTCACTTTACTCAGGACGACGCACACATCTTTTGCACCGCTGCGCAGATGGAGCAGGAATGCGCCGACACCATTGCCCTGGTGTTCGCGATCTATCGCGACTTCGGCTTTGACGAGGTGGCGGTAAAACTGTCCACCCGACCAGCCAACCGCATCGGCAGCGACGCCACCTGGGATCAACTGGAAGGCGCACTGTCCGGTGCCTTGCAGCGCATGAATATCGACTACCAATTGAACCCCGGCGAAGGGGCCTTCTACGGGCCGAAACTGGAGTTCGTACTGCGCGATGCCATCGGCCGTGACTGGCAATGTGGCACCCTCCAGGTTGACCTCAACCTGCCCGAGCGCTTTGACATCAGCTACGTCAACGAGCAGGGCGAACGCGAACGCCCGGTGATGTTGCACCGCGCCTTGTTCGGCTCGCTGGAGCGCTTTACCGGCATTTTGATTGAGCAGTACAGCGGCCTGTTCCCGCTGTGGCTGGCCCCGCAGCAAGTCGCCGTGCTGACCATCTCCGAAGGGCAGAACGACTATGCCCGCCAAGTGCTTGCCACGCTCAAGCGTGCCGGTTTGCGTGCGACAGCCGACCTGCGTAACGAGAAGATCGGCTACAAGATCCGCGAAGCCACCCTGCAGAAAGTGCCCTACCTTTTGGTGATCGGCGAGCAGGAAAAAGCCGGAGGCCGCGTCACCTTGCGCAGCCGCGCCGGCGAGCACCTCGGCAGTCTCACGCTGAACGAACTGCTCGAGCGCTTGAGCGAAGAGGCGCGCCCGCCCGGCCAGGAGTTTCCATGCTGATCCGCAAGCTGTTCAAGTTCGAGAGTGCACATATCGTCCGCAACTGCAGCAGCCGACGCTGTTCGCGCTCGCTCCATGGTCATTCCTACAAAATAGAGGTCCTGCTTGAGGCTGACGCGCTGGATCACGGCCAGATGGTCTACGACTTCGGCCTGCTCAAGGGCACGGTAGGGGATTTTATCGACGCCTTCGACCATGCAGTGACCTTCTGGGACGGCGACGACCCGGACTACGTCGCGCAGTGCAAACGCTTCTCCGAACGCTGGGTATCCTTGCCGGTGTCGCCCAGCGCCGAGCAGTTCTCACGGGTATTCTTCTGCCTGATCGACGCGGTGCTGAGCAATACGCAGATGGCCAACGGCGAGGTCGGTGTGCGTCTGCACTCGGTGATTGCCCATGAAACCGATACCGGTTATGCACAGTGCTTTCGCGAAGACGCACACAACCCACGCATGGGCGCGTTCCAGCTGAGCCAGATCGGTTTCTCCGCGCAGGTCAAAGGCGAGTGGGCCAACCCGCAGATGTTCGCCAAGCTGCTGGCCGGTGAAGTCTTTATCAATCGTCCGCCGGCCTGACATCAACTCTTGATGGTCACTGGACAATGGTCGTCGCAGTGGCCATCGTGCGAGTGGTGCAGATGACCGTCCACCAGGTAATCGACATGGTCGCCATGCGGAACGGGCTCATGGGCGCAACCTGGCCCGTGTACATGACCTGCGGGGTGGCCGTCGCACTGGTGGGTCGGCGTGCAGCGATCACGGTTGAGGACATTCACCGAAAGGCTGTGCTCGTCGACGTGATCACCACTACAACTGGCCTCTGCGTGCAGTCGTAACGAGTCTGGAGCCAATACCACACTGCGAGCTTTCCAGATCAAGCCACGCTCTCGCTGGTGACTGGAAAGGCCTATTTATCTCCTCCTTGATGCGGGATTGAAACAAGTCCAGAATCAAGTCTTTTCCTGCTCCGGTAAGAAAAGAAACCCCTTAGATTTCAATGGGTCGGACGCCAGATAAGAGTCTCGTTTCCCGCTCCAAACATAGCGCTGCATAGTTCAACTGAATCATGCAGCGAACGAAAAAAGGACCTCCGGGTCCTTTTTTCGTTTCCGGCGGAAAGCACCGAAACTCGGCGCCATCCGGTGCATTCAGGTCCAGGATCGAGTCCAGGATGCGGACGTGCACTGAATCGGCTTGTTGCTGGAGCAGTTTGCACCGCGAGATGAGTATCTAGGCCTAACTCTGTTCAGGAACTCGCGATTGCACTCTCAGAAGTGACAGTTCGGCATGCCCGCGACTGTCGTGCGGCAATCGCATTGCACAGGGCCCGGGCGACAGGTGCGTAACTGGTCTGGCTGGGCTGGCCGGCTTCGGGAGCCCCGGTGGGATTGATCAGGTGTACCGCGATCTGTCCTGGCAGCCATGAGACGAGTGGCCAACGGGTGCGATAGGCAGGTTTGGGCTGGGTATCTGCGGTGGTCGGATCAAAATCGCAGGATGTCACAACCGCTATCCCTATCAGGCAAGCGCCTTCGAGCTGCGAGCGCACGCGGCCAGGATTTTTCAAGAAGCCCAAGTCCGCGACAACGACCGCGTCATGAATGATCAAGCGGCCTTCGTCGCTCACCTCGATATCGAGAACGACCGCCATGCAGGTCTGCGCGTCATAGTGGGCAGCGATGCCTTGCGCCCGACCATGTCTTGGCGGTTTGCCCCAATGAGCTTTCTTTGCCGCTTCGGTGATGACGTTCCGCATTCGATGGCCCTCGATGCTTGATGAGTGCCGAGTGCCGTCGTCCACTGTCGATGCCGGATCAATCAGCGAAAGCAGATAGTCCCTGTGATCCAGCTTGCAGGCTCGCACCTGCGCAGCCATGAGTCGCTGTTCGGCGAACAGGCGGAGCAACAGGCCTTTTCTGTCCAGATTGTTGTCGAGGGTCGATTGCCAAGTGAATGGATCAAGAGCACTGACGTGCGCATCAGGATGGCTCATTGCATTTCTCCTTCCGGTTGATGGCAAGAGGTCCAGCTAAAGCGATGTGTCCTTGGTGCCTGTAACGCTGGCACCGTAGGGGCGGTCATTGGGGGTACTTTAGGGGGAAGGATCTGACGTCAGAGTGACCGGAGGCTGACAGGAACATGTCAGGCGTTGGGCGAGCCGGCTTTCCAGCCAGTGAGTTGCTTGTTCGAGAATTGGGAAGTTGGGTATTGATCAATATCGAAGGAGTCAGCGTATCGGCAGCTCGTGTGGTGTCTCCAGGGTCACGTACTAGTCGATCCAATAGATGCACGTCCCGAGCGGTGACCCAACTATCAGCAAGTGGAACAAACTAATGTCGTGGTAGTCTTCAAATGTGCCCCTGGCAACGGACGGTTCTTACATGGGGGCGGTCCGCAACACTGGAGTATTTTTTCCATAGGAGGTTTCGCGTGCCCTGGAAGTCAAATCTTGTAGTGCTCGCCCTGTCTGCCGTTGCCTTTTCGGCGCAGGCCCAATCCGATCGTCAAGTGGTCGAGGACATGGTTACTCGCTCGGCCAATGTCTGCCCAGGCCATAGCACCGAGCGCACCACGCCCACGGTGAAGGCGGTGCCTGTCGGCGCGTTGCGGGTTATGCTTGACCGCGGCTTGGTCATGTGTCCCGATCGGCGCCTCGATGTCGGCGCGCCGGCTGTGTTCTACGGTAGAGTTGGCGTGTTTGGATGGAACCCCGAAGTGCCTGCAAGTTCGGAGGTGATCGCCAAGCAGATCGACGCCATGACCCGCAAGGACGAGTACCCCTCGGACACTTTGGTTTGGGATGCCAAGGGTATGCCACTTGAGCAGCGCACTGTGCCGGCTTTCGAACCCAAGCCAGGGGCTGCTGTGCTGTA
Source organism: Pseudomonas brassicacearum (assembly GCF_009601685.2). Lineage (NCBI taxonomy): Bacteria > Pseudomonadati > Pseudomonadota > Gammaproteobacteria > Pseudomonadales > Pseudomonadaceae > Pseudomonas > Pseudomonas brassicacearum. The sequence goes on from NZ_CP045701.2 coordinate 2,403,813, forward strand.
CCAGGTACGGTAAGCCCTGTCGACGAGGCGCTTGGAAGTAAGTGTCAGGTGGGTTTATGTAGTCATGGCTTCTGAGACACTCTGACGCGCCCAGCCTTGGTCATTGAATATCCGGCCAGGCAGTTCATCCAAGACCGCACATGCGTGTTTGGTTCGGTGAGTTCCGAGTATTATCATAGCCTTAGAATTCAATGGGGCGGACACCAGATACGAGTCTCGTTCCCTGCTCCAAGATTCAGAAAAAAGCCACTCAGATGAGTGGCTTTTTTGTGCCTGTCGAAAAACACGAGTTGAGTTATAAAGAAGCTCAAGAGCGCTACGGCACTCAGGGCTAACGCCCGCCCATTAACCAAACGTTAGGCGTTCAAAGATGGGAGGCGTAGTTCAGTGTTGACGAGAAGAAAGTTCATCGCTACTGCAGCAGTAACGGGGGTGGGTGCCGCAGGGGCCCTTGCGTTCCACACCTCGAGCAAGGGCAGTGTGGAATATGAGCATGCCGTGAAGCAGATATGGCGTCACAGCGAACTCGATTCGAGTAACGTTCCGGCAGTACTGCGCGAACTTGTGCGCTACGCAACCCTAGCGCCATCCAGTCACAACACCCAGTGCTGGAAGTTCGGGCTGGACGATCAGTCGATTTCAATCCGGCCTGACTATCAACGCAGATGTCCGATTGTCGATCCAGACGATCACCACCTTTTTGTCAGCCTCGGCTGCGCCGCCGAGAACCTTGTGCAGGCAGCGGCAGCGATGGGCTTTAGGGGTGATGCCGTTTTCAATACCGGGAAAAACGAATCATGGAACATCTCCTTGGAGCGCGCAGCGCAGGTCCGAACTCCGCTTTTCGAGGCAATTCCGCGTCGGCAGTCGACCAGGGCCGAATTTGATGCCAAGCCTCTTTCAAACGACGAACTGCGGCTTCTGGAAATAGCCGGCTCGGGAAATGGCGTTCGGGTTCAGTTGCTCACGGATAAACAGGACATGGAGAATGTCCTTGACTTCGTGGTTCAGGGAAACACCGCACAGATGCGTGATCCGGCATTTGTGCGCGAACTCAAAGAATGGTTGCGTTTCAACGGAGGACAGGCCGCGAGGCAGGGCGACGGACTGTTTACAGGTTCTTCCGGCAACCCAACGGTCCCCAGTTGGCTTGGTGGCCTGATGTTTGATTTCTTTTTTTCCGAAGAGTCCGAGAATGACAAGTACGCGCGACATGTTCGGAGCTCCTCCGGCATTGCGGTATTTGTTTCAGCGCTTGAGGACAAGCATCACTGGATCGAGGTGGGGCGTGCCTTTCAACGGTTTGCTTTGCAGGCAACGGCGATGGATATTCGAACCGCTCACCTTAATCAGCCGGTGGAAGTCGCGTCACTCAGGCCGCAGTTCGCCAAATCAATCGGTATCTTGGGTCAAAGGCCTGATCTTGTCATTCGATTCGGTCCTGGACCCGAGATGCCCAGATCCTTGAGGCGCCCAATTGAAACCGTACTGTTGTAGACGCCTGACCATTCGTTCCAGCGGACGTTGGGGTGAAACAGGTGTGAACCTATTTCAGGACCACCTTGCTGTAGGGTACCGGCATGGTGGCGATCCGGTTTTCCACCTGATTACCTCCCCAGAGCCGGTTGACTACGCCTGAAGTCTTAGCGCGCTGATGATAAAAGCATGAAGGCTATTGACTGCTTTAGACCCGCGAGAGGTTCGGCTACGTAGAATCGACACTTCCATAGGTTCAATGTTTCCTAAGCCGTGCTCGTTGCTTAAGACGTGAAGCGATGGCTGCACGCTGCACTGAGTGATCGCGGCGATAGCGAGTCCTCCCTCGACTGCGGCCACCTGGCCAGCAAGACTGGAGCTGTTGTATACCACCTTGAATTCACGTCCCTGCTGGGTCAGTGAGTTCACTGCATAGCGTCGAGCCAGGCTCTCTCTTTCGTAGACTGCAATGGGCACCGGGTCTCGCCTCCATAGTTCGAATTGGGGTGAACCCACCCAGACCATGGGTTCTTTGAAGAGGAATGTGCCGCTTTGAGGCGTGTCTCTGGACACCAGCGCAAGATCAAGATCGCCGCTTCGCACACGTGGTATCAGCGTGGTCGACTGTTCACAGGTCAACTCTATTTCCACGCCTGCGTAGCGCGGCGAAAAGCGCTTCAGAACTGGCGTGAGATACTTTGCCGCGTAGTCCTCCGCGACGCCAAGGCGGATTCGTCCGGTTAACTCTTCACCGTGAAATGCCGCTTGGGCTTCGGCGTGGAGCGCAAGTATGCGACGGGCGTAGCCCAGCAGCGTCTGGCCGTCAGCGGTCAGGTGTAGGTGCCTCGGGCCACGACTCAATAGCGGCCGTCCAAGGGCTGCCTCCAGCTTCTTCATCTGCATGCTGACAGCTGATTGCGATCTGTTGACCTCGTGGGCTGCACCCGATAGCGAACCTGCATCCACCACTGCCACGAAACACTTGAGCCAATCGGTCTGCAAATCGCTGGCAGGCATCGCTGTCACCTCTATTCGTTAATCGAATGGCTACGACGTAAATTATGCGCTTTTCATGGCGGTTGTTCACTCGCAGGATGCTGATCAGAATCGACACACTGGGATCGGATCATGCCATTTGAGACTTGGTTGCTCTATCTGTTTACCTGCTGCGGCATAGCGATAGTGCCAGGACCCAATGCGCTCTTAGTGCTTACCCATGGAGCCATTCATGGGAGCCGAAAAACGTTGTTCACTATCACGGGTGGCGTTCTCGGCTTTGCCGTCGTGCTTTCACTTTGCGCATTGGGATTGGGGGCGCTGATCCAGGCGTCGGCCACCTGGTTCACCGCGTTGAAGATAATCGGCGGGCTTTATCTGATCTGGTTGGGCTTCGGGCTTTGGCGTTCCCCACCCGTCAGTCTTGATGCGACGGGTACCAAGAACTTCCGAGGCCGGTCTCTGTTCCGCCAGGGGTTGGTATCGGCCATTTCAAATCCCAAGGCGCTGCTGCTATTCACCGCATTTATCCCGCCATTCCTGGATCCTCACAGAAGCATCATCGCGCAGACGTTCGTCATCGCATTGACTTACGCCGTGGTGGAGTTCGTTGTTGAGTATCTAGTGGCCAGCGCTGCGCACCAGGTCAGGCCATGGTTAGCCCGAACCGGGCGGCGATTCAATAAAGTTTGTGGTGGTTTTTTTGTTCTTTTCGGGTTGGTTCTGCCCGTCCATGCTTGAAGCCATGCTTCGTTTTGGAGCCGACGGCGGCAGCGCCCCGCGTTGTGCAAAATACTGTGCGGGCGTGCTCCCCAGTGCCTTTTTGAACATGGTGATAAAGGCGTTGACCGAGTTATAGCCCAGCTCGGTTGCAACGTTCTGCACCTTCGCACCACTGGCCAATTCTCGCAGTGCCACGACAAGGTGCAACTGTTGCCGCCAGCGTCCAAACGTAAGGCCCGTCTCACGAATCATCAATCGAGACAGCGACCTGTCGCTCATCGCCACGCGTTTGGCCCACTCGGCTGACGTACTGCGGTCGGAAGGGGAGAGCGTCAGTGCATGTGCTATCGCACGAATTTTTGGATGGCTGGAGATGGGGAGGTTGAAGCGCTCGCGCGGCATTTCGACCAGTTCGTCGAGGATCACTCTCGCAAGCCTGGCGGCATGGCCAACCGAAGGATAATCGGCAGGCTCCTGTGCCAGCCGATCAACCATTTCCCGGATCATTGGGGAGATGGACAGCGTGCAGCAATCCTCGGGTAGGTTCGCCGCTCCGGGGTTCACGAAAAGATAATTGAGCCGGGCATTCGCTGTCGCCCGTGCGCTATGGGGCACGCCGCCCGGAATCCAGACACCGCAGTTGGGCGGTACGATCCAGATCTCGTTGTCGGCAGTACAAGTGACCGCCCCGTGCAATGCAAGGATCAGTTGGCCCTTGCGATGCACATGCGTTGGCACTTCCGCCTGGTGATCTGCAAAGTCGAGCTGCCGGGCCACCGCCGGCCGATCCGTGAGGTCAGGGTCGAAGACGGAAACGGCTGATTGTGTGGGCGGCATCAAGTTGGCAGTTTTTAGGGATATTTTGGAAGAATACTGAATTTATTTGCTTTTGCAACGCAGCAATAATGGTTCGCATGAACATCCTATCTGCTGTGAACAAACCACCTGGGCGCGCCGCCGTCGGCATAGCGCACGCGGTAGTGTCTCTCCTGCAAACTCCTGCCATGAGGGCAGATGTGGATGCGGTGCTGTTTTCGGCGAAGAGCTTTGCCGCAGCGATGTTGGCCTACTATGTTTCGCTGCGTATAGGACTTGCCAATCCTTACTGGGCAATAGTGACCGTCTACATCGTCTCGCAGACCTCGGCGGGTGCGTCGCTCAGTCGCGGTGTCTATCGCTTCGTGGGAACCCTCGTCGGGGCGGCGGCAACGGTGGCAATCATTCCGAATTTCGTGAACGACCCTATCGTATGCAGCGTGGTGCTCGCCTGCTGGATCGGCCTGTGTCTTTATTTCTCGCTGCTTGATCGCACGCCAAGAGCCTATGCTTTCGTTCTTGCCGGTTATACCGCGAGCCTGATCGGATTTCCCAGCGTCCTTGATCCAGGCACGGTGTTTGATACAGCTTCCGTGCGGGTCCAGGAAATCTCCATCGGGATACTGTGTGCCGTTCTAGTGCATCGCTACATCCTGCCCAAACGTATGACGGGTCAGTTCATTGGCAAGCTGTTGGCAGCGCTGCGGGACGCCCGTCAATTGGCAGCCGATGCCTTGAAGGGAACGCCGAGTGAGAATCGTCGCGATCGGACCCAGCTTGCAGTGGATCTTCTTGCCCTTCAGGGGCTTGCTTCGCACCTGCCCTATGATCCGGCCCCTGCGCTGCGGCACGAGTCGGTACAACTGATCCATGACCGGCTCGCGCGATTGCTTGCGCTCGCTGCGGAGATCGAAGACCGGATCCATTCCCTGGGTGTGGGCGGCTACAACTCACCCGATGAACTGGTCGCTTTGCTCGATGATCTCGCGACGTGGACCTGCGCTGTCGAGGCGACCGACCGGGAGCGCGTCGCGAAATGCTTAATCGCCCGCGCGCGGGCGATCAACAAACGTCTCGGCGTAGGTGACGCAACGCCAGGCGTCAGGCTCGCCGCTAATCTCGCCGGTTATCTTGGCGAAATGATCGGCCTGCTCCAGGACTGCGACAACCTGGGGCGCCACATCGTGACTGCCGAGCAATCACGCGAGACGACAGCGCTTCATTGGCCCAAGCCCGCGAAGGGCTACATCTATCACCGCGATCGCTGGATGGCGGGCCGGGCCGCGTTGGGTGCCATCGTCGGCATCCTGATCAGCTGCGCTTTCTGGATCTGGTCGGCCTGGCCTGAGGGCGGGACGGCCGTATCGATTTTCGGCGTATGTTGCACGCTGTTCGGAAATGTCGATGCGCCAGCCCCTAACGTCATCAAATATATGCTCGGCTCGATCTATGGAGTGGTCATCAGCTTTGCCTATAGCTTCGTCATTCTTCCCCAGGTCACGGACTTCGCTCTCCTTGTTGCGGTGCTGGCACCGGCGTTCCTGTTCGCGGGTTCCCTGCAAGCGCGTCCGCCGACAACGTTCATGGCGCTCGGTATCACCCTGACCATTCCGATTCTTTCAGGGTTGCGCGCCACCTACGCCGGCGACTTCGCTGCATCCCTCAATACCGTTGTTGCGCTCTTCGCGGCGGTCGGATTCGGGGCGGTCAGTATGACCTTGTTCCAGACCGTCCCGGTCGACGCAGCGATCAGCCGGCTGCTTCGATTGAGTCGCAGGGGCGTCAGCCGTCGAGCGCTGGGTGAGGTACCCGATGACCGGCATTGGACGAACCTTATGATCGATCGGACGGCGCTGCTGCTACCCAGGTTACGGGTGTCCAACAAAGGTTATTCAGATGTTCTCGACGATACCTTGCACCATCTGCGCGTCGGCCACGCTGTTGGATCGCTTCGCAAGATCATCCCGCAGGTCGACGGCGACATCGCCGAAAAACTGGGTGAGCTGCTTTTCGCGATCGCCGCACGCTTCAGCGCCAGAGACCTTAAGGATCATGTTGATCCGACCGGTTTTGACCAGCGTATCGAGACCTTGCAGGCGATGATCGCTGACAGCTCGATCAACGACCGCTCGCGGATCGCCGAGCTGCTCATGGACCTTAGGTTTGCCCTAGGTCTCAGTCATACGGCGAGTGCGCCTCATGATCGTTGATCTCGACGTCGGTGGCGTCCTCATCCCCGGGTTACTGGCGCTGGTATTCGTCGCCATTTTTGCCACCATCGCGATAATCCGCGTCCTCTGCGTCGTGGGCATCTACCGCCTGTTCGTTCACTGGCCGCTCGTCGAACTCGCCATTTTCGCGCTCATCTACGGTTTGCTCGTGCAGCACCTGCCCTCAATCGGACACTTATCTTGAAGCCTGTTCTATCCTTGCTCAGCCGCTATGCCCTGACTCTTTGCCTCGTTGCTGGCGCCACGCTCATTGCGCTGGGGGCGTGGAACCATCACGAGCGAACGCCCTGGACTCGCGACGGGCGAGTGAGCGCCGATGTCGTGCAAATTGCACCGGAAGTCTCCGGCACTGTCAGTGCCGTCCCGATCGTTGATAACCAGTATGTCCATCGGGGTGACATTCTTTATGTGATCGACCCGCAGCGGTATCGGCTCGCATTGGCGTCGGCCGAAGCCGACGTCGAAGCCAAGCGCCAGGATAGGCTCGTTCGCCAGGCGGCGGCGCGGCGGCGTGGCCAACTCCGCGATATCGTGTCTCAAGAAGATATTCAGAAAACAGGAGGCGCGGCTGCAGTGGCGGGCGCCACCTATCAAGCAGCGCTGGCGGCTCTGGACCTCGCCAAACTCAATCTCGCCCGCTCGACTATCCGCTCGCCGGTCGATGGCTATGTCACTAACCTGAGGTTGCGCCCTGGTGACTATGCGACGGCCGGTTCGACAACGGTTGCTATCCTCGACGCGGCGAGCTTCTGGATCACTGGTTATTTTGAGGAGACGAAAATCCGGCAGATCCGCGTCGGCAACCCGGCGCAGATCATGCTGATGGGCTTTGATCAGCCTGTATCGGGGCATGTCGAAAGCATCGGTCGCGGCATCGAGAACAGTAACGATTCGCCAGGTCATCTCGGCCTGCCAAATGTGGCGGCGACATTTACCTGGGTGCGTCTCGCGCAGCGGATCCCGGTTCGTATCCATATCGATAGGGTGCCACCGGGCGTTGAGTTGGTCGCAGGCATGACCGCGAGTGTTGAGATCATCCCGCTTTGAGGCGTTGTGCTTTTCAGCCAGCCAGCCAGCCAATCAATCAGGGCAGGGCATGCCCCTCTAAAATCTCGAATCCGTCGTCAATGGGGGCGTAAGCAACAACTTCTCGGGTCTTATCAATGGAAAGGCGCTTGTATCTATTGTCTGATACGCCATGAATCACATGGAACCCGTTCAGCTCTGCATCCACGCAACTTCTAAGTAAAGCTACGACATCCCTCTCGCTGATAAATGCAGCTACATCTCTGTGGCTGTGGGTCTCTCCATGCTGAAACTCGGCTACGTTTGCAATGCGGACTGCAATGGTTGTCATTTGACCATCGTTTGCATACATCGATGCGAGAGCCTCCCCAAATGCTTTGCTGACCCCATAAAGATTTCCTGGCCTGGGCGACATATATTCATGTACCTGGACGTCTTTGGGGTAACCCTCAATGGCCTGGGCACTGCTCGCAAATATGAACCGCCTGCAACCTTGTGCCTTCGCGGCGAACAGCATGTTGTAGGTGCCAACAATATTTACAGGCAGGAGGGAAGTCATGAAGTTAGCGTCTGGACTCGGGTCAGCAGCTAGATGAATCACGGTGTCGATGCCTTCGCAGGCCTCAAGGCAGCTTGACTGATCCCTGACATCAAGAGAGAAACTTTGTGCGGATTTCGGAAATTTCTGTACATCTATATCAGCAAGACGCAAATCCAATCTATCGGCTTGCGCTGTCCAAAAAGCAGTGCCAATCCTACCCGCCGCTCCTGTGACTAAAATTTTTCGCGCGCTCATGTGTCTGCGTCCTTACCGTTAAGCTGCATTGAGCATTTGAGATCAGCAGTGCCTGATACATGTCGCACCGATCTAGGTGAGCGGTGGGGGCGGCCGATAGTATTTCAGAAACTTCGGCCCGCGCCGACTCAGATGGTGTCGGCTACAGTTCCTTGTAGCCTTAGGAATGTATCACGACCGCCACGGAATATTGATCATGACGAAACACCCTCCGCTCCAATCGCTCGGCTGCGCTGAATGCCGCAACCGCGAGGCGTTGGGGTTTGATTTCACCATGGCCTTCCAGCCTATTTTCAACGTCCGGACACACGCTGCGTTTGCTTATGAGGCGTTGGTCAGAGGCGTCAATGGCGAATCGGCTGGCTACATCCTGGGGCTCGTGAACGACAGCAACCGCTACCGCTTCGACCAGGCTTGCCGGGTGAAAGCCATCGAGGAATCCGCGAGGCTGGGCCTGCTGGACATTCCCGATTGCTTGCTGAGCATTAATTTCCTGCCCAACGCCGTATACCGGCCAGAGACGTGCATCCGGGCCACCCTGGAAGCGGCGCGCCTGACGCATTTCCCGCCAGAAAGGCTCATGTTCGAAGTGACCGAAGGCGAGAAGGTGGTCGACCCTGGGCACCTCAAATCGATTTTCGTGGAGTACCAGCGCCAGGGTTTCATTACCGCCATCGACGATTTTGGCGCGGGCTATTCGGGCCTTAACCTGCTGGCCATGTTCCAGCCGCAGGTGCTGAAGATTGACATGGCACTGACCCGAGGCATCGATCGAGACCCGGTCAAACAAGCGATCGTTGAAGGTATCATCCTGGTCGCCAGGCGCTTGGATATCCTGATCATCGCCGAAGGTGTCGAGACCCGTGAAGAAAGCACGACGCTTCTAGGCATGGGAATCGAGCTGATGCAGGGATATTTGTATGCAAGGCCCGAGGTCGGTCATCTTCCGGCAGGATGCTTTGACTTGGGTTGATGTGTCCAAGCTCTTTATTCGTGTTTCCTGATGGGTGTGAACACTGCTAGTCCGTTGCCCATTCGTCATTCACCGCATTGTGTCCATGATATTCGATGGGCCATTATCGGGCCTCGACATAAGGACACGTCCCATGCCCACGCCTGTACTCCACCTGTTGTGCGGTAAAATTGCTTCGGGAAAATCCACGCTGGCCCGATCGTTAAAGGCTGAACATTCAGCCATTTTGTTGAGCGAAGATCACTGGCTTTCAAAGCTCTACCCTGATCAGATCAAATCGGTAGCGGACTACGTCCTGCATGCGCGCCGGATCCGGGATGTCCTGGGGCCGCTGGTTATCGACATGCTCTGGACGGGGACTCCCGTGGTTCTCGATTTTCCTGCCAACACCCCAGCAGATCGTCATTGGCTGCGCAGCCTGGCTGACACTGCGAAAGTCCCTCACCGTGTTCACTACATTGAGGTGGACGATGACACCTGCCGCCGAAGACTGCACCACAGGAATGCGCGTGCCGAGCATGACTTCGCAGCCACTGATGCTGAATTCGACCTGATCACGAGCTACTTTCGTGCACCAGACCAGGTGGAAGGGCTCGATGTTGTCATACACCGAACGTGATCCGTTGAAAATGTCGGGGCATTAAAGGTGGGTTTGCGGCTCGCGAAATACGGGGCATCGAATCCATAGGTTCTACGGCAGGAGTGCTTCACGATCCCATCCAGTTATCCAAGAAATCCGTGAGTATGTCTGTGGATAACTGCGCTGAAGCCAGGTAGGCAGGGCGTTTTAACGGGTGCTCAAAAAATCTACAGGCAGATTGGTATCATCCCGCCGCAGGCCATTGAGTTTAAAAAGGGCGCTGAAAATCGGGATCACCTTGCATGCATGTTCATCGACGCCATCCGAGAAGTGGCGAGCTGGGCAGCGGGAATTTCAGACAACAAAAAGCCCGCGCATGACGGGCTCTCTGTATGGGGTCAAATCCTTTTGTCTGTTCAATCTAGGCTTCGTACTGTAAATATTTCGTGAAAAGCATGCTGCGGGAGCGAAATAACCGGCATTTGGTCGGATTTTTTGTCGATAGCAAGACAGGGCGCAAACAAAATCCCGGGCAAAGGCCCGCGTAAGGCGGGCCTCTCCATGAAGAGAGATCGGTTATCGGTTAAACCGCTCGACCAATGAGTACTGCGTGGACGCGGTCCTGGTCAGTTCCTTATTCAGATCTGCCGATTGGTGCGCCTGTTCCGAGGTTTTATCGGCCAAGTGGGCGATGGTTGTAATGTTTCGGCTGATTTCCTCGGCGACGGCAGTTTGCTCTTCAGTGGCCGCGGCAATCTGGGTGGTCATCTCGGTGATGTGGGAGACCGCTTCGCTGATGCCCACCAATGCCTTGTCTGCCTCCAGTACCCAGGTCACACCTTCCTGGGCCTGACGATGCCCGCTCTCCATGGTCTGCACGGCGTTGTTGGACGACGCCTGGAGCTTGGTGATCAGGTCATGGATCTGGGTGGTGGATTGCGAGGTGCGTTGGGCCAGTTGACGAACCTCATCGGCCACGACGGCGAAACCCCTGCCCATGTCGCCGGCGCGCGCTGCTTCGATGGCGGCATTTAATGCCAGCAGATTGGTCTGGTCGGCGATTCCTTTGATCACGTCAACGACTGTGCCTATTTCATTGCTGTCCTTGGCCAGCTGTGCAACGGTCAGGCCTGTCTCGCCGACCGCGGCGGAGAGGCGCTCGATAGCCTCTCGGGTGTCTCGGGCCACATCGCGGCCGCGATTGGTCAGCAGGTTGGCTTGTTGAGTAGCGTCAGCCGTGCGCTGGACGTGGCTGGCGACTTCCTGGGTGGTCGCGGCCATCTGGTTGACCGCGGCAGACACCTGTTCGGTTTCGACGCGCTGACGATCCAGCCCTTTGGAGCTGTCCGTGGCAAGTACATCGGATTGTTCCGCCAGTTTGCTGAGTTGCTCGGCGGTGTCTTGCAGGCGCGTCAGGCAAGTCTTCAGGCGCGAAGTCTGGCTGACGAAGGCGGTTTCCAGGCGTGCTTGTGGTCCGCGCGCATCGCTGTACATCTGAGCGATCAGTAAATCGGAGGTAGAGGGCTCTGCCATCCGCAGCAGGCGCAAAGTTCCTCGCATCTGCCAGCGTGACGAGAGCAAGCCGATCGGCACGGCGATGCCTACGGCCACGGCAATTGCAACAGGCGTGCTGAAGAACAAGCCGCCCAGGGTGCCTGCCAGCCCCATGGCTAAGAACGGCAAGCAATCCAGCAGGGACGCTTGCCAAGCATCTTGGCGGGGGACAGCTGGTTTTCCCTGGCTGATGCGCTTATACAGGGATTCAGCTCGACGAATCTGATCAGTCGTCGGTTTGACTCTGACCGACTCAAAGCCCACCACTTGGCTGCCTTCAAATATCGGTGTGACGTAGGCGTTGACCCAGTAGTGATCGCCATTTCTGGAGCGGTTCTTGACGATACCCATCCACGGGCGGCCTTGCTTGAGAGCCCCCCACATATGGGCAAATACGGCAGGCGGGACGTCAGGATGGCGGACGATATTTTGCGGGGCGCCAATTAGATCGGTTCTATCAAAACCACTGATCTCGACGAAGGCGTCGTTGCAGTACGTGATAACGCCTCGATCATTGGTCGTCGAGATGAGTTTCTGGTGGGGGGCGAGTGAAATTTCACGCTGCGTAACTGGCTGATTATTTCTCATTCCGACTGTTCCTTGATTCCGTGAAAGGTCATCGGCCAGTAATTGAAAAAAATTAGCGGCGCGCTTCAAAAAATTCTTTTATAACAACGAGTTATATTAATGCGCTTGAGTTGTTTTTTGATCCGGATCGCTCTTGAGTATAGGTTTGGTTTTGATTAAAAAACCATTGTTACAATCGAAAAGGCTAGCTCTTTTATTAACAAGCAGTCAGTTGACTATCGATGTTCTTCCAGTGCTACTTCCTACGCGAAGATCATTGCCAGCATTCTTCAACCTGGACTTGGCTAAGGAACGGAGCAAAAGGGGCCATCTGAAGCCGCATGACGCAACGCGCAAATGCCGTAAGGCACCTGCCAATGTCCTGACGCTAACGTAGAGATGGCGACAAGGCGCTGAACTTGGAAGGGCGCAGGGCGGACCGATCCGGAGCGCTTGATGATGCTGATAAAAACAACTCATCCCAAACTGACGAACTGGGTGTACAGGTTCATCCTCCACGCCGCACAGCGCTTGCCGGCTCCGGGTGTTAATTAGGTGCTTGTATTGCTGCCGCTATTGCCGATGGTGTGGCAGGTGGCAGGTGGCAGGTGGCAGGTGGCAGGTGGCAACGGCCATGGAAATGAAACGGTACGCGCCGAACCTGCTTTCAGCTCAGCCTGGTCAGATACTCCGGCACTTGTTGCTCAGGGAGCACTGACAGAACTTTCAACCGCTGCAACATGCGTTGGCGGGCGCGGTGAAGGTGTTCCTTGAGGTTCAGCGCTGCTGCGTCGAATGCGCCATGCAATAGCAGCTCTAGAATCAGACGGTGCTCGGCCAGCATGGCTTCGTCGGGACCGAGGCCCAACTGACTGTAAAAAATCCGACTGATGATCCTGGGGCTCTGGGGCTGCCGGATCAGCGTAGCGATCTTGCGATTGTTTATTCCGGCGAGGCAGTGGTAGTGCAGGTCTTCTTCAAGTCGTTCGATGCAAGCCAGGCTGCAATGTGGGTTGCTCTGTGCCTCTTTAACCCGAGCCAGCATCGCTTCAAGGGCTTGCCGGCTAAGCCCTGGTGCGCTCTGGCGTAACGCCTCAGGTTCAAGGCAGGCGCGCAACTCGTAGTCTTCGGTGACCTCCCTGGCGGTGAGCGGGCCGGCCAGCCACTGGGAGTAGGGTTCCTTTTCCACCAGGCCGCGGTCACGCAGACGCATCAATGCCTCGCGTATCACCGCCCGACTGACGCCGTAATGCTCGGCCGCCTTTTGCTCGTCGAGTCGATAGTGCCCGAAGGCAATACAGGTCGATAAAGCCGAGCCAATCTCGTCGAACATCCGCTCGCCCAATGGGCGGGTATCGACCAGTTCTTCGCTGCTATCAAGGCCAAGTTGCTTGTGGGTAACGGCCAACCGCAGTGGCTCCACTTCAACCCCCTTCGGATTGACCAGATAACCGCGGCCATCGAATCGACTGATCAAGCCTTCCTTATGCAGCAGGTCCAATGCTTTGCGCACCGGGACGCGGCTGGTTCCAAACAGCTCGGCCAGAGGTGCTTCGAGCAGGACGAGCCCTTGAGCCACCTCTCCATTCACGATGGCGTCACGCAGGACCTGGCGGATCATGGCGTAGCGCGATGCAGTGCGGTAATCCTCGGCGGTCATCGATCTCATACGCTTCTCGAAAGGCGGGGGAAGATTCTCGCACAAGTCTGTTGTCACCGTGGACCACGTCATTTGTGCGCGTTCGTAGGGCCGTTGTTACGATTTTGCACCAAAACGGATATTTTCTAATAAGTACATTATCAGGGTGCCTTAGCTAATTCTGCGCAGAATGCTTTGCGCAAAGGAGTACCAACCCGATTGGCAAGGTGTCTAGTTCGAGTGCTGGGCGTAGGCTGATGGCTATAGGTTACCGCTCAGACGTTCCTTCCGTATTCAGTTTGGCACGCTATCTGCTCTATAAAACGTACATTTTAATAATGAATACGTTTGTTGGTGGATCAGATGGCCCATACCAGTCCTCAATTACCGCTTGAGTCCGATGCATTGGCGATGGCGGACGCATTCGCCTCGGGCAGCAGCGACCCGGTCAAGGCATTGGAAGAAACGCTGGCCAGGGTGGCGCAAGTCGATGACGTGTTCATCTCTCTCTGTTCGGCGCGTGCCTTTCGCGAAGCCCACTCATCAGCCGCACGCTGGAAGGCCGGACAGCCGGCAAGCGCACTGGACGGCGTACCCATTGCCTGGAAAGACATGTTCGACGTCGCAGGCAGCCCAACCACCGCAGGCGCAGCCGTGCGCCGCGACATTACGCCAGCGCTGCTTGACGCGAATGTCGTAGGTCAACTGGCTAAAGCCGGAATGGTCAGTGTGGGGAAAACAAACCTTAGCGAGTTCGCTTACTCAGGCCTTGGACTCAATCCCCATTTTGGAACGCCGCACAATCCAGTCGGGCTGGACCAGCCACGCATTCCGGGCGGCTCGTCCTCAGGCTCAGCGGTCGCGGTCGCGGCGGGAATCGTACCGATTGCCATGGGCACGGACACCGCAGGGTCAATCCGAATTCCAGCGGCCTTCAATGGGCTGGTGGGATTTCGCAGCAGTTGCAGGCGTTACAGTCGCGAAGGCGTCTTTCCGCTCGCGCATACCCTCGACAGTGTCGGGCCTCTGACACGTAGCGTGCGTGATGCCTTGGCTATCGATGACATCCTGTGCGGGCGCACCAAGTCGACATCACTCATCCCCCGCGGTCTGGCAGGGCAGCGTTTTTGGGTCGACCAGTCGGCCCTTGAGGATGCACGTGTAGAACCTGCGGTGCGTGACAACCTGCTGAACTGCTTGAGCGTATTGAAAGATCACGGTGCGCTGATTGACCTGCGGCCTTCGCCAGCCTTTCAAGCGACGCTTCAGCTTATCGAGGCGCAAGGCTGGCTTGGCGCCCCTGAGGCTTTCGCTCTGCATCAGCCTCTGCTCGACAGCGATGCCGCCACCCGACTCGACCCCCGCGTGCGACGCCGTCTGGAAGCCGCACGTGCATTTCCCGCCAGCCAGTTGATCAACCTCCACAGCGCGCGCAACCGGCTGCAGCAACAAATGACCGATGAGCTGGATGGCGCGTTTTTGATTACACCGAGCGTAGCCCATGTGGCGCCACCTCTGTCGCCACTGGAAGCCGATGACGAGCTGTTCGTGCGCACCAATCTCGCGACGTTGCGCCTGACCATGCCCGGCAGCTTGCTGGATCTGCCGGGAGTGTCACTGCCCAGCGGCCGCGATGCGCTCGGTTTGCCCACCGGCATGTTGATTAGTGCGCCTGCGGGTGAAGACTTTCGATTGTTGCGCGCGGCGCTGGCAGTGGAAGCCGCGTTGCGCCAGCCCTGAAACCCACGACTGATTTGATAAAACCGCAGGAGAACAATGATGGCTAAAGAAATTCTGTGCGCCTTCGGCGTCGACGTAGACGCCGTGGCAGGCTGGCTGGGCTCGTATGGTGGTGAGGATTCGCCTGACGATATTTCCCGCGGCCTGTTCGCCGGCGAAATTGGCGCCCCGCGCTTGCTCAAGCTATTCGAGCGTTACGGCCTGCGCACCACTTGGTTTATTCCCGGGCACTCGATGGAAACCTTCCCCGAGCAGATGAAGGCCGTGGCCGACGCCGGCCACGAAATCGGCGTGCACGGCTACAGCCACGAAAACCCGATTGCCATGACCGCCGAGCAGGAAGAAATCGTGCTCGATAAATCCATCGAGCTGATCACCCAGGTCACCGGCAAACGCCCCACTGGCTATGTCGCGCCGTGGTGGGAGTTCAGCAAAGTCACCAACGAGCTGCTGCTGAAAAAAGGCATCAAATACGACCATAGCCTGATGCACAACGACTTCCACCCCTACTACGTACGCAAGGGCGACAGCTGGACCAAGATCGACTACAGCCAGCATCCCGACACCTGGATGAAACCCTTGGTGCGCGGTGAAGAAACCGATCTGGTGGAGATTCCGGCCAACTGGTACCTCGACGATTTGCCGCCGATGATGTTCATCAAAAAGGCCCCCAACAGTCACGGTTTCGTCAACCCACGTCACCTCGAGGAAATGTGGCGCGACCAATTCGACTGGGTCTACCGCGAACACGACTACGCGGTGTTCACCATGACTATCCACCCCGATGTATCCGGTCGCCCGCAAGTGCTGCTGATGCTTGAACGTCTGATCGAACATATCCAGAGCCATGCCGGCGTGCGCTTCGTCACTTTCGACGAAATCGCCGACGACTTTGTCCGTCGCCAACCCCGTACCTGACACCCACCCTCCGAGGCGCGATTCATGTCTATCTACAACAAGCTTGACCTGACTGGCTGGAAACCCCGGCAGTTGACGTCCCAGGAAGTACGTTTCGCCACCTGGATCGCCTTCTTCGCCTGGGTGTTTGCGGTGTATGACTTCATCCTGTTCGGCACCTTGCTGCCCGAGATCGGCCGGCACTTTGGCTGGGGCGAAGTGGAGCAAGCTGAAATCGCGACCTGGGTGGCGGTGGGTACCGCTGTTGTCGCGTTGGCCATCGGGCCGATCGTCGACAAGTTGGGGCGACGCAAAGGGATTATCTTCACGGTGGCCGGATCCGCATTGTGCTCGGCGCTCACCGCGATTGGCGGGGCGTGGGGCAAGTCGCCGCTGATTCTGATCCGTTCGTTGGGCGGCCTGGGCTATGCCGAAGAAACTGTCAACGCCACCTATCTGACCGAATTGTATGGCGCCTCGCAAGACCCGCGACTGACCAAACGTCGTGGTTTCATCTACAGCCTGGTGCAGGGCGGTTGGCCGGTCGGTGCGTTGATCGCGGCGGGGTTGACCGCGCTGTTGCTCCCGATCATCGGTTGGCAGGGCTGCTTCATCTTCGCCGCGATTCCGGCGGTGGTGATTGCGATCATGGCACGCAAGCTCAAGGAGAGCCCGCAGTTCCAGATCCACCAGCGCATCAGCGCACTGCGTAAAAGCGGCGCTGTGATCGAAGCGCAGAACGTGGCCGTGACCTACGGCGTCGACTACGACGAACACAGCAAGGCCGGCCTCAAAGCCGCGTTCCGTGGCCCAGCCCGTCGCGCTACCTTGGTGATCGGCGCCGCGCTGTTGCTCAACTGGGCGGCGATCCAGGTGTTCAGCGTGTTGGGCACCTCGGTAATCGTCAGCGTGCACCACATCTCGTTCGAGAACTCTTTGATCATCCTGGTGCTGTCGAACCTGGTGGGTTACTGCGGCTACCTCAGTCACGGCTGGATGGGCGACAAGATTGGCCGCCGCAACGTGATCGGCCTGGGCTGGATGCTCGGCGGCCTGTCGTTTGCCGGGATGCTGTTCGGCCCGAGCAACATGCCGATGGTGGTCGGGCTGTACAGTTTGGGCCTGTTCTTCCTGATTGGGCCGTACTCGGCGGCGCTGTTCTTTATCAGTGAAAGTTTCCCTACCAGCATCCGCGCCACCGGTGGCGCGATCATTCATGCCATGGGTCCGATTGGCGCGGTGGTCGCAGGGTTTGGCGCCACCCAGGTGCTGTCCGCCGGCAGTGATTGGCAGACCGCTGCACTGTGGTTCGGTGCGGTGCCGTGCTTCTTGTCCGGTGCCCTGATGTTTGCCGCACGCCACGTGCGCCCGGAAACCGTTCAGTAAGGAGTTTTTGATGAACCGTAAAGTTGCCTTGATTACCGGTGCCGCCAGCGGCATCGGTCAAGCCCTCGCCGTAGCCTATGCGGGCAGCGGTGTGGCGGTCGTCGGCGGGTATTACCCGGCCGATCCCCATGACCCGCAGACCACGGAGGCCATGGTGGAAGAAGCCGGTGGCGAATGCCTGATGCTGGCGCTGGACGTGAGCGATACCGCGTCGGTGGATGCACTGGCCGAACAAGCGGTGCAGCACTTCGGCCGCCTGGATTACGCCGTTGCCAACGCCGGTTTGCTGCGCCGTGCGCCGTTGCTGGAAATGACCGATGAACTGTGGGACGAGATGCTCAGCGTCGACCTGACGGGGGTGATGCGAACCTTTCGCGCGGCGACTCGGCATATGAGCGAGGGCGGGGCGTTGGTGGCGATTTCGTCGATTGCCGGCGGCGTGTATGGCTGGCAAGAGCACAGCCATTACGCAGCGGCCAAGGCCGGTGTGCCGGGGTTGTGCCGTTCCCTGGCGGTGGAGTTGGCAGCACAGGGCATTCGTTGCAATGCGGTGATACCGGGGTTGATCGAGACGCCGCAGTCGTTGGATGCGAAGAACTCCCTCGGGCCGGAAGGCTTGGCGAAAGCTGCAAGGTCGATTCCGTTGGGGCGGGTAGGGCGCGCGGATGAAGTGGCTTCATTGGTGCAGTTCTTGACCAGTGATGCGTCGAGTTACCTGACCGGGCAGAGCATCGTGATTGATGGCGGCCTGACCGTGCGCTGGCCTGACTGACTGTACTGGATCAAAAATGTGGGCGCGAGCAAGCCCCACATTGGAACTGTGTTTTTTCGGGAGATTGTTTACATGCCCCAACTGACTAATCGCCGCGCCGTCATCACCGGTGCCGGCAGCGGTATCGGTGCCGCCATCGCCCATGCCTATGCAGCTGAAGGCGCGCGCCTGTTGCTGGCCGATCGTAACGCCGTCAGCCTCGCCGAAACCGCTATCACCTGCCGCAACCTCGGCGCCGAAGTGCTGGAGTGCCTCGCCGATGTAGGCACTGTCGAAGGCGCCCAGGCCAGTGTCGACCGCTGCGTCGAACATTTCGGCGGCATCGACATCCTGGTCAATAACGCCGGCATGCTCACCCAGGCACGCTGCGTCGACCTCACTATCGAAATGTGGAACGACATGCTGCGCGTCGACCTCACCAGCGTATTCGTAGCCAGCCAGCGCGCCTTGCCGCATATGCTCGCCCAGCGTTGGGGGCGGATCATCAACGTGGCCTCGCAACTGGGCATCAAGGGCGGCGCCGAACTCACCCACTATGCCGCGGCCAAGGCCGGGGTGATCGGCTTCACCAAGTCCCTGGCGCTGGAAGTCGCCAAGGACAACGTGTTGGTCAATGCCATCGCTCCAGGGCCGATTGAAACGCCATTGGTCGTCGGGATCAGCGACGACTGGAAGCGCGCCAAAGCCGCCGAGTTGCCCCTCGGCCGGTTCGGCCTGGCGAATGAAGTGGCGCCCACCGCCGTGCTGCTGGCCAGCGAGCCGGGTGGCAACCTGTTCGTTGGCCAGACCCTCGGCCCGAACTCCGGCGATGTCATGCCATGAGCGAGGTGTAGCCATGTGCGGACTCTGCGGTTTGCTCGGCGAAGACTTGCACTGGAGCGACCCCCTGGGCGATGAGCTGCCCAGGCGCCGCGAACGCCTGCGCCGCATCGCCGCGATCAATCAGGTACTGGCGGTGTTCCGGCTCAAGGTCGAGGACTTTCAGGGCGCCTCTTATCTGCTGCTCGGCGCGACCGGCAAGCAAGAACTGGCGAGTGGCCTGGATCAACTCTGGCGAGCGGCCGAAACCATGCTCGGTCGCCCGTTGGACCCCCTGGACCCGCACCTGTTGGATCACTTGGAGTCAGCCGTATGAGCATCGCTCTCAACGTCATCACCGGTTTCCTGGGCAGCGGCAAAACCACCTTGCTCAAGCGCCTGCTGCAAGGCGAAAGCCTCGGTGATACGGCTTTGCTGATCAATGAATTCGGCGACGTCGGCATCGACCATCTGCTGGTGGAAGAAGTCGCCCCGGATACCGTGCTGCTGCCCAGTGGCTGTGTGTGTTGCTCGATTCGTGGCGAACTCAAAGACGCATTGCTCGCCCTGTTGCAACGCCGTGAGCGTGGCGAAATCCCGGCGTTCAAACGGGTGATCCTGGAGACTACCGGCCTGGCCGACCCGGCGCCGATCCTCGCCACGTTGAACAACGATGTGCAATTGCGCGGGCGCTTGCATATCGGCCTAGTGGTCACCTTGGTCGACGCCAGCCATGCCGCGCTGCAAGAGCGCCTGCATCCGGAATGGCTCGCCCAGGTCGCCGCCGCGGATCGCTTGTTGTTGAGCAAGACCGACTTGGTGGAGGACTGCGCCACACTGCGCGCGCACCTGCAAGCGCTCAATGCCGGAACGCCGATCCTCAATACCAGCGACGTCCGCTGCGGCGATCAACTGTTGCTGGGTGAAGGTTTGCGCAGCGCCGAACCGACAGAGGAAGTCAGTCGCTGGCAACTGCATCGCAGTATCAGCGCCACCCATGGTGCCGCGCAAGTATGCAGCCTGACCTTCGACCGGCCGCTGGATTGGGTCGGTTTCGGGGTTTGGTTGTCGATGCTGTTAAGATGCCACGGCGAACGAATCCTTCGTGTCAAAGGACTGCTCAACGTGAACACCAGTAACGCCCCCATCGTCATCCATGGTGTGCAGCACTGCCTGCACGCCCCGGTGCACTTGCCTGCCTGGCCGGGCACTGATCGGCAATCGCGACTGGTGTTTATCCTGCGTGGCCTCGACCCCGCGCTGCTGCGGCGCTCCTTTGACGTGTTCTCCCAGCGGTTCGCCGCATGATCACACTCCGCGTCCTTGGCACCTCGGTGACTTTGCTCGAATGCCTGCGTGTGCGGGCAGAACAGGAACTGGGTATCCGCTTGGTTTACCAAGTACACGACGTCGAACAGGCCCAGCGCATCGCGGTGATGCAGCCCGACAGCTACGACCTGTACGACCAGTGGTTCCACAACGTTGACTTCGTGTGGCCGGCCCGGGCGATCCAACCCATCGATACGCGGCGCATTGCGTTGTGGCATGAGATCAACGACCTGCCCAAGCGCGGTCGCCTGTCCGCCAATGATCGGTTGGGCAGCGGCAGCGTGCCTAGCGAGCGTTTATTCGTGCAGCACGATGGCAGCCTCGGCAGCACCGTCACTGAGCGGATCAGCATGCTGCCCTTGACCCATAACGCCGACAGCTTCGCCTACCGCCCCGAGCGCTTGCCCGAGGGGTTTCGCCATGACAACGAAAGTTGGGGGTGGTTGCTCGACCCCGCGTGGCGCGCGCGCACTGCGCTGCAAAGCGATGCGGCCATCGGTGCCCTGGACGCCGCGCTGGCGGTGCAGGGTGCGGGACTGGCGCGCTTCAAGGACATCGGCAATATGAGTATCGAAGAGATCGATGTGCTGGCCGATATTCTGGTGCGCAAACAGAAGGAAGGTCACTTTGCGGCGTTCTGGTCCGATGACGAGGAGGCCGCGCAATTGATGCTCAGCCCGAGCATCGACATCCAGAGCTTGTGGTCGCCGACGTTGATGCGCCTGCATCGCGCCGGGGTGAAATACCGTCTGGCGGTACCTCGCGAGGGCTACCGTGCCTGGTTCGGCGGTTTGTCATTGTCGCGCCACGCCCAAGGCCCGGTGCTGGATGCGGCCTATGCATACCTCAATTGGTGGTTGTCCGGCTGGCCCGGCGCCGTGATGGCGCGCCAGGGTTACTACATCGGCAACCCGGCGCGCAGTCGCGACCATCTGAGCAGTGCCGAGTGGGATTACTGGTACGCCGGTCAACCTGCGCGGGAAGAGTTGCTGGGCAGTGATGGTTTGCCGCTGATAGACATCGGTGATGTGCGCGATGGCGGTTCCTATGAGCAGCGCATGGGGCATATCGCTGTGTGGAACTCGGTGATGGATGAGCACAACTATCTGGTGCGTCGCTGGGGCGATATTTTACGGGCGGGGGCGAAAAGCTCCCGCAGACCGGGGAATGGCGGACCGTGCTGACATCAATGGTGATACCCACAGGTCCTGTTGGCGCTGGTCTCATGACCAGCGTCAGCAGCGAAAATAAATGTGCCCCTTTAGCGCCCCAAGCAGGTTTTCAGGCGCGAAGAAAAACTGTCGTAAGACGACTTGCTGCCCGTACCTGGCTTACGTCTCGTAAGCAATGGTGTAGCTGTTACCGGAACGCTTGATATGAGCAAAGCCGAGCGCGGCCAAGTGCATGCCAGCGACCATCAAGTTGTCTGAACTGGCAACATCCAGCAGCCTCGTTCGCGTGGCCGCCGATAGCAATGGGTCCTGGTCGAAGGCAATCGTGACATCGGGGCGCGCGATCTGAATCTGAGGAAAATGAACGATATCGCCCCACACTAGCAGGCTGCTCGCCGCGGACTCGAAGCGGTAGCCGCAATGCCCGACGGTATGCCCAGGCAACGGCATCGCGCTGATTCCAGGCAGTACGTCATTGGCGGTGAACGGGCGCAGATTTTGCCGGTACCGCTCGAACACCCTTCGTGCAAACAGAAAGTTTCCACGCGCGCGTTCACTGGCTTGACCAAGGTGGCCATCGTCCTCCCAGAACGCTAGCTCTCGCTGGTGCACAACCAATTCAGCATTGGTGAAGGCCATTTCTCCCGCTGCGTTCAACAAGCCACCGATGTGGTCGGGGTGCGCGTGCGTCAGCAGAATCGTATCTATTTCGCCGGGTTGCACGCCAGCCAATACAAGATTGGCCAGCAACTCGCCGCCCCATTGATTGAAACCGCCGGCGCCGGCGTCGATCAGAATCGTGCGGCCACGCCCACGTACCAGATAGCAATTGATATGGATCGACGCTGGCTCGCTGATCCCGGCGGCTAACTGAAGTCGGGCCGCCTCCGTTGGCGCGATATTAGCGAGAAAATCCAGGCTCGCACCCAAGTAGCCATCGCTGATGGCTGTGATTGAAAACTCGCCGATTTGCTGGCTGGGGAGTCTCCGGTGATTTATGTCCACGTTACTCATGACTGTAACTGCACGGTCATTGCGCAATAGACATCCAGCCCCTGCAGATCGCTGGCCTTTGCCTGAGTGCAATCCAGTTTGGCCAGCCAACGGTGTGCAGGTCTCTTGTCCAAAGCAACTGCGTGTAGCGCTAAAGGTGTAAGGCCTAATTCAATCAGTATTTGAGGGCCTTGTTCACTGAGCAACAGGAATTCGTCCGCGCCCACGGCAACGGCTCGGTCCAGCCCGGCATAGAGGTTGCGCCTCCAATCAGTGATGTGCGACTGCCAACGGGAAAAATTGCCACCCCCTTTTTGGCGGTACTCGTCGCTCTGTAATACGGCTGGCGTGTCGACTGAATGCAGGGCCAGGTAGGCCGGGCAATTGCCGCTCAAGGCTTTGAAACGCTGTGAAGAGCTAAATCCGCTCACCGAGATCAGCGCTGGCAGTTTTTCCAGGCTGTAAAACGCATTCCACTCGGCTTCGCTGGCGGGTTCAGCGTAGTTGCATTCGACTGTGTAAATCATAAATGTCACTTCATGGGTTGATGTTTTATCATGCTAGTGACACGGTAATCGCTTATAAAACGACTTTATCGCACCATTCAGTGACTAAACATCAAGGTGGATGCCTAGACTTGCCTCAGGAAAACCCATGCGTCGAAAACTCCCTAGTAACGCCGCCTTGATAGCCTTTGAAACAGCAGCCCGTCATGGCAGTTTCGCCCGTGCCGCAAACGAATTGGCCTTGACCGAAGGCGCCATCAGTCGGCAGATAGGGCGCCTGGAAGCCTTTCTGGGCGTTACGCTATTCGAGCGCGTTGGCAACCGCGTGCGGCTTTTGCCTAACGGTGAGCGCTACGCTGCCCAAGTGCGCGAACTACTCGACCGGCTCGACAGGGACAGCCAGTATTTGATGGGCCAGCCCAACGATGGCGCAAGCCTGGATATCGCCGTCAGCCCAACTTTTGCCCTGCGTTGGCTAATTCCTCGGTTGTCCGGCTTTGGCGAGCAACACCCGAATATCTGCGTGCACCTCTCGGAACGTATGGAACCGTTCGTGCTTGCCGGCAGCGGCTTCGATGCCGCTATCCATTTTGAGCACCCAGCTTGGACAGGCATGCATACGCACCGCCTGTTGAACGAAGTGTTAATTCCGGTCTGTCATCCTGACCTCCTGAACCCTGGCAAGCAGGCAACGGCTCTGGATTCACTGCCGCGATTGCACCGCCGGCAGAACCCGGATGCCTGGCAGCGCTATGCCCAGGAAACCGGGATTGTCCTGAGCAACGCAGCGATGGGAGCACGCTACGATTTGCATGCGATGTTGATCGAAGCCGCACTGGCTGGTCTCGGCGTGGCACTTGTACCGCGCTTGTACGTGGAAGCAGAGCTGGCGCAAGGCCGGCTGGTTGCGCCATGGCCGCAGGAGACGAATGTTGCCAAGACTTTTTGCCTCGTGTTACCCGAGCCCCTTGAGCTGAGCCGCGTGCCCATCCAGGCATTTGCGCATTGGCTTTTGAAGGAAGCACAGGTGAAGTAGGGGCGTGTAGTGGTGTCAGTACCGGGTCGATTCCGTAGGCCACGCTAGTATTGATCACCCCCGGGTGACAGTGTCGGTGCGCGACCAGGGGCGCTCAGTTGGCTGAAATCCTTCCATGGCCGCGCGAAGCGGGCACGTTGAGACTATGCTCATTGCCACTGCAGGCAATGTACTGGTTTCACTTGTCGCCCCCCCAAGGAAAGGAGTCTGTATGTGGCTGGTTCTTCATGCCCGGTTCCATTATTTGCACGGTCGAATGCGCAGTCTGGTAACGCCGGTCCGTCGGCATACTTCGATCACCCACAAAATCTTGTGGTGCTTCACCGGCTGCGTGACCGGGCTGGCGATGGTTGTCACCCCTCCAGTCCAAGCTGCCGACGCGGGCATCGCTGGCGGCCCTACCGCAAGCTATAGCATTGGCTTCAGCAACTCCTACGCGGGCAGCGATTTTCGCAAGGTGATGGTGCGCAACTGGCAGGAGATTGCGGACCAGGCGCAAAAGGATGGCTTGATCCGCGAGGCGCCGGTGGTCAGCGCCAATAACTCGGCATCGGAACAGGCGGCCCATGTCCAGGACATGATCGTCAAGGGCGTCAATGCCATCGTCATCCTGGCCGCGTCCGACACGGCCCTCAACGGGGTAATCCGCGATGCTTGCAACGCCGGCATCGTGGTGGTCGTCATGGCCAGCCTGGTTACCGAACGCTGCGTCTATACCGTGGACTACAACTGGGCCGCCATGGGCCGCGTGGAAATGGATTACATCGCCAAGCGCCTCAAGGGGAACGGGACGCTGCTGGAGATTCGTGGCATTGCCGGCGATGCCACCGATAAAAACATCAGCGACGGCATTCGCACGGCCGCCAGCGACTATCCGGGCCTGAAGTTCGCCAAGACCGTCTACGGGAACTGGACCGCTTCCGTCGCACGCAAGGAGGTGGCGCTGGCGCTGCCGTCGCTGCCCAACATCGATGCCGTCGCGACTCAAGGGGGCGACGGTTATGGCGCGGCCATGGCGTTCAAGGCGGCGGGACGTCCTTTGCCGATCATCGTGATGGGAAACCGTCAGGATGAACTCGCCCTGTGGAAACAGGAGCGCGATGCCAATGGCTATGAAACCGTTTCTGTCTCCGCTTCTCCGAGCGTTTCCCAGGTGGGGTTCTGGGTGGCCCAGCAGATTCTGGCGGGCAAGCAGGTGCCGAAGTTTGTCGAGGTGCCGCTGGTACGCATCGATGCGAAAGACCTGGACGGCTGGCTCGCCACGATGCCGGTGGGTGGCGCGGCTAATCCTCCCTACAGTCAGGCTTCCGTTGCGGCGATGATCGACGCGGCCATCAACAATACGGCGCCGCCAGCGCCTTTGCCGGAGGTGACGAAGCAGTAGTGGCAGGCGTGGAGCGAGGAGGCGAGGCGCCATGTTGACATTCAAATCCTCCACGGACAGGCCCATTGCCGTCAGGATTGGCCTGGCGGTCGCCGCGCTGGTGTTCCTGATGCTGGTGGTATCGCTCGTGAACCTCTATGGCCTGCGAGGCATGGTGCGTGCGGTGGATTCCGCCAGTCATTCCGCGGAAATTCTGGCCTCGGTCAACGGGGCCACCGGGCGGGTGGAAAACTTCATCGCCACCCGCGACCAGGAAAGCCTGTCCCAGGCCGAAGACATGGTGGCGACGGCGATTGCCGGCCTCACCGCCATTGCGGTGGAAGAGGCGCAGTCGCTCAAAGGCAGTCTGGAAAGGCTCGCCGCGGCAATCGCCGCCTTGCGGGCGGCGACCCTGACCATGGATGGCGAAACAGAGAACATGACAGCCCACTACGGGCGGATGCGGGAGGCGACGATCCTCGTCGAACAGGGCATTGCCGATGGGCTGAAGGGGATTGATTCGCGCGCCGCCGAGCACGAGGCGCGGGTGAGCCGCATCGAAACTGCTCATCGCATTCTGGATATCCTGCGCGACGGTGAACGGATCATCATCGCCAATGTGGCCAAGATGCTGGTGTCCGGTGATGGGGCGGCCTTCACCGCGGCGCGCAACACTTGCGCGGCACTCCCGCCGGTGATCGAGCAATTGCGCGAGCTGATGGAGGCGCCGCAGGAGCGAGAGACTTTGGACCAGTTGGCGACGGCGGTCGCTGCGGTCAGCCAGGCGGTCGAGCATTTTGGCGAGGCGCCCAAGCTTTGGGGAGACGAGGCTTTGCGGCATCTGGCCGCCGTCGAGGATGTGGTCGAGCGCCTCGATGCCATGTTGGGTGAAGTGGACGAGCATGTTTCCCGTGACGCAAATGACATTCAGGCAGCTACCGGTTTGCTGCACAACGCAGCCGCGTTGTCCAAGCGTTTCGCCGAGCGTGTGGCCACCCTGGAGGCGCAGACCTTGTCGTTTCGCCTGTCACCGTCGGCCGAGGTCGCCGGCTCGGTCGGCGAGATCCTGGACGAGCTCTCCCGTCTCGCGCGCGTTCTCCCTTCGTCGGTGGGGCTGCAAGCCAAGGCTACCCCCCTGACTGTCAGCGATCAGATTGCCGGCTACCGGGCGGCATTCGCCCGGTTCCATCAGGCGAGCAACGCCTTGAGTGGCGCGCGCGACCAGGTTCGCAACGAGGCACGAAGCGCCGGCCTGTTGGTGGCGCGCTTCGCTGGCCAAGCGCGCTCCGACGCCTTGGTCCACAATGATCGCAGCATGCTTGCGACGATCGTTGCGGGTACCGTCGCCATCCTGCTAGCCGGCGCCATCGCCTGGAGCACGTCGCGATTTGTCGCACAGCCCATCGTGGCCCTGGCCTCGGTCATGCGCCGACTTGCGGCCGGCGACCTGAACGCCGAGATCGCCAGCGCCGAACGCGGCGACGAGATTGGAATCATGACCCGCGCCGTGCGAGTGTTCCAGGAGAATGCCTTGCGCATCCGGGTGCTGGAGGCCGAGGCCGAGGCCGAACGACAGCAAGTCCAGGCCTCTTTGGAAAGAATGGTCGCCGAACGGACTGACACGCTGCACCAGCAGACCGAGGTGCTGGAGGCGCAGGCTGTCGAACTCATTCAGGCGCGCAACCAGGCCGAGGCGGCTAACCAGGCAAAGAGCGATTTCGTGGCCACGGTCAGTCACGAACTGCGCACCCCCCTGACCCTCATTCTCGCCCCCCTGGAGCAGCTCTCGGCGGCGACCATCCCGCCGGCGGACTGGCATGTGCAAGTCGACCGCGCCCAACGCAACGCGCTGCGCTTGATGAACCGGGTGAACGACATCCTCGATTTTTCCAAGGCCGAAGCGGGCAAGTTCGAGTTGTGCCCAACGCCAATTGACTTGAACAAGGTGGTGGGTGTGCTGGCCGAGGATGCCGCCATGGTGGCCGAGGGCAAAGGCTGCACCTTGACCTGCAGCATTGATCCCGCGCTCGGCACGGTGTTCCTGGACCCCCGGCACTTCGAGAAGATTCTTCTCAACCTGGTCAGCAACGCGATCAAGTTCACGCCCGCGGGCGGTACCGTGCACCTGGCAGTCACTGCGCTTGATGGCGAGCGATTTGAACTCGCGGTGCACGACTCAGGTATTGGCATTGCGCCTGACAAACTGCCGCTGCTGTTCCAGCGTTTTTCTCAGATCGATAATTCCGCTACGCGCCACTACAGCGGCACGGGCATCGGTCTCGCCCTGGTCAAGGATCTGGTCGAACTGATGGGGGGCGAAGTCGGCGTCAACAGCGAGCCCGGTCAGGGTTCGTGCTTCTTTGTTCGACTTCCGCTGGGGACTGAGCAAAGCACTGTACCGACCGAAGCCAGCAACATGCACGAGCTAACGTCACCGAGCACTGCAAGCACAACCGAGCAGCGCCACCTGCGTTTCGACGACGGTCGCCTTGGCATTCGCAATGACCGGGCGCCGATGGAAGAAGCGGACGAGCAGCACCCGGAACACGCCCTGCGATCCAAAGTGCTCGTGGTAGACGACAGCCCGGAAATGCTTGGTTATCTCAGCGAACTGTTGCACGACGACTACAGCGTCGCTACCGCAGTGGATGGAGAGCAGGCCTGGGCAGTCCTGCAGCGTCGCCCCATCGATGTCGTCGTCTCGGATGTGATGATGCCGAAGCTCGACGGCTTCGGCCTGACTGCCAGAATCAAGGCCAGTGCCGGTTTTGCCCATTTGCCCGTGATCCTGGTGACCGCCCGCGGCGGTAGCGAGGCCTGCGTCTCCGGGCTGGAGAGTGGCGCCGATGACTATATCGCCAAACCCTTCTCGCCGCTGGAGCTCAAGGCTCGCGTACGCGCGGCGCTACGCATGAGCCAGGTGCAAACCGAACTGCATGCAAAATCCCGTCAGGCGGGCATGGCCGAAATCGCCACGACTGTGCTGCACAACGTCGGCAACGTCCTCAACAGCGTGAATGTATCGGCAGAACTGGTCAGCAGCCAGATGCGCACCTCCAAGGCCCAGGGATTGGGCAAGGTGGCTCAACTGTTGAGCGAACACGTCCATGACCTGAGCGATTTTCTCACTAGAGACCACAAAGGAAAGATGCTGCCTGACTACCTGCTCAAGCTGGCGAAAATGGTGACGGCGGAGCAACAGGGCATCATCGAAGAACTCGGGCAACTCACCAAGGGCATTGACCACATCAAAACCATTGTCGCTGCCCAGCAGTCCTATGCCGTGGCCGTCAGTATTGTCGAGACAGTGCCGGTCGCAGAGTTAATCGACGATGCCTTGCGCATGAGTGCTGGATTACTGGCGCGCGAGGAGGTGACGGTGGTCAAGGAGATTGACGACTTGCCCCTGCTGCCCCTGGACCGGCACCGGATGCTGCTGATTCTGGTGAACCTGATCAACAATGCCAAGCAGGCGTTGGACGGCGTGATCGATCGCAGCCGATGCGTCACGTTCGGCGCGTCCCTCGCTGACGGGGCAGT
The DNA here is from genome assembly GCF_009601685.2 of Pseudomonas brassicacearum. Classification (NCBI taxonomy): domain Bacteria; kingdom Pseudomonadati; phylum Pseudomonadota; class Gammaproteobacteria; order Pseudomonadales; family Pseudomonadaceae; genus Pseudomonas; species Pseudomonas brassicacearum. Next base: position 2,432,722 of record NZ_CP045701.2, read on the forward strand.
ATTGCGTATCACGGTGGCCGACAACGGCAATGGGATTGCGCCTGAGCACCTGACGCTTATCTTTTCCCATGGTTTCACGACGCGCAAAGACGGTCACGGTTTTGGCCTGCATAGTTGCGCGCTGGCCGCGCAGGAAATGGGTGGCAGCTTGAGCGTGCGCAGCGATGGGGTCGGACAGGGCGCTACCTTTACCCTCGATATTCCCCTTGATGCGCCGCTGAGTAAGCGATGACCGCCGAACCGGCACATTCTACGGGTCGATGATATGCCGGGCTGACCGGAGCCTCAAAGAGGGATGTGGGTTGTCGACAGGACCTGGCGCAATCCCATGAACGAGCGAATCTGGCGAACCCCGGGCAGGTAAAGCAACTGCTCCGCGTGGAGCCGGTTGAAACTGTTGCTGTCCTTGGTGCGCAGCAACATGAAGTAGTCGAACTCCCCCGTCACCACATGGCACTCCATGCAGCCGGACACTTTTTGCGCGGCGGCCTCGAATGCGGCGAAGGATTCCGGCGTGGAGCGATCCAGCACTACGCCGATCAAGACCACCATCCCCGCATCCAGCGCTTCATTGTCCAGCAGCGCGACGATGTCCTTGATCAGGCCGACCTGCTTGAGCCGTTCAACGCGCCTGAGGCAAGCAGGGGCACTCAATTTCACCTTCTCTGCAAGCGCCACGTTGGAGATGGAGGCATCTCGTTGCAGGGTCTTGAGAATGGCGCGATCGGTTCGATCCAGTGGATGCGGCACGGGGTCTGCGGTGCCCGGCTTCTTGTGAGTATTTGTTGCTTTCATATCGGTTTCTACGCAATGAAAGTATGTTTTGTGTGACTTTATGGAAGTTATGTTTCTTGAAGTGATGGAAACTTGCAACACATATTTTTTGGAATCTTCTTAATATTGAACTCATCGAAGCCCTCCTGAAAGAGCCTGGAATGCGGCCCTTTTTCCTTTCGGTCTGGCGCTTGGATATTCAATATCAAGGAGCAGAGTCATGAACCTGAATCGTTTTAAACGTTACCCATTGACCTTCGGTCCTTCGCCCATCACGCCCTTGAAGCGCCTCAGTCAACACCTGGGTGGCAAGGTCGAGCTGTATGCCAAACGTGAAGACTGCAACAGTGGCCTGGCCTTTGGTGGGAACAAGACGCGCAAGCTCGAATACCTCATTCCCGAAGCGATCGAGCAAGGCTGCGATACGCTGGTCTCCATCGGTGGCATTCAGTCGAACCAGACCCGCCAGGTCGCTGCCGTCGCTGCCCACTTGGGCATGAAGTGCGTGTTGGTGCAGGAAAACTGGGTGAACTATTCCGACGCAGTGTATGACCGCGTCGGCAATATCGAGATGTCGCGGATCATGGGCGCTGACGTGCGGCTTGACGCAGCAGGCTTCGATATTGGCATTCGGCCAAGTTGGGAAAAGGCCATGAGCGATGTCGTGGAGCAGGGAGGCAAACCGTTTCCGATTCCGGCGGGTTGCTCCGAGCATCCCTATGGCGGCCTCGGTTTCGTCGGCTTTGCCGAAGAAGTGCGGCAGCAGGAAAAAGAACTGGGCTTCAAGTTCGACTACATCGTGGTCTGCTCGGTGACCGGCAGTACGCAGGCGGGCATGGTTGTCGGTTTCGCCGCTGACGGTCGTTCGAAGAATGTGATTGGTGTCGATGCTTCGGCCAAGCCGGAACAGACCAAGGCACAGATCCTGCGCATCGCCCGACACACCGCTGAGTTGGTGGAGCTGGGGCGCGAGATTACGGAAGAGGATGTAGTGCTCGATACGCGTTTCGCCTACCCGGAATATGGCTTGCCCAACGAAGGCACGTTGGAAGCAATCCGACTGTGCGGCAGCCTTGAAGGGGTACTGACAGATCCGGTGTACGAAGGTAAATCGATGCACGGCATGATTGAAATGGTCCGTCGGGGTGAATTTCCCGAAGGTTCCAAAGTGCTTTACGCGCACTTGGGTGGGGCGCCGGCGCTGAACGCCTACAGCTTCCTGTTTCGTAACGGCTGAGCGCAGGCCTGTTGAAGTTCACTGTGGGAGCGGGCTTGCCCGTTCGCACGGGTTCAATACTCATGCAGTAAACGCTCGCGTTCAAACCACGCCGGGAGTACCACCATGCATGCGATATCGCAGTCTGCAATCTGGGTGAAAGAACCGCTGGCGGATACCGGAGTCGTCATCGTGACCAGCGCCGCGTTGCCCAAATACATGATTGACAAGTTGCACATGGCGATCGACGACTGGGACCAGGTTGCTTATCTGGTGGTCCAGCAATCCAGGGCGTTTATGCTCGACTGGTTGCAGTTTGGGTCCAACCCGATAGATGCAGCGGCGGCGACCACCTGCCGGGCCAGCCAACTGCTGCGCGGCCTGTCCAAAGGCTGCTTTTTACTGGATGTCGAAGTCAGCCCGATACCCCGTCTCACCTGGCTGGGATCAGTCTGCGGTCACCCACTGCGTGTCCTCAAACTGGAAGACGCAGCCTCTCATGCAGCGATCGATAAACAGGTGGAAGAGATTTTATCGGTGACCCGGACACTGGTGAAAAGCGGGTTGCAAGAGCGTTGTTTCATCTAGCGAAAGTCATCGCCACACACGCCTGAATTGATTACCCAATGGAGAGGCCACACTCATGAGCCGATCTGCCGACTGTCGTTCTAAAACCATGAAGTGGATGCGTGAACCTTCGAGCCGTACCCGCATCGTTGTCATAGTGTCCGCAATTGACAGTGACCATATTGACCTGATGCATCATGGGTTCAGCTGTTTTGACAATATCGCGCTTGTACAGGTTGAACCTTCGGATACAGGGGCTGACAGGTGCGTTGCAGTACACGTAGCGGGGTGTGATTACAGCTTTCTCGTTTGCGGTGAACTTGAAGAGTATCTGCTGAACAATCTTTCCATTGGCAACCCGTGCATCTACCAGATAGGGCAAGACAGCTGGGCCGAGCGCTCCGTCATTGACGCGGTAGAGCAAGTCAAAAAACTCGCCCGATTGAGCTATTTGCGCCACCTTGAAGCGTTGCCCGACATTTGCAGGAGCTGTCGATGAACCTGTCCGATATTGATGCCCAATGGTCGGGCCAGACCACTGACGATGCTCAAGAAGTTGCTGAATGGCGGGACGCCTTGCTGTCAGTTATCGCCCATAGCGGCACGGCACAGGCCAAACAGATTCTCGACATGCTGGTGGCTGTGGCAAGCGCCTCGGACATCGGTTGGCGGCCCGGCCATGGCACGCCTTACATCAATACCATCAGTGTTGAGTGCCAGCCGGTATTTCCAGGGGACCTGGCCATCGAAGAACGGCTGGCCTCGATCATGCGCTGGAATGCGTTGGCCATGGTTGCCAGGGCCAACTACGCCTATGGCGAATTGGGCGGCCATATCGCCAGTTATGCCAGCGCGGCGGATTTGTTTGAAGTGGGCTTCAACCATTTTTTCAAAGCGCGAACCGAAGGGAGCGGTGGCGATCTGGTGTTCTATCAGCCGCACTCGGCGCCAGGGGTCTATGCCCGGGCGTTCCTCGAGGGACGCCTGGAAGAAAAGGATCTGCTGCATTATCGGCAAGAGATCAGCGCGCGCGCCAAGGGTGTCCGGGGTCTGTCGAGTTACCCGCATCCTTGGTTGATGCCGGACTTCTGGCAGTTTCCGACGGGCTCCATGGGCATTGGTCCGATCAGCTCGATCTACCAGGCGCGTTTCATGCGTTACCTGGAGCATCGAGGCCTGCAAGACAGCGCCGGGCGAACCGTCTGGGGCGTGTTTGGCGATGGGGAAATGGATGAGCCGGAAAGCATGTCGGCATTGACGCTGGCCGCGCGCGAAGGGCTGGATAATCTGGTCTGGGTGGTCAATTGCAACCTGCAACGGCTGGACGGGCCGGTGCGTGGCAATGGTCGCATCATCGACGAGTTGGAGGCGCTATTTGGTGGTGCCGGCTGGAACGTCATCAAACTGGTGTGGGGCGCCGACTGGGACGGCTTGTTTGCGCGCGATGCGGATGGCGCGCTGGTCAAGGCGTTATCCAACACCGTCGATGGCCAGTTCCAGACGTTCGCGGCAAAAGACGGGCGCTTTAACCGTGATCATTTCTTTGGCCAGAACGAGGCATTGGCGCAGCTGGCACAAGGCCTGACCGATGAACAGATCGATCGCCTGAAACGTGGCGGTCACGACATGGTGAAGATCTTCGCCGCCTATCAAAGCGCACTGCTCGAAGGCAACAAACCCACCGTGATTCTGGCGCAGACCAAAAAGGGCTTCGGCATGGGCGATGCCGGGCAGGGCAAGATGACCGTGCACCAGCAGAAGAAGCTCGACAGGGAGGCGCTGATCGCGTTTCGCAATCGTTTCAACCTGCCGTTGACCGATGAACAGGCCGCCTCGTTGAGCTTCTTCAAACCCGATGAAGACAGTGCTGAAATGCGCTATCTGCACGAGCGTCGCCATGCATTGGGCGGCTACATGCCGTCGCGTCCTTCGACTGCCGAATCATTGGCGGTGCCTGACGTCAGCCGCTATGGCGCGTTTGCCATTGCTGCCGAAGGCAAGGAAATGTCCACCACCATGGCTTTCGTTCGAATGCTCAGTGGTCTGCTGCGGGACAAACAACTGGGGCCGCGAATCGTACCGATCGTGGCGGATGAAGCGCGTACGTTCGGCATGGCCAGCCTGTTCAAACAGATCGGTATTTATTCCAGCGTGGGGCAGCGATATGAGCCGGAAGATATCGGTTCGATCCTGAGCTATCGAGAAGCCCTGGACGGCCAGATTCTCGAAGAGGGCATCAGCGAGGCCGGGGCGATCAGTTCCTGGGTAGCGGCGGCGACCAGCTATTCGGTGCATGGCTTGCCGATGCTGCCGTTCTACATCTATTACTCGATGTTCGGCTTCCAGCGCATCGGCGACCTGATCTGGGCGGCGGCGGATCAACGGGCCCGCGGCTTTCTGCTCGGGGCCACCGCAGGTCGCACGACGTTGGGTGGCGAAGGCCTGCAGCATCAGGACGGCAACAGTCATCTGATGGCGGCGATGGTGCCCAATTGTCGTGCCTACGATCCGGCATTCGCCGGCGAGCTCGCGGTGATCCTGGATCACGGCATGCGCCAGATGCTGGAGCGCCAGGTGGACGAGTTTTATTACGTCACCTTGATGAACGAGAACTACCCGCAGCCGAACCTTCCCGAAGGTGTCGAACAGGCGATTATCAAGGGCATGTATCGGTTTGCCCGGCATGAAGTCGAGGGTGCGCGTGGACGTGTCCAGTTGTTGGGTTCCGGCGCCATCCTGCGCGAAGTGATTGCCGCCGCCGAGTTGCTGGCCAGCGATTGGGGGATCGACAGTCAGGTCTGGAGCGTTACCAGCTTTACCGAGTTGGCACGTGATGCCCGTGAAGTGGAACGTTGGAATCGACTGCATCCTGGACAGCCTTCGCGCAGCAGTCATGTCCAGGCGTTGCTCAACAACTCGGCGCCGATCATTGCCTGCACGGACTACGTTCGCGCCTTGCCGCAGCTGATCGCCAGTTATCTCGATGCCCGTTACACCGTACTGGGCACCGACGGCTTTGGCCGTAGCGATACCCGCGGTCAGTTGCGCAGGTTCTTCGAAGTGGACCGCCACCAGATCGTCTTGAGTGCGCTGACTGCCCTGGTGCACAAAGGGCGCCTCGATGCCAATGTGTGTGCCGAGGCTATTGAGCGGTACGCCATTGATGTGGACGCGGTGGCCCCTTGGGACGCTTGATTTCAGGGGGTATATCCATTGCTGCGGTAACGGCCGCTTAGGGTTCCGCTCTTACAGCGGGTCACTTTTGGAAGAGCGCTTTTCGAAAGTGACCCGCTGTTGAGCGGAACCCTAAGCCGCCGTTACCAAAAAAACGGATATACACACCACCCATCCGGAAAAACGCGAATAGATTTCCCCCCCAAAAAAAGCCTCAACTACCCTAGCCAACAGCCAGAATAGTCGCCACCAACGCCAGAGCGCGAGGCACCAGCGTATCCAGTTCCAGATACTCACGCTCGGTATGGACTTTGCCACCCACCGGCCCGAGACCACACAGCGTCGGAATGCCCAGGCTGGCAGTGAATCCAGAGTCAGCACAACCGCCAGTGAATTCGCCTTCGACGCTGAAACCCAGCGCCAAGGCCTTTTGTTGGTAGATCTGCAGCAGCCGTTCGCTATGACAGGCTTCCATCGGCAGAAAGGTTGTCGCCTCCTTGAGGATAGCGCGGGTGCCGATCAACTCTTCTTCCGCGACGATGCCCAGGATCGCGGTAAAAATCTGATCCCAGTGCTCGAGTTCGATGAAGCGCACATCCAGCCGGGCAGAGGCGCCAGGCGCGACGGTGTTGCTGGAGGTGCCACCGGCTATCAGGCCAACATTGGTGGTGATGCCTGCCGCGTAATCGGTCAAGGCATGGAGCTTGACGATCTTGCGTGCCAGGGCTTCGATGGCACTGGCTCCGTCGGCATGGTTGACCCCGGCATGCGCCGCGCGGCCGCTGACTTCGATGATCAGCGTGGCGCCGCCTTTGCGTGCGCTGACCACGTTGCCGCTGGCCCGGCCGGGTTCGGTATTGAGCACGGCACGCGCGCCACGGGCGGCTTTTTCGATATGGGTTCTGGCGCTGCCGGAGCCGATTTCTTCGTCTCCGGTGTACAGAACCTGCACCGGATAGGGCAACTGACCGGCGCGTTTGAGAGTCTTGAGCGCAAAGCAATTGAGCACCAGGCCGCCTTTCATGTCGGCGACGCCGGGGCCATAGGCAAGGTTGGCGTCGCGGCTGTAGCCGCGAGTCGTGGTGGTGCCTTTGGGGAACACCGTGTCGCGATGGCCCAGCAACAGCACCGGCTTTCCAGAGGCGCCTGGCACTTCGGCGAGCATCACGTCGCCAAAATCATCGACCGGCATGCGCTTGAGCAGGATGCCGTCGGCTTCCAGTTCAGCCGCGAGCAGCGCGCCCACCGCGTCGACGCCCGCCTTGTCGTAACTGTTGGAGTCGGTGTCGACGATACGCTGCAGCAGCGCTTCCATGGCGTGGCGCTGGTCGGCAAGCCAGTCCAGCGCCTGTTGTGGCGTGGCACTCATTGCGCTTGCTCGCGCAACTGATGCTCCTGAGTCAGGCGTGCCGCGTCGTTGCCCAGGTCCCAGAACAGACCGGCCATGATTTGCAGGCTTTCTTTGACCACCGGTGCCAGCAAATGCTCGTTCGGCGCATGTTGCGAGCAGGCCGGGTACGAGTGCGGCACCCACAATGTTGGCAGGCCGAGCACGTCCGCGAACACGTCGTTGGGCAGCGAACCCCCGAGGTTTGGCAGCAGCGCAGGTTTTTTGCCGGTGGTCTGTGTCAGGGAGCTGAGTGCCCAATTGACCCACGGGCTTTGCGGGTCCAGCCGAGTGGCGTGCATCACATCGATGCGGCTTTGCTTGACCTCGACATTGCTGAAGCCATGAGCATCCAGGTGGGCACGAACAGCCGGGATGAAGGTCGTGTAGTCGCTGTTCACCACGAAGCGGATATGGCAGTGGGCATTGGCTTTACCAGGGATCGCATGCACGGGGGCGTCCGGGTTGCCGGTCTTGAAGGCGATGACGTCGAGGGTGTTCCAGCCGAACACCTTTTCGCTCAGCGAGAGCTGCGGGTTACCCCAGTTGGCGTCGATGTCCGGATCGCCCGGCCCGCCACCCACGTCAATGTCGGCCAGTGCCAGGCGAACCGGCTCCGGCAGCGTCTCGGGCTGCAGGCCTGCCACTTTCACCCGGCCCTGTTCATCGATCATGCTTGCGATGGCATTGGCCAGAATGATGCCAGGGTTGGCCAGCAAGCCGCCCCAGTTGCCAGAGTGATGGGCGCCTTCGCGCAAATTGACCACCAGCTCGAAGTTGAACACCCCGCGTGAGCCGAGAAAAATGGTCGGTCGTGATGCCGCCAGGCGCGGGCCGTCCGAGGCGATGAAAACATCCGCCGCGAGCTCTTCGCTGTGGGCGGCACAGAACGCATTCAAGCCCGGGGAGCCTTCTTCTTCGCCCATTTCCAGCAGCAATTTGACGTTAAAGCCCAGCTTGCCGTCGCGAGCCTTGAGCGTTTGTTCCAGCGCGGTCAGGTTGATCAGGTGCTGGCCTTTGTTGTCCGCCGTGCCGCGGCCGTACCAGCGATCGCCTTCGACCGTGACTTGCCACGGCGACAGCCCTTCACGCCATTGCGCTTCATAGCCGCGCACCACATCACCGTGGCCGTAGCTCAGTACGGTCGGCAGTTCTGGATGCTCAATGCGTGTGGCGATCATGAAGGGCCCACGCTCTGCCACCGGGTTGTCATAAATCTTGACGCTGAAGCCCATGGCCTTGACATGCGGGGTGATGAAGTCATTGAGATAGCGATACAACTCGGGCTGGCTGTCCGTTGCCTGGCTTTCGGTGGGCAAGGCGACGCTACGTTCGAGCAGATTGAAAAAGGCGCCGTTGTCGAATTGCTCTGTGGTGTTGCTGATGGCCAATGAACGACTCATGAGTGGACAAGCTCCAGTGTTTGGGCAGGATTGTCGTGAAGGTGGCAACGCACGTTGCCCCCGATAATGGAATCATTGGCCGGGTAGGCCGTTTTGCACGGTGCGAAGCAGCTCGGGCAGCGCGGGTGGAAAGCGCAACCGGACGGCGGTGACATCGGATTGGGAAAGGTCCCGTGCAGGCCGATCTCGGGAATGCCCAGGTGCGGATCGGGCGTGAGCACCGAATCCAGCAAGGCACGGGTATAAGGGTGGCCGGGTTCAGCAAACAACGATTCGCGCGTACGTTCTTCGACGATGCGCCCCAGGTACATCACCGCGACCCGGTCGGCGAGGTGTTCGATGACCGCGAGGTTGTGGCTGATCAGCAGATAGGTCAGGCCGAACTCGCGCTTGAGGTCTTGCAGCAGGTTGAGAATCTGCGCTTGCACCGACACATCCAGTGCTGAGGTGGGCTCGTCGCAGATCAACACATCGGGGCGCATGATCAACGCTCGTGCGATCGCGACTCGCTGGCGTTGTCCGCCGGACAGCTGGCTCGGGTAGCTGTCGATCACCCGCTTGGGCAGGCCGACCACATCAAGCATCGCTTCGGTCTTCTTGCGCCGCTCGGCGGGGCTGCCGATGTCATGCACGATCAGCGGCAGGGTAATGATTTCGCGCAGTGTCTTGCGTGGGTTCAGCGAGGAATACGGGTCCTGGAATATCGGCTGAATATGCCGGGACATTGCCTTGCGATCAGTCGCCGCCAGATGCTTGCCATTGACCAGCACATCGCCGCTGGTAGGCGGCAGCAGACCGAGCAGCAGCTTTGCCAGGGTACTTTTTCCGCAACCGGACTCACCTACCAGACCGAGGGTCTCGCCACGCATCAGACGCAGGGAAACGCCATCTACGGCTTTCAGGATGGCGGCGGGTTTGAAAAAGCCCTGGTTGATCCGAAACTCGCGACGGATGTCACACAGCTCCAACGTAATGTCTTTTTTCATGACCTTGCACGCTCCTGAAGGCGAATCGGTGCCGGGGCCGGTGCGGCGAACAGGCAGCGCGCCATGTGTCCGTCCTGTTCGACTTCGGGGATGTTCTGCGCGCAGGTCGGTATCGCCTGAGCGCAACGATTGCGGAACGCACAACCTTGCTGCTCGCCCACCAGGCTCGGCACCAGGCCTGGAATCGAACCCAGTGCCTCACCCGGTTTGGTCTGGCCAGGGATTGGAATACTGGCCAGCAGACCACGGGTGTACGGATGCTGCGGGTTCTCGAACAGTTGCAGGGCAGGGGCGGTTTCGACGATTTCCCCGGCATACATCACCGCGACCCGATCGGCGATCCGCGCCACCAGCCCAAGGTCGTGGGTGATGAAGATCACCGCCAGGCCGAGTTCTTTCTGAATATCGCGAATCAGGCGCAGGATCTGCGCTTGAATAGTCACGTCCAATGCAGTGGTGGGTTCATCGGCGATGATCAGGTCCGGTTCGCACATCAACGCCATGGCAATGATCACCCGCTGGCGCAAACCACCAGAAAGTTGATGCGGATACTGCCGCAAGCGCTCGGTGGCATTGCTGATGCCGACTTTCTCCAGCATCCGCCCGGCGCGAACCAGGGCATCCTTGCGCGACACCTTGCGATGCCGGGTCAGCACTTCGCTGAGTTGATCGCCAATGCTGTAGGCCGGGTTCAGCGAGGTCATCGGTTCCTGGAAGATCATCGCCAGACGGTTGCCGCGCAGGTCGCACATGTGCCGTTCGCTCTGGCCGATCATGTCGATGCCGTCCAGCGTCAGCCGTGACGCAGTACGTTTGGCCTTGCGTGGCAACAGGTCCATCAGCGCCAGCGACGTCAAGGATTTACCGCAGCCGGATTCGCCGACGATGCACAGCATTTCGCCGCGTTCGACTTCAAAGTTCAGGCCACGCACTGCATGCAGCGTGTCATCCGGCGTTGGGCTGTTGCCCATGGGGATATCCACGCGCAGGTTTTCTACATGGAGTAATGCCATGTTCGGTACCCTCTATGAGTTACGGCCGTCTATCAGTTACGGCCATCGGGCAGGATCAGATCGCGCAGGCCATCGCCGACCAGGTTGATGCCCAGCACCAGAATCATCAGGGCGACACCGGGAATGGCGATGACCCATGGGGAAAAGAACATGTAGGGTTTGCCTTCAGCGATCATCAACCCCCAGGACGGCGTCGGCGGCTGCACACCCACCCCGAGGAATGACAGTGCCGACTCCAGCAGGATCGCGTGGGCCATTTCCAGCGTCGCGACGACGATCAGCGCACCGACCAGATTGGGCAGAATTTCACTGACCAGAATGCGCAGGGTCGAGCAGCCCAGAGCCTGGGCCGAGGCCACATATTCAGCATCGCGAATCTGTTGCACCGAAGCCCTGACCACCACCGCGAAGCGATCCCAGAGCAGGCAGCCGAGCAGCACAATCACCACTTTCAGCGAGCCGCCCATCAGCGAGGCCGAGGCCAGCGCGACCATCACCACCGGCATCGCCAGCCGGGTGGTGATCAAGTAGCTGATAAACGCATCGACCTTGCCGCCGTAGTAACCCGCCAACAGCCCCATGACGGTGCCGATAAAGCCGGAAATAAGCGCCGCCGCAATGCCGATGAACAATGAAATACGAGCGCCGTAGAGCAGTCGTGACAGGTAATCACGGCCCAGCTTGTCGGTTCCCAGGACGTATTCCCAGGTGCCGTTGGCCATCCATACCGGCGGTTTCATACGCAACATCACGTCTTGCGCATAAGGGTCATAAGGTGCCAGCCACGGCGCGAAGAGTGCCCCCGTGAAGATGATCAGCAACAACACCGTGCCGATGGCGAAACCACGATGACGAAAGCTCTTGCCAAGGACTCGGCTCAGGCTGCTGGGCGGTGGCAGGTAGTCATTGATCGCGAGGGTAGTGGGGGTGCTCATGTAAGCCTCCTAGCGCACGCGAATGCGCGGGTCGAGCAGTGCGTTGAGCACATCGGCCAGCAAGGTGAGGATGATGTAGATCACTGCGATGAGCAGGACCACGGCCTGTACGACCGGAAAGTCATCACGGGCGATGGCGTCCCAGGCGAGCTGTCCGATACCTTGCAGGGAGAACACGGTTTCGATCACTACCGACCCGCCGAGCATGAAGCCGAACTCCACCGCCGCCAGGGCGACGACTGGAATCAAGGCGTTGCGCAGTGCATGCTTGAACAACACGCGGGCAGGGCGCAGGCCCTTGGCGCGGGCGGTGCGGATGTAATCGGAACTGAGCACATCAAGCATGCCTGCACGGGTCAGACGCATGATTGCCGGAGTCGCGTAATAGCCCAAGGCAATGGCCGGCATGACGAAGTGCAGCAGGGTCGAGTTGCCGGACACTGGCAGCCACTTGAGCGTCACCGCGAACACCACGATCAGCATCAGCGCAAACCAGAAACTTGGCATTGCCTGACCCAGTACGGCAATGGTCAACGCCAGGCGGTCAATCCAGGTGTCGCGTTTGACTGCGGCCAGCACCCCGAGCGGAATCGCCACCAGCAGTGCAATGCCCAATGCCATCGCTCCCAGGCCGAGGGTGATTGGCAGGCGGTTGACGATCAGGTTGTAGACCGATTCCTGAAAGAAAAAAGAGTTGCCCAGATCCAACCGCAGCAAATCGCCCAGCCAGTTGAAGTACTGGGTCGGCAGCGGTTTGTCCAAACCGTACTGCACGCGGATCTGTTCGATCTGTTCGCTGCTGGCTTCCGGTCCGCCAATGGCAGTGGCCAGGTCGCCGGACAGATGCAAAAGAGAAAAACTGATCACCGACACGGTAATTGCAACGCAAAATGCGATACCCAGACGGCGTAGAAGGAATCCAAGCATGGCAAGTTTCCTCGTATCCATTGGCTGATAGGTGTGGGGCGTGCCGTAGCGCGGTTAAAACCGCGCGTCACGGCACCTGTCGATTACTTCCAGCTGGACTGAACGAAACGCGGTAGCTCATCCGGGTAGGGCGTGAACGCCAGGTCGGCGGTATAGGCGTAGTTCATCGAGTAATTGAACAGCGGCGCCCAATAGGCTTGCTCGCTGATGCGCTGCAACGCCTTGCGGTAGTTGTCCTTGCGCACTTGCGGGTCGAGGGCGTTGTCGGCGGTCTGCAACCAGCCCTGGACTTGAGGATCCTTGATGTTGTCGTCCGGGTTGCCTTTGAACCAGGTCCCAGCCGACGCCGATGTGTCGAGAATCGAGAACGAACCCCAGGCCTGGAACGATATCGGCACTTTGCCGCCCCGTTGTTGATCGCGCAGGGCGGCGTACTTCAAGTAGCGCAGCTTGGCGTTGATACCCACGGCACGCAGGTTGCCGATGATCGCTTCGACGTAATCACGGTCGCGGTAGGCGAAGATTTCTGTCTCAAAGCCATTCGGATAACCGGCTTCAGCGAGCAGCGCCTTGGCCTTGGCCGGGTCATAGTTGTAGACCGTGGCTGCCGTGGTGTCGCAACCGAATTGCCCCGGATAGCAGGCGACTTGCAAGGGTTTGGCTTCGCCGCCCACCAGTTGTGAGGCCAGTGCATCGCGGTTGATGGCGTGGTTGATGGCCTGACGCACCTTAAGGTTTTTCATCGGTGAGTTTTCAGTCGAGGTGCCACGAGCATCGAGGATCAGGAAACCGATGCGCATGGTTTCGCCGCTGGCCACGGTCAGGTTCGGCATGCTCTTGAGGTTGACTGCCTGGTCCGGTGCGACGCGCCAGGTCCAGTCGACACCGCCGGTCATCAGCTCGGCCAGACGGGTTTCCGCATCAGGGATCACCCGGAACTTGAGGTGGCCGATATGCGGTTGGCCTTGTGGGCTGTCCTTGAAGTAGTCCTTATTGAGCGCCATGGTCACGCCTTCGCCTGCCACTACTGACACAGCTTTATAGGGACCGGTGCCAATCGGTTTACGACTGAATTCAGCCAGGCCGACTTTCTCGAAATACGTTTTGGGAAACATCGGTACGGCGTTGGACAGGTATTCCAGTGCCGCGGGAAAAGCTTTTTTCAGATGAAGACGGACGCCGTAGTCACCGGTTTTTTCCGCGCTTTTGATCCAGTCGACGTTTTGCACGGTAACGACTTTCGCTTCGGGCGACACCACGTAGTTGAGGGTGAACACCACGTCGTCGGCGGTGAAGGCGTCGCCGTTGTGAAATTTGACGCCTTTGCGCAGCTCAAAGTCGATGGTGGTGTCGTCGACCTGTTTCCAATGGGTGGCCAGCATGGGTTTGTATTCGCCGCTTTTGGGATCGCGGTAGATCAGGTTGTCCCAGATCAGCCGGCCGAGAATCACCCCTTCGCGTAAATCGTTGTGATAGGGGCTGACGTTTTCGGGCTCGCTGTCGGAAGCGTAAACCAGGGTGTCGTTGGCTTTACCGGCATGAGCCGGAAAACTGCTGATGAGGCCCATCAGCGCAAAACTGCAGGCGAAACCTTTGATGCCCATGCCGTCGTCTCCGTTGGCGAGAGTGGTTGAATCAAAGGGCAGCGAATCGCAAATGCGGTAAACGAGGAGGAGAAGCTCAGGCGTAGTTTTTTTTGGTCTGGACACGAATGTAGGGAAAGGCTATCAATGCCACAAGCACAATCTTTCGATACTTGCTTTGCCGAAAAGGCAATCCTCGGGGGCTCCGATGCAGCTGTATGGCGTGCAATCCACGGCGTTGCGCTATTTTCTGGAAGTCGCGCGGTGCGGATCGATCAGCGAAGCGTCGGTGCGGCTCAATGTTGCAGCGTCAGCGGTAAGCCGCCAGATTTCCAAGCTTGAGTTGGCCCTGGATGCCAGCCTGTTTGAGCGTCGTGCCCGAGGCATGGTGCTCAGCGAGGCGGGGGCGCGACTGGCGGCCTATGCGCGCAAGTCCCAGCTTGAGGCTGAGCAGGTGGTGCTGGAGATTACCGAACTGCATGGCTTGCAGCGCGGCCATGTGCATGTTGCCTGCTCGGAAGGGTTTGCACTGGAATACATGCCCAGGAGCATCAGCGCGTTCAGGCGTGAGTATCAGGGCATTCATTTCACCTTGGAGGTCTGTGCGCCTGCCGAAGCGACCGAGAAGGTGCGTTCCGGCGAAGCCGACCTGGCGATGACCTTCAGCCTGACGCCGCAAAAGGAAATCAAGGTCGAACATGTCCTGAGCGGGGCGATTTTTGCCGTGGTCGCCAATTCCCATCCCTTGGCCGGGCGTGAAGCGGTCAGCCTCGCTGAGCTGCAGCCCTGGCCCATTGCGTTACCCAAGGCCGACACCACGATACGGCAATTGTTCGACATCTGTTGCGGTGTACAGGGGCTGTTGTTCGACCCGGTGTTGACCACTAACTACGTTGCCGCGCTCTATAGCTTCGTCCGCGAAGAAGGCGTTATCAGCCTGGCCAGCGAAATGACCTTGCAAAAGCAGGTGGCGGACGGGGTCCTGCAATGCGTGCCGATCCTTGACGAAGGCATGCAGGCACGGCGCATCGAACTGCAAAGCATGGCAGGTCGCAATTTACCGGCAGCGGTTTGTGCCTTCAGGGATTTTCTGATTGCGGATCTGGCGAAAGCGAAGCGTCGCTGAAAAAGAGGCACTCTGTGAGGCTTCGGTGGGGCAGACCTTGCTCCGACATGGGCGTCAGGTAATGGCGGTCGGGGACCGCACGTTACTTTTTCACAATAGCCATTCTGCGACCACTGATGAAGCACAGCAGGCCTCCCATCGCGGTCAGTGCGCCTAACACATAGAACATCGTCGGTGCCGGAGTATGCATCAACAGGTACCCGCAGATCACCGGGCTCAAGGCGCCGCCGAGCGCTGCCAGGTTTTGGGCACCGTAGTAGCTGCCGCGCAGTTCTTCCGGGGCCAGGGTATCGACGAAAAGGAACTCGGCCGGGTAAATGATCATTTCACCGAGGGTGAAAATGAACATCGCCACGCACCAGCTCACCATGTTGTCTGCCAGGCTGAAGCCGATCAGGCCAAGCATGAACAGGCTGGTGCCCGCGGCAATCCAGTAGCGCAGCTTCTCGCGATCGAGGAACCGGCCGATTTGGTACTGCAGCAGGATCACGGTGATGGCGTTGCAGGCGAGCAGGGCGGCCATGATGCCCAGCGCGCGTTTGGAGTCGTGGGTCACCAGCAGGTATTGCGACAAATAGAGGGTGAAGCGTCCGTGTACCACGGTGCTGAGCAGACAGCCGCAGGTGAACATGATCAGGGTACGGTCATTCTTGAGGGTCTTGAGCGTCTTGAGAAAACTGGGTGGTGGGCCAATGGCCGGTGTCGATGCCGGATCTTTGGGGATGCCGGTCATCAGGAAGATGCTGAAAAACGCGATACCACCGGCGATCAGGAACGGCGCGATCGGATAGACCCCGGCAATCACCACGCCGAGCATGGGACCGGTGGCATAGCCGATGTTGGTCAGGGTGTAGCGCAGGGAAAACGCCTTGGCGCGTTGGCCGATGGGCAGGTTTTCGCTGAGGATCGCTTTGGAGCCGATCAGGAACAGCGCGGACGCGGTCTCGGTGATCACCACGGTCAGGGTGGTCAGGTAGAGGTTCTGGGCAAAGGTCAGCAGCACGAAACCGATGGCGCTGGAAAGCATCGCCACGATGAGCAGCCGGCGCTTTTCCAGGCGATCGATGACATAGCCGCCATACAGCGCCAACAGGGTGGCGATGAACACCGCAATGCCAAGCAGCAGGCCGACGTCCTGTTGGTTGAGACCCAACTTGTTGCTCAAGAACAGCGTAAGCAAAGGGCTGGTGATGGCACGACTGACCACGATGGTCAGTGAAACGATCATCAAGCGTCGGATAACGAGCGAGTAAGTGGCCACGGTGGTGCAAATATCCTTATTCAGATGTTTGGCGTTCGCCGCAATACCACGTCGCTGCTACTGCGAACAAGCCACCGATCCAGCGTGCGTACCGATTGCAGTTCTTCGATGCGCCACAGTTGCCCCAGTAATCCTTCAGCTTGTTCCTGCGGCATCACCCGCATCGCCAAGCTGAAAAACTTCTCCTGCAGAGCCACATCAGTCAGCGGATTGCCTGGCGCGCCCAATGGCACGTCTACGCACACGCTTGCCTGCCGACCGTCCACGGTCCGCAGTGTTACCACGGGCTCGCCATCTTCGGACAGACGCGGATCGACTTCGAGGTGAATACGCGACAACCATTGGCTCATGTGCGGATCGTTGCGTTGCAGGTCGTCATAGGCCTGCAATCGGCAATGCCCCTGCACCAGCCGCGCGGCCAAGGCATACGGCAGGCTCATTTGCGCGGCTGCAAGGGTACTGACGTCCCGGCCGCCACACATGGTGTGAAGAAACCCGCTCAACCGCACCTGCACGTCTTCGACCTGGTCGAGCCGTACATTCAGTTGATCCAGCAGCAAGCCGAGGGCGTCGATGGCTGAATGGGTGCCGCGGCAGGAGGCATAAGGCTTGATTGAGCACCGGGCGAGCTTCCAGACCGCACCGAGGTCAGCATCCAGCGCTTCGGGCATTGAGGTCGTTGGGGCGAGGGTTTTCAGAAAACCACCCCAAACTTCATCGAACAACTGCGTCGGCCCGCTGATGCCCTGTTGGGCAAACCGCGCTGGTGTATCAGGCGTCAATAGATTTATTTGCCTCGGTCGATAACTTTCGTGACCGCCTTAGTTCCGCGCAAAACGAACTTGTCGGTGATCTTGGCGTGGGGGTCATTGATAATACAATCTCCGATGATAATTCACCGTTAGTTGCCGCACTTAAACGTATAAATGAACAGTCTCCCAAGGTCAGATTTCAACTTCAGGCCACGCAACTTGATGAGGTTGAAAGAGGCGTCGTCGAGGGGCGATTGGTGGCGGGAATTGTGCCGATTTATCAAAAGCGCGAAGAGTTTGATTACTACGCGCTATACGAAGAGCGCTCGGAGGTTTACTGCGCGCTCGACCATCCACTGTTCTCCATGGCGGACGCGGACATGGGGGGAAATGTGCTCAAGGATTACGAGTGCATCAACCATCGCTACGCGATTCATCGCGACAAACTGAAATTTGCCCACTACGACAGCTTTTCCGCCTCGGCAACCCAGGTGGAGGCCGTTGCATTGCTGATCAAGACGGGGCGTTTCCTGGGCTTCCTGCCCCAGCATTACGCCGCGCCGATGGTAGCGCGGGGCGAGTTTCGCGCGGTGCGTCCGGACCTGTTCAACATCGTCACGCCGTTCAGCCTGATACTGCGTCATAACAGTGTGCGCAGCCCCCTGGTCAAGGCATTTGCCCAGGCATTGGGCGTGGACTTAAAAGCCTCGGTTTGATTGTTTGCCGCGTTAAACACTCACGGACACCGGTGGCGAGCGCGAACGATTGACGAAGCTTAGAACCCCAGCATTTACAACAATACTAACGCCGTACTATCGGGCCTATCTGTTGAGTCGATCGATTGAGTCCGCAGCCGAGTGCTGTCAGTCAAAACGCGCTGATGGCTGAGGTGGCTTGTATCCCGCAAGCATTACCTGGAAACCACGACCGGTCATGCCATGTTCGAAGCGGCATGACCGGAGCGCCTTGCGGATTACTTTTGCGCCAGCAATGCCTTTCTTGCTGCCTTTTCGTGTTTCATGGCGGCGATTTCACGCTCGCAGGCCTCGACATCGAACGAGTTGTCCCACTTGGCAATGGCGAGGGTGCCGATGCCGTTACCGATCAAGTTGGTTACCGCCCGCGCTTCGTTCAGGAACCGGTCAATCCCCAAGAGCAAAACGAGGCCGACCAGAGGAATGGAGTGGATGGTTGTGAGCGTGGCAGCCAGCGTTACGAACCCCGCACCCGCCACGCCGGCCGAGCCTTTTGAGGTCAGCAGGAATACGCCCAGCAGAATCATCTGATCCACAAAAGTCAGTGGCGTATTGGTCGCCTGGGCGATAAAGATGGCGGCCATGGTGAGATAGATGCAGGTGCCGTCCGCATTGAAGGTGTAGCCAGTTGGCAACACCATGCCCACGACGGATTTTTTGCAGCCAAGCTTTTCAAGCTTCACCATCATTCGCGGCAGCACGGCTTCGGTTGAGCAAGTGCCAAGGGTGATGAGAATTTCATCTTTGAAATAACGAAGAAACTGCATCAGCGGCATGCCCGTCCATCGAGCGACCGTACCGAGCACGACTACGATGAAAATCAAGGTCGTGATGTAGAGCGCGACCAGCAACTGGCCGAGCGACAGCAAGGTACCGATCCCGTATTTGCCGATCGTGAACGCCATGCCGGCACCGGCACCAATCGGCGCCAGGCGCATGACCATCGCAACGATCTTGAACAGGCCTTGCAGGAACAGATCAAGGGTGTTGATCAGTGGCTTGCTGGTTTCGCCCATTTGAACCAGGGCAACGCCCATCAATACCGAAAGCAGGATGACCTGGAGCATGACGCCGTTGGAGAATGCGCCGATGAAGGTTTGCGGGATGATATTGAGAAAGAAATCAATGGTGCCGCCTTGTTCACTGGCAGCTTGGCTGTATTTGCTGATGGCACTTCCATCAAGTGTGCTGGCGTTGATGTTCATACCGACGCCAGGCTTGACGATGTTGACCACAATAAGGCCGACGACCAGGGCGATGGTTGAAAGAATCTCGAAATAGATCAGCGCTTTTACGCCAATCCGTCCGACTTCCTTGATGCTGCCCATCTTGGCGATACCGACAACGACCGTACCGAAAATAATCGGCGCCAACAGCATTTTGATCAGTTTGATGAAGCCATCGGCAAAGGGCTGGAGCTTGGCGCCGATATCAGGCACGAAGTAACCGATTGCTGCACCGATCACGATGCCGATGAGTACTTGCACATACAACTGGCCATACCAGCGGGATTTGGAGATTTCCACGGGAGCACCTCATTTTATTTTTGTGATGGGCTGTGGCTTGGCGTCGAGAGGGGACACCGGGTGTTGCGGCCTCTTTGACAGAGACCGCAGATAGAGGGTGATCAGCCTTCGCCCAACTCACGCATGACGGCATACAGAGCGGACTTGGCTTCGAAGCCGACACCTGGAATATCCGGCAGGCCGACATAGCCATTTTCGACGCGGATACCGTCGGCGAAGCCGCCAAAAGGCTGGAACACATCGGGGTACGATTCGTTGCCGCCCAGGTGCAGGCCCGCGGCGATGTTCAGGGACATCTGATGACCACCGTGAGGCACTACGCGGCGAGAAGACCAACCCATGTCTTCCATCACCTTGAGGGTGCGCATGTACTCCACGAGCCCGTAGGACAGCGCGCAGTCGAACTGGAGGTAGTCGCGATCAGGGCGCATGCCGCCGTGGCGCAGCAGGTTGCGGGCATCCTGGTGGGAGAACAGGTTTTCACCGGTGGCCATGGGCAGTTCGTAGTGATTGGCAAGCTCAGCCTGGAGTGCGTAATCCAGCGGATCGCCGACCTCTTCGTACCAGAAGAGGTTGTATTTCTTGATAGCTTCAGCGTACGCAATACCGGTTTGAAGATCGAAACGACCATTCGCATCGACCGCCAGTCGACGACCGTCGCCAACCACTTCAAGCACCGCCTCGATGCGACGGATATCTTCATCCAGTGGCACTGCACCAATCTTCATCTTGACGACGTCGTAGCCACGATCCAGATAGCTCTGCATTTCTGCTTTGAGCTTGGTCTGGTCTTTGCCAGGGTAGTAGTAGCCGCCCGCTGCATAGACCCAGACCTTGTCATCGGCCACGCCGTTACGGTAACGGTCGGCCAGCAGGCGATACAACGGTTTGCCTTCAATCTTGGCGACGGCATCCCACACAGCCATGTCGATGGTACCGACGGCAACCGAGCGCTCGCCATGGCCGCCTGGCTTTTCGTTGGTCATCAGGGTTTTCCAGATGGCGAACGGGTCCAGGTTGTTGTTGGCATGGTCGATGAGTGTGTCTGGATCAGCTTCCGTAATACGCGCCAGGAAACGATCACGCATCAGTGCGCCCTGGCCATAGCGGCCATTGGAATTGAATCCGTAGCCGATGACAGGCTTCCCGTCGCGAATCACATCCGTGATGACAGCGACAACCGAGCAGGTCATTTTCGAAAAATCGATGTAGGCGTTAGCGATTGGGGAGGCAATGGAAACAGTTTTTTCACGAATGTCTACGATGCGCATGACGGGGTCCTCTTGTTGTTTGTAGCCCCACGTTATGCTTTGCGATGTCACCCGCCCAATGCTATTAATGCCGCACCCTATGCACAGGAGGCATGGCCCTTGGAACTCGTCTGGCTTGAGGATTTTTCAGCGCTTGCGGAGTACGGCAGCTTCGTTCGGGCGGCTGAAGCGCGGCACGTTACCCAGCCGGCATTCAGTCGCAGAGTGCGCTCGCTGGAGAGTTGGATGGGGGTGCAATTGTTCGTTCGAACGCCTCAAGGCGCGACGCTTACTGAAGCCGGGAGGCAAATTTTGCCTAGTGCTCAGGAGGCTGCCAGGCGCTTGTACAGAATGCGCAACGAGGCTCAAGAGGTTGCGGGGATGGCTGCCAGGTCGCTTCAATTTGCGGCGACGCATTCCCTGTCGTTCACATTTTTTCCCAGGTGGCTTCGAAGCTCGGAGAGCGGTGCCCCCATCGAGGCTGTGCAACTGCACTCCGATAGCATGGCTGTCTGTGAGCAGATGCTGATACATGGCCAGGTGCAGTTTCTGCTCTGCCATCGCCATCCCGATGTTCCACCTTTGCTCGCCCCAGATCAGTTCATCGGCAAGAAGGTGGGTGAAGACGTTCTCGTTCCTCTGGCGAGTGCTTCTGCCAACTTCGGCACCTCGCCTGCGGCATTGCCATACCTGGCTTACACCCATGAGTCTGGATTGGGGCGTATCGTCGCCCACAGGCTGCGTGGCAAAGAAGATTACCTTCACCTCAAGCCACTTTTCAGCAGCCACCTTGCCGCGGTGCTGATGTCCATGGCCTTGGAAAGCAAAGGCGTGGCCTGGTTGCCCAAGAGCCTCACCGAGCAGGAAATGCTGGATGGACGCTTAGTCAGAGCGCTCGACGAAAGCTGGGATATACCGCTGGAAATTCATCTGACCCGTCCATCGGCGCCACTCAGTCAATCTGCCGAAGCCTTCTGGGCCAGGGTGGGGCAGTGACCAGGCGCGTTTTATGGGACGCGTTGCCAGCAAGCGGTTTTCTTGAAGCTGCGAACGGACACGCCCCGATAGAACGACCAAATAGCGAGCCCCTGCACGACGACCGCTGCTGTCACGACGGCGACGATGGCATGATTCGGATCGGTGAAGAGGGTGCGGACCAGGCCGAAAAAGGCCGGGGCGAAGGCGTAGGTGGCTTGGCTGATCGCGATCATCAGGGCGATCACCCTGGCGGTTTGTTCTCGGCTGAACTCGCTCTGTGCAATCAGTGGCGGCAAGGAGGTGGCATTGCCAATGCCCGAACCGATCAGTACCACGGCTACCCAGGCCATCGTCGGGTGAAGGTCCAGGCCCAGAAGCATCAGCGTGCCCAGCATCTGGATGGCATACCCGAGGCAGGCCAGGTGCCGGCGGTTCATGCCGTGGATCATCAGGCGTGCGGCGCCGTATCGCCCGCCCATCGCACTGGCAGTGGCCAGACCCATGGCGAAGGAGGCGTCATGCGCCCCCATGCGTCCCACCAGGATCGAGTACAGGTGCGCGATCAAGCCGATCTGGGCGAACAGCCCCAAGGACATGCCGGCTGCCAGGCTGCGGAAACTGGCTGACCTGAGCGTCTGCATGGCGGTCCACGGCGTGGCGCTGGTGTTGGCCCGCTCGGGTTCCGGCGGGGCTGCATTGTCGGGATGCTGTCCCAGGTTTTGTGGGCTTTTGTTGAAGACCAGAAAGGCGAACGCGCCTATGAGCAGCACTGCGACGACGCTGATCAGCAGCGCCGCCGTGGCAAAGCCGAAACGCTCGATCAGCAACACCCACAGCGGTGAAAAGATCACGCCACCCAGGCTGGCGCCGTTGTAGGCCTTGCCCAGGGCCTTGGGTCTTTCCTTGATATACCACGGGGCGATCAGGCTGTTGACGGCCGCAGCCCCCAATGTCACCCAACCGATGCCCGAGCAGACAGCGCCGGCATACAACACCCAGAGCTGGTTGGCTTGCGCCCAGATGTTCACGCCGATGCCCAGGACGATGCAGCCCAGCAGGGTGATGGCGGGTATCCCGAAGCGTGCGTAAAGGCGTGGCAGGTTGGCGATGACAATCGTGCCGCTGAGAAAGTGCACGGTCACGGCAGTCGAGACCTGGGCAATCGGCCAACCCGTGCGCTCCATGACCGCTTGCATATAGATCGGCGGCCCATAGAAGCCAATCCCCCAACCGATCATCGCCAGGACGAACGTGCAGGTCAGTACGGTCTTGCCAAAAAAGCGCGTGTGAGTCATCGCCATCTCCTCCAAGGTGGCTCACAGACTATGCGCTCGGCAGGTTCCTCACTTCGAGCTGCGTCGAACAATGGATGTCGAGCATGATTGCTTGTTGGATTTGGTTTTCCGGTAGAACTCCGTGACGCTGCTGCCTGCAGTCACGATGCACAGGTCGTTGCAATTCGCGGCCTGGAGCATCCGCTACGTTGATTGGAGCTGAGCTTCGATCGCTTGCTTGTCGATAATCGACCAGACCTCGCGGATCCTGCCGTCTTCGAACGCGTAGAAGACGTTTTCCGTGAAGGCGATCCGTGCGCCATTGACCGCAAGCCCCAGGAACTCCCCAGCCGGCGTGCAATTGAATGCCAGGCGAGCCGCCAACTTGGGTGGGTCGATCACCAGGAATTCGACTTCAAATCGCAAGTCGGGAATGTCCCGATAGTTCGCTTCCAGCATGCTTTGATAGCCATGCAACCCTAATCGTCTCGCGTTGTGAACCACTTCCTGATGCACAAAAAGGCCCAGGTTTTGCCAATCCTGTGCATTCAGGCAGGCAAGGTAGTGGTTATAAATGTCGGCAAGATTCGAGGTCATGGGGACGGATTCTCCGTTACGTGTCTGTTCCAAGAGCATAGTCATGCCGCAGTTTCGACCTGCTCTTGACTTCATGGCGAGGAGGCTAAGCTCTCCCAGGCCGCCAACGGCGTCTCGAAAAATAATCGCGTCGACTTGTCGATTTCGACCATTGCCATTCGATTAACCCATAGAGCCGCCACACGGACGGCCTAATCCATCCACTCTCAGGAGATCAGAGCATGCGATTTATGGTGATCGTCAAAGCCAGTCCGGAATCGGAAGCCGGAGAAATGCCCAGCGAGCAATTGCTGGCCGCCATGGGCGCCTACAACGAAGCGTTGGTCAAGGCCGGGGTGATGCTCGCCGGTGAAGGCCTGCACCCCAGTGCCGAGGGCGTGCGGGTGCAGTTTTCCGGCAAGGACCGGACGGTGATCGACGGGCCCTTTGCTGAAACCAAGGAGCTGATCGCCGGTTTCTGGATCTTCAAGGTCCAGTCACTGCAGGAGGCCATCGATTGGGTCAAGCGCTGCCCGAACCCGATGGTCAGCGACAGTGAAATCGAGATCCGCCAGATCTTCGAGCTCGAGGAGTTCGGCGAGTCCTTTACTCCCGAATTGCGCGAGCAGGAAGAACGCCTGCGGGCGCAGATGTCCGGCCAATCGTGAAGCCAATTACAGGAGACCCCACCATGAGAATCATCCCTTACCTGACCTTCAACGGTCACTGCAAGCAAGCCTTCGCCTTGTATCAGGAGGTACTCGGTGGCGAGCTGTTTTCCATGTCTTTTGCCGAGGCACCTGAAGAAACCGGGATGCCCAAGGATCCCAATCTGATCCTGCACACCTGCCTGACCGTCGGCGCTTTCAGTCTCATGGCCTCCGACTGCCCGCCAGGCCAGCCGTTTCGCAAGCCGCAAGGCGTGTCGGTCTCGCTCAATGTCGACAGCGTGGAGGAGGCCGAGCGGCTGTTCAATGGCTTGAGTGCAGGTGGCAGCGTTTACATGCCCTTGGAGAAGACCTTTTGGGCGCAACGCTTTGCCATGTTTGAAGACCGCTTCGGGATTGCCTGGATGGTTAATTGCGAGGGGGAAAAATAAGTCGAGCGCAGCCCATGGATGGACGACTCGGGTGAGCACGCTCCACGGTTTTGCCTCTGTCAGGTGAACCTTGCGCCAATACTGCTTTCACTTATTAAGTTGCCGTTTTAAGTGGTCCTGTGGGAGCGAGCTTGCTCGCTCCCACAGGGGTCAGTCTGAATTTGGCCGCTGTCTCAGTGCCGATAAGGAATTCGCATGCACCCAATCTCGTCCACATTCCCCTTGAACGCCACCGTCGAACGCGAGCTCAGCCCGCGTGCGGTCAGTACGGGCATCGTCCTCGGTATCCTGCTGACACCCTCCAATGTCTATGCCGGGTTGAAGATCGGTTGGTCGTTCAATATGTCGATCATTGCCTTGCTGATCGGTTATGGCATCTGGCAAGGCCTGGCGAGTCGGTCGGTGGGTCGATTGCCCTGGACGCTGCACGAAAGCAACATCAACCAGACCGTGGCCTCTGCCGCTGCGTCGATCATTTCCGGTGGGCTGGTCGCGCCCATCCCGGCCTATACCTTGCTGACCGGCCAGCAGTTGGACGCCATTCCCATGGTGGCCTGGGTCTTTTCGGTGAGCTTCCTGGGGGTCTGGATTGCCTGGTACCTGCGCCCCTCACTGCTCAATGACAAGGCACTGAAATTTCCCGAGGGCATGGCGACCCTGGAAACATTGCTGCACATCTACAACCACGGTCACGAAGCCGCGACGCGCTTGAAGGTGCTGCTCAGCGCCGCGTTGCTGTCCGGGCTGGTCAAGGCGCTCGACACCTTCATGTGGGCCATCCCGCGCTGGTCTCCGAGCGCCCAACTGGAGCGCCTGACGTTTACCGCCGACCCTTCGCTGTTGTTAGTGGGGTTCGGCGGGATCATCGGTATTCGCGTGGGCCTGACCCTGCTGCTCGGTGCCCTGCTGGCGTGGGGCGGGTTGGCGCCGTGGCTGCTGGCGCAAGGCCTGGTGCAGTTGCCGGATGGCAGCAGCGGCCCGCAATTCGCGGCGCTGGTGGAGTGGTTGCTCTGGCCGGGGGTGAGCCTGATGGTCTGCTCGACCCTGGTCTCGTTGGCGATTCGCTTGTGGGCATTGCACAGGTCCACCAAGACGGGCGGCGGGGCGATCTGGACGATACCCAAGCCTGGGCCTGCTGCTGGTTTCGTACTGGCTATTTTCCTGGTGGTGAGCTTGCAAGTGCTGTTGTTTGGCATCAACCCATGGATGGCCCTGTTGACCATTCCCTTGGCGATCTGCCTGGCGGCGGTGGCCGCCCGGGTGGTCGGCGCCACGGGCATTCCACCGATCGGGGCCATCGGGCAATTGTCCCAGTTGAGCTTTGGCATCGTCGCGCCGGGGCAGGTGCCGATCAACCTGATGAGCGCCAACACCGCCGGCGGTTCGGCCGGGCAGTGCACCGACTTGATGAACGACTTCAAGGTCGGCCGGGCGATTGGCGCTACGCCGCGCAAGCAGTTGATCGCCCAGACCCTGGGGATTTTCGTCGGTAGCATCGTCGGTGTGTTGGCTTACCTGGCCCTGATCCCCGACCCGCAAACCATGCTGCTCACCGAAGAGTGGCCAGCCCCGGCAGTCGCCACCTGGAAGGCCGTGGCACAAACCCTGACCCTGGGCCTGGATTCCTTGTCAGCGAGCATTCGCTGGGCGATTTTCATCGGTGGCCTGGTCGGCTTGTTGTTGGGAGTCCTCGACAGCCTGCTACCGGGGCATCGGGCTCGCTACCTGCCAAGCACGGCGGCCTTGGGCCTGGCCTTCGTCCTGCCGGCCTCGGTGTCACTGATGATGGCCCTCGGTGCGGTGCTGACGTGGCTGGTGAGCTGTCGCTGGCCGAGCCTCACGGAACGCTTCGCCATCACCGCGGCGGCGGGGTTGATTGCCGGGGAGAGCATTACCGGGGTGGGGGCGTCGTTGTGGCAGATGCTTGGGAATGGGTGAGGAGCGTACAACGATCAAAGTTCGGATGTTGCACGCCGCCCTCACGTTCAGCTGAAGTTTTTCAGCCCGCGTCCAGGGCTGTTTAGCTTGCTTCTAGGTGCGCCGTGCCCGCTCTAATTACTAAGGCTGGCCTGTGGGCTTGGTGGAGACGATTTTGCCGTAACCTTCTACTGGCGATGCCTCATTGACCACCAATACACGTTCTTTGCGACACTTGAACTTCACCCCTTTGCGCGGCGCCATGACTCTGGTTGTCTCCATGCACATTGCCTTGGAAGCAAAGGTTGGCCCTGGTTGTCGCTGCTCGACACAGCCTTCGAAGCCACTGCAGATCGTCATCACAACAAAATAGACAGTCATCATCTCGGTGTCGCTCCATTGAGTGACGCGGTTGATTACATCCTGTAGTCCAGGTCGGCGGCCCAAACGTTTAGCGGGGTTGCCTACCGATGATGAGCTTGGATTTAATGCCCCAGCAATGGCACATGGATACCGCGCGTCGGGAAACCGTCACTGTATTAATTTATTTTTATCTCGTCGTTAACTTCGCCAATAACTTGGCGTCACCCGGGCTACATGGACGTCAGCAGAACCGGCTATCCTTTTGGAACACCGCATTCTTGGCAAAAAGGGAAGCCATGCCCGACTTCGATCGCACCACCGGCCCCAGACACGGCACCACATGCGGTGATCGAACCTGTTCGATTGAGCCCAGGGTACGAAGGTCCTGGCGGCTGCAAATGGCTTCAATAACGATTTCCTGTCTTTTCACGGCAACGTCCGGGTACGGCCAGGACCTGCCAACCGCAGCGGGTCTCGAAAACGCCACCGTCACAGTGGTTCAAGCGCAGGAAGTCGTTGCCAGGGCCTCCCTTGGCGCCGTGCGCTGGAGCGGCCCGGTATCCGGCCCGCAAGCCCAGCGGGGCAAGAGCATCGCGCTGGTTGCAGAAGATTTGCGTAACGGAGGCATTGTCGGCGTCGCGCAGGGGGCCCGTGAGGCCGCCAGCGCGTTGGGCTGGACGCTGAAGATATTCGATGGTGCCGGCTCATCGGCCGGGCGCGCAAAAGCCTTTTCCGATGCCCTGGCCGCGAAGCCTGACGGCCTCATCCTGTGCGGCTCCGATGCCCTTGAGAACAAGGCGGCGCTGCTGCTCTTCGCCAACAAGGAGGTGCCGGTGGTTGGCTGGCACGCCGGGGTGCGCCCCGGGCCGATTGAAGGCACTCCGGTGGCCATGAACGTCACGACCGACCCGCTTGAAGTGGCGCGCCTCACGGCCATGGCGGCAGTGGCGCAGTCAGACGGACGCGCCGGCGTGGTCATCCTGACCGACTCCAAGTACAGCATTGCCATGGCGAAAGCCAAGGCCATGGAAGACGTCATTCGGGCCTGTCGTGAATGTACGTTGCTGGAGGTGCGCGATGTGGCGATCTCCGAAAGTGGCGAGAAGATGCCGGCGATCACCAAAGAATTGCTTCAGCGCTATGGCAAGCGCTGGACCCATACGTTGGCCATCAACGACATCTATTTCGACTACTCGATTGCCTCGCTGACCAGCGCCGCCATACCCAGTGACGGCATCAGTCTGTTGTCTGCCGGTGACGGCAGCGCTTCGGCTTTCTTGCGCATACAGGCAAAAACCTACCAGACCGTTACTGTGGCCGAGCCGCTCAACCAGCATGGCTGGCAAGTGATGGATGAATTGAACCGATTGTTTGCAGGTCAACCAGTGAGCGGCTTCGTCGCGCCGATTCACTTGGTCAATGCCGACAATATCGCCTTCGATGGCGGGAAAAAATTCCAGTACGATCCTGACAATGGCTATCGAGACATCTATCGCCACCAATGGAATCCCTGATGTTGGACATGACTTCCCGGCTTGGACGCCAGCTATTGCCACAATCGCTGCGCGCACAATTCACCCTGGCGTTCCTGACGCTGGCGCTGCTGATCCTGGCAGCGGGCGCCACGGCGGTCTACGCGTTGCGCACCTCAAACAGCGCCACTGGTCAACTGACGGATGAACGACTGGTCCGCATGCAAAATGGGCAAGACATGGTGCAGCGCACCTTGCTGATCGAACGCCAGACCGACCAGCTGCTGACAACCCGTTCCCCAGACATCCTGCGTTCAAGCTATGCGGCGACCGTCGAACAGCTTGAAGCCCTCGATCAACGGGTGCAGCAACTGACTGCCGCGAACAGTGGCGTGGCGATACTCGACATGCATCAGTCGAGTCAGATGTTCCGCAATACCGCTAACATCGTTGCGCAGTTGCGAGAAAGCCTGCTGCAAACCGAAGTCAGCTTCGAGCAGGCCCTGGAGGATCAAACCGCCCGATTAACGGCGACCCAGACCCGGGCCAGCCTCGAACTGGCGGTGCTGCTTTTCGATCTGCCGCAGGCGGTCGACAGTGAGGCCGTGCAACGGCTGCGGACCCGCTACGAGCACCTGTCACGCACCGCAGGCATGTTACCCGACGCTGATGTGCAGACGCCGGATCTCTTTTCCCTGCGCCAGACGCTCATCAATCAGCAGGACGTCCTGCAGCGCTTCAATGAGCAACTCAATGAGGAGGCCGGGGTCCTCGTCGCGCTGGCCCGTACGCAATCGGACGCCTACACCCAAGACTATCGCGATGCGGTGCAGCGCCTGGTCGAGGCCTCCAATCGCAGCCAGCAATGGGTGCTGATCATGTTGGGCGCCAGCCTGGTGTTCGCCTGGTTCGTGACCCGGGTTTTCATGGGCCGCCATGTGCTCGTGCGCCTGAATGAAATAAGCCGGCAATTGCGTCAGGAACACACGGACAAAACGCATCTGTTGATGGCCGACCATGGGAAGGACGAGATCGGCAACATGGCGCGGGCGGTGAATCAATTTCTCAAAGACCGGCTTCAGCTGGAGAAAAGAACGGCCCAACTGAGTATCGCCACAGAGCGGCTCGCCGTGCAAAACGACCGATTGGAGCAGGAGGCCATCGTTCGGGCCGGACAAGGTCATGTCCTGGAACTGATCGCCAGGAGCACCGAGCTTGCAGAGGTGCTCGACAGCCTGGCGCACCTGGTCGAGTCCCAACTGGAGGGCATGAAGGTGTCCATCCTGGTGCTGGACGAGGAGGGCAAGCACCTGCTGCACGGGGCTGCACCCAGTTTGCCGAAAGCCTATAGCGAACTCATCGACGGGATCGAGATCGGTCCGAGCGTCGGCTCCTGCGGTACCTCGGCCTATCGCCGAGAGCCGGTCATCGTCACGGACATCGACCAGGATCCACTGTGGCAAGCGTACCGTTCACTCGTTGCGCCCTATGGGTTTCGCGCCTGCTGGTCGACGCCGATCCTGTCCCATGAGCGCAAGGTCCTGGGTACGTTTGCCTTGTATGCCAACACCGTACGCAGCCCCAGCGCGGCCGAGACGCAACTGATCGACATGGCGACACCGCTTGCTGGCATTGCGATAGAACGCCAACTGACCGAAAAGCGCATTCGCTTCATGGGCGATCATGACGCCCTGACCGGGCTGCC
Source organism: Pseudomonas brassicacearum (assembly GCF_009601685.2). Classification (NCBI taxonomy): domain Bacteria; kingdom Pseudomonadati; phylum Pseudomonadota; class Gammaproteobacteria; order Pseudomonadales; family Pseudomonadaceae; genus Pseudomonas; species Pseudomonas brassicacearum. Next base: position 2,462,741 of record NZ_CP045701.2, read on the forward strand.
GAATCGCACGCTGCTCGAAGACCGTCTCAAGCAGGCGATGCTATATGCCCAGCGCTACAACCGGTTGGTGACCGTGGTGTTTCTCGACCTGGACAAATTCAAACTGGTGAATGACAGCCTTGGGCACAGTGCCGGGGACGAACTGCTGAAAACCGTCGCCCAGCGCATGTTGGGGTGTGTACGGCGTATCGACACGGTCGTGCGACTGGGCGGCGACGAGTTTGTGATCATCCTGTTCGACCAGCCCTCGGACCTGGACGGCGTGACGCCAGTGCTGCACAAAATCCAGGAAGCCATCCTGCGGCCGATTCAACTCAGCGGCCATACGCTCCATGTCACCTGCAGCATGGGGTTGTCCACTTACCCGGCCGACGGCACGGATACCGACACGCTGCTCAGCAATGCGGACGCCGCCATGTACCGGGCCAAGGAGCTGGGGCGCAACAGCTTCCAGTTCTATACGAGCGAGATGAATAACAAGGTCCAGGGCAAGCTCGCCATGCAGGACGGGCTGCGAAGCGCACTCAATAACGACGAGTTCCTGCTGCTGTACCAGCCACAAGTGGATTTGCAGTCAGGCCAGATCATCGGCGTGGAGGCATTGATCCGCTGGCAGCATCCCGAGCTGGGCATGGTCTCTCCCATCAAATTCATTCCCCAGGCCGAAGAGACCGGGTTGATCGTGCCCATCGGCGACTGGGTGATTCATACCGCCTGCAGACAGAACAAGGCGTGGCAGGATGCCGGTTGGCCGCCGATCACCATGTCGGTGAACATTTCCGCCCGACAGTTCATCGAAAGGGACCTGATCGACCGGGTGATGCATGCCTTGCAGGAAACCGGCCTGGACCCGATGTACCTCGAGCTGGAACTGACCGAAAGCCTGATCATGCAAGACCTTCAGCAAGCCATCAGCAAAATGAAGGCCCTGCAAGCCATGGGGATCAGCCTCTCGATCGACGACTTCGGCACTGGCTATTCCAGCCTCGCCGCACTGAAAAGTTTCCCGATCGCCAGACTCAAGATCGACCAGTCGTTCGTGCGCGATCTGCCCGACAACGAGAACGACAAAGCCATCGCCACCGCCGTGATTTCGTTGGGGCACAAGCTGAACCTCAAGGTCATTGCCGAAGGTGTCGAAACCCAGGAACAGCAAAGCTTCTTGCGTGATAACGGCTGCGATGAAATCCAGGGGTACTTTTTCAGCAAAGCGGTCAGCGCGCAGGAAATCGGTTTGTTGCTGCGTACCCACCGGGTACCTCAAGCGAGCCGCCTGGCGAGCCCTGGTTCGCCCAGGCAAAACAAACGCGATGTAAAACGCCCGAGCGGTCCAATGTCTGGGAATTGATGACGCAGCGTGCTGTAGCGCTGCTGTGCCAGGCCAAGTGCATATCTGGCAATCGATATATTGCCTGTTCGCCGGTTACCGCAACGAGGACATCATCCTAGCGCTCCAGAATGAACTCCACTCGACGGTTGCGCGCGCGACCTTGGGTTGTTGAGTTGTCGCCTAAGGGACGGGTGTCTGCATAGCCGACTGCGGTAAGGCGGTCGCTGTTGATGCCGTTGCTCTGCAGGTAGCGCACGACGCTGCCGGCGCGGGCGCTGGAGAGTTCCCAGTTGGAGGGGAAGCGTGAGCTGCGGATGTCCTGTGTGTCGGTGTGGCCGGCGACGATGACTTTGTGTGGGACGCTTTCGAGTATCGGTATCAGCCGTTGCAGGACTCTCAGACCGCCGAGGTTCAGGTCAGACTGGCCGGAGGGAAAGATGATCTCACTGCTGATCCGGAAGCTGACGGCGCTTTCGCTGGCGACCACTTCAATATCGCTGCCCAGCTTGTCCAGCGGCAGTTCATTGAGCAGATCCTCAACACTGGGTTTGACCGGAGCCGGGGGCGCAGGGATTACAGTGGCGGGCTCAGGGGCTGGCACCTCGATCGTCGTGGCGACTGAGGCGACCAGGTCCGGGGCTACGGCTTCAGTCGCGGTTATGGGTTCTGGCGTGGGTTCCGGTTTTGGTTCGACCGCTGTCTTGGCCTGCGGCGCGAGCAACAATGCCCCGGGCGGATCCAGTCGGGTCAGTTCTTTTGCGTTGAAAATCTGGCTCAGGTTGAAGTCGCCTTGGTGTGGGTGGTCATGACCCCTGCCGGCCATGGCCAGCATGGCCATGGTGACTACCAGCAACAGCGTCATCATGTCCAGGTAGGTCATCATCCAGGCGTCGCTCTCGGTGTCCTCCGAGGCATTGGCAATCGCTGCCGCTGCTGCGGTTTGCCGTTTCAGGCCACGATGACTCTGCCGAGCCTGCATAAGCTCTATTTCAAGGGCCCGGTGACGAGCCAGCCAGTGCTGATGATCGGTCACAACGTTTCCCGAAGCGTAGCCATTGAACGCACTCATGTTCGCAGGTTCCACTTGATGGGCATTCGCTTGCGGCTCAGGCGAGGAGGGGCGTCACGCAGTTCGTTCTGATGTTGGGCGACGAAGGATTTCAGCGTTTCACGCATCAGGCCCGGGCTGCGCTTATTGGACATCATGGAAATGCCCTGCAGGATCATGTTCATCAGCACCACCCGCTGTTCAGTGCGGCGCTCGAGTTTGACCGCGACCGGTTTGAACACCAGGTTGGCCAGCAGCACGCCGTAAAGGGTGGTCATGAGGCCGACGGCCATTTGCCTGCCAATGGTGATCATGTCGCCGTCGCCGAGCACAAACATGAGGTTCACCAATCCCACCAGTGTGCCCAGCATGCCGAAGGCCGGGGCGTAGCTGGCCATGACCCGAAACAGTTGCGCCTCGGCCTGTTCCTTGGCGCGCAGTCTTGAAATGCGCCATTGCAGCAGTTCAAGGATGTCGTCTTCCGGTGTCTTGTCTATGACCAGTTGTACGCCGCAACGCAGGAAAGGATTCTTGACCTGATCCAGTGCTCCTTCAACGGCTCGCAAGTCGCCGTCGATCCACAGGCGCGACAGGCTGACCAGCTCATTGATGTCTTCCTGGGTGTACTCGCGCTCGTTGCGGATCACCGTTTTGATGAGGCTGAAGATTCGCAGCACTTCGCTCAGCGGATAGCTGATGAAGGTCGCGGCAAACGTGCCGACCACCACAATGCCCAGGCTCGGTATATCAATGAACAGCCCGGGTTGCTGCGCGGAAAACACCAATAGAACGGCCAGCAGCAAGAGACTGGCGAGCATACCGATCAGGGTTGAGGGGTTCATGCGGCACTCCTGGGGACAACGCTCGGCACCTTCGACGTGGCGTGGGTGCGATTAAGGCAAGGCTGGCTTTATACCGTGGCCGGTGCTGTTTCAAACCCGCTAATACAGCCACTTTTCCTGGCGAAATCTGCGCTACGGAAAATGGCTGTCGAGTCTGCAAGGGGAGAGAACATCGCGTTCGAAATTTTTTTCAGGGTTGGCTAAAGGTGAGTGATCGGATCGCCGATGTTCGCAATGTCTGTACGGCAACGGCGCTGAAAGCAACGGGCGTCGGATTCTGAATGTGTCACTAGCACCTCCCCACGAGAAGGAACTGCAAAATGTCAGTTATCAATACCAACATCACCTCGTTGATCGCTCAACAAAACCTGAACGCTTCGGAAAACAGCCTGAGTACTTCGATCGAACGTTTGTCGTCCGGTCTGAAAATCAACAGCGCCTCCGATGACGCCGCTGGCCAGGCGATCGCCAACCGCATGAGCTCGCAGATCACTGGTCTGGAGCAGGCGAGCAGCAACGCCAGCGACGGCATCTCCCTGGCGCAGACCACCGAAGGCGCCCTGGATCAGGTCAACGACAACCTGCAGCGTATTCGTGAGTTGGCCGTTCAGGCCTCGAACGGCACCAACTCCCAGTCCGACTTGCAGTCGATCCAGGACGAGATCACCCAGCGTCTGGACGAGATCGACCGTATCTCCGAACAAACCGCGTTCAACGGCGTGGATGTATTGGCGTCCGACCAGACGATTACCATCCAGGTGGGGGCGAACGATGGTGAGACCATCGATATCAAACTGAGCGAAATCAACGCCGAAACGCTGGGGCTGGGGGACTTCAACGTCAACGGCTATGACACGACGCTGACCGCGGCGACCTTGTCGGACGAATCGGGCACCGCGATCACTTCGACCAACACCAGCTACGTCGACAAGTCTGGCACCACCATCAGTGGCGGCACCTTGTCCACAGACGCCGATGGTGACTACTTCCTGACCGTGGACGGTAAAACCTACGCGGCCGAAGTCACGCTGACGACCAGTGGCACCACCACCACGGCGAGCATCAGCATCGACACGGAGAACGCGGTTACCAAGAAGTCGACAAACACCCTGACCACGCTCGACAGTGCGCTCAATACCGTCGACTCCATGCGTTCGGACCTTGGTGCGGTGCAGAACCGCTTCGACTCGGCGATCACCAACATTTCGACCACCACCACCAACCTGACATCCGCCCGTTCGGGTATACAGGATGTGGACTACGCCACTGAAGTGTCGGCGATGACCAGTGCCCAGATTCTTCAGCAAGCAGGTACCTCGGTATTGGCCCAAGCCAACTCCATGCCGGAGCAAATGCTGTCTCTGCTGCAGTAAACATCAGGCATTCGTCGCACGCGTCAGGAAGGGGCCAGCGCCAGCTGAGCCCCTTTTTTTCGTTGTCTGGTCACCACGCAATACCGCGTTATCGCGGGGCTGGCGTGGGTTTATCCGGGCTTTGCCGCAGCAAGTGGCGCGATAGCATTGCGGCAGACTTTTCCTTTGCGAGGCTGTCCTTCATGCCCAAGCCCTTACGCGGCCGATTGCACAAAAAAACCACCTCTGCGACCTCAAATCGTGCCGCGGATACGCGAGACCTCGCCCAGGCGCGACGGCTGAGCCAGCAGCGTCCGCGTGACCCACAGGTATGGAAAGACTTGGGCAATCTGGAGTTCAAGGCCGAGCCTGAGCGAGCACTGGCCAGTTTCGAGCGAGCACTGAGCCTGCTGCCCGACGACCCACAGACGTTGGAGTTGGTGGCCAAGGCGGCGCAAAAGCTGGGTCAGGCCGATCGGGCCCAGGCGCTTGCCCTCCAGGCCCTGGGAATAGAACCCGATTTCGCAGCAGGCCATCATCGCTTGGCCACGCTTTATTTTGAAAAAGGCCAGTTCGCCAAAGCCTTGCAGCACATCGAGCGGGCACTGGATATTTCCCCCGATGACTGTCGCATGCAGTCCAGGAAAGGCTTGGTCCTCAATCGGCTTGAGCGCTACAGCGAGGCCATCGCCGTGTTCGACAAGCTGATCGTGCGAGAACCGGGTGACTACAGTCACTGGAACAATGCGGCCAATCTGTACAAGGACATCGGTCGGTTGGCCAAGGCCGACGAGTACTATCAAAAGGCAGTGTCGCTGGCCCGGCGCAAGGATGTACTGCCGTACTCCAATCGCCTGACGTCGCTGCATTACGATCCTGAGCGCAGTCGCGACTACATCTTCGAGGTCTGCAAGCAATGGCAGTCGCGCTTCGGGCCGAAATCCGTTCCGCCACGGCCCGAGGCACAGGATCGAGCCCCGGACCGATGCCTGCGTATCGGTCTGGTGTCCGATGGCTTGCGCCAACATCCGGTGGGCAACATGATCGTGGGGGTGCTGGAGAAGCTGCCACGGCATCAGTTTGAATTGTTCGCCTACAGCACCAGCCAGGTATGTGATCACTTGACGCGACGCATTCGCGCGACGGTTCAGCAATGGCTCGCGATCAAGCATATGGATGAGCACACCCTGGCCCAGCGCATTCGTGACGACCGGATCGATATCCTGATCGACTTGTGCGGTCACAACGCCGGCAACCGGATGGGCACCATGGCCTTGCAACCGGCACCATTGCTGGTCAAGTGGGTGGGCGGGTTGATCAATACCACGGGGCTGGACGCGATCGACTACCTGCTCAGCGACCGCATCGAGTCGCCTGAAGGCGAGGATGCGTACTACACCGAAAAACTCATTCGCCTGCCCGACGATTACATCTGCTACGACCCACCGCCCTACACACCGGACATCAAGCCGTTGCCGGCGCTGGAGAACGGATTCATCACTTACGGATGCTTCAATAATCCAACCAAGGTCAATGATGTCCTGTTGGCGCAATGGGCGAAATTGATGCTGGCGACGCCTGCATCGCGCTTGTTGCTCAAGGGCGGGGCATTCGGCAACAGTGAGCTGCGCGAACATGTGCATGGTTTCATGGCCCGCCAGGGCATCGACCCTGAGCATGTGCTCGTGGAGGGGCCGGTCGGTCACAAGGCGCTGCTGGAGGCTTACAACCGTATCGATATTGCGCTCGATCCCTGGCCTTATTCCGGCGGCTTGACAACCTGCGAGGCTTTATTGATGGGCGTGCCGGTGGTCACCTTGCCGGGGCCGACCTTCGCCGGGCGCCATTCGGCCACCCACCTGGTCAATGCCGGTTTTCCAGAATTGGTGGTCAACAGTTGGGATGAGTACCGCCAGCGGGTGATCGGCCTGGCCGGGGATGTGAAAAGCCTTTCGACGATCCGCGGGCACTTGCGTGACGTGCTGATGCGTTCACCGGTCTGTGACAGTCGGCGTTTTGCAAACCATTTCAGTAGCGCCATGCGGGCCATCTGGCAGCGTTATTGTGAGGGTAAGCCCGCGGCGGCCTTGACGCTGGACACGCAGGGGCAGGCCAGGTTCAGCGATGAGGCCGATAACGTGGACCTCCAGCACCCCATTGCGCCACTTGAAGAGCAGGGGTTCAGTTTCAAATTTCAGGGCAAGATCGTTACGCTGGATCATGGGGCGACACTGGTGGCTTCGGCGCAGTTTGTCGAGTTGCAAAGGCTGGGCGCTTTTTCGACGATTGCATTCGATCCGGCCAGTCGCGTAGCCAATGCCAAGCAATTGGGGCAGATGGGCGAACTGCATCATTACCCCCATGCGGCATTGGGTGATGGTCGGGCGACGACCCTCTATGCGTGCCTTGATCCGGCCATGAGCGCCACGCTGGAACCTCTGGGCGCGGCCCATCCGGATTCCGGTTCCAAAGTCCTGGCCAAGCTTGCACTGCCGACACTGAAGCTCGACAGCATCAAGGGTTTGCAGTCCGTTGACTGGCTGTTGCTGGACAACCTGAGCAACAGCGTGGCCGTCATTGAACATGGTACGCGGCGGCTGGCCGATACGCTGCTGGTGCAGGCGCGCATCAACTTCACACCGACCCATCGTCAACAATCCGATATGGGGCTTATCAGCAAAAGTCTTGCGCGACTGGGTTTCAGTTTCTATCGATTGAACAAACTCCAGCACGCCAGCCATCTGCCGCAGGACGAGCATTGCGTGCAACTGCGCGCGTCTCATCTGGTCTGTGCAGACGCATTGTTCCTACCTGACGCGGCGCGACTGGCGTCACTGTCGGACAACCAGCGTTTGAAGCTGGCGTTCATCCTGCACACGGTATATGGCGTGCATGATGTGGCGACGCAACTTATCGCGGCAATGGACAGTGATTTGGCGCAGCAGTATCGCCAGCATTGCCAGGGTTCATCGCCGTCCCGCCCGGCCGCTGCGGCGCAGCGGGGCGAAGCAGGCGCCACAGGCAGCGATACCCCCACGTCAAGTGCCGCGCAGGCACTGATAGAGGAACCCCAGGTGACGTTCCCCGAGGAGGTCGCGGTTTATCTCAGGCGCATTTATTCGCAGGCGTCGGTGATTCTGGAATACGGCAGTGGTGGCTCGACCATCATTGCCGCCAGGATGCCAGGCAAATCGGTCATTTCGGTAGAAAACGACGCGCATTGGGCCAAGAACATGCAGGACTGGATCGCCAGTGCTGAGCTGCCATCGCGGCCGGTGATCTATCCCGTCGATGTCGGCGAAACCGGAAAGTGGGCGCGGCCAAAAAACGCCCGGGCCTGGAAACGATTCCACACTTACCCACTGAAGGTCTGGGACGAGCCGTTTTTCCAGGAGCCCGATGTCATTCTGATCGATGGACGCTTTCGGATTGCCTGCTTCGTGACTGCCTATCTGCGGGCGAACAAGCCGATGATCGTGCTGTTCGATGACTACCTCGACCGCCCTCACTATCACGTGGTCGAGCGATTGCTGGCGCCGACCGAGTTTGTCGGTCGGATGGCCAGGTTTGACTTGCGTCCTCTGACTGAAGTACCCCGGTCGGAGTTGACCTGGCTGGTGGGGAGCTATAACGAGGTGGCCTACGCCGAGTGACGGATGGAACGTTCCCATGGGGACATGGGAACGTTGTCGCTGAGGAGCCGGGGAGGCGGTGATGACGCCACGCTCACCTGCCGATTGCCGAATAGGTCAATCCGGCGTCCAGCAGAGCCTTTGGTTCGTACAAGTTGCGCCCATCGATCACCACGGCAAGCTTGAGTTGCTGTTTGAGCCAGGTGAAATCGACGCTGCGAAAGGCTTTCCACTCCGTGCAGATCACCAAGGCATCGGCACCCTTGACGGCTTGTATACGGTCTGCGGCCAACAGCAAATCGTCGCGTTCGCCATAGATGCGCCGACACTCCAGCATCGCTTGCGGGTCGTAGGCCTGTACCTTGGCGCCAGCGTTCCATAAGGACTCCATCAAGTCTCTGCTGGGGGCGGCGCGCATGTCGTCGGTGTTGGGTTTGAACGCCAGTCCCCACACGGCAATGGTTTTATACCGCAACTGACCGTCCAGGGCCCGTTCGAGCTTTTTGAACAGGGAGTTTTTCTGTCGCTGGTTGATCGCTTCGACCGCTCTGAGCAATTGCGGGTCGTAGCCGACATCCTGGGCCGTGCGACTGAGGGCTTGTATGTCCTTGGGGAAACACGAACCGCCATAGCCGCAACCGGGGTAGATAAAGTCATAGCCGATCCGCGGATCGCTGCCGATGCCATGGCGAACTTCTTCTATGTCCACCCCAAGGCACTCGGCGAGGTTGGCCATTTCATTCATGAAACTGATTTTTGTCGCCAGCATGGCGTTGGCGGCGTACTTGGTCAGCTCGGCGGCGCGCAGGCTCATGAACATCAGCTTGTCGTGATTGCGGTTATAGGGGGCGTAGCACTCGCGCATGAGGGCTTTGACCGCGTCCGACCCGGTGCCGACGATGATGCGTGCGCCGCGGGTGAAGTCGTCGATGGCGGCGCCTTCTTTCATGAATTCCGGGTTGGAACAGACCTCGAACGGCAGTTGCACACCGCGATCGGCCAGCGCAGCGCGAATGCTCGCCTGGACCTTTTCCCCGGTGCCAACCGGGACGGTGGATTTGTCGACGATGACCTTATAGCCCTGCATGTGCTGACCAATGTTTCGTGCTACGGCCAGCACATATTGCAGATCGGCGCTGCCGTCCTCGTCGCCCGGAGTACCCACGGCAATGAACAGCAGATCGGCGAAGGCAACGGTTTGTGCGGCATCAGTGGAGAACAACAGGCGCCGAGCCTGGACATTGGTATGGATCAGTGCGCTCAGACCGGGCTCATGGATCGGTACTTCGCCGTTGCGCAGCAGTTCGATGCGTTGGGGGTCGATGTCCATGCACATCACTTCATGGCCGACATCGGCAAGGCAGGCACTTGCCACAAGCCCCACATAACCTGAGCCGAATACGCTGATTTTCATGGTTCTCTACTCCGCCATGCTTGCGCGTAGGCGGGCAATGGCCTGGCTGTGCAACTGGCAGACGCGAGACTCGCTGACGCCTAGCACCAGGCCAATTTCCCGCAGGTTGAGTTTTTCGTGGTGGCACAGCGCGAGCAGCAGTCTTTCCCGCTCGGGGAGGGCGTCAATGGCGCGCATGAGGTGGGTGCGGTTGCGATCGTTGACCAGTTCGGCGAAGGGGGTGATATGCCGGGAGCATGTCTCATCGATGTGCTCTTCGTTCACATCGTCGATGGGCAGCATCTGGCTGCCGTTGGTGTCGCTGAGTACCTGATGATACTGGGCAAGTGTCAAACCCATTGCGTCCGCGATTTCACGCTCTTTGGCCGGCCGCCCCAGGCTTTGCTCCACGCGATGCATGGCATTTTCGAGCGCGCGCGCGTTGCGGCGCACGCTGCGAGGCACCCAGTCACGGGTACGCAGTTCGTCGATCATGGCGCCGCGGATACGCTGCGAGGCGTAGGTTCCGAACGTCGCCCCCACGTTCAAGTCATAGCGAGTCATCGCATCAAGCAGGCCAATGCTGCCGGCTTGAATCAAATCATCCAGCTCGATATTGGCTGGCAACCGCGTTTTCAAACCTAATGCTTGCCGTCGGACCAAGGGTAAATACTGCTGGAGCAATTCCTGCTGGTTCATCTTGCCCTGTGCCGTATACATCGTGCGCGCCTGCGAAAGACAAAAAAATGGCAATGAGCATCCGCACAGTTGGAAGCCGTGTGATGCCTGGAGTCGTAATATCAGGATTATTACCGCTCCCCCGAGCCCCTTAAGCGTGGAACAGCCATGCGCTACACGACATGTTCCCCGCTTAGGTGTGCCAGCCAATGACGAATGACTCAGTGGCCTGCTTCATCGACGAGCAACAATCGAATGCCGAGATAACGTCGGGCTGCATCCTGCAAGTTGCCGAGCAGGCCCTGTCGGGAAAACCCGGGGTGCAGCGCCAGTACCTGGTTGGGGCCACCTTGCTCGCCGAGCTGGCGCAAGGTCTGGAACGTCCGGCGGAAAGCATCCAGGTCGCTGTCGACCCACAGGCCCCAGCACGGTTGCCGCTGGGCCAGTGCTTGCAGGTCCTGGCGACTGTTGCACACAGGCAGTACGCGCCAGCGGTTGGGGTGACCGACCCAGGGGTGACCCTGGTGGTGCCAGCGTTCCAGGGTTTGATAAACCTGGCCTGCCATCTGCGCCGAGCCGAACAACATCAAGGTTCGATCTGGCGGCGTTGGCGATAACCGTTCGACCTCTCGGACCGTCGCAGTGGGGGCGGCCTGGTTTTGCCTGGCCCAGCGCCGCAGGCCGGCGGCCTGATCCAGGGTGTCCACCGCAGATAGGAACTGGGGGCCAGTCATGTGCAAATACGGGTGGGAGGGTTGTGCATGCGGCTCAAAGCATCGTTGATCGTCAGTAAATGCAACAAGCTTTCAAGGAGCCCCGATGCGTTGTCAGTGCGCTTTTCAGGCAGCAGACCCACCAGTTGAGTGCGTGCCTGAAAGGCCCAGTCCTCGCTGTCGTTGCTCAGTCGCACGGCGGTTGCGGCCAGTCCGGCCGCCAGGTACACGCGAATTTCGGCATTCAGGTGCGGCTGAATGCCGGTCAATAGCGTCCAGCCACGCCCGGTGAGCCTGGCCAGTTCATCATGCTTCAATTGCAAGATGAGATCGGCCATCTGACCCTGCAAAGCTTCTTGTATGTCGCCGCTGGCCAACCACCAACGTTGCCCCAGGCACTGGCCGCCATGGCTGTCATGCAGCGTGCCGAACCAAGCGCGCAAGGGGGCGTGAGGCGCGCCCTTGAGCGTGACCGGCAGATGGCTCAGGTTCAGGCGCACGTTGCGGCCGCGGTACCTGAGCTCATGAACAGTCACCTCGTCGCAGCAGCTGAGCAACGTGCCAAGGGGCTTAAGCTCACCTTGATGGACGACCCGCTGGCGACCTTTGACGGGGCTTAACCACGTCTGCCCGTTATGACGCAATACTTCAAGTACTTGTGGGCTCGGGCAGGCGGACCACACATGACGATGGGCCGGCCAGCGCGGCTGGCACCAGTCCAAGCGTGGTTGCGGACCGATCGGCATTCGGTGTGTCAGCCATGGCCGGGCCTCCAAATGAGCAGCGTTGTCCACCGTTAACAGAGGCATGTTCCACGTGGCTCCGGGCATGGGGCGAGGCGTTCCCCACAGCAGCAGGCCATTGGGTTCGGCAGGCGTCCAACGCTCCTGCGTGCTCAGGAACGCCGCCCAACGCTGGTGCTGCACCGCTTGGGGCAGATCCATCAGCGGCCAGGTATCGAGCAGTTGCGCAAACCCTGCGATCTGTTGACTCAAGCTGCTGCGCAACGACGAAATAATCCGGCTCTGGCTCAATAAACCGCGCACGAGCGCGTCCAGTTGCCGAGGCGTCGAGACGTCCGGTTTTGCAGCGAACAGCGACGGGTGAGAGAGATCCAATGCTTGTTGCAGGAATGTCGACGCGGCGGGTAGCTGCAAGTCCTCAGGTACTTGCTGGCCGACGGACAAGTAATTCAGGCACAGGCCGTGGCGGATAATGATATCCAGCGCCGGCCCCAGCCGTGCGGCCTCATCGCATTTGCTGAGGATGCAATCATCCAGTCGGCAACCGGCAGCCAGCGCGGCACTGCGATAGATTTGCACCACTTCTTCGAGGGTGTCGCCGTGGCTGGTCGCATTGATCACCAGTATCAGTCGCAGGGCCTGGCGGCTTGAGCCCAGTTGGGTGATTTGCTTGAGCAAGCGTTGATCGCGTTGGCTCATGCCTACGGTGTCGATGATCACCAGTCGCTTGTCGGCCAGTTCGGCCAGCAGCGGATCAAGTTCCGCCCCAGGCCCCGGAGTGTGCAGTTCGACACCCAGTAATTGAGCGTAGATACGCAGTTGTTCGTGGGCGCCGATACGAAAGTGGTCCGTGGTGATCAAGGCGACTTGATTGGCGCCATGGCGCATCACATATCGGGCCGCCAGTTTGGCGGTCGTGGTGGTTTTACCCACGCCGGTCGGCCCCACCAGGGCGATGAGACGTGTGTTGTCGAACAGTTCAGCCTCATCGACAAGTTGATTCAGTTGGCTGTCCAGCTTTTGCGCCAACCAGCTTTGCAGCCTGGCTGGGGTGGCGTCAGGGCCCAGCAGCGGGGTAGGCGTCGTGCCGAGTATTTCCTCGCTCAACTGAGCACTGAAACCTGCATCAAGCAGCCGGTTGAGCAATTGGGACCGGCAGCCCAGGTCGGTGCCCGAACGTTGTGTCTGGCGATCGATGAGCTGGCGCATGTCTTGGATTTCGTTCAACAGGCGCTCACTCAGCGTGGCGAAATCCATGACGGTTGCTGATGTGGCGCTCGCCGCCACGGGCCGTTCAACAGGCGGGGGAGATGGCCTGCTGAGCTGGTTGGCGTATGCGGCAGCGGCTTGGCGCGCGCTGACCTGCACGATGTCGTCCGGTTCGGCGAGTGTGGCAAGCGTTGACGCTGCAGCGGCCGGCGGCTGTGCTTCTGGTGCCAGTGCCATGATCTCGACACCGTCTTCGGTCATGCGACTCGACAGGATCAGGGCTTCGTCACCCAAGACAAGACGAACCTGATTCATCGCCTCGCGGCTGTTGGCGCCGATAAAACGTTGGGCACTCACTTGGGCGTTGCTCCTATCACGTTAATCATACGAAGCGTGCGGTCATCCGGCACTTCGCTCAGGGAGATCACCGTCAATTGACGCAAGCGCCGCCGCAAGAAGCGCGATAGCACTGGGCGCAGCTTGTTCGGCACGACCAGCACGGGCGGTTCGCTGCTGACTTCCTGGCGCTTAAGGGCCAGCGAAGTCTGGTGCATCAGGTTGTCTGCCAAGCTAGGCTCCAGCGACCCACCATTGCCCACGGCCTGCATCAGTACCTGTTCAAGGTTGAAGTCCAGTCCGATGACTTTCAGTTCGGGTTTGTTGGCAAACAACTGGTTGACGATCGAGCGGCCCAGGGCGATGCGCACCACGGCGGTCAGCTCTTGCACATCCGGCGGTTGCTGCGCGCCGCCATGTTCGGCCAGGGCATCGAGAATGGTGCGCATGTCACGGATCGAGACGTTTTCTTCCAGCAGGTTCTGCAGCACGCGTTGCAAGACGGTCAGCGTCACCAGCTTGGGCACGACTTCGTCGATCAACCCTTTGCTGTCTGGACCGAGTTTGTCCAGGAGCTTTTGCACTTCGCCGCGGCCGAGCATGTCTTTGGCGTGTTGGTGCAGCAAATGGTTGAGGTGGGTGGCCGTCACGGTGCTGGCGTCGACCACGGTGTAGCCATAAATCTGTCCGTGTTCACGCAAATTCGGCTCGATCCAGATGGCCGGCAAACCAAACGCCGGGTCCACGGCCTCTGTGCCTGCCAACTCGTGGGTGACCTTGCCAGGATTGATGGCCAGCCACTTGCCGGGAAAGATTTCGCCGCGCCCGATCTCAACGCCTTTCAGGCTGATGATGTAGGTGTTGGGTGACAGCTCAAGCTTGTCGCGCACATGCACCACTGGGGGGAGGAAGCCGACGTCCTGGGCGAACTTTTTGCGCAGGCTTTTGATACGTGTGACCAGCTCGCCTTGCTGGCGTACATCCACCAATGGAATCAGTCGGTGGCCCACGCGTAAGCTCAAGGTATCGACCAGCTGCACGTCATCCCATGTGGCTTCGGTACTTTGTGACGCCGATTTGGGCAACAGGGTCTGGATCGAGTTTTCCACGGGCGCCTCCTCCTGTTTGGAGAACCACCAGCCCAGGCCGCCGAGCAATCCGGTGAGGATCAGGAACACCAGGTTAGGCATGCCCGGGACCAGCCCGAGCAACCCCATCACGCCTGCGGTCATCATCAGCACTTTGGGCCGACTGAACAGTTGGCCCATCATCTGTTGGCCCACGTCCTGTTCGGTATTGACCCGCGAGACCGTGACACCCGCGGCGATGGAAATCACCAGGCCAGGGATCTGAGCCACCAGACCGTCGCCGATGGTCAGCATGGTGTAGGTGTGAGCGGCGTCGCTGAAGACCATGTCGTGTTGCAGGATGCCGATGGCCAGGCCGCCGATGATGCAGACCGCCATGATGACCAGGCCCGCTACCGCGTCGCCCCGCACGAATTTGCTCGCGCCGTCCATGGACCCGAAGAAGTCGGCTTCCTGGGCGACCTCCTTGCGTCGTTGGCGGGCTTGCGGTTCGCCGATCAGGCCGGCGTTCAAATCGGCGTCGATTGCCATCTGCTTGCCGGGCATCGAGTCCAGGGTAAAGCGCGCGCCGACCTCTGCGATCCGTCCGGCACCTTTGGTGATCACCATGAAGTTGATGGTGACCAGAATCAGGAACAACGCCAGGCCCACGGCGAAGTTCCCGCCCACCAGGAACTCGCCAAAGGCCTCGATAACCTTTCCGGCGGCATCGGGGCCTGTATGCCCCTCCATTAGAATCACTCGGGTCGAGGCGACGTTGAGCGACAGGCGCAGCAAGGTGGTGAACAGCAACACAGAGGGAAACGCAGAGAAATCCAGCGGCTTCTCCGTGAGCATGCTCACCATCAAGACCATGATTGCCAGGGCAATGTTGAAGGTGAAGAGCAGGTCCAGAATAAACGTCGGCAGGGGGAGGATCATCATCGACAGGATGAGGACGATCAACACGGGCCCGGTCATGATCTTCAGGTCAGTTTTGGCCAGCCAGGAATCAGGTCCGAGTAAGTCGGTCATGCCTTTCATTCGTTCTGCTCATCCTCAGGTTTCGCGTTACGCGGGCCACGCTGGTCCATACCCGGTGGTACGGACAGATTGACCGGGGTCGGTGGAACGTCACCGCCATGCTCATTGACGCGCTTGAGGCGTATGGCCCAGGCGACGACTTCGGCGACAACGGTGTAAAGCTCAATGGGGATTTCACGATCCAGATCGACGTGGAAGTAAAGGGCGCGAGCCAGTGGGGGCGCTTGCAGCACGGGCAAGTCATGTTCCTGGGCGATTTCGCGAATGCGCAGGGCCACATCGTCGGCACCCTTGGCAACCACCCTGGGGGCGCCGTGCTCGTCTTTTCGATAAGACAGGGCCACGGCGAAATGGCTGGGGTTAGTGACGATGACGTCGGCCTTGGGCACCTTGCTCATCATCCGTCGCCGCGCACGTGCCTGCTGCAACTGACGGATTCGCGCCTTGATGTGGGGGTCGCCGTCGGCGTTCTTGTGTTCCTGGCGTTGTTCCTCCTTGGACATGCGCAGGTTTTTCGCGTACGTCCACAACTGATAAGGCGTGTCCATGCCAACGACGATGATCAATGCCGTCACACACATCGCACAGGACTTGGCCGTCAACTCCATGACCGCTGCCAGGGCTTGCTGTGCGGGCATTTGTGGCAAGGCCAGCAATTGCCCTATGTGCGCCTTGAGGAAGAAGTAGAGCACCGTGCCGATCAACGTCGCCTTCGCGATGGCTTTTGCCAGTTCGACCAACACCTGCACGGAAAACAGCCGTGCCAGCCCACTCATCGGATTGACCCTCGAAAACTGCGGCCGTACTGCGGCCAGGGTAATCACCAGTCCTCCCAGTAGCGCCGGTGCGGCCATGGCTGTGAAGGTCATCAGGGCGAAGAACGGGACCAAGGCGAACAGCGCGATCTGGCTCAATGACCAGAGCACACTGAGCATGCGTGCGGTGTCGAACAGTTGTGCGCGTTCGAACAGCAGCGCCTGCTCCATGACCTGACCGAGGTTGTCATACAGTTTGCCGCCCATCATCCACAGCCCGCCGATGCCGGCCAGCAGCATGACGAAGGTGTTCAGTTCTCGAGAGCGTACGACCTGGCCCTGTTCACGGGCCTTCTCTATGCGTCGCGGCGACGCCGCTTCGGTCTTGTCCTCTCTGCTGGTCTCGGCCATGGCTCTCCAAGCGCCTGCGGCGACCCGCGCGACATGTCAAAGGTCGCTATTGTGCGCAGCCGCCCAGAGACCCGATCGTGGAAACACCACACACAATCGAGCGCTAATGTCCGGTTTGTTCCGCAGGTTTGCTTGTGGAGGGCTCCGAGGGGGTTGGTTCAGGTATGTCCAACGGACCGTATTCGTCCTGGGACAAAATCCGCTGCGCAGCGCGGCTGTCCAGCACGATGATTTCGATTCGTCGATTGGACGCGTCATAAGGGCCGGCACCGTGGAAGCGGATGCGATCGGACATGCCGGAGACACGCAGCAACTTGTCCGAATCCAGGCCGCCGGCGACCAGCTCCTGGCGAGAGGCTTTGGCGCGGTCGGCGGACAAGTCCCAGTTGTTGTAGCCGGCCTCACCGCCGGGATACGGGTGACTGTCGGTATGCCCGCTGATTTGAATGCGATTGGGCAGCTCATTGAGTACGGGGGCGAAGGTCCGCAGGAGCTTGCGTAAGTACGGCGCGACATTGGCGCTGCCCAGTTCGAACATGGGGCGTTTGTCCGTGTCGAGCAACTGCACGCGTAAACCTTCCGGGCTCAGCTCTATCGAAATCTGCTGCTTGAGCTCCCTGAGTTGCGGATCGCGCTCCACGGCACTTTCCAATCGTTGCTTGAGTGACTCCAGGCGGCGGCGTTCCTCGCCGGACAAGTGTTCGGGGCGCTGATTCAGGCGTGCCTGCTCGCCCTGGGAGAAGCGTGGGTCCGGGCCTCCGCCGGGAATTGCACGGGTGCTCGCCGAATTGCGATCGCCTTTGCTCATGGCGACCAGCAAGGGGGTACTGAAATATTCGGCAATGGCATCCTTGTCGCTTTTGCTGGCGTTGGACAATACCCATAACACCAGAAACAGCGCCATGAGCGCGGTCATGAAGTCGGCGAAGGCAATTTTCCAGGCCCCGCCATGATGTCCGTGCGCGGCCTTTTTCTTGCGCCGGATGATGATCGGCTGCTCGCTCATACTTTTTCCAGGCCAAGTGGGGCGTTGCCACCGCTGCCACGCACGTAGCTTTCCAGCTCCAGCGCGCTGGGTCTTTCGCTGGTGTGCAGGGCCTTTCGACCGAACTCAACGGCCAGTTGCGGTGGCAGTCCTTGCAGGCTCGCCAGCAGCGTGACACGAATGCACTGCAGCATCTTGGCGGACTCGGCGGCTTGTCGATCAATCCGGCTGGCCAATGGTGCAACCACGCCGTAGGCCAGGTAGATGCCGAGGAAGGTGCCGACCAGTGCATGGGCAATCATCTGGCCCATCAAGTCCGGACCCACGTCGACCGAGCTCAAGGCTTTGACCACCCCCATGACCGCCGCAACGATGCCGAAGGCCGGTAATGCGTCGCTGACTTTGTACAGGGCGTCGGAGGGCAAATGGGCTTCGTGTTCGAACTCTTCGATTTCGTGCAGCATCAGTTCGTCGAGCTCGTGGGTCTGCATGGCGCTGCTGATCAACAGGCGCAGGTAATCGGTGATGAAATTGATGATCATCGGATCGCTGGCCAGTCGCGGGTACAGGCTGAAAATCGGGCTCTGACCGGGCTCGTCGATATCCCGCTCCAGGGCGAGCATGCCTTCGCGCCGAGCCTTGCTCAGCAGGATATACATCAGCGCCATCAGCTCCATGTACAACGCTTTGTCGTACTTGGCGCTACGTTTGAAGCGTGAGACGGCGTTGAGCGTGGCCCTGATGGCCTTGCCGTTGTTCGCGGCGATGAACGCTCCGATACCGGCCCCTCCAATCATCAGCAGTTCAGTGGGCTGATACAGTGGGCCCAGGCTGCCACCGGACAGGACGAAGCCACCGAACACCGACAAAAGTACAACGGTAAGCCCTATTGCGATGAGCACGTGGTCGTTCCTTAATTTCAAGAAATAGATGACCTGCGGAATATCGGCAGGGGTGTCCAGAACTTGAATTATTTTCTTCGCTTTGCGGCGCGGGCGCGGCGGGGGGGCGGCAGGTGGTGCAGGCAAAATTCCACCGGTGCGCGCAAGCGCCCGGTGGCAAGGGATAAACCCATCTGGATTTACCTGCTCCTTTCAATCGCGGGTTTTTTTGGCGAGGCTTTTTGTTTTACACCTTGCGTACCGGAGGCAGGCGATCGAGCAACTGGGCTTCGATGTCCCGGCGTTTCAAGGTTTTTCCTGCGCGTGACGGCGGTTGGCAGATCCCGCAGACGTAGTTCTGTACCGGTGCGTGAGAGTGCGCAACGAACTCGCCTGAACAGCATGAGCAGCGGATCAGCTCAAGCATGTCGCTTTCAAAAAAACGTACGAGCGTCCAGGCGCGTGTCAGGCCGAGCACCAGCTCACCCTCCTGGTCGCCGACCTGCTCCAGGTAGAGGCGATAGGCTTTGACGAACGCATCGATCCGGTATCCGCCAATTTCGATCATGCTTCGGTACATGCCGTAGAACAGCGATGAGTGGATATTCGGTAGCCATGTGACGAACCAGTCGGTGGAGAAGGGCAGCATGCCCTTGGGCGGAGAGGCTCCTCGAACCTCTTTGTACAGCCGGATGAGGCGTCCACGGCTAAGCGACGTCTCGGTTTCCAGCACCTGCAGGCGTGCGCCCAGTTCAATCAGTTCGATTGCCAGCTGCACTTGCTGCATTTCGGTGACCAGGCTTTTTTCTGACATGGATCAGCCTTCCCCGAACCGTATATCCCCTGAGCGATCGGCGGCTGCCATCAGCAAGGCTGAATGAATTTCCACCATGCCCAGTTCGCGAGCGTTGCCCAGGACTTTGGATAGTCGGTCTGTCTCTTCGAAAACGGGGCGGCAAATCAGTTGGTTGACCCGGGCTAGCTGAGTCATCTGCTTGCTGCTCAGTTTGGTCAGTAGATCCGCCATTTTTTCGCTGAGTTTCAGGCGGAAAATGGCCACCTCTCGGTCTTTGCGCAACAGGTTTTGGGCCAGTAGCAAATATGAAAGATTCAGATCCTGGATATCTTCAAGCTCTGTATTGGTATTTGGCAATTTCTACCCCTCCCCATGGATACTACAGTTTGGCCACACTTCGACGGTGTGACCTCCGGCAGATAAATGTCAAAAACGACAATGACTAAGATGCACTGCGTTGCCGCGAGGGCAAAAAAGTGTTGTGTGTTGTTTTCTTTTGGTTATCCACGTGTTCGACCTTGCCCAAAGGTCATGGAAACCATTTTATTTTTTCTAAAGTATCAGCTTGAATGCACGATAACAGATCGGGGCAGACTATTTGTTGTCTGTTTACACGATTTTTTCGTACACCCCGGATAGTTCCATAGCAATGTGTCGTGACTTGATGTGGCTTGTACGCGCTTCTTATTTTTTATGGTACAAATAGTGGCTTATTGGTATTACGCTGTTCGACGGGACTCGATACGCAGTGTTCAAGTCACTCTTTCGACGATTGATTTGCATGAGTTGACCCAAGTCATTTTGACGCGCGTGCAAAAAGGAACTGACTTGTCCATCCAGCTCCATTATTTGCCTCATGAGCTCAAATTTGCGCTGCTGGCCGGCATCGTCAAGTTTGGCTTGAGCTTCGGCGCGGCGTAAGTAGGCCGCGTCGATCAGGCCCTGGGAC
Source organism: Pseudomonas brassicacearum (assembly GCF_009601685.2). Taxonomy (NCBI): domain Bacteria; kingdom Pseudomonadati; phylum Pseudomonadota; class Gammaproteobacteria; order Pseudomonadales; family Pseudomonadaceae; genus Pseudomonas; species Pseudomonas brassicacearum. Next base: position 2,482,905 of record NZ_CP045701.2, read on the forward strand.
TTTAACGTGAAGATGCCATCCCAGTCGGCCCTTTCTGCACATTCGAGAATGCGTCGGGATTGTTCGAGCAGTTGTTCATAAGCGGCGATCAATTGTGTCTGTATCATGTCTACCGCTCTTCCTCGATTTGCGAACCGATGGCTAGCCAGGCGGCGGCGACATTGTTCAGCAAGTCGGCGGCCGTGGTGAGGGCTGTCTCGTCATTCTCGAGGTTTGCTCGAAGCAGGACACGAATGACGTAGTCATAGAGTTGATCAAGTTGCACGGCAATATCGCCGCCTTGCTCAAGGTCCAGTGACGCACGCAGCCCCTGGCTGACAATATTGATTGCCTTGGTAATGGCAATGCCCTTTTCGGCTATGTGGCCAGCCTGCAGGTGCAGGCGTGCGATGCGAATCGACGTCTGGTAGCTGTCGAACAGCATCACAATTCTTTGGTGGGGGGAGGCCGCCAAAATGCCGCTTTCCACGCCCACCTTGGCGTAAGCATTAGCGTCTCGAATGGAACTCATCTAATTTGCTCCGCAGTAGTGTCATCAATCATCGCTATTAAGTGCGTCAAATTGGGTGGTCAGGTAGTCGGAAGTCGAGTTCAGTTCCGATATCAAGGTGTCGAGCTGGGTGAACTCTTCTGTCCAGCGAGCCATTTCCGAGTCGATGAGTGCTTGTTTCTCTTCATAGCGCTCTTCAAGTTGCTCAAGTTTGGATTCCAGGCTGTCGGTCTTGGCGACAATCAAACCGTTATCTTCATTCAGGTAGTTGTCCAGGTCGCTCGACAATTGGGTAATGAATCCTGTGCTGTCATCGGTGCCGATAAAAAATTGGGAAACAGCTTCCATGTCATCTTCCAGCGCACTTGTCAGTGCATCTTCATCAATCAGCAGGGTACCGTCGACTTCCAGGGAAATACCCAGTTGTGACAGGTAGCTGTAAGTCCCGCTGCCAATCGCGCTGTACAGATCGCTGCTCAGTTCACTGCTGATTCGCCGGGTGGTCGAGTCTCCCAGCAGCTCGCCGGCCGTATCCGTATCCGCGTCATAGGAGGTCAACTCGTCCACTGTTGTGACGTAATCGTTATAGGCATCGACGAAGGCGGTAATGGCATCGAGGATCGCATCGGTATCCTGAGCAATCGTCAGGGTTTGAGAGCTGCCGGTGGCGGACAGGCTCAGGGTGACCCCTTGCAAGGCATCTTCGACGGTGTTGCTTTGGCTGCTGATGGCGATGCCGTTGATCGTGAGTTCGGCGTCCAGCGCTTCGACCGTTTCGGTCATGTTGCCCGTGGTGCCGTCGTAGCCGAACAGGCTCGATGCTTGATCGGTGCTGTCCGTGCCCGTGTAGGTCACGGTCATTTCAGATTCGGTTCCGGTGCTGTCTGACGTCAGCACCAGGCGATAGGGGGTGTCGCTGCCGTCATTGACGATGGAGGCGGTGACGCCGGCATCGGCCGCGTTGATAGCATCGCGAATGCCTTGCAGGGTGTTGTTGCTGCTGTCGAGGGTGATCGAGACCGCCTCTTGCGTCCCGACTTGCAGGGTCAGCGTGCCGGTGCCCAGGGCCGTGGTCGTGTCTGCGATGCCGGCAGTGGTGAGGCTTTGGGCCTGGGCCAGTTGTGTCACTTCCAGCGAATAGGTACCGGCCTCGGCTTCGCTGGTGGTTGCGGCCGTCACTCCGCTGCCCGACAGCGTCGTGGTCAAGGACTCGTAAAGGCTCTCATCGGCCAGGGCTTCGACCGCCGTTTGCAAGGTGCTCAGGGCACTGGTCAGTGTCCCATAGGCGGATATTTCGGCGGTCACCGATTCTTCCTGGGCGGTGATCGGGTCCAGCAGGCTGGTCTCTTTCGACTCTTCCAGGCTTTCCAGGATGCTGTCCAGATCCAGTCCGGAGCCGACGCCCAGGGAGGTGATGGTTGCGGTGGAGCTGCTGGTGGAGGTGGTCGTCGCCATAGGTGTCTGTCCTGGTTTGTGCCTGACCTTGCTCGTTTGGGCAAGACGTTGTGTTCGCCCTCAAGGAGGGCGCTTGAACGCAACATCGGCAATCGGTAAACCCATCTTTAGGGCTCGCTCACCTTTTCAACCGTTTCATCAATAAGGGTGTCGGGCGGCGTGCCGCGACCCTGCCTAACAGCCTTTCAGACCTGCATGCTCATCACGTCCTTATAAGCCGTGAGCAATCGGTTACGCACTTGCACACCCATCTGGAAGGCAATGCTGGCTTTCTGCGAGTCGGCCATCACATCACTGAGCGACACCGCAGCACTGCCCGCCTGGAAGGCGTTGGATTGGCTGGTAGCGGTTTGCTGAAGTTGATTGATGCGCTGTAGCGATGCCTGAAGTTCTCCGGCGAACCCACTGCTCGACACGCTGGTGAGGTTACGGGGGCTTGCCCCTTCGGCCTGCTCGGCAAGGCTCGTCAGTTGTTGCAAGGCATTGGTAAGGGCGGACGAATTCATGACGCAAGACCCGTATGTAGCGATTAGGCCAGCAGATTACCAAGCCCGCAGGCCCGTACATTCGTTCAAATGACGACAAAAGCGATGGCTTTTCCGGCCTTTAGCTTTCGGCATTTTCGCCAGAATGAAGCTCTGCCAGCCGTCCCGATTCCTGCGACGCCCATGGGTGTTGCCGCAGCGGGAGGCTGTTCGACTACTACTGCTACCGGACTCTGCAATGTCTTTCGTACCAGCCCTATCCTCGCTATCGAGGTGCTCGTGAGTACCGCAGTTCTGGCCAAGGGCGCGCCTAAGAACATTCCGGTCAGTGTTCCAGCCAAGCCGTTGGCGGCGTTGTCGAGCCTGTTTCGCAGTCAGCCGTTACTGCCCCTGTTGTTGGCGGGCGCGGCGGTCATTGCAACCTTAGTGGCGTTGTTGCTGTGGGCGCGAGAGCCGGAGTATCGCGTGCTTTTTTCCAGCCTCAGCGAAGCGGACGGCGGGCAAATCATCGGTGAACTGGACAAGCGCGGGATTGCGTATCGTTTGGGCGAAGGGGGCAACACCATCATGGTGCCCAGCGACAAGATGAACGCATTGCGCCTGCAATTGGCCGAACAAGGCTTGCCCAAGGGCGGCAGCATCGGTTTCGAATTGTTGGACAGGCAGGCGTTCGGTGTCAGCCAGTTTGCCGAGCATCTGAATTATCAGCGCGGCCTGGAAGGTGAACTGTCACGGACCATCGAGTCTCTGGGGCCGGTAGCGAAGGCGCGTGTTCATCTGGTCATGGCCAAGCAGTCGGTCTTTGTTCGCGATCGAGAGGCGGCGCGGGCGTCTGTGGTGCTGACCTTGCAGCCCGGCCGCGAGTTGGGGCCGAGCCAGACCAGTGCCATTGTGCATCTGGTTACCTCCAGTGTGCCGGAACTGAACGTGGATGCTGTCACCGTGGTGGACCAGAATGGTCGCCTGTTGTCCCAGACGCACAGCGACAACAGCGGCCTTGATGGGTCGCAACTCAGCTATGTGCGTGAAGTAGAGCGTTCCTACCAGCGCCGTATCGAGGACATCCTCACCCCCTTGCTGGGCAATCAGAATGTTCACGCCCAAGTGGTCGCCCAGATCGACTTTTCCAGCCGCGAAAGCACCGCTGAACGTTACGCGCCCAATCAGGACCCCAACGAGGCGGCAGTGCGCAGTAAACAGACCTCTGAGCATGTGTTGGAAGAGGATGGCGCGGGGCGAGGTGTTCCTGGCGCGCTGACCAACACACCACCCAATACCCCGGCACCGACTCGCGCCACGGCACCTGCACCTGCGCCCGGCACCGCGCCGGCCGCGGCCGCTGGCACTGCAAACGCAGCCGAGACGCAGGGCGGCAAGTCGCTGCAAAGCGAGCGCATGATCAACTACGAAGTCGACCGTAACGTCGAGCACGTCAAATCGGGCCAGGGCAACATTCAGCGCCTGACGACGGCGGTGGTGGTCAACTACCGCACGGTGCTCAAGGACGGTACGCCAACGCCGGAGCCGTTGAGCAAGGAAGAGCTGGAGAACATCAACAACCTGGTGCGCCAGGCCATGGGCTTCACGGAAAGTCGGGGCGATGCCTTGCAAGTGATCAACAGCCCATTTGTCGAGACCGATACGGCGGTGACCGAGCCGGCATGGTGGAAAACCCCCGAGGCCTACAACCTGTTGATGAGCGCTTTGCGCTACTTGCTGGTCGGTTTTGCCGCGTTGACCCTGTGGTGGCTGGTGCTCAGGCCGATGCAGCGGCGCAATGCCGAGATGAACCGGCGCGTCCCAGGGGCCCTGGCTGAGCCGGGGGCCGCCCTCGTGCCAACCACCATGGGCACCGGTCTCATGGTCGCCAATCAGGACCATGCGCCGCAAACCCTGCCGCGCAAATCGGCCGTGTACGAGCAGAACATGCAGAGCTTGCAGCAGATCGCTGCCGAAGACCCAAGACTGGTCGCCATGATCGTGCGCGGGTGGATGAAAAAAAATGACTAACAAGATGAGCGGGTCTCGCCGCAGTGCAATTTTGCTGTTGTCGCTCGATGCCGACAGCGCCGCCGAAGTGTTCAAGTTCCTGCCGAGCTCGGACGTCGAAGCCATCAGTATGGAAATGGCACGTCTGAGCCAGGTGTCCCATGATGAAATGCGTCAGGTCCTGGAAGAGTTCATGGACGAGACCGATCAATATGCGGCCATCAACATCCAGACCAGCGACCATATTCGCGCGGTATTGACCAAGGCCCTGGGCAGTGAGCGTGCGGCCAGCCTGATCGACGATATCCTGGAGAGCACCAACACCGGTTCCGGCATCGACAAGCTGAACCTGATGGAAGCCTCGATGGTTGCCGAGATGATTCGTGACGAGCATCCACAGATTATCGCGACCATCCTCGTGCATCTGGAGCGCCCTCAGGCATCCGATATTCTCCAACTGCTGCCCGACCGCCTGCGCAACGACATTATTTTGCGGATCGCGACCTTCAGCGGTGTGCAACCGGTAGCGTTGCAGGAACTGACGGAAGTGCTGGGCGTCATGCTCGATGGGCAAAGCCTCAAGCGCAGCAAAATGGGCGGGGTAAGAACGGCGGCGGAAATCCTCAACCTGATGAGTTCCTCGCACGAAGAACTGGCCATCGAAACCGTACGCCTGCACAACGAAGACCTGGCCCAGAAGATCCTCGACGAGATGTTCCTGTTCGAGAACCTCATCGAGGTGGACGATCGCGGCATCCAGTTGTTGCTTCAGCAGGTCGAGAACAACTCGTTGGCGGTTGCTCTCAAAGGCGCGCCGCCGGCCTTGCTCGAACGCTTCCTCAACAATATGTCGCAACGTGCCGCGCAATTGTTCCGTGAAGACATGGAGGCACGCGGGCCGATCCGCATGTCCCAGATCGAGGCCGAGCAGAAGGCCATTCTGCAGGTGGTCCGACGCTTGTCCGACAGCGGCGAAATCGTGACTGCGCGCGGGAATGACGCTTATGTCTGAGTACTCGCACGCGCCGGACAACGAGCGTTGGCAAACCTGGCAAATGGACCCGCTGGGCAGCAATGAGGTGCCTGCCCCGGATCCGGAGATGAGTCATCGGGAGTTGCGGCGCAAGCAAGCTTTTCAGCACAGGCTGGAAATGCAGGCGCTACGCGAGAAAACCGTCAGCGAGGCGCAGCAGATCGGGCATGCCCAAGGGATGGAGCAAGGGTATGCGCAGGGGCTGAGCGAAGGTCGCCAGGCCGCTGCGCTGGAGTTGCAACAACAGGTGCTACAGACGTTGCAGCCGTTGCTTGAGCTGTGCCAGAACTTTGATCAGGCGCTCAAGCAGATGGATGCGCATATTGCTCGCCAGTTGACCCGGATTGCCCTTGATGCCGCGCAACAACTGGCCGGGGAGGCCCTGACCGCGCAGCCGGAGCAGGTCATCGCCATTGTGCAGAGGATGCTCCATAGCGACCCCGAGCTGACCGGAAAACCGCGCCTGTGGTTGAACCCGGATGACTTGCTATTGGTTCACCGCAGCCTTGGCGAACAGATTGCCGCTGCCGGGTGGGCCTTGCACGCCGATACGGCGATTTTGCCCGGCGGTTGCCGAGTAGTCAGCGCCAGCGGTGAGTTGGATGCCACGCGCCAGTCACGCCTGGGGATGTTGAGTCGCAGTACTGAGCGGGCACTCGACAATGCGGTGGCGATCCTCGGCGAGCAGCCATGACCCACGGCAATCTGCATATCGAACGCTGGAGTGGCGTCCTGGATACTTTTGAAGGGGCGCCATTGCGTGTCGCCGATTACCTGCGCAGCGGACGGATTGTCCGCGCCACCGGCATGGTTCTTGAGGCGGTGGGGCTGCGCCTGCCCTTGGGGGGCGCCTGTCTCATTGAGTTGGCCGCGCAAAGTCAGGCCTGCCTGCAATCGGTTTATGCCGAGGCGCAAGTGGTCGGTTTTGCCGGTGAAATCCTGTACCTGATGCCCTTGGAGGAAATCCAGGGGTTGCAACCGGGCGCGCGGGTGCTTGCGTCGCTGGATTGTCTGGAGGGCGAGGCGGGAGCACGCCATTTTCCGCTGGGCATGTCGCTGCTCGGGCGGGTGCTGGACAGCAGTGGACAGCCGCTGGATGGCCGGGGGCCGCTGCTGGGCGCCCATTACGCCAGTCTGCACACGCAGCCGCTCAACCCACTCAAGCGTGCCCCGATCGACCGTCAGATCGATGTCGGTATTCGTGCCATCAATGCCTTGCTGTGTGTCGGTCGCGGCCAGCGCCTGGGCCTGTTCGCCGGATCCGGCGTCGGCAAATCGGTATTGCTTGGCATGATGGCGCGCTACACCCAGGCCGATGTCATCGTGGTCGGTCTGATCGGCGAGCGGGGCAGGGAAGTCCAGGACTTCATCGATAACATCCTGGGCGAAGACGGGTTGCGCCGTTCCGTGGTCGTCGCCGCGCCGGCCGACACGTCGCCGCTGCAACGGTTGCAGGGGGCGGTGTATGCGACGCGCCTGGCCGAGGATTTTCGCGACCAGGGCAAGGATGTCCTGTTGATCATGGATTCGTTGACCCGCTATGCCATGGCCCAGCGTGAAATCGCCCTGGCCGTGGGTGAGCCTCCGGCGACCAAGGGCTATCCACCCTCGGTGTTCGCCAAATTGCCGAAACTCGTTGAGCGCACTGGCAATGGCCCTCTGGGAGGGGGATCAATCACCGCGTTTTATACGGTGCTCAGCGAGGGCGACGATCAGCAGGATCCGATTGCCGACGCGGCACGGGCGATTCTGGATGGGCACATCGTTCTGTCTCGTCACCTGGCCGAATGCGGGCATTACCCGGCCATCGATATCGAAGCGTCGATCAGCCGGGCGATGACAGCCATCGCCAGTGAGTCGCAGCAGCGCAAGGCACAACAGCTCAAGCAAATGCTCTCACGCTACCAGCGCAATCGCGACTTGATCAGCGTCGGCGCCTATGCGCCAGGGCACGATGCCCAGCTCGATCGCGCCGTTGGCATGTATCCGCACATCGAGCGATTCCTGCAACAACGCATCAATGACCGTGCAAGCCTGGAAGAGACCGTATCCGGGCTCAACCTCTTGTTCCCTGGTAAATGATCCTTCCTGGCGAGTAATCAATGATGGTTAATCAGTCCCTCGACCTGCTTATCGAACTGTCCGCCAAAGCGCGGGATGTGGCGGCGCGTGCATTGGCGCAGAGTCGCCAGGCCGAGCAGCAGGTGATCAATCAGTTGCGCACACTGGATGAGTATCAGCAGGAGTACCGGCAGAACTTGCAACGCGAACTGCTCAAGGAGGGCATGAGCCCCTCGGCCCTGACGAATTACCGTGGCTTTCTGCATTCGCTGGAAGAGGCCGTCGATCGGGCACAAAAGAGCCTGGAGCGTCACCGAAAACAGGTGGCCCAGCATCAACTGACCTGGATGGCGCAGTGGCACAAGGTCAATGCCTTTGAAGCATTGGTCAGTCGTCGGGCGCAGCAGGAGCGGCTGCTGGCCGGGCGTGTCGAGCAACGGCAAACCGATGAGATGGCCAGCCAGATGCATCAGCGTCTCGACCGTTTCCTGACCTCCATCGACAACCGTTTCTAGAGGACACCATGGATATCATCGCTTCGTTCGCCTCATCGTCGGCGGCCTTGTCTCAAGCTGATGCATCAAGCTCGCCCCAGGGCAGGGCTGCCGAGTCATTTGCATCGGTACTGAGCCAGCTGGGCGAGGCTGCGGCGAGCAATGATCCGACCGGGTCGACGGTTTCGACCGATGACAGCAGGGCTCTGGCGGGAACGACGGTGCCGGCCACCGAGCCCCCTGCGCCGACTCCCACGTCTTCGACGATCAACCAGGCGTTGGCGCCCGCGAGCCATGACGCTGCTGCGGTCCAAGAGACTGAGCTGTCAACGATGTTGCCGGGTGCGGTGGCGCAGGAGGCCGTTCTCGAGCCCGTCCAGCAACCGGAACCGACGTGCTTGCCGTCTCCTGCTGTTCAACCGGGCCAGCAAGTGGCGGCCGCCCGGGCAGAACAGGACGCCCTACCCACGGACGACGATCCCGATCTGGATATCTACGCCACGGCAGGAGACCTGGGTGAAAACGTTGAACAGGATGCCATGGACGGTACGGATGCCCATGACAGCAAGCTGGAGGATATTCGTCAGCGCATGGATCTGATTCAAAGTGCCGGCCAGCTTGATCCGGCTTTGTTGGTCGTGGCGCCCATGGGGCCTCAACCGGTCGTGGCACTCGCTGTCGCCAGCCAGGAAGTTGTGTCGGCGGACCCCGACACGTTGGTCAGCCCCAACACAAACCTGCCGACGTCGAATCCTGTGCTTGAGAACAGCGAGTCAGAGGCCCCTGTGGATACGTCCGTGCGGATGGAGGTGCAGGGGGCTGTGCCGGCATTGGGCGGTGCGGTTGCCGATGCGCTGCAAGACGTACGAAAGCAGAGCGATAATATGCCGGTCTCCGGTCAGGTCGAAGGCACTGTCAGTGGCGATGTACCAGGCGCTTTCAACTTGGTATTGCCGGCCTTGAACAGTGTCGGCTTGAGCAGTGCCGACAAAGTCGTGGCCAATGGCCTGACGCTCTCTGCCGCCATTGGCACAACCGACTGGCAGGACGGCTTGGGGCAACAGGTGATCGACATGATCACGCGCGGCGAGCAACAGGTCGACCTGAAGTTGAACCCGGCCGGGCTTGGTCCGCTGTCCATTAGTCTCAACCTCAGTGATGGCAACACTCAAGCGCAGTTCCAGTCGGCGCATGCCTCGGTGCGTACCGCGGTAGAGCAGGCATTGCCGCAGCTGCGAGAAGCCCTGGCTTCCCAAGGCATTTCATTGGGCCAGGCTTCGGTCAGCGATGAGTCCTCGCGTCAGGCGTCAGGCGATCAGGCTCGGCACGACGCCCAAGGCAGCCGCAGTGGCGTGAACAGTCTCGCCTCGGCGCCGAGCGAAGATGACGCGGCGGTACAAAGCATCGTTGTGCGCAGTTCGGGCGTCGACTTGTACGTCTGAATAGCAAATCAAAACAGCAAGATACCGCCGTTACCCTGGTCTTATTGCCCCATGGGGAGACCGGGTGGTTGTTCATACTTGAGCCCTGCCCACCGTTCTCCTTCTTTCCAGGGTTCCAACCGATGACCACCACCCGCAAAACCCCCTGGCTCTTGATTCTGTTGCTGGCGATGGTCGCCGCTGCAGCCAGCTCCGGCGGCATGTATGTCTTTATGAGCCACAACAGGACCGCTGTCGACGAGACGGCGAAAGTTGCAGCCGTGGAGAACAAGCCCCAGGCGCCGCGGCTGGTCACGATTGCGCCGATGACGGTCAATCTTCAGAACGAGCGCAATGAGCAAAGCCTGCTGTATGTGGGGTTCGTGCTAGAGGTGGGAAATGAAGCGACGCAGGTATTCCTGCAGCAGTACATGCCGCAGATTCGCAGCCAGCTTTTGACACTGTTGAGTGGGCAGGACAGTACGCAACTGGCCAATCCGCAGGGCAAGGAGCGCCTCGTTGCCAACATACTCGAAATGCTCAAGCACTCCTCGACGGCACAGCCGTCGGAGCTCTCGGTGCTCAATGTTCTGTACACCGACTTTATCGTGCAGTGACCCATGGCTATAGACGATTTGCTCTCCCAGGACGAGATCGACATGTTGATTCGCGGCGGTGTCGACGACGACGCCCCGGATGATGCCGCTACGCTCAAGGATGCCGATGTTCGTCCATACGATCCGGCGACTCAGCATCGGGTGATCCATGAGCGCTTACACGCTCTGGATATCATCAACGAGCGTTTCGCCCGCTACTTGCGCATGAGCCTGTTCAACCTGATCAGGCGCAGCATCGATATCACCGTCACCAGCGTGCGCTACCAAAGCTACAGCGACTTTTCCCTGCACATGCCGATGCCCACCAACATCAATCTGTTGGCGATGAAGCCGCTGCGCGGTACCGCGTTGGTGGTATTTCCGCCCAGTGTGGTGTTCATGGTCGTGGACAACCTGTTCGGTGGAGATGGCCGTTTCGTGACCAAGTCCGAAGGCCGGGAATTCACCCACACCGAGCAGCGCATCATCCGGCGTTTACTGGGCTTGACGGTGGACGCCTACAAAGACGCGTGGAAGTCTGTCTATCCCCTGGAAATCGAATACCTGCGTTCGGAGATGCAGGCCAAGTTCGCCAACATCACCAGTTCACCGAATGAAATCGTAGTCAATGCCACGTTTCATTTGGAGGTCGGCAACCTCTCCAGTGATTTCAACATCGTGATCCCCTACCTGATGATCGAACCGATGCGTCAGCTGCTTAACGGCCCTCTGACCGATGTCAATCCCGAAGAGGAGCGGCAATGGAACAAGCGCATGGCTGGCGAAATTACCCACTCAGAGATCGAGCTGATCGCCGACTTTGTCGAGATGGATGCGCGGGTCGGGCAAGTCATGGCGCTGAAAGTCGGTGACGTCCTGCCTATCGAACTGCCTGACATCGTCAGTGCTCGTGTCGACGGGGTGCCTGTCATGAAGTGCGAATTCGGTAGCCAGAACGGCGTGCGTGCCTTGCTCGTGAAGGAGTTGGTCGATCACTCCCTGGGCCTTGCCTCTTCCACTTCAACCAGCAAGTTCATCAAGGGCCATGTGTCCACCGCCAAGGAGTCTGACCATGACTGATTCAAGCCAAATCGAGCCACAGGAGGTCGATGACTGGGCCAGCGCCATGGCCGAGCAGGGCGCCGAGCCCCAGACCGATGACCCTTGGGCCACGGCCCTTGCCGAACAGGGCGAGGCGCAGGAAACCGCTGAACAGGCTGCCGCAGGCGTCGGCACCAGCGTCTTCAAGCCACTGCCGGTTCCACCACCCGTGGCCGCCGCGCGGGAGCTGGAGATGATCATGGACATTCCGGTCAAGTTGAGCGTCGAGCTTGGCCGCACGCGGATCACCATCAAGCAGTTGCTCGAGCTGGCCCAGGGTTCGGTACTGGCGCTCGACGGCCTGGCGGGTGAACCCATGGACATCTTGATCAACAGCTACCTGATTGCCCAGGGGGAAGTGGTGGTCGTGGATGAGAAGTACGGCATCCGGATCACGGAGATCATCACCCCTTCCGAACGCGTACAAAAGCTCAACCGATGAGTCAGTTCAACCAGACACCCCCGGTGCCCCTTGGCGTCCCCTCGGACAGCCTGATGAACCTGGCATTACTCGGCAAGACCGCGTTGGCGCTGGGGCTGGTGGTCGCCTGCGTCTTGCTCTGCGGCTGGCTCGCCCGTCGTGTCGGAGTGCGCACCTTGAAGCCCGGTAACGTGATGCGCGTGGTCAGCAGCACAAGCCTGGGGCAGCGTGAGAAAGTGGTGATCGTCGAAGTTCAGGGCAAGTGGCTGGTGCTGGGGGTGACTGCGCAACAGGTCAGTGCGTTATCGCAGATGGATGCGCCGCCAGCCGACGCCGAGGGCGCCACCGCGACCGGCGATGGTTTTGCCGAGCGCCTGGCCGCTGCGCTGCGGCGCAGTAGCCCGCGCAGCGACGATCAGCCGGGGAGTCCGTCATGAGCAGGTCGGTTGCTTTTGCGCGGGGCTTGAAACGGGCGGCGCTGTCGGCCTTGTTGCTGGTTTCGCTGATGGCCAATGCCCAGGCTGAACCGGCGCTTCAGGAGTTGGCCGCTTTCACCGGGCAGGCTGGCGGTCAGCAATGGTCACTGAGCCTGCAAACCCTGTTGCTGCTCAGTGCCATGGCGTTCCTGCCGGCAGTGCTGCTGATGATGACCGGCTTTACCCGCATTATCATCGTCCTGGGTTTGCTGCGTACCGCCATTGGCACCACATCGGCGCCACCGAACCAGGTGTTGCTGGGGCTGTCGTTATTCCTGACGTTTTTCGTCATGTCCCCGACCCTCGATCAGGCCTATGAAAAAGCCTGGCTGCCCTTTTCCAAGGACGAGATCACGGTTGAGCAGTTTCTCGACCAGGCGAGTCAGCCGTTTCGCACGTTCATGCTGACCCAGACGCGTCAGGGCGACCTCGCGCTGTTTGCGCGCCTGGCCCAGATCGAAGACTTGCAAGGCCCTGAAGACGTGCCGATGCGGGTATTGCTGCCGTCCTTTGTCACCAGCGAACTGAAGACGGCGTTCCAGGCCGGTTTTACGATCTTCATTCCGTTCTTGATCATCGATCTGGTGGTCGCCAGCGTGCTCATGGCGCTGGGCATGATGATGGTGCCGCCGTCGACGATTTCGCTGCCGTTCAAGCTGATGCTGTTTGTGCTGGTCGATGGCTGGCAGTTGCTGCTCGGCTCACTGGCGCAAAGTTTTTTCACCTGATGATGTGGCTTGGAGGACGTGGACAATGACACCGGAAATGGTCATGGACCTGGCTTACAAAGGGATGCGCATGAGTATGGTCGTGGCGGGCCCCGTGTTGTTCGTGACCCTGTTTATCGGTTTGCTGGTGAGCCTTTTCCAGGCCGCGACGCAGATCAACGAATCCACGCTGTCGTTCATCCCAAAAATTATCGGGGTGTGCGTGGTGCTGGTGCTGGCGGGTCCGCTGATCATGGAAATGTTGGTCGACTATACCCGCGCGCTGTTTAGCAGTTTGCCTACGCTGATCGGCTGACGTCGGTGATCGAGGTCAGTTCTGCGCAGTTGCAACTCTGGGTGAGCAGCTTCTTCTGGCCGTTCTGTCGGGTGTTGGCATTCCTGATGAGCGACCCGATCCTGGGTCATAAAAACGTTTCGAGCCAGGTCAAGGTCGGCCTGGCGATGCTCCTGGCTTTCCTGCTCGCGCCCAATCTGCCGCCCATGCCGGATGTCGCCCTGTTTTCATGGGCCGGTTTGGGGGTGATTGTGGAGCAGGTGTTGATCGGGATGTCCCTGGGCATGGTCATGCGCGTCACGCTGGCGGTGGTCGAGATGGCGGGCGATATTTGCGGCATGCAGATGGGACTGGCCTTCGCCACGTTCTTTTCCGCCGATACCAGTACCAACAGCCTGGTACTGTCTCGCTTTCTGAGCATGATCACGATCCTGATGTTTCTGGCGCTGGAGGGGCATCTGATGGTGCTCGAGTTGCTGGCGGCAACCTTCAAGAGTTTGCCGATCGGTAACCTGCACTTCGACCCCAATGCCTGGAACCTGCTCGCTCGCTATGGCAGCACGATTTTCCTCACCGGACTTTTGTTGGCGCTGCCTATGGTCGGCACGTTGCTGATCATCAACCTGGCCATGGGCATTCTGAACCGCGTCTCGCCGCAATTGACGGTGTTTTCCGTGGGCTTCCCGGCGACATTGTGCGTGGGGTTGGTGTTGCTGATGGTGGTGATGGGCGATCTGGGGCAGTTTCTCGCCAGGCTGATGACCAACACGCTGCAATTCATGCAGTACCTGATCGAACACATGGCGCGGCCATAAACCCACCCGGGCAACCCTGCGGGAGCCTGGCTTGCCTGCGAAAAACAATGACGCGCAATACCTGAAAACCGCGGCGCACTCTTCGCGGGCAAGCCTTGTTCCCACAGGTTGTTCGTGGCGATTGTGCGGTTTCAGATGTACTCGAACAACGACATTTTCTGAATACTGACGAAGGTCTGCTGGGCAGCCTGCAGCGCGACTTGCAGCGAGGTGTACTCGGTGACGGATTCGGTGTAGTCGGCATCCACCAGACCGGACAGGCGTTCGGTGTAGCTGAGCGCCAGGTCATCACCGATGGTGTCGAGCACTTCCAACTGATTCAACCGTGAACCCACTGAGGTCAGTACGGTCAGGACATTGTCCTGGGCATTGCTCAGTTCGCGACTGACCGTGGACAGGGTGTTGTTCAGGCTGGCTTGATCCGCTTCGGTCTCCACCGGCGTCTGCAACGCTGTGATCAGGTTTTTCAAGGTTGCGAACAGGTCCGGGTCGGCATCGGCCGCGGCGCTGACAGTGATGGTGTCGCCGTCGGCCGGGGTCCCACTGAGGGTCAGGGAGAGCCCGTTGACTTCAAGGGTGTCGCCGGAGGTATACGCAACCGGGTCTGCGCCATCGATGCTGTATTGGGCTGTGCCGTCGGCGGCTGTGCTGAAAGTCACGGTAAAGCCCGTACCGTAGGCGGCGTCCTCGGTGTCAGTGATGTCGGGGCCGTCGAAGGTCACGCTGCCGGTGTTGTCGCCGGCTTCGGCAATAAAACCTGCGGAGCTGCTGACCGACAGGAAAATCGACGCGCCGTTGTCGCCGCTGGTCATGGTCTGGGTGGAGCTGACCTGTTGCGTGACAACGTTGTCATCGCCCTGGTAGACCAGCTCGCCATCGGCATTTTCGGCGAAGGCCGGGCTCTGGCTCTGATAGCCGGAAAACAGGTAGTTGCCGTTGCTGTCCGTGGCATTGGCCAAGGTCACCAGCGTGTCGTAGACGCCTTGCAATGAGGTGGCGAGTGATTCGCGGTCGGCATCGCTCAAGGTGCCGTTGTTGGCCTGGACGACCAGGGCCATGGCACTGCTGATGGCATCGTTGATGCTATCGAGCGTACTTTCTTCCTGGGACAGCGAGGTCGTGATGGCACTACGTGAGTCGGCGTATTGCTCGTTGGCCGCGATCGCCTGGCGGACGTTGACGGCCTGGGCGGCGGCCAGGGAGTCGTCGGAAGGGGTTTCCACTCGCGTGCCGCTGGCCACTTGCTGGGCGGCGTCCTGGTAGGCGCTTTCCTGGGCGAGCATGGAATTCAAGCTTTGGTTGTAAATTGTCGCACTGCTCAGACGCATGGCGTGACGCTCCTTTCAGACGTTATCAGCTGATGTCCAGAATGGTATCGAGGAGGCTGGTGCCCACCTCGACGACCTTCGCACACGCCTGGTAATACTGTTGATAGACAATAAGGTTGGCCGCCTCTTCATCAAGGTTGACCCCCGATTCCGATTGCTGCAGCGTCGTCAATTGCTCGGTCAGGCTCGATTGGGTTTCCAGTTGGCCCGCGACTTTGCTGGCGGTGCTGCCCACGTCACTGACCAGTGCCGAGTAGGTTTGGCTGAGGGTAGAGGTGCCGCCCACAATGTTGTCTGTTTGCAAATCCAGCATCGCCAGGGCGTTGGTGTTATCGCTGCTGCCGGTCGAGGTGCCAGCCGCAAGCAGGCTCCCATCGCTGATCAGGGTGCTGAAACTGCTGGCGGCGGTGCGTGTGGGCAGCACCAGAAAACTGTCGCCGTTATCGGCGGTGCCACTGATGGTCACGCTCATGCCGGCGAACGCCAGGGTGCCGGAACTGCTGTCGTAGGTGGCGTCGAGGCTGGCGCCAGTGTCGTTACGGGTCACGGTGTAGCCGTCGGTGTCGGAATAGCTGACGGTGTAGTCGCTGGCACTCAACGCACTCACATCATCGGTGAAGGTCGCGGTCAGAGTGGCGTCACCGGTATTGCTGGTATTGCCGTAGATGCTCGGATCGTCGACCGAAAACAGCGCTGTGCCGGTGTCGCCATTGAGGTCGATACCGGCTTGCTGCAAGGTGTTGAAGGCTTGTGTCAACGAGACTGCCAGCAGCCCCAACTGGTTTTGCGTGTCGGTCAGCGTGGTGTCGCGAAAATCCATCAGCCCGCCCAGGGAACCCCCTTCGAACGTTGCGTCATCCAGCACCGTGGTATTGCCGGCGGCGTCCACGTAGGCGACCACTGTTTGGGTCGGGTCGCTGGCCGAAACGCTGGTTTGCAGTTCGAAACTGTCATTACCGGCGACCAGCGCCAGGCCGTTGCTCAGCGATACGCTGTAACTGCCGTTGTCCTGAGTGGTGATATCGACGTCCACCAACTCACTGAGCTGGCTGACCAGCAGGTCCCGTTGATCGAGCAGGTCGTTGGAGGTGGTGCCCAGGGCGTCGGCAAGGCCGATTTTTTTGTTGAGGTCGGCGATCTGCTCGGTGAGGTCATTGATCTGTGTGACTTGGTCGTCGATCTGGCTGTTCACATCGTCCGCCATGTCGTCCAGGTAACTGCCCAATTGGGTGAACTGGGACGCCAGTGTTTCAGCTGCACCGATGACTTCTTCTCGTGCTGCGGTGTCGCTGGCGTCCGAGGTCAGCGTCTGGATGGCCGAGAAGAAGCTTTGCAGCAGGGTATCGAGGCTGGCATCGCCATCGGCCAACAGACTGTCGATCTGATCGACTTCGGTCTGGTAGGTCGAGAGCGCGCTTTCAGCGCTGATCGAACTATTGAGCTGGGTGGTGACGAACTGGTTGTACTGGCGGTCGACACTGGAGATTTGCACGCCACTGCCCGAAGTGGACTCGGAGAAAGTGGCGACCTGCAGGGTATAGCCTTCGGTATAAGCGTTGGTGGTGTTGTTGCTACTGGTACTGAGGGCAATCTGTGCGGCGCTAAGGCCGCTGACGCCAATGGAAATAATGCTCATTGAGAAGCTCCTAAGCTACGTATTGCGCACTATCGGCCCCGTGAAAGTGCAACTTGACCGGTGAGCTCGATTCTTTTCAAAAACTTTTCGGCGATGTTCCCGTGAGCGGCGCAATGACTGACGATCCGGGCCGTCGGCGCTGCGTGTTCAATCACTGTTGCCGGTGTGCCACGGGCGGTACGCTGGGGCGTAGCGGACCGATAGTCGCCATTACCGAGATCAGCTTTTGCGCGTACTGCGGGTCGGTGGCGTAGCCGCCTTGTTGCAAGGCGAGGGCGGCCTGGGGCGCATCCGTGGCATTGCGTACGGCGGCATAGCCGGGGCGGGTGCTGATCAAACGGGCGTAATCGTTGAAGGCGGCCTCATAAGATGAGTAGACGCGGAAGCTCTCGACCTGCTTTTGCGCCTCGCCCGCGGCGTATTCAGTGGTCATGACCTGCGCGGTCGGGCCTTGCCACTGGCTGCCGGCCTTGATCCCGAACAGGTTGTGGCTGTCGGCGCCATGGGCGGTGGTGATCTGGCGGCGTCCCCAATCGGTTTCCAGCGCGGCCTGGGCAAGGATCAGTTCGGCCGGCACGCCACTGCTGTTCGCGGCTTTTTGCGCCGACTCGTTCAGCCGTGAAACGAACGCCTGCACATGCTCGGGACGTTCGTTGTCCGTTCCGCTGACTTCACGGCGCTTCCACGCTTCGAACGCCTGGGTCTGGGCCGCATTCGCAAAGGGCGAGGCCGCTGCGGTGCTGCGCGCCGATGGCACGTCGAAGAACAGGGCTGCCTCGCTCTCAACGTCGGCGCTGACGTCACTGGGCTTTGTGAAGTGGCCACCCAGTTGTCGAGTCAATTGCTCGGCCAGGCCGATGCCCTTTCCCGACAAGCTCTGGGCCCATTGCTGGTCGAGCATCTCAGTGTACAGCTCGGTTTGCGAGTCGCTGGACATCTCCGATTTTGGAATCGCCGCCCGCATGCTCTTGAGCATCATCTGCAGGAATAAAGCTTCAAACTGCTTGCTGGCCTCTTTCAGGCTTGCCCCCGGGTCCTGCTGCGAACGCCGTTTGAGTTGCTCCAGGCCCTGGACATCAAGGGCAAATCCGTCGGTGCTGCCCATCATGCTCATCAGATGATCTCCAGCTCTGCCCGCAGGGAACCGGCTGCCTTGAGGGCTTGCAGGATGACCATCAGGTCTTGCGGGGTGGCCCCCAAGGCGTTCAAGCCCTTGACCACGTCCATCAAGTTCGCCGTGCCTTCGAGCAAATGCAGCGAGCCTCCCTGGGACTCGATGGAGATATCGCTTTTAGACGTCACGGCGGTCTGCCCGCCACTGAAGGCACCGGGTTGGCTGACGGTATTGGTGGTGTCGATGATCACCGAGAGGTTGCCGTGAGCGACTGCTGCGCGGTAGAGCTTCACCGAGCTGTTGAGCACCACCGAGCCGGTGCGCGAATCGAGAATCACCTTGGGGCGCATCGGGGCCGGCAATACCTCGATGCTTTCGATGCGCGCCATGAAGTTAACCCGCTCATTGGGTGAGCGCGGTCCCTGGATCTGGATCATGCCGCCGTCCATGGCCGACGCCACGGTGTTGCGCAACTCGGTGTTGATGGCATAGACCAAACGCTGGGCGGTGGCGGAGTCTGGCTCATGCAGGTTGAGGTTGAGCAAGCCATTGTCGGTACTCAGGTGCAGTGGAACCGCACGCTCGACAATGGCGCCCCGGCTGATGCGTCCTCCGGCCAGTTGATTGACTTGCACGCTGCTGCCGTTGGCCGAGGCGCCCGCACCGCCGACCAGCAGGTTGCCTTGTGCCACGGCATAAACCTCGCCGTCAGCGCCCTTCATGGGGGTCATCAGCAAGGTGCCGCCGCGCAAGCTGCGGGCATTACCGATCGAAGACACAACCACGTCAATCTGCAGTCCTGGGCGAGACAGTGCTGGCAGGTTGGCGGTGACGATCACCGCGGCGATGTTGCGCATCTGCATGTTGGCATCCGCCGGCAAGGTGACGCCCAGCTGCGACAGCATGTTGGTCAGGCCTTGTTCGGTGAACGGGCTCTGGGTGGTCTGGTCGCCGCTGCCGTCCAGGCCCACCACCAGGCCATAGCCCACCAGGCTATTGGGCCGTATCCCGGCAAAATCGGCGATGTCGCGAATCTGCTCGGCCTGTACCGTGCCGCCTGCCAGCAACGCGCCGGCACACAATAGGATGCGCAGGATTCGGCATCCAGATCGGGCGGCGCGCAGCAGTGATTGAATGAATACAGTGTCAGCCATGGTTCCCGTACTCAAAATGGAGAGATGTTAAGGAGGACGCGATGGAGCCAGCCCATACGCTGCGCTTCGTTGATGTAGCCATCACCGACGTATTCGATCCGGGCCTGGGAAACCTGGGTCGACGACACCGTGTTTTCTCCGGTAATGGTCCGGGGATTGACCACGCCGGAGAACCGGATGAATTCGGTGCCCTGGTTGATTGCAATCTGTTTGTCGCCCCGCACCCGCAAGTTGCCATTGGGCATCACCTGCATGACCGTCACGGAAATCGTGCCAGTGAAGGAGTTGTTGGCCTGGGAACCGCCGCCACCGCTGAAGTCGTGGGTTGTCGAGGCGTCGAGCCCGAAATCGCCGACCTGGGAGGCGCGGCTGGAGGTGGTCGCCAGGCTCAAGCCCATGGAACCGGCGCGGTTGGCATTGGATGAGGAGGTCTTGCTGGCGCTGACTTGTTCTTCCAGTTCGATGGTCAGCGTGTCGCCGATCATCCGCGGACGCCGGTCCTCGAACAAGGGTTGCGGCCCGCGGCTGCCCTGGTAGATCGAACCGTTGGCCAGCCGGGCGGGCGCCTCTGGTACCTGCATTTGCTCGTCCGGTACGACGGGCTTGCGGGGCAATTGTTCGCAACCTGCGGTTGCCAACAAAGCGGCCAGTACCATCGATAGAGGCCATCCCGATAAGGGCTTATGCGCCATTTTCTGTGTCTCGAACATGGCGGTCAGAGTTGAGTCAGACGCTGTAGCATCTCGTCCGAACTCTCGACGGCCTTACTGTTGATTTCGTAGGCGCGCTGGGTCTGGATCATGCCTACCATTTCCTCCACGACGTTGACGTTGGAGGTCTCGACGTAACCCTGGGACAGGGTTCCACCGCCATTGAGCCCGGGTGTGGTTTCGGTCGGGGACCCCGAGGCGTCTGTCTCCAGATACAGGTTCTGGCCGATGCTCTGTAAGCCTGCCGGGTTGATGAACAGCGCCAGATTCAGTTGCCCGACCTGGGTCGAGGTGGAACTGCTGGGTTGGGTCACCGAGACGATGCCGTCGGTACTGATGGAGATCGCCGTGGCGTTGGCCGGAATGGTGACCCCCGCCGAGAGCTTGTAGCCGTTGGACGTGACCATTTCGCCGTTCGAGTCGAGCTGGAAGCTGCCGTCACGGGTGTAGGCGGTGGTTCCATCCGGCATGTCGACCTGGAAAAAACCCAAGCCATTGATGGCCAGGTCTTTGGAGTTGCTGGTCTCTTCGAGATTGCCTTGGGTATGCAGGCGTTCGGTGGCGACTTCACGCACCCCGGTACCTACCTGCAAACCGGAAGGCAACC
Source organism: Pseudomonas brassicacearum (assembly GCF_009601685.2). Lineage (NCBI taxonomy): Bacteria > Pseudomonadati > Pseudomonadota > Gammaproteobacteria > Pseudomonadales > Pseudomonadaceae > Pseudomonas > Pseudomonas brassicacearum. Next base: position 2,503,293 of record NZ_CP045701.2, read on the forward strand.
GGGTGTCGGTACTGCTTTGTGCACCTGGTTGGCGTACGTTCTGGTACACCAGGTCTTCAAATACCGCTCGCGACCGCTTGAAGCCATTGGTGCTGACGTTGGCCAGGTTGTTGGCAATCACGTCCATTTGCCCCTGCTGGGCTTCCAGGCCGGTTTTGGCCGTCCACAGTGATCTGATCATCGATCGGTTCCTTAGTCATTCAACCGTGAGGTCAGCCCTGCAGGGAAAGCAGGCTATTGGCGGTCTTGGCGTTTTCGTCGGCAGTACTGATGGCTTTCATCTGCATTTCGTAGCGTCGCGAGTTGTCGATCATGGCGACCATGGCGCTGGTAGGGCTGACATTGCTGCCTTCCAGCGCGCCGGGAGTCACGTGCATGGTTTCGTCGGCTGGCAGTGGTTGCACGGCGCCGCTGGCATCCGGCAACGCTCGGAACAGACCGTCGGTACCGGCCTGCAGGGTGCCGGGCAAGGCCGATACCAACTTCAGTCGACCCACTGGACTCAAGCCCCGGGGCTCCATGCCGAGCTCACGAACACTGATCGTGCCATCGCTGCCCAGGGTGATTTCGCTGCCCAGCGGCACAGTGATCGGACCACCGTCACCGATGACCGGGCGGCCACCCACGGTCATGGCACCGGTGCCATCGACCTGCAAGTCACCTCGGCGCGTGTAGGCCTCTTTGCCGTCGGCGGTTTGCACCGCCAGCATGCCGTTTTCACCGAGCGCGACATCCAACGCCCTGTCGGTATGGGTGATTGGCCCTTCGGTCCAATCGACGCCCAACCCGTTTGCAACGACGGAGACGCGTGTGGGCAAACCCTCGCCTGCGACAGGCGAGGACTGCATTTCGACCAACTGAGAGCGAAAGCCCGGCGTCACGATATTGGCCAGGTTGTTGGCCACGACGGCTTGCTGTTCGAGGGCCTGATTGGCCCCGCTCATGGCCGTGAAGAGCATGCGATCCATGCGTCAGGACCCGATGTTCACGGCTTGCTGGAGCACTTCGCTTTGTGCCGTGACCGACTTGGCATTGGCCTGGAAGTTGCGCTGGGCGATGATCAGGTTCACCAGCTCTGCGGTCAGGTCGACGTTGGAGTCCTCGGTCGCACCACTGAGGATCGAACCCAGGGAGCCGCTGCTGGCAACGCCCAGCAAAGCCTGGCCGGATTCGGCGGTGGCAAGCCAGGTATTGTCGCCGTTGGACTGCAAGCCGTTTTCATTGCTGAACGTGGCCAGTTGAATCTGGTCGATGTCTTGGGTCTGGTCGTTGGAGTAGGTGGCAACGACCATGCCGGTGTCATCGATGGTAAAACTCACCAGGCTGCCGGAGGTGTAGCCGTTTTGAGAGATGTCGGACACTTCGGAATCGTTGCCGAACTGCGTCGTGCCGGTCAGGTCCAGCGCGATGGTCATGGCCGCGGCGCCATTGTCCGGGTCATAGGTGTAGGTGCCGGTTTCGCCGCTGGTGATCAGGCCGCTGGAGCTGAACTCCACGGTTTGTGTCTCGGTCAGCAGGTTGCCGTCGATTGCGGTATGGACTTCCCAGGTGTTCTCGGCGGTTTTGCTGAAGTAAAGCGTGCTGGTGTGGCTGACGCCCAGGGAATCGTAGAGGGTCGTACTCGTTGAATAGGAGTAGGTCGACGAGTCGGTCAGGTCGAAGGTGTCGGTGATGATGTCTTCACTGGCGTCCAGGTTCAGTTCGGCGTCCACTTCGGTACTGGCGCTGGCCTGCATGCCGGCCGTCGGGATCTGAATGACGCCGTTGACGCCCAGCAATTGATCGCCGGCGGCGTTTTCCAGGTAGCCATCGGCGGTCAGGGTCAATTGACCGTTGCGTGAGTACACGGTTTGCGTGCCGTCGGTGAAGGTGAGGAATCCCTCACCGTTGATCGCCAGATCCAGCTCGTTATCGGTGGTTGTCAGGCTACCGGAGGCGAAGTTCTGGACCACACCTGAAACCGAGGTCCCCAGGCCGACATCGGCGCCGGAATAGACGTCGGCGAACTGAGTCGTGGAGCTTTTGAAACCGACGGTCTGGGAGTTTGAAATGTTGTTGCTGACGACGTTGAGGTCAGTGGAAGCAGCCGTCAGACCACTAAGCGCTTGGGAAAAAGCCATGGTATTTCTCCTGAAATGCGAACGATGACTGACCAGTCTTGGCAACTGCGGACAATGGCCGGTTATGAGTGAGGCAAATTGATCAAAGCACCAGGCTGATGTCGCTCAGCGCGACGTTTTCATTGACGCCACCCAGATCGAGCGCCACTTCGTTGCTGCTGTCGGTGGTCACGCCTGTCACCAGGGCGTATTTCAGCGCGGTGGTGGTCACGGCGGTGTCGTCGGCAGTAGCGCTGATGGAGAAGGTGTAGGCCCCGTCGGCTGCGGTCGTGCCGTCGTCCTGTAACCCGTCCCAGGTCATGGCTTGGGTGCCGGCGCTCATGTCGCCTTCATCCAGGGTACGAACCACCGTGCCGCTGCTGTCTTTGATGGTGACAGTGACGCTGTCGGCGTCACTGTCCAGGGTCACGCCGAAGGTGGTGGCGACGCCACTGGCGACCTGGATGGTGTTGCCGTCGATCAACACGCCGTTGCCCACCAACGCCGAGGCTTGCAGGGTCTCGCTGGCGCTGATCTGGCTGGAGATGCCCTCCAGCGTGGTGGTCACCTCCTCGATGCTGCTGATGGTGCTGATCTGTGCCAGCTGGGTGACCATTTCGCTGTTGTCCATCGGGTCGGTCGGATCCTGGTTCTGCAATTCAGTCGTCAGCAGCGTCAGAAACTGATCTTGCAATTCATCCGAGGCCGAAGCCGTGCTTTCAGCGGTCGTACTGCTGCTGTTCATGGTCGAGAGGACAGAACTGGAAATCGTGCTAGCCATGGTTTACGCCTCACCTAGAGTCAAAGTTTTCAGCATCATTTCCTTGCTGGTAGACATGACTTCGACGTTGGCCTGGTAGGAGCGCGAAGCGGAGATCATGTTGACCATTTCGCCCACGGGCTCGACGTTGGGCATGGTCACGTAGCCCTCATCGTTGGCCAGTGGGTCGCCGGGACGGTACTCCTGGCGCATGGGGGAGCCGTCTTCGACCACCTGGCTCACCCGTACGCCACCAATGCGGTTGCCGGCCTGGTATTGCGATTCGAAGACCACCTGGCGGGCGCGATAGGCCTCGTTGTCGGGGCCGCTGGTGGTGTCGGCGTTGGCCAGGTTGCTGGCCGTTACGTTCATGCGCTGGGACTGGGCGCTGAGCGCGGAACCGGCGATATCGAAAATGCTGAACATCGACATAGTGTTTTCCCCGCTTTATTCGGATTGCATGGCTGTCTTGAGTGCCTGCAACCGGCTGCTCAGAAATGTCAGGCTTGCCTGGTACCTGACGGCGTTATCGGTGAACTGCGCACGCTCGCGGTCCATGTCCACGGTGTTGCCGTCAAGGCTTGGCTGGTCAGGCACGCGATAGAGCAGGGTGCGGCTCGAGAGGCTGTCGCAGGCTGCATGCAGGTGGCGGTCCGAGGTGGTCGTCAGCGTCATGCCACGCTCATTGGCGCGACCCTTTTGCAGCGAGTTGGCCAACTCGGTACTGAAATCAAAATCTCGCGCCCGGAAGTTGGGGGTGTCGGCGTTGGCAATGTTGTTGGCCAATACCTGCTGGCGCTCAGCGCGCAAACTCATTGCGTCCTGCTGGAAGCGCAGCTCGTTGTCGAGCTTGTCGATCATTTCGGCGAACCTGTGCTTCAAATAATTGAACGGCTCGCAGGTTAGTCCCAAGGTCGTCGATGCAAAGGCTGAAACAGGCCGCTATTTGACGACCAATTCAGACCTTGCCTTGTCGCCAGGGAGCCTAAAATTCTCCACTCGCTACCTCGAGGGTTGGCTTGATGACAGGGTTTTTCCGGCCTCGTGCGCTGCTCAGCCACGTCTGCCTGCGCCAATGGGTTTTGATTGCACTGCTACAGAACGGCATCGCCATGGCTCAACCGAGTGAGCTGCAAGAGCAAGTGCGTCACTTGATTGAGCCGCGCCTGCCGCCTCGCAGCCAGCAGGTGCAGATCGACATCGGGCAGCCGGCCGCACGGATATCGGCGTGCGGAAGACCTTTGCCGTATCTGGTGCATCCTGAGCAAAGCGTGTTGGGTCGCGTGGCGGTTGCCGTGGGTTGTGAAGGAAACGAAGGCGTAACCGGCTATCTTCAGGTCAGTGTGAGTGCGGTCGGCGATTATGTGGTCAGCCGGCAAAGGATCGCGGTGGGTGATGTCGTCAAGGCCAATATGCTGGAAATCCGGCGTGGCGCGCTGGAGCGCTTGCCCAAAGGTAGCGTGCTTATGCCAGAGCAGATCATTGGCCTTCAGGCCAGTCGCAGCTTCAACCGCGGTGCCGCCCTGGCACTGAACAATTTTCGCCCGCGCTGGCTGGTGGAGCGCAATCAACGTGTGGTGCTGCAAGCCAAAGGCGCCGGGTTCACTATCCGGCGTAATGGCAAGGCACTGGACAATGGCCGACTGGGTAGCAGCGTCAGGGTACTGAGCAGCGACGGCAAGCTGCTCAATGCGCAGGTTGTTGGCCAGAGTGAGTTGTTACTGCGTTATTAAAATGTTTGCCAAATCCCGATCACCGGTCAAAGTTTGCCTTCTCGATTGCCGATAGTGACCCAACAACAGCCAACGAAGCCTCTAACGTGAAAATCATAAGCGCTAACCTGACCAATACCCTTGCGCCGACCGACAGCAAAGTGCCCGGCACCAGCTCGCAACGAACCGAGCTCCAGACGCTGGACGCGCCGCTCGATGACGGCGTGCAGGTCTCCAGTATCAGTGCCATTGCCGATGTTCAAAGTGCGTCGGATGTCGATATGGAAAAAGTCGCGGCCCTGCGCCAGGCCATCGAGAGCGGCACCCTGCAAATCAGCTCGGAGTCGATCTATGAAGGCTTGGCGGCGAGTGCCAGAGAGACGCTCGATAGCGATATGGCCTGAGCGATACGAAAAACCGACACCGATGAGTTTCAGGTACCTATGAGTCTGGTTAAACATTTGGAGTTGCAGCAGCAGGCCATCGTGGAGTTGGTCGAACTGCTGGAGCAGGAACGCCGCGCCTTGGCTCAAGCCAGGGTCGATGGCGAAAAACTGAGAGAGCTGACGGCAAGCAAACAGGTGGCGCTGCAGAAACTGGAGCAGTTGGAGGCCAGTCGTTATGGGGCGCAACTGAAACTCGGCTATGGGCCTGGCCGAAAAGGCGCGTTCAGGGCGGCTCAAGAGGCCGACTGTCTGGCTGCCTGGCGGCAAATGCAGGCGTTGGCGTTGCGCGCCCGAGAAATAAATACTTCCAATGGCGCGACCCTCAGCCTGCGCATGACGTACAACCAGCGCATCGTCAGCTTCCTCAACAACCTCGTCGGCAACAAACTGTACGGTCCGGACGGTCGAGCCGTGCGCAACAGTGTTTAAGTCGTCGCATATTCTGACCGCGCGGCGGGAAGTCTGTGTCGACCAGGTTGTGCAGGGGCTCGACGGGTGTGCAGGTGTTCGGCGTTATCCGGCCTCAGAACTGTTCGGGTTGCAGTTGCAACAGTGACGGGCTGCCGGCGCGGATGCTTTGTTCCAAGCTGAGGATGCGCGGCAGCAGACGGCTGAAGTAGAAGCGCGCGGTGCCCAGCTTGGCGCCATAGAACGTAGGGTCTGTGGCGTGTTTGTGGTCGGCTGTCTGGGCCATGCGTGCCCACATGTACGCGTAAGCGACGTAGCCGAACATGTGCAGGTACTCGACGCAGGCGCTGCCGATGGCGTGGGGATCGAGGCTGGCCTGTTGCTGCAGCCAGTCGCTGAGGCTTTCCAGGCGTTGCACGGCGTCCAGTAGCTCGGCGGCATAGGCGGCGCCGGGCAGATAAGCGAAGTCACGGATCTGAGCGGTGAACAAACGCAGGGCCACGCCGCCGTTGCCCACTACTTTGCGTCCCAGCAGGTCGAGGGCCTGGATGCCGTTGGTACCTTCATAGATTTGAGCGATGCGCACGTCGCGTACCAGTTGTTCCTGGCCCCATTCGCGGATGTAGCCGTGGCCGCCGAATACCTGTTGGCCATGGATGCAACTGTCCAGGCCGGTGTCGGTGAAGAAGGCCTTGGCCACTGGCGTCAGCAGGGCCACCAGGGCTTCTGCATCAAGCCGCTCCTGGGGATGGTCGCAGAACTTGGCCAGGTCCAGTTGCTGGCCGACGTAGCAGGCGAAGGCCCGGCCGCCTTCGGTCATGGCCTTCATGCTGAGCAGCATGCGTCGTACGTCGGGATGGACGATGATCGGGTCGGCGATCTTGTCCTTGGCCTGGGCGCCTGCGGGGGAGCGGCTCTGGATACGTTCCTGGGCATAGCGGCGGGCGTTCTGGTACGAGGCTTCGGCGCAGCCAATGCCTTGGATACCAATGGACAGCCGCTCGTAGTTCATCATGGTGAACATCGCCGCCAACCCCTTGTTGGCCTCACCGATCAGCCAACCACTGGCACCGTCGAAATTCATCACGCAAGTGGCTGAGGCCTTGATGCCCATCTTGTGTTCGATCGAACCGCAGCTGACGGCGTTGGCTTTCCCGAGCGTGCCCTGCGCATCAACGCAGATTTTCGGTACCAGGAACAGCGAGATGCCCTTGGGCCCGGCGGGCGCATCCGGCAGCTTGGCCAGGACCAGGTGAATGATGTTTTCCGTCAGGTCCTGCTCGCCGCCGGTGATGAAGATCTTGCTGCCGGTGATCTGGTAACTGCCATCCGCCTGGGGTTCGGCACGGGTGCGAATGATGCCCAGGTCGGTGCCGGCATGGGCTTCGGTCAGGCACATTGAGCCGGCCCAGCGCCCCTCGTACATCGGTGGCAGGTAGAGGGCCTTGAGTGCTTCGCTGGCATGGGCGTCGATGGCCAGGCAGGCGCCGGAACTCAGCGCCGAGTACAGGGCGAAGCTGGAGTTGGCGGCGTAGAGCATTTCTTCGAACTGTACGGCGAGCATCTTTGGCATCCCCATGCCGCCGTAGGCCGGGTTGCCGCTCAGACCGACCCAGCCGCCGTCGATGTAGGTCGAGTACGCCGCCTTGAAACCGCTCGGCGTGCTGACCTGGCCGTCGTGCCACAGGGCACCTTCCTCGTCGCCGCTGCGGTTGAGTGGAAAGATCAGGCTATGGGTGACCTTGGCGGCTTCTTCGAGAATCGCATCGGCGGTGGCGGCGTCGACGGTATGCGCCAGCGCGGGCAGGCGGGCCCACAGGTTCGGTGCGTTGAAGACTTCGTGCAGGACAAAGCGCATGTCGCGCAACGGGGCGTTGAATTCGGGCATTGCAATGAACCTCATGCAAGGAAAGGAGGTGGAATGGCGCAGTCGCGCGGTTCACGGATCACAATCCCAGGCACCGCTGACGTGCGGGTGCTCGCTTGCCCACGAGACGGCCGGTGAGAGGCCGGGTCTGTCAGCGATGCCTGGGTTTTTTCGGCGGTCGGGCTAGAGATTCTTCGCCATGTCGCGCAGTACGAACTTCTGGATCTTGCCGGTGGAAGTCTTGGGCAACTGGGTGAAGACCACCGTGCGTGGCACCTTGAAACCTGCCAGGTGCTCGCGACAGAAGCTGATGATCTCGGCTTCGCGCACGTCTGCATGGTCGGATTTGAGGGTGATGAAGGCGCAGGGTGTTTCACCCCATTTTTCGTCAGGACGGGCCACCACGGCGGCTTCCAGCACCGCCGGATGCCGATAGAGCACGCCTTCCAGTTCGATGGTGGAGATGTTCTCGCCACCGGAAATGATGATGTCCTTGAGCCGATCGCGGATTTCCACATAGCCATCGGCATGGGTCACGGCCAAGTCGCCGGTGTGGAACCAGCCGCCTTCAAAGGCTTCGGCGGTGGCGCTGGGGTTTTTCAGGTAGCCCTTCATCACGGTGTTGCCGCGCATGAAAATCTCACCGATGGTCTGGCCGTCATGTGGGGTTGGTTCGAGGGTCCTTGGATCGGCCACCATCACCCCTTCCAGGGTCGGGTAGCGTACGCCTTGGCGAGCCTTGATCTGGGCTCGCTGTTCCAGTGGCAGCTCATCCCAGGCCGCGTGCCAGGCGCATAGGGTCACCGGCCCGTAGACTTCGGTCAGGCCATAGACGTGGGTGACCTTGATGCCCATTTCCTCGACGGCGCCAATCACCTTGGCCGGCGGTGCCGCTCCTGCAACCATGGCACTGACCGGATGGTCGATCGCGGCCTTGGCCGAGTCGGGCATGTTCACCAGGGCATTGAGCACAATGGGCGCACCGCAAAGGTGGGTGATCTGATGTTCGCGAATCAGGTTGAGGATTTTTTGCGGATCGACCCGGCGCAGGAACACATGGACGCCGGCCAGGACGGTCACGGTCCAGGGATAGCACCAGCCGTTGCAGTGGAACATCGGCAAGGTCCAGAGGTACACCGGGTGATTGCCCATGGCCCACGTCATCTGGTTGCCGAGGGAATTGAGGTAGGCGCCGCGGTGGTGATACACCACGCCTTTGGGGTTGCCGGTGGTGCCGGAGGTGTAGTTCAGGGAAATGGCCTGCCATTCATCGTCTGGCCACTGCCAGGTGAAGTCCGGGTCGCCCTCGGCAAGAAACGCCTCGTAGTCCAGTTCACTGACCGCCAGGCCTTCGCCATATTCCGGATCGTCGAGGTCGATCACCAGGGGCGGGTGGTCGAGCATGCCGATGGCCGCTTGCACCACGTCATGGAACTCACGGTCGGCGATCAACACCTTGGCTTCGCCATGGGCCAGCATGAATGCGATGGCTTCGGCATCCAGGCGTACGTTGAGGGCATTGAGCACCGCTCCGATCATCGGCACACCGAAGTGCGCTTCAAGCATGGCCGGAATGTTCGGCAGCATGACCGCCACCGTGTCGTTTTTGCCGATGCCGCGACCGGCCAGGGCTGAGGCGAGGCGCCGGCAGCGACTGTAAGTGTCGGCCCAGGTGCGCCGGATCGAGCCGTGGATCACGGCCGGGTAATCGGGATAGACGCTTGCGGTGCGCTCGATGAAGCTCAGGGGTGTAAGGGCGATGTGGTTGACGCCAGTTGGCGCAAGACCTTGTTCGTAGATGGACATGGCTGGGGTACCCGGTGGCTGATTATTAGCTCTATTGGCCGAGGTTCTCGGGGTCACGGGCTGCCGGTGCTAGCTCAATCGCAGTGCGATTGTCGACAGGCGCGTTCACCACGGAAAAGCTCGGTGACTTATCCGGGGGAATTTATATACTGTTTGCCGATTGATATGGAAGTACTACCTGAGTTGTATAGTATATGTACCATATGTCGCCCGCCCTATTTTCACGACAGGTTTTCTGATGATTTCCACCTCCGTTCGCTTGCACGGCTGGTTGCGCCTGCAACGTGAAGGCATGGCCCTGGCGGCTTGTGCCGATGCCCTGTGCCGGGCCTTGCAGGATTGTGCGCAAATCCGCCGGGCGGTCTACCTGAGCTGGCATGCGCCAAGTGGCATCTATCGGCATGAAGGCCGTGCCCGGCATTTGCCGCCGGGCTTTGGTGAAGCTTTGCAAAGCAGTGACCGGGCACTTTTCCAGCGCTTGCAGGACGAGGAGCGGCTGGAACTGGCGCAGGTGCGTCAGCTCGATTGCTGGCTGGCCGGTCGTCTGCGCCGCGCGGCCCTCGAGCATGGTCAGGTCCTGGCGTTGGCCCTGCAGCCGGGGCAGCAAGGCTTGCTGCTGGTTGAGCTACAGCCCGAAGTGGGTCAGGACTGGCTGGTGGCGGTGCACGAATTACTGAGCCTGCTATTGGCCAGTGTCAGCGGCCAGTTGCGCGATTCGCCGCTGCTCGGCCATGACCCGCAGCCAAGTGCATTGCTTGATTCGCGAGGCCGACCGCTGGAGCTCAATGAGGCGCTGATGGCGCTGCTCGAACAGCTGTCGTTGGCCGATGCCTCGAGCCTGTTGCCGGTCAGCCACGCGCACCTGGTCCAGGCCTGTCTGACCCAGCAGCGAGCCATCGAGAACGTGGAGGTGCAGGTTGCCGAGCAGATCCTGATCTGGACGTTCATTCCCGACCCCAAGGCCAATCGTGTGCTGGCCCGCTGTCGCCAGGCCACCGCACAGATCCTCGCTGAGCGCGAGTCGGCCAAGGCGCGACGCCTGTACCGGCTGATCACCGAAAACACCACCGACCTGATTTCCCGCCATACCCCGGACGGCTGCTTCCTCGATGCGTCACTGGCCTCTTGGACCTTGCTCGGCTATTGGCCGCAGGAGCTGCATGGGCGCCAGGCCCACACGCTGTTTCACCGGCAGGACCAGGCCGGCCTGATGCAACGCACCCGCGATGCCCTGGAGCAGGACGGCTATCACACCATGACCTACCGCATTCGCCATCGCGACGGCCACTACCTGTGGTTCGAGACCGCGTGCCGAGCCATTCGCGAAACCTACACCGGCGCGGTGGTTGAAGTGGTCAGCGTGTCCCGGGACATTACCGCGCGGGTCCAGGCCGAAGAAAACAAGCGTCGTCTGGCAGAGGTGGTGGAAGCCAACACCGACCCGGTGCTGTTCATCCAGCCCGATGGCGCGGTGACCTACCTCAACCCGGCGGCGCGCCGCACCCTTGGACTGGATGCGCAACACAGCCTGCCAATGCTGGATGCCTTTCTCAGCGCCGAGGTGCTGGACAGCCTGGAACAGGAGGGCTGGGATTATGCCGAGCGCAGCGGCCGCTGGAGCATCGAGGCTCGGCTGCAACCGCCGGCCGGAGGTGCTTCGGTGCCGGTGTCGCTGATGCTTCTGGCCCATCGCGCGGCCAGTGGCGAGCGTTTCTATTCGCTGGTGGCCCATGACCAGTCCGAACGGGAGTTGCGTGAAGCCCAGCAGCGTCATCATCAAGACGAACTGGCCCACACGGCGCGCCTGGTGACCCTTGGTGAACTGGCCTCGGGCATTGCCCATGAGATGAATCAGCCACTGGCGGCGGTGGTCAATTATGCCAACGCCAGCCAGCGCTATTTGCAGACCCTGGGCAGTCATTCCGAGGCCGCCGAAAAGGTGGCCCAGGGGCTGGAGCGAATCGCCGTGCACGCCAATCACGCATCGGAGGTGATCAAGCGTCTGCGCGCCTTCCTGCGTAAAGGCCGCCGCCGCATGGAGGCCTTGGACCTCAGTGACGTTGCCCGGGCAACCACGCGCCTGTGCCTCTGGGAAGCGAACAGTTGCCAGGTGGAGATCGTGGAGCGGTTGCCGGATAATCTGCCGCTGGTCTACGCCGACCGGGTGTTGCTGGAGCAGGTGCTGCTCAACCTGCTGCGCAACGCCATCGAGGCCAATCGCGAGGCTCATCCCGGCCAGCCGTCACAGATCGTCCTGGCGGTCGAGCCTGGGGCTGACGGCGGGATGCAGGTCAGCGTCAGCGACCAGGGACACGGCGTGCCGACGGCGCAACTGGAGCAGATTTTCACCCCGTTCTATTCCAGCAAGGTCAACGGCTTGGGGTTGGGGCTGTCCATGAGTCGCAGCATCATCGAAGGTTTTGGTGGCGAGTTGCAGGCCCGGCCTTTGGCCGTGGGCTTGCAGATGCGCTGCAACTTGCCGGCGCCGACCCTGGCCGGCTTGGCCCGACAACAAGAGGAGTAAAACAATGGTGAGTGTGGCGCAGCAGGTGGTGTATGTGGTCGACGATGACCAAGGCATGCTCGACTCGACAGTCTGGCTGCTGGAGTCCGTGGGCCTCAAGGCCCTCTCGTTCACCAGTGGCCGGGAGTTTCTCGAGGCTTGCGACAACCCGCTCAATGGGTGCGTGCTGCTGGATGTGCGCATGCCAGGCATGGGGGGGCTCAACGTACAGGAAGAGATGCGCAACCGCGGGCTGCGCCTGCCGGTGATCTTCGTCAGTGGGCATGCCGATGTGCCGATTGTGGTGCGGGCGTTCAAGGCCGGGGCCCATGATTTCATCGAAAAGCCCTACAACGAACAGTTGCTGCTCGACAGCGTGCAACAGGCCTTGAGCCTGGCCGACGACAGCCAGACCGTCAGCGCGGGCCAGGCGCGAGTGCAGGCGCGGCTACAGAGCTTGACCCCGAGGGAAAACGACGTGTTGCTGCCTCTGGTCCAGGGCTACACCAACCGGGAAATCGCCGATCAGCTTGGGGTCAATGTCAGGACCATCGACCTCTATCGTTCCCGGGTCATGAAGCGCATGGGCGCCGAGAACCTGCCGCAGCTGGTGGGCATGGCGATTGTCGCAGGCCTGGTCGATCCGTTGCAGCTGCGCTGATGGCTTGGCTCAGGCCGCGGTGACGCGCAATGTCGGTTCGGCGGCGATCTTGGACGCCAACACCCGTTCTATGGCACCAGCGAGCAGGTTCTCCAGCAACTCATCATGTTCGTGCTGCTCCAGGGGTTGGTGCGCCAGCCAACTGGGCGCGCTGTTGAGCAGGCTGGCAATGGCGTGGCCGGCCGCGGCTATTGCCCGGGAGGGGAGGCGCCGAGGAGCACCCAGCATCAGCAACAGCTGCCGTTCGTATTGCTCGCGTAAATGCTGCACCCGCTGTTGTTGCTCGAGGTTGAGGCACCCGCTGTCGCGCTCCACCAGGCGAAAATGCCAGGGCATCTCCCGGTGCAGCTTGAGGTGAATGCGGATCAACCGTTGCAGGTTGCCGCGCTTGTCCCGGGGTTGCTGTTCAATGCGTCCGAGCGTGGCCAGCAGCTCTTCGAAAAACTCCTCGATCAGATCGGCCAGCAGGTGCTGCTTGCTTGGGTAATGGTGATACAGCGAGCCGGGTGTCAGCCCCAGGTGGCTCGCCAGCTCCCGCATGCCGACCTGGCCGAAGCCCTTGCTGGCGAACAGTTCCAGGGCCTTGTCCCGGCTTTCGGCGAAGCGTGAGCAACGCTCAGCCATAGGCATGGAAACCCCGCCCGGACTTGCGTCCCAGGTAGCCGGCGGCGACCATTTCCTTGAGCAATGGAGCGGGGCGATATTTGCTGTCGTTGAAGCCTTCGTAGAAGGCCTCCAGGATGGCCAGCAAGGTGTCCAGGCCGATCAGGTCCGCCAGTGCCAGCGGCCCGATGGGCTGGTTGCAGCCCAGGCGCATGCCCGCGTCGATATCTTCGGCGCTGGCCAGGCCTTCCTGGAAGACCAGGATGGCTTCGTTGATCATCGGCACCAGGATCCGGTTGACCACGAAGCCTGGGCGGTTGCCGGCAGTGATCGCGGTCTTGCCCAGTCGCCGGGCCATTTCCAGGGCCAGGGCGTGGGTCGCGTCGTGGGTCTGCAGGCCACGAATCACTTCGATCAGGCCCATCACCGGCACCGGGTTGAAGAAGTGCAGGCCGATAAAACGCTCTGGATGACTGACGCCGGCGGCCAGTTGGGTGATCGAGAGGGAGGAGGTGTTGGACGCGATCACGCAGTCGCTGCCGACTTGAGATGCGACCTGTTGCAGCAGTCGCAGTTTCAGGTCGAGGTTCTCGGTGGCGGCCTCGATCACCATTTGTGCGCCGGCCAGGCTGGCGTAGTCGGTGCTGGTGCGAATCTTGTCCAGGGCGAGGTTCTTCTGCGCTTGGCTCAGGGTCTGCTTGGCGATTTGCCGGTCGAGGTTCTTGGCCACGGTGGCGAGGGCTTTTTCCAGGGCGCTGGTGGAAATGTCCAGCAAGGTCACTTCGAAGCCGGCCAGGGCGCAGACCTGTGCAATGCCGTTGCCCATGGTGCCGGCGCCGATCACGCCGATTGTGTGCAGATGCATGTGGGGTGTTTCCTTTTTCAAGCGCGCCCCAGCGTGCAGCCACTGGCCGGCCCTGGACGCGGTCCGCCGGAGGGGCTCGACAGATGGTGCGCCGTGCCCCCTTAATGCCGCCAGTCTAGAGGTCGCCGTTGGGTGGGCCTATGCCATAACTGTTCAGCGATGCTGGCGTTTTTTGCCATCGGGGAAGTGGGGGAAACTGGGTTTATGCGGGAAAAGGATTCGGTCGCGGTCTACTTCGTGCACACCATGATCCATGCGCTGCGGGACCAGCCTCAACGGCTGGCGGCGATACTGGCCGAGGCCGGCATCGACCCGGCGTTGCTGGGGCAGCCTGAGGCCAGGGTTTCAGCGAGTGCATTTGCCGCGTTGTGGCTGATTCAGATTCGCGAACTGCAGGACGAGTTCTTCCAGCTGGATTCCCACGGCATGCCGGTCGGCAGTTTTGCCCTGATTTGCCGGGGGTTGATTCAGGAGCCCGACCTGGGCAAGGCCCTGCGCCAGTGCCTGGGCAACTTCGGATTGTTCCTGCGGGATTTTCGCGGCAGCCTCAGCGTGCGCGGCAAAAGGGCGGTGATCAGTCTACAAACGTGCTCGGCGGATCCCGTTGCCTGCCGTTTTGGTGAGGAAACGTTCCTTGTGCTGATGATCAGCCTGCTGTGCTGGTTGGGCGGGCGGCGCATTCCCATCGATCGCGCGGACTTTCGTCAGTCGCGCCTGTCCCTCAGTGACGATGCGTTGCTCTGGGGCCCCAACCTGAGCTTTGGCGCCGAGCGCACGGAAATCGAATTCGCCAGCCGCTACCTGCGCTTGCCAGTTGTTCAGGACCTGGCCTCCCTCAAGGTATTTCTGCGCAGTGCGCCTCAATGGCTGGTGATCCGTTTTCGCAATCAGCATGGCCTGGCTACCCGGCTTCATCAGTGCCTGCGCCACAGCCATTACAGCCAGTGGCCCACCCTGGAAGCCTTCGCCAGTGACCTGCGGATGAGTCCCAGCACCTTGCGTCGACGCTTGGAGCGCGAAGGGAGTTCGTTCCAGGAAATCAAGGACGAGGTCCGCCGTGGGCTGGCCGTCGAGCTGCTGCGCCAGACCGACAGCAGCATCAGTGACATCGCCGAGCGGACTGGCTTTCAGGAGCCCAGCGCCTTCCATCGTGCCTTCAAGAAATGGACCGGCGAAAGCCCCGGTCGCTATCGCGCACGCTTCCAGCGGTCGGCATGACCAACCCACAGGCCACCGCAGCACTGACGGCCTGTTGGCGGCTTACCGAACCCAGCTTGCGTCGCGCATTGAGCAGGTGGAAATCGATGGTGCGTTCGGAACAGGTCAGGATGTGGCTGATTTCCCAGGTGGTCTTGCCTTCGCTGGCCCAGTACAGGCAGTCCATTTCCTTGGGCGTCAGGTCCTGGCGCGGTTGGGCAGGCCGGTGCAACTGATGTCGTATCCCGGCGAGCAGGTAGGGAATGAGCATGAACAGTTGATAAACGGCGGGGTTGGAAAATCCCTTCTGTTCGGTGATCTGTGTGTCGTCGAAGGCCACGCTCAGGGTTCCCCTGAGCATTTCGTAGCGCAGCGGGATACTCACGCCGCTTCGCAGGCCGTGTTGCTCGCGTTGCTCCCAGAAGTGCCGGGAGCGTCCCCGGGCGCGCCGTCGTTCGCTGTCCCAGAAAAGCGGCACCAGTTCGCGTCGACAGTGCCTGAGGATCGGGTCGATCTCGATCAGCCCGTCACAGCGGTAGTGTTCCAGCCAGTGTTTGGGAAAGGTGGTGATGAGGCCGGCGAGGGGGTCGGTATCCCTGGGCGCTATCGGCCCCAGGCTGATGAGGTAGCTGCCGAAGCCGAGTTGGCGCAGCACTTTGTTCAACAGGCGCTCCCAATCGCAACGGTTGGCATCCTTGGCGAGGCTCGTGAAGGCGGTCAGCGTAGCGGCACGCTCGGCCTGGGTCCGGCCGCAGGCGGGGGAGTGGTGTTTGTCCATAAACGGATCGCTCTAGTTCTAGCAGGAATGAAGCAGTCGGAGCACGGGAAAGAAGGGGCGCATGCCCCTTCCGAGTGGATTACTTGTGCACGTAACACCGGATGAAACTGCGGAACAGGTCCAGGCCGTTTTCGGTGAGGATGCTTTCTGGGTGGAACTGCACGCCCTCCACCGGCAGGTGGCGATGGCGCACGCCCATGACATAGCCGTCGTCCGTGGACCTGGAGGTGATCTCCAGGCAGTCGGGTAACGGCTGGTCGCTGATCATCAACGAGTGGTAGCGGGTCGCCCGTATCGCCTGTGCTTGCGTGTGGTCATAGACGCCCTTGCCATCGTTCTCGATCGTGCTCACCTTGCCATGCATCACGTGCGGAGCCCGGCAAACCTGGGCACCGAAGGCCAGGCCGATGGCCTGGTGACCCAGGCACACGCCCAACAACGGCAGGCGCCCCTGAAAGTGCTTGATCACTTCGATGTAGCCCACATCGGCCGGATGCCCGGGCCCAGGGCCCAGCACGCAGAAATCCGGCGAGAACGCTTCAATGCGCTGGATGAGGTCTGGTACGTCGTGACGCTCGACGTGGGTTTCCAGCCCCAGTTGTTCCAGGTACTGGCTGATGATGAAGACGAAGCTGTCATAGGCGTCGATCAAGAATACTTTCACAGTGCGATCTCCTGGCCGGTCACCGCCCGGTAGACGGAACCCATCTTGTACAGCGTCTCTTTCCACTCAAGTTCAGGTACCGAATCGGCCACCACGCCGGCGGATGCACGCAAGTGGTACGTACCCTCGTCGAAGACCGTGGAGCGAATGCACAAGGCGGTGTTGACGCTGCCATCGAAGCCGACCAGGCCAAGGGCCCCGGCATAAATGCCGCGGCGGTTGCTCTCCATCCCCTCGATCAGCTCCATCGCCCTGACCTTGGGCGCGCCGGACATGGTGCCCGCGGGGAACGATGCCTTGATCACGTCGTAGGCATCCAGGCCCGGGCGCAGCAAGCCGCGAACGTTCGACACCATGTGGTAGAGGTGCGAGTACTCTTCCACCAGCATGAACTCATCGACTTCCAGCGAGCCGGCCTGGCACACGCGACCGATATCGTTGCGACACAGGTCGATGAGCATCAGGTGTTCGGCGCGCTCCTTCTCGGAGCGGGTCAGCTCCAGGACCAATTCAGTCGGATCGACGCCAGGCTTCTTGCCCACGGTGCCGGCGATCGGGCGCATCTCGATCAAGTCGTCCTTGATCCTGACGAACAGCTCGGGACTGGCGCCGATCAGGTCGATGCCGCCCACGTGGGCCAGGTACATATAGGGGGAAGGGTTGCGCAGGCGCAGGTTCTGGTACACATCGAACGGCGAAACCTGCGAGCGGATGCGAATCTCATGGCCGAGCTGGATCTGGTAGACGTCGCCGGCGCGGATGTGCTCCATCGCCACTTCGACACGCTCGACGAATTGCTCCGGCGTCACCGTGCGCTCTTCCTCGAAGGCCTCAGGGTACGGTAGTGGAGCCAGCGCCTCGGATGCCGGGGTTGTGCTCAGGAAAGGGTAGTCCTCCAACGTACGGGGTGACCACAGATCGTGGTTGTTGATCAGGGTTTCGACGATGCCGTTGCTGTGGAAATAAACCAGGGTCTGATAGACCGACAGGGCAATGAGCGGGTAGTCGTAGGTCTGTTTGGCCAGATCGGGAAGTCGCTCGATCAGGCGAACGCAGTCGTAGGAGAAATAGCCGAAGAAGGCCAGGCTGGCAGGGGCATTGGACGCAGGCTGGAACGTTGCCTGGATAGCCCGGAGCAGGTTCCACGCTGCCTCGCTGTCGGGTAGATGGATCTTGTGTTCCTGATCGACCTGCATGCCCGCTTGCCGCAGGCTGGCGGACAAATGTTCACACAGGGCGGGGCAGCCTCGCAGTTGGGCCTGGCCCTCATCGATACACACTTCGAAAAGCGGTTCGAGGCCGATGATCGTCGCCCGGCGATCGCGGCTTGGGCCGGACAGTGATTCAAGAATGAAAACAGACTCGCGACCCAGTTGTTCCAATGCATTTGCATATATGCCAAGTGCATCCGTAGGTCGACGTTCTTCGCGACGAAGAACATTCACGCCAATTAAATTTTTATTCACGGTTAATACCATTTTCAAGGTGCAACGATTCAGGCACTCCATTAAGAGAGCGCCACGGGAATATAAAGCGCGCAGGCACTTTAAATACGTGTTGACGGATATCCTGAATAGACGGGGCGGACGCTTTTCATGTCGTGCGCACTACGAGGCGTGCAATGGATTGCAGCCAGGCGAAGCGCAGGGCACAAGGCGCGAGCGCCTTCGATTCAGTGGGGAAAGATCAGGACGTTGCTGGCAAGCAGCAGACAGGCTCCGGTCTTCGCTGGATTAGCGACGCCAGATATTGCTTTTGAAGATGGCCAGAATGGCCCGGGAACAGCTGTCGGGATAGCTGTGGGAGGAACTGATAGCAGAAAGGTGATAGTACATTTTTAGACATCCCAGTCTTGGCTAAGCACTGCGGGAATAATTGGCAGTGCGGCGAAATTACCAGCGTGCCCTAGGGCTGTCAACTGCTGAGGGAATATTAATCTTTCATGCATTTCTGAATAGCGACGGGGCGAAGCGCTATCCCTACGCGTATGTAACCGCGCGTGCTTTTAACAAGAAACGGGTGCGCGCACAACTGTGCAATAGCGCAGCTGGGTATTTGTAAGTTCTGTTACTAACGTAGCGGCCGTTGAGTTCCAGTAACCCATCAAACCTGAGCGGCTGAAATGAAAGAGCATTTAGAGACATTCAAGAAGCGGTACGATCCGATTCATCAGGCCTATTGGACCGACGTCCTCAGCGACACGGCGCTGGCGGCCTGGCACCAGGAACAGTTACGGGAAGTGATCGGCCACGTGAAGCGGTCTTCGCCGTTCTATTCCAGGCACCTTGCCCAGGTCGACGAGCGTTCGCTGACCTTGGATGAGCTCGCCACCTTGCCATTCACGACCAAGGATGATCTGCGCGAGGCAGGCTTCGACATCTTGTCCGGCCCGCTGGAAGACAGCATCTTCTATTACGAGACCACGGGGACCACCGGGCCCGCCACGCCATGCCCGCGGGACCGCAAGGAAAGCTATGCGAGCAATCGCCAGCTGGCGATGGCCTACCAGGCCGTGATCGAAAAGCATTTTCCGGGCGAAAAGACCGTGGTCGGCATCATGGGGCCAACCGAGGTCCATTCCTTTGGTGACACCCTGGGCGATGTCTGCACCCAGCTCGACCTGTGCAATGCCAAGATCTGGCCGCACTCGCCGGTGATCGGTTGGCCCAAGGCACTGCAACTGCTCAAGGACCTGCGGATCGGCGTGCTCGCATCGGCGCCGGGGCTGTTGCTGGCCATGGCCAAGGAAGCCGAGCGCCAAGGCTTGAACCCACGCGAGGACTTCGCCCTGCGTGCGTTCATGATGAGCGGCGAGCTGTGCACGCCTGCGTTGAAGAACAACCTCTACAGCCTGTGGGGCGCGCAGGCCTACAACAGCCTGTATGGCTCCCAGGAGGCGATGATCATCGCGGCCTGCAACGCCAACGACCAGTTGGTGCCTCATCGCCTCAACTACATCATCGAAGTGCTCGATCCCAAATCCGGGGAAAGCCTGGGCGACACCGGCGACGGTGAGTTGTGCGTGACCATGCTGATCCCTGGCAGCAAGCCGTTGATTCGCTACCGCACGGGCGACCTGGTCTCGATCCAGTCGCGCCCCGGCTATGGGCAATCGATGCGCCAGACCGTCAAGGTCGTCGGTCGGGTGAAGGATGCCGTGCAACTGAACGATCGCGCCTTCTCGGCCGCACAGATCGAGCAGGCGCTGCTTGAAGGCGTCGAACAATGCCTTGGCTACCAGATCATCCTCAGTCGCGCCAATGATCGCGACACCGTCATCGCCAAGCTGGAAATGTCGCGCTTCTTCGAGGGCGATCGTGGGCGCCTGGTGCTGCTGATCAAGGAGCGCCTGCGCGAACGGCTGGGGGTCGATGCCACGGTCATGGTGGTGGGCGATCTGGCCGAGCACGTGAACCTTGGCAGTTGGTTCAGCTGGAAAGAAGCGCGCATCGTCGACCAGCGTCAAGGCCAGTGAGGTCAGCGATGAGCCTGTCTGTTCGCGTGATCGACCACGCCAATGAGCTGTTCGAGTCCGTCAGGCACCTCAGGAGTCGCTACCTGGGGACCAACCCGGCACGGGAGGATGACTTCGAGCGAAGGGAGCAGGTGCGTGATGCCTTGTCCTATCACCTGGTCTACCTGGACAAGGACGAAGTGGTCGGGACGTTGCGCGTCACCCCGCTGGGGCATGGCCTGAGCTTCGTCGAGCGAGCGGTCGACGTGCAGGCCTATTTCGAACAATCGACGGATGCCTTCGATGCCAATCGCCTGGTGCTGGACGAGCGATACCGGGGCGGGCGGCACCTGCGCCTGTTTCTCCTGCAAGCGGCCATTTGGCTGAAAGCCAACACCCACCTGCGATTCATCTCGGCACTGTGCCGCGGCCAATTGGCTGCGCTCTATGTCGGCCTGGGCGGGCGCGTGCTGGTGGATGACGTTACCTGGACCGGGGAACAGGTCGAGCGGCGCTACAGCCTCGTGTACCTGGAACTCGAAAGTGTTTACCTCAATGTTAAAGGAGCCAATTGAAATGCAAGCATTCTTCAAGGAACTCGACGCTATCGTCGAAGCGGGCTGGGCCCAGATCAAGCAGGGCGCCTACTGGAAATTCAGCCTGGACAACCCGACGCCGCCAGCCCTCTACCAACAGCTCATGCTGCAGGTCTACCACTACACCCGCTACAACTCGGTGAACCAGGCCGCCTGTGCCTACAGTGCCGATCCAGAGGACACGACGCTGTTGCGCTTCGTCTACAAGCACGCCTTGGAAGAGTTGGGCCACGAGCGCATGGTGCTGCGTGACCTGGAGTCGGTCGGGCTGCTGCCGCAGGCCATGCCGGCGCCCCTGGCGCCGACCCAGGCACTGATCGCCTTTCTCAACGATGTGGCTATCCGCAAGGGGCCGATCGCTCGCCTGGGCTACAGCTACTGGGCCGAGGACGTCTACGAGCACATCCAACCGATCCTGGAGCGGTTCCGTGCCGACCTGGGCTTGAAGGATGAGCAGATGACCTTCTTCGTCGCCCACTCGACCATCGACGAGAAGCACGCCGAGGAAGTGCGTATGGCGATGCAGCGTGCGGTGAAGACCGAGGAGGATCGTCGCCAGATCAAGGAAGTGGCCCGCGTCACGTTGTGGCTGACCGGGCAGTTGATGGAAGAGGCTTTGCGTGCCTACCTGGCTGGCGAAGAAGGGTTGCGGGAGGCGTCCTGAATCATGAATCTGACCATCATTGTCGGGTCAAGCCGACCTGGTGGTGTCAGTGCACGGGTGGTGGCGCTGGTGCGCCGCCACCTGGGCGAGGAGGTCGCGGTCGATGACATCTGGCTCAAGGATTACCGGATCGACTACTGCGACGCCGACAACGCCTGTTCCGACCAGGACTGCCAAGTGCAGGACGATGTCGGGCAGTTGGTGGCGCGGCTGGATCGCGCCGATGCGGTGCTCTATCTCCCCGTCATGCACGCCTACGGCACCAACAGCCGCTTCCAGGCGTTTCTGGAACGAGTCGGCTATGGCTTCCTGCGGCCACGGGAGCGTCCGCTGCGCGACAAGCTCGCGGCGATTGCGGTCGTCGGCCGACGCTATGGACACACGGCGGTTTTCTCCCAGGTCGCGCTGAACGTGCTGCTCAACAAAATGATTCTGGTCGGCTCGGGATTTCCGCCGTGCTTCCAGACCCAACTGGCCCACGATCCCGAAGCGGAACAGGCCCTGCGCGAGACACTCGATCGGCTCTGCGAGCATCACTGTCGACTTAACCCCCCGGCACTTGCGACGGGCAAGCCGGAAAGAATCCTGCGGCCCATTCAATTTCAGAAGGGATAACTGTCATGCCATTGAAAGATTCATTGCTCGCGTTACTGGTCGCGTTTCTCTGGGGCGCGCAGGTTACCGCAGTGAAAATCGGCGGCGCCGAGTTGCCGCCTATCCTCATGGTCGCCATGCGCTACGCGATCATGGCGCTGTTTCTGCTGCCGCTGCTCAAGCGCGTCAAGCGTGAACAGTTCGCGTCCGTGGCCCTGATCGCCACGATTACCGGGACCTTGCATTTCGGTTTGCTGTATTGCGGTATCGCCCGGGTAGACGCCTCTACCTCGGCGATCATCTATCAACTGGCGGCACCGTTTACCCTCGTCCTGGCATTCGCGTTATTGGGCGAAGTCCTGAAACTGCGGCTCCTGGCGGGCATCCTGCTGGCGTTCGCCGGTGTCCTGGTGCTACTGGCCACGCCATCGGCGGGTGGGACCTTCATCGGTATGTTGCTGGTGGCGCTGGCGGCCTTGGCATTCGCTGCCGGGTCAGTGTTGACCAAGCGTCTCGGGCCCCTGGATCCGCTGGCCTTGAGTGCCTGGACGGCGGTCATCGCCGCACCGCAACTGTTGCTGTGGTCCTTTGTCCAGGAAGGCGAGCAATGGGCACGCGTCTACACGGCCAGCGCCCAAGCGTGGTGGGCGGTGCTCTACACCGCGCTCAGTGGCGGTCTGTTGGGGTTCGGCCTGTGGTTCTGGTTGCTCGGCCGCAACTCGATGCAGCAACTGAGCCCGTACCTGCTCCTGGTGCCGGTGTTCGCGATTGCTGTCAGCCAGGTCATGCTCGCCGAAGGTTTCAGCCAGCGCCTGGTGATCGGCGCCGTGTTGACGCTGTCAGGTGTGGCGCTATGCCAACTGCGCCTGCCGGCAAGATTCTTCCTCAAGACCGGTAGCAAAGGACAAGGAGTGGCGGATGAACCGCGTTGATCGACTGCTGCTCGGCACCTTGCGCCTGGTCCACCGCTGGCAGTTCGGTTTGAAGCTGCGCTGGCACACCGGTACGAATGGGCGCCTGGCTTATCTGCAAAGCCCTGCACGGCACCCGCGGACGACGCTGGTCATGCTCCATGGCCTGGGCGCGAGCAAAGATCAGTGGGGCCCTGCGATGCTGGGCATGGCGCGCCATAACCATTGCGTTTTCGTCGACTTGCCGGGGCATGGCCAATCCGTGTACGAGGCGGGTGCAGGCTTTGGACCACAAGCAATGCTGGCGGAGCTCGAAGGCTTGCTGGAAACGCTCGTCGAGGGCCCCTTCGTGCTGGTCGGCAGCTCTTTGGGTGGGTGCGTGGCCGGCCTGTATGCCGCCAAACATCCGCAGCGTGTCAGCCACCTGGTCTTGCTGGCGCCTGCCGGTCTGGGCGAGCAAGCGCTAGGTCCCACATTAAAGGCCAGCCTGCAAGGGGCGGGGACGGTGTTTGGCTATCGTACGGTCGAAGAGATGAAGCACTTCTGGAACCTGGTGTTCAAGGCGCCGCCCGAGGTAGGAGGGCGCTTGGCCAAGGCCATGGCGGCCAGCGGCAGGTCGAGGTTTGCCGCGGTGCAGCGGGTCGTCGAGGATTTGCGCCGGGAGGGCCTGGACGTGCTGCTCGAGCGGCTGCCACAAATTGCTTCGAAGACGCTCGTGATCTGGGGGCGGCATGACCAGGTATTCCTGCCGGCGACCCTGGAGAACCTGCTCCAGCAACTGCCCGATGCGCGCGGCGAGTTCATCGAGGACTCCGGGCATGTGCCCTACCTTGAACGAGGCGCTGATGTAGTGGCAGCCATCACACGGTTCATTGCAACGTCCGAGTGATCGGGGCAGCCTTACGACGAATACTTCCGCGCGCTGAACCAGGCGCTGAAAATCCGTGGGCCGATGTGCCCCGTGATGCTGATTGACCTCGACCGGCTCGATCACAATATCAATGTGGTCAAGCAATCCGTCACGCTCTATGGTCGCAGCCCCAATCAGGAAATGGTCAACGGCTCACCCACCGTAGGGCTGAATGTTGAAGACCAGGTGTTTTTACGACCGACCCAGACGGAATCCGTGCTGCTGCAATTTGGCGATTTGCTGGCCGTGCGCGGCGGGAAGATTGTTGAAACCTGGCCTGTGTACTGAATTGGATCTGCCCCTCGTGCCTGGGCGTCTGCCGAATTTGAACGGATGAACAGAGGAGGCGGTCTACGCTTTTCAAGCGTCGTGACAGGAAAAGAACCGATGCCTTCAATGGACATTCAGCCCTTGCTCGAAGAATTGCTCCTGGCCCGCGGTCCCGGCGGGCAGGAAGACGAGGTTCGGGAAATATGCGTCAGGGAGCTGGGCAAGCACTGCGATGAGATATCTGTCGACGAGGCAGGCAATGTCAGGGGCCTGATCAAGGCTATGGGTGATTCTTCGCAAGCACCGCCCATCAGGGTCATGGCTCACCTTGATGAAATTGCCATGATCGTGAAGAAAGTAAGGCACGACGGTAATCTGGAGGTCGTGGCACTGGGCGGTGCCCAGCCCATTTGCTTCGGCGTTTGTCCGGTAGACATACTTGGCGATACCCAATACCTGCCCGGCGTACTGTCTTATGGCTCCATGCACAACAGTGGTGGTTCGGCGCAGGGGCGCGATGTCCTTTCGGGGGCAGTGAAGTGGAGCGATGTCCATGTCATCACCCGATGTTCGCCGCAGGAACTGGCCCAAGCCGGTGTCCGACCCGGCGTACGCGTGGTGCTTAGCCGGCACTGGCGTCAGCCGTTCTTAGTGAAAGATTCAGTCGCCGCCCACTTCCTGGATGACAGGGCGCCCTTGGCGGCACTGATCACAACAGCACAGCACTTGAAAAACCGCCGGCATGAGCTCAAGCAAGACGTCTGGTTCGTCTGCACGACGCTTGAGGAGGAATCCAACGCCGGTGCGCTCTATGCCGCTGCCCGCGTGCCGGGGGACACCACCATTGCTGTAGAGGTGGGGCCAGTACTGGAAGAGTACGGAACGGTTTTATCGGCAGACCCGATCATCAATACCGGGGACCAGAAAGGCTATTACACCCGCTCTGTCGTGGACGCCCTGATCAAGGCAGCACAGCGCTCGGGATATGACCCACAAGTTGCCCTTCTGGTGGATTTCGCCTCCGACGCCAGTGCCATCATGAGCGCTGGAGTGGCGGCGCGAGTGGGGTGCATCGCCATTCCAACGGAGAATACCCATGGGTTTGAAATGGTGCTCCATGAAGGAATCGTTGCGTGTGCGGCGACCCTCACGGAATACCTGGTACAGGGTACGTGAAAGTATTTCCTAAGCGGTGGGCCGACGCATCGCCAGAATGGCTGCACCGAAGCCGATGCTGGGCGGGTGCGCCAAGGCCAACGAAATCTCGACGAATGACAACGACGTGTATTTACGCGCGCTGGCACCGTTTGCCGTCGTCGACCTTCCTTTCAGCATCGTCGCCGATACGCTGATCCTGCCTTATACGATTTTTCATATGAGGCCTGCCGAGGAGTAGGCCTCTCTACATGATTCGAACCCGCTTCCTCGCTCCAGCTGTTCAAACCCCGGCAATGGTCTCGCGGACGAAGTTGTCGTAGGTGCGCAACGGACGCCCCAGGATCGCCTGCAGTTGTTCCACGGTTCATCTGATGCGGGTCGCCCCCCCGACCTCGACCAACGCTTTGAGTCGCGAAGCCAGAATGTTCTTGGCCACGCCCAGGCTCTTTTGAAATTCGCTGAAGCGGCGAATGTCGTCGAGTGCGTCGCGTTTTCCATCTGAAAAAAGGATCGCAAGTCCGGTCAATGTCTCGGGAAAGCATCCTGGTGGGGGCGCATGCACTCGTGAGCTGTCGAGCGAAGCGAGGCTGCGATCTTTCCCCTGACACATGAATCCCCAGGGAAAGATCAAAAGATCGCAGCCTTCGGCAGCTCCTACAGGGGGCATCGTGTTCCTTGAGTGACGACCAATGTGCGGGGCTTTCGCCGGACCTCCCTGATCGCACTGGGCGCGGCGACCGCGACCCAGGTTTATGCGCTGTGGGGGTGGATGGCGGTCTGCCTGCTAGGCGCGTTGATCAGCCTCGCCGCGTCGGCGGTGTGGAGGCTTTCGCTTCATTGCGGCCACTGCTCAAGCAGGATCGAGACGAACTTCTCCGCAGCAGGGGAGAGCGAGGCGCCCCGGCGGTAGACCAGGCCCAGCGAGCGGTTTACCACCGGCTCGATCAGCGGCACGCTGACCAGCGTTGGATGATCCCCGGCCGGCATTGCCAGGCTGGGCATCGCCGACACGCCAAGGCCAGCCTCGACCAGCCCCAACGACGTCGACAAGTGCTGCACTTCGTAAAACCATTGCGGGCGCCAGCTCAGGCCCGACAGTGCGTGGTCCAGCAGCATGCGGTTGCCGCTCAGGCGACCAACGCCGATCAGCCGATAATCACTGAGTTCCGACCAGGTAACCGCGCTGCGTTCAGCCAGTTCATGATCGCGCCGGCAGGCCAGCACAAAGGGTTCGTTGACCAGGGGCACGAACTCGATGTCCGGGTGCTGGCCGCTCATCATGTTGATGCCGAAGTCGGCTTCGCCGCGCAATACAGCTTCGAGCCCTTCGTTGGCACTGAGGTCGAGCAGACGGATGCGGATTTTCGGGTAGCGCTCGTTATAGAGGCGAATCACCGAAGGCAGGAAATAGAAGGCCGCCGTGGGGATGCACGCCAAGGTCACCCGGCCGATCTGGCGCTCCGCCAGCTCGCGGATGTTGAGAATCGAGTCATCGAAATCATCCAGCAGGCGCCGCGCCTTGGGCAGGAAATCACGCCCGACGCTTGTCAGGCTGACCTTGCGGGTCGTGCGATCGAGCAATGCGGTTCCCAGGCCTTCCTCAAGTTTTTTCATCCGCCGGCTCAACGCCGGTTGCGACAGGTGCAGCGCATCGGCGGCTTCGTGGAAACTGCCCAGTTCGGCGATTTTCACGAAAGATCGTATGTCTTGAAGCTCATATTCCATGTGCTATCTCACTGGAAGAAAGGCAGTGCGCGATGGCAATCATCGTAAAGTAATTCATTTGTGAAACGCAATAATCGCTCTGATCTTTGCATTGGAAACACTTTTCAAACCCTGCCACTCTTGTGTCCAGAGCATCAATTATCCAGATTGATCAACAAGAGTTAGTGAACATGCAGCGAATTCCTTGTGTGCTAATGCGCGGTGGTACGTCCAAAGGCCCGGTATTTCTCGCCTGGGATCTGCCGGTCGCCATCGCCGAACGTGATGAGCTGCTGCTCAACCTGATGGGCTCCGGCCATGAGCTGGAAATCGACGGCATCGGTGGCGGCAGTCCGCAAACCAGCAAAGTGGCGATCGTCAGTCCATCGCTGCACCCTGACGCTGATGTCGATTATTTGTTCGTCCAGGTCATGGTTTCCCAGCGTCGGGTCGATACCGCCCCCAACTGCGGCAACATGCTTTGCGCCGTCGGCCCATTCGCCATCGAGCAGGGATTGGTCAAGCCGTCCGGTGACCTGACCCGGGTGCGTATTCGCAACCTCAATACCGGGACCTTCGTGAATTCCGACGTGCAAACGCCGGAAGGCAAGGTCAGCTATGAAGGCGACACCGCCATCGACGGCGTGCCCGGCACAGCCGCTCCGGTGCAACTGACCTTTCTCGATGCAGCGGGCAGCAAGACGGGGAAGCTCTTCCCGACCGGACAAGTCCAGGACTTGATCGATGGCATCCCGGTGACCTGTATCGACATGGCGATGCCGATGGTGATCATCCAGGCCAGTCAGCTTGGCAAGCGTGGCGATGAAAGCCCCGCTGAACTGGACGCCGATAAGGCCTTCCTGCAGCGCCTGGAGTCCCTGCGGCTGAAAGCCGGCCTGGCCATGGGCTTGGGTGATGTCAGTGACAAGGTCATTCCCAAGCCGGTACTGGTATCTCCAGCCAAGTCTGGCGGGACGGTCCAGGTGCGTTATTTCATGCCGCACAACTGTCACCGTGCCCTGGCGATCACCGGCTCCATCGGCTTGGCCACCGCGTGCGTGACCGAGGGCAGCGTCGTTGCGCAGTTGCTCGGCACCATCGGCGAGCCGCGCTTGCAGCAGGTTCGTATCGAGCACCCCAGCGGCGGCATCGATGTCGTGTTGTCTTACACCGGCGAGAAGGGTGAGACCATTCGCGCCTCGGTGGTGCGTACCGCGCGCCGGCTTTTCTCAGGTTTCGTCTACGCCACGGCGCCCCACCGGCTGGCCGGATAGTCCAGACAGTCAGGGTCGTTTGCATCAGAACAATTCTAAAAATGGGTGATGCCATGAAAGTTGTTAAATCGCTCTACTTCCAGATCATCTGCGCCGTACTGCTGGGCGTTATCGTTGGGCACTTCTGGTCGCAACAGGCGATTGCCTTGAAGCCGCTGGGTGATGCCTTCATCAAGTTGATCAAGATGATGATCGCGCCGGTGGTGTTTTGCACCATTGTCACTGGCATCGCCGGCATGAGCGACAAGCGCTCGCTGGGGCGCTTGTTGAGCAAGACCATGTTGCTGTTCCTGGCGCTGACGATGATCAGCCTGGTCATCGGCCTGGTGTCGGTCTACCTGTTCAAGCCCGGTGCCGGCATGAACATCGACCCGACCCAGTTGAGCACCCAAGGATTGTCGCAGTACACCGACTCCGCCGCGAAACTGAGCGTGGTGGACTTCTTCATGCACATCATTCCCGACACCTTCATCGGCGCCTTCAATAAAGGCGAGGTGTTGCCGGTGCTGTTTATCGCGGTGCTCTGCGGTTTTGCCCTGTCGTCCTTGGGCGAGCGCGGCAAGCCGGTGCTGGAGGTCTTGGAATCAGCTTCGCACATGGTCTTCAAGATTTTCTCCTACCTGATGCGTTTCGCTCCGATCGGCGCTTTCGGGGCCTTGGCCTTCACGGTGGGGCAGTACGGCATCACGTCGTTGGGCTCACTGGCCAAGCTGATCATGACTTTGTATATCGCCTGCGCCTTCTTCGTCTTCGTAGTGCTGGGCAGCATTTGCCGCGCACATGGTTTCAGCCTGTGGAAGCTGTTGCGGTATCTGCGTGAAGAATTCCTGGTGGTGCTGGGAACGTCCTCGACCGAACCGGTGATGCCGCGGATGCTGGAGAAACTCCAGGCCCTGGGGTGCAAGAAAGGGGTAGTGGGGCTGGTGCTGCCCACAGGTTACTCGTTCAACCTCGACGGCACGGCGATCTATCTGTCGCTGGCGGCGATCTTCATTGCCCAGGCCTGCAACATCGACCTGACGCTGACCCAGGTCATTACCATGCTGGCGATCATGCTGCTGTCGTCAAAGGGGGCCGCGGGTGTGACCGGCAGCGGGTTTGTCGCCCTGGCCTCGACCCTGACGGTCATCCACGACATTCCCCTGGCGGGTCTGGCCCTGTTGATCGGGATCGACCGGTTCATGTCCGAAGCGCGGGCGTTGACCAGCCTGGCGAGCAACGCCGTCGCGACCGTGGTGATCTCCCTGTCGGAGAATGCCTGCGACCGCGAAGTCCTGCTACAGACCCTGGATGGCAAGCCCGCCCTGACGCAGACTCAGGCAACGGACCCCGCCTGGGACGGCACGAAGGTCGGCAACCACATCTAGCCGCTCACAGCTGACTCGACAGCAGCGCATCAGCTCACTCACTACCTGCGCCAGGCATATTGTTGCGTGTAGCCTGGCGGGTTGGAGGACGTGTGCCTGGATGTCAGCCAAGCTACTCATAACAACAAGAGATCTGACTTATGCTCGCTTTACTTGGCTTGGCCATGGTGGTGGTCTTCACCTTCCTGATAATGACCAAAAGGTTGTCACCGATCGTCGCCCTGACGGTGGTGCCCATCGTCTTTGCCGTGCTCGGCGGTTTTGGCGGGACCACCGGCAAGATGATGTTGGACGGCCTGAAAATGGTCGCGCCGTCGGCGGCATTGCTGTTGTTCGCGATCCTGTTTTTCGGCCTGATGATCGACGCCGGTCTGTTCGACCCGCTGATCCGCAAGATCCTCAAGCGGGTCAATGGAGACCCGATGAAGATCGCCGTGGGCACTGCGCTGCTGTCGTTGTTGGTGGCGCTGGACGGTGACGGCACGACGACTTACATGATCACTTGTGCCGCGATGTTGCCGCTGTATAAACGCATCGGCATGAACCCGATGATCCTGGCGACTGTTTCCATGCTCTCCTTGAGCATCATGAGCGGCATGACCCCTTGGGGTGGTCCGGCGACCCGTGCGATCGCAGCGCTGGGCCTGGATGCCGGTGAGTATTTCGTGCCGTTGCTGCCAACCATGATTGGTGGTGCGATGTGGGTGGTGTTCACGGCGTTCCTGTTGGGCCGTGCCGAGCGCAAGCGCATCGGCAACGTCCAGCTGCAAAGCGGTGGTGGTAATTGCTACATCAACGCGATCATGGAAGACACCCCACACAAACGTCCGAAACTGGCCTACGTCAACCTGCTGCTGGTGGTCGCGGTGATGGTCGCGCTGGTGATGGGGCTCATGCACTCGGCGATCCTGTTCCTGATCGGTTTCGTCCTGGCGCTGATGATCAACTATCCGCAGCTGGACATTCAGAAGGAACGCATTCTCGCCCACTCGGGCAACGCCATGGCCGTGGTCCTGCTGGTGTTTGCCGCGGGCATCTTCGCCGGGATTTTCTCCGGGACAAAAATGGTCGATGCGTTGGCACAGACCCTGGTGGACTGGATTCCGCCGTCCTGGGGGCATCTGTTCCCGCTGGTGGTGGCGATTACCAGCATGCCGCTGACCTTCGTATTGTCCAACGATGCCTACTACTTCGGTGTCGTGCCGATCCTGGCCAATGCCGCTGCCGCCTACGGTATTGATCCGATCGAAATTGCCCGGGCGTCCATTCTTGGCCAGCCGGTGCACCTGATGAGCCCGCTGGTGGCCTCGACCTTGTTGCTGGTGGGCATGGTCGACCGCGACCTTGGCGACTTCCAGAAAGCCACCGTCAAATGGGCGGTGCTCACGTCCGTGGTGATTACCGCACTGGCCCTGCTGACCGGGGCGCTGACGCTGTTTTCCTGATTCACCCGACACGTCTTGGTTTCCTGCCTGACACGCCCCCGCAAGCGGGCGTGCGCTGGCCTGCACGTTAAATAACAACAATGAGATTAGACATGACCACTTTGCTTATCCGCAGGGCTTTGTTTCCAATCCTGGGCTTGCTGCCCCTGGCCTCGGCCAGCGCCGAAGGTTTCATCGACGACAGCAAGCTCAAGCTGCAGTTGCGCAACGTCTATTTCAACGAAAATTTCCGCGACGAGCACGGTATGAGCCCACGGGCTGCGAGGACCGCCAAGAGTGAGCGCACCGAATGGGCCCAGGGCTTGCTGCTGGATTACCAGTCAGGTTTTACGCCGGGCACCGTTGGGTTCGGGGTTGATGCCCTGGGCCTGCTCGGGGTCAAGCTCGACTCCGGGCGTGGTCGCAGCGGCACCGGCCTGCTACCGGTGCATGACGACGGTCGCGCCGCCGACGAGTTTGCCAGCGCAGGGTTGACCGCCAAGGCCAGAGTGGCCAAGACCACGATCAAATACGGCACCTTGCTGCCCAAGAGCCCGGTGCTGGTCTACAACGATTCGCGGCTGTCGCCCCAGACATACCAAGGCACCCAGATCAGCAGCAATGATGTCGACAACCTCACCGTCACCGGCGGCCATCTGGAGCGTTTCAAGCTGCGGGATTCGAGCGACAGCATGCCCATCGTGCCCGATGGCTACGGCGGCGATAAGTCCGGTGACTTCAGCTATGCCGGCGCCGACTACAAGCTGGGCAAGCACATCCGCCTGAGCTACTTCTACGGCGAGCTGGAGAATTTCTATCGACAGAATTTTGCTGGCATCCAACATGATTTGCCCTTGGGCGCTGGGGTATTGACCAGCGACCTGCGCTACTTCAACAGCGTCGATTCGGGGTCGGCCTACGGCGGCAAGATCGACAACGACATGCTCAGCGGGTCGCTGTCCTACGCGGTTGTCGGCCACACGTTGAGCGCCGGCTACCAAACCCTCAGCGGCGAGGCGGGCCTGCCTTATGTCAGCGGTGCCACGGTGTACACCTTCAGCAACGTCGGGATCGGCAAGTTCATCGAGGAAGACGAGAAAACCTGGATGCTCGGTTACGGCTACGACTTCGCTCGCCTAGGCGTACCTGGCCTGACATTTTCCACCCGCTACCTGAGCGGCAACGACGGCAAGTCCAATACCGCCGTCAAAGAGTGGGAGCGTGACGCAGAGATCGCCTACGTGGTGCAGCAGGGCACGTTCAAGGGGCTGGGGGTGAAGCTGCGCAACTACGTCTATCGCTCGGACTTTTCCCGTGGCCGTGACAGCAACCGGATCTACTTCACCTACGACATCGCCCTCTGGTAGGTAGAGCCGTCCAGTAAAAAAGATGGACCTTTGGCAAGGGATTGCTTCCGCTCGGCACTGTAGGCGCTGGCGAAGCCTGCGATCTTTTGATCTTGATCGTTTCGCTTGCGACTTAACAGTCCTGGACAAGATCGCAGCCTCGTTGCACTCGGCAGCTAATGCAGGCGCAGCCCTGCGCGACCAAGATTCGGTGGTGCGCGATGTGAGTCGGGTTCTCAACCTCAACCGCATGGCTCAAGAGATCGGCGGGGGCATGCAGGAAATCGGCAATGCCACGGCGCAAGTGGCAATTGCAATGCTTCAGTCAACATAGTCCGGGCCTTTAACGAAATGGCCCGGATTTGTTCCATACGTTTGGGGATCAGAACTTTTTCGGCACGGGCAAGGGCCGGTCGATACAACCATGCTCAGGCGCGCGTCGTGCGGGTAGGGGGACCAGCGAAACCAATTCCTCTTCGACGATTTGATTGCTCATGGCCAATTCCAGCTCGGGGCAGTCAATGCTGAGCCAGTCACCGTGCTGGAGCGGCACGTTCGCGGTGCGATGGCTCAAGCTGTGAAACACGTAGTGAACCAGCCCAGGCTCGAGAAACTGCTCATGTTTCTCCAGGAACTCTTGCGAATATCGGCGCAAACTCTGCCAGCGATGCAAACTCATCCGATGGTGACTTGCCGTCAACGGCTGGCCGTCGCGCTCTATCTGGACATTGATGGCCAAGTCAGCCTGCAATTCCCCCACGATCAATGCCGGGGCAATCGCACAGGTGCGCAAGTGCGCATGCGTTGCAGAAATGGCATCACGGCTGTGCAATACATGATCGTGAATATCGTTGCCCAGGGTAAAACCAATGAAGCGCAGCGCGCCAAACGGGTCGACCCAATAGAGGCAGACAATGCACGGCTCGCTACTGATGCTTTGTGAATGATAAGGCACCTGCAAAGGGTCGCCGTCGGTCTTGAGCAACCGGCCGTTACCTTTGTAATACCAGGCTTGTTCTGTCTTGGCGGTACAGAGCGTGATTTCGCTGATCTGGACCAATAGATTGCTATCGGGCTTGAGCGGCGGCCGGTATTTCATCGCCGTGGGCGTAAGCGGGTAGGGCGTGGACGGCAGGTCCTTGAGATAGGACTCCCAGTCCATATTCCGATCAGCGCAATGGGCCAGGGCTTCATAAAGATTTCCCTGGGGTGGACGCACTTCACGGCTTTGGCCGGACTTGAAGTCAAATACGCCAAGGCCTCCTCGTGGCACTGGAGAGTCCAGCAACATTACATAATGGGTCATCACTTATCCTCCAGGGTCAAGCGTGCGGACAGGGGGGCGTAGTCCTTGAGTCGGCTGAAAGCCGGGTTTGCCTCTTTGAGCCATAAGGACAGCAAGCCCCCCGTGACACTTCCGGCCAGTGCCAGGAACAGTATTGCGGTGAGTCCCCACGTCATGGCGATGTAGCCGGCGAAGACAGGCGCGACGCCCCCTCCGAGAATCTCTCCACAGCCCACCACCAGGCCCGTCGCGGTGGCCAATAAACTGGGCGGCACTGACTCGCTGGTCAGTGGGCCGACCGTTATGCAGATCAGGCTGAAGTTGATAAAGGACAAGAAAAATAATTGAAGGAACAGTAGCCAGGGCAGCGGTGGGCTGATGATCAATAAACCCACCAACAGCGCGCTGATCATGAAGCAGGTGGAAACCACGGGCTTGCGACCCAGTTGGTCGGACAGGCCGGGAATGACCAACTGGCCAAAAAAACCACCCAGGCCAATGGCAGAAATGATCATGGCCATGGAGAAGTTGCTCAGGTGCAGAATGTCTGTCAGGTAGCTGGGGAGCAGGGCACACAGAACGAACTGGCACGTCAGTATGCAAAGCATCAAGGCAATATTGAGCCGCACATTCCCGCTGGACAGGGCCGTCCTCCACTGGCTTTTGGAGGTATGTGCAATCGACGCCGTGCCGGGCATCTGGGTCGGTTGATAGGTTCTATACAGGTACCAGGCCACTAACAGGCCGGGTAACGAAATGATGGCGAATACGGCGCGCCAGGATCCGAACACTTCAAGCAGGACACCTGCCAGCAGCGGTCCGAGGCACAGGCCGATGATGGGGAACAAGGCCTGTTGAATACCTAGATTGAGTCCGCGCCGGCAAGGCTGCGAGACTTCATCGGTGACAATGATACTGACGGGAGTGAAGGCACCTTCACAGACGCCCATCAAGGCACGCAAGAGCACCAGGCCCACCAGGCTGGTGATCAATGCCGACGCACCGGCCAGCAGGGATAGCAAGGTGATCGACAGCACCAGCAACTTCTTGGGGCCCAGTACCCTGATGGCGGCGCCCATGAACAAAGCTGAGCCTCCCCATGCAAATGCCAGGATGGCCGACAACATGCTCAAGTCCTGATAGTCCAGGGCCAAGTCATGCATGATCACCGGGAACAGTGGCATGATAATGAACCTGTCCAGTCCTACCAGCCCGAAGCTCAGCGATAGAAGCGTGATCATGCGTCTTTCATAGCCACCCCAAGGTCGAGCGACCAGATACTTCATCTCCATGTTCCTTCCCCTTCTTTCCCTAGCGCTTTCGAAGCCCTCTCGAACGAGGTGAACGCCTGCGATCCATACTCCGGCAGCCAGGGGCGGGTGTGCCCCTGGCTGGGTGCCGGTGTTTTATCGGGTTTGTCAGGCGACCCAAGTGCCCGCGGCCATTTCAGCGGTGAAACCGGGGCCGAAGGCCGCCAGCATGCCCGTCGCGCCATCGACAAGCCCGCTGTCAAACTGGCGCTTGAGCACATCGAAGACCACCACGCTGGCGATGTTCCCGGCTTCACTCAAACTGTCGCGAGACTGCGCGACCCGGCCCGCTTCCAGGTCCAGTTGCAGGACCAGTTCATCAAGAATTTTCCGTCCGCCGGTATGGAAGATGAAAAAGTCATTTTGAGCGCAATGTTGATTGAAGGTCTCGTAGTTCAATTCCTCCATCATCGGTGCGACATCTTTAATGGAGTTCATCACAGCCTTGTCCAGGGTAAAGTGAAAGCCACTGTCTTTAACGTCGTATTTAATGTAGTGCTCGCTGTCTGGCAGGAAGTAAGACCCGGTCTTGGCGATCTTGAAACCAGGCGCCTGGTCATCGGCGCGCATGACGCAGGCCGATACGGCATCGCCGAATAACGCCGCCGATATGAACGCGTGCAACTTGGTGTCCTGGGGTTGATAGCAGAGCGACGAAAACTCCAGGGAGACGATAAGAACATGGTTGTCCGGCGCCCGGCTGGCAAAATCATTGGCACGATTGATCGCCGCAGCGCCTGCTACACAGCCCAATTGCGCGATGGGCAGTTGTACGG
Organism: Pseudomonas brassicacearum; assembly: GCF_009601685.2. Lineage (NCBI taxonomy): Bacteria > Pseudomonadati > Pseudomonadota > Gammaproteobacteria > Pseudomonadales > Pseudomonadaceae > Pseudomonas > Pseudomonas brassicacearum. Next base: position 2,538,705 of record NZ_CP045701.2, read on the forward strand.
TCGACGTTCGCAGGCCCAGGTCATTGATCAAGTGGGCCGTCAGCGAAGGCATCATGAAACCCGTGCACGATGTCACGGCGACCATGCGAATGTCGTCGATAGTCAGCCCGGCGTTCTCAATGGCTTGGCGCGCCGCGATGGATGACATGCGGCGGGCTTCGCGCTCATAAACGATGCTGCGGTGGGTGAAGCCGGTATGCACCGCCAGTTCATCGATAGGCAGGACCAGGTGCCGTTCGTTCACCTGTGTGTTTTGAATCATTCGTTTGGCAAGTGCCATTCGTGGGTGATCATCATGCAACTGCTCTAGATGCTCGATCATTTGTTGCTGGGTGATCTTGTATTGCGGAAACAACAGACTGGGTTTGCAAAGAGTAGACATGACAAGTCCTCGGCTAGAAGCCAATAAAGTTAGAAGCACATTTAAGGCAATGACTGCAAAGCAGGACTCTGAAAGGCAGAATCAAAGCAGCGGGCTGGAGAGCCAAAAAACTTGACTGTTGTTATCGAAAGAACGGGGTGTGGCGCACGCCTGTTTGTTATTTCACCAATACAAACTTATAGGCATATTGCCAGGCCAAGTTGCTTTCCCGGACATGTTTGCGAATAACCATGCGCACGGGCGCACCGCTGACGACTTGCCGGGGATCGATGACATCAACGATTTCCGAGGCAATCACCAGGCCATCATCCAGACGCACCATCGCCATGAAGCGGGGCACGGTTTCGCCATAGCCCATGGCTGCCAGTATCGGATTCTCGGCATGGGCGCTGACTTGGATGGTGCCGGTGCGTGCGCAGCGATACGGTTCTACATTCAACGAATTGCACGCGCCGCAGACGGTGCGCCGTGGGAAGAAAATTTCTTCGCAATCCTGGCAGCGACTGCCTTCGAGACGGTATTTGCCGCCATGCTCGCGCCATTCGCGCAACATGCTGGCGGTGGTCATGCGGTGAATCTGTTCAGGGTAAAGGGACATGGTCGGCTCCTTAATCGTTGGAAAGCACAATGACACTGTTGTGCGCGGCGTAACCGCCCAGGTTTTGCGAGACACCGATACGGGCGCCTTTGACTTGGTTGTTGGACTCGCCGCGAAGCTGTCGGAACAATTCAGTAATGTGCAAAATCCCATCGCAACCGGAGGCGTGGCCGCGTCCGATATTGCCGCCGTCAGTGTTCAGGGGAAGTTGCCCATCAAGGGCGATACCGCCTTCCAATACAAAGTCGCCTGCCTGGCCTGGACCACATACGCCCATGGACTCCATTTGAATCAACCCGGCGCCCAGCAAGTCATAGACTTGCGCCACGTCGATATCCTTTGCGGTGATACCGGCTTTTTTGTAGGCGATTTCGGCGCAGGCCATCGAGTTGGCGGAAACCGCCATGCCTACATCTTTTGGCAGCCCCGGAAATTGCAACGTCGGGTTGTGGTAGCGCGTGCCGAAATAGTGCGATACGCCGGTGTAGGCACAGCCACGGATAAATACCGGTTGGGTCGTGTAACGGTGCACAAGGTGTTCGGCGACCAGGATGGCGCAGCCGCTGGCTTCACCCCAGGCCAACATCGAGCCGCATGCTTCGCTGCTCTTGAGTGTTTCGAGGGACGGAATTGGCACGCCATAACGGGTAGCCGTGGGGGTGTTATGGGCATAGATACGCATCTGCCGCCCAAAAGTCGCCAATACATCCGCTTCGCGTCCTGCATAACCGAACTTTTCAAAATATTCGGCGGTCGCCAGGGCGAAGGCGTCTGTGTGTGAGATGCCTAGAAAATAATCGTATTCACATTCAGTGCTGGAGCCAATGTATTCGGCATAGTTGATGTGGTCGGTCATTTTTTCAAAGCCGCCGCACAGGACGATGTCGTATTCACCTGAGGCGACCATTTGGTGAGCCATCTGGAAAGACACCGAACTGCTGGTGCAGTTGGCGGTACTCATGAACGTGGGGGCAGGGCTGATACCCAAAGCATCGGAAATGGTCGGGCCCAGGCCTCCGTATTCGGAAATGCCTTCACCGTGGTAACCATAGGCAACTGCCTGGAGTTCGCGCGGATGCATCTTGATGGCGTTGAGTGCTTGGTAGGCGGACTCGACGATCATCTCCTTGAAAGTCTGACGAACCCTGGAACTGCCCGGTTTAGGGGTATAGGCAGCCGAAACGATAGCGACGCGTCGTGCGCACATAAGAAGGTGCTCCTTGCTAGATGGATTGGAATCAGAGATAGGCCGTCAGGGCATAGTCAGGCCGCAAGTATTTGAACTCGTACTTGATCGACGTCCCGTAATCCACGTAGTACTTATCCTCCAGCAGCGTGCGCAGCGGAACGTTGGTCTTTTGATAGGCTTCGATGGCGTCGGTGACGGTCAAGGCAATGGCATCGCTGCCCGCACCAAACCCATAGGAAACCACCAGGATTCTTTCACCGGGACGCGCTTGATCGAGGACGTTGACCAAGCCCAGCAAAGGGCTCGCAGCCCCAGCATCACCGACACTCTGGGCATAGATGCCAGGTTCGATTTGCGCCGTTGTGAATCCCAGGTGCTTGCCAAGAGAGTAGGGGGTCGACACCAGGTTTTGCTGGAAGACGACATAATCGAAATCACCGGCCTGCGCATGGATCTTGGCCATCAATCCCGAGGCGGCACGACGAGTCTGGTCTTCAAGGCCGATGCTGTTCTTGTCCGAGCCCAGTCCCATTCCCGACCGGATATAGCGATCCCCCTGAGGCCTGATGTTGTCAGCGACATCTGCCGCGCAAGAAAAACTTGCGTCAAAATGCGCGATCACATTTTCTGTACCCAACAGCAGGGCAGCGGCCCCCGCTCCGGCATAGGATTCTGTCAAATCACCGGGGGCGGTGTTGCGGTTGATCGTATCGGCGCCCACCGCCAAAGCGTTGCCCACCATGCCCGATGCCACCAGGGCGTATGCAATCTGCAGGGCGCTGGTGCCTGATTTGCCGGCAAACTGCACGTCTGCGCAAAAGGCGTCGTAGCCGCAGCCGAGCATTTCCAGGATGATCGCGGCCGAGGCCCGGGAGTCATAAGGATTGGTGCAGGTGCCAAGATAAAGCGCTTCAAGGGGACAAGGCGGCGCTTTGTCCAGCGCGCGTTGGGCGGCGAGCACGCCCAAGGTGATGACGTCTTCGTCAGGTTGCAGCACAGCCCTTTCAAGAACGCCCAATTGACCCTTTACCAAGCTCAGATCGGTGTTTTTCCACACCTGGATCACGTCGTCCACCTTGAGCCGGCAGACCGGGATGCCCGCGCCGTAACTCACAATTCCTACTTTATTCATGTGTACTTCCTCCAGATTCCGTTCTTTCACCCGCTGGCGGAAAGCCGTGACAGGTGCATGAAATATTTAGAAACTATCTATTGGTGCTCGCAAAGTGATACTGGCGGTCCTATGCCCCGTAAATCGGCGGGTTCAAGAGGCAGAACCTGCCGGTCAACCTGTGAACAATAGGTTTATTTCCGTCCAATCATTATGTATGATACGAAACGTGCCGTATCGTTAAGGTCGCGTTAAAAATTTATGAATTTCCTTCTCCGATTTCCCTACATGGAGGCAATAAGCGCTCAAGAGACCCGCTGCTAAGCAGAAGCTGAGATCTAATAAACATACAAAACGAAACGATCCGTTTCATTGCTTTTCGAGAGAATCCTATACCTTGAGTCTCTTTTGTCAAGCGCCATATTGGAGATTTTGATTTATGGCCCGTAAACCATCTCGGAGCTCCATTGGCTCATTGAGGAGCCCTCACACGCACAAAGCGATCATTATTTCTGCCATAGAAACACTCAAGGAGTGCGGTTATTCGGGGTTGAGCATCGAGGCTGTGGCCCGCCGTGCTGGCGCCAGTAAACCGACAATCTACCGATGGTGGGGTAACAAGGCAGCCTTGATCGCCGAGGTCTACGAGAGTGAAAGCGAGCAGATTCGAAAAGAGCCTGATAAAGGCTCCTTCAAGGAGAACCTCAATTTCTTGCTGCTCAATCTCTGGAAGGTCTGGCGAGAAACGATTTGCGGGGAGGCTTTTCGGTGTGTCATTGCTGAGGCCCAACTCGATCCCAGCACGCTGCCCAAACTGAAAGACGAATTCATGGAACGACGTAGGGAGTTGCCTCGCAAGCTGGTGGAAAATGCCATTCAGCAAGGCGAGTTGCCCAAGGATACGTCGCGTGAATTGCTCCTGGACATGATCTTCGGGTTTTGCTGGTACCGGCTGTTGACCGAGCAGTTGGAGGTGGAAGCGGATATCAATGAATTCACGACACTTCTGATGAACGGGGTACTGCGCACGAATTCGGCAGCGGTTCAGGGCGCCGCCGAAGCCTGATTATCGGGTGGGGTTGTCCTTACTTTGCGCCACTGAATTGTGCATGAAGGCTCGGCAGGATGCTGGCCAGGTGGTTGAACTCACACAAGTCATGCACTGCAAATTCATAAGCCAGGGTTTCCAGCTCCACTTCCCCCAGACCGTTTTCTTCCAGTAGCTGAGCGGCTCGCTCGGCGCCTGGAAAACGCTGCATCGCAGGGTGGCTGCCGACCCAGTAACGGCTCGTCAGGTACAAACCCTCCGGGCATTCCTTGAACAAGTGCGCCATCAATGACACTGGCACTTGCGGTTCGTGGGCCAGGCTCATCAAGGCGCTGACGCTGCCGTCTATGTTGGATTCGCGGTACAGGTCCGGACAGAAGCCCAGCTCGCAGGGGTCCCTGAAATCGATGTGCAGGTGCATAAGGCGGTCACCGACGTACTCAGAGGCGCAAAAGGTATTGCCATATAAACGCTCCTCGAAGCTCAGGGTATTGTCGAGAAGGCGTTCGTGATGAACGCAGGGATTTTCCACATGGGCATAAGGAAACCACAGGGTGTAGCGTTCAGCCTCCAGTGGGTGCCACATGAACCACCACTTGAGCATCTCGGCTGTGCAGTTGGGGAAAAACTTGCGACTTTGCACGTAGGCCATCGGCCCTGGCAGCAGGGCGTAACCGGCCTCTTCGCTAATGAAATCGGCGGCGAGCATGCGGTTAAGGTCTTCAACGCTGGGCGTCAAGGTGTCAGCCAGGGGCATGGGGCCTTGCTGTATTTTTTCGACGGCACTGAGCGGCACGCTGATCTTGGAGCGGAAAAAGTCGGCGTAGGGTTTGCCTTGGATGGCCCGCTGATTGGCCAGGAACTGCTTCTGCATTGGCAATGAGAAGTAGGTGAAAGGTGTCATTACGCGCGCTTCCATGACGGTATTTCCTTGGTAGTGCGTGAAAAGCCCGCAGCATCGGCTGCAAAGTCCTCACGTGGTGTTGTAAAGGGGACAATGACGGGACCAAAATAGGTAGGCTTAAATAAAAAGTCAAATTTGAATTAGAACTATAAAGAGATGAGCTCATGGACAATGCCATTGGCAAGCCTTCCCTGCCTCGCGCTTCGCGGCTCGATGGGCAGGCAACGCGGTTGCAGATTCTGGAAAAAGCGGGTGAGCTGTTTGCCGAACAGGGCTTGGCCAACACCACCAGCAAGCAGATTTGCGAACGTTCGCAAGCCAACAGTGCGGCGGTGAATTACCACTTCGTAAACAAAGAGGGCCTGTACCGCGCGGTATTGCTCGAAGCCCACGCTCGGTTGGTGCGGATGGAAACACTGGTTTCGCTTAACGAGCGGCCAGGTACACCGCAAGACAAATTGCGTGCGCTCATCACCGTGTTGGTCGAACGCCTGCACGACCATCCGGATGGCTGGGCGCTGAAAGTGCTCACGCGCGAAGTGCTTTCGCCTTCTCCCGAGTTTGAGGTGGTGCTCAAGGAGCAGTCGTTTCCCAAGGCGCACATCCTGCGTGGGTTGCTTGGACAAATCATGAATTTGCCTGCGGATCACCCGACAACGTTGCGCAGCGCCATCAGCGTTTTCGCCCCCTGTCTTTTTTTGCTGATAGCCCATCAGCCGTTAAAACAGCATGTACTGCAAGGCTTGAATCTCGAGCCGCAGGGTTTGATAGATCACATGATGAGTTATGCCCTTGGTGGGCTCCAGGCCGTGGCGGCGACTGCGCACGATGCTACGAACTGACGCGCAATCCACTGTTATCAGGGTTTACCGCTGGCGCGTGTCCAATGAGTAGGCACCGCCGCCGCGCGCGACGATGTAGAGGGCAAGAAATCCCATCAGCACAGGAAACTCGATGCCTCGATCTATCCAGGGCCAGGTCGGTCCCAGTGCGTAGCTGATTGCGACCATCTCAATGGCAATCAGCAGTGCGACGAGTCGCGTGCCAAGCCCCATCGCCAGCATGAGCGCACCGACTGTCTCCAGGAGCATGACCAGGAAGGCAAGCTGCGCAGCCAAAGGCAGCCCCATCACGTTCTGGATGAGGTTGATCGACGCGGTCATTGGATCAGCCATCGATCCATGGGCGGTGCGCAGAACCTTCGGCAAGCCGTGGGTAAACAGGACCCCGGCGAAGACGATCCGCAGCATGGCGTACAGGTAAGGTTCCAAGCGGGCGACTCGTGCAGTCATCGTGGCCACCGCGTAGCGCAGTGATGGTAGATCTTGAGTTGTCATGGGAAATCCCTGGCAGGGTTGCGTGAAGCGCTGATGCATGACGTCGATAGCGACCCCGACACGGTACGAGGTCGATACACCTCTGAATGCTCCAAAGGCACTATTGTCCTTTGGCGGGCAGCCCCATCTTCGCCAGTGTCAACGTTTCATCGGCGCGCCCCCAGCCGCCGTCTGCAACCTCTTCGACCAGGACCATAGTGAACGGACGGACCCCCTCGCCAAAGTACTCGACGAACATTTCTGTGGTGCGATGGATGATCTCTTCCTTGCGGGCGTGGTCCAGGATTCCTTCGGGGAATTTGTAGTTGGCAAATGGCATGGATCTACTCCGTGGATGTGAGAAAGATGCGGTAGGGAAAATGACCCCTGGCGCGCATCTTTGCCCTTTAGGCCCATGGAATAAATCCCTCTGGATTGTCATCAGCATTCAACACGCGCGAACAATCGGCGGCCTGGACTCAGTGCGAGTGACGCGGCTCACCGCTGCGGGCGATCACGCGCAAATGTAACGTCGCCGGCTCCAGGCAGCCCCCCGTGGACAGTTGCCCCACCAGTTGCCGGTACAGCTCCTGCCAGGGTGTTTGCGAAGGCGGGATGTTCGGCGTCCATTCGTGTCGGCGCTGGGCCATCTCGGCGTCGTCGATCAGCAGGTTCACGGTGCGGGTGTTCAGGTCCACTTTCAGCCGGTCGTTGGTTTTCAGCAACGCCAGGCCGCCGCCCACCGCCGCTTCCGGGGACATGTTGAGGATCGATGGGCTCGCTGATGTGCCGCTCTGGCGCCCGTCGCCCAGGCAGGGCAGGGAGTCGATGCCTTGTTTGATCAGCGCGGCCGGAGGGGCCATGTTCACCACTTCGGCGCTGCCGGGGTAGCCCACGGTGCCAACGCCACGGATCACCAGGATGCAGCGCTCGTCGATGTCCAGCGCCGGGTCGTCGATCCGCGCGTGGTAGTCCTCCGGTCCTTCGAACACGATGGCTCGGGCCTCAAAGCTATTCTCGGCGCCGGGCTCGGACAGGTAGGTCTTGCGAAACGCTTCGCCCACCACCGACATCTTCATGATCGCGCTGTCGAAGAAGTTGCCGCTGAGCACGATGAAGCCAGCCCGGTGCTTGAGCGGGGTGTCGAAGGGATGGATCACGTCGGTGTTGCTGGTCAGGCTGTTGCTGACGATTTCGCCGATGGTCTTGCCGCTGACCGTGGCGCAGTCTTCATGCAGGCGCCCGGCTTTTTGCAGTTCATGCATGACCGAGGGCACGCCTCCGGCCCGATGGAAACCTTCGCCCAGGTACTTGCCCGCCGGCATGCAATTGACCAGCAGCGGCACATCCTCGCCAATCCGTTGCCAATCCTCCAGGCTCAGCTCGACGCCCATGTGCCGGGCGATGGCGATCAGGTGCGGCGGGCAGTTGCTTGAGGCGCCCAAGGCCGAGGCGACGGCGATGGCGTTCTCGAAGGCCTGGCGGGTCATGATTTGTGATGGGCGTATGTCTTGCAGCACCAGCTCGCAGATGCGCTTGCCGGTGGCATAAGCCATTTGCCCGCGCTCGCGATAGGGGGCCGGAATGCTCGCGCAACCGGGCAGCGACATGCCCAGGGCTTCGGCCAGGGCGTTCATCGACAAGGCGGTGCCCATGGTGTTGCAGTGACCCACCGATGGCGATGCCGCGGTGGTCATTTCCATGAAGCCTTCGTAGTCGATCTCGCCGGCGGCCATCAGGTTGCGCGCATGCCAGAGCACAGTGCCCGAGCCGATCAGTTCGCCCTTGTGGTGGCCGTCGAGCATCGGCCCGCCGGACAGGACAATGGCCGGCAGATCGGTGGTCGCCGCAGCCATCAGGCAGGCCGGGGTGGTCTTGTCGCAGCCGGTGGTGAGCACCACGCCGTCCAATGGGTAACCGTGAAGAATCTCCACCAGCCCCAGGTATGCCAGGTTGCGGTCCAGGGCGGCAGTGGGACGGCGCGACTGTTCGGCGATCGGGTGCACCGGGAATTCCATGGGAATGCCACCGGCATCACGGATGCCGGCCTTGACCCGCTGTGCCAGTTCCAGGTGATGACGGTTGCAGGGGGTCAGGTCGCTGCCGGTCTGGGCGATGCCGATGATCGGGCGTCCCGATTGCAGCTCTTCGCGGGTCATCCCGTAGTTCATGTAGCGTTCGACATACAGGGCGGTCATGTCCGCGTGGGCAGGGTCATTGAACCATTGCTCGCTGCGCAGGCGGCGTTTTGGCGTGTCACTCATGATTCATTTCTCTCTTGTAATTGGATGAATCGGTCACGGTCGTGGTGTTTTAGCGGTCCAGCAGTCCTCGGGCGGCGAGGTTACGCAGCAAGGCGCTGACCCCAAAGGTCCAGGGGGCGGCATCGCAGCTGTGGGTCACCTGGTTATGCAGGCTGCCGAGCAACGGGCTGCTGATGCTGACCACGTCACCGCGTTTGTGGGTGAAACCGCTGCCGGCATGGTCACGGTCTTCGGTGGGGGCGAACAGGGTACCGAGAAACAGCACGAAACCATCCGGGTATTGGTGATTGGCGTTGAGCGTCTGGCCTGCCAGGTCCTGCGGGTCGCGGCTGATCTGGTTCATGGAGCTGGAACCGTGCAGGCGGTAGCCATCTTCGCCATGTACCTGGAGGTCGACCACGCAGGCGCGTACATCATCCAGGCTGAAGTGCTCGTCAAACAGGCGAATGAACGGCCCGATGGCGCAGGAGGCGTTATTGTCCTTGGCCTTGCTCAGCAACAGCGCACTGCGGCCTTCGAAATCTCGCAGGTTGACGTCGTTGCCCAGGCTGGCGCCGAGGATCTGGCCGCGGCTGTTCACGGCCAGCACCACTTCGGGCTCCGGGTTGTTCCATTGCGAGCCTGGATGAATGCCGATGCGGCTGCCGCTGCCCACGGCGGCCAGGACCGGTGCCTTGGTGAAGATTTCTGCATCCGGGCCGATGCCCACTTCCAAGTACTGCGACCACATGCCTTGTTCGATGAGCAAGGCCTTCAGGCGCATGGCTTGCTCGGAACCCGGCACGATCGCGCGCAGGTTGTCGCCGATCACGCTGTGCACCGTGGCGCGTACGGCTTCGGCCTTCGCTGCATCGCCGCCGGTTTGTTCCTCGATCACACGTTCGATCATGCTGGCGGCGAAGGTCACGCCGGCGGCCTTGATTACTTGCAGGTCCAGTGGCGGCAACAGCGACGGTTTGCTCGGGTCGGCATCAGGGCCGGTGTTGGCCAGCAGGGTTTGGACACTGGCGATGAAGGTGCCGGGCGTCTGTCGCACGGCGGCCAGCGGCGATTCGGTTTCCAGTAAATCGCTCAATGTCGCAAAACGATCCGAGAGATCGAACACACCGTCGCTGCGCAACGCAATGGGCGAAGGCCCGGCGATTCGGCCTGGCACCCAGGCACGACCAATCAGGGTGCCGGCCACGCCATCGACGGGCAGGGTGTTCTCGGGAGTAAGCGGTAGCGACATGGCAAGTCTTCCTGTTGGTAAAGCCTTCACGCTAGGGTGGCCGCTCGATAAACTCCAATGAGATATATTCAGTATTTGATAACGTCGGGTTATCGCCGGCCTGAGGAATTGCCATGTCAGATCTGTCCTTCTCCAGCTTCTGTGGCTGGCTCAAATTCCGCCATTTGCTGCTGATCGACACCTTGGGGCGCACCCGCAACATGCACTTGGCGGCGCAGCAGATGAACCTCAGCCAGCCGGCCATCAGCAAGATGCTCAAGGAAATCGAAAGCCTGCTCGGCTTTGCCCTGTTCGAACGGCTGCCACGGAGCATGCCGCCCACGGCCTTGGGCGAGCACGTACTGCGGTACGCGCAGATTGCCTTGAATGATGCGCGCTCGTTCGTCGAACAAATCAGCAGCTTGCGCGAAGGGGGCCACGGCTTTCTCAAGGTCGGTGGGATCTTCGCCGCCACTGCAGTGGCCTTGCCTGAGGCGATCCTGCAGATCAAGCAGCGCTGGCCGTTGCTGTCGATTGAAGTGGTGGAGCAGACCAGCAACCACCTGATGGAGATGCTTGAAGAGAAGACGCTCGACCTGGCGGTGGCCCGTTTTACCGATCAAAGCCAGCAGCAGCGCTATGATTTCCAACCGTTGGCCCCGGAACCGTTCTGCATCGTGGTCAACCATTGCCATCCATTGGCCGGCGCGGGCCCGGTCTCCTTGCAGCAACTGGTGGACTTGCCGTGGATTCTCTATCCGGTCGGCACGCCGATTCGCGCACGCATGGAGCTGGCCTTCGCCGAGGCCGGGGTGGGAATGCCGCGCAACACCATCGACACCATTTCCATGCAGACCTTCCTCCAGGTGCTGCAACGCGGGCCCATGATCGGCATGCTGCCCAATGCGATGGTCGATCCGCTGCTCGAAAGCGGTCAACTCAAGACCCTCGACACCCCGCTGCGCCTGGTGCCGCAGGACTACGGCATCCTCACGCGCAAGGATGAGCCCTTGGTGGGTGCGGCGCTGGAGTTCGCCGAGATCCTCAAGGACAACGCCCGCCTGGCCGCCATGCAGCCTGCTTAAGGGCAGTATGAATCTGTGGGAGCAAGGCTTGCCCGCGATGCAGGCGCCTCGTTTCCCCTCAGACCGCGTCGTCTTCATCGCGGGCAAGCCTTGCTCCCACAGATGACTCGTCACAGGTTCCATGGGTCTGAAGATCATTCGATAACGCATCGTTATCAACTAATCCAAAAATGCCATTGGGAAAGAATCGATTCCCGACAGTAGAGTCCTCGTTCAATCGCCGGATGATTCGCTCATTCGACGTGACCCAATAAAAACAATCAGGGGTTACCTCATGCAAACCATCTCCGAGCAGTTGCCCGCGCAGGCTCCCGCCTGCGAATTGGATTTCGAAGACCGGACCTACCGCAAGGTCATCTGGCGCATCCTTCCCGTGTTGCTGTTGTGTTACATGGCGGCGTACCTCGATCGAGTGAACATCGGGTTCGCCAAGCTCGATATGCTCAACGAGCTGCAGTTCAGCAACACCGTATATGCCTTGGGCGCCAGTATGTTTTTCTGGGGCTATTTCCTCTTCGAAGTCCCCAGCAACCTGTTGCTGCATCGCTTTGGCGCGCGGTTCTGGATTGCCCGGATCATGCTGACCTGGGCGGTGGTGTCCATGGCCGTGGCCTACACCGTGCCGCTGGCGGCTTTCTTCCACCTCGAATCGAGCACGATGTTCTATGTGCTGCGTTTCCTGTTGGGCATTTGCGAAGCCGGCTTCTTCCCTGGCGTGATCCTCTACCTCAACTACTGGTTCCCGACCCATCGGCAGAGCCGGGTGATGTCCGGGTTCCTGCTGGCGTTACCGGTCAGCCTGACCCTGGGTGGGATACTCTCCGGTTGGCTGATGAACAGCATGCAAGGGGTGCATGGCTTGTCTGGCTGGCAATGGATGCTGCTCATCGAAGGCATTCCTTCGATCATCATGGCGGTCGTGGTGATCGTCTGCCTGGCCGACAACATCGACAAAGCCAAATGGCTGTCTGCGGCGCAAAAAGCCCTGCTCAAGGCCAATCTGCAAACCGACAACCAGGGCAAGGCCACCCGCTTGAGTGAAGTGTTCTTCAATCCTCGGGTGTGGTTGCTGGTGTTGATCCTGCTGACCTTCAACACCGGCTTCTATGGCCTGGCGTTCTGGATGCCGTCGATCATCAAGAGCACCGGCGTTACCAACAGTTTGCACATCGGTTTGCTGACCGCCATTCCTTATTCGGTGGCAGTGGTGGCGATGCTGCTCAACGCCCGGCACTCCAACCGCACCGGTGAGCGGCGCTTGCATGCGGCGATTCCGGCGTTCATTGGCGGCGTCGGCTTGATCCTCAGCGCGTTCTTCGCCGACAACCTGGTGTTGTCCGTGCTCTTTCTCAGTGTTTCCGCTTCGGGGATCCTCAGCCTGATGCCGATATTCTGGACCCTGCCGGGCACCGTGCTGTCGGGCGTCGCCGCCGCAGCCGGGATTGGCATGATCAACGCCATCGGCAACCTGTCGGGCTTCACCGGTTCGATGATCACCGCTGTGGCCGAAACCCTCACCGGCAACATCAATAACGGTACCTATGTGCTGGCCTTGTGTCTTTTGGTCAGTGGTGGACTGATCCTGGCCATTCCCGCCTCGATGCTCGGCAGGGCTCCCAAGCACGCCGCCACGGCAGCACAACTGGAGACCGCATGAATCTACAAAACAAGCGCGTACTGGTCACGGCAGCGGCGCAGGGCATTGGCTTGGCCAGCGCCATGGCCTTCGCCCGGGCCGGGGCCGAGGTGTTCGCCACTGACATCGATACCCAGGCACTGGCGGGAATCGAAGGCATCACCGCCATGCCCTTGGACGTCACGTCGCCTGCGGCCATCAGCGCCGTTTGCGAGCGCGTCGGTGGGCTCGATGTGCTGTTCAACTGCGCAGGCTTCGTGCACAGCGGCAACATCCTCGACTGCGACGAAGCCGCCTGGGCTCGTTCGATGGACCTCAATGTCACGGCCATGTACCGGTTGATCCATGCGTTCCTGCCGGGCATGTTGGCCCGTGGCGGCGGTTCGATCATCAACATGTCGTCGGTGGCCTCCAGCGTCAAGGGCGTGCCCAATCGCTTCGCCTATGCCACCAGCAAGGCCGCGGTGGTGGGCCTGAGCAAGGCCGTCGCCATCGACTTCGTCAGCCAGGGCATTCGCTGCAACGCGATCTGCCCGGGCACCGTGGATTCACCCTCGTTGCGCCAGCGCATCGCCGACCAGGCCGCGCAGCAGGGCGTCGATGAGGCGCAGGTCTACCGGCAATTTCTCGACCGCCAGCCCATGGGCCGCATCGGCCACACTGAAGAGATCGCGCAGTTGGCGTTGTACCTGGGCAGCGATGCGTCCGCCTACACCACGGGAGCCATCCACATCATCGACGGTGGCATGAGCCTCTGAACCCCGGTCTTCACTTGAGCAGGAGCACGACATGAAACTATTGCGCTACGGCGAAAAAGGTTCGGAAAAGCCCGGGCTGTTGGATGCCGACAACCAGATCCGCGACCTGTCGGGCCATGTGCCGGACATCGCCGGGCAAGCCCTCGGCCCGGACAGCCTGGCAGCGCTCGCCGCCCTTGACCCGCGCAGCCTGCCGATCGTGGTCGGCCAGCCACGGATCGGTGCTTGCGTCGGGCAGGTCGGCAAATTCATCTGCATCGGCCTGAACTACGCCGACCATGCGGCCGAGTCGAATATGGAAGTGCCGAAAGAGCCGATCATCTTCAACAAGTGGACCAGTGCCATTTGCGGGCCGAACGACGACATCCAGATCCCGCGCGGCTCGCTCAAGACCGACTGGGAAGTTGAACTGGGCGTGGTCATCGGCAAAGGCGGGCGCTACATCGACGAAGCCAATGCCATGGAGCATGTCGCCGGTTACTGCATCATCAACGATGTGTCCGAGCGCGAGTGGCAACTGGAGCGCGGCGGTACCTGGGACAAGGGCAAAGGCTTCGACACCTTCGGCCCCCTTGGACCATGGCTGGTGACTCGGGGCGAAATTACCGACCCGCATACGCTGGACCTGTGGCTGGAGGTCGACGGACACCGCTATCAGAACGGCAATACCCGAACGCTGATCTTCAGCGTGCCGCAACTGATTGCCTATCTGAGCCGGTGCATGAGCCTGCAACCGGGGGATGTGATCTCCACCGGCACGCCGCCCGGCGTCGGCTTGGGCATCAAGCCCAACCCGGTGTTCCTGCGGGCGGGCCAGACCATGCGCCTGGGAATCCAGGGCTTGGGCGAACAGCGCCAGGTCACGGTGCAGGCGGACTGAGGGCTGAGCCCGCTCCCACAGAAGGACTCCGGATGCACGCGGATATTGTGTCCGCTGAAGCTCCAATGTGGGAGCTTGCTCGCGATAGCGCTGGCCCGGCTAGCCTCACTTGGGATCAACACGCCTGACACGCTTCATCACCACCACGAAAAACACCGGTACGAACACCACCGCCAGCGTGGCGCTGATCATCCCGCCGATCACCCCGGTACCGATGGCCTGCTGGCTCGCCGAACTGGCGCCCGTGGCGATCGCCAGCGGCACCACCCCGAGGATGAAGGCCAGCGAGGTCATGATGATCGGCCGCAGGCGCAGGCGTGCCGCCTGGAGCGTGGCGTCGATCAGGTCGTGGCCTTCGTCGTACAGGCTCTTGGCGAACTCGATGATCAGGATCGCGTTTTTCGCTGACAGGCCGATGATGGTGATCAGCCCGATCTTGAAGAACACATCGTTAGGCATGCCGCGCAACGACACGGCCAATACCGAGCCGAGCACACCCAACGGTACCACCAGCAACACCGAGGTCGGGATCGACCAGCTCTCGTACAGCGCCGCCAGGCACAGGAATACCACCAGCAGCGACAGGCCCAGCAGGATCGGCGCCTGGCTGCCGGACAAGCGTTCCTGCAAGGACAACCCGGTCCATTCCTGGCCCAGGCCCGTCGGCCCCAGGGCCACCAGCCGTTCGATTTCGGCCATGGCTTGCCCGGTGCTGTAGCCCGGTGCCGGTTCGCCGGAAATGCTCACCGCCGGATAGCCGTTGTAGCGGGTCAGTTGCGCCGGTCCCTGGGTCCAGCGGGCCTGGACGAAGGCTGACAACGGGACCATTTTCCCGCTGTTGTTGCGCACGTGAATTTTCAACAGATCCTCGACCTGGCTGCGCTGGTCACCTTCGGCCTGGACCACCACCCGTTGCATGCGCCCCTGGTTGGGAAAGTCGTTGATGTAGGCCGACCCCACTGCCGTGGACAACACACTGCCGACGTCGGCAAAGGAAATGCCCAGGGCATTGGCCTGCTTGCGGTCGACCTCCAATTGCACCTGCGGCGCCTCCGCCAGGGCGCTCTCACGCACATTTATCAGCACCGGGCTTTTTTCGGCGGCGGCGAGCAATTCGCTGCGGGCCTGCATCAAGGTGGCATGGCCGAGGCCGCCACGGTCCTGCAAACGGAACTCGAAACCGCTGGAGGTGCCCAGGCCATCCACCGGCGGTGGCAGCACCGAGAACACCATGGCGTCCTTGATCTGGCTCAGCGCCAGATTGGCGCGGTCGGCGATGGATGCCGCCGAATCATCGGCGCCGCGTTGCGACCAGTCCTTGAGGGTGGTGAAGGCCAGGGCCGCGTTCTGCCCGCTGCCGGAAAAGCTGAAACCGAGAATGATCGTGCTGTCACCGACCCCTGGTTCGCCGGCGTTGTGGGCTTCAATCTGCTCGACCACCTGCACCGTACGATTCTTGCTGGCACCCGGTGGCAGCTGGATGTCGGTGATGGTATAGCCCTGGTCTTCCACCGGCAGGAACGAGGAGGGCAGGCGACTGAACAGCAGGCCCATGCCCACCAGCAACACGCCGTAGATCAGCAGATAACGGCCGCTGCGTTTCACCGCATGGGCCACCCAACCTTGATAGCGCTCGCCGAATCGGTCGAAACCACGGTTGAACAGGCCGAAGAAACCGGTCTTGGCGTGGTGGTCACCTTGGGCGACGGGTTTGAGCAAGGTCGCGCAAAGCGCCGGGGTCAAGGTCAGGGCGAGAAAGGCCGAGAACAGGATCGAGGTCGCCATCGACAGTGAGAACTGCTGGTAAATCACCCCGACCGAGCCCTGCATGAACGCCATCGGAATGAACACGGCCACCAGCACCAGGGTGATGCCGATGATTGCCCCGGTGATCTGCCCCATGGCCTTGCGCGTGGCCTCTTTGGGCGACAACCCTTCCTGGGCCATGATCCGCTCGACGTTCTCCACCACCACGATGGCATCGTCCACCAGGATGCCGATGGCCAGCACCATGCCGAACATCGTCAGCACGTTGATCGAGAACCCCAGCGCGAGCATCGTCGCGAAGGTGCCCATCAGCGCCACCGGCACCACCAATGTCGGGATCAGGGTGTAGCGGATGTTCTGCAGGAACAGGAACATCACCGCGAACACCAGCAACATCGCCTCGCCGAGGGTATAGATCACCTTGGTAATCGAGACCTTGACGAACGGCGACGTGTCGTAGGGGATCTTGTATTCCACGCCGGCCGGGAAGTAGCGCGACAGCTCGTCCATTTTCTTGCGCACCAGGGTCGCGGTGTTCAAGGCATTGGCGCCTGGCGACAGTTGCACGGCCACGGCCGTGGAGGGCTTGCCGTTCAGGCGCGTGGAAAACTGGTATTCCTGGCTGCCGATTTCCACCCGGGCCACGTCGGCGATGCGCACCGTCGAGCCGTCGGGGTTGGCCTTGAGCACAATGTCGGCGAACTCTTGCGGCGTGTTGAGCTGGCCTTTGACGACGATGGTCGCGGTGATTTCCTGGGTGCTGCGGCTCGGCAGATCCCCCAGGCTGCCGGCCGACACCTGGGCGTTCTGCGCCACGATGGCGGCGTTGACGTCGGCCGGGGTCAGGTTGAAACCGACGAGTTTCTGCGGGTCGATCCAGATCCGCATGGCCCGTTCGGCCCCGTACAACTGGGCCTTGCCGACGCCGTCCAGGCGCTTGATCTCGTTCATCACGTTGCGCGCCAGGTAGTCGCTGAGGGCCACGTCGTCGAGCTTGCCGTCGCTGGAGGTGAGGGTGATCAGCAACAGGAAACCGGCAGAGACTTTGTCCACTTGCAAGCCTTGCTGGGTCACCGCCTGCGGCAGGCGCGACTCCACGGCCTTGAGGCGGTTCTGCACGTCGACCTGGGCCAGTTCCGGGTTGGTACCGGGTTGGAAAGTCGCGGTGATGGTGGCGCTGCCCAGGCTGCTCTGGGATTCGAAATACAGCAGGTTGTCGGCGCCGTTGAGTTCTTCTTCGATCAGGCTGACCACGCTTTCGTCCACGGTTTGCGCCGAAGCGCCCGGGTAGACGGTGTAGATCTCGATTTGTGGCGGGGCCACGACCGGGTATTGCGCCACCGGCAGTTGCGGGATGGCAAGGATCCCGGCCAACAGGATGAACAGCGCGACGACCCAGGCGAATACCGGACGGTCGATGAAGAATTGCGGCATGGCTTAATGTCCTGCCTGTGGCCCGGGAACCTGGGCGAGGGGAAGTGGGGAATCGTCGATCCGGACTTGCTCGCCGGGGCGGGCGTGTTGCAGGCCTTCGATGACGATGCGGTCGCCGGGTTTCAAACCCTGCGTGACGACCCAGCGATCGTCTTGCACGGCGCCCAGTTGCACCGGTTGTTGGCTGACCTTCTGCTCGGCGTCCAGCAGCAATACCTGGGCAACTCCGGCGCTGTCGCGCAGGATCGCCCGTTGCGGCACGGTGATGCCCTGGCTGTTGACCGCCTGTTCCAGGCGCACGCGAATGAAGCTGCCGGGCAGCAGGTCCAGGTCGGGGTTGGGGAATTCGCTGCGCAGGGTGATCTGGCCGGTGCTCGGGTCGACGCTGAGGTCGGTGAACAGCAATTTGCCGGGCAGCGGATAGGGGCTGCCATCGTCCTGAATCAACGTGGCCTTGGCCTGGCCCTGGCCGACCGCTTGCAAAAGCCCTGTGCGAAAGGCGCGGCGCAGGTTATTGAGTTCGCGGGTCGATTGGGTGAGGTCGGCGTAGATCGGGTCCAGTTGCTGGATCAGCGCCAACGGCGTGCTTTCGTTCTGCCCCACCAGGGCGCCTTCCGTTACCAGGGCGCGACCGATACGCCCGGAAATCGGCGCGGTCACCGTGGCGTACCCCAGGTTCAGCTTCGCCCGTTCCACCGCGGCCTTGTTGGCAGCGACGTCGGCGGCGGTCTGGCGCACGCTGGCCCGGGCGTTGTCGTAATCCTGGCCACTGATCGCCTTGTCATCGATCAATTGGGCGTAGCGCTGCGCCTGCAAGCGGGCCTGGAATGCATTGGCCTCGGCCTTGCGCAACGCGGCCTGGGCACTGTCCAGGTCGGCCTTGAAGGGCGCCGGATCGATGCGAAATAGCACCTCGCCCTGTTTGACGTCGCGGCCTTCACGAAACACCTGCTGCAAGACCACACCGGCCACCCGGGCCCGGACTTCGGCCACCCGCGGTGCGGCGATGCGGCCGCTCAGCTCGTTGCTGATCGACAGTGGCCGGGCCTGGACGGTTTCGACACGCACGCTTGCCAGCGGGGCGGATGCTTGCGGGGGCGAGGCGCTATCACAGCCACTGAGCAATAGTGCCCCGACCAACAGGCCCAGTGCGACGAAAGGAATCTTGGACATGGTGCTTCCCCAATATTGAACCGCCCATGGTAGGGAGCGAGGCCAATGGCAGGGGTGAAGCTTTGTAGGGGGTGTGTGAAATTGTGTAATCACCCTAGTGGTCTGTTTCAGGGGCCACTAGATCCGAAAATGCCCCACCAACTGCTGTTGACGGTTGGCCATGGCATGCAGCGAGTGGCTCGCCTGCGATGCTTGTTCCATCTGGCCGGTCAATGTTTCGCTGATCCCTCGAATGTCACTGACGCGATGGCTGATGTCTTCCACCACGGCGCTTTGCTCCAGGGCCGCGCTGGCGATCTGCTGGTTCATGTGCTCGATCACTTCCACGGCATCGCTGATGTGCTGCAGCGCCGCCTGGGTCTTTTCGACCTGAGCGACGCTGTCTCTGGCCTGTTCGCGGCTCAATTGGGTGCTGTGCACCACTTCCTGGCTCAACTGTTGTAACGCTTCGATCACGGTGCGTATCTGCTCGACCGAGTTCTGCGTGTTGCTGGCCAGATGGCGAACTTCATCCGCCACCACCGCGAAGCCGCGTCCCTGTTCACCGGCCCTGGCCGCTTCGATGGCGGCATTCAAGGCCAGCAGGTTGGTCTGCTGGGCAATGGCGCAGATCACGTCCAGCACCTGGCCAATGTGTTGACTGTTGCCGGCCAGCGCCTGCACTTGCTCAAGCGTCGTCTCCAGACGCCGGTCCAGGCTGTCGATGCTGGTGACCGCGTTGGCGAACAATTCACGTCCCGATCGGCTGGCGTTTTCGGCGACGGTGGCGGCATCGGCCGCCTGGTGGGAGTGACGGGCGACTTCCTGGGCGTTGGTGCTCATTTCATGCAGGGCGGTCGCTGCCAGCTCGACTTCCCGGTACTGCGTGTGCATGCCGGCGCTGACTTCCCGGGCCACCTGCGCCGATGTATCGGCGGTGTCGCGGGTGTCCAGGGACGCTTGCTGGATATCGCGGATGATGGGCTGCAATTTATCGAGGAAGCGGTTGAAGCCCTTCGCCAGTTGACCCAATTCATCGTGGCGGTCGTTGGGCAGGCGCTGGGTGAGATCACCGTCGCCTTCGACAATGGCGTCGAGCATGTGCGCCACCCTGAGCAAGGGGCGTGTGACGCCGTAGGCCGTCAGCCAGATAAGCAATAAGCCCAGGCAACTGGCGAGCAAGCCCAGGCTGAGGTTGAGCCAATTGGCCTGGCGACGCTTGTCGTCCAACTGGGCCTGCATTTGCAGGGCCGGCGCTTGCACAAGCGACTCAGGCACGCGTATCTGCAATTGCCAGGGGGTATTGGCGGGAACGGTTTGCACGGCTTGCTGAACGTCGACGGAGGCGCCGTCGACCGTGCCGCTATGGCCGGCAACTTGCCCTGACGGAGAAAGAATGTTGATCTCGCTGTGACCGGGGTACAGGTCGTTGGCAAGGCTGGCGGCCAGTTGCTGGAGGGTATCGAGGCTGATGTCCATACCCACTACGCCGATGACTTTGCCCTGGTCCAGCAACGGTATGGAGATGCTGCTCATCAACGTCTTCTGGCCTTCGACTTCAATCGCATAGGGCTCTGTCACGCAGGTGCGCCCCTGGGTCTGTGGGCAGAGGTACCAGGCGTTTGCTGGCTCGCTGCCCGGTGGCGCGGTGTTGGCGCTGATCTGGGCTTCGCTGAGCACCTCTTGCACCAGTTGCCCAGGTTGGCTTTGCGACCAATACAGGGCAAAGCGACCTTTTTCGTTGCCGGCCAGATCGCGTTGGCCAATGAAACCAGCATCTTCACCAACCAGTGCGTCGGGAAGCAGCACCACGTAGAAGCCGAGGACTTTTTCGCGGTTTTGAAGGGCTTGGCGGGTCGCGGCGATCAGGTCCCTGCGCAGTTGCCCTGGCGTCAGTCGCCCGTTCCACGCTTGGGCGCGCAGTTGCATGACTTGTTGGGCAAATCCTTCCCCATAGATCGCTGTTTCGCTGAAAAAGCGTTCCACCCGCTGACCGTGGGCCAGACCCTGTGCCTGCAAACCTTCCAAGGCCGAGCGGCCGAGCAGTTGGCTGCTCTGTTGCTTGAGCAGCGTTGCGCCTTGCTGGTTCTGATACAGGGAGGCGCCGGTCAATGCCCCGACGACGGCCAGCAGGCACAGCCCACTCAGGAGCGTGATCCGCCATTGGATAGAGAGACGAGCGAAGAACATGCTGAAGTTACCTACGCTTAGGGGCTTTATTGTTTTGGGCCCAGCACTGTCTGAGCGGTGGGCGAGGTTATCTTGCGGCAGGAAGCGCCTACCGGTTATCCCGAATCGGCAGCCGTTGTGCTCCGGCACTGGGCTAATGCGGTTCACTCAATAAAACGCTGAAGCTGTGCCACAGAACGCTCGCTGGCCTGCGGTAGGAGCTGCCGAAGGCTGCGATCTTTTGATCTTGATCTTTCGCTTGAGACTCAATGGGGCTGAAAAGATCGCAGCCTCGCTTCGCTCGACAGCTCCTACAGCGCCAGCCAGCCCCAGCGGGAGTAATCCCTCGCCACGGGTTTGTCAGCGTTACCGCATTGGGCTGACCTGTTTTGGGGCACAGCTTGGGATGCTGCCGTTTTGGGATAGCGAAGGGTTTTGGCAAGGGCCTAGCATCGAATCCAGCGTGCAAGCAGAACAATAAGCATCGGGAAGTCGGCGAAGCTGGCGTCTGCGATCCAGCAACACTGCCTCATACTAAGGTCAAGAATAATGAGTGTATCTTTCCCGATCAGCAGCTCGACGGAGTTGAAGCGCGGCGCCTTGGGTGTCGGTTTCATCATCTTCTTTGTGATTTCGGCGGCGAGTCCCTTGAGCGTCATCGCCGGCGGTTTCCCCATTGGCATCATGCTGGGCAACGGCGCTGGTACACCGGCATTGCTGCTCCTGGCCTTGCTGGTGTTACTGGCGTTTTCGGCGGGCTACACGGCCATGTCCCGCCACATGACCAACGCCGGTGGTTTTTATGCCTTCACCTCCCGCGGCCTGGGTGGCCTGGCCGGCGGTGCGGCGGGGGTGTTGGCGATGTTTGCCTACAACATTCTCCAGGTCGGCCTGTACGGCATGTTCGGCGGGGTGGTCAGCGGCACGATGGCCAGCGTCTTTGGCCTGGACTTGCCGTGGTGGGCGTATTCGCTCCTGGCGATGGCGAGCATCGCGATTCTTGGCTATCGCAAGATCGATCTATCGGCCCGAGTGCTGTCGGTGGTGGTCATTGCCGAATATCTGGCGATCCTGACACTGGATTTCGCCATCCTTAAAACCGGTGGCGACAGCGGCATCAATTTCGCTTCGTTCGAGCCCAGCCATGTATTCAGCGGTACGCCATCGATCGGCTTGCTGTTCTGCTTCGCGGCGTTCATCGGCTTCGAGGCCACGACCATCTACGGCGAAGAGGCGAGGAATCCGCATCGTACGATTCCCATTGCCACCTACAGTTCGGTGCTGTTGATCGGTGGTTTCTATGCCCTGTCGGTCTGGGCGATGGTGATTGGCGTCGGGGCGGACAAGATCGTGCCGGCCCTGCAGGCGCTGCAAGATCCGACCACATTCATCTACGGTATGTCCGATCATTTTGTCGGCCCGCACCTGACCCAGATCATCCGTGTGCTGTTCATGGTCAGCATCTACGCCGGACTGCTGGCGTTCCACAATGCCGCGGCCCGTTACTTCTATGCCATCGGCCGTGATGGTTTGCTGCACAGCCGGTTGGGCACCACCCATCGCGTGCACCAGAGTCCGCACATGGGCTCGGTCCTGCAAAGTCTGATCGCGGCGGTGGTGGTGTTGATCTTCGCCGCGCTGGACGCCGATCCGATCCTTCAGCTGTTCGCCTGGTTTTCCAACCTGGCCACGCTGTGCGTGATCCTGCTCATGGCGCTGACCTCAGCGGCGGTGTTTGTCTATTTTCGAGCTCATCCGGAGCTGAAGGTGGGGTTCTGGCGCGGTCGGATTCTTCCGGGCTTTTCGTGCCTGGCATTGCTGGTGGTCCTGGCTCTTGCGGTGATTCATTTCGACGTGCTGACGGGCGCCAGCCAGCTCTTGTCCTATGGCCTCTGCGCTGTGATTCCCGTCGCGCTGATCGTCGGCGTGTTCCTCGCTGTTCGATTGCGCAAGGCCTCGCCCGAGCGGTTCATGGCGCTGGGAAGCCACAAGCTCTAAGGCATCACGCACAACGTCAATCCACCCAGAAACAAGTCCGCTGTCGTTCGGGACGGTTCGTCAGCGCGTGAAAGGAAGGTTCTATGCACGATTATCAAATGCTCATCAATGGGGCTCGGGTCGACGGTGAGAACGGGCACTTTGATGTGCTCAATCCGGCGACCGGTACGGTGTTCGCTCGATGCGCGGCCGGTTCCCTGGCCCAGCTGGACCTGGCCGTCGAAGCGGCGCAGTCGGCCTTTGTCGAATGGCGACACAGCACCCACGAAGATCGCCGCCAGCGCCTGCTGAGCATCGCTGCCGATCTCGAACAGGAAGCCGAGGCGTTGGCCCGGCTCATTGTCCTGGAACAGGGCAAGCCGCTGGAATTGGCGTTCTGCGAGGTGATGGGCGCGGTGGCCTGGACGCGCTATGCCGCCGAGCAGCAGATTCCCGTGGAGTTGGTGGAAGAAACCCCGACCCAGCGTATTGAACTGCACCGCAAGCCGTTGGGCGTGGTCGCGTCGATCACGCCCTGGAATTGGCCGTTGATGATCGCCGTCTGGCACATCATGCCGGCCTTGCGGGCCGGCAATTGCGTGATCAGCAAACCGTCAAGCCTGACCCCCTTGAGCACCCTGCGCCTGGTGGAAGTCATCGCTCGCCACGTGCCTCGGGGCGTGATCAATAGCGTGACCGGTGAGCAAGGGTTCGGCAGTGCGATCACCTCCCATGCCGGTATCCAAAAGATAGTCTTCACCGGCTCCACCGCCACCGGCCAAAGCGTGATGCGCGGCGCCGCCGGCAACCTCAAGCGCCTGACCCTGGAGCTGGGCGGTAACGATGCCGCCATCGTACTGCCAGGCACCTCGGTCGAGGCGGTCGCCGAAGATATTTTCCAGGCCGCATTCCTGAACATGGGGCAGACCTGCGCCGCCCTCAAGCGCTTGTACATCCACCAATCCCAGTACGAGGCCTTTGCCGAGGCCCTGACCCAGATCGCCAGGCGTCAGGTGGTAGGTGACGGCCTGGCGCCCGGGGTCACGTTTGGCCCGGTGCAGAACCTCGAACAGCTGGCGCTGGTGGAGGAACTGGTGGCGGATGCCCGTGCCCAGGGGGCGCGTGTGTTGTGCGGCGGTGCTCGTCTGGACCGCCCGGGCTTTTTCTATCCACCCACGCTGGTCGCCGATGTGACCGATGGGCAGCGCCTGGTGGATGAGGAGCAGTTCGGGCCGGTTTTGCCGCTGATTGCCTACCAGGATGTCGAGGATGTCCTGCGTCGCGCCAATGCTGGCGACATGGGCCTGGGTGGATCGGTCTGGGGACGCGACAGCGAGCAGGCACAGGCCCTGGCCAGTCGCCTGGAATGTGGCATGGCCTGGGTCAACTGCCATGCGCAGATCCAGCCGAATACGCCGTTTGGCGGCAGCAAGATGTCCGGGTTCGGCGTCGAGTTCGGCCTTGAAGGGTTGCTGGAGTTCACCGGCCAGCAACTGCTGTACGTACGCAAGCGTGAAACAGAGTGAGGAATGCAACCATGTACGAGCACTACAAGACAGCACCAAAAAAATTCTGGCACCCGATGAGTTCTTCGGCGCCGGCGAACCGCTCCAAGACGTTGATCATCGCCCGTGGCGACGGTAACTACATCACCGATATCGAAGGCCACCGCATGCTCGATGGTGTCGGCGGCTTGTGGAACGTGAACGTGGGCCATAACCGGGCTTCAGTGAAGGCGGCCATTGCCGCGCAGCTGGATGAACTGGCTTATTACCAGACCTTCGACGGCATCGCCCATCCGCGGGTGTTCGACCTGGCCGAGCGGCTGACGTCGATGTTCGCCCAGGAAAACATGACTCGGGTGTTGTTCAGTTCCGGCGGTTCGGATGCGGTCGAGACGGCCCTGAAAATGGCCCGCCAATACTGGATCGCCAGCGGCGAGCCAGGGCGCACGCGCTTTCTGTCATTGCGCAATGGCTACCATGGCGTGCACGTGGGCGGCACCTCGGTGGGCGGCAACGGCGTGTATCACTACAACCACGGGCCGCTGCTGGCTGGCTGTCATCTGCTCGACACGCCGTGGCTGTACCGCAACCCCTGGGACTGCCGCGATCCGGAAGAACTGACCGCTCACTGCATTCGTCAGTTGGAAGACCAGATCGCACTGCTCGGCCCGCAGACCATTGCCGCGCTGATCGCCGAACCGGTGCAAGGCGCCGGCGGCGTGATCGTGCCGCCGGCGTACTACTGGAAGGGGCTGCGCGAAGTCTGCGACCGCCACGGCATCCTGTTGATCGCCGATGAAGTGGTGACGGGTTTCGGCCGCACCGGCTGCATGCTCGGCAGTCGTGGCTGGGGTGTCGCCCCTGACGTACTGTGCCTGGCCAAGGGCATCACCGCCGGTTACATCCCCATGGGCGCCACGGTCTTCAACCAGCGCATGGTCGATGCCATCGAGAACGGCCCGGGTTTCAGCAACGTAATCATGCACGGCTACACCTACAGCGGGCATCCGACTGCCTGCGCGGCGGCCCTGGCGGTGCTGGACATCGTCGAGGCCGAGGATTTGCCGGGCAACGCCGGGAAGGTCGGTGCCCAGTTGCTGGAGCAACTGCAACCGCTGACCGAACGTTATGCAGTGGTGGGCGAAGTGCGCGGCAAGGGCTTGATGATCGCCGTGGACCTGGTGGCGGACAAGGCCACGCGCGAGCCGCTTGACCCTGCTACGGGCCTGGCCTCGCGCATCGCCGAGCAGGCGCGCCGGGCCGGCGTACTGATGCGCCCGATAGGCAACAAAATCGTGATGTCGCCACCGCTGACCCTCACCTCTGACGAGGCCGCCCTGATGGTCGGCGCGTTGGACAGTGCGCTCGCCGACTGCCGCTAGCCTGTAAGCCGGCGCAGCGTGCTGCGCCGGCTCCTGAATATAAAGACAGCCTTCAAAGGCGCACCACAAGGAGCTTCAGCCATGCGGAACCTATCGCGTATGGAATTTTTCGGCAGTGGCCTTGCCTGTACGCTGGCGCTCTGCGCCGCGAGTCAGGTCCAGGCCTATGAGTTGTATGCCGATGACGACACTCATTTCAACGCCGACATGCTGGCGGTGTTCGGCCATTTCAACAGCCGCAAGAACTACGACGGCAGGCCAGGTGGTTCAACCTGGCGCGAAGGCTTCATCAAGTATGGCGTCAGCGGCGACCAGGGCCTGGCCGGCCATGGCACCGTCTACGGGGCGTTCAGCCTGGTCAGTTCCGCCACCTGGGGCGATGGCGACGCGGCCGGCAATTCGCTGGGCAGCGAGCGCACGACGAAGATCGAAGACGCTTACCTGGGCTGGCGCTCCGCCGATCTGTTTCCGGTGCTGGGGCAGGACGGTGTCGATATCTCCGGCGGCCGCCAGGTGGTCAAGCTGGGCAGGGGCTTCCTTATCAACGATGACGGGCCGAACCTGGGCAAAGGGCCTGCCGATGGTCGCTTGAATCGAGGGGGCGCCTATTACCTGGCTGCCCGGCACGCGTTCGATCAAACCGCCGTATTGCGTCTGGGCGGGCAGGATGGGCTGCATGGCGGTGTGGTGTGGCTCAAGTCCGATAACCGCGCCCAGGCCGAAACCGAACTGGCTGCCGGCACGCTGGACTACACCACCAAGGCCGGGACATTGGGCTTGACCTGGATCCACGGCCTTGATGTGAGTGACCGCTGGGCCAGCGATTTTCAGCGCCAGCGCAAGGGCATGGACGTCTACAGCATTCGTGGCGAAGGCGACGCGGGCATCGAGAACGCCAGCCTGGCATTCGAATACGCCTGGCAGGACAAGGACGCCGGCCCGCAGAACGCCTGGTACGCCGAGGCCGGCTACACCTTCGCCGATCTCGCCTGGGCCCCGAAGCTGACGTACCGCTACAGCCGCTATTCCCAGAAGTGGGACTCGCTGTTCACCGGGCAGAGCACGGGTTATGGCACCTGGTTCCAGGGCGAAGTCGCGGGCAATTATGCCGGGCCCTTCAACAGCAACACGGGCATTCATCATGTCGGCCTGACAGCCACGCCGTTGGAGAACCTGACCCTCGGTGCGTTGTACTTCGATTACAACACCGTGCGTAAAGACAACGCCCTGAACCTGGATGCCCGCGAGCTGGATGTGTATGCCGAGTGGGCCGTCAACGAGCATTTGATCATTACCCCGCTGATAGGCCTCTACAAGCCGGACCGGGATGCAACGACGGGGGGCAATCAAGTGGCGGGCAATGGCACCAACGTCTACAGCCAGGTGACGGTGGCCGTGCCGTTCTGAGGCAGGGGTGTTCGGTAAACCTTGTGGCGAGGGAGCTTGATCCCGCCGGGACCTGTAGGAGCTGCCGAAGGCTGCGATCTTTTGATCTTGATCTTTCGCTTGAGGCTCAATGGGGGGCGAAAAGATCGCAGCCTCGCTTCGCTCGACAGCTCCTACAGTGCCCAGCTTCCTCCCACAGGTTCAGCGCATCCGCTCGGCAATCCGCCGGGTGGTGTCCATCACCATTTCAATCACGGTTTCCTGGCGCAGCAGTTTGAAGCTGTCGGTGCTGCCGACGGCTGAAAGGCTGCCCACCACCTCGTCGAGCCCAGGGTTGATGATCGGCGCCGCGATACCGGTGAGCCCTTGGTTGAGTTCATCGTGGGTCAGGCAATAGCCGTCCTTGCGGATCTTTTTCGCCGCTTTGGAGAAGCTTGCCCAGTCGTAGGTATTGTCAGGGTCGTTGGCCAGGTGTTCTTCGAACAGGCGTTGCAGGCGGCGTCCCTTTTGGAAGGCGATCAGCACCTTGGATTGCGCACCGCGAAAAAACGGTAGCGGCTGGCCGCGACCGAATGCGAACTGGTAGGTGTCATTGGGTTCGGCAATGTAGGTGTTGATGATGTGGCCGTCATAGAAAACGCTGGCGAACACGGCCAGGCCGGTGGCTTCGGACAACTGGTGCATCAACTCGCGGCCCGCCACGAGGATCGGGTCGTATTGGCGCATCATCCAGTCAAGCTCGATGATGCGTGGCCCCAGGCCGTAGCTGCCGGCATCCACTCGGACCAGCAGGCCTGCATCACACAAATCCTTGACGTAGCGGTACACGGTCGCCCGTGACAAGCCCATGCGCTCGGCGATGGTGTCGGGGTCGATCTTCAGCGTTGCCGGGCCGAACAGGTCCAGCACACTCAGCATTTTGCTCAGACTGCTCATTTCGCTCCTAAAGGGGGGAATGGCGCGTAGGTGGTCGTTTGGATGAGCACTATAGGTAGCTGCGCCAGTGATGGAAAGCCCGCTCGCTCGGCAAACGGGGCGTTGCCACGATACGCCAGTGCTTGAGAAAAACAAACATATTGAAGGCTATATTCTCTCTGTAATTTTGCATAAATCTCAAAATAAGAGCTTTTATGTGTAAAAAATACTTGAGCGGAGGGTTTTTCTGTGTGATAAATCTCAGCCACTGCAAACGCTCGATCAAGAGGGCTGGAAATGAATGGTGCGCAACTGATAGTGAAGGCGGCGGTGGCGAGCGGTATCGAATACTGTTTCGCCAATCCCGGAACGACTGAAATTCCCTTGGTGGCAGCCATGGCCAGTGCGCCAGCCCTCAAGCCGGTGTTGTCCTTGTTCGAAGGGGTGTGCACCGGTGCTGCGGACGGCTACGGCCGGATTGCCGGCAAGCCGGCGATGACCCTGACTCACCTGGGGCCAGGCTTTGCCAATGGCATTGCCAACCTGCACAACGCACGTCGCGCCAACACTCCGATCGTCAACGTCATCGGCGATCACGCGTCATGGCACGTCAATTACGATCCGCCGCTGGCCAGTGATATCCAGGCGCTGGCCGGGAGCGTTTCCGGTTGGGTGCGCACGTCGCGCACCGCATCGGGTGTCGGCGAAGATTTCCAGGAGGCGGTGCGCGCCGCCTGGCAGGCCAACGGGCAGATCGCGAGCCTGATTCTGCCGATGGACCTGCAAGCCAATACGGTGCAGCACGAGAAAGCCTTCACGGCATTGCAGGCCCCGGTCCGCCGTTTTGCCGGTGACCGGGTCGAGGCGGTCGCCCAGGCCCTGCGTGATGGTCGGCGCCTGGTGTTTATCGTTGGCGACCAAGGCCTATCCGTCGCCGGACTCGAAGCGGCGGGGCGTCTGGCTCAGTTGCCGGGCGTACGTTTGTTCGCCGAAACCTTTCCGCGCCTGAGCTATCGCGGCGGTGGTTTGCCTGACCTTGATCGCCTGCCTTACTTCCCCGAAGTGGCCATTGAGATTCTTGACCAGTACGACGCGGTGGTGTGTGCCGGCGTCCCCGAGCCCATCAGCTACTTCGGCTACGAAGGCATTGCCTCCCGGCTGGCGGAGCGTGAACGCCTGCTGTGTCTGGCGGAGGTGGGGGACGACGTTGCCGGCGCGCTCACTGCGCTTGCCGATGCGCTTGAAGCGCCGGCTTATGTGCCAACGCCAACCGGTATCGAGCTGCCGCCAAGCGAAGCCACGTTGACACCGCAGTCCGTGGGTCAGGTACTGGCTGCATCGCTGCCGGACGACTGCATCGTTTCGGTGGAAGGCGGGACGTGCGGCTATCCGTTCTTCACCGCCTCGGCCCATGCCGCACGGCATCGGGTCTTGACCAACACCGGTGGGGCCATCGGCCAGGGCATCCCGGTGGGTTTTGGCGCCGCCATGGCCGAGCGCGGCAACCGTGTGTTCTGCCTGCAATCGGACGGCAGTGCCCAGTACACCATCCAGACCTTGTGGAGCATCGCCCGTGAGCAACTGCCGGTGGTGATCCTGATCGCGGCCAACCATCGCTACGCCATTTTGCAGAACGAGCTGCGCCGCTTCGGCATGACCGAGTTGGGTCCCGAGGCCCTGAGCCTGACGGTACTGGACCGTCCACGCATCGATTGGAAGGCCTTGGCCAAGGGCTACGGCTTGCCGGCCAGCACCGTGCACACCAATGGTGAGTTGCAGCGCGCCCTGGCCAACGCCAAGGCCGATGGCGGTCCTTGCCTGATTGAAATGGCGTTGTGAAGGAGCGGATATGAACCCGATTCAATTGTTACCTGCCGTCGAGAAGTTCCTGTCGCAGCCCGGGCGCCTGTTTATCGGCGGGACCTGGCAGGACGCTGCCAGCGGCCGCCGGTTTGCCGTGGAAAACCCGGCCACTGAGCACACCCTGGCGGAAGTCGCCGAAGGCGGCGAACGCGACGTGGATGCCGCCGTCGCTGCCGCTCGCGCGGCCTTCACCGGGCCCTGGGCGCAGCAGTCACCGGCCCAGCGCGGGTTGTTGCTGTTTCGCCTGGCGGAACTGCTCGACCAGCATCGCGAAGAGCTGGCGCAACTGATCACCCTGGAAAACGGCAAGCCAATCGCTGCGGCCCGGGGAGAAGCGGCCAGTGCGGCGAATATCATTCGTTATTTCGCGGGCTGGCCGACCAAGATCGAAGGCAGCACGCTGCCGGTGTCGCCCTCCAGTGGCGCACCGATGCTCAACTACACGTTGCGCGAGCCGGTGGGCGTCTGTGCCTTGATCGTGCCGTGGAACTTCCCGCTGACCATGTGCGTGTGGAAGCTTGGTCCGGCGCTGGCGACCGGTTGCGTCGCGGTGCTCAAGCCCGCCGAGCAGACGCCCCTGGTTGCCATTCGCCTGGTGCAGTTGATCGAGGCCGCCGGTTTCCCGGCTGGGGTGGTCAACCTGCTCACCGGCCTCGGTGTGCATACCGGCGCACCGCTGGCCCAGCACCCGGACGTGGACAAGATCGCCTTCACCGGTTCGACCCACGTAGGGCGGCTGATCGCCCAGGCGGCCACCGGCAACATGAAGAAGGTCTCGCTGGAGCTGGGTGGCAAGTCTCCCAACATCATCCTGCCGGACGCCGATATCGTCCGTGCCGCCAAAGGCGCCGCCGACGGCATTTTCTACAACCAGGGGCAGGTCTGCACCGCCGGATCGCGTCTCTATGTGCACGCCAGCGTCCTCGACCAGGTGCTTGAAGAACTCCAGCGCCACGCGGCCGCCCATGTGTTGGGGCCGGGCCTGGATCCGGCCAGCAGCATGGGTCCGCTGGTCTCGGCCCGGCAATTGGGCACGGTGCGTGGCTACCTGCAACGGGGCCAGGAAGAAGGCGCCGAGCTGATCTGCGGCGGCGACCGGCCGACCCATCTGGAGCGTGGTCATTTCATCCGCCCCAGCGTGTTCCTCGACCGCGCCGAGCGCGCCTGTGTCGCCCGGGAAGAGATCTTTGGCCCGGTGCTGACCGTCATGAGCTGGACCGAGATCGATGAACTGGTGCTGCGTGCCAACGACTCGCCTTACGGCCTGGCCGCAGGGCTCTGGACTCGCGACTTGCGTTCCGCCCATCGCGTGGCCGCCCAGTTGAAGGCCGGCTCGGTGTGGATCAACTGCTGGAACGTCGTCGACCCGGCTTCGCCATTTGGCGGCTACAAGCAATCCGGCTGGGGCCGGGAAATGAGCAAGAACGTGATCGATGCCTACACCGAAACCAAAAGTGTCTTCGTCGATCTCGCCTGAGCCGAACAATCACAAGAGGAACTGCTATGGATCTGGAATTACAAGGCCGCGTGGCGATCGTCACCGGCGGTGGCATGGGCATCGGCAAGGAAGTCGCGCGCTTTCTGTCCCAGGAAGGCTGCAAGGTGGTGATCTGCGCACGGCGCATGGAATACCTCCAGCAAGCCGCCGAGGAAATCAGCGCGCAGACCGGCAACGAGGTGCTGCCGCTGTTCTGTGACACCAACCAGATGTCGGCGGTGTCCGACATGGTCGAGGCAGCCCACAAGCACTTTGGCCGCATCGACATCCTGGTCAACGGCGCCGCGGCACCGTCCGGTGTGGTGCGCAACGACATCGAACATGCCGGCGACGACGAATTGCTCTCGGACCTCAACACCAAGGTGATCGGTTATTTCCGTTGCGCCAAGGCCGTGACTCCGCACATGAAAGCCGGCGGCTTCGGTCGCATCATCAATATCGGTGGCCTGACCGGGCGTGGCAGCAAGGTCCTCTCGGGCATGCGCAACCTGGCCATCGCCCACATGACCAAGACGCTTTCCGACCAACTGGGCCCAGCCGGCATCACGGTCAATCTGATCCACCCCGGCGTCGTGGACACCCCGCACATCCAGGAGCTGTACGAGCGCGAAGGGATCAAGCAGGGCAAGACGCCCGAGCAGGTGGAGCAGGGCTACATCGACGCAACGCCGATCCGACGCACCCTGGCGCCGATTGAAATGGGCTGGTTGATCGGCTTCCTCGCATCCCCCAAGGCCGGTGCGGTGACCGGGGAATCCATCGGCATCGACGGCGGCTTGACCCGCGGCATCTTCATTTGAGGAGCAGCAGTGATGAGTAACGGAACCCTTTTGGTCGCCACCGTAGGGCAGGCGGTCATCCGCAGCGCCGACGATGGCCGTACCTGGCATCGCCTGGGCCTGGGCCAGGACCTGGAATTCGACGCGATCACCCGCTCCCTGAGCTTGCATCCGGGGACGCCTGAGGTGATCTATGCCGGCACCGATGTCGGCCTGTGCATCAGCCGTGATACCGGCGGCCATTGGCAGCGGATGGACTCGCCGTTCAACGGCCAGACCGTCTGGAAGGTGGCCGTGGATCCCCAGGACGCGCAGCGCATTTTCGTCGGCACCGGTGCGCCGTCGCGCGCGGTGTTGTGGCGCACCCTCGATGGCGGCCAGAACTGGGAACGTGCCCCGGTGGAGATCCCGGAGTTTTGCGAAGGCGTCAGTCGTCCACGCTTGCTGGCCTTCGCCTACGACCCGACCGATCGCAACCAGCTCTGGTTCGGCCTGGAAGAGGGCGGGTTGTTCCACAGCCGTGACGGTGGCGATAGCTGGACCCGTGTCGATGACCGCCTGCTGTGGGACTTCAACTCGGATGTGCACAACATCGTGGTCCTGCCCAACCACGGGCAAAAAATCATCGTGGTGGTGTGCGTCAACGCCGTTTATCGCAGCCTCGACGAGGGGCAGACCTGGACCGGCATCGTCGCGCGGGAAACCTTCGGCCTGTACTACGTGCGCGCCATGAATGCACCGCTGGGCAGCGAGGATACGCTCTACCTGAGCATTTCCGACGGCACCCCTGGCACGACCAGCAAGGTGCTGGTCTCACGGGATGCCGCCCTCAGTTGGGAGGTGCTGCCACTGCCGCAACAGCCCAACTCTTGTGTCTGGGCGATTGCCTTGAACCCTGCCGACCCTCGCCAGATCGTCGCCGGCACCAAGTACGGGCATCTGTTCACCTCCGAGAACGGCGGTGACGGCTGGCAGAAGCAGTGGCGTGAATTCAGTGAAATCGCTGATGTGCTCTGGACGCCTGCCGTGGCGCAAATCAAGTCCGGGCATCAATCCATCATCAAGAAGAACTGAGGGATCGCGCGATGAAAGTCGAAGTCGTTCGTACTCACCTGTCGCTGTCCGTGAGCGACCCTGAAGTGTCGGCGCGCTGGTACGCCGACGTGCTGGGCATGCATGAAAGCGCCCGGGGTGAAAGCTGGATCATGATGGCCTTCGGTGCCAAGCACCACGACATCGCGTTGCTCCGCGCAGCACCCGGTGCCCACCAGGGCGGCCTGGGGCTGCAGCACTACGGGCTGGAGATCGCCGGCGACATGACCACCCTGCGCAAGCTCTACGGCATGTTGCTGAACAAGGGCGTCGAGGTGGTGAAGATCACCGACCACGAGATTGGCAACGGTGTGTATTTCAACGACCCCGACGGCAATCGCCTGGAATTCTTCCTCGAATCCGAACATGACGACGAGCGAGGCAAGGCCCGCTTCAAGGCCGCTGGGGCGCCCAGCCGGCATTTCGATCTTGACCCACTTTGAAAGAGGCACGTTTGATGAAAAGCGCAAATTTCGCCAGTTATCACATCCGCAAATGGTACAGCTTCGTCGAGGAAACCCTGGCCAACGAAACGGGCCAGTTGGCCGACGGTGAGCCGCTGTTCAAATACGCCATTGGCGCCGTGATCGCCAACCCTTATGCCGGACGCTTCAGCGAAAGCCTGGCCGAGCTGATAGAGCCGTCACCCTTGCTGGGCCAGGAATTTGGTCGGCGCATCCGGGTACTGGCGGGCCAGCATCAGATCGTCAGCTACGGCAAGGCGTGCCTGGTGGGCAGCCAGGGCGAGTACGAACATGGCAATGCATTGTTGACCAACCCGGCGGCGGATCCGATCCGCGTCGCGTTGGGCGGCGGCAAGTCCTGGGTGCCTTCCACGGGCAAGCGTGGCGGGCCTGGCGTCACCATCGATGTGCCGCTGGCCCACAAGGACGCGCTGTATGTCCGTTCGCACTACGACAGCATTTCGTTGTCGTTCGGTGACGGTCCGGCGGCCGACGAATTGATCATCATCTGGGCCTTCGCCACGCGGGGGCGCTTGCATGCGCGTCTGGGTGGCCTTCAGGCTGCCGACGTCAAGGGCAATGACGGCCTGTATTGAGGTGCGCTGATCGTGGGAGGCCAACGAATGTCTGCAAACAGCCAGTTCTTCATCAATCGGTCAGGGATGCGCTTGCATTATCTGTCCTGGGGCAATCCGTCGGGCATTGCAGTGGTGTTGCTGCACGGGCTGCGCTCCTATGCCCAGACCTGGGATGGCCTGGCCAATGCGCTGGGTGAGCGGTACTGCTGCTATGCCCTTGACCAGCGCGGCCGTGGCTACAGTGACTGGGCGGATGCTTCCAGTTACCGGACCGAGGCCTATGTCAACGATCTTGAAGATATGGTGGCGCATCTGGGGCTGCAGCGTTTCGTCCTGGTGGGGCATTCCCTCGGTGGCACCAATGCACTGGAGTATGCGCGGCTCAATCCGGGGCGACTGCAAGCTTTGGTGGTCGAGGACATCGGCCCTGGTTCTTCGGTCAGCGGTGACGGCGCCGAGCGGATTCGGCGCGAGATGAGCCAGACACCGTTGTTGTTTCCTGACTGGGAGAGTGCCGCCCAGTTCTGGCAGCAAGCGCGACCTGGCTTGTCGCCGGAGGGGCTGGCTTCCAGGTTGATGTATTCCATGAAGGAAACGCTGGCTGGAATCGAATGGCGTCACGACCAGCAGGGTATTGCCCAGGCGCGCCTGAGTATTACCCCGACCGACCTGTGGCCGGCGGTACGGGCGCTGGATTGCCCGACGCTGTTCATTCGTGGCGGCCGTTCCGACTTCCTGCCCTTGGCGACCCTTGAGTCGATCAAGCAGGCCAATGAGTGGGTGCGCACCGAGGAAATCGCCGACGCCAGCCATTACGTCCATGATGACCAGAGCGAAATGTTCAACCTTGTCGTCATCGACTATTTGTATGACCAGTGTCTACAACCACAACAACAAAGCGGTGAATAGCGATGAAGCAGGAGAAAACCCAGGTTGTCATCGTGGGCGGCGGCCCGAATGGGATCACAGCCGCTCATTACATGGGGCTGTACGGCATCGACTGCATCGTCCTTGAGTTGGCTGACGGCGTCCTGCCGTATCCGCGCGCGGTGGGCATGGATGACGAAGCACTGCGTGTGTTGCAGGGCATCGGCATCGCCGAACTGGCCGCGCGCGACATGATCTGCAACGTACCCCTGCGGTACTACAATGCGCGAGGCGTCTGTTTTGCCGAGGTCAAGCCGAGCACGGCCCACTATGGCTGGCCGATGCGCAACATCTTCATGCAACAGTTGCTGGAAACGACATTGCGCGAGCAACTGGGCAAGCACGCCAGTGTCGAGTTGCGCCAGGGCCATGAAATGCTCGATCTGGAGCAGGATGCCGAGGGCGTGACGTTGCAGGTACGCGATGCCCAAGGCGAGCTCTATCAACTACAGGCGCAGTACGTGATCGGCGCCGACGGCGGACGTTCCAGCGTGCGCAAGAAACTCGGCATCGAGTTGCTGGGGTTGACCCATCCACGCAAATGGGTGGTGATCGACACGGCCAACGACTCCCTGGATGCACCGTATACGGCCCTGCATGCTGACCCGCAGCGGCCCTTCGTCTGCATCTACCTGCCGTATCAGCAGCGGCGCTGGGAGTTCATGCTCCTGGAGGGCGAAGACGAGGCCCGGATGTGCGAAGAGGCCACGATCCGGGACTTGATCCGTGGGCATATCGGCGATGCGGCCGACCAACTGGAAATCATCCGGATCCGCGCCTACACCCATAACTCTCGGGTCGCGGCACGCTTTGTCCAGGGCCGTGTGGCCTTGGTGGGGGATGCGGCGCATATTTCCCCGCCCTGGGCCGGGCAGGGGCTCAATTCGGGCCTGCGTGATGTCGCCAACGTCTCCTGGAAGCTCGCCGCGATTCTTCAAGGGCGGGCGTCACCGGCGATTCTTGCCAGTTACGACCAGGAACGCCGTGGGCATGCGACCGATCTCATCGCGTTGGCCGACAACATGGGCGCAGTGCTGGGGCTGACCAACCCGTTGATGGCCGGTGTGCGGGACTGGTTGTTCCAGGCCGTCAACAGCGTCGACAACCTTCGCTCGCACTTGCTGGAATTCAAGTTCAAACCCAAGGCGACCATCACCAAAGGCTTGGTGTATCACGAGCGCGCCGAGCTGCATGAGGATGATCTGGTCGGGCAGTTGTTCATCCAACCGACCATCGAAGATGCCCAGGGCCAGCGCCGACGCCTGGACGAGGTGCTGGGACATTCCTATGCGGTGCTGGGGTATCGGGTCAACCCGAGCGAACAGCTCAGCGAGCAAACCGCCGCCTGGTGGGCGCGCTGGGAAACGCGCTTCATCCAGATCAATCGCTCGCGCAGTGGCGTGGGGCGTAACCAACCCTTGTCCGCCAGCGACGCCATTTGCGTCGAGGACGTCGATAACCGCCTGGGCGAATGGTTTGCCAAGGTGCGTGACTGCGTCGTGGTGGTGCGGCCGGATCGGTTCGTTGCCGCGATCACCACACCTGAGCGGCTCGAAGGCGTGTTGCGCAAACTGGCGGAGCAACTCTCATGAGACGCGAAGATGATTTCCTGGTCCGGCTTCACGAGGCCGAGCAGGCTGTACATGCCTTGCCTTCGTTGGAGCCACAAGCTGTTGCCCTGCAGGAGGGCTACACCTTGCAGCGCGAGGCATTGCGCCGGCGCCAGGCCGCTGGTGAGCGGTTGACCGGGTGGAAAGTGGCTTTCGCCGGCCGTGCCGCCCAGGACCGTTTCGGTATTGATGAACCGGTGCTGGGCGCACTGACCGATGCCATGGTGGTAGAGCCCGCCAGCACGGTGCCCCTGGCGCGGCTGATCCAGCCAAAGCTGGAAATCGAGCTGGCGTTTGTCCTGGGGCGCACATTGGTGCCGGGTTTCTACAGCGACGAGGACATCCTCGCCGCCATCTTAGAGGTCGCGCCGGCATTCGAAATCGCCGATTGTCGTTGGCAGGGCTGGCGTTTCGGCGTCGGGGCGTTTCTTGCCGACAATGCCGCCGCGGGGCTGTATTGCCTCGGGGCGAGGGTGGGGTTCGATCCGGACCGACTGCCCGAAGTGAACTATCGCCTGGCGCATGACGGCGTGTCCTGTGGTGAAGGTAACGTCTTGGCGCGCGAGGACACGCCTCTGGCGAATCTGTGTTGGCTGGTCCGGCGGTTGCTGGCCGACGGGCAGCGCGTTGAAGCGGGGCAGGTGGTGCTGTCCGGGGCGTTGTTGGCGCCGATGGACGTCAGGGCAGGCGAATATCGTTTGCACATGCTTGGCACGGAACTGGCTTTGGTTTTCCGGTAGGCGTTGCCGAAGGCTGCGATCTTTTGATCTTGATCTTTCGCTTGGGACTCAAGTGTCTGGGGAAAGATCGCAGCCTCGTTGCACTCGACAGCTCCTACACAGCGTACGTCGGGCGAGGACGCCTGCTCCCGCTGGCTACACACTGTAGGCGCTGCCGAAGGCTGCGATCTTTTGATCTTGATCTTTCGCTTGGGACTCAAATGTCTGGGGAAAGATCGCAGCCTCGTTGCACTCGACAGCTCCTACACAGCGTACGTCGGGCGAGGACGCCTGCTCACGCTGGCTACACACTGTAGGCGCTGCCGAAGGCTGCGATCTTTTGATCTTGATCTTTCGCTTGGGACTCAAATGTCTGGGGAAAGATCGCAGCCTCGTTGCACTCGACAGCTCCTACACAGCGTACGTCGGGCGAGGACGCCTGCTCACGCTGGCTACACACTGTAGGCGCTGCCGAAGGCTGCGATCTTTTGATCTTGATTTTTCGCTTGGGGACTCAAGTGCCAGGGGAGAGATCGCAGCCTCGTTGCACTCGACAGCTCCTACACAGCGTACGTCGGGCGAGGACGCCTGCTCCCGCTGGCTACACACTGTAGGCGCTGCCGAAGGCTGCGATCTTTTGATCTTGATCTTTCGCTTGGGACTCAAATGTCTGGGGAAAGATCGCAGCCTCGTTGCACTCGACAGCTCCTACACAGCGTACGTCGGGCGAGGACGCCTGCTCACGCTGGCTACACACTGTAGGCGCTGCCGAAGGCTGCGATCTTTTGATCTTGATCTTTCGCTTGGGACTCAAATGTCTGGGGAAAGATCGCAGCCTCGTTGCACTCGACAGCTCCTACACAGCGTACGTCGGGCGAGGACGCCTGCTCACGCTGGCTACACACTGTAGGCGCTGCCGAAGGCTGCGATCTTTTGATCTTGATCTTTCGCTTGGGGACTCAAGTGCCAGGGGAAAGATCGCAGCCTCGTTGCACTCGACAGCTCCTACACAGCTTCTACACAGCTTCTACACGGTTCCTGCAGGGCTTGAGTAACTGCATCGGGTAAATAAGCACAGCATCACCGAGGAACAATGATCATGTTCGCCGAAGTCCGTACCTTCAATGATCCTCAGCAACACGCCGGTTCGATCCTGGGTTGGCAACAGGTCTATGACCAACTCGGGCGTGGTTGCCTTTCCAGTGAACTGCGGCAGGTGTGCGCCGATCGTTTCCAGATTTTCCAGGAGGTGCTGGATAAACGGGTGGTGCAGCGCGGTTGCGCGCCAAAAGGGCGCTTGTGCATTGCCATGTCGTTGGGCGGTGCGCCGGTGGTCCAGGGGCACCAAGTGGGCGCCCACAGCGTCGTGCTGTTGCGCGATGGCGAAGACTTCGTCTTGCATGCGCCGGAAAGCACGCACTTCTTCGCGGCCAATGTCGACACGGTACGGTTCGCCAAACTGGCGGCCTACGAACTGTCGAGCGAACAGCTCAAGCGCCTGCAAAGCGTGTCCCAGGTCAGCGTGGACGAGGCGGTGCTGCGCCGCGTGCAGCAAAGGATCCACCCACTGTTTCGTCACCTTTTGGAACAGGCAGACGCCGTCAATCCCGCCTCGGAAAAAATCCTCGAGGACGTCCTGCTCAACGCCTTTCTCGATCTGTTCAGTCACGCCTCGGACGAGGTGCGTGGCCGACGCGGCAATTTTGCCGTCAGTGCCTACCTGGTCAAACGTTGCCAGGAGCTGGTGGTGTCCAGCGCCGATGTGCCCTTGAGCATCCTCGACTTGTGCGAGCAGTTGCGGGTCAGCCGCAGGACCCTGCAGAACAGTTTCCAGGCGGTCACCGGGATGCGTCCGGTGGAGTACCTGCGCAACCTG
This sequence comes from Pseudomonas brassicacearum, assembly GCF_009601685.2. Classification (NCBI taxonomy): domain Bacteria; kingdom Pseudomonadati; phylum Pseudomonadota; class Gammaproteobacteria; order Pseudomonadales; family Pseudomonadaceae; genus Pseudomonas; species Pseudomonas brassicacearum. The sequence continues at coordinate 2,578,179 of NZ_CP045701.2, forward strand.
CGGCTCAATGCCGTGCGCCGGCGTTTGATCACGACCCATGCGGCGGCACTGAACGTCAGTGAAATCGCCATGGCGATGGGGTTTTTCCACCTGAGTCATTTTGCGGCCCATTACCGGGCGCTGTTTGGCGAGTCACCCTCCGATACGCCCAGGGCACCGGCTTGATGGGCCGCCGCCTGCTGTGTTACCGAATCATCCCCCTGCACCCATAAAAGGCAGCCGTTGAGCTGTTTGGTAGCACACCTGTGCGGCTAATGGTTTAAGGCGGGCAGTCGTTTTCCTCGGCAAATCCCTCCAAATCAATCGCTTGCACGATTATGCGTAAGCTTGGCATGCATTCTGCTTTTTGAATTTATGGATAATTGGATACAAAAATTCAGAAGGTGCTGCCATGCAATTTGTTCCCACTTACGCTGAACGCCCGCCGATAACGGCCGAGGAGGAGGCCTACAATTTCCTGCTCGATGCGATTTGTGGCGGTCGGTTACGCAAGGGCGACCGGCTGATTGCCGAGGACATCGCCAACGAAATCGGCATGAGCCGGATGCCGGTGCGTGAAGCCTTTCGCCGTCTGGATGCCCAGGGCCTGGTGACCCTGCGACCCAATCGCGGGGCGATTGTCAGCGGCCTGGACATCGATGAGTTGCACGAAGTCTTCGAAATGCGCAGCGCCCTGGAAGGCCTGGCGGTCCGTGTCGCGACAGCCAGAATTGGCGAACGCCAGTTCGCCGCCTTGGAGCGACTGCTGGACGAGATGGACGATTACCGCGAGGAAAGCGCCGAGTGGGTCAGCCGCCATCGCGCGTTCCATGAATACCTGTGCAGCCTCAGCGGTCGCCCGCGATTGCTCAAGCAGATCAGCGCGCTCTATGCCCTGATCGAAGCGCCCATGCGCTTGTGGCTGCAGCATGTGGAAAAGCCCCTGAGTGCGCGCCAGGAGCACATGCTGATCCTCGACGCCCTGCGCGCGGGCGACGCCGAGAAGGCCGAGGCGGTGGTGCGTGCGCACATCGAAGGCACCGTCCCTGAATTGATCGAGTTCCTGCAATCGAAAAAATAACGAGAGCGGGCTCCGAGCCTGCCCGTGTTCTGACTTTGAGTACTGCCCGTTACTTACTGAACTGGAGTGTCTGGTCATGCATAAGCCTCGCCTGTTGGTTGCCGCTATATCCTTGGGTTTCTGTGCGCAGTGGGCGGTTGCCGCGCCCGTTGTCCCGGAGCGTTTGCTCAAGGTCGATAAACTCGTCTACTGCTCGGGCATGGATTCGCCGCCGCTGGTGTCCTTCGATGAGGCGCAGAAACCCAAGGGACTGACCGTGGACCTGGGGCTGGAGATCGCCAAGCGCCTGGGCGACAAGAAGGTGGAGTGGCGGGTCATTCCCTTTTCCGGACTGCTCCCCGCGTTGCTGGCCCGACAGTGCGACATGATCGTCGACCAACTGTTTGACAAGCCCGAGCGCCGCGAGGTGATCGACATCGTCAACTACATGTATTCCAGCCAGGCGGTGGTGGTGCCCAAGGGCAATCCAAAGGGCCTCAAGACGCTGCCGGATCTCTCCGGACACAAGGTCGCCGTACTTAACGGTTCCACCATCAAGACCCTGCTCGACGCCGAGAACGAGACCCTGGCCAAGGCCGGCAAGCCACCCATGAAACTGGTGGTCTACAACTCCGACACCGATGCCTTCCAGGCTCTGCGCATCAGCCAGGTCGACGCCTACGGCACCACCGTGGAAACCGCTGGTTACTACGCCGCCATGGCCCCCGATCTGTTCGAGGAAGGGGTGCCAGCCTTCAGCCGGATTCTCACTGGCCTGGGTATTCGCAAGGACGATCCGCAACTGACTGCCGCCGTGCAGCAGGTCATCGGCGATATGCGCAGCGATGGCAGCTACAGCCAGCTGCTTGGCAAATGGCATGTCGCCAGTGACACGCTTGATTGAGGTGAACCATCGATGAATTTCAATTGGGATGTGTTCTGGCAGTACCTGTTGCAGCCCAGCGGGGTGTACCTCACCGGGCTCTGGCTGACCTGCCTGATCAGTGTGCTGGCGATGTTGCTGGGTTGTGCCCTGGGGCTGGCCGCCGCTCTGCTGCGGTTGTCGAGCAACCCCTTGCTGCATTTGCCGGTGCGTTTTTACGTGTGGCTGATGCGCGGTACGCCGTTGCTGGTGCAGATCGTCTTTCTCTACACCGCACTGGCCGCTGGCGGGATTTTCCGCTTCGAAGACATCGACCTGTTCGGCCTGGTGATCCCCGGCAATATCCAGGCGGCGATCATTGCCCTGGGCCTCAACGAGGGCGCCTACATGGCCGAGATCATCCGCGCCGGCATCGGTGCGGTGGACAAGGGCCAATACGAGGCCGGACGCTCGCTGGGCATGACCTTCGCCAAACTGATGCGCCGCATTGTCCTGCCCCAGGCGTTCCGGGTCATCGTGCCGCCGCTGGGCAACGAGTTCAACGTGATGCTCAAGAACACCACGCTGGTCAGCGTGATCGGCGTACAGGAACTGTTGCTCAGTACCCAGATGGTCACGTCGTCGACGTTCCGGGTGTTCGAACTGTATCTGGTGGTGGCGATCTACTTCCTGTTGCTGACCACGTTGTGGGGCTTTTTCCAGCGCTGGCTGGAAGCCCGTTTCGGTCAGTCGGACCGCCCCTCGTCACCGCCGCCGGCGTCGACGCGGATGTTCGGTCGCAGCACCCTGAACCTGTTGAGGGCACGTTAACCATGGCGCATAAAAGCGAAGAGCTGATCATCGAGGCGCTGGACGTTCACAAGTCCTTCGGCGAGCTGCAGATTCTCAAGGGCATCTCCCTGCAAGTACGGCGCGGCGAAGTGGTGGTGCTGATCGGCGCTTCCGGCTCCGGCAAGACCACTTTCATTCGCTGCATCAACTTGCTGGAGGACATCCAGGGCGGACGCATCCGCGTCAATGGCCGGGCGATGGGCTATCGCGAGCGGGCCGACGGCAGCCTGGTGCGTGAGTCGGAGCGCAACATCGCCCGTCAACGGCGGGACATCGGCATGGTCTTCCAGCGCTTCAATCTGTTCCCCCACATGACGGCCCTGGAAAACATCATCGAGGCGCCGATCCAGGTGCTTGGCGTGACTCGCACCGCAGCGCTGGAGCAGGCCCGGGGCCTGCTGGAGCGGGTCGGCCTGGCGGACAAGGCCGATCACTACCCGTCGATGCTCTCTGGCGGCCAGCAACAGCGGGTCGCGATTGCCCGGGCCCTGGCCATGAAGCCCCAGGCTATGCTTTTCGACGAACCCACCAGCGCCCTCGACCCGGAAACCGTCGGCGAGGTGTTGCAAGTGATGAAGGAGCTGGCCGACGAGGGCATGACCATGGTCGTGGTGACCCATGAAATGGGTTTTGCCCGGGAAGTGGCCGACCGTGTGGTGGTCCTGGACCAGGGCGAGCTCATCGAGCAGGGGCCGCCGGAGCAGATTTTCTGTCACCCCATTCATCCTCGTACCCGGGCCTTTCTCAGTCGCGTGTTATGACCTTCCCCGGCCACTGAATTCCTGTATCGAAGAGCCTTCGCCATGCTGAAATTTTCTGCCCACCAATACCCTTATCCGTCGCAACGCCAGAGCGTTTTCGCCCGTCGGGGCATGGTTGCCGCGTCCCAGCCCCTGGCGGCTCAGGCGGGCATTGAAATCATGCAAAAGGGCGGCAATGCCATCGACGCCGCCATCGCCACGGCCGCCGCACTGACGGTGGTGGAACCCACCGGTTGTGGCATTGGCGGTGACGCCTTCGCGCTGGTCTGGTGCAAGGGCCAGTTGCACGGCCTCAACGGCAATGGCCATGCGCCGGCGGCCTTGAGCATCGAGGCGGTCAAGGCCGCCGGCCACGGGCAGATGCCGCTCTATGGCTGGACACCGGTGACCGTCCCGGGCTGCCCGTCGGCCTGGGCCGAGTTGTCCCGACGCTTTGGCAAGCTGCCCTTTGCCGAGCTGCTGCAACCGGCCATCAGCCTGGCGCGGGACGGCTTTGCGCTGTCGCCGGTGGTCGCCCATCAATGGCAGGTCGCGGTGAACGAGTTCACCCCCCATCGCGATGCCGTCCTCGAGGCCTGGTTCGCTACCTTCCTGATCGAAGGCCGAGCGCCACGGGCCGGGGAGATTTTTCGCAACCCGGCCCAGGCGCGCACCCTCCAGGAATTAGCCGATACCCGCTGCGAAAGCCTGTATCGCGGCGCGTTGGCCGAACGCCTGGACGCCCATTCCCGGGCCAGTGGCGGCTATCTGCGGGCCTCGGACCTCAGGGATTATCGTGCCCAGTGGGTGGACCCCATCCACGTCAATTACCGAGGCGTGGATGTCTGGGAAATCCCGCCAAGCGGGCAGGGCCTGGTCGCCTTGATGGCGTTGAAGATTCTGGAAGGTTTCGACTTCGATCACCGTGACAGCCAACAGACCTGGCATCGCCAACTGGAAGCGATGAAGTTGGCCTACAGCGACGGCCTGCACTACATCACCGATCCTGTGCACATGCGCGTGGCGGTGGCTGACCTGCTCAGCGATGACTACAGTGCCCGCCGTCGCCGGCAGATCGGCGAACGGGCCCAACCGCCCGCGCCCGGCGACCCCCACGCCAGCGGCACGGTGTACCTGGCGACCGCGGATGGGGAGGGCAATATGGTTTCGTTCATCCAGAGCAACTACCACGGGTTTGGCTCAGGCGTGGTGCTGCCCGACAGCGGTATCGCCCTGCAGAATCGTGGGCAGGAATTCAGCCTCGATCCGTCCCACGCCAACTGCCTGGCCCCGGGCAAGAAGACCTTCCATACCATCATTCCCGGTTTCCTCACCCGCGACGGCGAAGCCCTCGGCCCCTTCGGCGTGATGGGCGGCTACATGCAGCCCCAGGGGCATGTGCAGATGGTCATGAACCTGGTGGATTTCGGCCTGAACCCGCAAGCGGCCCTGGACGCACCGCGCTGGCAATGGCTGGGGGCGATGAAGGTCGGTATCGAGCACGGGGCCTCACGGGACCTGGCCAATGCCCTGGCGCGACGGGGGCATGAGGTTCAGATCGCCAGCGACCTGACCGACTATGGCCGCGGCCAGATCATCCTGCGCGACCCGGTCAGTGGTGTGCTGTGCGGCGGGACCGAACCGCGGGCGGATTCGCATATAGCTGTTTGGTAACAGTTGCCACTGACGATCAGTCGGCACGGGCGTCTGCCAGTGCCTGCCTGATCGCCTGCGCCAGATCCAGCAGCACTGTTGCATAACGTGCTTCAATTTCCTGCGCTGTTTCAACGGTCGCCAGGCTGATGTTCAGCGCATGGGTCCGATAGGCCGGGTGGTCGAGCGGGGTGGCAATCGCCATGACCTCCGGCTGCCATGAGGCCACGCAGTACCCGGTTGCCCATACGTGCTTCACCGCATCGTCGATTTCTTCGATCAGTTGGCTGGCGCGGGCCTCGCAGCGGCGCGAGCTGAACAGTTCCAGCAATGGCCGGCGTTGTCCTTCTTCCAGCCCCGACAGATAAGCCCGGCCCAGGGACGTCACGTCCATGGGCAAGCGCTGCCCGGCGAGTACATTGCGCGGCGACTTGCGCTTGCCCAAGCGAATCGACTCCAGGTAGATCATCTCGTCGCCATCGGCGGCGGCGAGGCTGACGTTGACCTGATGGTCGCGAGCCACTTGCAACATCAACGGCGTGGCGATCTGCAACAGCGTACTGGCGTGGTACATCGAATGCGCCAGCCCAAGCAGGGAGGGTGCCAGTCGGTAGGTGCCCACTGTCGGGTCGTAATCCAGGAACCCGGCGTGAACCAGGGTCTGGGTCAATCGACTCACGGTGGATTTCGACAAACCGGCGATCTCGCTCAGGTCACCATTGGTCAGGGATTCGGTACCCGGCCGGAACGCCCTCAGCAAATCCAGGCCGCGCTCAAGGGATCGGTTGAGCGGTGCCTTGCCTTGCCCGGGAACATTTGCCGAAGCCAGGCCAGTGTCACCCTGTTCCAACAGGTGGAACGGTCGCGTTGTCATCAGGTTCGCTCTCCCGCAGATTGAATCCAAGCTTGGCGCATCGCCGGGCGGTCAATCAACTGAATAATAAGAGAGGCACCGTATGACGATCCCTCAGCAATTGTCTGGCCCCATTGATCTGTGTGTCGTGGATGGCATCGCGACGCTGACCCTCAATCGCCCCGAAGCGCGCAACGCAATCAGTGATGAAATGCGTTCGTTGCTGATCGAATACCTGGAGCAGATTGCCTCGGACAACTCGATCAAGGCGCTGATCGTGACCGGCACCGGCAAGGGCTTCTGTGCCGGTGGCGACATCAAGGGCATGCAGGCGCGCATGAGTGCTCCCGCCGGTTCCGTGGCGTTCAATGGTTGGAAGCGCCAGCAGCGGGTTCATCATGCGGTGTCGCTGCTGCACAACCTGCCCAAGCCAACCATCGCTGCGGTGAATGGCGCCGCGACGGGCCTGGGCTGCGACATGGCACTGAGTTGCGACTTCATTGTCGCCTCCGAGCAGGCCAGCTTTGCGATGAGCTATATCGCCCGCGGCCTGATCCCGGATGGCGGCGGCCTGTATTTCCTGCCCCGCCGTGTCGGGCTGCCCAAGGCCAAGGAACTGATCTTCAGCGGGCGCACAGTCGCGCCGGTGGAAGCCCAGCGGATCGGCATGATCGATCGCGTCGTTGAGCACGATCATCTGTTACCGGCGGCCCACGATTGGGCGTTGCAACTCGCGGGCGGATCCGCCACGGCCCTGGCCCTGAGCAAGTCGATCCTGAACAACACCTTCGAGCTCACCCAGAGCCAGATATTCGCCATGGGCAGCCAGGCCCAGGGCATCTGCTACACCTCCAGCGAGCATCAGGAATCGGTTGCCGCCTTCCTTGCCCGCAAGGCCGAGCGGAGCTGAACCATGAATCAGATTGCACGTCTTCTCAGCCCCGCCAGCGTTGCCGTCATCGGCGCCTCGGGCGATTCCCGCAAAACCTCCGGACGCCCCATTGCCTTCCTGCGCAAGCATGGTTTCGAAGGGCGCTTGTACCCAGTCAACCCACGTTATGAGCAAATCGACGGGCTGCGCTGCTATCCCAGCGTTGCCGAGCTGCCGGAAGTACCGGACGTGGCGATCATTCTGCTGGGGGCGGCGCGCGCCAACCAGGCCGTCGCCGAACTGTCGGCACTGGGTTGCCCCGCGGCGATTGTATTGGCCGGTGGCTATGGTGAAACCGGTTCTGAAGGTGCCGCGCGCCAGGAAGAATTGAAAGCGGCCCGCGGGTCGATGCGGATCCTCGGCCCCAACACCATCGGCCTGGTCAACCTGACCGAGCGGATCACGCTGTCGGCCAGCGGTGCGCTGGACATGGATGAGCTGCTGGCCGGACGGGTTGCCGTCGTATCGCAAAGCGGCGGCATCCTTGGCGCGCTGCTGTCCCGTGGTGTCGCTGCCGGCATCGGTTTTTCCAAGCTGATCTCCACCAGCAACGAGGTCGACCTGGATGTCGCCGACTTCGTCGATTACCTGGCCGACGATCCCGCGACCTCGGTGATTGCCCTTTACCTGGAGGGCTTGCGCGACAGTGAAAAATTTTCCCGTGCGGCGCGCAAGGCGCGCGAGGCCGGCAAGCCTGTCGTGGTCTTCAAAGTGGGACGCTCCCAGGCAGGTGCCCACGCGGCGGCCTCCCATACGGGGGCCATGGCGGGCTCCGATGCGCTGTACTCCGCCTACTTCCGTCAGCTTGGGGTGATTCGCGCCGAGACGTTTGCCGACCTGTTGGACATTCCCTTCGCATTGGCCAGTGGCCGGGTCATGCGTGGCCGACGGGTCGCCATTCTGACCTCCACCGGCGGCGCGGGCACCTTGATCGCCGACAGCCTCGGTGTCAGCGGTTTCGAAACCCCCACGCCCGGCGCGCAGACCGCGGCGAAACTGCGAGACCTGGATATTGGCGACCAGGCGGTGCTGGACCGTAACCCGATCGACTTGACCTTGGCGGGGTTGCAGCCGGAGTTGATGCGCGAGGCGATTGGCATCTTGCTCGACAGTGCGGATTTCGATGCAGTGATCAGCGTCGTGGGCTCTTCCGGTGTTGCCCAGCCGCACCTGATGGCCGATGCCATTGGCGACAGCCTGGCCAGCTCCGATAAACCGGTGCTGGCGTACATCAGCCCCCATGCCCCGGCTGCGGCCCGGCGTATCAATGGCGCTGGAGGCGTGGCGTTCAGCGCGCCGGAAAGTTGTGCCAGCGCACTGAAGGCATTGGCGGCACAGGCCACCTGGAGCGAGCCATCCCCTGAGTCTGGCACTGCGCAGGCCGGGCCAGAGGTTCTCCAGGACCTGCCAAGTGGCCCGCTCGATGAAGAGCGCAGCAAGCGCTTGTACGCCAGCTTCGGCATCCCGGTGACGCGGGAGCGGGTGGTTGGTGATGGGGAGCAAGCCGCCCGGGCCGCGCAGGAACTGGGCGGTCACGTCGCGCTCAAGGTGCTTTCCGAGCAGATCCCGCACAAGAGCGAAGTGGGCGGCGTGGCCTTGCATCTGGACGCCGGAAACATCGGCGCGCGGCTGGATCGCATGCGTGCCGAGGTCAGCCGCCACGTGGGGTTCGAGCCGCCGACCTTTCTCGTCCAGGAAATGGTGACGCAAGGGCAGGAGCTCATTCTCGGCTTCCACCGCGACCCGCAGCTGGGCTCGGCGCTCCTGCTGGGAATGGGCGGGGTTACAGCGGAGTTGTTCCAGGACACCACCTTGCACTTGCTTCCGGTAAACCTCGAGCAAGCCCGGCAGATGCTGCGCGAGCTGCGCACTTACCCGTTGCTGGATGGCTATCGCGGCATGCCCAAGGCCGACGTCGAAGCCGCCGCGCACTGCATCGTCGCGTTCTCGGACATGGCCATGCAATTGGGCGAGCGCCTGATCGAAGCCGAGATCAATCCGTTGCTGGTTCGTCCTGCCGGAAGCGGGGTGATGGCCTTGGACGGCTTGACGATCATGGCGTAAGGAGGCCGTTCCACTCTGTGGAACAGCTGCCTTTACCCTGGAAATCACGCTCGCATAATCAAACAACGCTCATTTAAGACTCATAAAAACAAGCAGGTCTCTATGAACAGTCCCCATATTGCCATCCAGTCGCGCAGTGCCCCGATCAGCGCAACGGTGACCGCCCCGACGGTGGTTTCTTTCCGTGACGTGTCCAAGTCCTTCACGGTCAAAGGCGTCGCCAAGCAGGCATCCCACAGCATCAATGTCGACATCCAGCAAGGCCAGTTGGTGACCATCATCGGCCCTTCCGGCTGCGGTAAGTCGACCTTGCTCAACATGGTCGCCGGTCTGTTTTGTCCCACCACTGGCGAGGTACTGTACCGAGGCGAGGCCGTGCAAGGCATCAACGGTCGCACCGGTTACATGACCCAGAGCGACCATCTCCTGCCGTGGCGGGATGTGGCCGGCAACATCGCCGTTCCCTTGGAAATCCAGGGTGTGCCCAAGGCCAAGCGTGAAGCGCGAATCCGCGAGTTGTTGACCCTTGTCGGCCTCGATGGACACGAAAAGGCCTACCCGAGCCAGCTTTCCGGTGGCATGCGCAAGCGCGCCGCCCTGGCGCGCTTGCTGGCCTATGACCCGGAAACGCTGCTGATGGACGAGCCGTTTGCCGCACTGGATGCGCAACTGCGCATCCGCATGCAGACGGAGCTGTTCAAGCTCAGTCGCCAGCTCAAGAAAACCGTGTTGTTCGTCACCCATGACCTGGACGAAGCCGTGGCCCTGGGCGATCGCTGCCTGGTGTTCTCCGGTCGCCCGGGCACCATCGTGCGCGATGTGCCCATTCCCTTGGGTGACGATCGCAACATCATCCAGCTGCGCAAGAACCCGCGTTACCACCAACTTTGTGGCGACCTGTGGGAAATCATCACGCCGGATCACGACGCCTGAAGTTCCAGCCCTGGAGAACCTTGCACATGAATATCTTTCTCGGTCGTCTCGCCATCTTCGCAGCGATTTTTTTGTCCTGGCAGTTCGCTTCCGGTCCCTTGGTGGATCCGTTTTTCGTCAGCTCGCCATTGGAAATCGGCCGGCGCTTCATTGAGCTGGTCGCCAGTGGCCGACTGTTCTCCCACGGCTGGATCACCGTCGTGGAAACCCTGGCGGGCTTTTTCTTCGGTGCCCTGGCAGGCATCACGGTGGGCTTGATCCTGGGGCGCAACGCGCTGCTCGCCAAGCTGCTGGACCCGATCCTGACTTCCATCTACAGCCTGCCGAAAGTTGCCCTCGCGCCGCTGTTCATCATGTGGTTCGGGATCGGCATCGAAATGAAGATCATCCTGACCGCCACCATCGTGTTCTTCCTGGTGTTCCTCAACACCTACAGCGGTGTCCGCGCGGTGGAGCGCGAGCAATTGGAGATCCTGCGCCTGATGGGCGCCAAAGAGCACCACCTGATCACCAAGGTCGTGCTGCCGTCGGCCATCCAGTGGGTGTTCACCGGCCTCAAGCTGTCGGTGCCCTATGCCCTGATCGGTGCCATCGTCGGCGAGATCATGGCTGCCAACCGTGGCCTGGGCTACCTGTTGCAGGACGCGGCGGGGCAACTGGACACGGCCGGCGTATTCGCCGCGCTGATCGCTATCATCGCCCTGGCGCTGCTGCTCCAGGCGGCGGTTCGTGCGCTGGAGACGTACCTGATGCCGTGGAAGAAAGAACAGGACGAGCGAGAAATCTCGGTCTGAGCAACACCATCACAACAACAAAAACAGAGGGTCGCATCATGTCTATCAAAGGTTTTATTTCTGCTTTAGGACTCAGCGTCGTACTCGGTGCTGTCTCGCTCCAGGCGCAAGCTGCCGAGAGCATCAAGGTCGCCTTGGGCACGGAAGGTTTCGTGCACATGCCGCTGTTCGTCGCACTCGACGGTGGCCTGTTCGAAAAACACGGCCTGGACATCGAACTGGTGAAGTTCAAGGGCGGCGGTGCGGCGGCGTCGGGGCTGGCCAGTCGTTCGGTGCAGTTCTGCTCATGCGCCACCCAGAATGCGATCAATGCCAAGATCAAGGGCGCAGACATCACGCTCTTGGGGCGCATGGTCGGCCAATACGCCAGCAATGTGGTCATTCGCCAGGAAGTGGCCGATCGGCTTGGCCTCAATGCCAGCTCCACCGTCGCGCAACGGCTGGCCGCGTTCAAGGGCCTGCGCCTGGCGGTGAGCGGAGCCGGTGGCAGCGCCGATTTCCTGGTGCGCTTCCTTGGCCAACAGGCCCATCTGGAATCGGAAAAGGATTTCACGCTGCTTTACCTCAACAACGGCGCGGCAATGCTGGCGGCGTTCGCCCAAGGCAAGATCGATGGCTTTGCCCTGTCATCGCCGGCCTCAGATAGCGCGGTTATTGACCAGAACGGCTTCACCTTGCTGGACATGTCCGAGGGCATGGTCGCCGAGCTGGATGGTTATCCCTCGATCGCCCTCAGTGCTCGTCGGCAATGGGCCGAAGACAACCCGGCCATCGTAAAAGCCTTCCTGGCCGCCTTGGGCGATGCCACTCAGATGATCAACGAACAGCCGCAGCAAGCCATGAAAGCCGTGCGCAGTCGCTTCGGCGGCGTGAATGACAAGGTCTATGCCGCCGCCTGGGAAAACAATCGCAAGTCGTTCCCGAAGACCCCGTACCTGACGAATACCGACGTGGAGCGTGCGATCAAGTTCCTGGGGGCGGTCCAGAACGAAAAAATCCCGGGCAAGGCCCAGGACTATCTGACCCAGGTGCGCTGAAGCGCGTTTGAATTTCATCCGGCCGGCGCTTCAGGAACACATCGGCAGCGCTCGGCTTCTTCTCGGTAAGCAGTCATGAAATCAATAAAAACAATGCCGCTCTGCGCGGCAGGGATGGGCTTTGCCGTGTATCTGCCCATGGCAGGCGCCGAAGGGTTCCTTGAAGACGCCAAGGCCTCTTTGCAAATGCGTAATTTCTATATGAGCCGGGATTTTCGCGAGGGCGCGGGCCAGTCAAAACGCCAGGAATGGGCCCAGGGTTTTATCCTGCGTTATGAATCCGGCTTCACACCTGGCGTCGTCGGGTTCGGTGTCGATGCGATCGGCATGTTGGGTATCAAGCTCGATTCCGGGCCAGGGCGTTCCGGCACCGGCCTGCTGCCGGTCCAGGACGATGGGGATGTACCCGACAATTATTCCAAGGCTGGCGGCACCCTCAAGGTCAAGGTCTCGGAGAGTCAGTTGCGGGTCGGGACCCTGTTGCCGAAATGGCCGACCCTGACCGCCAACAACGGTCGCTTGCTGCCCCAGACTTTCGAGGGGGCCCAGGTACAGGTCAATGAATGGAAGCCTCTTGAGCTCACCGCGGCACAGATCCAAGGCACGGTGTACAGGGACCAGTCGGGCTCCACCGGTCTTGAGCTGAACAACAAGAACCGTCGCTTCAGTGGCCCCCTCGATGGCGGTGATTTCAACCTTCTCGGCGGGACCTTTCACGCCAGTGAGACGACCGACCTGATTGCCCAATACGCCGTCCTGGAAGACGTCTACAAGCAGCGCTTCCTGGGCCTGACTGATCGCCGCAAGGGCGATTGGGGCGCCTTCACCAGCGATGTGCGCTTGTTCGACAGTGACAGCGATGGCCAGGCGCGAGGCGGGCGCATCGACAACCGTGCCTTCAGTGCCTTGGGCACTTACACGCTCAAAGGCCATTCGTTTGGGCTGGGCTACCAGAAAATGTCCGGGGACTCCGCGTTCCCCTACGTGGCCGGCACCAACCCTTACCTGGTGAACTTCGTCCAGATGGGCGACTTTGCCGAGAAGGACGAACGCTCCTGGCAGGCACGTTATGACTTCGACCTCGCCAGCGTCGGCGTACCGGGCTTGAGCTTCATGACGCGTTACCTGCGCGGCAGTCGGGCCGACGTGCCGGGTGCTGATTCCGACGGCGAACGCGAACTCGACGTCGAGCTGCAATACGTGGTGCAGAGCGGTTCGATGAAAGGCATGAGCATGCGGGTGCGCAGCGCTACCTATCGAGCGGACTTCGCCCGGGACGCTGACGATGTGCGCGTGATCGTCAGCTACCCACTGTCGCTTCTGTAATCCAAGCCATTCAACGGGAGGTAACCGATGCACGCCACTGTAGTGCTCCAACGTGAAGGTGATGTCGGCCAGGTCATCATCGACAATCCACCGGTCAATGCCCTGTCGCTTGGGGTTCGGGAGCAGTTGCTCGAAAGGCTGCAAGAGGCGTTGGCCGACAGTGCCATCAAGGTGATCGTCATTGCGTGCCAGGGCCGGACATTCGTCGCCGGGGCCGATATCAAGGAATTTGACCTGCCCCTGCAGGCACCTCATCTGCCTGAGGTGTTGGCCGCGATTGAACAGGCGTCGAAACCCGTCGTTGCGGCGCTGCATGGCTCGGCGTTCGGTGGCGGGCTCGAACTGGCGCTGGCTTGCCATTACCGAGTGGCCGCACCGGATGCGCAGTTCGCTTTGCCGGAAGTCAGCCTGGGGCTGATACCCGGAGCAGGGGGCACGCAACGCTTGCCACGGTTGTGCGGCATGGAGGTGGCACTGGCGATGGTGCTGGAGGGCGAACGTATCGGTGCGGCGCAGGCACTGTCGATCGGTTTGCTGGATAGATTGAGCGACGCTTCGGTCCTGGAGTGCGCAATCGACTTCGCCAGGGACGTCGTGGGCAAACCTATTGTTAGAGGCTGCGACCGGTCGGTGCCTGAATTCGACCGGCAGTTTTTCCACGAACGCGCCCAGGCGATCCTTCGCAAGACCGCTGGCCAGGAGGCCCCCGTCATGGCCCTGCAAGCACTGCAAGGCGCCTGGCAACTGCCTTTCGCCGAAGGAATGGCGAACGAGCGTGAACGCTTCATCGCACGCCGCCATAGCGAGCAGGCGAGGGCATTGCGGCACGTGTTCTTTGCCGAGCGGGACCTGGCCTCCAGATGTCGTGCATTGGCCACGCAAGCCCCCACACGCCCCATCGATGTGGTCGCCGTGATCGGCGCGGGCACCATGGGCAGCGGCATTGCGCTGTGCCTGGCCAACGCCGGCATCGCTACACGCCTGATCGACACGCAGCCCGAAGCCCTGGAGCGAGGCCGCACGACCATCGACCGTTACTTCTCCAGTGCCTTGGAGAAAGGCCGACTGGATGCCGATGAAGCCACTCGGCGGGCCACGCTGATTGAGTTCGACTCAAGCATTGAAGGCGTTGCCAGTGCTGACCTGATTATCGAAGCCGTGTTCGAAGACCTCGCCGTCAAGCAGGCCGTGTTCAGGCAGTTGGACCGCTTCGCCAAGTCGGGTGCGATCCTCGCGACGAATACTTCGTACCTCGATATCGAAGCCATTGCCGCCGTGACCACCCGCCCGGGCGATGTCATCGGCATGCACTTCTTCAGCCCGGCGCACGTCATGAAGCTGCTTGAGGTGGTCAGGACGCCCCGGGGCCACGCTGATGTCCTGGCGACGGTGCTGCAATTGGGCGGGCGAGTGGGCAAGACCGCTGTCGCGGTGGGCAATTGCTATGGTTTTGTCGGTAACCGTCTGCTGGCCGTTCGCGAGCGCGAGGCGGGTTTCCTGCTGGAGGAGGGGGCGGCGCCCGAGGATGTGGACCGGGTCATCCGCCAGTTCGGCTTCCCCATGGGCCCCTTCGAACTGCGTGACCTGGCGGGCGTGGATATCGCTTGGCGAAACCGGCAGGGCCGGGCTGATCTACTGAGCGCTGCGGAACGCCGTTGCAACTGGATCGAACAGCTGCACGAGGCGGGGCGTCTCGGACAGAAAACAGCAGCCGGTTACTATCGATACGAGGAAGGCCAGCGCCGGGGCCTGCCGGACCCGTATGTGGCCAGGATGCTCGTGGCTCATCGCCAGAACCGTGGCATCGAGCCGCGTGCAATCGGCGATGAGGAAATCCTCGACAGGTGCCTGTTCGCCATGATCAATGAGGCCGCGCACCTGCTTGAGCAAGGCATCGTCGACAGCCCCAATGACATCGACCTCGTCTGGATTCACGGCTACGGCTTTCCCCGTTACCGGGGCGGGCTTCTTTACCATGCCGACCGGGTCGGCTTGCCCAGGATCGTCGAGGCGCTCTCCAGCTGGGCGGCCTTACTTCCTGAGCGAGGACTTGGGGTGGCTCCGCTGCTTCGGACAAAGGCAGCGCAGGGTTCGTCATTCATTCAGCCATGATGCGAATAAGGTCGCGCTTCATTGCTCGAGCATCAACGTGCGCCAGACGATTACTGGCGCAACGGTGCCTTGCTCCTCCTTGTTCTCCGCCAAGGGCGGCGGGGCCGAAGGGGTCACCTCTGTTGTTGGATCCTGGTCGCTGTCTGGGGCCGATACGGTTTCACTCATCGGCCATTCCTGAATGGATCTTGATGACAACCTTGCCCTTGGATCGTCCTTGTTCGACATAGCGCAGGGCATCGGCCGTCGCGTCGAAAGGGAAGGATCGGTCAAGCACCGGCTTGATAACGCCGGACTCGACGAGCGTGGTGATTTCACGCAGTTGAGGACCGCTGGCTCGCATGAACACGAAGGCGTAGCTCACACCCTTTCGGGGGGCCTTGCGGCGTATACCGCTGCTCAACAGGCCCATGATCAGTCTCAGCACCCAGGAAAATCCCTGGGCCTGGGCGAACTGTGGGGTGGGTGGTCCCGAGATGGAAATGAGCTGGCCGCCAGGTTTGAGGATCTTCAGCGATTTCTCCAGTTCATCGGCGCCCAGGCTGTGCAACACGACGTCATAGTCCTGCAGGACGCTGGCGAAATCCTGTTGCCTGTAGTCGATGACTACGTCCGCGCCGAGGGCTTTGACCCACGGCACATTGCCGGTGCTGGTGCTGGTCGCAACGAAGGCGCCCAAGTGCTTGGCAAGCTGGATGGCGAGGGTGCCGACGCCACCTGAACCGGCCTGGATGAAGACCTTTTGGCCTCGCTTCAGTCGGGCGGTTTCAACCAGTACCTGCCAGGCGGTCAGGGCGACCAAGGGCAGGGCAGCGGCTTCTTCCATGCTGATGTTTGCCGGTTTCACGGCCAGGGCGTTTTCGTTCACTGCAATCTGCTCGGCGAAGGTGCCGATGTGCCCATCCGGGGCGCGGGCATAGACCTCATCGCCCGCCTTGAATTGCTCGACACGGGAGCCCACACGGACCACGACCCCGGCCAAGTCATGACCCAATGCCAAGGGAAATGAGTAGGGCAGGATCAATTTGAATTCGCCTTTGCTGATCTTTGAATCCAGTAGATTGACGCTGGCGGCCTGCACGCGGACCAGAACGTCGTGCTCTCCCACGTCAGGGGCCGGTACATCGCCTATACGGCCACTGCTCTTGCCGTAGCGGTCGATTAAAAATGCCTTCATGGTGTTTTGCTCTTCTAAGGGATGCAGCGCAGTGATCATCTGGCCCGGCATCCAGAAATACCGGCGCTGTCCTTCGCGCCGGCGCCCGCTAAACAATGATCACGCCGGGTCTTGATAACGTTCGGCAACATGGGACTGCCGGATTTGCCCGAGCAGGCCTTGACGCGCGGCCTGCAAGGCATCCCAGCGTGCCGCTTCATGCAAAGGCGGGATGGTCACCGGCTCGCGACGATCAAAACCGACCAGCGCGGCATCGACCAGGTCAGCGACTTCCATGACTTCATTCAGGGTGTTGATATCGATGCCCGCGCGTTCCCAGATTTCGGTACGGGTGGCCGCTGGCAGGACAGCTTGAACGTAGACGCCTTTTGGGGCGAGTTCCAGGCTGAGTCCCTGGGAGAGAAACAGCACGAACGCCTTGGTCGCGCCGTAGACCGACATACCGAACTCCGGTGCCAGGCCCACGACGGAGCCAATATTGATAATCGCGCCGTCACCCGCTTTGACCAGGCGTGGGGCGATGGCGCTGGCCAGCCGCACCAGCGCGGTGGTATTGAGCGACACCAGGTGCGCGACGCTGTCGGTCGATTGTTCGATGAAGGTCCCGGATTGGGCAGCACCGGCGTTATTGACCAGGATGCCGATGTCGGCGTCATCGCGCAGCCGGGTTTCGACGGTGGTCAGGTCGCCGATCTGGGTCAGGTCGGCCTGGAGAATATCCACGACAACGTTATGTTCGCTGCGCAGCTTGGCGGCCAGCGCTTCCAGGCGCGCGCTGTCGCGGGCGACCAGGACGAGAGGGTGTCCACGTTGCGCAAAGCGCTGGGCATAGACAGCGCCAATGCCGGTGGAGGCGCCAGTGATGAGAACGGTTGTGCGAGTGTCCATGGGAGATTCTCTTCTTCAAGGTATTGATGAGCGAGTCGCGCGCTGTTGTTCAGGCGCGCAGTCGGGTCTTGCCAGTGTTACCGCGCGCTGGATTCAGCGAGCGTTGGATAGTCGATGTAGCCCGTCGCACCGCCACCGTAGAGGGTAGCGGGGTTGAATGCCGACAAAGGCGAACCGGTTCTGAGCCGCTCCACCAGGTCCGGATTGCCGATGAACGGCCGGCCGAAGGCGATCAGGTCTGCCTTGTCTTCGACGAGTCGTGAGGTGGCCAGCTCCAGGTCGTAGCCGTTGTTGGCGATGTAGGTGTTTTTGAAACGTTGGCGCAAGGCGGCAAAGTCGAAGGGCGCAACGTCGCGCGGCCCACCTGTCGCGCCTTCGACCACGTGCAGGTAAACGATGTCGAGAGCGTTGAGCTGTTCGACCAGGTAGTCGAACTGGGCCTGTGGTGCGCTGCTGGACACACCATTGGCCGGCGAGACCGGCGAGATGCGCAGGCCGGTGCGGTTGGCGCCGACTTCTTCCACCACTGCCGCGGTCACTTCCAGCAGCAGGCGAGCACGATTTTCAATCGAGCCGCCGTAGGCATCGGTGCGCACGTTGGCACCGTCCTTGATGAACTGGTCCAGCAGATAGCCGTTCGCGCCGTGGATCTCCACGCCGTCAAACCCTGCCGCGATGGCGTTCGCCGCCGCCTGGCGAAAATCGTTGACGATCCCGGGTAACTCGCTGATGTCCAGCGCTCGCGGTTCGGAAACGTCCTCGAAACTATTGTTGACGAATACCTTGGTCGCCGGACGCAAGGCGGAGGGGGCCACTGGTGCGACGCCGTTCGCTTGCAGGTCGACGTGGGAAACGCGGCCCACATGCCACAGTTGCAGGAAAATTCGCCCACCTTTGGCATGCACGGCCTCGGTGACGGTGCGCCAGCCGTCGATCTGCGCCTGGGTGTAGATCCCAGGTGTGTCCTGATAACCCTGTCCTTGCTGGGAAACCTGTGAAGCCTCGGAGATCAGCAGGCCTGCCGACGCTCTTTGGCTGTAGTAAGTGGCAGCGAACTCGCTCGGTACAAAACCTTGCCCCGCACGGTTACGTGTCAGCGGTGCCAGGACCACTCGGTTGGAAAGCGTGAGATCACCCAATGTGTAGGGCGTGAACAGGTTCTGGTCGGTCATGGCGTCTTGTTTCCGTCGGTTTGGATAAAGGGTGCGCGTGCAGCCTGCCGAAGTGAGCGCGGCTTTTTATTAGGATGATGATCGAAATCTAAACTGTCAACTAATTTGATTATGCTCGACATCTATGTATGATGTGCGCATGATTTTCGAGCAGCACGAGGGAGTGAAAAATGAGGGTGACCAAGGCCCAGGCCCAGGCAAATCGGGAGCACATCGTCGAGACGGCGTCTGTCTTGTTTCGCGAGCGAGGTTTTGACGGCGTGGGTGTGGCGGACTTGATGGCGGCCGCCGGCTTCACCCATGGCGGGTTCTACAAGCATTTCGGTTCCAAGGCCGACCTGATGGCCGAAGCGGCAGCCAACAGCCTTGCGCAGTCGCTGACCGACAATGCGGGCATCGACGTGCCTGGTTTCGTCGATCTTTACGTGTCCAGGGACCACCGTGACGGCCGGGGCGGCGGTTGCACCTTGGCGGCACTGTGTGGCGATGCTGCCCGTCAATCGCCCGAACTGAAGGCCACCTTTGCCAGCGGCATCGAAAACACGCTGGCCGCGCTCGAAAGCCGGTACGAGACCGAGCAAGACGCGCCGCAGGAAGCGATCAGGGCCAAAATGCTCGACATGTTGGCCCATGCCGTCGGCGCGATCATGTTGTCACGGGCCTGCCCGGACGATTGCGCGCTGGCCGATGAAATCCTCGAGGTTTGCCGCGCCCAGATCATCGCATCACTGCCGCCATCGCCCGTGACGCAGCCTTAGTGATCATTTGTTTCATGAGAACGTGCTTCCGCTGGACTTGTGTAGGAGCTGCCGAAGGCTGCGATCTTTTGCCTTCGATTCAATTGCCAGTGGAAAGATCGCAGCCTCGTTGCACTCGACAGCTCCTACACAGATCCCTGTAGGAGCTGCCGAAGGCTGCGATCTTTTGATCTTGATCTTTCGCTTTTGATTCAATTGCCAGTGGAAAGATCGCAGCCTCGTTGCACTCGACAGCTCCTACGCAGATCCCTGTAGGAGCTGCCGAAGGCTGCGATCTTTTGATCTTGATCTTTCGCTTTCGATTCAATTGCCAGTGGAAAGATCGCAGCCTCGTTGCACTCGACAGCTCCTACACAGATCCCTGTAGGAGCTGCCGAAGGCTGGGATTTTTTGATCTTGATCTTCGCTTTCGATTCAATTGCCAGTGGAAAGATCGCAGCCTCGTTGCACTCGACAGCTCCTACACAGATCCCTGTAGGAGCTGCCGAAGGCTGCGATCTTTTGATCTTGATCTTCGCTTTCGATTCAATTGCCAGTGGAAAGATCGCAGCCTCGTTGCACTCGACAGCTCCTACACAGATCCCTGTAGGAGCTGCCGAAGGCTGCGATCTTTTGATCTTGATCTTTCGCTTTCGATTCAATTGCCAGTGGAAAGATCGCAGCCTCGTTGCACTCGACAGCTCCTACACAGATCCCTGTAGGAGCTGCCGAAGGCTGCGATCTTTTGATCTTGATCTTTCGCTTTCGATTCAATTGCCAGGGGAAAGATCGCAGCCTCGTTGCACTCGACAGCTCCTACACAGATCCCTGTAGGAGCTGCCGAAGGCTGCGATCTTTTGATCTTGATCTTTCGCTTTCGATTCAATTGCCAGGGGAAAGATCGCAGCCTCGTTGCACTCGACAGCTCCTACACAGCGCTCCTACACAGCGCCTACAGGAGCTCCCTCGCCGGTCCTATAGCGACGCCCTGACCACCAGGGGGCAATCCACCGGCTGGGCGCCCGTTACCTCGAGGTTCTCGATCAGGTGTCGGGCCGCCTGGCGACCGATCTCGTAGTACGGCAGTTGTACAGTGGTCAGTGGCGGGATGAACAGTTCGGCGATGCCGATCATGTTGTCATAGCCGAGCACCGCAACATCGTCGGGAATTTTCAGGCCGCGGCCCAGCAACAGCTGATAGGCGCAAAAGGCGATGCGGTCGTTGCCGCAGACCAGGATGTCGAATTGCGGACGCCCGTCGATGATGTGCCGGTCGAGAATGGCGGCGGTTTCACCATAGGCGTCGTGATCGGAAAGGTCGTATTGCAGGAGTGCCTCAGGCGCCAGGCCGACGGCCTGACAGGCACGTTGCAGGCCCCGTTGGCGCAGGCCCCAGGCCAGACTCTTCCTCGGCAAATTGATACACAGCGGACGCCGATAGCCTTGGCTCAACGCATGCTGCATGGCTCGATGCTGCCCGGCTTCATCATCCGGCACATAACTGACCAGGTGGCTGTCATCGGCCAGGCAATTGGCGAGCACCAGCGGCTTGCTCTTGAGTCGCTCGGGAATGCTCACCTGGCGCAATCCCATGGCACTGAAGATCAACCCGTCGGGACGGTGCGACAGCATCAGGTCGATGTTCTGGTCGGTGGGCGGGTTGCTCAACAGATTGAGGATGAAGACGTTCCAGCCTGCCTGCTGCGCGGTCTGTTCGATGGACAGCAGCAACTCGACGGCAAACGGCGTTGTCGCGGTGTCCAGTGCGAACACTCCGATGGTGCGCGCCTGCAGGTTGTCGCCGCGCATCCTGCGCGCCGACAGGCTCGGTACGAATTGCAGTTCATCAATGGCGCGACGTACCCGCTGAAGGGTTTCGGGGCTCAGTTTTTCCGGCGTGTTGAGCGCGCGCGAAACCGTCATCAGGGATACGCCGGCCAGCTGTGCAACGTCTTTCACGGAAGTCATGCGAAGTGCGGCCAGTCAGGTTGACGCAGAATCATGACACAGGGTCCGGGCTTCTCGCGACTCGAATGAAGGTACTCACAGCCAGCCCGAGTCCAGCGGCCATGCCTTGGGGATGGCGACGCGCCCGCCCGTCCCGTTCGCCAACAGTTTCACCCCGAGGCTGTCGGGCCGCGGATAGACGCGGCTGCTGAAGCTGAAGCGGCCGTTTTCCTCAAACACCTCGATGGACGAGCGATCGAGAAATACCCGCAGCTGCAGTTGCGTTTGCGCCGGGTCTATCGTGACGCTGCGCTGACCGCTCACTTGCGCACCCGAACGGCTGCGATCGAGCACCAGGCGTTGCAGTGACGCGTCGTAATAAAGCAGGGTTTGTTCCTGCTCATCGGCACTGCAGCGCAAGGCGATGCCCAGATGGCCTTCGGTGCAACCGAGCAGATCCAGATGCACATGGATTTCCAGCCTGTCGCCGTTCACTTGCGGCACCCAGCGGCTGCCCGACTCGCCCCACGGCGTGATGCTCGGCAGTGGCGCCTGACGCAGCGCGGTCAGTTCCCGTGCCGGGAACACGCCAAGACGATCGCCCTGAAGTTCAAGCTCGCGGGGCAGGCCGAGCATGCCGCACCAGTGATGGGCCTGGCTCGGCATCGGGCTTTCCCACATGTCCAGCCAGGCCCACATCAGGCGCCGACCATCGGCGGCCTCCAACGTTTGCGCAGCATAGAAATCGTGGCCGTTATCCAGTTCGATGAACGGCCCGCCGCTGAAGTGCCATTCGCTGTCGAGCCGGCCGATGCGATAACCGGTCTGGTACTTGTTGAGCCGTTCGTAACCTTCAGGTTGCATGCCCTGGGGGGAATACAGCAGCACGTCGCGCCCGTTGAGGCGAAACAGGTCCGGGCATTCCCACATGTAGCCATCGACCTCATTGCCGCTGGACACGTAGTCGAGGAACTCCCAGGTGCGCAGGTCGGTGGAGCGGTACAGCGGCAGCAGCGGTTTGTCGCCCAGGCGCGCGCCGGCAATCAGGAACCAATAGCCGTCCTCCTGCCAGACCTTGGGGTCGCGAAAGTGCATGATCGTTTCTTGCGGCGCGTTCTCGATGACGGCGCCATGCTTGACGAACCGGATGCCGTCGTCACTGGTGGCCAGGCACTGGACCTGGCGGATAAAGCGTTCGTCACCCACTTCTCCCAGCCAGGTGTGCCCGGTGTAGATCAGCGCCAGGGTATCGCCACACACCACCGCGCTACCGGAAAAACAGCCGTGGCGGTCGAAGTCATCCCCCGGCGCCAGGGCAAGGGGCAGATGCTGCCAATGGACCAGGTCGACGCTCTTGGCGTGGCCCCAATACATCGGACCCCATTTGGCATCGAAAGGGTGGTGTTGGTAGAACACGTGATATTCGCCACGGAAAAACACCACCCCGTTAGGGTCGTTCATCCAGCCAGCGACAGGCGCCAGATGATAGTCAGGTCGATAATCGTCGATGACGCGAGACTGACCTTCACTCAGCGCCTGCTGCGCATGTTCAAGGGGGGAGGGCATGGGGGCGTTCATGGCATTCACGGACACAGTCATAGGGCGCCTGCTTTTGGCGAGCGCTGCGGGGCGTCCTCCGGGAGGACTTCAATAACAGCAGGATGGCGTCTCAAGGCAGTGCCATCCGCATCGAACAGGTGCAGGCTGCCGAACGCCAGCTGCAGTTCAACCCGATCGCCCACTTGCCATCCGGCGTTGACCTCGCAGCGACAGATCAACGGTTCATCCTCGCCGGACTCCAGGTGCACGTAGGTTTCGCTGCCCAGGTATTCGACCCCGACCACGACAACCCCAGCGCTGCCGTGCGCCGCTTTGAGCGACACGTGTTCCGGGCGAATCCCCAGGGTCAGCGAGCTGTTCGCCGCCAGGTGGGCGCTGTCGAAGGGCAGGGGCGTCATGCCCAATAGAGGGCTGTCGATCTGGCTGGTTTCGCCTGGGGTGTGCAAGCGCGCCGGCAGAAAGTTCATCTTGGGCGAGCCAAGGAAACCGGCGACAAAGCGGCTGGCCGGACGCTCATAGAGTTCGCGCGGCGAGCCGACCTGCTCGATGCGGCCGCCATTGAGCACGACAATCTTGTCGGCCAGGGTCATCGCTTCAACCTGGTCGTGGGTCACGTAGATCATGGTCGAGCCCAGTCGTCCATGCAGCCGGGCGATTTCGTTGCGCATCTGCACGCGCAGGGAGGCGTCGAGGTTGGACAGCGGCTCGTCGAACAACAGGATGTCCGGTTCCCGCGCCATGGCCCGGCCCATGGCCACCCGCTGGCGTTGCCCACCCGACAGTTCCCGTGGCTTGCGTTGCAGCAGTTTGTCCAACTGCAGGATTTGCGCGGTTTTCAGCACCCGCTCGCGCAGGCTGGTCTTTTCGGTCTTGGCCAGTTTGAGGCCGAAGCTGATGTTGTCGTAGACGCTCATGTGCGGGTACAGCGCATAGGACTGGAACACCATGCCGACGCCACGCTCGCGCGGTTCCAGGTCATTGACCCGGCGTCCGTCGATCAGCAGGTCGCCGTCACAGATCGAATCCAGTCCGGCGATCAGCCGCAGCAAGGTCGACTTTCCGCAACCCGAAGGGCCGACGAACACCACGAATTCACCCGCCGAGATTTCCAGGCTGACGTCGCGAAGAATGCGTGTGCCGCCCAGTTGTTTGTTCACGTTGTCCAGCTTCAACTTGATCACGATGCTGTTCCTTTCTTGTCTGTGTTGGGCCTCAACCCTTTAACGCGCCGGCAGTGAGGCCGGAAACGATGCGGCGCTGGAAGATCAGCACCAGAATCACCAATGGCACCGTGACCAGCACCGACGCCGCCATTAACAAGCCCCAGGGCAATTCATGGGGGCTGCCGCCGGAAATCAGCGCGATGGCGACCGGGACCGTGCGTTGCGAGTCGGTGAGGGTGAAGGTCAGGGCGAACAGGAACTCGTTCCAGGCGGCGATGAAGGCCAAAAGCCCCGTGGTGAC
This sequence comes from Pseudomonas brassicacearum, assembly GCF_009601685.2. Lineage (NCBI taxonomy): Bacteria > Pseudomonadati > Pseudomonadota > Gammaproteobacteria > Pseudomonadales > Pseudomonadaceae > Pseudomonas > Pseudomonas brassicacearum. The sequence goes on from NZ_CP045701.2 coordinate 2,602,320, forward strand.
CAGTGCCGGCCAGAGCAGCGGCAACAGCACGCGGGTCAGCGTGACCCAGGGTGACGCACCGTCCATGATCGCGGCCTCTTCCAGCTCATGAGGCAGTTGGCCCATGAAGGTGGTCAGCACCCAGACGGTGAAGGGCAGGGTGAAAATCGTGTAGCTCAGGATCAACGCCCAGGAGGTGTTGTACAGGCCCAGGGCACGGATCACCTCGAACAATCCCGACAGCACTGCGACTTGTGGAAACATCGAGACGCCCAGGACCATCATCAACACCACGCCGCGTCCGCGAAACTTCACTCGGCCCAGGGCATAGGCGGCGGTCAGGCTGAGGAACAGCGCCAGCGCGACCACGCTCAGCGCCACCACCAGCGAGTTGCCGATGGCCCGCAGGAACGAGGCCTGGCTCAGCACGGCGGCATAGTTGGAGAAGTCGGGGCTGTCGATCCAGTAGCTCACCTGGAACAAGGCGCTGGACGGCTTCAGCGACGTCACGATGGCGTAGTAGAACGGGAAGACCGCATACAGCAGCAAGATCCCGATCAGGCACCAGAACCCGGCGCGCAGCAGGGTTTTTTTCAGCAGGCGCGGGCTCATGAGCGAACCTCCAATTGACGGCGTCCGAGGTACAGGTACGTCATGGCGATGACCGCCACGACCAGGAACAGCAAGGTCGAAGCGGCGCTGCCGTAACCCACGTCCTGGAATTCCACCAGATGCTGGCGGGCATAGACCGACATGCTCATGGTGCTCGATGAGTTAGAGGTCAACACATAGATGACGTCGAACACCCGCAAGGAATCGAGAATGCGAAAGATCGCCGCCACCAGCAAGGCCGGCATCAGCAGCGGCAGCGTGACCCACCAGAACACTTTCACCGGGTGAATGCCATCGACCCTGGCGGCTTCGTAGCAGTCGCTGGGCAACATCTGCAAGGCCGCCAGCATCAGCAGCGTGACGAAAGGCACGGTCTTCCAGACGTCGACGATGATCACCGCCCACATCGATAGGTCTGCATCGGCCGTCCAGGCCAGGGGCGCATCGATCAGGCCGAGGCCGAGCATCAGGTGATTGATGATGCCGAACTGGTCGTTGAGCATCCATGACCAGATTTTCGCCGAGACGATGGTCGGGATCGCCCAGGGGATCAGGATCAGCGCCCGCACCAGGGCGCGTCCGCTGAATTGGACGTTCAGCAGCAACGCCACCAACAGCCCCAGGACGATCTCCAACCCCACTGACACCACGGTGAAATGCAAGGTGTTGCGCACCGCGTTCCACCACTGTGGATCGACCAGGATGCCTGACCAGCCGGTGCTGCTGTGCAACAGATAATTGCTCAAGCCGACAAAGGTTGCATCGCTTGTGTCGGCCAGGCTGGCGTCGGTCAGGCTGAACCAGAATGTGCGCAGCAGCGGCCAGGCCGCCACCAGGGCCAGGCACAGCAACATCGGGCTCAGGAACAGCCAGGCGGCGCGAACGCGACGGCGTTGTACCGGCGTTTCCCGTGTGAGCAGGTACTCGTCGTCGCCGGGGGCGAGTGTCGTGGAGACAGACATGGTGATTTCCTTCCTTGTGGCTTACCAGTTCCGGCGTTTGATGCGCGTGAGTTCGCTTTCCAGTTCGGCCAGCGCCTGATCCACCGGCCGTTCGCCCGCCAGCACGCCGTGCACTTGATCGAAGAAGGCATTGGAGACGCGTGGATAGCGGTCGGCGGTGATTGAAGCGGGGCGCATGACCCCATCATTGAGGATGCTGCGCAGTTGGCTGTAGTACGGCATGGCCGCGAGCAACTCGGGATCCTGGTAGAGCGACTCGATCACCGGGTTATAGGCGCCAACCAAGGCGCGGTGTTTCTGTTGTTGGGCGCTGCTCAGGTAGCTCACCAGTTCGGCGGCGAGCTTGGGGTTGGCGCTGTAGCGCGACACTGCCAGGCCCCAGCCACCGAGGGTGGACGCGTGGGTGCCCGTCGCGCCGCCGCGGGGCAGGGGAGCGACGCCGACCTTATCCTTTACGATGCTGTCCTGGCTTTGCACCAGGGCCCAGACATAAGGCCAGTTACGCATGAACAGCGCATTGCCCGACTGGAACACGCCGCGTCCTTCTTCCTCGGTGTAATTGAGCACGCCACGGGGGGCGATGTCTCCGACCCAGCTTTTGGCCAGGGTCAACGCCGCCCTCGAGGCCTGGCTGTTGACCACGATGTCGCCTTGCGCGTTGACCAGCCCACCTTGCGGCTGGCTGCTGATCCACTCCAGTGCGTTACACGTCAGGCCTTCGTAGGCGCGTCCCTGGAATACATAACCCCAGGCATTGGCGTTTCCGGCATCGCGTTCGGCCTGCTGGACAGCCCTGGCAGTCGTGGTCATTTCTTCCCAGGTCTGGGGCACGGGCTTGTTGTACTTCTCGAGCAGGTCCTTGCGGTAATACAGCAGCCCCGAGTCGGTGAACCACGGCATGGTCACCAGGCGCCCGTTCACCGTGGCGTTATCCACCTGGGCCTGGAAATAACCCTGGGTCGCGTTGGCAGGAAGCACCTCGCGCAGGTCCATCAAGTGCTTGGCCAGCATCCCCGGCCACACCATGTCGATCTGGATGATGTCGATGTCGCTGGATTGCGCACTGAGGATCTGCTGGTAGAACGACAACCGCTCGGTCGCCGAGTTAGGCGTGGAAACCACTTCGACGCTGTTGCCGGTCTGCTTCGACCACGCTTCGACGGCCTCCTTGCAAAGCTGCAATTCAGCGCCCACGGCACCGCAGGAAATCGTCAGGCTGGCGGCTGTGGAGAGGGATGGAAACCCGACGCACAGGCCGAGCAATGCCGCTGGAAGGAGCGATTTGAGCTGTTTCATAAAGCCCTCTTTATTTTTGTTTTTAGAAAAGTTAACGTTAACATCGCCAAATGTAGCAGTGTATTTGCGATCAGGCATCCTTTTTTTGCTCAGGTTTGACAATTCAGAGCCAGGGCGAAAAAGGCCGGTCGCGGCAACAGAACAATAAAAACAAAACAGGGAAATTCCACATGCAGAAAGCATCAAGCTGGCTACTCGCAAGCGTGCTCGGCGCCGCGGCGACCGCTTCTCAGGCCGCAACGCTGGAAGAACGCATGGCCGCGTTCGAGGCCCGTGCCAGCGCAGCGGAAAAACGTGCCGCCGCCGCCGAACAGCAAACCCAGGCGCTCGCCAGGGAACTGCAACAAATCAAACGCGCCACGCCCGCCACACAACCGGTGGCGTCCGCCGCTACGGTCCCCACGCTCGATGCCCGTCTGGCAAAACTCGAAGCCAGTCAGCAAAGTTCAGAGAAGCAGGGCAGTGGCGCCCACCTCACCGACGGCTTCAGCTTCAAGGGCTACGCCCGTTCGGGGTTGCTGATCAATGATGGGTTGGGCGGTGGTCGTGGCGGTCCGTACACCACCCCGGCCGGTTCTGTGGGTGGCGCTGTCGGGCGACTCGGTAACGAGGACGACACCTACATGCGCATCGACCTGTCGAAAGAGCTGTACGCGCAGAACGGCACCCGCTCCAAGTTCACGGTGTCCATCGCCGATGGTGTGGAGAGCTCCAACGACTGGACCGCCGAGGAAAGCAACCTGAACGTGCGCCAGGTGTTTACCGAGCTCGATCACCTGGCGGCCTTCAAGGGCAACTCGATGTTCGAAAATTCCACCCTGTGGGCCGGCAAGCGCTTCGACAGGGACAATTTCGACATCCACTGGCTGGACTCTGACGTGGTCTATCTGGCCGGCACCGGCGGTGGCATCTACGATGTGCAGATGACCAAGGACTGGCGCTCGAACTACTCACTGATCGGTCGCAACTACGGGGATTTCAGCGAGGGTGGCGTCAATGCCGATGTGGAGAGCTACATCCTGACCTCCAACCAGTTTTTCGACGGTGGCCAGTGGCAGTGGATGTTCAACGCCATCGGCTCGAAGAAAAACGACTTCGCTACCCGCACCAATGAAGCGGGGCTGACGCCAGCCGATTCCGGCTTGCACGCGATGGTCGCCAATCACCAGAAAAACTTTTTCGGCCGCGAAGGCTTCTTCAAGACAGCGCTGCTCTATGGCCAAGGGTTAGGGGCAGAGGTCAAGAACGTTGGCTCGGATGGCGAACTGATCGACGACGCCCGTGCCCTGCGTCTGGCGCTCTACGGCGAGACCCCTATAGCGTCCGGCTGGCGCATCGGCCCAAGCCTGCTGGCTGAACAAAGCAAGGATCGCTACGTCAAGGGTGACGACTACCGCTGGATGACCCTGAACGTGCGGTTGGCCAACGAAATCAACAGCAATTTCGAGATGGCCTACGAGATGAGCTGGCAAACCATGCAGCTGGACCCCAAGGGCTACCTGCAACGCAATGCGGTCGACGGTAACTTCTGGAAGTTCACGGTCGCCCCGACCTTCAAGCCTGACCTGGGCGATCTGCTCACGCGCCCTGAGCTACGCCTGTTCGCCAGCGTCATGAACTGGTCGTCGGACCTGGACCGGTACAGCACCACGGACTCCTTCGGCAAGACTGACTTCAACGCCGGCGGTGTCTGGCAGTACGGCATCCAGATGGAAACCTGGTTCTGATGCCAGCCAGTTGAAACCGGTGGGAGCGGGCTTGCTCGCGAAAGCGGTGGGTCAGCCTGGACAGGTGTTGGATGTACCGCCGTCATCGCGAGCGAGCTCGCTCCCACTGGAACTGGGGCTATCGGAGCGCATTTAATGAACCCGGGCCCGTCCCGTCATGTCACTCGTTTGTCAGAAACGAAAACAGGACGGACCCTCTGATGCGACCTATCGATCTCACCAGCCTCTCCCTTGCCGCGCTGCTGTGCGTGGCCTGTTCAAGCCAACCGCCCGCTACATGGAGCTACGCCGACGCCCAGGCACGAGCCAATCTTCCCCCCGACCAAGCCTATCCCGAACTCTTTGAAGCGGTGCAACGCGAGCAGGTGTTCCCCGACCAGAAGCATTTCGTGGACGCGCTGCCCAACCGTGATCCAGCGCAGATCCGCGCCGATTACCTGGCCCGACGTAACAGCGATGCCTTCGATATCAAGGCCTTCGTGAAAGACAATTTCATCGAATCCGGCGCAGCTGAAAGCCCGGCACCCAAGCCCGGCGCTCCGATCGAGGAGCACATCGACAGTCTCTGGCCGATACTGAGCCGAACCTACAGCCAGGTGCCGGCCTATAGCAGCTTGTTGCCCTTGCCGCAGCCCTATGTGGTGCCCGGCGGGCGTTTTCGCGAGATGTATTACTGGGATTCGTATTTCACCATGCTGGGGCTTGAGCAGAGCGGTGATAAGGCCCAGGTCCGCCAGATGACCGACAACTTTGCCTACATGATCGACACCTACGGCCACATTCCCAACGGCAATCGCACCTACTACCTGAGCCGGTCGCAGCCGCCATTCTTTGCTTACATGGTGCAGTTGCAGGCGCGTATCGAAGGTGACCAGGCCTATGGTCGATACCTGCCCCAGTTGCAGAAGGAGTATGCCTATTGGATGGAAGGCGCCCAGGCACTCAAGCCCGGCGCGGCTGAGCGACATGTGGTCAAGCTCGCCGATGGCAGTGTGCTCAACCGCTATTGGGATGCCAGCGCGACGCCTCGACAGGAATCCTGGTTGCAAGATGTCAGCACCGCCGAGCAGGCGCCGGACCGGCCCAAGGAAGAGCTCTGGCGTGACCTGCGCGCCGGCGCCGAAAGTGGCTGGGACTTCAGCTCGCGCTGGTTGGACGATGGCCAGAACCTGGCGAGCATTCGTACCACCGCTATCGTGCCCGTGGATCTGAATAGCCTGATCTATCATCTGGAAAACACCATCGCCAAAGCCTGCGAGACGGTGCAGAACACCCCTTGCGTCCAGGCTTACGGCCGGCGCGCCGAACTGCGCCAGCGTGCCATCGAGAAGCACTTGTGGAATGCCGACAAAGGCTTCTACGTGGACTACGACTGGCAACGCAACCAGCAGCGCCAGCAGCTCACGGCCGCGACGCTGTTCCCGCTGTATACGGGCCTGGCGTCTGTCGAGCATGCCGATCGCACCGCCGATGCGGTACGCAATGGCCTGTTGCGCCCCGGCGGCATCGCCACCACCCAGGTCAGCAATGGCCAGCAGTGGGACGAGCCCAATGGCTGGGCACCGTTGCAATGGGTGGCGGTGGAGGGGTTGGACCGATACAGGCATACCGCCCTGGCGCAGCAAATTGGCAGCCGCTTCTTGCAGCAAGTCGAAAACCTCTACCGCAAGGAGAACAAGCTGGTGGAGAAATACGATCTGTCCGGTCGCGGTGACGGCGGGGGAGGCGGCGAATATGAACTGCAGGACGGCTTCGGCTGGACAAACGGGGTGACGCTAAAGCTGCTGGGTAAATATGGCGAAGCTTCCCCAAGGCTTGTGGGTGAGTAAATGCCAAAGGCCCCTGTGGGAGCGAGCGCTGTGTGAGCTGTCGAGTGCAACGAGGCTGCGATCTTGCCCCAGACCATTGAGTCGAGAGCGAAAGATCAAGATCAAAAGATCGCAGGCTTCGCCAGCTCCTACAGAGTCCAGCGGGGCTGCGATCTTGCCCCAGACCATTGAGTCGAGAGCGAAGGATCAAGATCAAAAGATCGCAGGCTTCGCCAGCTCCTACAGAGTCCAGCGGGGCTGCGATCTTGCCCCAGACAATTGAGTCGAGAGCGAAAGATCAAGATCAAAAGATCGCAGGCTTCGCCAGCTCCTACAGAGCCCGGCGGGGCGGTGCGACGTTTCGCTGAATCCCCTCGCCACAGGGAGCCGTTGTGGGCTGGCTATTCATGCACCGTCACCCGATTGCGCCCGCTCTTCTTCGACGTATACAGCGCCTGGTCCGCCCTGGCGATCAGGTCGGCGTGGTCGTTCGAAGGTTGGCTCAGGTCGGCTACCCCCAGGCTGATGGTGAAACGGATGACCTGGCCGTTGTAGTGCACTTGCAGCGTCTCGGCTGCCTTGCGCAGGCGCTCGGCGAAAATCCGGGCGCCGGCCTTGTCGGTGTCCGACAGCACCACGCCGAACTCTTCTCCGCCATAACGCCCGGCGACATCGGCGTCGCGCACATGCTCGCGCAGTAGTTCGGCGACGTGCTCGATGACCTTGTCTCCGGCCTGGTGACCATAAGTGTCGTTGACCTGCTTGAAGTGGTCGATATCGAGCATCACCAGGCTCAACGTGTTGCCGTAGCGCTGGTGGCGGGCGTAGGCGGCTTTCAGGTCGCCTTCCCAGTGACCGCGGTTATACAACCCCGTCAGTCGATCCGTGCTGGAGAGTCGTTGCAGTTGTGCATTGGCGGCCTGGAGCTGATGCCGGTTGGTGGCGACGTCGGTGACGTCATAGATCACCAGGCAGATATGCTTGATGGTGTTGTCGGGCGAGCGCAGCGGCAGCAGCGTGGTGTTCTGGTACATGAACGCTTCCTGGCCGGTGATCGGCTGGTAGCTCTTGAACCGGATCAGGTACGGGCGCTGTTCCCAGACCGTGAACGCTGGCGTGCCCAGGGTCGCGACACTTTCCACCTTGCGGCTGAACCATTGGCGATCGATTTCAGGGAACAGGCTGAAAAAATGCTGATTGTGAGCATCCTTGGGCTGCACCCCGGAGCGGTTCTCCATGAAGGTGTTCCAGACCTGCACGCGGTACTCGCGGTCGAGCACCACGACACCGACGTCGATGCTCTGAACGATGGCCAGCAACCAGTGAAACTCGTTCAGATCGATGGAATCGTTCATGGCTCAGTTCATCAGGTAGGCGAGTTTGTGGGTCAACCGTTCGATGGAGTCTTCCGTGAACAGCAGCAAGAGGTCGAAGCGAATATCGTGCCCTTCCAGGCTGTAGCTGATCTCCACCGCCAGGGTCTTTTTCCAATGCTTGCGGTTGACCTGGATCAGTTCCTCGATGGCCGCGTGCTGGCCGAGAATCTGCGGATGGCCCTGGGAAAACACCACATCGATCTGCTCGGCAATGCTGCTGAGGCACGCACCGATCAAGACGCTGGAAAGGTCCAGCAACATTTCCAGGTCCGAATAATCGGCGCTCTCGCGCTGCATCAATTGCGCGATGTCGGCGATTTCCGAGTCATGGAATATCAGCAGGGCTTCGCCGGCAATGCCGCTGCCGATGAAACCCTGGCAGATGGCCGTGAGTTGCTGGGAGCTGCCGACGTCGTTGAGCGCCATGTGCAGTTCACCGACCTCGAGGATGTTCACGTTCGGCACCGGCAACTGCACAAAGACCCCCAATACCTTGGCGATCAGGGCCGCCGCCCGGCCGATGGCAACGTTGACCGTCTCGCGGAACACATCGTGAAAACTGATGGCCGCGTTCGGGGCCGAACGGTTCGGCAGTGGCACCTGGCCGGATGGGGTCAGTAGCCCCAACCGGGTGAGGGTCTGGCGCAGTTCGTTTTCGTCGAAAGGTTTTTTCAGGAATGCCAGCGCGCCCAGCTCAAGCACGCGGCGCACCGCCTCGTCCTGGACGTCACCGGAAATCACGATGACTTGCGCCTTCAAGCCTTCGGCGCGCAAGGCGCTCAACACCTGGTAGCCATCCATCTCCGGCATGGTCAGGTCGAGCAGCACCACTTGCCCCAGGCCCTGGCGTATGGCGTCCATGGCCTGGCGCCCGTTGACCGCCTCGGTGACCGAAACCGGCCAGTCTGTGGGCAGCGCGCGCAACACCTGTTTGCGCGCCATGTTGGAGTCGTCACACACAACCAGGGGAATCAACGACACAGGGACGTCCATTGGCGTTCAATGGCTGGGAAGGTCCTACATACATCACTCATAGGCTGGCAGGGGCCCTTTGCTTAACGAACAGGATTTATCAGGTATTACGTCCTGCATCAAAGACCTGCAGGACACTGTTGTATTAAAAACTGGACCAATAAGTCAGGGGAGTCAACTGCACTTCGTCATGACAATCACCGCAAAGCCACGGTCGGCGTGCCGATTGGCAGTGGCAGGCGCAGTTTGTGGTCTATAGTTTTCTGCAAGTCCGCGGTCCTTCAGTGTCGGCGATCAGGAGCCACGAACGCCTCGCGGCGTTTGCCGGGTCGGATACCCGCAGGCCGTCGGCATTGAACAATGCAGGGAGCACACCATGGCGATCCAGCGGGCGAGTGTACTGACGTCGGCCCAGGATGTCGCTCCTCGTGAAAACGCCCTGTCCGATGCGACGAGTCATCCGTTTTGGCGCCGCTTCGACCCGGTCAAGGAAGCCTACATTCTGTTCCCGCTGCTGGCGGTTTTACTGCTGTCGGTCATCTGGGCGGGCACCCTGTACCTGATCAAGGTCGAGCAGGCCCGCGCGCAGCAGGGCATCGCCGAGGCGAGCCTGGAAATCGGCGCCACCTACGAAGCGCAGATCCTGCGGGCGGTGCGTGAAATCGATCAGACCCTCAAGCTCGTCAAGTACACCTACGAGTCCGGGCGCGAGACCAACCCGCTGCCCCAGCTCAAGGCACGCGCCTTGCTGCCTTCCCCTTATCTGTTTGACGTCAGCGTGGTCGACGCCACTGGCCGGGTCGTCGCCAGCACCCAGCCGAGCGAGGCCGGAAGCCGGATTGCCAAGGATGAGCTGCAAACGGTGGGGCGTGACACTGCACTGTCGATCAGCCGTCCGTGGAAAAGCCCGGCGACGGGGGAGTGGAAGTTGCGTTTCAGCCGGCGGCTCGACGCGGGGGATGGCGCCTTCGCCGGGATCGCCATGGTCAAGGTCGACGCGGCCTATTTCGTCAGCAGTTATGACCCCTCGAAACTCGGCGATCATGGCGTGCTCGGCCTGCTGGGCATCGACGGCATCTTTCGGGCACGGCGCAGCGGGGATGCGATCTCGGCCGGCGACGAGGTCGATTACGCCGCCGTGGTGCCGGACACTGAAAACACTGAAGCGGTACGCTCGATCAATGGATGGGACGGTGTGCGGCGCTACACCAACGCCCGTCAGCTCTACGATTTTCCGCTCGCGGTGGTCGTCGGTTTATCCGAAGAAGAACAGTTGGCCTCGGTGGCCCGGCAAGCGCACACCTACCTCTGGCGTGCGACAGGCGCCAGCCTGTTGCTGATGTTAATGGCGGGGCTGCTCGCCCGAATGAGTTGGCAACTGGTGCAAAGCCGCCTGCGCGCGGCCGAGGCGAAAATTGCCTACGCTGAACGTGTCGAGTACCTGGCCTATCACGACGGCCTTACGGCGTTGCCCAATCGCAGCCTGTTCAGCAAGCAGTTGAGCCAGAGCATCAGCGAGGCAGGCTGTTATCACCGGCAACTGGCGGTGCTGTTCCTTGACCTCGACCGCTTCAAGCAAGTCAACGACACGCTTGGGCACGATGCCGGCGATCAATTGCTCGAGGAGGTCGCGCTGCGACTCAAGGGGTGTCTGCGCACCAGCGATACGGTGGCCCGATTCGGCGGCGATGAATTCGTGATCCTGCTGCCGGAGCTGTCCGATGACAAGGACGTGGCAGCCACCGCCCAGAAAATCCTCGGCGCCATTGCCCGGCCCTTCAACCTCCAGGGCCAGGAGTTCCGGGTGACTGCCAGTGTTGGCATCAGTGTCTTTCCACAGGATGGCCTGGACGAGCAGACACTCAAGAAAAACGCCGATATCGCGATGTACCAGGCCAAGCAATGCGGCAAGAACAACTTCCAGTTCTACTCCGCGAAGCTGAACGCGGACTCACTGGAACGGTTGACGCTGGAGCTGAGCTTGCGCCACGCGCTGGAGCGCCACGAGTTCGAGCTTCACTACCAGGCCAAGCGAGATATCGGCAGTGGCCGAATCACCGGCATGGAAGCGCTCCTGCGCTGGAATCATCCAGACCTGGGTATCGTGGCACCGATGCAGTTCATCCCGGTCGCGGAAGAGAGCGGTTTGATCGTGCCGATCGGCAAGTGGGTACTCAGGACCGCCTGCCAGCAAAACGTGGCTTGGCAGCAACAGGGGTTGCCGCACCTGAGGGTCGCCGTGAACCTCACGGCACGGCAGTTTTCCGATGAGAACCTGCTCACGGACCTGGCGCAGATATTGGCCGAAACCGGTATGGATGCACGTCTGCTGGAACTGGAAATCGCCGAGAGCCTGCTCATGCAGGACGTCAAGAGAGCGTTGAGCGTGTTGACGGGGCTTAAACACCTGAAGGTCCGCATCGCCATCGACGATTTCGGCATTGGTTATTCTTCGCTTTCTGCCCTCGAGCAGTTTCCGCTCGACGTCATCAAGATCGATCGCTCGTGCATCTGCGATACCAGCAGCGTGTCGGAAGACAAAGCCTTGACCGAGGCCATTATCGCCATGGGTCGCACGCTCAGCCTGACCGTGGTGGCCCAAGGCGTGGAAACCAAGGCGCAGGCCGATTTCCTGCGGGACAATGCCTGCGACGAATTCCAGGGCTTCTACTTCAACAAACCGGTTCCCGCCGATCAGTTCAAGGTGTTGCTGCAAGCCCAGGCGGCTGATACGGATCTGGATACCTAAGGCCCGTACTCATTGTGGCGAGGGGATTTATCCCCGCTGGGTCGCGAAGCGGCCCCAACACTGCCGATTCAATTTACTAGGCAAACTGGGATTTCAGATTTTAGGGCTGCTTCGCAGCCCAGCGGGGATAAATCCCCTCGCCACAGATACATCTGCTTTCTCAAGTGAACAGCATGTACTGTACTCATTGTGGGTCGAGCGGCAGCACCCTGACGCTGCCGTCCACCTCCCGAGCATCGATATAGCCAATGGTGCCGGGGTTTCCTGCAACACGCTTCTTGAGCTCCGCGCTGCTTGAAACAGCCTGCGGCGGCTGGCCCCTGCCGGTAAAGATGATTTTCGACCAGTGCGCCTTGAGCTGGGAGGCGGACTTGCCTGTGAACGTTGTGTAGAACTCATCACGGGTCGGTGAATCTTCCGTCAGGTCTATGGGAGTTGCCTGTCCGCCGTCGGGGAAACGACTGGTCTTGCCCAGGAAAATATCTGCCACCTGATTGCGCGCGAGCGTTTTCACCGGGCTGGACGTGGCGACGACTACGACCACCTCGGCCTGGACGGCAGTGCTGGCTGCGCACATGGCGAGCCCCGCTACGGCGAATCCGATGAGCCTCACAAACCACATGGCCCGCTCCATCAGAATACAAAATCGACAGCTAGGCTGATGACGTTGAATGAGCCCCCCGGCTCGAAGTCCGGTTGGGGGTTGATCAACGGGCCGACCGAGTTGCCTTTGAACCGTGTGTGATCGTATTGCAGCTTGGCGTCCATGTTCTTGGTGAAATCCCAGCGCACGCCCAGGGAGAGGGTCTGCTGGCCTTCGTTTGAGCCCAGGACGGAGTTGAGCGCACCGTTGAGCTGCGCGGCAGCACCCGCCAGGTCCGGTGGCAAGGCCGATGTTGACAAGCCCGGGCTGGAGACTTCTGTTTCGGTCTTGGACCGAGCGTAGGTGACATAGGGGGTGAACGCTTCAATGCGGTATCCGCCGCTGATGTACCAGGCGCTGGTCCTGCCTAGCCCGGAACGGCTATCGAGACGCCCCCATTCGCTCATGACGAACCAATCGCCCGGATCATAGCTGGCGCCTACTCCAAAGAATTCGACGGGCGTGTGATCGGAGTCGTAGCGATCGGCGATGGCGATGCCTTCTGCACCAAACTCCCTGAACGTATCGAAGAGTGAGTTGAACTGCTCCAGGGTCAGGTCGGCTTTCATGAAGGTGATGCGCGTGGTCAGGACGCCGAACTCAGTGGTGTTGGTGATCCCCCAGAAATTTCTCGCCAGTGCTTTGCCAGCGCCGTCAGGCAGTCGGCTGTCGGTCTGACCGTAGTGAGCCTGCACGGTATCGGTGATTTCATCGATATGAAACCGGTAGCTGCCATCGATGCCGTCGCTGCTGGAAATCGGCATCAGGCTGTAGACCTCCATGGGCGCCCGCACCCAGGGCAGGGTATAGCCCACTTTTCGAGTGTCGGAGACCAGGAAAGTCGGCAATACGGTACGGCCGATGCGGGCGTTGAAGTCCGGCGTGAACTGGTACTTGATGTTGGCCCACTCGACAAAGGGTCGGTAGCTGTTGTCGTAGCGCTGCTCTGAAATGACCTGCACCACGGCCGACAGCTGCGGGGTGAACGTAGCGGTCAGTTGGGCACCGATCAGGCTGTCGACGTCGGCGCTCCAGTTGCGTGAATGACCTGCGCCGTTGGGTTTGAAGACACTGGAGGTGAAGTCGGCTTTTTTCTCGCTGGAGTGGACGATCCCCACGGTGCCGAAGCTGCTCAACGAGAACATCGCCGTATCGGCTGTGTCGGCGCTGGCCCCGCCGGCATACAGCGTCATGACGGCCAGGGCCAGTGTGTTGGGTCTTGTCACCATAGGGTCAACGTGACCTCGATGCATGGATCGCCATTCGTCTGTTCCTTGTAACGTTGGCTGACACTGCGCGCTAGCACGCACCGAAGCGTAGTCTAGATCGCCAATTTGAGCGTAAAGGTCGCGCCCGTTCCCGGGCCCTCGCTGTGGGCCTCCAGCGAACCGCCCATCTCCATGGCCGCCAGCACGCAGCTGTGCAGCCCAAAGCCATGGCCATCCTTGCGCGTGGTAAAGCCATGGGCAAAGATTCGTGTCAGGTTTTCTGGCGCGATGCCTTCGCCATTGTCGATGACCTTGATCACCAGGGTGTTCTCTTGGGCAAGCTCACTCTGGAGGATGATTTGAGGGATAAGCTCCGGCCGGTCATCCATCGCCCTGCTGGCGTTTTTGATCAGGTTGACCAGGATCAGCAGCACCCGGTGCTTGTCCAGTAGCAGCAGGGGTGTTTCGGCCAGGTTTCGCACCACGGTGATCCGATGCGCCGCGATGATGCCGGTATTCATGCGCAGGGCATCCTCGATCAGGTCCTTTATCTGCACAGTTTCGGCAATGCTGGAGGTGCCCGCATAGGATTGCTGGGCGGCGACGATTTCCTTGATGTGATCGACGCTTTTGCTCAATTGGCCGAGTTCTTCGGTCATGCTCTGTTGCTCGACCGCAAGCGCATCCACCAGTTGGTTCAGGTAGCCGGGCAGCAGCTTGCCTTTCTCGTCGCGGGAGATGAAGTCACCGAGGTCCTCGGCATGCTCGTTCATCATTTGCACCGCCTTGCCAAGCCCCAAGGCCTTGCTGGTGCGTAGCTTGCGGGTGACCAGGTCGGCGGAGATATTCACGCTATTGAGCACATTGCCCACGTTGTGCAGGACATTGGTGGCGATTTCGGCCATGCCGGCCTGGCGGGCGGCCGCGGCCAGTTGAGTCTGGGCTTCGGCGGCGCGCAAACGGCTTTGCGCCAATTGCCAGCTCATCCGGGCGAGCAGGCCCACCAACAACACCAGCACCAGGCTGCCGCCCGCAGCGCGCCAGAGATAGGTCCGCGCTTGCAGGTTCACTGCGGCCAGTTGCTCTTGCTCGGACAACCCGACAATCACCGCCAATGGAAAATCGTAGAGCTGACGGGCGCTGGTGTAGCGCCGCACCCCGTCCCATCCATTGACCGAGAGCACGGCCTCGGTGTTTTCGGCGTCCGGCACCACGGCACTGTAATCGACCGTATCGCCGGCCAGTACCGTTTCCCCGGTGCGCCGTACGCGGAAGATGCCGTCGGTGCCAAGGAGCCCGAGCGCACCCTGGTCGCCGAGTTTCGAGGCATCGTAGCTGCTGACGAAGTAGGCGGCATCGACCTCGACCCTGGCGATCCCGGAAAGCCCGCCGTGCGCCGCGTTGAGTCGCCGGCTGAAGCGCAGGCGCCATTCCCCGGTGACAGGGCTTTTCCACGGGTGGCTGATGGACAGTGAGTCGCTGTGCCGCAGCGATTGCTGTTCATCCGGGTCCGCGATATTTTCCCGGTTGTTGACCCGCGTGCTTGCCACGAGCCTGCCGTCGGGGTTGACCACACTGACGTCAAACACCAGGGCCGGGGGCAACAGGGCCCGCTCCTGGAGTCGGCGCAGGGGGTTGGGCTCACCCTCAGCTTCGTAGGTGTATTTGACCAGCTTGAGGGTTTGATCGATTTCGTGAATGGCGCGCAACATTTGCGCTTCATAAGTGGCGCCCATCTCCAGGCTTGCCGTCGCGGCGCTCTGCTGCGCGCGGGCCTGTTCAACCTTGATCAGGTACAGGGTAGCGGTCCAGATGACCAGCAACAGCAGCGCGGCCAGCAACGGGAACAGAATGTAGGCTTCCTTGGCCTGGTCGAGGCCGAACCGAAACACACCGGGCCCGGTAGTGCCATCGGCCTCTGCATGATGGGCAGTGCCAGGGGCCAACCTCAATGTCTCAGGCCGCTGGATCGGCATGGTGTGCTCCCTGCATAGTTCACTACCGAAGGCTGGTGGGCATCCGACACGGTAACGGCTCGGGGGGTGTTGCTCCTGATGGTCCGAGCTAAATCCTGAATCTGTCAGGAACTATAGACCACAAAACCTGCATGCCGGTATGTGAACAGGGATGTTGTGTTGCGCAGGAGAGGGCTTGTTTTCGCTGGACTCTGTAGGAGCTGGCGAAGCCTGCGATCTCTTGATCTTGATCTTGATCTTGATCTTGATCTTTCGCTTTCGACTCAATTGATCTTGGAAAGATCGCAGCCTCGTTGCACTCGACAGCTCCTACGCTCCTACGCTTCTACGCTCTTACACCGCTTGTTTGACCTTGCGATGCACCCACTGCGCCTCGTCCTGCAATTCAAGGACTTGCCAATGGAAGCGCTCCAGGGAGGCGCTGTGCCCGACACTGATCAGGATCGTGTCCGGCAGCGTTTGCTTGAGCAATTGATAGCAGCGTGCTTCGTTTGCCGCGTCCAGCGCCGAGCTGCTCTCATCGAGAAACAGCACCGCAGGGCGGGCCAGCAGGGCCCTGACGAAAGCACAGCGTTGCTGTTCGCCGACGCTGAGGGTCTGCGCCCAGTCCCGTTCCTGCTCCAGTTGATCGGCCAGGTGTTGCAGGCCGACTTGCTCCATGATCTGGCGCAGCGCCGCATCTTCTTCGCGGCGGGGTGGTTTGGGGTACCAAAGCGCCTCGCGCAGGCTGCCCAGCGGCAGGTAGGGTTTTTGCGACAGTGTCAGGGCGCGCTCACGGTCATAACGACTTGAGCCGCGAGCATGATGCCAAAGCCCGGTAATCGTGCGGATCAGCGTCGATTTGCCGTAGCCGGACGGCGCGCTGATCATCAGGCTGTCGCCGGGCTTGAGGGAAAGGTTGAAGCCTTTGAACAAGGGCCGGCCGTTCGGCAGCCAGATGTCCAGGTCCTTGATGTCGAGGCCGCTGGCCTGTTGTTCGTGCCTGACCTGGGACGTGACCTCGACGTTATCCAGGCGCGCCTGGAAACCGATCAGTCGGTCGATCACCGACTTCCATTCCGACAGCTCCGGGAACACGCTCACCAGGTAGGCGATGGCCGCGTGCACTTCGCCGAAGGCCGCGCTTATCTGGGTCAGGCGGCCGAGGGGAAAGGCGCCGGCAAAGAATTGTGGCGCCATGATGAACATCGGGATGACCGTTGCACTGCGCAAGTAGAAGGTCGAGTAGCCCATGATCAGCTTCTGTTTCTTCACCAGCGCCCAGAAGTTCTCCAGCGCCGCCTCCAGGCGATGGTTGAAGCGTTCGTTTTCCACGACCTCGCCCCGGTATTGCGCCACCGAGTCAGCGTTCTCCCGCAGGCGGATGAGCGAGAAACGAAAATCCGCTTCACGGCGTTGTTGCATGAAATTGAGGCTGGGCAGCGCGCGGCCCAGCCAGAAAGCGAGGCCGGTGCCCAGCAGCGCGTACACCAGGGCGACCCACACCAGCAACCCCGGAATGACCACCGACTGATCGTTGAACGGCACGCTGACAAGGCTGGAGGCCTGCCAGAGGATATGCAGGAAGGAAAACAGCGACACCACCGACGTCAACAGGCCCAGGCTCAACTTGAGTGACTTGACGATAAACAGGTCGATGTCTTCGGCGATCCGCTGATCGGGGTTGTCGACGTCGGTCTCGGTCAGCTTCAGCTTCTGGTAGCGCTGGCTGCCCAGCCATTGATCGAGCATGTTGCGAGTCGCCCAGCGCCGCCAGCGGATGGTCAGCTTCTGCTGGAAGTGGAACGCGCCTACGGTAAAGGCGGCCATGCCTATCTGCAGCAGGATGAACTGCAGGCTGCCCACCAGGAAGCCGTGGTAGTCCAGGGCCTGCAAGGCGTTATAGAAATGCAGGTTCCAGAAGTTGGTGAGGATATTGACGCCAACCAGGCACAGGGTCATCAGCACGGTGGCCAACAGCAGCAACAGGGCCGGGTACTTTTCCTCGGAGGCCCAGAAAGGCCGCGCGAGACGCCAGAAATTGCGAAGTGTGTGCATGTGGTCTTGGTGAGCCTGGTCGCTAACGACGTTGAGTTTGCAGGGGAGGGAGGATAGGATCAGCCAATGCTAATCGTTTGCATTAATTAGGGAAAGCCACGGGAGCCCCGTTATCGAATTTCCAGAATGGCTTAACCAGGCCTGGCCGCCGATACAGCGGGTTATTCGGCAGGCACCTGGCGATCAGCCTGCCATCGCGTTGAGCCAGCTTGCCGACCCTGCCGTACTGCAACCCTTGCTGAGCCGGTTTGCCCTGCGTTACCCGGGGGTGAACCGCGCCGCCGTGGTATCGCAGTGGTCGATGAACTACATGAGTATTGTCCTGCCGGCCACCCTGGCCTGCGTGCTGACGCGTCACTGTGCCATCGAGTTCTGGGGCGGGGACGCGCTGCTGCACGACGACGGTCAACCTGCGGCGCTGGACCTGGCCACGGGGCTGTCGGCCTTGGGCGCGGAGGATCGTGCTGCGTACTGGTCGCGATTGATCCACGAGCACCTGGCGCCGCTGTTCAGCACCTTGGCCGCCGCCGGTGGCCTGGCTCCGAAGATATTGTGGGGCAACTTCGTTGCCATCTGGGACGGCGCGTTCGTCAGGATGGACCCCGACCTGTCCAGGGACGGCTTCGCCGAGGCGCACCAATGGCTGGAGCAGGTCACGGTGAACAACGGACGCTTGAAGCTGCGGGGCCTGCAACGCATGGTCGAATCACCGGCGCCGCAGATTTGCCCGTGCTTGCCCCTGCGTCGGCATTGCTGCCTGCATTACCAGCTGCACGAGCCGGTCGAAGGCCAACCGCCCGTGCTCTGCGAATCCTGCCCCAAGCTGCACCGCCTGCCGGTGGCTGAGCAGGTGAGCTACCTGCATTACATCTATGCAGAGGGGTGAGACTCTGTAGGAGCTGGCGAAGCCTGCGATCTCTCGATCTTGATCTTTCGCTTCAGACTTAATCGGCAGGGGAAAGATCGCAGCCTCGCTGCCTTTCCGAGATCAGGTATCCCACCATGCGTTTCGCGGCGTGTTTGCCTGCGATAAAAGGCGTGAATAGCCCACACCACCCCTATGAATAGAAACCCTGTCCCAAGCGCTTCCATAGAAGAGGGCCAACGATGGTTGATGAGCAAGCCCATCGTAGTTGCATAAATGGTTTCGCTGGCGATCAATTGCCCGCTTAGAGCCAGGGGTAGGCGCCGAGTGGCGACTGACCATGCCCAGGCACCTGCGAGGGTGGCGCCTAACCCCTGAATTAACCCACAGATTATTAGCGCCTGAGTACCTGCTAACCCGCTCGGATGGCTAGCGAAGTGGGACAGTTTGAAGTACAGCCCAACAGGAACGAAGGCGAGCATTTCGACGCTGCACATGAAAATCAGCATGGCTGACCACAACATGGGAGATAGGCTTGGGCGCTGAGCCAAAGCACTTTCATTTAACAACCCAAAACCAGTCCAAAATCCAATGGCCATTAATGATGCGAGCAGACCCAGCAGTATCGAATCGGTCGGGAGCCCCACCGTTGCGCTGCTAAAATCAAACACGCTCAGGTTGACCAAACTTATGCCCAATGCCGCCACCAGCAGTGGCCCGGCAATGGCGCGCCATGGCACGCTGGAGCTTCGCATGTTCCCGGCAATCGCGAGCACGATCGGTACTGACCCCATCATCACCGGAGGGATCACCGGCCCAGCTGCCAAGACGGCGGTGGTAATCAGAAAGAAGTAACCGATGTATCCCAAGAAGCCCAGCAGTGCGGCACAGACCCAGTCGCTCAGTCGCAATTGCCGCACTTCGCTACGGTAAACAAACAGCACCAGCAGGCTACCTAAACCGGCAAAGGCATAGCTCACCACAGCCAGATCAAAAAGGCTGTAATCGCCGACCAACCCCGGAAAGATGTAGAGCAGCGACCAGGAAAAAGTGGCGGCAATGGCCGCTAATAGGCCTAGGGTCATACGCTCTGCTCTTGCTGGCCCTGCTTGCGGATCCAGCATTGAGCTACATGCCGGGCAGTGTTGAATACCCGCACGTCCTGGCCCATGGCGCCGCTGACAAAACTGCCTTCCAGCAAGATAAACAACCCATCAGCAACTACGTCAGGGTCGCTTATGCCGGCGCTCATGGCCAACGCAGTAAGATTTTCGCGTATCCCTTGCTTATGCCTGCTCACTGCCAAATGCACAGGGTGGCTAAAGTGCGGGAATTCAGCTGCACTGTTGACGAACAGGCACCCGCGCCCGCTATCTTGCAAAAGAAAGCGTTGATACAAATCAAAAAACGCCAGCATGCCACTGACCGGGTCGGGATGCCCTGCCAAGGTGCGCGCTACCTCTTCACGCCAGCGTCGGTCACGCTCCTCAAGACAAGCCACTATCAGCGCATCCTTGGAAGGGAAATGGCTGTAGAGCGTCATCTTGGTAACACCCGCCATCGCGGCGATGGCCATCACACCAGTGATGTATATACCTTGTGAAAGAAACAGCTTCAGCGCTGAGTCAATCAAGCGCTCACGGGTATTGTCCAATTTAAGGCACTCCGGCATCGGGACGGAGTTGACTATACTGACCGGTAAGATTGAGGTGCATCCAAATACGACTTGAATCATGGCCGTTACGACATAGACCGCAGCATGCCAATGCAGCAGTAAATCGTAGGATTTGGCCAATCAGGAAGTTGCTACGCCAGCTAAGCGCCCCCTGAACCCGCAAGGTTGAACGCACGCCCATTCATGCGTCAGCCGCTCGGTAACGCCATTCGCTCGTTGCGTTGGCAATCGCGTGAGAACATTCTTCAGGTAGGCATATGGATCATGTCCGTTAAGTCGCGCCGACTGGACCAAAAGCATGATCGCAGCCGTCGTTTTTCGCTGCGTAGCGATCCGGAAAACAACCGATTCGAACGCCCAAGGGCCCACGGCCGGATCTGGTTCTCGACCTGGTTGTTGTCTATAGGCACACAGGCAGGGGAAAGATCGCAGCCTCGTTGCACTCGACAGCTCACACAGCTCCTACAGTTCATACCGTCGGCCTCTGTAGGAGCTGGCGAAGCCTGCGATCTTTTGATCTTGATCTTTTGCTCAAGACTCAATTGGCAGTGGAAAGATCGCAGCCTCGTTGCACTCGACAGCTACACAGCTCAGCTCATACCGTCGGCCTCTGTAGGAGCTGGCGAAGCCTGCGATCTTTTGATCTTGATCTTTTGCTCAAGACTCAATTGGCAGTGGAAAGATCGCAGCCTCGTTGCACTCGACAGCTCCTACACAGCTCCTACACAGCTCCTACAGTTCATACCGTCGGCCTCTGTAGGAGCTGGCGAAGCCTGCGATCTTTTGATCTTGATCTTTCGCTCAAGACTCAATTGGCAGGGGAAAGATCGCAGCCTCGTTGCACTCGACAGCTCCTACACAGCTCCTACACAGCTCTTACAGCTCATACCGTCGGCCTCTGTAGGAGCTGGCGAAGCCTGCGATCTTTTGATCTTGATCTTTCGCTCAAGACTCAATTGGCAGTGGAAAGATCGCAGCCTCGTTGCACTCGACAGCTCCTACACAGCTCCTGCGGGGTAGCGGGAGCAATCTCTGGCGATAGGTTTCCTCAAGACTGCATTTCGGCCACGGGCATTGCATCAGCCTGCGGGGCGACTTCGCTGAGCTTGCCATGTTCAATGCGGATCAGCCGGTCGGCCAGGCCGAAGTAGGCGTCGTCATGGGAGATGACAATCAGCAGTTTGCCGCGCTCGCGCAGGTCCGGCAGGATCCGGGTATAGAAAAAGTGCTTGAACACCGGGTCCTGATCGGCGGCCCATTCGTCGAACAGGTAGCAAGGGCGATCATCCAGGTATGCGCTGAGCAGCGCCAGGCGCTTGCGTTGCCCGGTGGACAGCGCCAGCGTTGTCAGTTTGCCTTCCTCGATTTGCACCTTGTGGTCCAGTTGCAGGTGCACCAGGTAGTCCTGCGCCTGTTTCACCAGATGCGGATCGTCGCCATCGAACAGGTTCTCGAACAGGCAGAAGTCGGTGAAGATCGCCGAGAAGTGCTGCCGGTAATGGTGGTTGTCATTGCTCGAAGACACCTGCTCGTCGAGCATGATGTCGCCGCTTTCCGGCCGGTACAGCCCGGTCAACAACAAGGCCAGGGTGGTCTTGCCGCTGCCGTTGCCGCCGGTGATGAACACCACTTCGCCGGCATTGAGAGTGAGGTCGATGGGGCCCAGGGTGAAATGACCGTCCTCGCGCTCGCGGTAGTAAGTGTGGGTGACCTGGCGACACACCAGGCTGCGCACCTGGGTCGGCGAGATCGTGTCGACGGTCTCGTCGGCGGTTTGCATCTGGCCTTCCAGGGCGCGGATCTTGTTCAGGGCCACGCTGGCCCGGCCGAGGGTCGGCAAGGCGTGCATCAGTTCCGACAGCGGCGTGATCATGTAGAGGATCGCCAGGATATAGCCGGTAACCAGGCTCACGCTCAGGTCGATGAAATGCGGCGCGGCGAACAGCACCACGCCGATCAGCAGGTAGAACACCGCATTGCCCCAGTTCAGGACCAGGGCATAGATGCTCATGCCCCGTACAAAATCGCGACGATATTGCTGGCTCACCGGTATCAGCAGGCGAGTGAAGAAGTGTTGCCGGCGCGGATGGTTGAGTTGCAGTTCCTTGCTGCCATCGGTGAGCAGGCGGTATTGATTGAACAACTGGTCCTTGAGCTCGCGAGCACGGGAGATCGACGTCAGTGCCCGGCGTTGCGGCCAGTGAAAGCTCAGGCTGCCCAGGGCGATCAGCAGCAGCGTCAGGCCCAGCAGCGGCAGGCTGAGCCAGCCCAGGTAGCCCAGGCAGGCGACGATGATCCCGACGTTGACCAACAGGATCGGCACCAACTCCACCGCCTGGCTGATGGTTTGCGTATCGTCGGTGAGCATTGCCAGCAGGCGATGTTTGCCCAGACGCTGCAATTGCGCGTAGGGCGTGTCGATCAGCTTGGCGCTCAGGTGCAGGCGCATGTCGTTGACCGCGGCCTGGCCCAGGCGCAGCAGGCTGATGTCGGAGATGATCCGCGACACCGCGACCAACACCACCAGGCCGGCGAAGAGCAGGCCATCCACCGGGCGCAGCTTATCGAACACCTCCAGGCTGTGGTTGATGTTGGCGATCAGGCCGGCCGCTGCGAGGCCGCAGGTCAGCCCCGTCAGGGTCGCCACCAGCAGTGCGCGCCATGAGCGTTTAGCCATGAGTAACAACAGATCCATTTCAAACCGCTCCGTGTGTAGCAATGGCCGTGAGGCGCGCCGCCAATTGTTCATGCAAGGCGCGTTGCTCAAGGATGGTGAGGTGTTGTGCTGCGATGACCTCGCGGGTCAGCGGCCCGCTGCTCAGGCGTTCCCACTGCGGGTCGGCGAAGTCAGCCTGGGCGAGGGTGTCGCTGGCCCACCAGACATGCACCGGGCAACTGAGCCGGGCAGGTTTGAAAGTCGCCAGCAGATGCTGCGTATGCTGCTGGTAGCGCAGCCGCGTTTGCAAATGCTCCCAACTGTCGCCATCGAGTTGCAGGCCTTGTTGCCGTGCCCACTGGACCAGTTCCGGCAGGCGTGCCGCTGGGGGCAGGGCGTCCAGTTGCGCCAGCAACGCAGCCATGATCGGCGGCGGCAACTGGCGCAACACGGCCTGGCTGTCCGCTGTCAGTGCTTGGGAAGCCGATTCCAGCAATACTTCGACACTGTCTTGCGGCGCCTGATGCTGGTATTGCGAGTCGATGATACCGAGAAACGCCACGTCTTCACCCTGGCTTTCCAGGCGAGCGGCCGCGGCAATCGCGAGCAGGCCGCCGAGGGAGAAGCCCAGCAGGTGATAAGGACCCTGCGGTTGCTGTTGGCGCAGGTGCTCGACATAAAGCGCGCCGAGGCTCTCGATATCGCCGCCCAGCGTTGTGCTGTCGTCGCTCAGGTACGCCGCCTGCAAGCCCCACAGATGCCACGCCGAAAGCGGTGCCAGCAGCGTGCGGTAATCCTGCACGTGGCCGGTGGAGGGGTGGAAGCAGAACAGGTTGGCGGCTTCAACGGCGTTGGGTGCCGACAGCCGGACCAGCGGCGAAAGCTTGAGCTCGGCCTGTACCAGCGCCGCAAACGCCGAGACGCTCGGGGCGTTGAACACCGCATTGACCGTCACCGGTGCCGACAGCGCGCTCTGCAAGCGGCTGGCGAGCGTTACCGCCGCCAGGGAGTGACCGCCCAGCTCGAAGAAATCATCGTCGATGCCCACCCGCTCCAGGCCCAGCACCTGTGCCCAGACTTCGGCGAGCAGAGCTTCCAGCGGCGTGCGCGGCAAGGCGCTGCCGACCGTGTCGAGGACTTTGTCGGCCCATTGCTGCAAGGTCTTGCGGTCGAGCTTGCCGTTACCCATCAACGGCAACGCTTCGACGATCCGCAGGGTAGGCAGCATGTAGTCCGGCAAGCAATCCTGGGCCTGGCCATGCAGGCGGGCGACCGTGGTCGAATGCCCGGGCGCCAGGGTCATGAAGGCGAACAGTTGCTGGCCGAGCTCGCCCCGAGGGATGCACTCCACGGCAGCCTGGGCTACACCGGGAAGGCCGCTCAGTTGCGCCTGAATCTCGTCGAGTTCCACACGGAAACCGCGGATTTTTACCTGGCGGTCCGCGCGTCCGGTGATTTCCAGGCTGCCGTCATGGCAATAGCGGGCCAGGTCGCCGGTGCGATAGAGGCGCTCGCCAGGCCGTTGCGCCAGCTCAATGAAACGCCCGGCATTTTGCTGTGCGTCCAAGTAACCGCGAGCCAGTTGCGGGCCGGCGATATACAGCTCGGCGCTTTGCCCAGGGGCGGCCAGCGCTTGCTGCTCGTCGAGCAGGTACAGGCGCATGCCGTCGAGACGGTCGCTCAGCGGCAGGCGGCGATAATCCATGGCTGGCTCGGCCTTGTGCATCACCACGCCAACGGTGGTTTCGGTCGGACCGTAATGGTTGAAGACCGCCAGCGTCGGCGCGAGGCCGCGAATGCTTTGCAACAGGCGCCGCGAACAGCTTTCGCCGCCGAGGATCAATTGCTTGCGCGGCAATACGGCAGCGCTTTGGGCGTGAATCAACCAGGCGTCGAGCAACGATGGCACGACCTTCAGGTGGTCGATCGGGTACTGCGCCTGCCAGGCGGCCCAGGCATGCGCGTCCATGGCTGTTTCCTTGTCCAGCAGGTGCAATTCGCCGCCGCTGAGCAGTGCCGGGAACAGCAACGTGTAGCCCAGGTCGGCCGCCAGGGAAGTGACCACCGCACTGCGTTCGCCGGGCGCCAGCGCCAGGCGCCGGGACACGCTGGCGACATAACAGGCGAGCTGCCGATGCTCGACGATGACACCTTTGGGTGTGCCGGTGCTGCCGGAGGTGAACAGCACGTAAGCCGCGTCCTGGGCTTGGATCTCGACGTCGACTGGCGTGGCGGATGCTTGCTGCCAGGTCGCTTCATCGCGCAGGTCGAGGCTGCCGATGCCGGGCAAGACGGGGGCGCTGCCGGCCGAACCACTCAGAATGAAGACCGGCTGCGCCTGTTGCAGGATGGCCAGGGAGCGCTGTGCCGGCTGATGCACGTCCAGGGGCACGAACGCCGCGCCGCTCTTGAGCACGGCGAGCATGGCCAGGACCATTTGCGACGAGCGATCCAGATACAACGCCACGCGATCTTCGCGACCCACGCCTTGAGCGCGCAGGTAATGCGCCAGTTGGTTGCTGCGGGCCTGCAATTGGGCGTAGCTCAGTGGCCCGTTATGGTCGCGCAGGGCCAAGTGCTCGGGGAACTGCGCGGCACACGCATCGAAGCTCGCCGGCACGCTGGAAAACGGCGGCGCCGCGATGTCGACAGGCGCCTGCAGGGCGGCCAGCGTCGCGGCGAAACTTGGCGACTGCAATGACAGCTCGACCAAGGGCTTGCCTGGGTTGGCGAGGGCACCGAGCAGCAGCGATTGGAACTGCTCCAGCAAGACCAGGGCGGCTTGCTCGCTGTAGCGGCTCGGCAGGTGGCAGAGGTTCAGGCGATAGCCGCCAGCGGTGGTTTCGGCCACCAGCAGCAGCTCCATGCCCGCGGGGATGGCTTGTGCGTCCAGCACGGTGAGCGTCGATGCCAGGCTGCCCAAGGCGTCGAGCCGATCGGGCAACTGCCCACCCCACTGGAAACCGTACTGCGAGGCGTCGCCCGGCTGTGCAGCGCTGACGCCGCAGTATTCCTGCCATTCCGTGGCTTGCTCGCAGAGCACCTGCAGGTTCGCCAGCGCCTGGGCAAAATGGCTGTTCGCCGCCGGTTGCCAGCGCAGGGGCAGGGGCTTGGCGAACAAGCCCCAGCAGTCGGCGAGTTCTTCATAGTCGTCGCGGCAATCGTGGACCCAGTTCAAGGTCAGTGCGGGACTGTCGCCAGTACTCAGGCGCTGCAACAGCACGCCCCAGGCTGTCATCAAGACCTGCTCGGGCGATGCGTCGTGATGCTGGCAAAAGCTGTCCAGGGCCATGCTCGACGACGGGGTGGCGTACAGGCGAGTGGTGACCGGGGCGTCGGGACGGTCGTTGCGTACCTGACGGTAGAGCAGTTCGCTGGCGGCCGGCTCGTCGAGGGCTTGGTCGGCCCAGAAACGCCGGCCAGGCTCGGCATCTTCATCGGCCTGCAATTCGTAGAGCCAGGCGCTGTACTGGGTATAGGTCATGGCCTCGTCATCCACCGATGGCGCGTCCGTCGAGCCCAATGCCTGGGCCAGGCGCAGCAAGGTCCCGCGATCGGCGCTCAGCGCCGGCAGTTGCAGTGTCACCCGGTGGCGATCGTCGCCGAGCGCGTGCACCTCGACGCTGATGGCGTCCGCGGCCATGACGGTGGATTCGACCACTTGCAAGGGCATCAGCAAGCCTGGCTCAGGCCGCAGCCGCAGGCGCAGGGCCTCGTGGCAAGCGCTCAGGGCGACGAGCCGCTGCTGTAGGCGCTCCAGGGCCAACGGGCCTTTGATTTCCAGTTCCAGGCGCGCCGCTGGCAACCCCGCCAACCACTGGCTGCGTTGTTGGGGCGAGAGGGCGAAGGCTTCTTCACGAGTTTCAAAGGCGCTCATGCCTGCACCTCCGAAGCTTGCGACGGCTGTGCTTCGGGCAGGCATCCGGTCAATTGTTCACGACGCATCATCTGGCCCATGGCGACGCAGATCTTGCGCTCGCCATCGAAGGGGTCCCGGGCGTGGGCCACCAACATATTGTCCAGCATCACCATGTCCCCCTTTTGCCAACTGAAACGTACCGCGCAGGCTTCATAGGCCTCGCCGATCACTTGCATCACCGCGTCCTCGATCACGCTGCCGTCGCCGTAGTACACGTTGCGGGGCAGGTGCCCGGGGCCGAACAGGCTGATCAGGTTGCTGCGCACTTCCGGCTCCAGGCAGGCGGTGTGGTGCAGTTGCACCTGGTTGAAGAACGACAGTTCACCGGTCTCGGGATGCGCGACGATGGCCGGGCAATGCTGGGCGATCCGCAGGTTGTCGGCCCCCAGCCATTCCCAGCGCATGCCCGACGCCAGGCATTGGCGCTCGACTTCCTCGCGCTGTTCGGTCTTGAAGAAGTCCTGCCAGCGCACATCCAGCTTGTCGGTGAAGTGCCGCACGTAAAGCAGCCCCAGGGCCTTGAAGCGAGCGACGATGTCCTCGGGCAAGCGCGCCAACACCTGTCGGCAATCGACGATGGGCGTGCAGCCGCCGCGCGGCGCCGGCGTTTCGCAATAGAACCACTGCTTGCGTGGCCACTGCGGCAGATGGGAGCTCTCGTTGTGGAAGAGAATCATGTGCTGTTCCGGGTACGGCGTGGAGTGGTAGATGTTCTTGCCGGACTTGTTTTTCGGCAGGTCGCCGTAGGTCCCGTAGAGGTCGGGTTCGATGGCCTGGGCGAATTGTTCGAAGGCGGCGGCGTCCGGCAGGTTGAAACCCCGGAACAGCAGGCCACCGTGGGAAAGCAGTTGGGCATTGATCCATTCCCGGGCTTGCAGCGCCCAGTGCACCGGGTCCAGGTCGCCGAGCAACGGCTCGATCACCAATGGCAAGGCTTGCCCGGCGATGAGGGTGCGGGTACGGACCTGCTCGTGGGCCACCTGGCTCACGGCGGTTGCACGGGTCTGCTTGAGCTTGCTCAGTTTCGACTGCTTGCGCGCGCTGCGGGCCGAGGCCTCGTCGAGTGACGAGTCAGCCGGGGACGGCGCGCTGGCGTTGCCGCCCTCCAGGCGCCACGACCAATGTTCCAGCGCTTGGCCCGGGGCCGAGAGGATCTGTTCCAGCAGGCTCTCGAAGCCTTGTTCGAGGCGCTGGATGGTCGGCGCCTGCAACACGCTGGTGCGATACACCCAGCGCACGTTCAGGCCTTGTTCTTCGTCCTCTTCGACGAACACGGCGAGGTCGAACTTGCTGCTCTCCTGGGGCGATACCAAGTGTTCCACCTCAAGGTCCGGCAGGCTGGCATTGCCGCTGGGCGTGTTCTGCATGACGAACAGCACCTGGACCAGTGGGTTGACCCCCGGCGTACGCGGCGGCTGCAACTCTTCGACCAGTTTGTCGAACGGCACTTGCTGATGCTGGAACGCCGACAGGCAATCCTCGCGCAAGCGTTGCAGGCGGGCGTCAAAGGTTTCGCCCTCGCTCAGGCGGGCACGGATCGGCAACACGTTGACGAAGAAGCCGATGAGATGTTCCAGGGCCGGATGTTCGCGGTTGGCCAGGTCAGTGCCGACGATGAAGTCGTTGGCCCCGGTGGCCCGCTGCAACAGGCTGTTGAAGGCATTGAGCAAGACCATGAACAGCGTCGCCCGTTGCTGCTGGGCATAGCTCTTGAGCACCTGGGTCTGGGCCGCGGTGAAGCGTTGCTCCAGCGCCGCACCCTGGTAGTCGGGGCGCGCCGGGCGTGGCTGGTCAAGCGGCAGCGGGATCAGCGTTGGCGCGCCGTCGAGCTGGCGGCGCCAGTAGTCGATGGCCCGTGCCAGCAGGCGCTGTTGCGCTTCGCTGCGTTGCCAGTAGGCATAGTCGGCGAACTGGATCGGCAGCACCGGCAGCACCGGTGTCGAGCCGCTGCTGCGGGCCTGGTACCCGACGATCAGCTCCTGCATCAGGATGCCCATGGACCAGGCATCGGTAGCGATGTGATGCAGCACCAGTTGCAGCACATGATCGTCGCTGCCCAGGCGCAGCAGGCTGGCGCGCAGCATCGGTGCCTGTTGCAGATCGAACGGGCGTGCGGCCTGTTCATCGATCAGGCGTTGCAGGGTTTGCGCCTGCTGCTCGCTGACGAGGTGGCTCAGCTCGGTCGGCGTCAAGTCGACTATCGGTGCCGGGTTGATGACCTGGCAAGGCTGGTCGCCGTGGAGGTGGAACGCGGTGCGCAAGGACTCATGGCGTTCGAAGACTGCCTGCAACGCCGCTTGCAGCGCCGCGATGTCCAGCGCGCCACGCAGCCTGACGGTGGTGGTCATGTTGTAGGCGGCGCTGGGGCCTTCGAAACGATCCAGGAACCACAAGCGTTGCTGGCTGTAGGACAGCGGCAACGGCTGGTTGCGCGGCGCCAGGGCGATCTCGCTGTCGCCGTCGGCTTCGCTCTGGGCGTTGCGCTGCTGATCGACCGCCTGGGCCAATTGTTCGAGGGTGCCACGCTCGAACAGCGTGCGCAGTGGCAGGTTCACGTTCAACCGTCGACGAATCCGCGACAACACCTGGGTGGCCAGCAGCGAGTGACCGCCGATGGCGAAGAAGTCGTCGTGTACACCGACGTCGTCCAGGCCGAGGATTTCCTGCCAGAGTTCGGCGAGCACTGTCTCGGTTGGCGTGCGCGGTGCGATGCATTGCGCCTGCGCTGTCTCGTCCTGGGGCAGACCCAGGGCAGCGAGGGCGCGGCGGTCGACCTTGCCATTGGCGTTCAGCGGCAATTGCGCAACGGCCAGCCAACGGGCCGGGACCATGTAGCTTGCCAGTTGCTGGCCCAGGTAAGCGCTCAAGACCTGTTGCGCGGACTCACCGCCCAGGTCGGCCGCTTCATCGAGCACATACCAGGCCACCAGTTGCAACGCACCGCGGGCGTCGGGCAGCGCCAGCACCGCCGCGCTGTCCACCGCCGGGTGTTGCATCAGGCGGTTTTCGATCTCGCCCAGTTCGATGCGGTGGCCACGGATCTTCACCTGCTGGTCGCGACGGCCAAGGTACTCGATCACGCCATCGGCGCGCATCCGGCCCATATCACCGCTGCGATACAGCCGCGCATTGGCCTGGAACGGGTGCGGAACAAAGGCTTCACGGGTGCGTTGCGGGTCGCGCAGGTAGCCGCGACCGACGCCGACACCGCCGATGCACAACTCGCCGGGTACGCCGATGGGGACCATGCGCAGCGCCGAGTCGAGGACGAACACCTGGTTATTGGCGGTCGGTTTGCCGATGGGCATGTGCAGGCAGTCGTCGGCCGGGGCCTGGGTGATGGGGTAAAAGGCGACGTCGTCCGAGCATTCGGCGGGTCCGTAGGCGTTCATCAACGGGATGGTCGGGAAGCGTGCGAACCAGTCCCGCGCCAGGGCCGGTGGCAATGCTTCACCGGTGGGCAGGAGCCAGCGCAGGCTCGCCAGGCTGTGGTGCGCCTGGCTTTCCTGGAGCATGCCGCGAATCAGCGCCGGCACGGTTTCCAGCAGCGTCAGTTCTTGCTCCTGAACGGCATCGAGCAAGGCCACCGGGTCGTGGGCCTGGGCATCGGGAAGAATGTGTACGGTGGCGCCGAACAGCGGTGCGGCGAGGAACTGCCACACGCTGATATCGAACGCCGCCGAAGCCGTCTGGGCAATCCGGTCGTGCTCACCCAGGCCGAGGCTCGGGACCTTGCCGAACATGTTGTTGAGCATGCCGCGTTGTTCGACCATCACACCTTTGGGCGTGCCGGTGGAACCCGAGGTGAAGATCACGTAGGCCAACTGATCGGGGTTGTGCCCATAGCTGACCGGCGGCTGTTCGCGGCCCTGCCAGAGTGCCTGGGCGACCAAGCAGGTGGGTTGCTGGCGCATCTGCGGCAGGACGCTGTCCAGTGCTGAGGTCGCGTGCTCGCACACCAGTAGCAGCGGTGCCTCGCCCAGGTCCAGCAGCTCCGCCAGGCGTGCGTGAGGCTGTTGGATATCCAACGCCTGGAACGCGGCGCCGGCCTTGAGCGTGGCGATCATCATCGTCAGCAAGGCCAGGCCACGCTCGGCGAACAGCGCCACCAGGGTTTCCGGGCCGGCCCCGGCGGTTTGCAGCGCATGGGCGATGACGTTGGCGCGGCGATCCAGTTCGGCGAAGGTCAGCGATTGTCCCTGGCATACCGCGGCGAGGTGCTGCGGGCGGCTGCGCACTTGTTCGGCGAACAGCGCCGCATAGCCGCGCTCCAGCGGGAACTCGACGTCGCTGCGGTTGCAGTCGATCTGCAACTGCCGGCGTTCCGCCTCGGGCAGCATGTGCAGGCTGCCCAGGGGCGCTTGCGGTGTCTCCAGCATGTTCGAAAGCAGCTGCACCAGGTGCCCGAGCATGCGCTGCACGGTGTCAGTGCTGAAACGCATGCTGTCGTAGGACAGGCGAATGCCCAGGCGGTCGCCGGGGTACAACACCACCGTCATCGGGAAGTTGGTGTGTACCCGGTCTTCGTAGATGTCGATGCTGAAGGCATCCAGTTGCACGCTGCTGATATCCAGTGGCGCGTTCTCGAACACCACCAGGCTGTCGAACAACTGCTGGCCGCGCGGCACTTGGCTGCAGCGCTGAATGTCCACCAGCGACGCGCTTTCGTGTTCGCGCAATTGCGCGTTGTGGGACAGCAGCGCCTGCAACCAGTCGGCCACTGGCGCTTGTGGGTCGACATCGATGCGCAGTGGCAAGCTGTTGATGAACAGCCCGACCATTTCTTCTACACCGGCGAGGTCAGTCGGGCGGCCGGCGACGGTCACGCCGAACAGCACGTCGCGGTTGCCGCTGTAGCGCGACAACAACAGCGCCCAGGCACCCTGGATCCAGGTGTTGGGTGTGAGTTGGTATTGCTGGCACAGCTGCTGCAGACGCTGGGTCTGGGCAATGCTCAGGGTCTGGTCGAAGTCGCCGACCTGTTCCGGCGCTTGTTCCGGGCCGGCCACGGGGCTGTCCACATGCAGTGGCGTCGGCTCGCTGAAACCGGCCATTTGTGTCTGCCAGAACGCGTGTGCGGCGGCCATGTCATGGCGTTCCAGCCAGCTCATGTAGCCGCGGAACGAGCGCAAGCGCGGACGGGCCACAGGTTCCTGGCGCACGATGGCCTGGTAGATCGCCAGCAGGTCTTCCATCAGCAGGCCGAAGCACCAGGCGTCGGTCAGGATGTGGTGGAAGCTGCGCACCACGGCGAAGCGTCGTTCGTCGAGTTGGAACACCCGCAGGTGGGTCAGTGGCGCACCGGCCATGTCGAAACCTTGCAGGCGTTGTGCTTCGAGGGCCTGGTCCATGGCCAGGCGCTGCTGTTCTTCGTCGAGGTGGCGCAGGTCCTGCCAGTCGAACGCCCGATGGGTTTGGCGGTACACGCATTGCAGCGGCTCATGGTCGTCCTGCCACCAGAACGCGGTCCGCATCATCGGATGGCGCTCGAGGAACAGCTGCCATGCGGCTTCCATCGCCGGGCGTTGCAATACCCCGTCCCAGCTGTAGCGTTGTTGCATCAGGTAGATGCCGCTGTGGGGTTGCAACAGGGTGTGCAGGAGCATGCCCTGTTGCATCGACGACAGCGGGTAGACGTCTTCGATGTTCAACCAGTCCAGCGGCTCGGCCGCCAGGGTCGCCGCTTGCTTGTGGCACAGTGGAAACGCCTGGCTGGCAGGGCGCAGGTCCGGTGCGGTGACGAGCCCGGCGAGTTCGCTCAAGCGTTGTGCAAGGCGCGGTGCCCAGTCGGCGGCGAGGGTGCCTTGGCTGCGCAGGTGCAGGCAGTCATCCTGCCACCAGGCGTCCAGGGTCAGCGGGCAAGGCGAAGCCGCCGATGGGCTTGCGGCTTCGACCTGGGCCAGGATGCCGCGTGCTTCGCGATGGCTGTCGAGGTTGCCCAGCCAGCGAATGGCCACTGATGCCGTCGGCAGGTCGCGTAGCGGTTCTTGCAGGTAGGTATTGTCCGACAGGTAGCGCAGGGCGCCATAGTCGACGCCGTGTTGCGGGTAGGCGCGCATCTGCGCGGCCAGTGCCTGCAAGCGTTGCAGCAGGCTGTCGCCTTTGGGCTGGAGGAAATACGGCACCGCCAGTGCCAAGGGCCCCACGATGCGCGCCGGGTCGAGGTCGGCCACGGCAATCGGCGCCGCGACCGGCAAGCGCTCGACACTCGGACGAGCATCGTGAACGCTCAGTGCAACCAGGCCATTGCCGCACAGTTCACGGCACTGTTCGACTACGACGGCGGCCAACAGGCTGTTCCAGTCCAGTTGCAGCACTTCGCCCAGACGCTTGAGCTCACCTGAGGTGGCGGCCGCCAGGGTCTGCTCGACCACGCTGGCCGGCTGCTGGCTGTCAGGCAGTTGCAGCGTTTCCAAGCCGGCGTATTGCAGCCAGTGTTCCCAGGCGTCGTCCAGGGCATCACCCTGGGCATGGGCCTGCTGGTGCCGCGTCCACTGGGTGAAGTCACCACCGGCGTAGGACAGGCGCACCGGCCGCTGATAACGCAGTTGCGCCAAGGCCAGGTTGAGGTCCGTCAGCAGCAGCGTCCAGGAGGCTTCGTCCAGGCACAGCGGATGCGCGGCCAGCAGCAGCGAATGTTTGCCGTTTACCTCCAGCAAGCTGGCGTACAGGGTTTGACCGGCGTCCAAGTCCAGCGCGTCGACACCGGCCTGGGCCAGGGCTTGCAGTTGCGCCGGGGCGCAAGTCTCAAGTGTCTCGGTGGCGATGACCGGGGCCTTGGCCGCGACCAGTACCCGTTGCTGCCACTCGCCCTCCGGCAGGGCCTTGAGCGCCAGGCGCAAGGCCTGGTGGTGTTGCTGCAAAGCGGCGATGGCCTGGCTCAGCAGCTCGCTATCGATCGCCTGGGTCAGCGCCACGCAACGCCAGGTGGCGTGCAACGGCCCTTGTTGCAGGCGCGCCAGTTGTCCGGCGGCCAGCGGCAGTTCATAGCCATCGGCAATGGCTTGCGCCACACCCTGGCTGGCATCGGCGCCCAGCACCCGGGCGATGTCGGCGATGGTGCGGTTTTCGAAGAGCTGGCGGGGCGTGAGTTTCAGCCCTTGCTGGTTGGCGCGGGCGATGATCTGCAAGTTGATGATCGAGTCGCCGCCCAAGGCGAAGAAGTTGTCATGCACGCCGACACGCTCAAGCTTCAGAACCTCCTGCCAGATGGCGGCCAGTTGCGCTTCGACTTCATTGCGCGGGGCCACGTGGGTGGCGCTGTCGTCGGTGGGTTTTTGCGGGAGCGGCAGGCGCTGGACATCGACCTTGCCGTTACGGGTCAGGGGCAGTTCGTCGAGGGTGATGAAGTGCGCCGGAACCATGTAGTCCGGCACCCGCGCAGCGAGGTCGTTACGCAGTTTCGTGGCGGACAGCGACTGGCTGGCGATCAGGTAGGCCACCAGGCGCAGGCTGCCGTCCAGTTCCACGGCGCGGACCAGCGCCTGCTCGATCAGCGGCGACAGGCGCTTGAGCTGCGCCTCGACTTCGCCCAGCTCCAGGCGGTTGCCACGGATCTTGACCTGGCTGTCGACCCGACCGAGGAACGCCAATTGGCCGTCCACTTGCCAGCGCACGCGGTCGCCGGTGCGATACCAGCGTTGCTGGTCGGCGTCGAGGTGGAAGCGTTCGGCGGTCAGGTCCGGGCGGTGCAGGTAACCCCGGGCCAGGGCGCCGTTGATCAGCAGCTCACCGGACACCCCGGTGGGCACCAGCCGACCGTTGGCATCCACCACTTGCAGTCGGCGGTTCGGCAGCGGGCGGCCGAGGGCGACGCTGCGCAGGCCTGCGGGCAGTTCGGTGGCAATCGCCCCGACCGTCGCTTCGCTTGGCCCATAGTGATTGAAGACCCTGAGCCCCGGGGCCAGGCGGTTGACCTGCTCCAGCAGCGCCGGGCTGAGGGCGTCGCCACCGAAGACCAGCAGGGCGCGGGGCAACAGGCGGGCATCGGGCAACGCCTGCAACAGGCCGGCCAGGTGGCTTGGGGTGATTTTCAGTACATCCACCGGCTGTTGCTCGAAGAGCTCGGCCAGTGCCAGGGGGCTGAAACCGCTGTCTTCATCCACCAGCAACAGGCTGGCGCCGCTGCACAGGGCGCCGAACAGTTGGGTGTGGCCGAGGTCGGCGGCGATGCTCGACAGCAAGCCGTAGCGAGCCGCCGACGGCGGGTTGAGCACTGCGTGTACGGCCGTCAGGTAGTCGACGATGGACTGGTGCTCGACCACCACACCCTTGGGGGTGCCGGTGGAACCCGAGGTGTAGATCACGTAGGCGGCGTCAGTCGGGCTGTGGGCCACGGCCGGAGGCGTATCTGGCTGGGAGGCGATGGTGCCGGCCTGTTCTGCCAGCCAGAGTGTCGGCGTGTGCTCGGCCAGGCCCTTGAGCAGGGGCGAAGCGGCCGCGCCGATCAGCAGCGCGGCGCGGCTGTCCACCAGCACATCGGCCAGGCGCCCGGCGGGCTGCTTGAGGTCCAACGGCAGATAGGCGGCACCGGCCTTGAGGGTGGCCAGCAGGGCAATCACGAACTCGGCGCTGCGTTCCAGGGCCAGTGCCACGACGCTGTCGTGGCCGATGCCTTGGGCGCGCAAATACTGGCTGAGGCGGTTGGCCTGCTGGTCCAGTTCACGGTAGGTCAGGGCGACCTGACGGTCGCGGACCGCCAGGTGTTGCGGGTGAGCGGCCACCTGTTGTTCGAAGCGCTGGTGCAGGCACGCAGGGGGCACCGGCAGTTGCACACCGCGACCCTGCACGAGCAGTTGCTGGCGTTCTTCAGGGCTCAGCCATTCAAGCTCGCTGACCCGGCACTGCGCTTGCGCCGTCATCGCCAACAGGATCGCGCGCAATTGTGTCGACAACACCGCGACCTCGGCATCGCTGAAGCGACTGCGGTCGTAGCTGATCAGGTAGTGCAGTTGTTTGTCCGGCACCACGATCAGCGACAGCGGGAAGTGGTTGCGGCCTTGGGTGAGGGTGATGCCTTCGGCCTGCTGGTCGCTGCTCGGGGCACTGAAGCTCAAGCCACCGGTGTCCTGGTTGAGCGCGTCGGTGACCGGGAAGTTCTCGAACACCAGGATCGAGTCGAACAGCGCCTGTTCGGCGGCGATGCGCGTCATCGACTTGAGCTTGCCCAGCGGCAGGTAGGCGTGGTGACGCAGATCGCTGTTGGCGTGCTGCAGGTGTTGCAGCCAGGTCACCAGCGTCGGCGCGTCAGCCCACTGCACCCGCAGCGGCAATGTATTGATGAACAGTCCGACGGTGCTGTCCACCGCCGCCAGGTTCTCTGGACGCCCGGCGACGGTGACGCCATAGACCACGTCGTCACGCCCGGCGTGCTGGCCCAGCAGCAGTGCCCAGGCGCCCTGGATCAGCGTATTGATGGTCAGGTCGTTCTGGCGGGCGAAGTGCGCCAGTTGTTCGGTTTCGCTGGCGGTCAGCAGACTTTCCCGCTCGGCGAACGGTGCCCCCGCCGGTGCCGGCTGGCGTTCGGCGAAGGTGGGCAGCGGGGTCGGCTCGCTGACGTCCTGCAACTGCTCGCGCCAGAACCCTTCGGTGGCGGCCATGTCCTGTTCCGCCAGCCAGGCGATGTAGTCCCGATAAGGGCGGGTCGGCGCCAGGCGGGCGGGGCGGCCATGGGCTTGTTCGTAGTACAGCGCCAGCCACTCCTGGACGGCAATGCCGACGCTCCAGCCGTCCATGAGGATGTGATGGAAGGTCCAGATCAGGTGCCAGCGCTCGGGGGCCAGGCGCACCAGGCACACGCGCATCAGCGGCGAGTCATTGAGCTCCAGGGGTTGCGCCCGCTGCTCCAGTGCCAACTGTTCCAGCGCGGCCTGTGGCTCGGCGCGGTCTTGCCAGTCCAGTTCGGTCAGGGGCAGCGCGACTTCCTGCTGCACCACCTGATAGGCATCGTCCAGTTCCTCCCACAAAAAAGCACTGCGCAGCACCGCGTGGCGCTGCATCAGCGCCTGCCAGGCACCGCGAAATGCGTTTAGTTGCAGCGGGCCGTTCATGTCCAGGCTCAATTGCTGGTAATACACCCGCGAATCCGGTTCATAGACGCTGTGGAACAACAGGCCGTGCTGGGTCGGCGAAAGGGAGTAGATGTCTTCGATGTTGTTCATGCTTGCTTGGTGTCCATTTCAAAGTCTTGAAAACTCAAGTGAGTCGATCCAGGCGCCGCGCAGGTCTCGGACCTGCGCACGCGCCGCGTCGCTCGCTAGCTTTGGGAATTGGGTTTGGTCTTGAGCTTGCCCAGCAGCTTGTCCAGGGATTTCTGGTTCAGCGCCTTGGCCAGCGGGAAGTCCGCGGGCATCAGCGAACCGGCCTGCGGGTCGAGGCAGTGTTCGACCAGTGCCTGCAAACGTTCCAGCAGGCGAGCGGGCAAACGGCTGTCGGCGTTCGGCGTGACGCTGTGCCATTCGACACGCAACACGCCGTCCTCCAGCCAGGCCACCACTTCACGGGCGTGGGTCACTCGGTTCACCGGGGCCACGTCTGGCGGCGGGGTCAGGCTGCTGGCGCGCAACCAGCCCGCTGGCGTTTGCTCATGCCCCAGGTAGTTGAACAGCACATCACCGTGGCTGGCCGGCAACTCGCCGCGCTGGCGCAGCAAGCCGTAGCCCAGGCCCTGGCCGGGTACGTCACGCAAGGCTTGCTTGGCGTTGCGCACCTGCTCGCCCGCGGCGCCGCTGGCGTTCACCCGCAGTGGGTAGAGGGTGGTGAACCAGCCGACGGTGCGGCCGACGTCCAGCCCGGCAAATGGGGCGTCACGCCCGTGGCGTTCCAGGTCCACGGCGATGTCGCTGCGCTGTTCGACCTCGGCCAGGGTCGCGGCGAGGGCGGCGATCAGCAGTTCTTCCGGTTGCGTGCGGTAAGCGCCATGGGATTCGGTCAGCCATTGCTGCGTACGGCTGGCGTCCCAGCGGGCCGACAGTGTCTGGCGCTCGGCGACCGTGGCCATTGGCGGCCGGTTCGTGCCGATCTGGGCACTCCAGTAGCGATGCTCCGCAGTGACCTTGGCGGCATGGGCCTGCAGGTGCTCGCTCCATTGACGATAGGAGGTGGTTTTCGCCGGCAACGTCGGACTTTCGCCCCGCTCCAGTGCCGGGTACAGCTGTTGGAAATCTTCCAGCAGCGGCGTCCAGGACACTGCATCGACCACCAGGTGATGAGCCACCAGGTACAGGCGCTGCGGGGTGCCTTCCAGCAGGGCCGCGGCAAACAATGGGCCGTGTTGCAGGTCCAGGCTTTGCGCGACTTGCAGCAATTGTTCCGGGTGCTCGCAGCAGGTCAGTTGGGCCGGGGCCACCGGCGCGATGTGTGCCTGCCATTGGCCGTCGACGTCGGTGAAACGCAAGCGCAGGGCGTCGTGGTGGGCCACCAACCGATCCAGCGTGGCTTGGACGATGGCCGGTTCCAGGCGACGGTCGCTGTCGGCCAGCACCGATTGGTTCCAGTGCGCGGCCTGCGGTTGCTGCTGGTCGAAGAACCACTGGTGCAAGGGCATCAGCGGCATCGGCCCGGTCACGTCACCTTGTTCGGCCTGGGCCAGCAGCGCCGTGGTCACGTGGGCCAGGGCCGCCGGAGTCGGCGAACGGAACAGGTCCCGTGGCGTGAGCGAATAGCCCTGTTCACGCAAGCGCGAGATCAGTTTCAGGCCAAGGATCGAGTCACCGCCCAGGGCGAAGAAACTGTCCGAGGTGCCGACTTCACGGCCACCGGTCAAGGTGTCGCCGAGCAGCTCGCCGAACAACTGGCAGAGCAGGCGTTCCAGG
This sequence comes from Pseudomonas brassicacearum, assembly GCF_009601685.2. Classification (NCBI taxonomy): domain Bacteria; kingdom Pseudomonadati; phylum Pseudomonadota; class Gammaproteobacteria; order Pseudomonadales; family Pseudomonadaceae; genus Pseudomonas; species Pseudomonas brassicacearum. Next base: position 2,640,593 of record NZ_CP045701.2, read on the forward strand.
TCGGTGCGCGGTGCCGCGTAGTCCTTCTGGGTATTCGGCAAGGGCAGGGCAGCGAGGGCCTTGCGGTCGATCTTGCCGTTGGTGTTCAGGGGCAGGGCCGGGATTTGCACCCACACCGCCGGCACCATGTACGCCGGCAGCTCGGCCGCGAGCTGGGTGTCGAGGTCCGACTGTGCGGTGCTGCTGCTGTAGAACGCCACCAGGCGGTTGTCGATGACCAGCGTGCAGGCGCCGGTGATGGCTGGCAGGTTCAGCAGCGCTGAGTCGATTTCCCCCAGCTCGATGCGCTGTCCACGCAGTTTCACCTGATGGTCGAGACGGCCCAGGTATTCGATGTTGCCATCGGCCAGGAACCGGCAGCGGTCGCCGGTGCGGTACAGGCGATCACCGGCCACGAACGGGTTGGCGAGGAAGCGTTCCTCGGTCAGGTCCGGGCGTTTCAGGTAACCCCGGGCCACGCCGACGCCGCCGATGTACAGCTCGCCGATGCTGCCAATCGGCAGCGGTTGCAGGGCCTCATCGAGGATATACAAGCGCAGGTTGGCGATGGGTTTGCCGATCGGCACGATTGCATCGTCCGCCGAGCAACGCCAGACCGAGACGTCGATGGCTGCTTCGGTCGGGCCATACAGGTTGACCAGCGCCGCCGGGTGTAGACCCATGAACCGCCGGACCAGGTCCACCGGCAGGGCTTCGCCACTGGCGAACACCTGGCGCAGGTTGTGGCAGTTGACCAGGCTCGGTTCTTCGACAAAGGCACGCAGCATCGACGGTACGAAGTGCAACGTCGTGACCTGTTCCTGCTGGATCAACTGGCTGAGGTAGGCCGGGTCGCGATGCCCGTCCGGCCGGGCCACCACCAGGGTCGCGCCAGTGATCAGCGGCCAGAAGAACTCCCACACCGATACGTCGAAGCTGTACGGGGTTTTCTGCAAGACGCGGTCGTTCGGGCCAATCGGGAAGGCGTCCTGCATCCAGTGCAGGCGGTTCATCAAGGCGCCGTGTTCGTTCATCACGCCCTTGGGTTGGCCGGTGGAACCGGAGGTGTAGAGCACGTAGGCCAGGTCGTTGGCCTCGACGCTGATTGGCTCGAATGCAGAGGCTTGGGGCAACGTGTCGAGGGTCCAGGCTTGATGCCCGACTGGCAGGCGCGACAGCCATTGCGTTTGGGTCAAGGTGACCTTGGCATCGGCGTCTTCGATCAGGAACGCCAGGCGCGCGGCAGGCAACTCCGGGTCCAGCGGCAGCCACGCGGCGCCGGCATGGACGATGCCGAGCAAGGCCACGACCATCTCCACCGAACGCTCCATGCACAGCGGCACGATGCTGTCGCTGCCCACGCCAACTGCGCGCAGGGCCCGGGCGACGGCTTGTGCGCGCTGGTCCAGCTCGGCATAGCTCAGGCGCTGGCCTTCGAATACCAGCGCCGGGGCGTTGGGGCTCAGGGCCGCTTGTTGGCTCAAGGCCGTGTGCAGGTTGGTCGGGCCGCTGTAGTGGCGGTCGGTGGCGTTCCAGCGGTCCAGTTGCTGCTGATCCTGCTGTTGCGGGAACAGTTCGACCAGGGTGCGTTCAGGGCTTGCCACCAGGGCGTCGAGCAGCGCGCACCACTGCGCGCTCCAGCGTTGCATCGTCGTTTCGTCGTACAAGGCCGCTTGGTATTCCAGCGCCAGCGTCATGTCGTTGCCGTCGTCCTGGACTTCCCAGCTCTGTTCAAACTTGGCGTCGATCACCGGCAGCATCTGCTCTTCGACGTCCAGCCCCGGCCATTGGCTGCTGTCGACGCGGCCGTAGTTGAGGGAGAACAGCACTTGGAACAACGGCGTGCGGTTCAAGTCGCGGTTCTGTGCGATAGCGCCGACCAGGGTAGCGAAGGGCAGGTCAGCATGGGCCTGGGCTGCACGCAGGTCGGCTTCGAGGCTGGCGAGCAATTGCTCGGCAGGGGCCCGTTGGTCGACGTCGCTGCGGATCACCAGGGTGTTGACCAGACAAGCCAGCAGTGTCTGGGCTTGCGGTTGATCACGCTGGTCCGCCGGGGTGCCGAAGCGAATATCCCGTTGACCGCTGTAACGCGCCAGCAGCGCGCTCAAGGCCATGGCGAGCACCACATAGGTGGTGGTGCCGCGCTGACGGGCGAACTGGCGGATGGCGTCAGCGCGCTGGGTGCCGAGGCGGACGGTCAGTCGCCGGGCGCGACGATCGGCTTCGGCGCCACGCGGATGGTCGATGGGCAGGTCGAGCTGGTAGTCGTCCTGGCCCAGGTGTTTTTTCCAGTACTCCAGGCTGTTACTGCGCCGGGCCTGGGTGTCCGGGTGCTGTTGCCACAGGGCGAAATCGACGTAATCGATTTCCAGCGGTGCCCAGGCGGGCGAGTGCCCGTTCAGGCCGGCTGTGTAGGCCTGGGTCAGTTCGTCGATGAGCAACTGCATGGCCCAGCCGTCGGTGGCGCTGTGGTGCAGGCACACCAGCAACAGGTTCTCGTCACTGCCCTGGCGTTGCAACAGGTGCGCACGCCACGGCGCCGCGGCGGCCAGGTCGAACGGCGTCATTAGTGCGTCCTGGGCGTTGGCGCAGGCCGCTGCCCAGTCCTGGGTCGCAACACAAGTGACCGCGAGCGCCGGGCCGTGGTCGTCGATCAGCAATTGCGGCTCGCCGTCGATTTCGACGATACGGCTGCGCAGCACCAAGTGGCGCTGGCTGACCTGCGCAAAGGCCTCGCGCAAGACCTCGACCCGCAACTCGCCGCGCAAGGTCAGGGCGAACGGCATGTGGTACTCGCGGGACTCCGGCACCAGGCGGCTGAGCATCCAGAACCGGCGTTGGGCCAGGCCCAGGGGCAATTGCGCCGGGCGCGGTTGTGCGCTGATCGATTCACCGGGCATGGCCGCGCGCAGATGCTCGGCCAGGGCCGCGACGGTCGGTTGGGCGAACACCAGCGGTAGGGGCAGGGAAACCCCGAGGCGCTCACGCACCCGGCTGACCAGGCGGGTGGCCAGCAAGGAATGGCCGCCGAGTTGGAAAAAGTTGTCCTCGATGCCGACTTCCGAACCGCCCAACACCTCGCTGAACAGTTCGCAGAGCACGCTTTCAGTGGCATTGCGCGGCGCGGTGCGCGGCTGGTCGCTTTGGCTTTGTGGCAGCGGCGTGGCGGCCAGGGCCTTGCGGTCGAGCTTGCCGTTGCTGTTGAGCGGCAGGTTATCGAGCTGCACGAACAGACTTGGCTGCATGTGCGCGGGCAGGCTGTCGCTCAAATCGGCACGCAGGGTCGCCTCATCGGCGTCACCGCACCAGAAACTTACCAGGCGCTGGTCGAGCAACAAGGTGGCGGCGTCGCGAACACCGGCCTGGGCCAGCAGCGCAGCGTCGATTTCTCCCAGTTCGATGCGCTGGCCGCGCAGTTTCACCTGGTGGTCGAGACGCCCCAGGTACTCGATGTTGCCATCGGCCAGGAAACGGCAACGGTCGCCGGTGCGGTACAGGCGATCACCGGCCACGAACGGGTTGGCGAGGAAGCGTTCCTCAGTCAGGTCCGGGCGTTTCAGATAACCCCGGGCCACGCCGACGCCGCCGATGTACAGCTCGCCGATGCTGCCAATCGGCAGCGGTTGCAGGGCCTCATCGAGGATGTACAAGCGCAGGTTGGCGATGGGTTTGCCGATCGGCACGATCACATCGTCCGCCGAGCAACGCCAGACCGAGACGTCGATGGCCGCTTCGGTCGGGCCATACAGGTTGACCAGCGCCGCCGGGTGTAGACCCATGAACCGCCGGACCAGGTCCACCGGCAGGGCTTCGCCACTGGCGAACACCTGGCGCAGGCTGTGGCAGTTGACCAGGCTCGGTTCTTCGACAAAGGCACGCAGCATCGACGGTACGAAGTGCAACGTCGTGACCTGTTCCTGCTGGATCAACTGGCTGAGGTAGGCCGGGTCGCGATGCCCGTCCGGCCGGGCCACCACCAGGGTCGCGCCAGTGATCAGCGGCCAGAAGAACTCCCACACCGATACGTCGAAGCTGTACGGGGTTTTCTGCAAGACGCGGTCGTTCGGGCCAATCGGGAAGGCGTCCTGCATCCAGTGCAGGCGGTTCATCAAGGCGCCGTGTTCGTTCATCACGCCCTTGGGTTGACCGGTGGAGCCGGAGGTGTAGAGCACGTAGGCCAGGTCGTTGGCCTCGACGCTGATGGGCTCTCCAACTTCAGCATTTGGCAACGCATCCAGCGTCCAGGCGTCATGCCCGGCGGGCAGGCGCGACAGCCACTGCGCTTGGGTCAAGGTGACCTTGGCATCGGCGTCTTCGATGAGGAACGCCAGGCGCGCGGCAGGCAACTCCGGGTCCAGCGGCAGCCACGCGGCGCCGGCATGGACGATGCCGAGCAAGGCCACGACCATCTCCACCGAACGCTCCATGCACAGCGGCACGATGCTGTCGCTGCCCACGCCTACTGCGCGCAGGGCCCGGGCGACGGCTTGTGCGCGCTGGTCCAGCTCGGCATAGCTCAGGCGCTGGCTTTCGAACACCAATGCCGGGGCGTTGGGGCTCAGGGCCGCTTGTTGGCTCAAGGCCGTGTGCAGGTTGGTCGGGCCGCTGTAGTGGCGGTCGGTGGCGTTCCACTCGATCAACTGGCGACGACGCTCTGCCGCCGGCAGCGGTGTCCAATCGCCGAGGCGGGTCCGTGGCGCTTCGAGCATCGCTTCCAGCAGTTGTTGCCATTGTTCCAGCCAACGCCGGGCAGTGCTTTCGCTGAACAGCGCGGCGCGGTATTCCAGCAACACCGACAGCACCTCGCCGTCATGCACTTCCCAGTTCAGGTCGTACTTGGTGGCCTGGGCGGTCACGGCGCGTTCGCTGACCTGCAACTGCGGCCATGGCTGGCTCGACGAGTCGGCGTTCTGCATGGCGAACAGCACTTGGAACAGCGGCGTCTGACCGAGGCTGCGCGAAGGTTTCAAATGCTCGACGACTTGGTCGAAGGGCACGTCCTGATGCTGTTGGGCATCCAGCACACGGTTGCGCACCTGGCCCAGCAAACCTTCGAAATCCAGCGCCGGATCGAGGTCGGCACGCATGACCACGGTGTTGACGAAGCAGCCGATCAGCGGCTGCAGCTCGGCGAATGGACGCTGGGCCACCGGGCTACCGACCCGTACGTCGCGCTGGTTGGCGTAGCGCCCCAACAGCAACTGCGCCGCACCGAGCATGAGCATGTACAGGGTGGCGCCGCGTTGCTGGGCGAACTGCCGCAGGCGCTCCACCAGGGCGGGCGGCAATTGCAGCTGGACCGCGCCGGCCGCCGGGGCGAGCTGGGTTGGCCGGCCCTGTTCGGTTGGCAGGTCCAGCAGGTAGTCGCCGTCCTCCAGTTGGTTGCGCCAGTATTCCAGTTGGCTGCTGAACGCGGTCTGTTGAGCGGGTTCGCGCTGCCAGAGGGCGTAATCGGGGTATTGCAGCGCCAGCGCCGGCAGTGCCGCCGGGGTGCCCTGGCACTGAGCGGTATAGAACTGTCGCAGTTCATCCAGCAGGTTCTGGCTGGAGGCGTCATCGGTGGCGCAGTGGTGCACGCTGAGCAACAGCAGTGATTGGGCGGCGCCGCTGCGTTGCAGCAGCGTGGCACGGACCGGCACTTCGGCGGCGAGGTCGAACCGGCGGCCGGTTTCTACGTGGATCGCCGTATCGGTCAGTTGCTGCCATTGCGCGTCGCTGGTCGCTTGCAGTGCCGTCACTTGCAGGCTGATATCGACCTGCGGTTCGATCACCAGCGCCAACTCGCCGTCGCTATCGCGCACGATGCGGCTGCGCAGGATCTCGTGGCGTTGGACCACGCTGTTCAGGGCCGTGTGCAGGGCCTGGGCATTGAGTTCGCCGTCCAGTTGCACGGCGCTGACCACGTTGTACTCGCCACCGCCGGTGCTCAGTTGTTCAAGGAACCACAAGCGTTGCTGTTCGAACGACAGCGGCAGGCGCGCCGGACGCGCTGCCGGGACAAAGGTCGCCGCCGGGGCTTGCAGGGGATCACCCAGCAGCGCGGCCAAGGCGTCGAGGGTCGGGTGTTCGAACACCGCCCGCAACGGCGGCACGCTGGCGAACTGTTGGCGCAGGCGGGCAAACAACGCCGCCGCCAGCAGCGAGTGGCCGCCGAGGTAGAAGAAATGGCTGTCGCGGCCGATCTGCGACGACGGCACGTTCAGCAACTCGGCCCACAGGGTGGCCAGTTGCTGTTCGGCGGCGCTGCGGGGCGGGTCGAGGGCGTCTGGCGCGGCTTGGATGTCCGGGGCCGGCAAGGCCTTGCGGTTGAGTTTGCCGTTGTCGGTCAGCGGCAGCTCATCGAGCAGCACGAATGCCGAGGGCACCATGTAATCGGGCAGGGCGGCGCCAACGGCTTTGCGCCAGGCGTGGATGTCGGCCTGCTGGTCGCACGTCACGTAGGCGACCAGGCGCTTGTCGCCGGGCACGTCTTCACGGGCCAGCACCACGGCCTGGCGCACGCCCGGTTGAGTGCCGATCAGGGTTTCGATTTCCCCCAGTTCGACGCGGAAGCCGCGGATCTTCACTTGGTGATCCATGCGCCCCAGGTATTCGAGCTGGCCATCGGGCAGCCAGCGCACCAGGTCACCGGACTTGTACATCCGCGCCCCGGCCACGGGGGAGAACGGGTCTTCGATGAACACCTTCGCGGTCTGCTCGGCGCGGTTGAGGTAGCCCAGGGTCACGCCGGCACCGCCGATGTGCAGTTCCCCCGGGACGCCCACCGGCATCGGGTTGAGGAAGGCATCGAGCACGTAGGTGCGCACGTTGGCGATGGGTCGGCCGATGATCGGCCGCAGCGGGAAGTCATCCACCGCGCAACCAGTGGCATCCACGGTGCATTCGGTCGGGCCGTAGGTGTTGAAGAAGCGGCTGCCGGCAATCGACGGCAGGCGTTGCCACAGTTGTGCGTCCACCGCATCGCCACCGAACAGCACGAAGCGCGGCAGGTACACCTCGCCACGCCGAACACCGTCGCTTTCAAGCAGGGCCTTGAGTTGCGCCGGGGTGCATTCGAAAGCGTCCAGGCAGGTGGCGCGGAAGAAGCCGGCCAGGGCCTCGGGGTCGTAGCGCACGTCTTCGGGAGTCAGGTACAGGCTGTGGCCGTCGAGCAGCAGGATCAGCTCGGCCACCGAGCTGTCGAAGGCGAACGAATAGTTGAAACTGGTGCGCATCGGCTGGTCGGTGTAGCGGCGATACAAGCCATGGATCCGTGCCCAGGCCAGGTTGACCACCGAGCCGTTGGTTACCAGGGTGCCCTTGGGCTTACCGGTCGAGCCGGAGGTGTACATGATGTAGGCCAGGTCTTGTGGGCCGGCGAGCGGGGCAGGGTTGCTGTCTGGCTGGTTGGCGAACAGCGCTGCGTCGCTGTCCAGGCGCAAGCGTGGCAGTTCGGCGCCCAGCTGTTCCAGCAGGCCTTGCTGGCCGAGGAACAGTGCCGGCTGCGCGTCTTCAAGCATGTACGCCAGGCGATCCACCGGGTAGGTCGGGTCCAGCGGTACATAAGCGCCGCCGGACTTGAGAATGCCCAGCAGGCCGACCAGCAGTTCCAGCGAACGCTCGACACACAGCGCCACCGGGCGGTTGGCGCCGACACCGCGGCTGCGCAGGTAATGCCCCACCTGGTTGGCGCGCCGGTTCAGTTCGCCGTAGCTCAGGCTGCGGCCTTCGAAACACAGGGCGTCGCGTTCCGGGGTGCGCTCGGCCTGTTGTTCAAACAGTTGAGCAAAGGTCAGGTGGGTCGGCACCTGCATCTCGGTGCGGTTCCACTCGACCACGGTGCGTTGCCACTCCGCGTCCATCAACAGCGGCAAGGCGGCAACCGGGCGTTGTGGCTCGGCGAGCATGTGTTCGAGCAGATGCTCCAGGCGGGCGAGAGTCTGGCGGGCGCTGTCGGCGACGAACAGGTCCAGGGCGAACATCAGCTCCAGTTGGATCGGCGCATTGGCCGGGCACAGCACGTGCAAGTCCAGATCGCATTCGGAGTGGCGCAGCGGCGTGTCCAGCGCTTCGAATTCCAGCCCCGGGAAACGCAACCGCGATTCCATTGCCAGTTGCTGGGCGACCATCACCTGGTACAGCGGCGCATGGCTGAGGCTGCGCGGCAGTTGCAGGTTGTCCACCAATTGTTCGAACGGCAGGTCCTGATGCAACAGGCCAGCGCGCAGACGCTCGGCCACTTGTTTGACCAGGGCGGTGAAGCCGGCTTGCGGCTCGAAGTCGGCGCGGATCGCCAGGTTGTTCAGCAAGATGCCCAGCAGGCCTTCGGTGCCCGGTTGTTCCCGGTGGGTGACCGGGGTGCCGACCAGCACCGTGGCGTCGCCGCTCAAGCGGTGCATCAACACGGCGAAGCCGGCGAACAGGACGGTGAACGGTGTAGTGCCGAGGCGACTGGCGAATGCTTGCACCTGGGCGCTGAGGTCGGCGCTGAGTTCACGCTGCACGATCCCGGCGCGGTAGCTTTGCACCGATGGCCGTGGATGATCGGTGGGCAAGGCCAGCAGCGGGCTGGCATCGCTGTCGCGCCGATCCAGAGTGGTGGTCCAGTAATCGAGCTGGCGCTTGAGTTCGGCGCCTTGCAGGTGTTCGCGCTGCCAAAGGGCGAAGTCGGCGTATTGCAGTGGCAGGGCCGGCAGTTCGGCGGGGGCGCCGTTGCATCGGGCTTCATAACCCAGGGCCAGCTCGCGCAGGGCGATGGTGGCCGACCAGGCGTCCGAGACCAGGTGATGCAGGGCGATGCCGAGCACATGTTCACCCGGCGCCAGGCGCAGCAAGCGCGCACGCAGCAGCGGTGGGCAGGTCAGGTCGAAGGGCTGCTCGAAGGTGTCTTGCAGGGCATTGAACTGCGCGCCAGCGCGGGCGGTGGCGGTCAGGCCCGACAAGTCTTCGAAGGGCAGCGCGATGTCCAGCGCTGGGCTGATGCGTTGGCACGGCACGCCGTTGTTGTTGTAGATGCCGGTGCGCAGGATTTCGTGGCGCACCAGCAGGTCGTTCAGGCTGGCGTGCAGCGCCGGGACGTTGAGTTCACCCTTGAGGTGCAGGGCGAACGGGATGTTGAACAGGGTGGTGCCCGGTGTCAGTTGCTCGATGAACCACAGGCGTTGTTGCGAAAACGACAGTGGCAGCAGCGCCGGGCGTGGCTGGGCCTTGGGCACGCTGATCGCACTGGTTTGCGGTGCGGCGGCCTCGGCCTGGCGGGCGCCGATGGCCTCGGCCAGCAAGGCCACGGTCGGTTGTTCGAACAGTACCCGCAATGGCAGGTCCAGTTTGAACTGGGTGCGCAGGCGGGCCACGATCTGGGTTGCCAGCAGCGAGTGCCCGCCGAGGGTGAAGAAGTTGTCTTCCACGCCTACTGTGTCGCGCCCCAGGACCTCGGCCCAGATGGAAGCCACGCTGGTTTCCAGCGTGTTGCGCGGGGCGATGCTGTGCTGGGTGTCGGCCTGCCAGTCCAGCTCGCGGGCGGTGAGGGCCTTGCGATCGACCTTGCCGTTGTTGTTCAGGGGCAGTTTGTCCAGGCAGACGAACGCGGCCGGCACCATGTACGGCGGCAGTTGCGCACGCAGGTGTTCGCTCAGGCCGTCGCTGCCCAGCGAATCGTCATGGGCCGCCCAGTACGCCACTAGCCAGGCTTCGCCGACGGTGTTTTCCCGCAGCAGGACCGCGGCTTCGCGTACGTTCGGGTGCTGGGCGAGGCGGTGTTCGATTTCCGTCAGCTCGATCCGGTGCCCGCGCAGTTTCACCTGCTGGTCGCGGCGGCCGAGGTATTCGATCACCCCGTCTGCCCGCCAGCGTCCCAGGTCACCGGTGCGGTACAGGCGTCCTTCGAGTTGAGGGTGGTCGATGAACGCGTCAGCGGTGCGTTGCGGGTCGTGCAGGTAGCCGCGGCCGACACCGACACCACCGACACAGATTTCCCCGGCCACGCCAACCGGCACCGGGCGCAGGGCTTCGTCCAGCACATACAGGCGGTTGTTGGCGGTCGGCTGGCCGATGGGCATGTGGCTGACTTCGGCCCCCGGTGCTTCGAAGATCGGCTGGAAGGCCACGTCGTCGGCGCATTCGGCCGGCCCGTAGGCGTTCATCAGGGCGATGTCGGGGAACCGCGCGAACCAGTCGCGGGCCACGGTCGGCGGTAGGGCTTCGCCGGTAGGCAACACCCAGCGCAGGTCCGGCAGGTGCAGGTCGCACGGGCACAGCGCGAGCACGGTGCGCATCAGGCTCGGGACAATTTCCAGCACGTTCAGGCGCTCGCTGGCGAGCACTTGCAGCAGGCCTTGCGGGTCGTGGGCGACTTCATCCGGAAGAATGTGCACGGTGGCACCGAGCACCGGCGCGGCGAGGAACTGCCACACCGAAATATCGAACGCCACCGAAGCGGTCTGGGGAATCCGGTCGGCGGCGTTGAGGCCCAGGGCCGGCACCTTGCCGAAGATGTTGTTGAGCATGCCGCGCTGTTCGATCATCACGCCCTTCGGCGTGCCGGTCGAACCGGAGGTGAACAGCACGTAGGCCAGGCTGTCCGGACCGGCAAGCACCGGCAGAGGCACGTCGTTGCCGGACCTCCAGCAGGCCTCGGCGAACAGCGCCTCGGGCGCCCGGTCGAGGCCGCTGAGCAGTTGATCGAGCAGGCCGCTGCAGGCTTCGCTCGCCACCAGCATGGGCGCGCGGGACAGCCCGAGGATTTCCCGCAAGCGCTCGGGCGGGTGATTGACTTCAAGGGGCAGCATCGCCGCGCCGGCCTTGAACACGGCCAGCATCATGGTCAACAGCGCCAGGCCACGGGGGGCCACCAGCGCGACCAGTTGGTCTTCAGCGGCGCCGGCCTCGCGCAGGGCGTGGGCCAGGCGCGTGGAGCGCAGGTCCAGCTCGGCGTAAGTCAGCGACTCCCCGTCGCAGATCGCGACGACCTGCCCTGGGCGCTGGGCGACTTGGGCGGCAAACAGCTCGGCGTAGCTTTGCTCCAGCGGGAAATCATGCGGGTTAAGCGCCCATTCGCCCAGCAACTGCTGGCGTTCCTCGGCGGCCAGCAGCTCGAAGCTGGCCAACGGCGCCTCGGGGGCGGCGAGCATGCTGCGCACCAGGCTGGCGATGTGACCCAGCGTGCGTTGCACGGTGGCGGCTTCGAAACGTTCGCGGTCATAGGAAACGCGGATGCCCAACTGTTCGCCCGGCAGGATCACCACGGTCAAGCCGTAGTGGGTGTGCACGCTGTGGTCCATGCCTTCGAGGCTGAACTGGAAGCCGCCTTCGAGAATCTGTTCGTCGATGGGCGCGTTTTCGAATACCAGGATGCTGTCGAACAGGGTCTCGCCCCGGGGGAAATCACTCCAGCCCTGGATGTCGGTCAAGGGCGTGTGCTCGAAGTCGCGCATGTCGACGTTGAGCTTTTGCAAGTCGCCCAGCCAACTGCCGAGCGAGGCGTTCGGGTCCACCGAAACCCGCAGCGGCAAGGTGTTGATGAACAGGCCGATCATTTCCGCGACGCCAGTCAGGTCGGCCGGACGCCCGGCCACGGTGACGCCGAAGACCACGTCCTGTTGCCCGCTGTAACGTGACAGCAGCAGCGACCAGACGCCCTGGAAGAACGTGTTCGGGGTGATCCGGCGACTGCGGCAGAACGCCGCCAGTGCCTGGGTTTCCTGTTCGTCCAGGTGAATCAGTTGGTCGTCCACCAGCACCGCATCGGTGTAGCGGTCGCGGGTCACGCCGTTGTCCACGGTCAGCGGCGTGGGGGCATTGAGACCTTGCAACTGGCCGCGCCAGAACTGCTCGGCCTTGCTCGCGTCCTGGCGTTGCAGCCACTGGATGTAATCGCGAAACGGCCGCGGGCTTTTCAGTTCCGGCGTGCGGTCGTTGCACAGTGCTTCGTAGACTTTGAGGAAGTCCACGGTCACCAGGGAAATGCACCAGGCGTCCATCAGAATGTGGTGGAAGCTGCGAATGAACTCGTAGGATTCGTCGGCCAGGCGCACCAACCGGAAGCGAATCAGCGGCGGCTTGGACAGGTTGAAGCCGACTTTCTGCTCGTCTTCCAGCAGCGTGCGGATCCGCGCTTCCTGCTCATGGGGGGCGAGCCCGCGCAGGTCGAGGGTGTCCAGCGGTACCTTGACCTGGCGATGGATCACCTGCACCGGTTGCTTCTGGCTTTTCCACTGGAAGCTGGCGCGCAGGGAAGGGTGCAGCGCCACCACCTGGCGCCACGATTCGAGGAACGCCCCTTCATCGATGGCCCCGCCGATGCGGTAGCGATCCTGCATCAGGTACACACCGGAGTCTTCGTGCAGCAGGGAGTGGAACAGCATCCCTTGTTGCAGCGGCGACAGTGGGTAAATGTCTTCGATCGGGTTGCCGGTGGTTTTTTCGGTGGTCATTGAAAGCGTCCTGCGTAAAAAGGGGCAACGGTGATGGCGGGGCGACGGGACGAGCCGCTCACAGGTCGGCCTCGTCCAGTTCGGCCATCAGCGCTTGCATTTCGTCATCGGTCAGGCCCGAGGCGCTGAACTCGGTGCTGTCAGCCTGTGGCTCGGCGGCGCTCGGCGCCAGCGGTTGCGCGACCTCGGCCATGGCCGCGATGGTCTGGCGTTCGAAGACTTGCTTGGCCGAAAGCGCGATGCCTTGCTCGTGGGCCTGGGCCACCACTTGCAGGCTCAGGATCGAGTCGCCGCCGATGGCGAAAAAGTTGTCGGTGACGCTCACCGTCGAGAGCTTCAAGACCTTGGCGACGATGGCTTGCAGGGCGGTTTCCATGGCGTTGCGTGGCGCCACGTGGGCGCTTTCGTCGAACGAGTCGGGGTCGGGCAATTGGCGGGTGTCGAGCTTGCCGTTGGGCGTGCGCGGAAAACTCGCCAGGGTCAGCACCAGGGCCGGCACCATGTACGACGGCAGGCGCTCGCCGAGGAAACGCTTGATCGCCTCGGAATCCGGTGCGTAGCCGTGGGCGGCGAGGATGTAGGCGAGCAGGCGCTTGCCGGCGGCGTGTTCCTGGACGATCACCGCGGCTTCGCGCACGTCGCTGTGGCTGCACAACTGGCGTTCGATTTCACCCAGCTCGATGCGGTAGCCGCGCACCTTGACCTGATGGTCCTTGCGCCCCAGGAACGCCAGGCGCCCGTCGGCCAACCAGCACGCCAGGTCGCCCGTACGGTAGGCGCGGGTGCCGTCGGCCAGGGTGACGAAGGCCTTGGCGGTTTCTTCGGGTTTGTGGCGATAGCCGCGGGCCAGGGTCGGGCCGGCGAGGACGATTTCCCCTGGCTCGCCGATGCCGCAGGCGGTGTCGAATTCGTTCAGCAGGCGCAGGTCCATGCCGGCGATGGGGCGGCCAATGCTGACGTTGCGGTTTGGCTCAAGCACCTCATAGGTGGCCCAGACGGTGGCCTCGGTGGGACCGTATTCGTTCACCAGACGGGCGTGGGGCAAGGTCTTGCTGTGTTGCGCGATCAGCGATGGCGGGCAGGCTTCACCGGCGACGATCCAGCAGACGAGGCTGTCGGTGCCTGCGCTGCGCTGCAATTGATCGAGCAGGGCCTGGTACAGCGATGGCAGCGACAGACCGTGGCTGACCTGATGCTGGGCAATCAGTTGCGCCAGGCGGGACATTTCCAGCTCTTCTCCCGGGGCGGGCAAGACCAGGCGCCCGCCTTGGGCCAGGGTCCAGAAAATCCCGGCGACCGAACTGTCGAAGGCGAACGACGACAGCAGCAGGTAGGCGCGCACCGGAGTGTCATAGGTGGCCATGCGCACCTGGGTCGAGAAGCTCAGGGCGCCGTGGCTGATTTCCACGGCTTTCGGCGCACCGGTAGAGCCCGAGGTGTAGATCAAGTAGGCGAGGTCGTTCGCGTCTGGCAGCGGCAGCGCCGGCCAATCGCCGAGGTCCGGCGTTGCCAGGTCATCCAGCACGAAGCGTTGCAGGGTGGCCGGCACGCTGTCGGCCAGTTCGGCACTGACCACGATGTGGGCAATGGCGCTGTCGGCGAGCATGTAGGCGCGGCGGTCGGCCGGGTAGGTCGGGTCGATCGGCACGTAGGCGCCACCGGCTTTCAAGACGGCGAGCATGGCGACAATGGCCGCGTTGCTGCGGGCGAACAGGATACCGACGGGCACCCCGGGACCGATCCCGGCGGCGACCAGTCGATGGGCCAGGTGCGTGGCGCAGGCGTCGAGGCGGCTGTAGCTCAGCGCGCCGTCCTGGTCGCTGAGGGCGATGGCGTTTGGTTGCTGGCGAACCTGACGGGCAATCAGTTCCACCAGCGTCACCGGTTCGATGGACGGCACGCTTGTGCTGGTGCCGATCAATTGTGATTGCAGCGCTCCACCCAGGGGCAACTGGGCCCAGGCCCGTTGCGGTTCAGCCAGGGCACCTTGCAGCAGTTGCAGCCATTGCTCGGCGAGGCAACCTGCGGCTTCGGCGCTGAGGGCATGGCGGTCGTAGACCAGTTGGGCGTGCAGGCTGGCGGGCAACTGGCGTACGTTCAGGCACGCCTTCAGCGGGTTTATCACTGCGCTGGCATGACGTTCCCGGGCATCGCCCGAACGCCAGGCAAAGGCATAGCCGGCGTTGAGGTGGCCGACGTAATAGTCTTGCCAGCCGACGGCCCGTTCCCGGATGGCGGCCACTCGCGTGCTTTGTTCCAGCAGGGTCGCTTGGGCATCCAGTTCGATGCTCACGGGCAGGCACTGCTCGAACAGGCCCAGGGCGTTTTCCAGTTCCGCGCCACGACTTTCATGGATGAGGGTGAGCGGCACCTGTTGCTGGCCGGCCAATCGTCCCAGCACCGCTGCCCATGCCGCCAGCAGCAGGTCCGGGGTCAGGGCCGAGTGACGGGCGAGGTCAGTCGGCAGGGTCAGGTCCAGTCGGGACGGCGCAAACCCGCCCTCGACGGTCGATTCGAGGGGCAGTTGCAAGGTGGCCTGTTCGGTTTCGTCCGAAGGCTTCCAGAAGCTCACGCCTGGATGGTCCGGCGCCTCCTCAACCAGGCTCCAGCGCCATTCGGCGTAGTCGGCGTACTGCAAGGTGTCGGAAAGGTCGGTTGCGGTGTCGTGCAGCAGTGCGCCGGCCAGCCATTTCAGGCTGGCGAGGTCGAAGTGGCTGCTGGCCGCCGCCAGGTCCAGGACCGCTTGTTCATCGGACAAGCGCACCAGGGTCACGCACAGTGGGGTTGCCCAGTCGCGGGGCTGGGTGGCGAGCCGGGCCAGCGCGGCGTCCTGGTCTGCGCCGCTGTGTTGGCGCAGGTCCTGGAGGTTCACCGCCAGCGAGCCGGTTTCGTCGATCACCTGCACCGGGTGGCGCAGGCCGGGCACGGGCATCAGGCGCGTGCGCAGGATTTCACTGCCGGCCACCAGGGCTTGCAAGCGGTTGTTCAGGGCATCGACGTCCAGCGGCTGCGACAGCGACCATTGCAAATGGCAGCTGAACGGGTGCTGCGCCGCGCCGTTGATGTGGGGGTAAACCGATGTCTGTTGCGGCGAAATACGAAAACCTTGAAGTCCGCTCATGTTCATCTCGACTGGAAAAGGGCTTGAGCCTGGATCACCGCACAGACGTCGGGGCTTGCTGGACACGTGTCAGGCAAGCCTCCTGCGAACGGCAGGTGGACCCGTTGAATGTCAGACGGCAACGTCGCTCGACAGCAGGGCTTCAGCCATGCCGGTCATGATGGCGCGCTTGCCGGTAAAGGGTTCGCGACCGTGCACGGCGAGCATGTTGTCGATGAACAACACGTCCCCTTGTTGCCAACTGAACCGCACCAGCGAATCGAGGTAGGCCGCACGCAGCGATTGCAATACGTGTGTCTCGATCGGTTCGCCATCGCCATAAAAGGTATTGGTGGGCAGGTCGAGGTCGTTGAAGTTGCTTTGCAGCGAATCGCGGATTCGCCCCGGCAGGGTGCTGATGTGGAAGAACGTGGCGTGGTTGAACCAGACCTCTTCGCCGGTGCGCGGGTGGCGCACCACCGCCGGCCCGCGTTGGCGGGTGCGCAGGCGATTGTTGTCTTTCCATTCCACTTCGATGCCGACGCTGGCGCAGTAGGCCTCCACTTCGCGACGGTCTTCGGACTGGAACACGGTCTGCCACGGCAGGCCGAAACCGTCGCCGTAGTTGCGCACGTACAGCACGCCTTTTTCCCGGAATCGCGCTTCGATCTGCGGGCTGATCCTGGCCTTCACGGCGCGGGTCGAGCCAATCGGTGTTTCACCACCGGTCTCGGACGGCAGTTGGCAATAGAAGAACAGCCGCAGTGGAAAGCGCGGCGAGTAGGAGTGCTCGTTGTGGGGGAAAATCATCTGGTCGGCCGGGTAGTCGGTCGAGGTGTAGATGTTGCCGCCGACCCGTGTCCGGGGCGAGGCGCGGAACATGTATTCCAGAGCGCCGGGGGAGAGGGCGGCGATCACTTGGTCGAACTGCTCGACGGACGCGACGTTGAAGCCGCGAAACAGCAGGGCACCGTACTCCAGCAGTTTCTTTTCCAGCGACTCGCGTTCCCGGGTGGCCCAGGCGATCAGGTCGACGCCGCTGACCGCCGGCTCGATCACCAGGGGCAGGGCGTGGTCCGGGCTGAGCAGGCGCTCGGTGACCAACTGTTGTTCCGAGACGTTCATGGCTTTGCGACGCACGGCGCCGAGGGCGCGTGGCGATGGGGGCACGATAGACATAACGGCATCCGACTCGGTTAAAGGGACAAGGAGCGACGTTTGGCTTGCATCATCTGGCTGCGACCGGCCAGCGCCTGTGACTGTTGTCGCTCACGGGCAAAGGCCTGGTCCCAGTTGTCGATGCGCTCGGCCAATGCCGGCAGCGGCTCGTCCAACAGGGTGTGTAGCTGGTCCAGCAGGCCCGTCCACAGGTGTTGCAGGCGCAGGGCGCGCTGCTGGTCGAAGTATTCGCCGCGATACTTGAGGGTCGCGGCGAGGCCTTCGCTGCCGTGCACGAGATCGAGCACCAGGTGGAAATCTCCCGGTGCCTGGGCCACGTCCAGCGCGGACAGCTGCGCACCGGCGATGGCGGTCGGGGTCACCCGTGACGGTTGATAGTTGAGCTTGACCTGGAACAGTGGCGAGTGACCGGGGCGGCGTTGCGGCGCGAGGGCCGAGACCACCAGGTCGAAAGGCAGGCCTTGATGGGCATAGGCCTGGCGCGCTTCATCGCGAACCCGCTCAAGGAAACCGGCCAGGGTCGGTTCGCCACGCAAGTCGCAACGCAGGGTCAACTGGTTGACGAAGAAACCGATGACGTCGTTGTGCTCGGCCAGTGGCCGGCCGCTGACGTCAGTGCCCAACAGAAATTGCTGCTGGCCGCCCAGTTGCTTGAGCACCAGTTGGTAGCTGGCCAGCAACAGCATGAACAAGGTCATGCCTTGCTCGCGGGCCAGTGCTGCCAGCCGTTCGCAGCGGGCCTGGGGCACGCTGAAGTCCAGGCTGTGTTCGCCCGGGGCCTGGCCGCTGCCACCGAGTTCCAATGTTTGCGGCATGCCGGCCAGGTGTGTGCGCCAGAAGTCCTGCTCGGTGGCGATCCGCTGTTCGCTCCAGTACCGGGCTTCCCATTGGGCGAAATCGAGGTATTGCCCCGGCAGCCCTACGTCCGTCGAACCAGCCAGCTCCGCCAGCAGCACTTGCGCCGAACGCCCGTCGAAGGCGATGTGGTGCAGGGTCAGCAGCAGGTCATGCTGTTGCTCATGTCGGCTAAGCAACTGCGCTCGCAGCAACGGGCCGGCTTGCAAATCGACAGGGCTGGCGTGTTCGTGGGCCAGGTGCTCGCTCAGCGCCTGCTGTTGCTGCGCTTCATTCTGTTCACGCAAATCGTGATGGGTCAGCGCTACCGCCGTGGCCGGCAACACCTGTTGTTGCGGGCCATCGACACCGTCGCGGTACACCGTGCGCAACACGCCATGGCGCTCGACCAGCGTGTTCAAGCGCAGGGCCAGCGTCTCGATGTCCAGCGGTCCTTGCAAGCGCAGGTGCAGCACCAGGTTGTGGCGGGTGTCGTCCGGGTTCAGTTGACGCAGGAACCACAGGCGACGCTGGGCGAACGACTGATGGCCCTGGTTGAGGTTGGCCTGCTCGGTCGAGGCTTCGGCCGTGGGAGCTGGTTCATTCAGGAAACCTTGCAGGGCCAGCACCCATTGCCCCAGGGTGGTTTCCCCGAACAAGTCCTGGGTCTCGAGGTTCCAGCCCAGGTCCCGCTGCAGGCGCGCAGCGAAGTCGGCCACGCCGATGGAGTCCAGGCCCTGGCCGATCAGGCTGCGTTCGAAGTGGGCGCACACATACGGGTTGACCGCGTGCAGCGTCTGTTCCAGCCATTGGCGGCAGGCGACTTGGGCCTGTTGCGGCGTTTCGGCCACCAGGCGCTTGAACTGGACAAGGTCAAGGGTCTCGCCATTCGAGGCATGCTGCCCACCGCTCTGGGCGATGATGCTCAATGTGCCGGCGGCCAGCTGTTTGCGTGCGCCTTGGCGGGCGATCTTGCCGCTGGTGGTCATCGGGATGGTGCCGGCTTGCACCAGGACAATCTGGTCGATGCCGCAGTCGGCGGCTTCGCGCACGGCGTTTTGCATCGACGCAAACAGCGCCAGATGATGCGCCGGGTCGACGAACTTGCGCTGCGGCTCGGCGACGATCACCAGTTTCTCGCGGCCCAGGGCCGGGTCCATTTCCGAGAAGGCGGCAATGCGGCCGGTGCGGATGCCTGGCTCGGCGTCGGTGATGGCGAATTCGATGTCGTGGGGGTAGAGGTTGCGTCCGTTGAGAATCAGCAGGTCCTTGAGCCGTCCACAGATCACTACCTGGCCTTCATGCATGAAGCCCAGGTCGCCGGAGCGCAGGTAGTGCTCCGCTGAACCGACTATCCGTGCTTCAAAGGCTTCGCGAGTGGCCTCGGGGTTCTTCCAATAGGCTTCGGCGTTGCTCGGGCCCTTGAGCCAGACTTCGCCGATGCGGTCGGCGGCGCAGCGTTCGAAGGTGTGCGGGTCGACGATGGCGATGCTGTGCAAGGCTTGCGGGTAACCGCAGGCGACGAATTCCACGGCGGCGGCATCGGCCGTCGCCAGGGCCACGCGACCGGTCTCCAGCACGGTCTTGTCCAGGCGCAACACCACTGGCAGCGCATCGGCCGGCGTGGCGCTGACGCACAGGGTCGCTTCGGCCTGGCCATACCCGGGGCTGATGGCCAACGGGTTCAGGCCACATGCGGCAAAGCGCTGGGCGAAGGCTTCCAGAGTGCCGGGGTGGATTGGTTCGGCGCCGTTGATCGCGTATTTCCAGGCGCTCAGGTCGAGCTGCGCGATCAGATTGTCGCTGACCACGCGGTTGCACAGGGCATAGGCGAAGTTGGGGGCGAAACTGGCGGTGGCGCGGTAGCGGCTCAGCGCCTGCAACCAGGTCGACGGCGCATTGACGAAGGTCTGGGACGCCATCAGGTAGCACGGCATGCCGCTGTAGAGCGGGGCCAGTAGACCGCCGATCAGGCCCATGTCGTGGTACAGCGGCAGCCAATTGACCATGGCGCCGTGCTCGTCGAACGCGTAGGCCTGGCGCATCAGTTCGACGTTGGCGATCAGGTTGCGTTGACGCACCTCAACGCCTTTTGGCGAGCCGGTAGAGCCCGAGGTGTATTGCAGGAAGGCCACGGTCGAACCGTCGATGGCCGGGCGTTGCCATTGGCTGGCCGGTGGCGTGCCCAGGTGCTGGACGGTCAGCACATCGACGCGACCCTCCACCAGTTCCAGCAAACCTTCGCAATAATCTGCCGGTGCGAGAATCAGCGCCGGTTCGGCATCCACCACCACGTTGCGGACGCGATCGAGGTGGCGCGGCTTGCGCGACGGTGGCGGAAACAACGGCACGGCAATCAGCCCCGCATACAGGCAGGCACAGAAGGCGCGGGCGTAGTCGAGGCTGCTGGGCAGCATCAACAGCACTCGATCACCCGGGGCATAACGCGCTTGCAGCGCAGCCGCCAGGGCTTGGGATTGGGCGTGCAGTTGGGCAAAGGTCAGGGTTTCGCCGATCTCTACGCCGTCCGGCAGAAAATGCAGGGCCGCGCGCTGAGGGAAGTGCTGGGCGTTGGCTTCCAGCACGTCGATCCAGTGTTCGAATGAAAACATGTGCAATTCACGCCATGGCCACGATGACTTTGCGGTCACCGGTGAAAGGATTGCGACCGTGTGCCACCAGTCGGTTATCGAGCATCAGGATGTCGCCGGGCTGCCAGGGGAAACTGATGGCAGTCTCGCGGTAGACCTCGCGCACGGTGTCGAGCATGTCGTCGGCAATCGGCGAGCCGTCGCCGAAATAGACATGGCGCGGCAGGTTCTCTTCACCCACCGCCGCCAGCAGGCTGGCGCGTACGTTCGGTTCGATGGCCGAGACATGGAACAGGTGCGCCTGGTTGAACCAGACCCACTCACCAGTCTCGGGATGCTGCTGCACGGCGGCGCAACGCTGGCGGGTGCGAAGGTCGCCATCGGCTTTCCATTCCCACTCGATGTCGTTGTCCTGGCAGTAGCGTTCGACCTGGGCGCGGTCCTGGGTGTTGAAGACTTTCTCCCAGGGCAGGTCCAGTGCGCCGCTGTAGTTGCGCACGTAGAGCAACTCACGGCTGGCGAACAGCTCGCGAATCTCGGCAGGCATGCGCTGGTAAATCAGGCGGCTGTCGGCAATCGGGGTCTCGCCGCCGGTCTCACTGGCCTTGATGCAGTGAAACCAGATGCGCGAAGGCCAGGGACGGGTATAGGCCTGTTCGTTGTGCAATGGAATGAACTGATGGGCCGGGTACTCGGTGGAGCTATAGACCCCGGCGAAGACCTTGCTGCGTGGCGTGGAGCCGAATTCGTAACTGGCCAGCGGCGCACCGAAGCTGGCAGCGAAGCGCTTGAAATCGATGGGCGTGGCGACGGTGAAACCGCGAAACAACACGCCGCCAACCGTAGTCAGGGCATGGGCCAGGCTGTCGCGAATCGAAGCGTCCAGATCGTGGATCGACTGCCCCGATGTCCCCTGCACCAGCACGGGTAGCGACTGGGCGCTTGCATCCGTGGGCGCCATTGAAAAAAGCTCGGAACGCCCGTTCAGGTGTTCGATTGAGGTCATCCTTGTGCATCCTCTTTTGTCTTCTTCGACCAGTCACAAGACCATGAAAGCAGGGCAGCGGTCAGCGATGTAGGACTCGTCTGTAATGTATGTAAGGCAATACAAGACGCCATACTAGGTACAAATGAGATAGATTATCAATACTATTTATTTAAATTTTTTTTTGGATTAGACTCCGCTCCGCTGGCGCAAAACAGCCTTCGGCCAGCTCAAAACACCTAAAAATATCTGTCGCAGGGGAGCGGGGCGTGAATTTCAAAAAGAACACAATTGCGTTGGCTGTAGGGTCGGCCATCGGCCTGAGCAACGGTGCTTGGGCGGCCGAAGAAGCCGGCAAGATGGAGATCGCTCCAATCACCGTAACCGGTGAGAAGATCGACCGTACCCTCGAAAAGACCCAGTCCAGCGTGGTGGTGGTCACCGACAAGAACCTGCGTGAACACGGCGACAAGGACCTGGTGGATGTATTTGCCCGCACGCCCGGCGTCTATACCCAGGCGGGTAATGAGACATGGGGTATCCGGGGTGTGCCGGTGTCCGGTTTTGACGACCAGGGCCCGGCGACCCTCAACGGGGCGGTGTCGGTGTATGTCGACGGTGCCGTGCAGCCCAACCGCGCGCTGACCCTCAGCCCGGTTCCGCTCTGGGATGCCGAGCAGATCGAAGTACTCCTGGGTCCGCAATCCACCACCCAGGGTCGCAACTCCCTGGCCGGTGCGGTGGTTATCCGGACCAAGAACCCAACGTTCGAACCGAGCTTTTCGGCGCAAACCAACGTAGGTAACTACGGCGAGCGCGGGGCAGCCGTGGCGGGCGGTGGCTCGATCGTGGATGACAAGATCGCCGGGCGTATCGCCGTGGACTATGGCGAAGGTGACGGCTACATCCGCAATACCACGCTCAATGAAGATGCCAACCCGCGTCGCACCAGCAACACCCGTGGCAAGTTGCTGATCCTGCCCAATGACGACACCGATGTCCTGCTGACCTACGCCCACAGTGAGCATCGTCAGGGCGACCGCTCGACCATGCGCGTCAATGGCAAGCCGAGCTACTACGACATTTCGTCCAACACCAAGGCCTTCGACAATCTCAAGCAGGACACCCTCAGCGCCAAGGTGGACTACCGCCTGAACGATGCCTGGTCGCTGACGAGCATGACGGCCAATACCAGTACGGACTACAGCAACCGTCTTGACTTTGACCAGACAGCCGTGGACGACCAAGTCGTTTTGCGTAAACAGGATGGCAACCTGTTCAGTCAGGAGCTGCGTTTGAATTACGCGTCCGACACCGTCAAGAGTTTCGTCGGTGCCTACTATGGGCGTAACACCAACGACTTCCATGACCGATTGTTGTTCGATGGCGCGCTGTTCGGCACGGTCAAGGGCGATACCACCATCGAGAACAAGGCGGTGTTCGGTGAAGTCAACTGGACGTTCGCACCGCGCTGGACTTTGATCACCGGCCTGCGTTATGACCACGAGACGAACGACACCGACGTCGAGCAGGATGATTTCTCCGAGCCGGCCAAAGTCAGCAAGTCGTTTGATGCCGTACTGCCGAAACTCGGCATCGACTACGAATTGGCAACGGACCAGTACCTCGGTTTCATGGTGCAGAAGGGCTATCGCGGTGGCGGTGTCAACCTGCGCTCCGGTAGCGGTCACCAGGCCTACGACCCGGAATACACCACAAACTACGAGCTGTCCTACCGCGGTTCGTTCTTCGACAAGACCCTGCGTACCCGCGCCAACCTGTACTACACCGATTGGAAAGACCAGCAGGTCGGCCTGCGGCAGAGCGGTAGCTCCGTCATTGACATCTACAACGCCGGTCGCAGCGACATCAAGGGCCTGGAAGTCTTCGTAGAAAAAGACATCTCCGAACAATTGACCTTGAACGTCGGTGGCGCCATTACCGATAGCAAATACAAGGACTTTGTCACCGGTACCGGCCAGGACATGAGCGGCGAAGCGTTTATTGGTTCGCCTAAATACAAGGTGTCCGTGGGCGGTGTGTATCGCTTCGACGATCGCCTGATGTTCGGTACTGACGTTATCTACCAGAGCACCGCACCGTCGGAATATGAGTTCGATGCCAACGGCAAGGTCACCGGCGAGCGCCGCAGCGACAACTACGTGCTGGTGAACTTCAACACCGAGTACAAAGTCACCAAGAACGTCGCGGTGTCAGCTTATGTGAAGAACGCGTTCGACAAGGAATACGTCACCAACAACCGCAGCGACGACATCATCGACGTCGGCGCACCGCGCACGGTGGGGATGATCCTGCGCTACGACATGTAAACCCACGGGCGCGGGGAGGCAATCTCCCCGCGTCTGTCCTGCAACGTTTCGGATGTTTGTTTCCAGGCTGTTCGTTCCCTTCCAAACCCAGCCTCCATGGAGGAAATCATGAGTGCTTTTTCGAATGCCACAGCGGGTGGCGCGCAACAGCTACGCCTGTTGCACACCGGTCTGTCGAATCCTTACTGCCTCGATTCGACACCGCTGCTGGAACGTCAGCAACAGCAGGAATCCAACGCCCGCAGTTACCCGCGACGCATTCCCCTGGTGCTTGAAAGGGCCCATGGCATTTATGTGCAGGACAGCCGGGGGCAAGTGTTCGTCGATTGCCTGGCCGGTGCCGGGACCCTGGCGTTGGGGCACAACCATCCGGTGATCATCGAAGCCATCACCCAGGTCATGGCGGCTGGTGTGCCGATGCATACCCTGGACCTCATGACACCTGTAAAGGACGCCTTCGTCCAAGAGATTTTCGCTTGCCTGCCCAGCGAGTTCGCTCGCCATGCACGCATCCAGTTCTGCGGCCCGAGCGGGGCCGATGCGGTGGAAGCCGCCCTCAAGCTGACCCGTACCGCGACCGGACGGCATTCGGTCCTGGCGTTCGAAGGGGCCTATCACGGCATGACCCTGGGCACCCTGGCCATCAGCGGCAACCTGTCGCCGAAGAATGCCCTCGGCGCGTTGATGCCAGGCGTGCAGCGCCTGCCGTTCCCCCACGATTATCGTTGCCCGTTCGGGGTGGCCGGCGATCAGGCGGTCACGTTGAACGTGCGCTACCTCGAGCACTTGCTCAACGACCCGGAAAGCGGGGTGACCGCACCGGCGGCAATGATCCTGGAGCCGATCCAGGGCGAGGGCGGGGTGATTGCCGCGCCGGACCGCTGGCTGCAGGAGTTGCGCCGGTTGACCCAGGCCCACGGCATTGCGCTGATCGTCGACGAGATCCAGTGCGGCATTGCCCGCAGTGGACGGATGTTCGGCTTCGAGCAATCGGGCATCACGCCGGATGTCATCACCCTGTCCAAAGCCATCGGTGGCGGGTTGCCGTTGTCGGTGATGGTCTACCACGAGTCGCTGGACGTCTGGCAGCCGGGTGCCCACGCCGGCACGTTCCGCGGCAATCAACTGGCGATGGCGGCGGGTACCGCGACCTTGCGTTTTATCCGCGATCAAGGTCTGGTCCAGCACGCCGAAACGGTGGGCGCCCACCTGCAAAAACAATTGCAGGCGCTGCAAAACGAGTTCGCCTGGATCGGCGATGTGCGTGGGCGCGGCCTGATGCTCGGCATGGAAATCGTCGACCCGCAAGGCACCCCAGACGTACAGGGCCATCCTCCCGTGGACACGGCCCGGGCCAAGGCGTTCCAGCAGGCTTGCCTGAAGCACGGCTTGATCGTTGAACTGGGCGGACGCCACGGCGCAACCGTGCGCTTCCTGCCGCCGCTGATCATCACCGAACAGGAAATCGATTTCGTCGCAAAAATCCTGTTCCAGGCCGCGAGCACAATCAACGAGCGCCCCGCAGGCTGATCATCCAGGTCCGGACCGCATCCGGACACAACACCAAACCCTGTGACAGCTACTCAAGCACTGGCGTGAGTCAGCCCGGTCAAGGTGTCCGCGATAGCCTTCGTGCGTTGTGCCGTGCCTTCGGTGGTGCGGCTCGAGTCTTCCAGGGCATCGAGCATCTCGCGCAGGGCGCTGACGGCGACGGACTGGTCTTCGATCTGTTGGGCGACGCCTTGGATCTCCGTCGAGAGCAGGTCAATGTCCACGCCGATTTCCGCAGCATTCTTGCGGGTGATTTCCGCGAGCTTGCGCACCTCATCAGCCACCACCGCAAACCCTCTGCCCATCTCACCGGCGCGGGCTGCTTCGATGGCCGCGTTAAGGGCCAACAGGTTGGTCTGTCCGGCGATTTGCTGGATGACCTGTACGATCGACTGAATACGCAAGCTCGAACTGGCGAGCGCACGGGCGCCGACCACCGCTTCGCCCGCTTGGGTGGCAAGCTGTTCGACGGTCGTGCCGGCCTGTTCGGCGACGCTGTTTTGCCGATCGATCGTGCCCGTCAGGTCATCCATCGACAAGTGCAGTTCGCCAGAGTAGTGCTTGATTTGCGTCGCCATCAGCGCTTGCTGCTGGCTGGCCTGGGCCAATACCTGACCCAGGTCTGTCAGGCCGTCAAACACCGGCAGGATTGTGTTGTCCAGGCCGCGCGTGTCCAAGGCGCTGCTGAAGTCATTCATCTTGAACGCCATGATCTGCTTGACCACGACATGGTTCAGGCCCGCCAATTTCTTGATCTGGCGGCGCAGGAAAAACGCCTTGAACTCGCCGTAGTGAGCGATGAAGTTGTCGACGTACTCATCGACAAAACGGGCGCCCTTGGTGACTCTGAAGAAGAAAATCGCCGTGAGTGTCTGGTTAAGGTTCAAACCGAGGATTTCACCAAACGTCGAGAAGCCGGCCAGAGGCACGTCCCCGAAAATACCGGCCATGCTGCCCAGGTCGCTGCTGTTGTTGAGCCGGCGCAGGATGCAGTCGTTGAGAATAGCGGCCACCGGGCGGCCGCCTTTGCCCTTGAGGAATTTCTCGTAGTCGAGTCGGGTCGCCTCGCGAAGGGGCGTGCGCTTGACCATCACCAGCTCTTCGCCGGGCGCCACGTCGCAGAACAACTGGATGATCTGCTGCTGATAGTCGATACGGGCAATGGAGCGCACGAACAGTTCATCGCCCACGCGAATGGCGAATGAATAATCGGCCAGCTTCTTTTCCAGCGCCTGGGCACTGCATTCGAATGCATCGCACAGCGCCTGGACCATGCTCTTGATGTTCCCCCGGCTGTCGATGACCTGGTCGATGGTGCGGTCCTCGACCGACGCGGTCAGCACGCTGAACGTCAGCCCAGCCGGTTGGAAGTTCTGACTCTTGAACACTCCGAAGCGCACATCCGCCGCGGTTTTCAGAAAGACAATCTGCGCGTGGTTCTGATAACTGCGCTGCCCATCACTGATGAGGGTCTTTTTGAAGTCCGCCTTGCCACCGGCCGAGCCGCCGACGAACAGGCAGGGAAACCGTCCCGACTCATAGAGCGCCTCCATAAAGAATGACTCGGAAGCCGAAAGACCGTCGAACACCACGTAGGCCAAGGTATCGCGATGGTCAATGGGCGTGCTCACTTGCGCCTGCTTGATGTTATTCACCAACCGGCTGATTCGCTCACGCATGGCCAAGCGCTTGCCGCCACCGCGAATGTCCTCGCACTCCAGCGGCACCATCACTACCTCGGCCGACACAATCACACTGGCGTCAAACAGCTGCAGCACCACCCGGTCCCAGGTCTCGCCGGTCTGGCAATACAGCGTGTTCGCGCCGTTGCACAACTCACCCGACGTCGTGCACAGGCTGATGGCGCTGTGGGCGAAGCGCTTCTTGACCTTGGCGGCGATCTGGTCGATGTCCAGGTGCGGGGAGACGAACCCGGTGATCAACACTGGGGTGATACGTACGTCGGCCAGCGCCTGGTCCAGTTCAGCAGAGGTGCAGGCCACGCTGACAGCCCCTTGAGTGCGGGCTTGGG
Source organism: Pseudomonas brassicacearum (assembly GCF_009601685.2). Lineage (NCBI taxonomy): Bacteria > Pseudomonadati > Pseudomonadota > Gammaproteobacteria > Pseudomonadales > Pseudomonadaceae > Pseudomonas > Pseudomonas brassicacearum. Next base: position 2,667,584 of record NZ_CP045701.2, read on the forward strand.
CTGTGTTGAAGAGGTTCAGTAGGTTCATGGCTGGACTCGGTTGAGCGCGACGAGACGCGTACGAGGTATGCGGGCGGAGTTCTTTCTCTGTCGCGGTCACGGCTGGGGGCTTGTATGGGCGTGAGCTTGTGCTATTTGCGGGGGCCACACACAGGGGCTTTTGGTTGGGGTTCACTCCGCCTGTTGATCAGCGACTTTCGTATAGGCCTCGGGAGAAGCCTATGAAAAAAATCAACTCCATGACGCCTGGACGGCAAAGCGACACCCGCTATGCTATCGACGATGGCGTCTTGCCATTTACTCCGCCCACCACAACCTCAGGTGCGAGACGAGAACCTGCCCGTCATCGCCCTTTGCAGAGACAATCCATGAATACATACAAAGCCATGTCCGGATTTGCCTGGGGTGTTTTGTTAGGTTGCATCGGCCAGGCCAACGCTTTTCAGCTCTCGCCGGATGGCACCTTGGCTGAGCGGGAGATGGCCAAGAAGTACGGGGTGTCCTATAAGGCGACGGTGCCGTTCGCCAGCTTTGCGCTGCATAATTTTTCCGATCCTGCCCATGAGGCGCTGACGCAGAAGATCTATGGGTGCGACGGGGACTGGCAGGATTGCAGCAACCCCAATCTGGAAAATGCCGGCGCCTACATCATTGCCGGGGTTCGCTGGAACGATGATCCGGTGTTCATGCCGGGTGCGGAAGATGCCAAGACCAAGGGCTGCAATGGACGTTATTCGGTTGGCTTTATCTCGCAGACTCGGTGCTGGGTAAATCTCTTCGAGAAAGCGGAGGGCAAAAGTGCTTCTGAGCCGATGGCGTTCATGGGGGCGGGGAACTACATTTCTCGTTCGCATTTCGGCGACCTGCAGTTCTTGCATGCAATGGCTTCCCAAGAGGGCGCCACGCCGGAGCAGACCAAGCGTGAAATCATGATGTGGGCCGAGTTTGCCTGGGGTGTTGCCGATGGAACCTATCCCATCAATACCTATTTGAAAGACATCAAGATCGAAGGTTGGGAACAGCATTTCAATAACGGGCAGACCGTACAGGATCTTTTTGCGGTCGGGCGTCCATGGCTGCGGGCGAATGTGAACCAGGTGGCGTTTGGCAGCTTGCTTCACCTTGTCCAGGACAGTTTCGCCGGGGGGCATGCGCAGCGGCGTGAAGAGGTACTGGGTGACAAGTGCATGGGCGGTGCCGACGCTGTGCTGGGGCGGATCGAAGAGTTTCATTCTTATGCCCGGCAGGATCATGCCAAGCACAAGGACGATGACGCCAGTTCAGTGGCCAGGATCATGTTGATGGGCCATGAACCGGATGTCGTGGATGCGGGCAAGAAACTGAGGGGATTTATCGCCGATCGCAGGAAATGGGCGGATGTCAGGCCATATCTGGATGAGTGTGTTTTTGCGCTGGCCAATGAAACGACTCCGGCGTCGGCGGGTGATGGATATAAGCTGCAGGCCAACCGCTGAACACCTGATGAAAAACGGGTGGGAGCTTGCTCACATTGACGTCGGCATATTCAGCATCGGTGCAAGCTGATCCACCGCCTTCGCGAGCAAGCCCGCTCCCACAGTAGCCACAGAACGATGTGCCTTGCCTGCCCGCCGGCCGTCCGTTGACATTCGGCCTTCCTCGACCATCATTAAGTGCCTCCAGAGTCATCACTCCTCCAGAGGCACGATCATGGCGCAAACGGACATTCTCGTTGTGGGAGCCGGCCCTACTGGATTGGTCCTGGCTTTATGGCTGACCCGGCAGGGGCTTGCTGTCAGGGTTGTCGACAAGAGCCGCGGGCCGGGGGAAACCTCGCGGGCCATGGCCGTCCAGGCCCGCACACTTGAGCTGTATCGCCAGCTCGGCATGGCCGGTGCGGTCATCGAGGCCGGGTACAAAACCCCAGCCATGAACCTGTGGGCCCGGGGGAAACGCAAGGCGCGGATTCCTCTGGTGGACGCTGGCGGGGATGTATCGCCTTATCCTTTTGTCCTCATATACCCCCAGGATCGTCATGAGCGGCTGTTGGTCGAGCAGCTTCAGGCCCTGGGCGTCGAAGTCGAGCGGCAGACCGAACTGCTGTCCTTCGAGGACCGTGGCGACCACGTTGCCGCGCGCTTGAAACACGCCGATGGTCGCGAAGAAACGCTGACGGCCGCTTACCTCGCAGGATGCGATGGCGCGCATTCGCTCGTGCGTCATCAGGTGGGAAGCGGTTTCGAGGGCGGCACCTATAAGCAGTTGTTCTACGTGGCGGACGTGTCTGCCAGCGGTTTCGAGCCTGCGGATGAGGCCCATGTCGCTTTTGATAAATCCGAATTCGTGTTGGCGTTTTTCTATGGCGAAACGGATCAATATCGCCTGATCGGGACGGTTCGTGATGAGCGTGCAGAACATCCAGAGACGCTGACGTTCGAGGACGTTGGCCATGACGCGATCAACGGCCTGAACATCAGGATCAGTCATGTGAATTGGTTTTCCACTTACCGGGTCCATCATCGCGTCACGGATCAGTTCCGCTGGGGCAGGGCGTTTTTGCTGGGAGACGCTGCGCACGTCCACAGCCCGGCCGGTGGTCAAGGCATGAACACCGGCATCCTGGACGCGATCAATCTGGCCTGGAAACTGGCGTCGGTCGTGAAGGGACAGGCCCCCGACACGTTACTCGACAGCTACCAGGCCGAACGCCAGGCGTTTGCGCAAAAACTGGTGGAAACGACGGACCGGCTGTTCACCTTTGCAACCGCCCAAGGCAATTTTGCCGACTTCGTGCGCACGCGCATCGCACCGCTTTTTGCCAGCGTTGCCTATAAAAGCGAGAACGTGCGCGAGTACCTGTTCCGGATAGTGTCCCAAACCACCTTGAATTATCACCAGAGCCCGTTGAGTGCCGGCAAGGCGGGTGACGTGCTGGGCGGTGACCGTTTGCCATGGGTTCCGGTGCCGGGCGCCGACAACTACGAACCGCTCGCATCCATCGGCTGGCAGGTGCATGTCTACGGTGAGGCCCGGGCGGAGCTGCAAGACTGGAGCCGCCAGCACCAGATCCCCCTGCACACGTTCACCTGGCAGGATGAGCATCACAAAGCCGGGTTGTGTCGGGACGCCGCGTATCTGCTGCGTCCCGATACCTACGTCGCCCTGGCGGATCCCCAAGCGTCTGCGGCAACGTTGAGCCGGTATTTCAGCGACCGGGGCCTGACACTGCCGGCTTGAGCGCGCCAGGTTTGGCGATTCGCCCTCAGCCCAGATCCCCAGCCTCATGCCGCTCCGGCACCTGGCTCGCTTCATCCCCCCACGTGCGGTTGACCCGCTGCCCGCGCTGGACGGCCGGTCGCTTGGCGATCTCTTCGGCCCAGCGCTGCACATGGGTGTATTCGTGGGCACTCAGGAATTCGGCGGCGCCGTACACGTTGTTACGCACCAGTTGGCCATACCAGGGCCAGACTGCAATGTCGGCGATGGTGTAGTCATCGCCTGCCAGGTATTGGCTTTCGCCAAGGCGGCGATCCAGTACGTCGAGTTGACGCTTGGCCTCCATGGTGAAGCGATTGATCGGGTATTCGAATTTCTCCGGCGCATACGCGTAGAAATGCCCGAAACCACCGCCCAGGTACGGCGCAGAGCCCATCTGCCAGAACAGCCAGTTCAGTGTTTCGGTGCGGCCTGCCGGGTCGGTGGGCAGGAAGGCGCCGAATTTTTCCGCCAGGTACAGCAGGATCGAACCGGACTCGAACACACGGATGGCAGGTTCCACGCTGCGGTCCAGCAGGGCCGGGATCTTGGAGTTGGGGTTGACCTCGACAAAACCGCTGGAGAACTGGTCACCCTCGCTGATGCGGATCAGCCAGGCGTCGTACTCCGCGCCCGTATGACCCTGTGCCAGCAGTTCCTCCAGCAGGATGGTCACCTTCACGCCATTGGGCGTGGCCAGGGAATAGAGCTGCAACGGGTGTTTGCCAACCGGCAAGGCTTTGTCGTGGGTCGGCCCGGCGACAGGGCGGTTGATGCTGGCGAACTGGCCGCCAGACGGGGCGTCGTTTTTCCAGACCTTGGGCGGAACGTAGGACGCTTGGCTCATCGGGACATACCTCATCGTTTGCTTGTGGTGTGATCCCCAGAGTCTACCGCTGTTCGTTCATGATCCGCGCCACTTCACCGGAAGCCTTGAGCTGATCGAAAGCGCGCTGGGCCTTGGCGACGACTTCGTCAGGCGTGCTCAGGCTGAACGCCAGGTGGACCCTGTGGGGTTGCTCGTCGAGGGTATAGACCTCTTCCAGGGAAGTGAAATCGACTTGGGCATCCTTGCTCAGCAGGCGCGCGGTGTTCTCTGGCATCGGCAACAGCTGGACCTGGCGATTCAGCAGCTTTTGAAAGTTGTCGTGGTTGTTGGCCGAGCTGACCAGCCGGGTAAACCCACGCTGTTGCAGGTAGATCTGCTTGGCGTCGTTTCGCACCACGCCGATGCTGTACTGCCTGGCGTCCTCGAGGTTGTTGACGGTGATGCCTTCACTGTCGCGCATCTTGTAGAGCCGGCTCGCCACCCGGTGTATTTCCCCGACCCATTTGAACAAATGCTCGCGGGCCGGGGTACGGTCCAACGGGAAAATCAGCACGTTAGGCTCATGCAGGGCCTTTTCGTAGGCCCGGGCCCACGGGTACAGCGACAGGCTGTAGTCGGTCAGATGCGCGCCTCTCAACGTTTCTTCGGCGATGCGAATACCCGGCCCGACGACCTTGTCATCACGCTGGTAGGCATAGAGGGAATCTTCGGTCACGACTTCGATCGCCTCGGCGTGGCTTTGCAGGCTGATCGAGGTGAGGAGCAAGCACGAGCAGAGTATCAGGCGATAGTGCATAGACAGACCTCATGGCATGCGATGGTTTACAGGGCGACGCAGTCGCGCCCCTGGTGTTTGGCCCGGTACAGCGCCTGGTCGGCGCGTTGCAGCAGTTGATCGAAATGGTCCATGGTTTCCGGGTCCAGCTCGGCAACGCCGATGCTCACGGTGACAAACGGCGATACCTTGGAACCGCTGTGGGGCAGTTCACGTTCGGCCAGGCTTGTACGAAAACGTTGGGCGGCCTCGCAGGCCTGGGCGGCGTTGATGTTGGGCAGGGCCACGACGAACTCTTCGCCGCCGACGCGCGCAGTCAGTTCGCCAGAGCGGCCGAACACGCTGCGCAGGGTCTCGGCGATCTCCTTCAAGCACAGGTCGCCTTGCATGTGGCCGTAGGTGTCGTTGTAGATCTTGAAGAAATCCACATCGCACATGAGCACGGCCAGCGGGGTCTTGTGGCGGATCGCCCGGCGAAACTCGATGTCCTTCAACTCGTCGAAATAGCGACGGTTGGCCAGCCCCGTCAAATCATCGTGACGTGACAGTGCTTCAAGGGCCTGGTTGGCCGCCTTCAATTCTGCGGTGCGGGCCTCGACCAGTTCGGCCATTTGGTCGCGGCTGGCGGCAAGGGCCAGTTCGTCCGAGTGCTGGCGCTCCAAATGGGCGCGCAGATTGTCCTGGAGTGTATTGACCTGGAATTCGAGCAGGCTCAGCTCGTCCTGGCGCTGCACCGCCCGTTGCAGCTTGAGGTGATGCTTGAGGGTTTGCGGCACCAGTTCGCCCAGGTGCCGGGCGATGTGCACCACATGCACGGTCACCAGGCGGTTGAACACGGTCATGATCAACCCGGCCAGCAGCAAGGACTGGATGAGCTGGGTGATGACGATGCTGCGTGCTTCGTCCCAGAGGCGTTCCCAAAGCAGGTTGTTGTCGCCTTCGATGGTCAGCTCGCCGACTTTTTCATGGGCCCCGGCGTAGGGCTGTGCGATGAGCTCGCGGTGCAGCACCGGCACCACGCCGGATTGATCGACGGCGTATCGATTGAGTTCGATGACTTCAGGCGCTTGCCCGGGACGCAGGATGTTCAACACCAGGCGTCCCACGGGCGCTGCCATGGCGACGCTGGTGATTTGCTGGTCGAGGGATTCACGGTCCAGTTCCCAAATGGCATGGGCCAGGGTGTTCTGGAACACCTGGTCGATCAGGGCCAGCTCCGAATTCATTTCCGCCAGGTTGTTTTCCCAGGCCAACCAGGTACGCCAGGTGACCATCGCCAGGGTAAAGAGCAGGCAGAACAACAGCGTTGCCAGCACCAGGCGGCGTCCCAGGGAGCTGAACGCCTTGGTCTGTGGTTGTAAGGAGGACGCCGTACGAAAATTGGCATCCATGTCATAGCCATTTGCGCAGGATGGCATCGTAGACGCCATTGCGTCGGATGGTCTCCAGGCCAGCACGGAACTTCGCCACCGTATCGGCGGGCGTATTGCGGCTGAACGCCATGCTCAAGCCGTCGGCGCTGCTCAGTTCGGGCAGCGCCAGCGAGCGGACCAGCAACTTGTCCGGGTCTTCGCCATTCTGGCGCGTGAGGTACAACGCGTTGAGCTCATTGGAAATCCACAGCTCCACATGATCGACCTTGAGCTTGCGGTAGTTGTGTTCGTACTTGGTGCTCGACTGCAGTTCTTCGCCGATGCGAAAGCCCTTCGAGACCAGGTATTGCTCGCCCACGTCCTGGTTGACGGTGGCGATCTGGTGACCGTGGGCATCGGCCAGCGTGTCGAGTTTCACCGGCCGGTTGGCCAGCGAGTAGAGGTACCACTGCGTCGGGCCGATGCTGCCGACCCACTGGAAAAGCGATTCGCGTGCAGGCGTGCGGACGATCGAATAGATCAACACGTTGCTTTCATTGAGCGCCAGTTCGTAGGCGCGGGCCCACGGCATGGACTGGATAGGCGCGTCCATGCCGACCTCCTTGAGCACGGCCCGGACCACCTCGGTGCTCATGCCGGTCATTTGGCCGTTCTGCGTCATGTTGTAGGGCGGCAGTTCCTCGGTCACGATGCGCAGTTGCGCCTCTGCCGCGCAAGCGCTTGCAGCGAGGAACATCAGGACGCCCCACATCAGCAGGCGATTGAGAGGCAAACCCATCGATCATTACCCTATGCAACTGGCAGAACCCAGAGGTCTGGGAGCTATTATTGATAGGGTTATCGGCTGTGCTGGCGCCTGCTTGAATATCAACCGTTCAACAGCGTCATCGTGTGCGCCTGGTATCGGTCGCCCGCCACTGCACCTTCGCCTGCGAAAATCCCATCCAGTTGCGCCAACTCGTCAGCGCTCACCACCACCGAAGCCGCTGCCACGTTGCTTTCCAGGTACTTGCGCTGCTTGGTGCCCGGGATCGGGATGACATGGTCACCCTGGGCCAACACCCAACCCAGGGCCAGTTGTGAGGCGCTGATGCCCTTGTCCAAGGCCAATGCCTTGACCCGCTCTACCAGCGCCAGGTTGCGAGTGAAGTTGTCGGCCTGGAAGCGCGGGTTGAAGCGGCGATAGTCATCGGCGGCGAAGTCTTCCGGCGATTTCAACTCGCCGGTCAAAAAGCCCCGGCCCAAGGGGCTGTAGGCGACGAATGCAATGCCCAGGCGTTGGCAGGTCGCGAGCACGCCATTGTGTTCGGGGTCGCGGGACCACAGCGAGTATTCGCTTTGTACCGCCGCCAGGGGATGCACGGCGTGAGCCCGCTGGATGGTCTCGGCGCTGGCTTCCGAGATCCCGATGTGGCGGACCTTGCCGGCCTTGACCAGCTCGGCCATGGCGCCGATGGTTTCTTCGACGGGTACTTGCGGGTCGATGCGGTGCTGGTAGTAGAGGTCCAGGTAATCGGTGTCGAGGCGCTTGAGGCTGCCATCGACAGATTGCCGGACGTAGTCGGGGCGGCCATTGACGCCGCGGGCGTGGGGATCGCTGCTGCGCACCAGGCCGAACTTGCTCGCCAGGTACAGGCTTTCGCGCTTGCCACGCAGGGCCCGTCCGAGCAGTTCTTCGTTGGTATGCGGGCCGTACATGTCGGCGGTGTCGAACAGCGTCACGCCCAATTCCACGGCGCGGTGCAGCGTGGCAATCGCTTCTCGCTCGTCAACGCCTGTGGTGTAGAAATCCGACATGCCCATGCAGCCCAGGCCGATGGAGGAAACGTGAGGGCCGCGATGGCCGAGTTGGCGAGTCTTCATGCTGATAGCTCCTGGAAATGAACGACCTGTGCAGTCTCTATCAAGCGGTTTTCTGGATAAATCCATGATTATTGGTTTAACTATTCGTGATATCTAAATAGTGAGGCGCAAGATTGGACCGACTACAGGCCATGCAGGTGTTCCGGCGCATCGTTGAACTGGGCGGTTTTGGCAAGGCGGCCGATGACCTTGGGCTGCCGCGGGCCACCGTCAGCTTGCTGATCCAGCAGTTGGAAGCCCATCTGGGCGTGCAACTGTTGCAACGCACCACCCGGCAGGTGCGCGCAACGCTCGATGGCCAAGCGTATTACCAGCGCAGTGGCCAGTTGCTGGACGACCTCGATGACCTGGAAAGTTCGTTGTCGGCGCAACGCAGCCAGCCGCGCGGCACCTTGAAAGTGGACATGCCCATCGCCTTTGGTTGCACCTGGATCGTGCCGCGCCTGGCGGATTTCTATCGCCGCTACCCGGCATTGCAGCTGGACATCGGCTTTCACGACCGCCAGGTCCATCTGCAGCGCGAGGGTGTGGATTGTGCAATCCGCGCCGGCAACGTCGTCGACCAGGCGCTGGTGGCGCGTCCTATCGTGCGCCTGCATCAACTGACGTGCGCCAGCCCTGGTTATCTGGCCCGCGCCGGCACGCCCGGGCGGCTGGAGGATTTGACGGCACATCGGGCCATCGGGTTTGCGTCCGGCAATGGGCGGTTCTTTCCGTTCGAACTCGAGGTGGCGGGGCGGGTTCGCGAAATGCAACTGCCCAGTGACTTGAACGTCAACAATGCCGACGCCTATGTGACGGCCTGCGAAGCGGGATTCGGCTTGATCCAGGCGCCGCGTTACCACGTGCAACAGCAGTTGGCCGAGGGCCGGCTGGTTCAGGTACTTGAGGATTACAACGTGCCAACGTGGCCGATCTCAGCGGTGTACCCGCCCCATCGACAGCTGTCGCCCAGGGTTCGGGTGTTTATCGACTGGGTGATCGAGCTGTTGCAGGAAGAGGCTGACGCCCAGCGGACGCTGATGGAGAAGGCGTAGGCGCTGCGTAGGAGCTACGCAGGAGCTATGCAGGAGCTACGTAGGAGCTGTGTAGGAGCTGTCGAGTGCAACGAGGCTGCGATCTTTCCAAAGACACTTGAATCCCAAGCGAAAGATCAAGATCAAGATCAAGATCAAGATCAAAAGATCAAAAGATCGCAGGCTTCGCCAGCTCCTACAGAGAGCCAGTAGGTGGGTGTTTGCCCAGGATCTCAAGCCTTGACCCAACGCTGGCGACTCCAACCGCTCAACGTATCGACTGCCAAAACCAGCAACAGCATCGCCAGGATCACCGTGCTGCCCTGAGCTTCCTGGAACAGGCTGAGGCTGACGTAGAGCATTTGCCCCAAGCCCCCGGCGCCGACGAAGCCGAGCACGCTGGCCATGCGGATGTTGTTTTCCCAGCGGTACAGGATATAGGCCAATAGCTGGGGCAAGAGGTTGGGCAGCGTGCCGTAGCAGAACGCCAATACCGCATTGCCACCTTGCAGGCGGATGGCGTCGGCCGGTTCGGAGGGGGTGTTTTCCAGGGCTTCGGCGAACAGCCGGCCGAGCACGCCGGTGGTGTGCAGGGCCAAGGCCAGGGTGCCGGCATTGGGGCCGAGCCCGGCGGCGAGGACCATCAGCGCCGCCCACACCAGTTCTGGAACCGCGCGCAAGGCATTGAGCACCAGCCGCGAAGCGCTGTGCAGGGGCCAGCCGAAGCGCCCGGCCGCAGGCAAGGCCAATAGCAGGCCGAAGAGGGCCGCGAGCAGGGTGCCAAGGGCCGACATGGCGAGGGTTTCCAGGGCGCCATGGCCGATCGCCTTCAGATGGCCCGGGCTCAGGTCCGGGCTGAGAAAACGCTGCGCATAAGCGCCCATCTGGTGCAGGTTGCCGCTGTCGCCGAGCTCGCCCAGGTCGATGCCCAGGTAGACGAACGAGGCGACGACTGCCGCACCGATGCACAGGGCAATGACCGCGTTGATCAACCGATTCATGCCAGCCTCCAGCGCAGCAGGCGGCTGAGTTGATCGGCGAGCAACACCAGCACCAGGAACGTCAGCAGCAGGCTGGCCACTTCACCGCCGGCGAACATTCGCAGCGACAGGTCCATTTGCTGACCCAGGCCCCCGGCACCGACGAAGCCCATCACCACCGAGGCGCGGATGGCGCATTCCCAGCGATACACCGTGTACGACAACAGTTCCGCCGCGACATTGGGCAGGATCCCATAGCAGAAAGCGGTGAGCCGGCTGCTGCCGGACTGCAAGAGGGCATGGGCCGGACGCTGGTCGACCGACTCGTAGATTTCCGCGTAGACCTTGCCCAGCATGCCGCTGTAGGTAATGGCGATCGCCAGTACGCCAGCCGTGGGCCCGAGCCCGACGGCGCGGACGAAGAGCAAGGCCCAGACGATTTCCGGGACGCTGCGCAGGAAGATCAGCAGGCCGCGCACCGGCCAGCGCAGCAGTTGACCCCAATAGCCCGGGTGCCCGGCACGGGAGGCCGCCGACAACGACAGGGCGCGGCTGGCCAGCAGGCTCGCGGGCACCGCCAACAGCAACGCCAGGGCCATGCCGGCGGTGGCGATCGCCAGCGTCTGCAAGGTGGCTTGCCACAGCAGTTCGACAAATTCGTCGCCATGGGCGGGAGGCCAGAAGGCCGCTACAAACCGGCCCATTTCACTCTGGCTGTCGCTCGCCACCAGCACGCTAAGGTCCAGTTCGCTGAACTGGATGCCCGGCCACAGCAGCACAAGGGCCAGCAGGCTGAGCAGCAGGCGCGGGCGGGTGGCGGGGTCTCGGGTATCGCGTGTCAGCATCGCGGGATCTGCACGCTCAAGGAAGAAGGGGGCGTTGGCGAAGACTGTAGCTGTTCGTTGGCATAGAGGGTATCGAGCAATTGACGGTCTACCGCGTCGGTTGGCAGGTCGAACAGGATCTGTCCATCGCGCAGGCCGATGACCCGGGAAAAGTGTGCCAAGGCCAGTTCCACCGCGTGCAGGCTGGCGACCAGGGTGACGTTGTGCTCCCGGGCATGCTGGCAAAGCACCGAAAGCGTGTGCTGGGCCAATACCGGGTCCATGGCCGAAACCGGTTCATCGGCCAGCAGTACCTCTGGCGCCTGGTACAACACCCTGGCAATGCCGACGCGTTGCAGCTGTCCGCCGGACAGCTGCTGGCATTGCGCGAACAATTTGTCGCCCAGGTCCAGCCGGGCCAACGCTGCCCTGGCGCCTGGAATATCCAGTGGATGCAGCAGGTTCAACAGGCTTTTGCCGATGCCCCACTGACCGAGCTTTCCGGCCAGGACAGCCGTGACCACGCGTTGACGTGGCGGCAGCGGCGGCGATTGGTGGATCAGGCCGATGCGCGCGCGCAGGCGCTGACGCTGGCGGGCAGACAGTTGCCAGGCGCGTTCGCCGAGCAACTGCAGTTCGCCGTGACCCGGACGCAGGGCGGTGGCCAGCAGGTTGAGCAGGCTCGACTTGCCCGCGCCAGAGGGGCCGATGATAGCGACCTGTTCGCCGGCGCCGATGCGCAGGTCGATGCCCCGCAGCGCCTGGACACCGTTGGCATGGGTAACGCTGACCTGGGTCAGTTGCAGGGTCATTTGAGCAGTTCGGCGGCGCGTGCGGCTTCCTCGATGCCCTTGTAGTTCTCAGGCTTGGTTTCGATGAAGCGACTGGCGGCCTGCAGATCGAGGATTTCCTTGTCCTTCGGGTTGGCCGGGTCGAGTGCCAGGAAGGCCGCCTTTATCTTGGCCGCCAGCGCTGGGTCGAGCGTTCCGCGCACCGTCCAGTTGTAATCGAAGTAGGCTGGGGTGGTGGCGAAGACCTTGACCTTGGTCGTGTCGACCTTGCCGGCAGCGACCAGTTTTTCCCAGACACTGGCGTTCAGCACGCCGGCGTCCACCTTGCCGGCCTGGACCCAGGCGACGGTGGCGTCATGGGCGCCCGAGTAGCCCACGCGACTGAAGTAGCTTTCCGGCTTGATACCGTCCTTGAGCATGAAGTAGCGCGGCATGAGGCTGCCGGACGTCGACGACACCGAACCGAAGGCAAAGGTCTTGCCCTTGAGGTCGGCGAGGGATTTGACGGCCGGGTCGGCGGTGATGAATTTACTGGTGAACTGGGCGTCCTGTTCACGCTGGACGAGGGGGATGGCGTTGCCGGTTTTCAGGCGTGCCTGCACGAAGGTGAAGCCACCCAGCCAGGCCATGTCGATCCGGTCGGTGGCCAATGCCTCGACCACGGCGGGGTAGTCGCTGACGGGTACGAACTCGACTTTCATGCCGGTTTGCTGTTCCAGGTAGGCACCCAGCGGCTTGAACTTGCGCAGCAGTTCGGTCGGGGCCTCATCGGGAATCGCACTGACTTTCAAGGTGTCGGCGGCCTGGCTCAGCAAGCTGCAAAAAGACAGGGTAACGCCGACGGCCAATGCGAGGGAACGCTTGAGCATGGAAGATCTCCGGAACAGGAAGGCAAGGAAGGGTGAAGCATCACGCCCACACGGAGGGCGGTACGCCGCTCTGTGAGGGTAGACGAAGGAGAGCGATATTAACCGTTTCTGGCCTTGAACTCACCCAAACCCCTTGTGGGGGGGCGAGCCTGCCCGCGATAACGGTTTCCAGGGCAATGCCCAGGGCGTGTCATCCAGGTGTCATCGAAGCCATGGCAGGATCTTCGCAAACCATCGTGGTAAGTCCGGCAGCGCCTGTGCCTGCTGGCTGATGAATCAAGGAACACCGCTATGAAAGGCGACGCCCCCCTGTTCGCGGCCATTGACCTGGGCTCCAACGCCTTCCGCTTGATGATCGGCCAGTCGGTCAAGCGCAATCGACGCCTGGTGATCCAGGAAGTGAAAACCCTGCGTGAGCCTGTTCGATTGGCCGAAGGCCTGCAGGCCGGGGCATTGGACGAACTGGCGCTGGATCGGGGCTGGCAGGCCCTCGCCCGATTCGGTAAAAAGCTGCGTGGCTTTGAAGCTGCAAGGGTGCGGGCGGTGGCGACCAGCGCCGTACGCGAAGCGGCGAATGCCCAGTTGTTCCTGGCCAGTGCCGAACGGCACCTGGGGTTCCGGATCGACGTGCTGTCCGGGCATGAAGAGGCCCGGCTGGTGTATGCCGGCGTGGCCCATACGGTGCCCGGTGTCGAGCAGACGCGATTGGTGGTGGACATTGGTGGCGGCTCGACCGAGCTGATTCTGGGGCAGGGCGCTCAACCGCTGCTGACGCAAAGCATTGCCATCGGCAGCGGTACCTTTGGCGCGCGTTACTTTCCGGGTGGATGCATCACTGCCCAGGCCTTGCTGGAGGCTGAGCGCGTGGCGGTCTTGCAGTTTGAAAAAGTGGCGGTGGGTTATCGCGCCCATGGCTGGCAGCAGGCGATCGGTTCTTCCGGTACGGCGCGGATGTTGGCCAAAGTGCTCAAGGCCAACGGCCTCAACGACTTGGGTAAAGGCGGTATTACCTACAGTGGATTGTTGCGTTTGTCGCTGCGGTTGCTGGAAGTCGGCCATGTCGACCAGCTCAGACTGGCCGGTTTGCAAAGCCATCGCCTGGGCATCCTGCCCGGTGGCCTGTCGATCATGCTGGCGGCATTCAAGGTCTTCGGTGTCTCGCACATGATTGCTTCCGAGGCGGGCCTGAGGTTCGGCGTTCTGCATGGCCTGATGCATCAGCACTGATCACGGACCGTTGTTGCCCATCGTCATTCATCAGCGACGGCTCAATGTCGAGCATCAGCGCCTCTTCGGTGACCCCTTCTTGACCCGATCATCTGGCATTTCATCGCCTGGGCAGCAGGCACGTCCGGTTATCGCAAAGCGTGGGCCCGGATGAGGGTGATTGCGTGAACGGGGCTTTTCGCTCTTTCGATATGCAGTCAGTGAAGGCACAATGCGCATCCTTTTTTGGCTCGCCTTGCCCGGAGGCCTCGAAAATGATCAAAACGCCGTACTACCTCATCGACAAACAAAAGCTGCTGGCGAACATGCAGAAGATCGCCTATGTGCGTGAGCAGTCCGGGGCCAAGGCCTTGCTGGCGCTCAAGTGCTTCGCCACCTGGTCGGTGTTCGACCTGATGCAGCAGTACATGGACGGCACCACATCGTCGTCGCTCTATGAGCTCAAGCTCGGCCGGCAGAAGTTCGCTGGCGAAACCCACGCCTACAGCGTCGCCTGGGCCGACGATGAGATCGAGGAGATGCTCGCCAACTGCGACAAGATCATCTTCAACTCCATCGGCCAGTTGCAGCGCTACACCGAAGCGTCGGCCGGCAAGGTCCGCGGCCTGCGGGTCAACCCGCAAGTGAGCAGCTCCGATTACCTGCTGGCCGACCCGGCGCGGCCGTTCAGCCGCCTGGGCGAATGGGATCCGGTGAAAATCGAGCAAGTCATCGAGCATATCTCCGGCTTCATGTTCCACAACAACTGCGAGAACGGCGATTTCGGTTTGTTCGACCAGATGCTGGGCACTATCGAAGAGCGCTTTGGTCACTTGTTGCATAAGGTCGAGTGGGTCAGCCTCGGTGGCGGCATTCACTTCACCGGCGAGGGCTATGCCCTGGACGCCTTCTGCGCACGGCTCAAGGCCTTCTCGCAAAAATACGGCGTGCAGGTCTACCTGGAGCCGGGCGAGGCCGCGATCACCCAGAGCGCGTCGCTGGAAGTCACCGTGCTCGACACGCTCTACAACGGCAAGCACCTGGCCGTGGTGGACAGCTCCATCGAGGCGCACATGCTCGATTTGCTGATCTATCGACTGGACGCCAAGCTGGCACCAAGCGAGGGCGAACACACCTACATGGTGTGCGGCAAATCCTGCCTGGCCGGAGACATTTTCGGCGAGTACCAATTCGATCGTCCGCTGTCCATCGGCGATCGGCTGTCGTTCATCGACGCAGCAGGCTACACCATGGTCAAGAAAAACTGGTTCAACGGCCTGAAAATGCCGTCCATCGTAGTGAAGCAGCTCGACGGCAGTGTCGAGGTGGTTCGCGAGTTTGTTTACGACGACTATCTGTCCAGCCTGTCTTGAGCTGGCGGAAGGAGAAATGAAGAAATTGAAGAAGAACGTACTTATCATTGGTGCAGGAGGTGTCGCCAAGGTGGTGGCCCACAAGTGCGCGCAGCACAACGACGAACTCGGTCGTATTGCTATCGCGTCGCGCAACATCTCCAAATGCCAGGCCATCATCGACAGCGTCAAGGCCAAGGGTAGCCTCAAGCAACCCGCCGACATCAAGGCCTTTGCACTGAACGCTCTGGATGTCGAAGCGACCAAGTCGCTGATTCGCGAAACCGAGTCGCAGATCGTCATCAACGTCGGCTCTGCCTTTCTCAACATGTCGGTGCTGCGTGCCTGCATCGATACCGACGTGGCCTACCTGGACACCGCCATCCACGAAGAACCGGGCAAGGTCTGCGAGACGCCGCCCTGGTACGGCAACTACGAGTGGAACCACCTCCAGGAGTGCCAGGACAAGAACATCACCGCCATTCTCGGCGTGGGCTTCGACCCGGGTGTTGTCAATGCCTATGCGGCACTGGCGCAGCAACAGCATTTCGACCGCATTGATTCGATCGACATTCTCGACGTCAATGCCGGCTCCCATGGCAAATATTTCGCCACCAATTTCGACCCGGAAATCAATTTCCGCGAATTCACCGGACAGGTGTGGAGCTGGCAGGACAGCCAGTGGACCAGCAACACCATGTTCGAGGTCAAGCGCACCGACGACCTGCCGGTCGTAGGCTCGCAGAACCTGTACCTGACCGGCCACGACGAAGTGCACTCGCTGTCGAAGAACCTCGACGTGCCCAACGTGCGTTTCTGGATGAGCTTCGGCGAGCACTACATCAACGTGTTCACCGTACTGAGGAACCTCGGCCTGCTCTCCGAGCAACCGGTCAAGACCGCCGAGGGCCTGGAAGTCGTGCCGCTGAAAGTGGTCAAGGCCGTGCTGCCTGACCCAAGTTCGCTGGCGCCGGGCTATACCGGCAAGACCTGCATCGGCGACCTGGTCAAGGGCGTCAAGGATGGCCAGCCGCGCGAGATGTTCATCTACAACGTGGCCGACCACGAGGACGCCTACGCCGAAACCGACAGCCAGGGCATTTCCTATACCGCAGGCGTGCCACCGGTGGCCGCAGCCTTGCTGGTGGCCCGTGGCGAGTGGGACGTGCAGCGCATGGTCAACGTCGAGGAGCTGCCTGCCGAGGCGTTCCTCGAGGCGTTGGATGTGATGGGCTTGCCGACGCGCATCAAGGACGAGCATGGAGACCGTCCCTGGAACCAAAGCGCCTGAAGGACGCCAGGCAGGTTCCGTTCCGACTCCCCGATAGGAACTGCAGAGTCCATCTGAATTCTGCAGGCGATTGAACCAGGCGTGAATACCTGGCAATCAGTGAGAGTCTTGAAGAAATGCTCCGTATCGAAAGGTACGGAGCATTTTTCGTTTATGCCCGCGTCAAATGAATGTAAGCGTCCGGCCAAGTCACCTTCCGAACTCCAGCATTAAGGGCGATGGTGTCCGCGTCTATTTAAGCGGACGCGATCACCCTTATCGCCAGGATTTCCATGCGCCAACGAAGCTCTTATCCGAAACCATTCAAAGCCCAAGTCGTTCAGGAATGCCTGCAACCTGGCGCAACCGTGTCCAGTGTCGCCATCAGTCACGGCATCAACGCCAACGTCATCCGCAAATGGATGCCGCTCTATCGAGACCAACTCGCCCCAAACTCGCTACCAGCCTTTGTCCCGCTGAAGGCTGCTCCTAAACGGCCAGCGGAAACGTTGGTGATCATTGAGTTACCCATGGCCGGGCAAGTGATCACGGTGAAGTGGCCAACCTCAGATCCTGAGGGCTGCGCGCAGTTTATTCGGACTGTCGCTCAATGATCCGTATTGATGCGATCTGGCTGGCCACCGAACCGATGGATATGCGCGCCGGCACGGAGACAGCATTGGCCCGGGTGATCGCGGTGTTCGGTGCGGCGAAGCCGCACTGCGCTTACCTCTTCGCCAATCGCCGGGCCAACCGGATGAAGGTGCTGGTGCATGATGGCGTGGGTATCTGGCTTGCAGCACGGCGACTGAATCAGGGCAAGTTCCACTGGCCGGGCGTTCGCCATGGAGCTGAGGTCGAACTCGACAGCGAACAGCTTCAGGCCTTGGTACTGGGCCTGCCCTGGCAGCGTGTCGGCGCAGGCGGTGCGATTACTGTGCTGTAAACGCCGGCCATTTGGCCGGTCTACTTGTCGCCGTCCCGTGCCGGCTCTGGCACAATCAACGGCATGACGTCTTCGCCCAACCTCGACCAGATGACCCCGAAACAGCTACGTGCTTTGGCGGCGCAAGCGTTGCAGTTGCAGTCCCAGATCGAGGTGATGAGCAAGAAGATTCAGAACGATGGAAGCATCATCGAGCAGCTCACTTACGAAATCGCCCTTCTCAAACGCCACAAGTTCGCCAAGCGCAGCGAGCAAATCAGCCCGGCGCAAGGCAGCTTGCTAGATGACCTGCTCGACACAGACCTTGAAGCAATTGAGGCCGAGCTAAAACAGCTCCTCCCAGCTGCGCCACCGGCCGAACCACGGCAATCTCCCAAGCGTGCACCATTGCCGCCGCAGTTTCCGCGCACGGTGATTCGCCACGAACCCGAAAACACCCAGTGTGCCTGTGGCTGCAAACTTCAACGCATCGGTGAAGACGTCAGCGAGAGGCTGGATTACACACCGGGCGTGTTTACCGTCGAGCAACATGTGCGTGGCAAATGGGCCTGTCGTCAGTGCGAAACACTGATCCAGGCGCCGGTGCCGGCCCAGGTTATCGACAAAGGTATCCCGACTGCAGGCTTGCTGGCCCACGTGATGGTGGCCAAATTTGCCGATCACTTGCCGCTGTACCGGCAGGAGATAATCTTTGCCCGCGCCGGGTTGGCAATTGCTCGCTCGACCCTGGCCCAGTGGGTCGGACAAACCGGTGTGCGACTCCAGCCACTGGTCGATGCACTGCGTGAAGCGGTGCTAAACCAGGGCGTGATTCACGCCGATGAAACACCGGTACAAATGCTCGCGCCAGGCGAGAAGAAAACCCACCGGGCCTACGTCTGGGCCTACAGCACGACGCCGTTTTCGACGCTCAACGCAGTGGTTTACGACTTCAGTCCAAGCCGTGCCGGCGAACACGCACGCAACTTTTTGGGCGACTGGAACGGCAAGCTGGTCTGCGATGACTTCGCTGGCTACAAAGCCGGTTTTGAGAAAGGCATCACTGAGATCGGCTGCATGGCTCATGCCCGCCGCAAGTTCTTCGACCTGCATGTCGCGAACAAAAGCCAGTTGGCCGAACAGGCGCTGCACTCGATTGGCGGTTTGTACGAGGTTGAACGCCAGGCTCGGGACATGAGCAATGAAGACCGTTGGCGAATACGTCAGGAAATGGCGGTACCGATCAGCAAAACACTGCATGACTGGATGTTGGCCCAGCGCGACCTGGTACCCAATGGATCAGCCACGGCCAAAGCCCTCGACTACAGCCTGAAACGCTGGGTAGCGCTGACGCGCTACCTGGACGATGGGGCTGTGCCCATCGACAACAACCAGGTCGAGAACCAGATACGGCCATGGGCACTCGGACGCTCGAACTGGTTGTTTGCCGGGTCGCTGCGCAGTGGCAAACGGGCGGCGGTGATCATGAGCCTGATCCAGTCGGCGCGCATGAATGGGCATGATCCGTATGCCTATCTCAAAGATGTGCTGACGCGGCTGCCGACACAACGGGCCAGTGAGATCGGCCAACTGCTACCGCATCAGTGGGTGCCGGCCTGAATTACGCAAGGTGAGTTGGCGTGCGCTTACGGAACACCCCTTTCTTATCGTGTCGGGTCATACGAGTTGACTACCGCATCCCACTGCATTTCATGGTCTTCGACCGCAACATTCCATTCGCAACCAGACACCGCGATACGAATGTCCGATAAGCACTTACACCAATGTTGTATGCCAACCCATGATGCGTCTTCTTGGTTATCAGGGAGCTTAGTGGCGCCCGAAAACACGAGGCCCTTCTTTAGAAAACGACTCGGCTCCAGGTTTGTTGAGAAATCGAATGACTCCCAATTTAGGCCAGAGCCGAGGGAGAAGAATCGTTCGATTTGATCGTCTACACAGTAGCGACGAACAATCTCCTCAATAACGGTTACCTCGTTCGAGCTGAGCGGGGCCTTTCGCCAAGCAGTGTAATAGATGGATATTGCCAAAATGCGCCCTCAGAGTCGGTAACCGTGATTGGGATGAAGGATACCGGGCTAGCGTCCGTTCGACTACGCAAGGTGTGTTAGCCGGACACTTACAAATGAATAACCTTGTGGCGAGGGGATTCATCCCCGCTGGGCTGCGCAGCAGACTCAACACAAGACCGCTCAAGCAGAAACCCTCGCCATGAACGATCACTCGACCTTACGATTGCGCTTCGAGCCCCAGGAGAAACAATCAGTGAAACCATTCAGGATTCGCGAGCTGGGGAATACCGACGCCGAAGCGCTGCTGGCCTTCGAAATCCAAAACCGTGAATGGTTCGAGTCGCAGATCGACTGTACGTTTTAAATCCGTCCAAGCGACTTTCGATAAAGCCAAAGCCTTAGGTTATCCCCACGTTTCCTTCAGTACCGAGCGAAACAGTTCCGACAGTAACGGCTCTACTTCCTTACGCTCGCTACGGGTCGGCTTGATGTCCTCGAGTCTATTCAGTTCCCGCTCAATGAATTTCTGAATCGGCATGATCTGCGGCGAAAGCCCCATTTCTGGTGAGGCGCGCTTGATTGCAAGCAAGTCATCGATGGCAAGGTGCAACCCGGGCTCGCCGTCGATGACTTCGCGCAGCTTGTCAAACTCGATGGGGGCGGGTTGATCAAAGCGCTCCAGCCACCGTACCGATAGCAATGGTCGCAGTACGTAGAAGTATTTTTTCAGCGGTACTTCAGCGGCCTGCAAGTACCCCCGGTAATTGGTTTTTGCCATGCTGCGATAATGGTAGATACCGCTTTCAACCGAGTACACCTGCGGCAGCAACGCCTTGGCACGCTCGTGGAAGGAGCCGGAGTGTTCGTAGATGATGGTGGACTGCACCCACTCGACAAACCCCGGATTTGACTTCCAGAAAAGCCTCAAGGCCTTGCGCAGATCCCAGCCATTGATGTCCATGTCATCGATGATAGGGTACTCGATGACGTCGCGCTGTTCTTCAAGGCCAACCGAAAGATACCACTCAGGTTTGTTGACATAGATGAAGCGCGCGTCGTAGTCGCTATTGGGGGATGCGAATCCCCAGGCGCGACTGCCCGACTCTACGGCGAGCAGGATCTTCACCTCATGTTCATTCTCAGCACGGCGGAGACGATCTTGAACTTCTTCCCGAACAGCTACGGAAACCATAAGCTCACTCTAATCAGATGAATTTTGCGTGCACTAACACCATTTGTGACGGTGTGATTCTAAAGCAGGGGGTCGTTCCATGACCAATTGGCGAACGACAAGGTACATCGACAGTAGGGCCACCAAGGCCGCGGCCACCTGTACCATCAACGTCCATGTTTCGTAATTAGACATGTTTTCTCTCTTGCTTCTTAAGTATCTCAAGTGTTCTTGAGTCGACACGCACCCCACCACCCAGCACCTGGGCGTACACGGAATGCTCGCCCGCGGCCGCTGCAAAAAGCGTCATGCAGGACGCGAACTTCATGGCATCGATGGACCCGAGGAGTTTCTCCAAAGCGACTCCAGAGTCCAGTACCGCACGAGTCGCACGCTCGAGTCGCGGTCCCAGAAGCGGGTGCTGCCAATAGTCACGCGCCTCGTCAATGCCGCGCAGGCCATAGTAGGTGGCGTTCTCACTGACACCCAGGCCGCGTAATTGGGGAAAGATGAACCACATCCAGTGGCCTTCCTTGCGGCCACGCCGCAGTTCAAGCAAGGCGTGCTCATAGGTAGACGCTTGCGCCTGGATAAAACGCTCCAGTGATTCGGTCATGGGAGCCTCCGATAGGGTTCCAAGGCTGAAGAATGAACCAGACAAGAGCAAAGCCTATAGCACACTTGCGCTATAGCGCCGCTTGGCACTCGTCCCTAACCTATGAGCGTTATCGGTTTTTTGATCGATCGCAACGAGCACATCGGGACAAGGATCTGTTTTTTGAAAAGTACACCTGCCAGAAAGTCCAACGTCAATCCGGCTTGGCGCAAACGCCTGGCAACGGCGTTCACCGCCTCGACCCTTGCCGTCAGTGGCTGGGGTTCTTTTATCGCCGATGCGTCGGCCTCGACCGCCAGTGCAACGTCTTCTGCAGCTTGCACCAACGAAGCGGACTTTCAGGCCGGGACAGTGGTGGAGTACGAAAGCCGCGACAACCTGTCGTCGGCCATCAGTCGCGGCAAAACCGAGACGTTGGGGCGTGAGGCATTTGCCGACGCCAATCCGGTGGCTTCGGCGCACACATCGTTCTTGAATAATGCGCCGTTCTTTCTGACGACAACCTTCGCCGAGATCAAGGATGGTCGGCTGGTTCGTTACGGTGATCGCCATGGCGCCGGAGCGTCGTTGGTGACCACTATCTACCAGCCTCCCGCTTCCACACCGATTGATCTGCAACCTGGGCAGACCGTCACCGTCAGCTACAAAAACAAAGCGGTGAGCGCTGGGGCAACGGTCGAGTTCGATGTCGTCGAGAAGCTGACTTATAACGGTCGTGAAACGATCAAGACGGCCCTCGGTACGTTTGATACCTGCAAGTTCACCAATGAAATTTCCACGGGCTCGGCTTCGGCCACGCAGCCGAAAAACGTCGTCGTTGTCCAGAACTGGTTTCCCGCGGACGGCCCCTACCGTGGTCAGCCGATCCGATCTGTCAGACCGCCGGCCAATGGCGTTGCGCAGAGAATCAGTGAAGTCGTCAAGATGCAGTACGAGGCGCGATGAACGACGCGTTTCGGGCCAAAAGATGTGTCGGATCATCGTGGCAGACGAACACCCGCTGTTCCGAGAAGGGATGACGCTGTTACTGGAACGCCTGATACCTGAGGCAATGATCGAACAAGCAGGACGCCACGTACTTTGCGTTAGCCGGGATGAAAAATCGACGCCTGGCCAAGCCAGGCGCCGATCCGGCTGGCGCTTACAGCCAGTACCGCAGGCCGAGCATCAAGGACTGGGCGTTGTATTCGGTTTCCACGTCGGCCTGGGGCAGGCCCTGGATTTTGCCGAAGTTCGCTTCGCCGGTCTTGAAGTAGCGGTAATCCAGGGACATGGACCAATGCTCGTTCAGCTCGTAAGCGACGCCAGCACCGAGTTGCCAGGCCGAGACGGTGTCGCGATGGGTGCCGCCGAACTCGACGCCACCCGCTTCCAGGTCCTTGATGGTCAGCACCGCGTAGCCCAGGCCTCCGCCCACATAAGGCGTGAAACGGCTCAAGGGGGCAGGCAGGTTCGGGATGTCATACCAGAGGTTGGCCATCAGGCTGCTGGCTTGCTCTTCGCCTTTGCCCTCGATGCTGCTTCCGCCCTCGTAGATCCGGTTATTGAACTGGTCCAGGGTGTTGCGGCGGTAGCTCAGTTCCACTTCGGGCCGTAGCCCGACCGGAAACCGCCAGCCCAGTGCCAGCCCGGTGGCGTAGCCCGAGTGCAGCGGTTGATTGAATTCCATCTGGACGAAATCGTCGTTGTTCTGGGTCAGGTCCTGCTTAGCGACCCAGTTCACGCCGCCCATGCCACTGACATAGGGGCCGAGGTTGTCGGCGAAACTCGATGCTGGGGCAATAGCCCCCAGGCCAACGATTGTCATGAGCAGATATTGGGTGTTTTTCTGTAGATTCATGCTGGATCCGAAATGTGCTGTTATCGATAAGTAAGCGAAGCGAGTCCGGGAAGACGCGTTCAACACGCGTGCTTGCGGGAGGTATTCACACGAGGTGCAAAGGTGTCGCGGTTTTCGCGTGCCCCGGGACGCCGATGGCCCGTTGTTCGGCCAGCGTGCACAGGTTGTCCAGTGCGGTAGTCATGGCTGCGGTCAATGCTTTGCGCAGCAGCCCGCGATACAGGAAACTCAACGGCCCGGAAATTTTCGCGCTGTGGATGACATGGGTTTCATCGGCAGAAAGCCTGCGCATCTGATGGTCGAACTCGAGGTCGATCCAAAGCAGCCGTGCGCTGTTGCGATAGCTTTCGTGCAGGCTCACGGCTTCCAGTTTCAGTGGCATGTTCAAGCCATTCTTGAGCACACATTTGCCGCGTGTCCCCGCCTGGAAAGGGCCGTCGAGTTGACACTGGCGAACGTCGGTATCCCATAGCGGCGCTTCTGCAAAATTGCTCCAGATCTTCCAGATTTCAGAAGGGGGCGATTTGACTATGACTTGCACTTTGACATCGTTCATGGCGACACCTTGGTTGTGGGGGGCACGGTCATGCTGGAGGGCAGGTCCATTCAATGCTCAGGCCGCCGGTGCGGATTGGCTCAGCACCTGGGCGGTAATGCTCGCTTGACCGATTTTTTCGCCCCGGTTGAACAGGTCGATATAGATGCGGTTGGTCTTGAATGCCTGGGGCGACGCATCAAAACCGGCTTGTGGCGCCAATGACAGCGGGCTGTTCCTGGGGATGGGGCGATCCAGGGTGAAGCTCAAGGCCAACAGATTCATCGGGGTATTGAGTGGAATCCGCAGATGGCTGTGGGCGATCTGCATGTAGCACTGGCGAGCGACTTCGAGGAAATACACCATCGAATAGTGCTCGGGATCACCGGCCTGGAAGAAGTGTTCCGGCGGCAGTTTCACGGTGTCCACGCTCAGGCCCTGGGCGACGCCGCTCATGTCACTGACGATGACGTTCTCCTCCCTGGCCTTGTGCAACAGCGCCTTGTTACGGCAGGGCGTGGCGTTGAATTCGCCGGCTGGCGATGTCTCGAACGCCGAGCTGTAGGCCATCCCGAGGACGCAGGTACACATCACTTTCCCGGCCTGCATGACCTTCGCATTGAACACCTGGGGATCCTGGCCTTGCTCGACATGCAGATCGATCACGCCTTGCTTCTGCACGTAGTGCTGGAACTTGATCGTCAGGCTCTTGATGTAGGCGACCCGTCCGCTCAGGGGGGGCATTGCCAGTTCGATCAGTTGCATTACGCCCTCGAGCAGCAGAATGCCCGGGACGTGATCCAGGGGATGATCGAAGAAGTACGGGTGCGCTTCATCCACCACGAGCTGGGCGTGCAACGACTGTGGGCCGCGCTGGACGTTGGCGATCACGACATGCTCTGCCCGGCGCTGCCAGTGCGTCGGGCGCTGGGTGGCGTTGCCATGGTGCAGGGCGAACAGGCTTTCGATGGCGCGAACCCGCACCCGCAGCCCGGACAGCAGGGTGCTGGTGAGCATGTCGCTGAGTTGCTGCACGTCGACGCCATCGTTCTGCGGTTCGCGGACCAGGCTGACAGGCCGGGCAGGCGTGATGACCTGCTGCAGTTCGTGGGATGACGAATGGGCAAAGCGCAACATGAAGGGATGCTTGATGGGCGGGCTGGCCTCGGCTGCTGACGGGCGCCATTGGCGAAACTTCTCGGTGAACAGCCACATCACCGTCTTGCCTGCGTCGCGCACCTCGATCACGGTGTGGGTCGCGCCCTTCAACATCACCGCCAACAGGGTCTCTATGCCACTGGCTTCAGCCAGGAAACCGGTCATCTCCTGCAATGATCCGCTGGCCGGCGTCGCAGCAGGCTGCAACTCGCAGACATCAACGTTCGGATAGTCGCTCGGCGCTTTGCCCAGTCGTCGGCAAGCCTCTTCCAACGAACCGGCAGCGTGGGCGAGGACCGCCGCGCGAATCACCAGCAAGGGTTTGTCAGCGGCATCCGGTTGGTAACGACGCAGCGCGATCAGCCCCAGTCCTTCACCTTGCGTGATCGTGCTGCACCGGGCGCGCTCGACCTCGATTTCACCGCTGACAAAACGCCCTGCGCCGAGCAGCAAGGTGGTGATGCCGTCGTTGAACCACTGCGGCGAAGCCAGCAAGGTTTGCCAGAACAGGCCAGCCGTGCCGACCAGGGTCTGATGGAAACCCTTGAAGTCAAAAATCTGCGCCGGATAGCCGGACAACATGTTCGGCAGCATGGTTGCCACGTCCGTCACCTCGACGCCCGGTGCCGTACCTTGCGCCCGGGAGTAAAAGTTGTGGGCGCTGCTATAGGCATTGCTGAAACGCTCGCCACCCATGTTGCAGCACATGACCATCGCGGTGCCGGGCGAACCGGCCACGCCTGGCAAACGTTGCAGCAAGTGATTGACGCGATCGGTGATCAACAGCTTGAACGGGTCGACATGAGCCAATGGCTTGGGCCCCATGCCGAAACCATCGATATCGATGACGTGGTCTTGTGCGAGGAATTTCCCCAGCAACGGTTGACCGGGCGCCGGGGTGTAATCAACGAAGCGCCCATAAGGGAACATGACCGAAGGTGCCGCGGGTTGATCGAGTTGCTGCTGGAATGACTGCAAGGAACGGTGGCTGCCCAGCGCTGCTTCAGCCTCGACAATGGCAAGGTCCAGCATCACCACGCCGCTGGCGCTCGCCGGGGTGGCCGGGGGCGTGGCAGGGTGGTTGTCGGGAATGTATTCATCCACCACCAAGTGCGCGTTGGCACCGCCGAAACCAAAACTGGAGATGCCAATCCGGATTGCGCAAGGATGATCCTCCAGGGCACGTACCTGCTGGGTGGCGAGTCGTAGGCAGGTTTCGTCGACCTTGGTACTGGGGCGGTAACCGGGCTGCGGGGGGATGCCTTTATGGCGCAGTATCATCAAGGCCTTGGCGAGCGAAGCACCGCCGGCAGCGGCCAGGGGATGGCCGATGACCGATTTGATCGAACCGATGGTGATTGGCTTGCCGTCCGGGCGATGGGGGGCGAAGAAGCTGTTCAGCGAGGCCAGCTCCGTTGCGTCCCCCAGCGGTGTACCGGTGCCGTGGGTCTCGATGTAATCCACATCGCGTGGGTCAAGGCCGCGATAGGCACGTTGGTAGGCCGAGTACTGGGCCTGTTTGCCAGGTGCAAACACCGAGCCTTCGGCGCCGTCGGCGGACATGCCCAAGGCGCGCAGCACGCCCAGGGGACGCCGCTGCGCCGTCAGGGCCTGGGCGAGCGGTTCGACCAGAAAGGCCACGGCACATTCGCCTGGCACGATGCCGTCGGCGTCCTGGCCGAACGCTTCCATGCGGGCGCGGGCGGAAAAAGCCGTCAACTGCGAGAACCCCAGGAACAGCGCCGGTGGCAGCACGGTGTTGATGGCCATGACGATCGCGTTGTCCGCCTGGCCACTGTTGACCAGCGCCTGGGCCATATCCAGGGCATAGGGGAACGAACTGCATGCGGTGTCAACCGATAACGCCGGCCCACCCAAGGCAAAGGCCGCCGCCAGTTCCGCCACTTGTTCACCCGGTGTAAAGCCCGCCGGTGCGTCGGTTTTTCCAGAGACGCCGGTGACGAAATAGCTCTCGTCACTCCAGGACGTCGCGACCACCAGCGCGGTGCGCTCCCTGCTCAGCGCCGAGCCTTGTCCGGCCAGTTGGGTGAGCAGCGTCTGGAGCACTTTCTTGCCGATGGCGACCTGTCGCCCTTCGTGTCGTGACGGAGTCGAGTCGTCATCGGTCAGGCAAAAAGCGCTGTCCAGGTACGTGCGGTCCTTCTCGCCGGCCTTGGTTGAATAGATCGACGCCTTGTCCAGTTCCCAGCGTGTCGGCATTGATTCGATCGGTGCGATCTGCCCTTGCGAGAGCAACTGCCAGAGCGCATCCGTGGACGGCGCTCCTGGAAACTCGCCCGCCATTGCGCTGAAGCAAAAATCGCCCTTTGTTGTGACTGCGCCACTCATACCTGTCTCCCTGATCGCCAAAATGCGGGGTGACCTGTTCGGTCACCCGGATTCCATTCCTGTTGCTGCTGGGCTCAGCTCAGCCTGGCCAGCAGCGACAAGGCGTCCTGGGGTGTGCGACGGGACATCAGCGCTTCACCGGCAAACTCGCTGGCAGAGCACTGTTGCGCCATGGATTGGCAAAGCGTTTCCCGGGCAAAGCCGTTGAGGCCCAGTTGGGCGAACGGCGTCTGGATGTCGATCGACTGCGCGGTGTCCGGGATCAACGGAGACAGGGCGTTGAGCAGCAGGTTTTCTTCCTGTTCTTGAATGTCCGTCGTGGCCGGTGAGGGCTCGTCGCCAGACGCTGCCTGCGGTTTTGGATCGGCCAGGGCGGCTTGGATGAGGGCAATGGTTGCCTGCGGGAACTTGGCATTGGCCAGCTCGGTGCCTTGGGCCTTGAGCTGTGGCCACAGGGCGACTGCCGACTCCAGGAAGTCCAACTGCACCAGCGAATCCAGGCCCAGGCTTTCATAGCTTTGTGTCGGGTCGATCTGCTCAACCGTAAAGCCGGTGATGGTCGCCAATTGCTCGAGTACCCACGCTTGGACATCCACCGCCGGCGCCTGCGGATCGGCTTCAAGGCGCGCCAGCAAGGCGGTTGGGGTAGGGGCATCGAAGAGCTGCGAGGTCAGGTCTTTCTTTTCCGGGAAGTGCTGGGCCAGGGATTCGAAAATATCTACCAGCCCCAGGGAGTCGATCCCCAGGCTCTCGAAGCTCTGATCGAAGTCGATCTGTTGCGCCTGGAAACCGGTGAGGGTGCTGATTTCGGCGCGCAACCATTGCCCGTAGCTGAGCGCAGCAGTCTGTTCAACAGCTTCGGCGACAGGCGTAGGGGCCGGTATTGTCGGATTCGAGTGAGCCGGCTCCAAGGCAGGAGTACTCTCGTTGACAGGGGCTTCGATGCCATTGGCATAAATGCCTTCAAGGACTTGTTGATGAGCATTGAAGTAATGCGCAGTGACCGTTTCGGACTGTTCCAGAAGCCGCAGTAATATCGATTCTTTGGCGATATTGGATTCGCACAGTGAATCAATGATCTTTTCGGAAAGAGAGAAATAGCTATGGGCTATTCTTCCGTTGGACACGATGAATTCCTGTACAACATCGTTCAGTTGCAAACGCATAAGATTCTCCTAACCAAGTCGGTCGATATTTCTGTAAGTAAGAAAGATCAAAAATCATGGCCCAGGGCAGGGCCTTGTTTATATCAATTCATCAAACTGGCAGTAGCCATGGAGCGACTTAAAGTTGGAGTTCCACTGCGTCGGTCTCGCAAGTTATTGTTTTTCTGACGCCCTTGAGCAACCCGGACCTTACATTCAGATACGTCATCAACGTTATTGCATCGGCGCCGAGGAAAGCGATATAGCCGTCAGGGCGAATCAGCATCAACGTGCCTTCCTTGGCGTGATAGCGCTTGTGCAGTCGCCAATCGGGGTCCAGCAACGTCGAGTGCCAAGCCGGCAGGCCGGCGCTGCTCAGGGCGTCGATCACGCAATAGGCCTTGATGCCCGGGTAGTCCTTTTCCACCGACTTGGCCAGCGCGTAGTAGCCTGGCAGCAACGGGGAAAACTGATCGGCCGCGCTGAAAATCAGCAGCGTGAATGTTCCGTGGAACACGTCGATCAAGCGTTTGGTTGGCATCCCTTGCAGTTGCCACAACTCGACATCGGGCGCCAGTTGCCCGGCGCGGGGCGGTGCGGTCTGGAACTCGGGTTTTTTCCCTTTCTTGTTCCAGTTCTTGCGCTGCTTCGTCGTCAGCGATTCTTGAATGAAGTCGCTCTTGTCGTAGTGATATTGATGGCCGGAAATCATCGACGGCAGTTTGCGCTGGACCTTTTTGCGGTTGCTCAACAGCGGCAGGACATTGTCGCGCAACCATACCAGGGCCCGTCGCCGGACCGTAATCAGCCCCGTCAGCCGGTGTGCGGTGTTCTCGACTTCCAGGGCAACCGGGTAGCGCTCTTCGTTGTAGCTGTCGAGCAAGGACGGATTCGCCAGGCCCTGATCGACATAGGCCATTTTCCAGGCCAGGTTATAGGCCTCGGAAACCCCCAGGTTCATCCACTGCCCACCGATGGGGCTGCCGATATGCGCCGAGTCCCCGAGCAGAAACACGGAGCCTTGTTGCATCGATTGCACGCGGCGATGCTGGAAAGAGGCGATGGTGGTCGATGAAATGTTGGACAGCGTCATCTTTTGCCCGCGCCCTTCGCACAAGCGCTGGAAGTTCTCCAGGCTCAAGGACGGGCGTTCGCCTTCTGGCGGCAGGTTGTAGGGCATTTCGATGAACAGGCGATAACGCGATTGAGCGCTGATCGGAGCAACGGCCACATAACCGTCCTGCGCACCGAGGAAGAATGCGCCCTCATCCTTGCTTCCGGACCATTCGATATCGGCATCGGCGAGCATGAAGAAGCGGTCGTAGGACGAGCCTTCGAAGGTCATGTCCAGGCGTTTTCTGATGTTGCTGCGAGCACCGTCGCAGGCGGCCACCCAACGACTGGTGAAGTGTTCGTCGGTGCCGTCGGCATGCTTGAGCGTCATGCGCACCGAACCTGGCTGGTTTTCGATGTCCACCAGTTCGGTATTCCACTCCACCTCGGCACCCAGTTCCTTGAGCCGCTCCAGGAGAATTTTCTCTGTTTGCGGCTGTGGCAGGCTCAGGAGCAGCGGATAGGTCGCATCCAGGTAGGAGAAGTTGTAGTTCAGCACCCGCTTGGCATTGGACTGCACCGAAAACTGGTTGATCGTGAAGCCGTCGCTGATCGCTTGCTCGGCAACGCCCAGGTCCCGAAAGATTTCCAGGGTCCGGGAATGGATGGCCATCGCCTTGGTCGCCGTCGAGGGGCCGGCGTTTCTTTCAATGATGCGAAACGACACCCCCCATTTTTTCAACAGGATTGCCAGGGACAGGCCAACAGGACCGGCGCCGACGATCATGACGCTCGGGGCGCTGCCAGGTCGCTTGAAATGCTTGGGGGCCAACGTGCTCAGAGTGTTCATCGATCAGTACCAGTTTCTGTAGAAGGGAGAGTTGGCAATGCCGAGCAGGGCATCGTCGCCTGATGAATCGCCGTAGGCATAAATGTAAAAATCATCAAGGTTGCTCAAGCAGCCTTTGAGCCGCGTGACTTTCTCTCGCTCTACACAGTTGGTGCCGGATATCCCGCCGGTCAGCTTGTTTTTTGCCGTTGCCAGGCGGGTGCCGCACACATAGTCAAAACCCGCGGCCTGGCCCCAGGGGATCAGGTAGTTTTCCGGCGAATTGCTCACCAGCGCGGTGACGTGCCCCATCGATTGATGCCATTGCAGCCGTCGCAACGCCTCGGGCCTGAGCCAGAGCGGCAGCAGCTCGCTGATGAAATACTTGGCATGTTCGCGCTCTTGCTCCACTGACAGGCCGCCCAGGTAACAGGCGATGAAGGCCAGGCGCGCTTGCATCAGCGGGGTGATGCCGACGATCACGCTGAGCATCTTGGGCAGCAGGGGAATGATCCGCAGCCAGAACGAACGGGTGCCCACGATAAAGCGCATGTAGCGCCAGAACGTGTGCCGGTCGGTCAATGTGCCGTCGAAGTCGAAAATGGCCAGTACCGGTTGTGTGTTGTTAGCGTGCATGTGCCTCTTCCTTGAGAGAAGTAATCTCGATGGTCTTGGGCAGCTTGAAGCCCGACAGGTAGCGCGAAAGCAGGGTAGACAGCGCGTTCTGGGTCAGCTCGCCGGTCCCTTCGATGCACAGGTGCAGCACGTTGACTTCCTTGTGGTCCGGGACGATATAGGCCTTGGCGCGCACCACGTCAGGGTGCTTGAGGGCGATGGATTCGATTTCCACCAAGTCGACCATCTGCGCCTTGATCTTCGAGATTCGCAGGCGTTGGCAATAGAAAAACACATGCCCATCGTCGTCCTGCCAGACCAGGTCACCGCTGTGGAACCAGCCATCGCGGAAGAACCGCGCATTGATGTCTTCGGCATCGTTGTAGCCGTCGATCACCATCGGGCCGCGTATCAGCAGTTCGCCGATACGCCCAGGTGCCACGTCCAGGCCCTGGGCGTCGACGATTCGTAGTTGCACACCGCTGATCGGTTGGCCCATGGCGCCACGATGGACGGTGCCAATCGAGCTCTGGACGATCACGGGCATGCTTTCGGTCAATCCATAGCCTTGCAGCACCGGATTGCACCCCAGCAGCTTCCCCAGCTTCTCGGCTTCGTCGGCCGGCAGGTGGCTGCCGCCCGAGTAAATCATCAACTGCGGGTGCAACGGCAGGAGCGCGCCCTTGCGCTTGGCCAGGCGCGTATTGAAGTAACGAATGACGTCGGGCACCAGGCAGGCAAAGCTGACCTGATGCTCGGACAAGACTTCAGCGAGGTCTCGGTTGAGCAGGGTGTTGGTCATCAGCAGGGTGGCGCCGATGCTCAAGGGAAACACCATCATCACGGACAGGCCGAAGATGGCATAAAGCGGCAGCGTCACCAGATGAACCGATCCGACGCCTTGCAGATGAAAGTGCTCATGCAGCCCATCGCTCGATTGCGTCAGGTCCAGATAACGGTGAGAAACCGCCAGGGGCCTGCCGATGCCGCGATAGGTGAACTGCACCGAGGCGATCGGATTGCCCTCGGGCAACAACAAGGGTTCGATCTGGCAAGGCAGTTGAGAGAGGGCCGTTGCGTTGGCGGGCAGGGGCGACGACGGTTCGCTCGCACCGTCCAGCACCAGGGAGTGCCTGACGCCGTTGCCTGGCTGGAATACCTCGCTGTGTTGTGCCCAGAGCGTTTCGCTGGTGACCACGAGCGTCGGCCTGGCGAGGCTGACGACACTGTCCATTTCGAAGGAGGTCAACTTGTAGTTGAGGATGACCGGAATGGCACCGCGCCCGATGATCGCCAGGTAATAAGCGATGAACGCCACTCCATTGGGCAGCACCAGCGCCACTTTGTCGCCAGGCAATACACCAAGTGCCGTAAGGGCGCCATTGCATTGTTCAGCCTTGATGCGCAACTCGCGGTAAGTAACAGTATCTTCTTCCGTGTCCAGATGCCGAATAGCAACTTGTTCGGGGAAAGATTCCGAAAAACCGACAAAGCGATGCAGAAAACCTTCTTTATATGAAAGGCTTTTCATTTACCAACCTCTCTCAATCCTTGGATGTATGGCTAGTCAAAAAAAGTACTACAGAGGCAGGCTATATATGAAATGTTTCAATTAGGCATCTGTGTAGTTATTATTCCGATACCAATCCAGGGTATCGGTCAGTGTTTCAGCAACTGGGCGGAACTTGCACTCCAACTCCCTTGAACTTTTGTTATGGCTGAAATGTGTGCGGCCTTGTTCTTGCTCCATGAGCTTGACCGTGGACGTACTGATGAGCACCGGCTTTTTGGTAATCCGGTAATAACCTTCATAGATCAGCGCGATGATTCGCAGCATGAACAGGGGCACTTTTCGCTCTGGGGCTTTTATGCCACTGACGCTGGACAGCGCCTGGAAAATGCTCTTCATGTCCATGTGATTGCCGGCGGCCAGGTAGCGCTCTCCGGACCTGCCGCGGCTGATGGCCGCGATTTGATGCTCGGCCACATCCCGGGCATCGACAACGGAAAAGCTTCCGGGGAGTACGCCGGGCAATTTTTGTCCGACAAAGTCGAGCAGGAATTGTCCTGACGAAGTAGGGCCGATATCACCGGGGCCGAACATCCACCCTGGCAAGACCATGGCGATAAACATGTCCGGGTGCTGCGCCAGGAACTGCTGGACCTTCTGTTCGGACAATATTTTGCTCAAGTAATAATCGTCAGCCTCCAATTCACTGCGAGACATGGTTTCATCGATCACTTGATCCCGATTGCCCTTCAACACGGCAATGGAAGAGGTATGGACTGCACGACGAATGCCGGCGTCATAAGCAGCCTGCAACAAGCGCTCGGTGCCGGTCACATTGGTGTCATACAGCTTTTGCCAATGTTTCCCGCCTTTGTAACTGTCGCGGAAATAAGCCGCCGTATGAAACAGGGCATCGCACCCTTGCAGGGCATGGGCAAAGGCCTCGACATTAAGCATGTCGCCTTCGACCAACTCCACGGGTAGGCTGCCGAACTGTTTCCTGGCTTTCTCTACGGAGCGAACCAGCGCTTTGACTTTGATGTTTCGTTTTAATAGCGCACGAACGACATTATTTCCGAGCAGGCCAGTAGCGCCTGTAACGAAGGCATATTCCATTAAAATCCCGCTCCTGTGAGGTGACCTGACATTGCATCGAGAACGGTGTCACTGACTCGGTGCGCTGATCAGGCGTTGGGCTCCACCAACGGCGCAAGTAAAAACCATTCGGTATCTGAAAATCAAGTGGTATTTCGTCGGATTGTCGAACGGAAGCCTCTGTGCCGGGCTTCATACGCGATTTTTCACGTTCCAGCGTGTGGTGAAGGCGCAGGAAAATAGCCGGCTTGAGCCGCTCAAAGGGACGATAGGGGCTCATCAAATGGGGCGAAACGACGATCTTGATTCACCCATATCCCAGCGCAAAACTGTAGCGGGTAGCCCATCTAGCGAGCCCTTCCGGCTGTTCCAACTACATGGCACATACATGGCACTTTTTGAAAGTTAAAATGTAAATGATTGGATATGGCGCGTATAAGATATGATGGCGAGAACGGGTTCCGTACAGCGAGTAGTCAATTCGTTGCATCCAGTTACACATAGCTATCTTGTTTGGCCAAAGGAGCCGAGGGCGTGATTAAAAAGAGACTAGGTCGAGAAGAGAGTCAGCAAGTAACAAGAGACAAATTATTCGACACAGCCACCGAGCTGATGATCCGAAAAGGCTTTCATGCCGCCAGCGTCAACGTTATCACCGAGGAGGCGGGCTTTTCCAAAGGCGCCTTTTTTTCAAATTTTTCAAGTAAATCGGACTTGCTGCTGCAGTTGACTCAACGCTTCAAGCGAGTTGAGATCGACCGACTGAGTACGACCCTGGCATCGGGCTATTCGGCGGAGCAGTTGAGCCACGGCTTGAATGCCTATATCGATACGCTGAAGAACAATACCCGCTGTGCGATCCTCGATGCCGAGTTGCAATTGATCGCCCTGCGCGATGAAGAATTCTCGCAGCATTACTACGACTTGCATGAGGAAAACAGCGAGGCCTTGGGCAAGTTGATTACCATCATATTCAATCATGCCGGCAAGAAGCCGCCCCTGGCCTGCGCCGCACTTGCCAAAACCTTCACCGCCCTGGCGGAAGGCCTGATATTGCAAGGGCATAAAGACCCGGCTGTTGAAATCAAGCTGGTGTTGAACTCGCTCATCCAGACTGCAGAGCCCCTGTAGTCCTCCGCTATCCTTGGTGATAGGCCAGCGACGGGTGTCCAGCATCTGGTTCGCGAATACCGCTGCCTGGATCGACCGTCCCGTGAATCGATATTGACCGTACAACCGTCATCGCGAGCAAGCTCGCTCCCACATTTTTTGGGGCGGCTGCAAGATTTTCGTCCATCGCCAATCCCGTGAAGGATAAGCGCCCTTTTTGCCTTCGGCCTTTAGCGTTCGTTCAGAGTTGCACCCGACGAAGCCTGCCCTTCAAAGGGACTACGTTGTTCTCGGACGTAGGCAATGGTCGCCCGACCAGGCCCATGCCCTCGCTGACCAGTACCGCGTCCGGTAACAGGCACAGGTTGGAAGGGGTATCCAGGTCGCGGGCGAGCACGGTGACCTGGGCTGTTTGCAAGTCGCAGCTCAGCAGTCGCCCACTGAACCGGGTAAAGCCGCCATGCAGGGGTTCGCCGTTCCAGTCAGGGGGCAGGGGTTGTTGCAGGCGCTCGCAGAGTTCCAGCACCAGCAAGTTCCCGTTGGGACGCAGTGCCAGCCCGGTGGGCAGTTGCAGGCCGCGAATCAGGATCTCGATCCTGGCGCTGGCGGGCCAGACCCGGATCACCTGGCCTGCCTTCTCGGCAAAGTCGATGCCCTTGCGGCTCGGGTCGCCGTGCAGTTCGCCCGAGAACAGGCTGATCAGCACGGCGTCTGTCGCCGGTTCGTACACAAGGGTCACGGGAACGGCCTCCTGGCCTTGATCCAGTTCGGGCAGTTGGGCCAGCACGCGTTCTTGCTGGCCTGTGACGAACTCCACCAGCTGATTGGTATCGGGC
This sequence comes from Pseudomonas brassicacearum, assembly GCF_009601685.2. Lineage (NCBI taxonomy): Bacteria > Pseudomonadati > Pseudomonadota > Gammaproteobacteria > Pseudomonadales > Pseudomonadaceae > Pseudomonas > Pseudomonas brassicacearum. The sequence continues at coordinate 2,702,786 of NZ_CP045701.2, forward strand.
TTGACGGCCAGCCAACTGCGGCGGGTCGGGTGGTAGCACAGCGCATTCAGGTTGCCACGGCTATGAAAAACCGGTTCGGGTGGTGTGAATTGCAGGTCCAGCAGTTTGGAACCCGCGACATAATCGGTCTGGCTGACCAGGCAGCGTCCGTCACCGCAGGCGATGTCCGACACCCCCATGATTTCATCGCGCAGCATGCGCGCCTGCATGTTCATGGCGCGAAACCCTTGCGCCAGGGTTTCGCGGGGCAGGTAGGCGCCGGGCTGGTGCGGATCCGGTCGCAGTCGACTGATACGGCCGCTGAAGGGGTGGTCGGGCAACCCCGAGCCCGCTTCGGTCAGCAGCAGGCTGCCGTCGGCTTGCAGGCAAAGGCCGCGAGGGTTCAGCAGGTCCTCGGCGACAAAGGTGCTGGGGCGCAGGTTTTCCCCGGGGTGTGCGGGGATCTGAAGGGGAACGGGCATAGGTTCTCTCCGTGAACAACATCCGTGAACAGAAGGGAGGACGCGCTCATTGCGGCGGTTGCCACGGTTCACCAGTGAGATAGGCCCGCAGCAGTGCCCGTTGGCAGGGCGACATCGAGCGCACTACGGGCATGAACAGCGTGGTGCCTTTGTAGGCGTCCGAGGTGCGGGCGAGGATGGGGTTCTTGGCGCCCATGATGGCGTCGGGCTGATTCAGCGGGATATAGCGCGACATGGCGGGGAAGGCCAGGTAGTGAAAACGCAGGACGTTAGGGTACATCAGCGGCCAGGTGATGGTGGTGCCCTGGGGAATGCCGAAGTCGGTCTGGGCGTATTTGCGAAAGTTGGTGAAGTAAGCGCTGCTGTCGAGGCCGTTGGCGGTGCAGGTCAGGGCGACGAAACCGGCCTGGGCGGCACTGCCGGGCTTGAGGGTGACCGGGAAGCTGACAGAAAGCTCGCCACTGCCGACGGTCAACGAATCAGGGAAGTCGAGGAAGTCCCAGTATTGCGGCTGGTCATAGACGGCGGGAGCCGCCGCTTGCAGGCCGATTTCGGTGGCGCTGGGGACCGCTCCGCCCAGGTACCTGACCTGCAGGGTGATCGACAGGCCGTTGGGGTAGTCCTCCAGGTAGACGTTGCGCTGGTCGGCATAGATCCGATAGGTCGACTCGGTGGCTTGCAACGTGGTGCCGGCGACCTTGCCCGGTGCCGTGATAGCCAGGGCAGAGGTCCGAACGGCCTGTAGCTGGTCGGCAGTCAGGGGCAGGTCGACGATACCGCCGTACACGTAGTAGTCGAATAGATAACGGCTGGTCGGCTCCAGGGTCGTCAGGGTGGTGGAGCCGGCGCTGATGGTCACGGTCCCGTAATCGGCGTTGGGCCCGATCGGGCTGGTGATGTCATCCCTGACGGCCCGGAAGGTTTCCTTCGGAATGACGTTCACCATGTCGATGCTCAGGTAACCGGTGTTGTCCAGGTCGGCGTAGCCGGCATTGCCCGTACTCTGGTTGACCAGTTGCCGGCCCGGCTGGCAGTTCAGCGGCTCGTCGGCGAAGGCCGGGGCCAGTGTGCCGATGACCCGGCCGATGCTCGGGTTGGGCGTGTATTTGCCGGCAGCATAGTCGGCGTCCAGTTGTTCGGTGGTCATCGTCGGGCACATTTCGAACATGACGAAACGCAGGACGATGCCCGTTGCCCCCGGTGCCTGGATGATCGAGCGCAGGCCGCTGCTGTTCTGGTTCCAACTGACAATGCTGCTCAACGGGAAGGTCAGTTGAAATGTGCCGCTGGCGTGGAAAGAGCCCGGTGCGTCCATCTTTTTCGGCAGCAACACACGTCCCGCCACGTCGAAGCTGCTGCACACGGTGTTGCTGCGGATCAGCAACTGGATGTTGTCGTTGCCACCGATTTGCAGGCCGCCGACGAAGATTTGGGTCGTCGTCGAGGCGGTAGGGTCCAGGTCCACCATCATCGGACCGGAAACGGGCCCCTGGCCGGTCACCGGGTCCACCGAGCCGAGCAGGTACACAGCCTGGCCCACCAGGTCGCCGGTGGTGGTGATGCTGCCGGGTTCGCCCTGGGAGCTGATCAAGGCGTTCTGCATGTCGACGACATGCTGCCCGTAGTGGTTCCAGCCACCGGCGGTGTAGTAGTTGCCGGTGGGGGCATTGATCATGTTGTTCAACTGGTCATCGGTGTAGGGCTCGGCGCCCGGCGCCAGGGTCGAGGTGGTCAGGTCGAAGAGCGGCCAGTCATCGTTGCCATCGTAGGGAATGGTCGGGGAGTTGTTCGGCAGGCTGACGTCCGTGCGGATGCCGCCCCAGAAGTTCAGCCGTGGTCCGTTCAGGATGCTCATGAGTTATTCCTCGTCCTTGATGGTTTTGCCGACAGGTGCATTGGCGAATTTGAACAGGTAGGAGTAATCGGATTTATAGGGACTCTTGACCGGTGTCGCCATGGAGTGGCAGTTCATGCAACTGCTGTTGGGCTGGATATAGCTTTCCATGGTCACGTTGGCCGAAAGGGCCGGTGTCGGTTGGCCCAGCGGGTTGCTGGGGTTGTCCGGCATCAGCGGGCGCTGGGTGGTGATGAGTTGGTAGTACTTCAACACGCTGCGTTGCAGGTCCGGGTCGCTGCGGTAACGGGCGTTGACCTCGTTGGTGATCTCGGCGATCGGGGTGAACCGGTTCAACGGGTTCGGGGTCTGGAAGGTGGTGCCAGGTTTGGGCACGCAGACCAGGTGCGCGCCCTGGGTCTGCCAGTCACAGGGCGACTGGTTGAGCGTGGCTGCCGGGGCGTTGGCGTTGAAGTAGGAATAGGCCGTGCCGGATGCCGGCTGGTCGACCCATACACCGTTCACCAGTGCTTTGGGCGCAACGTTGTCGATCTGCTCGAAGGTCGACCAGATCCACTGCGGATAGCCGTTCACCTTGGTGATGATGTGCAACCCCACCAGGCCCAGGTAGGCCTCGGTGACACCGTTGCGCTGGCCTTGGTCGTCGAACGTGGCCACGCGCGCGAGCATGGTCAGGTAGCGGCTGGCGTTGTCATTCGTGGTGAGGATGCGCCAGCTCGATTTGACCTCGATGACCCCATAGGGGAAGTGGATGTTGTCGGCTTTGGAAACCACATCGGCGTTATAGAACTGGTTGGCGACGATGTAGTTGTAGGAGGTCTCGTTGGCCGAGATGTCGTAGTAGGTCGGGTTGCCGGCCTGGTCGATCAGCCAGCCGCCGACGGCCTGGTCGACGGCATTTACCTGGGAGCTGTTCTTCAGCGCGGCGATGTTGATGATGCCCAGGCTCTTGGCCAGCTGCGGGGTGTTCCAGGGGCCTGGGTCGGCCCCCCGTGGCAGGAAAATTTCTTCCACGGTCTTGTAGGTCTGCCAGACGGTGTAGCCAGGGTCCCCTGGTTGTTTGCTGCAATCGGGATCGCCGCGCTGCCCCGACTGGGCGGGCCAGTTCACGGCGATGAACAACTGCCAGCTGTATTGATCGAACAGGTCCTGGCTGGCGGTGGCCGCCGGCGCCGTGCTGGGAGGTTGGCAATTGAGGTTCGAGGCCTGCGTCCGTGGCATGGATTGCTCCTGGGATTGCTCCAGGGCCAGGGCCGGAAGATTGGCCAGACCCAGTAGTACCAGGATGAAACGGAGTGAAGTGTTCATGGCGATCCTTCGTCATTGGTCAGGGTTTGCGCTGCATGAGCTTGTTCCACTGCGCCTTTTGGCCGTTGCTCTGTGAAGCCGGTGGCTCGAACAACTGGCAGGGCGGTGGATTCGCCGGGCACATCGCGGCCACCTGCGCCCAGGTCTGGGCGGGGTCCGGTTTGGCGATGCGGAAGTTGGTGTAGTTCTGGCTGACGATCGGGGCATTGGCGACGCTGGTGTCACCGGAGAAAAAGAACGATTGGGGCTGCCGGTAAGGCGGTTGTCCCGACATCTTTTTGTAGAAGGCATAGCCAAACAGGATCGGACCCTGCGGCGATTGAAGATCCAGCGCGTAGGCCTGCACGCTACCGTCGAGGTTTTGGCTGCGCTCGGCGCTGTAGGGCAGGTGCTGGATGAAGTCTTGCCGCGGCGGATGATTCATGGGCGAGAACATGCAGCAGGCAGGCATGTCCTTGGGGCGATCCTGCGGGTAGGTCAAGAAGTACGCCTTGTTGCCCAGGGACACGAAGGAGCAGGTGTAGTTGTTGTTCTTGATCGGGAAGATCGGCAGGCAGTACTTCTCATAGTGCTCCATCATCGCACCGAAACCGTCGCCATCGGCCGGGATATAGGCCGTGTCGTAGTAGCTGGTTCCTCGAGAGACGGTGTAGTCCGCCGGGGTCAGGGTGGAGGGGGGACTGCTGTAGGGCGGCGGGTTTTTTTCGTAGTTGTGCATCACCCGGTACATGGTCCAATCGCTGATCCAGAACGCCGGAAAAAACGGATCGGAAGGGTCGCCCGGGGCGCGCTTGGCGATGCAGTTGCCATTCTGTTCGTTGCAGCCCTCGGTGTTGTGCACCCCCATGGTGAAGTACACCGCGCCGCTGTCCTGTTGGGCAAAGAGCCCCGGACTGAACAACAGGATCAGTAACAACAGTCGGCTCAAAATGCAGGCTTTCATATCGACACTCCTGTGCAGTGCCGGGCGGCGGGCTCGCCACCCGGTGATCCTGGGTGAAATCGTCAAAGGCCGTTGTAGTCACTCATGCTGAGTTTCTTGGGCGGATAGTTGAGCTTCACCAGGCGCTTGGCCCACAGCTCCAGGACGGCGCGGCGGCTTTGGGACATGTCCCGGGTGATGGGCATCGCAAGGGTGCTATGGTCCTGGTAATCCTTGCTGATCAGCAAAATCAATTGGTCGATGGCGCCCTCCACGCGCGTCCGGGAATTGAGTGGCATGAACTTGTTCATGATGGGGTACAGGTAATAGAAGGTCTGCAGGATCTTGGGATAAATGAACTTGTCCCACAGCAGCTCTGGAGCGTTTGTTTTTTCGCAGATGGCGTTCCAGGTGTCGATGAAGTCCTGTTGCAACTGCATGTCCACGGGCAGCACCCGTATCGGTGCGAGGAAGTCGACGTAGGCCTGGGTGATCGGGAAGCTGAACGGAATGGCCGGTTTTTTGCCGTTCTCCTGCACGAAGAAGCGCAAGGTAGGGAAGCCTGGTGCCACTGCCCGGCAGCTTATCTGGGCGATGCCTTGGGCGTTGGTGGTGATGACGGCGTAGGAGTAGCTGACGCTGCTGGCCTTCTTGTCCTGCAGTGTGCCGGTGTCATTGAAGCCCTTGTCGAAGACCAGGCAGGGGCGCAGGTTGATGGCAATCGGCGTACCGGACGCTTTGAGGAAGTCTTGATACCCGACCGGGTTGCCCGCGGGTTCGGGCACGTCCTGCAGGTCGGTCAGCCGGCGACCGCTGCCGGTGCTGCGATAGAGGGCTACCGTAGGCGCGTCGATGAACTGCGGCAGATTGGCCGTGTTATTGATACGGTCCGACGGGTTGTCGTAGAACAGCGTGAAATCGGCCGCATTACTGAAAGCCAGGTAGTAATTGCTGCTGGTCACCATGTAGGGATTGCCGTACTCCGCGACATACAACGTGGTGTTGGCGGCCGGCTGACCATTTTTCTGCACCATGATGCTCAGCGTCTTGCGGTCACCGACATCAATGAAACTGCCGCTCTCGATGACTTCGGCGGTCCACAGTTGCTGGCCGGCGGCCATCTTCGGAGGGACCGGGGCCGGGTTGCGCTGTTGCAGCAGCAGAGGACCGGACTGCAGCAGTGCCTTGGCTTCGGCGTTGAGCGTGAGATCGAGGATGCCGGAGCGTTGCTCGAAAGCCGATTGCTGGTATTGGTCGAAGCCGAAACCGATCGCCGGCGTGAACCGTCCCCTCTGGCGCACGCCCAACAGGTAGTCTCCGGCGTTGAATTTCTCAGGGACGAGGATGTCGTCTGTGGCGTTCACGGGATAACACGGGAATGTGTTGCTCAGGTCCAGCGACAGGGTATTACCGGTGATCTGCGCCGAGATCACCCCCAATGGGACACTTTTTCCATCGTAGCCCGGTTGAACGACCGAGACTGGCTGGGTGGGTACCAGGCGCACCCCGGCGGGAGCGGTGGGGTATTCGTTGGCGAACCACAGACCCAGCACCGCCGAGGTGCGGCTGTAGGCGGGGTTGAAGAAAATTTGGTTGACGTTGTTCAAACCTGCCCTGTAGAGGTCACGCACTTTCGCCATGATGTCCGGGTTGTTGGAACGGGTGTCGGGGCGCTGTGTGTAATCGTTGAACACACCGTTCTTGTCGTAGCAGGTCAGGTAGGTTGAAAAACGGAACATCAGGCCCTGGGCCCCTTGCTGCGTTATCTGCTGCTTGAGGTTGGCCAACAGACGCGAGTCGCCAATCGCCCATTCCAGGTTCTCCTTGGGAAAGCAGGTCTGCCAGGTGGTGCTGACGTTCACCAGGCTACCCAGGGCCCCCCAACTGAAGTTCAGGAAACGATCCATCATCCGATACTTGCGGTTGAGGGTCAGGCCGCAGGACGTATCCCCCAGCACCAGTTTGTCGAAATACAATGCTGTGAACGTGTTCTGCCATGGACTGATATCCACGAAGCGCGCCGCGGTCGGGGCGGAGCTGCCCAGAGGGCTGCCGAGTAATTGGTATTGCGCGCCGATCAGCGAATCCTTATCGATGTAGGTATTGGCCTGCAGCTCGCCGCCGATGACGGTCGAGGTGGTTTTCCCGTAGTTCACCAGACCGCAACCGTTGTCACCGAACAGATCCCATTCGGCGGGCATGTACGGGTCATGCTTGGGATTGATATTGCCTGGCACCTGCTGCACATAGGTCGGCATGTCAGCCATGTGCTGCGTCGAGAGGATCCATGGCATCAGCCTGTCGGGGGCATTGTGGGAGTCGATGCCGAAGTGCTTCACGAACGGCCAGTTGATGTCCATCTTCACCGCGTCATACAACGGGTACACGTCGTTGTTATTGGCCGTCGGCGGGTTCCAGAACATCTCGCCGTTGAGATAGATGCGGGGAAAATTCAATACGCTCATGTCGTGCTCTCCTTAGCGTTTCCACTGGGCATGTTTCAGCGACCAGACAAAATCCAGTTTTTTGTAGCCGACGAAGGCCTTTTCCGGCGGCGGCGTAGTGGGGTAGGTGAGACCGCCTGAGGTCGGGATGGCGAAACTGAAGTAACCGTTGTTCTTCGAGTAGGCGGCGGTGCTGTGGCAGGCCAGGCAGGACGATGTGTCCTGGAATGCCGACTCCAACTGCGAGTTCGCCAGGACCTGGGTAATGGGCCGGAATTCCACGCCGATCAACTGGTACTTCGACAGGCTCGGGTTATTGGCCTGGAAGTGGGCGTTGACCGGTATGGCGTCCGCTGTCGGCCCGGTGCTGTTTGTCATCGGCTTGGGCGGATAGTCCTTGGTCACGGTGTACTTGGGGTTGTTGAGGTTTTCGAAGGTGGTCCAGGCCCAGTTGGGGGTCAGTTTGTTGACCACGTGCAAACCGCTCAACGCCGCATAGCCGACCTTGTACCCGGTGCCCACGGCGTAGTAGGCCTGGGCCACGTAGTAGCCATCTTTTTCCAGTTGCTGCTTGTAGTTCGGGTCCGTGCCGATCCATAGCCAGGCGGCTTTCAACTCCCAGGCCGTGGCCGGAAAATTCAGGTCGCTGGTCAGGGCCTCTTGACCATCCACGTTGTAGACATTGGTTTTTACGATGTAGTTGTAGGTGTCCTGGCCCATCAGCAGTTGAAAGCGCACGACGTGACCTTGTTGTGTGGTAGGCACGGCGGCGCCGCCCATGGCCAGGCTCAGGCCGTCGACCTGCTGTACCGCGTTGAGGTTATGCAGGAGACGGTTCGGGTCCAGCCCCAGGGCTTTGGCTTGCCGGAGCACCTCGCCCGGTAGCCTCATGCGACTGTCATACGAACCGGGGTTGGCGCCATTGGCCAGATAGACCTGATCGGAAGGCTTGAACAGCTCCCACTGACGGTTGTAACCCTTGGCGTCGGACTGGTTCAAACAGACGAACCAGTTCCAGGCCATGGTCTCCGGGCTTTTGTTGAACGCGGTCCGGGTCTGCTCTGTGTTGTATCCGAATTGCAGGAAATTACCGCAATCGAAGTTGTTGGTGTCCTGGGCCTGGGCCAAACCGGCCAAGGCACTCAGGACAGTGATGGAAATGGTTCGCCGCATGGAAGCTCCTTGGCATTCGCCGTATCGGCATGAGGGTGCCCCCGGAAGTGTTCCAGGAGCAATTGCTTCACTGCCGTCGCCTCAAGGTGCTGCGGCAACGACAGATCACAATTGGTGATGAGCAGCGGGCCGGTCTCCTTGCTCTTGGGCAGCCGTCCGTGGCTGCCGCGGACCAGGCGGGTGTCCAGCGGAATCAGGTCCATGTAGTAGCGAAAGCCGAGCTTTTTCTGGAGCAGGCGGCGCGCCACTTTCAATGTCGGGAAGCGAATGGCCGGGTCGATGAACAGCTCGAGCGGGTCGTAGCCTGGCTTGCGATGGATGTCCACGGTGCGGGCAAAGTCGGGAGCCTTGCCCTCGTCGAACCAGTAGTAGTAATCGAACCAGTAACCGGCGGCGGCGACGGCCACCAGCTCGCCGCTGCGGGGATGATCCAGTTGCCAGGCCTGTTGTTCGGTTTTATCCAGTACCTGTTCGATGCCGGCCTGGCGTTGCAACAGCGCCTTGACGCGGGGGATGTCGCGCGCCTGCTTCACGTAGATGTGCGCGACCTGATGATCGGCCACGGCAAACGCCGCACTGGCGCCGGGATCGAGCAATTCCCAGGTCAGCGATTGGCGTACCTGCAACAAGCCCTCGGCACGTAACAACCGGTTGATGGACACGGATTGGGTGACGGCTTCGATCCCGTATTCGGACAGCAGCATCACTGCCGCGCCTTGCGCTTGGGCAAAGTCCAGCAGCCGCCCGACTTCGCTGTCGATGGCGCGTACCTCGTCGGCAATCGACGGGTGATCGGGTCCCAGGCGTTGCAGGCTGTAGTCGAGGTGCGGCAGGTAGATCAACTGCAGGTCGGGGCGGTTGAGCTGGAATTCGGCAATGGCGCAATCGACGATCCAGCGACTCGAGGCGATGCCGGCCGCCGGGCCCCAGAAGCTCGGAAAGGGAAACTCGCCGATCTGCTGTTCGATACGCTCATGCAACGAGGCCGGCTCCGAATACAGGCCGAACATCTTGCGGCCATCGGCCGGGTAGTGGGGCCGTGGGGTAATGGCGGCGTCCACGTCCGCATACATGTTGTACCACCAGAACAACTGGCTGCAGCGAAACCCTGGGTACTGGCGCTTGAGTGTCTGCCAGACCTTTTCCCCCTGGATCAGGGCGTTGGGTTGCAGCCAGAAACGCACTTCGGCCTGGTCGCGAAAATACCAGCCGTTGCCGACGATGCCGTGTTCCGACGGTGGCTGTCCCGTGAGGATCGAGGCCTGCACGGTCGAGGTGACCGCCGGGAACACCGGTTGCAGCGTGGCCATCCTGGCCGTTTTCAACAGGGCATTGATGCAGGGCGTCGCGGCACCCAGCAACGCCGGGGTCAGGCCGACCACGTTGATCAGCAGCAGTGGTTGACGCACAGGATCAGAGCGCATGGGCATGGGCCTCCAGCGCTTGGGGTTGCAGCAAGCGGCGCTGCTGCAACTGGTCCTCGACCCAATGCAACTCCGCCGCGATGCCCTGGAGTTGGGCGTGCTCGGTCGTGGGCCGTAGCTGGCTGGGCAGGACGCCCCAGCTGTAGGTTTCCACTTCCAGTACGGGGCGCCAATCCTCATGGTCGGCCAGAAAGTCAAAGGTCTGCGCCAGGGCGACCTGGCTGCCACTGAGTTCGGGCAACAGCAACTGCTCGCTGAACAGCGGAATGTGGAAGTGAATCCTCAGTTCGGGATGAGAGACGCGGTTCTGCTCACAATCGTCCAGGGCCGCGGGAAGGTCCGCCCAGGCCGATAATCGCTCCTGCCCATCGCGGGCCTTCACCTGATGCAGGTAGGTGGGCTCGGCAAAACCGCTCAATGTCTTGAGCACCTGTTCGCGTCGATGCTCGTCCTCAGGCAGCCGACAAATCAGTGCATTGGATAACTGGATCTTGCCGATGGGGACCTGGGCGCGACGCAAACGGTCCAGTGCTTGATAGCAGTCTTCGAACATCACGGCCTGGTGGCAGACGTCAAAGCACAGCGCCAGGTGTTCATGGTGCGGGTCCGTGGCTTGCCAGTGGCGAAAGAAGGCGATGGCCTGGTCGGTGTTTTCCAGCACGCAATCGGGCTCCATCTCCAGGCAGACCACGATCTTCTTGCCCGTCTCTAGCTGCAGCCGGGCCAGCGCGGCGGTGAGCACGCGCAGTTGCTGCTCGGCACGTTGCTGTAGCGTCGGGCTCCAGTGGGCGGCATAGCCCAGCGGCAGGCTGGAGATCACCCCCTGGGCACAGTCCGCTGGCAGGGCCTGGGCGAGAAACCGGGCCAGGTCCAGGCTGTACGCCAGCCGCTGCGGATCGGCCCAACTGGGCAGGTAGACGTCGGCTTTTACCGCGCCCTGGTGAAATTGGCCGTAGGGAAACCCATTGAGCGAGGTCAGGCGTAGCCCGCTGCGTTGCAGCAGGTCGAGGAAATCCGCACGGGTCGGTGCTTGTTGAAGTTCGGCGGCGGCGAGGGCGCTGATCCACAATCCACTGTCCTGCGTGTCGAGCCCGCGCAGTGTGCGTACGGCCTGGAAATGCCGTTCGATGGATGCGCGCAGTCCGCCCAGGTCATGGGTCGGGTGCACGTTGCTGCAATAGCCGATCTGCGTGGCCGTCCAACCCGTGCGGGCACTCATTTGATCACCGGTTCCTGGCCCCGCAGGGCGGAGTTGTCCTGCCATTGCCGCCGCTGATCGATGGGCAGGGGCGTGCTGACCAGGGCTTTGTCCAACTGGCCGCTCTGGGCAAAAAAGTCCACCGGGTTGTGGAACAGCACTTGTTCGACCTGGGCTTCACTGAACCCTGCGGCCAACATTGCCTGGCCGGTCTTGGGCACCTTGAGCGGGTCGCTGATGCCCCAGTCGGCGGCGCTGTTGACCACCATTTTTTCCGTGCCGTACTGCTGCAGCAGCGCAACCATGCGTTGTTCCGACATCTTGGTGTTGGGGTAGATGGAATGGCCGCGCCAGCAGTCGCTGTCCAGCACCAGGGGCAGGGTCAGTTCGTTGAGGTGGTCGATGATCACCAGATGCTCGGCGATCCCGACCTCGCGAATGACGGCGAGCGTGCGTTTGGTGCCACCTATCTTGTCGCGGTGCGGGGTGTGCACCAGTACCGGCAGATTGAATTGCTTGGCCAGCTCCAATTGGGCAGCGAGAAAACGATCCTCCTCCGGGGTGATGTCGTCGTAACCGATTTCACCCACCGCCACCACGCCGTCTTTCACCAGGTAGCGCGGCAGAATCTCCAGCACCTCATTGGCCACCGACAGGTCATTGGCCTCCTTGGGGTTCAGGCCGATGGTGCAGAAATGATGGATGCCAAACATGCTGGCGCGAAAACGCTCCCAGCCCAGCAAGGTGTCGAAGTAGTCGATGAAGCTGCCGACGCTGGTCCTGGCCTGGCCCTGCCAGAAGGCCGGCTCGATCACCCCGGTGATGCCGGCGGCCGCCATGTTCTGGTAGTCGTCAGTGGTGCGGCTGACCATGTGGATATGCGGGTCGAAGTACTTGGGCATGGTGAATCCTCGTCAGAAAAGCAGGGGACGGTTGGGCATCAGTTCGGCGAAACGCCGCCCAGGGGCTCGCGCCATTGCGCCGGCAAGCGTTGTTGCTGGCCCAGGCCGACCAGGCGCTGACGTTGCGCCGGGCTCAACAAGTCGAAGGCAATCACGTGAGGCAGTCCGGCGGACACCGTTCGTTCGGCGGCGAGTTGTTCGTCCAGCAGGTCGAGGGCCAACTGGTTGAGGGTGACGCTTTGTCGTTGTGCCAGGCCGATCAGGCGTCGTACATCGAGGCCCATGCCCAGCGCTTTCAACACCAGCTGGTTGAAGGCCTGTTCGTTGTAGTGACGCGACGGATAGGCGGTGTCCAGGGCGAGGGCGGCGAACACCTGGCTGTTGCTGGTGCGCCCGGCCTGGCGTGCAAGCTCCACGCACGCCCCGCGGCTATCGAGCCAGTCGAGGGCCTTCAAGGTGGCGACTTTTTCCTGGTCGTCGCCCCACAGGAACAACTGGTGCAGCAGCGGGACCTGCTCGGTAGGGGGCTGCAGCTCCAGCACCTGGGCCAGCAGCAACGCCCGCGCCAGCTGGACGTTGCTCCAGCCGTCGGTGCCGGGCTGTGCACGCTCCTTGAGGTGGCGCTTGCACTGACTGCTCAAGCACGCCGCGGTGTTGGCGTCCGGGCGCCGGGCAAGTTGCTCCTGTGCCTGGCGCCACCATTGCCGCTCGGTTTCTTCGAACTGACGAATGAAGTTTTGCCGTTGTTCGTTCAGGCAGTCGTGGCGCATGTCGAGAGCCGCCGAGGCCGGTGCAGTAACGTCCGTGTTCATGTGGGTTTGATCCAGCGCTGGAAGTGAGGAAGCAGGAAAAACACCAGGACACACAACAGGCTGCCCAAGGGCTGGTTAGCCACGGCCAGCACCAAGGCATCGAACAGCGGCAGGGCTGCCAGGCCGGCGCCGATGAAGGCGCGGACCTGCCGTTGCCGAGGGGTGGCCAGGTTGCGCCAGTAATGCCAGCCCAACCAGCCAAGCCATAACAGCAGCACCGGCCAAAACCAGGCGCTGCCTGCGTAGATCGCCAAGGCCAGCGGGCTCAGCATCAGCAGCAGGGGGAGGCGGCTGATCAGTTGGTTGCGGTGTTCCTGGCGAGCCAGGTAGGTCAGGCCGCTGATGTAGACGCCCAGCAAAATGGCGCAGAGCCAGATCGGTTCGGGTGGCACCGCCAGACTGGCCGCTGCGGTGAGGTAGAGCGCCGAGCGGCAGGCACCCATCAGCCAGACGCTGTGGGCGTATTTCTTGTGCAGCAGGTTGTAACCGAGGATGCAGCCCACCAACAGGGTGGCGCTGCCCAGCAGCCAGTGCGGCTGCTCGATCAGCCGGCTCAGGCCCAGCAGCGAGGCCGCGGCCAGCACCAGCAACAACGCAGTGGCCAGCCGTACGTGCTGGCGGCTGACCAGGCCCAGGGTAATGGGGCGAGGATTATGGTGTTGTTGGTCCCAGTCGGCGTCCAACAGGTCGTTCAACAGCATGCCGGCCAGGTACAGCAGCGACAGCGCCGCCAGCAGCAGGATCCACACCAGGGACGACGGCGGAGCCAGGGCCCCGGCGCTGCTGGCGAGCAGGGCGGCGGCCAAGGTGTTGGTCCACACCGTGGGCAGGTTGGACACGCGGCCGAGCGTCAGCCAGGCCTTGAGGTTCGGTGCCGTCTGGTTCATTGCGCACAGCTCTGGTTCAGGGTGAGCGCAAGATCGACCTGGGAGGACAGCCGCTGCAACGCCTGCTCCATTCGCGCGGTATCGATTTCATGCAAGTCCACCGACTCGCCGATCCGGCTGAGCATGGGGATGGAAAGTTGCCCGCCCAAATGCTGGCGGAACTCCTCCAGCCCCAGCAAAACCTGCGAGCGTCCCCGTGCATCTTTCAAGGTCAGCTCCGGCGGATTCAGGCAGAAGCCGAGCTTGAGCAGCAGGTTCAGCAGCCGCTCGGTGTCGCTGTCGCTCAACAGCCCCAAGGCATTGGCATAGAGTCCATCCAGGGCCATGCCCACCGCGACGGCTTCACCATGGCGCAGTCGGTGGTGACTGAGGTTTTCCAGTTTATGGGCGGCCCAGTGTCCGTAGTCCAATGGCCGCCCGTTACCGCGTTCGAAGGGGTCGCCGGCACCGGTGATGTGGGCCAGGTGCAATTCGGCGCAGCGGCGGATCGCGTAGCGACTGGCCCCATGATCGAAGCGGGCGAGGGCGTCGGCCTGTTGCTCCATCCACTGGAAAAACGCCTGGTCCTTGATCAGCGCCACTTTGACCGCCTCGGCCAGCCCGGCGATCTGGTCGCGCCGGGTCAGGCTGGTCAGCAATTGAAAGTCGTTGATGACCGCGGTGGCGGGATAAAAGGCGCCCAGCAAGTTCTTCTGGCCGAAGGCGTTGATGCCGTTTTTCACACCGATACCGGCGTCGTTCTGGGCGAGCACGGTGCTTGGGATGCGAATCAGGCGAATGCCGCGGTGGAAGGTGGCACAGGCGTAGCCCACCGCGTCCAGCACCGCGCCGCCACCGAGGGCCAGCACATGGCAGTGCCGGTCCAAGCCATGTTTCAGCATGTCGGTGTACAGCCGCTGCAACACCTGTGATTCCTTGCTCGACTCGCCGGCCGGGACCGCGATCGGCGGCGCCTGCAGATGCAGGTCTGGGAAATGGCTGGCGAAGTAGGCGTTGATCTGTTCCTGCAGGTGCGGAGCGCTGCGAAGCAGTTGTTCATCGGCGAAAATCAACACCGTGACGGGGCTCCTGTGGCCGGCCATGAGTTGGCGGTGCAGGCAGGGATTGAGCAGATCGAACACATGATCGGTGAACACCACCGGGTAGTCGTAGCTGACCTTGAAGCGCCCGTGCAACGGTTGTTCCGCGTCGTGCCGGCGAAGGCTCTTGAACAGGCTGTACCCGGCGATGAACAGCCCGGGCAATACCATGCTGGCGAGCAGCGTCACCAACAGTGCGTTCTGCTCGACGAGAAAGGTGCCAATGGCGCTGTAGGCCAATGCGAGGCCGGCGTTGGCCAGGGTGGTGACCAGGATGAACGCGCGCAGTGGGTAGCGTTGCATACCGGCGGCGACGACCGAGGTTTCCGCCAATACCGGGACCCCGCGCAGGCAGATCAACGACAGTGTGCCCAATCGGTAGGCCAGTTGCCCCGGCTGGCGTTGATGCAGGCCGAGGCGGCCGGACAACAGACGCAAGTAGCCGGCCCCCAGTGCATAGCCCAGCCCGGCGCCCAGGCACAGACCCACGAAAATCACCAGGTAACCCCCTACGCTGCCGAGCATGGCCACAGCCAGCAGCGCGACCATGCTCGACGGCACGGGCAGCACCACGTCCAGCGCCAGCAGGGCGATCAGCAGCAACGCCAGGTTGAGTTTCTGCGCGGGCGTCGAGGGCAGGTACAGGTTGAGATGGGTCAGGAAGTCCTGGATCTGTTGTTCGAACAGCAAGAAGCTGGCGATCACCAGGGCTGAAAAGCAAACCAATGACAGCCAGAAATGTCCGGCTGCGCCTTTTTGCGAGAGCGAACGATACCCACGGCCATGCTTCATCAAGCATCCCTCTTGTTGTTATTGACTGATTCCGTGTCAGTAATTGAAAGCAACGCCAAGTGTGTGTTTTAGGCCAATAGATGCTCTCGCCCGAAGGGCTCTCAGGTGTGGTTGATGATGTGGTTGGCAACAGATTTGAATCTAGACGGCCCGAGTGTTTTTGCAAGGCCATCTGATGGCAATTTGATCTGGGGTGCCACTTCGCGTCTCAGGTGACCTGTAACGGCGGCTTGTCCCCGCTCGTTCAGGGCCTCGAATACCCGCGCAGCTGCGCCGGGCTGACGCCAAGGCGTTGCTTGAACAGCGTGGTCATGTGCGCCTGGGAGTTGAAGCCGCAGCTGTGCGCAATGTCGGTCAGTCGGGCGGCTGAGTCACGCATCAGCGCCCGTGCCTTGGCCAGGCGTCGGTCGATCAGGTAGCTGTGTGGGCTTTTGCCGGTGGCATCCTTGAATGCCCGCATGAAATACCCTTCGGACAAGCCAAGCAGCCCGGCCATTTCCTTGACCCCCAGCGGACCGTCGAGACCGGCGTCGATGAACTCGTCGAGCAGGCGCATTCGCCCGCCCGTGATGGAGCCGTGGGGGTGTACCGAAAATGTCTTGGGGGCCTTCAGCCGTTCAGCCAGTCCGAGCGTCCAGGCCTCCCAGTCATCCTCTGCGGTGGGCCGCAGCAGTGCGCTGCGCATTCTCAGCGCGAGGGTGATGGCCTGCGGGTCAATGCGGTTGTTGAACGCATGCTCTCCCGGCAATGCCATACCGTCGGTGCGCACGACCCGCAGGTATTCACCGCCCCTGGGGGATTCGGAGAACACGTCGCATTCGGCGGGGACGAATGCCAGGCCGTTGGGGATCGCCTCGAAGGGCTGCATGCGGTCGCTACCGATGGCGTGCACGCCGCGCTGGCTGTCGAAGGCAAAGCCGATCGCCGACTGGGTGGCGACATAGCGGGTGGCGTAGGCGCAGCCGGGCAGCAATTCGATCGCCCAGGGCCCTGCCTCGATGCGACGGACCGGTTCGGACTGGGGCGGCTGTTGGCGGTTTCGAGGGTTCATGAACAGCATAGTAGTGAAGAGAGGGCCTGAAAGTCAGGTCAGTTTTCTGAAAGCCTGGCGGTGGTGCCCTGATTAGACTGGGCAAAACCCGGAGGCCCATCATGCACACACTGACCCGCGACGACATCGAGCAAGCTGCCCATCACCTCTACCAAGTCATGCCCGCCACCGCCCAGTATGCCTGGCCCTTGCTGGCTGAACGGCTGGGTTGCACGGTGTGGGTCAAGCACGAGAATCACACCCCGACGGGGGCCTTCAAGGTGCGCGGCGGCCTGACCTTCGTGCATTGGCTCAAGCGTGAGCACCCAGAGGCAAAAGGCATCGTCACGGCGACTCGCGGCAACCATGGCCAGAGCCTGGCGCTGGCGGCCAGCGCATTGGGTTTGAAAGCGTTGATCGTCGTGCCGCACGGTAACTCGGTAGAGAAGAACAACGCCATGCGTGGCTTTGGTGGCGAGGTGGTCGAGTATGGCCGCGATTTCGATGAGGCCCGTGAAGAGGCTGCACGCCTGGCCCAGGTGCATGGCCTGTACCTGGTGCCGCCGTTCCATCCCGAGTTGGTCAAGGGCGTGGCGACCTACGGGCTTGAGCTGTTCAACGCGGTGCCGGACCTGGACACCGTCTATGTGCCGATAGGCTGTGGCTCGGGGATCTGCGCGGTCATCGCCGCCCGCGATGCCTTGGGCTTGAAGACCCAGGTGGTGGGCGTGGTGTCCACCGAGGCCGTGGCAGCGAAGTTGTCGTTTGAAACGGGCACCCTCTGCGAGACCGATTCGGCCAATACCTTTGCCGACGGTCTGGCCGTGCGCAGACCCATTCCCGAGGCCTTTGCCATCTACGGGGCCGCGGCGGCGCGAATCGTAGCGGTCAGCGACGCTGAAATTGCCGGAGCCATGCGGGCGTATTACACCGACACCCACAACCTCGCCGAGGGTGCCGGCGCCGCCGCCTTGGCAGCGCTCATGCAGGAGCGTGAAACGATGCGGGGCAAACGGGTAGCGGTGATTCTGTCCGGTGGGAATATCGACCAGCCGGTGTATGCGAATCTGATTGGCTGATGCCGATAAAGCACGGCGGACTTCCTGTTCAAGGCCAAGGCGCTGCCGGCGCCGCTGGCCACTTCCGGGATTATCGATACGTCCTTCAGTCAGGCCTTGAGCGAATAAACCGAGCCATTCTGGGTCAGGGCACCAGTACGGCTTTTGCGCTGCTGCCCTGGGCGATCAGCGCGTACTGGGCCTTGCCGTCCACCAGGGGGATTTCAAGGATATCCGTGGGAGCGTCGATGACGCCTGCCTCGAAGTGTTGGCCAAACTCTTCAAGCATCCGGGCGCAATCGGTGTTGTCGTAAAGCAGCGAATTCACGCCGATCAAGATGCCGCCTTTGCGATAGAGCGCCAGGGCGGGGAAGTGCACCATCCCATCGGGCGGGGCTGCAATGAACGCAATGCGACCGAAGTTGGCCAATGCCGATACGGCCTCTTGCAGCCAGAAGCCAGTGGTGTCGAAGATGACCTGCGCTCCACCCGGAAACACCGCGTTGACCTGCTCTGCCAGGCTGCCGGGCGCACTGGTCACGATGACGTCGTAGCCTTTGGCTTGCAGCTCGGCGACCCGCTCCGGTCGCCGTACCGCCGCAAGCACGCGTGCACCGCGGGCCTTCGCCAGGGCCAGCGCTGCGCTGCCTACCGCGCCATTGGCGCCAATCACTAAAAACGTCGTGTCGCGCTGCACGTGGGATCGTTCAACGGCATCGTAGGCGGTGGTAAAAGGCACGCCGATAGCCGCTGCTTGGACGAAGGACAAACGCTCAGGCTTCAGGGCCACGCCACTTGCCGGAACCGTGAGGTATTGCGCATGGGAGCCGTCACGCAGGAAGCCTGGGCCCTTGCCGGTTCCCCAGACCGCTTTGCCGAGCAGATGTGCCGGGCCTTGCTCAACCACCCCGGCGAAATCACGGCCGGGCACTCGGGGCAAGGTGGTGTAGGGAAAGCGGCCCTCGACATTTTTAACATCGCTGGGGTTGAGCCCGGCCGCCTTGACCCGGATCAGGACCTCGTCGGGGCCCGGGACGGGTGTCGGCAAGTCAACGAGGCAGAGGTGGTCCAAGCTGCCGGTGGCGGAAAACTGTAGGGCTTTCAAGCTGCAATACTCCTCGACGAAATGTGCATCGAGGATAGCGTTCGGGCCGATAGCGAACCCGCCAGAGAGTTTCGTCTATCGGACAAAACCCCTTGATGCCATCGCGTTTTTATACGCCGACGGTGCAACGCCCAGGGAGCGGCGGAACATCTCGCTGAAACTGCTTAGCGTATAGCCCAACCGCGTCGCTATCGTCCCCACCGAGTCGCCTTCCAGGAGTGCGGCGACTGCGTGGGCCAGTTGCACTTGGCGTCGCCATTCGGTGAACGTCAGGCCAAGCTCGGCATGGAACAACCGGGCCAGAGTGCGGGTGCTGGCCCCCACCGACTCGGCGTGCTGCTCAAAGGACATGGCCAGTCCGGGGACCTCGAGCACCGTCTCGCACAAGTTGCGCAAGCGTCGATCCCCGCCGGCAGGCATGGGCACCTTGAGCACCGCCGAGCGCAGTTGGCGAAGTTCCAGCACCAGCAGGTTATCCAAGGCATCACGCAACGCAGGATCAGGGCGATTACCCAGCGCCACTCGACGGATGATCAGCTCGCGCAGCAGCTTGCTGACCTCGAGCACTTGCAGCTCAAGCCCCACGCTCATGGCCAGTTCGACGCGCAAATAGAGATTGCGCATCTCCAAGGGCGAAACCACGCGGATCCCGTGTGTGACCCGCGGCGGCAGCCACACCGCGCGCTGCGGCGGGACCAGCAGCGCAGCACCGGGTGTATCGACCCACATGAGGCCACTTTGGGCATAGAGAAGCTGGCCCCATTCATGATGATGAGGCGCGATCAACGTCCCGGGTGGGTAGGTGCGGGAAAGCGGTTGAACAAGATGCGTCGTGTCCGTCAGATCGGGAGGTGAAGCAAGGGCCATGACCGGAACTCAGAACGATAACGGTGCTTTTTAGCACAAGTGCGCGGGGAGGAGGGGCCTGGCGTGGCTGTGCCGCCGCTATCGCGAGCAGGCTCGCTCCCACAGGGATTGGCGCTGGGCATCAATTGTGTGAACACCCGAAGCAGAACTGTGGGAGCGGTGGGTATCCGATCTGCTGACACCCGAACCAAAACTGTGAGAGCCTGCTCGCGATAGCGGTGGGTCAGATCGCACTGAGAGTGGATGCCGCTTCCGCAGCCATGGCCGCCCGGACGCTGGGGCGTGCGGCGATTCGCGCCATGAACGCCGCCAGTGCCGGCCAGTCGCTGATCTGGATATTGAACAACGGCAGCCAGTTCAAGACGGTGAACAAGTAGCCGTCGGCCAGGCCAAAGGTGCCCATCAGGTAATCCTGTTGTTCAAGGGCCTGGCTGAGGTAATCCAGGCGCCTGAACAGTTTTGCCCTGAAGATGGCCTTGGTCGGCTCTGCAATATCGGCGTTGAACAGCGGCGCACATCCGCTGTGGATCTCGGATGTGATGAAGTTCAACCATTCCTGCAGGCGGACCCGCTCCCAGGTGCCGCTGGCCGGCGCAAGTGCATTTGCAGGAACCAGATCGGCCAGGTACTGGACGATGGCGGCACCCTCGGTCAGGACATCACCATTATCCAGCACCAAGGCTGCCACGTAGCCCTTGGGGTTGATGGTCAGGAAGTCGAGCCCATCGGCGGTTCGCTTGGTCTTGTTGTCGACCCGAATCAATTCAAAGGGCAGGCCCAATTCCCGCAGCACGATGTGCGGGGACAATGAGCAGGTCATGGGGGCGAAGTACAGTTTCATGGTTTCCTCAAGCTTGGGGGACGTGCCGCCAGAATCCACGAGGGCTGGAGCATTTTCAAAGGACATCTTCGGTGCTAGCGTATGACAAAATCTCATGAGTAAGTCAGACCTCCATGGCCACCCGAATACCCTCCCTCAATGGCCTGAAAGCATTCGAATCAGCCGCCAGGCACATGAGCTTTACCAAGGCCGCAGAAGAGCTGAACGTCACACAAACCGCCATCAGCCATCAAATCCGCCGGCTCGAAGAGGAACTGGGCGTGCGCTTGTTCCTGCGGCTCAAGGATGGCCTGGCGCTGACAAATGAAGGCCATGACTATTTTCCTGGCGTTCGTGCGGCATTCCATGAGTTGCGCTATTGCACGCAGACGTTGCTGGAGAGCCGCAATAACAGCGTCTTGACGATCAGTACCCTGGTTTCATTTGCCTCCAAATGGTTGTTGCCGCGACTGGCGTCTTTCCAGCAGGCGTATCCCAACATTGATGTGCGCGTTACAGCATCCACCGAACGGGTGGACTTTCGTAAAGGCGGCGTCGATGCGGCCATTCGTTACGGTTCCGGCGACTGGAAGGGGTTGCGGGCTGACTGGCTGATGGCCGACGAAATCTTTCCGGTGTGCAGCCCCAGGCTGCTGCAAGGTCCGGCAGCCTTGGAGAATCCGCACGATCTGGCCCAGCACACTTTGTTGCAGGTCAGCGGGGTGACCCACGATGACTGGAGTGCCTGGTTGAGTGCCGCCGGCCAACCGAAAAAACTGGCCGAAGGCAGCCGGTTGACATTCGACCTTGCCATGATGGCTGTTCAGGCTGCGGTTGACGGCCTGGGGGTCTGCATCGGGCGTTCAACTTATGTCGAGGACGACCTGAAGGCCGGGCGATTGGTTGCCCCCTTCGATCTGCGATTGAAATCTGAACTCGGCTTCTATTTCGTGAGCCCGCATGAAACAGCCGACACCCCAAAAGTGCAGGCCTTTAGAACCTGGTTGATGGATTCGGCGGGGTTTGGCGCCGAAACATGATTACACCGTGCCGTTCAGCCGTCAGTCAGCGAGCCGATATAAGAACGAGGTCCGCTTGCTTTCAGGGTTCATCGAGGGTACGTCATGTTTAATACAACACTAAAAAATGAACTGACGGCTAGGACGGCCGAATTGGCAACATACAAGGGACTCGTCGGCTCCCTGGAGCGCTCGATGGCTGTTATCGAGTTCAGTCCCGATGGCAAGGTCCTGCGGGCGAACGAGAATTTTCTCGCCACGATGGGCTACCGTGCGGATCAATTGGCCAGCCTGTCCCATCGGGACTTCTGCACTCCAGCGCTGGTGGGCAGCGCCGAATACCGTGAATTCTGGAACCAGTTGCGCGCCGGTCAATTCGTTTCCGGCACGTTTCAGCGCCGCAGCGCGCAAGGCCAGAACGTGTGGCTGGAAGCCAGCTATAACCCGGTAGTGGATGAGCAAGGCCGCGTCGTGAAGGTGGTCAAGTACGCACTCGATGTCACCGCCAAGGTCGCCAGCGAGGCAGAAACACGTGCCCGGCTGGCGGCACTTGACCGGGCCATGGCAGTGATCGAGTTCGACCTGGGCGGCAACATCCTGACCGCCAACGAAAACTTCATGAATGTCATGAATTACACGTTGGCGGAGATCAAGGGCAAGCATCACCGGATGTTCTGCGAACCGAGCCTGGTCGGCAGCTCCGAATACAGTGATTTCTGGCGCCGTCTCAACGCCGGCGAGTTTTTCAGCGGGCAATTCAAGCGCCTCGGCAAAAACGGCAAAGTCGTCTGGCTGGAAGCCAGCTACAACCCGGTCTTCGACGCCGAAGGCAAGTTGTGCAAGGTTGTGAAGTTCGCCAGTGACATCAGCGAGCGGGTGGAGAAATTCGAAGAGGATTCGCGCGGCGCTTCCCGTGCGTACCATATCTCCGCCGAGACCGAACGCGTGGCTGAACAGGGCGCTCAGGTGATCCACCAGACCGCCAAGGAGATGCGCGAGATCGCCGACAACATTGGCTCTTCCGCGCGTCTGGTTGGGCAGCTGGGCGCGCGTTCGGAAGAGATCACGGCCATCGTCAACACCATTCGCGGCATTGCCGACCAGACCAACCTGCTGGCCCTCAACGCGGCCATTGAAGCCGCGCGGGCCGGGGACCAGGGGAGGGGCTTCGCGGTGGTGGCCGACGAGGTCCGGCAACTGGCCGGGCGCACCAGTCGCTCCACCTCGGAGATTGCCGAAATGATCGGCATGATCCTCTCAGAAACCCGCGACGCCGTCGCCAGCATGAACGTGACTCATGAAGGCGCATTGCGCGGTGTAACCCTGGCAGACCAGGCCGGCTCGGTCATCGTGCAAATCAGGAACGGAACCACGGATGCGCTCGAGGCGGTGAGCATGTTTGCGTCCAAGCTCGACGAATCCGAGGTGATTCCCAAGACGGCTATCGGCTGGGTGGGTTGAGGTGAGCTGGGTCCTCGCCCTTGCGATCCATGCGCTTGACCAATTCAAGCAATACCGCTCGCAGCTCTGGCGGTCGCACGGGCTTGGCCAGCACCGAGATATTCAGGCTTTGCAGCGATTGGCGTATCCGCGCGATCTCATGCCCGGTGATGACCAGCGCCGGGACTTGCCAGCCGCGCTGCTCGCGTAGCGCGGCAATGCATTCGGCGCCCGAGACTTTCGTACCCAGGTCGAAATCGGCGATGACGATGTCGCAATCGCTGATCAGCCCTTCGCCGTCGCTGTGGGCCTCAACCTCGCATCCCCATTTTTCCAGCAGCGCCGAGGTCGCCATCAGCACGTTGGCGTCGTCTTCGACCAGGCATACCCGCAACCCGTCCAGGCGATTCTGGACGGGCACCACCTTGGGCATCATGAGGCGTGGTGCCGCCGGCTCCAGGCCGCTGATCGCCACCCGGGTGCCTTGTCCGACCTTGGAACGGATGTGTATATCGACGTCGAGCATCTGGCTGATGCGCTTGACGATGGACAGGCCGAGGCCGAGACCCTCGACATCCTTGTCGCGCGCATGGCGAACGCGGTAGAACTCCTTGAACACCTCGGGCAAATGTTCGGTGGCGATGCCGCGCCCCTTGTCGTAGATCACCACGGCCAGGCGCTGGCCCTGGCGCCGCACGCCGATCAGCACAGGTTGGCCGGGTGCGTATTTGAGGGCGTTGGACAGCAGGTTCTGGACCATCGTGGTCAGCAAGCCGGGATTGACGTTGACCCAATAAGGACATGCGCGCAGACGCAGCTCGACGCCGGCCCAACGGGCCGCCTCGGTGTTCTGCTTGACGACGTCCTGCAGCAATTGGCCCAGGTGTACGGTGTCGGCCTTCGGCATCAGTTGACCGTGATCGAGGGTGTAGATATCGAGGATCGAGCGGAATAGCTGCGACACGGTGTGCAGCGAACGGTCGATGTTGTCCACCAGCCGCAATTCTTCCAGCCCCAGCCTGGCGTCACGCAGGCAGGCGGTGAACAGACCGATGGAGTGGATTGGCTGGCGCAGGTCATGACTGGCCTGGGCGAGGAATCGCGATTTCTCCTGATTGGCCGAAATGGCTTCTTCGGAGGCAATGCGTGTGCGCGTGAGCAAAATGTGCGCATAGGCGGGCACCACGATGGTGGTGACGATCAACATCAGGAACATGTAGGGCTGCGTACGCCAGAACGGGGTCAGCCAGAAAACCAGTACCAGGGACGACAGCGCGATAACGGTCGCCAGCGCCAGGTAGCGCGAGCCGAAGCGCATGCCATTGCCCAGCGTGACCCAGAGCAATGCAGCGTAGACCGGTAGCGTGCCTTCTCCACCCACGATCATGGCAAATGCGATGCCGGCATAGTCATGCAGCATCGTGAAAAGGCGCCGCCAGAAGAAGTGTCCTGGCCAGCGCTTGATGATCATGCGCAGGAACACCGAGACGAAGATGAACGTGCTGATGTAGATAATGATGGGCACGTAGCGCGCGGCGTTCTCTGGATAGAGTCCGGCCAGGATGACGATATACACCAGCGCACAGGCGCTGACGGTCAGGCGTAATGTGGCCTGCTCGAGTTCACTGTTCTTTTCCACTGGTTTTGGCACCGCATGACCTCTGATGCCTCCAAGCGTAGCGGCTAGCCTCGGTGAAGGTTGGGAACAGGCTCGATGCTGTCCCCAACGGACGATGCCATTGCGTCAGTAGACCCTGTAGTACTTCACGACGTCATCGACGAAATAGATGGTCAATACCGAACCTTGCGTCTGGCTTTGGCCCGTTTTCGTGCCGGTCACGCTGCTGACGTCATTGGCCACGGTTTGCGCCTTGGACAGTTGTGCCGCGGTTTCGTACATCTTCAGGCTCGTTTCGGTCGATACGTACTTATGGGCCAGTTTCATGTACTTATCCAGGCCCTCATCAGTCTTTTCATAAGTCCAGTTCGACTCGTTGCTGGAGCTCGTCGAATTGAGTTCTTCATTCGTCGGCGCGCCGAACATTTGAGTGATCTGGCCTTTTGTCGTCTTGCCTGGAATGATCGTTTGCTTGAGGTAAGAGACGTCGTATTTTTTGGTGCCCTGATTCAAGGTGCTCATCAAGTTACCCAAGTCGCCGGTGTTTGCACAACCGTTCAGTACCCCCGCCAGCACGCACAGCGCTAATCCATTTCTAAGCGTTTTTCCATATTTGAAGGACATGATGACTTCCCTTGAGTTAGTGTCAGGACCATTCCATTTCAACCGTGCAGACGGTGAAGTTGACCCAGCATTGCGCCGCCTATCGATTATTAAATTCATAGGCTTCGCATGTCATAACGTTTCAATAGGCACAGTGATACTGCACGGCGCACGGCATGTTGGCTTTCTTTATGTTTGGCTGTTTGAACAGCCTTTTTATGGAGCGTCCACAGCTTAGGGGGAGAGTGCTGGGCGAAGCTATAGTACAAGTGTGCTATGGCTTCGCAAGCGGGCCGGGAGGGTAATACTCAATTAATATTCGTGGCTGTTGTGCATTTAACTGTCTTGTTTTCCCGGCCATCCACCATTGCCTGGGAAGTTGGAAAACTGCGCCGCAGCCGCGGCGCGAGTGGGCACACCCAGGGATTTGAGCAGGCTTGAGACATGGATGCGCACCGTGAACGGGGAAATGCCCAGGTCCCTGGCTATCTCCTTGTTGGTCTTGCCGGCGGCGATCAAGCCAAGCACTTGCCGTTGGCGCGCGGTCAGTTGGGAAAGTGCATCGTCCAGGATCGCGTTTTCGGCTTGATACTTCACCACCACTTCGCCTTCGCGTATTGCCATGATGGCCTCGGCAATACCGGCGGGGTCGATATTCTTGCCGATGAAGCCGTCGGCACCCAGCGCCATCACCTGGGAAATAACATCGACATCATCCATCATTGAAACCACGATGATCGAGGTGCGTTTGAACTCACTGCGCAACTGGCCGATCACTTGCAGCGATTTGATCCCGGGAAAGCGCAAGTCGAGTATCAGCGAGTCCACTTCCATCCCTGAACGTGCCAGCGCCAATACTTCATCCAGGTTGCCAGCTTGTTCTATGGTGGCCTTCGGCAGAAGCCGTTCGATGGTTCTCAACATACCTTCACGAAACAAGGGATGGTCATCTGCCACAATAACTCTGCACGTCATGCTTCAGATCCTTCTGATCTTCCAGTTCACGAATCGTAACCTAAACTGCCCCCTTGGGTTTCAAGTTTGAAACAACCTTTCATGTTGGAATAATCCAGTGACTATGACGGAAAAGAATAGCGAGCTTGATCAGGCTACCTTGAGATTGACGGTCGGGGCCTGCGCTTCACTCTACGTCATTGTGGTGGCCTGTCTGGCCAGTGACTTCGATACCTATGTACCGATCCTGTGGTACATGGCCTTTTTCTTCGGCGTCGCGGTCCCGCTGCGCATGGCGATCAAGCGCTGGCCCGGGCACTTCTTCCTGCGTCGTCTTTTTGCCATGACCCTCGACTATGCAAGCCTCGCCTTCGCCTTGATCGTGGGTGGAGAAGGCACGCTACCGGTCTACGCTGCATTGCTCTGGGTCACGCTGGGCAATGGCATGCGCTTCGGCTCGCGCTACCTGGCGCTGGCAACCGTTATCGCGCTGTCGACCCTGGTGGTGATTTTCCTGCTCACGCCGTTCTGGCGTGGCCAGCCCTACCTGTTCCTGATGCTGATCGTCACCACCATCGTGGTACCTGCCTACGCGCATATCCTGCTGACCCGAACCCGCATCGCTTCGGAGGAGGCGATTGCCGCGAACCAGGAGAAATCCCGCTTCCTGGCCCAGGCCAGCCATGACCTGCGCCAACCGATCCACTCGATCGGCTTGTTCACCGCCTGCCTGCGCGATGCCCGGTTGGGCCAGGAAGAGTTGCGACTGGTGGACAACATCGACCGCTCGTTGCACATCGTCTCGCAGCTGTTTCGTTCCATCCTCGATATCTACACCCTCGATAACGGGCAGCTTGAGCCGCAGGCCGAGCCCGTACACTTGGGCGCGTTGCTGCAGGACGTGGTCAAGCAGAACACCGAAGCGGCGCGCTGGGCCGGTGTCGAGTTGCGCCTGCGGCCTTGCCGGCATTGGGTCAATGTCAACGCCGGCCTGTTGGCGACCATGGTGCAGAACCTGGTCTCCAACACACTCAAATATGCCTCCGGCCAACCGGTGTTGATCGGCGTGCGGCCGAAAGGCAGCGGCCTGGCCATCGTCATCTACGACAAGGGCCGGGGCATTGCCGCCGAACACCTGCCCGAGGTGTTCAAGGAGTTCTATCGGGTGCGCCACGTCCGTGACAAAGACGTCGAGGGGTTGGGCCTGGGGTTGTCCATCGTCAAGCGAATCAGCCACCTGATCAATCTGGACATCCAACTGGACTCCCGGCTCGGCAGAGGTACCCGCGCGATGATCCAGGGGCTGGAAACGGTCGCGCCAAGGGCGATGGTGGACAGGCCGGTGTCCACCCATAGCCGTTTGCAAGGGCTGCGAGTGTGCCTGGTGGAGGATGACGCCAACGTGCTGATGGCGACCTCCGCGCTATTGGAGAAGTGGGGGTGCGAAGTGCAAACCCACAGCGACGGGGTGGGCGTGACCAGCGACTGCGACATCATCATTGCCGACTTCGACCTGGGCACGAAGGTCTCCGGTTCCGAATGCATCGCCGCGATTCGCGAACAACGGGGTTGGGAAGTCCCCGCCATGATCATGACCGGCCATGAAATCGAAAGAATTCGCCATGCGCTGCACCACATGAACATTTCGATCCTGGCCAAGCCCGTGCGGCCTCCGGAGTTGCGGGCGACCTTGCTCGAGCTGACCAAGAACTTTGCCAGCGTCAGGACCTGACATCTGTTCGGGCCATTCCTCGTTCTTCCACCATTCCATTTCATGAAACGGTGGATTGCAGTTTGTGCGTATTCCTGCGCCGCCGCTTTGGGCAGAAGATGACCCCAGCCACTTGCACAACCGTGCAAACGATGGCGGAGAATCCCAAACCGAAGCGCACTGGCGCAGGCGTTCATGCTGCGAGCGCGAGGAGTAGCTGATGGACGAAGCCTTGCAAGCAAAAACCTCGCCCTGGCACGAAGGAGAGCTGGCCTTGCAGCGCTCCGTCGGGGCAGTCGACATGATGGCCAGTGTCGGTCAACGGCAATTGGCGCGCACGTGGATGCCGGACCAGCACCGGGAGTTCTATGCCCAGTTGCCTTTCGTGGTGCTGGGGGCGGTGAATCGGCAAGGCGACGTCTGGGCGACCCTGCGCGCTGGGCAACCGGGCTTCATGAACTCGCCCGATCCGCAGACCCTGCACATCAACCTTGCGCCTGAGCCGAACGACCCGGCCCAGGAGGGCATGGGCGAGGGCGATGCCATCGGGATGCTGGGCATCGAGTTGCACACCCGCCGGCGCAACCGCATGAACGGTGTCGTACGTCGTCAGCTTGCCCCGGGGCTCGAGATTTCAGTGAGCCAGGCGTATGGCAACTGCCCTCGCTACATCAACCTGCGCCAGTATCACTTTGTCGACGCGCAGGCCGTGGCGCCGCGTCAACTGACCGTGTCAGACCCGCTGGTGCGGCGCCTGGTGACGGCGGCCGACTCGTTCTATATCGCCACCTATGTGGTGCGCGATGGCGAGCGGCAGGTCGATGCGTCTCACCGTGGCGGCAAGCCGGGGTTTGTGCGCATGGATGAAGACGGATCGCTGACCATTCCGGACTTTTCCGGCAACCTGTTCTTCAACACGCTGGGCAACATCCTGCTCAACCCACGGGCCGGGCTGGTGTTCGTCGATTTCCAGACGGGCGATCTGCTGCAAATGAGTGGCTCGGCGCAAGTGCTGCTGGACGATCCCGAGATCAGCGCGTTCCAAGGCGCCGAGCGGCTGTTGCGCTTTATCCCGCAACGCATCGTTTATCGCCCAGCCGCCATTGCGCTGCGCTGGACGGACCAGGACGAAGGCGACTCGCCCAATTCATTGATGACCGGCAGTTGGGAGCAGGCCGCCGAGCGCTTGCAGGCCGAGGCGCTGCGTAGCCGCTGGCGTGCGTTGCGGGTCGCGCGGGTGGTGGATGAGAGCCACAACATTCGCTCGTTCTACTTGCAGGCGAGCGATGGCTTGGGTTTGCCCCGGTTTGAAGCCGGGCAACATTTGCCGGTGCGGATCCTGCTGGAAGGGCAGAACGCACCATCGATCCGGACCTACAGCGTATCCAGTGCGCCGTCGGATGATTTCTTGCGCATCAGCGTCAAGCGCGATGGCTCGGTGTCGTCCCATCTGCATGATCAAGTGCAAGCGCTGCACGAGATCGAGGCGCGGGCGCCTCAGGGCCATTTCACCGTCCAGGCCACCGAGCGACGCCCATTGGTCTTGTTGGCCGCAGGGGTGGGCATTACGCCGCTGTTGTCGATGCTGCGCGAGGTGGTTTACCAGGGGCAACGTATCAGCCGCATGCGCCCGGTCTGGCTGGTGCAAAGCGCTCGCTCGGTGGCCGATCTGGCGTTCCGTGACGAAATCGACGAACTGGCCGCCCGTGCTGGCGACAAGCTCAAGGTTGTGCGCATGGTCAGCCAACCGCCCACCGAGAGAGAGGACGCCGAAGGCTATGACCTGGCGGGCCGGATCGATGTGGAGCTGCTCAAGAAACTGCTGCCGCTCAACGACTACGACTTCTATTTGTGCGGGCCGGGCAGCTTTACCCAGGCGCTGTACGACGGGCTGCGCAAGCTGCGCATCCCTGACGATCGCATCCACGCGGAAACCTTCGGCCCCTCCACACTTGTGCGGGATCTCGAAGTCAGCATGCCAGCGCCCCAGCAAGTGCCGGTTGCGAGTGAAGCGGTGAAGGTCTTGTTCGCCAGCTCTGGCAAGGAGGCACGTTGGGAGCCCGGCAGTGGGACGCTGCTGGAACTGGCCGAAGCGCGCGGCCTGAACCCGGAATTCAGTTGCCGCGGCGGTTCCTGTGGAACCTGCAAAACCCGCTTGAGCCGCGGTCAGGTGCACTACCTGAGCCTGCCGGCCGAACCGGTTGGTGAAGGTGAGGTGCTGATCTGTTGCGCCGTACCGGCCCAGGGGAGCGAGCCGTTGGTGCTTGAGGTTTAGGCGGCCTGGCTGTTTCACCAGGTGAAAGGGTGGCTTGTAAAAGCGGGTTATTCCGCTGTCCGGGACAGGAGCAGAGGATAGCGCCATCGACGCGATCACCGCTTCGGGCCAAAAAAACATGGAGTACGTCATGTCTGAGAAAGCGCTCGAACTTTATCTCCACCCGCTGTCGGGGCACGCCCATCGTGTCGAGCTGATGCTCTCGCTGTTGGCCTGCCAACGCTCGGACTACATCGTCGAGCGCCTGCGCGAGCACCCGGCCCTGCGAGCGGATGTTTCTTGAATATCAGCTCGCGCTTGGGCCCAGCATCCCGCGGCGCACGCGTCCTGGCGCCTCGCCGTAGAGCTCCTTGAATTTCTTGCTGAACGCGGCCTGGGATTGGTAGCCAACCTGTACGGCAATATCGCTCAGCCCCAAGTGTGAGTGGCTGAGCAGGCTGAAGGCCAACTCCATGCGTACTTGCGTCAACAACACCCACGGCGAGACGCCGGCCACCTTGACGAATGCGCGCATGAAGTTGGCCCGGGACATGCTCGCGATGTCCGCCAGGCCTTGGATGGTCCACTCGTGCGCAGGGTCCGCCAGCATCGCCTGCCAGGCCCGGCCCAGGCGTTTATCGCCGAGCAGGGCCAGCGAGCCGCTGTCCTGACCCTGGCTGGCCAGGTGTGCACGCAGGATCAGGGTGAACAGCGCCTGGGACAGGGCATCGAGCAAGAAGCGCGCGCCGACCTTGTCCCCATCCGCTTCTGCGCGCATGACCGCCACCAGCGCCGGTAACGGTCCATTGGCCGGTAATGCGCCGCTGGGAATCACCAGGTATTCGGGCAAGGCACCGAACAGCAACGAAGCCCGGTTGAAATGAAAGCCCCCGCAAAGCATGTCCAGCTCCGCGCTGGCG
The DNA here is from genome assembly GCF_009601685.2 of Pseudomonas brassicacearum. Classification (NCBI taxonomy): domain Bacteria; kingdom Pseudomonadati; phylum Pseudomonadota; class Gammaproteobacteria; order Pseudomonadales; family Pseudomonadaceae; genus Pseudomonas; species Pseudomonas brassicacearum. Next base: position 2,733,442 of record NZ_CP045701.2, read on the forward strand.
CCGCCAATGCGATGAATCGGCAAGGTGCCCCCGGTCACAACTCGGGGGGAGGTCGGCGTCACTGTTTTGCCAGGGCTGTGCATGAGGTGGGGCGCGCCTCGCGGCAACAGCAGGATGTCACCGGCGCGCATGGGCAAGCGCTGCCCATCGGCAAGCTCGACACGGCATTCACCGGCCAGCACGATGTGATAGGGCGCTATGCCCAGGGCTTGCTGCCCGTGATCCAGGGCCCAGTCACCCTGGAACTGACAGCGCAGGTCCAGGCTGCCGCGCACGTTGGCCAGGCTGATGAGTTTATCGATCGCATTCATTTGAGCGTTTCGCCAAAAAAACTGAGCGCATTGAGCAAACCCGAGTGGCGCCAGGGTGAAAAACTGAGGGCGTCAAAACAGTACACCCAACCCACTCAGGAGTTAATGCCATGTTCAATAACTGGTCCGAAATGTTGCCCACCATTCAGAAAGCTTTCGGCGCGCTGGGCCGCAGCAACCCGAAAATGGTCAAGGCCTATATGGCGTTAGGAGAAGCCGCCAGCGAAAACAATGTACTCGATGCCAAGACCCGCGAGCTGATCTCGATCGCCATCGCCGTCACCACCCGCTGCGACGGTTGCATCGCCGCCCACACGGACGCGGCGATCAAGTCCGGCGCGAGTCGCGAGGAGGTCGCAGCGGCCTTGGCAACCGCGATTTCGTTGAATGCGGGGGCGGCCTATATCTACTCGCTGCGCTCGCTTGAGGCGTATGACATGCTGAAAGCGCCGGTGTGATTTGTATGTGTGTATATCCGTTGCTGCGGCAACGGATATACACACAACACCCCCTCAAATTGCTGGCGAAGGCTGGCGTCTTTGTGATGCGGATGCTGAAGCAAACGCCGATCAGATAACGCAGAACCCATGGCGAGGAGAGCTCCTCCATTTCAATGTAGAGAACTAACCCATCGAGCCATTGCTCCTAATACAAATACCAGGATCAACGTGCGGGTCGCGCCAATGGAAAATGTCAGTGTCTACACAATCGGTCATTCAACCAGGACCATTGAGCAGTTTGTGCAGACATTGAAAAGCTTCAACGTCGAGATGATCGTCGACGTCAGGACCGTTCCCAGATCGCGGACAAATCCTCAGTACAACCTCGATACGCTCCCGGAACAGTTGGCGCCCTTCGGTATCGAGCATGAGCAGATTCGGGAACTGGGCGGACTGCGGAAAAAATCCAGGATCATTCCCGATGACCTCAATGGATTCTGGGAAAATCGCAGCTTTCACAATTACGCGGATTACGCGTTGTCGGACGAGTTCGAGAAGGGGCTTGAACGGCTCATGACGCTCAGCCGGACCCGACGATGCGCCATCATGTGTGCCGAAGCAGTCTGGTGGCGTTGCCATCGGCGGATCATCGCGGACTACTTATTGCTCCGTGACAGGGAGGTCTTCCATATCATGGACAAAGACAAGGCCAACAAAGCCGTATTGAATCCTGCCGCGAAGGTGCAAGGGTTGAAGCTGACATACCCTGCAATCCAGGCTTGAGCAAGCGCCGGATAAACGATCACCTCAGCGGCAGAAAAAGCTCGGTAATGGTTTCGTTCTCTGCAACGTCCGGAAAGAACGTCATGCGCTGGCAATAGAGCGGGAAATTTCCCGGTTCCTCACCACTGGCCGGCAGCCACTCCCTGTACAGGTACGACGCGGCGGGTTCGAGATTATCGGCTCCCCCCTCGACCCGCAGGACTGCACAGCGACCGGCCGGAATGCAGCCTTCCTTGATCGCTTGCCCGTTCGGCACGATCGGCTGGTCCGTTCCTGCGCATAAATCCAGGCGATAGTCTTCCGGGGGCGTCGTGTGCGGGTCAGCGTGGAATACGTTGAAGGTCGGACTGATCGGCGGGATCAGGCCGACACTGCGCCGCCAGGCAATGAAACGTTGGATCGTCGTACCGAGCGTCGAGGGATCGCCTCGGTGTTCCATGATCGCGACGGTTGTCACCGCAACCCTGCGGATCTGTACGTCGCTGGGCTGATAGAGGGTGGGCATGAGACTGTTCCTCGCTGTGCGCAATGGCTTGAACGTCGTACTCCAGCGCTCCCAGTCGGGAGCCTTGCGGAAACTCGATGGTTGTTGTCCCACGCGTTGTCGAAATACACGGGCAAAGGCGTCAGGTGCGGTGTAACCAGCGTCCATGGCGATATCCGTGATCGTTTCACGTTCGCGAAATGCCAGCTTGTAGGAGGCGCGTTTCATGCGGGCGAGTTGGACATAGCGATTCAAGGGCAAATTGAACGTCGCCATGAACTGCCGGTGAAAATGGTATTTCGAAAAAGCCGCAACGCCACTCAACGTATCCAGGTCCATGCTGTCATCAAGATGCAGGTCAATGTAATCGAGCACCTTCTGCATCCGGGACTGGTAGCGCTTGTGTGTGTCGGTCATGGTTTTCTCCCGTTGAGGACACCAGCATGAGGCCGACAAGCAAAATGCGCTCGACCGATCTTGCTGTCTTGAGCGCCCAGCCTGGTGACAGGCCATGCATTAGGTCTTGGCCGGCGCGTCGATCAGCCGGCAAGTCCCCAGGAAATAAAACACACCACCGGCAACAATGAACAGGGCGAGCATGTAGAAGATGTAGTGAGGCGGCTGCGTTGCCAATACGACGCCACACAGCACCGGTCCGGAGGCGGCGCCGAGGTTGCCGAGATTCTGCGCGGCGTAGTACATGCCGCGCAGATGGTCGGGGGCGATGTTGTCGATGAACATGTATTCAGCGGGGAAGACGATGATCTCACCCACCGTGAACACCGCCATGGCGATCACCCACACCAGGAGGGTGTCGGCCAGGGCGAAACCGGCCAAGCCGAGGATGAACAGGCTCAGCCCCGCCGCCAGCCACAGGTTCAGATGACGGTGGGAAATCTTTCGGCCGATGGCGTATTGCAGGCTGATCACCATCAGCGCGTTGGTCGTCACAAGGGCGCTGATGATGCGGTAGGTGAACTGCGCTGTAGTCGTGACCACCAGGTACTGTGAGAGATAGGCCGTGAACTGGCCGAAGACCACCGCGCTGAGCAGGCCGCCGAGGGTGAAGCACACCAGGCGGTAATCGCGCAGCAGAAGTTTGCCTACGGCCAGGAAAGGTGCGGGTTTACCGCTTTCGCGAGCAAGCTCGCTCCCACAGTGGCTCGCATCGACGACCGCCAGGCCCCTGTCGCCCCAGCGGAAATAGACCAGGCAGAATCCGGCACCCAGCATGCCGGACAACAGGAATGGAAGGCTGATATCCAGCTCGGCTATCCCCGCACCGAGAAATGGCCCAACGGCATAGCCGATGTTGGTCAGCGTGTATTTGATCGAGAACGCTTCGCTGCGCTCGGCGACTGGCAGCAAGCTGCCAAATCCGGCCTTGACCGCGATATCGATGACGGCATAAGCCAGGTTGATCAGCACCAGGCAGCTGTAGAACAACCAGAGATCGCGAGCCAGGAACGTTCCGAGAAAACCCGCCGTGAACAGTCCGCTGAACCCCAGGATGAGCCGGTGGCTGGGCACGTTGTCCACCAGGAAGCCGCCGTAGAGGCTCAACAAGGAGCCGATGATCAATGTGCTGCCGATCACCAGGCCGATATCGGCAACGTTCAGTCCAAAGCTGTCCGACAGGTAGATGACCAGGTAGGGCAGTGTGATTGCCCGGGCCAGCGTCAGGATGAGTGACGCTGAAAGCAGCAAATTGACTGACGTGGGATAGCGTTTAAGGGTAGCGAGCATCCTTGCCTCATACGACCGCAGATGTTTATGGGAGGGCCAGCGTCGTCTCGCGGACGGACACGCGGCTGCCAAGCTTACTGAGGAATCACGTTCTGATTTATGATGTTTTTTCCCGTATTGGTTGAACTCAATTCACGAATTAAGGATGCCCATGTTTTCCTCGGAGCGATTGAAGGGGCTCGATGTATTTGTCTGCGTTGCCGAGTCCGGCAGCTTCAAGGCCGCCGCAGAGCGGATGAGCCTGACCAGTTCTGCGATCAGCAAAAGCGTTGCGCGCCTGGAGAGCCGGCTTGGGGTTCGACTGTTCGATCGCACGACTCGACGTGTTTCGCTGACTGATGCAGGGCGCGCCTTCCTTCGCACCTGCACAGGTGTGCTGGCAGACCTGGAAGAGGCTGAATTATCGCTGCACGCTGAAAACGCCGAGCCACGTGGCAGAGTTCGAATCGATCTTCCCGGGGCCTTCGGCCGATCCCAGGTGCTGCCTATCGTCTTGCGATGCCTGCAGGACTACCCGCAACTGGTGCCACACATTTCGTTCTCCGATGGCTTCATCGACCCTGTGCAGGAAGGGGTGGACATTGTGATCCGTTTGGGCGGCGCGGACATTTGGCCGGCCACCTGGGGGCATCGCTATCTTGGCCGCGAATGGCATATTTTCTGTGCATCACCTGCGTATCTGGCCAGGCATGGCACGCCCCTGATCGACCTCGATCTGGAACATCACCAGTGCATCGCCTACGGTTGGCCGGATGGAAACGTCAGCCCCTGGAATTTTGCCGGGCGCCACCGGGGCGAAACGGTCAGCAAACAGGTTGCGCCAACGTTGGTGGTGGGCGATGGCGAGGGCCTGGTGATGGCGGTATTGGCAGGTTGCGGTATTGCCCAATTACCGTCCTGGTTGGTCCAGCGGCAACTGGATGAGGGGACATTGGTTGAAGTGCTGCCCCAGTGTGCAACTGATGGAATGGCGATCAATCTTGGCTGGCAGAAAAACCGTGGGACGCTGCCCAAGGTCGCGGCTTTATTGGATGCGCTGACGGCCAGTTTGGCTCAGGCGGCAGGAGGGCGGGCGCAACGGCTATAGAAGTTCTTGCCCTTGGTGCCCCGACTAAGTCGACACCGCATCATGGCAGCAGACGCACAGCTTGTTGCCATCGAGGTCTCGAAAGTAGGCGCCGTAATAATCGGGGTGGTAGTGGGGCCTCAAACCGGGTTCTCCCTCACACGTCCCACCCAGTGCCAGTGCTGTTGCGTAGCTGTTCCTGACGGCTTCCCGGCTGGGCGCAAGCAGGGCCACCATCTGTCCGTTGCCGGGTTCGTGCGCTTTGCCATCAAAGGGTTTTCCAATCACGAAGATCGGACGCGGTGAATGCTCGGCAATCCATCCAGCCCAGCCTTTACTGGCATCGCTGAATTTCAATGTAAGGCCCAGTCCGTCCATGAGTTTTGAATAGAACACGAAGGCGCGATCAAAGTCGGCGATACCTAGAAAAACATGCGAGATCATGATGGCTACCGTTTTGCCTGTGGGCGCGAGGAATGTTTGAAACGCCTACGTACGCTGCCACAGCAATCATCACGCTGCCAAGCCCCGGCTGTTAAGACTCGTGCTCAGACGCTCGATGCCTGGCTTGCCGGGCTTCGGTGCCGACGACCAGCCAGATGCCGATTGCGGATACCGCCATCCCCAACACCATCTGCCATGAAAGCGGTTCGTTGAACATCGCCCAGGCCCAGAGCATCGTAATGGGCGGGCTGAGATACAGGACGCTGGCGACCCGGGTTGCGGTCGCGCGGCGCAGGCACAGCCAGTAGAGCCCATAGCCGCCCATCGTCGACAGGCCAGCCGTCCACAAGACGCTCAGTGCAAATCCGGTGCTGGGTACTGGCGCCAGGCTGCCATGGGCGCCTTCGACCAAGGCGAAGGCCAGGCCCGAAACGCAGCATTGCAGCCACAAGTTAGGCAACAGGCCCAGGGATTGCGCGGGGGGTAGATATTTCTGCCACAGGGTCGCGACGGCGAGCGAGAGCATGCCAAGCAGCGGCAGGCCATAGGCCCACCAGGGCGCGCTGCCCCACGCCAGCGCACCTTGGGTCACCAGCATGACGCCGAGCAGGCCGATGAGTAGCCCGGCCCAGACCTGCCAGGCCAGTCGTTGCCGCAGTACGCCCGCCGCCAACAGCGCCAGGCCCATCGGCAGCAGGTCGGCGACAAGCGCGGCCAGGCCCGCCGGCACACCCAGGGCGATGCCTTGGGTGATACCGGCCAGGTAGCCCGCCATCGCCAGAAGGCCGATGCCGGCATTTTTCAACAGCACAACGGGCGAGGTGCGGCGCAGCGCTCTGGCGACGAAGGGCAACAGGACCAGCGTGACCACGACGCAGCGCCAGAACACCACCAGCAATGCTGGTGCGTAATCAATGGAGAAGCGCGCGCCGACGAAGCCGGAGCTCCACGTCAGCAGCAACGCCGCCTCGAGCAATGGCAATGGAATCAGCCAGAGCCAGTCGGGCTTGGGCAGTGAAGTGCAGCTCATCGATTTATTCGGGTTCATGACCACAGGCTACGAAACCCGCGTAATCTAATAAATCAAAATGTAATGCATCAGTCATTCACGAAGATTGAATCATGACAGCCATACTTGATATCGACTTGATACGTACCTTTCATGCGGTGGCGCGGATCGGCAAATTCAGTGCGGCGGCAGAACAGCTGCACAAAAGCCCGGCGGCGGTCAGCGTGCATATTCAGCGCCTGGAAGCGGTCGCTGGCGGGCGCCTGCTCAACCGGGACAATCAATCGGTGTCCCTCACCGCGTTGGGCAAGCGTTTGCTCGTGGCGACGACGGAACTGCTGAGCACCCATGACCGGGTGCTGGCCGACCTGCACGGAACCCGGCTGGCGGGACGCATCACCTTGGGCGTGCCGGATGAATACGCCGAGCATGTCATCCGCGACATCCTCCCGACCTTCGCCGCCGCGTGGCCCAACGTGGTGCTGGAACTCAAGACCGCGCCGAGCTACGCACTCCGTGACCTGGTGCAGCGCGGCAAACTCCAGGCAGCGGTCGTTGCGCAGCCGAAGGGGCAGGTCAGTGCTGGCGGGCAGGTGCTGGTTTCCACCACGCCGGTCTGGGTCGGGCCGGTCCACGCGACGGTGGTTTCGATGGAGCCGCTGCCGCTGGCGGTGCATGCGGCGCAATGCCCTTATCGGCAAGCGATGATGGAGGCCCTCAGGCAAAGCGGCCGCAGGACCCGAGTCGTCCTGGAAAGCCCCTCCAACCAGGCCGTCAAGGCGTGTGTGGAGGCCGGGTTGGCGGTCAGCCTGATAGACCGTGCGCGGGTGACGGATGCGATGCAGATCCTCGAAGGCCTGCCGGTCATCGCGGAGCACGAGGTGGTGTTCATGCGAGCCCAGGCATCACACGCCGATGAGGCGGTGGACCTGCTTTCCCGTGCCATGCAACAGTATTTTCGGCTGTAGAACCGGCCCAGGGACTGCTGCGCCGTCCAGCGGGAGCAAGCTCCCTCGCCACGGGGTTGCGCCCGTACTCAAAAATGAAGTCGAGCGCTGCTTTTGTGGCGAGGGAGTCCCCGCCGCATCTCCGACGCTGCGCTGTCGCGCAGGGAACAGGTCTTGTGGCGAGGGGATTTATCCCCGCTGGGCTGCGCAGCGGCCCCCAACCAGACAACTCGGTGTGCCAGTAAGATCGAGGTCGTTGCTTTTGGGGCTGCTGCGCAGCCCAGCGGGGATAAATCCCCTCGCCACACGGGAATAGCGGTCCAACTGAGTCGCATTGCAGCTTTTTGAAAAGTACTTTAAAAACATGGAGTTGCAATTTGTTCCATGAGAGCTTGCTACCGCTGGGCTGCGTAGCAGCCCCAAGACCGAGTCCGCTAAACGATCAAGCCGACAGCGGCGGTGTCCGCGGCGGGATCAGGCGTTTTGAACCAATCGATTCAAACGCCGAAGCCAGTCGCAACAGCGTCGAATCGTCATAGGCGCGGCCAGCGAACGTGAGCCCGACGGGCATGCCGATGTCCGCCATGACGCCCATCGGCACGGTGACAGTCGGCACGCCCAGATGGCGGATGGCAAGGTTGCCATTGGCGACCCAGACGCCGTTGCTCCAGGCGATATCGGCAGACGCCGGGTTGATGTCCGCATCGGCCGGCCCGACGTCGGCGACGGTGGGGAAGATCACCGCGTCCAGGCCCAGCCGCTCCATCCAGTCTTCCAGATCGATTCGCCGTGTCTCTTCAAGCCCACGCAGGCCGTCGGGCAGGGTCGGGATCTGGTCCCACGGCGTGATGCCGCGTTGGGCCATCTTCACGTATTCATCCATGCCGGCGGCCAGATCGTCCTCTCGGTTGGGCAAGGTGCCCGGGTCGTGGGGGAAGATCTTCGGCCCGTCGACGTCGGCCAGGCGATTCAACGCTGGATCGCCGTTGGCCCGCAGGAAATCATCGAATGCCCAGGCCGACAGGTCCCACAATTCATGGTGCAGGAACTCTTTGGAAACCAGGCCGCGGGTGAATACCGTGGGTGCGCCAGGACGATCGCCCTCGCAGTTGGACACCAGGGGGAAATCCACCTCGACCACTTCGGCGCCACAGGCCTCAAGCGCCTTGCGCGCTTGCTCCCAGAGCTCGATCACCGAGGCGCGGGTGATGATTCGCTGCCCCGTCGGGCCACCGATGCCGGGGGCCTGGGCCGTGCCCGCTTCAGGATCGGCGTTGATGTACATCCGAGGCACGCCGAACCGAACGCCTGCCAGCGCACCGGGGGGGCTGGCAAGGCTTGGATACGAGGCCGGACGAACCGAGTCAACGCTCGGAATCGGCACCCAGGGTTGCAGGCGCCACAGGTCGCCACGGGTGTCCGGGTCCTCGGCGACCACCACGTCCAGCACTTCGAGCAGGTCGGCCATGGTCCTGGCGTAGGGCACGACGACGTCCATCGTCGGCGTCAACGGCCAGTTGCCACGTACCGAGATCACGCCGCGCGACGGCGTATACGCGCACAAGCCATTGTTCGACGCTGGACCGCGCCCGCTCGACCAGGTTTCTTCGGCAAGGCCGAACGCCGCGAAACTGGCGGCAGTTGCCGTGCCCGCACCGTTCGAGGAGCCGGAGGCAAAGGGGGCAGTGAGGTAGTCGCCGTTGTACGGGCTCTCGGCACGGCCATACACCCCGCGCTGCATGCCGCCGTTGGCCATGGGCGGCATGTTGGTCTTGCCCAGGCAAATGGCCCCGGCGGCACGAAGCCGTTCGATGGTGAACGCATCGCGATAAGCAACCAGGTCCTTGAACGCCGGGCTGCCGGAAGCGGCGGTGAGCCCCTTGACCAGGTAACTGTCCTTGGCCGTGTAGGGAATGCCGTCAAGCGGCCCCAGGGTCTGGCCGCTGGCCCGACGAGCATCGCAGGCCTGGGCCTCTTTCAATGCATCGGGGTTGCGCACCACCACCGCGTTGAGGGCGGTGGGCGTATCGGGGCCGTCGTAGGCATCGATCCTGGCGAGGTAGGCCTGGACAAGCGCTACCGCCGTTGTCTGGCCCGACTCCAGCGCAGCGCGCAATTGGGCAATGGAGGCTTCGGTGATTTCGATCATGCTGTTAGCGCCGCGGCAGAGGGATGGCGGGGTGTTCGGGTCCATTGAAGTTGCTCCTGAGACTTCAGGTCATCTCAAAGTGGATATTTATCGGACTTGCGCACTGTACTACGGAATGGCGATCAGGGGCAGTTCAGGTTTGACCGGACTGTCTCTGGAACGATCCAAAATCTGCCACCTTCAGACTTCGTTAAGAAACGGCCTCGATACTTTCTCCCAATAGCCCGAGGGAGAACGTTGACCCATGCCCGATTTCGACTGGAACATCCACTTGCCGCTGGCCTTCGGTGACGCCGGCCCTCCGGTTCGCCACTTGTACCGGGCCCTGCCGGACCACCCACGGCGCGCAGAGTTCGAAGCGTTCATCCAGCAGCGTTTTCGCCAGGTCCATGGCGCCGATATTCGTCACTTCATGCCGGAGCTGTTCGGGCTCGACGATGTCCACGGCACGCTCTGCGCAGCCGCTGGCGTGCGCCGGGCCGTACAGGGGCCGCTGTTCCTCGAACGATATCTGGACAGCCCCATCGAGCCTTTGATCAGCGCCGCCGCCGACCGTCCGGTGGACCGCGTCGGCATCGTCGAGGTTGGCAACCTGGCCGCCAGCGACACGGGCAGCGCCCGGCTGAGCATCATCGCGATCACTTATCTGTTGGCCATGGGCGGCCTGGAGTGGGTCGCGTTCACCGGCAATATCGGCCTGGTCAACAGCTTTCATCGCCTGGGCCTCAAGCCTGTGACGCTGTGCCCGGCCGACCCGCAGCGCCTCGGCGAGGACCGCCATCTCTGGGGTCGCTACTACGAGAGCCAGCCGTGGGTTCATGTCGGCAACATCCGCGCCGGTTTCATTCATTTGCGCAATACCGGCCTGTTCAATCGCCTGGGACTGCCGACGGACCTCGGAGAAACCAGCCATGTCGCCTGAAATGGAACGCTTCAAGCGCACCCTGCGCGGGCACGCTGAACGCAGGGGCCATGCCGTGGCGCTGTGGGGCGACGGCTCGCAGCTCGACTACGCGACACTCTATTCCGAAGTGGTGTACCGCCAGCAGCGCCTGCGCGATGAGCACATCAGCGTGGTCGCCCTGGCCCTGGACAACGGCATCGAAGCGATGCTCTGGGACCTTGCCGCACTGTTCGAAGGGCTGACCTGCGTCATCCTGCCCGGTTTTTTCAGCCAGGCTCAACGTCGGCACTGCCTGGAACAGAGCCAGGCCGAGCGAGTGATTGCCGAGCCTGCGTTCGACGCAGAACTGCAAGCTGCCGGGTACCAGCACAGTGGCGAATTCTGGCGACGGCACTTCGACGGGCCGAGCCGTCTGCCGGCAGGCACCGCCAAACTGACATTCACCTCCGGCACCACCGGCACGCCCAAAGGCGTCTGCTTGAGCGCCGACAGCCTGTTGCGGGTGGCCCGTGAACTGGAGCAGGCCAGCCAACCGGTCGAGGCCAGGCATCACCTGGCGTTACTGCCCTTGGCGATTCTGCTGGAAAACCTTGGCTGCTACGCGGCGTTGTATGCCGGAGCCATGCTGAGCCTGCCCAGCCAGAAGACCCTCGGCATCCAGGGCGCCAGCGGAGTCGACCCGACGCGCCTGCTGGGATGCCTGGCCGAGCGTCGGGCGCACAGCCTGATCCTGGTTCCGCAGCTGCTGTTGATGTTGGTCACGGCAGCCGAACAGAAGATGTTCAACCCGCACATCGTGCGCTTCGCCGCCGTTGGCGGGGCACGGGTGTCCCAGGATTTGTTGCAGCGGGCCCAGCGTGTTGGCCTGCCAGTGTTTGAAGGCTATGGGCTGTCGGAATGCGCCTCGGTGGTCTGCCTCAATCGGCCCCAGGCCCATCGTGCCGGCAGTGTCGGCCAGCCGCTGCCCCATGTGGAGGTCCGCTTGGCCGATGACGGCGAAGTCCTGATCAAGGGCTCGACCCTGCTGGGTTATCTGGGTGAACCCCTGCACACCGGCGAGTGGTGGCCCAGCGGCGACCTGGGTGAATTCGACGAAGACGGTTTTCTTTACCTGCGCGGTCGCAAGAAGCACCAGTTCGTCACCAGTTTCGGTCGCAACGTGAACCCCGAATGGGTTGAAGCCGAACTCACCCAGGGCGGTGACATTGCCCAGGCCTTCGTTTATGGCGAAGCCTTGCCGCACAACCATGCGCTGCTCTGGCCCGCCCGGGCCGACTGCACGGATCAAACGTTGGAGCTGGCCGTGGCCAAGGCCAACGACACGCTGCCCGATTACGCACAGGTCCATCGCTGGACGCGCCTGGACCAACCTTTCAGCGCTGCCAACGGCATGCTCACCGCCAATGGCCGGCCCCGCCGGGAGGCCATCGTCGAGCATTACCGCGCGCAGCTCACTTCATCTGTCTTGTCCGAGGAATCCGCATCATGAGTTTTTTTGACACGTTGCAAGAAGCCACCCAGCAAGAGCGCCAGACCCTGTTCAATCTGCCAATCATCCGTGACGCCCTCGACGGCCAGGTCAGCCTGGCCAGTTACCGGGGTTTCCTGATCCAGGCGTATTACCACGTGCGCCATACGGTGCCATTGATGATGGCTTGCGGAGCGCGCCTGCCAACGCATCTGGAATGGCTGCGCAAGGCGGTGTGCGAATACATCGACGAAGAGTACGGCCATGAACAATGGGTGCTGGATGACATTGCCGTGTGCGGTGGCGATAAGGAGGCGGTGCGCAACGGCCAACCTTCGTTGCCCATTGAGCTGATGGTCAGTTACCTCTACGACTTGATCGCCCGAGGCAACCCGGTAGGCCTGTTCGGCATGGTCAATGTGCTGGAGGGCACCAGTATCGCCCTGGCGACCCATGCCGCCGACAGTATCCGCCAGCGCCTGGAATTGCCGCCTACGGCGTTCAGTTACCTCAGCTCCCATGGATCGCTGGACATCGAGCATATGCAGACTTATCGCGGCCTGATGAACCGGCTGGACGATCCGGCGGACCAGGCTGCGGTGATCCATGCCTCCAAGGTGGTGTACCGGTTGTACACCGACATGTTCCGGGGCCTGCCGCGCGACGGGGAGCATGAACATGCGCCTGTGTGATGCCCGTGTCGTGCTGACTGGCGCCAGCGGCGGAATCGGCCAGGCCATCGCCGCCGCCCTGTGCGCCAGTGGCGCGCGGGTGCTGGCCGTGGCCAGGCATCGCGAAGCCTTGCAGCCGTTGCTGGAGCAGTATCCGCAGCAATTGAGCTGGGTCGAAGCCGACCTGACCTTGCTCGCCGACCGGCGCAAAGTGCTGGTCGCCGCCGAGGCCCAGGGCGGCATCAACCTGCTGATCAATGCCGCTGGCGTGAACCATTTCGCCATGCTCGAACAACTCGACGACAGCGAGATCAACGCCATGCTGGCGTTGAACATCAGCGCGCCGATCTGCCTGACCAAACTGCTCTTGCCGCTGCTCAAGCAGGCTGACAGCGCGATGGTGGTCAACGTCGGTTCGACCTATGGATCGATCGGCTACCCGGGCTACGCCAGCTATTGCGCCAGCAAGTTTGCCTTGCGCGGTTTTTCCGAAGCCTTGCGCCGGGAGTTGGCCGATACCCGTGTCGGGGTGCTCTATGTAGCGCCCCGGGCCACCCGTACCTCGATGAACAGCCCGGCGGCCGACGCGCTCAACCAGGCCCTGAAGGCCAACGTCGACGACCCGCAAACCGTAGCGGCGGCGGTGATCCACGCGATCATCGGCGACCGACGCGAACTGTATCTGGGCTGGCCTGAACGCTTTTTTGTCGGCCTCAACAGCCTGCTGCCCAACTTGGTGGACCGTGGCCTGCGCAAGCAATTGCCGCTGGTGCGCCGCCTCAGTCACAAACCTGAAAACGAGCACCTCAAACCATGAAAAAAATCCTCGCTTACCTATTGATCGGCACCCTGAGCCAAAGCGTCTGGGCGTTGGAGGCGGCCGACCAGCAACGTCTCAGTGACATCCAGCAGCGTTGGGCCCACATTCAATATGAATTGCCCGAAGGCCAGCGTGCCGATGCGTTCGAAAAGCTCGCCGTCCAGGCCTCGGCGTTCAAGCAGGAGCGCCAGTCGGTGGCCGAAGCGTGGATCTGGTCCGGCATCGTCAACAGCAGTTGGGCCGGCGCCAAGGGTGGGATCGGCGCGCTGGGCAAGGTCAAGGATGCCAAGGGTGACCTGGAAAAAGCCCTGACCCTGGACCCCAAGGCCCTGCAAGGCTCGGCCTACACCAGCCTCGGCGCACTCTACGACCGAGTGCCGGGCTGGCCCCTGGGATTCGGCGACTCGGACAAGGCCGAGCAATTGCTCCAGCAGGCTTTGCAACTCAACCCCAACGGCATCGACAGCCTGTACTTTTGGGGCGATCACCTCTACCGTCAAAAGCGCTATGGCGAAGCCAAGGCAGCGCTTCAAAAAGCCTTGCAGGCAGCACCGCGGCCGGGTCGAGAAACGGCCGATGCCGGGCGCCGCAAGGAGATCGACGCTTTACTGGTGAATGTGAACAAGCAACTGAACTGACAGGAGCGTATGTGCGTTTATTACTGATCGAGGATGACGTGGCCTTGGGCGAAGGCATCCATCAGGCCCTGAGTCGCGAAGGCTATACCGTCGACTGGGTGCAGGACGGCAGCAGCGCCTTGCATTCATTGCTCAGTGAAGCCTTCGACCTGGCGGTGCTCGACCTGGGCCTGCCACGCATGGATGGCCTGCAAGTATTGCGGCGCTTGCGTGACAGTGGTTCCAACCTGCCGGTGCTGATCCTCACGGCCCGGGATGCCACCGAGGATCGCATTGCCGGGTTGGACGCCGGAGCCGATGACTATCTGATCAAACCGTTCGACCTGGCAGAACTCAAGGCCCGGCTCAGGGCCTTGTTGCGCCGCAGCGCCGGCCGCGCCCAAGCGTTGATCGAACATGCCGGCATCAGCCTGAATCCCGGCACCCAGCAAGTCAGCTACCAAGGCAAGCCGGTGGCCCTGACGCCCAAGGAATATCAGCTGCTCCATGAACTGCTCTCGCCACCGGGCCGTGTCATGACCCGCGATCATCTGATGCAGTTGCTCTATGGCTGGAGCGAGGAGGCCGAGAGCAACACCCTGGAAGTGCACATCCATCACCTGCGCAAGAAATTCTCCACGGACCTGATCCGTACCATCCGCGGTGTCGGTTACCTGGTGGAGGAGCGCCGATGAGTTCGATCCGGCGCCGCACCCTCACGTTGATTCTCGGCCTGCTGTTCCTTGGCCTGTTGATCATCACCGTCTTCAACCTGCATGACAGCAACCACGAAATCGCCGAGGTCTACGATGCCCAGTTGGCGCAGAATGCCCGGCTGCTGCAGGGCGTGATGCGCATGCCGATGGCGAGCAAGGAGCACGCCGAGTTGTACCAGGCGTTCAATTCGGCATTGGGGCAGGCGGTGCCTAAAGTTGACGGTCATCCCTATGAAAGCAAGATCGCTTTCCAGGTCTGGAACTCCCAAGGTTCGGTGCTGGTTCATACGTCCAGCGCACCGTCGTTCACCTCACCGCCTGGCGCACCGGGCTTCAGTGACATCGTGGACCGGAACAACCGTAAGTGGCGGGCGTTCGTCCTGGACGATGCGCAATACGGCTTGAAGATCTGGGTAGGCGAGCGCGACGACGTGCGTGCCGACCTGGTCGATCGCATTGTTCGCCACACCGTCGTGCCGAACCTGATCGGCAGCGTGGTGCTTGCCGTGGTGATCTGGTTGGCCATCGGCTGGGGGCTCAAGCCTCTGGTCGATATGGCGGCAAAGTTGCGGGCCAGGCATCCCGGCTCACTTGAACCCCTGCAAATGATGCCGCTCCCTACGGAGCTTGAGCCCATGCAGGCGGCGCTCAACCGCGTATTGGCGCAAATCCAGGAGGTGATGGGCCGTGAGCGGCGCTTCATCGCCGACGCCGCCCATGAAATGCGTACGCCCTTGGCCGTGCTGCGGGTGCATGCACAGAACCTGATGGAGGCGGGGAGCGAGCAAAGCCGTCGCGAGTCCCTGGAACACCTGATCGCTGGCGTCGATCGCACCACGCGTCTGGTCAATCAACTGCTCACCATGGCGCGGGTCGAACCGCAGGCAGGTGTTCCGACACCGGCAGTCATAGATTTGCCCGCCACGGTTCGTGCCAGCCTGGTTCAACTGACGCCCTGGTTGTTGAGCAAGGGACTCGAGCCGGTGCTGGATGTCAGCGATGACATCGGCCCGGTTCGAATCGACCCGGTGGCCATCGACATCGCCTTGAACAACCTGGTGACCAACGCGGCCAATTTTTCTCCGGCCAACGGCACGATCACCGTACGACTGGTCAGGAAGGACGATCACTACGAGTTGTCAGTCGAAGACCAGGGGCCAGGTATCGACGAGGCCGAGCGGGAGCGGCTCTTCGAGCGGTTCTACAGTCGCGGCAACGACCAGGGGGCGGGGTTGGGGCTGACGATCGTGCGCACCATCGCGGCTCGTCTGGGGGGGCGCATACGCTTGGAAAATCGTGCCGAGGGCGGGCTGTGCGCGACCTTGGAAATAGGGCGCTTCTAGGCGATTCTTCGGCGCCATGACAGGTTGCCGACCTCATCGGGTGGTTCAAGCGGGCGCGTCGCCCCTGGGTTGTTCGGCGAGAAAGTCGACGATCTCGCCGACCGTGCTGCGAGCGGTACGTGTAACGCCGATCAGGGTGGCGGAAGCCGAACCCGTCCACTCGCCGTAGCCGACCAGCCACAGCCTGGGCTCTTGTGTCGAGCGGGTGCCCTCGACCGCCACGCGACCTTCGTTGTTGAGCACCCCCAGCGCATCAAGGTGCTGCAGGGCAGGCCTGAAGCCGGTGCACCAGATCACCACGTCCACCGCCGATTCGCGGCCGTCGGCCCAGATCACACCGTTGCGGCTAAAGCGCACGAATGGCCTGACCGACTGCAGGGCGTTGCGTTCACGGGCCTCGACCACCGACGGCACCATGACGATGTCACCCAAGCCTCCCACGGGTTGGTCGATGACGCGACCTTCCTGCTGGGCCTTCCAGCGCTCGGTTGCACGCTCGAACAACACCCGTCCATCCACTTCGTCGGGAAGGAACAGCGGCTCGACGGGAGTGACCCAAGTGGTCTCGGCGATTTTCGACACCTCGGCCAGAATCTGCGCCCCTGAATTACCGCCACCCACCACCAGGACTTTCTTGCCGGCGAAAGGGGACGCCTCGACATAGTCCGCCGAATGCACCTGCTGGCCGGCGAACAAGGCCGCATCAGGGTAGTGAGGGATGTAGGGGTTGCTCCACGTGCCCGTTGCACTGACCACGACCCGGGCGTCCCATTGCCTGTCCGGGGAATGTACGCGCAAACCCTTTGCTGTGCGTTCCACACGCGTGACTTGTACCGGCCGTACCACGGGCAATCCATAGCGCTGTTCATACTGCGTGAGGTAGTCGATCACATGGTCTCGTGACGGATTGCCATCCTGTGTGGGGGGCATCATCCAGCCGGGGATCGAACTCCAGGTCGCCGGGGAAAAGAGTCGTAGCGAGTTCCAGCCGTGGCGCCAGGCACCACCGGGTTCTGCCTGGGCGTCGAGAAGGACGAACGACAGAGGCGTGCGTCGCAGGAAATAGGCCACCGCCAAGGCTGCTTGGCCCCCACCGACGATGACAACGTCAAATGTCTCGGGCTGTGAGCAGGGCATGGCGGCGAATCCTTCGGTTGAGGGAGCCAGTTGCAAGGCTCCAAGAGGGGCTTGCAAGGTCAATGGCCGTTCCAGGAGAAAGGCCGCTGTGCGCCTCAGCAACGTTTGCAGGTCTTGATGCCCAGCAACGAATAGAGCGGGCAGAAGCGAAAGATACCCGTGGCCAGTGGCACCAGGCCAATCCAGCCCCACGCGCCGATCAAGCCCGTCAGGCTCAGGATGATGAGGACAAGCCCCACGGCAATACGTGCGCCCCGGTCAATGGTTCCAATGTTAGCTTTCATGGCACTCTCCCGATCAATGAACGCGCCGGGTTTCCAGCGCGGTGAACAGCAACATGCCCGCCAACATGGCCAGCATGAACACAACGGCTTGCCAGTGTCCGGTCAGCAGGATGGCCACGGCGGGGCCAGGGCAGATGCCGGCGATGCCCCAGCCGATGCCGAACACCAGGCTGCCGCCAATCAGGCGTGGGTCCAGTTCTCGCTTGACCGGCAACTGCATGGGGCTGCCCAGCAGCGAATGAGTCTGTTGTCGCGCCCAGGCCAGCGGGACAATGGCGGTGCCAATCGCCCCGATCATCACCAGCGCCAGGGACGGGTCCCAAGTGCCGGCCAGATCCAGAAAACCCAACACCTTTTTCGGGTTGGCCATGCCTGCCAGGAGCAGCCCGAAGCCAAAGAGCAAGCCCGCGATGAATGCCGTCAGTTTGCGCATGTTCAAACCCCCATCACGTGACGCAGGACAAATACCGTGGCGAAACCGCTGAGCATGAAACACGCGGTGGCGACCATCGAACGCGGTGAAAGGCGTGACAGGCCGCACACGCCATGGCCACTGGTGCAGCCTGAACCGTAACGAGTGCCGACACCCACCAACAGGCCGGCGACAGTGAGGCCGAACCAGCCGTTCTGGAACTCGATGGGCGGCAAGGTCGCAAACACGCCCCATACCAGCGGCGCGACGAGCAGGCCCAGGAGAAACAGGGCCTTTTCGCCCAGGCCTTCGCTGCCCCGCTGCAGCAGGCTGCCGATCAGCCCGCTGATGCCGGCGATCCGGCCGTTGGCGACCACGAACAGGCTGGCCGCCAGGCCAATCAACATGCCGCCGGCCAGGGATGACCACGGCGTAAAGTTGAGCCAGTCAAGATTCATCAGCGTTCTCCAATGCACAATCGTTGATATTGCACCAGGCGATTCAACCCAGGGCTTTTACCAGCAGCGCGACCGCTACCAGCGTGGACACAAGGGCGAAGCCTCTTTGCAGGTAGGGTTCCGGCAACCTCGCAGCGACCAGGCGCCCGCCGAGCATGCCGACGATGGCCCCCATGGAAAAGGGTAGCGCTATTGGCCATTGCAGGTGGCCCATCGCCGAACTCGCCAGCACCCCTGACATGGAAACCAAAGCGATGACGGTCAGCGACGTGGCGAGCACAGACTGCGTGGTCAAATTGGTGTACCGCTGGAGCGCCGGAACCATGACGAAACCGCCACCCACACCGAGCAGCCCGGAAAGCACCCCGGCGATCATGCCCGACGCCGTGAGCGCCCATGCGCAAGGTCCGGTCCAGTTCAGCTTGCCGCGATTTTCGTCCAGGACACAGGGCGGCGGTTTGCGCGTGGCGGATGCCTTGGCCCCGACGCGAGCGGGCAGTGATTTTTGCAAGGCCCGGAATGCCACGTATATCAGCAACAAGGCAAACAGGATCGTCAACGGACGGTTGGGCGTGCGCTGCGCCAACCAAAGGCCCAGCGGTGAGCAGATGACCCCCGCACTGGCCGTCAACAGTGCAGCCTTGTAGCGCACGATGCCGTTGCGCAGGCCCATCACGGCGCCCAGGGTGGCGGCCAGGCCCACTGCCAGCAAACCGATGGGCCCCGCTTCGGCCATGCTCAAGCCCACGCCAAAAACCAGGAACGGGACGGCGAGTATGCCGCCGCCGGCCCCGGTCAGCGCCAGGATCACGCCTACCGCAAAACCCAGTACCAGGACTGCAATCATCTCGGTCTCCTGGAGCAGAGGTTTGATTTCATAGGTCCGCCAGTTCAGGTTTCGCCAGCCACTCACGGCCCTTGAGCATGGCTTTCCAATACAGCGGCGGAAGAATTCGCTCTTTAAGTAGCCAGGCGAGTCTCGAAGGCCGAGTACCGTCGATCAGCCAGGACGGGAAGCTGGGGGCAAGCTTGCCGCCGTAGGTAAATTCAGCGAGCACGACCTTGCCTCGTTCCACGGTCAGCGGGCAGGAACCGTAGCCGTCATAATGGGCGCTGCCCTTGGCCTTGCCCATGGCCGCCAGCACATTATGGGCGACCACGGGCGCCTGCTTGCGCGCCGCCGCTGCGGTTTTTGCGTTGCTGGTATTGGTTGCATCGCCCAGTGCGTGAATATTCGCCCAGGTTTTATGCCGCAAGCTGTCGGGATCGACATCGATCCAGCCCGCCCCATCGGCCAGAGGGCTTACGCGGATAAAATCCGGCGCAACCTGAGGGGGTACCACATGCAGCAGGTCGAAGTCGTGCGTCACCAGGTGAGTACTGCCATCGGCCTTGACGCACCTGAAGGTCGCCGTTTGTGCCGGTCCATCGACCGACGTCAGCGTACTGCCGAAATTCAGGTCGATCCCATAGGCACGGACATATTCCATCAGGGCCGGCACGTAGTCGGGGACGCCGAACAGGACGGCCCCGGCGCTGCAGAAGTCGATCTCGATATCGCCGAGTACGCCTTGGCGTTTCCAGTGGTCGGCGCACAGGTACATCGCTTTTTGAGGGGCCCCGGCGCATTTGATCGGCATGGGGGGCTGCGTGAAAATGGCCCGGCCACTGCGCAGTTGCTGCACCTGTTCCCAGGTGTAGGGGGCCAGGTGGTACAGATAGTTCGAGGTGACGCCGTTGCGCCCCAATGTCTGCGGCAAACCTTCAATGGCATGCCAATCCAGTTTCAGGCCCGGGCATACGATCAACTGCTCGTAGCGGACCACGCGGCACCCATCGAGAATGATGGCGTCGTTTTCAGGTTCGAAAGCCGCGACAGCCGCTTTGATCCAGTGCACGCCCCGGGGAATGGTCGCACCCATCGTGTGGGCGGTTTGTTGTGCCTCGAACACGCCACCGCCGACGAGGGTCCAGCCGGGCTGGTAATAATGCACATCCGCTGGATCGATGATGGCGATGTCCAGGCCTGGCTCGCGGGCCAACAGGCTCGAGGCTGTGGCGATGCCCGCCGCGCCGCCGCCGACAATCACCACTGAATGTCGGGCCTCGGCCACGCCAACAGGCGTACGTCCCTCGTTGGCAATTCTGCGAATGACGCCTTTCATGTCGAAACCGGCTTTCCTGGCGGCTTCGACAATCTGCGGCAAGGGCTGCTGGCCGGCCTGGGACAGTGCCCACATCGTCGTCGAGCGCATGCCGGAGCGGCAATACGCCAACACTGGCTTGGGCAAGGACTCGAGCAATTTGCCGAAGGCAACGCCCTGCTCATCGGTCACCTTGCCGGACTCTGCGGCAAGGTAGTGCGCCTCGATACCCATCGCTTGTGCCGCGCGCTGGATGTCGGCAAACAAAGGTTGATCGCTGCCTTCACCATCAGGACGGTTGCAGATGATGGCGCGAAAGCCGCTGGTTTTGATCTCACTCATTTGGTCGGGTTGAATCTGCCCCGAGATCGAGAGGCCGGACGCAAGGTGGTGGATGTCCATGAATGTCTCCGTGATGACGGTTTTTCTTATAGGGGGGCGGGTCTTCAGAGCCGATTGAGTGGGATTTTCAGGTAGCACGTGCCGTTCGATTCCGGCTCCGGGAAATGCCCGGCCCGCATGTTGACCTGGACCGATGGCAGGATGAGCGTCGGCATCTCCAGCGAGGCATCGCGCTGGGTGCGCATTGCCACGAATGCTTGTTCACTGATGCCGTTACGGACATGAACATTGTCGGCGCGTTGCTCGGCGACGGTGCTGGAAAATTGCACCTCGCGGCCACCGGGTTGGTAATCGTGACAGGTGTAGAGCAGGGTGTTGGCCGGCAGGCTCAAGACCTTGTTGATGGATCGGAACAAGGTATGCGCGTCGCCACCGGGGAAGTCACACCGTGCGGTGCCGTAGTCGGGCATGAACAAGGTGTCGCCCACGAACGCCGCTGTTTCCTCGCCGTCGCTGATGACGTACGTCATGCAGGCAGGGGTGTGGCCCGGTGTGTGGAGCGCACGGCATTGCAATGTGCCGAGCGTAAACGTCTCGTCATTGACGAACAGACGATCGAACTGACTGCCATCGCGGGACATCTCCCCACCGACGTTGAACAGCGAGCCAAAGACTTCTTGTACCGTCGCAATCTGGCTGCCGATCCCTATCTTGCCGCCGAGTTTTTCCTTCAGGTACGGCGCGGCGGTAAGGTGGTCGGCATGGACGTGGGTTTCAAGAATCCATTCGACCTTCGCCTCCAGCTCGATCACCCTGGCGATCAGCTTGTCGGCGGAGGTGGTTGTGGTACGGCCGGATTTGGGGTCGTAATCCAGGACGCTGTCGATCAAGGCGCACTGGCGGGTCGCTTCGTCCAGCACCAAGTAGCTGACGGTATGGGTCTCAGGATCGAAAAATCCTTCGACGTGCGGTTTTACGGTCATGAACGGTCTCCTTCGGGGGCTCTCATCGAACCGCTTGAAGAACAGACACAGCAATAATGCTGCCAGGTTGATGCTGGGTCGTTTTATAAGTCTAACCTTATGATTTTATTGGATTAATTTCATAAGCTCCGCCAGGGCGCGGGCCGATGTCCAGACAATTTAACTGCCATTGGCAGTGTTTTTTGGCATAGTGGCAGTGCCACCCTTGCTGGATGAATTCACTGGAGCCGCGATGACACACAGCCTGCCGCCCACCCAAGACCTGCTTCCACGTCCAGACCAGGTGCAGTCCCTGGTCTCGTTTCTGGAGCATGAGCCCCAGCCGATGATCGTCCTCGATCCGGATTACAACATCCTGGCGGCGAACACGGCTTACTTGCGTCAGTTCGGCAGCGCCGACAAACCGTTCATTGGCCATAAGTGTTATCGGATTTCCCACCACTACGATGTGCCTTGTGACCAGGCCGGCGAGAACTGCCCGATGAAAAAGGCCAGGGAGATGCGCAGTCCGGATCGGGTCTTGCACATCCACCACACACCGCGCGGGCCGGAACACGTCGATGTGGAACTGCGCCCGATCCTCAATGAACATGGCGCCATCACCGCTTATGTGGAACGGCTCACCTTGGTGCGTAGCGCCTCGGCCCGGCCCAGTAATGAAGGGCTGGTGGGCAGTTCACCGGCCTTTAATCAGGCGCTGTTGGAACTGCAGCGGGTAGCGCCCTCGATGTTACCGGTGCTGTTGCTGGGAGAGTCCGGCACCGGCAAGGAGCTGTTTGCCCGCGCCGTCCATGAAACCAGTGAGCGGGCAGCCGGGCCTTTTGTCGTGGTGGATTGCTCCGGCTTGACCGAAACCTTGTTCGAGAGCGAGCTGTTCGGCCACGAGAAGGGCGCATTTACCGGCGCCACCACGCGCAAGGTGGGCCTGGTGGAGACGGCCCAGGGCGGTACGCTGTTTCTCGATGAGATAGGCGACGTTCCCCTGGCCATGCAGGTGAAACTGTTGCGACTGATCGAGTCTGGAACCTATCGCCGTGTCGGCAGTGTAGAAACCCAGCACGCCGATTTCAGGCTGGTGGCCGCGACCCATAAGCCCCTGGAAAAGATGGTGGAGAAGGGCGAGTTCAGGCAGGACTTGTACTACCGCATCAGCGTTTTCCCTATCCATTTACCGCCTTTGCGTCATCGCCTTGAAGACATCGGCTTGCTGGTGGATTCATTCCTGCAACGTTCCGGGATCGGCAAGCGTCGGCTGACCATCGATCCCGAGGCGCTGATGCAATTGCAGCGGTTTGCCTGGCCGGGCAATATCCGCGAGCTGCGCAATGTCCTGGAAAGAGCTGCGCTGTTTGCCGACGACGGCGTCATTCACGCCTTGCATCTGCCCGCGCCCCCCTTGGCGTTGTCCGCCCCGGCCTTGACGCCTGCCAGCGATAGCAGGGACCTGGAACAACTGGTGGCCACTTTCAAAGGCACCCGCAGCGAACTGGCCAGGCACCTGGGCGTGAGTGAGCGCACGTTATACAGGCGGTTGAAAGAACAAGGCCTGGCCTGAACGTCATCGAGCCTGCACTGCCAATGACTGCCAGCCCCTGGCAGTTTGGCAGGTTCTATTCTCGCCAAACCAGGCGATGAGCTTCAGCGCCTATCGATAACCTGTTGTTTTATAAGCACAAAAAATAAATTCAGGCGTTGGCATGCGCCGTGCTAATGCATGCCCCATGACTATTTCCGATAAACGATTGCGTCGCCATCTGCTCACAGCAGTGCTGATCAAACTGGTCGTGCTGACAGTGCTGTGGTGGCTGTTCATCAAGGATTCGCGCGTCAGCGTTGACTCGAACACCATCAGTGACAGGTTCGGCGTACCCACCTCGGCTCAAGGGGCAAGCAAGTGATCTCAGAACAACTGGTGGATCTGTCACGGCTGCAATTCGCAGCCACAGCGCTGTACCACTTTCTATTTGTACCGCTCACCGTGGGGATGGTGTGGCTGCTGGTCATCATGGAAAGCGTCTATGTGATGACAGGCAATGTCATCTGGAAAGACATGACTCGCTTTTGGGGCAAATTGTTCGGTATCAACTTCGCCTTGGGCGTGACCACCGGCATCACCCTGGAGTTTCAGTTCGGAACCAACTGGGCGTACTACTCGCACTATGTCGGGGACATCTTCGGAGCCCCGCTGGCCATCGAGGGTCTGATGGCGTTCTTCCTTGAGTCGACCATGATCGGCTTGTTCTTCTTCGGTTGGGATCGCCTGAAGAAAGAACATCATTTGCTGGTCACGTTGTTGATGGCCATCGGTACCAACCTGTCGGCGCTGTGGATTCTGATCGCCAATGGCTGGATGCAGAACCCGGTGGGCTCGGAGTTCAGCTACATCACCATGCGCATGGAGATGGTGGATTTCTGGGCCGTGGTCTTCAACCCGGTGGCGCAGGCCAAGTTCGTCCACACGGTGTCTGCCGGTTATGTCACCGGTTCGATGTTTGTGTTGTCGATTTCCAGTTGGTACTTGCTCAAGGGGCGTGATGTCGAGTTCGCCAAGCGCAGCTTTCGGGTGGCGGCCGCCTTCGGCCTGGCCTCGGTGCTGAGCGTCATCGTACTGGGGGACGAGTCGGGTTATACGGTGGGCGAGGCGCAGCAAACCAAGCTGGCGGCCATGGAGGCCATGTGGGAAACCAAACCCGCACCGGCGGGCCTGACGCTGGTGGCCAGCATTAATGAAGCCGAGTCCAGGAATAACTGGGAATTCGATGTGCCGTGGGTGATGGGCTTGATCGGCACGCGCTCGGTCAGCAAGCAGATTCCGGGCATTCATGACATCAAGGCGAAAAACCGCGCGCGCATTCTGCGGGGCATTACCGCCGTCAATGCGCTTGAAGCGCTGCGCGCCGATCGCACCGATAAGGCCGCGTTCGATACCTTCGAAGCGTACAAGGCCGATCTGGGCTTTGGCCTGCTGCTTAAAAAGTACGTCGAAGATGTCAACCAGGCCACGCCGGCCATCATCGACAAGGCTGTGAACGATACCGTGCCGCGGGTGACCCCGATGTTCTGGGGGTTCCGGATCATGGTCGGCCTGGGCTTTGCCATGCTCGTGCTTTTCGGGCTGGCATTCTGGAGCACCTTGAAATCCAGCGGCGCACATCATCGCGGGCTGCTGCGCTGGGCGCTCTGGATGCTGCCTGCGCCATGGCTTGCCTGCGAATTGGGTTGGTTCGTGGCCGAGTACGGCCGCCAACCCTGGACCATCTACGGTGTGTTGCCGACCCACATGAGCGTTTCCACCCTCGGCGTCGATAACTTGTATGGCTCTCTGGCTGGGTTCGTCGTTTTCTACACGGTGCTGCTGGCGGTGGAAATGTTCCTGATGGTCAAGTTCGCCCGCCAGGGGCCCGGCAGCCTCGGTACAGGTCGTTATGTCCACGACGCCAAGTTGAAGGAGCTTCACCATGCTTGATTACTTCACGCTCAAGATTATCTGGTGGGCGCTGGTCGGCGTCCTGCTCATAGGTTTCGCCATCATGGACGGCCACGACATGGGCGTCGGCACACTGCTGCCGTTTGTCGGTCGCAATGACATGGAACGCCGCGTCGTGATCAACACCGTGGGCCCGCATTGGGATGGCAATCAGGTCTGGTTCATTACGGCCGGCGGCGCCTTGTTCGCCGCATGGCCGGTGGTCTATGCCACGGCGTTCAGCGGGTTCTATTGGGCGATGATCCTGGTGCTCTGGGCGTTGTTCTTCCGCCCGGTGGGTTTCGACTACCGCAGCAAGATCCACAACCCGGTGTGGCGCAGTACCTGGGATTGGGGGCTTTTCGTGGGTGGGGCCGTGCCGCCGCTGGTGTTCGGCATCGCGTTTGGCAACTTGTTGCAGGGCGTACCGTTTCACTTCAACAACCTTCTGGTATCGACATATACGGGGAGTTTCTGGCAATTGCTGAATCCCTTTGCGCTACTGACGGGTGTGGTGAGCAGTGCAATGATTACCCTGCAAGGCGGCGCTTATCTGGCGCATCGCACTGAAGGTCTTATCCAGGCGAGGGCAATCAAAGGTGCTGTGGGCGCGGCGATCGTGCTGGTGTGCTCATTCATCATTGCCGGTATCTGGTTGCAATCCATAGACGGTTATCGCATCACCTCAGTCGTTGATACCGCCGGACTACCCGATATTCTCGACAAGTCCGTAGTGCGCGAAGCGGGCGCCTGGATGGCGAACTATGGTCATTATCCTTTGTTGTGGCTGTTGCCCGTACTGGGATTGGTTGGCGCAGCAGGTGCCGCCATGTTGCTGATGATGCGTCGTACACTTTCGGCGTTTGTTGCCTCATCGCTTGCGGTCATCGCCGTCATCAGCACGGCGGGTGTGTCGATGTTTCCGTTCATCATGCCGTCATCAACAGTGCCTGCGGCAAGCCTCACTGTGTGGGACAGCGTCTCCAGTCATTTAAGCCTGGCCATCATGTTCTGGGCTACGTTGATCTTCATGCCACTGATCGTGATTTACACCTCGTGGGCCTATCGCGTTATGCGGGGCAAGGTCACAGTCGCACAGATCAAAGCCAACGAACATTCAGCCTACTAGTACCGGCAAAGGAGTAATAAACATGTGGTATTTCGCCTGGATGCTGGGGGTCGGTTTTGCATTGCTACTGGCCATATTGAATGCGATGTGGGGCGAGAACGAAGCCGGTCGGGCCCTGAGCGACCGTGAGGAGCCGCGGCCATGATGCCGCGTGTCGCCGACGCCCCGGCACCCTCACGCCTTCACGCGCTGAGCTTGCTTATCGCGGTAGCGATCATGCTTGCGTGTACGCTCTATCCGCCCCTGATGGCCACCCCGGACGGTAAAGCTGATCATGGGCTGGCAATGGCCTTGTTCACTGCGATGAGCGTGGCCTTTGTCAGGGGCGTGGGCTTCGTGCCGCGCGCGCGCGTGTGGCGCTGGCTGTTCTCGGGCTGGACCTGCTTTGCCGCGCTGGCACTGGCTTGCTGGGTAAAGTTTATCAATTGAGGGCTGATGACATGACTGAACTCTTGAGTTCTCAATATAAAGGCAGTACCAGCACCTATCTCCAGTTAGGTGCTGAGGTAGGCGTCCGTAAACTTGTCGATCGCTTTTATGAGTTGATGGATACGCTACCTGATGCGCGAGTGGTGCGTCGAATGCATCCTCCGAGTCTCGCCGGCAGTGCTGACAGTCTATTTAAGTTTCTAAGCGGCTGGTTTGGCGGCCCGCCATTATTCCAACTGGAGCGCGGCCACCCGCGTCTGCGCATGCGACATGCCCCTTATGCAGTCAGTATTGTCGAACGCGACGAATGGATGTTGTGCATGCGTCAGGCAATTGATGAGCAGGTGAGTGACATCGCGCTAAATAGCAAGCTGCAACGTATGTTTTCCGAAATGGCGGATCATATGATTAATGCTGATGGGCGCAGTGCTGTGATTTTTAAGGTGTTGTAGGAAATTATTTCTCCCAACTGGATTCTTTCAAAACATCATGATTAAAACTGCCCATGATCTTGTAGTTGACGCTAAAGCGCGTATCGAAGAAGTTGCAATTGAAGACATTGATCAGGCTATCCAGAATGCGGATGTACTGATTGATGTGCGTGAAGCTGACGAGTATGCCGCAGGCCATCTCCCAGGCGCTATGCACGTGTCGCGCGGCATGCTGGAATTTAAACTTTCCAACGACACCGCACTCAGTTTGCGCGAACTTAAAATCGTGCTGTACTGCAAAACGGGTGGTCGTGCTGCACTCGCTGCCGGATCGCTACGTGATATGGGCTACCTGTATGTAAAGTCAATCTCCGGAGGGTTCGACGCTTGGGCTAGTGCAGGGAAGCTGATAGTGGGGCCGCATTTACCCATCTTCGAGTAACACCTTGTGTCACATGGAAGATCCAGTAATGTGCTATGCGGGAGAATGTAGGAACGCACGTTTGGTGCCAGGTTCTTTGGTGAACTGCTCTGGCTCTACGGGTATGGTCGTATGGCTTTTGCCCTCTTCCATCAAATCCATCTTTGGACTCGGAAGAGGGCGAGACTGACTCGGTCAACCCTGAAGCTTTGATATGGTTTTGCTATTCAGGATCTTTTTCTACTATGCGGCGCAGGCTGAAGGCGCCGCGCAGCTCTCCAAGAGCAAAGTTTCGCGCTTGATCCTGCGGGTAACTTTGATCGATCACTGCAGCCAGCTCAGGCTTGATTTCCTTGCCATGGCATGCAAGACACGGTTCTCCAGTAGGGATGGCTTTCATCAGTCGGAATTCCCCACCCACCATTTCGGCGTGCTTCATTTCTGCCAGTGGCTCGCCCGCGGCAGCACGATCGGCGAACTGCTGTAGGACTTTGCGCTCCCAGGCATCAGGGGCATTGGCCGGATTGCGGACCTTCAAGGATGTACGACCAACTGTCCAGGGGGACTGGCTATGCTTGGCTGCGATCTCTGGGGCCAGCAACTGACAGAACTCTACAGCCTTGGTTGGGCCGCCACTTTGCATAGCTGCCTTTATTGTGCCCAGTAGTTCCTGCTGGAACGGCGGGATCAACGCAGCCCCTTCAGCAGATAGATTTTGCAGATCCTCAGCCAAGGCGCCGAAACTCAGAGCGCCTAACAAAACAGCAGTGACAATACGCATGACAGTTCCTTTGGTCTTCACCTGAGCCTGGCCGGCGGGTTGACGTTGTTGCACTGAAGCCTGATGAAAAGCCCGGCGATGGCCGGACGGTGATCAAAAAACTCACCTGCCGACGCGGCAGGTGAGTAGGGCAGCCCTGGCGCTAGCGGCCAGCCTAGCGAGCTGGCGGGCTCATTTGCTGTTGTTGCATCATCTGCTCCATCATCATCTGTTGCATGCCCATGTACCTGTCCATCATGTACTGGTGCTGCTTCATCTGCTCAGGCGTCATCTGGGAATAGTGGCCGCCCATTTGTTTCCAGCCCATCATTGGGCCGTTCCCCCTCATGTGGCCGCCCATCATGCCTCCCCCGCAACACCCCATCATCCCATTCATCGTCTGCATGCTTTGCCGCATCGTGGCCTGGTGATCCTGCATGAGTTTCTGGCGTTGCGCCGGATCGCTTGTGTTCTGGATCTGGGTCATCTGTTCCTGCATTTTTTTCAGGTTTTCCTGGGCCGTCGCCATCTGCTGGTCGAATTGCTCAACGCTCATTGACGGCTGGGGCGCCTTGGCGGCGTCGGTATCTTGCTGGGCAAAGGCCAGCGTGGGGAAAAGCACCGCGGTCAGAGCGAGGGCGGCGAGTCTGGGTGCGTTCATGGTTCAGTTCCTTGCAGGCTGGTGGAGCGGGGAGTGGGGTCGTCACGGTTGACGATCGGACTCGGTTAAACGCAGTCGAAGCTGTTTTTCAATCTCGATGATGGCGAAGAGCGCAATGCCCACCGCGATAACCAGCAGTCCGTCCTTCAAGGGCACGGCTTGGGTCGCAAACACCGCTTGCAGCGGTGGCGCGTAAGTGATGGCGAGCTGGGCGGCTGTCACCACCGCGACGGTCGCCCACACAACCTTCGTACCTCGAACGCCCTTCCAGGTCAGCGACGTGCCGTAGAGATTGCGGATAAAGAACAGGTGGAAAATTTCCATCACGACCAAGGTGTTCACCGCCAGGGTGCGCGCCAGTTCGACGGAGTAGCCTCGGTCCAGGGCATAGGTAAAAATGCCGTAGACACCGCACAGGAACAGAATGGACACGAGCACCATATGCCAGACCAGTGCACCGCTGATCAGCGGCTCCTGTCTTGAGCGCGGTGGCCTGCGCATGGTGTTGTCTTCGGTCGGCTCGAACGCCAGCGCGACACCCAGCGTGACAGCGGTGATCAGGTTGATCCACAGGATCTGTATCGCCGTGACCGGCAACGTAAAGCCAAACAGCAGCGCGACAATCAGGGTCATTGTCTCGCCCGCGTTGGTGGGTAACGTCCAGCTCAGCACTTTCTTGATGTTGTCATAGACCGTCCGTCCTTCACGCACAGCAGCCACGATGGAGGCGAAGTTATCGTCCGCCAGTACCAGGTCCGCGGCTTCCTTGGCGGCCTCGCTGCCTTTGCCGCCCATGGCGATGCCGGCGTCTGCGCGCTTGAGCGCTGGCGCGTCGTTGACGCCGTCGCCGGTCATGGCCACGGTCATGCCGTTGAGTTGCAGCAACGTCACCAGCCGAAGCTTATGTTCGGGGCTGGTACGCGCGAAGATGTTCACTTGTTCGAGCGATTCCCTGAGGGTTGCATCGTTCATGGCGTCCAGGTCGCTGCCGGTCAGTACCTTGTCGGGGTTGTGCAGGCCGATCTGATTACCGATGGCGCAGGCGGTGCCGGCGTGGTCGCCTGTGATCATTTTCACGGCAATGCCGGCCGCATGGCATTGCTTGATCGCCTGGATCGTTTCCGGGCGGGGCGGGTCGATCATCCCGACCAGGCCCAGCAAGGTCAGTGTCCCTTGCACATCGGCAAATTCCAGGATGGCGTGTTCGGGTGGGACGGACCTGACGGCGAGCGCCAATACGCGTTGGCCCTTGCGGGCGATGGCATTGGCCTGCGCGTGCCAATAGTCGGCATCAAGCGGGGCCGTTGCCCCAGTGCCGCTGCGTTGGCACGTGCACATGGTCAAGATCTGCTCCGGCGCGCCTTTGACATAGATCGCGGCTTGGCGCTCATGGTTGTGATGCAGCGTCGCCATGAAGCGGTGTTTGGCGTCGAACGGAATGGCGTCGGTGCGGGCCCAGGTGCCGCGTTCCTCTTCGCCGTTGATGCCGGCTTTGGCGCAGAACACCAGCAATGCACCCTCCATGGGGTCCCCTTCGACCTTCCAGGCGTCTTCGTGCTGTCTCAAGCTTGCGTCATTGCAAAGGCTTGTCGCGCGCCCCAGTTCGGCCAGCACCGGGTGGTGGGAGGTGTCGATCAACTGATCGGCAAGGTTCATGTTGCCCGAGGGCTGGTAGCCGACACCGTCTACCGTGAAGGTCAGGTCACTGGTGACGACGGACGCCACCATCATCTCGTTGCGGGTGAGGGTGCCGGTCTTGTCCGTACAAATGACCGATACCGAGCCCAGCGTTTCGATGGCCGGCAGGCGCCGAACGATAGCGTTGCGACGCGCCATCGCCCGCACGCCCACCGCCAGGGTAATGGTGAGTACGGCGGGCAGCCCCTCGGGTATGGCAGCGACCGACATGCCCACCACGACCATGAATATCTCGGTGAAGACGTAATGCCCGACAAAGTGGCCATAAGCGAGTAGCAGGCCGGCGATCAGCAAAATCAGTAGCGTCAGCCAGCGCGCGAAGACATTCATTTGCTGTATGAGGGGCGTCGTCAGGGACTCCACTTGCGCCAGCAGGTTGCTGATGTGCCCGATTTCAGTCGAGGTTGCGGTGGCGACCACGACCCCAGAGGCTTGGCCGCAGGTCACCAGGGTGCCACTGAATGCCATGCAGGCACGATCACCCAGGGCCGCTTCGATGCCCACCGGTTCGGTATTTTTTTCAGCGGGTGCGGATTCTCCGGTCAGGATGGCTTCCTGGACCTGGAACCGGTTGGCATGCAGCAGGCGCAAATCGGCCGGGACTTTATCGCCGGCCTCCAGCAAGACGATGTCGCCGGGTACCAGTTCTTCACCTGCAATGCCCAGGCGTTCGCCGGCACGTATCACCGTTGCCCGGGGCGCCAGCATGTTGCGGATAGCGTCCATGGCCTGTTCGGCCTTGCCTTCCTGGACATAGCCAATGACCGCATTGGCCACCACGACAGCGAGAATGACCACCGTGTCCCACAGGTGTTGCAGCGTTGCGGTGATTGCAGCGGAGCCTAAAAGCACATAAATCAGGATGTTGTGAAATTGCAGCACAAATCGCCGCCACGCCGGCCGCCGGGCTGACGCTGACAGCCGATTGAAACCCGTACGCTCAAGCCGGGCCCGGACTTCGGCGATGTCCAGCCCGGCTTGCTCATCGACACCCAGGTGTTTGAGCACCTGTTCGGCGGGCAACGTGTACCAAGCCAGGCCCTGCGAGGGCGTTGTCGGGGGCGCCGCTGGTATGTTGCTCGGTCGGTTCATCAGCCGCATTCCTGTGGGCACGGGGCGGTTGTTCTGCAGGCCATCGGCGCGGGCCTGCCCTCAGTCAACCTGCTGTGGCGCAATCACCCACAAGCTGCACGGCATCTTGTACAGCAAGCCTTCCACGGTGCTGCCGATCAGCTTGTCCAGGCCTGCGTAGTGCACGCGCCCCATGACGATGACATCAATGTCATGGGACGCGGCGTAGTTCGCCAACACCTTGGCCGGATCACCCATGATCATGCGCCGTTGCTCCGGGTCGATGCCATTGCGTTCGGCCAGTGCATCGAAGGCCGCGCCCTGGGATTCGTAGAGCTGGCGGGCCAGGGTCGAGGAGAAGAACATCGAACCGTTGCCATAACCGTATTCGGCGGCGGTAATGGACGAAAGATCGTAGGCGTAGATGACTTCCAGCGTTGCGTCGCAGCTGGCGGCCAGCTTGTTGGCTTCGCTCAGGATCCGGTCATTGAGGCCTTCGTAGCGTCCGTCCTGATGAAACGGGTCGATGGCGGCCAGGATCTTGCGCGGACGAGCGTGGGCGACCTTGTTGACGAAGTGCAACGGAACGTCGCATTCGCGCAGCAGATGCACGTCCAGTGGCGTGAACATCAGCCGGGAAAACCAGGACTCATGGCCCACCGACTTGATCAGCGCATCCATGGGTGCTTCCTTGAGGTGGACCAGGATCTCCTGCAAGGGGCGTTCGACCCACGTCACTTCTGTCGTGACCTCGATACCGAGTTTGCGCAGGGGCCTGGCCTGTTCCTCCAGCCACTGCCGATGGCGTTCGATGTAGCCCAGGCGCATCTGCTCCAGTGCCTGTTCGTTGACCAGGCTGGCCGTGGCCAGGCCTTCGAGGTAGTCAAAAGCGACGATATGCAGCGCCGCGCCTTCGGCCTTGGCCAGTGCAGCCGCCCGGTCGAATGCCGGGCTGTGTTCCATCAGTGGCGAGACGACCAGCATCAAGCGTGATTGCGTAGACATGACAAACCTCCCGGGCAAGGACCTGTTGGCGCCGGGCGACGTTTCGCGCGGCGTGGTGTCTGCCACTGATCATGAGCGTCATGGAGTCTGGTAACTTGATTTGCATCAAACACGCCTCAAAGCATTGCATCGAAGGCGGCAGCGGCTGGGCAATCGCGCTATGTTTGAGCATGATCAGTCGCCCCAGGGCACGAGCGCAGCCAGCTCGGGCCGCTGGATTGAGTGACAACCGCAGGCAGTGCCAGAGAGCCGTGACAATGACTGAAACCCCATGACTGAAACCCTGGCCTTCGCCAATGCCGCCGCCGCGCTGGGAATCGGCCTGCTGGTGGGGCTTGAGCGCGAACGACGCAAAGGCGAGGGCGACAGGCGCGATTTTGCCGGCCTGCGCACCTTCGCCATCACGTCGGTGCTCGGCTATCTGGCGATCCAGGCGGGCGGTCCCGTGTTGCTGGGGGGCATGACCCTCGCTTTGGGCGCCTTGGTGACCGTGGCCTATTGGCGAAACCTCGACAAGGACCCGGGGATAACCAGCGAGGTGGCCTTGTTCGCCGTATTGGCACTGGGCGCGCTCTGTGCGAGCGCCCCGGGCCTGGCGACCGCGATTGGGGTGGTGATGGCCGGGTTGCTCGCCAGTCGCCAGGCGTTGCACCACTTTGCCCGCAACCAGTTGACCGCTGCCGAGATGCGCGATGGCCTGGTGCTGTTGATCGCCGCGTTGGTCGTGCTGCCGCTGGCGCCGGATCGATTCCTCGGGCCTTATGACGCCATCAACCTGCGCAACCTGTGCACCCTCACCGTCATGCTGATGGCGGTGGGCGCGCTGGGGCATGTCGCGGTTCGGACCCTGGGGACCCGCTACGGCTATGCCGCCAGTGCCGTCGCCTCGGGGTTTGCCTCTGCCACTGCGACTGTTGCAGCCATGGGCAACATTGCCAGGAAGGAACCTGTCAATCTCAAGGTGCTGAGCGCGGCGGCGGTGCTATCCAACCTGGCGACGGTGGTGCAAATGGGCCTGATTCTCACGGCCGTGGAACCTGCGCTGTTGCGTTGGATGTGGGGGGCGTTGTTGTGCGGGGTGCTGATGACCCTGATCTACAGCGGTGTGCTGATGTTTCCCCGTCCCAGGACGCCGGCCGATGAACCGATCCGGCATGGCGGGGCGTTCAGTCTCAAGCTGGCGCTTATGGTGGTCCTGGCCATGGCCGGTCTCACTGTCCTGTCGTCGGCGATGCTCGATGCGTTTGGCCAGGCCGGGGTGACCGTCACTGCGATTTTCAGCGGGTTGCTCGACGCCCATGCCTCGACAGCCTCCATCGCTTCCCTGGCCAAGGGCGGGTTGTTGCCCTTCGACGACGTCGCCGTGCCGATCTTGATCGCGTTCAGCAGCAACTCCCTGAGCAAATGCGTGGTGGCCTGGCTCAGCGGCGGGCGAAGGTTTGCCGCGTATGTAATTCCCGGCCAGGTGCTGATAACGCTGGCGATGTGGGCGGGGCTGTGGCTCCCGAGTTTGTCAGCTTGAATGAATGATGGCTATTTGATGAAGATCAAGTCCCGCCCCTGGCATATGTTCATTCTGGAACCCTCAATCCTTTAAGTGGCTGTCGCCACGTGCCGAGGTGTTCCATGTCCCAGACTCAACGTTTGTTGTTATTGGCGCCTGACGCCATGATCCGTACGCCGGCGTTCGACCGCGCCACCGAGTTGGCCCTGGCGCTGGACCTGCCCCTGCACATCGTGGCGTTCGACTACCTGGAGTTGCTCTCGGTGGCCGGTCTTTTTGCCCCGGAGCAGGTCAAGCAAGCGCGTGAGGGCTATCTGGAAACCCATCGGCACTGGCTATGGCAACAGGCCGAACTGGCGCGCCGGCACGGCGTCGAGGTGACGTGCGAGGTGGTTTGGAGCAAGGATGCTTTTCAAGCCTTGCAGCAGTACGTCAAGGAGATGCCGATGGCGTTGATCATCAAGGACGCGCAGCCGGAACCGGCAATGAAGCGGGTGTTTTTCACGCCCTTGGACTGGCGCTTGCTGCGTGACTGCCCGGTGCCGGTGCATCTGGTCACGGATTCGCGTCACCCCCGGCCTCGGCGGGTCCTGGCGATTGTCGATGTGCTGCGCAGCGAAGACCAGGACTTGGTGTTCAACGACCAGATCGTCGACGCCGCAGTCAAACTGGCCGAGCAATGCAACGCCCAGGTCGAGTTGCTGCACGCCTTCGATTGGACGGCCGTCTACGCCTCGGACATGGGCATTGGTGCACTGCCCCTGGCCACCGGGCTCTACGAGGCGTTGGGCCAGGCACAGCATGAGGTGTTCGAGTCCCTGGCCGAGCGGCATGGGGTCGCGCCGCAGCAGCGCCACTTCATCGAAGGCTCACCGCTGAACAGCATTTGCACGTTCGCCACCGATCATCAGATCGACGTTATTGTCATGGGCACCACCGCACATCGTGGCCTGGACAAGCGCCTGGGCACGACCGCCGAGTTCCTGCTGCAACGGGCGCCCTGCAGCGTATTGGCGATCAAGCCGCAAGCATGACGGGATCAACGCTACGCGAGGCCATGCCAAGGCCTCGCACCAGCGTTCGGGCTAAAGGTAGAGCCGGTGGATGACCTGCCGAGTGTCGTCGGGATCGCTGCGGGTTTCAAAACCCAGGCTGTGGGCAAGCTCGCGCATCGGGGCGTTGCTGGCGGAGTCGATGGAGTACATCTGGTGGAAGCCATTTTTACGTGCGGCCTCGATCAGGTGTTCCATCAACAACGTACCCAGCCCCAGGTGTTGCCAAGGGTCGGCGACGGTCACCGCGCACTCGCATTCGTGTTCCTGGGTCGCGCAATAGCGGCTGACACCGATCTCGATCAACTCGCCGTTGTCATGGACCAGGGCGATGTAGGCCATGTGCGACTTGCAGTCGACATCCATCAATTGATCGAGCAGCGCCGTGCCCGGCTCATTGATCTGCGCCAGGAAACGCATGTGCCGGGACTCCGGCGACAGGCGCATGATGAAGTCGTATTCGCGCTGGCGGTCCTGCTCCCTGAGCGGCCGGATCAAGACATGCCGGCCGTCCCTGAGTGGCTGGATCCAGTGCTTGCCACTGATGCTGGCATACAGGGCTGCGGCGCGTTCGTTGTGGTCTTTGACAGTGAGCATGGTGCGATCCTCCCTAGGATGTGCACGTGCGGTGCGATAAAAATCTACGCATTCGGTACAGTTCTACGCCCGCCACGACGATCGATTCTGATCTGGATCAGTGCCCGCGTATCCCGTCCGTCGATTGCCCTGCCCTTGATTCAGATCAAACCGTTTGGAGCCTGTATGGGCGCACGCTGAAGGTCGTACCGGAAAATGGCCGGTGCAGGGTTTTGGATTGGCGTGAACAATCCGATGGAGGTGTGCGATGGGGCAATACCAGCGTCTGCTATTGATCGTCGAACCTGATCTGCACCCTTCGGCGGCGATGCGCAGGGCCTGCGCCCTGGCCCGGGTCAGTGGCGCGGCGCTGCATTTGTGCGCGTTCGTCCAGCCGCAGGCCCGCACCCACTTATGGGGAGAAAAAACCGATGAGGCGAATGAGCAACGCTATGTGCACCGCTATCGGCGCTGGATGGTGGAGGAGGCTGCGCTGCTCAAGGAGGAAGGCCTGGATGTGACGACACACGTGGTATGGACGCTCCATCCGTTGCTGGACATCCTGCGCTATGTCGAGCAGTTCCAGCCTGACCTGCTGATCAAGGACGTGACCCTTGAACCTTTGCTCAAGCGAGTGTTCGCCACGCCCCTGGACTGTCACTTGTTGCGCGACTGTCCGGTGCCCGTGCATCTGGTCAACCAGGCGGTGCACGGCTTGCCGCGCCGGGTCGTGGCGGCGGTGGACCCCTCGGACCCCCAGGCCAATGCCTTGAACGAGCACATCGTCCAGACTGCCGCCACGCTGGCCCGGCAATGCGACGCCTCGTTGCATCTGCTGTACGCCTGCGACCTGTCGCCGGCTTTCAATGGCGAAGCCTCGCTGCTGGCCGGTGCCTGGGATGACGACTTTGCCGACGCCCTGCGCGAATCGCTGCATGCGGCGTTCATCAGCCTGGCCGAGCGCTGTGGCGTACCGGCGGAACGTCGGCACTTCACCGTTGGTCTGCCGGTGCCGGTCATCCGTGAGTTCATCGACGAATTCGAGACCGACGTCGTGGTGATGGGCACTGTGCACCGCGCCGGTCTTGAGCGTTTGATTGGCAGCACGACAGAACGTGCCTTGTATTCGGTGCCGGGCAGTGTGCTGGCCGTCAAGGGATGAGTACGATGGCCCCGTTGACCTGTCCGCTCCTCAAGCGTTCCAGGGCGTGGTTGGCTTGGACCAATGGGTAGCAGGTCACGTTGCAATGCACGGGCGTGCGCTGGATCTGCTCGAAAAACGCCACGCCGTCCGCGCGGGTCAGATTGGCCACTGAACGCACGCTGCGCTCCTGCCACAACAGGCGATAGGGGAAGGCAGGGATGTCGCTCATGTGAATGCCGGCGCACACCACGCAACCGCCTTTGGCGGTGGCTTGCAAGGCCAGCGGCACCAGTTCGCCGACAGGGGCGAAGATCAGGCTGGCGTCGAGCAGGTGTGGCGGCGCCTGATCCGATGCCCCGGCCCAGGTTGCGCCCAGCGAACGGGCATAGTCCTGGCCGCTATCATCACCGGGGCGGGTGAAGGCATAGACTTGCTGGCCCCGGCCCACGGCGACCTGGATCACCAGGTGCGCAGCGGCGCCGAAGCCATAGAGGCCCAAGTGAGGGGCGTTCTGCGCCATCTGCAAGGCCCTGAAACCGATCAGCCCTGCACACAGCAAGGGTGCTGCTTCGGCGGCCTCGAGCGTATCGGGGAGGGGGAAACAGAATCGCGCATCGGCGACGGTGTAATCGGCGTAGCCGCCGTCCAGCTGGCAGCCGGTGAACAGCGCCTGGTCGCAGAGGTTCTCCCGGCCCGAGCGGCAGAACTCACACACGCCGCACGTCCATCCCAACCAGGGCACACCCACCCGTCGGCCGATCCAGTCCGGGGCCACCTGCGCGCCAACGGCGGTGACCTCACCGACAATCTCGTGGCCCGGCACCCGAGGCAGCCGGGCCTGGGGCAGTTCACCGTCGAACAGATGCAAGTCGGTGCGGCACACACCGCAGGCTTGCACCTTGATCAGCATTTGCCCGGCCGCCGGTGTCGGTTGGGGACGCTCCTGCAGTTGCAAGGGCTGGCCAATCGTGTGCAGGACCATGGCGCGCATGAGCATTCTCCTGTGTGAGCGGGCGCCCGCCCTGCCAGTGAGCGGTGCCAGAGCATCGAGCAAGCACCTTGTATGACCTTAGCGTCCCTGGTTCTGATGTAAATCAAGTCACCCTTATTCCCGCGTTCCAGAATCAGGCATGGCTGCCGTTCAATAACGGTTCGAGTGACAGCCAACGGAATGGAATCGGCCCGGGGCCCGGGCTCTACCTGCCAACCCTGTTTTTTACGGAGGACGTGATGAGCGATTTTCTCAGCCCCGACCAACTGGAAGGCATTGACGCCTACTGGCGAGCGTCCAATTACCTGGCCGTGGGTCAGATCTACCTCAAGGACAACCCGTTGCTGCGCAAGCCGCTGCAAAATGGCCACGTCAAGCCGCGCCTGCTCGGTCACTGGGGCACGACGCCGGGGTTGAACCTGATCTATGTGCACCTCAATCACCTGATCAAGACCCACGACCTGGACATGATCCTGGTCACGGGCCCCGGCCATGGCGGCCCGGCCATTGTTGCCCAGAGTTACCTGGAGGGCAGCTTCACCCAGTGTTATCCAGACGTCGAGCAGAATGAGAACGGGATGCTGCGCCTGTTCCGGCAGTTTTCCTGGCCATATGGGTTGTCCAGCCATGTCTCGGCGCAGATACCCGGCTCCATCCACGAGGGTGGGGAACTGGGATATTCCCTGGCCCATGCCTACGGGGCGGCGTTCGACAATCCCGAGTTGATCGTGGCTTGCGTGATCGGTGACGGTGAGGCCGAAACCGGTACGCTGGCGGCGAGTTGGCATTCCAACAAGTTTCTCAACCCCGCGCGCGACGGCGCTGTATTGCCTATCCTCCATCTCAACGGCTTCAAGATCGCCAACCCTACGTTGTTGTCGCGCATCAGTGAGGATGAACTGTCCGCCCTGATGTACGGCTACGGCTACGATCCCTATTTCGTCGAAGGCGACGACCCGTTCGCCGTCCATCAGTTGCTGGCCAGCACCCTGGATAGCATGCTGCTCAAGATTCGTGAGATCCAACGCAAGGCCCGGACAGGTTCGACGGGGCCTGCCCCGGAGCGTCAGCTCTGGCCGATGCTGGTATTGCGCACGCCCAAGGGATGGACCGGCCCCAAATTTGTCGATGGCCAGCAGGTCGAAGGTACCTGGCGCGCCCACCAGGTGCCGCTGTGTCACCTTGAGCAGCCCCAGCATTTGACGCAACTGCAGCAGTGGCTCGAAAGCTACCAGCCGCAAGCGTTGTTCGACGCCAACGGCACGTTGCTGCCCGAGATTGCCGCGCTGGCGCCGACCGGCCATCGGCGTCTGGGCGCCAACCTCCATGCCAATGGTGGCTTGCTCCTGCAGCCCTTGGAGATGCCTCGTTTCACCGACTACGCCGTACAGCTCCCCGCGCCCGGTGGCGTGGAGGCCGAAGGCACCCGCGTGCTGGGCACATTCCTGCGCGATGTGATGAAGCACAACCTCAAGGCCGGCAATTTCCGTCTGTTCGGCCCCGACGAAACCGCCTCCAATCGCCTTGATGCAGTGTACGAAGTCAGTGGCAAGACCTGGATGGCTGCGCTGGAAGCGGGGGATACCAACCTCGACTGTGCAGGACGTGTAATGGAAATACTCAGTGAGCAGGTGTGCGAAGGCTGGCTGGAGGGGTATCTGCTGACCGGTCGCCATGGGTTGTTTTCCTGCTATGAAGCGTTCATTCACATCGTCGACTCGATGTTCAACCAGCACGCCAAGTGGCTCAAGACCGCTGCCCAGGTGCCGTGGCGCGCACCGATCGCATCGCTCAATTACCTGCTCACCTCCCATGTCTGGCGTCAGGATCACAATGGTTTTTCCCATCAGGACCCAGGCTTCATCGACCTTGTGGCGAACAAAAGCGCCGACGTGGTGCGTATCTACTTGCCTCCTGATGCCAATTGCCTGTTGTCGGTGACCGATCACTGCCTCAAGAGCCGCAACTACATCAACGTGATCGTGGCC
The DNA here is from genome assembly GCF_009601685.2 of Pseudomonas brassicacearum. NCBI lineage: Bacteria > Pseudomonadati > Pseudomonadota > Gammaproteobacteria > Pseudomonadales > Pseudomonadaceae > Pseudomonas > Pseudomonas brassicacearum. Next base: position 2,773,446 of record NZ_CP045701.2, read on the forward strand.
GGTAAACAACCCCAGTGGCAGTGGCTGGACATCGACTCGGCCATTCGCCATTGCATGGTCGGCATTGGCCGCTGGGCCTTTGCCTGCAAGGACGATGATGACCCGGATGTGGTCATGGCCTGTGCCGGTGATGTACCGACCCTCGAAGCCCTGGCGGCTGTCACCTTGCTGCGCCAATACGTGCCGGACCTGCGCATACGGGTCATCAATGTGGTGGACCTGATGGTGCTGCAACCGCCGCAACAACATGCCCATGGATTGTCGGATGCGGAGTTCGACGAACTGTTTACCGTGGACAAGCCGGTGATCTTCGCCTTCCATGGCTATCCGTCGCTGATCCATCGGCTGGTCTATAAGCGCCACAACCACGACAACTTCCATGTCCACGGCTTCATGGAGCAGGGCGCAACCACCACGCCATTCGACATGGTGGTGATCAATCAGCTCGATCGTTATCGATTGGCCCTGGACGTTATCCAGCGGGTACCACGGCTGCAGCCGTTGGTGGACAGCGCCCGTGATCGATACTGGGAAACCATGGAAAGGCACCAGCTCTACGTTATCGAGCATGGGCAGGACCTGCCCGAGGTCCTGGACTGGCGCTGGACGCCCACGCCGCCATGACCGCCAGCAACCATCACGGCATCGACGCTGCACTGCGGCGTCCGAGCCCGACCCTGGAGATCCATCATGAGCCAGTACCAACGCCTGTTGCTGATCCTCAACCCGGCACAACGACATTCTCCCGCCCTTCATCACGCCGCCGCCCTGGCGGCCGCCAGCGAGGCGCATTTGCATGTCATCGCGTTGATACCCTCGCTGGACATTCTGTCGTTGCTTGAAGAGGCGCCTCGCGAAGACGCGCGCCAGAACTATTTCCAGGACCAGCGTGATTGGCTGGAGGAAGAAGCCGACAAAATGCGTCGTCGAGGGCTGCGGGTCACCACGGAAGTGGCGTGGGCCGATGCCATGCGTGAGCGGATCCTGCAACACGTCGAGCAGTTCCACCCCGACCTGCTGATCAAACAGGTCCAGCATGAATCCCTGCTCAAGCGCGCGTTCTACACGCCGTTGGATTGGCACCTGCTGCGCAAGTGCCCCGTTGCGTTGTACATGGTGGGCGCTGGCGGTCACGCTTTGCCGCGCAAAGTGGTCGCGGCAGTGGACCCTTCCAGTGCATTTGCACAGAACAGCGGGCTCAACGACCGGATTATTCGCCAGGCGCTGAGCCTGGCGCTGCAATGCGACGCCGAGTTGCATCTGGTTCACGCCTTCGAGGTGTCTTCGGTCCACCTGGGCGATGTGGGGAGCGGCGAGTTGTCGCTGTCGCAGCTCAGCAAGGAACTGCGCCGCAGCCTGGAAAAATCCTTCCTGGAACTGGCCAACCTGTTCGGCGTGCCTGCCGAGCGCCGGCAGTTTTTGCTGGGGCATCCGGTCTCGGCGCTCAGTGAATTTGCCTTGGAGCATGACGTGGATGTGATCGTCATGGGCCGATCCCAGCACCATGATCCGTTTGGGCTGCTGGGCAGTACGACAGAACACATCCTGTACCAGGTGCAGTGCAGTGTCCTGGCGGTCTGACGAAATGGGCCCTGGCGGCTAAGTGATTGACGGGAATCAAAGCCCGCCTGGGCAAACAATGCGACCAATAGCTATTCCATCGATTGCCCAGGAGCACCGCCATGCGCATGACATTTCTCGGGGCCGCAGGCACCGTTACCGGCAGCAAGTACCTGCTGGAACACGACGAACAGCGCATCCTGATCGATTGCGGCCTGTTCCAGGGCTACAAGCAGTTGCGCCTGCACAACTGGGATCCCTTCGAACTGCCGATGCGCGACCTGGATGCGATCGTATTGACCCACGCTCATCTGGACCACAGCGGGTACTTGCCGGTCATGGCGCGCAATGGCTATCGCGGCCCCATCTACGCCACTCCGGCGACCTGCGAGCTGGTGAAGATCCTGCTACGCGACAGCGCCCGCCTGCAGGAAGAAGAAGCTGAATACGCCAACCGCAAGGGGTTTTCCAAACACACGCCGGCATTCCCGCTATACACCCGCGAACACGCTGAACGCGCGCTGAAACTGCTGCGCCCGATTGCCTTCGAACACCCGGTGGAGATCGCCCGGGGTATCTCCATCCTGCTGCGTCGCGCCGGGCATATCCTGGGGGCCGCGACGGTACAGGTCCAGGCCGGTGGGGTGACGCTGGTCTGTTCCGGGGACCTGGGGCGACCCGAGGATCCGGTGATGTTCGCGCCACAGACCATCGAGCAGGCGGATGTCCTGTTGGTGGAGTCCACCTATGGCGACCGTCGGCACCCACATCAATTGCCCGAAGATCAATTGGCCGATGTCATTACCCGCACCGCGCTGCGCCGTGGCATCACCCTGGTGCCCTCGTTCACGGTCGGCCGTGCCCAGTTGCTGATGTACCACCTGTATCGCCTGAAGCAACGTCGGGCGATCCCCGATATCCCGATCTATCTCAACAGCCCCATGGCCATCGACGTCACCCGGTTGTACCAGCGCTTTGGCGACGAGCATCGCCTCTCCAAGGAAGAGTGCGAGGGCATGTGCCACATCGCCCATCCGGTGCGCTCGGTCAAGGACTCCATGGCCCTGGACCTGCAACGCACCCCGGCGGTGATCATCGCCGCCAGTGGCATGGCTACGGGGGGAAGGGTGCTGCATCACCTCAAGAGCCTGGCGCCCAACCCCATCAACACGTTGCTGATGCCCGGTTTCCAGGCAGGCGGTACGCGAGGCGCCAGGATTGTGGCGGGCGAACCTGCGGTGCGCATCCATGGCAAGGACGTGCCGATCAATGCCGAAGTGGTGTCCATGCAAACGCTGTCGGCCCATGCCGATGCTGACGAAATCATGCAATGGCTGCGCGGCTTCAAGACACCCCCCCGGCACACCTATGTCGTGCATGGCGAGCCCAATGCATCCGATGTCTTGCGCCATCGCATTCGCGACGAATTGGGTTGGTCGGTATCGGTGCCGGAGTACCGCGATAGCGTGGAACTCTGAACGACCGCCTTCGCGAGCAAGCCCCACAAGGGGGTTAGAGTCGGGTTCAGGTAGGTGGGGGCTGTTCCAGGTTCAGCAAGGTGTCGATCCGCGCCGGGCTGAAAGGTGGACGGGGCGCCGGTGGTGTCCAGCCGAACAGGTGTTCCAGGGCGGCGCCGCACACCCGGCCCTGGCAGGCACCCATGCCGCAGCGGCTTGCCAGCTTCGCTTGGCGCCAGTTTTCGTGGCCGGCCAGTTCGCCATATGGCACGTCTTCGCAGCGGCAGACCAGGGTATCGCAGCGGGCCAGTGTCTTGAGCCGTGGATCGAGGGCGAAGGCCTTGTTCAATGCCCCGGCGAAACCCTGCCAACGAGTGCGGCGCGGCCACAGGTGCCGGGCGGCTGCGCTATTGCCGACGGCGGCATGGCCGGCGATGGCGCCTTCTACCAGCGCCAGTTCGCTGCCGCCAAAACCGGTGCATTCGCCTGCCGCGTAATGTTCATGGCGAGTGGTCGCTTGCCAGGCGTCAACCGCCAGCGCCTGGTCTTCAACCGCGCAGCCCAGGGCCTGGCCTAATTGAGTATTGGCAATGAGCCCGAAGCCACAGGCCAGCCGGTCGCAGGCCAACTCAATCGTCTTGCCTTGTTGCAGCAGGCGCACGCCCTCGAGCCGCTCCCGACCGAGCGCCTCCAGCACGTGGGTGCCTGTGCGGTAGTGTCGGTCGAACAGACTGAGCGATTGGACAAATTTGCCCGGCCAACGTGGCAATTGCGCGGCGAAACCGGCGACGGCGGTGCGACTGGCCTGCTCGGCGATGCACAACAGCTGTGCGCCTTGATGTTTTGCCGTGGCGGCGCTGGCCAACAGCAAGGGACCACTGCCGGCGATCACCAGCCGTTCGCCGCGCACCGGCAAGCCCCCCTTGATCAGCGCCTGCAAGCCGCCAGCGCCGGTCACGCCGGGGAGTGTCCAGCCAGGAAACGGCAGCAGCAACTCACGGGCACCGGTGCAGAGGATCAAGCGCTCGTAGGTGATCTGCCAGCCGCGCTCGGCATCTTCCACCAGCAAGGTTTTATCCGCCGCGCAGGCGATCACCCGAGTGCCGGCATGGCAGCGTACGTTGGCGCAGGTTTGCAGTTGCTCGCGCAGGCGTCGGGCGGCGCTGGGCAGGTTGGCCTGGGGGCCGTCGCGCCAGATCTGCCCGCCGGGCAGCGGGTTGTCGTCCAGCAGCACGATGCGCGCGCCGCTGCTGGCTGCGGCGAGGGCGGCGGCCATGCCGGCGGGGCCGGCGCCGATGATCAGCAGGTCGGTGGCTTCGTTCATGGTCGGGTCTGCACCTGCATGCCGTCGTGGCACAGGGTCTGGCAGGCCAGGCGCCGACGGCCGTCGATCAACACCCGGCACTCCTGGCAGATACCCATGCCGCACAAGGGCGCACGGCGCTGGCCGCTGACCGAGGTGCGACTGCAACCATCGGCGCCCAACGCCAATGCCGCCGCGACGCTGGTGCCGTTGGCGACTGACAGCGGGCGGCCGTCCAGGAACAAGTCAGGCATGGGGCCAATCCTCCTTGGCTAAGCGGATGTCAGAAGCGCACCCCGAACCTGTGGCGAGGGAGCTTGCTCCCGCTGGGCCTGTAGGAGCTGTCGAGCGGAGCGAGGCTGCGATCTTTTTCCTGATAGCTGGAATCTCAAGCGAAAGATCAAAAGATCGCAGGCTTCGCCAGCTCCTACAGAGCCCTGCGGGAGCAAGCTCCCTCGCCACAGGGGATGTGTGTCGGGCTTCAGGCATGGGCCGGTTCTCCCAAAAAACGCTGCGGCAGATAAGGCTGCGCGGCCAGTGGTGAAGTTTCGTCGAACAGCTGCGCGACGAGCAGGTCGGCCGTTGCCGGCGCCGTGGTGACGCCCAGGCCTTCGTGGCCCACCGCCAGCCACAGCCCCTGGCGCTGCGGATGTTGGCCCACCAGGGGCAAGCCGTCGGGGCTTGCTGCGCGAAAACCGGTCCAGGCCCTGATGCCGTTCAGATGCGCCAACCCTGGCAGGTATTCGACGGCGCGCTTGAGCATCTTCGCCAGCATCCAGCCTTCCACCTGCGGATCCACGGTGCCGAACTGCCGCGAGGCGCCGATGAACAGTTGTCCGGTCGGGCGTGGTTGGATATTGCACGCCACCGACGGCCCACTGGCGTTATGGGCGCTGGTGACGTAGCCCAGTTCCACCAGGGTGTGGGTGACGGTGGCGGGGTAGCGGTCGGTGATCAGCAGGTGGCCCTTCTTCGGCTCGATCGGCAGTTCCGGGCACAATTCAGTGGCCTGGATGCCATTGGCGAGAATCACCGCTTCGGCGCTCAACCAGCGACCGTCGTCGAGGCGCACGCGATGACCGTCGACTTCGCTGACCTGTGCCCGTTGCTGGCGAATGTTGGGCGCGTCCAGCATCCAGCGCGCGGCTGCCGGGGCGTAGAGGATGCCATCGCCCTTGATCAGCAGCCCACCTTCCAGCCCTGGGCGCAGTTCGGGTTCGCGCTGATGCAGGGTGGCATGGCCGATCAGTTCACAGGCTTCGCCATGGGCCAGCAGGTTCAGGTATTTGCTATGGGCCACCGCCATTTCTTCGGCATTGGCCGCCAGCCACAAAGTGCTGTTGTTGCGCCAGGCGCAGCCGTCGGGCAGGGCCGGGGCCAGTTCGCGCCAGCGTTGCAGGGAATATTGACTGAGGGCCAGCTCCGCCGGGTTGTCATCGAGCACCAGCAGATGCCCCATGCCGGCCGCCGTGGCGCCGTGCCAACCGGCGTCCAGCACCAACACGTTGAGGTTGCGTCGGGCCAACGCCTGGGCACAGGCCGCACCGATGATGCCCGCGCCAATGATGATCACGTCGGCGACATGGCCGTTGCTCACGGACGAATGCCCCAGGCGAACGGGTCATCCGCCTCGATGATCAGGGTGGTTTCGGCGCTGATGTAGGCACGACCGCGAATGGTCGGCACGATGCGCTCGCCCGAGTGCTCATAGGAGCCCTCGAACTCGCTGCCAATGACACTGGCCTGGCGCCAGATCTGACCGGGTTGCAGTTTTCCATCGGCCGCCAGGCACGCCAGTTTGGCGCTGGTGCCGGTGCCGCAAGGGGAGCGGTCATAGGCCTTGCCCGGGCAGAGCACGAAGTTGCGGCTGTCGGCTTGCGGGTCGTCGGCGAACAGTTCGATGTGGTCGATCAGGCCGTCGTCTTCGCCGCGAAAACCTTGCTGCTCCAAGGCTTGCTGCACGGCGTAGGTGTAGGCGGTCAACCGGTCGAGGTTATCGCCGGCCACGCGCTGGCCGTGTTCGGCGATCAGGAAAAACCAGTTGCCGCCCCAGGCCACATCGCCCACTACCTGGCCGATGCCGGGCACCTCCAGGGCCAGTGCCTTGCGGTAACGATAGGCTGGCACGTTGCGCACGCTGACCGAGCGGTCCTCGTGCAAGGTGGCCTGTACCGTGCCCACCGGGGTTTCGATGCTGTGCACGCCGGGGCCGATCCGGCCCAGGTGGGCCAGTGACGCCACCAGGCCGATGGTGCCGTGGCCGCACATGCCCAGGTAGCCGCTGTTATTGAAAAAGATCACGCCGGCACAGGCACTGGGGTCCACCGGCTCGCAGAGCAACGCGCCCACCAGCACATCGCTGCCCCGGGGTTCCAGCACGCAGGCGGTGCGCCAGGCGTCGTGTTCCGTGGCCAGGCGTTGCTTGCGCTCGGCCATGCTGCCCTGGCCCAGGTCAGGAAAACCGTCGGTGACCAGTCGGGTCGGTTCGCCGCCGGTATGGGAATCGATCACGGTGATGCGTTTCATGGGAGGGCCACGTCCGTTCAGATGAGTGACGGCAAGCGTGGCCCGCGCCGGGGGGCGACGGCTTGAGGGTTTTATTTGCCACCAATGACGAAATCGGCACAGCGCCAGCGCATCAATGGCTGGAAGGCAGGTACTTGAACAAGGTCTCGCAGACCCCGGCGATGTGTTCGTCCAGCAACTTCACCGCCTGCTCGACATCACCGGCGCGGCAGGCCTTGATGATTTCCCGGTGCTCGTGATCGGCGCGGTCCTTGCCCGCCGAAAGGCTCATCTGCATGCGCAAGTAGCGCTCCAGCTTGTCGTGCACCGAGCGGATCAAACTAACCATGAAGGGCCGTTGCGCCGGTTCGTAGAGGCAGGCATGCAGTTGCCAGTTCAGCTCGGCCCAGCGGCCTACGTCGTCTTCACCGACGAACTCCCGGCAGATGCTTTCGGCGCGGGCGAAGGTGGCTTCGGTCATGTTGGGAATCGCCAGGCGCAGCACTTTGTCTTCCAGCAGCATCCGCACTTCGAACATCTGCGCCAGCTCCGCCTCGGAAATGCGCGTCACCATCGCCCCACGATTGCGCTGGAACATCACCAGGCCCTCGGCCTCCAGGCGCTTGAGGGCTTCGCGCACGGGGATCTTGCTGACGTTGAACTGCCGGGCGATGTCATCCTGGCGAATGGGCTCGTCCTCGGCAAAGTGCCCGGCCACGATGGCATCGCGCAGGTGGCGGGTGATGATTTCCGAGGTGGAAGGGGTGTTGCCCAGGTCAGGCAGGTTGAACTTGGATAAAGTCACGGCGGCGGGTCGTTCGGCTTAGGTGGGGATATGGTATACGACTTTGCCGGGCGCGGTGTCCCCGGGAGGCTCTGTAGGAGCTGGCGAAGCCTGCGATCTTTTGATCTTGATCTTTCGCTCACAACTCAATTGGCAGTGGAAAGATCGCAGCCTCGTTGCACTCGACAGCTCCTACACAACTCCTACAGCTCATACGGTAGGCCTCTGTAGGAGCTGGCGAAGCCTGCGATCTTTTGATCTTGATCTTGATCTTGATCTTGATCTTGATCTTGATTTTGATCTTGATCTTTTGATCGTTCGCTCAAGACTCAATTGGCAGGGGAAAGATCGCAGCCTCGTTGCACTCGACAGCTCCTACACAGCTCCTACGCAGCTCCTACACAGTTCTTATAGCTCCTACGCAGCATCTATTGCCAGGGGGGGTGTTCAGCTGTGGGACAGGTGGCTCACGTAAGCCTCTGTCCGGACGATCCGCCATCCGGTGACCGACGCCCCCGCCAGCAGCGCCAGGCCGAAGACGATCAATGCCACGTCAGCGCCGAAATGATCGGCCAGCAACCCGGTTACCACCACTGGGATGCTGAACCCGACATAGGCGAACAGGAAGAATCCGGCACTGACCCGGGCCTTTTCCGTGCCGGCCATGGCTGTGACGGCTGACAACCCGCCCAGGTACAGGAAACCGTAGCAAGCGCTGCTGGCGCCCAGTGCTCCGAGCAATACGGCGAGCAGGGAGCCAGCGCTCGCGCCCCAGGCCAGCAACGCGTAGCTCGCGGGCAGGATCAACAGGCCCAAACCCGTGGCCCTGGCCGGCTGCATGCGCCGAACCCAGGGCTGGAAGAGCAGGCCGCAACTGATGACCGTGAAGGTCGACAGGCCCGACCAACGCTGCAAATCATGGGTCGCCAGCACCGATGGCAATATGGCTATGACCAGGCCCGAGGTCGCCCAGGCCAGCAGCATGGAAAAACTGTAGGGCAGGCTGCCGGGGGGAAACAAAGGCAGGCGCAGCAGCGGTGCGTCTTTGATTTTCAGCGCCGGGTCCGGTAGCCGCCAGACCACGACGATCGCGATGGCGGCCAACATCAATTGCAACCAGAAGCTGCCGGGCGTGGCGCTGTGGTGGACCAACAGGAACAGGCTGGTCAACGCCGCGCCCAGGCCAAACCCCAGGGAGGTGCTGGCGGTGACCCGGTTGGCCGGCGAGCGGGGATCGCGGGTTGCCATGAGCTCGGTCATATAGGCGGTCGATGTGGCCGAGGCCAGTCCTGTTCCGACCCCCAACATCAGGCGCGCCACACCCAGCGCCTCCAGGCTTGGCCAGAGCAGTGTCACCAGGGTCGCCAGCATCGACAGCCCGAGGGCGACCAGGATCAACGGTTTGCGTCCCACCCGGTCGGCCAGCCCGCCGAACGCCAGCAAGACGGGAAGCACGCCCAGCACATAACCGGAAAACGCCACCGCCGTGGCACCGACGCCGTAGCCGGACAACTGCGCGTAGGTGGTGTACAGCGGCGCCTGCAGGTTGACCGCAAGGGTGATCAGGCAAAGGCCGAAAGCCAGCCCCCAGGAATGTCGATGCTGTGGGTTCAAGGGTGTTCCTTAAGGGAAGTGCATGAAGTCCCGGGGACTATCACGTGCGGGCACAACGCAAACAAGGAACAGACCCAGGCCATTTGTGCTTAACTGTTCGCTAAAAATTAGAGAACACTTAGCCAAGAGTGCCCGCTGTGGACCTGAAGATTGATCGCAACGTTGCCGAGCCCGTGATTCGGCAGCTCGTGACGCACCTCATGGGCTGGATCAACGCCCATGGCATCCGCCCCGGTGCGCGCATGCCGTCCATTCGCCAGCTGGCCCGGGAAAACAGCCTGAGCCTGTCGAGCGTGATCAAGGCCTATGACCAACTGGTCGCCAGTGGGGTACTGGAGTCCCGGCACGGCGCCGGTTTTTTTGTCGCGCAGCAGTGGGTCCGACCCGTGGAGCCGGAGCCCGAAACGGATAATCCGCGGTGGCGGTTGTTCGACAATGAATCGACGCAGCTCAAGATGGGGTGTGGCTGGCTACCCGATGCCTGGCGAGACGACACCGACCTGGGCCAGGCGATCCGCCAGGTGGTGCGCAGCGACAACCACGCGTTGTTCAACTACAGCACCCCGTTGGGCTCGCCTCATCTGCGCCTGCACCTTCAAAAGCGCCTGGGCCTGATCGATATTCATGTCGACCCGGCGCAAATCATCACCACCCAAGGCGCCAGCCAGGGCCTCGACCTGCTGGTGCGAACCCTGCTCAAGCCCGGTGACCTGGTGCTGGTGGAAAGCCCCGGCTACTACAACCTGTTCAACCTGCTGAAACTGCATGGGGTCCAGACCCTGGCGGTGCCAAGGACCGCGCAAGGCCCGGACATCGCCAGCCTGGAACTGCTTCTCGGCGAGCATAAACCCTCGTATTTCTTCATCAACAGCATGTACCAGAACCCCACCGGGACCAGCCTGGCGCCGAGCGTGGCCTATCGTCTGCTGCAACTGGCAACGGCCCATGACTTTCGCCTCATCGAGGATGACATCTACGCCGACTTCCAGAATGGCCCGACGTCACGCCTGGCCTCCCTGGATGCCCTGGACCGGGTGATCTACCTGGCGAGTTTTTCCAAGACGCTGTCCAGTTCGCTGCGCATCGGCTACGTGGTCGCTCACCCCGAAATCATCCAGCGCCTGGCCGAAGTCAAGATGATTACCGGCATCGGGTGTTCGCTGCTGGCGGAAAACGTGGTGGCGACGTTGTTGGCCAACGGTGCTTATCGCAAGCTGATCCAGCGCTTGCGCCAGCGCCTGAACAAGCAGATGGCGAGCACGCTGCGCCAGTTGGACCCGGCCCACTGGGAGGTATTTGCCGAGCCGATGGGAGGCCTGTTCGTCTGGGCCAGGCCTCGACGCCTGGCGGCACAACGGGTTCAGCAGATCGCCCGGGAACTGCAAATCCAACTGTCCCAAGGCTCGACGTTCCTGCCCCAGGGCGAGGCGTGTGACTGGTTGCGGTTGAACGTGGCTTATACCCAGGATCATCGTGCGCAGGTGTTCTTCCAGCGGGTGGAGCAGGAGTCGATTGCGGTAGGCCAATAGGGTATGGGGGGGATTGTTCTGGCGCCATCGCGAGCAAGCTTTGCTCCCACAGGGGAGGGCCGGGGCCAGTCACAAGACTTGTACCCACTGAAGATCTCTGTGGGAGCAAAGCTTGCTCGCGATAGCGGACTAAACGGTCACAAAAAAAATAACAGTGTTAATGGGAATAAATATCAAACGGGAATGAGTTGTTGTATCTTTCGCGACACATTCTTGTCAGCCTCCAGATGTGGTGGCTTTTTTCCATTAGGATTGTGCATCGATGCGTCGGATTCTCGTTTCACTGTGTGTGCTCCAGGCTTATTCCGTTTCCACCTGGGCAGAAGAGTCAATCCCTGCCACCCCGTCGACCCTTGAGCTGCAAGCCACGGACATTGTCGGCACTGCAGACTATGAATCAGCCCAGGGCCCGGTGAAGGGCTATCACGCCACCCGTTCGGCCAGTGCGACCCGCACCGACACGGCGATCCATGAAACCCCGCAATCCATTTCCGTGGTGTCCCGCGACGTTGTCGAAGACCTGGGTGCCACGCGCCTGCAAGACGCCCTCGATTATGCCGGCGGGGTCGGCCGGGGCAACAACTTCGGCGGCCAGGGCCTGACCACCTTCACCGTACGCGGTTTCACCACCGGGGAGTTCTACCGCAACGGTTTCCCGATCAACCGTGGCTACCCGAACATGCCGGACGCCAACACCATCGAGCGACTGGAAGTCCTGCGCGGTCCGGCCACCATGCTCTATGGCCGTGGCGACCCGGGCGGTACCTTCAACGTGGTGTCCAAGCAGCCGTTGGCCGAGCGCACGGTGACCCTGGGCAGCCAGGTCAGTGACCAGGGGATGCGTCGCGGTACGCTGGACGCGTCTGGTCCGTTGGATGAAGAAGGGCGCTTGGCTTATCGCTTGAACGTGATCGGCGAGGGTGGCGACACGTTCCGCGACCACGTCGAGACCGAGCGTTACGGCATCGCGCCCGTGGTGACCTGGCAGGTCAACGACACCACGCGCCTGACCTTCGAAGGCGACTTCATGCGCAACAACGCTCCTCTGGACCGCGGCTTGACCCATTACGCCGGCCAGCGCGGCACCGCGTCGCGCGATACGTTCTTCGGCGAGAAAGACGCCGGCAAGCTGCACAACGACAACAACATGCTGCAGGTGCGTTTCGAGCACATGCTCAACGACGACTGGACCCTAGCCGGCGGTACCCAATGGCTCGACGGCACCCTGCAGGGCAATGCCGTGGAAGGCAACGGCATCGCTGCCGATGGGCGCAGCCTGGGTCGTAACTTCAACTACCGCAAGCTGGAATGGACCGATCGCGACACCCAGCTCAACCTCACCGGGCATTTCTCCACCGGCGGGTTCGAGCACACGCTGCTGACGGGCATCGAGTATGAAGACTACGACTACCAGTCCATCATCCAACGTTCCGCCGCAGGTGCTGGTGCCTACCCGATCGATATCTTCGACCCGGTGTATGGCCAGCCACGCCCGGCGTTGACGCGCACGCCCACCGATGACCAGGAAAACCTCAAGACGTTTGGTGTGTTCGTCCAGGATCAGGTGGCGCTGACTGAGCGTTTGAAATTGTTGGCCGGGGCACGTTTTGAGCGGTTCGAGCATAAGTACAAGACGTTCGTGACCGACACGGGAAACTGGAACGTGAGCGACAGTGCCGTGACCCCGCGGCTGGGAATGATCTACGACCTGACCGACACCGTGGCGGTGTATGCCAATACCGCTCGTTCGTTCAAACCTAACACCGGCCGCAGCAGCGCAGGGGGAGGGTTCAAGCCGGAAGAAGGCAAGTCCTTCGAAATGGGCGTCAAGTGGGAAGCACTGGATCGCCAGTTGAGTGTCGACGCTGCGGTGTATCAGATCGAAAAGCGTAACGTACTGACCCCCGATCCAGTGGACCAGGACTTCAAAGTGGCCGCCGGCGAAGTGCGCAGTCGTGGTTTCGACTTGAATGTGGCGGGTAATTTGACGCCGCAGTGGCGCATGATCGGTGGCTACGCCTATGTGGATGCCGAAGTGATCAAGGACAATAGCATCCCGTCCGGCACCCGCTTGCTCAACGTGCCCAGGAATGCCTTCAGCCTGTTGAACGTCTACGAATTCCAGGACGGTGGCCTCAAGGGGCTCGGCCTGGGCCTGGGCGCCAAGTACGTCGATGAGCGGGCCGGTAATACGGCAGCCAGCACCTTTACCATGGACAGCTACACCGTCGTCGACCTGCTCGGCTACTACAAGGTCAACGAGCGGATTCGCCTCAACCTGGACCTGAAGAACCTGTTCGACGCCGATTACGAAGAGGGCGCGTTCGGTGGCGTCTACGCCTACCCAGGTGCACCGCGGACTGTGCAGGCTGGTATTTCCTACACGCTCTGAGTTCCGTGTTTCATGAAAACCCCGAAGGTCCGGCCTTCGGGGTTTTTGTTTTTTACCACTTGCCTCTTTACCACTTGCCTGTGCTCATCCCGCCGTCCACCGGCAGTATCGCGCCCGTCGTGAAATCAGCGCCCGCCAGGTACAACACCGCCTCGGCAATTTCCTCGATGGTGCCCACGCGACCGGCCGGGGCCAGGTTGTCGAGGAATTCGCGGTGCGCCGGGTCGTGCATGGGCGTGTCGATGATGCCGGGGGCGACCGCGTTGACCTTGATGTTGTGGGGCGACAGTTCCAGGGCCAGGGCGCGGGTCATCTGGTTGACCCCGCCCTTGATCAACACCGGCAGCGCTGCTGGCACCTGGATGTTCGGTTGCAAGGCCACGGCGGCCGAAATGTTGATGATGAAGCCTTGCTGGCGCCCGATCATGTGCGCGGCAGCGGCCTGGCTGGCGTAGACCAGGCCCTTGAGGTTGGTGTCCAGCAGCGCGTCCAGGTCTTGGGGGCTGTATTCGACGAAGGGTTTTGGCAGGAAGAACCCGGCGTTGTTCACCAGCCCATCAACGGCGCCAAACACCTCGACGGCTTGGGTGATGAGGGTGGTTGAAGTGGCCGGGTCTGCGATGTCGCCGGCCACGCCGAGGAAACCGGCCGGGTGGCCGAGGTCGGCGGCGGCAGCCTCCAGGCCAGACGGGGAGCGAGCATTGCCCACCACGTTATACCCCCGGGCCAGGAACGCCTTGACCAAACCCAGGCCGATCCCGCTGGACGCGCCGGTGATGATGACGGTTTTGTTGAGGCTCATGATTGACTCCTGATCACATTGAGTTGAACCGGTACGCCTGTGTTGGCGGTGGTTGAGCTCAGGGTATTGATGCGCCAGGGTTTGATAAACAAGGCTTCTGGTATTTGAGTTGATACATCATGTAATCAATCTGAAATGCCTATAAATCCCTGTGCGAGCTTGTCAGGCTGTCCGGTTCGCGCGCAGAAAAAAGCCCGGTCAATCGGACCGGGCTCGGGAGGGGCAGAGCGTTATTCCTTGGGAAGGCTTCGATACTGCGTCGTCGTCATCCCCGCGTATCCCCAATTATCCGTGTCGACTTCCTCGATCACGATATGGGTCAAGTGCGGATCCTTGCCCAGCACACGCTGGAGGGTTTCGGTGATTTCAGAAATCACCTGGGCTTTCTGTTCACGGGTGACGCCGTCTCGGGTAATTCGCACATTGACGAAAGGCATGGTGCACTCCAGCTGATGGGAAATGGACGCAGGACAACGCCCGCGTGTTGGAAGGTCACTGTATTTATACGCCGCAGACTGATAAACAGGCTTTTCGAAACTTCAGTTGATACGCGGTGTAATGAATCATGAAGCGTCATTTCGAAGACCTGCAATTGGGCAGCATAGAACTGTTCTGCCTGGCGGCGGAGGCGGGCAGCTTCACGGCGGCGGCGCAGTTGGCGGGGGTAACCCCGGCGGCGGTGAGCCGCTCGATCTTTCGCCTTGAAGAGCGCCTGGGCTCACGGCTTTTCGTGCGCACCACTCGCAGCATTCGCCTGACCGAAGCCGGCAAGACCTATTTCGAGCAATGCCGCCAGGCGTTGACGCAACTGGTCGAGGCGCAACAGGAAATGATGGGCGCGCAATCGGTGCCGTCCGGGCAGCTGCGTATCAGCCTGCCCACCACCTACGGCCATCACCGCATCCTGCCCTTGCTGCCGACCTTTCGGGCCCTATACCCGCAAGTGACGGTGGACCTGCACCTGAGCAATCGAAACATCGATTTCGTGGCCGAAGGTTATGACCTCGCCATCCGGGTGCGGGCCCAGCCAGACTCTTCGATGATCGCCCGGCTGCTGGAAGACGCAAAACTGGTGGTGGTCGCGTCCCCGGACTATCTGCGCAAGGCCGGCACGCCGCAAACCGTCGAGGACCTGGACGACCACGAGTGCATCCAGTTCGAATTGCCCAGCAGCGGGCGACGGATTTCCTGGTTGTTCAAGGTCGATGGCAAGGAAAAGGAGGTGTTCGGCGAAGGAGGCTATTGCTGTTCGGACGATGTGCTTGGTGGCGTGACGCTGGCCAGGCATGGCGCTGGGCTGTTTCAGACCTACAGGTTCATCGTCGAGCAGGAACTGGCCAACGGCAGCTTGGTGGAAGTACTCCAGCCTTATGCGGGGCGGTCGCGGCCGTTCACCTTGCTGTACCCCCATGGCCGCTACGTGCCGCAACGGGTGCGCGCCTTCGTGGACTTCCTGTTGCAGTACCGCCAGCAATGGGCGACGGATTGAAGTCACTGTGACCTGTGGCGAGGGGATCTAGCGAAACGTCACACCGCCCCGCTGGGCACTGTAGGAGCTGACGAGTGCAACGAGGCTGCGATCTTTTTTCTCCAGACGCTTGAGTCCCAGGCGAAAAATCAAAAGATCGCAGCCTTCGGCAGCTCCTACAGGATCCAGCCCAGCGGGGCGGTGCGACGTTCCGCTAAATCCCCTCGCCACAATGAATCACAGCGGCTTCAAGTTGCCAGGGCGCGTTGCGCGGAAAATTTCTCCATCAGAACCGAAACGCCTGACGACCGATCAGCAGCCACTTGCCATTCTTCTGTTTCTGCCAGACCTGGAAATTCTCGATCTCCGTCGGTACCACCTCAGTGCCCTTGAGCGCCTGTGCCGAGAAGTGGTGGCGCACCAGCGCCACATCACCGGACAGGGTGATTTTCTGGTTCTTCATTTCCAGGGTCTTGAACGCGCTCTTGCCCGTTTCGATGTCGGCGATGAAGGCTTTCTTGTCCTGGATCTTGCCGCTGGAGTGCCCGTAGGTCAGGTTCTCGGCGGCCAGTGCCTGGAGTTGTGGGATGTCTTTGTGCAGCATGGCTTGGGTCAGGTGGTCGACGGCCTGGGCCACTTCCTGCTCGGCCGATGAAGTGGCTGCCGCTGCGTAGCCGCTGAACAGGCACAAGAAACCGATGACCAATGTCGCTTTTTTCATGGGGATTTCCTTATTTTTGTAGGTGTCGGGAGCGCGAGCGATGGGGGCTCGTCGGTCATCGTACAACTAGGAGTGGGATGTTGGCAAACCAGCCGGGTGCATGGCTCAAGAGCGCTGACAATGTGGCGAGGGAGCTTGCTCCCGCTGGGCTTGTGTAGGAGCTGCCGAAGGCTGCGATCTTTTGATCTTGATCTTTCGCTTTGGACTCAATGTATAGAGGAAAGATCGCAGCCTCGTTGCACTCGTCAGCTCCTACAGCCCAGCGGGAGTAAGCTCTCATGGAACAAATTGCAACCTGTGATTTTTAAGGCTGAAAATACATATCGATCGGTCTATGAGGAACCGCAGGTAAATATCGGGCAAGGTGCCATTTGATAACGCAACAAGTTGTAGCCGGTTAACTGTAGGAAAATTCCCCAAAGCATCCGCCAACGTATTATCTATGGCATGACTTTGTTTAATATCGATGAGCCAAAGCGTCCCGTAAGACACTGTATTTACACCAATACAGCCCCAAGAAATAACGAAGAAAAGTCGCCCTGTTTAATTTCCGTAAACATATCCAGCGCGACACGTTTAAATACATTCCACATTACGCCTGAAAGGCTACGAGACCTTGCGTCCTTACTTACGCATGCGTCAGAATCCGCCGGCTTGTGCGCTTTGCCCCTGGCCTCTATCGTTTACCTGCCACTGCCCATCAGTGGTCGGGTTTAGTCGCCCATCAGGTTTGGTAAGGTGCTTGAGCACCGTTCAGTCAGGTCATTTATATTCCTGCACTAAATGGTGGTTGTGCGCAGGGCGTCCTCGGGCGCGCCGGGTTTTACCAATTCCTACCGGTCGACTAACCTGCGTACAGCCGCCACCCTTCTTTTAGTCGAGAACGGTTGCAGCTCCAATGTAGGAATTGTCACTTATGTTCAAAGTAACTCCCAACCCCCCGGATATCGATTCGGTACTCTACGGCGACTCTCTCGACCCCGAAAAGTTGAAAGAGGCGGCAGACCGCGCGCTCAAGCATTACCTGAACCCCGGGGCGACGAAAACGCAGATACCGCCCCGCAAGCCCAGCACGATCTTCACCATCGACGCAGCGGTGGATGACGAAACGTTACTCGTTGAGGCGTGCGAGTCCTTGGCATCCGCCAGCGTGATGGTCAGCGACCTCGCCGAATTGACGGACGGCCCAAGACGCCAAACGATGCTGGTGCTGCAACGGGTCATCATGTTGGGTGAGTTAGCGGTCAATCGAGTACTGGATAACACAAGCCTGGGTAGTCGCCAGGGAGTGTTGTGGGGGGCGCCGCAAGCGCCCTCACAACCTAAGTCCACAAAGCTCGGTGGAACGTTGGGTTCCGTCAGGCACTGCCAACCGCATGGGCCTTGTTGCTCCGCCTTCACAAGCCTTCCCGAACCGCCTCCCGAATCCCCTCCAGCAACAGGGTGAACGCCGGGTTGTCGTTGTCCTCGCGCCACACCAGGTGCAATTCGCTTTGCACCCCTTCGCCCAGGTCGATCTCGCGAAACACCACCTGCTTGAACACCACGCTGCTGGCGCAACGCGGTACCAGGGCCAGGCCCATGCCGGCGTTGACCAGCGCCAGGATCGTCAGCGACGACCCCAGCCATTGCACGAATTGCGGCGCAACCCGGGCCGAACGCAGCATGCCGGTGAGCAGTTCGTTGAAGGGCGGGTAGGCGGCGTGGGAGTACATGAGGAACGGTTGGCCGTCCAGGTCCTGGACGCTGACGGATTCGGCACTGGCCAGGGGATGTCCGGCGGGCACCGCCAGCACGAAGGGCTCGCGCACCAGGCATTCGGTAGCGTAGCCGGTTTCCAGCAGGGGCGAGCGGACGATGCCAACGTCGATGCGCCGGGCGCGCAGGGCCTCGTGCTGCTGATAGGTGTTCATCTCCGCCAGGACGATCTTGACCTGGGGCTGTTTCAGCCGGGCCTCGGCAATCACCTTGGGCAGAAACTCGTACACCGCGCTGCCGACGAAGCTGATGGTGACCGAGCCGATGTCGCCCTGGGCGAAACGCCGGGCCGCCACGGCAGCTTGTTGCGCCTGTTCCAACAGGTTCTGCGCCTCAATGAAAAACGCCCGGCCGGCGGCGGTGAGTGCCACGCTGCGGGTGCTGCGGGTGAACAGCTCGACGCCCAGGTGGTGCTCCAGCAATTGGATCTGCCGGCTCAGCGGAGGTTGGGTCATGTTCAGGCGTTCGGCGGCGCGACGGAAGTTGAGTTCGGTCGCCACGGTGGTGAAGCAGCGTAGCTGGGCCAGTTCAAACATTGATTCAATCCAGGTATCAATCAAGTGCCAAGTTAGATTAGACGGGAACAATCCGCCGCGTCCATCATCGTCCCGTTCCCCATAAAGACAATGATCGGGAGGCACCCTTGAAAACCCTATCTGACGCTACGCCTGACAGCCCCCTGGCGCTGAACCCTGGCCCATCGGGAGCCGCTGTATGAAGATCAAACGCGTTACCGTCACCCCCATCGCTTTTCGCGATCCACCCTTGCTCAACGCCAGTGGTATCCATGAGCCGTTCGCGCTGCGCTCGATCATCGAGATCGAGAGTGACAACGGTTACATCGGCCTCGGGGAGAGCTATGGCGATGCACCGGCCCTGGCGATCCAGCAGCAGTTGCAGAGCCAGTTGATCGGCCTGGATCCGTTCAACCTCAATCAGTTGCGGGCCATCGTCCAGGCGACCGTCGCCGCGCAGAAACCGGCCAGTGTTGCCGGTGCCGAACTGGCGCCGGGTTCCCATGCGAGCAAGGCGGTGAGCAATGCCTATTCGGCGTTCGAAGTGGCTTGCCTGGATTTGCAGGCCCACTACCTGAACGTACCGCTGGTGGACTTGCTGGGCGGCGCGATTCGCGACGAGATTCCGTTCAGTGCGTACCTGTTTTTCAAGTACGCCGAGCACATCGACTCGCCGTATCCGCCCGACAGTTGGGGCGAGGCGCTCGACGAACAGCAGATCGTTGCCCAGGCCCGGCGGATGATCCAGGACTACGGCTTCAAGAGCATCAAGCTCAAGGCCGGCGCCCTCGATCCAGAGCATGAAGTTGCCTGCATCAAGGCGCTGAAACAGGCGTTTCCCGGCTACCCGTTGCGCATCGATCCCAATGGCAACTGGTCCCTGGAAACCTCGATTCGCATGGCCGAGCTGCTGGGGGATGACCTGCAGTATTACGAAGACCCGACGCCAGGGCTGGAAGGCATGGCCGAGCTGCACAAACGCACAGGGTTGCCGCTGGCGACCAATATGGTGGTCACCGACTTTGATGAGTTCCGTCGTAGCGTGGCGCTGGGCAGCGTGCAGATCGTGTTGGCCGACCACCATTACTGGGGCGGCCTGCGCGACACCCAGGCCTTGGCGAAAATGTGCAGCACCTTCGGCCTGGGCGTGTCGATGCATTCGAACTCGCACCTGGGCATCAGCCTCATGGCCATGGCCCACGTGGCGGCCTCGGTGCCGAACCTGGACTACGCCTGTGACACCCATTACCCGTGGCAGGAGCCGGATGAAGAAGTGATCAAGGGCGGCAAGCTGCCGATTGTCGACGGTTGCGTGAAGATCACCCGGGCCCCGGGCCTGGGCTTGGAACTGGACCGGGATCAACTGGGCAAGCTGCATGAGCAGTTCCTCAGTTGCGGCATCCGCCAGCGCGACGATGTGCGCCAGATGCGCCGCTACCGGCCGGACTGGAAGACCGTCAAGCCGAGGTTCTGAGCCGAAGGCGAGGGGCAGTTGTGGCGAGGGGATTTATCCCCGCTGGGGCGCGAAGCGGCCCCGAAACCTGATATCTCGGTACGCCCAGAAAGATCCAAGGGGCTGCTTCGCAGCCCAGCGGGGATAAATCCCCTCGCCACAGGTCAATGTATTCAAGCTCAACCCCACATCCTCCCAGGCCGCCCTGCGGCCCACACCCAAAGTACCGCGCCCGTCGCAATCGCAGTCTTACACCCAAACTGCCGCGCCGGGCCGGCGCTTCCAAAGCATCCGCCAATTGCCTCCAAGGCAGCGTATGACGCGCCCGGGCGCCTTTCGATAATCGCCTCCGACATCCCGTCCCCTGTTGCGGAGCGCGCCATGCACAACAATAAAAATACCCGCCAACGTTTTTTGCCTGCGGTCATCGTAGGTGTTTCGAGCCTGGGCCTGATGCCTGGGGCTAACGCCGAAATCATGCTGTACGACAAGGACCAGACCACCTTTTCCACCGACGGCTACATCAATGCCTTTTACGTCAACAGCGACGTGGACCGCGCGGGTGAGCAGTACGACCGTCGGCAGGCGCGGGTCAAGATGGGCTTCTTGCCCAACTACCTGGGCTTCAACATGGGCAAGCAGGTCGATGACCTCAAGCTCGGCGCCCGGGCCTCGTTCTGGGTGACCATCAACGACAGTGAAACCAATGGCACCGACACCGCCATCGACGTGCGCCAGTTCTACGGCACCGTGGCGAACCCGGAGTGGGGTGAGGTGCTGATCGGCAAGGACTTCGGCCTGTTCGCCCGCTCCAACATCCTGCTCGATGAACTGCTCGCCGGTTACGGCCAGGTCAGTGACACCCTGGGCTTGGTGGATGGCGGTGGCGTCTCGTTCGGCAACATCGGCAGCGGTTATCCGTATCCGTTCCCGACCTCGCAGATCACCTACCGCACCCCGGTGATGGAGGGCTTGCGCGTGGCGGTGGGAATCATGGACCCGGTGGACACCAACGACAACAGCGCCACGGGCAAGGCCTATCAGGAAAACCCGCGCACCGAGAGCGAGATCACCTACCAGTTCGACCTGGGCGGGGCGAAGATCTACAGCTGGCTCAACGGCAGCTACCAGACCTCGGACAACACCGACGCCAGCGTCGAATCGGTCACTTCCAAAGGCCTGGGGTACGGTGTACAGGCGAAAATGGGCGGGTTGTCGCTGACCGGCTCGGGGTTCCAGGCCAAGGGTATCAACCCGTTCTTCACCAACAATGCCGGTGAAGCCACCCTGCGCAATGTCGACAGCAAGGGCTACCTGTTGCAGGGCTCCTACAAGCTGGGCAAGAACCGCCTGGCGTTGTCCTACGGCAAGACCGACGACGACGGCAACGGCGTGGTGGGCAGTGGCGCCGATTACGAAACCCGTGGCGTCGCGCTGTTCCACGACATCAACGACAACCTCAAGCTCGTGGCCGAGTACAACCAATTCGAAATCAACGGCCACGATACCAGCGCCCAGAACGAAGACACCGATACCTTTGCGGTGGGGGCGGTGCTCACCTGGTAAGAGTTGGAACCTTTGGGTCCGACGCCGTCTGTGGGAGCAAGGCTTGCCCGCGATAGCCGCGCCGCGGTCGAACAGCTGAACCGCGTTATCGTTCATCGCGGGCAAGCCTTGCTCCCACAGGCCTTTGCTATTGGGGGCTGCGCATCAGCCCCTTTTTTTCAGTGTGACGTCCCCTCGGCGAACTCGATCTTGTTGCCGACGTTGTACTTGCCCGAAGGCTTGTTCATGGGCAAACGCTTGATTTCCTTGAGGGTGTCGCTGTCGTAGACGATCAGCGCGCCATCGGTATCCCAAATGCTCAGCAGCAGGTAGCGGCCATCGCGAGTGAACTCGACGTGGGCGGCGGTTTTGCCGGGCATCGGCCGCAGGGTGTGGGCGATTTCCAGGGTCTGTTTGTCGATCAGGTGGATGGCATCGTTGTCCGGGCCGAAGAACACGTCGGTCCAGGCGTAGCGCGAGTTGGCGTGGCTGCGCAGGAAGAAACCCGGCCCCAGCGTGGGAATCTGCTTGATGACTTTCCAGGTGTCGAAGTCGATCACCGAGATCAGCCCCTTGCTGATGTTGGGCGTGGCGAACACCCAGCGCCCGTCGCGTTTCCAATAGGTCCCCGAGCCCAGGTGCGGCATGCCCGGCAGGGCGATGTCGGTGACGATCCGCCCGGTGTCGAGGTCGATCACCTGGCCGCCCTGGGCCTTGCGCGAGGTAGCGAGCAATTGTCGGTAATCGGGCGAGAAGGAAAAATCATCGAGGTAATCCTCGGCCTCGATACGCCTGGGCACAAAGTCCGGATTCGGGCCGGTGGACAGCTCCCAGACCTCCTTCACATCTTTCAAGGCCACGATGAAGCTGTTGCGCGGCGGCGCGGTATAGACCGCACTGACCCGAGACGCCTGGCCGTCCAGCCCCACCGTTGCAATCGTCTTGACCAGTGACAGGTCGCGGGCATCCAGCACCACCAGGTTGCCCGGCAGGGTGTTGCCCACCAGCACCCAGCGCCCGTCCTTGCTCACCGCCAGGTTGCGGGTATTGAGCCCGGCCCGCACCTCGGCGATGAGCGTGAGGTTGTGCAGGTCATACAGGCTGATCCAGCCGTCCCGGGAGGCGAAATAGACGAAGCGTCCATCCGGCGAAAACTTCGGCCCGCCATGCAGCGCAAAGTGTGAGGCGAAGCGCGCCAGGATCTCGAAGCGATCCCCGTCGACGATATCGACGTGATGATCGCCAGCCTCCACCACCACGAACAGGTTCAGCGGGTCGGCGTGGTGCTGGGGTTTATCGGGCAGGCTGGCGACATCCGCCAGCAGGCGATGACTGCGGCGTGTGTCGTCCTCGCTCCAGGTCGGTTCGACGGCGGGTGGACGCTGGAGATAGTGAGTCAGGCCATCGATCTGTGCAGGTTCGAGCACCGCACCGAACGCCGCCATCTGGCTGGCCGGGCGTCCATTCTCGATCACCTGGCGGATTTCGTCGGGCTTGATCCGACTCAGGCTCTGGGGCAACAACGCCGGCCCGGCGGCGCCGATGCGATTGACCCCGTGGCACTGCTGGCAGTGTTGCTGGTAGTTCTGTTCGGCCAACGCCAGGTCCGGTTCAGGCGCCGTGGCGCCGTGGACGGCGCCGATCCACAGCAATGGGGCAAGCCAGCCGATTCTCATGAGGCCACCCTCGCGACACCTGGCTGGAGCGGTAGGGCCGGGTGCAGGCGGGCCGGATGCTCCAGTACCTGATGGGCAAACAAACCGACCACCTTGCCGATCACCGTCAAGGTCGGCAGGCCTTCGGCGCAGGCCCGCGCCATGTCCGGCAATTGCTCGAGCGTGCCGCGCAGGACCTGTTGGTCGGGGCGCGTGCCGTTGCTGATCAGCGCCGCCGGCGTATCGGCCGCCAGGCCCGCTGCGATCAGCTGTGCGGCGATGGTGCCGAGGTTCGACAAGCCCATGTAGAACACCAGGGTCTGGCTGTCGTCCGCCAGGCTTTGCCAGGGCAGGTTCAAGTCGCCTTCGCGTTGCAAATGACCGGTGATGAAACGACAGGAATTGACCAGGTCGCGATGGGTCAGGGGAATGCCCGCATAGGTGCTGCAACCGGCCGCGGCGGTGATGCCTGGCACGACTTGGCAATCGATACCATGGGCCAGCAGATACTCCAGCTCCTCGGCGCCGCGACCGAAGATGAACGGATCGCCACCCTTGAGCCGCACCACCCGTTGTCCCTGGTCGGCCAGCTCAACCAGCAGTTCGTTGATCTGTGGCTGGGGCAAGCTGTGGCAACCGGCGGCCTTGCCGACGTAGTGCCGGGCGCAGGTCAGCGGGATCAGGCCGAGCAATTGCGAGCTGATCAAGCGGTCGTAGACCACCGCGTCGGCCTGCATCAACAGGCTCCAGGCGCGCAATGTCAGCAGGCCCGGGTCACCGGGGCCGGCGCCGACCAGGGCGACTTCACCCGGTCTGAAAGGAGATTGCAGGGCAGCGGGCAAAACGATGGAGGCAGGCATGGGACTTCCTTGGTTCGGTATCAGGTTCGCCGTCGGTTGATCAGGCGCAGGGCATCGCAACGCTGGGGATCGCATGCAAGCCGATTTCTTCGTCGTTGAGGTGGCAGCCGGGGTCCTGGCCCCACAGGTCGCCGTCGGCCCAGGCCCGGGTGCGGGTATTGCCGTTGCAGATCGCCAGCCAGCGGCATTGCCCGCAGCGGCCGCCCACGACCCTTGGGTGTTCGCGCAGCTTCAGCAGCAGGGCATCGGGGCGATCGAGCCAGAGGGTCTTGAATGGCATCTGGCGGACATTGCCCACCGAGTGCTGCCACCAGTAAGTATCGGGATGAACCTCGCCGGTATTGTCGATGTTGGCGATGCCGCTACCCGACGCGTTGCCGCCCCAGGCCCGCAGCATCTGCTCCAGTGCGCCGTAGTGTTGGGGCAGGCGCCGGGCGGCCCATTGCAGCAACAGGATCGCGTCGGCGTCGTTGTTGCCGCTGACGAAGTCACTGTCGTGGCCCTGTTCGATGTCGCGCCAGGCCCGTTCGAAGATCAAGGTCATGGCCTCGCGGCTCATCTGCTGATGGGCATCGAGCTTGCGACTGCGCTTGCCCCGGCCGCTGTAGTTGAGGTGCGACAGGTAGAATTTCTGTACGTCGTACTCATTCATCAAGTCCAGCAAGCGCGGCAACTGGGCATGGTTTTGCTGGGTGAGGGTGGTGCGCAACCCGACCCGGATGCCTTGCTCGCGGCAAAGCCGGATGGCCGCCATGGAACTGGCGAAACTGCCCTTGAGCTGCCGGAATTCATCGTGGGTCGCTTCCAGGCCGTCGATGCTGATGCCCACGTAATCGAAGTTCGCCGCCGCAATCTGTTCGATATTGGAAGCGTCGATCAGCGTGCCGTTGGTGGAGAGGGCGAGGAAAAAACCTTTGTCGCGGGCATAGGCGCTGAGTTGGAACAGGTCTTCGCGCAACAGCGGTTCGCCGCCGGACAGGATCAACACGCGCACGCCGGCATCGTGCAGGTCATCGATGACCTTAAGCGCCGCCGCGGTGTCCAGTTCATCGCGAAACACGCTGTCGGCCGACGTTGCATAGCAGTGCTTGCAGGTCAGGTTGCAACGCCTGAGCAAGTTCCAGATCACCACCGGCGGGCGGCTGCTGCCCGGTGGCGCGACACGTGGGGCGGGGCATTGGCCGGCCAGGGCTCGCAGGTAATGGCTGATCCTCAACATAAAGCGCTCCTTCCTTGTGGGAGCAAGGCTTGGTGCGAGCAAGGCTTGCCCGCGATGAAGCCGATGCGGTCCTTCATAAAACCGACGCCCCTGTTTCGCCAGCAAGCGTTGCTCCCACGGGCGACAGGCGCAGGCCGGTTTTTTTCAGGATGCGGCTGCTCACCAGCATGTCGTCGGCGGCGCAGGCGTCCCCCAGCAGGTAGCGCAGGTGTTCGCGGTAGCTATCGATTTCTTCGCGGCTGCGGCCATGGACCATGGCAAACAGGTTGTAGCGCCAGCCGGGCCGGCGCGGACGTCGGTAGCAGTGGCTGACGAAGGGCTGCGCCCCCAGCAGGGTGCCGAGACGCGATATGTCGGCATCGGCCACGTCCCACACCGTCATGCCGTTGTGGCGGTAGCCCAGGCGATAATGATTGGGCACGGCGGCGATGCGGCGGATCGCGCCTTCGGCCTGCAGGCGCTTGAGCAGGTCGAGGGTCGATTCCACGCTCAGTTCCAGTTGTTCGGCCAGCCAGGCCCAGGGGTCTTCGAGCAAGGGCAGGCCGGCCTGGGTCAGTTCCACCAGGCGCAGTGCCAAGGGTGTTTCATCCAGCCGTGGCGATGCTTGCCACAAAGACTCAGACGGGGAAATACAGGCCGACATGGTAGGTCTCCTCTTTGGGCAGGTTCAGCGGCACCAGGCCGGTCAGGTGTTCGATGCGCAGCAGGGTGTCGTTGATCGCCTGTTCGCTGGGGCAGGCGAGCACGAACCACATGTTCCAGGTGTGCTCGCGGCGGTAGTTGTGGGCGACCTCGGGCATGTCCGCGAGCAACTCGGCGATGGGCTCGAAGCGCGGCTCGGGCACCGCCAGCGCCGCCAGGGTGAATGCACCGCCCAGGCGATCGATGTCGAACATCGGGCCGAAACGGGTGAGTACGCCGTCGTTGAGCAGCTCATGCAGGCGGTCGAGCAATTCGCTACTGCTGCTGTCCAGCTCCTGGGCCAGGGCTTGCCAAGGATGACGCACCAGCGGCAGGCCCAGTTGCAGGCGATTGATCAGGCGCCGGTCCAGGTCATCCATCGATACGGGCTCCGACCGGTGCGGCGAAACGTGCGCCGCATTGCTTGAACAGGTGTGTGCTGAACAGCAACTGGTGGGGCAGGTCGTCCAGCAGATGCTCTTCAAGCAGCGCCTGGACATGGGCCTCGACACGGTCACGCTGGCGACCGTGGATCATGCAGAACAGGTTGTATTGCCACTGGGGCAGGCGCCTGGGGCGTTGGTAGCAAAGGCTGATGCCCGGCGCTTGCCCGAGGCGGCGCCCGACTTCATCGACCAAGGCGTCCGGCACGTCCAGCACCAGCATGGCGTTGGCGGCAAACCCCAAGGCGCGATGGTTGACCACCAGGCCGACACGGCGGAACAGCCCCTGTCCATGCCAATGCTGCACCTGCTCGAGCACCTGTTGTTCGCTGGCCTCGATCTGCTCGGCCAGGGCCTGGAAGGGACGCGAAGTCAGGGGCAGGCCGGTTTCCAGCAGACGGCGCAGTGCCAGTGACTGTTGTTCGCTCAGGGCGTTTTTCATGGGGTGGCCTCCAGGGCAAAGCCCAGGTCGATGCGGTAGGCGGTCAGCATGGGCAGGTCCAGTGGCGTGAGACCGGTATCTTTTTCCAGTTCCTGGAGGATGTTTTCCAGGTGGGCGCGGTTGGGGCCGGTCAGCACGAACCAGAGGTTGTAGCGATGTTCGCGGGCGTAGTTGTGATTGACTTCCGGGTATTGGCTGATGCGCGCGGCCACCTGGTGCAAGCGGTCTTCGGGCACGGCCAGGGCGGCCAGGGTGCTGGCCCCGGCCCGGGTGTGTTCGAACACCGGGCCGACCCGCGACAAGGTCCCGGCCACTTGCAGGTGCTGCAGGCAGTCGATGACCTGGACTTCGCTGCAGCCCAGGGTCTGGGCCATGGCCCGATAGGGCTCGGCGCACAGCGGCAGGCCATGCTGGAATTGATCGATCAGGCGCCGGGCCAGTGAGCTGGACGTCATGGTCAGTACCCCGGCTTGTGCGCGCGACTGCTGAAGAAAATGCCGCTCGGGCTCAGGGCCGGCAGGCTGCCCAGGCGTTCGAGCCGATACGGGTTCCAGACCTGTACCTGGCCACCGTCGCGAGCGGACAACCACAACTGGTCACCCCGTGCGGTGAACTCCATGTGCAGCACCGCCGGGCCTGGCCGCAGGTCGGCGACGATGGCGTGGGTCTGGGTGTCGATGACCTGGACGCGGTCGTTGTCCGGGTAGGCGAAGTTGACCCACAGCTGCCGGCCATCCGGTCGCGCCGTGACGAATACCGGTTGGCCGGCCACGGCGATCGCGTCGGTCTGCTGCCAATCCTGGGCGTTCATCACCAACACCTGGTGATGCCCGACGGCAGGCACGAAGACTTGCTGGTCGGCCATGGCCCAGCCTTCCAGATGCGGCATCTTGTACACCGGGAGCCGCGCCTGGCCGCGGCCGTAATGGCCCAGCACCCGCGTCACGCCGCGCTCCGGGTGCCACAGGTCAAGTTGGGCCATGCCGTCTTCACCGAACAGCCCGGCCATGTAATAGCGCCCGTCCGGGGTGATCAGCGCGTCATAGGGTTGCTGGCCGATGGCGGTGAACCGCTCGATGCGCGGGGTGAGGCCGAGGCTGAAGTCGGCGGTCCAGATCTCGCCGGTGTCGAACAGGCTGAACACGAAGCGTTGTCCGGGCGCGTCCACCAAGCCGACCACCCGTGAGCGCTTTTGGCCGCCGGGCAACTGCGTGGCCGGGATGTCAGCAACCTGTTCCAGGGTCTGGGCATCGAACACCTTGACCCCGCCGGGCTCGTAGTTGGAGACGGCGATCAGCTTGCCGTCCTGGCTGATTGCACCGCCGATGCTGTTGCCGCCCTGGATGATCCGGCGCTCGATGCGCATCCTCAGCAGGTCGACTTTGCTCAGGCCCCCGTCGCGGCCGAACACGTAGGCGTAGCGCTGGTCGCGGGAGAACACCACCGAGGCGTGGGACAAGTCGCCCAGGCCTTCGACGCGGCCCAGGGCGGTGCGGGTGTCGCTTTCAATGATTTGCAGGCTGCCGGTGGCGCGCTCCACCACCACGCCCAGATCGCCGGTGCCGCGCAATGGTGTCTGGGCGCAACCGCAGAGCAGCAGGGCGATGGCCGTGGAGGACAGGAAAGAACGGATCATGAGGCGGGTTTTCCTTGAAGGAGCCGGTCCACCAGCCAGCGAATGTCGGCGGGCGCAAGCAACGGTGCCCAACCGGGCATGGCGCTGCCGGGCCGTCCGAGGGTGACGGTGGCGATGAGGCTGTCGCGGGATTTTCCGGCCAGGGCTTCGTGGGTCAGGGGCGGGCCGAGGCCGCCGGTCATGTACAGGCCGTGGCAGGCGCCACAATCCTGGTCCAGCAGGTGTTGCAGTTGCACCTGGCGCTGGCTGTCGGGAGCGGCCAGCACGCAGGAAGAGAAAACGAAGAGGAGGGTGGCTATCGCGGTGCTAAAGCGGTGTCGTTCCATGACGTCCTCCTGAATGAAAGGGTGCTGCCTTTGTAGCGGCTGGGCCTGTAGACGCTGTGTAGGTGCTGTGTAGGAGCTGTGTAGGAGCTGTCGAGTGCAACGAGGCTGCGATCTTGTCCCTGACAGTTGAATCTCAAGCGAAAGATCAAGCGAAAGATCAAGCGAAAGATCAAGATCAAGATCAAAAGATCGCAGGCTTCGCCAGCTCCTACAGGGCCCTGCGGGAGCAAGCTCCCTTGGGTGGTTATTTAAGGGTCAAGACCCACGCAGCCAGGATCTTGGCTTCTTCTTCCGTCACGGGGTTGGCCGGCATCGGCATCGGTCCCCAGTTGCCTTGCGTACCTTCCTTGATGTGCTTGGCGAGTAAATCCTGTGCTCCGGCGACGCCGGCGTTTTTCGCCGCGACGTCCTTGAGGGCCGGGCCAACCACCTTGGTGTCGATGGAGTGGCAGGCCGCGCAGGGCTTGCTCTTGAACAGTGTCGGGCCGTCTTGTGCCAACGCCGGCAGGCTGGAGGCGGCAGTCAAGGCCAAGGCAATCAGAATAGGCTTCATGGTTTTTCCTCTTATTGATGGGGCTCAATAGATGTCGTGTTGAGTGTTGTAGACGTTGAATTTTCCAGTGGGGGTGATCAGGCGTTTGTCCTTGATCACGTTCTTGACCTTGAGGGTCTTGTCGTCGATCACCACCAGCGCCGACTCATCTTCCTGGCCACTCCAGACCGAGAACCAGACCTCGTCGCCGGCCTTGTTGTATTCCGGTTGCACCACACGCAACGCGCCTTTCTTGATACCGGCGTACTCGGCAATCGGCAGCACGGTGTAGCCGGCGTCGAGCTTGTCGATGTTGAACACCGCCACTGACTGGCTGAGCTTGGCGTCGGGGTTGAGGGTGGTGTCGACATACAGGTGACGAGACGCGGGGTGAGTCTTGATGAACAGCGAGCCGCCACCCTGGCCCTGGAGCGAGTCGACCTGTTTCCAGGCGTATTGCGGGTGATTGACCGGGTCGGTACCGATCAGCGAAACCCCGGCATCGCCCAAGTGGCTGGTGGCCCAGACTGGTCCGTAGAGAGGATGGTTGAAGTTGGCGCCGCGTCCCGGGTGCGGGGTCTTGCCGACGTCCACCAGGGCGGTGAGCTTGCGTTCCTTGGAGTCGATCACTGCGACCTTGTTGGAGTTGTTGGCGGCCGTCATGAAATAGCGATGGCTGCTGTCCCAACCGCCGTCATGCAGGAACGGCGCGGCGTCGATGCTGGTGATGGTGAGGTTCTTGATGTCCTGGTAGTTGACCAGCATCACCTTGCCGGTTTCCTTGACGTTGACGATGAACTCCGGCCATTCGTGGGAGGCGATGATGGCCGCAACCCGTGGCTCAGGATGGTACTGCTGGGTGTCGACGGTCATGCCCCGGGTCGAGACGATCTGCTTGGGCTCCAGGGTCTCGCCGTCCATGATGGTGAACTGCGGCGGCCAGTAGGAACCGGCGATGGTGTACTTGTCTTCGTAGCCCTTGAACTTGGAGGTTTCCACCGAGCGGGCTTCGATGCCCACCTTGATTTGCGCGACCTTGGTCGGCTCTTTCGGCCACAGGTCGATCATGTCGATCTTGGCGTCCCGGCCGATCACCAGCAGGTAGCGACCCGACGCCGAAATGCGCGAGATGTGCACGGCATACCCGGTGTCGATCAGCTTGACGATTTTCTTGCTGTCGCCATCGACCAGGGCAATCTTGCCGTCGTCGCGCAGGGTGACTGAAAACAGGTTTTGCAGATTGAGGTTGTTGAGCTGTTTGGTCGGGCGGTCCTCGGGCTTGACCAGTACTTTCCAGGTCTTGAGGGTTTCGGCCATGCCCCATTCCGGTGGCGTCGGTGGGGTGTGCTGGATGAACTTGGCCATCACCGTGATCTGGTCTTTGGTCAGGGCATTGGAGGTGCCCCAGTTCGGCATGCCGGCGGCCGAGCCGTAGGTGATCAGTGCCTCCAGGTAGGCCTGGCCGCGCGATTGGGTGATGTCGGGGGTCAGCGGCTTGCCGGTTGCGCCTTTGCGTAGCACACCGTGGCAACCGGCGCAGCGCTGGAAGTAGATCTCCTTGGCCGAGTCGAAGTCGGCCTGGCTCAGGTCTGGCGCGCCTTCGGTCTTGACCACGCGGGGTGGTTCCGGCGTAGCGGTTTGGTCGGCGAAGGCGTGGGGGGCGGCCAGTGCTGTACACAGCGCTGTGACCCGCAGGGCCCACGATTTTTTGTGGCTGATCAGCATTCCATTTCTCCTCAGGCATGACCCGCGCTGCGCTGTAATTGACATTCGGCGCGCAGGTTCTTGGTGCGGTGCAAGGCTATGCCCAGGCCGGTGGTTAGCCGCTTGACCGCGATCAAGTTTGCCGGCTGCAACCCTTGCCAGGTTGTCGCAGGGCACCGTAGCGTGGCCTGCAATCGTGTTGTCTGATCAGGCCTTGCCATGAACGCTATCCACACTTTGCAGCACCTCGAAGAACCCTTTTATCAACCCCAGGACAACGAGCAGGCGATGTTCGAACAGGCCTGGCATCACGGCATGCCGGTGCTGATCAAAGGCCCCACCGGCTGCGGCAAGACCCGTTTCGTCCAGCACATGGCCCACCGCCTGAAACTGCCGCTGTACACCGTGGCCTGCCACGACGACTTGAGCGCGGCCGACCTGGTGGGGCGTCACTTGATCGGCGCCCAGGGCACCTGGTGGCAGGACGGGCCCTTGACCCGGGCCGTGCGCGAGGGCGGCATCTGTTATCTGGACGAGGTGGTCGAAGCGCGCCAGGACACGGCCGTGGTATTGCACCCGCTGGCCGATGATCGTCGGCAGCTGTACCTGGAACGCACCGGCGAAGTGCTGCAGGCGCCGCCGTCCTTCATGCTGGTGGTGTCGTACAACCCCGGTTACCAGAACCTGCTCAAGGGCATGAAGCCCAGCACTCGCCAGCGTTTCGTGGCGATGCGCTTTGGCTATCCGGCGGTGGCCGATGAAGAGCGCATCGTCGCCCGCGAGGCAGGGGTTGATCTGGCCCTGGCGGCCCAGGTGGTGCGATTGGGACAGGCGCTGCGCCGGCTCGATCAGCATGACCTGGAGGAAGTCGCCTCGACGCGCCTGCTGATTTTCGCCGCGCGCATGATCGGCTCCGGCATGGATCCGCGCCAAGCCTGCCTGGCGTGCCTGGCCGAGCCATTGAGTGACGACCCGCAGACCGTCGCTGCGTTGATGGATGTGGTCGATGTCCACTTTGGCTGAAACCGGTGCCGTGCCCCGGCGTTTGCCCGGGGACCTGGCGATGTGGTTTTTCATCCTCGCCGAGCTGTCGGTGTTTGCGTTGTTGATCCTGGCGTTCACCGTCGCCCAAGCGTTGTACCCGCAGACTTTCAGCGAAGGCCGGCAATTGCTGGACCGCTCCACGGGCCTGGCGATGACCCTCAGCCTGCTGACCGCCGGCCTGTTCGCGGCCCTGGCCCAGGAGCAAGTCCGGCAGGACCGGCCGCGTCGAGGCGCACTGTTGTTGTGTGTGGCGCTGTTGCTCGCCTGCGGCTATGTGGGGATCAAGCTCACGGAGTACGCCCATCTGTTGGCGAGCGGCCTGGGCATGGAGCACAACACGTTCTTTACCTTGTACTGGATCCTCACCGCGTTCCACTTCCTGCATGTGCTGCTGGGCATGGTGATCCTCGCCTGGCTGGCCGAGGGTTGTCGGCGACGTCGCTATGGGCCGCAGCGCAACAGTGGGCTGGAGTCCGGCGTGCTGTATTGGCACATGGTGGATCTGGTCTGGGTGGTGTTGTTTCCGGTGGTCTACATCCTTGATTGAGCGGAGGTGCTCATGTCGGCTTCCCGTGTCTTGATCGCCTGCTGGATGACGCTGGCCGTGCTGAGCACCGGCACCGTCGCCCTGGGCCAGATCGCGGCTAGCGAGCTGGTGTCCATCGCCATCCTGGCGGTCGCGGTAGCCAAGGCCTGGCTGATCGCCGACGGCTTCATGGAACTGCGCCACGCGCCGCGATTGTGGCGGCGGTTGGTGTTGAGCTGGGCGGCGCTGCTCGCGACCGTTATAGGGATCGTAATCTCGTTCGCCCTCTGAATCCCGACACACCCCCTGTGGCGAGGGAGCTCACTCGCGCTGGGCTCTGTAGGAGCTGGCGAAGCCTGCGATCTTTTGATCTTGATCTTGATCTTGATCTTTCGCTTGAGATTCAAGTGTCTGGGGAAAGATCGCAGCCTCGTTGCACTCGTCAGCTCCTACATAGCTCCTACATAGCTCCTACACCGCTCCTACAGGCCCAGCGGGAGCAGCTCCCTTGCCACAAAAACTCACCCGCCTTTCGGGCTGTGTTGGAACAACCCACCAAAACCATCGGAGATTCTTGATCGCCATCAAGCGGTTTCACACCCCTCGCTTCCTAGAATGAACACGCCAAGCAATGAGGAAGTGACCATGTCAGATACCTTCACCAAAGGCATGGCCAGGAATATTTATTTCGGGGGAAGCATCTTCTTTTTCCTGATATTCCTGGCCCTGACCTACCACACGGAACAGACCTTTCCAGAACGCAGCAACCAGGCGCAATTGACGGAATCGGTGATACGCGGCAAGGGCGTCTGGGAGCGCAACAACTGCATCGGCTGCCACACCCTGCTGGGCGAGGGCGCGTACTTTGCGCCGGAGCTGGGCAACGTGGTCAACCGGCGCGGTGGCGACGAGGCCTTCAAGCCTTTTCTCCAGGCGTGGATGAAGATGCAGCCTTTGAACGTTCCGGGCCGTCGGGCCATGCCGCAGTTCAACCTGAGCGAGCAGGAAGTCGACGATATCGCCGAGTTCCTCAAGTGGACCTCGAAAATCAATACCAATGGCTGGCCGCCAAACAAGGAGGGCTGAGAGATGAGCATGGCTAATCCGCATCTGAAATTCGCCTCGCAGGCCGTCGCCAAACCCTACTTCGTGTTTGCCCTGATGCTGTTTCTGGGGCAGGTGTTGTTCGGTTTGATCATGGGCCTGCAATACGTGGTCGGCGACTTCCTGTTTCCGCTGATCCCTTTCAACGTGGCCCGCATGGTCCACACCAACCTGCTGATCGTCTGGCTGCTGTTCGGCTTCATGGGCGCGGCGTATTACCTGATACCGGAGGAGGCCGACCGCGAACTGCATAGCCCGAAACTGGCGATCGTGCTGTTCTGGGTGTTCGCTGCCGCGGGTGTGGCGACGATCCTGGGCTACCTCTCGGTGCCTTATGCGACGCTGGCGAAATTCACCGGCAACGACTTGCTGCCAACCATGGGCCGGGAGTTCCTGGAGCAGCCGACCATCACCAAGATGGGCATCGTGGTGGTGTGCCTGGGGTTCCTCTACAACATCGGCATGACCCTGCTCAAAGGTCGCAAGACCACGGTCAGCATGGTGATGATGACTGGGCTGATCGGCCTGGCGGTGTTCTTCCTGTTCTCCTTCTACAACCCGGAAAACCTCGCCCGCGACAAGTTCTACTGGTGGTGGGTGGTGCATCTTTGGGTGGAAGGCGTCTGGGAACTGATCATGGGTTCGATGCTTGCCTTTGTCCTGATCAAGATCACCGGCGTGGACCGCGAAGTGGTCGAGAAGTGGCTCTACGTGATTATCGCCATGGCGTTGATCACCGGCATCATCGGCACCGGCCACCACTTCTTCTGGATCGGCGCGCCCGAGGTCTGGTTGTGGGTCGGCTCGATCTTCTCGGCGCTGGAACCGCTACCGTTCCTGGCCATGGTGATCTTCGCTTTCAGCATGGTGAAAAACCGTCGTCGGCAACACCCGAACCGCGCCGCCACGTTGTGGGCCAAGGGCACCACGGTCACCGCGTTCTTCGGCGCGGGCGTCTGGGGTTTCCTGCACACCCTGGCACCGGTCAACTTCTACACCCACGGTTCGCAACTGACCGCGGCCCACGGTCACCTGGCCTTCTACGGTGCCTACGCCATGATCGTGATGACGCTCATCAGCTACGCCATGCCACGCTTGCGCGGCTTGGGTGAAGCAGCGGACGAACGCTCGCAGCGCCTGGAGATCTGGGGCTTCTGGTTGATGACCTTGTCGATGGTGATGATCACCTTGTTCCTCACCGCAGCCGGTGTCGTCCAGGTCTGGTTGCAACGCTGGATGACGGATGGCAGCGCCTTGCCGTTCATGGCCACGATGGATCATTTGAAGCCGCTGTTCTGGGCGCGACTGGTCAGCGGCGTCGGTTTCCTGGCCGGGTTGCTCTGCTACCTGTTCAGCTTCCGTCAACGCGGCCGTGCGGCCCTGCGCGCACCGGCGGCGGTGGTGCCTTCTTGACAGGTCACCACTGAATCCGTGGCGAGAGAGCTTTTGTGGCGAGGGGATTTATCCCCGCTGGGGCGCGAAGCGGCCCCCTACATCCTGTCTGAAACACCGCAGTAGCAGACGTTTCTGGGGCTGCTTCGCAGCCCAGCGGGGATAAATCCCCTCGCCACAATGGGTTCGGCTTAAGAGGAGATAACCATGGCATTCACCCTCGAGCTGGAAGAATGGGTCGGCAGTGTCTGGCACCGTTTCATCACCCGTCGGGCCAGTGTCGATTTTCCTGAAGCACGGGTCGAACTGGTCCCCCGGCAACGCTCGTTGCAGGTGCTGTTTCGCGCCACCGGCGGTGCGCCTCACCTGGGGGTGGAAGCGGTCAGTGATCGCGACCTGCTGCTGCGGCGCAACCTGTTGCAGCAGATCGCCGGCACCTGCAAGCAAGTGCCCCTGGCCTGTTGCGATGGCGACAATCTGCGGCTGCCGGCGAGCCTGGCGGCGTTCCCCGATGTCGGGCTCAACGAAGAGCTGTATCGCTGGCTCGCGTTGCTGGCCGCGCAATCGGGGCCGATGAAGCACTGGGGGCGGGACAATCAGCGCTGGACCCTGGCGCTGTTGAAGCGCTACCCGGCGCTGCGCCCTCGTTACCGGCGGCTGGTGGACGCACACCTGCCCCTGCGCCCCGATCCGGCCACGCTCAACCCGGCCGAAGCCGCCTTGGAGCGGGCGTTGTGCCAGGCCTTGCGCGAACCGGGCAGTGTCGAACGTTTTCCACGCAGCGAGCGGGCAGCCTGGCCGTTGCCGCTGTGGCTATACCCACCCCAACACCTGGCCAATCCCCAGGCCGCCAACCTTGAGGAGTCCGAGCAATACCTGGCCACGCCCCCCGGCGAACAGCAGGGCGGGCGCAAGCGCGCCGAGCGAATCGACGACACTACCCGTGACGGTGGGCTGCTGATCGTGCGCCTGGAAAACCTCTTCAGTTGGACCGAGCACGTGGACCTGGACCGCTGGGCGGATGACAGCGAAGACCCGGACGCCGCTCGTGTCGCCGAGGACTTGGATCAGTTGACGCTTTCGCGCACCCGCTTGCGCAAGGGCGGTGGCTTGAAACTGCATCTGGACCTGCCGCCGGCCGATGTGGATGACATCCCGTTGGGTGCAGGCATCCTGTTGCCGGAATGGGACTACCGCAAGCAACGGTTGCAGGACGACTTCGTCAGCCTGCAAACCTTCACTCCTCGCGATTGCCAGCCCCAGCCGTTGCCCGCACGCCTGCGAAGCTCGGCCCAGCGCTTGCGTCGCCAGTTCGAACACTTGCGCAACGATCGCCAATGGTTGCGCCAGCAAACCCAAGGCTCGGAACTGGACCTGCAAGCCTGGCTGGACTTTCATGTCGAGCGCCAGCACGGGCAGTGCAGCGAACGCGGGCTGTTCATGGACCAGCGCCAGACCCGCCGCGACCTGGCCTGCCTGCTGCTGGCGGACCTGTCGATGTCCACCGATGCCCACCTCAATGACGAGCACCGTGTGATCGATGTGATTCGCGACAGCCTGTTGCTGTTCGGCGAAACCCTGTCGGTGTTGGGGGACGATTTCGCCTTGTACGGGTTCTCTTCGCTGCGCCGCCAGCAGGTGCGCATGCATGAACTCAAGGCGTTCAACCAGCGCTATGACGACCACACCCGGGGGCGGATCCAGGGACTCAAGCCCGGTTACTACACACGCATGGGCGCGGCAATCCGCCAGGCCACGCAACGGTTGGCGGGCTGCAAGCGGCGGCGCAAATTGTTGCTGCTGCTCAGTGACGGCAAGCCCAATGACCTGGACCTTTACGAAGGACGCTACGGTGTGGAAGACACCCGCCAGGCAGTGCTGGAAGCCCGGCGCCAAGGGCTGACGCCGTTCTGCATTACCATCGATCGCGAAGCGGGGGATTACCTGCCGTACATGTTCGGGGCCAACGGCTACACCTTGATTCGCCAGCCCGAGCAACTGCCGCTGCGTCTACCGCAGTTGTACCGGCAATTGACTCAGGATTGAGGGTTCAGACGATGTCGCGGGGCAGCCAGAAGAACATGACGATGCAGAAGATCGTCAAGCCGACACAAAACCAGGTGAAGCGCCGCAACCGGCGCTCACTGGCCTTTGCGGCCTCGACTGGCAGGGGCATGCCGCACTGGCGACATTCGGTTTCGTGTATCGGGTTGGCTTGTTGGCAATACAGGCAGGTGGGCTGTGTAGTCATTCGAACTGTTCCAGGCGCAGGCGATCGAGAATGGCGATCTGGCGACCATCCTGAGTGATGATTTTTTCATCGATCAGGCGCCGGATGATCCGCGAGAAGGTTTCCGGCTGGATCGACAAGTGCCCGGCGATCAATTGCTTGGCCATCGGCAATTCGAACTGGCTGTCCACGGTTTGCAGGCGCACCAGTTGCGTCAACAGGTAGCGCACCACGCGGTGAGTGGCGTTCTTGAGCGACAGGGTTTCAATCTCGTTGACCCGTTGGTGCAGGCGCACGCAGAGCTTGCCGAGCAGGGCGAAGGTCAGCCGGCTGTTGCTTTGCAGCAGGCGCATGTAGGTGGCGTTGGACAGCCGATACACCTGGGTCGGGCCGACGGCTTCGGCGGACGCGACGTAGTTGGGGGTGTCCATCAGCATCATGGCTTCGGCGAAGGTCTGGCGCTCGCCGATCACTTCGAAGACTTTTTCCTGGCCGTCCGGGGTCAGCCGGTAGATTTTCACCGCCCCGGAAATCACGAAGTAAAACGCCTGCGCCGGTTCTCCCTGGCGGAACAGTGGATCACCCTTGTCGATGTTCAGCAGCTGGCTGTTACTCATCAATTCGTTGAGCTCTTCTTCGTTCAAGGGCTCGAACAGGTGATGGCTGCGCAGAATCTGATGATGGACGCGGTGGAGCACCATGGCATGGAATCCTTGTGATTGCGAAAGAGGTGTTCGGGGTCAGACCAGGCTCAGGGACAGGCCGCTGGCCAGCGCCACGACGCAGGAGAGCAAGACGAACCAGGTAAGCGGTAGAACGACAGATTTCATGGATGACCCCGACAAGAAAGGTGATGCCGTGCCTGAGCAAGAGCCGGGCCAGGCCTGCGGGCGTTGATTCGTGGGGCGCTGGCGCTGATGTGGGTATAAATGACCCTGGCCTGTTAGGGTTAAAACAACCATTAAAGGGTAACTAATACCCCATTCAGCTACAGTCTCTATGGGCGCGAGCCGTTGTGGGAGCAAAGCTTGCTCGCGATGAACGATAACGCGGGCCAGCTGTAGACCGCGGCGTCTTCATCGCGAGCAAGCTTTGCTCCCACAACGGCAAGCCCCTTGCAAGTGCTTGTTCGAGACGGGAGGTTGCCGATGAGCTGGCTTGATCTGAGACAAGGCCGGCCAGCGTTGATAGCCGATCATTCGAACCCTGATTTGTCGCACCTCGCTGGCGGTTCAGCGAGGCAAAGGAGTGGTGTATGCAAGTGCTTGACCGTCGCAAGGCCATGGCCATTTTGCCGTTGTGGCGCCTGGCGTTCCGGCCGTTCTTTTTGGCCGGGTGTGTATTGGCGCTGTTGGCCGTTCCCCTTTGGCTCGCGGCGTTCACCGGACGGTTGTCGACCTGGCAGCCGGCCGGCGGCTGGTTGGCCTGGCACCGGCATGAACTGTTGTTCGGTTTCGGCCTGGCGATCATCGCCGGGTTCCTGCTGACGGCGGTGCAGACCTGGACGGGCACTCCGGGGATCAGCGGCAAGCGCTTGGCGGCGCTGGCGTCGTTGTGGCTCGGTGCACGGTTGGCCTGGCTGGTGGATGCGCCCTGGCCGTTACTGGCGCTGCTGGAGTTGGGGTTTGCCCTGGCGGTCGCGGCGCTGATGGGCGTGATGTTGTGGCGTGTGCGGCAGAAGCGCAATTACCCGATTGTCCTGGTATTGCTGCTGTTGGCCGCCGCCGATGCGTTATCCGTATACGGCCTGGTGCAGCACAACGAGGGCTTGCAGCGCCAGAGCGTGCTCACCGGCCTGTGGCTGGTGGCGGCGATGATGGGGTTGATCGGCGGTCGTGTGATTCCATTCTTTACCCAGCGCGGCCTCGGTCGGGTCGAGGGCGTTGCCCCTTGGCCGTGGCTCGATCGCCTGTTGCTGGCAGGGTCGGCGCTGGTGGCGTTGCTGTATGCCTTCGGTCCGGCGCTGGCGGCCAGCGTGTGGGTCGGCCTGTTGTTCGCCGCGTTGGCGGTGGGGCACGGGATTCGACTGGTGCGTTGGCATGATCGGGATTTGTGGCAAGTGCCGCTGCTGTGGTCGTTGCACCTGGCCTATGCCTGGCTGGCTGTGGCGTGCCTGGGCATGGCGCTGTGGCACTTCGGCGTGCCGGTGAACCCGAGCCTGGCGGTGCACAGCTTGACCATCGGCGCCATGGCCGGTTTGATCCTGGCGATGATCGCCCGTGTCAGCCTGGGCCATACCGGGCGCGCCCTTGAGCCGCCAGCGGGCATGACCCTGGCGTTCATCCTGCTGAACCTGGCGTGCCTGAGCCGCGTGCTGTTGGTGCTGCTGTTGCCGTTGGCCGCGCTGTGGCTGGCGACGCTGTGCTGGATGTTGGCGTTCGGTTTGTACGCCTGGCGCTATGGGCCGATGCTGCTCAAGGCCCGGGTGGATGGGCATCCGGGATGAGCCGGTTGCGCGGAGGGAATCGATAATGTACGGGGTCTTGCTGGTTACGCACCTGTTGGCGGCGATCGCCTTCATTGGCACGCTGTTTTTCGAGGTCTTTATCTGGCATAGCGCTCGCCGGCCGCTGGCGCAAGGCACCCGGGACGCTGCCGACCAGGCCATTGCCCAGCGCTCGCGGCACGTGCTGCACGGCGTCGTGCTGGTGCTGTACGGCGCCGGCATGGCCCTGGCCTGGCAGCATCGCGGCGCATTGAGCCAGCCGTTGAGCAACAGCTTCGGCCTGCTGCTGAGCCTGAAGATCCTGCTGGCGCTGAGCATCATCGGTCACTATTTGTGGCTGGCGTACTGGCTCAAGAGTGGTCGCCTGACGCCGCGCCGCGCCTGCTGGTTGCGCCGCAGCATCCTGGGGCACATGGTGCTGATCGTGGTGTTGGCCAAGGCGATGTTCTATTGGCAGTTTTGAGCTGCGGATGAGGGCGGCAAATTAGAGCTGCAAATGTGCAAATGAGAGCTGCAAATGCCTGTGGGAGCAAAGCTTGCTCGCGATGGCTGTGAATCAGTCAACATTGATATTGACTGACACTACGCCATCGCGAGCAAGCTTTTCTCCCACAGGAGTAACACAGAAGTAATGGGCAATGTTTGAGGGTCAGCGAACAGGCTTCATCGCATTGACGAACAACACATTGTTTT
The DNA here is from genome assembly GCF_009601685.2 of Pseudomonas brassicacearum. Taxonomy (NCBI): domain Bacteria; kingdom Pseudomonadati; phylum Pseudomonadota; class Gammaproteobacteria; order Pseudomonadales; family Pseudomonadaceae; genus Pseudomonas; species Pseudomonas brassicacearum. The sequence goes on from NZ_CP045701.2 coordinate 2,813,785, forward strand.
CCAGGTGGATGTGCTGCATCAGGTCATCACGAAACTCCACCAACCCGCGATACAGGGCGCGCCAGGTGTTGCAGGCGTCGGCGGGCGGGGTGATCTGGTCGGTCAGAGCGAGCATGGTTTCCAGGGCTTCACCGTGCTGGTCGTGTTCGTAGCGCAGCACCTGGATCGGCGCCGAGGCCCGTTCGCCCAGGCCTTGTTGCAGCATCGGGAACAGCACCTGTTCTTCCTTGAGCATGTGGCCTTCGAGTTCCTGGTACATGTCCTGCAGGTGATCGGCCAGGCCGTTGGGGCAACTGGGCCGCGCACCGTGGACCTGCTCGACGCGCCGGGCCAGGCGGATCAGTTCCGGCAGCTGTTCGCGATGGCGTGCGTGGTAGCGCTCCAGGATGTGGGCAATCAAGGTCGCCTGGGGCTCGTCGCGCCAGTCATGGCCCAGTTCGCCGGCAGCTTGCAGCGTGCGCAGGGCATCGGCGATCAGCAGCGGGTTCAGGCCTTTGCCCAGGGCCGCGTCACGCAAGGACTTTTGCCCACCACAGCAGAAGTCGAGGTTGTAATGATGGAAGGTGCGCGTGGCACCGGGAATATCGCAGGCCAGTTGGCCAAGGCTTTGTTCCAGCAGATCGAGGCTCATCACGTTTCCTTGGGTTGAATCCCGGGGAGGGACAGATAAGCGGACGTTGCAGCCAACGTGCCATATGTAACTGACTGAAAATGAAGCATTAAATTTTTGCCAGGGTGATTGTCACCCTGACTGTGACGGGTCAAACGAACCCTGGAGGGTCATCACTACCATGCTGCGTGAAAGCCTGGCCGCCGACCTGATCGTCGAGCTGCCCAATGCGGTGCGATTGCAGCGCCTGGTGCAGACCCTGCGCGAATACTTCAACAGTGGCGCCGTGGGGCTGCTGCGCCTGGACGATGACAGTCTCAGGCCCGTGGCCACCGTGGGCCTGGTCCACGAGGCGCTGGGACGGCGCTTCGTGATTGCCCAGCACCCGCGCCTGGCGGCGATCATGGCGTCGCGCGAACCCACCTGGTTCGAGCCGGACAGCCGTTTGCCGGACCCTTATGACGGCTTGCTCGATAACCACGTCGGTGAACCGCTGCCGGTGCATGACTGCATGGGCGTGAGCCTGTACGTAGAAGGCCGGCTCTGGGGCGCGATCACCCTGGATGCGTTGCACGCCGGCACCTTCGACAGCCGCGCCCGGGAGGAACTCAAGCGCTGCACGTTGCAGATCGAGGCCGCCGTGCGGGTCACTCGGCTCGAGCAGGAAAACCGTAGCTTGCGGGCATCGCGCAGCGATCCGGCGGACTTGCGCCTGCCCGCAGAGGAGGGTGAGATTCTCGGGCGCAGCGAGGGGTTGCAGCAGTTGCTCAACGAGCTGGATGTATTGGCCGATTCCGAACTGCCAGTGCTGTTGCTCGGCGAAACCGGTGTCGGCAAGGAGTTGTTCGCCCGGCGCTTGCATCGCCTGTCCCGGCGCGGTCACAAGCCGTTGGTGCAGGTCAACTGCGCGGCGTTGCCCGAGTCCCTGGCCGAAAGCGAGTTGTTCGGCCACGTCAAAGGCGCGTTCTCCGGGGCGACCAGCGACCGCGCCGGGCGCTTCGATGCGGCCAATGGCGGCACGCTGTTTCTCGATGAGGTCGGCGAGTTACCGTTGAGCGTGCAGGCCAAGCTGCTGCGCACCCTGCAGAACGGCGAGATCCAGCGCCTGGGGGCGGACAAGCCGCTGCACGTCGATGTGCGGATCATCGCCGCCACCAACCGGCACCTGCCCGACAGCATTCGCGACGGGCTGTTTCGCGCCGACCTGTACCACCGGCTCTCGGTCTACCCGGTGCCGATCCCGCCACTGCGCGAGCGCGGCCACGATGTGTTGATGCTGGCCGGGCACTTTCTCGAACTGAACCGCACACGCCTGGGCTTGCGTGGGTTGCGCCTGTCGCCGGCGGCCGAACAGGCGCTGCTGGCGTACTCCTGGCCTGGTAATGTGCGGGAGCTGGAACACGTGATCAGTCGCGCGGCGCTCAAGCAACTGAGCCGCGGCGCCAGTCGCAGCCTGATCATGACCCTGGAACCGCAGGTGCTGGATCTGGACGTCAATGCCAGCGCAGCCTCGGCCCAAGCGCTGCCGGAACAGGCCCTGCAAGCGTTGGATGCACCCGTGCAACCCTTGAGCGAGGCTGTCGACGGTTGCCAGCGACAGGCGATCCTCAAGGCCCTGGAACGCTGCGGGCAGAACTGGGCGGGGGCGGCGCGGCTGTTGGAGGTTGACCCGAGCAACCTGCACAAGCTGGCGCGGCGGTTGGGGCTCAAATGAGTCTTTGATCGCCTGTTCCTGAGTCAGGCACTGACCTGTAGGAGCTGTCGAGCGCAGCGAGGCTGCGATCTTTCCCGGGACACTTGAGTCTCAAGCGAAAGATTAAAGATCGCAGCCTCGCTGCGCTCGACAGCTCCTACAGGGGGAGGCCACATTGATGGTGGTCAAGTCGGACCCGGATGGCCAGGCGCACACTGGCGCAAACCCATCGTGGAGATCACCGACATGCCCCTTTCCCTGGCCAAAATGCGCCGTCAGTACACCCTCGATGGCCTGGACGAAATCCAGGCACCCGACCACCCCATGGCTTTGTTCAGGCTCTGGATGCAACAGGCCCGCGATACCGAAAGCCCACCGGTGGAAGCCAACAGCATGGCCCTGGCGACGGTGGACGAGCAGGGTCGGCCTCATTGCCGGATCTTGTTGCTCAAGGGATTCAGCGACGAAGGTTTCTCGTTTTTCGGCAATTATCAAAGTGGCAAGGGCCAGGATCTGGCGGTCAACTCCTGGGCGGCCATGACGTTTTTCTGGCCAGGGCTGGAGCGGCAAGTGCGGATTGAGGGGCCGGTCGACAAACTCGATCCGGCATTGTCGGATGCCTATTTTGAATCCCGTTCTGTCGCCAGTCGCCTGGGCGCCTGGGCGTCGCCACAAAGCCAACCACTGGAGGGCAGGGCAGCACTCGAAACCTTGCTGGCGCAAACCGAAAAACGCTTTGCCGATCAACCCGTGCGACGCCCCGACCATTGGGGAGGCTATTGCCTGCGGCCCGAACGGCTGGAATTCTGGCAGGGCCGCGCCGACCGTTTGCACGATCGCCTCGACTACCGCCTGCAAGACGGTGCCTGGCAACGTAGCCGCCTGGCCCCCTGAATGGATGCCTTTGTAGGAGCTGCCGAGCATAGCGAGGCTGCGATCTCTTGATCTTTTGATCTTTTGATCTTTCGCTTGAGACTCAAGTGCCTCGGGAAAGATCGCAGCCTCGCTTCGCTCGACAGCTCCTACAGCAGCTCCTACAGCAGCTCCTACGCAGGACAGGATCGTTCCTGCATGGGGCGCCGAGGGAGGTACCTCCAAGGAGGAATAGGCCCGGCCACGATTGCGGTTCAGGCTGGGCCATCTTTTCTGACAGGACGGCTGATCATGGCCCATCTGACGCAACGCCTCTTTCAACCGCTGAACATCGCGGTGCTCACCATCAGCGATACCCGAACTTTCGAAACCGACACCTCGGGCCAGACCCTGGCGGACCTGCTGAAAACGGCCGGACACGTGCTCATCGACCGTGGGCTGGTGAAGGACGATATCTACCAGATCCGCGCCCAGGTTTCCCAGTGGATTGCCGACGCCAAGGTGCAGGTGGTGTTGATGACCGGCGGCACCGGGTTCACCCGGCGCGACAACACCCCCCAAGCGGTGGCGCCGTTGCTGGACAAACACGTGGACGGTTTCGGCGAGCTGTTCCGTCAGGTGTCGCTGGCGCAGATCGGCATGTCTACCCTGCAATCGCGTGCCTTGGCGGGCATGAGCAACGGCGTGTTGGTGTGCTGCTTGCCGGGTTCGCCAGGGGCCTGCCGGACCGGTTGGGAGCAGATCCTGGCCGGGCAATTGGACAGCCGCACCGGCCCGTGCAATTTCACCCCCCACCTCAAGCCCCAGCCAGGTATTGCCCTGGCACCGTGTGAGGCGCGTTCATGAGCAGCGGCGGGTGTGGCAGCGCCTGTGACAGCGGCGCGCTGATGCCGGTGGATGAAGCCATCCGCTACCTGCTGGATCAGGCACCGCTGCCGCCTTCGGTGCAGCGGGTGGCGCTGGACCAGGCCTTGGGCCGAGTGCTGGCGGCAGACATTCGCAGCCCCATGAACCTGCCGCCGTGGGACAACAGCGCCATGGACGGTTATGCCCTGCGGGCCGCCGACCTGCCGGCCGGCGGGGGGCATCTGACCTTGGTTGGGCGCATTGCCGCCGGAGAGGCACCGGGTCAACCGTTGCAGGCCGGGCAGGCGGTGCGAATTTTCACCGGCGCGCCGCTGCCACCGGGGGCCGACACCGTGGTGCCCCAGGAAAGCTGCCGGGTGGAAGGGGAGCGGGTCTGGTTGCCACCGGTCAATGGCGGGGAGCATGTGCGCAAGGAAGGCGAGGAAATGCAGCGCGGGGACCGTTTGCTTGCCGTCGGAAAACGCTTGCGGGCCCAGGAGCTGGGGTTGCTGGCCGGTGCCGGGATTGCGCAGGTGGACGTTTATCGACCCTTGCAGGTTGGCCTGCTCAGCAGCGGCGATGAACTGCGCGAGCCGGGCGAAACGCTGGCACCGGGACAGATCTACAACAGCAATCGTCACAGCCTCGCGGCACTGCTGCGCGGCTGGGGCCTGGAGGTACATGACTACGGCGTCATGCCCGACAAACTGCTCGCCAGTCGCCAAGCCTTGAGCCTGGCGGCGGCCGAATGCGACTTGCTGCTGACCTCCGGCGGCGTGTCGGTGGGCGAGGAAGATCATCTCAAGCAAGCCATCGAAGCACTGGGTAGCGTTGACCTGTGGCGCCTGGCGATCCAGCCGGGCAAACCCCTGGCCTTTGGCGAGGTGGCCGGCAAACCCTGGATCGGGCTGCCGGGTAACCCTTCGGCGGCGCTGATCACCATGTTGATTATCGTGCGCCCGTTTCTGTTCCGGGCTCAGGGCATGGAGGACGTGTTGCCTGTGGCGTTGCAGTTGCCGGCCGGGTTCGACTGGCCAAAGCCCAACCGGCGACGGCAGTACCTGCGGGCGAAATTGGCCCCGAGCGCCGATGGCTCGCTGTGTGTCGAGCTGCATCCCCAGCAGAGTTCGGCCATGTTGGCGGCCGCGTGCTGGGCCGATGGCTTGGCCGTGGTGGAGTGCCAGGCGCAAGTGCACAAGCACGACAAGGTGATGTATCTGCCGTTCGCGAGCTTGATGCATTGACGGCAATTGATTGCCGTCAAGGTGGCCGGCCGAGGTCTGGCTAGACTGGCGGCGCCCTTAGTTTTCTCACGAGGATGCCCCATGCAACTGGTTTGCCCGGCAGGGAATCTGCCTGCCCTCAAAGCGGCGGTGCGCCAAGGCGCCGATGCCGTCTATGTCGGCTTTCGCGATGACACCAATGCCCGGCATTTTGCCGGGCTGAACATGGACGACAAACAGTTCGATGCGGCTGTCGCACACATCCGTCAGCACCAACGCAAGCTGTACGTGGCGGTCAATACTTATCCGCAGCCCAAGGGTTGGGAGCGCTGGCAACGGGCGGTGGACCGCGCCGCCGATTTCGGCGTGGATGCGCTGATTGCCGCCGACCCTGGCGTGCTCAGCTACGCCCGCCAGCGCCATCCAAAACTGGCGCTGCACCTGTCGGTACAAGGCTCGGCGACCCACGCCGCGGCCCTGGCTTTTTACGCCCAGCGCTATGACATCCGTCGCGCTGTGCTGCCGCGGGTGCTATCCCTGGCCCAGGTACGGCAGGTGGCGGCGGGCAGCCCGGTGCCGATCGAAGTCTTCGGTTTCGGCAGCCTGTGCATCATGGCTGAAGGCCGTTGCCACTTGTCCTCCTACATCACCGGCGAATCACCGAACCTGTGCGGCGTCTGCTCGCCCGCCAAGGCGGTGCGCTGGAGCGAGGATGCCCAAGGCCTCAGCGCACGCCTGAGCGAGGTGCTGATCGACCGCTACACCCCCGAAGAACCGGCCGGATATCCGACCCTGTGCAAAGGCCGTTTCCTGGTCGGTGGCAAGCGTTTCCATGCGCTGGAAGAACCCACCAGCCTCGACACCCTGGACCTGCTGCCGGAGCTGGCGGCTATCGGCGTCGAAGCGGTGAAGATCGAAGGTCGCCAACGCAGCCCAGCCTACGTTGAACAAGTGACCCGGGTCTGGCGCGCGGCACTGGATGCCCACCAGGTCGCGCCGCAACGGTTCCGGGTGCAGGAAGAATGGCGCCAGGTGCTGGCTGGCTTGTCCGAAGGCAGCCAGACCACCCTGGGTGCCTACCATCGATCATGGCAATGAGGGGAGGCCAGATGAAACTCAGCCTGGGACCGGTCCTGTTCTACTGGGACAAAGCGCAACTGGGGAATTTCTATGCCGAGATGTCGGCATTGCCGCTGGACGTGATTTACCTGGGGGAAACCGTGTGCTCCAAACGCCGGGCGTTCTCCCTGGATCAATGGTTGGGGTTGGCGCGTGAGCTGCAAGCGTGCAGCCAGGCACAGATTGTGTTGTCGAGCCTGACGCTGATCGAAGCAGCCTCGGAGCTGTCCTCGCTGCGACGCCTGTGTGACAACGGCCAGTTGTTGGTGGAAGCCAATGACATGGGCGCGGTGCAGTTCATGGCTGAACGCAAACTGCCCTTTGTGGGAGGCCCGGCGTTGAACCTGTACAACGGCCACGCCCTGGGGCAATTGCTCGACAACGGCCTGGTCCGCTGGGTGCCGCCGGTGGAGTGCTCGGCGGCGCTGATCGGCGATGTGCTGGAGCAGGTGCGCGAGATGGACCGCGAGGTGCCCGAGGTGGAGATATTCGCTTACGGCCATCTGCCTTTGGCGTACTCGGCGCGCTGCTTTACCGCCCGAGCCGAAAACCGCCCCAAGGACGACTGTCAGTTCTGCTGCATCAACTACCCCGACGGCCTGGCGCTGAGCAGTCAGGAAGGCCAGCAGTTGTTCACCCTCAACGGTATCCAGACGATGTCGGGCGAGGTGACGAATCTACTGGCCGATTACAACGCACTCATGGCCAGTGGCGCCGACCTGCTGCGCCTGAGCCCGCGTGCCCAGGGCATGGCCGAGGTGGTCACGGCCTTCGACAAAGTGCGTCAGGGCGAGGCACCACCGCTGTTCGTGGACGGTTGCAACGGTTACTGGCACGGCCATGCCGGCATGTTGAAAGTAGAGGAGGCGGGCCTGTGTTGAGTCCGAAGAAGTGGGCACTCAAAGGTGCCGACCGCTTGCTGCCGCTGGTGGGCAAGGTACCGTTTGTGGTGCAGCGCCTGGCGTTGCAGCAGGCGCTCAATCGCTGCTTGGCCGAGCCGCTGCGCGACGGCGGGTTCGAGGTGCTGCGTGGGCGCTGGTTGTGCCTGCGTGTGCCCGACCTGAAGTTGTGCTGGTACCTGACCTTGGCGCGGGAGGGATTACGCATTGCCGAACGGGCCGAGGCCCAGGTCACCATCAGCGGCAACTGGCGCGAATTCCTGTTGCTGGCCAGTCGTCAGGAAGACCCTGACACGCTGTTCTTCCGTCGCCGCTTGGTGATCGAGGGGGATACCGAGTTGGGGTTGGCGTTGAAGAATTTGATCGACAGTCTTGATCCGGACGTCCTGCCACCGTGGCTCTGGCGCAATCTGGAGCGGGCAGGGAAGGGGTTGGCGGCGGGGTGAGAAGTTGAGTTGCTGTGATCGACGCAGATCCAGTGTATGGCTTGCCTGCGATATAGGTGGCCTCACAGCCGGCCTGGCTCCTGCGGATGTAACCCATCCATGTGGGAGCCGAGCTTGCTCGCGATGGCGGCCTGACAGCCGACCTGTCCGCGTATCCCCGCAATAACCTGGTAGCGCGAAGCCCTTTACCTGAGAGTTCATGTGTTCACTCCAAGCACCGACTGACCACAGAAACATAACTTAGGTGAGAAAGTTATTTCAGAGAGAGCACTAGGTAACTGTCAGATCAAGTCTGAATCTCTACGCCCCACGGAAACGCTCGGTGACAATCGGGCTAGCGCTCGTCGAAAACCTTCCACTTTGGACACATCTCCCCGGGTTCTGTGGGTAATGACGCCATAGGCGTAAGGGAATAAACCCTCCAGCCAGTCTCGTGGGTGGATCTCGACGCTGTTCTCCAGTGTCGCGACGACCCAGTCGGGGAGCCATGACATATCGCGGTCCGAGAAATTGACTTCGCCTGCTATCAGTAACGCCAGGGTGGTGCGCAGCGACGACTTGTCCTTCAATAATCGCTCTTGCAGCGCTTGGCAAGCGTCCGGGTTATCCAGTAACACTCGAAGATCGTTGGGCTTGCTCAGCTTCAGTGAGGCCGGAAGCAGCGCAGACAAGGCCGGTAACGAGTCCATCCAGCGTTTTTGCACCTCCAGATCAATCCCGACGAAGTCCAGCGCAGGGGGCGCAATCGGAGCGTGACGGATAACCGTGGGTGTCAGGTAGCGCAGGCGAAGGCTCATGATGTCCATAAAGAGCCGGTCACTGGCGCATAAAACCTCCGCGGTAGGTGCGGTGCGCGGTGTGGTTGATGGCGGTGGGCCGATAATGAACGTCGCATTGCGTCGATGGGGCAGGTGATGAATATCGCCCCAGCTGTCGTTCAGGCAGTGGGCGAGCCAAGCCTGGGGCGTAGGGCCGTTGAACGGATCCAGGTTCATGGGAACGCCAAAACCGTTGAACACCACGTGACCAAGAGGGTTGAGGCGGCTCTTCAATAGTTGGTGGAATCCATGATCAAACACGATCGGGGCATAACCGCTCTGGGTGTAGAGGTCGACAATAATGACGTCGTACCGGTCGGGGGTGACGACCAGGAAGTGCGCGGCATCGGCGACCACGCTGTCAAAGTCGATATGCGCTGAAAGTCGGTTCCGGTTGTCGAGGCTGCGCACAAGTGAGGTCTCGTCCAGATCAACGGCCAACAGACTGGCCACTCTGGTGCTGGCTGCGATCGGCGCCAGCGCCACACCGTCCGAAAGCCCCAGCATCAGCACCGAGATTCGATCCTTGGACGGGTCGCCCAGAAAACCGGTACAGCCCATGTCGTCATAATATTGGCCACAGAAGATCTGTTCATGTCGAGCAGATTCAGGTCGATCCTTGAATTCCAGCATATTGAAAGGCAACTCCGTTTGTAAGAGGCTGGGGTACGGCGAGGCGCGTCAGTGCGCAAACGCTTTAGGGTATTTGTCCAGATAGGCATCATTGAGCTGGGTATCCTGGGAGCGCATGAAAGTTTTAAAGTCGGGTACCAGAAAGACCAGCAAAGACAACAGCAGTACCATGGCGCCCAGCAGCGTGATTGTCAGTGCAACCCCCAAAGAGGCGATCAGGGTGTTCATCGCGAAACTGCCCAAGGGGCTGGCCGCCGCAGACAGAAATGAAACCGTTGCAAAAATCCGGTTGCGATGGAGCTTTGGCGTTGCCAGCAACCTCACAGCGGAAGTGGGGATGTTAATCAACATCAGGCCGACGCCGCCGCAGAAAAAGGCCGCGGGCACGATGAACGACGATGAAACGGTCCCGACCACTACAAGGTTGCACCCCAGCAATGCGAAACCTGCGGACACACACATGTCACGGGGGACCCGGTCGGATAACCAGCCGATGATCTTGTAACTCCCCGCCAGAATGCCCAGTCCGAAGCACGAATCCAGAAGACCGATGTAAGTGACCGGGTATTGGATGACGTCCTTTACATACAATGGGATCAGGATGGTGAAGAACGGAAACAGGGCAAAGTTGATCAGCATTGCAATGATGGCCAGGTAAAATTCGACTTTCACTCCGTAAACTACTTTGAAGCCGGAATAGATCATGCTAAAGCCGCTGGCACCCGGGGCTTTTTCGCCTTGGTCAGTGGCGCCGATGGGGCTCGGGATGGTCGCGATCAACGCCCCGGCGATGAGAATTGCAAAAAAATCGGCGGCAAAGGCGAACGTGATACCGAATCCGTAAATCAACCCGCTGGCCAGTACCGGTCCCAGCAGAATGGAAAAGGACGACATCACGCTTTTGGTCCGAAAGGCCAGGGAGACTTTATCGTCGTCTGCAAACAAAGGAATGATCGAAGCCTGGAGAGGGTCGCGTACGCCGACGATCGCACTGCTGATCATCATCAGCGCGCCCACCGTCCAGGGGTTGAACGACCCCGTGGCGGACAGTACCACCATCAACAGCGCTGTCAGCAGGCTGATCCATGAGGCCAGCTTGATGATCAGGATTTTGTTGTACTTGTCCCCCAGCCATCCCAGCAGGGGTTTGGCTAACACCTCCGTCGCGATGGAACAGGCAATCATGTTGGCGAAATAGAGCGCTGAGCCTGTTTCCTGCAAGGCCCACCAGGCCACCGCCAGTTGATTGCAACGTCCCCCCAGAACCATCAACAAAAAGCTGAATTGCACTTTCAGAAGACGCCGGTCGATGCCGGGAAAGCCCCACGTAATGCCTGAAAAATTTGCATTCATTGACGTACCTTTGATCCGGATAAGGTGGCTGCGCAATCAGGGGTGTTCAAAAAAAGACGAGGTACGTTCATTAGGGTAAATCTCCAGATACCGCTCGATGCCACCCTCAAGGCTATAGAGTTCTGCTTCCTGACTGACGGTACGAATTGCCAGAAGGGCCGCCTTGCTCCTGATGCCGGATTTGCAATAGAAAACGATACGGCGGGCGGTATCGAGTTCTTCCTGGCGCTTGATGATGTCTTTGAGCGGAATCGGTCTGCCGCCTAGCGAACCTTGCTGATGCTCGCTGACATCGCGCACATCGACCAATTGAAATGGCGCTTGTGTCGCTATCCAGTCATGCAGGGTGTCGGGTGATAGCCAGTCGCTATCGCGCCACGCAGGCGTGGTCGTAGCGCCAAGCGTTCTCGCAGGGGGACGGTCCCGTGTTTTTTTGTTGATGTTCAACAGGTGGAAGGTGTTGTCCAGGCAGTCGATAGACAACAATTGCCCGCTCAATGGCTCCCCGGCACGAAGGATGAGCTTGAGTACTTCGTTGGCCTGAAAGCAACCGAGCAAGCCAGGTATGACGCCAAGAACGCCCGCTTCCGAACAGTTTTGTGTCAAGTGCGGTGGCGGCGGTGTTTTGAACAGATCCCGGAAGCACGGCCCCCGTTGTTGAGTGTGCCGGTTGTAATAATTAAATACCGACACCTGCCCCTCGAACTGACTGATTGAGGCGTAAACCATCGGTTTTTCACACTCGATACAGGCGTCACTGATGAGGTATTTGGCGTCGAAGTTATCAGTAGCGTCGACGATGATGTCGTATTCCGCCAGCAGCGAAAGGACGTTGTCCGGGTTCAGCGTGGTGGCAACGGTGTGGACTACGATGTCGGGGTTCAACTGATTGATGCGACGTTTGGCTGCCACTACTTTCAGGTCACCTACATCGGCAATCGCATAGAGAATTTGTCGGTGCAGATTGCTCACGTCGACAATGTCGTTATCAACGATGCCGATCGTCCCGACGCCAGCACCTGCCAGGTACAAGAGTACCGGGCAGCCCAGTCCCCCGGCGCCGACCACCAGCACCTTGCTGTCTTTGAGACGCTGTTGCCCCTGAGCGCCGACTTCGCTGAGGATGATTTGGCGGGCGTAACGGGAGGTGTCTGTCTTCAGGTTGCATTGCATGTCAGCCACCTGCCACTGCGTTGATCAGAATCAATTGCGCATTGCTGTCCAGGGGACAACGGCGATCATGCTCACTGGTCACGGGCATGCCGTCGACGAACAACCCCACGAACGGCAGCGGGTACAGGTCCTCAGAGAAGACCGGGCCAATCAGGTCGGGAAACCGTGCGGTCAGATTGTTCAGTACATCGCTGACACACAAGCCCTCAGTGACGTATGTTTTATGCTGTTCGGTGTAAAACATGAACTGCCGGGGAAAGTGTACGACGGCCATAGGTCATCCTTGAGCGGTGTTAGTTGTTAGGTCGCTGGAAAACGCATCCAGCCTGGAGGTGATCAGTTTTCCGATTTCGGACAATTCGGCCGAGGCCTGGAGAGTGGCCAGACTTTTGAGGAAGTACTGGTGTAAGTAGTCGAGTCGTTCGGGACGAGCTCGCCCGGAACCGCTGACCAGCAACCGCTGGTGGTAGTTCACGGCGCCGACCGCAAACAGGCAAGCCAGCAAGACACCCCTAGGGTTCTTGCCTCCGGTTCCTGATGGCAATATGTAGTCGTTCGAACTGTCCTTGAGCTGGAAGTCGTAAATCTCAGCGATCAAACTGGACCAGATATGGGACAGTTCATGCACCAGTAACTCTTCAAGGTCCGTCATGCTGGTAAATGCGGCTTCGCCCAGAAACATTTGTTGCGGCAGCACCGGATTGGTCAGACTGACTTGTTGAGTCAGCAACTTATGTATATTCACCGGCAGGTCCAATAATTTGGTCCATTCCGGCAGCAAGGCTTTGAGGTTGCTCTTCGCTTCGGCCAACATGATCTGCTCGGCGTTACCGAGGGCTTGATGGGGTGGGAACGAGGGCGAACCTTCGACGTGCCGAGTATACAGGGTGGTGGCAAAATCTGGTTGCAAATAGGTGGTTAAAGGCAACTCGCCTCCCTCGATATTTTTACGTACAACGGCGACGAGCGTTAAAAGTTTTGTGCTATTGAACATGGGGTGCACAAAGGGTAAACCATTTATTTCACACAGTATCTCTGATGGCGACATTCTGTTTCACCGTCCTTGTCCATGGTTGTAATTTGAGAAAATCGATCAAGTCCAGACTCTTTATTCTGTAGCCGGAAAAATTGGCCAAGGCGTTGTCTATTTGTTTCTCCGCGACAGGGAGTGCCAGCAAGGCTTCTTTCAAGCAATTTAATGTTCGATGTCCGTACCACATGTTTTTCAGGTAATGAAGTATGTGTTGCTCTTGTGCCGGCGTAATGATCCGTTCAGTCGTCCACTGTCTTAAAAACTGCCTGATATGAATAAGTGGTTCGCTGAGCGAAAGAAATGGCTCTTGTGCTTGATGTATTAGGGTCACTTCGTCGTCGGACATGTCCGGATCGCTGGCGAATTGTCGATACACTTCACCAAAGCCTGTCATTCCCAGCGTATCCATTTCACAGGCGCGAATGGCACCCATGGAGGATAATCCCCAAATGCGCCAACCCGCACTCAGGGCGTCGAGTATCTCGGCATGGCCGACGGCAGGGTGAGCATGGAACACGCCATCGACTATGGCGAGGTTCGAAGGGGGCGATTGCGCCACCAGGCGTTCGATATCGCCACGCTTGACGGGCGGGCGTAACACCAAGCCACCACCGCACAGTAACTGATTGTCTATTCCTTGCAGGGAGGGGCCCGCAAACAGCGTACATGTCTCAAGCGCATTGTTTGACATACGTAAGTAACCTCGGACCGACCCTTTTTAAACCGGGTTCAAAGGCTTCAAGCCCCGGAATTATGATTCTGATCACAGTAATGTCGTCCGTCGCTTTACTGAGCAAAACCCTTAGCACGGTACTGAGCCCGACACTTTGCAACCGCTCAATGAGCAACTCCCAGGCCGATTCGATCGTTGGGATCGCGGCTTCCTGGCAGTCGATGGAGGAGTAATCAATCATCTGGTCCCGGGAAGTGGCCACGGTACGCAACCGTGAGATGGCGTGAAGTTCGACCGAACGGCCCTTCTTCTCGAAGTATTTGACGCGCTCGATGATGTCGTCCCGGCCCCCGTGGATGTGGCTTAAACGGCTTTGGGCCGCCTCGCAGATAGCCCGGATCAAGGCGATTTCCTTGATGGGATGTAACCCTGAACCGGTGGCCACAGAGATGGGCGCCTGGGAGGATTCTTCCATGATAAAAGCCTGAAAGTAGGCCAGGCCAAAACAGTTCTCGGTGTAACGAACCGACAGGCTTAATCCCGCGTCATTGATTTTATTGATGAGGGAGTCGGTTTCTGCGCTGTAGCGGTCCAGATTGACGAGGCAGGAGCGGTCATGCAGGTGATTAAAGGCTTGGACATCGCGCTCCATGAGTTCGCAAACAGCGTGTACCGAGGCTTCCACCAAGTCATTGCCTGAAGCCAAGCCACTGGAGCTTTCCCCGAAGAGTTGTTGCCCGGGGTTTTCGGGGTAGGGAATGAACACCAGTTCGGCGGGTGCAAGCACCTTTTGCTTGCGCAATACATCCTCAACTTCGATGGCCATGATGAGCGAATCAGCATCGGCAGAGAAGCCATACAACATGCAGAACTGATTGAAAACTATTCGTCCTTCGTGGCTTTCAATGAGTTGCCTCGGCGTGGTCTTTAACAGCTTCAGTTGCGCCGTGTTGTATTGCGCAAGGCTGAACTCGATGGCTTCCATGTACGCGCCTATTTTGGCTTCTGCTGATCTGAGGCCTTTGCCAGCATTTACGCACAGCGAACCCTTCAATGCATCGGGTCGTATACTGGCAAATACCGGAATTCCAATACGGTCCAGCCAAGTTGTGTCGGTTACTCGGGTAATGCCCAAGCGCGGGGCCATATTGTTGACGATACTTTTTAATGTTTCTTCGGCACTGCGGCGACGAAGGCTTGAACTAAGCCTTTGCATAATTGGCCACCTTTAACTGATGAAGGTATAAGCAAGCATCATGTTTGACGCAATAAGAAACGGGAGGGAATGACCTCCCTCCCGTTTTTTTTAGGCTGCGACTTTAACTTTAACGTCTTCAGCCAGAGCCAGCGTCAAGACGTTGTTGTTCGACTGATGTGCCACAAAACCGGCGTGCATCAGGCTTTCATCGTTCAGAATGACGGAAAACTTCTCCGCGGTTTCTGCGTCCAGTTCAAGCTCGAAGTTTGCATCGTTAACTATAGAGTCCATTTCATTTATCCTGTCCGTAATATTGCGTTGAGAAAATTTGTTGCGCAACACCAATGAGATTTGCAGCTGATTGAGATTACGCCAACTGAAAATTAATTTCAGGATGTTGCGACTTTGCATTATCGCGGAGAGGTGGCGAGTTTTCTGAAATGTTAGTTCGTGCTGGTTGTAGGAATGAGCTTACTGACTCTTAGGATAGGTATATTGCTGTCGTAGGATGGGTCTTGGAAATTTCTGTAAGTAATTTCCGTAATCTTTAAGTTCTTGGCGCGTTGTCTCAAGATTAGATTTGCAGTATCGGTTGAGCTGACTTCAAAAAAACTGAATAAAAGCAAGTGCGTTCTAACTGACATACCGCGGAGACAGGTTTTAGGACCGCTTCGCGGTCCAGCGGGAGCAAGCTCCCTCGCCACAGGTTTTGGTGTTCGAGCCTTCTCAAGCCGTCTCGGTGGCTTCGATCATCTGGCTTTCAATCAGCCGCTTGATCTCCTCAAACAACTCGTCACTCTGCTCCTCGGTGCAATCCTCGCCGTTGCGTTTGCGCAAACCGTGGTGGCTCAAGATCAGATGCACATCGGCATGTAGGTCGTGCTGGTTCAGGCAGCCTTCGACGCATTGCAGCGGGCAGCCGTCCAGCGCCAGGATTCTCCGTCCCGAGCGCGCTTTATTGACCAGCGCAGCCACATGCCCGCCGACCCCGACGATGCAGGACATCTCGGCCAGACCGCTGCGATCCAGGCGCAGGGCCAGGGTATTGGCCAGCTGCGCGACATTCGAGCAGCCGGAGCAGGAGTAGACCAAGGGAAGGCTTGAATTGGACATGAGGGTTCTCCACTGATGGACTCTGCCAGTGTGCGAGGCCGGCAGTAGTACGCCTTGACCATGGTCAAATCCGAGACTGGCTCGGCTACTGTTGGTAAGCAGCAAGCTCTTCTTCAGCTAGGATCCGAATGTTACGCCGCTCCATAGCAATCAACCCCCCATCCACCAACCGATGAAGAATCCGCGAAAACGTCTCCGGCTGAATCCCCAGCTTGGAAGCCACCAGACGCTTGGACACCTGCAACACCAACTGACCATCCCGCGGATCCCGCTCCTGCAACAGGAAATTGATCACCCGCCGACTGGCACTGGCCAAGGTCAGGTTGTCGATGTCCTTGAGGCGCTGGTGCAGATGGATGCTCATGCTCGCCAGGATCGCCAGGCAGACCTTGGGCTGGTCCTCCAGGGCCTTGCGGTAATGGGTGCCCTCGATACTCACCAGCACGCTGTCCTTGATCGCCGACGCACTGACCGGGTAGCAACGGGCCTGGCTGAACAGCAGCGCCTCGGCGAAGGTCTGTCCGGGCTGGATGATTTCCACCAGGTTCTCCTGGCCCTCACCAGTCACCCGGAACAGCTTGATCTGGCCACTGACCAGCAAGAAAAACCGCTTGGCCGGATCGCCCTGGTGCATGAGCGTGCTGTTGCAGTCCAGGCGCCTGAGGACGGCCAGGCTGCAGACATCTTCAAAGACCCGCTCCGGCAGTTGGCTGAACAGGTGATGACGACGCAACAGTAAAACGATGGAAGGGTGGGTCAGCATGGCGTACCTCCGCGTGTCGTCATGGTAGAGCCCAAATCGCCGCCGGCCTATGCCTCGGCAGGCCTACCTCGGAAGAGGGATGGGCCTCTCGATCAAGGCACAAATCCGGTGGGGAGCGAAATCCAGGCTGCTGCCAATCCCCTGTGGGAGCAAAGCTTGCTCGCGATGGCGGCAGCACGCTCAACATTTCCGCAAGCTGAACCACTGCTATCGCGAGCAAGCTTTGCTCCCACAGGTTTTTTTCCTGCAGGCTCTGCTCACAGTTGGTGTGTTTTGCTGGGCTAACCCGCCCCGCGCAAATGCTCCATCGCCCACACGGCGGCTTCGACCCGTGAGCGCAAGCCGAGCTTGTGCAGCAGGTTCTTCACGTGGACCTTGACCGTGCCTTCGGTGATGCCCAGCTTGTGCCCGATGACCTTGTTGCTGTAGCCGCCGGCGATGGTCTTGAGTACCTGGCGCTCGCGCTCGGTCAGTTCCACATCGGCCTGGCGCGGTGGCGAGCGCAGCGCCTGGGCCATGACGCGGGTCAGGCCGGGGCTGATCACCAGGGCGCCGTTGAGGGCGTCGCGGATGTACTGGATCAGCAGCTCCGGCTCCATGTCCTTGAGCAGGTAACCGTTGGCGTCCAGGCGCAAGGCATCGCGGATGTCGTCCTCGGCATCGGACACGGTGAACAGCAGCACCTTGCCGGTGTAGTGCATGGCGCGCAGCCGGCGCAGGGTCTCGATGCCGTTCATCTGCGGCATGTTGTTGTCCAGCAGCACCAGGTCGGGCTTGAGCGGTTCGATCAGGGTCAAGGCTTCTTCGCCGTGGCTGGCTTCGCCAACGATCTGCAAATCGTCTTCGAGTTCAAGCATCTGACGAATGCCGCGACGCATCATCGGATGATCGTCGACCAGTAGCAGGGTGTGGCGCAGGGGGGCGTTCATGTTGCGAGGCCTTCGGTGTGTTGGCCCAGGAATTCCGGTTGGAAATGCACCTGGATGCGGGTGCCCTGGGGTGTTCGGGAGAGAATCTGCAGTTGGCCGCGCAGGCTGCGGGCTCGTTCGTTCATGATGTTCAGGCCATGGTGTTCGCGCTGGTCCACCTCGCCGCTGAAGCCGCGACCATCGTCTTCGATCGACAGCCGCACGGTCTCGCCTTCCTGGCGCAATTCGAGCCAGGCGTTCTCGGCATGGGCATGGCGCAGGCAGTTGGACAAGGCCTCGCGGGTGATCTGCAGGATGTGGATCTGCTCGCTGGCCGACAGCTCGAAGGCCAAGGTGTCGACGAACAGGTGCACCTGGAAATCCCCTCGGTTGGAGAACTCCTCGGCGGTGTCCTTGAGTTCTTCGACCAGGCCATCGTCGTGGATCTGTAGGCGGAAGGTGGTGAGCAATTCGCGCAACTGGCGATAAGCATTGTTCAGCCCTTCACGCAGCTCGCCGGTGACGGTCTCCAGGGTCTGCACCGGTTCGCCCCGACGCATCAGGGTCTGCATGCGGCTGACTTGCAGCTTCATGTACGACAAGGCCTGGGCCAGGGAGTCGTGAAGCTCGCGGGCAATGATCGTGCGTTCATCGAGCAGCAGCAGGCGATGGTCCTGTTCGCGCTGGCGCTTGAGGGACAGCGAGGTGCCGATCAAGTTGGCCAGGGCCTGGATCAATGCGGTTTCCCAGGGCTGCGCCGTGTGGCCATCGACAAAATGCGCCTTGAGCTCACCCAGTTCGGTGCCCTGGTTGCTGATGCTGAAGGCCTGCGGGCGTGCGGCGTTGTGTTTGTGGCAACTGGCGCAATCGCTGCTGGCGCAGACCTGGCGGCTGTCGGCGCCATGCAACGCCAGCAAGTGCCTGGCCGGTGCCTGCAATTGCCCTTGCAGGCACAACGTCAGGCGCAGGCCTGGCAGGCGCTGCTGGAAGCGTCGGATCAATTCATCCAGCCCTTCGGCATTGGCCTGGCGGGTCGCCAGGCTGCGACTGCTCTGGTACAGCAGCTCCAGGGCGGCGTTGGCCTGTTGCAGGTTCAGGGTCTTTTGCCGGACCTGGTTTTCCAGGGTGCGGTGCGATTGCTCGATGGTCTCGGCCATGGTGTTGAAACTGGTCGCCAACTGGCCCAGTTCATCTTCGGACTGGTGATTGACCCGCACCTGGAACTCGCCACGGCGAAAGCGCTGGGTGGCGTCCACCAACTCCTGCAAGGGCGTGACCACGCCGTACTGCAATTCATACAGGCCGATCAGCAGGATGATCATGGTGCTGAACAGCGCCGCGCCCTGGATCACCTGCTGCCAGCCTTGCTTATGCTCGCTCTGGCGTTGCAACAGGGTGACGAACTGGTCCAGTTGCTCGACGAAGGTGTTGGCGCTGGCCTGGAAAAATGCCGAGTCACCACGCTCGATGGCCGGGCGCAACGTCTGGTTCCAGCGTTGCACAAGATCGCGATAGCTCTTGTGCAGGGAGGTTTCCGGCCCATCTTCCAGCACGGCACGCAGGGCAGGGCTGTCGAGGCGTTGTTGCAGGCTGGCGATGATCGCCGGGATGTCGTCGTCAGCCCCCGCCGCCAGTTTCCAGCTCAGGTGGTAGGTCTCCATGCGCACGGAACCAGCGGTATTGATGGCGGCAGCGTCGCCTTGGCTGAACCAGGCGATCAACCCGGCACTCAAGGAGCTGGCCAGGGCCAGGATGGCGATCAGGATCACCGCCAGCCCGGCGCGGGCGGGCAGGGAACTGCGCAGCCAACGCATCATCGACGCGGGCCTGCGAGGCAAAACGGTGAACCGAGCATAGGGGGCGCCCTGGACCTGGGGGTGTAGCAGCCAATCCTGGGCGCACTACCTCTAAAGAGTTGTCGGCCGCTCCATTTCCATAAAAGCTTCGGCAGACTTGTTCAAGGTATTGATAAATAAAGGGTTGTATCAATATCCAGATATACCTCCTTGGAGGTAGACGGGCCAAGCATAGGCCTGGACCGTCCCGGGGCACGTTGACCCAAGTCAAGTTTTCACGGGGTTCGTATCACTAGGCTGCGCCCATCGAACTGACGGAGTGCATCGTGATGCGAGCGCAAGTGCAACAAGGGCTGGTACTAGGGATGAGTACCCTGGCCTTCACCGTGTGCTTCATGGTCTGGATGATGTTTGCCGTGCTGGGGGTTCCGATCAAGGAACTGCTGGCCCTCAATGAAACCCAGTTTGGCCTGCTGGCCGCCACGCCGGTACTGACCGGTTCGCTGGTGCGTCTGCCCCTGGGGCTTCTGACCGACCGCTTTGGCGGACGGATCGTGTTTTTCCTGCTGATGCTGGCCTGCGTATTGCCGCTGTATCTGATCACCCTCGCCACGGCCTTCTGGCAGTTTCTGGTGCTGGGCCTGTTCGTCGGCCTGGCCGGTGGCTCGTTCTCGGTGGGCATTGCCTACGTCGCCAAGTGGTTTGATAAGCAGAACCAGGGTTTTGCCATGGGCGTGTTCGGCGCCGGCAACGCCGGTGCAGCGCTGACCAAGTTCCTCGCTCCGGCGCTGATCGCGTTCGGCAGCTGGCACCTGGTGCCGAAAGTGTTCAGCGCCATCCTGTTCATCACCGCGTTGCTGTTCTGGTTTCTCACCACCGAGAAAAAGGAACACAGCGGCAAGGGCGGCGCGACGTTGCGCGAGCAATTGAAAACCCTGAAAGAGCCCGCCGTGTGGCGCTACTGCCAGTACTACTCGATCGTGTTCGGCGGCTACGTGGCCCTGGCATTGTGGATGACCAAGTACTACGTGCAGGAATACGGCTTCAGCCTGCAAAGCGCGGCGCTGCTGGCGGCGTGTTTCTCCTTGCCCGGTGGCGTGCTGCGGGCCGTCGGTGGCTGGATGTCCGACCGTTGGGGCGCCCAGAGCGTGACCTGGTGGGTGTTGTGGGTCAGCTGGATCTGCCTGTTCCTGCTCTCCTATCCCCAGACGCAGCTGCAAGTGCAGACCGTCAACGGCATCGTCGATTTCCACATCGGCCTCAGCCCCACGCTGTTCACCGTGCTGCTGTTCGTGATGGGCATCG
This sequence comes from Pseudomonas brassicacearum, assembly GCF_009601685.2. Classification (NCBI taxonomy): domain Bacteria; kingdom Pseudomonadati; phylum Pseudomonadota; class Gammaproteobacteria; order Pseudomonadales; family Pseudomonadaceae; genus Pseudomonas; species Pseudomonas brassicacearum. Next base: position 2,834,260 of record NZ_CP045701.2, read on the forward strand.
CCTTCGCGTTCGGCAAGGCCTCGGTCTTCAAGTACATCGCCAACGACTACCCGAAGAACATGGGCGCGGTGTCCGGCATCGTCGGCCTCGCCGGCGGCCTGGGCGGGTTCGTGCTGCCGATCATGTTCGGCGCCCTGGTGGACCTCACCGGCGTGCGCTCGTCCTGCTTCATGTTGATGTACGGCGTGGTCTGGGTGTCCCTGGCCTGGATGTACTTCAGCGAAATGCGCAAGCGCCCGCTGCTGGGTAAACAGCCGCCGGCCACTCAATCCCCGTTTTCCAGCATTGCCCAAGGAGAAGAACATGTCCGTTCTGCAAACGCCTGAAAAGGGCCCGGTCATTCATGACTGGCGCCCGGAAGACCCTGCGTTCTGGGGCAAAAGTGGCAAACAGACTGCCCGGCGCAATTTGTGGATTTCGATTCCTGCGCTGCTGTTGGCCTTCGCGGTGTGGATGGTCTGGAGCACGGTGATCGTGCGCCTCAATGCCATCGGCTTCAGCTTCACCACCGACCAGTTGTTCTGGCTGGCGGCATTGCCGGGGCTGTCCGGCGCGACCTTGCGCATCTTCTACTCGTTCATGGTGCCGATCTTCGGCGGGCGTCGTTGGACTGCGCTGAGCACGGCGTCGTTGCTGATACCGGCGTTGTGGATGGGCTTCGCCGTGCAGGATCCGGCCACGCCCTACAGCGTGTTCGTGCTGATCGCACTGTTGTGCGGTTTTGGTGGCGGCAACTTCGCCTCGAGCATGTCCAACATCAGCTTCTTCTACCCCAAGTCCCAGCAGGGCACCGCCCTGGGCTTGAACGCCGGCCTGGGTAACCTGGGCGTGTCGGTGATGCAGTTCAGCGTGCCGCTGGTGATCTCCTTTGGTGTGTTCGGCTTCATGGGCGGCCAACCGCAAGTCTTGGCTGATGGCAGCTCGCTGTGGCTGCAGAACGCCGGCTTCATCTGGGTGCCGTTCATCCTCGCCGTGACCCTGATTGCCTGGTTCGGCATGAATGACCTGTCCAGCGCCCGCGCTTCGTTCAGCGAACAGGCGGTGATCTTCAAGCGCAAGCACAACTGGCTGATGTGCTGGCTGTACCTGGCCACCTTCGGTTCGTTCATCGGTTTCTCCGCCGCCTTCCCGCTGCTGATCAAGACTTCGTTCCCGGAAGTCATCGCCTTGAAATTCGCCTTCCTCGGCCCACTGGTGGGCGCGCTGGTACGGCCGCTGGGCGGCTGGTTGGCGGACAAGCTCGGTGGCGCGAAGGTCACCCTGTGGAACTTCGTGTTGATGATCGTGATGGTGTTCGGCGTCTTGCACTTTCTTCCACAGAACGGCGAGGGCGGCAGCTTCTACGGCTTCCTGGGCATGTTCATGTTGCTGTTCATCACCACTGGCGTGGGCAACGGTTCCACCTTCCGCATGATCCCGGTGATCTTCCGCACCCTGCATGAGAAAGCCGCCCTGGGCAAAAAACCCGAGCTGCGCGAACAAGCGATCAAGAGCGCCGGCAAGGAATCGGCAGCCGTGCTGGGGTTCAGCTCGGCCATGGGCGCCTTCGGCGCGTTCTTCATTCCCAAATCATTCGGCACTTCGATGGCCCTGACCGGCGGCCCGGAGATGGCCTTCTACATGTTCGTCGGCTTCTACCTGAGCTGCATCGTGGTGACCTGGTGGTGGTATGCCCGCAAGGGCGCCGCGACACCTTGCTAAGCCGAACCTAAACCTGCGTGGGCGGGGCGCAGACCCCGCGGAGCAAGCCTGAGAGGAACACACTGTGAGTCATTTATTGGATCAACTGCGGTTTTTCAACCGCAAGCAAGGCGAGTTTTCCGATGGTCACGGCGAGACCCGCAAGGAGTCCCGCGATTGGGAGAACGTCTACCGTTCGCGCTGGCAGTACGACAAGATCGTGCGGTCCACCCATGGGGTGAACTGCACCGGTTCGTGCTCGTGGAAAATCTACGTCAAGAACGGCCTGATCACCTGGGAAACCCAGCAGACCGACTATCCGCGCACCCGTAACGACCTGCCCAACCACGAACCACGCGGCTGCCCTCGCGGCGCGAGCTACAGCTGGTACATCTACAGCGCCAACCGGCTCAAGTACCCGAAAATTCGCAAGCCATTGCTCAAGCTGTGGCGCGAAGCCCGGCAGACCCTGCCGCCGGTGGAAGCCTGGGCCAGCATCGTCGAGGACAAGGCCAAGGCCGACTCCTATAAAAGCAAGCGCGGCATGGGCGGCTTCATCCGTTCCAACTGGGAAGAAGTCAACGAGATCATCGCCGCCGCCAACGTCTACACCGTCAAGGAACACGGCCCGGACCGGGTGGTGGGTTTCTCGCCGATCCCGGCCATGTCGATGGTCAGCTATGCCGCCGGCTCGCGTTACCTGTCGCTGATCGGTGGCGTGTGCCTGAGCTTCTACGACTGGTATTGCGACTTGCCGCCAGCGTCGCCGATGGTCTGGGGCGAGCAGACCGACGTGCCGGAATCGGCCGACTGGTACAACTCCAACTACATCATTGCCTGGGGCTCCAACGTCCCGCAGACCCGTACCCCTGACGCCCACTTCTTCACCGAGGTGCGCTACAAGGGCACCAAGACCGTGGCGATCACCCCGGACTATTCGGAAGTCGCCAAGCTTACCGACTTGTGGCTCAACCCTAAGCAGGGCACCGACGCCGCGTTGGCCCAGGCCTTCAACCATGTGATCTTCAAAGAATTTCACCTGGACAAGCCCAGCGCCTATTTCACCGAATACGCCAAGCGCTACACCGACCTGCCGGTACTGGTGATGCTCAAGCCGATGCTCGGCGCGGCGCCGGGTGCGGGTTACCAGCCGGACCGTTTCCTGCGGGCCAGCGACCTGACCGACAACCTTGGTCAGGAAAACAACCCGGAATGGAAAACCATCGCCCTGGATGCCAGCGGCGAACTGGTTTCGCCCCAAGGCTCCATCGGCTATCGCTGGGGTGAGAAGGGCAAGTGGAACATCCTGCCCCGTGAAGGCGGCGAGGGTCGTGAGATCGACCTCAAGCTGAGCCTGATCGGCGGCGACGTCGCTGAGGTGGCGTTCCCGTACTTCGCCGGCGAAGCCCAGGAGTACTTCCAGCACGTGGCCGGTGACGCGGTGCAGTTCCGGCGGGTGCCGGTGCACAGCGTGGTACTGGCCGATGGCAGCGTGGCGAAAGTCGCCACGGTGTTCGACCTGTCGGCGGCCAACCTGGCGATCGACCGTGGCCTGGGCGGCGCCAACGTTGCCAAGGACTATGACGACGCTTCGGTACCCGGCACCCCGGCCTGGCAGGAGCAGATCACCGGTGTGAGTCGCGAGAAGGCGATCCAGATCGCCCGCGAGTTCGCCGACAACGCCGACAAGACCCGTGGACGCTCGATGATCATCGTCGGTGCGGCGATGAACCACTGGTACCACATGGACATGAACTACCGCGGGCTGATCAACATGCTCATGCTCTGCGGTTGCGTCGGCCAGACCGGCGGCGGTTGGGCCCACTATGTCGGCCAGGAAAAACTCCGTCCGCAATGCGGCTGGCTGCCCCTGGCCTTTGGCCTGGACTGGAACCGTCCGCCACGGCAGATGAACGGCACCAGCTTCTTCTACGGGCACAGTTCGCAATGGCGCCACGAGAAGATGAGCATGCACGATGTGCTCTCGCCCCTGGCCGACAAATCGCAATTCCCCGAGCACGCCCTGGACTACAACATCCGCGCCGAACGGGCCGGCTGGTTGCCGAGCGCACCGCAGCTCAACACCAACCCGCTGCACATCTGCCGCGATGCCGCCGCCGCGGGCATGGAGCCCAAGGACTACGTGGTCAAGTCGCTGCAGGACGGTTCCCTGCGCTTTGCCTGCGAGCAACCGGACAGCCCGGTGAACTTCCCGCGCAACATGTTTATCTGGCGTTCCAACCTGCTGGGCTCCTCGGGCAAGGGCCACGAGTACATGCTCAAGTACCTGCTGGGCACCAAGAACGGCGTGATGAACGAAGACATCGGCCATAGCACCGAGTGCAAGCCCACCGAAGCCGAATGGGTCGACGAGGGCGCCATTGGCAAGCTCGATCTGGTGACCACCCTGGACTTCCGCATGTCCTCGACCTGCGTGTATTCGGACATCGTCTTGCCGACCGCTACCTGGTACGAAAAAGACGACATGAACACTTCGGACATGCACCCGTTCATTCACCCACTGTCGGCCGCCATCGATCCGGCCTGGGAATCGCGTTCGGACTGGGAAATCTACAAGGGCATCGCCAAGGCGTTTTCCGCCATGTCGGTCGGCCACCTGGGTGTCGAGAAAGACCTGGTCACCGTACCGCTGATGCACGACAGCGTCGGCGAACTGGCCCAGCCATTCGGCGGCACCGACTGGAAAAGCGCCGGTGTGGCGCCGATCCCGGGCAAGAACGCGCCGAACCTGCACGTGGTGGAACGCGACTACCCGAACATCTACAAACAGTTCACCTCCCTGGGCCCGATGCTGGAAAAACTCGGCAACGGCGGCAAGGGCATCAACTGGAACACCGACACTGAAGTTAAATTCCTTGGCGAGCTGAACCACAAGGAAGTCGAGGCAGGTATCAGCCAAGGGCGGCCGAAGATCGACAGCGCCATCGACGCTGCCGAAGTGATCCTGTCCCTGGCGCCGGAAACCAACGGCCATGTCGCGGTGAAAGCCTGGGCAGCGCTGTCGGAATTCACTGGCATCGACCACAGCCACCTGGCCGTCTCCAAGGAGCACGAGGCGATTCGCTTCCGTGACATCCAGGCCCAGCCGCGCAAGATCATTTCCAGCCCGACCTGGTCTGGCCTGGAAGACGATCACGTGAGCTACAACGCCGGCTACACCAACGTCCACGAGTCGATCCCATGGCGCACCATCACCGGTCGCCAGCAGTTCTACCAGGATCACCCATGGATGCAGGCGTTCGGCGAGCAACTGATGAGCTATCGGCCACCGGTCAACACCCGCACCATCGCCGGCGTGAAGGGCAAGCGCAGCAATGGCGAGACCGAGATCGTCCTGAACTGGATCACCCCGCACCAGAAGTGGGGCATCCACAGCACCTACAGCGACAACCTGCTGATGCTCACCTTGAGCCGTGGCGGACCGATTGTCTGGCTCTCGGAAATCGACGCCAAGCGCGCCGGTATCGAGGACAACGACTGGATCGAATGCTTCAACGTCAACGGCGCGCTGACAGCCCGTGCGGTGGTCAGCCAACGGGTCAAGGAAGGCATGGTGATGATGTATCACGCCCAGGAACGGATCGTGAACGTGCCGGGTTCGGAAACCACCAAGACCCGTGGCGGCCACCACAACTCGGTGACCCGCGTGGTGCTCAAGCCCACCCACATGATTGGCGGCTACGCCCAACAGGCCTACGGCTTCAACTATTACGGCACGGTCGGTTGCAACCGCGACGAATTCGTCGTGGTGCGCAAGATGGTCAAGGTCGATTGGCTCGATGGTTCCAGTGGCGATGATTTGCCGCGTCCACTGCCGACTGATATCGAGGAGAACTGAGATGAAAATTCGCTCACAAATCGGCATGGTCCTGAACCTGGACAAATGCATCGGCTGCCACACCTGCTCGATTACCTGCAAGAACGTCTGGACCAGCCGCGAAGGCATGGAATACGCCTGGTTCAACAACGTCGAATCCAAGCCCGGCATCGGCTATCCCAAGGAATGGGAGAACCAGGACAAGTGGAAAGGCGGCTGGATCCGCAACGCTGACGGTTCGATCAACCCGCGCATCGGCGGCAAGTTCCGCGTGCTGGCGAACATCTTCGCCAACCCGGACCTGCCAAGCCTGGACGATTACTACGAGCCGTTCGACTTCGACTACCAGCACCTGCACACCGCACCGCTGGGCGAGCACCAGCCCACCGCGCGACCACGCTCGGTGGTGTCCGGCAAGCGCATGGAGAAAATCGAATGGGGCCCGAACTGGGAGGAAATCCTCGGCACCGAATTCGCCAAGCGGCGCAAGGACAAGAACTTCGACAAGATCCAGGCGGACATCTATGGCGAGTACGAAAACACTTTCATGATGTACCTGCCGCGCCTGTGCGAGCACTGCCTGAACCCGACGTGCGCGGCGTCGTGCCCGAGCGGGGCGATCTACAAGCGCGAGGAGGACGGTATCGTCCTGATCGACCAGGAGAAATGCCGCGGCTGGCGCATGTGCATCAGCGGCTGCCCGTACAAGAAGATCTACTTCAACTGGAAGAGCGGCAAGTCGGAAAAATGCATCTTCTGCTACCCACGCATCGAGGCCGGGATGCCGACCGTCTGCGCTGAAACCTGCGTTGGCCGGATTCGTTACCTCGGCGTATTGCTGTATGACGCCGATCGCATCAGCGAAGTGGCGAGCACCGCCAATGAGCAGGACCTGTACGAGAAACAACTGGAGATCTTCCTCGACCCGAACGACCCGGCGGTGATTCGCCAGGCCCTGGCCGATGGTGTGCCGCAGTCGGTGATCGATTCGGCGCAACGCTCGCCGGTCTACAAAATGGCCGTGGACTGGAAACTCGCACTGCCGCTGCACCCGGAATACCGCACCTTGCCGATGGTCTGGTACGTGCCGCCACTGTCGCCGATCCAGAACGCTGCCACGGCCGGCACCGTGGGCATGAACGGGGTGATCCCGGATGTCGACAGCCTGCGCATCCCGCTGCGCTACCTGGCGAACATGCTCACCGCTGGCGATGAAAAACCGGTCAAACGTGCCCTCAAGCGCCTGTTGGCGATGCGTGCCTACAAGCGTTCCGAGCAGGTCGACGGCGTGCAGGACCTGCAAGTGCTGGCTGACGTCGGCTTGAGCGTCAACCAGGTGGAAGAGATGTACCGCTACCTGGCCATCGCCAACTACGAGGATCGTTTCGTCGTGCCAAGCGCCCACCGCGAAGACGCCATGAGCGATGCGTTCGCCGAGCGCTCCGGTTGTGGTTTCAGTTTCGGCAGCGGTTGCAGTGGCAGCTCCGACACCAACATGTTCGGTGGCAAGAAGGCCAACCGCCGCGACGTGATCAAAACCGTGCAGTTGTGGGAGGAATGAGCATGCGCATTCTCAAGGTGATTTCGTTGCTGCTCGATTACCCGACCGAGACCCTGGTGGCCGGTCGGGATGAGCTGGAACAAGCGATTCTCCAAACGCGGGAAATCAGCCCCAACCAGCGCGCCGGGCTGTTCGAACTGCTCGAGGTGATCTGTGGCAAGGACCTGATGGACGGCCAGGAACACTACGGTGCGCTGTTCGGCCGCGGCCGTTCGCTGTCGCTGCTGTTGTTTGAACATGTCCATGGCGAATCCCGCGACCGTGGCCAGGCCATGGTCGACATGATGGCCCAGTACGAAGAGGCCGGTTTCGCCATCGGCGTCAAGGAACTGCCCGACTACATCCCGCTGTACCTGGAGTTTCTTTCCACCCGCGAAGACATCGAGGCCCGCGAGGGACTGGCCGATGTAGAGCACCTGCTGGCCTTGCTCGCGGCGCGCCTGGACGAGCGTGAAAGCGCCTACGCCAGTTGCTTCCGGGCCTTGCTGCAAATCGCCGGGGCCGAGCCCCAAGTGGCCGTGGCCGAGTTGCGTGAGCAAGTGAAGGCCGAACCACGGGACGACTCCCTCGAAGCCCTGGACAAGATCTGGGAAGAAGAGGCGGTGGATTTCATGAAGGCCGAACAGCAGGACCGTTGCAGTTCACTGCCTAGCGCGCCGGGCAAGGCGCGGGACGAAAGTGCAGTGCCGCTGCACTGGGTGGATTTTCAGCATGAAGGGTTGGCCGCAGCGCCAGCCGGGGAGGTGGGCAATGTCTAAATGGGATCTGTTGTTGTTCGGGGTCTACCCCTATGTCGCCTTGGCGATTTGCCTGCTCGGCAGTTGGGCACGCTTTGATCTGTCCCAGTACACCTGGAAGGCCGGTTCCAGCCAGATGCTGAACAAGCGCGGCATGCGCGTGGCCAGCAACCTGTTTCACGTTGGCGTGCTGTTTGTGCTGGCCGGGCACTTCGTCGGCCTGCTGACACCCTCGGCGATCTACCACCATGTGCTGAGCACCGAGAACAAGCAGTTGCTGGCGATGGTCTCCGGCGGTTTCTTCGGCGTACTGGGCCTGATCGGCCTGGTGATGCTGCTCAACCGTCGCCTGACCGACCCACGGGTTCGCGCCACTTCCAGTACATCGGACATCCTGGTGTTGGTGGTGTTGCTGGTGCAACTGGTGCTGGGGCTGATGACCATCGTGGCGTCCACCGCTCACATGGACGGTTCGGTGATGGTGATGCTGGCCGACTGGGCCCAGAACACCGTGCTGTTGCGTCCGGTTGAAGCCGCTACCGCGATAGCGCCGGTGGGCCTGGTCTACAAGCTCCACGTGGTGTTGGGCCTGACCCTGTTCGTGTTGTTCCCCTTCACTCGTCTGGTCCATATCGTCAGTGCGCCGGTGTGGTACCTGGGACGTCGTTATCAAATCGTTCGGCAGAAGTTCTGAGGAGAAGATCATGGCGAGTGGATGCGGATGTGGCGGTAGTGGTGGCGGCAGCGGCGGCTGCGGTTCTTCGGCAAAAGCGGCACCGGTGATCGCGCCGGTGGCCGATGCCGAACCGGTGGGGGCGGTGCAGTTCCAGCCGGCCCAGGCCGGGCCGGTGGCGGAAGATGAAGCGCCACAGTTGATTGCCAGCAGTGAGCAGGAGTGGCCGATCATCAGCGTCAACGGGGTGTCGATCACCCCGCAGGCGATGGCCCTGGAGTTGCAATATCACCCGGCGGACAGCCGCGAGGAGGCGGTTTACCAAGCGGCACGGGCCTTGGTGATTCGTGAGTTGCTGCAGCAACGTATCGCCGAACTGGGCCTGGCGTTGCAGGTCGGTGCCGGTGAAAACGAAGAGGAAGCGGCCACGCGGCTGTTGCTCGAACGCGAGGTGCAGGTGCCGCAGTGCGACGAGGCCACCTGCCTGCGTTATTACGAAAGCAACCGGGCGCGCTTTCACAGCGCGCCGTTGCTGGCGGTGCGGCACATCCTGCTCGAATGTGCGCCGGACGATGCCGAGGCGCGCAGCCTGGCCCATGTACAGGCCGAGCTGCTGCTGGAGCGGCTGGATCAGTTCCCGGGCAGTTTTGCCGAGTTGGCGCTGAAGCATTCGGCGTGTCCATCCAAGGCACAGGGCGGCTCGCTGGGGCAGATCAGCAAGGGCCAGACCGTGCCTGAACTGGAGCGCCAGTTGTTCACCCTGCCGGCGGGCCTGGCTGGCAAACCGCTGGAAAGTCGCTATGGCTGGCACGTGATCAGCATCGACCAGCGAATCGATGGTCAACCATTGCCGTACGAGGCGGTGGCGACGGCGATTCGTACCCAGTTGCAGCAGGGTGTTTGGCAAAAAGCGCTGGTGCAGTACCTGCAAACCCTGATCGGTGCGGCGGACATTCGCGGCATTCACCTTCAGGGTGCCGACTCGCCGCTGGTGCAGTGAGCACGGGCTCAATCGGGAGATCTTCATGAACGCGGTGTTGCAGGACGGATTTGGGCGCCAGATCGATTATTTGCGGATGTCGGTGACCGATCGTTGTGATTTTCGTTGTGTGTATTGCATGGCGAAAAACATGACTTTCCTGCCGCGTCAGCAAGTGTTGACCCTGGAGGAGTTGCAGCGCCTGGCGCGGCTGTTCGTCGGCCTGGGGGTGAAGAAAATCCGCCTGACCGGTGGCGAGCCGCTGATCCGTCCAGGCATCGTCGGGCTGTGTCGCGAGATCGCGGCATTGCCCGGCCTGCGGGAACTGGTGATGACCAGCAACGGCTCGCAGCTGGGGCGACTGGCCCAGCCGCTGGTCGAGGCCGGGGTCAAGCGCATGAACATCAGCCTCGACAGCCTGGACGACGACCGTTTTCGGGCGATCACCCGCAACGGCAACCTGGACCAGGTGCTGGCCGGCATCGAAGCGGCGAAGGTCGCCGGGTTCGAGCGGATCAAGCTCAACTGCGTGGTCATGAAGGGACGCAACTTCGATGAAGTCCCGGCGCTGGTGCAGTACGCCATCGATCAACGCATCGACATCAGCTTCATCGAGGAAATGCCGTTGGGGGAGGTCGGGCGTTCCCGGGGCGAGTCGTTCTGTTCCAGCGATGAGGTACGGGCCGAGATCGCCCGCCATCATCGCCTGCTCGACAGCGCCGAGAGCAGCGGCGGGCCGGCGCGCTATGTGCGCCTGGAGCGTCATCCGGATACCCGGATCGGTTTCATTTCGCCCAACACCCATAACTTCTGCGCCAGTTGCAACCGCGTGCGCATGACCGTCGAAGGGCGCTTGCTGTTGTGCCTGGGACAAGAGGACTCCCTCGACCTGCGCGGCTTGCTGCGGCGTTATCCGCTGGATGACCAGCCGGTGATCCAGGCGGTGCAACAGGCATTGCGCGGCAAGCCACTGCGCCATGACTTCAACCCGGGAGGGGAAGTGCAGATCGTGCGGTTCATGAACATGAGTGGGGGGTAGGCACCTGTGGCGAGGGAGCTTGCCCCCGCAGGACTGTAGGAGCTGCCGAAGGCTGCGATCTTTTGATCTTGATCTTGAGACTCAATGGGTGCCGAAAAGATCGCAGCCTCGCTTCGCTCGACAGCTCCTACAGCCCTCCAGCTGCATCGATCTCGACTGATCCACCGCTATCGCGAGCAAGCTCCCACAAGGGATCTGCGGCGCTTGCAAGAATGACTTTTCCCGCCTGAATGTGGGTTGCTCCCGATTCTTGACGTCGATCAATTGCAACCGTGCCTTTTGCCCGTACTCTCCACTGCATATTGTGTTTGAAGATCTCGAAAAGCCTATATGTAGTGTCTGGAGCCGAAATGCAGAGCACATTGATCTCAGTAGGGTGTAACCGCTTGCACAAGCGCGATGGCAGTGTGGTCGCCTTTGATGCGGACAAGATCCGCCAGGCGCTGATCGCCGCCGGCAAGGCCACCGGCGAATATGCCGAAGCCGAGGCCGAGGCGTTGCTGGAGGCGGTGTTGGCGCGGTTGGAAGGGCAGACACGGTTGAACGTCGAGCAGATCCAGGACCGCGTCGAACGGGTGCTGATGGACGCCGGTTTCTTTCTCTCCATGCGTGCCTACATCGTCTATCGCGAGCAACACGGACGCCTGCGTCGGGATCGCCGTACGCTGGTGGAAGTCGCCACGTCGATGAACGAATACCTGGACCGCGAAGACTGGCGCGTGCAGGCCAATGCCAACCAGGGGTATTCCCTCGGCGGGCTGATCCTCAACGTTTCGGGCAAGGTCACCGCCAACTACTGGCTCGACGAGGTCTACAGCCAGGCCATCGGCGAGGCGCACCGCGAGGCTGACCTGCATATCCACGATCTGGACATGCTCGCTGGCTACTGTGCCGGTTGGTCGTTGCGCACGCTGTTGCACGAAGGCCTCAACGGCGTGCCGGGGCGGGTCGAGGCCGGGCCGCCCAAACATTTGAGCAGTGCCCTGGGACAGATGGTGAATTTCCTCGGCACCTTGCAAAACGAATGGGCCGGTGCCCAGGCGTTCAGCTCGTTCGACACCTACCTGGCGCCCTATGTGCGCAAGGACCAGCTCAGCTACGACGAAGTCCGCCAGTCGTTGCAGGAGTTCATCTACAACCTCAACGTGCCGTCGCGCTGGGGCACGCAAACGCCATTCACCAACCTGACGTTCGACTGGGTCTGCCCGGAGGATCTGCGTGAACAGATCCCGATCATCGGCGGCGAAGAGATGCCGTTCGCCTACGGTGACCTGCAAACGGAAATGGAGCTGATCAACCGCGCCTACATCGAGGTGATGCAGGCCGGCGATGCGAAAGGGCGGGTGTTCACCTTCCCGATTCCGACCTACAACATCACCCACGACTTCCCGTGGGACAGCGAGAACGCCGACCGGCTGTTCGAAATGACCGCCCGCTACGGCTTGCCGTATTTCCAGAACTTCCTCAACTCGGACATGCAACCCAACCAGGTGCGGTCGATGTGCTGCCGCCTGCAACTGGACGTGCGCGAGCTGCTCAAGCGCGGCGGCGGCTTGTTCGGCTCGGCGGAACAGACCGGTTCCCTGGGGGTGGTGACGATCAACTGCGCCCGCCTGGGCTACCTGTACAAGGGCGACAGCTGCGCGTTGCTGGAACGCATCGATACCCTGATGGAACTGGCGAAAGAGAGCCTGGAGGTCAAGCGCAAGGTCATCCAGCATCACATGGATGCCGGCTTGTATCCCTACACCAAGCGCTACCTCGGCACCTTGCGCAATCACTTCTCCACCATCGGCGTGAATGGCCTGCACGAAATGCTGCGCAACTTCACCGATGACCAGCAAGGCCTGCATACCGAGCAAGGTCGTGAATTTGCCCTGAAACTGCTGGATCACGTGCGGGCCACGCTGCTGCGATTCCAGGAGGAAACCGGCCACCTCTACAACCTCGAAGCCACGCCCGCCGAGGGCACCACGTACCGCTTCGCCAAGGAAGACCTCAAGCGCTACCCGGATATCCTGCAGGCCGGCAGCCCGGTTGCGCCGTACTACACCAACTCGTCGCAACTGCCGGTGGGTTTCACCGAGGATCCGTTCGAAGCCCTGGAGCTGCAAGACGAACTGCAATGCAAATACACCGGCGGCACCGTGTTGCACCTGTACATGGCCGAGCAGATTTCCTCCACGCAGGCCTGCAAGCAACTGGTGCGCAAGGCCTTGGGACGTTTCCGCCTGCCGTACCTGACCATCACGCCGACCTTTTCCATCTGCCCGGTGCACGGCTACCTGGCCGGCGAACACGAGTTTTGCCCCAAATGCGACGAGGCCTTGCTGCTGCAACAGCAGTTGGCGGGCAGCGTCCACTGATCCGATCCATCGACCGCAAGGAGCTTCATCCATGAACGCATCACAAACCCTGCCACAGGCACAGCGTCAACGTTGCGAAGTCTGGACCCGAGTGATGGGTTATCACCGCCCGGTGGCGGCCTTCAACCCAGGCAAGCAGTCCGAGCATCGCGAGCGGGTGCACTTCACCGAACGCGCGGCCGGGCGTCCATGAGTCGAGTGCTACGGATCGGGGGCATGGTGCCCCTGACCACCCTCGATTATCCGGGCCAACTGGCGTGCGTATTGTTTTGCCAGGGGTGCGCCTGGCGTTGTCGTTATTGCCATAACCCGCAACTGATCCCGCCGCGCGGCAGCGAGGAGGTGGATTGGTGCCGGGTATTGGCGTTCCTGCAACGTCGCCAGGATCTGCTCGACGCCGTGGTGTTCAGCGGCGGCGAGCCGACCTTGCAGGACGGCCTGGCGCCGGCCATGGAGGAAGTGCGGCAGATGGGCTTTCGCATCGGCCTGCACAGCGCCGGCATCAAGCCGGCGGCTTTTGCCAAAGTGGTCGGGCTTGCCGATTGGGTGGGCTTCGACGTCAAGGCCTTGCCCGAAGATGCCCTCGAGGTGACTCGGGTGGAGGGCAGCGGCACCGCCAACTGGCGCAGCCTCGACCACCTGCTGGCCAGCGGCGTGGAGTATGAATGTCGCACGACGGTGCACTGGCATCTGTTCGATCCCGAGCGGTTGCTGACCCTGGCCCAGCGCCTGCGCGAACGCGGCGTCACGCGTTTCGCCGTGCAACTGGTGCGCACCGCGCGGATGCTCGATCCCCATCTTTCCAGCGTCTCGGCACAAGCCTTGCAGCCTGAGTTGTGGGCCGCGATGCGCGAGTTGTTCCCCTCGTTCGTCTTACGCAGTTGAGCGAGCGCAGGGGTGAACGACCGACAGCGGCCCGGGATGACCGGGCCACACTTTTTTTAAGGTTTTCAAATGCGCTGCCAACCGGCAGGTAGTTGAACAGGGAGCATTTGATATGACCAGACTCACCACCGCCCAACGCATCGTTATCGGCTTTGCCATCGCGCCGCTGGCCTTGATCGCCTTGGCGCTGTACGCCTTGAGCGACCTGGCGATGCTGCGCGACCAGGCCGAGCAGATCGTCAGGCAGGATTGGCCGAAGATCGACCCGATCATGGTGATCGCCACGGGTGTGCGCGACAACGCCAGGAACACCCGGGACTTGCTGATCGACAAGGACAATGCGCAGGTCCAGCAATCCATCGACGCCACCCGGCAACGGATTACCCAGGCCTTCGCCACGCTGGAACCGCTGTTCGATCAGCCTGAAGGCAAGGCCGCCTATGCCGAGTTGAAGAAGCGTCGCGAGGCCTATGTGGCGGCTTTCGTCCAGGTGCAGGCGTTGATCCGCCAGGGCGCGACGCAGGAGGCGATGACGCAGCTCAAGCAAGGGGTGATTCCGGCGGAGCGCGAGGTGTACAGGAGTCTCGAAGCGATCATGGCGATGCAGGGCAAGGTCTTCGTCGAGCGTGAGCATCTGGCCCAGACACGTTACAACGATGCGCGGCGCAACATGTTGGCGTTGGTGCTGGCTTGCCTGGCCCTGGTAACGACCGTGGCGATCCTGGTGACCCGCAGCGTGACCCGTCCCCTGGGCGGTGAACCCAATGACGCGGCGCGGGTGCTTAACCTCATCGCCCAGGGCGACCTGACGATCCGCGTGCCGGTGGGCGTCGGCGCCAATGACAGTGTGATGAGCAACATGCACGACATGCAGCAGAGCCTCAACAGCATGGTCCGGCAGATTGCGGCCTCGGTGGATCGGGTGGCCAGTTCCTCCGAAGAACTGAGCGCGGTGAGCAGCCAGACCAGCAGTACCTTGCAGTTGCAAGGGCATGAAATCGAACAGGCGGCCGCAGCGGTGAACCAGATGACCGCTGCGGTGGATGAAGTGGCGCGCAATGCGGTGAGTACCAGCGAAGCCTCGCGAGTGTCCGAGCAAACGGCCCAGCGCGGTCGTGAACAGGTCCAGGAAACGGTGGCTTCCATTACCGCGTTGGCCGAAGGGGTGACGGACAGTTCCGGGCGAATCCAGCAGTTGGCCGGGCGGGTGCAGGACATCAGTTCGGTGCTGGATGTGATCCGCAGCATTGCCGAACAGACCAATCTTCTGGCACTGAACGCCGCCATCGAAGCCGCCCGCGCCGGCGATGCCGGACGTGGCTTTGCGGTGGTGGCCGATGAAGTCCGGGCGCTGGCCCATCGGACCCAGGATTCGACTCGGGAAATCGAGGGCATGATCGGTAACATCCGGCTGGACAGCGGGCACGCGGTGAGCTCCATGCAAAACAACAGCGAACTGGTGCAGGCCACGCTGCTAGTGGCCCAGCGTTCCGGCGATGCTTTGGATGAAATCGCCCATTCGATCTCGCAGATCAACGAGCGCAACCTGATGATCGCCAGCGCCACGGAACAGCAGGCCTTGGTGGCCCGTGAGGTAGACCGCAACCTGGTGGGCATTCGCAACCTGTCCGAACAGGTCATGCTGGGCGCCCGCCATACCGATACCGCCGGCCAGGACCTGGCGCAGATGGCAGGGTCGCTGCATGAGACGGTGGCGCGGTTCAAGGTGTAGATCGCTTATTGCGGGGCGAGATGCCCGCAGAAGTCGTGCTCACCTAAAACTCCCTGTGGGAGCTTGCTCGCGAAGGCGGAGGGTCAGTTTGTGGTGATGTTGGATGTGCCGGTGCCTTCGCGAGCCAAGCTCGCTCCCACAGGGTTTTGTGTCGAATTCGGATGTTGTGAACCCCCGCAATCCCTTGATCACCACCCCCAGAATTGCAACCACCAGCCATAACCCACCAGACTGCTGGCCAAGACCAGGCATGTCATGGCTGACAGGCGTTGAGTCGGTGAGCCATCCGTCTGTTGCAGGCGTTGGTAGCCCAGCCACAAACTCCAGGCTATCGCCGCTACCAGCAACCCGGCCCGTGCCGGTTGTACCCATTCCAGCAGCAGTCCTTCATAGCGCAGCAGTTTGACCGTGGTGGCCGACAAGCCGAGGAACAACCCTGCACCGCCAAGGGGCGTCAGGGTGATGGCCAAGGGCCAATATTGTGCGCTATCCCCCGAGAATCGTGCCGCCAGGCGCATCAGCAGCATCAGCGAAGTGCCTATCAGCAGCGCACTCAGGCCCAGGTACGCGACGATGCAAAAACCGTCGAGCCAACTGAAACTGTCATTGAGTTGCGGATAGTGCGTCAACAGCCACCAGGGCGCGTTGTCCTGGAGGGCCCAGAGCCAATCATGACTGACCAGCCATTGGGCCAGGCTTTGCTTGAGGGCAATGAACCATGGGCTGACAGTCCACTGGAAGGCGCCCATGGCCAGGCCGATGACACCGAACAACAGCAAGCGAACATCCCAGGGCGAGAGGGTGTCAGCCGTCGAGTGAAGGATTTCCTCGCTGCTGGAGCGGGCAATCAGCCGCACCGCATCGCGCTGGCCGCTGCAGCGCCCACAGGCGTGGCAATCGGCGGCGCCGCGCATACGGCGAATGTCCAGCAAGGGCGCGCAGTTGGGAGGAGGGCGACGCGGTGCGGGGTTTTCCAGCCAGCGTCGTTCGTCCACCTGAAAGTGCACCGGTGCCAAGCGAGCGAGCAAGGAAAAGACGCCGCTGACCGGGCACAGGTAACGGCACCACACCCGCTTGCCCCGGGCGAACAGCAGGCCGACGATCACCGCGGCGACGGTCGAGCCCCCCAGGATCAGCAACGCCGCCTGGGCGTAGTCGTAGACGCTGATCAGTTGACCGTAGAGGGTGGTCAGGCAGAACGCCAAGGTCGGCCAGCCAGCCCAGCGCAACCCGCGCGGCATTCCCAGGCCCTTGCCATACTGGCTGGCCCATTCGCTCAAGGCGCCTTCCGGGCACAGCACGCCACACCAGAGCCGCCCGAACAACACGATCGACAGCAACACGAACGGCCACCACAGGCCCCAGAACAGAAACTGCGCCAGCAGCGTGAGATTGTCGAACAGACGCGCCTGGCCGCTGGGCAATGGCAGCAGGGCCGGCACCACTAGCAGCACCGCGTAGAACAGCACCACCGCCCATTGCACGGCACGAATGGTTGCACCGTGGCGCCGCATGCCGTCGCCCAGGCGTTGGAGCCAGGGGTTCAAGTCGGGCATGGCAGGTTTTGCGCCTTGCGCGGCCGCAGCCAGCCCGCGACGACGCCCCAATAGCCCAGCCACACCAGCAATGTCATCGCACTCGGGCTGGCCCGATAGCCGGTGAAATCCGCCACGAACCCGCCGAAACCATGGCCGTCGTCGAGTATCGCGCTGCTGTCCCACAGCGCGTCGCCAATGCCGCGATACACCGCCTCGGGCCAATCCATCGCGAGCAATTGTCCGCCGACCCGCTCGATACCGCTCACCAGCAACGCCGCCCCCAACAACAGCAGGATTGCTTCGCTGATGGCAAAGAACCGCGGCCAGGAGATGAACCGGCGACTGCCGTGCAGCAAGGACACGGTCAGCAGCGACAGCACCAGCCCGGCCAGCGCGCCGATGGCGAACAGGCCCAGTTGCGGCCCTTGCAGGCGCGCACCGGCGCCATACAGGAACACCACGGTTTCACTGCCCTCGCGACTGACTGCCAGCAACGCCAGCACCAACAGCCCCAGGCCGCCCTGACGGCTCAGGCGCTGGTCGGCGTGGCGTGCCAGGTCGTGCTTGAGCGTCCTCGCGTTTCGATGCATCCAGCCGACCATCTGCACGATCAGCAGGCTGGCGACCAGTGCCAGCGACGCCTGGAACCATTCATTGGCCGTCCCGCTCATGGCCTCGCCAGCGAGCAGGATCAGGCCGGCCAGTATGCCGGAAAGAAGCAAGCCCAGCGCCGCGCCCGTCCATACATAGCGCAACAATTGACTGGCCTGTTGCTGCCGACTGACCCAGGCCTGGAGAATCCCGATCACCAACAACGCCTCGACGCTTTCGCGCCAGACAATAAACATCGATTGAGTCATGCAAATGCCTCCTGCTGACTGATCACTGGGCGAGAATCCCGCCCTCGGGCAGTTGCGGATTGAATTCGTCGAAAAACGGATAGTGCCCGGGACGCAGCGGGTGGATAACCACGAAGGTCGTGACGCCGGGCGAGAGCACTTTCTCGACGCGCAAAGGCGTGCTTTCGAACTCCGCCGGGCCCTGGCCGACGTTCTTCAGCACGATCTTGAAGCGTTGCCCGGCCGGCACTTGCAGTTGCGACGGCGTGAAATGCCCGTCGCGCATGCGCAGCTCGTAGGTCGGCAGTTCGGCCAGGGCGATCGAGGGCAGCAGCAAGCCGGCCAGCGCCAGCCAGGCCAGGCATGACGGCCAGGATCGGCGGCGCATGCTCAGTACCCGCCTTTTTTACCGATCCCGGCGTAGACGAATTCGTAATGCAGTTCGCAGCGTTCGAACCATGGCGCCACGCCGGTTTCCTTGTCGGTATGACGACCGAGGGAGCCATGGCCGCCAGGCGGCAGGAGGGTGAACGTCAGTTGATATTTGCCAGGGCCAAGCAGCTTGACGTTGTCGCCATAATGCGGACCGTCGTTGGCGACCATGGCGTGGAAGTCACCCTTGAGCTCGGCGTCGTTGCCTTGTTTCTTCAGTTGGAACGACACATTGAGGTAGGGCACGAAACTGCCTTCCTGGAAGCCTTGCTGGTTGTCCGCCGTGGCGCGGATGTCGGCTTCCAGGTGCACGTCGGAATCTGCCGTGGGTCGCATCATCCCGGCCGGGGCCATTTCAATCGGCTGCAGGTACACCGCACCGACCTCCAACCCTGGACACAGTTGCGGTTCACCGATGGGGTATTCCTTGGCCTGGGCCAGTGGCGCGAGAATCAGCAGGGCGAGAGGCAGAGTGGCAAGCGTGCGCATGATGACTTCCTGGTTGGCTAAATGATGGCGCCGAGTCTAGGAAGCTTTGCTGCGAATAATAATGATTCTTGTCAATTTTTAGCGCGATTTTTTGCCAGTGAACGTCGCGTCGCTCCTGCGCGGCTGTTGTTGATCAGAATCAAGGGCGGCAGTGCCCTGAAGCGGTAAGGTGCGGGTACACCCATCGGTCATACGGGGTCGTCATGGCAAAGCCTTTTCCTATCAGTCCCAAACATCCCGAGCGCATTTGCTGGGGGTGTGATCGTTACTGTCCGACCAGTGCGCTGGCTTGCGGCAACGGTGCCGATCGTACGATGCACCCGGCCGAGATGATCGGGGACGACTGGTACCTGCATGGGGATTGGGGGCTGGAGCTGGTCGACATCACCGCCAAGGTCATCGATCCAAGCGCCACTTACCTGAAGGAATGAAATAAACCTGTGGCCAGAAATTACTCCCGCTGGGCTCTGTAGGAGCTGGCGAAGCCTGCGATCTTTTGATCTTTTGATCTTTCGCTTGAGATTCAAGTGTCTGGGGAAAGATCGCAGCCTCGTTGCACTCGACAGCTCCTACACAGCTCCTACACAGCTCCTACACAGCTCCTACACAGCTCCTACACAGCTCCTACACAGCTCCTACACTGCTCCTGCACAGCTCTTATGCCGCTGCGGGGCAAACGCTGGCCACGGTGTTTTACAACTTCGGCAACTGCCCGATCCGCCCCATCATCTCGGTCACGATCTGCAAGTCCAGCAGGAACTGCTCGACCGTCTTGAACTCGTTGTCGTTGTGGCCGGTGTACTTGACGTCGGGCATGGCCAGGCCGAACTGCACGCCATTGGGCAAGTCATGAACCGAAGTGGCGCCGGCGGAAGTGCCGTACTTGTGTTCCATGCCCAGGTTTTCACTCGCCACGGCCAGCAGTGCCTTGACCCATTCACCCTCAGGGTTGCGGTACATCGGCTCATCAATGGAGTAATCGAAGGCTACGTCGACCTGGGAGTTCTTGCTCCAGGTCGCCAGTTTGTCGGCGATTTCAGTCTTGAGGGCTGCTGTGGTCTTGCCCACTGGCACCCGCAGGTTGACCGCCAGCTTGAAGGTCTTCTCATCCATTCCGACGTAGGTCAGGGACGCGGTCAGCGGGCCCATGAAAGCATCGGAAAAGCCAATGCCCAGTTTGCTCCCCAGGTAGTCCAGGCCCCAATTGTCGGCGGCGTAGCGGGCTGCATCGGTGATGTGGTTGCGTTTAAGCGCGACCTTGCCGTCCAGGCCATTGATGAAGTCCAGCATCCTTGCCACCGGGTTGACGCCTGACTCGGGCTCGGAGGAGTGGGCCGACACGCCAGTGAAGGTCAGATTGACGTCCTTGCCGACGACCTGGGTGCTCACTTCGAAGTTGCCACCGTTGTGCTTGGCATAGTCGCTAGCGGCCTTGAGCAGACTGGCGGCCAGTTCGGCGGGCTTGTCGCTGGCGAAGGTGGCAACGGACGTCGACGGAATCTGATTGGTCGCCAGGCCGCCCGTCAGCGCGGTGATTTCTGCGCCCTTGCCCTGTGCGGCGCGCCGGGTGAAGTTCGCCATGACGGTGCCGTAGCCTTTCTCGGCAATCACCACGGGATAGCCGCCATCCAGGGCCAGGTTGTAGTTGGGCGTCGGGTTGCGTTCGAAATAATAGGGAATGGCGTCGCCGGTGGTTTCCTCGGTGGTGTCGACCAGCAGCTTGAAGTTGCGCGCCAGCGGCAGTTTTTCTTCCTTGATGATTTTCATGGCATAGAGCGCCACGACGATACCGTTCTTGTCGTCCTCGGTACCGCGGCCATACATGCGGTCGCCCACCAGGGTGACCTTGAACGGGTCGAGGCGGGTGCCATCTTTCAATACCCAGTTTTCAGGGGTTACTGGCACCACGTCGGCATGGGCGTGAATGCCCACGACTTCGTCGCCGCTGCCTTCGAGGGAAATCTCATAGACGCGGTTGTCGATGTTGCGGAAGTTGAGGTTGAACGACTCGGCCAGGCTTTTGATCTTGTCGGCGATCTTGAGGAATTCCGGGTTCTCGTGCTGGGCAACGCCGTCCTTGCGAAAGGTCGGGATGGCGACCAGTTCCTTCAGCGTCTCAGTGGCCGCTTGGCCGTATTTCACTCGGGCATAGAGGCCCAGCAGGCGATGGATTTCATTGCGCTGTTCTGCCGAAAGGGCTTTGTCGCCCTGGAACGCGCTGATGGCTGGGCCGAGGTTGGCGGTTTTGCCCAGGTCGCTCTTGGCCACCTCTGCCAGGAACTGCCTGAAATCGGTGACGGAGGTGTTGGAGAAGGTTTTGACGATGGCTGCGCCCTGCTGGGCGGTGATGTTGGCGAATGCTGGTGTGGTGATCGAAGCGAGGCTGGACAGTAGCAGGGTGGTCACGGCCAGGTGTTTGAGCGAGAAATCCATTGCTGGGCATTCCTTTGCAGGCTGTAGGAGGGAAGTGTCTGATTTGATGACACAAACATTTACAACCTAACAGGCGAGCGCGGGGCAGGGGAGTCTTGCGGGGAAATCTGTCGCACAGCGAAGCAAAAACGGCGCAGAAATGAAAAATGGCGCAGGGCCATCAAACACCCGAGAACCCATGTGGGAGCAAGTTTGCTCCCACAGGGGCAGGGCTGGGTATGGGCTCAATGCGGCGCGCGTGGGATCGTCTTGAGCAGGTCCTCAGGGCTGATGTGGCCGACCACCGGCTGCGCCGTGCTGCCGGGCAATGGCAAGTCCAGGATGTGCCCCTTGATCTTGCCCACCACATGCATCTCGCAGGGCTTGCAGTCGAACTTCAGCGTCAGCACTTCATCGCCGTGTATCAGCTGCATCGGTGCCACCTTGGTGCGCACGCCGGTGACGCCCTTGGCCTGCTTGGGGCACAGGTTGAACGAGAAGCGCAGGCAGTGCTTGGTGATCATCACCGGCACTTCACCGGTTTCCTCGTGGGCCTCGAACGCCGCGTCGATCAGCTTGACGCCGTGACGGTGATAAAAATCCCGGGCCTTCTGGTTGTAGACGTTGGCCAGGAACGACAGGTGCGACTCCGGGTATACCGGTGGCGGACTGGTCTCGGCCTTGCGGCCACCGCGTGGGTGGGCTTTGATGCGGGCGGCGGTCAGGGCTTCGATGGCTTCGCGGCGCAAGGCCTTGAGCTGCGAGTTGGGGACGAAGAACGCCTGGGGCGCATCCAGCTCGATGGCGGTGGCGTGGTATTCGGTGGTGCCCAGCTGGCCGAGCAGGTCGTGCAGTTGCTCCAGGGCCTGCTCCGGCTTGTTGGCCTGGCCGAACGGTCCGTCCAGGGCGACGATGGCGCTGATGCCTTCCTCGCTGGTGGCGGTCAGTTCCAGGCGCTCTTCGCGCAGGCGTGCCACCCAGGCCAGGCCGACACGGCGTTCGGAGGAAGTCTTGAGCAGCGCCTGCTGCCAGTTGTGGTCCAGGTTGCGGCTCAACGGATGGTTGGGGCGCAACTGGTACATGCCGGCCGGCATCTCGTTGGGTTCGACGCGGTAGCGGTATCGCTTCTGGCCGTCCTCTTCGAACTCACCCTTGGGCTCGGCGATGTTGGCGCGGAAACCGACGACTTCACGCTTGACCAGCACATTGAGGCCGTCGCCGTTGGACAGTGGATCGAAGGTCACCACTTGCAGGTCGCGCTTGCCGACTTTTTCCACCACGCCCACCGGCACGCCGGTAAAGGTCGGCGAATCGAAGGCGCCAATGTCGATCTTGCGTTCGCTGACGAAATAGTCGGTGCTGCCTCGATGGAAGGTCTTGTCCGGGTCGGGGACGAAGAAGTGCGCGGTGCGGCCGCTGGACGCGCGGGCCAGGTCCGGACGGTCTTCGAGGACATCGTCCAGGCGCTGGCGATAATAGGCGGTGATGTTCTTCACATAGCCCATGTCCTTGTAGCGCCCTTCGATCTTGAACGAACGCACGCCGGCTTCGACCAGGGCGCGGATGTTGGCGCTCTGGTTGTTGTCTTTCATCGACAGCAGGTGTTTTTCGTAGGCGACCACCCGGCCCTGGTCGTCCTTGAGGGTGTAGGGCAGGCGACAGGCCTGGGAGCAGTCGCCACGGTTGGCGCTGCGGCCGTTCTGGGCGTGGGAGATGTTGCACTGGCCGGAAAACGCCACGCACAGCGCGCCATGGATAAAGAACTCGATGGCCGCGTCGGTCTCGTCGGCGATGGCGCGGATTTCCTGCAGGTTCAGCTCACGGGCCAAGACCAGTTGCGAGAAACCGGCCTGGTCGAGGAATTTTGCCCGGGCCAGGGTGCGAATGTCGGTCTGGGTGCTGGCGTGCAGCTCGATGGGCGGAATATCCAGCTCCATCACCCCCAGGTCCTGGACGATCAGCGCATCGACGCCGGCATCGTACAACTGGTGGATCAGTTGGCGGGCCGGCTCCAGCTCGTTGTCGTGCAGGATGGTGTTGATGGTCGTGAACACACGGGCGTGGTAGCGATGGGCGAACTCCACCAGCCGGGCAATATCGCCCACTTCGTTGCAAGCGTTGTGACGCGCGCCGAAACTCGGGCCACCGATGTACACGGCGTCGGCGCCATGCAGGATGGCCTCGCGGGCGATGGTCACGTCGCGGGCGGGGCTGAGCAATTCCAGATGATGTTTGGGCAAGGACATTTGTTTTTAGTCAGGCTGGTCACGGTCGAAGCGACCATTGTAGCCGTCAGGCGCCTTGCAGGCACCTGTGGACTTGGGTTTGCACGACCCTGACCGATACGCGGCGGTCCCGCAGGGTTCACCCAGACGTCGAGCCGACGCTGCACCAACGGTTGCGCCCGGTGTTCTTGGCCAGGTACAAAAAGGCGTCCGCAGCCTTGATCAGCATGGCCGGGGTGACGTCCTCGCCGCTCGGCTGGCTGGTGGTGATGCCCGCGCTGATGGTCACTATTCCCAAGGGATGATCGCCATGTTCGATGGTCAGGGCCCTGACGGCTTCGAGGATTTGCTGCGCGACCTTGGTGGCACCGGCGCTGTCAGTGTTGGGTAGCAACACGGTGAACTCTTCACCGCCATAGCGGACCGCCAGGTCGCCCGGCCTTTTGATGGTCTGCCTGACCGCGGCGGCAATCGCGCGCAGGCATTCGTCGCCGGCAGCGTGACCGTATCTGTCGTTGAAACGTTTGAAGTAATCGACGTCAAGCATGATCAACGCCAGGGAAGAACCATGACGCTTGGCCAGGCGAATCTCGTCGGCCAACGCGATGTCCAGCCGCCTGCGGTTGCCCAGCCCGGTCAGGCTGTCGGTCAGCGCCATGTCGCGCATGGTCTGGTGGGCACTGCGAATCTGCTTTTCCATGGTCATCCGGTGGCGCAACTGGCTCAGCACGATGAGCCCGAAGCCGACGAGGATCACGATCAGGAAAATCAGCACCATGCTGGTCTTGAACAGGTCACGCCGCCACGGGGCGATGATGGACTCGCGCGACAACCCGGCTTCTACGACCAGCGGGTAGGTGGTCAGGGCCCGATAGCCATACAGGCGTTCGGTGTCGTCGATCACGGCCCTGGCCTCGGCGATGCCCTGGTTCGACGTGGGCAGGTAGTTCCTGAAGATCACGCTGTTGACCAGGCTCTTGCCGATCACGGATTCGACGAAGGGGCGGCGTACCAGGATGGTCCCGCTGCGTGTGGCCAGTACCAGCGCACCCTTGTCGTCGATTTTGAAGTCGCCGTAGTAGTCGACGAAATAGCTGACCTTGACCGTTCCGAGCAGTACACCGGCGAACGAGCCGTCGGGATTGTTCAAGCGACGGGACACAGGGATGATCAGGTCGTTGGTGGATCGACTCCTGATCACTGCGCCGATGTGCACGCCGCGGTCCTCATGGGTACGGTGATATTGGAAGTAGTCGCGGTCGGCGTTGTTCGCCGTTTCCGGAAAGATTTTCTTGTCCGTTACCAGCCATTCGCCGTCCGGGCCATAGATAAACAACCCGTGCAATTGCGGCATGATGGCCGCCTGTTGCACCAATAGCTTATGGATGCGCGCAACGTCCATGTTCTGCAGGCCATCGCCCTCCACCCGTTCACTGAGGGCAGCGGTGACCACATCCACTTGTCGAATGGTATCTTCGGCGTGCTGGGCCGTCGCCCGTGCCAGGTTCGTCACCGAATCCTGGGCGGCCGAAAAGGCCGCGCGGTAATCGCGCCAGGTGCGCCAGCCTTCGACAGCCAGAAACGCGATGATGACCACCAGCATGAAACTCACGGTCAGTCGCAATGCCGCTCCAGCCCGTGTGCTCTGGGGAGAAAAGGCCTCATCAGGGTTTTCAATCTCTGGCTCTGGCCGTTTGCGTCCGAGCATCAACATTTCCTTTTACGACGGGTCTGCGCACTATTGATGCGCAGCCTATCCTATTCGATTTCAGCACGTTAGCTCGCTGCGACGAGGTGGGTATAACCGGCGACACACGATTGGGGAGAAAGGTTTCATGAAAGTTGGCGTCATTTCCGACACCCACGGTCTGCGCCGCCCGGAGGCGCTGGCAGCATTGCAGGGGTGTGAGCGGATCATCCATGCTGGCGATATCGGCAGCCCGGAGATCCTCTGCGCGCTGGCCGCCATTGGCGAGCTGCACATGGTGCGCGGAAACAACGATCTGGAAGCCGATTGGGCGAAACACCTTGTCGATTGCCTGCAATTCGACCTGGGCGGATGGCAGGTATTGCTGGTCCATGACATCACGGACGTGCCCGCGTCGCTTGACTGCAGCGTAAGGCTAGTGATCACCGGCCACTCCCATAAACCATCGATCCAATGGCGGGGCGAGCGCCTCTATCTAAACCCCGGCAGCGCCGGCCGCCGACGGTTCAAGCTGCCGGTGACGCTGGCGCTGCTCGAGGTGAGTGACCAGGCGATCGAGCCGCGGATCGTGCCGCTGCTCCCATGATGAACACGGTTTACTTGCGATACGTGTCGACGGCCCTCCAAACGATGTTTTCTCAAAAAGCTGTACAAATCTAAGTTCTTGTACAATTATCAGGACTCCCTTGATAAACGGATACCGTTCTCATGGCCCGGTCGTTCGCGCTCAGCAAAAGCCTGGTCGCCATGGCGCTTTGCATGGTTACGCTTTATTGCCCCCAAGCCTTGTCGGACTGGCGCGGCGCATTGCCAGGCACGCGCCTGGTCGGGCAAGCCGATTTCCACTGGTATGGGTTCGATATCTATCAGGCCAGGCTCTGGAGTGCGGCCGCTGCGCCAAGCCTGGAAACGGCGTTTGCCCTGGAACTCAACTACCGACGCGCCATCGACAAAGAGTCTTTGGTCGAAACGAGCCTGAAGGAAATGCAGCGTCTCAACGCTGCGCCCCTGGACGCCAAGCGCCGGGACGAGTGGGGCGCTCAAATGCGCCGTGCCTTTATTGATGTGAAGCCCGGAAGTCGTATCACTGGCCTGTACCTGCCGGGGCAGGGCTGTCGTTTCTATGTGGGTGAAAAACTGTCTCTGGCGGTCATGGACCCGCTATTCGCCCGGGCTTTTTTTGCCATCTGGCTCGATCCTCGTACTCGAGAGCCTGAGCTTAGAAATCAATTGCTTGGAATCCAAATCTCAAGTGAAAGGAGAGAAAAACAGTGAGGCATTTTTTGATGGCATTGCTGCTGGTACTGGGCCTGACCAGTTGCGGGAATGTAAATGTCGAACGTTATGCCGACCAGCAACCCCGACTGGATCTGGAGCGTTTTTTCAGCCATCCCGTCAAGGCCTGGGGGATCTATCAAAAGCGCTCGGGGGAGGTAATCAAGCGCTTTGAGGTGGACATTTCCAGCCGTCACGAGGGAGAGAACCTGATCCTCGATGAGCGCTTTCTCTATAGCGACGGCAGCCGTCAGCGACGGGTCTGGACGTTGACCCCCGAGGGCCCGGGCCTGTGGCGCGGTCGCGCTGACGATGTGATCGGCCAGGCGCGAGGAGAAGTGGCCGGCAATGCGCTGCGCTGGCGTTATCGGTTGAACCTGCCGGTCGATGGCTCGACCTATGAGGTGGACTTTGATGACTGGATGTACTTGATGGACGAGGACACGCTGATCAACCGCTCCAGCATGAGCAAGCTGGGTGTCGAGTTGGGGCAGGTGACCCTGTTTTTCCGTCGTCAGGCCGTGAGCTTGCCATGAACTTGCAGGCGCTTACGGAGTTGGCCATCGACGGGCGGATCCATGAATTGGAGTTGTTGTCGCTGGAGGGCGGCATCTACGTACTGCGTGTCCGGCTGGATGGTGGCCTGCGTACATTGCTCGATGAGTCGGGAAAGACTTTGCACATTCGTTCCACCACCCATTTGCGTGAGCTGCTGCGTTTCGTCCCGCGGCTGCCCTGCACGCTGGTGCAATACGTTGTCCATGATGAGATGTGCGGCCAGCGCGAGGGGCCGATCGAGCCGTTGCGCATGCCACTTTTCCTCGACGAGCCCTGGTAGCGACGGCGTTCTGGGGCGAGTTCAGCTCAGCTCAGCTCAGCTCAGTTCAGTTCGGATCGGCCAGGCGCAGCGCCAGGGGGAGCCATAGCGCCCAGAGCGGTGCCAGGAACAGGGCGGTGCCAACGACCCCCAGCGGCAAGGCGACACCCGCCAGCGGCGCCCCCACGCAATAGGCCAGCGGGCCGCCGACCAAGCCCAGCAATACACCACGCCATACCGGCCGCATGGCCCAGGCCAGGCTATGACGCAGGCCGGTGGCAAACACCAGCCAGAGCAGTGCCAGCCAGAGCGGCAGTGGGGTTTGCTTGAATATGAACAAGCCTTGCGCGCCCAGGCTCCAGTCCAGCAGCATGCCACTGAGCCCGACACGCATCACCGCAAACAGCTCTGCCCGGGGAGCCGGGCACAGCCACAGGTGGGCGAGCAACCCGATGACTACCAGCAACAGCCACCACGGATCCTGTGCCCCGAGCACACAGCCCCACCAACCCAGTTGCAACCAGAGGGCATTGACGATCAGGCCGGTGCGGCTCATCACGTATCCTGGTACTCCAGCAGGGCGGGTCGACGAGCGCCGGGCCCGGCGAAGAGCAGTTGGGCCACGCCGATCGCACGCTCGATGAACCCACCTTCGCAGTAACACAGGTAGAACTCCCACAGGCGCTGGAAGGTTTCGTCGTAGCCCAACTGCGCCAATGCCTGGTGCGATTGGCGAAAGTTGTCGTGCCAGTGCCGCAGTGTGCGGGCGTAGTGCGCGCCGAAATCCTCGAGATGCAGGAGGTTGAGCGGCGTCTGGGTGCTGGCAGTCTTGAGCAGGATCGACAGTGACGGTAACGCGCCACCGGGAAAAACATGCCGCTGGATAAAGTCCACCGAGCGTCGGGCTTGCTCATATCGCTGGTCGCGGATGGTGATCGATTGCAGCAGCATCAGCCCGTCGTCCTTGAGCAGCGCGGCGCAGCGCCGGAAGTACTCGGGCAGATAGCGATGCCCGACGGCTTCGATCATTTCAATGGACACCAGCTTGTCGTAGCGTCCTTGCAAGTCACGGTAGTCCTTGCGCAACACCTGAACCTGCTGTTGCAAGCCCAATTCTTCGACACGCCGACGGGTGTGGGTGTATTGCTCCAGGGACAGCGTGGTGGTGGTCACCTTGCAGCCATAATGGCTGGCTGCGTAAATGGCGAGGCTGCCCCAGCCCGTGCCGATCTCCAGCAAATGGTCGCTGGGACGCAGGTCGAGTTTGCGGCAGATACGGGCGAGCTTGTTGAGTTGGGCCTCTTCCAGGCTCTGTTCCGGGCTTTCGAAGAGGGCGGCTGAATACATCATGGTGGGGTCGAGCAGGCGCTCGAACAGCGCATTGCCCAAGTCGTAATGGGCAATGATATTGCGCCGCGAACCCCGTCGGCTGTTGCGGTTGAGCCAGTGCAGCCAGCGCAACAGCGGGCGGCCGATGCGTGCCAGGCCGCTGTCCATGGCATCGAGCACATCCAGGTTGGCAACGAACAGGCGCGTCACGGCCGTCAGGTCGCCGCTGCGCCAATAGCCGTGGACATACGCCTCGCCAGCGCCGATGGAACCGTTGCAGGCAACCATGCCCCATACCGCGTCGTCGAGGATCTCGACCTCGGCCATCAAGGGGCTGGCCAGGTCGCCGAAGCTCAATGGCTCGCCATTGAGTAGCAGCCGCAGGTGGCCGTGACGCAGGCGGCGCAACTGACCCAGCACGGCTTGCTTGAAAAAGCCTCCGTTAGAGAGGTCGCAACTACCAGCCTTGGTAGCGCTCAGGGTCGGTTCGGGCATGATCGGGATCCTTGTGGGCGGTTTGACCCAGGCTCAGGCCGTCTTCGCTGGCCTGGTGGGCGTAGAGGGGCGTGCGTTTGAAAAGCAGGCGCAGGGCCTGCCAGTAAATGGCGCTTACGGTGCGCAGGCTCATCCAGGGGAAGGCCAGGACATGTCGGCGCAGCGAGGAGGCGTCGAGGGGTTGGCGCTTGAGCGCCAGGTCGGCCTCGAACACCTTGTGGCCGTCGCGCCAGTTCTCCATGCGTATGCGGATGTGCGTGTCCTGGACCAGGAACCCCATGTGATAGTCCATATCCCGGGGCAGGAACGGCGATACGTGAAACGCCTTGGCCACCCTGAAGGCACAGGACTCGCCAGGAGGCACCGGCAATACGTAGTGATAGCGCTCGCGCCATGGGGTGTTGCGCACTTCACAGAGGATCGCCCCCAGGCGCCCGTTGGCTTCATGGCAGAAATAGAAGCTCACCGGGTTGAACGACAGGCCCCAACTGCGCGGTTGAGTCAGCAGGTGAATTGCCCCTTGGGGAGCGGCACCCAGGGCTTCGTCGAGGACTTGGCGCACGGCATCGACCAAGGGAACCCCACGGCGGGTGTGCGATGGCAGGTAGTCGCGCTCGCGCCAGCACAGGGGGGCCCAGGACCAGGGCCGCAGCAGGCGTGACAACCCCAGCATGTGTTCCTGTTCGGCGAGGTCCACGTAAAGCATGCCGATCCGATAGCGGAAGGCGTGGATTCGCGGCGTATGGCGCCGATGATCGATCCAGCCTCGACACACACTGCTGTTCAAAGCTGTTCTCCGAAATGCTTGGCCACGTCGAGCGCACTGACCACGCCATCCTCATGGAAGCCGTTGGCCCAGTAGGCGCCGCAGAAGTAGCTGTGCTGATGCCCTTGCAGATCACCTTGGCGGGCCTGGGCGGCAATGGCGGCGAGGCTGTACTGGGGATGCGCATAATCGAAGCGCGCAAGCACCTTGGCCGGATCGACCGCGTCGCTCTGGTTGAGGCTTACGCAGAAGGTCACCGGGGCGTCCAGGCCCTGGAGCAGGTTCATGTTGTAGGTCACCGCGGCAGGTGCTTGCGCAGGGCCGCCGAGGCGATAGTTCCAGCTCGCCCAGGCCTGGGGTCGCTGGGGAAGCAGGCGGGTGTCGGTGTGCAGCAGCACTTCATTGCTGGCGTAGGCCAGGGCGCCGAGTACCTCACGCTCTGCCATGCTCGGCGCCTCGAGCAGGGCAAGGGCCTGGTCGCTGTGGCAGGCGAACACCACCTTGTCGAAATGCTCGGTGCCAGCGCTGCTGGTCACGCTTACCCCGGCAATGTTGCGACTCACACACTGCACTGCGCAGTTGAGCCGGATGTGTTCGCGAAAGGAAGCGCACAAAGGCTCGATGTAACCACGTGAGCCGCCTGCGATCACTCGCCATTGGGGGCGCTGATTGACCGACATGAGGCCGTGGTTGTGGCAAAAGCGCACAAAGAACTCGAGCGGGAATTCCAGCATCCCGGCGGGGGACATCGACCAGATTGCTGCGCCCATGGGGACGATGTAGTGATCGATGAAACGCTGGCTATACCCTTGGCTGTGCAGGTAGTCGCCGAGCCGGGCGCTGCGGTCGATGCGCTGCGCCTCCAGGTCGGCGGTGGCCTGCCGATTGAACCTGAGTATGTCCCATAGCATGCCCCAGAACCCGGGCGAAAACAGATTGCGGCGGCGGGCGAACAGGCTGCGCAGGGTGTGGCCCTTATACTCCTGGCCGGTGGCCGGATCATGCACCGAGAAGCTCATTTCAGTGGGGCGAGACACGACGCCCAACTGGTCCAGCAGACGGATGAAATTCGGGTAGGTCCAGTCGTTGTACACAATGAAGCCTGTGTCTACGCCATAGCGCTGCCCCTGCCAATCGACATCCACGGTGTGGGTATGGCCACCGATCCTGTCGTCGGCTTCGAACAGGGTAATCTGGTGCCTGCGGGCCAACAGGTAAGCACATGTCAGCCCGGAAATGCCGCTGCCGATGATCGCGATGCGCATGCTTCAAGACTCCTTGGAAGGGCGTGCCAGGCGTTGGCCAAGAGCCAGCCGCCAGCGGGCGGGCAAATGCCCCAGCAGGCGCAGGACCAGCGTGAAGGACCATGGAAACGTAATGCCCAGCGGGCGCGCCGGCAGGCGTTGCGCGATATGGCGGGCGGCTCGTTGCGCCGACCAGCGCATGGGCATGGGGAAGTCGTTGCGTTGGGTCAGTGGCGTGTCGACGAAGCCGGGACTGACCAGGGTGACATCGATACCCTCGGCGGCCAGGTCGATGCGCAAGGATTCGATCAGATAACGCAACGCGGCCTTGGACGCTCCGTAGGCGCCGGCACGAGGCAAGGCCAGCCAGGTGACCGCGCTGCTCACCGCCACCAGATGTGGACGCTGGCCCCGGCGCAGCAAGGGCAAGGCGGCCTCCAGGCAACGGCAAGTACCCAGCAGGTTGGTGTTGATGAGCCGTTCGACCAGGTGGGTGTCGAAGTGGCCCGGCTCCAGGTATTCGCAGGTGCCGGCATTGAGGATCACCAGGTCGAGTGCCCCCCAATGAAGGTCAATCTGTTGGCAGATCGTGGCGACCTGATGCGGGTCGGTCAGGTCGCCCGGTAGCACCAATATCTGGTCTGGATAGCGCGTGGCCAATGTCTCCAGGGGTTGGCTGCGGCGCGCACTCACAGCCAGGCGATGCCCTTGTTCCAGAAGGACTGCCGCCAATGCTGCGCCAATGCCACTGCTGGCGCCGGTCAGCCAGACACGGCTCATGCCAACCTCCGCTTGAGCCAGCGAATCACCGATCCAAACAGCGGCAGATGTTCGTAGAGCAGGGCGCCGGCGTCGAAAAAATCTTGATGCAGGTAGATTCGATCATTCCAACGCAGATAACTGCAGCCTTGCAGCGCGATGGGCGCTCCTTGCGCCAGGCGAGGATGGCTGAAATGCAGGGTCCAGCGCAGGTAGCCCTCTCCGGGGCCGACCTCATCGAAGGCGTGGAAGTCATAGCGCAGGTTGCTGACGTTGGCGTACAACTGCGCAAAGTAAGTGCGCAGGGCCGGCAGGCCTTCGATCCGGTGCAAAGGGTCTTGGAACTGTATGTCGGCGCTGTAGAGCTCATCGAGCTCAGCCAGGCGACTGGCGTCCAGCTCGGCGAAAGCCTGGGCGAAACGCTGGAGGTAGACGGACATGCATAGGCTCCGATTGTTGTACAGGAAATGATTCCTGTACAAGTTTTCAGAAGCCTACTGCACGCCTTGTACAATTTAAAGAGTTTTGTACAAGTAATTTCACTATTTTGTACGACCCCAAGCGAAGCACGCGCTGGACACTGGGCGTCAAGCCCCGGCCAAGGTCGGATAATCCGTATAACCGCGCTCGTCGCCCTGGTAGAACGTCGATGCGTCAGGGGTGTTCAGCGCCTGGCCTCGTTTGAAACGCTCCACCAGGTCCGGGTTTGCCAAAAACGGCGTGCCGAATGCCACCAGGTCTGCTTCTCCACGGCTGATGGCAATGGCGGCGCGTTCGGCGCCGTAGCCGCCATTGGCAATGTACGTTCCGCCGAAGCGACGCTTGAGTTCCAGGAAGTCGAACGGGCCTTCGCCCAATTCCACGATGTGCAGGTAAGCCAAGCCATAGCGGCTGAGCATTCTGGCCGTGTAGTCGAATGTTGCTTGCGAGTTGCTGTCGCTCATCGAGAAGTAGCTGAAGATCGGCGACAGGCGAACGCCGACACGGCTGGCGCCGAAGACTTCGATCACTGACTCGACCACTTCCTTGAGCAAACGTGCACGGTTCTCGATCGAGCCGCCGTAGGCATCGGTACGTTGGTTGGTGCCGTCACGCAGGAACTGGTCGATCAAGTAGCCGTTGGCGCCATGAATCTCCACGCCGTCGAAGCCGGCCAGCTTCGCGTTGGCCGCGGCCTGGCGGAAGTCGGCCACCACACCGGGGATTTCATCGAGCTCCAGGGCCCGTGGCAGTTCATAGGGCTTGAGGCCTTCGGGGGTGTAGATCTCGCCATCGGCCTTGATTGCCGAGGGGGCTACGGGTTGGGCGCCGTTGACCTGCACCAAAGGATGGGAAAGACGGCCTACGTGCCAGAGCTGCAAGAATATCTGCCCGCCCTCGGCATGGACCGCGTCGGTCACCTGTTTCCAGCCGGTGATCTGCTCAGGGGTAAAGATCCCTGGCGTTCTCAGGTAACCCTTGCCCTGGGCCGACACCTGGGAGCCTTCGCTGATGATCAGGCCGGCGCTGGCGCGTTGGCTGTAGTACTCGGCCATCAAGGGCGTGGCGGCATCGCCAGCGCCTGCGCGGCTGCGGGTCATGGGCGCCATGATCATGCGGTTGTTCAGGGACAGCTTGCCGACCTGAGCATGGGACAGCAGAAGATCGAGACCAATGTCGGTCATGATTCACCTCTATGGGATTGGGTATGGATGGGATTGAGTCGAGGGTCGGCTAAGCCAACCGGCCCTCTTGTTGCAACAGGGCGCCGATGCGCTGGATTTCTTTCTCGCCTTTTTCCAGGGCGGCCTTGCTGGTGTGCACCGAGTAGTAGCCCATCACCAGGTCATGGGGATGCTTGATCGCCGAGCCGAGCACGAAGGAGGTCGCGTCCCGGGCAACGATGTCGATGGCCTCGCCGGACGCTTCGAATACCACCATTTCTCCGGCACTGACGTTGCCGCCGGCATCGAGGCTACCGTCGTTGACCGCCAGCCAGGCAACCGTGTGCCCGGCCGGTGGCGTGTAGCGCCAGTGCTCGTTGTCCTGCAACTGCACGGCGAGATAATTCATGCCCGCCGGGGAGGCGACGCTGCTGCGGGCTGCGCCGTATTGGCCGAGCAACACCAGCGCCGGACCTTCACGGGGGATTTCGGAGGGCGCCAGGTAGAGGCTGTGGGCCGGGGCATTTTCTTCTGCCGCCGGCAGTGCAACCCAGAGCTGGAAGCCTTGGATCGGCGAACCTGCGACCGGTCGGGCGGTGTGCCATACGCCGTTACCGGCTTGCATCCACTCCATGCCGCCGCTGGGCAGCGTGCCTGACTGGCCCGTGGTGTCTTCGTAGATCACCTGGCCCTCGATCATGTAGGTCAGCGTGGCGATCCCGGAATGCGGGTGCATACCGAAACCTCTTTGCATGCCATCGGCGTTGAAGGCGAAGTGATCGAGAAACACGAATGGCTTGCAGAGCTGGCCCAGGTCACCGGGGCTCATGAGCCGCGCAATCGGCCCATGACTGCTGCCCCAGGTGCGATGGACGATGGCGCGCGGCGGTGCTGCGACGATGCTGTTCATGGGGTTGCCTCCAAGTCTTGGGCGTTGAGCCTCGATGCGAGAAGGATAGGTGCCTGCCAATAGATTGATTAGCCGATACAATCGGATTGAACTCATCCATAAAACGAAGGAATGTCGGCGCCATGCTCGATCTCAACGATGTTGCGCTGTTTGTCCAGGTGGTCCGTAGCGGCAGCTTCGCCGAAGCCGCCAGGCGCTTGGGCATGCCTTCCAACACTGTCAGCCGACGGGTTCAGCAGTTGGAGGCGCAACTGGAATCGCGACTTTTGCAGCGCTCGACCCGCAAACTCACGCTGACCCATGCGGGCCAGGGGTTTTATGAGCGCTGCGTGGATGCAGTGGACGGCCTGATGGACGCCGGACAGGAACTGATGATGGGCAGCGAGGAGCCCAGCGGCCTGGTGCGCATCGCGGCGATGGCGGACTTTTTCGATTTCTTCCCGATGGAATGGGTGGCCGACTTTTTAGCCGCGCATCCGCGAGTGCAACTTGATTTCGTGCTCAGCGATGCCCGGGTCGATCTGATTGCCGACCGCATTGACGTTGCCTTTCGCGGCGGTCCCCTGCAGGACTCGGGGTATGTCGGTCGCCAACTGCTCAAGAACGACGGTGACGGCATGGTTGCCAGCCCCGCGTACATTGCCGCGCGCGGCGCACCGCTTTCGTTGCAGGATCTGGCCCACCACGACGGCGTGAGTTTCGCTCATCCCGGCGGCATGACCCATTGGCGATTCGTCGGCCCGGACGGCATCGAGGAACAGGTGCAGATCGCCAGCCGATTCCACGCCAACACCGCCCAGGCGTTGCGCAGGGCGACTGTCGCCGGCTTGGGCATCGCCGTGTTGCCGGGGGCGCTGAGCAGCCTCGATCTGGAAGCCGGGAGGCTGGTGCGCGTGCTGCCGCAATACCAACGCACCGGCTTTGGCCTGAATGTGCTCTATCCGAGCCGGCGGCAGTTGCCTCTGGCGGTTTCGGTGTTCATCGGGTTGGTGATGGAGAAGCTGGAACTCAAGGCGTTTCCGGCGCGGATGCAGTGAGTGATCCATTCAGGCCGGTGTCGTGGCGGGATAAGCATTGTGTGCCGCACTTCCCTTTGTGGCGAGAGGATGTGCCTTGCTCCCGTGATCATCACATCCGCGCAGTAGCCCATTTTTTTCCTTCCCTGCAACGATAAAAACCCTCGTTTCGCAAATCTCCCCCCGCCAACACAATCGCCTCGACACCTGATCTCGATAGCTGCAAGCGCCGAACAACAAAAAACCGAACCCGAGGCGGCGCCATGTCCGCCTGAACCAAACCTACTGCCGGAAGTGCACAGACATGCCCGTTGAAACCCTACGCATCGATACGCTTGTTATAGGCGCCGGCCAGGCCGGCGTGGCCATGAGTGAGCACTTGAGCAGGCAAGGCGTGCCGCATCTGGTGGTGGAGCGAAGCCGCATCGCCGAAGCCTGGCGCACCTCACGTTGGGATTCGCTGGTGGCCAACGGGCCGGCCTGGCATGACCGTTTTCCGGGGCTGGAATTCGAAGGGCTCGACCCGGATGCCTTCGCGACAAAGGACCAGGTGGCCGATTATTTCGAAGCCTACGCCAGCAAGTTCAACGCACCGATCCGTACCGGCGTGGACGTCAGGCGCGTCGAGCGCAATGTCGGCCGTCCGGGTTTCACCGTGGACACCTCTGAAGGCCTGATCGAGGCGATCCATGTCGTCGTCGCCACCGGGCCTTTCCAGCGGCCGGTGATTCCACCGATTGCGCCGCAGAGGGCGACGGTCACCCAGCTGCACTCGGCCCAGTACCGCAATCCCCCGCAATTGCCCGAGGGGGCGGTGCTGGTGGTGGGCGCCGGGTCGTCGGGGGTGCAGATCGCCGATGAACTGCGGCGCGCCGGCAAGCAGGTCTATCTCTCGGTGGGGGCCCACGATCGTCCGCCACGGGCCTATCGCAACCGCGATTTCTGCTGGTGGCTGGGCGTGCTGGGCGAGTGGGATGCGGAGGCGGTCCAGCCTGGCAAGGAGCACGTCACCATCGCGGTGAGCGGTGCCCGTGGCGGCCATACCGTGGATTTCCGCAGGCTCGCCCACGAGGGCATCACCCTGGTGGGGCTGACGAAATCGTTCAACGGCGGCGTGGTGACCTTTGAACCGAATCTTGCCGAAAACATCGCCCGTGGCGACGAGAACTACCTGGCGCTGCTGGATGCCGCCGATGCCTACATTGCCCGCAATGGCCTGGACCTGCCGCTCGAACCTCAAGCCCGCGACCTGCTGCCCGACCCGCAATGCCTGACCCAGCCGATCCTGGAGCTGGACCTGGTCGCCGCCGGTGTGACCAGCGTCATCTGGGCCACCGGCTATTCGGTGGATTACAGCTGGCTGAAGGTCGACGCCCTCGGTGCCAACGGCAAGCCTCGGCATCAGCGTGGCGTATCGAGCGAACCGGGCCTGTACTTCGTCGGCTTGCCCTGGTTGTCGCGACGAGGCTCGGCGTTCATCTGGGGCGTGTGGCATGACGCCCGGCATATTGCCGACCACATCGTGAAGCAACGCATTTACCTCGCCTACCAAGATGCCGACCAGCGCCAGGCCCTTGCACTCGACAGCGATTCGTATCGTTCGAAAACCAGTCTCACGGGAGTCCGTTGATGCCTACTCACACACGTATTCGCATGTTCAACACCAAGGACACCTACCCGAACCAGACCCTGGACAACGATCTGTGCCAGGCCGTGCGCGCCGGCAACACGGTCTATGTGCGCGGCCAGGTCGGCACTGATTTCAACGGTCAACTGGTGGGCCTGGGCGATCCTCGCGCCCAGGCCGAGCAGGCCATGCGCAACGTCAAGCAACTGCTGGAAGAGGCCGGCAGCGACCTGAGCCATATCGTCAAGACCACGACTTACTTGATCGACCCGCGTTACCGCGAGCCGGTGTACCAGGAGGTCGGCAAGTGGCTCAAGGGTGTGTTTCCGATCTCCACCGGGTTGGTGGTCAGTGCCCTGGGCCAGCCGCAGTGGCTGATGGAAATCGACGTGATCGCGGTGATCCCTGAATAAGGAGCAGAGCATGACTTTTTCCATCGTTGGGCGCTGCGCCGAAACCGGCCAGTTGGGCATCGCCATCAGTTCCTCGAGCATTGCCGTCGGCGCCCGTTGCCCCTGGTTGCGCGCGGGTGTCGGCGCGGTGTCGAGCCAGAACATTACCCTGCCGGCCCTGGGGCCGCAGATTCTTGATGAACTGGCCGGCGGCCTGGCGGCGCAAGCGGCGCTGGAGCGGACCCTGGCGCGCAATGGCTACAGCCAGTATCGCCAGGTGGCGGTGATCGATGCCGAGGGGCGCACGGCGATTTTCAGTGGCGAGCATACCCTGGGCACCCACAACGCCGTGGCCGGTGAGCAATGTGTGGCGGCCGGCAATCTGTTGGCCGACCGTGCGGTGATCGAGGCGATGGTCGCGGCCTTCGAGCATAGCGGCGGTTGCCTTGCAGCCCGCTTGATGAGCGCGTTGCAGGCCGGGCAGGCGGCAGGCGGGGAGGCCGGCGCGGTGCACTCGGCGGCGCTGTCGGTGGTCGATGACCTGACCTGGCCCATCGTCGATTTGCGGGTGGACTGGGCTGAGGAAAACCCCATCGGCGAACTGGACAAGCTTTGGCTCGCCTATCAGCCGCAATTGCAGGATTACCTGACCCGCGCGCTCAACCCGACCCTGGCGCCCAGTTATGGAGTGCCGGGCGATGAGTGAGCCGCGCAGCCGCGCCCTGCTTGAGCGGTTGGTGGGCTTTGCCACGGTCAGTCGCGAGTCGAACCTGGCCCTGATCGAGTTCGTGCGCGATTACTTGCAAGGGTTGGGCGTGGATAGCGAGCTGATCTACAACGCCGAGCGAACCAAGGCCAACCTGCTGGCGAGCATGGGCCCATCGGTGCCCGGTGGCGTGGTGTTGTCCGGGCACACCGATGTGGTGCCGGTGGATGGGCAGGCCTGGACGGTCGAGCCGTTCTGCCTGACCGAGAGGGACGGCAAATGGTTCGGGCGTGGTACGGCGGACATGAAGGGGTATCTGGCATCGGTGTTGGCAGCGGTGCCGACGTTCCTCGCCAGCGGGCTTTGTCGACCGCTGCACCTGGCGTTTTCCTATGACGAAGAGGTGGGCTGCCTGGGCGTTCACAGCCTGTTGGACGTGATGGTTCGGCGAATTCCCCAACCAGCCCTGTGCCTGATTGGCGAACCCACCCAACTCCAACCGGTGCTGGGACACAAAGGCAAGCTGGCGATGCGTTGTCATGTGCGAGGGGCGGCCTGTCATTCGGCCTATGCACCTTACGGGGTCAACGCCATCGAGCAGGCGGCGCGCCTGATGGGGCGCTTGGGCGAGATCGGTGCACAGCTGGCCGAACCATCGCGGCATGACTCGCGCTTCGATCCGCCGTTTTCCACGGTACAGGTCGGGCTGATCCACGGCGGCACGGCGCTGAACATTGTCCCGGCCGATTGCCATTTCGATTTCGAAGTACGCGCCTTGCCGGATTTCAATCCCCAGGGGGTGGCCGAGCAATTGCAGGACTTTGCCGAACAGGCACTGCTGCCGGCGATGCAGGCGGTGGCGGGGGATACGGCGATCCGTTTTGAACCACTGTCCGCCTACCCGGGCCTGGCCACTTCGCCCGACAGCGCTGCTGCACAACTGGTTGCGCACCTGTGCGGCAGTGACGCGTTCAGCACCGTCGCTTTCGGCACCGAAGGCGGCCTGTTTCACCAGGCCGGCGTGCCAACGGTGGTCTGTGGCCCAGGCAGCATGGACCAGGGGCACAAGCCCGACGAATACGTGAGCGTTGAACAAATGGCCGCCTGCGATCGCTTGATGGATCGGTTGGCGAGCTATCTCGCTGAACCCACTGGCCTGTGACCACGAGGTGTCCAAGGTGAACGATTTCAATATCAGGAAAATCCTGGCGGCCAGTCATGCCGACATCAACGAATGGGCCGACAAGAGCCTTATTGCTGTAGACCACACCGCCCGCGCTTACGGCCACCCTTGAGTCCCGTCGCCGGCTCGTGCGGGCGAGCCGGCATTTTCGAGGAACCGCTTCATGTCCAGATCCTTGCGTTGCAATATTGCGTGTGCGTTGGCGTTGTTGAGTTCCAGCGTCATGGCCGCGCCCCAGAGCTTGACCGTGATTTCCTTTGGCGGCGCCACCAAACAGGCCCAGGACAAGGCCTACTTTCAACCCTTCAACGCCAGCGGTGCAGGAAGCATCGTGGCCGGCGAATACAACGGGGAACTGTCGAAGATCAAGGCCATGGTCGCGGCCGGTCACACCAGTTGGGACGTGGTCGAAGTGGAAAGCCCCGAGTTGCTGCGAGGCTGTGAGGAAGGCTTGTTCGAAAAGCTTGACCTGGCAGGCCTTGGCGACCCGGCCAACTACGTGCCCGGCGCATTCAATGAGTGTGGCGTCGCCACTTACGTCTGGTCGATGGTCCTGGCCTATGACCAGAGCAAACTCGCCAAGGCGCCCAGCTCCTGGGCGGACTTCTGGAACGTTGCCCAGTACCCGGGCAAGCGCGGGCTGCGCAAAGGGGCCAAGTACACCTTGGAAATTGCCTTGCTGGCCGATGGGGTCAAGTCGCAGGACTTGTACAAGGTGTTGAATACACCGGAGGGCGTGTCCCGGGCCTTCGCCAAACTGGATCAGATCAAGCCGAATATCCAATGGTGGGAAGCCGGCGCCCAACCGGCGCAATGGCTGGTGGCGGGGGATGTGGCGATGAGTGCCGCCTATAACGGGCGCATCGCGTCGGCGCAAAAAGAAGGCATGAAGCTGAGCATTGTCTGGCCGCAGAGCCTGTACGACCCGGAGTACTGGGCCGTGGTCAAGGGCACGCCGAACAAGGCCCTGGCCGAGCAGTTCATTGCATTCGCCAGCCAGCCGCAGACCCAGAAGGTGTTTTCAGAAAACATCCCCTATGGGCCGGTGCACCGCAAGGCACTCGCCTTGTTGCCGACGGCGGTACAGGAACAATTGCCCACCGCCGAGGCCAACCTGGCTGAAGCGCAAGCCGTGGATGCGGAGTTCTGGGTTGACCATGGCGAGGAACTGGAGCAACGCTTCAACGCCTGGGCGGCTCGCTAGCCACCGAACCGCTCTTGTGGCGCGGGAGCCCGCTCGCGCCGGGGGCGCAGAAGCTGTGTAGCTGTGTAGGAGCTGGCGAAGCCTGCGATCTTTTGATCTTGATCTTGATCTTGATCTTGATCTTGATCTTGATCTTGATCTTGATCTTGATCTTGATCTTGATCTTGATCTTGATCTTGATCTTGATCTTGATCTTGATCTTGATCTTGATCTTGATCTTGATCTTGATCTTTCGCTTGGGATTCAAGTGTTAGGGGAAAGATCGCAGCCTCGTTGCACTCGACAGCTCCTACACGGCTCCTACACAGC
This sequence comes from Pseudomonas brassicacearum, assembly GCF_009601685.2. Taxonomy (NCBI): domain Bacteria; kingdom Pseudomonadati; phylum Pseudomonadota; class Gammaproteobacteria; order Pseudomonadales; family Pseudomonadaceae; genus Pseudomonas; species Pseudomonas brassicacearum. The sequence goes on from NZ_CP045701.2 coordinate 2,875,068, forward strand.
TCCTACACAGCTTCACATAGTTCCTACATAGCTCCTACATAGCTCCTACAGGGCGCGGCGCGAGCTGGCTCCTTCGCCGCAGGGTTTGGTGTTTGAGTGGGCGTCAGGCCAGCCATTGCCTGAACTGCTCCTTGCAGTAATCCACGAACAACTGGGCCGGTTTGGTCAGGTGCGTGCGTTTGAGCCAACCCGCCACGAGGGCCGAACCGGTCACGTCCTCGGCGATGTCGACGCACACCAGGTGTTGCCCATCGTAGGTGCAGGTGGAGTGCGGTCGGGTTACCAGCACGGCAAAACCGAAAGACTGGCCGACCATGCCACGGACCATCTCGATGGACGGCGAGCTGAAGACAATGTTGGGCGTCAGGCCCAGCTCCTCGAAGATGCTCACGAAATAGGTGCGGCTGGGCTGCACGTCCAGCAGGATCATCGGTTCCAGCGCCAGGTCGCGCAGCGACACCTGGGCTTGATCGGCGAAGCGATGCCCCGCCGGCAATAACGCATAGGGCCGTTGTGGCGCCGTCAGCGCCTCGGTCTCGATGGTGCTGTCGAGGTCGTGCTCATAGAAAATCGCCAGGTCGAAACGCCCCCCCGTCAAACCTTGCACCAGCTCTTGTTGCTCGCCATCCTGCACGCGGATCTCCACCCCCGGGAAGCGTTGGCGAAAGCCCGCGATCAGGCGTGGCAGGTAGAGCGGGGCGACGGTTTCGAAGCAACCGATGTCGATCTGTCCGCTCACCACATCGTTATCGGCCAGGGCGTTCTGCTCGAACTCCCGGGCCATGCGCAACAGCTCCTGGGCCTTGCGATAGAAGCGCGCGCCGCCGGGCGTCAACGATACGCCCTGGGCATGATGACGGATGAGCAATTGCACGCCGAAGCTGTCCTCCAGCCCTTTGATGGCGGTGGCAATCGATGGCTGGGCGATGTACAGCTTGCGGGATGCCTCGGCGACGCTGCCACATTCGACGGTGGTGACGAAGTATTTCAGCTGACGCAGGGAATAGGACGCCACGGCACACCTCGATCCGGATGGTTTCTACCTACCATACCTTGTGCACGTGGAGGCAGGGGGCGGGTATTGATACGGATTTTGCTGGGCAGTGACGATATTCAGACTGGCTTGGGTGGACGCCTGGGCAAAAAAGACGCCCGCCCAAGGAACACTGGCAGGCGTCTGGGAAAACCGGCGCAGAAAGGAGGGGGCTGGCCGGGGTAGGGAACGGGAGTCAGGCCACCGGAATCAACGGGTCGGCTGCGGCGAGGGCGGTCGCGCGATCAGCGACCGGCGGGTAGATCCACACCGTGTTGATCTGGGTCTTGAGTTCCTTGGCTTCTTGCCCGACCAGCTTGAGCTGGCGATCCCACCCTTCGGTATACACCGCGCCCCAGGCGCCCAGGTCCAGGCAGGTCACGTACTTGGGTTGGCTGTAGGGCATCGGCGCCACGCCCAGCAAGTCGGCCGCGACGTTGTTGCCGGCATAGCGACCCAGGGCGATGGCGTGTTGGCAGGACATCGCTGCGTAATTGCCCAAGGTATCGGTGGCGGCATAGGCCACGTCGCCGGCGGCGAATATGTCGTTTTGTCCCAACACTTTCAAATGACCGTCGACGTGCAGGCGACCCTGGCGATCACGCGTGCCCGGCACATGCTGGGTCAACGGGCTGGCACAGAAGCCCACGGTCCAGATCACGGTATGGGACTCGATACGCTGGCCGCCCGACAGGGTGACGCCACCGGCATCGACCGATTCGACCGAGGCGTTGAGGATCCACTCGATACCCAGGTGCTCGGACGCTTCGACAATGGAGGGACGAATGCCGTCGCCCAACGCTGCGCCGATCTGTGGCCCGCGATCCACGACGATGACCCGGATGTTCGCGTCATCGCCGAGGACAGCGCGCAGGCGTGCGGGCATCTCGGTAGCGGTTTCGATCCCGGTAAAGCCTCCACCGGCCACCACCACGGTGTTGCGGGCCGGGCTGTCCGGCAGCTTCTCCAGGGACCTGATATGGGCTTCGAGGCGGGCTGCCTGTTCGATTTCATCAACGTCGAAGGCATGCTCGATCATGCCTTCAAGGTCGGGGCGAACCAGTTGGCTGCCTGCCGCGAGTACCAGGCGGTCGTAGCCCAGGGTGCCCTGGGTACCGGATACGTCCACATAGCCAACCTGCTTACTGTTGACGTCGATGCTGTTCGCCGAGCCTTGTACGAATTGCACGCCCACCGCATCGAACAGGCCACCCAGCGGCGCGGCCATGGTGTGGACGTCCGGCTCATAGAAACGAGGTCGGATACGCAGCTCGGCCTGGGGGGCCAGGACGCTGATCTGCACGTCATTGCGATCGTGTTGGTCCAACAGCCGGGCCGCGCTCAATGCGCTCCAGACCCCGCCGAAACCTGCGCCAACAACCAGAATATGTTGTTTCATGATGAGCTCCCGAAGACAAAATCGATACGTTGAATTGTTTAACTGCTTCAGCGTGACCGTATCGCGAAGTACTCCAAAAGCGCCTGGCTTCAATGAATTGACATTGAGCACATTCAGTTTCGGTTCGCTGAAATAAATCTTATTGGTTGGGCCCGTGTTTAACACTTCTACATAAGGTCATCGGACCTATGCCTGGGTAGGGGTGTTCTATACGAAGGTATGAGGGGACGACGCAGTCAAGCAGCCCCGGCCATTACCGATTCAATACAGGCAATCAATTCAGCGCAGTCGAACGGTTTCGGAAAAAATGCCACCGGCTCGGGCGTAGCAGCGCTGACACGGGGCGGCACGCCTGGGTATCCGGTAATGAATATGATCGGGATATGAACACCCTGGGTCGACAGGTGATCGTACATCTGAATACCCGTCATGCCCGGCATTTGTATATCCGAGATCAGGCATGCTGTGTTTTGAAGTTCGCAGGAAGATAAAAAGTCCAAGGCGCTGGCGTATGTTCTAACCCGATATCCGTGGGCGCGTAACAAGCCATCGAGGGCAATTCGAACGGATTCATCGTCATCAATAATTGAAATAATTGCGGTATTGGACATGTCGATACCTGGAGGTGATATCGGATAGCCATAAAGGCGCCCGTTATCAGTGCAAGATACGCCCTCCAATGGTCCCGCCAAGTATACGTGTGTATGAACTTTCTACTGTTCGCCAAGCAATTCCAGCACTTGGGCCATGCGCACCAGATCAGCAAACGAACGCGCGCACATTTTGCGCATGGCTTGGCCGCGGTGAATCTTGACCGTGATTTCACTCAGGCCTATTTCCCCGGCGATCTGCTTGTTCATCAGGCCCGACACCGCCAGCGCCATGACCTGCTGCTCCCGAGGCGTCAATGTGGCGTAGCGACCGATCAGTTGCTGATGGCTGCGTTCGGACTCGCGCCGCAGCCGATCCAGGTGATGGGCAGCGGCGACGGCATCGATCAGGTCCTGCTCGCGGAACGGTTTGGCGAGGAAATCCACGGCACCGGCCTTCATTGCCCGCACGGTCATGGCGATGTCCCCATGACCGGTCATGAACACGATCGGCAAGTGGACGTTGGCCGCGGTCAGTTCGCGTTGGCAATCCAGGCCGCTGGTGCCTTGCAGCCGTACATCCAATACCAGGCAACTGGGCAGGTCGAGCCTTGGATGGTTCATGAACTGCGCAACCGAACCGAACAGATGGACTTGCAGGCCGATGGAACGTAGCAGGCTGCCGAGGGATTGGCGCAGCGGTGCGTCATCGTCGACGATGTAGACAACGGGCTCGGTGCCGATGACCGGGTTGCTGGTGTGTTTGGGGTTCATTGGACGTTCCCCGCCAGGGCGGTGCAAGCGAGCAGCGGCAGGGCGAACCTGAATGAGGTGCCCTGGCCGGCCTCGCTGGTCGCCCAGATCCTGCCTTCATGGAAGTCGATGATCGACCGGCAGATGGAAAGGCCCATGCCCAGGCCGTTCTCCTTGGTGGTAAAAAACGCATTGAACAAGGACGGCAGGATCTCGGGTGCAATGCCGGTTCCATGGTCAGTCACCTCCAGCAACGCTTGATCATCCTCCGTCCAGGTGCGTATGTGCAGGATTCGTTCGTGTACCTTGACCTCGTCCATGGCGTGGCAGGCATTGATGATCAGGTTGATGATCACTTGCTGCAATTGCACCCGGTCTGCGTTGACCGGGCCGCCGGCCGCTGCCAGGTCCACCTTCGCCCGCACTTTATGATGAGTCATTTGTTGCTGGACCAGGCTCAGGGTCTCACTGACGATATCGTCCAGTCGCTCGGGTTGGCGCAATGGATCGCACTTGCGCGACAGCGCCCTGATACCGCTGATGACCTCGCTGGCACGACAGCCGTTGGTGACGATCCGGTCAAGGCAATCCAGCGCTTCCCCGAGATCGGGCTCCGGACGCTTGAGCCACCGGCGGCAGGCCTCGCCGCTGCTGGTGATGGCCGTCAGCGGCTGGTTGACCTCGTGGGCAATGGACGCGGCCATTTCCCCTAGGGAGGTCAAGCGAGTGACATGGGCCAGTTGGCTCTGGGCGCGGAACAACGCTTCTTCGGCCTGCTTGCTGGCGGTAATGTCCATGAGTGCGCCCAGGTACTGGAAACGGCCATGCTGCAGGAGCAGGGGACTGGCGATCATGTGGATATGCTTGATACGCCCATCAGGCATCAGCAGGCGCAGCTTGACCTCGATCTGCGGTTCGCCGACGGCGGCCTGCTGGAAAACTTGGCGTGCCGACTCCAGGTCTTCGGGGTGGATGCGCTCCAGCATCATCGACACCGTCGGTGGTTTGTTGGGCGGGTATTCGAAGATCCGTGCCGACTCCTCCGACCAGGACATTTGCTGCCGATCACCGTGAAAGCCCACGCTGCCGGTCTGGCTCAGGCGCTGGGCACCGATCAGATAGGCCTCGTTTTGCCGCAGGCTGTCGGAGGCCTGCTTACTGCGCAGCGCCAGGAAGGCGATGGCCGACAATGCGGTCAGGCAGCGGAAGAACCCGGTGGTCGTGTCCCAGCGGTAATAGCCACCGTTGTACAAGAATGTCGCGGTGAGCAAGAGCATGCACATCAGCGCGACGGTGATCACCAGGTTGATCGAAAACAGGTTGGCTGCCATCAACAACAAGGTGATGTACAGCAGGGTCGGGGCCAGGTCGGAATGGGTTTCGGAATTGATGATGAGAATGCCGCAGGCCACCACCAATCCCACCGCCCAGCCCAAGACGTTGACCAGCGGGTTGGCGCTGATGCCCATGGACGGTCGGCCCCCCCGCTGGCTTGGGGTGTATCGCAGGCTGTCATAGACATTCTTGAGCATCGCGGAGGGTAGGGGCACGCTGGCAGACCTTTTGTTTTTACTGGGTCTCGCTCTGGGATGTCGGGGAAACAGAGCATCGGTTCGTATCTTAGAAGCGCACCTTTGCCTGAGGTAGGACATAAAACCCTGAAATCGCGCCAAGTCGCACCGACACATCCTTTGTGGCGAGGGTATATACCGAAGTATCGATGACGCCGCCCAAAGGGTGAGTCAAGTGTCCCCACGTACGACAGACATGGGGCCGCCTCGGGGATTACGCTTTCAACACCTCGTCGCCGTGGCCTTGATGAAGGGCGCAGGCGATGATTTTGTTCACCCCTGACTCAATGGCCTGGCGCCTGAGGCGATGACTATGATGAACAGAAATGACCTGCGTCGTGCTGACATCAATTTGCTGGTGGTCTTCGAAACCATGATGCACGAGCAAAACGTTACCCGCGTCAGCGAAAAGCTGTTTCTCGGCCAGCCCACGATCAGCAGTGCCCTGGCGCGCTTGCGGTTGATGTTCGACGATCCGTTGTTCATCCGTTCGGGGCGGCTGATGGAACCGACCTCCCGGGCCCAGGAAATCTTTTCCAATCTGTCTCCGGCACTGGACGGCATCGCCGCCGCCTTGAGCCAGTGCCAGGCGTTCGAGCCGGCCACCAGCGAGGCGACCTTCCATATCGGGCTGTGCGATGACGTCGAGTACGCGCTGCTGCCGCAACTGCTGCGACGCCTGCGGGTCGAGGCCCCTGGCACCACATTGGTGGTGCGCCGGGCCGATCAATGGCAGTTGTCCCAGCTGTTGGGCAGCGGGGAGATTTCCCTGGGAATCAGCCCGACCTTGGAACTGCCGGCCAATGCCCGGCGCAAGACACTGCGGCCGATTCGACCGATGCTGTTGCGCGCCGATTCGCAGCCCGGTGAACTGACCCTGGACGAATTCTGCCGTCGGCCCCATGCAATGGTGTCGTCCATGGGCAATGTCATCGATGACTCGGACCGCGCGTTATGCCTGATGGGCCGACAGCGCCGGGTGGTGTTGAGCGTGCCGCAGTTCAGCGCCTTGCCTGTGCTCTTGGCCCAGAGCGATATGATCGCCATCGTGCCGGATTACGTCGCCCAGGCCATGTCGGTGGCGACAGGCATGAGGGCGCAAGCGGCACCGATCTGCTTGCCCGAGCACGAGCTTTCCATGGCCTGGCGCGGCGCCTCGCACAATGATCCCGGGGAGCGGTGGCTGCGTTCGCGTTGCAGCGCGTTCCTGGCCGAGCAGGCCGACCCGCAGGAGCGTTCCAGGCGAGTGGCCTGACGGGGCTGTATCGCAAGGGTTTTGCGCTCAGCGGGAAAACCGCTTGCGATACTCCCGGGGGGAAATCGAAAGATGGCGCTGGAAGGTGTGGCGCATTCGTTCCTCGTCACCGAAGCCGCAGGACCGGGCGATCTGGTCGATGTTGCGCTGCGAGTCTTCCAGCATTCGACGCGCGGCTTCAAGGCGGAACATCTCGACGGCTTTGGCCGGGGTTCGGCCGGTCTGGCATTTGTAGACCCGGGCAAAATTGCGCGGGCTCATCCTGGCCTGGCGGGCCAGCCGTTCGACCGTGAGGTTATTGTCATCCAGGTGTTCGCTCATCCAGGCGTGTAGTTCGTCGAACCCGGCGCTGTCCTGCATCTGCACCTGCAACAGTTGGCTGAACTGCGCCTGTCCGCCGGGGCGCTTGAGAAACACCACCAGCTCACGGGCTACCTGCAGGGCCACGTCGCGACCACAATCGGCTTCGACCAGTGCCAGGGCCATGTCGATGCCGGCGCTGACACCGGCCGAGGTCCACACGGTGTCCTGCTGTATGAAGATCGCGTCGAGGTCCACTTCAATCGACGGGAAGCCGCTCTTGAGCATGTCGCACATGGCCCAGTGGGTCGCGGCCCGACGCCCGTCAAGCAAGCCGGCCTGGGCCATGAGGAACGTGCCGCTGCATACCGATGCGGTGCGCCGGGCCTTGGCCGAGGCATCGCGTAGCCACTGGACCAGGTCGACACAGTCAATCATTGCCTGTCGTATGTCCGGTGCGCCAGGCACGATCAACGTGTCGATGGCCGTTGCGTCGAGCTCGCGCAGGGCACGGGTGTCCACGACCAAGCCTTCGGCGGTCTGCATCAACCCGCCTTCCAGGCTCGCGGTGTGCAGGGTGTAGCCGGGCAGGCCGCGTTCGGTCATCGCTTTGGTGGCGGCCCAGAACACGGTCTGGGCACCGGTCAGGTCCAACAGGCCCATCTGCGGGTAGGCCAGGAATACCAATGTGCGCGGTTGGGAAATGGACTCGGTGGTGGTGCCGACATCCAGGGTCATCTCGTTCATGGTCGTTTCGCGCTGGGTTCTTCAGGGACGATCAGGGAGTCTATCCGTTTTCGGCACGATTGAACGACTGGCCCACGGGGCGGAATGGAACTTGCCTGAGCTTTGACCATAAGCCCTGGAATCATCAAAGGTTGGGTCAATGAACAATTCCAACATGGTGCAGCCGGCGGTCTCGTCGGACCTGTTGCCGACGCTGCCGATCAATCGGTTCCGCACCGCAGACATCGACGAACACGCCCGGAACATGGGCGGCTGGCAGGTTTGCTATGACCAATTGACCCCCGGACGCTTCGACGGCGAGTTGATCGAGTTTCGCTCGGACTGGATGCAACTGGTGCGCGACCGCTCTAACCAGGCACTGACCAAGCAAGGCATGGCCTGGGAGGGCGCTATCACCTTCAGCGTGCCGCTGAGTGCCGATGGGCCGGTCTTTTGCTCCGGGCACCCGATCATCGAGCCCAGCCTGATGGTTGCCCGTGGCCGTAACCTGCCCGAGCTGCGCACACCCCAGCATCTCGATCTGCTCGGTGTCGCCATCGAAGAGCAGGCGTTGGAACATGTGCTGGAACGACAGGGCAGTCGCTTTCGAATTACCGATCTTCCCAAGTGTTACCGTCTCGGCAATTCGACACTGCCGGCCGAGCTTGCGGCGTTGTTCGATGAGCTTGAGGGCGGCGAGCAGGGACGTGACTCGTTGCTGGGCTACGAGTCGATCCGCCGTGGCCTGCGTGACACGGTGATGCTGCACATGTTGGAACTGGTGGCACCGGATGAGGCGCCGCCGCTCAACCCCACGGCGCGCAAGCGCATGGTCGACCGCGCCCGGGAATACGCCTTGGCTCATGTCGATGAGCCGCTGTCGATCCTCGACCTGTGCAACCACATCGGTGCCAGCCGGCGAAAACTGCAGTATTGCTTCCAGGAGACGCTGGGCATCAACCCCGTGGCCTATTTGCGGGCGTTGCGCCTCAATGCCGTGCGTCGTGAACTGCGCAGCGGCAGCCCCGCCCAAGGTGTACAGGAGGCGGCGGCACGCTGGGGCTTCTGGCATTTGAGCCGGTTTTCCAGCGACTATCGGGTGCTGTTCGGCGAGACCCCTTCACAAACCCTGCGGCGCTCGCATCTGTGCTGAAAACGGATAACGGCTGACCGGCCAGCTCCCTAGGATGACCCCAACACCACTTGGTTGGAGGGGCATTCGATGTATCAAAATAATAAAACCAACGTCTTGCGCTGTACCTGGTTAAGCCTTGGGTTGATCGCTGTCTGTACCGCTGCCCATGGCACCGAAAATGGCGCGCCGACCACGGCGGTCGGGGTCTACGATTTCGGTGCGGGCATGATGCCGCCGGCCACGCCCTTTGGCACCGTCGGCCTGCGAACCGCGTTCTATTCGGCCAACGTGCAGAAAGATCGCCACGGCAAGTCTGCGGACAACAATTTTTCCCTGGATGTCTTGTCCATCGGCGTCGCCTACATGCGCATGACCGATTACACCGTGCTGGGCGCCAAGTATGGCTTCGGCACCGTCGTGCCGTTTTTCCAGATGGACGCCTCGGTACAGGTGCAGACGCCTGTCGGCCCGCTGGACCTGGAAGCCGATCCGTTTCGCATGGCCGATATCCAGGTGTTGCCGGTGATCCTGCAGTGGACCCTTTCACCGAATTTGTTCGTCAATGCCCAGTTCCAGATCCAGGCCCCCACCGGCGACTACGACAAGGATCGCTTGATCTCGCCGGGCCTCAATCACTGGACCTTCTCGCCGATCCTCAACGCCACCTACATCTCCGACAGCGGCTTCGAGGTGTCTTCCAGCTTTGAGGCCGATATCAACACCCGCAACCACGCCACCGACTACAAGAACGGCGTCGAGTACCGTCACGAATTCGCCGTGGGTCAACACGTCGGCCCGTGGACGGTGGGTGTGGGCGGCTATTACTACCGGCAATTCACCGATGACGATGCGCCGGGCCTGGAAGCGGGCAATCGCGCTCGGGTGTTGGCGGTCGGGCCGGCAGTGAGCTACTTCAAGCCCGGCATCCCCCCGGTGTGGCTGCATGTCTACAAGGAGCTCGATGCGCGAAACCGCGCCGAGGGCTACACCGCGGCGCTGCGTATTTCTCACAGTTTCTAAAAGGGGCTCGCCATGAACCAATCAAGTTCTGTTTCAGCGGCGGCCAGCCCGTCGCGCCAAGCCAGTTGGCGTGAAGGGCTGGTGCTGATGCTGGGCAGCAGTCTGACGATCATGGGCTCGGTGATGGTCGCACCCATCCTGCCCAGGTTGGGTGCCGAATTCGGGCCCATGGAGCCTCGCGCCGATCTGCTGGTGCCGTTGGCGGTCACGGGACCTGCCCTGACGATTGCCTTGTGTGCGCCTTTGGCCGGCTGGTTGGCCGATCGAGTCGGGCGCAAGGCCCTGCTGGTGATCGCCACGGTGCTCTATGCCTTGCTCGGCGCACTGCCGGCGCTGCTCGACGGCCTGCCCTCGATTGTCGGTGCGCGGCTGTTGTTCGGTTGCACGGAGGCGGCGGTGATGACCTGCTGCGCAACCTTGATCGCCGACTATTGGCAGGGCGAGGAGCGGTTGCGCTACGTCAACCGGCAGGTGGTGACCATTGGCCTGGTGGGGGCGCTGTTTTTCGTGGTGGGCGGTGCACTCGGCGAGCACTCGTGGCGCGCGCCGTTCCTCCTGTACTTACTGCCCTTGCTGCTGGTGCCGGCCATGATGAAGGTGCTCTGGGAACCACCGGTGGCGAAGCTACAGAGGGTCGAGCAGCGCGTCGATGAGCCGGGTCCGGCCAAGGTCGCCTTGCTGCAATTGCTGGTCGGCTACCTGATGATCCTGGGCGGCATGGTCTTGACGTTCGTCATGCCGATCCAGGCGCCGACGCTGTTGGTCAGCCTGGGTATCACCTCCAGCACGATGATCGGCCTGGCCGCGGGGTTGAGCCTGTTGGCGACCTTGGGCGGTTCGCTGATGTGGCCGTTGCTGCGTCGCCGTTTCGGTATCGCTGGTTGCAACGCGCTGCTGCTCGGGCTGATGGGCCTGGGGCTGTGGCTGCTGATGCGCGGACAAAGCTACAACGCCGTGCTGGTGGCGGTATTCATCCAGGGCCTGGGGGCCGGCTTGCTGGTGCCGAACGTGATGGCGCCGGTGATGAATGCCTTGACCGCCAGCACCCGCGGCCGAGGCTTGGGTGGGTTTACCTCGTGCCTGTATATCGGCCAGTTCGTCAGTCCGCTGGTGGTGGCCTTGGTGATTGTCTTCGCCGGTGACCTGCGTCACGCCATCCAATGGCTGGCCCTGGCCAGTTTTGCCCTGGCGCTGCTCTGGGTCGTTGCCGGCCTGCGGGCACGGGGCCAGAGGCAGGCGAATACCGTCGGATCACATCAATCGTCATGACATAAGGAGTCTGAAACATGGGTATGCAAGACATCCACCACTTGATGGACAGTGAAGATGCCACGGCGTTGGCCGAGTGGGTCAGGCGTGGCGAGGTTCAGCCCGGCGAACTGCTGGAGACTGCCATCGAGCGCCTCGAACAGGTCGAGCCGCAGCTCAATGCGGTGGCCGAACGCTTGTACGATTCGGCCCGGCAGGCGGCGCGCACGCCGGAGGTTGGCCGGGGCTTGCTGGCCGGTGTGCCGACCTTGATCAAAGACCTGTTTTCACCGGTCCACGGCGCGGCGATGACTAACGGTTCGCGGGCGCTGGGCGACTGTCGTGCGGATTTTGAATCGGAAGTCGTGGCGCGTTTGCGGCGTGCCGGATGCCAGGTGATGGGCACCAGCACCTCGCCGGAGTTCGGCACCTCGTACACCACCGAATCCGCGCGTTTCGGCGCCACCCGCAACCCCTGGAGTATCGATCATAGCGCCGGTGGTTCCAGTGGCGGCGCGGCGGCCCTGGTGGCGGCTCGCGTGGTGCCGTTCGCCCACGGCAACGATGGCGGCGGCTCATTGCGCGTGCCGGCGTCTTGCTGTGGCGTGTTCGGGTTCAAGCCCAGCCGTGGCCTGCTGCCGTCGGGCCCGATAGTGGGCGAGGGCTGGGCCGGGATGGGCACGCCGCATGCCATCACCTTGTCGGTGCGCGACAGTGCGGCGCTGCTGGATGCCACCGCCGGGATGGACTTGGGCGCGCCGTATGCCGCACCGGTCCAGGCGCTGCCTTATGTGCTGGCGCTGCAAGCTGATCCGAAGCCATTGCGCATTGCCCTGGTCGAGCAACTCGAGCCTTGGCCTACGTCGCCACAAAGCCTTCAAGCGGTGGGCGAGGCCGCGCGGTTGTGCGAGTCGTTGGGGCACCGTGTCGAACCGGTGACCTTGCCGGTGGGGTTGCTGGAGTTTCTCGACCACGTGTTCACCATCATTGGCGCCAGCTCTCGGCACTATGTCGACCTGCTGGGCCAGATGCGTGGGGTCGCCGTGCAGGCGGAAGAACTGGAGGTGCGTACCCGGATCATCTTGCGGGACAAGGGCAACGTCAGCGGCGCCCAATATGCTGCGGCGGTGGAGTGGATTCATGCCCTCGGCCGGCAGTTGGCGATGTTCATGCAGGATTATGACGTGATCCTGACCCCGGTCCTGACCCGTGAACCGGTGCCGATTGGCGAACTGGATCTGCAGGATGTGTGCATGAGCCTTGATCAACTGATCGAGCGTTTCCACAGCTATTCGCCGTTCACCGCGCTGTTCAACGCCAGCGGCCAGCCGGCGATGTCAGTGCCATTGTCCTGGAGCGCCAATGGCCTGCCGATGGGGGCGCATTTTGCCGGTCGCTTTGGCGAGGAAAGCACCTTGCTGGCCCTGGCCGCCCAACTGGAACGCGCCCAACCCTGGCGCGGCCGAGTACCCCCGGTCAACGCCTGCCGGCGTTAAAACTGTGGGAGCGGGCTTGCTCGCGAAGGCGTTGGGTCAGTCGGCATCATCGTTGACTGATAGTCCGCTTTCGCGAGCAAGCCCGCTCTCACAGGAGAAACGCGATTCAGGAGTTCCCAGCGACCGGCTCAGAAGCACCCAACCGCGGCCCGGCCGAATAACGAACCACACTGAGAATAGCCAGCGTCGCAACCACCAACCCAGGCGAAGTCGCCAACAATACGGCAGTGGTCCCACCCCCGGCCGCCAGGATCTGTCCAGCGGCCAGAGGCCCGGCCACTGACCCCAAACGTCCGATGGCCACCGCTGCACCAACACCCGTCGCACGTACGGCCGTAGGGTAGGAGGGCGGTGCCAAGGCATAGAGGACCAATTGCGCAGCCATGACAAACAGCCCAGCGGCGAATCCGGCCATGGCCATCGGCACGATACCGACGGACAGCCCGACCCCGGCCAGGGCGCTCAGCAGACCGGCATAGACGAACAGCACCACCTTGATGCCGTTGCAACGGTCCAGCAGCAGGCCTCCGAGCAACGAACCGAGGGCGCCGCCGATGTTGAACAGCATTTGCACCAGGCCGGCCTGGGGTTTGCTGAAACCCTGCTCCAGCAGCAACGACGGCAGCCAGTTGAGCAACATGTACATCACCGTCAAGGTGAAGAAATAACTCAGCCACAGCGCCAAGGTGGTACGGCCGCGACCTTCACCGAACAGCGCCTGGGCGGTGGAGCCGCGCGATGAGCCGTCGCCATCTCGCGCCTGGCGAAAGGCGCTGGACTCGGGGAGCCACAGGAGCATCAACGGGACCACCAGCAAGGGCGCCAACCCACCGATGAAAAACGTCATCTGCCAGTGTTCGCCAAACAACATGGCGACCACTGCCGCCAACGCACCACCCAACGGCACTCCCGCATACATCACGCTGATGGCCGTGCCGCGGCGCTGCTCGCCCACGGCTTCGGCGCACAGGGCAATGAGGTTGGGCAGGGCGGCGCCCAGGCCCAGGCCGGTCATGAAGCGCACCAGCAACAGGCTTGAGAAGTGTTCGACATAAGCGGTGCTGAGGGAAAACACGCCGAACAGCAAGACCGCGGCAACGAGGATTTTCTTGCGACCGATGCGATCAGCGATCCAGCCACCGAAGAACGCACCTGGCAACAACCCGATGATCCCGGCGCTGAACACCCAACCCATCATTTTCGGATCGAGGGCAAACGTCTGTCGCAGCCCTGCAGCTGCGGTACCGGCTGACTGAAGGTCGAAACCCTCGATCAACGCGACGATGAAACACAAGGCGATGGTCAGCGTCGCACGACGCGCCGGACGGTTCATGGCAAATCCTCTTATTGTTTTTGTGAGGGACACCGGCTCGGAGGACTACCGGTCGGTGCATTTAAGATTAACAAAGCTAACTAAAAAATGAAGGGTGCCAAGAGGGAGCCCATAACGGGTGAGATCATTATGAAAATCAGGGGGTTGGAAAGAATCCACGAGTAAATTGGTAAATTAGTTAATGATATTAACGTTCGATTATCGGTCATTGTTGATTGACGAAGCGCCCGTACCGTTTCCATTCTTGGTGCGCACGGCCCCCATCACCAAGGCTGGGCCGATCAAAACAACAACAATAACTGGATATCGAACATGCCAAACCTTGCCCGGGCCGCCCTGACGGTGCGCCCTGTTTTATCGCTCGTCCATCTACTGGCCTGCCTCGGGCTGAGCCTGGGATCTGCCGCCTTACGGGCGCAGGGTTTCATCGACGACAGCCACGGCACGCTGACCCTGCGCAATTACTACATCGATCGCGACTACAAGGACGACGGCGCCAAAACCGCAGCCAGGGAGTGGGCCCAAGGCCTGATCATGAACGTGGAGTCGGGGTTTACCCCCGGCATGGTTGGGTTCGGCCTGGACGCTCGGGGGTTGGTGGGGATCAAGCTCGATTCTTCGCCGGATCGCAGCGGCACGGAGTTGTTGCCAGTGTCCAGCAGCGACAAGCGCGCCGCGGACGAGTATTCACGCCTGGCACTGACTGGCAAACTGCGCGTGGGCCAGACCACGGTGAAGACCGGCGATGTGTCGATCTTCCTGCCCTTTGCCTTTGCCAGCCCGTCTCGGCTGCTGCCGCAGACCTTTCGTGGGACGACCCTCAGTTCCAAGGACATCGACGGGCTGACGTTGAACACAGGTTACATCGACCGCATCAACCGGCGTGACTCCACCGACTACCAGGCGATGAGCATCGCTTCGCCCAACCGTCGTTTCAACGGCGCGGCGACGTCTTCCCATATGGCGTATGTGGGCGGCGACTACCAGGTCAACAAAGACCTCAGCTTGCGGGTTTACCATGCCGAAGTGGCAGACTTGTACCAACAGGACACCCTGGCGCTGTTGCATAACCTGCCTTTGGGCGATGGCGTCCTGACCACCGACCTGCGCAGTTTTTTCAGCGACGAAGACGGCGCGGCCAAGGCCGGAAAGGTGGATAACCGCAATGTCTCGGCGCTGGTCGGCTATCGCCTGGGCGGACATCGCGTGAGCCTGGGCTACATGCACGCCAGTGGCGATACAGCCACGCCTTATGTGTCCGGCACCGAGCTGATGGGCTTGAGTGAAATGACCATGAGCTCGGACTTCCTCAATGCCAAGGAACGCACCTGGCAGGTGATCCATGACTATGATTTTGCCGCCGTGGGCGTGCCGGGCCTGCGGAGTCGGCTGCGGTATGTGCGTGGCGATCACATCGAACTGGCGGCCCTCAATGCCGAGGATCGCAAGGAGCGCGAGTTCCAGATGGAGCTGGGGTACGTGATCCAGAGTGGTCCGCTGAAGAACGTCGGGCTGCTGGCACGCAAATCGATCTATCGCAACGACTTCCCGGGCACGGCGGCGTTTCGCGACGAGAACCAGACCCGGTTCCTGGTAACGTACAGCGTGCCGATCTGGTGATACGCCGAGGCGCAGCTCAGGTCTGCGTAGGAGCTGGCGAAGCCTGCGATCTTTTGATCTGGATCTTTCGCTTTCGATTCAATGGACAATGGAAAGATCGCAGCCTCGCTTCGCTCGGCAGCTCCTACAGGTAAACCTTCTTCAACAACCGCAGCAACTCCTCACGCTCGGCCCCGGAGAGGGTAGCCGTGGAGTCAAGGTCGCTCTGGGCGGCGATCTGCTTGAGTTCCTTGAGCAGGGTTTCGCCGGTCTTGCTCAGGAAAATCCCGTAGGAGCGCTTGTCCGGCTTGCAGCGCACGCGCACAGCCAGGGCCCGGCTTTCCAACTTGTTCAGCAGCGGCACCACTTGCGGCGGTTCGATCGTCAGGGCCTTGGCCAGGTCAGCCTGCATCAGGCCGGGATTCTGGTCGATGATCGCCAGGGCAGAGAACTGGGCAGGGCGCAGATCGTGGACGGCGAGCCGGCCAATCAGGTTCTGGAACAGTTTCAACTGAGCGCGGCGCAGGGCGTAACCGATCAGGTCGTCCAGTGCAGAGTCCAGCGGCGCTTGCGCATCGGTACCGGCGGCCAGGGGCTCGGCGGGTTCGGCAAGCTTGGAAGACTTGGCCATCGAAGTGAGCTTCCTCAAGGTAAGTGATTAACAAGGCTATCCAGTTTGCCGGGGTTGTGGCGCCCTGGCTATGGCCTCGCGCATATTCGAAATTTTTAACCTTCGATCCAGGGTCGGGGAAATACAGATAAATCGATTAATAGTTAATTGACATAACTAATTTTCCGGTTTAGTTTTTGATCATCTTCAGCCAAGAACAAGAGAGCACGCATCATGAGCAATTACGAAGGTCGCTGGAAAACGGTCAAGGTTGATATCGAGGAGGGCATCGCCTGGGTCACCCTCAATCGCCCGGAAAAACGCAACGCCATGAGCCCGACCCTCAACCGCGAGATGATCGACGTGCTCGAGACGCTGGAGCAGGATCCGGCCGCTGGCGTATTGGTGCTGACCGGGGCCGGTGATGCCTGGACCGCCGGCATGGACCTCAAGGAGTATTTCCGCGAAGTGGATGCCGGGCCGGAAATCCTTCAGGAAAAAATCCGTCGCGAAGCGTCGCAATGGCAATGGAAGTTGCTGCGCATGTATGCCAAGCCAACCATCGCCATGGTCAACGGCTGGTGCTTTGGTGGCGGTTTCAGCCCGCTGGTGGCGTGCGACCTGGCGATCTGCGCCGACGAAGCAACCTTCGGGCTCTCGGAAATCAACTGGGGCATCCCACCGGGCAACCTCGTCAGCAAGGCCATGGCCGATACCGTGGGCCATCGCCAATCGTTGTACTACATCATGACCGGCAAGACGTTCGGCGGGCAGAAAGCCGCCGAAATGGGCCTGGTCAACGAAAGCGTGCCCCTGGCGCAGCTGCGTGAAGTCACGGTGGAGCTGGCGCGCAACCTGCTGGAGAAGAACCCGGTGGTGCTGCGGGCCGCCAAGCATGGTTTCAAACGCTGCCGTGAACTGACCTGGGAGCAGAACGAGGATTACCTGTACGCCAAGCTCGACCAGTCGCGTCTGCTCGACACCGAAGGTGGCCGCGAGCAGGGTATGAAGCAGTTCCTGGACGACAAGAGCATCAAGCCAGGCTTGCAAACCTATAAGCGCTGAATCGACCGGTGAATGGCGGGCCGCATCCCGCTGTTCGCTGCGTCGCCCTGGCGCTACTGTTACACCGCTGCGCTGTATTCCCGATAAAGACAATAAAGAGGAATCACCATGCTGGACGTGCCCCTGTTGATTGGCGGCCAGTCGTGCCCGGCCCGTGACGGCCGGACCTTCGAACGCTGCAACCCGGTGACGGGTGAGGTGGTGTCTCGCGTGGCCGCCGCCACCCTGGAAGATGCCGACGCCGCGGTGGCCGCAGCCCAAGCGGCGTTTCCCGCCTGGGCCGCGTTGGCGCCCAACGAACGCCGCACGCGGTTGTTGCGTGCGGCCGAGCAGTTGCAGGCCCGCAGCAGTGAATTCGTCGCTGCTGCCGGCGAGACCGGTGCCATGGCCAATTGGTACGGTTTCAACGTGCACCTGGCGGCGAACATGCTGCGCGAAGCCGCTTCCATGACGACCCAGATCAATGGCGAAATCATTCCTTCGGACGTGCCTGGCAGTTTCGCCATGGCCCTGCGTCAGCCTTGCGGCGTGGTGCTGGGCATCGCGCCCTGGAACGCCCCGGTGATTCTCGCCACCCGGGCCATCGCCATGCCGCTGGCCTGCGGTAACACCGTGGTGCTCAAGGCTTCTGAAATAAGCCCGGCGGTGCACCGGCTGATCGGCCAGGTGTTGCAGGACGCAGGGCTGGGTGACGGCGTGGTCAATGTGATCTGTAACGCACCCGCGGATGCGCCGGCCATTGTCGAGCGGTTGATCGCCAACCCGGCGGTGCGCCGGGTCAATTTCACCGGTTCGACCCACGTCGGGCGCATCGTCGGCGAACTGTCGGCGCGCCACCTCAAGCCGGCCTTGCTGGAACTGGGTGGCAAGGCGCCGCTGCTGGTGCTGGACGACGCCGACCTTGACGCCGCAGTGCAAGCGGCAGCCTTCGGCGCGTACTTCAACCAGGGCCAGATCTGCATGTCCACCGAGCGACTGATCGTTGATGCCCGCGTGGCGGATGAGTTCATTGCCCGGCTGACCGCCAAGATCGCCACCCTGCGCGCCGGCGATCCGGCGGCCGCTGATTCGGTGCTGGGCTCGTTGGTCGATGCCAGTGCCGGTCAACGGATCAAGGGGCTGATCGACGATGCCCTGGCCAAGGGCGCAACGCTGGTCACGGGTGGGCAGTTGGAAGGCAGCATCCTGCAGCCGACTTTGCTCGACGGCGTCACTGCGCAGATGCGCCTGTACCGCGAAGAGTCCTTCGGGCCGGTGGCGGTGCTGCTGCGCGGCGACGGCGATGAAGAACTGCTGCGCCTGGCCAACGATTCCGAGTTCGGCCTCTCGGCCGCCATTTTCAGCCGTGACACGAGCCGTGCTCTAGCCTTGGCCCAGCGGGTCGAGTCAGGCATTTGCCACATCAACGGGCCGACCGTGCACGACGAGGCACAGATGCCCTTCGGTGGGGTCAAGTCCAGCGGTTACGGCAGCTTTGGCGGCAAGGCGTCCATCGAGCATTTCACCCAGTTGCGCTGGGTGACCTTGCAGAACGGTCCCCGGCACTACCCGATCTGAAACCCGTTGCATCGCGGGCGGTCGCGCCTTGAACGCCGTCGCCCCGATGCAGGCCAGAATAATAATGACAAGGCCGCAGCCCAGTGCTGCCACGCTCCGCTCGCACCGCGACCCGAGCGTGCCTTGGTGGAGGAAATGTACGTGAGTTCCGAGTCCAGATCGTCCTCCCGACCCGAGGCCGGGCGGTATCGCCAGGTGTCGATTGGTCATCCTGCCGTCGAAGTCCGGGAAGAGCGTGGCATCTTGCACATGCGCTCGCTGGAACCCCTGGCCCCGCTGCCGGCACGTTTGCTCGAGCGTCTGGTGCACTGGGCCGAGGTGCGCCCACAGCAGACGTTTATCGCGGCCCGTGAAGCGGGCGGTGACTGGCGTCGAGTCAGCTACGGGCAGATGCTCGACAGTGTCCGGGCCATCGCCCAAAGCCTGCTTGGTTACGGTTTGTCGGCGGAAAAACCCTTGGCGCTGCTCTCCGGCAACGACATCGAGCACCTGCAAATGGCCCTCGGCGCGATGTACGCCGGCATTCCCTATTGCCCGGTGTCACCGGCCTATTCATTGCTGTCCCAGGATTTCGCCAAGCTGCGTCACGTCTGCGATCTGTTGCAGCCGGGGCTGGTATTTGTCAGCGAAGCTGCACCGTTCGAGCGGGCGATCAGCACCGTATTGCCGGCGGACGTGCCCTTGATCACGGTGCGTGGCGAAATGGCGGGCCGGTCGAGGACAAGCTTCGCCAGCCTGCTGGCCCAACCCGGCGGCGTCGAGGCCGAGCAGGCGTTCGCCGCCACCGGCCCGGACAGCATCGCCAAGTTCCTGTTTACCTCGGGCTCCACCAGGCTGCCCAAGGCGGTGATTACCACCCAGCGTATGCTGTGCGCCAATCAACAGATGCTGCTGCAGACCTTTCCGGTATTCGGCGAGGCGCCGCCGGTGCTGGTGGACTGGCTGCCGTGGAACCACACGTTCGGTGGCAGCCACAACGTCGGCATCGTGCTGTACAACGGCGGCACGTTCTATCTGGACGACGGCAAACCCACTGCCCAGGGCTTCGCCGAAACCCTGCGCAACCTCAAGGAGATTTCGCCGACTGCCTACCTGACCGTGCCCAAGGGCTGGGAGGAACTGGTCAACGCCCTGGAGCAGGACGGTGAGTTGCGCGAGCGCTTTTTCAAGCGCATCAGCCTGTTTTTCTTTGCCGCGGCGGGCCTGTCCCAAAGTACCTGGGACCGGCTGGACAAGGTCGCCGAGCAGCACTGCGGCGAACGTATCCGCATGATGGCGGGCCTGGGCATGACCGAGGCGGCGCCGTCTTGCACCTTCACCACTGGGCCGTTGTCCATGGCCGGCTACATTGGCCTTCCGGCCCCCGGCTGCGAAGTGCGCCTGGTGCCGGTGGACGGCAAGTTCGAAGGGCGTTTTCGCGGGCCGCACATCATGCCCGGCTACTGGCGCTCGCCGCAGCAAACTGCCGAGGTGTTCGACGAGGACGGTTTCTACTGCTCGGGAGATGCGATCAAGCTGGCCGATGCCCGCCATCCGCAACTGGGGCTGATGTTCGATGGGCGCATCGCCGAGGATTTCAAATTATCTTCCGGTGTATTCGTCAGCGTCGGGCCGTTGCGCAACCGGGCGGTGCTGGAGGGCACGCCCTACGTCCAGGACCTGGTGATCACCGCCCCGGATCGAGAGTGCCTGGGAGCGCTGGTGTTCCCGCGGCTTGCTGAATGCCGACGCCTGTCAGGCCTGGGCGCGGACGCCAGCGACGCCCAGGTCCTTGCCAGTGCGGCGGTGCGTCAATGGTTCGCCGACTGGTTGCAACGCCTGAACCGCGAAGCCAGTGGCAACGCCAGTCGCGTGGAATGGATAGCCTTGCTCGATGAACCGGCTTCCATCGACCGCGGTGAAATCACCGACAAGGGCTCGATCAACCAGCGGGCAGTGTTGCAGTGGCGGGCGGTGAAGGTCGAGGCGCTGTATCGCGGGGAGGATGCGTCGATCCTGCGGGCGGGAGCCTTAGGCTAGGCACAAAACTGTGTGGGAGCGAGCTTGCTCGCGATAGCGGTGGTTCAGCAGCAAAGATGTTGCCTGACACACCGTCATCGCGAGCAAGCTCGCTCCCACATCAGGTCCAGGGGCTGGTGTGTGTTATTTAACGCCGCCCCAGCAGCAAACCCACCACCAACCCGAACCCCGCGGAAATTGCTACGGTCTGCCAAGGGTGGCCGCCAATGTAGACCTCAGTGGCGTCGACCATGGGACGTGTGCGCTCCCGTGCGCTGGCGACCGAATCAAGCGCTTGCTGCAGTTTCTGGGAGATCTGGCCGCGCAGGTCGTCAGCTTCTTCACCCACCAGCGAGGCACTGCTCTTGAGCAGCTTCTCCGACTCCTCGATCAATGCCTTCAGTTCGCTGAAGGCTTGATCCTTGATTTGCTCTCCATTCGCTTGCACGGTGCTTTTACGGGCCATTGAAGTACTCCTTGCTGATGATGGCATTGAACAATGGAGTGCTGCGCTTGTACAAAAGTTGCAACGTTCGCCTTGGCAGCGCAGCCCCATCACAAATCGTGGTTAAGACGTTTCCCTTCAAGGTGTAAGATGGCGCCTATTTACGCAACAGGTAATTCCCATGAGCTTCAATCTGGCTGACAAGCCCCTGGCCGAGCGCGCCGCGCTGGAAGACGAAAAATCCCGACTTTTTGAACTGTGGCAAAACAACCTGGGCAAAGCCAAGGGCGATGCTGCCCGCTTGTTCGGCGAGCGCTCCAAACGCAAGGGCAAGTGGGCCGAGTGGGTGCGTGCCGAACTGGACGGCATGTCGCCCCCGGAGTACGCCAACATGGTGCGCAGTGAAGTCAATCGACTGATGGCTGCCAACAAGTAAGCCTTAGGCGAATGTTGCCGCAATGGCCTCGCGAACCTTGAGCATTGTCGGTTCCATTTGCGTGTGGGTTCGCCATCCCAGTTCGATGGGGTAGCGGGGCAAGGCCAGGGGGCAGGGCAGCAAGGCCAGGCCGCTGAGGTCGGCGACGGCCCGGGCGGCGTGAGCCGGGATGGTCGCCACGGCCTGGCTGCCCTTGAGCAGGAACGGCAATGCGGCAAAGTGGGTGGTCGAGGCGCACACCCGTCGGCTCAGGCCAAGCCCGGCCAGCCCTTCGTCGGTGATGCCGATGAAACCACCCGAAGACACCAGCAGATGTTCACGGGCCACGAACGCCTCCAAACTGAGGGACTGTTGGCCTTGCGTCAGGCTCGCCGGGTCCAGGAGGCAGGCGTAATCACCTTCGCCCAACACCTGGCGGCTGAGCAACCGCTGGGCGAAACCGCCCGCCGTGATCGC
Organism: Pseudomonas brassicacearum; assembly: GCF_009601685.2. Taxonomy (NCBI): domain Bacteria; kingdom Pseudomonadati; phylum Pseudomonadota; class Gammaproteobacteria; order Pseudomonadales; family Pseudomonadaceae; genus Pseudomonas; species Pseudomonas brassicacearum. The sequence goes on from NZ_CP045701.2 coordinate 2,897,093, forward strand.
CAGGTCAAGGTCGCGCTCCATCAGCGCCCGGCCGACGATCTGACTGTGGGTCTGGCGGAAAATCAAGCGCAGGCCCGGCGCGCGTCGGGCCACTTCGTCAATCAGGCGCCGCCCATGGGCAATCTCGAAATCGTCCGACAGGCCGACGATGACCGAGCGGCCTTCGTAATGGCTGGCGTCCGGGTCGACCATCGCCAGGCTCTGGCGGCATTTATCCAGTGCTTCGCTGATCACCGGCTTCAGCTGGTTGGCTCGCAGCGTCGGCGCCAGGCCCCGGCCCGTGCGCACGAATAATTGATCGTCATACAAACCGCGGAGCCTGCGCAGCGCAGCGCTGATGGCCGACTGGGTCACGCCCAGGCGCACGGCAGCGCGGCTGGCGCTGGATTCGTCGTGCAGGGCTTCGAAGGTCTTGAGCAGATTGAGGTCGATGTCGGCGATATTCATAAGGCTCATATCATTTAGCAGCATTCGGGGCTTTATTCATGATCGGCCGCTGCTTGAGAATCAGCAACACCTGATGATCAAGGAGTTGAAAACCATGCCCAAATCCATTGTGGCTGCCCTGCAGATCGGCTCGTTGCCTGGCGGCAAGGGCGAGACCCTGGCACAGATTCTTTCCTACGAAGAGGCCATTCGCCAGGCCGGCGCGCGCCTGGTGGTGATGCCTGAAGCACTGCTGGGTGGCTATCCCAAGGGCGAGGGGTTCGGGACTCAACTGGGTTACCGGCTGCCGGAGGGGCGCGAGGCGTTTGCCCGCTATTTTGCCAATGCCATTGACGTGCCCGGCGTGGAAACCGAAGCGTTGGCCGGGCTGTCGGCGCGTACGGGGGCGAGCCTGGTGCTGGGCGTCATCGAGCGTGTCGGCAGCACCCTGTACTGCACGGCGCTGTATTTCGAGCCCGATGCGGGCCTGGTGGCCCGGCACCGCAAGTTGATGCCCACCGGCACCGAACGGCTGATCTGGGGCACGGGCGATGGTTCGACCTTGCCAGTGATCGACAGCCAGGTCGGCCGGGTCGGCGCGGCGGTGTGCTGGGAAAACATGATGCCGCTGCTGCGCACCGCGATGTACGCCAAAGGTGTGCAAGTCTGGTGTGCGCCAACCGTCGATGAGCGGGACATGTGGCAGGTGACCATGCGCCATATCGCTCACGAAGGTCGCTGCTTTGTGGTCAGTGCCTGTCAGGTCCAGGCTTCGCCGCAGGCCCTGGGTATCGACGTTGCTAACTGGCCGGCCGAGCGGCCGTTGATTGCCGGTGGCAGTGTGATTGTGGGGCCCATGGGCGACGTGCTGGCCGGGCCGCTGAAAGACACGGCGGGGTTACTGACCGCCGAAATCGATACCGATGAACTGGTGCGGGCGCGCTACGACTATGACGTGGTCGGGCATTACGCCAGGCCGGATGTGTTCGAACTGGTGGTGGACGAGCGCGCCAAGCCCGGCGTGCGCTTCACCGCCTGATTACCAGTTGGCGGCGGAGCCCGGCAAGTCGAGGGTTCCGCGGTCAACGAAGCGCAGGGTGCCGAATACGCCACCGGCGAGCTTGCCCTTGAGCACATAGGGCAGGTTGTCCAGGCTTTGGGTCTGGCTCAGGCCCAGGGTCTGGCGCAACACCGAAAACGCCGAAATGCTCACCGGGACGCTGAGAATTGCCTCGGAAAAGCGCGGGATCGAGCCGGTCTGGTCACTGACCCCTGTCGCCAGCGTACGGCCGTTGACCTCCAGGTCCAGCGCCACGCCGTTGTAGTCGATGGCCGTTTCGTTGGGGTTCTGCACGCGCAGCTTCACGGCGAAACGCACCTCCAAGCCCTGGTTGGGCAAGGGTTCGATGCCGACCACGTTGATGTTCAGCGGGTCACGGTGCGGGAAGAGGGCGCAGGCGCTCAGGCTGAGCAGTATCAGGAAGACGAAAAGGCCGAGGATTCTGCGCATGGATAGGCTCTCAATGAATGAAAAAACGCAAGCGATCAAGCACGATACCCCACAGCGGCCCCATGACAACGGCAAACCACCCAGTGGGAGCAAGGCTTGCCCGCGATGAAGGCGATGCGCTCTTTCAGGAACCGAGGTGTCTGTTTCGCGAGCAAGCTTTGCTCCCACGGCCTTGTGGGCAAAGTCCGCCCTGCTTTGGGTCCAGAACAAGGTTCATGGCTCCTGACAGTTTCTGACACCAGCCTCTGCTAATCTGCGTCAACTTTTTCCCTCTGGATAGTCCATCGTGTCGCGTACCTCTCGGCTGCTCACTTTGCTGCAAGTCTTGCGTGGCAAGCGTTGCCCGGTCACCGCTGCGACATTGGCGGGCGAACTGAACGTCTCCGAGCGCACCTTGTACCGCGACATCGCCGAACTCACCGCCCTCGGCGCGCCGATCCAGGGTGAGGCGGGTATCGGTTATGTCTTGCGCAGCGGCCTGTTCCTGCCGCCCCTGATGTTCACCGCCGATGAAATCGAGGCCATTGTGCTGGGCTTGCGCTACGTTGATCAGCGTGCCGACGAGGTACTGGGCAAAGCGGCCGCCGACGCCCTGGCGAAGGTCGCCGCAGTGCTGGCTCCCGATGTGCGAGACGCCTTGCGCAACCCCACGGTACTGCCCGGCCCACCGGGTTATGGCTATCCGCAGAACGCGGTGGAACTGAATGTGTACCGCCAGGCCATTCGCGCCCAGGCCAAGCTGCACATCGATTACGCCGACGTAAACAAGACCCCGAGCCAACGCTTGATCTGGCCGCTGGCCCTGGGCTTTTTCAATGAGGCGCGGGTTGTGGTGGCCTGGTGCGAATTGCGCGGCGCCTATCGGACTTTTCGCACCGACCGGATTGCCTCTGCCATCGAGCAGGGCGAGCGGTATCCGGGCCGACGCAGCGACTTGCTGCGGGACTGGTTTGCGCTGATGAAGCTGGACGAAACCGGGCGTTTCACTCCTGACAAAAACTGACACAGTGCTGTTCTAGCATGGTGCCAGATCGATAAAACAAGGAGCCGTACCATGTCCAATCCCGTCTCTTCCCTGGCCCCGGCCATCGCCGGCTACATTGCGGCCGCCAATGCCCGTGACAGTTCGGCGGTGACGCGTTTCTTCGCCGAGGATGCCAACGTGTTCGATGAAGGCCAGCACCGTGTCGGCACCCAGGCCATCGCCCAATGGATGGAAGACACTGCCCGGCGCTTCCAGCCGCGGGTGGAGGTCCTCAATGTGCAGCAGCGCACCGGTAAGGTATTGGTGCACAACCTGATTTCCGGGACTTTCCCCGGCAGCCCGCTGGAGTTGCGTTATACCTTCCGGCTCAATGAGCAGGGCAAGATCAGTCGGTTGGATATCTCGATCTAAGTTCTGCGCCTGGCGCTGTTGTGCCAGGAGAACGCTATTGTGGCAAGGGAGCTTGCTCCCGCTGGGCTCTGTAGGAGCTGGCGAAGCCTGCGATCTTTTGATTTTGATCTTTTGATTTTGATCTTTTGATTTTGATCTTTCGCTTGGGATTCAAGTGGCTCGGGAAAGATCGCAGCCTCGTTGCACTCGACAGCTCCTACACAGCTCCTGCACAGCTCCTACACAGCTCCTACACAGGCACCTACACAGGCACCTACACAGCTCCTACGGACGCAGCCCAGCAGGAGCAAGCTCCATCCGCCATCGCTGTCATGGCATACTCCCCACCTTCGTTTTTCGGACCCGGGCCGTATGACTTTCGACTCCCCCTTGAGTGCCTGGCAGCATGCCATCGAACACCACGGCTTCGTCCAGGACGAGGCCCAGGAATTGGCCATCATGACACTGGAGCAATGCCACGAGGCGTTGCACGAAGGTCGCAAGTCGATCAAGGGCGTTTATCTCTGGGGCCCTGTGGGGCGTGGCAAGACCTGGTTGATGGACCGTTTTTACGAAAGCCTCAAGGTGCCGGCCCGTCGTCAACACTTCCATCATTTCATGGCGTGGGTGCATCAGCGTTCGTTCCAGCTCACCGGCACGCCGGATCCTTTGCAGGCCCTGGCCCGGGAGTTGAGCGCTGAAGTACGGGTGCTGTGTTTCGACGAACTGTTCGTCAACGACATTGGCGATGCAATCATTCTCGGGCGTCTGTTCCAGGTGATGTTCGAGCTGGGCATGGTGATGGTCAGCACCTCCAACCTGCCGCCGGAAGAACTCTATGCCAACGGCCATAACCGTGAGCGTTTCCTGCCGACCATCACCGCGATCAATCGATATATGCAGGTCGTGCCGGTGAACGGTTGGCAGGATCATCGCCAGCACCCAGGCCAATTACAGCAGCGTTATTGGCTGCGCGATCCCGGGCAACCTGATCCGCTGGGCAATGTCTTCAACCAGTTGACCGCCGGGCAGGCGTCGAGCAGTGCACCGATCGAGGTCGGTCATCGCCTGCTTGAACCGCTCCAGGCCAGCGATACCGTGCTCTGGAGCCGTTATCCCGACCTGTGCGAGCAACCGTTCTCGGCGTTGGATTTCATGGCGCTGTGCGACCGTTTCAGCGTGATCCTGCTCAGTGACGTGCCGTGCCTGAGCGCCGAACAGCGCGAAGGGCGCATTGCCCGCGGCACCGAAGACGGCGTTGAGCGGGTCGTGGCCGGTGATCGAGAATTGCCGCAGTTGTCGATCCATGACGACGGCGTAAGGCGCTTCATCGCCCTGGTCGACGAATGCTATGACCGCAAGGTGCCGCTGTGCCTTTCGGCCCAGGTGCCGATGGATGAGTTGTATACCGAGGGTTATCTGCAATTCCCGTTTCGCCGTACCCTCAGCCGTCTCCAGGAAATGCAAATGCAACGTTTTGGTCAGTAGGCCTGACCTGTATCCCGCCGCTGGCCTTGAGTCACCGGTACTATCGAAGTGAGATGGAAGATCATGGAAGAAGCCAAGGACATCCTTGTACTGCAAGCCAGCTACACCAACCCGGTCCACGCTGAAGCGATCCGTCACGTACTCAATGGCTATGCGCTGGACCCAATGGGCGGCGGTCATCCATTGTCGGCCGAGGTGCTGCTGCATCTGCCCGAGGAACTGGCCAAGCGCCCTCATGCCTTCAGCGTGCTGGCTTTCGTCAACGGCGAACCGGCGGGACTGGTCAATTGCTTCGAAGGTTTTTCAACCTTTGTCTGCCGGCCACTGGTGAACATCCACGACGTGGCAGTCATGAAGGATTTTCGCGGCCTCGGGTTGAGCCAGAAGATGCTGCAGAAGGTCGAGGACATCGCCCGCCAGCGTGGTTGCTGCAAGATTACCCTGGAAGTGCTCGAGGGCAATGCCGTGGCCCAGGCCAGTTACGCCAAGTTCGGTTTTGCCGCTGGCATGTTCGACCCGGCCCACGGGCCTATGGCGTTCTGGATCAAGCCCCTGTAAAGCGGGGCTTGATGGGTTTCAGTTATTTCTGCACGACTGTCGCCACCGGTGCCTTGGGTTGCATCAGGCTGAAGTCGATCAGGGCCTTGCGTGGGGTTTGATAAGGATCGCCGATCAACAGCGGGCGAGCCTTGAAGTCCGCGCTGACCAGGCTCTTGCTGTGGTCCAGCTCATCAAAACTCAAGCCAGCCATGTCCGCCCAGGTGTGAATCAGGTGCGAGCTGCTGTAGGGCCGTGACAGGTCCCCGGCAAAGTTCCAGTCATGGCTTTCGCGCCACTTGGGCGAGGCCCAGGCCATGAAGGGGATGGTGTACATCGGCGCGGTCGGCTTGCCTTCGTTACGGCCCAGGGTGCTGTGGCCCGCAGAGTCGAACACGTCTTCACCATGGTCCGACAGGTACAGCAGGAAACCGTTGGGGTCGGTCTTGGCGTAGTCCTTGATCAGGCTGGACACGACGAAGTCGTTGTACAGCACCGCGTTATCGTAGCTGTTGTAGGTCGGGACCTGATCGTCTCGAACGCCCGCCGGTACGCCCTGGCGGTCGGTGAACTTGTTGAAGGTCGGCGGATACCGGTACTGATAGCTCATGTGGGTGCCGAGCAGATGCACCACGATCAGCTTGCGCGGGGCGCTGTCGGCCAGGGCCTTGTTGAATGGCTCGATCACGTCGCCATCGTACTGCGCGGCATTCTGGTTGCGGTTGTTGTTCAGGTACACCGGCTCGTCGGCCTGTTGGGAAAAGGTCGTAAGCATAGTGTTGCGTTTGGTCATGGTCTGCTGGTTGGTGATCCAGAAGGTCTTGTAGCCGGCCTGCTTCATCATGCTCACCAGCGACGGGGTGCTCAGGTACAGCTCCGGGTTCTGTTCGTCGGCGAACGTCAGCACCTGCTGCAACGCTTCGATGGTGTAGGGGCGCGGGGTGATGACGTTGTCGAACACCGACAGTTGGCTCTTGAGCTTGTCCAGCTCCGGCGTGGTTTCCCTTGGGTAACCGTAGAGGCTCATGCGCTGGCGGTTTGTGGATTCGCCGATCACCAGCACCAGGGTTGCCGGCTCGTTGGCCATGGCATCCTTGAGGTTGCGCAACGGCGCGATCTTGCTGGCGCTGTGGAGCATGCCTTGCATGTTCTCCAGTTGTTCACCGTAGCGACGATAGGCCACCAGCATCTGCCACGGCACCGCAGGCTCGATGCGATCCTCGAATTTTTCCAGGCCACCGGCAAAGCTGCCGGTACGCTGGGTCTGCTTGATCAGCGGATAACCGACCACCGCCAAGACAATGGCGACTGCTGCGACCATGGCCTGGCCCCGGGGCAGGTACACCGGACGCAGGCGGGTCCAGAGCCAATAACCGACGGCGGTGTGGGCCAGGAACGCCGCCACCATCCACCAGGCAAAATATTGTGTCAGGTACTCGCCGGCTTCAGACACGTTCGATTCGAACATGATGAAGATGACGCTCTGGGAAAATTCCTGCTGGTAAATGAAGAAGTAGCCCAGGCTGGCCATGGAACAGGCCCACAGCACCACGCCGATCAAGGCGGCGAGCAAACGCGTGCGGGCGGGGAAGAGCAGCAGGGGCGCCAGCCATATTGCGCTCATCACGAACGCTTGGCGAAAGCCGGTGAAGCCGGAGGTGTTACTCAACAAAATGAGCAGTTGGGTGATGCCCGAGAAGTACCAGAAGAACAGAAACAGCCAGCCGAACCCGGCCCAATCGAAACCTTTCGCAGTCGTTTTGCTGCGTTTGAACAAGCTCATCAAGCGCTCCAGACCTTGTCGACGAAGCTGTCGGCACCGGATTGGTGACCGCAGGCATACGCCGAGCACCTTAAAGGCGGGGAGTATCGCGAGCCGGTTGTGAAAAGTTTGTGAGTTTTTCGGATACAAATCGCAGGGAAGGGAATAAGCCGTTAGCAACACAGGCGAAGAGGCTCCCATCCTGTGGCCAGGGAGCTTGCTTCCGCGGGTCTTCGCCTGCAGGAGCTATGTAGGAGCTATGTAGGAGCTGTCGAGTGCAACGAGGCTGCGATCTTTCCCCAGACACTTGAATCTCAAGCGAAAGATCAAGATCAAGATCAAGATCAAAAGATCGCAGGCTTCGCCAGCTCCTACCCTCTGGGGCGGTTACCGAGCCAGGGACTGGCTCTGGTAGGGCAGTTGTGCGTGTTGCAACTGCATGCGCAATTGCGTCACTTCATCGAGCAGCAGATCGCGTTCTTCCTTGAGCAGGCGCAATTCATCGCGACGAATGGTCACATAAAGGGTTTGGGGAGGACGTGCGGTAACGACAGGGTCCATTGCTCACCTCGCAAATGGCGTACATCAACTAGAGAGATGTCGCCAGTTTTTTGGTCGACACCTCTTTATCGGCGCCGATTCTGAATACTTTTGCTCGTGAATGGAACTTTTTTATTTTTCATGGTCATCGTGTCTTCGGCCGGTTTTTGAACGTTATCCTTTGTGATCGGGCGATTTACCCGGAAACTATGCAGCAATGCTCTGGACTAACCTCCACAAGTCACTTTGAGCTAAACCTTTGACACACCTTTATTTGTAGTAGGGAGCATCAGCACATGCAACTCGGGATCATTGGACTGGGCCGCATGGGCGGCAATATTGCGCGGCGCCTGATGCTCAATGGGCACACCACTGTCGTCTATGACCGCAATGCCGCTTTTGTCGAAAACCTGCGCCAGGAAGGCGCGACGGGCGTCGCGGACCTGCCTGCGCTGGTCGCGGGCCTGGAGAAACCACGGGCGGTCTGGGTCATGCTGCCGGCCGGCGCCCCTACCGAAGACACCATCAACGACCTGAGCGAACTGCTTGAGCCGGGCGATGTGATCATTGACGGCGGTAACACGTACTACAAGGACGACATCCGTCGGGCCCAGGCCCTGTCGGAAAAAGGCCTGAGCTACATCGACGTCGGCACCTCCGGTGGCGTTTGGGGCCTGGAGCGCGGTTACTGCATGATGATTGGCGGTGATGCCGACGTGGTGAAACGCCTGGACCCATTGTTCGACAGCCTGGCCCCTGGCATGGGCGACATCCCGCGCACCCGTGACCGTAAATCCGACGATGACCGCGCCGAACGTGGCTACATCCACGCGGGCCCGGCCGGTTCGGGGCATTTCGTGAAGATGATCCACAACGGCATCGAATACGGAATGATGCAAGCCTTCGCCGAGGGCTTTGACATCCTCAAGACCAAATCCAGCGAAAGCCTGCCACCGGAGCAGCGCTTCGACCTGAACGTGGCGGATATCGCCGAAGTCTGGCGTCGCGGCAGTGTGGTGTCGTCCTGGTTGCTGGACTTGACCGCCGACGCGCTGGCCAGCGATCCGAAACTGGACGGTTTTTCCGGCGAAGTCGCCGACAGCGGTGAAGGGCGCTGGACCATCGAGGCTGCCATCGAACAAGCGGTGCCGGTTCCAGTGCTGTCCAGTTCGTTGTTTGCCCGTTTCCGCTCGCGTCAGCAAAGCACGTACGGTGACAAAATGCTCTCAGCCATGCGCTTCGGCTTTGGCGGGCACGTGGAGACGCCGAAAAAATGACCTCGATCAGCAGCAAATCCAAGGCAGAACCCGCGCCGCCGACCACGTTGTTTCTGTTCGGCGCCCATGGCGATCTGGTCAAGCGTCTGCTGATGCCGGCGCTTTACCACCTCAGTCGTGACGGTCTGCTGGGTGATGGGCTGCGCATCATCGGGGTTGACCACAACGCCATCAGCGATGTGGATTTTGCCAAGAAACTCGAGGACTTCATCCGTAACGAAGCGGCGAGCAAGGGAGGCGATGCCGACCGGGCGCTCGACCCAGCGCTGTGGGCCAAGCTGGCCCGTGGCATCAGCTACGTCCAGGGTGATTTCCTCGATGAGGGCACCTACCAGGCGCTGGCGGCGAAAATCGCTGCCAGCGGCACTGGCAACGCGGTGTTCTACCTGGCGACCGCGCCGCGCTTTTTCAGTGAAGTGGTCAGCCGCCTCGGTGCGGCCGGGCTGCTTCAGGAGCAGGAGGGGGCCTTCCGGCGGGTGGTGATCGAAAAACCGTTCGGCTCCGACCTGCACACCGCCGAAGCGTTGAACGCCTGCCTGCTCAAGGTCATGAGCGAGAAACAGATCTATCGCATCGACCATTACCTGGGCAAGGAAACGGTGCAGAACATTCTGGTCAGCCGTTTCTCCAACAGCCTGTTCGAGGCGTTCTGGAACAACCACTACATCGACCACGTACAAATCACCGCCGCCGAAACCGTCGGTGTGGAAACCCGTGGCAGTTTTTATGAACACACCGGTGCCCTGCGGGACATGGTGCCCAATCATCTTTTCCAACTGCTGGCGATGGTGGCCATGGAGCCGCCAGCGGCGTTTGGCGCCGACGCCGTGCGCGGGGAAAAGGCCAAGGTCGTCGGGGCGATCCGGCCCTGGTCGGTAGAGCAGGCCCGGGCCAACTCGGTCCGAGGCCAGTACACGGCCGGTGAAGTCGGTGGCAAGGCGGTAAGCGGTTATCGCCAGGAGGCCAACGTGGCGCCCGACAGCAGCACCGAGACCTACGTTGCCCTCAAGGTCATGATCGACAACTGGCGTTGGGTCGGCGTGCCGTTTTACCTGCGCACTGGCAAACGCATGAGCGTGCGGGACACGGAGATCGTCATCTGCTTCAAGCCAGCACCTTACGCGCAGTTTCGCGACACCGACGTCGACGAATTGCAACCTACGCACTTGAGAATCCAGATTCAGCCCAATGAAGGCATGTGGTTCGACCTGCTGGCCAAGCGGCCGGGGCCGGCACTCGACATGGCCAATATCGAGTTGGGCTTCGCCTATAAGGATTTCTTCGTAATGCAGCCCTCCACAGGTTACGAAACCCTGATCTACGATTGCCTGACCGGCGACCAGACGCTGTTCCAGCGTGCCGACAATATCGAAAACGGCTGGCGCGCCGTGCAACCGTTCCTCGATGCCTGGCAGCAGGACGCAGCGGTCCAGCCCTACAAGGCCGGCGAAGATGGCCCGGCAGCCGCCGATGACTTGCTTGGCCGCGACAGTCGCGTCTGGCACGACCTCGGATGAGTGATCTGATGAAGCATCCCATCCGTTTCCTGCTCAGCGACATGGACGGCACATTGCTGTTGCCCGACCACAGCCTGAACCAGCGCACCATTGAAGCGGTTCGCTCATTGCGTGAGGCCGGTGTGTTGTTCAGTCTCGCCACCGGGCGCCCGCCGCGGGCCATGTTGCAGCAGATCGAGGCCCTGGGCGTCGACCTGCCCACGGCGGCATTCAATGGCGGCACGCTGGTTCATCCTGACGGCAGCTTTCTGGCGGTCCATTACCTGCCACCCGAAGCGGCATTGGCGACGCTGGCCCTGTATGCCGATCAGCCCGGCATCGAAGTCTGGGTATTTGCCGATGGCGACTGGCTGGTGCGCGACGCCAACGGTCCGATGGTGCCGGTGGAGACGCGTGGCTTGGGCTACCCACCCGTAGAGGTAGGAAGCTTCGAGCCTTACCTGGAGCGGATCGATAAGATCGTCGCCACCAGTGCCAACACGGACTTGCTGGTGGAGCTGGAGGCGCGGTTGCATCCGCTGCTCAAGGGCCAGGCCCAAGTGTCGCGTTCGCAACCGATCTACCTGGATGTGACGGCCATGAAGGCGAACAAAGGAGAAGCGCTGTCGACCCTGGCAGCCTTCCTCGATGTGCCGCTGGAACAGACGGCGGCCATGGGCGACGGAGGCAACGATCCGGCGATGTTCCACCGCGCGGGATTGTCCATTGCGATGGGGCAGGCGGAGGAAGCGATCCGGCGTCAAGCGGATGTCATTACCGCTGCCGTTATTGATGACGGTGCAGCGCTGGCGATCGAGCGCTACATCTTGTCGCGGTAGGATGTACTGGCCTTTGTGGCGAGGGACATGGTCCCGCTGGGCTGTAGGAGCTGGCGGAGGCTGCGATCTTTTGATCTTTTGATCTTTCGCTTGGGATTCAAGCGTCTGGGGAAAGATCGCAGCCTCGTTGCACTCGACAGCTCCTACACAGCTCCTACACAGCTCCTGCGCGGCTCCTGCAGGCCAGCGGGAGCAAGGTTTCCTACTAGGAACTTGCTTACAGCCAGTAAGTCACCGCGTACCAGCCCAAGCCACCCATCACCGCGGTGTAGGGCACAGCCATCCAGACCATCCGGCCATAGGACAGGCGAATCAGCGGGGCGATTGCCGAGGTCAGCAGGAACAGGAACGCAGCCTGGCCGTTGGGTGTGGCGACGCTCGGCAGGTTGGTGCCGGTGTTGATGGCCACCGCCAGGGTCTCCAAATGCTCACGACTCATTTGGCCGGAGACGAAGGCCTGCTTCACCTCGGTAATGTAGACGGTTGCCACGAATACGTTGTCGCTGATGGCCGACAGCAGGCCGTTGGCAATGAACAGCATGCCGGGCTGTTGATCGGCGGGCAGGGCCAGGACCCATTGGATCAGCGGCGTGAACAGATGCTGGTCGTGAATGACCGCCACCACTGCGAAGAACACCACCAGCAGGGCGGTGAAGGGCAAGGCCTCCTTGAATGCGTTGCCGAGCCGGTGCTCGTCAGTGATCCCAGTGAAGGCGGTAATCAACACGATGACCATCAGGCCAATCAGGCCGACTTCGGCAAGGTGCAGCGCCAGGCTCACGATCAGAATCAGCGCGGCGATACCCTGGACGATCAACGCCGCTCGTTGCCGTGCGGTGCGTTCGCGGTTGTCCTGCTCGGCATAGTCGGCCAGGATGGTGCGTACACTTTCTGGCAACAGCGTGCCGTAACCAAACCAGCGCAGCTTTTCCAGCGCCAGGCAGGTCAGCAGCCCGGCTATCAGTACGGGCACCGAAACGGGCGCGACCTTCAAAAAGAACTCTACAAAGTGCCAGTCCAACTCATGGCCAATCAACAGGTTCTGTGGTTCGCCAACCAGGGTGCATACACCGCCCAGCGCCGTGCCTACGGCGCCATGCATGAGCAGGCTGCGTAGAAAGGCACGAAACTGATTGAGATCTTCATGATGACGCGACGGCAGATCGTGGTCTTCATCGACATTGCTGTCCTTGCGCGGATCGTTGCCCGAAGCCACGCGGTGATACACCGCATAGAAGCCCACCGCGGCGCTGATGATCACCGCGGTGACGGTCAATGCGTCAAGGAACGCGGACAGGAACGCCGAGAGAAAGCAGAACATCAAGGACAGCATCGCCTTGGAGCGCACCCCCAAAAGCAGGCGCGAGAACAGGAACAGCAGCAGATCCTTCATGAAATAGATCCCCGCCACCATGAACATCAGCAGCAGGATCACCGGAAAGTTGTGAAGCAGTTCATCGTAGAGCATCTTGGGCGTGGTCAAACCCAGCGCAAGCGCCTCGATCACCAGCAGCCCACCCGGCATCAGCGGGTAGCATTTAAGGGCCATGGCAAGGGTGAAGATGAACTCCAACACCAGCATCCAGCCGGTAATGACCGGGCCCAGGGTCCATAACACCACGGCATTGAGGATCAGGAAGGTGATGATGCACGCCTTGTACCAGCGAGGTGAGTGCCCAAGAAAGTTGTGCGCGAACGCTTGAGCCATTGAACCGGACATCGGCCGCTCCTTTTAATTAGAAGCGCGCAACTTGCCGTAAGAAATGAGGAATATCAAGCGTAAGAATAAATACCGTTCGCCCATGACAATCCGACTCAGCCCCAATACCGCGAAACCACCGCTCGATAATGCCCCTGGAGCGAATAACCGCCCACCAGGATTCTTCCATCAGCCTGCATAGCCAGGGTGGTGGCGGTGTCCAGGCTGTAGCCGAGTCGAGTGCGAACCCAGCCTTTGCCCTGGCCGAAATCCGGGTCGAGGCTGGCATCTGGCAAATGTCGGGCAAGTACGAAATCGGCCTCGATACCGCCAATGGTGGCGCCGGCGGTCACCAGTTTTCCGTCTGATTGAAGCTGGGCGGCGGTCCACTGGCTGGCGTTGTGCCCAATTGTCATGAGCCGGCACTGGCCCTGGTTGCAATGACGGTCCGGCTTGCCGTCGGGGCGAACTTTCAGCGACAGGCTATGCATTGGATCACGGCTGCTGCCGAACACCTGCAGATCACCGTTCGCATCCTGAACGACCTGGCTGACCATCACGCTGTGACCCTGCGCCAGGATGGACAGGAAGCCGTTTTCGCCGAAGCTGTCATCGAGTTGGCCGCTGCTGTCGTAACGGGCAATCAAGCCATGCTGGGGCAAGTCGATGGCGCCGCCGACGACAATATGGCCGTCAGCCTGGAGCACCAGGCAGCCGAGCCAGGTGTTTTTCAACAAGCGCCGGACCATTACGAAACCACGACCGTTGAACGAGGTATCCAATGCCCCGTCCGGCAAGAGCCGGATCAGTACGCCGACATGGTCGGACAATTGATAGTGGTGGTTGGCGAGCACAAGGATCCGGCCATCGGCCTGCACTTGCATGTCGCAAGCCTCGAGCCCCGGCACGCCGGGCGGCAGCCAGGGGTCGCGCAGGCCTTGGGAGAGATTGCCGCAAAGCCTGATGATGTGCCGACCGGCATTGCCGAAGCCTTGAACGGCGCGGCCCTGCTGGTCGAACAGCGCCAGGGCGGGAAGGGTGTGGTCGTTGCTTTCGTAATGCAGGCCGGACAGCAGGATATGCCCGTCGGGCAACACGATCACCTTGCTCGCCGTCGCTTCGAAACCGTGTTCGAACGCGCCGATCACGCAGCCGCGAGTGCCGAAGCCCGGGTCGGCCAAACCGTCATGATTGAGTCGCGCCAGCCCAAACCGGCTGCCGTGGGCCGTCTCGATTCTGGCTGCCACCAGGATTCGTCCGGCGTGATCGAGGGTCAACCCGGTGGTGAGGCTCGAGGTGCTGTCTTCGAAATGAACCCAGGCTTTGCCGTTGGCGGCAAAGCCTGGGTCAAGTTGCCCGGCGTGGGCCATGGCCCTGGGGGGCACAAATGCGAACTGATCGAGCATGCCTGCCTCTCCTTGCGTGTCGAGCGGCCCGAAAGGGCGACGACTGCATGAGGGCAACATTCAATCCCTGAATGTGACAATGCACAACTGTCATGTTCTACAGAAACAGCAGCGATTCGTGCCATAACGATGGCTTTACAACCCAGAGCCAAGCCTGCAATCGATAACAGGCTTTATCAGTGGTTATTCAGGCATCGACCACGATTGCAATGTGTAGCCTTCCTGGCTCAGTTCGGCACGGGCCTGTTTCAACAGGTCGGCCAGTTTGATCGGGTCGGTATAGGCACTGCTTGGAATCTTGGTGCGGCCAATATGTGCATTGGTGCGGTCGATGACGGTCAGGCTAAGTTCACCGTTACCGTCTTGTGGAGCCCAGGCCACGCATTGGAAAGGACGGAATGCGCGGTCGGCAATCAAAAGAGCTTCGTTGATACGGAGCGGGGCGTTCATGGCGTTTTCTCTTAAGTGTGCCCAAACAAATGATGTGCCGTCGGTTGGGCGTACCGTGCGGCTGGTTACTTGTACTGATGTCCCGAACCTGCAGGCGGGTCACACATTATTTAAATAAATTTCGATTTTCTTTCAGACCAGGCTTTTTGGCTTTTGTTTGAAAGCTGCCTGAAAGAAACAAACCTGCAATAACTAACGGGGTGCTTGCTTATAACCAGTTTGATGCACTCTCGATAATCAATTGATACAAGGGTGCGTCAACTTCTTGCTACTGTTACATGCAGGTTTGCCAAACGCCTGTTTCTACTCATATTTCCTTATTTTGGCGCCAAGGATCAGTCATGATCGAAGCCAGTGCGTCACGTCGTCTGCTCGTGGTTGATCCCTGCGATGATTGTCATCGCTTATTGCCAGGTCTGCGCACCATCGGCTGGGATGTGGACAGTTGCTCCCTCGAACACGCCAGCGATAGGACGTGTGACGTCGGCCTTTTGCGGCTGCAGCCTTTTCACCTGGAGCGCCCGGAAGCGGTCAAGGAGTTGATCAGCCGTAGTGGCACCGAATGGATCGCCGTGCTCAACCAGGAAGTGTTGCGCCTGCAAAACGTTGGTGATTTTGTCTGCGAATGGTTTTTCGACTTCCATACCTTGCCGTTCGACGTGTCCAGGGTCCAAGTGACACTGGGCCGGGCGTTTGGCATGGCGCGCCTGCGGGGTCAGGGTTCGATCCATATTGACCAGCCAGAACATGAACTGCTGGGCGACAGCAAGCCGATTCGCGAACTGCGCAAATTGTTGAGCAAGCTGGCGCCCGCCGAGTCGCCGGTATTGATTCGGGGTGAGAGCGGTACTGGCAAGGAATTGGTGGCGCGCACCCTGCATTATCAGTCTCACCGTCGTAATAAGCCGTTCATCGCCATCAACTGCGGCGCCATCCCGGAGCACCTGATCCAGTCCGAATTGTTCGGGCATGAGAAAGGCGCGTTCACCGGGGCCCACCAACGCAAGGTCGGGCGCATCGAGGCGGCCCACGGTGGCACGCTGTTTCTCGATGAAATCGGCGACCTGCCGTTGGAGCTACAAGCCAATCTGCTGCGTTTCCTGCAAGAGAAACACATTGAGCGGGTCGGTGGCAGCCAGCCGATTGCGGTTGATGTGCGGGTCTTGGCCGCCACCCATGTGGACCTTGAGGCGGCCATCGAGCACAAGCGGTTTCGCGAGGACCTGTATTACCGCTTGAACGTGTTGCAGGTGGTGATGGCGCCGCTGCGCGAACGCCATGGTGACCTGGCGATGCTGGCCAACCACTTCTCCCATTTCTACAGCCAGGAAACCGGCCGCCGTCCCCGTAGCTTCAGTGAGGATGCCTTGGTGGCGATGGGTATGCATAAATGGCCTGGCAATGTGCGGGAGCTGGCCAACCGCGTCCGTCGCGGTTTGGTATTGGCCGAAGGGCGCCAAATCGAAGCCAGGGACCTGGGCCTGGCCAGCTACCATGGCGTCGTGGCGCCGATGGGCACGCTGGAGGACTACAAGACCCGCGCCGAGCGCCAGGCCCTGAGCGATGTGCTCAACCGTCACAGTGACAACCTGAGCGTGGCCGCCAGGGTGCTGGGCGTGTCCCGGCCGACGTTCTATCGTCTGCTGCACAAGCATCAGATCCGATGACTCAAGCCGGTACAAACACCCTTGCTCGCGATGGCGGTCTTTCATTCACATCCATGCTGATTGAAAGGGCCCTATCGCGAGCAAGTTCGCTCCCACAGGGGGGCAGTGTCCTTGGATATGTGTCCTTCACATACCCCAGAGGGCATCAGAAGTAGTACGGAAACTTCAGGCTAAAGGTGAAATCCGGCGCATCGTCGGTCAGCCCGATGGACAGGTTGGGCACGATGGTCAGGTTGTCGGACGCGGCGACGGTCATGCCGATGTTGAAGTAGCCGGCGTTGGCGTCGCTGGACGTCACCGATTCCCAATCGCCGCCGTCCTGTTTGAGCTTGCTTTTCTTTTGGATCAGGTCAGAGACCGAGAATGACATGCTCATCTTCTCGTTCAAGGCAAAGGCGATGCCCGCGCCGATCTGGAAGCTGTCACCGATTCGCACCTTGCCCGGGACCTTCTGGTTGACCGTGGAACTGATGTCGTCGAACGATTCTTCGAAGTTATGGGTGTAGGAAAGGCTGCCGAACAGCACGGCCGGGTCGAAGGTCTTGACCAGCGAAAGCCCGGGCGTGATCGACCACACGCCGTTGCCGGTAGGCAGGTCCTCTGGCACGAACAGGTTGGTGTTGGCCTGGGATTGGCGCAGCTTGATGCCGAACGGGTCCTTGCCGGTGGGGGCCTTGATCCGCAGGGTAGCCACCGCATCCGGGGCGTTGATCGACTCATCCATGAACTTGTAGGCGATACCGAAGTTGACGTCACCGATGGTGGGGTCCTGGGTCACGGTTTCTTCGCTGGTGACACCGGCTGCGCCGTTGTTCGCGCCGCCTGACTGATAGGTGGATTCGCGGTAGATCACCGGGACGTTGAGGTCGAACTGCCAGCGGTTGTCAAAGTTATAGCGACCGGTGAGGTCCAGCGTCCAGGTGTCGGCCTTGATCCGGTCGAGGTTGATGTTGCCCAGGAAAATCGAGTCCAGGGCCAGGAAACCGTTGAGGATCAGTTGTCGCGTGTCGTATCGCGAATACGTCACGCCGGTCTCGAAACTGAATTTGCCGCCGCCGAAGAAGCCGCTGGCCTCGTCATAGAGGTTGGAGACGCTCTGGGCCGGCTGGGAATCATCGGCCAGGGACTGCCCATAACCGCTGCCGCCAGCCGTTGCCGCACCGCCGCCGGCCACGGTCTGGTTGCCTTTCATGTCGGCCGGGGATTTGGCCAGGCGCTTGGGCGGTGGAGCGGCGGGTTGATCCTCCACCTGACGAACTCTCTGTTCAAGCACCGCCAAGGCCTTCTGCTGGACCTCGTATCTTTGCTTGAGCTCGAGAAGTTCCTGTTTCAGGGCCTCGATGTCCGCATCCGGGGCCGCTTGCAACACGGTCGCCGGGAACAACGTGCTTAAACACATCACAGCGCGCAACGATACGGATCGATACATGAAATATGCCGCCCCTATTTACCCAATGGTCGCAAATCAGCGTAGTTCAATAACCGAGGTTACGCAGGCCGCGTAGTTGGGTCAGGTTACAGTCCAACGCGCCGGCACTGGGGCCGTTACTGTTCAGCACCACGTTGAGCTGCGTCATGTTGTTGACCAGGTTGCTGTTGCCCAGCAGGCGAGTGTTTTGCAGCAAGCCGCCCTGGGCCACTTGTTGCAGGGTGCTGCCCTGGTTGTGGTTGGCCTGGATCGCCATCTGCACGCCGCTGCCGGTGGCGGTGACCGCGATGCTGCCGGCGGAATTGCTGCCGCTGATGGTTTGGCCCTTGGTCAGCAACTGGCCTTGGGAAGGCATGAGCGCCGGCGCTTGGCTGCTCTCTTTTACGTTGATGTTGACGTTGTTGTAGGCCGTGTTGCCGTCGCCGGCGGCGCGTACGCTCTGGGTCACCCCCTGGCTCGTGCCAAGGCCGGCGCCACCGGTAATGTTGCCGCTGCCCTGTTGCGGGGCGCTGCCATTGCCGGTCTGCTTGATGGTGGAGACATAAAACTGGGGTTTGACGGTGGCAGCCTGGATCTGCATGGTGCTGGTGGCGCCGATCAAGTCGCCGCTGGCGTTGCGCCAGGTACTGCTCATGACGATGCCGAAGCTGATGACTCTGCCGGGCATGACATAACGACCGCGCAGCTCGGCAAGCTCCTGGTCCTTGACTTCGATGGGTTTGAAGCCGGCATGGGCATAGCCCGAGGCGGTCGCGAGCAGGCAGGCCAGCGACAGCCAGTGTGAGGTTTTCATGTGCTGCTCCCGGAGCATCCTGCTCCTCTGATACTTATGTTGGCAGTTAAGTCGGCGATTAAAAGAAGTCGCTCTGTATGAAGCCGAAATCCATCAGTTCCGCATCCCTGACCGGGTTGAAACCGTCCAGCTTGTTACGGGCTGTCAGGGGTTGAGGAGGGCTGCGTAGTGCATTGGTCTTGTCGTAGCCCGGGCCGACGATCGCGAAGACGATGCCGTTCCAGCCTTTGACGAAATCATCATGGGCGTAGCGCTTGTGGCCCAGCACCGGGTCGCCGATGTAGACCCATTGCTTGTCGGCCCGCTGCAACACCACGAAGTGTTTGTAGCCACGTATTTCCATCAGGACCACCACCGGGATCGTCACCGCTTCGAGTTTCTCTGGCGGTATCCGGTAGCCTCGGGCGCGCATGCCGATGGCTTCCACGTAGCGCTTCATGTCCAGCATGGAAAAACCCTGGGTACGTACCAGGTTCTGATCGGCATTGACCAGCATGCCTTTGATGACGTGCTCTTCATCGACGTCAAGCCAATAGGCCTGGCGCAACACCGTTGCCAGCGCGGCGGCGCCGCAACTGAAATCGGTTTTCTGTTCGACGATGTCGCTGAATTTGCGCTCGCGTATGCTTTGCACCGGTTTGTAGACCAGCATGCCGCCTGGTAGGGCAGCGACCGGTATCTGCGCGGCCTCGGCCGTGCAGGCCAGGCAGAGCAGCAGGGAAACGGCAGTGACACGCATGATCAATCCGCCTAGTGGGCATCCAGGAAAAGCTCCCTGTGGAAACGAGCCTGTGGGAGCAAAGCTTGCTCGCGATAGCGGTTTTAAAGCCAGCAGAGGGGCCGTATGTGACGACCTCAATCGCGTGCAAGCGATGCTCCTACAGAGCTACTACCCCCACAGGGGGACTTTTTTACATGCAAGCCTTGCAGCCGGCCGCGATGGACAGCGAGTTGCTCTGCTGGTTGCCCACGCCTGCCGACACGTTGGCGCCGCCGTTACCGGAGAAGCCGTTCATGGAGTTGGTCATGGTGGCGTTGTTGATCACAGGGTTTTTCCAACCGTCGCGGGTCAGCACCTGCTGGGTGTTGCTGCCGGCCAGTTCAAAGGTTCCCACAGCGGAGAACTTGAACTTGTCGTCATCGTGACCGCCGCCGTAACCGCCTTTGTTGCCCCAGCCGCCGTCGTCTTCGACGGTGCCGGTGCCTTTGGCCTTGAATGTGCCGGACGCGCTTGAGGTGCTGGTGAGGGTGTCGGTCTTGTAGGTCCGCACGCCTTTGTTGTCGACCACCAGGCCAGTGGAGGACTGATTGGCCTCGGCAGAGGCCTGTGCGACACGGCCACCCGACACTGCGATGGCCAGGTTGTTTTTCTGTTGGTTGAAGTTCCCGGCGGTCACGTTGATGCCGATGTTGCCGGAGCCATTGTTGCCCGCGTTGGTGAGCGAGGCGTTGTTGTGGGTCGAGTTGTTTTTTACATAGTTGTTGGTATTGGTTTGCGTGGCACTTGAGGCGGCGACAGCCGAGCCGAAGATGAAGCTTTCGTCAGCGGTAGCCAGCGCTGCGGCGTTGTCTTGTTGGTTACCGTCGCCAGCGGCGATGTTCGCCCCCATGTTACCGTTGCTGCCATTGAGGGAATCGGTAGCTTCGGCGGTGTTCTTAGTGCCCTGGTTGAGCACCTCGTTGCCGTCGCTGTTCTGCTCATCCATCACGGTAGCCATCGCGCTGGCGTTGATGGAAAGCTGTTCTTCCCATGTTGGGCCTTTGGGACCATGGTGGCCATGATCATTGCCGTACCCGTTGCCGTTTCCTTGAGCTTGTGCAGCCATTGCCATGACAGCGGCGAGAGCGAAAACCAATGGTTTGAGTGCCATTGTAGGTTTCATGGTGTTTCTCCTTGCGTGTCGTTGGTTAAGTGTCAGTACTTTCTTATGTAGCCTACGGGTCAATCAGCAACCCGGATGCTCAGGGTGTTAGCCATACGGTTTCCCACCCCGGCGCTCTGGTTCACCTGGATTACCCCTCGGCTGCCGGTGAAGGCCTGGTCGCTGGTAACGACCTGGCGACTGCCGGTTGGGGCGCCAGTTGCTCCTGAGTTCGGTAGCAACGCCACGTTCTGTTGAGACAGGGCGCTGTCGTCAATGCTCTGCGGATGGGCACTGATGCCCACCCGCATGACATTGGCCATCTGGTTGTTGGCCCCGGCGGACTGGTTGACGCCCAGCACACCGTTGCCATTGGTAAAGGAGTGGCCGCCGATTCGAGCGGTGGCATTCATGGAGGGGTTGGCCGGCGTGTCGACGCGTTGCTGCACGCTCGTGCTGGCCTGGGCGTGGCTGCCGATGGCGATGGCCCGCGCGTTGGTTTGCTGGGTCTGGTCGCCGGCCGCCTGGTTGACGTTGAAGTTGCCGGTGTAATGGCTGCCGGAATCCTGCAGGTTGGCGCTGCTGACCGCTGCAACACCCGAATCGGCAAATACGTTGAAAGAGCTGAGCAGGGAAAGCATGAACAGGGCGAGAAGAAACAAGGCTGGCTTCATCTCACTGGCCTCCCGCCAGCCGACCCAGCGGAGCCAGGCCAGAACTCAACGAGCGGTTGATGGTGCCGGAGATCGCGCCGCCGCTACCGCCACCGTGACCGGCACTCATGCCTGGCATACCGTTGGGGTTGGTCACGACGTTCAGGCCTTGCACACTGGTATTGGGATTGATGGTGTTGCGGATCGACGAGCCGCTGGCCACGGCGGCGAATTCGCCATCGCTCAGTTCGGTGCTGGCGGTCGCCTGGTTGATTCGTTCGGAGGGGTTGGCATTGACGGTGGTCGGGTAGGGGTCTTTGCCACCGTTGCGACCAATTGCGATGGGCTGCACGTCACGGTTGAGCACAATGACGCCGTTGCCCTCAGCCTGCACTGGCAGACTGAGCGTTGCGCTGGCGGCGCAGCCGATCAACAGCAGACAGGTCAAACTTCTCTCGAAAGTCCCCACGGCATCAATTCCTTCTTCGGTGGGCTGGCCCTGGTCCAGCGTGCGAAGAGGGGCAGAGCAGGTGTCGTGCCGAGTTTCTAAAATCCTTTTAATTCAATGAGTTGTATTTGTGGGTGGCGTGCCGTGGGACGAATCTGTTTCAGCGTTGAGACAAGGGGGAGGGTGACCAATCGGTCACATACTGTTCCAGGGCTCTGGATCCAGGCTTTTGGGCAGGTGTTTCAGAAGCTTGACAGTCTTGATGGCAATCCGGTGAAGCGGCGTTGGATCCGGCTCTGGAGTGACTGCGTTGTTTCAAGAATGAAACAGATCATCCTTGTGGTCCGGCATCAAGCAGGCGGCAAATGGCTGTGAACACCTGTTGTTGGCGTTGTACCCAATCACCTTCAATAATCTGGAAGGGTTGTCGATGGTGACTGAGCCAAGCCTCGATCGCTTCAAAAAACGCCAGCCGTTCTGCCAGTTCGGGCTGGCAACGCAAACCGTCGCCGGTCCATTCGACCTGCTCGGGGCTCAGCAGCAGGTGCAGGTCATAATGGCGGGCCAGCAGGGCCGGCTCGAGCCAGTCCGGGCAGTCGCCGAACAGGGTCTGGCTCCAGAGGATGTTGCTCAGCAGGTGAGTGTCGAGGATCAACAGCGCGGGCCGGCGGGCCCGTGCTTCATCTTCCCAGGCCAGTTGGCCGGCGGCGATGTCGGTGATGTCGGCCAGGCAGGTGTCGCGCTGGGTCTGCTCCATGAAATGGCGCACGTATTCATCCACCCGCACGCCACCAAAGTGCTCCTGCAATTGCGTCGCCAGCCAACTCTTGCCGCTCGATTCCGGGCCGGTCAGCACCACCACCTTCATGCGCGCAGGGCCGGGTCGGCGCGCCATTGCCGCCAGCCTTGCACGGCCAGCAGGGTGAACAGGGCATAGAGTGCGGCGGTCAGGTGCAAGCCCTTGTAGATGAACAGGCCGACGAAAATCACGTCCAGGGCAATCCACAGCGGCCAGCATTGCACGCGTTTTTGCGCCATCCACCACTGGGCCACGAGGCTGAAACCGGTGAGCGCGGCATCGAGCCAGGGCTGGGCGGCATCGGTCCAGTGGGCCATGGCGGCGCCCAACAGCAGGCTGCCTGCCGCACCAATGGCCAGGCCGAGCAGCACTGACGAGCCGCCGAGGTGGCTGACCTGGCGTCCATCATGATTGTGCCCGGCGCGGGTCCATTGCCACCAACCGTAGAGTTGCAGCACCGCGTAGACAACTTGCAGCAGCATGTCCGAGTACAACTTCACCTCGAAAAAAATCCAGCTGTACAGCAACACCATGACCAGGCCGATCGGCCAGCACCAGGGGTTCTGCTTGACGGTCAACCAGACAGCGATTACGCCGAGGGCTGCGGCAAACAGTTCAAGCCCGGA
Source organism: Pseudomonas brassicacearum (assembly GCF_009601685.2). Taxonomy (NCBI): domain Bacteria; kingdom Pseudomonadati; phylum Pseudomonadota; class Gammaproteobacteria; order Pseudomonadales; family Pseudomonadaceae; genus Pseudomonas; species Pseudomonas brassicacearum. The sequence continues at coordinate 2,920,175 of NZ_CP045701.2, forward strand.
CATGGCGGTTCCTTGGGGAAATAGAAGAGGGCGGCGATTGTAAACGCTATGGCGTGGGCAGCTCCAATACCAATGTTGAATGGGCCGCTGTTGTCGCGAGCGGCTCGCTCCACATTGGTTTTGGGTTGGTCTCAGGTTTGGTGTCCACCGCGAATCCCTTGTGGGAGGGAGCAAGCCCGCTCCCACAAAGGGTCCATCAATCCTTAGACCCGGAACTGCGTGAGCAACCCGTTCAACTGTTCACTCAATGCCTTGAGGCGGGTGCTTGCCTGGCTGGACTGCTCGGCGGCCATGGCGGTGCTGTGGGACAGGCCGGCGGCCTGGGTGACGTTCTGGTTGATGTCTTCCACCACATGGGCCTGTTGCAGGGTGGCACTGGCGATGGAGGCGTTCAGGCTGTTGAGGTTGCGCAGGGCCTGGCCGATGGCGTTGAGGCTGGCACCGGCCAGGCCGGCTTGTTCAATGGTCAGTTGCGAAGCACGGCTGCTGTCGCCGATGACTTTCACGGCGGCTTCGGAGTGGGTTTGCAGGCGCTCGATCATCGCCTGGATCTCTGCAGTGGACTTCTGTGTACGCTGGGCCAGCAGCCGCACTTCATCGGCGACCACCGCAAAGCCCCGGCCTTGTTCGCCGGCGCGGGCGGCCTCGATCGCGGCGTTGAGGGCCAGCAGGTTGGTCTGTTCGGCAATGGAGCGAATCACTTCCAGCACGCTGCCAATCTGGGTGCTTTCACTCGCCAGCGTGCGGATCACTTCCACCGCCTGGTCGATGGTCTGGGACAGGTGGTCGATCTGCTGCAGGCTGCCATCGATGTTGACTTGGCCTTGCTGGGCCTGGGATTCGGCGTCGCGCATCTCACTGGCCGCGTGCTCGGCATTCTTGGCCACGTCCTGCACGCCATAGGTCACTTCATTGATCGCGGTAGCCACCAGCTCCATTTGTTGCGACTGCTGCTGGCTGCGTTCCTGCGCCTGCGCTGCGTCGTTGCCCAATTCGCTGGAGGATTGCCCCAGTGCACTGGCCGAAGCTTGCAATTGGGTCACCACGTGCCGCAACTTGGCGGTAAAGGCGTTGAAATGCCGAGCCAGTTGCGTGACTTCGTCCTGGCCGTGGGTGTCGAGGGTGCGGGTCAGGTCACTTTCGCCACTGGCGATGTTGGCCATGGCGTTCACCGTTTCCTGCAGGGGGCCGACGATGCTGCGCACGATCAGGGTCAACAGCAGGCCCATGAGCAGGGTGATGATCAGACCGACCACCGAAGCCTTGATTACCTGGGACAGAAACTCGGCCTCGACGTCATCCACATACACGCCAGAGCCGATGATCCAGCCCCAAGGCTCGAACAATTGGACGTAGGAGGTCTTGCCCACCGGGGCCTCGGCGCCCGGCTTCGGCCAGAGGTAGTTGATCATGCCTGCGCCCTTGGATTTGGCGATGGCAACCATCTCGTTGAACAGCGCATAGCCGTTCGGGTCACGGATGGCCGAGAGGTTCTGGCCTTCAAGCTTCGGGTTGGCCGGGTGCATGACCATCACGGGCGTCAGGTCGTTGATCCAGAAATAGTCACTCTGGTTATAGCGCAGGCCACGCACGGCGCTGAGGGCCTGCTTTTGCGCGGCATCACGGGTCAGGGTGCCAGCGGTTTCCAGGCCATGGTAGTAGCTCAGCACGCCGCTGGCGGTCTGTACCACGTGCTGGGTTTTCTGCACCTTGGCTTGGTAAAGGTCGGTGTGGATCTGATTGAGCATCAAGGCGCCGAGCGTGAACAACATCACGATGGCCACGACGAGGATGAGCCACAAGCGTCGGCTGATCGACACACTGCGCAAGCTATTCATACGCTGTCACTCCGGTTTTTTATTCTTGTCATATCGACGGCCGGCACTGTAGCGCCCGGCAGCTATCCCTAATTGACTTGAGTCACAACGCGGCAGCGTTATCAGGGCTTGTCTGATAGGATTTCGGCCCCGCAGCGCAAAACCTGAGCCTGTTCTCATTTTTCATTGGTTTTTTTTGAAAGGTCGCGGTTATCGTGCACCCGCCGCGGGGTACCTGCATGACACTTGAATATTGATAAGACCTGCATGAACAGCGTCTTTTTTGGGGGATGAATGGATTTGTGGACCGCCTTTTCGGCACTGATTCTTGGCGTAGTGGAAGGCCTGACGGAATTCCTGCCGATTTCCAGCACGGGGCACCAGATCATAGTTGCCGACTTGCTTGAGTTTGGTGGCGAACGTGCGATGGCGTTCAACATTATCATCCAGCTCGGCGCGATCCTGGCGGTGGTCTGGGAGTTCCGCCGCAAGATATTCGACGTGGTGTTGGGCCTGCCGACGCAACCCAGCGATCGCCGCTTTACCGCCAACCTGCTGATCGCCTTCATGCCCGCCGTGGTCTTGGGTGTGCTGTTTGCCGACTGGATCCACCACTACCTGTTCAACCCGATTACGGTGGCCGCCGCGCTGGTGGTGGGCGGTCTGGTGATGCTCTGGGCCGAGAAGCGCCAGCACCAGGTGCACGCTATGACCGTGGACGAGATTACCTGGAAAGATGCGCTGAAGGTCGGCCTGGCCCAATGCATTGCGATGATTCCAGGCACGTCCCGTTCCGGTGCGACCATCATCGGTGGCTTGTTGTTCGGGCTGTCGCGTAAAACCGCGACCGAGTTTTCGTTCTTCCTGGCGATGCCGACCATGGTCGGTGCGGCTGTCTACTCGGGCTACAAATACCGTGAGTTGTTTGTCCCGGCGGATTTCCCGGTGTTCGCCATTGGCTTCGTCACGGCGTTCATTTTCGCCATGATTGCGGTCAAGGCCCTGCTGCGATTCATCGCCAGCCACAGCTACGCCGTGTTCGCCTGGTATCGAATCGCCTTCGGCCTGTTGATCCTGGCAACCTGGCAGTTCGGCTGGGTGGACTGGACCGCTGCCAAGCCATGAACGAACCAGGCAACCGCAAGCGCGCCGGACGCAATGCTGAAGGTCGCGTGCAGCATCTGCGGCTCAAGCTGATGGCGTTTGTGCTGCTCTGTGCCTTGCCGGTGTTCGGTTCGCTGCTGTTCGGGCTGCGGGCGGTGTCGTGGGTGCCGATGGTGGCTTATGGCGTCGTCAGCGTGGTGGCGTTCCTGCTGTACTGGAGCGACAAGCGCAAGGCGCGCGCCGACGCCTGGCGCACCCCGGAGAACGTGCTGCATGCGGTGGAGCTGGCCGGCGGTTGGCCCGGCGCCTTGCTGGCCCAGCAGCTGTTTCGCCACAAGACTCGCAAAGTGTCGTTTCAGGTCGTGTTCTGGTTCATCGTGCTGTTGCACCAGGTGTTCTGGATCGACCAGTTGTTCCTGGGCCGCTTTGTGTTTTGAATAACTAGAGCAACAAGCCCGCCTGGGTGCGCTTGGGCAATTTGCTGACCACCAACTGGTGTGAACGTTGCAGCAGGCCACGCAGCTCTTCGCCATCCAGCGGGTAGGGCACCTGCATGATGACCCACTGGGCCCGCGCCAGGTAAGGCGCGGGGTGGATGCCCGGCCGATCGCAATGGCCCAGGAACAGGTCCTTGTCGACCTTGAACGCCAGCGAGTCGCCTCGCAGGCCCTGCAAGGCGAACATCTTGTTCCCGGCAATGGAAAACACCCGCACGCCGCCCCATTTGTAGTCCTCCCTGGCACCGGGCAGGTCCAGGCAAAACTGCGCGACATCCTCTTCGCTCAACCTCATATCGTTCTATCTCCACAGCCCTCGAAGGCTTCCACCAAATGATCGATCCATGCACGCACCGCCGGCAACATGCCGCGCCGATGCGGGTAGACCGCCTGGAGCCAGCCATCGGGTGACGACCATCCAGGCAACAGTTCCACCAGTGTGCCGTCCTGCAATTCCTGCTCGCAATACATGCTCGGCAATAAAGTGAAGCCCAGGCCGGCGAGGGTGCAGGCCCGGCGCACAATGAAGTCGTCAATGCCCAGGCGGGCTTCCAGGCTCAGTTCCACACGCTGCCCGTCGGCGCTGACCAGGCGCAGGTGCACCTGGCGATCGGCTTCCAATGCCCCCAGCACCGGCAACTGCTTGAGATCATCCGGGGTTTCGATCCGCCGTCCTTCGACAAAGGCCGGGCTGGCGACCATCATCAGCCGCGCCTGGCGCAGACGCCGGGTCATCAGCAAGGGGTCTTCGTCCCCCAGGTCGCGCACGCGCAACGCCACATCGATGCCTTCGCTGATCAGGTCGACCCGCCGGTTAAGCAGGGTCATCTCCAGTTGCACCAAAGGGTATTTCACCAGGAAGGTTTCGATTATCACCGGCAGGAACTGGTGGGCCAGGCCCACCGGGCTCGATACGCGCAATCGGCCACGCGGTTCGCTGGACATGCTCGCCACCGCCTCGTCGGCCATCTCGGCCTCCAGCAACATCGCCTGGCAATGGCGCAGGTAACGCTCACCGACCGCGGTCAACTTCAATTGGCGAGTGGTGCGTTGGAGCAACCGGGCGCCGAGGCGTTCTTCCAGCTCGGCAATCCGGCGTGACAGCCGCGATTTGGGAATCCCCAGCAATCGCCCGGCCGCCGCGAAACCGCCGGCTTCGACGACTTTGGCGAAGTAGTACAAGTCATTGAGGTCTTGCATGTTGAGCTCGATTGTCCTGTCAGTGGGACAAACTATCGCATTTATGCTGTCTTATCGATCATTAGCTTCGTCGATAGGATGGTCACCCATTGATCGCCCGGTTGCGGTCCTCACTTGGAGAGCACTGACATGAAACTGCTGCACATCGACTCGAGCATCCTCGGCGACAACTCCGCTTCCCGCCAATTGAGCCGCGAAGTGGTTCAAGCCTGGAAAGCTGCCGAGCCAGGCATCACGGTGACCTACCGCGACCTGGCCGCTGACGCCATCAGCCATTTTTCCGCCCAGACCTTGATCGCCGCCGGCACCAGCGCCGAATTGCGCGACGCAGCGCTCAAGCATGAAGCCGATCTCAGCGCGTCGGCGATGGCCGAATTCCTGGCCGCTGATGCGGTGGTCATCGCCGCGCCGATGTATAACTTCAGCATTCCGACCCAACTCAAGGCCTGGATCGACCGCATCGCCGTGGCCGGCCAGACGTTCCGCTACACCGAAGCCGGTCCCGAAGGCCTGTGTGGCGGCAAGAAACTGGTGATCGTTTCCACCGCAGGTGGTTTGCATGCCGGCCAACCGAGCGGCGTAGGGCACGAGGATTATCTGAAGCTGATGTTCGGTTTCCTCGGCATCACCGATATCGAATTCGTCCGCGCCGAGGGCCTGGCCTACGGTGACGATATGCGCACCAAAGCCATGAGCGAAGCCACGTTGCAGATCGGCCAGCAGTTCGCTGCTGCATAAGGCTTGCGTAAAGGCTCTAAGCTATTGGGGCAACCTTCGTAAAACCCTGTATTCTCGTCGTCATTGGATGGTCGGGATGCAGGGTTTTGCTGCATTCGGCGCTGGGCTTTATGGCGCAGGTTATGCACGGCCAAGACGGCGAGCGACGGGGCCTTCCCGTGCGCTGGTGAAGGTGGAAGATTCGATGACGCGTTTTGGTGCAGCGTTGCTGCTTTGCTTGTGTGCCAGTCTCGGTCCAGTGCAGGCCGCCCCGGGGCCACATCCGCATTGGAGCGCCGGTTTCCATGAGCTGAGTTTTCTCGATCCGCTGGATCAGCAGCCGATGCATGCCATCGCCTTTTATCCGTCCACCGACCGGGAACAGTCCAGCCTGCTGGGTGGCTACCAGATCGATGCCGCGCCAGACGCCAAGATCGCTATCGGGCGCTTTCCGCTGTTGATGCTGTCCCCTGGCAATACCGGTACGCCGCTGGCCCTGCATGACCTGGCCACTTCGCTGGCGCGCAAGGGGTTTGTCATAGTGGCGGTGACTCATCCCGGCGACAACGCTCAGGATCACAGCCGGCTTGGCACCCTGAGCAACCTGTACGGGCGGCCGATCCAGATTTCCGAAGCCATCACCGCAACGCTCAATGACCCGATGCTCTCGCCGTTCGTCAATGCCGGGCAGGTCGGGGTGATCGGCTATTCGGCCGGTGGCGAAACCGCGCTGATCCTGTCCGGTGCGACGCCCGACCTCAATCGCCTGCGCCGCTACTGCGTAGAGCGGCCGGACGACCGGGACGCCTGCAATACCCAGGGCGAACTGATCGCTGATCGCGATGACCTGCAACCGGTGGCTGACCCCAGGGTCCGGGCGTTGTTGTTGATGGCACCGTTGAGCCTGAAGTTCGGCCGTCATACCCTGGCTGATGTTCATGTGCCGGTGCTGCTGTACAGCGGCGATGGCGACAAACTCGTGGCCTTCGACAAGAATGCCGCCGCTCTGGCCCGTAAGCTGCCCACTGCGCCGGACTTCAAGACCCTGGCCGGTGCGGGGCATTTTGTCTTCCTGGCACCGTGCACAGACGAGCAGATCGCCGCGATGCCGGCGCTTTGCACGGATGCTGACGGTGTCGACCGCAAGGACATCCACCGCACCATGATTTCCGAGGCCAGCCGCTTTTTCGGCGAGGCCTTGGGCAAGCCGACCCGGGCGGGGATGAGGACGGCTGATCAATGAGGTAGTGCTGTTCACTTAAGCGTTCCCGGTGATCTTCCGTTCCGAGTTTTTGGTGTGTATATCCGTTTCTGCGGTAACGGCTACTTAGGGTTCCGCCCTGACGGCGGCTCACTTTTGGAAGAGCCGGGAGCCGGACCAGCCAAAAGTAAGCAAAAACGCTCATGCCCCACCACTTGGCACCTCGCTTAGGCTCGGTGTGCCCGAACGAAGGCATTGCTCCGTGGGCCCACTACGCAATACCTGCGTTCGGCCAGCGTGGTTAACGGGGCGCCCGAGATCAACGTCCACCGCGAGGCGGCCTTATAGCCGACCTGGCTCTTTCGGTCGTACACCCATCAGATCTGTTTGAGCAGGACCTGTGGAAGCAAAGCTTGCTCGAGAAGCGGCCTCACAGCCGACCTGATTCTCCCGTTCGTACGCCCATCAGATCTGTTTGAGCAGGACCTGTGGAAGCAAAGCTTGCTCGAGAAGCGGCCTCACAGCCGACCTGGTTCTCCCGTTCGTACGCCCGTCAGATCTGTTTGAGCAGGACCTGTGGGAGCAAAGCTTGTTCGAGAAGCGGCCTCACAGCCGACCTGGTTCTCCCGTTCGTACACCCATCAGATCTGTCTGAGCAGGACCTGTGGGAGCAAAGCTTGCTCGCGATAGCGGTCGATCAGCTTGCATCAGCGCTGGATGTGCCGCCGTCTTCGCGAGCAAGCTTTGCTCCCACAGATCTGACGGGTGTACGACCGGAAGAGCCAGGTCGGCTATCAGGCCGCCTCGCGATGGACGTTGATCTCGGCGCCCCGTTAACCACGCTGGCCGAACGCAGGTATTGTGGAGTGGGTATCCCGGCATGGATGCCGGGATACCCACGCTGGGCCATGGATGACCCTTCGCGGCGGGCCCACGGAGCAATGCCGGAGTGAGGGCACTCCGAGCCTAAGCGAGGTGCCAAGTGGTGGGGCAGAGCGTTTTTGCCATTCCTGAAACAAGCGCCGTTTCCCTAGTGAACAGTATTACGAAGACGCGTTCATGGCTCGGCGACGCAGCAGCAGAGTCAGGCCCAGCCCAGTGACGGACAACAAGGCGGCACAGAAGAAAATCGACGAATAACCCAGGTTCAACGCCACCGCCCCCATCAGCGGACCGGCAATCGCCAGCGCCAGGTCAAAGAACACCGCATAGGCGCTCAAACCCGCACCCCGGCTGGTGTTCGGCACTTGCTTGATGGCCTCCACCCCCAGCGCCGGGTATACCAGCGACAGCCCGAAACCAGCCAGCCCGGCACCGACCAGGGCGAACGCGGTGGACGGCGCCAGCCACAGCAATACCAGCCCGAGGGTTTCAATGCTCATGCAGGCAATGGCCGAGTTGAAGCCACCGAAGCGGGCGATGCTGGAAATGAACAACAACCGTGCCAGGATGAAGCAGATCCCGAAGACCGTCAGGCACCAGGCCGCGCCGGTCCAGCCGCGACTGATATAGAACAATGTGATGAACGTGGTGAGCGTGCCATAGCCGATCGACGCCAGGCTCAGGCTCGCGCCGAACGGTGCAATGCGTCCAAACACCGCCCAGAAAGGCAAGCGTTCGCCACGAATGACCGGCACCGATGGCTTGTTGCGAATCATCAACAGCGCCGCCCCGGCCAGCACCGACAAAGCCACACCCAGGCTGGCGAACCCCAGCTCACCGACCATCACCACGCCCAGCGGGGCGCCGATGGCGATGGCTCCGTACGAGGCGATACCGTTCCAGGAAATCGAACGGGCTGTGTGCTCCACACCCACCTGGCCCATGCACCAACTGATGGTGCCCACGCCAATCAGCCCTTGGGCCACGCCAAGCAGCAAGCGCCCAGCAATCAGAATCAACAGGCTGGGCAGGGGAAAGCTTTGCAGCAAGATCGAGAGCAGCGTCAGCAAACCGCTGAGCACAATCCCCGACAGCCCGTAGACGATTGCCCGCTTCGTGCCGACGCTGTCCGACAGTCGCCCGGCCATGGGGCGGCTGAGCAGGGTCGCCAGGTACTGTGAACCGATGGTCAACCCGGCCACCACTGCGCTGAAGCCCAGTTGCTCGTGGACGTACCCCGGCAGCACGGCGATGGGCAGGCCGATGCATAGAAAGGCGATGAAGGTGTAGAAAACGATGGAAACGATCTGCAGGGTGATCGACAGGGAGCTGGAGGCAGGTGAGGGCGTGGGCATAGGGCTCGTTCGCGGGCGGCGGTAAGAGAGCCTCATCATGGCGTGAGGTGAGGATAAAAGAAAGCAGGCTAACTAAATGGGTTTGGGAGGCTGAGTGCTCAGTTTGAAATGAGGTTGAATGTACCGGCCTCATCGCGAGCAAGCTTGAACTCCCACAGGTTGTTGCTCTTTGGGATACAAAAAAGCCCTGTCACATGGACAGGGCTTTGCTTTTGCAGCGAACAGCCAAGGACTGTCCTTAGAACACCACACCCTGGCTACGCAGGTAGTCGTCATAGGTGCCGCTGAAGTCGACCACGCCGTCGGCGCTCAACTCGATGATGCGGGTGGCCAGGGAGGAGACGAACTCACGGTCATGGCTGACGAAGATCAGCGTGCCCGGGTAGTTTTCCAGCGCCAGGTTCAGCGCTTCGATCGATTCCATGTCCAGGTGGTTGGTCGGCTCGTCCATGACCAGCACGTTCGGCTTTTGCAGGATCAGCTTGCCGAACAGCATGCGGCCTTGCTCACCACCGGAAATGACCTTGACCGACTTGAGGATCTCGTCGTTGGAAAACAGCATGCGGCCCAAGGTGCCACGAACCAGTTGTTCGCCACCCTGGGTCCACTGGCCCATCCAGTCGAACAGGTTGACGTCGTCTTCGAAGTCGTGGGCATGATCCTGGGCGTAGTAGCCCAGTTCCGCGGCGTCGGTCCATTTCACGGTACCGGCATCGGGTTCCAGTTCATTGACCAGGGTGCGCAGCAAGGTGGTCTTGCCGATACCGTTCGGGCCAATGATCGCCACGCGTTCACCGGCTTCGACGGTGAAGCTGAAGTCCTTGAACAGCGGCTTGCCGTCAAAACCCTTGGCCATGCGTTCGACAATGACCGCCTGGCGATGCAGTTTCTTGGTCTGTTCGAAGCGAATGAACGGGCTGACGCGGCTCGATGGCTTGACCTCGGCCAGTTGGATCTTGTCGATTTGCTTGGCGCGAGACGTAGCCTGCTTGGCTTTCGAGGCGTTGGCCGAGAAACGGCTGACGAACGACTGCAGCTCGGAAATCTGCGCCTTCTTCTTGGCGTTGTCCGACAGCAGTTGCTCGCGGGACTGGGTCGCCACGGTCATGTACTCGTCGTAGTTGCCCGGGAACAGGCGCAGCTCGCCGTAGTCCAGGTCCGCCATGTGGGTGCAGACACTGTTCAGGAAGTGACGGTCGTGGGAGATGATGATCATCAGGCTCGAACGCTGGGTCAGCACGTTTTCCAGCCAGCGGATGGTGTTGATATCCAGGTGGTTGGTCGGCTCGTCCAGCAGCAGAACTTCCGGGTCGGAGAACAGCGCCTGGGCCAGCAACACTCGCAGTTTCCAGCCTGGCGACACTTCGCTCATCGGGCCGAAATGCTGCTCGATGCCAATCCCCAGGCCCAACAGCAGTTCACCGGCGCGGGATTCGGCGGTGTAGCCGTCCATCTCGGCAAATTCGGTTTCCAGCTCGGCCACGGCCATGCCGTCTTCTTCGGTCATTTCTGGCAGCGAATAGATGCGATCGCGCTCGGCCTTGACCTTCCACAGCTCCTCGTGACCCATGATCACGGTGTCGATCACGGTGAATTCTTCGTAGGCGAACTGGTCCTGGCGCAGCTTACCCAGGCGCACGTTCGGCTCGAGCATGACCTGGCCGCCGGACGGCTCGAGGTCACCGCCGAGGATTTTCATGAAGGTCGACTTGCCGCAACCGTTGGCGCCAATCAGACCGTAGCGGTTGCCCGCGCCGAATTTGACAGAGACGTTTTCGAACAGTGGCTTGGCGCCGAACTGCATCGTGATGTTAGCTGTAGAGATCAAAGGTTTATCCTGCGGAACATTCAGAGTAGCTAAGGGTGCGGCAGTACCTGTTCAGTACCTGTTTGCGCACGTTGCGACCGCGCAAAGGCGTCGCGGTCGCAAGCGCAAGGGTCCATCCGGCATAAGAGGACAGCAGCATACGGAGCGCCTGGCCCGGTAGACGTGCGCCGAAGCCGCGTTTGCGGTATCGGCCAAAGGGGGCGCGTAATAGTTGGCGGCGATTGTACTGGTCTGGCCGCATAAACGATAGGGTATTGCCCGGGCAAGACAGTTTTTCACAATTGAAGGATAACTTTTGGTTACAAACTGTGGCTAGAATGCCATCGCACCCTGTGCCACCGCCCTTGCCGCTTGGCTGGCCCGGGGAGGCAACCTGATCACTCCAGCATGGTGACGGTTTTCGTGAAGCTCATCATTGTCGCGATCTACATCTTCTCCATTGCCTACGTTCACCTGCGCGGTCGCGTGCGGCATACGTTCGGACGCCAGTTGAGCGATCATTCGTCGTTTCTCGCGCCGATCAATTGCCTACTTTACCTGTGCTCGAAACTGCCCAACAGGCCGTTCCTGAGCCCGGCGCAGTTCCCGGACCTGAGCCCGTTGCAGGCCCACTGGCAAGAGATCCGGGCCGAAGGCCAAGGCCTGTTGCACGCGGGGCAGATCAAGCGTTCCAATCAATACGACGACGTGGGCTTCAACTCGTTCTTCAAGACCGGTTGGAAGCGTTTCTACCTGAAGTGGTATGGCGACAGCCATCCTTCGGCCATGAAACTGTGCCCACGCACCACCGAACTGGTGCAGAGCATCGGCTCGATCAAGGCGGCGATGTTCGCCGAGTTGCCACCGGGCTCGAAGCTGGTGCGGCACCGCGACCCATACGCTGGGTCCTATCGCTATCACCTGGGGCTGGAAACGCCCAACGATGCGGGCTGCTACATCAATGTCGATGGCGAGCCTTATCATTGGCGCGATGGCGAGGCGGTGATCTTCGACGAAACGTTCATTCATTACGCTCAGAACACCACTGACCATAATCGCATCATCCTGTTCTGCGACGTGGAGCGGCCCATGAAGTTTCGCTGGGTTAGCGCGTTCAACCGCTGGTTCAGCCGCACCGTGATGGCCGCGGCCGGTGCGCCCAACGACGCGGGCGACAGGACGGGCGCCTTGAACCGGGCGTTCTCCAGGCTCTACAAGATCCGGTTGCAGGGCAAGGCCCTGAAAAAACGCAACCGCACGTTGTATTACCTGCAGAAGTGGGCTTTTTTTGGTGGTTTGCTGGCGATCTTTGTCTGGATCTGAATTTTTTACCCTCGTAGGAGCTGGCGAAGCCTGCGATCTTTTGATCTTTTGATCTTTTGATCTTTTGATCTTTCGCTTGAGATTCAAGTGTCTGGGGAAAGATCGCAGCCTCGTTTCACTCGACAGCTCCTACGCTCCTACGTTTCTTCGTTTCTTCGTTTCTTCGTTTCTTCGTTTCTACGTTTCTACGTTTCTACGGGTCTATAGGGGTTCAGTCGTGGGGTTTTTGTGCATCCAATTGCTCCCACATCCTGGCCGTGATCCGCTGGCGGTGGTTGTAGCCTTCCCAAGGATCGGCGCCCAAGCCTTTGGCCCGTTCCAGCGCGGTATGAATGTCCCATTGCTGGGCGTTGCGCAGGGTTTGCAGTTCGGCCCGGGCAATCGGCACCGAGACCGGTAGCCCTGGCCTGGCGCGTACTGAGTAGGCGGCCACTGTGCTGGCACCGCGAGCGTTGCGCAGGTAGTCGACGAATATTTTCCCGACGCGGTTCTTTGGGCCCATGGTGGCCGTGATGCGCTCAGGCATTTGCCGGGTCAGAAACTGCGAGATGGCCTTGGCGAACGCCTTGGTGGCGTCCCAGCCCTCACTTCTCGCCAAGGGGACGATCACGTGCATGCCTTTGCCACCGCTGGTCTTGAGAAAAGCCTGCAAACCCAACTCGTCGAGCACCGCCAAGGTCATGTGGGTCGCCTCGATCATGGCGCTCCAGGGCAGCGAAGGGTCCGGGTCCAGGTCCAGAACGAACAGGTCAGGCGTCTCGATCCGGTCGTGGGTCGCGGTCCATGTGTGCAGCTCCACCGTGCCCATCTGCGCCGCGCTCACCAGGGCGTGGATGTCATCGATTTCCATGAGCGCTGCATGGCCCGGGTCCAGGTGCGGATCCAACTGTTGGATATGGGGAATCTCCAGGCGATCGGCGTGCTTTTGAAAGAACTGCTCTTCGCCGATACCGTCCGGCGCCCGCAGTAGCGCGACCGGGCGCTGCTTGAGGTGCGGCAGGATCCAAGGAGCGATGTCCAGGTAATACTGCGCCAACTCGGCCTTTTGCACACCGCTGACACCGTCGATGACCCGATCGGGGTGGGTGATTGTCACGCCGTCGACTTTGGCCGCGCGGGCTTTGCTGCGGCGTTTGGGTTCTGGCGTCGTGGGTTTTATTGGCAGAGGCTGTTCGCGAAACACCTTGTCGGCCGGCATATTGCTCGACAAGTCCAGGAAAATAGCCTGCCGCACCTGGTTATCGCGAGTCCATTCAGTGAACTCGACCTCGCAGGTCAGGCCAGGCTCGACCCATTGCACGCCACGTCCCTGCACACCGTTGGGTGGCAACGCCAGGGGCGAAGCCTCGCGCTGCTGCGCACACAGTTGCGGGTGTAATTGTTTGATTTGCGCCTGGCTGAACCCCGTGCCGACCCGACCGGCGTACACCAGCCCAGACGGCCCGTTGACGGCCAGCAGCAACGCGCCGAAACCGTTGCGCTTGCCTTGGGGGCGGGTGAACCCGACGATGACGAAGGCTTGACGCAACCGGCACTTGAGTTTTACCCAATCGGCGCTTCGCCGGGACATATAAGGGCTGCCCAGGCGCTTGCCGACCACGCTGTCCAGTGAGAGCGCGATGGTGCTTTCGAACATGTCGTGCTGGCTGGCGGAAAACGACTCGGAAAAACGCAGGCGCTTGCTGGCGTTGTTGCCAAGGGCTTTTTTCAGGGCGGCACGGCGTTGCTCCACCGGTGCCTGGCGCAGGTCGACACCATTGAGGAACGGCGCATCGAACAGGAAATACACCATGTCGACCGTGCGGTTGATGTCGAAGGCCTGGCGCAGGGCCGCGAAATCGCAGTGGCCGGTCTCATCGAGCAGCACCAGTTCGCCGTCGAGCCAACTGTCCCCCAGGTTCAACCCGGCCAGGGCGTCTGCATGCAGCTTCAACCGCTCGGTCCAGTCCTGGTGAGTGCGATTGAACAGGCGGACTTCGCCACGTTCGATACGGGTCAGCAGCCGATAGCCGTGGAATTGGACTTCATAGCGCCATTCGCCGGTGGGCGGTTCTTCCACAGGCGTGGCCAATTGCGGCGACAGGCGCTCGGGCAGGCTGTTTTGAGGCGCCTTGCGGGCCGTCGTAGCGTCAGACTCGGCGTTGGACAAACGAGCAGATTCACTCTTGGCGTTGGCCATGGCAGATTCCCTTGTATTGCGCACGCCAGGGTTTACCCCCGGGAGGCCTTGGTGGCTTTTTTGGCAGGAGCGGATTTGCGGGGTTTCGTCGGTTTTGCAGCGACCTTCCCGGCGGATTTGTCGGTGGCCTTGCCCTTGCTGCCCAGGCTGCGCTTGAGCAACTCGGTAAGGTCGATGACATCGGCGGTCTTGCGTTGTTCTTCGCCCGGGTCGGTCTCCACCGCTTCAAGGCGGCCTTCGTTGGCCTTTTTCTCCACCAGTTCCATGATCTTGTCTTCGAAGCTGTCCCGGTATTCTTGCGGCTCCCAGTCGGCGCTCATGTCCTCGACGAGGCGCTTGGCCATTTCCAGCTCGCCCTTGGCCAGGGTCGGGTTCGTGACCTCGTCGCCCAGTTCCAGGACATCAAGATCGCGCACCTGCGCGGGCCAGCGCAGCATCACCAGCACCAGCGCCGATTCAAGGGGCATGAGCGCCGCCAAGTGCTGGCGGGTATGCAACACGACGTGGGCCAGGGCGACCTTGTTGGTCTTGACCAGGGTTTCGCGCAGCAGGGCATAGACTTTGCCACCGCGTTTGTCAGGGGCGAGAAAGTAGGGTGTATCGATGTTTTGCAGGGGGATCTTCTCGCTGTCGACAAAGGAAAAGATATCGATGGTCTGGGTGGACTTGGGGTGGGCGGAACGAATTTCTTCCTCGCTGAGCAACACGTACTGGCCTTTCTGATACTGGACGCCCTTGACGATGTCGTCCTTGGTCACTTCCTTGCCCGTAGCCTTGTTGACCCGTTTGTAGCCCACCGGGTCCATGCTGCGTTTGTCCAGCCAGTCAAAATCCACACCCTGGGAGGAGGTGGCCGACACCAGCGCGACAGGAATGTGGACCAGTCCGAAACTGATTGCGCCTTTCCAGATTGCCCGTGCCATGGTGGTGTCGTCCTCGCCGGTGGATGTCTTTCTGGTGACCTTCGCGCCTTGGGAAAAGTTTCCATTGTGGATGCGAGCTTGCTTGCGACAGCGGTGGGGCAACTTGCATCAAGGGTGCCTGTAGCGCCGTCATCGCGAACAAGCCCGCTTGCACATTGTCTCGCAGACGTTTCGTTACATCTTCACCCGGACATTTCGCTTAACAAGGGCGAACCTGCGGCGTAGCGTGCTTTCGATATGCCTGAACTCAAGAGGTGTCCGAATGAACAGGCTGATAGTTGCCATCATGACGCTATTGCTGACCGCTGCCGCCCAAGCCGCCATGCCGGGCGCAGATCCCGTGGTTCTGGCCCAGAATCTTCCGGGCAACAACAATCCCTACAACAGCCCGACGCGGCGGGCCAATCCCAACAGCATGCAGGGCACGCGGTCCAATGTGCCGACGATTCATGACAACCCGACGGTGCCGGTACCGCGCCCACCGACCCTGGAAAACGGCGGCATCGGCAACGGTTACCCCCGCTCCGGCCAGCCATCGGGTTCGCCGCGTCCCACCATCGAGTCTCCTACGCCACCCAGGAGCACCCAAAATGGCAGCCGCTAGGTTCCGGAGGCCGTCGTCCGCTTTTCACACCACAGAAGGAATTGTGCATGTCGCGTAAAACACTCCTGGCCGTATGTTGCGCCAGTGCTGCCCTGACTCTCACCATGCCGGCTGCTGCCGCGCCAACCCAGTCATTCAAGAGCGAGGAGGGCACCGTGGAAGTGACCACCGTGGCCAAGGGGCTGGAGCACCCTTGGTCTGTTGCATTCCTGCCTGGCCAGGAGGGCATGCTGGTGACGGAGCGACCGGGCAACCTGCGCGTGGTCAGCGCCGATGGTCAATTGTCAGCGCCTTTGAGTGGCGTGCCTGTGGTATGGGCCAAGGGCCAGGGCGGCCTGCTGGACGTGGTGCTGTCGCCTGACTTCAAGCAGGACCGTACCGTCTACCTGTCTTATGCCGAGGCGGGCCCAGACGGCAAGGCCGGCACCGCCGTGGGGCGCGGGCAACTGTCCGAAGACCTCAGGAGCCTGAAGGACTTCGACGTGATCTTTCGCCAACAGCCCAAGCTGTCCACGGGCAACCACTTCGGCTCGCGCCTGGTCTTCGACCGCGACGGCTATCTGTTCATTACCTTGGGGGAAAACAACGAGCGGCCCACCGCCCAAGACCTGGACAAGCTGCAAGGCAAGGTCGTGCGCATCTACCCCGACGGCAAGGTGCCCGACGACAATCCCTTCGTCGGCCAGAAGAACGTCCGTCCCGAGATCTGGTCCTACGGCATGCGCAACCCCCAAGGTGCGGCCCTCAACCCGTGGAATGGCACGTTGTGGGAGAACGAACACGGCCCCAGGGGCGGTGATGAACTGAACATCATCGAGCGCGGCAAGAACTACGGCTGGCCACTGGCGACCCATGGCATCAACTACTCCGGCGCCCCGATTCCCGAAGCCCAGGGCAAGACCGTCGAAGGCACCCTTGGCCCACACCACGTCTGGCAGGTGTCACCGGGGCTCAGCGGCATGGCGTTCTACGACCATGATCGCTTCAAGGCCTGGCGGCGCAATGTGTTCATTGGCGCGCTGGTACCCGGGGAACTGATCCGCCTGCAACTGCAGGGCGACAAGGTCGTCCACGAAGAGCGTTTGCTGGGTGAGCTCAAGGCGCGAGTCCGGGATGTTCGCCAGGGCCCGGACGGATACCTGTATGTGCTGACGGATGAGGACGACGGGGCGTTGTACAAAGTCGGACTTAAATGACACAACGCCCTGTAGGAGCTGTGTAGGAGCTGTCGAGCGCAGCGAGGCTGCGATCTTTCCCCGGACACTTGAATCCCAAGCGAAAGATCAAAAGATCAAAAGATCAAAGATCAAAAGATCGCAAGCCTCGCCAGCTCCTACCTATTTGCCATTGACTTGCCACCAACGCGCCGCTAACTTCCAACCATGACTTCGACCGTACTGCGCAGCCAGCCAAGCATTATTACCGCCATTCCTTATTTGGCGGGTTAGCTGACGGCTGCACCCAACCCGCCCTGGAGGCGGGTTTTTTCTTTCTGTCTCCTGGGCTCCGCCCGAACCAGGAGATCGCCATGACCGTTACCCGCACCGAGCAAGCCCTGCTTGAGCACTACGTTAAGAAGATTCTCGCCGCGCCAGTCTATGAACTGGCCGTGCGCACGCCGCTGCAAGCGGCTCCCGCACTGTCCGAGGCCTTGGGTAACCGGATCCTGCTCAAGCGCGAAGACCTGCAACCGACTTTTTCCTTCAAGATCCGCGGTGCCTACAACAAACTCGTGCAACTGACTCCGCAGCAGCGCGCCCGTGGCGTCATTACCGCGTCTGCCGGCAATCATGCCCAGGGCGTTGCGCTGGCGGCACGGGAATTGGGTATTTCGGCGAGCATCGTCATGCCCGTGACCACCCCCCAATTGAAGGTGCTGGGCGTACGCAACCGCGGTGCCGAAGCGCTGCTGCACGGGGAAAGCTTTCCGTTTGCCCTGGCACATGCGTTGGAACTGGCCAAGCAGACCGGGCGGGAGTTCGTCTCGCCTTTCGATGACCCCGACGTGATCGCCGGGCAGGGCACCGTTGCCATGGAAATCCTGCGCCAGCACCCCGGCCAGCTGGATGCGATTTTCGTCCCGGTCGGCGGCGGTGGGCTGATCGCCGGGATCGCGGCCTACGTCAAGTACCTGCGCCCGGAAGTACGCATCGTCGGCGTCGAGTCGCAGCATTCTGCCTGTCTCCAGGCGGCGCTGGCAGCCGGCGAGCGAGTAACCTTGCCAGAAGTGGGAACCTTCGCCGATGGCGTGGCCGTGGCGCAGATCGGCGTCCATGGCTTCGATATCTGCCGTTTCTGCGTCGATGAAGTGATGACCGTGAGCAACGACCAACTGTGCGCCGCGATCAAGGACATCTATGACGATACCCGTTCCATCACCGAACCGTCGGGCGCACTGGCGGTGGCAGGCATCAAGCAGTACGTGGCGCATACGGGGGCGCGAGGCCAGACGCTGGTGGCGATCGACTCCGGTGCCAACATCAATTTCGACAGTTTGCGCCACGTGGCCGAGCGTGCGGCGGTGGGCGCGATTTGAGTTTTTTACGCCAAGTCACACTTTTTTCGAACCATGCGACGGATACCCGCTTGCGTCGCCGCATTCGGGACTACTCTGGTTTGCGAACAGGACCAGAAGCGATTGCACTTTGCATGGAAAAAACAGCCTTTTCTTGCATTTTGCACGAGCTCTTTGGCGCAGGAGAAGCTAAACGCTTGATTCAGATCAATCCGCAAGGTCGTCAATACAGGCATGCTTCTTGCGGGATGATGCAAGAGTTCGCCTGACGAACTCAATGACTGAAAATGCTGGAAAGAACGAACGAACGGCACGGTATTCGTAGTCCCAGTCCGCAGGGAAGAAAACGGACGAAAATACCGCCGGCGTGAACATAAGTTGGCCGCCTCAACAGGAGAGAGTCGCCATGTTTCTATCTGCCCTCGAAATGCGAAACATCATTGAAAGCAGCTTGTTGCCCAAGCGCTCGCAATGCACCTTGTCACCTGAGCTTAAGATGACGGTCAAGATTTACGACGATCACCAAACCGATCGCGTGGCCTTGGTCAAGACCGATATCGACGCCAATAAACTCATCGGTTGCCGGGCCATCAACGACCTGATCGCCGAGTTGCGTACCGAGCTCGATCACAACCCTGCCGCTGGCAATCACTTTCATCAGCAACACCACCGGATGACCGGGCGCTGATGACGGCCTTGTTGTAAGCCTGACGCTCGGGTCCGGTCATGTCCGAACCCGGCGTCCAGTTTTTCTGCGATGTGTCATTCAGTCCAGTTGTTGCCTGTAGGGCAGGTCTGGCCCGGTTTTGCCGCAAGTCAGGGCGGCGGCACGAATGGCAAACTCAAGCATTGTGCTGATCTGTTCCCGGGTCAGGGTGTGCAAGCCCTCGACCGAATCCAATCGTTGTTCCGTCAGCCATGCAATCAGCGCGGCCTGGAACGTGTCGCCTGCACCTACGGTATCGGCGATCTTCACCGGACAGGACGGCAGCGACCATGAGCCGTGTTGGCGACTGAAGACCGTAGCGCCCTCGCCACCACGGGTCAGGAAGACCAATTGGCAGCGGTTCCCCAGCCAACCTCCGATGATGGCCTCCGGCTCCTTCCCGGGGTAGAGCAGCTCCAGGTCTTCGTCACTGACCTTGATCAGGTCGGCATATTGCACCAGCGTCGCAATCCGTGAGCGCCACAGTTCGATATCCGGCTGCGGGTTGAGCCGCACGTTGGGGTCGAGGCTGATCAGGCGCCGGCCGCTTTCGCGTTGCATCAGGGCCAGGAGGGTGTCGGCGATGGGCTGGACCACCAGCGAGAACGAGCCGAAATGCAAGCCGCGCACTTCGGGGCTCAGGCCTGGTATATGGGCCAGGGTCAGTTGTCGGTCCGCACAGCCTTCGCCGCGAAAACTGTAGTGGGGCGAACCATTGGCGCCTACGGCAACCATCGCCAGGGTGGTCGGTGCGTCGAAGTCCACCAGGTATTGGGCGCTGACACCTTCATTGAGCAGCACCTGCCGCAAGCGCCGGCCCAGGTAGTCGGTGGACAGCCCGGTAAACAGCGCCGACTCAACACCCAGGCGGCGCAGCCCTACGGCCACGTTGAATGGTGAACCGCCGGCAATGGCCTTGTAGTTCACTTGCGAGGCTGGGCCATCCGCCTCGGTTTCACTGAAAAAATCAAACAGTGCTTCACCACACACCAAATACATAGTTGCCCGCTCTCAAAGGGTTGCGACGTGTTGTCGATAACGTTCATAAGCCTGCTGCGACGCCGCGACATGCGCGGCGATTGGCCGGGTTTCGCTGGCCGGGTCGAGCTTGACGCAGCGCTCGCACAGCTCGGCCAGGCCTGTCTGTGAACCGGAGTGGCACCATGCCGCCTGGATCGCCGCCCCCAAGGCAGCGGCTTCGCTCTGTTCGGTGCAAATGACCGTGGTGTCCATGATGTCGGCGACGATCTGCCGCCACTGTGCGCTCTTCGAGCCACCGCCGATCAGGCGAATGCTCTGGGCCTGGAGTCCGTTGGCCCGCAGCAGGTCCAAGCCATAGCGCAAACCGAAGGTCGTGCCTTCGACCACGGCGCGACACAGGTTGGCCCGGGTCAGGTTGGTAGTGGTCAGGCCCAGCAGGCTGCCGGTGGCATGGGGCAGGGCGGGAACGCGCTCACCGTTGAGGAACGGCAGCATGCACACACCCTCGGCGCCAATCGGAGCCTGGGCGACCAGGGCGTTGAACGTGTCGATGTCCAGCGCTAGCAGTTCGCGAATCGCCCCGGTGGCGTTGGTCAGGTTCATGGTGCAGATCAGCGGCAGCCAGCCACCGCTGGAGGAGCAGAACGTCGCCACGGACGGCTGTGGGCTGACCGCCGGTTCGGCGGCATAGGCGTAGACCGTGCCGGAGGAGCCGAGGCTCATGGTGATCACACCGGGCTGGATGTTCCCGGTGCCGATGGCGCCCATCATGTTGTCGCCACCGCCACTGGCCACCACCGCCTCGGGGTTGATGCCCAGGTGCGCAGCAATGGCCGGCAGGAGGCGTCCGACCGGCTGATGGGCCTCGATCAGTTCCGGCAGTGCCGCTTGCAAGCGTGCGCTGGGGTCGATGTGTTGTAACAGTTGCATGTCCCATTGGCGGGTGCGTACGTTGAAATAGCCGGTTCCCGAGGCGTCGCCGTATTCGCTGCAATGGCGGCCGGTGAGCCAGTAGTTGAGGAAGTCATGGGGCAGCAGGACGCTGGCGATGCGTTCGAAAACCTCGGGGTGCTGCTCCCGTGTCCAGAGCAGCTTGGAAACCGTGTAGCCCGGCGCGATCACCACGCCGAGGCGTTCGAGGCTGCCGTCTTCACCGCCCAGGTACGTCAGGAGCCGATCGTTTTCCGGCGTTGTCTCGGTGTCGCACCACAGCTTGGCCGGGCGCAGCACCTGGCCTTGGTCGTCGAGCAACACCAGGCCGTGTTGCTGGCCGGAAACGCCGATGCCGAGGATCGCCTGGCCATCGACCCCGGCGGTTGCCAAGGCCTGGTGAGTCGCCAGGGTGAATGCATCGAGCCATTGCTGGGTGTCTTGTTCGCGGCATCCGTTGGGGCCGCTGATCATGGAATGCGCCGCGGCACCCTGGCCGAGGACCTGGCCACTGGTCGCGTCCAGGATCAGTGCCTTGGTGCCTTGGGTGCCGCAGTCGATGCCCAGGAACAGTTGTTGGTTTGCCATGGAAATCCTCGGATCAAAGAACAAAACATGGAACCTGTGGCTGGAGATTGCTCCCGCCGGGCTCTGTAGGCGCTGGAGAAGCCTGCGATCTTTTGATCTTTTGATCTTTTGATCTTTTGATCTTTTGATCTTTCGCTTGGGATTCAAGTGTCTGGGGAGAGATCGCAGCCTCGTTGCACTCGACAGCTCCTACACAGCTCCTACACAGCTCCTACACGGCTCTACACAGCTCCTACACGGCGCCTATACAGTTTTTGGGGCAGTGTGAGCTTGCCCCTTGCCACAAGAGTGGATCGTGTCGAGCTTAATTCACGTCAGCCAGTACCCGCTCAAGCGTTCGCGTTACCCCGTGCTCGCGCAGGCTATTGCAGCACCATTCGAATGCTGCCACGAACTCCGGCGAGCGGGGAATGGCGGTGCCAAAGATTTCTTCCACCTCCAGCACCCGCTGGGTCACCAGCGCATCATCGGCCACCAGTGCCTGGCAGAACGCTGCCCGTGGGTCCGGGATTGAATACGTCACGCCGTTCTCGTCCACGCCCTTCAAGTAGACGGCCCAGGCGGCTACCACCAGCGCCGCGCGGCGGGTTTCGCTACCGTCGGCGATCAAGCGGTTGATGGTCGGCACCGTGAATTTTGGAAACTTCGACGAGCCGTCCGAACAGACCCGCTCCAACTGGTCGGCAATCGCTTGGTTGGAAAAACGCTCCACCAGGGTGTTCTTGTAGTCGGTCAGGTCGATGCCCGGCACTGGCGCCAGTTGCGGCGTCACGTCCAGGTCCATGTAGGCGCGCATGTAACGCACGAACAGCGGATCGTTCATGGTCTCGTGGACGAAGCGATAACCCTTGAGAAAGCCCAGGTAGGTCAACGCCAGGTGGCTGCCGTTGAGCAGCTTGATTTTCATCTCTTCATAGGGTGTGACGTCATCGGTGAATTGCACGCCGACCTTTTCCCAGGCCGGGCGACCGTTGACGAACTTGTCTTCCAGGACCCATTGCACGAACGGTTCGCAGACCACCGGCCAGGCGTCGTCGATGCCATGTTCGTCATGCAGTTGCAGGCGATGGGCCACGCTGGTCATGGGCGTGATGCGATCGACCATGGCATTGGGGAAACTGACGTTGCGGTCGATCCACTGCCCCAGCTCCGCGTCGCGCAACGCGGCGAAGGCCAGTAATGCCTTGCGGGTCACGGCGCCGTTGTGAGGCAGGTTATCGCAGGACATCAAGGTGAACGCCGGGGTGCCGGCCGCGCGGCGCTTGGCCAGGGCGGCGCAGAGGAAGCCGAAGACGGTTGTCGGCGCGTCAGGATGGGCCAGGTCGTGCTGGATCTGCGGCAGGTGGGCCATGAACTCGCCGTTGCTGTCGTCGATGCAATAGCCACCTTCGGTAATTGTCAGCGAAACGATGCGGATCTGCGGATCGGCCAGCTTGTCGATCAGCGCCTGGGCGCCATCTTCAGCCAGCAACATGTCATTGATCGCGCCGATCACGCGCACTTCGGTGTCATCGGTGTCGCCCAGTTCGTACAGGGTGAACAGGTAGTCCTGGCCGGCCAGGTCATCCCGGGCACGGCGATCTTCGGCTCGCAGGCCCACGCCACAGATGGCCCAGTCCAGGTCGGTGCCGGTATTCATCAGCGCATCGGTGTAGTAGGCCTGGTGCGCCCGGTGGAAGCCGCCGACGCCGATGTGGGCGATGCCCTGGCGGATGTCACCCAAAGGGTAGGCGGGCAGGGCGACGCCAGGGTTGAGGTTGTGCAGGTTTTGTCGGTTGAGTTTCATCGCAGGTCTCGGCAATCAGGCGGCGGCGCGCAGCGCGCGGGTCACCGCAACGCCCTCGGCATCGAATAAATGGCAGTGTTCAGCGTCCAGGTGCAAGCTCAGTTGCTCGCCGAAACGGCTCGCCAGGTCGCCGCGCACCCGCATGGTCAAGGCTTCGCCGGACGCCGTGACGACGTGACAGAAGGTGTCGCTGCCCAGCCGCTCGCTGACGTCGGCGGTGACTTGCAGGGTGCAATCACCCGGTTGCGCCAGGTTCAGGTGTTCCGGGCGAATCCCCACGGTCACCGCGCCGCCGACGCTCAGGCTGGCACCGCTCAAGGGCAGGCTGATACGCGTGCCGGCGTCCAGCAGCACTTCACAGCCCTGGCTGTCCAGGCCGGTGACCTTGCCTTTGAGAAAGCCCATCTTCGGCGTGCCGAGGAACCCGGCGACAAACAGGTTGGCCGGCTGGTGATACAACTCCAGCGGCGAGCCGACCTGCTCGATGCGCCCGCTGTTGAGCACCACCACCTTGTCGGCCAGGGTCATGGCTTCGACCTGGTCGTGGGTCACGTAGATCATGGTCGCCTGCAATTCTTTGTGCAGGCGTGCCAGTTCCAGGCGCATCTGCACCCGCAGGGCGGCGTCGAGGTTGGACAGCGGTTCGTCGAACAGGAAGATTTTCGGGTTGCGCACGATGGCCCGGCCGATCGCCACCCGTTGGCGCTGGCCACCGGACAGTTGCTTGGGCTTGCGCTCGAGCATCGGCCCCAGTTCGAGGATGCGCGCGGCTTCGTTGACCTTCTTCTCGACCTCGGCCTTGGGCACACCGGCCAGGTCAAGGGCGAAGGACATGTTCTTGCGTACGCTCATGTGCGGGTACAAGGCGTAGGTCTGGAACACCATCGCCAGGTCGCGCTTGGCCGGGCTGACTTCGGTGATGTCCCGGCCGTCCAGTTCGATGGTGCCCTCGCTGACCTCTTCAAGGCCGGCGATCAACCGCAGCAGCGTGGACTTGCCACAGCCCGACGGGCCGACGAAGACCACGAACTCGCGGTCGTTTACCTCAAGGTCGATGCCCTTGATGATGGAGAAGCCTTCGAAGCCCTTTTGCAGATTCTTTATTTTCAGGTTGGCCATGATGATGGGCCTCCACTTGTTATTTATTCAGTTGGCTGGGAAAGATCGCAGCCTCGTTGCACTCGACAGCTCCTACAGGGATTGGGTAGGAGCTGGCGAATTGGCGGTTCATTTCACCGCGCCGAAGGACAAACCGCGCACCAGCTGTTTCTGGCTGATCCAGCCAAAGATCAGGATCGGCGCGCAGGCCAGGGTCGAGACGGCCGACAATTTGGCCCAGAACAAACCTTCCGGGCTGGAGTAAGAGGCGATCAACGCCGTCAGTGGCGCGGCTTTGGAAGAGGTGAGATTCAGCGACCAGAAGGCCTCGTTCCAGCACAGGATCAGCGACAGCAGCACGGTGGACGCCAGGCCGCCCTTGGCAATCGGCAGCAGCACGCGGACCATTTCCTGCCAGAGCGTGGCGCCATCCAGGCGTGCGGCTTCGAGGATGTCGCGAGGGATGTCCTTGAAGTAGGTGTAAATCATCCAGACCACGATGGGCAGGTTGATCAAGGTGTAGATGATGATCAACGCGGTGCGCGTGTCCAGCAGGCCAAACTGCTTGGCCAGCAGGTAGATCGGCATCAGCACGCCCACTGGCGGCAGCATCTTGGTGGAGAGCATCCACAACAACGTGCCTTTGGTGCGCTGGGTTTCATAGAACGCCATGGAGTAGGCCGCCGGCACCGCGATCAGCAGGCACAGGGCGGTGGCGCTGAAGGAAATCACCACCGAGTTCCAGGCGAAGCTGAAGTAGTTGCTGCGCTCGTTGATGTGCAGGTAGTTCTCCAGCGTGGGCGCGAAGATGAACTGCGGTGGCGTGGCGAACGCGTCGATTTCGGTCTTGAAGCTGGTCAGCACCATCCAGAAGATCGGGAAGAAGATCAGGATCGCGATGGCCCAGGCCAACGTGCCCAGCAGCAGGCTCTGCAGGCGACGGGATTGTTGAAGAGTCATGGCGACGGCCTCAATGCTTGTCGGTGAGGTTTTTGCCGATCATCCGGACCAGGATGATGGCGGCGATGTTGGCAATGACCACGGCGATCAGGCCACCGGCCGAAGCCATGCCGACGTCGAACTGCACCAGTGCCTGGTTGTAGATCAGGTAGGCAAGGTTGGTGGAGGCGTAGCCGGGGCCACCGTTGGTGGTGGTGAAGATCTCGGCGAACACCGACAACAGGAAGATGGTCTCGATCATCAGCACCACGGCAATCGGGCGGGCCAGGTGCGGCAGGGTCAGGTGCCAGAAGATCGCGATCGGCCCGGCACCGTCCAGGCGGGCGGCTTCTTTCTGTTCCTGGTCCAGCGACTGCATGGCGGTCATCAGGATCAGGATCGCGAACGGCAGCCATTGCCAACTCACGATGATGATGATCGACAGCAGCGGGTAATGCGCTAGCCAGTCCACTGGCTGGGCGCCGAACAGTTTCCATACCGAGGCGAGGATGCCCGAGACCGGGTGGAAGATCAGGTTCTTCCAGATCAGCGCGCCGACGGTGGGCATGATGAAGAACGGCGAGATCAGCAGGACACGGACGATGCCGCGACCGAAAAACTCACTGGCCTCCAGCAGCGCGCTGATCAACACCCCCAGCACGATACTGATCAGCAGCACGCTGCCCACCAGCAACAGGGTATTGGTGGCGCCGGGTATGAACCCCGAATCGGTCAGGAAATAGGTGAAGTTCTCCAGCCCGACGAATTGGTTTTCGCCGGGGTAGAGCAGGTTGTAGCGGATCAGCGAGAAGTAGACGGTCATGCCCAGCGGCACGATCATCCACAGCAGCAACAAGGCCACCGAAGGACTGACCAGGAACCAACCGGGGTTCGCCAGGCGGATCTTGCGTGCCGGAGGGGCAATCTCGACGGGGGCTTTGGCAGTTGTTGTTGAGCTATTCATGAGTGCTTACTCTTATGCGACGCATTCCCTGTGGCGAGGGAGCTTGCTCCCGCTGGACCGCGCAGCGGGCCCATGCCGATAGGCAATCCTCTCGATCGCCAGGGCGGGCTTCGCCCGCCAGCGGGAGCAAGCTCCCTCGCCACAAATGGATATTTACAAGCCTTTACTTGGGATACCCAGCGCGTTTCATCTCGCGTTCGGTGGTGGACTGCGCGGCGGTCAACGCCTGGTCCACGGTTTGCTGGCCGGTCAGCGCGCCCGAAAAGAACTTGCCCACTTGGGTGCCGATGGCCTGGAACTCGGGAATGGTCACCAACTGGATGCCGATGTAGGGCACAGGCTTGAGGGTAGGTGATTTCGGGTCGGCGACTTTCAACGACTCCAGCGTCACCTTGGCAAATGGCGCGGCCTTCATGTACTCATCGCTGTAGGTCGAGGCACGGGTGCCTGGCGGTACGTTGGCAATGCCGTCGGTCTTGGCGACCAGTTGGCTGTATTCCTTGGACGTCGCCCAGGTGGTAAAGACCGTGGCCGCTTCCTTGGCTTTGGAGCTGGTCGGGATGGCCAGCGACCAGGAGTACATCCACGAAGTGCCTTTGTCGGTTTTTTCGTGGGGGGCGAAGGTGAATCCAACGTGATCGGCCACCTTGCTCTGGGTCTTGTCGGTGACGAACGAACCGGCAACGCTGGCATCCACCCAGATCGCGCATTTACCGCTGTTGAACAGCGCCAGGTTTTCGTTGAAGCCGTTGCTGGATGCGCCCGGCGGGCCGGATTTCTTCATGTTGTCGACGTAGAAATTGAGTGCCTCTTTCCACTCGGGCCCATTGAATTGCGGCTGCCATTTTTCATCGAACCAGCGCGCGCCATAACCGTTGGCCAAGGTGGTGATGAGCGCCATGTTCTCGCCCCAACCGGCCTTGCCCCGCAGGCACAGGCCATATTGTTCCTTGGATTTGTCGGTGAGTTTTTCGGCGAACTCACCGATCTGGGTCCAGGTCGGGTGTTCGGGCATCGTCAGCCCGGCGTCCTTGAACAGGTCGGTGCGGTAATAGGTGATCGAGCTTTCGGCATAGAACGGCAGGGCGTACAGCGAGCCTTTGACTGACAAGCCATCGCGCACGGAAGGGAAGACGTCGTCCAGGTCGTAGGAAGCCGGCAGGTCTTTCATCGGCTCCAGCCAGCCCTTGGCACCCCAGAGTGCAGCTTCGTACATGCCAATGGTCAGCACGTCGAACTGACCGCCTTGGGTGGCGATGTCGGTGGTCAGGCGCTGGCGCAGGACGTTTTCTTCGAGCACCACCCAGTTGAGCTTGATGTCCGGGTGCTCGGCCTCGAAGGTTTTCGAGAGCTTTTGCATGCGGATCATGTCGCTGTTGTTGACGGTGGCAATGGTGAGGGTCTGTGCGCCGAAACTGACGCTGCTGAGGGTCATGCAGGTGGAGACAAGCAGAGCTTTTACCGAAGGTTTCATCGCGCACTCCTTTTCCGCGCCCAGAAGGCTGCAGAAGGACAGTTATTGTTTTTGTGTCTTCCGGATGAAGGGAAGAATGTGCGCTGATTACAGCCCTCAATGGACGGCATGACAAATCATCCGTCGCACTTGTGCTGATACTATTTTGCACTGGATAGGAGTTGTGGCGATGGAAGTTATCTGTGGGAGCAAGGCTTGCCCGCGATGCAGGCGTCTCGGTTCCCCAAGAGACCGCGTCATCTTCATCGCGGGCAAGCCTTGCTCCCACATTGAATCCCGTCACAGAAATGATTCGAGATTCTCAGCCCTGGTTCTGCTCGGTCAACCGTTGCACCGCCAGCCGCCGGTAGTGGGAAGGGGTCATGCCCTTGAGCTGCTGGAAACGCCGGTTGAAATTGGAGATGTTGTTGAAACCGGATTCAAAGCACACGTCTGTCACCGGTTTGTCGCCGTCGGCCAGCAACTCGCAGGATTTGCTGATGCGCAGGCGATTGACGAATTCAATGAAGCAGCGGCCAGTGGCCTGCTTGAACACGCGGCTGAAATAGGTGGGTTTCATGCCCAGGTGCTCGGCCACTTCTTCCAGGGACAGTTCCCGGGCGTAATGGGCGAAGATGTAGTCCACCGCGCGGTTGGTGCGGTCGATGCTGTGTTCGTCCGCCGCTTGCGGCGCGGTCGCGCCGGAAAGCAGTTGATAGTCGTCCGTGGCGGCCAGCAGCTCCATCAGGATGAAAAAATGCCCCAGGCGGCTCATGCCCTGGGAATCGGCGATACGCTGCATCAGGATCATGGCTTGGCGAATGGTGCGCTTGCAGCGGAATTCGATGCCGTACTGGGCGCGTTCGAGCAGCGGGGCGACCGTCTTGAGTTCGGCGAATACCTGGTGACCGCTTTCGAACAGCTCGTCGGTGAAGTTCACCAGCATGTCGCGCTTGGGCACCACTTCGTCCTCGGCCACCTGGCTGATCCAGTTGTGGGGCAAGTTGGGGCCGGTGAGGAACAGCGACTGGGGATAGAAGTTGCCGATGTAGTCGCCAATGAACACCTTGCCGGAACTGGCGACGATCAAGTGCAGTTCGTATTCCTTGTGGAAATGCCAGCGCACCAGCGGGCAGGGAAAGCCGTGCTGACGGTAGATGATGGACAACCCGTTATGGTCGTCCATCAACTCGTAGGAGGGGTCAGTGATTCTGGCTGTTCGGGTCATGGGCCTGGCGCTTTTATTGTTATCGCCGTTGGATAATGCCCCCTTCGCCAGGCAGGTGCCACTCTGACGTCTAAGCGTTGCGGTTTTTTTCTTCGATCCACTGGGACATGTATTGGGTGCTTTTGTGCTGGTGGTGACGCAGCATGCTGCCGGTGAAATTGTCCCGGCGCCGTTGTGCCAGGTCCGCCCGGCAAGCGTTGATGCTGTCGATCAGCGCCGGGCCGTGCACCTGTTGACGGTAGCGGTTCGCCAGTAAAGCGAGGCCTGCATCCTGGGCCTGGGTCCAGCGCGCCTGGTCGTTGTACAACTGCACTGCCGCGCTGGCGATGCCTTCGGCACTCTGGGCAATCGCGCCGGGCCAGGGCATGTCGCCGTGCATGGCTTCGGCCCCCACGGGTGTGGTGACGTTGGGGGTGCCGCAGAGCATGGCATCGATCAGCTTGCCCTTGATGCCAGCGCCGAAACGCAGCGGCGCCAGGCAGATGCGTGCCGCCGACATCACCTGCAAGGCGTCCTCGGCCCAGTTCATGATATGAAAGCCCTGGGCCGGGTTGTGCAGCGCGGCGGCCTTGGGCGGGGTGTAGGCGCCGTACAGGTGCAGCTGCGCGCCGGGCAATTGTTGGCGGATCAGTGGCCAGATGGCGTTTTTCATCCAGAGCACGGCGTCCCAGTTCGGCGCGTGGCGAAAGTTGCCGATGCTCAGGAAATGCGCCCGGTCTTCGAACGGCACCGACTGTTCGTCGGGCAGGTCCAGCATCAACGGGCACCAGTGCAACAGGTTGCGGGGCAACTTGAAGTGTTCCACCAACAGTTCGATTTCAACCTCGGACACCATCAGGTTGAGGTCGCAGCGATACAGTGCCGCGATTTCCCGCTTGGCCAGGTCGGTGTCGGCCATCCGCTGGAACTCCTCGCCCAGGGGCGGGGCGAAGAGGTCGCTGAAATCCTGGCAAGACTCATCGCGCTTCAGGCGGTCCTTCAAGCGCTGATGCCGGGCGTGGCGCAGGCTCTGCAAATCTGACGTCTCCAGTACCCGCAGGGCGCCGGGGCAGTGCTTCTCGACCCGCCAGCCGAACTGTTCTTCCATCATGAATTGGTCAAACAGCACGATGTCCGGCGCAAGCGTGCTGATGAAGGCGTCGAAGCTGCTGTCATTGAGTTCGATCGGCACTTCACGGATACCCAGCGCGAGCAGGTCGGCACGCTGCTCGCCGGGACCCGCCGGACTGCTGAAGGTGATGTCCCAGCCTTGCCCGAGGAACGTCTCCAGTATCTGCATGACGTGCCCGCTGGCAGCCGACGAGCGCGGCTCGGGCCAGACATAGCCGATAACCAGGACCTTGGTGGCGCAGGGGGAATGCATGAGCAGGGAGTTCCTCGAAGCGAATCAGGCGCCGTCGGCGCGCGGGGCGCCGATAGTGACCAAGAATCGGCCGGGGCTCAAGCAAGAATGCGTTTGACCTTGTCCCGTAATTGATCGATGGAGAAGGGCTTGCCAATCACCGACATGCCGTCAGGCACATCGATGCTTTCGGCATAACCGCTGGCAAACAGCACAGGCAGCTGTGGCCGCACGGCCCGGGCCTGTTTCGCCAATTCGCGCCCGTCCATGACCGGCAGGCCGACGTCGGTCATCATCAGTGCGATGGGCTGCGCGTCGTTGCGCAAAAATGCCAGCGCCTGCTCACAACCGTCCGCCTCCAGGACCCGGTATTCCAACTCCTCCAGTACGTCGACGATCAACATCCGCACGATGTCATCGTCTTCGACGACCAGGATGGTGGACGGGGTGGCGGGAGGGGGGGTGGACATAGTAGACATTCTCGAAGAAGGGAACGGGAGGGAGGCTCGAAAAAAAAAGCCTCTTTCATGAGTCTCTTTCATGAGCCTCTTTTATGAGTAAGCTGCGAGGCGGCACAAGTTCCCAAGGTTGTACAAGAAAGGATCTATAGTACAAGAGCTGACAAGGATAGTCGCTTCCTTGCTATAAGGTAGATCGTCGCGGGACTTGCGCCTTTGACTCGTCAGATAATGTGGATCCAAGTACCGTTTTTCGGGCAAACTCCACGGTTTTCAACTGTCCACCAAGGCCCTTTCCATGATTCCTTCGTCTTCGGTCGACGAGCAAAGTTTTCGCAAGCTTCTGAGCCGCAATATCAGCCTGCCGCTGGGCATAGGCGCCCTCAGCGCGGCGTTTTTCATCATCCTTATCACGTACCTGCTGTCGGTGTTCCAATGGGTCGGGCATACCGACCGGGTGATCAATAATGCCAACGAAGCGTTCAAGCTGAGCGTGGATCTGGAAACCGGCATGCGTGGCTTTCTCTTGAGCGGTGACGAGCATTTCCTCGACCCCTATGAAGTCGCCAAGCCCAGGATTGCCGTTGTGCTGGACACACTGTTGGAATTGACAGCCGACAACCCCGTCCAGACCGACCGTCTGCACAAGATACAAGCACTCCAGGCCGAGTGGGCCAATTACGCCCAGGACATGATCGACCTGCAACGCACCAGCGGCGATTACCGGGGAGCGTTGAAGGCCGGGCGCGGCAAGCGCCTGACCGACGAGATTCGCCAGTCTTTCGAAGACATTGTCGCGACCGAGCAGCAACTGCGTGCGGCGCGCAATGAGGAGGTGCGTACCACCACGATCTGGAGTATCGCCCTGTACCTGCTGTTCGTTGCCGCAGTCAGTGGGTTGCTGGCCTACGTCGGCCGCCGGGATCTGTTGAGCCTGTCCGAGAGCTACAGCGCCAGCTTGAAAGTCCAGCAACGCAGCGCCTTGCACCTGGAGAAGCAGGCCTGGTTACGCAATGGCCAGACACTGCTGGCCGAGCAGGTCCTGGGGCAGTTGTCGCTGAACCTGTTGGGCCGCAACATCCTGCAGTTCTGTGCCAAGTACCTGGGCGTCGCTGTCGCTGCGCTTTATGCGCGCGAAGAAAATGGAGTCCTCAGGCGCGTTGCCACCTACGGTCTGTCCCGGGAGGACGAAGAGCAACAGCAGGTGATCGTCGCCGGCGAAGGCATCGCCGGCCAGGCCGTGCAGCAGGGGCGCCTCATCCGCCTGGACGACGTGCCGGACGATTACCTGAAAGTCAGCTCCGGATTGGGGCAAGGTCTGCCCAATAGCGTGCTGGTGGCACCCACCAGTGACGATGACCGGATCAACGGTGTCATCGAGCTGGGTTTCTTGCGGCCATTGACCGAGCGCGACATCGAGCTGCTGGAGCTGATTTCCGGCAATATCGGCACCTCCATCGAAGCCGCCCGTTATCGCCAACGCCTGCAGGAAGTGCTGGCCGAAACCCAGCAGTTGAACGAAGAACTGCAAGTGCAGCAGGAAGAGCTCAAGACCGCCAACGAGGAACTGGAGGAGCAGTCGCGCATCCTCAAGGAGTCCCAGGCCCACCTGGAAGCCCAGCAGCAGGAACTGGAGCAGACCAACGAGCAATTGGCCGAACAGCGCGACGCCATGGACCACAAGAACAGCGAGCTGAACCTGGCCCAGATCCAACTGCAGGAGCGCGCCGAAGAACTGCAGCGTTCGAGCAAGTACAAATCCGAGTTCCTGGCCAACATGTCCCACGAGCTTCGTACACCGCTCAACAGCTCGCTGATTTTGTCCAAGCTGCTGGCGGAAAACCCGCAGCAGAATCTCAGCGAGGAGCAGGTCAAGTTTGCCGAGTCGATCTACTCCGCCGGCAACGACCTGTTGAACCTGATCAACGATATTCTCGACATCTCCAAGGTCGAGGCCGGAAAGCTGGAAGTACGCCCGGAAAACACCAGCGTGCAGCGTCTGGTGGAAGGACTGCGGGCCATGTTCGAGCCG
The DNA here is from genome assembly GCF_009601685.2 of Pseudomonas brassicacearum. Classification (NCBI taxonomy): domain Bacteria; kingdom Pseudomonadati; phylum Pseudomonadota; class Gammaproteobacteria; order Pseudomonadales; family Pseudomonadaceae; genus Pseudomonas; species Pseudomonas brassicacearum. The sequence continues at coordinate 2,952,804 of NZ_CP045701.2, forward strand.
TTGGCAGCCGACAAGGGCCTGGGTTTCGAGGTCCAGCTGTTGCCTGATGCGCCGGCAATGCTCTACACCGACCGCCAGCGCCTGGAACAGGTGGTCAAGAACCTGTTGTCCAATGCCGTGAAGTTCACCGAGCAAGGCACCGTCAGCCTATCGGTGGCCGGGCAGCCGGGCTCGGGCATCGCGTTCATGGTGCGCGACTCCGGGATCGGCATCGCCGCCGATCAGCAGCAGAGCATCTTCGAAGCGTTCCGCCAGGCCGATGGCACGACCAACCGTCGTTATGGCGGTACCGGCCTGGGGTTGTCGATTTCCCGGGACCTGGCCACGTTGCTGGGCGGCTCGATCTCCGTTTCCAGCGAGCCGGGGAAGGGCAGCGTATTTACGCTGGTATTACCTGAACGTTACGTCGAGCCTGGAGACTCGCCGATGGAACCGATGACGTTCACCCCGACGGCCACCGCGCCAGCGCCGGCTGCGTCAAAAGTCGCATCGGCGCCGCTGATCGCTGAAGTGGATACGCCGATTGCCCGATTTGCCGACGACCGCGACAAGGCGCCGTTCGACACCCGATGTATCCTGGTGATCGAAGACGAGCCCAAGTTCGCCCGGATCCTGTTCGACCTGGCCCATGAGCTCGGTTACGGGTGCCTGGTGGCCCACGGTGCCGATGAAGGCTTCGACCTGGCATTGCAACTGGCGCCCGACGCGATCCTGCTGGACATGCGCCTGCCGGACCACTCCGGGCTGACCGTGTTGCAGCGGCTCAAGGAGCGGGCCGAAACCCGGCACATCCCGGTGCACGTGATTTCCGTCGAAGACCGCGTCGAAGCGGCCATGCACATGGGGGCCATCGGCTATGCCGTCAAGCCGACCACCCGCGAAGAACTCAAGGATGTATTCGCTCGCCTGGAAGCCAAGCTGACCCAGAAGGTCAAGCGGGTGCTGCTGGTGGAGGACGATGACCTGCAGCGCGACAGCATTACCCGCCTGATCGGCGACGATGACATCGAGATCACCGCCGTTGGCCTGGCCCAGCAAGCCCTGGACCTGCTGCGGACCAACGTCTACGACTGCATGATCATCGACCTCAAGTTGCCGGACATGCTTGGCAATGACCTGCTCAAGCGCATGTCCAGCGAAGACATCTGTTCCTTCCCGCCGGTGATCGTCTACACCGGGCGCAACCTGACCCGCGACGAAGAGGTCGAACTGCGCAAGTATTCACGCTCGATCATCATCAAGGGCGCCCGCTCGCCAGAGCGCCTGCTGGATGAAGTGACACTCTTTCTGCACAAAGTCGAATCCCGGTTGTCCCATGAACGGCAGCGGATGCTCAAGACCGCCCGCAGCCGCGACAAAGTGTTTGAAGGCCGCAAGGTGCTGCTGGTGGATGACGATGTGCGCAACATCTTTGCCCTGACCAGTGCCTTGGAGGCGAAGGGGGCGATCGTTGTCATCGGCCGTAACGGCCTGGAGGCGATCGATCGCCTGAACGAATTCGACGACATCGACCTGGTGCTGATGGATGTCATGATGCCGGAGATGGACGGTTTCGAAGCCACCGCGCTGATCCGCAAGGACCCGCGCTGGCGCAAGCTGCCCATCATTGCCGTGACGGCCAAGGCGATGAAGGATGATCAGGAACGCTGCCTGGCGGCCGGTTCCAACGACTACCTGGCCAAGCCGATCGATCTGGATCGTCTGTTCTCGCTGATTCGCGTGTGGTTGCCGAATATGGAAAGAATTTAGTGGAACGTGACACTGACATTGAAATTCGTCTGTTGATCGAAGCGATCTACCTCAAGTACAGCTACGATTTTCGCGATTATTCCGGTGCGTCCATCAAGCGCCGGGTCCACCATGCGCTGAGTCAGTTCGAGTGCAGGACCATTTCGGCACTGCAGGAGCGCGTGCTGCACGACCCGGGAGCGTTCATGCAGTTGCTGCAATTTCTGACGATTCCCGTCAGCGAGATGTTTCGCGACCCCTCGCATTTCCTGGCAATCCGCGAAGAAATCGTGCCGCTGCTCAGGACGTATCCTTCGATCAAGATCTGGATCGCCGGTTGCAGCACGGGGGAAGAGGTTTATTCCATGGCGATTCTGCTGCGCGAAGAAGGCCTGCTGGACCGTACCTTCATCTATGCTACCGATATCAATCCGCACTCGTTGGATAAAGCCAAACAGGGGATTTTTTCCCTGGAAAACGTGCGCGCCTATACCCAGAACTACCAGAATGCCGGAGGCCGGCGCTCGTTTGCCGATTACTATACCGCCGCCTACGATTATGCGATGTTCGACAAAACCCTGTGCGAGAACGTGACCTTTGCCGATCACAGCCTGGCGACCGACAGTGTCTTTTCAGAAACTCAGTTGATTTCCTGTCGTAACGTATTGATATATTTCAATAAGAAACTACAAGATCGTGCATTTGGACTGTTTCATGAGTCCCTTTGTCACCGTGGTTTCCTGGTACTGGGCAGTAAGGAAACGTTGGATTTCTCGGCTTACGGCCATCGATTCGAGCCGTTGGTCAAACAGGAACGGATCTATCGCAAGTTATGAACCAGACGAAGGACAGATCCAACCCGCCCATCGAAGCCATTGTCGTCGGTGCGTCGGCCGGTGGTGTCGACGCGCTGCTCAGGGTGTTCGGACACCTGCGCAGAGGCTTTGGCGTGCCGATCCTGGTGGTATTGCATTTGCCGGATGAGCGCGACAGTCAACTGGCCCACGTATTCGGACATCGTCTGGCGGTGCCGGTGGAGGAAGCCCGGGACAAGCAAGACATCATGCCGGGAACCTTGTATGTCGCCACGCCTGGCTATCACTTGTCGGTCGAAGCTGACCGTAGCCTGTCGTTGAGCCTGGAAGAGCCGGTGCATCACTCGCGGCCGTCCATCGATGTGTTGTTTGAATCGGCCGCCGATGTCTACGGCCAGAAATTGCTGGCCGTGGTGCTGACCGGCGCCAACAATGATGGCGCCTGGGGCTTGGCCAAGGTCAGGGCGGCGGGAGGAATCACGGTGGTCCAGGACCCCGATGAGGCCCAGGTCTCGACCATGCCCGAAGCGGCGCTGGCCCTTCACGACCCCGACCATATCCTTACTTTGCAAGGCATCGGCCAATTGCTGGCCGGGCTGGAATGAACTACATGCCAAGAGATATTCAAGCCAAACTGCTGATCGTCGATGATCTGCCTGAGAATCTGTTGGCCCTGGAAGCGTTGATCAAGGGGAGTGACCGCGAGGTCTTCAAGGCCCAGTCGGCGGACGAAGCGTTGTCGCTGCTGCTGCAACACGACTTTGCCCTGGCGATTATCGATGTGCAGATGCCGGAGATGAACGGGTTCCAACTGGCCGAGCTGATGCGCGGCACGGAGAAGACCCGCAGCATTCCCATCATCTTCGTCAGTGCCGCTGGCCGTGAACGCAACTATGCCTTTACCGGGTATGAAAGCGGAGCGGTGGACTTCCTGCACAAGCCGCTGGACACCCAGGCGGTCAAAAGCAAGGTCAATGTATTCGTCGAGTTGTACCGCCAACGAAAGGCCATGAAGGAGCAGGTCGTAGCCCTTGAGCAGAGTCGCCGCGAGCAGGAGGTCCTGTTGCAGCAACTGGAGGCCACTCGCGGCGAACTGGAGCAAGCGGTGCGCATGCGTGATGACTTCATGTCCATCGTTGCCCATGAGGTGCGCACGCCCCTCAATGGTCTGATTCTCGAGACACAACTGCGCAAGATGCACCTGGCCCGGGACAACGCCGCAGCCTTCAGCCTGGACAAGGTGCGGGCGATGGTCGAACGTGACGAGCGGCAGATCAAGAGCCTGATCCGACTGATCGAAGACATGCTGGATGTTTCGCGGATTCGCACCGGCAAGCTGTCGATCCGTCCGACCCGCCTCAACTTGACGGCATTGGTGGAAAACCTGCTGCACAATTTCCAACCGCAGATCGCCGTCGCCGAATGCTCGTTGACCTGCTTGGCCGAACCGTCGGTGGAGGGGCTTTGGGATGAGTTTCGTATCGAGCAGGTGGTCTCGAACTTGTTGACCAATGCGTTGCGCTACGGCGGCAAGGGCCCGATCGAGGTGCGCGTCTACAAGACGCCCGACCACGCCTGTATCGAGGTCCAGGATCACGGCATCGGCATCAGCGAGGAGAACCAGAAACGGATCTTCCAGCAGTTCGAGCGCGTATCGTCCAAGGCGGCCGCTGCCGGCCTTGGGCTTGGGCTGTTCATTTCCGAGCAGATTGTCACGGCCCATGGCGGGACGATCACGGTCAACAGCCGCCTTAACGAAGGGGCGTTGTTTCGTGTTTGCCTGCCTTTGCAGAAAACTGTCTTGGACAAAACCGCCGAACAGACGCAACCTCTGAGAGACCCCAAGGTCGTATCAGCAGCTATTGATCGAACGAAGGCTTCTCATGAGTGAAGATGCGCAAGATGTTGTATTGATCGTCGAGGATGACCCGTCGATCCTGATGGTGTTATCGGCTTACCTGTCTGGCGAGGGATACCGGGTGCTGCAGGCCGAAAACGGTGCCCAGGCGTTCGAGATCCTGGCGAGCAAGCCTCATCTGGACATGATGATTACCGATTTCCGCCTGCCGGGTGGTATCTCCGGGGTGCAGATCGCCGAGCCTGCGGTCAGGTTGCGTCCCGAGCTGAAGGTCATTTTCATCAGTGGCTACGCCCAGGAAGTGCGCGACACTGACAGCCTCCTTGCCCGCGAGGCGCCGATCCTGGACAAGCCGTTTGACCTGGATGAGCTGCAGAGCATCATGCAGTCGATGTTGTCGTAGGTTTTTAGAAGGCTTGTTTGGATTGGGCAAGCTTGTGTAGAGCATGACTTGTGAGGGGCGCACGGCTATTTGAAGCGAGCAGCCTTGCTCCCACAGAATCAGGGACCTTCCCACAGAATCAGGGAGCCGCCCGCAGAGTCAAACGGTCTGGATCATCTCCCGCACCTTGGCCGTCAATAGATCAAACGTGAACGGCTTGGTGATCATCTGCATCCCTGGGTCAAGGAAGCCGCCGCGTACCGCGGCATGTTCCGCGTAACCGGTGATGAACAGTACCCGCAGGTCCGGGCGGATCTGCCGGCCTATTTCCGCCAGTTGCCGGCCATTCATGCCGGGCAGGCCCACGTCGCTGATCAGCAGGTCGATGCGTTGGCCTGACTGCAGGATCGGTACCGCGCCGTTGGCGTCGGCCGCTTCCACAAAGGCATAGCCCAGCTCGCTCAATACCGCGCTCACCAGCACTCGCACCGCGGGATCGTCCTCGACGATCAACACGGTCTCACCGTCCTGCGCATAGGGTGCGTTTGGGGTGGTGACCTGAGGTTCGCGTATTTCTTCACCGCGAAAGCGCGGCAGGTAAAGGTTCACGGTGGTGCCTTTGTCGACTTCGCTGTCGATGGTCACATGGCCACGCGATTGCTTGCTGAACCCATAGATCATCGACAGGCCCAGCCCGGTGCCCTGGCCGATTGGCTTGGTGGTGAAGAACGGGTCGAACGCGCGACCGATGATCGCTTCGGGCATGCCGCAGCCGCTGTCCTGCACGCTCAGTACCACATAGTCGCCGGGTGCCAGATTGGTGTAGGCATCGGTGAAATCGGCGTCCAGGTGCTGATTGCAGGTCTTCACCACCAGGTTCCCACCGTTGGGCATGGCATCCCGGGCGTTGAGGACCAGGTTGAGCAGGGCGCTTTCCAGTTGGTTGGGATCGGCTTCGGCGACCCAGAGCTGTTCGTCCAGCTGCATGTCCAGGCGGATGCTTTCGTTGAGGCTGCGTTGCAGCAGCTCGCCCATGGACAGCACCAGGGTGTTCATCTGGACGGCCTTGGAGTCCAACGATTGCCGACGGGAAAACGCCAGCAGGCGATGGGTCAGGCCTGCGGCGCGGTTGGCCGAGGTCACGCCCAGGTCGATCAGGCTGTCCAGGTCCTCGGTGCGGCCACGGGCCAGGCGTCGGCGCAGCAGTTCGAGGCTGCCGATGATCCCGGTAAGCATATTGTTGAAGTCGTGGGCAATACCGCCGGTGAGTTGGCCGACCGCTTCCATTTTCTGTGACTGGCGCAGGGCTTCTTCGTTATGGCGCAACTGGGCGGTGCGTTCTTCCACTTGCTGCTCAAGGGTTTCAAGGGTGGTTTGCAGGCGCAGTTCGCTGTTGCTGAGATCGATCAGGCGGTCGCGGGCTTCGTACTGCCTTCGACGGCCTCGCAGGGCGGTGGTCACCAGGCTGATCAGGGTCACTGGATGGAACGGTCGCTCCAGAAAAGTCACGTTGCCCAGTTGCGTACCGATACGCGCCGCCGGGTCCTGTTCCGGGCCGCCATGGTGGGTGAGCAAGACAATGGGCAGGTCAGACCAGGCCGGCTGCTGCTCGATGTGCAGGAACAGCGCTTCCAGATCAGCCCCCACCAAGGCCTCCGAGGAAATCACCAGCAGGCCGGCACCTTTTTCCAATTCTTCGCACAAATGGCCCAGATGATGGCAAACGAGGCCGGCGAAACCGGCTTCGTTGAGGATCATCAAGGCGATCTGGCTGTCCCGTCCCAGCGGCGCGAGGATCAGCGTTCGCTCGGGCAGGGGCTCGACCAGGGTCACCGGTGTTCATCCTTGAGCAGCGGGTTGCTCTCGCCCATGTACGTGGGAACCCCTCGCAGGACGCCCTGGAAGGCCTCAAGCGGCTCGCCGATGGTCATGCCCGACCCGTTGATGCGGTATTCGCGGATGGTCGACTCATGGCTGCCCGTGCGTTTCTTGATGATGGAAATCGCCCGGCGAACCTTGCCCACTGCCTCGAAATAACGCAATAGAATCACCGTGTCGGCCAGGTAAGTAATGTCCACGGGCGCCTGCATGTCGCCGACCAGACCGTGCTGTGCAACCGTCATGAAGGTCGCCGCGCCCTTGCGGTTGAGATAGAGCAACAATTCATGCATGTGCAGCACCAGGGCGTTCTCCTCCGGCATGGCCGCCTGATAGCCATTGATGCTGTCGATGACCACGGTCTTGATGTCACCCTCATCGACACAACGGCGCACGCGGTAGGAGAACTCGCCGGGGGACAGCTCGGCGGCGTCTACTTGTTCGATCAGCAGGTTGCCGGTCTCTTGCAGGGCCTGCAGATCGATGCCGATGTTTTTCATGCGCTCGAACAGCAAGCCCAGTTCTTCATCGAAGATGAACAGCGCGGCCTTCTCCCCGCGGTGCACGGCGGCGGCGGCAAAAATCAGCGCTATCAGCGACTTGCCGGTCCCTGCCGGGCCCAGGATCAACGTGCTGGAGCCGGTCTCGATACCACCGCCCAGCAGCGCATCCATCTCGTCGATGCCGCTGGAGAGTTGCTGACGCAGGTAGCGGCCGCGGTGTTCGGCGGCCACCAGGCGTGGGAAGACGTGTACGCCGTCGCCCATGATGGTGAAGTCATGGTAACCGCCACGGTATTTCTGCCCGCGATACTTGACCACCCGGATCCGGCGCCGTTCGGCGCCATAGTTGGGGGTCAGTTCCTCCAGGCGAATCACCCCGTGGGCGACGCTGTGCACGGTTTTGTCCAGAGACTCGGTGGTCAGGTCGTCGAGTAACAGGACCGTGGCATCGTAGCGCACGAAGTAGTGCTTGATCGCGAGGATCTGGCGACGATAGCGCAAGGAGCTTTGCGCCAGCAGGCGAATCTCCGACAGGCTGTCGAGCACCACCCGGGTTGGCTTGACCCGTTCGACCACTTCGAAGATCTGTCGGGTCGCTTCGCCCAGTTCCAGGTCCGAGGAGTACAGCAGGCTCTGCTGGTGCTCGGCATTGAGCAGGCTTTCGGGCGGGGTCAGTTCGAAAATATGAATGTTGTCGTCCAGCGTCCACCCGTGGGAGGTTGCGCCCTGACGCAGTTCACGCTCGGTTTCCGATAGCGTGATGTATAACGAGCGCTCGCCAGCCTTGGCGCCGGCCAACAGAAAATGCAGCGCGACCGTGGTCTTACCAGTCCCCGGTTCCCCCTCGAGCAGGAACACATGGCCGCGGGACAAACCACCGGAAAGGACGTCGTCAAGTCCTTCGATGCCGGTGGCGGCTTTTGCACTGATCAACTCGTTAGATGTAGACAAAAATAGCCCTCTCATGACTAGGGAAGTGGGCAGCAGGCGGGGTAACGCCTGAATTTAACTGCCTGAACACTTGACCTTTGGCGGTGATGGCGGTTCCGCTTACATCGATAAAACGAGGTGTACTGCACAACTTTGGTAGGCGCTGTGTAGGAGCTGTCGAGCGAAGCGAGGCTGCGATCTTTACCAAGCCCATCGAATGACAAGCGAACACTCGAACTCTCTAGATCAAAAGATCGTCAGAACGCGGCCCGAGCCTTCGGCAGCTCCTACAGGCCTTGTTGCAGCGCCGGGTCGTCAGGGTTCAACTGTTCAAGTTGCGCCTGCAGGATCTGAACATTCTGCAACTGACCGGTCTCCTTCCAGTAGTTGATCAGCAATACCCGCGCCTTGCGATCGGCGGGGTAGCGCTGGACGATTTCCTGCAGCTGTTTCTGCGCTGCTTCCACTTCCTGCTCGGCATGCAGGGTAGTCGCCAGGTCATAGCGGTAATGGCGGTTCTCGGGGTCCAGTTCCACAGCTTTTGCCAAGCCGAGCACGGCATACTCGTTCTGGCCGTGTTGCAGCAGCCACATGCCCAGCGCATGTTGCAGATAGGCCGACGCTGGCTGGGCTTTCAACTGTCGGGCGAGCAATAGTCGCGCGGCTTCGCCCTGGCCTTGTTTGTCCAATACTTCGATCTGCATGACCAGCGCCGGCAGGTTGTCCGGTTGCAGGCGCAAGGCCTGCTCAAGCGCCAGTTGGGCTTTCTTCAATGCGCCGTTGTGCAGGTGCAGCCGAGCGAGCTGGAAGTAGGACTCAGCGGTTTTCGGCGCGTCTTCGAGTACCTGCTCCCAGGTGTCGATGGCTAACTGCATCGCCCCGAAATACAGGCCGAGGTCATCCGGGGAGAGGCCCAGCAGCGCATTCACGGCGGCGAATCGGACATTCTGGTCGTCATCATCCAGGAGCGGGCCGAGCAACAGGCTGCGCTGACCTGTCGGCACCAGCCCGACGATGCTGCCAATGGCGGCCCGACGCACGTCCGGCGATTCGCTGTGCAGATCCGCATCCGCCAGCTTCAGGGCTTGGGGGCTGGGGTAGTTGGGCAGTTCGGCGTGCAGCCATATGCGGCGCTTGGGCGACAGGTCTGGACGCCCCAGTTGCTGGTAAAGCATCCGCGCCGCCCCAGGCTGCCCGTTGCGGGCGCTTCCCAAGGCTTCACTGTAGCCACGCTTGATCGCTTCCGGGATCTGCGGCGTGGTGCTGCGCAGCCATACCGCGACAAGACCAATCACCAACAGGACACAGAGGCTGAGGAGCAGATAGCGGCGGCGAGACGAAGACATGCAGGTAATCCATAACCAGGAGCGTGAAATGCCGCAAGCTTCGGTCAGGTGGGGGCTTGAGTCAAACTCTGTGAAGCCTCTCATGCACCCAGAGTAAGCTTGCCCGAGTCAATGTGGGAGCATGGCTTGCCCGCGATGAGGGGGGTATCAGCAATGCAACTGACACACTGCTATCGCGAGCAAGCTTTGCTCCCACAGGGCACTCCCACAGGAGGAGGTCGAGGTTAGCGCCAGCCGAAAAAAAGCCCCGCGTCCAAATGAGAAGCGGGGCAAAAATTTGGCTGGTTGCGGCCAACCAAAGGAGCTCGGTTGAGAAGGGGGTCAGTTGCTGGCAACGGTCTCCGGTTTCCAGCCGCCGCCCAGGGCCTTGTAGATCGCGACGATGCCGCGGTACAGGTCCACTTCGGCCTGGGCCTGGGTGTCTTCGGCGGCCAGGCGTTCGCGCTGGGCGTCGAGCAGCACGAGGAAGTCCACAGTGCCTTCGCGGTAGCGAATCTCGGCCAGGTCGGCGGCGGCACGGCTCGATTCACTCTGGCGGATCAGCGAGATCAGCCGTTGTTGGCGCTTGCCGTAGTCACTGAAGGCGTTCTCCGATTCTTCCAGGGCCAGCAGCACTTGCTGTTCGTAGGTCGCCAGGGCGCCGTCCGCCTCGGCGTCGGCACCGCGCAAGCGCGCCCGCACGCTGCCCAGGTCGAAAGCCGCCCAGGTAATGCTCGGGCCCAGCGCCCAGGCGTTGGCCGCCGAGGAGCCGATCTGCGAGCCGCGTCCAGCCGTGAAGCCCAGGAAACCGCTCAGGCTGACCCGTGGGAACAGATCGGCCTTGGCCACGCCTATGCGCGCCGTGGCAGCGGCCAGTTGGCGTTCGGCACTGAGGATGTCCGGACGCCGTTGCAGCAGTTCACCCGGGTCGCCGATGGGCAGGGCCTTGGCGATGGCCGGCAACTGTTTCGGGCTCAGGTCCACGCTGAGTTTGTCCGGACGCTCGCCCAGCAACGTGGCGATGCGATTGCGTTGGCGCACCTGTTCAGCCTGCAGTTGCGGCACGCTGGCCTCGACCGAGGCCAGGCGGGCATCGGCACGCACCACATCGAGCTGATCGCCGACGCCGGCATCACGCAGGCTTTCGGTGATCTTGCGCGAATCCTGCTGGTTCTTGAGGTTCGCCAGAGCAATTTTTTCCCGCAGTTGCGCGCCGCGCAACTGACCGTAGGCATCCACCAATTCGGCGATCATCGTCACCTGCAATTGATAGAGATCGGCTTCGGCGGCCTGCTGATCGGCGTCGGTGGCTTCCAGGTTGCGTTGGATGCGTCCGAACAAGTCCAGCTCCCAGGCCATGTCCAGGCCCAGGTCGTAACGCTCGGTATTGACCCGGTCGGTGGTCTGCCCCGGGATCTGGCCTTTGCCCAGGTTGCTGCTGGCACGGCTGGTGATGGTCGGCATGGCGTCATTGCTGGCGTCATCGCGAATCGCCCGGGCGGCCCGCAGACGGGCGAAAGCCACGCGCAACTCGCGGTTGCCTTCCAGGGATCGGGTCACCAACGCGTTGAGGGTCGGGTCGTCGAACTGCTGCCACCAGATGCCTTCGAAACGGGCACGGTCGAAATTCTTCTGGCCGGCGGCGCCGTCGGTGGCGGTGGTGATATTCGCCGCCTCCGTTTGTGGGGCCTTGTAGTCCGGGCCCACGGCGCAGGCACTCAAGGCCAACGCCAGCAGGCTCGGCACGAACGCTTTCAAACTCATTGTTGCGCCTCCAGTTTCAAAGCCCGGGCCGCCTTGCGGGCCTCGCTGCGCTCGACGAAGTTGCGGATCAGTACATAGAACACAGGGGTGAGCAGCAGGCCGAAGAAGGTTACGCCCAGCATCCCGGAGAACACCGCTACACCCATGGCATGGCGCATTTCCGCACCGGCGCCGCTGGAGAACACCAGGGGCACCACGCCCATGATGAAGGCGAAGGAGGTCATCAGGATCGGCCGCAGACGCAGACGGCACGCTTCCAGCACCGCCGCCAGCGGATTCAGGCCCTCGAGCTGTTTATCCTTGGCGAACTCGACGATCAGGATTGCGTTCTTGCACGCAAGGCCTACCAGTACGATCAAGCCGATCTGGGTAAAGATGTTGTTGTCGCCGCCGGAGAGAATCACCCCGGTAATTGCCGACAGCAGGGTCATCGGTACGATCAGGATCACCGCCAATGGCAGGCTCCAGCTTTCGTACTGTGCCGCGAGCACCAGGAACGCCAGCAGTACGCAGAGCGGGAACACGAACAGCGCGGTGTTGCCCGAGAGGATCTGCTGGTAGGTCAGATCGGTCCACTCGTAGGTCATGCCGTTGGGCAGTTCGTCCTTGAGCAGTTTCTCGATGGCTTTTTCAGCCTGGCCGGAGCTGTAGCCCGGGGCGGCGGCACCGTTGATTTCAGCGGTGATGAAGCCGTTGTAGTGCATCACACGGTCTGGCCCCGAGGTATCGCTGACCTTGATGAAGGTCGCCAGCGGGATCATCTCGCCACGGTTGTTGCGCACCTTGAGCTGGCCGATCTGGTCCGACTCGAGGCGGAACTGCTGCTCGGCCTGGACGTTGACCTGGTAGGTACGGCCGAAGCGGTTGAAGTCGTTGGCATACAGCGAGCCCAGGTAGATCTGCAAGGTGTCGAAAATGTCGCTGACGGCCACGCCATGGGTCTTGGCTTTTTCACGGTCGATGGCGGCATCGACCTGGGGCACGTTCACGGTGTAGCTGGTGAACAGTCCGGCCAGTTCCGGCACGTTGTGGCTCTTGGCGATGATGTTCATGGTTTCTTTGTACAGCTCGTCGTAGCCCAGGTTGCCCCGGTCTTCGATTTGCAGGCGGAAACCACCGATCGTGCCCAGGCCCTGTACCGGCGGCGGCGGGAAGATCGCCATGTAGGCTTCCTGGATCTCCGAGAACTGGCCGTTCAAGGCACCGGCGATGGCGCCGGCCGACATGCTCGGGTCCTTGCGCTCGTCGAAGGGCTTGAGGGTCACGAACACGATGCCGGCGTTCGGGCTGTTGGTGAAACCGTTGATCGACAGGCCCGGGAAGGCCACGGCGCTTTCAACGCCCGGTTGCTTGAGGGCCAGGTCGGACATGCGCTTGATCACGTCTTCGGTACGATCCAGGCTCGCGGCGTCCGGCAGTTGGGCGAAGGCCACCAGGTATTGCTTGTCCTGGCCAGGCACAAAGCCAGTCGGCGTGGTGGAAAAACCGAAGAAGGTCAGCACCATCAGGCCTGCATAGAGCACCAGCGCGATGCCGCTGCTACGAATCACCCGGGCGACGGTGCCCACATAACCATGACTGGCACGCTCGAAGAAGCGGTTGAACGGACGGAACAGCCAGCCGCCGAATACCTTGTCCAGCAACCGCGAGAAACGGTCCTTGGGCGCGTCATGGCTCTTGAGCAGCACCGCGGCCAGCGCCGGCGACAGGGTCAGGGAGTTGAACGCCGAGATCACGGTCGAAATCGCAATGGTCAAGGCGAATTGTTTATAGAACTGCCCGGTCAAGCCACTGATGAATGCCGCCGGAACGAAGACCGCGCACAGCACCAGGGCGGTGGCGATGATCGGGCCGGTCACTTCGCTCATGGCGCGCTTGGTGGCCTCCACCGGCGTGAGCCCGAGACCAATGTTTCGTTCGACGTTCTCCACCACCACGATCGCATCGTCCACCACGATACCGATCGCCAGTACCAGGCCGAACAGCGACAGGGCGTTCAACGAGAAGCCAAACAGGTGCATCACCGCGAACGTACCGATCAGCGAAACCGGTACCGCCACCAATGGAATGATCGAGGCGCGCCAGGTCTGCAAGAACAGGATCACCACCAGCACCACGAGAATCAGTGCTTCGAACAGGGTGTGCACCACCGCTTCGATGGAGCCACGGACGAAGATCGTCGGGTCATAGACGATGCTGTAGTCCATCCCGGCCGGGAAGCCCTTCTTCAACTCTTCCATCTTCTGGCGGACGTCGTTGGAGATCTGGATGGCGTTGGAGCCCGGACGCTGGAAGATCGGGATCGCCACCGCCGGCTGGTTGTCCAGCAGCGAACGCAGGGCGTATTGGCTGGAACCCAGTTCGACCCGGGCGATGTCCTTCAGGCGAGTGATCTCACCGTTGGCGCCGGAACGAACGATGATGTTCTCGAACTCTTCCTCATTCACCAGGCGACCCTGGGTGTTGATCGACAGCTGGAAAGCCTGGGCATTGGGCGCTGGCGGCGCACCCAGGGCGCCGGCAGCCACCTGGCGGTTCTGTTCGCGGATCGCGTTGACCACGTCGGTGGCAGTCAGGTTGCGCGAAGCCGTCTTGTTCGGATCCAGCCAGACTCGCAGCGAGTAGTCGCCCATGCCGAACAGTTGCACATCACCCACACCACCCAGGCGCGCCAGCTCATCCTTGATGTTGAGCAGGGCGTAGTTGGACAGGTAGAGCATGTCGTAGCGTTTGTCCGGCGAGGTCAAGTGCACGACCATGGTCAGGTCGGGCGAGGCCTTGTCCACCGTGATACCGATCCGGGTCACCTCTTCCGGCAGCTTGGGCTCGGTCCGGGTGACGCGGTTCTGCACCTGCACCTGGGCGTTATCCAGGTCGGTGCCCAGGGCGAAGGTGATGGTCAGGGTGATCTTGCCGTCGGCGGTGGACTGCGAGGACATGTACAACATGTTCTCGACACCGGTGATGGCTTGCTCCAGGGGCGCGGCCACGGTTTCGCCGATGACCTTGGGGTTGGCGCCCGGGAAGTTGGCGCGCACGACCACGGTCGGCGGCACGACTTCCGGGTATTCGCTGATCGGCAACTGGAACAGCGAGATGGCGCCGGCGATCAGGATCAGCAGCGAAAGCACCGCTGCGAAGATCGGCCGCGAAATGAAGAACTGGGAAAATTTCATCTTGGATTCAGTCCCTTAACCGCGTGGGGTCGCAGCGGCCAACTTGCCTGCCGAGTCTGACGCGGCCTTGGACGGCGCGACTTGGGGCAGGTTGCTGGCTTCGAGCGCTTTTCGTTGTTGTGCCAGGGCGGCGATGGTTTCTTCACTGGCCATCGGCACGGTTTCAGGCGTGACCGGCGAACCGGGGCGAGCCCGTTGCAGCCCTTTGACGATGATGGTGTCGTCCTTGCTCAGGCCGTTGCGCACGATGCGCAGTCCTTCGATCTTCGGCCCCAACTCGACGGCGCGGTAGGCCGGCTTGTTGTCGGCGTCCATCACCAGTACGAACTTCTTGCCCAGGTCGGTGCCCACGGCTTCGTCATTGATCAGCACGGCGGAATAAGTGCCGCTGCCCACCAGTTTCAGTCGGGCATACAGCCCTGGGGTGTAGGCGCCGTCCTTGTTGTCGAACACGGCGCGGCCACGGATGGTGCCGGTCTGCGGGTTGACCTGGTTGTCGATGAAATTCATGTGGCCCAGGTGCGGGTTGCCGTCCTCATTGGACAGGCCCATATAGACCGGCGTGGCCTGGCCGCGCTTGCCCTGGCGGGCAAGTCGGGTGTACTTGAGGAAGACGCGTTCGTCGGCATCGAAGTAGGCGTAGACCTTGTCGGTGGAAACCACGCTGGTGAGCGGGGTGACGTCTGCAGTCACCAGGTTGCCGGCGGTGATATCCGCCCGGCTGACGCGACCGCTGATGGGCGAGGTCACCCGGGTGAAGCTCAGGTTCAGCTTGGCCAGGTCCAATTGTGCCTGGATAGCCGCGGCGGCGGCCCGGGCTTCCTGGGCGGCGCTGGTACGCGAGTCGGCCAGTTCGGCGGAAATGGCGTTGCTCAAGCGCAGGCGTTCACCACGCTGGGCTTCGTTCGCGCTGCGGGTGGCGGTGGCGCGAGCCTGGGCCAGTTGGGCTTCGAGGCGACGTACTTCAGCCTGGAAGGGGCGTGGGTCGATCTGGAACAACAGGTCGCCTTTCTTGACCAGCGCACCTTCGGTGAAGGCCACTTCGTCGATCTGCCCGGAGACCCGTGGGCGGATCTCGACGGTTTCCGGTGCTTCAAGGCGGCCGGTGAACTCATCCCATTCGTTGACAGGCTGCTCCAGCACCTTGGCCACACTGACTTTGGCCGGCGGCATGGACGCTGCCGTGTCGGGAGTCTTGCCGCAGGCGCTCATCACCAGCACCGCCAGCAGCGCGAGGGGAAAACGCAGTTTTGAAAGTGAATGTTCCATGGATAGCATCCGCCAATGTATTGAGAATGGGCGGATGATGCGTGGCACAAGGCAGAGGAACGAATCGAATGAAGCAAAGGTAACTATCATTCAGAATGATATAAGCCATCGATAAGGACTCTGGTCCGGCAATACGGTTCATTAGATGTGGAATTATTGTGGCGGGGGGATTTATCCCCTCACCACCGCCTACTGTGGCAGATAAATGTCATGAACCCGCTTGACTGTCCCATCCGCGCGAAGCGCTTCAACCGCTTCGCGCAAATCCTCGACCATTTTTGGCGAGCATTGCTTCGAGCAGGCCAGGTATAGATCGGCGCTGCTGCCGACCGGGCTCATGAGCAGTTTGCGCTTGGATACCTTCGGCCAGATGTACCGACTCTCCGGTACACCGTTGAACCACGCATCGATGCGCCCCATCAAGAGCAACTGGGCGGGGTTGTCGCCAATGGCCAGCGGATGGATCTGCTCATCGCTGAACCCTTCTGTGCGCAGGATATCTTCCTGTGCGCTGCCCAGGCCGACGCCGATCTTGCGGTAGGTTTCCTTCGCTTGGGCAAAGCTGCTCACCCGCCGCTCAAGGCTGAAAAAAGCGCGCTCCATGGGCATGATCGAAGCGATCCAGGTGAAGCGATCCTCACGGGTGGGGATGCGCGAAAGGGGCGTGATCAAGTGGTCCTGTTCTTCACTGACATGCTTCTGTGCCCTGGCCCAGGGGAGCACATGGATTTTCACGGCGTATCCGGCCTTGGTCATTGCCGCCACGGCGACATCGCCAACGATTCCGTGGCCCCTGGGGTCGTCGACGAATGTCAGCGGCGGCGCGTCGAGGATATGCAGTTCTATCTCCAAGGGTTCACCGCGTGCATTGTTGACAGCCAACAGCGGTAACAACAGACAAAGCCTGGATAGCGCTCTGGTGGGGGCATTCAAAACGCGTTTGCTCGGGCTCATGATCAATACTTCAGGCATGGAAAGTGGGGCGTCATCCAAAAGGGGGCGCGGAAAACAGCGTCTTGCAGGCCGACGTTTTATGTCATGTAGCGCACCCGAAGCGGGTTTGCCACAGTCGTCTTATCAGCACACGCCAGTCTGTTGCCTTGGCCTGGCTGCGTGTACTTGAAGGTATAGATCATCCGGTCGACAAAAACCTTGAGCCTGCGCATTGGTTTTTGTTTGGGTGCAAAGAGGTGTGATTCATACGGGGGTGGCTCGGGCTTGCTCGGCAATCAACTGCACCAGTATCCCCGCCGGTTCGGTGAGGCTTTGTCGAGGTCGATGGACGAGCCCGACATCACGGTGGAAGGTGTGCTCTGCGAGGTCGAGGGCGCGCACACCCTCTGGCCATTTGCGGTGGGTCGCGGTTTGCGGCACCAAAGCCACACCGACGCCGTTTCCAACCAGTTTGATGATGGCTTCCAGTTCATCCAGCTCGCTGACTTCATGCAAGGCGAAATGCATCTTGCGCAGGAAACGGTCCACCTGCCGGCCACCGAACGACGCCCGGTCATAACGAATGAAGGGTTGGCTGCCAAGCAGTTCGACCCAGTCTTCTCCGGGGAGCGCGCTTGGAACGATCAGGCGATACGGCTCAAGCGCCAGGGTCATCCAGCGCAGATCGCTTTGCAGCGAGAAAGGCGGGCGGATGATGGCGGCCATGTCGATTTCGCCGGCATCCACCTGGTTGATCAACTCCATCGACACGCCAGGCAGCACCCGCGTGCGGCACTGCGGACATTGTTGGTGAAACCTGGCGAGCGCGTCTGGCAGGAAGGAGCGCTGCACCGAAGCGATAGCGCCAATGTTCACCAGCACGCTGGGGGCAAGCCCGGCAGGGCTCGCGCCAAGATTGTCGTAAAGGCGCAACAACTCTTGCGCTTGCAAGAGTATTTGATGGCCCATTCGATTGAGGTGGGCCGTGCGTCCCTTGCGGTCGAAAATCTCGAAGCCAAGCTCGGCCTCCAGGCGCTGGATCTGTGCGCTGACCGCCGCCTGGGTGAGGCCGATTTTATGGCCTGCGGCAGCGAAAGTACCTTCCCGTGCTACGGCGATAAGGGTCTTGAGTTCTTTTATCATTCACAAATATTAATTGTGTTACTGAGAGAAATATATTGTTTTTCTTGTTTGGAACCGAGCCTTACGATGGCCCGGTCCTTATAAAAAGCAACAGGAGCCGTGATGAGCCTTTCCCCATTCCACCTCGCAATCCCTGTTTATGACCTTCCAGGCGCCCGGGCCTTTTATGGCGAAGTGTTTGGGTTGCAAGAGGGGCGTTCCAGTGCCCACTGGGTCGACTTCAACTTCTATGGCCACCAGTTGGTTATCCATGAACAGCCAAAGACCGCTTCCCAAGAGAGCGTGCACAGCAACCCGGTCGATGGGCACGACGTGCCGGTGCCTCACTTCGGCATCATTCTGGGTTGGCAGGAGTGGGAAGCGCTGGCCGAGCGGCTGAAATCCTTTGGCACCGAGTTCGTGATCGAGCCTTACGTACGTTTCAAAGGACAGGTTGGAGAGCAGGCGACGATGTTTCTGTTCGATCCTTGCGGTAATGCGCTGGAATTCAAGGCGTTCAAGGATATGAGCCAGATTTTCGCCAAATAGAAGGAAGGGGCGTGCCGACAGGTTGATAGTGGCTGGCTTGTGACGCTATTACTTAATGGTCACAAGTTGTCAACGATCTTCAGGATGCGTAAGCTGCCTCCATGAACCAGCCCTCAATACCTTCGCCCAGCACCCGCGGCCCCGCCGATCACGACATTCGAAACCAGATTGTCGCGGCGGCCAACGAGCATTTCAGTCAATACGGTTATGGCAAGACCACGGTGTCCGACCTGGCCAAGGCCATCGGGTTCTCCAAGGCCTACATCTACAAGTTCTTCGACTCCAAGCAGGCGATTGGCGAGGCCATCTGCAGCCAGTGCCTGGCAGAAATCGTCGCGGCGGTGGAGCAGGCCATCAGTGAAGACGGGCTTTCAGCGACGGAGCGTTTTCGCCGCCTGGTCAAGGCCCTGATCACCACAGGCGTTAACCTGTTTTTCAATGACCGCAAGCTCTATGACATTGCGGCGTTTTCCGCGTCGGAGCAATGGCCCAGTTCGCAAGTCTATAACGCACGGATCAAGAGCTTCGTGTTGCAAATCGTGCGCGAGGGACGGGAATTGGGCGAGTTCGAACGCAAGACGCCACTGGACGAAACCGTAGACGCGATCCATCTGGCGCTGCGGCCTTTCGTCAATCCGTTGTTGCTGCAGTACAGCCTCGATTACGTCGAGGTTGCCCCCACGCTCACCTGCAACCTGATCTTGCGCAGCCTCATGCCTTGAACTGTGGCTGAAGATTGCACCCAGGCCATTGCAGGCGCTTTACCCATCCGATTCGCCTCCCGCTCCAGCGGCTGATAGTCGCCTTTATTTATCCACTTCGTGACCATTTGCACAAATGGTCATATCTTTGGAATGTCGTTCCCCAGGGTAAAAAGCTGCCTTTGTGCTTGCTCAGACGCCCATGATGCGTGCCATGAGGCCCCAATGAAACCGGCGCGGTGTGGCCCAGGTCAGCACGGTGATTGCCTTGTATCTGATCAACTCAGCGAGCTGCCACCGGCTGGGCTTCAGGGGGCTGCCAGCCACCGCCCAGTGCCTTGAATGCCGCCACCGCCGCCCGTGCCGACTCCATGCGCGCTTGCGCCCGCGCATCGGAGACTTGCAGCAGCGTCGCGTCGGCATTCAGAACATCGATCAGACTGGCCGTGCCTTTCTGATAGGCAATGAATGACGATTGGCGGGCCTGCGTCAGCGAGGTTTCGCCCTGGGTGAGGGTGCTCGCCTGGGATTCTCGATTCACCAGCGCGGAGAAGGCATTCTCGACGTCCTCGGTGGCGCGCAATACGGACTGACGGTAGGCCGCCAGCGCTTCGGCTTCCTGCCCCTTGGCCTGATCGATATGCGCATTGATGCGGCCAAAGTCGAAGAGTCTCCAGCGCAGGCCCAGTGTGCCGGCCGCCTGGCTGGCATCGCCAGTGAAGAGGTTGCCGCCGGAAACCGCTGTGGCACTGCCCAGTAACGCACTGAGGGAAAATTTCGGGTAGTACTCAGCGACGGCTTCGCCGATACGCGCATTGGAGGCGGCAAGACGGCGCTCGGCCACGATCAGGTCGGGCCTGCGGCGCAGCAGATCGGCGGGGGTTCCCATGGCTGTTATCTGTGGCGCCAGAGGGATGCTTCGTCCGTTCGCCAGTTGCGTGCGATGGGTGCCGGGCGGCGTGCCAAGCATGACATCCAGCGCATTCATGGCGGCATCCAGGCCGGTCTGCAGCACGGGCACCGTCGCCTGGACCTGCGACAGGGTGCCCTCGACCTGGTGAACCTGATAGCTGGCCGCAACGCCCTTGCTGTAGAGCAGTTGGGCTTTCTCCAACAGATCCTGCTGCGTCTTGACTTGTTGATTGGCGATGTCCAGCCGTGCCTGCAACCCGCGGGCGCTGATGTAGAGATCGGCGGTCTGCGCGGCAACGACCAGTCGTGTGGCCGCGACGCCAGCCTCGGACGCCTGGTATTGGGCCAATGCGGCCTCGCGTCCACGGCGCAGGCCGCCGAAGAGGTCGATTTCCCAGCTGGCCCCCACGTTAAGTTCGTAGGCGTTGCCGTACCGATCGTATCCAGGCGTCGAGTTCAGCACTTGGCCAAGGGGTGTTTCCACGGATTGGTATGAGCGCGCGGCCTGCCCGCTGATGTTTCCAGAGGGCAATAACGCGGCATTTGCAGCCCCCAGGCCTGCCCGTGCCTGGGTGACGCGGGCCGAAGCCTGGGCCAGGTCCAGGTTCTGCTCAAGTGCCTGGGCAATCAGGTCGCTGAGCACTGGGTCAGCAAAGCCTTCCCACCAGGCGACGAGGCTGGCCGATGTCGCTGCGGACCTCTGCTCGACAGACGCCTGGCCCAGGTAACGATGCGCCAGCGCAGCGTCCGGACGCTGGTAGTCCGGACCGACCGTGCAGCCTGTCATCAAGCTGAAGCTCACCAGCAAAGCAGCGGGGTGGAGGGGCGACATTGAGACTCCTGGAGCCGTGGATGGGTTGTGACCATATTATATTATGGTCACAACCTGTCAATGAGCGCTCATAGGAGTCAGTCGCGCGGTCACCTATGAATTGGCAAGTATTGCTGTGATGAGTGCTCCGTGATGAGTTGTGACGATTGACAGAAATGGTCACTAGATTGAGAATGAGGCTCCTGTCCTATCTGCCCAAAAGGGAACCTATGCTCCGGCTTCGACCTGTCACCTTTGCCGCTTGCTTGTTGCCTCTCGTCCTGACGGCGTGTGGCGACTCATCCACCGCTAAAGATCCACGCACGCTTGCGCCCCTGGTGCGGGTCTCTGAAGTCCAGGGTTCGTCTGATCTCTCGCGATCTTTTACCGGCGTCGTGGCGGCTCGGGTCCAGAGTGATCTGGGCTTTCGGGTAGCGGGCAAGGTGCTTGAGCGCCTGGTCGATAGCGGACAGGTCGTCAAACGCGGCCAGCCGTTGATGCGCCTCGACCCCATCGACCTGGGGCTGCAGGCGCGAGCCCAACAGGAAGCGGTCGCTGCCGCTCGGGCCCGGGCCAAGCAGACCGCCGATGACGAGGCACGCTATCGCGACCTGGTCGCCGCAGGCGCTATTTCCGCATCGGGCTATGACCAGATAAAAGCGGCTGCCGATACTGCCGAGGCACAACTCAGCGCTGCGCAAGCGCAGGCTGACGTCGCCCAGAACGCTTCGGGTTATGCCGTGCTGCTCGCCAATGCCGACGGTGTTGTGATGGAAACGCTTGCCGAGCCCGGGCAAGTCGTCAGCCCCGGGCAAACCGTGGTTCGACTGGCGCGGGCGGGGCAGCGCGAAGCCGTTGTGCAATTGCCCGAGACGCTGCGACCTGCCGCAGGCGCTACCGCACAGGCGACGCGTTATGGCGTCACCACCGGAGCGGTCACCGCGAAGCTGAGGCTGCTTTCGGATTCGGCTGACCGCGTGACGCGTACCTTCGAGGCGCGGTATGTGCTGGAGGGTGCGCTGGCCAATGCGCCGCTGGGTTCGACCGTCACGCTTCGCATCGCCGAAGACAGCGTGCAACGCCAGGCACTGCAAGTGCCGATCGCTGCCGTTTTTGACCCGGGCAACGGCACCGGCGTGTGGGTCATAAAGGGGGAACCGGCGAAAGTCACTTGGCGACCTGTGCACATTCTGAGTTTGAGCGATGACACTGCGCGAGTCGCCGGCAATCTCAATGTTGGCGAGCGTATTGTCGGGCTCGGCGCCCACCTGCTGCGTGAAGGTGAGCAAGTGCGACTGGCTCAACCGGGTGATGTGAAGGTTGCCGGGGGCCGTCAATGAGCCTCAATTTATCGGCACTCGCCGTTCGCGAGCGCTCCATTACCGTGTTCCTGATCTTCCTGATTGCCGTCGCGGGCACCTTGGCGTTCTTCCAGTTGGGGCGTGCCGAGGATCCACCGTTCACGGTCAAGCAGTTGACTGTCATCACCGCATGGCCGGGCGCGACCGCCCAGGAGATGCAGGACCAGGTCGCCGAGCCGCTTGAAAAACGCCTGCAAGAGCTGAAGTGGTACGACCGCACGGACACCTACACCCGTCCCGGCCTGGCGTTCACCATGGTGTCGCTGGTCGATCGCACGCCACCTGCGCAAGTGCAGGAGGAGTTCTATCAGGCGCGCAAAAAGCTCCAGGACGAAGCACTCAAGTTGCCGGCGGGCGTGATTGGGCCGATGGTCAATGATGAATTTTCCGATGTGACGTTCGCGCTGTTCGCCCTGAAAGCCAAAGGCGAGCCGCAGCGCCTGCTGGTACGTGATGCTGAGTCGTTGCGCCAGAGCCTGTTGCACGTGGCGGGCGTGAAGAAGGTCAACATTATCGGTGAGCAGCCCGAGCGGATCTTTGTGTCGTTCTCCCATGATCGACTGGCCACCTTGGGCGTCTCGCCCCAGGATATCTTCGCCGCGCTGAACAATCAGAACGTACTCACGCCCGCTGGCTCGATCGAAACCAACGGGCCACAGGTCGTCCTGCGGGTGGACGGCGCCTTCGATAAATTGGCGAACATTCGTGACACGCCCCTTGTGATTCAAGGCCGCACGCTCAAGCTCTCGGACGTCGCGACAGTCGAGCGTGGATATGAAGACCCGGCCACTTTCCTGGTGCGCAACAATGGCGAAGAGGCCTTGTTGCTGGGGGTCATAATGCGTGAGGGCTGGAACGGCCTGGACCTGGGCAAGGCGCTGGACGCGGAGACCGCCAAGATCAATGAAGGCATGCCACTGGGCATGACGCTGACCAAGGTCACCGATCAAGCCGTGAACATTGACTCGGCCGTCGGTGAGTTCATGGTCAAATTTTTTGTCGCGCTGCTGGTTGTAATGCTCGTTTGCTTTCTCAGCATGGGCTGGCGTGTAGGCGTTGTGGTCGCAGCCGCCGTACCGTTGACACTGGCGATAGTGTTTGTAGTGATGGCGGCCACCGGAAAGAACTTCGACCGGATCACCCTGGGTTCGTTGATCCTGGCACTCGGGCTGCTGGTGGACGACGCGATTATCGCGATCGAAATGATGGTGGTGAAAATGGAGGAGGGCTACGACCGGATCAGAGCCTCCGCCTATGCCTGGAGCCACACCGCCGCACCGATGTTGTCCGGTACGCTGGTAACGGCGATTGGCTTCATGCCCAACGGTTTCGCGCAGTCGACCGCCGGCGAATACACCAGCAACATGTTCTGGATCGTCGGCATTGCCCTGATCGCTTCTTGGGTGGTGGCGGTGGCGTTCACCCCTTACCTGGGGGTGAAGCTGTTGCCGGACATCAAGCAGGTCGAGGGCGGTCACGCGGCAATCTACAACACCCGTCATTACAATCGCTTTCGCCAGGTCCTGACCCGCGTCATCGCGCGCAAGTGGTGGGTGGCCGGCACCGTGGTCGCGACATTTGTCGTGGCGATTCTCGGCATGAGCCTGGTCAAGAAACAGTTCTTTCCGACGTCAGACCGTCCCGAGGTGATGGTCGAGGTGCAGATGCCCTATGGAACCTCCATCGAGCAGACCAGCGCCGCCACTGCCAAGGTCGAGGCCTGGTTGCAGAAACAGGATGAGTCAAAAATCGTCACGGCCTACATCGGCCAAGGCGCGCCACGTTTCTACCTGGCGATGGCGCCGGAACTGCCCGACCCTTCGTTCGCCAAGATCGTGGTGTTGACGCAGAGCCAGGAAGCGCGCGAGGCCCTCAAGTTCCGTCTCCGCGAGGCGGCTGCCGAGGGGCTCGCACCAGAGGCGCGTATCCGTGTGACGCAACTGGTGTTCGGTCCGTATTCGCCATTTCCGGTTGCCTACCGGGTGATGGGGCCTGACCCGTCGAAATTGCGTGAAATCGCAGACCAGGTCCAGAGTGTCATGCAGGCGAGCCCGCTGATGCGGACCGTCAATACCGACTGGGGGGCGCTGACGCCGACGTTGCATTTCAGTCTGGACCAGGATCGTTTGCAGGCGGTGGGGCTGACGTCAAATGCCGTTGCCCAGCAGTTGCAATTCCTGCTCTCGGGGGTACCGATCACGGCGGTTCGCGAGGACATCCGCTCAGTGCAGGTGGTCGGTCGTGCTGCCGGTGATATCCGGCTCGATCCGGCCAGGATCGAGGGGTTTACCCTGGTGGGTGCGGCAGGCCAGCGCATTCCGCTGTCCCAGGTCGCAGAGATTGATGTGCGTATGGAGGAGCCGATCCTGCGGCGACGTGATCGCACGCCAACCATCACCGTGCGCGGTGACATTGCCGAAGACTTGCAGCCGCCAGACGTATCGAGCGCGATCGTCAAGCAACTGCAGCCGATCATCGCCAGCCTCCCTGACGGCTACCGGATCGAGCAGGCCGGGGCCATCGAGGAATCGGGCAAGGCCGGCAAGGCGATCGTGCCGCTGGTGCCGATCATGGTGGCCCTGACGCTGCTGATCATCATCGTGCAGGTGCGTTCGATCTC
Organism: Pseudomonas brassicacearum; assembly: GCF_009601685.2. Taxonomy (NCBI): domain Bacteria; kingdom Pseudomonadati; phylum Pseudomonadota; class Gammaproteobacteria; order Pseudomonadales; family Pseudomonadaceae; genus Pseudomonas; species Pseudomonas brassicacearum. The sequence continues at coordinate 2,977,441 of NZ_CP045701.2, forward strand.
GGCCATGATCATGGTGTTCCTCACCGCACCGCTGGGCCTGATTGGCGTGGTGCCGACCCTGCTGATCTTCCAGCAGCCGTTTGGGATCAACGCCTTGGTCGGCCTGATCGCACTCTCGGGCATCCTGATGCGCAATACGCTGATCCTGATCGGGCAGATCCATCACAACAAACAGGAAGGACTGGACCCGTTCCATGCGGTCATCGAAGCCACGGTACAACGGGCCCGTCCGGTACTGCTGACGGCGCTGGCGGCCATCCTGGCGTTCATCCCCCTGACACACTCCGTTTTCTGGGGGACGCTGGCCTACACACTGATCGGGGGCACGTTCGTTGGCACCATCATGACGCTGGTGTTCCTGCCAGCGATGTATTCCATCTGGTTCAGGATCCGTCCTGACTATTCAACGCATGCTCAGACCGTTCCGCAGGTTTAAACAAGCGCACTTGTGCTTTTTAGTGACATTGACTGAGATATGAAGAGGTTCCAATGATGACTTCCCAAGGTCAAAAACGCATCGTCGTCACCGGCGTGGGCATTGTCGGCCCGTTGGGCTGTGGCGTCGAAGAAGTCTGGCAACGCCTGCTGGCCGGGCGCTCTGGCATTCGTATCCTGTCTGACGACATTACCGAGGGAACCGGCGTGGCCGTGGGCGGCCAGGTGCCTACGTTGGAAGAGGACGCCATCGCCGGTTACGACCCGGAGCGCATCATTGCGGCCAAGGATCGCAAGAAGATGGATCGCTTCATCGAGTTCGCGCTGGTGGCGGCCGAAGAAGCATTGCAACAGGCAGGTTGGCAACCGACCGATGCCAACGGCCAGGAACGGACGGCGACTCTCATCGCCTCGGGCGTGGGTGGCTTTGGCGCCATTGCCGGTGCCGTACGCACCACCGATGAGCGTGGCCCGCGCCGATTGTCGCCGTTCACGGCACCTGCTTTTCTCGCCAACATGGCCGCGGGGCACGTTTCCATTCGGCACGGTTTCAAAGGGCCTCTGGGCGCGCCGGTAACCGCCTGTGCGGCCGGGGTTCAGGCCATTGGCGACGCGGCCAGGCTCATCCGAAGCGGCGAAGCGGATATCGCCATATGCGGCGGTACGGAAGCGGCGATCGACCGCGTGACCCTGGGTTGCTTTGCTGCCGCCCGCGCACTGTCCACCGGTTTTGCCGAGCGCCCGCAAGAGGCCTCACGGCCCTTTGATCGTGATCGCGACGGCTTTGTCATGGCCGAGGGGGCCGGGTTGCTGGTGATCGAGTCGCTGGAGCACGCCCTCGCTCGTGGCGCCAAGCCCCTGGCGGAGCTGGTGGGTTATGGCACCAGCGCCGATGCCTATCACCTGACGGCGGGCCCGGAGGACGGCAACGGCGCCCGGCGTGCGATGGAACAGGCACTGCGCCAGGCCGCTGTCAGCCCCTCGGACGTGCAACATATCAATGCCCACGCGACGTCCACCCAGGTTGGTGACAGCGGGGAACTGGCGGCTGTTCGCTCGGTGTTCGGCACGGACTCCGGTGTGGCGATTACCTCCACCAAGTCGGCCACCGGGCATCTTCTGGGGGCAGCTGGTGGTATCGAGGCTATTTTTACGGTGTTGGCGCTTCGGGACCAGATTGTCCCGCCTACCCTGAACCTGGCTCATCCTGACGAGGCTGCTGCGGGGCTTGATCTGGTTGGCCTGAAGGCCAGGAAAATGCCGATTACCCATGCGCTTTCCAATGGATTTGGGTTCGGTGGGGTCAATGCCAGCGTGTTGTTTCGTCGTTGGGTACCGTAGGCTTGAACAGCTGATCTTCGATTTCGAGCATGGTTTTCATGAGTGGATTTTCGGCAGGGTATATATCCGTTGCTGCGGTAACGAATAGCTTAAGCACCTGCCGATAATACTTGCATCACGCTCATATTGTGCCCCGAGGCATTGGCACCTTGCGCCAATGCCTCGTCAAGTCAGCGTCACAGCATACGGCGCAAAACATCGCTTCGAGGGTCCCGGTCAAAGAACCGGTGCTTGAGGGCGCCGGCAATATGCACCAGGATCAGACCGAGCAGGGTGTAGGCGAGCACCTTATGCAGCCATTGGAAGACAACGAACCAGTCGTCATTTTTCCCAAGGAGCTCCGGAAGGTTTATCCCGAAAAAGAACACCCCGTCACTCATCGTGTAGGTGCTCGACATCGAATAGCCCATCAACGGCACGATCACCAGAAGTGCATACAAGGTGCGGTGCGCAAGCCTTGAGGAAACTCGCTCATACCGTGCCAGCGTCTGCGGCGGTTGCGGCAGCCTGGGGGTGCGCACGCGCAGGGTGATCTGAATCAGGGCCAGCAGAAACGCCAGTACCCCGAAGGATTTGTGCCACGGGTAATAGAGTTCATATTTGCTCGCCACTTCATCATCGAGCCCAGTCATGTGCCAGCCTGCCCAGAGGAGGCCGGCGATGAGCACGGCGCGCACCCAGTGCAACATACGCAGGGACGTCGGATACCGATCAATTATTGTTTGATTTACCGGATTCATCGCGGTCTCTCCATCGATCATCAAGGCATCGCAAATGCACGTTTGAACGGCCACCCTCCACGACACAGGGGCTTGGAGGGTGGTCCGGCCAGTGCGGTTTTTTGTTCTCAGCTAGGTAGTAGTACGGTGATGACTTTCTCCTCGGTATAGGCCAACGCGCCGCCAAATCCGCCTTCACGGCCAACGCCGCTGGCCTTGACGCCGCCCCAGGGCAGGTTGGCGTCCAGCGGGCTCCAGCAGTTGATGCCCACGGCACCGGCCTTGACCGCCGCGGCTACGCGGTGCGCTCGCACCAGGTCGCTGGTCCAGACCGTGGCCGCCAGGCCGTAGTTGGAATCGTTGGCCAGTGCGACCGCCTCATCTTCGCTGTCGAACGTGATCACCGTGCCGACGGGGCCGAAGATCTCGTCCCGGGCGATCGCCATGTCATTGCGGGCATTGGCGAAGATCGTCGGCTGGACGAACCAGCCCCGCTCAGGGTTCGACACACCGCCGGCCAACAGGGTGGCACCTTGGTCGATGCCCAATTGGATGTAACGGTTGACGCGATCCAATTGCGCTTTCTTGGCCACCGGTCCCATCTGTACGCCGGGTTGGCGAGGGTCGCCGACCTTGACGGCTCGCGCGGCATCGGCAAGCGCCGCGGCGAAGCGATCAGCGATGTTGCGTTGGACCAGGATGCGTGAGCCCGCCGCGCAGATCTGTCCCTGGTTGGCGAACAGGCCCAGTGAGCAGCCGAACAACGCGTCCTCGAACGAAGCGTCGTCGAAGACAATCTGCGGGCTCTTGCCGCCCAGCTCCAAGGCCACGTGCTTGAAAAGTACGCCGGCGGTGCGCTGGATTTCGCGTCCGGCCTCGGGGCTGCCGGTGAAGCTGATCTTGGCGACGTGCGGGTGCTCGCACAGGGCGCGTCCCACCTCGTTGCCGTAGCCGGTGACCACGTTGATCACCCCATCGGGGAAGCCCGCTTCCTGAGCCAGCGCCGCCAGGTGCAGGGCCGACTGCGGCGTTTCTTCCGAGGGCTTGATGACCACGGTGCAGCCGGCTGCCAGCAAAGCGGCGAGCTTCCAGACTGTGATCATCAGCGGCGAGTTCCAGGGGACGATGGCACCGACCACGCCCACCGGCTCCCGGACCGTGTACGAGAGGGCCTTGGTGCCGAAGTAGCCGCTGGTGGGAATGGTGCGGCCTTCCAGCTGATTGGCCCAGCCGGCGGCGGCGCGCAGGTTGGCGATGGCGTTGGGTACGTCCAGCCGGCGCGGTTCGATCGGTGAGCGACCGATGGCATTGGCGTCCAGGTCCGCCAGCACGTCGGTGTCGCGCTCCACCAGGTCCGCCAGCTTCGACAACAGTCGGCCACGCTGGGCACCGTCGAGCTGGCTCCAGGCGCCACGCTCAAGTTGGGTGAGTGCCGCTGCTACGGCGCGGTCCACGTCCTCGGCCGTGCCGCGCGCGGAGCTGCCGTAGATCTGTTCTGTCACGGGGTCGACCAGTGTCATGCGACGGCCGTCGGAGGCCTCGAAGGACGCGCCTTCAATGAAGTGGTTCAGCTGTTGAGTCATTTTGCAGTCCCTCAAATGATGTGGAGTAGTCGAGGTGTACACACCTCATCCCTTGAGGGAGGCCAGGGCGTCGCCAAAGATGTCCAGGGCCTTGAAGAACAGCGCGCGCGAAATCGTCAGCGAGGGCATGACCCGCATCACGTTGCTGTAGCGACCGCAGGGAATCATCAGCACCCCGTGGTTCAACAGGTAGCCCATGAGTTGGCCGATCTTGTCCGGTGCCAGTGGCGCCTTGGTGATCGGATCCTCGACCAGCTCGATGCCGATCATCAGGCCGCGACCGCGGACTTCACCGACCAACGGGCTGTCGAAACCACGGATACGTTCCTGCGCTTGGAGCCCCAGCGTGTGGGCACGGTTGAGCAGATCAAGCTCTGGGTCCTGGAGGATGCTGATATTGGTCAGCGCCACGGCCGCGGACAACGAGTTGGCGGCGAAGGTGTTGGGCATCGACCCGTCAGGAATCGCGGCTGCCAGGTCCGAACGCATGATCAGGCCCGCCATCGGCAGGTCGCTGCCGATGCCCTTGCCGAAGGTGAGCATGTCGGGCTTCACGCCCGAGTGCTCGACCGCCCACATCTTGCCGGTGCGCCCGGCGCCGGACTGCACTTCATCGACGATCAGCAGCGCGCCACTGCGGTCGCAGGCCTTGCGCAACAGTTGCAGGAATTCGGGTGAAGGTGGAACGTAACCGCCTTCGCCCTGCACCGGTTCGACGATCACGGCGGCCACGTCATCGGCGGCGGTGTAGGGGGTGTTCAGCAGGTAATCCACGTAGTCACCGGCAATCTGCTCGGCGCTTTTGTGGGTGGTGTCGAAGGGGAAACGATAGGCATAAGGGTAGGGCGCATGAATGACCCCGCCCATCTGGGCGCCGTAGCCCTTGCGGTAGGCCGTGCCTGTGGTCAGCGCACCGGAGGCGTTCCACACGCCGTGGTAGCCGCCGTGGAAGGCGATGATCTGATGCCGCCCGGTGACACGTTTGGCGAACTTGATCGCCGCCTCCAGCGCATCGCTGCCGCTTTGCGTGAAGAACGTGATGCAGTCGCCGCGCAAGCCGTCGGGTGCGATTTCGGAGAGCTTGGCGGCCAGTTCGGTGCGCCGGGTGCTGTTGACTTCCAACGCATGCATCAGCACTTCGGATTGCTCGCGAATGGCCTGCACCACCTTCGGATGGCAGCGGCCTACGCTGCTGACGCCCACGCCAGCGGACAGGTCGATGTAGGTGTTGCCATCGGCGTCCTTGAAGGTCGCGCCGAAGGCCCGGTCCATGGCCACGGGCATACGTCCGCCGCCGCGGGCCATCGACTCGGTACGCGCCGACAATGCCAGGGCCTCGGTGGTCCTTGGGCCAGGAATGGTGGTGGTGATCCGCGGGGCATCCGCGAAATGGAGGGATTCTAGCTTGGCTTCACTCATGACGGTCTCTCAGGATGTCGGTTACAGTGCCCCGATCATCCTCGTGGCCCGTTCCTGGCCGGTAGCCCGAATCGGCACATTGGACGGGCCGGATCGAGCGTCAGCACGAGAGCACTGACATGAACCAAAGAAAATTTGCAGAATTCTCTTAATGTGAGAATATCGCGCAACAAGGCATTCTAAAAACAAGAATATTGGCCGAGGCTTTCGTCATCATGAAAAATCAGAACATCAGCCATTTTCGTGACATCCATGTCCACGCCGCCACCGTCCAGGAGTGGAGCCAGGACTACAACCAGTTAACCGCTGGTTCGGCCGAGAGTTCGCTTATCCAGTTGACGACGGGGCGATGCCACGTATTCCGCGAGCAGATCAACCAACGCGTGGTGCAGCATGGCGTCGCCCCCCGAGGCAAGATGTGCTTTGCCGTGCCCATCACCGTCCCGGGTTCGATTCGGATGCAGGGACGGGAGGTGGACGAGAGCAGCCTGTTCTTTCTTCATGGCGGCGAGGAGTTCATGTTCCACATGCCGATGGGCATGGAACTGCTGGCCATTACCTTCGAACGTGAATTGTTCGAACAGGCGTTGGCGCAAACCGCGTCGGTCAAGGAAATCAGCCAGTTACTCCGCCAGCCGGTGATCAGGCTCCCCACGCAACGCTATGCTGACGCTCGACGTCGGATGCTGGCTGCATTCTCCCAGGCGCTCTCGAGCGAAGAGCTCGACCCTGCGCAAGATCGGGAGCTGGCACTGGAACAAGCCATGCTCGACGAGTTGCTGCAACTCATGACCGACCCTGCCTGTGACAAGCAGCAGCGTACGCCAAGCTCCACGCGCAGTTTCATTGTCGAAAAATGCCATCGCCTGGCCACCGCGGAACTGAACAACGTGCCCAGCGTGGATGAGTTGTGCCAGCGACTCCAGGTGAGTCGACGTACCGTGCAGAACAGCTTCCGCTCGGTTGCCGAGACGACTCCGCTCAATTACTTGCGCTCCGTGCGGCTCAACGGTGTGCGCCGGACCTTGATGTCCACCCGCGCGTCGCATCTCTCGATCGGCGATGCCGCTGCCCAATGGGGCTTCTATCATCTCAGCCATTTTGCAGCGGAATATCAGGAACTGTTCGCCGAATTGCCTTCCCAAACCGCACGCGCTGCCATCAACGGTTGCGCGCTTGCTTGAATATTTGTCGCGGTTTTTTTGAGAAGAGGTCTCTGGTTACCGATTTGGGATAGTGGGACGTTCAGGGAGAGGCATAGGATCGAATCCAGCGTGCGACAAGAACAATAACGCTATTCGGTGACGGTGAGCGGTTGACTGCATCGATCCTACAGCGCCTGCCTCATACCATAAGGTCAAGAAAACATGAGCGTATCTCTCCCGGTCAACAGCTCCACGGAGCTCAAGCGTGGGGCCCTGGGTGTGGGCTTCATCATCTTCTTCGTGGTGTCGGCGGCCAGCCCCTTGAGTGTCATCGCTGGCGGCTTTCCCATTGGCATCATGCTGGGCAACGGTGCGGGCACACCGGCGTTGCTGATCCTGGCCTTGCTGGTGTTACTGGCGTTCTCGGTGGGCTACACGACCATGTCCCGGCACGTCACCAATGCCGGCGGTTTCTACGCGTTCACCTCGCGCGGCCTGGGTGGCCTGGTGGGCGGTGCGGCGGGGGTGCTGGCGATGTTTGCCTACAACATTCTCCAGGTCGGCCTGTATGGCATGTTCGGTGGGGTGGTCAGCGGCACGATGCAAAGCGTGTTCGGCCTGGTGTTGCCCTGGTGGACGTACTCGCTGATGGCAATGGCCAGCATTGCGATTCTCGGCTATCGCAAGATCGATCTGTCGGCCCGGGTGTTGTCGGTCATTGTGATCGCCGAATATCTGGCGATCCTGCTCCTGGACTTCGCCATTCTCAGGACCGGCGGCGACAGCGGCGTCAACCTCGATGCGTTTGATCGCAGCCACGTGTTCAGCGGCACGCCGTCAATCGGCCTGCTGTTCTGTTTCGCCGCGTTCATCGGTTTCGAGGCCACCACTATCTACGGCGAAGAGGCCAAGAACCCGCAACGTACGATCCCGATTGCCACCTACTGTTCGGTCTTGCTGATCGGTGGTTTCTACGCGCTGTCGGTCTGGTCGATGGTGATCGGCGTAGGCGCGGACAAAATCGTCTCCACGCTTCAGGCCTTGCAAGACCCGACGACGTTTATCTATGGCATGTCCGATCACTTTGTCGGCCCGCACCTGACCCAGGTCATCCGCGTGCTGTTCATGGTCAGCATCTATGCCGGGTTGCTGGCGTTCCACAATGCCGCGGCCCGTTACTTCTACGCCATCGGGCGTGACGGTTTGCTTCACAGTCGCTTGGGCACCACTCATCGCGTCCATCAGAGCCCGCACATGGGCTCGGCGTTGCAGAGCTTGATCTCTGCGGTGGTCGTGCTGGTCTTCGCCGCGATGGATGCCGATCCGATCCTGCAACTGTTTGCCTGGCTGTCCAACCTGGCGACGCTTTGCGTGATTTTGCTGATGGCGCTCACGTCCGCGGCGGTATGGGTCTTTGCCCAGCGCCACCCCGAGCTCAAGCTGGGGATCTGGCGTGGGCGGATTTTTCCGGGCTTCTCTTGCCTGGCGCTATTGGCGGTGCTGTTTATCGCGGTGGTGCATTTCGATGTACTGACGGGTGCGAGCAAGGCCTTGTCGTACGGCCTCTGCGCCATCATCCCCGCAGCGCTGCTGGTTGGTGTGTTCCTCGCGGCGCGACTGCGCAAGGCGGCACCGCAGCGGTATTGGGTGCTGGGTAGTCACAAGCTATAGGTGCTCGCGCAGTATTGATGGCGCTTGAGAAGGATCAGGCTAAGCTCATTGGGTTCCCGCGCTCCAGTGCCTCGGCGGCCGGAGTGCCAGGCTGGAGCGTAAATAGCTGAGGAGTCTTGCGATGACGCTTCCACGAGCGTTGGCATTCGATGTGTTCGGTACGGTGGTTGACTGGCATTCAGGCATCGCACGTGAGGCGAGTCCATTCGTGTCGACCTACCTGCCCGCTGTCAGCCCTGCGGAATTTGCCATGCAATGGCGCCGGTTGTATGCGCCAGCGCTGCGCGAGTGCATCAAAGGGCATGGAGGCTTCGTTGTGCTGGACACATTGCACTACGAGACGCTGGTCCAGTTGTTGACGGCTTACGGGCTGGAAGTCGACCAGGTTGACCCCGAGGTATTGCACACGCTTGCCCATGCCTGGCGTCGCCTGGACCCTTGGCCTGACGTGACCGAGGGCTTGGCCCTGCTGCGTCGGCGCTTTGCGGTGGTGACCTTGTCCAATGCCAATGTGGCCTTGATGATCGCCATGAACCGCTACAACGGTTTGCAATGGGACGCACTACTGGGGGCGGAGTTCGCGCAAACCTACAAACCGGATCCTGCGGCGTACCTGTCCACGGCCAGGGCATTGGACATCAAACCCGCTGAACTCTGCCTGGTGGCCTGCCACCACAGCGATCTTGCGGCGGCCAGGGCGTGCGGCCTGATGACGGCCTATATCGACCGGCCCATGGAATATGGCGGAGCGCCTGCACCCGATGCCGCCCAAGCCCAGGATTGGGATTGGCAGGCCGATAGTTTCATCGATCTTGAACATAAGCTCTAGCTGCTTGAGGGACTGGTCAACCGAAACCGCCAGCAGCGCGCGCTTGCGCCCGGATGCGAACGGCATGCCCCCCCTAAAGGTGGTAGCGCGATTGCACCCATTGTTGGATTTGTTCCAATGCTTTGCTGGGGGCCAGGGTGCTGTCCGTTTCAATGAGGCGAGTCTTATTGGCAAGCACATCGTCCCGGATCACATGGCGGAACCAGTTGGAAAAATCGCCGGCCTTCATATGTTCGCCAAGAGCGACATCGGACAGTTGCATCGAGAGGGACAAGAACTCCGTCAGGTTTGTGGCACTTTTGCCTAGGGCCGGAAAGTGAAACGCATGCCATGCGCCTACATTTCCCGAGACGTACTTGCCGCTGTGCCGATGGTGCTTCTGGTCTGGCTGGACCTGGTCGAGCAGCAACACTTGTTCGCCTTCTCGCAGGTTCCACAGACAGGCATGTTCCAAGCCTGGCGAGCGCTCTGGAAAGGCGGGCCAGCTGCGTTGTATGCGTTTGGCGAACTGTTCGACCAGTTGCCGGGCAGTACTGCCGAACGTTACCAGTACGTTTACCTCCTCGAGGAGCGCCGGGCATATCTGATCGAAGTTCAGGGCAACGATGATAACCCCCATGTTGCCGAGAAAGCCGGGGGGCCAGTTGGCACAGTGGGGAAGCATGTAGTGTGCTTCGTCCACGATCAGCCAATAGGGTCGGCCCGAAACGTTACGAAGATGATGAATTGCGGGCAATAGCTCGCCAAACAGTTGCACACGCGCCGCCGGCTCCAGGGCCAGGGCGCTGACCACAACGTTAAGCCGTGCCTGTAGAAGCAGTTGCACCGACTCCTCGGTCGTCGGAGGTACGGTCAGGCCACCCACCGTTACCGCGTCGTCAAGGGTCAGATAGTCGCCTTCCGGATCAATGATGCAGAAATCCTGGCGAGCCTGGACCATTCGTTCTGTCAGCCAGGTAATGAAACTGGATTTGCCGGAGCCCGAATTGCCAACCACCAGCAGCACCGACTCTGCAGGCAACCAGGCCTTGTTCGCATCAACGGTCTGGCCTAACGAGACCCCGGTGCGCTCGATGGGCACCAACGCGACGTCTTTTTCCAACAGCATCTCCACCAGCTCGCAGACCCCACGGCCATGGTCTTGGCTGAGGCACACGTCTGCGCTGGACTTTATCGACGCAATGGCATTGTTCACGGCCGCGGCACAGCCACAGATCGATAAAAAAGCGTGGTCGTTTTCCGCATCACCCACGCCCACCACATTCAGCTCACAGATCCCCAGTCGTCGCAGAGCCGCACTCAGGCCCGACGCTTTGTTCACACAAGGAGGCAAGACCATGATCGCATCCTTGTTGAACGTCATCTGCCACTCCAGGCCAAGCTCGCGGATGCTGCTGAGCACCGTGTTTTCAAACGGACGCCACGTGGCGATGACCGATCGGCCGATCGACAACGGCCAGACCCCTTTGTCACGTAGGCTGGCCACCAGTTCGGTGGAAGCTGGATCCGCGATGAGTTCTTCGGTGTCCGTGGCGGGGTCGTACAAGAGCGCGCCGTTTTCGACGATCACCAGGTCAAACAGGTCAAGCTGTGGAAACTGGTGCTTGAGCGCTTGCAACTCCCGGCCGGTCACCAGTAGCAACTTGCGTCCGCTCTCTTTTAGGCGCGTGAGCGCTGCACAGACCTGCGGCGGGACATTGCCGTTTTCGGCGATGGTTCCGTCGAAATCCATTGCCAAGGCTAAGAAGTGCATGCTGTTTCCCGGCTTGGTTTAATCGGTTTTCGTCTATTCGTCGCGTGTCCAGCGGATGCTCACCCCATATTTATCCCCGCTGTATCGATAATCGGCCTTACCTTTGAAAGAACCCTCCAATGCATGGCCCAGGCAGTTGGCCAAGTGGATACCGGTCGTGGTCACGACCAGATTCTGCTCTGATTCAGTCAGCTTCATGAGGCGCTCCAGGGCGTGCTCGGCTTTTTCCTTTTTTTCAGTGTTGTGAATCAGGTTGATGATTTCACTTCGGTGTTTTTGCAAGAAGCCACCCGACAAGGTGAGTGTTCCTGCCGGTGCGTCGTCATCGATACGTCTACACGCTGGGCAGGCTGTTTCTTGTGCTTCATGAACCACGGTGTTTTCAGGACGACTCCAGGCCCAACTTCCGGCCTGGTAAACAGCACCACAGTGCGGACACACCGCTGAACCCTCGACGCGCTGCAAGCGATAGGGGTCATGAGCGGTGCTTTTGAACAACTTGTCTTTCTGGCTTTTCTGATACTTGTCCATGGCGTTTCCCTCGGGCATTGAGATGAAAAAATCCACGTTCAGTTGATTGAAAATCGAATACCCATCCCTGGATTCCATGACTTCATTTGGGACTCTGTTTCGGCCTCCAACGTTGATTTGTATCAATCTATAGGCAGGTGCCGGCACGCGTTCATCCAAAGGCATGCGGTGAGGTTTTGAGTTTGTTGATAAAAATCAATATGGAACGGGACACTTCATAGAAGCTGCCAGCACGCGTTGGTTATGCCTATAACCAGGAGAGCAGCCTGATGGCCCACAGCAAAATGACGTTTCGCGCGGCAGCACGCGAGAAAATCCTCAATGGCGCCTCGCAATTGGCGGATGCTGTGCGCATCACATTGGGGCCGAAATCGAAGTCGGTACTGATTCAGAACAAGTGGGGCAACCCCACGGTCTGTAACGACGGCGTGACGATTGCCAAGCGTATTGACTTGCAGGACCCCGAGGAGAACCTCGGGGCGCAAATGCTGCGCCAGGCTGCGGAGCGTACGGGCGACGCGGTAGGGGATGGGACCAGCACCTCCACGGTGCTGGCTCATGCAATCCTGGCCGATGGCATTCGCAACGTCGTCGCCGGCGCCAGTGCGATAGACCTCAAGCGCGGCCTGGATCGTGGGTTGTTGCTGGTCGTGGAATCGCTCGCAGCCCAGTCACGGCCGGTCAGCACGCTCAAGGAAAAAGCCCAGGTCGCCACGTTGTCGGCGCATAACGATGCCGTCATCGGCCAACTGGTGGCAGACGCGCTGGAAAAGGTCGGCGTTGAAGGCGTCGTCAGCGTCGAGGAGTCCAAGACCACCGAAACAGTGGTCGAGGTCATGGAAGGGATGCGATTCGACCGGGGCTATGTCTCCCCCTATTTCGTCACCGACACCGAGAAAATGCAGGTCGAACTCGACGACGCCTATTTGCTGCTCTGTGACCATAAGATCGGCGCTCTCAAGGATTTGCTTCCATTGCTTGAACTCGTAGCCAAGAGCGGGCAACCCCTGGTTCTGATTGCCGACGACATTGAAGGCGAGGCGTTGACCACGTTGGTGGTGAATCAGATAAGAGGCATCTTGCGAGCGGTGGCCATCAAGGCGCCAGGCTTTGGCGATCGACGCAAAGAGATGCTTCAGGACATGGCCGTTCTGACAGGGGCGACGTTGGTTTCAAACGAACTGGGCATCAGCCTGGAACATTTGGAACTGGGCCAGTTGGGGCGGGCGCACCGCGTTGTGGTGCAAAAAGACAGTACGGCTTTGATTGGTGGGGCAGGTACACGCGAGGCCATCGAGGCGCGTCTGCAGCAGATTCGCACACAAATGGACAGCACCACCAGCGCCTACGATCTTGAAAAACTTCAGGAGCGCTTGGCGAGGTTGTCCGGTGGTGTGGCGGTGATCCGCGTCGGGGCGCCTTCCGAAGCCGAAATGAAGGCGCGCAAGGATGCGCTGGATGATGCCATTTCGGCGACGCGGGCGGCGATCGCCGAAGGCATTGTCCCGGGCGGGGGACTGGCGCTGCTCAAGGCTGTCCCGATTATCGCGGCCGAAGAGGCGCGCCATGAGGGCGACGCCAGGACTGGTCTGCAGATTCTTCGCCGGGCGCTGGAAGCCCCGGCCAGGCTCATTGCGGAAAATTCCGCGGTGGACGCTGGCGTCGTGGTTGCGCGCATGCTTGCCGAACCCAACAACATTGGCTTCGATGCGTCCGCCAATTGTTATGTCGACATGTACGAAGCCGGTATCATCGATCCGACCAAAGTCGTGCGTATCGCCCTGGAGAATGCTGTTTCAGTCGCCAGTATCCTGCTGCTGACCGAGGCGACCATGACTGATATCCCGGATAAGGAATCACCCATCCAGCCACCATTTCCTGAGTGATGGCTGTGGGCAAGGGGAGTGTTCATGTCCGTATGGACGTCTCGATCGAGGACAGGTGACCGAGCAGCGGGTTTTCGCCGTGCAGGTCATTCAATGCCTGGTGCATCAGCTGCACCGCTTCTACTTTCTTCTGATATCGCTTGTCCTGATCGGCATGACGCAGTGCTGCGCCCGCAAGGGAGAAGCTGCGCGTGGCCGCACGCAAAGACAGGAAAAACGCCAGGGGCTTGCAGTCTTCCTCCCACGCACAGTGGTTGATGTAACTGGACAACAGGCGTGCGCCTAAACTTTCCAGCCCATGGTGTCGCAGGTCCATCAATACAAAAGCCACGTCGTAGAGCACATCGATGCAGGCAATCCGTTCACTGAACTCAATGCCATCGAAGAGTGTCGGCTGACCGTCGAGAAGACAGATGTTGGCCAAGCGCATGTCACCATGGCAGCGGCGAACGCGATTTTCACGGCGGCGATCTTCGATGCAGCGGGTCAAGGACTCCAGCAGGAGCCTTGAAGCGTGAGCAATCGCGGCGACTGTCGCGGTGTCGAGAATAGACGGATAGCGAGACATTTCCCGATGGTTTTTTTCGATTTCTTCTTTCAAGTCCGGGAGGCCACCGAAAGAAGGGGTGATTTGTGCATGCCCATGAAAGCGCGCGATCTCGATCCCCAACTGATCCATCATCGGTTCAGTCAGACGCCCTTCAACGGCCATGCGATCGAACAGCCGGTCCTGATCGAAACGGCGCATCACCACGAGCCAGTCAACCACTCGTCCGCGACCGTTGAGCGCCAATTGGCCATTAGCCTGGCGAGTAATTGAAAACAGCCTCAAGTACAGCGTCGGGGCTGTCCGTCGATTGAGCAATAACTCTGCCTGGCAGGCCTTTTTTCGGCTTTGCAGACTGAGGAAGTTCAGCTCGGCAAATGCCACGGCTCTTTTGAGTTTATAGGCACGGTCGCCATGCAGGAAAATCACCGAGCCATGGGTCTCGATACGCTCCACCGGCTGGTTTGCAGTGTCGTAGCTCGACGGTTTGGAGAGAAAGGCAATCACCTCATCTTGCAGGATGTTCATGCTCGTCTCCATGTCGTCTGCGGCCTTTGGGCAGTGTGGAGAAAGGCAGGCCCGCGCGATTGACATTAATCAAGTCCAGTGGATTGGAGGTGCGCACTTCTTGAGGGCCTCACGCCGGTATTTGATATTTATCAACGTCAGGCAAATGCCAGCGGCGCACCCTGAGTCGACGCTGGGGCTTGATCCGGCGAGGACGAATCGATGGGTCGACGAAGACGTTCGCCCCCTGCTGTTGGTCGCTGTAACAAGCGCCGGTCGGGGGCGTTCGCTGTGTTGAACCGTTCGCGACTCAAAGAGGCGATCATGCATCCGTCAATCATCGATAAACCCCTGGACCGCTTGCCCGTTGCGCCGAACTGGGTCGATAGCGTCCAGGCGCGCGAGGCCTTTTCCTGGCAAGAAGAGGGCCGCGCCCTGGCCGGTTTGCCGGGCGGTGGATTGAATCTTGCGTATGAGGCTGTGGATCGGCATGCGCAAGGTGCGCATCGACGGCATGCAGCTTTGCGCATTCTTGATCGCAATGGTGGCCGTCGCGACGTCAGCTACGCCCAACTGAGCACCCAGAGCAACCGATTTGCCAATGTATTGAAAACCCTGGGCGTGGTGCCAGGCGACCGCTTGTTCGTACTCTGCGGCCGGGGGTTGGAACTGTATCTGGGCGTGCTCGGCGGCCTGAAGCTCGGCTGCGTGGTGTCGCCATTATTCTGTGCGTTCGGCCCGGAACCCATCGAGACCCGCTTGCATCTGGGCGGAGCCAGTGTGTTGCTGACCAGTGGAACGCTCTACAGGCGTAAGGTCGCGGCCATTCGCGAACGCTTGCCGGCACTCAAGCATGTGCTGCTGTACGAAGAAGATGATGGGGACACGTTGCCTATGGAGGGGACGCTGGATCTGAGTTCGCTGCTGGCGCAGGCAGAGGAGGCGTTTACCGTCGTCAATACGACCGCCGACAGCCCCGCGCTTTTACACTTCACCAGCGGTACCACCGGCACCCCAAAGGGCGTGTTGCATGCCCACGGTGCGGCGCTGACTCATCGCGTCACCGGAAAATACGCCTTGGACCTGCACCCCGATGATGTCTATTGGTGCAGCGCCGATCCGGGTTGGGTGACCGGTACTTCCTATGGGATCTTTGCGCCTTTGCTGTTGGGTGTCACCAGCGTGGTCGAGGGCTGTGAATTCGACGCCGAGCGTTGGTATGGAATACTTGAACAGCAACAGGTAACGGTCTGGTATACGGCCCCGACGGCTATTCGACTCTTGATGAAGGCTGGTGCAGCGTTGGTGCGCAGCCATCATTTTCCGAGCCTGCGATTTATTGCCAGTGTCGGCGAGCCGCTTAATCCCGAGGCCGTCTGGTGGGGCAAAGAAGTGCTTGGGCTGCCGATCCATGACAATTGGTGGCAGACCGAAACCGGCGGCATCATGATTGCCAACACGGTCGCCATGCCCATCAAGCCCGGGTCCATGGGCAAGCCATTGCCCGGGGTCGAGGCAGCCATTGTCGCAAGAACCGAACAAGGCGGGCTGGTGTTTCTGGAGGACAACGAGGTCGGCGACCTGGCCCTGAAACAGCCTTGGCCTGCCATGTTCCGTACCTATCTTGGACAGGAGGAACGTTATCGTCAGTGCTTTGTCGGTGAGTGGTACCTGAGCGGCGATCTGGTGCGTCGCGATGCCGATGGTTATTACTGGTTCATTGGACGCAGCGACGATGTCATCAAGTCGGCGGGGCACCTGATCGGTCCGTTTGAAGTTGAAAGCTGCCTCATGGAACACCCCGCCGTGGCCGAGGCTGCGGTCATTGGCAAGCCCGACCCTCTGCTGGGTGAAACCGTGAAGGCCTTTGTTTCGCTCAAGAGTGGCTTGAGTGCCAGCGCGACCCTGCACGACGAATTGCTCGGTCATGGGCGCAAGCGCCTCGGGGCGGTCGTTGCGCCCAAGGAACTGGAATTTGTCGAAGCACTGCCACACACCCGTAGTGGAAAACTCATGCGTCGTCTGCTCAAGGCCCGTGAACTGGGTTTGCCTGAAGGCGATACATCCAGCATGGAGCGTGCGCCATGAGCCTCCCACCACGGACCCAGGACATTGCGCTCGACTTGCTACGGGACATGGTGCGCATCCGCCGTCTTGAGGAGCGGGCTGGCGAGCTGTACGGCGAGGGCAAGATTCGTGGCTTTCTGCACCTGTACATTGGCGAGGAGGCGGTGGCGGTCGGTGTCCTGCATGCACTGGCAGCCAACGACGCGGTGGTTGCGACATATCGCGAACACGGCCACGCCCTGATCAAGGGAGTCTCCATCAATGCCATCATGGCCGAGATGTATGGACGCCAGGAAGGATGCTCCCGCGGGCGAGGCGGCTCAATGCATCTGTTTGATGCCAGTACTCGGTTCTTCGGCGGCAATGCCATCGTAGCCGGTGGCCTGCCACTGACGGTGGGCATGGCGCTCGCTGAACGCATGCAAGGCGGGTCGCGTGTATCGGTGTGTTTTTTTGGTGAAGGCGCGATGGCGGAAGGGGCTTTCCATGAGTCCATCAACCTGGCCGCATTGTGGCAACTGCCGATGCTGTTTTGCTGCGAAAACAATCTCTATGCGATGGGGACTGCCCTGGACCGTTCGCAGTCGCAAACGGATCTGTGTGCCAAAGCATCGGCGTACAAAGTCGATGCCAGGTCCGTCGATGGCATGGACGTGATCGCCGTGCATGAAGCCGCTTGTGATGCGGTCGAACACATCCGCGCGGGGCGTGGGCCTTTTTTCCTGGAATGTCGCACCTATCGGTTTCGCGCCCACTCGATGTTCGACCCACAGTTGTATCGGGACAAGGACGAGGTGGAGCAATGGAAGGCGCGTGGGCCGATTCATGCATACAGTGCCCGGCTCAAGGCCGAAGGCCTTCTGGACGAACCCGGGTTTCTGGCGATCCTGAGCCAGGTGGACGCTGAAGTGGAGGCCGCTGTTACCTATGCCGAAAACGGTAGCCTGGAGCCGCTCGAGGACCTGTCTCGCGATGTCTACACCCCAAGGGCGACGCCATGAGTACGCGTATGAGCTATCGCGAAGCGCTTCGCGAGGCAATGCGTGAGGCGCTGGAGCGGGACCCACGGGTATTTCTGATGGGCGAAGACGTCGGTCGCTATGGTGGCAGCTATGCCGTCTCCCTGGGGTTGCTTGGGGCGTTTGGTCCCGAGCGTATCCGAGACACGCCATTGTCCGAGCTGGGTTTCGTGGGGGCCGGTATTGGGGCGGCGTTAGGGGGGATGCGACCGATCGTTGAAATCATGACCGTGAACTTCAGTCTGCTCGCCCTCGATCCGTTGATCAACACGGCGGCAGCCTTGAGGCACATGTCCGGCGGACAGTTCTCCGTGCCCTTGGTTGTGCGGATGGCGACAGGCGCCGGACGCCAGCTTGCCGCGCAACACTCCCACAGCCTGGAGGGTTGGTATGCACATATCCCTGGCTTGAAGATCCTGGCGCCGGCGACCGTTGAAGACGCGCGCGGCATGCTCTGGCCAGCGCTGGAGGATCCTGATCCGGTGCTGATATTCGAACATGCCCAGCTCTACAACCTGGAGGGCGAGACGGGTGAGTGGGAAACGGTGGATATCAACCGCGCCAAGGTACGTCGAGCCGGCAAGGACCTGACCTTGATCACCTATGGCGGCACCCTCGGCAAGGCCCTGACGGCCGCGCAGGAGTTGGCCGCCGAGGGTATCGATTGCGAAGTCATCGATCTGCGGGTTTTGCGCCCGTTGGATGACGAGACGCTGATGGCTTCGGTCTGCAAGACCCATCGTGCCCTGGTGGTGGACGAAGGGTGGCGCAGCGGCAGCCTGTCCGCCGAGATCATTACGCGGATCGTAGAGCAAAGCTTTTTCGAGCTGGATGCTCCGCCGGCCCGGGTGTGCAGCGCCGAGACGCCGATACCTTATCCGCGGCATCTGGAGGAGGCGGCCTTGCCCCAGGTGTCGACGATCGTCGCGACCGCTCGTCAACTGTGCCAAGGGCACCAGGGTGAGCACAGTGACGCGGGGTATTCGGATTCCGGGCCAGGAAGGTAGACGATGATCGAATTCAAACTGCCCTCTCTGGGGGCCGATATGGATGAAGGCACGTTGCTGGAGTGGAAAGTCCATCCGGGCGATGTGGTCAAGCCGGGTCAGGTGATTGCTGTCGTCGATACCACCAAGGCCGCCATCGAAGTCGAATGCTGGCATGACGGCACGGTGTCGCAACTGTTGATCGACGTCGGCGCCAAAGTCCCTGTGGGCACTACCATCGCCTGGTTGGCGGAACCGGGCGAAAAACCACAGGCCCCGGAACGCACAACGACTGCCGCGCCTCTGCTGATCGAAAAGCCAGCCCCGCACGACAGGCGCCCGCGGATTTCTCCGGCGGCGCGCAAGCGTGCTGCCGAGTTGGGGGTCAGTACCGAGGATTTGAAAGGCCATGGTCCTCAGGGGGCCATTACCCTGGAGGACATCGAGGCAGCCGCCCGCGTGGCGAACACCCCGGATCCCGTGCAGGCCATGCGGCACACCATCGCTGCGGCCATGAGCCGTTCAAAACGCGAGATTCCCCATTACTACCTCAGCGAAACCATCGCCCTGGGCAAGGCCATGGCCTGGTTGCAGGCGCACAATGCGCAAAGCACGCTCGAAACGCGCCTGTTGCCCGGTGTCTTGCTGCTCAAAGCAGTGGCGCTGGCCTTGCGCGACTATCCGCAGCTCAATGGGTTCTGGCTGGATAACGTCTTCAAACCCGCACTCGATACAGACCTTGGGGTGGCAATCAGCCTGCGCCAGGGGGGACTGGTCGCGCCGGTTCTGCATCATGTGGCAGATATTTCCCTGACTCATTTAATGAGCGAACTGGCCAGCCTGGTGGAGCGTGCCCGCAACGGATCCCTGCGTAGCTCCGAACTGGGAGGCGCCGGCATGACGGTCACGCAACTCGGCGACCAGGGTGTGGACAGCGTATTGGGGGTGATCTACCCGCCCCAGGTGGCCTTGGTCGGTTTCGGCCGTATCAGTGAGCGCCCGTGGGTGAACGATGGCCAGCTGTGCGTCATGCCAACGGTCATTTGCAGTTTGTCGGCCGATCATCGAGTCAGCGATGGTCATTACGGCGCACGCTTTCTGAGCGAAGTCCGTCGTTTGTTGCAGACGCCAGAGGCGCTTTGAGGAAAGGACATATGAACCGGAAAATGATCCGTGATGAAGTATTGAAGGCCTTGAAAGGCATCGCCCCGGAGCTTGAAATCGAGCAGTTGCGTCCCGATCGGTCACTGCGCGAGGAGGTGGATCTGGATTCCATGGATTGGCTTCGTTTCATCGAGGCCATTGATCGAAGGCTGGGCATGGCAATTCCCGAAAGCGATTACCAACACGTGGACACCCTGGACAAGCTCATCACCTATCTGGAGCAAACAGGACGCTCCTCCACACCTGAGCCTTCGACCCACAAGGGGTGAATACGACATAACCTTCTTTGAGGAACGCACCGATGAACATCGACCAAGCGATCTACGGCCGTCGCTCGACACGCGATCGATCCTCCGTAAAGTGCCGCAGATCCGTTGGCTAGGCTGATCCAGGCGGGGCATCAGTGATCCACGTGTTCACAGGCGATCAAATGCACCATTCTCCGCCAGGAACGTCGCGACCAGGCCGGTGCTGTCGAGCACTTGCAAGTGTTGTGTGACGCAGTCGGGCGGCAGGCGAAACGGCGCAACGGTGTCGGTAATCGCGATGTGCTGGAAGATCGGCGGGTCGAACAGGTGACGGCCAGCGGTAAACAAACCATGGGTGGCGGCGGCGAACAAACGTGTGGCGCCGGCCTTCTGACAAGCCAGGCCAGCATGTTTGAGCGTGTCCCCGGTGCTGATCAGGTCATCGAAAACAATGGCGGTCTTGCCGGCAACATCGCCGATCAGCAGGCTGCCCGTGAGCGTGGTATGGGTACGGTGCTTTTCCATCAAGGCGCTGCCGACCGTACGCCCCAGCTGCCGCTCCAGGGCCTGGCGAAAGTGTTCGGCGCGCTTGGTCCCTCCTGAGTCCGGCGACACCACCACCACGGCGGTGTCGCCGACTCGTGTGGCGAAATGCTCGGCGAACAGTTCTGAGCACTGCAGATTCCATGCAGGCAGGCGAAACGCGTTATCGAACGCGGCGGGATTATGCACGTCCAGGGTCAGCAGGCGATCCACGCCACAGGCTTCGAAAAACGACGCCACGTAGCGGGTGATGATCGGGTCTTGAGGCTGGCTGCGGCGGTCCTTGCGCCCGTAGCAGAGATACGGTGAAACCACCTGCACCTGGCGCGCGCCGGCATCCTTGAGGGCGCCGCAAAAAAACAGCAGGCGACACAGCTTATCGTTGGCGCTCTGCCGGCCATCGCCGTACAAGGCGTGGAAGACCACGACCTCGCGACCGTTTACCGGATCCAACGGCCGACACTTGTGCTCGCCGTCTTCATAGTCACGTTCCTCATGGCGTGCCAACGGGCAAGCAAGTCGTTGAGCCACGCGAGCGGCATAGTGCTCGCTGCCTTGCAGGGCAAAAAGAAGGGGGGGCAGGGTAAGCATGCAAGACTCCTCTGAGACTGCCGGCAATGGCGCCTCATTTCAGTGGCACGTATCCCTATGCATGTTTGCCATTGCGAGCCTGCATGGCCCGCCGGCCTTGATCGAGCGCATCCTCAACGGGCGGCGCCATGGCGTACCACCTCAATGCAATACGTCTCTTCGAAAGGCGGCACATGGCATTCGACGATGTCATCGGCGGCGACCTGCAAATGTATGCCAACAATGTCGGCCCGAATCGGTTGCTGGCAGATATGCCGGTCCACCAGTACGGCGGTATGGACGCGGCGTGCCCCCAGTTGCGCCAGGTACGCACAGGTGCGCAAGAGCGAATGGCCTTCGAAGAGCACATCGTCGACCACCAGCAACGTGGTATTGGCCAGGTCGAGACCGCCCAGGGCCGGGTTTTCGGTCAATTGGGTGTAGGTATGCAGCACTTGCAGGTCGTCGGCGTAGCGCTTGACCTGGAGAGGGTAAAGAGGCAGTTGCGGCTGGCCGGTCCGATGCGCGATGTACTCGCGCAACCGTTGAGCCAGCGGTTCGCCCCGGCGCTGGATACCAATCAGTGCTGCGTGGGTCGGGGGCAGGAGGGTCGCGGCCTTGTGCGCCATTACCTGCAGCACGTCATCCAGCTCGTTGCTGTCATACAGGCGCACCCGCTGACTGGCCAATAGGATCGTCATCGCCTTTCTCCTGTCCGTAGACCATGGGTTATGTACCCAAGGTAATCCGGTTGCCACTGACGAGATTGACATTGATCAATCGCGGTCCAAACAAAGGCCGGTGATTGACGAGGGCGAACCGCCAACCCGTCCCGACACGCATGCGCCGTTGAAGGCCTGGTCGTCGAAAGTAATTGATATATATCAACGCCACGGTCGCCCTGACGGAGGATGGTGAATCTACAACGAAGGTGCCCGTTGCAGCGGCAGATACGACAATGGCCCGCGGTGACAGGCAGTGACAAACGTGCCAGTTCCTATGCAAGTTCCATGGAGTCCGATCATGAGCCAGTATCAACGGTTATTGCTGATCATCAACCCGGCCCTGCGCCACTCCCATGCCCTGGGACACGCTGCGGCCCTGGCCAAGGCCAGCGGTGCGAGCCTGCACGTCGCCGCCTTGATCCCTTCCTGGAAACTGTTGTCACTGCTCGAAGAAGGTGACCGGGAGCAGGCGCGCGAAGGCTACCTGCAAGACCATCGCGATTGGCTCAAGAACCAGGCGAATCACCTGCGCGACAGAGGCATCGACGTGACCACGGAGGTGACCTGGGCCGATGACATGCAGCAAGACATTCTCGATCACGTCACCGAGATGCAGCCCGACCTGTTGATCAAGCAGGTGCAGCACGAGTCAGCGTTCAAACGGGCCTTTTTCACCCCCCTGGACTGGCGCTTGCTGCGCCATTGCCCGGTACCGGTGTACCTGCTGGGTGAAAGCGACCGTCCCTTGCCACGCAAGGTCGTGGCGGCGGTCGACGCGTCCAGTACCCTGGCGCAAGACAACGAGCTCAATGAGCGGATCATCCAGCAGGCATGCGGACTCGCCATCCAATGCGATGCCGAGTTGCACTTACTGTACGCCTGCGACATTTCGATGGTGTACATGGGCGATATGGGCGGCGGCGGTCTAGCGCTCTCGGATCTTGGCGAGCAGTTGCGCAAAGAACATGAAAAGTCCTTTTTCGACCTGGCTGACCGACATGGCGTGGCCGCTGAGCGACGTCACTTCATTGAAGGGCACCCTGTCGCGGTGCTGAGCGCGTTCGCCGATGAGCAGCATATGGATGTGATTGTGATGGGCAGGGTCCAATCCCATGGCCTGGACAAGCTTTTGGGCAGCACGACCGAACATACCCTGTACCAGGTAACTTGCAGCGTCCTGGCCATCTAGCGCGACCAGGATCGTCCATAACGAAGCGACAGGCATCATTGCCTCAGGAGGTTCCCATGATTCAGAGCCCCTCATTGCAAACCACTTTGCCGAACCGCACCGAGGCCGGTCGGCGGCTGGTCGAGCCCTTGTTCAAATATGCCAACAGACCTGACGTCATCATCCTTGCCTTGCCCCGTGGTGGCGTCCCGGTGGCTTATGAAGTCGCGACGGCCCTGAACGTTCGCCTGGACCTGATGCTGGTGCGCAAGCTTGGCGTCCCGTCGCACCCGGAGTTCGCCATGGGCGCCATTGCCAGTGGTGGCATACAGATCCTCAACGACGAGGCGCTGCGGGTGCACCCGATCGACCGCGCCAGTTTCGATGCCGTCGTCGCCCGGGAAACGCAGGAACTGTTGCGGCGCGAACAGGTGTATCGGGGTAATCGCCCGCCGTTGCAGCTCAAGGACCAGGTCGTGATCCTGGTCGACGACGGCCTGGCAACCGGTTCCTCCATGATGGCCGCGGTCCATGCGGTACGCGTGCAGTCCCCGGCGCGCATCGTTGTCGCGGTGCCGGTTGCTCCCCTGGAAACGGTCGAGGCGTTGCGCAGCGAAGTGAATGAAGTGATTTGCCCGCTCATCCCCGAGTGGATGATGTCGATTGGTTATTGGTATTTGAGTTTTGCCCAGACGTCGGACGATGAAGTCATCGATCTCATGCACCAAGCCTGGCAGCGGGAAGCGGCGAGCGGTTGCACGACGGAGCATCCTGATGCTTGAACCTCAATCTCGAACCATCGACTTGCCAGGCGTCGAGTTATCGGCCGATCTGCGTTTGCCGGCGAACACCCGTGCCCTGGTGATCTTCGTCCATGGCAGCGGCAGTGGGCGTACCAGCCCACGTAATCAATACGTGGCCGATGTCCTGGCCCGTCGTGGCCTGGGTTCGCTGTTGTTCGACCTGCTCACGGAACATGAGCAGCGTATGGACAATCTGACCGGCGAGTTGCGCTTCAATATCCCCCTGTTGGCCCGGCGCCTGATCCATGTGATCGACTGGGTTGGCCGCAACCCTGAACTGCACGCGCTGCGGATCGGACTGTTTGGCGCCAGCACCGGCGCAGCTGCGGCGCTGGTGGCGGCGGCCGAGCGGGTGAATGCGGTCGCGGCAGTGGTCAGCCGGGGAGGGCGAACCGACCTGGCGGGGCCGGCGTTGCTCAAGGTAGAGGCGCCGACCTTGCAGATTGTCGGTGCACTGGACCCGCTGGTGTTCGACTTGAATTGTCAAAGTCGCCAGGCCCTTCGGTGCGAGCAGGCATTGGAAGTCGTGGCGGGTGCCACGCATCTTTTCGAAGAGCCGGGCACCCTGGAAGAAGTCGCCAGGCTAGCCGGCGACTGGTTTGAAAAATACCTGCTGGCTTCCACCCCCTAAGCAGGCTGCCTACCTCCTCATACGCCAAACGGATAGGTTTCGTCTTCCGGTTCCAGTGGCTGGTTGTGCGGCAGGGGCAGCGCCGTGACCGGCGTGGTTTGCTCGAACCAGATCATGGCATCGAATTGTTCGGCCAGTACCGACTCGAAGTAATGGCTGGAACGCTCGCTCTCGGGGCGGTAAATCACCCCGATGGCCCGCTCCAGCAAAGGAGGGGACAAGACCCGTCGCAGCTCTTTTCGCTGCGGGTCCCGCCAGTCGGTCAGGGACGCCGCAACCCCAGCTTTGAGGAACTGATGTTCCCAACTGTCCGGTCGGGAAGGGCGAATGTCCTTGATCCGCATCTCACCGTCCCAGTCATCGGCGGCAGCCACTTGGCCTCTGTCGGTGGCCATGCCGATCAGGACGGCGTCGCGCCCAAAGGTGCTACGGCACAGCTGACCGATGTTGAACTGCCCCTTCCAACCCATTTCCGTGGCGCCTGCGTGGCCGATATGGGAGTTGTGTGCCCAAACCACCGCCTTGGCGTGCGGCCCCCGATGTTCGAGCAATGCACGCAACGTCTCGAACATGTGTCGGTCCCGCAGGTTCCAGGAGAGCGTCGATCCTCGATAAACCGCGCGGTAATACTGTTCCGCCGCCACCACCACCCTGGCGTTCTGCGTTGCGTTGAAGAACGCTTCGTCGTCGCGAATGAGCCCGGCCAATTGCTCGGCCAGCATGACGTTGAGCTGCTCGACCACCGGTTGCTCGCAGGGCATCACACCGTCGCGCTCGACAAAATGGCCATACAGCGCGGGATCATCCTGCCACGGGGTCAAGCAACCATAGCGTCGCCGGGCTTCATGGGCCAGCTGCGGGTCGACCCGCTCCAAATAGCTCAGCACCTCATGAATGGAGTTGCGCAAGCTATAGACGTCCAATCCGCGAAACTCGACGCGCTGCTCGGCAGCCAGTCGGTGATTGTGCTCATGAAGCCAATGGGTGAAGGCCTTCACTTCGCTGTTACGCCACATCCAGGTAGGGAACCTGCTGAAGATATGGCGCTTCCACGCCGAATGCGCCAGCCCCCGGACGTACTGGTCGACATGGCCGGCGTCCGGCCAATCGGCCTCAACCGCCACAATGTTGAACCCGTGACGCTCGATCAGTCGTTGGGTAATCGCCGCCCTGGCTCGATAGAATTCGTGGGTTCCATGGCTCGCCTCGCCGATCAGCACCACACGCGCGTCGGCGTAGCGATCGAACAGTTCGGCAAAACTGGGTGAGTCCAGGTCCGGCAGTGGTTCTGCGTATTGACGCAGCAAAGGGACTATGTGGGCTCTATCAACGTGATATTGCCGGCCATAGAGCTTTTCCATCAGTTTTTGCGAAGGTGAGTTCATGAACGTCATCCCTCAAAGTTGAGCACGCAGGTGGAATATCAAAATCCCTGAGAGAAGGTAATGCTGTTCAGTTCAAGAGTAGATTCAGCTACTTGCTTGAGTGAACAGCGTTGCGGGGCCAAGGGGTTCTTACGGGCTACAGTTTCAGGCGATCAGCAAATGATCCTCCACCTTGTTGACCCCCGGCACAGACCAGGCGGCCCGTTCCGCGATCTGGCGTTCACGCCACAGATGCACTCTGCCTTCAAGCTTGACCACACTGCCTTCAACCTTGATTTGAATCGCCTTGGCGTCGATTTCGGCATTGCGCTTGAGCGCTTCTTCAATGCGCCGCTGGATATCGGCCACGGCCACCTGGGGACGAAGCGTGAGCCGGTTGTCCACGCCGACCACCCCCGAAAGCTTGCGTACGGCCCGTTCTGCCGTTTCCTTCTGGTACTGCCAGTCCACCTGGCCTTCCAGGCTGACCCAGCCGTTCTCCACGATCACCTTGACAGCGCCTATTGGAAGATCGGAACTCCAATCAATGATGTGCAGTGCGCGACTGGCGATGGCGTCATCCGCTGTACCGGCATCCTTGTTCAGTCTTACCTGGATTTCTTCGGCCACTGCGCGCACGCCTTTCACCGCCTTGACTGCACGTTCGGCACTGACTTTCTGGGCGTAGTCGCTGACGTGCCCAGTCAGGGTGACAACCCCATTGTGAACTGTAACGCCAATTTCCGCGGCATCTATGTGGGGTTGGAATTCAAGCTCTTCCAGGATGGTGTTACGCAGGCTCAGGTCGCTCATGACGATGTCCTCGGTAGAAGGGGCAGGAGTCGCCCGTTCCTCTTTTTTACCCTCGGTCAGCGTCAAGACATTGAGCTAGGTCAAGTGGGTAACAGTGCTCGCTGGCCGTTGATCGCTAGGATCGATAGGGTAAGGGCCATGTCCCGACGGGCAACGACACGGAAGCGGGGCGAGCCCTGAGCGCGCTGCCAAGATTCGCACAACGAGGCAGGCCAATCGTTTTTGAGGAAGTTTTTCTTATGCTCGATAAATGGCTGGACCCCGTTCTCTTGCTGCTCACCGCACTGACGCTGCTGGCTGGGGCCATTGCGCATGTTGCACAGCAACCCGAATGGGCGTCGATATGCTGGGCGGCGGGCAGCCTGGTAATGGCTGGGGTCCTGCTGGTTGAAATCCTCAAGCGCCTGTCCCGGGGCGAGAGCGGTGTCGACCTGATCGCCCTGCTGTCGATCACCGCCGCTCTGGTCTTTGGGCAGGCCCTGGTGGCCGCGCTGATTGCCTTGATGCTGGCGAGCGGCCGGATCCTGGAGTTCTTCACCCGCCAACGTGCCGAGCGGGAGCTCAGTGCGCTCATCGATCGGGCGCCACGTTTCGCTTGGGTGCAGGAGGAGGACGGCCTACGCAAAATCCCCGTTGAGCAGGTACAGCCCGAGCAAACATTACTGGTGCGGCTGGGGGAAGTGATTCCGGTTGATGGTCGCTTGCTGAGCCCTGTGGCCATTCTCGACGAATCGGCGCTCAGCGGCGAATCGTTACCGCGGACGCGCCGGGAAGGCGAGCAACTGTCCAGCGGGGTTTCCAATGTCGGTGACTCCATCCTGCTCATCGCCACAAGCACGGCGGCGCAAAGCACCTACGCCGGGATCGTGCGCCTGGCCGAGGCGGCACGCCATTCGCGGGCGCCTTTCGTACGCCTGGCTGACCGTTATGCGCTGTTCTTCATCCCCTTGACGTTGCTGATGGCAGCCACGGCTTGGTACATGAGTGGTGATGCCTTGCGGGCACTGGCGGTGCTGGTGGTGGCCACACCGTGCCCTTTGATACTGGCAGTGCCGATTGCCATCATGTCCGGTATCTCGCGGGCGGCGCGGCGCGGAATACTGATCAAGGATGGCGTGACCCTGGAAGCGCTGGCCGGCATTAAACAGGTATTCCTCGACAAGACCGGCACCTTGACCAGCGGGCATGCCCGCTTGCAGTCGATCGAGACGAACGGACCCATCGATCCGCAACGCCTGCTTGGCCTGGCCGCTTCACTCGCCCAGGCTTCGACGCACCCCATCTCCCAGGCCATCGTCGACGCGGCGCATCAGCGCAAACTGCCGCTCTTCGTCCCGCAAGGGGTAGAGGAGAGTCCCGGTGCAGGGCTGTCTGGGCAGGTCGACGGTGTACAGGTGCGTTTTGGTACATTGTCGTTTGCCAATCACGATGCGCCCGTGAGCGACTGGGCCACCACCATGCTGCGCCACATGGATTACCAGGCATGCAGCGCAAGCTTCATCGCCGTGGATGGCAAGCTCGCTGGCCTGCTGGTCTTTTTGGACACCGTTCGGCGCGAAACCCCGCAAACCCTGCGTCGACTGCGCAATAGAGGGATTGAACGGATCGTCATGCTCACCGGGGATCGCCTGGAAACGGCCGAAATGATTGCCCTGTCCGCCGGGATAGATGAACTGCGTGCCGGGTTGAGCCCCGAGGATAAAGTGCAGGCTGTACAGCAGGGTTGCCTGCGCGCCAGCACATTGATGGTCGGTGATGGCATCAACGACGCCCCCGCGCTGGCGGCGGCCAACGTCGGCGTGGCGATGGGGGCCAGCGGTGCCACCGCTTCTGCGCAAGCGGCGGGCGTTGTGCTGCTGGTCGATCGCCTCGATCGCCTGGTCGAGGCATTGGACATCGCCCGGCGAACCCGTTTTATCGCTCGTCAAGGCGTGCTGGTGGGGATGGGAATGTCATTGCTGGCCATGGTGCTGGCGGCCCTCGGTTATCTACCGCCGCTGGTTGGCGCCGTGGTGCAGGAGGGCATCGACGTGGTGATCATCGTCAACGCCTTGCGCGCCTTGGGGCCGCTGCAAGCGCTGGGGAAAAGAAAGCTGGCCGCTGAGCACATTGATCACCTGCAAGCTGAACACCAGCAACTCGGTGCTTTACTGAGCGATCTGCACCGAATGGCCAACGACTTTTCCCAGCGACCACCTGAGCAGGCACGGACTGATCTGGCGGAGTTGGTCAGCCTTCTGCAGACATCACTGGCGCAGCATGAGCGCGAAGATGAGGACACACTGTACCCACTGCTGATACGAAACATGACAGGCGAGGACCCGCTATCGGCCATGAGCCACGTCCACCGGGAGATTTTTCGGCTTATTCATCTGCTGGCGCGCATGAGCGACGACTTCAGTTGCGCCCCCGCCACGGCAACTGCCGATGAGATCCAGCATCAACTGATCCGGCTGGACACCCTGGTGCAACTGCATTTTGAACAGGAGGAAGAGCTGTTTCGTTATCTGGATTGGCGCTAGCGATTGAAGACGGGGGGAAAAGACTGTGTTGTCAGTCCTTTCAAAGACTATCCTGATCCCCGAAAAACATTTTGCCTGGGCTCTAGGACGGTTGTTTCAGGTGGAAAAAAAGAGTTGTGCCCCATTTTTTCCCCACGTGCCCCGGCTGCGCTAGCGATCGTGAATGGCGATTTCTGATAACACCAATGTGACTTTGGCTGGCTTTCAGTGGACTTCCTTCCACGCCGTGTCATCTGGGTACTTGACTCTGCCCCATGGGACACCTCGTATGCTTTTTTCCAGCGCCCACTCTGGCGCGCTGCCAACAAGGAGTTCCTGTGAAAGGTTTATGTCTGGTGACAGGTGCCAACGGCCATCTGGGCAACACCTTGCTGCGAGCGCTGCTCGATCAGGGCTATCGGGTCCGAGCCGGCGTTCGTGACATCTGTAACCACACACCCTTTGTCGGGCTGGACTGCGAGTTGGTGTATGCCGAGCTGCTAGACAGTGCGGCCTTGGACAAGGCGCTGGAGGGGGTGCAGGTGCTGTTTCAAGTGGCCGCCGTGTTCAAGCACTGGGCTCGCAACCCGGAGGCCGAGATTGTCGAGCCGAATATCCAGGGCACGCGGCGTGTGCTGCAAGCCGCTTCACGGGCGGGGGTGCAGCGTGTGGTCTACGTCAGTTCGGTGGCCGCCGTCGGTCATGATGGTACGGCGCTGGATGAGGCGCACTGGAATACGGAAAGCGAAAACGCCTACTACAAATCGAAGATACTTTCCGAGCAGGCGGCTTGGCGGTGCGCTGAGACGTTGGGGTTGAACATGGTGTCGGTATTACCTTCGGCCATGGTTGGCCCCAATGCTGGCCACCTCACCGATACCATGGGATTTCTTCAGTCGGTTCGCCAGCGGCAGATGCCCTTTGACCCGGGGTTTCGTTTCAACTTCGTGGATGTTCGCGATGTGGCCGAGGGGATGATACTCGCCGCCGAAAAGGGGCGGCCAGGGCAGCGCTATATCCTGGCCAATGAGCGTTCGTCGCCGCTCAGCGATTTGATCGAGGCCGCCAACACCCAAGCGCCCGGGTATCGCCAGCCTGCCTCAGCACCACGCTGGTTACTGCTGGGCGTGGCGTGGTTCCAGGAACGCTGGGCGCAACGAGTTGGCAAACCCGCCCAGTTACTCTTGAGCCAGGTGCGCCTGTTTCACAACGTGGCGCAGGAATACGACATCACCAAGGCGAAAAACGAATTGGGATTCAACCCTCGGCCGCCTGAAGTGGCCTTGAGGCAAGCGTTTGCTTATCTGTACAGGCAGGCGCATCAACCTTATGAAGACCTGCGACAGGGCGAGGCGCAAACATTGAGTTCATCTCGCTTTTAAGTTCAATCAAGTGAAGATCAAGCGCCTGCAGTTCCGCGATCCTGTCCCGGACCTGCTGGCGCTTGTCGTCGACTGCCTGGTTGGCCAATGCCAGCGGAAAGGATTTCAACTTGTTTTTTGCAGCAATCAGCGGGTTCATCTCGGCCAGCTTGAACCCGGCAGTCTGCGCTTTGCGGATCAGGTGGACGATTTCCAAGTGATGAGCATTGTAGAGGCGATACCGCCCCTCACGCTCTGGCTCGCTGATCAGGCCCATTTGCTCGTACAGTCGAATGGCTTTTGGGGTGCAGCCGGTCAGTTCGGCGAGTCGTCCAATGAACATCTGTCAATTCCTTATGTGAGACGGCAAGTACTCTAGCGTTGTTTGATCGCCAGAGCTGCAAAAGCCGTTACATAAAAATCGAAAAATGTCGAGGTTGGGCTCGGTAGCGAATCATCACCGCTTTCAGCTCGAAGTAATCATCAACGAATGCGTTGCCGAACTGCCGGCCTATCCCCGAGGATTTTTGCCGCCAAAAGGCTCCGCTGGGTCCAGCATCGTGCTGGCTTCGATGGCGGGCACGATGCGCAGGGCTTTGCTCAAGTCTTTTGTCCAGAGGCTGGCGCTCAAGCCGTAGGGCGTGTTGTTCATCAAGGCCAGCAGTTTTTCTTCGCTGTCGTACGGCAAAAACATGGCGATGGGTCTGAAGGTTTCCTCGTTGAGCAGGGTGTCGTTGACGTTGTTGTCAGCATGATCGTCCCCGACGACGCCTAAAGACTCTCAGGGTCGCCGAAGAACATTTTGACTGGGCTCTAGGACAATGTTTTTAGGTCGATAACACTTTTGTTTGCCCCCACTTTTGCCCCCATTCGTACCGAGTGTGCGGGTGATCGCGAATGGCAATTTCCGACGGACTTCGCTATTCCTGGCCACTTAAGCCGTTGGGCCAGGTTGCTGATCAATCGTTAGGCAAGTGCAACTGCACTTCCATGGCGTCATGAAGGAGCCTGACGACCTCGATCACGTCGTCGTTTGCCACACGATAGAACACGATATGGCGTGGGCTTTTGACCGTTCCATGGGTTTGTTTGGCCTGCTGGCGTGAATAGATGAGGTGATAGCTGCGAAGGCCCGGTGCAAGCTCATCGCGGTCGTGGCTGCCGATGCGATAAGGCGTGTCGGCAAGCGCTTGCAGCGCCGCGAGGATCAGCGCTTGGTAGCGCTGGCGAGCTTGATCGCCGAACTGCGTCTGCGAGAGCCTGAGAATGTCGACAATGTCGGCGCGCGCCGGGTTGGAAATCCGATACTGCGGCATGCTCAGTGTTTCTCTCGCGCGGGGAGGGTTGCCTCCAGGCTCAAGCCCTCGAGGTAGTGCTCCAGATCCCCTTCGTTCACCTGAGTAAAGCGCCCGTGCTCAAGATCCATGATGCCGATTGAGGTCGCCTGACGCAGGGCCTCAATTTTGGCGGTGTCTTCGGCGACGCGCTGCTCCAATAAACGTAAACCTTCTCGCATCACTTCGCTGGCATTCTGATAACGGCCGGACTGCACCAAGTCATGGATAACCTGTTCCTGGTGAGGGGTGAGCACAACGTTTCGCGTCGCCATAACTAGCTCCAGGTCTATGCAAACAGGTACTTTTGATTGTTGGCATATTATGCCATTTTCGCTCAGGAGAATAGCTTGGGGCCGACATCCGGCGATCAGGTGATGGCTGACTCGGCGCCAATCAGCAAGGTTCAAAGTCATCCGCCCATAATAAAGCGACCTGCAGATTGATTTGAAGATTGATATGCCTGACTGTGCGTGGGAGGAGACGCGCGATGTGTGCTTCTCGATCCGCCCTGAAATCGATCGGCATGTTCGATGCCCATCAATATTTGCGTTTAGAGGCATCAAGAGAGGTTCCAATGCCCTACGAGTTAGAAAATCGCCTGGTGATTGGCGTCGCTTCCAGCGCTGTGTTTGATTTGTTGGCATCGGACGCAGTGTTTCAGAGTCAGGGGGAGGAGGAATACCGCAAGTTTCAGCAAGAAAATCTTCACGTCCCGCTTCCTAAGGGGATAGCGTTCCCCTTCATCAAGCGCTTACTGTCAGTGAATGACCTTAGCGTCGATCCTACGGATCCGCTCGTCGAGGTAATACTTCTTTCGCGTAATGATCCCGACACTGGGCTGCGCGTACTGAAGACTATCGAGCACTATGGGCTTGGGATGACAAGGGCGATTTTCATGCAGGGAAAATCTCCTTATGAATACATACCAGCACTGAATATCGCTTTATTTTTGTCGGGTGACAAAAAAGACGTGGAAGCGGCTATCAGGGCCGGGTACCCGGCTGGCCAGGTGCTCGATTCAAAATTTGAAGACGACGAGACTGATAAAACCCTACGCATCGCATTCGACTTTGACGGCGTGCTCGCCGGCGATGAGTCCGAAACAATCATGCAGGCCTCTGGATTGTCTGAGTTCCATGCGCACGAAGTGAAGAACGTCATGCAGCCCCATAACCCTGGGCCGCTGAAGGAATTCATGGTGCGGATATCCAAAATCCAGTCGGTCGAGGAGAAGCACAAAAAGCTCAATCCTAAATACGAAAACCGCATACGCGTCTCGATCGTCACAGCCCGCAATGCTCCGTCTCATGAGCGTGCGATGAATACACTCAAGAGTTGGGGTGTTATGGCCAATGACGCATTCTTCCTAGGTGGCATCGAGAAAGGAAAAATTTTAGGTGTATTGAAACCACACATCTTCTTCGATGACCAATCAGGGCACCTTAAATCGACTAGCGCAGTTGCTCCATCCGTGCACATTCCTTTCGGCATCACCAACCATGTCGCTACTGTGGATGCGCTAGAGCCTGAAGCGGATCAGGTCCAGCAGGTGGTGTAACACGGTGGCTTGAGCGCGTAGTACCACAGGAATTCGTATCGGTTCTGTGCTTGAACTGGCCTAATGATCCCGGACACCTCTTAAGGGCGATATGATTCGCCCAATCAGGAGGTTCCATGCAAGAGCGATAGACCTACACCCGCGAGTTCAAGCAACGTGCTGCAAGCATGGTTCTTGATGATAGCTGCTCAGTTCCCGACGTCTGTGCATCTATGGACGTTGGGCCTACGGCTCTGCGCCGCTGGATTGGTCAGGTCCAATCGTTGTGTAGATACCTATGCCGATCAATGGGCCGATCAATGGGTTAAAACACGTGGCTACCAGCCACCGGGAAACCATTGCCGGGCGAGCTGCACCGTTACGCGCAAGGTGTGCTGGCTTTGTTCGCACGCAAGCGCCTGTTCTTCAGGCGACGCCGGTTTGCTCCACTTTGGCTGGGTTGCCAAGCGCTGTGCATAGCTAGCTTTAAACGCAGGGCTGGCCTCGCCAGTCAGCCGCATCGCTTTAGCATAGTCCGCCTCGAGATCTTCGGGCAGCGAACCACAGGCCAGTTTGGCTTGCTGATAGCGCACGGCGTACATGAAGCCATCGGTGGGGGCTTCGTCGTAGGTGTAGCGGGAGGGTTCTGCGGCCATGGCAGTACCGGTGAGGAATAGGGCGATGAGGAGGGGGCGTCCGTGCATGGGCGGGGAAAGTCTCGGGTGGTTGACGGTGCGTTTGACCTGAACACGAGTTGTATAGCATTGAACAGGCCACTCGTTAACTATACGTGCCCGGTTTGAATTGCAGCGACCAAGGCAATGGGCCATCATTGTTGGCCGCTACGAGCCATTCTTCGTATGTCGTTCGGATTTATAGGGTGTAAGAAATGTTTAGGCGTCTCATGGACTTGAGCAAGCGGTTGCGCAAGGATTTTGCTGCTGTAGCGGTTTCCAAGGAACAGGTTCTGCACTCGATGGAGGTGTACCCTCAGGCAGGCCCCGTCGGGTGTTTGCCCGCGAATGTGCTGGACTACTGGCACAGAGCGCTGATCGCCGATGACTTGGGTGGCCTGCAAGCCACCGATGTTCGCATTCCGTTGAAAAATTACGCGAGACTGGCCTGGCCCGACTTCAATCTTGGTTTCGGCACGCGCCCGGCGCTGGCGCTGGGCATTCTCACCGAGCGTGCCGCAGAGGCTCGGCGTAAACAGCAAGCGCAGGCGCTTGAGGCGTCAGAGGACGACGCAGAGGGTGAGCAGGAGGCGGACGAGCCGGATGACGATCCGCGCATTCCCATGGCGCTGGTGTTTCATCAAACCACTTCATCAAACGATGAGGTCCAGGTCACGTGGCCCGACCCGGATAAAAAGCCTGCGCCGGGCGCGAAAAAAATCCGCCTCAAGCCCGACCGGCTGAATATCGCGTTCTGGTTTCCTTTCGACCTGAACGACAAAAACCAAATATGCCTGCCACGCGACCCCAACGATTGCCGGCCGCGTGTGGTCCGCCAATGGCTTGAACCGCAGCCATTGATGGCGGCCAACGACCTGCCGCCGGCCATTGGCCACTTCGATTGCTATCGCGACGAGCTCAAGCTATTTCTCGCGACGTTGAGCCAAAGCGCCAATTTGAGCGGTTATGTCGACGCCTGTTTTGCCTTGTTCGCCCGCGTTCAAGCGGATGGGGTTGAGACGGGAATGGCGCCGATCACGGGGCAATGGGTTGCGGTGCCGCGACAGCCTGGCTATGCAACACGTGCGCTCGCCAACGTGTATGAAGCGATCCCCAATGCGCCGTCCATCGGCGCACTGGAGCAGCTCATAGGCGCCGGACGACACCGTTCGGCTGTCCAGGCAGGCGGCATGGCAGCGCCGCAGGTGACGATCCGGCACGTGGCCATGGTCGATAAGGCCACACACCTCGACAAGCCAGACGTCAATCGCGGCGCAGACCCCTTGAACGAATCGCAGCGCCGCGCATTGCACGCCCTCGGCCGGTTGGGTGAGCAGGTCGGGGTGGTTGCGGTCAGTGGGCCGCCGGGCACCGGGAAGACGGCCATGCTGCGTGCGATGATCGCCAACCAATGGGTGTTGGCGGCTTACGATAACCGCGAATATTGCCCCGTCACGTTTGTGTGCGGGGCGACCAACCAGAGTGTCGAGAATGTGATGGGCACGTTCAATGGTGCCGTAGGCAGGAAGCATGCCCTGGCACGTCGTTGGTTGGACCCTACGGGCAAGCCACTATTGGGTTTCACCGCCAGCGCACCGTCCAAGGCCAAGGGGAAAACCCATCGCAGCAAGTTCACCACGCTTGAGATCCGGCAAAAGCAGTTGCGCATCTTGGGCGTCGGGTCCTCCAGCCTCAAGCAATCGTACGAAGACGGTGTTGCGGCAGCCCTTGCTTTGGCGCGGCACTTTGAAGATGCCTTCCGCGAGCTGCCAGAGTTGTTCAATGCGTTGTTTAGCGTTGAGCAGAAACATCAGGTCAGTGATGCCACGCGTTTTATCTATCTCATGCAGAAGAGTGCTTCGACAACGCCTACGGCGTCGACCCTCTGCGAGCACTTGAACACGCTGACCCAGGTATTGCGCAGTGGGTTGGCCTCAGCAATCGAGCGCCAGGCTGACATCGACGCGTTCATCGAGCCCGGTGAACTGGCTGCGCGCTTTCCCAGTGAGGCATGGGTATCTTCCTGGGCCATCGACATCCTCGCGGATTTGCGTGTGGCTGCAACCCCCGAGGCGCGGCAGGCGCAGCAGCAGAAATTGCTGGATGTGGTGTGGCGGCCGATTATTTTCCAGTTGGCCGCGCGTTACTGGGAGACGCGTTGGCTGGCCAGTGTGATCGCAACCCCCGAGCCTGGCAGCCGAAAGAACGCACTCAGGCACACAGCCATGCTGTTTCCGTGCATTGTCGCCACCTTGCACAGCGCCCCACGGTTACTGGGAGAGGGCCGTAGGCCGCTGTTCGCGTTCCTGGATTTACTGATTATCGATGAGGCGGGGCAAGCTGCGCCGGAGCTGGGTGTGCCGGTGCTTAGCCTGGCTAAAAAAGCCGTGGTGGTCGGCGATATGAAGCAGCTCTCCCCCGTGTCTTCGGTAACACCCGAGGTCGATGCGCGCCAGGTGCAGGACCGTTGGGCCGATCCGTCGTCTTTGGACGCCTTGCTCGTGCGTGGCGCGGACTCCGCCACGGGTTCAATCATGAAGCTTGCCGCAACCGGGGCATCGTTTGCCGAGGCCATGCCGGACGGACGGCTACGGGACGGGCTGCTCCTGCGGGAGCACTACCGTTGTGCAGAGTCGATCATCAATGTGTGTATCGATTTGCTGTACCACGATCACGACCGTGATGCCGAGGGCGGGTTGCTCAGCAAAGAGTTGGAACCCAAAGTGCCCAACCCGCTGGCAGGGCTGTTCGCGGATGCCGAGTTGCCCTTGCTCGAGGGCGAAGCTGAAATGCAGTTGCGCAAACGCATGAAGGCGACGTTCCCGCTACCGCCGCTCGGGTTCTATCAGACCGGTGGCCCGAACGATGAGCCCTGCAAAGGCGACTCATGGTCCAACCCTGGAGAAGCCAAGGCCATCGTGGACTGGCTTAAAGAGCACGGACCGCGCCTGGCGAAGTGGGTCGCCAGGGTCGAAGGCCACCCGGAGCAGCCGATAGGGTTGGAAAAACTTGTCGCGGTCGTCACGCCATTTCGAGGCCAGGTCGAAGCGATAAAGCGTCGGGTGCGCGAAGAACTCGACCCTGATGACGCTGACCTGAGTGAGCGTTTGACCATCGGCACGGTTCATACCCTTCAAGGGGCGGAGAAACCTGTGGTGTTGTTCAGTGCCGTGAATCGGGAAAGCCGCGCCAGCCGTCGAACCGATACCAATCATCGTGAGCGGGTGTTTATCGATCGTGACGATGGGCGCCTGCTCAACGTAGCGATCAGTCGTGCGCAGAAAAGCTTCATTATGTTTGGCCATTCCGATCTGTTTTTTTCCCAGCAGGCGATGGACCCGAACAACGATTTGCCTTCGGCTGTGGTAGGACGATGCTTGGCCGGTGTGCGTGAGCCAGAGCATGAGCGGCTCACCTGCGCCCCGCGGGTGCCAGCGTGCAAGCTCGGTCCCGCCACGCTGATGGTTGTCGAATCCTTGCACAAGGCGAAAATCATTCAAGAACTGGTACCTGGCGGTACTCAGGTGTTCGGCTGTGGCGGTCATATTCGTGACCTCCCAGGCCCCGGTGCGATCAGTTGGCGTGATGGGTTCAAACCGCACTGGCAATTGAGCGAGCGCGAAGGCAGTGACCTGGCGGCGTCCCTACGCAATACCGGCAGCCGTTTACTGCAATGCACTGAGCTGGTGTTGGGGACGGACGATGATGCCCAAGGCGAAGCTATCGCCTGGCACATGATCCAGGTACTCAAGGAAGCACCGTGGTTCATGCATATCCAGAGGGTGCGTCGGGTAAGGTTTCATGCATTGACCACCCCCGAAATGGCCCGATCATTTGAGGAGGGTCGGTGTGTACAGGTCGAGGGCGCTACCGCCGACGAGCGAGCTGCCAGCGCTTGCCGGGCCTTGAATATGGGCTTGGCATATGGAGCCATTGCCCAGCGGGTGCTGGACAACCTCATCGGCTCGGTCTACATGCGTCACGGTATTGTCGGGGGCGGACGGGTCAAGGGGCCCTTGCTCAGGGTACTGGCGGGCCATGGTGATTCCCCGGGGTTACCCGGTAAACGGTTGGGTGTCGCGATAAACCTGAAAGTGAACGATACCCTCGTGCCGGCTCGCTTGATGGTGCGGCGCGGCAGCGAAGCTTGGCGCGCGTGGGGCAGTGACCGCACAGAGAGCGTTCACACCTTGATCGACCAACTGAGCGACGCGGTGGTTTCACCGACACCTTGCGTGCTCGAGCATGAGGACTTGCTGCTGGCACCTGCTCAAAGCCTGGGCACTAACCTGGTCCTGCAAGAGGCGTTCAGGCGATTTGGCTGGATGCCGTCGAGCACCATGAGCACGTTGCAAAAACTGTATGAGATGCGCGAGGGGCAGGACGAGCCCGAGTCAGCACCGAACGACAATGGTTGGGCTGCATTGGATGCGCAGGGACGCCTGTTCCTGACCGAGTCCGGACGGCGCCAGGCAGATAAGGTGCTGAACAACCCTTGGCTGAACACAATCAGCGCCAATGCGTTGTTGATGGCCTTCGACGATGCGCTGACTCACCTGTCCCAATTGCCGGATGCAGGGGAGGCGGACTACCTTGCGTTCGTGCACACCTGGGCGGCGCAGTTTGATGATCAGTGCGGCGCGCAGCCGGTTGCGGGCCCCCATGCACCAACGGTCGATGCGCAAGGCGCTGAGGTCGCGCTGTTTTCTCTGCAGCCCGCCGTCGAGCTGAATACGTGGGGCGCGCCTGCCGGTTCGCCTTCACCCGCTGAGGCCGAGCAGCACGACGATGATCCCGCGCCTGGTGCGCAAACCCACCCGGTTTCGGACGGCGGCCGCAGCGGTGCCCACGGAGCACTGGTGCCTCTGGACATCAGCCTGGAGGCCGACAACCCCAAGATGGCCGCGCTTACCCCGAGGCAGCGGCAACTTTACGACCTGATGTCCAAACTGATGTTGGCCTCTTCCCTGCGAGATGGACAGTTTCAGACTGTACGCCGGATTTACACCCTGACGTGGCCGGGTAAACCGGCTGTCCGGCAGGTTGAAATTGGTGTCGAGGTGATAACAGGCAAGCCGGGCAGCTACCCAGGCTGGTTTACGCTGGACCCCGATGGCCTGCACCAGCACACGCGCAATTGGGCGTCGGCAGAGATGGAGGTAGTGCTCGATGAGCAAAGCCCTCGCTTGCAAGTGATAGTGCAAGACCACGGCATACGCACCCGCTCGCTACTTGAGCCGACAGTCGATCGTTTATTGGCGTGGATGCAAGCGCGTGGACACGGTAGGCCCTCGACATTCGGCAAGCACATCGATGATCTGGTACGTGGCAATACGTCGAACGCGCGCGCGGAGGGCACTGCCGATGAATAGCATTTTTGCCGCCATGACCCTGATGCGAAACGCCTATGAGGCCGCATTGCGCGACCCCTCGGACGCAGTTGCCCAGGCAGCGTTCGTCGCTGCGCACCAAGCGCAACAGCACACGTTCGTTGATTCATTCGACGTCGCGGGCATTACCTACCCGCGTACTGATGGGCACACACTGAGTGAGCGTGAAGCGCGCGAGGTGATTTCCAGAATCCTGTCCAACCCGGCGTACAGCGTATCGGACCTGCGGCCCAGCGTCATTGAAGCGGCCTACCCGCTACAGGCAGACGTGCTGCGTGCGGAAATCGAAGCCACGGTCGCGCGGGCCAATAAAATCAATGGGCTCGACTGGCGAACCGACGCGCTCGATGCCAGCACCAAGCAAGCGATGCGTGAACTGCTACGCATGCCCACCTTGGCGGGCGGCTACAAAATCATTTCCCAGGTCAAGTCCGCGGCCAACGCCCAGGTGTTGAATATCTACCGTGGCTACGATGCCGATCACTTGATCCCCGACAAGGCACTGCGAGGGTCACTGCACAGGGGGCAGTCTTTCAGCCTTGACCAGAGCTACGCGACGTTTATGCAGGATTCACAGAACAGAGGATCGCAGCATAAATTTGTGACGGACGCCCAGAAACACACACGCAAACGGCTGCGCTGCGATCCGAAACTGCTC
The DNA here is from genome assembly GCF_009601685.2 of Pseudomonas brassicacearum. NCBI lineage: Bacteria > Pseudomonadati > Pseudomonadota > Gammaproteobacteria > Pseudomonadales > Pseudomonadaceae > Pseudomonas > Pseudomonas brassicacearum. The sequence continues at coordinate 3,017,366 of NZ_CP045701.2, forward strand.
GCGAAAAACCCAACGACTGGCGAGTACCTGGAGCATGTGCTTGAGTGGATGACCCATGTCTATACCACCGCGGATCTGGGTGTGGATGTGGCCGTCAGGAACAGTGGCCTTGCCAACTCGGATGAATTCAAACGTTTCAACGTCAAAGGTTTTGACTTGGCGCAGGCAGGGTTCATGACGTGGAATGAACGCAAAAGTGTCGGCCGCGCTGTCGCCATGGTGCTCCTGATTGAGGCGCGTGAGTTCTACACGGCGGCCGGCTGGCCCATGGACAGGGAGTTGCCTTTGTTCTACGACGTACCTTCTACAGTGACCCAACAACCGGTGCCTGTGACATGAGCGACAACATAAACCCATCAACACCCGCCCATGGCGTCCGGCGCTACCAGCTTGCCGACCTGACAATGGCCGCCGGTGTGCCCTGGTTTGCCGTGCACGTGTCGGACGAAAGCGGTCATACATCGTCCTGGATTATCAGGGGGGAACTGGACGGTGAGCATTTACGCCTGCAACCACAGGTTTGGGTGCCAGATGCCATCCAGGCCATCGTCAATGATAGCGACGGCCAAGTCTGGGCGATCACTAGCGAAGATGAACTGATCACCAACACCGTCCTTGGACAGGTGGCTGGATGGCGGCAGGTTACGCCCCATCCACAGCTCAACGCGCGCGATGAGTGGTACTCCCGCACACTGGGTTATGTGGCCACGGATGGCCAGAACGTCGAGCTTGCTGAATGCCTGTGTTGGGCGAGCGATGGCTTGTTGATCGGTACGTTCAGCCGCCGGTTGTATCGTTGGACATCGGGCGATGTTGCTCGCCTTGAACACGACGATCACATTGTCGGAACGCTGGGTGGTGTCAACAACATTGTCCAGACGCAAGACGCAATATACGCGCTGGGGTATGCGGGCCTGATCCTGCGTCGGTTGGTGGACGGGACCTGGCAGCGAATTGATGGACCCTGGCCGATGGAGGCCCGCGCGTTCATCAATATGATTGCCGGTGTCGAAGGTCCGCGAGGGGAATTTTGGGCCATTGCGGCGGGCGGTTCGGTCGTCAGCGTTGCGGGTGATGTGACCCGCACCATTGCACAAGTACCCGGTGAGCCTCTGGGCATCACCCGGTTCCAGCGCCAGTGGTTCGTGTCGACCCTCGACGGTTGCTACGAACTACCGGGGGATGGTGACACGGTCCTGATCAAACGCGATATTTTGATGGGTAAATCGATTGATGCCGGGAACTGCCTGATTGCCGTCGATGCCGAGCCACAACACGCCGATCACGCGCAGGTCCACCTGTGGTTGCGCACCAGAAACCGCGATGCTTGGCTGCGCCCAATCATTTGCCGGGCCTGATTGAGGCGTTAAGGTGCAAGCGCGCGGGATACGGGCTTGCTTTCGAGGCGCAAGCCCGTGGTTTCACCTGGTCGGCCAGGCAGGCTCAATTGGTTTGTGGGCCGCGCCCGCGATGCGCGGTGATGCGGTTGTAAATGTTGGGTGCCGTGACCGCCATTTCTTTGCTGATCTCCGGGACTGAGTAGCCTTTGTCATAGAGATGTTGCAAGAAAGCGTCTTGGTCACGCCGGGCAAGCTGGCCGTAAAAGCCGCGATTTATTTCTTTCTGGATGCCTGAGAAAAAACCAAACATAGGGACCTCTGTATTCGACTCGCGTCATGTTGATGGTGGGAGGAGAAGGCGTGGCTTGGGCCGCTCCTTCTGTATGCAAGCCCCTTGTAAACCCCGGATTTGGAGTTTGAGTGAGCTAGCCGGTTGCAGGTTATTCACTCTGCTGCTTATCGGCCATCCCAACCTGGGTAGCACCCAGCATGGTGTGATTTATGCGAACAGACGAATACACGGATGACGAAGTCGAGACAAAGGACAAGTGGGACAAACTGTTCTGGATTGAGCTCGCTAAGCGCAAAGAGCGCTTGGTAACCGGGGATGCACACCTGATGCTTGTTCAATTGCATGATCAAATAGCCCAGGCCATCGATACACCCGGCCAAGTGATGGATGAGCCCATCGAAGGCATAAGGGGGGCTGCGGTCCTTTTGGACGCGTTTCAGTGGCAGTACGACCCGGCTGATGAGGCTGATGACGAACACCAGGCTCAGTTGTTGCGGGACACGATGAATCGCTTCGAAAGCCAGATTGATGAAGTGTGGTCAAGGTTGCAGTTCACGCGGGGCTTCCGACTTGCCGACCTAGCCGTGGAGAACGACCTTGAAGACATGTGGCAGTGGTGGGTGTTCGTCAATTCTTCTGCCGGGCGCGCAGAGCTGGGGATCACCAGCGGAAAGTTCTCGCACCATGGCATACAGGCTCGAATGGACGAGGACCATGAGCCGCCACGGATGATTGAGGTCCATACGTTCTATAACCGGCCCGGGCAGTCTCCAATCCCCATTTCCAATCGCAGTGTCAGGAGCTTCACCACTGACGTGGATGAAGTGATCATCAACGGCAAACGGGTCAGCGATAGTGTAATTGTGGTGTTTGACTCCGAAACTCCAGCGCCATCCAGAAGGGAAATCGTGAACGCCGCTTATTCCGGCAGAGGAATGATTCGGGCACGGCGTTTAGCGGATGCCCGTGCAAAAGGCGATTACGCCAGACTGCAACGCTTGCTAGACGAACCGTCGCCGACCACAGATTTTGTCGACTTATTCGAGCCTGTACAGGCGCATAAATTGTTCAAGACACTTACCAGCGTTGCGCCGTTGATTCGAGGGCTATTCGCCTGGGATCTTCACCATGACCAGGGACTCAGCAAAGCGCAGGCCTGCCGAGTTACGGCGGAAAAACTACCTGGAATGGGCACTACCCCACGCAGCGTCAACAATGCGCTTATATCAGTGGGAAAAAAGATCAACGGCTACCAACCCGAGCAATTGCCTTGGATTTTTCAACGCTTTAGCGATTGAGGGTTCCGTCGCCGGAACCCGGTCGCGTTGAGCTAGGCAGCGCCGTATTGGGCGATACGCCGTTGTGCCAGCGCTCGCCCTCGGCCTGCGTCGCCGCGGTTTCATAACGAATGCCATAGGCTTGTTCGCCAATCTTGCTCATGGCATCGAAATGCGCACGACGCGCCTCATCGGCAAGCACGCTGATCAAGCTGATACACAAATGGCCAAAGGCCTCCTTGTGCGTCTTCAACCACAGGCTGCGCAGCTTGCGGTCGGCGTGGGCTTCGTCGTCCCCAGGTTCCAGGTAGATCAACACAAAGGGTACGCCATGGGCCATGATGGCCTCGATTTCGGCTTGCCCCTGTGCACCGTAGCCCGGTACGACCACGTCGTTGCGCACTATTCAGCGCGGCGGGTGTTGCAGGGCTTCAGAAGCCAGCCCAATAGCTGCGTGCGTTGCTGACGCAGGAAAAAGTGCCCGCCGTCCACCAGGCGCCAGTCGAAACCGGCTGCTGCGTGCCGTTTCCAGCGGCGCGCGGCTTCCACCGTGACCAGGTGATCATCGCTGGCGGCAATCATCACCATCGGCACCGCCAGGGTCGTATCGGTTGCTACGCAGTAGCCTTCCGACAAGGCACTGTCGCGTACCGCCCAGGTGTCGGACTTCGAGGGCGAATCCTCCTCGCTGTAGTCCGACACTTTGCGCTGGATCGGCAAACTCGGCGCCGGGCACGCCATCAGGACAGCAACTGCGGGTGGCGACCCTCGCTAGCCAAGGTCCGCGCCACTTCGAGGGCGATCTTGCACCCCAGGCTGCAACCCAGCAATGCCCAGGGTTTGTCGGTGTAGGGCCGGATCGCGTCCATGAGCTGGCGCATCAGTTGCGTCATGTCCTGAATGCTCGGTTCGGCGATGCGGCTTTCGCTGAAGGATCTACGAGTAAGCCTGTTCCGGGGAAAGCATTAACCTTGCTTTGGCGGGGTGGGCCATGAGGCTTATCTGATCGGTTTCAATACCGACACGACTCGGTCATTAATACGGGGTAGGGCTGAGGGCTCATATCTCCTTCAGTCCATTCATCCTCATCAATAGCCTGCTTGGCCTCAGACTGGCGGCATCATTTTCAAACCATCCAAAGCATGCCCTCAAATTTGCCCCAAATGTAGCAATTCGCTGGAAGTAAATGGCTATTCGAGACTAGAAAAACGCAGAAATGATCAGCTAACAAGCATGCGCGAAGCCTCTAAAGACTCTCAGGGTCGCCGAAGAACATTTTGACTTGGCTCTAGAACGGTAGTTTCAGATCATAAAAAACTAATGATGCCCCCAGTTTTGCCCCCAGTTACACAGGGTGCGAGAGCGCTCGCGAGCGGCGATTTCTCACGGACTCCAGTATGGCAGTGACTGGCTTTCGGTGTAACTCCTCATTGGATCTGGAGGTAGGTTGCAGGGCTCATCAAGGACACGCTAATCCGCTCTCGCTCGAGAGCAGCAACTCCGATCGGCCGTGTTCGACCCAATATTTGCATCCGCGTAATTGGTTTGCTGGTCTTGGAGGTTTCTACGAAACCAGGGGCGATTCAGAGCCTAGCATGCACTTTTAGTTAGGGTGCTATCAATTTGATAGATGACAAAGCTGTGTTGCGTTGCCAGCAATGATCGAACACCTGCGTTGAAAGCGTATGGACGGCCTGCCGGGTAAGCTTTGATCAGACGAGGCGCTTCTCGAAACCAGCCAGATATTCGCGAACCATCGTCGAGTAGGGTGCTTGAGGCTTGGCCATCTCTTTCATATGTCGCACCGTACGGTCTATCAATGCTTCCATTCGTTTTATGATGCGCTTGTTTTCATCCGCGCACGGAGCATTCCTGCACACTTCGAGTTTCAGAATCATCGCGCAAAGATCCTTTACTGACTCCTCCATAAAGGCGAGTTGGCGCAGTACTCGCGTGCGATCCTGGACCAATCCCAAACGGTTCAGCCCGTAGGTATGGATCGATACCGCGCCACGAAGACTGAGCTTGTTTTCAAGCGCCTTATCAATTTCACCTTTGAATTCCGGGAGTAGATCTTGGGTTGGAATGACTTCAGGTAGCCCCGCGCCATCGTGTGGTTTTGGTAACACCAACCCAATGAGCTTTTCGCAGTCGACATGGAAGGCTAAATGCTCTTGTGGATCATCCCGGCAGGGATTGAGTAACAACGCGTATTCCGTTGAACAGTCCCTCGAGTCCTGTGTCGCGCGCGGCCCCAGGATTGGAAAATGGTTGCCTTTACCTGTAGTGACCCTGCGTTGCTTGCTGAAGCCTAAGTGGTCACTGCGCAGTTCAACCAATTGGGTTGAGAGCACCGGTGTGATGTGTTCGTTCAGTCGGTTGCAATGGATACAGCTGGGAAGCAGGTTTTCCCAATCCATCGCCAGCCACCAATACCCCGTATGGTCAGTATCATTTACGCCCCCCTTCGGCCTGTAATGCTCTACGTCAACCGGGGCCACGGCAGGGTAGAACGTTTCGCAATACGCGCACTTGCCATGAAACAGCGCTAACAACTGGGTTTTGACCGAATTTTTGCGATAGGTCTTGAAAAGGGGTTTTTTCAAGGAGTCCACTGCCTTTGCGGCTTCAATCACAACCGGATCATCGGCCGCCAGCGTGGCTCTGGCGCGCGCCAAGGTCTCAAGTGCAGCCGTTTTTTCTTTGAAATAGGCGGTTAAATCAGTGAGTTCCTGATCCGCGGCACTGACTGTGGTCTTTCTCGGCAACATCGCCAGGGGCTTTTTCACGAGGGATCGGTCAACGAAGCGCACGGTTCAAAAGTCCTTGAGGATATTCAGTATTTTGGTCTTGGTTTCCACACGTATCGTTTCCCACTCACTGGAAGGCTCCTTCTTTCGCCGCTGAAGAAATTCGGCGACAGCCTCCTGAACGACACGCTGGGCCTCACTGGTGCCAACGGGAAGCGCGTCCTTGACCTCATCTTCGAAATAGGCCATGACCCGCTGTTCTTGGGCGGTCAACACTTCTCTGTTTTTGCGCTTGCTCAATAGATCGGCCACGCTGGCCAATTGCTTCTCCATTTCCGGCTGGTCAGTTGACATCAAATTGAAAAAATCGGACGTTAGCAACTGCTCGATCGTCAACCGGGAGGAGTCCGGTAGATCACTCAATTGCTCAATGCACGTGGCGTACTGAGTCTTTGCCCCGCCAGCCTTGGACCGACGTTGAACGACCACGACTTCTCCTTTCTGCATGCCGCGCAGACATAGGGGGTCATGGCTGGTGGCGATGAACGTGACCTTGGGCAAGGCCTTGCGCAACACATGCATGATCTGAATTTTCCAGCGCGGGTGCAGGTGCGCTTCGACTTCGTCGATTAACACCACAGCCTGGGCATGCTCAAGTCCTTGAAAACGGGGATGGACGCGACGGTCCATGAGCCGTTGCATGATGTCGCATACCATTGCCAGGATGGTTCTGTAGCCTGAGGACACATCATTGAGCGGTGTCCTAGTCACTACACCGGCGGGGACCGTCACGATCAGGCAAGATTTACCGTCGGGCGCTTTTTCGATGACTTTTATGTCGCCGTCCACAGACATGATGATTTTCAATGCACGGGCTACGTCATTGAAGTCTTCGCCTTCCAGCCCGAGCAGCCAGTGCTCCGGATTGGCCAGTAGGCGATCCGTTTCGAACAGGTTGATGATCGCATGATCGGCTTCATGAGCCGGAGGAGATCTTTTCTGGTATTGGCGAAAGGCGCCATAAGCGAACACTGGCGGTACATCATCCGGTCCATCTGGTCGAAAGACGTTGTCATCAATCCTCAAGACTTTGGCTTGCCCCTCGTCGAAACTCAAACGTACCTGTGCCGGGGTTTTAGAGGCCACGTCATCCGAGCCCAGTTGGGCTGGAGAAAGTACAAAGGAGGCAGGTGTCAGGTTCAAGGTGGCAGGTGTATCTGGATGGCTCAGAGCAAGCGCAATCGCTTCGAGAATCGAACTTTTTCCGGTGGCGTTTTCACCCAGTATCAGCAGTGCTGGCTGTAGAGTTTCATTGCTCAACTGCGATTCGGCGCTGAGTGTGCCGAGATTCAATTCGAGGTGCTCGATCGCCTTGAAATGCTGAAGTTCGATGGAATGCAAGGACGGGTAAACCAGCGGCACAGGTGTCTTCTGCTGGTCTGGCTCAGTGCCCAGAACGCCATAGTCCGTTGGCGGTATGTTCAAGGTTTTACGGCCGAAGTCAGTTTCTTTAATCCACCCCTGCAATTGTTCACGCGTCTGCTGATAGTCCCCGACTGAAAGCAGGGTTTTCAGTGTCTTTGCCACCCCGGAGCGGCCGGTAGGCATTGTCAGGCCAGCTCTTTGTGACAAGTACAGCGCAATTCGCCGGCATTGCAGGTACCACAGGCCACCGAACTCAAGTTCGGCAAAGTCAAAATAGGTCTGAAAGGTAGCCTGGCGTAATCGCGGCAGGTGTTCACCAGACGCCAATAGTTCTTCACGGTACTGCCGAAGTCTGGCTTCCCGCAGTTCATTCAATTCTGGACGGTCCAGGCGAAAATTGGCGATTGTGATATCGCCCTCTTCAGACAGTGGCAGCAGCTCGCCATTAACGGAGGGGAAAAAGTGCTTTTCAAAACGCTGATCAACGCACGGATCAAGCAAAACGGCTGTCTCGCGGTATGTGGAGAAGCGCCATGAACCGAGATTGTCATCGGCATACTGGCGCAATTGCTCAAGGTTCGGAATCGGAGCACGTTTGCCCTTGACCGGAAAGAACGAAGGCTGACGCGGAATACACTTCAGACAGATGGGATAGATATTTTCCCAGGCATTGGCGAGCCAGACATAGTAGAGATGCGAGTCAATGCCTCCCATCGTAGAGGTTGCAGACGACGTTGGTCGGAATCGGTAGGGAAGTGGATGATCCTTGCTTTCGCAAAATGCGCATTTCCATCGAAACATTTGTCCCAGCGCATCATAAACAGGGCTGACCTGGTTCAGATTCAGTTCCAGGTCTTCCATGGGCACACGGGTTTGAGAGCGCTCCTGAGTGTCCAGACTGAAGAAATCCAGCAGTTGCTCTCTGGACTTCCTGAATTGCTCTTCGCGGAAAATGGAGGGAGGTACTTTGTTGCGTAAAAATCTTTGCATTGCTCATCTTCCCTGACACGGCGAAAAAAACCGCCACAGATCATCGCCAAACACAGGGTGCACGATATAGCATGGGGCCACTATCGAAAAGTCTGTGATGGTCCGCGAAGGCTGTCACGCGTCATTGAGGCATACCTAATGTCCACGGCTTCAGGAATGGCTTGTTTCAAGCAATAACCTGGCACCCGCCCGTGTCGAGCCCTCGGGCTTTTGGAGAATCTGTACTTCAATGGACTGTGACCTTGATTCAAATCGACAAACCCGTAACCTTTCTGCTGCCATTTGATCGGTACAGCCTGACGCTCTCACACCGGCTGCTGGACAGCATGGGCGGTGTATCGCGTTTTTTGCTCAGAGCCATCGAACAGGAGCTGTCGCTCGCCGCACTGATAGAGGTAACGGCGCTTAGCGAGAGCGTGCTGCTTAATCAGCTGGCATACCTGCAGGCCCACCGGTATGTGCAAATAGAAGAGGGTGAAAATGGCCCGTTGCTGTGGCTGACGGCGCGGGGCACCTCTATCGTGCAAGTGGAGCACTTGCTTGAGGATTTCAGCCTCACGGTCTGGCTGGACGCTTTCACCCTTTCGCGTCACGCGGCGCACTTTGTGATGTTCGACTACGGTACGACAAACCCACAGACATTACCTGCGAATGACGCCCCATCGACCGTTGTCACTCATGTGCCTCGTCGGACAGGTCGGGCAGGGCGCTCAAGGCTTTTTGATGATGCCAACCGCCTCAGAGGGCTGTTGGAGCAAGACGGTCTGAAGCAGTTGCTCGAGTATTGCTGGGGAGCCGATTGCGAGTTGATAACGAGCGAGCTTGAACACTGGGCGTTCGAGCTGGGCATGGATGAGGGTGAGCAAGCCGGGCTGCAGGTGCCGATCGAGTACGCGGCCGGGGAACTGCAATTGCGCCTGAAGACGTCCAATCATCATTGCAAGTCGGATGCACTGCCGTCGCTGACCTTGCCCGTGGTCGAAATTGCTCATGTGTTCAAGCCAATAGCGAATTTCCCGTGGACGGTCGAGCTACCGTCCACGCGTGTTCAGCGGCTTGAATTGGTCAGTTCGGGCACCTTGAGCCATTTCACAACGGCTGCCGTTGTGGAGAGCGAGGACGCCAGACATGCCAGGCTGCCCATGTGTCTTGGTGACGGCCTGCCAAGTGAACTTGATTCGTTGACCGTTGCGCCTGGCCTCTGCGTAGAAACCAACGCCAGAATCCTGCAACTCTTGTGCTCAATGGATGAGGTGCAGTTGGCCCGTCATCTACAGCGCACCCCTGACGCGTTCACCCTGTCCCACAACCTCATGACCGAAGAAGCGGCGGAATTAGCGTGATTACTGTCGATGTGTTCGCGACCTTGTTTGACTGGGACGACAAAACCACGGAACGGGTCAAACGTACCAGTGGCGTCAGCCGCACCCTGTATACGATGGCGCGTACGGGTAAAGCCGCCAGTCCGTTGATTTTCGTCGAGGCGGGGCTGGCATTTCTGGATGCTTTGGGGGCTTACGCTGATTATCGTCAAGCCAAAAGCAAAACACAGGCACTGGAGGCCGAAGGTGAAGCTCTTCGCCGTGAGTTCAAGGAACTTGAGAAGCAATTTCGCTTACAGGCCAAGGAGCGTGACCTGAAGTTCAGTGCGCAAATGAACGCGTTGCGCAACCAGTTGGAGGCTCGTGACGTAACGCTGCACATCGGAGTGACGAACCTGGAGAACCTGGGACGGCATATCAAGCGTCTGGGTGATCACGTGTCTCGGGAGCGTTTGGCGGTGACACCCAATTGCGTGCCATTGTTGAAGCTGGAGCGCACCTATTATCTGTTGGTTGATGCGCAGCTCAGTGCAGCGCTTTCGCTGTTGGACGAGTGAGGACCCATCATGAAAAAGGCAAAACCGCAAAAGACGAACACTGCCGAAAAGGCAGGCGATAGCGAGAAGGTCACAATGAAAAAACTCGACCAAGTGGCCGATATCGCCAAAGCCGCCATTTCTGTGACCGGCAAGCTCGCCGATTGGGGCAAGCAGACCTCGGTAACCAAAGCTTCCATTGAAGCTAGCAAGGCGCGCGTCAGCGCTGCCGAAGAGAAGACCAAGCAGGTGGCCTGGAACGCCGTACAAAAGATGTCTGAAACTGACCGCCTGCGGCAGAAAGACGCCAACGAGCACGATCAGGCAATGGCCAGGCTCCAGATGGAGCATGAACAGATGATGACGCTCGACCGTGAACGGGAGCGTGTTCTCGACAAAATTCTTGAAGAGCCAGCCTCCCTGGACCAACTGGCGCACAGCTACCGGGCGCTCATTCCGCTCAAGCCTTGAGATCTACGACCTATGTACCAATTTGTTGCTGCGGGGTTGTTCGTTCTGGGTGCGAGTGCCGTTGCCTGGTTTCTGGATCGTGAAACCGATGAAGAACGTGAGCTCCATGAAGAACTGAAGCAGCGCAATGCCCGGACGCGAAGTGATTTTCAGGCTACCAGCTGGGCAAACGCCATGGAGCAAGCTCGGGCCCACGAAAGTGCTGCGCTGCGGTACAAGGCCGAGAACCAGGATTATTGCAAAAAGTTTCGGGCGCGCCTGCAAGGCACGGCCCAGGAGTTCGACATTCTGGCGCAACGGCTGGCCAACGATCTGTCGGACGTATCAATCAGTCCCTACAGACGCAACGCACTGCGCCTGCTCAATGGGCGCCTGCAAGATACGCAGAACCGCCTGGCAGGTTTTTTCGCATACTGCGAATGGTATCTGCAGACATTAGACAAACTCGCTCAAAAGCAACAGTTCACTGAACTGATGAACATGGCACAGCCACAATCCCGGTTACCTGACGACTGGTTTTACGGCGGCAAGGTCGTTCTGGCATCGGTCTCAGAGATTGATAATGCATTCAACGCCTACGGGCAAAAGCTCGAACTGCGTGCGGAGAAGCAGGCCGACGTTTGGACCGATACGCAACAGCGCGCACTGATGATGCAGTACCCCGATCAGGATGCGGTGCCGGTGCAGATGTCAGGTAACGTCAAGCGGCCGAATTTCTTCAAAGCCTGCGTTTTTCGGGGGGCATTGCACGCGGAACACATACTGGAAAGTGTGCCATGCACGGCTTTCATTGAAAGAGCGCAGACATCGCCACAATATGGCGACGGCTACCTCGTGCGTTGTTATCCAGGTTTCTGTTCTGTCGACAAGCAGCAGTCCGCAAACGGCGGTGTCGTCGCATTCTTGCCACGCAGCGAGTCGAGCTTCCCCGGAAAGAATTACCCGCGTGGTGATCGTATTGAAGTGTACGTTCATTACTACGACTTACTGCTGAGCAAAGGCCAAGTGACGGTCACTCAGCACCCGGAGTCGCTTCGCTACGGCGAACAGAGTGCAGCACCGGTGTTTATCCACGCGGACCGCGCTGTGTATGATCTTGAGGGGCTGGAACGCGAAAGTGGCAGTGCACAGTGGCAGTTGCGGGGCTCGGTCGAGATTGATGGCGAACTCATCGTCTCCCTGCAACTTGGGGCATGGCTGATCGAGGCCAAAGCCAGCTTCAAGGACTCTCAGTTGCACATTGTGAATGTGACGCGCACCGGTTTCGATAGCGTTGAGCTGGACGCTTTGCCTTGCCCGGTGCGGTTGATTGACGTGAGATTCAAGGACAGCGTCTTCTGCGACGTCCTGCAGTTCGAAGCCTTCGTGACCTTTTGTCGTCAGCAGTCATTTTTCGCCGGCGACAGTCAGGCACGCAAGCAGGCTGGACAGTTCTTCGAGCGTTGGAATGCAGTTACAGATTATCTGTTGGCTGAAACAGGGCATGCTGTATTTAACTTGAGTGATGTCACTGAAGTGGAAGAGCGAACGCTGGAGTGTTCCAGCAGTTCGAATCTGGTCGATGGCCTGCAGAAATTGATTGAAAAGGCTCGTAGTACGCCGCGGTTGTTCGTGGAGCAGCTGTGCCTGAGTGCCGATGGTGAAGAGCGCTGGTTGCAGGTCGCCGAGTTGCATGGGGTGCCAGAGGCCCGAGCTGCAAAACGTTACGAAATCTTCCATAAAGGGATGAAGCGCCCAGGCTCCGATAGCGGTTACGTCGATGTGCAGCCGTCGCAACACAGAATACGCTTTCCCAACCGGGGCGAGCTGGCAAATCTGGGTCGGCAGAAGATCGCGCTTCAGGGGTTCCTGGGTGGGCGCCTGATTAATCGAAACCTGCAGCAAATTCTGCTGATGCCTGCCCGCTATGTTCCACAACCCGACCCATTCTGGAATGAACGGGTCAATAGTGGCCTGAACTGGCGGGACCCCAATTGGCAGGGGGCTGACAAAGCGAAGGCCGCAAAAAAGGTGATCGAGGCGGCGCTCGTCGAATCCAATTTGTATCTGATACAAGGGCCTCCGGGTACAGGCAAGACCACCTGCATCGTCGAGTTGTTGCACCAGTTGTTCTGCGCCAGACCAGACTCCAGGATTCTGGTAGTTTCGCAACAGAACACTGCGGTGGATAACGCTCTCGATCGCTTCCTTGAACAGTTCCCGGGTTTCAGCTCCAACGTATTGCGCATCGGCAACGATGTAGAAAAGGTGCAAGTGGAAGTTCGGCCGCGCATGACCGAAAACGTTTTGATGGAGTACCTGCGCGAGCGTCAGCAGGACTACAGTCTGGCGAGCCTCGAGAACCCCGAAAAAGCCGATTGGATCGAAACCTGGATGGACCGTATCTATCATCCTTCAGACCGGGGACGTTCACAGTTCGATGATGAACTGGCTGAGCTCGTTGTCCAGGATCACGGCCTGATCGGTGCTACCTGCGTAGGATTGTCATCGCGACGTTACGGTATGGATCGACTTGCATTCGACATCTGCATCGTCGACGAAGGAGGCAGGGCAACGGTTCCCGAACTCTTGATTCCACTTATGCGCAGCCGTAAAGCAATCATTATCGGGGATCATTTCCAGCTCCCCCCGAGCATCGGCCGCGCCTTGCAAGAGGCCGAGGCAAAGACGGTCTTGCCGTTTCTTGAGGAAACATTTCTCAAGACCAGCTTTTTCGAGCAGCTTTATGAAAACCTGCCAGCGGCCTGTTCCGGCAGACTTGTGGAACAGTTTCGCATGGTCGAACCCATCGGCGATCTGGTAGCGGACCTGTTCTACACCGCCAATGACGTGAGGGGGCTGCACAACGGCAAGGTGCACGAACGTAAGGATTTTCTCGACGCAGAACACTGCATGCGCTGGGTGGACGTCCCTCATGGCAAGGAAGAAAACGAAGGCACCAGCCTGTTCAATGAGGCGGAGTCCAAAGCGATAGTCGATTTCCTGAAAGCGTCGGCGCATAAACTGGCATCGCGCCGAGCGGAAGGCACCCATAGCGTTACGACTAAATCCGTGGCAATCATCACACCCTATGGAGCCCAGAAACGCGTAATCAATAAAGATTTCGCAGCGCTTAGAAAGAGCTTGCCGCTTATCGACGACGTGTTTGAGGTAAAGATCGATACGGTGGACAGTTTCCAGGGAAGCGAAGCGGATATCGTGTTGTATTCAACTGTTCGTACTCAGGGGGGCATCCGCTTCCTGCTCGACCGTCAACGTTTGAATGTGGCGTGCTCACGAGCGCGGGAAAACCTCACATTCTTTGGCCACGCCCAGTTTCTGCTCAAGCAGGAGCGCGGCAAGAATGCACTGTTTAGCCTGATCATCAAACGCAGCGCTCGAGCCACGGCTTCGAATCCTTTTCAGGCGAATACTCACAAGAGCAAGGTGCCATTGAGTAGTTAGTGTTTCCTGATGCAGTAGCTGGACTGGACGGACCTGCTTTCGGATTGCTCCGGTCGCTTGGCAAAAGCGGCCTCTGCGTCGGTCGGCGACACCGTCCTGTTTGTCCGACTCAACAGCCGAACCCTGAGCCGACTTTCCAGATTGCGGACGGCATGAATAGCGGCGCCTAGAGACTATCCGGGCCCCCAAAAAACATTTTGACTGGGCTCTAGCGCTGTGTTTTCAGGCAGATAAGTTTCAGATATGCCCCCAGGTTGCCCCTAGGTGTATCAGGTTCTTGGTGGAGATTTCCGACAGAAACCAGATGGATTCAGATGGCCTTCAGTAGTTCATAGGTTGAGGGTAAGCGACACGTTCCCCCTGGAAACGGTGAAGTCATCGAAACGAAAGGTGGCAATCACTCCGGCCTGAAGGCTTGGAAAGCTCAGTACGGTCCTCTGTCGTGAAAAGCTGAGGTCCTCGAGCCGTACGGTATTGGATAGGGTAATTAGGGTTGCTCGCGAACCTGCATCCATTCGAAAAAATCTTCGGATGCAAAGCCGACGCTGCAGTTCGCGTCGAACCGCTCGTTGATTCTGATTAGAGTCATCCGCTGAGCTTCTTGTGGTGAGGTTGGGAAGAAAGCTCCACCAGGTTCGCTGTGCATGAAAAAATCGCCGAGCTTGGCTCCGCAGTTTTCGCAGTGATTCATCAGGTAACGGCTGCCTACCGTTTTGCTGTAGGCCTGCTTGAACTTGTTAGTGAAGTGATGGATCTGCTTCGCGACCCCGGGAGAGAGGCTGGCGATATTGGAGACCGTTCCGCGATACCCATGGCACTTCCATTCGCCGAGGTTGCTTGTGAGCGCGAAATCTTCGTCCTCATCCTCGTAGTAATCGAACTCTTCGTGTTGCTCGGGCAGCTTGAACGAAAACACGCGGGTCAAATTAGAACAGCCCCAGCAGTCGGACACTGACTCTATGATGTAGTAATACGGTGCTCTGACACTAAATTCAGGTCCGTGCTCGAGGTCTGCGTGCTCTGTTACGGGTAGCCATTGAGCCAAGGGGCCGATGTCGACACCCTCGGGGATGTACCAAGTCTTCAGGCCCGGGTCCCACTTGGCACCGAGTGATTTCGCTTCATCTTTTTCTGAGAAGGGGACTTTCAGATCAATCCTTGCCATTTCTGTATCCGTACGTATTGCTCATCAGTAAGCGTCAGATCCCATGCTAGAGCCTTCTAGCCTTGTTGGGGACCTTCGAGTGACAAAGCAGGCTGATGGCGGGATGTGCTGCAATAGCCCGCTGGTCTGTCTTGGTCAGAGGTTAATTCATAACTGCGCTCAATGGTTGGGTCTTCAATCAGTCTGTATATGTTGCCTGCTAACCGACTATGGCTGTTATCTGAGGTCGACCAAGTTTAGGCCTTAAAAGGAGGCCTATAACTCGGCTCAGGGCAGCAGCCAATTGCTGTTTGGGGTGGTGAACCGGATGCCGACTGCCTGGCAATGCTCAAGAATCGGCAGAATGTAGGTGATGTTGGTACGGCCCGGCTTGCCTTCTGTTCTGTAACGAGCCGCCTGGCAAAGTGGGCCGGCTTTTTCGTGCGTATGGTTGGAGCTGATTTCCACAGCTTGTGCTTGGCCGAAATGATTGTTACCGGCGAGGTAGTCCAACGTTTGCTGGAACGCTGCTCGAGTCAGCGCCAACTGCGAGTCTTCCGATCCGGTCTCAATCACAACGCGATTTGCATCAACGGTCGTGATACGGAAACGGGCGCTACGCGACGGTGTTTGCAGTTCCTTGCCCTGCAAGCGGCTGATCAATGCCCAGAGAGTGTTGTCGACTTGAATGATGTGCTGCATGGGATAATTCCTTCGTTGCTGAACGGACGCTAGCTTTAACCTGAAGCGACTTATGGAATCTTGATACCTAAAGCATTCAGCGACGGCGTATCCATCCGGCCATTCACGGTCAGCCCACTGTCCATCTGAAAGGCCATCAACGCACCACGTGTCGCCTTGCCCATCACCCCATCAATGGTGCCTTGGTAATACTGGCGCACCATCAGCGCGGTCTGCACACGGGTGACCAGGTTGCTTTTCTGCTCATTGGTCGCGCGGCTCTTTGAAGTGCTCGAACTTGTCCCTCTGGTAGTGCCAGACGACTGATAAAGGCTGTTGCTGCTTGAGGTGCTGCTCGAAGCACTCGGCGCGCTGTAGCTTCGGGTACTGGTAGCGGGTGGGCTGTAGTAGCGAGGTGCGCTATAGCCACCCGAGCCGCTGTAGTGAGAACTATGCGAGCTATGGGATCGGTGTGAACTGTGCGAGCGATGTGCCGCATAGATGTTGACGGTGTCTGGCGCATTGAGCGTATCGGCAAATACCGGGGGCTGTAGCTTGTCGTTGGGTTGCCAGTTCGCATCGGCGAGCGACAGATGGCCCGCCTGTGCCAGGGTGGTACCTGCCATTGGCAGCAAGCTGATTCCACTGATCAGGACTTTCCAGCGGTCGAGCAATTTCACTGTGCACTCCTTGCATAGGCACTGAAGGCCTCGGTCGATAGTAGTTGTACGCCGCGGCTCTGCCAGCGGTCGTTGTGGGATTTGAAGAAGCCAGAGCAATGTTTGACGGCAGCGCATTGCTGACAGGTATCGATAAACAGGTTCTTCCAGTCCGAGATGCTCTGGCGGGCGAAACGCGAGAGGTGGGCCGGGATCAGGCACAGGGGCAAGTTGTAGATCGAAACCGGCACTCCGCGGTTGAACAGGAAATACACGGCCTGGCTCAACGACTCCTGATAGTCCAACGGGTCAATCCACAGTTCTTCGTAGTTCTTCCTGGCCAGGCCGGTACTTTCGATACCCATCAGCGCAACATGCCGCACGAAGGGCAGGTTCCTGAACACGTAGTTGGCGAGCTCCGGCAAGCGTGGCGTGGTCAGGCGATTGAGCACCACGCGTATCTCGATGATCTGGTTGGCACGCGCCAGGTTGTAAAGACCTTGCAGGGTTTCGCTAAACGCGCCGGGAGCCTGCACCACATGGTCATGGTCTTCGGCATTGTCGGCATACAGCGGAATACCCCAGCTCAACTGAGGGTGGTCGATAGTAGAGAGTGCTTGGATCCAGCTCGGATCTTTGAACAGGCGCCCATTGCTGAGCACATGAATGGATTTCTGCGGCAAAACGGCTTTGCACTTGGCCAGAGTTTCGAGTAGGCCGTCGCGATAGAGTGTTGGCTCGCCGCCGCTGATGCCCAGGTTTTCCTCGCCCGGGTCCATCAGGTCGATCAGCCGAAGGTTTTCCTCGATGTGCCAACGGTCATCGATATCTTTGGGCGGCTGCGAGCACATCAGGCAGAGGCTGTTGCAACGATCGGTCATGAACAGCAGGTTGCTGTCCGAGCCTCGTCGATACAGCACTCGCACCAAAGCGTTGCCTGGTGTGATGGCAATGACATCGCCGGGCTGCACGACATCCGCATCTTTGGGTGTGTGCAGGTGTAGCCGCTCGCTGTCGAAGTCGCCAATCAATGGCTCTGGGGTCAGGAATCCACCCACGGGCAATGAAAGCAGGTTCGGACTCCGTAGCCGTTCTTGGTTTGGCAGCCAAAGCAGCAGCTCACCGACCTCAGCGTTTCCGGCACATACAGCCAGGCCTTGTTCGATAAACTCATCCAGGGTGATGACTTTGAGCAGCTTTGGCTCATCCAGGTGATAGATTTCGAAATGGGTATCTTTGCGCAGCATCGCCATCAGCCCCTGTAACCCGGGAACCGAACATCGCTGTAGGAGCGCCTGTTCAACCAGGACAACAGCACCCTCTGCGCGTTGTCGTCGCCATCGCGAAGCAGGCCGAATAAATGCTTCAGCAGTCCCATGTTCTTCTTGCAGAAGCTGCTGAACACCCGGTGTCCGATTGGGTCGCCTTGGCGCGCATAGTGTTCGATGGGGTCTGCGCCGCAGTAGGGGACCAGTGCGCAGTCCGAGCAGCCCGGCAGTGCCTCCGCAACACCACTGGCAAGCAATGCCTCCATGACGGGCGATGCCAGTAGTTCAGACAAGTGTTGCTGTACGGTGCCGAGCCTCAAGCCATCTTCACCCATCTCCAGCAACATTCGGGCTTCGTCCGAGGGATAGACATAACCGTCATAGTTGTAAACCAACGCCGCAGTGCCTGCGCCAGCAGGGGAGCGCAGGTCCACATAGCCGGAGGAGAAGGGCGTGAGGATGTTCTTCAGCAGCAGGCTCGTGTAACTCTCCGACAGGTACACGCCCTGCTGGTTGATACGCAGCAAATAGTCCAGTGCCTTCTTGTAGAAGGCCAGGTATCGCTCAATCGGGTAATCAAGTCGATGGGCACTCTTGGTGGCAAACCCATAAGGGCTCAGAGGCCGAAGCGAGATGCTGGAGAAGCCCTGGCTTACATACTCATCGATGATCGCTTCAGGTTGTTCGAGGCTTCTTGAAGTCAGCGTGGTCAGCGCGGAAACTGCATCATGGCCAAGGCGCTGACGGACCCACTGGATGCCTTTTACAGTGCGTTCGTAGGAGTCTCGTGACGGGGTAGGGCGGTTGGCATTGTGCAAGGGCGCCGGCCCATCGAGCGAGGTCGAAAATTGGATGCGATTTTGTTCTGCGAAGTCGAGTATTTCCTCCGTCAGGTGGTGCAGCGTGGTGGTGATGACGAACTGGATATCCCGTTGTTCGACCACGTTCCGTTCAGCGACCCATTCGACAATCTGGCGGACGCGCTCGAAGGCCAGAAGCGGCTCGCCACCCTGAAACTCCACAGTCAGGGCGGGAGCGTTCGATTCGAACAGGCGATCGACCGCCGCCTGTGCATCCGCTTCCGACAGGTCGTGGCCGGATCCTCCCAGAGGGGCTCGCGACACCTGGCAGTACTGGCAGGTGTGGTTGCAGCGCAATGTAACCACGAACAAGTGCAGTGCAGGGCCCTGGAAGAGGAAGTCCTTGCGGCTGCGATACTGCGCGGCCATTTCCGGGAACGGGTCGTGGCGGGCTGGTTCGTAGATGAAGTGGCGGGCCAGCAGGTCCTTGTAAAAAGGCGTACTTGCTTGAACGTCGAAGTAACTGAGAGCTCGTAATTGCGCGTCGTTCACGTGCATGTACTCACCGGTATCGGAGGTGAGCAGGATGTCACGTTCATGTCCCGTGTTCATGCGCATGAATCGAAAAGGCAGCAAGCGGTAGTGCTTGGCGTCTGTCGCAATCAGTGTCACTGCGAAACCCCACATCCAGCGAGTGCGGCTCGGGCCAGGACTTCGCGCAACCCTGCTGTTTCGCGGTTGATATGGTCGCGTAGGGCGAAGTCGTTCAGATGCTGGAGGATCAGCGAGTGAGCCTGCTCCGGGGAAAGCGTTAGCCTTGCTTCGGCGGGGTGGGCCGTGAGACTTATCTGATTGGTTTCAATACCGACCTGGATCGCGACAGTGTCGGCAAGGGAATAAGCGGCGCGTTGCACCACGCTGAGCGGGTAGGCTTCGCTGTCGAGTTTCAGCGTGACAGGCCATGTCATCGGAACCGCTCCTTCAAATCCGTTGGAAACGTGTGGATTTTGCAGGTTGCCGAGGCATTATGCCATCATAACTTTTTACATTTGCACGCATTTGTCCAGCGTGGTGGGTGGTGCGCTCACTACGGCTCGGTCATTGATACGGGTAGGGTCGAGGGTTCATATCTCCCTCAGTCCACCCATCTTCATCTATAACCTGCTTGGCCTCAGGCTGGGGGCATCCTTTTCAAACCATCCATAGCATGCCCTCAGATGTGCCCCCAATGGGGCAATCCACTGGAAGTGAATGGAGCTCCATGGTTTGTGGAAAAGCAAAAATGATCAACTGAACCGCCTGCCCGACAACGCCTAAAGACTCTCAGGATCGCCGAAAAACATCTGAATCCGCGACCGCAACCAGCGCTCCCCAGGGTCGTTGTCCTGGGAGCCGCGCCAGGCCATGTGCAGCTCGAAGCTGCGCACCGGTATGGGCGGGTCTTCGGCGCGTACGCCGCCGGCGGCGGTCAGCGCGTCGGCAGTGTAGTCGGGTACGGTGGCGATGATGTCGGTGCCCGACAGCAGCGTGCTCAGGCCGTTGAATTGCGGCACGGCCAGCACCACGTGGCGCTTGCGCTCGAGTTTGGCCAGTTCTTCGTCGATGAAGCCGCTCAAGTCACCGGCGAAGGACACCAAGGCATGGGGACGAGCGCAGAACTCGTCCAGGGTCAGACGTCCCGGCGCGGTGTCGGCTCGCAACACCTTGGGCAAGCTGCGTCGCAGGACCTTGCGCTTGGCGTTGGCCGGCAGGTCGTCGGTGTAGCTGACGCCGATGGAGATTTCACCGGATGCCAGCAAACCGGGCATCAAAATATAGTTGACCCGGCGCACCACCAGCACAATGCCGGGCGCTTCGGCCCGCAGGCGTTTGAGCAGCATCGGCAGCAGGGCGAATTCAGCGTCGTCCGACAGGCCAATGCGAAACACCGAGGTGCTGGTGGCCGGGTCGAATTCCGCCGCACGGCTGACCGCCGTGGAAATCGAATCCAGGGCCGGGGAGAGCAGGGCGAAGATCTCGACCGCCCGGGCCGAAGGCTCCATGCTGCGGCCGGTACGTACGAACAACGGGTCATCGAACAGGCTGCGCAGGCGCGATAGCGCGGCGCTGATGGCCGGCTGGCCTAGGAACAGTTTCTCGGCCGCGCGAGTCACACTGCGTTCATGCATCAATGTTTCGAACACGATCAACAGGTTCAGATCGACACGCCGCAGGTCATTACGATTCATCTGGAGTCCTGGCAGATTCGGCAAGCTTGACGTGAGCGGCCATATGGGAACAATGGCCGGCATGAATCTTACGGGGAAAGGCTGGTACTCTGCACCGGCTAATTGAGTTTTCTTAGGTTAAGTCCTACAGGATTGGTTGGTTTTTCTTGCTGCGGAATCAATGACAGGCATGTCGACTATTAATAGCCACTGATGGTCTTGGGCACAAAGCCCGGATAGAGTTCATGGCATTAGAGGTTACTTTGACGAGGTTTGCGATGTCCCGCACGATCCGTTTTCACAAGTTTGGTGGTGCCGAGGTGCTCAAATGCGAAGAGCATGCGGCGGCTCTTCCTGCGCCAGGAGAAGTGCAGGTCCGCGTCGAAGCGATCGGCATCAGTTGGTACGACATTTTGTGGCGCCAGAACCTGGCGTCGTCCCAGGCGCGCCTGCCTTCGGGCCTGGGTCATGAAATGGCCGGTGTGGTAACGGCCGTTGGCGACGGGGTCGATGATTTGGCCGTGGGCGACAAGGTCGCCAGCTTCCCGGCCGAGAGCCCGAACGATTATCCGGTGTACGGTGAAGTCATCGTGCTGCCACGCACCGCCCTGACCCGTTATCCCGACGTGCTCAGCCCGATCGAAGCCGCTGTGCATTACACGCCACTGCTGATCGCGTATTTCGCCTACATGGACCTGGCGCGGGTCAAGCCGGGGCAATTCGCCCTGGTTACCGATGCCAGTCATTGCGCCGGTCCTTCCTTCGTACAACTGGGCAAGGCCCTGGGTGTGCGGGTGATCGCCGCTACCAAGACGGCTGACGAGCGTGAGTACCTGTTATCGCTGGGCGCCGAGAAGGTCATCGTCACCGAAGAGCAGGACTTGCTGATGCAAATCAACAAGCTCACCGACAACCGTGGCGTCGATGTGGTATTCGACGGTCTCGGCGGGCCGCAGATGTCGCTGCTGGGCGACGTGCTGGCACCGCGCGGCAGCCTGGTGCTGTATGGCTTGCAGGGCGGCAACCAGACGCCGTTTCCAGCCTGCGCGGCGTTCCAGAAGAACATTCAGTTCTTTGTGCACTGCATCGGCAATTTCACCGGCAAGCCGGAACTGGGCATTCTCCAGGACCAGGTGGCCTTGCAACGAGCACTGCGCGATATCAACCAACTGACCGCCGACCGTGTGCTGCTGCCACTCAAGACTCGGGTCTTCCCGTTTTCCGAGTTTGTCGAGGCTCATCGTTACATGGGTGAATGCCCTTGCCGTGAGCGTGTTGCCCTTCAGGTCGTCGACCCGGCCTGAACCCTGTCTTGCGCAAGAGTCATCACCCGGGCTCTTGCGCTGCCTTCGTCCTGACACTCCCTCCTTTCTTACGGCACCTCCTGCCTGGCGGTGCTGCGTTCGTACCTCACCTTTCGCGTCTTCAATGGCCTGTCACGGTTCGTTCAAGACTGAAACGGTCTGTCGGCCAACATCTGAACTGGTTTTTGCCCTCAATCTGTATCTTCTAATCATTGTTTAAGTCTTGATAATTGAACGCTGATTTCCATATCAAGGAAGAAGTCGTGGTGCGGTATAACTTTTTCGAAGGTTTTCATCCTTCAAGATGCATTCAAGGGGCAATGAGCATTAATGGGTGCGAGGCTATCTATCGACTCTGGGGAAAACAGGGTGGGGTAGAGGGTCAATTGAAGTTCGGCAAGTTCTTTGTTTCTCGTACTCATTGTCTGTGGGACGTTGTCGGAATTCTCCTAGGACGTACCCTGCGGTCGGTTAGGTCCCCGGTTTCCGCTGCTTTCGGCGGGAGTGCGATGGGGTGTGATCCGACTCTCAGTATATGTATCAAATAATTACGACAGGCAATGCTTGAGCGTATTGCTAATACTCTTTGAGTGCTAGAACAACCATCTAGACCAACACGTCGCGCAGTCACGTTGGTGCGGATGCGACGCCGATAGTTGAATTTCCAGGTAAATGGCTATGAGTGCAATTCATGAGCAGGCAATGACTCACGTGTATCAACAGATACTGCAACGACTGTTGGGTTTTTATTCCCGGGCAGAACGTACCGCGTTGCAGCTTTTGATCCAGCGTTTAATTGTCGCCGCCGGAGGCATCGAGCGGATTGGCGATTATCGCGTGTTGACGGTCCAGAACGGGAGCAGGGAAAGTTTTTATGTGCTGACCGCCTTGCGGGCCGCACAGCTGAGTATCGCGGGGCGGCATCCGACGACCTTCGCCTTGCGCGTCGCCACGCCACGCCTGAGCGAAACCACCCAGGCGACCCTGGAAAACATCCACCGCTGCTACAGCGCGCTGTTTGTCTACGATGATCCCCGGGTCGAATTGCTGATGGCGGATAACCGCGAGGTGTTGCCGTTCAATCACCGCCAGCCCTTGTCGGTGGCCGGCCACGAAGCCAATCGCATGGACCTGCTGGTCCTGGGACACCTTCGTACGGTCGACGGCCCGTTGGAGATTGGCGACGACGGCTACCTGGCGATGGCCGAGTTCTATCGACACATGGCCCGTTGGGAGTCGGGCGTGGATTCGTTGGTCAGCAGCGATACACCGCGCCAGCAAAAACAATTCATATCGGGCCTTCGCCGCGCGACCCGCAAGATCGGCCTGCTGACCGACCATGCCTGCGGCTTCGACAACCTCTTCGCCCACCTCGATACCCTGGGCGGCAATGTCTACCGGCATTTCTACGGGCCGGAGCGCCTCGGTGCCTGGAAGCCCGAGGGGCACTTCGAGGCGTGCCGACGAGTAGGCCATGTCGGCATCGACGACCTGATCGTCGATCGTTCGGAGGGAACCAACTGGCCGCTCTTCAATGAGTTCCTGCGGGTTCAGACCGAAGGGCTTGTCCCATCGGCGCCCGAAAACGAATACCTCAGCCCGCTGCTGTCGGCTCATTTGCACGGCCTGCAGGCCTGCTACGTGCACGGACGCAGCTATGAAACGGGATACGGGGACTACACACAGCGGGCGATCATGATCATGCATCGCAAGCAACTGCCGGAACACGCCTGCGAACAGGCTCGGGCGCTGTTCGGCTCACCGTCATCGATTCCCGAACGTCGTGCCTACGCCGCCCTTGAAGCGCAAAAGCTCCTGGGGCTCAGCGAAACGCAACTGGTGTGCATGCTGTTTGCTCCCTTCGTGGGGCAGGGCGAGGGCCTGGAGCATTTCCTGCGGTGCTGCCACCCTGGCATGCTGGTGGCGATGCCGGACCTGCACAAGGCCATGCAGGGCGCGACCGTCGCCGATCAGATAGCGCAGTGGATGGTCGATGTCAGCGGCCTGCCCATCGACATCCTTGGCAAGCTGTACCGGGCGAGTGTCTCTCTGCCGGAACAACCGGAAATTGCCCCAGGCACCGATCTGCAGCAGGCCATTGACGGGGCCGACACTTCAGAAGCCGGGCCTGCCGTCGATGGGCTGCATGAACGCTCGGCAAGGCATTGAGGAACGAGGTTTGACGGATTCATCTACCTCATCCCCAGTCCTTGTACCCGACGTTGCGACTGGGTCGGCTGCGACCCGCTCTCCTGGCCTGAGCCGATGAGAGGCTGCCGGGAGACAGACTTCGCCTACCAGGCGGTTTATCGCTACCTGACCACGCTGATCAACGAGCTGGAGGTTGATGCACGGGTTCGCCTGCCGTCGCTGCGGCAACTGGCCGAGCGCCTGAACGTGTCGATATCGACCATCCAGTACGCCTATTCGTTGCTGGAAAAGGAAGGGCGGGTCTATTCGATCGCCAAGTCCGGTTACTACGCGCTGCCAGTGCCCAGCATGACCACCCTTGACGGCGGGGATGATTTGCTCGAGACCCTGTACGTCAATGCCCGACGGCCAGGCATGCAGGTGCTCAGTGCGGATGAGCCGGCGTCGATGCAGCCATTGGACAGCCCGCTGTTGCTGCTCGAGCGCGAACTGCTGCGCCAGTACCCACGCTCCTCGCAGACACCCTCGCAACCCTGGGGCGAGCTGGAGCTTCGCGCCGCGCTGGCGGCCCGCTACACCTCTTCGCCGGCCCGTTGCTGGAATGCCGATGACGTCTACATTGGCGCCGACCTGCGGGGCGTCCTGGAGATCCTGATCGCGGTGCTGGCACTGAGGGGGGCCGTCGTGCTGATCGAATCGCCCTGCGACTGGACGGTGTTGCGCCTGCTGCAGGCGGCGGAGGTCAAGGTCATCGAGCTGCCACTGCTGGCCGGCGGGGAACTCGACGTCAAGCAACTGGAACAACTGCTGGTGAACGAAACGGTACGCCTGGTGGTGTTGTCGTCAGTCTTGAACATGCCGGGGGGAACGCTCGTTCCTGAAGAGAACCGGCGTGCCATTGCGCATCTGCTGGAGCGGCACGGGACCTGGGTGCTGGAGAACGACAGCCATACAGACCTGGCGTTCGAGGCAAGGGGGACGCCTTTTCGAGACTTGCTCGACCCGGACCGGCTGATCGTCTACTCGACGTTCGAGAAAACCATCGGGCCAGAGGCGCCGTATGGCTACGTGTTGTCGCGCCAGTTGACCCTGCACCTGCAGCGGCATTTCCTGTTGCGTGCGTTTCGCCTGTCGCCGATTCGCCAGAAAGCCATCGCCCGGCTGTACAGCAACGGTCGGATTGACCAGCATTTGCTGATCTTGCGCCGCCTGCTGCGCGAAAGTGCGGTGTCGACCACACAATTGCTGCGTGAGCGGCTGGGAGACAGCCTGCAATGGGCAGAACCCCAAGGTGGCGCGACGATCTGGATGCAGTCGACGCGACAGGTTGACTTGCGGCGGGTTTTCCATCGGTTGCTTGCCCAGCGAATCGTCATCGCGCCAGGGGAGCTGTTCAGCCTCCAGGGGCTGTATGCGCAGCATATGCGCCTGACCCATGCCCTGACCGGGCCACAGGACATGGATGCTGCGCTCTGTGCGCTGGCCGATGCCTTGAGGCTGGAACAAGCGTAATCGGCGGCAATGGATCGAACCCATCGCACCATGGTCGAACTGTCAGTAAACTGCACTCCATTTACCGAGCCATTCCACTCAGAGGTTTTGCATGACAGTCAGTCCATTTGCGGGCAAGCCGGCACCGGCAGAGTTGTTGATCGATATCCCGCGACTGGTGACGGCCTACTACACCGGCCGACCCGATGCCTCGATTGCGACCCAGCGTGTGGCTTTCGGCACCTCCGGCCACCGTGGCAGCTCCTTCGACCTGGGCTTCAACGAGTGGCACGTGTTGGCCATCAGCCAGGCGATCTGCCTGTACCGTGAAGCCCAGGGCATCAACGGGCCACTGTTCGTCGGTATCGACACCCACGCGCTGTCGACCCCGGCGGGTGCCAGCGCGCTGGAAGTATTTGCGGCCAACGGTGTCACCGTCATGATCGCCGAGGGCGATGAATACACCCCGACACCGGCGGTTTCCCACGCCATTCTCTGCTACAACCGTGGCCGCACCTCGGGATTGGCGGACGGTATCGTCATCACGCCGTCCCACAACCCACCGCAAAGTGGCGGCTACAAGTACAACCCTACCAACGGTGGCCCGGCCGATACGCACATCACCAAATGGATCGAAGCCAAGGCTAACGAGCTGCTGGCCAACCAGCTCGCCGGCGTCAAGCGCGTCAGCTACGAGCAAGCCCTGAAGGCCGACACCACCCACCGTCACGATTACGTCAACACCTACGTGGCGGACCTGATCAATGTCATCGATTTCGATGCCATCCGCGCCGCCGGGCTGCATCTGGGCGTCGATCCGTTGGGTGGCGCAGGCGTGCGCTACTGGCCGGCCATTGCCGAGCATTACCGCCTGGACCTGGAAGTGGTGAACACCCACGTGGACTCCACTTTCCGTTTCATGACCGTCGACTGGGACGGGCAGATCCGCATGGACCCATCCTCCAGCCATGCGATGCAAGGGCTGATTGGCCTGAAAGAGCGTTTCGACGTGGCCTTTGCCTGCGACCCGGACCATGACCGCCATGGCATCGTGACGCCGTCCGGCGGCCTGTTGGCGCCGAACAATTACCTGGCGGTCTCCATCGACTACCTGTTCCAGAATCGCCCGCAATGGCGCGCCGATGCGGCCGTGGGCAAGACGGTGGTCAGCAGCGGCCTGATCGATCGCGTGGCCAAGCGCCTGGGTCGGCGCCTCTATGAAGTGCCGGTGGGCTTCAAGTGGTTTGCCGACGGCCTGTTCGATGGATCCCTGGGCTTTGGTGGTGAAGAAAGTGCCGGTGCTTCGTTCTTGCGCAAGGACGGCGGCGTCTGGAGCACCGACAAGGACGGCCTGATCCCGGCGTTGCTGGCGGCTGAAATGACGGCGCGCACCGGTCGCGACCCGAGCCAGGCCTACCGGGCATTGACTGACGAGCTGGGCGAGCCGTTCTCGGTACGCGTCGATGCCAAGGCCAGCCCGCAGCAGAAGGCGCTATTGAGCAAGCTGTCGCCTGATCAGGTGGCCTCCACCGAACTGGCCGGGGAGAAGATCCAGAATATCCTCAGCCACGCACCGGGTAATGACCAGGCCATCGGCGGCCTGAAGGTGATGACCGAAAACGGCTGGTTCGCGGCGCGCCCATCCGGAACCGAGGATATCTACAAGATCTACGCCGAAAGCTTCATTGGCGACGCGCACCTCAAGCAATTGGTGGCTGAGGCGCAAACGTTGGTGGATGGGGCTATCACCAGCAAGTGATGCAAGTGCAAGTGATGCTAGTGATGTGAACTTGTGGCGAGGGAGCTTGCTCCCGCTGGGGTGCGCAGCAGCCCCGCTTTTTTTGGCGGTCGCTGCGCAACCGAGCGGGAGCAAGCTCCCTCGCCACAAGGGCTGCAAGCGCTACAAGGGCCCCAGCGCTGCTAGTGTTGCAGGGTTCAGGCCAGGTCGACGAGCACGATTTCGCTGTCTTCAATGGCGGTCACCCGCAATACCCGTTCATCTTCAATCGCAACACCGTCTCGAGCTTGTGCACGCAACCCATTGATTTCTATCAATCCAGTGGCTGGCACAAGATAAGCTCGACGCGCGGCGTCCAGTCGATACTCTGCACTTTCACCCGCCTTGAGATTGGCCGCTACCAATCGTGCGTCGGCGCGAATGCGCAAGCTTTGGTCATCGCCGGCCTTGCCACTGGCCAGGGTCACGAAGCCTTCGCGCGAGTCCTTGGGAAACGGCTTGGCGCCCCATGACGGCGCCAGGCCTTGTTCGTTGGGGATGATCCATATCTGGAAAATGCGGGTGGCCGTCGATTCCAGGTTGTATTCGCTATGGGCAATCCCGGTGCCTGCGCTCATGACCTGTACATCACCCGCCTGCGTACGGCCTTTGTTGCCCAGATTGTCCTGGTGGCTGATTGCGCCTTCGCGCACATAGGTGATGATTTCCATGTCTCGGTGCGGGTGTTGGGGAAAGCCGCTGCCGGGCGCGATGACATCATCGTTCCAGACCCGCAAGTTGCCCCAATTCATACGCCGTGGGTCGTAATACTCGGCGAACGAAAAATGGTGGTGGGCATCCAGCCAGCCGTGGTTGGCGGCGCCCAAGGTGGCGAAGGGCCTGAGTT
Organism: Pseudomonas brassicacearum; assembly: GCF_009601685.2. Classification (NCBI taxonomy): domain Bacteria; kingdom Pseudomonadati; phylum Pseudomonadota; class Gammaproteobacteria; order Pseudomonadales; family Pseudomonadaceae; genus Pseudomonas; species Pseudomonas brassicacearum. The sequence continues at coordinate 3,045,542 of NZ_CP045701.2, forward strand.
CGAGCATGGTCGTGTCCTTTTCCGCTGAGCAGCGAAAGCGATGGTTGATGGGCCTATTTTCGCCAAGAGAAACATCGATAAAAAGCGTAAAAAACGCGTCAAAGCTATCGTGTACTTAGATATAAAACCGCGAGCCAACTTTCACTTCATCGCCTAAACCCATGACTTAAAAGCTTTTGGGTGGAACCCGGCGGCAAATACAGACACCATAGCCGTCATGGTTCATGAACACCGGAGTCCCAGCGTGGCGCAACACACTCCCGATCTTCCCCCCGAGCTTTTATCCTTGGCCCAGATGCCGCTGTTCAAGCGCCTGGCCGCCCGATTCTTCGGCCATGGCCTGACACGCCTGCGAGCCCAGCATCGCGCCTCTTGGTTGCATGGCCAGGCCGACGGTTTCCGTAGCGGTCATACCGCCGGTTTTGACTATGGCTACAAAGAAGGCCGGGCCGAAGGGCTTGAGGAGGGCCGTCAGGTCCTGTTGATCCGTGATTCGCGCAGCACGGAGCATCCGGCACCGCAGGTTGATGATCTGCTGTTCGATGACTGGCGCCTGCCGCTGACCGCCGAGCTGAAGAAACGCATCAAGACAGATATCGCCCGATTGCTACCGGCGCATGCACAACCCAGTGCCGCGCAATGGAAGATGATTTTCAGCGACACGCCCTCGACCTCGGTGGTCGCAGGGGCCGGCGCGGGCAAATCCACCACCCTGGTGCTGCGCATTGTGCTGTTGTCCCATTACCTGGGTTTCGAACTGGACTCGATGACCGTGGTGACGTTTACCCGGGAATCGCGCAAGGATTTCATCCAGAAGCTGATCGAAGTGTTTGCCCTGTGGGGACGAACCGTCAGCCTCAAGGAAGCTCGGGACCTGGTGCGCACGTTCCATTCGCGCATCTTGCCCATGGTTCGCAGCCTGCCCGGGTTCGAGCGGCTCCAGGCCTTCGAGACCCTGAGTCATCGCGCCGAAGCGAGTGACGATGATGCCCAGGGCAATCCTTTTGATTTGCGCATCAACGACGCTCAGCGCCAGCAACTCAACGCCTGTTATCACAATCTTTACCAACGTGACGCGCGTTTCCGTGAGCTGATCCTGCCGTTGTCCCGCCACGCACTGCAGCTCAAGGCGCTGGAGCGCGATCACCCGGACGTGCAAAAACGGGTCGCCGTGACCGAGCTGGCAGCCCAGCGCGACGAAGAATTGTGCGACGCCGTCGAAGACCTCTGGTTTCGCGCCGGTGCCTGGCCGATCAAGGGTATCGAGCCGAAGCGACAGACGTTCGAGATCAATGGTTCGACGTTCCACTGTCATGGCTACGCACCTTCCCTGGATGCCTGGGTGATATTGGGCTTCGATCCACGGGAAGACGCCCGGCTCAGTCGTCCGGGCGCCAAGTTGAGCATCCGCGCAGAATGGGCCGTCAAGCGCACCTTGTTTCAAGCTTTCTGCCGTAAGCCATTGATCTGGCTTGAAAGTTACGACGCATCCAAGCGTGTATTAGCCTCAATGGCCGGCGATGCCAGCGCCGGGCCGGGGTTCGACTACAAGGTCAAGGGTGAGCTGGGTTCAGCGCCATTGCTGGACTGTTTTGTCGCGGCGGCAGGCTTTATCGAGAACCTTGGCCTGGACGTCCCGGATGCCGTGGGCCAGATGTCCTTTGCCCAGGATGACCCTGATCGGTATTTTTTCGAGGCGCTGAGTCGCTACTGGCGGGCATTCGAAGACCATCTGCTCGACCAATCACCGCCGGTGATGACCTACAACCGCATGTTTGCGCTGTTCAGCGAGCACTCGCCGGAAAACTTCAAGCTGTTGGGGGATACGTTGCTCAGGCCGCTTTCGCACCTGATGATCGACGAATTCCAGGACGTGTCGCCGCAGATCGTCTCCTGGCTGCGAGCCAGTCTGCGGGAAATACGCAGCCGTGGTCCCTCGATGCACGTGGGACGCGGCGCCCAGCGCTCTTCATTGTTGTGTGTCGGGGACGATTGGCAGTCGATCTATGGCTGGCGCGGCAGTTCACCGAGCTATTTCATGGCATTCAACAAGCAATTCCCGTCGCCGACGACGACCCGGGTCATGCTCACTGACAACTACCGCAGCCACCAACACATCATCGATGCGGCTGAGCATATTGTTCGTGCCGCTGCGGCTATCCCAGGTAAGAAGGCCAAGGCCAGCGGTGTGTCTCGCTCGCTGAGCCCGGTCAATGTGTTGGAACGAGACGACGAAGGGCTGGCGCGGCGACTGGATGAGCACTACCGCAAGGGCGATTCGATCTTGATGCTGTATCGAAAAAGTAGCGATAAGCTATTGATAGAAAAGTATATTAAGATGACAGTTAATGTGGATTCTAACTTGCCGTACGAGGCGCGACGGCTCAGGCAAATGACCTACCACAGCGCCAAGGGGCTCCAGGCCGATGCGGTGTTCCTGCTGGGCGACTGCCAGCACCTGGGCAGTTCACCCTATAAGAACCAGGTCTATCGAATGGCCGGGCTGGGCCAGGACGGTGACGCCGACCCCTACGACTCGGCGCAAAAGGACGAAATCCTGCGCCTGGCGTATGTGGGCATCACTCGGGCGGTGCAGCACTGTTACTGGTACGTCGATGGCCAGGACGGCCAGGCGGCCAATGGGCCCAAGGCCTCGGATCGTATCGCCGGGGACAAGCCCTTTTTTGCTGACCACCGGCGTGTTCGTAAAGGATAAGGCTTGGTGTGTATATCCGTTGCGACGGTAACCCTGTGGGAGCGAGCTTGCTCGCGAAGGCGATGTCACTGTCGACAAAGGTGTTGAATATACTGGCCTCTTCGCGAGCAAGCTCGCTCCCACAGGGGGAATACGTTCTTACGCCATCGGCGGCAACCGCCGCTTGACGGGCGTCTTCTTGACGATGGCCGTATTGGTTTCGGCGTGGACATTGAGTTTGTCCAGCAAGGTATCCAGCTGTTCCATCGAGCGCACGTGCAGGCGGGCGATGAAGCAGTCGTCGCCGGTCACCTTGTCGCATTCGGTGAATTCAGCGATGGCCTGGATCTGCCGCTCCACTTCCTGTAACTGACCCGGCAGCGGGCGGATACGTACGATGGCCTGGAGTTGATAGCCGAAGCACTTGGGGTCCACCTCGACGGTGTAACCCCTGAGCACGCCACGTTCTTCGAGCCGGCGCAGGCGCTCGGCGACACTGGGGGAGGACAGGCCGCTGAGGTTTGCCAGGGCCTTGAGTGAGCGTCGGGAATCTTCCATCAGGGCGCTGATGAGGATCTGATCAATATCGTCAGTCATTTCAACTCCATTAGGCGAATGTGCGAAGTTGCCTTGATTAAAAAGGTAAAAATTCAGTTTAGCCTTTTTCAAACCATGGAGGAGCCCCCCGTCGGCTCGGCATACTGTGTCCACTTGCTGAAGGAGCCTGAAGATGGACAAGACCTTACGCCGTGGTTCGCTGGAAATGACCGCCGCCATGCTGATCTCCGGAACCATTGGTTGGTTCGTGCTGGTTTCCGGCCTGCCGGTGCTCGATGTGGTGTTCTGGCGTTGCGTGTTCGGCGCCGCGACCTTGCTGTTGATCTGCGCCGGTTTCGGCTTTTTGCGCCCCGGCATTCTTACGCGCACCACCTTCCTGCTGGCAGTACTCAGCGGTGTGGCGATCGTCGGCAACTGGGTGTTGTTGTTTGCCTCTTATTCCCGCGCCTCGATTGCCATCGGCACGGCGGTGTACAACGTCCAGCCGTTCATGTTGGTGGGGCTGGCGGCGTTGTTCCTCAACGAAAAAATCACCGCGCAAAAACTGTTCTGGCTGGCGGTGTCGTTTCTCGGAATGCTGGCCATCGTCAGCGCCCATGGTGAGCAAGGGCAGGGCGGCGGCGACTATCTGCTGGGCATTGCGCTGGCGCTGGGAGCGGCGTTGCTGTACGCCATCGCGGCCTTGATCATCAAGCGCCTGACCGGTACGCCACCTCATCTGATCGCGCTGATCCAGGTCAGCACCGGCGTGTTGCTGTTGGCGCCCTGGGCAAACTTCTCGGCGTTACCGCAACACGCCCAAGCCTGGGCCAGCCTGCTGACCCTGGGCATGGTGCACACCGGCGTGATGTACGTGTTGCTGTACAGCGCCATTCAACGGTTGCCGACCGCGTTGACCGGGGCGCTGTCGTTCATCTACCCGATCGCGGCGATCTTCGTCGACTGGTTCGCCTTTGGCCATCGTCTGGAGCCGCTGCAATGGCTGGGCGTGGCAGCAATCCTGCTGGCAGCCGCCGGCATGCAACAGGGCTGGGGCATCAAGTCGCGGCGCCCAGCGCTGTCGTAGCCCACCGTTCGGGCTTGGATCAGAAGATGTAGTCAGTGGTCAGGAAGTTGGAATCGCGCTCCCGGATAATATCGCTGATCAACGCCTTGTTGCTGTCCTGGAATTTGGTGGCCACCAGCGTGCGGATGGAAAAAGTGCGCAGTGCATCGTGGACCGACAAGGTGCCCTCGGCTGAGTTCTTGCGACCATTGAACGGGAACGTGTCCGGGCCACGCTGGCACTGGGCGTTGATGTTGATGCGTCCGACCTGGTTGGCGAAGGTGTCCACCAGCTTGCCGACTTCTGCCGGGTGGGTGCCGAAAATGCTGAGTTGCTGGCCGAAGTCGGACTCCAGTACGTAATCGATGACGGTATTGAGGTCGCGGTACGGCACGATGGGCACGACCGGGCCGAACTGTTCCTCATGGTAGACCCGCATCGCCGTGTTCACCGGGTACAGCACCGCCGGGTAGAAGAACGAGCTTCGTGATTCGCCACCATGGGCATTCTTCACTTCTGCACCCTTGGCGAGCGCGTCGGCGACCAGCGAATGCAGGTAGTCGACCTTGCCCGCTTCGGGCAATGGTGTCAGCACCACGCCGTCCTCCCAGGGCATGCCGGGTTTCAGGGTGGCGAGCCTGGCGTTGAACTTCTCGATGAACGCTGGCGCCACATCCTCGTGGACAAACAGGATTTTCAGCGCCGTGCAGCGCTGGCCGTTGAATGACAGCGAGCCGGTCAGCGCCTCGTTGACCGCGTTGTCCAGGTCGACGTCCGGCAGCACCAGCCCCGGGTTCTTTGCATCCAGCCCCAGGGCAGCACGCAAGCGGTGCGGACGCGGGTGGAGTTTTTTCAAGTCGCTGGCCGCCTTGTTGGTGCCGATAAAGGCAAAGATGTCGATCTTGCCGCTGGCCATCAGCGCGCTGACAGTTTCGCGGCCACTGCCGTAGATCACGTTGATCACGCCGGCCGGGAAGCTGTCGCGGAAAGCTTCGAGCAGTGGCCGCACCAGCAGGACGCCGAGCTTGGCTGGCTTGAACACGACGGTGTTGCCCATGATCAAGGCCGGGATCAGCGTGGTGAAGGTTTCGTTCAGCGGATAGTTGTAGGGCCCCATGCACAAGGCCACGCCCAGGGGCACGCGGCGGATCTGTCCCAGGGTGTCCTGCTCGAGCTCGAAACGGCTGGAACGTCGGTCCAGCTCCTTGAGGGCATTGATAGTGTCGACGATGTAGTCGCAGGTGCGATCGAATTCCTTCTGGGAATCCTTGAGGTTCTTGCCGATTTCCCACATCAGCAACTTGACCACGGTCTCGCGTTGCTCGCGCATGCGTGCCAGAAAGGCTTCCACGTGGCGAATGCGCTCGGCGACGCGCATCGTTGGCCACTGGCCCTGGCCGCGATCATAAGCGCGCACGGCGGCGTCCAGGGCGGTGAGGGCAGTATCGGCATCCAGCAGGGGCGTGCTGCCGAGAATCACCTGTTCATCGCCCAGCTCACCCTTCAGGTAAACGGGGCTGCGGACGACGGCCAATGGCCCTTGCCAGGTTTCCAGGACGCCGTCGACCAGGTATTCGCGCTGTTCGATCTGGTCTTCGAGGCGGTAGGCGTCCGGGATGTCGGCGGCGTTGGGAAACAGGTTGGCAAGGAAGGGGGCTGTGGTCATGTCGTTACTCCATCAATGAAATGAGCCAGGGGCAGACGGCTTGCAGGTATAAATCGCTTTTAGCGTTATACGCCTTAATGGAGGTGTTTTTTAAGTGGCGGCAGATTGCTTGCGCCGGGCTTGTGTAGGAGCTGCCGAAGGCTGCGATCTTTTGATCTTTTGATCTTTTGATCTTTCGCTTGAGATTCAAGCGTCAGGGGAAAGATCGCAGCCTCGTTGCACTCGACAGCTCCTACACAGCTCCTACACAGCTCCTGCACAGCTCACACACAGCTCCTGCACGCGGGGGCATCGATTACTGAATTGGCATTACCAACGCATCCGCACCCCCATGCTGGTAATGATGCCGTTGAGGTCGTTGTCGTCGACGTCACTGCTGTAGTCGGCACTGACATACAGGCTTACCGCTGGCGTGACCCGGGCCACCAGGCCCAGGCCGACTTCAACGGTGGAGGATTTTCGGCTGCTGCTGATCTTGTCGACCTTACCCAGGGACAAGGTATCGGCGTTCTGGACGGTGTGCCATAGGCTGGTTCGCACATAGGGCTCCATGCCGAGGCTGTTGACTCGGTAATTGCCTTTGAGTCGTGCTCCGACGCGGCCGCTCCAGCTGCTCAGTTCGTTGCCCGTGCCGCTCTGGGCATTGGGTGTATCGAGGGTGATGCGTTGATTGATCAACTGTGCCTGGGGTTCGACGACCCAATGGGTCCCGATGCCGATCGGAAAGCCGCCTTCGACCGACAGCGTCACCGCATTGCCTTCGGTGGCCTGGCGTTGGCCTTGTTCGGTTCGGCTGTAGCCATTGACCCGGCCACCGCTGGCGCTCAGGTCCACGTGCCAGCCTGCGGGGCCGGTCAGGCTCCAATAGGCGCCGAGGCTCGAGCCTTTCAGGTTCAGGGCATCTTTGTCCGGTTCGGCCAGCGCCGGCGCCACCAGCAGGCCGCTGCCCGTTGAAATGATCTGGTTTTGTCCACTGATCAGCCCCATGCGCTGGGTATGGCCGCTGTCGTTTCGCAATGTGAACAGGGCGGGGCTCTTGCCGGAAGCGGGGTCACTGCTGGAAGAATCGGTATTGAGGTGGCCGGACTGTGCCCGGCCATACCAGGGCTGCGCTGTCTCCTCGGCAGGCCAGGCTTGTACCTCCATGGATGAAAGCAGTAACAACGAAGTGGAGAGGGTGTGGAGGGTGGCAGTGGAGATCTCTTGTGGACGGAAGGACGTTTTCATGGGGGCCTGCCTTGCAATCGCATGCGTTTCTCGCTTTTTGGCGTCTCTCCTACCCCGAATGAGGGGCGACCGAATGAATTGAGGCAAGCCTCTGGCGGCCCGTCTTGACGGGTTCCAGAGGCCTGCCCCTGACTGTATTTCCGGGGGTAGTACGGTGTAGTCAAGAAGACCGATGGCGGTGCGTCAAGAAAATGAACGATGAATGGCAAGATGAAATCAGCACCAATAACACGCTGATTTAAATTGGTTATTCATGCGTATATTTGGGCGTCAAATCACCGTCGCGCACCCTGCCTACCAACTGATCCGCACGCCGAGATTGCCCGCCACACTGCGCTGCTGATGGCTGTCAAGGTTGTTGCTGTAGTCCGCGCTGGCGTACACGCTGACCGTAGGCGCCAGGCTCACGATGACGCCGACGCCCAGGTCGCCAGTGGATGCGCGCTGTTGGGTCTCGACCCGCTCGGTGTCGTCGAAGGTCACCGTATCGGTGCCGGAAAACGTGTGCCAGAGGTTGGCGCGCAGATACGGTTCGACGGGCATGCCGCTGACCTGGTAGCGGCCCTTGAGGCGAGCACCGAGACGGCCGGTCCAGGCACCGTCGGAATCGAACGCGACCTTGGAGACCCCATCGTTTTGGGTGTCCAGGGAGACCTTCTGGTGGATGAGCTGGACCTGGGGCTCAAGAACCCAGTCGGCGGTCACCGCGAAGGGATAGCCGGCCTCGGCCGAAACGGTCAGGGCGTGCCCGCGATTGTCGATTTTCAGGCCGCGTTCGGAGCGGTTGTCGCCGTTCAGTCGGGTGCCCATTATCACGGCGTCGACGTAGCCGCCAGTGGGGGCGGTGAGCGTCCAATAGAGCCCGTAGCTGTCGCCGTCGAGTTCTATCCTGCCGGCGCGTCGGCCTTTGAAGCCCAGGTTGAAACCATCGACGTCGCCGTTCAATTCGGTATGGCCGACGAAGAAACCGATGCGCTGGGTCTGTCCATTGGACAGCGGCGAGCTGTACAGGTCATTGCCCACCTGGAAACCCTTGATCGATCCATCGAACCGCGGTGTTACCGTGCCGGCCCAGGTTTGATCCAGGTCTTTGCCATAGACCCGGCCCCAACCTGCGCCGAACGCGCCGTTCTCCGTGAGCAAGCGCTGGTCGCCCTGACGGTCATGGAACGTGCCCAGGGCCATCAAGGTCAGCTGTGCCGCCGCCGGGGGCAGTACCGACCAGGTTGGCACTTCCGGCCGGTACAGAGCAATGGGCGCCGCGCCGGCTACTGCAGCCGGCAACACAGGCAACGTCGGGCTGGACGCTGCTACCGGTCCGGCGACCACGGTGGAGCGCAGGTACCAGTTGTTTGCATTGCCGCTCACGCCGCCCTTGAACAGGCGGTAATCGAACGCGCCGGCCGAGACGGATTGCGCCTGCGAAAAGGCGCCGCTATCACTGACCGCGCCCCCCTGGGCCTGGACCACTTCGATGCCGTCCTGGGTCGTCAACGCGCCCGCGCCGCCCAGGTTTGTGACTGCGATGGCGGTGCTGCCGGTGAGTGTCCCGCCACTGACCACCAGTTTGTCGCTGGGCGAGTCGTCGGCACCCAGTACCGTTTGCAGGCGCAACTGGCCGTTGTTACCGACGTAGTTGCCCTGAACGGTGAGGGTGTCGTTGGTGCGGGTGTTGCCCTGTGCGAGGTCCACCGCGCCGGCGTTGTTGAGCGTAGCCAACTGACCGACAGTAAAAGGAGCAATGATGCCTTGGGTCGACGTGAGCGTGCTGCCGGATTCTATGTTGAGCGTCCCGGTAGCGGTGGCGCTGTCACCCAAGGTCAGGGTGTCGTCAAGGTTCAGTTGCGTACCTTGGGTGAGGTCGATCGTTTCCCAGTTGAGGTAGCGGGCGCCGGTGCTGGAGGTGCTGCCACTGAACGTCAAGACATCCTGGCCCAACCCACCGTTCAGGCTGGGTGTGGTGGCGAGCAGGCTTTCATCGAGGTTGTTCAACAACGCCGTGTCGCTGCCGTCGCCCATCAAAATAGTCGAGTGGATGAGCCCGCCGCTCCACTGCAACTGGTCGTCGCCCGCGCTGGCCCGGACCTCGCCGATGATTTCGCCACCGCTGACGGTAATGCTGTCATTGCCGCCGCTGACACTGACATTGCCGCCGATGCGTCCCGCGGAGAGGATGATGGTGTCCTGGCCAAAACCGGTCACCAGGTTGCCGATGATATTTCCACCGGACATGTCGAAAACATTGTCATCGAGTTTCATGTCGACCCGGCCGATAGTGCCGCCGGTCATCTTCGCAATGTCGCCGTCTTCGAACGCGTCCACGATGGTCCCGCCGCTCATCAAGAATGTATCAAGGCCATCACCTTGTGCCAGGGACAGGATCCTGCCGCCATTCATGGTGAAATCGTCGGCTTGCGAACCTTGCTCGACATCACCGTCAATCACGCCGTTGGCATTGATCACGATGCGGTCGACGCCGGTGCCGAGCGTGACATCGCCGCTAATGACGCCGCTGCCGTTGGCGGGCAGGGTCAGGCTGTTGTCACCCGAAAGGTCCGTCAGCCCGGGACTGGTGCCGCTGTCGCAGACATAAGCGTCATCGCCTGCGGTTGGTGTCAGCGTGCAAGCGGCCATGGCGGCCGGGCCGGGTAACAGCAAGGGGGCTGATATCCACACAGCGTTGAACAGCCGATGCAATCCTCTATCGTGCCGAATCATGTGCTATCCCTCTGCATCGGCATCTCGCAAATGCCGGTTTCAGCATCGGTTGCACGACAGATGGCACACAGGGCCTGGCAACGCTCGCTGTATGGGATGGCACCCTAGCAATGAACAGCGGGTGTCGCTACTGTCAGAACTTACAGGTCCGCGCGCAGAAAGAGCAGAAAAGGCCCGCTCTACAAATGCACTTCCACCGAAAGCGGCAGGTGGTCGCTCAGGTGCGTCCAGGGTTTGTTGCCCAGGATTTGCGGGGCGTGGCTGCTGGCGTTGCGCAGGTAAATACGGTCCAGGCGCAACAGCGGGAAGCGGGCCGGATAGGTCCTGGCGGGCCGACCGTGGTGGTGCTCGAAGGCTTCATGCAGGTAGCCACGGCGGGCGAGGGCGAGGTTGCCACGCAGTTGCCAGTCGTTGAAGTCGCCAGCGATGATCACCGGAGCGTCCTCGGGCAGCGAGTCGAGCAATTGGCAGAGCAGTTTGAGCTGTAATTGGCGATGGCTTTCCAGAAGACTCAGGTGCACGCAGATCCCGTGGACTTCGGCGTGGCCGGGCACATCCAGCACACAATGCAACAATCCGCGCCGCTCCGGGCCGGTGATGGACACGTCGAGATTGCGATACTGGCGAATCGGGTATTTGGAGAGCAGGGCATTGCCATGGTGACCATCGGGATAGACCGCATTGCGACCATAGGCGAAGTCGCTCCACATGCTGTCTGCGAGGAATTCGTACTGGGAGGTCTGGGGCCAGTTGTCGTAGCGTGACGCGTGTCTGTCATGTTCGCCCAGCACCTCTTGCAGGAACACCAGGTCAGCCCCGGTACTGCGTACCGCTTCGCGCAATTCGGGCAGGATGAAGCGACGGTTGAGGGCGGTGAAACCCTTATGGGTATTGACCGTCAGGATCCGCAGCCGATGAACCGCCGCAGGCAGCTCCGATGGCATTGGTTCGACGGCCCGCCAATCGGGATCTTGAGTCACGTTCCCTCCTGAATCAGACGTACCTGTTCATGCGACTGACCCAAGGCGCCGGCAGTTCCGGATTTTTCATGGTCTTGCCGATCGCTATCGCGAGCAAGCTTGTTCCCATATTGGATTTGCGGGGTATGCAACATCTGTGTACGCCACCAGACCCTGTGGGAGCGAGCTTGCTCGCGATAGCGGTGTACCTGAACCACCGCCATCACAGGTGCATGTTCAGATGAAGACAATCTCATACGGCATGCCCATCCGATCCAGGATGACCCGGGGCACCAGCGGGGCGATGCCGCTCGCCGGTTCGCCATTGAGTTGGCTGACGTAAGCGTACATGGCGTGACGCTTGCGGGCGGTGGTCCAGACGTCGAGGCGCAGTTTGCGGGCCCGGTGCCAGGGGATCTTGTTTTGCTCGCGGACCGGCCAGTGCCAGGCCCACACCGGCAGTTCGTTGAACGCCACCCCGGTCCTGTCGGCGGCCAGGGCCCCGGCGCGCCCGACGGTGTCGTGGTCGCTGTCGCCATCCTGGCGCCAGGTGCTGAACACCACGTCACCGGGGCGCAGGTGACGTGCAATAAAGTCGGCCAGCTCGGCTTCGCGTTCGGCCAGGGCCTTTTCCGGGAAGCCACCGCGCACCCATTGCAGGCCATGGGCGGCTATGCCCAGGCGATGCAGGGCGTCCACGCTTTCCTGCGGGTGAGGGCGGTGTGTACGCAGGCGCTCATCGGCCCACAACGGTGAGCCGGGGTGGGCCAGGGCTCCATCGGTGACCGAGATCAGCAACATGGGTTGGTCCAGGTTGCTCAGCAACTGCAGCAGCCCGCCGCAGGCCCCGACCTCATCGCCCGGATGCGGGGCGAGGATGACGGCGCGGGCGCCGGCGGGAATGAGCGTTTGGGTACTGATGATCGGAATATCGGCCAGTTGCGCAGCACTGTTCCATATCTGCGGATGCTGCCGGCCGGGCAAGCGAGAGGCGGGTTTCATGAGAGACATCCTTGTTTGTATTCAATCTTTCAGCCATGTACCGGGCCTACTGTCCGATGACGCCCGCGTGGGCATGGCTGCGATTCACAGCGCTCCGAATCCTGGAGACTATCGCATGCGAAGTATTGACCATGTCGGCCGATTCGTCTCGTGACATGAGTGTCTGAACTGCATTTTTTTCTTCAAACTGGACGGTGAATATCGAAAACCGCGTCCTTGCGGTCCTCATGGTTGTCTACCGCGGGTGCTTCATTCTTCTTCTTCGCGTTGCAGCTCGAACAGCAGCAGCGAGCGCCCGGTGACGGAGTATTCGGAATCGAAATCGAAGCGCTCCTGGCCACGAACGGTCGGTTGGTTGGTGTCGACCATGCAGGTCCAGAAACTGCCCTCGGGGACTTCCGGCAAGCGGAAGTTGACGATGTCGTGGTGCGCGTTGACCACCAGCAGCAGCGTCGCATCGCCGGCCTTGCGCCGAATGCCGGTTTCCTGGGCGCGACCGTCCATCAGCATGCCCAGGCAACGACCATGGCTGTCCTGCCATTGTTCAATGGTCATTTCGCTGCCGTCGGGGGCCAGCCAGGTCACGTCCTTGACGCCGATGTCCTCATTGTAGTTACCCACCAGGAACCGCCCGCGCCGCAGGATCGGATAGGTCAGGCGCAACTTGATCAGGCGCTTGACGAACTTGAGCAGCGTCGCGCCATCTTCGCTCAGGTCCCAATTGACCCAGCCGATCTCGCTGTCCTGGCAATAGGCGTTGTTATTGCCATGCTGGGTGCGGGCAAATTCGTCGCCGGCGACGATCATCGGCGTGCCTTGGGCCAGCAACAGGGTGGCGAAGAAGTTGCGCATCTGTCGATGGCGCAGGGCGTTGATCTCTGGATCGTCGGTCGGCCCTTCGACGCCATGGTTCCAGGACAGGTTGTTATTGCTGCCGTCCTGGTTGTTCTCGTCGTTGGCCTCGTTGTGCTTGTCGTTGTACGACACCAGGTCATGCAGGGTGAAACCGTCATGGGCGGTGACGAAGTTCAACGAGGCGTACGGACGCCGGCCACGCTGGTTGAACATCTCGCCCGAGGCCGTCATTCGGCTGGCGAAATCAGCGAGCTGGCCATCGTCGCCCTTCCAGAAGGCGCGCACCGTGTCGCGGAACTTGTCGTTCCACTCGACCCAGCCCGGCGGAAAGCGTCCCACCTGGTAGCCCCCGGGGCCACAGTCCCAAGGTTCGGCGATCATTTTCACCTGGCGCAGCACCGGGTCCTGGCGACAGGCCACCAGGAAGCTGTGGCGCTCGTCGAAGCCATCATGGTAACGGCCCAGGATGGTCGCCAGGTCGAAGCGGAAGCCATCGACGTGCATCTCCGTGGCCCAATAGCGCAGGGAGTCGGTGACCATTTGCAGAACGCAAGGATGGCTCAGGTCCAGGGTATTGCCAGTGCCGGAATCGTTGATGTAGTAGCGTTTGTCGTCGGGCATCAGCCGGTAGTACGAGGCGTTATCGATGCCGCGCATGGACAGGGTGGGGCCTTGTTCGTTGCCTTCGGCGGTGTGGTTGTAGACCACGTCGAGGATGACTTCCAGGTTGGCCTCGTGCAGGTGGGCGACCATCTCCTTGAACTCGGCGATCTTGCCACTGGCCAGGTAGCGTGGGTCCGGGGCGAAGAAGGCGATGCTGTTGTAACCCCAGTAGTTGGTCATGCCTTTGTGCAGCAGGTGCTGGTCGTTGACGAAGGCATGGATGGGCAGCAGTTCCACCGAAGAGACACCCAGCTTGCGGATATGCTCCAGCACATCGTCGACCATCAGCCCGGCGAACGTACCGCGCAGATTTTCGGGCACCGAAGGGTGACGCATGGTGAGGCCGCGCACGTGGGTCTCATACAGGATGGTCTTGTCCCAGGGGACGCTGACGCGATGGTCGTGGCCCCAGGTGTGCGCAGGGTCGATGACCTTGCACTTGGGGACGAACGGGGCACTGTCGCGCTCATCGAAACTGAGATCGCCATCGGGATGGCCGATGGTGTAGCCGAACAGGGCTTCGGACCACTTCAACTGGCCGACCAGTTGCTTGGCATACGGGTCGATCAGCAGCTTGTTCGGGTTGAAACGGTGGCCGTTCGCCGGGTCGTATGGGCCGTAGACCCGGTAGCCATAGATCAAGCCCGGGTGGGCATCGGGCAGATAGCCGTGGTAAATCTCGTCGGTGTATTCCGGCAGCTCGATGCGTTCGAGCTCGACTTCGCCGGCATCATCGAAAATGCACAGTTCGACCTTGGTGGCATTGGCTGAAAACAGCGCGAAATTGACCCCGAGGCCATCCCAGGTTGCACCCAGTGGAAAAGGCAGCCCCTCACGAATCCGCGAAGCCTCGACAACGGGCGGCGGCGTGGTTTTTTTTGGACGGCTCATAGTTGCTCCTGCAAAAGACAGACAGATACAGCGATGCGGTTCACTTGGGATGGATGGCTCCACCCTTTACCTGCGGCGTGGGGATTTATCCCCGCGATGTGGGACAAAGTTGCGTCTCTGTGGGAGCAAGGCCTGCCCGCAATGAAGTGATGCGCTCTTGCAAGCAATCGAGGCACCTGTTTCGCGAGCAAGCCTTGCTCCCACCTGGCGAGGAGACCGATAGGGAGATGACTCAAACCGCCGGCGGCTTGCGTGTGGCCCGCGGCTTCTTGTCTGCGCTGGTCGCAGCAGCTTTGGCTGCAGGTTTGGCCTTGGGCGTGGTGGTTTTTGCCGCAGGCTTGGCCGTGGTGCTCTTGGCGGCAGCAGGCTTGGCGCCATCGGTTTTGCTGGCCGCTGGTTTGCTCGCCGCCTTGGGCGGCTTGCTGGGTGCCAGTGCTTCGGCTTCGGCCAGTTTGCGCGCCATCTCCCAATGGCGTTTCTCCTGCCCGCCGGGTTTACCCTCGGACTCCCAGATCTGATAGGCGAATTCGCGAATGCGTTTATCGTCGGTACTCATCGCAGTGCTCCTGATTCAACTCAAGGTTGGATAAAGACATTGACCGGGAAATCCCCCAGTGCGGTGCTGATCAGCAGCTCCCCTTGGGGTGTGACTGTTGCGCTTGAAAAAAGTCCCTTCAGTTTTTCATCCTCGGCGGCGAACGGTAACAACACACGGGTATCGCCCCAATCCGACGCAGCCACCAGCGGCACGGCACTGTTTTCCAGCAACGGCGCCGCATGGACAGGTACAACAATGATCGCCCGTTGTTGCGAGTCTTCACGCATGAAGGCCAGGACCCGTTGGGCCTGCTCGCCGAGCACTTGCAGCGGCTGGTAGCGACCCTGGCGCCATAGCAGCGGATACTCGGCGCGCATGGCCAGCGTCCCGGCGATCAATGCCTGTTTGACGCGGCCGTCCCGCCAATCGCGGATCAGCGCGGCTGGGCTGTTGTCGGCGCCCATCGCCTCGCGGCGTGCCTGGAAATCCACTGGGCGGCGGTTGTCAGGGTCCACCAGGCTGAAATCCCAGAACTCGTTGCCTTGGTAAAGGTCCGGTACGCCGGGTACGGTCATGCGCAGCAAGGTTTGCGCCAGACTGTTGAGAGCGCCCGCCGGAGCGATGGCCTGGACCGCCTCGGCAATGGCGCTGCGCAAGGGCAACCCTTCATCACCCAGCAGTAACCGTTCGAGGAACATCTGGGTGGCCTGCTCATAAGCGTCGTTGACCGCGGCCCAGCTGCTTTGCAGTTTAGCTTCACGCAGAGCCTTGCGTTGCCATTGCCACAGGCGCTCGTTATATGCAGCCAGGGCCTGGTGGTCCTGGAGGTCGAGGTCCAGGGGCCAGCTGCCGAGCAGGGCCTGGTACAGAATCAGTTCATCACCGACCGAGGGCGCCGCCGGATCGCTGTGCAGCGACGGCGAGAGGATGCGCCATTGCTCCACGCAGGCGGTGTACCAGTCGGCCCGCTCGCTGAGCACCGCCAGTCTGGCGCGAGTGTCTTCGCCACGTTTGTGATCGTGGGTGGCGGTGGTGATCAGGTTGTCGGGAAAATGTTCGAGTCGCTCAAGGCACGCGTGGTGGAACGCCTGGGGTGGGGCGCTGAAGCGCTCGGTGTTATAGCCCACGTCATTGCGCGACAGCAGCACGGCCGAGCGATACAACGCGGTGTCCTCCACCGCTTTGGCAGCGGTCGGCGAGGTCAGTTGCTGGAAACGCACGCAGGCATGGCGCAGGCGTTTGCGCTGGTTGCCGCGCGGGCGTTGCCGCCAGGGCATCCCACCGAGCCAGTCGGCCAGGCAATCGAGCACCGGCCAGTCGGCTTCGCTGAGGGTTTGCCGGGCACCTTCCAGGGCCTGGTTGAAAAAGACCTCGTCTTCGGCGGAGCGCCCCAGCGGCGTGATGTAGGTGCGATACACCGGGAAATGCACGATCAGCTCCTGCAAGGCCCGCCGGATCGCGCCCAGGGTCAGGTCGCGGGTCATCACATCGTCCCGGGCCACTTGCAGCAGGGCTTGGGCGACGCTTTCGAAGTCTCCGGCCAGGGAGCCATTGAGAATCTGCTGGCGGGCCAGGCGGGCTTCTTCGATGAAGTGCGCGGGCCGCTCACTGTGCCGGCTCCAGAATTCGGCGAGGGTGGCGGCGCCGGCCGGGTCGTGCTGGAGCAGCGAGACCTGGTTCATGAATTCGTAACCGGTGCTGCCATCGATGTTCCAGTCGCGCCGCAAGGTCTCGCCATCGCCAAGGATCTTCTCGATGAAAATCGGCAGGTGCCGCGACGGCGACAGCGAATCGACGCGCCTGCGCAATTTGCGGCAGTAACCGCGAGGAGCGGCAAGGCCGTCGATGTGATCGATCCGCAGGCCGTCCACCAGTCCTTCGCCGATCAATTGGAAAATCTTGGCATGGGTCGCCTCGAATACCGCCGGACGCTCGACCCGCAGCCCGCCCAGTTCATTGACATCGAAAAAGCGCCGCCAGTTGATGTCGTCCGCTGCGGTGCGCCAGCTGGCGAGCCGGTAGCTCTGGCGCTCGAGCAATTGATGCAGGCGCTCGAAGCCCTGGGGCTGGGTAGAGTCGTAGCCGGCCAGGTTGTCTTCGATGGCGGCGAGGATGCCCGCTTGTGTCGCCAGGTCCTGCAACTCTTTTTGCAACGGGCGAGCGAGGGTGTGGGCGTCGGTCTGGTAATTGAGCGTGGTGAAGCGCTCGGCCAGGGCCTTGAGCGATTCGGTTTGCTCGGCGGGCAAGGTTTCGGTGGGTTTGAGCAATTCGCCGTAGAGCATCGGGCAAATCGGGAAGCGGTGTTCGTAATGCTCGACGTAGAAGCTGCCTTGGCTGGCATCGAAGCGCAGTTGCAAGGTGCCTTCCTGCAACGCCACGCCGTAGTCGCTACCCAGGAACGGCAGCAACAACTGCCCCTCCATCAGTGGGTCGGGGGAGTGCCACTGGATGTCGAAGAACTCACCGTAGGGGCTCAGGCGTCCCCATTCCAGCAAGTCCAGCCACCAGGGATTGTCATTGCCGCCGACGGCCATGTGGTTGGACACGATGTCGAGGATCAGGCCCATCCGATGCTCGCGCAAGGTCGCGACCAGACGCTTGAGCGCGGCTTCGCCGCCCAGTTCGGGGTTGACCAGGGTGGGGTCGACGACATCGTAGCCGTGCATGGACCCGGCCCGGGCCTTGAGCAGCGGCGAGGCATACAGGTGGCTGATGCCCAGCGAGGCAAAGTACGGCACCTGGGGGATGGCATCGTCCAGGGTGAAGCCTTTATGAAACTGCAGGCGCAATGTTGCCCGCAGGGGTTGGATCAACGTCTGTTTCATCGGTCACGCTCGTTCGCCTGAAGTCTCGCACAGGCGAGTATTTCCAGACGCCTGGCAGCGTCCGGGTGATCCAGCAACGCCTGGCTTTGCCCGGTAAGGCGACGGCGCCAATTGGGGTGGGTGTCGACGGTGCCTGGCAGGTTGGCCTGCTCCTCGATGCCCAGGGCGTCTTCGAGCGGCAACAACACCAGCGGCGCACGGGTGTGGCCGAGGAAGCGCACGCTGGCATCGAGCACCTGGTCGGTCTCGCGGTGCTCCTCGCGAAAGTTCTGTGGGTCCTGGTTCAGTACCTGGCGCAGGCCTTCACGTTCGCGCTCGCGGTGTTTGCGCCAGTCCATTTCGGTGTGGGAATCGATCAGGTCCAGCCGGGCGTTCCAGTCGATGTCGTGACCGTGCCACCAGCCATTGAGCGTCGGCAAGTCATGGGTGCTGGTGGTGGCCAGGGCATTGTCCGGCCAATCGAGAATCGGCTTGAAGTGAGTGTTGTCCTGTTCGAACAACAGCACACGCATGCCCAGGATCGACCGGGCGCTGAGTTTTTCCCGCAGGCCTTCGGGCACGGTGCCGAGGTCTTCGCCGAGCACGATGGCTTGATGACGATGGGATTCCAGCGCCAGCAGGCGCAGCAGGTCGTCTACCGGGTAATACAGGTAAGCGCCATCGCAGGGTGGAGCGTCGTTGGGAATCACCCAGAGCCGTTGCAAGCCCATGACATGATCGATGCGCAAGCCGCCGGCATGGGCGAAGTTGGCCCGCAGCATTTCAATGAAGGCACGAAAGCCGTTGCGCACCAGGCCTTCGGGGGAAAACGCCGAGATCCCCCAGCCTTGCCCCGAGCGGTTGAGAATGTCCGGCGGCGCGCCCACGGTCAGCGAAGCGAGCAGTTCGTCCTGCCGGCTCCAGGCCTGGCTGCCACCGCCATCGGCACCCACCGCCAGGTCGGCAATCAGGCCGATGCCCATGCCGCTGGATCGGGCGGCGCTCTGGGCGCGCTCCAGGCAGCGGGCGATCAACCATTGGCAAAACGCGTAGTAGCCGATCTCATCGGCATTTTCCTCGGCAAAATGGGCCAGGGCAGCGCTGCGCGGATCGCGCCATTCTTCCGGCCAGTGGCGCCAGTCGAGACTTTCACCCCGGGCGGCGCGTTCGGCCTGCAAGGCCTCGAAGCGGCAATGGTTTTCCAGGGCTTCGCCGCTAGTGTGGCGGAAACTGCTGAAGTCTTCATGCAGCGGATGCTCACCCTGGCTGAAACCGTCGTACAGGGTGCGCAGGATCTTCTGCTTGGCCTGGGCAGCGACCGGCCAGTCGATCAGCGGCTGCTCTTCCAGGGTGCGCAGTTGATTGGTCAAGCCAGTGGCGTCGATGGCGGTGCGCAGCGCGCGTTCGCCGAGGATGGTGCCCGGCGCGGCGTAAAGGCTGTTGAAGAACAGTCGGCTCGACGGTGAGTAGGGGCTATAGCGCCCGGTGTCGCTGCTGAACATGGCGTGCATCGGGCTGATGGCAATGGCCTCGGCACCGCGTTCGCCAGCCACCCGTGCCAGTTCCTCCAAGGCCTGGGTGTCACCGAAGCCACCGTCACCGGGACGCCTGAGGGCATACAGTTGCGCGCTCAGGCCCCAGGCTCGTGGCGTCGGGTCGTCTACCGCATCGGCCACGCTATAGCAACGCGCGGGCGCGATGGCCAGGGTGAAATGCTGGCCCTGGATGCTGGCGTGCTGGTAACCCACCGGGACCATCCCCGGCAGCTTGGCATTGGCATCGAGGTTCAGGTTCAGTGTCGCGCCATCTTCGAGTTTGATTTCACAGGGCGTCCCGGCCTCGAAGTAGCGGCTCAAGTCCAGGCTGGTCCCGACGTCGGCGGTGATCAGCGGTGGCAATTGATGGTTCTGTTGATCTTCCTGCAACTGCAGCAGGCTGGCGTCGATTTCCTGGGCGCTGCCGGCTGGATGGCCGAGGCCAGTGAGGACCGAACGCAAGACCGCCGGCGAGACTTTCTGGGCCCGGCCATTGGCATCGATCCAATCCACCGCCAGGCCCGCTCGGCTGGCGAGGATTTCCAGTTGCGCATCGCTCATAGGCGCTCTCCAGTGATATTGGGCAAGGTTGTCGCCTGCGTCAGACTGACCAGCGCGCTGTAGGGCGCAAGGACGCCCTGCTGCAACAGACCCACGACCTGCTGCGGATGTTCGAAAAGAATGCGTGCCTCTTCCGGTGCGTTGTGTTCGACGGGCTGATCGCTAAGGTTGAAGTCGATGCGCAACACACTGCCGTCGCCCAGCCGCCAGCGTGCGCTGATGGCGCCATGGCCCAGCACATCGGCACCGAGGGCCTGGGCACCGGGCAGGCGCGGGACGATCTCTTCGCGGCGAATTTTCAGCAATTGGCGATACAGCGCTTCGTTGGCCTGTTGCTCCGGGCCTTGGGGCTCCAGGCTTGGACGTGAAGCCTCGAAGGTGCTGGCGGCGTTGGGGTCGGGAATCCGCTCGCGTTGCTGCGGGTCGGCAAAGGCACTGAAGGCCTTGAACTCGTTGCGTCGGCCTTCGCGCACCAGCTCTGCCAACTCGCCGTGGTGGCTGGTAAAGAACAGGAACGGTTGTTCGGCCATCACCTCATCGCCCATGAACAGCAGCGGGATCATGGGTGACAACAGCAACAGGACTGTTGCCGCCTGCAGGGCCTGGGGCGCGGCGAGTTGATGCAGGCGTTCGCCCAAGGCGCGATTGCCGATCTGGTCATGGTTCTGCAGGAACAGCACGAACGCGCTCGGCGGCAGGTGACCGCTGGGTTCGCCCCGGGGTTCGCCATGGCGATTGATATGACCCTGGAAGACGAAACCCTGGCTCAGGCAACGGGCCAGTTGTTCGGTCGGCTGCTCGGCATAGTCGGCGTAGTAGGCGTCGGTTTCACCGGTCAGCAGCACGTGCAGGGCATTGTGTCCATCGTCGTTCCACTGGGCATCGTAGCGGTGCTCCAGCAGGTGGGACTGGTTGTGTTCGTTTTCCACGGTCAGCCAGACATGGCGGATCGGGTCCACCTGCTCGCGCACCCTGACCGCCAGCTCCTGGAGAAAGTCCGGGTCTTCAATGGCGTGTACCGCGTCCAGGCGCAGGCCGTCGAAACGGTATTCCAGCAGCCACATGAGCGCATTGTCGATGAAGAAGTCCCGCACTTCTCGGCGCCGGAAATCAATCGCCGCGCCCCAGGGGGTGTGCTTGTCTTCCCGGAAGAAGCCCTTGGCATAGCGGTGCAGGTAGTTGCCGTCGGGGCCGAAGTGGTTGTAGACCACGTCCAGGATGACGGACAACCCATGGCCGTGGGCAGTGTCGATAAGATGCTTGAGCTGTTCGGGCGTCCCGTAGGAGGCCTGGGGTGCGTAGGGCAGAACGCCGTCGTAGCCCCAGTTGCGATCACCGGGGAACTGCGCCAATGGCATCAGCTCGATGGCGGTGATGCCCAGCCCGGCCAGGTGTGCCAGATGCTGTTCGACGCCTTCGAACCCCCCCAGGGCGCCCACATGCAATTCGTAGATCACCGCTTCGTGCCAGGGGCGACCGGACCATTGGGTGTGTCGCCATGGGTAGGCATGCGGGTCGACCACCACGCTGTGGCGGTCGATGTCGCCGGCCTGGGCGCGAGAGGCCGGGTCCGGCACCTCCAGTTCGCCATCGATGTTGTAGCGGTAGCGGGTACCGGCGGGGCAACGGGTCTGGATCATGAACCAGCCGTCGGCCTGGGGCAGTAGCGGTATCGAATCTCCAGTGTCGAGCTCGACACTGACAAAAAATGCATCCGGGGCCCAGAGGGCGAAGCGGGTGTGCTCGTCATCCAGCATGACCGCCCCGTGGGTCCATGTAGCAGGCGTCCTTGACGTCATTGTTACCTCATTGTCTGGCCGATTTTCCCAGTGACTTAGCCACCAGCTGTTCGTAGAGTTCGGCGTAGGGTTCCACGGCCTGGCACCAGTTGAACGGTGCCGACATGGCCCGGCAGCGCATGGCGTTGAGCAGGTCGGGGAATTCGAAGACCTTGAAGGCCCGGCTCAAGGCCTGTTTGTAGCTTTCTACGGTGGATTCATCGAATAGAAAACCGGTGATGCCATCTTCGATGGTGTCCGCCAACCCTCCGGTATTGCGCGCCACCGGCAGCGAGCCGAAGCGCTGGGCGTACATCTGGCTCAAGCCGCAGGGCTCGTAGCGCGATGGCATCAGCAGGAAGTCGCTGCCGGCGAACATCCGCCGCGCATCGGTTTCGTTGAAGCCGATGCGCACGCCGATGCGTCCGGGGAAGCGCAGCGCCAGTTCACGCATGGCCTGTTCTTCTTCCGGTTCGCCACGGCCGATGATGGCGATCTGGCCGCCGGACTCGACGATGAACTCGGCGACCGCTTCGGTCAGGTCCAGGCCTTTCTGGTAGACCAGGCGCGAAACCACGGCGAACAGCGGGCCAGTGGCGTCGTCGAGGCCAAAGAGTTCACGCACATGGGATGCGTTGACCGCCTTGCCTTCCCAGTCGCCCATGGCGAACTGGCGGAACAGGTGGGTGTCGGTGGCCGAGTCCCAGCTTTCATCGATACCGTTGGGGATGCCGCTGAGCAAGCCTTGTTGGGTCTTGGCGGCAAGGAAACCGTCGAGCCCGCAACCAAACGCCGGGGTGGTGATCTCTTGGGCGTAGGTCGCACTGACGGTGGTGATATGGCTGGAGTAAGCCATCCCGGCCTTGAGGAACGACAGTTTGCCGTAGAACTCCATGCCTTCCTGTTGCAGGGCGTGTTCGGGGATGCCCAGTTCCGGGCAGGACGCCAGGCTGACGACGCCCTGGTAGGCCAGGTTGTGGATGGTAAACAGGGTCGGGGTGCGTTGCCCGCGCCAGTGCATGTAGGCCGGCGCCAACCCGGCGGGCCAGTCGTGGGCGTGGACCAGGTCCGGGCACCAGTGGATCTGCGCGAGGTTGGCGGCGATGTCGGCCGCGGCCAGGCCCAGGCGGGCGAAGCGAATGTGGTTGTCGGGCCAGTCGCGACCGTTGTTGGCTCCGTAGGGGGAGCCTTCGCGGGCAAAGAGTTCCGGGCAGATCAGCACGTAGATCACCAGGCCGTCGGCCATGTCCATGCGCCCGATCTTGCAGGGCGGCAGTGCGGCGTGGCCGCCCAGTTCGCCGATGATATGGATCGGATTGCCGCTGTTCATCACTTGCGGATAACCGGGGATCAGCACCCGGACATCATGCAGCCCGGCCATGGCCCGGGGCAATGCGGAGGAGACATCGCCCAGGCCGCCGGTCTTTACCAGGTCGGCGATTTCCGAAGTGACGAACAATACTTTCTTGCGATTGGGATTTTGTCGAACGACGGGGAGCAGTGCCTTGCCGCCGGTGGCTAGCACCGGTGCCGTTGGCGATTCGGCCGCCGGCGGTAGTTGAGAACGGACTTGTTGTGGTTCTAAGGCAGCACTGATCATAAATATCTCCCATTTTCTCGATCTGTTTCCGGCAAGCGCCAGAGCTGTTGTTTCATTGGCCAAATCCTGCGGCCAGGCGCACAAGCGCTACGCGAGGAAAGCGAACGGCTACCCCATGCGGCGAAGCGAATCAGCTGAAGGAGCTGTTGCAATGACTAGTGCAAGGACTGCACCAGCCGCGGTTGCCCTACCTCTAACCTGACCCGTCGCCGTTGCGAAAAGTTTCGACTTTTTTTCGTCTGGATGACTGGTCGGTTTTCCCCCCGGTTAAGCAGTCTAGGTCA
This sequence comes from Pseudomonas brassicacearum, assembly GCF_009601685.2. Taxonomy (NCBI): domain Bacteria; kingdom Pseudomonadati; phylum Pseudomonadota; class Gammaproteobacteria; order Pseudomonadales; family Pseudomonadaceae; genus Pseudomonas; species Pseudomonas brassicacearum. Next base: position 3,068,921 of record NZ_CP045701.2, read on the forward strand.
GAACGTAGAGCGGTGCGGCTCGCTTCGTCGCATTGTCCGACAATCACGGTTTTTGTCGGCAATCTCTTACACGACAAAGGGGGATACGCACCGACGAAGTGCAGTTCTCCGAAACCAAAAGGGTGTAAGGGAACGGCGTTGTTTCATCGGCGTGCGCGATGCAATGGCGTGGCGCACCATTGGAGGGCGGGTGGAGTGGAGGCGTTTTGATGGCTAATAACGCCTCCCGGAAACATAGGGTCCCCTGTGGGAGCGAGCTCGCTCCCACAAGTGGAGGTGTGTTGATGCTCTAAGTTCAGCCCCCTGGCGTCAGCAACCGAATCGGCCGGCCCGCCGCCCAGGCCAGCAGGTCTTCGATCATCTGGGAATAGAACCGCTGGTAATTCTGTCGGCTGACGTAGCCTACATGGGGTGTGGCCAGTACGTTATCCAGGGTTCGGAACGGATGGGCGGCCGGTAGAGGCTCCTGGGCGAACACGTCCAGGGCGGCGCCGGCCAGGCGCTTGTGCTGGAGTGCGTCGATCAGGGCAGTTTCATCGACGATCGGCCCGCGGGAGGTGTTGACCAGCAGCGCCTCGCGTTTCATCCAGGCCAGGGCCTGGGCATCCACCAGGCCGCGGGTGCGTTCGCCGAGCACCAGGTGGATCGAAACAATGTCGGCCTGCTCGAACAATGCCTGCTTGCTCACATAGGTCACGCCCACTTCAGCGGCGCGCTCGGCGCTGAGGTTCTGGCTCCAGGCGATGACCCGCATGCCAAACACCTGGCCGAACTGCGCCACCCGCGTACCGATGCTGCCCAGGCCGAGGATGGCCAGTGTCTTGCCGTGCAGGTCACCGCCCAAACCTTGCTGCCACAGGCCGGCGCGCAGGGCATTGGCTTCCTGCACCAGGTTGCGGGTCAGGGCCATGATCAGCGCCCAGGTCAGTTCGGGCGTGGCGTGCTTGTAGCTGTCGGTGCCGCACACCTGGATACCCAGTTCGGCGGCAGCCTTCAGGTCCAGGGCGGCATTGCGCATACCACCGGTGAGCAACAGCTTGAGATTGGGCAGGCGACGCAGCAGGCCTTCATCGAACAACGTGCGTTCACGCATCACGCAGATCACTTCGAAGCGCTGCAAGCGCTCGGCGAGGGTGTCGCGGTCGGCGGGATATTCATGGAGAAACGTCACCTGGCCGACGCTGTCCAGCACCGACCAGTCCACCACGCCACGTGCCACATCTTGCCAATCGTCTATGACTGCTATTTGCACTGCCATGGAACACCTCGTCAGGGAATGGGTTTATCCAGCCAGCCCAACAGGGCCTTGTGGAACCGATCCGGCTCTTCCATCTGCGGGGCATGCCCCAGATTGGGGAACTCCACCAGGGTCGAGCGGGGGATCAGCCCGGCGGCCTGCTTGCCCAATACCTCGTAGTGACCCAGCTTGGCCTTGACCGCCGGCGGCGCGATGTCGCTGCCGATGGCGGTGGTGTCCGAGGTGCCGATCAGCAGCAGGGTGGGTACCGTCAGGTCCTTGAACTCGTAATAGACCGGTTGGGTGAAGATCATGTCGTAGATCAGCGCCGAGTTCCACGCCACTTGCGTATGACCCGGACCCTTGTTCAAGCCGGCGAGCATGTCTACCCAGCGCTCGAACTCAGGTTTCCAGCGGCCGCCATAATAGGTCGTGCGCTCGTAGTTGCGAATACCCTCGGCGTTGACTTTCAGCTCTCTCGCGTACCATTGGTCCACGGTGCGATAGGGCACGCCCAAGGCTTTCCAGTCCTCCAGGCCAATGGGGTTGACCATCGCCAGGCGTTCGACCTGGTCGGGAAACTGCAAGGCGTAACGGGTGGCGAGCATGCCTCCGGTGGAATGGCCGAGGACGATGGCCTTTTGCACGCCGAGGGCCTTGAGCAAGGCCTGGGTGTTGCTCGCCAGTTGCTGAAAGCTGTACTGGTAATACTCGGGTTTACTCGATGTGCAGAAGCCGACCTGGTCGGCTGCGATGACCCGGTATCCGGCGTCGCTGAGGGCCTTGATCGAATCGCCCCAGGTGGCAGCGCAGAAATTCTTGCCGTGCATCAGCACCACCGTGCGGCCATTGACCTTGCCTTGGGCCGGCACATCCATATAGCCCATCTGCAACGACTGGCCCTGGGAATGGAAGGCGAAGTGCTTGAGGGTGTAGGGGTATTCAAAGCCCTCCAACTGCGCTCCGTAGGCTGGGCCTTCAGGTGGATTGGCGGCCTGGGCGAGCAGGGGCAGGGCGGCGGTGAGAAAGAGGCTGGGCAACCAGCGCGCGGTGGTGCGGGGCATGGTCAATCTCCTTGTGGCCGCCGCCGATCCTGGCGCGGCCCGATTATGGCGACATTAACCACAGGCAACCGAACAGCCCGAACGTTCAGTTCATCCAGCCCAGTGTCGCCAGGGCGAGAACGCCATAACGCAGGCCTTTGGCAAGGGTCACGAGCAGCAGGAAGCGCCGCCACGGCTCGCCCATCACCCCGGCTACCAGGGTCAACGGATCACCGATGATCGGCAGCCAGCTGAACAACAGCGACCAGTGGCCGAAGCGTTGGTAATGCACGCGCGCCTTGTCCAGGTGGCCCGGGCTGACCGGAAACCAGCGCCGATCCTTGAAGTGCTCCAGGCGCGTACCCAGCCACCAGTTGACCAGCGAACCCAGGACATTGCCGAGCGTGGCAACCGCCAGCAATAGCCAGACCAGATGGCGCTCGCTGAGCAACAAGCCGACCAACAGTGCCTCCGATTGCAGCGGCAACAAGGTCGCCGCGCCGAAAGCCGCCAGGAACAAGCCGATGTAGGCTTCGCCCATCAGTGGGCCGGGTAATCCGCCACTACGGTCTGCGTGCCGTCATTTTTCAGGCCAATCACTTGATAGGCGTCGCTCATGCCGTCCATTTCCATGCCAGGCGAGCCCATGGGCATGCCCGGTGCGGCCACGCCGAGCAAGTCATCGCGCTTGCTCAGCGCCAACACCTGATCGGCCGGGACATGGCCTTCGACGAATTTGCCGTTGATCTCGGCGGTGTGGCAGGAACGCAGGTTCGGCGCCACGCCCAGGCGCTGCTTGACCGAACTCATGTCGGCCTCGACATGGTCGTTGACCTTGAAACCGTTTGCTTGCAGATGCGAGATCCATTTTTTGCAGCAGCCACAATTGGCATCGCGGTGCACGTCAATGGTGACTGGCTCGGCGGCCTGGGCCAGGGAGGTCATGAACAGGGCGCTCAAGGCGAGCAGGTGCAGAGGATGGGCCATGGGGAAGTCTCGTGTCGAACGGTTTGGAGGGAGGATAACAGAGTAGCGAGCGGGAGCTGACGAGGGGCTGAGGCGGGGATTACAGAATTGTCAGGTTGGAAGGGCAGCGCCCGGCGAGGGAACATGCTTCCGCTCGGCTTTGTAGGAGCTGGCGAAGCCTGCGATCTTTTGATCTTTTGATCTCTTTCGCTTGAGATTCAAGTGTCTTTGGAAAGATCGCAGCCTCGTTGCACTCGACAGCTCCTACACAGCTCCTACACAGCTCCTTGCCCCTCGCTCCTACGGGCCCATCGAGCAAGCTGCCAAGGGTAAAGGGGGCGCTTCAGCGCACCTTGAACCGCCCCATGATCGCATTGACCCGCGTATTGGCTTCCAGCAGTTGCCGGGTGTTGGCCTCGCTGGCCAGGCCGCCTTCCACCAGCTCCTCCACCATGTGACGGATTTGCACCATGCTGCGATTGATTTCCTCGGTCACCGCGCTCTGTTGCTCGGCGGCGGTGGCGATCTGGGTGCTCAGGCTGTTGATCTGGCTGACGGAACCGGCCATTTCGTCCAGGCCCGAGTTGACTCGGGAGGTGGCATCGGCGGCTGACTGGCAACTGGCCTGGGTGTTTTCCATGGCCGCGACCGACGAGCTCACGCCTTGGGTCAGGCGGGTCAGCATTTCGTTGATTTCCGACGTGCTGGCCTGGGTGCGGGCAGCGAGGGCGCGTACTTCGTCGGCCACCACGGCAAAACCACGGCCTTGCTCGCCAGCTCGGGCGGCTTCAATGGCGGCGTTGAGGGCCAGCAAGTTGGTCTGCCCGGCGATGGCACCGATGACGCCGAGGATCTCGGTAATGCGCTGAGCGTCCTGTTGCATGCTCTCGACCTTGCGGGTGGCGCTGGCCACCTCGTCGATCAGCGCCACCACACTGTTGGACGCTTCACCGACCACCACGCGGGAGCGATCGGCGTGCTCATTGGCGCGTTGGGTGAACGCCGCGGTCTCGGCCGCGTTTTGCGCGACGCTTTCAGCCGTGGAGCTCATCTGGGTGATGGCGGTCACGGTCTGGTCGGTTTCCGAGGCGTGGCGCATCAGGATTTCGCTGGTGTGGGCCGAGGTCCGCTGCAGATCGTCCAGGCTCGACGCCATGGCGCCCGTGGCCTGGGTGACTTCGCCGATCATGCTTTGCAGGTAAGCGATGAAGCGGTTGACCGAATGACCGATCGCCCCCAGTTCGTCCTCGGCGCGGATGGTGATGCGTCGGGTCAGGTCGGCATCGCCGGTGGACAAGGCGTCGATGTTGCCTTTGAGGACCTTCATGCGATTGGTCAGCTGGCGGATCGCGTAAAGCTGCATCAACACCAGCAGGATCACCATCGGGATCTGCAGCAGGCTCAGTGTACTCAGTACGTCGTCGCGTTGAGCGGTGATCAGGTGGGTTGGCAATGCGGTCGCCAGGAACCATGGCGAGCCCTCGATAGGGCGCATGAAAAACGTGCTGGCCTCGCCCTTGTTGTCGAACTCGACCCGTTGCAGCGGCTGGTCGCGCTTGGCCAGCCCCGCCTTGACCTGGGCGGCGAATGGCGAGGTAGCCGCCAGTTCGCTGATGTTTTTCAGCACGATCGGCCCGCTGATCCGCGAGCTGTTGCTGATGATCTTGCCGTCGCCTTCGACGATCAGCATCTCGGCGCTCAGGTCGGCTTCCTTGCGCGCCACCAGGTCATTGAAGAAACCCAGGGTCACATCGATGGTGGAAACGCCGTAGGGCACGCCGTTTTTCTGGATGGCCATGGCGCAGTTGGTGCGCGGTTCGGCGCTGGCGTCGTCTTTATAGGCTGCGGCCCAGGCGCACTTGCCAGGCGGGGTGGCCATGCCGCCCTTGTGCCAGGGCTGCTCGTAATAATTCGGCGCTGCGTCGCTGTTCCAGAACGTATTGACGATCAGTTTGCCGGACGCGTCGCGGTGCCAGAACGTGCTGAATTTGTTGCGTCCCTCGGCCCGCTGATTGGGCAACGGCCAGATTCCGCCGCCGAAGACTTTCAGCTCGCCGTACTGGTCCACCAGGCCGGGCAGTACCTTGTCGATGGCATCGCTGTCGAGCAGAGGGATGGTCTGGGTGATGCTGCGCTGCTGGGCCTGTACCTTGTTCAGTTCGCCCTGGATCTGTTCGGCGACCTCGGCAATGCGGTTCAACGCCACTTGCTCCTCGGTGTGGCGCAATTTGGGCGCGACCAGGTAGCTGATGCCCAGCACGGTCAGGATGGACAATACCAGCATGAACACGATCAAAAAGAGCGTGTAGCGGGCTTGAATGGTGCGCAATGAAGGCATGTGGGGTCCTTGCACGAAGGCGTCTTTCAGAAACAATTTGGGATGGGCGTACCAATTTCTATCGGCGTCCTTGCCAAGAGCTTGAGTGCAGGTCGTGATGTCAGGCGGCCGAGCTGGCCTGAGTGTTTTTCCAGGTTTGTGCGTGAGCCTGCAATTCATCGTGAAGCCGTTGCATCGGCGCTGACTGCAGCGTGAGCCTGCGCACCTGTGCGATGCGGTGAAACAGCGCTTGCCAGCCGTGCGTGCTGTCGTTGGGCATTATTCCGGTGAAGAAGAGCCCGGCGGCCATCAGCAGGCGGTAGTCAGTGCAAAAATGCCGGCCGAGGCCCAGTCGCACCGAAAGCGGCCAATGGGTTGGCAGGTGTCGCAACTGCCCGACGAGACAGGCATCCATGCGCTCGGCGACGATGTCGATTCGTCCCGGCAAATGGCTGACTCGCAACGGTTGTAGCCCCGTCGGAGTCTCGTCCAGGGTGGTGCCCAATTGCGACGCCAGGGGACTCATCAGCCACTGGTATTGCGCAGGCCATTGGATATGCGGCAACGGTCGATCGTTGCCGCCGCTGACCTGACAGCCAATCACGATGGTTTCGGCCTGGTCGGTGGCGAACGGAGAAGGTACGAAATCGGGCAGCAAGCCGGTGTCATGAAAACCGAGCCGTTGTGCCAGCCGTTGGCTGTAACGATGACTGGTGACCTGTTTGATCGATAACCTGGCGAGCCCGAGCGCCTGGCAACGGTCCAGGAGTTGCCGCCCCAGCCGCGTGGCAATCTGCCCGCCCTGCAAATCGGGGTCCACCGCCACCAGCGCCAGCTCGGCGTCGTGGCTCGCGGGCTGCAGGCGACACAGTGCGGCATGGCCGACCACGCGCTCGCCGATCACGGCGACTAACGAATGCCAGCGGCCCTGAAGATGGTGCTGACGGATCATCTGCGGCATGTAGACGTCTGGCGAGACGTAATGATCGCCATACACTCGGCGGAACAGTTCGCAGGTGCTGGCGCTGTCCGTGGGGCTGAACGGCCTGATGACCACGTGGCTCATGGGATGCTCCTTGTTGGCGGCGTACCGTAGACCCGACGATCGATGATCGACAGGTGCTTGCCGGAACGAGGATGGCGTTCCAGATCCTGTGCATTGCAGGTCTGGACGTCCACGCGGATTTGATCGAGGCCTGGATATTGCTCGATCAAGGCGTCTTTCAACGCTTGCGAGCGCGTTTGGCCAGCGTTCGCCGGTACATCGGGTAACCACTTGAGCAGCACGCGATCATTGTCCTGGACGTGCTCGATAATCAGCTGCCATTGAAGATCGCCGCCCATGCGCCGGACGATCTGGTTGATTTCTTCCGGGAACAGCGACAGCACGCCAACCCGTACGCGACGGCTCTGTGCGCTGCGCCCTTGAAGGACGAACTTGCGCTGTGGCGTGCCGGCAGGTTCGCACCAGCTGGCCCGATCTCCCACTGGGTATCTCACGATCGGCATCAGGGTCCGGGTGAGGTTGGTCACCACCAGGTTTCCGGTTTGACCGCAGGCATCGATGACCTCACTGCTCAGGTCGTCGATGATCTCCACCCGTGTCTGTTCGTCGAAAACGCGATGCTCGCCCAAGCCGCAATCGGGTGTGCTGGCGCCGACCAGGCCGGCATCCACGCTGGCGTATCCGATCGACGCAAAGCGAGCGTGGGGGAACGCACGTTTCAAGGTCGGCATCTGGCTTTCGAACAGGTTCTCGCCGCCAAACAGGACGGTGGTGATCTGTGGCAGCGTTCGTTCTTGCTCATTGACATGGCTGGCAAAGGCCAACAGGTGCGCAGGCACGCCCACCAGCACGTTGATGCGGTGGGCGGCGATGGCCTCGGTCAACACGTGGAGCTCCACCGAACCGGTGAAGGGGAACTCGGTGATGGGTAAGTCCATGCTGCAAAGGGCGCCATGAATAAACAGGAAGCTTGCGTACAGGTCTCCGGAAAAAAACAGATTGGCGATTCGATCCCCTGCGACCAGTTGGGCTGACAGGCTGCGGCCGAAGCAGTCAAGCATCAGTTGCCATTCCGCGTGGGTGTACACGGACATTTTGCCCTGGCTGGTCGTGCCGCCGGTTTTGAGAACCAGTGCATCCCTGACTTCGTCGGTCAGTACCTGCCAATTATCCAGGTCATGGCTGCCTTTCCAGTATTCATTTACATCGACAACCGGTAATCGTTCGAACTCGCATCCCCGGGAGGGCAAATGGCTTAACTGAGTCTTATAGAACGCTGAATGCGTACGGATGTGGTTGAGCCATTGCTCGTAAGGTAATGAAGCACTCATCAGGATTCTCTCAAGGCTCAAAGAGCAATGGGCGAGGTCAACTCGCCAGCTATTCGGCGGTCGATCACCAGCGGGACTTTGCCGCTGTGTTTATTGCGCTCGAAGCGCTCTATCGGACAGCGTTGGACTTGCAGGACCAGCAGCGCGGCGTCGACGGACGTGCGCAGCGGTGCAAGATCCAGCACCTGGCGTCGAACCGTTTCGGCCTCGCCATCGACGCGAATCAGCAAGCGTTCACAACCGCCGCTCTCATGGTCGAGTACGATCTGAATCGCCGCTTGCGCCCGCTCAACCAGTTCCTTGGTGTTGATGAATTCCGTGGCGATGCGTACCAGGCGGCCATGGCGTTCGCCCAGTTCGAATCTCGGTGACTCCAGGCCACACGTGCATGGACCGGATAGCCAACGTCCGAGGTCGCCGACGTCATAACGCTGGAGGGCGCGCGCCTGGCGTTCGCGGGAGGTGAACAGCAGGCGTCCGGTTTCCCCGGGGCCTACCGGCGCGTCATCTTCCAGGCGGACGATTTCCAAGGTTTGGATATCGTCCATGAGATGGAACACACCGTCGCCGCTGGCGATGCAGGCGTGACCGAGGGGCCCGGCGTCCACGGTCCCGTAGATGGCCGAGCAAATGCGGGTGACGCCACATTGCTGCAATAGCTGTCGGCTTTCCTGCCCCAGGTGTTCGCCGCCCAACATGACTTTGCGCACGCCACCGTAGCCTTGCAGCGTCGGCTGCTGGCTGGAGAACAGGCGATGCAAGGTACTCGGCATGCCGACCACCGTGTTGATCCGGTGCTCGACAATCAGCTTGGCGATTTCGTCGAAATTGTTGTCTGGTGGTGCGCTCATGGGGTAATGCACGACATTCATCTGTTCGAGAATTTTCGTGAAACTGAGGAATCCGCCGTACAGGCTGCCACCGTAGAAAAGATTGATGACCCGGTCCTGCGCAGGGTCCAGACCCGCCGCGCGCAGTCCGTCGGCGGCGGCGCGCATGTGGCGGTGGAAATCCCGGTGACTGAAGGGCGATAGCACCGGTGCGCCGCTGCTGCCGCCGGAGCGGAAGAACAATTGTGCTTGGGGGGGCGGAGGTAGCGCCATGAACGCGGTCTTGTCCAGGATCGGCGTCGAGGGGCAAAGCGACAACGCGGCCGGGGAAGCATCCAGTGTGACGCGGTGATTGGCGACTTGCGCTTGGAGGCCGACCGATACCCGGCGACTCAATCGTTGCAACGCATAAACGCCATCGTGAGGCTCACCGTCATAGCCTTGCTGGATCTGCGCGGTGGAGGTCACGCGAGTTACGCCGGCGGTTATCAGGCGGCGTGCCAGTGCGGGTGCTCGTTCCGGTTCGCAGATGAGGGCGCAGCTCTGCAGCACATTGCGCCATGGCAGCAAAGTTTCAGCGAGCATTCCTTCAGGCACTGGCCGCAAGAGTAATGTTCGAAACAGCGGCGAGGGTTGCAGTTTTTGGTGATGCTCCCAGAGGATGCGCCAGCCGTTACCCGACCAGACCTGACCGGTTTTTCCCGCGAAGCTGTAATCCAGGCGGGCCAGCGCCGTTCGGGTGGTGATTTCACACGCTTCGGCGGTGGTGGTTTCCAGTGCGGGCCAGTGCCCGGCCCGTCGCTCGAAAGCGGCCGCCAGGGCGTCGCCTAACGCCTGCATCCGGGCAGGCTCGTCGCTGTCCACCAGCAGCCATTGCGGGCTGGAGCACGCTTGCTGATCGAGGCGGCAGATCTCATCCACCAGGCTATCGAGCGCCTGCGCGCTAGCAGCGAGAGAGGAGATGTAGGCGAAGCTGATCCGATGGCCCCAATCGATCCAGCGGCAGCCACTGGGAATCTGCTCACGCAACGCTGTCAGGGCCGTCTCGCCGCCCCAAGCGCTGACGCCTTGTGCCAGTGCGAAGAGGCGCCCGGTTTCCTCGGCGGGCACGGGCAATACCGCGAGGTAATCGCGCAGCCGGCCACTCGGGTCGCACGCCAGGAACGCAGCGAGCAGCCGTGCGGTGTAGTCACCATCACGGGTGCTGGGTCGCAGCCAGTTCACATTACCCGCCAACAGGCCTTCCAACGCCGCGCAGAATCCCAGCAAGGGTGAATTGCCCGGCGTCACATGCACCACCAGGCCCAGGGGCTGCCAGCTTTCGAAGGGACCGTCGCAGTAATCGATCCGCCGTAACGAGCGTGGGGTCAGACCCAGTTCGCGTTCCAGTTTGAGGCCCAGGTGCTTGCGGTCACAGAAGGCCATCAGGGCCTGGCGCTGTTCCTCGTCGAGCATTGGGACCGGGTCGGACGTGCGCAGCATCTGTACGAACGCTTCTGCGCAATCGAACACCTCTTCGCTGCGGGGTGGGTGGTTCAGGAGGGCGGGCAACTGCGCTTGCAGGCGTTCAAGTGCTGCATCTAGCGCCAGCTCGGCGTTCAGTTGGCCATTGATGAGGTACATATCAGTTTTCCTTGATCAGTTCGGCGGCGGCCATGGCGCAGCTTCGGCTGGCACTGGTGCCGGCCCGGCCGTGCAGTTCGAACCATTGAGTGGACAGGCCACATTCGCAATGGGCCGGATGCAGGGTTGCCAGGTCGCTCATCACCACGGCGTGCGCCGGACTGGACGAGATGTAGGGGGCGACGAACGACAGCAAACCTGGCTCGCCCAGCGGCTGGACACCGAAGTGCGAGGGGTGGCGCACGAAAATTTTCGAATAGACCGGTACGTGGAATCGATGATGTTCACACTCGATGTAAGGCACAGCGTGCTCGACCGCACCGTAGCCGTCGCGGCACCGATGGGCGTCAATGCCCAGTTGCCGGGTGATGCGTTGGTAGACCTGATGGCGGGGGATTTCCTGGGCGGCCTGTTTCTTCCACCCCCCTCCCAGGAAGACCAGCGATCCGGGCGCAAGCTTCAGGTCCTGTACAGCGGTTTCACGCATGCGTTCGAGGACATGCCACAGCAGCGCTGGAAAACCGAAGATCCGTACCGGCAGGCCCTCTTCGGCGAAGGCCTGCAGGGCGCTGATCACGCCGAAGACATCGAATTCATGGCCTTTACCGGTGCGGCGCAAGGCGTAGGCGACGCGATTGGCCGGTGCGAAGCGACACAGGAACTGATCGGTATATGCCGTGCCGAGCCGATTGGCTGCTTCGGGTTCATGGCTCAAGAGCAGGTAGTTACAAGGCGAATCAGGCGTAGACCAGCCGTAATGCTCGAAGATTCTCGCCACCATGCCTTGGGCCGCCGTGATGCTGCGCTCGTCATAACGCATGCGGCTTTTCTGGCCGCTGGTGCCGGAGGAAGTGAGCTCCAGTGCGTCTTCGGCGGTGGGGCTAAGCAATAACCTCTGCTTGAAATAGCTGGCGTAAATGGGCGGCAGGCGTGACCAGTCAGTCAAATGTTCCAGGTCATTGGCGCAGAGCCCGTTGGCGTTGAGCCAATGTTCATAGCCGGGTGTGTGCTGACAATGGAACAGGCTGATTTCGGCCATGGCTTTATCGAACAGTTCCGGCGGCAGCGAATCGCAGCCATACGGCTGGGGCAACGCGCATAGCGCGTCGGCATGGGGAAAGTGAATCATCAGGGAGTCCTCAGGGAAGGCAAATTCAGACGTGAGCGGCGGGTTGTGATGAAAACAGGCGCAACGCAACGAGGCAGCTGAGCCCGGCGATGCCGACCATCAAGGCGAAGGATTCCAGGCTCGCCCCGGCACCCAGCAGCGCCAGCAGTGAGCCCGCCGCGCTCATCACCCCAATGGAAATCATCCCGACCATGGCCGAGACCAACCCTTTGCTGTCGTCGCTGGCGAACAGGGCCAGTCGGTACAACGCGGCATTGCCCATGCCGAGCCCGACCGCGTACAGCGACAGGGCACTGACCAGTACGAGAAGAGAGAGCGCATATTGACTGGCAGCGACCAAGGCGATCAGGCCCGTACAGAAGGGCAACAGGCTGTAGCCAACCACTCGACGCACGCCGACCCGTTCCACCAGGGCGTTGAGCAGCAGATTGCCGAGGATGACCGCCGAGAAAACCGGAATCTGCCAGATGCCGTAGAGCAGTGGAGAAAGGCCCTCGCCCTGGATCAACAGCAGGGGAGACAGGCCGATCCAGGCAATCAGCGGCAGGCTCATCAACCCCAGCGCGACACTGGCCGACATGAACCCCACATGGCCCAGTAGCGCGCCGTATCGCCGGCCCAGCGAACGCATGTCCAGTGGTTGGGTAGTCGGAGGGGTATCGGGGAGTCGAGCCGCGTCGCTATTTCCCGGCATGAACCACCACAAGGCCAGCCAGCTCAACACCCCGAGGCCGGTCAGCAACATGAACAGCTCACGCCAGGACAGCCATTGCAGCAACAGCCCGCCCGCCAAGGGCCCCAATAGAGGCGAGAGAAGGGCGAGGTTCCCCAATAACGCCATGACTTTCACCGCAGTGGACTCGCAGAAAACCTCTTGAATGGCCGGATAGCTGACCGCAATCACGAAGCCCAACCCCATCCCCTGGATCAAGCGCAGCCCATTGAAGCCTTGCATGCTGGTGACCTGGGTGATCGCCGCGCAAGCCAGCGCGAATCCGGCGCACCCGACCAGCATGAACGGGCGCCGTCCATGGCGATCCGACAGCGGGCCGATCAGCCACGGCAACAGGATGCCGCCCAACAGGTACAAGTTGAATGCGTAGGGGATTTGATCGGCGGACGCATCCAGGTCCCGGGTCACCATGAGCATGGCGGGCATGACCAAGTCGCTGGCCATATAGGTAAGGAGTTCAAAGACGGCGATTGCCAGGCAGAAGCCTGCCAGGCGAAAGGACGAAAAAAGGGGCGGCTGATTCTGCATGAGTTTCCAACGTTGGCTTCCGGAAAGAAGAAAATCACTTCTTTTTCGAGAGTACGTGGGGGACGTCAATGGTCGTAAGAGGACTTTTCCCTTAGTGAGTAGTGGAAGCGGTCCTTCACGTGTAGGAAACATCCTTCAGGTGATAGTTACACTGCCAGCTGGTAAAAAATCCTACGCCCGATGGACGCAGATGACCCATCTTCTACAGCCACAGTCGCGCGAAAATGCGCCACGCCTGTACCATATGGCTTTGCCTGCATCGTGCAATGACATCGGCGAAACAGTGCCTGGGCAGCGCGAGATGCAGAACGAATCACTTCAGGAAGCTGGCAAATGACTCATTCGCAACGTTTGAAATACTCGATTCTGATCGTCCTCGTCGTCCTGGCAATCATGCTGGGGCTGTCGTGGATGCAGGGCAAGGGCATGATCAGCGAGCAGCTGTTTCAATACATCGCCATTGCCGTGGCAGTCATTGTGGTGGTGATCAACGGCGTGATGCGGCGCAAGGTCAAGCCCTGAGCACCGGCTTCAATCCTCGGCCTGGAGCACCGCCATCGCACTGGGGTGCAGGCAGTAGCTTTTATCCGGGTTGAGGGTGACGACACCCTCGCTGCACAGGCGCTTCAAGACCTCGCGCACGCTGAGAAAGGACAATGGAATGTCCAGTCCCAACAACTGGCTGTGCACCCCGCGCACGCCCAGGCTGCGGTTGTCGCGGGCGGCCTTGAGCAGCGCGTCGATGACTTTGAGTCGAATCAGGCTGGTCCTGAGCCCGAAGCTCTTGAGCAAGCGCCTGATGTGATCATTGCCGCCTCGCTCGGCCGGCCTGTCGAATACACGGTGGGGGGCGCTCAGCGAGACGCCGGTCGCCCTTGGCTTGCCCTCCATGGGCAGTTGCGCGTTACGCATGCAAAAACTCCTTACCAGCCTGATCAGAAAAGGTCACGGATACTCTCCTGTAATAGGACGAACGAGGACGCTCAATCATGAGGGCCATGATGTGAAAAAATTGCCCTTGCTGCGTAAAACCCCCGGGTTCAAAAGGCTGCCAACCATTAATTTTTTTTCATCCGGTTCGTTTTCAAGGTAGGCACATTCCGGTTCAGCACGCGGCATGTGATGTCCCAGGCCTGCCGGGTGTTCGTCTTCTTTCGCACCGGTAGCCGTCCTGGTTTCTGAAGTTTTCATCAGGAGTGAACGTGAGAATGTCCGGGCAGTTATCGAGGATTGGCCTCGCAGGCGCTTTTCTGGGGATCGCCCTCGGGTTCAGTCCCGTGGTCAACGCGCAAGACGAGGGGCAACAGGCCAGTGCCGAAATCCGTCGCACCCGTTTTGGCGTACCGCATATCCGGGCGCAGGATGAACGTGGGCTGGGTTATGGCATCGGCTACGCCTATGCCCAGGACAACCTGTGCCTGCTGGCCAATGAGATCGTCACGGTCAACGCCCAGCGCTCGCGCTATTTCGGGCCGGAGCAGGTCACGATCGAGCAGCGGGAGAACCGCGTCAGCGATCTGTTCTTCAGTTGGCTCAATACACCACAAGCGGTTTCCGGTTTCTGGCAGGCCCAGACGCCTCAAGTGCAGCAACTGGTCGAAGGCTACGTGGCGGGTTACAACCGTGCGCTGGTCGAACGCCAGGCCAAAGGCCTGCCCGAACAATGTGCCAGCCAGTGGGTGCGGCCGATCACAGCGCTGGACCTGGTCAAGTTGACCCGCCGGCTATTGGTGGAAGGCGGCGTCGGCCAGTTCGCCGAGGCCCTGGCCGGCGCGCAACCACCCCAGGCGAGCGCGCTCGCGGGGGCTCCGGTCGGCGGTTTCGCGGCCGCCGCAACCCGGCAGCGGCGTTTTGCCCTGGAGCGCGGCAGCAATGCGCTGGCCATCGGCAGCGAGCGCTCGTTCAACGGCCGTGGGATGTTGCTGGCGAACCCGCATTTTCCGTGGCTGGGCGGCATGCGTTTCTACCAGATGCACCTGACCATTCCCGGCAAGCTGGACGTCATGGGTGCGGCGCTGCCAGGCCTGCCGATGATCAACATCGGTTTCAGCCAGCACTTGGCCTGGACCCACACCGTCGACAGCTCAAAACATTTCACCCTGTACCGCCTGCAACTCGACCCGAAGGACCCGACCCGCTATCTGCTCGACGGCAAGTCAGTGCCGATGAGTCAGCAGACGGTCGCGGTGGACATCAAGCAACCCGACGGCCAGGTGCAGACGATTTCCCGAGTGGTCTATGGCTCGCAGTTCGGCCCGATCGTGCAATGGCCCGGTCGGCTGGACTGGGATAGCCGGTTCGCCTACAGCCTGCGGGACGCGAACCTGGAAAACGATCGCGTGCTGGCCCAGTGGTACGCCATGAACAGGGCGGTCACGCTCAAGGATCTGCAGGACGCCGTCCATCAGATCCAGGGCATTCCCTGGGTCAATACCCTGGCGGTGGACGACCAGGGGCAAAGCCTCTACATGAACGTGTCGGTGGTGCCGAACGTCGACGCCGACAAACTGGCCCGGTGCAGCGACCCCCGGGCCGGGTTGCGACTGATCGTGCTGGATGGCACTCGCAGCGAATGTGCCTGGGGTATCGATCCCAAGGCCGTGCAAAAAGGCATCTATGCCGCCGACAGGCTTCCGCAGCTGCTGCGCCGCGATTATGTGCAGAACTCCAACGATTCGGCCTGGATGGTCAACCCTTCGCAGCCGCTGTCCGGTTACTCCCCGGTGATCAGCCAGCAAGGCCAGCCCCTGGGACTGCGGGCGCGTTTTGCGCTGGAGCGGATGGGCCAGTTGGCTAAAGACGGGCCGGTGAAGGTGAAGGATTTGCAGCGCATGGTCATGGACGATCAGGTTTACCTGGCTGACCAGGTAATGCCGGACCTGCTCGGCGTTTGCGCCGGTGACCTGGGGGCCGATGCTTCGACATTGGGCCAGGCGTGTGCCAGCCTCAAGGCCTGGGATCGCAAGGCCGGCCTGAACAGCGGCCTGGGGTTCGTGCATTTCCAGCACATCATGGACCGATTGCAGGCGGTGCCTGATTCATGGCGCGTCGCGTTCGATCCCAAAGACCCGCAACACACCCCGCGTGGCCTGGCGATCGAGCGATCGCCGGTGCTTAAGGCCGTGCGCGAAGCCATGCTGGCCTCGGTGAAGACGGTAAAGGCCGCCGGGCTGTCGAAGGACACTCAATGGCAAGACATCCAAGTGGCCAGCCGCGGCAGCCGACAGACCCCGATCCACGGCGGCCCCGGGGAGCTGGGCATCTACAATGCGATCCAGAGCGTACCGGGGGCGAACGGCAAGCGGGAGGTGGTTAGCGGGACCAGCTATCTGCAAGTGGTGACGTTTGACGATAAAGGGCCGCAGGCCCAGGGATTGTTGGCATTCTCCCTCTCCAGCGACCCTGCGTCGCCATATTCGACGGACCAGACTCAGGCCTTTTCGCAGAAGCAGTGGAGTGTGCTGCCATTCACTGAACAGCAGATCAAGGCCGATCCGCACTATCAGGCGCTGACTATCCGCGAGCGTGACGAGACGGGCAGGGTGGCGACGCAATAGTCGCTGTTGTGTGGTCACATTCAAACTGGATGTAGACTGATCCACCGCTATCGCGAGCAAGCTTTGCTCCCACAGGGGATTTCTGGTGGCCGGGAAATCGCAGGCTGGCGCCGATCCAAACTGTGGAAGCAAAGTTTTCAGTCAGTGGCCGGCCGTTGCCCGATGGAATTGAGGACCGGGTTACCGTCCTTGTTCTGGGTCAGGTAGACCGGCAAGACTTTGGGCAGCGAAGGCACCAGGTTGTGCACTTCGCTGATATTGTAGACGCCACCGATGCGCAAGCCACCGGTGCTGTTGTCGGCCAGCATGACGGGCCGGTCGAGGTAGCGGTTGATCAGCGGCAGTGCATCGCTCAGGGCGAGGTTATCCAGCACCAGCTTGCCGTTGCGCCACGCCAGCGAACTGTCGTTGGGGTCTGTCTCACGAACTTGTGGTTGGTGGTCGCCCGCCTTGTAGCTGGCCTGCATGCCCGGGGAAAGCGGCAGGCCGTCACCGGTGAGTGCCTGGTTGCTGGTCACCCGCACCGAACCTTCCAGTAGCGTCACCCGTACCTGGTCCTGGTACATCCAGACGTTGAAGCGTGTGCCGGTCACGCGCACCTGGCCTTGGCCGGCCCGAACCACAAACGGATGCTGTTTGTCATGGCTGACGTCAAAAAACACTTCGCCCTTTTTCAGCGTCACCCGGCGTTCGTTTTTGTAGTTGGCATATACCAGCTCACTGCCCAGGTTGAGTTCTACCTGGCTACCGTCGCCCAGGGTGACATGGCGAACGCTGGCGCCGGCTTCGAAGCGCTGGTAGGAATTGGCAATCCAGCCCAGGTTCCAGCCGGTATAAGCGGCAAGGGGCATGCCCACCACGACCACCGCAGCGGCGACCGCCATCCGGCTCCAGCGCGACCGGTGGCGGGGCACTGGAGCGGCCGGCGCCGACTCGACGCGCGGCAGATGATCGGCAACAGACCAGATCTCCAGCATGGCTTCATATTCGAAAGCATGCAGGGGATCGGCATCGTGCCACTGCTTGAACGCCTGCCGTTCTGCATCGGTGCAGTCGACGGCATGCAAGCGCATGCACCAATGGGCAGCGGCATCGGTAATGGCGTCGTATTCGGCTTCCGAGAGGGTATGTTCGGTCATTGACTGTTCCTGGTTTGCCGCATTCTAACCTCCGGCATGAGCTGCCGAGAACAGCCGTCATGGCGTTTACGCATCAATGAACCTGTTTTTTCCTCAAAGATTCGTCATAGCCTACCGTCGCATACCTTGCGTGAAAAAAAGATCAACCACTCAAACCGTTCACGGCCCGGCAATCTACCGGGACAGGCTGGGGTCGAGTTGGCGTCCCAATTCACAAATCAAGAGCGTGATCGAGTCGGCGTTGCGAAGTATGACGTCGATGCGCTTGTCCGGCAAAATCGGATCGAGGAAATCATCGCGCGCATTATCCATGGTCCTGGCGCCGGTTATCTTCAGGATTTCCCGGGTGGTTTCCTTGTATCCAGGCAACAGCTCCAGCTTCTTGTAGGTGCTATCCGTACTGTCCAACTGCGTGAACAGTTTTGATTTTGGTGTGGTCAATGAAAGCCCGTTGAGTTGCAGGTTTTTTTGCTTGTCATATTGCGCTCGGCCTAAATAAGTCGCGGTGGAAATCAAGTCGAGGAACGGCAGCGCCGCGTCCAAGTAAACAATATCCAGGGTATTGAACAACTGGTGGGAGATTTCATGAATGAATGTCGCACCCTGGGCGTGGGCGTCGACATTAAAGGTTTCAGGTACGACGGTTCTATACCAGTCCAAGCCCGGATCGAAGAAAAACTGCGTGAGGTAGATTCTGCCGTTGGCCGCAGGTTCGAGCACGAAAGCGGTCGCTCTGTCTTCAAGGTATTTGAGGTTGCCGATCACAATGCGCTCGGCATTTTGCAGTTCCCAGGTGGGGTCTGCCAATGTCTGGCATATGGGTGTGATTGCCGCTTCTATCTTGCTGATGAGGCGGGCATCAATGTGGCTGACACCAAAAAACGTTTTAAGGATGCCATCCAATCGAGCACCCACCAGTCCCTGGCGTTTGAATTGATCAAGATTGCAAAGGGTATTGAACGAGTAGAACCGTGCGGTCTCAAGCGCTTGCACAATCATGTTTGCCCGGTGCGGATATTTCCTGCGTATCTGCGCCATGCCCCGCGCTTCGATATTCAGTGAGCCCTTGGCCTTGAAGTCGCTATAGGTGATGGCCATTTTCGAACCTGCTTTGCCAAAGCGTATGGTTTGGCGTTGCGGATCAAGTTCCCATGTCCGACCATCAGGCGACTGTTTCAATAACGGTCCCTCTGCGTGCTCATGCACGATTCGCCAGGTTTGGCCGGCTTGCGCCACTTGGAAGACTTTGCCGGCAAGGGGGACATAGAGCTTGCCGGTTTCCAGTGCCTTATAGGTTCCGTCGATCAGGTCTTTTTGCAGGCCCGACAGGCTGACACCCCTGGCCTCGAAGACGTTCAGGTCGGTACGGATCTGGGCGGTGGACGCGATGTCCTTCCAGCGATTTGCCAACGTGGCAGGTTGCGAGGGGGGCTCGATGGGGTAGAGAAGACCGAATGTATCTTCACGATTCATCAGGCCCAACGACACCATTTCTGCGGCACCGGCGATAAAGTCGTACAGGCCTGTTTTCCAGTCGTGCTGCTGCAGGGCTTCAGATGAGGCCTTGAAGTCCTGGTAGCTTTCCCAAAGCGTTTCGATAAAGGTCAGTTTGCCCGCCAACTGCTTCTCGACCAACTTGACGCCGGAGCTGAACAGGCGCAGGACCGTTCCCCAGTCAACCTGACGGTTTTCCTTTGTTTGTGTGGTCAGCATGTCGGCTAGCAACGCCGCATTGTCGTCGAACAATGTGTCGAACAGGTTGGCCTGGATCGGGTTCGAGGCCAGGGTGATTTCCGACCGCTGTCCGAGCGTTGCGGCGAACAGGTTTCTGAACGTGGCCTGCT
This sequence comes from Pseudomonas brassicacearum, assembly GCF_009601685.2. Lineage (NCBI taxonomy): Bacteria > Pseudomonadati > Pseudomonadota > Gammaproteobacteria > Pseudomonadales > Pseudomonadaceae > Pseudomonas > Pseudomonas brassicacearum. The sequence continues at coordinate 3,088,204 of NZ_CP045701.2, forward strand.
GGTTCTCGGGAAGCCGGCGAATCAGCAGGTCCTGAAGCTTTCCTGGCGTATTGAATGCGGCAACGACGCTTTCTTCATCCTTGAGCTCGGTGAAGTGAAGCCCTTCATGGTAGGGCGAATACAGGACTTGAGGGCTTGTTGCATCGACGCTCGAACCGATCAGGTAAAGCCCCAGCGCTTTGACCGGTGTTGCGCCGCCGGTCTTGATCAACTCCAGGGGACGAATACACGCGTCGGCACCGTCGACCGCTTTGCGAGCGACGGCGTCGGGCATGTCCACCACTTGACGGATCAAGTCAAAGGCCAGGGGGGAAAGGTATTGCTGCAGATAGCGTGCGTGGGCGTATTGCAGCAGTTGCCAGGGCATTTGTTGGCCAAAGGCGGTTTTTCTTTGTTGGGCATGCGCGGTGCTACCGGACAGCGTTTGCACAACATGTTTTTTATAGACGGTCGAGATATCCAATGAAGACAGCATCTGCCTGACAGCAGTCTCGTTAAGGCCGTCCGGCAGTTTCTGCGTGGACGTGGAAGATACCTTGAATCCGTTGCGGGTCACTTCGATGTGATTTAGCGCAAAGTCGGTCAGTGAACTGGCCGGTCCCACTATGGCGAGGTTCGGCGTGATCTGGATGGTGTCGGGGTCCAGGTTCGTGGCAGCGAAGCGGGCGTTCAGCAGTGCCTTGAGTTTATTGCGCGCATAGGTGGACAGTGGCTCTATACCGTCCAGATAGTCCTTGCCATCGGCCACGCTGTTTTTATATTGCTCCAGCAATTCAATGTGCAGGCGCTGATCGTCAAGCGCAGCTGTGCCGAGCCAGGCGGGAAGTTTCTGTTGCCATTTATGGGTCCGGGCAATGTGGGTGGCGCGCTTGAGGTTGGTGGGAGCGCCTTTGTTCAACAATGCCTGAAGGCTTTTTAATAATGCTTTGCCGGTCAGTTGCCAATTCCCGGCTTTTAACGTGCTCAGATAAGCATGCTCGGCCTCAAAGTGCCTGATGAATGAACTCATCCGATTCACCAGCACGTTGTCTTCGATCAGTTCATATGCCTTGAGTTGATAGTGCCCATGAGGCTTGCGCTGGGCCGGCGTGAGGTTGGCGAGCAAACCAAAGCGTTTTCGCGAATCGAGCAGGTGTCGATTCAATTGCTGGGTGGCCACTTCCACGGACGCAAAAGCCTGCAAGCCATCGGCGGGTGTCCAGAGGATTGCCATGCCCGAATAGGGCGTATCGAGCCCTCCACGCTCGGTTAATAGAAAGCAGTTGGCAAGGGGCAGATGAGTCGTGCGACGCTCTTCGCTGCAGGTCAGTGTCAGCGAATAGACATCCGGCCGGAACCCCCTGACCCCGAGACGTTGTGAACGGTCCGGGTGCTCTGAATCGTAGGCAAAAACGGTTCTGATCAGGTCATTGGCCGTCGACGGCAGGCTCGCGCCAAGCTCGCGAAGTTCGGCCTCGGCGCGTATCCCCACGGAAAAGACATTGGTCAGCTCAGGCAGCAATTGCCAGAGCCCATTGTGCAGTGAAGTGCTGTGGGATGTCGGCAACCGGGTAAAGAGGCCATCAAAAGCCGCTTCGACATCGGTATAGCTCTTGACCTTTCTTTGCAGTTGATCGGCCATGAAATTGGACGGGCGCAGGCCGCCATGAAAGGCAGGATGAGTCCCCCAATGTCCTGCGGTTGGCGGGCTCAGCAGCCTTTTGTTGATGAGGGCGCGTATATCCAACGCCTTGTCGATGAGCGGATGGATGTCGACATCGCCCTGGCGAGACATTTCCAGTGCGTAATGGAGGTTATTCTTCTGTTTTTCGATGATTGCACTCGCCAGGGATTCGGACACCGGTAAATCCAGCGGCTTGCCCGAGATCTGTGGTTCGTCAAAGCGTAGGAAACGGTTGCGCTCTTCCAGGCTCAGGAGGCTATAGAGTGCCTCCTTTTGCGCGGTGCTTGCGGGGTTGCCGAGCAGTGCTGCCTTGAAACCCTGATGGTTGTCTATCTTCTGAAGGCCATGAATGGGGGTATAGAGATAGTTTCCTTTGGCGCTGATCATCAAGGAACCTGCAAGTTCTACGAAGTGCGGTTCATATTCCCAGAAGCGAATCGTTTCGATGAACAGCAGCGTCTCGTCTCGGCGGGAGGGTCTGAACAGTCGGAGCAACTCACGACTCTGTGCGTCCGTCAGTTGGCCTTTTTCCCGCTCGACCAGGATGCTTGCCCAGAGTCCATCGTGGATGACTTGGGACAGCAATTTTCGTCGAGACATATAGAAGGGGGTCGTCATGCTCTCCCAGAAGGCTTCGATGCGACCGATAAATGTCGGAATCAGTTTCCTGGCAATGTCCTTTATGATTTTTTCCCATTGCTGCGGGGTATAGGACGATGCGGGTGTGCCCGGGTGAGTCAGATCGATGTCATGTCCGGCAGGCCAACCCTGGTGATGGAAGTAGCCCAGGATGGCGTCGCTCAGTGCAATGCTTTCGGTCACCTGGATTGCCTTTGGATCTCCCAGGCCAGTCCCCTTGTTGAATGCCACGCGGATCTGTCGATGATCCAGGTTCGGTAGCGCCTCGTTCAATGCCCGGTCAAGCATCGATCTTAACGAGGGCAGTTTGATCAGCTCATTCACCATGACCAGGGCATTGAGGTTCTGGGCGTTCTCGATGGATTCGAGCTGGGTCTTGAAAACATCCTCTTCGATCAGTTGCCGGGTCTGTCTGATGTCGGTGGTGCTGTTCAGTTCGCTGCGCTGGGAAAGCGACAAGAGACGAAACAGGTCGTCGCGTTGCGCCGTGTCCTGGCGCATCTGGTTAATCCCTTCTTCGAGGGCTGACCGGTTGTTGAATTTTTTGATTCCACCCGTCGGCGTGTAGAGGTATGCGGGGTGGGTGCTTGTTTCGCGGCTGTTTGACGAGGCGCTGAGGGCAAAGCAGCCGGCCAGTGCAATGGGCGGTTTTTCATCGGCTTGCAGCAGAATGGTTTCGGCGAACATGGGCGGCGTCTGCGCTGCGCGCTGGGTGTGGTTGGGCAGGGCAATGTGCTGCAACCAGTCGAGGTCTGCCTGCGTCAAGTCGTGGGTGGCGGTCAATTCGTCCAGGCGATGGGCGTGCAATACCTCGGGAAATAAAAGCGGCGTGGTTTCAGTGAGCATCGTTGCTTCTCGATCAAGGCGCCTCAAAGCGGCGCGAACGTGGAGGAGCCGCCAGACTAGGCAACGATGGCTGAGCAAAGGTGGTACATAGTTACCGCACGCTGGTTTCTGACCTGTCAGGCAGGGCAGGCGCCGTGGCAAGGATTGACAGTGCGCGCCTGAAACGGTGTTTAATCACCCGGCGGGTCCTTTTACGCTGTTGCTACCTCCAACAATCATTCTGGAGCTTCAGATGTCTGCGCCATCCGATCATGCCGCTTCTTGCACTTTGTCTTTCGATGCTCTGGTGAGCTTGCTGGAGAAAATTTTCCTGCGTCATGGCACGTCGGCCGAAGTCGCTCGGTGCCTGGCTGAAAACTGCGCCGGGGCCGAGCGCGACGGTGCCCACAGCCATGGGGTGTTTCGCATTCCCGGCTATGTCTCGACACTCGACAGCGGTTGGGTCAACGGCAAGGCTGTGCCGGTGGTCGACGACGTCGCGTCAGGGTTCGTCGCCGTGGACGCAGGTAACGGGTTTGCCCAGCCCGCCCTGGCTGCAGCGCGCGCCCTGCTGGTGGCGAAGGCCCGCAGCGCCGGCATTGCCGTCCTGGCTATTCGCAACTCCCATCACTTTGCCGCCCTCTGGCCGGACGTCGAGCCGTTTGCCTATGAAGGCCTGGTGGCGTTGAGCGTGGTCAACAGCATGACGTGCGTGGTGCCCCATGGCGCAGACCGGCCATTGTTCGGTACCAACCCCATTGCCTTCGCCGCGCCACGGGCTGGCGGTGAGCCGATTGTCTTCGACCTCGCCACCAGCGCCATTGCCCACGGCGACGTACAGATCGCTGCACGCAAGGGCGAGTTGTTGCCGCCGGGAATGGGGGTGGACAGCCTTGGCCAGCCGACCCGCGACCCCAAGGCGATTCTCGAAGGCGGAGCGCTCTTGCCCTTTGGTGGGCACAAGGGCTCAGCGCTGTCGATGATGGTCGAGTTGCTGGCGGCTGCGCTGACGGGTGGCAATTTTTCCTTCGAGTTCGACTGGCACAACCATCCGGGCGCCAAGACGCCGTGGACCGGTCAGTTGTTGATCGTGATCGACCCGAGCAAGACCGCCGGGCAAAACTTCGCCGAGCGCAGCCAGGAGTTGGTCAGGCAGATGCATGGCGTCGGGTTGCGGCGCTTGCCGGGAGATCGTCGCCATCGCGAGCGCAGCAAGTCCAATGAGCATGGGATCACCCTGGACGAGCAAACCTTGTTGCAGCTGCGCGAGTTGGCAGGGAGCTGAACAACCCGCTGTGGCGGCCAGACTGGCTGCCACAGCTTGCCGTGACACGCTGCGCCAAGCCTTCTACTATGACGGCTTCTTTTCTGTGGAATCGCCTGGATGAGCAAGCCCGGCCAAACGGTGCTGGTTGCGCTGCGCAAGATGATCGCCTCGGGCGAATTGGCCGCTGGCGAGCGCTTGATGGAAATACCTACGGCCGAGCTGTTCGGCGTTTCGCGCATGCCGGTGCGCATGGCGTTCCGCACCCTGGAGCAGGAAGGGTTACTGGTGCGCTTCGGCGGACGAGGTTTCCAGGTGCGGTCGGTCAGTGCCGAGCAGATCGCCGGGGCCGTGGAGGTGCGTGGCGTGCTGGAAGGCCTGGCGGCACGGCAGACGGCCGAGCATGGCTTGTCTGACGAGGCCCGCGCGATACTCGAGCAATGCCTGGTGCAGGGCGATGAACTGTTCGCCAAGGGCTATGTGACCGAGGATGACCTGGAGGTCTATCACGACCTCAACATGCGCTTTCACCAGGTGATCGTCGAAGGCAGCCACAACCCGGCGATTGCCGATGCCCTGGCCCGCAACGATCATCTGCCATTCGCCTCAGTCACCGCCCTGGCGGTGGATCGCCAGAACATGGCCGGCGAATTTCGCCGCTTCAACTATGCCCATATGCAACACCATTCGGTGTTCGACGCCCTGATCAACCGCCAGAGCGGCCGCGCCGAGGCAATCATGCGCGAGCATGCCAACGCCACCCTGCGCTACGCCGAAGTGTTCGGCTCGACGCTGGCTGACGAGCGGATGACGGTGATTCTGCGTTCGGAGTGAACAGCCCCAACTGTGAATGAGTGCTGGATTTGTGAGCCCACCACAAATCCCCTTGTGGGAGCGAGCAAGCCCGCTCCCACAATGTCCGGTGTTAGAGATCCAGTACTAAGACGGGTGTCTTGGACCTGGAGCAACATGGCGTGAACTGGTCGTTGCAGGCCTGTTCAGCCTCGGTCAGAAACATGTCCCGATGCTCTGGTACCCCTTCCAGCACACGGGTCAGGCAGGTGCCGCAGACACCTTGCTCGCAGGAGATCGGGATCTCGATGCCATGGCTCTCCAATACCTGCACCACACTGCGGTCCGCCGGCACATCGAACACTTGGCCGCTGCGGGCCAGCTTGACCGAAAAACTGCCATCGGCGCGGGTGTCGGTGGGGGCGGCGGCGAAGTATTCGCGGTGCAGGCAGGCTTCCTGCCAGCCCTGGCGCTTGGCGGTGTCGAGAATGTGCTGCATGAAACCGCCGGGGCCGCAGACGTAGAGGTGCACGTCGTCACTGGGCGCGGTCAGCACCCTGGCGGCGTCCAGGAGGGTGTCAGGTTCTTCATCGAAATGCAGGAAGACCCGGTCGGCGTAAGGGGCCTGGCGCAGGCGCTCGACAAAGGCCGCGCGGTCCCGGGCGCGGGCACAGTAATGCAGCTCGAACGCTGCACCGCTCTGGGCCAGGTGCTCGGCCATGCACAGGATCGGCGTAATGCCGATGCCGCCGGCAAACAGCAGGCTGCGCCGGGCGTGCGGGGCGAGAGAAAACAGGTTGCGCGGTTCGCTGATGTGCAAGCGCATGCCTGGCTGGATCAGCTCATGCAGGCTGCGCGAACCACCACGGGAGGCCGGGTCCTTGAGCACGCCAATGAGGTAGCGATGCCGTTCCTCGGGATGGTTGCACAACGAGTACTGGCGAATCAGCCCGTCGGGCAACTGCACGTCGATATGGGCGCCGGCGGTGAAGGCCGGCAGCGGCTCACCATCGACACGCGTCAATTCGTAGCTGCAGATATCGAGGGCTTCGTTGTGTCGCGCCGCGACCTGGACTTCGATCATGGCCGTTGCTCCGCCCGTTGCGTTTGATGGCTGCTGGCGATCAACCCGGCCTGTGCTTCCCGTTCCCGTGCGATCCAGCGCTCCAGCACCCGCCGGGACTGTACGCCGCCCGCGTCGATGTTGAGCTTGAGCAGGTTGCGCTGCGGATGGTCCAGCAGGTTGCGCTGTTGGCGTTCGAGCATTTCCAGGTCCTCGCTGAAAATCTTGCCTTGGCCTTCACGAATGGACGCGGTGAGGGCTTCATCCTGCGGTTGAAAGTGCCGGGCCATGCCCCAGAAGTACCAGATCGACGTCTCGGTTTCCGGTGTGATGAAATCCACCACGATGCTCGACGCCTTGAATTGCGGCGCGGCGTGATAGCCGCCGTTGCCGGCATGGGCCACGCCGACTTCGATCAGCACATGGCTGGGCGGAGTGAAACGGCAGATCTGCCAGCGGTCCACCGGCACGTCGTCGGCCAGGTTGTTGCCGCGCAAGGCCATGCGCCAGAACGGCGGGGCCATGATGTTTTCCATGTGCCGGGCGGTGACCACTTCATCGCCGTCGACCGTGGTCACCGGCGGCGCTTCGTCGATTTCCTTCTGGCCGATGCTTGAAGCGTGGACGTAGGTTTCGTGGGTCAGGTCCATCAGGTTATCGATCATCAGGCGATAGTCGCACTGGATATGGAACAGGCCGCCACCGTAGGCCCATTCATCGCTTTCGGCCCATTCCAGATGATGGATCAGCGCCGGGTCGGCCTGCGCCTGGTCACCGGGCCAGACCCAGATGAACCCATGCCGCTCCTGTACCGCAAAAGTCTTGTTGCAGGGAAAGCCTCGTACCCGTTGCCCCGGCATCTCGACGGTCTTGCCGTCGCAGCCCATCACCAAGCCGTGATAGCCGCACACCAGGTTGCCATTTTCGACGTAGCCCAAGGAGAGCGGGGCGCCGCGATGGGGGCAGAAGTCTTCCACCGCTGCGACCTTGCCTTCATGCCCCCGGTAAAAAACCATTTTTTCGCCGCATATCTGGCGCCCCAGGGGCTTGTCGGCGATTTCATCGGGGGTGCAGGCAACGTACCAGGCATTTTTGGGGTACATGAGGGATCTCCAGGCGGATGTTGTTCTTGTCTGTGGATCCATTAACTCTCTTAACTAATTTAGTTGTCAACGGTTTTGCGGCATAAATGGATGGCTGGCCCTATCAGTGGATCCATTGGTGGGTTGGTTGGCGATCGGGTCAGAACCGATAGGCCGCTGGAACCTGCGCTTCGATAAATCGTTGCATGTGCTCCAGAAAGCTGGCTTGCAGCCTGGAAACCGGTCCCTGGATCGGCAGGAGCATGCTGAAGTCCATTTCTATCGCCGGTTCGAAGGCTCGGAAGACGATGCCCTGGCCGCGGTACTCGACGGCACTGATGGCATCCACCAGCGCCACGCCCAGGCCCTGTTCGACGAACGCGCACATGGGCAGCGAGAGTTGGGTTTCCAGGCGCAGTTCGCGGTCTACCCCATGGGCGGCGAAGATCGCATCGATGTGCTGGCGTGAGCCAATCGACTGCGGGTAGGAAATGAACGGTTCGCCCTGCAAGTCTTCCGGGCGGATCGTCGCCTGGTCCTGCAAGCGATGGCCGGTGGGCAGGGCGCAGAGCATGCGCGTGGCCAGCAATTTTTCGGCGCGAGGGCTGGGGTACGTGTTGGGCAGCACGATCAGGCCCAGGTCGCAGCGTTGGCCCACCACCAGGTCGACGACTTCCCGGGACGAATGCACCACCAGCGATATCTGCACTTGATCGTGCTCGGCCATGAACGCGGCAATCGCCCGGGGCACGAATGACAAGCCCATGGCCGGTGCGCAGGCAATGTGCAGTGAACCGCGCTTGAGCGTGCGGATGTCCTGGGCGGTACGCGCAATGCGCTCCACGCCCAACAACGAACGCTGCACTTCCTGATACAGGGTCATGGCCTCGGCTGTGGGTTGCAGTCGCCCCTTGACCCGGTCGAACAGGCTGAAGCCGATGTCCTCTTCCAGGCTGGCGATCAGCCGGGTCGCCGCCGGCTGCGAGATGTGCAGCATTTCGGCGGCTCGGGTCACGGTCTGGCCCAGGATCACGGCGCGAAAGGCTTCCAACTGACGGAGATTCATCGTGCAGATCCAACCCATAACAAAAAGACATGAGCTTGCCAAAATAAAGCATTTTTCATGGCGTTGTCATCGCCCTAGGATCGAGCCAAACCACTTAACCCAGCCATGGGCCGGCGCCTGATTGAATGAACGACGCCGAAAGCAGCGATAAGAAAACCATGCAAAAAACTGATGTCATTGTCGTAGGGGGTGGCCTGGTGGGGATGTCCATCGCTTATGGGCTGGCCTTGCTCGGGCGCCAGGTGAGTGTGCTCGACGAAGGCGACGACGCCATTCGCGCTGCCCGGGGCAACTTTGGTTTGCTTTGGGTCCAGGGCAAGGGCTACCGGATGAGCCCGTATGCGCAGTGGACGAGGGAATCGGTAGCGCTCTGGCCTCGATTCGCCGGGGCGTTGCAAGCCGATACCGGCATCGACATCCATCTGCGCCAACAGGGTGGCTTCCAGTTGTGCCTGAGCGACGCGGAAATGGCCGAGGAAAGCCATCGGCTGGGTTGGCTGCGTGAGGCCTTTGCGGGCGACTACCCCTTTGAACTGCTGGACGCCGCGCAACTGCGCGCCCGCTTGCCCGGCATTGGGCCGGATGTAGTGGGTGGCTGTTTTTCGCCCATGGACGGCCACGTCAACCCGCTCAAGTTGTTGCGCTCGCTTTACGCCGCCTGCCAGGCTCGTGGGGTCAAGCTCATCAACGGCCATCACGTCGAGGCTATCGACGCAGGGACCACGGGCTTCGAACTGCGGGCAAGAGAGCAGCGCTGGTCTGCCCGCCAGGTCGTGCTGGCCGCAGGTCTGGGCAATCGGGCGCTGGGAGCCAGGGTCGGGTTGGACGTGCCGGTGCAGCCGAACCGTGGACAGATCCTGGTCACCGAGCGGCTCGAGCCATTTCTGCAGTACCCCACTACCTACGTGCGCCAGACCGACGAGGGCACGCTGCAACTGGGTGATTCCCACGAGTCAGCGGGCTTGGATGACGGCACCGGCAGCCAGGTCATGGCCGCCATTGCCCGGCGCGCGGTTCAGTGTTTTCCGCGGTTGGGCCAGGTACGACTGGTGCGGGCCTGGGGGGCGTTGCGGGTGATGAGTGCCGATGGCTTTCCGATCTACGAAACGCCCCGGGGTTGTCCGGGACTGTCGATTGTCAGCTGCCACAGCGGTGTGACGCTGGCTGCCGCCCACGCCTTGCGCCTGGCGCCGTGGATCGCCGGCGAATTCGATGATCCGGCGGTGAAGCCATTCGGGCTGCACCGTTTCAACCTGCAAGCAGAGGTGCGCCATGTCGGCTGACAGTCTGTTTCGGCCGCTGGCCTCGGGAGATCACACCGTGCACATCGAATTCGAAGGCCGGTCGCTGACGGTGCCCGCCGAGGTATCCCTGGCAGCGGCGCTACTGGCCTGTGGCATTCGCCACACCCGCGAAAGCGCGATCAACGGTCGCCCCGGCGCCCCTTATTGCATGATGGGCGTGTGCTTCGAATGCCTGGTGGAAGTGGACGGACACGCCAATGCCCAGGCTTGCCTGGTGCCGGTGCGTTCCGGCATGCGCGTGCGTCGCCAACGCGGAGCCGCATGCCTGGCACCGTGGCAGGAGAGCGGCGATGAGTAATGCCGTCATCGACCTGATCATCATCGGCGCGGGTCCGGCGGGAATGAGCGCTGCACTCGAAGCCAGGGCCCATGGCCTGTCGGTCGTCGTGCTGGATGAGCAGGCCAGCCCGGGCGGGCAGATTTATCGCCAGGTGCTCCAGGCTGACGCGTGCCGACGCGCCGTGTTGGGTGACGACTACGTGGCCGGGGCAACATTGGCCGCCGACTTTCTGCAATGCGGCGCCCGCTATCTACCCAACGCAGCCATCTGGCAGGTGACGCCGCAGCGTCAGGTGCACTACCTGTTCGAGGGGCGTGCCGAAGTCTTGCAAGGGCGCCACTTGTTGATTGCCACGGGGGCCTTCGAACGGCCGATGCCGATTCCCGGCTGGACCCTGCCGGGCGTCATGACCGCCGGGGCTGGGCAGATCCTGCTCAAGAGCGCTGCCATGGTGCCGGCCACCCCAGTGGTGTTGGCCGGGTGTGGTCCATTGCTCTACTTGCTGGCGGTGCAGTACCTGCGCGCCGGGATCGCCATTGAGGCCCTGGTGGACACCAGCCACCGAAGCGATCTGCTGCAGGCCTGGCGGCAAGTGCCCAGCGCGCTGCGCGGCTGGCGTGACCTGCTCAAGGGACTGGGGCTGCTGATGGAACTCAAGCGGGCCGGCGTCCGGCATTTTCGCGGTGCTTGCAACCTGCAGGTTGACGGCACGGATCGCGCCTGCGCCTTGAGTTTCGACAGTCAAGGCCGCTCGCAACGTGTTCGCGCCGATTTGATTCTGCTGCATCAAGGCGTGGTGCCGAACACGCAGGTCAGTTGGTCATTGCGCCTGGAGCACGACTGGAGCGAACAGCAACTGTGCTGGATTACGCGCCGCAATCAATGGGGCGAAAGCAGCGCGCCGGGCATTTTTATCGCCGGTGACGGTGGCGCCATCGGCGGGGCCCAGGTCGCGCAGTTGGAAGGGCGCCTGGCCGCGTTGGCCATCGCCGGCCGTGCGGCGCACGCGCGTCCCCTGCAGCGGCTGTTACGCCGCGCCCGCGCCGCACGGCCGCTGCTCGACGCCCTGTATCGCCCCCGGCTTCAGAATCGCATCCCCGCCGATGACGTCACGGTGTGCCGCTGCGAAGAGGTCAGCGCTGGCGACATTCGCCGCTACGTCGACCTGGGTTGCCTGGGCCCCAACCAGACCAAGGCCTTCGGTCGTTGTGGCATGGGCCCGTGCCAGGGACGCCAATGCGGTCTGAGCGTCACTGAAATCATCGCCGAACGCCGCCATGTGTCACCCGCCGAGGTGGGCTATTACCGCATCCGTTCACCGCTCAAACCCATCACGCTCGCCCAATTGGCCGGCGAGCGTCTTTCCGTCGAGGAACCTTCATGAGTATTCAACGCATCGAAAGCAACCCACGCCTGAGTCGCAGCGTCGTGCACAACGGCGTGGCCTGGCTCAGCGGCGTCGTGGCCGCCGATTGCAGTCAGGACATCCTGGGCCAGACCCGTCAGGTGCTGCAACGGATCGATGAGCTGCTGGCCGCGTCGGGCAGCGACAAGCACAGGCTGCTCAGTGTGCAGATCTGGATGAAAGACATGGGCCGCGATTTCGCCGCGATGAACGCGCTGTGGAGCGAGTGGGTCGATGCCACGCAGACGCCGGCGCGGGCCACGGCCCAGGTGGCATTCGACGACCCGCAGATTTTGCTGGAGCTGATTGTCACCGCGGCAGTCTGAGGCCGCTCGCCGGATCACCGTTGTGCTGTCACCGGGCAGGCGACCACCAGAGTCACCGCCCGGGCTTGTTCACATTGCTGCTGCCATAACGGACGACTTCTGTGGAGCGTCCGAAATCAATAACATCGCACCTGGAGCAAATGAATGAACGTTAAACGCATCGCCTTGAAGCTGGGTCTCGTCTCGCTGCTGGCTTTGGGTACGAGCCTGCAGGCCGCCGAGTCATCGTTGCGCATCGGTATCGAGGCGGCTTATCCGCCCTTTGCCTCGAAAACCCCGGACAACGCCATCGTCGGCTTCGACTACGACATCGGCCAGGCACTTTGCGCCGAGATGAAGGTCCGTTGTGTCTGGAAGGAACAGGAGTTCGACGGCTTGATTCCAGCGCTCAAGGTAAAGAAGGTCGACGCGGTGATTTCCTCCATGTCCATCACCCCCGAGCGATTGAAGTCGGTGGACTTCACCGATCGCTACTACCGAATCCCGGCGCGCCTGGTGTTTCGCAAAGGCAGTGGTATCAGCGATATTCCGGCACAGCTCAAAGGCAAGCGGATCGGGGTGCAGCGGGCGACCAACTTCGATCGCTATGTCACCGATCACTTTGCCCCGGCGGGCGCCGAAGTAGTGCGCTATGGTTCGCAGAATGAAATATTCCTCGACCTGCTGGGCGGGCGCCTGGACGCGACCATGGCCAGTTCGGTGGTGATCGACGAGAGCCTGCTCAAGCGTCCCGAGGGCAAGGATTTCGAATTCGTCGGGCCCAATTTCACCGACGAACAATATTTCGGCACGGGTATCGGCATTGCGGTACGCAAGAACGATGCGTTGGTCAGCCGCTTCAATCAGGCGCTGGCAACCATTCGCGCCAACGGCACTTACGACCGGATTCGCCAGAAGTACTTTGATTTCGACATCTACGGCGAATGATCCTCGGCCCGTGGGTTTTGTCTCGCGGGCTTGCTGTTGCACAACACGGAGTGATTCATGAAGACCAAAGCAGTACTCACTGAGCAGGATGTTGCGCAATTGCTGGTGGCGGCCAAGGAACTGGCTCACCAGCGCCAATGGGCGGTGTCGGTCTGCGTGGTGGACGACGGTGGTCATCCCCTGGGGCTGCTGCGCCTGGACGATGCCTCGCCGTTGTCGGCCTATATCGCCACCGAAAAAGCCCGCACGGCCGCCATGGGGCGGCGTGATAGCAAGGTTTTCGAAGACATGATCAACGGTGGTCGCTACGCGTTTCTCAGCGCTCCGCACCTGCAGGGCATGCTTGAAGGTGGGGTGACCATTCGTCATGACGGCCAATGCATTGGTGCCATCGGGGTGTCTGGGGTCAAGGCTGAGCAGGATGCTGAACTGGCTCGTTTGGCGGTGGAGACGGTGTTGCCGGTGATCACTCCGGACGCCTGAGACGGCTATAAACCCGTGTGCGAGCCTGCTCGCGAAAGCGGGCTGCGGGGCGGCCTCTGCATGAGGCCCGTACGGGTTTGAGATACAGCAAACACGGGGGGTTCATTTATTTGGTGGCGCAGGGTGACGAGCGATAAAGGGAATGAATCACAACGGCAAGAGTCAACCCATCAGCATCCCTGAAGGATCCTTGCCATGACTGCTGCCCAAACCCTGGTTGATTATCTGCGCGAGCATGACCTGCGCCTGACCACGGCGGAATCCTGCACCGCCGGGCGGATTGTCACGCTGCTGGCCGAGGTGCCGGGCAGCGGTTCACTGATCGAAAGCGGTTATGTGGTGTATTCCCCTGAAGCCAAGCAGCGCCTGCTCGGTGTCAGCCCACGCACCATCGATACTTTCAATCTCACCAGTCGCGAAGTCGCTGAGGAGATGGCCCTTGGCGCCTTGCACGACGCCAATGCCAATGTCGCAGTGGCGACCACCGGCCTGCTCGGGCCAGACGACAGGGACGGTATACCCGCCGGAACCGTGTGTTTTGCCTGGGCGTTCGATCTGAACGGCCAGCGGGCGCTGTTCAGTCGCTGCGAGCGTTTTTTTGGCAGTCGCGGCCAGGTGCAAATCTGGGCGGCGCAATACGCGTTGCAGCAATTGCCGGCCTTTCACCGACGTGCTGTGGCCGGTGAGCGTCGATAGAGATAGATCATGACCGATCAATACGAGCAGGAGGACGACCACCGCAGCCGCCAGTTCCCGGTGCGTGAAGACATGGCCTTCCAGCACAAGGTCTGGCGTTTTGAACGGGTGGGCTGGTATGTGTTGGTGCTGCTGGTAATCCTGACCCTGCTGGGGCTGTTTTCCCGTGGGCCTTTGAGTAGCCGGGAGCTGCAAAGCAACGACGGCAGCCTTGGCGTCAAATATGAGGCCTTCCACCGCAATGGCTCCACCAACACCATGGTCATCCGGCTCAAGGGTCAACCCAACGCGGTGCTGGAAGTCGAGTTGGGCGGCGACTGGCTGGAAGGTTTCGAGGTGCAAGCGTTACAACCGGCGCCGATACGTTCGGCAGGCGCGGGGCGGGGCATGACCCTCTGGGTCCAGGCCGATGAACGGGGGCAGGCCAGCCTGCATCTGTCATTGCTCGGCGAAGGGCTCGGAAGCTATCACAGCCGCATCGCAACCTCCGGCGGTGCCGCGGTCAGTTTCAATCAGTTCATTTTCCCTTAGGTGATCTATGGATTCGGTACTGCGGGCCACTGCGATTTACCTGGCATTGCTGGTGTTGTTCAAGATCGCCGGACGGCGCTCGCTGGCCGAGATCACCACCTTCGACTTCGTGTTGTTGATGATCATCGGCGAGGCGACGCAGCAGGCGTTGCTGGGGGATGATTTTTCGCTCACCAACGCGTTGATGGTGATCGTGACGCTGATCGCCATCGATGTGGGTTTGTCGTTGCTCAAGCAACGTTCCCAATGGGTGTCACAACTGATCGACGGAGGCCCGACCATCATCGTCGAGGACGGGCGAATCCTCCAGGGCCGGCTGCGTCATGCCCGGTTGATAGAGGCAGACATCATGGAAGCGGCGCGCTCGAGCCAGGGTATCGAGACCCTGGAGCAGATCAAGTTTGCGATCATCGAGCGCAATGGGAAGATTTCGGTGATTGCCAAGGAGCGGTCCTGAGTGCTGTTCGGCGGGCACTTTTTTCGGCCAGGGAGCTTGCTCCCGTTGGGTGTGTAGGAGCTGGCGAAGCCTGCGATCTTTTGATCTTTTGATCTTTTGATCTTTCGCTTGAGACTCAAGTGTCTTTGTAAAGATCGCAGCCTCGTTGCACTCGACAGCTCCTACGCAGCTCCTACGCAGCTTCTACAGTATCGGCTTACCTCCGGTGATCCCATAGCGAGTCCCGGAGATGTAGCTGGCTTCGTCCGAGGCCAGCAGCACATAGATCGGCGCCACTTCGACTGGTTGGCCGGGGCGGCCAAGCGGGGTCTGGGAGCCGAAATTCCGTACCTCTTCCTCGGGCATGGTGGCCACGATCAGCGGCGTCCAGATCGGTCCTGGTGCCACGCTGTTCACCCGGATGCCCTTGGGGCCGAGCATCTGCGCCAGGCCGCCGGTGAAGTTGGCGATGGCGCCCTTGGTGGTGGCATACGCCAGCAGCGTCGGCTTTGGCATGTCGGAGTTGACCGAGCTGGTGTTGATGATCGAGCCTCCCGGCTTCATGTGCGGCACGGCGGCCTGGCAGATCCTGAACATCGCCGTGATGTTGATATCGAACGTTCGCACCCATTCCTCGTCAGGTATTTGCTCAAGACTTTCATGGGTCATCTGGAACGCGGCATTGTTGACCAGAACGTCGATATGCCCGAAGCGGGCGACGGTTTCATCGACGATTTTGCGGCACTGGTCCTTGTTTGCCAGGTCCCCGGGCAGCAACAGGCATTGCCGTCCGGCCTGTTCGACCCAGCGGGCGGTTTCCTTGGCGTCTTCATGCTCGTCCAGATAGGCAATCGCCACGTCCGCGCCTTCACGGGCAAAGGCAATGGCAACGGCGCGACCGATACCGCTGTCGGCGCCGGTGATCAGGGCGATTTTGTTCGCCAGTCGTCCGGAGCCGGTGTAGCTCTGTTCGCCGCAGTCCGGGTAGGGATCCATTTTCCGTTGGCTGCCGGGCACCGGCTGGCTTTGCTTCGGGAAGGGTGGGAAAGGGTATTCGACCATTGTCGTTCTCCAGGCTTGATGTGGTTGCGATGGAGGGTGGACTGTGGGGTTTCGGGCAGAGTTCGGTCGGATTTTCTTGCCAGTCGATGAGCGTGATGACGGGCGTTTCGTCGGTGAATAGAGCGCTGCGACGAGCATTGGATGAAGCTGTGTTTTTCAATGAAAATACGGGTTTCGATAAGGAGCAGGACAATGTTCAGCCACATACAGATCGGTGCGCGCGACCTGCCGAAAATGGTCGCTTTTTATGACGCAGTTCTCGGCTGCCTGGGGCTGGAACGTATCGAGGGTGAACACGACTCGGGGCCGCCGGGGGAGGGTTGGCAGCGCCCCGGCAAGCATTGGCCACAGGTTTTCGTCCAGTTGCCTTTCAACGGCCTGCCCGCCACCTGGGGCAATGGCATGCAAGTAAGCTTCGCCGCTGACTCCCCGCAAACCGTGCGTGCTGCCTGGGAGCAGGCGATTGCCATGGGCGGCTTCGACGAAGGCCCACCCGGCCCGAGGCCGCAGTATTGCGAAGGTTATTTCGGGGCGTATTGCCGCGATCCGGAGGGTAACAAGCTGTGCTTTGTCCATGCGCCGGATATGCATGAATAAAGCCCGAACCCACTCGATTCTGCAGGAGCCGTGTAGGAGCCGTGTAGGAGCTGACGAGTGCAACGAGGCTGCGATCTTTACACTGTCCATTGAGTCCAGAGCGAAAGATCAAGATCAAGATCAAAAGATCGCAGGCTTCGCCAGCTCCTACAGGCGCCGCGGGAGCAGGGGTGAATTAGACCCTGGCCTTGAGGCTGCGCTCCATTCGCGCAATCCCTTCCTCCAGCAGCGCCCGCGGGCAGCCGAAGTTCAAGCGCACGAACTGACCGGCATCGTCGCCAAAATCCAGGCCGGCACTCAGCCCCACCTTGGCTTCTTTCAGAAAGAAGCCCTGTGGGTCATCCAGCCCCAACCCGGAGCAATCCAGCCAGGCCAGGTAAGTGCCCTGGGGCACGGTCATGGTGATGCCTGGCAGGCGGGTGTTCACCGCTTCGGCCAGGTAATCGCGGTTGGCTTGCAGGTACGCCTTCAAGGCCTCTAGCCACGGACCGGCTTCGCTATAGGCCGCACGGGTCGCTTCAAGGCCCAGGGCATTGACGCTGTCGACCATGCCGGCCCGGGCGCTGTTGACCCGTTCGCGCACCTTGGCGTTCTGGATAATGGCGAACGAGGTTTTCAAACCGGCGATGTTGAAGGCCTTGCTGGCGGACATCAGGGTGATGGTGCGCTCGGCAATTTCCGGGCTGAGGGAGGCGGTCGGAATGTGCACTCGGCCGTCGAAGCACAGCTCGGCATGGATTTCGTCGGAGATGATCCAGGCGTCCTGCTCCAGGCAAATGTCTGCCACGGCCTTGAGTTCCTGACGGTCAAACACCTTGCCCAACGGGTTGTGAGGATTGCTCAGCAACAGCGCGCCACCGCCCTGCAATGCTTCGCGCAATGCAGCCAACGGTGTATGGAATTCGCCGTTGACCGAGTTGAATGGCAATTCCACTTTGTTCAACTGCCAGTGACCCGGGGCGTTGCGCAGCGGCGGGTAGTTGGGCACCTGCACCACGACATTCTGCTGGGGTTCTACCAAGGCATGCAGCGCCATGTTGAAGCCCGGTTCGACACCCGGCAGGAACACAATCTGCTGGGGCTCGACGCGCCAGGCGTACTTGCTCCACAGGTCGGCCACGACGGCCGCACGCAGGTTGTCCTGGGCCACGCTGTAGCCCAGCATCGGATGCTCAAGGCGCTTGTGCAGCGCGTTCAAGATCACGGGGGGGGCGGGGAAGTCCATATCGGCGACCCACATCGGCAACACATCGGCCGGGTAGCGGCTCCATTTGGTACTGCCGGTGCCGTGGCGTTCCAATACCGTATCGAAATCGAAAGTCATGGGGGTTCCCATCAGTCAGCGAGTTGAGATGGCGAACATCATAAAGCAAAGGACGGGGATAAAAAGGTGGCGCGTAGAAGATGAGATAAAGTCCGAGCCGCACACCCGTGTTGATATGGCTACGAAATACCTCTTGGGCTGTCTGATTTTCAGCTTTGATCGGTTGATAAATTGGGTGCGCAATGGCGTGTCAACGACACGTTTTAAATAACGTCATTTAATTCAGCTGCACAAGATAGCGAGAGTCGTCAGCTTGAAAATATTGATTCGCTCGGTGTTTTCATACCAATCCGGCCAATAGCGTGCCCTGCGACGTTACGCCCTAAAACCTAATGGGTACAGCTATTTAATTTAGTTAATTGATATCAAGCGACGGCTATCACGCAAGCACGAAGTTTGCCCATGCAGCAATAGAATACGTTTGCTATACCCGTGTTTAAGGCGCACTGTTTAGAGCATATATTCAATAAGTAGGCACTCGAGCATAATTGTTCTCACTGTTCATTCAGTCGAGGTCAAAAGCTCAATAAATCGATGATCATTATTAAATCCACGACGCCCAGTAAGCTGTGCCCCTTCAAATATGGGCTGCTACTCATGCTGGTGATGGTGTTCTGTGGAGGCAGTGGGGTACATGCGAAGGAATACGGCGGGCTTGAACAGCAGCGTATAGAAACAGTTTTTCCTGAAAGCGATAACCTTTCCAAGTCCACCGGTGAGTTCAAGGTCCGTACCATCAGTCACGGAAAAACCCTGCTCGGTTATGTGTTCCAGAGTCAGGACGTGGTGGACATCCCGGCGTATTCGGGCAAACCGATCAACATGCAGGTCATCCTCGACACCCACGGCGTCATCCAGGATGCATACGTGCTGGAACACCATGAGCCAATTTTGCTGGTTGGCATTCCCATCGAAAAACTTCATGCCTTCGATGCCAAGTACAAGGGCGTCAAGGCCGACCGCAGGGTGGTCGTGGGTCACTCCAGTGATCCCGAGGCGGTGACGGTCGATGGGATTGCCGGGGCGACGGTTACCGTGATGGTGGTCAACGAGATCATCATGCGCGCGGCACGCAAAGTGGCCGTATCGCTCAAGTTGATCGAGGATAACAGTGGTGTTACGCAGAAGCCTGCCACTGTGCGCGAAGACTTTTTCGAGCCCGCCACCTGGGAGCAGATGACCGGCAATGGCGCCATTCGCCGTCTCAACCTGACCCGTGGCCAAGTCGACGCGGCCTTCAAGGGAAGCGAGGCTGAGGGGTTCGACAATGCCACTGCCGAGCAGGTTGATGAGACCTTTATCGAACTGTATACAGCCGATTTGAATCCGCCGGCCATTGGTCGCAACCTGCTGGGCGACAATCAATATCGTTTCCTGATGCAAGACCTCAAGCCAGGTGAGCAAGCCATCGCTGTATTAGGTCGCGGCCTGTATTCCTACAAAGGTTCAGGTTATGTGCGCGGGGGGATTTTTGATCGGGTGCAATTGCGTCAGTTTGGCAACGTCATCAGCTTTCGCGATATGGACCACCAGCGTCTTTCCGATGTATTTGCCAAGGGCATGCCTGAGTTCAATGAAATGTCTATTTTCATTGTGCGCGAACCCGCTCGGTTCGATCCGGGAGCGCCTTGGTCCCTGGAATTGTTGGTACGACGCCAGACCGGCGCGGTCAGCGGCACATTCAGCAGTTTCGATTTGTCCTACCAACTGCCTGAGCAGTACCTCTTGCGCCCGCCGCCCACCGCTCAAGAGTTGGCTGCCATCAAGGTTGCCAACAGGCCGACGTGGGTCAATATCTGGTACCAGAAAGCTTTTCAGATCGGCATTCTGTGTACAGCCCTGACTGTGCTGATGGTGATTCTGTTCCTGCAGGACACTTTCACCCGATACCCACGCTTTCTCCATTGGCTGCGTCGGGGTTACCTGGTGTTCACCGTTGTGTTCATCGGCTGGTATGCCCTCGGGCAGATTTCGGTGGTCAATGTCCTGACCTTCGCCCATGCCTTGTTCGAGAACTTCCGTTGGGAACTGTTTCTCACCGACCCGATCGTGTTCATTCTCTGGACCTTTACCGCCGCCAGCATCCTGTTGTGGGGGCGAGGGGTGTTCTGCGGTTGGTTGTGTCCCTTCGGTGCGTTGCAGGAGTTGATCAACGAAGCCGCGCGCAAGCTCAAGATTCCACAATATGAGCTGCCCTTTGCGCTGCACGAGCGCTTGTGGGCGGTGAAGTACATCATCCTGTTGGCGCTATTCGGCATCTCTCTCGAGTCGATGACCACCGCCGAGCAATTTGCCGAAGTGGAACCCTTCAAGACCGCCATTACGCTGAAATTCGATCGCCAGTGGTGGTTCGTGGTCTACGCCGTAGCGTTGCTGGTCATCAACATTTTTACCCGCAAGGTCTATTGCCGCTACGTCTGCCCATTGGGCGCCGCACTGGCCATCCCCAGCAAGCTGCGCCTGTTCGATTGGCTCAAGCGCCGTAAGGAATGTGGCGCGCCCTGTCAGCTGTGCGCCAAGGAATGCGAAATCCAGGCAATCCACCCGGATGGCCATATCAACGGCAACGAGTGTCACTACTGCCTCGATTGCCAGATGACTTACCACAACGAAAACAAATGTCCGCCGCTGGTGCTCAAGAACAAGCGCAAGACGCGGGATAAACCGGCGCCCGTGCCAGAGCACGCCGAGTTGATTCCGGTGGTGCAAGTGTTCAAGCCCTGACCCGTCCTTGCCAAGCAAGGGCACAAGAACCTATTGCCTGACCTTATTGATATCTGCCTCCAATGGAGCAAGCCCCGTGAGCGATAAAAAGCCGAAAAAAGATCAAGAATCGGTCAATGACGCAGGTCTTAACCGACGCGGTTTCCTCGGTGCCTCAGCCCTGACCGGCGTTGCGCTGGCAGGCAGCACTGCCCTTGGCAGCGTGCTCTTCACCCGCGAATCCTGGGCGGCAGCGGCCAAGGATGCGCAGTCGAAAATTCACGTGGCACCGGGCGAGCTGGACCAGTACTACGGCTTCTGGAGTGGGGGGCATCAGGGCGAAGTGCGGATCATGGGCGTTCCGTCGATGCGTGAGTTGTTACGCATACCGGTGTTCAACGTCGACTCCGCCACCGGTTGGGGGCTGACCAACGAAAGCAAGCGGATACTGGGTGATAGTGCAAGGTTTCAGAATGGCGACTGCCACCATCCGCACTTGTCCATGACTGATGGCAAGTACGACGGCAAGTACCTGTTCATCAATGACAAGGCCAACTCCCGGGTCGCGCGCATTCGCCTGGACATCATGAAGTGCGACAAGATGCTCACGGTGCCCAACGTGCAAGCCATCCATGGCCTGCGCCTGCAAAAGGTGCCGCATACCCAGTACGTGTTCGCCAACGCCGAGTTCATCATTCCACACCCCAATGACGGCAGCACTTTCGACCTGCAGGATAAGAACAGCTACACCATGTTCAACGCCATCGACGCCGAGAAGATGGAAATGGCCTTCCAGGTGATCGTCGACGGCAACCTGGACAATACCGACGCCGACTACACCGGCAAATACGCTGCCAGCACCTGCTACAACTCCGAGAAGGCCTATGACCTGGGCGGCATGATGCGCAACGAGCGCGACTGGGTGGTGGTGTTCAACATCCCGCGCATCGAAGCGGCGATCAAGGCCGGTAAATTCATCACCTTGGGCGATGCCAAGTCGCCAGTTGTCGACGGTCGCAAAAGCGACGGCAAGGACAGCGAATTCACCCGCTATATCCCGGTTCCGAAGAATCCTCACGGCATCAACATGTCGCCCGATGGGAAGTATTTCATTGCCGCCGGCAAACTCTCGCCCACCTGCACCATCATCGCCACCGCCAAGCTTGACGATCTGTTCAACGACAAACTCAAAGACCCTCGGGATGTGGTAGTCGGTGAGCCTGAACTGGGCCTGGGGCCGTTGCACACCACCTACGATGGCCGGGGTAATGCTTACACCACGTTGTTCATCGACAGCCAAGTGGTGAAGTGGAATGTGGAAGAGGCGATCCGCGCCTACAAGGGTGAGAAGGTCAACTACATCAAGCAGAAACTCGATGTGCAGTACCAACCCGGGCACAACCATGCATCGCTGACCGAAACCAGCGAGGCCGACGGCCAGTGGCTGGTGGTGCTCAGCAAGTTTTCCAAGGATCGCTTCCTGTCGACCGGTCCGCTGCACCCGGAAAACGACCAGTTGATCGATATTTCCGGCGACGAGATGAAGCTGGTGCACGACGGCCCGGCGTTCGCCGAACCGCACGACTGCGTCATGGCCCGTCGAGACCAGATCAGGACCAAGAAAATCTGGGACCGTAACGATCCGTTTTTTGCCGAAACCGTGGCGATCGCCGCCAAGGACGGGATCAAGCTTGAGAGCGACAACAAAGTCATCCATGACGGCAAGAAAGTGCGGGTGTACATGACCTCGATGGCGCCGGTCTACGGGGTCACTGAATTCACCGTCAAGCAAGGGGATGAGGTGACGGTGACCATCACCAACATCGATAAGGTGGAGGACGTTAGCCACGGGTTCGTCATGACCAATCACGGTGTGAGCATGGAGATCAGCCCCCAGCAGACCTCGTCCATCACTTTCATCGCCGACAAGCCTGGCTTGCACTGGTACTACTGCAGCTGGTTCTGCCATGCGCTGCACATGGAAATGGTCGGCCGGATGTTGGTCGAGCCGGTTTGAACAGTGCCTCAGGGCCGCGAAGAAGGTAAACGCCATGCCCAGGGCTTCGCTCAGTGATCCACGCCACAGCATGGCACTTTTGCTGTTGGTGCTGGTGTCGACACTCGCCCAGGCGTCGCCGCGCCCCATCACCGAACTACCCCTGCAAACCAGCGGTGATCAGCGCTGGATTCTGCCGGCGGGCGACTACTCGGGGCAGTTCAGCGTCGATCAATCGATGCAGATCGAATGCGCGGAAGGTGCGGTGATCAACGCCCAGGGGCAGGGCAACGCGCTGTTCATCAGCGCACCGGATGTGCGGATCGAGGGGTGCACATTGCTCGACTGGGGACGTGACATGACGGCAATGAACTCAGCGGTGTTCATCGGTCCCAAGGCCCGGGGTGCGGTGATACGTCATAACCGCATGAAGGGCCCCGGTTTCGGCATCTGGGTGGATAGCACTCATGATGTCAGCCTGATTGACAATGACATCGAAGGCGACCCGGGCATTCGCTCCCAGGATCGCGGCAATGGGATTCATCTGTATGCCGTGCAGGGTGCGCGGGTCATTGGTAATCACGTGCGACTGACCCGCGACGGTATTTACATCGACACCTCGAACGGCAACTTGCTGCAAGACAATACCCTGGAAGACCTGCGCTATGGCGTGCACTACATGTATGCCAACGACAACCAGTTGCTGGGCAACACTACCCGCCGCACGCGCACCGGTTATGCCTTGATGCAGAGCCGCAAGCTGACGGTGATTGGCAATCGCTCCGAGCAGGACGAAGGCTATGGCATCCTCATGAACTACATCACCTATTCCGAACTGCGCGACAACGTCATCAGCGACGTGCGCAGCGGCTCCGCCGACGGCGGTATGGTCAGCGGTGCCGAGGGCAAGGCGCTGTTCATCTACAACTCGCTGTTCAATGTCATCGAACACAACCATTTCGAGCGCAGCGCCGTGGGTATTCACCTCACTGCTGGCTCCGAAGACAACCGTATCGCCGACAACGCCTTCGTCGACAACCAGCAGCAGGTCAAATACGTTGCCAGCCGCACGCAGGAGTGGTCGGCCGACAGTCACGGCAATTACTGGAGTGATTACCTGGGTTGGGATCGCAATGACGATGGGATTGGCGACGTGATCTACGAGCCCAACGACAATGTTGACCGCCTGCTCTGGCTGTACCCGCAGGTCCGTCTGTTGATGAATAGCCCGAGCATCCAATTACTGCGCTGGGTGCAGCAAAGTTTCCCGGTGACGAAGTCGCCAGGGGTCAAGGACAGCTATCCGTTGATGAATCTTCCGACCATGCCCCAGACACAGCAGCCGAGCTTATGAACGCAGTGGACATTGAAGGGGTCAGCCAGCGCTACGGCAGCATGACCGTGTTGCGGGACTTGACCCTGAGCCTGGGTGAGGGGGAGGTGCTGGGTTTGTTCGGCCACAATGGAGCGGGCAAGACTACGGTGATGAAGCTGATCCTGGGACTGCTCAAGGCCAGTGCCGGTCAGGTGCATGTACTCGGTTGCCGACCCGCACAAGCCGAGGTGCGTCGCCAACTGGGGTACCTGCCGGAAAACGTGACGTTCTACCCGCAACTCAGTGGTCGCGAGACCCTGCGCTATTTCGCCCGCCTCAAGGGCGCCGCGTTGAGACAAGTGGACGAGCTACTGGAGCAGGTCGGTCTCGCCGACGCCGCAGACCGTCGGGTGAAAACCTACTCCAAAGGCATGCGCCAGCGTCTGGGGTTGGCCCAGGCGGTTCTCGGTGAACCTCGCCTGTTGCTGTTGGACGAACCCACGGTGGGTCTTGACCCTATCGCCACCCAAGAACTTTACCTGTTGATCGACCGTCTGCGTCAGCGGGGCGCCAGCATCATCCTCTGTTCCCATGTGTTGGCGGGGGTCGAAGCGCATATCAATCGTGCGGCCATCCTGGCCAATGGCTGCTTGCGGGCGATCGGCAGTCTGGCCAGCCTGCGTGAGGAGGCTGACTTGCCGGCGCGTATTCGCGTCAGTGGGTTAGCCCAACGCGAGCAGTGGCTGCAGCGGTGGAAGGCCGCTGGACACATCGCTAGCGCGATGGAGGACAACGGAGTCGAGGTGATGGCGGTCAACGGTCACAAAGTCGATCTGCTGCGCCAGTTGTTTCACGAGGACCCACCGCAGGATATCGACATCCAACAACCGTCCCTTGAGGACCTTTACGGCTATTACATGAGTCATGCAAGCGTCGCCACAGAAGGCACTCATTCATGACGCAGATTTGGAGTATCGCCGCCAAGGAGTTCAGCGACGGCCTGCGTAACCGCTGGCTGCTGGCAATCAGTCTGTTGTTCGCCGTTCTGGCAGTGGGGATCGCCTGGCTTGGGGCGGCGGCATCCGGGCAAGTGGGTTTCACCTCGATTCCGGCAACCATTGCCAGCCTCGCCAGCCTGGCGACATTCCTGATGCCACTGATTGCGCTACTGCTGGCCTACGATGCCATTGTCGGGGAGGAGGAGGGCGGCACGCTGATGTTACTGCTGACCTACCCGCTGGGTCGTGGCCAAATCCTGTTGGGCAAGTTTGTCGGTCATGGCCTGATTCTGGCCTTGGCCACGTTGATTGGATTTGGTTGCGCCGCCGTGGCCATCGCCTTGCTGGTCGACGACGTTGAATTGGGGCTGCTGCTCTGGGCGTTCGGTCGCTTCATGGTGTCTTCCACGCTGCTGGGTTGGGTCTTCCTGGCGCTGGCTTATGTCTTGAGCAGCAAGGCCAGCGAGAAATCCAGCGCCGCCGGGATGGCGTTGGGCGTGTGGTTTCTCTTCGTATTGGTATTCGACCTGGCGCTGTTGGCGTTGCTGGTGCTCAGCAAGGGCCGGTTCAACCCGGACCTCTTACCGTGGCTACTGCTGCTCAACCCCACCGATATCTATCGCCTGATCAATCTCTCTGGTTTCGAGGGCAGCGGTAATGCCATCGGCCTCATGGCATTGAGCAGTGATTTACCGGTGTCGGCTTCGCTGCTCTGGCTCTGCCTGCTGCTCTGGGTCGGCGCTTTGCTGTTGTTGGCTTATTGGATGTTTCGCCGTCGGCTGACTTGATTCATTACGCTCGAGGCTATTGCGATGAACGCTCTGTACCTGATCGGAGCCCGTGCTCTGGTCGTCTTTATCTGTTTGGGGTTGGCGGCTTGTAATGATCGCGCAGAAGAAAAGCAAACCCTTGCGCCGGTGGCTTTCCATCAGAGCGACGAGTGTCATGTCTGCGGCATGGTGATCGCCGATTTCCCGGGCCCCAAGGGCGAGGTCGTGGCAAAAGGCACGGTCAAGAGGTTCTGCTCCACCGCAGAAATGCTCGGGTGGTGGCTTCAGCCAGAGAATCACGTCACTGAGGCCAAACTGTATGTGCACGACATGGGTAAAAGTGCTTGGGAGAAACCCGACGACCATTATTTGATCGATGCTACCAAGGCCTATTATGTCATCGGGACCCGACTCAAAGGTTCCATGGGCGTGGTCCTGGCATCATTTTCCGAGGAGGCCGCCGCGCGCAAGCTGGCCAGCGAGCAGGGCGGCAGAGTTCTGCGGTTTGAGGACATCGATCTGACGCTTTTGCAACAATCGTCCACGATGTGACCGAATGAAAGCCACTTCGCAGAAGAGAGCTGGCTCACTTGCGATGTACAGTCTTTCTTGAGAACTTACCTCGACAACTTCACTGACGCGTTTCTCTCGGACGAACTTACTTCAACGCCAGGATCCAGTCAGCCAAGGTCTTCGCCTCTTCATCGGTCACCTGGTTGGCTGGCATTGCAATGGGACCCCATTTACCCGTGCTGCCTTCCTTGATGCTTTTAACCAAGGTCGCCGACGCGTCAGCTTGCCCGGCATATTTAGCGGCTACTTCCTTGTAACTTGGACCGACCATTCGGGCATCGACCATGTGGCAGCCCACGCACGGCTTACTCTTGAAGAGCGCTTCGCCATCAACGGCTTGAGCCGTCTGCAAGGTCAGGGCAGCACCCAAGGCCAGCAGGGGAATAAAAATACTTTTCATCGGTGTTTCCTCAGACAAGGAAGCGGACTCGAAACGGCCTGCTTTCGGTTTATTCAACAGGCTTGGTGTTGAATAGCATGAATAGACAATGGATGGCCCAGGTAGCTCGCTCGGTATAGGCTGAGGTGTATTGGCTGCCGTCCATTTATGTGAAAGACAATGGTGTTACTTTCATTGGAGGCTTGGCTGTTCATAAGCGTTCAATTATTCAATGACTCTACGCTAAAGATAGAAACTTAACCCTGTTTGTTATTGGCTGACTGGGTCGCATTCAGCAATTATTTATTCTATGCAGCCTAGCCGGTTGAATTGTATGGATTTAAATCAGCCGCCAACTATTTCGCCTCGACAATCTTAGTTAATTAGTTTCAGTCCCCCTCGATTTTCCCTGCAGCCGAGTCCTTCTCGGGCGAATGTATCCCTGTGTATCTCGATCCTCTGCCGATACGAACTGTTTCTTTCCAGGCCGTCGGTGACACATCCGGGATACCTGGCCGGCGTCAAATGGGTCCACCGAGACGGCACACGCCGTCTCACGGGCTCAGCGCCGTTCACAAAGGAGATTCACCATGGCCACGACTCTGTTGAACCACACATCCGCACCGCGGCATCGGCGCTTGCTCGCGCCATCCATCCTGGCATTCGCTTTGATCCAACTGGGTGCCCTGGGTTTTGCCGCGTCCCAGGCAAATGCTGCTGATGTACCTGCCAGCACCATCGGCGCCATTACGCCGGGTAGTCACACCTCGTTCGGCCCGCTCAAGCACGTCAAGGCCGGCCTGCTGGACGTTTCCTATGCCGAGGTCGGTCCCGCCGATGGGCCGGTGGTCATCCTGCTGCACGGTTGGCCCTATGACATTCACAGTTACGCAGATGTGGCGCCAGCGTTGGCAGAGAAGGGCTATCGCGTGCTGATTCCGTATGCCCGCGGTTATGGCGATACGCGCTTCCTGTCGGCCAAGACCCTGCGCAACGGCCAACCTTCTGCACTGGCAAGCGATCTGATTGATTTCATGGACGCGCTGAAGATCAAGCAGGCCGTGCTGGGCGGTTATGACTGGGGCGCACGCACCGCCGACATTGTCGCGGCCCTTTGGCCGGAGCGGGTGAAGGCGCTGGTGGCGGTGAGTGGCTACCTGATCGGCAGCCAGGAGGCCGGCAAGACGCCGCTGCCTCCGGCCGCCGAACTGCAGTGGTGGTATCAGTTCTACTTTGCGACAGAGCGTGGTCGCCTCGGTTACGAGAAAAACACCCACGACTTCGCCAAGCTGATCTGGAAGCTGGCGTCACCCAAGTGGAACTTCGATGATGCGACGTATGACCGAAGCGCCGCCGCTTTGCAGAACCCCGATCATGTCGCCGTTTCAATCTTCAACTATCGCTGGCGCCTGGGCCTGGTCAAGGGCGAGGCCAAATACGACGCGCTGGAAAAGAAACTGGCAACGTTCCCGTCGATCAGCGTGCCGACTATCACATTGGAGGGTGATGCCAATGGTGCTCCTCATCCGCCCGCCGAAGCCTATGCCAAGCGTTTCACCGGTAAATACGAGTATCGCCTGATCGATGGCGGTGTCGGCCACAACTTGCCGCAAGAAGCGCCGCAGGCGTTCGCCCAAGCCGTGATCGATGCCGATCATCTGCGCTAACACCCAAACCCAAGGAGTTTTCAATGAAAAAAGTCATTGCCGTACTGGCGTGCAGCGCCGGCCTGTTCATCGGTGCCAACGCGTTTGCGCAAACTGAAAAACCCACCGTGGTCCTGGTGCATGGCGCCTTTGCCGATGCATCAAGCTGGAATGGCGTCGCCAGGATTCTCGAGAAAGACGGCTACACGGTGGTGGCGGCGGCCAACCCTCTGCGCAGCGTGAAAAGCGATGGCGCGGCGGTGTCAGCCTTGTTGACCAGCATCAAGTCTCCCGTTGTGCTGGTTGGTCACTCCTACGGGGGCAACGTGATCAGCGAAGCGGCCAATGACCACGCCAACGTCAAGGCACTGGTCTACGTCAGCGCGTTCGCACCCGAGGCGGGGGAAACCGTCGCTGGGCTTGCCGGCAAATTCCCGGGCAGCACCCTGGGCCCAACCCTAGCCGCGCCTGTCCCGTTGGCTGATGGCGGCAAGGATCTGTACATCCAGCAAGACAAGTTCCACGACCAGTTCGCTGCGGATGTTCCCGCCGGAGAAGCGGCCCTGATGGCCGCGACTCAACGACCGGTCACGCAAGCGGCTTTGAACGAGCAGGCCGGGCCGCCCGCCTGGAAGCACATTGCGTCCTGGTTCATCTATGGCGACAAGGACAAGAACATTCCGCCGCAGGCCATGGCGTTCATGGCCCAGCGTGCCGAGGCCAAGGCGGTGAAAGTGGTCAAGGGCGCGTCCCATGTGGTGATGGTTTCAAATCCCGAGCCGGTCGCTCGCTTGATTGAAACAGCTGCCGCGGCGAAGTGATGCCCTGGCCTGTGGACATAGACACCCAATGATCGGCGGATCGATCAAGGCAAGCCGCTGTGCCTGTCTTGATCGATTTTTCCTGCCGGTCGTGAATCATCAATTGAAGGGTTGGAAAATGATTATTACCTCGCAACGTTTTACCGCCAGGATCGCCCTGGTCACGGGTGGCTCCCGCGGCATTGGCGCCGCAGTGGTCCGTCGCCTGGCCAAGGAGGGCGCGGCGGTTGCCTTCACCTATTCGGCATCCCGGGCCAGCGCCGAGGCACTTGTCTCCAGCATCGAGGGCGAAGGTGGCAAGGCATTGGCAATCAAGGCGGACAGTAGAATTGCCGAAGACATCGAGCGCGCCGTGACGACCACGGTGGCGCATTTTGGGGCGCTGAACATCCTGGTAAACAACGCCGGCATCCTGGGGCTCGGCTCGGTCGACGACTTCAGCATTGAGGCCTTTGATCAGATGTATGCGGTCAATGTGCGGGCGGCCTACATTGCGGCCAAAGCGTGTTCCAAGGTCATGAACCGTGGGGACCGAATCATCACGGTCGGCAGCGTGGCGGGGGAGCGTACCGGCTTTCCCGGTTCCAGCGCCTATTCCATGAGCAAGTCCGCGCTCATCGGTATGGTCCGCGGCCTGGCCCTGGACTTTGCCCCGCGCGGCATCACCGTCAACAACATTCAGCCGGGGCCGACCGCGACCGATATGAACCCGGCCGACGCGCCCTATCTTGAACACGTGGTGGGCCTGGTTCCCTTGGGGCGCTTGGGGACGGCAGATGAAATCGCTGGCATGGCTGCCTACCTGGCCAGCGATGACGCTTCATTTGTCACCGGTGCGAGCCTGACCGTCGATGGCGGTTACCTGGCCTGATGGATCGACTTTCGACTGAGCTGCAATGACGCAGGAGTGGCGAGCTCCTGCGTTTGGTATTGGCGTCAGCCCCAAGACGGTCAACGCTGTACAGGCAGCTATCGCCATAACGTTCGGTCATACCGGTTCCCTCTGGAGTCAAGGTTCAACTGTTCATGGGCGATGCCTACAGGTGCGCCATGCGAGCAGTTGGGAGACTCAAGAGTGATGCCTTGAACCGTCTAGCACCAGTTATGCGCCGTTAGCGTTTGTTAGTTGAGGCGCTGGCGGGCGCCGGTTCCCGGGTGAAGGCATCCAGCTCCCGCACCAGGCTCTGTGCCGCCAGCATGACCAATTCGGCGCCTTTTTCCGGTGTCGCCTGGGCCGGATCCGAACCCATGCGCCCGTCGGGAAAGCGCAGGCGGAAATCAT
Organism: Pseudomonas brassicacearum; assembly: GCF_009601685.2. Classification (NCBI taxonomy): domain Bacteria; kingdom Pseudomonadati; phylum Pseudomonadota; class Gammaproteobacteria; order Pseudomonadales; family Pseudomonadaceae; genus Pseudomonas; species Pseudomonas brassicacearum. The sequence continues at coordinate 3,118,452 of NZ_CP045701.2, forward strand.
GGGCCTCGCGTATAGGGCCCGAGTTGGCAATTTGGGGGGTGTAATCAGCCGTTTTGATCGAGTCCGGGTAGGCCCACTGGGTCACAGCGATCTCCGACGGTGTGGCATGGACGCCGTGGCCTGTCGGGAATTGACGGTTGGCCAGTGCACCGACACCTTCCAAGTCCCACCAGTTGCACAACTTCAAGGCAAACCCGGCCGGGCGTCGTGCGAAACTCGCCTCGGCGTACAGCTCCGAAAACGCAGCCTCGATCGAAGCGATATTGCCGCCATGACCATTGAGGAAGAAGATTTTCTCGAAGCCATGGGCGGCCAAGGAACGCACCCAGTCACCAATGGCTGCAATAAAGGTCGAAGGCCTTAGCGTGATGGTCCCGGCAAAACCAATGTGATGTTGGGCCATGCCGATGTTGAAGGTGGGCGCCACCAGAATATCGGCAGCTTTTTGCGCTTCGTTGGCGATGATCTCCGGGCACATCCAGTCGGTACCTAATAGCCCGGTGGGGCCATGCTGCTCGTTCGATCCGATGGGAATGACAATGGTGCGACTGCGATTGAGGAACTCCTCGATTTCAGGCCAGGTCGACTTGTATAAAAGCATTTTTTTACCTCGCTATTACAAACTCCTTTCGGAGCAGGTCAGGGCGTTGTTTGCGCTATGCGGATGGTAAACCACGAGGGCGATCGCGCTCGTGGCCAACCAAGTCAATCACAGCATGACGCAGGCGAGGCAGAACATTACACGTACGTATCGATCGCAAACATGCCAATGTTCGCGTCCCGTCACGCCAACTTGAACGGCAACTCACGCAACGGTTTGCCCGTCAGGCTCGCCACCGCGTTGGCAAAAGCGGGGGCCAGCGCCGGCAGGCCGGGTTCACCCATCCCCGTAGGAGGCTCGGCGCTGGGCACGATGTGGACGGCAAATGTCGGCATGTCGGTGATGCGCGGCACGCTGAAGTCAGCGAAATTGCTTTGCTGCACCACGCCATCTTTCAGGGTGATGGCGCCACCGGGCAGGCACATCGACAAGCCCATCAGCGCCGCGCCTTGGACCTGGGCCTCGACACTGCGTGGGTTGACCACCAGGTTGCAGTGCACGCCGGCCGTCACGTTGTGCAGCACCGGTCGACCGTCTTGCACTGAAGCTTCGACGACGTAGGCCACCACCGAGCTGAACGACTCGTGGACCGCCACGCCCCAGGCACGGCCCGCCGGCAACTGGCGCTTGCCATACTCGCTCTTGTCCACGGCCAATTGCAGCGCCTCGCGGTGGCGCGGGTTCTGGTCACCAAACAGCTTCATCCGGTAGGCGACTGGATCCTGCTGGGTCGTGCGGGCGATCTCGTCGATCAGCGTTTCCATCACAAACGCCGTATGGGTAGAGCCCACGCTGCGCCACCACAGCACGGGAACGTTGAGTTTGGGGTGATGAACCGTTAGCCGCATGGGCAGCGGATACGGATTGCGCAGGCCTTCCGTGGCAGTGGGGTCGATGCCATTTTTCACCCGCCCACCAAATACGGTGCCGGAGAGGATCGATTGGCCAACCAGGGCGTGGTCCCACGCGAGAACCTTGCCATCGTCGTCAAAACCGATCCGCGCGCGGTGCAGGTGCATGGGGCGGTAGTAACCGCCCTTGATGTCGTCCTCCCGGCTCCACAGGGTGCGGATAGGGGCGTTGACCCCGGCGGTGCGCGCGGCCTTGGCCACCTCGCAAGCCAGTACGACGAAATCGTTGGTGGGCACGCCGCGCCGGCCAAACCCACCGCCGGCGGTCTGCACGTTCACCTGGATCTGCTCTGGCTTGAGGTCCAGCACCTTGGCGGCCGCGGCACCATCCCCGCCGGGGAACTGCGTACCGACCCACAGTTGAGCGCTATCCTGGGCAAGTTGCACAGTGCAATTGAGGGGTTCCATCGGGGCATGGGCGAGATAGGGAAACACGAACTCGGCGTCCAGTTGATGCGGCGCGGTGGCAAGCGGCGTCATGTCAGCATCAAAGTGCAGCGGGCCGGGCTGGCTGGCCAGTTCCCGGTATTGAGCCAATTGTTTCTCGCTGTCCACTTTTTCTACAGCGTTCGCATTCCACTCCACCTTCAGCGCATCGCGTGCCACCTTTGCCTGCCAGTAACTGTCGGCGACCACCGCAACACCTTCGGCACCGCCGTCCAGTGGTACGCGCAACACGGCTTTTACACCTTTCGTGGAGCGTGCCGCGCTGTCATCCAGGGACGCGATCCTGGCGCCGAACACCGGAGGTCGGGCGACGACAGCGGTGAGTTGCCCCGGTAGATGCATGTCGATGCCAAAATCCTGCTGGCCGCTGCTCTTGGCATTGGCGTCGATGCGTGTCGTGGCCTGGCCGATGATGCGGAAATCCTTGGGATCCTTGAGCGTGATCTGCTCGGGCACCGGCATCGCCATCGCGGCTTCGGCCAACTCGCCGTAGCTCGCTTTGCGGCCTCCCGGGCCGAGGACCATGCCAGCCTGGGTGCTCAGGCTCGCCACGTCCACGTTCCAGCGCGCGGCGGCGGCACTCAGCAACATGGCGCGGGCACGGGCGCCGAGTTCGCGGTACTGGGTATAGCTGTTCTTGATCGAGTTGGAGCCACCCGTGAGGTGGATGCCGAAGGCCGGATCCAGATAGGCGGCGTCACTGTTGCCGTTGCGACTGCGTACCAGGCTCCAGTCGGCATCGAGCTCTTCGGCCAAAATCATCGGCAGGCTGGTCTGTACACCCTGGCCGAACTCCAGGCGGTTGATGGTTACCGTGACCTCGCCGCTGGGCGCGATCTGCACGAATGCCGAGGGTTGCTGGGTCGGTTTGAGCGGCGCGGCAGCACCATTGGCCTCTTGCGCCAGGGCCAGGTGTGGAAACGCCCCCAAGGCCAGCCCGCCGATGCCGACGATCTTGAGAAAGCTGCGGCGCGCCAGCGTAGCGGGGCCGTCAGCCTCGTCGCGTTCAAGCAGGTGCTGCAAGGCGCGAGGGTGCTCGTTCGGGAAAATCTCGTTCAACATGGTCTGCTCCGATCAGGCAAGGGCTTTGGCGGCATCTGCCACCGCAGCGCGGATACGGGCGTAGGTGCCACAGCGGCAGATATTGCCGGCCATGGCCGAGTCGATCTCGGCAGCTGTGGGCTGCTTGCCCTTGGGCTGGGCCTTGAGAAACGCAGTCGCGCTCATGATCTGGCCGCTCTGGCAGTAGCCACATTGCGCCACGTCGTGCTTGACCCACGCCTCGTGCACGGCGGCGCCGACCGGGTCGCTGCCGTTGGTTGCCGCTTCGATGGTGGTGATCTTCTTGCCTTCGGCGGCGGCAATGGGCGTCACGCAGGAACGAATGGCCTGGCCATCCAGGTGCACGGTGCAGGCGCCGCACAACGCCACGCCGCAGCCGAACTTGGTGCCGGTCATGCCCAGCGTGTCGCGCAGGGTCCAAAGAATCGGGGTGCTTGGGTCTACGTCCACCGTGTATTCACGGCCATTGATATTGAGGGCGCTCATAGGGGTACCAGCTCCGGATGGTTTGGCTCTGGTCAACTATAGGAAGCAATGCCAGGAGGCGATTGCACGATCCGGGCGGATAATTGCCTGATCGTGCGAATCGAATAGGTGCTGAGTGTGGCCAAAGCACAGGGGATATCCCAACAGACAACAAAGAGCCAGGAGAGTGTCACGTGTAGGTTCGACTCCCTGGCCCCGAACAATACTGACCGCTTACATCAACGGAATGCTATAGCTCACGATCAGGCGATTCTGATCCTGGTCGCGGGCAATATCGCTTCGCGACATGGCGTTGCGCCAGCCGAAACCGACGTTCTTCAACGCGCCGCTCTGGACCACATAGTCCAGGGAAATATCACGCTCCCATTCACTGGCATCCTGGCCGCTGGCGGTCTGGATGTTGTCGCCCTTGAGGTACATCACCGACGCCTTCAAGCCCGGAACGCCAAGCCCTGCGAAGTCATAGGCATACTGGGCGAATGCCGTGCGCTCGCCGGCCTGGATGAATGTCTGGATGGTGCGGTCGGTGTAGAGATAAAGACTCGCGCCGCCTTCGCCTTTGCCCACCAGGCCGCCCTGGTTGAGTTGTGTAAAGTTGCTGTCTTCGGACACGCTTTGATAACCGGCGGTAATGGCATGGCCGCCCAACGAATAAATGAACGCTGCACTCCAGGTATCGTTGTCGATTTCACCGCTGCCGTCCTTGGTATAGCCGCCGAGTTTGTAACCGCTGGCGCGACCGGCTGCGCTGCTGTTCTTGCCATCGGACGTGGTCTTGAAGTAACGCAGGTCGGTTTTCAGCGAGCCGTATTCACCCAGTGGCAAAACATGCAGCAAACCGGCGAAGTGCTGCTGGTAGTAATCTTCCAGATTGGCGTAGTAATACTGGGCCGTCAGGTCCTTGGTCAGTTTGTAATCGCCACCGGCAAAGGTGAATTTATTGCTCTCCTGGCTGCCGCCCGCCACGGCCAGGCCGGCGCTGTCGCTCGAAGCTCGGCCGGTGGCGTGCTCCAGTTGTCCGGCAGTGAAGGTCAGGTTATCGATTTCATTGCTGGTGACTTGGCCACCCTCGAAGGTTTGTGGCAGCAGGCGGCCATCGTTGGAAACCAGAATCGGCAGTTTCGGCTGCAAGGTGCCGTACCGCAGCTCGGTCTTGGAAACACGCATCTTCGCTGTTGCACCGAGACGCGCCCATTGGTCCGCCGCCTTGTCGCCATCGTTGGGAAACATCGAGCCGCCAACGTGACGACCCGCGCCGCTGTCGAGCTTCAGGCCCAGCAACCCGATCGCATCCAGGCCAAACCCCACGGTGCCGTCGGTAAACCCGGATTGATAATTGAGCATGAAGGCCTGGCCCCATTCTTCGGTCTTCGAAGGTGCAGCGGCGCCGTCACGGTTATCGTTGTTGAAGTAGAAGTTGCGCAAGTTCAAGTTGGCTTTGCTGTCGCTGATAAAATCAGCAGACGCCAATGGACTCAGGACCAGACTCACACCGCCAGTTAAAACACTCAGTACTTGAATTAATGCTTTCATCAGGACGAACTCCACCGCGGAATCACTGTTCCGGGCATGTTGGAAACGCAGCAGGAGGCGCTCGGCCAATCACCTGATTGGCCGACGCGTTGAATAACTCGTTAGAAAATCTTCAATGCATAGAGTGGGGTAGGGATAAGTCTCCAAAGAATGCCATCAGTGAAAGTCCCTGGGTTATCAGTCGATCAATCCATGAGCGTCATAAAAGGGGTACGGTCCGGGATACTCGCCAAACACGCCGTTATGGGTCACCAACCCCTGTCCATGCCAGTGGTGCAGCAGGTAGCCGGGTGGTTCCAGGTTGAAATGCGCGGGCGCGGTTGGCTGTAGATCCAGGACAATTTGATGGGAGGTGCCGGGACACACGCAGCTCAGGCTGCCGCCAAAACGTCGCTGCATCGGCCGATGCAAATGCCCGCACAGCAAGCGCTCCACCTGCGGATGACGGGCGATGACCTGCTCCAGCGCCGAGGCGTTGATGAACGGCTCGCGGTCCATGTGGCCGATGCCGCTGATAAACGGCGGGTGGTGCAGGATCAACAGCGTTGGTGCATCGGGGCGAGCCGCCAGCTGTTCATCGAGCCAGCTCAACTGGCTGTCCAGCAACCGGCCGCCATGGCCGCCGGCAATGGTGCTGTCCAGGCCGATCAGGCGCAGCGGATAGTCGTCAACCACCCAATCCAACGGGGCTCCGGGCAAGCTTGGCAAATAGTCATGATCGGCAAATGCTGAGCGCAAATGTTCGCGGTTGTCATGGTTACCCGGCACCAGGTAGCAAGGCATGTGCAGGCGCGCCAGTTCGGGGTGCAGCACGGCATATTCATCAGGGCGACCGAAGTCCACCAGGTCGCCACTGATCACCACGATGTCGGGACGCGGTACCCGGGTATTCAAATGATCAACGGCTTGACGCAACGCGGCGAGGGTGTCGACGACGCCATAGGTCAGTTTTTCCCCGGCCTTGAGATGCAGGTCACTGATCTGCGCAATGAGAAACGGATGATTCAAAATAAGCCCTCTGAAAACACGAATGTCACGATGACAGGGTGAACAGCACCTGCGGCTCGACGGCCAAGGCGATCAGCGCACCGGGGGTGTGTATGACGCTGTCGGTGCTGTCCACCAGCAAGGGTTGGGCGGCGCCGACGTCCACCAACAGGCGGCTTTGAGCGCCCTGGAAAAACTGGCCCACCAGGCGCCCGCGCAGATGCCCCTCGTTGTCCATCACCCGCAAATGCTCGGGCCGGCAATAGACGGTGGCGGGCAGCCCGGCACCGCGCCATGGCAACTCTCCGCCGTGGACTTTCAAGCTCATTGAGGTGTGCTCGAGCACCGCGAAAGCGTTGAGGTTGCCGACAAAACTGGCGACGAAAGCGTTGGCCGGTTGCTGATAGATTTCCCGTGGGCCGGCCAATTGCGCGACGCGGCCGCGCTCCATGACCAGGATCCGATCGCCCAGGGCCATGGCTTCACCCTGATCGTGGGTGACGAACACAGCGGTAATGCCCAACTGGCGTAGCAACTGGTCCAACTCGCTGCGCAAGCGTTCACGCAACTGCGCGTCCAATGCCGCCAAGGGTTCATCGAGCAGCAATACCCGGGGGTTGGGCGCCAGGGCGCGGGCGAGGGCGACCCGTTGGCGCTGGCCGCCGGACAACTCGTGGATGCTGCGCTTGCCATGATCCTGAAGGCCCACCAGTTCCAGCAGCTCCGAGCAGCGCTTGTTCCGTTCGGCAGGCGCCATGCCGCGAATCTTCAAGCCATAGACGATGTTGCCGGCCACATCCAGGTTGGGAAACAACGCATAGTTCTGAAACACCATGCCCACGTCGCGCCGTTCGATGGGCAGCCGGGTGACGTCAGTGTCGCCGAAAAATACTTGCCCCACATCCGGGCGCTCGAGCCCGGCGATCAGCCGCAAGGTGGTGGTTTTACCGCAACCGGACGGGCCGAGGATCGCCAGGGTTTCGCCGGCCTCTATGGTCAAATCCAGGTCATGCACGGCAACGGTGCCGTCCGAGAACGCCTTGCGGCAACCCGCCAGGCGAATGGTGGTTCCGGTCATCGTTTTTCTCCACGGGAAAGGCGCGCGCTGATGGCCTGCAACGCAATCAGCAGCGGCACGATCATCAGCAGGAATATGAGGGTGTAGGCGCTGGCGACTTCCAGCCTGGCCGAGGCATAGCTGTCCGCCAGGCCTACCGGCAATGTCTTGGTCATCGGCGTGTGGAGCATCCAGGTCAGGTTGAACTCGCCCAGCGACAGCGTGACAACCATGAGCACCCCGGCGAGAATCCCCGCCCGGCAGTTGGGTACCACCACACTGAAGAATCGTCGCAGCGGCCCGGCACCAAGGCTGGCCGCGGCTTCTTCCAGGACGGGCAAGTGCTGGCGTTGCATCACGGCCATCACCGGCCGCACCAGGAACGGCAGGGTAAACAGCACATGACCGACGAGGATGAACAGCCAACTGCTGCGAAATCCGCCGAACTGCCCATAGGTGAGCAGCAACGCCAGGGCGCTGGCCAGGCCGGGCATCGCCACCGGCAGCACCATCAACTCCTCGAACGCGCGGCTGAAGCGGTTGTTCATCCGTACCAGCGCGTAAGCCGCCGGAACACCCACCACGCAGACGCACAGTGCGCAGGCCACGGCCAGTTGCAGGGAGAGCCAGACCGTCGGCGAATAGGCCTGCCAGACTTGCACCAGCCAATCGAACGTCAGTCCGCTGGACACACCCTGGAAATAATTGCGTGTCAGCCCGGCCAGCAGCGACATCAACACCGGCACCAACATGAACGCGCAGACCAGCAGGGTGAACAGCAGTTGCCCGATGAACAGCGTTGAACGCTTCACAAGACTGTCCTCGAGTTTTTCGCCAGGCGCCTGGCCAATAGCAACACCGCCCAGGTCAGCACCCCCAGCACCACCGACAGCGCAGCGGCTACGGTGAAATTGGCGTAGTTGGTGAACACGTTGTAGATCGCCACCGGGGTCACGTTCAGGCGGGTGCCCAGGGTGAAGGCCGTACCGAACGCGCCCATGGAGGTGGCAAAGCAGATCGCTCCGCAGGAGACCAGCGCCGGCGCCAGGCCGGGGACGATGACATCGCAGATCACTCGCCAGTGGCCGGCGCCCAGTGAGTGCGCGGCTTCTTCCAGGCTGCGATCCAGGCTTTCGCAGGCGGCCATCACCGTGAGGATCACCCGCGGGATGGAGAAGTACAGATAACCGACGCACAACCCCATCAACGAATAGGCGAAGATCCAGCGCTCACCTGCCAGTTCGAGGCCAAGGTTGGCGAACAAACCTTGGCGCCCAGCCAGCAGAATCACCAGGAACCCGACGACCACACCGGGGAACGCCAACGGGAAGGTCAACAAGGCGACCAACAGCGAACGGCCGAAGAAGCGCTGGCGACTGAGGAAAACCCCACTGATGCCACCCACCAACAGCGCCGCGAGGGTGGTCGCCAGGGCCAGCAGGCAAGTCTGTACCAGGCTGCCCAGGTATTGCGCACTGCCCAGTACCTGCCAATAACCGCTTTCGCCGCCGTCACGACTTTCCCCGCCCAGCACGACCAGGTGCGCCAGCGGCAACAGCCAGAATGCGAACAGCACCGCTGCCGCAGGTGCCAGGGCCCAGGCCGCGGTCAGCCGCAAGCGCGGTACCGTGGCCTGGCCCGACGAGACTCCCCGGGCGTTTATTACCGAGGCGGTCACTTACTTGACCTCTTTGAGATAACGCGCGGAAAAGGCTTCCTGCGCCGCTGCCATCTGCTCGTAGTTGACCACGCCGGCCCGGGCGTAATCGCTGTCCGGCAGGAACTGCGCGGCGATGTCGGCAGGCATCTTCATCGCCCGCACCGGCCGCAGGTACGCCTTGGCCCAGAGCGCCTGGCCCTGATCGGACAGGACGAAATCCAGGACCTTCTCGGCGTTGGCTCGATGGGGCGCGTTGTCGACGATGCTCATCACGTAAGGCACGCTGATGCTGCCTTCCTTGGGAATCACGAAAGCCACGTTGGCCTTGTCTTTGTAGCGTGCCCGGTAGGCGTTGAAATCGTAATCCACCAGGATCGGCAACTCCCCGGACAACACCCGTGCATAAGCGGTCTGCTTGGGCACGATGGGCGAGTTTTTCGCCAGTTTCTGGAAGTAATCGATTGCGGGCGTGAAGTCATCGAGGCTGCCGCCCATGGCCTGGTTGATCGCTACCGCAGAAACGTAGCCGACGAACGCGCTGGACGGATCGAGGTAGCCGACCATGCCTTTGTACTCAGGCTTGAGCAGATCGCCCCAGCTTTGCGGCACGGGCAGGCCACCCAGCGCATCGACGTTGACCATGATGCCCAAGGTGCCGGAGTGAATGGCAAACCAGTGTCCTTGCGGGTCCTTCAAACCGGCCGGGATCTGCTCCCAGCCCTTGGGTTTATAGGTGCCGACCACCCCGGCTTTTTGCGCCTGCAAACCGAAGGTCACGCCGTAATACACCACATCCGCCACTGGCGCGGCCTGCTCGGCCACCAGTTGTGCCAAGGCCTGCCCGGAGTTCTTGTTGTCCAGCGGGACCTGCACACCCGTGGTATCGGCAATGGCCTTGAGCTGCGTGCCCCAGTCGGCCCATTCCGGTGGGCAGTTGTAGCAGATCGCCGTTTCGGCAGCCTGGGCCAGGCTGGCCACGCCGCACAGCAGCAACGTCGCCAGGGTTTTACTGAAGCGGATCATCAAGTGTCTCCTCGTAGGGTTGAGTACTTTCGCCCGGTCGGATATGGCAGGGCAGGCAATGGGAAACCGGTGGGGCGCCGGCGATCTGCGCCAGCAGTTGGTCGATCACGGTGCAGGCCAGGGCCTCGATGGGCTGAACGACGCTGCACAGCGTCGGGTGCATCTGGGTGCCGAGGGCGATGCCGTCAAAGCCAATGACCGAAAGTTGCTGGGGGACGTGCCAGCCGTTGCGACGTAGTTGTGCAATCAGGCTGATTGCCAACAGGTCGTTGGAACAAACCAGCGCACTGAGGGCTTGCGGGCCTTGCAGCAATGGCGCGATGGCGGTGAAGTCGGCTTGGGTGTGGGCCGGCATTTCAATCACCGGCAGGCAGTCGAGACCGGCCTCACGCATGGCGTCGCAATAACCGGCGTAACGCAGGCGAGCACGGTCCGATTGCAGGGCAGGGCCGGCAACCATGCCAATGCGCCGATGCCCGGCCTCCAGCAGATAACGCGTGGCAAGGGCCATGCCGGCGCGGTTGTCCACCGACACGGCGCTGTAGTGCGGATTACCCGGCTGGTGATAGGCCAGCACGAAAGGTGTGTCCTCGTTGTCCAGGCTTTGCAGCACACGGTTGCTTTCGGCGTCGGTCACGGTGAGCACCAGGCCATCGACGCGCTGGCGCAACAACTCCTCCACCACCACGCTTTCGCGCTCGCTGCTGTAGTCGGTCGTGGCCAGGAGCAGGTTATAGCCGCGCAAACGCGCCGCGTGTTCCATGGCCTGGAATTGTTCGGCGAACACTGGATTGAGCAGGTTAGGGACCACCACGCCGATCAGCTTGGTTACCTGCAGGCGCAGTTGGCGGCCAAGACGATTGGGCCGAAAACCCAGCTGGCGCGCCGCGGCGAACACCTGCTCGCGGGTGGCCGGACGCACCACTTCAGGGGAGGCAAAGGTGCGGGCCGCGGTGGCCCGCGAAACCCCTGCCAAACGTGCCACTTCTTTCAAATCAGTCATTGTCACTCGCTTGAGATCGATCTCATTGGCGAGGACATTACTCAGGGCTTATGGCGTTTTGGCGACGCAGTGATGACGATTTGATGTCAGTTGCTGATGTCTATCGTTGAGGGGTATCCAGGGTGCATACGCATACTCAGCGCATGCCCGCGGTAAAACCGTACTGCCTGGCGGACCACACCACCGCCAACGTCAGCAGCAACAGAGCGACCAGCACAGGCGCGAACGCAACGACACCCAGGTGATCGAGCAGGACGCCCCCCACGATCCCGCCGCCGGCGATGGCGACGTTCCAGGCCGTGACCAACATCGACTGGGCGAGATCCGCTGCCTCTGCGGCCGTCTTGGCGATTGCCGTCTGGAACAACGTCCCGGCTCCTCCAAAAGCGATTCCCCAGGCCGCCACCGCGATGTAGGTCGCGGCGGGACTGTCGCTCATGGCACCTAGCGTCAGTGCCGAGATTGCGAACAGCGCCGTGCTGGCAAGGGTCAATGCCCGTAGATGGCGATCGATCAGCACGCCGACAACCCAGATGCCCAGCAGCGATGCGACCCCGAAGACCAGCAGAACCAGGTCGGTCCGCTCGCCCAGGCCCGCCGCCATCAGGAACGGCGCGATATAGGTAAAAAGGATGTTGTGCGCCAGGACAAAGGCCAACACCACGAACAACACCGAGCGAACGCCCGGCAGGGTGAAGACCTGGCCCAAGGCAAGGCGTTTGCCGGTGGTTTGCCCAGGAAAGTCAGGCACCTTGAGTCGTACCCAGACCATCAGGGCGACGGCGAACAAGCTCATGATGGCGAAGCTCATCCGCCAACCGATCAAGTTACCGAGCAAGGTGCCGGCCGGTACGCCCAGGGATAGCGCCAAGGGTGCGCCAACCATGGCAATCGCAATCGCCCGACCTTTCTGGCTCTCGGGCACCATGCGGGCGGCATAACCGGCCAACAACGCCCAGAGCAGCCCGGCCGATACGCCCCCCAGCAAGCGTGCAACGATCGTCAAGCCGTAATGGGACGAAAGCGTCGTGACCGTATTGGCAACGGCAAAACCGGCAATGGCCAGCAGCAAGAGCGACCGGCGCCGCATGCCTTGGGTCGCGGCCGTCAAGGGAATGGCCGCCAGCAAGGAACCTATCGCGTAGACCGTGACCAACTGGCCGGCGAGGGCTTCGGAGATCGCCAGCCCTTCGCTGATCTGTGAGAGAAGGCCGGCGGGCAAGGCTTCGGTGAGAATGGTCACGAACGCCGCCAGTGCGAGGGCAAACAGTGATCCGATGGGCAGCGGTGCAGTGTCTTGAACGACCTCGGCATCGGCGTTGATATGGGTATTGGCAATCGTCATGTGTCACCTGCTTGGAACGCTTCTGGCCCGCCGGATAGCGGTGTCAGTCGCAGATTGATAAGTGCCGACTACGGTAAGTGCCGCTCCAAGACGAGACAAGAATGCTAGAGTGCGCAACACATCGGAAAAAATGTCCGCAATAGGAGCCTTGCGTGGAGTCACTGAGCGGGATTGATTTTTTTGTTCGCGCGGCCGAAACCCGCAGCTTTTCAGAGGCGGGCAGGGCGCTTGGCATTTCGTCTTCGGCGGTGGGCAAAAGTGTGGCCCGGCTCGAGGAACGGCTGGGGGTGCGGTTGTTTCACCGCAGCACGCGCAGTATCACGTTGACGGCCGAAGGGACGCTTTTCCTCGAGCGTTGCCGGCGCATTCTCTGCGAAGTCGAAGCGGCCGAACTGGAACTGTCGGAAACCCGCAAAGCGCCGCGGGGCAAACTGCGCGTGAGTTTGCCCCTGGTTGCAGATCTGGTCATGCCGACGCTGATCGCCTTCATGCGCCGCTACCCCAGTATCGAACTGGACCTGGATTTCTCCGACAGATTGGTGGACATCATCGAGGAAGGTTTTGATGCGGTCATTCGCACTGGAGAACCGAACGACTCCCGGCTGATGTCCCGTCCATTGGGCACGTTCAAGCTCGTCGTGGTCGGTTCGCCCCGGTACTTCGCCGAACACGGCACGCCGCAGGTGCCGGCGGACCTGCTGCGCCATGCCTGCCTGCTATACAAGTTTCCCAGCACTGGCAGGATGCAAGTCTGGCCGGTAAACGGCGATGGGGAGCCGGATCTCAACCTGCCGGCGACCCTGGTCTGCAACACCACCGAGGCGTTGCTGCACGTGGTGCATGACGCGCTGGGGATTGCCTGTGTGCCGGATTTCACCGTGCGCACTGCCATCGCCGCTGGCGAGCTGGTCACCGTCCTCGACGCGTTCAATCGGCATCAGAGCACTTTCCGCATGCTCTGGCCTTCAAGCAAGCACCTTGCGCCGAAGCTGCGGGTGTTCATTGATTTCATGAGCAGTGAATTGTTCAAGTGACTCATCGGCGATACGTTCCAACCCCTGAGGGAGCCTGTTCAGATCAAGGGGCCTTGTTCTCGACCAGGCAGTTCCCACCATCCACCACAATGACTTCGCCCGTGAGGTAGCTCGCCTCTGAAGAGGCAAGGAAAGCCACCAGTGCAGCGACCTCTTCGGGACGTCCGGCGCGGCCCATCGGCGTGTAACCTGCTGCCTTGGCTTCCTCGGTAGTGGTCGATCCAGTGGTGATCCAGCCGGGAGCGACGCTGTTTACCGTGATCCCTTGCTGGGCGACTTCCAGCGCCAGGCTCATGCTCATTCCGACCATCGCGGCCTTCGCGGCGCTGTAAGCCGCTTCACCGGGGTTACTGCAGCGGGTGCCGGTAGTGGAACTGATGTTGACGATGCGCCCGTAACGACGCGCCCGCATGCCGGGCAGAACAGCCCGTGTAAGCAGAAAGGCCGTGGTCAGGTTTCGCGCCAGTGTCAGGTTCCAGGTGTGCAGATCCATGCTTGCCAAGTCGGAAAAAAACTCCGGGCTGCCTTGCATGGCCATGCCCGCATTGTTGACCAGGATATCGATCTGGCCCCAGAGGGACTCTGCCCACGCCATGAACTCACGAACCTGGCTTTCATCGGTAAGATCGAGGGCCCGGCCTTCGACTTCGAACCCTTCGGCGCGCAGTTCTGCGACGCGCTCGAGGATGCGCGCACTGCTGGCGGTGACGATCAGTCTGGCACCTGCAGTACCCAGTCTGCGCGCGATCGCCATGCCGATTCCGATCTCACTTCCGACCCCACTGACAAGGGCCACGGGGTTCTGTCCGGTTGGGTTTGGCATGGTGCCTCCAGAGGTTGTAAGTGACTGCCAGGTGTCCAATCTCTATACATACACCCTGATCAATCCCTGAATGCCGCCGTCATTTCCAACAAGGAGAGCAGCCAGGACAATGTATCTGAACGAACCCAAAAGGCAGGCACCCAGCGCACGTCGAGGCTCACGGCGCCGTTTGCTCCTGATAACCCTTGCGTAGTTTTTCCGCGATCAGCTTTTCAGCTTCCCGCAGTGCACGTTCGGGGCTCTCCAGAGACTTGATCAGGGTCTGGCCCTTGGTCCCCATGCGGCCAAAGTTGACCACCACATCCGTCGCCGTGACGCCGATGCGCCAGAACTTGTTGGAGTTGCCTTCACCAAAGGTGAACTCACGCATTGGGGTTGCCGGTTCAGCGACAGGCTCCGCTGGCGGTTCGGTGTCGACGCTTTCCACTTCCGGCTCCGGCTCCAACAACACAGGCGCCTCTTCACCACGAAGCAGGGCTTCGATCCGGTTCAGCACCTCTTCACGATCCCGCAGCCAGTCATGGCTGAGTACGTCGATGATCTTCCAGCCAAAACTGCGCAGCACGGTCGGCCGGAACACATAACGTTCGCGCACGTTCGCCGTCGCCGACGTGTCGCTATCGAGCAGGATACCGAGGCTGAAGTGTTCGCCGCTGGCATCGCTGATCGCCAGGTCGCAGCGGAATTGCGAACGCCCGACAGACTCCTGTACCTCGTGCCCGCGTTTGCGCAGGGCGCTGGCCAGGGCGGCGCGCAGGCTGTCCTTGGGCAGGGTGACGGTAAAGGACTGCTTGGCCCCCGGATTGAGGTTGGCCAGGATGCCCTGGGAGCGCGGCGCGTCACCGTTGGCGCTGGCCTGGGCAAATTGCAGGAAGGCACGAAGGGCCGCGGCACCGTCATTGTGGGTGTTGGTGATGGCATCGGCCTCGATGCTGGAAATGATCGCCATGCGTTTGCGCGCGCGGCTGAAAATCACGTTGAGGCGTTTTTCCCCGCCGCGCTGATTGATCGGGCCGAAATTCATCAGCATTTTGCCGTTCGGCCCTGGCGCATAGCAGATGCTCAGGATGATCACGTCACGTTCGTCACCCTGGACGTTTTCCAGGTTCTTGACGAACAGGCCGTTGAATTGCCCGGCGTCTTCACGCACGTATTCGCGCTCAAGGCGCGTGGCGAAGGCCGGGTCACTGGCCGCAAGGTTCTCCAGCGCCTGTTCTATTTCCCCTTGCTGCGCTTCGGAAAACGCCACGATGCCCAGGCTCAGGCCTGTCTCGCGTTGCAGCAATTCACGCACCAAGTTGGCGATGTAACGCGCCTCGGCCACGTTGCTGCGGCTGAGGTACACGCCATCGCGCATTTTCAGGAAGCTGATAGGGTTGTCGAGCAAGGTATCGGCGCCCTGGATGACCGCCTGTTCATCGGTGGAGTCCAGCGGTCCGTTGGCCGGGGCCGGGCGCTCGATCCGGCGGTCGGGGATCGTGATCAGTCGCCCTTCATAGAAGGCCGCGTTGGAAAAACTGATCAACGCTTCGTGCCGACTGCGGTAGTGCCAGGCCAGCAGGGTGGCCGGTAGATTGCGTGCGGCCTGGCTCAGCAGGCTGTCGGCGTCGAGGTTGATCTCGATCTGTTCGCCGTCCTCCATGGCAATCAACTCATTGTCGTCCTGGTCGCCGCCACTGGAGAAGAAGTTGGTCGGTGGCAATTGCATCTCATCGCCCACCACAATTACCTGCTGCGCGCGGCTCAGGGCGGGCACGGCTTCCTCGCTGGGGATTTGGCTGGCTTCGTCGAAGATCACCACGTCGAACAGGTCCGGGGCCAGGGGCAGGGTGTCGGACACCGACAACGGGCTCATCAGCCAGATGGGCTTGAGGTCATTGATCACCCGGCCACTGTCGCCGCTAGCCAGTTCGCGGATGGAGCGATAACGCATGCTCTTGCCCAACTCGTGCTCCAGCTCGCGGCGGCCTTTGGCATAGGCTTTCTTGAACTCACGGGCCGCGGCATCCAGTTGGGTCACCGACATGGCCGACTGCTTCACATGGTCGAGGAAACGCTGCTGCAACGTGGCGCTGAGGACATGGGCATTGTGTTTGAGCAGGCTGTTTTCGGCCTGGCTGACCTGGTGGGTCGCCAGGCTCAAGGCCGCGCCGTCGAAGCGGGCCAGTTGCGGGTTGGCGCGATACAGGCGGGTCAGGTTCTCCTGGGCAACCAAGGCATCAAGCGATCGCTGCACCAGGGCGTGCTGTTGCAAGGCCTGCAGACAGACCGGATCGGCCTGATGCAGTTCATTGAGCAACGGCAGGCTATCGGGCAGTTCGTCGAGTTCTTCGCGCAGGTCGCGCAGATACTCGGCCAGCGTCCCCAGGCTCGCTGCCGGCTCGAACACGCAGTACTGACCGACGAGTTGTGCCAGGCGCGCCACCGGCTGACGCAGGTTGGCCTCCTGGCGTACAGCGGGCAAGGCTTCAGGGCTGCGGCGCATGCGTTCGATCCATTGACGCAACAGGGGCGAAGTGTTCAGTTGTTGCAGCAAGGCGTGCAGATTTTGCACAAAGACGTCGACGTCTTGCACGCCATAGAAACCTTGCAGGCGCTGTTGCTCGACCTGTAGCTGGGCATTGACCACGTGTTCGCCAGCAAGGTTGTCGAGCACGCTGCGATAACTTGGGCGTATGGCGTGTTGACTGAAGTCATAGCGCCGTTGCAGTTCGCTACGCAGTCGCCACCAGGCCGGTTGCAGCCAACGCAGCAGCGACCCTTCCAGGCGTTGCACCAGCGCTCGGGCCGCTTGGGTATCTTGCACGTCGAGCTTGTCGCGCCAGTGGCGGTTCGTCTCGCGGATGCTGTGTTGCTGCTCGGTCAGCGCCTGCAAGGCGGCGTGTTCAGCCTGCAGTGCCAGGGAGCCCGGTGAACCGGGTTCCAGCAGGTCGAGGTGGGAGGCGAGGTTGGAGCCGGTCATTTGCTCGGCCGCCAGGGTCAGGACCTGTGCATCAACCAGGCCCGTGTCACTGGACAACAGGCTCG
Organism: Pseudomonas brassicacearum; assembly: GCF_009601685.2. NCBI lineage: Bacteria > Pseudomonadati > Pseudomonadota > Gammaproteobacteria > Pseudomonadales > Pseudomonadaceae > Pseudomonas > Pseudomonas brassicacearum. The sequence continues at coordinate 3,135,451 of NZ_CP045701.2, forward strand.
ACGACGACTCCAGCAGTGGCTCGACGCTGTCCATCAGTCCGCTGGCTTCATCCAGGAATGCCTTGAGCTGGCCATAGGCATGTTCGTGGGTGATGACGCTTGAGGCCAGGCGACTGAAAGGGTGGCGCGCAAAACTGTCGAGGCCGAAGCGCTCGGTCATGGCTTGGTACAGCCGCCCGGTCAGTTCGCTTTGTGACTGCCAACGACGCCATTCAGGCAGGCGCTCCAGGGCTTCGGGGGGCAGTTTTGCAGCAGCGCCGGGCAGTTCGATCAAGTGCCGCACCAGCTCGCGCACTGAACACGCCAGGGTTTGCGGAACCGCGGCCATGGCCTGCTCGAAGCGCTCGATCAGGTCCAACTGTTGAGTCATGGTAGCGAGGGCGGCGCTGCGTCTTGCTTGCAGTTGTGATGACTGGGCATCGCCAGCGATCCAGCGCTCATAACATTCGCGCAGGTTGCCAACGAAGGCTTTCTTGTCGCTCTGGGAGTCGTGGATCAGGCAGCACAGTTCACCCAGTTCACTCTGTTGCAAGCGATGGAACACCACGTCCAGCGCCGCACGTTTTTCGCAAACAAACAGCACCCGCAGGCCGCGGCCGGCGTAATCGGCGATCAGGTTGGTGATGGTCTGGGACTTGCCGGTGCCCGGCGGCCCTTGAATGATAAAGTTGCGCCCGGTTCGCGCCAGACTGACGGCGGCGTTCTGCGTGGCATCGCCGGCGACGACGTTCCATTGCTCCGGCAGCGGGATCGGGTCTGGCGCCTGGACTTCGATCTCCCGGGGTTCGATCGAGAACATCCGGTCGAACGCTTCGTTCTGGGCCGGTTCCTCGATCAATTGCGCGTAGTCGCGTACCAGCGACATTTTGCGGTAGTTGAAATTCGCCAGGGTGACCTGGGTCAGGTCGATATCCCAGGCGTAACGATGCCCTTGGTCCTGGGGCAGGGCGAAGGTGCTGCTTTCGGTGCTGCTCGCCACTATTTGCGGGTGCTGGGTGCGCACCGCAGGCTTGGCGCCGACGGCACTGCGCAGGGGCAAATCGCTGGGCAGGACCTTTTCCCGGAACAACTGCAGGCCTAGCGGGCGATAGTCCTCGCGGTCGTAGCTGAAGTCTGGTTTCACCGGCGGCATGGCTGAGCGCTGGCGGGCGCGGCGGCGCTGGAAGTGGTGCAGGTGCTGGACCGCTTTCTGATGGATCAGCTCGATTTGCGGTTTGCTTTGCAGACGCAGTTCGACGCCCGGCTCAGTCAGTTTGATCTGCCGGGCGATGTCGGCGTGAATGGTTTCCAGGGACGTCGTCTGCAGGTCCACGGTTTCCGGTAGCTGGATGTCGTAGAGCTGGCGCAGTTGGTGACGCAGCACAGGATTGAACTCGGCCTCGGTCTCATCGCACTTGAGCACAAACTGGTCGCGCACGCCCTTTTTCCGGCTCAGCTCCACCGATAGCCACAGCAGCGGCGTGACGATGCGTTCATCCGGCGTGTCCTTGAGGTTATGCCAGCGCATAAACGCCACCACCAGGCGCAGGTTGCTGAAACCAAACTCGGCACGGTCGCGACGGGTTTCCTGAATGATGCGTTCCAGGGACGTCTGCAACCATGCCTGATCTTCAAAGCGCAGCCATTGCTGCAAGCCTACGGGGTTGCCGCTCAGCACCTGCTCGGAAAAGCCGCCAAAGCTCGCTTGCCAGGTGCACAACGCTTCCGGGCGGATACTTTCGATGCGCATCACCAGCGGCACGCTCGCCACGGTGAGGTTGATGTTGGCCTGGGTGGGACGGAAGTACAGCAGGCGATTGCGCCGGGACAGGTCGAACAGCCGATTGCGCAGGTGCTCCAGCACCACGGTACGTCGAGAGGCCGGGCCTTCGGCCTCAGCCAGCACCCGCTCAACGTCGAGGCTGGCCGGTTGTTCGCGCCAAGTTTCCAGGCGCCGCGCCAGTGAGCCGACGTCGGTGGCACGCTCGTGGCGATTGAGCTCGGTCATCTCATTGATGAGGTTCGCCAGCACTGGGTTGAGCCGGCCGTTGAGCTGGAACAGGTTGCGTCGATGCCGGGCAAAGGATTTGAGGTCGTCGAGGTCGGCGAAATCCAGGCCGCAGGCCAGGCACGCGAGCAACTGACCCAACTGGAAGATGTCGGTGATTTCGTCGTGATGACCCAGGCTGTGTTCCCAGCTGTGCAGCTCGGTGAGAAACACGGGATGGTCGATGGTCTGGTGCGGATCTTCCTGGACCTGCAAATCGGCAATCGCCACGCCGTCTTTCGAATCGCGGGTCAACCGCACATTGCCGATGATGTTCAGCGCCGATTCCGGGTTGGGCTGCACCTGCTTGATGGCTTCCAGCGCCAGGCGCGGCGACAGGCCTTCAGGGTTGCGCAGTTGCAAGGTGCGCTCGGACCCCTGGATGACGTCGAGGTAACCCAAATGGGCCACACGGCCGAGTTCATGCAGTTGGGCCACTTGCCGCAGCAGCGGCAGCATCAGGAACAGCACATCATCGATCGGCACCGCAGCGCCGTCGTGGCTCAGGAGTAATTGCTTGAACGTTACTGGCTGATTCATTGGGTCCATGTGTCGACCTCCGCCTTGAGCGCGCGAATGAGCGGGTCGAGCTCGCGTTTGGGAAGTTTGATATCGCGCTTGAGCACGTTGATAAAGTCGTCGGCGCTGCCCAGTTTCTTCGCGGTGCGTGCGGCATGCAGCAAGGCATCATCCCGCAGATCGCGGTCCACCAGACACAGGTCGAGCATGATGAAATGCAGGTACTCGTGGATGCTCGCGTCAATGCGTTCGACGTCCAGGGTACTGAGGTCCAGTGGTGTTTCGGTGTCTTTCCAATCGGGAAAGAAACCGCATACCTGGTTGCCGACAGCCTCTGACTGCAAGGCCGGCGCTTTGATGAAACTGGCGATAAAACGGCGGGTGAGGGCGGTGAGTTCGACCTGGTCAGTCACATCCAGGCGGTTGAGCGACAACGGCCCACGCAGGCGGCGGTGCAGCCAGGCGTCAATGTCCGGGATCTGCTGCCACCAACTGTCCAGTGCCTGTGAGCGCAGGAAGGTCTCCGGGTGCGAGACGCCCCGGGACAGTTGCGCGTCGTTACCGTCCAGTTCCTTGGCCTGTTGCAAGTAACTGGCGGCATTGACCGTGACAATACCGGTGTGCACCTTGACCAGCGTGGTGATTGCCGCCTCGGGCCCACTGGCCACCAGTGCCGCACCTCGGTCCGCGTAGATTTCGGTGTGCAGGCTATACAAGCGGGCGGTTTGCTCCAGGCTCGCCGGCGTATAAACATCGGCCAGGGTGTGGTTAAGGATGCGCTCGGCAGTCAGGTAGTCGCCGTCATGCTCGGACCACAGCCGGTAATGCGCCAGTTCATGCCCCAAGAGCGCGAGCAACTCCTGGGCGTCGAGACGCTCGAGGATCGGGCCGTAGAACACCACATGCACTTCACCGGCGAGGTAATAGAGACTGGCATTCATACCGCCATCGCCGGCCTGGTACAGCGTGGCCGGCGCCTGGATGTGCAAGCGCTGGAGCGCGGTTTCGCAAGCTTGATAAGCGTCGGGATGCGTGTCCGGATGGAGTCGGTACGTATCGCGCAGCAGTTGCGCGCGAACCTCTTGCGCGTGTTCCTGCTGAACCCCCAGCGAGGAGGCCCAACTCCAGACAGCCGGCTCGCTGGTCTTCAGGTAATTCACCACCTGCTGGTGGTACGGCAATGGCGTCAAGCTGCTGATATCCAGCGCGGGGTTACTCATCGTTCAACATCCTTGAGGATACGGCTCCATACGCTGTGCCTGGGCAGCAAGGGCTTGGGCTGGCATCCCGTTTTTCGGTCATCGGCTTTGAGGGCGAGCATACCTAGGACGTGGGAAAGATACGAACGTTGTTTATAGAAGGGATTGGTCTGCGTGAGTTTCATCAAATGGTCAGTTTTCAGTCGGGCAGTGAACCGGCTCGAGCCAAATGTCGGCGGTGTTCAACTTCGTCCCTAAACTGGGGGTGTTTTGTTTTCTGAACTGCAGCGGACTGCCCGATATGTCGCCTGCTCATCGCCCGAACAACAAGCGCTTTTGCCGCCAGGCCGGTGCGCTCGTGGGGAAAAGCACTTCGGTTGGTCGATAGCGGGCGATGCCGCAGGCGGCGGCGATGCGCTGGCGTTGCTGGCCTCGGGCAAGGGCTTGCTGAAAACTGCTTTCACTCTGGGGCTGTCCCAGCACATAACCGACGCCCGCCTGGAAATCGCCGCCGTGGGCCTGCCACCAGTGGGTGATTGACTGCGGGTCGGGCCAGGGCAGGTTTTCATCGGGGTCCATGGCGACATTGGGATCTTCAGGGTTGTCGTTCGGGCCCGCATCGAAATCCGGTAGGTCCTGCAGTTCCAGGTCGAGTAGCGCCAGATCAGCACCGGTGATCAGGCTGAAGGCTTCACCGGCGACCCGGGCATAAGGCAGGTCGCTCATCTGCTGGATCAACCACGGTACGCAGACCGGATCGCCCAGCAGCCCAAGGGCTTGGATGCCGATGCGCCGATCCCTGGGATCCTGTACCCACTGGCGTATCCAGGCGATGCTGGGCTCGCGTTCCTGCCAGGCCAGCAACACACAGAGCGCGCGGTACTGGAACTCGCCCGGTTGCTCGGCGAACCGGCGCAGTGGCTCCAGGGCTAGCTCATCACCCATCTGGGCGGTGGCCCAATTGGCCCAGAAACGCGTGGCGGCGTTCTCATGCAGGCGATGGGGACGAATCGTCGGTAGCAGGTCACGCCGACGCAGTTCACCTGCCGTACGGGCGGCACGTGCCAGCACGCTGGGGTCGGTATCGGAAAGTCCGATGAGCAGGGCAGGGCCAGGGTCGTGGCGATGCATGCCGCAGGCCGCCAGGCCGAGGCGGCGAAACAGGGGCTCAGGGGCAGCGAACATGCGCTCGATCCAGGGCGATATCCGCTCCCATTCGAGCCACCCGAGGGCCATCAAATATCCACGCTCCGTTTCCAAGGCACTGCGTAAATGAGTGCTGAGCCGCGACAGCACTTTCGCATCGGCCGTCTCGAAGGCCAGCACCACGCTGGCGAACATCTCGCCGACGGCGTGCGGGCCGAGCTGGGCCAGCAGGGTCTCCAGGCCGGTGGTGCCGGCAATTCGAAGGCCGTCGAGGTGGGCGTCGAGGCGGTTGTCGAGGGTGCCAATCTGGTCCAGATCGTAGTGGGGTGCCCGTACGGCATAATCCCGCAGGGCCGCGAGGAAACTGACCTCTTCGGTGTGTTGGTCGAGAATCGGTGACAGACTTTCCATGGGCTTCCCTACACGCGTCTTAAGGACTGGGTATGCGTGTCCAATTCGCTCCGTCAAAAGCGGCAAGGTGTCGTTCGCCGGATGACCATAGGCACTGCTCATTCGCGTCCAAATATCTGAAGGTCTGATCGCCGGGAAGTCCCGTCTCGACCTTCTCCAGCGTGTCGCCTTGTAGCGTGTAGAGTGCTTTGGTGGTTGAAAGCCAGAGTTGATCATTGAACCAGGCCATGTCCCAGAATGTATCCTCGGTGAGCTCATGCTCAATGAGCTCCCAGCGGTCGAGACGACCTCGCATGACGATGCCCAGTTGGCCTGAGATGTAAACCACGCCATCGGGTGCGCAGAGGACGTTTTCCAGAATGATGTTGGTCGGACTTTCGCTTCGCTGCCAGGCACCCTGCTGGCGGTACCAGATCTCGCCCTGGTTGCCGGCGGCATAGATTTCATCTTCACCAAAGCCATCGATGGATTCGAAGCCACTGAGGCTATCGGCGGTCGGATCTTCGACCACCCCTTGATCGCAGCGCTGCCAGATTCTGTCCTTTCGAACATAGACTTGGCGGCCGAAGCCTGTGGCATAGACATTTGCACCGATAGGACGGATGTCGCGCAGCAAGCCGTGCTTACTGGGCTTCTCCTCGACGATATCCTCGTAGGCTTGCCCGTCAGGCGCAGCGCGATGAACGCTACCATTGGCGCATAGCGTCAGAATTTCAGGAGGCGCGCCGCGAACAGCGCAGATGCCGGCGCAGATAGCCTGAACATAATAGTTGTCCCATGCTCCGGTCCATCGAAAGACTCGAGTACCGGGCTCGCGTTTGGAGTAGGCGAGTACATAAACGCGGTTTTTATCAAAGACTGCTATTCGGCTCAGTGTCCAATCCAATGTTTGAGTCATGTCGTCCTTGCTCCAATTGCGCTACCAAGCACTGATAGTGACCTCTGGGATCATGTCGTGGGCCAGCGCTTTCTGATTGTCTTGAAGGTTGGGTGTGTGGGTCCTCACCGGGGTCTTGTCCCTGACACCTACCGTATTCTTATGGTAAGCGTCTAACTGTGCTTCCAGACATTTCTTTGAGCATTTCGATTTCGGAAAGGTTTGCTGAAGCGCTCGCACGCCCGCTGAACGAGATTGGCCATAATTCCAGGCGTAGTCCTTTTGACCGGGCGGTGCGCCCTCGATGGCTGCCTGTTCCAGCTTGCCTTGGGCTGCATGCATGAAGCCATGGTCACCTTCATAGCGACCACTTCCGTCTTGCGGGCATTGCACGCAAATGCACGGTGCATCTTTTTCGTCGTAATTGGGGAATTGAGGAAGAGGCGTTTGGCGACCTGAACCTGTCGCTGTAAAACTATGGGCTTCAACGAGGTGGTGGCCGGTTTCGCCAGGACAACAGGCCACTTGACTGTTCTGCGCCTTGGAATCGGCCTGCTTCTTGGACACCAGCAAACACTTTTTTGCGGCCGTACAGGCCTTGTCGTCACACCGTTGCGCTTTGGTCGGCAGTCCCCCGCAAGCCTTGTTTTTCCTGGCCACTTCTTTCTTGCAACGCTCGATGGGCGTCGTCGCTGCTGCGTCGGCATAAGCCCAAGGAGGCGTATTTCCGGGCTTGGATGCGTGGTTATGAGTCATCAGGTCCAAGTGCCTGACTACATTTTCTCCTTCAAACTTCACGTCCATCGACCAAGCAATGAAGTACACCTTCCCCTTGATCTTGCTGGTCACCACGCCTTTCTTCGGCGCGTTCCCGGCCTCATCTCCCGTACTGGTCTTGAAACAGCTCTTGTCCTTGAGCATCACCTCCTTGCCGGTGATTTTGACCGTTCGTGTACCCCGGGTCGTGTCCTTGGCCATGCCAGTATTGGGGTAGGGGATCGGCACCCCCAGCGGGGTGGGCGGAGCCTGCGGTGGGGTGAAACAGACATCTGGAAAGCAGGCGATCGACTTGCCCGCCGCCGACTTGCAGGAAACCTCCATATTGTTGGCGTAGACCTCATTCGCCATTACGCAGCCCTCACAGTCTGGTAACTGAGCAGTGCAACGGCGCGTTCGCCTGCGTCGTTGCCCAGGTGGCAGAAGATATTCGGACCTTCGCCGTAGCCTTTACGACTGGCGGCCAACGCCACGGCGAGCATGACCGGGCCGATGGCGGCGCCGACTTCGCCGATGCAGTCGGCCGGGTGCCAGAGATGGAAGAATTCCTTGCGCACGCGCAGGGTCCGGCTGAGGACCAAGGAGGCTTCCTTGAAGTAGTACTGCTCGCCGGAGATGTCGGTGAGCCGATAATCCATTTGCTCCAATCCACAGCCGGCTTCGCTCAGCGCAGTGCGTACGGCTTGAGTCAGGCCTTCGGCGCGCAGGGGAATGTCTTCGGCCTCCACCGTGGCCTTCTCCACACCGAACCCCAGGCCGATGCAGGCCAGTTGCGGTGTTGCGCTGGCAACTGGAGCGGCCAGTACCACGGCCGCAGCACCTTCTCCGGGAATAAAACCGTTCGAGTTCTCGCTGGTCAGCAGGCGCTCGCGCTCTTCGAAGGCGGCCAGGGTCGGTCCGCAAAGGAGGGAGTCCACGCCAGCGACCAGCACATGGCGATGGCCGCCCCGGTAGATCAGCGTGCGCGCGTCAAGCAGGGCTACTGCAGCGCTGACTCGGCCGCGGGCGATGATGTCGGAGTCAGGATGAAAGCGCAGGCCCAGTTCAGCTTCGATGTCCTGCAACAGTCTTTTATCGAGGCCATCAAGGCGGCCGGGGCGCGCGGCTTCGGCCACGCCCAGCAGCAGCGGGGTCTTTTCCGGGTCGACCCCAGGGGTGCTCTGTAATGCCTCGGCGATCGCGCGGGCGGCCATCTTGATCAGCTTGGTGCGGCCGCGCCAGGACTGTTCCAGAGGTACGCTGGCGGCAATCAGCCATTCGCCACCTTGGTCGATGAAGCGGGTTTCCTGAAAGTTGTCGATGGCGCAGCGGATCGCCGCGCAGCTTGCAGGTGCACTGAGGCCGACAGCGCTGACCATGCCGGAGCCGATGATGCAAAGCGCGCTCATCAGTCCGACTCCTCCGGCGCCTGCTTGGCTCTTACCAGGGAGGAGAGCGAAGGGTAGTAATCCTTGCCCAATTCACGGGCACGCCACCAACCCGTGGACATGGTGCCAACCAGCACCTGGGCGATCTCGAACAGGTTGCGCCGTAGGGGACGGGAGATACGCCAAGTCAGTTGCACCTGGCGCGCGTCTGTGTCGATCAGCAGGGTGTCGATCACCGCCTGCACCGTCTCATGGCCGCCTTTATTCAGAAAGAACGTCACCGGCACGTCCATTTCGGGGATGCGAAAGCCCGCGCGCTCCTGGGGCGTGAGGTTGAGCAGCAACACATCCTCGCCGCCACGCAGGTAAGCAATCTGCTGATCGTCAGGGGCCGCCTGGAAGTAGCGACGGTCGAAATCCTGTGGCAGAAACGGAAAGCAGTCGGCCAACCAGGCATCGTCGTAAGTACCGGCGAAGCGAGCGCGCTGCGGCCAGCTGCGGCCGATGGGGCCGAGGGCCATCGGGCGGAAGTCGCCAGTGGGACTGTCGATCGGCTTGCCCAGTTCCTCCGTATTCGGCATTGGCTTGTAAGCGACTTCAGCACTGTCGATGCTGCCTGGGAACCAACCGCAACCGCTGGGATTGTCCGGGTAGCAATGACGCATATCCGGATTCTTGGCCATGGGATGGGAACCTCCGTAGGCCTGGGCATAGGAGATGTCCTGCTCGGTAAAGGGTTGCGGTAAACCGGGAGAAACGCCCAATAGCCCCGGTTGCCATTGCCTGGGGCCGAGGACGGAAAAGGCCTTGCTCATCTGACCGATGCGAATGCCCGCTGCCAACTGCGTCACGGGCCGCCCGCCTGGGGCATAGGCCTTGCCGCGTACCAGTACATCGCAGAACGGCTTGATCGGGGCGAAGTCCATTTCCTGCAGCGGAGCGCTGAGGCCAGGCTCGCCGAAGAATGTATCGGCCATCAGCAGTGGCTGCTGAGTGTCGGCGAGGGTTGCCGCACGGCCGTCCAGCGGCAAATTGAACGTGCCTTTGGCCACGATCACCAGGGATTCGCGGCCATCGGGCGCCAGACCCTGGGTGTAGGCAGCAAGCAGTTTGCTGGCGTTGAGCAGCTCCATAAATCGACTACCTGTCTAGTTGATCTGCACCGAACCGCCCTTGATACGGTTCACGCCGGATGATCGGCTCGAAAGATAGGTCCCTCGAATCAGTATCTTGCCCTCGCGGGTGAGGGTGATGCTGGCTTTGCCGCAGCGTAGGACGATTTCCCGCTCCGCGGTGAACTCCAGGCGCTCGCCGTCCAGGTGGGCGACGGCTGGCGTTGTGGTTTGCAGCAGGCGTTGGATGCGACCGATCACCAGCGGTCGTGTCAGGTCGCCGGCCTCGAACATCAGTGCGACCTGGGCGCCGATGTCCTCGCGGCTGAGCGGTGTGGTGGTGCGTGCGGCGAGGCCGCCGTCAGCAGGGCAGCCGGGAAACGCCACGACCGGGGCGTCGGCCTTGGGCACATCCAGCAGCAGGCCGATCACGACGCCATCCACGCGCGTCGGCGCGGCAGTGGAGGCGGCGGGCAGGTAGTATTCGACGGTCATCGCGCACGCTCCTTGGCTAGTTCTGCAGAATCTTCTGGCCTTTGACGACCACGTTCTTGTTGGCCTTGATCTTGATGGCGCCGGAGCCATCGATGGTGATGTTCTTGCCGCTGATCATGATCGTGCCGTCCTTCTTCATCGTGATGCTGGCGTCGCCCGTGGTCAGGCTGATGGAGTCGCCGGCGGTAAGGGAGAAGTGCTTGCCAACGTCCAGGCTGTCGTTCTGCTTGATGTTGGTGGTGCGGTTCTGGGCGACATCGCGGGATTCGTTCTGGCCGATCTGGGTGCTCTGGTTGCCGTTGATCTCGATGCCTTCGTTGCCCTGGACCGTTTCGTTACGGTTACCCTTGATGCCGATCGTCTCGTTGCCGCCCACGTCCTCGGTGCGGTTACTCACGATGGTGATGGTCTCATTGGCACCGACCTTTTCCGTTCGGTCCGCGCCGATGGTAATAGTCTCATTGCTGCCGACGTCCTCGGTGCGATTGGCGCCGATGGTGATTTTCTCGTTACTGCCGACATCTTCGGTGCGGTTCACACCGATGGAGATGGTTTCGTTATTGCCGACATTTTCCTTGCGATCCACACCGATGGTGATGGTTTCGTTGTTATCGACGGTTTCAGTACGGTCGTGTTTGACGTGCACGGTTTCGTCGTTGTCGATGGTCTTGCGGCGATCATGGCCGACCCAGTGGGTCTCGTCGTTCTCGACTTCGATGTCCTGGTTCTTCTCGGCGTGAATAAACAGTTGCTCCGCGCCTTTCTTGTCCTCCATGCGGATTTCATTGAAGTTGGCCGGTGAGCCGCCCTTGCTAGATCGACTTTTCACCCCACTCTGGGTGGCATTGGCCGGCAATCCGTAGGGCACGGTCTGTTCGGCGTTGTAGACGCGGCCGGTGATGATCGGTCGATCCGGATCGCCCTCCAGGAAACTGACGATCACTTCCTGGCCGATCCGCGGAAGCTGCACCGAGCCCCAGTTCTTGCCGGCCCAGGCCTGGGACACACGAATCCAGCAGGAGCTGTTTTCGTTGGACTGGTCGTGCCGATCCCAGTGGAAATGCACTTTGACCCGGCCATACTGGTCGGTCCAGATCTCCTCGCCACTGGGGCCGACCACCACGGCGGTCTGCGGGCCGCGAACAATGGGCATGGGGGTGAGGGGGAGAGGGCGGAAGGCCTGGTTGGCATCCACGCAGTCCAGCTCGCTGACGAACTGTTCGGCGGTGTCCGACTGGCCGCTTTCATAGGCTTCCTGACGGATCTGATAACGGGCGACCACCACCAGGTACTCGCGGTTCTGGTCCGCACGGTCGTAACCCGTCAGCGTGAACACATGACCGCAACCGATTCCGCGAGCGCGACCGCGCAACTGCACACGCTCGAACTGGCTGTGAATGGCTTCTATGCGGGTACGCGCGTAGTGATCGCCATCGTTGCTCTGGACGTATTCACCCGGATAGTCGTAGAGCGGGTAGTCGGCGTTGGTGTGGGTGCGCGGCACACTGGAGCGCACCTCGAGGCTGGCCCGTGGGCGCAGGAAGTCATAGTCGTTCAGGGCCAGCGAACCGGGCTGTACTTCCCGTGCCAGTTGCCAGTCGTAGAAATGATCGCGCTCGCGCATTTGCCGATCAGGTGGATAGAAGGGCACCGAGGCGTAGTCTGGTGCCGTGGTGTGGGCGCCATAGGCGTCGGCCAACACCAACACATGACGCGCCTCTTCATGGCGAAAGTAGTAATAGATGCCTTCCTGCTCCATCAACCGGCTGACGAAGTCGAAGCTGGTTTCGCGGTACTGCACGCAATATTCCCATTCACGGTAGCTGCCGCTCAGGCTGTCCTCGAAATCGGAAAAGCCGAGGTCGCGGAACACCTGCTTGATGATGTCCGGCACTGTCTTGTTCTGGAAAATCCGGCAGTCGGAGGTGCGCGTGAGCAGCCAGAACCAGGGGCGCAGACTGACGCGGTAACCGGCGAACTGACCGTGGCCGGTCAATTGCCGGCAACTGCAGACAATGCCGTGGAAGTAGCGCTTGCCGCCGTCATACAGTTCCAGGGCCAGGCCCATCGGCTTGCCCAGCAACTGGTCGAACGTGATCGCCCGGTTTTCGGAAGTCAGGTCCAATTCGTAATGGAACAACCGCCCCAACTCTTCGCTGCCGTCCATGCTTTGCAGCAACAGGACATCGTCGCCGAGAGGGCTGTCGACCTGTACCAAGCGATTGTTTTGCGTGATTGCCATGAACGGCTTCCTTGGCTCGGGCTCGGGCGTCAGTTGGCCGTCATCAGTAAGGTGGCGTCGTACGCAGGGGCGTCGGCATAGGGGATGCCTGGGGGAATCGGAATCGAGTCCAACAATTGCTGTACATCCACCACAGAGGTGATCTCCTTATCGGTCTTGCGGTCTTCAATCAACGTGAAGGTACGAGCAGATCCGTATCCTGCGGATTAACGTATGTCTGGCCCGTTAGATAACGTTCCAGCATCGCCTCAAACGGGACGGATACCTGACGTCAAGATAGGTGACGGAAGGTCGTTTACGTAGTTTCGTTAGCTATAACCGTAATTCAAAAATCGAATAACTCAGTGAGAATGACGAACTCGGTCCTTAAGGACTTTCTGACAAGAATGTCAGGAGGCGGTCAGCCTGGGGACACCTTCGCGGCCTAGACTGGGGAAAATGTACATCCAGGCGATCTTGCAGGGGGGCTTGAAGCATCAGCACCAAGCCAAACATCAGGATCGACTGTTTGGGCTCCTAATGTGTGGCACCGTTTTAAGAGAGGCGTTACCCGATGCGTTTGCTCATTGTCGAGGACGAAGAAAAAACCTCCTCCTACGTCCACCGTGGCTTGACTGAGCTCGGCTACATTGTCGACGTTGCAACTAATGGCATCGATGGCCTGCACTATGCGTTGGAATGGGAATACGACGTGGTGATCCTGGATGTGATGCTGCCGGGCAAGGACGGCTACGACGTGCTGCAAGGCCTGCGCCTGCAAAAGAAAACCCCGGTCATCATGCTGTCGGCCAGGGGCACGGTGGATGACCGCATTCGAGGGCTGCGCGAGGGTGCCGATGATTATCTGGGCAAGCCTTTTTCGTTTGCCGAACTTGTCGCACGTGTGCAGGCCTTGATCCGTCGTCGCGCCGGAGACACGGCTGACCTGACGCATTTGCGCATCGATGACCTGGAGGTCGATCTACAAGCGCGCAAGGTGACCCGGGGCGGGCTGCGGCTGGACCTGACGGCCAAGGAGTTCTCCCTGTTGAGCCTGTTGGCGCGACATCAGGGCGAAATTCTGTCCAAGTTGATGATTGCCGAGCAGGTCTGGGACATGAACTTCGACAGTGATGCCAACGTGGTCGAGGTGGCGATCAAGCGCGTGCGCGCCAAGATAGATGCCCCGTATCCGCGCAAGCTGCTGCACACCGTCCGCGGCATGGGGTATGTGCTGGAAAGCCGTGAGGTCGATAGCAGGCAAAGTGGAACGCCTTGATGAAAAGATCGATCGCCAAGCGGCTCGCCCTGATGTTCGCCCTCGCTGTCCTGCTGATCATGTCGATCAGCGCGACGCTGTTGCGCTGTTCCTTGAAGCAATCGCTCGATGAGCAGATGCAGAACGAATTGGTCCTGCGCCATTCCGTGCTTGACCCGGTACTGGCGAAATATGATTCGCCGACGTTTTGGGTTGGTTTGCGGCAGAAGCTCGACGGCCTGACGCCAACGGATGAACGGGTGCGCTATTGGATCCTGGTAGACAACCCGGCCTTCAGTTACGGCGGGGCGATGCCGGACGGGCAGGATTGGTCGAAGCGCTCCGATGGGCTTTTTACCGTCGACCTGCCTGAGCGAGAGCGTCCCATGATGGTGCTGCTCAAGACCATTCCAGCCATGGGCAACCGTCCGGAACTGCGGTTTATCGTGGGGCTGGATTCAACGCCGTTCAGGAAGACCCTGGACCACTTCACCAAGATACTGATCCTGACCTCGGCGTTGGGCATCGGGCTGGTCGCGCTGCTCGGTTACTGGATCGCGCGTTTCGGCCTGGCGCCGGTGAGACGACTGAGCCGTCAAGCCAATAGCCTGCCGCCGGGTGATTCGAAGCAGCGGCTGGACACCGAGGCGCTGCCAGGCGAGTTGCAGGAGCTGGCGGTGTCGTTCAACGGCGCCCTGGCTCGCCAGGAAGCGGCCTGGTGTCAGCTCGAAGGGTTCAACGCCAATGTGGCTCATGAGCTGCGAACGCCATTGACCAACCTGATCGGACAGACCCAGGTGGCATTGGCCCACGGGCGCGAGGTGAGCGAGCTTCAGGACCTGCTGCAGTCGAACCTCGAAGAGCTGGAACGGATGGGCACCATCGTCAATGACATGCTGTTCTTGGCCGGAGCCGAGAGCGGGCAAAGGGCAACCGAGCTCAGTGATGTCTCGCTTTATGAAGAGGCGTCGAAGACGTTGGAGTATCTGGAACCGGTGTTGCACGACAAACAGCTGAGCGTAGTGATTCAAGGCGACATGCGCGTGTGCATCGACCGACGCCTTTTTCACCGCTCCCTGGCCAATCTGATACAGAACGCGGCACGCTACGCGGTGCCGACCAGCACCATCACGGTAAGCGTGGTCAGCCACGGCATGCAGGTCGAGGTGAGCGTGTCCAATGCCGGCGAGCCCATCGACAATGTTCACCTGGAGCGTTTGTTCGAGCGCTTCTATCGCGCCGACGCCGCCCGGGCACGAAGCGATGCGCACCATGGCCTGGGCCTTTCCATCGTGCGGGCTGTGGCGTCCATGCACGGTGGGCGGGTGTTTGCCCACAGCAAGGATGGGCTCAATACGTTCGGATTTTCCTTGATGAACCAGGCGGCGCGCTAGCCGTCGCTCCATTGCGCGTGGTTCGCCGGCGTTCTCGCTTTTGACATGTTCCTGTCAGTCAGCAGTCACCTTGGCGTCAGTCGCCCCCTCCTAGAGTGCTACGACCATCCCGGTAAAGGCAGTCGTGGAGTCCACCATGAATATCCAGAACTTGTCGATCGCCAGCCTGCTGGCGGTCATCTCCCTGAGCGGTTCACCTCTGTTGGCCAAAGAGCAAACACAACCACCGGCCTATGAATACGGCATGCCGCTGGATGTCGCCCACGCCATTCGTATCGAGGCCCCGCAACCGCCAGTGTGCGAGGTCGTGCGAGCAACGATGTCCTATGTAGATACGCAGGGTGAAGTCCGCGACGTCAGTTTTCTGCAACTGGCTGAGGCGTGTGCGATCCAGTGAGCGCCGGTCGTGCCGGTTCCTCCTTCAAATAGAGAGAACTCAACCATGTGGAATACAACAAGCGCCTGCGCAACTGGTCTTTTGAACCGCACAAGTCCGCTGATGAGATTGGCCTGCATACTTGCCTTCGGCGTCGCGCTGCTCAGCGCCGTGAACATCGAGGCATCGGCTCGTGTGGCACCCCAACCAGACTGGTCGACCAGCGACATGCCGTCCCAGAAAGGCCGAATTGTCCTGATCACCGGTGGCACCAGTGGCATGGGCTACGAGGATGCGCTGGCCCTGGCGCGTGCCGGTGCCGAGGTCATCATCGCCGCGCGCAACCCGGAGCGTGGCGCGCAGGCCATCGCACGTATCCGGGACTCCGTGCCCGACGCCAAGGTGCAGTTCGAGGCCGTGGACCTGGCCGATCTTTCATCGGTGCGCGGCTTGGCCCAGCGTCTCAATCAGCGGCTGCCGCGCCTCGACGTGCTGATCAACAATGCTGCCGTCATGGCACCGCCCAAGCGGGGCACGTCCGCCGATGGTTTTGAACTTCAGTTGGCTACCAACTATCTGGGGCACTTCGCGCTGACCGGCCTGTTGGTACCGCTCTTGCGTCAAAGCCAGGATGCGCGTGTGGTGAGCCTGTCGAGCATTGCCGCTGCACGCGGCGCGATGAACCTTGATGATCTTCAGAGCGAGCAGGCGTACGACCCGTACGCGGCCTACGCGCAATCGAAATTGGCCATCCTGCACTGGGCATTTGCCTTGCAGCGGCGCAGTGATGCTGAAAACTGGGGCATTCGCAGCATGGCGGCGCATCCTGGCGTTGCGATCACCGAGTTGGTCGCACGAGGGCCAGGCCTGGACAGCGAGTTCGGTCGGCGCTGGGCAAAGGACCGTGACGGGTATCACTCAGCGGCACAAGGGGCGCTGCCCACCTTGTATGCCGCCACTGCTGCGCAAGCCGTGGGCGGAGCTTATTACGGCCCGACCGGTGACGATGAACGGCGCGGTCCGTTGGGGTTCGCCAAGACGCCACCCGCCGCGAGCACGGAGGCCGATGCCGAGCGGCTCTGGGCCGTCTCCGAGCGATTGACCGGCGTGACCTATCGCTGATCCAACCTCAGCGCGGGCTTCCGTCCCTCGCTGCCCCTGCCTTGTTGCCGTCTCTTCGGAGTCTCTATGAGTACGTCTTCCTATTTGCATCGGCTGAGCCTCGCCCTTAATGCCCGCGACGGCGAGTTACGTCCAGCGCTGTGCGGGTTCCTGCTGTTCCTTTGCCTCTTCACCGGTTACTTCATGCTGCGTCCGATCCGTGAGTCGATGGGTATCGCGGCGGGGGTGGAGAATCTGCAATGGCTGTTTACGGCGACCTTCCTGGTCATGCTGGCAGCCGTTCCACTGTTCGCCTGGCTCAGTTCGCGGGTGCCGCGCCTGCGCCTGATCGACTGGGTGTACGGCTTCTTCGGTTTCAACCTGCTGATGTTCGTCGAGTTGTTCCAGTTCCAACCGGACAGTGTCTGGCTGGCCCGGGCGTTTTATGTCTGGATATCGGTCTATAACCTGTTCGTCGTCTCCGTGGCCTGGAGCCTGATGGCGGATGTATTCGACAGCGAGCAGGCCAAGCGCCTGTTCGCCTTCATCGCCGCGGGCGCCAGCGTCGGCGGCCTGCTGGGGCCGACCCTGAGCGCACTGCTCATTGGTCCCCTCGGCGCCTCGGGGTTGATGCTGCTGGCGGCCTTGTTGCTCGGTGCCACGCTGGTGTTGAAACGGGCGTTGATGGGATGGCGCGAAACAGGCGGGGCCGGCCGTCCGGGCGCTGCGCCGACGCAAAGCCCACGGCAGCCATTGCACGGCAATCCGTTCAGCGGTTTGACGGCGGTGCTCAGGTCTCCTTACTTGCTGGGGATCGCCGGCTTCGTGGTGTTGTTGGCGACGGTCAGCACCTTTCTCTATTTCGAGCAGGCGCGTCTGGTGGCCGAGCACTACCCGGATCGCGAGGCGCAAGTGCGCATCTTCGGCACCATCGACATCATCGTGCAGGCCGGTGCGTTGCTGTCCCAACTGTTCATCACCGGGCGCATCGCGCCGAGGCTGGGGGTGCGTACTTTGTTGGCCGTCGTGCCGCTGCTCATGTGCATCGGCTTCCTCGGCCTGGCGTTGGCGCCGGGGTTTGCTCTGCTGGCGGCATTGATGATCGTGCGGCGGATCGGCGAATACGCGTTCGTCCGACCGGGTAGGGAAATGCTATTCGCGCCGCTGGATGCCGAGAGTAAATACAAGGCCAAGAACTTCATCGACACCGTGGTTTATCGCGCAGGTGACGCCATGAGCGGCTGGGCCAAGAGCCTGCTCGATCTCCTGGGACAAGGCGCCGGCCCGGCCGCGATAATCGGCGCCTGCTGCGCACTGCTGTGGGGTTACTTGGGCTGGCAACTGGGGAGGAGGGCGGATAACGCCACTTTGCGGGAGCTACGCTTGGCGGCCGTCGCGGCCAGGGCATGAAGACTGTGCCGACCAGAATGAAACCCACTCTATTGTCTGCCGCGTCGTTGCGGCGAGGAAAGGTGACGCGGATGAGTCTGAAAAACAAGGTACTGGCGGTCGTAGCGGTGATTGCCTTCTCGGTGTGCTCCAGTGTGTTTGCGGGCAAAGAAAATTCCGTGGTCGGAACATGGCGCATGATCAGTGCAACCGTTGAGAGCCACGGCATTAAATCGAATGCTTATGGCCCCGACCCTCATGGTTGGCTCGTCTTCACGCCAGAGCTGACGTTTGTCGAAGTACTCACGGATCCACGCGTGCCGGCATTTCGATCCAACGTTCGTGGCGAAGGCACCGATGAGGAAAACCGAGCAGCGATGGCGGGGGGCATCGGCTTTTTCGGGCGATATACGGTCGACCAGAACGGTGAGTTCACGGGCAACACCGTCGAAGGGGCTACGTTCCCGAACTGGGTGGGCGCTGTGCGCACCCGGGACGACCTGCAGTTGAAGGTCGACGGCAACCGGATGGTAGAAGATTTTCGCCGCCCGGATGGGGCGAAGGTTCATATCGTCTGGGAGCATGTAAGGTAATTGCGAAGCGGCGTGTGTGCAATAAGATGATGGCCTTTTGCTTTTAGGCGGATCCCGCTAGAATTCGTGCCCCTCTCTGTGAGCGGCATCAGTCAAATTACGCAAGGAAGTCGATATGCAATTTGCAAAAGCCATAGGCCTCGCCCTGGCCTTGAGCCTGAGTGGATGCGCCAGTTTCACCAAAGATGAAGTAGCCCCCGTGAGTCTGCCTTCAATGGCCAGCTACTCGAACAAGCCGAACGTCTATGTCGATTTCGATTTCTATCAGGGCGATCCCGACAATGCCAAGGCCACCGAGGTACCGCAGGCTCGCGACATGCTCAAGCCCGATCTGAAGCGAACCTTTGATGAATCAGGGCTTTTTGGGCGCGTGGTCTTTGACGAATTCCAGAAACAACCGGGCGATTACAGTCTTCGATTGAAGGTCTATAACCATGCGCCAGGTGGTGGGCAAATGGTCCTGGCGTTCCTCAGTGGCTTCACATTCACGATCATTCCTGCGTTGGCGACCGACCAGTACACCATGAGCCTGGAAACCCTGGACGAGCAGGGTCAGTCGTTGGGCAAGACCAGCAATCATGATGCAGTCAACACCTGGATGGGCATCTGGTTCCTGCCCCTGGCAAGTAATACGCCCAAGGCTGCCATCACCGACACCTTCAACCGCCAGGTCAATGCGCTGTTGAAGAACTGGGTCGACAACAACCGCATAAAATACTCCGCTGTCGACACCCATATTCCACGGGGCTGACACCGAAAGAAAAAGAGCCGCAATCGCGGCTCTTTTTTTGATCACTTCAACGCTTGAGTGAACTGTGGGTCGCTGTACAAGCTCTTGAGCAAGTCTTGCAGCATAGGGTTGTAGTTGTTCGCGGCCGCCGGAATGGCGATCGGACCAAAGAAACTGCTGTCCCAATCACGCTGCACGTCTTTAGTGGTTTCGTATAGAACCTGATCACCTTTACGCAGCGTGAAGCGCGCAGCCACCTCGCCATGGCCGCTGCCTATGCCTGCGGTGAGCTGGCTCTTGACCAACTGAACCTGCAGCTGCCGGTCAGCACGAGGGTCCAAAAGACCCGCCTGGCGGAGCTCATCGTTGATCGCGGCCTGAATGTGCAGTGGAACACTGCCCTCGGGCGACGAAATCGGGTTCAGGCGCACCATCAGCGACCCTTGACCTGAATCCGCATTCACCTGCGTCTCGCGCAGAGGCTGCATGGGTGCATTTTGCTTGAGCTGCTGAACGTTCTGAAAGTTGGGTTCATAGCGGGTCATGGTCACACCACAGCCTTGTAGCAGCAGGGCGCAGAACGGTAGAGCCAAGTAGAGCTTCTTCACAGCAAATCCTTATGTGCTTTTTAGAAGGCGTGATTATTGACTGATGGCCTTAAGCTATCAAGGATGAGTTGAGGTTTACGGTGCGCCCAAACATCTCAGCTGTATTGGCTGGCAACTTCGGCAGCGGTTTTAGGCTTCCTGGAACAGGTCAACTGGTAAGCAATTGCCAATCTGCATATCGGCATTCCGACTTCTGATGCGGCCTACCAGATTGAAATAACTTGCAACTTTTGTGTGATTGAGAAACCGCACGCGTCTCTCTAGATTTGATGTCGCAATGCCGGGCCCCTCTGACAGCCACCCGCTGCCATGTCGGAGTTGCAGTTTGTATAACTTCGACACTTGGAGGAGGGGCTCATGACTGCCCTAGAACCGTTCTTCCTGGCCGAGTTCCTCGGCACCGCCACTTGGTTGTGGCTAGTCTTTATAAGCATCGTGATAGGCCTGTTGGTCTTCGACCTCGGGGTGCTACACCGTGAGCAGCGAGAAATCGGCGTTACTGAAAGTCTACTGCTGTCTGCTGGCTATATCACGGCTGGCTTGCTGTTCGGCCTCTGGGTCTGGCAGGTCAAGGGGGTTGACGCCGGGATGGATTTCTACACCGGCTTTCTGATCGAGAAATCGTTGTCGATGGACAACGTGTTCCTGATGGCGATGATCTTCAGCTTCCTCTCTATCCCGCGTAGGTATCAGCACGAGGTGCTGTTCTGGGGCATTCTCGGTGTCATCGTGCTGCGCGCGATCATGATTGGCCTGGGGGCGGCGCTGATCGCCGAGTTCAGCTGGATTCTGTATGTGTTTGGCATCTTCCTGCTGTTAACTGGAGTGAAGATGCTGTTCAGCAAGGTCGATGCCCATCCGAACCTTAGCAAAAACCTGCTGGTGAAGCTCCTGCGCAAACACATGCGGGTGACCGAGCAATTTCATGAAGGGCGCTTCTTTGTCCGTCAGACGGATGCCAGCGGCAAGTCCGTGGTCTGGGCGACGCCGTTGTTCTTAGCGTTGGTGCTGATCGAGTGTGCCGACCTGGTGTTCGCCGTGGATAGCGTGCCAGCGATCTTCGCCATCACCCAAGACCCCTTCATCGTCTACACCTCGAACATCTTCGCCATCCTTGGCCTGCGTGCGTTGTATTTCGCCCTGGCGGCGATGATTCACCGCTTCGCCTATCTCAAGTACGCGCTGGCAATGGTGCTGGTGTTTATCGGGGGCAAGATATTCCTGGTCGGCATCATCGGTAAGATTCCGGCGGTCATTTCCCTGAGCGTGACACTGGGGCTGCTGTTGGTGGGGGTGCTGCTGTCGCTGTGGAAAACCCGCGACCAAGCCTCTGCGGGCTCGCAGCTGTAAATCCAAAACAGAAAATATCCTCAAGTTTAGGAGCAGTTTCCCAGGCATAGCAAACTCAACCCAAATACACATCGGTTTCCAGTTAACTTTCGCCGGATTCCGGTAAAGAGGGTAGCGGTCACAGTTTAGGTACAGGTGACAAATTGGAAAGAAGCGTCATAAACACACCGTTTAACAAGTGGGCGATGTCATATGTTCATAAGTCGATCAAGGGCCCGAGATTGCTGACTCAATGGTCTCTAAATCAGCGCGACTGTTCATCGATTAGTGTTCATAGACCTAGCTTTCCCCCGGTCATTAGTCTCGTCGCCCCGACCTTTATCCGTCCATCCAATGATGGTGGAGGTATGTTCGACGGCGGTACGGGGTGCGCTTGCGTGGTGTTTCGTGACCGAATATGTCATATAGCCGCTATTGGATTTTGTTGCAGCGCCACCGCTGCATATTATTAGCGGTCATTCGCCTGCTCGGCGGGACACGGAAGGCCATTGCATGAGATCTGGGTAGATGCTGGGAGCTATCAAAAATCGTCTAGGCCTGGCGTGGGAAGCGCTTGTGGTTGGAGGGAGAGCTGCGTGGAGGGTGCTGTCCACACGGCATCAGAGAGGCAACGTTGATCCTTTCTTTGAGCCGTTGACCCCCGTCATTGTCACGGACGGCCGATCGGCCCGGTATGAGCGCGAGTTGCTACATGCCCTGGAAAACTCCGATGTTCTGAACATCGCGCTCACAGGTAGCTATGGCGCGGGTAAGAGCAGCGTGCTGAAGACATTCTTCAGCAACCATCCACAGTTCAACCACACCTATGTGTCCCTCGCGACCTTCAGCAAACCCACCTTGGGTTTGACTCCTCAGCCTAGTGGCCAACCTCCCGACCCTGACTCCGCACCTGAGGGCCCGGCTGTTACCGGGGGCGAGCACTCACCTGGGGATGTCGATCTGGTCAATCGCATTGAAGAGACCATCGTCCAGCAACTGCTCTACGCGGTGCCCGCAGCGAAAGTGCCCAAGACTCGACTGAAACGGATAGCCCAGGCCTCAAACTTCAGTATTAGCATGCGCACCCTGGGGTTCACTTTGCTTGCCGTCTGCGCCTTGAGGCTCTATGTACCCAAGCTTGCGATGATAAAAACCGTGTCGCTTGAATGGCTGATCAAGGGCTTAATGGTTCTTCCCGAGTCTGCAGCGCTGGCTGGAGTGGCGATTGGTGCAATCTATCTGTTGTACGCCGGGTTGAGGTTCATGTCCCTGTTTACCATCGATGGGCTGACCCTCAAGGGAGGCAAGCTTGAAGCGACTCACCATGGCTCGGTGCTTCATAAGAACGTCGATGAAATCATCTACTGCTTCGAGCGCAGTGATATCAACGTGGTGGTCATTGAAGACCTGGATCGCTTCGACATCCAGGACATCTTCTTCAGGCTGCGAGAGATCAACTTCATCATCCAGCGATCACCCCAGGTCAAGCGTCCTGTCCATTTCGTCTACGCCATCCGTGATGAGCTGTTCACGGTCACGGACAAGACAAAATTCTTCGACCTCATTATCCCCATCATCCCAGTGATCAACTCCGAGAACTCCAGGGAAAAGCTGGTCGAGCTCATGAAGGCCCGCCAGGTGGCCGGCAAACCGCTCGATGATGGCTTGAATCTCAAACTCATCGAGACGGTGTGCTACTACATCGACGAAATGAGGCTGATCAAGAACATCGTCAACGAGTATGACGTCTACGCGAACGTACTGGCTAAGGACGGTCTGGAGCTGGATCCCAACAAGCTGTTTGCGATGGTTGCGATCCGAAATCTGCACCCCAATGCCTATGCGGACTTGGTCAAGCGGCGGGGCACGATCTATGGCGTCATTGATGGCTACGCGAAGTGGGTAAAAGCCGAAACCGACTTACTCGAAACGGCAGCTCAAGCGCTAGAGGATCAGCGTGCGGCACGTGAAGACGAGGTGGCCGATAGCGTGGAGCATCTACGTTTGTCCGTCTGGTTTGAGATTTTGAAACTTGGGAACAAACCCACTGCAAACCACGTGCGGCTGGATGGCGGGTCTACGGTCACGCTACTGGACTTTGTATCGGATCCTGTATTCGCCCAGGTAGTAGCATGTCGAAGCGTGCAACCAATTGTGATTTCACACTGGCAAGATAACGGCCAAGCTGTCCAGCCTAAAAAGGCTTTGCAAGAGGCACGTTACGATGAGCGCCTGCAACGCTTTCAGACCTCGCTCGATGAGTTGGATGAGCAACTTGAAACGAATCGAAGCAAAGTGCTACGCCTCAAAACGGCAGGTTTTCGGCAGATCGTTTTCCTGGGGTACGGCGCAGAGCTTGCCAAACGCCTAAAAGGGCTAGAGCTCATAACGTTCCTCGTTCACCGCGGTTTCCTCGACACGGATTACGTCGATTACCTCGGATATTTCTACGAGGGATCACTCACCCAATCGGATAAAAACCTCATCATGGGGCTTGTCAGGGGGGAGGAGTACGACGTGACCACTCCAATACATAATCCGGAGCTTGTGATCAGGAAGCTGGATCTGGATTCGGTAGATGGCGGGCGCGGTATTATGGTCGATCTTATTCATGAGCTTTTGCAGTCGCGCAAGGATGAGATGGTTGCCAGAAGGGACAAACTTCGCTTGATCCTCCGAAGCGGTCATGATTACAAGGAGCGTTTCGCTGAGGCGGTAGCACCGATTGTTCCTGGGACGTACGGTTCTGCGCTTATGAGAGCAATGTATGGCGCAGATCGCGATCTCATTCCGTTACTGCTCAGCCATGATCGATTCAAAACATCCACCTTGCGGCAGCAGTTCCTCATTGCTCTTCTGGATGCGCTGACGCCCAAGGAGATGCAGACCCTCGACGATAAGTCTGGCCGGTTGAGGAAGACTATCAATGAGCTGCGTGATGCTTCGGTTCTTGCAGCGAAGCTTGCGAGTAGTCAAAACGGATGGAGGTGGGTCAGGGAGCTGCCAGCGCAATTCTCCAACCTCGATTCGAGTGCCTCGTCTGGAGATTTGCGGCAAATGGTGGAGTGGGGTTGTTTGGCCCTTAACCTCAAAATGCTGCAATTGCTCTGCCAGACACTGGATCCGGGAAATCAGAGCGTTAGGGTAACGTACCATCGGCTTAGCAAGCTGGAAGTCACTGGCATGGACACCCTGATCGAGGAAAACCCGGACGGTTTCGTGGCTCAGCTCGTGAGCCAGGATGGATCGCTCGAAGAGACACCGGAATCGCTCGTGGCCTTGTTCGGTCTTTGCCAGAGTGAAGCCTACACACTACAGGTATTGCTCGAACAGACGACCTGCAGTGTGACTGACCTTGACGCGGTACCGACCTTGTTATGGGCGAAAATGATGATGGCGGGACGTGTTCGGCCTGTGGGTAATGCAGCTTGGACGTACTTCAATCGGGCTCTGATAGCTGACAAAGAATCCGCAGATTTCGTCGATTTGGGCGAGTCGGCGTTGGATAATTTCGCGGAGTTTCTCAAGCACAACGCTCAAGAGTTGGCTGAAGAGTTGTGGCAGGACGCCAGTCGCAACGCTGGCTTGCAGACTTTCCTCGTTCGCACGCCGCAAGTCGAGAATGCAACCCTACGAACGCTTTTCTCGAAGGTGGTGTTGAGCCCAAGCGTTGTCATGGACACCGCGGCGCCTCGCAATCGGTGGGCGATGTTCGCCAATGGTGACATGGTCGAGTACAGGGAGGAAATTCGGGCCTTCATTGCCGATCACGCTTTCTCTTATCTAGGGGCTTACCTCATCCGCCGGTGGGGCGTCGCCCGTGAACAGATGGACATGTCGGCGTTGCCGGTGTCGTTGGCCCTTGAACTGACCAACGCACAGGTGTGCTCGACTGCTGAGAGCATCAAGATATGGTCGGGCATTCCTTACGACGCCTATGACACGTGCGACGGTGCCGTTGAAGCATTGGCTAGAGCGTGTGATCACGCGGCCCGAGATGGATTGCGGTTCCCGGAGGCCTACCTCCCGACGCTGCTGAAGTTGCTCCCGGACGGGGCGCTCTCTAGAGAGCAAAGGATCAACATGCTGATCCATGCTCTCTCGATGGGCTGCAGTTGGCCAGAAACGGCTGGAGTATTGCCGCTCGTGGGCGAGGAGTATCAGGCGTTACTCAACAAACGGCGCGTGAACTTGCCGGCTCATGATATAGATCGCCGGCTGATTGATGCCCTCGCTGCAAGAAGTTTCGTGGGTGCTGTGAAATCTGAGGCCAAGCGCATCGTGGTCTGGAGCAAGCGTAATTGAGTAGCCATTGGGTGGCTATTCCGTCCACCTTCACATAAGTCCGGAACTCGGCCGGTCTATGAGGCTTGGAGTGTCTACGAAACTAGGGGCGGTTCAAACAAGCTTGGAGCTGCTAGGGGTCGCCTCGTCGACTGCAGATCCACTTGCCCATGTTCTCCAGCCGTGGAGGTGAGGCGTCGATAAGTGGTAATGGCATTGGCCGGTGGAGTAGAGTGGCCTTTTGCCGCAGGACCGTGGGCGATTCGGCCACCTGCTACAGCACTGAAAGGAGACTGGCGTTGAAATGGATTACCGCTCTTCAGTTGGAGCAATGGGCTGACACACTTCAATCTCGCGTCCAGATACCTGGTCTAGTAGCAGACTTGATCTGGGCGACCTCGCCAAAAATTAGAAGAATCAGATTTCCTCAAGGAGACAAGGGCCAGGTGCGTGGATACGACGGATACCTGGACGCGGACTCTACCTCACCTTTTGTTCCTGACGGACGTTCGATCTGGGAGTTTGGCACCAGTGGGGTCGGGAAGAGCAAGGCGAACACCGACTATGACAAGCGTACCGCTGAGGTGAGTGCTGATGAAAGGGCAGACACTACCTTGGTTTTGGTTACGCCACGGACATGGAACGATACGAGCGAAAAAGTTGAGGATTGGCTAGCAGGAAAAAATGCGAGCGGAGACTGGAAGGGCATCGTCTATTTGGAGAGTACCCTGCTGGAAGATTGGCTCTCGAAATGCCCAGCCGTTGCTTCCCGCTGGGCCAAGTTTGAGCTTGAAATCGCTCCTCCGGCCGGAATACTCAGCACAGAGGAGTTTTGGCAGTCTTTCTCGACCCGTTTTGAGCCAGCGCTTGTTGAAGACGTCTTATTGGCTGGTCGTGAAAAGCAGGCGGAAGAGCTTCTGCAGAAGCTAAGACAAGAGGGTGGGCGGCTGGCATATTCTGCCGATACCACCGATGAGGTGATCGCTTTCACAGTGGCTGCCATACGCAGTGCGCCGGAACCAGTGCGGCAGTACCTAGAGTCTCGCACGCTGATTGTTGATACGGCAGATGCCGCAAATGCTCTCTTGAGCAAATCAGGTCTCATTTACTTACCTAGAAACACTGCCTGTGAGTGTGTGGGGCAAATGCTGTTGCGAGGGCCAACCGTGGTGAGCGCCGGCGCCGATGACAAGACCCATGGGCACATCGAGCTGCGCCGTCCGTCCAGCAGAGAACTCGGAATCGCAATCGCGAAGATGGGGATGACCGAGGATCAAGGGTACGAAGCGGCACGGACATGTGGACGGAGTCTGGCAGTGTTAGCTAGGCAGTACCCCAGTGGCACTGCAGTGAAGCCTAAATGGCTCGATGACACGAAACCACTCATCCCTGTCATGCTTGCCGGCGCGTGGGCATCTGATGCAGAGGAAGATCAGTCCATTATTTCGTCGCTCAGTCAGCAAAACTATGAGGATGCGGAAGATGAGCTTCGCAAATACCTAGTCATGCCAGATTCACCTATCGAAAACGTTGGCAATTTATGGGCGACTAGAGCTCCGGTGGATGCATTCCTCTACCTCGCTCCGTATGTCGGCCGCAGGCACCTTCAGCTTTTCAAGGATGCGATTACCACCGTTTTTGCCGCCGCTGTGCGATCGCATAAACCGCCAAGTCCAGATGAGCCGTTCGTCCGTCATGCTCAGCGTGATACGGCCCACAGCGAGCACCTGCGAAATGGTCTGATGACTACGTTGCTGCACATGGCGGTGCTGCACGCTCCGGCTAAATTCACAGTCCTCGGCGGAAGTCCCAAGACCTTCGTTGATGACCTCGTCCGTTCATTGCCGGAGCTGTCATCTGACCATCGGCTTATGGCGAGTTTGGGTCAGGATTTAGCGTTGCTTGCGGAAGCATCCCCTAATTTTTTTCTCGAGGCCCTTGAGCGTCAGCTTGAGGGCGCATCGCCTTCCATCCGCCCGATCTTCGATGAATATCCAGGGATGTTAACCCCTGTTACCTACCACTGCGGCCTACTCTGGGCTCTGGAGGTGTTGGCTTGGATTCCTGAAACATTTGATCGAGCCGTGCGTTGCCTAGCGGAGCTTGCTGCCATTGATCCTGGCGGGAAGATGAGCAACCGGCCGATTAACAGCCTGCGAGCCATTTTTCTCTCATGGATACCCAGCGCTGGAGTCAACACAACGCGGCGGCTAGCTGCTTTGCAGGCAGTCGTGAAAGACGTACCCACGATCGCCTGGCCCTTGCTCGAGACACTTCTTCCACGATCTGGCGACAACAGTTCCGCCACTGAAAAGCCAAAATTTCGGGAGTATGAGGACGGCGGCGGCGAAACCCTGACTTACGGTTTGGTATGGGAAAGCGAAGGCAAGATTGTCGAGCTCGCGATCATAGAAGCGGGCCATCGTGATGAACGGTGGAAATCTATTATCGACTCGCTTGAGATGCTTCAAGATTCCGCTTTTGAAGCAGTCGTGAACGGTCTTGATAGCGCTCTGAACTCCGCACCAAAGGAGCCCCATACACAGATCTGGAAAACTCTGAATCGGGAGGTGAAGCGTCACCAGAAATTCTCTAGATTCGACTGGGCTATCCCTGAGGAGCGACTGGGGCAACTTGCAAGCTTGGTGGACAGGTATGAGCCCACAACGTTGTTTGAACACTACAGCTGGCTTTTCGATGATTGGATGCCACCCGTGGAGGGGCAGGCCGATGAGGATGTCGACTCAATCAAACTAGTTGAGGATGCTCGCCTGAATGCTTTGCGAGCTATTCGAGAGGCGCACGGCGTGCAAGGGCTCCTTGACCTGATGGCGCGCGTCAAAATTCCGCGACTTGTTGGCTATGCCTGCCGAGGGCTAGAGTTACCTTACGACGACCTCGTGGAGCTATTCGAAAAGATCGTCACAAGCTCTGTAGCAGAGCTTGAGCTTATTGCCGGAGCAGTGTTGGCTGATGGCTTTAGCCGTCTGGGCCAGCCTTGGGAAGCAGCTGGCCGATCCTCTGCTCAAAGCTCTGCCTTGAGCTCGTCTCGTTTAGCGTTGGTACTCGAGTCGCTGCCAGAAAGCGCACGAGCCTGGTCGTATGTTGCATCGTTCGGAGAAGAGGTTGAGAACTCCTACTGGGCGCAGAAAACCGCTCATCAGGTAGAAGGTAACGTTCGGGATCTATCGTTTGCTATAGAAAAATATAGATGTGCACGCAGGCCGGCCGCAGCTCTGAGTGCGGCCTCGCGGCGTCTTTCTGACGTCCCTACTGCTGATCTTGTTTCGCTGCTAAAGAACAGCATCACTGAGCAGAATTCTAAGGGGCCTGCCCAGGCTGGATTGAGTTCTTATGAGGTCGAAAAAGCCATCTTGAATTTGTCTGCCCGCATGGACATCTCCTTAGCTGAGGTGGCTGCTCTGGAGTTTGCCTACTTCCCTGTTCTTCGAAATGACCCAAAGGTCTTACACCGGCTTCTTATCGAGCAACCAAGCTTCTTTGTAGAAATGCTTTGCAAGGTGTTTAGGGGTAAGAGTGAAGAGCCGAGAGAGATTTCCGAGCAAGAGAAAAATTACGCCTCGAATGCCTACCGCTTGCTCAAGAGCTTAAAGACGCTCCCAGGCCAGTCGGAGGAGGAGGTTGACGAGACGGCATTGCTCGAGTGGTGTCTCGAGGTTCAGAGGTTGTCTAGGGAGCAGGATCGTACAGAGATTACGGATCAACTGATCGGGCAGGTTCTGGCACACTCCCCACTGAGCACACAAGATGGTGCTTGGCCTCATCAAGCTGTTCGGAATGTGATTGAAACCTTGGCGTCCACCCAGGTCGAGCGCGGGGTTAGCATCGAGCGCTTCAATATGAGGGGAGTATTTTGCAAGGCGATAGGCGAAGGGGGCGACCAGGAGCGCGCATTGGCTAAGCAAACACGGGAGTGGGCTGAGGCATCTGCGGGATTTGTTCGGACGAGGGCGATGCTTGAGCAGATTGCCCTATCTTGGGATCGCGATGCGGAGCGCTCTGATACTGACGCCCAGCAAAACGCTTTGAGATTTTGATGGAACCCGAGCTTAACCCAACTCCCCGTGGCAAGCTGGGTCAAGATGGTTATCTTGGTGATTACCAACGGCGCATGATTGTCGTCCAATCGGAGCCAGAGGAGGGGACAGGGGAGGAGGAGCTCGATGAGAAGCGGGTTTTGACCTCGGTCACCCTGCACGGGCGTGAGATCTTGGTGGGCGTAGAAGCTGAGAATCATGACTGGTATAGCCGCTATAGATCGGCTAATCGACTCAAAGACCTCTTGGAGGACATCTCGATTAATCTCACAACACCGCTTTGGGCGTTAGATTTGACCCTTGACCCAGTGGTTAATATTAACGCCCGATTTGCAGTACCTGCGGGTCGTGTGCTGGATCCAGCAGTTGTTCTAACGCCTGTTGAGGAATGATCGATGCGATGTCCGCATAGCGTCCCTGAAAAAGAGGGGAATGCAGGTTGGTGAACCGACATGCTGGCCTGCCAACCCTCAATTTTTTACCTGGCAGTTTAGGGCGCCTGACGTTGGCAGTAAGACGAAGATTATATTGAAGCGCGGACTTATATTGAATGGATAAGTGTGTTGAAGTCGTGTATAGATGGTTTTTGACGTTGAAAGATCGGGAGGCTATAGTAGTTTCTATTCTTGCCTTGGCGGTTTCCATTTTCGGTATATATTTAAATTTAAGGGTGGTATACGATGCCAATATCAGGATTTTAAGCTTTGATGTCAACTTTCAAAGTGAAGAGCAGTTGGCAAATACGAAATTGGCTTTCTTTAACGGTGGAAATGCTCCTTATTTAGTAACTGAAATACAATTGCTTGTAGGTCAGGATGATACTGGGGAAGGCTATTTTATACCGGATGATGGTGTTCCGGTGGCGGGGACTTTGCCCTTTGTCCTTGACAAGGGGAAGATGAAGTTGGTGGAGATGAAAAGGCGCGGAGCAAGTGTTGTTAAAGACGCCGAAGGCGTAGATGAGCAATATTACGGGATGAAAATATCATCGGTTGATATTGGTGGCGCACCTCATGAATCCATTATTTGGTATGGTCGTGCTTGCAGAAGAGATGGGCGAGTTTTTAGTGCTGAAATTAACAGCTACGTAATTTCAATGTCTTCGACAACTACAGAAAAGTTTGAAAGCTTTCGAAAGAAAAATTGCTCTGATTGATCCGAGCATTAGTGAGTTCAATACTACCGATCGGAAGAGTGTGTTATCTACCCATTACAGCTTTTCTGGGTAGCCCCAGTGATGCACTCACTCGATCCATTGTGTGAGTCGGTCGGTCATTCGTATGCGATCCATAAACCCCACCTACCCAACAGTGGATTAACGGTAAGTGTCCGGCTAACACACCTTGCGTAGTCGAACGGACGCTAGCCCGGTATCCTTCATCCCAATCACGGTTACCGACTCTGAGGGCGCATTTTGGCAATATCCATCTATTACACTGCTTGGCGAAAGGCCCCGCTCAGCTCGAACGAGGTAACCGTTATTGAGGAGATTGTTCGTCGCTACTGTGTAGACGATCAAATCGAACGATTCTTCTCCCTCGGCTCTGGCCTAAATTGGGAGTCATTCGATTTCTCAACAAACCTGGAGCCGAGTCGTTTTCTAAAGAAGGGCCTCGTGTTTTCGGGCGCCACTAAGCTCCCTGATAACCAAGAAGACGCATCATGGGTTGGCATACAACATTGGTGTAAGTGCTTATCGGACATTCGTATCGCGGTGTCTGGTTGCGAATGGAATGTTGCGGTCGAAGACCATGAAATGCAGTGGGATGCGGTAGTCAACTCGTATGACCCGACACGATAAGAAAGGGGTGTTCCGTAAGCGCACGCCAACTCACCTTGCGTAATTCAGGCCGGCACCCACTGATGCGGTAGCAGTTGGCCGATCTCACTGGCCCGTTGTGTCGGCAGCCGCGTCAGCACATCTTTGAGATAGGCATACGGATCATGCCCATTCATGCGCGCCGACTGGATCAGGCTCATGATCACCGCCGCCCGTTTGCCACTGCGCAGCGACCCGGCAAACAACCAGTTCGAGCGTCCGAGTGCCCATGGCCGTATCTGGTTCTCGACCTGGTTGTTGTCGATGGGCACAGCCCCATCGTCCAGGTAGCGCGTCAGCGCTACCCAGCGTTTCAGGCTGTAGTCGAGGGCTTTGGCCGTGGCTGATCCATTGGGTACCAGGTCGCGCTGGGCCAACATCCAGTCATGCAGTGTTTTGCTGATCGGTACCGCCATTTCCTGACGTATTCGCCAACGGTCTTCATTGCTCATGTCCCGAGCCTGGCGTTCAACCTCGTACAAACCGCCAATCGAGTGCAGCGCCTGTTCGGCCAACTGGCTTTTGTTCGCGACATGCAGGTCGAAGAACTTGCGGCGGGCATGAGCCATGCAGCCGATCTCAGTGATGCCTTTCTCAAAACCGGCTTTGTAGCCAGCGAAGTCATCGCAGACCAGCTTGCCGTTCCAGTCGCCCAAAAAGTTGCGTGCGTGTTCGCCGGCACGGCTTGGACTGAAGTCGTAAACCACTGCGTTGAGCGTCGAAAACGGCGTCGTGCTGTAGGCCCAGACGTAGGCCCGGTGGGTTTTCTTCTCGCCTGGCGCGAGCATTTGTACCGGTGTTTCATCGGCGTGAATCACGCCCTGGTTTAGCACCGCTTCACGCAGTGCATCGACCAGTGGCTGGAGTCGCACACCGGTTTGTCCGACCCACTGGGCCAGGGTCGAGCGAGCAATTGCCAACCCGGCGCGGGCAAAGATTATCTCCTGCCGGTACAGCGGCAAGTGATCGGCAAATTTGGCCACCATCACGTGGGCCAGCAAGCCTGCAGTCGGGATACCTTTGTCGATAACCTGGGCCGGCACCGGCGCCTGGATCAGTGTTTCGCACTGACGACAGGCCCATTTGCCACGCACATGTTGCTCGACGGTAAACACGCCCGGTGTGTAATCCAGCCTCTCGCTGACGTCTTCACCGATGCGTTGAAGTTTGCAGCCACAGGCACACTGGGTGTTTTCGGGTTCGTGGCGAATCACCGTGCGCGGAAACTGCGGCGGCAATGGTGCACGCTTGGGAGATTGCCGTGGTTCGGCCGGTGGCGCAGCTGGGAGGAGCTGTTTTAGCTCGGCCTCAATTGCTTCAAGGTCTGTGTCGAGCAGGTCATCTAGCAAGCTGCCTTGCGCCGGGCTGATTTGCTCGCTGCGCTTGGCGAACTTGTGGCGTTTGAGAAGGGCGATTTCGTAAGTGAGCTGCTCGATGATGCTTCCATCGTTCTGAATCTTCTTGCTCATCACCTCGATCTGGGACTGCAACTGCAACGCTTGCGCCGCCAAAGCACGTAGCTGTTTCGGGGTCATCTGGTCGAGGTTGGGCGAAGACGTCATGCCGTTGATTGTGCCAGAGCCGGCACGGGACGGCGACAAGTAGACCGGCCAAATGGCCGGCGTTTACAGCACAGTAATCGCACCGCCTGCGCCGACACGCTGCCAGGGCAGGCCCAGTACCAAGGCCTGAAGCTGTTCGCTGTCGAGTTCGACCTCAGCTCCATGGCGAACGCCCGGCCAGTGGAACTTGCCCTGATTCAGTCGCCGTGCTGCAAGCCAGATACCCACGCCATCATGCACCAGCACCTTCATCCGGTTGGCCCGGCGATTGGCGAAGAGGTAAGCGCAGTGCGGCTTCGCCGCACCGAACACCGCGATCACCCGGGCCAATGCTGTCTCCGTGCCGGCGCGCATATCCATCGGTTCGGTGGCCAGCCAGATCGCATCAATACGGATCATTGAGCGACAGTCCGAATAAACTGCGCGCAGCCCTCAGGATCTGAGGTTGGCCACTTCACCGTGATCACTTGCCCGGCCATGGGTAACTCAATGATCACCAACGTTTCCGCTGGCCGTTTAGGAGCAGCCTTCAGCGGGACAAAGGCTGGTAGCGAGTTTGGGGCGAGTTGGTCTCGATAGAGCGGCATCCATTTGCGGATGACGTTGGCGTTGATGCCGTGACTGATGGCGACACTGGACACGGTTGCGCCAGGTTGCAGGCATTCCTGAACGACTTGGGCTTTGAATGGTTTCGGATAAGAGCTTCGTTGGCGCATGGAAATCCTGGCGATAAGGGTGATCGCGTCCGCTTAAATAGACGCGGACACCATCGCCCTTAATGCTGGAGTTCGGAAGGTGACTTGGCCGGACGCTTACGATTAACGGTTTACCGTGGCATTTCTGGCGAGCAGTTCCACGGCAGCAAGGCTTCATAATCTTCAAGCGACGAAGCCTGAGGCAGCCGCTCCAGTACGTGGCGCAACCACGTATAGGGCTCTTGGCCGTTGACCTTGGCGGTCTCGACCAGGCTGTAGATCTTTGCGCTGGCAGTGGCGCCGTTGACGGTATCGCTGAACAGCCAGGCCTTGCGTCCAATGACAAACGGCTTGATCGCTCTTTCGGCCGGGTTGTTGTCGATGGGCAGATAACCCGCTTCGACATAGCGCTCCAGTCGGCTCCAGTTATTCGCCAGATAATGCACCGCCTTGCCTAATGCACTTTGCGGCGTCACCTGGGATTGGGTTTTATCCAGCCAGACTTTCAGCTGCCCCAAGATCGGCAGGCTCTTTTCCTGGCGAGCGATAAACCGCTGTTCATCACTGGCAACCTTAAGTTCACGCTCGACTCCATACAGTTTGTTAATCATCGTCAGCGCGATATCCGCACGTCCCGTCTTGCCCTTGGGTTGCACTTTTTGCGCGTCCACGAACTTACGTCGTGCATGGGCCATGCACGCCAAGCGCTCCACGCCCGGTTGCAACGCCAAGGCGTTATAGCCAGCGTAATCATCGGTCATGACATAGCCACGATAGCTTTCCAGCAAACGCAACGGCACCTCCTGCGCACGGCTGGACGTGTAATCGAATAGCACGACTTTTCGATCCGACGGACCACTGGCTTGCACCCACATCCAGGATTGACTGGTCGGGTCTCGATCCGGCTCTTTCAACACTTGGACGCGGGTTTCATCGCAATGGATCACCGGACTTTCCAGTAATCGGTCGCGCATCAAATTCAACAGTGGCTGAAAGTGCTCGCTGCACTGGATGATCCAGCGCGCGAGAGTCTGGCGCGGAATATCAATGCCATGTCGGCTTAGCACCGTTTCAAACCGGTGCAACGGCAAGCCATCAACATATTTGGTGGTCAGCAGCATCGCCAACACGCTAGGGCTGGCCATGCTTTTTTCGATCAACTGGGCCGGTTTGTCGACGGTGACCGGTGCAGTTTCGCAGCCTCGGCAAGCGTAGATCTTGCGGATATGTTTGATGACGCGGATCTGCATCGGCACGATATCCAACTGCTCGCTGGTTTCCTCACCAATGGCATGTTTGCGGCAACCACAGGCACAGGTCAGCTCGTGTTCGGGCAGTTCATGGATAACTTCGATACGTGGCAGCTCAGCCGACAACGGCTTGCGTTTGCCACGGCGAGGTGTCGGTGCAACGACTTCTTCATCAGCGTCGCCAACTAGCGGCATGGGTTCGCTTTCAGGCTCGTTGAACAAGGCCAATTGCGGCGTGTTGGGCTCAACAGTTTGCTCGGACTTGCGCCCAAATAGACGGTCGCGCAACAGCTTGATCTGTTCTTTCAGGTCGACAATATGGGTCTGATAAGCTTGCGCCGATTCTTCCTGGCGACTGAGTGCCTCAAGCAGCAATTGCTTGAGCAAAACAGGATCATCAGGAAGGTCGTCGGGTAGAGAAATCATGGCCCGGATTATACCGAGTCACGCCACGTAGCGCGGCGTCAAAACTTGATGAGGACGGTTACGCCAGAGATCAAAACCGTCGAGCAGCCAGTTCAGCTCCTGGACGCTGAGGATAATCGCCTCGTCCGTGGCATCGGGCGACGTTTTGAAGCGCTCGGATTCTAAGCGCTTGAGCCAAAGACAGAAGCCGTTGCGCTCCCAGTACAAGATCTTCACGCGGTTGCGGGACTTGTTGAGAAAGACGAAAAGTATTGGATCGAATACCGCCACTTTTATATCCAGTTCGACCAACGCGGCGAGGCCGTCGATAGATTTTCGAAAGTCCACCGGCTTGGGGTAGAGGTACACTTTTTCGACTTTGGCGTCGGGTCGCATCATGGCGGGGCTGGCTCCAGAAAGAGATCGGGAGCGAAGCATCGGGGATCAAATGCGGGCTTGGAATGTGGGGGTCATGGATCACTTACGGTCATTCAATAGTCGCCGCTGAGAAACCCATGGAAGAGGGGTGATGGAAGGTCGTTTGACGAGGGCCTTGGCCGAAACGCTAGGCATCGCTGAAAGCCTGCTGGGCAAATGGGCCCCCGGTGCGAGCAGCAAGGTGAAAGTGCGGAGCTCGTCGGCTACGCCAGCAAACGGCTCAGGTCACCATGGAGAGCGATGTTTAGAAGTCGCTCGTCATCTTCTCGCAACCCACGAAGTAAAGTTCCTCGCCATAGAGGCGTTAAGCGGTCGCTATTCCTTAGAGCCGATGTGCAGGCTGCTGCGCGTAGCGCAGACCGGTCATGACAGACCCCAGATCCGGTGATCTGGGGTGGCGTAGGCTGCAACAGTTAGCATACCTAGTATCCCGCTGAATCCGGCCGACTTCATCGTGCAATCGTCAGCTTCAGTGGCTGTAAGCCAGTGCCATTTTCAAAGCACGACAATCTCGTCTGCGTTCAGCCAGCCGGCTTCAATGACGCTTGCTTTGGCAATCTCTGGCTGGGAGCTGTAAATCACGATCGCCAAGCTTTCCTCAGCACGACTGCAGGTCACATAAAGAAGCCTGCGCGTGCGCGACAAGGAATCATCCTTGCCCGCCCGCTGATTCTTCACGTCGGTTGGCGAAGCAGGCGTAACGCCGAGCAGCTTCTCATAGCTAAACAGAAAACCGCCTGCTTCTTCATCGTTCAGGATGACCATCACACGCGGAAACTCTAGGCCTTTCACCCCCTGGTGGGTGCCGAACGGTGAAAGCCCATTTGCGTAGCCAGCGAACGCCTCCATCTCCGAGTAAGAGCGTCCCAGGACGATTCGATAAGCATGAATCTCCAGCGCTTCGCGATCCGATGTTTCCGGAGCATCGTCAGCCGTAGCGCCCAGAGCCATCGCTTCGACGAAGCGGGCAGGCAGCTCAAGCAGCCCAGTCATTTGAAGAACTTGAGCTACTTCCCCAATCAACGGATCATTGTCCGTAAGCATCTCACAGAGCGACTGGGTCGCTTTTCCAACAGACTCCAGCACCTCCAGTTGGTTGGTGCCAGCCGACTCCAAGTATTTGGGATCAAGCAAGGGAGAGCGCAGCCGCACCGCTTCCATGAGCGTGAAATCATCCGCTCGAGCCGCTTCTACTATTGGGGCTACCCCCTCAAAGAAAAGCTTGAGTATGGGTAGAGTTCCGTCCAGTAGGCCCGTGTTTAGGTGTTCAACTGCATACAACGGCGTGAATACACCTTCAAACCCCATACGCCGCCCAGCCATCTTGTGTTCCAGGATAAGCGTCTTGCGGCCTTGCATACCGGTTGCCCACTGAACATCGCCGGTGACGTCAGCCATTTGCCTAGCAATCTGCTCTTCCAGGCTGAAATCCTGACCCGGTACCTGCCGTGTGCAGAACATTCGTACTGTGCCTCTGGCAGCCCCCGGCTTAGGTATTTGCTGATGACCGTCAACGCTCGCACGGATCACATTAATTAAGTCGACAACTCGAGTTGGGCAGCGACGGTTCATGCGCTTTTCTGGCTTGGCCCAATCCGCAGGAATGGCATCATCCAACCCAACTTTCCCGTCGTTGTAGATGCGTTGCATCGTGTCGCCGAGAAGCCCTAGGCAGAACCTTTCAGGGATTGCAGCTTGAGCTTGCAGAAAGGTATCCATGAGCGGGCCGTACGTATCCTGACTTTCATCGATCAAGAGCACCGGGTGCCGGTCGGCCATCACATCAAGCAAGGGTGGCTTCGGGATGAACGCCGCGGCCATCTGGATGACCTCGCTATGGTTCAAAGATTGCCTGCTTCGGTTGTCTCCCGTCGGGCTATAGGTGAAGTCGGTGATTTCATCTAGGCCCGCGAGGCGACGGGCTTTGCTATCCCGGCTCGCCCGATTAGCACGAGACGTCTTATTCTCTCCTTGCGCCCTACGGAGTTTGTCATCCAGTTCGTCGATGTCGGCGGCGAGCTTAACGCGCAACCACTCACGAATGTCATCGTTGAAGCCCTTGATCATCCTCCAGGAGAAAGCGTGGATCGTTGAGACTTCAACCAGAGGATCGTGCTCGAGTCGGCGTTCGATCTCCTCGCAGGCCGCATTGGTATAGGTGATGATCGCGATCTGCCGGCCTTCAAATGTAAGACGCTGTTGCTCCCGTCCCTTGAGCGACTTCACTGCTTCTACGAGCGAGTGGGTCTTGCCAGAGCCGGCCCCTGCGTAAAGGAAGAAGCTGCGTGGCTGCTCTAGGTTTAGACATTCCTTGATAACCTCATCAGCAGTCGGCTTCACTTCATCAACAACCTCGGTAATGGCGCTCATTGTCCAGTCACCTCGATGCTGGCCGTTGGAATTATCAGAAGTTCCTTACTCTTTTTTTTGAGCTTGGTCTCTAACCAGGTGAGCCCTTCGCGGATGTACTCGGGAATCGCCACCTTGGCAAAGTTGGGATCCCCCAGTATCTGTAAAGCGAACTCCGCCTTGTCTCCATTCCTGAGAGCGTCGAACAACGCCTGCCCCAGATCGTCCGCGGTTTCCGACTCACGCAGCGCGTTGGAAACTGCCTTGGTCAAACCCCGGCCTTGCTTAGTCGCAAAATGCTTCACGTTGCTCAGTACCAGGCTGTCCTCGAAGGTATTGGGCAGGGCCTCTACATCAACTTCAGTCTTAGGAAGACGGATGGTGATCGGCGTCTGATACGCCACTCTGATAGCAAACAAATCATCGATCTGAACAGCTTTTTGCTCACTATCCAGATCCAGCAGAGTGTCCACGTCATGACCCAGTTGTCGGGCTGCCACCCAGTGCCGGAGGGTAGGGTTATTGGTTGACTGATCTGCCTGTCGCCGAACCGGTACCGCTGATTTCTTGTGGCCAGCGTCCAGATCAGTTATCACCAAGGTCACGATGCCCAATGCGTCTACCAGCGGCCGGAGTCGGTGAGCGTGACTGCCCCCGATATCCAAGATAGTGATGTAGCATCGATCCAGGAAGGGGAAGTGGTTGCGCAGGAAGTGAGGCAGCATCATTCGCTCTGCAGCACCTTCTACCAGAATGACCGCGTCGGCGAAGAAGAGATCGGCATGTTGCGCCCTGAGGTAACGGGTCACGAACTCCTTCGTTTGCTTGTGAGGGTTTTTCTGTCCGAAAACAGTGCTTAGGTTGGAGACGGTGGACACTGGAATAGGTACGTCGGCCATACCCGCGGGCAGCCTACGGAAA
Source organism: Pseudomonas brassicacearum (assembly GCF_009601685.2). Classification (NCBI taxonomy): domain Bacteria; kingdom Pseudomonadati; phylum Pseudomonadota; class Gammaproteobacteria; order Pseudomonadales; family Pseudomonadaceae; genus Pseudomonas; species Pseudomonas brassicacearum. The sequence goes on from NZ_CP045701.2 coordinate 3,174,160, forward strand.
TACCGAAGATTGGCGTACTCCGTCTCATGCGCGACGTGGCTCGAATGAGAGCTGACGATCAGTTGGGTTTTGAGCTTCGGATATTTCTTAAGCAGCGGGTCATTACACAGGACGTGATATGCATGCTTGATGAAGGCCTGCTGCACCTGGACGTGCAGGTGAGCCTCAGGCTCCTCGATCAGCACTAGGTGGATTGGCTCGACACCAGTGTCACACTGCTCCTCCGCGTTCTTGTACTTTCTCAGCCATTCATCTCGAAACGCCATTAACTGGAAAATCATTGAGATCAGGTTTTGGTAACCCAAACCGTTGGATGTCTCGGGCAAGCGCATGGGAGGGGCGCCGGGCGCGCCTGCGGCTGAGTCCAGCTCGAATAATACTGCTGCTTCGTGGTTCATCCCGTCTGTAGGAGACAGCCGAGTTTCTACCCTGATAGCAGGGTCAGAATTGTTGGGGTATCCAAGGCCTGCGACTTCTTCGAGGGCAGGGGCGAAGCTGGAGGTGAGTCGGGAATCGAATGCAGATTGGGCAGCCTGGATGGCTGTCAGCGCCTCCAGGTCCGAGATGTCTGGACTGTCACCCGGATCCAGATGCCGGTTGTAGTAAGCGCGCAATTGCTCCGTCAACTTTTTCCCCGAACCACCTCTGCCTTCGGTGACGGATTCTTCCGCGCTGTCTCCAAAGCCGCGTTGGGCGTTGATTTCGTGAACGCGGATCAGATCGGTCAGGGGGTTGCTTTCCAGCGGAATAGCGGTCGCGGACAGTCCTTGAAGTTTGGCGTGACGAGTCTTGGGATCTGGTGCGCTGAGTTGCGCAGGGTCGAGACGGTACCAGCGAATCGCGAACATCGTTCCCAGGCGCCGGTTGAGGTAATCGTGCAAACTTTGGGGCCACAGTGGCAGGGTGAGCGGAGTCTTTCCCACCTCGGTCTGTTTCTCAATTTCCTCTAGCAGCAGCTTCACGCGCTTCCGCTCCTTCCGGTAATCAGTAAAGAGCTTGGTCATGTCCTTTGGCTCGAGTCGGAAGCGCATGCCAACGTGGCCGCCTTTCCAGGCAAAGTTGGGAATCAGATCTCTGATGTGGTGCAGTTCGCCTTGTGAGGCTTCCACCCACAAATCCAGGGTAGGTAACCAGTGCGCCCACTCGTTCGCCGCAGGGGCTTCGAGACTTTCATCAGCAGCTTCCCAATCGACGCCAATGGCATCAATAGTTCTGAGATGCGAGAGTGTCATATCTTGGAGCCGGAACGCGGTCGCTTTAGAAAGCAGGAACTTGCGTAGCGCCAACATCGCGGAGGACTTACCGCTGTTGTTTGCTCCGACCAGAAGGGTAGTGGTGTTGGCCAGGTCGATTCGAACTGACAGGAGCTTACGAAAGTTCGCGATCTCCAGGTACTGGATTTGCATAGCCTCTTCCTTGTGATCGCACTATGGCGGCTTGCCAAGCCGATTGATGTGTAGAAACGACTCTAGCCCAATTACAACAGGACTCCATTAGGAATATCATTTTGCCACTGCAAATTTGTACCAAGGGCAAAGTTGTGTTGCCCTCCATCCTTCCAGTAGGCTTGACTGATAGTGGCAGCCCGCCAGCAACACGTTGAAGGACGCAACGCATGCCTGAATCCTACAAGCCGATGCCGGCAGTGCTCGATCGGCAAATCGAAAACGAAGCTCAGGATGCATTTGGTCACAGGCATTTTTCCCAGGCACTCCAGAGCCTGATTGAGGCCGATCACCATAAGCCTCCGTTCAGCATTGGGCTACTCGGCGGATGGGGTACCGGGAAAAGCTCTATCAAAGAGCTTTACACACAAGGCCTCGCCGACGGTGCATCCGACGGTTCCGGTAAACCCTCACGTAGGTCTAGCATCAAGAGCATCACTTTTAATGCCTGGCGTTTCGGCGGTAAAGATCAGGACATCAAACGCGCGCTTCTGCGCCACGTTTTTATCGAGCTTGGGGGAGACGAACAGGCACTTCATGACAAGCTCTTCCGCAACATCACACAGGTTGAGCATCAGTGGAAAGGATTTCGAGAGTACGCCTGTCAGTTGTGGCGCGCGTGGTCGATGCCGTTGCCTGCCTTCCTGGTGGCCATGCTGTTGCTTTTTGGTTTGCTGTGGGGTGGGCTAGCCGTCCTCCCATGGGGCGACCCCTATGTTCGATCGACCTTCATCTTGGCAATAAGCGGTGCCTACAGCTATTTACTCAAGAACCTGAAGCCCTCAAAGGTCGATAGCTTCCGGTCGATCACTAAGGTTTCTCTTCCCAGCGCCAGTGCAGAACAATACGAAGAGATGCTCCTCGAACAGTTGAAAGCGTTCAAGGAGCCCTCGGGGATGTTTCGAAAAGTAAACCCTTGCGAGCGCCTGGTGATCTTCGTCGATGATCTGGATCGGCTCTCAGCAGAAGAAATGGTTCTCGGCCTCGACGCCGTCCGGGCGTTCATGGAGATCCCATCTGAAAAGCTTCCACACGGATTGGGCCTAGTGTTTGTGATCTCGTGTGACGAAGCAAAAGTTGCCGATGCGCTGGCGCGGGGTCGCGGCAAAAACCCTGAGCAGCCAGGTACCGTTTTTACGCACATGGACGCTCGTCGGTACCTTGATCGCATCTTCCAATTTCGACTTGAAATCCCGCCAGTACCTCGAGGCGACATGAGGCAATTCGCTCTGAAGAATCTCCTGTCATTTACTGAGATTGTCAGTGACCTGAAGACTTCGGGCACCAGCCCGGAACAAGTGATTGATCGGATGATTCACGTGAATGTCGCGGATCCTAGGAACGCTCTGCAAATCGTCAACGCTTTTGCACAGTCCTGGTGGTTGGCGAAACGTCGTGAATACGAGGGCAGCGCAGGGGAGCGGCCAGGCGGTCTGCACGAGGGTGCGGTGACTGCGCACCCGATCTCCTTGGGCGCGCTCAGTGCTGCCCGGGTGAGTTTCCCGGACTTCTATCGTGATCTTCAGGGTGACCCGTTACTGCTTGGTCGACTAACCCAGTTGTTGGTGAATGAGGGATCGCTTCTGGATCAACCAGTTGAGGCCCAAGCGTTACTATGTAAGCGTTACGTAACCTTGGACAAGGACAGTAAGACAACGACCATCCGCGACGACTGTAGGGAGCTTCGTCAATTCCTGTCCAGCCTTGTTGGTATTCGTTGGCCGGACTCTCTTCAGAGTCTGCTTCTGCTGTCTGAAGATCCAATAAGTCGAAAATTTGGTGCTGGTACCAGCGTTCTCTACAACCTGCTGATGTCTGGCGATACTCGTGGTGTGGTTGAGCAGCTGTCCACGCGCGCTGATAATGCTGCCCTAAGCGATGACCACGCTCACCTGCTCCACGAACTGGTCAGTGACCTGCACTTGGAGACGACTGCCCGCCGTCATAATGCAATGCGGGTAATCGCCAACCTCCTTGATCGCCTACCACCGCGGACAGTGCGTCTGATGCTGGGCAAACTGTGCAACGAGCTCACGGCGTCACTTGACCTCCGGTCAATGATTGGTCTGGACAGAATTGGCAACGTCGTATCAAGTGCCAATACTCAGGAACAACGCCAAATCGCTGCAGAGTTGATTGACGATCTACTCTCGACCAGCCAGACCATCGAATTTCGCCTTGAAACCATGCAGACTCCGAGCCTAGACGAAGCCCGGGTGATGGTTAGTAAGGCCTGTGACATCGTGCTCAGCGTCCGCGCAGAGCACGGACTGCCCGCGGCTCAGGAACGCAAGCTGATCGATTGGCTCAAGGTCAGAGATGTCAATCTCAGTGGTGGCTCTTACCAGTTCGAGTTCCAAGAGCTGGAGCGGTGGCTTGATGATCATGAAGCTATGCTGCTATCGATGTTGGGTACGGACTACGTGACACTTGTTGCCGACGAATTGGATGCAAACCGTGGCGAAGTGATGAAGTTGCCAGTGGTGGCAGGGCGAGTGGGTCGTCTGTTTGCCGAGTTGGTGTCCCAAGGTGAAGAGAGCAGATCCATTTTGTGGCCACTCGTGCTGAGATATTTGGCTCTACCGCAAATTGAGCTGCAGGCCTGCGCACTAACTGTGTTAGAGGCAGCGCATCAAAGGGCAGACGCACAAACGCTTTCGGGATGCGTGATCGCGGTGGCGAAAAACCTTGTGGCTCATCCAAAACCTGAGATCGATTACCGTCGAGGGTTCCAATGGACAATGGCTGTGGCTTCAGCTCGTTTTGGTGAGCTGACAACGGACGCACAATCGAATCTTGTTTTACTGTGCAACAACCTATCTACCGGAGAAGACTATCAAGTCGATGCGGTAGCGCTTTTCGAGCTAATCACCCAGCGTGCCCCTGAGCTTGCCGCCCAGGTCAGCACGAACTGGGTTAAGCGTTTGGCTGACGAACTGCCGATAGACTGCTGTCGCGCCCTGATGAAGGGCTTCGACAAATTGCCGGACGCGGTTCAAGTTCAGATCACTACTTATTTCGACTCCGGGTTTACCGCTCCGATGCCCGAAGGTTTTGGCGAGATTTACACGATGGCCTCCGAGGAAATTCCGAGTCGTTCTTGGACTACCGGGAACCTGCAAGAACATCTTGATAGCGCGCTGAGCCGGCTGCCGTCATTCGTATCACGATCAGCCGATGATCTCGACAGCGTTATGGTCGGCCTTTCAAAGATCTACCTCAATGGGTCGCCGGCCACGATCGCAGCCTGTTTGCGAGATACGTTTTCTTCCGCTGGCAGCTACCCCGCTCAGAATAATCAGCTCCATCAGCATTTCGCACGGACATGGCCATCGGTCGAGCAGGTACATCCGGGCTACGTGCCCGACACGATTTTCACGGAGGCGATCAGTACCGGCAGGCGTAACCTCAAAGAAGCGAAGCGCGGTTTGCTGCTCTCACTTGACTCCATGATCACAGCCAAACGGGTACCCGCCGACCGTGAAGCTGAGCTCATAGAATTCGCCTGCCAAGTATGGCAAACCCATCCAGTCGAGGCGGAGCATTTCTTCACCGCCGCCGCCAGGCCTCTTTCGCCAAGTCAGATTGTCCTGCTACCAACGCCCATCAATTGGGATTCGGAGCAAGAGGTGGCCTGGTTGGCAACAGCGTGGAAAAAGGCGATATCGGTGCTGGATTTGCCGCAAAGCGTCGCATCTACATTAGAGGTGCTTGCGCTAGGACATTCCGGCACTGTGGACGCTCCCGATCAGGTGTTGTCGCTATGGTCAAAGTGCTTGGACAAGACGGCTTATCAAGTATTGACGCAGCCCCTCCTTACCGTCGAAGCTACCGACGATGGGCGACGCCGACTCTGGCGTCAGATCACATCACTTGATCCAATGCCGGCCCCACAACAGCTAATCGATCTTGGTATCCGGATCTTGGCACTCGGCTCAGCACCGGAAACTGCCAGCGCGGTTAACGACAATCTGGAGTCTTTCTGCGTCCGCCTGACCAACCAAGAGAGCAAACTCGCTACCGCCCATACCTTATTGAGAACACTGCCGCGTTGTTCCTCGATCAAGATCAAAACAAACCTGGCTCGTTTGTCCTATAGCCTCGGTACCCATGCAGCGTTAACATCGGTCGACGCATCCGCTCTTAGCGAAGAGGACATGCGGATAATCTCGGACACGTTTGGGAAGGGACGTGAATTGACCAAGCTGAAAAGTCGATTCGAAAAAGATTCAGAAAAATGACGAACAGTTTAATCACCGCTGGGGGTGGCGGACCTAATCGCGGATCCAACCTCTAATTCCAAGCACATTTGCCCCCCTTCGCTTGCTGATCGATCAAGGTCGACTGGGTTGACGCTATGGTAGCCGCAGCAGGACAGGCTTACCCTGCACACATAAGAAAGCCCAGTCAGAGGTCTGACTTTAAAGGTGATTGATCTGCTAGGAGAGCAATGTGCGAGTCCTTGAACCTATCGTTAAGAATGGATTTTTCTTCTCGCCCGCTGATCCTGAGAAGCGGTATCCCGGGACATTGAAAGTTCTTGATGGGGGACGGATTGAGCTGCATCTCACCGCAGACGAAAACGCATTCGTCTCCTTGGACGAGATGTTCATAGGTCGGCTAATCGGCAAGATCGAGGGCGGATATATGACGCTTGAGGAGTGCTCCTACGAGAAGATGAATCCCTCCCTCGGTGGAGGAGCCTCAACATCATTGATTTCCGCCCGGATTGCATTTATCGGCATGGGAATGCCTGAAGAATGCCTGTTCGATGAGCTTGAGTTTGCTGTGGAAGAGCTCAGTGAGTGGTATGGAAAATCGGTGTTCAAGCCCCGAATTGGTGCTGATCTTTCAGACTGGACGATCGACTTCAAATTGTCCGAGCCATTTGAATGCAAGCTGCATGACGACTCAAGACTTGAGATTGGAATGAAAGCAACCTTCCCTGGCAGGGTGAACTTTCCGGTCACGGAGCTGCGGCAGCAAGCCTACATGACCATCAAGGCCGACTCCCCGAAAGCGCTCAACTTCTTTATCTCTCTTTCGCACAAAATCACTCGATTCCTAGCCCTGTGCGTTGGCCACCCAATCGCCATCCACTCGTTACGTGTCAGTTCCACAGGGGAGGACGGCAAGAAAGAAAGGCAAGAAGTCTACTTTCAAAGCTTGAACAGCGGCACGTTGGCTAAAAAAAGACCTGGACAGCTGATGCTGCTTCCATACTCACAAATCATCGAACAATTTACTCCCTTGCTGCAGGCATGGCTGGTGGACTACGACACGCTAATGCCGGCGCTTCACCACTTCTTCGCTGTGCAAGACGAAAGCCTGGCGTACAACGATACAAAATTTTTAGCGATTGCCCAGGCGTTGGAGGCGTTTCACCGAAGAACAAGGCCTGGCCATCGCTGGCCCCAGGATGAGTTCCGCAAAAAGCTAGATGCCATTGTATCTGGGGCGCCTGAAGCTGATCAGGAGTGGGTAAAGCAGCGACTGTGCTTTGCCAACGAGCTGACTCTTGGCGATCGTTTGAACACCCTGCTGGAGCCTTTCGTTGATGTCTTCGGTGGAAATGCTGCTATCGGGCAGATGGTGAAAGACACCAGAAACACGCGTAATTATCATGCCCACTATGACGAGAAAGGTGAAAAAAAGGCGTTGAAGGGCGCCCCGCTTGTGGCCCTGATTCTTCAGCTACGAGTGCTGTTTACACTATGCCTGTTGACGCGCTTGGGTATGCCAACTGAGGAGGCGATCAAGCTAGTAAGACAACCGAATCTATCACGATTGATGCGCTCAGCTAACCATCTGATTGCTAACGCGGAATGACCTTCCGGCGCTCGCCTTGAACGGTCGATCCCGAGAGCGAATTACTTCTTTGGGACCAACTGCGTGGCTAGCGGTCGGGGCGCTAGCCCGTCAAGGTTAGCCCGTTGATAGAGCCACGGGTAAATGGCGATTCGAATGCTCAGTTCGCCGTTACGCTGGTTTCGTGCGGATTCCACGACACTTGGACACTTAGCCCACGATCATTTGGACAGGCAGTCGGAGCGCAGCGACGCAGGTTCGCATTGTTAGTCTGAAGTCCCGGTTGCAGTCAATTTCGTTGCGCGCCTGCGCATCGATTCGCCCTTCAGTTCGATGCGGTAAGCGTTGTGCACCAGCCGGTCGAGGATCGCATCGCCCAAGGTCGGATCACCGATCAGCGCATGCCACTTATCCACCGGCATCTGGCTGGTCACCAGCGTCGAGCGGTTTCCGTAACGGTCGTCCAGCAGTTCCAGCATGTCGCGCCGCTGCGCGGCGGTAAACGGTGCAAGGCCCCAGTCGTCCAGGATCAGCAGATCGGTCTTGGCATAACCCGCCATGAGTTTGGCGAAGCGACCGTCGCCGTGGGCCAGGCCCAGTTCTTCCATCAAGCGAGGCAGACGCAGAGTTTTGCCTACGCCTGTCGGGCCGCCGATGATCAGGTTCAGGCCGTCACGCAGCCATTGGCCGCTACCGAGTTGCAGGATCAGGGCCTTGTCCAGGCCGCGTGGGCTGCGGTAATCGATATCTTCCAAGCAGGCGTTGTGGCGTAGTCTCGCGGATTTGAGGCGAGTGGTCAGCCGAGCATCTTCACGCTCGGTCAGTTCGCGGTCGACCATCAGGCCAAGGCGTTCGTCGAAGCTGAGATCGCTGATGTCGGGCGTTGCGTGCTGCTCGCTCAGCGCTTTGATCATGCCGTGCAGCCGCAGGGTTTGCAGCTTGTCCAGAGTCGGGTTGGGTAGCATCTTGATGCTCCTTTTCAGGTCAGTGGTAGTAGTCGGGGCCACGCAGGTTGATGTGCTCTTCGGGCAGCAGTGGCAGGTTTTGCTGGGTCAGCGGCAGCCGTTCCAAGCCTTGGCGCAGGATCGATTCGAGGCTTTTGTAACTGCATGCGCCCAGCGCCAGCGCACGCTGGCAAGCGGCTTCCAGCCGCTCTTCGCCGTGCTGTTTGCTCAAGCGCAGGATGCCCAGGCAGGCGCGGAAGCCGTGCTGCGGATGGATTCGGCGTTCGAGGATGTGGGCGATGACGCCAGCCGTGTTCGGGCCGGTCTGCTCGGCCCAGCGGATCAGCCGTTGCGGTGTCCACTCGGCATGTTCGCGGTGGCTCTTGGGCATGTGCTCGGTTTGGGTGGTGTGGCGGCCTTTATGTGCCGAGCGCAGATGGCTGGCCACGCGCTGATTGGCGTGGAAGCATTCAACGGTCTGCGCCGTCAACCGCACTTCGAGTTGGTGCTTCACCAGCTGATACGGCACCGAGTAGTAATGGCCGTCGACCTCGACGTGGTAGTCGATGTGTACTCGTACCTTTTTCCATTCGGCGTAGACGTACGGGTGTTCCGGCAGCGGTTGCAGCGCGGGTTGGTCGATGGTCTCGAAGACCGACCGGCGTGAGCCGGGCAGCTTCTTGAAGGGTTTCTGATTGAGTCGATCCAGCAGCAGTCCAATTGCCGTGTTGAGTTCGCCCAGCGAGAAGAACTGGCGGTTGCGCAGCACTGCCAGGATCCAGCGCTCGACCACTTGCACGCCGACTTCGACCTTGGCTTTGTCCCGAGGCTTGCGGGATCTGGCAGGCAATACGGCCACGCCGTAATGCTCGGCCAGGTCGCGGTAACTGGGATTGATGTCAGGCTCGTAACGATGCGCTTTGGTAACGCCGCTGCGCAGATTGTCCGGTACCAGGATCTGCGATGTACCGCCGAAAAAGGCGAAGCAGCGCACGTGCGAGCCTAGCCAGTCGGGCAGTTTCTGCGACCAGGTGGCCTCGGCAAAGGTGTAGCTGGACGCGCCGAAGACGGCGTGGAATCACTGTCCAAGTGTTCGTGGAGTGGGTGTCCAAGTGCGCGTGGAATCCGCACCGTACTTATTAACACTGGCGAAAAACGTCTTACCCAAAGCCGTCGCCAAGAGCAAACGGGGCCCGAAGGTGCCTAAACCCAAAGAGTGGCTGGAAGGCAAAGCCGCGAATGCCCACGTGTCGACGGATCGGGTGCTCAAGGCCGCTAAAGTCAAAAGACCTTGAAAGGGCTGGTTCTAAGAGAGGGTATGGCGCTGTCTTATCGCCATAACACAGCTTCGTTGGTGCTTGTTAGCCATGGCGGGCGTGGAACACCTGCCATGGACTCGAGGGATTCGCTACATTGAGTACGTCTTCGCTCAAATCCCGTTTTTGGAGTTAAGATCTGTAGGGTGTCAGAGATCTCGTTCGCTTGCGCATTGTCTGGACTTTCAGTGTGGTGACCCGCGGCCTTTTATCCTTAGGTGAGGGAAGGGCGATAGGGCTTAGGTGATGACGATTTTCATGAGAGAGCGCTCTACATCCTACGCAGATTTTCAGGGAAGCTAGTCGCTGACTGTACGACTACTCCGAGCTCTGCATCGAACCGGCCATAATCCCCGCTGGTTCAAGCTCCTTCCCCAGCGTCTTCGCTGCTTTCATAAAACGACGCTGATTCGCAGTTATTCTGCCACCCAGACGCTTTGCCTCTTCCACGAATTGCTCTTTCTTTGAAATCAAACCGGCACCGTGCGCGCCAGTAGTCTGGTGCTCGGGTGGAACGCGCACCTGGACGAACTTCGAACAGCAACTCAGCGGCAAAGTACTGCCTGCCGGCAGTTACATCATCGCCGCCGATCCGTCGTCACTGGAACGCGCGGCCGAGCTGATGCCGTAAAACCTGCCGCTGTGCGACTAGAAAGTCGGCCTCTATTACTACCGGTTCTCGAGGATCGGCGCTACAGGTGAATGCCGAGAGCGTATTCGCGAACTGACATCTGATTTTTGATGCGCCTTCTGGAAATCCGATATTTTACTTCACACGTTACCCCCTGAATTAGTTCGGAGAGCTTTAGGTGCCGCTAACTGCGTTAAGGGCAAGGACTAAACACGTCGTTTAACATAATATACATTATGTGTACTCAAAGAGCAGCTTAGTTGAGACCTTGTGCAGGCTTTTTCACACAGTAATTTCCGCTTCCGTCATCGAACAGCTACACCCGTCGGCGCCTGCTGAAGAGTCATGCTGATCTTCCCCAACGCTGATTTCAGTCAGTCATGGAATCTGACCATACATTGATTTAAATCAGATGGCTCCACGGTGAACGAATCCAACCTGCCTATCTCTTCTCCTGCATTTGGAGTTATTCATGTCTGAATCCCCCGTAAAGCTAAAACTCGGTGCACTGGTTGCTCTGGTGGTCGGCTCAATGATCGGCGGTGGAATCTTTTCCTTGCCACAAAACATGGCCGCCAGTGCCGATGTTGGTGCCGTGCTCATCGGCTGGGCCATCACCGCCGTCGGCATGCTGACCCTGGCCTTCGTATTCCAGACCCTGGCCAACCGCAAACCCGATCTGGACGGCGGTGTGTATGCCTACGCCAAGGCTGGGTTCGGCGACTACATGGGGTTCTCGTCCGCTTGGGGCTACTGGATCAGCGCCTGGCTGGGCAACGTCGGTTATTTCGTGTTGTTGTTCAGCACCTTGGGCTACTTCTTCCCGATTTTTGGCGAGGGCAACACCGTAGCCGCGGTGATTGGCGCCTCGGTATTGTTGTGGGCGGTGCATTGGCTGGTGCTGCGCGGCATCAAGGAAGCCGCATTCATCAACCTGGTAACCACCGTCGCCAAGGTCGTGCCGCTGGTGCTGTTCGTGCTGATCGCGGTGTTCGCCTTCAAGCTCGATATCTTCACCGCCGACATCTGGGGCCTGAAGAACCCAGACCTGGGCAGCGTGCTGAACCAGGTGCGCAACATGATGCTGGTCACGGTGTGGGTGTTCATCGGCATCGAGGGCGCGAGTATTTTTTCCGCCCGCGCCGAGAAACGCACCGACGTGGGCAAGGCAACCGTCATCGGCTTCATCACCGTGCTGCTGTTCCTGGTGCTGGTGAACGTGCTGTCCCTGGGCATCATGACCCAGCCTGAACTGGCGAAGTTGCAGAACCCATCCATGGCCGCCGTGCTGGAGCATGTCGTGGGGCACTGGGGCGCGGTGCTGATCAGCGTCGGCCTGATCATTTCGCTGCTCGGAGCCCTGCTGTCCTGGGTATTGCTGTGTGCCGAGATCATGTTCGCCGCAGCCAAGGACCACACCATGCCCGAGTTCCTGCGCCGGGAAAACGCCAACCACGTACCGGCCAACGCCCTGTGGCTGACCAACGCGATGGTCCAGCTGTTTCTGGTCATCACCTTGTTCTCGGCCAGTACCTACCTGTCACTGATCTACCTCGCCACTTCGATGATCCTGGTGCCGTACCTGTGGTCGGCGGCCTATGCAGTGTTGCTGGCGGTACGCGGTGAAACCTATCAAAACGCCCTGGCCGAGCGCCGCAAGGACCTGGCCATCGGTGCCATCGCCCTGATCTACGCGGTGTGGCTGCTGTATGCCGGCGGGATCAAGTACCTGCTGCTCTCCGCCCTGCTCTATGCCCCCGGCGCGATCCTGTTCGCCAAGGCCAAGCGCGAGCTGGGCAAACCGATTTTCACCTCTGTCGAGAAGCTGATTTTCGCCGCAGTGGTCGCAGGCGCCCTGGTGGCGGCCTATGGGCTCTACGACGGCTTCCTGACCTTGTAGTTGGCTGATTGTCCTAACTGGAGGATTTGTAATGACCACGGAAAAAGTGAAATACGGCGTGCATTCCGAAGCCGGAAAATTACGTAAAGTCATGGTGTGTTCCCCAGGCTTGGCCCACCAGCGGCTGACCCCGAACAACTGCGACGAGTTGCTGTTCGACGATGTGATCTGGGTCAACCAGGCCAAGCGCGATCATTTCGATTTCGTCACCAAGATGCGCGAGCGTGACATCGACGTACTGGAAATGCACAACCTGCTGACCGACATCGTCGCCATCCCCGAAGCCCTGGACTGGATCCTGCAGCGCAAGATCACCGCCAACTCGGTGGGCCTGGGCCTGGTGAATGAAGTCGGTTCGTGGCTGCGCAGCCTGGAGCCACGCCATATCGCCGAATTCCTGATCGGCGGCGTCTCGGCCGATGACCTGCCGGACAGCTTCGGTGGCAAGACCATCCAGATGTTCCGCGACTTCCTCGGGCACTCCAGCTTCATCCTGCCGCCGCTGCCCAACACCCAGTTCACCCGCGACACCACCTGCTGGATCTACGGCGGCGTGACCCTGAACCCGATGTATTGGCCGGCGCGCCGCCAGGAAACCCTGCTGGCCAGCGCCATCTACAAATTCCACCCTGAGTTCACCCAGGCTGACTTCCAGGTCTGGTACGGCGACCCGGACCAGGATCACGGCAACGCCACCCTCGAGGGTGGTGACGTGATGCCCATCGGCAACGGTGTGGTGCTGATCGGCATGGGCGAACGTTCGTCCCGCCAGGCCATCGGCCAACTGGCGCTGAACCTGTTCAAGCACAAGGCCGTAGAGCGGGTGATCGTCGCCGGCTTGCCGAAATCCCGCGCCGCCATGCACCTGGACACCGTGTTCAGCTTCTGCGACCGCGACCTGGTCACGGTTTTCCCGGAAGTGGTGAGCCAGATCGTCGCCTTCTCCCTGCGCCCTGACGAAAGCAAGCCCGGCGGCATCGATGTGCGCCGCGAGGAAGGCAGCTTCCTCGATACCGTCGCCGCAGCCCTCAAGCTGCCGGCACTGCGGGTGGTGGAAACCGGTGGCAACAGCTTCGCCGCCGAGCGCGAGCAATGGGACGACGGCAACAACGTGGTGGCCATGGAACCAGGTGTGGTGATCGGCTACGACCGCAACACCTACACCAATACCCTGCTGCGCAAGGCCGGTGTGGAAGTCATCACCATCAGCGCCAGCGAGTTGGGCCGGGGCCGTGGCGGTGGTCACTGCATGACCTGCCCGATCATCCGCGACCCGATCGACTACTGACCTTGAGCCTGGGCCGGCAACGCTCTCCATCCTACGAGACCGGCCCAGGGGATAACCTACACCTGAGGAGTTCCACATCATGGCGTTCAACATGCGCAACCGCAGCCTGCTGAGTCTGATGCACCATACCAACCGCGAGCTGCACTACTTGCTGGACCTGTCCCGCGACCTCAAGCGTGCCAAATACACCGGCACCGAGCGTCCACACCTGAAAGGCAAGAACATCGCGCTGATCTTCGAGAAAACCTCGACCCGCACCCGCTGCGCCTTCGAAGTCGCCGCCCACGACCAAGGCGCCCACGTCACCTACATCGACCCGGTGTCGTCGCAGATCGGTCACAAGGAAAGCATGAAAGACACCGCCCGGGTCCTGGGGCGGATGTTCGACGCCATCGAATACCGAGGCTTCGAACAGGAGATCGTCGAGGAACTGGCCAAGTTCGCCGGGGTGCCGGTGTTCAACGGCCTGACCGCCGAGTTCCACCCCACCCAAATGATCGCCGACACCCTGACCATGCGCGAACACAGCGACAAGCCGCTGCATGACATCAGCTACGCCTACCTGGGCGATGCCCGTTACAACATGGGTAATTCGCTGCTGATGATCGGCGCCAAGCTGGGCATGGACGTGCGCATCGGCGCACCGAAAGCCTTGTGGCCGCATCAGGACTTCATCGACCAGTGCCAGGCCTTCGCTGCCGAAAGTGGCGCACGCCTCACCATCACCGAAGACCCGAAAGAAGCCGTCAAGGGCGTGGACTTCATCCACACTGATATCTGGGTGTCCATGGGCGAACCGGTGGAAGCCTGGGATGAGCGCATCGAGCAATTGCTGCCCTACCAGGTCAACGCGCAGATGATGAAAGCCTCGGGCAATCCCCGGGTGAAATTCATGCACTGCCTGCCGGCGTTCCATAACAGTGAAACCAAGGTCGGCAAGGACATCGCCGCCCGTTATCCGAACCTGGCCAATGGTGTGGAAGTGACCGAGGAGGTCTTCGAATCGCCGGCCAACATCGCCTTCGAGCAAGCGGAAAACCGCATGCACACCATCAAGGCGATCCTGGTGTCGGCGTTGGCGGATATCTAGGCGCTTGAAGAATGATCGTTCCTACGCAGAGCTTGGGAACGATCATCATCCAACTTTGAAAGGACAGCACCATGCGTATCGTCGTCGCCTTGGGCGGTAACGCCCTACTCCGCCGTGGTGAACCCATGACCGCGGAAAACCAGCGTGCCAACATCCGCGTCGCCACCGAACAAATCGCCAAGATTCACGCCGGCAATGAACTGGTCATCGCGCACGGCAACGGCCCCCAAGTGGGCCTGTTGTCGTTGCAAGCCGCCGCCTACACCTCGGTTTCGCCGTATCCGCTGGACGTGCTCGGCGCCGAAACCGAGGGCATGATCGGCTACATCATCGAACAGGAACTGGGCAACCTGCTGGACTTCGAAGTGCCCTTCGCCACGCTCCTGACCCAGGTTGAAGTCGATGGCAACGACCCGGCCTTCCAGAAACCCAGCAAGCCCATCGGCCCGGTCTACAGCAAGAGCGAGGCAGAAAAGCTCGCGGCGCAAAAGGGCTGGTCCATCGCCCCCGACGGCGATAAGTTCCGCCGCGTGGTCGCAAGCCCCAGGCCCAAGCGCATCTTTGAAATCCGCCCGATCAAATGGCTGCTGGAAAAAGGCAGCATCGTGATCTGTGCCGGCGGTGGCGGCATCCCGACGATGTACGACGCCAACGGCAAGCTGCAAGGCGTGGAAGCGGTGATCGACAAGGACCTGTGCTCGGCGTTGCTGGCCGAACAGCTGGAAAGCGATCTGCTGGTGATCGCCACCGACGTCAACGCCGCGTTCATCGACTTCGGCAAGCCGACCCAGAAAGCCATCGCCCAGGCCCACCCCGACGAGATGGAAAAGCTCGGCTTCGCCGCCGGCTCCATGGGACCGAAGGTCCAGGCCGCCTGCGAATTCGCGCGCAACACTGGCAAGGTCGCGGTGATCGGCTCCCTTTCGGACATCGAGGCCATCGTCCAGGGCAACGCTGGCACCCGAATCAGTACAGCGAAACCCGGCATCAGCTACCAATAAAAAGAACAGGGAACGGCCTGAAACCTGCCCTGAAACAATGCTTTATTGCAGGAGAGATCACCATGGCTACTTTTACACCCGGTCATCTGCACATCAAGCGCGACGCGCTGAACAGGAACGATGTCAGTTACGACCTAAACATCGACTATGAAGTCCACCAGGACCCCAAGGAAGGCAGGGGCATGCTGTTCACAATGCACGGGAGTATCCAGGGCCGGGATATGGAAGAAAAATTCTTCCTGCCCAAGGATCAAGCCTACAATTTCGGGAGCAACGTCACCCAGATTGCAGAGATGTACGGCATACCCAAGGTGTACAGCGCTATCGGTTCAATGCACAAGAACTACGACCTGGTGTTCGAAGATGTCCGGGTACAGTTGGGTATGAAGTCGGGGGACCCGGTCAAGCCAGAGCATCTTGAATAACCTGCTGTACAGCGCCTTTAAGCTCCGCGTCGTAATGGCAACGGTGCCATTGCCCTGGCAACAAGCTGGACAAGCAGGTGACCTATGTATCAGAACTTAGCCCTGCTTGCCGCTTTCCTCCTGAGTTACAGCATATTTGCCGGGCGTTTCGAGTCGCGTCTGCTTAATGGTCCGCTCATGTTCATGCTCGCCGGTCTGATTCTCGGCCCGGCGTTCCTGGGTATTCTGCAACCTCGGATTGACAAGGACGGTCTGCGGATCCTGGCCGAGCTGACATTGGCTATTGTTCTTTTCAGCGATGCCGCCAATGCCAACCTCAGGATTCTGAGAGCACACGAAGGGTTGCCGCTACGCTTGTTGCTGTTGGGGCTACCACTGACCATGCTCAGTGGTTGGCTGGTCGGCATCTGGCTGTTTCCGCAAGTACCGCTGTTGGAGCTGGCAATACTGGCGACCCTCCTGGCGCCCACCGACGCGGCGCTGGGCAAGGCCGTTGTGAGCAATCCCAAGGTTCCTGCGTCCGTGCGTGAAGGGTTGAACGTAGAGAGCGGGTTGAATGACGGCATCTGTGTTCCGGTGCTGTTGATGTTCTTGGCCCTGCTGATCGAAGAGCAAACACTGTCTCCCCTCTCGATGGCCGTGGAGTTGGTGGTCGAGGAGCTTGGCATCGGTGCAGCCGCCGGTATCGCTCTTACGCTTATCGCCTGGGCATTGCAGCGTTATTCCGCAAAGCACCATTGGCAAACGCCTGTGTGGTCACAACTGACGTTGCCCGGCTTGGCTATTCTTTGCTTTGCCACAGCGCAAGCATTAGGCGGTAGCGGGTTTATCGCCGCGTTCGTCGGCGGGTTGCTCGCCAGCTATTTGTTTACCCAGCAAAAACACCACCTGCTCAAGGCCAGCGAAGAATTCGCCAGCCTGTTGTCGGTCGTGACCTGGGTCGTATTTGGCGCGCTGGTGATTCCTCGGGCCTGGAGTAGCCTGACCTTGAACGTCTGGCTCTATGCGGTACTCAGCCTGACCGTGATTCGCATACTGCCTGTGTTGATCAGCCTTGCAGGTAGTCGCTTCGATTTCGAAACCCGCCTGTTCATCGGCTGGTTCGGCCCACGAGGCCTGGCAAGCATCGTCTTCGCCGTCATGATATTGGACTACCCCCTGCAAGCCAGTCGTACCTTGGTAGCTGCCGCAGTCTGCACCGTTTTGTTGAGCGTGCTGCTCCATGGCTTGAGTGCCAATCCATGGGTTGCCCGGCTGGCTCGTCGTGTTCATTGATTTTTGTCAGAAATGCTCCCGTCTGCGGGTGCTACGTTGTAATCAGCGGGCGGCTACGCGTTTGTTCAAGCAACCTTCACGGGGCAGGATATGGTCGGGAACATGAACGTTGTCAGACAGCTCCTCGGCTTACCCATCGTCGTTATGATAGGGGTTTCAAGCCTGGTTGCCGGTTGCGGGAAAGAGCCTGTCACCCTCGCCCGTCAAGCTCCCGATGTGACGGTCATGACGGTCACCGCGCGCAACACCCCGGTGACCTTCGAATTCGTTGCCCAAACACAGAGCTCCCGCGAGGTAGAGATCCGCGCACGGGTTGCCGGCTTCCTGGAGAAGCGGCTTTACACCGAAGGCGATCTGGTCAAAAGCGGGCAAACGCTATTCCAGATGGACCGTAAACCGTTTGAAGCTTCGTTGCTGTCGGCCCAAGGCCAATTGGCTCAGCAACAGGCTCGCTGGGAAGTGGCCAAAGCCACACTGGCGCGCGTGCGTCCCTTGGCGGCGCAGAATGCGGTCAGCAAGATGGACCTGGACAACGCCGTCGGCGATGAGCGTCAAACCCGGGCCGCCGTACTTGCCGCCGAGGGTGCGGTTCGGACCGAACAGTTGAATCTGAGCTACACCACCATCGCCTCCCCCCTCACCGGCCTTTCAAGTTTCGCAAAAAAACAGGAAGGCAGTTACGTCACGCCAGGTGAATCCGGGCTATTGACCACCGTCTCACAAATGGATCCGATCTACGTCAACTTCAGCCTTTCGGAAAACGAGACGCTCAAGTACCGCGACGAGATCGCCTCCGGGCACCTCGTATTCCCTGTGCGCAGTGAGTTTGTCGTAGAAGTGGTGCTGGCCGACGGCTCAATGGTACCTGACCGCGGTCGCCTGAATTTTGCCGCGCCCTCTTATAGCCAGGACACGGGAACCTTCCTGGTCCGCGTCGTGGTGGCCAACCCGAACGGCCAACTGCGCCCCGGCCAGTTCGTACGGGCGCGGGCGATCGGAGCTTCCAGGCCGAATGCCATTGTGGTGCCGCAAAAGGCCGTTCTGGAGGGTGCCAAGAGCCACTTCGTCTGGGTGATCAATGCAGAAGGCAAGCCTGAGCAACGCATTGTCGAAGTGGGTGACTGGCATGGCGATGACTGGTTCATCACCAAAGGGTTGCAAGCGGGGGAACGCATAGTGGTCGACGGTGCGATCAGAGTGACGCCCGGAGGGCCGCTGAACATCGTCTCCCCCCCTCCCCCCGCGCAGGCAGGTGTGATAACGGCGAAACCGACAACTGCCAAATCGGTGCAAGACGATGGGCATAGCCCATGAGCATTTCACACTATTGCATTGATCGCCCCATCTTCGCTTCGGTGATCTCGATCATCATCACGCTGGCTGGCGCAGTAGCGATGGCAAAACTGCCGGTCGCCCAGTACCCGGATATTACACCACCGCAAATTACAGTTTCAGCGACTTACCCCGGTGCCGATGCACAGGTCGTGGCCAATAATGTGGCGGCGCCTATCGAGCAGCAAGTTAACGGCGCCGACAACATGATCTACATGAACTCGTCGAGCTCTGCGACGGGCAACATGACCCTCAACGTATTCTTCGAGATTGGCACTGATCCTTCTCTCGCCCAAGTGGATGTGCAGAACCGGGTCAATCTGGCCCTGCCGCAATTACCCTCCGCGGTGCAGAGCCAGGGTATTCAGGTACAGAAGAAATCCTCGGCGTTCATGATGGTGCTTGCCGTTTATTCGGCCGGCGACCGCTACGACAGCACCTATGTCGCCAACTACGCCAACCTCTACATCCTGGATGCGATCAAGCGTATTCCGGGGGCCAACCAAGCCAGTATTTTTGGCACGCCGGACTACGCCATGCGGATCTGGCTCAAACCCGATCGAATGGCCCAGTTGGGGATTACAGCCGCCGACGTACAAAGCGCGGTCACCAATCAGAACCAGCAATTCGCCGTAGGCCGTGTTGGCCAATCCCCGACGGGCCAGGCCGTGGAACAGTCCTTTGCCGTGACCACTCAGGGACGCCTGACCGAACCTGCGGAGTTCGAGAACATCATCCTGCGCGCTAGCAACGACGGGGCTGCAATCGTTCGCCTCAAAGACATCGGTCGTGCCGAGCTCGGGCAGAAAGACTACTCGTTGCGCAGCACCTATCAGGGGCGTCCGGCGACGCTGATTGCCGTATACCAACAACCCGGCGCCAACGCCCTCGATGTCTCCGCAGCGGTCACCAAAACCCTTGCAGACATGAAAATGACCTTTCCCGAGGGCATCGAATACAAGATCGTAATGGACACCACCGCATTTACCCGTGCGTCGATTTCCGAAGTGATACATACCTTTTTCGAAGCCCTGGTGCTGGTGGTGGTGGTGGTTTACATCTTCCTGCAGAGCCTGCGTGCCACGCTGATACCGGTGCTGGCGGTGCCAGTTTCGATTGTTGGTACGTTTATCGGCATGTCGGCCTTGGGGTTCTCCGTAAACATGCTGACCCTGTTCGGTATGGTATTGGCCATCGGCATCGTGGTGGACGATGCCATCGTCGTGATCGAAAACGTCGAACGCAACATGCACGTACACAAGATGAACCCCAAAGAGGCGGCCAAACGCGCCATGGATGAAGTGGCCGGCCCCGTGGTGGCTATCGTACTGGTGCTGTGCGCGGTGTTCGTCCCGGTGGCCTTCATGGGTGGCATCACTGGCCAGCTATATAAACAGTTCGCAATCACTATCGCTATTTCCGTGGTGATCTCTGGCTTGGTCGCCCTGACCCTGTCGCCGGCGCTGGCGGCCCTGCTGCTCAAGCCCCAACACGGAAAAAAGAACGCTTTTTTCCGCTGGTTCGAGCGCAGCTTCGAACGCATGACCGAGGGCTATTCGCGCTCGGTGGCATTCATGATCAAGCGTTTTGTCCTGGCGTTATTACTCTTTGCCGGCATGATCGCTTTGATTCTGATGATGGCGCAGCGCATTCCCAGTGCATTCCTGCCTCCGGAGGACCAAGGCTATCTGCTGGGGGCCGTGATCATGCCAGACGCGGCCAGCCTGGATCGCACCGGCGAGGTGGGCAAAGTCGCCAGTGACTTCTTCATGAACGATGAGGCCGTCGAGGGCGTCGCCATTGTTAACGGCTACAGCCTCCTCGACGGGCAGAACAAGAACAATGCCGCAGCCTTTTTCGTCGGCTTCAAGGATTTCGAGGAGCGCTACAAAGACTCGCAAACCGTCCTCGAACAAAGTGCTCCTGCGGTGATAAAGAAAGCTGCCCACGCCTTTTCCACCGTGCAGGGCGGCATCATTCTTCCTGTCAATCCGCCATCCATCCCTGGCTTGGGCACCACAGGCGGCATGGAGGTATGGGTTCAAAGTAAGGGAGACGCCAGCGTCGAACAGTTGGCTGAAGTGGTCGACAGCCTTGTTGCAAAAGCCAGGCAGCGCCCGGAACTCGGCGCCATTACTTCCACCTTTAATGCGTTTTCCCGGCAACTGCTGGTCAACGTAGACCGGGAAAAGGCAGAGACGCTGGGTGTACCGGTGGAAGACGTCTACAGCACCATGCAAACCATGTTCGGCTCGCTCTATGTTTCTCAATTCAACAAATTCAGCCGCCTATGGCAGGTGATTTTGCAGGCTGAACCGAACTATCGGCTCAAGGCTGAAGACCTGCAGCAGATTTACGTGCGCAGCAAAAACCTTCAGATGGTGCCGCTCAAAGCGCTGCTGACCACCCGCTACGTCACGGGCCCCGACCTGCTGACCCGTTTCAACAACTTCCCGGCGGTCAAACTCACCGCCAATGCGGCACCGGGCTACAGTTCCGGCCAGGCGCTCAAGGCCCTGGAAGAAATCAGCGCTGAAATCATGACCAACGACTACGCCCTGGCCTTGAGTGGCGAAGCCTTCGAGGAGAAAAAAAGTGGGGGGACCTCCTCTCAGGTGTTCATCTTCGGACTGATCATGGTGTTCCTGATCCTGGCGGCTCAGTACGAAAAATGGTCCCTGCCCGTCGGCGTTTTGCTGGCGGTGCCTTTTGCATTGTTCGGTGCACTGCTTGCCGTTTTGATCCGGGGGTTAAGCAATGACGTCTACTTCCAGATCGGCTTGACCATGCTGGTGGCTCTGGCGGCCAAAAACGCCATCCTCATTTTCGAGTTCGCGGTACTGAACCGGGAAAACGGCATGTCCGCCTACGATGCTGCAATGACTGCCGCCAAGGAGCGTTTGCGGCCTATCGTGATGACGTCCCTGGCGTTTATTTTGGGTTGCGTTCCGCTGGCCATCGCCGTCGGGGCATCCGAAAACAGTCGACACTCCATCGGTACCGGTGTGATCGGCGGGATGCTCGCGGCGACGGTTATCGCCATCTTCTTCATCCCGCTGTTCTACTACCTCGTTGAACGATTGACTGAGAAAAAAGGCTCGGTCAAACAAGCAACCCCGCCGCCTTCGTCGCCCGGGGAGATTCCCGAGGGCGCCCCCCTGCACAGACACGAGGGGGATTGAGATGCGCACACTTCATCTGCCGTTGTTGATTTGCCTGGGTCTGACGGGCTGCATGCTCGGCCCGGATTACCAGCGCCCCACCACAGACGCCCCGGCTGCCTATCGCTATGCGGACCAGGAGGCCAACAATCTGTCCAACACCCTGTGGTGGGAACAGTTCGAGGATCCGGTGCTCAATGACTTGATCCGCAGCGCGCTGGCCGAGAATAAGGACATCAAGATTGCCGCCGCCCGGGTCGAAGAATTCCAGGGGCGTTATGGCGTGGTGCGCTCGCAGATGTTTCCGCAAATCGGCATCGGGGCGCAAGGCAGTCGCTCCAGGGCACCGCGCGACAACGGCCCAGTACCATTGGACTCTGGCGTCGATCCGATTTACAAAAACTACCAGGCCACCCTCAATATGAGCTGGGAGTTGGACGTCTGGGGGCGTCTACGGCGGCTCAATGAGTCGGCGCGTGCGGACTTGCTGGCCTCAGAGGAAGGTCGGCGCACGGTCATTCTGAGCCTGGTATCGTCGGTGGCATCGAGCTACATAACGCTACGCGATCTTGACCGGCAACTGGAAATTGCCCGCACCACCGCCAAGGCCCGTGGCGACTCCTACGAAATTTTTAAATTGCGCTTTGGCGCCGGGACCATTTCCGAAATGGAACTGGCGCAAAACCTCTCCGAGTTCCAGCGCACCCAAGCTTCTATATCGCAATTCGAGTCCCAGGTGGCGCAACAGGAAAATAATCTGGCGGTGCTACTTGGGCGTAATCCAGGACCGATCATCAGAGGTCGTGATCTGACGCAACTCACCCTACCATCGGTCCCCGCCGGATTGCCTTCGGACCTGCTGGAGCGACGCCCCGATCTACGTCGGGCTGAACTGGACCTGATCTCCGCCAATGCCCGTATCGGTGCTGCCAAGGCCTTGTATTTTCCGACGATATCCCTGACTGGGCTGTTGGGCTCAGTCAGTAATCAACTTTCGAATTTGTTCACCGGGCCAGCTGCGACCTGGTCTTACGGCGTCGCCGCGAGCATGCCCATTTTCACCGCCGGAGGGATCGCCGGTGAGGTCCAACAGGCCGAGGCATTTCAACAACAAACCTTGCTGGTCTACCAACAGTCGATTCAATCAGCCTTCAGGGATGTAGAAAATGCGTTGGTGGCGGCGAGCAGATCCCGCGAGCAGATGGCTTCCCAAGCCAATCAGGTCGAGGCGTTGCGTACCTACACCCGGTTTGCGCGACTGCGCTACGACAACGGGTACACCAGCTACATAGAAGTCCTGGATGCAGAACGGAGCCTGTTCAATGCCGAGTTGAATTACACCCAAACCCGGGCGTCGGTGTTTACCGCCATGATCGATATTTACAAGGCGACAGGCGGAGGTTGGGTGACCGAGGCGGACAAACTTTAAACGCTAGCCGCGAACCTACTGCATACCTCTGCAGCCCTCTGCAAGGAGACAATCAATGGAGCCTTCACCGGTCGTTGAGAAAACGTTTTCTCGTAGTCTGCTCGACGTGCTGATTCGTGCCGGGCTGATTGCCGTTCTGGTGATTTTTTGCTTCCAGATATTCAGCCCGTTTCGGGATCTGATGCTTTGGTCACTGATTCTGGCGATCACACTCTATCCTTTGCAATGCCGACTGAAGGACATGCTGGGGCAAAAGGACGGGTACATCTCGACGCTGATCGTGTTCAGTACCATCAGTATTCTCATGGTACCGATCTATCTGTTGGGCACCTCCATCGCCGACTCGGTGAACAGTGTCATGGGGCTGCTCAAGAGCGGCAATTTACACGTTCCACCTCCGACCGATTCAGTCGCCGCGTGGCCACTTGTGGGCAAGCCGCTGTATGACCTCTGGCTGCAGGCCGCCTCCGACCTGCCCGAACTTATGTACAAGCTCGTACCGCAGATCAAAGGGGTCAGCCTGACACTGTTGAGCAAGCTCGCCGGGGTCAGCATGGGTTTGATCAGCTTCATCTTCGCCCTGGTCATCGCCGGAATAATCATGGCCCATGGGGAAAACGGCAGTCGTAGCGCGGTGCAGATCGCTTCGCGCTTAAGCGGTCCGATCAGGGGGCCGAAAATTGCTGCACTGTGCACGGCCACCATCCGTGCCGTGGCAATGGGGGTGGTCGGCATTGCCTTCATCCAGATGATGCTCATTGGTGTCGGCTTTGTGGTCATGGGTATCCCCGGCGCAGGTCTGTTGGCCCTGGCGGTGCTGCTGATCGGCATCATTCAGCTGCCGGCGACACTGATTACCGTTCCGGTGATCGTCTTCGTTTTCGTTACCGAGGGTGCCAGCACGGCGACCATCGTGTTCTCCCTCTATGTCTTCGTCGCCGGCCTGGTGGACAACGTACTCAAGCCACTGCTGTTGGGACGCGGTGTCGATGTGCCGATGCCGGTGGTACTGATCGGTGCTTTGGGGGGCATGGTCACCAGCGGCATCATCGGGTTGTTCATCGGCCCGGTGGTGCTTGCTGTCGGTTATCAACTGTTCTGGCAGTGGGTACGTGCCTCGCCAGAGGACTAGCGGCAGAACCAAACGCTCTACTTTTCCGAATCTACCGTTCGTACTGCGATTTCGATGGCTCGGATACTGATCGATGCAAATATTGCAGTCATCAGAATGCCGTTAAAACCGAGCAGGATCGCAAGTACGCGAGAGATGGCCAACTTCGGCGCGAAGTCCCCGTAACCGATGGTCAAACCCGTCACGAAGGCAAAATAGATGCCGTCAAGAGGATGCCATGTTTCCAGATAGCTGATAATGAGACCGAATAGCACAATTAAAAAAATGAGTAGAGACAAAATCGGCCAGACCACATGAAAGTAGAACCACACTGCTTTGTAGAACTCCCGACGGACGTGCGTTGCATGGGTGACGTTCATCTCATGGGCTTCCTGATGTTTACTTTGCTGGCATTTGAATGCCGCGACCTTGATCAACATCCTTGAGCTTGGCACAAGATTCTCGAGTCTGATGACAAAGTCTGATCGTGTACGCGCAGAACAGGTATTGAGCAAGCATATTAGTGTCCGATGTATGGTATTGGACGATGGATAGAAAGGTGAGCAATGTTGATCCTGATCAATAGTTTTCCGGTTGATCGAGTACACGCTGACAGTAACGCAAGGCCATGGATTGCTCACCGTCGGCGTACTCAGAAGACGGAGGATGACTCTGCATAGGTCGGGATGATTCAACCCTGCATTGCCGAAGCGCCATAATGAACATCTATATTGAAAAAGATCCTGCACAAAATCGCTGGTGGGTTCACATGGATCTGTGGGCCGTAAGTTTCCATAGTCGTGAGGGAGCGGTATCTTTTGTCGAGCGATTGAACGCACGAATTAATGCGCCGCACTCTCTGATACCGGAGGTGAAGACCCAAGAGTTTTCCAAAGGCCCACCGCTCGTTCAGAACGAATTACCTCAATCGATAAAGCAACTTTCTCAAGCCTGATACACATGTTTTTTTTGGGGAAAGGTAAAGTGAAAATACCGACTACCTGAAATGGGCATCCGCACAATTGTGCCTATTGGGAGCTAGATTTGTGAACGACTTAAAGATCGCCACCAGCAAGTCGGTTCGTAATGGCCTCCCTATTACCCGCAAAATTGTTTCCTTTAACAACACTGTTCCGCGCAAACATGTGCAGCACCAACAAGACCCATGCCGGCATCCTGGCGAGCCTCCTGTGGCAGAAAGGCATCGCCCCTGATAAATGCGATTTCAACTCGATTCCAAGGGAGGCGCCCATGAGTCGCTCGCAAACACGGTTACCCGCCGACTTGGCGCAGCGCTTCCCCGTATTGATCGTGGCCAATGCTCTGGAAACCGACGACAACATTCTGGTGCGCAGTGTCAAATCCATCGCCACAGCGCTGCACGAGAATGAAATGGCAGTTGAATGGGTAAGATCTCTTGAAGAGGCCCTAATCGCCATCAAGGCAAACTCGACCTACTGCTGCGCGATCATTGGCTGGGGGCTGTGTGAGAACGCGCCTGATCAGGCTCTGCAACTTATCCAGCTGATGCGCCGGCGAACGGCTCATCTACCGATCATGCTGGGGATGAGCCACGCCCATCAGAGCCGGGTACCGTTGGCATTTATCGAATGCATTGACGGGTTTATCTGGCAGCCTGAAGACAGCACCGAGTTCATTGCCGGGCGCATAGAAGCGGCAGCCCGCCGCTACCTGGATACTATCCTGCCGCCGTTCTTCGGCGCATTGGTCAACTTTGCCGATACGCACGAGTATTCCTGGCATACCCCTGGCCATACCGGCGGCACCGCATTTATGAAAACTGCTGTCGGACGTACGTTCCTCGATTTCTATGGTGAGCAGATGCTTCGCTCCGACCTCAGTGTATCGGTCGGTCCATTGGGGTCGCTGAATGACCACTCAGGCCCCATAGATGAAGCGGAGAAGTATGCTGCTCGGGTGTTCGGTGCCGACTTCACCTTTTTCTCGGTCGGAGGCAGTTCGGCGAGTAACGAGATCGTCCTGCATTCGGCAGTGACCGACGGCGACACCGTGCTGGTCGATCGCAATTGTCACAAGTCTTTGAACTATGCGTTGAACATGTCCGGGGCGGTGCCGCTGTACTTGCGTCCAAGACGCAATGCTCGGGGTCTGATTGGTCCGGTCCCGTTTATGGAACTGACGCCGGCTGCAGTTGCCCGAAAAATCGCCGACAGCCCGCTGGTGACCGATAAACAAGCGCGCCCCGTGCTCGCGGTCCTGACCAACTCGACCTACGATGGCCTCTGCTATAACGTGCAAACCACCACTCGCGAGCTGAGCCAGAGCGTTGACCGTATCCACTACGACGAAGCCTGGTATGCCTATGCGCGCTTCAACCCGCTTTACGAAGGCCGGTATGGCATGCACCGTGGCGAACGCTATCCTGACGATGCCACCGTCACAGTCACTCACTCCACCCACAAGTTACTGGCAGCGCTTTCACAGGCTTCGATGATCCATGTCCGATCGGGAAAGGTTGAAGTCAAGCCGGCCCTGTTCAACGAAGCTTTCATGATGCACACCTCGACGTCCCCGCAATACAGCCTCATCGCCTCGATTGATGTCTCGTCAAAAATGATGGATGACGCAGGGACCTACCTGACCGATGAGTCCATCGACGAGGCGATCGCCTTCCGCCTGGCCATGGCCCGCCTGAGCAATGAGATACGAGAGCGAGATGGCAGTGATTGGTGGTTTGGTGTCTGGCAACCCGATGAAGTCAATGGTGTTTCTTTTGCTGAACTCAACCCTGAAGTTCTGCACCACGGCGATGCCTGGGTACTCAAACCGGAGGCCAGTTGGCATGGCTTCGGTGACTTGGGCACTGATTACTGCATGCTCGACCCGATCAAGGTCACGGTGCTGACGCCTGGCCAGACGGTCGAGGGCCGGATGGAGGACAGCGGTATCCCCGCACCGCTAGTGTCGTCCTTCCTCTCCAGTCGCGGCATCGTGGTCGAGAAAACCGAGCCGTATTCAATTCTCGTGCTGTTCAGCCTAGGCGTGACCAAAGGTAAATGGGGCTCGCTGATCGCCGGTTTGATGGAGTTCAAGAAACACTATGAGAGCAACACGCCGCTGGAGCAGGTCCTGCCCGAGTTGGTCCACAACCACGCCGAGCGCTATAGCGATATGGGGCTCAAGGACCTGGCCGAAGCCATGCACCAGGACATGATCAGCTCACAGATGCTGCGCAACATGGATGCGGCCTACACCTTGCTGCCGGACCCGGTCGCTTCGCCTCGGGCCACCTACGCCAGATTGGTAAAAGGCGATATTGAGCAGATCGCAGTGTGCGACATGCTGGATCGCACCGTGGCCGTGCAGATCGTGCCTTATCCGCCGGGCATTCCATTGATGATGCCCGGAGAAAAAGCGGGGGCCGATAAAAAGGCCATCGTCGATTACTTGTTGGCGATGGAGCTGTTCGATGGCCATTTCCCAGGCTTCGAACATGACAATCATGGTGTGGAGATCGAGCGTGACAGCTCGGGTCGGCCAACCTACAAGGTCTATGTGGTCAAAAACTGAGGTTCAGCCCTTTCCCCGACGAGTCGTCAAGCGCCGGACTCAGGGTCAATGCGTTGCACAGATCAAGGAGTTTCCGATGGCCGACTCAAACAAGAAAATGAGCCTCATGGGGCTCACTACATTGGTGACGGTGAACATGATGGGGTCGGGCATCATCATGTTACCGACGAGCATGGCGCAACTCGGTGCCGTTTCATTGCTGTCATGGATCGTCACCGCCATAGGTTCCATGGCCATCGCTTACTGTTTTTCCCAGTGCGGCATCTACTGTCCGCGCTCAGGCGGTTTGTCCGCCTATACCGAAGAGGCGCATGCCAAATCAGGCTTCTTTCTCTGCTCGTACTTGTACTTCCTTTCGCTGGCCATCGCCAACGTGGCGGTCGCCATCTCTGCGGTGGGGTACATGACATCGTTCCTGCCCTGGTTGGGCAGTGGTGCCATTCCGCTGTTCATAGGAACCGTCGGCTTGCTCTGGCTGACCACCGTGGCCAACTTTGGTGGCCCCGCAATCACCGGCAAAATCGGTGCGATTACCGTATGGGGCGTGATCATTCCGGTGGCAGGCTTGAGCATCATCGGTTGGTTCTGGTTCAAACCCGAAGTGCTGGCTGAAGCCTGGAACCCGAACAACCTGCCAATCTCCGAAGCCATTGGCAAAGCTATTCCCCTGACCCTGTGGGCCTTCCTCGGCATGGAGTCAGCCGCGCAAGCCTCCGATGCGGTAGAAGATCCCAAGCGTACTGTGCCGCTGGCCTGCCTGTTAGGCACGCTGGGAGCGGCAGTGGTCTATGTGCTGTCGACCACGGTCATCCAGGGCATCATACCCAACGCCGAACTGGCCAATTCATCGGCCCCTTTTGCGCTGGTCTATGCGCAAATGTTCAACCCTCTCGTGGGCAATATCATCATGGCGCTGGCGGTGATAGCTTGTGTCGGCTCGCTGCTTGGCTGGCAGTTCACCTTGGCGCAAACGGCCAAGATGACGGCTGACCAGGGCATGTTTCTAAAACTGTTCAGCAAGGTCAGCGCACGGAACGCACCCATTGTCGGCATGCTCGTCTGCGGGGTGTTGCAGACCTTGTTGGCGCTGTCGACCATTTCGCCCAATGCCAGTGCGCAATTCGGAAAGCTGGTGAGCCTGGCGGCTGTGACGAACTTGATCCCCTACGTGACGGCGGCCACTGGCCTGCTGGTCATGATGTACAAAGCCAAAGTCAGTACAAGCGTATACACCCGCAACACGGCGCTGTTACTGATAGCCGTGGCCTATTCGTTGTACGCCCTCTATTCCTGCGGCAAGGATGCGGTATTCGGTGGCACCCTGGTCCTTGCGTTCGGCTACTTGCTCTATGGCTTTCTCGCCAAACGTTTTGTCGAGACACCGCCAACCGTTCAGACCCGGGCCGACAACCCTTGACCGTTGATTTCAGGACAGCACTTTCATCTGAATTCGGGGAACCAGAATATGAACGCGAAACTGACCAAAGCCAATGACCTGCTGCTTGTGTGCCTGCTCACGCTGGCACCGGTACTCGCTACTGCCAATACCCTTGAGCGCGTGCGGGCAAGCAATACTTTCACCCTCGGTTATCGGCCGGACTTCGCCCCTTTTAGCGTCCAGGCGGAGGATAAAGCCAAGGGTTATGCCATAGATATCTGCCTGAGAATCGCCGACAAGGTCAAGACCGAGCTGGGTTTGCCCGGGCTGGAGATACGTTACCAGCCCGTCACGGTCACCGACGAGATGAGCGCCGTCAGCTCGGGCAAGATCGACATTCTCTGTACGCCGACCCCTCCCACACTGGAGCGGCGCAAGGCTGTGAGCTACTCGGTACCGATCTATACCGCCGGCCTCTCGGTCGTGGTGCGCCAGGATGCATCCGAGGCGTTGCTCAATGTGCTTAATGGCAAGGTGGCTCGTACCGGGCCAACCTGGCGAGCGACTGTCAACCGTGGGTTGTCCAACCAGACCTATGCCACCCTCGCCGGCGGAGTCTCCGAGACATGGCTCCACCAGCAAATGCGATTGCTGGGTGTGGTGGCCACTCTGGTCACCGTAGAGAACACCGACACAGGCCTTAAACAGGTTTCCGAAGGCAAGGCCGACGCCTTCTTCGCTGAACGCATGATGCTCGAGAACCTGCTCAATACAAATTATGCCGCCGGGAATCTGGTTCTACTGGATCGTATTTTTGAATACGCACCGACAGCAATGGCGGTGGATCGAGACGATGAAAATTTCCGCTTGCTGGTCGACACGACGCTGAGTGAAATGTATCGCTCCGGCGAGATTGAGCAGGCATTCGACAAGTATTTGGGTGGCGCCAGCAGCACCGCCAAAAAGCTGTTCAAGGTTTATGCAATACCGTAGCGACAAGCCAGAGATATCGGGACCAATCAACACGCATCGGCGGGTCCGTATAAAGCGAGCTGACCTCACGGGCGCCGCCTGCATGCTCTCCGTCACGGCTGGGGCTGAAGTCATAGACCACCGCTGCCAACGCCGTGGTGCGAGATCAAGAAAAGAGGCGCGAATGCGGCCCTCTTTTCCGGAGCAGATACAACGCGCAGCTTTCTCATCAATCACTGCCCTGTCAGATCCTGTAATAAATCGTCTCGTATGAA
The DNA here is from genome assembly GCF_009601685.2 of Pseudomonas brassicacearum. NCBI lineage: Bacteria > Pseudomonadati > Pseudomonadota > Gammaproteobacteria > Pseudomonadales > Pseudomonadaceae > Pseudomonas > Pseudomonas brassicacearum. The sequence continues at coordinate 3,204,493 of NZ_CP045701.2, forward strand.
GTATTGGAAACCGTTGTAGGATTTCTTCCCCTATTATTTCCAGGTCTGTATGAACACCCTCCAGGAACCTCCCAGTCGCCTTTCGAAGAACCGTTTTCCCTCCGTCGCCCCTGCGCCCCACATACGCTCGTTGCAGCACCCTTCCCTCACATTGATCATCCGAGGGAGCGAATAACCCATGGAATGGATCGTCGACCCCACGGCATGGCTGGGCCTGCTGACTTTGATCGTGTTGGAGCTGGTGCTCGGCATCGATAACCTCGTATTCATCGCCATCCTCGCGGACAAACTTCCGCCCGAGCAGCGCGACCGTGCCCGTATCATCGGCCTGTCCCTGGCGTTGCTGATGCGCCTTGGCCTCCTCGCCAGCATCTCCTGGATGGTGACGTTGACCAACCCGCTGTTCGAGATATTCGGCAAGACATTCTCGGGACGGGACTTGATCATGCTGTTCGGCGGCGTGTTCCTGTTGTTCAAGGCAACCATGGAGTTGCATGAGCGACTCGAGGGCCACGTGGCGCAACGTTCCAGCAATGCCGCCTATGCGATGTTCTGGCCTATCGTTGCGCAGATTGTGGTACTGGACGCGGTTTTTTCCCTGGATGCGGTGATCACCGCCGTGGGTATGGTGGAGCACCTGTCGATCATGATGATCGCAGTGATGTTCTCTATCGGCTTGATGATGATCGCGAGTAAACCGCTGACAAAATTCGTCAACGGCCACCCTACCGTCATTATGCTGTGCCTGGGTTTCCTGATGATGATCGGATTCAGCCTCACCGCTGAGGGCCTTGGTTTTCACATCCCGAAAGGCTACTTGTACGCCGCGATTGGTTTCTCGATCCTGATTGAATTGTTCAACCAGCTGGCGCGCTCGCGTCGCAAGAAAAGCCTGCAAGGTCTACGGCCGATGCGCGAGCGTACCGCTCATGCGGTGTTGCGCCTGCTGGGCGGTCAAAAGCTGGGGGCCGATGAAGTCGGCGAGGAAATCGCCGACATGCTGGAAGGCGACGAACCGGAGCAGGTTTTCCATCGGCGCGAACGGGTCATGATCAGTGGCGTGCTGCAATTGGCCGAGCGCCCGATACGCAGTGTGATGACGCCTCGTGCGCAAATCGACTACCTCGACTTGGCAGATGCTGCGCAAGAAATCCGTACGGCGCTGATGCACTCTTCTTACTCCCGCTTGCCGTTGATTCGGGATGGACGCGTGGATGAGCCACTAGGCTTTGTCCATAAGAAGGAACTGCTTAAGGAAATACTGGCAGGCAATCAGCCGAATCTGGAAGTCATGGCGCGCAAAGTCGTCAACCTGCTCGACAGCTTCACGATCCTTAATGCACTGGAGCAAATGCGTAAGGAGTCGACCCACATCGCGTTCGTGGTGAACGAGTTCGGTGACTTCGTGGGGCTTCTCACGATGACTGACATCCTGGAATCCATTGCAGGTGAACTGCCGGATGCCAGTGAAATCGAAGGCCCGAACATTGTTCCCCAGCAAGAGGGTTTTCTCGTCAGCGGTGCCCTGAATCTCAGCCAAGTTCGCGAACACATCGGCTTCCAGGCGAAAGCAACGGAAAATTACCAGACGCTTGCCGGGTTAGTGATGAGCCTGCTGGATCGCTTGCCAATCATTGGAGACACGCTCAACTGGCAAGGGTGGAGCATGACCGTGATGGAGGTTGAAGAACGTCGGGTGACCAGGGTGCTGTTGCGCAAGGAATAAGCCTGGAAGGAGGCGATTGGCCTATGCTTAGCCAATCCATTGCGGAGCTGGATCAATGTCGTCCTCGGAAGCCACCCTCCTCCAAAGCTGGCACCACAACGCCCAGTCCTGGATCGAAGCCATCCGCACGGGGGCTATCGAAAGCCGGCTGACGGTCACGGACCAGGCCATGCTACTGGCGGTGCAGAGCCGCCAGCCCGAGCGCGTGCTCGATCTGGGCTGCGGCGAAGGCTGGCTGTTGCGGGCGCTGGCTGAACGGGGCATCGAAGCGGTTGGTGTGGATGGTGACGCGACGCTGGTCGATGCGGCGCGGGCGGCGGGTTCCTCGTCGGTGCATCTGGCAAGCTATGACGCGCTGGTGGAGGCGAAGGTGGACGTCGGCAGCGGCTACGACCTGATCTGCGCCAATTTCGCCCTGCTGCACCAGGACATCATCCCATTGCTCACCGCGATGAACGCCCTGCTCTGCCCAGGCGGCGCGCTGGTGGTTCAGACGCTGCATCCATGGACCATGGCCGCAGGCGATTATCAGGACGGTTGGCGAGAAGAAACCTTCGATGGGTTCAAGGGCCAATGGCAACCCATGCCGTGGTATTTCCGGACGTTGTCCAGTTGGCTCAATGCACTGGACATGGCCGGCTTTCGACTGGTCGGCCTGCAGGAACCGCAGCACCCACAAAGCCCGATGCCGCAGTCATTGCTGCTGGTGGCCGAGCAATCCCCGTCATGGCGTTAGCAACTCGACGGTAAAACACCCCGAGCGATAAACCCTGCGCGCCTGCAGTCCGCGCTTTTGCAGGGTTTTCCTGACGGTTCTGAGAAACATGCCGTGAGAGACAACGATCGTGGTCTTCCCTGATTCGCCGCAGCTTTTGTAAAGCTCATCGGCGACACCGAGCGCCCGCTGGTGTTCGGCTTTTAGGCTGGCGGCCCCCATTGAAATCCCCAGCAACCACAGGATCCTGTGCAACGCGAACCAACGCCTCAAACCCATTTTCAAGACGGGAATGCTGCTCAGCCGCAGGTCGTACTCGCGTAATCGAACATCCTGTTGGATACGTGTGGCATCGAATAGCTGGCATGCCGTCGCGTAGGCTCTGTTTACGGGCGAGGAAATGATGTTGGCTTCGGTCGCCAAAAGCACTTGAGACAAGTCCGGTTGTCTCAGGAATGCGGCAATTTCGTCTTCGTCGATGGATGAGGTCTGATTGTATTCATCCAGAAGCAGCTTGGCTGAATGCGCATTGCAGGGCTTGTAATCGATCAACGGCGTGGCATGACGTATCAGGTAAATCACAACAACAGCTCCTTTGTTTCCGGTAAATCCCTTTCGAAGAGCACCTGTATACCCGTAACGACGCCATTGATCGAGTTCGGTAAAGATGACACGTGCGCCCGCTCGGCTGAAAGGACTGTGCACGAGCTGTGTAGGAGCTGTGCAGGAGCTGGTAGGAGCTGTGTGGAGCTGTGTAGGAGCTGTGTAGGAGCTGTCGAGTGCAACGAGGCTGCGATCTTTCCCCTGACACTTGAATCTCAAGCGAAAGATCAAGATCAAGATCAAGATCAAGATCAAAAGATCGCAGGCTTCGCCAGCTCCTACAGAGCCCAGCGGGGGCAAGCTTTGGCCAAAATTTTGTCGGGAGCTTACCAAAGCGCCATCGTGTAGCTGACGATCAACCGGTTTTCATCCAGGTCGTTGCCAAAATTCGAGCGCACCGTCGCGTTGCGCCATTTCAAGCCCAGCCCCTTCAACGTGCCGTCCTGCACGACATAGGCGATATCCGTGTTGCGCTCCCATTCCTTGCCTTCGCCCGGTGCGCTGCGCTGGACGTTGTCGCCAGTGATGTAGCGGGTCATAAAGGTCAACCCAGGTACGCCAATGGCGGCAAAGTTGTAGTCATAACGCGCTTGCCAGGAGCGCTCGTCGATGTTGGCGAAGTCGCCGATCTGCACAAAGTTGACCAGGTAGGGATCGCTGCGTCCGATGTACGGGAACGGATCGTCGCCGCTCATGCGCTGGTAGCCCAGGCCCAACGCATGCCCCGCCAGGCTGTAGGTAAACAGGGCGCCGAAGGCCTGGTTGTCGAGTTCGCGAAAACTGCCGTCTTCGGTGCTGCGCGAATAGCGCACGTCACTCTTGAACGACTGGCCTGCGCCCAGGTCCAGGGTGTGGACGAAGCCGAGGTAGTTTTGCTGGTAGATGTCTTCCAACAGGCTATAGCGGTATTGCGCCGTGAGGTTCGGCAGGAACTGATAGTCCGCTCCGGCGAACTGGAACTTGTCGCTGCTGCCGCCGATGCGGTTGGCGGTCATGTCTTGGTAGTCGGTGGAGTCGACAAAGTTGATCTGCGTGAGTTGCCCGGCGGTCAGCTTCAAGCGATCGATTTGCTGCACGCTCAGCAAGCCGCCCTTGAAGGTTCCCGGCAACAGGCGCGTGTCGTTGGAACTCACCGCCGGGTCCTTGATCTGCAAGGTTCCCAGCTTCAAGGTGCTGTTGGAAACGCGGACTTTGGCGGTCAGGCCCAGTTCGCCATAGCGGTCTTGTGAGCCGCCAGACAAATCCGCCGGCAACAGGTTGGTGCCCGCTGTACCGCCCCCAGAGTCCAGTTTGAAGCCGGCCATGCCCAAGGCATCGAGGCCCAAACCCACGGTTCCGGCGGTGTATCCCGACTCCATCCGCAGCAAAAAGCCCTGCGCCCATTCTTCGGCCTTATCCCGTGCTCCCTTCTGGCGGAAGTCGCGGTTGAAATAGAAGTTGCGGGCCTCCAGGCTGCCTTTGCTGTCGGCGATGAAGTCGGCCTGGGCGTTCGGCACGCCAATCAGACTCAGGCCGAGCAAGGTGCTCGCCGAAGTGCAGGTCCAACGAAGGAATGTGGCGTGTTGCATGGCGCGCTCCTTTTATGGGCGCGAGCGAACCCTCCAGGGCTGTGCGCACGCCTCGTTATTGTTGTCATGGGATGCCGACGCAGTGGGCCTGGGTCGTGGAGCGGATTCTTTGCGGCGAATCGGCACAACGTCAAACGGGAAAAAAGCCGGATCGGACATAAGAAAATTTGATGCGCCCGTTGGCCCGATGTGGAGTAACAATTGCAAAATAATTGCAATCATAAGAACCACACGCACCCAGAGAGCCTCCATGAACCTCAAATTCCTCGAAACCTTTGTCTGGGTCGCCCGGCTACAGAGTTTCAGCCTCACCGCCGAGAAGATGTTCAGCACCCAGGCGGCGATCTCCAGCAGGATCGCTTCGCTGGAAGAGGAGTTGGGCCTGCGCCTGTTCGTACGGGACTCACGCGGGGTTTCGCTGACACCCGAAGGCCTCAAGGTGCTCGACTACGCCGAACAGATGCTCGACGTGCAGCGGGCGTTGAAGCAGTCACTGGACACCACCAGCCCGCAACAAGGCCTGGTGCGCATCGGCGTGATGGACACGGTGATTCACACCTGGCTCAGCCCCTTGATGTCGATGCTGATGCAAGCCTTCCCCGCCGTGGAAATCGAAATCACCGCCGATGCCGCGCGCAATCTCTGTGAGCAATTGCAGAAAGGCTACCTGGACATCGTGTTCCAGACCGATCTGGTCCGCCATGAAAGCGTGCGCAACCTGGAACTGGGTCACTACCCCATGCACTGGATCGCTGCCAGCCAGTCGATCTACGCCCGCCCCTATGCGTCGCTGGTGGAGATGGCCGGCGAGCGCATCATCACCTTCGTCAAGCATTCGCGACCGCATCAGGATGTACTCAATTTGTTGTACGCCCATGGCGTGAGTGCGCCGCGGGTCAGTTGCGTCAACTCGGTGTCGGCCATGACCCGATTGATTCGCGACGGATTCGGCATCGGCGCCTTGCCCGCCGCGCTGGTGGCCAAGCCCCTGTCCAGCGGCGAATTGATCCAGCTCGAACCCGGCACCGCCCTGCCCCAACTCGACGTCGTTGCCTCGTGGCGCGCGGGTGTCGGCCTGGAACTGATCGAGAACATCGTCCAGATGAGTCGCCAGGTGGTCAGCCAGTACGCCGTTGATGTCGGGCCGCAACGCATGGTGGTGGCTCCCGGGCTGAACAGCCAGCCACCTCTTGAATAACTTTTTGTTGTCACGGGGTACCAATATTCCTTGTTGGACGCCATCGCCACGGTGTTCTCAAAGTAGCGAACGACCGCTTGGAGAGCCCCGTAATGATGTCCTTCGAACAACTGCAGCAATGCACGCCCCTGGCCCTGCGCCAAAACATCGCCGCCGGCCAATACCAGGGCCATACCAGCGGCCTGGGCCAGGGCCGCGTGCAAGCCAATATCGTGATCCTGCCCGGCGACTGGGCCAATGAATTCCTGCGCTACTGCACCCTCAACCGCCAGGCCTGCCCGGTACTCGACGTGACCGAGCCAGGCGATCCGTTCTTGCGCAACCTGGGTCCCGCCATCGATATCCGCCACGAGGTGCCTCAATACCGGGTCTACCGCCACGGCGAGTTGAGCGAAGCGCCGCTGGACATCGCACACCTGTGGCAGGACGACCTGGTGGCCTTCGCCCTCGGTTGCTCGTTCTCGTTCGAACAACCCCTGCTGGAGGCCGGCATCCGTTTGCGACACATTGAGTTGGGGCGCAATGTCGCGATGTTCCAGACCAACATCGACACCCGTCCGACCGCCCGCCTGTCTGGCAAAATGGTGGTGACCATGCGGCCGATGAAAGCCGCCGCAGCGATCCAGGCGATCCAGATTACCGGGCGCATGCCCAACGTCCACGGTGCCCCGGTGCACATCGGCGATCCGTCACTGATCGGCATTCAATCCCTGGACTCGCCGGATTACGGCGATGCCGTGCCGGTGGAAGCGGATGAGATCCCGGTGTTCTGGGCCTGCGGCGTAACGCCTCAATCGGTGGTCCAGGCCTCACGTCCACCGCTGTGCATCACCCACGCCCCGGGCTGCATGCTGGTGACGGACTTATGGAACAGTGACTTGTAAGCCTCGAACGAGGCTGTTTTTCAACTTGACGGGACACACGATGAACACCGCTCAGCGATCGATTCAACAGTACATCAGCGCCAAGGACGGCAACCGCCCTCACCTGCTGGACCAGGCTTTCACGCCGACTGCTATTTTGCACATGGTCGTGCGCACCGGTTCCATCACGTTTCCCGACCATGTCGAAGGCCGTACCGCCATCGGCGACGTGCTGGTCAGTCGCTTTGGCCAGACCTTCGAAAACGTCTACACGTTCTGCCTGGCCGCCCCGCCACCGGCAAATGCCGAGGCGTTCCAGTGCAAATGGCTGGTGGCGATGTCCGACAAGAACAGTGGCCAGGCACGCGTCGGTTGTGGCCTGTATGACTGGCAGTTCGATCCAGTGTTGAGCCTGGCCGAGCGACTGACCATCACCATCGAACACATGAAGACCCTGTCGGCGACCGATCTGCCGATGATCATGGCCTGGGCATCGCGGCTGGAGTACCCATGGTGCCGGCCTGAAGCGATTATCGATAACGTGCCGGATTCAGGTGCGCTTCAGGACGTTATCCGGTACCTGGAAGATCTTTGATCAGGCCGCCCGTGCGCTTTCAGAAATCTGCATGACTGTTTCAAGGAATCGCCCCAAATGAACATCAAGTTTCTCGAAACCTTCGTCTGGGTCGCCCGCCTGAAGAGCTTTCGCCTTACCGCGGAAAAGCTGTTCACCACCCAGGCGTCCATTTCCAGTCGGATCGCCGCCCTGGAGGACGAAATGGGCGTGCGCCTGTTCGTGCGCGATTCCAAAGGTGTGTCGCTGACCTCCGAAGGCCAGCGCGTGCTGGAGTACGCCGAGCGCATCATGGACACCATGCAAAGCATGAAAGCCGTGATCAAGGACCCACGCCAGGTGCGCGGCCGGATCCGCATCGGTGCGATGGATACGGTGATCCACACTTGGCTCAGCCCCTTGGTGACACGCCTGATGGAATGTTACCCGGCCCTGGAAATCGAACTGTCGGCCGACACCGCGAGCAACCTGTGCTCGCAACTGGAGAAAGGCTACCAGGACATCATTTTCCAGACCGACATCCTGCGCCTGGACAGCGTGCGCAACGCCCTGCTGACCCGTTACCCGATGCACTGGGTGGTGCGCACCGGCTCGGCCTATGACCGGTCCTATGCATCGCTGGAAGACTTGTCCCAGGAACGCATCGTGACGTTCTCGCGCAACTCACGCCCCCACCAGGACATTCTCAACCTGCTGCATTCGGCCAACATCGTCTCGCCACGCATCAACTGTGTGAACTCGGCCTCGGCCATCACCCGCCTGGTTCGCGACGGTTTTGGCATTGGTGCCATGCCGGCCGCGCTGGTTGTCGGCGAACTGGCCCAAGGCACATTGACGTTAGTGGACGGTGTGCCGCTGCCATCGGTCATGGACATCGTGGCCAGTTGGCGGACCGGCGCGGGAATGGAACGGGTGGAAGACATCGTCAGCCTGACCCGGGAAGTGGTGGGCGAGTTCGTCGCGCAGTTGCCGGCAGCGTACCGATTGGCGACCAAGATTTCAGCGGGCTGTAAGTGAACTGCAACATCCCCGACTTATTCTGGGCCGAGCGCACAGCGGCGAACGCCGGCTGTGAATGTCGCTCGCACGGAATGACCCAGGGAGTCCGCCATGAAAATCAGTGTATTCGGAAGTGGCTACGTGGGCTTGGTACAAGCCGCGGTGTTGGCCGAAGTGGGCCATGACGTGGTGTGCATGGACATCGACGAGCGCAAGGTCGACAGCCTGCGCCAAGGCCAGGTGAGTATTTTCGAGCCCGGCCTGGCCACGCTGGTGCGTGAAGGCCTGGAGGCCGGTCGCTTGCACTTTACCAGTGACGAACAGCTTGCCGTGCAGCACGGCCAGGTGCTGTTTATCGCGGTGGGCACGCCTTCCAGGGACGATGGCAGTGCCGATTTGGCCCAGGTCCTGGCCGTCGGCGAGGCTGTCGCCCGCCACCGCGAGCAACCGCTCATCGTGGTGGAGAAGTCCACCGTGCCGGTGGGCACCGGCGATGTTCTGCGGGCGCACATCGACAAATGCCTGCTCAAGGCCAGTCGCTTGCTGCAGTTCGATATCGTCTCCAACCCCGAATTTCTCAAGGAAGGCTCGGCGGTCGCCGATTGCCGTCGTCCGGATCGCATCGTGATCGGCTGCGAGCGCGATGAAGTGCGCGAAACCATGCGCGACCTGTACGCCCCGTTCAACCGCAACCACGACCGGGTTCTGTTCATGGACCTGCGCAGCGCCGAGCTGACCAAATACGCCGCCAACGGCATGCTGGCGACCAAGATCAGTTTTATCAACCAGATCGCCGAACTGGCCGAACACCTGGGAGCCGACATCGAGTCGGTGCGCCTGGGCATCGGCGCCGACTCGCGCATCGGTTATCACTTCATTTACCCGGGATGCGGCTACGGCGGCTCGTGCTTTCCCAAAGACATGCGTGCCCTGATCCACACCGCCGAACAGGCTCATTGCTCCAGCGACCTGCTGCAAGCAGTGGAAGCCATCAACGGCCGGCAGAAACACAAGCTGTTCGAGCGGATCAACGCGTTCTACCAGGGCGACCTGCGCGGCAAGACTTTCGCCCTGTGGGGCCTGGCCTTCAAGCCCAACACCGACGACATGCGCGACGCACCGAGTCGCACCTTGCTGGAATCGCTTTGGGCCGCGGGTGCCAGCGTCCGCGCGTTTGACCCGGAAGCCATGCAGCAAACGCAGTTGCTCTACCCCGACGAGCCCAAACTGATGCTGATGGGCACGCCGGAATCGGTGTTGCCGGGGGCCGACGCGCTGGTCATCTGCACCGAATGGCAGCCCTTCAAGGCACCGGACTTCGACCTGATCCAGCAACGGCTCAAGGCCCCGGTGATATTCGACGGCCGTAACCTGTTCGACCCCGAGCGCATGGCCGACAAGGGCTTCACCTATTTCCCGATGGGTCGCGGGCAATCGCGAAACCTGCCTGTTGCCCAGCAAACGTGGTTCCCCGCTTCGAGAAGCGCATGAGCGGTGGCCTTACCTCAAAATTAATGCACTCAACCAGCATTAATATGAATTTGTAAGCAAGGGGCGGGATCGGCACACTGTGCCCCGTTCCTCCCCCAACTGTTGGAACACTTAAAGGGCTTTCTGGGATTCTCCCGTAAGCCCCTTTTTTTGTTCGTTTTTTTTGGATTTTCACTTAATGCTCTCTCGCTGGTTCCCCGCTGCTATCAACACCCGTCCCACCGAATGGAGCCGCGCCGCCATCGGCATGGCGCTGGGAACGATGTTCAGTGTCTGGCTTTGCGGGCAAGTATTTGGCCTCGAGGTAGCGCAACACCTGATCGGCCCCCTCGGCGCCTCGGCCGTGCTGTTGTTTGCGGTGTCATCGGGCGCCCTCGCCCAGCCCTGGTCGATCGTCGGCGGTTACCTGTGTGCGTCGGTCGTGGCGCTGCTGGTGGCCCATGTATTGGGCCGCACGTTGGGTAGCGCCTGCCTGGCGGCTGGCATGGCACTGGTATTGATGTGCTGGCTGCGTTGCTTGCATCCGCCGGCAGGCGCCCTGGCGGCGACGTTGGTCCTGGCCGCCCCTTCTATCATCGCGTTGGACTGGCAGGCCGTCGGTGCGGCCATGCTGGCCGGTTCCGGGCTGCTGGCCTTTGCGCTGGCCTACAACAACCTGACGCGGGTGCGCTATCCCAAGCGTGCCAACGAACCGGTGGCCGTCATACCGGCTGACCACCCTCCCGTCGACCGCCAGGCCATTACGGCCGAAGACCTGAAACTGGCCTTGGCGCAAATGGAAGCATTCTTTGACGTCACGCCGGAAGATCTTGAGCAATTGATCCACGCCAGCGAGCGAAATGCCAAGCGCCGTAGCATCGCGGAGGTTCTCTCTAGTCGCGGTTGAGCCTTTGGCTGCTATAAATATGCAGGAAGGACCTGCACGTATCCCGGTTGTGCAATGCAAATTTGCACTGGTACGATCCTGAATGGATACGCGCGACACAATTCATAAAGAAGAATAAAAGCAGGGAGTTAGCGATGACAGCTCAGGTTTCATCACAAGCTGCGGAAACCCTCGAAACTGCGGCCTCTGAGGTGCTGGTCGAAGTTCGCAATCACATTGGCCATTTGACCCTGAACCGCCCCGCCGGCCTCAATGCCCTTACCTTGGGCATGGTGCGCAGCTTGCAACAACAACTCGATACCTGGGCTCTCGACCCACAGATCCGCGCCGTGGTACTGCGTGGCGCAGGCGAGAAGGCGTTTTGCGCTGGCGGTGATATCCGTTCCTTGTACGACAGCCACAAGCAGGGCGACACCCTGCATGAGGATTTCTTCGTCGAGGAGTACGCTCTCGACCTGACAATTCATCACTACCGCAAACCGATCCTCGCCTTCATGGACGGCTTCGTGCTGGGCGGCGGCATGGGGCTGGCACAAGGAGCCGACCTGCGGGTGGTGACCGAACGTAGCCGCCTGGGCATGCCGGAAGTCGGCATCGGTTACTTCCCGGATGTGGGCGGCAGCTACTTCCTGCCGCGCATTCCTGGCGAACTGGGCATCTACCTGGGCGTCAGCGGCGTGCAGATCCGTGCGGCTGACGCCTTGTATTGCGGGCTGGCCGACTGGTATCTGGACAGTCGCAAGCTTGAACAACTCGACGCGCGCCTCGATCGCCTGGAATGGGGTGATACACCACTCAAGGACCTGCAAAGCCTGCTGGCCAAACTCGGTGTGCAACAACTGCCTGCCCCACCCCTGGCCGACTTGCGGCCAGCCATCGACCATTTCTTTAGCCTGCCCGACGTGCCGAGCATGGTCGAGCAGTTGCGGCAGGTCACCGTCGCCAACAGCCACGAATGGGCGACAAAGACTGCCGACCTGCTGGACACCCGCTCCCCCTTGGCCATGGCCGTGACCCTGGAAATGCTGCGGCGCGGTCGGCATTTGAGCCTGGAAGACTGTTTTTCCTTGGAACTGCATCTGGACCAACAATGGTTCGAGCGCGGTGACCTGATCGAAGGCGTGCGCGCCTTGCTGATCGACAAAGACAAGAACCCGCGTTGGAACCCGCCGACCCTGGAGGCGCTGGACGCCGACCATGTGGCGAGTTTCTTCGACGGCTTCGACGACCACGGGAACTGAGCCATGCATGACCTCGAACTGACCGAAGAACAAGTGATGATCCGCGACATGGCCCGGGACTTCGCCCGTGGTGAAATCGCCCCTCACGCCCAGGCGTGGGAAAAGGCCGGCTGGATTGACGATGGCCTGGTGGCGAAGATGGGTGAACTGGGCCTGTTGGGGATGGTGGTGCCGGAAGAATGGGGCGGTACCTACGTCGATTATGTGGCCTATGCCCTGGCCGTGGAGGAGATCTCCGCGGGCGACGGTGCCACCGGCGCACTGATGAGCATCCACAACTCGGTGGGTTGCGGGCCGGTGCTGAATTTCGGCACCGACGAACAAAAGCAGACATGGCTGGCCGATCTCGCCAGTGGCCAGGCCATTGGCTGCTTCTGCCTGACCGAGCCCCAGGCCGGCTCCGAAGCCCACAACCTGCGTACCCGGGCCGAATTGCGCGATGGTCAGTGGGTCATCAACGGCGCCAAGCAGTTCGTCAGCAATGGCAAGCGAGCGAAATTGGCGATTGTGTTTGCCGTGACGGACCCGGATCTAGGCAAAAAAGGCATTTCGGCGTTCCTGGTGCCCACCGATACGCCGGGTTTCATCGTCGATCGCACTGAACACAAAATGGGCATCCGCGCCTCGGATACCTGCGCAGTCACCTTGAGCAATTGCACCATCCCCGAGGCCAACCTGTTGGGGGCTCGCGGTAAAGGCCTGGCCATCGCCCTCTCCAACCTGGAAGGCGGCCGCATCGGTATCGCTGCGCAAGCCTTGGGCATTGCCCGGGCCGCCTTTGAAGCGGCGCTGGCTTACGCGCGCGATCGCGTACAGTTCGACAAGCCGATCATCGAGCACCAGAGCATCGCCAACCTGCTGGCCGACATGCATACCCGCATCAACGCCACCCGCCTGCTCATCCTCCACGCCGCCCGCCTGCGCAGCGCCGGCAAGCCGTGCCTGTCGGAAGCCTCCCAGGCCAAGCTGTTCGCCTCGGAAATGGCTGAGAAAGTCTGCTCCTCGGCCATACAGATTCATGGTGGGTACGGGTATCTCGAGGATTATCCGGTAGAGCGCTACTACCGCGATGCACGGATTACCCAGATTTATGAAGGGTCGAGCGAAATACAGCGGATGGTGATTGCCCGGGAGCTGAAGCACTACCTGGTGTGATGGTAAGAAAAGCATCGCGGGCAAGCCTTGCTCCCACTGAATCTGCGCTGCACACAGAATACTGTGTCAGGTCACGGACCTGTGGGAGCAAAGCTTGCCCGCGATAGTGGTGTATCAGTCATTTATAGGCTGAATGTGCCGCCGCCATCGCGGGCAAGCCCAGCTCCCACAGGGTTTAGCGGTGTACACAAATGCTGCGTACACTCCAGACCCACTGTGGGAGCAAGGCTTGCCCGCGATAGCGTCAGTGAGAACGCCGCGTTACTTGTCCTGAAACTCCGCCGCCCGCTTGGCCACGAACGCCGCCATGCCTTCTTTCTGATCCTGCGTCGCAAACGCTGCGTGGAATACCCGGCGCTCGAAACGCACGCCTTCGGACAGGCTGACTTCAAAGGCACGGTTGACGCTTTCCTTGACCATCATGCTGATGGGCACCGACTTGGAGGCGATCAACGCCGCCGTTTTCAATGCCTCGTCCAGCAGCTCATCAGCCGGCACGATCCGCGCGACGATGCCGCAGCGCTCGGCTTCCACCGCATCGATAAAGCGCCCGGTCAGGCACATTTCCATGGCCTTGGCCTTGCCCACTGCGCGGGTCAGGCGCTGGGTGCCGCCCATGCCCGGCAGCACGCCGAGGTTGATTTCCGGCTGGCCGAACTTGGCGTTGTCGCCGGCCAGGATGAAATCGCACATCAATGCCAGCTCACAACCACCGCCCAAGGCGAAGCCGTTCACCGCCGCGATGATCGGCTTGCGGCGGTTGGCCACGCGGTCGCTGTCGCTGAACAGGTCGTCCAGGTAGATCTGCGGGTAGGTCAGCTCGGCCATTTCCTTGATGTCGGCACCGGCGGCAAAGGCTTTTTTTGAGCCGGTCAGCACGATGCAGCCAATCTTCGGATCCGCCTCCAGGCCGTCCAACGCCTGGTTCAGTTCGCTGACGATCTGCGCATTCAAGGCGTTCAATGCCTGGGGACGGTTGAGGGTGATCAGGCCGACGCGGTCCTTGATCTCCAATAAAATCGTTTCGTAGCTCATGTATGACTCCTGTTAAGCACTGTATTTGGCTCGATGCCCTGTAGGAGCTGCCGAAGGCTGCGATCTTTTGACGTTGTTCTTTCGTTCAAGACTCAATTGACAGGAAAAGATCGCAGCCTGCGGCAGCTCCTACAGATTGCGCGAAATGACCATGCGCTGAATGTCGCTGGTGCCTTCGTAGATCTGGCAGACCCGCACGTCGCGATAGATCCGCTCCAGCGGGAAGTCGTTGAGGTAACCGTAACCGCCCAGGGTTTGCAACGCCATGGAGCAGACTTTTTCAGCCATTTCCGAGGCGAACAGCTTGGCCATGGAAGCCTCCACCAGTGCCGGCTGACCGCTGTCTCGCAGGGCGGCGGCGTAGTGCACCATTTGCCGGGCCACGGCGATCTGGGTCGCCATGTCTGCCAGGCGGAACGCCACGGCCTGGTGCTCGATGATCGGCTTGCCGAAACTTGCGCGTTCCCGGGCATAGTCCCGAGCCGCCTCGAACGCGGCGCGGGCCATGCCCACCGCCTGCGCCGCGATGCCCACCCGTCCGCCTTCCAGGTTCGCCAGGGCGATCTTGTAGCCCTCGCCCTCCTCCCCCAGGCGATTGCCCACCGGCACCTTCACCTCCTCAAAGAGGATCTGGCAGGTGTCGGACGCGTGCTGGCCAAGTTTGTCTTCGACCCGCGCCACACTGTAGCCCGGCGAATCGGTCGGCACGATGAACGCACTGATGCCACGCTTGCCGGCGCTCGGATCGGTCACCGCGAACACAATCACCACCCCGGCGTTCTGCCCGGACGTGATGAACTGCTTGCAACCGTTGAGCACGTAATGATCGCCCTCCAGGCGCGCCCGCGTCTTGAGGCTGCTGGCGTCCGAACCGGCCTGTGGCTCGGTCAGGGCGAACGCGCCGAGCATCGCGCCACTGGCCAGGGGCGTGAGGAATTTTGCCTTCTGCTCATCGTTGCCGAACTTGAGGATCGGCACGCAGCCCACCGAGTTGTGCACGCTCATGATGGTCGAGCACGCGCCGTCGCCGGCGGCGATTTCCTCCAGGGTCATCGCGTAGGCCAGGTAACCGGTGTCACAGCCACCCCACTGCTCCGGCACCAGCATGCCGAAAAAGCCCAGTTCGGCCATTTCATCGATGGCTTCCCGGGGGAAACGATGCTCGCGGTCCCATTCGGCGGCGAACGGCTTCAAGCGTTCCTGGGCGAACTGCCGGGCCATGTCGCGGATTTGTGTCTGTTCTTCAGTCGGGAGCATGGTGATTCCTTAATACAGGCATTCGACGGCCATGGCCGTGGCTTCGCCGCCACCAATGCAGATCGCCGCAACGCCGCGCTTGAGACCCTTCTGGCGCAGGGCCGAGAGCAGGGTCACCAGGATCCGTGCGCCAGACGCGCCAATCGGGTGGCCCAGCGCACAGGCGCCGCCGTGGACGTTGACCTTGTCATGGGCAATCTCCAGCTTGTCCATGGTCACCAGTCCCACCACGGCAAAGGCTTCGTTGACTTCGAACAGGTCGACTTGATCCAGCGACCAACCGGTTTTCTGCATCAGTTTCTTCACGGCGCCAATCGGTGCGGTGGGAAACAGGCCCGGGGTATCGGCAAACGCCGCATGACCGTGGATCACCGCCAGGGGCTTGAGACCACGCTGGGCCGCCTGGCTCTGGCGCATCAGCACCAGCGCCGCGGCGCCATCGGAAATGGAACTGGAATTGGCCGCCGTCACTGTGCCGCCCTCGCGGAACGCCGGCTTGAGGGAGGCGATCTTGTCGATCCGGGCCTTGGGTGGCTGCTCGTCGTGGCGCACGGTCACTTGTTCCTTGCCGACCATGACCTGCAACGGCACGATCTCGGCGTCGAAACTGCCGTCCTTGATCGCCTGCTGGGCGCGGGTGGTGGATGCAATGGCGAACGCATCCTGGGCCTCGCGACTCAAGCCATTGGCCTCGGCGCAGTCTTCGGCGAAGGTGCCCATCAGCCGACCTTTGTCGTAGGCGTCTTCCAGACCGTCGAGGAACATGTGGTCCAGCACCCGGCCATGGCCCATCCGGTAACCGCTGCGCGCACGATCGAGCAGGTACGGGGCGTTGGACATGCTTTCCATGCCGCCGGCCACAACCACTTCGGCGCTGCCGGCGATGAGCATGTCATGGGCGAGGATCGCCGCTTCCATGCCCGAGCCACACATCTTGTTGAGCGTGGTGCAGCGGGTCGATTTGTCGAGCCCGGCGCCCAGCGCGGCCTGACGCGCCGGTGCCTGGCCCTGGCCGGCGGCGAGTACGCAACCGAACAGCACTTCTTCAACCGCGTCAGGTGCGATGCCGGCTCGCTCCACGGCGGCCTTGATGGCGGCGGCACCCAGCTGGGGGGCGCTGAGGCTTTTCAGCTCGCCCTGGAAACCGCCCATGGGGGTACGGACGGCACTGACGATGACAATAGGATCGTTGGACATCATGAATCCTCCTGATTATTTGGCTGCCATGCGCAAGGCGCCGTCGAGACGGATCACCTCGCCGTTGAGCATGCTGTTCTCAATGATATGCCTGACCAGCGCCGCGTACTCGCAAGGTTTCCCAAGGCGTGGCGGAAACGGCACGCCGGCGGCCAGGGAATCGCGCACTTCCGGGCTCATGCCGGCCATCATCGGGGTCTCGAAGATCCCTGGCGCAATGGTCATCACCCGGATACCGAAGCGCGCCAGCTCACGGGCGGCCGGCAATGTCAGGCTGGCGATGGCGCCTTTGGAGGCGGCGTAAGCCGCCTGGCCGATCTGACCATCGAAAGCCGCCACCGACGCCGTATTGATGATCACCCCGCGCTCGCCGTCAGCGTTGGCCTCGGTTTCGGCAATGGCCGCAGCTGCCAGGCGCAGCAGGTTGAAGCTGCCGATCAGGTTGACGTTGATCACCTGGCTGAAACTGGCCAGCGCGTGGGGACCGTTCTTGCCGAGGATCTTCTCGCCACGCACGATACCGGCGCAGTTCACCAGGCCATTGAGGCCACCGAACGCATCGACCGTGGCCTTCACCGCCGCTTCAGCCGCCGCTTCGCTGCTGATGTCGGCCACCACGCTTTGGCAACCCAGCTTTTGCGCCTGGGCGGCCACGGCGTCGGCGTTGAGGTCCACCAGCATCACCTTGGCGCCGGCCTTGACCAGCATCTCGCCGGTGGCCGCGCCGAGGCCGGAAGCGCCGCCGCTGACGAGAAAAATCTTGTTGTCGATCTGCATCATGGTTTCCTTGGATTCAAGCTGAAACGTTCTGCGCCGCGGCCTCTTGGGCTTTGGCGATCTCCTGGTTGCGCAAGATAAAGCGCTGCAACTTGCCGCTTGGGGTTTTCGGCAAGTCGCTGACAAATTCGATTTCACGGGGATACGCATGGGCCGCCAGGCGCTTGCGCACGTGCAGGCGCAATTCTTCGGCCAGCTCCGATGAGGCACGGAACTGCGCGCTGAGCACCACGAAGGCCTTCACCAACTCGGTGCGTTCCGGATCAGGCTTGCCGATCACCGCCGCTTCCACCACGGCCGGGTGTTCGATCAGCGCGCTTTCGACGTCGAACGGACCGACCCGGTAGCCGGAGGTGGTAATCACGTCATCGCTGCGGCCCACGAAACTGATGCTGCCGTCCGGGTTCAGCTCCACGGTGTCGCCGCTCAAGTAGTAGTCACCGACGAAGGCCTTGGTCGGCCCGCCTTCGTAACCGGCGAACCAGCACATGGGCGACTGGCTGCGGTCCAGCGCGAGAATGCCCGGCTGGCCCACGCCCAGCTCGCGCTGATTTTCATCCAACACCACGATCCGATGACCCGGCGAGGCGAAACCGGCCGCGCCCAGGTGCACCGGGTGTTCCAGCCCATGGTGGTTGCACAGCACCATGCCCAGTTCGGTCTGGCCGTAATGGTCGTGAATCACCACTTCCAGGTTATCGGCGAACCAACGGATCACTTCCGGGTTCAACGGCTCACCGGCGCTGCTGACGATGCGCAGCTTGCCCTTGATCGAGCGGGCAAACTGCTCGCCACCGGCAATCAACAGGCGATAGGCCGTGGGCGAGCCGGTCAGGTTGGTGATGCCGTATTTGTTGATGACCCGGCAGGTGCTTTCCAGGGTAAACGGGCCATCGTAGAAGGTAATCGGATGCCCCATGGCCAACGGCCCGGTCACGCCGAAATAGATGCCGTAGGCCCAACCCGGGTCGGCGACGTTCCAGAAGGCGTCTTCAGGGCGCAGGTCTACCGCGTCACGGGTATAGCTCTGGAACGCAACGATGGCTTTGAGCGGTACCGACAGCGCCTTGGCAGGTCCCGTGGTGCCGGAGGTGAACATCAGCAGGAACGGGTCTTCGCCGGTGAGCATCAGCGGTTCGCACTGGCTGGAGTGGTTCGCCACCTCGGCCCAGAAACTGTAGTCGCCGCGCACGATGCCCTGGCCCTTTTCGCCGCCGACCGTGACGATGGTGGGGCAATCGGCGACTTCGTCGAGCTTGGGGCGGTTGACCGCATCGGTGACGACCACGCGTGCCCCCGAGCTGCCCAGGCGGTGCTCGATGGCCTTGGGCCCGAACGCGGTGAACAGCGGCTGATACACCGCCCCAATGCGCCAGGTGGCGAGCACCACGATCAACAGTTCAGCGGTGCGCGGCAGCAGGCCGGCCACTTTGTCGCCCTTGCCGACGCCTTGGGCGCGCAGGAAATTGGCGAACCGCGCGGCGTTGTCCTGCAGGTCACGGTAAGTCCAGGTTGCCTCGCTGCCGTCACGGCCCTCCCAGAACAAGGCGATGCGGCCCGGCAATGCATGCCGGTCGCAACACTCGACACAGGCATTGAGCGCCTCGAGCGAGCCGTGCAGCGCGGCGTTGACGGTGTGTTGGTAATCGAACTGTGACGTGGCGGACGAATAATCGCGCATGACCAGAATCCCTCTGTACTTTTTATTGGTTGGGGGAACCGTGAATAGCAGGCAAATACTCGCGCCGAAGGGTTGTGGCGGCAATGGTCAAAGCTTTCAAGTTGCTTGACTGGTTTGGCCATGGTTTAGGGATGTGGTGTTCTTTTAGCGCTTATCGCGAGCAAGCCCGCTCCCACAGGGGATTTGTGGCGGACTTCGACTTTGTGATCGTCCAAGCCTCTGTGGGCGCGAACTTGCTCGCGATGGCGGTGGTTCAGCCGCTACAAGGGCTGCTTCCAGGCAAATGAATAAACCTTCTCCGGCACCGGCGACTGGCAGCGCTGGTTATCCGCGTCAGCCCCCACGAGGAACCACTCGGCCCTTGAGGTATTGCCGACCCGGCGCGCTTTTTGTGGGTCGTAACAGCGGGCCAGGTCCCGGGAGGGCACCAAGGCGAAGGCCTGCGGGTGGCTGCGCAGCCAAGTGGCGGATTGTTCCAGGGTGTTGCCGTTATGAAAGCCGAAATGCACGATCGGTTGCTGGGCGAACAGCCAATGGCCCTCACGCCACCCCACGAGCACCAACTCGGCATTTGAAGTCAGCCGCGCGACATCACGCATCAAGGTCTGGTGAGGGTTGACGCCTTCCCGGTGGGGCTCGACGAAGCCGCGTACCAGCCAGGCGCACAACCACACGGACGTCAATGTCGCGAATACCACCCTGCCCTTCGGCCGCCGGCCAAACCAGCGGCGCAGCATCCACGGCACAAGCGGCGCCACCAGCAGAATCAACGCGGGTAACGCGGGAAAGATGTACAGCTTGCGCTTGCCGCTGCTCAGGCTAAAGAACACCAACACCAACAGCACCCAACCGAGCAGTACCAACACCCGACCGTCGTGCTTGAGCAGTTGTTTGCGCCAGGCCGGCACCAGCCAGGGAAGCATGAACACAATCGGCAGCCAGTACTTGGGAATCACCTGGACGAAGAAATACCAGAAAGGTTCGCGGTGTTCCCATGCGTTGGCATAACGCCCGGCCGTCTGCTTGAACAGGATTTCCTGGGCGTATGCCAGGCTGTCGGGGCTGCCCTGCCAGACAATCACCAGCAAAGGCCCCAGCCATAACGCGATGGCGGCCAACGCGACAACCAGGCCCAGCCACCAGCGTCCTGCCTGGCCAGGCATTGCCACCACCCCTTTCCAACCTTTGCGCAGCGCATAGGCGTAGGGAATGAGCAGTAGCACCGGCAGAAAACCCACGCCTTTGCTGATGATCCCCAACCCCATCGCCGCACAAGCCACGTAGTACCAACGCCAGGCCGGGCCGAGCAACACGTGCCGGCACAAGCCATAGATTCCCAGGATGGTCCAGAGCGCAAGGAAACCATCGATCTGCCCGGTACGCAGGATGCTGTAGGTCTGGTAGGTGGCGAGAAACAACAGCGCCGCGATCACCCCCACGCGCCGTCCCCACAAGCGTCGGCCCAGGTCATACAAACACGCAGTGGTGACGGCACCGGCCAGCAGCGCGGGCAAGTACAGGGCAACTTTGGGCAGGTGGGTCAGTTGCACGAACAGGGCCACGGTCCACATGAACAGCGGTGGTTTGTCGGCGTAGATTTCACCGGCGCGATGGGGAATGAACCATGAGCCGTTCTGCAGCATCTCCAGGGCAACGCCGAGGAAACGCTCCTCATCGACGTTCATCGGTTGGCGCCAGCCAAGGCCGGCACCGACCATGATCAAGGCCAATACCACAAACGCCAGGAGCTCGAGCCGCGAGGAAGATAATCGTATCCGCACCGTCTCAGCCCTTCTCTGCCAGTTCGCGTTTTTGCTGCTCATGATGCTTGGCGATCAACTGCAAGTTGCGCAGGTAAACGATAAAACCGAAGGACTGGCCGACGATGAACACAGGGTCTTCGCGGTAGATGGCATAGGCCAGCAACAGCGAGCTACCGATGATGCTCAGGTACCAGAAGCCAACGGGAATCATGCTGCGCTTCTTGTACTCGCTATACAGCCATTGCAGGGCAAAACGCCCGGTGAACGCCAATTGCCCCGCGAAACCAACGACCAGCCACAACGTTTCTCTGCCCATCTCAGACCTCGGTTTCTTGTGCGTTGACGTCCAGGCGGGTGCGCTTGATCAGCCACCACACCCCGAATAGATCGACAATGCCCACCAGCGCCCGGTCCAGGTTGCCGTAGTTGGACACCCCGGCCCCGCGCTCACGGTGATTGACCGGCTGAACCAGCATCCGGCCGTTGTGACGACGGATCAGCGCCGGAATGAAACGATGCATATGATCGAAATACGGCAGGCGCAGAAACGCCTCGCGCTCGATCAATTTGATGCCGCAGCCGGTATCGGGCGTCTGGTCCTTGAGCAGGCTGGCGCGCAGTTTGTTGGCAAATCGCGAGGCCCAACGCTTGCTCGCCGTGTCCCGGCGATTGACGCGATGCCCCGCCACCAGCTTGACGCCTGCGGGTGTGCCTTCGGAGCCACGCACCAGGTCGAGCATTTTCGGCAAGTCGGCCGGGTCGTTCTGACCGTCGCCGTCCAGGGTTGCCAACCAATGCCCGCGCGCCACTTCAGCGGCGTGGTAGATCGAGGTGCTCTGCCCCAGGGAACGGGTGTGGCTGAGCACCCGCAACTGGCGATAGCCACTGGCTTGCAGCGTCCGCAATTCAGCGGCGGTGGCGTCGGTGCTGCCATCGTCGACCACAATGACTTCAAAGGCCTCGTCAACCAGCGCCGTACGTACTTCTTCCAGCAATGGAATGAGGTTGCCTGCTTCGTTCTTTGCCGGAATCAGGACCGACACATAAGGGGTTTCGTGCATGACGTTCCAGTGAAAAGCTGAGGAGTGAGGGGGTTAAACGCGGTAATAGTCGCGGTACCAATCGACAAACGACTGCACGCCGACGGGCACTGCGACCTGTGGGCGAAATCCCACGAGATCCTCCAGCTCACGCGTGTCTGCCCACGTGTCGACCACGTCGCCCGGTTGCAACGGCAAGAAATGCTTTATCGCAGGGATGCCCAGTGCCTCTTCAAGGCACTCGACAAACTGCAGGAGCTTGACCGGCGCGCCGAACCCGATGTTGTAGACCTTGTTGCGTACGCCCGAATCAGTGGCAGGCGGCAGCGGTAACAACCGCACCAGGCCTTCGACGATGTCGTCGATATAGGTGAAGTCCCGCGACATCGCACCATCGTTATAGAGGTCAATGGCGCGGCCGTTGAGGATGGCGTCGGTGAATTTGAACGGCGCCATGTCGGGCCGTCCCCAAGGTCCATAGACGGTAAAAAACCGCAGGCCGGTGGTGGGAATACCGTAGAGATGCGAGTAGGCGTGGGCCATCAGTTCATTGGCGCGCTTGGTCGCCGCATAGAAAGACACCGGCTGATCGACCGGGTCGGTGGTGGCATACGGCAGACGGTCATTCAAGCCATACACCGAGCTGCTCGAGGCGAACACCAGGTGCGCCGGTCGATGGGCACGGCAGGCTTCCAACACGTTGAGGAAGCCCACCAGGTTGCTTTGCGCATAAACGTCCGGATTGTCGATGGAATAACGCACGCCGGCTTGGGCCGCCAGGTGGACGACTTGCTCGAATGCGTTTTGTGCAAACAGGTCTAGCAACGCCTGCTTGTCGGCCACATCCAGCCGCTGGAAGCGAAAGTTGCGGCATTCGGCCAACTGTGCCAGGCGTGCCTGTTTCAGCTCGACGCTGTAGTAGCTGTTGAGGTTGTCGATGCCAATGACCTGATGGCCATCGCTGCACAGCCGCTTGGCGGTATGAAACCCGATGAACCCTGCGACGCCGGTGACCAGTACTCTCATACGCGGCTCAAAACGGTCATTTGCATACATTACCCTGATGGATGGCCCGGCTTTTCCGGGGCCTGCACAGGCTTGTATCAGAAATAAATGACGGTTTTATGAGCGTGCCAGTGTGCCAAGCGAAAAACCCTGTGGGAGCGAGCCTGCTCGCGATAGCGGTGGTTCAGCCGCCTTTTCATTGGCTGCCAGACCCTCTTCGCGAGCAAGCCCGCTCCCACAGGGTTCGACTCTGCCAAGCAACAGGTCAGTTGATGTCGTTGAGAATCAGGCTGCGATAATGCCCCGGGTTGGACCCGGACCACTTGCGAAACGCCTTGTAGAAGGAGCTGGCATCGGCAAAGCCCAGGCGCGAGGCGATTTCGACGAAGCTGATGGAGGGCTCGGCCAGCCAGGTGATTGCCAGATCCTTGCGCACGCTGTCCTTGAGGCCTTGGTAAGTCTGGCCTTCCTCCGCCAGGCGTCGGCGCAAGGTAGACGCGGACACGCAGAACTGCTGGGCCAGGGCTTCGGTCTCCGGCCATTGTTCGGCAGGCAGCTGCCGCAGGTCGTGCCGGATACGGCTGGCCAGGCTTTGCGGGTTGCGGTATTTGACCAGGATGTTGGCCGGGGCCTGGGCCAGGAAGCGCTTGAGCTCATCAGCGTTGCGCCTGATCGGCAGGTCGAGGCATTGAGCCGCGAAAATCATGCGGGTGCGCGGGCGGTCAAAGCGCAGGTTCTGGGAGAACATCACGCGATAGTCGTCGCAGAAATCCGGCGCCGGGCAGCGCAGTTCGACGGAGAGAATGGGAATGCGCCGCCCGGCCAGCCAGCAGGCCACGCCATGGACAATCATCCAGTAGGTGAAATAGGTAAAGGCCCGGCGCGGCGGCTGATCGTCTTCCAGCAGCACGATCTCCGCCAGGCTTTGCTGGCGCACCCACTGTGCCGGCAGGTGTTCGAGCATCAGCGACAGAAACCCCAGCCCCGCCGTCAAGCCGCTCGCCAGCGTGGGCTGGGCCATGGCGCACTGGCAGAGAAACGCCAGGCTGCCGGACTTGAGCTTGCGCGGGTCCATGCCAAAAAACTCGTCATCCAGGCGCCGGGCGAGTAAACGCCAGAGCCGCGCATAGGCATGGGCCGGGACCCGCGCCTGGGTGTCGTCGAGCAACGCAGGGTCTATGCCGACCTTGCTCAGGACCTCATCGGTAGCCGCGCCGGGGGCGCAGCTTTGCAGCAGCGCCTCACGCACCAACTGGATGGAGATGGTGTCTTTTTTCGACATGGCGCGGGTATTCACAGGATCCGGTAAAGCAGCCGTTCTATCCGCACCCGGCTGACCCGTTTCAGGAACCTGGCCACGGCCTCGGGGTAATCCGGCAGGGTTTCCAGGTCCAGGTAACGTTCGATCCGGCGGGTGTAGCGGTAGATCTGCTCAAGCTCGGCCTGGCGCGGCGCCAGCAACTCGCCCTTGGGGTCGTCCAGCAACAGCGCGTTTTCCAGGTCCAGGCGAAAGGCCCGCGGGTTGAGGTTATTGCCGGTCAGCAAGGTGTAGCGCTCGTCGATCCACATGCCCTTGAGGTGATAGGTGTTGTCCCCGTCACGCCACAGGTGCAGGTTCAACTGGCCGCTGTCGATATAGCGCTGATGGCGTTTGGCGAAGCGCCGCAGGCTGATTTCATAGAGGTATGGCAGCGCCGCGATGATCTTGAACGGCTCGCTTGGCGCAATGTAGAAGTCGTTGGCGGTCTTGTCGCCGACGATGATGTCGATCTTGACCCCACGGGCCAGGGCGCGATTGAGCTCCCGGGTCACCGCCAGGGGCAAGTTGAAGTACGGTGTGCAAATGGTCAGTTGCTGGCGGCTGCTGGCGATCAGTTCACCGATCACCCGGCTCAGCGCGTTGTTCTTGCCCACGCCCAGCAACGGGCTTACCGACAGGCCGCCCTTGTCGAGGCTGCCAACGCTGGTGTCATAGGTCGCGTACTTGAGGCGACTGCGCAGGTCACCGATGTCCTTGCGCAAACTGCGGGTGCTGGGCAGGTCAGGCAGGTCCAGGCGGTGCACGGCCCTGGAGGCGACCAGGCCGTGCTGCACCAGATGGTGCATCGAATCGGCCAGTGCCGCGTTCTGCAGCAGGTGATAGCGGTCGTAGCGGTATTTGTCGAACTTGTGCAGGTAGACGTTATTCAGGCTGGCGCCGCTGTAGAGCACACAATCGTCAATCACGAAGCCTTTCAAGTGCAGCACGCCGAACAGTTCGCGGGTCTGCACCGGCACGCCGTAGATCGGCACTTCGCTGGCATGGGTACGAGTCTGTTCCTGGTACCACGCCGAGTTGCCCGGCTGCTTCTTGGCGCCGATCAGCCCACGCTGGGCCCGCAGCCAGTCCACCACCACGACCACGTCCAATTCCGGACGCGCGGCCTTGGCGGCATGCAGGGCATCGAGGATTTCCTGGCCGGCCTCATCCTGTTGCAGGTACAGCGCGACGATGTAGATGCGCTGGGTGGCCTGGGTGATTTTCTCCAGCAGGCAACGGCGGAATTGGGCAGCGCCATCGAGGATGGTCACCGCATCGGCGGTCAGTGCAAAGCTGCGCAGCTTGGGCAGCAGGGAGCGTTTGAAAAGCGACGGCATATGGCTCGCAAAAAGGTCGATTCCGAAGAACGGATGAGCTTACACCATGGATGGGTTTGGGTCTTCCTGTCCCCAAGAAAAAAAGACTTGACCAAGGAGAACGATCATTCTACTTTTCGCTCATGAATGAAATTACTGGTAATGAAACACGCGACATCATCCTCGATGTCGCCGAAAAGTTGATCTATAAAAGTGGCATCGCCGCCACCGGCATGGACCTTCTGGTGAAAACCGCCGGCGTCTCCAGGAAAAGTGTCTATCGCTACTTCGCCAACAAGGACGACCTGATCGTGGCCGCCCTCAAGCGGCGGGACGAACGTTGGATGCACTGGTTCAGCACCGAGGTGGACAAGGCGCCCACGCCAACTGCGCGGCTGCTCAACCTGTTCACCGTGCTCAAGGGCTGGTTCGACAGCGAAGGTTTCCGCGGCTGTGCCTTCATCAATACCAGCGGCGAAACCGGCGACCCTCAGGATCCGGTCCGCCAAGTGGCAAAGCTGCACAAACAGAAGTTGCTCGATTACGTGACCCGGCTGTGCGTCGAACAAGGTGTCCAGAACCCGGACGCACTGGCCCGCCAGCTCCTGATTCTGATTGACGGCGCCATTACCGTGGCGCTGGTCATGGGCGACCACAGCGCGGCTGATCACGCCCAGGACATGCTGAAACAACTGTTACACGTCTGACCCGTAGAACCGCTGTGCCATTCGTCAACTCACTGGAGATCCGCCATGTCTGCCTCTTCCGAAGTTCGTCCGCCGTTGCCGCCGTTCACTCGTGAATCAGCGATCGAGAAAGTTCGCCTGGCCGAAGACGGCTGGAACTCTCGTGACCCACAAAAAGTATCCCTGGCCTACACGCTGGATACTCAATGGCGTAACCGCGCCGAATTCGCCCATAACCGCGAGGAAGCCAAGGCGTTCCTGACCCGCAAATGGGCCAAGGAGCTGGATTATCGGTTGATCAAGGAGCTCTGGGCCTTCACCGATAACCGCATCGCTGTGCGCTACGCCTACGAATGGCACGATGATTCGGGCAACTGGTTCCGCTCCTACGGCAATGAAAACTGGGAGTTCGACGAGCAAGGCCTGATGTACAACCGATACGCCTGCATCAACGACATGCCGATCAAGGAAAGCGAGCGCAAGTTCCGCTGGCCGCTGGGTCGCCGGCCGGACGATCATCCGGGGTTGTCTGAGTTGGGGTTGTAACGCTCGCGATAGCGGCCTGACAGCTGGCCTGGTTCTCCCAGCCATGCACCCGTCAGGCCTGTGGGAGCAAAGCTTGCTCGCGATGGCGGTGGCAAATCCGACAAAGGTGCAGGCTGACTCACCGCTATCACGAGCAAACTCCCACAGCAGCGCCAGACAAGCGGCCCCTCCAACAGGCTTGACCCACATGCCGCCAGGCATCACATTGCCTGGGCCGGCGATAAGCTCGCTGTTTCGTTGTGCAGCAGATTTTTGTGGAGCCCATGACCGCGTCGATCCCGATCCGTCCCCCCTGCCCGCCCGGTGTCTGCGATTGTGGCCGTGATGCCTTGCTGCAGGCGCCTGGCAGCGACCTGCGCATCCTTTGCCTGAATCGCCAGGAAGAAAAACGCCTGCTTGAACGCCTGGAGAACATCCAGAGCCTCGACGAACTCCAGCGCCTGCAGCAACGCCTGTACGAAAACCTGGGGATCCACCTGAGCGTCGAGCCCGGCCACAACGAAGTGCGGACCATGCGCGGCATCGCCATCGAATTTCAGGACCAGCCCGGCCTGTGCCGCAAGATTCGCCAGTCGATTCCCGCCGCCATCCGCCGTGGGTTGGAAAAACGCCCCGAAATCGCCTGGCGGCTGCTCGATGCCCACGATCTGTTTCGCGACATCTGAACCCAGGCAGCTCCTTCCCTGGAGCGGCACATCGACCTAGAAATCCACCGTCGCGGAAAGTAGGTAGGTGCGCGGGGTCGACAGCGTCAAGCCTGCCTCACTGTCATCCGACGCGCCGGCCGAACTCCAGTAGCGCTTGTCTGCCACGTTTTCGATGTTGGCCCGTAGGGTGATGTGCTTTTCGTCGACCTTGAATGCGTAGCGGGCGCCCACGTCGAAACGCTCCCAGGAATCGATTTCCTTGGTGTTGGACTGGTCCAGGTACTGCGAGCTGGAGTAGATGCCACGGCTGGTCAGGGTCAGGCCCTGTATCGTCGGCACGTCCCACTCGGCGCCGAGGTTGACGTTGTACTTCGGTGTGGCCGGTGCGCGGTTGCCGTCGAAGACGCCGTTGGTGGTATGGGTCAGTTCGCTGTCGATGAACATCACGCCACCCAGCAAGCGGGTTCCCTTCAGCGGTTCACCAAACACACTCAACTCCACCCCGGTGTTTTCTCGCTTGCCGTTCGGACCGAAGACACGCGTCGTCGCGTCGGTCGCATAGGCCGGCTGCTTGATCCGGAACAGCGCGGCGGTGACGGCGAACGGACCGGCATCATACTTGGCGCCCACCTCGACCTGACGGCTGATGAATGGCGGGAAAATCTCATCCTCGTTCACCGATGTCGACGGCGCGATCTTGCCCTGGCTCATGCCTTCCATATAGTTGGCATACAACGACAGCCTGTCGGTCGCCTTGAACAGGATGCCACCCGACGGCGAAACCTTTTCCTCATCGTAGGCAGTGTCGCCCTTGACGTTATTCGTCCAGTCGTCAACCTTCACCCGCTGCCAGCGGGCACCGAGGGTCAGCAGCAAGCGATCGTCGAACAGCCCCAGGGTGTCGGACAACGCCACGCCACTGAAGCGGTTCTCGGTGTAGACCTTGTTGTCCTGTCGCGTCGGGTTGCTCGGCGTCGGGGTCTGCACCGGGTCATACAGGTTGCTGCGCCCGTTGGCGTAGCGGGCGCCGCCATTTTCGAAGTCCATGTAGAAATAGCTGGCAGCCAGGTTGACCTCATGGCTCACCGGGCCGGTATGTAACCAGTTGCGCACCCCGGCCGTGGCCGTGCGGACATTTTCGTCGCGGGTAAAGTCACGGGGCTGGACGGTGAAGTCACCCGCATCGTTGGTGACCGAAACGTTGTGCCGAAGGAAGTCGTGGTTGCTTTTGCGCGCGCCTACGCCGCCATACAGCATGACGGAATCGTTGACATCGAATTCGGCGTTCACTGTGCCGAAGGTGTCGCGGGTGCGCGCCTTGCTCCAGGACTGGGCGTAGTTGTCACGCACATCACTGGCGTGAGGAACCTGCGCATTGGCGCCCACCTGTACGCGTTCCTGGGGCGCGTCGGTGTTACGTTCGGTGCGGCCAATGTCTGTCGAGAGTCGCAGGCGTTCACCGCGAAAATCCAGGCCCAGTACCGCCATCTCGCGGTCCACGCTCTGGTGATCCCATTCGGTGTCGCCCGCCTGCTTCACGCCATTGAAACGAATACCGAACTTGTCATCTTCCCCAAAGCGCCGACCGACATCCACGGCACCGCCAAGCTGGTTGTTGGAGGCGTAGCTGCCGGTGAACGAGGTGATGGGCTTGTCCGTGGCGCGCTTGGGCACCACATTGATTCCGCCCCCCACACTGCCCCGCGGCGAGATGCCATTGATGAGCTGGCTGGGGCCCTTGAGGATATCGACGCGTTCGGCCATCTCCATGTCGATCGTGTAGGTCGGCAGGATGCCATAGAGACCGTTGTAGGCGACATCACTGTTGAACAGGCTGAAACCGCGAATGGTGAACTGCTCAAAGCGCCCGCCTGCCGGGTTGGTGGCGCGGACCGAGGGGTCGCTGGCGATCAGGTCGCCCAGGGTGCGCGCTTGTTGGTTCTTGACCGCCGCGCTGGTGTAGGTGGTCATGCTGAACGGCGTTTCCATGAAATCCCGCGCGCCCAGCAAGCCTTGCGAACCACGGCGAGCAACCTGGCCACCGGCATACGCCGGGCTGTCTGTCGACGCCGTGGCGCCGAGAATCGAGGTGGGTGCCAATTGCAGGCTGCCGCCTTCCGGTGCCGGGGTCAGGATGTAGGCCTGCTCACCCACCGCTTGCAATTGCAGGCCCGAACCCCGCAACAGTCGGCCAAACCCCTCCTCCACCGCAAACTCACCCGAAAGCCCGGCGCTGTTGCGACCACTCACCAGGGCCGGATCCACCGACAGGTTGACGCCCGCCAGCCCGGCAAACCGGGTCAACGCTGCGCCGAGGCTGCCGGCCGGCACCTGATAGCTACGCCGGCCAGCTTCTTCGGCCAGGCTCGATGAGATAAAGAATGGGCTGGTGCTCAAGCTCAGCATGAGGCTCAGGTTCAACAGCGGACG
Organism: Pseudomonas brassicacearum; assembly: GCF_009601685.2. NCBI lineage: Bacteria > Pseudomonadati > Pseudomonadota > Gammaproteobacteria > Pseudomonadales > Pseudomonadaceae > Pseudomonas > Pseudomonas brassicacearum. Next base: position 3,234,192 of record NZ_CP045701.2, read on the forward strand.
CCAGCCGGCAAAGGCCGGGCGCAAACGCAAAGGTGCAACTGCGGACATTGGAAAGCGCTCTCATTTTTGTTCAGTTGCCTTGAATGACAAGCGAGACAAAAAAAGGGGACAGGCGTCAGGCCATATTTTTGCGAAGCGTCAACGTGACCCAGTAGCGAGTGCGCATGTGCACGTCCAGCGGCAGGCTGGCCGCCAGCAGCGCGAGAATTCTGTCGGTGTTGTCCAGGCGGAAGCTACCGGTGATTCGCAGGGATTCCAGGGTTTCGTCCCAACGCAACACCCCGGGGCGATAGCGGCTCAGTTCCCGCAGGAAATGCCCCAGCGGCTGCTCCTGCGCAACCAATACGCCGTCACGCCAACCCAGCTGTGCCACGTCGAACGCCTTCACTGGCCCCGCGCCTGAGGCCTGGAGGTTGACCTGCTGGCCCGCTTCCAGGCTCAGCAGTGGCCCGCGCCGGGGTTGCAGTTGCGCCGAACCGCTGACCACCGACACCCGGCAATCGCGCTCGCCCAGGTACACACAGATTTCGCCACGACGGATTGTGATGAGCCCATAGGGTGATTGAACGGACAATGGCGCGCTTGCGGCGAGTTTGAGGGCCATCTCGCCGCGCACCAGCACCAGGCGCCGCGCCTTGAGGTCCAGGTCGACGGCGCTGTCGGTGTTCAGTTGCAGCGCACTGCCATCGACCAGCGACCAGCGCCGTTGCTCGCCCGTGGCGGTGTGCAAGTCAGCGCGCCAAGCGTCCAACGGTAGCGCTCGCCCCAGCAGCCAGGCGGTCGGGACCAATGCGGCGACGCCCAATGCGCGCTTGAGCACCGCACGCCGGGCCAGCACCGGGCGGTCCAGCGTTGCCATGCCCAGGGACGCGGGCACTGCGGCAAAACGCTGGCGCAATCGCCGGGCCTTCTGCCAGGCCGCCTCGTGATGAGCGCTGCTGTCGCGCCAGCGTTGCAGGGCCGCCGAGTCGAACGCATCCCCGTCGAACTCCATCAGGGTCAACCAGCGAGCCGCCGCCCGCGCCGCTTCGCGGGCTTCGGGTGAAGGGGCCGGGCGCATCAGAAGTCCACCAACAGGCAATGCTCATAGGCTTGGGCCATGTAGCGTTTGACCGTGCGCTCGGACACTTGCAGGCGTTCGGCGATCTCGCGATAACCCAAGCCTTCAAGCTGGCTCCAGAGAAAAGTCCGCCGCACCAGGGGCGGCAGGCCATCGAGCAATTCGTCCAGGGCTTGCAGGGTTTCCAGCAGCAGCCAACGTTGTTCTGGCGACGGTGCGCAAGCCTCAGGCAAGCGTGCCAGGGCCTCGAGGTACGTCTGCTCCAGGTTTCGCCGGGTGTAGAAATTGCTCAACAGGCGTTTGCCGACGGTCAGCAGATACGCCCGGGGTTCTTGCAGGTCCGCCAGTGCCTGGGAACTGGAAAGCACCCGCAGGAATGTATCCTGGCGCAGGTCCGCCGCATCCCATGCGTTGCCCATGCGCCGTCGCAGCCAGCCTTCCAGCCAGCTACCGTGGTCACGGTACAACGCATGGAGGGAATGCTCCATCGGCGTAACTGCATCACACATGTCCAGAAGCCTGCGCAAAGTCTTAAATGAGACTGATTCTAATTAATGTTCGCGCGTTAATCCAAGCTCTTTATGCAACGTGTGTCTGAACATGGGATGGAATGGGTGGGGCAGGCTCGTGGCGGGCTTTGTAGGAGCTGGCGAAGCCTGCGATCTTTTGATCTTGATCTTGATCTTGATCTTGATCTTTCGCTTGGGATTCAAGTGTCTGGGGAAAGATCGCAGCCTCGTTGCACTCGACAGCTCCTACACAGCTCCTACACAGCTCCTACACGGCAGCTCCTACGTGGGCCCTACATAGTTCGTAGATGGCTTCTACTGCCTGGGGCAATATCAAGCGTTTATTTGATCCGGTAGTGAAAAGTATTGCGTACCGCCGGTACCGTCACCGCCCTGCCATCGATGATCCGCGGCTGATAACGAAACGTCTGGGCGGCGGCCAGGGACGGTCGGATGAACAGTGGGTGGCAGCCCTCGAGCACCTTGGGGTTATCGATCCGCCCGTCCGGCGTCACGCTGTATTCCACGGTGCAATCGCCTTCCAGGCCCTTGTCCAGGGCGCGTTGCGGATAGTCCGGGGCTTGCTTGCTCAGCGGTTGGTAGCTGCGGCTGTCGGCGGCGGCCTGACGCGCCTGTTCGGCTTGGCGTTGCTCGGCGAGTGCTTGTGCTTGCCGGGCCTGGCGCTGCTGTTCGGCGGCCTGCTGCTCGGCGTCTTGCCTGCGTCGTTCGCTTTCCTGGCGTTCGCGCTGCTGTCGGGCCTGTTGCTCGCGCTTTTGCTCCTCGACCCGTTTGCGGGCCAGGGCCGCCTGTTCCAGTTTCTGTGCCTGGATCCGCGGGTCTACAACCGGCTTGGTGGGGGCGGGACGTGGCGCTTGCATGGGTGATGGGGTGGATTCGACCGCTGGCGGTGCAACAGGGATGACCGGTGCCGGTGCAGGCGCTTCAGGCACGGCTGTCGCCGGCAACATCACCAGTTGCGTGTGCAGCACCCGTGGCGCCTCGGCGGCTGGCTTCTCCACGCTCCAACCCAGCACCAACAACGCCACCACTCCAGCGTGCAGGGCCAACGCGAGCCCCGCTGCCAGGCTGTTTTTCCATAAGCCGCGCCTCGACGCAGGCGCGCCCAGGGATGGACTGTGCATGATCATCGCCGTCATTGCGGCGCCTCGGTCACCAGCCCCAGGTTGCTCACGCCGCCCTGCTGCAACGCGGCCATGGCCGCAACGACCCGGCCGTAATCGGCATGCTCGTCGGCACGGATGTACACCTGGGTATCGCTGCGCTCGCCCACGACCTGTGCCACCTTGGCTCGCATCTGCTCCAGGTCCACGGCGCTGTCAGTCTGGTGACGGGTGTCCAGCTCTCCGCCCAGGTTCCAGTAGTAACCGCCCTCGGCCTTGACCGACAGAGTCAGGATTTGCTGGCGACTGTCGTTGGCCAGTGCTTCGCTGGCGACCTTGGGCAGTTCGATCTTCACCCCCTGGGTCAGCATGGGCGCGGTGACCATGAAAATCACCAGCAGCACCAACATCACGTCGATGTACGGCACCACGTTCATTTCGGCCTTGGGACCGTGCTTGCGTTGTGGCTTGACGAGCATCTGCCCTCTCCTCTCAAGCGGCCGTGGCCAGGTTCACCGGGGCACCGTGCAGCTTGCGGTGCAGACGCGCCTGCAGCTCGTTGCCGAAGGCGTAGTAACGGGTCAGCAGGGTCTGGCCGCGAGCGGCAAAACGGTTATAGGCAATCACCGCCGGGATCGCCGCGAACAAGCCGATGGCCGTGGCGATCAACGCCTCGGCAATGCCCGGCGCCACGGTGGAAAGGCTCGCTTGTTGCACCTGGGAGAGGCCGATAAAGGCATTCATGATCCCCCAGACGGTGCCGAACAATCCGATGTAGGGGCTGACCGAGCCGACGGTGGCGAGAAACTGCAGGCCTTTTTCCAGCTGTACTTCCTGTTCGCTGATCGCCACCTGCAACGAGCGCTCGACGCCTTCAAGCACCACTTGTGGCGTGCTTGAAGGTTGGTTGAGCTGAGTGAAGGCCAGCACACCCGCCTGGAAAATCGGGGAGACACCACCGTCGTCTTCGCCGACCTGCGCGTGTTCCCGGTACAACGGCAGCAGATCCTGGGTGCTGCGAAAGCGCTGCAAGAAACCGTTGAGTTGGCGCTCGTTGCGTTGCAGCACGGCGCTGCGCTGGATAATCAGGTACCAGCTCAATAACGAGGCCAGCAGCAACGTGAGCATGACCGCCTTGACCAGCAGACTCGCGTCACTGATCAGGCCCCAGATCGTCATGTGTTCCAAAGTGGCTTGCATGGTTGAAACTCCTGTCTGGCGGTTATTCGATGAAATGTTCGTGACCGGTTGATGACAGCGTCGCTCAAGGCAGGCGCAGCGCTTCGGCCACGTCGGCCCAAGGCACGAACTTGAAGTTCTGGGTTTGCTCGGGCATGCGCTTGCGGCCATCCTGGACCACCAGCATGCCCTGGCTCCAAGGCCCGCCGAGGTTCGCCGAGGTCACCTCCAGGCCGTCGGTTTCCGACGCACCATCAATGCCTGCGGCCGCGTTCAGACCGATCCGAAAGGCGCCGCGCACGGCATAGGGAGGTTCGGCATCGAGCACCAGGTAGCTGTCGTTGCCCTGGCTGGAAATCACCAGATAGTCGTGGCCGTTGGCCTGGTACAAGGCCATGCCTTCGACGTCGGCGTGCAACGACGGGCCGACCTTGATCACACGGCTCAAGGTCGCCGGTTGGTCGGCCCGGGCATCCACCGCCCAGACGCCGACGTCCTCCTCACCGAGAAACAAGCGCTGGCGTTGCTCGTCGGCGACGCAACCTTCAGGCTGGCTGTCGACACTGAACTGGCGCACCAACTCGCCTTTCACCACACCGTCCGGCGCGCTCAGGCGGTACTGCACGAAGCGCCCGTCCTTGCCGTTGGCGAAGGCATACAGTTCACCTTCGGCAGGCTGGAACAGGCAGATGCCGTAGATTTGCTTCAATGACGTCGCAATCTCGCCCGCTTCGCGCAACTCGCCGCTGGCGCGGTCGATGCTGAACAGGCTCAAGCTGTTGCGATCTCGGTTGCTGGCCACGGCCAGATCGACGGTTTGCGTGCCCAGCTTGAAGTTCGCCCGCACATCGACGTTATTCAGGCGCCCGACCGCCAGTTCCTGCAGCAACTTGCCTTGCAGGTCATAGGCCAGCAGGCCTTGCTTCTTGTTGGTGCCCAACACCCGGCTCAGCCCGGGCGTCGTCGGATGGACCCAGATCGCCGGGTCATCGGCTGCATCGCCCTGGCGGGCCACCGGCTCGCTCTGGACGATGGCAGCCACTGTGGGCAGAACCGGCGGCAAGGGCACCGGCGTGGGTTTCCAGCTGATTTCGCCTTGGTACAGGTGCCCGTTGTCATCGTCGCGCAGCAGCACTTCGACGCCAGTTTTCGTCAGCCGCGCGGCGAAGTTTTCTGGTTCTTTCAGGCCCGCCAACGGCAGGTTGGCTTTGGCACTCCAACCCTCTCCCTGTTGCTGATACACATGCAGTTGCGCCGCTTCCGGGTCCAGCCCCAACAGGCCTCCCGGCAACACGGCCATGGCGCCGGCGCTTTGCTGGAGGTCGCCGAACGGTGCACGCATCGCTACGGGAACCCTAACGGCCTCGGCCTCCGAGGATGCCGGATAAGCCCACCAGCCCACCCGTTCTTCGTTGACGAACAATTGATTGGCGTTGTCCTGCACCTGGCAGGTCTTGGCGTCCGGCGGCAACGGCAGGCCGCGCACTCGTTGCGCGGTGTCGCCCAAACGCTCGCCATTGCCTACCCACCATTGCTCGCCCTTGCCCTCCTCGCCGACCAGAAACACAAACAGGTTGCTCGCCTCGTCGCGGTACAGGCACAGGCCGTTGACCGGAAAATCCCGCGCGGGCAGGTACAACGGCAGGCCCCACTGACGGTGTTGCGGATTGAGGCTCACGACCAGGGCTTGCTGGCGCGTGCTGTCGAGGCTGGCGACCAGCACGTTCGCGCCCTGGCTACGGCTGTCGAGGCTTTCGAAGGTGCCCTTCAGGCGCGTCAGTTCGCGACCTTGGGCATCGAGCAAGAACAAGCCTTCGCGGGCACTGGCCAGTCGCTCGGTCGTCGAAGGGCCGGGCAGGAATGCCAGGGCGTTGATCGACAATTGCTCGGCTTGAGACCAAGGTTGCAGCTTGAACTTGGGCGCTGGGGAAGCCGCCAGGGCGGCGGCTGACGCCAGGCTGATCGCCATCGCCAGTAGGTAGCGCTTGGGCAGGAAAAACATCGTGTTCAACGGGAAAATCCTTGTCGTTCAGTCAGATTCAAATGGGCTTGCTGCTCACTTCTGTGGCATTGCCACACGTGATCAGCCTCGCAATCTAGAAATGGGTAAAGGTCAGTCCCAGCTTGTAGGTCGGGCCGTACTCTTCGTACTGGCCGTTGTAGGAGCGGTGGCCGGTGTAGACGAAATAGGGCTCGTCGGTGAGGTTCTGGGCTTCCAGGCTGACTTGCAGGTTTTTGGTCAGCGAATAGCGCGCGCTGAAATCGACGAAGGTCTGGGCGTCGACGTACAGGTCATGGTCGCGGTCGCCGATGGATGCCAGCTCGAACAGGTACGCTGACTTGTAGTTGGCCGACAACCGCAGGCTCAGCTTGTCGTTTTCCCAACCCAGCATCAGGTTGCCGACCGTGTCCGACTGGTTTGGCAGGTCGATGCTGCGTTTGCGCTGGGTACCACTGGCTTGGTCGAAGCCCTCGATCTCGGCGTCCGAACGGCTGAAGGTGGTGTTGGCGCCGAGCAGCAGGCCGTTCCAGGGCGCCGGCAGCCAGTCGAATTTTTGCGAGTAGGCCAATTCCAGGCCATACAGCTTGGCGCTGTCGCCGTTGGCGTAGCTGTGGGCTTCTGAAAAATCGGTCCAGGCACCGGTGCCGGCCAGGTCGGTGTTGTAGACGAAGTTCTTGATGTCCTTATAGAACACGAAGGCCGAGACCGTACCGGCGTGGCCCATGAAGTGCTCGATGCCCAGGTCCAGGTTGCTCGACTCCAGGGGTTTGAGGTCCGGGTTGCCGAAGGAGGCCTCGTCATCGTCGATGACAAAACCCGGTGCCAATTGCCCGAAGGTCGGACGCACCACGGATTTGGTCCACGCCGCACGCACCTGGGTGTTCTTGTCCAGTTGGTAGCGCGCGTGCAGGCCCGGCAACCAGTGGTGATACTTGCGGCGGGTCTCGGTGTCGGTGAATACGCCGTCAGTGACGCCGGTGCCCTTGGCGTCGAATTCGGTGCCCTCGTAGCGCATGCCGGCGATGAAGCGCCAGTCATCGATATCGACTGTGTTCATCAGGTAGGCGGCGTTGATGTCCTCGCTCATCTTGAAGTCGTTGACTCGCGACTCCTGCTCGTCAAAGAACTCATCGCGATTCAGACCGCCCAGCAGTTGCTTGATGGCATCGGCGCTGATGCCCGGGCCGAAGCGGCCGAGGCGATAATCGACATTACCTTTCTGGAATTGCCCGAGGTTGAGCTGGTCATCGGTGAAGCCCAAATCATCGAAGTCTTCGTAGACCCAGGCATCGAGGTCATTATCCTTGTCGCGTCGACTGACTTTGCCGCCGAATTTGACTTGGGAAGCGTAACCACTCAAGTCATAGTCCCGGGCCAGGTCCAAGCGCAGGTTTTTCTCTGTGTCGGTGGTCTTCTGCTCTTCCCAATCGACCTTGTCGAGGCTGAAGTTCGCCGGATCATAGAACCCCGAGCCAATGATCGGCCGCGGTTTGTCGTTGTCGTAGAAGCCGCCGCTGAAATCGTCGATGCCTTTGAAGGTGGCACCGGCGATGTGGCCAGGGCTGTCTTCGCTGGATTGGCTGTAGCCGCCCTGGCCACTCAGGGTCCAGAGCCCGAACAGGCGCTCGCCACCGAGCACGTAGGATTGGATCTCCTGGGTTTCTTCACGTTGCTTGAGTTTGCGCTTGCCCTCGGCATCCCCCAGTTCGCCGGCTGCTTGCGGGTCCTCGAAGGCAATGCTGGCGGCGTTGCGGGTTTCGCTGTCCTTGTAGCGGCTGTACAACGTGCGCAGGTAATAGCTGCTCAAGTCATCGGGCTTGTAGTCGAAGTTCAACCCGCCACCGGCACGCTCGCGACTGATGTCGTAGTCGCGCTGTTCGAACTCTTCGAGGCGCGAGCCTTGCTCGAAGTCCCAGGCGCCGCCGGTTTCGACGTTGTCCGAACCGAAGTCACGCTTCTGCCAGCTCAGTGCCGCGGCCACGCCGAAGTTGTCGATGCCGTCGCCGAGGCTGAAACGGTCGCTGATGGCGCCGGAGAATTTCGGGCTGGTCTGGCTGGTGTTCTTGTCGTAGCTGGCTTCGCTGCTGCCGGTGTAGAACAGGCCCTTGTGGTCGAAAGCCGACAGGCTCTTGACGTCCACCGTGCCGCCCAGGGAATTGGCGTCCATGTCCGGCGTCAGGGTCTTGATCACCGACAACGATTGCACCAGTTCCGAAGGCAGCACATCCAGGGCAACGGCTCGACGCTCGCTTTCCGGAGCCGGTACCAGCGTGCCGTTGATGGTCACACTGTTGAGGTCCGGCCCCAGGCCGCGCACGCTGACAAACCGGCCTTCACCCTGGTCGCGCTCGACGCTGACGCCGGGCAGGCGCTGCACCGCTTCGGCGACGTTTTCATCCGGCAACTGCGCCACGCCATCGGCATGCACCACGCTCTTGATGCTGTCGGCGCTGCGCTGCTCCTTGAGGGCCTGGTCGATACTGGCCGCCTGGCCGACCACTTCAACGTGTTCAGTGGCCGTCTGCTCGGCGGCGCTCAGTCGCTCACTGGCAACGGCCATCGCCAATGCGGTGAACGTGAAACCGACGAGCCCGGCAGTGCTTGTGCGGTGATACATGGTGATCCTCCCCAGGAATCCGGAAATCCGCCAGGCAATGGCCCGGCAACTGGGAGGGCACGCTAGGGGTGGGGAATGACGGTTCTGTGACAGGGTTTGGCTGCAGGGGCTGCAATCGGCTGATTTAGGGGGGCTTGCGAGCCGAAATGAGCTGAAATGACCTTTTTACAGGCTCAGGGAATCTGAAGGGCGAAGGAATTTGGCGAAACGTCGCACCGCTGTGGGAGCAAAGCTTGCTCGCGATGCAGGCGCCTCGATTCCCTGAAAAACCGCGTCGTCTTCATCGCGAGCAAGCTTTGCTCCCACAAAATCCCCTCGCCACAATGAGGCAGGTGGCGATGTCATGAATGAAAAGTTCAGACAATGGATGAGCTGATTCGACCTCCCCCACCCTATCACCCGCCGTCACCGCACTGTCACATTCATCTGCTGTGCTGGGCCGCATTCCGCTTCTGGCAAAGGATTCCGGCCATGTTCTCCGTGCTGCGCCCGCACCGTCTCAAACTCGCCCTGCTCCTGCTGGCGGCCAACCTCGGGTTGATGCTGCACTTGGCCTGCGGCGAACTCAAACCCGTCAGCGAATGGGTCTGGCTGGACATCCTCGGCGAAGGTGGCTCGGCGCTGCTGGCGCTGGTCTGGCTGGGGCTGGTGCTCAAAAGCCGGCCGGCCGGACGGGTGACCAACTACTTGATCCTGGGCCTGGGCTGCATCTTTTTTTCCTGGTGGATCGACAGCCTCGACGAATTCATCCGCCTGCCCGACAGCATCACCTGGGACCACTGGCTCGAATCCGGGCCGATGCCGGTGGGCATGATCCTGCTGACCCTCGGTATCTATCACTGGCACCGAGAGCAACTGGCAATCAACGGGCAGATGGAGAAGCGCGAGCGGCTGTTCCGTGAGCATCGCCTGTTCGACAAACTCACGCCGTTGGGGGGCGCCGACTTTCTCAAGCACGAACTGTCCGCCAGCCTGGAAGACAGTCGACGCCGCCAGCAACCCTTGTCGCTGCTGGCCCTGGACCTGGACAACTTCACGGCCATCAACCAGCGTTTCGGCCACGGCGAGGGCGACGCGGTACTGCAGGCCGTCAGCCAGTTGTTGGTACTGAACCTACGGCGCCAGGATCTGCTGTGCCGCCTGGCCGGTGATCGCTTCGTGGTGCTGCTGCCCGACACCGGCGAGAGCCAGGCCCGGCGCCTGGCCCTGGAGCTGGAAATTGCCATTCGCAGCCTGGCCCACAAGACCCGGCAACACAGCGAACGGTTGCAGCTGGTCGCCAGCACGGCGGTGGTGATGGCGTTCGACGAATCCCCCGAGGCCTTGCTCAAACGCCTGAACCTGGCACTGGCCCAGTGCCGGACCACGTTGGCGAAAAGCGCATGACACTCAAGACCTGCTGGTACGAAACCGACAGCCGCTTCATTCCGGGGCACTATCAACCTGCCGCGCTGATCGACCTGGCGCTGTCGCGGGACATCGACAGTCATCGCCTGCTACGCGGCACCGGGCTGTTCCATGAGGATATCCTCGCCGGACAGAGCCGCATCAGCCCGCAACAGTTCCTCGGCCTGATCGACAACAGCCGGCGCCTGCTGGATGCCAGCGACAGCAGCTTTCTGTTTGGCCAGCGGCTGTTGCCGGGCCACTACGGGCCCGCGAGCCACGCCTTGCGTCACGCACAGAATCTGCATCAAGCCCTGCAAACCCTGATCGACCAGCAGGCGCTGCTCAGCCCGTTGGCCGCCCCGAGACTGCTGTTGGACGAGCACTATGCCTATGTCCATTGGCTCGACAGTTGCGGTGCCGATGAACAATGGCGTTTCGTGCTGGAGGCGAGCATGACCTCGATGGTGGCGATGAGCGCCTGGCTCAGCGGCGAACGCCTGCCCTGGCAGTGCAACTTTCGCCACAGCGAGCCGCGATACGTCGAGCAATATTGGGTGCACCTGGGTGAGCACACCCAGTTCGACCGTCCCCTGGACCTGATGCGCCTGCCCCGCCACTGCCTCGCCCAACCCTGGCCCAACGTGTCAGTCACTGCCGGCCAGGTGGCGCGGATCGAAGCCCGGGAACAGCTCGATCAATTGGGCTTCGCATCAAGTTTCCTGGATTGCCTCTACGACTATCTGCACGCCCATGTGCAGCAGACGCCCAGCCTGGAACAGACCGCCCAGGCCTTCGCCATGAGCCCGGCGACCCTCAAGCGCAAGCTGCACAAGCACCACAGTGGGTTCCAGCAACAGGTGGACCGGGTGCACACCCATGTGGCCTTGTATCTGTATCAGGTCAAGGGGTTCAGCAACGAGGAAGTGGCGCAGTACTTGCGCTTCAACGATACGGCGAACTTTCGTCGCTCATTCAAGCGCTGGACCGGCAGTACGCCGAATCTGATCCGGCAGTTGCTGATGTTGGGCTGAACGGTGGGAGCAAGGCTTGCTCCCACCGATAAATTCCCTGTGGCTCAGTGTCCGCGAATGTAGTGCTCCAACTGCCGGATCAGATCCGCCTGCTCGACAATCGCCTCCTTCACCAGGTCACCAATGGACAACAGGCCGATCAACTGCCCGTTATCCAGCACTGGCAGGTGTCGCAAGTGGCTGTCAGTCATGACTTCCATACAGCGATCGATGCTCTGCTGGCTGTCGGCGGTGACCACCGGCGCGCTCATGATGGTGCGCACCGTCGTCCCCACCGATGAACGCCCCTTGAGCACCATCTTGCGCGCGTAGTCCCGCTCGCTGAACACACCCACCACCTGGCCGTCCTCGATCACCGGCAGCGCGCCGACATTTTTCTCGGCCATGATTTGCAGTGCTTCGAGCACCGTCTGCTCGGGGGCGATGCTGTGGACCTGCTGGTTCTGCACACTCTTGAGTCTCACCAGTTGGGCGGCGGTTTTCATTACTAATCCCCAGGTTGCGAATCAAACAATAATTCGAGCTAAACCATTCCTGTGGCGAGGGGATTTATCCCCGCTCGGTTGCGTAGCGACCGTAAGATTTTTTGGGCCGCTGCGCAGCCCAGCGGGGATAAATCCCCTCGCCACAAATGGGTAAACTGGTCAGTCCTGGCCAATCTCCACCACATCACCATTGAGCCGCACCGGCCATACCCGCAGGCTTTGCTCCGGGTATTCCAGGCAGTGGCCGTCTTCCAGGCGGAAATGCTGCTTGTACATCGGCGAGGCAATCACCAGGTCGCCCTTGATGCTGCCCAACAAACCGCGGCCGATGACGTTCGCACCGGACTTGGGGTCGCGATTGTCGATGGCGTACAGCGGCTTGTCCTGATGCTCGGGCAGGTACAGCAACGCCACTTGGCTGCCGTCGTGCCAGGCGACCACGCCAGAGTTGGGCACCAGGTCGTCGCGGCTGCACAGGGCGCGCCATTGCAGCGGTTGTTGGGCGACATCGCGGACAGGAATACGAACGACGTTTGACTGGCTCATCAGAGCACCTCCTCGGTAACGGGAATCAGGTGGAGTTCGTGGGCGTGAACCGGCCGGCGCTGGCCGCGTTCCCTGACGAAATGAACATCCGGATCGCCGCGCCCGTCATTGACGAAGGTGCGGAAACGCTTGAGCTTCTCCGGATCCTTGAGGGCATTGGCCCATTCGCATTCGTAGCGGTCGACCACCAGTTGCATCTGGGCTTCGAGCTCGGCGCCCAGGCCCAGGCTGTCGTGGATGATCACGTCCTTGAGGTAGTCCAGGCCGCCTTCCAGGCTTTCGCGCCAGACCGAGGTCCGTTGCAACTTGTCGGCGGTGCGGATGTAGAACATCAGGAAGCGGTCGATGTAGCGGATCAGCGTGGCGTCATCCAGGTCCGTGGCAAACAGCTCGGCGTGACGTGGGCGCATGCCGCCGTTGCCGGCCACGTAGAGGTTCCAGCCCTTCTCGGTGGCGATCACGCCGACGTCCTTGCTCTGGGCCTCGGCGCACTCGCGGGTGCAACCGGACACCGCGAACTTGAGCTTGTGCGGCGAGCGCAGGCCTTTGTAGCGATCCTCGATGGTCAGGGCCATCTGCACGCTGTCCTGCACGCCGTAGCGGCACCAGGTGCTGCCCACGCAGGATTTCACCGTGCGCGTGGATTTGCCGTAGGCATGCCCGGTTTCGAAACCGGCTTCGATCAGCTCGGCCCAGATGTCCGGCAACTGATGCAATTGGGCGCCGAACAGGTCGATGCGCTGGCCGCCGGTGATCTTGGTGTAGAGGTCGTATTTCTTGGCGACCACGCCGATGGCGATCAGTTTGTCGGCGGTGATTTCCCCACCAGCGATACGCGGCACCACTGAGTAGGTGCCGTTTTTCTGCATGTTCGCCATGAAGGTGTCGTTGGTGTCCTGCAACGGCACCAGGGACGGGTCCATGATCGGCTGGTTCCAGCACGACGCCAGGATCGAGCCCACCGCCGGCTTGCACAGGTCGCAGCCAGTGTGACCACGGCCGTGCTTGGCCAGCAGTTCGTCGAAACTGATGATGCCTTCGACCCGCACCAGCGCATACAACTCCTGGCGGGTGTAGGCGAAATGTTCGCACAGGCTCTTGTCGACGCTGACGCCGCGGGCCGTCAATTCATGCTCGAACACTTGCTTGACCAGGGCCGCGCAACCACCACACCCGGTACCAGCCTTGGTGTCGCATTTGAGCTGGCCCAGATCGGTGCAGCCACCGTCGATGGCTGAGCAGATCGAGCCCTTGGTGACGTTGTGGCACGAGCAGATTGTGGCGGTTTCGGGCAGTGCCGCAGGGCCCAGGGTCGGGGCGCCTTCGGACGATGGGAGGATGAGGCTGGCAGCGTCCTTGGGCAAGGCGATGCCGTTCTGCATGTATTGCAGCAAGGTGTCGTAGTAGCTGTTGTCGCCTACCAGCACTGCACCGATCACACGCTTGCCGTCGGCGTCGACCACCAGTCGCCGGTAGCTGGCGCTGGTTTCGTCGATGAATTGAAAGCTGCACGAACCCGGCGTGTTGCCATGGGCATCGCCGATGGAGCCGACGTCCACGCCGAGCAACTTGAGCTTGGTGGACATGTCGGCGCCGGTGAACGCTTCAGCGCTTTCGCCGCACAGCCGGGCCGCGACGTTGCGGGCCATCTGGTAGCCCGGGGCGACCAGGCCGAAAATGCTGCCGTTCCAAGCCGCGCATTCGCCGATGGCGTAGATGTCCGGGTCGCTGCTCTGGCAATGGTCGTCGATCACCACGCCACCGCGCGGGCCGATCTGCAGGTCGCTTTGGCGAGCCAAGGCATCCTGGGCACGGATGCCGGCGGAAAACACGATGAGGTCGGTTTCCAGGAAATCGTCGGCGCCGAAGTTCATCCGATAACGGTACTGCTCACCGGCGCTGATGGACTGGGTGCCCTTGGACAGATGCACGCCGACGCCCAGCTTCTCGATACGGGCCTTGAGGGCCAAGCCGCCCTGGGTGTCCAATTGCACCGGCATCAGTCGGGGGGCGAATTCCACCACATGGGCTTCGAGGCCCAGGGTCTTGAGGGCATTGGCCGCCTCCAGGCCCAGCAGGCCGCCACCGACCACCACGCCACGGCGCGCATTGCTGGCGGCCGCGCGGATCGCGTCCAGGTCCTCGAGGGTGCGATAAACCAGGCACGAATCGCCTTCGGCGCCTTCAATCGGTGGCACGAACGGGTAGGAACCGGTGGCGAGCACCAGCTTGTCGTAGTGAAGGCGATCATGGGCGGTCACCACTTGATGCGCGTCACGGTCGATTTCCAGTACCGGCACACCCAGGTGCAACGTGACGCCGGGAGTCTGGTACAACGACGCTTCGCCAAGGGCCAGGGACTCGGCATCGCGTCCGGAGAAATACTCGGACAGATGCACGCGATCATAGGCACGCATCGGCTCTTCGCTGAATACATGCACGCGGTAGTGATTGAGGGCACCGCGCTCGATCAATTGCTCGACGCAGTGATGGCCGACCATGCCATTGCCGATCACGATCAGCGTTTGCAGCTTGTTCAGAGAAGCAACGTTGGAGTTCATAAAAGCACCCGACAAAAGCCCATCACGATTTTGAAAGCAAAAAAAAGACGCCTGAAACCTTGCGGTTCCAGGCGTCTTTGCCTGTTCTGTGCGGTATCGGCCCGGCGACTGCGCCCTGACCTACCGTTGTCCCCCGGCCTGCTGGCACTCGATCTTCGTTGACCGACGGGGTTGCCCACTCGACTGTATTCGCGGCGGGCCTGGATAGCCTCTTGCAGCGAGCGTGCCAAACCTCCTTCACAACCCTGTTCACGCCCTCCCGATCAGCCACACCCCCTGTGGGAGCGGGCTTGCCCGCGAAGACGCCAGCTCAGTCACCGCAAGCCAACCGGCGCCCACCTCCGCTGCGCAAGCCCCGCCAACTGCCTTGCGATGGTGCGATCACCCCGCCTGCGGCTTCATAAAAGTGCAGCCAGCCCTGAGGAGAGGCTTGCTCGCGATAGCGGTGGTTCAGCTTGAAGAGGTCTCGACGGTCCTGGTCACCATCGCAACGATACTGACCAGCAGCTCTTCCTTCGCCTCGTGAGCGCTGATCTCCCCGGTGGCAGCAGCATTGGACAGGGCCTCTGCCGCCCCCAGCATCGCCCGCAAACCGGCCTGGGTGATGCCCTTCGTGCCGGCGAACGGTTCCAGCACGGCGCGGCACTTGTCGAGGAAAATTCCCTCGTATTCCCGCTTGATGCGTTCCAGTTCCGGCGAGCTGGTCAACGCCGCGATCACCCCGGGAATCTCTCGGCCTTGCAACAGCACACACTCGACGTAGGAACAAGCAATCACCGAAGCCCTGCTTTGCAGGGTGGCGTCGCTCGCGTCCAGGGCCGCGTCCATCAGCGCGGTCTGGCGGGCGTCGAAATCCTGGTACAGCGCCGCCAGCAACCCGGACCGGGTGATGAAGTGGTCGTAGACGATGGGCTTGGTCACCCCCGCCTGGTCCGCCAACCGAGCCAGCGTCAGGGCGTCGCTGCCCGCCTCGCGCACCAGTCGCCAGGCGACATCCAGCAATTGTCGTTGCCGGTCATGCCGGGATAAACGACGACGGGGTGAAGACTGCGAATGTTCGTCAGTGCTTGACATGCTAACTTTACCAATCGCAACTTACTAATCGTAACTTAACCCAGCATACCTGTCTTCCAGACTGCCTGACCAGAAGGAGTTTCGCCATGCATGCACTCATCGTCATTGCCCATCACGACCCACGCTCCCTCACCCACAGCCTGGCCGGAGAAATCGCCGAGGGCATTACCCGCGCCAACCCCGCCAATACGCTCGAGATCGCCGACCTGGCCGCCGAAGGCTTCGATCCGCGTTTCAGTTTTGCCGACCATGCGGTCCACCATCGCGAGGCCGCGCCGCCTGCGGATGTGCTGGCCGAGCAAGCCAGGATCGACCGTGCCGATGCGTTGGTGCTGGTCTATCCGATTTACTGGTGGTCCATGCCGGCGTTGCTCAAGGGCTGGATCGACCGGGTGTTTTCCAACGGCTGGGCGTTCGATTTCAGCCTCGACAAGCCGTTTGCCCAACAACTGCAGCACTTGCGGGTGCACTTGGTGGCAGTCGGTGGCGCCGATGCCGACAGCTTTCAGCGCCACGGCTACGGCGAGGCGATGACCACGCAGATCGACCATGGCATTTTCGATTACTGCGGCGCCCGCGTGGTGAGTTCCCAACGTTTGCTCGAATCGGAAACCGCCGATCCGCACCTGCACTTGCAGGCCGCTCGCGTCATCGGCCAGCGGTTATTTGCAACGCTCGACGAGACCACGCACGGGCCAATCGCCACTGCCTGCGCTTGATCTCAGAGTGCGCGGCCATGGGCAGCAGACAGTCTGGCGTCACGCCCATAGATATCCGGGATATACATCGCCTGGCCCTGACTGTCCGCTTGTACTGTCCAGTACCCCAGCAGGATCGGCACGGGCCGGGCCAGCCTGAACTCATGGGTCGTCTCAGTGGCCAGTAGCGTGTCGGTGCGTGCACGCTCGGCCGGGCTTACCAGCAGGTCGCGCAAGTGCATCGCTTGTTCGATTCGCACACAGCCCGAACTGAAGGCCCGCGGACCTTTGCTGAACAGCGCCTGGCTCGGTGTGTCATGCAGATACACCGAGAACGGGTTGGGAAAGCGGATCGCCATTTTGCCCAACGGGTTCTTCGGACCTGGATCCTGGCGCAACATGAGGTTGCCCGGATGATCCCAGTCGACATCCTCCGCCTGCAACGGCAGGCCATCACTGTCGAGGATCCGCAGGTTGTTGCGGCGGAGAAACTCCGGATCACGGCGGATCTCGGGCAATTTGTCTTCACGCATGATGGTCGGGGGTACGGTCCAGCTCGGGTTGAGCGTCAGTCGGGTGATATGGGATTTGAGCAACGGTGTCTGCCGTTGCGCACGGCCTACCTGGGTGCGGGTTTGCCAGACCGGCGCGCCGCCTCGGTAAACCGTCAACTGGGCCGCCGCCACGTTGACCAGGACGCTGTCGGTTTCTACGTCCTGGGCCAGCCAGCGCATGCGCTCCAGGTTGATGCGCAACTGCTCGCGACGCATGGCCGGGCTGATGTTCAGCTCGGTAACGGTCCACGGTCCCACCACCCCATCGGCCTGCAGCGAATGCTGGGCCTGGAAGCTTTTCATCGCGTCTACCAGCGTGGGGCTGTAGTGCTCGTCGCTAAGCAGCGGCGGCGCGCTCAGGTAACCTTCGTTGAACAGTCGCTGGGCCAGTGCGGGTACGCGGGCGTCCTGCTTGTCCGGTTGCAGCAGCGGCCCACCCGGCACGGGTTGCCAGTTGGACAAAGGCTGTTGCCGCAGCCGGGCATAGAGGTCGCGCAGGTTGCGATAGAGGTCCAGGTTCGGCCGCGCCTGTTCAAAGGCATCGGCGACGTTCTGCAGGCCTAGCCCGGCGATGGCGAGCACCACGGCCTGATGATCCTGTGGCGGCGGGTTGGCCCTCCATACTGGCTCCAGCCGGTCTTGGGGCAAATAGCCGAAACGCAGGTCATGCAAGGCCTGCAGATAGCGCTGGCTGGTGGCGATGTCGACGCAATGACCGCCCTGGTCTGCGCCCTGGGCCGGCAGGCCATAGCTCGCGGGATCCAGGCCGTCGTCGGCCAGTTGTTGCAACTGGACCTGCAACGTCCTGCGTCGTTCGTCGTCCGACCAGACTTCCTGGCCTGCGTTTTGCTGATAGAACGCCTGCAAGTCGAGCAACGTCGGAAAGTCGCCGTCCGCCACCACGCCCGGGCAAGTGACCGCCAATTGCGCCAATGTGGTCTGCACGAGTGCCGGATCGCTATCTTCGGCTGTCGCGACCAATGGCGCAGTGAGCAATAAAAGGCTCAGGTAACATGCGGACTTTTTGAACAACTGCTTTACTCCAATCCATGGCCGTCTCGTTGACGGTGAATTTTGCGATAGGTACGACCCGCCATCATGCATACAAACAAAATCGGACGGGATGCCGCGAACGAACACCACGCTGGAAACGCTTCGCCTGTACAGGGCTTTTTGCGCCGAGTCTGTCTGGTCATCCTGGGCCTGGGTGCCATTTGCAGCCCGGCGCTGGCGGAAAAAAAGGCGAATTCGCAAACGCTTTACAACAGCCTCTCCCACGTAGCGCCGGAACTCAATCCCCTGGCGCTCAAAAGTGCCTTGAGCGCCATGCAATGTGCGCTCGCCAATGGCGCCAGCCAGGCCCGCCACCTGGCGGTCATCGACTACTCGCAACCCTCCACGGCCCGTCGCCTGTGGATCTTCGACCTGCGCCAGAAGAAGCTGGTATTGCGCGACCTGGTGGCCCACGGGCAAAAATCCGGGGAAAACTTCGCCACGCAATTTTCCAATCGCCTGGGCAGTTACCAATCCAGCCTTGGCCTGTTTCGCACCCAGGAGAGCTACCAGGGTGCCCACGGCTATTCGCTGCGCATGGACGGCCTGGAGCCAGGCTTCAATGACCTGGCCCGTGACCGAGCGATCGTGATCCATGCCGCCGACTATGTGAACCCGTTATGGAGCGTGCGCCAGGGACGCATCGGACGCAGCCAGGGTTGCCCTGCCGTACGCCCCCAGGTGGCGCGCCAGGTGATCGACAAGCTCAAGGGTGGACAATTCATGTTTTCCTGGTACCCGGACCCAAGGTGGCTCAAGCGTTCGGCGTACCTCAACTGCCAGCCGCAACAGGTTGCCAGTATTTTGGCTACAAGCGGCAGTTAGGTAGCACCTTGTTCCTGCTGGTTGTGTAGGAGCTGCCGAAGGCTCGGGCCGCGTTCGGACGATCTTTTGATCTTTCGCTTGGGATTTAAGTGTTGGGGGAAAGATCGCAGCCTCGTTGCACTCGACAGCTCCTACACAGCTCCTACACAGCTCCTACACGGGTCCTATGGACGCCGCGCAGCGGGAGCAAGCACCCTCTCCACAGGGATTGCGCCGGGTCCAGCTGCGGTTAAAATGCCGGCCTTTCGAATCCCTGGCGTTGCCTGAATGAATTGCGTAGCCCTTCAAACCCTTCACGTCCATTTGCTGACAGCCCTGGAGTCGGTGCCAGAAGAAACCCGGCGCCTGTTCCACGGCCGCGGGCGCTGCTGGCCGGGCCTGGAGCAGGTCACGGTCGACTGGTTGCAAGGGGTGGTGCTGGTCTCGCTGTTCAAGGAGCCGGAACCCACGCAGTTGGACGACTTGATCGCCACGTTGCTGGCGCTGACTGCATCGCCGGCCTGGCAACACAGCCAGGCCCATACGCTGGCGGTGCAGCACCGCTACCTGCCGCAAAGCGTCACCCAATGGCTGGTGGGCGAGCCCATTGACGAATGGACCCTGACCGAAGACGGCCTGCGTTACCGGATCGACCTGGGCAAGAAGCAGAACAACGGCCTGTTCCTCGACATGCGTTATGGCCGCGAATGGGTACGGGCCAACGCCGATGGCAAACGGGTACTGAACCTGTTCGCCTACACCTGCGGCTTCTCGGTAGCGGCCATTGCCGGCGGCGCGCAACATGTGGTCAATCTGGACATGTCCCGCGCGGCCCTGAGCCGAGGCCGCGACAACCATCGCCTCAATGGCCACGACCTGAGCCAGGTGAGTTTCCTCGGCCACGACTTGTTCAAGTCCTGGGGCAAGGTGATCAACAGTGGCCCTTACGACCTGGTGATCATCGATCCACCCACCTTCCAAAAAGGCAGCTTCCTGCTGACCAAGGACTATCAGCGGGTATTGCGCCGCCTGCCGGAACTGCTGACAGCCCACGGCACAGTCCTGGCCTGCAGCAACGACCCGGCAACCGGTTCGGACTTCCTCATCGACGGCGTTACCCAGCAAGCGCCGGGGCTGGTCTTCGAGAAACGCCTGGAAAACCCACCGGAATTTCCTGACGTCGACCTGGAATGTGGCCTCAAGGCGCTGGTCTTCCAGACGACGCCTGGCCACTGACGCCGCTAGGCTATGTAGGAGCTATGTAGGAGCTGTCGAGTGCAACGAGGCTGCGATCTTTCCCCAGCCCCCCGTATCTCAAGCGAAAGATCAAAAGATCGCAGGCTTCGCCAGCTCCTACAGGGCCCCGCTATGTAGGAGCTATGTAGGAGCTGTCGAGTGCAACGAGGCTGCGATCTTTCCCCAGCCCCCGTATCTCAAGCGAAAGATCAAAAGATCGCAGGCTTCGCCAGCTCCTACAGGGCCCCGCTGTGTAGGAGCTGTCGAGTGCAACGAGGCTGCGATCTTTCCCCAGTCCCCCGTATCTCAAGCGAAAGATCAAAAGATCGCAGGCTTCGCCAGCTCCTACCGGGCCCCGCTGTGTAGGAGCGCAGCTCCTACCGCGCTCCCGTCGTCCACCAGGCGCTGACCAGCTCAGTGGTTATCCGGCGCACCAATGCTTCGACCTCCCGACTCTTGAGCGAGCGGTAGATCGCCATGGTACGTCGCAACTGATCTTCAGTGAGCGTCACCGGCTGGTTTGTGGCCCAATCCACATCCGCTACGGCCTCCAGGCCCACGCGGTGCCAGACGATGCGGTCACCCTGCATGAACGACTCCAGCGGGCTGGGCAGGTCGGCATCCGGGTGCGCCAGGTTATCCAACAGAACCTGGGGCCAACGGGATGGATTCACCGGCCCACTGAACGCATCCACCAAATCGTCATCGACCACATCCCAGATCGCCAGCCCTTCGGACCAGTCCTGGGACATCAGCCCCAGATAGGGCCGCCAGGTCATCTCTCCGGTACGGGCGGTTTGATCATTGTTGTTGAAGGTGTCCTGGGCATCGCAGAGCCAATCAATGAAAGTCTCGCGGGTCATTTGCGCCTGATGCAGCTCGGCTAGCGGATAGCGCTGCGCCAGCCCGTAAGTCCAGAAGGCGTACTGCTCGAACAGGAAGCCTTCAAAAGGTACGTCGCGTTGCGCGAGACGAGCGCGCTGGACCGCTTCGAACATTGAGAAATGCAGTTCCAGCTCAGCAAGATCTGGCGGTTGTCGGTCCAGGCTACGCGCTTGCAGGCGCACGCGCAGCTGCCTCAGTTGTTGGTCGAAGTCCCCGATCAGTTCCGGCAAGGGCGAATAAGCGTCCTGATACCCGGTATAGCGCCGCAAAACAGTAGCAGCCCGCTGGCGATCCCCGAAGGCCACCCCGACGGGCGAGCTTACATCGGCGTCTCGCAGAGCGCCGGAGAACCAGTCGATGAATCGTCGGTCTCCGGGGTCGTCGCGAGCAACTTCCAGGGCCCGCTGAAAGTCGGGGGAGAGATACAGCCAGTCGTCGACGGTGTAGCGGAAAGCTTCCGGCGCCATTGCCCGAAGGGCTTGGATTTGTGCGCTTGGCAACGGATTGTCGTCCAGCCACAGCCCAACGGTATCGTCTCTTGGGCGCTCGACCAGGGCAGGCAGCAGGTCATCCTGAATGTTGGCGATACGATTGTTCCTGAGGTCCAGGATAAGCATGTCGGATGAAGGTCTCGATAAGACCGTCAAGACCAACGCCGGCACTCGATCAAGCCCGGTATTGGAAAGCTCCAGTTCCTGCAGGTTTACAAGTTCCGGCAAGTCCGGCAGGTCCCGGCAATTGTTGCCGCTCAGACGCAGGTCCTCCAAGCCAGTGGCCCTGCGCAGGAACGCACTGCCCTGCTCGTCCAGGCGTAAACCGCAGCGCACCAGGTCCAATGCACGCAACCGGGGTAAGGCGGTGATGGCTTGTAACTCCTGGGGCGTGAAATGCAAGTTGTCAGCCCATACCAGCTCACGCAGGGAGGACAATCCGCTCAGACGGTCGATGGCCGCGACCATGGCTGCACTGGCCCCGGCCTCCCCGCCGCTGCTGATCCCCGATAGATGCAACATCCGCACATGCAGCGCAGAATCGGCACCGAGCAAAGGAGCAAATACATCCGCGTCCATATTGAGCGGATTGTTGCTCAGTGACAGCTCTATCAGCGCTGGCAATTCGCTGGCAGCCATGGGCACCGCGGTGAGGCTGTTGTCGTGCAGGTGCAGCGTATCCAAATTGGGGAACATCCGCAGGAATGCCGAAGGGTCCTCGCTCAGCCCCATGTTCACCAGTACCAGCTCTTCTACATGTTCGAACCGCACACTGATCGGCGGCAAGCGGCCGATGTTGTGGCCCACCAGCCGCAACGACTGCTCGCCGCCCTCTTGGTCCGGATCCGGTGCGCGTCGCCAGGCACGGCGAATTTCTGCCGCAACGTCCTGGCGCAACGAGCGCCGCGTCTCGGCCTCGATACCGCTCTCGGCCGGGTGGTGAAGGCCCTCATGGATCTCCCATTGATGCAGCTCCTGATCCAACGTGGTCCATTGGTTTTCCCGTTGGGTGACCAAGTTCTCCACGCTCAAGCCCTGGCGACTGGCCTCTCTGGCCAGGATCTCTTGAAGCCTCGCCAGTTCTATTCCGGCATGGCTGGGATAGAGTCGCTCGAGACGCGCTTGCAGACTTGTACTCCAAACCTGCAACGGAAGCCGTCCACGCCCACTGAATGGGTAACCCAAGCGCCCGTTCAGCCATTGCGGACGGACGCCACGAGACCCCAGGGGTTTTATCAGCAAATAGGGACGCAGGCCTGGTCGATCATCAAGGGCTTGTGCGAGCAGCCAACTGCGAAGCGTGGCGCCCTGCCAGATGTTCAAGCCAAGCGCCTGGCGAGCGTCGTCCGGCAGCGCTCTGAGCAAGGCATCTTCCAAGTCCAGGGCATTGGCCAGCTCATTACCCTCATCGTCAAAAGGGCGGTACTGTTCGCCTTCCTGGCGAATGATTTTCAACGGCCCTGTTTCCCCCGCCTCCAGCGGGTTTTCAAGCTCGCGCAAAAACAGGCGCAGGCGCACCTGGCCTTTTAGTTGGGGAGCGCTACCGACCAGGCCCATGATGATGCGATCCCGATCAACACCACTTTCACCGCGATCCAGGGCCCGCAAGGCGCGGCTCAGGCGCAGCTCGCGCAGGGCTTCGGCGCATCGAGAGCCCAAGCCCTCTCCCACCCGTCCGTCATACAGGCGCACCCGGTCCTGGCCAAGGGCCTGGCTGGCAAGCTCGTTGGCGATGGATTCGGGCAAGCCTGGGAAAGCCCGGGCCACAGGGCCGGCCAGTGGATCGGCCTCAGTGGAACGGGTCATGGCGTCGACCACCCGCCGTGCATTGCGTTGCAGATACCGGCCCCAGCGCCCGGCCAACAGCCGACTGCGCTCCAAAGGCGACAAACTGAGACTGGCTTGGCCCAGCAATGAGGTCTGTTCAGGCGTGCTCAGCCCCGCCAGGATACGCTCCGCCCAGGCGTCATGTTCCAGGTCCGCCTTGTACAGGTAGAGCGAGCGCGTGTCGGCCATGTCTCCAATGGAATGCAGGGTCACGCCATCGTGGTAGCGCAACGTCAGGTCGCTGGGCCAACCCGGCAACTCCGCAACCGTCTGGACGATGCGCAAATGCCCGGCTCGTGGTGTTTCATTGCGCAGTAGCCGTCCAATGGTGTACTGCACTTGCTGCCAACACCTTGCCTCATCCAGTGCATCGGCGAGTATCGCCGGCATCGGCTGCCCCTCTACTTGCAGGTAACGCAGATGCGCATCGCTGATGCCGACCTGGCGCTGCAGGATAAAGATCGTATTGTCATCCAGTTCGGTCGGCGTCTCGGCGAAGTTGCGCAGCAGTTCCAGGCGGCCCCGTTGCAATGGGTTGCGATGTGCCCATTGCCAACCACGGGCACGGCTCCATTCCAGGGGCGGCCGCACGCCTTGATGCCCCGCCGGCAGGCGCAGGTCCAAGGCATCGTTCGTGCCTTGGACCTCGAAGTAGCGGTCATCGATTCGCACCCACGCCTCGTTGGTCGTGCGCCAGACACCCCAGGCGTCTTGCTCCGCTTCCACAGGAGGCAAGCGCCTGGCTTCAAAAGGCCGGACATCGCCATTCCACAGGCGTGTGGAGCCGTCACCCACAGGCATCGGTTCCACCGTCCCACCGACGAAACCCAGGTAGGCACCTTGGGCGATCCCGAATAAAACGTTGAAGATATGTTCGATACCTTCTTGGGCATGACCTTCATTGAACGCCTGGATACCTTCGAAGATTTCATACACCAGCCGCACGCCCCCGACCGCTGCCGCCGTCATGCCGATGGGCGCGCAGAACGGAAAGAACGTCGCCGCGAGCATGAGCGTGCGCTCGACAAGGCTTTCCCAGTAAGCGAGGCGCGCCATCAGCGCCTCCCGGTCCTGGGCCTCGGTGGAGACCATCAGCGCACTGGCATTGGCAAAGGCATGGGCACGCCATTCGTGATAACAGGCCGGCCAGGGCGCCTCTCGCAGATCAATCAAACTCCAGGATACCTTGGGCATAGGTACCCGAATACGGCCGCCGTCCTCGCCCCGCTCGCCCTCGCGCCATCCCGTGATACGGGCATAGATTTCCTGGATCACGTTGGGGTGAGTATCCACCTCCCACTCCACCTGATCATGCAGGGCCGCTCCCAGCCAGGCCTGCAAACGCAGCGGTAGGTAGCGCATCAGGCTTTCTCGATAGCTGCGTCTGCGTACCCGCTCGGTCAATTCAGCGGACATGGCTTGCAAACTGCTGAATTGCTTGAGCGGTGCCACCACATCATGGGGCATGTGCAGGACGATCGGGCGCACGCCTTGGGCGTCTCCTTGCACGCCCCAATACACCCGGGCACCGAACAGCGGGACCGACAACAGTTCCAGCGACTTGACCTCACAGGCCAAAGGCGCAACGGGCCGGGCTTGAAGTTGAATGCCGACAGAGGCCAGCAGCCGCTCACCGGTTTCATCGAGGCGCCCGTCCAACTTCGCCTCGTAGGCGTCATGAGTGAGCAGGCTGCGTGCATACGCCATATAGGCGCTGGCGATGGCAGGTACTTCGCCGCCAATGCGCGGCAGACGCCGTTCAAGCACCTTGCGGTAAGCGCCGCCGGCATCCATGCGCCGGCACAGACGCGCGAATTCGGCCGGGGTCGTGGGTAACAGGGTAGTGTCCGACGGCACGCCCCATGGGCGGAACTCTTGCGGCTTTCCCTGAATGAACAACTGGCCCTTGTTGTCGAAATCGCTGCCAGTGACCGCCTCGTCGGGCGCGTAATTGCGCATGGCCGCTTCCACCACCGACAGCGAGGGCTCATAGCTGTAGGGGCTGCGCCTGACCCTTGCCCGGCGTATGGCGTCGCCAGCACCGCCGAAGCCATTCACCGCAGGCCAGGCCTGTATTTCCGGCTGGACCTGCAGCAGGTTGCGCGTGAAGGTTTCCGGCGCGGGCAGGTCGACAAGCCGTGCGTTGAGTGCGTCGCTGTCGCGCTGCAATTGCTGGGTCAGGCTCTTGAAGCGCTGCTGTCGTTCTCGCGACGCTCGTTTCAGCCAGATGGGTAGTCTGGCCTGGATAAAATCGACATGGGTATCTTGAGTGGACACGATGGACCTCCTTCCTTGGGGTCGATTGGGCTTTCGAAATGCTGAAGCACACGGGATTGAAGTGCCTGCGATGCTCGCCAAAACAGGGGCTCTTTGAAACCGTCCAACCGTTGCAAGGGGTTGCGGGGCCCGTCAGTACGCCGCTTTTTCACCCGCCCGGCTGCGCAGCAGATCAATGAACAAGCCCAACTCCCGGCTCACCGGTTCGCCCTTGCGGCGCAGCAACCCGAATGGCGCCAGTTGCACATCCAGCGCCACCGGCAACGCCACCACCAGGCCCATCTTCAGGTAATCGCGCAAGGCGGTTTCCGAGAGCACCATGATCGCGTCGGTCAGTTGAATCAGTTGCTGCATGGAATACACCGAGCTGCACTCGATGATGTCCGCCGGCGTTGGCAGCGCCAGGCGTTGCAACGCCTGATCGAGGCCGATGCGCGCCGGGCTGGTTTCCGGTTGCAGGATCCACGGCCAGTCGCTGACCAGTTCGGCCAGCGCCAGTTTCTTGCGTCGCGCCAGGGGGTGGCCGGCGTGGACCACCACCAGCAAGCGTTCGTTGCCCAACTGTTCGAACGCGTAGTGCTCACTGTCGGTGGCCGCGTTGCGCCGGGCGATGGCCAGGTCGATGCGGCCCTGTTCCAGCAACTGGATCACCTGGTCGCTGGTGTCGCCCATGATGCGGATCCGCAGTTGTGGGTTGAGGGCCTTGATGCGGGCGATGGAGTCCATCACCAGGTCCGGCGCGGCGCCCATGATGGTGCCGATCGACAAATAGCCGTAACCGCCCTGCTGGCGCGCCAGCAGGTCTTCGGCGCAGCGGTCCAGGCCGCTGAGGGCCAACTCGGCGAAACGGATCAACTCCTGGCCCAGGGCGGTCGGGCGCATCCCCCGGGGCAGGCGCTCGAACAGATCGCAACCGAACATGTCCTCGATCTCGTGCAGCATCCGGGTCGCCGCCGGTTGCGACATGTTCAGGCTCTGGGAGGCGCGATGCAGGTTCTGGCTGGCGCTCAGGGCCACCAGCATGTGCAGGTGTTTATAACGCAGGCGGTTGAACAGGCTGCGGGACAGCACGGGATGGGTCATCGAGGGCCTCTTGTATCGATACCGTAAAGGTATCGCTTGTTAGCGAGATTCGATTTGTAACGCATCGTTAGCCGGCCGTACAGTCCAGCCCATAAGAACAAATACCTGCTAAAGGAACCCCGCGATGAAGACTCTTCCTGCGTCTGTGCTGGCCAAGATTTCCTGGCGTCTGCTGCCCTTCCTGTTGCTGATGTACATCATGGCGTTTCTCGACCGCGCCAACGTCGGGTTCGCCAAACAGGCCTTCCAGGCCGACTCCGGTATAGGCGATGCGGCCTTCGCCTTTGGTGCCGGGGTGTTCTTTGCCGGCTACGCGCTACTGGAAGTGCCGAGCAACCTGATCCTGCACCGCGTCGGTGCCAGGTTGTGGATGTGCCGGATCATGGTCACCTGGGGCCTGGTGTCGGCCGCCATGGTCTTTGCCCACGACGAAACGAGTTTCTACGTGCTGCGCTTCTTGCTGGGCGTGGCCGAAGCCGGGTTCTTTCCCGGTGTCATCCTCTACCTCACCTATTGGTTCCCCTCGGCGGCCCGGGGCAAGGCCATGGGCTTCTTCTATTTCGGCGCGCCGCTGGCGTTCATCTTCGGCAGCCCGCTGTCGGGCCTGTTGTTGGAGCTGGACGGTTTTGCCGGTGTTCAGGGCTGGCAGTGGTTGTTCGCCGTTGAAGGCCTGATGGCCTCGGCCGTGGGCATCTGGGCCTATTGGTACCTGGACAACCGCCCCGCCGATGCCAAATGGCTGACGGCAGAAGAGCGCCGTCAGGTCCAGGCGCTGCTCGATGCCGAGGACCAGCACAAACAATCCCACGGCCGCGGCTTGCTCAGCGTGCTGTGCCAACCCTCCGTGTTGTACCTGTGCCTGATTTACCTGCTGATCCAGGCCAGCGTCTATGGCGTGGTGTTTTACCTGCCGACCCAGGTGGGCGGCCTGATGGGCAGCAAGGTCGGGCTGATGGTGGGGCTGGTCACGGCAATTCCGTGGATCTGCGCCCTGTGCGCGGCCTATCTGATTCCCGGTTACAGCGACCGCACCGGCCAGCGCCGCCGTACCGCCGCGTTGACTTTGCTGATGGCAGCCGCCGGGATCGCCTGTTCGGTGAGCGTGTCCAGCCCATTGCTGGGGATCGTTGCCCTGTGCTTCGCCGCTTCCGGCTTCATCGCCGTGCAACCGGTGTTCTGGACCTTTCCGTCCAGCTACCTGGCCGGCAGCGCGGCAGCAGCGGGCATCGCGTTGATCAATTCCTTTGGCGCCCTCGGCGGCTTCATCGCCCCGGTGCTGAAAAATTGGGCCGAAGGCGCCTTCCACTCCCCCGCCGCGGGCCTCTACCTGCTCTCCGTTACTACCGTTATCGCCGCGTTGCTGGTGCTGGGTATCCACTCGCCCGGCCAACGCGCTTCGAAGACGCCTGCCACTGTTTAACTCAAGGAGCTGCACACATGGGTATTCCCACAATCAAACACGTTCGCGCCTTCGTGCTTCGAGGCGGCGGCGCGGATTATCACGATCAGGCCGATGGCCATTGGATCGACGATCACATCGCCACACCCATGAGCAAGTACCCGGACTACCGCCAGAGCCGTCGCAGTTTCGGCATCAATGTGCTCGGCACCCTGGTGGTGGAAATCGAAGCCAGCGATGGCACCGTCGGGTTCGCCGTGACGACCGGTGGCGAGCCTGCGGCCTACATCGTTGAAAAGCACCTGGCACGATTTGTCGAAGGCGCCCGGGTGACCGACATCGAGAAGATCTGGGACCAGATGTACCAGTCGACGCTTTACTACGGTCGCAAGGGCCTGGTGATCAACACGATATCCGGTGTGGACCTGGCGCTCTGGGACTTGCTCGGCAAGATCCGCCAGGAGCCGGTGCATCAATTGCTCGGTGGCGCGGTGCGTGACGAGTTGCAGTTCTATGCCACCGGGGCACGGCCGGACCTGGCGCAGAAAATGGGCTTCATCGGCGGCAAGATGCCGTTGCACCACGGCCCGGCCGAAGGCGAGCAAGGCCTGCGCAAGAATCTTGAAGCACTGGCAACCATGCGCGAGCGGGTCGGCCCCGATTTCTGGCTGATGCTCGATTGCTGGATGAGCCTGGACCTCAACTACGCCACCCGGCTCGCGGTCGGCGCCCACGAGTACGGTTTGAAGTGGATCGAAGAGGCGTTGCCGCCCGACGACTATTGGGGCTACGCGGCGCTGCGCAACAACGTGCCCAAGGGCATGCTGGTAACCACCGGTGAGCATGAGGCCACACGCTGGGGCTTTCGCATGCTGTTGGAAATGGGCTGTTGCGACATCATCCAACCGGACGTTGGCTGGTGCGGCGGCCTCACCGAACTGGTGAAGATCTCGGCCCTGGCCGACGCCCACAATGCGCTGGTGATCCCCCACGGCTCATCGGTCTACAGCTATCACTTCGTCGCCACCCGACATAACAGCCCGTTCGCCGAGTTTCTGATGATGGCGCCCAAGGCCGACGAAGTGGTGCCGATGTTCCACCCGCAACTGTTGGGTGAACCGGTGCCGGTGGAAGGCCGCATGCGCCTGTCTGCCCTTGACCAACCTGGCTTCGGCGTGACGCTCAATCCGGATTGCCAGTTGCACCGGCCGTATCACCGCGAAAGGAGCACGCCATGAACATGCCCCGCAACGCCTTCAAGGCCGCGCTCACCTCAACGCAAACCCAGTACGGTATCTGGGCCGGTTTCGCCAGCGGTTACGCCGCTGAAATCGTCGCCGGTACCGGTTACGACTGGATGCTGATCGATGGCGAGCACGCGCCCAACACCGTACCCAGCATACTCAGCCAGCTCCAGGCCGTGGCGCCCTATGCCACCTCGCCGGTGGTGCGGGCGGTGACCGGCGATACCAACCTGATCAAGCAGTTGCTGGATGTCGGTGCCCAGACCCTGATGATTCCCATGGTCGAAACCGCCGAGCAGGCCCAGGCCCTGGTGCGCGCCATGCGTTACCCGCCCCATGGCATTCGTGGAGTGGGCGGCGGCCTGACCCGCGCCACTCGTTGGGACGGTGTGGCGAACTACCTCACCACCGCCCATGAAGAACTGTGCCTGATCGTCCAGGTGGAATCGCGCACGGGTGTGGAAAACGTCGAAGCCATCGCTGCAGTGGAGGGCGTGGACGCGGTGTTCATCGGCCCCGCCGACCTGTCCATCGGCCTCGGCCATGCAGGCAACCCGGGGCATCCCGAGGTACAGGAACGCATCCGGCACGCGGTTGACGCCACCCTCGCGGCGGGCAAGGCCTGCGGCATCCTGGCGCCCAACGAAGCCGATGCGCGTCGCTATCAGGCTTGGGGCTGCCAGTTCATTGCGGTGGCCATCGACATCAGCCTGCTGCGCCAGAGCGCCCAGGCCACCCTCGCCCGCTATCGCGAACCGAGCGCCCCCCAAGCGCCATCGCGCACGTACTGAAAGGAGCTGTCCATGTCATCCGTTCCCGTATTCCAGAACTTCATCAACGGCCAGTTCACCCACAGCGAAACGCACCTGGACGTGTACAACCCGGCCACCGGTGCATTGCTGTCCCGGGTCCCGGCCTCCACTGCCAGCGACGTTGACCGGGCCTTGGCTGCCGCCCGCGCCGCGCAGCAAGACTGGTCAGCCAAACCGGCCATCGAACGCGCCGGCTACCTGCGGCGCATCGCCAGCAAACTGCGGGAGAACGTTGCGCACCTGGCACGCACCATCACCCTGGAACAAGGCAAGATCAGTGCTCTGGCCGAAGTGGAGGTGAACTTCACCGCTGACTACCTCAACTACATGGCCGAGTGGGCCCGGCGCATCGAAGGCGAAATCATCACCAGTGACCGCCCTGGGGAAAACATTTTCCTGTTCCGCAAGCCCCTGGGTGTGGTGGCGGGCATCCTGCCGTGGAATTTTCCGTTTTTCCTGATTGCTCGCAAAATGGCCCCGGCGCTGTTGACCGGCAACACCATCGTTATCAAGCCCAGCGAAGAAACCCCGAACAACTGTTTCGAATTCGCCCGGTTGGTGGCCGAAACCGATTTGCCACCCGGCGTATTCAACGTGGTGTGTGGCGACGGCCAAGTGGGCGCGGCCTTGAGCAGTCACAAAGGCGTGGACATGATCAGTTTTACCGGCAGCGTTGATACCGGCTCGCGGATCATGACGGCGGCTGCGGCGAACATCACCAAACTCAACCTGGAGCTGGGCGGCAAGGCCCCGGCCATTGTGTTGGCAGACGCTGACTTGGCGTTGGCGGTCAAGGCGATTCGCGACTCGCGGATCATCAACACCGGTCAAGTCTGTAACTGTGCCGAGCGGGTCTACGTGGAGCGCAAGGTCGCCGATCAATTCATCGAACGCATCAGCGCGGCCATGTCCGCCACTCGCTACGGCGACCCGCTGGCCGAGCCTGATGTCGAAATGGGCCCTTTGATCAACCGCCAGGGCTTGGACAGCGTCGAGCGCAAAGTGCGGACCGCCCTGCAGCAAGGTGCCAGCCTGATCAGCGGAGGCCGCGTGGCAGACCGCCCCGACGGCTTGCACTTCCAACCCACCGTACTGGCCGGTTGCAACGCCTCGATGGACATCATGCGCGAGGAAATCTTCGGTCCGGTATTGCCCATCCAGATCGTCGACGACCTGGACGAAGCGATCGCCCTGGCCAATGACTGCGACTATGGCCTGACCTCTTCGGTCTATACCCGGGACTTGAGCCGCGCCATGCACGCCATTCGAGGCCTGGACTTTGGCGAGACCTACGTCAACCGCGAAAACTTCGAAGCCATGCAAGGGTTCCATGCCGGGGTGCGCAAGTCCGGGGTGGGCGGGGCCGACGGCAAGCATGGTTTGTATGAGTACACCCATACCCATGCGGTGTACTTGCAAAGCTGACCTGCGATAAACCAAGGCCTGGCGAGAAGCGCTTGCCCGTCAAGCTAAGCGCCCTGCCAGGCCGTGGTCATCAAGCTGCCATTCGCTCACACGCGTCGGCACAAGACCGGCAGGCTTTTGCACAATCCTGGCAGTGTGTCGATTCGTGTTTGCCACACTCCTCACCACATGCACGGCAAATAGCCGCGCACACGCTGCACAGTTGTGCGGCGACGCGGCTGTCGCGCTTCATGAGCGTGGCGGCAAGCCGACAAAGGTCGGCGCAGTCACGGTCCAGTTCGATGCACTTGGCCATCATCTGTACGTTCTGCTCACGCAGGCAAGAAGCCGCGCAGGTTTCACAGGCCATGGCGCAGGCGATGCATTCGGCTATGCAGGCTTCGTAACGACTGTTCATGGAAATCTCCTGTTGCGAGGTCGATTCAAGGGAGTTGTACCGCGCCTGAACAAGGGCGATATAAGGTCCGACTCAGCCTTCAGTCCGGAGGTTTCGAAAAAAAAATTACAATTTTGTCAGTCGCTCAGACCACCAAGGTCAACCACGCCGACACCAGCAGCATCACCGCCATGACCCGATTGAACCGTCCCATCGCCACGGCGGAACGGCAGAACCGTGCGGCGCCGCGGCCCAGGCAGGCCCAGACGGTCATGCATGGGATCGAAATGGCGAAAAATGCCAGGGACAGCCAGAGGACCCGCACGGTGCGGTCGGCCTCGGCACCCGCGAAAACGCTGACCACCGCCAACGCCATCATCCAGGTTTTCGGGTTCACCAACTGCAACCCGGCGGCCCCTGCCAGGCCCAGCCGCGGGCCTTCGACGGGACGCTGCGGGTCGATGGCCTGGGCCGGCGCGCTGAAAATCTGCCAGGCCATCCAACTCAACCAGGCGATGCCCGCCCATGAGAGCAGCGTCTGAATCGTCGCATGGCGCGCCAACACGTCTCCCAACCCGGTGCCGACCAAAAGCACCAACAAGGCCGCCGCCGCGCAGGCGCCGAGGATGATCGGCACGGTGGTTGCCAGGCCGAAACGCGAGCTATGGCTCAACACCAGGATATTGGTCGGGCCCGGGGTGATGGAGGCGACAAACGCGAACAAGGCAAACGGCAGTAACTGGTCCATGGAGCAACGTCTCGGTGAATGATCGATCGCTTGATCATCCCCATGAAGCCGTGGTCAGTCTGGAACAATTGAGCAGCGCTTGCGGTAGTCCGCCGGGCTCAGGCGATAGGCGCGCTGGAACCAGCGACCCAAGTGGCTTTGGTCGGCAAAACCGAGCATGGCCGCCACTGCCACGGCGCTCTCGCCACAGGCCAGCAGGCGTCGGGCGCGGGCCAGGCGCAACTGGATCAGATAGGCATGGGGCGCGAGGCCGAAAGCCGCCTTGAACGCACGAGTCAAGCGGAAACGATCCACGCCGGTGACCTGCGCCAGGTCATCCAGGCCGATGTCTTCGCTCAGGTGACTGTGCAGGTAGTCTCGGGCCTGCTGCGCCACCAACGGCAGCCGTGGATCCGGGTTGATCCGCGCCCGCCAGTGCAGGTGTTGGGTGAGGTTGGCCAACAGGGTATCGAGGGCCGTCTGGCGCACGATGCGGATCTCCTGCTCATGCAGGCTCTGGAAGGCCATGGCCGTGGCACTCGCCAGCCGCGCGTCGTCAGTCAGGGTGGCCGCAAACCCGAGTTGGGCGTTGTCCGGTGCCACGTCGAACAAGGAACGCAATTCACGTTCCAGCCATCGGGGTTCCAGGTACAACGTACGGTAGGTAAACCCGTGTTCATGGGGGGCGTTGCCGTCATGCAACTCGCCGGGCTCAAGCAGGAATACTTTACCCGGCGTGCTGTTGTGCTGCTGGCGCCGGCAATGAAACTGCTGCACGCCCTGCTCGGTCACACCCACCAGATAAGTGTCATGCCAGTGGGGATCATAGGCATGCCCCTCGAAATGCGCGTGCACGGTCTCGATACCGGACGTGGCGTCCTGCTTGAGATCGATCCAGTTGCGCGCTGTCATGCCCCGATCCCGCTGAGTGAATGTGCTCTTGGCAGATTAACTGCCGATGAGGAGAGTGTCTGGAAGATTTGTGCACACCTTGTGGAATCGGGTCTGTTGACACCTCCACCGCTATCGCGAGCAAGCTTTGCTCCCACAGGAGAAACGCGGTCGCCACCAAAACCACCTTAAGCCTTCCTCATACCAATACGCCTACGCATCTCAGCAGTAATGCTCTGGCGAGTTTTCTTCAGCCCAGCCCAAGGCTCATGCCCCACTTCCGCCAGCCGCTCATGAACGTTGTGCACATTCCACAAATTCGCCCCCTTGAGCTCGGCCACCTCCTCGCGAAAGATCGGCACCGACACCGGCAACCCTTCCCGGGTCCGGGCGGCATAGGCGCAGATGGTGGTGGCGCCCAAACCATTGCGCAGATAATCGATGAAGATCCGCCCTACCCGGTTCTTCGGCCCGGACACCGCCGAAAAACGGTCCGGCAGCAGCTTGGCCATGTGGCTGACAATCGCATGGCTGAACCCCTTGACCTCGTCCCAACCCAGTTTGCGCGTCAGCGGCACCACCACATGGATGCCCTTGCCACCGCTGGTCTTGAGGAACGCCTTGAGCCCCAGCTCATCGAGCACCGATAACGTGAGCTGCGTCGCCTCGACCATGCTCTTCCAGGGCAACGCCGGGTCCGGGTCAAGGTCGAGGACGAAGCGGTCAGGCTTGTCCAGGTCGACGGTGGTGGCATTCCAGGTGTGCAGTTCCACCGTGCTCATCTGCACCGCGCCAATCAACGCCTCGGCGTTGTTGATGATCATCACCGGCTGCCCGGTCAGCGCCTTGTCCAGACGGGTGATGCCGGGAATCGCCAGGTGCTCGGCGTTCTTCTGGAAAAACAGTTCCCCGGCGATGCCATCCGGCGCCCTGACCAAGGCCACCGGGCGATCCGCCAATTCCGGCAGGATGAATTCGGCCACGCTGGCGTAGTACTCGGCCAGTTGCAGCTTGGTGGTGCCGCTGCTGGCGTCAATGACCCGGTCTGGGTGGGTGATGCGGACCTTGCCGGCCAGGGCCGGTGCCTTGGTCTTGGCTTTAGCCGGTGTCGCGCCAGGTTCATCCTTGGCTTTGGTTTTTTTTGCCGCAGCGTTTTTTTTCACGGGTTTGGCCAGCTCCTGGGTGATGTCCTTGGCCGGCTTGTCGTTGCGCAAGCCATGGAAGACCGCATGGCGCACCGAGCCGTCCTTGGTCATTTCGGCAAAGGCCACTTCGGCCAACAGCGTCGGTTCGAGCCAGTGAACGCCCTTGGCTTCATGACCGGTGGGCGGATTGACCACGGCGGCCTTTTTCGTCTCCAGGGGCAGCAGTTGCTGGTAGATGCTTTTAAGGGTGGTTTCGTTGAACCCGGTGCCGACCTTGCCGGCGTAGCGTAACTGGCCGCTGTCGGCATCATGCAGCCCCAGCAGCAAGGCACCGAAGGCGCTTCGGGCGCCCTTGGGATCGCTGAAGCCCACCACCACGAATTCCTGGCGATTTTTGCACTTGAGCTTGATCCAGTCGTTGCTGCGCCTGGACACATAGGCACTGCCGATGCGCTTGCCGATCAGCCCTTCCATCTTCATCTGGCAGGCGCTGTTGAGCAACGCGTCGGGGGTTTGCTCAAAGGCGTCGGAAAACCGCAGCAAGGGGCTTTCGTTGGGCTCCAGCACCGCAGCCAATGCGGCCCGGCGCTCTTGCACCGGCACTTTGCGCAAATCCATGCCATTGAGGTAAGGCACGTCGAACAGGTAATAAGCGATCTTGCCGCTGCTACCGGCCTCGAAGGCGTTTTGCAGGGCTTGGAAATCCGGGACGCCCTCGTCATCGGCGACCACCATCTCACCGTCGAGCCAGGCCGATGCCAATCCCAGCGCGGCCAGGGCCTCGGCCTGTTTGGGCAACTTGTGGGTCCAATCATGGCCGTTGCGGGTCAGCAGCCTGACGTCGCCATTTTCGATGCGCGCCATGACCCGATAACCGTCGAACTTGATCTCATAGAGCCATTCGCCGTCGGGCGCGCTTTCCACCAGTGTCGCCAGTTCCGGCTTGAGGGTTTGCGGCAGCAGCCCGGCGACCGCACCGGTGAGGGTGGTTTTCGAGGGGCGTTTCGGCGATTTCGGCCGGGCGGCCTTTTCCGGTTGTTTCACCGCGTTGGCTGCAGCGGCCTTGGCGCGGCGCTTGGGCACCAGGGTGCGATCGCTGAGCACGCTGTTCGGTTCGGCCTGGACCACGTCGTATTCGCTCTCGGGGCGGGCGGCCTGGTCTTGATGCTTGATGAGGAACCACTGCTCCTGTTTACCGGGCATGTGGGTGCGCACCAGGTTCCACAGGCCGCTGAGCTTTTCGCCTTGCAGCTCGAACTTTAGCCGGCCTTTTTCATAGGCCTCATGGGGATCTCCTTGGGGTATCCAGACGCCCCGGTCCCAGACGATAACGTCACCGGCGCCGTAATGGCCCTCGGGGATGTTGCCTTCGAACGTGGCGTACTCCAGCGGATGGTCTTCGACATGCACTGCCAGGCGCTTGACTTTCGGGTCCAGGGAGGGGCCTTTGGGCACCGCCCAACTCTTGAGCGCGCCGTCCAGCTCCAGCCGAAAGTCGTAATGCAGCCGCGAAGCGTCGTGTTTTTGAATGCAGAACTGCAAGGCATGGGCCGTCTTCGCCGATTTGCGCGAGCGCTTCGCCGCAGGCTCCGGAGTGGCGGCGAAGTCACGCATGCGGTTGTAATCATCCAGGGTCTTGCGGCTCATGGACCACCTGCCACCTGTTGCAACGCCGGATCGGCGACCGGCAGCCCGGCGGTTTCCGCGAGCAATTGATCGACCACGCGGCTCAAGGCCTGTTCGACGGAATCACCCAGTAGCAGTCCCTGTTCGAAGAGGACGATCTGCCGGTCGGCGCTGGTGCCTTCCTGCACGATACGGCGCGCCTGCTTGAACACGTCCTGGACACCCAGCTCTGCCGCGGTCTCACCGAAGGTTTGCTCGGCCAGCGTCAGCCATTCACCGATCAGCATCGGCTGTTCCTGCCCCTCGACGATAAACTCGGCGAGAATCCCGTGACGCTTGGCCCGCCAGCGATTCTCCTTGAGAATCCACTGCGACATCTGGCTGTAGTTGGCGCCAGGCCGGCGCTGCGCCACGGCATGGGCCACCATCAGGCGAAACAGCGAGACCAGACACAGGACGTCGTCGACCCGCGGACAGGCATCGCAAATGCGCAGTTCCAGCGTGGGATAGCGTGAGGAAGGCCGTATTACCCACCAGCAATCGCTGGGTTGGCGAATGGACCCGGTACGCATGAGCATGTCGACGTAGCTGGCGAACGCCGACTCGTCCTCGAAATACTCTGGCACGCCCATGCGTGGCCATTCATCGCAGGCCACTTGCCGGTAGCTGCTGAAACCGCTGTAGCCACCGTTCCAGAACGGCGATGAAGCGCTCAGGGCCAGGAACATCGGCAACCAGGGCAGGATTTCATTCATCACCCGCACCCGGTCCTGGGTGGCCGGGACTTCCACATGGACATGCAGGCCCGACAGCACGCTGCGCCGCGCCACCCGCTGGTAGTCATCGAACAACTGTTGGAAATGCAGTTCGTCGGTCGGTTGCAGCACTTGGGTGGCCATCGGGTGTGAACCGGCGCTGAGCAGGCCCAGGCCATACGGTGCCAACCGCTGGTTCAAGCCCGCACGTACCTGGTTCAGGTAGTCGGCGGCTTCGGACAGGCCACGAAAGATGGGCGATGCCATCTCCACCTGGCACAGGAACATCTCATGGGCGAAATGCTTGCCCAGTTCGGCCTGACAAGCAGCGACCGCTTGGGCGGGTGGCTCGCCTGGCATGCAACGGGTTTGCAGATCGGTGATGAAATACTCCTCTTCAATGCCGAATTTCATGCGCCTGTTCATCGATAATCCCTCCGATAACCCCGCCGATACCTGCGCCAATGCGGGTTACAACCAACGCCACCACGGCGATCCTTTCCACGTCCTGATAACCCGGTGTCAGCAATTCCTCACCGAAAACGTCCGGGTCCAATTCCTTGTAGGTCCAGCCGAAATCCGCCGAGTCACGCCATTGCTCCAGCGCTTCCAGGAACGGGTCGCGTCCATCCACCATCGCCACCCCGGTGTAGAGCACCAGCGAGCCGCCAGGTGTAAGCCGAGGCAAGGCCTGCTCGACAATGCGCAACGACAGCCCCGCACCCAGTGCGCCGCCTCCATGGCGATAGGCGCGCTCGGACGGATCGGCCATGTACGGCGGGTTGGCGACAATCAGGTCGAACTGGCCTGGCACGTCCTGCAGCACGTCGCTGCGAGCGACCTCGACGTTGGTCACTTGCGCCAGCGCGGCGTTCACGGCGCAAAGGCGCAGGGCTTGCGGGTTGATGTCCACCGCCAGCACTTGCGCTTCACGCCGGGCACGGGCAATCACGATCGCACCGACGCCGGCACCACAACCGATGTCCACGGCGCGATGCACCGCCGTGAAGTTCTGTTGCAGATGAGTATGGATCAGTTGGGCGAAGCGGTAGCTGTCAGGGCCGAAAAACACCGCGTCGGTGGCCTCGGTGGGGAACTGCGAATGAGCGAACAGCAAGCCATCCAGGCTCGACCAGCGCACCCGGCTGCGCAACAAGCCGTCGTGTGCTTCCAGCACCTGGGCGTCTTGCAGTTGTCGCTGTTCGTCGGTGCTGATCAGCCCCGGCGCAAATGGCCGTGACCAGCCGAACACATCCCGCAGAGTCTTGGCGCGCTCATTGCCGGGTCGCTGGTTGACCCGTTCATGGGTCAACGGCGTCGGGGTGATGAAACGGTAGCCGTCGGCTTGCAGGCGTCGACCCAATTGCAGCAGTGCAAGGTCCGGCTCGGACAGGCGTTCTTGCTCATTCATGCAGGGCTCCCTAGCGAAGTGCGGATTTGAGTTCGATGAACCGACGAGTCGCCAACAGCCCGGCCGGATGGCTATGACGCCTGGCACAGAGCCAGGGCATCAGCACCTGCATCTGCTCATCGGGCGCCCCGGCCTTGCAGCGCCTGTTGCAGGCTTTGCACATCGGGATCATCCATCGGCGTCGCAGGCTCGCAAGCAGCAGCCGGGGCGCGTCGGGCACTGGACCTTGTGCCCTCGTCCAGCCAATCACCGGCAATCCAGTCATGCAGCAGCTGTTTTTCGTAGGGGCTGAACACCCCGAACATGGCTGCGCCAGCCCCGTTGATCAGCGTCCAGAAGCGGCTGTTCTGCGGGTCTTCATGGCGTTTGATCCAGCCCTTGTTCTGCATGGCCGCCAGGAACCCTTCCAACTGGCCTGGCGCCGAAAGCCACTGGTTGACGGTCTTGCCTTCGAACTTGCAGTAATCGGAATGCATGTGCTGGCCGAAGGGGCGTTTGCGTTCAAGCATCTCCAGCACTTCGCGATCCAGGTCGAACGAGCCGATGATGTCCCGGCTGCCCTGCCCCAGGTCGTTGAGGCGATAGCCCAAGGTGACCCGGTGCCAGAAGGCTTCACGGTCGGCTTCCATCGGCATCAGTTGCAGCAACGCTTGCACGGCTTTATGGGCGTGGCCGGTGCTGGCGTTGTCGATGGTGACGTGAAGGGTGAAATAGTACGGATCGATGTCCAGTTCGCTCAGCTCATAGGCGCTGATCAACAGATGCAAGGGCAATTGTTCATAGCCCAGGTTGTAGCCGATGACCTCCGGCAGGTATTCGTCGCCGGCGTAACCCAAGGCCAACTGTACGGCGCCTTGCAGATAACGGTCGTCGTCGATGTCCGGGGCGTCCGACAAGTCGTGCTCGGCGAGCAGCTTGCGATAGAGCACCACGTGGTTTTGCGCGGGATGACCGTCCCCCAATTCTTCCAGGTAGGTGCACAGCAACCCTTCGAAACGGTGGTCGTGCCAGTGCTTGACCACGCCATACAGCCAGGCGCCGTCGACCCGTTTGGTCGGCGCCACAGCCTGCAGGAAGTACAGGGCATGGGCCTTGCCGCTGAAGAACTCGCGCGCGCCGCCACTTTTGCGCCGCTCCAGGTAGTCAGCGTATTGCCGGGCCACGCCGGCGCTGTGCTGCTCGACCCAGGCCTGCAACGCCATGGGGTCATCGGGCATCTCCTGGGGAAGCGTCGCGGCTTTTGCGATGCATTCATGGAGGAACGCTTGGGCGAGCGCTTGCTTGTCTGCGTCGTCGGGACCCTGGAACAGTCGTTCATAACATTGGCGTACGTGGCCCTCAGGAATAACAGGGTGCACGGTGGCCGGCTGGGATTGGAGGGGTGTCAGCGCAGTCATAAGGGCCTCTTGGGTTTTCGGCGGACGCTGGATCAGCACGTCTCTTCTGTTGCAGAGCGCCGGAAACGACGAAAAATTCCGTTGGGTTGAAAGGCTGGCGGATAAACGGGTGGGTCTCTCATGGCGGGAACCCTCGTTTCACTCCAGCCCTCGAATGTGCAAGGGCGCTGTTGTGGCGAGGGCGCTTGCTCCCGCTGGCTAACACTGTAGGAGCTGCCGAAGGCTGCGATCTTTTGATCTTTTGATCTTTTGATCTTTCGCTTGAGACTCAATGGGTAGTGGGAAGATCGCAGCCTCGTTGCACTCGACAGCTCCTACACAGCTCCTACGCGGCATACGCTGAGCGGGAGCAGGGACTCTCGCCACGGTTTTATTTGCCAGCCACGACCTGGCGCCATCCAAGGAGCAACGATGACGTTCACGGTATGGGTAGCGGTGCTCGGTGCGGTGTTGCTGACGCTGGCCCTGACCTCCTCCTATCTGCGCTGGATGCCGGTCACCACCTCGGCGATGTGCCTGGTGCTGGGTGTTGCCATCGGGCCGATGGGGTTGGATGTGCTGAAGCTGAACATCAGCGACTCGGCGGTCTGGATGGAGCACCTCACGGAGGTCGCGGTGGTGTTTTCGTTGTTCGTCAGCGGCCTCAAGTTGCGCTTGCCCCTCAAGGACCGTACCTGGCGCGTGGCCTTTGGGCTGGCCGGGCCGGTGATGATCCTGTGCATCGCCAGCCTGTGCCTGGCATTGCATTATCTGTTCGGGCTCAGTTGGGGGGTGTCGATGCTGATCGGCGCGATACTGGCGCCCACCGATCCGGTGCTGGCGGCGCTGGTGCAGGTCAATGATGCGCGTGATAAAGACCGGGTGCGTTTCGGCCTGTCGGGTGAAGCGGGACTGAACGACGGTACGGCGTTTCCCTTCGTGATCCTCGGCCTGTTGATACTGCGCGAAGATGGCAGCGGCTTTCTCGATGATTGGCTGCTGCGTGATGTCCTGTGGGCCGTGCCGGCCGGTTTGCTGGTCGGCTATTGGATGGGCCGCGGCATTGGCAAGCTGACCTTGTCGATGCGCATCAGGAATGCCGACAGCACCTTGTCGCCCAACGACTACCTGGCCCTGGCGCTGATTGCCCTGGCCTACGTCGTGGCCGAGTGGATCCAGGGTTATGGCTTTCTCTCAGTGTTCGCCGCCGGCCTGGGACTGCGCCAGGCCGAGGTCAAATCCACCGATGAAGCGGCGACGCCGGCGGAACACTTGGTGCAACCGGTGGTGGGCCACGAAACCGTCGAGCCCCAGCAGGCTGTCGTGGGCGATACCGAGTCGCTGGACGATGGTCAATTGGCCGCCGGGGTGATGATGAGCGACATGCTGGCCTTCGGCAGCCTTGTGGAGCGGTCGATGGAGGTGTTCCTGGTCACCCTGCTCGGCGTTGTGCTGGCCAACCATTGGGACTGGCGGGCCCTGGCGATCGGTGCCCTGTTGTTTGCCGTCATCCGCCCGTTGAGTGTGCTGGCGCTACCTTGGGGGCGACTGCTCGACGGACCGCAACGGCTGCTGATCGGCTGGTTTGGCATTCGCGGGATCGGCAGCCTGTTTTATCTGTTTTACGCCTTGAACCATGGCCTGCAGCCGCCAGTGGCGCAACTGTGCATCGACCTCACCTTGTCGGTGGTGGCGTTGAGCATTCTGGTCCATGGTGTTACGACCCAGCCCACCCTGGCATGGTATGAGCGCCACAAGCGTGGTGGCTGAGACAAGGGTGCCTCAACCGCCCGGATCACCGACCTGGATATAAACCGAATACACGCCCAGCAACACCCAGAAGGTGGCGAAGATCCACGGCGTACGCACCGAGAACAGCAACGACTTGCGGTAGCCCTTGTGCGTCGACTCCTGCTCGTTGAACAACGGCGACTCGTCGTAGGCCAGGCCCATCAAGGGTTCGGCGCGCAATAACTCGCTCTGTTTGAAATGCCAGTGATCGATGATCTCGTAGGCCGCTCGAATGCCCGGCCAGGCATTGAGTGAACTCAAGAACCCCAGCAAAGCCAAAAATGGCGGCACGATCAGCGTGAACAACTTGCCCCACTCCGGGTTCAGGTTGGCCATGCACGAGGCAAAGGCGATCACCAGGAACGATTGGGCAGCCAGGTAAGCATCGGTTCGGTTGGCCAGGATGCTGGTTTCGTACT
The DNA here is from genome assembly GCF_009601685.2 of Pseudomonas brassicacearum. NCBI lineage: Bacteria > Pseudomonadati > Pseudomonadota > Gammaproteobacteria > Pseudomonadales > Pseudomonadaceae > Pseudomonas > Pseudomonas brassicacearum. Next base: position 3,276,071 of record NZ_CP045701.2, read on the forward strand.
GGATCTCCCGGCGATAGAAATCCAGTCGTTCCTTGGGCGAGCCGAACAGTTTGGCGTTGTGTTCCGTCAGTTCTTCTTCCGGGGTGGGCCCGGTGAGTATTCTGGGCATTGCGCAGGCGGTGCCTCGGTGATGATCAGGACTCTTTAGAAAAACCCGGTGCGCGGCAAGTTCAAGCCAATGGACAGCAGGTGCATCAAAGTCCGAGGAAACGCTCCCTCACTGCCAAGGTCTTTAGTTCGTAAGGGCAAGAGGATGTTTGTGTGGATTATCTTGAATGGGTGCAATGGCCGGCGATGCTCGTCACGGTGCTGGCCGCCTGGCTGATCGGCTCACGCCAACCGCAACGCAGGGTGGCGGGATTCAGTTGTTTTATTGCGAGCAATATTCTGTGGGTGGTCTGGGGGGTTCATACCCACGCGTATGCATTGATCGTGTTGCAGTTTTGCCTGTGCGCGATGAATTTGCGTGGGTTCAAGAAGAACACTGAATAAGCGACTGCTCTTGTGCTGTAGGAGCTGCCGAAGGCTGCGATCTTTTGATCTTTTGATCTTTTGATCTTTTGATCTTTTGATCTTTCGCTTGAGGCTCAAGTGTCTGGGGAAAGATCGCAGCCTCGTTGCACTCGACAGCTCCTACACCGCTCCTACGCAGCTCCTACGCAGCTCTACACCGCGCCCTCGCCACAGGAGGCGGACGTTGTGCTCCTGACTATTTCATCGTCTGCCCAATGATCTGCACCAGGTCAATCTGCTTGAACGGCTTGATCAACCGAGGCAATTGCGTGGCAGAACCTTCCAGGCGTTCGGCATAACCGGTGGCCAGGATGATGGGCAGGCTCGGTTGGCGGTCGCGCAGCAGTTTCGCCAACTGCGCACCGTCCATCTGCGGCATGGCCATGTCGGTGATCACCAGGTCGATGTCCGGGTTGCGCTCATGCAACTCCAGCGCCTGGGCGCCCGAGGCGGCGCAAAGGACCCGGTGTCCGAGGTCTTCGATCAACAGGCGCGTGCTGGTCAGCACCAGGCTGTCATCATCGACCACCAGCACTTTCAACTCGTCGACCGGCTGTGATGTTTCCTGGATCGACACTTTGCCCGGTGCCGGGTTGTCAGCCACCGGTAGCCACAACTGCGCGGTGGTACCGACGCCTTTGCGGCTCCTGAGCGTCAGGCGGCCACCCAACTGTTCCGCCAGGCCGTGCACCATGGACAACCCCAGGCCCGTGCCCTTGCCGACCCCCTTGGTGGTGAAGAACGGTTCCACCGCCGAGGCCAGCGTGGCTTCGTCCATGCCCTCGCCTTCGTCGGTAATCGCCAGGCAAATGTAGCGCCCGGGGGCCATCGGCTCGTCCGGGGGCGCATCGCACCCTTGCCGCTCATCGGCTGTAATCATGACCTGGCCGCCGTGGGGCATGGCGTCCCGGGCATTGGTTGCCAGGTTTAGAATCGCCAGTTCCAGTTGGTTGACATCGGCCAGCACCGGCGACAGTGCCTCGGCGAAACGGGTCTGGACGTGTATCGACGGGCCCAGGGAGCTTTGCAGCAGGCCGCTGATACCTTGCAGCAGGGCCGACAGCTCGACCGATTCGTAGGTCAGTTTTTGCCGGCGGGCAAACGCCAGCATGCGCTGGGTCAGCGAAACCCCGCGCAGCGCGCCCTGGGTCGCGTTGTCCAGCAATTGAGTGAGCTTCGGCTCGTCGGGCATGCGCTTGCGCACGATTTCCAGGTTGCCAAGGATGACCGTCAACAGGTTATTGAAATCATGGGCGATGCCGCCGGTGAGCTGGCCGATGGCTTGCAGTTTCTGGGATTGGAACAGCGCCTCGCGGGCCTGCTCGAGGGCCTGCTGGGCCTGGGTGGCATCGGTAATGTCGCGGGTGACCTTGGCAAATCCCAACAGCGTGCCGGTGTCGCTGCGGATCGCATCGATGACCACGTGGGCCATGAAGCGCGTGCCATCCTTGCGCATGCGCCAGCCCTTTTTCTCGAAACGCCCTTCGCTGGCAGCGATGCTCAACGCGCGTTGTGGTTCGCCGGTATCGCGATCTTCGGGGGTGTAGAACATCGAAAAATGCCGGCCAATGGCTTCCGTCGGAAGATAGCCCTTGATCCGCTGCGCCCCCAGGTTCCAGTTGGTGACCTGGCCCTGCGGGTCGAGCATGTAGATGGCGTAATCGGTGACGCTTTGCACCAGCAGGCGGAACTGCTGCTCGCTTTGCTTGAGGGTTTCCTCGGCTATCTTGCGGTCGGTCAGGTCGCGGGTGATCTTGGCGAAACCAAGCAAGGTACCGCTCTGGCTGTCGATGATCGGATCAATCACCACATGGGACCAGAACAGCGTGCCGTCCTTGCGCACCCGCCAGCCCTCGCCTTCGAAACGCCCCTCATGCATGGCTGTATCCAGCGCCCGTTGCGGCAGGCCGGCGGCGCGGTCGTGATCGGTGTAGAAACGGGAGAAATGCTGCCCCAGGACCTCGGATTCCTCGTAGCCCTTGAAGCGCCTGGCGCCGGAGTTCCAGCTGGTGATGATGCCAGACGGGTCGGTCATGTAGATGGCGTAGTCGACCACAGCGTCGATGAGCAGGCGAAAGCGCTGTTCCTCGTTCATGAGTGGGGTCTTGGGGTCTTTCTCAAGCATCTGGCCGGGGCATCCGTGTGGACTTTTGCGGAGTATGGAACAAGTCTGGCGCCAGGAAAAATTATTGAGCGTTGGGAGCGCAATACGCAGGTCTCCCAGGCTATTCACAAACCCGAGCCCTAGTGGGCTCCCTGTGGGAGCTTGCTCGCGATGGCGGTGTTTCAGCCAGCCCTCATGTCACTGACAGACCGCTATCGCGAGCAAGCTCGCTCCCACAGGTGGCGGGGTGTGTTTCCTCGGTGACCGACCACCAACGCGGCAACAATTGCTGTACCCGGGCCTCGCCAAACCGGTCGTCGATCAGCATCACCACCCCGCTATCCTGTTGGGTGCGGATGACGCGACCGGCCGCTTGTACGACTTTCTGCAGGCCGGGATACAGGTAAGTGTAGTCATAGCCATCGCCGAAGATCGCCGCCATGCGTTGTTTCATCTGCTCATTGACCGGGTTGAACTGGGCCAGCCCCAAAGTGGCGATGAATGCGCCGATCAGGCGTGAACCTGGCAAATCGATGCCCTCGCCGAACGCGCCGCCCAGCACCGCAAAGCCAATGCCTTGGCTGTGTTCCATGAACCGCTCGATAAACGCCTGCCGAGGCGCTTCGCCCATGCCGCGCGATTGCGTCCAGAGTGCAATGTGCGGGTACCGCTCGGCGAACAGCCCGGCCACTTGCTGCAAGTAATCGAAGCTGCTGAAAAAAGCCAGGTAATTGCCCGGGCGCTCGCCGAACTGGCGGGCCATCAACGTGACTATCGGCTCCAGGGACGCCTGGCGATGGGCAAAACGAGTGGAAATGCGACTGACGACCTGTACGTCCAGTTGTTCGGCCTTGAACGGCGACTCCACATCGATCCACACCGTGTCGCCCGGCGTCCCCAACAAATCTGCGTAGTAATGCCGAGGGCTCAGGGTCGCCGAAAACAGCACCGTGCTGCGAGCCGCCGTCAGCCTGGGCCGCAGGAATGCAGCCGGTACCACGTTGCGCAGGCACAGCGTCGACAGGCTGCGCTGGCGGCCGAGTTCGCGCTTGTGGATGTCGAACAGGAAATGTTCGTCGAAGGTTTCCGCCACCCGGCCAAACTGCAAGGCGTCGAAGTAAAACGCCTGCAATCCGCTGTCCAGGCCCAGGGGATGGTCGTTGAGGTAATCACCGATGGCTGTGGTACAGGTGGACAGGGCCTGGAGCAGTTTTTCGGGCAGCTTTTCATAGGCCTGATAGGCCGCCACCTGGGGCGAATGCAAGGTGTTCCACTGGCGATTGACCCTGTCCAGGGATTTTTTCAGCGGTTCGGGGGCGGTTTTGCGCACGCTGGTCAGCGTGGCCTGGTCGAGGGTCGCGCTGTACATCTGCCGCCCCCGCTCCACCAGGTTATGGGCCTCATCCACCAAGGTCGCGACAGTCCAGCCATTGGCCTGGGCCAGGCCGAAAAGCAACGCACTGAAATCGAAGTAATAGTTGTAGTCGGCCACCACCACGTCGGCCCAGCGGGCCATTTCCTGGCTGAGGTAATACGGACAGACTTCATGGGCCAGCGCAATCTCGCGCAACGCCGCCTGGTCGAGCAACGTGACCTGGCTCGCCGCTGCCCGGGCGCCCGGCAAACGGTCATAGAAACCACGGGCCAGCGGGCAGGATTCGCCATGGCAGGCCTTGTCCGGGTGTTCGCAAGCCTTGTCCCGGGCAATCATCTCCAACACCCGCAATGGCATCGACGGCGCGCCGTGGGTGATCACGCGCGCCGCATCCAGGGCCAGCTTGCGCCCGGGGGTCTTCGCCGTGAGGAAGAACACCTTGTCCAGTTGCTGCGGCGCCAGGGCCTTGAGCATTGGGAACAGCGTACCGACGGTCTTGCCGATGCCGGTGGGCGCCTGGGCCATCAGGCTGCGGCCGGTGCTGACAGCCTTGAATACCGATTCGGCCAGGTGCCGTTGCCCGGGCCTGAAACCCGCATGGGGAAACACCAGCGATTGCGCGCCGAGGTTGCGTGCCTGTCGATGGGCCATTTCCTGTTCGGCCCAGGCCAGGAACAGCGCACATTGCGCTTCGAAGAAGGCTTGCAGCTGTGTCGCCTCGAAACGTTGGGTGATGCAGGTTTCCTTTTCGCTGACGATGTCGAAGTACACCAGGGCCACGTCGATGTGCGGCAATTGCAGTTTTTGGCACATCAACCCGCCGTAGATTTTCGCCTGGGCCCAATGCAGATGGCGATGATTGGCCGGCTGCTTGGTAAGGTCACCCCGGTAGGTCTTCACTTCTTCAAGGCAATGGCGAACAGGGTCGTAGCCATCGGCCCGGCCTTTGACTGTCAGTGTCTGGTAATGCCCTTCGAGGGCCACTTCAGCCTGATAACCCTCGCTGCGTCGCGAGGCCACGGTGCGATGGCCGGCAATGCCTTCCAGGGCCGTCGGTGACGGTGTGAAACGCAGGTCAAGGTCGCCCACCTTGGCGGTGAACTCACACAACGCTCGCACGGCAATGCTGTAGCTGGGTGCAGGGTTCATGGGGCCTCATCGCGAGCAAGCTCGCTCCCACATTTGATCTGTGGTGACTCATCCCCTGTGGAAGCGAGCTCGCTCGCGATGGCTGACTCCGCCCATTGCACATAACAAACGGTCACTGGCATCTGGTGTTCATGGCAGAACTCCAGCCAACGCAGTTGGTTGTCTTGCAAGCGATCGCCGGGGCCTTTGACTTCGATCATGCGGTAGGTCTTTTGCTGCGGCCAGAACTGGATCAGGTCTGGCATGCCGGCACGGTTGGCCTTGATGTCCAGCAGCAGCCGGCTAAACCACTGCTTGAGGTGTGCGGCCGGCAGGCAATCGAGCGCCTGGGCCAACAATTCTTCGGTCAGCGCGCCCCAGAACACGAAAGGCGACTGCACGCCCCATTTTTCTGCATAGCGGCGCCCAATGGTGTCCCGATAGCGCCCGTCGTCCAGCTCGGCGAAGCAGGCCGCGAACAGCTCGGCACGGCGGGCATGGAAGTCTTCGTTGAGCAGGTCGACCGGTCCGCGCTGGAATGGGTGGAAAAACGCCCCCGGCAACGGCGCAAAAATCGCCGACCAGCACAGCAGGCCAAACAGCGAATTGATCAGGCTGTTCTCGACGTAATGCACTGGTGCGGTTTCGTCGTGCAGGTGGGCCTGGACATGGTACTCCACCGACAAGGTCGGATCGACGCGAGGCAGCTGCAGCTCCAGGCGTTCCACTTCACAGGCCAGGCTCCGTGGCACCGGCGGCCCGCCCAACTTGCGCCGAAGACGGGGCACGATCCGCAGCAAGGCTTGGGTTTCGGCAGCACTTTGCGGTGCGAGGACCGCCGCCTCGCCCAGTTCCAGGGCCAGAGCGTATTCGCCGATGCGCTCCAGCACCCGGACCATCCGCAACCGCGCACCTGGGTAGGTGCAATCGCGATAGATCCTCAAGGCCAAGGCGAAGTCGCCGATGCGCTCGCCGTGCTGGCCGATGTGGAACAACAACTTGCCCCGTCGCCGCTCCAGCCACGGATTATCCAAGGACAGTTCATTGACCTGGGCGACAATCGCTTCCAGGGGCTCGCCGGCTTCGAAGCGCTGTTGGCAGTCGTGCAGGAACAGGCAGGCATCGACGTCCTCACGATTGCGCAAACCCCGTGACTCGGCGCTGAACTCGACGGTTTCGTAGGTGAAGATGCCCAGGTCCGCCAGTACGAACTCCGACCAGTCCTGGTAAAGGTTGCCGAAGAACATCAGCCGCAGTCGGTCGCACAGGTCCATGATCGTCAGGCTGAACAGGCGGTCCTCAAGTTGCGGGCACCAACTGCCAAAGGGCTGTGGTTGGCTCAATGGCTCATTCAAGGCCTGGAGCCATTCGGTTTTTTTCGCCTTGGGTTGTTCGATCAGGTGGCCCAGGCACACCAGGATTTCCGACTTGAGCAGTACCTCGAACAGCTCGACAAGGCTCAGCGGCGCCTGTTCCTCAACCCAGCCCAACGCCAGCAACGGCTCGACGGCGCTGCCAATATCACCGATTTCCGGATAACTGAGCTTGCTGTGGCGAAACCGCAGCCCTTTGCGCATCACCATCCTTACCAGCAAGCCCTGTGACGCACGCGGCAGTGCGGCAAACTCGCCGATAAACAGTTGCTCTTCGGGGCTGAGCACATCGGCATAGCGTTGCTCCAGCCAGCTGAGCACGCGCTGGAAGTTGTTCAGATAGTAGAAGGGATCGTCGAGGGGGTTGGCTGTCACGGAAAGAAGCGCCACGGATGCTGAAGTACTGGTTATGCGTACAGATATCAGCTACGACCGCTCCAGGCAACTGCAAAAGATGAGCGGTCTCCTATATTTAGAGATGAAATCCCTCAGTGAGCGATGAACTTTCCTACGGCAAGCGAGACCAATGGCGGTTAGCTAATGTGATGGCGTGGTCCAATCAGCTGTCCGCGTACTTTTGATTGAGAGGTTATGGATATGAACATCAGGTTTCTGGGACTGCCTCTGGCTGCCGCAGCATTCATGGCTCTGGCTGGCTGCGCGTCGCCTACCGTGGTGACCTTGCAGAACGGTACCCAGTATTTGACCAAGGACACCCCCAATACCCGCACCGCCGACGGTTTCTACGAGTTCGAAGATATTTCCGGCAAGAAAGTCCGGGTTCGCGCCGATGACGTGGCGACCATCCGCAAGGAAGACTGAGCATCTGCCCGCCCTCTCCCCACAGGGGGCTCGCTTTTAAATCATTGGGAGAATCCCCTGCTTCCCCCTGGCATCGGGCCGCTCTCCTGGCAACTGATCATCGCGCCTTTGCGCCGCAACGAATCACCTTGCAGTCGCAGGCAACGTTCATGCTCCTGCTGATTGGAACGATCGATGCTGAGGTTTCCGGTGGTGTCCGGCTTCTTCGTTTCCCCGAGGCTTACCGACACCCAAGGCTTTTCAGGCTGTACTTCGAAGCGCGACCTTGGCGTTGGCGCCTCCTCGGGTTTGCCTGCCTGGGCGGCGGGCAACTGATCCGACGTTATGCCGTAGCGGGTCAGAATCGACTGATCCGGCAATTCCGCCAGTGCGCTGCTGGAGACCAGGCCACAGATCAGGCCGACGATAGTGTTTTGTTTACTGCTCACTGCTTTACCTCCCCTAGCGCTAACAACTGTGCCGAGGGCGCTCGCTCCCGCTGCGCTGCTGGCCCTTAACCGGTAACGTCCAGACAGACGCCAGATTTAGGGCCGCTTCGCGCCCGGCACGAGCAAGCACCCTCGCCACAGACTCAAACAACCTCAGTTCAGGCGAACACGATGCCCTCGCCTGCAACTTGTCCCAGGCCAACACCCACCAAAGTCACGGAACTGTCGCCGACCTTGAGCAGCGTGTCGTTGCCCACCTCGGTCATGTGCTGGCTGTAGTCGTACCCCGACCCAGCGCCCTCGACACCGAGGAATACCAGTTTGTCGCCTGCATCATAACCGCTGATTCGATCCAGGCCGAATGCGCCATTGAAGACGAATGTGTCATTGCCACCACCCGATTGCATCAGGTCATTGCCCGTGCCGCCGATAAAGGTGTCGTTACCCGCACCGCCCACCAGCACATCGTTGCCGTCCTGGCCGAACAGCCAGTCGCCCGTAGCCCGCGCCACCAGGGTATCGTTGGCCGCACCGCCGTTGAGCGACGACGCATACGCGCTAAGGTGGCCCCCGGTGAGCAGACCGTTGGTGGTAACGCTGTGGCTCACTTCATCCTTGAACAACCCCCAAAGCAGACCGGGCTCTTTGCTGACCAGCGTGCCGATGTCCCGTGTCATGCTGATCCCGCCCTGGGTATCGCGAACATACAGCGTCCCCATCCCGTCGTGGGCGAAGCTGAAGTCCTTTATCGATTGCTGCAGTTGCAGGCTATTGCTGCCCTGCCCGCCCTCGATCACGTTGTAGCCACCGCCATCGCGAAAGGTGTCGTTGCCGGCGCGGCCTTCCAGGTAGTCGTTGCCCTGGCCACCCTGGATCAGGTCATTGCTGTCGCAGCCGATGATGAACGTGCTGCCGGTGTGGGTTTGCGCATTGCGGTTGAGGTCCTGCACCCAGGTATTGGCGCGGGCGGGGTCCGACAGGTTGGCAACGATGATGGTGGAGTCTTTTTCGGTGAGGTCGTAGAACACCGAGCCCATGATCCGACCCATGCCATCGCCATAGCCGGTCGGCAGGTGGGAAATCCAGGTGGGGATGTTGAGGATTGAAAACGGCAACACGTTCCATGCCGTCGAAGCGTAGTGGTCGTTGAAGCTGACGATGTTGTTGGTGGCCGATTCCTGTTGCCCATCGTGCACACCCACCGACGCAAGGTTGAACGTCGAGCCGTCCAGGGCGCGGAACACCGGATCGTTCTCGTAACCGATGTTCAGGACCTTGTCGGTACTGCTCTGGGTTGGCGAGGCGTAGGCGATGTAGTTGGCATTGGAGTAGAACCCTGACCATTTGCTGACGCTCAAGTCCGCCAGGCTGTTGACCGCCAGCCCGCCCAGGCTGTGACCGCTGACCAGCACGTCGTTGCCCGTCAGGCCATTGGCCTGGGCAAACTTGGCGACGTCCCCCAGCAGGTTGCCAAAGGCTTCGCCGACGTAGTTTTTCGCATAGTCCTTGGGCCCCAGCGCGGCCATCAGGTCGTTGATCACGTCGCCGATGGAGTCGCCAATCAGGTTTTCCCGAGGGCCGCTGGTGCCGCGAAACGACACGCCGATTTCCTGCAAGTGACCCTCGGCGTCGTACTTGCCGAGGATCTCTACCTGCGCGGTGGTGTAGCCGGCCTTTTCACCGAAAAACGTCCCGCGGCCATCCACCTTGCCGGCGTAACCCAGTTGCTCGGCGCTGATGGGCGTCCAGCCGGCCTTTTGTACCGCCTCCAGGGCCAGTTTCTCCGAGTCGGGATTCCACGGCACGCCGGGAATCACCCCTTGGGAATCGGTGCCCCCCAGCAGCGCGGTCACCAGAGTCGCCGGCAGGCCGGCACCGAAGCCGTTGTGCTGGTAACCGGCGGCAAAGCCGTTGTCGAGATTGTGGTAGGAATACAGCATGATCGCCATTGCATCGCTGACCAACGCCTTGGATTCGGTGGTGCCGAGGTTCTTGTAATCGTAGATACCCATGGTTGTTGCTCTCTTTTGTTGTTGGAATATTGGAAGCGAGCGAACCCTGTAGGAGCTGCCGAAGGCTGCGATCTTTTGATCTTGATCTTGATCTTGATCTTTCGCTTGAGATTTAAGTGGCTTTGGAAAGATCGCAGCCTCGTTGCACTCGACAGCTCCTACACAGCTCCTACACGGCTCCTACGCAGCTCTTACGTAGCTCCTACGTAGCTGCTATACGCCATAGAAGTGCGTGTTGAGTTCTGCATTTGGGTCAGAACTGCCAGTCCAGCGTCAGGCCCACGCCATGGGTTTTATCCCGCGAGCCGAGCAAGCCGTTGTAATCGAGATTGACCCGCACATCCTTGGCGACCGCGAGGCCGGCACGGGCGCCGATCACGGCGGCGTTGCGGTCCATGGACACGCTCTGCACCGCGAAGGTGTGGCTGCTGTCGGCAAATGCCAGGTCTTGCTCGGACGTGGTGCTGCTCAGGTTGTGCTGCCAACCGAGGGAGCCGGACAGCTGCAGTTGCTGTTGCTCCGACAGGGCCAGGGTGTGGCTGGCCCGCACGCCCAGGGTCGAGAGCACCGCATCGCGGCGGTCGTCGCCCGCGTGCAGGGCTGCGTTGTCGCCTTTCTCATGGAAGCTGTCGCTGTCCAGGTGCACATAGGCCAGGTTGGCAAACGGCTCCAGGGCTACCGGTTGCAAGTCGAGGCGATACGCCGCTTCGGTGAAGAGCTGGGTGGTCCGGGCATCGCGCTTGGTTTTCTCCCGGCCGCTGACGTCGCCCCATTGCAAGTCACGCTTGACGTCGATGCGATGCCAGCTGTGAGCACCGCCGACGGTCAGGCGCAGCGCGTCGATCTCATGCCCCAGATAGACGCCCAGGTGATAGCTGTCGGCCTTGGCCGAGGAATGAGTGCCGTCGCCCATGCTCAACGAACTGTCGCTGTAGCCGGTGACGAAGCCCAGTCGCGTCTGGTCGCTGATCAGGCCGTCGACACCGGCCAGCAGCCCGCCGATGGAGCTGGTCGTACTGGCGTGATCATGTCCGCCATCGTTCTTGCCCCAAGCGCCCAGCACCTTGAACCAGGCATTGCTGCTGGCGTCGCTCGGCGTGCCGGCGTCGTACAGCGCATCCTGGCGCAGGCGATCACCCATGGCGTCGCGCAATTGACGGCTGTCATTGATCAACAGCGTGCCGATGGCCGGATGGATTTCACCCGACAGTTGCTGGAATGCCTGTTGCGCCACGGCGGCGCTGGGCGAGAGCAGCAAGGCTTCATAGAGTCCGTTGCCCGCGCCCAGTTGTTCGGCGGCCGAGGCAACGGCGCGCTGGTTAGGCGTCAGGCCGAGGCTGGCAAATGACGCGTCGTTACGCTCGACCGCCAGTTGAATGCCGCTGGCGCTGTACGCCAGGTCGCCCCCCAGAAACGCATAGTTGGGCAAGACTTCAGCAAAGCGCCCGTCAATACCATCGGCGGCCTGCAGGATATTGAACTGCCTGCCCAGCAGGCTTTTCACTTCGCTGGCCGTCAGCAGCGTCGGGCTGTTTTCCAGGGACAGCGACACCGTCGCCCCGTCAATGGATGCCTTGCCATCGGCAACGATCAGGTCGCTGGAGGTGGGCGAGACTTCCACCGCGTAGTTCGAGCCAGGCTGGAACGTCACATCGCCGGCCACTTGCAACGTGCCGATGGAGTTACCCGGCGCCACGCTGCCGCCACGGTTGGCGGTCAGGCTGGCGACGCGCCCGTTGCCGCCGAGGATGCCGCCGTCGTTGACCGTCACGGCCGACGCCAGCGAGCCATTGATTGCCAGTCGTCCTTGATTGACCAGGGTTGGACCGCTGTAAGTGTTTGCGCCGGTGAGCACCAGGGTGCCGATGCCCTCCTTGGTCAAGCCACCGTGACCGGCGATGTCGTTGCGCCAAACGTCCAGGCCACATTGGATGCCGCTGCACACCCGCTCCGTGGGTTTACCGGCATCGATGATCGCGCCGATACCCGGCAGGTCCGCCACGAACTGACCGGAGCCATAGGCGCCCTCGATGCGAAATGCCTCGGGAATGTCCTGCTCGGTCACCAGCATCGCGGGGCCGTCGATGGCCTTGCCCAGGTTGATCATGCCCCAGCCATACAACGAATCAACGCCCGGCGCGCCCATGTCGGTGGCGGTGGTGCGCAGCACGCTGGCGACCTGGGCGCCGGTCATGTACGGAAAACGCTCCATCAACACCGCCACGCTGCCGGCGACATGGGGCGCGGCCATGGAGGTGCCGCTCTTGTTGGCGTAGCCGACGGTCAGGTCGTCGGCACGGGTGCCGCCGATCACGGCGCTGTAGACCCGGGTGCCGGGTGCCGACACGCAGAAACTGGCGGTGTAGCCGCAGCGCGACGAGAAGGTACTGATGGTGTACGGATCGGCGCTGGCGGTGTCGGGGTTGATTTGCAGCGCCGCCACGGTGAGCCAGTTTGGCGCGATATCCGGCACGAAATACGCCAATCCCGCAATGGCATCGGGGTTATTGAGGTTGTAGTCGTTGCCGGCGGCGAAGATCGTCACGATCCCGCTGCGGGCCGCGGCGATGGCGCCCTCGTAGGCGCCGCCGGGCTTGGTGCCCAGCAGCGGCTTGATCTGGTCGAATTGCAGTTGCGCGTCCTGCACGGTGAAGTGCGGGAACGCCGGATCGCGGCCGCCCTGGTCGAAGCGATCGGTGATGCCGATGCCCCAGCTGTTGTTGATGATGCGGGCGCCGCTGGCGATCAACGCGTCCCAACCTGCCTTGTACACCGCGCCATCGTTGCCCAGGATGATGCCGTCCTCCGGGCCCGGGTCGCCGTTGTCGGCGCTGATGATCTGCGCATCGTACGCCACGCCGTGCATCGGGCTGCCATCGCGACTGCCGGCAGCGATCCCGCCGACATGGGTGCCATGGGAACCCAGCTTGCCATCGGAGCCCACGGTGGGTGAACCGTCGTAGCGGAACGCATCACCGGCCTTCACCGGAATGTAGGGATCGGTGTATTCACGAATGCCGCTGGTGACCAGGGTCACGACTTTGTCGGTGCCGGAGAATTCCGGGTGAGCCGCGTAGACCGGCTGGTCGAAAATCCCCAGCTTGACGCCCTTGCCGGTATACCCGGCGGCGTAGGCCTGCTGCGCGTTGATTGCCCCCAGCCCCCATTCGGCGTTGAATTCACTGCTGCGCCAACTGTCCGGGTTGCCCGCCCTGCCGCTCTCGACATAAGGCGCCGCCTGGGCCGTGCCCAAGGTTGCCAGGGCGCAGAGCACGGCGCGATTGAGGACCTTGGGCACAAACACGCGGCCCGTCTGTCCGGGTTGTTTTTTATTATCGACTTTCATCACGAACCATCCTTAGTAACGCGTTATGGATTGCTACAACAACTCACCTGTGGCGAGGGGATTTAGCGAAGCTGCACCGCCTGGCGCGCCTGTAGGAGCTGCCGAGTGCAACGAGGCTGCGATCTTTCCCCTAACACTTGAGTCTCAAGATCAAAATCAAAAGATCGCAGGCTTCGCCAGCTCCTACAGAACACAGCGGCAGCAATCTCTGGCCACAAAAGCAACGCGCCGATCATTGAATTGGCCCCCGGGACACAAACGCCTCATCCACCTTCGCCAAGTCCTGCGCGCCCAAGGTGCCGGCGTAGTAATGCAGCTTGGTCCAGGCCATGAGGTAGTCGTAACGGGCCTGGGCCAGGTCGCGGCGAGTGGTGTAGAGCTGTTGCTCGGCATTGAGCGCGTCGAGGTTGACCCGCTCGCCGCCCAGGATGCTTTGCCGGGTCGAGACCACCAGCGCTTCGGCGGAACTCAGGGCCTTCTGGTAGGCGCGCAGTTTGTTCACCCCGGACACGCAGGCGCTGAACTGGCGACGCAGTTCGATCAGCGTCTCGCGGGTCTTGGCATCCAACTCGTATTCGGCCTGTTCCATGTTGCGGCTGGCCTGGCGGGTCGACGCCGAGACCCCGCCACCGGCGTACAGCGGCACGCTGACTTCCAGGCCGATGGTGTTGGTGTCGTAGCGCTGGTTGTAGGTGTTGCCACTTTCCGACTCGTTCTGGCGCATCGTTGCGTAGGCACTGATCTTGGGCAGGTGCCCGGCGCGGTTTCGCTCCACCTCGAAACGCGCCACGTCCACCGCTTGGCGCTGGGACGCCAGGCTGGGGTTGTTGCTCACCGCCAGCTCGTGCCAAGTGTCGAAACTGGCCGGCTGCAGGGTAAAGGTCTGGAAGCTGTCGTTCAGGGGTTCAAGGTCACCGATATTCAGGGTCGGAACGCCAATCAGTGCGCCAAGCTCGCGCAAGGACGCGTCTTGCTCGTTGCGGGCCTCGATTTCTTCGGCGGTTGCCAGCTCGTAACGCGACTCGGCCTCGAGGATGTCGGTGCGCGTACCTTCGCCCTGGCGAAACAGATGCTCGTTCTGGCGAAATTGCTGCTCGAACGCCTTTTTCTTGGCCTGGGCAATGTCGATCTGGTCCTGGGCGAACAACGCCTGGGTGTAATGACTGAGCACCCGCACCAGCAACTCCTGGCTCTTGCCACGAAAACTTTCATCAGCGAACAACGCCTGGGCCACGCCCTTGCGGTAGGCCGCGTACGCCTCGTAGTCCAGAAGCGGTTGTTGCAGCGTCAGGCTGGAGCCGTAGCTGCTGTAGTTGCGATCGTCATGCTGGCTGGCCCCGCGATCGTTGAGGTACGTGACCTTGGATTGGTTGCGACCCTTGTTGTAGCTGTAGCCCAGGTGCGGCAACAGCCCGGCGCGGCCAATGGCGCGGTTTTCCAGGCCCGCATCACGCTCCTTGATCGCGCCCAGGTAGACCGGGTCATTGCGCAGGGCCTGCTCATAGACCTCGAAGGGCCCCATGGCCCAGGCGTTGTTGCACACGGAAACGGCCAGTACGGCCAACCAATGGAAACGCTTCATACCGCCGGACATCCTTATTCTTCGGTCAACGCAGAGCCGGCTCGGTCGAGCAGCGGTTTGAACAAGTAGTTGAGCAACGAGCGCTCGCCCGTGCGCACGAACATTTCGGCCGGCATGCCGGGCTTGATCACCAGGCCGTTGAGCTTGTCCATCGCCACGTCGCTGACGCTGCTGCGCAGGACGTAATACGGCGCGCCGGTCTTCTCATCGAGCATCTGATCGGCGGAAATCAGGCTGACTTCCCCCGGCACCCTTGGCGTGCGGTTCTGGTTGAAAGCGGTAAACAGAATGTCCACCGGCAAATGCGGGCCGACCTTGTCGACCAGGTGCACCGGCAAGTGC
Source organism: Pseudomonas brassicacearum (assembly GCF_009601685.2). Taxonomy (NCBI): domain Bacteria; kingdom Pseudomonadati; phylum Pseudomonadota; class Gammaproteobacteria; order Pseudomonadales; family Pseudomonadaceae; genus Pseudomonas; species Pseudomonas brassicacearum. The sequence continues at coordinate 3,291,096 of NZ_CP045701.2, forward strand.
CCTTCCACCTCCAGCCGCGCGCCCTGGGGCACGATTTCCAGCAAGGTGTCGCCCTGGCGCACCACCGCGCCCTCGGTGTGCACACCCAAGTTCACGGCGATGCCATCGGCGGTGGCGAGGATTTCGCTGTGTTGCAACTCGAAGCCGGCGGATTTCAGTTGCTGTTGCAGGGTTTCGCTCTTGAGCTGGGCGTCGGCCAACTGGCTGCGCACTTCTTTCTGGTATTCCTCGTTGTGCTGCTGCAGTTTCAGGCGCGACTCGACGATCCCCTGCTCCACCCGCCCGCTTTCGCCGCTGTTCTGCGCCAGTTCCTGCTGCACTTGCGACAGCTGGCGTTGATAGTCCAGCAGGCGGTTGCGCGGGATGTAGCCGTTGTCGGCCAAGGGTTGCAGGTTGCTCAGTTGCAGACGCAGGGATTCGGCCTGGGCGGTCAAGTCGCTGCGGGCCCGGCGCATGCCCGCCAATTGCGCCGCAGCCCCTTCGATGCTGGCGCGCAACGCCGCCTGCTCCCGGGCGAAAGCTTCGCGGCGGCTGCTGAACAGTTGTCGCTGGCCTTCCAGCACCAGGGCCAGGCGCGGATCGGGGTCACGACTCAGCTCAGCCGGGAAACTCACCTGCAACAGATTGTCCCGCTCGCTTTGCCAGCGCGCCAGGCTCGCCCAGGTCATCCGGTACTGCGCCTGCAGCGATTGCACATCGGCGGCAGCCTGGGTCTGGTCCAGGCGAAACAACGGCTGGCCCTGCTTCACCGCTTCGCCTTCGCGTACCAGGATTCGGTTGACCACGCCGCTGCTCATCGACTGCACCGCCTTGCGCTTACCTGAAACCACCACGGTGCCCTGCACGGGGATGCCCTGGTCCAGCGGCGCCAGGCTGGCCCAGGTGAAAAAACTGCCCGCGCCAACAAGCGCCAGTGCCCAGCCCATGCGCGTGAAGAAACGAGCGTCGCGCTCCGGGTGCTCAACGTCCTGAGAATGTTCAAGATTCATGTCGCGATCCTTGCTCATGCGCCACCGGGTTTGCTGGCGGCCTGGTACTGGCGACTCATGCTTATTCCGTTGGGAGTCGCCTGGGGGCTGTGTGGCGGTGAGCTGCGCGCCGCGTTGCCCTGCGAGTCCGACTGGCCGGAAAGCGCCCGCAACACTTGCTGGCTCGGGCCGAAGGCTTGTAGCCGGCCTTCGTCGAGCACCAGCAATTTGTCGGCCTGGGCCAGTGCCGAGGAGCGATGAGTGACCAGCACGACGCTGGTGCCCTGGGCCTTCATCTGCGCAATGGCATTGGCGAGCGCCGCTTCGCCAACGGTGTCGAGGTTGGAGTTGGGTTCGTCGAGCACCACCAGGCTCGGCCGGTCGTACATCGCCCGGGCCAGCGCAACCCGTTGTTTCTGCCCGCCGGATAAACCACCGCCGTCCTCCCCCAGCACCGTGTCATAACCCTGGGGCAGGCGCAGGATCAGCTCATGGACCCCGGCCTGCTGCGCGGCGGCGACGACTTTTTGCGGATCGGCCTGGCGAAACCGGGCGATGTTCTCGGCAATGCTGCCGCTGAACAGCTCGATGTCCTGGGGCAGATAGCCGATGTGCGGGCCGAGTTGCTCGCGATTCCAGCGATGAATATCGGCCCCGTCGAGGCGCACCGCACCCGCGAGGGCCGGCCACACGCCCACCAGGACTCGGGCCAGGGTGGACTTGCCCGACCCCGAGGCCCCCAGCACGCCAAGCACTTCCCCGGCAGCCAAGCTGAAGCTGACCTGCTGCAACGTTGCGTTACGCTGCCCCGGCGGCCCTGCGCTCACGTGTTCGAAGCTCACCTGGCCCTTGGGCGCTGGCAGCGTCATGCCGTCATCCTGAGGCGCAAACGCCTGTAACAGCGCATCGAGACGCCGGTAAGCCAGCTTGGCGCCGCTCCACTGCTTCCATACGGCGATCAACTGGTCGATGGGACTCAATACCCGTCCCATCAGGATCGAGCCGGCAATCATCATCCCGGCGGTCATGTCGCCCTTGATTACCAGCAGTGCCCCCAACCCCAGCACCAGCGATTGCAGGCACAGGCGCAGGGTCTTGCTCAAGGAGCTGATCACCGCACCGGTATCGCTGGCCTGGTTTTGCAGGCCGAGAAACCGTGAGTGCACGGCGAACCAGCGGCTGCGCAGCGCCCCGAGCATGCCCATGGCCTGGATCGTTTCGGCGTTGTGCAAATGGCTGGTAGCCAGTTGGCTGGACTGTTGTGAGTAGACGCTGGCCTGTCCCAAGGCTTTTTTGGTCATGGCCTCGTTCAGGCAGGCCAGGCCGATCAGCAGCAACGTGCCGACGGAGGCAAACACGCCGAGCCACACGTTGAACAGGTAGATCACCAGCAGATAGATGGGAAACCACGGCGCGTCGAAGAAAGCGAACAGCGCCGGCCCGGTGAGGAATTGACGAATATGCGTGAGGTCGCCCAGCGATTGCCCGGCGTTGCCTTCCCCCTGGCGCAGATTGCGCTCGAACGCGGCCTTGTACACCTGGAGATTGAAACGTCTCTCCAATTGGCTGCCGATGCGGATGACCACGAAGCTGCGTACCATTTCCAGCAGCCCGATGAATAGGAAGAAACCGACGACCATCAATGACAGCATCGCCAGCGTGGTCTCGCTCTGTGATGACAACCCGCGGTCATACACTTGGAGCATATAAATCGAAGGCGCAAGCATCAGCACATTAATCAGTGCGGTGAAACATCCAACACTTATCAGAATATTTTTATAATCGCCCAGCGCCTTAAACAGCGGCGCCGCGGCAACGCTCCTTACCCTATTCATGATCATCCTTGCTGTTGGCTTCGCCAGCAAACTGGCCGTTATTCAACTTACCAATCTTTGTTTTTCGATTCAGTCCACACCGAAACGCACGCCTGTTTAAACAAGCGCACTTCGATCAAGACTCAACTGCACTCACTCGTTAATGAGCACTCTGGGACTTATTGCGCTCAAGCCGGAGTATCAAACCGGACTTCAGCGTCATTTGATAATGACCTCCCTGACGCAGCCCCAAGTGAGTCCTGGAATTTTGTTTACCGATCAGGGAAAGACCGTCGGGCTCGGTGAACCAACGAACCGGCTCATCCCCCAGCCACTGGCCCAGGCAATCGGTTTGCCCGCCCAGGGTCTGGTCCACCTTGAGTTCGACGAGGCACCTGTTGGACGGTTTGTCCTGCATCGCCCGGGTTTGCGCATCGTCCTGCGGGCTCGACAGAACGGCCTGCCACTGACCGGCCAACTGCGAGGGATCTGCTAACAACAGGCTGCGCGCCATGGCGACTTCTCCACAAAACATCATCAGCGTAGCGAGCAACCCGGTGGTTACTTGAGCGCTACTGGGCATGAATTTCCGACGCATGTCCTTCACCCTCGCCGAGGTCCTGTAGGAGCTGTCGAGCGAAGCGAGGCTGCGATCTTTTCGCTTGAGACTCAAGTGGTAGGGGAAAGATCGCAGCCTCGCTTCGCTCGACAGCTCCTACAGGGTTTTGGCATTAGGCCACGATATCCGAGACCGCTGCCTGGCCAACGGTGCTGACCAGGAAGTCGGCTACGCCGTGCCCGGAGAAGTCCACCAACAACAGGCTGTTGCCACCCGATGTCGACAACACCGCATCGCCCGCCGCACCGCTGAAGGCGCTTACGAAGTGCAGGCCTGCGCCCTTGGTGATACCGGTCAGGTCGATCTTGTCCAGGCCGCTGACGAAATCGAGGATCTGGTCCGTCGCCCCCGGCCGTGAATCGGAACTGGCGGCGAACACGAACGTGTCCGACCCCGAGCCACCCCAGAGTTTGTCTGCACCGCCGCCGCCCCAAAGGATATCGTTGCCCGCGCCGCCCTTGAGCTCGTTGGCCACGGTGTTGCCGATCAGCAGATCGCTGCCCGAGCCGCCGATGGCGTTTTCGATGACGGCACCTTGGGCGATGGACACGTTGCCGACCATGCCGCCCACGTCGGAAAACGAGGCGTCATTGAGGTTGATTTTCTGGTTCTGGGTGAAGCCGGAGAAATCCAGGGTGTCACGTCCGCCCGCGTCCCATACCGAAAACACCACCTTGTCCGAGGACGAATACGCACTGAGAAAATCGCGACCGGTGTTGGAGTTGAAACCGTAGGTCGAATCGCCAGTACGGGTCGTGGTGTTGGCACCATAGAGTTTCTGGATGGCCGCGATGTCATCCATCAGTGGGCCGGAGGCATAGGCTTCGACGCCGCCCTTGCTGAAGTTCTGGTCGGTATTGCTTTCGCTCCAGTAGCTCATGATGCTGTAGCCACGGGTGTCCTGGCCATACGTGGCGTCATCGTAGGTCGGGCTGCCTTCGCCCGCGTTGTAGTCACCCGGGTGGGCCAGGCCGAGGGTATGACCGATTTCGTGGGTCAGGGTCTGGCGACCGTAGTTGTTCAGGCCCGGGTTCTTGTTCTGGGTGTAGCTGTTGTTGATCAGGTACCAGGAGGTCCCGTCATAGCCGGCGCCGGTCCCCGGCAGATAAGCGAATGCCGCCGCGCCGTCCTGCCCGCTGCTGTAGTTGCCGAAGGTCATGTGACCGTCGCCGCCGCTGGCTCTTTCAGTGAAGGTAACGTTGGCGACGTCCGCCCAGGATTGCATGGCCAGGGCCGCTTGGCCTTTCTGCTGTGCACTGAACTGGCTGAAGCCGCTGATCCCATGTTTGTACAGGGTGCTGGAAGAGGCGGACGTCAGGAAGGTGTAGGTCAGCTCGATCTTGCCGCTGCCATCCCGGTCCTGGTAAGCCGCACCGTCGCGCAACAACTGCGTGGCCGCCTCGTCGACGGAGTACGACGGTTTACCGTTGACGGTCAGGTTACCGCCCCGGTCGTATTGGTGGTTGAAACTATTGATCTGGTTGAACGCATTACTGGGAGCCGCCAATGATTGCGGCGCCCAAAGGAGTTGTTCGGCAGAATCAATAGCGCTGCTTTTGACTTTCGACATAAACACACTTCCTTGTTTGCAAATGGAACAGTTCTAGTCAGACAGGCAATCTCTGGCGAGATCGTCCTATCACTCGCCCAATGAGGACGTAAGAAACCTGACACAATTGGAAATCAAACGTCTAGCAATTTTTTCGCATAATTTCGTGGTCAGCCCTTTAACGCCCATAAACAATAGGTTTCTGCCTCTTTAATGCGCCCATTCAACTGCCCGAGTTACAGATTGTCGGACAAAATTCTATTTAAATATTAAATATCGATAACTAGCAATTTGCGGATGGCGTCGCACTTTCGCCAACTAAGTGCCAGCGAAGTGCTATTAATTAATAACGACTAAACCTCTACCGATTTACGGGCGCACACTTCCCGCAGACAGCCTCGAAGCCAGCGATGCACAGGGTCGGCGTCCATCCGCGGATGCCACAGCATGGCGATCGTGAACCCAGGCACCGCAAACGGCAGCGCAAAGCTGTGCAGGCCAACCCGCAGGCTCTCGGTGTAGCGTTCCGGAACGCTGGCAATCAGGTCACTGGCGCGGGCCAGCCCCAGCGCCGAGGAAAAGCCTGGCACGGTGGTGACGATTTCCCGGGACAAGTTCAACGTCGCCAGGGCCTGGTCGATGAGGCCATGATCCAGGCCGCGCATCGAGACACCGACATGCCCACCAGCGGCATAACCGGTGGCGCTCACCCCTGCCTGGCTCAGCGGGTGACCCGCGCGCACCACGCCAATCAAGCGGTCGTTGAACAACGCCTGGGTTCGCAGTTCCGGGCTGGTGTCCTTGTCCACGACGGCGGTCTCCAAGTCCGCGGAACCTTCGCGCAGCGCCGTGCTGTCCCGGTCGGTCTTTTCCACGAAACGCAGCCGCACGCCGGGCGCTTGCTCGTGGATGCGGGTGATCAGATCTATGGCAAAGTTTTCCACGAACCCCTCACGGGTGCGCAACGTGAACGTTCGGCTCAGGCGCCCAAGATCCGGGGTCATCACTGGCCGCAGCACCGCCTGGGCCTGCTGCACCAGGTGGCTGACCTGTTCGCGCAACTCCAGCGCGCGGGGCGTCGGCACCAGCCCTCGCCCGGCCCGAACCAACAGCGGGTCACCGGTAGTCTCACGCAACCGCGCCAGCGCCCGGCTCATGGCCGACGGGCTGAGCCGCAGCCGCCGGGCGGCCCGGGCCACGCTGCCTTCCGAGAGCAGCACATCAAGGGTGACGAGCAGATTGAGGTCAGGCGAGGACATGGTGGTATCTCGAATTGAATAGATAGCGTTTGCTGCAGCTATAACGTGCAAATGCTGCGCCTTCCGCCATGTTATGCCCAGGCGTAACGTTCTGACAGCTCCGTTTTCGAGCGCCACGGATACAGGTGACACGATGAACCCTATCAACACGCAACCAAACCGGCCGGCAACCGCGACCGCACACCGGCTCTTTTCACCCCGCTGGGCCCTGGCCAGCCTTGCGCTCTCGACGCTGCTGGCCGCCCTTGGTGCCAGTGTGGCCGCAGTGGCACTGCCGACGCTGGCCCAGGCGCTCGGCGCCTCTTTCCAGCAGGTCCAGTGGGTGGTGCTGGCCTATCTGCTGGCAATCACCACGCTGATTGTCAGCGTCGGTCGCTTGGGGGATTTGATGGGCCGGCGCAAGCTGCTGTTGGCCGGTATCGCCCTGTTCACCTTGGCATCGGCGGTATGCGGCCTGGCGCCCTCGCTTTGGCTGCTGGTCGCAGGTCGGGCGCTGCAAGGCCTGGGGGCCGCCATCATGATGACGCTGACGTTGGCCCTGGTCGGCGAAACAGTCGCTCAGGAAAAAGCCGGCAGCGCCATGGGCCTGCTGGCAACGCTGTCGGCGGTGGGCACAGCCCTTGGGCCGTCCGTTGGTGGCATGTTGATCAGCGGGTTCGGTTGGCCAGCCTTGTTCCTGATCAACATACCCCTTGGCCTGCTGACGCTAGGGCTGGCGTGGTACTCGATCCCGGCGGGTGAAGTACCGCCGAAGCCCGCAAAAACCCGCTTCGATGTAACCGGTACATTGCTGTTGGCAATGACGCTCGCCGCCTATGCCTTGGCCATGACCTCCGGGCGCGGGAGCTTTGGCGGACTGAATATTGCACTGCTGCTGATCGCGCTCGTGGGCGGCGGACTGTTCATTCGGTCCCAGTCCCGGGCCGTATCGCCGCTGATTCCCTTGACAGTGTTTCGCGACAAATCATTGGTCTCAGGCCTGGCGACGAGCGCGCTGGTCGCGACGGTCATGATGGCGACGCTGCTGGTCGGGCCTTTTTACTTGTCCATCACCCTCGGACTGCCAGCGGCCTTCGTGGGGCTGGTGCTGGCCGCGGGGCCGTCCGTCGCGGCGCTGACCGGGGTGCCTGCCGGACGCCTGACGGATCGCTTCGGCGTGCAGCCCATGCGGCTCGCCGGCCTGGCGACCATGGCCCTCGGCTGCCTGATGCTGTCGCTGGTTCCCCCTGCCCTTGGCATCGTCGGCTACCTTACGGCCATCGTGGTGACGACCCTGGGCTACGCGTTCTTCCAGACAGCCAACAACACGGCAGTCATGGCCAATGTGGCTGCCCAGAGGCGAGGCGTCATCGCCGGTCTGCTCAACCTGTCACGCAACTTGGGTTTCTTCACCGGAGCTTCCGTGCTCGGCGCAGTGTTTGCGGCCGCAGCGGCGACGAATGACATCACCCGCGCAAGCCCCGAGGACGTGACGAACGGTCTGCACACAACCTTCGCCGTTGCCCTGGCAATGATGATCCTGGCCCAGTTCATCGCTTGGAAATGCCGTGTGCCAGAGCCTTTGTCCATACCCCAGGGCAATCCCAACCAAGCGTAATGGCATTTTGAAGATTGCCGCTTAAGTCGTGATCCAGATCAAAAAAAGTGAACCAATCGCAAAACGGACTGAAAAAATCCACATGAGCTTCATTTTCAGGTGCTATTTTTAGTTCTCACTGGTAGAGCCATGATGGCTCTTCCTTCCTGACATGAGCAAAAGGAAGCGCTCGATTGAAGAAGGCGGGCAACACATGAATAAAGGATCTTTCAGCAAGGTTACGTTCCCCAACGCTTGCCAGTTGATGCGCTGGCACTTCCATCCCATGGGATTCGAAGCGAGCATGGATGCGCCTGGCAGTATGGTTGCCCGGCTGTTTGACCGTGCCAGCGGCGAGACCATGATCGCCATTGCGGGTATCCCCTGCGCGACTGTGATGAATGCCCCGGATGTTGAACGAATAATCGAGGCGGTGGAGGCCGAACTGGAAGCCTTCGTGCCACCAGTGGGATTGCGGCGGTTTGCCTCTTAAGTCCACTTCATGTGGCAATCCGCTCACCCACGCTCCAAAAGCGGCACCTCCCTTTTTCCAAGGGGAGGTGCCGTTTTTTTTGAGAGGGCTCGGTTTTTTTGCGTTGGTGTGTATATCCATTTCTGCGGTAACGGCGGCTGGCGGTTTCGCTCCTACAGCGGCTCACTTTTGCGCTTCTCAAAAGTGAGCCGCCGTCAGGGCGGAACCCTAAGCCGCCGTTACCGCAGAAATGGATATACCCCCCAAAAACGCACCTAAAAAACCAAAAAAAACGGCGCTTTTCATTTCTGAAAAACGCCGTTGTTTCTATGTGAACAGCATCACGCCGAAGCGGGCTTCTCACTCATCGCCAATGCAATCAGTCGTCGCGACCCATCAGGCCAAACAGCTGCAGCAGGCTGACGAACAGGTTGTAGATCGATACATACAGGCTGATGGTAGCCATGATGTAGTTACGCTCGCCGCCATGGATGATGGCGCTGGTCTGGTACAGGATGCAGACCGACGAGAACAGCACGAAGCCGGCGCTGATCGCCAGTTGCAGGCCGCTGATCTGGAAGAAGAAGCTGGCCAGCACTGCCCCCAGCAGGACAAAGAAGCCTGCGGTGATGAAACCACCCAGGAAGCTCATGTCCTTGCGGGAAATCAGCACGTAGGCCGACAGGCCACCGAACACCAATGCGGTCATTGCGAAGGCCGAGCTGACCACTTCAGCGCCACCCTGCATTTGCAGGTAGCGATTGAGGATCGGGCCGAGCAAAAAGCCCATGAAGCCGGTCAGGGCGAAAGCCGACACCAGGCCCCAGGCCGAATCACGGAGTTTGTTGGTGAGGAAGAAAAGGCCGTAGAAACCGATCAGCACGACGAAGATGTTCGGGTAACCCACCCGCATCTGTTGTGCGACGTAGGCCATCACACCGCTGAAAGCGAGTGTGAGTGCCAGCAAGCCATAAGTGTTGCGCAGGACGCGGCTAACCTCTAGCTGCTCAGCCTGCACGTTGTTCACTGCGTAATCCTGTTCGCGCATGGCGACACTCCTCCGGTTTTGAAACATTCAGTGGCAAGGATCATAACAGACGCTCTGTAACAAGCTACGTAGAGAGTTTGACAGTGTGTTTCATTCGGGTATTATGGCGCCCGCAACGCAATACGGAGGTGTGGCCGAGTGGTTTAAGGCAACGGTCTTGAAAACCGTCGACTGTAACAGGTCCATGAGTTCGAATCCCATCGCCTCCGCCATCTTCTAACGTTAAAGCCCTGATTATTCAGGGCTTTTTCGTGTCTGGCATTCGCAATACCGATGCAGCTTCAACACTGGACGCAGCTATGGCAAACCCCATCCAGCCACTCAAGGAAAGAAAAGTGACCCGTAAAACCATCGGCTCCATCGTTGCTGCAATCGTGGGCATTCTCCTGTTGTGCGTCTTCTTTGGCAGCTGGTACACGGTCGACGAAACCGAGCGTGGCGTACTGCTGCGCAACGGGGCGCTGGTCGGGGTGATTGAACCGGGCCTGTCCTTCAAGATGCCATTTATCGAGTCGGTACGCCTGATCAGTGTCCAGAGCCAAGTCACGGCTTATGAAGACCTCCAGGCCTACAGCAAGGACCAACAGTCCGCCCAGCTCAAGGTGTCCGTGTCCTGGCATATTGCGCCTTCCGATGTAGCGAAGGTCTATACCCAGTTCAAGGATCTTGAAGGCATCCGCGACCGGATGATCAGCCGCCAGGTGCCGACACAAGTGGAAAACGTATTCGGCAAGTTCAACGCCGTGGCTGCCGTGCAGAACCGCGTCCAACTGGTCAACGATATTTCCACAGCGATCAAGGCCAGCATTACCGGGCCGGTGATCATCGACAGCGTCCAGGTCGAAAACATCGACTTCAGCGACGCCTATGAAAAAGCCATCGAAGCGCGCATGGCTGCGGAAGTCCAGGTCAAGACCCGCGAGCAGCAACTCGCCACCGAACAGGTGCAAGCACAGATTCGTGTGACTCAGGCCCAGGCGGAGGCCGATTCGCAAGTGGCGCAGGCCAAGGCAGACGCACTGGCTACCGAGTTGCGCGGCAAAGCCGAAGCCGAAGCCATCAAGGCACGGGCCCAGGCCCTGGCCAGCAACCAGAATCTGGTGGAACTGACCAAGGCCGAGCGCTGGAACGGCGTCTTGCCAACCACCGTGCTGCCAAACGGCGCCCTGCCCTTCATCGACATCAAGTAATGCCACCGGCGCGGCCTGCCCGGCCGCGCCTGCTCCACTTCGGCGCATTTTCGCAGCAAAGTGCCCCGCTCGTTAGCGCTACACTCAGCCATGAACCCGACGTTCATCGTTAGCAGGGAGCCCAACGTGTACCCAGGCAAAAACAGACCGGCACGACAAACCGTACGACAATTTCCTTTTTCCCCCTTCGGCTCACGCCTTGAGCCCCTCCCTCCCCTCGAAAATTCACCGACTCCTTCGACAAGCCCCCTGAACAGGAGAGTAGAGTGACCACCATTATTAAAAAATATAAATGGCCCGCCCTGCTGGCCGTCGCGTTTGTCGTTTTTTCTGCCCTGATATTCTTTTTAATCAAGTCATACACGTACGACTCATCGACCTATTTCGAATCTCGTGACTTCATCCGACAACTCAAGCAGGCCGACGCGAACTGGAACGGCAAGATCCTCAGGAAGAAGATCGGCGTCAACAACAACCTGTCACTGGCCCCGCCGGCAGAGGCGGACAGTCGCTGGCAGCAGCTGGAACGACTCAATAACTCCGGCCCCTTGGCGGCGCTTTGGGCATCCAGGCGCAAGGGTTATGTGGACGCCGTCAAGAACAAGACCTTTTTGGTAGAGCAATTCGAACAGCACAACGCCAATCTACGCACGTCCCTGGATGCGCTGCCGCTGGTTGAAGACGAAATTCAAACGCAGCTCAAGGAGATGAGCATAGAAAGCCCCATGGAGCGCCTGACCGCAGCGTCCAATGTGCTTGAATTGACCCTGACGACACTGGAGTTCGCGCTTTATGTCACCTCTGAAAAAGCCCGGGAAGTGCAAGGCAAATTAACCGAGCTGGAACCCTACATCGATCAGTTGCCCCCGACCTATCAGACGCCCTTCACTACCTTGACCCAGCACGTCAAGACCATCGTCCAGGAACAACCTGTCGTCAATGACCTGCTCGATCGCATCAGCGTCATTCCGGTTGCCCAGGAACTGGATAGCATCAATGAGCTGTTGAACGAGACACAGCGCAGGACAGCCGCAACGGACCGCCAATATCATATCTACCTGGTCGTACTTGCTGGCCTGATGGCAATTCTGATGATCTACCTGGCGGTGCGGCTGGTTCGCAGTTACGCCGTCATCAATCAGATCAACCAGCAACTGCAAACGTCCAATGAACGACTCGAGGAACGCGTGCAGGAGCGTACCCGAGAGCTGAAGGAGGCCGAACGCGAATTGGTGGATGCGGCCCGCATGGCAGGCATGGCCGAGATTGCCACGAACGTGCTGCACAATGTCGGGAATGTGCTCAACAGCGTGAATATTTCAGCCGAGGTCGTGACCCGCAAGTTGAGGAACAGCAAGACCGTTGGGCTCACCAAAGCGGTCAAAATGATGAATGAGCATGCCGAGGATCTTGGCCAGTTCATCACCCTTGATGAAAAAGGCCGGTTGCTACCGCGTTATTTCAACGAACTGGTCGACTCCATCGCCGCGGAACAGGCAGTGCTTATCGATGAGCTGGCACAGTTGACCAAGAGCATCGATCACATCAAGGAAATCGTCACCACTCAACAAACCTATGCAGGAGCCGCCAGGCTGATCGAACCGCTCAATGTCAGCGATCTGTTCGAAGATGCGCTACGCATGAACTCGGGCGCGCTCAGTCGACATCATGTCACCGTCATCAAGGACTATCAGGACGTTCCTGCGATCATGGGGGACAAGCACCGGTTGCTGCTGATCCTGATCAACCTGATCAGCAACGCCAAATTCGCGATGTCGCACATCAGCGAGCACCCGCGGGAAATCACCCTGGGGATCCGCATCCTCGACGAAACAACGCTCTGCCTCAGCGTCAAGGACCGAGGCGAAGGCATTTCTGCGCAGAACCTGGCGCGCATCTTCAACCACGGTTTCACGACCCGCAAGGACGGCCATGGGTTTGGCCTGCACAGCTGCGCTCTGGCAGCGGTTGAAATGAATGGCCGTCTTTATGTTCATAGCGACGGACCGGGGCAAGGCGCTCTGTTTACCCTGGAAGTCCCGCTGGAATTGGCACGCGTCTGATCACCGTGATGGGCCCAGGCTGACCCCATCGCTCCCACAGGTTTTTTTTGGTGAACACTCGAAACGCTGTGGGAGCGAGCTTGCTCGCGATGGGGGTGTACCTGTCACCGAGAGATTGGATGCACCGCCCACCACCTATTTTGTGTTCACAGGCCGGCCGCTACTGTTTCTCCGTGTTGGCAACGCGGCAGCGTAGGCCAGGGCTTCCTCACGGGAAGCAAAGGAACCCAACCGGTCAGCCTGGGTACAGACCCTCCAGGGGCCGCTGTTTACGCTAAGCACGTCATAACCGTTGATGTGCATTTTCGTCAGCATCGCAGTACTCATTGGTCACCTCCGACTTTAACCAAGGGTGCACGGCCTACCATACACGCTGATTGCCCAGGGCGGCCAACCGAACGTCGCGTCACCCGCCGCATTCGTGGCGCATCAGTGCGAATCCGAATCCCACAACCAATCCCACAGCCCCGGCAGATGCACGGGCTCTGTGCTGTGGTCGACCGTCCGAGCCAAGGCCGCTCTCGCCAGTGCCTGGTGGTCATCATAGAACGGCTTGGCGGCAGTCCTCACGCCGGTAGCCTTGGCACTGTCGAGCAGGATTTGCAGGTATTCGCGGGCATGCCGGGCGGTGTAACGGTTGATGTCGTGAAACGTCACCACCACCGGAATGACCCCATCGACCACCGGCAATTGCCCGGCGGCAATGCGCTCGCGCACTTCGGAGAGTTGCCGGGTCAGGTTGATCCGCCGCCGCGGGCTCATCGTGATGCCCCAGACTTTGCCGTCATTTGCGCTCAAGTCGGTCAACAGAATGTGCAAGCCATGTTGTCGGTAGGCGGCGGAAGTGCGCCTGTCGAAGCTCCAGAATGGCGGCCTTACCAAGGTCGGCGGCGCACCTGTGATGGAGGCGATATCGCTTGCGCCATGGGCAAGCGATTGTTCCAGCTCATCAGGTTTGAGGAACCGGTGGTTACTGTGCCAATGGGTCGCCGTATGAAAGCCCAGCACATGGCCTTCCTGCTGTTGACGGCGCATTATCGAGCGGCCAATGTCACTGCCACCGGCACGGGGGGCGCGGGTCTGCAGGAAAAACACCGCCTTGATACCGGGCTGTACCGGGTTGTCTGCGAGTGCGTCGAGCACCTCCAGGCTAGGGTTCCAGATAGACGAGGCGCTGGGCCCATCATCGAATGTCAGCAGGAAACGGATCGGAGGTTGTTCACGCAAGCGTTGCTCGGTTTGCGGCGTCAGTTCGATGGGCGCGCCAATGCAGCCCGACAAACCGATGGCGAGAGCTGCAATGAACAGCACCCTGGCGGTGTTTTTCATGTTGTGCCTTTTGTTGATGCCGCACTGCGTCGCCTTTGATCCCTGGCCTACGGTGTTGAAGCTCACCTTGGAGAAGGGTAACCGGGTTTGGTTCCTTGCCGTGAGTTCCGGCTGGTTGCAAATATTTCCGTTGCCCCGAGCTCGAGCCTGGGCGGCATCAATTTAACCATCTGGAAATTCGATGGAATTTTCCGAGTGCCTTTGTATCCATCCGTATAGAACTAATTAGGGAGGATTTATGGGCGGGCCATCGCTTTACATCATTGACTACATGCTCCATGGCGAACCCAAGTCATTCATTATTCGCGCTGAAGTGATGAATAACTCCGAGGCTTGGCATTGGGCCAGTTGCGACGCGGGGGTCGGGCGCATACCGAAATTCGGGAGAGAGAAGGTCAAGCGGGTCTCCAAACCCCTTGCTGAAAAATACGGTATTACCGACGTGCGTTGGCGGGCGAGCGTCACGCCGTCCTGGGTCAAGGAGTCCGGCTAACGCCACTTGCATTGTTTCTGGCGCACCGGCTGTCTAGCCGGGCACCGGATTCTTCGACAGAGCTTGAATAACTCAACTACGCTTAAACCACGGCATGGCCCGCCCCTGGCGGGTCTTGTGCTGTCTCATCAACCCTGAATGGAGGTGTGACATGTCCGAAAAAGAGTCCATCACCACCCTGCTCACCTTGCTGGAATCGCGTCAGACCAGGCTCACGGCAGCCTGCAAGGAAATTGCCGATTGGGTCGACCACCAAGGCGGGCATCCCACCGCAGTGCGCATCCGGGACCGGCTCAATGACATCGACAAAGACGCCCCGTCGATCCAAAGCGCGCTAACGGCGCTCAAGCCTGCCGAGCCCCCTCTGCCCAAGTTCCGCTGACGCGCAGCGCCTGGCTGTTCCCCCTGAGTTCTACCGGTTGGAAAACTGATGGAACGCGGGCTTTTTTTGCACCTCGAAATGGATAGGCACCGGTGCAGAAACCGCGAAGGGAGAAACTCATGAATGCCAGAATCCTGTTGTTGATCGTTTGTGCAAGCCCCACCGCCGTCCTGGCCCAAGGCTGCGACGTCATCACTCGATCCCAAAGCCAGGCCGTTCCAGTGATCGAAAACCACAGCTGTTACGAATACAAAGGCATCCCCACCGAAACCCTCGATTGGTCGTGCAGCAATGAAAGCAAGGGAATGCTCACAACCCAAAAGCGTAAGGTCGAACGTTGCGCCGAGGGTTACGTAGCGACATGCCAGGCGAGGCTGACCCAGGAAGCGTTGGCCAACCCGCACTCAACCAGCAGGGACAAGCACGGCGGGTCAGCCAACCTTCCCGACAATGCAAAGGTGACCTGGTACTACTACAGTATCGAGCAGCTACAGCAGGCCCAGGAGGATTGCGAAACCACCGGCGGCGATTGGACCAACCAATGAAAGGACGGCCCGTACAGCCGCTTCCTGGCTAACCTTTGCTGTGCTCCGGCGATGACGGCCCTTCCTTGACGCCGCGAGGGCCGGCTACCCCCCAGATGACCAGGCCCAAAACCGGCAGAATGATCAGCAACAGGGCCCATCCAGCCTTGGTACCGGCCGACTTGTCGCTTCGAAAGACGCTGACAATCGCCCACAAATCGACGAGCAGCAAAAGCACCGCAACAGCGATCCAGAAATAACTGGCTAATTCAGACATGGCCTAATCCTCTTGTTGGTCTAAGGATTAGGCATAGCCGTCGAGGCGCCGTTCAAAGAATTTGCCCCCGCACTTATCCCCGCTCGTTCAGATAAGCAACCCACTGCTCATAGGCTTCATGTTGACGCTGGACTGCTTCATCCCAGGTCGATCCGCTCATTTGATGGACACATATGAGTTTCATCATCTCCGATGTTGCCGTATCGAGCTCCACCAGGAGCTCATGGGATTTGATCTTGAAGTCTTCAACGGTGGTCATTTCTCGCTTCCTTCCCCTACGGGGCCGGCCAGTGCACCCAACATGGATTCATTTTTTTGAAGCTGATTCAATTTGAGGCGATAACCGGTCGAAAGCTTGGCGCTGGCGGTTGGACAGAGGGCTGGAGCGATGACTGTTTAAAAAAAGCTCAGTCTTTCCCGCTCTGTCGTGGTCGTAAGGGATAAGACCTTGAAAAACCTGCCATTGAACGAAGCAGATAATGCCAGGCTCAAATATTGCAGTTATATTTCAATCTAATGACAGTCAATGATCGAGCACGGCCATGAAAATTCGAGCGACCGTCATCTGCGAGGAAAATCGCCACATCTTGCTGGTGCGTAAAGCCAATAGCCGTTGGGCGTTGCCGGGCGGTACCGTCGAGCGCGGCGAAACCCATGCCGGGGCCGCCGTCCGGGAATTGGCAGAGGAAACCGGGCTGGACGTCGAGAATCTGCTCTACTTGATGCGAGTCAATGACGGGCAAACCGAACATCATGTGTTCGAAGCATCGGTCAGCGACTCGACGGTGGCCAAGCCACAGAATGAAATCAGCGATTGCCTCTGGCATCCGTTGGACGCCATTGCCCAGCTGCAAATGAAAAAGGGGATGAGGGACATTCTCGAGGCGTTTCGGCGACGGTTGTGAGGCACCGGCACTGATGACCAACACCGGATAGGTTGCATGATAAATATCATGCAACCTATTGTTTTATAAATACTAGATGATCACAAAATTGCCCGAAATCTGCCATCAAACCGCTGAGGGCAACGGGCTCACTTTTTCTGCCAGGCGGTGCTGATCGGATTGACCACGGTATTTTCTTCCTGCGTATAGGTCCCGTTCTGCTGGGCTATCGCCTCGCCGGTGTCGACAATTGCGTTCTGGATAAATACGTTTTGTGCATCACCTCGAATAAAGGTGAGCTGGTGATACGCTGTTTTATTGCCCCAGTCAGCGGAAGGCAGGGAGATGAACTTTACGGTGTATGTCTCGTCGGTGTGCTGGCCCTGCAAGACGTAGACACCGTAATGATTTTCTCCCTGAGAGATGATTTTGTACAAACCGTTGCTGTAGTAATAAATTTCCGCGTCGGGAAAGGGCTTCTTATCGTACATTTTCCGATAGTGCAGAACCTGCTTGACGGTCGGCTCGCCAAAGTTCACGGCCAGCGTTTTCCCATCAACGGAGGTTGTCTCCCCAGCGCATACAGCGCTGCTGCTCATCAAGGCCAACAGACTCATCGTTGCGATCGTTTTCACTCGTTACCTCTCCATGGTCAAAGGATTAGCGTACTGGGCAAGGGCTGGAGGACGTAACCACCAGCCACTCACCTTGCTAATCTCAACGCCGAGTGTAGAGGGTTGCGCTTGAAAATACCCGCAGGCATGGACTCCGTTTCCGCAGCAGTTTTCAGAAGCGGAAACGAACAAGGGTTTGCATTAGCTTTCGCTCGCAAACCCTTGATTTTAGATGGTGCCCGAAGCCGGAATCGAACCGGCACGCCCTTACGAGCGGGGGATTTTAAGTCCCATGCGTCTACCAGTTTCGCCATTCGGGCGGTAGCGCGGTTAGCCTTGGGAACGTCGGCAAAATCCAGTGGCCGATGTTCTGGCTGGTGCAGCAAGAGGGGGGAATATATACATCCCTCCCCTGCGAAGCAAGGTAGCTCATGCCCTTTTCAATACAAAAGCTTTCAATGCTTCGAAAATAAAAAAGCTCCGTAAATCATAGATCTACAGAGCTTTTTAAAAGTGGAGGCCGAAGTCGGAATCGAACCGGCGTAGGTGGATTTGCAATCCACTGCATAACCATTTTGCTATTCGGCCTCAGAACGTTTGATGCAATGCTGCCACATCAACCGCGGTACAAACCTGATCAGGATACAGGGCATCTAGGCGCCGCTATCTCCTTGAAAACATTGAGATTTTTTACGTCCCAGTGCGTTCGATGGGCGCAATTATGTACTCATTTGCCTAGGCTGACAACCCCTTGATTTCAAAAAAAAATCGTCCAGCGGTCTCGGTGTGCCAGGCAGATATCAGGAAGCCTTTTGGGACTGCTGCGCAGCCCAGCAAGAGCAGGCTCCCACGCCACGGGCGATTTGTGGGGTTGTGGGATCTTACAGTGCAACGCCCCAACCGGCTGTCGCAGCCCTGCACCATTATGGGTAACATACCGGCCCTCCCCGCAGCCCTTCTGCGACCTGCCAAATAAGCCTATTTCATGCCTTTTGAACTCAGCGTTGACCTCACTACCCTCGCTATCCTTGCTGTTGTCGCGTTCATTGCCGGTTTCATCGATGCCATTGCCGGTGGCGGTGGGTTGCTGACCACGCCAGCCCTGCTGACGGCAGGCTTGCCGCCTCATCTGGTCCTGGGGACCAACAAACTCAGTTCGACCTTCGGCTCGGCGACGGCCAGCTTCACCTTCTACAAGCGCAAGTTGTTCCACCCAAGGCAATGGACCCACGCCCTCGTCGGCACCCTGGTCGGGGCCCTGACCGGCGCTATCGTCGCCCATTACCTGCCTGCCGAGTGGCTGAACAAGATGCTGCCAGTGATCGTCTTCGCCTGCGGTCTGTACCTGTTGTTCGGCAGCACGCCCAAGGCACCGCTGGACAGTGACGCGCCGATCAAGAAGACATGGCAATCGCCCCAAGGCTTCAGCCTGGGTTTCTATGACGGCGTGGCCGGGCCGGGTACCGGGGCATTCTGGACGGTCAGCAGCCTGCTGCTCTACCCCATCGACCTGGTCAAGGCCAGTGGCGTGGCCCGCAGCATGAATTTCGTCAGCAACATCGCGGCGCTGTCGGTGTTCATCTTTTCCGGGCAAGTGGACTGGGTCATCGGCCTGAGCATGGGCCTGTCGGTGATGATCGGCGCGTTCTTCGGCGCTCGCACCGCCATCAGCGGCGGCGCGAAATTCATCCGACCGGTGTTCATCACCGTGGTGCTCGGCTTGACTGTGCGCCTAGCCTGGCAGCACTGGTTCAGCATGGCCTAGGCGCCGCGCCACATACAGGTCGATCAGGTAGCGGGCAATGGAGCGCGAGGCCGGCAGCGGTGGCAGGTCATGGACGTTGAACCACTGGGCGTCCTCGATTTCATCTTCCTGGGGCACGATGTCGCCACTGGCGTATTCAGCGTGGAAACCCAGCATCATCGAATGGGGGAACGGCCAGCACTGGCTGCCCATGTACTGGATGTTCTTCACCTCGATGCTGACTTCCTCGCGCACCTCTCGCACCAGGCAATCCTCGGCCGACTCGCCCGGTTCGGCAAACCCCGCCAGGGTGCTGTAGACGCCCGGGACGAAACGCGGCGAACGGGCCAGCAGGACTTCATCGCCTCGAGTGATCAGCACGATCATGCTCGGTGAAATCCGCGGATAGTGCCGCAGCTCACAGGCCTCGCAATACATGGCCCGCTCCAACGGAATCTGGTCCATGCGCGTGCCGCAACTGCCACAGAAACGATGCTCCCGGGCCCAGGTGCCGACCTGCGCGGCATAACCCAGCACTTTGTACAGCGTGTGGTCCTCCTCGAGCATGAACGCCCGCAGGCCTTTCCAGTTACAGCCAGGGATGTCCAGCGGGCTGTGCAATTCCAGCAGGTAGACCGGCTCGCCATCCAGGTGACCGATGCCGTGCTCGGCGAGGATCGACAAATCCTGGCGCTTGAGCCATTCGCGGGGAAACAGCGCGCCGTTGTCATCGAACAGAAAGCCCTCAGGGCTACGGGCGACGGCCCAGCCACCAGCAAGAGCGGTATCAAGTACTGCGGTGGTCCAGCGTGAAATCATGGTCGATCAATCCTGAAATTCAGGTTTCTGTTTGCTCATATGGGCGGCCATGGCCACGCGCAGGTCGGTCGATTGCAACATGGCGGCGTTCCAGGTGGCGACGTATTCCAGGCCGTCGTCGATGCGGTGGTCGCGCATGTAGCTGATCATTTCCTTGGTGCCGGTCACGGCAATCGGCGACTTGGCGGCGATTTCCCGGGCGATGTCCATTACGCCGTCGAGCAGGCTGGCGGTATCACTGTAGACACGATTGACCAAGCCGATGCTGCGCGCTTCGTCGGCACCGAAGGTGCGCCCCGTATAAGCGAGTTCACGCAGCATGCCGTCCCCGATGATTCGGGGCAAGCGTTGCAATGTGCCAACATCGGCGGCCATGCCGATATCGATTTCCTTGATGGAGAACTGGGCGTCCTGGGCCGCGTAACGCATGTCGCAGGCGGCAATCAGGTCGATGGCCCCGCCCAGGCAGTAGCCCTGGATCGCCGCGATCACGGGTTTGCGGCAGTTGTCCACGGCGTTGAACGAGGCTTGCAGTTGCAGGATCTTGCGTCGCAGCAGGCGTGCATTGCGCCCGACGTCCTTGCCCAGCTCGTTGGCCACGCCCGCCAGCATCATCAGGTCGATCCCTGAGGAAAAATGCTTGCCGGCGCCGCTCAACACCACCACCCGCACGGCATCGGTGTCGTCGATCCATTGGAAGATATCGATGATCTCGCTCCAGAACGCGGCGTTCATCGAATTGATCTTTTCCGGGCGATTGATCTGCACATGGGCAATGTTGTCTGCAAGTTCGACATTGAACGCTTGGTATTGCGACATGGCAGTGATCCTTTACCGGCTGAAAAGAGGCTCGAACTATAACAAGCCATCGCGACAGGACGTAGGCAGTGCATCGGCCAAAAGCGGGACTGACCGCCGACATGACCACGGAAGTCTTTATTGAAAATGGGGAACCCTGTGGGAGCAAGGCTTACCCCATCAACAGTGATCAGGGCTTCTCGTGCGCCTGCGCCTGCAACTGCCCGTCCCAACCACCCCCCAGCGCCGCAATCAACTGCACACTGGCAATCAGGCGGCTCTGCTGCAGGCTCAGCACACTGCGTTCATTGCTCAAGGCCGTGGCCTGGACGGTCACGACATCGAGGTAGGCAATCAACCCTGCCTTGTACTGGTTCTGCGTCAGGCGCAGGGATTCCCGGGCGGCGTCCAGGGCTTCCTGGCGCACGCGGGCTTCGTCTTCCAGCACCTTGAGCTGGATCATGTAGTTTTCTACCTCGCGCAAGCCGTCGAGCACGGTCTGGCGATAGGTGGCGACGGTCTGGTCGTAGGCCGCGACAGTACGGTCGACCTCTGCCGAACGCTGGCCACCATCGAACAGCGTCATCGCCAATTGTGGCCCTACCGACCAGAAGCGGTTCGGCACGCTCACCCAGTTGTCGTAGGTACTGCTGCTATAGCCGCCACTGAGGCTCAGGGTCAGGTCCGGGTAATACGCGGCCTTGGCGACCCCGATGTTGGCGTTGGCGGCCATCACCGAGCGTTCTGCCGAGGCGATATCCGGCCGGCGTTCGAGCAACTGCGAAGGCAGCGCCACCGGGATCTGCGGCAGCGACGGGATGTCCTGGGTCTCGGCCAGGTTGAACTCGGCCGGCGGCAGGCCGATCAGCACGGCGATGGCGTTTTCAAACTGGGCCCGTTGCCAGATCAGGTCGATCAGGTCGCCCTGGGCGGTCTTGAGCTGGTTCTGTGCCTGGGCCACCGCGTCCTTGCCGGACACCCCGGCACGGTACTGGTTTTCGGTCATTTTCAGGGAGCGCTGATAGTTGTCGACCGTGGTCTGCAACAGACGCTTCTGTTCATCGATCACCCGCAACTGCAAGTAATTCTGCACCAGTTCCGATTGCTGGCTCAGGCGCATCGCCGCCAGGTCGGCAAAACTGGCTTGCGCGCTCGCCTCGTCAGCTTCCAGGGTGCGGCGCAACTTGCCCCACACATCCGCCTCCCAACTGACGCCAGCCTGGGCGTTGTAGGTGTCGCGAATGCCGCTGGATGAACTGCTCAGGCTCGAACTGCTGCTGCCGGTGCCCTGGCTGGAGCGCGTCTTGCCAACGGTCAGGTCGACGGTGGGGAAAAATGCGCCACGGGCATTGCGCACCAACGCCCGGGCTTGCCGGTATTGGGCGGCGGCCTGGGCCACGGTCTGGTTGGACGTATTGAGCTGGTCCACCAGGCCATTGAGTTGCGCATCGCCGTACAACTCCCACCAGGCGCCCCTGGCCAATGCATCGCTGGGATTGGCCTGTCGCCAACCCTGGGCTTCCTTGTATTGCACCGGGGCGGCAGCCTGGGGACGTTGATAATCCGGCCCGACGGCGCAGGCGCTGAGCATCGCCACGCACAGCACCAGGCTCAGCACCCGCGAGCCACGGGCGGTTGCCAGCGTCGCGGCAAGATTGAAAGGCGAACGGTCGGTCATAGCGGAGTTTCCAGGGCAGCATCAGTGCGCACGCCGCGCCAGCGATTGAAGCGATGGCGCAGTTTGTCGAGATAAAGGTAAACCACCGGGGTGGTGTAGAGCGTCAGTACCTGGCTGAACACCAACCCACCAATGATAGTCAGGCCCAGTGGCTGGCGCATTTCCGAGCCCTCGGCAGTGCCGAGCAACAGCGGCAAGGCGCCAAGGATCGCCGCCAGCGTGGTCATCAGGATCGGCCGCAACCGCAGCAGGCAAGCACTGCGGATCGACTCCTGCGGCGTCTGCCCGGCACGTTCCAGTTGCAGCGCCAGATCGATCATCAGAATGGCGTTTTTCTTCACCACGCCGATCAGCAGAAACAGCCCCAACAGTGAGATCAGGCTGAACTCGCCACCCAGCGCATAGATCGACAGCAACGCGCCGACCCCAGCCGATGGCAACGTGGACAGGATGGTCAACGGATGGATGTAGCTTTCATACAACACCCCCAGCACCAGGTACACCGCCAGCAATGCTCCGAGGATCATGAACGGCTGGCTCTTCTGGGTGGCGGCGAACGCATCGGCGGTGCCGGCCATTTTCGCGATGACATCCTCGGGCATGCCAAGCTTGGCGATCGCCCGCTCGATGGCCGCGGTGCCCTGCTCTACCGTGACGCCTTCGGCCATGTCGAAGGAAATGTCCTCGGAAGCAAACTGGCCTTCATGGCTGACCCGGTCGTCCTCCAGGCTTTTCTCGTAGTGTGCTATGGCCGACAGCGGTACGCGCGCGCCATCGGCGGTGATCACCTGGACCTGCTCGAGGGTACTCGGGTCCTGGGCATACTTGGGATTGACCTCCATCACCACTTGGTATTGGTTGAGGCTGTCGTAGATGGTCGAGATCTGCCGCTGGCTATAGGCGTTGTTGAGCACTGCAGTGACCATGTCCATGTCGATGCCCAGGCGCTTGGCCTGGTCGCGGTCCACCATCAGCGTCACCTGCTGTGCCCCACCACCGTCACGGGCGTCGATGGCGGTCAGTTCCGGCAAGGCCCGGAAGGCCGCCACGACCTTGGGATACCAGGTACGCAGCGACGCCAGGTCGGCGCTTTGCAGGATGTAGGAATACTGCGAGGTGGTCTGCTCGCGACCGCCACCGAACTGCAGGTCCTGGTCGGCCATTAACATCAGCTGAGCGCCGGGGACCTTGGGCATTTCTTTACGAAGGCGCTCGATGACCTGTTGTGCAGAAATATTACGCTCCTTGATCGGTTTGAGGCGCACCAGCATGAAGGCGTTGTTGGTGCCGTTGTTGCCACCGATGAAACCGGCGACGCTTTGCACCGCCTCGTCCTTGAGCACGGCGCGGCGGAAGATTTCCATCTTCGGCTGCATCACGTTGAACGACAGCCCGTCGTCGCCACGCACGAAACCGATCAACTGACCGGTGTCCTGCTGCGGCATGAAGGTTTTCGGCACCACCACATACAGCGCAACGTTCACGCCGATGGTCACCAGCAGGCTCAGCAAGGTCAGCCGGCGATGACGCAGCACCCAGTCCAGGCTGCTGGCATAGCCACGGACCATCCACTCATTGAGCCGCTGGCTCCAGCGCTGCAAGCGGTTTTCCTGCCCCGGCACGTGAGGCTTGAGCCAGCGGGCGCAGAGCATCGGCGTAAGGGTCAGCGAGACCACCAGCGAAACCACGATGGACGCCGCCAGGGTGATGGAAAATTCGCGAAACAGGCTCGCGATGATCCCGCCCATGAACAGGATCGACAGGAACACCGCCACCAGCGAGACGTTCATCGACAACAGGGTAAAGCCCACCTCCTCGGCTCCCCGGTACGCGGCCTTCATCGGTGGCATACCTTCATCGATATGCCGGGAGATGTTCTCCAGCACCACGATGGCATCGTCCACCACCAGGCCGGTCGCCAGGATCAACGCCATCAACGACAGGTTGTTCAGGGAGAAACCGTACAGGTACATCACCGCAAACGTGCCCACCAGCGACACCGGCACCGCCAGGGTCGGGATCAGGGAAGCGCGGAAGTTGCCGAGGAACAGGAACACCACCAGCACCACCAGGGCCACGGCGATCAGCAAGGTCATTTCCGCTTCATGCAGGGTGGCCTTGATCACTGGCGAACGGTCCATCGCCAGGTTCAGCTTGACGCTGGCCGGCAGCACGGCCTGCAACGCCGGCAGCTGCGCCTTGATCTCATTGACCGTCTCGATGATGTTGGCCCCGGCCTGGCGGTTGATCACCAGCAACACGGCGGCATCGTTGTTGAAGAACCCGCTGTTGTAGCGATCCTCGACGCTGTCGGTGACTTTCGCCACGTCCTTGAGCCGCAATACCGAGCCGTCCTGGTAGCGGATGATCAGCGTTTCGTAGTCCTTGGCCTTTTCCAACTGGTCGTTGGCCTGGACCTGCCACATGCGCTGATCGTCCTCTACCGACCCCTTGGGCCGGCGCACGTTGCTATCGGCAACGGCGGTGCGCACGTCATCGAGGGCCACGCCGTACTGGTTGAGCAACTGCGGCTCCAGTTCGATGCGCACCGCCGGCAACGAGCTGCCGCCGATCTGCACTTCGCCGACGCCCGACACCTGGGACAGGCTCTGGGACAGGATGGTCGAGGCCAGGTCGTAGAGCTGGCCTTTTTTCAACACATCCGAGGTCAGCGACAGCACCATGATCGGCGCCTGGGACGGGTTGACCTTCTTATAAGTCGGCATGCTGCGCATGCCGCTGGGCAACAGGTTGCGCGAGGCATTGATGGCCGCCTGCACTTCCCGGGCGGCACCGTTGATGTCACGGTCCAGGTCAAATTGCAGGATGACGCGGGTAGAGCCCTGGCTGGAGCGGCTGCTCATGGTGTTGACCCCGGCGATGGCGCCGAAGGAGCGCTCCAGGGGCGTAGCCACCGTCGAAGCCATTACCTCGGGGCTGGCCCCGGGCAGGTTGGCCTGGACCACGATCACCGGGAAATCCATTTGCGGCAGCGGCGCAACCGGCAGCAGCCCGAAGCTCACACCACCGAGCAGTATGATGGCGAAGCTCAGGAGCATGGTCGCGACCGGACGCTTGATGAATGGGCCGGAGAGGTTCATCGGCACAAGCTCCGGACTGCACATGACAAACCGATAGTAGTAGCTGGGCTTTTGTGGCGAGGGGATTTATCCCCGCGGGGGTGCGCAGCAGCCCCTTCGGTGAGTGCTGCGCACTCAAGCGGGGATAAATCCCCTCGCCACAAAAACCCGCTGCATTCCAGGGAAGAGGTCATACCTGCACCTCATTCGCATCAGGCCTGGCAAACCGCCGTCCCAGCCGATCGAAATACAGGTAGATCACCGGGGTGGTGAACAACGTCAACACCTGGCTCACCAACAACCCACCGACCATCACCAAGCCCAGGGGCTGGCGCAGTTCGGCGCCGGAACCGGTGGCGAACATCAGCGGTATCGCGCCGAACAAGGCCGCCAGGGTGGTCATCAGGATCGGACGGAAGCGCAGCAATGCAGCCTGGTAGATCGCCGTCTGTGGGTCCATGCCCTGGTTGCGTTCGGCGTCGAGGGCAAAGTCGATCATCATGATCGCGTTCTTCTTGACGATGCCGATCAGCAGAATAATGCCGATGATCGCGATCATGCCCAGGTCATTGCCGCTGAGGATCAAGGCCAGCAAGGCGCCGATGGCCGCCGAGGGCAAGGTTGAAAGAATGGTGATCGGGTGGATGTAGCTCTCGTACAGCACGCCCAGGACGATGTACATGGTCACCACCGCCGCCAGGATCAGCAGCAAGGTACTCGACAGCGACGCCTGGAATGCCTGGGCTGCGCCCTGGAACTCGGTCTGCACGCCCACCGGCATGCCGATGTCCCGCTGGACCTTTTCGATCAGATCCACCGCGTGCCCCAGGGCCACGCCCGGCGCAAGGTTGAACGACATCATCACCGCCGGGAACTGGCCGATGTGGGCAATCGCCAGTTGCGCCTGGCGTTCTTCGACCCGGGCCAGGCTCGACAGCCGCACCTGCCCGCCGTCGGTGGTCTTGACGTGAATCTGGTCCAGCGCCTGCGGCCCGATCCGCTCCCCGGCCTGGGCCTGCAACACCACGCGGTACTGGCTGGCCTGGGTGTAGATGGTGGATATCTGCCGCTGGCCGAAGGCGTCATACAGCGCATCGGTGATGTTCGACACCGAGACGCCCAGGCGCGAGGCAGCATCGCGGTCGATCACCAGGTAGACCTGCAGGCCCTTGTCCTGCAGGTCGCTGGCCACATCGGTCAGCTCCGCCTGTTGGGCCAGGGCTTCAACCAGGCGCCCGCTCCACAGGCTGAGCAATTCGGCGTCCGGCGACGACAGGCTGAACTGGTATTGGGTCCGGCTGACCCGATCTTCGATGGTCAGGTCCTGCACCGGCTGCATGAACAGGCGAATGCCCACCAGCCGATCCAGTTGCGGCTGCAAGCGGGCAATGATCTCGGTGGCGCTGTCATCCCGTTCGCTGTGGGGTTTGAGGTTGATCAGCAGGCGACCGCTGTTGAGCGTGGCGTTGTCGCCGTCCACACCGATGTAGGACGACAGGCTCTGCACCGCCGGGTCCGCCAGGATCACTTTCGCCAGTTGTTGCTGACGCTCGCTCATGGCGGCAAAGGAGATCGATTGCGGCGCCTCGGAAATGCCCTGGATCACCCCGGTGTCCTGCACCGGAAAGAACCCCTTGGGCACGGCCAGGTACAGCACCACCGTCAACACCAGGCTGCCCACCGCCACCAGCAGGGTCAGCGGCTGATGCTTGAGCACCCACTGCAACTTGCGTCCGTAGGCGGCGATCAACCAGTCGATCCAGGCGCCGCTGGCGCGGTAGAAACGGCCCTGCTCCGCTTCCTTGGGTTCACGCTTGAGCAAGCGGGCACACATCATTGGTGTCAGGGTCAGGGACACCACCAGGGAAATCAGGATGGCCACAGCCAGGGTGATGGCGAACTCGCGGAACAACCGCCCCACGACATCGGCCATGAACAGCAACGGGATCAGCACGGCGATCAGCGACAGCGTCAGGGAAATCAGCGTGAAGCCAATCTGCTTCGCGCCTTTGAGCGCGGCCTGCAGCGGGCTGTCGCCCTCCTCGATGAAACGGGCGATGTTCTCCAGCATGACGATGGCATCGTCCACCACGAAACCGGTGGCAATCGTCAGGGCCATCAAGGTCAGGTTGTTGATGGAGAAACCAGCCAGGTACATCACACCGAAGGTGCCGATCAGCGACAACGGCACGGCCACCGAGGGAATGATGGTGGCGCTGACACGACGCAAGAACAGGAACGTCACCATGACCACCAGGGCGATGGCGATCAGCAATTCATGCTGCACGTCGGTGACCGACGCGCGGATGGTCTGGGTACGGTCGGTCAGCACGGTGACATCCAGGCCGGCCGGCAGGTTGTCGGTGATGCTTGGCAGCAGGGCCTTGATCCGATCCACCACTTCGATGACGTTGGCTCCCGGCTGGCGCTGGATGTTCAGCAGCACGGCCTGGTTTTCGTTGGCCCAGGCGGCAAGGCGTTCGTTTTCGGCGCCGTCGACGATCTGCGCCACGTCCTTGAGCCGCAGCGGCGCACCGTTGGCATAGGCCAGGATCAGTTCGGCGTAGTCCTTGGGCGAGGTCAACTGGTCGTTGGCGTCGAGCATCGAGACCCGGGTCGGGCCATCGAAGTTGCCCTTGGGCTGGTTGACGTTGGAAGCACCGATCAACGTGCGTACATCGGCCAGGTTCAGGCCGTTGGCCGCCAAGGCCTCTGGGTTGACCTTGATTCGCACGGCCTGGCGCTGGCCACCGGCGATGCTGACCATGCCGACGCCGCTGATCTGGGCGATTTTCTGCGCCATGCGGGTGTCCACCAAGTCGTTGAGCTTGGGCAGCAGCATGGTCTTGGAGGTGATAGCCAGGGTCAGCACCGGGGTGTCGGCCGGGTTGACCTTGTTGTACACCGGCGGCGCCGGCAGGTCCTTGGGCAGCAGGTTGGTGGCCGCATTGATCGCGGCCTGCACCTGCTGCTCGGCGACGTCCATGTTGATGTCGAGGTTGAAGCGCAGGGTAATCACCGAGGCGCCACCGGAACTGGTGGAGGCCATCTGCGTCAGGCCCGGCATCTGCCCGAACTGGCGCTCCAGGGGCGCGGTCACCGCGCTGGTCATCACATCGGGGCTGGCGCCCGGGTACAGGGTCATCACACGGATGGTCGGGTAATCGACCTGGGGCAATGCCGACACCGGCAGCAGCCGATAGGCGATCAGGCCGGCCAGGATGATCGCCAGCATGCTCAGGGTGGTGGCGACCGGGCGAAGGATGAACAGCCGCGAGAGATTCATGCGCCGCCCTTTTTCGCCTTGTCAGCCGCGACCGGCTCAGTGGGCACCGCTGCGGACTTGCCCTGCAAGTGTTCGGTCGGCGTGGCAGGCACTGCCTGGCTGTCGCTGACCACTTCTACTTCACTGCCTTCCTTCAAGCGATCGGTGCCTTCGAGCACCACCCGGTCACCGGCGGCCAAACCTTCGGTGACCACGGTGTTCGCGCCGTCGCTGGCACCGATCTTCAGTTTTTTGATGGTGACCTTCTTGTCGCCATCCAGGGCATAGACGAAGGTGCCGTTGGTGCCGAACTGGATGGCCGCCGTCGGCGCCAGGGTCACGCCTTTGAGGGTGTCCGCCAGCAGGCGGACATTGACAAACTGGTTGGGGAACAGCGACTGGTCGCGGTTCTCGTAGCGGGCCTTGAACTTCAAGGTGCCGGTGGTGATATCAATCTGATTGTCCAGGCTTTGCAGCACACCGCTGGCCTGCAGCTTCACATCGCTCCGGTCCCAGGCTTCGACGGGCAGTTTCGCCCCGCTGCGGTAACGGGCGAGCACCGTGTCGAGGTTGTTTTCCGGCAGGGTGAACACGACGTTGATGGGTTGGGTCTGGGTGATGACCGCCAGGGACGTGGTGTCGTTGGCCGCCACCAGGTTGCCGGTGTCCAGTTGCCGCAGGCCGACCCGCCCGGAGATGGGCGCGCGGATCTTGGTGAATTCGAGGTTGAGCTTGGCGTCATTGACCGCCGCCTGGTTGGTCTTGACCGTGCCCTGGTACTGCCCCACCAGCGCGGCGGCGGTGTCGAGGGTCTGCTTGGCAATACTGTCTTCAGCGTACAGGCCGCGATACCGCTCAAGGTCTACCTGGGCGTTTTTCAACTGGGCCTGGTTCTGCAACAGCGTGCCTTCGGCCTGGAGCAAGGCGTTCTGGTACGGACGCGGGTCGATCTCGGCCAGCAGGTCCCCGGCCTTGACCATTTGCCCCTCTTCGAAGGCGATCTTGACCAGTTCGCCACCCACGCGGCTGCGCACATTGATGGTATTGAGGGCCGTGACCGTGCCCAACGCCTTGAAGTACAGCGGGAAATCGCCGGTCACCGCCGGCGCCACCCGCACCGGAATCGGCCCCGTCGCCCCACCGAACCCTGGCCGCATGCTGCCCGAGCGCCCCACGTGCCCCGCCGCCGCTTTCTCCCCTGCTCCAGGCTTCTGCGCCGAGCCACTGGGCCAGAACTTCCAGGCCAGCGCCGCGACGACCAATACGATGAACAGGCCAAACAGCCAGCGAAGGGAATTGCGGGAAACAGAGG
Source organism: Pseudomonas brassicacearum (assembly GCF_009601685.2). Lineage (NCBI taxonomy): Bacteria > Pseudomonadati > Pseudomonadota > Gammaproteobacteria > Pseudomonadales > Pseudomonadaceae > Pseudomonas > Pseudomonas brassicacearum. The sequence continues at coordinate 3,320,853 of NZ_CP045701.2, forward strand.
ATTGCATGGAGTGATCAACCATTGGGCGCGTGGACTTCTTTTACGGGAGGCTGAACGATAAGCACTGACGGGTGTTTAGCAAAGCGCCTTTACCGGCAATTTACGTTGGGCTTATCTGGCACATAGTCGGCTAACGCCTTGAAGCACAAAAGAAAACGGCCTGGACAGGGCCAGGCCGTTAACAATTGTAATAAATACCTTATTTCAGAACGGCCAGCGCAGCGTCGTAGTTCGGCTCCTCACCAATTTCCTTGACCAGTTCGCTGTGCAGCACAGTGTCGTTTTCGTCCAGCACCACCACGGCACGGGCGGTCAGGCCTTTCAACGGGCCATCAGCAATTGCCACGCCATAGTCCTGGATGAACTCGGCGCCGCGCAGGGTCGACAGGTTCTGGACGTTTTCCAGGCCTTCGGCGCCGCAGAAACGCGCCTGGGCGAATGGCAGGTCGGCGGAGATGCACAGCACCACAGTGTTGGTCAGATCATTGGCCTGGGCATTGAACTTGCGCACGGAGGTGGCGCAAGTCGGCGTGTCGACGCTTGGGAAGATGTTCAGCACTTTGCGCTTGCCGGCGAAGTCTTTCAGGGAAACGTCCGACAGATTGCCGGCAACCAGGGAAAAGGCTGGCGCCTTGGAACCGGCTTGTGGCAACTGGCCGTTGACTTGGACCGGGTTGCCTTTGAGGGTGACTTGAGCCATGAACGGATTCCTTCTGACAGGTTTGAAAATGGTGAGGCCGGAGTTAACCACGAAATGCCTGCGCGACCTACCGCTGGACATAAAAAGTCGTAGCTTCGCCATCCTGTGTGGGCGCTGGCGAAGGCTGCGATCTTTTGATCTTTTGATCTTTTGATCTTTTGATCTTTTGATCTTTCACTTGGGATTCAAGTGTCTTTGGAAAGATCGCAGCCTCGTTGCACTCGACAGCTCCTACATGGCTCCTACATGACTCCTACATGCTCCTGCACAGCTCCGCTCCCATAGGGGGATTCGTGGCTATTTGGCCTTGAATTTCAGAAACGACTGATGCAAATCCGACGCCCAGCCATCGATGACCCCTTTGACGTCATCGGGCTTCATCACCTGGGACTCGTTGGACAGCGGCTTGCCCGTGCCTTTGCGCACCACTTGTGCGACCACCGCGTTGTTGCCGCCGTCGAGAAAAACCGCTTCGGTACCCAGGGTGGTTTCCTGGTCGCGAATGCCGCTGGCCGTGCTGACAGCGGCCGCCACCAGCGCAATCGGGATCACCTCATACGGTTTCAAGCCTTCGGTCTTGCTGCTGACAGCGGTGATGGCCGCCCGCATCACCAGAACGCCCGGCCCTGGACTGGTCGCCAAGGGCAAGGATTTCCCCGCTTCGCGCTTGAGGGCCTGGTCGTAATAAGCGGTGATGCCCGACAGCGTGGCCTGGGGGATCTTCGCGGTCGGCTGCGGCTTGGGGTAGAGCTGCGTCGGCTCGATATACAGACTGGTGTACTTGCCCGGATCGATCTTCGGATCGACCCAACGCATCACCACGGCCCCCGACGGCGACTTCTCCTCCTTGAGCCGGCTGTAATCACCCAGGAACCCGGAGTACTCATCCGGCTGGGTAACTTTGCTGGAGCAACCCGCCAAGGCGAGCGAGGCGATGCAAACAGTGCCTATCATCGACGAAAACTTCATGCTGTCACTCCTATAAGCCACACCAGGCGGGGCCGGAACTACAGGTATAGCCGATGGGCAGGTTTTTGCCTGCTCGGAAAAGAATGCATGATTCAGTTGCGCTCGCGCGGTATCAGGCTCTGCAATTGTTGTGCAAGGAAGTTGGCATCGAAAGCAAACGTATCGGGGTCCTTCAAGCCGTTGGTCCGACGCCATTGCCATTGCGTCGATGGCGGTTGGCAAACCAGGGAAATACTGCCGTGACGGGTCGCGGCAAGGCCCATGATCGACAAGGATATCTGCCCGCCCGCGCCCATCACCTCCGGCACGAACTCCACCGGTTTCCCGGTAATGGTCAAGGTCAATTTTTCCGTCTTGAAACTGGATACCTCTACCGGAACGCTCGGCCCGTGAGCCACATACCCCTCACGGCTCAACGTCAAAAGACCGGGCGCCAGGACTGGCGCCAACCATTGTTCGATTTGTCCATACAACGCCTTGATCTGCTCGGCCCAAACAGCCGACTGGGCCTGGTGCAATTGTTTCTTGTGCGCTTCGCTGTCGGCGTAGTGACGAAGCATCTCGCCCAATTGCTGTACGTCGTCCATGGGCCGGTCCTCGATTAAGGGAGTACTGCGAAACGCGATGATGACAGGTTCAAGACGTTGGCGTACGTAAAAGCCCTCTTTGCCTGCGCGACGGATCCTTCAGCGCAGCCGCGCCATCGCCAGGGTGTCCACCCAGCGCCCGTCACGCACGGCATAGTCGCGCATCAGGCCTTCGGTTTCGAAGCCGAACTTGCGGTACAGCCCGATGGCCGCCTCATTGTCCGCGTAGACCGTCAGCTCGACCCGCCGCAGGTTCATCCAGTTGTCCGCGACCTCCAGCGCGGCGGCCAGCAGCATCGAACCCACGCCCTTGCCCTGCCAGGCGACAGCCACGCCCATGCCGAGGCTGCCGCAATGGGCACGCCGCACGCGCGAAAACTGCTCCAGCCCCAGGTTGCCGATGACTTCACCCTCGTGCAGGGCCACCAGCTTCAACAAGCGCTCGTCTTCCATTGCCAGGCGCTTGCGCCAGATTTCGGTGGACTGGAACGGCATCTGCAGCACCTGGCGAGTCACCGCCGGATCGTTGTAGAGCGCGGTGACACCGGCGATATGGGCTTCGGTGAAGCGTGCGAGGGTGATCGATGATTCGGACATGCGGCTCCTCCCTGGAGGCGTGACAAGGCCGATCACTATAAGCCGTGCCAGGCTCTAGGGCGAGCCTGTGAGAGCGAGCCTGCTCGCGATGAGGCCCTTTCAGCCGGCGTCGGTGTTGAATGAAAGACCGCTATCGCGAGCAAGCTCGTTCCCACAAGAGGGAGACTTCCTTTTTCGGTTATGTTTGGAACCAATCCCGGCGCTCATCCAGCGTGTGATGGATCAGCTCACGAAGCATCTGCACCTCTGGCGAGCCTTCGGCCTGGACATTGACGGCCATCCACAAGTACCGCTGCATCGACGGACCGAATATTTCCGGCAAGGCGACCAGGCCTCGGTCGAAACGGCTCATGTACAGCGGCAACAGGCCGATGCAGGCGCTGCAGCGAATCATTTCCAGCATCAATTCGTAGGATTGCACCTGCACCACGCCGGCCCGGCGCTGGTCTATCAGGGCGTTCCACGGGGCAAAGCCATCTACGTGTCGGTCCGTCTGCCATTGCACCAGCATGTAGTCGTTCAGGTCGTCCAGGCAATCCGGGCGTGTGGCCGATCGTGAGTAACGCTTGGCGATGTGCGGCACATAGTCCAGGCGCGCCAGTCGGTCCGCGGGCAACGTAGCGAAGCTCGGCCCTGACACCGACACGTGGGCATCACTCAACCAAAGCACCAGATCGGCGCTGACGGCTTGCAGCGCCAGTTCACTGTCCAGGGTGATGATCTGCAGTCGCACGCTGGCATTGCGCCGTAGCAACGAGATCAGGTCGCGGCCCAGGATGTCATGCAGAATCGACTCGGCCACGGCGAGGCGAATCAACGGTTGATCGTTCAGCGGCGGGGCACTTTCGTGGGCCAGAGTGATCAATCGCGCCTGCAACTGCCGACCTTCACGGGTGAGGGTCAAGGCGCAGCCCTGGAAGCTGAACAGCGAGCGTTGCAGCCGCGTCTCCAACTGCGCCAACTGCTTGCGCAGCCAAGTTGCCTTGACGTTGAGGCTACGGGCCGCTTGCATGAAGCAGCCGCAACGGGCACTGACCAGAAAACACTGCGCCACCTGCGGCTCGATACCGCCGGCCAATGTCAGCCAGGGATCGGGGACACGCAATGGCGTGCGGTATGCGGTGACAGCCTGGCGTCCTGCGGGCTCGGTGAAGGTCATGGGTGACTCCCTGTCGGTTGTACGAATGCGTGGAACTGTGTAGGAACTGCGAAGAAACTGCGAAGGAACTGTATGGGAGCTGTGTAGGAGCTGTGTAGGAGCTGTCGAGTGCAACGAGGCTGCGATCTTTCCAAAGACACTTGAATTCCAAGCGAAAGATCAAGATCAAGATCAAGATCAAGATCAAGATCAAGATCAAGATCAAGATCAAGATCAAGATCAAGATCAAGATCAAGATCAAGATCAAGATCAAGATCAAGATCAAAAGATCGCAGGCTTCGCCAGCTCCTACAGGGCCCAGCGCGAGCTTGTGGGTGTAGACCTGCCTAAAGCCCCTCCTCCAGCACCTTGCTCAACTGCGCGCCATCGATGCTCAACGTCGCCGTGTCGAGCATGCCATCCAGGTAGGCCTTGGCGATCTGTTCCTGGCGCTGGGCGCGCAGGGCCTGGGTCAAGCGTTCGCGGACCTCGTCCAGGGTCGCTTCCCGGGCCGGCTGTTGTTCGGTGAGCTTGATGACATGAAACCCCGCCGGGCTCTGCACCGGGTCCGACACCGCGCCGACCTTCAGGCGCGCCACCGCATCACGCACCGGCGGGACCAACTGCTGCAACGGTTGCAAACCACTGTCACCGCCGCGCTCGGCACTGGTGCGGTCCTGGGAAAAACGGCTGGCCAGCTCGGCAAATTCAGCGGGTGACGCCTGGGCCTTTTTGCTCAGTTCCAGCGCTTGCCGGCGCACCGCCTCTACGGTTTGCGGCTCGGTGGCTGCCAGAAAAATCTGGCTGACGCGGTACAACGCCGGCGCGGTCCAGTTGGCTTTCCCGGCGTCGTAAGCCTGCTTCAACTCGTCTTCACTGGGGTACCCGGCGGGCACCTGGCTGACCGACTGCAAGTAGTCGCGAAACACAATCTGCTCAGCCGCCGCCCGCGTCTGGCGCTCCACCTCGGGCCGCTCGCGCCAGCCTTGGGCATCGGCCTGTTCCAACACGGCTTTTTCCGCCAGGCGGGCACGGATCCAGCCTTCCAGTGCTGCCCGATTGCCACGCATTTGCTGGCGAACTTCGGGGGCCAGTGCGGCCAGCAGTGTCTTGAGTTCATCGGGGCTGACGTGCTGGTTGCCCAAGCGCGCCAGGCTCGGCGATTGAGCCGTAGCAACGCTGACGGTCTTTACCGCGGCGACCGGATCGCTTCCCGGCCGCAGGCCCAGTACCAGCGCCACGGCGAGCAGGCCCAGCGCTGCGGCGCTGATGACGAACGTCGGCTTCTTCACGATGCGACGGCCTCCTCCGATGGCGCCTCGACGGGCTCGGCCGGGGTTTGCAGGCGCGCCGCGTTCTGGCTGTACTCACGCAGGTAGACAATGAACTCCTGCAACAGGCGATCCCACAGTTCCAGGTGGCTGCGCAAATGATCGGCGCTCACGCCTGCCGCGACCACCACGTCCATTTCCATCACCAGGAATTCGCCCTGCAGCGACAACCGGGCAAAGCGGCGCGAGGCGTTCCACAACTCTACCAATCCCGCTGGCAACTCGCCCTGTACCCGCAAGGCACAGCTGAAGGTGAAGTCCAGGTATTGGCCCGCTGTCGGCGCAGGATTGCCCAAACGCACGGCAAAGCCGATGCCCTGGCTGGCGCTGAGCAGTTGCACGATGCCGTTCTGCTCGGTTTCGTTGACCCGATAGCCCGCGGCCTGCAACCACTCGGTCAAGGATTTGGTACCCACATGTTCAATCATTGAGGTCATGCTCGCTTCTTCCTTGTTCTGTTCAGTGAGTGATCGAGGCCTGGGGCGCATCGAAACGGTTCTTGTAGAGATCATCGCCAAACCCCTGGGCCAGCTCTTCGAAACGCACCCGGGCCTTGGCCGCGAACGGCTGGCGGATCTTCACGATGTCGGTCACATCAATGGTTTCGTAGGCATGCAGCAGTGTCTTGGCGACTTCGTACATTTGTTGATTCTTGACCGAACATTGCTGCACTTGTGTGTCACGCTCGGTCAATTGCCCCTCCAGACGGGCGCGCTCGGCCTCTTTGCCACGGGCCAGGACCAACAGTTCTTCATAGGCTTTCTTGAATTTGCCAATCTGCTCGTTGCTCGCCGCCACCTGGGCCTGGGCCTGGTTTTGCAGGCTTTGCTGGTGCCCGGCCAGTTGTTCGGCCAGGGCCTGGGCCTTGGTCAATTGCGCAGTCAACTGCTTGATCTGCGCCTGGGCTTCTTTGGCCTGGCTCTCGGCCGCCCGACGAGCGGCGCTGGCCTGGGCCTGCTCGCTTTGCAGGGTTTGCAACTGGGCAGTAGTGCTACGCAGTTGGGCCCGCAGCCGCTCTTCCAGGCCTTCGCCGTGAGCCACGCCACTGAGCAGCAGGCCCAGCGTCAGCAACGCTGCCGGGCATGGGTATTTGGCTCGCCTTTTCATGAGGCCTCCCTGCGCTTAAAAGCGCGTGTTGATTTCAAGCTGCAAGACATCGATGTCGTACGGCGCGCCGTACACCGCTTCGGAACTCAACCAGCGACCGGTGGCGAAGACATTGCTCGCCAGGCCATAGTTGCCGCCCAGGAAATAACCCTTGGCGTTGGTGCCACCCAGATGAAATGACGAATCGTTGAAGCCGTCCGGCAAGGCATCGGGCTGGATGTACTTGTAGCCGGCGAACAGGTTCCAGTCGCCTTCGCGCTTGAGCTCCAGCGAGTTGCCAAGGGTGAACTGCAGCATCCAGGCGTTGGCGCCGCTTTCCACCTCGCCGTTCTCGTCCAGGTTGTTGGCGAACTGCCCCGCGGAGCGCTTGCGCATCTCGCCCTCGTCGTAGCCCAGGTTGTGGACGTAGTGGGCCTGGCTGCGCAGTTTCAGGTCTTCGGGCAGATCGGTGTCCCAAGCAAAATTCAGGTCCAGCAGGTTGAATTCCGAGGCCAGGCCGACGTATTGCGGCTGTGGCGTGGTGGACGGGTTGAGGGGGTTAGGCGTGATGTCGCGCAGCAGGAACACGGTGTTGCCCTTCTGCATGAACGCCACGCGCGAACCGTCGCTGTCGCAGCCTGGATCACCGGCCCAAGGCTGGCACGGCGAAGAGCGCTGGCCTTCGATGTCGTCGAAGCGGTAATAGGCCAGGGCCCCCTTGATCCGGTTGCTGTCGTTGATGGCCCAGTTGGCCCCCAGTTGCGCACCGTACAGCCACTTGTTGTCGCTCTCCTCCTTGTCGCTGCCATTGCTGGTGCTGGTGTCGTTGGTGTACTCCACCGGGAACGCACCGACCGTACCGAACACGCCCCAATCCTGATTGAGCTTGTGGTTGAAGTTCGCCGCCACGCCATCGAAGTTCAGATCACCGGAATACAACAGGTCGGTGGAGAAAAACGGGTTGGCGAAACGCCCGCCGGTCAGGGTCAATTCGTCCGATGGCTTCCAGGTCAGGTAGCCCTGGTCGAGCCAGATGTCTTTCTTGCCAAAACCGCCACCGAGGGTCTGGGTGGTGGACACCGGGTTGTTGTCCGAGCCGGTGCCGATGCGGATACCCGCGCTCCATTGCGGGGCAATCACCGCTTTCATACCCAGGCGTGCACGCAGGCGGAACAGGTTCTCGCGGTCTTCGCGGGTGTTGAGCAACGGCGGCAGACTGGAGCTGCTGTTAGGGTTGACGTCGTAGGGCCCCTTGTCATTGAGCCGGGCGAAGTCGACGATTTCGTTGCTGTTGGTGCCCGAGTAATAGCGCGACTCATCCCGCAGGCGAATGTCGCCATCGAAACTGATGCGCGAGACCCAGTCCGGAAAAGTGTTGGGCTGGGCCCAGTTTTCCTGCTTGGCGGTGGCCATGACTTCAGCCTTGACCTGGTCGCGGATCTGTTCACGCACGATGTTCGGCACGTATTGCACCCGCACGTCCCCCGGCGCACCGGCCGGCGCTGCAGCAACCGCCGTGGCCGCCTGGCGGGCCTGCACGGCTTCCCGTTCAGCCTGGGCGATCAAGCCATCGGCCTGGTCCTGTTTCAACACGCCCTGCTGCACCAGCAGGCGGATCAGATTGATCGTGGCGTTTTCCGAAGGCGCCGGGGCCGCGGCCGCTTGCCCGGCCAGGCTCAAGACCACCAGGCCGATCGCCCACGACAATCGATTCACATTGGAAATCATCTGCACACAACTCCTGTTGGCAAACTTCAAATAATCGGTTAACCCGGTCGCCGTCCCTGCAAGGACAGGCGCACGGGCAAGGTCAGGGAGGCCGGTGGCCGTTCACTCAAATGGGGCGCGGCACGCAGGGCGGAAATCACTTGCTCGTCCACTTGCCGGGTGCCGCTGGACTTGACCAGCTCGACCCGGGTGATTTCGCCCACGGCGCTGAGCCAGACATCGGCCTGCAGCGAGAACGCCAGGCTGCGCAGCTCAGGGTTTTCCCGCAGCAAGCGCTGGAAGGTGAACGCCAGGAACTGGCTGTAGGTGCCATTGCCCAGGCGTCCGCCCCCTGCCCCGGCCATGCCGCCGCCCTTGCCGGCACCGATGTTGAAGGCGTCGTTGCCGGACTGGGCATCGCCGTCCATTTGCATCGGGTTCGCCAGGTCATCGACCGGCGACGGCGGTGCCTCTTCCTCGGGCTTGACCTCTTCGGGTTCCGGGGTCGGCTCTGGCTCGACCACCTTCTCCTCGACCTGGGGCTCCGGCTCCTTGGGTTTCTCCGGCGGTGGTGGGGGCGGAGGCGGCAGCGGGATAATGGTCGGCACCTTGGGTGCTTCACGGCGCACGCCGCTCATGTCGTTGGCCCACTGCCACAGCAGCCAGGCCGCCACGGCACCCAGCAGCAGGCCCGCAGTCCACTTGAGCAGGCGCAACGGCGAGGTCTTCACCGGGGGCGGATCGATGGGGAGTCTGGCAGTCATGATCAGCCCTGGCTCGGTTTGCCGGTCACCAGACCGACCTGGGACAGTTCCAGGCGCCGCAACAGGTCCAGCACCTCAATGACTTTCTGGTACTGCACCGTCGCGTCGCCGCGCACGATCACCGGGAAGTCCGGGCTCTGGGCCTTTTCGATGCGCAAGCGCTCCTCCAACTCGGCCAAGGTCACCGGGTAGGCATCAAGGAACACCTGCCCGCCGTCGTTCACCGAAATCGCCTTGGTCTTGGCCTCGGACAACGACACCGAGGCACTGGCCTTGGGCAGGTTGATCTGGATACCCGACACCTGGGCCGTGGCCGTGAGGATGAACATCACCAGCACCACCATGAGCACATCCACCAGCGGCGTGATGTTGATGCTGTCGACGGCGGCATCATCGTCGTCATCATGTGAAGCGTTTACGCTAGCCATGGCGACACCCTCAGACCGGTACGGACGATTGGACGTGATGATTACGGCGATGCGCCGCCTCACCGGACTGCCCTTCGCCGTGCATCTCTGCCAGGCGGGTGATGAACTCGTCGACGAAGACCCGCATGTCGGCGCTGACTTCCTTGTTACGGGTGATCAGGCGGTTGTAGCCGAACAGCGCAGGGATCGCGACGAACAGGCCCATGGCGGTGGCGAGCAATGCCGCGGCCATGCCTGGGGCGATAGCGTTGATGTTCACGTCACCGGCCATGGCCGTGCCGAGGAACACCACCATGATCCCCAGCACGGTGCCGAGCAGGCCGATGTACGGGCCGCCGGCGATGGCGTTGGACAGGGTCGAGAGCTTCGAACTGAGCTGCTGGTTTTCCCGGGTGCGCACGCCGTCCATGGAACAGCGGATCGCTTCGATGGTGGCCGCCGACACCGACGAAGTGTCGGCGCCCTGCTCGCGGCGGGTGCGAATCTCCTTGACGGCCACCAGGTACAGGCGCCACAGCGACGAGTGTTGCAGGTGCTGGGCGAGGTCCTGGTCATCGGCGAACATTTCCAGGCGCGTGCCGATCTTGGCGAACTGTTCGCGGAAGGCTTCGTTGGCCGCGCTGAGACGGCTGACCATGCGGTTCTTGCGGATCATGATGATCCACGACTGGAACATCATCAGCACCAGCACCGCGATGATCACCCAAGCGTCGAGCGGCACGGCCTTGAGCAAGAAGCCCAGGCTGCCGAAACCGAAGCCGGACTGTTCTTCATCGACCCCGTAGGCCACCAGTTTCGACTCGGCGCCCTGGGCATTGGCGTCGGCCAACAACAGTGGCGCCGGGCGGGCGACCTTGGACAGGCGCGCTTCGTCCATGGCCCCGCCAAATGGCGCGAAGTCACCGTCAGCGACATCAGCCCCCAGGGCAATGGCCGAATTGAACGCCGGCATCGCCACGGCGAGGCTCGCGGTTTCACGCCCATTGACGTACAGCACGACCCGGTCGCCCGAGGCGGTCAACGCCAGATGCTGCCACTGACCGGGGTTCAAAGGCTGGGTCGAGACCGCACGCTGGTCATCGATCGCTACGAACGGCACCCCCTGGTTCACACCAACCAACAGGCTGGTGTCGGCTTCACGACGGGCCAGAATGATTTGTTCGCCACTGGCCTGGTCCTGGCGCAGCCAGGTGCTGAAGGTGAACGCCGCGCCGGCACTGTGTTGCAACGAAGCGCTGGCAGGCAACAACAGCGGCTGGCCGTTGAACTGCAAGGCTCGCCCGATCACGCCGTCGATGCTGACACCGGCCGCGCCCTGGGCATTGTTGCCGTAGGCCGTGGTGTCCCGGGGCGGTACGCCGGTGGCGCCGTCGAAGTGGTACAGCGCGGTGTAGTCCGGGTCGAACGTCAACTGACCGCTGCCTGTGGCCGGCGCCTTCTGGTTGCCGTAATACATCCACACGTCCTGACGCTGGCCACCCTCAACGTTCGGCACATCGACCCAGATCAGCGCCATGCCCATCAACGGGTCGAAGCTTTCGATCTGGTGATTGAACACGGTCTTGTCGTCGGCACTGACGAAGCGCAGGTCCGAGCCGTCGTCCTTGACGCCGTCAAAAGTAAAGTTGCCGGTGTGCAGGCGCACCAGCAGTGCCGTGCGGCCCAGCGCCTGATTGATCGCCGCGCCCTGGGGCGTGGTGTCCACCGAAATCTGTTTGCGATAGTGCCAATCGTCCTGCCACCAGGCGTTGGCGGTCGCCGGAAGCACCAGCCCCAGGCAGATAAACAGGGATAACAATAAGCGTTGCATGGACATGACTCCTGGGTTCAAAACGTCGCTTGCAGGTTGAAGTGCAGGCGCGATTCCTGTTTCGAGGTGTTCGGCCCTTCGAGCAGCGGATAGCCCCAATCGAGGCTGCCGGATAACCATTTGCTCAGGCTCGCGCGGGTGCCGAGGCCGACGCTGGCGAGGCTGTAGTCGGCTTCCTGGTCGGGCAGTTCGTCGCGCAGGTACAACTGCGCGCCTTCGGCGAAGGCATAAAAGCGCCACTCCTGGATGTAGCTGCCGAGAAACTTGGCCAGGGACGGAGTGCGCAGCTCCTGGGACAGCAGGTAGCCGTCATCACCGGTGCGCTCGGCGGCCAGGTAGCCACGCACCGAAGTGGCGCCACCGGCAGAGAATTGTTCGTTGGAAACCAGCGGCCCGGAGGCGAGTTGGAAGGCGGCCTTGGAGGCGGTCTGCCAGTCGTTGGCAAAGGTGAAGGTGTAATTGCCGTCGCCCTTGAGCACGGCGAAGCTGGGGCTGGCGCGGTAGCGCTTGTAGTCGAACTCTTCGTCGGAGCTGCCATAGCCCAGCAGGCTACGGGTACCCGCCACCAGGCTCAGGCTGAGGCCCAACTGGCTTTTTTCGGTGTAGCGAAAGCCGTTGTAGGCGAAGGTGAATGGTGCGTACTTGAGCGGTGCCTTGTCGCTGGCCCCGCCCAGGTTGAGCTCTTCCTCGAAGTCCTTGAAATCCACCCCGACCGAGAAGCTGTTGGCCCATGCCCCACTGGACGGCAGGTTGTAGATTGCCGACACCCCGTAGGAATGCCCTTTACCCAACACGTTGCTGCCGCCGACGGTTGCCACGTTGCTGTCGGATTGGTAACCCGAGAACTGCACACTCCAGCGTTCGCTCAGCGGCGCGGTATAGGAGCCCGACCAGACCTTGGCGTTTTCGGTGTCCTGGGGCGCGGTGAAGAAGGTCAGCGACACGCTGTGGCCCAGTTGCCAGAGGTTGTTGTAGCCCAGGCTGGCGACCGTGCGCAGCTTTTCGGTGTCGGCGCTGTAGTCGTTGTTCAACCCCAGGCTGGCCTGCCAGGGGTTCTGGTCTTCGACCTGCAGATCCACATCCATCGTCCCGGGGCGTTGGCCTTCGCGCACCAGCGGCATCACCTGGCGCCCCGGGGTCTTGTTCAATAGCGCCAGTTCTGCCTGGACCTGGGCGAAATCGGGCACCTCGCCTTCCTTGAGCGCTGGCACGTCATCACGGATTTCGACGGGCGAGTAATGCTTGGCCCCCACCACCCGCACGCGGCCGATCTTGGTCTCGCTGACTTGCAGGTAGACGATGCCGTCTTCGACTTTCTGCTCCGGCAACTCGACGAACACCGATTGATAACCGCGGGCCTGATAGGCCTTTTGCAGGGCCTCCCGGGCACCTTCGATGTCGCTCAAGGCCTTTTGCGGACCGAGGAACGGGTACACCGCTTCCTCAATGGCCCGGGCATCGAGCACGGTGTTACCGCGCACGAAGTACTCGTTCACGTCCACCAACCGAACCGGCGCCGCTTCGGCCTCCTGCCCTCCTTCGGCAGCGAATGCCGACGGCCCCCCGACCGCCAGCAGCAACCAGCCCCACAGCGCCGGCCGCGATTTGAAGAAATGCTCCACACCACCCCCTGAATTCAAAGTACGGCTCAATTGCTTGCGGTCGATGTCGTGGCGTGCCGGGCCAGCCAGGTGTGCAGCAGCGCGAAGTTCAAGGAGAACTCCGGCATTTGCAGCAAGGCGCCACAGAACACTTCACCGATGATTTTCTGAATGAGCCGCACCGCCCGAGCGTCGCCCAGCAGCGTGGCGAGGTCTTTGCTCAGGACGTTGAAGCTCCAGACTTTCTGGTTCAGGTCCAGGCCGACGAACCAGCGGAACAGCAGGTTGTAATTGAGTTGTTCGTAGAGTTGCTGCTCGCTGGGCACCGAATAGAGCAGTTGCAGCAGAAGGATATGCATGGCGGTTTGCGGTGCGATCAGCATCTGGGCACCGGCGTTGAGGCCCTGCAGCACATCGCGATGGTCATCCAGCAGGTCGTCGATCTGCGGACGCAGCAAGACCAGCGAATGGCCTTGCGGAATGTAGCTGGACACTTCCTTGAGCGCGCCCTGCCAGTCATCCTGGGAAACGATCCAGACCCACGGCGCGCCGTAGCGATACACCGAAACCGGCTGCTTGCGCGCCGCCTCGACGATCTTCGACAGCCGCTGGTCCAGCTCCTGCATGCCCACTTTCGAATAACGTTCCATAGTCCCCATCGCCTCACTCCCGGCTTTGCGCCCCGGCTCCAAAACGACCTTGAAGGCCCCCTTGAACACGTCACACAGGCATGACGGGAATGGCGATGTGCTACCGAACTTTTGTCATGAAAGCTTCATTTGGAGGCGCCAGGAAGATGCCCTGACTTGGGACGACGGGCGGATTTTTGTGGGAGCGGGCTTGCTCACGAAAGCGGTGGGTCAGTTTGCATCGATGTCGGATGGGCTGCCGCCATCGCGGGCAAGCCTTGCTCCCACAGGGGTCTCGGGTGGGTACAAGGCTTATGTCCGCCACAAATGCTCTGTGGGAGCGGGCTTGCTCGCGAAAGCGGTGGGTCAGTTTGCATCGATGTCGGATGGGCTGCCGCCATCGCGGGCAAGCCTTGCTCCCACAGGGGATCTCGGGTGGATACAAGGTTTATGTCCGCCACAAATGCTCTGTGGGAGCGAGCTTGCTCACGAAAGCGGTGGGTCAGTTTGCATCGATGTCGGATGGGCTGCCGCCATCGCGGGCAAGCCTTGCTCCCACAGGGGTCTCGGGTGGGTACAAGGCTTATGTCCGCCACAAATGCTCTGTGGGAGCGGGCTTGCTCGCGAAAGCGGTGGGTCAGTTTGCATCGATGTCGGATGGGCTGCCGCCATCGCGGGCAAGCCTTGCTCCCACAGGGGGATCGGGTGTTGGCGATAAAGCCTGCCGTTATTGGTGTTGCACCTGCACCATCGAACTCACCTGCACCCTTGCCTGCATCTGCTCCGCTCCGCCACCTCGGCGCATGCCGCGTACCGGGCAGGCGTCGAGGTAGTCCAGGCCGACCGCCAGTTTCAGGTGGCGGTCTGGGAAGGTCAGTTGGTTGGTCACGTCGAAGCTGTACCAGCCATCATCCAGCCAGGCTTCCGCCCAGGCGTGGCTCGCCAGGTGGCTTTCATCTTCGGTGCACAAATAGCCGGAAACATAGCGCGCAGGAATGCCCAGGCTGCGCACGCAGGCCAGGAACGCGTGGGTATGGTCCTGGCAAACCCCCGTGCCACCGGCAAACGCCTCGGCGGCGGTGCTGTTGACCGCCGTCGTGCCGGGGCTGTAGGGCATTCGCGCCGCCAAACCATTCATCAAGTCGGTCAAGGCCGAACGATCGCGCCGTCCCGCGCATTGCTCGACGGCGAAGGCGCTAAGGGCGTCGTCTGCCTGGGTGAGGCGGCTGGTGCGCAAAAAAGGCAGCGGCGACTGGTTGTCCGGTTCCATCGCGATGGACTGATGGATTTCCACCTCGCCATAAGCCGTCAGTACCAAGGCGCCGTGAGGCTCGTCCATGGTCATCACATGCAGGATGTTGCCATAGGGATCAAGCTGGCTGCGCACCAGTCGCGGCAGTTCCAGATGCCACTCCAGGATGCGCTGGCGCTGAGTGTCCCGGGGCGTCAGGCGCAGGAACTGGATGCTGGTGCAGACTTCATCGGCGTAGCTGTAGGTGGTGTCGTGGCGTATAGACAGTTTCATACGACCTCCAGGTAAGACTCATGGACGGTCTGGCCCAAGTGGCGGATCTGCCCAATCAAGTCGGTCAGCCATTGATGCAGGCCCGACGCCAGGATCTCGTCGATCCCCGAATAACGCAGGCGCGCATTCAGTTCGGCGGCCAGGCGTTGCGCCGGCCGGCCGTTGTTGCCCGGCAAGCTGGCGAGGATGTGGTCCAGCTCCTCGATGCAGGCATGCAGCGAGCGCGGGACGTCGGCCCGCAGCAGCAACATTTCGGAAACCTGCTCGGCATTGGGCGCATTGCGATAGATCTCGTTGAATGCCTCGAACGAAGACAAAGCGCGCAACAAGGCACTCCACTGGTAATAACCACGGGCCGAGTTGTCGCTGACCTCCTCCGATTCCTCGCCGAACATTTCATAGCGGGCGTCCAGCAGGCGCAGCGTGTTGTCGGCCCGCTCGATAAAGGTGCCCAGGCGAATGAAGCAGTAGGCGTCATTGCGCATGATGGTGCCCGACGTCGCGCCACGGAACAGGTGCGAGCGCTCCTTGACCCACTCGCAGAAATGGCTGATGCCGTAGCGCCCCAGGCCGTTGCTGGCGATGTTGCGCATTTCCAGCCAGGTGGCGTTGATGTTTTCCCACATGTCGGCGGTGATGCGCCCGCGCACGGCATGGGCATTGGTTCGCGCGGCCCGCAGGCAGCTGTAGATACTGCCGGGGTTGGTTTCGTCCAGCGCGAAGAAATGCAGCATGCGCTCGGTGTTGAGCACGTCATAACGGGCGTTGTAGTCGTCCAGCGTACCGGCCGCCAGCAACGACATCGCCAGCTCGGCATGGCCATCGCTGCGCCCGGCCTGGGGCATCAGCGACAACGAATAGCTGACTTCGAGCATGCGCGCCAGGTTCTCGGCGCGCTCCAGGTAGCGGGACATCCAATAGAGGTCCGAAGCAGTTCTTGAAAGCATGTCTTAGTCCTCCACTACCCAAGTGTCTTTGGTGCCACCGCCCTGGGACGAGTTCACCACCAGCGAGCCTTCGCGCAGCGCCACGCGGGTCAGCCCGCCGGGCACCAGGCGCGTTTCCTTGCCCGACAGCACGAACGGCCGCAGGTCGATGTGGCGCGGCGCGATGCCGCTCTCGACAAAGGTCGGGCACGTCGACAGGCTCAAGGTTGGCTGGGCGATGTAGGCTTCGGGACGGGCCTTGAGGCGTGCGCGGAAATCCTCGATCTCCGCCGCGCTGGCGGCCGGCCCGACCAGCATGCCGTAGCCGCCGGAGCCTTGGGTTTCCTTGACCACCAGGTCCGGCAGGTTGGCCAGCACGTGGGACAGGTCCTGGGGCTTGCGACACTGCCAGGTGGGCACGTTCTTCAGGATCGGTTCTTCGGTGAGGTAGAAGCGGATCATCTCGTCGACGTAGGGGTAGATCGACTTGTCATCAGCCACGCCCGTGCCGACCGCATTCGCCAGCACCACATTGCCCGCGCGGTACACGGCGATCAGCCCGGGCACGCCCAACATCGAATCGGGGTTGAACGACAGCGGGTCGAGGTAGGCATCGTCAAGGCGCCGATAAATCACGTCCACTTGCCGGGGGCCGGCGGTGGTGCGCATGTACACGTGGTCGTCACGCACGAACAGGTCGGCGCCCTCCACCAGTTCCACGCCCATTTCACGGGCCAGGAACGCATGCTCGAAATAGGCACTGTTGAAGCGCCCCGGGGTCAGCACCACGGCGGTGGGGTTCTCGAGAGGGCTTGAGCTCTTGAGGGTGTCGAGCAGCAGGTTCGGATAATGGTCGATGGGGGCTACGCGCTGGGCGGCGAAGAGCTCGGGGAACAGGCGCATCATCATCTTGCGGTCTTCGAGCATGTAGCTCACGCCGCTGGGGGTACGCAGGTTGTCCTCCAGCACGTAGTAACTGCCGTCACCGTCACGAACCAGGTCGACACCGGCGATATGGGCGTAGATGCCCCGGTGCAGGTTCAGGCCCTGCATCGCAATCTGGTACCCCTCGTTGGCGAGCACTTGCTCGGGCGGGATGATCCCTTCCTTGAGGATGTGTTGCCCGTGGTAGATGTCGGCCAGGAACATGTTCAGGGCCTGGACCCGCTGGATGCAGCCACGCTCGACCACCTGCCATTCACTGGCCTTGATGCTGCGCGGGATGATGTCGAAAGGAATCAACCGTTCGGTGCCCTGCTCGTCCCCGTAGAGGGTGAAGGTGATACCGGCTCGGTGGAACAGCAGGTCGGCTTCGCGGCGGCGTTGTTCCAACAGTTCAAGCGGTGTGTCCGCCAACCAGCGCGAGAAGGCTTGGTAATGCGGGCGGCAGTCACCCTTGGCGTCATACATTTCATTAAAAAAAGCGTGGGGCATAGCCAACTCCCAGCCGTGTCGCACACGGCATTTCTTATTACGTCGTCATTCCACTCAGTACGGCCTTGCCTTTTTTATGAGCCCTGGTTCTCTGAGTACCTCGTTAGGCAATGGGTCTCTGATCAGGCCTTTGCGTCCGGATGACGTGCGCCCCCCCTGTTTATCTACGTATCGAATACCCCCCGATGGTTCTTTCGTCCTGTAGTCGTAGCAAGGGCTGTGCCTAAGTGCGGTGCATCGAGACAAAGCTGGAAAAACTGTCGCGTAACGACCAAAAAGCGAAATTTATTTTCGTTTTTGCGACGAAAGCCTGTCTGGAGGCTGAAACGTTTATTGCCATTTCCGGCGTCGACGCCACGAACGGGTCGAATCGGTGCAGCCAGGCGGGAAGCCAGCGTCGAATGCCCTGAAAAGGGGAAATTTATACCCATTCACTGTAGGCACATTTCATCTGTGGCGAGGGATTTATCCCCGTTTGGGTTGCGAGCGACCCCAAGCGTCTGCCATATCGCATCCAACAGACGCACCGAAGCGCACCATCGAAGAGGCGCTTCGCACCTAAACGGGGATAAATCTCTCGCCACAAGCGTGCATCGATCCTGCACTTGCCTCAGCGCCTCCAGCCTTCCGTCGCCTCCCTTCGTACAAATCCGACAGCAGCACTTGCACCAACAGTATTATGGTATACCATCATACGCAAAGACCTATTCATCCACCCAGGGAGCAGCTCATGAGTTTCGAAATTCGCAAGATCGTCAGCTATGTCGAAGAAACCTTTATCGAAGGCGGCAAGGCCACCGACAAACCGGTGACCATGGTCGGGCTGGCGGTGGTGATGAAAAACCCTTGGCTGGGTCGCGGTTTCGTCGAAGACCTGAAACCGGAAATCCGCGCCAACTGCTCCGACCTCGGCGCGCTGATGGTCGAGCGTCTGGTAGGCATCATCGGCGGCGCCGAGAAGATCGAAGCTTATGGAAAGGCCGCCGTGGTGGGGGCCGACGGTGAAATCGAGCACGCTTCCGCCGTGATCCACACCCTGCGCTTCGGCAACCATTACCGCGAAGCGGTCAAGGCCAAGAGCTACCTGAGCTTCACCAACAAGCGCGGCGGCCCTGGCACCTCGATTCAGATCCCGATGATGCACAAGGACGACGAAGGCCTGCGTTCGCACTACATCACCCTGGAAATGCAAATTGAAGACGCCCCGCGCGCCGACGAAATCGTCGTGGTGCTGGGCTGCGCCGATGGCGGTCGCCTGCACCCGCGCATCGGCAACCGCTACATCGACCTGGAAGAACTGGCCGCCGAGAATGCGCAGTAATCCAGCTTGGGCAACCACAATAAAAAAGGCATGCAGGAGCGCTCCATGATTCGGCTCACCGCTGAACTCACCCCGGCCGGCACCAGCTACCTGGCAACCGGCCAAGGCCAACCCGTGGTCTTGATCCATGGCGTGGGCCTGAACAAAGAAATGTGGGGTGGCCAGGTCGTTGGCCTGGCCACGCAATACCGGGTGATTGCCTACGACATGCTCGGCCATGGCGCGAGCCCCCGCCCGCAAAGCGGTACCGCGCTGCTCGGCTACGCCGACCAGTTGCTGGAGTTGCTCGACCATTTGCAACTGCCCCAGGCGACGGTGATCGGTTTTTCCATGGGCGGGCTGGTAGCCCGTGCGTTTGCCTTGCATTATCCGCTGCGCCTGCAAGGCCTGGTGGTGCTCAACAGCGTGTTCAACCGCAGCGCCGAACAGCGCGCCGGGGTCATCGCACGCACGGCCCAAGCCGCCGAGCATGGGCCGGACGCCAATGCCGAGGCAGCGTTGTCGCGCTGGTTCAGCCGTGAATACCAGGCGGCCAATCCGGCGCAAATCGCCGCATTGCGCCAGACCCTGGCGCAGAATGATCCCCAGGGTTACCTGACCACCTATGAACTGTTCGCCACCCAGGACATGTACCGCGCCGATGACCTGAGCAACATCCAGGTGCCGACACTGATCGCCACCGGTGAACTGGACCCCGGCTCGACACCGGAAATGGCCCGGCAACTGGCCGAGCGAATTCCCGGCGCCACGGTTGCCGTGCTCGCCGAACAGCGGCATATGATGCCGGTAGAGTCGCCGCGCCTGGTCAACCAGCTGTTGCTGGAATTTCTCGACACAGCAAACGCCCGACAAAACCAAATAAAGGGGATCGTTGCATGACACTCGCACGTTTTTCGATGTGCATCGGCGGTGAATGGGTCGATGCTCTCTCCGGCAAGACTTTCGAAAGCCTGAACCCGGCACTGGCTCAACCCTGGGCCGAGTTGCCCGACGCCGACGAAGCCGATGTCGAGCGCGCCGTCCAGGCGGCGCAGAGCGCTTTCGACAGCCCGGCATGGCGCGGGCTGACCGCCACCGCACGCGGCAAATTGCTGCGTCGCCTCGGTGACCTGATCGCCGAGAACAAAGAACAACTGGCCCAGTTGGAAAGCCGCGACAACGGCAAGCTGATCCGTGAAACCCGCGGTCAGGTCGGCTACCTGCCGGAGTTCTTCCACTACACCGCCGGCTTGGCCGACAAGCTCGAAGGCGGCACGCTGCCGCTGGACAAGCCGGACCTGTTTGCCTACACCGTGCACGAAGCCATGGGCGTGGTCGCGGCGATCATTCCCTGGAACAGCCCGCTGTACCTGACGGCGATCAAACTGGCACCAGCCCTCGCGGCAGGCAACACCATTGTGATCAAACCGTCCGAGCACGCCTCGGCAACCATTCTCGAGCTGGCTCGCCTCGCCTTGGAAGCGGGCATTCCGCCGGGCGTGGTCAACGTTGTCACCGGTTACGGCCCGAGCACCGGCGCCGCCCTCACCCGCCATCCGCTGGTGCGCAAGATCGCCTTCACCGGCGGCGCGGCCACGGCGCGGCATGTGGTGCGCAGCAGCGCGGAGAACTTCGCCAAGCTGTCGCTGGAACTGGGCGGCAAATCACCGAACATTATCTTTGCCGACGCCGACCTCGACAGCGCGATCAACGGGGCGATTGCCGGGATCTATGCGGCATCCGGCCAGAGCTGCGTGTCCGGCTCACGCCTGCTGGTGCAGGACGAAATCTACGATGAGTTCGTCTCGCGCCTGGTCGAACGGGCCCAGCGCATCCGCATCGGCAACCCGCAGGAAGACGCCAGCGAAATGGGCCCCATGGCCACCGCCCAGCAACTGGCCGTGGTCGAAGGCCTGGTGGCCGACGCCATCGCCGAAGGGGCGCGCCTGCGCCTGGGCGGCAAGCGGCCGCAGAACCTGGGCGAAGGCTGGTTCTATGAACCGACACTGTTCGAATGCGACCGCAACTCGATGAAGATCATGCAGGAAGAAGTCTTCGGCCCGGTCGCCTCGGTGATTCGTTTCAAGGACGAAGCCGAGGCCCTGGCGATCGCCAACGACTCGCAATTCGGTCTCGCCGCCGGCATCTGGACCCGCGACCTGGGCCGTGCCCATCGCCTGGCCCGGGATGTTCGCTCCGGGATCATCTGGGTCAACACCTACCGTGCGGTGTCGGCCATGGCGCCGATCGGCGGCTTCAAGAACAGCGGCTATGGACGCGAGAGCGGCATCGATTCGGTGCTCGCTTATACCGAACTGAAAACGGTGTGGATCAACCTGTCCCAGGCGCCCATGCCTGATCCATTCGTGATGCGCTAGGAGTCTTGAGAAAATGATCGAACCCGGCATCTACAAAGAAGTCATGAGCTCCTTCCCGTCTGGCGTCACGGTGGTCACTACCCTGGACCCGGACGGCAATATCGTCGGCATCACCGCCAGCGCGTTCAGCGCGCTGTCGATCGACCCGGCGCTGGTACTGTTCTGCCCCAACTACGCCTCTGACACCTACCCGGTCCTGCGCGACAGCAAGCAGTTCGCGATCCACTTGCTGTCCGCCGACCAGACCGCCGAAGCCTATGCCTTTGCCGGTAAGGGCAAGGACAAGGCCAAGGGCATCGATTGGCACCTGAGCGACCTGGGCAATCCATTGCTGGGCAAAGCCACGGCGATCATCGAATGCGAACTGTGGCGCGAATACGATGGCGGCGACCACGCGATCATCGTCGGCGCAGTGAGGAACCTGATCCTGCCCGAACAGCCGGTGACGCCGATGATCTACCACAAAGGCAAGCTGGGCCCGCTGCCCGCGCTGGCCTGATGGTTCTACACATCCCCACAGGTTCATCACTTTTTCAGGGAGCCCGCATGAGCAACGAAAAGTACGAACAAGGCCTGAAGATCCGCACCCAGGTGCTGGGCCAGGACTACGTCAAGCGCTCCATCGAGAACGCCGACGATTTCACCCGGCCACTGCAGGAAATGGTCACCGAATATTGCTGGGGCCATGTCTGGGGTCGCGAGGGTTTATCGCTCAAGGAGCGCAGCATGATCAACCTGGCAATGATCTCGGCGCTCAATCGCCCGCACGAACTCAAGCTGCATGTACGCGGCGCCTTGCGTAACGGCCTGAGTCGTGAGCAAATACGCGAAATTCTGCTTCAGGTCGGTATCTATTGCGGCGTCCCCGCTGCCGTGGACAGTTTCCGGCTTGCCCGTGAAGCCTTCGCCGAAGCCGATGCCGAGGCCTCCAGTCAACCCTCGGCTGTTTGATCTGAACGTGCACGGATGTTGCCCGTTTGGCATGGACAGCCATATTACAGAGCGGACCCCATGAAACGCCTGCCACTCGACGACAGCTTCAAGGTCAATCGCAACCCCGTTACCCTGCGCGAAATCGTGCTGGATAAACTGCGAAGCGCCATCATGAACTTCCAGCTTCTGCCGGGCGATCGCCTGGTCGAACGCGATCTGTGCGATCGCCTGGGTGTGAGCCGCACGTCGGTACGCGAAGCGCTGCGCCACCTAGAATCCGAAGGCCTGGTGGAGTTTGCCGATGCCAAGGGGCCGCGGGTCGCCATTATCACCTTGGCCGACGCCGTCGACATCTATGAGCTGCGTTGTGTGCTCGAAGGCTTGATCGTCCAGTTGTTCACCCTGCGGGCCAAGGCCAAGGACATCAAGGCCCTGGAAAAAGCCCTCGCGGAAAACCGCAAGGCCCTCAAAGAAGGCGAACTGCAACAGGTCATCGATTCGGTGCAAGGCTTCTACGACGTATTGCTCGAAGGCTCCGGCAACCATGTCGCCGCCACCCAGTTGCGCCAGTTGCAGGCGCGCATCAGTTATTTGCGGGCGACCTCGGTGTCCCAGGAAAACCGCCGCGGCGACAGCAACCAGGAAATGGAACGCATGGTCGAGGCGATCAAGAGTGGCGACCCCCTGGCGGCCCACCAGGCCTGCGTCGACCACGTGCGCGCCGCCGCCAAGGTCGCCCTGGAATACCTCAAGCGCCAACAGGAAGAGACCGGTGAAATCCCCGAGATCATCCCGCCCATCGCCCTCAAAGAACCGCGCATAGGTCGCTAGCCATGTTCAGCCCGAGCTTTTGTCCAAAGTGCGGCGGCAGTGACCTGGGTCATCGCCTGCCAACGGGCGATACCCATGAGCGACTGATGTGTGGCGGTTGCGGCTACATCCACTACGTCAACCCGAAGATCATTGCCGGCTGCATCATCGAGCAGGACGGCAAGTACCTGCTGTGCCAGCGCGCCATCCCACCGCGCCCGGGCACCTGGACACTGCCGGCCGGCTTCATGGAAGGCGGCGAGACAACCGAACAGGCGGCGCTGCGCGAGGTCTGGGAAGAAACCGGCGCACGCGCTGAAATCGTTTCGCCCTACTCGATCTTCAGCGTGCCGAAGATCAGCGAGGTGTACATCATCTTCCGCGCCATCGCGCTGGAGATCACCGGCCAGTTCGGCCCGGAAACCCTCGCCTGCCAGTTCTTCGCCCCCGAAGACATTCCCTGGGACAGCATCTACTACCCGGCCATCCGGCAGATCCTCGAACGTTATATCGAGGAACGCCAGGCCGGGGTCTATGGCATCTACATGGGTAACGACGACAGCGGCAAGATTCACTTCATCCGCTGACGACCTGTAGGTAGGAGCTGCCGAAGGCTGCGATCTTTTGATCTTGATCTTGATTTTGATCTTGATTTTGATCTTGATCTTTCGCTTGAGACTCAACTGTCAGGGACAAGATCGCAGCCTCGTTGCACTCGACAGCTCCTACACAGCTCCTACACAGCTCTTGCGCAGCTCTTGCGCAGCTCTTACGCAGCTCTTACGCAGCTCCTACGAAGCTCTTACGAAGCTCTTGCGCAGCTCTTACAGTGGTGCCACGCCCTCGACAATGATCACCTCGGCCCGGGCCACGCCTTCGCGATGGCGCTTGGCCTCCTGATACTGCGCCGAGTGATAGCAGGCCAGCGCCTGTTCGTAAGAGTCGAATTCGATCACCACGCTGCGCTGCGGCGTGGCCCTGCCCTCCATCGCTTCGCTGCGCCCGCCGCGGGCCAGCATCCGACCGCCATACAAGGCAAACGCCGCCGGCGCTCGCTGGGTGTATTGGCTGTATTGATCGGGGTCGGTGACATCCACATGAGCAATCCAGTACGCCTTCATAGTGACCTCTCGGTTTGTTTTGTATTATGGTATACCACAACATCCTTCCAGCAAGCCCCATCAAAACAAAGAGAGCCCGACATGGCCTTTAACAGCATTCAGGAAATCATCGAAGACTACCGCCTGGGCAAGATGGTGTTGCTGGTGGATGACGAAGATCGGGAAAACGAAGGCGACCTGCTGCTGGCCGCCGACTGTTGCAACGCCCAGGCCATCAGCTTCATGGCCCGCGAAGCGCGCGGGTTGATTTGCCTGACCCTGACCGACGAACACTGCCAGCGCCTGGGCCTTGAGCAAATGGTGCCGAGTAACGGCAGTGTGTTCAGCACTGCGTTCACCGTCTCCATCGAGGCCGCCACGGGCGTGACCACCGGTATTTGCGCTGCCGACCGGGCACGCACTGTCGCCGCCGCCGTGGCCGCCGATGCGGGGCCCAGCGATATCGTGCAGCCGGGGCATATCTTCCCGCTGCGGGCCAAGGAAGGCGGTGTATTGACCCGCGCCGGGCACACCGAAGCCGGTTGCGACCTGGCGCGCCTGGCAGGTTTCACACCGGCATCGGTGATCGTCGAAGTGATGAACGATGACGGCACCATGGCCCGCCGGCCGGACCTGGAGGTTTTCGCCCGCAAGCACGGGATCAAGATCGGCACCATCGCCGACCTGATCCACTACCGCCTGAGCA
Source organism: Pseudomonas brassicacearum (assembly GCF_009601685.2). Taxonomy (NCBI): domain Bacteria; kingdom Pseudomonadati; phylum Pseudomonadota; class Gammaproteobacteria; order Pseudomonadales; family Pseudomonadaceae; genus Pseudomonas; species Pseudomonas brassicacearum. The sequence continues at coordinate 3,345,312 of NZ_CP045701.2, forward strand.
CCGAGCACACCGTGGTGCGCATCGGTGAACGGGAACTGCCTACAGTGCATGGCACCTTCCGTTTGTTCACCTTTGAAGATCGCATCGAAGGTGGCGTGCACATGGCGATGGTGATGGGCGACATTCGCCGGGATGAGCCTACGCTGGCGCGGGTGCACGTGATCGACCCGCTGCGGGACCTGGTGGGCGCCGAATACAACGGCCCTTCCAATTGGACGCTATGGGCGGCCCTGCAGCGAGTAGCCGAAGAAGGTCGTGGCGTGGTGGTCGTGCTGGCCAACCACGAATCGTCCCAGGCGCTGCTCGAGCGAGTGCCGCAACTGACCCAGCCGCCACGACAGTTCAGCCGGTCGCAATCGCGCATCTATTCTGAAGTAGGCACCGGGGCGCAGATTCTGCAGGACCTGGGCGTCGGCAAATTGCGCCACCTGGGACCACCGCTCAAGTACGCGGGGTTAACGGGGTATGACTTGGAGGTGATAGAGAGCATTCCCTTCACCGGATAACAGAAAAACCTGTGGGAGCGAGCAAGCCCGCTCCAACGGGTTCGACCCAGCAATGACAGGGAAAAATCTGCCCTCGGACAGATAGCCGGTACGGCAAAATGCTTGCAGAAAGTTTGGAATACCATAATATGATATTCCATAGACCGAGCGTTCCAGCCAACCCTTGGCACGGTCGCCCGCAAGGCCAGTAGGACCAATGCTCCCGATAAGTGGGCGAACAGAAGCCCATTCAATAAACACAACAATGAGGGCGTGAAAATGGTGTTGAAGAAAAGTGCAGCCGCAATTCTTTTTGCCGGCCTGTTGAGTGTCACCAGCCAAGCAACGATGGCCGCTGAGAGCGTCAACTTCGTCAGTTGGGGCGGCAGCACCCAGGACGCGCAGAAGCAGGCCTGGGCCGACCCGTTCAGCAGGGCCAGCGGCATCACCGTGGTCCAGGATGGCCCCACCGACTACGGCAAACTCAAGGCCATGGTCGAAAGCGGCAACGTGCAGTGGGACGTGGTCGACGTCGAGGCGGACTTCGCCTTGCGCGCCGCTGCCGAAGGCCTGCTCGAGCCCCTGGACTTCTCGGTTATCCAGCGCGACAAGATCGACCCGCGCTTCGTCTCCGACCACGGCGTCGGTTCGTTCTACTTCTCCTTCGTACTCGGTTACAACGAAGGCAAGCTCGGTGCTGGCAAGCCCCAGGATTGGTCCGCACTGTTCGACACCAAGACCTACCCCGGCAAACGCGCCCTGTACAAATGGCCAAGCCCCGGCGTGCTCGAGCTGGCCCTGCTGGCCGATGGCGTCGCCGCAGACAAGCTCTACCCGCTGGACCTGGACCGCGCCTTCAAGAAACTCGACACCATCAAGAAAGACATCGTCTGGTGGGGCGGTGGCGCGCAGTCGCAACAGTTGCTGGCCTCGGGTGAGGCAAGCCTTGGACAGTTCTGGAACGGTCGCATCTATGCCCTGCAACAGGACGGTGCACCGGTGGGCGTGAGCTGGAAACAGAACCTGGTCATGGCCGACATCCTGGTCATCCCCAAAGGCTCGAAAAACAAGGCCGCAGCCATGAAATTCCTGGCTAACGCCAGCAGCGCCAAGGGCCAGGCCGACTTCTCCAACCTGACGGCCTATGCGCCGGTCAACGTCGACAGCATCGCGCGCCTGGATTCGGTGCTTGCCCCCAACCTGCCGACCGCCTACGCCAAGGATCAGATTACGCTTGATTTCGCGTACTGGGCCAAGAACGGTCAGGACATCGCGACACGGTGGAACGAATGGCTGGTCAAATGAAAATGTCGGCAACGGCACACCGGCACACCGGGAGCGCCACTGGCGCTGCCGGTGTGGCAACCGCCCAGGCCGTTGCACCGCAAGCACCGTCGCTGATACAGCGCTGGCGCGGGGCCGGCAACCTGCTCCCCGCCCTGCTGTTCCTCGGCCTGTTCTTCCTGGCGCCGCTGATCGGCCTGCTGCTGCGCGGGGTGCTGGAGCCCGTGCCTGGGTTGGGCAACTACGAGCAACTGTTCGCCAACTCAGCCTACACCCGGGTGTTGCTCAACACCTTTTCGGTGGCCGGGCTGGTAACGCTGTTCAGCCTGCTGCTGGGTTTCCCCCTGGCCTGGGCCATCACCCTGGTGCCCCGTGGTTGGGGGCGCTGGATGCTGAACATCGTGCTGCTGTCGATGTGGACCAGCCTGCTGGCCCGCACCTACTCCTGGCTGGTGCTGCTGCAAGCCTCCGGGGTGATCAACAAGGCATTGATGGCCATAGGCATCATCGACCAGCCACTGGAGATGGTGCACAACCTCACCGGCGTGGTGATCGGCATGAGCTACATCATGATCCCGTTCATCGTCCTGCCGCTGCAGGCGACCATGCAGGCCATCGACCCGATGATCCTGCAGGCCGGTTCGATCTGCGGCGCCAGCCCCTGGACCAACTTCTTCCGGGTGTTCCTGCCGCTGTGCCGGCCGGGGCTGTTCTCCGGTGGGCTGATGGTGTTCGTGATGTCCCTCGGTTACTACGTGACCCCGGCACTGCTGGGCGGCGCGCAGAACATGATGTTGCCTGAATTCATCATCCAGCAGGTGCAGTCGTTCCTCAATTGGGGCCTGGCCAGCGCCGGCGCCGCCTTGTTGGTGGCGATCACCCTGGTGTTGTTCTACTTCTACCTGAAGCTCCAGCCGGAATCCCCGGTGGGTGCCAGCAACGCGAGGTAAGCCGTCATGCTCCTGACTCCCAATGCCATGAGCCGGCGCATGCGGTTCGGCCTGTATTTCACCACCGGCCTGATCGCGCTGTTCCTGCTGCTGCCGATCGTGTTCATCGTGCTGCTGTCATTCGGTTCGTCCCAATGGCTGGTCTTCCCGCCACCGGGCTGGACACTCAAATGGTACGGCCAGTTCTTTTCCAATCCCGACTGGATGAGCGCGGCGCTGACCAGCCTCAAGGTCGCGGTACTGACCACTGTCTGCGCCGTGGCGCTGGGCCTGCCGACCGCGTTTGCCCTGGTACGTGGACGCTTCCCGGGTCGGGAAATGCTCTACGGCCTGTTCACCCTGCCGATGATCGTGCCGCTGGTGATCATCGCCGTGGCGGTGTACGCGCTGTTCCTGAAACTGGGTTACACCGGGACGATGTTCGCGTTCGTGGTCAGCCACGTCATCGTCGCACTGCCGTTCACCATCATCTCGATCATCAACTCGCTCAAGCTGTTCGACCAGTCCATCGAGGACGCAGCGGTCATCTGCGGCGCCTCACGCCTGCAAGCGGTGTTCAAGGTGACCTTCCCCGCCATTCGCCCAGGCATGGTCGCCGGCGCCTTGTTCGCGTTCCTGGTGTCGTGGGATGAGGTGGTGCTGAGCGTGATGATGGCCAGCCCGACCCTGCAAACCTTGCCCGTCAAGATGTGGACCACCCTGCGCCAGGACCTGACGCCTGTGATCGCCGTCGCTTCGACGCTGCTGATCGGCCTCTCGATCTTGGTGATGGTGATCGCCGCCGCCCTGCGTCGGCGCAATGAAATCAGCGCCTGAGCGCCTAGGAGAACACGATGAGTGCCGTCAAAGACCCCGCACAACAGAACAACAAGACCCTGGTCAGCCTGCGCAACCTGAACAAGCACTACGGCGACTTTGCCGCCGTGGACGATATTTCCCTGGAGATCCAGGACGGCGAATTCCTGACCTTCCTCGGCTCCAGCGGCTCGGGCAAGAGCACCACGTTGTCGATGCTGGCCGGGTTTGAAACCCCCAGCAGCGGCGAGATCCTGGTGGGCGGCAAATCCCTGGTCAACGTACCGCCGCACAAACGCGACATCGGCATGGTGTTCCAGCGTTACTCGCTGTTCCCCCATCTGTCGGTGCGCGACAACATTGCCTTTCCGTTGGCGATTCGCAAACTGGCGGCGGCTGAACGTGATCGCCGGGTCGATGCCATGCTCAAGCTGGTGCAGTTGGAACCGTTCGCCCACCGCCGCCCTTCGCAACTGTCCGGCGGCCAGCAGCAGCGTGTAGCAATTGCCCGGGCGCTGGTCTATGAGCCACGCATCCTGCTGATGGATGAACCACTCGGCGCCCTGGACAAAAAGCTCCGTGAAGACTTGCAGGATGAACTGCGCCAATTGCATCGACGCCTGGGCATCACCATCGTCTACGTCACCCATGACCAGGAAGAAGCCATGCGCCTGTCCCAGCGCATCGCCATTTTCAGCCACGGCAAGATCGTCGGCCTGGGCAGCGGCTATGACCTCTACCAGAACCCGCCGAACGCATTCGTGGCCTCGTTTCTGGGCAACTCCAACTTCCTCAAGCTCAAGGCCCAGGGCAACGCGGTGGCGACCTTCGAAGGCCAGTCGCTGTCGATCCGCCTGACCGCCGGCCTGCAAACCGGGCAGGACGTGCTGCTGATGGTGCGCCCGGAAAAAGCCCTCGCCCTGAGCGTCGAACAAGCCGCCCGGGAACCCTTGGCGGCCGGCTGGAATGAGGTCTCGGCCAAGGTCGTCGAAGTGCTGTTCCTGGGTGAAAGCCAGACCTGCAGTGTGGTGACGTCCGGCGGCACGGCCATGACGGTCAAGGCGCTGTCCTCCGCCGGCATGCCACTCAAGGCCGGCGACCCGGTGCGCGTGCGTTGGGCCACCGCCGATGCCTGCGTCTACACCCAATGGGCCGAGAGCGACCTGAACAAAGCCGCGGGGGCCCATTGATGAACATTGCATGCCCACAACCGATAAAGCCCGAGGATCGTCCGATGATCGATGCCAGCGTCTACAAACAAGTCATGGGCTCGTTCCCGTCCGGCGTGACCGTGATCACCACCCTCGATGACGACGGGCAAATCGTCGGCCTCACCGCCAGCGCCTTCAGCTCATTGTCGATGGACCCGGCGCTGGTGCTGTTCTGCCCCAACTACAGCTCCGATTCCTACCCGGTACTGATCAAGAACAAGCGCTTCGCCATCCACCTGCTCTCCGGCGGCCAGCAGAATGAAGCCTATGCCTTCGCCCGCAAAGGCAAGGACAAGGCCCAGGGCATCGAATGGACCTTGAGCGAGTTGGGTAACCCGCTGCTGAGCAATGCCACCGCCATCATCGAATGCGAACTGTGGCGCGAGTACGAAGGCGGCGACCACGCCATCATGGTCGGCGCAGTGAAAAACCTGATCGTCCCGCAGCACACACCGGGGCCGCTGGTTTATTGCCACGGCAAGATGGGCGCCCTGCCCGTCCTCGCCTGAACCGATCGTCAACTACAAGAGATAGCGCCATGAAATTTTCCCTGTTCGTACACATGGAGCGCTGGGACGAAAGCGTCAGCCATCGCCAGCTGTTCGAAGACCTGAGCGAGCTGACCCTGTTGGCCGAGGCCGGCGGTTTCAGCACCGTGTGGATCGGCGAACACCACGCCATGGAATACACCATCTCGCCGAGCCCGATGCCGCTGCTTGCATACCTGGCCGGCAAGACCACCACCATCCACCTGGGCGCCGGCACCATCATCGCGCCGTTCTGGCACCCGCTGCGGGTGGCCGGCGAATGCGCGCTGCTGGACGTGATCAGCAACGGCCGCATGGAAGTCGGCCTGGCCCGGGGCGCCTATCAGGTGGAGTTCGACCGCATGGCTGGCGGCATGCCGGCCTCCTCCGGCGGCCAGGCCCTGCGTGAGATGGTCCCGGTAGTGCGCGCCCTGTGGCAAGGCGACTACGCCCATGACGGCGAAATCTGGAAGTTTCCCACCTCCACCAGCGTGCCCAAGCCAATCCGCAAACCACACCCGCCGATGTGGATCGCCGCCCGCGACCCGGACTCCCACAACTTCGCCGTCGCCAACGGCTGCAACGTGATGGTCACGCCGTTGATGAAGGGCGATGAAGAAGTCCTGGACCTGAAGAACAAGTTCCAGGCCGCCCTGGACAACAACCCCGACGTGCCACGCCCCCAATTGATGGTGCTGCGCCACACCCACGTCCATGCCGTGGACGATCCGGAAGGCTGGAAGATTGGCGCCCAGGCGATCTCGAAGTTCTATCGCACCTTCGATGCCTGGTTCGGCAACAAGCAAGTGCCGGTCAACGGTTTCCTGGCGCCAAGCCCGGAAGAAAAATTCGCCGAGCGCCCGGAGTTCCAACTGGAAAACATCCGCAAGAACACCATGATCGGCACGCCGCAGGAAATCATCGAGCGGATCAAGTATTACCAGGAACTGGGCGTGGATGAGTTCAGCTTCTGGTGCGACAACAGCCTGCCCCACGCCGAGAAGAAGAAATCCCTGGAACTGTTCATCCAGCAGGTGGTGCCGGCGTTTCGGTGATTCGCAGCCCTGCAATTGCCTGGGTCAGTTCTACCGTCATCGCGAGCAAGCTCGCTCCCACAGGGTTTTGTGATGAGCGAGCTTGTTCGCGATGACGGCCGGAATGTAACGGTGATGCCCCAAAAAAAATGCCCGGACTTCAAAGTCCGGGCATTTTGTTTTCTGAATCGATCAGAACGTTACGCTGGCACTCAGGCGAGCGGTACGTGGTTCACCGACATTGACTTGCAGTTGGCTGCCGGTAGATGACGGGTAGTACTGCTTGTCGAAGAGGTTGTCGACGTTCAGTTGCAACGAGGTCTTGTGCCCCAGCACGGGCGACTCCCAGCGCAGGAAGGCGTCGGCTACGGTGTAGCTGCTGAGCCAGAAGTCGTTGGCGTTGTTGGCCGCGCGTTCGCCGACGTAGCGGGCGCCGGCACCGGCATGCCAGGCACCGAATTCGGCAGGCACGTTCAGGTGGTGACTCAGGTAAAGGCTGGCGGTGTGTTTGGGGGCGTCGGAGAGACGGTGACCTTCGTTTTTAGGGTCATCAAGTATTTCTGTGTGGGTATAGGCGTAGGTACCGATCAGGTCCCAGCGCTCGGCCAGACGACCAGTGATGTCGAGTTCCAGGCCTTGCGAGCCGACCTTGCCTGCGGCTTCCGACAGAGTCACGGCGTTGACGGTGGTGGACGTTACGACGTTTTTCTTCACGATGTCGAACAGCGCCAGGTTGATATTCAAGCCCGGTAGCAGATCGTACTTGGCGCCGATTTCATAGCTGCGGCCCTCTTCCGGATCGAAGGTATTGCCGGCGTCGTCCACGGTGTCATTTGGCTTGAATGACCGGCTGTAGTTGCCGTACAACGACAGGGTGTCGGTGGCTTTGTAGACCAGCCCGAGGAATGGTACGAAGGCGTCACCGTTGTCATCGCGATTGACTTCGTAATCACTGCCAAGTCCCTGGTCGCTGTATTGATCGTAATGTTGATAACGACCTCCCAATACCAAAATCCAGCGATCATCGAGATGCCAGTTGTCCTTCAAATAGACAGAACTGGAATTCAACTGGTTGCGCAGGTCGCTTTGAGTTGGACTGATCACACTGGGCTCAGCCAGACCGCCATAAACCGGCGACGTAATATCGAAACCAGACTGAGCCTTTCCACGATAAGTCTTGCCACGAAACTGATCCGACACCTGATTATCAACGCCCATCAGCAAGTCATGACGCTGACCGAACAGCTCCTGCTTACCCATGAAATCCCAACTGGCGTAACGAGTTTCGTCGTCGTAATGAGCACCGTTGGCGGCCCGCTGAAAAACACCGGTTTTTGACAGGCTCGGCTGTGCAATCGAAAGACTGTACCGATCATTGTTCCAGCCATAGGTGACCCGCGTTTTCCAATCCTCGCTCAGCTCGTACTCAAAGCGCGCCGTCGCCGTTTCGCGAATTCCCACGCTCTTGGCCCAAGGCTCATCCAGACGCTTGTCGTAATCGATATCGGCCGGATGCCCATTGGTGAACACCGTGCCCCGGTCAAACGGATTGGAGTATTCGTTGTACTCATAACTGAGGTTCAACGAAGCCCGCTCCCCCGTCCAAGCCAGGGACGGCGCCACCAGCGTGCTCTCATTGACGCCATAGTTGCGCCAGTAGTCCTCGTGGCCGCGCTCGGCAATCAAGCGATAGGCCAAACCGGTATCGCCCAGCGGCCCGGTGGTGTCCAGGGCCATGGTGCCGCCGCCTTCGCTGTAGGCCGAACCGCTCAACGTGGTGCTTTGGGTGTATTCGGGCTTCTTGCTGATGACGTTGACCAGGCCGCCAGGCTCCAACGCGCCGTACAGCATCGAGGCCGGTCCCTTGAGCACTTCGACGCGGTCGGTGGTGGCGCTGAAGTTGTGCCCCAGGTTCGAACGCACGCCATCGCGCAGGATCGAGCCGTCGTCGTTGGTACCAAAACCACGCTTGACCAGCGAGTCCCGCGAACCGCCCAGGGTGTTGCCCTGGCTGACACCGCTGACGAACTTCATCGCGTCGCTCAGCGAACGCACCTGATAGTCATCCAGGGTCTGCGGAGTCACCACGTTGATCGATTGCGCTTCTTCCTTGATCGGTACATCGCTCTTGCTCGCCGTGCTGGCTTGCGACGTCGTATAGCCCTCGTCCTGATTGACACGACTGCCCTGGATGTCCGTGGCCGGCAGCTCAACAGTGCCCTGCGCCCACGAAGGGCTTGCCATCAAGCAGCAGGACAGCGCGGGTAAAACACATTTGACGAGAGTATTCCGATAAGCGAAAGGGGTGGAACGATTCAAGACGCGCACTCACAGAGGGATAGGAATGAGAGCGAATATACTTTGAGAATGATTCCCAGTAAATCTTTCTGACACTTCCCCGCTTGACTCTGCATGCAATCAAGGGCGCCGGATGATGAGTCCGGCGCCCTTGATTATTTCCCCCTCCTAGTCTTGGATTGCTCAGTGGTCGATGGCAGCACCGGCTCCTCTCGGGACGCGAATGTCTTCGACCAGGTGCTGGATGTGCTCCGGTGGCGGTGCGGTGAAGCGTGACACCACCAGAGCGGCCGCGAAGTTGAAGAGCATCCCCAACGTGCCGATGCCTTCAGGGGAAACACCCAGCCACCAATGTTCGGCAGTGTTCATCGTCGGGTTGATGAATTTGAAGTAGACGATGTAGGTGAATGTGAACGTCAGGCCGACGATCATCCCGGCAATCGCACCTTCACGGTTCATGCGCTTGGAGAAAATCCCCATGACAATGACCGGGAAGAACGATGACGCAGCCAACCCGAAGGCGAACGCAACCACCTGGGCAACGAATGCGGGCGGATAGATGCCGAACAGCCCGGCAATCAATACCGCCACGCCGGCAGCGATACGTGCAGCGAGCAACTCCTGCTTCTCGCTGATCCTGGGCATGATGTTGCTCTTGAGCAAATCATGGGAGATCGAGGTTGAGATCACCAGCAACAGCCCCGCAGCCGTCGAAAGTGCCGCCGCCAGCCCACCGGCGGCGATCAATGCGATGACCCAGCCCGGCAAGCCGGCAATCTCGGGGTTGGCCAATACCATGATGTCGTTATCGACATAGAGTTCGTTGGCCACTGGCGAGACCTGGTTCTTCAGCAACCGCTGCTCATATGCCCCTCGCTCGTCAGTGAAGCTCGGCGCACCGACCAGGGCCGCCCCCGGGCCATACTGGATAATCCCATCGTTGTTCTTGTCCACCCAGGCAATAAGGCCCGAGTTCTCCCAGGTCTTGAGCCAGTTCGGCGCAGTGGTGTAACTGACGTTGGGAATGGAGGTCAGCAAATTGGTGCGAGCAAAGGCTGCAATGGCCGGTGCGGTGGTGTAGAGAATAGCAATGAACAACAAGGCATAGCCTGCGGACTTGCGGGCATCACGCACGGTCGGCGTGGTAAAGAAACGCACGATCACATGAGGCAGGCCCGCAGTACCCACCATCAGCGCCATGGTGATGAAAAACACATCCATGGTCGATTTGGTGCCATTGGTATAGGCGGTGAAACCCAACTCGGCACCCAGGCCGTTGAGCCGCTCGATCACGCTCTGCCCCGTACTGGCCACTTCACTGATAAAGCCCAGTTGCGGAATCGGATTGCCGGTGATCATCATCGAGATATAAATGGCCGGCACCATGTAGGCAAAAATCATCACGCAATATTGCGCCACCTGGGTGTAGGTGATGCCCTTCATGCCACCGAGTACCGAGTAAAAGAACACGATGGCCATGCCGATCATGACGCCTGTGTTGATATCGACTTCCAAGTAACGAGAAAAGACGATACCCACGCCACGCATCTGTCCGGCCACGTAAGTAAAGGAAATGAAGATCACGCAGATCACCGCCACCACCCGGGCGGTCTGGGAGTAATAACGCGCTCCGACGAATTCAGGTACGGTGAATTTGCCGAATTTTCGCAGGTAAGGCGCCAGGCACATGGCCAGGAGCACGTAGCCGCCGGTCCAGCCCATCAGGTAGACCGAGCCGTCATAACCGGCGAAAGCGATAATGCCCGCCATGGAAATGAACGAAGCCGCCGACATCCAGTCAGCACCGGTAGCCATCCCGTTCAGCACCGGATGCACGCCCTTGCTCGCGATGTAGTACTCACTGGTAGAACCGGCACGCGTCCAGATGGCGATCCCGATGTAGAGCGCAAAGGACGCTCCGACGAACAAATAGATCAGGGTTTGAGTGTCCATGTTTGTCGGCCTCAGTCTTCGTGAACGTCATATTTGCGATCGAGCTGATTCATCTTCCAGACATAGAAGAAAATCTCGAGCACAAAGACATAAATGGAGCCCTGCTGGGCAAACCAGAACCCCAGCGGGGTACCGAAGAAGCTGATGGTGTTGAGTGAATCAACCAACAAAATGCCAAAGCCGAACGACACCAGGAACCAGATGGCCAGCAGCACCAGCATCCAGCGCAGGTTCTCCGTCCAGTAGGCACGCGCGGCTTCTTGCTTTTGAGTCGACATGGAGCTGTTCTCCCGTGTTGTTTTTATTGTTTTGCCCTTCAAACCGTAGCAGTCACTGGGCAAGGCGCTAGTACGACTTTCGTCTAATTTGCTCCAGCAGGTGTTGACATCTCTATCCCCTCTTCATGGGAGGCTTGAAAAACAACAGAATCTCAAGAGTGATATCAAATCGCCCTATCCCCGCTAAAGCTTTGGCGCTCGCGGTCGAATGTATTCCATTGAGAGATTTTTTTGCCCAGGAGCAGCGGCATGCAGACGTTGAAGGCCTTGTACGAGTCTATCGAGATGCGATTTTTCGATACCCTCACCAAAAAACTGTCGAGCCTTTTCCTGTTGGTGCTGGTCAGCGGCTTGCTGTACTGGGTGGCCCTCAGCACCCGCGCCGAGATCGTGCTGCAGTTGCGCAACGCGCAGTTGGACGGCGCCTTGCTGGCGCAAATCGAAGGCCGGCTCGACAGCCTCACCCATGCCCTGCTCTTCGGCGCGCTCCTGACGCTGGGCATGATCAGCTTCATGGTCTGGTATTTGCGTCACCTCATCGTGCGCCCCGTCACCGCCATGACCAAGGCCCTGGAAGAGATCGCCAACGGCGAAGGCGACCTCTCCAAGGACCTGCCGCTGGTGACTCACGACGAGATCCGCGTGCTGGCCGACACTTGCAACCGCTTCCTGGCCAAGCAACGGGAGATCATCAGCAACGTCCAGGCGCTGACCGTGCACATCGCCGTCGAATCGGCCCGCTCGTTGAAGAACATCAGCGATTCCAGCGACAGTGCCACCCACCAGGCCCGTTTCGCCAAGGAAGTCATGGACCAGAGCAACACCGCCGTAGGCCGCATCGAAGAAGTCTCACGCCAGACCCAAGGCATCTCCAGCACCACCGCCCAGAACCTGAGCATGGCCCGCGACTCCTACGCCGAGCTGCTGGAAGTGACCGGCAACATCAGCGAGATCTCCAGCAGCCTCGGTGAATTTGCCACGCTGGTAAGCGCCTTGAACCAACGTTCCTCAAGCATCAAGTCGATTGTCGGGTTGATCCAGCAGATCTCTGCCCAGACCAACCTGCTGGCCCTCAACGCCGCCATCGAAGCCGCCCGGGCCGGCGAAAGCGGCCGTGGCTTCGCGGTGGTGGCCGATGAAGTGCGGACCCTGGCACAAAACGTCAGCCGGGCCACCGATGACATCTCACGCAACATCGACGCCATGCTCGATGAAGTCAGCTCCACCCACGAACAGACCACCCAGATCAGCCACAGCGCCCGGGAAACCCAGAAAGTGGTGGAACGCGCCTCCGGTCATTTTGAAAGCATGATCGGCGATTTCGAGTCCACCAACGGCAAGCTGGCGGACATTGCGACCCATATCCAGCAGTTCGCCGACAGCAACACGGGGATCAACGACCGGGTCACCCAGATTCATGCCGACAGCCAGTTGATCGACCAGCGCATGCAGCATTCGGCGACGGCCACCCGCGACCTGTCCGGCGTGGCCGAAAAGGTCCAGGCATTGTTGGGTCGCTTCGTGCTCGGCCACGGCAAGCTCGATGCCGCCATCACCCGCGCCAGTGAGTGCCGCGATACGCTCCAGGCTCGCCTGGAGGCGCTGCAAGGCGAAGGCCTGAACCTGTTCGATCAGAATTACCAGTTGATTCCCGGCACCGACCCCAAGCAGTACATGGCCAGCTACACCGAACGCTTTGCCCAGGTCTGCCAGGAAGAATGCGACAAACTCACCCGCAGCACGCCGGGTGGCAAGGTTTCGTTCATTGTCGACAGCAAGGGCTATTGCCCGGTGAACAACAGCTGGGTCTCGAAGACGCCGACCGGCGACCGAGCGGTGGATTTGCCGGTGTGCCGCAACAAGCGAATCTTCAACGACCCGATCGGCTTGCGTGCAGCGGGCAATGTCCAGCGCTTCCTGCTACAGACTTACCTGCGCGATACCGGGGAAATCATGACCGAGATCGACGTACCGTTCTTCTTCGACGGCCGTCATTGGGGCAATTTGCGAGTGGGCTTCGATGCGGCGGTGTTGCTGGCCGACTGATGATACGCGCCCCCGAGATCCCCCGAAAACAACTGTGGGGGCGGGCTTGCTCGCGAAAGCGGTGTATCAGTCGACTTTAACGTTAACTGACACTCCGCCTTCGCGAGCAAGCCCGCTCCCACATGGGTTTACCTCAACTCAACAGCACTTGGGCCCACCCTTGCCACCGTAACGGGCCTCCTGGCGTTCGCGAAAGAACGCCTCGTAGTCCATCAACGGTTTGTCCGGGTGCTTGGTTTGCATGTGCTCGACGTAGTTGTCGTAGTCGGGCATGCCGACCATCAGGCGGGCGGCCTGACCGAGGTATTTACCCAGGCGACTCAAGTCATTGAACATTGTTGCAATCCCCTATCAAGCGTCCGGCAGAGCCTGGAATGGCGCTTCCTTGTCCGTGCGTTCCTTGGTGCCCCAGGCGGCGATGCCGACCTTGAGCGCGTAGAACAGGATGCTGAAGACCACCAGCAGGAACAACACCGTCAGCGTTGCGTTGGTATAAGCGTTGTACACCACATGCTGCATCTGCTCGATGCTCTTGGCCGGAGCCAGGATCTGGCCGGCGGTCAGGGCATCGTTGTATTTGCGCGCCAGGGCCAGGAAGCCGATCGCCGGGTTGGCGTCGAACAGCTTGATCAGGCCCGCGGTGGTGGTGCAGATCAGCAGCCAGGCCGCCGGCAGCATGGTCACCCAGACGTAGCGCTGGCGCTTCATCTTGATCAGCACCACGGTGGCGAGCATCAGGGCGATACCGGCCAGCATCTGGTTGGAGATGCCGAACAGCGGCCACAAGGTGTTGATGCCACCCAGCGGATCGATCACGCCCTGGTACAGCAGGTAGCCCCACATCGCCACGCAACCGGCGGTGGCGATCAGGTTGGCCGACCAGGATTCGGTGCGCTTGAGCGAAGGCACGAACGAGCCGAGCAAGTCCTGCAACATGAACCGCCCGGCACGGGTGCCGGCGTCCACCGCGGTGAGGATGAACAGCGCTTCGAACAGGATCGCGAAGTGGTACCAGAACGCCATGGTGTTCTCACCCGGCAACACCGAGTGCAGGATCTGCGCGATCCCCACCGCCAGGGTCGGCGCACCGCCGGCACGGGCCAGAACGGTGGTTTCGCCGATGTCCTTGGCCACCGCTTGCAGCGCCTCGGGGGTGATTGCAAAACCCCAGCTGCTGACCGTCTGGGCCACGGCCACCACGTCACCGCCGACGATCGCCGCCGGGCTGTTCATGGCGAAGTACACGCCCGGCTCGATCACCGAAGCGGCCACCATCGCCATGATCGCCACGAAGGACTCCATCAGCATGCCGCCGTAACCGATGTAGCGGGCGTTGGTTTCGTTATCCAAGAGTTTGGGCGTGGTGCCCGAGGAGATCAGCGCGTGGAAGCCCGAGACCGCGCCGCAGGCGATGGTGATGAACAGGAACGGGAACAGCCCGCCCTTCCACACCGGCCCGGTGCCGTCGGTGAACTGGGTCAGCGCCGGCATTTTCAGCTCAGGCATGGTGACCAGGATGCCGATCGCCAGGGCGACGATGGTGCCGATCTTGAGGAAGGTCGACAGGTAGTCCCGCGGCGCCAGGATCAGCCACACCGGCAGCACCGCCGCGACAAAGCCGTAGCCGATCAACATCCAGGTGATCTGGATCCCGGTGAAGGAAAAAGCCTTGGCCCAGACCGGGTCGGCAGCGATCTGCCCGCCCAGCCAGATCGAGCCCAGCAGCAACAGCACGCCGATCACAGAGATTTCACCGATGCGGCCCGGGCGGATGTAGCGCATATAGATGCCCATGAACATCGCGATCGGGATGGTCGCCATCACCGTGAAGATGCCCCACGGGCTCTCGGCCAGGGCCTTGACCACGATCAGCGCCAGCACCGCGAGGATGATGATCATGATCAGGAAGCAGCCGAACAGCGCGATGGTGCCAGGGATGCGGCCCATTTCCTCGCGCACCATGTCGCCCAGGGAGCGACCGTTGCGACGGGTGGACAGGAACAGGACCATGAAATCCTGCACCGCACCGGCCAGCACCACGCCGGCGATCAGCCAGAGTGTGCCGGGCAGGTAGCCCATCTGCGCCGCCAATACCGGCCCGACCAGGGGCCCGGCGCCAGCGATGGCCGCGAAATGGTGGCCGAACAGAATGTGCTTGTTGGTCGGGACGTAGTCCAGGCCATCGTTGTTGAGCACGGCAGGGGTGGCCCGGCGCGCATCGAGTTGCATCACGTTGTTGGCGATGAAGAGGCTGTAGTAGCGGTAGGCGACCAGGTAGATGGCCACGGCTGCGACGACGATCCAGAGAGCGTTGATGGGTTCGCCGCGGCGCAAGGCCACGACACTCAACGCACAGGCTCCCAGAACAGCCACGGCAAACCAGGCGAGGTGTTTAACCAGACGGGTTGTCATTGCATGTCTCCTGCCGATATCCAGTGGATTGCGGCGATTGTTTTTATAGTGTGCCCCGGCTATTCGGAGCCGGCCCAATATCCCTGCAAGTCGTCAATAAATAAATCCGCAGTACTACGTACGGGGCACCTACGTAGTTCTACGTAGATACTTGTTGGATTGCTCTATGAAAGCCTATGCAATCAAATGCAGGACAATTGCTGTGGGAGCAAAGCTTGCTCGCGATAGCGGTGCGTCTGGTAGCAACAATGCTGGCTGATCCGACGTGATCGCGAGCAAGCTTTGCTCCCACAGAGTTATGATGCCCACCATTCACCTCCATCCCGTCGAGCCCGACAGGAGTACAGATGCTGCTCAAACACAAGATCGTCGCCCTTGGGATTCTGCCGCTGGTCCTGGCCATCGCGGTCATCTGCGCCCTGGTGATCTCGCTCAATCGCCAGTTGGGCGACCAACAGGCTCAACTGATCGAAGACAGCATCCTGGCAAGCAAGCGCGCTGAGCTGAAGAACTATGTCGAGATGGCGCAGAGCCTGATCGCCCCGCTGTATGACAACGGCCGCGGGGACGAGCGCGCGCAACAGCAGGTACTGGAAGAACTGCGCAAACTCAGCTTCGGCATCAACGGGTACTTTTTCGTGTACGACCGCCAGGGCCGCAGCCTCATGCACGCCCGTCAGTCGGAACTGGTGGGGCAATACCTGTGGGACATGAAGGATCCCCACGGCCTGCCGGTCATCCAGGCGCTGATCAAGAGCGCCGAGTCAGGCGAAGGGTTCCAGCGCTACGCCTGGAACAAGCCCTCTTCCGGCCAGGTCACCGACAAGTTGGCCTATGTCGTGATGCTCGACAAATGGGGCTGGATGCTCGGCACCGGGATTTACCTGGAGGATGTCGAGCGCGCCACCCAGCAAGCCCGCGACGAAGTTGCCCGTGGCATCCACAGCACCATGCAAGCCATCGCCGCCATTGCCCTGGTGGCGGTCCTGCTGGTGTTCGCTGGCGGCATGACCCTCAACGTCAGCGAACATCGCCTGGCCGACAAAAAGCTGCAGCGCCTGAACCAGCGCATCGTCAGCTTGCAGGAAGAAGAACGCTCGCGGGTCTCGCGCGAGCTGCACGACGGCATCAGCCAGTTGCTGGTGTCGATAAAATTCCAGTTCGAACTGGCCAGCCACGTGCTGGAGAACGGCCAGGAAAACGGCCTGGGCATCCTGAAGAACGCGACTGACCGGCTGGGCGAAGCCATCGGCGAGATCCGCAGCATCTCCCACGACTTGCGCTCGTCCCTGCTCGACACCCTGGGCCTGCCCGCCGCCATCGGCCAGCTCGCGACCGAGTTCCAACAGCGCAGCGGGCTGGAAGTCTCCTACCGAAGCAACGAATTCGATTGCCGCCTGGAGAATGGCGCCCCTGTCTCGCTGTTCCGCATTGCCCAGGAAGCCCTGACCAATATCGAGCGCCATGCCGGGGCGAAAAGCGTCGGCATCACCCTGTTCGGCTCCAGCCAATCCTTGCGCCTGACGGTGGTCGATGATGGGATGGGCTTCAACGTCCCGCAAGTAGAACGCGGCCATGCCGGCATCGGCCTGCGCAATATCCGCGAACGGGTCGAGCATTTCGGCGGACGCCTGGAAGTGACCTCGGTACCGGGACGAAGCGAACTGGACATCCTGCTGCCCATGAATCTTTCGGTAACGGAAAGCTGATGCGTGCCCCTTCCAACAAGAGCACTTGCCGATGAACCTGCCCCCCGTGATTCGCGTCGCGCTGGTCGATGATCACTCCCTGGTCCGCGACGGCATCAAGGCCCTGCTGTCGGTGATGCCGCAACTGGACGTGGTGGGCGAAGCCGAGAACGGCGCACAGGCGATCGAAATGGTCGGTCGCTGCCAGCCAGACCTGCTGCTGATGGACATCGGCCTCAAGGATAAGAACGGGCTCGAGCTGACCCGGCTGCTGGGCAAGCAATACCCCCACCTCAAGATCCTCATCCTCAGCATGTACGACAATTACGAGTACGTGAGCGAATCCGTGCGCTCCGGCGCCAGCGGCTACGTGCTCAAGAACGCGCCGTCGCGGGAAATCATCGCGGCCATCGAAGCCATCATCAGCGGCGGCACGTTCTACAGCGCCGAGATCGCCCAGCGGCTCGCCACTGACCAAAACACCGATAACGAGCTGACGCCGCGCGAAAGCCAGGTGTTGTACAAAATGGTCCAGGGCCTGAACAACAAGGAAATGGCCCGGGAACTGGACATCAGCGTGCGGACCGTCGAGACCCATCGCCTGAGCATTCGCCGCAAGCTGAACATAGACAAGCCTGCGGCCCTGGTGAAGTACGCGATCGACCACGGGATCATTTCGCGCTAGGGATCGGCAGCAAGCCCTGTGGCAAGATAGAAAGATCACAGGGTCGCTAAAATTACGCGTGTGCGTTCAACGTTTCGTTTGTCACGTTTACGACCGAGATCTTACCGACCTTCACCGCGAGGGCATTTGCAATTGCTCCGTGATGTCCGGTTACCATCTACTGCAGTAAACCTGCATCGCATTCAGGGCTGTATCGTCATCCCTGTTGCCGGAGCCTTGGTAAGGCTCCACTTTTGTTCGGAAGCCGGTGATCGCTTCGCCCGCCGGACACATGAAATTAGCTGTCCATGCTCCCCAGGCCGGCGCTTCGCTGATGAGCTCAATATTTTTACCTTGCGCGTCCTTTTCTGCGCAAATAAGAACAAGACTGGCCGCCGCCCAATCGTCGCCTGTACCTTGATAAGGTCGTATCGACATAGCAAATCCAATAGCGGGCTTCAGATTCGGGCATAACTTTTCGCTTTCCCAATTGCCCCAGCTCGCTTCCAGGCTGGTAATCCTGGTCAAGGCGCGCTGCGACGTTTTGGGAGCCACTTCCCCACACACCAATTGCACCGCGTTCAGTGCGGTATTGTCGCTGTTCGCAGGCTCGGCCCTGGTACGAAATCCGAGGACCATCGTCCCTGACGGGCAATACGCAGGGCCTCCCCAGTTTCCCCATCCACCTTGCCCCGAGGCGTCAGGATTCGGGGGCACTGCAGTGACTTGAATGCCGGTTTCTGGTATTTGCATTGAAAGCGGTTGAGGCACCCTTGGGTTCTCGTCTGGCACACCAGAATGCGCCGCGGACGTGCTAGGGGGTTGCGAAGAAGGCCTTGCGTCTCCATCCGCCTCACGCGGCACGCCCATTTTTCCGTCCGGTTCCGTCGGCCGACTGCCCGCATCAGGCGGAATAGTGCGCAACGCATCCTGCGCCTGGCCTGATGACGCGGTCATCGCCATCAACACGCTAAAGAAAACTGTACGAATTGCTGATTGTCCGCATTTGTCCATTGCCCACCTCCGAAGAATATTGCAGCTTTGCAAAGCCATGAAAAAGGCTTTGCTGCAAATCCACATTGGGCAAAGAACCTGAGAGTCTCCACTGTCAAAGTTGACAGCTTTATAGACTTGTTCGCAATCAACCCTATTTCTAATCTCGGCGAGGTTTACGAAACCAACTATATACCTGCAGTTCACTCGCGCCCCGGGTCGATCCGAAAAGGCCGGATGTCGCCAGCAGAGGTCGATCGCAGGCTTGTAACCCGCCGCTTCATCCCCATTGGTGCGGTGAGATTCGGCAACGCCTCGCTTCGGCGAAGAAATCCAGACGCATGCCGGTGCCATGGCGGATATGTTTTTGGGCTTATCTGGAAAGTCAGCAGCAACGCAGTCCCGGGACCTCGCCAGGCTGAGCACTCACCTCGGCACCGCAGTGACAGCCTGCCGGCACTTTACTACACTCGCCCGACTTGTCCCTCCCTTGCGAGACGTCCAATCACTATGAAAAACATAACAAGCTCGATGACGCTCTGTGGCCTGTTGGCGCTCTCTGGCAGCGCCCTGGCCGAGCCGGCCCCTTCGCTGCTGGACCAGGTCCTGCAACGCGGCGAACTGAAGGTGTGCACCACCGGCGACTACAAGCCCTATACCTTCAAGAACGAAACCGGCGAATACGAAGGCATCGACATCGACATGGCGCACTCGCTGGCCGCCAGCCTGGGCGTCAAGGTGCAATGGGTGCAGACCACCTGGAAAACCCTGATGCCGGACATGGTTGCCGGTCAATGCGACATCGGCATGGGCGGGATTTCGGTGACGCTGGAGCGCCAGAAGAAAGCCTATTTCAGTAACACCCTGGATGTGGATGGCAAGATCCCCCTGGTGCGTTGCGAAGACAAGGAGCGTTACCAGACCGTCGAACAGATGAACCAGCCTTCGGTGCGTCTTGTCGAGCCGGCCGGCGGCACCAACGAAGCCTTCGTCCGGGCGTTCCTGCCCAACGGCCAACTCAGCTTCCATGACAACGTGACCATCTTCCAGCAACTGCTGGACAAGAAAGCCGACGTGATGATTACCGACGCGTCAGAAGCGCTCTACCAGCAAAAACTCAAGCCAGGCCTGTGCGCGGTCAACCCGACCCGCTACCTGCAATATGGCGAGAAGGCCTATTTGCTGCCTCGCGATGACGCCACCTGGAAGATGTACGTGGACCAGTGGCTGCACCTGAACAAGGCCAATGGCAGCTACCAGAAGGTGATTGGGAAGTGGCTGGCGGTGCCTGAAGGCCAGTGACTTAACCGGTGCTCGCGCACGCTCGCCAGTATCGGATTTGTGCGCGACGCCATGGTCTGGCATGTTGGACTCTCACGCGAACAGCCACGAGGCCCCATGCAAATCGAGTTATTGGAAATCAGCGAGCACCTGCATCGATTTCCCCCATTCGATGCCCTGCCCCAGGCAACGCTGGAAGACATTGCCCGGCGTGTCGAAGTTGCCTATTTCAAGGCCGGTAGCGTTATTCTCGAAGGGGGCGCCGTCATCAATGACCTCCACTATGTGCGCAGCGGCGCAGTCGAGATCTATCGGCGCAGCGGCGAGTTGTACGACCGCCTGGTGGAAGGCGATATCTTCGGTCAGGCCGGCCTGCTGCGCAGCAACAAGGTGCGTTTTCCGGCCAAGGCCCTGGAAGATAGCCTGATCTATTTCATCCCGGCGGATATCATCGCCCAATTGTGCAAACGACATGACAGCTTCGCCGACTTTGTCGAAGCCGAAGGTCATTCCAGGCTCAAATCGGCCGTTGAAGCCCAAGGGCGCGCGAGCGACTTGATCCAGCTTAAATCCCGTGCATTGATTTCCCGGCAGCTGGTCTGGGTCACGCCACTAACCAGCGTCCGGGAAGCCGCACAGCTGATGACCGAACAGAGCGTTTCTTGTGTCGTCGTCCTGGAACGGGCCGGCAATAACCCTGGGGAAATGCTCGGCATCGTGACCGACCGGGACCTGCGCACTCGCGTGGTGGCCGCCAACCGCAGCGGCGACACCACCATCGGCGAAGTGATGTCGAACGATCCTGTGGCCATCCAGGCCGACGACTCGCTGTTCGAGGCGATGCTGTGCATGCTTCGAAACAACATTCACCACCTTCCCGTGGTGCACAAGGGGCGCACCCTGGGCCTGATCAATCTGTCGGACATTATCCGGCACGAGTCCCAGAGCAGCTTGTACCTGGTGAACAGCATCTCCAACCAGACCCGCATCGAAGGTCTGCGATCATTGCTGCGGGATCTACGCGGCACCTACATTCGCATGGTGCGCGACGGCGCCACCGCCCACATGATCGGCAGCGCCATCTCAGGCATTGGTCGCGCCTTCACCCAGCGTCTGCTGGAACTGGCAGAAAAGGAACTGGGGCCGCCGCCGGTTCCATACTGCTTCATGGTGCTGGGCTCGATGGCACGGGACGAACAACTGCTGGTGACCGACCAGGACAACGCCCTGGTGCTGGACGATCGTTTCGACCCGACCCTGCACGATGAGTATTTCAGGAAACTGGCCACGTTCGTCAGTGATGGGCTCGCCGCGTGCGGCTTTAGCTACTGCAAGGGCGGGATCATGGCGACCAACGTTCAGTGGCGCCAGCCGTTGCGAGTCTGGCGCGACTATTTCACCCAATGGATTGAAAAGCCCAGCGCCGCCACCCTGCTTAACTGCTGTATTTTCTTTGACCTGGACGGGGTCTATGGCCGATTGGAAATGGTCGACACGCTCAAAGCGCTTTGCGCTGAAAAATCAAGGGTGACGCCAGCCTTCCTGACGGCAATGGCTCGCAATGCACTGAATCGGACGCCCCCCCTGGGTTTCTTCCGCACGTTCGTCATGGAAACAGACGGCGAGCAAAAGCAGATCATCAACCTGAAGGGGCGTGGCACAGCGCCTCTCACCGACCTGATCCGAATTCATGCACTGGCTTGCGGGAGCACCGCACAGAACTCCTTTGATCGACTCGAAGCCATCAGCACGACGCAATGGCTGCAACCACAAGCCATCGATCATCTACGCTACGCATTGGAGTTCCTCTCGATGGTGCGCATACGGCACCAGGCCCATGCCATCGAACAGGGCAAAACACCCGACAATTACATCGAGCCGGAGCGTTTTTCCACCACTGAACGCCACAACCTCAAGGAAGCGTTCCAAGTGTTGAGCAATGCGCAAAAATTCTTGCGCTTTCGCTATCCCGGCCACGTACGGCCAGCACGATGAACGATTCACAGAACTCGAAGAGACAGACAACACCGGACTGGCCGACACGCTTTGAACAACTGGCGCAGCAAGCCAGGCACCCTCTCTTGCAGCGCTTCTATCAGGCCGGCGTTGCCCACGCACAGACGCCGCTGGAGCAGGTGGACCTGCTGGCCATGGACTTGGAAACCACCGGTTTGAATGCTCGCAGCGACAGCATTGTCAGCATCGCCCTGATGCCGTTGACCCTCAAGCGAATACGCTGCGGCGAAGCGTTGTACTGGATCATCAAGCCCGCGCGCCTGTCCCACGAATCGGTGACGTTCCACCGCATCACCCACGCAGATATTCGCCATGCCCCCCGGTTGCCGGACGTCATGGAGCACATGCTCGAAGCAATGGCGGGGAAAATCATGGTCGTGCACTACCGGGCCATCGAACGTGACTTTCTGGATCAGGCGTTTCGTCGCCATTTGGGAGAAGGCCTGCAATTTCCAGTCATTGACACCATGCAACTCGAAGCGCGGCAGGTCCGGGGGCATCGCAGCTGGTTAGACCGACTGTTGCAACGCCCTCCCGTCTCCATCCGGCTGGCAGACAGCCGCCTGCGTTATCACCTGCCGCCCTATCACGCCCATCAGGCCTTGACCGATGCCTTGGCCACGGCCGAACTGCTGCAAGCACAAATAGCCACTCACTACAGCCCTGGCGTTGCGATTGGAGAACTCTGGGACTGAGCCCGATGATGGAGAATGAAACACCTCCATCATCGGTGCAGGTCGACAATCAGGATCGCGGTTCGGACATCAATCCCTTGACCAGCGAAATGCAGCCCAGCAGCAGGACAATGGCGAAAGGCAATCCGGTGGACACCGCCATGGCTTGCAGGGCAATCAATCCGCCTCCCAACAACAGCGCGATGGCGATCACGCCTTCAATGACTGCCCAGAAGACCCGTTGCGGGACGGGGGCGTCAACCTTTCCGCCTGCCGTGATCGTATCGATCACCAGCGAGCCGGAGTCCGAGGAGGTGATGAAGAACACGATCACCAGCACAATGCCCAGCAGTGACGAGATTTCCTTGAGGGGAAGCGCTTCGAGCATTGCGAACAGCTTGAGTTCCAGGACCGCATCCTTCACGCCGCTGAAGCCTTGCAGGGTGGCCTGATCAATGGCCGTCCCGCCAAAGGTAGTCATCCACAGCACCGATACCAGCGAAGGCACCAGCAATACCGAAATCAGGAACTCACGAACGGTACGGCCACGACTGACCCTGGCAATGAACATGCCGACGAACGGCGACCAACTGATCCACCAGGCCCAGTAGAACGCAGTCCACCCCTGGGTGAACTCGGTGTCCGTGCGCCCGAAAGGATTGGACAAGGCCGGCAGGTATTCAACGTAGGTCACCACGTTCTTGAAAAAGCCAGTGAGGATGGCCAGGGTTGGCCCCACAACGATGATGAACAGGAGCAACAGGAGCGCCAGGCCCATGTTGATTTCGGACAGCAACTTGACGCCCTTCTCCAGCCCGGCCAATACCGACCACAGCGCAATCAGGGTGATGCCGATGATCAGTACCACCTTGCTGACATTGGTGGACGGGATACCGAACAGGTGTTCGATCCCCGCAGCGGCCTGCTCGGCACCGATACCCAGCGAGGTCGCCAGTCCAAACAGCGTGGCAAAGACCGCCAGGATGTCGATGATGTGCCCGGGCCATCCCCAGACGCGCTCACCCAGCAGCGGGTAAAAAATCGAGCGTATCGACAGCGGCAAGCCTTTGTTGAAGGAAAACAGTGCCAGGGACAATGCAACGATGGCGTAGATCGCCCAAGGATGTAGCCCCCAATGAAAGATCGTCGCCGCCATCGCCAGCTCCGCGGCGCCTTTCATGTCGCCCGCAGCACCGCCAAGGGGGGCCCAGTCCGTGCGCGCCCCGCTGGCATCGACCGTGACTCCGCCCATCGCGGCGGCGTAATGCGACATTGGCTCCGCAACGCCATAGAACATCAGCCCGATGCCCATCCCGGCGGCGAACAACATGGAGAACCAACCCAGGTACGTATGATCCGGCGTGGCTTCGCGACCGCCCAATCGGACCTTGCCCAGTGGCGACACAATCAGCGCCAGGCACAGCAATACGAAGATATTGCCGACGCTCATGAAGAACCAGGCCAGGTGCCCGGTCAACCAACTGCGCAATGCGCTGAAAAGCGGCTCGACTTCATTTTGCAGGGCTAACGTGATGACGACGAACAGCAGAATGGTGACGGCAGAGATGAGGAAGACTTTGCCATGGATATCCAGGGAGAACGAGAACTCCCCGCAGATATTGTCCTGCCCTATGACATAGTCGGTTTCGATGAGATTTGCCTCGCCGCTAGGGGCTGGTATCCCCTCCGTTCCGGGCGTTTGGGGTTTTCCTGATAGATCGTCTACAGGATTTTTACCCACGTGAACCTCCTTTGATATACAGCACGCGCATGCGCGCCTATGGCCTGATGAGTCCCGCCGCTTCAAAGTGAAAACGAGATGTGTGCGCCATAGCCTAACAAGTTTAGCGCGATGATTGGGACATCGAGACCGGCCATGACTGTTCTACAAACGGCAATCCGAGCCGAGAAAGGCACTGCACCGGCCTTGGTTCTTGCCTTGTCCCAGGCGCAACGAAGGGCGCCGAGACAGTCACCGGCACCCTTCGTAGCCCCCGTCAATCGGGGGTTGGCTTCAACTCACTGCGCGGAACGTACCTTGGCAATTTCGTCATACATCATCTTGACCAACTGGCCATCCAGGGATTTGGCGAACTTGTCGACCACCGGCTTCACCCGCTCGCGCAAGCGGTCCTTCTCGGCCGGGCTGATTTCATTGACGGTCATGGCAGCGGCCAACGTGGCCTTGGCCTTGTCCATGCTCGCGGCCGTGATTTCACGCTGGAATGTTTGCGCCTCGGCTGCGGCCGAGCGGATCATCGCCTTTTCGTCGTCGTTGAGGCGGTTCCAGGTTTTCTGGCTGATGATCAACGATTGTGGGTTGAAGATGTGGCCCGTAACGGAAAGGTACTTCTGCACCTCGTAGAACTTGTTGCCCTCGATCACCGTGAAAGGGTTTTCCTGACCGTCGATGGTGTGCTGCTCAAGGCCCGTGTAGACCTCGGGGAACGCCATCGGTACCGGGTTGGCGCCCAGGGCGGAGAAAGTCTCCAGGTAGATCGGCGACTGAATGACGCGAATCTTCAAGCCTTGCATGTCTTCAAGCTTGGTCACCGGGTGCTTGCTGTTGGTCAGGTTGCGAAAACCCAGGTCCCAATAACCCAGCCCTACCAGCCCTTTGCTGTCCAGTTGCGCGGCCAGTTTCTGCCCCACCGGACCGTCGATGACCGCATGGGCTTCCTCGACGTTGTTGAACAGGAACGGGAAATCGAGCATGGCATAATCCGGTGCCTGGGCCGCCAGGATGCCGGAGTTGAGCACGGTGATGTCCAGCGTGCCGCCCTGCAACGCCGAAACCGTTTGCACGTCGCCGCCCAACGTACCGCCTGGGAACAGGCGGACCTTGATCTTGCCACCGCTCTTTTCGCTGAGCAGGTCGGCGAACTTCTGCGCGCCCTGTCCTTGTGGATGCTCCTTGACATTCTGGAATGCGAATCGCAGGGTGCGTTCGCGGATTTCATCTGCGTGGCTGGCCACGCTGGTCAACAGCAAGCCCGTCGCACATGCCCCGGCCATCAGGGTTTTCATCAGTTTTCCCATGTCACTCTCCGATCGTTATTGTTTTTAAGTTGAGCTACTACGGCTTGCACCGGCCTCAACCGGTGAAGAACTTCAAGGGCCCCAAGACCAGCTGCGGGAATGCGACCAGCAGGAACAGCACCACCAGTTGCGCAAGCAGGAACGGCCACACGCCCCGAACGATTTCCTCGATATTGAGCTTGGAAACCCCGCTCACCACATTGAGCACTGTGCCCACGGGCGGGGTAATCAGGCCGATGGCGGTGTTGATCAGGAACAACACGCCAAAGTAAACCGGGTCGATGCCCGCCTGGGTGACCGCCGGCATCAGCACGGGTGTGAGAATGAGGATGCTTGGCGTCATGTCCATGACCGTGGCGACCAGGATGATCATCAGCATGATCACCACCAACAACAGCGTCGGGCTGTCCATGAACGGCTCGAGCACCGCCGCCAATTGGCTCGGCAGGTCGGCAATGGTCACCAGCCAGGAAGAAACCATGGCGGCGGCGACCAGTAGCATCACCACCGAAGTGGTCTTGGCCGAGGACAGGATCACCTCGTACAACTGGCTGACTTTCATTTCCCGGTAGATCACCAGGGATACGAATAGCGAATAGACCGCCGCCACCACCGCCGCTTCCGTCGGGGTGAAAATACCGAACTTGAGGCCGAAAATAATGATGATCGGCAAGCCCATGGCCCAGCTGCCCTCAACCAATGCCCGCAGGACCTCGGCACGCGATTGCTTGGGTGGCGTCTGGACATTCTCGCTACGGGAGACGAACCACCAGGCAATGGCGAGCGCCACCCCGAGCATGATCCCTGGCACGATACCGGCCAGGAACAACTTGGAAATCGACACACCGGACGCCACGCCAAAGACAATGAAGCCAATGCTCGGCGGAATGACCGGCGCGATGATGCCGCCGGCAGCGATCAAGCCCGCCGAGCGCGCCCGGTTGTGCCCAGCCAGTACCATCATGGGCACCAATAACGCCGCCAGTGCCGCCGCATCGGCTACGGCCGAACCGGAGAGCGACGCCAGCAGGCAGGACGCGATGATAGCCACGTAACCGAGACCACCGCGCTTGTGCCCCACCAGTGCCATGGCGATGTTGACGATGCGTTTGGACAAGCCGCCGACATTCATGATTTCGCCGGCCAGCATGAAGAACGGCACGGCCATCAGCGGGAAGCTGTCCGCGCCGTTGAGCAGGTTCTGGGCAATGATTTGCGCGTCGAACAGATCCAGATAGAACATCAACGCCACGCTGACCACCAGCAAGGCAAACGCGATGGGCATGCCCAGTGCCATGCTGCCTATCAAGGACCCGAGGAAAATAACCAGTGTCATGGGCGGGTGCTCTTGATGGAGTTAGGGGTGATGGGGTCTGCGGTGATGGAGTTAGGCGTGATCACCTCAGCGTCGTTGTCCTTGACCATCGACAGCTCGTCATCCCCCAGCTTGCCGAACAGCGCCAGGTAGAGCTCGTAGAGCAGGATCGCAGCGGCACTGGCGCCGAACACCAGGCCAGCACCGTAAAACAGCGCCATGGACAAACCTGATGCCGGAGCGACCACCTCCAGGTTGATCACTGCTTGTTGCCAACTGCCGCTAAAGATCAGCCAGCAGATGTACAACATCACAAAATGACTGATGACCAGGCAGATACGCTTGCCGGCCGGCGGCAAGCGCTTGATCAGGCTGTTCATGCCCAGGTGAGCGCGGTCCTTGAGCGCCACCAGGGCACCGAGAAAAATCATCCAGACGAAGAACCAGCGCGACAGCTCCTCCGACACACTGATGCCAGAGTTGAAGGCGTAACGCAGCACCACATTGCCGAACACCAGCACGATCATCGCGACCATGCACAACACAATCAGCAGCTTGAGCAGCTTGAAATACAGATCCACGACTTTTGTCATCTTGAAGAACTCCGAGGCTTGTCGAGCGCCGACATCCCACTGGCGCGATAAGACCGTAAACAGCGTGGGCCGCTATCGGATCAAACCTGAGAGACTGGAAGATGCTCCAGGGCTGGAACAACGAATCAAGGGGAAATGGGGGGCTCGCAGACGGATAGGCATGGGTATTCCTCTATTTTTTATTATGGTCTTGGACACGTTGGGCAAGACAGGTGTCGATAAAATGTACCACCCGGTTAGTTTGGTCAATAACCCAGCCGGGGATCCACCGCAAAGCGTGCGATTATCGACCAGGCAATTCGCGATTTTTCATTTCGTTGAGCAGCCAGCACGCGCCCCCGCCACGCCACGCCTCAACAGATTTGTATCGGTCTGTATCTGAAATGCGCACTGATACGAAACAACGGATCTCGCCCTCCCCTGGCACACATCGTCGATACATCCGCGCGTTTAACTGTGATCACCGGACAGCAACACATTCGCTGCCACGGACCCACTCAATCAAGCGCAAGGAGAATCACCATGTTCAATTTCTCGAAAGTATCGTCCCTGGCTATCGCTCTGGCATTGGTTGGCGGTGTCGGCCTGGCCAATATCGCCTCGGCCACCGCAGCCAGTGCATCGACTCACAACCAGGCGCAACAGCTGGCTGAAGGCGGGGCTGATCGCTTGCTGGAAAATCGCGTGGCCGAAGGCGGCTCCGATCGTTTGCTCGAAAATCGCGTGGCCGAAGGCGGCTCCGATCGTTTGCTCGAGAATCGCGTGGCCGAGGGCGGCTCCGATCGTCTGCTTGAGAATCGTGTGGCTGAAGGGGGGGCTGATCGGTTGCAGGAGTTGCGTGAACGCAGCCCGGTGTGAAGCGACTTTGTGGCCAGAGACTGCTCCCGCTCGACTCTGTAGGAGCTGGCGAAGCCTGCGATCTTTTGATCTTGATCTTTCACTCCCGACTCAATTGGCAGCGCAAAGATCGCAGCCTCGCTTCGCTCGACAGCTCCTACGGGCGCAGCCCAGCGGGAGCATGCTCCGTCTCCACACAAGCCTCAAGGCTTGATGTTCTTCAGCTCGTTGAGCAACGCAAGCAGCTGCTGCATTTTTTCCTCGCCGAACTGCTCTTCGATCCGTCGATAGTTGCTTTCCATGCCCTCACTCATGGACACGAAGCACTGCTGGCCGCGCTCGGTCAACCCGACAAAGACCCGCCGCTGGTCCTGGCTGGACTTCTGCCGCCGCACCAAGCCGTCGCGCTCCAGGCGACTGAGCACACCGGTCATGCTGGGCTTGAGGATGCACGCCTGGTGGGCGAGTTGATGGCTTTCCAGCTCCCCTTGCTGATGCAGGATGCGGATCACCCGCCATTGCTGTTCCGTGAGGTCATGCTGGTTCAGCGCCGGGCGGAAAAATGCCATGGCGGCTTCGCGGGCTTGCAACAGCGTCAGGGTCAATGAAGGTCTGGGGTTGGCCATGTTCGAACTGTGTGGGATGGGCGAGTCGGCAGCTTAGTGGGGCCGCCAGGCTGCTGCAAGAAGCATGGCGGCGCTATGTCACTGTGGAAGGG
Organism: Pseudomonas brassicacearum; assembly: GCF_009601685.2. Classification (NCBI taxonomy): domain Bacteria; kingdom Pseudomonadati; phylum Pseudomonadota; class Gammaproteobacteria; order Pseudomonadales; family Pseudomonadaceae; genus Pseudomonas; species Pseudomonas brassicacearum. The sequence continues at coordinate 3,374,403 of NZ_CP045701.2, forward strand.
AATTTGCTCCCACACAAATCCCTCTCGCCACCCTTCAGCGCAACCCCGATTGCCGCTGGCGATACTCCCCCGGCGTGAGCTGGGCGTAACGCTGGAAAAACCGACTGAAATACGCAGGGTCCTTGAACCCGAGCTGGTAGCAGATTTCATTGGCCGAGCTGCCGGTGAACAACAACAGTCGCTTGGCCTCCTGCATCAGCCGCTCCATGATCAGGCGCTTGGAAGGCAGGTCGGCGATGCGTCGGCACACGTCATTGAGGCGCGCCTCGGTCACGCCGATGCCTTCGGCGTAGCGCGACAACGGCCAATGCTGCAAGTAATGGGCCTCGATCAACTCGTTGAAGCGGTGAAAGATCTTCAGGTCTTCATGCCGCGCCGGCCTGGCCTCAAGGGAGTTGGAACACAACCGTAGCAGGCTGATCATGATCAGCCGCGTCAATGCGTCCAGTGCTGCGCTACGCCCAGGGCGCCTGGCCGTCACCTCCTCGCTCAATTCCTCGAACAGGTATTCCAACCGCCGCACCTCTGCCGCCTGCCCAGGCCCCAATTGCGCCAGCGCAACGCAGGCTGCCGGCATTTGCACGCCCGCCGGCGCCAGGCTCGGGTCGGCGTCGATCAACTGCCACACCAATTGCTGGCGCACCGTCAGCACATGCCCGTCACTGTCGGCCTCGGTTACGAAGGAATGGGGAATGGTCGGCGGTGTGAGGAAGAACATCGGCCCGGACTCGACGTACTGCTGATCGTCCAGGTACACGCGCACGGTGCCGCTCTTGACGTAGTGCACCTGGAAGAACCGGTCGTGGCGGTGAACCGGCATGTTGCGGCCAAAAAAATCCGCCAGGTTGGCGAGTCGGTCGTAATGCACTTCGGCGTCGCTGTAGCGCTGGTCGTACACCTGACCAATGTTGATGTTCGGGATCGGCTGACGGTCAGTCATCACGCAGTACTCGTTTTCTTATTCTGGTTCAGGCGCCTGCCGCACCATCCTGCACCGAATCCGGCAAGGCAACCAGTGCCCGCTCATTCTGTCACGCTTGACGATAGTTAACATCTTAATTATAACTGTTAACACATTAACAATAACCGCAGAGCCCTCACCCCTCTGCATCGCCAGGAGACAAGCATGAGCCGTGCCCTGCATGACGTCGCGACCGGCACCCTGTTCGGGGTCGCGCTGAACTACCAGGGGCTGCTGAAGCAGCGCCTCGCCGAGTTCGAGCAACCGCCCTACCAGAAGCCGCCGCTCAAGCCCGTGCTGTTCATCAAGACCCCCAATACCCGCAACCGGCACGGCGCCGATGTGGTTCACCCAGGTCGCGGCGAAACACTGCAACCAGGGCCGGCGCTTGGCGTGGTCATGGGCAAGTCGGCCAGTCGCGTCAGCGCCGCCGAAGCCCTGGACTACGTGGCCGGCTACACCATCGTCAATGAATTCAGCCTCCCGGAAGACAGCTATTACCGCCCCGCCGTCAAGGCCAAGTGCCGGGACGGCTTCTGCGCCGTCGGCCCGGAACTGGTGCCCACCACTCAGGTGGCCGACCCCCACAGCCTGACGATCACGCTGTACGTCAACGGCGAGGTCCGCCAGCAGAACAGCACGGCCAACTTCGTTCGCAACATTCCCCAACTGATTGCCGAGATCAGCGAGTTCATGACCCTGCATGCTGGCGACGTGCTGATCACCGGCACGCCTGAAGGCCGGGTCGACGTACTGCCCGGCGATCGGGTCGAAGTGGACATCAGCGGCCTGGGCCGTCTGGTCAATGCCGTCGTGGCCGACGAAACAGGAGCAGGTTCATGAAACACGCGCGCATTCGTTTTGAAGGACAGGATCACGCCGTCACCGTTGAAGCTCACAACGCCGTACGCCTGGCTGACGGTCGCTTGCTGGCCGAGGACCAGGTCCAGTGGCTGCCACCGGCCAGCGGCAGCATGTTCGCCCTGGGCCTGAACTATGCCGATCACGCCGCCGAACTGGCGTTCAAGCCACCAACCGAACCCCTGGCCTTCATCAAATCCCCTGGGACCTACACCGGCCACCATCAGGTGACCTGGCGCCCTGACAACGTCGCCTACATGCATTACGAGTGCGAGCTCGTGGCGGTCATCGGCAAAGCGGCGCGCAACGTCAAGCGCGAGGACGCGCTGCAATACCTGGCCGGCTACACCGTGTGCAACGACTACGCGATCCGCGATTACCTGGAAAACTACTACCGACCCAACCTGCGGGTGAAGAACCGTGACGCGACGACGCCCGTCGGCCCATGGATCGTCGATGTGGCCGATGTGCCGGACCCGAGCAACCTGACGCTGCGCACCTGGATCAATGGCGAACTGCGCCAGGAAGGCTCGACCCGCGACATGATTTTCGACATCCCGTACCTGATCGAATACCTGTCCAGCTTCATGACCTTGCAACCCGGCGACATGATCGCCACCGGCACGCCGGAAGGCCTGGCGGACGTGGTGCCCGGCGATGAAGTGATCGTGGAAGTGGAAGGCGTCGGCCGTCTGGTCAATCGAATTGTCAGCGAAGCCGAGTTCTTCGCATCCCGTAAAGAGGCGTGAGCAACATGATCAAACACTGGATCAACGGCCGTGAGGTCGAAAGCAAAGACGTGTTCGTCAACTACAACCCGGCAACCGGCGAAGCCATTGGCGAAGTCGCCAGCGGCGGTGCCGAGGAAGTCGCCCAAGCGGTCGCCGCGGCCAAGGAAGCGTTTCCGAAATGGGCCAACACCCCGGCCAAGGAACGCGCCCGGCTGATGCGCAAGCTCGGTGAACTGATCGAGCAGAACGTGCCGAAACTGGCCGAACTGGAAACCCTCGACACGGGCTTGCCGATTCACCAGACCAAGAACGTGCTGATCCCGCGTGCCTCGCACAACTTCGATTTCTTTGCCGAAGTCTGCACGCGGATGGACGGTCACACCTATCCGGTCGATGATCAGATGCTCAACTACACCCTGTACCAACCGGTGGGTGTCTGCGCGCTGGTATCGCCCTGGAACGTCCCGTTCATGACCGCGACCTGGAAGACCGCGCCGTGCCTGGCGCTGGGCAACACGGCCGTGCTGAAGATGTCCGAGCTGTCGCCGTTGACCGCCAACGAGCTGGGTCGCCTGGCGGTCGAGGCTGGCCTGCCCAATGGCGTGTTGAACGTGATCCAGGGTTACGGCGCCACCGCCGGCGATGCGCTGGTGCGCCACCCGGATGTGCGGGCGATCTCCTTCACTGGCGGCACCGCCACCGGCAAGAAAATCATGCAGACCGCCGGGTTGAAAAAGTACTCGATGGAACTGGGCGGCAAGTCGCCGGTGCTGATTTTCGAAGACGCCGACCTCGAACGCGCCCTCGACGCCGCGCTGTTCACGATTTTTTCCCTCAATGGCGAGCGCTGCACCGCCGGCAGCCGGATCTTCATCCAGGAAAGCGTCTACCCGCAGTTCGTGGCCGAGTTCGCCGCCCGCGCCAAACGCCTGATCGTCGGTGATCCGCAGGACCCGAAAACCCAGGTCGGCTCGATGATCACCCAGGCTCACTACGACAAGGTCACCGGCTACATCAAGATCGGCCTCGATGAAGGCGCCACCCTCCTGGCCGGCGGCCTGGAGCGTCCGGCGAATTTGCCGGCGCACTTGAGCCGCGGCCAGTTCATCCAGCCAACGGTATTTGCTGACGTGAACAACAACATGCGCATCGCCCAGGAAGAAATCTTCGGCCCGGTGGTGTGCCTGATCCCGTTCAAGGACGAGGCCCAAGCCCTGCAATTGGCCAACGACACCGAATACGGCCTGGCCTCGTACATCTGGACCCAGGACATCGGCAAGGCCCATCGCCTGGCCCATGGCATCGAGGCCGGCATGGTGTTCATCAACAGCCAGAACGTGCGCGACCTGCGCCAGCCTTTCGGCGGCGTGAAGGGTTCCGGAACCGGCCGCGAAGGCGGACAGTACAGCTTTGAAGTGTTTGCCGAGATCAAGAACGTTTGCATCTCCATGGGCAGCCATCACATACCGCGGTGGGGTGCATGATCACAGACAAATCTGGTGATTAACCTTGTGGCGAGGGGATTTATCCCCGCTCCTGTGGGAGCAAGCTTTGCTCCCACAACCAAGATTCAACAAGAACAATTTTTCAGGAGAATCATCATGGGCGAAGTCGTCCTGGCTGCGAAAATCTGCCACGTTCCCTCGATGTACCTGTCGGAGCTGCCCGGCAAGCACCACGGTTGCCGTGCCGCCGCGATTGCCGGCCACAAGGAAATCGGTCGCCGCGCCCGTGAACTGGGGGCCGATACCGCCGTGGTGTTCGACGTGCACTGGCTGGTCAACAGCGCCTATCACGTCAACAGCGGCGCGCACTTCAAGGGCATCTACACCAGCAACGAGCTGCCGCACTTCATCAAGAACATGGAGTACGAGTACTCAGGCGCCCCGGAACTGGGTGAACTGATCGCCGCCGAGGCCAATGCCGCCGATGTGCGCACCCTGGCCCACAACATCCCGAGCCTTGAGCTGGAATACGGCACGCTGGTGCCCATGCGCTACATGCACATGGACGTTGCCCAGGAACAGAAATTCAACGTCGTGTCGATTGCCGCCTGGTGCGCCTGGCACCGCCTGCAAGACAGCTTCACCTTCGGTGCCGCCGTGCGCCGGGCCATCGAAAAAAGCGACCGCAAGGTGCTGGTGCTCGCGTCCGGCTCGCTGTCGCACCGTTTCTCCGATGATCGCAACGCTGAAGCCAACATCCACAACTGGACGCGGGAGTTCGACAAGCAGGTCGACCTGCACGTCGTCGAAATGTGGCGCCAAGGCCGCTGGAAAGAGTTCTGCGCCATGCTCCCGGACTACGCCGAACACTGCTTCGGCGAAGGCAAGATGCATGACACAGCGATGCTGCTGGGGTTGCTCGGCGGGCCGGACTACGACAAGCCTGCCGAAATCATCACCGAGCCTTTCGGCAGCTCCGGCACTGGACAGATCAACGCTGTCTTCCCTGTTTGACACTGCGGCCGTACGGCATCCCCGTGCGGCCTGAAGGAGCCGTTCATGCCCCATTTCATTGCCGAATACACCGACAACATCGAACAACAAGCCGACCTGCCCGGCCTGTTTGAAAAGGTCCACGCCTTGCTGGGCGACAGCGGCGTGTTCCCCCTGGGTGGCATCCGCAGCCGCGGCGTGCGCCTGGACACCTGGCGCATGGCCGACGGCAAGCACGATTACGCCTTCGTGCACATGACCTTGAAAGTCGGCCATGGTCGTGACCTGGCCACCCGCCAGAAAGTTGCGGAAAAACTCTTCGAGGTGATCACCGCGCACTTCGCCGAGCTCCAGGCCCAACGCCTGCTGGCCCTGTCGTTCGAGATGACCGAGCTGCACGAACAGCTCAACTTCAAGGCCAACAACGTGCATGCCTTCCTCAAGGCCCAGGCCACTTAAACCCGTCTGCCCCGCACTCCCCATCGGCCCCTCTGACAAAAAGTACAAGATCATGAGCACAGCCAATACCGCCGACACTGCCGGCACCGTCGCGCACGACCGCACCCATGCCACCATCACCTGGCGGCTGATGCCGCTGCTGCTGGTCTGTTACCTCTTTGCCCACCTGGACCGCATCAACATCGGCTTCGCCAAGATGCAGATGAGCGCCGACCTGCAGTTCAGCGACACGGTCTACGGCTTCGGCGCCGGGCTGTTCTTCATCGCCTATGCGCTGTTCGGGGTGCCCAGCAACATGGCCCTGGACCGGGTCGGTCCGCGGCGCTGGATCGCCACGCTGATGGTGGTCTGGGGCGCCTTGTCCACCGGTATGTTCCTCATCGACAGCGCCGCCGGTTTCTACGTATTGCGCTTTCTGCTGGGCGTGGCCGAGGCCGGTTTCTTTCCTGGCATCCTGGTCTTTCTCAACCGCTGGTATCCGGCCCGGCGCCGGGCCCAGGTGACCGCGTTGTTTGCCATCGCCGTGCCCATGGCCGGGGTGATTGGCGGGCCGTTGTCCGGCGGCATTCTCGAGCATTTCCATGATCTTGGTGGCCTGCGCGGCTGGCAATGGATGTTCGTCATCGAAGGGCTGCCGGTGATCCTGCTCGGCCTTGTCGTGCTCAAGTGCCTGCCGGACAATTTCGAGACGGTCAAGTGGCTCACACCGCAAGCCAAACAGCAGCTGCGCGAACAATTGAGCCTTGAAGAACAGCGCAAATCCATCACCTCGTTTTCGGCGATCCTCAACAATCGGCAGGTGTGGTTGTTGGTGGCGGTGTACTTCGCCGTGATGCTGGCGGTGAACACCCTGGCCTTCTGGATGCCCACCCTGATCCACGGCGCCGGCATCGGCAGCGACGGCAAGGTCGGGCTGCTCAGCGCGGTGCCCTACCTGGCCGGCTGTTTTTTCATGATCGGCTGCGGGCGTTCCTCCGACCGCCATCGCGAACGTCGCTGGCACCTGTGCGTGCCACTGTTGATGGCGGCGCTGGGCATTGCGGTCACCGGGCTCTCACCCGGCAATCCGACCCTGGTACTGAGCGGCCTGATTGTCGCCGGCATGGGCGCCAGTGCGGCGTTGCCGATGTTCTGGCAACTGCCGCCAGCCTTCCTGTCCAACGGCACCCAGGCCGCCGGTATCGCACTGATCAGCTCCTTCGGCAGCATCGCCTCATTCTTCGCGCCCTACCTGATCGGCTGGATGCGCGACACCACCCAGAGCGCCAGCCTCGCCTTGTATGTGCTGGCCCTGCTCATCGCCCTTGGCGGCTTGCTGGTGCTGCGCACCCGGGCCGCCATCGTCAACCCTCAATAAGAGACCCTTGCCATGCTTGACCAGAACTTCATCCAGCAAGCCGCCACCCGCCTCGACCAGGCCGAACGCTCCCGCGAGCAGGTGCGGCAGTTTTCCCTCGACCACCCGGACATCACCATTGAGGATGCCTACGCCATCCAGCGCGCCTGGGTCGCGCAGAAAATCAAGGACGGCCGCAAGCTGGTCGGCCACAAGATCGGCCTGACCTCCCGGGCCATGCAGGTGTCGTCGAACATCACCGAGCCGGACTTCGGTGCGCTGCTGGATGACATGTTCTTTGACGAAGGCACCGACATCCCGTTCGAGCGTTTCATCGTGCCACGGGTGGAAGTGGAACTGGCGTTCATACTCGGCAAGCCGTTGAAGGGTCCGAACGTGACGGTGTTCGACGTGCTCGACGCCACCGATTGGGTGATCCCGGCGCTGGAAATCATCGATGCGCGCATCCAGCAGGTCGACCCGCAGACCAAGGCGACCCGCAAGGTGTTCGACACCATCTCCGACAACGCCGCCAATGCCGGCGTGGTCATGGGCGGTCGCGCCGTACGTCCGACCGAGATCGACCTGCGCAAGGTGCCGGCGGTGCTCTACCGCAACGGCGTGATCGAAGAGTCCGGCGTCTCGGCGGCGGTGCTCAATCACCCGGCCAAAGGCGTGGCCTGGCTGGCGAACAAACTGGCGGCTTATGACGTCACCCTGCAACCGGGACAGATCATCCTCGGCGGCTCCTTCACCCGCCCCGTGGCAGCCAACCCCGGCGACACCTTTCATGTCGACTACGACATGCTCGGTTCCATCGCCTGCCGTTTCGTCTGATCGGAGACCGTTTCATGGACATGCCCATCAATACCTTCAAGCAACGCCTGCGCAGCGGCGAGGCGCAGATCGGCCTGTGGCTGGGGTTGGCCGATGCCTACTGTGCGGAACTGGCGGCCAACGCCGGCTTCGACTGGCTGCTGATCGACGGTGAACACGCGCCCAACGACTTGCGCACCCTGCTCGGCCAGCTCCAGGCCGTGGCGCCCTACCCCAGCCAGCCGGTGATACGCCCGGTGATCGGTGACACTGCGCTGATCAAGCAAGTGCTCGATATCGGCGTGCAGACCCTGCTGGTGCCGATGGTGGAAAGCGCCGACCAGGCGCGCGAACTGGTGCGCGCCATGCACTACCCGCCCCATGGTGTACGCGGCGTCGGCAGCGCACTGGCCCGGGCGTCACGCTGGAACAGCATCCCCGGTTACCTCGACAAGGCCGATGAACAGATGTGCCTGTTGGTCCAGATCGAGAGCTGCGAAGGCCTGGCCAACCTGGATGCCATTGCGGCCGTGGAAGGTGTGGATGGGGTCTTTATCGGCCCGGCGGACCTGAGCGCGTCCATGGGGTTTCGTGGCAACCCCGGTCACCCGGATGTGCAAGCAGCCATCGAAGACGCCATCGCCCGCATCCGCCAGGCCGGCAAGGCGGCCGGGATTCTCAGCGCGGATGAAAAACTGGCCCGGCGCTATATCGAACTCGGCGCGGCGTTTGTCGCGGTGGGCGTGGATACCACGGTGTTGATGCGGGGCTTGCAGACACTCGCGGCGGCGTTCAAAGACACGCCAAAACCTGCGGCTGGCGGCGTGTACTGATAGCAACACAACCTCAGTGCCGAGGGAGCTTGCTCCCGCTGGTCTCTATAGGAGCTGGCGAAGCCTGCGATCTTTTGATCTTGATCTTGCACTTGGGATTCAAGCGTCTTTGGAAAGATCGCAGCCTCGCTCCGCTCGACAGCTCCTACACAGCTACAGGCCCAGCGGGAGCAAGCTCCCTCGCCACAAAAGCCGATCTCGCTTGGAGGTCTCAGCGCCTGATCGCCTTCAGGTCATTGAGCAACCCCAGCAACGTCTGCAATTTTTCCTCCCCTAACTTGTCCTGCAGACGCTGGTAATTCTCTTCCATGCTCTGGCTCATCGAATCGAAGCTCGCCTGCCCTTGCGGCGCCAGGCGCACCAGCACCCGCCGCTGATCCTGTTCGGCCTTGCGCCGCACCACCATGCCCGCCGCTTCCATGCGCACCAACACGCCGGTCATGCTGGGCTTGAGGATGCAGGCCAGCTCGGCCAGGCGATTGATCTCCAGCTCGTCGTGCTGGCTGAGAATACGGATGACTCGCCATTGCTGCTCGGTCAAGCCATGTTGATTGAGGGAAGGCCGGAAAAACCCCATGGCCGCTTCACGGGCCTGGAGCAGGGTCAGGGTCAAGGATTGGCGCAGCTTGGGCATGAGTAATGTTCGCGAAATAGATTTAGTTAATGAGTTAACTAAATCTTAACAGCTTCCAACTCATGCTGGCCTATCCGTTCACAGAATCTGGAACAAGCAATTGCCCTGTGACGAGATTGTATGGGCGGTGTAGGAGCTGTCGAGTGCAACGAGGCTGCGATCTTGTCCCAGACAATTGAGTCGAGAGCGAAAAATCAAAAGATCGCAGGCTTCGCCAGCTCCTACGGAGCCCAGCGGGAGCAAGGGAAGGTATCGATGCGCTCTCAAGCGCCCTTGATCACGCCCTTGAGCACTTGCTTGAAATGCTCGACCTGTTCCTCGCTGAACTGGTCGAACACCTTGTCCTGCTGCTCCTTGGCAATCGCCCAGAGTCCTTCGGTCTCATCGATACCCTTGGCAGTCAGGCGTACCCGCTCGCCTTCATCGCTCACCAGGCCCTTGCGCTTGAGGTTGGCCACGGCTTCTTCGATCTCGCGCGCCGGCATCGCCACTTCCCGCTGCAAGTCGCACAGGTTCAGCCCGGCGTCGTTCTCCAGCACCATCAACATCCGCGCCTCACTGGTGCGCAAGCCGGTGGACAACTGACGCGGCTGGTAGCTGGCCTGGTAGGCCCGCAGTGCCTGGGTCATCAGGTAATACAGGTTGTGGCTCAAGCGCCCCTGGAAGTGACTGCTCGGGGACTGGCCCTCTTCCCGTTTGGTCATGCGAGTGTGGGGCAGCACCATCGAGTAGGCGCCCTGGTGATAGAGCAATGGAGAGCGTCCGAAATCATCAAACGCCACGACCTTGCCGATCATGATCCAGTGATCGCCGCCATCGACCTGCTGGAATTTTTCACAGTGAAAACGCGCCGAGCAATCGACAAACACCGGGGCGCCGCCTTCGCCGGTCTCGAATTCGATTTGCGCGAAGCGGTCCTCCTTGGGTCGTGCGAAGTTGTTCGACAGGTCGATCTGGTCGGCGGCCAGCACGTTCACCGCAAAGTGGCTGGCGGCTTCGAACACGCCATGGCTGCTCGAGCGCTTGTCGATGCTCCACAGGATCAATGGCGGGTCCAGGGACACGGAGTTGAAACTGTTGGCCGTCACACCGACCTTGCGGCCATCTTCAGTGGCGGCGGTGACCACGGTCACGCCGGTGGCGAAGTTACCCAAGGCCCGGCGGAACGCGCGGGTATCGAAAGCGGTATCACAAAGACTGGACATGCAAGACTCCCGGCCGCCTCGAGCGACGGCCTCGATTATTGTTCTAGGGTTCAGCCAACAAGCGGTCAAACCATGGAAGGATCAGGCTCAAGGCCCATCAGCTCACGACCGAGAATCTGCGCACAGACATCGTAGTCGGTGTAGGCATGGGCGCCGGTCAGATGGGCGTCGCGAAACAGCCGTTGCAACTCGTTGTTTTCGAACCAGGCACCGCCGCCGGCTGCCTCCATCAAGCGGTCGACGGCCTGGATGCACATCTTGGTGGCGTAGCCCTGGTTGGTCCGCCAGAACACCAGGGTCTCCCGGCTGGGGTATTCGTGGCGCTCACCGTATTCGGCGTGCTCCTGCCAGGTTTTCTCCAGGAAGGCACGGGCCGCGGCCACCTGATGGGTCGACTCGGCCAGGCGCATCAACGCCGGGGTGGCGGCGCCGACTGCCGCACCGGTGTAGGCCCGCACGCGGTTGCGGGTTTTCTCGCGGAAAACCTCCAGCATACGTTCGGCCACGCCCAGGCTGACCGTGGAAAAACCACTGGCGAAGTAGGGTCGGTATGGCGAGTAGAAAATCTTGCTGTCGGGATACAGGCCGAATCCGCCGGACTTGCCCTCCATCATGTCCTTGGCTTTCTGGATCCGGTGTTCCGGCACGAAAGCGTTGTCGATGATCAAGGTCTTGCTGCCACTGCCGCGCATGCCCACCGCGAACCAGTCATCGCGAATCTCATAGTCGCTGCGCGGCAATACCGCAAAGCAGTAATCCTGGGTGCCTTCGGCGTTTTTACGGCGAAACCCCACGATCGCCCATTCGGCATGATCGCAGCCACTGCTCCAGCCCATTTCACCGCTGAACATCACACCGCCCTCGACTTCCTCGGTGCGGCCAAACGGCGCGATGCTGCTGCTGGCGGTGGCATCGGGATCATCGCCCCAGATTTCCTGCTGGGCCTTGGCCGGGAACATTGCCAACTGGTGGCTGTGGGTGCACAACAGGCTCATGGCCCAGGCCGTGCTGGCACAGGCACCGGCCAGCAGCGCGATGCAATCGGCGAACTGTGGCAGGGAAATTTCCATGCCCCCGTACTTTTTCGGCTGGAAGGCCTTGTGCATGCCGATGCCTTTGAGCAGGGCTATATTCTCGGCAGGGACGCTACGGTCCTTTTCCGCCTGGAAAGCGTTGGCGGCAATGACCGGCAGGATGGGCTTGAGGTCTTCGAGCAGCGGGTTTGGCTTTTTCATGGACAGGCTCTTTTATTATTGGCATCTGCCAATCCCGCCTTTGCCCGGCAACCTGAGGTTGCACAAACAGCGGGATCAGTGATTAAGGCCGGTCCAGTATGGGCAATCACGGGCAGGTGAAAAATGCACCTTCCAGATCCAAGATTGTACTTTTCATGGGCAGGTTTCAGCCCGATGGCGCGCTCGGTCAAATACCCCGGCACGGATGATCAAGACAGGCGCCCCCGCCAGGGCTCTTAATAGGGCCATCCCCTGCAATGCCTTGCGTAGGCGTTGCAACGGAGTTTCCTTTCACTTTGTCAGGTTGCGTCATGATCAATATCGAAACGCCCACCTATTACACGGCCACCAAGAAATACAACCTCAGCTTCCCCACGCTGGAACAGGACGTGGACGCCGATGTCGTGGTCATTGGCGGCGGTTTCTCCGGCATCAATACCGCGCTGGAGCTCGCCGAAAAAGGCATCACCAACATCGTGGTGCTGGAGGCGCGTTACCTGGGGTTCGGCGGCACCGGGCGCAATGGCGGACAGATCATGGCCGGCATCGGTCATGACCTGGAAAAGATCAAGAAGGACGTGGGTGAAGACGGCCTGCGCCAAGTCTTCGAGATCAGCGACCTGGGCGCCGACATCATCAAGGACCGTATCGCCAAGTACGACATCGATGCCGACTTCTGCCATGGCTACGGCTACATGGGCTTCAACGCGCGCCAGGAAAAAACCCTGCGGGCCTGGGAAAAAGACTTCAAGTCGATCAACAGCAAACACGAGATCCGTTTTCTCGGTGGCTCCGACGTGCAGCAGATCATCGGTTCCAAGGCCTACGGCAGCGCCTTGCTGCACATGGGCGGCGGGCATGTGCACTCGCTGAACCTGTTGCTGGGTGAGGCCAAGGCCTTGGTCAGCCACGGCGTGCGGATTTTCGAGAACAGCCCGGCCCTGGAAGTCAGCTATGGCGAACGCATCACCGTGCGTACCGGGCGTGGTTCGGTCAGGGCCAGCAAGCTGCTGTGGGCCTGCGACAGTTTCCTCAACAAGCTGGAACCGGAACTGCATCGCTCGACCATCAACACCTACGCTTTCCAGATGATGACCGAGCCGTTGTCGGACGAACTGATCCAGCGCATCAGCCCGATTCGCGGTGCCTACAGTGACATTCGCCCGGTGATCGACTACTACCGCGTCACCAACGAAAACCGCCTGCTGTTCGGTGCCGCGACGCCGTTGGTGGAGCACATCCCCCAGGATCTCAAGGCCTGGAACCGGCGCCTGATGCTCAAGATATTCCCGTACCTCAAGGACGTGAAGATCGACCTGGCCTGGGGTGGCCCGATGGCGTGCAGCCCGAACCTGTTCCCGCAGATCGGCACCCTGCCCGGCCGCAGCAACGCGTTTTTCGTCCAGGGTTACTCAGGCTTTGGCGTCACCCCGAGCCACATCATCTGCAAGGTGCTGGCCGAAGGCATGAGCGAAGGCTCAGCGCGCTACGACCTGGTCAGCTCGATCCACCGCCCGACCATCATCGGCAAAGACGCCATTCGCCCATTGCTGCTGACCGCCGGCAAGTCCTGGCATCAGCTGTCGGGCTACTGGAATGGCCGTCGCTGAGGTGAGCGGCTGAACACGAACCCTGTGGCGAGGGAACGCCCCAACACCACCGCCGAACCGGACCGTAGGAGCTGTCGAGTGAAACGAGGCTGCGATCTTTCCCTTGACCATTGAGTCGAAAGCGAACGATCAAAATCAATAGATCGTCCGAACGCGGCCCGAGCCTTCGCCAGCTCCTACAGGTCCAGCGGTGCGATGTGATGGTTCATCAACCCCCACGTCACAAAAGCCCCACCCAATTTCACTGTTTCTTTCACTCATCAGGAGTCACTGCCATGCCCCTTATTACCCTCGAAAAAAACATCCAGCTGTCCGACCTGGACGCCTGGGGCACCGTCGCCGACCTCGGTTCGCAGATTCTCGAAGGCGAAGTCAAAGCCTTCGGCAAGATGACCTTCGGCGCACCGACCGATCCCGTCAGCAGCGCCTACTTCGGCACCACCCAAGGCAAGTTCCGGATGGTCTATCCCTTCGCCGAACAAGCCATCGTGGTCACCGGTGAAGTGGTGCTCACCGACGAGGCCACCGGCCAGAGCACCCGCTACAAGGCCGGCGACAGCTGGTTCGTGACCAAGGGTACGCCGGTGCTGTGGGAAGTGGTCAGCGAGAGTTTCGTCAAACACTATTTCGCGGTAGCCTGATCGGAACCGGCTGCCGAACCCACCGGCAGCCCTCTTGGCGAAGGTGCGACCATGAACGTCATCCCCACCCAGGCCATCGCCGGCCAATGCCTGCACGCGTTCACCCAGCTCGTTCCCGTCAGTCGGGCGGCGTTCTACTGTGTTGATCGGCAGCTGCAAGTCCATGACTTCAGCCTGCATGGGATGAGCGGCGAGATGCACCGCGACTACCTGGACAACTACCGCCAGTTCGACCCGCTGCACCCGCGTCACTGCGTGTCCAGCGAGCTGGCCGTGGTGCCGTTGGGCCTGGCGATGGCCCGCCAACCGCTGCGTGACAACCATCGTTATCGCGACTTCCTGCAGCGCTACGGCGTGGTCGACGTCGTGGAAGTCTTCGCCCATCGGGACGGTCAGCCCCAAGCCGCGATTTCGCTGTTGCGCACCGCCGAGCAAGGCGCTTTCACCAGCCAGCAGTTGAGCCAACTCAGCGCGTTGCAGACCTTGCTGCAACTGGCCGTGGCCCATTTGCCCAGCCATGAGGACCCCTTGGGCGACTTGACGCCCAAGGAGCGCCAGATCGCCTGGCTGCTGCGCCAAGGCGTCAGTAACAAACAATTGGCCCGGGAGCTGGGGGTGGGCTTGCCGACCATCAAGACTCACTTGATCCACCTGTTCCGCAAGGTTGGCGTGAGCAGCCGTACCGAGTTGGTCAGCGCACTGTTCCTCTAGTCAACCATTTGGTTGATAGGCCGCCGTTGCCAGGCACCGCATGATCCGAGTGGCTAATTCAACCACCGGAGCCTTGCAATGAGCACTTCTTCAGACTGGATCACCGTCGGCGCCCTGGCCGATGGCTTTGCCCCCGAAGCCTTCATCCTGCCAAACCTGGCCGACCTGGACGGCAAGACCTTCACCCTGCACTTCGCCAATGGCTGGCAGATCGAGCATCGCTTCGAGCAGGATACCCTGACCTGGAACGCCGCCGATGGACTCTCCAGCGGCACCGCGACCTACCGGGCCACATCCGTACGCCCGGGCCTGTACCTGGTGGACTTCATCAAGCGCGAAGGCGAGCTGACCTCGTCGGTAAGCCTGGTGCTCGATACCGCCAGCGCCGCCTTCACCGCCGTGATCGGCCGCATGCCGAGCCAGCAAGAAACCGGCGAAGGCCTCTATAGCCGGGCGCTGGCCGGCAAGCCCCTGACCTCGGTTCAAGCCCAGTTCCTGCACGGCAGCCTCGACCGTCCCTGGCAGCCTGGCCTGTGCCCGCATGCACCGACCACCGAACTGGTGGGGCTGCGCAACCTGTATCGCTATAGCCCGAGCGAAGTCTACGAACACATCTACCTCAACGACCAGTTCTACTCGTGGCAGTGCCTCAAGGGCGTTGAACAAGGCCTGTGCGACACCGATCGCTGCGACACCTACAAGATCGCCGACCAGTTGTACCTGTTCGTGTGGCGGGAAAAGATCATCCCGACCCTGGGCCTGGTGCTGATCGACCTGCAACAGCACCGCAGCGACGGCAAGATCTTCGGCTACGCCGGTGCGTCGTTCGATGAGTTCTCCAATTTCCCGGTCAGTTCCTACTGCCAGGTGCTCAACCAGACGGAGTACCCCGATGCCTGAATTACGCACCGTCGTGATCACGGGCGCCGGCACCGGTATCGGTGCGGCCTGCGCCCGCCTGTATGCCGCCGAAGGCGCCAACCTGGTATTGATCGGCCGACGCCGCGAGCCCCTGGAAACTCTCGCCGAGGAAATCGGCGGCCTGGTGCTGGTGGGCGATGCGGCCTGCCCGAGCACCTGGGACAGCTTCATCGAGCAGATTCGCACGCGTTATGGCCGACTCGACGTGCTGCTGGCCTGTGCCGGTGGCTTGGGCATGGGCAGCGCCACCGAGACCCCGCCATCGGCCTGGGAAGCGGCCATGCGCAGTAATCTCGACAGCGCCTTCTACAGCGCCCGGGCGTGCCTGCCGCTGCTACAGGAAAGTGCCGGCAACATCGTGCTGATCGCCTCCATTGCTTCCTTGGCGGCAGGCCCGCACGTGTGCGGCTACACCACCGCCAAGCATGCGCTGTTGGGCCTCAACCGCTCCCTGGCAAGGGATTACGGGCCTCACGGCGTACGGGTCAACGCGCTCTGCCCTGGCTGGGTCCGCACGCCAATGGCCGATGAAGAAATGCAGGTATTGATGCAGTTCCATGGCGAAACGTTGCAGCAGGCCTATGACCGGGTCTGCGCCGACGTGCCGTTGCGCAGGCCTGCCAGCGCCGAGGAAATCGCCAATGCCTGCCGTTTCCTGGCCTCGCCCGAGGCGTCGATCATCACCGGGGCGACGCTGGTGGCCGATGGCGGCTCCAGCATTGTCGACGTACCGACACTGGCTTTCAGCCGGATGGAGGCCAGCGATGCCTGAGGATCTGGATTTCAGCGGCCAGACCGTGCTGGTCACCGGAGGTGCCCAGGGCATTGGCCGGGCCATCGTCGAAGCGTTCGCCCTGCGCGGGGCCCGCGTGGTCATCGCCGACCTGGGCCTGGCGCGCGCCGAGGCGGTGGCCGACGAATTGACCGCCGGGGGCTGTCAGGTGCAAGCGGTGGGGATTGACCTGGCCGACGCCACGGCGATCTGCGCGATGATGGCCGAGCTGGAACAACGCGTGGGGAGGCTGGATATCCTGGTGCACAACGCCGGGTATTTTCCGCTGACACCGTTCGCCGAGATCACCCCATCGATGCTTGAGCGAACGCTGGCAGTGAACCTCTCTGCGCTGTTCTGGCTGACCCAGGCGGCGCTGCCGATGTTCCGGCGCCAGGGCCAAGGCTGCGTGCTGGTGACCTCTTCGGTCACCGGCCCGCGGGTGGCTTATCCAGGGCTCAGTCACTACGCGGCCTCCAAGGCCGGGGTCAATGGCTTCATTCGCAACGCCGCGCTGGAACTGGCGGCCGAGAATGTCCGCGTCAATGGCGTCGAGCCGGGCATGATTGCAACACCGGCCATGGCGAATCTTGGCGACGATGAGGTCAACCAGGACATCGCCCGCCGGGTGCCGCTGGGTCGACTGGGCAAGCCGAGCGATATCGCCGGTGCGATGCTGTTCCTGGCATCGGGCCTGGCCGGTTATGTGACCGGGCAGACTTTGGTGGTCGATGGGGGTTCGACTTTGCCGGAGGTTTGAACCTGCGGGAGCGGTGCCTCGCTGACGATGGTGGTGAATGCTACACCGCCTTCGCAAGCAAGCCCGCTCCCACACTTTCCAATGTCATCCAAAAAAATCATGCTCATCACAAATCCCTTTGTGGGAGCGGGCTTGCTCGCGAAAGCGGTGGTTCAGACTGCAAAGCTATTGGATATGTCCACTCAAGCCACCCCCTGCCCCACCTGCAAACGGCTGGAACGAAACTCCTTGGGCGACAGCTCGAACTGCTTCTTGAACGAACGGCTGAAATGCGCCGAATCGGTAAAGCCCCATTTGTAAGCGATCGAGGTAATGGACTCGTCCCGCAGGAACGGGTTGGTCAGGTCATCGGCGCTGCGCTTGAGCCGGGCACGCTGGATGTAGCGGCAAACGCTGTCATCCTGCTCTTCGAACAAACGATACAGATGCCGCACCGAAATATTCAGCCGATTGGCCAGGCCCACCGGGCTGAGGCCGGGCTGGGTCAATGACTCGTCGATGACCTTCTGCACATAGCTGCGCAAGTGGCTGCCCTGCAAGGCAGCCCCCTCGTCACGGGCATCGCTGCCGTGTTCCAGGGCCGAGCCCAACAGCGAAACGAAGGCACTCTGCAAGGCCTCACCTTCACCCGCTGCGCCCTCGCCGTCCGGCGTGTCCTTGCACAGCTGGTCCATCAACACATGCAGCATTCGCCCACACGCCTTGCTGGACGAAACCTTGCCAAAGGTCTTGGTTTCACCGCCCAGTTGCCTCGACACGTCCTGGCGAGACAAGGACAGCACCGCGTGCTCGATCAGGCCGAACGGGGTGATTTCAAGCGCCCCCACTGAATCCATCAACAACAATTCACCGGGCGCCAACTGGATGCTCTGACCGTTCTGGGTAATGCGGCAGTAGCCACTGCGCTGGCTGACCAGGAGGCAATCCTGGTCATCATCGTGATCGGCGTTGGGCGAGTGACGCTTGATGTTACCGGCGTTGGTGCGCAGGTTCGCGAGGGCAAGGCCCCCACGCTGGAAATTCGACACTTCACCAATAAACAGCGAGCGATTGAAGGCCAGCTCGGTAACGAAGTGACCGCAAGTCGCCCGCAGATCCCGGTTCCAGGTGTCCAGACCATCCTGCCCAACCTGTTGCATGCTCATGGCATTCTCCGCAATGGCTTATTGTTTTTGTACGGCAATAGTTAACATGTTATCTATATGCGCGCAACAAGTACCTGATCGCCAGAGCAGTAGCAGGAATGATGCCAGGGTAGAACAAAGGAATCAGAGCGTTGCCAACACCCTCTGCAGGCCGCTCAAGGTCGTCAGCAAGACGGCGCGCTGCTCCCGGCTCAACGGGATATAGCGACGAAAGGCCGGCATGCGATTGACCACTTCGCTACCGCCCATGTGTTCCAGGCGCACGCACCACTGGTGTCCCTGCAGATCGATGCGCAGACGTTTGAAATCCAGCGGCATGAGCGCCTGGTACAGCGCAGGATCCTTCTCCACCGCCGCCTGCAACCGGGTCGCCAGATCACTGCGCCCGTCCCGCTGTCGGCAACGAATGCCGCTACGCCGAACAGCCCCACCGTGGTGCAGTTCCAGGCGCGCCGTGCCCTCTCGGGAAGCAGGCACGCGCAGGACGAACTCGGTCATCACCAGGTGCATCAACAGCTGCGACTCGGTGCGTTCGACAATCTCCAACTGCAAGCTGCCGTCGTCGGTGGCTGCCGTCGCCATAGCCGGGCCCGCCACCTCGAATCGCGCCAGCGCCAGGTTGCGCCGCAGATGCTCCAGGGTCACCCCAGGCCGATAACCGGCCGGGGCGCGCCGGGCGCTGAACAACTCAGACAATTTTTGCAGCAGGGTCGACAAACTCGCCCGCATGTTGCCCTGGCTCATGGGAGAACTCCTTGGCCAGCACGTCTTCCACAGACGCCGGCTTGAATGGATTGACTTTCTGTACCACCAGGGTCCAGAACAAGGCGTACGCTGCGGTGCCACCGAGCATCACCGCAAAGGGCACATAGATGTCCGCCGGATTCATGCCGGGCGGTGTGATGAACCACATGCCCAGCACAATGCCGACACTGGACAGGATCTGTGGCAACGGGAACCACGGCGAGCGATAGGCCCGCGGCAGATCAGGGCGACGAATCCGCAGGCTGACCACCGACACGGTCACCAGCAGGTAGGCAAAACTCCAGGCGCACACCGCGGCCAACACCAGGTGCATGATGTTGTCGGTATTGCCGCCCAGCCACAACGCATGCAGGCAAGGAATCAGCATCGCCACCAGGATGCACAGCAGCGGCGTCTTGAAGCGTGGATGCAGATAAGTGAAAGCCTTCGGCAACGCGCCGTCCACCGCCATGCCGTAGAGAATCCGCGGTACACCGGCCATCAGGGTGTTGATGGTCGCCGCACCGGCAAACAGAAAGCCGATGCCCAGCCACATCGGGCCGATATCGCCCATGACCTGTTCGGCGAACCGTGGAATGGCCATGGGCGTGTCCAGCAGATGCACGCCAGTGGCGGCATCGAGCAGCACGTTTTCCACCTGGCGCTTCATGGCTGCACCGTAGATGAACATGCAGGTGGCGACGCTGAACAAGCCCAGCATCATGGCCCGGGGCATGGTGCGGGCGGACTGGCGCAGGTCCGGCGCCAGCGGCGTGACGAATTCACAGCCGACAAACATGAACATAGCCATGCCCACCAGCGACAGCACCGTGACCATATCGGTGCCCACCACGGACGCACCAAACCAGCCCTCCAGCTCCACCGCCGGTGCGGCGATCAAGCCCAACACGCCGAAGACCATGAGGGTCGTCCACATGCCGAACGTCAGGATGATTTCGGCCCGGCCAAAAGCACTGACGCCGAAGGCATTGAGCACACCAAAGACCACCACGAACCCCACGCCCAGCAACCAGGAACCGCCTGCCGATTCGGCCAGGGTGTTGAGGTGTTCGAAGTTCACCAGGGCCATGACACCGGCCAGGATGGTCTCGGCGGTGCCGGCAAACACATGGACAATCAGGTAGGCCGACAATGTCCCGGTAATCGCAAAGAAACGGCCCATGCCACAGTTGATGTAGTCATAGACCGAGCCGGTGGTCGGGAGAATCGATGCTGCCTCGGCAAACGTCGTCGCCTGGGCCAGCATCATTACCACGGCGATCAGCATTGCCACGGCAAAGGCGCTGCCGCCGATGCCAAAGCCCATGGTCGCGGTGAGAATCACGGGGCTTGCCATGATCAGGCCAATGGTGCTGGCCAACGCGGTGGGAAAACCCACCGAACCTCGGTTCAAGTGCTCGGTGAGCCTGTCATTGATCGACATGGTGCAAGGTCCTCGAAAGCGGATTTTTAGTATGGATGCCACAGCCGTCCAGGAGCCGGCGATCATGCCTTCCCCAACCGGTTCCTGATCGAAACGGCGTTGCGTGCAGCATTACTCTGCGCCGCCCCCGCCCCGGGCGTCTTGCCCATGTCTGCCGCCGCTTTTGTTGCTGCCTGCCAACACCGCCACGCTGGCGGCCTGAGTCAATTCCATGGCAGGCAAGTGAAAGACTTCCCCCGCTGCCACTCCTCTTAATGCGCCCTCTACTGTCCTATTACACTGGGGAATCCACCATGGAGCACACACGCCGTTCATCTTTGCGCAACGCCATCGGCCTGGGCATCGCCCTGCTGAGTGCCAACTCGTCGGTCCAGGCTTATGAGCTTTACACCGACGAAGACACCACCGTCACCGGCAACTTCCTGGCGGTCTACGGACTGTTCAACAGCCGCAAGAACTACGACGGCACAGCCGGCGGTTCGAGCTGGCGCGAAGGTTTCATCAAGTATGGCCTGAGTATCGACCAGACACTCGGCGGCCTGGGCAGTGTCTACGGCACGGCCAACCTGGTCAGCTCCGGCACCTGGGGCGACGGCGACGCAGGCGGCTTGAGCGATGGTTCCGAGCGCACCACCAAGTTCGATGAAGCCTTTGCCGGCTGGCGTTCGGGGGAGCTGTTCCCGGCGCTGGGCAAGGACGGTGTCGACCTGTCCTACGGCCGCCAGGTGATCACCCTGGGCGACGGTTTCATCATCAACGATGATGGCCTGAACCTGGGCAAAGGCGTGGCCGATGGCGAGCTCAACCGCGGCGGCGCCTATTACCTGGCGGCCCGGCATGCCTTCGACAAAACCGCTGTGGTGCGCCTGGGCGGCAAGGAAGGCGTGCATGGCAGCCTGATGTGGATCAAGTCCGACAACCGCGCCCAGGCCAACACCGAAATGGCCGCCAGCACCCTGGAATACACCGCCGCGCCTGGCACCCTGGGGCTGACCTACATCCACGGCATCGATGTCGATGACCGCTACGCCAGCGATTTCCAGAAACAGCGCGAAGGCATGGACATCTACAGCCTGCGCGGCGCCGGGAATGCCGGCATCGAGAATGCCCACTTCTCCTTCGAGTATGCCTGGCAGGACAAGGACGCGGGCCCGGAGAAAGCCTGGTACACCGAAGCCGGCTACACCTTCGCCGACCTGCCCTGGACGCCGGACCTGACCTATCGCTACAGCCGCTACTCCAAGGATTGGGACTCGATGTTCAACGGCCAGAGCCGCGGCTATGGCACTTGGTTCCAGGGTGAAGTGGCGGGCAACTATGCCGGCCCGTTCAACAGCAACACCGCCATCCAGCACGTGGGCCTCAAGCTCAAGCCGGCAGAGACCGTGACCATTGGGGCGCTGTTCTTCGACTACCAGACCTTGCACACCCGTGAAGCGCTGAACCTCGACGCGCAGGAGCTGGACCTTTACGTGGAATGGGCGGTCAATGAGCACCTGATCGTCACGCCGCTGGTGGGCCTGTACAAGCCTGAGAAGGATGCGGACAGCGGTGGCAATCAGGTCGGCGGCAACGGCACCAACGTCTACAGCCAGTTGGTGGTGGCGGTTCCGTTCTAGACGGCCGACCGTAGGAGCTGCCGGAGGCTGCGATCTTTTGATCTTTCGCTTGGGACTCAAGTGTCTTTGGAAAGATCGCAGCCTCGTTGCACTCGACAGCTCCACACAGCTACACAGCTCTTACGCAGCTCCGGGGTACGGTTGCCGTGCTTATTTGTGCTGATGCAACATGGTCTGGATCTGATGGGTCGCCTGCCGGGTGCTTTGCGCCAGCTTGCGCACCTCATCGGCGACCACCGAGAAACCGCGCCCGACATCGCCGGCCCTGGCCGCCTCAATCGCGGCGTTCAAGGCGAGCAGATTGGTCTGGTCGGCGATGCCCTTGATCACCCCCACCACCGTGGCAATCTGGGCGTAGGTCACCTGGTTCTGTTCGAGCATGCGCTGGTGGGTGGACTGGGCCGAGCGCTCATCGCTGATATCGCGCACCGCCCCAATGACCCGCACCAGTTGCCCATGCGAGTCGCGCACCGCCCGACCGCGTTCACGACACCAGATGTAATCCCGGGTCTTGTGGCGCATCCGGTATTCAAAGACGTATTCACCGCTGCCCTGGGGGCCAAGGATTTCCCGGTCGAAAATGGCCATGATCTTGGGCAGGTCGTCCGGGTGGGTTATGCCGACCTGGGCATCCCAGCCATCGGGCAAGTCATCCGGCCCATAACCCAGCAGCGAACGGAATTGACTGGAAAAGCGCATGCCACTGGCCGGGTGTTGCAAATCACCGTTGACGACCGTGATATCCCAGCAGCCTTCAGTCAGGGTCGATTGCAGCAACTCCCAGATCTGCGCATCCTGGCGATGTTGCAGCAGCTGCTGGCGGTGTTCGTCCAGACGAGTTTCAAGCAGCTGCTCGCGCTCGCGGGCTGGCTCCAGTTGCTGGCGAGCCCTGTGCAACTCACGCTCGCTGTGCTGCCATTGCAGGGTTTGTGCCTGCAGCTGTGCTTCGACCTGATGCAAGTGTGCCGTCGTGCTCGCCATCTGCTGCGCATGCCGCTCAAGGACGGTGCGCAGTTGCGGATACGCGTCGAGCATTGGCGTGTCCTCCAGTTCGCCGGTCAGCACACGCTGCACCTGTGCAATCAACGCCAGTTTCTGTTTGTTGGTCTGGAGAAACATCGCCCGCCCCTATGCCATCAAGTCGAAACCCGGATCTGATCGCAAACCGGCCGGGCTGGCTTGTTCCTGCCTGCACGCCGCCTTGCACCTGGCTGCCAACCACGCAGGCTGGCAGCCACAGACATACGGCGCGGCAGGCACAGTCAAGCCGGACGCTCCTGTCGGGATTACCCTCGCAGCTTTCCCTATTCGCGATCAGGAAACCCTCATGAGCGATATTGCCCTGCTGCCTCAGGTCGAAGCCTTTCTCGCCAGACATCACGCCCTGTTCATCGACGGTGGTTATGTCCAAAGCCAGAGCAGCCAGACGCTGGACGTCGTCAACCCTGCTACCGGCCAAGTCATCGCCCAGGTCAGCGACGCCGCTCCCGCCGACATTGATGTGGCGGTGGCGTCGTCCCGCCGCGGCTTCAAGCAGTGGTCCCAAACGGCACCTGCGGTCCGCGGCCATGTGCTGCTCAAGTTGGCTGACTTGCTGGAACGCAACCGCGAAGAGCTGGCGCAGATCGAAACCTGCCAGTCGGGGAAGATCATCCACATCTCCCGGGCCTTCGAAGTCGACCAGGCCGCACATTTCCTGCGCTACTACGCCGGCTGGGCGACCAAGATCAACGGCGAGACGATCACCCCCTCATTGCCGTCCTTCGCGGGCGAACGCTACACCGCGTTCACCTTGCGCGAACCGGTCGGTGTGGTGGTCGGTATCGTGCCGTGGAATTTCTCCACCATGATCGCCATCTGGAAACTGGCCTCAGCCCTGGTGACCGGTTGCAGCATCATCATCAAGCCCAGCGAGTTCACCCCACTGACCATCCTGCGCATCGCTGAACTGGCCATCGAGGCCGGCCTTCCAGCCGGTGCCCTGAACGTGCTGACCGGCGGCGGCCAGGTGGGCAAAGGGCTGATCGAACACCCAGGCACCAACAAGGTCTCGTTCACCGGTTCCGTGCCCACCGGCCTGGCGGTGGGCCAGGCGGCCATGGGTGCCGGGTTGACTCGTGCGACCTTGGAGCTGGGCGGGAAGAATGCGGCGGGGTTCCTGCGTGATATCGACCCCGAGGTGGCGGTCAACGGCATCATCGAGGCGGGCTTTCTGCATTCGGGGCAGATCTGCGCTGCAGCGGAACGGTTCTTTGTCCATCGCTCGCAGATCGAGTCGATCATGGACGAACTGGCCCAGCGCCTGAGCAAACTCACCATCGGCTCGCCCCTGGACGAACGCACTGAATTCGGTCCGGTGACCAACCGCCAGCACCAGCACAAACTCGCAGAATTCTTCGCCAAGGCCCGTGCACAGAACAACACCATCGTCCATGGCGGCAAGCTGATCGATGGGCCGGGTTGCTATGTGGAGCCGACCATCATCCTCGCCCATCGCCGCGATGACAGCCTGCTCAACGAAGAAACCTTCGGCCCGATCGCCACGTTCTTCCCTTACGACAGTGAAGAGGAACTGCTGGAGCTGATGAACGATACCCCCTACGGCCTGAGCGCCAGCCTCTGGACCAACGACCTGGGCAAAGCCCTGCGCATGGTCCCCGCCATCGAAGCCGGTACGGTCTGGGTGAACATGCACACCCTGCTCGACCCGGCCGTGCCTTTTGGCGGCAGCAAATCTTCTGGGATAGGCCGTGAATTCGGCAGTGCATTCATTGACGACTACACCGAGCTGAAATCGGTGATGATCCGCTACTGAGGTTCAAAGGCTCTGGGACAACACCCAGAGCCCTGCCCAGCAAAATCCCCTTGTTCAGCAATGGGTATACACGCCCAAAAACGCCAGGCCAATTCAGCCCCGAACCCACCGTTGCTGCCGGCTCAGTTCAGGCTTTTTTAAAAACACCTTCTGCGGCAACAGCAACCAGGCCAACGCCGGCAGCAGGATCAAGGCGCCCAGCATGTTCACCAAAAACATGAAGGCCAGCAAAATTCCCATATCCGCCTGGAACTTGATCGGCGAAAAAGCCCAGGTCGACACCGCCACAGCCAAAGTCATGCCCGTCAGCAACACCACTTTGCCGGTGAACAGCAGCGCCTGGTAATACGCCTGGGCCAGGGTGTCGCCGGCACGCATTCGCGCCAGGATCACGCTCAACACATAGAGTGCATAATCGACCCCGATGCCCACCCCCAGTGCAATGACCGGCAGTGTCGCGACTTTCACCCCCATGCCCAGCCCCACCATCAGCGCCTCGCACAGGATCGAGGTGAGCATCAGCGGCAACATCGCGCACAGGGTTGCGCGCCAGCTGCGGAAGGTCAGCAAACATAACAGGCTGACCGCGCCGTAGACCCAGAACAGCATCTCGCGCATGGATTTCTTCACCACGATATTGGTCGCCGCTTCGATCCCCGCACTGCCGGCCGCGAGCATGAACTTGACCTCCGGCATCGGATGCCCGGCAATGAAGTGCTCACTGGCTTCCACTACCCGGTTCAGGGTGTCAGCCTTGTGGTCGGCCAGGTAGACGTACAGCGACAGCATCGAACAGCCCTGATTGAACAGCTCTCGCGGGGCGCGGGTTTGCACGGCCCCCAGTGCGCCGTCATTGGGGATCAGTTCATACCATTTGAAGTTGCCTTCGTTATAACCGGCCGTGGCGATCTTGCTCAGCGCAGCCATCGAGGTGGTCGATTCCACGCCGGGCAATTGCTCCAGTTGCCAGGCCAGCGCATCCACCGCCGACAGGCTGGCGTAACGGGTGCATTGATCTTCCGGGGTCTTGATCATGACCACGAAAATATCCGAGCTGGCCGCATAGTTCTGGGTCATGAACAACGCATCGCGGTTGTAGCGCGAGTCGGCACGCAACTCCGGGGCACCTGGGTCCAGGTCGCCGATTTTCAGGTGCAGGCTCACGGCAAACCCAAACGCGGCCAACAGCAGGCCCGCCAACATGCCGCCAATGGCCCAGCGCCGTTGGGTGAACAAATCGAGCATACGCCACAAGGGATGCTTGATCTGCGCTTGTTGCTCGGTGGTTTCCGAGCTCAGGCTGCGTTGCGCCGCCGCCGGGCTGACGCCGATATAGCTGAGCAGGATCGGCAACAGGATCAGGTTGGTGAAGATCAACACCGCCACCCCGAGGCTTGCGGTGATCGCCAGGTCCTGGATGACCCGAATGTTGATCAACAGCAACACGGCGAAGCCCACCGCATCACAGAGCAAAGCGGTGATGCCGGCGGCGAACAATCGGCGGAAGGTATAGCGCGCGGCAACCACCCGGTGAGTGCCACGGCCGATGTCCTGCATGATGCCATTCATCTTCTGCGCGCCATGGCTCATGCCGATGGCGAACACCAGGAACGGCACCAATGCCGAGTACGGGTCCAGCTCATAACCGAGCAGGGCCAGAAGCCCCAGTTGCCAAAGCACCGCCGCCAATGAACAGATCACCACCACCAAGGTGCTTCGCGCACAACGGGTGTAGCCAAACAGCACCAGTACCGTCACCAGTACCGCCACCACGAAGAACAGCAGTACCTGGGTCATCCCCTCGATCAGGTCGCCGACGATCTTGGTAAAGCCGGTGATATGGATCCGCAGGTCGTCAGTCTGGTACTTGTCTCGCAACGCCTCCAGTTGCCGGGAAAACTCGCCATAGTCCAGCGCCTTGCCCGTCTGCGGATTGATTTCCAGCAGTGGCACGAAGATCACGCTGGACTTGAAGTTGCCGGCGACCAATTGACCGACTTCACCGGAGCGGGCCACATTGGTCCGCACCTGCTCGAGGCTGGTGGCCGAGCCGTCGTAGTCATCGGGGATCACCGTGCCGCCGTCGAGCCCGTCTTCGGTCACCGCGGTCCAGCGTGTGGTCGGGGTCCATAAGGATTTCATGTAGGGGCGGTCGACACCCGGCAGCAGATAGAGCTCGTCGTTGAGCCTGGCCAGGGTGTCGAGGTAGTCCTTGGTGAAGATACTCCCCTGCTTGACCTCCACGGCGATGCGCAGCGAGTTGCCCAGGCCACTCAGCTCCTTGCGATTCTCCAGGAAATTGGCGACGTAGGGATGCCCCGTGGGGATGGTCTTCTCGTAGCTGGCATTGATGCCGATGCGCGTGGCTTGCCAACCGAGCACCAACGTCACCAACAGGCACAGCAGGATCACCAGCGGTCGATGGTTGAAGATCGCCCGCTCAGCGAAGTTGCCTGACGTCCGGTCAAAGTCTTCCTGGCGGCCGATCACGGTTTGGATTCTGTCGTCTTTCAAGTTTGACTCCTGTTGCACGAGCCGTGGCCCGATAGCGCTACACCGTGAAGTTTCAAGGTTGACCTGCGGCCCGCGGATCCTGGTCAGCGGCCACGCCGGTCAAACCGACGCTGGCCAGGCTGCCGTCGACTGCCTGTTGCACGGCAGCGACCGTCCCGCCGCTACGGCTTTGTCGCTTGTCAAAGCTGCGCCCCTGGTCGTGACTGAATAAAAGTTCACCACTCTGGCTGGCCAATAACAGGCCGCCGTCGCGCAGTTCGAGGGCGCTTGCCAGTGTCGATTCGATACCGGTGTCAAGGCGTCGCCAACTGTTGCCACGATCACCGGACCACCAGGCGTTTCCACGCAAGCCATAGACCACCAAGGCGCCATCGCGGGTGCCGAGCAGACCGAAGAAGCTGCCCTCATACGGTGACTTCAAAGCCTGGAATGACTGCCCGGCATCGGTCGAACGCAACAGCAGTCCGCGCTCGCCCACCAGCCACAGATCGTTGCCCAAGGCGCGGATGCCATACAGGTTCAAGCCCTGTGGATTGTCCACATGCCGCATCCACGGCTGCCAGCTTCGCCCGCCGTCGTCGGTACGGTAGATCTGGTTGTAGGCGCCCACGACGTAGCCGTGCAGGCGGTCACTGAAGTACAGGTCGAGAAACGGTTTATCCGGTCCGTCCTCGAGCAGGCGCCGTGCCTGTGCCAAGTGGCTGGCACCGCCCGGTTGATCGGCATCGCGCTCAGCAACCTGCACCGCCAATGCGATGGCACGCTCACCGTCGAGTTGCTTTTGCCAGGTTTGCCCGCCGTCCTGGGTGTGCAGCACCACGCCCAGATGACCGACCGCCCAGCCCTGCTCGGCATCGACGAATTGCACCGCCGTCAGGCTGACGCTGACCGGCACCTTGGCCTGGCGCCAACTCATTCCAGCGTCATCGGAGAGCAGCACGATCCCGCGCTCACCGACCGCCACCAGGCGTTCGCCGGCCCGGGCCAGCCCGAGCAATACCGCACGCTGGGCCTTGGCGGTCGGCAATGCCGGCTGTTGCAGCACGGCCAATGTCGTGGCCTGTGCAACCAAGGGCACGCTCATCAACAGGCTCGCCACCAAGGCGAAAACACCCCATAGCGGACTGCGCTGCGCAAAGTTTTTTTCAACGTTCATATCGTTATTCCGCCTGGAAAATCGTAAGCGACCGCGGCGAACCTCCTCCTCGCCACGGCCGCCACAGGTTCAACGCATGTTTTCGTTGGCCATGGCATCCGGCGTGAAATAAGACGCCGAAGGTTTCGCAACTTTCTGGTACTGAACCGCCAGGTCGTTGCTCGATGAGTTGAGGAAGTAGGCCCCGGTGTCGAGGTTGTAGCTGCCCCACATGACCTGCGCGGTGAGGACCGGAAGATCTGGCGCCAGCAGCGTCAGCGAATACATTTGCCGGCCGAGTTTGCCCTGGGCGTCATAACCGTCGGCCATCAGGATCTGCCAGGAGTCTTCGTCGACGTAGTAGGTCCGACGCGGCACGACATGACGTTTACCGGGTTTGAGCGTGGCCTCGACCACCCAGACCCGATGCTTCTCCCAACGCACCAGGTCAGGATTGAGAAAGTTCGCCTTGACCAGGTCGTCGCTCTTGGCCAGCGCGGCGCGGTTATTGTTGTAGGCAACGATCAGCTCTTTCTTGCCCATCAGCTTGAGGTCATAACGATCGGTCGGCCCGAACAGCATGAACGCTTCGTCGAACAGGCCGACACCGGAGGTCACGAAGTCCGGCGTGTCATAGGCGATGTTCGGCGCCCGGCGAACCCGACGCTGACCAACCAGATATTGCCAGGCCGCACGCTTGGCCGGGTCCAGGTCCCAATGGGTCATCAGGCCTTCGCCAGCCTTGGACGATGGCAGCTCGGTGAACAGCTTGCCCAGCAGGTACTTGCCCGAATAGTTTTCCAGGCTGCCGCCTTCGACGTAGTAGGGAAACTGATAGGTGTACTGGGCCCGGGTCGCCTGGACTTTCTTGCCGCCGGCGGTCATCAGCCAAGTGTCGAAAGGCGAGCTGATGGTGTCGCCGCCTTGCCAGGACAACCGATAGTTCCACAGCACTTGCGCACCGTTTTCCGGGATCGGAAATGGGATGCCGCCATAAGCGTTGGAGACTTTTTCGCTGTCGACGTCCAATGCGGCGCGGATGGCATTCTTGCTGGTGTTGTCATAGACCCATTGCGGCGCGGCGGCCGAACGATGGGTCGGGTACACGTCCAGGCGATAGTCCGGGTACTTCTTGAGCAACAGCTTGGTGCCTTCGGCCAATTCGCTGGCGTACTGCTCCATGTTCGCGGCTTTGATCGAGTACAGCGGTTTCTCGCCGGCGAACGGGTCGGGACGCTTGTCACCCGGCTTATAGCCGGGCGCGACCTGGGTATAACCGCCCTGCCACGCCGGAATACTGCCATCGGCATTGCCGGCCCGCTCGCCGCCCAGGGGGGTCAGATCGGTTTTCAAGCGCGCGGCCTGTTCAGGCGACACGGCCGCCTGCGCCAAGCCCATGCCGGCAAGGGCCAGGGTCAGGACGCACGTGTTCAGGAATGCTGTGTTCTGCATGGCGAATCCACCTTATTAGAATGAGGTTTTCACGTAGAGCGAGACGAAGTCGCGATCGGCCAACGACTGTCCGTAACTGAAATTGCCGTCCTCGCGCAGCCCGGCTTTCGGTGCGCCGAAGAAGTTCACGTAGTTGAGGCCGACATCCCAGCGCTGCAGGTAGGTGGCTTTGAGCCCGATGCTCCAGTCGCCGGAATGGGTATTGCCGAAACCGGATTTGTTGACCGCCGATGAGCGTCCATCGAGCACTATTCCCATACCGATCGGCACGGTGAGGTCGATTCCGTCGACGATCTGGAAGTACGCCGGCTCGATCAATACCCGCAGCGCCGTGGCATCGCGGGTGGTGTTGGAGTCCAGCGCGGCAGCGTTCTTGGTCACGCTCAAGGTGCGGTTCCAGGCCAGTTCGGCCAGGGCCGATCCGCCGTCCCAGAACGCGGTGGGGGACAACAGGTAGATCGCCGACAGGTTGGCGTGGGCGGTCTTGCCCCTGGCGAACAACTCATTGTCGCCACCATCGGCCGCCATGCCGGGGGTCACTACTTGCAGATTACTCACCAGCGGCGCGTTCCAGCGCACCGACGTCTCACCGGCAAAGTTGAACGGACCGTAGGCTGTGGAGAAGCTGACGCCGGCGGTCTTGATGTCTTCGGCGTAGACCTGACGATAGGAACCCAGGATCGGCAACCCGGTGGCCGCAGACGCCGCACCGTCCAGGTAGGCGTACAACCCGATCGGCGCTTTATCGTGGTACTGGGCCGCGTAGAACCCCAGTTCCAGCTCAGTGCCGGTCGGTTTGAAACGGATCTGCATGCCGCCCTGCCCCGAATTGCGCGGTTTCAAATCGCCGCCATTGACCGTGTCGTTGCCGAACACTTCGCGCAGAGGGCCACTGCCGTAACCGATGGCATCGACATCGCTCAGGTAGCTGCCGGCGCCGGGCAGATTGGAACGCTCCCACTCAAACTGATAGTAAGCACCCACCGACAGCTGCGGGTTGATCTGCAACTGCCCGGAGATCTGATTGACCGGGCGCAGGATCTCCTTGAACTGAGTCCCCGGCACGCTGAGCAACTTGACGACATCGGTCGGGCCCTGGGCATTGGCAATGCCGTTGCCGCCGTAGAACAGGCTTTCCCCATAGATCAGGCTGTGTCGGCCCAGGCGCACCACGCCCTGGGAGTCTTCGCCGATGTCACCGCGCAAGAACACGAAGGCATCGAGAATTTCCGCGTCGCGCCCATGGAGCTTGCGGGTTTCACTGAGGAAATGTGTTTGCTCGCTGCTGTCGGTGTCCTGGTTGTAGATATCGTCGTACCAGGCTGCGCCGCTCACGCGCAGCCCATAGTTTTGCCGGCTCAGGTCCATTTCGGAAAACAGGTCCAGGCGGTTGGAGACCAGGCCGCTGCTGAAGTTCTTATCGCCCTGGCTCTGGATCGAGGGGTACAGGCCGTTGGCGGTTGGCGCGTTGACCAAACGGCTGTCCTGCCCTTGCAGGCGCCAGGCCTGGCTGTACTTGAGGGTGTTGTCCCAACGCAGTTTCCAGTCGGAGTCACCCAGGTCCATTTGCATGGCCTGGACCCTTTCGACCATCACACCGCTGCTGCATAACGCCAGGAACAGGGCGCAATGCTTGAAACCAAGGCAATCTTTGAGGTTATCCATGGACGTTTCTCATTATTGTTATTTTCGGGCATGGCTTTGCAGCCAACACGCTCGGGTAGCGGCTTGCACCGCTTTCTTCGGATGCACATTCAGATGTAGGTGGAGGCCAATCCCCCGTCGACGGGCAGGTTGACGCCGTTGATCCAGCGCGACTCGTCGGCACACAGGAAAGCGATCACCGCCGCCACCTCGTCGGCATAAGCGGGACGTTTCATGCGATGGGCATCGGCCTGGGTCCGGGCTTCACCGAGCATGCTCACGAAGTCGTCGAGGATGGGCGTGAAGACCGGGCCAGGCGCGACACTGTTCATGCGCACCGAATGCTCAAGAAACCAGGGTTGGGCCTGCAGATAGGTCCAGACGATCAACGCTTCCTTGAAGTACTGGTAGCAGGTCTGGTCGGGCACCGGGTGGTCGGCCAGCCAGGCTTGCGCGGCGGCAAAAGCTTCGATGCGCGCCAGCGCCTTGTGCTGTTCCAGGCGTAACGGCCATTCGGCGCCGAGGATCGAGGCGATATTGACGATGCTGCCGCCCGCGTTGATGCGCGGTAGCAGCGCACGGCTCAAGTGGCGCAACCCGAGGTAGTTGACCCGCGCCAGCAGTTGCGGGTTTGCGGTGCCCGGCACCCCGGCAATGTTGCACAGGCCGTCGAACCGTGCGGGCAGCTGCGGCAGCAACCGTTCGATGGTTTCGGCACTGCTCAGATCGCCCTGCACAAAACCGTCCAGGGTCATGTGCGGCGCCTTGAGGTCCACGCCAATCACCTGGGCGCCATGGGCGCGCAGCAGGCTCGCCGTGGCGGCACCAATGCCCGACGAGACACCGGTCACCAATACAATCTTGTTGTCGAGTTTCATGTTGAGTCCTCTTATTATTTTTGTGCACTCGCAAGGCCTTCAGCTCATCGGGCCCTGTAAACCTGCCTGTCAGAAGGGGTAGACCGGCGCCTTGTCCTTGACCGTCACCCACTGCCATTGGGTGTATTCGTCCCAGTCCGCCGGGCCGCCGACGCTGCCGCCATTGCCCGAGGCGCCGCGCCCGCCGAACGGGTTGACGCATTCATCGGCGACGGTCTGGTCATTGATGTGCAACATGCCGCACTGCAACCGCTCACCAATGGCCATGGCCCGGCCCACCGACGGCGAAATGATCGCTGCCGCCAAACCGTATTCGGTGCGGTTGGCCAACTCGACGGCTTGATCATCGGTGGCGAAGCTGACCACCGTTGCCACGGGACCGAAGATCTCCTCGTCGAAAGCCCGCATGCCCGGTTTCACGCCGCTGAGCACGGTGGCCTGATAGAACAACCGATCGTGCTCGCCACCTGCCTCCAGCCGGGCACCGGCGCGTACGGAGTCGCTGACGATGTCGTGCACCCGTTTCAGCTGTCGCTGGTTGATCAGCGGCCCCAACGCGGCTTCGCCCTGGGCGGCGTTGCCTACGGTCAAGGCCCGGGCCTTTTCCACCAGTTTGCGGGTCAGTTCTTCGGCGATGGATTCATGGGCGAGGATCAAGCCGGTGGCCATGCAAATCTGCCCTTGATGCAGCCAGGCGCCCCAGGCCGCGTTGCGGGCGGCGAGATCGAGGTCGGCGTCTTCAAGAATGATCAACGGGTTCTTGCCACCCAACTCCAGCGCGACCTTTTTCAGGTTGCGCCCAGCCACTTCCGCGACCTTGCGACCGGCGCCGGTGGACCCGGTGAAGGCGATCATGCGCACGTTAGGGTCGCGGCACAGCGCCTCACCGGCATCCGCCGCACCGGGCAACACTTGCAGCAAGCCCTTGGGCAGCCCCGCTACCTCGAACAACCGGGCGATGAGCAAACCACCGCTCACCGGGGTCTGCGGATCCGGCTTGAGCACCACGGCGTTGCCCGCCGCCAGGGCTGGCGCAACGGAGCGCATGGACAGCACCAGGGGAAAGTTGAAGGGCGATATCACGCCGACCACGCCATGGGGCTGGCGCCGCGCATAGGACAGGCGCCCTGCCTCGCTGGGCAGGACCACCCCATGGGCCTGGGACAACAGGCCAGCGGCCTGATGCAACAGCACGATGGCTTCGCGCACTTCGTGTTGGCCCTTGAACAACGCGGCGCCGGTCTCCCGGGCCACGTACAGCGCCAGCTCGTCGAAAGACTGCTCGGCCAC
The DNA here is from genome assembly GCF_009601685.2 of Pseudomonas brassicacearum. Classification (NCBI taxonomy): domain Bacteria; kingdom Pseudomonadati; phylum Pseudomonadota; class Gammaproteobacteria; order Pseudomonadales; family Pseudomonadaceae; genus Pseudomonas; species Pseudomonas brassicacearum. The sequence goes on from NZ_CP045701.2 coordinate 3,408,007, forward strand.
GTCGGCGGCCTTGCGCAAGATCGTCGCCCGTTGCCGCGGGCCCAGGGCCGCCCATCCCGGCTGCGCCAGGGCGGCGTCGCGGCTGGCCTTGGCGATGTCGGCGGAGTCGGCCGTGGCACAGCGCATCAGCCGCTCACCGGTGGCCGGCTCGATGATCGATTGCAGCGGACCCGACGCAGGCACCCAGTCACCGTTGAAGACACATTCCGACTCGATCACCTGGGACAACAGGTGGCTTTTGGATGCAGACATTTAACACTCCCGGCTCTTTGTTGTTGTCATCGTTTGCCGCACCTGGAAGGTATCGACGCAAACGCCGTGCAAGTGCTTGAGCAAGCGCTGTGCCGGTTTTGCCAGCAGACCTTGATAAACCTGGCGCAGGGCTCTGGATCAATACTCTGCACCGAGTGCAAGGTTCATGGGGCCCTCACCAACGTGGCCGCTGGCCAGCCGCCACTTGTTCATTTGATAAAGTTATGTTTAATAACTATCTCGCCAGATGATCATTTCGATCACCCGCCATCAGGGGCATAACAATGAATAATCCCCACTGCCAGTTGCCGGATCACAGGATCGCCACCGAGCACTTCCGTCCACGGGGTGACAGCACCGAGCTGACCGACAGCAGTTCGCCCACGCCGGCAGAGCTCACCGCATGCCTGTTTTTCTCCCCCGATGACGGCCGAATCTGGCTCAACGACCAGCGCATGTTGCTGCTGCACAGTTCATCCTTCGGTGCGTTGCGCCGGGAAATCATCGAACGCCAGGGCCTGGAACAGGCCCGTGGCATGCTCACTCGCACCGGCTATTGCTCTGGCGCCCGGGACGCCCGGCTGATTCGCGAACGCTGGCCCCACGCCGATGCCGCGGCGGTGTTTCGCGCCGGCACGCATTTGCACACCCTTGAAGGCATGACCAAGGTCGAGCCACTGCATTTCAAGTTCGATGCCGACTCGGGGTTCTATGAGGGGGAGTTTCTCTGGCATCACTCCTGCGAGGCCGACGAGCATGTCGCCGCCTATGGCACCGGGCAGGACCCGGTGTGCTGGACCGAACTGGGCTATGCCATCGGTTTCGTCAGCGGGCTGTTCGGGCAACTGGTGATCTTCCGCGAAGTGGAATGCCGAGGCATGGGGCACGAACGCTGCCGAGTCGTCGGCAAGACCGCCGAACAATGGGGTGATGTCGAGCAGGACCTCAATTACCTCAACGCCTCACCGCCGACGGTCGTCGCGCGCACCGACAGTCAGTCGGACATTGTTGCCGGAGCCGCCCCGCTGCCGGACAGCGAACAGCCGCTGATCGGTGCCAGCGCCGCCTTCAACGCCGCGACCCAGGCCTTGCAACGGGTGGCCTTGACCCCCGCCACCGTGCTGGTCAGCGGCGAATCCGGCGTCGGCAAGGAGATGTTCGCCCGCCAGTTGCACCAATTGAGTCGCCGACGCGAGGGGCCGTTCATCGCTCTCAACTGCGCGGCCATCCCCGACAACCTGATCGAGGCCGAACTGTTTGGCGTCGAACGCGGTGCCTATACCGGGGCCACCCATTCACGCCCCGGTCGTTTCGAGCGGGCCCATGGCGGCACGTTGTTTCTGGATGAGATCACGTGCCTGAGCCTGGCCGGGCAAAGCAAGTTGCTGCGCGCCTTGCAGGAGCGGGAAATCGAGCGGGTCGGTGGTGGCCACGGCATCAAGGTCGATGTGCGGGTCGTGGCGGCCACCAACATCGACCTGCGCAAGGCCGTGGCGGACGGCGCATTCCGTGAAGACCTGTTCTACCGCCTCAACGTCTACCCCATCGCCCTGCCGCCCTTGCGCGAGCGTCGTGATGACATCCCGTTGCTGATCAATGCCTTCCTCAAGCGCTTTTGCCAGGAATACGGCCGCACCCCCATGGGCCTGACCATGCGCGCCTTGAAGGTGCTGTTGCGCTATGACTTTCCGGGCAACGTGCGGGAATTGCAGAACCTTATCGAACGCGGCCTGATCGCCAGCGAAGAAGGCCAGGCGATTGACCTGGTCCACCTGTTTCGCAATGAGCAACTGCCGGTGGATGCGTACTCCGTCGACCTGCACGGCGGTCTCTCGCCGATGGGCCTGGCCGCCAACGACGCCGCGCAAAAGCCGGCGCTGCTCCAGTCCCTCAGCCAACTGGACTCGGACTTCTCCATTGACGGCCTGGAGTCACGGCTGATCAACGAAGCCCTGCAACTGAGCAGCGGCAACCTGGCAGCGGCCGCACGCTCATTAGGACTGAGCCGGGCACAGTTCGCGTATCGGTTGAAGAAGCATCAACGGGGTGTCCCGGACTAACCCCCGAATCTGGGGGAATACTGCAAAATCTGTATCCACCATAAATCCCCTGTGGGAGCGAGCTTGCTCGCGATGGCGGTGGGTCAGCTGGCATTGATGTCGGTTGGGCTGACGTCATCGCGAGCAAGCTCGCACATTGGTTTCTGGGTGACTGCAAGGTCTGTGTCAAGCTGGGGGAAAAGCACCCCGCCGGTACTCGCTGGGGGTCTGGTTCATCTCTATCCGAAAATGCCGGTTGAAGTTGGACAAGTTGTTGTAGCCCACTTCAAAACAGATATCGGTCACCGGCATTTCGCTCTGCAACAGCAAGCGACAGGCACGCTGGACCCGCAGCTTGCGCATCAGGTCAATGAAGCCGTGTCCGGTGATGCGCTTGAAGAACCGCGAAAAGCCCGGCTCGCTCATGTCCAATTGGCGGGCGATCACCGACAGGCGCAGGTCGCCGGTGAGTTCGGCTTGCAGGTACTCGAAGGCTTTATGGATGCGCTCGGAACTGCGCGCATCGAGCGCCGGCGCGTAGCAAGGGCTCGCCAGGCTCAAGGCCTCGTCGTCAGGGGCTTGGTTGAGGGTGTGAAGCAGTTCCAGGAACAGCGCCAATCGCACCAGCCCCTGGGCCGGGCCGATGGCCTCCAGCAGGTGCGCGGCCTGCCGCGCGGTGTTGCCGTCGAAGGCCAGGCCACGGCGGGCACGCTCGAACAGGCCCTGCAGATCCCCCAGTTCGGGCAGGGTTCGGCGCAAGGTCAGCAGCGTGGCGCCATCGAATTGCAAGACCACGTCGCGCCCGGGCAGGTGCTCGCCCGCTGCCAGGTCGCCCATCCAGTCGTGGGGCAAGTCGGGGCCAATCATCGCCACATGGCCAGGGCCAAACGGGCCGATGTAGTCGCCCGCCAGCAGTTTGCCGCTGCCCTGGCGGATCAGGTGGATTTCAAATTCAGGGTGATGGTTCCAGCGCGCCATCGGGTACGGGTAGTCATGCTCGTACCAGCGAAAACTGTGTTCGGGCTCAGGCAGGATGACTTCCAGTTCGGCGGGTCGCTGCTCGAACAGGGGCGTTCGGTGATCAGGCATGTCGCGCCTCTTTTATCGTTATAGCGGGCACCTTACGCCGAGTGCGTAGCGCTTCGCCAGCCTCGGCCTGACCGCTCACTGATACTTTTTTAACCCAGGCCTGCCGCACTCAAGGGCGTTAAAAAAGTATCGGCACACGATCCTCCCTGCGTTTGTCGGCCTCCACGGGCGCTGCTGTAATCGGCTTGCCATTGGCGATGGACAGCTCTGCCCGACGCCACGCCCCCCACAACAATAATAATTCTGCGCCCAGGCGCAGCTCTGGAGAAGCTCATGAAAACGGTGCCCAAGGCGCTTGTCATGTTCGCGGGATTGTCTTTTGCCCTGGCCGCACAGGCCGCCGAGACCCTCACCATCGCCACGGTGAACAACGCCGACATGATCCGCATGCAAAAACTCTCGAGAACCTTCGAGAGCGAGCACCCGGACATCAAGTTGAACTGGGTGGTACTCGAAGAAAATGTCCTGCGCCAGCGCCTGACCACCGACATCGCAACCCAGGGCGGGCAGTTCGACGTGCTGACCATCGGCACCTACGAAACCCCGCTGTGGGGAGCCAAGCACTGGCTCGAACCGATGACCGACCTGCCCGCCGGGTATGACCTGGAGGACATTTTCCCTGCCGTTCGCCAAGGCCTTTCGGTCAACGACACGCTCTACGCCCTGCCCTTTTACGGCGAAAGCACCGTCACCTATTACCGCACGGACCTGTTCAAACAGGCCGGCCTGAGCATGCCCGAGCAACCGACCTGGAGCCAGCTCGGTGAATTCGCGGCCAAGTTGCACCAGCCTGACCAGGGCCAGTACGGCCTGTGCCTGCGGGGCAAGGCCGGTTGGGGCGAGAACATGGCGCTGCTCAGCACCCTGGCCAACACCTTCGGCGCCCGTTGGTTCGATGAACAATGGAAACCGCAATTGGACAGCCCGCAATGGAAGGCCGCCGCGCAGTTCTACGTCGACACATTGAAAAAATATGGCCCGCCGGGCCTGACCAGCAACGGGTTCAATGAAACCCTGGCGCTGTTCAACAGTGGTAAATGTGCGATCTGGGTCGATGCCAGCGTCGCCGGCTCCTTCATCACCGACACCAGCCAAAGCAAGGTCGCCGACCGTGTGGGCTTCGCTGCCGCCCCCATCGAAGTGACCCACAGAGGTGCTTCCTGGCTCTATGCCTGGTCATTGGCGATTCCCACCAGCTCCCGGCACAAGGACGCCGCCAAGTCGTTCGTTGCCTGGGCCACGTCCAAGGACTACATCCAGTTGGTCGCCAAGCAGGACGGCATCAGCAACGTCCCACCCGGCACGCGCATGTCCACCTACAGCGACGCCTACCTGAACGCCGCACCATTCGCCCGGATCACCCTGCAAATGATGCAGAACGCCGACCCGGCCCACCCCACCGTCGAACCGGTGCCGTACGTGGGTATCCAGTACGTGACGATTCCAGAGTTCCAAGCCATCGGCACCTCCGTCGGCAAGCTGTTCACCGCCGCCCTCACCGGACAGATCACGGTGGAGCAGGCACTGGCCTCGGCGCAATCGAGTACCGCGCGGGAGATGAAGCGGGCTGGGTATCCCAAGAAGTAACGACCTCTGTGGGAGCAAAGCTTGCTCGCGGTGCTGGCACCTCGATTTCTGAGAGACCGCATCAGCTTCATCGCGGGCAAGCCTTGCTCCCACAGAGGGATACCTGCGCTCCCCGTTATTGATTTTTTTGACTTCAGAAAGGACAACCCCATGAAACGACTGCAAGGAAAAAGCGCCCTGGTGACCGGTGCCGCCCGAGGTATCGGTAGGACGTTCGCCCAGGCCTATATCAACGAAGGCGCCACGGTAGCGATTGCCGATATCGACCTGGAACGGGCCCAGGCCACTGCCGCCGAACTGGGCGACAGCGCCTACGCGGTCAAAATGGACGTGACGGACCAGGCTTCGATCGACCAGGCCATCGAGGCCGTGGTGGCCCGGGTGGGCAAGCTGGATATCCTGATCAACAACGCCGCGCTGTTCGACCTGGCGCCCATCGTGGAGATCACGCGCCAGAGCTACGAGCGGCTGTTTTCCATCAACGTCGCCGGCACGCTGTTCACCCTGCAGGCGGCGGCGCGGCAGATGATTCGCCAGGGTCACGGCGGCCGGATCATCAACATGGCCAGCCAGGCCGGTCGGCGTGGCGAAGCGCTGGTCGGCGTCTATTGCGCCACCAAGGCAGCGGTGATCAGCCTGACCCAGTCCGCCGGGCTGGATTTGATCAAGCATCGGATCAACGTCAACGCCATCGCCCCTGGTGTGGTGGAGGGCGAGCATTGGGATGGCGTGGATGCGCTGTTCGCCCGCCACGAAAATCTGCCATTGGGGGAAAAGAAGCGCCAGGTCGGGCAACAGGTGCCCTATGGCCGGATGGGCACTGCGCAGGACCTCACCGGGATGGCGATTTTCCTCGCCTCGGCGGAGAGCGAGTACGTGGTGGCGCAGACTTACAACGTCGATGGCGGGAACTGGATGAGCTGAAAATCTGCGATTTCATGGCCTTGTAACGACGGAAATGGACCTATTCGCCCAAAAACTGATCCCACTACTTGAGGATTGTCCCGAACGGTACCCAACGGTGCCGTTCCAAGGGATTTCAAGAGAGCGTGAATACCGTTGCCCCAGCGGGGCAAAAATTGCGCATCATAGGCGCCGTCCGCTCAAGGGAGATTTACATGCGTGCCATTTCATCCGTCATGGGTCTTGTCGTGCTGTCGCTGGGCCTGGTGTTCGCCACCAGCGCTACGGCCACCGAAGAGACGCAACTGGTCGAGTCCATCAACCTTTACCGCAGCCAGTCCCAAAGCTGCGCCGGCGAGGCCTCGCTGGAGTTGCCACCGCTGGCGATGGATTCCCGGCTGATCCTGTCGGCCAATGGCATCGGCGACCTGCAGCAGGCGCTGGCGCGGGCGGCCTACCCGATGGTCAACGTGCAGGCCATCAGCCTGTCCGGGCCGCGGGATGCGCAATCGGCCATGAAAGCTGTCCAGGAAAGCTTCTGCCAGGTCATACTCGACCCGCAGTTCGTCGACATCGGCGTCAGCCGCCTGGATCGCGAATGGCGCATCGTACTGGCGCGCCCACTGTTGTCGGCGCGCCTGGGTGACTGGCAAGCCGAAGGCCAGAAACTGCTGAAGCTGATCAACAGTGCCCGCACCCAGCCGCGTCGCTGTGGCACCGAAACCTTCGCCGCCACCACACCGCTGGCCTGGAACGCCACCTTGGCCCTGGCCGCCGTGACCCACACCCGGGCCATGGCCAACAACAATTTCTTCGACCACAAGGACCGCGACAACCGCATGCCGGGCGACCGCGCCGAACTGGCCGGTTACCTGGGCCAGTTGATCGGCGAGAACATCGCCGCCGGACAGGACACCGCGCTCAAGGTGGTGGACGGCTGGCTGGCCAGCCCGGGGCACTGCGCCAACCTGATGAACCCGCAGTTCCGCGAATTGGGCGCCGGGTACGCGACCGATCCGAAAAGCGATGCAGGGATCTATTGGACGGCGATGTTTGGCACCCAATAGCGAGGTGGCCGGGCCACCGCTATCGCGAGCAAGCCCGCTCCCACAGGGGATTTGTGGCGGACATGCAATCAAGTTCCACCACCAGCCTATGTGGGAACGAGCTTGCTCGCGATAGCCATTGCTCGATCAACCTCAGTGTCCGTACCTGACATCGTCCTTGCGCAGCACCTGCCGTACATGCCGCATGAACTGGCTCAACGAAGGCGATTGGGCCACCGGCTTGCGTTGCAGCAGGCCGATCGAACGTTTCGCCGGCTGGTCGATGGCGGTAACAGCACACTGCTCACCGATGTTGAACACCGCCGTGCAGCTGGCCGGCAACAGGGAAAAACCCAATCCTTCGCGCACCAGGGCTGTGGCCGTGCTCATATGCGCCACTTCCCAGGCCGGCACAGGATCGACGTTCAAATAGCGCAACGCAGCGTCAGCCAGGGGCCGGATGCTGGTGTCAGGCGTGAGGGCAATGTAGGGTTGCCGCTTCCAGTCGTCCTGGTCGTCATGCTGCAGGGCCTTGTGGCTCAGCAACACCAGATTGTCATCCAGTAGACGCACGAAGCTCAGTCCAGACAGATCGTCAGGCAACGAACTGATGCCGGCGTCCACCTCTGCCCGCTGCACCCAGCCCATGATTTCCCCGGCGCGGCCGTCCAACAAGCTCACCGTCACGCCAGGGTTTTCATGCTGGAAAGAAGCAATGGCGATCGGCAGGAATGACGCCGCAGCGGTGGGCAAGGCAGCCAGCCGGAGCGTGCCGCGGCTCAGGCTCAGGGTGTCGCGGGCATCGCGCACAGCGTCGTTCATGTCCCGGAGCATGCGCCGGGCCTGGGGCAGAAAATGCTCACCGGCCGGGGTCAACTCGACGCTGCGGGTATTACGCGCGAGCAACTGCAACCCCATGCTTTCTTCCAGTTTGCGGATGCTATAGCTCAGCGCCGGCTGGGACAGGTGCAATTGTTCTGCCGTACGGGTAAAGCTCGACGTCTCGGCGATAAGGATAAAGGCACGAAGCTGTCTGAAAGAAACGTTCATGGCCGCACTTATAAAATTAATGAATCAATTGATTCTACCTTTAAAATTCACAGAACAATCCACGCCAGCCACTATGGGCCATCCCCACAGTGGAAACGGACATGACAAAAAAAATCCTCGTCGGCTGCGGCGCCGGTTTCGCCAATGATCGGCCCGACGCCGCCCTGCGCCTGGCCCAGGACCTGGCGCAGCGCGAAGGCCAGCGCTACATCATGCTCGAACTGCTGGCTGAACGGACCCTGGCCGAGGCGCAACTACGCAAGCGCCTGGATCCACAAGCGGGCTACTCCGCGCGCCTGTTCGATTTCCTCGAACCCATGCTGGATGTGTGCATCGAGGCCGGCATTGCGATTATCACCAACGGCGGTGCCGCCAATCCCAGGGCGGCCGCGCAACGGCTGCGCCAGACGCTGGCGGGCCGCTTCCCTGCACTGAAAATCGCCTGCGTGCTGGGTGATGACCTGTTGGAAGAAATGCCGCCCCGTTACGAACAATGGTTGTCCTCGGATCCCTCGGAGCACCCCGTGTCGGTGAACGTCTACACCGGGGCTGACGGTATCACCCAGGCGTTGGCCGAGGGCGCTGGCATCGTGCTGTGTGGCCGGGTCGCGGATCCGTCGTTGGCCGTGGGGGCAATCCGCCATGGGTTGGGTTGGCCGGCTGACGATTGGCAGAAAATGGCCATCGCCACCACGGCCGGCCATCTGCTGGAGTGCTGCACCCAAGTCACCGGCGGCTATTTTGCCCATCCTGGGATGAAAGACATTCCAGACCCGGCCAATCTCGGCTGTCCCATTGCGGAGATCCATCAGGATGGCCGCCTGATCATCGGCAAAACCCGTCACTGCGGCGGACGGGTCAGCGAACAGACCGTCAAGGAACAACTCCTTTACGAAGTACACGACCCCCGACGCTATCTGACGCCGGACGTGGTGCTGGACCTGGGCCAGGCCCATGTACGGGACTTGGGCGATGACCGTGTTGAAATCAGTGGCCTGCTGGGTCATCCGCGTCCCGGTACGCTCAAGGGCTTGACGGGTGTACGCGGCCTCTGGTTCGGCGAGGCAGAGATATCCTACGCAGGCCCCGGCGCCGTGGCGCGTGCCGCGCTGGCGCGGGAGATCCTGCTGCAACGTTTTGACCAGTTGGCACCTGGGGTACAGCCCTGGATCGATCTGTCGGGGGTCGCCAGTCTTTTCAACGACCAGGGCGGTCGTTATCTGCAACAACAACTGGGCCAGGCGCCCGCCCTGGAGGATGTACGTGTGCGGATCGGCCTGACCCACACCGACCGACTGTTGGTGGAGGCGCTGCTGTCGGAGGTCGAATCGCTCTACACCAACGGACCGGCGGGCGGCGGTGGCGTGCGGCGACACCTCGTCGAGACCGTCACCACCCGCAGTTTCCTGCTGCCGCGAGATGAAATCCATACAACCCTGGAGTGGTACTGATGAACCTGGTCACCCTCGCCGACTACGCCCATGCCCGTGCGGGCGATAAAGGCAACATTCTCAGCATCGCCCTGTTTCCCCGCGATCCGGCCCACTATCGGTGGCTGCTTCGGGAATTGACCTGCGCCCGAGTGGCCGAGCAATTCGCAACGCGACAGCCCTCCAAGGTCCATCGCTATGAACTGCCGAACCTCAATGCGCTGAATTTCGTGCTCGAGGACGCCCTGGAGGGTGGCGTGAACCGCAGCTGTGGTCTTGATCGCCACGGCAAGAGCCTGAGTTACCTGCTTCTGGCCTTGCGCCTGCCCGGACCGCAAGGCTGATCGACTCACCGCCCGCGAACCTTCGACAACAATAAAAAAGAGAGGCTGCAACATGATTACAACCCTGGGTTTGCTGATGATGCTCGCCATCATCGGATTGATATTGCTGCGCAGGATCAGCCCGGTGGTGGCGTTCACCACCCTTCCCGTGGTCGCTTGCCTGATGGCCGGATTCAATCCCGGACAGATCGGCGAATTCATCAAGGCTGGCCTGATTACCGTGGCCCCGACCGCAGCCCTGTTTCTGTTTGCCATCCTGTTCTTCGGCATCATGCGTGACCGGGGGTTGTTCGATCCTTTGGTCAACCTGCTGATCCGCAGCACGGGCGGCAGGCCGCTGGCCGTGGCGTGGGTAACAGTGTTGGTGACATCGGCGGTTCATCTCGACGGTGTCGGCGCCGCCACGTTCCTACTGACCATCCCGGCACTGCTGCCCTTGTATAAACGCCTGAACATGAGCCCGGCGATGCTGTTGTGCCTGGTTGGCACCACGGCCGGCGTGATCAATATGGTCCCTTGGGGCGGAACGACCGCACGCGCCGCCGCGGTGTCGGGGCTGGATGCCACCCAACTGTGGCTAGGCTTGCTGCCGGTGCAGATGGTGGGCCTGGCGTGCATGCTCGTTGTCGCGACAGTGTTGGGCTTGCGCGCCCAGCGTCGCCAACCGATGTCGCTGGGGGCGGCTGCAACGGTTGAACTGGACAGCCTGCACCCCCAAGACCGTGAATTCGCCCTCTCGCCTCGGGAGCTGCGCTACTGGCTGAACGTGGCGCTGACCGGTGGGATCCTGGTGTGCCTGTTCACCGGCATTTTTCCCTTGTATGCCTGTTTCATGGTGGGACTGGGCATCGCCCTGCCCTTGAACTTCCCGTCCCTGGACGCCCAGGCCGAACGCCTCAAGGCCCATGCGGCCGATGCGCTGCAAATGGTCCTGGTGATGATGGCCGCCGCCGTCCTGCTGGGCGTGCTCTCCGGCGCGAAGATGTCCGACGGCATGGCATTGGCACTGATCGATATCATGCCCGCCGGTTCTGCCCAATATCTGCATGTGATCGTCGGCTTCTTCGGCGTCCCCCTGGGAATGATCTTCTCACCCGACGCCTACTATTTCGCCCTGCTGCCGGTGATCAGGGACGTGGCCGCCGCCGCGGGAGTCCCCCTCGAAGCCGTGGCCCGGGCCATGTTGATCGGTGAAAACGCCGGATTCTCCATCAGCCCGGTGGTGCCCAGCGTGTACCTGGCGCTGGCGTTGTCCGGCGTAGAGCTGCGCAAGCACATCGCCTATACGTTCTTCTGGGCCTGGGGTGTCAGCCTGGCGATGCTCGCCTTTGCCGTGATGACTGGAGCGGTACAGGTGTGAGCGCGCGGTGAATGCGGTGCTGATGGATGCGTTTGATGAGGCCCAGGCATTGCTGCCTCAAACGTTTGGGGTCCTAAGTGGCCGTTACCGCAGCAAAGGATATGTACCCAATCCAATCCAATCCAATCCAACCCCAACACCAAAGAAAACGGCGCCTTCCCCTCCCTCGGAAAAAGCGCCGTATCCTTAAGTGAACAGCATTACGCTCAATGCGTAGCGTTCTTGTACCTCACCAGACAGCGTCCGGTTTACAGCGCCATGTCAGCCGCTGGGTTGGCCTCAGGGGCAGCGGCAGGCGTGGCCGGCGCCGCGGTGGCGCCTGGCTTGCCGATTGCCGGTGGCGGTGCCAGTTGCAGGACTTCGCTGGTGTAAGCCCACTCTTGCGCAACGCGCTCAGGGCTTTCGTTGAGCTTGGTGCCATAGCTCGGCACGATCTGGTGCAGTTTTTCCTGCCAGGCTGGACTGGCGACCTTGTCCTTGAAGACCTTCTCAAGCACGCTCAACATGATCGGTGCGGCGGTCGAGGCGCCTGGCGAGGCACCCAGCAGGCCGGCGATGCTGCCGTCCTCGGACGCGACCACTTCGGTGCCGAGTTTGAGCACGCCGCCCTTCTCTTCATCACGCTTGATGATCTGCACGCGCTGACCAGCCTGCCACAGGCGCCAGTCTTCCTGCTTGGCGTCCGGGAAGTACTCTTTCAGGGCGTTGAAGCGATCTTCATCCGACAGCATCAGTTGACCGGCCAGGTACTCGACCAGTGGGTACTGTTCGATACCGACCTTGGTCATCGGCCACACGTTGTGGGTCGTGGTGCTGGTCAGCAAGTCGAAGTACGAACCGTTCTTCAGGAACTTGGTGGAGAAGGTTGCGAACGGGCCAAACAGGATCACGCGCTTGCCATCGAGCACACGGGTGTCCAGGTGCGGAACCGACATTGGTGGTGCGCCCACCGAAGCCTTGCCGTAGGCCTTGGCCAGGTGCATCTGGGCGACAGTCGGGTTTTCAGTGACCAGGAACGAACCACCCACCGGGAAACCTGCGTATTCACGTGCCTGCGGGATGTCAGACTTCTGCAGCAGGTGCAAGGCACCACCGCCGGCGCCGATGAACACGAACTTGGCGTCGGTCTCGGTTTCGGTACCGTCTTTCAGGTTCTTGTACGAAACGCGCCAGGTGCCGTCTTCGTTGCGGGTGATCTCTTCCACTTCGCTGGACAGCTTGAGGGAGAAATTCGGCTTGGTCTGCAGGTAAGCCGCAAATTGGCGCGTGATTTCGCCGAAGTTCACGTCGGTGCCCAGTGGACTCCAGGTGGCCGCGACTTTCTGGCTCGGGTCACGCCCTTGCATCATCAGTGGGACCCACTTGCTGATCTGCTCGCGATCTTCGGAATACTGCATGCCGGCGAACAACGGGCTGGCCTGGAGGGCTTCGTAGCGCTTCTTCAGGAACGCGATGTTGTCATCACCCCATACGAAGCTCATGTGCGGTGTGGAGTTGATGAACGAACGCGGATCCTTCAGCACACCGCTCTTGACCTGCCAGGACCAGAACTGACGGGAGATCTGGAAGGCTTCGTTGATTTCGATGGCCTTGGCGATCTCGACCTTGCCGTTCTTGTCTTCCGGCGTGTAGTTCAGCTCGGCCAGCGCAGAGTGACCGGTACCGGCATTGTTCCAACCGTTGGAACTCTCTTGGGCAACACCGTCCAGACGCTCGACCATTTCCATGGTCCAGCCCGGCTCCAGCTCGTTGAGCCAGACGCCGAGTGTCGAGCTCATGATGCCCCCACCAATGAGCAAGACATCAACTTTTTTCGGCTCGGCGGCGTGCGTGGTCGCAAGACCCATCGCCATCGCCAGGCCCAGTAGCGCCGTGTGTGTTTTCTTCAACATGTGTGTATCCCTAGGATGAACGCCATTCCGTCCACCTGTCCTGGTCAAGGATGGACCACATCCACAGCCGGCAACGCCAGCAGGAGGGGTATCGAGACGGACAGGAGGATGGACCTACAGGGCCGAGCAATACGTCGGCCTCTCGTTTATATCTCTCCGGCGCTGACTTCTTGTAGGTCTTGGCTTCAGCTGGGTGAGGGATGCTGCAAACGTATTCATCGGGCCTGGCATGGCCGTGCCCGATTGTCGCAGCGGGGGGAGTTTACATAAGGAAATAAACAGACCGAAGCGTCTTTTTACACGACGGGCGAAAACGCCGACCAAATGACGGCATTTTGCTGGCTCTCGGGGCCGATTGACCTACCCAAGCATCTGGCTCAACACCGCCCGCAACTTGCCAGGCTTGACCGGCTTGTTGAGCAGTGGCGCATCCAGCTTGCGCAAGGCGCGGCGGCACTGATCGCTGCGGTCGGCGGTGATGATCACCGCCGGGATCGCCTGGTGGAAATGCTCGCGCAGATGCTTGACCACTTCACACCCCACGACCCCGTGATCCAGGTGGAAATCCGCCAGGATCAACTCCGGCGCACGCCCTTGCAGCACATCAAGGGCGCCCGCTTCGTCGGTGGCGGTCAGGACTTCGCAGCCCCACTGCCCCAACAGCGCCGCCATGCTTTGCAAGATGCTCAACTCATTGTCGATCACCAACAAACGCCGCCCTGGCAGTGGGTTGCCGGCGACCGCCTGTGCCGGAACCTGCGACACCGGCAGGGGTTTTTCGCTGGACAGCGGCACCTCGATGCTGAACACCGAGCCCCGTCCCGGCCGAGAACGCACCTGCACCCGATAACCGAGGATGTGGGCGATGCGTTCGACAATCGCCAACCCCAGGCCCACGCCTTTGCGATCCGCCGCCCGACCGACGTCGAGCTGGTTGAATTCCAGGAAAATCGACTCCAGGCAATCGGCCGCAATGCCACGCCCCGTGTCCCAGACCTCAACGCTCAGGTGTCCACCCCGGCGCCGGGCCACCAGGAGAATGCCGCCCTGATCGGTGTAGCGACAGGCATTGCTCAGCAGGTTGCGCAGGATACGGCTGATCAATCGCAGGTCGGTCAGCACGGCTTCGTCGCCAAACCGCACCCGCAGCTCCAACCCTGCGGCGCCGGCCACCGATTGAAACTCTGAAACCAGCGGCCCCAACAACTCATCCAGCCGATACGGCGCCAGGTCGGGCTTGACGGCGGCCTGGTCCAGCCGGGAAATATCCAGCAGGTCGGTGAGCAGGTCTTCGGCCCCCTCGAGTGCCTGGTGGGTCCGTTCGACCAGCACATGCTCGGCGGTAGGCAACTGGCGCTCACGCAACGTGGCGATCAGCAGGCGGGCCGCGTTGAGCGGCTGCAACAGGTCATGGCTCGCGGCGGCCAGGTATTTGTCCTTGCTGCGGTTGGCGGCTTGGGCGGCGTCCCGGGCATCGCGCAACTGTTGCTCGATCAGTTCGCGCTGGACAATCTGCTGCTGCAGGTTGTGGTTGGCCTCCAGTAATGCGTCGGTGCGCTCGGCCACTCGCTGCTCCAGTCGATCATTGAGCTGTTGCAGGTGCTGCCGGGCCTGTTCCAGCTCATCGAGGCGCGCCGCCAGTTCCGGGTAGTGACTCTTGCGCGTCGAGTGATTGCCCAGCCCCAGCAGCCCGGCCAAGGCCTTTTGCTGCTCGTCAGAGGGCTTCGCCATAGACAACCTCGACATCCCGCTGGCTCGACTCCCGAGGATTGGTAAGGATGCACGGGTCGTGCATCGCATGCTGCGACAGGAACGGAATGTCCGAGGTGCTCACGCCATGCAGGCCCAGGGTCTCGTGGAAACCGATGGTGCGCTTGAGGGCAATCAGGTGTTCCACCAGCCGGGTGCGGATCTGCCGGTGGTTGAGCCCCCGACAGTCGATGCCCAGTGTCTCGGCAATCACTTTGAAACGGTCCGGCGCCGAGTTGTAGTTGAACGCCACCACGTGCTCCACCAGTACCGCGTTGCACAAGCCATGGGGCAAATCGAGGAAACCGCCCAGGCTGTGGGACATCGCATGCACGGCACCCAGGATTGCGTTGGAGAACGCCAGCCCGGCCTGCATGCTGCCCAGCATGATTTTTTCCCGCAGGGCGACGTCCGCCGGGTTGGCGATCATCTGCACCAGGTTGCCGTTGATCAGGCGCATCGCTTCCAGCGCATGAGGGTCGGTCAACGGGCCATGGCCGGTGGACACGAATGCCTCGATGGCATGCACCAGGGCGTCGATGCCGGTACAGGCGGACAGGAACGGGTCCATGCTCAGGGTGGTTTCCG
This sequence comes from Pseudomonas brassicacearum, assembly GCF_009601685.2. Lineage (NCBI taxonomy): Bacteria > Pseudomonadati > Pseudomonadota > Gammaproteobacteria > Pseudomonadales > Pseudomonadaceae > Pseudomonas > Pseudomonas brassicacearum. The sequence goes on from NZ_CP045701.2 coordinate 3,423,336, forward strand.
GATCGATCAACGATACGTCCGGCACCGCCGCCTTGCTGACAATGGAAAATTTCATCCGCTCTTGCTGGTTGGAAATGATCACGAATTGCGACACGTCAGCCGACGTCCCCGCCGTGGTGGGAATCAGGATCAGCGGCGGGCTGGGTACGTGCAGGGTGTCGACGCCTTCGAACTCGAGGATGTTGCGGCCGTGGGCCACGACAATGCCGATGCCTTTGCCGCAATCCATGGGGCTGCCACCGCCCACCGCGACGATGACATCGCAATGGTTTTCCCGGTAAAGGTCGGCACCGAGCATCACTTCCTCGACCCGAGGATTGGGCGAGACCGCGCTATAGACACAGTATTCGATGCCTTGGGCCTGCAGGCTGGCTTCGACGTCAGCCACCCAACCGGCGGCGATGACCCCGGGATCGGTGACGATCAGCACCTTGCGTGCACCGAAGGTCTTGGCGTAATTGCCGACATTGTGCCGACAACCGGCACCGAACATGATTTCAGGGGAAACGAACTTGCGCAGCGGGCTGAGGCTCATCTTTTCAGGTACGTGGCTCATCGGTAAGCCTGTTGTTATTGTCTTGGGATACCTTGAGCCTAAAGCATCCCACCGTGATTGCAATCAGACCATTGGGTAGCCCGGCCTGAACGCGTCAGGCCGGGCCGGCTCTCATCGGTTAGCGAAGTACATCGTCACTTCAAAGCCAATACGCAGGTCGGTGTACGCGGGTTTAGTCCACATGGGTCTTTCCTCTTCTTGTACCGGGCGATTCCGGCAGGGTCATTAATGCACGCCACGCCTGGGGCTCGAATGCTACTTTCGAAGCGGTGGATGGGGTGCGTTGGTACTACTGGAGAAGCGAGCACCTATGGCGAGGGAAACTTGCTCGCGCCGAGCCGTGTAGGAGCCGTGTAGGAGCTGTCGAGTGCAACGAGGCTGCGATCTTTCCCCAGACACTTGAATCTCAAGCGAAAGATCAAGATCAAGATCAAAAGATCGCAGGCTTCGCCAGCTCCTACAGGGCCCTGGGTTAGAAGAACCCCAACGGATTGATGTCGTAGCTCACCAGCAGGTTCTTGGTCTGCTGGTAGTGGTCGAGCATCATCTTGTGGGTTTCACGCCCCACGCCGGACTTCTTGTAGCCACCGAACGCGGCGTGGGCCGGGTACAGGTGGTAGCAGTTGGTCCACACACGACCGGCCTTGATCGCCCGGCCCATGCGGTAGGCACGGTTGATGTCGCGGGTCCACAGGCCGGCGCCGAGGCCGAACTCGGTGTCGTTGGCGATCGCCAGGGCTTCGGCTTCGTCCTTGAAGGTGGTCACACCCACTACCGGGCCGAAGATCTCTTCCTGGAACACACGCATTTTGTTGTGGCCCTTGAGCAGGGTTGGCTGGATGTAATAGCCGCTCGACAAATCCCCCTCGAGTCGCTCGGCCGCACCGCCGGTGAGCAATTCGGCGCCCTCTTGCCGGGCAATTTCAAGGTACGACAGGATCTTGTCGAATTGCTGCTCGGACGCCTGTGCGCCGACCATGGTCTCGGTGTCCAGCGGGTTGCCACGCTTGATCTTGGCGATCTTTTTCATCACCTCGGCCATGAACGGCGCGTAGATCGACTCCTGCACCAGGGCGCGGGATGGGCAGGTGCAGACTTCACCCTGGTTGAAGAACGCCAGCACCAGGCCTTCGGCGGCTTTCTCGATGAAGGCCGGCTCGGCCTGCATGATGTCTTCGAAGAAGATGTTCGGCGACTTGCCGCCCAGTTCCACGGTAGACGGGATGATGTTCTCGGCGGCGCATTTCATGATGTGCGAGCCCACCGGGGTAGAACCGGTGAAGGCGATCTTGGCGATGCGCTTGCTGGTGGCCAGGGCTTCACCGGCTTCGCGACCGAAACCATGGACGATGTTCAACACCCCAGGCGGCAGCAGGTCGGCAACCAGCTCGATGAAGACCATGATCGACAGCGGCGTCTGTTCGGCCGGCTTGAGCACGATGCAGTTACCGGCAGCCAGGGCCGGGGCGAGTTTCCAGGCGGCCATCAGCAACGGGAAGTTCCACGGGATGATCTGCCCGACCACGCCCAGCGGCTCGTGGAAATGATAGGCCGTGGTCAGCTCGTTGATCTCGGCCGCCCCACCCTCTTGGGCGCGGATGCAGCCAGCGAAATAACGAAAATGGTCGGCCGCAAGCGGCACGTCGGCATTGAGGGTTTCGCGTACGGCCTTGCCGTTGTCCCAGGTTTCGCTGACGGCGAGGATTTCCAGGTTCTGCTCGATGCGGTCGGCAATTTTCAACAGTACCAGGGAACGGTCCTGCACCGAGGTCTTGCCCCAGGCATCGGCCGCGGCGTGGGCGGCATCCAGTGCCTTGTCGATGTCGGCGGCGTTGGAACGCGGGAATTCGGCAATGACTTCGCCATTGACCGGGGACGTGTTGGTGAAGTATTCGCCGTTGACCGGCGCGACGAATTCGCCGCCGATGAAATTGCCATAGCGCGGTTTGAAGGAAACGACGGCGCCTGGGGTTCCGGGTTGTGCATAGATCATGATGGGGCCTCTGCCTGGTCGATGCCTGTCACAGGACAGGCGATAGGCCGATGGTAGAGAGCCCCGCCTGCCGGACGAATGCGTCGTTGGCAGGGGGGCTCTCGTTATTTGGTCGTAGATTTCAAGCACTGGGGCGAGGATATTTGGCGAAACGTCTGTGGGAGCAAGGCTTGCCCGCGATGAAGGCGACGCGGTCTTCCAAGGAACCGAGGCGGCTGCATCGCGAGCAAGCTTTGCTCCCACAGGGCAGTCGCCACAAGGGCAACGCCCGGCTCAATATTTACTCAGCGCTTGGCCACCAAGTCTTTCGGCAACTTGAAGGTCCAGAGCATGCCGCCCTGGTTGAAGTCCTTCACGCGCTTGGCCACCTCGCCGCCCCACAGCGGCACCGCGCCGCCCCAGCCGGAGACCACGGAGACGTATTGCTCGCCGTCCATTTCCCAGGTGATAGGTGAGCCGAGCACGCCGGAGCCCGTCTGGAATTCCCAGACCTTTTCCCCGGTCTTGGCGTTGAACGCCTGCAGGAACCCTTCAGGCGTGCCGGTGAACACCAGGTTGCCCTTGGTGGTCAGGACCCCGCCCCACAGCGGCGCGTAGTTCTTGTGGCGCCAGACTTCCTTGCCGGTCTTGGGGTCGATGGCCCGCAGCACGCCGATGTAATCCTCGTTCAGCGGCTTGATGGTGAAACCGGCCCCGAGGAACGCGGCGCCTTTCTTGTAGGCGATGCCTTCGTTCCAGATGTCCATGCCCCACTCGTTGGACGGTACGTAGAACAACCCGGTGTCCTGGTTGTAGGCCATCGGCATCCAGTTTTTCGCGCCGAGGAAAGCCGGTGCGACGAACACCGAACTGCCCTTGGCTTCGCTGCCCGGCGCGCCCGGACGGCTGGCCTCGTTGTAGATCGGCCGCCCGTCCTTGTCCAGGCCAGTGGCCCAGGTGATCTTGTCGACAAACGGGAAGCCGCGGATGAACTTGCCGTTGGTGCGGTCGAGCACGTAGAAGAAGCCGTTACGGTCCGCGGTCGCCGCCGCCTTGATGTCCTTGCCGCCTTCCTTGTAGTTGAACGAGATCAGTTCATTGACGCCGTCATAGTCCCAGCCGTCGTGAGGCGTGCTCTGGAAGTGCCACTTGATGGTGCCGTCGTCCGGGTTCAGGGCCAGGCGCGACGACGAATAGAGGTTGTCGCCAGGACGCAGGTGGGAGTTCCAGGGGGCCGGGTTGCCGGTCCCGAACAGCAACAGGTTGGTTTCCGGGTCGTAGTAGCCACCCAGCCAAGGCGCGGCGCCGCCGGTTTTCCAGAGGTCGCCCGGCCAGGTCTTGCCGGCCTCGCCGCCGGAAATCCCATTCTCGATGGCTTTACCGTCCTTGTAGACGTAGCCCATGTGGCCTTCGACGGTTGGGCGAGTCCACAGCAGGTCACCGTTCTTCGGGTCGTAGGCACTGATCTGGCCCACCACGCCGAACTCGCCTCCGGCCACACCGGTGATCAGCTTGCCGTTGATGACCAGCGGCGCGGCACTGATGGAATAACCTGCCTTGTGGTCAGCCACCTTCTTGCTCCACACCACTTTGCCGGTGTCCTTGTTCAGGGCCACGAGCTTGGCGTCGAGGGTGCCGAAGAACACCAGGTCGCCATACAACGCCACGCCGCGGTTGATCACGTCGCAGCAAGGACGGATGTCATCGGGCAGGCGCGCATCGTATTGCCACAGCTTCTTGCCGGTGCGCGCATCCACTGCGAATACCCGCGAATAGGAACCGGTGAGGTACATCACCCCGTCCTTGATCATCGGCTGGGCCTGCTGGCCGCGCTGCTTTTCGCCGCCGAAGGAGAACGCCCAGACCGGTCGCAGGTCCTTGACGTTATTGACATTGAGGGTATCGAGCGGGCTGTAGCGCTGGCCCTGGACCCCCAGGCCGTTGGTCACGATCTGTTGCGGGTTTTTCGGGTCCTGAAGAATTTCCTGATCGGTCACGGCTGCAAGGGCCGAACCGGACAGCAGCATGGCACTGAGCAGCAGGCTCACGGCGAAGGGTTGGCGACGTGCGGGATGACTCATGACGGCTACCTCTGCGGTTATTGTTATACCCGGGAATTTTTCCCGGTCTGCCACAGATTCTTGGGCTCGGAGCCGTTGCCAACAATTGCCCGCAGTGTTGAGTTTTCTAGTTCCTTGGTACATACGAGAGACGAGACAGGGCTCATTGTGGCGAGGATATCTATTCCCGCTGGAATAAAGCAGCAAGGAGCTGTGTAGGAGCTGTGTAGGAGCTGTCGAGCGCAGCGAGGCTGCGATCTTTCCCAATACACTTGAATCTCAAGCGAAAGATCAAAAGATCAAAAGCTCGCAGCCTTCGGCAGCTCCTACAGGATCAGTGGGTCTCCACCCGTTTCATCCCCGCCCGCTCGTAACGCGGATAGAGATGACTGACGCTGCGAATCAACTCATAGCGGCTCAGGCTGATCCCGGCGAAGCGCTCGGGGATGGGGCTGCGGATCATCTCGGCCATGTCGTCGCCCCGGGCCGCGCCGTCGCGCATCAGTTGGTCGAGCCAGCCCAGGTAGTCGCGCATCTGCGCAAAGGGCCGGGCGTCGCTCGCGACCGGGCCGTGGCCAGGCACGACCTGCTTCCAGGGCAAGGCCTGCAAGGTGTCCAAGTCCCTGAGCCAGACCTCCAGGCCTGGGCTGTTGGGAGTGGTCAAGGCGCGTTCGTAAAAGACCAGGTCGCCGGCGAACAGGACGCCGGTGGTTTCGTCGAGGATCGCCAGGTCAGCCCCGGTGTGCCCGGCCAGTTGCAACAGACGCAGCGAGTGATCGCCCACCTTCAACGTACCGGGGCTCAGCACCTGGGTCGGCAACATCACCTCGGTGCCGCGCATCCAGTCGCCCACCAGCCGGTACATGTTCTCCGCCAATGCATCGCCCTGTTGCCGCAGCAGGTCGGTGGTGCCCGCCAAGGCGCCAATGGGCACGTCGCTGAAGGCCTGGTTGCCCAATACGTGGTCGGGGTGATGATGGGTCAGCAGGACCTGGATCACCGGTTTATCGGTGGTCGCGGCAATGGCCTGGCGCAACGCCTCGCCGTAGCGCTTCGAGGGCCCGGTGTCGATCACCACCACGCCGGCATCGGTGACGATGAACGCGGTGTTGACGATGTTGCCACCGTTGGACTTGGCAAAATTCTCGGTGCTGCCTTCCAGCAGCCAGGTGCCTTCGGCGATCTGCCGGGGCTTGAGTGAGTAATCGGTGGCGGACCATGCCGGCAGGCAGAGGCCAAGACAGATCAGTAACAGCCAGCGCATGATGCGCTCCTTTTGTGGTCAGGGAATGGCCGCCTCGAACTCGTTGCCACTGTTGTCGCGCAGCACCAGGCGGGTCTGGCCCGAGCCTCGGATGTCGAAGCCCAGGTTGGGGTTTTCGCTGACCGCCGGGAACAGCTCCAGGCGCGCCAGCACCTGGCCGTCGGCGTCCAGCAGTTGCGCCTGGTTGAGGAAAAACTCCGGGATGCCGCTCACCAGGCCGTTATCCATCGGATGAGCCACCTGCAGGCGCAGGCGGCTCGACTCGCCTCGGGGATAGCGGGCCCCCAACACCTCGCCCAGGTGTTCCTCCCAACCCGGCTGGGTGCGCACCACGCTGGGCGCGGTGCAGCCACCACCGGCCGCGTCGATCAGGGTCGAGCCGACGTGCCACAGGCCATCGCGGGTCTGCACGGCGGCGCGCAACGGCGTGGCTTGTTCGATGCGAATGCGGATCGACAGCCAGGGCAGCACTCGCTCCCCCGGTTGGAAGTCGACGATTTTCGGCAACGGGTTCAGTTCGGCCCAGGCCAGCACCCGCACGACGTCACCGGTGAAGGCCCGGGCGTCGATTTCCAGTGGCACCTGGCGTGCGTCTTCGGCAAAGGGGGGCGCCAGCAGCCGCACCCGATCGTCGAACACGAACGGCGCGTCCCCCAGCAATTGCTTGTGATAAAAGGCCCACATCACCGACGGCACCGGGTCCTTTCCTGGTTCGACTGCCATCGCCAGCCACGGCAGGCACCACAACAGCAGGCCATACGCTCGCCAGTTCATCCCTGCGCTCCTATTGGTACATTTCGGGTACTTCGTAGCGCAGGCCATAGCGGGCATACACCGCTTTGAGGCTGCCGTCGCGGATCAAAACTTCCAGTGCCTCTTCCACCGCATAGGCCAACTGACGGTTGCTTTCATGCACCGCCATGCCGATTTCCCAGCGTTGCTTACCCATGTTCGGGTAGGCATTTTCCGCCAGCGCCAGTTGCGGATCGGCGGCCTCGTGCACTTGCCAATCGACTTCCCCACGCATGGCCATGACGGCGTCCACCTCCCCGGCCTGCATGGCCTTGAAGGCCTGGCTGACACCGGGATAGTGGTGAGTCTTGGCACTGAGCATGCCGTTGAACACCGACGTCAGGTAGAACGATGGAACGCTGTCGACTTCGACGCCAATGGGGTGCTGCTGGAACACCGCGACACTGCCCACCGAATCCAAACGTCGCCGGTCATACGCCACCTGCCAGCACTCCTGCTGATAAGGGCCGAACATCACCACCTGGGCGTTTGCCAGTTCGCCGATGTCGTTGCGCCTTTGCGCATAGTCGTGATCGTAGGGCACGCGCATCATCAGGTCGGCCAATTGCCGCTCGTGCAACGGACTGCTGCGCCAGATGTAGTCGCGCAGGTCGTCATCGAGCTTCTCGCCGGGCGGCGCCCACATCAGTTTCAGACGCACGCCCATGGCCTTGGCCAATGCCTGGGCCAGCTCCACGTCCACGCCCCTGGGTTGGCCGTGATCTTCGAAACTGTAGGGCGCGAAGTCCTTGTAGACCGCGACCTTCAACTCACCGGCGGCGATCATCTGGTCGTAGCTGCGCACCTGCGCCTGTACCGCCTGGCCACACAGCAGCAGGCAGCACATTACCCACGCGAACAGGCGCATGGCGATCACTCCTCGACGTGCACGCTGTCGAGATAGGTGCGCACCGCCCACAAGGCTTCCTGGCTCAGGTAGTCGGCCATTTTCGGCATGTAGACCCGGCCGTCGCGCACCGCACCGTGACGTACGCGCTCGACAAACCACTCATCGCCGGCGTCGGCGGCGTCGAGCAGGCGCAAGTCCGGGGCGATCCCGCCCGACTTGGCTTCCAGGCCGTGGCAGGCCGCGCAGTTCTGGTTATAGGCCGATGAGCCGATCTCCAGCGCCCGGTCGTGTTCGGGTGAGGCGCGATAAGGGTTCACCGTGGCCCAGCCGTCACCGTCCAGTGCGACACCGGTGTCCTTGATCGGGGTCAGGCCCTTGGTTTCCACTGCCTGGGGCACTACGTTGCCATGGGCCCATACGGAGCCTGCGCCGGCCAGCCCCATCAGCAGTGCGGTAGCGATGATGGCGTTGCGTTTTGTTGTCATTGTTATGCCCTCTAGATTGCACGCAAGACCTCTGTGAAGAAGCCGTGCCGTCATCTTAGGAATCCCCTGCCGCCAGCCGAATGCTGCTTTAGTGGTCGGGGTCTAGTTCCTTGGTAGCAGGCCATCCGACGCAGGTCGTAAAGACAGGCGGCTCGGGAAGTCTTCCCGGCAAGGGCGGGACTTTTTCCGTATCGGCAAAGTCGTGGTGCGACACACCCTAGTCAGGCCAAAACCTTTCACTGGGAACTGCCACCATGAGAATAAAAACGCTACCCGCCCTTTCCTCCCTGACCGTTGCCTTGCTGCTGGCCGGCAGTCTGTCGTCGAGTCCTTTGGCGAGCGCTGCCGTCACCTGGGAAGACATCGCCAACGACCACCTGACCACCAAGGACGTGCTGCAATACGGCATGGGCACCAACGCCCAACGCTGGAGCCCGCTGGCCCAGGTCAACGACAAGAACGTGTTCAAGCTGAGCCCGGCCTGGTCCTACTCATTCGGCGACGAGAAGCAGCGCGGCCAGGAATCCCAGGCCATCGTCAGCGACGGCGTGGTGTACGTCACCGGCTCGTACTCGCGGGTGTTCGCCCTCGACGCCAAGACCGGCAAGCGCCTGTGGACCTACAACCACCGGCTGCCGGACAACATTCGCCCGTGCTGCGACGTGGTCAACCGCGGCGCGGCCATCTATGGCGACAAGATCTTCTTCGGCACCCTGGACGCCCGCGTCGTCGCCCTGAACAAAAACACCGGCAAAGTGGTGTGGAACAAAAAGTTCGGCGACCACGCCGGCGGCTACACCATGACCGGTGCCCCGGTGCTGATCAAGGACAAGACCAGTGGCAAGGTCCTGCTGATCCATGGCAGTTCCGGCGACGAGTTCGGTGTGGTCGGGCAACTGTTCGCTCGCGATCCGGACACCGGCGAAGAAGTCTGGATGCGCCCGTTCGTCGAAGGCCACATGGGCCGCCTCAACGGCAAGGACAGCACACCGACCGGCGACGTCAAGGCGCCCTCCTGGCCCGACGACAAGACTACTGAAACCGGCAAGGTCGAAGCCTGGAGCCACGGCGGCGGCGCACCTTGGCAGAGCGCCAGTTTCGACGCCGAGACCAACACCATCATCGTTGGCGCGGGCAACCCCGGCCCGTGGAACACTTGGGCGCGCACGTCCAAGGATGGCAACCCACACGACTACGACAGCCTCTACACCTCCGGCCAGGTCGGGGTCGACCCAAGCACTGGCGAAGTGAAATGGTTCTACCAACACACGCCCAACGACGCCTGGGACTTCTCCGGCAACAACGAGCTGGTGCTGTTCGACTACAAGGACAAGGACGGCAAGGTGGTCAAGGCCACCGCCCACGCCGACCGCAACGGTTTCTTCTACGTGGTGGACCGCAACAACGGCAAGCTGCAGAACGCATTCCCCTTTGTCGACAACATCACCTGGGCCAGCCACATCGACCTCAAGACCGGTCGCCCGGTGGAGAACCCCGGCCAGCGGCCGGCCAAGCCATTGCCCGGTGAAACCAAGGGCAAGCCGGTGGAGGTCTCGCCGCCCTTCCTCGGGGGCAAGAACTGGAACCCCATGGCCTACAGCCAGGACACCGGCCTGTTCTACGTCCCCGGCAACCAGTGGAAAGAGGAATACTGGACCGAGCAAGTGAACTACAAGAAGGGCTCGGCCTACCTGGGCATGGGCTTTCGCATCAAGCGCATGTATGACGATCACGTCGGCAGCCTGCGGGCGATGAACCCCACCACCGGCAAGGTGGTCTGGGAGCACAAGGAACCGCTGCCGCTGTGGGCCGGCGTGCTGGCGACCAAGGGCAACCTGGTGTTCACCGGCACCGGCGACGGCTTCTTCAAGGCCTTCGACGCCAAGACCGGCAAGGAGCTGTGGAAATTCCAGACCGGCAGCGGCATCGTCTCCCCGCCCATCACCTGGGAGCAGGACGGCGAACAGTACATCGGCGTGACCGTTGGCTACGGCGGCGCCGTGCCATTGTGGGGCGGCGACATGGCCGAGCTGACCAAGCCCGTGGCCCAGGGTGGGTCGTTCTGGGTGTTCAGGATTCCGAGTTGGGATAAGGCGACGGCGCAGAAATAACCCAGACCTGTACCCCATCCCCTGTGGGAGCGAGCTTGCTCGCGATAGCGCAGTGTCAGTCAACATGAATGCCGGCTGAACCACCGCCATCGCGAGCAAGCTCGCTCCCACATCAGCCTTCCGGGTTCCCTCGCTATGAACTATCTACCCCTTGTATTGCTACTGATTGCCGCGAACGCTAGTGCCGACGACTCTGACACCCCCCTGACAATCAACGGCTGCCTCATCGCCGAGTCCAGCCAATGCCCCGGCGCCAACCTGCGCGGTGCGAAACTGGCGAACCAGGACCTGCGCAAAATGAACCTCAGCGGTGCCGACCTGCGCGACGCCGACCTGCGGCACGCGCGGCTGGACCTGGCCAACCTTGAGAAAGCCCAGCTACAGGGCGCCAACCTGACCCGTGCCAGCCTGCAACAAAGCAACCTGCGCCTGGCGGACTTCAGCGGCGCCACACTCAAGGCGATCCAGGGTTGGGGCCTGTTCGCCCAGGGCGCGCAATTCCAGCGTGCCGACCTGACAGCGGCCTACCTGCAATTCGCCCGCTTGTCCGGCGCCCGCTTGCACGAGGCCAACCTGCAGGCCGCGGACCTGGAGATGGCCTGGCTGAGCAAGGCCGACCTCAAGGGCGCCGACCTGCGCGACGCCAACCTGCAGGAAGCCAAGCTCGGCGAAAGCAACTTGGAACAGGCCAACCTGAGCGGTTCTCGCCAGCATTACGGGAATTTCCAGGATGCGAACATGCAAGGCTGTACGGGGTGCCCGATGTCGTGGGATCAGTGAAGACTTGTGGCTAGGGACCGCAGGGCTGTGTAGGCGCTGGCGAAGCCTGCGATCTTTTGATTTTTCGCTCCAGACTCAATCGACAGCGCAAAGATCGCAGCCTCGCTTCGCTCGACAGCTCCTACGGGTGCCTCCAACCAGGAGCAAGCTCCCTCGCGGTTTCAACCCGCCACCCGCACCACCCCCATGTCGATCCCCAAATGCACCAGCTCGGCATGGGAACTGACCTGCAACTTGCTTTTGAGCAACGTCAGGTGGTTGGACACGGTCTTGGCGCTGATGCACAGCTGTTCGGCGATGGTGCGGGCGGGTGTGCCCTTGGCGAGCATGACGAAAATCTCCAACTCCCGTTGGGTCATGGATTGCAGGCGCGGGTCGGCATCCTGGCGCGAGCGGGTGCAGGCCAGTTGCGTGGCCAGGGATTGTTCGATGTAGGCATGCCCGGCCAGCACCCGGCGTACCGCTTCCATCAGCACCTGGGGTGCCGAATTCTTGGTCAGGTAGCCTGCTGCGCCAGCGTCCAATGCCTGGCGCACCAAGGGCAATTCATCGTGCATGCTGAAGAACAACACTCGCAGTTGGGGCAGGCGCTGGCGTAGCCGCCGGGTGGTTTCCAAGCCACTGATACCGGGCAGGCCGAAGTCCATGATCACCAGGTGGGGCACCTGCTCCTGCACCAGGCTCAACGCCTCTTCACCGGTGGCTGCTTCGCGCACTTGCAAGTCCGGCATCAACACCCGCAACAGGCTGGCATAGCCCTGCCGAACCACCGCATGGTCGTCCACCAACAAAATGTTCATCACGCCTCCAGGGCAATATTCAAGGCCAGCGCCCAACCGGCGCCAGGCTGGCTGATGATGCGCAGCTCACCACCGAGGCTGCGCGCCCGCTCGCACATCGAGTGCAAGCCAACACCGGCACGCGGGGGTTGCGTCGCTCCGCAACCGTTGTCGCGCACCAGCAACCGCAGGCGCCCGGCGCGGTGTTGCAGGCGAATCCGCACCTCTGTGGCGCCGGCATGCCGGGCCACGTTGGTCAGCGCTTCCTGCAACAAGCGATACAGGTGGGTCTTGTCCGCCCCGGACAAGGGCGGCAGCGCTTCGTCGATCCGCAACTGACAGGCGATGCCCTGGTTGGCCTGCCATTGCCCGGCCAACAGCCCGATGGCCTCGCACAGCGGCAGGTGCTGCAACACCACCGGGTACAAGTCATGCACCAGCGACCGGAACCCCCGTTGCAAATGCTCGCAATGCTCCTCGAGTTGGCTGACGGTCTGCTCCAGCGCCGGTGGCTGGTCCATCACCAGCCGCAGCAGGCAGGCGCGGGCACGAATGCCAGCCACGTATTGGCCCAGGTCGTCGTGCAGGGTCTGGGCCAACCGGGTGCGCTCCTGTTCCTGCACGGCCAGCAAGGCCTGGGTAAGCCGGGCGTTATCGGCCTGGGCCTCGGCGAGGGCGGCGGTCATGCGGTTGAAATGCCCCGCCAGATGCTGCGCCTCCGGGACACCTTCCGTGCCCAGGCGCACCTGCAGGTTCCCGGCAGACACCTGACGCAATGCGTGCAACAACTCATCGAGCAGACGCATGCCCCGGCGTACCGCCCAGCGAATGACCAACAGGCTGAGCGACAGCGCCAGGGCGCAGACGTACAACAGTTGCACCAAGGAATCGAAAATCTCGTCGATTTCATCGCGCGGATCGACGGCAATCCAGGCCCGCCGACCGTCAGGCAAGTCCACCACCTGGGCCGCCGGGCCGTCGTCCAATAGACGACGGCCGAGCCAGGCCTTCATCCCGTCTTCATCCGCCGGGAACAGTTCCCCAGGGGCCAGCCAACGGACCCGTACATGACGCAGGCTGCCGGTCAACCGCGGCTGGAGACTGGCCGGATCGCGCTCGGCGGTTTCGCGCAGGTAATGCACCACCGACTCGGCCGATTGCAGCTCTCGCTTCACATCGGCCATGGCCTGGTGCAACAGCAGGACCGCGCAAGCCAGGGTGACCAGCGCGAAAAAGGTGCAAACCCAGAGGTTGATGCGCAAGAGGGCGGACATGGTTAGCGGCCCATTTGCGGAAGGAACTCGCAATCTATGTGCACACCACAGTTCCCTTGTGGGAGCGGGCTTGCTCGCGAAAGCGGTGGGTCAGCTGGCATAGGTATCGACAGTGCTGTCGCCTTCGCGAGCAAGCTCGCTCCCACAGGGGGTTGTGGGTGCTTGATGGTTTTGTGCTTGCCAGACAACCGATCAACCCCGATCAAACTCAAGATCAGCAGAAACGGCAACAGCAGCGCTTTGAGAATCCGCATGGTCCGTCCGCTCCTGTCAATGACGATTGCCTTGCATCCTAAAACCCCCGCATCCAAGCTGAGTTACTACCTTGGTACTGCACCGGCGGTACTTTCTGCATATTTCCCCATGGCCGCAGGCTTCCTATGCTGGCGCTACCTGCAATGGAGGATGTCATGCGCCGGCTCGTCAGTTACGCCTTGGTTTCTCTGCTGGCAGCGGCAACCGCTCACGCGGGCGATGCCACGCCGCTGCAAGTGCGCATCGGCTACCTGGGTTATCGCCCCGACCCAGGCCCGTTGCTGTCCAACGTCATTGCCGAACCGACCGATGCCGGGTTGCGTGGTGCTGAACTGGCGATCGTCGACAGCAACAGCACCGGGCGTTTTCTCAAGCACGACTACCGCCTGGAAAGCGCCAGCGTCGACAATCCCGAAGCGCTGCTCCAAGCCGCCCGAGCCCAACACGACCAGGGCCTGCGGCTGTTCGTGGTCAACGCGCCGTCCGCAAGCCTGCGCCAGCTCAGCGCCGCCCTGCCCGACAGCCTGCTGTTCAACGCCGGCAGCCCCGACGACAGCCTGCGCACCACCGACTGCCTGGGCAACGTGCTGCACAGCCTGCCCGACCGCGCCATGCTCGCCGACGCCCTGGTGCAGTTCAGCGTCGTGCGCAAATGGCAGCGGGCCTTGCTGATTGTCGGCCAGACGCCCGAGGACCAGGCCTATGCCGCCGCATTGCGTCGAGCCATGAAACGCTTCGGCATGAAGATCGTCGCCGAGAAGGCCTGGCAGTTCGACAACGACCAGCGCCGTAGCGCCCAGGCCGACATGCCGCTGTTCACCCAGACTGCCGAGTACGACGTGGTGCTGGTGGCCGATGAGCGCGGCGACTTCGGCGAATACCTGCCCTACCAGACCTGGTACCCCCGCCCGGTGGCCGGCACCCAAGGGCTGACGCCCACCGGTTGGCACAAGACCGTGGAAACCTACGGCGCGGCACAGTTGCAAAAACGCTTCGAAGCCCTGGCCGGACGCTGGATGAACGACCGTGATTTCGCCGCTTGGATCGCCGTGCGCAGCATCGCCAGCGCCGTGAGCAAGTTGCGTCAGGACGACCCACTCGCCATCCGCCAACTGGCCCTCAGCGACCAGTTGCCCCTGGACGGTTTCAAGGGTCGCAAGCTCAGCTACCGGTCCTGGAACGGCCAGTTGCGCCAACCGATTCCCCTGGTCCAACCCCGGGCATTGGTCAGCACCTCGCCCCAGGACGGTTTTCTGCACCCCTCCAATGAAATGGACAGCCTGGGTTACGACCAGCCCGAAGTGAGCTGCCGTTACCCCTGATCGATAACAACAATAAGGAAAACCACCATGCGCCGCTCCCTGATTTACCCGGCCCGGCTCTGCCCGACCTGGCTATGCAAAGCCCTCGCCCTGGGCGCAGCGTTGCTTGCCGCCGGCCCCTGCGCCGCCGCCAGCATCGCCTGGGTCTCCAACGAGAAAGACAACAGCCTGAGCCTGATCGACATGCAGAGCCTGGAAGTCATCGACACCCTGCCGGTGGGCCAGCGCCCCCGGGGCCTGCTGCTGTCCCACGACAATCGCCTGCTGTACATCTGCGCCAGCGACTCGGACCGGGTCCAGGTGATGGACGTCGCCACCCGCAAGATCATCAAGGAACTGCCCTCCGGCAAGGACCCGGAGCAGTTCGCCCTGCACCCCAACGACCGCTGGCTGTATGTCTCCAACGAAGACGATGCCCTGGTCACCGTGATCGACACCCAGACCTCCGAAGTGCTCGGCCAGATCGGCGTGGGTGTCGAGCCCGAAGGCATGGCCGTCAGCCCTGACGGCAAGTGGGCGGTCAACACCAGTGAAACCACGAACATGCTGCACTGGATCGACACCAGCACCCAGACCCTGGCCGATAACACCCTGGTGGACCAGCGGCCACGTTTCGTCGAATTCAATCGCGACGGTACGCAGCTCTGGGCCTCGGCGGAGATCGGCGGGACGTTGACCATCCTCGACGTTGCCACGCGCCAGGTGCTCAAGACGCTGACGTTCCAGATCAAGGGCGTGCACCCGGACAAGGTCCAGCCGGTGGGCGTCAAGCTCAGTGCCGACGGCAAGCTGGCGTTCGTCGCCCTGGGCCCAGCCAACCATGTGGCGGTGATCGACGCCAAGACCTTCGAAGTGCTGGATTACCTGCTGGTCGGTCGGCGCGTCTGGCAACTGGCATTTACCCCGGACCAGAAGCAACTGCTGGCGACCAATGGCGTGAGCGGCGATGTCTCGGTGATCGACGTGGAGAGCCGCAAAGTCCTGAAGTCAGTGAAAGTCGGGCGTTACCCTTGGGGCGTGGTGGTCACGCCATGAACGCCCTGGAGGTCAGCGACCTGAGCTTTGCCTATGGCGCGCGCGAAGCCCTCAAGCAGATGAATTTCTGCCTGCCCGCCGGACACTTCGCCGCGCTGCTGGGGCCCAATGGCGCCGGCAAGTCGACGCTGATCGCCCTGCTCACGCGCCTGTACGAGCTGCAACGCGGCGACATCCGCGTCGCAGGTCATTCCCTGCAAAAATCTCCGCGTCCGGCCTTGCGCCAGTTGGGCGTGGTGTTCCAACAGAGCACCCTGGACCTGGACTTGAGCATTGAACAGAACCTGCGTTATCACCTGGCGCTGCACGGTTTTTCGCGGCGCCAGGGCAGTGCCCGTATCGACGCTGAACTGAGTCGCCAGCAACTGACCGAGCGCCGCCACGAGCGGGTACGCGACCTCAACGGTGGTCATCGGCGCCGGGTGGAAATCGCCCGCGCCCTGCTCCACGAACCGCGCCTGTTGCTGCTCGACGAACCCAGCGTCGGCCTTGATCCGGCCAGTCGCCTCGCCCTGGGCCTGCACATCCGGCAACTGTGCAGCGAGCAAGGCATCAGCGTGCTCTGGACCACTCACCTGCTGGACGAAGTGCAGCCCAGCGACGACCTGTTGATCGTGCACCAGGGCCGCCTGGTCGCCAGCGGGCAGGCCGACGCGGTGAGCCTGGAACACGGCGGCACCCTCGGTTCGGCCTTCACCCGCTTGACCGCCTCGGGAGTCCGGCCATGAATGCTTACTGGCAATGTTTCAGCGGCATCGTAACGCGCGAATGGCTGCGTTTCGTGCTGCAACGCACCCGGCTGCTCAGCGCCCTGGTACGGCCCCTGCTGTGGCTGCTGGTGTTCGCCGCCGGCTTTCGCGCGGCACTGGGCATCGCCATCATCGCGCCCTACGACACCTACATCCCCTATGAGGTGTACATCGTGCCCGGGCTGGCCTGCATGATCCTGTTGTTCAACGGCATGCAGGGCTCGCTGTCGATGGTCTACGACCGGGAAATGGGCAGCATGCGCGTGCTGCTCACCAGCCCCCTGCCGCGGGCTTTCCTGCTGGCGAGCAAGTTGTTGGCGACCTCGCTGATCTCGCTGTTGCAGGTCTATGCCTTTCTCGCCATCGCCTGGCTGTACGGCATCCAGCCACCGACCATGGGCCTGCTACTGGCCCTCCCGGCCCTGTTGCTTGTGGCCCTGATGCTCAGCGCCCTGGGCTTGCTGCTGTCCAATGCCATCCGGCAACTGGAGAACTTCGCCGGGGTGATGAATTTCGTGATATTCCCGATGTTCTTCCTGTCTTCAGCGCTGTACCCACTGTGGAAAATGCAGGAAGCCAGTCCTTGGCTGTACTGGCTTTGCGCGGTCAGCCCGTTTACCCATGGCGTGGAGTTGGTGCGTTTTGCGCTGTATGAGCAATTCAACCTGCTGGCGATGGCGGTGTGCGCGGGGTTGACCCTGCTGTTCGCACTGTTGGCGGTGTGGACTTTCAATCCGCAGCATGCGGCGTTGCGCAAGGCCGGCAGCTAACGCCTCATTGCACCGAACCCTGTGGGGGCAAAGCTTGCTCGCGATGGCGGCGGCTCATCCAGAATTGATGCTGACTGGCACACCGTTATCGCGAGCAAGCTTTGCTCCCACAGGGTTCGGTGCATGTTCTCCATGTCGCGCCGGTCTTTAGCACTAAAATTACTACTTTAGTACCGGTTTTCCTGTCTATGGTCGCATTCACAAGACCTCGACCCTGGCATGTAATGGGCGCATAACAAAAAGGATAAATCCTATGCCCCGTTTGCTGGCGATCCTCCTGCTGGGCCTGGTGCTGAATGTCGCGCAGGCCGATACCGCGTTGTTTTCAGCGCAGGGCTATCGCATCGCCCAATACCGCAGCCCGACGCCCGCCACCGTCGACGGCGCCCAGACCCTCGACACCCAGGCCCTGCAACGCCTGCTCAGTCAAGCCCAGCCTCCGGTGCTGATCGACGTTTATCGTCGGCCGTGGCTCCAAGGGCGCTTCATCGACAACGAACCCCACGCCAACCTTCCCGGCAGCCTGTGGCTGGCCAATACCGGCGACGGCGACCTCGATCCGACCTGGCAGGACTACTTCAGCCAACACCTGCGCACGGCCACCGGCGGGCGGTTGGATTCGCCGTTGGTCTTTTATTGCCGCGCCGATTGCTGGCTGAGCTGGAACGCGGTAAAACGCGCCGCTGCCATGGGCTATAACCATGTGTACTGGTATCGCGATGGCCTCGATGCGTGGGAGGCGGCCAACCTGCCCCTGCAAGCCGCCCGGCCCGAACCCTTTCCCTGATCTTGCAAGAAGTGCGTGCAACTGCCCTGCCCCACACGACAATAACGAGGTGAATGGCCATGTATAAAATCCTGATAGCCGACGATCACCCACTGTTTCGCGAAGCCATCCACAACGTCATCAGTGACGGTTTTCCGGGCAGCGAGGTCATGGAGACCGCCGACCTGGACAGTGCCCTGGCCTTGACTGCCGAGCACGACGACCTGGACCTGATCCTGCTGGACCTGAACATGCCCGGCATGCACGGGCTCAATGGCCTGATCAACCTGCGCAACGAGGCCCCGACCATCCCCGTGGTGATTGTCTCCGCCGAGCAGGACAAGCAAGTGGTGCTGCAGGCCATCACGTATGGTGCGGTGGGTTTCATCACCAAATCCTCGCCACGCTCGCAGATGACCGACGCCATCGAGCAGATCCTCAACGGCAACGTGTACCTGCCGCCCGACATCATTCGCACGCAAAAAAGCCCGATGGGCCGGCGCCTGAACGAAACCCCGGCGTTCCCGCCGGAACTGCTCCAGGCCCTGACCCGCAAGCAATTGCTGGTGCTCGAACGCATGACCAAGGGCGAATCGAACAAACAGATCGCCTACACCCTGGACATCGCCGAAACCACGGTCAAGGCCCACGTCTCGGCGATCCTGCGCAAGCTCAATGTGCACAACCGGGTGCAGGCGATCCTCAGTGCCGGGGATATTGATTTCGGGGCTTATTTGCGGCGTTGACACACATCCCTGTGACAAGGAGCTTGCTCCCGCTGGGCCTGTAGGAGCCGGCGAAGCCTGCGATCTTTTGATCTTTCGCTTGAGATTCAAGTGTCTTTGGAAAGATCGCAGCCTCGTTGCACTCGACAGCTCCTACACAGCTCCTACACAGCTCCTACACAGCTCCAACACAGTTCCTACGCAGTGCCTACACAGCGCCTGCGCAGCGCCTACAGGAACGGCGGGAGCAAGCTCCTTGCCGCAACAGCGTTCGACTTAATGGCTCTGGGTCTGGCCCAACAGATGACTCATCGCAATCTTGAGCTTCATCGGCCGCACCGGTTTGTGCATCAGGGTGTGCCCCTGCTCGCGGATCTGCTGCTTGAGTTCGTTGCTGTAGTTGGCGGTGATCATCATGGCCGGGATCGGTGAGGCCCGGCGGGCGTTGATCCGGGCCACGGCATCGACGCCGTTCTGATCGTGGTCCAGGTGATAATCGGCGATCAGTAAATCGACCTCGGCGTGGTAGTTGTCCACCTGGCGGGCCAGGTCCTGTTCCGACAACGCGGTCACTACCTGGCAACCCCAACCCTCCAGCAAAGTCCGCATGCCGGCACAGATCGCCGCGTCGTTATCCAACACCCAGACCCGAGCCCCACGCAGGCGTTCGAGCATCGGCTCGCTCATGTCCAGGCACGGCAGCGGCTTGGGTGCGGTGGCACTCAGCGGCACGTCGATAGAGAACATCGAGCCCTTGCCCGGCCAGGAGCGCACCTGAATCCGGTGCCCGAGGATCCCTGCAATTTTCTCGACAATCGCCAGGCCCAGGCCCAAGCCTCGGTCCTGGTTCGGGCGCTGCACGTCGCCGCGCTTGAACTCCTGGAATATTTCCTCCAAGCGGTTATCGGCAATGCCGATGCCGCTGTCCCAGACCTGGATCGACACGCACTGACGGTGGCGCCGGCAACCCAGTACCACCCGACCGCTGGGGGTGTAGCGAATGGCGTTGCTCAGCAGATTGCGCAGGATCCGCGCCAGCAATTGCATGTCGCTGCGCACCAGCACCGAACAGCCGACAAAATGCAACTCCAGCCCTTCGCTGCGGGCGATCTGGGCGTATTCGGCAGCCAGGTTGTCGAGCAGCTCACTAAGGCCGAACGGCGCGACATCGGCCTTGATCACCCCGGCGTCCAGCTTGGAGATGTCCACCAGGGTGCCCAACAGGTTCTCGACGTCCTGCAACGAATTGCTGACGTTGCGCACCAGTTGCGCGTTGGCGACCGGCTCGCGGCGCTCGAGCAAGGCGCTGGTGAACAGCCGGGCGGCGTTGAGCGGTTGCAGCAGGTCATGGCTGACCGCCGCGAGAAACTTGGTCTTCGACAGGTTGGCCTGCTCGGCCTCGCGCTTGGCCTCCCGCAGGCGCAGTTCCACCCGGCTGCGCTCGTCGATTTCGCGCAGCAACTGGTCGTTGAGGGTGGTCAGTTCGGCCGTGCGTTCCTGGACCCGCTGTTCCAGGTTCTGGTAGGCCTGGTGCAGCGCTTCAGCGGTGCGCCGGCGTTCGGTGATGTCGCGGATCAGCACGAAAATCCCCACCACTTCGCCGTTGGCCAGGCGGTTGGGTACATAGGAGCGCAGCATGTAGCGCTCCTGGTTGTTGATGTTGGTCTCGGCGAACTCGAACGTCACGCTCTCACCCGCCAGCGCCCGCGCCACGTAGGCTTCCAGGCGCTGGTAATGCTGCTCGCTGTGGGCTTCGCGCAGGCTCTGGCCGAGCATCACGCCACGGGGCCAGCAATACCATTGCTCGTAGACCTTGTTGGTGAATTCGTAGACCAGGTCGGCGTTGAGGTAGGCGATCAGCGCTGGCACATGGTCGGTGATCAGGCGGATCCAACGCTCGCTTTCGCTCAGCGCCTCGGCGTGCTGGTAGCGTTCGGTGATGTCGGTGAAGGTGTTGACGTAGCCACCGGTGGGCAAGGGATGCGTGCGGATCTCCAGGACCCGGCCATCGGACAGGCGTTGCTCGGATTCGTGGATCAACCGACCGTTGCTGTCGCGACTGGCCGGGGTCAGCAGTTGCAACTCACTGTCGGCAATCACTTCGTTGAACGGCCGGTGGGCCGCTACCGGTGCCAGGCCGCTGAGTTCGAGGAAGCGCCGGTTCCACAGCTCCAGCACGCCCTGGGCGTTGACCATCGCCACGCCCTGGGACAGGTTGTCCACCGCCCGCTGCAACAGGTGGGATTTCTGCGCGATGGCTTGCTCGCGGCGCACGGTTTCGCTGAGCTTGACGTCGGTGATGTCGGTAAACAGGATGACCCGCCCGCCCTCCTGGGTCGGCCGCTCACTGACTTGCAGCCAACGCCCGTTCTGCAAGCGATACAGCACGTGCTCGTCGGCCTGGCCCCGGGGTTCTTCGCTGAACAGCCCGTTGGCGGTCATCAAGCGCTTGACCTCGGAAAGGCGCATGCCGGCGATGATGCGCACCCGGCTGTTGGCCCAGAATGCCTTGAAGCGGCTGTTGAACAGGACGATGCGTTGCTGCTCGTCGAACAGCACAAACGCATCGGAGATGCTTTCGATGGCATCGATCAGGTGCCGGTGGGCCGTTTCTGCCCGCAGCCGCGCCTCCATGGCCTGGTTCAGCGCGTCGGTGCGCTCGCGTACCTGCTCGGCCAGCACCACCGAGTGCTGGAACGCCGCATACGGGTCGTTGCCCCGGGTTACGCCGGACTCCACCCGTTCGATCAGCGCCTCGTTGATGCGCCGCAACTTGCGATTCTCATGCTGCAGGGCAGCGAGCTGGGCCTGCAGCTCAGCGATGGCCAGGGACGCGATGTCGGGCAATGGCAACTCCGGTGAACGTCTGGTTGATGTGCATGCCATTGAACTGTTCTCCATAGGTGTTGAACCCCATCACCCGTTGTTCGCGCAAGAACTGGCCGATCTGCTCCAGCCCGCCGCGGTCTTCCAGCTCCAGGCGCCGGAGGAAGCAATCGCAGCCGATGGTCAGCAGCAAGTCGCCGAGGCGCGCCTGCAAACCGTCGAACAGCGTTTGCAGGTTCTGCAGCAAAGGACCGGGGGTCATCGCAGTGAGGACGATGCCGTTCTCCACCGCACAGTAGAAACTCAGGCTCAGGTCCGGGTGCACCTGCTGGATGGCTCGCACGTAGTACTGGTCATTGATGCGCACCGCCAAGGGATGGGCGGCGAAGACCCGGTAGTCGAGGGCGCTCACCGGCACGCCGATGTGCCGGGCGTATTCTTCGGCGGCCGGTTCGGCGTTGAGCTCGTAGACCCGTCGCGAGGCGCTGTCGGCGCCGGTCACCACCAGTTTTTCCTGTCGGGGCAGGATGTGATGGGTGGTGAAGACTTCGAATTCCAGCCAGGTATTGATCAGCACCACCACCGCCGCGCCACTGTGGAACTGGCCTTCGAAGTACACGTGGGTGTGGGTCAGGTAGTTGTCATCGCCGGCCGAGCCGCCGAAATGCGGGATGTCCCCCAGCGCGGCGCTCAAGGCCGCCAGCACCATTTCCTCGCGGCTGGACAGGCCATCGAGCAGGGTCAAGGCGAAACTGTGACCCTTGATCGGTGCCAAGGCGTTACTGCGACAGCCACTCGCCAGGCGCTCGACCATTTGCTGGGCGTCGATCAGGCTGAAGTGCTCCATTTCACCGATCAGCTCGGCGGCAATGGAAAAATGCCGGTGATCGAAACCCACCGCCGTCACGCAGTTGCGACCATAGCCTTGGGTGGTGATTTCACCGGCGCTGGTACAGCCCACCAGGCGAATCCCGCCGAAACTCCGGGACAGCGCCTGGCCCAGGGCCGGCAAATCATATTCGGCGGAACAGAAAAACAGCACGAAGCCCAGATGCGGGTGCAGCAACTGCCGCGCCAACGCCTGGGCCACCTGCTGGACGTCCGTCGCCTGGGACATGGCGCTCACCACACCTTCGCTCTGGGCCTGCTGCATCTTCGCCTCCGACGGGTGCGTGATAGGAGCCCTGAGTGTACGAAGCCGCGTCGAGTCGACGAATGCTACTTGGGTAGCGGGTGGACGCTTCCATGGGATGAGATTGATGCACAACGCAGCGAGGGAACTTGCTCCCACCGGGGTCTGTAGGAGCTGGCGAAGCCTGCGATCTTTTGATCTTTCGCTTGAGACTCAAGTGGCTGGGGAAAGATCGCAGCCTCGTTGCACTCGACAGCTCCTACACAGCTCCTACAGACCTCAGCAGGAGCAAGTTCTTTCGCCACAAAGAGCGGTTCAGTGCCCAGGCTATATCAGTGACTCATCGACGACATGGCGCTCGCCTGCCCCAGCAGTTTCTGGTCGATGTCATCCAGGCGCAGCACCCGGCCGCCGGTATCGCTGGCGAGTTTTTGTGCCGCCTGGGGATCGGAGAACGAGGCCAGTACCACGCCCATGGCGCCTTTGAGCCCGCTGCCGATAACGAAGTAGGCGGTGCGGGCGTCGATCAGGTGGGCGTCATCCGGCGTGTCCCAATGGCTGCGGCCCATGTCGTGGACATACAGCTTGACGTCGGCCCGATGGTTTTCCGGCTGCAACCACCAGCCCAGCATCTCCGCCGGCGAGCAGAATTTCTTCACGCCCCCTGCCCCGACCGCCGCGCCCTTGGGCCCGGGGAAGTCAGTGATGACCATGCCGCACACATGGCACTCGTCACTGGGATGAAACGCCAGCGCCGCCTCGCTGGCCGCAGGTGGCTCGGCCTTGCCGCAGGCCGCCAGCGCCAGGCACATCAACACCCCGGCCAGGAGGCGGCCCCCCTTGAGGTACACCTTGTTCATCGTTGCATGCTCCCTTATCAAGATTGAAATTCACGGGCATCGGCGATTGAACAACCGATAGGCCAGCCATAACGGCACCGCCATCCACAGGCCCAGGCACAGCCAGAGCAACGGCGCCGACACCGGCAGGTCGCTGCCCAAGGTCAGCACCGCGGCGCCGCTGGACGCCGCATCGAACCCGGACAGGTTGATCAGCCGATACACGTCCGTAGGGTTGAACAGCAACAGCCATGGCAACAGTTCAGGGCTGAAGCGCCCTTCGCTCAGCACCAGCAACGCCAGCAAGGCCAGGTCGAACACCAGCACGAAGAAAAACCAGATCCCCAGCGCCAATCCGGCGGCGGTGGATTTCTCTGCCGACAAGCTGCTCAGCACATACGCCAACCCGAGGAACACCCAGCCCAGCAGCGTGCTGGACACCATGAAGCGACCAAAGGCCCAGAGCAGCAGGCTCAACTGGACATCGTCCACCCACAGGGCGATAGCCAGCATCGCGCAGCCAAAACCGATGAAGGTGGCCAGGGCCAGGATCAGGCCATGCCCCACAAACTTGCCCAGCAGCAATTGGCCGCGGCCCAACGGGTAGGTCAGCAACAGCAGCAAGGTGCCGCTCTCGTCCTCGCCGACAATCGCGTCATAGGCCAGCAGCAAGGCAATCAGCGGCATCAGGAAGGTCGCCAGGCTGGACAGGCTCGCCACCGTGGCCGGCACCGAGGTGAACCCCAGTTGACCGGATGCCGCCGCGCCGAGCCAGGCGATGCCGATCGCCAGCACCGCGAACAACAGGCTGATCGCCAATAACCAGCGATTGCGCAGGCCATCGCTGAATTCCTTGCGGGCCATGTTCCAGACCGGATTCATAGGCGGGTCTCCTCGGCCGCGGCACGGACCATGTAATGACGGTACAAATCTTCCAGTGACGGCGGCTTGATCTCGACATCCGACGGGTCATCCTGGGCCAGTAACTGGCGCAGCAACCTAAGCTTGCTGCCATCCGGCGCGGACACCTGCACCCCTTCGGCGCCCCAGCCTTGGGTGACGTGTCCTTCACTGTGCCAATGCTGGCGAAGCCAGTCGGCCCGCGACAGGCCCGAGGCGCGGATCAACGTCGGCAACCCCGCGTCCTCCCGCAGCCGGGCCAGGCTGCCCAGGGCCAACAGGCGCCCTCGGGTGAGAATCGCGGCGCGGTTGATGTGAGCTTCCACGCCAGGCAAGACGTGGGAACAGAGAATGATGCTGGTGCCCTGCCAACGCAGGCGGTCGAGCAACTGATAGAGGTCCTGGGTGGCGATGGGGTCCAGGCCCACGGTCGGTTCATCCAGCAATAACAGCCGCGGTTGGCCGAGCAGCGCCTGGGCCAGGCCGAGGCGCTGGCGCATGCCCTTGGAATACGTCTTCACGCGCCGTGTCGCGGCCCCCGCCAGCCCGACCTCATCCAGCAAACGCTGCACCTGCTGCGGCGCCGCACCTTTGAGCCGGGCAAAATGGCGCAAGGTTTCCAGCCCGCTCAACTGCGGATAGAACATCACGTTCTCGGGCAGGTAACCGAGCATCTGCCGCACGCTCGGGTCGCTGGGCGCGCGGCCGAAGACACGTACCTGGCCCTCGCTGGCCCGCAGCAAACCGAGGATCAGCTTCATGGTGGTGGTCTTGCCCGCACCGTTATGCCCGAACAGGCCGAGCACTTCGCCCTGGGCCAGGTTCAAGTCCAGCCCGCGCAGCACGGCGACATCACCATAGTACTGACTGACCCCTTCGATCTCGACGACGTTCAAGACGCATCCTCCTGGGCACTGTTGCGTGGCGGGGGTTGGACAGGCGTTTGCATCAGCGGATGACTGTCCATCACCCCGGGGGATTTCATCACCGGGAAGGCTCGCTGCACCCAACGCAGCAGTTCGATCCCCGGGCTGTTCATCAACAACCGCACCTGGGGATACAGCCACAGCAGGCGATCGACGTTGTCGTTGGGTTCATAGGCCACATCGCCCAGGCCGTCGCCGTTGCGATCCCAGCCCAGGTAGTCGCTCCAGTAATTGCCGCGGCCATCCGCCGACCATTCCTGCAGCCGCGTGGCAACGTATTTGACCTGACGCTGGTTGTGGACGAAGGCATTGCCGGCGATGCGGTTATCCTCCGAGCCGGCGGTCAGGTGGATACCCACGGCGCTGCGCTCGAAATGATTGCCCTCGATGCGGTTGAACAACGAGTTGTAAATGAACAGGGCCTTGCCCTCGGCGCCGGTGATCATGGTGTCGCCGGTAGACCCGTCGCGCACATCGGTGACGAAGTTGTCGCGCAGTGTGGAATAGGTGATGTAGTTCATCAGGATCCCGTAGTTCTGATCCTGTTCGGAGCGATTGCCGATGACCGTCAACTGGCGGCTTTGCATCAAGGCATAGCCGGTGCGGGTACGCCGGGTGACGTTACCCAGCAGGCGGTTATCGTTGGCGAACATGTAATGCACGCCGTAGCGCAGGTCCTCCAGGACATTGCCCTGGAGCAGATTGCCATTGGAAGTGTCGATGTAGATGCCATCGCGGGTTTCGCGCACCTGGTTACCGATGACCCGGGCGCCGTGTACGGCATACAAATGGATGCCATTGCCACGGTCTTGGGAGCGCAGGCTGGGGTCGCCCTGGATGCGGTTGTCGATCAGGCTGACGTCCCGCGTGCCATCGACCCAGATACCGAAGCCCTGGCCCTGCATCCGGTTGTCACGAATCACGGCCCCTTGGGCGAGCGGTTGAATGAACACGGCCGCGTTCATGGCCGTCAGGTCGTGGCCCCAGTCCAGGAACGTACACCCCTGGATCCGCACGTTCGGGGCGCGAATGATCACGCCATTGCCCTCGCCCTGGCCCTGGAATATCGCCTGCGGCGCACAGGTGAGGGTCATGGGCTGGTCGATGCTGAACGAGCCCCGGTACTGGCCCGCAGGCAGGCGCCATTGCTGGTCGCCCTCGGCCCGCAAAGGCAAATCGGTGATCGGCTGCGGCGCGCCGAACGCGCCGCCCGATAACAGGCAAAGCACCAGCGCAATGACCGGTTGGCGAGCATGGCCCGCAGGTTGCGGCGTTTTCCCGGTCATTGCACCTGTCTCCTTGACGAGCCGTTTCAGGCTTTTTCAACCAGCATGCGCCCGACCATTTCCATGTGCAGGGCGTGACAGAACCAGCTGCAGTAGTACCAGTGCAAGCCAGCCTTGTCGGCGGTGAACGTGATGGATGAGGTCTGTTGCGGGCTGATCTCCATGCTGGCGCCGTGGTTGGTCATGACAAAGCCGTGGGACACGTCTTCGATCTGGTCGATGTTGGTGATGGTCACCGTCACCTCGTTGCCTTGCTTGACGGTGAACTCCGTCAGGCCATAGGCCGGCGCCATCGAGGTCATGTACACCCGCACCTTGTTGCCGTCGCGGATGACCTTGTTGTCGGTTTCCAGGTTGATGCCGTCCTTCTTCGCCCGGGCCACGGTGTCGGCGAAAAACGGATCGTTGCGGTTCCAGATTTTCTGGGTCTTGATCTGGTCGCGCCGCGCGAGAATGCAGTCATGGGGCTCGGCGAAGGCCGGGCCGTCGTGCACCAGTTTCATTTCTTCACCGGAAATGTCGATCAGTTGATCGTTCTCCGGGTGCAATGGGCCAGTGGGCAGGAAGCGGTCCTTGGAGAATTTGCACAACACCACCAGCCATTTGCCGTCCGCCTCGCTGGTTTCGGTGAGGGACGCATGGTTGTGGCCGGGCTGATACTGGACGTCGAGCTTCTGCTTGATGTAATTGACCTTCTCGCCCTTGTAGGCGCGGATGGCATCTTCCATGTTCCACTTCACCACCTGGCTGTCGATGAACAGGGTCGTGTAGGCATTGCCGCGTCCGTCGAACGTGGTGTGCAGTGGCCCGAGCCCCAGTTCCGGCTCAGCGACGATCACTTCGCGTGGATCCTTGTAACGGTCGTTGAACAGGTCATCCAGACGGTCGATGGCGATCATCGAGACCGTGGGCGACAGCTTGCCGTTGGCGATGAAATATTTGCCGTCCGGCGAGGTATTGAGCCCGTGGGGGTTCTTGGGCACGGGAATGTAGCGGGTGAATTCGGAGTCCTTGCCATCGGTCTTGCGGCCATCGACCACCGGCACCTTGGAGCCGTCCAGGTGGATGAACTTGCCGGCCTTGATCGCCGCCTCGATACGCGGGATGTTGAACACCACCACCCAGTCGCGCTCGTTGCGCATCATGCCGCCCAGGTCGTAGGCCTTCTCGGAGTTGTAGCAGGTGCTGGCGGCGTATTTGCCGGTGTAGTCAGCGTCGGAGTTGTCCAGGTTGCCGTCGACGATCACCTGGAACGCCATTTCCATTTTCTCGGCGTCGATGGCGTTGAACATCGTGAAGCTGTTTTTGTCCTGCAGGTCGAAGGTATGGCCGTCGTTGGGGTGCGGGATCACGAACTCAGCGTTGGCGAACACGTACTTGGTGTATGGCACCTTTTGCAGGCGCAGGCCGTGGATGGCTTGCACGTTGGGCACGGTGAGGATCTTGTCGCACTTCATGATGTCCAGGCGAATGCGCGCGACCCGGGAGTTGGCCTTGTCGTTGATGAACAGGTATTTGCCGTCGTACTTGCCGTCGGTCATGGAGATGTGCGGGTGGTGGCAATCGCCGTTCTGGTACTTGGCGCTGTCGCCCAGGACGCGCTTGCTTTCGTTGGTCAGGCCCCAACCGGTGGCCGAGTCGACGTTGAACACCGGGATGCGCATCAGCTCACGCATCGATGGCACGCCCAGCACCCGCACCTCGCCCTGGTGGCCGCCGCTCCAGAAACCGTAATATTCATCCAGCTCCCCGGGCCCGACGTGGATCTTGGACTTGGCCTCCTTGGTCGCCGCAGCCCAGGACTCACGGGTGAACGTCCCGGCCCCCAGCGCCGTCGCGCCGGCCAGTACGGCCCCCGTCACCGCGCCGGTGCCGAGAAAGCTGCGCCGGCTGACCCCCCTGGGTTCTTCCACCGCGCCTGGGATCTGGTTTTTTTTATCGCTCATGCTGTGTGCTCCATGAAGAATGAAACGGTCAAGGGACAGGCCATTGGGGTGCCTCAAGGCGCCGGGTTCACCTGCACCACGGGAATCAGTTGCGCATCGGTCACGGTCGCCTTGCCGCGTTTCTTGCGCTTGTTGATCAGCGGCGGGCATTTGTTTTCGTTGTGCCAGGTCATCTGGCAGTCGAGGCAGTAATGGCATTCGTTGGCATTGATCCGGCCATCGGGATGAATCGCCTGGATCTCGCATTCCTTCGCGCACAGTTGGCAGGGGTTGCCACATTCCTTACGGCGCTTGAGCCAGTCGAACAACCGCAACCGGGTCGGCATCGCCAGCGCCGCGCCCAGCGGGCAGACGTAGCGGCAATAGACCTTGCGGGTAAACAGGTTGATCACCAGCAGGCCCACTGCGTACGCCACGAACCACCACTGGCGGTCGAACCTGAGGGTGATGGCGGTCTTGAAGGGTTCCACTTCGGCCAGCCGTTCGGCGGTGGCCATCGACTCCAGCGAAACGCCGAACAGCACCAGCAAAATGATGTACTTGATCGCCCACAGCCGCTCATGCACGGCGAACGGCAACTCGTATTGGGGCACCTTGAGCTTGCGCGCCAGTTCGTTGATCAACTCCTGCAACGCGCCAAACGGACACAGCCAGCCGCAGAACACCCCACGCCCCCACAGCAGAATGCTGCCGGCGGTGAACACCCAGAGGATGAAGATCAGTGGATCGGTGAGGAACAGCTCCCAGCGAAAGCCTTCGAACAAGGCATGGACGAAGGTCAGCACGTTGACCACCGATAACTGGGCCAAGGCATAGCCGCCCAGAAACACGACGGTGAACACCAGGTAGCCGCGGCGTAGCCAATGCAACAGCATCGGCCGCCGGGCCAGTGAATCCTGGAAAAACAGGATCGCCGTCAGCACCAGCAGGGCTACGCCAAGCACGCTGATTTCGACACTTTTCTGGTACCAGAGCGTCAGCCACATCGGCCGGCTGGCTTCTTCGGCCGCCGCCAGTTGTTCGGCGGTCGGCAATGGCCGCTCCAGGTAGGGCTCCGGCAACTGATAGGCCAGCTCGAAGCTGCTGAAAATACCGCTGACCGGCCCGGTCTGACGGCGTATCAGCAGTTCCAGGCTCCAGGGCGAACCAGGGTCGAAACGGTGGGAGGCGCGGACGATGAACACCGCCATTTCGTCGAACTCAGGCATGTCCTCGGCGGCCACGTCATCCAGGCGCTGGAAGTCCATGTCACGGAAGCTGATGACGTCGCCGAACTGGCGCACCAGCACCCGATCGAAAATGCCGCCGCGCACATAACCCGAGCCCTTGAAGGAGTAGCGCCCACTGCCCATCACGGCAATGGCTTGCTCACCGGGCTTGAGTTCGCTCATCAGCCTGCGGTACTGCGCATCGCCCAGCAGGTTACGACCGATGGTGGGCGGGTTGAGGTGGGTGACGTACAGGTCGATGAACGTGTCGTCGGCCTGCTCGGCGTTGGCGACTTCGACCTGTTCGGCGTCGGTGCCTTTGAAGGTGGCGTTTACTTGACCGCGAGTCAGGTGCAGGCGGCGTACTGCGCCGTTGCCGGTCAAGGTCTTCCAGTCGGCCGGCTCGTAGATGTCCTCACGCACACGTGCTGGCGCCACCGCCAACCCCGCATTGCCCTTGACCAGGCCCAGGGACACCGCGACATCGTGGGCGGCACGCATGATGACCTCGTTGACCACCATCGCCGTCACAGTGGCCCCGGCGATGGCATCCACGGTCACGGCATTCGGGTCGCTGGAATGCCCCACCACCACCCGCTGGTTGACCTTGATGCCGCTGTAGCGTGCGCTGAACGCGTGGAGTTTTTCTTCGGCGATGCCGATCAGCAGAATCGGCTCATGGTGTTCGAGCACATAGGCATCGAGAATCACACCGGCCGGATCGAGGATTACCTGAACATTGATCGGTTTGCCGGAATAGGCGGGAATGTCCACCACGTCCAGGCTTTGGAACACATAGCCCAGGACCTTGCCGGCAGCGGACAGCGTGCGCACCTTGAACCGCCCTTCGGGCTCGGAGATCGAGTCGGTCTGGTTCAGGACATGGTGGATGCGCTGTTGCGGGGTGTCACCGTAATCCTTGGCCTGGGCCAGGCCCATGAATAACAGCAGGAAAACGAACAGCCCACGGAGCCAGAAGCGGGATAGGTGCAACATCACAAAGGGAGGGGTCATGGACGCCAGGGCTTAAAGACAGGATCTTGGCGATCATGGTAGGGGCCGGCCCCTTCTTCGGCCCTTGATTGAAATCAACTTGGGAAAAACTTAAACCCGAATCCATGTACAGACGCGAGCCTTTTTTGCGGCGAGCGCACTCCCGCTGGAGCAGTAGGAACTGCGTAGGTGCTGCGTAGGTGCTGCATAGGAGCTGTGTAGGAGCTGTGTAGGAGCTGTGTAGGAGCTGTGTAGGAGCTGTCGAGTGCAACGAGGCTGCGATCTCTCCCCAGACACTTGAATCTCAAGCGAAAGATCAAGATCAAGATCAAGATCAAAAGATCGCAGGCTTCGCCAGCTCCTACAGAGCCCAGCGCGAGCAAGCGCCCTCGTCAGTTATCGGGGGGGCGTATCCATGGGAAAATCTGCAGATGCGTTTCTCATCTCATGCGCCCAGAGTAAATTTTTATCGCACGCGAACGGTTGAACCCGGTCGCATAATTGTCAGCGCTGTGATCCAGTCCACTCTGCCATCGCCATAATGCAACGCCATAACGCCATGAAGCGTTGCCCCGACGTCACAAGGAATGCCCGATGCCCCCACGCTCCGCCCCTGCTTCAACCGCTGACTTGCCGCAAGGCACCGGTTTCGTCCGGGTGCGTGGCGCTCGCGAACACAACCTCAAGAACGTCGATGTGGACATCCCCCGCGATGCCCTGGTGGTGTTTACCGGGGTCTCGGGGTCCGGCAAGTCGTCGCTGGCCTTCTCCACGCTCTATGCCGAAGCCCAGCGACGTTATTTCGAGTCCGTCGCGCCTTATGCGCGGCGGCTGATCGACCAAGTGGGCGTGCCGGACGTCGACAGCATCGAGGGCCTGCCGCCGGCAGTCGCCTTGCAGCAACAGCGCGGCACCCCCAGTGCACGTTCGTCGGTGGGCAGCGTCACCACCCTGTCGAGCTTGATTCGCATGCTCTACTCCCGTGCTGGCAGCTACCCGGCCGACCAACCGATGCTCTACGCCGAAGACTTCTCGCCCAACACGCCACAGGGTGCCTGCCAGCAATGCCATGGCCTGGGCCGCGTCTATGAAGTGACCGAAGCGTCCATGGTGCCAGACCCGTCGCTGACCATCCGCGAGCGCGCCGTGGCTGCATGGCCCATGGCCTGGCAGGGCCAGAACCTGCGAGACATCCTGGTGACCCTGGGCTATGACGTCGACATCCCCTGGCGCGACCTGCCAAAAAAGCAAAGAGACTGGATTCTCTTTACCGAAGAAACCCCCACCGTTCCCGTATACGCCGGGCTCACCCCAGCCCAGACCCGCGCCGCCCTCAAACGCAAGCTCGAACCGAGTTATCAAGGCACGTTCAGCGGCGCCCGGCGCTACCTGCTGCATACCTTCATGCATTCGCAAAGCGCACAGATGCGCAAACGCGTGGCGCAATACATGCGCGCCAGCCCCTGCCCGGTATGCGAGGGCAAGCGCCTCAAACGCCAGGCGTTGACCGTGACCTTTGCCGGCCTGGACATTGCCGAGCTGTCGCACCTGCCGTTGCTTGAGCTGGCCGAAGTGCTCAAGCGCGTCCTGGCGCCCGACTATCTTGAACACGCCGAAGAAACGGGGGACGTCCTCAGCCACCAGCAAACCCGAGAGGCCCGCGAGCAACGCGCCGCCAGGGGCGACAACCCGCACGCGGGTGGGCCCGACGCGCGCCACACCCCCAACCTCTCCCTGGAAAAACGCCTGGCCGCCCAACGCATCGCCGCCGAGCTGCTGGAGCGGATCGTCACCCTGATCGACCTCGGCCTGGGTTACCTTGCCCTGGAGCGCAGCACGCCAACACTTTCGTCCGGCGAACTGCAACGCCTGCGCCTGGCAACCCAACTCAACTCGCAGCTGTTCGGGGTGATCTACGTGCTGGACGAACCCTCCGCCGGCCTGCACCCGGCCGACAGCGAAGCGCTGTTTGGCGCCCTGCAACGCCTCAAGGCAGCGGGCAACTCGGTGTTTGTGGTCGAACATGACCTCGATACCATGCGCCGCGCCGACTGGCTCATCGACGTCGGCCCGGACGCCGGCGAACAAGGCGGAAAAGTCCTCTACAGCGGTCCGCCGGCAGGCCTTGGACAAGTGCCTGAATCACGTACCCGCGCCTATCTTTTTGGTGCAGAACACGCCGCGACACGCACCCCAAGAACACCCAAGGATTGGCTGCGCCTGGAAGGCATCACCCGCAACAACCTCGACAACCTGAGCGCGGCCTTCCCCTTGGGTTGCTTCAGCGCCGTGACCGGCATCTCCGGCTCAGGCAAATCCAGCCTCGTCAGCCAGGCCTTGCTGGATCTGGTCGGCGCCCACCTCGGCCAGGCCAGCCCCAACGCCGAACCCGATGAGCAAAGCCTGGAAGACGAACCCGTGCAAACCAGCGGCGGGCGCGTTACCGCCGGGCTCGACGCGGTCAAGCGGCTGGTGCAGGTGGACCAGAAACCCATCGGCCGCACCCCGCGCTCCAACCTCGCCACCTACACCGGGCTGTTCGATCACGTGCGCAAACTGTTCGCCGCGACAGCGCAGGCACAAGCACTGGGATTCGATGCCGGACGGTTTTCCTTCAACGTCGCCAAGGGCCGTTGCGAGACCTGCGAAGGTGAAGGCTTTGTCAGCGTGGAATTGTTGTTCATGCCCAGCGTGTACGCCCCCTGCCCCACCTGCCATGGCGCACGCTACAACCCGCAGACGCTGGAGGTTCGCTGGCAAGGCCTGGACATTTCCCAGGTGCTGCAACTGACCGTGAACCACGCGCTTGAGGTGTTTGCCGAGCAAGCGGCAGCCAGGCGCTCATTACAGGTGCTGCAGGATATCGGGTTGGGCTACCTGCGCCTGGGCCAACCAGCCACGGAACTGTCCGGCGGCGAAGCCCAGCGGATCAAGCTGGCGACGGAACTGCAGCGCAAGGCCCGGGGCGCAACGTTATATGTATTGGACGAGCCAACCAACGGCCTGCATCCCCAGGACGTGGACCGTTTGCTGGTGCAGTTGAATCGCCTGGTGGAAGAAGGTCATACGGTGGTTGTGGTGGAGCATGACATGCGTGTGGTGGCGCAGAGTGACTGGGTCATCGATATCGGCCCGGGGGCTGGCACCCAAGGTGGAAAGGTGGTCGTGTGCGGGGATCCGCAGACCGTGACGAAATGCCGGGAGAGTCGAACGGCAGGGTTCCTGAAAAAAGCTATGCAGCAGGGGAATTAAAGGTTTTTTTTAATGTTTCTCGCTGTTGCTAAAAGCTGTCTATACTGCCCTGCAGTTAATCGTTTCAGTGGTCGTATAACTACAACCTCAGGAGCAAAGGGCTGAGGTTGCACAGGCAAGGACGCAAAATGACATCACCCCAGTTGAGAGAACAAGTATTACACGGCGGCATGAGGGGTCATTATCGCGCCCTGAAACGAACCCCTATGAACTGGAAAAACCCATTCGATACTCCAGCCTCCTTCGCAGCCCCGATGGCGCTCAAAAAACGGCGAGCGGGTGTTGATGCTAACGCTATAAAACTGTCCTCCTCCGCTTGGCGAATATCAAGGTGAAACCTCTGCTAAATACAGGTATTCACACTAATATTTTGCGAGCGCGGCCACTATGCTCAAACCCATCTCAAGCCACCTGCTCAATTTAATTCAAGAGGTGGAGCATAACATTCCAGGAAAAAGCCACGACGAGTACACCGAGATACTAGGCTGGATGTTCTCGAAACTAGGGCTTGAAAGATTTGCTTATGTTCATCTGGAATCCACCCCCTTCGACAACTCAAAAGTCTCCATCCACAGCAATTATCCCGCCGAATGGGTGGACACCTACCGTAAGAACTCACTTCACAAATCAGACCCTGTCATGGCCAACACAGCCATTACCGCCACGCCCTTTTTCTGGGATGAAATCCCACAAGAGATAGGCAACAATCCGGAGATATTTGATCAGTCCGCATCCTATGGCATCCAACAAGGGTTCACCATTCCGATTCATGAGCCGGGCAGATCATTCGGCTCCATTCATTTATCCTCAGAAGAAAATGACCCCGACTTCCCTACCATTGTCCGGGAGAACATGGTCATCATCCAAACACTCAGCGTTATCGCCAACCAACACCGCCCGGTTGAAATCAGTGCAGAGAGCACGCTCAAGCTATCGCCCAGGGAAGTTCAATTCTTGCGTTGGCTTGCGCTTGGGAAAAACTATAAAGAAATCGGTTTGATCATGAATATCACTGAACGAACAGTGAAGTTTCATGCCAAGAAAATGACTGAAAAGATGGAGTGCACCAATGTCAAGCAAGCCATGTTCAAAGCTGCGCAGTTGAACTTCATCTAAATAATGCCTAGTGTCAAAATTTGCTTACCCAGGTAACCAAGATCCCGCCCCCTCTTTCGAGCTCGACGCCACCCAAGTTCAATATCAGAACACACTCAGGTGAAACTCACTTGGGATGCGATATTGAAAAGCATGCCGCAAGCAAACAACCCAATCACCAGAGAGATGGCTCGATTTAGAAATCGCCCGGATACAATCGCGTGAAATTTTCGACCACAAAAAGCGCCGCCCGCGATCCACACTAGCCCCACCGGAAAAATTATGACTGAAAAGAGCAGCATGAATGACAGCCAATTATCCAGCGATAGGAATGTTCCCGCCGGCGCAACGAAGGAAACAAAAAACAACCCTTTGGGGTTTGTCAGTGTTGCCACAAACAAATCCGGCACAGTAATACCCTTCATGGCGCCAGGCGCGTGATCCTTTACCGAAAACCAAAGTTTCAAGGAAATATAAAAAAGAAAACACACGGCAAAAATCTTGGTAGCGATCACCACCCACGAGTGATCAGCCATCAGCAAGTCAATGAATACCCCCCACATCGTCATCTGAACAACGTATGCCAGCCATTCGGCGATGATGAAGCGCATCGAATGCGAACTGAGTCCTCTACTTACACCCGTTTGCAACAATAATGAATTCGTCGGCCCCGGAACCAACAACACGGTCAACAACGAAAGCGCAATATAATTCATAACATCCATCCATATCAGCAGCCTGTACGGCTGATTTTCAGGGCCAGATCAATCCATCATCTTTCCACATGACTTCAAGCCGAGTCGCATCAAGTCAGCCACTGCGGTCATACGAGGTCGGACAACCGCCTTAAATAGAGCAATCACACTAGACCACCATCAATGTGCCACCTGCCTAAATCCGTTCGCCAAGCGATATCCTTCAAACTCACTGCCCGTAAGTCTGCCTACGAAAGAAGTCAGCGTGCCCACAACTAGATGACCCTTTGTTTACAGGTACTGGCGCCATTTCTCAGGGTGTCAATTTCTTGAACAAAACAAGATCAGTTGCTTACAAGAGCTTTTTTAGGATCGTCAAAAAAACAATAGATCACTCCTACATCAACTCACCTCAATCCCTTCGATCAGCACCAGTTTGCCACCATGCCCAACCTATACTTTTTTGGATTCCCAGCGATACCATTCCAGAACTAACGAGCTCCCCAGTAGTTATAATTCAACCCCAAATCCCGCGTCCACTAATTAGGCTGCACACTCTACAAATCAAAGACTGTACTTTAGGACAGTTGAAATACATTAGTGCAAAGTCAACAGTAGCTTCACCTGTAGCCAAGAAG
The DNA here is from genome assembly GCF_009601685.2 of Pseudomonas brassicacearum. Lineage (NCBI taxonomy): Bacteria > Pseudomonadati > Pseudomonadota > Gammaproteobacteria > Pseudomonadales > Pseudomonadaceae > Pseudomonas > Pseudomonas brassicacearum. The sequence continues at coordinate 3,459,617 of NZ_CP045701.2, forward strand.
TCGCATCCATGAACTACTCCCCATGCACCTATGGATTTTCCGGCGTATCCACCCGCATCGTAAGCTACTCCAAAATCCCCCTCAGAACCCTCGAGCAAATATTGTCCATTCGCAAACTCGCCTTCATCGATCGAAAGAAGTGGGACATTGAAAGTTATCAAGGTAGCGATTATGAGTGGGATGAATACGACGACCCCGACGCGATGTATATCTACGCCCATGAAAACGATCGCGTTACCGGCTGTGTTCGACTACGCCCCTCCAGCAAACCCACACTGATGAGTGGCGCCCTGAGTTTTATCCTTCCAACCGAAAAAAACAGACCGAACTTGGATCACTGTTGGGAAGCCACAAGGTTTGCACTTTCGACTGATAGTTCTTCCACGGGAAAACTCACCCGAGCCAATGTAGACATTCGCACGGCGGCACTTTTCCTGTCAATGATTAAGTTCGCCCAACAACAAAAGATTCACACCTATGAAATCGTCATTGACACCCTGATGGAAAAAATCCTGAAACGTTCTGGATGGGCGATTGAAAGACTCAATACAGCATCAGGCTCGAAGGGAGAACATGTAATTTACGGCACATTGCCATGCACTTTGAAAACTTATGAGGAGGTCCTCAGCAAAAACGCCATCGACCGAGCAACCATACTTACCCCACCCCTAATGGCCGACCGCTCATCAGATACACTCCATAAATCCCTGGACACGACCAAGATACTCCCCGGCCGAAACATTCCCGCAAAGAGAGCCCTGCACACTGAACTGCAGCTTTAATCAAATAATTGGATTATTTTGGAGAAAGGATGAACCTACAACGATTATTCCCACACGTTGGCAAAGTCATTGCCAGTACAGGCAGCCGCCATTTCCCGCGCATGTTGCACGACCTGATACTTACGGAAATACCCGTAGACGCAACACATATTACCGAGCAACGGATCGGTACAAGTAATATGTCGGAACCCAGCACCTCCAGCATAGGTTGCGTCGGCATGGACAACGCTTGCGTGGGTGCGCTCGTGGGCACGCACACCGCCAAGCCCTTTTTCCTCGCCGACGACATTCTCTTTGAAGACGCGGCGCCACAGAAAATACCTAACTTTTCTCGGTGCCTGCTTAAATGCGAGCGTTCGGACAAAGTCCCCGGCTATAGCACGACGACGCAATTACACCTGACGACCCGTAAGAATGGTCATCGTTATGTGCTGTCCATCTACCGTTCGCCTCTTTCAAAGGGATTTACCGCACAAGAACATGCACTGTTAAAAGATTTTTCCTGTCTCTTATTGCCCATGGTCGAGGAGCACGTGGCGGCCCTTGTTCCGCCGGAGTCGACACGACAGGCCCCTTTCCTGTCATTGGACGCATCGGAAAATGACGGCATGGAAGCGCTGCGCCAAAGGTTCGCTGATCGACTGCTACTGTCGGGATTGAGTCTGTCCTCTCGCGAAACGGAAGTGTGCGTAGGTCTGCTGGCCGGGCGCACCGCCCCCGAACTTGCCGAGCAACTGAACCTGAAGGTCAATACAGTCGAAAGTTATCTCAAGCGCGCCGCCATAAAAATGGGGATTGGCGGGCGTCGTTCGCTGATCCGCTGGATGCACTCAATGGATGCCGCACCGGCTCACATGGAATGGAATGGCAGTAACCCGATTCAACAAGCCGTATAACCTACCCCCAACGATTGCTCGCTCACTGACCGGGTCGAGTACTTGTTGGGGGAATATTGCTTCCCCCCTCAGGTCTCCTCCACCGTACCTTCCTCCATGGGCGATCGGGTGCGACGTTTCAGCCATTGCAACGCATCGTCGACGTAAGTGAAAATCACCGGCACCACCAGCAGGCTCAACAGCGTCGATGTCAGCAAACCACCCATGACCACCACCGCCATCGGTTGCCTGAAACTCGGGTCCTCACCCATTCCCATCGCCGTCGGCAACATCCCGGCCCCCATCGCAATGGTGGTCATCAGGATTGGGCGGGCACGTTTGTGGCAGGCATCCACCAACGCATCATATCGACCCAGGCCATAATCGCGGCGAGCCATGATGGCGTACTCCACCAAGAGAATGGAGTTCTTGGTCACGATGCCCATCAGCATCAACAAGCCAATGACCGATGGCAGGGAAAAACTGAAGTTGCACACCAACAAGGCCAACAACGCGCCACCCAGCGAGAGCGGCAGTGCCGACAGAATCGTGGCCGGCTGCAAGAAGTCGTGAAACAACAACACCAGGACTGAATAAATACAAAACACACCGATGGCCATGGCTAGGCCGAAGCTGGCGAACAACTCCGTCATCAATTGCAGTTCGCCCTGCTCCACCAGTTTGACTTCGGCTGGCAAGTTGCGCATCACCGGCAGTTGGCGGGCCTCGGCCATGACCTCACCCAGGTTACGACCGTTGAGTTCGATAGACAGGGTGACGTTGCGCAGGCGGTCCAGTCGGCTGATTTGCGCCGGCCCACTGCCCATGCTGAGTTCCCCCAACGAAGCCAGGGCGACCTGGCCGTCTCGCCCGGTTACCCGCAATTGGCTGATCGCCTGCAAATCGTCGCGCAACAGCGAATCCATGCGCACCCGCACGTCCACCTGCCGCTGGGACAAATTGATCTTACCCAGTTGCGAGGAATATTCGCCATAAGTCGCCATGCGCAAGGTATCGGCGATGTCCTGGCTGGTGATGCCCAATTCCGCTGCCCGGGCAACATCCGGCCGCATCTGGATTTCCGGTCGTTGCAAGGCGCTGCTGGACGAGACATTGCCGATCCCGCGCAGCTCACGTAGCTGGGGCTCAAGGGCGCTTGCCGTGCGCTCCAGCAGATCGCCGTCATCGCTGGCAAGCACGATATTGAGCTTCTCTCCGCTGCCATCGCCACCAACGTTGATGCGTACTCCCGGAAGGGTGCGCAATACCTGGCGCATCTGCGCTTCGACCTCCACCTGCTTGCGATCACGAGCATCCCGGGGCGCAAGCTCCACCGTCAGGACCGCATCTCCGGCGCCGGTGATATCGGCAGGCCCGGCGCCCGTACTGCTGGCGGTCCCCACCGAACTGAACACGTGCTTGACGTCCGGTAGCTCGCGCAACCGCTCACTGGCCTGCAAGGCCACCGCGGTGGTTTGCGCCAATGTCGTTCCCGGCGGCAGTTCCAAGGTCACTTTGCTGCGACCGGTGTCCTGCGCGGGGAGGAAACTGGTGGGCAGCAAAGGAACCAATCCCAGGGCGCCGACGAAGCACAGGCCGGCCAGGCCCATTGTCGTCTTGCGCCGAGTCAGGCTGGTGTGGATCCAGCCCAGGTAGCGGGTCATCAACGGCCCGTCATGGTCGGTTTCGTTCCTTGCCTTGAGCAAATAAGCCGCCATCATCGGCGTCAGCAGCCGCGCCACCAGCAGTGAAAACAACAGCGCGACCGAAGCCGTCACGCCGAACTGGCGAAACAGCTTCCCAGCGATGCCGCCCATGAACGCCGTGGGCAAGAACACCGCGACCAGGGTAACGGTCGTGGCAAGCACCGCCAGACCGATTTCATCGGCAGCCTCGGTGGCGGCCTGGAGCGGAGTCTTGCCCATGCGCAGGTGCCGCGCGATGTTCTCGATCTCGACGATGGCATCGTCCACCAGCACACCGATGACCAGCGCCAGGGCGAGCAGGGAAACGGAGTTAAGGGTAAAACCGGCCAGGTACATCACCCCAAAAGTGGGAATGATCGACAGCGGCAGCGCCGTGGCGACGATGAGCGTGGCGCGCCAGTCCCGCAGGAACCACCAGACCACCAGTACCGCCAACAGCATGCCTTCGTACAGCAAATTCATCGAGTCGTGATAATTGGCGAGCACGGCCTTGACCGTGTCGCTGGCTTCAACGATTTGCACGTTCGGATGTTGTTCGCCAAAGGTGGCCATGGCCTTGCGCACATCATTGGCGACGCCGACATCAGAGAACCCCAGGGAACGGGTGACCTGGAAGCCGATCACCTGCCTGCCATCGTGAAATGCCCGGGTGCTGCGCTCGGCGTGGGTGTCACGAATGTCGGCCAACTGCCCCAAGACAAGCAAGCGACCATCGCCGCTGGGAATGTCAATGGCACCGAGTTCCGCCGGATCGTCAATGGCGCCCAAGGTACGCATGGCTTGTTGGCCACTGCCCAGATTGCCCTGGCCACCGGAGTTGTCCTTCTGCATGGCCCGCAACTGGTTGGCGACGTCCGTCACACGAATGCCCAGGCCCGCCATCAGCGCCGGGTCGAGATTGACCTGGACTTCCCGGTCCACGCCGCCCATGCGCGAGATCATTGCTACCCCGGGCACCGCCAGCAGTTGCTTGCTCAACTCATTGTCGACGAACCAGGACAAGCCCTCTTCGTCCAGGTTGTCGGAATCGATGACATAGGTGAGCAATGCCGAGGCACTGGTGGTCAGCCGCGAAACCGACGGTGTGTCCAGGCTCGCCGGCAGTTGCGCCATGGCACTGTCCACTGCATTGCGCACTTCGTTGAGTGCCTCGTTGCCATCCTTGTCGATGTCAAAGCTGACGCTGATGTTGACGGCACCGTCGGTGATGCTTGTCGTCACGTGCTTGAGCAGGCGCAGCGACGTCAGCTTGTCCTCGATCTTGCGCGCCACTTCGGTTTCCAGTTGCTCCGGGGCCGCACCTTCCAGCGAGGCGCTGATCACCACCACTGGCAAATCCATGTCCGGAAAATCCTGGATCGCGAGCTTCTTAAAACCCAACAAGCCAAATAGCGTCAGCAGAATGAACAGCATGACGGCCGGGACCGGATGGCGGATCGACAAGGCCGAAATGTTCATGGCTGGGCGACCTGGGATTGAACGAGGGTCACACTCGCACCGTCATTGAGGAACGCACCGCCGGCGCGCACGATGCGGGCAGGCTCATCGAGACCGCTGAGGATTTCCACGGCCTGATGCAAGCGTCGGCCGACCACCACCGGTCGCTGGACAACGTGCATGTCATCATTGAGCGTGAACACATAGGAACGCCCATCCCGCAGGATGACGGCAGTGTCTGGCACCGTAACGGCCTCGCGCGGCGCCAACTCGATCTGGCCACTGGCATACATGCCGGCCTGGGCGGCGCTGTCGGGGGGCAGGGAGACATAGATCAATCCCCGGCTGGTCTTGGTATTCAACGTGGGCGATACCAGCCGCACGCGCCCTTCCAGGCTCTGGCCGCCGGGCAACGTCATGCGGGCGACCTGGCCCGGCTGCACCTGCGCCAGTTGGCGGGCATCCAGCTCGGCCTGCCATTCGATGCGACCATCGCGCACCATGCGAAACAATTCGTCGCCGGCGGAGAGCACCTTGCCGAGCAGTGCCGTGCGCGCCGAAATGATGCCGTCGTCCACGGCGACGATGCGTGTCTGGCCTAGCCTGATCCGCGTGCTCTGCAGTTCGGCACGGGCGCTGGCGAGGTCTGCCTCGGCGAGCGCGACCTTGATTCGGTAGTCTTCACGTTGTTGCTCCGACAGTGCCCCGCCCTGCCCGACGACCCGGGCCCGACGATCATTGGAGCGAGCCTGCTCCAGGTTGGCGTTGGCCTGGGCGACGAGCGCCTTCTGCTTGTTCTCTTCGGCAACCACCGTTTCGCTGGCCAGCGTGGCCAGTAATTGGCCTTTCTTCACCCGGCTGCCCACATCGGCCTCGATGCTGGCGATGCGCAGGTTGCTGGTCTCGGCATTGATGACCGCTTCCTGCCAGGGGGCGAGCGCGCCATTGGCAAACAGCAACTGCGGCCAGACCTGGCGTTGCGCCTGGACGACTTCCACGCTCAAGCTGCTGACCTGGGGGGCGGCCTCGGCCGGTTCAGCGCCCCGGCGAAAGTAGATCAACGCCACCACGATCGCGCACACCCCGATTGCCAACGCGAACTTGCCCGGTCTCGACCTCACGCGCCGTCTCCGCCCAATGCTCGACTGCGTGCCAGGGGCTGATCGGCATGCCAGCCGCCCCCCAACGCCTTGTACAGGGCGATCCAGTAGCGCACTTGATTCTGCTGCAAGGTGATCAATTCAATCTCGGCTGTCAGCGCCTGGCGGCGTGCGGTTTCCCGGTCCAGCAGGCTGACGTTGCCAGCCTGCCAACTGCGGTCGATGGCCTCGAAAGACTCCCGGAAACCCGCGGTGGAGCGCTCCACATCCGACTCCCGGCGACGGGCCGCGTCGAGGCGCACCAGGGCCTGCTCGACTTCCATCACACCGGTGCGCAGCGTTTGGCGATAGACCGCCAGGGCTGCGTCATACGAGGCCTTGGCCCCCTCCGCCGCCGCACGACGCTGGCCACCGTCGAACAGCGGAATCGACAACACCGGACCCAGCGACCAGGAACGGTTGCGCTGGCCCACCATGGTGCCCACGGAAATCGTCCCGGACAGACTCAGGCTCGGCAAGCGATCGGCCTGGGCCACGCCGATCTCGGCATTCGCTGCTGACAACTCGCGTTCGCGGGAGGCGATATCCGGACGCTGGCGCAGCAAGTCGGCCGGAATCTGTTGCACGTTGAGTTCGGCCGGCTGCGGCAGTTGCGCCGGCGTGTGACCGAGCACATCCAGCAGACGCCCTTCATCACTGCCTGTCAGTGCCACCAGGCTCTTGAGCAACACTTGGCATTCACTCTGCTGCTGGACCAGGGCCGCGGCGCTGCTGGCGGCACTGGCATCGGCCAGCGCGGCGTCGGCGGAGGACGTGAAGCCCGCCCCGAACGACTGGCGCGTCATGCGCGCGGTGTCTTGTTGTGACTGAGCCTGGTCGCGGTAGGCCAGCACCAACTTCTGGCATCCCCGGTATTGCACGTAATAATCACCGACCTGGGCCGCCAGCGACACCCTCGCGTCATGCCAGTCATCGACCCTAGCTTCGACGCGAGAGCTGGCCGCTTCATTTTTGCGGCGCAACTTGCCAAACAGGTCGAGTTCCCAGGCGGCATCCATCGTTGCAGAGGAACCAGAGCCCCCCAGGCGCTCCGAACCGGTCTGCTGCCCACCTCGGCCGCCTGACAGCCTGCCGTCGAACTTGGGCAAGGCATCGGCGGCGTCACTGTCGGCAGTCGCACGGGCCAGCGAGATATTGGCCCAGGCCTGGTCCATGGACGGGCTGTCGGCTTCGGCCAGGCGCAACAGTTCGGCCAATGCAGGGTCATCGAATTGCCGCCACCAGTCGGCCAACGCAACCACGGACGCGCCATGGGGCACCGGTGCCTGCCACTTGGCGGCGATCGGGACGTCTGGCACCCGATAGTCAGGGCCCAACACGCAGCCGCTCAAGGCCATCGCACACAGTGTCACCAGCAATATGCTCTCTGGGGGCTTGAAGACATGCATAGCGTTCTCTAGAGGTGTCGAAGGTGAAGACAGCAAGGCACCCGGCACCGGCGCAACTCAGGGAGATGGCAGATTATTAACGATGGCTTGGTGAGGCTCGTGTGGCAGGTATTTAACCCCGAGCCCGTTCCGATGTCTGGCGTGGAAATTGGGGACAGCTGCCGGCTGGAAAACTCGCGATAACGACGGGGGCCTGTTGAAATGAGCTCGACCTGCCCAGTAACGGCTGCACTTGCTGTCGAGCATGAATGGCCCCGCTCGGTTCACGCTCCATCGCCAATGGATGATCGAATATGGAAGCACTCACTTACCTCGAAAACATCGAGTCGAACGCACGTACCTATGCGCAGACTTTCCAGCGACTGTTCGTCAGCGGCAAGGGCATGCGTATCAAGGATTCCAGCGGCCAGGAGTTCCTCGATTGCCTGTCGAACGCCGGAACACTGGCCCTGGGGCACAACCCACCCGAGGTCCGGGATGCGGTGATGCACTTTCTCCACAGCGATCACTTGCAGCAGGCATTGGACCTGGCGACGCCGGCCAAGCACGCATTCGTGCAGGAGCTGTTCTCGATGCTGCCGGCGAAAATGCGCGACACCAGCAAGATTCTCTTCTGCGGGCCCAGCGGTTCGGATGCCGTCGAGGCCGCGATCAAGTTGGCCCGCCACTACACCAAGCGCTCGCCATTGATGGCGTTTCACGGTGGCTACCACGGGATGACGGCTGGCGCCCTCTCGGCGATGGGCAAGCTGTCGCCCAAGACCGGCGATGGCCTGATCGCCCAAGGCACACACTTTCTGCCCTTCCCCTATCGGTTTCGATGCCCGTTCGGCACGAATGGCGAGCACACCGATCAGCTGTCCATCGACTACATCCGTACCGTCCTCTCGGATCCCGAAGGCGGCGTCGCCAAACCGGCGGCGGTCATCGTCGAGGTGGTGCAAGGCGAAGGCGGTTGCATCCCGGCCTCGACCAGCTGGCTACGGGCCCTGCGGGAAATCACCCTCGAGCAGGACATCTTGCTGATCGTCGACGAAGTCCAGACCGGCCTGGGTCGCACCGGCAGCACATTCGCCATCGAGCACGCCGGCATCGTTCCCGACATCCTGGTGCTGTCCAAAGCCATCGGCGGTGGCTACCCACTGGCGGTGATCGTGTATGCCGAGCATTTGGATACCTGGGGCCCTGGCATGCATGCGGGGACCTTCCGCGGCAATCAAGTGGCGATGGTCGCTGGCGCGGCCACAATGCAGCAAATCCGCAAAGACCATCTCGTCGCCCATGCCGCCCGGATGGGCGAACGATTGGAGAGCGGCCTGCAGGACATCGCACAGCGTTTTCCCTTCATCGGCGACATCCGCGGTCGCGGGTTGATGCTCGGCGTGGAAATCACCAAGCCGGCCGACAACCAGCGCGCCGGCCAGGCTGACGGCGCCCGGGCACACGCCATCAAGCTCAACTGTTTCGACAACGGCTTGATGATGGAAACCGGTGGGCGCCATGGCGCAGTGCTCAGGTTCCTGCCGCCCCTGACCATCACCGAGACCGAGGTCGGCATGGTGCTCGACCGCTTCGAGCAGGCGGTGAGAAAGGTCGGCGAGATGCGCCCGCAGGCGGCACGTGCAGCGGTATAAAGCGCCAGCCCCCCCTGTGGCGAGGGGATTTATCCCCGCTGGGTCGCGAAGCGGCCCCAAAACCAGTCACCGCAAAGTATTAGGGTGATTGCACTCAGCTTTTCCGGGGCTGCTTCGCAGCCCAGCGGGGATAAATCCCCTCGCCACAGGGGGTTGTGTCTGGGTTCAAGTAATGGAGCCCGGCTCAGTCCCGCGCCAATGCATTGATCGGATCAAGCCGTGCGGCGTTGCGTGCGGGCACGAAGCCGAACACGATTCCGATGAGGGTCGAACAGACGACCGCGGTGACGATCGATCCCATCGAGAACACCATCTGCCATTCCTTGACGAAGATCGAAAAGACGTAGCCGATACCAAACGACAAAGCGATGCCGATCGTGCCACCCAGCAGGCAGACCATCACCGCCTCCACCAGGAACTGCTGGCGAATGTCGGACTGGCGTGCACCAACGGCCATGCGGATACCGATCTCGCGGGTACGCTCGGTCACCGAGACCAGCATGATGTTCATCACTCCGATGCCACCGACCACCAGTGAGATGATCGCAATCAACGAGAGCAACAGCGCCAGGGACTGGCTGGTCTTCTGCACCGTCTGTAGCACGCTGTCGAGGTTGTAGGTGAAGAAGTCCTTGATGCCATGGCGTTGAGTCAGGAGCTTGACGACATTGTCTTCCACGACTTTGCTCGGTTGCCCGTCCTTGATCCGTACCGTGATGCTGTCCAGGAAGCGCTGGCCGAGCAACCGTCCCGCCGCCGTTTCATAGGGCATCCATACGTTCAGGTTCTTGTTGGTATTGAACACGCTTTTGCGCTCGTCGGTCACGCCAATGACCGTGCAAGGCAGGTTGTCGATGAGAATCACCTTGCCCAGTGGGTCGGTGTTCGGGCCGAACAATCGCTGACGGGTGTTATGGTCGATCACCACCACCTGTGACTGCCGCCGGGCGTCGTCCTTGCTGAACGCGACGCCGGAACCGATCTTGATCCCGCGGACCTGGAAATAGCTCTCACTGACGCCGTTGACGGTCGCATTGACGTCGATGTTTTCAAAACGCAATAACAGATTGCGCCCAACGTTGGGGGTCGCGCTGTCGATGTAGTACTGGTCGCTCAGGGCCGTCACATCGGATAACACCAGGGTTTCGATAGCGGTCGAGCGACTGTCCCCCCAATCGGCCCCGGGCATGATCTCGATCGTATTACTGCCAATCGCCTGGATGTCCTTGAGGACATATTCCTTGACCCCTTCGCCGATGGCTACGATCGAGACTACCGAGGTGATGCCGATGATGATGCCCAACATGGTCAGCAGGGTCCGCATGCGATGGGAAACCAGCGCCACCCAGGCCATGTTGAACGCTTCGCTGAATAGCCCGAAGCTGGCGAGCAGGCCGTTCGCCGGCTTGGCCTTGGGCGGACGTGTGCCTTGCGGCGGCTGATCTTCCAGCGGTTGTTGAGGATTGGCCCGATCACTGACGATCTCGCCGTCGCGGATCTCGATGATGCGCTGGGCATGGGCGGCCACCTTTTCATCGTGGGTCACGATGATGACCGTGTGCCCCGCCCGGTTGAGCTCCAGCAGGATCTTCATCACTTCCTTGCCACTGGTGGTGTCCAACGCACCGGTGGGTTCGTCCGCGAGGATGATGTCACCGCCATTCATCAGGGCCCTGGCGATACTCACCCGTTGCTGCTGACCACCCGAGAGCTGGCTGGGCCGATTGCTCAAGTGCCCTACCAACCCCAGGCGTTTCAACAGTTCCCCGGCACGGCTGTGCCGTTGCGCTTCGCTCGCGCCGGCATAAATCGCCGGCATCTCGACGTTGTGCAAGGCACTCAGGTGCGGCAGCAAATGGTAGCGCTGGAAAATGAAACCGAAGTGATCCCGACGCAACACCGCCAGTTCCTGGTCGTTCATCGAACCGGTCTCGCGCCCGTCCACCTTGTAGCTTCCGGCGCTCGGATGGTCGAGGCAGCCAAGCACGTTCATCAAGGTCGACTTGCCGGAGCCGGACGCCCCGGTGATCGCAACCACCTCGCCGGCATTGATTGTCAGGTTGATGTCCTTCAGAGCGATAAAGGCCTTCTCGCCAGCGAGGAAGCTACGGGTGATGCCCTTGAGTTCCAGCAATGGTTGGGTCATGGTCAGGCTCCCGCCACGGCCGGGGTCGGCTCGCCGATAACGACCTTGTCACCCTCGGCCAAGCCATCCTTGATCTCGGCCCGAACGTTATTGTTGATGCCCATGCGCACGTTACGCGGCTGGGCCTTGCCTTCGGCATCCAGCACACGGACCACATAGCTGCCGTCCTGGTTTTTCGCACCCAGGGCAGCGACGGGAACCGTCAACACGTCATTGGCCTTGTCCAGGACGATACGGACCTGGGCCGTCATGGAAATGCGCAGGCGATGGTCAGGGTTCGGCACATCGAAGAGGCTGTTGTAGAACACCGCGGTATTTTGCTTCGACGCCCCGGCGTTCTGGGTCTCGAGGAAATTCTGCGGCGCAGGCTCAGTGCCGCGCAGCTTGGCGTAATAACGCTTTTCCGATTCCCCCAGGATGGTGAAATACACCTCTTGGCCAGGCACGATGTGGATCACGTCGGCTTCCGACACCTGCGCCTTGACCGTCATGGTGTCAAGGTCGGCGAGCTTGAGCAGGACCGGCGCCAATTGCTCGGCAATCACGGTCTGGCCTTCCTGCGTGACGATCCCCACCACATAACCATCGATCGGCGCGACGATGTGGGTATACGCCAGGTTGACCCGCGCCGTTTCCACTTGGATGCGGGCGTCCTTGATTTGCGCATTGAGGGAGAGCAGGTTCGCCTCTTCCACCCTGTAGTTGGACTCCGCGGTCTCGTACTCCTGCTTGGAAATCGCATCGTCCGGCTGCAGTTTCTTGTAACGATCATAGGTGGCCTTGGCGTCCTTGAGTTGCGCCGCCGTGGCCTGCCGCTTGGCCATCAGGTTCTCTTCGTTGACCAGGGCCTGGCGCAAGGAATTCTGCGCCAGCATCGGGTCGATTTCCGCCAGCCACTGGCCCTTCTTGACCTTGTCGCCCAGTTTGACCTTGAGCGATTTCAATTGGCCCGACACCTGGGCACCGACGTCGACCTGCTTGACGCCCTGGAGCGTGCCGGACGCCAGCACCGCGTTCTCGATGTCCGTGCGCTCGACCATGGCGGTCAGGTACTCCGGCGGTTTGCCCGGCGATTGCGCGCTGTAGAAAATCAGACCGGCCACCACGACCAGTACGAGCACGATAGCGATTTTGCGAAACTTCGACTTTTCCATAAATAACCATGAGTGCGTTGATTTCAGACCCGGCCAGCGTGGCACCGGGTTCCATGGATGCGTGTCAAGGAAGGACAGTCATACGCAATCACTGGCGGCCTCCTCGTCGAGCATGGGAAGGCCGTCCTGCCACCAGGCTGCCAGGTTGTGTACGTGGGGGGCCTTGAGGATCGTGAAGTGGTTGCCCGGACCGTACCAGATACTGAGGTCAGGGATATGCTTGCGCCATCCTTCGATCATTTGTTCCTGTTCGCGTTTGTTGCCAGCCGTGTCCAGGGTTGGGTCATTGGCCAGCACCAACCGCACCGGCCCGGTGTAGCGGTGTTGCGGTTGATAGACCGTGCGCAGGGCCGTACCGAAGGCCCGCGCCGGACCGCGCATGGCATCCACCGCCGAGCGTTGCGGCAGCATGCCGGCCCGAACCATGCCGGCATGCAGCAAGCGCATCTGCGCGGTATCGTCCTGGGTACCGAAGACCGTGGCATCGATGCCCAAGGACTTGCCGGAAGCCAACTGCATCGCCTCGATCAGCCGATTCAGAACCCCCGTCGCGGTATAGGGCTTGCCCACCACGCCGTTGCCGCCCGGCGACTCACTGTCGATCAGCGTCAACGAGGCCACCTTGCGACCCCGGGCATGCAGGCGGGCCGCCATCTCGAACACGATCCAACCACCGAAGGAATGGCCGAGCAGATGCACCGCCCCCTCCGGTTGTACCTTGTCGATTGCGTCGAGATACGCCTGGGCGGCGGTTTCCACGAGACTGAAAGGCTCGGTGCTGCCGTCCAGTCCACGGTGTTGCAACCCATGGATAGGCCATTCCGGACCGAAGGCGTCGGTCAGCCCGATAAAACCGGTCACGCTGTCGCCAGCCCCCGGCACGCAGAAGATCGGCGCCCGGTCGGCACGTCCGCCCTGGATTGTCAGCAGCGGTTGGTAGCGGCTCTTTGGCGAAGGTGCCGGACGTGTCGCAACGCTACCCAGCGCATCACTGATGGCTTGGCCCAGTGCCTTGACCTGTGGCGCCTGCATCATCGTCTGGTGGTTGCCCGGGACCGTGACGCCGTGCATCTGCGCCTTAGGCAGGACCGCGTCCCAACCCAGGTAGCCGGAATGTTCAGGCGCGTCGTCTTTGCGCTCCTCGGCAATCAGCAGGTGGACCGGCACGGAGATCGGATAGACCGAGTAATGGGCCAACGCATGACCGTGGGCGACCTCGCGATCCAGGTACTGCCAGAGCTGGGCCACGCTGTACTCCGCCAGCTCAGGCGGGAGAAGGCCTTCGTCGTAACAGTGTTGCACCAGGCCTTCGAACGCGAAGTCGTTCAGTCGAGTCTGCAGGCGGGCCAGTTTTTCGAGCACCAAGGCGAGCTCCGCCTCCTTCAGGACACCGGCGTTCCAGAACACCTCGCAGCGGTCCAGCAAATGCCGTGCGTGGGCTTCAGCCGGTGACCAGCGTTCCCTGCCCTGGTCCACCAGCCGTGGCAGGTAGCTGTCGATCAGGCCGAGGAACTCGACCTCTTCGTCCAGGCCAACGAGCTGGATGGCGATCTCGTAGGCCAGCACGCCGCCGAACGACCAGCCGGCCAAGCGATAAGGGCCCTGTGGCTGTACCGAGCGGATGACGCCCACCAACCGTGAGGCCAGGCACTCCATCGTCAGCAACTGCGGTTCGCCCCACGGGATGGCAGGCAGGCCATAGACTGGAATATCCGGATCGATGTGCTTGCCCAGCATCGGGAAGTAAAGATCCAGGCCGCTGAACTCATGCACCAGGAACAGCGGGTTCTGCTGGCCGGTGGTGCGCACCGGTATGAAAGCCTCCTGCACCTGGACTTCGGTGCTGCGGATCTGCAGCAACAATGCCATGGAGGCGACGCTTTCGTGCTGGAACAACTCGGCCAGCGACACCGTCAGGTTGGCTTGGGCCAGCAACCCCAGCAAACGGACCGCCAGCAACGAATGCCCGCCCAATTCGAAGAAATTGTCGTGACGACCAACCTGCTGCAGGCCCAGCACGTCTTGCCAGATCTGCGCGAGCACGGTTTCGAGCTCACCTTGCGGAGCCTCGTAGACACGGCTGAAGACAGAGGCCTGGTCCGGTGTTGGCAAGGCCTTGCGGTCGAGCTTGCCGTTGACGGTCAACGGCAAGGCATCGAGCCGCACGTAGGCCGCCGGCACCATGTAATCCGGCAATTGCCCCTGCAAATGAGTACGCAGCGTCTCGATGTGTGGCGCAACGTCCAGGTCCCGTGGCGTGAAGTACGCCACCAGGCGTTTCTCGCCCGGGGCGTCTTCGCGCACCAGCACCACGGCGTCCTTGACCGCGTCATGCTGGCCGAGCCGGGCTTCGATCTCGCCCAGTTCGATACGGAAACCGCGGATCTTCACCTGGTCGTCGTTGCGGCCCAGGTAATCCACCGTGCCGTCCGCGCGCCAGCGGGCCAGGTCGCCGGTGCGATACAGCAAGGCACCGGGATCGGCATTGAACGGGTCTGCAACGAACTTCTCGGCGGTCAGTTCAGGGCGATTCAAATACCCTTTCGCCACGCCGTCTCCACCAATATACAACTCACCCGCCACGCCGATGGGCACCGTCTGTTGGTTGGCGTCCAGCACATAGACGCGGGTGTTGCCAATCGGACGACCAATCGGGATGCCACCCTCGCCGACGGCTTTGATTTCATGGGTGGTGGTGAAGGTGGTGGCTTCGGTCGGGCCGTAGCCGTTGAGCAAGTGAGCCGGCGCGCCTTCCTTCAGAACGCGACCGATCACCGCGGGGTCGAGCACATCGCCACCGACGATCAGGTAGCGCAGTTGGGCGAACACCGGCATCAGCCCGGCGGCGTATTGGTGGAACAGGCCAGCGGTCATCCACAGCACGCTCACCGATTGCTCGAGCAACAGCGCCTGGAAATCCGCCTGGGACAACAGCACGTCCTGGTCGACCACCACCACGCAACCGCCATTGAGCAACGGTGCCCAGACGTCGAGGGTGCTGGCGTCGAAGGCCGGGTTGGAGGCAAAGGCGACCCGGTCCTCGGCGTTGAAGTCGGCGTAACCGTTGTTGATCACCAGTCGGTTGATCGCCCGATGCGGCACCAGCACGCCTTTCGGGGTGCCGGTGGAACCGGAGGTGTACATGATGTAGGCCACCGTTTCGCTGCTTTGCACCAGATCGAGGTTATCGGCGGTTTCATTGAGGACCAGCGTGTCCAGGTCCAGCCGTTGCGAGGCTTCAGGCGCTAGCGCCGTGCTCGACGTCAGCACGACTTGCGCCCCGCTGTCCTGCACCATGAACTGTTGCCGTTCCAGCGGCGCGCTGACATCCAGCGGTACATAGGCGGCGGCACACTTGAGAATCGCCAATTGGCTGACCAACAGCTCGATGGAACGCTCCAGGGCAATCGCCACTCGATCGCCCGGTTGCACACCCAGGTCGACCAGATGACGGGCCAGGCCATTGGCCCGGTGGTTCAACTCGGCGTAGGTCAGACTTTGGGCATTGTGTACGGCCGCAACGGCTTGCGGACGCTGCGTGACCTGCGCCTCGAACAGACCATGGACGGTCCTGTCCTGGGGATAGCGGCGAGTGGTGGCGTTGAAATCCACCAGTAAGTGGCGACGCTCGGCCGACGGCAGGATCGACACGCTGTTCAACGGCGTCTGCGGCATTTGTTCCAGCGCCTCGACCAGATGCTCCAAGGCGATGTTCATATAGACACACATCCGCTGCGCACCGATCCGAGGTACCGCCAGTGCCGACACATAAAAACCTTCGCCCAGGTCATCCACCGACAAGGTCAGCGGGTAGTTGGTACGTTCTTCACTGCCCAGGGCCTCGATGCCCTCCCAGGCAGCAAACGCTTCGCTCGACGCCGTGCCCATTGCGCTGTGCCGGTAGTTGAGCAAGGCGCTGAACAACGGCAGCGGCGCGGCGACGCCGCTGCAACGCTGGGCCAGGGACAGCGAGGCGTGCTCGTGCCCCAGCAGACCGGTCAAACGCGCGTGGGTGGCTTTCACCCCGTCACGCACGCCTCGGGTATCGACATCCACCCGCAATGGCAGGGTGTTGATGAACATGCCCAGTGCCCGGTCGGCGCCCTCGCCGCCCTGCATCCGGCCCATCAACACCGTGCCAAAGACCACATCCTGCTTGCCGGACACTTTGCTCAGGACCTGCGCCCACGCCAAGTGATGCAGGCTCGCAGCGCTCACCCCCAACTGACGGGCCTGGGCCCGCAGGCGCCGGCTGAGGTCGGCGGCGAGGTTGAGTCCGGCCGCTTCGATATCGCTGCCGTCGCCACGGACATCCAGCAAGCCGAACGGCAACGTGGGTTCCTCGATGTCGCCGAGCATGTCGCGGAAGAACCCTTCATGTTCCTCACGGCTCACGCCCAAGCGGGCCTGGGCCACGTAGTTGCGGAACGGTACCGCTTCGCCCAACCGATCAGCGTGGCCCAGCAGGTGCGCCTGCATCTCGTGTTGCACCACTTCCAGCGCCGTGTGATCAAGGGCCATATGGTGGAACAACAGCATGGCGATCCACCGCTGGTTGGCGGTGTCATGGGTGAACGCCAGGCGCATCAGCGGCGCCTGGCGTACATCGAGGCGCAGGTGCTGCCGGTCGAAGCGTTCGAGAAGCTGCGTGGCGACATCGTGGCCCGGCTCGAAAACACACTCGTCCAGAATCAATTGCGCCTGGCGAACGACCACTTGCACCGGCTCGCAGAGGCCTTCCCAGAGTACAGCGGTGCGCAAGATGTCATGCCGGTCGATGACGCTTTGCAATGCGTCGACGAAGGCGTCCAGCCGGGCGCGGTCCTTGAAGTTGAAGGTGGCCTGCTGCACGTAGAGATCACCCTGCTGCGAAGCCAGGTGGTGATACAGGATGCCTTCCTGCAACGGCGCCAGGGCATAGATGTCCTGGACATTGCTTACGCCGCCCGGCACCGTCGCGACGATCTGCTCGATTTCCGCTTGGGACAGATCGGCCAACGGCAACATGTCCGGCGTGATGCGGGCGCAGCCGCGGGTAATGCCGTTGACCGGCACCATGACCTCCGTCACGCCCCCCACGGCCGCCGCCAATGCCGCCAGCGTCGGCTGGCCGAACAGCACGCGGACATCGGCGCTCAGGCCCACTTGGCGCATGCGTTCGATCAGCGTGACCGCCAGCAGCGAGTGGCCGCCCAGTTCGAAGAAGTGATCGTGTCGTCCGACCTGCTCGACCTGGAGCAACTCGGCCCACAACTGTGCCAGGGTCGTTTCGACGGTGCCTTGCGGGGCCTCGTACTCACGAGCGATCACCGCTGAATGATCCGGTGCCGGCAGCGCCTTGCGGTCGAGTTTGCCGTTGGGGGTCAGCGGCAGCACATCGAGCCGGATGTAGGCGGTCGGCACCATGTACTCAGGCAGTTGCCCTAGCAGATGAGCGCGCAAGGCTTCGATGTCAGCGAACGCTTCTGGTGCATGAGGTGTGAAATAGGCCACCAGGCGTTTCTCGCCCGGTACATCTTCACGGGCCAGCACCACGACTTCTTTCACCGCCTCATGCTGCGCCAGCCGCGCTTCGATCTCGCCCAACTCGATGCGGAAACCGCGGATCTTCACCTGGTCATCGTTGCGCCCCAGGTACTCGATGTTGCCGTCCGGCAGGTAACGACCCAGGTCGCCGGTTCGGTACATCCGCGCATTTGCCGCGGTGCTGAACGGATCCCCCAGGAAACGCTCGACGGTCAATTCCGGACGGTTCAGGTAACCCCGCGCCACCTGCACACCGCCGATGTAAATCTCCCCGGCCACGCCCATGGGCACCGGTTGTCGATGGGCATCAAGCAGGTAGATCCGCGTATTGGCAATCGGCTTGCCGATGGGCGTGCTGTCCGGGGTTTCTGCACCCGTGCAATCCCACGCCGTCACGTCCACCGCCGCTTCGGTCGGGCCGTACAGGTTGTACAAGCCGCTGTGCGGCAGTTGCGTCTTGAAGCGCCGCACCAGATGCCCCGGCAACGCCTCGCCGCTGCACATCACCCGCACCAAGCCTTCGCACTGACCTGCCTCGCCATGGGCCAGGAACACGTCGAGCATCGACGGTACGAAGTGCAATGTGGTGATGCCTTGGGCCTGGATCACTTCGCGCAGGTAGGCAGGATCACGATGCCCGCCCGGACGGGCCATCACCAACCGCGCACCGCTGAACAGCGGCCAGAAGAACTCCCACACCGACACGTCGAAGCTGAACGGGGTCTTTTGCAACACTGCGTCTGTGGCGCTCAAGGCGTATTCGTCCTGCATCCACAACAGCCGGTTGACCACCGCGCCGTGCTCGTTCATCACGCCTTTGGGCAGGCCCGTGGAGCCCGAGGTGTAGATGACATAGGCCAGATGATGGGCATGCAAGCCTTCAACCTGCGGATTGTCGGTGGGCTGCATCGAGAACCCTTGCGCCTCATCCAGCAGCAGGGTCCGCGCCTGCGTAGCCGGCAGGCTCGCCTGCAAGGCGCGCTGGGTCAGCACCACCCTCGGCGCGCTGTTTTCCAGCATGTAGGCCAGGCGCTCGGCTGGGTAATCCGGGTCCAGCGGCACATACGCCGCGCCGGCCTTGAGAATGCCCAGCAGGCCCGCCACCATGTCCAGGCTGCGATCGGCACAGATCGCCACGCGGTCATCCGGGCGAATGCCCAGTTCCAATAGGCGATGAGCGACCTGGTTGGCGCGCGTATTCAATTGCGAGTAGCTCAACTCTGCCTTGCCAGAGACAACCGCGACGGCATCCGGACAGGCCGCGACCCGTGTTTCGAACAAGCCGTGCAAGGTCAGGCCCTGCGGGTAATCGACCGCCGTGGCATTGAACGTTTCCAACAGATGCCGGCGCTCGTTGTCAGCCAGCAGCGGAATCTGCGCCACGCGGGTCTGCTCATCAGCCACCATGGCCCGCAGCACGCCCTCCAGGTAACCGAGGTAGCGCTCCGCCGTGGCAGGGTCGAACAGCGCCGTGGCGTATTCCAGCGAACCGAACAGGCGCCCATCGATCAGGGCCATGTCCAGCAACACGTCGAATTTCGCGGTGCGGCTGGTTACGCCCAACCCTTGCAGCGACATATCGCCCAGTTCCAACCCCGTGGCTTCGCTGTTCTGCCAGGACAGCATGGCCTGGAACACCGGGCTATGGGACAGGCTGCGCAATGGCCGGACCACTTCCACCACTTGTTCGAACGGCAGGTCCTGGTGCGCCTGGGCGTCCAGGGTCCGAGCCCTCACGTGTTGCAACAAGGCTTGCACCGTCAGTCCGTCCGCCACATCGACGCGCAGCGCCAGCGTGTTGACGAACAGACCGATCAGGCCTTCGACTTCCGCTTGCATGCGGTTCGCCACCGGCGTACCGATGACCACGTCGTGCTGGCCGGACAGGCGACTGAGCACCGTGGCCCAGGCGGCCATGACCGTCATGAACAAGGTAGCGCCATGGCGCTGGCTCAACGCCTGGAGGCCTTGGGTCAGGGTTTCGTCGAGGACGATCCCCACCACCGCGCCGGCGTGATCTTGCTGCGCAGGCCGTGGCCGATCGGTTGGCAACGTCAACAAGGCTGGTGCGTCGGCCAGGGTCTGCTGCCAGAAGCGTTCCTGTTCGGCCAAGACCTCCCCGGTGAGCCAGCGCCGTTGCCAAAGGGCATAGTCCGCGTACTGAATCGGCAACGCCGGCAATGGATCGTCCTGGCCCTGACGGAACGCTTCGTACAGCACGCCCAATTCATGGGTCAGCAGATCGGCGGACCAGCCATCGGAGACGATATGGTGCAGGGTCACCAACAGCACGTGATCATCCTCCGCCATCCGCACCAGTCGGCCACGTACCAGCGGGCCATGGGCCAGGTCGAAGGCCTGGCGAGCCTCCTCCTCGGCCAGGACCAGCAGCTCGGTTTCGGCGTCCGCGCGCCCTGCCAAGGCCTGCAACTGCAACGCGAAACCGACGTCGGCCGGGGCAATGCGCTGTTCTACTTCCTGCCCCTGCGCCTGCACAAAAGTGGTACGCAGGGCCTCGTGACGGGCGACGATACGATCCAGTGCGCGGGTGAGCGCCGACGTATCCAGCGCGCCTCGCAGGCGCAGGCCAGTGGGGATGTGATACGCCGCACTGGTCCCGTCCAGTTGCGCCAGGAACCAAAGGCGCTGCTGGGCGAAGGACAACGGCAACGCCTGTTCGCGGGACACCGGCACGATACCGGGTCGGGTACTGTGTGCCGCCTGGGAGAGCACTTGGGCCAGCGCATTCAATTGCGGTTGGGCAAAGACATCCCTCAGGTTCAGTTCCATGCCCAATTGCTCGCGTACCTGGGCGATCAAGCGCATCACCAGCAAGGAATGCCCCCCCAATTCGAAGAAATGGTCGTGGCGGCCCACCGACTCGACTTTGAGCAGGGTCTGCCAGATCTGCGCCAGGACGATTTCCGTGTTGCCCTGAGGCGCTTCATGGGTGCGGCTGGCGTACGCCTCGGCATCGGGCGCCGGCAGCGCCTGGCGGTCGAGCTTGCGGTTCGGCGTCAGCGGCAATGCGGCGAGGCTGACAAACGCGCCGGGCAGCATGTATTCGGCCAATTGCGTCGACAACTGCGCACGCAAGGTCGCCGCGTCCAGGCGCGTCCCGGCCTGCGGCACCACATAGGCCACCAGGCGTTTGTCGCCCGGGGTGTCTTCGCGCACGATCACCGCCGCTTCCTTGACCCCGGCACAGTCGCCCAGCCGGGCCTCGATCTCGCCCAGTTCGATACGGAACCCACGGACCTTGACTTGGAAGTCGTTGCGGCCCAGGTATTCGAGGCGTCCGTCTGGACGATAACGGGCCAAGTCACCGGTCTTGTACAGGCGCGCATCGGGCTGGTCGCTGAACGGATCGGCCAGGAAGCGTTCGGCGCTGATGGCGTCAAGGTTCAGGTAACCGCGCGCCACACCGTCACCACCGATGAAGATTTCCCCCATGACCCCGAACGGCACAGGCTGGCGGTGCGCATCAAGCAGGTAGATCCGGGTGTTGGCCATCGGCCTGCCAATGCAGGCGTTGCCGAGGATGCCATCGACCGCGTCATGCTCCATGTAGGCGGCCGTGCAGGACACCGTGGCCTCGGTCGGGCCATAGGTGTTGACCAACCGCGTATGGGCGGGACGAACCGCGTCCCATATCTGCAATTTCTGCGTCGACAAGGCATCACCGGTGACGTTGATCAGCCGCACGTCGCGCAAATGGTCCCGAGCCTGGGCCGGTGTGTTGTGCCATTCGGCCACGAGGGTATGCCAATGGGCCGCTGTCAGATGCAGGAACGTCGGGCGGATATCGCCATTTTGTTGCAACTCGGCACTGCCAAACAGCTGCCGGGTCGGCGCCAGGGTGGCACCGGCCAGCAGCGCCGGGAAGATCTCTTCCACCGACAGGTCGAAGTTCAGGGTGTTCTGTTGCAGCACCGTGTCCGCCGGCGTCAGGCCGAACAAACGAACCGCATCGACGCAGTAGTTGACCAGGCCCCGGTGTTCGACCATCACCCCTTTGGGGTTGCCGGTGGAGCCCGAGGTGTAGATGACGTAGGCCAGGTGGCGCGCGCCCAGGGAGGCAACGAGCGGATTATCGTCACGACCGGCGGCGATGCCGCAACGCACGCGCTCGGCGCGGTCGAGCAGCACCACCGGCACCGTCAACGCCGGCAGACGACCTAGCAGTTCATCTTGGCTCAGCAGTGCCACCGGGGCACTGTCGGCGAGCATGTAGGCCAAGCGTTCGGCTGGAAACGCCGGGTCGAGCGGCACGTAACCGGCACCGGCCTTGAGGATGGCCAACAGGCCAATGAGCATTTCGGCTCCGCGTTCAACACAGATCGCCACCCGGTCATCCGGGCGGATGCCCAGGCCGATCAGGTGATGAGCCATCTGGTTGGCCTGGTGGTTCAGTTCGGCGTAACTCAGTCGCTCATCACCGCACAAGACGGCGATGGCGTCCGGTCGAGCCTCGACCTGGGCTTCGAACAACTGATGGATGGTCTGCTCACGCGGGTTCGCGACCTGGGTAGCGTTAAGACAGGTCAGCAAATGCTCACGTTCGACATCGTCCAGCAGCGCAATCCGTTCGACCTGGACCTGGTCGTTGGCGACCATGGCCCGCAGCAGGCGCTCGAAGTAGCCGAGGTAACGCTGCACCGTACGTTCGTCGAACAACGCCGTGGCGTATTCAAGGGCACCAAACATCTGCCCCTGGATCTCGCCCAGCTCCAGGGACACGTCGAATTTGGCGACGTTGCTTGCCGCCCCCAGGCCTTCGAGTTTCAAGTCCCCCAACACCAGTTCGGTGTTGTCATGGGTCTGCCAGGACAGCATGGCCTGGAACACCGGACTGTGGGCCAGGCTGCGCACCGGCTTGAGCACTTCCACCACTTGTTCGAATGGCAGGTCCTGATGCGCCTGGGCGCCCAGGGCCTGGACCTTGACCCGAGCCAACAGGGTTGCCACGGTTGGCGCCCCCGAGAGATCGATGCGCACGGCCAAGGTGTTGACGAAGAAACCGATCAGCCCTTCGACTTCCGAGCGCGTGCGGTTGGCCACCGGCGAGCCGATCACCACATCATCCTGGCCCGAAAGCCGGCTCAACAACGCGCCCCAGGCCGTCATCACGGTCATGTACAGCGTGACGCCATGGCGCTGGCTCAGGGCCTTGAGGTTCGCGGTCAGGTCGGCGTCGAAGACCACCGGCAATGTCGCCCCGGCATAGTCCTGTTGCGCAGGCCGCGCACGGTCGGTGGGCAGCATCAGCAACGCAGGCGCATCGGCCAGGGTTTGTCGCCAGTAATTGCTTTGGGTCTGCAGCACCTCGCCGCTCAACCAGCGACGTTGCCAAACCGCGTAGTCGCCGTACTGCACCGTCAGGGTCGGCAATGGATCATCCAGGTCATGACGGAACGCCTCATAAAGCGCCGCCAGTTCCTTGATCAACACGCCGATGGACCAGCCGTCCGACACGATGTGATGCATGGTTACCAGCAACACATGGTCCTCGCTGGCGAGGCGGATCAGGCGGCCGCGAATCAATGGGCCATGTTCCAGGCTGAAGGTGTCGGTGGCTTCCTCTGCTGCCAGCGCGTGCAGTTGGTCCTCGGCGTCGGCCTGGCCGGAGAAGTCATGTTGCAGCAGCGCGAAGCCGATCTCGGCGGGCATGATGCGCTGCCGAGGCTCTTCACCCTTGACCTGCACAAAGGTGGTCCGCAGGGCCTCGTGACGAGCAACGATGCGATCCAGCGCCCGCTGCAAGGCGCAGCGATCCAGCACCCCGCGCAGGCGCAGCCCGGCGGGCATGTGGTAGGCCGTGCTGGCCCCTTCCATCTGCGCCAGGAACCACAGGCGCTGCTGGGCGAACGACAGGGGCAGGTCGTCCTCTCGCGAAACCCGGACGATCTCCGGCAATGTGCTGCGCCCGGCCCGGGCCACTGCCTGCGCCAACCCCATCAGTTGAGGTTGGGCGAACAATTCGGTCAGGCCCAGCTCCACACCCAGGCGCAGACGCACCTGGGAAATCAATTGGATCGCCAGCAACGAATGCCCGCCCAGTTCGAAGAACTGATCATGGCGACCGACCTGTTGCAAGCCCAGCAAGTCTTGCCAGATCTGCGCCAGGGTGGTTTCGACCTCGCCTTGCGGGGCTTCGTAGCCACGGGAGATGACGGCATCCAGATCCGGTGCCGGCAGGGCCTTGCGGTCGAGCTTGCCGTTTGGCGTCAGGGGCAAGGCATCCAGACGCATGTAGGCGGTGGGCACCATATAGGCCGGCAGTTGCGCTTGCAGGTGCGTACGCAGGGTTTCGATGTCTATAGGTGAATGCTGGGTGAAGTAGGCCACCAGACGTTTGTCGCCCGGCACATCCTCACGGGCCAGGACCACGGTTTCGTTCAAGGCGTCGTGTTGCGCGAGCTTGGCTTCGATCTCGCCCAGTTCGATGCGGAAACCACGGATCTTCACCTGGTCGTCGTTGCGGCCCAGGTATTCGATGTTGCCGTCCGACAGGTAGCGACCCAGGTCGCCGGTGCGATACATGCGGGCATTTGGATCACTGCTGAACGGGTCTTTCAGGAAGCGTTCAACCGTCAGGTCATCACGATTGAGATAACCGCGAGCGACCCCAGCGCCACCGATGTAAATTTCGCCCGGAACGCCCAGTGGCACCGGTTGTTTGTACTCATCCAACAGATAGAACTGGGTATTCGCCACCGGTTTACCAATGTGCGCGGCAAACCCATCCTCACGGGCCATCGACACCCAACTCGAATACGTCGTGGTTTCCGAAGGGCCATAGAGGTTGCACAGGCGCTTGACCTGGGTTTGCTCGAACAATGCCTCCACCAAGCTGCGCTTCAAGGCTTCACCGGCGACGTTCACCGTGTCGACGCCCTCGCCCAACCCGCCCGATTCCAACAACGCCTTGAGGGCCGACGGTACGGTGTTGATCAAGGTGATGTCGTGCTCGCCCTGTTGCAGTTCCAGCACATTAGTGACCACGTCGATGCTGCCGCCGGAGGTCAACGGCGCGAAGCACTCGTAGACGGCCAAGTCGAAGTTCAGCGAAGTTGAGAACAGGGTTTTCGACAATGTGGCGTCATCGAAGGAGCGATGGGCCCAGGTCAGGAAGTTCACCGTGTTGCGGTGCTCGATCATCACGCCTTTAGGCTGGCCGGTCGAACCCGAGGTGTAGATCACGTAAGCCAGGTGCGACGAGACCAGGCCTGGAACCTGCGGATTGGGCGCCGCCTCGTCCTGCCAGACGCCCTTGTCGAGGTCGATCACTGGCACCGACGTCTCGCCCGACAGATGGCGGGTGCTGCCTTGAACCAGGATCGCCGCCGGGGCACTGTCTTGCAGCATGTAGGCAATCCGATCCAACGGATACGCCGGGTCCAGTGGCACATAACCGCCGCCGGCCTTGAGGATCGCCAGCAAGCCAACAACCATGTCGATGCCGCGCTCGACACAGATCGCCACCCGCGAATCGGGCTGCACGCCCTGCTTGCGCAGGTAATGGGCCAAGCGATTGGCGAGGCCGTTGAGCTCGCGATAATTGAGCTGTTGTCGGCCGTGACGCACCGCCACGGCATCCGGCGTGCGCTGCACCTGATCCTCGAACAACCCGTGGATGGTCTGCTCCCGCGGGTATTCGGCCTGGGTGGCATTGAAGTCCACCAGTAACCGCTCGCGCTCCGCCGCCGGCACGATCGACAGTTCCCGCAACGCCAGGTCTGGCGTGTGCTCCAACGCCGCCACCAGGCTGTCCAGCGCCGAGTGCATATACCCGCAGACACGCTGGGCCCCCACCTCGCTCACGACCTGGGCCGTAAGCCGGAAACCTTCGCCCAGATCGTCCACGTTAAGGCACAACGGATAGTTGGTGCGCTCTTCCATGCTCAGGGTCTGGATCCCGTGCCATGCCGAGATGGCCGTGTCGGACACCGCTTCAGCGGCACTGTGTCGATAGTTCAACAACGTGCTGAACAACGGCAGCGAGGCCGGTACGCCGCTGCAACGCTGCGCCAGGGACAGCGACGCGTGCTCGTGTCCGAGCAAGGCCGACAACCGGCCATGGGTCGCCCTGACACCGGCGCGGGCGCCTTGGGCGCCGACATTGACGCGCAATGGCAGCGTGTTGATGAACATGCCCAGGGCCCGATCGGCCCCGTCGCCGCCCTGCATCCGCCCCATCAGCACGGTGCCGAACACAACCTCTTCACGGCCCGAGACCCGCCCGACCACATGCCCCCAGGCCAGGTGGACCAGGCTTGCCGCGCTCACGCCGAGTTGACGGGCCTGGGTCCGCAGGCGCCGGGCCAGCGCGGCGTCTACGTCCTGATGCGCTTCTTCGATGCCGCTGCCGTCGCCCTGCACATCCTGTAGACCGAACGGCAGCGTCGGCTCATCGATATCGCCAAGCATCTCGCGGAAAAAACCTTCGTGCTGCTCACGACTGACCCCAAGGCGCGCCTGGGCCACATGGTTGCGATACGGCACGGCAGGTGACAGCAAGTGCGCCTGGTCCAAGAGACTGGCTTGCATCTCATGCACCACGACTTCAAGCGCCGTGTGGTCCAACGCCATGTGATGGAACAGCAGCATGCCAACCCAGCGCTGATTCGCCACGTCCTGGGCATAGGCCAGGCGCATCAACGGAGCCTGGGCGATGTCGAGGCGGTAATGCCGCGGATCGAATCGTCCGTGCAGCTGCTGCACCACATCGCCCCCCGCCGAGTCCACCTCGACCTCTTCCAGGCCCAGGGTCGCGTGGCGCCATACCACTTGCACCGGTGCCGCCAGGCCTTGCCAGACCATGCTGGTGCGCAGGATATCGTTACGCGACACCACGCTCTGCAAGGCGTAGGCAAAGGCTTGCAGCCGTTCGCGGTTGTCAAAGCCGAACAGCACCTGCAATACGTAGGGATCGCCCTGCTCCGCGGCGAGGTGGTGGTAGAGAATCCCTTCCTGCAACGGCGCCAGGGCATAGATGTCCTGCACATTCGCCACGCCACCCGGCACGGTGGCCACTATCCGGTCGATGGCGTCCTGGTCCAGATCGGCCAAGGGCAACATGTCCGGGGTGATTCGCGTGCAGCCGTCCGGGATCGCATTGCTCGGCACCACGACTTCCGTGTGCCCACCCACCGCGGCCGCCAGGGCCGCCAGCGTCGGCTGGCCGAACAGCACCCGCACATCGGCGGCCAGGTCGACCTGGCGCATGCGCTCGATCAGCTTCACCGCCAGCAGCGAATGGCCACCCAACTCGAAGAAGTTATCATGACGGCCGACCTGCTCGAGCTTGAGCAAGTCCTGCCAGATGCGGGCGATGGCCGTCTCGACCTCGCCTTGCGGGGCTTCGTATCCACGGCTGATCACGGCCGACTGATCCGGCGCCGGCAAGGCCTTGCGATCGAGTTTGCCGTTAGTGGTCAACGGGAACGCTTCAAGGATCACGAAGGCGCTGGGAACCATGTGCTCCGCCAGCGACCGCAACAACTGTGTACGCAGGTCGATCGCTGACGGTTGCGCACCTTGCGCAGCGATCACATAGGCCACCAGGCGCTTGTCGCCCGGTTCGTCCTCACGGGCGATGACCACGGCCTCGCGGATACCCTCGCAGGCCGTCAGCGTCGCTTCGATCTCACCCAGCTCGATCCGGAAACCACGGATCTTCACTTGGTCGTCATTGCGGCCCAGGTATTCGATGCTGCCGTCCGCCAACCAACGACCGAGGTCGCCGGTCCGGTACAAGCGCGCCCCTTCACGCCCGCTAAAGGTATCGTCGATAAAGCGTTCCTGGGTCAATTCCGGACGGTTCAGATACCCCCGGGCCACGCCCGCACCGCCCACGTACATCTCACCCACCACCCCCACCGGCACCGGCTCGCGCCGGGCGTCGAGCACGTACAGTTGCAGGTCGGGAATGCGCTTGCCGATCGGGCTCACGCCCGTCAACTGCGCATCGGCCGTTTCAAGCGGACGATAGGTCACGTGCACCGTCGTTTCGGTGATGCCGTACATGTTCACCAACTGCGTCCCAGCATTGGCAACACGGGCATACCAGGGCTTGAGCATCCCGGTTTCCAGCGCTTCACCGCCAAAGATCACCTGGCGCAGGCTGTGGCGCAGCTCGCTTTCGCCCTGGGCCGCAATCAACTGCCGGAAGGCGCTTGGCGTCTGGTTCAGTACGGTCACACCGGCCTCGCACAACAACGCATAACAGTCTTGCGGCGAGCGACTGACCAGTTGCGGCACCACCAACAGGCGACCGCCGTGGGTCAAGGCGCCCCAGATTTCCCAGACCGAGAAATCGAACGCGAAGGAATGGAACAGCGCCCAGACGTCTTGCGGGCCAAACTCGAACCACGGTTGGGTCGCCGAAAACAGCCGTGCGACGTTGCGGTGCTCGACCATCACACCCTTGGGCAACCCGGTCGAACCCGAGGTGTAGATCACATAGGCCAGGTGATTGGCGGCCAGGCCAGGCACTTGTGGGTTGGCGACGGATTCGTCCTGCCAGCCGCCGTCATCGAGTTGCAGCACCGGCACCGAGACGCCAGCCAACAACGGGTGCGTAGCGGCTTGGGCCAACAGTGCAACCGGCGTACTGTCACGCAGCATGTAGCCGATGCGTTCCGCCGGATAGGCCGGGTCCACCGGCACATAACCAGCGCCGGACTTCAGAATGCCCAGCAGGCCAACGATCATGTCCAGACCGCGCTCGACACAGATCGCCACCCGGTCATCCGGACGAATACCCAGTGCCAGCAGGCGATGAGCGACCTGGTTTGCCCGGGCGTTGAGTTCGCCGTAAGTCAGTGCCTGCTCCTCGAACACCACCGCCACCGCGTCGGGTTGCGTCGCGACCTGGGCCTCGAACTGGCGATGGATCAGCGCGTCATGGGCATAGGTCGCCTCTGTTGTATTCCAGGCTTCGAGCAATGCTCGGCGCTCGGCCGCTGGCAGCATCTTCAACCCGCTCAATGGGGCCAAGGGTGACTGTTCCAGCGCCTGCACCAGGTTTGCCACGACACATTGCACGTAGCCGCACACACGCTCGGCGCCAATCGGCGCCTGAGCCATGACCGTCAGGTTGAAGCCCTCGCCCAAGTCATCCACCGACAACGTCAGCGGATAGTTGGTGCGCTCTTCACCTTCCAAAGTCTGGATACCGTCCCAGGCGGCGATGGCCTCGCTGGAAGCCGTCTGCGCACCGAGGTGGCGATAGTTGAGCAGCGCGCTGAACAGCGGCGCCGGCGCGGCTACGCCACTGCAGCGTTGCGCCAGGACCAGCGAGGCATGCTCGTGCCCCAGCAACGCGGTCAAGCGCGCATGGGTCGCCTTGACGGCAGCGCGCACACCGTGTGCGCCCAGGCTCACCCGCAGCGGCAAGGTATTGATGAACATCCCCAGCGCACGGTCGGCCCCTTCACCACCCTGCATGCGCCCCAGCAACACGGTGCCGAAGACCACGTCGTCCTGGCCCGAGACGTTGCCCAGCACCTGCGCCCACGCCAGGTGATACAAGCTTGCCGCGCTGACGCCGAGCTGGCGCGCCTGGATCCGCAGACGCTCACCCAGCCGGGCATCGACCGGTTGGCGGACTTCCTCGATACCGTGCCCGTCACCTTGCACGTCCTGCAGGCCGAAGGGCAGCGTCGGCTCGGTCACATCCCCCAGCATCTCGTGGAAGAAGGCCTCGTGCTCCTCGCGGCTAACCCCCAGCCGCGCCTGTGCCACGTAGTTTCGATACGGCACCGATGCCGCCAATTGCTGCCCCCGCCCGGCCATGTGCGCACCTATTTCTGCGGTGAGCATGCCCAGGGAGGTCGCGTCGTCGACCATGTGGTGGAACAGCAGCATGCCGACCCAGCGATTGTTCGCCACGTCTTGGGCATAACCGATCCGCATCATCGGCGCCAGGCGAATGTCCAGGCGGTGGTGACGCGGATCCAGGTGTTCGCGCAGTTGCTCGGCGATATCCCCCGCTGCCGCGTCCAAGGCGATTTCATCGAGGCCCAGTTGCGCCTCGCGCCAGACCACCTGGACCGGTTCCTCCAAGCCTTCCCAGACTACCCCGGTGCGCAGGATGTCATGCCGGGACACCACGCTTTGCAGAGCCTCGGCGAAAAAGTTCAAGTGGGCGCGGCTGTCGAAAGCGAAAAGCACGTATTGCAGATAGGGGTCGCCTTTGGCGGCCGCAAGGTGGTGATACAAGATCCCCTCCTGCAGCGGCGCCAGGGCATAGATGTCCTGCACATTGCCCACGCCACCCGGCACTGTCGCCACGACGCGGTCGATCTCGTCCTGGCTCAACGTGGCCAGGGGCAAAAGGTCTGGCGTGATCCGCGCACAATCGTCCGGGATACGGTTGGCCGGCACCTGGACTTCCTGGCTGCCGCCCACCGCACTGGCCAGCGCCGCCAGCGTCGGCTGGCCGAACAGCACGCGTACGTCGGCGGCGAGGTCGATCTGGCGCATGCGCTCGATCAATTTCACTGCCAGCAACGAATGACCGCCCATTTCAAAGAAATGATCGTGGCGGCCGACCCGTTCCACGTGCAGCAGGTCCTGCCAGATAGCGGCAATAGCGATCTCGACCTCGCCCTGAGGGGCTTCGTATTCACGGGTCACTACCGACGACTGGTCCGGCACCGGCAAGGCCTTGCGGTCCAGCTTGCCGTTGGTGGTCAACGGGAACACCGTCAACATCACGAATGCGCTGGGTACCATGTATTCGGCCAGCGAACCGAGCAGTTCATCGCGCAGTTCGGCCGCGGACGGCGGCTCGCCCTCCTCGGCAATCACATAGGCCACCAGGCGCTGATCGCCCGGCGTATCCTGGCGCGCCACCACCACGGCTTCTCGCACACCGTTGCACGCGGCCAGCTTGGCTTCAATCTCGCCCAATTCGATACGGAAACCGCGGATTTTTACCTGGTCGTCGTTGCGCCCCAGGTATTCGATACTGCCGTCCGCCAACCAGCGACCCAGGTCACCGGTCTTGTACATCCGCGCGTCCGGCTCGGGGTTGAACGGGTTGGCGAGGAAACGCTCGGCGGTCAACTCGTCACGGTTCAAGTAACCGCGACTGACACCTGCGCCGCCCACGTACATCTCCCCCACCACCCCTACCGGTACAGGCTCGCGCTGAGTATCGAGTACGTACAGTTGCAGGTCGGGAATGCGCTTGCCAATCGGGCTGACACCGGCCAACTGCGCGTCGGCCGCTTCAAGCGGACGATAGGTCACATGCACCGTCGTTTCGGTGATGCCGTACATGTTCACCAGTTGCGTCCGGGCATTGGCCTGGCGGGCATACCACGGCTTGAGAATGCCGGTTTCCAGGGCTTCGCCACCGAAGATCACCTTGCGCAGGCTGTGGTTCAGGTCGCTTTCACCCTGGGCCGCAATCAGTTGGCGGAAAGCGCTCGGTGTCTGGTTGAGAATGGTGACGCCAGCGTCGCACAACAACGCGTAGCAGTACTGCGGTGAACGGCTGACCAGCTGTGGCACCACCAGCAAGCGACTGCCGTGGGTCAAGGCGCCCCAGATTTCCCAGACCGAGAAGTCGAAGGCAAAGGAATGGAACAGCGCCCACACGTCCTGCGGGCCAAACTCGAACCACGGTTGGGTCGCCGAAAACAGCCGCGCGACGTTGCGGTGTTCGACCATCACGCCCTTGGGCAGGCCGGTGGAGCCGGAGGTGTAGATCACGTAGGCCAGGTGGCTGGCATTCAGGCCCGCCACGTCGGGATTGTGCCGCGGCTGCTGGCTCATTTCGCCGGCGTCGGTCGGGTCGAGCACCAAGGTGGGCACCGCCAATACCGGCAGGCTGTCGCGCCATTGCGACTGGGTCACCATCGCCACGGGACTGCTGTCATCCAGCATGTAGGCGATGCGCTCGGGTGGATAAGCCGGGTCCAGCGGTACATAGCCCGCACCGGCCTTGAGGATGCCCAGCAGGCCAACGATCATGTCCAGACCACGTTCGACACAAATTGCCACTCGGTCGTCCGGACGAACACCCTCGGCCACCAGGCTGTGGGCAAGTCGGTTGGCGCGGGCATTGAGCTCGCCGTAGGTCAATGCCTGGTCTTCATGCACGACGGCCACGGCGTCGGGTTGAGACGCGGCCCAGCCCTCGACTTGCCGATGGATCAGGGTATCGTCGGCATACGTGGCGTCGGTGGCGTTCCAGGTTTCCAGCAATTGCCGACGCTCGGCCGATGGCAGGATCGCCAAGGCCTGCAACGGGGTTTGCGGTGCCTGCTCCAAGGCCACGACCAGGTTTTCCAAAGCCACCTGCATGTAATCGCAAATACGCTGCGCACCGATGGCCGTATCGACCATCGCGGTGAGGAAGAAGCCGTCACCCAGGTCATCGACATTGAGGGTCAACGGATAGTTGGTCCGCTCATTACCACGCAGCGCGTTGATCCCGCTCCACGCCGACAAGGCGTCCTGAGTCACCTGGACCGCACTGTGACGGTAATTGAGCAAGGCGCTGAACAGCGGCGTCGGCGCGACCACGCCACTGCAGCGTTGCGCCAGTGCCAGCGACGCATGTTCGTGGCCCAGCAACGCAGTCAGTCGCCCGTGAGTGGCCTTGACGCCGCTGCGCACATCCTGGGCGCCCACGTCCACCCGCAACGGCAGGGTGTTGATGAACATGCCCAAGGCACGGTCGGCGCCGGCGCCGCCCTGCATCCGACCTAACAGGACCGTACCGAACACCACCTCCTGCTTGCCGGATACCTTGCCCAACACCTGGGCCCAGGCCAGGTGCACCAGGCTGGCGGCACTCACTCCCAGGTGACGTGCCTGTGTCCGCAGGCGCCTGGACAACGTCAGGTCCACCGACTGGCGAACTTCATCAATGCCGTGCCCCTCACCCTGCACGTCCTGCAAACCAAAGGGCAGTGTCGGCTCGTCGATATCGCCGAGCATGTCGCGGAAAAATGCTTCGTGTTCCTCTTCGCTCGCCCCCAGGCGGGCCTGGGCCACGTAGTTGCGATAAGGCATCGCTTCGCCCAACTGGCCGTCCTCGCCCAGCAGGTGCAGTTGCATCTCGTGCTGCATCACGTCCAGGGCGGTGTGGTCCAGGGCCAGGTGATGGAACAACAAAATCGCGACCCAGCGATCCTGGGCCTCATCCCGTGCGTAAGCCAGGTGCAACAGCGGCGCCCGGCCCAAATCCAGGCGACTGTGCCGCGCATCGAAACGGCTGGCCAGTTGCGTGACAACGTCGCCAGCCGTGGTATCGGCAACAATGCACTGCGGCTCCAGCACCACTTGGCGCCAAACCACCTGCACCGGCTCATCCAACCCTTCCCAGACCACACTGGTGCGCAAGATGTCGTGGCGATCGATCACCACTTGCAGCGCGCCGATGAACGCGTCGAGGCGTTCCCGGTTGTCGAAGGCGAACTGGGTTTGCAGCACGTAGGGGTCGCCCTGTTCGGCGGCCAAGTGGTGATACAAAATCCCTTCCTGCAACGGTGCCAGGGGGTAGATGTCCTGCACGTTGCGCGCGCCGCCTGGCACCGTGGCGACGATCTGGTCGAGGGTGTCCTGGGACAGGTTGACCAGCGGCAACAGTTCGGGGGTGATGCGGTCGCAATCCAAGGGAATCAGGTTCGCCGGCACGCTGACTTCCCTGCCGCTGCCAATCGCTGCGGCCAGTGCGACCAGGGTCGGTTGGCTGAACAGCACGCGCACGTCGGCGCTCAATCCAGCCTGGCGCATGCGTTCGATCAGCGTCACCGCCAGCAGCGAATGGCCGCCCAGTTCGAAGAAGTGATCGTGACGACCCACCTGCTCGACCTTGAGCACATTTGCCCAGATTCGCGCCAGGGTCTGTTCGACTTCGCCTTGTGGTGCTTCATATTCGCGAGAGGCATAAGCCTCGGCATCCGGCGCCGGGAGCTCACGGCGATCCAGCTTGCCGTTGGCGGTCAGCGGGAAGGCTGGCAGCACCATGAAGGCGCTGGGCAGCATGTAGTCGGCCAGCACGCTCGACAACTGCTCGCGCAATTCACGTACCGACAAGGTCACGCCCGGTTCGGCAATCACATAACCTACCAGGCGCTTGGGACCGGCATCGTCTTGCCGCGCCAGCACGACCGCGTCTTTCACGCCAGGGCATTGGCCCAAGCGGGCTTCGATCTCGCCCAATTCGATACGGAACCCACGGATCTTCACTTGGTCGTCGTTACGGCCCAGGTAATCCACCGCGCCATCCGCGCGCCAGCGGGCCAGGTCGCCAGTGCGGTAGAGCAAGGCATCTGGATCTGCACTGAACGGGTCGGTGACGAACTTCTCGGCGGTCAGCTCAGGGCGATTCAAATAGCCTTTCGCCACGCCGTCGCCACCGATGTACAACTCGCCGGCCACGCCGATGAGGACGGGTTGCTGGTTGGCATCCAGCACATAGACGCGGGTGTTGCCAATCGGACGACCAATCGGGATACCGCCCTCGCCCACCTGCTTGATTTCGTAGGTGGTGGTGAAGGTGGTGGCCTCGGTTGGGCCGTAGCCGTTGAGCAAGTGAGCCGGCGCGCCTTCCTTCAGAACGCGACCGATCACCGCCGGGTCGAGCACATCGCCGCCGACGATCAGGTAGCGCAGGTGGGCGAACACCGACATCAGCCCGGCGGCGTATTGGTGGAACAGCCCGGCGGTCATCCACAACACGCTGACCGATTGCTCTTGCAGCAAGGCCGCAAAACGTTCTTGCGTCAACAGCACGTCCTGATCGACCACTACCACGCAACCGCCATTGAGCAACGGTGCCCAGACGTCGAGAGTGCTGGCGTCGAAGGCCGGGTTTGAGGCAAAGGCGACCCGATCCTGGGCGTTAAAATCGGCGTAGCCGTTGTTGATCACCAGTCGGTTGATCGCCCGGTGCGGCACCAACACGCCTTTCGGCGTACCGGTGGAACCGGAGGTGTACATTATGTAGGCCACCGATTCGCTGCTTTGTATCAGTCTCAGGTCGTGATCCGCCTCGTTATCCAGGACCACGGTGTCCAGATCCACACGGGCCGTCCCCTCTGGTGCCGTCATCGTGCTCAGTGTCAGAAGCGTCCGGACACCGCTGTCGCGCACCATGAAGGCCTGCCGTTCCGGCGGTGCGCTGACGTCCAGCGGCACGTAGACTGCGGCGCACTTGAGAACCGCCAGTTGGCTGACCAGCAGCTCGTTGGAGCGTTCCAGCACAATCGCTACACGATCACCCGGTTGCACACCCAGTCCGATCAAATGGCGGGCCAGGCAATTGGCCCGGCGGTTCAACTCGGCGTACGTCAGGCCATGCCCGTTGTGCACAACCGCCGTTGCCTCCGGACGTTCCTTGGCCTGGGCTTCGAACAGGCCATGGACGGTCCTGTCCTGGGGATAGCTGCGGGTGGTGGCGTTGAAATCCACCAGCAATTGCCGACGCTCGGCCGACGGCAGGATCGACAGGCTGTTCAACGGCGTCTGCGGTGCCTGTTCCAGCGCATCCACCAGGCGCTCCAGGGCAATGCCCATGTAAACACATATCCGCTGCGCACCAATCTGCGGCACCGCCAGCGCGGATAGGCGGAAATCTTCGCCCAGGTCGTCCACCGACAACGTCAGCGGGTAGTTGGTGCGTTCTTCGTTGCTCAGCAGTTGGATGCCGTCCCAGGCCGCCAAGGCTTCGCTCGAGGCAACACCGGCGGCGCTGTGCCGGTAATTGAGCAAGGCGCTGAACAACGGCAGCGGCGCGGCCACGGCGCTGCAACGCTGGGCCAGGGCCAACGAAGCGTGTTCGTGGCCCAACAGACCGGTCAGGCGCGCGTGGGTGGCTTTCACCCCGTCACGCACGCCTTGGGTTCCAACCCCTACCCGCAACGGCAAGGTATTGATGAACATGCCCAGGGCCCGGTCGGCGCCATCACCGCCCTGCATCCGCCCCATCAGCACGGTGCCGAACACCACGTCCTGCTTGTCGGACACTTGCCCCAGCACCTGCGCCCAGGCCAAGTGATGCAGGCTCGCGGCGCTCACGCCCAACTGCCGGGCCTGGGCCCGCAAACGGCGGCTCAGGTCGGCAGGCAGGCTCAGTCCGGCCTCCTCGATATCGCTGCCATCGCCACGGACGTCCAGCAGACCGAACGGCAATGTCGGTTCGTCGACATCACTCAACATGTCACTGAAGAACCCTTCGTGCTCCGCGCGGCTCACGCCCAAGCGGGCCTGGGCCACGTAATTGCGGAACGGCACCGCTTCGCCCAACTGCTCGGCCTGGCCCAGCAGATGCGCTTGCATCTCGTGTTGCACCACTTCCAGCGCCGTGTGATCGAGGGCCATGTGATGAAACAGCAGCATCGCCACCCAGCGCTGATTCGCCGGATCGTGGGCATATGCGATGCGCATCAACGGTGCCTGTTGCATGTCCAGGCGGTAATGCAATGTGTCGAATCGCCCGCGCAACTGTTCGGCGATATCGCCTGCTTCGGCGCTCAGCACCAGCTCTTCCACCGCCAGTTGCGCCTTGCGCCAGACCACTTGCACCGGCTCATCCAGGCCTTCCCAGACCACCGAGGTGCGCAGGATGTCATGGCGATCGATGACGCCTTGCAGGGCTAGGGCAAACGCCTCCAGCCGCTCGCGGTCCGCGACGATGAACGTGGCCTGCAACACATAGGGATCACCCGTGTGCGCGGCGATGTGGTGATAGAGAATGCCCTCCTGCAACGGCGCCAACGGGTAAATATCCTGCACGTTGCGCGCACCGCCCGGCACCGTTTCCACGATGCGATCGATGTCCAACTGGTCCAGCGCCACCAAGGGCAGCATCGACGGCGTGATCCGGGTACAGCCCAGCAAGATGCCGTTGTCCGGTACCACGACCTCGCCGCCACTGCCGACTGCGGCGGCCAGCGCGGCGAGGGTTGGCTGGCTGAACAGCACCCGCACGTCCGCCGACAAGCCGAGCTGGCGCATCCGGCCAATCAGGCTGACGGCCAGCAGCGAATGCCCGCCCAGTTCGAAGAAATGATCGTGGCGGCCGACGCGTTCGACCTTGAGCAAGTCTTGCCAGAGCTGCGCCAGGGTGGTTTCGACCTCGCCTTGCGGGGCTTCGTAGCCACGAGAGATGACGGCATCCAGCTCCGGTGCCGGCAGGGCCTTGCGGTCGAGCTTGCCGTTGGGGGTCAGCGGCAGCGCATCGAGGCGTACGTAGGCGGCGGGCACCATGTAATCCGGCAGTTGCGCTTGCAGGTGCGCGCGCAGGGCTTCGATTGCTACTGCTGTGTCCAGTGAGTGTTGGGTGAAATAGGCCACCAGGCGCTTGTCGCCCGGTATGTCTTCGCGGGCCAGGACTACGGTTTCCTTGATGTTTGGCGCCTGGGCGAGCTTGGCTTCGATCTCGCCCAGCTCGATGCGGAAACCACGGATCTTCACCTGGTCGTCGTTGCGGCCCAGGTATTCGATGTTACCGTCTGGCAGGTAGCGGCCCAAGTCGCCAGTGCGATACATGCGGGCGTTCGCAGTCGTGCTGAACGGGTCTTTCAGGAAGCGCTCAACCGTCAGGTCATCACGATTGAGATAACCGCGAGCGACCCCAGCGCCACCGATGTAGATCTCGCCCGGAACGCCCAGTGGCACCGGTTGCTTGTGCTCGTCCAGCAGATAGAACTGGGTGTTCGCCACCGGTTTACCAATGTGCGCGGCAAACCCATCCTCGCGGGCCATCGACACCCAACTCGAATAGGTCGTGGTTTCCGAAGGGCCATAGAGGTTGCACAGGCGCTTGACCTGAGTCTGTTCGAACAACGCTTCCACCAAGCTGCGCTTCAAGGCTTCACCGGCGACGTTCACCGTATCGACGCCCTCGCCCAACCCGCCCGATTCCAACAACGCCTTGAGCGCCGACGGTACGGTGTTGATCAAGGTAATGTCGTGCTCGCCCTGTTGCAGTTCCAGCACATTAGTGACCACGTCGATGCTGCCGCCGGAGGTCAGCGGCGCGAAGCATTCGTAGACGGCCAAGTCGAAGTTCAGCGAAGTCGAGAACAGGGTTTTCGACAACGTGGCGTCATCGAAGGAGCGATGGGCCCAGGTCAGGAAGTTCACTGTGTTGCGGTGTTCGATCATCACGCCTTTAGGCAGACCCGTCGAACCCGAGGTGTAAATGACATAGGCCAGGTGCGATGAAGTCAGCCCGCTGATCTCCGGATTGGAGACGGACTCGTCCTGCCACAAACCGCTGTCGAGATTGATCACGGCCATCGAGGCATCGCGCAACAAGCCGACGGTAACGTCCTGCACCAACACTGCCGCTGGCGCACTGTCTTCCAACATGTAGGCAATGCGGTCCAACGGATACGCCGGATCCAGCGGCACATAACCACCGCCGGCCTTGAGAATTGCCAGCAAGCCAACAACCATGTCGATGCCGCGCTCGACGCAGATCGCCACCCGCGAATCGGGCTCTACGCCCTGCTTGCGCAGGTAATGGGCCAGGCGGTTGGCCCGCTCGTTCAGTTCCCCGTAGCTCAGGCGTTGCCCGCCGCGAATCACCGCCACCGCATCCGGCGTACGCTGAACCTGTTCCTCGAACAACCCATGAATCGTCTGCTGCTGCGGATAGTCAGCCTCGGTGGCGTTGAACGTCACCAGCAGTTGCTCGCGTTCCGCGTCGGGCAAGATCGACAGGCGATACAGCGCCGCCTGTGGCGTCTGTTCCAGTGCCTGCACCAGCGTCTGTAGCGCTGCGTGCATATAAGCGCAGACCCGTTGGGCGCCGATCTGCTGCGCGACCAGCACCGTCAGGTTGAAACCGCTACCCAGGTCATCGACGTTCAAGGTCAGCGGATAATTGGTGCGGTCTTCCCCGTCCAGGACGTGGATGCCACGCCATGCTTGCAGTGCCTGCGCCGACGCCTCGCCCGTAGCGCGGTGCCGATAGTTAAGCAAGGCGTTGAACAGCGGCAGCGGCGCCGCCACGCCACTGCAACGCTGGGCCAGCGCGAGCGAGGCATGTTCGTGCCCGAGCAAGGCCGTCAGTTGCCCATGGACCGCCTTGACGCCTGCCTTGACGCCTTGGTCGCCCAGGCTCACGCGCAGCGGCAGGGTATTGATGAACATCCCCAGTGCGCGGTCAGCGCCCTCGCCCGCCTGCATCCGGCCCATCAGGACCGTACCGAACACCACCTCCTGCTTGCCGGACACCTTGGCCAGCACTTGCGCCCACGCCAGATGCACCAGGCTGGCGGCACTCACCCCCAGTTGACGGGCCTGGGCCCGCAGGCGCTGGTCCAGGCCGGCATCCACCGCCTGGCTGGTCTCTTCGATATCGCGTCCGCCGCTCTGCACATCCTGCAGGTTGAAGGGCAGCGTCGGCTCGTCGATATCGCCGAGCATGTCGTGAAAGAACGCCTCATGCTCTTCGCGACTCACGCCCAAGCGGGCCTGGGCCACGTAATTTCGATAAGGCACCGCTCCGGCCAGTTGCCCGGCTTCACCCAGCAGGTGCGCTTGCATCTCGTGTTGCACCACGTCCATCGCCGTGTGGTCCAGGGCGATGTGATGGAACAACAGTGTCGCGACCAGGCGATCGTTGGCCTCGTCCCTTGCATAAGCCAAGCGCATCAGCGGCGCCTGGGCGACATCGATACGGTGATGGCGCGGGTCGAAACGCTGACGCAGTTGCCCAACGGTATCACCCGCGGCCGGGTCGAGATCGAGTGCTTCGAGGTGCAGCCTGGCTTCGCGCCAGACCACTTGCATAGGCTCGTCAAAACCGTCCCACACAATGCTGGTGCGCAAGATGTCGTGGCGATCAATGACCACCTGCAATGCCTCGACGAACCCGTCGAGACGTTCCTGGCTGTCGAAGGCAAACTGCGATTGAAGCAGATACGGGTCGCCCTGCTCGGCAGCCAGGTGATGGTAGAGAATGCCTTCCTGCAGCGGCGCCAACGGATAAATGTCCTGCACATTGCGCGCACCACCCGGCACCGTCGCCACGAGGCGGTCGAGGGTCGCCTGGGACAGGTTGGCCAGCGGCAGCAGTTCGGGGGTGATGTGTTCGCAGTCCGGCGCAATCAGGTTGGCCGGAACGCTGACCTCCTTCCCGCTGCCGACAGCCGCCGCCAGCGCGGCCAGGGTCGGTTGGCTGAACAGCACGCGCACATCGGCGCTCAAGCCGGCCTGGCGCATCCGCTCGATCAAGCTGACCGCCAGCAGCGAATGCCCGCCCAGTTCGAAGAAATGATCGTGACGGCCCACGCGTTCGACCTTGAGCAAATCTTGCCAGAGCCGCGCCAGGGTGGTTTCGACCTCGCCTTGCGGGGCTTCGTAGCCACGGGTGATCAGCGCGTCGAGGTCCGGTGCTGGCAAGGCCTTGCGGTCGAGCTTGCCGTTGGGTGTCAGCGGTAGTGCGTCGAGGCGCACGTAGGCGGCGGGCACCATATACGCTGGCAACTGCGTTTGCAGGTGCGTGCGCAGGGTTTCGATGTCTACGGCTTCGTCCGGTGAGTGTTGGGTGAAATAGGCGACCAGGCGCTTGTCGCCTGGTATGTCTTCGCGGGCCAGGACTACGGTTTCTTTCAGCGCTTCGTGGCGGGCGAGCTTGGCTTCGATCTCGCCCAGTTCGATGCGGAAACCACGGATCTTCACCTGGTCGTCGTTGCGGCCCAGGTATTCGATGTTGCCGTCCGGCAGGTAGCGGCCCAGGTCGCCGGTGCGATACATGCGGGCATTCGGAGTCGTGCTGAACGGGTCTTTCAGGAAGCGTTCAACCGTCAGGTCATCACGATTGAGATAACCGCGAGCGACCCCAGCGCCACCGATGTAGATTTCGCCCGGAACGCCCAGTGGCACCGGTTGTTTGTACTCATCCAACAGATAGAACTGGGTATTCGCCACCGGTTTACCAATGTGCGCGGCAAACCCATCCTCACGGGCCATCGACACCCAACTCGAATACGTCGTGGTTTCCGAAGGGCCATAGAGGTTGCACAGGCGCTTGACCTGGGTCTGTTCGAACAACGCTTCCACCAAGCTGCGCTTCAAGGCTTCACCGGCGACGTTCACCGTATCGACGCCCTCGCCCAACCCGCCCGATTCCAACAACGCCTTGAGGGCCGACGGTACGGTGTTGATCAAGGTAATGTCGTGCTCGCCCTGTTGCAGTTCCAGCACATTAGTGACCACGTCGATGCTGCCGCCGGAGGTCAGCGGCGCGAAGCACTCGTAGACGGCCAGGTCAAAGTTCAACGAAGTCGAGAACAGGGTTTTCGACAATGTGACGTCATCGAAGGAGCGATGGGCCCAGGTCAGGAAGTTCACTGTGTTGCGGTGTTCGATCATCACGCCTTTAGGCAGACCCGTCGAACCCGAGGTGTAAATGACGTAGGCCAGGTGCGAGGACGTCAGCTCCATAATCTCTGGATTCTGGACGGATTCGTCCTGCCACAGCCCGCTGTCGAGGTTGATCACTGCCATGGGGGCATCACTTAACAGCCCGACCGTAGCGTCTTGTGCCAATACCGCTGCCGGGGC
Source organism: Pseudomonas brassicacearum (assembly GCF_009601685.2). Taxonomy (NCBI): domain Bacteria; kingdom Pseudomonadati; phylum Pseudomonadota; class Gammaproteobacteria; order Pseudomonadales; family Pseudomonadaceae; genus Pseudomonas; species Pseudomonas brassicacearum. The sequence continues at coordinate 3,500,969 of NZ_CP045701.2, forward strand.
GCTGTCCTGGAGCATGTAGGCAATCCGATCCAACGGATACGCCGGATCCAGCGGCACATAACCACCGCCGGCCTTGAGAATCGCCAGCAAGCCAACAACCATGTCGATGCCGCGCTCGACGCAGATCGCCACCCGCGAATCGGGCTCTACGCCCTGCTTGCGCAGGTAATGGGCCAGGCGGTTGGCCCGCTCGTTCAGTTCCCCGTAGCTCAGGCGTTGCCCGCCGCGAATCACCGCCACCGCATCCGGCGTACGCTGAACCTGCGCCTCGAACAACCCATGAATCGTCTGCTGCCGCGGGTAGTCCGCCGCGGTGGCGTTGAACGTCACCAGCAGTTGCTCGCGCTCCGAAGCCGGCAGGATCGACACCTGCTGCAAGGGCAGCTCCGGCTGCTGTTCAAGCATGCCGACCAGGCTTTCCAGAGCCTGGCGCATAGAGCCGGCAATGCGCTGAGCACCAATCCCAGCCAGGGCCAGCACGCTGAGACTGAAGCCTTCGCCCAGATCATCCACCGACAAAGTCAGCGGATAATTGGTGCCCTCCGCACCGCCCAGCGAATGCAGTCCTTCCCACGCCTCCAGCGTCTGTGCCGTGGGCGCTTGCGCCGTGCCGCTGTGGCGATAGTTGAGCAACGAACCGAACAACGGCGCGGGCGCGGGCACGCCGCTGCAACGCTGGGCCAAGGCCAACGAAGCGTGCTCATGGCCGAGCAACGCGGTCAGGCCCGCATGGGTGGCTTTTACCCCTTCGCGCACACCCTGCCCGGCCAACTTCACCCGCAACGGCAGTGTATTGATGAACATGCCCAGTGCCCGGTCGGCACCGTCGCCGCCCTGCATCCGGCCCATCAACACCGTGCCGAACACCACGTCCTGCCGGCCGGAAACAGCGCCGACCACCCGCGCCCAGGCCAAGTGATACAAAGCTGCCGCGCTGACACCCAACTGACGGGCCTGAGCCCGTAAGCGACGGCTCAATTCTCCATCGATCGGCAGGTGGACTTCCTCGACCACCGATTCGCCTTCGGGCACTGCGGAAAAACCCAGCGGCAACGTTGGCTCATCGACATCGCCGAGCATCTCGCGGAAAAACGCCTCATGGGAATCGCCGCCCACACCCAGGCGAACCTGCGCCACATAGTTGCGATACGGCACGGGGTCGGGTAACTGGTCGGCCTGCCCGAGCAGGAATGCCTGCATCTCATGCTGCACCAGTTCCAGCGCCGCATGGTCCATCGCCATGTGATGGAACAACAGGATCGCCACCCAGCGCTGATGGGTTTGATCCTGCGCACAGACCAGGCGCATCAGCGGCGCCTGGCCGACATCCAGGCGGTGATGCCGGGTGTCGAAGCGTTGTTGCAGTTGCCACAGGATGTCGCCATCGGCAGGGTCCAGCGCGATCTCTTCCAGCGTCAACCGGGCCTGGTGCCAGACCACTTGCACCGGTTCGTCCAAGCCTTCCCACACCATCGAGGTGCGCAATATGTCGTGGCGATCGATCACGCCTTGCAGCGCCTGGGTAAAATCATCCAGGCGTGCCCGTCGATCCGCGCCGAACAAGGCCTGCAACACATAGGGGTCACCCTGCCCTGCGGCGAGGTAATGGTAGAGAATGCCCTCCTGCAAAGGCGCCAGGGGGTAGATATCCTGCACGTTGCCCGCACCGCCAGGAACGCTGTCGACAATCCGGTCGATCGCCTCCTGGCCGAGGTGGGCCAGGGGCAACATGTCTGGCGTGATACGAAATGCCGGGCTCAGCCAGTCGCCACCGTTTCTCTCCACCAGTTCGAGCAGTTCGCGCTTATGGGCAATCAGGCTGTCCCACAGCGCATTGTCCAGTCCTTCATCGTCGCCCAGAATCACAAGGTTGTCGTCGTCCTGTTGGAGACGAATCGGGTGCTGGGACAGAGCTGTCATCAATTCGCTGAATTGCATTGAAGAACCTGCTTTTCTAGTTCGGAGTGGTTGACGATAAAAACGTGTTTTTCAGGTACGGCGCGGCGCCTGGACGGCGGTTGGGCCGACCTCGGCGCACGGGCCAAAGCGCTGGATAATCGTCACGTTCAACCGAAGGCGGCGGTTCGCGAACCGCCGCCTTACAGGCCAAAAAAAATTAGAGCATTCGGTAGGTGATGTCTGTCATGGGAAGCAGGGACAAGCCCCGACGTCGGCCAGACAGGACATACAGATGCGCGGGATCCAGGGCGAGCGCCCTGCCCGGAAGCCCGGGACAGGGCATTGATCCCTCAGGTGAAGCAGCCGACTCAGATACTGCGTTTGCGCGTGAGCGCGGGAATAGTCGTCATCGGCACATCGATAGGCCGTACCTCGCCCACGGCGGCAGCCACCAGGGCGAGGGTGGGCTGGCCGAACAGCACACGGATATCGGCCTCCATGCCGTCCTTGCGCATGCGTTCGATCAGTGTCACGGCGAGCAACGAGTGACCACCCAGCTCGAAGAAGTGGTCATGCCGCCCCACTCGTTCGACCTTGAGCAACTGTGCCCACAACGCTGCCAGCTTGATCTCCATGTCGCCCACCGGGGCTTCATACAGACGCGTGGTGTATGCATGGCTGTCGGGGGCCGGTAGCGCCTTGCGGTCGAGCTTGCCGTTGGGTGTCAGCGGTAGTGCGTCGAGGCGCACGTAGGCGGCGGGCACCATATACGCTGGCAACTGCGTTTGCAGGTGCGTGCGCAGGGTTTCGATGTCTACGGCTTCGTCCGGCGAGTGTTGGGTGAAATAGGCCACCAGGCGCTTGTCGCCCGGTATGTCTTCACGGGCCAGGACCACAGTTTCTTTCAGCGCTTCGTGGCGGGCGAGCTTGGCTTCGATCTCGCCCAGCTCGATGCGGAAACCACGGATCTTCACCTGGTCGTCGTTGCGGCCCAGGTATTCGATGTTGCCGTCTGGCAGGTAGCGGCCCAGGTCGCCGGTGCGATACATGCGGGCGTTCGCAGTCGTGCTGAACGGGTCTTTCAGGAAGCGCTCGGCCGTCAGGTCCTCGCGGTTCAAATAACCCCGCGCCACCCCAGCACCACCGATGTAGATTTCGCCCGGAACGCCCAGTGGCACCGGCTGCCCGTGTTCATCCAGCAGATAGAACTGGGTGTTCGCCACCGGTTTACCGATATGCGCGGCAAAGCCGTCTTCACGGGCCATCGACACCCAACTCGAATACGTCGTGGTTTCCGAAGGGCCGTAGAGGTTGCACAGGCGCTTGACCTGGGTCTGTTCGAACAATGCTTCCACCAAACTGCGCTTCAAGGCTTCACCGGCGACGTTCACCGTATCGACGCCCTCGCCCAACCCGCCCGATTCCAACAACGCCTTGAGGGCCGATGGTACGGTGTTGATCAAGGTAATGTCGTGCTCGCCCTGTTGCAGTTCCAGCACATTAGTGACCACGTCGATGCTGCCGCCGGAGGTCAACGGCGCGAAGCACTCATAGACGGCCAGGTCGAAGTTCAGCGAAGTCGAGAACAGGGTTTTCGACAATGTGGCGTCATCGAAGGAGCGATGGGCCCAGGTCAGGAAGTTCACTGTGTTGCGGTGTTCGATCATCACGCCTTTAGGCAGACCCGTCGAACCCGAGGTGTAAATGACGTAGGCCAGGTGCGAGGACGTCAGCTCCATAATCTCTGGATTCTGGACGGATTCGTCCTGCCACAGCCCGCTGTCGAGGTTGATCACTGCCATGGGGGCATCACTTAACAGCCCGACCGTAGCGTCCTGTGCCAATACCGCTGCCGGGGCGCTGTCCTGGAGCATGTAGGCAATCCGATCCAACGGATACGCCGGATCCAGCGGCACATAACCACCGCCGGCCTTGAGAATCGCCAGCAAGCCAACAACCATGTCGATGCCGCGCTCGACGCAGATCGCCACCCGCGAATCGGGCTCTACGCCCTGCTTGCGCAGGTAATGGGCCAGGCGGTTGGCCCGCTCGTTCAACGCGCGGTAACTCAGGCGTTGCTCACCACGAACCACCGCCACGGCATCCGGGGTACGCTGGACCTGTTCCTCGAACAACCCATGGATCGTCTGTTGTCGCGGATAGTCCGCCTCGGTGGCGTTGAACGTCACCAACAACTTCTCGCGCTCCGACGTCGGCAGGATCGACACCTGCTGCAGGGGTAGCTCCGGCTGCTGTTCAAGCACCGCGACCAGACTTTCCAGCGTGTGTTGCACATAACCACAAAGCCGCTGCGCACCAATGCGCGCGGGGGTCATGACCGTAAAGCTGAATGCCTCGCCCTGGTCATCCACCGACAACATCAGCGGGTAATTGGTCCGCTCCTCGCCACTGAGGATCTGGATGCCGCTCCAAGCCGACAATGCCTCGCTCGACACTGTGGTACCGGAGTGGCGATAGTTGAGCAAGGCGCTGAACAACGGCGTCGGCGCCTGCACACCGCTGCAGCGTTGCGCCAGCGCCAACGCGGCGTGTTCATGGCCCAGCAGTGCGGTCAAGCGGGCATGGGTCGCTTTCACTCCCGCACGAACCCCGGTTTGCCCGACACTCACTCGCAACGGCAAGGTATTGATGAACATCCCCAGCGCGCGGTCGGCCCCCTCACCGCCCTGCATCCGTCCGACCAATACCGTGCCGAACACCACATCGTCCTTGCCCGATATCTTGCCCAGGACTTGCGCCCAAACCAGGTGATACAAGCTCGCCGCGCTCACTCCCAACTGACGCGCCTGGGCCCGCAGTCGACGACTCAGGCCGGCCTCGACTTCCTGGCGCACCTCCTCGAGGCCGCTGCCATCGCCTTGCACATCCTGCAAATCGAACGGCAACGTCGGCTCGTCGATGTCACCGAGCATTTCACGGAAGAAGGTTTCGTGCGCCTCACGGCTCACACCCAGGCGAGCCTGGGCCACGAAGTTGCGGTACGGCACCGACGCCGACAGCCGCTGCGCCTGACCGAGCATGTGCGCTTCGATTTCCGCCGACAGCACCGCCAGTGACGTGACGTCGTCCACCAGGTGGTGAAACAGCAGCATGCCCACCCAGCGTTGGTTCGCCAGGTCTTGCGCGTAGACAAGCCGCATCATCGGCGCCTGGCGAATGTCCAGGCGATAGAATCGCGGGTCGAAACGCTGGTGCAACTGCGTGGCGATGTCACCCTGCGCCGGATCCAGCGCAACCGGCTCGACACTCAGTGGCGCGTCTCGCCAGACCACCTGCATGGGTTCGGGCAGGCCTTCCCAGAGCACGCCAGTGCGCAGGATATCGTGCCGGGCAATGACGGCTTGCAGCGCATGGGCGAAATCTTCCAAGCGCGTGAACTGGTCGAAACCGAATATCACCTGTTGCAAATAGGGGTCGCCTTCGGCGGCGGCCAAATGGTGATAGAGAATGCCTTCCTGCAACGGCGCCAGGGCATAAATGTCTTGGACGTTACTTACACCGCCCGGCACCGCCGCGACGATCTGCTCGATCTCCGCTTGGGACAGCGCAGCCAACGGCAGCATGTCCGGTGTGATGCGCGTGCAATCGGCCGGGATACCGTTGGCCGGCACCACGACGTCCCGGTAGCCACCGACGGCGGCAGCCAACGCGGCCAACGTCGGCTGGCCGAACAAGACCCGCACATCGACGCTCAGCTCGATCTGGCGCATGCGTTCGATCATTTTCACGGCCAATAACGAATGACCGCCCAATTCAAAGAAATTGTCATGGCGACCGACCTGTTCGAGCTTGAGCAAGTCTTCCCAAATGCGGGCAATGCTGGCTTCCACTTCGCCCTGCGGGGCCTCGTACTCACGAGCGATCACCGCTGAATGATCCGGTGCCGGCAGCGCCTTGCGGTCGAGTTTGCCGTTGGGGGTCAGCGGCAGCACATCGAGCCGGATGTAGGCGGTCGGCACCATGTACTCAGGCAGTTGCACTAGCAGATGAGCGCGCAAGGCTTCGATGTCAGCGAACGCTTCTGGTGCATGAGGTGTGAAATAGGCCACCAGGCGTTTCTCGCCCGGTACATCTTCACGGGCCAACACCACGGCTTCTTTCACCGCCTCATGCTGCGCCAGCCGCGCTTCGATCTCGCCCAGCTCGATGCGGAAACCGCGGATCTTCACTTGGTCATCGTTGCGCCCCAGGTACTCGATGTTGCCGTCCGGCAGGTAACGACCCAGGTCGCCGGTGCGGTACATCCGCGCATTTGCCGCGGTGCTGAACGGATCCCCCAGGAAACGCTCGACGGTCAATTCCGGACGGTTCAGGTAACCCCGCGCCACCTGCACACCGCCGATGTAAATCTCCCCGGCCACGCCCATGGGCACCGGTTGTCGATGGGCATCAAGCAGGTAGATCCGCGTATTGGCAATCGGCTTGCCGATGGGCGTGCTGTCCGGGGTTTCTGCACCCGTGCAATCCCACGCCGTCACGTCCACCGCCGCTTCGGTCGGGCCGTACAGGTTGTACAAGCCGCTGTGCGGCAGTTGCGTCTTGAAGCGCCGCACCAGATGCCCCGGCAACGCCTCGCCGCTGCACATCACCCGCACCAAGCCTTCGCACTGACCTGCCTCGCCATGGGCCAGGAACACGTCGAGCATCGACGGCACGAAGTGCAATGTGGTGATGCCTTGGGCCTGGATCACTTCGCGCAGGTAGGCAGGATCACGATGCCCGCCCGGACGGGCCATCACCAACCGCGCACCGCTGAACAGCGGCCAGAAGAACTCCCACACCGACACGTCGAAGCTGAACGGGGTCTTTTGCAACACTGCGTCTGTGGCGCTCAAGGCGTATTCGTCCTGCATCCACAACAGCCGGTTGACCACCGCGCCGTGCTCGTTCATCACGCCTTTGGGCAGGCCCGTGGAGCCCGAGGTGTAGATGACATAGGCCAGGTGATGGGCATGCAAGCCTTCAACCTGCGGATTGTCGGTGGGCTGCATCGAGAACCCTTGCGCCTCATCCAGCAGCAAGGTCGGCGCCTGCGTAGCCGGCAGGCTCGCCTGCAAGGCGCGCTGGGTCAGCACCACTCTCGGCGCGCTGTTTTCCAGCATGTAGGCCAGGCGCTCGGCTGGGTAATCCGGGTCCAGCGGCACATACGCCGCGCCGGCCTTGAGAATGCCCAGCAGGCCCGCCACCATGTCCAGGCTGCGATCGGCACAGATCGCCACGCGGTCATCCGGGCGAATGCCCAGTTCCAATAGGCGATGAGCGACCTGGTTGGCGCGCGTATTCAATTGCGAGTAGCTCAACTCTGCCTTGCCAGAGACAACCGCGACGGCATCCGGACAGGCCGCGACCCGTGTTTCGAACAAGCCGTGCAAGGTCAGGCCCTGCGGGTAATCGACCGCCGTGGCATTGAACGTTTCCAACAGATGCAGACGTTCGGCCGCCGGCAGACTCGTGAGGGCCTGCAGTGGCGTATCCGGCGCCTGCTCCAGTGCGCTGACCAGACTTTCGAGCGTGGTCTGCACGTACTCGCCGATACGCCGCGCGCCGGTTCCGACCAACGCTTGCACCACCAGGCTGAAGCCCTCGCCTTCATCATCCACGGCTAGCGCCAAGGGGTAATTGGTCCGTTCTTCACCGCCAATCGACTCGATGCCTTGCCACGCCGTCAGCGCCTGCGCGGTCACCTCGATCCCGCAATGACGATAGTTGAGCATCGAACTGAACAACGGTGTTGGCGCAACCACGCCACTGCAACGCTGGGCCAGTGCCAACGGAGCGTGCTCATGGCCCAGCAGGCCGCTGAGTCGTTTGTGGGTCGCCTTCACCGCTGCGTATACACCTTGCCCAGCCAGGCTCACCCGCAATGGCAAGGTGTTGATGAACATGCCCAGGGCCCGGTCAGCTCCATCGCCGGCCTGCATGCGACCCAATAGTACGGTGCCGAAGACCACGTCGTCGCGACCGCTGACACGGCCCAGGACGTGCGCCCAGGCCAAGTGCATCAGGCTCGCCGCGCTGACGCCCAACTGGCGGGCCTGGTCGCGCAGACGGCGACACAAGCCCGCCTCCACGGCCAGCTTTACCTCTTCCACGCCATTGCCATCGCCTTGCACATCCCGCAGGCCGAACGGCAACGTAGGCTCGTCGACGTCGCCAAGCATGTCGCGGAAAAACGCTTCGTGCGCCTGCTGATCGACACCCAGGCGCGCCTGGGCCACGTAGTTGCGATAAGGCACCGATTCGCCCAGTTCATGGACCTTGCACAACAACTGCGCCTGCATTTCACGTTCCAGCACTTCCAGGCCGGTATGGTCCAGGACCATATGGTGGAATAGCAGCATGGCGACCCAGCGCTGGTTGGCGACGTCCTCGGCGATGGCCAGACGCAGCATCGGTGCCTGCCGCACGTCCAGCCGGTAATGCCGGGCATCGAAACGCTCATACAGCCGGGCAACGGCATCGCCGCCGCTCGGGTCCGCGTCCAACTCGTCAACGCTGAGCCGAGCCTGTCGCCACACGACCTGCATCGGTTCGTCGAGGTTTTCCCAGACCATCGAAGTTCTGAGAATGTCATGCCGGTCAATCACCCCCTGCAAAGCCTGGGCAAAGTCATCCAACCGGGCCCGGCGGTCAAACCCGAACAGCGTTTGCAGCACGTACGGATCACCCATTTTCGCCGTCAAATGGTGATACAGGATGCCTTCCTGCAACGGCGCCAGTGGGTAGATCTCCTGCACGTTGCGCGCTCCTCCCGGCACGCTCGCCACGATCCGATCGATGGCCTCCTGGCTCAATACGGCCAGCGGCAACATGTCCGGTGTGATGCGCTCACAGCCTTCGACGACGGCGCAGGCCGGCACCACCACATCCCGGTGTCCGCCCACCGCAGCGGCCAGTGCCTGCAGCGTTGGCTGGCTGAACAGCACGCGCACATCCACCGATAGTTCGGCCTGGCGCATGCGCTCGATCAGCCTCATCGCCAGCAGCGAATGGCCGCCCAGTTCGAAGAAATTGTCGTGGCGACCGACCCGCTCCACTTTCAACAGCTCGGCCCACAGGTCGGCCAAGACCTGTTCGATCTCGCCTTGCGGTGCCTCGTAGGCCTGGCTGGCGTACGCCTCGGCATCCGGTGCCGGCAGCGCCTTGCGGTCCACCTTGCCGTTGAGGGTCAACGGGAACGCCGACAGCATCACGAACGCCGCCGGCACCATGTAGTCGGCCAGGGTCGCGGACAATTGCTCGCGCAACCCGACCACGCTCAGCGTCACCTGCGGTTGGGCAATGACATAGGCCACCAGGCGTTTCTCGCCCGTTTCATCGGCCCGCACCAGCACCACCGCGTCCTTCACGCCGTCGCAGGCCACCAGCTTGGCTTCGATCTCGCCCAGCTCGATGCGGAAACCGCGGATTTTCACTTGGTCGTCGTTACGCCCCAGGCATTCCAGGCTGCCGTCCGGCAACCAGCGGCCGAGGTCACCGGTGCGGTACAGCAACGCATCAGGTTCATGGCTGAACGGGTCGGCGATGAATTTCTCCGCGGTCAGGTCCGGCCGGTTCAGGTAACCCTTGGCCACGCCTTTGCCGCCGATGTACATCTCGCCGACGACACCCAACGGTGCCAACTGTTGGCGCGCGTCGAGCACATAAACCTGGGTGTTGCCGATCGGTCCGCCGATGGGCACGCATTCGGCATCCGCCGCCACGGCCTTCACCTCAAGGGTGGTGGCGTAGGTGGTTGTTTCGGTCGGGCCGTAGCAGTGCACCAGGCGCAAACTCGGCGCCAGGTCCAGCAAACGCCGGAACGACGCCACATCGGCCCGCTCACCGCCACACAACAGGATGCGCAAGCGGCCAATGGCCTGGGGAATGAGCTGCACATACTGGTTGAAGATCGCCGTGGTCACGAACAGCACCGTGACGCCCGAATCCTCCAGCACCTGGGCAAACCGCGAAGGCTCGAGCAGGGTTTCATGGTCGATCACCACCACTTGCCCGCCATTGAGCAACGCGCCCCAGACGTCCATGGTGCTGGCGTCGAACGCCGGGTTGGAGGCGAAGGCGATGCGGTCGTGCTCGTTGAAATCGGCATAACCGTTGTTGATCACCAGGCGGTTGATCGCCCGATGGGGAACCAGCACGCCTTTCGGGGTGCCAGTGGAGCCCGAGGTGTACATGATGTAGGCGATCGATTCACTGGACTGCGCCAATGCCGGGTTGTGCAGCGGCCCCTGGCTGTCCAGCGTGTCCAGGTCGATGCGCGAAGCGCCGTCGGGCACGGCCTCGGTACTGAACGTCAGCAGGCACTTGGCCTGGCAATCGTCGAGCATGAAGCCCTGGCGCTCCAGGGAGGCGTTGCGGTCCAGCGGCACGTAGGCCGCCGCGCACTTGAGGATCGCCAGTTGACTGGCCAGCAGCTCGATGGAGCGTGGCAACAGGATCGCCACGCAGTCATCCGGCTGCACGCCGAGGCCGATCAGGTGATGGGCCAGGCGGTTGGCCCGCTCGTTCAGCTGCGCGTAAGTCACTTGCCGCTGCCCGTGCACCGCCGCAATCGCCTGCGGCAAGTCCGCGGCCTGGGCTTCGAACAGCGCCAGGACGGTTTGCTCATGGGGATAGGCGCGTTGGGTGGCGTTGAAGTCCACCAGCAACAGGTGGCGTTCGCTTTCCGGCAGCATCTCCAAGCGGTTGAGTGGCGTCTGGGGCGTGTGTTCGAGGGCCTGCACCAGGCTTTCCAGGGCCGTGTGCATGTAGGCGCAGATGCGCGCCGCACCGATCCCTTGCACCACCAGGGCACTCAGCATGAAACCGTCGCCCAGGTCGTCCACCGACAGGGTCAGTGGGTAATTGGTCCGCTCCTCGTTGCTCAGGATCTCCATGCCCTGCCAGGCGCTCATGGCCTCGGCTGAAGCAGAGCCGGTCGCGCTGTGCCGGTAGTTCAGCAGAGCACTGAACAACGGGGCCGGTGCGGCCACGCGGCTGCAACGTTGCGCCAGGGCCAGCGAAGCATGTTCATGACCGAGCAATGCGGTCAGCCGCCCATGGATGGTCTTGACCCCGGCGCGCGCGCCCTGCTCATCCAGGCTGACCCGCAGCGGCAAGGTGTTGATGAACATGCCAAGGACCCGGTCGGCGCCCTCGCCACCCTGCATCCGCCCCATCAGGACCGTGCCGAACACCACGTCCTCCCGCGCGGACAAACGTCCCAGTACCTGTGCCCAAGCCAAATGGTGCAGGCTGGCCGCACTCACCCCGAGCTGCCGCGCCTGCGCCCGCAAGCGGCGGCTCAAAGCGGCGTCCACTTCCAGCTTGGCCTCCTCGATGCCGCGACCGTCACCCTGCACCTGTTGCAACCCCAACGGCAGGGTCGGCTCGTCGACATCACCGAGCATCTCGCGGAAAAACGCCTCGTGCTCTTGCTCGCTGACGCCCAGGCGCGCCTGAGCCACATAGTTGCGGTACGGCAGCGCGGCGGCCAATTGACCGGCCTGGCCCAGCAAGTGTGCCTGCATTTCCTGCTGCACCACCTCCAGGGCGGTATGGTCCAGGGCAATGTGGTGGAACAGCAGCATCGCCACCCAGCGCTGGTTGACCGGATCATGGACATATCGCAGGCACATCAGCGGGGCCTGGCGAATGTCCAGGCGATGATGACGGGAGTCGTAACGTGCATGCAATTGGGGCACCGCATCGGCGTCCGACGCGTCCAGCTGCAGTCGCTCGACGCTCAACAGCGCCTTGCGCCAGACCACCTGTATCGGCTGCTCCAGCCCCTCCCACATGATCGAGGTGCGCAGGATGTCGTGCCGGTCGATGACTCCTTGCAATGCCTGGGCGAATGCCTCGAGGCGCGCCTCGTCCTGGAAAGCGAACAGCGCCTGCAACACGTAGGGATCGCCCTGCTGCGCCGAGACATGGTGATAGAGAATACCTTCCTGCAACGGCGCCAGCGGGTAGATGTCCTGCACGTTGTGCACACCACCCGGCACCGTGGTGACGATTCGGTCGATCGCCGCCTGGGTCAATGTCGCCAGCGGCAGCATCGCCGGGGTGATCCGCTCACAACCGGGGGTGATGCCATTGGCCGGCACCTCGATCTCATTGCCGCCTCCCACCGCCGCGGCCAGTGCCACGAGGGTCGGCTGGCCGAACAGCACGCGGACATCGGCACTCAAGCCGACCTGGCGCATCTGCTCGATCAGGTTCACGGCTAGCAAGGAATGGCCGCCCAGTTCGAAGAAATGATCGTGACGTCCCACCTGCTCGACGTTGAGGACTTGCTGCCACAGTCGAGCCAAGGTGATTTCGGTATCACCCAGCGGGGCCTCATAGCCCCGGGTAATGATTGACGCCTGGTCCGGCACCGGCAGGGCCTTGCGGTCGAGCTTGCCGTTGGGGGTCAGCGGCAAGGCATCCAGGCGCACGTAGGCAGCCGGTACCATATAGTCCGGCAAGCAGCTTTGCAGGTGTGCGCGCAGGGCTTCGATGCCTGCGCTGTCATCCGTTGAATGCAAGGTGAAATAAGCCACCAGGCGTTTTTCGCCGGGAACGTCTTCACGCACCAACACCGTCGCCTCCTTCACCGCAGCGTGTTGCGCCAGGCGGGCTTCGATCTCCCCCGGTTCGATGCGAAAGCCACGGATCTTCACCTGGCCGTCGTTGCGGCCCAGGTACTCGATATTGCCGTCCTCCCGGAAGCGCCCGAGGTCGCCGGTGCGGTACATCAGGGCCTGGACGTCTTGGCCGAACGGGTCGCGAAGGAATTTCTCGGCGGTCAGGTCCGGGCGGTTCAGGTAGCCGTTGGCGACCCCCAGGCCCCCGATGTACAGCTCGCCGGCCACGCCTTGGGGCATGGGCCGCTGCTGCGCATCGAGGATGTAGACCCGGGTGTTGCCCAAGGGCCGGCCAATCGGGACGCTGCCCTCGCCGACGGCCTTGATTTCGTAGGTGGTCGAGAACGTCGTCGCTTCCGTCGGGCCGTAGCCGTTGAGCAGATGGGCCGGCGCGCCATCTTTCAAGACGCGGGCGATCACCGCCGGGTCCAGCACGTCGCCCCCGACAATCAAGTAGCGCAACTGGGCGAACACGTCCATCAGGTGGTCGGCGTACTGGTGAAACAGCCCCGCCGTCATCCACAACACGTTCACCGCTTGCTCGAGCAACAGCCTGTGCAAGCGCTCCTGAGACAGCAACACGGCCTGGTCGACCACAACCACACAACCGCCGTTGAGCAACGGTGCCCAGACTTCCAGGGTACTGGCGTCGAAGGCCGGATTGGAGGCAAAGGCCACCCGGTCCCGCTCGTTGAAGTCGGCATAACCGTTATTGATCACCAGCCGGCTGATGGCCCGATGCGGCACCAGCACGCCCTTGGGCGTCCCCGTGGAACCTGAGGTGTACATGATGTAGGCCGGCGCTTCGCTCGATGCGGGTTGCTGGCCGTAATGGACCAACGGCTCGGAAAGGTCGGCACTGTCCAGATCCACCCGGCGCACGCCCGGCGCCAAGGCTTCGTGGCTGTGGGTCAAGGCCAGCACGGCGTGGCTGTCCTCGATCATGAACTGCTGGCGCTCGGCGGGCGCGTTGATGTCCAGCGGCAGGTACACCGCCGCGCACCTGAGCACGGCCAACTGGCTGACCAGTAGATCGAGCGAGCGCGGCAGCAGGATCGCCACGGTTTGACCCGCTTGCAGGCCAAGGTCGAGCAAATGCCTGGCCAGACGCCCGGCTTTGCTGTCCAGTTCGCGGTAAGTCAGAACCTGCCCACCCTGCACCGCTGCCGGCGCGTCCGGACGCGCCTCGGCCTGGGCCTTGAACAAGGCATGGATTGGCTGCTCCCGCGGATAATCACGGTCGGTGTCGTTGAACGACAGCAGCACCCGTTCGCGCTCCGATTCTGGCAGGAACGATAGGTCGTTAAGCATTGCTCCGGGCGCGGACTCCAAGGCGGTGACCAGGCTTTCAACGGCGGCTTGCATGTAGTCGCCGATGCGTTGCGCGCCAATCAGCGCAGTGGCCTGCACCGACAAGGCGAAGTCATCGGAAAAATCGTCCACCGAAAGGATCAGCGGGTAGTTGGTGCGCTCTTGCGCGCCCAGCGCCTCGATACCGTCCCAAGCCAGGCTGACCTCGGCCGGGAGCACTTGAGCGGCGCTGGCGCTGTGGCGATAGTTCAACAATGTGCTGAACAGCGGCGCCGGCGCGGCCACGCCGCTGCAACGCTGGGCCAGGGCCAGGGACGCATATTCGTGACTGAGCAGGCGGCTCAACCAGGCATGGGTGCTTTTCACCCCGTTGCCCACGTCCTGGGCACCAACGTTCACGCGCAGAGGCAAGGTATTGATGAACATGCCCAGTGCCCGGCTCAGGCTTTCGCCGGCCTGCATGCGCCCCAGCATCACCGTGCCGAACACCACGTCCTCGCGGCCCGATATGCCGCCCAGCACCTGGGCCCAGGCCAGGTGAAAAAGGCTCGCTGCGCTCACACCGAGCTGGCGCGCCTGCGCCCGCAGGCGGCCACTGAGGTTCGGCGTCAAGGCTTGATGGCTTTCTTCGATGCGGCTGCCGTCGCCCAATACATCCTGTTGGCCGAAGGGCAAGGTTGGCTCTTCCACATCCCCCAGCATCTCGCTAAAGAACGCCTCGTCAGCCTGACGCTGGCCGGCCTGGCGAGTCCGCGCCACATAATTACGGTAAGGGATGGCGGGTTGCAATTGCCCACTCTGCCCCATCAGCCAGGCTTGCATTTCACTCTGCACCACCATCAGGGCCGCGTGATCGAGGGCCATGTGATGGAACAGCAGCATGGCGACCCAGCGCTGGTTGGCCGGGTCCTCGGCGACTACCAGCAGCAACAGCGGCGCCTGGTTGACGTCCAGGCGATAGTGCCGAGGATCGAAGCGCGCCTGCAGTTGCGCCATGACGTCGCCCTCGGCGAGGTCGGCACTGATGTCCTTGACTCCCAGCCGGGCCTCGCGCCAGACCACCTGCACCGCCTCTTGCAACCCCTCGCGGACAATAGCAGTGCGCAGGATGTCGTGGCGGTCGATCACGCTTTGCAAGGCGTCGACAAAATCCGTCAGGCGCTCCTGCCGGGTGATGCTGAAGTGCGTCTGCAACAGGTAGGGATCGCCCTGGGTGGCCATCAGGTGGTGATAAAGAATGCCCTCCTGCAACGGCGCCAGCGGGTAGATGTCCTGCACATTGGCTGCGCCACCCGGCACGGTGGCCACGATGCGGTCGATGGCTGGCTGGTCGAGGGTCACCAGTGGCAGCATCTGCGGCGTGATATGCCTGCAATCGGGGGCGATGGCATTGGCTGGGATGTCGATGTCCCCAGCCTTGCTGTCATCGTATTGCCCAGCCTGGATCAACTCGATCAGCGCGGCTTTGTGCTCGCGCAACAAGGCCAGCACCGCCGGCTCGCCCAGGGACTGTTTGCGGCCCCGTACCACGAGCTGATCGCCCTTGACTGAAAGCTGTACGCCTTTTTCTTTTAGTGTCGCCAACAGTTCGATCACACTCACAGGACAATCTCCATTTTTTCTGTCGTTGCCGCGTATTCCGAGAGCGTGGGCTGCTCGAACAACGTCCGCACATCCGCTTCCATACCTTCTTGGCGCATCCGCTCCATCAGGCTGACAGCAAGCAAGGAATGCCCGCCCAATTCGAAGAAGTGGTCGTGACGGCCAACGCGCTCTACGTTGAGGACTTCGGCCCATAGCTGGGCCAGTGTGATTTCGGTTTCGCCGATGGGGGCTTCGTAGCCCCGGGTGATGAACGCCTCCAGGGCCGGTGCCGGCAGCACCTTGCGGTTGAGCTTGCCGTTGGGTGTCAGCGGCATGGCGTCGAGGCGTACATAGGCCACCGGCACCATGAAGGCCGGCAGTTGCGCCAGTAGCCAGGTACGCAACGCGTCGAGGTCCGCCATTGCGTGCGGCGCGTATTGGGTGAAATAGGCCACCAGGCGTTTTTCCCCCGGTACGTCCTCACGGACCAGCACCGCGGCCTCGTTCACTCCCTCGTGCTGGGCGAGCTTGGCTTCGATCTCGCCCAGTTCGATACGGAACCCGCGGATCTTCACCTGATCGTCATTGCGCCCCAGGTACTGCAACGTACCGTCCGGCAGCCAGCGACCGATGTCACCGGTCTTGTACAAGCGAGCGTCGGTCTTGCCGTAGAACGGGTCGGCGATGAAGCGCTCGCTGCTGAGTTGCGGCAGGTTGAGGTAACCGCGGGCCACACCGATGCCGCCGATGTGGATCTCACCAGGTACCCCCACGGGCAACAGTTGCCCGTAGCTGTCCAGCACATGCAATTGCATATTGCGAATCGGCCGGCCAATGGGGATCGACTGGTGCCGGTAGGTCTCAAGGTCGCTGTCGGCGGTGTACCAGGCGACCACGTCACTGCACTCGGTCGGCCCGTAGCTGTTGATCACCGCTGGCCGTGGCTCGGCGAGTTTTTCCAGCATGGCGACCTGGATCGGCTCGCCCCCCAGCACCACGCGCTTCAGGCAGGCCAGGCCGTGTCGGTGGTCGGCGTCCACCAGCGCGTGGAAGGCGCTGGGCGACATATTGAGGTGGCTGATCCCAGCCTCGGCGACCTGGGCGACGATGGCGTCGGGGTTGAAGGGTTCGGCGGCCAGGTGCAGCGTGGCCCCAACCATCAGCGGCGCGAGGATGTTCTTCTGGGTCAGGTCGAAGTTGTAGGAGGACGCCAGCAGCACCGCGTCGCCGGCGTCGAAGGCCAGGTCTTCGAGGTACCAGTCCAGCAGGTTGCGCAGGCCGCGATGTTCGACCATCACGCCTTTGGGCAAGCCGGTGGAGCCGGAGGTGTAGATCACGTAGGCCAGATGGACCGGCGTCAGGCCGGTGACCTGCGGGGTATGCTCCGGCTCGTCTTGCCACGGACCGCCGTCCAGATCGATCAACGGCACCTGAACCTGTGACAGGAACCCGCGGGTCGCTGCCTGGGCCAGCACCGCAGCCGGCTCGCTGTCGGCCAACATGTAGGCAATCCGCTCGGCAGGATACGCCGGATCCAACGGCACATAACCACCGCCCGCCTTGAGGATCGCCAACAGCCCGATCACCATCTCGGCGCTGCGCTGAACACAGATCGCGACGCGCGAGTCTGGCTGCACGCCCTGCTTGCGCAGGTAATGCGCCAACTGGTTGGCGCGCGCATCCAACTGCCGATAACTCAACGAGTGCCCTCCATGCTGAACGGCCACGTTGTCCGGCGTGCGTTGGACCTGGGCTTCGAACAGCCCGAGAGCGGTCTGCTCCTGCGGCTCATCGGCGCCACCGGTATTGAACTCGGCCAACAGTTTCAGGCGCTCGCTCGGCGGCAGGATCGACAACTGGTGCAACGGCGCCTCGGGTGCCTGCTCCAGCATCTGGATCAAACCTTCCAGTGCCTGCCGCACATACCCACACAGCCGCTGGGCGCCGATGCGCGCCGGGGTCATGACGGAGAAGCTGAACGCCTCGCCCTGGTCATCCACCGACAATGTCAGCGGGTAGTTGGTCCGCTCTTCGCCACCCAACACCTGGATGCCGTCCCAGGCCGACAAGGCTTCGGCGGAAGCTGCCGCGCCGGTGTGGCGATAGTTGAGCAAGGCACTGAACAACGGCGTCGGTGCCTCCACGCCGCTGCAACGTTGCGCCAGCACCAGCGAGGCGTGCTCATGGCCAAGCAAGGCGGTCAGTCGGGCATGGGTCGCTTTCACGCCGGCACGCACACCGGTCTGCCCCAGGTTCACCCGCAACGGCAACGTATTGATGAACATCCCCAGTGCCCGGTCAGCGCCCTCGCCGCCCTGCATCCGCCCGACCAACACGGTGCCGAACACCACGTCGTCGCGACCCGACACCGTGCCCAGGACCTGGGCCCAGACCAGGTGATACAAGCTCGCCGCGCTCACCCCGAGCTGACGCGCCTGGACCCGCAGCCGACGGCTGAGGTCGGCCTCGACCTCCTGGCGCACCTCTTCGATGCCGCTGCCATCGCCTTGCACATCCTGTAAATCGAACGGCAACGTTGGCTCGTCGACATCACCGAGCATGTCGCGGAAGAACCGTTCATGGGCCTC
Source organism: Pseudomonas brassicacearum (assembly GCF_009601685.2). NCBI lineage: Bacteria > Pseudomonadati > Pseudomonadota > Gammaproteobacteria > Pseudomonadales > Pseudomonadaceae > Pseudomonas > Pseudomonas brassicacearum. Next base: position 3,518,982 of record NZ_CP045701.2, read on the forward strand.
GCGACTCACGCCCAACCGCGCCTGGGCCACGTAGTTGCGGTACGGCACCGATACCGGCAAGCGTTGCGCCTGGCCGAGCATGTGCGCCGAGATCTCCGTCGACAGCACGGCCAGCGATGTGGCGTCGTCCACCAGGTGATGGAACAACAGCATGCCCACCCAGCGCTGGTTGGCCGGGTCTTGCGCAAAAGCGACCCGCATCAGTGGCGCCTGACGGATGTCCAGGCGATAGTGCCGAGGGTCGAAACGCTGATGCAGCTGCGTGGCAACCACCCCGGCCGCCGGGTCCAGTTCAACCGATTCGACCACCAACCGCGCCTCACGCCAGACCACCTGCATGGGCTCGGCCAGGCCTTCCCAGAGCACCCCGGTGCGCAGGATATCGTGACGGGAGACAACGGCTTGCAGCGCCTGGGTGAAATGCTCCACATGGGCGAAGCTGTCGAAGGCGAACATCACGTATTGCAAGTAGGGATCGCCCTGGGCGGCGGCGATGTGGTGATACAGAATCCCCTCCTGCAACGGCGCCAGGGCGTAGATGTCCTGCACATTCGCCACGCCACCCGGCACCATGGCTACGATCCGGTCAATGGCATCCTGGTCCAGATCGGCCAAGGGCAACATGTCCGGGGTGATTCGCGTGCAGCCGTCCGGGATCGCATTGCCCGGCACCACGACTTCCGTGTGCCCACCCACCGCGGCCGCCAGGGCCGCCAGCGTCGGTTGACCGAACAGCACCCGTACGTCGGCACTCAAGCCGACGTGGCGCATGCGCTCGATCAGCTTCACCGCCAACAGTGAATGGCCGCCCAGTTCAAAGAAATTGTCGTGACGACCGATCTGCTCAAGGTCCAGCAAGTCTTGCCAGATCGCGGCGATAGCCGTCTCGGCCTCGCCTTGCGGCGCTTCGTATTCGCGGGCCGCCACCGCCGACTGATCCGGTACCGGCAAGGCCTTGCGATCTAGCTTGCCGTTGGTGGTCAGCGGGAACGCCTCGAGGACCACGAACGCGCTGGGCACCATGTAGTCCGCCAGCGAAGCCAGTAATTGTGTACGCAGCTCGGCGGCAGACGGTTGCGCACCTTGCGCAGCAATCACATAGCCCACCAGTCGCTTGTCGCCCGGCGCGTCTTCACGGGCGATGACCACGGCCTCGCGGATACCCTCGCAGGCCGTCAGCGTCGCTTCGATCTCGCCCAGCTCGATCCGGAAACCACGGATCTTCACTTGGTCGTCATTGCGGCCCAGGTATTCGATGCTGCCGTCCGCCAACCAACGACCGAGGTCGCCGGTCCGGTACAAGCGCGCCCCTTCACGCCCGCTAAAGGTATCGTCGATAAAGCGTTCCTGGGTCAATTCCGGACGGTTCAGATAACCCCGGGCCACGCCCGCACCGCCCACGTACATCTCACCCACCACCCCCACCGGCACCGGCTCACGCCGGGCGTCGAGCACGTACAGTTGCAGGTCGGGAATGCGCTTGCCGATCGGGCTCACGCCCGTCAACTGCGCATCGGCCGTTTCAAGCGGACGATAGGTCACGTGCACCGTCGTTTCGGTGATGCCGTACATGTTCACCAACTGCGTCCCAGCATTGGCAACACGGGCATACCAGGGCTTGAGCATCCCGGTTTCCAGCGCTTCACCGCCAAAGATCACCTGGCGCAGGCTGTGGCGCAGCTCGCTTTCGCCCTGGGCCGCAATCAACTGCCGGAAGGCGCTTGGCGTCTGGTTCAGTACGGTCACACCGGCCTCGCACAACAACGCATAACAGTCTTGCGGGGAGCGACTGACCAGTTGCGGCACCACCAACAGGCGACCGCCGTGGGTCAAGGCGCCCCAGATTTCCCAGACCGAGAAATCGAACGCGAAGGAATGGAACAGCGCCCAGACGTCTTGCGGACCAAACTCGAACCACGGTTGGGTCGCCGAAAACAGCCGTGCGACGTTGCGGTGCTCGACCATCACCCCTTTGGGCAGGCCGGTGGACCCCGAGGTGTAGATCACGTAGGCCAACTGCGACGACGTCAGGCCAGGCACTTGCGGGTTGACGGTGGACTGGTTGCGCAACGCCGGGCTATCGAGTTCGATCACCCGTACGGACTCTTCGGCCAGCAGCGCCTGGGTGGCGGCATGCACCACGATCGCCACAGGGGAGCTGTCCTCGAGCATGTAGGCGATGCGTTCCGCCGGGGAAGCCGGGTCCAGCGGTACGTAGCCAGCGCCCGACTTCAAGATGCCCAGCAGGCCGACGATCATGTCCAAACCGCGCTCGACACAGATCGCCACCCGGTCATCCGGGCAAATGCCCAACGACAGCAGGCGATGGGCGAGCTGGTTAGCCTGGGCGTTGAGTTCGCCGTAGGTCAGTGCCTGCTCCTCGAACACCACCGCCACCGCGTCGGGTTGCGCCGCAACCTGAGCCTCGAACTGGCGATGGATCAGCGCGTCATGGGCATAGGCCGCCTCTGGCGCATTCCAGGTTTCCAGCAGTTGCTTGCGTTCGGCCGCCGGCAACACCGCGAGATTGCGCACCGCCGTTTGCGGCGCGTGTTCCAGGGTATCGACCAAGCTCTGCAGGGCCACCTGCACATAATCACAGATACGTTGCGCACCGATCAGGGACTCGACCTGCACCGTCAGGCTGAAGCCTTCGCCCAGGTCGTCGACGTTGAGCGTCAACGGGTAGTTGGTGCGCTCCTCGCTGGACAACATTTGCATGCCGCTCCAGGCCGACAGGCCCTCATCCGTCACCTGCAATGAACTGTGGCGAAAGTTCAGCAGCGCACTGAACAGCGGCGCTGGCGAGGCCACCCCGCTGCAGCGTTGGGCCAAGGCCAGGGAAGCATGCTCATGCCCCAGTAACCCGGTCAGGCGCGCATGAGTGGTCTTCACCGCATCCCGCACGCTTTGCTCATTCACGGGCACGCAGATCGGCAAAGTGTTGATGAACATGCCCAAGGCCCGGTCGGCACCGTCGCCGCCTTGCATCCGGCCCAGCAAGACCGTACCGAACACCACACTTTCCTGCCCCGACGCCACCGCCAGGACCTGAGCCCAGGCCAAATGGACCAGGCTGGCGGCACTGACGCCCAGCTGGCGGGCCTGAGCCCGCAGGCGCAGGCTCAAGGCGTCATCGACAAACACTTTCGCTTCCTCGATGCCGCGCCCGTCGCCCTGGACCTGGGCCAGGCCGAATGGCAGCGTCGGCTCGTCGATATCGCCGAGCATGTCGCGGAAGAATGTTTCGTGTTCCTGTTCACTCGTCCCCAGGCGAGCCTGGGCCACGTAGTTGCGGTACGGCACCGATGCGGTCAAGTGTTCGTCCTGGCCCAACAGGTGCATTTGCATCTCGTGCTGCATCACGTCCAGGGCGGTGTGGTCCAGGGCCAGGTGATGGAACAACAAAATCGCGACCCAGCGATCCTGGGCTTCATCCCGTGCGTAAGCCAGGTGCAGCAGCGGCGCCCGGCCCAAATCCAGGCGACTGTGCCGCGCATCAAAACGGCTGGCCAGTTGCGTGACAACGTCGCCAGCCGTGGTATCGGCAACAATGCACTGCGGCTCCAGCACCACTTGGCGCCAGACCACCTGCACCGGCTCATCCAACCCTTCCCAGACCACACTGGTGCGCAAGATGTCGTGGCGATCGATCACCACTTGCAGCGCACCGATGAACGCGTCGAGGCGTTCCCGGTTGTCGAAGGCGAACTGGGTTTGCAGCACGTAGGGGTCGCCCTGTTCGGCGGCCAAGTGGTGATACAAAATCCCTTCCTGCAACGGTGCCAGGGGGTAGATATCCTGCACGTTGCGCGCGCCGCCTGGCACCGTGGCGACGATCTGGTCGAGGGTGTCCTGGGACAGGTTGACCAGCGGCAACAGTTCGGGGGTGATGCGGTCGCAATCCAAGGGAATCAGGTTCGCCGGCACGCTGACTTCCCTGCCGCTGCCAATCGCCGCGGCCAGTGCGACCAGGGTCGGTTGGCTGAACAGCACGCGCACGTCGGCGCTCAAGCCAGCCTGGCGCATGCGTTCGATCAGCGTCACCGCCAGCAGCGAATGCCCGCCCAGTTCGAAGAAATTGTCGTGGCGACCGACCCGCTCCACTTTCAACAGCTCGGCCCACAGGTCGGCCAAGACCTGTTCGATCTCGCCTTGCGGTGCCTCGTAGGCCTGGCTGGCGTACGCCTCGGCATCCGGTGCCGGCAGAGCCTTGCGGTCCACCTTGCCGTTGAGGGTCAACGGGAACGCCGACAGCATCACGAACGCCGCCGGCACCATGTAGTCGGCCAGGGTCGCGGACAATTGCTCGCGCAACCCGACCACGCTCAGCGTCACCTGCGGTTGGGCAATGACATAGGCCACCAGGCGTTTCTCGCCCGTTTCATCGGCCCGCACCAGCACCACCGCGTCCTTCACGCCGTCGCAGGCCACCAGCTTGGCTTCGATCTCGCCCAGCTCGATGCGGAAACCGCGGATTTTCACTTGGTCGTCGTTACGCCCCAGGCATTCCAGGCTGCCGTCCGGCAACCAGCGGCCGAGGTCACCGGTGCGGTACAGCAACGCATCAGGCTCATGGCTGAACGGGTCGGCGATGAATTTCTCCGCGGTCAGGTCCGGCCGGTTCAGGTAACCCTTGGCCACGCCTTTGCCGCCGATGTACATCTCGCCGACGACACCCAACGGTGCCAACTGTTGGCGCGCGTCGAGCACATAAACCTGGGTGTTGCCGATCGGTCCGCCGATGGGCACGCATTCGGCATCCGCCGCCACGGCCTTCACCTCAAGGGTGGTGGCGTAGGTGGTGGTTTCGGTCGGGCCGTAGCAGTGCACCAGGCGCAAACTCGGCGCCAGGTCCAGCAAACGCCGGAACGACGCCACATCGGCCCGCTCGCCGCCACACAACAGGATGCGCAAGCGGCCAATGGCCTGGGGAATGAGCTGCACATACTGGTTGAAGATCGCCGTGGTCACGAACAGCACCGTGACGCCCGAATCCTCCAGCACCTGGGCAAACCGCGAAGGCTGGAGCAGGGTTTCATGGTCGATCACCACCACTTGCCCGCCATTGAGCAAGGCGCCCCAGACGTCCATGGTGCTGGCGTCGAACGCCGGGTTGGAGGCGAAGGCGATGCGGTCGTGTTCGTTGAAATCGGCATAACCGTTGTTGATCACCAGGCGGTTGATCGCCCGATGGGGAACCAGCACGCCTTTCGGGGTGCCAGTGGAACCCGAGGTGTACATGATGTAGGCGATCGATTCACTGGACTGCGCCAATGCCGGGTTGTGCAGCGACCCCTGGCTGTCCAGCGTGTCCAGATCGATGCGCGAAGCGCCGTCGGGCACGGCCTCGGTACTGAACGTCAGCAGGCACTTGGCCTGGCAATCGTCGAGCATGAAGCCCTGGCGCTCCAGGGAGGCGTTGCGGTCCAGCGGCACGTAGGCCGCCGCGCATTTGAGGATCGCCAGTTGACTGGCCAGCAGCTCGATGGAGCGTGGCAACAGGATCGCCACGCAGTCATCCGGCTGCACGCCGAGGCCGATCAGGTGATGGGCCAGGCGGTTGGCCCGCTCGTTCAGCTGCGCGTAAGTCACTTGCCGCTGCCCGTGCACCGCCGCAATCGCCTGCGGCAAGTCCGCGGCCTGGGCTTCGAACAGCTCCAGGACGGTTTGCTCATGGGGATAGGCGCGTTGGGTGGCGTTGAAGTCCACCAGCAACTGGTGGCGTTCGCTTTCCGGCAGCATCTCCAAGCGGTTGAGTGGCATCTGGGGCGTGTGTTCGAGGGCCTGCACCAGGCTTTCCAGGGCCGTGTGCATGTAGGCGCAGATGCGCGCCGCGCCGATCCCTTGCACCACCAGGGCACTCAGCATGAAACCGTCGCCCAGGTCGTCCACCGACAGGGTCAGTGGGTAGTTGGTCCGTTCTTCGTTGCTGAGGAACTCGATGCCCTCCCACGCGGCCAGGGTTTCATTCGAGACCTCGGCCGCTGCGCTGGCGCTGTGTCGGTAATTGAGCAGCGCGCTGAACAGCGGCAGCGGCGCAACCACGCCACTGCAACGCTGGGCCAAGGCCAGCGAGGCGTGCTCATGGCCCAACAACCCAGTCAGCCTTGCGTGAGTGGCTTTCACCCCCTCGCGCACGCCTTGGCTGTTCACTCCGACCCGCAACGGCAAAGTATTGATGAACATGCCCAGCGCCCGATCAGCGCCATCGCCGCCCTGCATCCGGCCCAGCAGGACCGTACCGAACACCACATCGTCCTTGCCTGATACTCGCCCCAATACCTGCGCCCAGGCCAGGTGGACCAGGCTGGCGGCACTCACCCCCAACTGCCGGGCTTGTGCCCGCAGACGCTGGCTCAAGGTCGCCTCGACAACTTGCCGGGCATGCTCGATGGCCTGCCCGTCGCCGCTCACGTCCTGCAAGCCGAAGGGCAAGGTCGGCTCGTCGACATCGCCGAGCATCTCGCGGAAAAACCCTTCGTGCTCGTGTTGACTCACGCCCAGGCGCGCTTGCGCCACATAGTTGCGGTACGGCATTGCCGCAGGCAACTGGCCGGCCTGGCCCAGGAGGTGCGCCTGCATCTCGTGCTGCACCACTTCCAGGGCCGTGTGGTCGAGGGCCATATGGTGGAACAACAACACCGCGACCCAGCGCTGGTTGACCGCGTCTTCGGCAAAGACCAGACGCATCAGCGGGGCCTGGGTGATGTCCAGCCGGTAGTGTTGCGGGTCGAAACGCTCCTGCAACTGCGCTGCGATCTCGCCCTTGGCAATGTCCAGGGCGACCTCCTCCAGATGCAGTTTCGCTTCGCGCCACACCACTTGGATCGGCGCGTCGAAGCCTTGCCACACCACGCTGGTGCGCAGGATGTCGTGCCGGTCGATGACGTATTGCAGCGCGTCCACAAACGCCACCAGCCGGTCGCGACTTTGCAGTTCGAACACGGTTTTCAAGACATAGGGGTCGCCCTGCTCGGCGGACAGGTGATGGTAGAGAATGCCGTCCTGCAGTGGTGCCAGCGGGTAGATGTCCTGCACATTCGGTGCCCCTCCCGGCACTGTCGCCACGACCCGGTCAATGGTCGCCTGATCAAGGTCGATCAGCGTGAGCATGTCCGGGGTGATCCGTCCGCAGTCCGGAACAATCCGGTTCACCGGGACATCCACCTCCCGGCCACTGCCGATGGCCGCGCCCAGCGCAGCCAAGGTCGGCTGACTGAACAACACCCGCACGTCAGCGCTCAAGCCGACCTGGCGCATGCGTTCGATCAGCGTGACCGCCAGCAGCGAATGGCCGCCCAGCTCGAAGAAATTGTCGTGGCGACCGACCTGGTCAACCCTGAGCAGTTCGGCCCAGAGTTGTGCCAATAGCTGCTCGACCTCGCCTTGCGGGGCTTCATATTCACGGCTGACGTAAGCGTCGCTGTCCGGCGCCAGCAGTGCACGGCGGTCGAGCTTGCCGTTGGCGGTCAACGGCAGTGCGTCGAGCCGCACGTAGGCCACCGGAATCATGTAGTCCGGCAATTGCCCCTGCAAATGAGTACGCAGCGTCTCGATGTGTGGCGCAACGTCCAGGTCCCGTGGCGTGAAGTACGCCACCAGGCGCTTCTCGCCCGGGACGTCTTCGCGCACCAGCACCACGGCGTCCTTGACCGCGTCATGCTGGCCGAGCCGGGCTTCGATCTCGCCCAGTTCGATACGGAAACCGCGGATCTTCACCTGGTCGTCGTTGCGGCCCAGGTAATCCACCGTGCCGTCCGTGCGCCAGCGGGCCAGGTCGCCGGTGCGATACAGCAAGGCACCGGGATCGGCATTGAACGGGTCTGCAACGAACTTCTCGGCGGTCAGTTCAGGGCGATTCAAATACCCTTTCGCCACGCCATCGCCGCCGATGTACAACTCGCCGGCCACGCCGATGGGCACCGTCTGTTGGTTGGCGTCCAGCACATAGACGCGGGTGTTGCCAATCGGACGACCAATCGGGACGCCACCCTCGCCGACGGCTTTGATTTCATGGGTGGTGGTGAAGGTGGTGGCTTCGGTCGGGCCGTAGCCGTTGAGCAAGTGAGCCGGCGCGCCTTCCTTCAGAACGCGACCGATCACCGCCGGGTCGAGCACATCGCCACCGACGATCAGGTAGCGCAGTTGGGCGAACACCGGCATCAGCCCGGCGGCGTATTGGTGGAACAGGCCAGCGGTCATCCACAGCACACTCACCGATTGCTCGAGCAACAGCGCCTGGAAATCCGTCTGGGACAACAGCACGTCCTGGTCGACCACCACCACGCAACCGCCATTGAGCAACGGTGCCCAGACGTCGAGGGTGCTGGCGTCGAAGGCCGGGTTGGAGGCAAAGGCGACCCGGTCCTCGGCGTTGAAGTCGGCGTAACCGTTGTTGATCACCAGTCGGTTGATCGCCCGGTGCGGCACCAGTACACCTTTCGGGGTGCCGGTGGAACCGGAGGTGTACATGATGTAGGCCACCGTTTCGCTGCTTTGCACCAGATCGAGGTTATCGGCGGTTTCATTGAGGACCAGCGTGTCCAGGTCCAGCCGTTGCGAGGCTTCAGGCGCTAGCGCCGTGCTCGACGTCAGCACGACTTGCGCCCCGCTGTCCTGCACCATGAACTGTTGCCGTTCCAGCGGCGCGCTGACATCCAACGGTACATAGACGCCAGCACATTTGAGAATCGCCAATTGGCTGACCAACAGCTCGAGCGAACGCTCCAGGGCAATCGCCACCCGATCGCCCGGTTGCACACCCAGGCCGACCAGATGACGGGCCAGGCCATTGGCCCGGTGGTTCAACTCGGTGTACGTCAGGCTTTGGGCATTGTGTGCGGCCGCAATGGCTTGCGGACGCTGCGTGACCTGCGCCTCGAACAGGCCATGGACGGTCCTGTCCTGGGGATAGCGGCGAGTGGTGGCGTTGAAGTCAATCAATACCTGTTGACGCTCGGCCTGCGGCACTACCACCAGGGCCTGCAAGCGCGATGCCGGGGTGGATTCCAATGCCGTGGCCAGGCTTTGCAGCGCGGTTGCCATGTAGGCACAGACTCGCTGCGCACCGACACCGCTCGTGGCCAGGACGGTCAGGGCGAAATCTTCACCCAAGTCGTCGATACACAGCGTCAAGGGGTAGTGGGTACGTGCTTCGCCCCCCAGTGTCTCGATGCCCTGCCAGGCCGACAATGCCGCCTCGGTATCGGTCTGTTCGCTGGAGTTGCGGTAGTTCAACAACGCGCTGAACAGCGGCAGCGGCGCAGCCACGCTGCTGCAACGCTGGGCCAGTGCCAACGAGGCGTGCTCATGCCCCAACAGTGCGGTCAATTGCCCGTGGACCGCCTTGATGCCGGTCTTGACGGCCTGGTCGCCCACGCTCACACGAAGGGGCAAGGTGTTGATGAACATGCCCAAGGCACGGTCAGCCCCCTGGCCGCCCTGCATCCGGCCCATCAGCACCGTACCAAACACCACGTTCTGCTTGCCGGACGCCTGTCCCAGCACGCGTGCCCAGGCCAAGTGATGCAAGCTAGCGACGCCCACGCCTGACTGGCGTGCCAGGCGCCGCAGCCGACGACTCAGATCGCTGTCGAGCAGCAGGCTCGCATCCTCGATGTCATCGCTGTCACCCTGCACCGGCTGCAAACCGAACGGCAGCGTGGGTTCGTCTACGTCGCCGAGCATGTCGCGGAAGAAGGCTTCCTGCCCTTGATGATCCACACCCAAGCGAGCCTGGGCCACGTAGTTGCGGTACGGTACCGGGACGTCCAGTTGACCGACCTGCCCCAGCAGGTATGCCTGCATCTCGGCCTGTACCACTTTCAGCGCCGCATGATCGAGGGCGATGTGATGGAACAACAAAATCGCCACCCAGCGCTGGTTGGGTGTGTCTTGGGCAAAGGCCAGGCGCATCAGCGGTGCCTGGGACATATCAAGGGCGTAGTCCCGGACGTCGAATCGGTGCTGCAGCTGCTGGGTGATCGCTCCGGCCTGTGGGTCCAGCACCAGCTCTTCAAGGCCCAGCCGCGCTTCGCGCCAGACCACTTGTCGAGGCGCGTCGAGACCTTCCCAGAGGATGGCGGTGCGCAAGATGTCGTGACGATCGATGACGCTTTGCAGGGCCTGGGTGAACGCGTCGAGGCGCTCACGGTTGTCAAAGGCAAACTGCGCGTGCAAGACATAGGGATCGCCCTGCCCAGCCGACAGGTGATGGTAAAGAATGCCTTCCTGCAACGGTGCCACCGGGTAGATTTCTTGCACGTTGCGGGCGCCACCCGGCACCGTCGACACGATACGGTCGATAGCGTCCTGGTCAAGGTTTGTCAGCGTCAGCATGTCTGGCGTGATCCGCTCGCAGCCGAACGGGATGCCATTGGCCGGGACGTCGATTTCACTGCCACCCCCCACTGCCGCCGCCAACGCGGCGAGGGTCGGTTGGCCGAACAGTACGCGCACGTCGGCGCTCAAGCCGGCCTGGCGCATCCGCTCGATCAAGCTGACGGCCAGCAGCGAATGCCCGCCCAGTTCGAAGAAGTGATCGTGACGGCCTACGCGTTCGACCTTGAGCAAATCTTGCCAGAGCCGCGCCAGGGTGGTTTCGACCTCGCCTTGCGGGGCTTCGTAGCCACGGGTGATCAGCGCGTCGAGGTCCGGTGCTGGCAAGGCCTTGCGGTCGAGCTTGCCGTTGGGTGTCAGCGGTAGTGCGTCGAGGCGCACGTAGGCGGCGGGCACCATATACGCTGGCAACTGCGTTTGCAGGTGCGTGCGCAGGGTTTCGATGTCTACGGCTTCGTCCGGCGAGTGTTGGGTGAAATAGGCGACCAGGCGCTTGTCGCCTGGTATGTCTTCGCGGGCCAGGACTACGGTTTCTTTCAGCGCTTCGTGGCGGGCGAGCTTGGCTTCGATCTCGCCCAGTTCGATGCGGAAACCACGGATCTTCACCTGGTCGTCGTTGCGGCCCAGGTATTCGATGTTGCCGTCCGGCAGGTAGCGGCCCAGGTCGCCGGTGCGATACATGCGGGCATTCGGAGTCGTGCTGAACGGGTCTTTCAGGAAACGCTCAGCCGTCAGGTCCTCGCGGTTCAAATAACCCCGCGCCACCCCAGCACCACCGATGTAGATTTCGCCCGGAACGCCCAGTGGCACCGGCTGCCCGTGTTCATCCAGCAGATAGAACTGGGTGTTCGCCACCGGTTTACCGATATGCGCGGCAAAGCCGTCTTCACGGGCCATCGACACCCAACTCGAATACGTCGTGGTTTCCGAAGGGCCGTAGAGGTTGCACAGGCGCTTGACCTGGGTCTGTTCGAACAACGCTTCCACCAAACTGCGCTTCAAGGCTTCACCGGCGACGTTCACCGTATCGACGCCCTCGCCCAACCCGCCCGATTCCAGCAGCGCCTTGAGGGCCGACGGTACGGTGTTGATCAAGGTAATGTCGTGCTCGCCCTGTTGCAGTTCCAGCACATTAGTGACCACGTCGATGCTGCCGCCGGAGGTCAACGGCGCGAAGCACTCGTAGACGGCCAGGTCGAAGTTCAGCGAAGTCGAGAACAGGGTTTTCGACAATGTGGCGTCATCGAAGGAGCGATGGGCCCAGGTCAGGAAGTTCACTGTGTTGCGGTGTTCGATCATCACGCCTTTAGGCAGACCCGTCGAACCCGAGGTGTAAATGACGTAGGCCAGGTGCGAGGACGTCAGCTCCATAATCTCTGGATTCTGGACGGATTCGTCCTGCCACAGCCCGCTGTCGAGGTTGATCACTGCCATGGGGGCATCACTTAACAGCCCGACCGTAGCGTCTTGTGCCAATACCGCTGCCGGGGCGCTGTCCTGGAGCATGTAGGCAATCCGATCCAACGGATACGCCGGATCCAGCGGCACATAACCACCGCCGGCCTTGAGAATCGCCAGCAAGCCAACAACCATGTCGATGCCGCGCTCGACGCAGATCGCCACCCGCGAATCGGGCTCTACGCCCTGCTTGCGCAGGTAATGGGCCAGGCGGTTGGCCCGCTCGTTCAGTTCCCCGTAGCTCAGGCGTTGCCCGCCGCGAATCACCGCCACCGCATCCGGCGTACGCTGAACCTGCGCCTCGAACAACCCATGAATCGTCTGCTGCCGCGGGTAGTCCGCCGCGGTGGCGTTGAACGTCACCAACAACTTCTCGCTTTCCGACGTCGGCAGGATCGACACCTGCTGCAAGGGCAGGTCCGGCTGCTGCTCAAGCATCGCGACCAGGCTTTCCAGCGTGTGTTGCACATAACCACAAAGCCGCTGCGCACCAATGCGCGCGGGGGTCATGACGGTGAAACTGAACGCCTCGCCCTGATCGTCCACCGACAACATCAACGGGTAGTTAGTACGCTCTTCGCCGCCCAACACCTGGATACCGTTCCAGGCTGACAGCGCCTCGGCCGAGGTCGCCACGGCGGTGTGACGGTAGTTGAGCAAGGCACTGAACAATGGCGTCGGTGCCTGCACACCACTGCAGCGTTGTGCCAGCGCCAATGCGGCGTGTTCATGACCCAGCAATGCGGTCAGGCGAGCATGGGTTGCTTTCACGCCCGCACGCACACCGGTTTGTCCGACACTGACCCGTAATGGCAAGGTGTTGATGAACATGCCCAGCGCTCGGTCGGCACCCTCGCCTCCCTGCATCCGGCCCAGCAGCACCGTGCCGAACACCACATCGTCCTTGCCCGACACCTTGCCCAGGACTTGCGCCCAAACCAGGTGGTACAAGCTCGCCGCGCTCACCCCAAGCAGACGTGCCTGGGCCCGCAGCCGGCGACTCAGGCCGGCTTCGACGTCCTGGCGGGCTTCCTCGATGTCGCTGCCATCGCCCTGTACATCCTGCAAGCCGAACGGCAGCGTTGGCTCGTCGACGTCACCAAGCATGTCACGGAAGAATATTTCGTGGGCTTCAGCGCTCACGCCCAATCGGGCCTGGGCCACATAATTGCGATACGGCATCGCGACGCCCAACTGTCCAGCCTGCCCCAGCAGATGCGCCTGCATCTCCTGCTGCACCACCTCCAATGCGGTGTGGTCCAGGGCCATGTGGTGGAACAGCAGCATCCCCAGCCAACGATCGTTATCGGCATCGTGGGCATAAACCAGGCGCAGCATCGGTGCCCGGGTAATCTCCAGGCGGTGCTGCCGCGAGTCGAAACGCTCATGTAACTGCGCCGCGACATCTCCAACGGCCGGGTCCAGGATCAGTTCTTGCTGGATCAGCAGTGCCTTGCGCCAGACGACTTGCACTGGCTGTTCGAACCCTTCCCACAGCACCGACGTGCGCAGAATGTCGTGACGGTCAATGACCTTTTGCAGGGCTTGGGAAAAGTCTTCCAGGCGTCCACGATTGTCGAAGGCGAATTGAGTCTGGAGCACATAGGGATCGCCGCGCTCGGCGGCCAGGTGATGGTAAAGAATGCCCTCCTGCAGAGGTGCCAGGGGGTAGATGTCCTGCACATTGCCGGCGCCGCCCGGTACCGTCGATGCGATCCGGTCGATGGCGTCCTGGTCCAGGTCAACCATCGGCAACATGTCCGCCGTGATGTGTGCGCAATTCACTGGAATCAGGTTTACCGGGGCACGGACCTCGCGGCCACTGCCGACTGCCGCCGCCAATGCCGCCAGGGTCGACTGGCTGAACAGCACGCCGACGTCGGCGCTCAGCCCCGCCTGGCGCATCCGTTCGATCAGGCTGACGGCCAGCAGCGAATGCCCGCCCAGTTCGAAGAAATGGTCGTGACGGCCGACGCGCTCGACCTTGAGCAGCTCGGACCAGATCCGCGCCAACGCCGTTTCAACCTCGCCTTGCGGGGCTTCATACCCACGCCCCGAATAGGCCTCGCTGTCCGGGATAGGCAAGGCCCGATGGTCGAGTTTACCGTTCGGCGTCAGGGGCAAGGCGTCCAGGCGCATATAGGCCGCCGGCACCATGTGGCTGGGCAGATGCACTTGCAATTGTTCGCGCAGGTTTTGGGCCGTCAACCCTTGATCCAGGCTGTCGTGCGCCGTGTAGTACGCCACCAGTCGCTGGTCATCCGGGGCCTCTCCCACCGCGACGACAACCGCCTCGCGCACACCGACGCACGCGCCGAGCCTGGCTTCTATTTCACCCAGCTCGATGCGCAAGCCACGAATCTTCAGTTGGCTGTCGTTGCGCCCCAGGTAGTCGATGTTGCCGTCCGGCAAATAGCGCCCCAGGTCACCGGTGCGGTACATGCGCGCGTCCTGCACGGTGCTGAACGGGTCCTTCACAAAGCGCTCGGCGGTCAACTGCGCACGGTTCAAATAACCCCGCGCAACCCCGGCGCCACCGATGTACAGCTCACCCGCCACGCCAACCGGAACCGGTTGCAGGTGGGCATCGAGCAAGTAGACCTGGGTGTTGGCTACCGGTCTGCCGATATGCAACACCGCCTGCGAGGCATCGATCCGCCCCGAGGTGGCCACCACCGTGGTTTCCGTGGGGCCGTAATTGTTGATCAGTTCGAAGGGGAGATCGGCCGGCAGCTTGCGCAGGCGGTCGCCGCCAATCAGCAAGGTGCGCAGTTGATCGTGCCCCAGGTTACGGCCAAACGCGTATTCGGCAATGGGAGTGGGCAGGAAGCACACGTCCAGCGCCTGGGCCTGCCACCAGTCGAGCAGTGCGCCGACGTCCTCGCTGCCCGCATGGGCCGGCGGCAACAGCAACGTCGCTCCCGCACACAACGAAGGCCAGATCTCCCAGGCCGCCGCATCGAAACCGAAACCGGCGACACTGGAGGTGCGACTGCCACGTTTCACGTCGAAGGCCTGGCAATGCCAGCCCACCAGGTTGCTGAGGTTGCGATGTTCGACCATCACGCCCTTGGGCAGGCCGGTGGAACCGGACGTGTAGATCACATACGCCAGGTTGCGGGCTTCGAGCCCCGACACCTCGGGGTTGGAAACGGATTCGTCCTGCCAATCGGCGCTGTCGAGATCGATCACCGGCACCGAGGCATCGATCAGCAAACTGTGAGTGATGGTCTGCGCCAACACCGCAACCGGTGCACTGTCTTGCAACAGGTAGGCAATACGCTCCGCCGGGTAGGCCGGGTCAACGGGGACATAGCCGGCCCCGGCTTTCAGCACGCCCAACAGGCCGACGATCATGTCCAGGCTACGCTCGACACAGATCGCCACCCGGTCGTCCGGGCAAACGCCCAGCGCCAGCAGACGGTGCGCAACCTGGTTCGCCCGGGCATTGAGTTCGCAGTAAGTCAATGCCTGGTCGACGTACACCACCGCCATCGCTTGCGGGTGCGCCGCGGCCTGGGTTTCGAATTGCCGATGGATCAGCAGATCATGGGTATACGTCGCCCCGGTCGCATTCCAGGTTTCAAGCAATTGCTTGCGTTCGGCCGGCGGCAAGATTGCCAGGCGGTGCAACGGCGTCTGCGGAGCGTGCTCCAGGGCCTCGACCAGGCTTTCCAACGCCACTTGCATATAACCACAGACGCGCTGGGCACCGATCCGGGAATCGACCAACGCCGTCAGGCTGAAATCCTCTCCCAGGTCATCGACGCTCATCGTCAGCGGATAATTGGTGCGCTCTTCGCCGCCCAGGGCCTCGATACCCTCCCAGGCGGACGAGGTGTGCAGCGCGATGGGCTCGGCGACCGAATGGCGGTAATTGAGCAACGCGCTGAATAATGGCGTCGGTGCCATGACGCCACTGCAACGCTGGGCCAACGCCAGGGAGGCATGCTCATGACCCAACAGGCCGGTCAGCCGTGCGTGGGTCGCCAGGACACCGTCGCGCACGCTTTGCGCACCGACCTGCACGCCAATCGGCAAGGTGTTGATGAACATTCCCAATGCCCGGTCGGCGCCTTCGCCGCCCTGCATCCGCCCCATCAGCACCGTGCCAAACACCACCTCTTCGCGCCCCGAGACCCGACCCAATACCTGGGCCCAGGCCAAGTGATGCAACGCTGCTGCGCTCACACCCAAGCGGCGGGCCTGGGTGCGCAGGCGTCGGCTCAAATCAGTCGCGAGACCCTGCCGGGCTTCCTCGACAAGGCTGCCATCGCCGCGTACATCCTGCAGGCCGAACGGGAGCGTCGGCTCGTCGATGGCACCGAGCATGTCGCGGAAAAACGCCTCGTGCGCTTCACGGCTGACGCCCAGGCAGGCCTGGGCCACGTAGTTGCGATACGGCACCGCCTCGCCCAACTGGCCGGCCTGGCCCAGCAGGTGTGCCTGCATCTCATGTCGCACCACTTCCAGCGCCGTATGGTCGAGCGCCATGTGATGGAAGAGCAAGCTCGCCACCCAACGCTGGTTGAGCGCATCCTCGGCAAAGCGGATGCACATCAACGGCGCCTCACGGATATCCAGGCGATGCTGGCTGGCGTCAAAGCGAGCCTTCAATTGACCGGCGATGTCGCCATCGCCAGTACCGAGGAGCACTTGCTCCACACCCAGCGATGCCTTGCGCCAGACCACCTGCACCGGCTCGTCCAGACCTTCCCAGGCCATGGCGGTACGCAGGATGTCATGGCGGTCGATCACCCCCTGCAAGGCCTGGGTGAAAGCGTCGAGGCGTTCGCGACCGTCAAAGGAAAACTGTGCCTGCAAGACATAGGGATCGCCCTGCTCGGCCGACAGGTGATGGTAGAGAATGCCTTCCTGCAATGGCGCCAGCGGATAGATGTCCTGCACATTGCGCGCACCACCCGGCACGGCCGCCACGATGCAGTCGATGGCTTCCTGGCTCAACGCGGCCAGCGGCAACATCGCCGGGGTAATGTGGGTGCAACCCGGTGGAATCAGGTTGGCCGGGACGTCGATTTCATCACCGTCATGACCCACCGCCGCTGCCAGCGCGGCCAGGGTCGGTTGATTGAACAGCACGCGCACATCGGCGCTCAGGCCGGCTTGGCGCATCCGCTCGATCAGGCTGACCGCCAGCAGCGAATGCCCGCCCAGTTCGAAGAAGTGGTCATGGCGACCGACTTGCTCCAGGCCCAGCAGGTCCTGCCAGACTTGCGCCAGGACGGTTTCGGTTTCGCCTTGGGGGGCTTCGTAGCCTCGGGAGATGACGGCATCCAGCTGCGGTGTCGGCAGCGCCTTGCGGTCGAGTTTGCCGTTCGGTGTCAGGGGCAGTGCGTCCAGTCGGACGTAGGCCATTGGCACCATGTAGTCAGGCAGTTGTGTTTGCAGGTGCGCGCGCAGGGTTTCGATGTCTACGGTTTCGTCCAGTGAGTTCTGGGTGAAATAGGCCACCAGGCGTTTGTCGCCCGGCACGTCTTCACGGGCCAGGACCACGGTTTCCTTGATGTTTGGCGCCTGGGCGAGCTTGGCTTCGATCTCGCCCAGTTCGATGCGGAAACCACGGATCTTCACCTGGTCGTCGTTGCGGCCCAGGTATTCGATGTTGCCGTCCGGCAGGTAGCGGCCCAGGTCGCCAGTGCGATACATGCGGGCATTTGGATCACTGCTGAACGGGTCTTTCAGGAAGCGTTCAGCCGTCAGGTCGTCACGATTGAGATAACCGCGCGCGACCCCGGCACCGCCGATGTAGATTTCGCCCGGAACGCCCAGTGGCACCGGTTGCTTGTGCTCGTCCAGCAGATAGAACTGGGTGTTCGCCACCGGTTTACCGATATGCGCGGCAAAGCCGTCTTCACGGGCCATCGATACCCAACTCGAATAGGTCGTGGTTTCCGAAGGGCCGTAGAGGTTGCACAGGCGCTTGACCTGGGTCTGTTCGAACAACGCTTCCACCAAGCTGCGCTTCAAGGCTTCACCGGCGACGTTCACCGTGTCGACGCCCTCGCCCAACCCGCCCGATTCCAACAACGCCTTGAGGGCCGACGGTACGGTGTTGATCAAGGTGATGTCGTGTTCGCCCTGTTGCAGCTCCAGCACATTAGTGACCACATCGATGCTGCCGCCGGAGGTCAGCGGCGCGAAGCACTCATAGACGGCCAGGTCGAAGTTCAGAGAAGTCGAGAACAGGGTTTTCGACAATGTGGCGTCATCGAAGGAGCGATGGGCCCAGGTCAGGAAGTTCACCGTGTTGCGGTGTTCGATCATCACGCCTTTAGGCAGACCCGTCGAACCCGAGGTGTAAATGACATAGGCCAGGTGCGATGAAGTCAGCCCGCTGATCTCCGGATTGGAGACGGACTCGTCCTGCCACAAACCGCTGTCGAGATTGATCACGGCCATCGAGGCATCGCGCAACAAGCCGACGGTAACGTCCTGCGCCAACACTGCCGCCGGTGCGCTGTCCTCGAGCATGTAGGCAATCCGATCCAACGGATACGCCGGATCCAGCGGCACATAACCACCGCCGGCCTTGAGAATCGCCAGCAAGCCAACAACCATGTCGATACCGCGCTCGACGCAGATCGCCACCCGCGAATCGGGCTCTACGCCCTGCTTGCGCAGGTAATGGGCCAGGCGGTTGGCCCGCTCGTTCAGTTCCCCGTAGCTCAGGCGTTGCCCGCCGCGAATCACCGCCACCGCATCCGGCGTACGCTGAACCTGCGCCTCGAACAACCCATGAATCGTCTGCTGCCGCGGGTAGTCAGCCTCGGTGGCGTTGAAATCCCGCAACAACTGCCAACGCTCATCTCCAGGCAGGATATCCAGCGCATTGACCGGCGACTGAGGCGCGAACTCCAGCGCCTCCACCAGACTCGCCAAAGCTGTCTCCATGTAGGTGCCGACCTGCCGGGCATCGACAGCGCCAGCCGTCTGTACGCTCAACAGAAAGCCTTCGCCCAGGTCGTCGACCGACAACATGCATGGATAGTTGGTCCGTTCCATGACCGCCAACACCTGTGCTCCCGCCCAACGCTCGATGCCGTCGTTGTCCTGGAGCGGGCTGTGGCGGTAGTTGAGCAAGGCGCTGAACAGCGGCAACGAAGCCGGCACACCACTGCAGCGCTGGGCCAATGCCAGCGAGGCGTGTTCATGACCGAGCAAGGCGGTCAGTCGCTCATGGGTCGCCTTGACACCCGTGCGTACATCCTCGGCCCCCACCTTCACCCGCAGCGGCAAGGTATTGATGAACATGCCCAGCGCGCGGTCAGAGCCCTCGCCGCTCTGCATGCGGCCCAACAACACGGTGCCGAAGACCACGTCTTCGCGCCCGGACAAGCGTCCCAGCACCCGGGCCCACGCCAGGTGATGCAGGGCCGCCGGGCTCACGCCCAACTGGCGCGCCTGCTGGCGCAGGCGCAGGCTCAACGCGTTATCGAGGTTCAACTTGGCCTCGTCGATGCCCCGGCCGTCGCCCTGTACTTCACGCAGCCCGAACGGCAGCGTCGGTTCCTCGACATCGCCGAGCATCTCGCGGAAAAAGTCTTCGTGTTGCGCGCGGCTGACACCCAGCAGAGTCTGCGCCACGTAATTGCGGTACGGCATGGCGGCGTCCAGGCGCTCGGCCTCACCGTTGAGGCACGCCAGCATTTCCGCCTGCATCACGTCCAGCGCCGTATGGTCCAGGGCAATGTGGTGGAACAGCAGGATCGCCACCCAGCGCTGCTGGGCACTGTCCCAGGCGCACGCCAGGCGCATCAGCGGCGCCTTGCCCAAATCCAGGCGACAATGCCGAGGGTCGAAAAGCGCTTGTAGTTGCGTGGCGATGTCGCCTTGGATCGGGTCCAACAGCGGTTCTTCGAGCAGCAGCTCGGTACGGCGCTGGACCACTTGCAAGGGCTGGTCGAAGCCTTCCCAGAGCACCGCGGTCCGGAGGATGTCGTGCCGATCGATGACCGCCTGCAAAGCCTGGACGAACCCATCGAGCCGGGCACGGCTGTCCAGGGCAAACGTGGCTTGCAGCAAGTACGGGTCGCCCGCTTGCGCGGCAATGTGGTGGTAGAGAATCCCCTCTTGCAGCGGGGCCAACGGGTAGATGTCCTGCACATTGCCGACCCCACCAGGCACCGTGGCGACAATCCGGTCGATGGTGGACTGGTCCAGCGACACCAGCGGCAGCATGGCCGGCGTGATCCGCTGGCAACCGGTGACGATACCATTGGCCGGCACCACGATGTCAGCACGACCGCCCACCGCTGCGGCCAGGGCGGCCAGGGTTGGTTGACCGAACAACACGCGCACATCCGCGCTCACGCCGGCCTGGCGCATCCGCTCGATCAGTTTCACTGCCAGCAGCGAATGTCCGCCCAGCTCGAAGAAGTGGTCATGGCGCCCCACCCGCTCCACGCCGAGTACCTCGGTCCAAAGCCGGGCCAGCACAGTTTCCACCTCGCCCTGCGGTGCTTCATAGGCACGGCTGGCGAAGGCGTCCGCCTCGGGCGCCGGCAACGCCCGTCGCTCCAGTTTGCCGTTGGGCGACAGGGGCAGTTTTTCCAGGCGCACATAGGCCGCCGGGACCATGTAGTCCGGCAAGAGTGCTTGCAGATGCGCGCGCAGTGAATCGGCGTCGGGCCACAGGTCCGCGACCGCAGGCGTGAAGTACGCCACCAGGCGTTTGTCGCCAGGGCTGTCTTCACGGGCGATGACCGCCGCCTCTTTGATCCCGGCGTGCTGGCAAAGCCTGGCCTCGACTTCTCCCAGCTCGACACGGAAACCGCGGATCTTGATCTGATCGTCGTTGCGCCCCAGGTATTCAATGCAACCGTCGGGCTGGTAACGCCCCAGGTCACCGGTCTTGTACAGGCGCGCCTGGCCATCCATCGTGAACGGATCGCGAATGAAACGTTCGGCACTGAGGTCATCGCGGTTCAGGTAGCCACGGGCAACGCACACGCCGCCGATGTGGATTTCGCCCGCCACGCCGGCCGGAACCGGGCGCAGGTGTTCGTCCAGCAGATAAATGCGGGTGTTGGCCACCGGGTGCCCGATGGCCGGCAGCGTAGGCCAGGCGGCGACATCGTCCGGCAAGGTCAGCGCGGTGGCGACGTGGGATTCGGTCGGGCCGTAGTGGTTGTGCAGGCGGCAGCCGTCCAGGCGGGCAAAAAATTCACGGATCTGTGGCGTGATGCGCAGTTGCTCGCCCGCAGTGATGACGTCCTGCAGCGGGCACGCCAGCGGACAGTCCTCACCGTCGCCCACCACCGCTTCGGCCAACGCCTGCAGGGCGACACACGGCAGGTAGAGGCGCTCGATGCGCTGCTCGCGGATGTGTTGGAACAGACGGTGGAAATTCAATCGGACATCAGCATGGATCAACGACAGTTCGCCACCGGCGCACAGGGTGCTGAACATCTCCTGGAAGGCAACGTCAAAGCCCAGGGCCGCGAATTGCAAGGTGCGGACGGTCGCGCGGCCTTGCTGCTGGGCCTGTTCGATTTGCCACTGCATCAGGTTGACCAGGGCCCGGTGCGGCATGGCAACGCCCTTGGGCTGGCCGGTGGAACCCGAGGTATAGATGACATACGCCAGGCCGTCGGGGCTCAGGCCGCTCACGTGCGGATTGGTTTGCTGTTGGGCGCTGATACCCGCGGCATCGCGTGCCTCGGGATCGAGTAACAACACCGGCATGCTCGGCTGCGGGAAGCGGGCCGGCAATTCGCGCTGGGTCAGCAGCACCTTGGGCGCGCTGTCCTCCAGCATGTAGGCCAGGCGTTCACTCGGATAGGCCGGGTCCAGGGGCACATAAGCAGCACCAGCCTTGAGGATACCCAGCAGCCCCGCGACCATTTCCAGGCTGCGGTCCACGCAGATCGCCACACGATCATCGGCACCGATTCCCTGCTCGATCAGGCGATGGGCAATCTGGTTCGCCAGCCGATTCAGTTCACCGTAGCTCAGGCACGCGTCCTGATACGTCAGCGCGACAGCGTCTGGCCGGGCCTGGACCTGGGCTTCGAACAATTGATGGATCAGCAACCCCGCCGGGTAGGCCGTATCGAAGGCATTGAAGTCCTCGACCAACTGACGCCACTCATTGGAGGGAACAATATCCAGGTCATGCAGCGGTGAGTCGACAGCTTGATCGAGCGCATCGGCCAGTGCTTCGAGCACCGTATTCATATAGGCGCAAACGCGCTGCGCGCCGACGCCGGCCACGGCTTGCACCGTCAGCCCGAACGACTCGCCCAGGTCGTCTATCGACAGCGACAGTGGGTAGTTGGTCCGCTCTTCGCCGCCGAGGATCTCGACCCCAGCCCAGGTTCGCGCCTGACCGGCGTCGTTGGGTGCCTGCGCAGCCACCGCGGTTTGCCGGTAGTTCAGCAACGCGCTGAACAGTGGCGTCGGCGCGGCGACCCCGCTGCAACGTTGCGCCAGGGACAACGGCGCATGCTCGTGACCAAGCAGCGCCGCCAGGCGCTCGTGGGTGGCCTTCAGCGCGGCCAGCACACCCTGCCCCCCTGCCTCGACGCGCAACGGCAGCGTGTTCACGAACATGCCCAAAGCGTGCCCGTCGTCCTGGCCGCTGTGCAGGCGTCCCATCAAGACCGTCCCGAACACCACATCCTGGCGGCCGGACAAGCGCCCCACCACCTGGCCCCAGGCCAAATGGTGCAGGCTCGCCGTGCTGACTCCCAGGCGCCGTGCCTGGGCGCGCAGGCGCTGGGTCAAGTCGGCAGCCAGGGACAGCGAAGCCTCTTCGATACCGGTGCCGTCGCCTTGCACATCCTGCAAGCCGAACGGCAGCGTCGGCTCGTCCACGTCCCCGAGCATTTCGCTGAAGAACGCTTCATGTTGACCAGGATCGCTGCCCAAGCGCACCTGCGCCACATAGTTGCGATAAGGCACGGACCTGGGCAGTTCACCCGCACGGTTTTCCAGGTGGGCCTCGATTTCCTTGCCCAGCATGCCCAGGGACGTGGCGTCATCGATCAAGTGATGGAACAGCAACACCGCGACCCAACTGCCGCTGACGAGGTCTTCGGCCACGTGGATGCGCATCATCGGTGCCTGGCGCAGGTCGAAGCGGGTATGGCGAGGATCGAAGCGGGCCCGCAGCTGCTCGGCGATGTCGCCATCGGCCGCATTCAAGGCGAGTTCTTCCACCATCAGCCGGGCCTGGCGCCAGACCACCTGGACCGGCTCGCCCAGGTCTTCCCACATCACTGACGTACGCAGGATGTCGTGCCGTTCGACCACCGCCTGCAAGGCCTGGACGAACGCATCCAACTGTTCGCGACTGCCCACGCGCAACAGCGCTTGCAGCAGATAGGGATCGCCCTGGGCGGTCGCCAGATGGTGATACAGGATGCCTTCCTGCAATGGCACCAGCGCGTAGATGTCCTGGACGTTGCTCACCCCACCCGGCACCGCCGCGACAATACGGTCGATTTCGTCCTGGGTCAGCGTTGCCAGTGGCAGCAGGTCTGGCGTGATGCTCTGGGCATCGTGGGCAATGGCGTTGTCCGGTACGACAATGCCACCGCTGCTGCCCGTGGCGGCCGCCAGTGTCGCCAGGGTTGGCTGGCCGAACAGCACCCGCACATCGGTGTCCAGATTGACTTGGCGCATGCGCTCGATCAGCTTGACCGCCAGCAGCGAGTGACCACCCAGTTCGAAGAACCGGTCATGGCGCCCTACCTGTTCGACGCCGAGCAGTTCAGTCCAGAGCCCGGCCAGGGTGATTTCCACGTCGCCTACCGGCGCTTCGAACACGCGATGGGCATACGCCTGTGCATCGGGCGCCGGCAGTGCCTTGCGATCGAGCTTGCCGTTGGTGGTCAGCGGGAACCGTTCAAGGACCACGAAGGCACTGGGCACCATGTAGTCCGTCAACGAACCCAGCAGGTTCGAACGCAGTTCGGCCGCCGACAGTTGTGCGCCTTCGCCGGCGATCAGATAGGCCACCAGGCGTTGATCGCCCGGCGTGTCTTCACGGGCGATGACCACCGCTTCGCGCACACCCTCGCACGCCGCCAGCTTCGTCTCGATCTCGCCAAGCTCGATACGGAAGCCACGGATTTTCACCTGTTCGTCGTTGCGCCCCAGGTATTGCAACTCACCGTTCTCCTGCCAGCGACCGAGATCGCCGGTGCGATACATCCGTGCCCCGGCAGTGCTGTCGAACGGATCGGCGATGAAGCGGGTGTCATTGAGTTCGGGCCTGTTCAGGTAACCCCGTGCCACCCCCGCGCCAGCGACATACAACTCGCCTGCCACGCCCACCGGCACGGGCTGGCCGTACGGGTCGAGCAGGTACAGGCGCAGATCAGGGATACGCTTGCCGATCGGACTGCCCCCGCCCCACTGCGCATCGGCGGCTTCAAGCGGACGGTACGTCACGTGCACCGTCGTTTCAGTGATGCCGTACATGTTGACCAATTGCGTCCCGGCATTGCTTGCACGGTCATACCACGGCTTGAGAATGCGAGTGTCCAGCGCTTCGCCACCAAAAATCACCTGACGCAGACTGTGGCGCAGCTCGCTTTCGCCCTGGGCCGCGATCAACTGGCGGAAGGCACTCGGCGTCTGGTTCAAGACCGTGACCCCGGCCTCGCACACCAGTGCGTAGCAGTCTTGCGGGGAACGGCTGACCAGTTGTGGCACCACCAGCAAGCGGCCGCCATGGGTCAACGCGCCCCAGATTTCCCAAACCGAGAAATCGAACGCGAAGGAATGGAACAGCGCCCATACATCCTGAGGGCCAAACTCGAACCACGGTTGGGTCGCCGAAAATAGCCGTGCGACGTTGCGATGCTCGACCATCACGCCCTTGGGCAACCCGGTGGAACCCGAGGTGTAGATCACGTAGGCCAAGTGGTGCGACGTCAGCGCCGCGACGTCGGGGTTGTGCGACGGCTGTTCAGCGATCCCCGCGCTGGCGGGCTGATCGAGCCATAACGCCGGCGCAGACAGCGCCGGCAGTTGCACCTCCAGCGCCGACTGGGTGAGCAAGGCCGACGGGGTGCTGTCCTCGAGCATGAAGGCCAGGCGCTCCGGCGGATAGGCCGGGTCCAGCGGCACGTAACCGGCGCCGGACTTCAGGATACCCAACAGGCCGACGATCATGTCCAGGCCACGCTCGACACAAATCGCCACCCGGTCGTCCGGGCGAACACCCAGCGCCAGCAAGCGATGGGCGACTTGGTTGGCCCGGGCATTGAGCTCGCCGTAGGTCAATGCTTGGTCTTCATGCACCACTGCCACCGCATCGGGTTGCGCGGCCGCTTGCGCTTCGAACAGGCCATGGATCGTGCGGTCGTGCTCATAGTGCTGCCCGTCGTTGGCGTTCCAGGCCTGTAGCTGAAGGGCCTCGGCCGGCGTCGGCAGTACAAACTCGCAGATCGGCAATGCGTCATGACCCAAGCCTTGCTCCAGCACCTGTATGAAGCGCTCGGCCATCGCCTCGATTTCACCGTCCTGGAAAAAAGCTGCGTTGTAGATCCAGTGCAGCCAGGCGTTATCGTCGTGCGGGTTGCTGCGCACGTGAATGGCCAACGGCATTTGTTCGTGCCCGTTCGAGCACTTGAACGAACGCGCCGGGGCTTGCCCGAACATGAACTGGTGATCGTCCAGCTCATAGGAGAACGATATGTCGAACAACTGCGCACGGTTGCCCTGCAGCAATTCCAGCGAACGGTTCATGTCGCTCAGGGGGAAGCGCTGGTGGCGATAGTCCTGCTTGAGGGTGCGCGCCACGTCGTGGACCAGCTCGCCGAATGACAGCTCGGCGCTGAAGCGCAACCGCACGGCACTCACCTGGGTGAACATCCCCATGGTTTTCTTGAAGGACGCGTTGGAGCGATTCAGGACCGGCAAACCGATCACCAGCTCTTCACGTTGGGTGGTGCGGGCAAAATAAACGTACAGCGCAGCCAGCAGCACAGCCGAGCGTGAGGACTGATGCACCTGCGCCAGGGCGTCGATCCGCTCGTTCAGCGACCGAGCGTAGGGCCATACGGCATGGCGGCTGGGGGCCATGCCATCAGGGTAGCGATCACGGTTGCGGGCCACGAACAAGGGCGGTGGCACTTCCTGGTATTTATCCAGCCAGTACTGCCGTTCACGGGCAAACCGCGGGGAATCGCGATAGCGCGCATCGTCCTCGATGAACGCCACGTAGGACGGTGCTGCCACGTCTGGCGTCTGGTTGCTTTCCAGCGCGCTGTAGAGCTCGCCGAGTTCCTTGAACATCAAACCGATGCTCCAGCCGTCCAGGACGATGTGATGCACCTGGATGACGAAATAGAACGATGCGCCATTGAGCTTGAGCAGCGCCAGGCGGAACAGCGGCCCGCCATCCAGTGGAAACGCCATCGCCATCCGCTGCTCGACCCAGGCCTGTGCCGATGCCTGCGGGTCGGGCAGATCCGACAAATCATGCACAGGCACCTGCACCGCCAGCGTATCGGCCAGCATCTGCATCGGCACGCCACCTGCGTCGGCTTCACGGAGCAATACCGTGCGCAGGGCATCATGCTTTTGCACCAACAAGTCGATTGCCTGCTGGAACCGCTCGGCGTCAACCACACCCTCGATGTGCAGGTAACCTCCGATGTTGTAGAGGGGGGAGTCGCCCTGGACCATTTGCTCCAGCCAGATGTCTCGCTGGGCGGCCGTCAACGGGTAGGTTTGCGAAAACGACAGGGACTGGTTCATACCCGTCCCTCCGACACCTGAACACTCACCGACAATGAACTGACCTGCTGTTGCTCATGGCCCCGCTTGGCCGAACAGCCAGTTGCAACAACATCACCCACTACACGCGCAAAGAAAAATTTCATACGGTCCTTCTCAGAGATTTGTCAGTGCTGCCCGGGTTGAATGCAACAGGCACGCCTGGCGTTGATGCAAATCCGCGCAAGTAGCCGGCGCGGCGTGAGATCGGTCGAGCGTCGAACGATCGGAGCGTTCTTGCATGGCATCGCCACCCGGCGGGGATGCACGCCTGCCGGGTGGGTCAATGCCAAGCGTTGTTCACGGGTGTTCAGCAGTACTGTCGCGACAGCGCAAGCCGGACGATGAGGCCTGAATGGACATTCAGGCTCGCTTGTCGCGCAGGGCACAGTTGATGTCGGAAACGATCTGGCCATCCGACAGCTTGATGATGCGATCGGCCAGCTGGAAGTACTGGTCGTCATGGGTAATGATCAGCACCGTCTTGCCACGGCGCTTGAGGTCGGGCAGCAGTTCCTCATAGAAGAACTTCTTGAAGGGTGGGTCCTGGTCCGCGGCCCATTCGTCCAGTACGTAGACCGATCGGTCTTCCATGTAGGCGCACACCAGCGCCAGGCGCTTTTGCTGGCCATAGGACAAGGCCTTCAGGGTTGAATACCCCAGTCCTTCGATCTTGATCTTGTCGGCCAGCCCCAGGGTTTCCAGGTACTTGCGCGCCAGCGTCGGGTTGCCGTCTTCTTCGTCGGGGCCGATGAGGCGGTTGAACAGATGGAAATCGGAAAACACGGCGGAGAACAGATCGCGATAGTCGTTGCGACTTGCATCCGTGACAGGCTTGCCATCGAGCAGGATCTCGCCGTCCTGGGGTATGTAGAGGCCGCAGAGAATCTTGGCCAAGGTGCTTTTACCGCAACCGTTGCCGCCGACGATGTAGATCAACTCGCCCGCCTGCACCGTCAGGTCGATGGGCCCCAGGGAGAAACCGCTCTCGGCGTGCAACTCCTGGTAGTGCATGCGCACGGTTTTCAATTCGATGCGACTCCAGGACTTCTTATGTTCCAGCAGATGAACCTTGGGCACGTCGGTCTCGATGGGCTCGGGGTGTGGGTCATTGATCGAGAAACCGAATTCCGAAAGACGCGTAGTGGCCACGCGGCCCGCCGCGAGCAAGGGCATCGCCCCGACCAGCAATGACAACGGGCCCATGATGTACAGCACGGCCAGGACGCTGGCAGTCATGATTTTCGGATCGACGGCGCCGACCAGGGGCGCGGCGAACAGCAGGCAACCGATCAGCAACGACAGCGTGAATTGCCCGACGTTGTCGGCGGCGGTGTACCACAGGCGCTCGACGAAGTTGTAGCGCGCCACACGGGTGGAAGATGCCTCGATGGCCGAGCGACCGAACCAACGGCGCCGCACGCCATTGAGCTTGAGCTCCTTGAGACCGAACACCAGGGCATGGGTGTATTCATTGAACGCGGTGTATTCGTCCCGGACACGGGAGGTGTTCCTGACGCCACAGGAGAAGAAGAACAGATACAGCCCCACCCCCAGGACCATCAGTGAAACCGTCAAGGCCAGCACGACCCAAGACAGATAGGCCAGGTAGCCGATGCCGAACAGAAAGACTGTCGTCTCCACCAGGATCGTGGGCATGATGATCAGCGTGGTATTCAATTGCGGGATGTCGTTGGTCAACATCGTCAGCACATTGGGCGGACCACGCCGATCCACTTCCTCCAGTGGCGTGGCGAGAATCTTGCGACACAGCGCAATGCGCAAGCGCGTCATGATGCGCATGCTGGCGTAGGCCGGGAACAACGCTGCGCCATTGCGCAAGATCAGCGCCGTGGCACTGAGGCCGATGAACCAGTACAGCGCCTGCAGGCGCGAGCCGTCATTGTGGATAGCCTCGTTGATCACGCTCACCACCGCGATGGACGCCACCCCGCTGATGACACCGCAGATCAACGTTAAGAGCGTCAGCCAGGGATGGTTGCGCCACAACAGGCGCATGACCGAGCCCGCCTTGGGCTTCTTCGCTTTCTTCGCTTTCTTCTCTTTTTTCATGGCTTGCTATCCTCCAATGGAGTCGCGAAAGGGCTCACGCCGGTCGCCATACATCGCCCCGGGCAGTCATCTCGCCCATCGCCACCACGATAAGCCGCGGCTCCTCGTAGGGATCGCGAGCGTGGGCGGCCAACATGTTGTCGAGCATCACCACATCGCCCTTGCGCCAGGCGAACCTGACCGCACAGGCCTCATAGGCCTCGCCGAGCAACGCCATGACGTCGTCTTCAATCGGCGTTCCATCGCCGTAACTGACCATCCGTGGCAGGCGGTCGGCGCCGAACATATCGAGCAGGTCTTCGCGCATTTCCTCGCCGAGACAGAACGGATGGTGCAGCTGTACCTGGTTGAAAAAAGCCCGCTCCCCGGTCACCGGATGCTGGATAACCGCCGGACAGAGGGTGCGCACTTGCAGGGTTTCGTCGTCGAGCCATTCGAAATCGGTGCCCTCCTCCCGGCAACGCTGTTCGACCACCGCGCGCTCGGTTGTGCCGAAGAACGACGCCCAGCTCGGCTCGACACCAGCGGTGAAGGTGCGGCTGTACCTCAGGCCCTTTTGTTCGAACCGGGCCACCACTTCCGAGGGCAGGCACCGCAACACTTGGCGGATGTCGGCCAATGGCGTGGCGCCGCCCATCCGGGACGGCTGCTCGCAATAGAACCATTGCTTGCGCGGCCAGCTTTCCAGGTGCGAGCTCTCGTTGTGATACAGGATCATCTCGCGCTCGGGATACGGCGTGGAGCGGTAGACGTTGCGTCCGCCCTCCTTCTTCGGCAGGTCGCCGTAGCTGCCGTGCAACCCAGGCGACAAGGCTTCGGCGAACGCCTCGAAGGCTGGCACCGAGGCGAGGTCAAAACCGCGAAACAGCACCGCACCATGGCGACACAGCAACGTTTCGATGGCTTCACGATGGGTGCTGGCCCACAGCGAAGGATTCAACCCCGGTTCGGCCGGCTCGATCACCACCGGCAAACTCAAACCGTCGGCGAGCAACGACAGCCTGACCGATTCGCCGGCTCCAGGACCTGGCCAGGCAAGCGAATCCGCCATCCCGTCAGCGGACATGACGGGCGAAGCGTCAGTTTGAAGACTCATGAATAACTCCTGAACCACGGATCGTCGGATCCACGTCGCAGGGCCGGACCAATGCGACCCACCATCGGGCAAGGATAAAAACATTGATCGGGGGGGATGTCTGGCACCGCAAACCGGGACAGAGGTTTTGATGGTGGTTACTTAAGCCGTTCCCTGGGGGGGCTGGACTTGCATTCCGAAAGGCCTGGTTTTTTGGTGTGTATATCCGTTTCTTCGGTAACGGCGGCTTAGGGTTGCGCCCTGACGGCGGCTCATTTTTGAGAAGCCCGGAAGCCGGCCCAGTCAAAAGTAAGCTAAACGCTCATGCCTCACCACTTGGCACCTCGCCTAGGCTCGGTGTGCCTGAACGAAGGCATTGCCTCGTGGGCCCGCCGCGAGGCGGCCTGATAGCCGTGGGAGCGAGCCTGCTCACGATGAGGCCAGCAAGCCCAGCATCTCATCTGAACCCTAAACAGCCGTTACCTAAATAACGGATATACACACCAAAACACCAAAGCGAGTAGATACCGGGCCATCTCCATCAATCCACATCAGCCTCGCTTGTCCCCATTTCCCGCGACAGACGCCGACACAAAGTCGGTGCTGAAATGCGCGAGCTGCGAATTGCACAGGTACCGCAAATGATGCCGTGGGTCGCAGCGACGTCTCGAGTACATCGGTTTGCGCAACACGCAAGCACGCTGTGCCTGGCATTTAACAGGAGCGTTAGTCATGCCGATTAAGAACACTGGCGGATCCGTCAACCCCGCGCCAGCCCCCCTCACACCCGGTGCATTCCTGCATGAAACATTCGTCGCCCGGGCCCGTGAATTCCCTGAGCGAACCGCGGTGTCCGACGCTTCTCGCTCATTGAGCTACGCACAACTCGACACGGCTTCGTCGCAACTGGCGGCCAGGCTTCGCCAGGAAGGCGTCCAGGACGGCATGCTGGTGGGGATGTGCCTGCCACGTGGCGTCGACCTGGTCATCAGCCTGCTGGGCATCCTCAAGGCCGGCGGCGCTTACGTCCCGGTCGATCCGCAATACCCCGGCAAACGTGTCGAACACATCGTGCGCGACAGCGGCCTGGGCCTGATGATCGGTGAACTCGCCGACCTGCCGCAAAACGCATCCGTACGCGTCCTGTCCCTGGCCGAGCTGCTGGCCGGCCCGACCCTGCAACCGCTGCCTGGCAACGACCGGCGCAACCCCGACGAGGCCGCGGCCTACGTCATCTACACCTCCGGTTCCACCGGCGAACCCAAGGGTGTATTGGTGGCGCACGGCAACGTCAGCCGCCTGCTGGAAAGTACTCAGCGCTCGTTCGCCTTCACCGAAAACGACGTCTGGTCGATGTTCCACTCCATCGGTTTCGATTTTTCGGTGTGGGAAATCTGGGGCGCTCTCGCCCACGGTGGCCATGTCGCCGTGGTGCCCTACGATGTGTCGCGCTCGCCAAGTGGCACGCGTCAATGGCTGGCCGACCAGGGCGTGACGGTCCTGAGC
This sequence comes from Pseudomonas brassicacearum, assembly GCF_009601685.2. NCBI lineage: Bacteria > Pseudomonadati > Pseudomonadota > Gammaproteobacteria > Pseudomonadales > Pseudomonadaceae > Pseudomonas > Pseudomonas brassicacearum. The sequence goes on from NZ_CP045701.2 coordinate 3,550,186, forward strand.
CAGACGCCATCGGCGTTCCGCGGCCTGGATGAGGCTGACCGTTCTGGCAGTGCGCCCCTGGCGCTGCGCTATGTGGTGTTCGGCGGCGAGGCGCTGCCAGCTACCGTGCTACGCCCGTGGGTTGAGCGCCATGGCGATCAGAAGCCGGCCTTGATCAACATGTACGGCATCACCGAAGCCACTGTCCACACCACCTTCAAACAGGTGCGCGGCCAGGATCTGGAAAGCGCCGCCATGGTGTCCATCGGCGCGCCGCTGGATGGCTGGCGCCTGCACCTGCTCGACGCCAATCGGCAACCGGTGCCGCAAGGCAATGCCGGCGAGCTGTATATCGAAGGCGCCGGTGTCGCCCTGGGCTACCTGAATCGCCCCGCGCTGAACAGCGAACGCTTCGTCCAACTGCCAGGCACCTCAAGCCGTGCCTATCGCACCGGTGACTTGCTGGTGCTGGGGGACGACGGCGAGTACCGCTACGCCGGTCGTTGCGATGAACAATTGAAAATCCGTGGGTTCCGCATCGAGCCGGGCGAAGTCGAGGCGTGCCTGCAAGCCAGCCCGGCCGTAGCCGCCGCCCACGTGGCCGGTCACGATTACGGCGATGGCGACTGGCGCCTGGTCACCTACGTGGTGCCGACCCATGGCGTGGCGGCCTGGACCGAACAGGTGCGCTGCGAAGTGGCGGCGCAGGTGGCTGCGAACCTGCCGGATTACATGCGCCCCTCGGCCTACATCCCACTGGCCGCGTTGCCAGTCACCGACCACGGCAAAATCGACAAGAGCCGCCTACCCTCTCCCGATTTGGCCACTTCGACCGTGGACCATTCCAGCGAACCGGGCCTCACCGAACAGGAGCAGTTCGTGCTCAAGGTCTGGTCGGACGACATCGGCCTGAAAAATATCGGTCTGAACGATGACTTCTTCGACTTCGGTGGCACCTCCCTGGCCCTGATCCGCTCGTTGAGCACACTCAAGGCCCATTACCGGGTCAACCTCGACCCCGGCGTGCTGGCAGACGGCGCGACCGCCAAAGTGTTGGCCGGTTGTATCCAGCGTTCCCTTGTTCAAGCCCATTGATCGAAAAGGAAAAGCCCATGAGCAAAAAATTCGCCTTGACCCCGGAAGAACGTGCGTCCTTTGAAAAGAACGGTTTCATCGGACCGTTCGACGCCTATTCCCCAGAAGAAATGAAAGAGACCTGGAAACGCACCCGCCTGCGCCTGCTCGACCGCAGTGCCGCGGCGTACCAGGACCTGGATGCGATTTCCGGCGGCACCAACATTGCCAACTACGATCGCCACCTGGACGACGAATTCCTCGCCAACCACATCTGCCGTCCGCAAATCTGCGACCGCGTCGAAAGCATCCTCGGCCCGGACGTGCTGTGCTGGCGCACCGAGTTTTTCCCTAAATACCCAGGCGACGAAGGCACCGACTGGCACCAGGCCGACACCTTCGCCAATGCCTCGGGCAAACCGCAGATCCTGTGGCCGGAAAACGAAGACTTCGGCGGCACCATTACCGTCTGGACCGCCTTCACCGACGCCAACATCGCCAACGGTTGCCTGCAGTTCATTCCCGGCACCCAGAACAGCATGAACTACGACGAAACCAAGCGCATGGCCTACGACCCCGATGCCAACAACAGCTCGGTGGTCAAGGATGGCGTGCGGCGCGGTTTCTTCGGCTACGACTATCGCCAGCTGCAGATCGACGAAAACTGGAAGCCCGATGAAGCCTCTGCCGTGCCGATGCAGATGAAGGCCGGCCAGTTCATCATTTTCTGGTCGACCCTGATGCACGCCTCCTACCCCCACAGCGGTGAGTCCCAGGACATGCGCATGGGCTTCGCCTCGCGTTATGTACCATCGTTCGTGAAGATCTACCCGGACTCCGACCACATCGAGGAATACGGTGGACGTATCAGCCTTGAAAAGTACGGCGCGGTGCAGGTCATCGGCGACACGACACCTGAATACAATCGCCTTGTCACCCACACCACTCGAGGCAAGAAGTTCGAAGCCGTCTGACCTTTTCAATGCCACATGACAGTTGGCATGCGCAACGTGCCTGACAGGAGTCCCCAATCCATGACTATTTCCACCGACGCAGCGACGCGCCTGTGTGAGACCGTGAGGATGCTTAGGCACCTTGCCATCCATTTGCCCAATCCGATCTGCCTGAGCTTTCTGGCCCAGGGCAATGACGTGGCCCCCGACCAGGCCTCCTCCAGCGTGAGAGCCACGGAACGCGCGGTCAGCACCGCATTCGCCAGGATCGGCGTCAAAGCCGTGCAGTACGTGCATGACGGCGAGGCCCAGCTGTCGTCTTTCGAGATGTTCATCAGCAAGAAAATCTGCCAGGCCCTCGAGTTTGCCTATGACCACTTCGACGACGTCGACAGTGCCAAGGATTTCGGGCGCCTGGTCAGACACTTCGATTTCAGCGGTGCCGTGCCCGAGGTCGAGACACTGCACCTGATTACCCGCGACAACGTGGCGCTGTCGGTCCATGCCAGCACCGATCGAAATCGCCCGGCCATCGTCCTCGCCCTGCCCTGCGGCATGCCGTTCGACCTGTGCCGCGATTGGTTCAATGCGCTGAGCGAAAGGTTCTTCGTGGTCACCTGGGAAACCCGTGGGCTGTTCGGTTCCTGCACCTCGTTCGACCAGTTGTCCGTGGACACCGATGCCCAGGTGGGCGACCTGATCAATGTGATGAACCACTATGGCCTGGAGAACGCGCACCTGATGGGTATCTGCGGTGGCGCGGTGATCGCCCTCAGCGCGGCCGCCACCCACCCCGACCGGGTCAATTCCCTGAGCCTGTGGCACGGCGATTACAACCTGGGGGACAACAGCCTGCGCACTGCCCACCAGCAGAATTTCGAATGGCTGATGGAGTCGGCCGCCGTGGACCGCAACGAGGCCAGCGACCTGCAGGCGTTGTTCCTGGATCAGGCGACGCTGGCGACCATTCCGGACTCCATCGCCCATGCGGCGCTCTATCCCTATGTCAACGAAGAGTTGTTCTATCGCTATGCGCGACTCAACGATGCGCTGAACAAGACTGAGCTGAGATCACGATTGGAACAGATCAGCGTGCCTACGCTGGTCGTCGCTGGCGACTGCGATGAAACCACCCACCTTGGTGGTTCCAAGCACATTGCCGAGTCCATCAGTGATGCCTTGTTGCATGTGGAGCGTAATGGCAGCCATTTGGCGTTCTTCGAGTCGACCCTGGTTTCGAAGCAGACTGCTTTTCGTTTTCTGGAGTCGGCGCTTGTATCGACGGTGGGATCGGCTCATCTGGCGTGAGGCGAACCCTGGGGATTGGTGGCTTGCGCATTTCGATTTGTGTGTATATCCATTGCTGCGGTAACGGCCACTGACGGCTCCGCTCTTGCAGCGGGTCACTTTCGAAAAGCGCGAAAGCCGGCCCAGTCGAAAGTAACCAAAGCGCTTTTGCCCCGCCCCAGATCAACGTCCTCCCCGAGGCGGCCTGATAGCCGACCGGACTCTTCCGGTCGTACACCCATCAGATATCAGATCTGTGGGAGCAAAGCTTGCTCGCGATGGCGATGGCTCGGTCGATGAAGATGTTGGATGTGCCGGCCTCTTCGCGAGCAGGCTCGCTCTCACAGGGAGACTGGGGTGCACATGAATTTTGTGTCCGCTGAAAATCCAGTGTGGGAGCAAGCTTGCTCGCGATGGCGGTGGCCCAGTCGATGAAGATGTCGGATGTGCCGGCCTCTTCGCGAGCAAGCTCCCACAGGTCTACCAATAACCATCAATCCCGTGGGCACCGCAAATCATTCCAAGGTACGAGCGCGGTCAACATCAAGCAACCATATGCTTCTCACGATGGAACTCAAGATACAACACCGTCCGGTGAGCCCTGGACGCATTGACCGCAAAGTGGTCCAGGGACCCATCGAAAATCACCAGATTGCCATTGGTGCTCTGGTTGAAACTTCCGTTGACGTTGAGGTAGGCATAGTTCTGCGTGGTAGGCGCATCGATGGTCAGTTGCATATGCAGCAGCCCCTCCTCCCAAGTGCCGGTATGAGAGTGAGTACCGAGGAACACATTGGGCTCCATCCGCAACAAAGCGCAAAGCTTGATACCAGGAATCTTGCTCAGCAGTTCGATAGTCCCGGGCATGGCATCGCGGGCGTAGGGGATCGGAGTGTCGTAGGCCACCAGACCGTATTGGGTCCACTCCGGCATGATATCCATGTCATCACCCCATCCCCAGAGCCAGCCATACTCCCCCCCAGCCGCCATGTGAGCGTCGATCTCCTCGACGATCTCGGCGATCTGCTTGCCCACGCGGTTGATCGTCAGGGTCGGCGCATTGAGGGCCAGAAATTCCTCGCGGATCACTTCCCAGTTGTCGGCCAGGTGCTTGAGTTGCGGAAAACGGCAGGGATCATAAAACGACGGGCGCATAGGTACTCCTTTTATTGAGGTTGTCGATTCCGCTGGCAAAGCCAGATGGTCCTGTCCGCCGGCTGCTTGGGGCGTAGCAGGAGAGCCTGCCAAGGGTGACGCAGCGGGCGTGGCCTGTCTGTCACGGGAATCAGGTACACCGGGGTCAACCGGCATTACAGGGGCTCGACCTGGGGGTCTTCGATCATTCGCGGGGCGGCCATCGGCGCTGGCGGCTCGTCCAGTCGACGCATCGGTCCGTAGAGCAAGACGCTCAATGGCAGCAACGCGAACAATCCGCCGGCCACCACGAACAGCAGCCCCACGCCACGCCCCGGCCCCACGCCCAGCCAGTGCCCGATCGAGTCGGCGTAAAGGCCGCCGGGCATCAGTGCCGGCTGGAACCAATGATCCACCAGGAAACCGCCGATGATCACCGCCAGGCTGGTGGTGGCGATGGTCAACATGCTGATCAACGCAAACACGCTGGCACGGTTATCCGCAGGGATCCTGCGCATCCATAGTGAGTTCACGCTGGCGTCGGCAATGCTCGCCATGGTGATCGCGACAAAGGCCAGCGCGCAGTAGGCGAAAGCCTGCGAGACCAGCCCCAAGGCGACGATACAGGCTGCCAGCAACAGATCGGCCACCGCTACCAGCACCATCAACCGACGTGGATTGCCCATCGAAATCAGCAGTCCCGCGCCAGCGAGGCCGCCCAGCGCCGCCCAAGTATAGGCCATCCCCAAGGCTTGACTGCCCAGGGTCGACAACAGCAACGGCGTCATCATCAAGGTAGCCAGTGACAACAGCGCCATGCGCATCATGGTGTAGACCAGCAGCCCGGCCATCAGCCGCTGGGCGACAAAGAACTTCAGCGCCGCGGCGACATTCCCCAGTGCCCCGCCGAACACCGTGCCTTTTGGCGCGTCGTCCTCGCGCCCCGGCGCCCCTCGTACATGGGAGAACGCCTTGATCACCAGCAAGGTGCCGGAGCAGAAGGTCATCAAGTCCACCGCCAGGATCGTCACCAGCCCGGCACTGGCCATGATCGCCCCCGCCAGCAGCGGCGCCACCAGGGCCGAAGCATTCTTGCTGATACTGATCAATCCCGAGGCGCGGGTGAACTTGTCGGGCGCGACAATCGTACTGACAGCCGCCTGATAGGCCGGCTTGCGAAAGGCGCCGACAATCGACGCCAGGCAATTGAAAATGTACAGGTGCAGCGGTTCCAGGCGTTCGAACCAGAGCAACGCCATGACACCCAGGAGCAACACCGCCAGGGTCACATCGCAACAGACAATGATCACCCGGTGGCTGATCCGGTCGGCCAGGCCACCCGCCAAAGGCAGGAACAGCACCGCCGGCAGTGTCGCCGCCAGCACCACGTTGGCGAAGGCCACCGCCGAACCGGTGTGGTTGTACACCCAGACGCCCAGGGCGAATTCCATCAGCGCCGTGCCCACCAGCGCCAGCGACTCGCCGCACCAGAGAAAATAGAAACCGCGCCCCAGGTCAAAACCCCGGCGGCCGCTCCCCACGCTCATGGGCGCACATCGCGAGGCGTGACGACACCGATCAACTTGTCCAGTAGCCGATAGGCCAGAGAATAGAGCACCGCGCCAAACACCAACGGCGCAAAACGGGAAAACAGATAGGTCCGCAACACCCGCCTGGCGATGGGCGAGCTGATGTTGCCACTGACGTGCAAGGGCGTCGGGAACGTCGCCGCGACGGTGGCGCCAAATTCATCGTCCATCGACTGCACGGCGTGCCACCAGTAGACCGGGATGTACAACGCATCCCCCGGTTCCACCACCGTGCGCAACGCCCGCAACGCGCGAGTGCCCGGGAAGCGCCCGGTGTCGATGTCGTACAGGTAGCCGGCCTCCTCGATCACCGGGCGCAAGGCCCGCCAACTGGCTTCGTCCGGTGGCAACAACAGTACCTCCTTGGCGCCGACGACTTGGGCCATGAAGGTTTCATCGACGACATGGAAATGCCAATCGGTATAAGAGTTGCGGTACAGGAAGCTGCGATGGGGCGGATAGTGCCGGGACTTGCCCAACTGCGGCATGAACGGTAACCCACCGACGTCTTCCTTCATCTGTTCGATGGCCGAGCCTTCGGAGAACCGGCAACTGTCGGCCACCAACGGCGTATCGCCCTCGCTCAGGTCGTCGAGAAACTGGTGGAACGGCACTTCCCGATAGACCGTGTTGGCGTACTCGGTCAGCTCGGCCTTGACGTGTGGATTGGACCAGCCGATGACTTCGGAAACGATCTGCGAGCGCACCACCACCGCACTATTGCGCGAGTGCGCCTTGAGGTAGTCCAGGTGCTGCCATTTGTGAAAAGCCGGCCAATGCCGTACCGCATTCTTAACCAGGCAGGGACGGTTGCGATTGACGTAGCGGCGAGTGAATTCCTCTTTGGAAATCGCCAGCGCATCGATCACATCGACCGCACCTGCCTGCGGGTGATTGGGAAAGCGGGACAAGCTCCAGAACTTCGTCGCTGGGCGGTCTGATTCGGCGGTTAATGGCATTTTCGACCCTCGCAAGCACACTCAGGGCCGTTGGTATAACAGACTCGCGCGACCACGCCCAAGCGCCGCAAAGCCGCGCTCCGCGCTGTTGTCCCTGCTTCCCATGACAGACATCCCAAGGCGGATGCTCTAATTTTTTCTCACTTTGTGAAGGGATGTCAGGCGCAGCCGAACGGCAGATCGGGACCCTCGACGGCTCGCACCGCAGCCTTCGCCACCCCGTCGCCCCAACGCTTAACACCACCCCCGATGTCCTTCTCCACGGCTATTGATTCCGCCGACTGGCAGTCGTCCACGCCTTCACCACTGCCATTCGAACGGAGAAAAACCTCAATTGATTCTGCAAGCAGGTGCTCCGAAATGGATTCGTCGACCGATATGTTGCCTACCCAAGACTCCGCGTCCCACGAACTGGCCTCCGTCCAGCAGGGTATCTGGCTGGATCAGCTCGCACACCCGGACCTGCCCTACTACAACATCGGCATGTCCCTGGAGATCAAGGGCCAGATCAACATTGCATTGTTCGAGAAAGCCATCGAGCTGGTTGCAAATCGTCACGACACCCTGCGCCTGAGCTTCAGCCATGAAGGTGGCACCGGCCGCCAGCGAGTCCTGCCCGAGGTCAAGGTGAACCTGGAGGTGGTGGAGTTCTCCGAGGCTGACGCCGACGCCGGCTTGGCCATGGACTATCTGCGCGACGCCTTTCGCCAACCCTTTGAGTCATTGACGGGCCGGCTCTGGGACGCACGCATGGTCCGTTGCGGCCCGAACCGCCATTATTGGCTCGCCCGCTACCACCACCTGGTCACCGACGGCATTGGCGTGGCCCTGATCGGCCATGCCGTGGGCTCGGCCTACAACGCGTTGCTGGCCGGCAACGATGAAGTTGCCCAGGGGCATTCCTACCTGTCGTTCCTGGAAGATGACCGGGCTTACCTGGCCTCGTCCCGCTATGAGCGCGACCGCCAGTTCTGGCAGGACACCTACGCACAGATGCCGCCGTCGCTGCTGCAGCGCCGGGCCGATTTCAAGACCGGGCAGGCCAATGAACTGGCGCCCAGTGCCCAGGTCCAGGCGATGCTGCCCCGGGCGCTGTACAACGCGTTGACGCAATTTGCCAGCGAACGCAGCCTCTCGGTTGCCCATGTGCTGATCAGCGTGGTCGCCACCTATTTCTGTCGCACCGTGGGTGTCGATGAAATCGTCATCGGCATGCCCGTGCACAACCGCACCACGGCCCGGGCGAAAGAAACCGCCGGCATGTTTTCCTCCGTCAGCCCAATCCGCCTGCCCGTCGATTTCGACGCCTCGCTGTTGGATCTGATGCACGCCGCTGGCGGGCAATTGCGCCGCTGCTACCGTCACCAACGCTTCCCCATCGCCGAACTCAATCGCACCCTGCGCCTGGCCCAGACCGGGCGTCGCCAGTTGTTCGACGTGTCCCTGTCGTTCGAAAGCCTGGACGGCGACGATCAGTTCGGCGGCACCTCGTCCACGGTCATCACCATGGACAACGGTTATGAGCAGACGCCCATGGCAATCTTCGTGCGCGATTACCATCCATTCGAAGACGTCCACCTTGATTTCAACTTCAACACCGCTTACTTCAGCCTGGAAGAAGCCCGACACCTGCAACAACGCATCGTCTCGATGCTCGAGGCGGTGCTGGAGCAGCATGAAACGCCTGTGGGGCATTACCCACTGATGAGCCAGGCCGAGCGCCAACGTGTGCAAGTCGAATTCAACGCCACGGCCCGCGACTATCCGCGGGATGTGTTGATCCACCAGCTGTTCGAACAGCAAGCCGAACAGCGCCCGCTCGCCTGTGCCGTACGCGGCGATACCGGGCCGTTGCTCAGTTATGAGCAGCTCAACCGCCAGGCCAATCGCTTGGCCCATCGCCTGATCGAGCTGGGGGTGGAACCGGATGACCGAGTGGCCGTGAGCCTGAGGCGCGGCCCGGAAATGGTCGTCGCCCTGCTGGGGGTTCTCAAGGCCGGGGGCGCCTACGTGCCCATCGACCCGGACCTGCCAAGCGCACGCCAGGCGTTCATGCTCGACGACAGCAGCCCTCGGGCGGTGCTGACCAGCGAGGCGCTACTGGACCTGCTGCCCGCGTCGAATGCGCCGCTGCTGGCGCTCGACGATCCCGCACAACTGGCCGCTCAACCCGAACACAACCCGGATCCGCTCGCCCTGGGCCTGACACCCGGACACTTGGCCTACGTGCTCTACACCTCCGGCTCTACCGGCACCCCCAAAGGGGTGATGAATGAGCACCTCGGCGTGGTCAACCGCCTGTTATGGGCCCGCGATGAATACCGTGTCGATGCCAACGACCGGGTGCTGCAAAAGACCCCGTTCGGTTTCGACGTCTCGGTCTGGGAGTTTTTCCTGCCGCTGCTGGCCGGGGCCGAGCTGGTCATGGCGCGCCCGGGCGGCCATCAGGAGCCGGACTACCTGGCCTGCTTGATGCGCCAGGCCGGCATCACGATGTTGCACTTCGTGCCGTCGATGCTTGACCTGTTTCTCGAACACGACGATGGACAGGCCTTCCCTGAACTGCGGCGCGTGCTGTGCAGCGGCGAAGCCCTGCCCCGTAGCCTGCAACGGCGATTTGAACAGCAACTGCCAGCGATCGAGTTGCATAACCTTTATGGCCCGACCGAGGCGGCCATCGACGTGACGGCCTGGCAGTGCCGCGCCAGTGACCCTGGCGAAAGCGTGCCCATCGGCCGGCCGATCGCCAACATCCAGATGCACGTGCTCGATGGCCGTGGCGCACCACAACCGCTGGGCATTGCCGGGGAAATCCACATTGGTGGCATCGGCGTGGCCAGGGGTTACCTGAATCAACCGCAATTGAGCGCCGAACGCTTTATCGCCGACCCGTTCAGCACCGAGCCGAACGCGCGCCTGTACAAGACCGGCGACCTCGGCCGCTGGCTCGCCAATGGAGCCCTGGAGTATCTGGGCCGCAATGACTTCCAGGTGAAAATCCGCGGTTTGCGCATCGAGATCGGTGAAGTCGAAGCGGCCCTGGCGTTGTGCCCTGGTGTGCGTGAGGTGGTGGTCATTGCCCGGGAAGACCATCCGGGGCAGCCGGACAGCAAGCGCCTGGTCGCCTATGTCTGCGGCGAACCGATCCCGGCCGAACAACTGCGCAGCGCCTTGCTCAAGCACCTGCCCGAATACATGGTGCCCAGCGCCTTCGTCCACCTCGATGCCTTGCCGCTCACGCCCAACGGCAAGCTCGACCGCCGCGCCCTGCCGGCCCCCGGCCAGGACTCCCTGGCCAGCAAAACCTACGAAGCGCCCCAGAGCGACACCGAAATCGTCCTCGCCGATATCTGGAAAAACCTGCTGCAGCTGGACCAGGTCGGCCGTCACGACGGTTTCCTCGAACTCGGCGGCCACTCCCTGCTGACCGTGCAGTTGCAGGCGCGCTTGCACCAAGACCTTGGCGTCGAGATCGACCTGCGTACCCTCTTCGCCCAGGCCTCGTTGAGCGAGCTGGCCCAACGTGTCGATCAGGCCGGCCAGTCCCGGGTCCAGCTCATCGAAGCGGTGTCCCGCGATCAAGCCTTGCCACTGTCCCTGGCCCAGCAACGCCTGTGGTTCCTCGATCAACTGGACCACGCCGCCAGCGTCGCCTATCACATGCCCGCCGCGCTGCACCTGCGCGGCCGCCTGGATCGCAACGCCCTGCAACGGGCCCTGGACCGCATCGTCGCCCGTCACGAAAGCCTGCGCACCACCTTCGAACGCCGTGACGGCGAGGTCCACCAACGCTTCGCCGCCGCCGACATCGGCTTCGCCTTGCAGGCACACGACCTGCAAACCCTGGACGCCGACGCCCGGCAAGCCGCCGTGACCCAACTGACCCAGGCCGAAGCCCGGGACGCCTTCGACCTCAGCCAGGGCCCGCTGATTCGTGGAAGCCTGCTGTGCCTGGCCGAGGACGAACACATCCTGCTGGTGACCCAGCACCACATCGTCTCCGACGGTTGGTCGGTGGCGGTGTTGATCGGTGAATTCAACGCGCTCTACGCCGCGTTCAGCCAGCAGCTCGACGACCCGCTGCCGCCCCTGACCCTGCAATACGCCGACTACGCCAGCTGGCAACAGCAGCACCTGCAAGGTGAACGCCTGCACACCCAGGTCGGTTTCTGGAAAGCACACCTGGACGGCGCCCCGGCGCTGCTGGAACTGCCCAGCGACCACCCACGGCCGCAAGTGCAAAGCTACCAAGGCGCGGCGCTGGCCCTGCAACTGCCCGCGCCACTCAGTGCCCGCTTGCGCCGCTTCAGCCAGCAACAGGGTCTGACCCCGTTCATGACCTTGCTCGGCGCCTGGTCGATCTTGCTTTCGCGCCTGAGCAACCAGCCGCAGGTGGTGGTCGGCACACCGGTGGCCAACCGTCCTCGGCGGGAAACCGAAGCGCTGATCGGCTTCTTCGTCAACACCCTGGCCCTGCGCATCGACGTCCAGGCTCATAGCCGCGTCGACCAGTTGTTGGAGCACATCAAGGCCTCCACCCTCGACGCCTACAGCCATCAGGACCTGCCGTTCGAGCAAGTCGTCGAAGCCCTGCAACCGGAACGCAGCCTCGGTCACAGCCCGTTGTTCCAGGCGATGCTGGTGCTGGGCAACACCCCCCGCGACCAGGCCCTGGAACTGCCCGGCCTGAGCCTGACACCGCTGCCCCAGCCCACCGGCACCACCCAGTTCGATGTGAGCCTGTCGCTCAACGACGACGGTGACCGTATCAGCGGCCAATTCGAATACGCCACCGACCTGTTCGATGAAAGCACCATCGCCCGTTGGGGCCAACATTTGCTGCACCTGCTCGATGCCATGCTCGACGATGCGGCGCAGCCGCTGGCGACCCTGCCGTTACTGGACAACCTGCAACGTCGGCAGTTGCTCGGCGCTTTCAACCAGACCCACGCCCCCTTCCCCGAAGGCCGGCTGGTGCACGAATGGTTCGAAGAGCATGTGCAGGCCCAGCCACAGGCCATCGCCGTCCAGGCGGAGGGCACCCAGCTCAGCTACGCCGAACTCAATGCCCGGGCCAACCGCATCGCCCACCGCTTGATCGCCGCCGGCCTGCGTCCGGATGAGCGCGTGGCGCTGCTGGTGGAACGCAGCCCCGAGATGATCATTGGCATCCTGGCCATCCTCAAGGCCGGCGGCGCCTATGTGCCGCTGGACCCGAATTATCCGCAGGATCGCTTGCAACAAATGCTCAGCGACAGTTCGCCTCGGGTACTACTGACCCAAGGCCTCTTGGCCGAGCAACTGCCACCGCAGGAGATTGCCCAGCTGTCGCTGGACGACTCGACCGAAGGTGATGACCACAACCCACGGATCGAAGACTTGACCTCCCGGCACCTGGCCTACGTCATGTACACCTCCGGCTCTACGGGCAAACCGAAGGGGGTGATGCTCGAGCATCGTTCGGTGTGCAACCAGATCGGTGCCCTGCAAGAACGCTATGGCCTCAACCCTCGTGATCGCGTCCTGCAATTCGCCACCATGACGTTCGACATGTCGGTGGAGGAGATCTTTGGTGCCTTGCTGTCCGGTGCCACCCTGTTACTGCGCAGCGATGCCTGGATTGCCGGCACCGCGGCCTTCGCCATGCTGTGCGAACAACATGGGATCACCGTCGCGAACCTGCCGACCGTGTTCTGGCAACAGGTTAGCCGCGACCAGCATGTGCCGCTGCCGGCCTCGTTGCGCCAGTTCATGATCGGCGGTGAAGCGGTAGGCAAGCAGGCCGTGAGCCAATGGTTCGCCCGTGCCGGCCATCGCCCGGCGCTGTTCAACGCCTACGGCCCGACCGAGGCCACCGTAAACGCTTCGATCCGCCTGATGGAAAGCGACCACGACGATTTCCGCTCCATCGGCAAACCGGTGCGCAATACCCAGTTGCATGTGCTCGATGCCAGCGGCAACCTCGTCCCGCTCGGGGTTGCCGGCGAGATTCACATTGGTGGCGTCGGTGTCGCTCGCGGTTACCTCAATCGCCAGGCGTTGACGGCCGAGCGCTTCATCGCCGACCCGTTCAGCACCGACCCGGACGCGCGCCTGTACAAGACCGGCGATCTCGGCCGCTGGTTGGCCGATGGCACCCTGCAGTACCTGGGACGCAACGACGACCAGGTGAAGATCCGCGGTTTCCGCGTGGAACTGGGCGAGATCGAAGCCATCCTTGCCGGCTGCGCTGGTGTGCGTGAAGCGGTGGTGGTGGCCCAGGAAAGCAAACCCGGCCAATCGGACAGCAAGCGCTTGATCGCTTACCTGTGTGGAGAACCGGTGCCGGTGGAGCAATTGCGCCGCGCGTTGCTGGCGGCCCTGCCCGACTACATGGTGCCCAGTGCCTTCGTCCAACTCGAGGCCCTGCCATTGACGCCCAACGGTAAGCTCGACCGCCGCGCCTTGCCCGCTCCGGGCCAGGAAGCGTTCGCCAGCCGAGCCTACGAGGCACCTCGGGGTGAGATCGAACAGATCGTCGCGACGGTCTGGCAAGACTTGCTGGGCATCGAGAAGGTCGGCCGACATGACCGGTTCTTCGAACTCGGCGGGCATTCGTTGCTGGCCGTGAGCCTGATCGATCGCCTGCGCCAGCATGGCCTGAGCGCCACGGTGCGCACCGTGTTCACCGCCCCCAGCCTGGGGGAAATGGCCCTGGCCCTGAGTCGCAACGACGAGGCCTTGTTCCTCGCGCCGGCCAACCGCATTCCGGCCGATTGCACCGAGCTGACACCGGACATGTTGCCACTGGTGGAACTGACCCCGGCGCAACTGGAGCGTATCGTCAGCGCCGTGCCTGGTGGCGCCGCCAACGTGCAGGACATCTATCCCCTGGCCCCGTTGCAACAGGGCATCCTGTTCCACCATTTGCTCGGGCATGAAGGCGACGCCTACCTGGTGCGCTCGATGATCGAATTCGACGACCGCCCGCGCCTCGACGCCTTTGTCAGCGCCTTGCAGGCGGTGATTGATCGCCATGACATTCTGCGCAGTGCCGTGCATTGGGTCGGACAGCCGCAGCCGGTGCAGGTGGTGCAGCGCCAGGCCGTGCTGCCGGTCCAAGCCATCACCCTGGCCGCCGATGAGGATCCGCGTACTCAACTGGAGCGCTTGAGCGATCCACGCCACCTGCGCCTGGATCTGCAACTGGCCCCCCTGATGCGCGCCTGCATCGCCCAGGATCCGCACTCCGAACGCTGGTGGCTGGCCCTGCTGGACCACCACATGATCAGCGACCACGTGTCCCTGGGCATCGTTCTCGAAGAAATCCAGCAACTGATGCAGGGCCAGGGCGCCCATTTGCCGACGCCCATGCCTTATCGCGAGTTTGTCGCCCAGGTGCTAGCCACGCCGCCCCAGGCCCATGAAACCTATTTCACTCGCCGCCTGGCCAGTGTCGACGAACCCACCGCACCGTACGGCGTACTGGACGTCCAGGGCGATGGCGCCCAGGTGGTAGAAACCAGCGTGCGTCTGGACCGCGACCTGAACCTGCGGATCCGCACGCAAGCGCGCCTGGCCGGGGTGACACCGGCCGTGCTGTTTCATATTGCCTGGGCCCAAGTGCTCGGGCGCTGCACCGGCCGCGACGACGTGGTGTTCGGCAGCGTGGTCGCCGGGCGCCTGCAAGGTTCACTGGGCGCCGACCGGGCCCTTGGCGTGTTCATCAACACCTTGCCGGTACGGGTGCAACTGGCCGGGTTCGGCGTCCGCGCGCTGGTGGACGAAACCTATCGCGACCTCAGCGAACTGCTCGCCCACGAACAGGCTTCCCTGGCCCTGGCCCAACGTTGCAGCGGTGTCGGCGCGGGCCTGCCGCTGTTCACCACGTTGCTCAATTACCGTCATCAGACCGACGGCGGCTCGCTGGCCAACGACGATCAGGTCTTGACCTGGGACGGCGTGCGCTTCCTGAGCAATGAAGCCCGGACCAACTACCCGATCGAAGTGGCCGTGGCGGATGAAGGCGACGATTTCTCCGTGACCGCCCAATCCATCACCGGCATCGACCCGCAACGCATCGCCGCCTACCTCGCCCAGGCCGTGACCGCCTTGGTCGAAGCCCTTGAACACGCCCCCGAACGCCTCGCCAGCCAGTTGGAGGTGGTGCCCGAAAGCGAGCGGCAATTGCTGCTGACGGATTTCAACCGCACCGCCAGGGATTTCGGCACGGCGCAACCGATCCATCACCTGTTCGAAAGCCAAGTCCAGGCCAACCCCGACGCCGTGGCCCTGGTCTGTGAACAGCAACAACTGACCTATCGCCAGCTCAATCGCCGCGCCAACCACCTGGCCCGGCAGTTGCTCGCCCTCGGCATCGAACCCGATCAGCGCGTGGCCGTCTGTGCCGAGCGCAGCCTGGACATGATCGTCGGCCTGCTCGGCGTGCTCAAGGCCGGCGCCGCCTACGTGCCCATCGACCCGGCTCATCCCGCCGAGCGCATGGCGTTCATGCTCCAGGACAGCCAGCCACGGGCGCTGTTGACCCAGTCGGCCCTGTCCTTGCCATCGGGGGATCTGCCCCTGTTGTTGCTCGATACCCGTGATTCGTTGCAAGCGGCGGATGACGCTGATTGTGATGCGAATCCGCAGGTAGCGGGCCTCACCGCCGAGCACCTGGCCTATGTGATCTACACCTCCGGTTCCACCGGCCAGTCCAAGGGCGTGATGGTCGAGCACCGTTCGGTGTTCAACTTCTGGCACGTGCTGACCCGCACCACCCACCAGCATTGCCCGAGTCCGGCCACCGTGGCGCTGAATGCCGGGTTCTTCTTCGACATGTCGATCAAGGGCATCGCCCAGTTGTTCTCCGGCCATCGGCTGGTGATCATTCCGCAACTGATCCGCGCCAGCGGCCACGAGTTGCTGGACTTCCTCGAACAGCACCAGGTGCACGCCTTCGACTCCACGCCGTCGCAGCTCGACACCCTGCTCGCCGCCGGCCTGCTGGAGCGCAGCCGCTACCAACCGGTGAGCGTGCTGCTCGGCGGCGAGGCGATCAATGCCGCGACCTGGACGAAGCTGCGCAACTGCCCGAGCATCCGTTTCTACAACATGTACGGCCCGACCGAATGCACGGTGGACGCCACCATCGACCTGATCCGCGACCTGGGCGAGCGGCCGAGCATTGGCCGGCCGATTGCCAACGTCCAGGTGCACGTGCTCGATGCCCGCGGCGAACCGACGCCGTTGGGCGTGGCCGGTGAACTGCACATCGGTGGCGCCGGCGTGGCCCGGGGTTACCTGAACCGACCGGAGCTGAGCGCCGAGCGTTTCGTCGTCGATCCGTTCAGCACTGAGCCGAACGCACGCCTGTACAAGACCGGCGACCTCGGCCGCTGGCTGGCCGACGGCACACTGGAATACCTGGGCCGCAATGACTTCCAGGTGAAGATCCGTGGTTTCCGCATCGAGCTGGGGGAAATCGAGAACGTCTTGCTGGGTTGTGCCGGTGTCACCGACGCCGTGGTGATCGCTCGCGAGGACAATCGCCTGGTGGCGTACCTCTGCGGTGAACCGGCCAACGCCGAACACCTGCGCAGCGCCCTGCTCGAGCATCTGCCCGAATACATGGTGCCCAGCGCCTTCGTCCACCTCGATGCCTTGCCGCTCACGCCCAACGGCAAGCTCGACCGCCGCGCCCTGCCGGCTCCCGGCCAGGACTCCCTGGCCAGCAAAACCTACGAAGCGCCCCAGGGCGACACCGAAATCGCCATTGCCGAGATATGGAAAGGTTTACTGCACCTGGACCAGGTCGGCCGTCACGACGGCTTCCTTGAACTCGGCGGCCACTCCCTGCTGACCGTGCAGTTGCAGGCGCGCCTGCACCAAGACCTTGGCGTCGAGATCGACCTGCGTACCCTCTTCGCCCAGGCCTCGTTGAGCGAGCTGGCCCAGCGTGTCGATCAGGCCGGCCAGTCCCGGGTCCAGCTCATCGAAGCGGTGTCCCGCGACCAAGCCTTGCCACTGTCCCTGGCCCAGCAACGCCTGTGGTTCCTCGATCAACTGGACCACGCCGCCAGCGTCGCCTATCACATGCCCGCCGCGCTGCACCTGCGCGGCCGCCTGGATCGCAACGCCCTGCAACGGGCCCTGGACCGCATCGTCGCCCGTCACGAAAGCCTGCGCACCACCTTCGAACGCCGTGACGGCGAGGTCCGCCAACGCTTCGCCGCCGCCGACATCGGCTTCGCCTTGCAGGCACACGACCTGCAAACCCTGGACGCCGACGCCCGGCAAGCCGCCGTGACCCAACTGACCCAGGCCGAAGCCCGGGACGCCTTCGACCTCAGCCAGGGCCCGCTGATTCGTGGAAGCCTGCTGTGCCTGGCCGAGGACGAACACATCCTGCTGGTGACCCAGCACCACATCGTCTCCGACGGTTGGTCGGTGGCGGTGTTGATCGGTGAATTCAACGCGCTCTACGCCGCGTTCAGCCAGCAGCTCGACGACCCGCTGCCGCCCCTGACCCTGCAATACGCCGACTACGCCAGCTGGCAACAGCAGCACCTGCAAGGTGAACGCCTGCACACCCAGGTCGGTTTCTGGAAAGCACACCTGGACGGCGCCCCGGCGCTGCTGGAACTGCCCAGCGACCACCCACGGCCGCAAGTGCAAAGCTACCAAGGCGCGGCGCTGGCCCTGCAACTGCCCGCGCCACTCAGTGCACGCTTGCGCCGCTTCAGCCAGCAACAGGGTCTGACCCCGTTCATGACCTTGCTCGGCGCCTGGTCGATCTTGCTTTCGCGCCTGAGCAACCAGCCGCAGGTGGTGGTCGGCACACCGGTGGCCAACCGTCCTCGGCGGGAAACCGAAGCGCTGATCGGCTTCTTCGTCAACACCCTGGCCCTGCGCATCGACGTCCAGGCTCATAGCCGCGTCGACCAGTTGTTGGAGCACATCAAGGCCTCCACCCTCGACGCCTACAGCCATCAGGACCTGCCGTTCGAGCAAGTGGTCGAAGCCCTGCAACCGGAACGCAGCCTCGGTCACAGCCCGTTGTTCCAGGCGATGCTGGTGCTGGGCAACACCCCCCGCGACCAGGCCCTGGAACTGCCCGGCCTGAGCCTGACACCGCTGCCCCAGCCCACCGGCACCACCCAGTTCGATGTGAGCCTGTCGCTCAACGACGACGGTGACCGTATCAGCGGCCAATTCGAATACGCCACCGACCTGTTCGATGAAAGCACCATCGCCCGTTGGGGCCAGCATTTGCTGCACCTGCTCGAGGCCATGCTCGACGATGCGACACAACCGTTGGCGACATTGTCGTTGCTGGATGACGCGCAGCGCCGGCGACTGCTGGAAACCTTCAACCCGGCCAGTGGCGCGCTGGACGAAAGCCCGAGTCGCTTCCCTCACGTCGTGTTCGAGGCCCAGGCGAGCCTCACCCCGGATGCCGTGGCGCTGGTCTGCGCCGGCAAGACCCTGAGCTACTCCGAACTCAACGCCCAGGCCAACCGCGTCGCCAACAGCTTGATCGCACTGGGCGTGCAGCCCGACGACACCGTCGGCCTGTCCGCTCGCCGCAGCCCGCAAATGCTGATCGGCCTGTTGGGCATCCTCAAAGCTGGCGCGGCCTATGTGCCGCTCGACCCACAGTACCCCGCGCAACGCCTGGCCCACATGCTGACCGACAGCAAGCCGCGGGCCCTGGTCCACCAATCCGGCCTGGACGAATTACCGGTGCCCCAAGGCCTGGCGACACTGGAACTGGGCAGCGCGGCGCTGGCCCAAGCCCCGACCCACAACCCTCAAGTGAAAGCGCTGAATTTCAGTCACCTGGCCTACGTGATCTACACCTCCGGCTCCACCGGCTTGCCCAAAGGCGTGATGGTCGAACATCGCGGCCTGCGCAACCTGCTGGACTGGTACCTCGAAGACCTGGCCTTCGACGCCGGCGACGCGGTGCTGCTGGCGTCCTCCTACAACTTCGACCTGACCCAGAAGAACATCCTCGCGCCGCTGATGGTCGGGGCCACGCTGCACCTGGCCGCCGAACCCTTCAACCCCGACGCCATCGTCGCCCAGGTCGCCGAGGCCGGGATCAGCCACCTCAATATGTCGCCCAGCGCCTTCCACGCGCTGGTGGACGCCGACCACCGACACGGCCTGGCCTGCCTGAAGCGCGTGGTGCTGGGGGGCGAGCCGATCCAGGTCGCCATGCTGGAAAAACTCGCCGAGCCACGGCCAGCGGTGATCAACAGCTACGGGCCGACCGAGTGCAGTGACGTGGTCGCCTGGTACACCGCCGACAGCGACCTTGAGACCTACCGGCACCAGTCGATCCCCATTGGTCGGCCGATTCGCAATATGCAATTGCATGTGCTGGACAGCTACGGGCAACTGTTGCCCGTGGGGGTACCTGGCGAGATCCACATCGGCGGCATCGGTGTGGCCCGCGGTTACCTCAACCTGCCGCAACTCAGCAGCGAGCGCTTCATCGCCGACCCGTTCTACGGCAAGACCGACGCTCGCTTGTACAAGACCGGTGACATCGGTCGCTGGCTGCCGGACGGTACGTTGCAGTACCTGGGGCGCAATGACGATCAGGTGAAGATCCGCGGCCTACGGGTCGAGTTGGGGGAAATCCAAGCCGCCCTCGCCGCACTGGCCGGTGTACGCGAAGCCGCAATCGTCGCCCGCGAGCACGCGTCCGGCCAGCGTCTGGTGGCCTACCTGTGTGGCGAACCGGCCACCGCCGGACACTTGCGCGCCGAACTGCTCAAGCGCCTGCCCGAGCACATGGTGCCCAGCGCCTTCGTCGTGCTGGACGCCTTGCCGCTCACACCCAATGGCAAGCTCGACCGCCGTGCCCTGCCCGAACCGGACCAGGACGCCTACGCCAGCCGCGCCTATGAAGCCCCCGAGAGCCGTGTGGAACGGATCATTGCCGGAATCTGGCAAGCCCTGCTGGGTGTCGAGCGCATCGGTCGTCATGACGGCTTCTTCGCGCTGGGCGGCCATTCACTGATGGCGGTCAGCCTGATCGAACGCCTGCGCGAACACGGCTTGAACGCGGATGTCCGGGCAATCTTCAGCACCGCCTCTCTGGCCGAGTTGGCCCATGCCCTGACGCATGCCCCAAGCCCGGTGTTCCAGGCACCGGCCAACCGCATTCCCCCTCAGTGCACAGCCCTGACCCCGGACATGCTGCCGTTGGTGGCGCTGACCCCCGACCAACTCGAACGTATCGTCGACGCCGTGCCTGGCGGTGCCGCGAACATCCAAGACATCTACCCACTGGCACCGCTGCAACAGGGCATCTTGTTCCATCACTTGCTGGGGCATGAAGGCGACGCCTACCTGGTGCGCTCGCTGCTTGAGTTCGATGATCGCCAGCGCCTCGATGCCTTCACCGCCGCCTTGCAACAGGTGATCGATCGCCACGACATCCTGCGCACCTGCGTGCATTGGGACGGTTTGCCCCAGCCGGTGCAGGTCGTTCAGCGCCAGGCGCAGTTGCCGGTGCACAGCGTTTCCCTCGACAGCCACCTGGACCCGCTCAGCCAGCTCGAAACCCTGAGCGACCCACGGCAACTGCGGCTGGATTTGCGCCAAGCCCCGCTGATGCGGGCCTGCGTCGCCCAGGATCCGCATTCCGAGCGCTGGCTGCTGGCACTGCTCAACCACCACATGGCCAGCGACCACGTGACCTTGGAAATCGTCCTGGAAGAAATCCACGCGATCCTCCATGACCAAGGCGAGCACCTGGCGCCACCACTACCCTATCGTGACTTCATCGCCCAGACCCAAGCCGTCCCCGCCGACGTCCACGAAGCCTACTTCAGCCGCCGCTTGGCGGATGTGGATGCCCCTACCGCGCCCTTCGATCTGCTGGAGGTACAAGGCGACGGTCGCCACATCGAGGAAGCCAGCGTGACCTTGAGCGTCGAGCTCAACCTGCGCCTGCGGGCCCAGGCCCGGGAACGAGGCATCACCCCGGCGACGCTGTTCCATGTCGCCTGGGCACAGGTGCTGGCCCGCTGCACCGGCCGCGATGACGTGGTGTTCGGAACCGTGGTCGCCGGCCGCCTGCAAGGCTCGGCCGGTGCCGAACGGGCCTTGGGCGTGTTCATCAACACCCTGCCGGTGCGGGTGCCAATGACCGCGGGCGCCAACGAACAGGTGCTGGCCACTCACCGCGACCTGGTCGAGCTGCTGGCCCACGAACAGGCCTCCCTGGCCTTGGCGCAACGTTGCAGTGGCGTGCCCAGCGCCTTGCCGCTGTTCACCACCTTGCTCAACTACCGGCACCAGCGCGACGACAGTCAGTTGCAATGGCCGGGCATGCGCATCCTGGACAGTGCCGAGCGAACCAATTACCCGCTGACCCTGTCGGTCAACGACTACGGCGATGCCCTCGGCCTGACCGTGCAAAGCGTCCAAGCGGTGGACCCGCAGCGCATCTGCGCGTTGATGCAACGGGCGCTGGAGCAACTGGCCCAGGCCCTGATGTACACGCCACGGATCCCGCTCACGCAACTGGACGTGCTGCCTGCCCAGGAACGCACGCTGCTGCTGGACACCTTTAACCAGACCGAGGTGGATTACCCCACTGGCCTGTGCATTCAACAGCTGTTCGAAGAACAGGTCCGCCGCACGCCAAACGCTTGTGCCTCGCTCGACGGCCGCCAATCCCTCAGCTATGCCGAGCTCAACGTCCAGGCCAACGGTCTCGCCCAGCAACTGATCGCCGCTGGCGTCCTGCCGGGGGATCTGGTGGCCATCTGCGTCGAGCGCGGCGTGACAATGATCAGTGGCCTGCTGGGGATCCTCAAGGCCGGTGGCGCCTACGTGCCGCTGGACCCGAGCTATCCCGCCGAGCGCCTGGCCTCGATCATCGAAGATGCCAGGCCGCGCCTGTTACTGGCCGATCCGGTCGGTCGTGCGGCCGTGGGCACGCTGCAAGAAGGCACTCGCTTCCTGGCCATCGAACGGGCGTTGGCGACGTCGTCGAACAGCCGCGACCCTCAACCCGATAGCGTCGGCCTGACGCCAGAGCATCTGGCCTATGTGATCTACACCTCCGGCTCCACCGGCAAGCCCAAGGGCGTGATGATCGAACACCGCAACCTGGTGAGCTCGACGCTGGCCCGGGGCACGGTGTATGGACCGGCAACGGGCAAGCGCTTTCTGCTGTTGTCGTCGATTGCCTTCGACAGTTCCGTGGCCGGGGTCTTCGGTACGCTGGTCAGCGGCGGTACCCTATGCATCGCCGATGCCGAGACCGCCCGCGACCCCGACGCCATCGCCCGGTTCATTGGCGAACAGGCCGTCACCTCGCTGCTGTGCGTGCCATCCCTGGGCCGCCTGGTGCTGGCAAGCCTTGGCAACGGCAACGGCAACGGCCATGACAGCCTGCAAGAAATGATCGTCGCTGGCGAAGCCTGTCCCGCGCAGTTGGTGCAGGCATGTGCCGCGCTGGAACCGGCGATCGCCTTGTACAACGAATACGGCCCCACCGAAGCCACCGTCTGGACCACGGTGCATCGCTGCAGCGCCGAGGACCTGGGCACGGTGCCGATCGGGCGAGCGATTCCCAACAGTCGCTTGTATGTGCTCGACGAACAGCGCCAGCCGGTGCCGCTCGGCGTGCCGGGCGAACTTTACGTGGGCGGCGCGGGAGTTGCCCGTGGCTACCTGGACCGGGCGGAACTGAACGCCGAACACTTCCTCAGCGACCCCTTCGCCCCGGGCGACGAGCCACGGATGTACCGCACCGGCGACCTGGTGCGCCAGCGCGCCGATGGGGTGGTCGAGTTCCTCGGACGCAACGACCAGCAAGTCAAGATCCGTGGTTTCCGCATCGAACCCGGCGAGATCGAGGCCTTGATGTTGACCCTGCCGGGCGTGCGCGAGGCGGCAGTCATCGCTCGCGAAGACACGCCGGGCGCCACGCGTCTGGTGGCTTACCTGAGCGTCGAGCCGCACCTGGCCGGCCGTAATGCCAGCAGCACGCTACGGCCATACCTGACGTCGCAGTTGCCGGACTACATGGTCCCGGCGGCGTTCGTGGTGGTCGAGCGGCTGCCGTTGAGCCCCAACGGCAAGCTGGACCGCCGTGCCCTGCCGGCGCCCGGCAACGACGACTTCGCTCGCCGCCAGTACGAAGCGCCCAACGGCGAAACCGAGACGCTGCTGGCACAGATCTGGACCGACTTGCTGGGCCTGGAACGGATCGGCCGGCACGACGACTTCTTCGAACTCGGCGGTCACTCGCTGCTGGCGGTGCAAGTCACGCTCCGGGCGCGGCAAACCTTCGGCGTCGAAATGCCGCTCCGGGGGCTGTTCGAACACCCGTCGCTGTTGGCCCTGGCCGATCTGATCAACACCTTGCAACTGGCGCAGTACGAGTCGGATGAACTGCTCGACCTGCAACAAGAAATGGCTTCGCTGTCTGAAAGCGAACTGCTCGCTATCGTCTCCAAGGATGCTTAATAAATTGAACGAACATAACGATAGTCTCGACCAGTTGAAACGTGCCGCACTGCTGCGACTGCTCAAGCAACGCGGTGCCACGCGGGTCATCGAAACCGTTGCCGACGACATGCCCGGCGTCGACCGCGACGCCCCGCTGGCGCTGTCGTTCGCCCAGCAGCGGCTGTGGTTTCTCGACCAGTTGGACCCGACCGCCAGCGCCGCCTATCACATGCCCGCCTCGCTGTTGCTACAGGGCGCACTCGACCAGGCTGCCCTCAAGGCCGCCCTCGATCGCCTGGTGGCGCGGCATGAAAGCCTGCGCACCACCTTCCGCCGCGAGGGCGAGCAGCCGGTGCAAGTCATCGCCCCGGCCGATTGCGGCTTCAGCCTCGAGACCCATGACCTGCGCCATCTGCCCCGGGAGCAGGCCGACACGCAGGCCTCGCACCTGAGCGAAAACGCCGCCGCGGCGCCGTTCGACCTGCTGCGCGGACCGCTGATCCGCGGCACCCTGCTGCGCCTGGCCGACGACGAACACACGTTGCTGATCACCCAGCATCACATCATCTCGGACGGCTGGTCCATCGGCATCTTGGTCAAGGAATTCGCAAGCTTGTACCAGGCGTTCAGCGCCGGGCAGCCTGATCCGCTGCCACCGCTGACCCGGCAATACGCCGACTATGCGGCCTGGCAACGCCAACACCTAGAAGGCGAGCGCCTGGTGCGACAAGTGGAATTCTGGCGCGCCCACCTGGCCGGCGCCCCGGCCCTGCTTTCGTTGCCAACCGACCGGGCCCGCCCGGCGGTGCAGAGCTACCGCGGCGAAACCCTGGGCTTCGACCTGCCGGCATCACTGTCTACCGCCATCGTCCAGTTCGCCCAATCCCGCGCGGCGACCCCCTTCATGACCTTGATGGCCGCCTGGGCGGTCTTGCTGGCGCGCATCAGTGGCCAACAGGACCTGGTGATCGGCACCGTCGCCGCCAACCGTGACCGCCACGACGTACAGTCGCTGATCGGTTTCTTCGTCAACACCCTGGCCCTGCGCGTGCGCCTGGACGCCAACCCGACCCTCGACCAGGTACTGCAGCAAGTCAAGGGACTGATGCTGGAATCCTCCACCCAGCAGGACACCCCGTTCGAACTGGTGGTCGAGGCCCTCAAACCGCCGCGCAGCGCCAGCTACAGCCCCGTGTTCCAGACCATGCTCTACACCAACGCTGGAGGCACCGGGGGACAGTTGCAATTGCCGGGGCTGAACCTGGAGTTCCTGCCCTCGCGCAAGGACAACACCCAGCACGACCTGTCCCTGCACATCGACGAAGGCGGCCCGAGCCTGTCCTGCAGCCTGTCGTATTCCACCGCACTGTTCGACGCCGCCACCATCGAGCGCCTCGCCGCGCGTTTCGAGCGCCTGTTGCGCTGCTTCACCGAAGCCCCGGACACCCGTATCGGCGCCCTGGAACTGGACGCGACACTGATCTTGCCCGAGGTAAAGGCCCTTGTGCCCGTGCCGGAACGGCTGCCGCTGTCCTTTCACCAGGAGCGGATGTGGTTCGTCGACACGTTTGAAACCGGCTACCTGTACGACGCCAACCCGGTCTACCACAACATTGCGTTGCTGCTGGAGCTGACCGGCGAAATCAATCAACCGGCCCTGCAAACCGCCCTCGACGGCTTGCTGGCCCGCCACGACATCCTGCGCTGCAGGGTGTTGAGCGACGGTAGCAGTGCCTGGCAACAATTCGACGGCCCGGCCACCCTGGCCCTCGAACGGATCCAGGCCGGCCCCCACGACCTGTCGGACCAGGCCCTGGCGGCCACCCGTCGCCCGTTGAACATGAATGGCGGCAGCCTGGTGCGTGCCAGCCTGGTACAAGCCAGCGATCAGCACGCGATCCTGGCCATCGCCGTGCACCATCTGCTGGCCGACCGCAGCGCCATGCAACTACTCAAGCGCGACCTGCTGGCCCTCTATGAAGCCGCCTGCGCCGAACGCAGCGCCGAGCTGCCAACCTTGCCGTTGAGCTATGGCGACTTTGCCGCCTGGCAACGCCACCTGCCGGCCACCGTGCTGGAAAACCTGCGCGCCTACTGGGCCTATCAACTGCGTGGCAAGCTGCAAGCCCTGGAACTGCCGCTGAATCGACCCCGGGCGGCGGTGCATGTATTTGCCGAAGCCACCCACGGCTTCACCCTCGAACCGGCGCTGGCACGGCGCCTTGAAGCCCTGGCCCGTGAAGTCGGCGTGAGCAGTGACAGCCTGGCCCTGAGCGCATTCACCGCCCTGTTGCGCCGCTACGCCGGCCACGATGAAGTGGTGATCGGCACTACGGCCGCTTGCCGTGAACCGGCCCTGCGGGATGTCGTCGGGCCGCTGGACAACCTGCTGGTCATGCGCGGCCAGTGCGACAGCAACACAACCTTGCAACAGCTCTGGGAGCAGACCGCCAACAACCTGACCCAGGGCCTGCGCCACCGGCACATGCAGTTCGACCAATTGGTCCTGGCCCTCAACCCGGCCAAGGACATGAGCCGCACCGCGCTGTTCGATGTGCTCTTCAATTTCCAGCGCACCACCGAGCACAACGCACCGGTGGCGGGTCTGGCGGTCACTACCCTGGAAACCAACCTGGGTTACGGCAAGAACGACCTGCACCTGCTGATCACGGCCGATGAGTCACATTGGGCCGGGCACCTGGTGTACAACGCGCAATTCTTCGACGCGGCGTTCATCCAGCAGCTGATGCGCCATTACGTGCGCCTGCTGGAAGCGTACGTGGCGGATTCGCAGCTGCGTGTCGACGACGTCCCGCTACTGGATGCCGCCGAACGCCAGCGGCAGATCCTCGACTTCAACGACAGCGAAGCGGCCTGGCCCGATACCCTGACCCTGCATCAGATTTTCGAGGAACAGGCACGCCAATACCCGGAACGCATCGCTGTCAATCTGGGTGAGGAGCGGCTGACCTATCGACAGCTCAACGAACAGGCCAACCGCCTCGCCCACCGCCTGCGTGCGGCCGGCGTGCAACCCCAGGCGCTGGTGGCCATCGTCCTGGAGCGCTCGGTGCAGATGATTGTCGCCACCATGGCGGTGCTCAAGGCCGGTGCCGCCTACGTGCCCATCGACCCGAGTTCGCCCCAGGAACGCCTCGCCTATGTGCTACGCGACAGCGGCGCCCGCCAGGCCATCGCCAGCCAGGGCGTGAGCCCGGCGCTACAGGCCCTGGGCATTGAAGTGTTCGAGGCCGCCACGGACAGCACCTTCAGCGCTGCCAACCTGCCCAACGTCAGCGCGGCGGACCATCTCTGCTATGTGATCTATACCTCGGGCTCCACCGGAGAACCGAAGGGCGCATTGCTCGAACACCGCAACGTCGTGCGCCTGCTGCACAACAATCGCCTGGACTTCCAATTCAGCGCCGACGACGTCTGGTCGTTGTTCCACTCCAACGCCTTCGATTTCTCGGTCTGGGAAATTTTCGGTGCCCTGCTCTACGGTGCGCGCCTGAGCCTGGTGCCCGAGGCCCTTCGCCGCGATCCAGTACAATTGCTGGGTTTCCTTGAAAGCGAGCAGGTGACGGTGCTAAACCAGACGCCGTCGGCGTTCCTGCAACTGAGCGCCGCAGCCCTGGCAACGCCGGATGTGCGCCTGGAACGCTTGCGCTACGTGATTTTCGGCGGGGAAAGCCTGGAACTGGGTAAGCTCGACGCCTTCCACCGTGCCTTCTCCCACGTGGCGCTGGTGAACATGTACGGCATCACCGAAACCTGCGTACACGTGACCTACAAGGCCATTAGCGCCGCAGATATCGCCGCCGGAATATCCAATGTCGGACGGCCGATTCCGACCACCGTGGCCTACGTGCTCGATGCCCATCAACGCCTGCTGCCGGTGGGTGTGGCCGGTGAAATCTGCGTCGGTGGGCTGGGGGTGGGTCGTGGCTACCTGAACCGCCCGGCCTTGAGCGCCGAACGTTTCATTGCCGACCCGTTCCGGCCCGGCGAGCGGCTGTATCGTTCCGGGGACCTGGGCAAGTTGCTCGACAATGGTGAAATCGTTCACCTCGGCCGGATCGACGCCCAAGTGAAGATTCGCGGTTTCCGCATCGAGCTGGGCGAGATCGAAGCCAAGCTGCTGGCCTGTGACGGTGTGCGGGAAGCGCGGGTATTGGCCCGCGAAGACGCGAACCAGGGCAAGCGCCTGGTCGCCTACCTGATCCCCAAGGCGGGTGCCGTGCTGCAAGTGGCAGCATTACGCAAGCAGTTGGGGGCGACCCTGCCCGACTACATGATCCCCAGCGCCTTTGTCAGCTTGCACGCCTACCCACTGACCGCCAACGGCAAGCTCGACCAGGACGCGCTGCCGGCACCGGACCTGGACGCCATGTCCGAACGCGGTTATGCCGTGCCCGAAGGCGCCACCGAAATGGCCCTGGCGCAGATCTTCCAGGAGCTGCTGGGTCTCGAACGGGTGGGACGCAGTGACAGTTTCTTTGAATTGGGCGGGCATTCGCTGCTGGCCGCGCAACTGGTTTCCCGGGTCCGGCAGCAGTTGGGCGGCGACCTGATGCTGCGCGAACTGTTCAGCCATCCCACCGTGGAGGAACTGGCACGGGTGGTCGGCGGGCTGCCAAACCCCAGCACCGAGACCATCGGCCTGGCAGACCGCAGCGCGCCCCTGGCACTGTCCTTTGCCCAGCAACGCCTGTGGTTCCTCGACCAGCTCGATGCCGGCGCGGGCAGCGCGTATCACATGCCCGCCGCGCTGTTGATGCGCGGCGTTCTCGATCAGGTCGCGCTGAAGGCGGCCCTGGATCGCCTGGTGGCGCGTCACGAAAGCCTGCGCACCACCTTCGAACGCCGAGGTGAGCAGCCGGTGCAGATCATTGCCGCGCCAAACTGCGGCTTTGCCCTCAGCGAACAAGACCTGCGCGCGCTGCCTTATGAGCAGGCCAGCCTCAGCGCGGCGCGGATCGGCAACAGCGAAGCCCTGGCGCCGTTCGACCTGGCCCGAGGGCCGCTGATTCGCGGCCGCCTGCTGCGCTTGGCCGACGATGAGCACATCCTGTTGATCACCCAGCACCACATCATCTCCGACGGCTGGTCGGTGGGTATCCTGGTCAAGGAGCTGGCCGCCCTTTACCAGGCCTTCAGCCAACACCAGGCCGACCCGCTGCCCGTCCTGCCGATCCAGTACGCCGACTACGCGGCCTGGCAACACCAGGCCCTGGACGGCGAACACCTCAACCGCCAGGCGGACTTCTGGCGCGAGCACCTCGGCGGCGCCCCGGCCCTGCTGTCCTTGCCCACCGACCGTCCGCGCCCGGCCATGCAAAGCTACCGCGGCGGCGACGTCCCGGTGCAGATCACCCCGGCGTTGCGCGAGCGCCTGGAACGCTTCTGCCAACAGCACAACGTCACCTTGTTCATGGCGTTGCTCAGCGCCTGGTCGGTGCTCATGGCGCGCCTGGGCAATGAGCGCGACGTGGTCATCGGTGTGCCGACGGCCAACCGCGGGCGTACCGAAACCGAAAACCTGATCGGCTTCTTCGTCAACACCCTGGCCCTGCGGGTGAACCTGACGGAGAACCCAAGCGTGCTTGAGTTGCTGGAGCAGATCAAACAGACGACGCTGGCCGCCCACGAAAACCAGGACATTCCGTTCGAACAAGTCATCGAAGCCCTGCAACCGCCGCGCTCGCTGAGCCACAACCCGCTGTGCCAGGTCGCCCTGTCACTGGACAATACCCCGGACGGCGGCGAACTGAGCCTGCCCGGGCTGACCCTGGCGCCCGTGGCCCAGGCCCATGAAACCGCGCAGTTCGACCTGATGCTGACCCTGGGCAACGACGGCGGCGACCTGGCCGGGGTGATCGAATACGCCAGCGACCTGTTCGACCGTGCCACCGTGGAACGCTTTGCCCAACATTTCCAAATACTGCTGGAAGCAATGGTCGAGGCGGTCGAGCAACCGGTGCTGAGCCTGCCGTTGCTCAGCCCGGCACAGCGCCAGGCCTCGCCGGCAACGCTGCCGCCCAAGGCGGCATGCGCCCCCGGGTTGCTGATCCACCAGCGCTTCGAACAATTCGCCGCCGCTCACCCCCAGGCCATCGCCCTGGTATTTGGCGAACTTCAACTGAGTTATCAAGACCTCAACCGCCGGGCCAACCGCATCGCCCAGGCGTTGCTCGCCCAGGGTGTACGTCCTGATGACCGGGTGGCGATCCTGGCCCGGCGCGGGGTGGAAATGGTCTGTGGGGTACTGGGTGTGCTCAAGGCTGGCGGCGCCTATGTACCGCTGGACCCGGCCTACCCCAGCGAACGCCTCGGTTATCTGCTGACGGATAGCGCCCCGGTGGCCCTGTTGGCGCAACCGGCCTGCCTCGACGTCTTGCCTGAACATCAGGTGCCGGTGGTGGACCTGACCGATGACATGGCGGCGCCGGATCAGGCGGATGGCGCCCTTGACCGCAACCCCGACGCCGATACCCTCGGTCTGGCGTCGCGGCACCTGGCCTATGTCATCTACACCTCGGGTTCCACCGGGCTGCCAAAGGGCGTACTGGTGGAACACGGCAATGTCGCACGGCTGTTCGACACCACCGCCGGGCTGTTCGATTTCGGCCGCGACGATGTCTGGACGCTATTCCACTCCTTTGCCTTCGATTTCTCGGTCTGGGAGATCTGGGGCGCGCTGAGCTACGGCGGCAAGCTGGTGATCGTCCCCAGCGAGGTGGCGCGTTCGCCCGATGACTTCTACGGGCTGGTCTGCCAGCAGCGGGTCACGGTCCTGAACCAGACGCCGAGCGCCTTCCGCCAGTTCATCGAAGCCCGCGGGCGCAGCGACCAGGAACATGCCCTGCGTGAAGTGATCTTCGGCGGCGAGGCTCTGGACTTCCGCAGCCTGCGGCCCTGGACCGCGCGCACCGCCCTGTCGCGCACCCGCCTGGTGAATATGTACGGGATCACCGAAATCACCGTGCACGCTACGTATTACCCGATCAGCCAAGTGGAAATCGACAGCGGCGCGCCCAGCCTGATCGGCCCGCCCCTGCCCGACCTGTGCCTGCGCATCCTCGACGAGTACCAGCAACCGGTGCCGGTGGGGGTCGATGGCGAGATCTACATCGGCGGCGCGGGAGTGGCCCGGCATTACCTGAACCGCGACGCCCTCAATGCTGAACGGTTCATCAGCGATCCCTATGCCGCGGCGACCGGCGCACGCTTGTACCGCACCGGCGACATCGCCCGCTACCGCGCCGACGGCGGCGTGGTCTACGTGGGCCGCAACGATTCGCAGATCAAGATCCGCGGTTTCCGCATCGAGCTGGGGGAAATCGAAGCCCAACTGCTGGCCCTGCCGCAGGTGCGCGAAGCCCTGGTGATCGTGCGTGAGGACTCGCCCGGCGACAAACGCCTGGTGGCGTACCTGATCGCCCATGACGACGTCGTGCTCGAGTCTTCGACACTGCGTAGCCAACTGGCCGATGTGCTGGCCGAACACATGCTGCCCAGCGCCTTCGTAACCCTGCAAGCGTGGCCGTTGACCACCAACGGCAAGCTGGACCGCAATGCCTTGCCGGCGCCGGATTTGTCTGCCGCCGCGAGCCAGCACTACGAAGCCCCCCTGGGCGACATCGAACGCACCCTGGCCAGCGCCTGGCAGGAACTGCTCGGGGTTGAACGAGTGGGTCGCCAGGATCACTTCTTCGAGCTGGGGGGCCACTCGTTCCTGGTCATCAGCCTGATCGAGCGCCTGCGCCAGGCCGACCTGCAATTGGATGTGCGCACGGTGTTTGCCGCGCCGACCCTCAAGGCCATGGCGACTGTCCTGGCCGGTGGCAACAACGCCCAACGGGTCGTCCCGGCCAACCTGATCCCGGCCGACTGCACGGCCATCGAACCGCACATGCTGCCGCTGGTAACCCTCAGCCAGGGGGAAATCGAGCAGATCGTCGACGACGTGCCAGGCGGGGCCGCCAACGTGCAGGACATCTATCCGCTGTCGTCGCTGCAGGAAGGCATCCTGTTCCACCACTTGTTGCAGTCCGAAGGCGACGCCTACCTGATGCGCACGGTGGTGACGTTCAGCCGTCGCCAGGTGCTCGACGACTTCCTTGCCGCCGTGCAAGTGGTCATCGACCGGCATGACATCCTGCGCACCGCCCTGCGCTGGCACGGCTTGCCGCAACCGGTGCAAGTGGTGCATCGCCAGGCGCAACTGCCCGTGGTTACCCTGGACTGCTTCCCCGGCGAAGACGCCCTGCAGATCCTGCGCGAGCATACCGATACTCATCACCTGCGACTCGATTTGCAGCGCGCGCCACTGATCGCCGCGTACATCATCTACGACGAATCCCACGCCCAATGGTTGCTGGCGTTGCTCGACCATCACCTGGTCAGCGATAACGTCACCTTGCGCCTGATCATGCTGGAAATTCAGGCGATCCTGGCCGGCCAGGCCGACAGCCTGCCGCCCTCCCAGCCTTATCGTAATTTCATCGCCCAGGCCGCCAGCGTGTCCCAGGCCGATCACGAAGCCTATTTCCGTCGCTTGCTGGCCGATGTCGACGCCACCACCGCGCCTTACGGCGTGCTGGATGTCCGGGGCAACGGTGCGGGAATCAAGCGCGCCGTGAAATACCTGGGCGACGAGCTCAGTGCCCAGGTGCATCGCCTGGCACGCCAGCAAGGCGTACCCACTTCCGTGTTGTTCCATGCGGCCTGGGGCTTGGTGGTGGCGGCGACCAGCGGCCGCGACGACGGGATTTTCGGCACGGTGCTGTCGGGCCGCTCCCAAGGCACCGCCGGTGCCGACCACGCCTTGGGGATGTTCATCAACACCCTGCCGATGCGCATTCGCTTGCAGCAGAACACCGTCAGCGACATTGTCCGCGACGCCTACCAGCAACTCAGTGAACTGCTGACCCACGAACAGGCGTCCCTGGCCCTGGCCCAGCGTTGCAGCGCGGTGGATGCCTCGCTGCCCTTGTTCACGGTGATCCTCAACTGCCGCCATGGCGACCTGGTGAACGCCTCCGGGGAAAACGTCGAAGACATGGGCGACCACGAAGGCATGCAGTTCATTGCCTCCGAAACCCGCACCAACTACCCCATCGAGATTGCCGTGGCGAATGTGGACAGCGGGTTCTCCCTGACCGCCCAATCCATCACCGGCATCGACCCGCAACGCATCGCCTCCTACCTCGCCCAGGCCGTGACCGCCTTGGTCGAAGCCCTTGAACACGCCCCCGAACGCCTCGCCAGCCAGTTGGAGGTGGTGCCCGAAAGCGAGCGGCAATTGCTGCTGACGGATTTCAACCGCACCACCAGCGATTTCGGCACCGCGCAACCGATCCATCACCTGTTCGAAAGCCAAGTCCAGGCCAACCCCGACGCCGTGGCCCTGGTCTGTGAACAGCAACAACTGACCTATCGCCAGCTCAATCGCCGCGCCAACCACCTGGCCCGGCAGTTGCTCGCCCTCGGCATCGAACCCGATCAGCGCGTGGCCGTCTGTGCCGAGCGCAGCCTGGACATGATCGTCGGCCTGCTCGGCGTGCTCAAGGCCGGCGCCGCCTACGTGCCCATCGACCCGGCCCATCCCGCCGAACGCATGGCCTTCATGCTCCAGGACAGCCAGCCACGGGCGCTGTTGACCCAGTCGGCCCTGTCCTTGCCGGCAGGCACGCTGCCCCTGGTGTTGCTCGATACCCGCGATTCGTTGCTGGCCGTCGATGATCCAGACTTCGATACCAACCCGCAGATACCGGGCCTGACGCCCGAGAACCTGGCCTATGTGATCTACACCTCCGGTTCCACCGGCCAGTCCAAGGGCGTGATGGTCGAGCACCGTTCGGTGTTCAACTTCTGGCAGGTGCTGCGCCGCACCACCCACCAGCATTGCCCGTCCCCGGCCACCGTGGCGCTGAATGCCGGGTTCTTCTTCGACATGTCGATCAAGGGCATCGCCCAGTTGTTCTCCGGCCATCGGCTGGTGATCATTCCGCAACTGATCCGCGCCAGCGGCCACGAGTTGCTGGACTTCCTCGAACAGCACCAAGTGCACGCCTTCGACTCCACGCCGTCGCAGCTCGACACCCTGCTCGCCGCCGGCCTGCTGGAGCGCAGCCGCTACCAACCGGTGAGCGTGCTGCTCGGCGGCGAGGCGATCAATGCCGCGACCTGGACGAAGCTACGCAACTGCCCGAGCATCCGTTTCTACAACATGTACGGCCCGACCGAATGCACGGTGGACGCCACCATCGACCTGATCCGCGACCTGGGCGAGCGGCCGAGCATTGGCCGGCCGATTGCCAACGTCCAGGTGCACGTGCTCGATGCCCGCGGCGAACCGACGCCGTTGGGCGTGGCCGGTGAACTGCACATCGGTGGCGCCGGCGTGGCCCGGGGTTACCTGAACCGACCGGAGCTGAGCGCCGAGCGTTTCGTCGTCGATCCGTTCAGCACTGAGCCGAACGCACGCCTGTACAAGACCGGCGACCTCGGCCGCTGGCTGGCCGACGGCACACTGGAATACCTGGGCCGCAATGACTTCCAGGTGAAGATCCGTGGTTTCCGCATCGAGCTGGGGGAAATCGAGAACGTCTTGCTGGGTTGTGCCGGTGTCACCGACGCCGTGGTGATCGCTCGCGAGGACAATCGCCTGGTGGCGTACCTCTGCGGTGAACCGGCCAACGCCGAACACCTGCGCAGCGCCCTGCTCGAGCATCTGCCCGAATACATGGTGCCCAGCGCCTTCGTCCACCTCGATGCCCTGCCCCTGACCGCCAACGGCAAGCTCGACCGCCGCGCCCTGCCGGCTCCCGGCCAAGACTCCCTGGCCAGCAAAACCTACGAAGCGCCCCAGGGCGACACCGAAATCGCCATTGCCGAGATATGGAAAGGTTTACTGCACCTGGACCAGGTCGGCCGTCATGACGGCTTCCTTGAACTCGGCGGGCATTCGCTGCTCGCCGTGCAACTGCTGTCACGGCTGCGGCGCAAGCTGGGCGCACGGCTGACGCTACGCGAACTGTTCGACGCGCCGACCGTGCGTGGCCTCGCCGCCCTGGTACACGCGGCCTCGCCCACCGAGGCCGTGTCGATTCCCTTGGCCAATCGCGCCGCACGCCTGCCGCTGTCCTTCTCGCAACAGCGGTTGTGGTTCCTCGATCACCTGGACCACGCGGCGGGCGCGGCCTATCACCTGCCGCTGGCCTTGAGCCTGAAGGGAACGCTGGACAAAACGGCGTTGCAAGCGACCCTCGACCGCCTGGTGGCGCGTCACGAAACCTTGCGCACGCGGTTCGAGCTGGTGGACGACGAACCCTTGCAAAAAATCGCGCCGGCCGACTACGGCTTCCGGCTGGA
This sequence comes from Pseudomonas brassicacearum, assembly GCF_009601685.2. Taxonomy (NCBI): domain Bacteria; kingdom Pseudomonadati; phylum Pseudomonadota; class Gammaproteobacteria; order Pseudomonadales; family Pseudomonadaceae; genus Pseudomonas; species Pseudomonas brassicacearum. The sequence goes on from NZ_CP045701.2 coordinate 3,585,001, forward strand.
GCAACAGGACCTGCGCGCCGTCGCCCCCACTGAACGCCAGGCCACGCTCGAACACCTCGGCCAGATCAACGCCACCCAGCTGTTCGACTTGCACAACGGACCACTGCTGCGCGGCCACCTGGTGCAATTGGCCGATGATGAACATGTACTGTTCATCACCTTGCATCACATCGTTTCCGACGGTTGGTCCAACAGCGTGCTGGCCCGTGAGGTCAGCGTGCTCTACAACGCCTTCACCCAAGGCCAGAAAGACCCGTTACCGCCCCTGGCGTTGCAATACGTGGACTATGCCGCCTGGCAACGACAATCCCTTGAAGGCCCGACGCTGCAAGCGCAGATCGACTTCTGGCGGCAGCACCTGGAAGGTGCGCCCGTGCTGCTGAACCTGCCGCTGGATCGTCCGCGCCCGGCAATCCAGCGTTATACAGGCGGCATCATCGAGTGCAGCTTTTCGCCAGCCCTCAGCGCCGACCTGCGCGCGTTCAGCCAAGCCCAGGGCACCACGCTGTTCATGGTATTGCTGGCCGGCTGGTCGGTGTTGATGAGCCATCTGAGCGGCCAACGCGACGTGGTGGTCGGCACACCGGTGGCCAACCGTCAGCGGCCGGAGCTGGAAGCGTTGATCGGTTTCTTCGCCAACACCCTGGCGCTGCGAGTCACCACTGAGCAAGACACTCGCGTCGACGAACTGCTGGGACGAATCAAGGACCTGACCCTGGCCGCCTACAATCACCAGGACCTGCCTTTCGAACAGGTGGTGAGCGCCCTGCAACCGACGCGCAGCATGAGCCACAGCCCGTTGTTCCAGGTGATGTTGAGCCTGGACAACACGCCACCGGCACCGTTGCAATTGCCTGGGCTTGAGGTGCAAACCCTGGCGAGCCCCCACAACACCACGCAGTTCGACCTGTCACTGTCCCTGATCGACAATGGCGAGCGCATCGGTGGCAGCCTGCAATACGCCAACGACCTGTTCGACATTGCCACCGTGCAGAATATCGCCGGATTGTTTGCCAAGGTCCTGGAAAACCTGGTGAGCGATCCACAGCAGTCCATCGGCCAGTTGTTGCAGAACACCCCGCCGCTGGTGCGCTCGGCCAATGCCATCGTCCAACCCGTCATCGCTGAGGACGGTCCTGCCCCGCTGCCTTACGAAGCGCCCCAGGGTGACACCGAGATCGCCATCGCGGCCCTCTGGCGGGACCTGTTCAAACAGGAGCGGATCAGTCGCCATGACGACTTCTTCAGCCTCGGCGGCATTTCGCTGATGGCGGTGCAAATGGCCTCTCGCCTGCGCAAAGTCCTGGGTAAACCGATCGCCGTGCGCGACCTGTTCGTCGAGCCGACCATCGCCGGTTTCGCCCGAACCCTCGATGGCCAGTCACGGCCGGGCGCCCAGCGCAATCTGGTGCCGATCCGCCGTACCGGTTCCCAGCGGCCGTTGTATCTGGTCCATCCTCTGGGCGGTGAGGTGCAATATGCGCGGGATCTGGCACCGGTGCTCGATCCCCAGGTACCGGTTTATGGCTTGGCCGCCAGTGGCTTGGTGGCAGGCGAGGCACCGCTGTCCGATGTACCGGCCATTGCGACGCGTTACCTGACGGCCATCCGCCAGATCCAGCCGCAAGGTCCGTACCGAATCGCCGGTTGGTCGGCCGGTGGCCTGATCGCCTATGAAATGGCGCGGCAACTACAGGCCGGTGGTGAAGTTGTAGAGTTCCTTGGCATCATCGATGCCTCGGCCCGCCCGGATCCGATGCCTGAACAATCGATCAGTGAAGCGCAGTTCCTGATGGCCTGGCTGCCCGAGGGGATCGATCCTGATCTGCTTCGGCAACTGACGGCGCTGGCGGAACACGCCGCCATCGAGGCGATGCTGGCGCTGTGCATGACCCATCGCCTGCTACCGGAGGAGTTGCCCCACGACATCGACGCCGCCCTGCTGCGCATTCATCTGGAAGTGGCTTATCGGATGCGACTGGCCATCGGCGCCTACGTCAGCCCACCCAGCCCGCTCAAGGTGTCGCTGTTCACCGCGAGCGAACAGCAACGCAGCGACCCGACCCTGGGCTGGCGTGGGTTGCTGGCCGATCAGGTGAGCGTGACGGCACTGCCCGGCACCCACAACACGTTGGTCAAGGCGCCCTATGTGGCCAAGCTGGGCGAAGCGATTTCCCTGGCCTTGAAAACCGCTACGGTGTCATAACAGCCTTGGGCTGCCCCGCGAGCAATTCGCTGGGCAGCCGATGATGTGCAAGCTGACCCATCGTCATCGCGAGCAGGCTCGCTCCCACAGGTTTCACCCCTGATCCGCGGGCCAAAATGTCCCCGTTTTCCGCTACAGACGTTTCCTACCTGCAACCGCTTAAATAACCCCTCAAGCTGAATCGTTTCTGTGGACGGAGTCCACAGGCGATGTCCGGTCGCCCGCCCATCAGGATTTTCACCCACCGCACGATCACTCTAAAAGGGAGCCTTATGCATGTGATCATTACGGCCATCGGCTCAGCCGGTGACGTTCACCCATTTATCGGGATCGGCCGCACCCTCGCCGCACGTGGGCATCGGATAACCTTTTGCGCCAGCGCGGCGTTCGCGCCGGTAATCGAGCGCTGTGGCTTCAAGTTCCTGCCCTTGGGTACCCGCGAGGAATATCAAGCGGTCATGGCTGACCCGGCGTTGTGGCATCCGCGCACGTCACTGCCCACCCTATGGAAAACCGTCGGCGGTACATTGCACGAGCAGTATCGGCTACTGGAGCAAGCGTGTGACGACGACACCGTCCTGTTGGGCTCGTTGTGGGCGTTTTCCGCGCGCCTGCTGCAGGAAAGACACGGCGTCCCCCTGGTCACCGGCCAGGTCACACCGTTCGCCATCTGGTCGCCCCTCGCGCAACCCGTCCAACCACCTGGAACGAACCTGCCGGCCTTCGTACCGTATCCCTTGAGGCGCCTGCTGCTGGGGGTCATCGAGCACACGTTCCTCGATCGGCTCATGAAGCCTGAGCTCAACGGCTTTCGCCGCGAATTGGGCTTGCCCCCGGTCAAACGCATCATCAGTCAGTGGATCTCCTCGCCAGACCGGGTATTGGGGTTGTTTGCCGACTGGTTCGCCCCAATCCAACAGGACTGGCCAGCCCAAACGGTATTGACCGGGTTCCCGTTATTCGATGAGTCCGGCTTCGAGGCGCCAGACACTGAACTGGAGGATTTCTTGAGCGTGGCCCCGCCGGTGGTGTTTACCCCGGGTTCAACGACGGTCAATGCCGAACAGTATTTCGCCGCGGCGGCGAAAGCGCTGAAGTTGATCGACCGCCGCGGCGTATTCCTCACCCGCCAGCCGGTCGACCCGTCGTTGTCCAGCGACGGCAGGATCCTGGTCAGGCCTTACGTCCCCATGAGCCGCATCCTGCCCCACACCTCGACCCTGGTGCATCACGGCGGCGTCGGCACCACGGCCCTGGCAATCGCCGCCGGGGTGCCACAGATCACCACGCCCTTTGCGCACGACCATTTCGACAACGCCGCGCGAATACAACGCCTGGGGTGCGGCTTGCAGGTGTCCACGCCGGCCTCTGCCGAGTCACTGGCCACGGCCCTGGACACGGTGCTGAACAGTCCTGACGTGCGCGCCAGTTGTGACCGCTACAGCAAGTTGATGGCCAGTGGTGACAGCGCCCGCGAAGCGGCAGCGCTGCAAGTCGAGGCCATCGCCCGCAGAGCCGCCATCTATCACGTCGCGTAATCACGATTCGATGAGTGACCTGTGGCGAGGGGATTGTCACTTTTCTCAAGTGAACGGCATCACGGCCTGACGGCATCTTTTTTTCATTCGCTTCATCGGGCCAGCGGATCGGCCCACGGAGAACACCATGACCCAGACCCTGCCCGCATCGAGCGCAGAGCACGTACTTTACCCCCTCACCATCCCGCAACTGGATATCTGGCTGGACCAGGTGCTGCATGCCGACAGTCCGCTGTACAACATCGGCGGCTATGCGCGCATCAACGGCGCGATCGACGCCACGTTATTACAGGTGTCCTTCAATCAGGTCGTCAACGGCCACGATGCCCTGCGGATCCAGCTGGTGCCCGGCTCCAGCGAGCACCCGCTGCCGCGCCAACGCTTCCTGGGGCCGGTCGACGTCCCGCTGGCGGTACACGACGTGTCGGGGCATGCCGACCCGGAGGCCAGCGCATTGGCCTTGCTGCAGGCCAAGCTGCAAACCCCGTTTTCCTTTGACGATGGGCTGCTGATGCGCGCGGACCTGGTCAAGCTCCGGGAAAACCTCCACTACTGCTTCGTCAATTGCCATCACCTGATCATCGATGGTTGGTCCTTCGCCATGATCGGCCGAGCAGTCAGTCAGGCCTATACCGCACTGCACGACCAGGCGCAAAACGTGGCAACGGCACCGACCTACCAAGCCTATGTCGAGCAGCAAGCCGCCAACAAAGACTCGGCTTCGTTCCAGCGCCAACGCCAATACTGGCTGGAGAAATACCGCACGCTGCCCGAGCCCCTGCTCGCGCCACGTCACCCGGGTCGATTCGACCAGCGCCTGGCGCCCAGCCAGAACCATGCCTGGCGCTTGCCCCGGGCGCTTTACAACCGTCTTGGCGATAACGCGAAGGCCGCGGGCCAGGCGACGGTCTTCCACGTCATGCTCGGCGCGCTGTACAGCTACTTTGCGCGCACCGAGCAACGGGATGAAATCGTCATCGGCCTGCCCATCCTCAACCGCGCCAATGCCGCACACAAGGCCACGATGGGCTTGTTCGTCGGCATGAGTCCGGTACGCCTGAGCCTGGGCACCGACCTGAGCTTCAGCGAGCTGGTCGGCAAGATTGCCTTGACGCTCAAGCAGGATTATCGCTACCAGCGCTTTGCGCTGAGCGAACTGAACCGCGAACTCGGCTTGCAGAACCTGGGCCGGCGACAGCTGTTCGATGTGGTGGTGTCCTACGAACAGGACCAGGACACCTGGTACGGGACAGCGCCGGCACAGCCGGTCAAGCTCAGCAATGGCTACGAACAGATGCCATTGGCGATGCACGTGCGTGAGTCCGCGCCGCAAGACGATGTGTGGATGCACTTCATCTACAACGAGGCCTATTTCGACGCGCCGCAGATCGAGGCTTTGCAACAACGCTTCATGAACATCCTGGCGTGCGTGGCCGCTGATTTCGAGGTGTCTGTCGCCGCCCTCGACCCGCTGCCGTCCACCGAGCATCAGATGCTGCAGGAATGGAATCGCACTGACGTCGACTACCCCAAGGATGTGCTGCTCCATCAATTGATCGAAGCCCAGGTCGTCGCGCGCCCCGAAGCGATCGCGGTGCGCTTCGCGGACCAGGCGCTGACTTACGACGCACTGAACCGCCGGGCCAATCGTCTAGCCCACGCCCTGCTGGAAAGCGGGCTGGGTCGGGACGACCGCGTGGCCATCTGCATGGACCGCAGCCTGGAAATGGTGGTCGGCTTGCTGGGCATTCTCAAGGCGGGGGCCGCCTACGTGCCGCTGGACCCAGGCTATCCGGCCGATCGCTTGCGCCACATGCTCAGCGACAGCGCGCCCAGTGCCCTGGTCACAAGCCAGGAATTATTGGCGAGCCTGCCCGCAGTGACGATACCCGTACTGTGCCTGGATGCCGAACCTGAAGCGCTGTCCCGACAACCGGAACACAACCCGGACGCCGCTGCGCTCGGCCTGACGCCTCGGCACTTGGCCTACGTGATCTACACCTCGGGCTCCACCGGTTTGCCCAAGGGCGTGATGAACCAGCACGACGGGGTCGTCAATCGCTTGCTCTGGGCCCGCGATGCCTATGGGATCGATGAACACAGTCGGATCCTGCAAAAGACCCCGTTCAGTTTCGATGTATCGGTCTGGGAGTTTTTCCTGCCGTTGCTCAGCGGCGCACAGTTGATCGTCGCCGCCCCCGACGGGCACAAGGACCCGCGCTACTTGATGGACATCATGGCAAGCGCCGGCATCACACTGTTGCATTTTGTCCCGTCGATGTTGCAGGTCTTCCTTGACCAGGTTGAACCGCAGCGCCTGACGACACTCAAGCAGGTGCTGTGCAGCGGCGAGGCCTTGCCCCATACCTTGCAGAAGCGCTTTTTCGAATGTTTGCCGACGGTGCAGTTGCACAACCTTTATGGCCCCACCGAAGCGGCCATTGACGTGACGGCATGGCATTGCCGGCCCGATGCGCACGACGGCATCGTACCGATCGGCCGGCCAATCGCGAACATCCAGATGCACGTCCTCGATGCAAACCTGCAATTGCTGCCGCCGGGTGTGGCCGGCGAGCTGCACATCGGCGGCATCGGCGTCGCGCGGGGTTACCTGAACCGTCCCGAACTGACCGCTGAACGGTTTATCCAAGACCCCTTCCACAGCGATTCCCGAGCCCGGCTGTACAAGACCGGCGATCTCGGACGCTGGCTGCCCGATGGCAGCCTCGAATACCTCGGACGCAACGATTTCCAGGTGAAGATTCGCGGCCTGCGCATCGAATTGGGCGAGATCGAAGCCCACCTGCTCGCCTGTGAAGGTGTCAAGGACGTGGTCGTGATCGCCCGCCAGGAAGCCGGTGATGCCTACCTCAACGCCTATTGGGTGAGCGAGCCCGGAAGCTCGCCATCCCCGCAAGCGCTGCAGCAAACCTTGCGCCAGCAAGTGCCCGACTACATGGTGCCCAGGCACCTGGTCGAGCTTGGGCAGTTCCCGCTGAGTGTCAACGGCAAGCTCGACCGCAAAGCCCTGCCCGAGCCAACAGCCATCCAGGGCAGCGATACGACAGCGCCACGCACGACGCTGGAGCAGACGCTCGCCGAGCTTTGGCGGGAAAACCTCAAGCGCCCGACGCTGGGTGTGCACGACAACTACTTCATGTTGGGTGGCGACTCCCTGAAAGTCATCCATTTGCAGATCCATGCTCGTGAACAAGGCATTGCGCTGACATTGGCACAGGTCTACCAGTACCCGACCATCGCCCAGTTGGCCGAGGTTCTGCAAGCCGGGAAAATGCCGGCAATCGAGTGCACCCCCCTGACCCATGTGAAAGCTTTCGCCCAGGTTCCGCCGGCGATCCGCCTGTCCAGCGAAGGCGTGTTCGATGACGTGTTTGCCGCTTCGCAGTTGCAAGTCGGGATGATTTATCACTCGATGATGCACCCGGACTCGGCGATCTATCACGACATCTTCCGCTACCGCTTGCGCCTGCGTTGGGATGCGCCGGCCTGGAAGCGGGCCTGTGACGCCTTGATCCGGCGTCATCCGGCCTTGCGCATGTCGTTCGATATCGGTCACGCCGAAGTGCCTATGGCCCGGGTGCACTCGACAGTCGAGCCTGCCGTGCACGTCATCGATGTGCGCCCGCTGAGTCCCGAGGCCCGGGCCCAGGCCATTGCCGCCTACGTGGAGGAACGCAAGCGCTACCGCGAAGATTGGCAACGGGCACCGCTGTACCAGTTCAGCGTGTTCGTCGCGCAGGACGAAATCGACCTGGTCTTCAGCTTCCACCATGCGATTCTCGACGGCTGGAGCGTCGCCACCTTGATGCGCGACCTGATCACGCTCTACACCTCGGCGCCTGGCACCGACGCACTGCCTGCCCTGAGCACCACGCCGGCTGACTTCGTGGTCCTGGAGCAAGAGGCCACGGCAACGGAAACCCACCGCCAGTTCTGGCGCGACTACTTGCACGAGGCCCCCGCCGCCGCCATGACCAGCTGGATTCACGCCGTGGCGCCAGACCCGACGCCGTACCGCTCGGCCTACCGGGAACTACCCGCCGCGGACCTGGCCCGCCTCGAAGCGTTCTGCCAGGCCCATGACCTGCCATTGCGCGCGGTCCTGCTGGCGGCCCACGGTTTCGCACAAGCGATCATGTCCAACCAAAAGGAAGTGCTGTGTGGCGTGATCAGCCATGGCCGACCGGCCTTCGAAGATGCCGCCTCGGTCCTGGGCCTGTTTCTCAACACCCTGCCGGTACGTTTCAGCAACCAGGGTCAAAGCTGGCTGGAGATGATCCGGGCAGCAATGGCCCAGGAACAACAGGTGTTTGCCCATCGGCGTTATCCATTCGCGTTGATTCATCGCGAGACCGACGTCGCCTTGAACGTGGTGTTCAATTACGTCGACTTTTACGTGCTCAAGGACCTGCTGACCCAAGGCGAAGAGATCCTTATTGATTGGGAAACGACAGAAGCGAGCAACTACGATTTGCTGACTACCTTGGGCCGCCACCCGGCCAACGGCTTGCTAATGCTGAAGATGGACTACCGCACCGCGCGAGTCGCTACGAGCCAGGTCGAGGCCTATGCCGATTACCTGCTGCGCACGCTGGAACTGATGATCGCCGCGCCTGAGGCTAAACCGGCCATACCGGCCTGGCTGCCGTCCGTGGAGCAAACCACACCAGAAGCCGCTACGATCTTGCCACACGACAACCTGTCAACCCTGTTGCTGAACAGTTTCGCGCGCCATGGCGAGCAGACCGCCGTGAGTCTTGGCCAGGCTCGTCTTTCCTATCGCCAATTGCAGGACGCTTGCGCCCAACTGGTGAGCTGGTTGCACCGGCAGGGTATCGGACCGGGGGATCGGGTCGCGATCATGATGCCCCGCTCGCCCGACCTGATCGTCGCCTTGATCGGTGTCGTACAGGCCGGTGCCGCTTACGTTCCGATCGACCTGAGCTATCCGAACGAGCGCATCGAGCTGATTCTTGAAGACTCGCAGCCGCGCCTGGTGCTATTCGCCGATGCGTCGGCGAGCCTGGCGATGACCCTGGCAGGCCAGGTCGATACGCGCCATTGGGACAGCGTAGTGGCCGGTTTCGACGACAACCTGGCCCGCGATCACCAACGGGTAGCGACCATTGCCGCAGGTGTTAGAGGGGAAGACAACGCCTACGTGCTCTATACCTCGGGCTCGACCGGCCGTCCCAAGGGCGTGGCCATGCCGCACCAAGCCCTGACCAATATGATCCTCTGGCAGAACCGCCAGCAGGCACAGGACGTCAGTGGGCTGAAGACGCTGCAATACGCGCCCATCTCGTTCGACGTTTCGTTCCAGGAAATTTTCTCGACCCTGTCCAGCGGGCATGAGCTGGTGATGATTGACGAAGGGCTGCGCTATGACTTCATCCGCTTGCTGAGGTTTATTGACGCGCATGCGGTGAATCGCCTGTTCCTGCCCTACGTTGCCTTCCAGGGTTTGGCCGAAATCGCCACACAGCTGGGTATCCACCCCGCCTCGCTGCGCCAGATCAACGTCGCCGGCGAGCAACTGAAAATCACCGCCGAAATCCGTGACCTGATCGATCGCCTCGGCGATTGCCGGGTCGAGAACCACTATGGCCCGACCGAGGCCCATGTGGTCACGAGCCTACGACTTGAAGGTCCCTCGGCAAGCTGGCCGAGCATGCCGCCGATCGGCACGCCCATCGACGGAGTACGCATGCATATCCTCGACGCGACGGGCAATCCTTGCCCGGTCGGCGTGATGGGCGACCTGTTCATCGAAGGCGCCTGCCTTGCCAATGGCTACTGGAATCGCCCCGACTTGACCGACGAACGCTTTATCTATCGCCAGCTCGAAGGCCAGACCCGTCGCTTGTATGAAACCGGCGACATCGGTTTCTACCTGCCTGGGGGCGACTTGGTATACCAGGGCCGTAGCGACGCCCAAGTCAAGATCCGGGGCTACCGCGTCGAGCTCGGCGAGATCGAAGTGGCCATGCTCGGCGCCGTCCGGTCCAGAGCCGACATCCAGCAGGTGGCGGTCATCGACAAGACGGCAACCGATGGCAGCCGTTACTTGGTGGGATTCGTCCAGGCCATGCCGGGCCGCGAGCCGGACCTGAATCAACTCAAGGCGCAAATGCGCCTGGCACTGCCCGACTACATGGTGCCGACCACATTGGTCAGGATCGCGAAGCTACCGCTTGGCCCCACGGGCAAGATCGACCGTCAGCGCCTGCAGAAGATCGAAGTCCAGACCACCTTGCAGCGCCCCTTCATTGGCCCCCGCAATGCCATGGAGGATCTGCTGCAAGCCTACTGGCAAGAAACATTGGACCTGGACAGCATCAGCATCCACGACAATTTCTTCGAGCTGGGAGGCAATTCGCTCAAGGCGGTACAACTGGTGGCCATGCTCGCCAAACATCAAGGCCTGAAACCTTCGCTGTCGGACTTTATCCAGGCGCCGACCATCGCCGAATTCGCCCAAGTGCTGCAACAGACCGAAACCGGACACCCCGACGCCGGCGCGCTGGTGGACTTCAAGAATGCCACGCGCGGGCCGACGTTGTTCTTGGTCCACCCCATCGGCGGGCATGTGCTTTGCTACGCGGCATTGGCGCGGGTACTCAAGGACCAGGTCCACCTGTATGCCCTGCAAGCGCCGGGTACCTGGGATGCCCGTGAACCGTTGCAATCGGTGCAGGCCCAGGCTGTGTACTACGCGGACGCCATCGAGCAGGTCGCCCCTGAAGGCCCCCTGAATATCGGCGGCTGGTCCTATGGCGGCGTCGTGGCGTATGAACTGGCGAGCGAGTTGCAGAGGCGCGGACGGCGCCTGCATAACGTGTTCCTGCTGGATACCATCGTGCGCGTCAGGCAGGGCGAGGTGCAGATAGAACGCAGCGAGTTCATGAACTGGTTCATGTGGGAACTGCTCAGCGGCGACGGGCAGAAGGAATACGCCTACCACGCCCTGGATTTCTCCTCCCAGGACGACCCGCAGGCATTCGCGGCGATACGGCAGCACGGCATCGACCAGGGCATTTTCGACGAAACCATCACCCTGTCGACACTCGATCAGCTGTTCCGCGTGTTCCATGCCAACTGGCAAGGGCTGCTGGACTATCGCTTCCCGCCCTTGGATCTCCCCATCACCCTGTTCGCGGCGGACGTCGAGTTGCCCGATGTGCTGCAAGCTCCCCATGAATTAGTGGGCACCGCCTTCCGCGACCCGTACCGCGGCTGGCGCTCGATTGCGCCGCACGTGCAGCGAGTCGCCGTGGAGGGTGACCACCTGACCATGATGCGCGAGCCGCACATTGAGCGAGTGGGCCAGTGCATCCTGTCGCGGATGGACCTGGCCCGGGCCAGGAACGCCGAATCCATGAGCGCACTGGCTTAACCAAGACCGACGATCACGGGGCGGATTGACGGTCCCGCTTGACTCCCATCGCCCGGTCGTTCCGGGCCGATACAGGTGAAACAACATGACAGCACTCAGAAAAGCCATTGTCGCCGGCGCCGGGATCGGCGGGCTGACCGCCGCCATCGCGCTGCAGCGCGCGGGCTGGCAGGTCAAGGTCTTCGAAGCGGCGCAGACACTGCGCACCGGTGGCACCGGCCTGTCCGTCATGGCCAATGCCATGGCGGCGTTGCACTCGATTGATGCCCATGTCCCGGTGGAACAGGCCGGCCAGGTGATCCGCGACTTCTTCTTCAAGAAACACCAGGGCGATGCCATTACCCGCATGCCGATCCATGAGATCGGCGAACAGTTGGGCCATCCCAGTGTGAATATCCAGCGCCCGCTACTGCTACGTGCACTGGCGCAGCAGCTCGCACCCGATACCCTCACGACAGGGTTGCGCTGCACGGGGTATGACCACCGCCCCGATGGCGTCGTGGTGCGGTTCGAAGACGGCAGCCTTCAGGAAGCGGATCTGTTGATTGGCGCCGATGGCCTGAACTCGGTGATTCGCCAGCAGATGCTCGGCCAAACCCCAACCCGCCCATCGGGTTATGTCGCCTGGCTGGCGGTGGCGCCCTTCAGCCACCCGGTCATGACCGAAGGCTACGTGGCGCATTACTGGGGACGCGGCAAGCGCTTCGGGCTCTGCGATGTCGGCGACGGCCAGGCGTATTGGTGGGGCACCTGCAATCACGAAAACGCGGCGGATGCCGCCTTGAACATCAGCAAGCAAGAAGTGCTCGCGGCCTATGCCGGCTGGGCACCGGAAGTCGTGGCGGCCATCGAGGCCACCCCCGAGAGTGCCCTACTGAAAATGCATGCCCGGGATCGCCATCCCGTCGAGCAATTCTGCGAGGGACACGTGGTGCTCTTGGGCGATGCGGCTCACCCCATGCTACCCAGCCTGGGCCAAGGTGCCGCACAGGCGATCGAGGATGCCGTGGTATTGGCCGATCGATTGGCGCAAACGCCGGACCTGCGCACCGCACTGCTGCATTACCAGGCCCATCGGCACCCCCGGGCCAACGGGATCGTCAACGCCGCGCGCTTCATGAGCGGCATCGAGCAAGCCGAGTCGGCCCTCGCCTGCTGGCTTCGAGAATGGTATATGCGCCTGACACCGCAGAGCAGCTTGCGCAAAAAAAACATCGACATCCTCTCGTTTAAGCCCTGCGCATGAACCGCGCGAACGGCCACTGAGCGACATGGGCTGGACGGCGTGGGACCCCCTCCCGTTAGTCGCCCCCCTAAAGCGCCAATGACAAAAAGCGACTCCTAGATAGACAAAAAGCGACACATACCGACAGAAAAATCGAGAAATGAGAAGTTTTCACCATACTGGGAATCCAGGTTCCGGACATGTCTGCCAGATGCTTCCTACATTGATGATTCTAAAAAAACAGGCATCCCGAAACCAAACCCAGAACACAACCTTTTAATTTAACTGGATATTTTTTCTGGAATCGCGCCAAAGCCTGGCCGCGCAGCAATCGTTGCCAGGGGAAAAACCTTTGGTCCAACGTGTTTTTTTGCTCGGAGGTATCACAAACCAACACTCACTGGCCGGCCCGGAATGTCCCTGTTTTCCCTTACAGACTTTTCCTACATGGAAACGCCTAATAGCCCTACCGGCTAAACCGTTTAAGTCAATAGGTTCACAAGACCGGCATTGACTCCGAGTATCAAATCCAGAAGAGGCTTCAACTTTCTCGAAACCGTCGGATTTTTTCCGTCAACATCAGCGATGCGGAGCCTTTTCGAGTAAGCAGGAATAAGGACTATGAATCGACATGCGCGTATTGGGGGTGCAGAAAAGTCGCACCTCTACGTAGAGCTAGGAAAGCTGATTTCAAGTGTCGGACACGAAAGTTTCTTGACCAACATGCACCAGATGATCGAGACATCAGTGCCTGTCAGTCGCCTCGAATTGAGTGAATGGACAGCCGACGACACCCAGTCGAACGTCCTCGATGTACAGCTGTTGGGGTATGCGGGTTCGGAAAAAAGCGCGCACATGCAATCCCCCTGCCCCACCACGGCGATACGGCGCAACGATCACCCCTTGGTGAAAAGAGTGCTGGAGGTGGATGACGCCCTGCTGATCCATCTGAACGCACGGATGAAGGACGAAAGAGGCAACGACTGCCTCGGTACGTCCCACCAGTGCATTCTGATTTCGCGCAAGGCCAATCGCCGCTGTGTGATTTCGTTGCAACGCCCCCAGGTACAGCGCGACTTTTCCCTCCAGGAACTGTCCTTTCTGAAATACCTTTCCGAAACGCTGCTGCCCTTGGCCGAGCGTCATGCGCACCTCAATCGCCAATGTTTCAAAGCTTCTGGCAGCGCTACGGGCCATCCGCTCGATGCCGCTGAACAGACCCAATTGCAGCGCGATTTCAATGATCGGTTGAGCCCCTGCGACGTGACCCTTTCGGTGCGGGAAAAAGAAGTCTGCCTGGGCCTGCTGGCCGGGGGCACCGTGCCGGAGATCGCGGAAAAACTACAGGTCAAGAACAGTTCCATCGAAACCTACCTCAAGCGTGCCGCCGCCAAGCTGGGCGTGAGCGGGCGACATGGGCTGGCGAAATGGATGATCGGATCATGACGGCTCGCCGCGCACGGCCCGCCAGAACCCGCCTGCCTGCGCCAGTGGGGTCCGGGCAGGCACCACAATGAGATAACGGTCGATGCATAAACTCTTGAGCCCCCTGGCGGTCGCGGCATTCATGTTGGGCGGTTGCTCGCTGATCCCGGACTACCAACGCCCCGACTCACCGGTCGCCGGGCAGTATCCGCAAACCTCGGCCTATGCCCCGGCCTTGTCGGGGCCCCTGGCGGCCGAACAGGGTTGGCGTGACCTGTTCCAGGATCCGGTGTTGGCGCAACTGATCGAAAGTGCGCTGGCCAACAACCGCGACTTGCGCGTAGCGACCCTGAACGTCGAGGCTTACCAGGCGCAGTATCGGATCCAGCGGGCGGACCTCTTCCCGGCGATCAGTGCCAACGGCACCGGTTCGCGCCAGCGCCTGCCGGCCAGCCTCACCGGAACCGGCGACGCGGCCATCAGCCGTTCGTATTCGGCAACCCTGGGGATCAGTGCTTATGAGCTGGATCTGTTCGGGCGCATACGCAGCCTCAGCGACCAGGCATCGCTGATCTATCTGTCCAGCGAAGAAGCCCGCCGCAGTAGCCAATTGAGCCTGGTGGCCAGTGTGGCCAGTGCCTACCTGACCTGGCGTGCCGATCAGGAGTTGCTGGCGTTGACCCAAGACACGCTGCAGTCCTATGAGCAGAGCCTGCGCCTGACCGAACGCAGTAACCAGGTCGGCACCGCCTCGGCATTGAACCTGAGCCAATCGCGAACCTCGGTGGAAAGCGCCAGGGCCAGCCTGGCCAAGTTCCAGCGCCAGGTCGCCCAGGACCTCAACAACCTCACGTTACTGGTCGGCACGTCGGTCGCCGATGACCTGCCCGGCCGCCCATTGTCATCGGACCTGCTCAGCGAAGTACCGGCGGGCCTGCCTTCAGACTTGCTGCAACGCCGGCCGGACATCCTAGAGGCCGAGTACCTGCTGCAATCGGCTAACGCCAACATCGGCGCGGCCCGTGCCGCGTTTTTCCCGAGCATCAGCCTGACCGCCAACGCGGGCAGTTCCAGCAACGAGCTGTCCGGGCTGTTCAAGGGCGGGTCGGGCAGTTGGACGTTTCAACCGCAGATCAATTTGCCGATTTTCAACGCCGGCAGCCTTCGGGCGAGCCTGAACTACTCGAAAATCCAGAAAGACATCCGTGTGTCGCAATACGAGAAAGCCATCCAGACCGCCTTCCAGGAAGTCTCCGATGGCCTGGCGGCACGCAAGACTTA
Source organism: Pseudomonas brassicacearum (assembly GCF_009601685.2). Classification (NCBI taxonomy): domain Bacteria; kingdom Pseudomonadati; phylum Pseudomonadota; class Gammaproteobacteria; order Pseudomonadales; family Pseudomonadaceae; genus Pseudomonas; species Pseudomonas brassicacearum. Next base: position 3,600,093 of record NZ_CP045701.2, read on the forward strand.
TAAAGACCAGTTGATCGCCCAGCGCGACCTGGTGCAAGCCAACCAGGATTACTACCGCCTGGCGGAGAGGCGCTATCGCATCGGCGTGGACAGCAGCCTGACGTACCTCGATGCCCAACGCTCGCTGTTCAGCGCCCAGCAAACCCTGATCGTCGACCGGTTGTCGCAGCTGCTCGCCGAAGTCAACCTGTACAAGGCTCTGGGCGGGGGTTGGGTAGAACGCACAAGCAACGTGACTGTGAGGTGATTGCAGATGGGGACATTCGAACCCGGAACACTGGTGCGCTTACGCTCGGGAGGTAAGACGATGGTGGTCAAACATTCGTCGTCCATTTCCCAGATGCCGGATACATTGCTGCTCCTGTGCGAGTACCGGGCCAAGAATCGCCTGGTGCAGGGCTTCTATGCGACACGCGACCTCATCCCGGCTGTCGGCAACTCGGACACCGAACGGTCCTAGACCCGCAGCGAGGCTACTTTTGTGGCGAGGGGTTCGGGCTTCAGACCGTACGCGAATACTGAACCGCCTGGTCCGCCCCCAGGTACGCGTCGAAGGCCATGGCCACGTTGCGCATCATCAATTGCCCCTGGGGCAACAACACCAGCGCGTCGTCACGAAGGTCCAGCAACCCATCGCGCACCAGCTCCTGAAGCCGGTCCAGGGCATCGGCGAAGTACTCGCTAAACCGAATGCCATGGGCGCTCTCGATCCGGCCGAAATCGATGCAGCCATGACACATCAATTCGCTGATGACCTCGCGCCGCAGGCGATCGTCATCGCTTAACCGATAGCCACGTTGCACCGCCAGCAGGCCTTGATCCAGCCGGGCGTAATACTGGGAAAGCTCCTTGACGTTCTGGTTGTAGCTGTCGCCCACCTTGCCGATCGAAGACACCCCCAGGCCAATCAGGTCGCAGTCGGCATGGGTGGAATACCCCTGGAAATTGCGCTGCAGGCTGCCCTGGGCCCGGGCGCGTACCAGTTCGTCATCCGGCAAGGCAAAGTGGTCCATGCCGATATAGACGTAGCCAGCTTCAGTCAGGCGATTGATGGTCAACTCCAGCAACTCCAGCTTGCGCTCTGGCGGCGGCATGTCTTCTGGCCGGATCATCCGTTGCGCCCGCACCCGTTGCGGCAGGTGGGCGTAGCTGTAGGCCGCGATCCGATCCGGACGCAGGGCGATGATCTTGCTCAAGGTGACATCGAAGCTGGCGATGGTCTGCAACGGCAGGCCGTAGATCAGATCGACGCTGACCGACTTGAAGCGCGCCAGGCGCGCAGCTTCCACCAGCTCGACGACCTGGGCTTCGCTTTGCACCCGATTGACGGCGATCTGCACCTGGGCATCGAAATCCTGGACGCCAAAGCTCAGGCGGTTGAACCCCAGCTGGCGCAGGCCTTGGATCTGTTGCGCATCGATGGTCCGCGGATCGACCTCGATGGAAAACTCATGGGCGTCGCTGTCGTCCATGTCGAACGATTGGTGCAGGCAGTCCATCAGGTCGGCCAGTTGCTCATGGGTCAAGTACGTCGGCGTGCCCCCGCCCAGGTGCAGTTGAGTCAGTTTGCGCGAGCGGTCGAACAAGGCCGCCTGCAGGGCAATTTCGCGCTTGAGGTAGGTCAGGTATTCGACGGCGCGATGGGTCTTGCGCGTGATGATCTTGTTGCACGCGCAGTAATAGCAGAGGCTCTGGCAGAACGGGATATGGATGTACACCGATAACGACTTGGGCAGCGGCGCCTGGTTACTGCGCTGGGCAGCCTGCTGGTATTCGTCCATGGCAAAGGCCTGGTGGAACTGCGGCGCGGTCGGATAGGAGGTGTAGCGCGGCCCCGGGCGGTCGTATTTTTCCACCAGGGCACGATTGAAACCGGATGCAGCATTCATGATGGGTTCAACTTTTCAAAAGGGTGTGGGCCTGTGTCATCCAGTCCTGGGTCGAACAGATTGCAGATCGCATCGACGCTCAAGCGCCCGGCGGGCAGGATGCCGATAAACCGGCTCGACAGTTCGATCAATCCTTGGTCATGCAACGCTTCCAGCGACGGCCAGACGAATGCGAAATACTCGCGAAACACCAGGCCGAAGCGTGCCTCGATGGCCGGGATATCCAGCTCCAGGTCACAGGAAAGCTGCTCGGTCACGCAGGCCTTGACCTGATCCTGCGCTTCACAGCGCCAGCCGCGACAGACCGGCAACTGCCCGGCGTCCAGCTGTTGGCAATATTGATGCAGGTCGTCGGTGTTCTGCACGTACAGGTGCTCGATCTGAGTGATGGCCGACAAACCGAAGCCCACATGATCACAGCAACCGTGACGGGTAAAACCCTGGCAATTGCGATGCAGGCGTCCGTGCTCCTGGGCCACCGCCAGGTCATCGTCGGCCCTGACAAACTGGCCCAGGCCGATGTAGTGATAACCGGCACCAATCAGTTGCTCGCAACAGATCCGCCACATGGCATCCTTGTCGACCGGGCTGCAAAAATCACCGGCCACCCCGGCGTTCTTCGAGCGATAACGATAAGGCGCGCGGGCATAGTCGAAAACGTGCAACCGGTCCGGTTCCAGTTCGATCAGCGTCGCCAGTTTCAGGGCGAAGCTGTCGGGTGTCTGCCAGGCGTGGCCGTAGCCCAGGTCAATGTTGATGGAGCGAAAACCAAACGTGCGCGCCGCATCGATCAGCGAATGGATCGGTGCCGGGTTCTGGTAGCAATCGACCGACAGGTCGCTGTCCACGCCAATGTCGGGGACGCCGATGCTGACATGGGTGAACCCCTGGTCACGGATCAGGCCCATGGTCGACCAGTCCGTGTGGTGCAGGTCCACCTCGATGCTGTGGTCGCCGCCGTCGTATTCATTGAAGTCAAAGCGCTTGCGCAGGCCACTCATCAGCTTCTGCAGGTGTGCGATCACCGGTGTACCACCGGTCAGGCAAAACTGCTCGACGCGCCGCCCTGCGCCCAGGTGGCAACCAACCAAGCCCATCTCATACGTCAGGCGTTGCAGGTAGCCCTCGATCTCACCGCACCGGCAGTCGCTGGCCAGGGGCGAACACGACGCCAGCCGCAAGCGCGAAGGCAGGTGCACCGCCAGGGACAAGGGCCGTCGTTTCTGGCGGCTGCTGCGCAACCCTCGAAGCAGGTCGAGCGAACCGATGCCTGTGTGGAATCTACGTGTACCGACCGGACAATCGAAATCAGCCACCACAGGGGCACGTCCCGAGGGTCGCTCACCGAGGGTATGGAACGGGTCGAACATGACAATCTCCCAGTGGCTGTGCGCGAGCAGTTTGCGGGGTAACCCGCGGGGCCACCTTGACCTGTATCAAGCGCTTTGGAAGCACGCTGCCAGCGCTTACCAGGTGACGTAGAACATAGCCTTGGCCAGCAGCACGATCGCGACCATATGCAGGAACACACTGGTATGGATGATGCGCACGTAGCGGGCATTCATGCGCCCGCTCCTGAACAGCCACATGGCCCAGAGGAAATGCCCCAGCACACTGCCCGCCAACAGGATCTTGAGCCCCAGCAGCAAACCGAAGGATGACTGCAACGGTGACGAGAGCACCGGCCAATAGCGCAGCCAGACCATGCCAATGCCCGCGCCGAACAGCACCAGTAGCACCCACGGCATCAACTGCCGGGCGCGTTGGCTGATGCCTTGTTCCAGCAGCACCATGACCTTGACAGGCAGTTGCTTGCGAATGCTCTCCAGGAACAGGACTTCGAAGAAAACCGTGCCGATGAATATCAGCGCGGCAAACAAGTGCAAGGTCAGAAACAGCGGATAACTCATGAGCTTCCTCGGTCGCCCTCTTCAGCGGGGCGATGGTTTATTGGAGGTTATCGCGCCGTCCCCGAAGTGAGGTTGATGCCAATCAAGGAAACCCCCTGTCTGCCCCCCGCAAAGGGGACATCGTTCGGCCTTGAAAGCGTCAACAAAACGTTTCCCATGCGCAATCCCTACAGAACCGCTGATCAGTTAGTCCGGCTTTTTGACACTTTCCCCGATATGCGGTCACAACTTTTGCGCCTCCCTGGGTCATAACACCGAGGTCGTCGATGGAATGTTGGCGTCTACCTAGGTTCAAGCCTGATACGGAGATAAGCTCATGATTTTCAACGTACAAAATTTTGGCGCCAAAGGAGATGGCATCACGGACGACACGGCAGCCATCCAGAGTGCGATTGATGCGGCGGCCGCGGCCGGCGGTGGGCAGGTGTACATGCCGACCGGCACCTACATCGTGTCGGGGGGAGAGGAACCTTCCGATGGCTGCCTGATGCTCAAGAGCAATGTCTACCTGTACGGCGACGGCATGGGCCAGACGACGGTCAAGTTGGTCGATGGCTCCGACACCAAGATCACCGGGATCATCCGTTCTGCCTACGGCGAGGAAACCCACGACTTCGGCGTCAGCAACCTCACCATCGACGGCAACCGCGACAGCACCACCGGCAAGGTCGACGGCTGGTTCAACGGCTACATTCCCGGCGAAGAAGGCTACGACTCCAACGTCACCCTCGACAGCGTCGAGATCAAGGATTGCTCCGGGTACGGTTTCGACCCCCACGAGCAAACCGTCAACATGGTCATCAAGAACAGCGTGTCCCACGGCAACGGCCTGGACGGTTTCGTCGCCGACTTCCTCAGCGACAGCACCTTCGAAAACAACGTCGCCTACGACAACGACCGCCACGGTTTCAACGTCGTCACCAGCACCCACGATTTCACCATGACCAATAACGTCGCCTACGACAACGGCGGCAATGGCATCGTGGTCCAGCGCGGCAGCGAGGACATCCCCTCGCCCAGCAACATCACCATCACCGGCGGCGAGGTGTATGGCAACGGCGCCGAGGGGGTGCTGATCAAGCTCTCCAGCGAGGTGACCGTCAGCGGCATCGACATTCATGACAACAGCAGCGCCGGGATTCGTATCTACGGCAGCAACCACGTCGAGATCATCGACAACACCCTCAACAACAATGCCCTGGGCAGTGCCGTACCGGAGATCATCATCCAGTCCTACGACGACACCCAGGGCGTGTCCGGCAAGTACTTCAACGGCAGCGACAACCTCATCCAGGGCAACATCATCAGCGGCAGCGACCTGTCGACCTATGGCGTGGCAGAGCGCAACGAAGACGGCACCGACCGCAACGCCATCATCGCCAACACCATCAGCCACACCAGCAAGGGCGCCACGCTGGTCTATGGCGACGGCAGCTACGTCAGCGCCACGGTGCCCATGACCACCGTACAAGGTACCGCGGGCAACGACACCCTGCTCGGCAGCGCCGCCAACGAGATTTTCTACGGCGGCGCAGGCAACGACACCATCAATGGCGCGGCCGGTAGCGACATCCTCGTCGGTGGCGCCGGCATTGACAAACTCACCGCAGGCACCGGTGCCGATACGTTCCGTTTCGTCGCGCAGTCGGACAGTTACCGCAACGCGACCACCAGTTTCGATGACACCATCACCGACTTCGACGTCACCCAGGACAAGATCGATCTCGCCGGCCTGGGTTTCACCGGACTGGGCAATGGCCGTGGCGGCACCCTGCAGGTCAGCTACAGCGCCAGCAGCGACCGCACCTACATCAAGGACTACGACGCCGACGCCAATGGCAATCGCTTCGAGCTGATCCTCTCGGGCAACCTGACCAGCACCTTGACCTCCAGCAACTTCATCTTCAATCGGGTGGTCACCGGCACCAGTGGCAGCGATTCGCTGCTGGGTAGCGATGCGGCCGATACCCTGCTCGGCCTGGCGGGCAACGACAGCCTCAGTGGCGGCGCCGGCGATGACAAGCTCGACGGCGGTGCCGGCAAGGACACCCTCACCGGTGGTGCCGGGGCGGACACCTTCGTGTTCGCCAGCCGCCAGGACAGCTACCGCAACTACAACACCGGCGGCGTCAACCTGGGCGACCTGATCACCGACTTCGACATCAACGCCGACAAGATCGACCTCTCCGCCATGGACTTCACCGGCCTGGGGGACGGCAAGAACAACACCGTGTACCTGGTGCTCAACAGTGCCGGCACCAAGACCTACATCAAGTCCCTGGAGGCCGACGCCAATGGCAACCGCTTCGAAGTGGCGCTGGACGGCAATTACCTCAACACCCTGACCAGCGCCAACTTCGTCTTCGCCACCTCCTCGCCGACCAACCAGACACCCGTGGTGGCGACGCCGCTGCTGGACCAGAATGCCACCGAAAACACCCCGTTCAGCTACGTGGTGCCGGCCACCAGTTTCACCGATCCGGATAACGACAGCCTGAGCTACACCGCCAAGCTCGCCGATGGCAGCGCCCTGCCCAACTGGCTGACCTTCGATGCCGCCACCCGTACCTTCAGCGGCACACCACCCGACACCGCGTCGGGCACCTACGCCATCCAGGTCACCGCAACAGACGGCAGCAACGCCATCGTCAGCGACAGCTTTACCCTCGCGGTGCAGGACGTCCCCACGGCCATTGTGATCAATGGCACGCCGAACAACGACACGCTGACCGGCACCACAGCCAACGAGCAACTGTTCGGTGGCGCGGGCAACGACACCCTCGATGGCGGCGCCGGCAACGACATCCTGGTCGGCGGCACCGGGGTGGACAAGCTCACCGGCGGCGCCGGGGCCGATGTGTTCCGCTACACCTCCAAGCTCGACAGCTACCGCACCAGTTCCACCAGCGCCAGCGACCAGATCCTCGACTTCGACGTGGCCGCGGACAAGATCGACGTGTCGGCGCTTGGCTATACCGGCCTGGGCAATGGCAGTGGCGGCACGCTGCAGGTGACCTACAGCGCCTCGACCAACCGCACCTACCTCAAGGACTTCACGGTCGACGCCAACGGCAATCGCTTTGAAATTTCGCTGGCCGGCAACCTGGCCGGCAGCCTGACGGCCAGCCACTTTGTCTTCGCCGACCAGAACACCCCCACCAACGTAGCGCCGGTCGTGGCCATTGCGCTGTTGGACCAGAATGCCAGTGAAAGCACACCCTTCAGCTACACCCTGGCCAGCAACAGCTTCACTGACGCCAACCAGGATGTACTGACCTACACCGCCACCCTCGCCAACGGCAACGCTCTGCCCGCGTGGCTGAGTTTCAATGCCACCAATCTGACCTTCAGCGGCACCCCGACCAGCACCGCGGCAGGCAACTACGACGTATTGGTCAAGGCCACCGATCCCTCGGGCGCCTCGGTCAGTGACAGCTTTGCCCTGGCGGTGGCCGATGCGCCCGCCAACACCATCACCGGCACCAACAACGCCGAAACCCTCAACGGCACGACCGGTGCGGACCTGATCCTTGGCCTGGGCGGCAACGACACGATCAAGGCCGGCACCGGCGCGGACATCATCGACGGCGGTGTGGGACGCGACTCGCTGTACGGCGGCGACGGTGCCGATACGTTCCGCTACACCAACGGGCTCGACAGCTACCGCGACTACGACGCGGGAGGCGTCACGGCCACCGACACGATTTATGACTTCACCATCGGCGTCGACAAAATCGATGTCTCGGAGCTGGGTTTTCTCGGCCTCGGCGATGGCAGCAACGGCACGCTGTACATGACCTTGAACGCCGCCGGCGACAAGACCTACATCAAGTCCGCCGAAGCCGATGCCGACGGCAATCGCTTCGAGATCGCCCTCAGTGGCAACTACCTCAACACCCTCACCGCCAGCGACTTCGTCTTCGGCGAGCGTGCCCAGCAGGACATCCTCTACCTGCCGACCCTCGGCCAATCCAATGCACGCCTGCTGCGCATGACCGAGGACGACGACCAGTCCGGCACGTCGATGCTGGTCAATGACCTGGACCGTTACACCACCTACGACGTGCGCAGCCAGTTCACCGATGCCGATGGCAACGGCATCGACATCGCGGTGGGCGGCAGCACGGTCAACGGCCTGTCCACACTCAGCGCCGAGGAGCTCCAGCTGTGCTGGTGGTTGACCGACACCAACCAGCCCGGGCCGGCACTGTTGCGGGCGGTGACGTTGCTGCGCGACCAGCTCACCGAACTGCAGTCGATCGATAACGTCACCATGGGCATCATCTGGGGCCAGGGCGAGGAAGCCGCCCAGGAAATCGCTCGCGCCACCGACAAGGCGGCGGCAGCTGCGGCCTATAAGGCCGCGACCTTGAAGGTGTTCGACTACTTGCACGCCCAGTTCGGCAATTTCAGTGTGTACATGATGGAAACCGGTCACTACTCAGAGGACGCGGCCCGGGCGCGGGGTTATTCGGAAGAGAAAATCGCCTCCATCGTCGAGGGCGTCGGTTATGTCCGCGCCGCCCAGGAAGCCATCGCCGCCGAGCGCGCCGACGTCAAGCTGGCGGTGGACTACACCGACCTGCCCTTGCGCTACGAAGTCGACCCGCTGGTATACCCCGATGACGTCTGGCACCTGCACGAGGAATCGGCGGAAATCGTCGGCCAGCGCCTGGCGGACTACATTGCCGATGACCTGGGCTTGCAGGGCAATCCCGACGACAACAACAGCGTGCAGGACATCTTCGACAACGCCCAGAACCAGGGCGGGATGATCTCCGGTACCGACCAGGACGACACCCTGGTGGGCAGCTCGGGCAACGACACGCTGGATGGTGACCTGGGCGCTGACACCCTCACCGGTGGCGACGGCAACGACATCTACGTGGTCGACAATGCCTTCGACAGCGTGGTGGAAACCAACACCTCGGCATCGCAGATCGATACGGTGCAAGCCTCGGTCAGTTGGACCCTGGGCGCCAATCTGGAGAACCTGTTGCTCACCGGTGTGTCGGACATCGACGGCACCGGCAATGAACGGCGCAACTTCATCACCGGCAACGCCGCCAATAACGTGCTCAACGGCGCCGCAGGGGCCGACAGCCTGAGCGGTGGCGATGGCAACGACACCTACTTTGTCGACAATGCCGACGACAGCGTGATCGAGACCAACAGCAATACGGTGACCGGCGGGATCGACAGTGTGCACAGCAGCCTGGCGGCCTATACCTTGGGCAACAACGTCGAGAACCTGTATGTCGATAGCACCGGCGCCGCCAATGGCACCGGCAACGCGCTGGACAATACGCTGTTCGCCGGCGCCGGCAACAATGTGCTGGATGGACGCGATGGCATTGACACGGCCAGCTTTGAGCGCGCCCTGTCCGGCGTGACCGTCAACCTCTCGACGTCGGCGCAACAGAACACCGTGGGGTCTGGGCTCGACACCTTGAAGTTCATCGAGAACCTGAAGGGAAGCGCCTACGCCGACACGCTGTCGGGGAACAGTGCGGCGAACGTCCTGGACGGAGGGGCCGGCAACGATACGCTGGTGGGTGGTTCGGGCGACGATCGGTTGATCGGCGGCGCTGGCACCGACAATCTTACCGGTGGCACTGGTGCGGACACCTACGTGTTTGGTGCGCTGTCGGACATGGGCGTCGGGGCCTTGCGCGATGTGGTCAGCGGTTTCAAGAGCGCGGAGTTCGACAAGTTGGACCTCACCGGCCTGGACGCCAACCCGCTGACCGCCGAAGTCGACGCCTTCACCTTCATCGGCAGCAACGCCTTCGACCCCACCAACGCCACCGGTCAACTGCGCTTCGCCGATGGCATCCTCTCCGGCAGCACAAACGCCGACGCCACCCCCGAGTTCGAATTCGAACTGGTCGGCGTCAAGGAGCTGCACGCCAGCGACTTCACCGCCTGAATGCCCCCCTGAGCAGGCTTGCCCGCAATAGCGGCGGCACATTCAGCAAGGATGCTGACTGACCCACCGCCTTCGCGAGCAAGCTTTGCTCCCACAGGGGATTGTTGTTGGCCGGAAAATCCCAGGCGGGCACCGATCCAAACGGTGGGAGCAAAGCTTGCTCGCGATGACGGCGGCACATCCAACATCAAGACAGACTGACCCACCGCCTGCGCGAGCAAGCTCTGCTCCCACAGGGGATTGTTGTTGGCCGGAAAATCCCAGGCGGGCACCGATCCAAACGGTGGGAGCAAAGCTTGCTCGCGATGACGGCGGCACATCCAACATCAAGGCAGACTGACCCACCGCCTTCGCCAGCAAGCTTTGCTCCCACAAGGGATTTTTGTTGGCCGGGAGATCCCAGGCTGGCACCGATCCAAACGGTGGGAGCAAAGCTTGCTCGCGATGACCGCGGCACATCCAACATCAAGGCAGACGGACACACCGCCTTCGCCAGCAAGCTCTGCTCCCACAGGGGATTTTTGTTGGCCGGGAAATCCCAGGCTGGCACCGACCCAAATGGTGGGAGCAAAGCTTGCTCGCGATAACGGCGGCACATCCAACATCAAGGCAGACTGACCCACCGCCTTCGCGAGCAAGCGCTGCTCCCACAGGGGATTTTTGTTGGCCGGGAAATCCCAGGCGGGCACCGATCCAGACGGTGGGAGCAAAGCTTGCTCGCGATGACCGCGGCACATCCAACATCAAGACAGACTGACCCACCGCCTTCGCCAGCAAGCTTTGCTCCCACAGGGGATTTTTGTTGGCCGGGAAATCCCAGGCGGGCACCGGTCCAAACGGTGGGAGCAAAGCTTGCTCGCGATGACCGCGGCACATCCAACATCAAGACAGACTGACCCACCGCCTTCGCGAGCAAGCTTTGCTCCCACAGGGGATTTTTGTTGGCCGGGAAATCCCAGGCGGGCACCGATCCAAACGGTGGGAGCAAAGCTTGCTCGCGATGACCGCGGCACATCCAACATCAGGGCAGACTGACCCACCGCCTTCGCGAGCAAGCTTTGCTCCCACAGGGGATTTTTGTTGGCCGGGAAATCCCAGGCGGGCACCGATCCAAACGGTGGGAGCAAAGCTTGATCGCGATGACGGCGGCACATCCAACATCAAGACAGACTGACCCACCGCCTTCGCGAGCAAGCCCTCACACATGGGATTTTTGTTGGCCGGGAAATCCCAGGCGGGCACCGACCCAAACGGTGGGAGCAAAGCTTGCTCGCGATAACGGCGGCACATCCAACATCAAGGCAGACTGACCCACCGCCTTCGCCAGCAAGCTTTGCTCCCACAAGGGATTTTTTTTGGCCGGGAAATCCCAGGCGGGCACCGATCCAAACGGTGGGAGCAAAGCTTGCTCGCGATGACGGCGGCACATCCAACGTCAAGGCAGACTGACCCACCGCCTTCGCGAGCAAGCTTTGCTCCCACAGGGGATTCTTGTTGGCCGGGAAATCGCAGGCTGGCACCGACCCAAACGTTGGGAGCAAAGCTTGCTCGCGATGACCGCGGCACATCCAACATCAAGACAGACTGACACACCGCCTGCGCGAGCAAGCTTTGCTCCCACAGGGGATTTTTGTTGGCCGGGAAATCCCAGGCTGGCACCGATCCAGACGGTGGGAGCAAAACTTGCTCGCGATGACCGCGGCACATCCAACATCAAGGCAGACGGACACACCGCCTTTGCGAGCAAGCTTTGCTCCCACAGGGGATTTTTGTTGGCCGGGAAATCCCAGGCTGGCACCGATCCAAACGGTGGGAGCAAAGCTTGCTCGCGATGACCGCGGCACATCCAACATCAAGGCAGACTGACACACCGCCTTCGCGAGCAAGCTTTGCTCCCACAGGGGATTTTTGTTGGCCGGGAAATCCCAGGCGGGCACCGATCCAAACGGTGGGAGCAAAGCTTGATCGCGATGACGGCGGCACATCCAACATCAAGACAGACTGACCCACCGCCTTCGCGAGCAAGCCCTCACACATGGGATTTTTGTTGGCCGGGAAATCCCAGGCGGGCACCGACCCAAACGGTGGGAGCAAAGCTTGCTCGCGATAACGGCGGCACATCCAACATCAAGGCAGACTGACCCACCGCCTTCGCCAGCAAGCTTTGCTCCCACAAGGGATTTTTTTTGGCCGGGAAATCCCAGGCGGGCACCGATCCAAACGGTGGGAGCAAAGCTTGCTCGCGATGACGGCGGCACATCCAACGTCAAGGCAGACTGACCCACCGCCTTCGCGAGCAAGCTTTGCTCCCACAGGGGATTCTTGTTGGCCGGGAAATCGCAGGCTGGCACCGACCCAAACGTTGGGAGCAAAGCTTGCTCGCGATGACCGCGGCACATCCAACATCAAGACAGACTGACACACCGCCTGCGCGAGCAAGCTTTGCTCCCACAGGGGATTTTTGTTGGCCGGGAAATCCCAGGCTGGCACCGATCCAGACGGTGGGAGCAAAACTTGCTCGCGATGACCGCGGCACATCCAACATCAAGGCAGACGGACACACCGCCTTTGCGAGCAAGCTTTGCTCCCACAGGGGATTTTTGTTGGCCGGGAAATCCCAGGCTGGCACCGATCCAAACGGTGGGAGCAAAGCTTGCTCGCGATGACCGCGGCACATCCAACATCAAGGCAGACTGACACACCGCCTTCGCGAGCAAGCTTTGCTCCCACAGGTTTTTTTTGTTGGCCGGGAAATCCCAGGCGGGCACCGATCCTAACGGTGGGAGCAAAGCTTGCTCGCGATGACCGCGGCACATCCAACATCAAGGCAGACTGACCCACCGCCTTCGCGAGCAAGCCCTCACACAGGGATAAGTTGCAAACTTGAGCCCTGGATTGTCTAGAACAAGCTTTGCACCTGCTCCAGCACCGCGCGGTTCATCTGCCCGGTGTGGGTGTGCAGGCTCACATAGCTTTGCAGCATGTCGAGCTTGGTATCGAGCAGATCTCGACGGGCCTGGAACACCCGCTGTTGTGCATCAAGAATATCCACCGTGGAACGCACGCCACCCTGGAAGCCTTTTTCCGTCGAGGTCAGCGCTCGCTGGTTGGACTCCACCGCCCGTTGCATCGCCTTGCTCTTGGCAAACCCGGCCACGACGCCCAGGTAATCGGCCTCGATATCCTCGGCCAGTTGCTGGCGTTGCACGTCGTAGTCGGACTGGGCGCCGGCCAGTTGCGCTTCGGCCTTGGCCACCGAGGCCCGTACCGCCCCGCCGCGATACAACGGAATGTCCAACTGCACCCCCACGTAGTAGGTGTCCTGGCGCGGGTCGAGTTCCTGGTATTGACGGGTTTCCCGGCGGGTCAACTGGGTGGTCAGCGACAAGGTGGGATAATGCCCGGCGCGCTGGCTGTCAGCCTGGGCTTCGGCCACTTTCACCGCCGCCAGCCGGGCGGCCAGCTCGGGGCTGGCTTGGCGGGCAATCGCCGTCCAGTACGATAAGTCCTGTTCCGGCGGAATCGGGCTACCGGCGGCAAGCTCTTCGCGCATCGGCAAGATGTCATCGATGGGCACGCTGGCACGCCCGGACAAGGCCCGCAAAGCCGCCACCCGGCGCGCCTGGGCTTCAGCCTCCTGGGCTTGCACCAGATCGAGCCGCGCCTGGGCCTCATCGATATCGGTGATCGCGCCCTGGCCGCCCTCATAAAGCTTTCTACTTTGAATGACCAAGCCTCGGATGGCGGACTTTTGCTGGGCGATCAACTTGATTTCGTTCTCCGCCCGGGCAACATCGAAATACCCCTTCGCCACCCGGTCATACAGGGTCTGACCGGCCACGTCGAACACCTGGACGCCCAGTTGACCGCGCGCCTTGCCCTCCTGGTACGCCGCCCAGCGCGCCTTGTCGTAGAGCGGCTGTTGCGCCGCCAGGGTGACGTTGTTCGCCTGGTAATCGTTGCTGTTGACATAGGTGCTGTCATCACCGCCGTCGGTCCGCCCGCCGTAGCCGTAGCGCGAGGTCAGCGACACTTGCGGGTAAAGGCCGCCACGCCCGATGTCTTCTTCATGCCGCGAAGCTTCATAGGCGTGGGCAGCCGACTGCACGGTCGGATCGTTGAGGCGCGAGGCATCATAAGCGGCGCTCAGGCTCAGACCGCCCTCAGCGGCCCACACCGGATTGAGCGCCGCCCAACCCGCACACAGGCTCAGCAATACACGCAAACGGTAGCGGCAACGATCGACCACGCTCATTCCTCCTTGAAGGCTGCAAGCAAGCGTTCACGCAAAGGCTTCATCAGGTAGTTCATCAAGGTGCGCTCGCCCGTCACCACCGTGACGTCGGCGAGCATGCCCGGGCGCACCAGCAAGCCTGCGCCCTGCAACGCAACCACGGTGTCGGCGGGAATCTCGACCTTGGCGGAGAAGTACGGTTGGTGGGTCTGTTCATCGATCAGTTGATCCGCCGACACCGTCGTCACCGTGCCGGTAACCGTTGGCGTATCCACCCGCTGCAGCGCCGTGAAATGCACATGCACCGGCAGGCCCGGGCGCAGTTTGTTGGCCATCAGCGGCTCGAAACGCGCGGTGATCGCCATCGGTGCATCCAGCGGCACCACTTGCATCAGGGTCTGGCCGGCCTGCGCCACGCCGCCGACGGTATGAATGCTTACGTCCATGACCTGCCCGGCCACCGGCGCACGGATCGCACCGTTGTCGACTTCAAACTGCAAGGCGCGAATCTGATCGGCATAACCGGCCGCCTCGGCCGAGACTTCGCTGAGCTGGGTTTCGGCATCGCGGCGGAATTCCTGCTGCGCCTGCAAGGCCTTGAGCCGGCTTTCATTGATCGCCTGGCGAGTCCTGCCGACATCACCCACACCAGAAGCGATCTGCCCCGCCAACTGGGCCGCGTTGCGCTCGGCCTCGAAGAGTTTGTTGCGCGGAACGTAACCCTCCCGAGCCAAATCACGCAGGCCTTCGAGTTCCTGCTGCTGGAAGCGCATCTGCGCGTCGTAGTTGCGCTTGACGCCTTCGTAGCCAAGCAATTGCTGCTGCAAGGCCGCGGCTTCGTGCTCGATGATCTGCAAGCGGCTGCCCAGCTCCGCGCGGCGGGTGATGAACAACTGGCTCTGCAAGGCCATGGCCGCCTTGACTCGCGGTTCGTCGGCGTGCGCCAGCAGCTCCGCGGGCCATTGGATCTGGGCACTGCCCAGGCGCTCGGCAATCAAGCGCGCCTCGATGCTGCGATCATTGAGCAGCTTGCCCAAGGTCACGTCCAGTTGCGACTGCGCCTGCACCGTATTGAGTTGCACGAGCAATTGCCCCTGGGTGACGCGGTCGCCATCGCTGACCAGCAGTTTTTCCACCACCCCACCGACCAGCGACTGCACCGCCTTGCGCTCCCCCGCCACCACCACGGTGCCGCTGCCTACCACCCCTTGGTCGAGCGGCGCCAGGCAGGCCCAGAGCAGGAAACCACCCAGCGTCAGGACCAGGAATCCCACGCCATAGCGAGCCGCGCTCCCGGCGTCGGTGCTGGCGCTGGGCAGTGTCGTGGTGCTGCGCACGCTCAGCCCCTGCTCGCTGTACGCTTGTGTTCCTGGAGTCAGATCACGCATCGCCGCCCGCCTCCCTGACCGCGGCCGGTCTCGGCCCCGGCATCAATGCCTTGAGCACCCGGTCCCGTGGGCCGAACGCTTGTTGAGTACCGTCCTTGAGCACCAGGATGTGATCGACCACCGCCAGCACACTGGGTCGGTGAGTAATCAACACCACGGTGCTGCCAGCCGCCTTGAGCGCACTGATGGCCTGCACCAGCGCCAGCTCGCCGGCGTCATCGAGATTGGAGTTGGGCTCATCGAGCACGATCAGCGATGGCCGTCCATACAGCGCGCGAGCCAGGCCCAGGCGTTGTTTCTGCCCACCGGACAAGCCAAGCCCACCGGGGCCCAACGGCGTGTCGTAGCCCTTGGGAAAGCGCAGGATCATTTCGTGAATGCCGGCATGACGCCCGGCGACGATGATCTTGTCGGCGTCCTGCTCACCGAAGCGGGCGATGTTGTCGGCGACAGTGCCGTCGAACAACTCGATGTCCTGCGGCAGGTAGCCAAGGTGTGGGCCCAGGGCGTCGTGGGACCACTGGCTGATCTCGGCGTCGTCCAGGCGCACCGACCCGCCCATGGCCGGCCATACCCCGACCAGCGCCCTGGCCAGGGTCGATTTACCGCTGGCACTGGGGCCGACCACGGCCAGCACATCGCCCTTGGCGAGGCTGAAATTGATCCCGCGCAGGATCGGCTGCGAAGCGCCCGGCGGACCGACATACAACTGCTCCAGGCGCACCGCGCCGGTCGGCGGTGGCAACGGCATGCGCAGGCGCTCGCGCGGATGCTGGGCCAGCAATTGGCTCAGGCGCTGGTAGCTCTGGCGTCCGGCGTTGAATTGCTTCCACGAGCCGATGGCGATTTCCACGGGCGCCAGGGCCCGTCCCAGCAACAGCGACATAGCGATCATCATGCCTGCCGACAGTTGGCCTTCAAGCACCAGCAAGGCGCCCAGCCCCAACGCCAGGGACTGCCCGGAGATGCGCACGAAACGGGTCGTCGAGGTGATACGCGCGCTGCGATCGCTGGCATGGGCCTGAGCGGCAATGATCCGTTGCTGCAGCAGGCTCCAGCGCTGACGCAGCGGCCCGAGCATGCCCAGAGCCTGGATGACTTCAGCATTGTGCAGCGTGCTGTTCACATAGATAGACGACTGCACCCCCAGTCGATTGGCCTCCCCCAAGCGTGCTCGCGTCGCCAGTTCTCCCCACAGCGCCAGGCCGATCAGCACCAAGGCCAGCACCAGTGTCAGCACGCCGAACCAGGGGTGAAAGATGAACGCCACCAGCAGGAAGATCGGCAGCCAGGGTGCATCGAGCAAGGCGATCAGGCCCTGCCCGGTAATCAACTGGCGCAGCGTCGCCAGATCGGTGAGCACCTGCGCCGGGTTGGCGTTGTGCTCGCGCAGGCTGCGGGAGAAGGCGGCGTCGAAAATCCGCTCCCCCAAGGCATCGTCCAGCCCCGCGCTCATGCGAATCATCACCTCGCCACGGACCCACTCGATCAGGGCGCTGAACATGAACAGCCCCAAGGCCATCAAGGTGAGCATGAACAAGGTGGTTTCGTTGCGGCTGGTCAGGACCCGGTCGTAGACCTGCATCATGTAGAGCGACGGCACCAGCACCAACAGATTGATCACGCCACTGAACAATGCCAGGGCCCAGAACACCCGGCGGTAGCTCAATAAGGCAGCATCAATGTCATGACGCGGATCGAGTAGAAAGCGCATAGAGAATCAACCCGCAATAGGAATAGTCGGTCCCGGCGCAATCCATCGCGAGTTACTTGCCCTAAGGCGTCAAAAAAAAGAGCGTCATGTTGCTGACGTGCCGCTATCAGAGCCGATCGTCGCCGCTACGGACGCCAAGTACTGACAACGTAACCTCAGGTAAGTGCCAGCCCCCAAGTGAGTGTTTTCACCTCAATGACCAGCGGGTTGCCGCACTTCAAAGGTGAACCATCGAAATAACCGCTTTAAATTTTTTACCCAGTTAAGTATTTTGCGTGATATCTGAGCGCCGATGGCAACTACGAACCCTGTGGGAGCGAGCTTGCTCGCGATAGCGGTCTGTCAGTCGACATTAATGCTGCTGATCCACTGCTATCGCGAGCAAGCTCGCTCCCACAAGGGATTGGTGCCGCTCTTCTAGCCTCTTCTTCCCGACAACAAGGACCTCCCGTGAGCGGACTGCGTGAACGTCAAAAAGCCGAACGCCGCCAAGCCATCAGCAAGGCGGCGGTCGAACTGTTCGAGCGCCAGGGTTTCCAGAACACCACCATCGAACAGATCGCCAGCCAGGCCGGCGTATCGGCTCCCACGGTGTTCAAGTATTTCGGCAACAAGCAGGAGATCATCCTGGAGATCCTGCACGACGCCGACCAGCGCGCACTCACCGACACCCGCAACCAGATGCCTGAAATCGACGACCCGGTCCAAGCGCTGTGTTATCTGGAGCGGCTGTTGACCGGCTACGCGCTGGAGGTCATGCACCCGAGCCTGTGGCGCGAGTTGCTGCCGCTGATCCTGTTTGGTGGCGACAACGGGCTGCCCGAGGGGTATCGCGCCATGAACGATGCGCTCAGGGCCGAAATCAGTGGGTTGATCAGGGAATTGCAACACGCTGGCAAGCTGCGCGCCGACCTCGACGTCGACCTCGCCGCCTTCCTGTTGAACGACTATTCGCACTTGCAGCTGTTCCGGTTGGTCAACCAGGAACAACCGGACATCGAGGCACACTCCACCCAGGTCCGGCGGATCACCGAATTGCTCTTCCAAGGCATGCGCGCCTGACCCACCAATACGGACCCGGCGCCGCAACGCCGGGTCACGCTGATCAGCGATGGGTCTTGATGCCAGTCCAGGTGCGGGTGCGGATCCGCTCCACTGCCGCCGGCACCGGCTCCAACGCGAACAGGGTCTTGCGCGCCTCGTCCGGCACATACATGGCGGGGTTGTTGCGAATATCGGCGTTGACCAGCGCCGTGGCTTCCTTGTTCGGGTTGGGGTAACCGATCTTGTTGCTGATCCGCGCGATGACATCGGGACGCAAGATGTAATTGATGAACGCGTAGGCCTCTTGGGTATGAGGGGCGTTGGTGGGCACCATCATGACGTCCGACCACATCGGCGCACCTTCCTTGGGCAGCGCCATTTCCACCTTGACCCCCTTCCCTGCGTCTTCGGCCAGCCTCTTGGCCAGGGCCACCCCACCGGACCAACCCACCCCGACGCAGATTTCGCCGTTGGCCAGGTCCATGCCGTAGCGCGACGAATTGAAGTAGGTGATGTAGGGGCGAACCTTGAGCATGGCCGCTTGCGCCTTTGCGTAGTCCTCACGTTTCTGGCTGTTGGGGTCGAGCCCTTCGTAGTGCAAGGCGATGGGCACGATCTCGTTGGCGGCGTCGAGCAGACCGACGCCGCAACTGGCCAGCTTGGCCATGTTCTCTTCCTTGAAAAGGATGTCCCAGGTGTTCATTTGCACATCGGCGCCCAGCACCTGGCGCACCTTGTCGACGTTATAGCCGATCAGGGTCGTGCCCCACAGGTACGGCGCCGCATAGCGGTTACCCGGATCGCCCACCGCTTCCAGGGACTTCATGAACTCGGGGTCCAGATGCTGCCAGTTCGGCAACTGGCTGCGGTCCAGGGGTTGGACGGCGCCAGCGGCAATCAGGTGACTGACGTTGGAACTGCTCGGGTAGACCACGTCATACCCGGAGTTGCCGGTCAGGAGTTTGGACTCCAAGGTCTCGACGCTGTCGAAAACGTCGTAGATGGGACGGATGCCGGTTTCCTCCTGGAAGCTCTTGAGGATTTCAGGCGGCAGGTACTCGATCCAGTTGTAGATTCGCACCGTCCGCTCTTCGGCCAGGCTCGCGCCACTGACCAGCATCGAAACAACAGCGCCCAGCAAGGTGTTGCGCAAAAACAGGCTCATGATCAAACACTCCAGCGCGGCCGCGAAGGCTCGCGGCACTTAATAGCGGTAGGTGAAGTAGAGTTCCAGCGCGCTGAACTTCCGGTCGTCGCCGAACACTTGCTTGGCCGCTGCCATGGGCTTGACCCAGTTATAGGACAGCGAGGTGGACAGCGACTTCGAAGGCGCCCAATCCAGGAAGACGACACTCTCATCGGCAAACCGCCGGTCACTGACGGCAGCGCCCATGTAGTTTTTTTCGTCGAGCCAGAACTGGTAGTGGATCGCCCCCAGCGTAAGGGTTTCGTTGAGGTGGGTCTTGAGTGAGAACTGCTGGACGTTTTCGTTGCTGTTGAACAGCAGGTAGTTGCCGACGACATCGCCGATCAGCCAGGTGCTCCAGTCGACGAAGCCCTTGCTCAACGGATCCCAGGCTTTCTGTCGGTTGTCGGTGAGGTTGTCGTCGCCGGAAAAGCTCGCGTAGCGGTAGCCAATCACCGGGGTCAACGGCAGCGTGCTGAAGGTGTAATCCGCCTGGCCGTACCAGGCCTTGGCGTCGTAATCCACGCCTTCGCCGCTGCCTCGCTCCAGGGCGTATTCGGCATTGAGGGTCAGGTCCGCGATGCCCGGGAGCTTGGCGTTCAACGCCCTGACGTTGTACACCAGCATGCCATCGCGGCGGCGCGGCAATGCGCTGCCCTTGGGCCCCATGGCCTTGACCTTCAACGCGGTGGCGCCCAGCGTCACCTGGTCGTCGAGGTTGTAGTCCAGGTTCACGCCGCTCATGCGAAAGTCACCCAGGTCGCTGTCGGTGCCCAGGCTGAAGCCCTGGACCTTCAACGCGCCATGATCCCAGGCGACCACCGCCGAATCCTTGAAGGCAGTGCGTGGGGCGAGCCAGTAGGCGCCGTCGTTCAACTGGTCGAGGTTGCCATCCATCACGATGAAACCGTTGCCGATCATGTAGTTCTGGCGACCGCCGGTGACCGTCCACTCCCCGGCCCGGAAACCGCCATAGAACTCTTCGGTCGACACCTTGCCATCGGAGCTGCGGGAGAAGCCACCGGCATCGCCATCACCCAACGTGGTCGCGCCCACCAGGGAGCCACCGGCCAACAGGCTGAAATCCGGCTGCACGGCGTATTCCAACTTGACGCCCGGCTTGACGTAGAACTCCTGCCAGTCGATTTTCGTGCCGCGATTCTTGCCGCTGCGCATGTCCACCACACCGCCGCCAAAGTTGACGTTGCGGGTAGAAAGGACTGCGCCACCGGCACTGAAGTTGACCTCGCCCTTGAGGTTGCCCTCCTCGAAGGTGTAGCTCGCCCAGGCAACCTGGGCGGTCAAGGGTAACCCGAGCACGAGGAACGTTCGGGACAAACGCATCATGGAAACCATATGGAGCTCCTGTGTGATTATTGTTGTTACAGGGCAGTAAATGGCGGCGCAAAACCGCGCCAACACCTGGTGGGGCCAGGTGAGCGGAACGCAAAATTCTTGTGTTTATCGGATGACGTCAGGGCGTCAGGTGCGCCGCGATGGCACGCAGCATGCGCACGCTGTCGCCGTCGAATGGGCTGACGGCCTCGCCCAGGGACGACTGCTTGACGATCACCACGCCGGACGGTTTGTCGATGAACAGGTATTGACCATGGATGCCACCGGCCATGAGCGCCTGCCTGTGGTCGTTGAAGACATACCATTGGCTGCGGTAGGACGCGCCTGGGGTCCAGCTCGAAAAGTCAGGGGATGCAGCGTAGATCGCGGGGTCGGCTCCGGCGGCGATACCGGCCAGCGCCTCGGCCGAGAGCAGTTGTGTCCCACCCTGGCGGCCATCGTTGGCCAGCAGACGGCCGAAGCGCGCCATGTCACGCAAGGTCGCACTGAAACCGGCACCGGCGACGCTGCGGCCCCAGGGGTCCGCCAGGAAGTAGCCGTCACGTTCACAGCCCAACTGGCTCCAGATCTCTTGGAGCAACTGATGGCAGGCCTTGCCTGATGCCCGCTCCATGACCCAGGCCAACGCCTCGGTGGTGGCCGTCACGTAATGGAAAAAGCCACCGTGACTGCCGCGTTTGCGCAGTGAGGGCAAGTACTGATACAGGGATTCGAACGTCGCGTACTGCGCCGGCGCCGGCTGGAAACCGCAGGCGTAACCGTATTGGGAACTCTCTGAATCCGGATCCTCATAGACCTCGCTGTAATCGACCGCCACGGCCATGTCGAACAACTGGCGCACGGTCGCATCGCCGAACGCGCTGCCTGTCAGTTCCGGTACGTAATGGGCGGCCGTCAACGTAGGGTCCAGCAGGTCTTCGCAGACCAGTTGCTCGCCCAAGGCACCGATCAGCGACTTGGTCACCGAAAACATGATGTGCCGGTCCTGGGGACACTGGCCGTTGAAGTAGCGCTCAAACAGTACGGTGTCGCCCTGCAAGACCAGGAAAGCATCGGTCTGGCTGGCGACCAGGTGATCGATCACGCTGATGCTCAAGCCACATTCGCTGTCGAAGTGCAGCTCATCCAGCGGCTGGAGCGCCTGCTTGAACGCGCTGACCGGCCCGCTGCCGGCCTGCACGTCGATGCAAGGACGCAAGCGCGCCAGGTTGCGGAAACCCCATTGGTTGAACGGTGGGCTCATCCAGTTGTGCCAGGTAACGCGGCGCTGGGGTTCGGCGGGAAAGCCTTGCATGAGTGAAGGCGCCAGGCGTGCGTCAAATGACGATTCGTGAGTCTCGACGTAAAGACTGGCCAGTGAAGGCACGGTGTTCTGATTCATCGGGTTGCCCCTGCAAAATGACTCTGCGTGAAAGCAGATGCAGGAGAATAATTACTCGATGTAATTTTTTAGTCAATAAAACTTTTTATCGACATTATTCCTGTAGGAGCTGTCGAGCGAAGCGAGGCTGCGATCTTGTCCCAGACACTTGAGTCGCAAGCAATAGATCAAAGGCCAGCGCCTGGCGATCGCCCCAAGCCGTCAGTACGGTTGATCCAGGCAAAGGCGCAATGCCACGCTATGATCCCGCAAACGTCAGCACCTCAAACAAGGGCAACCATGAACACTCACGCAGCGTGCCTCGGACTGTCTGCCTTGACGCTCGCCTTCCTGTGCGAGCCGGTCCAGGCCTCGACGTGGCAGATCTGTCACCTGGAGCTGCGTATCGTCGAGGTCCTGAAACAACCCTATCCGCAGCTGCAGGCGCAGATCGTGAAAGCCAGGCCAAAGTCCTCCTCGGTGGAGTGTCCGGCGCAAGGCTCATTGCTCACTTTCACCCCGGAAACCCCGGACTACCAAGCCACGCTCCCCCGCCGGCAATGGCCCCGGAAAGGACAGTCGCTACAGGTCGAGTACCGTTACCTGGATGGCGTCTGTAAAGGCGACGGCAACTCGTATGCGTGTCGTATCAAGCACTACCCGGTGGTGGGCCGATAATCAGGCGGCTGGAGAACGTGGCATTTAGCTGATGACCTCATCGCGAGCAAGCTCGCTCCCACAAAAAGGACTTGCGCAACCTCCTGTGGCTAGCTTGCTCGCGATGACGTCGGCACAGCCAACCTCAGCGACTCAAGCCAACAACTCAGTGATCCAACGGGCCTGCCGGGCTATGTCTTGCAGCTTCTCTTCCGGCACGGCTTGCCGCGCCTTGGCGAAACTGGTGAGGGTCTTTTGCTTCTGGCGCAGCAGGCGCTGCCACTTGGCCAGGAAGATCGGGTTACGGGCTTGCAGCTGCAGCGGGCCGAAGTACAGCTCCTCGGCCGTGTACGTCACTGGCCCAGCGCGCTCGGCGACGATGATCTCGTAGTAGAAACGGTTTTCCCGCAGCACTTCCTCGCAGAGGATGCGGTAGTCGTGTTCCATCAGCCATTGGCGCAGCGGTTGCTCGCCGCCGTTGGGCTGCAGGATCAGGCGTTCCTGGCCACTCAACCGCGCTTTGCCGCTGTCCAGGATGTCGCGGATCGTCTCGCCGCCCATGCCACAGAGGCTGATCGCGGTGATCCCGTCTTCCGGCTCGATCGCCGCCAGGCCATTGGCCAGGCGTACGCTGATCTGCTGTTCCAGGCCATTCTCGCCCACGGTGCGTTCGGCGGCGCGAAACGGCGTCAGCGCCACCTCGCCAGCCACCGCCATCGCGATGGCGCCACGGCGCAGCAAGGCTACCGGCAGGTAAGCGTGATCCGAGCCGATATCGGCCAGGCGCGCACCCGCTGGCATATGCGCCGCCACGCGCTCCAGGCGCATGGACAAGGTCTGTTCGTTCAACTGCAATTCCCTGGATTAATCGTAGAACGGCTCGACCGCCGTCCGGCTGCCGACAAAAAAACTGTCCGCGACCAACCGCAGCGGCTGCAGGTCCATGTCGCTGGCGTTGTCGGCAATCAGTTGCTGGAAATGTCGATACACCGCCGCGTACTCGGCTTCCTCGGATACAGCCTGGCGCACGCCGTCGATGCTCAACAGTGCACCGCCGTTGTCCAGGCGCAGGACGCCTTCGGCGCAGCGAATCTCGATACTCCAGAGCTCGTCATGGCCATGGTCGAAATCGAACTCCGCACGAATATCGAGGTGGCGCGCGTCGGCCATCTTGATGCTGGCGGCAATTGGCGACTGGCAGTTGTCCGGCACGCGCAACTCGGCGGATTCCACGAACAGCGGCAGCGCCAGCAGATGGGTCACAATCGACAAGGCATTGATACCCGGATCGAAGACGCCCAGGCCACCGGGTTGCCAGATCCATGCCTGGCCGGGGTGCCACTTGCGCACGTCTTCCTTCCAGTCGATCTGCACGCTCTGCAAGGTGCGACTCGCCAGCCAGTCACGGGCGGCTGCGATGCCCGGCGCGTAACGCGAATGCCAGGCGAACAGGCCGCTGACGCCTTGCTCGCGGACCTGCTCCACCAACGCCATGGCTTCTCCCAGCGTGGCGCACGGCGGTTTTTCCACCAGCACGTGCTTGCCAGCCGCCAGCGCCTGTTGCACCAGGGCAAATCGACCTTGTGGCGGTGTGCAAAACGCAATGGCATCGACCTGCGGACCGTTTTCGAGCAGTTCGCCCAGGGACCGGAAGTTATCCACCCCGGCGCAAGGCAGCCCTTGCGTGGCGACAGCCACCAGTTGAAACGCGGGGTTGGCGTGGATGGCTGGAACGTGTTGATCCTGGGCAATCTTGCCGTAGCCCACCAGCCCGAGACGAATCGGTTGCATCGATGACTCCTGATTTTTGTACTTGTGATCGGCCAGCAAACTAGACGCAAATCGCCCGGCGGACAATGGGGGCCGTGCAGTATCTATACGATGGTCCTGCGCAATTGGGTAACAGCAGTGCCGCAAAGACCTCAGCTGTGCCGTAGCTCACTGGCTGCAGTCACGACGTTGGTCACCCGGCCGAAGAAGGGTTCGAGTCGCTCACGCGGCGCATCGTGCTCGACCACCAGGGAGGCGACCTCTTCGCAGGCGGCCACCTGATAGTGGGCAACGCTGGAGAGCTTCTCGTTGGTCACCGCCGCGATCACCTGCCCGCTTGCCGCGACCACCGCGCGCTTGAACTCCGCGTCATCCAGGCCGAACGCCGTGACGCCATTGTCCGGATCGATGGCGCAGGCGCCGAGGACACACACGTCAAAACTGAACTGGCGCAATTGCTGGACAGCCGTCAACCCGATCACGCCACCCGCGTTTGGACTCAAGCGGCCACCCAGCAGGATGACCTCAGCGCGGGGCAGCTTCATCAACTGAACCGCAATCAGCGGCGAATTGGTGGTGAGGGTCAGCTGCAGTTGCGGATCGATGGCGCAGGCCACGGCCAGATTGGTCGACCCGGCGTCGATGAAGACGTGCTGGCCCGCGCGCAGCAGTGCAGCGGCCGCTTGGCCGAGACTGCCCTTGCGCGCCGGGTCTTTGCGCACGCGTACGTCCAATGAGCCTTCGACAGCGGGCACGAGTATCGCGCCGCCATAAACGCGCTTGCACACCCCCGCCGCTGCCAATGCCCCCAGATCACGCCGTATCGAGTGCTCGGACACATTGAATTCGCTGGCCAAGTCAGCCGCGATCACCCGGCCATACCGGGCAAGACGCTCGCTGATCAATTGCTGGCGTTCGCCGGGGAACGCTTCGTGAGGAGAAGTCATGACGTTACAACCTGCATAAACGAGCACTAATGATCATAAACGAGCAAATAGTGCCGGTTATGCAGCGAGGCGTCAAACCCAAGCCACCTCAACCAGCACACAAAAAAAGCCCCGCGACCGAATACGGTGCGGGGCAAGAAAATTGGTTGGTTGCGGCCAACCAAAGGAGCACAGTGAAAAACGTTTACGGGCCGCTCAGATGCATTCCTGTGCGGCGCGTTCGAAACTCGAAGGCAGGAGGTTGGAGGCCAGCAAATGCCGCTCGTAGATGAACACCTTGCCGCCGCTGCCGGCCTTGTAGGCTTCCAGCACGTTGTCTGCCGAGACTTTGCTCGGCACCACGATGCGGTAGCTGCGCTGGGTCTGCGAGACCATCGGGTTGCCCTGCAATTTCGGCACGACGCATTCAGCGTATTGGGCCGGTGTCTTGCTGGTCTGCAAGGTCAGGGTCGGATTGTTCGGTGCCGAGACACAACCGGCCAGCAACAACGGGAAAAACGCCAGGGGAAGCAAAAATAAAGGGCGCATGGGTGGGGTCCTGAAAATAAAATAGTGGGCTGCGTATTCGATGGCGTTGATTTTCCAATGATTGTCGGCAAAGCAGAACTTGCATTTCGTAATGGTCACTATTACTCCTAGCAATAGTTGCAAGCCGAGAAAGATTGAGGGGGTATAGCCATGAGAACGTTTGATCTGATTCGCGACGCGGTATTGCCCGACTTCCGTGAGCGGGTGGCTGATTACCTGATCCAGTACGAAAGCGTGCTGCTAAGCAAGACCGAACTCGATCCGGAGCTCAAGCGGGCCACGGCCAATCAACTGCGCGGTTATTTGCGCGGGTTGAACACCACTCGGGTACTGGGCATGGCGGATTGGGAGGAGCTGGATCGGCGGGTGGTGGATACGTGGCTTTTGACAGGCTGATCCCCTGACTCTGGATTCCTCTGGCACGAGCCATGGCTCGGCAAATGTGCCAAACGGTCCAAGACAGCGGTTGGCGGCAACTAGCCGCCGACGGCGAGGACACCGTATTGCTGGATTCGGGCACCTTGAGCCAGAACAACGCCCAACGCTCGATATGGGCAGGCATCGACTATGCGCGCCTGCGCCTGGATGAAACGAAAGCAAGCCCTACGATCGCCGGTTCGAGCGTGTAGAAATCAATTGCGCAACCCGCCAAGCCAGCACCCGCCTGACTTATCGTTTAAGCGACCAAGGCCTGCTGCCGCCACCCGGCCAGCCACTCGACAGTGCATTCGACGCAGCGCAACGCGCTCAGTTGATTGACGCGGTGTGTGCCGAGCCCACCCACTTGACGAAACTCGCCACGCCCGGCCCGCGCCGGAAAAAACTACCGCCAAACCTGCCTGCGCCGCAGGTACCGGCAGCGCTGTTGGCCCAGGTGAGCGCACTGCCTCAAGGACAACCGACCAACACCCTCAACCATTTGCAACTCACATATGACGCGGTCTCCCCGATGGCGCCAAGTGCCGTGATCAAAGACACGCCTATGGATTTGTACCTGCAGCCAGGTCCTGCTCGCGGCATATGGCGCGAGCAGGCAACTGGCGCATTGAGTAGTAAACAGGTGAGCGTCCGCTGGCGCGGGTTGATCGAACTGGCCGCGACGAGCGACGCCGGGCTCGATGGCCTGCCCGCCCAAGAAAGTCGCCTGACGAGCATCGATTTGGTTGGGGACTGGCAAAACCTCAAGCCTGGCAGTGCTCTGGGCTACAGCAAGACGTTGGCTGCCAGCACGGGCAAACCTTTCGTGCAGAAGTTTGAATGCTCGGTGGGTGAATCCTTTCCTGCGGCACAACACTTCGCCTCGCTGCTGGGGCTGGCGCGCAATGTGACGTGCAGCGCAGACAATGGACTGAAGTCCAGTAGCACCTATCTCTACCTGGAGGCCTATGACCTGTTCGTAAAAACCGCTGAAAGGTCCATGCTGCTGGTCCAAGTCAGAAAGCTCAAGGCAGCGCAATAACGGGCAATCCTTAGCAATCCGGTGGAACGGATCGGTACTCAGCCCGTCAGTAGCTCGAACCACTGAGGTGGCGTCATCTTCGTCACCATGATCAGCACAATGACAAACATCCCCAAAAATCCAAAAACGCCCATCCAGAACCATTTTTGATACACGGATGAGTATCGATCATCGAGCGCCCTCCCATCCCCAACCGCGTTCGAAGCCATCACGTATAGCCGCTTCTGGAGCACCAGCACCGGAAGCCAGAGCGCGCCCACGCAAAGAAAGATGATCAACGACGTCATGATCCATGCAGTGGTCAGGGGAAGTCCGGCCAGCCTCAGCAGCAGGTAGCCCGTCCCTATCTGAATAAAGCCCGCCGGCGTGGTAATCCAGGTGTCGAACTGGACGACGGTCCTGGCCACGTGGGCAATAACCTGAGGGTTGGCGGTGCGGCTGGCAGCGATCAGGTAGAGGTAGGACCCCATGCCGAAGCCGAACAGGAAAATGGCAGCAATGATGTGGAGGTACTTCAGGCAAAGATAGAGCATCTGTCAGCCCTGCTCGTCAGAGAAGTGTACAGACAGGCTCAAGTTTTCGGGGTCGTTGATGGCAGCCATGTATTCATCGACGGTAATTTCACCCACGCAGGCCCGAGCACCGGGTGCGGGCAGATACCCTTGGGCGATTTTTGCCGCCAAGGCAACGGCTGCACAGCTGGGAATTTCCGGCCCTTTGTCGTTCATGGCGGTGAGCTGCACGTTCATCGACAGCGGTTCGCCATCGGCACCGATGCCCTGGACGTCGATGTACATTGCGCTTTTGCCATCGCCAAATCGTTCGAACCAGAGTCCCCACCGATGAAGCCTGGCGGCCCAAGGGGCATGGTCACGCACCATCCCCATCCTCATTGCCTGGGCCAGCAGATAGTTGGCAACGCCGCCAAGCTTCAGGCCTGAGCCGGCCTTGAAGCTCAGGGTCTGCGCACCATAGCGGCTGGCGAAGATATCCATGTCCGGCACGTCGACATTGGCCAGTACCCGGGTTCCCATATAGCGCATTCTGCGAAGCGTCAGATCCTGCCATCCCAGGACCTCATGTACCCGGCCACTCCTGAGTTGCTTGATCGGCTTGCCTGCATAGGCCAGAACACCTTCGACGGTGGACAACCCCGGCATCTTGGCCGAAGAGGAAATACCATGCTCGATCGTGTCGATGCGTTTAAAGCGATGCCGCTGCTGATCGATGAGGGCCGCCGAGAGCGTCGGCACTGAGCTGCAACCACTGAGGACCGCGACGCCTGCCTGTTTTGCCCGGGCGTCGAGTGCACCAATGCCGGTGACGAAGGCTCTGGAATCGGACAGGTCGCAGTAGTTCACGCCCGCGTCGATGCAGCTCTCGGCAACGGCATAGGATTGCCCTTGAAATGGGCCGCCGGTATGGATGACCCATTGGATGTTCATCAAGCCCAGGACAGATTTGAAGCCCGCGCCCAAGGCGTCGCCGCACCAGCTTTCACACACAGTGCCCGATTGAGCGTTCAATTCATCGACTTTGCGCTGCAGTTTTTGGGCGTCGCGCCCCGAAATCACCAACTGTACGCCTGGCATCACCACCAGGTGCCTGGAGACGATACTGCCGAAGTTTCCATACCCGCCGACCACCATGACTCTGAGCGTCATTCCTTCCGTCCCTAAATATTCGATGAAGCCCGCAACCTTGCCACAAGGAAGGCTCGGTGGTGTACCCATTGTGGCGGGGGAGCTTGCTCACGATGGTCTTTGTAGGAGCTGCCGAAGGCTGCGATCTTTTGATCTTGATCTTGATCTTGATCTTGATCTTGATCTTGATCTTTCGCTTTTGACTCAATTGTTTGGGACAAGATCGCAGCCTCGTTGCACTCGACAGCTCCTACAACAGCTCCTACAACAGCTGCTCCTACAACAGCGCCTTCGACAGCTCCTACATCGCCGCATTGGCCCCCTGCTGATACTCCCGAGGCGTGCAGCCGAACTCGCGGCGAAACACGGTGTGCAGGTATTGCGCCGATTTGAAGCCACAATTCTGGGCGATGTCGGCAATCGGCGCGTCGGTGTTTTCCAGTCCGTTGGCGGCGGCGGCGAGTTTGAAGCGCAGGATTTCGTCGTGGACGCTGCAACCGCGCTCCTTGCGAAAGTGCGCTTCCAGCGATGAGCGCGACACTCCCACATAGGCCGCCACCTGGGCCGTCTTGATGCCCTGGCAGGCGTATTGGCGGATGAAGAGCAGCGCCTGCATGACATAAGGGTTGCCCAACGGTTGATGCAGGCTCGATACCTGAACGTTGATCGCATCCGGCGGTATCAGGATCTGCGTGCCCGTGGAAGGCATGCCGTGCAGCATCTGATGGAGCAGGCGCGCGGCGGTGCGGCCCATGGTTTCGGTGCCCTGGATCACCGAGCTCAGCGGCACCCGCGTCAGGCTGCGGGTCAGGGGATCGTTGTCGATGCCGATCAACGCCACTTGCTCGGGCACGGCAATCCCGGCGGTCAGGCAGGCTTGCAGCAGCTGCCGGGCGCGGGCGTCGCTGACGGCGATGATGCCGATGGGTTTGGGCAGGCTTTGCAGCCAGGCGATCTGCTGTTCGACGGCGCTGTCCCACAGCGGTGCGCTGGTGCCCATGCCGCGATAGACCTCGGCGTGCAGGCCGTCGCGCTGCACCAGCCGGCGGAAGGCCTTTTCCCGTTCCTGGGCCCAGCGATTGGCTTGTGCTTCAGGCAGGCTGAAACAGGCAAAACGCGTCAACCCGGCCTCGATCAGGTGCTCGTAGGCCAACGTCATCAACGCATCATTGTCGGTGGCGACATAGGGAATGCCCTTGGGGTAGGCGCGTTCATCCTGGTAAGAGCCGCCCACCGCCACCACCGGCAGCTTGATCCCGGCCAGCGCCTCGCCGATCAGTGGGTCGTCGAAGTCGGCGATGATCCCGTCGCCCTGCCAGCGCTCGATGCCTTTCAAGCGACAGAGAAAATCCTCCTCGAGGAACAAGTCCCAGGACGCACGCGTGCTGCTCAGGTAATTGCCGATGCCGCTGATGATGCCGCGGTCGTAGATCTTGCTGCCGTTGAACAACAGAGCAATGCGGTGAACGGGCGGGACGGTTTTCATTGGTTTAACCCTGTGCCGGTCGACACAGACTAGGCGTGCAGCCGACGAATCTCAATACTCAAAATCGAACTGCCCATTGGTGATTTTCATAATCAGCAGCCACAGGGCCGGCGTTAGTATCGAGACACCGCCAAGAATAAAAAGGAAATTGCACATGCCGTACTTCCCCGGTGTCGACAAGATTCGCTACGAGGGCTCCAACAGCGATTCACCGCTTGCCTTCCGTCACTACGACGCCAACAAAGTGGTGCTCGGCAAACCCATGCGCGAGCACCTGCGCATGGCGGTCTGCTACTGGCATACCTTTGTCTGGCCGGGGTCGGATGTGTTCGGTGCCGCCACGTTCAAGCGCCCGTGGCAGCACGCAGGGGATCCCATGGAGGTGGCCATCGGCAAGGCCGAAGCGGCCTTCGAGTTCTTCTCCAAGCTGGGCATCGACTACTACTGCTTCCACGACACCGATGTCGCCCCGGAAGGTAACTCGCTGAAGGACTACCGCAACCACTTCGCCCAGATGGTCGATCACCTGGAGCGCCATCAGGAAGAGACCGGGATCAAGCTGTTGTGGGGCACCGCCAATTGCTTCAGCAACCCGCGTTTTGCCGCCGGCGCCGCCAGCAACCCGGACCCGGAGGTGTTTGCCTGCGCCGCCGCCCAAGTGTTCAGCGCCATGAACGCCACCCAGCGTCTCAAAGGCTCCAACTACGTGTTGTGGGGTGGCCGTGAAGGTTATGAAACCCTGCTCAATACCGACTTGAAACGCGAGCGCGAACAGCTGGGTCGTTTCATGCGCATGGTGGTCGAGCACAAGCACAAGCTCGGCTTCAAGGGCGACCTGCTGATCGAGCCCAAGCCCCAGGAGCCGACCAAGCACCAGTACGATTACGACAGCGCCACGGTGTTCGGTTTCCTGCAACAGTTCGGCCTGGAAAACGAGATCAAGGTCAACATCGAAGCCAACCACGCCACCCTGGCCGGGCACAGCTTCCATCACGAGATCGCCACGGCCGTCTCCCTGGGTATTTTCGGCAGCATCGACGCCAACCGTGGCGACCCGCAGAACGGCTGGGACACCGACCAGTTCCCCAACAGCGTCGAGGAAATGACCCTGGCCACCTATGAAATCCTCAAGGCCGGGGGCTTCGGCAATGGCGGGTTCAACTTCGACTCCAAGGTCCGGCGCCAGAGCGTGGACGATATCGACCTGTTCCACGGCCATGTCGCCGCCATGGACGTCCTGGCCCTTGCCCTGGAACGCGCGGCGGCCATGGTGCAGAACGATCAGTTGCAACAGTTCAAGGACCAGCGCTATGCCGGCTGGCAGCAACCGTTTGGCAAAGAGGTACTGGCCGGTAATTTCAGCCTTGAAACACTGGCCGAGCATGCCTTCGAACACGAGCTGAACCCCCAGGCCGTCAGCGGGCGCCAGGAGATGCTCGAGAACGTGGTCAATCGGTTCATCTACCCCTGACAACGGGCAATGGTCGGGGCACAGGGGCTGTTACATTCGCGCGACAAATCTGTGCCCATGGCGCCCTGCAACGCTCTACAGTTCTACCCGGTATCACGCTCATCGTCAGGCAGTGTCTTTCAAACAACAATAAAAGGACGCACCACATGAATACATTCAAACGTACCCTGCTCGCCGGCGCCCTCGCCCTGCTCTCGCTTCCGGTCATGGCCGATGCGGCCCATCCGAAAATCGGTTTCTCCATCGATGACCTGCGCCTGGAACGCTGGTCGCGGGACCGAGACTACTTCGTCGCGGCGGCGGAAAAACTCGACGCCAAGGTCTTCGTCCAGTCCGCCGATGCCAACGAGCAGAAGCAGATCTCGCAGATCGAAAACCTGATCTCCCGCGGCGTCGATGTGATCGTCATCGTGCCATTCAACGCCACCGTGCTGACCAACGCCATCGCCGAAGCCAAGAAGGCCGGGATCAAGGTCGTGTCCTACGACCGACTGATCCTCAACGCCGATATCGACGCCTACATTTCCTTCGATAACGAAAAGGTCGGCGAGATGCAGGCCAGCGGTGTGCTGAAGGCCGCGCCCAAGGGCAACTACTTCCTGCTCGGTGGCGCCCCCACGGACAACAATGCCAAGGTCCTGCGTGAAGGCCAGATGAAGGTGCTGCAACCGGCCATCGACAAGGGTGACATCAAGATCGTCGGCCAGCAGTGGGTGAAGGAATGGAACCCCACCGAAGCCCTGAGCATCGTGGAAAACGCCCTGACCCGCAACGACAACAAAATCGATGGCATCGTCGCCTCCAACGACGCCACCGCCGGCGGCGCCATCCAGGCCCTGGCCGCACAGAAAATGGCCGGCAAGGTGCCGATCTCTGGCCAGGACGCCGACCTCGCAGCGGTCAAGCGCGTAATCGATGGCACCCAGACCATGACCGTCTACAAGCCGCTGAAGCTGATCGCCTCCGAAGCCGCCAAGCTCTCGGTACAACTGGCGCGCAACGAGAAACCCACCTTCAGCTCGCAATACGACAATGGCAGCAAGAAAGTCGACACCATCCTGCTCACCCCTACTGCGTTGACCAAGGACAACATCGACCTGCTGGAAAAGGACGGGTTCTACACCAAGGCGCAAATAGCCGGGCAGTGACCTGACCAGTCAATCAAGCCCCCTGTGGGAGCGAGCTTGCTCGCGATGACGGCAGCACATCCAACATTGATGCAAGCTGAACCGCCGCTATCGCGAGCAAGCTCGCTTCCACAGGTCACATGGCTTGACTGCCTGCCCCACTGCTGATGTGTGAGCCCTTTTTCATGAGTCCTTGCCATGCCCGACTACCTGCTGCAAATGAACGGTATCGTCAAAACCTTTGGCGGTGTCAAAGCCCTGAACGGCATCGACATCCAGGTCAGGCCGGGTGAGTGTGTCGGCCTGTGCGGTGAAAACGGCGCCGGTAAATCCACGCTGATGAAGGTCCTGTCGGCGGTCTACCCCTACGGCACCTGGGAGGGTGAGATTCTTTGGGACGGCCAGCCGCTCAAGGCGCAATCGATCAGCGAAACCGAAGCCGCCGGGATCGTCATCATTCACCAGGAGCTGACCCTGGTTCCCGACCTGTCGGTGGCTGAAAACATCTTCATGGGCCACGAAATCACGCTTCCCGGCGGACGCATGAACTACCCGGCGATGATCCACCGCGCCGAAGCCCTGATGCGTGAACTCAAAGTACCGGACATGAACGTCTCGCTGCCGGTATCGCAGTACGGCGGTGGCTACCAGCAACTGGTGGAAATCGCCAAGGCGCTGAACAAGCAGGCGCGGCTGTTGATCCTCGATGAGCCCTCCTCGGCCCTGACTCGCTCGGAAATCGAGGTGCTGCTGGACATCATCCGCGACCTCAAGGCCAAGGGCGTCGCCTGCGTCTACATCTCCCATAAACTCGATGAAGTGGCCGCCGTGTGCGACACCATCTCGGTGATCCGCGACGGCAAACACATCGCCACCACCGCTATGACCGACATGGACATCCCGAAGATCATCACCCAGATGGTCGGACGGGAAATGAGCAACCTCTACCCCACCGAACCCCATGACATCGGCGAGGTGATTTTCGAGGCGCGCCACGTCACCTGCTACGACGTCGACAACCCCAGGCGCAAACGGGTCGACGACATTTCATTCGTGCTCAAGCGCGGGGAAATCCTCGGCATCGCCGGACTGGTCGGCGCCGGTCGCACGGAACTGGTCTCGGCGCTGTTCGGCGCCTACCCCGGTCGCTACGAAGGTGAAGTCTGGCTGGACGGCCAGCCCATCGACACGCGCACGCCGCTCAAGTCGATCCGTGCCGGCCTGTGCATGGTTCCCGAAGACCGCAAGCGCCAAGGCATCATTCCAGACCTGGGCGTGGGACAGAACATCACCCTCGCAGTGCTGGACAACTACGCGAAACTGACCCGCATCGATGCCGAAGCCGAACTGAGCAGCATCGACAAGGAGATCTCGCGCATGCACCTCAAGACCGCGAGCCCGCTCCTGCCGATCACCAGCCTCTCCGGTGGCAACCAGCAAAAAGCCGTGCTGGCGAAAATGCTCCTGACCAAACCCCGCGTGCTGATTCTCGATGAACCCACCCGCGGCGTAGACGTCGGCGCCAAGTACGAGATCTACAAGTTGATGGGCGCGCTGGCAGCCGAAGGCGTGTCGATCATCATGGTGTCCTCGGAGCTGGCCGAAGTATTGGGGGTTTCCGACCGCGTGCTGGTGATCGGCGAAGGCCAGTTGCGCGGCGACTTCATCAACCACGAACTGACCCAGGAACAAGTGCTTGCCGCCGCGCTCAGCCATCCCGATGGCCATAACAATAATGATCGGAAGTCCGCGTAGATGAATCAGGTCAAACAACTCTTCAGTCGCTACAAAATGCTCGCCCTGGTGATCGCCGTGGCGATGATCTGGCTGTTCTTCAGCTGGCAGACCGACGGTGGGTTCCTGACCCCGCGCAACCTCTCCAACCTGCTGCGGCAGATGTCCATCACGGGCATTCTCGCCTGCGGCATGGTGCTGGTGATCATCAGCGGCGAGATCGATCTGTCGGTGGGCTCATTGCTTGGGCTGCTGGGTGGCCTGGCGGCGATTCTCGATGTGGTCTATCACATCCCGCTGCTGGCGAACCTGAGCCTGGTAGCCCTGTGCGGCTTGGTAATCGGCTTGGGCAATGGCTACATGACCGCCTACCTGCGCATCCCGTCGTTCATTGTCGGCCTGGGTGGCATGCTCGCGTTTCGCGGCGTCCTGCTGGGGGTGACCGGCGGTACCACCATTGCCCCGGTGTCACCGGAACTGGTCTACGTTGGCCAGGGTTACTTGCCGCACACGGTCGGGACCGGGCTCGGCATCCTGCTGTTTGCCCTGACGCTGTTCCTGACCTGGAAACAGCGACGTAACCGTGCCCTTCATGGCCTGGCGGCCCACTCCCTGGGACGTGACGTATTGCGCGTGGTGGTGATCGGTGCGGTGCTGGGCGGGTTCGTCTATACCCTCAACAGCTACGACGGCATCCCGGTGCCGGTGCTGCTCCTGCTGATCCTGCTGGGCGTATTCAGCTACGTCACCAGCCAGACCGTGTTCGGCCGACGCGTCTATTCGGTGGGCAGCAACATGGAAGCCACGCGCCTGTCCGGCATCAACGTGCAGGCCGTGAAGCTGTGGATCTTCGGCATCATGGGCGTGATGTGCGCCCTCGCCGGCGTGGTCAACACCGCACGCCTGGCCGCCGGTTCCCCCTCGGCCGGCAACATGGGCGAACTCGACGCCATCGCCGCCTGCTTTATCGGCGGCACCTCCATGCGCGGCGGCTCCGGCACCGTTTACGGCGCCCTTCTCGGCGCGCTGGTCATCACCAGCCTGGACAACGGCATGTCCATGCTCGACGTCGACAGTTATTGGCAGATGATCGTCAAAGGCAGCATCCTGGTGCTGGCGGTATGGGTGGATGTGAGTACGCGCACGGGGCGGCGTTGACCTGTACTCGTCACTTGCTGGCAGACGCCATCAGCACACCGAAACCCAGGAAGGTGATGCCCGACAGTTTGCCGACAATCCTGGCGCCCTGGGTCGAGGAGAGCCAGCCCCTGGCGCCATTGGCCATGAGCGCATAGCCGCCATGCACCAGTACGACCAGCACGCTATAGGACGACACCAGCAAGAAGAACTGGCTGTAGTAGTCACCCGCCGGCTTGATGAACAGGGGAAACACAGCCAGGAAGAAAAACCCGGCCTTGGGATTGAGCAACTGGATCGACAACGCCTCGACGAATCGCCGCCACGGGCGCGGCGACGTGGCCTGGAGTTCGGGAATAAAGCGCTGGGTACGCCACATCTTGATGCCCAGGTACAGCAAGTACAGGGCGCCGATGTATTTGAGCACCGTGAAGGCCGTCGCCGAGGCGGCCAGGATCAACCCCAAGCTGCTGGCGCAAATACCCGCCACGATAAACGCGCCCGACGCGATCCCGAAGATACCCGGCAACGCACCGCGCCAGCCATGGCGCAAGGCGTTGGTAATCGTCAGCACTACGCCGGGGCCCGGGCTGAGCACCGTCAGGGTCGCCAGGATCAGAAAAAGTCCGTAACCGGCCATGCATCACTCCACATTCAGGGCAAATTGCTGTGGCCTTCAGGGTGGCGTGGCACCGGGACGCTGACAAACGCTTTAATTGCACCGCCTATGTGACTAAATTAGACACATGATCGCCAACCTCCCCCCGTTGAACGCCGTCCGCGCCTTCGCCGCTGCCGCTCGCCACCAGAGTTTCAGCCGCGCCGCCGAAGAACTGCACGTCAGCCACAGCGCCGTCAGCCGCCACGTAAAGTTGCTCGAAGAGCGCTTGGGCGTGCTGCTGTTCGAACGTCGAGTCCGGCAGTCCGTGCTCACGCCCGCCGGCCGGGCTTTCTACGAAGAGGTCAGCGAGGCACTGACCCAGATCGCCAACGCCGCCACTGCACTGACCCGCAGTGCTGCCCAGCGCAAAGTGACCATCAACGTGCGCCCCTCCTTCGCAGTGCGTTGGCTGATCCCGCGACTGCCCGACTTCATGGCGCTCCATCCAGACATCAAGCCCGACGTCGTCACCAGCACGCGGCCTCCCGATCCATCACGGGAAACGTTCGACGTGGTCATCCGTCGCGGGCATAGCGGCTGGTCGCCGCATGTGCAGCCCATGGTATTGCTGGAAGACGACCTGCTGCTGGTCGCCGCACCGTCGTTGCTGCAAAGCGTGCCATTGCAAAACATCCACGACCTGGCCCGGCACACCTTGTTGTCGGGCAGGACGCGCAGCAGCGATTGGCAAGACTGGGTGGAGCACGCAGGGATCGATCCATTGAACCACCCGCCGCCCCTGCAATTCGATCACATGCACCTTGTGCTGCAGGCCGCCGTCGATGGGCTGGGCGTGGCGTTGTGTCCGGCTTCGCTGCTGGGCAGGGATTTGTCCAACGGGCGCCTGACCTGTCCGTTGCCGGCGTTGCGCCTGCCGTTAGCCCGCTATTACTACGGGGTGTCCGGGAATGCGGTGGCTGAGACGCAGGTTTTTGTTGATTGGTTGTTGACTCATATTCATCAGGGTTGGGATGGGCGGGGTTTCAGTCATTCAGATCCAGTTGGCAGTGCTGCAAATAGCCAGCCGCATCCAGGGTAACGGTCAAAAAACGTAGCGCTCGGCAAAAGACGGGATGACATTGGTCATAAGGTAAATCGTCGAAAGGTGCCCAAAAGAACTCAAAGGCAAGACCGCCGCCGTCACACGTGTTGTATGTCCATCGCTCGGGGAGTGCGATCCTTGGGTCACATAGATGGAACGACCATACTTGGGCAAGGTGGTCAGCGTCCCAACATCCGAGATCAGCCGAGACTGTCGCGCAGTCGATGCCAGCCTCCTCATTCAGCTCTCGCAGTGCGGCCTGCCAGGCAAACTCGCCGACCTCAATCGTGCCCTTCACAATTTGCACACCTGCCAACGGATGATGGAACAACAAGATTCGCGGCGGGTGAGAATGGGAAAGAATGATGGGACAAGCTTTGTTTGGACGCATCATGTTTTCCAGAGAGAAGGCCAGGTTGCTTAAGGTTTCTCAAGCAATGTCGGCTCAACGCAATCCGACAAGACTAGCCATTCAAAGCTGGTTTCGCGGTAGCTGTGCTGTTGTTTGTGAGGTGTGAAATCAGTATCAAGAGTGGCTACGGCAACCGATATCCAGTCTGGAAACGCACCGTGAGGGTCAGACCAGAACAAGCTTGAACCGCAGGCCCCGCAGAACTGCCGTTTGACGCCAGTTTCGGATTCATACAACCTGAGCACGTTTCCATTTGCCGAGATTTTCAGTGATGCAGCCGGAACGCTGGCATAGGTTGCGAACGCAGCACCATGAGCTTTCTGGCAGCGCCTGCAATGGCAATGAGTCAACGCCTTGAGCTTTGCCGAAATTTCGTAACGTATCTCGCCGCATAGGCAGCTTCCGTGGTGACTTTCATTCATCCTTGACGCTCTGTTTAAACTTGGGCGGGGACTCTAGCGCAATGATCGCTGAGGGCCAACACATTGGGCAAGAATGTCCGAGAGCCTAGGTCGAAGCGATGCCGATGTCTAAGCCCCTGAGCCGCTTTGCCCTCAACTTCCAACAACTGCTTCCGGATCAGTAACTTTAGTCCAGTGATTGAATCAACACGACAACTGACGGTACGGCAACTGCTAGAACTTCCTTCAGCGATTCTGCAACTGGAGGCAGAATCTGTTACAGAGGGTTTTAGGTTTCTTACTCGCTTGATCACCGATTGGAGAGACGGGTCCAATCGATTCGATCAACCTGGAGAGTGCTTTCTAGGAGTCTTCGACAACGGGCAACTGATTGCTGTTGGCGGACTTTCATGTGATCCCTATGTCGCCCCGAGTGTCGGGAGGTTGCGAAGGGTATATGTCACGCGAACCTCAAGGGGCCTGAAGGTGGGCAGGTTTTTGGTGGAGCATCTCTTGGAACATGCGGCATCACGGTTCCAAGCGGTGCGCCTGTCTACAGACACACCAGAGGGCGCAGCCTTTTACCTGCGCTGCGGATTTCGGCCGGTAGAAGATGATTTTGCGACCCATGTCATGTCATTTTCAGATGCCAGGTAATCAGGACGAAAACACTCATGCTCATCGAACCTTTCTCCATCAACATCCCTGACAGCGCTCTTGAAGACCTTCGACACCGCCTGTCGAACACGAGGCTGCCTGAGCCCTTGGCCGACCAAGGCTGGAGCGAAGGCATGGACATGGATGTGCTTCGGGAGCTTCTGGCCTATTGGTCGAACACGTTCGATTGGCGTGCCCAGGAAGCCGCGCTGAATCGCCTGCCGCAGTTTGTCAGCCACATCGGCGGGCAAAGGGTCCACTTCATTCATCAACGTGGCGTCGGGCCGAATCCGATGCCATTGATCCTCACCCATGGTTGGCCCGGCTCGTTCATCGAGATGCAGCGCATCATCCCATTGCTGACGGACCCGGCCCGCCATGGCGGCGATCCTGCGGACGCCTTCGATGTGGTGGTGCCGTCGCTGCCCGGCTACACCTTTTCCGCACCGTTCCAGCAATCCGGCATGGGGCCTTATGAGGTCGCCGGTTTATGGGCTGAGTTGATGACGGGGTTAGGCTATGACCGGTTTGGCGCCCAGGGTGGGGACATTGGTGCTGGCGTGTCGACGTGGTTGGGCGTGCGCTTTGCCGAGCGGGTGACGGGCATTCACCTCAATTACATCCCGGGTTCCTATCGCCCTCCCCTTGGCGAAACCGAACCCGCGCTGACCGAGGCAGAAACCACCTTCCTGCAACGCGCCGGGGCCTTTGCCGATACCGAAGGCGCCTATGGGCACATCCAGCGAACCAAACCGCAGAGTCTGGCCGTGGGCTTGAATGATTCACCGGCGGGACTCTTGGCGTGGATGGGGGAAAAGATCCTGTCCTGGTGCGATACCCAACCCGCCATCGATCGTGACTGGCTGCTGACCAACGTCACGCTGTACTGGCTGACGAACTGCATCGGCTCGTCGTTCCGCCAATACGTTGAAGGTAGCAAGCGGCCGTTGCTGTTCAACCACGGCGAACGGGTGAAGCCCCCGGTGGGTGTCGCGCTGTTTCCCAAGGAACTGCCCCTGCCGCCGAGGAGCTGGGTGGAGCGCTGCTGCGAGGTGAAGCGCTGGACCGAGATGCCTCGGGGCGGTCATTTTGCCGCGTTGGAGCAGCCGGAGTTGTTGGCGGAGGATATCAGGGCTTTTTTTCGCGGCTGTCGCTAGAAAAATCTGAAAATACTCGCCGCAAGCCTCCTGGGGGAGCACGGTTCCTGTGGGGGCAAGGCTTGCCCGCGATGAAGACGACGCGGTCTTCCGGGGAACCGAGGTGCCTGCATCGCGAGCAAGCTTTGCTCCCACAGCAAGCCGTACACTCCAGTGGTAGCGGCAAGAAGCGCTCCGAAAATCTCGTAGGAATTTACCTCTGTGGCGAGGGGATTTATCCCCGCTGGGCTGCGAAGCGGCCCCAAACCAGGCACCTCTTTTCGCCAGGTACTCCGCTGGTACCGGTTTTACGACTGCTGCGCAGCCGAGCGGGAGCAAGCTCCCTCGCCACAGGGGACGGGGGCGTCCTACAGGTCGGTTGTGGGTGCCGGGATCGACTTCTATAGTTGGGTCGTCGCTGGCTTTGGCCGGTGGCTGGGTTTCGCAGCCCTCGATGAAAAAGATCTAATACCGTCAAATGAAATTCAGGCAAACTTGCCCGCGTTCATTTTATGGCGGTTGTGCGCGGGAGACTTTCGGGTCTGCCGAGTTTTTGGATTCTTTCCTCGGTCTGCGAACCCTCGCGCAACTGCCACCCATTTGATTCGCAGCAAAAAGGTGGCATTTCTTCTTTCTTAAAAGGAATTCAACCTCATGACAACTCACTCATCCAGCCGCTTCACCCCTCTCACCCAAACCGCCACCACCCACCCCGTCCTGCTGATCGACACCCTCACCAACGTCGCCCGGATCCTGGTGCAGGATGTGGCGGATGTGTTTGGCGTGATCGAACAGCGCGGCCTCGAAGACTAGCCAGCCCCTGTCCCTTGGTCCAAACAGGGGCCGTATACATCTGCGCAAGCAAGACTTGCCAGGCTGGATTGCCTACAGGTACTGTCAGGCCATGAATCTTGCTCAGATCGCCTCGACCACCATAATCACGACCGCCAAGGCGGGTCGTGAGGTGTCGTGAGCCAATAACACACGCATCTCAAAGGCCCGCCAGCGATGGTAAGGGCCTTTTCTTTTGCCCTTGCGTCACTGGCCCAAACGCAAGGAAAGCACCATGCACGCGCTGTTGATTCTCGATATGCAAGTTGGGTCGTTTCACGGCCCGGATAAACCCTGGGCTGGCGAAGCGTTGCTGGACACATTGAATGGCTTGCTGTTCAAGGCCCGGAGGGCTGGCGCACCGATTTTCCTGGCTCGCCACGTAGGCCCGCCTGGCTCGCCCATCGAGCCTGCAAGCCCGCTGACGCAACTGGTGCAGGAACTGCAGTTGGAAGGTGATGAAGTCATCTTCGAAAAAAATCGCCCCAACGCCTTCACCCTGACGGGCCTGGAAGAGCGGCTAAAGGTTTGTAACGCTGAAGGCCTGGTCATCGCCGGTATGAAAACCCAGTATTGTATCGACAGCACATGCCGAGCCGCCCGGGACCTGGG
Organism: Pseudomonas brassicacearum; assembly: GCF_009601685.2. Taxonomy (NCBI): domain Bacteria; kingdom Pseudomonadati; phylum Pseudomonadota; class Gammaproteobacteria; order Pseudomonadales; family Pseudomonadaceae; genus Pseudomonas; species Pseudomonas brassicacearum. The sequence goes on from NZ_CP045701.2 coordinate 3,641,814, forward strand.
GTTCGACGCGGTCCTGATCGCCGACGGTCATACCTGTTCCGACACGCCTGAATTGAAGGCAGAAATGATCGTCGCCCATCACAACGCAACCCTGGCAGGCGCCTTCTGTCGTGTCGTTCGCGCTGAGGACTGGTGCTTCTAAACTCCATCAGAAGATCGGCTCACGTTGGGCCGGTCTTGTTCAACAAGCGGAGCTCACAGCATGGACCCGTTGCAACCCTCGCAATGCACAAACATGGAGGACATCCGACGCGAAATCGATGCCCTCGACCAGGCCGTCATCACGCTGCTGGGCAAGCGTTTTCAATACGTGCTCGCGGCCTCGAAGTTCAAGACATCAGCCACTTCGGTGCAGGCACCGGAGCGTTTCAAAGCCATGTTGGCGACACGACGCGCATGGGCCGAGGCCGAAGGCCTGAGCCCGGATGCCATCGAAAAAATGTACAGCGACCTGGTGCATCACTTCATTGCCGAAGAAATGAAACGCTGGACGGCCCAGCAATCCGACACCTGATCGTCCCCCCCATGGAGTTGCGAAGCGGCCTCAAACCAGCCACCCCGCTTCGCCAAACACACCACATGCACTGCTTTTACAGCCTTATCGCGGGGACAAAGCGCTCGGCCGTACCTGGATGCTTACAGCGTCTCGGAAACTTTCTTGAACACCTCTTCAGGCACCCACCCCTTCCAATCAGCAGTATGGTTGCGCAAGTAATAACGCGCCGTTTGCTCGGGGGTTTCTTTGTTGGAGACCATTCGTGTTGCCAGCGTCCGGATGGTATCGGTACCAACGAACATCGACTTCAAGAAAGGGATGACTGCCTGATGCTCTTTGGCGAATTTAGCTGACGTATATTTATTGAGGGCGATATCTGCGTATGCGCACGCTTGTCGACTCCCGACGCCCTCCTTGAACTGGGCAAGGCTATCGCTGATGGCGTCCCAGCAGGCTTCGCTGTAGGTAGGCTCCTCAAGGCGTGTAAGGGCCAGTTCACCCATCAGAGGGCTAGGGTCCCAGTAATAGGTCATGAAGGGCTGGCCCTTCTCGTAAGCTGAAATAATCGCGGCGTTGAGCGCTGACTCAGACTTGAGTTCCACTGGCGTAAAAGAGCGATCCACCCCGTAAGTGGCCATTTTGATCAGGTTGATTTCCCGACACGCCCAACTACTGATGCAGTTTAACCAAGTGGCCTTGCCTGATCCCGATGCGCGCTTGAATACCTCAGCATACTTGGGAAGGTCTTCGACACGTTTCAGATCAGGGGTCGTAGGTTTGATTCCACGCTTGGCATCGCCCTTGATCATGTATGTGGGCACATAGAATGCCTGCGTGAGACGCTCATAAGTGGGACCGAAATCGAGGATGGCTTTTTTTGCCCTCTGATCCTCGACCCACTGAGGCATCAGCGACGTAAACATCTCCATATTGATGTCGATGTCGCCCGTTTCCATCGCTTTTTGCATTTGCGCGATATCAAGACTTACCGACTCTACGTTCATGCCGTATCCATGCTTGAGGATGTACATGGCGATATGGTTGTCGATCTGGATATTTTCCCAGCCACCGTCGTAGAACCGGATCGAGCGAGCGTCAGATGACGCGAACGCCAAGTGAGCGGTCAGGCTTAGAACGAAGCACAGTGCAGTACGTACGAAAAATGAAGGCATTTGAACTCTCCTATTGATGGACGGTTTCTGCTGAGTGGCTGTTTTTTGAATTGGAGGAAGTGGCGAGGGTTTCCACCACGATACTGGCTATCAGATCGCGCTGCCCTTCCACGAAGTAATGGTCCCCCGCACAGAACACCGACTTGAACGCATGAGTCGTATGCTCACGCCAGCCGGTGATGTGAACGCCCGTGGCGTAAGGGTCGATACGCCCTCCAATAGAGGTAATGGGGACCTCGAGACGGGGGCTGGTTTCGTACAGATAGGTATTATTTATTTCATAGTCAGCCTTGATGATGGGAAGCATCAAATCACGCATTTCAGCGTCATCGAACAGTGCTTGATTGTTGGCAAAATTCATTTCCTTGAGCATCGCAATGAGCTCGCCGTCATCGCTCACCGCGGGCTCACGATCCGACTCATAGTTGAACTGCAGTACATCGGAAGCGAATTGATGCTCGTTGTAAAAGTGCGGTGCCCGACTCCCTGCGAAAATCAAATGTGTCGGATGCAGGTTATGTACATTGACCAGGCGTTGAGCCACCTCGAATGCCTGTACACCGCCCAAGCACAGACCAAAGAATGCGAACGGCCGGTCTAGATAGGGGATCAGATCAGGTGTCAGTTTTGTCACCAGTTCTTCCATGCGGGTGTAAGATTTTTCCCTCAGTCGTGCATTACGACCGGGCAGTTGCAGTAAGCAAAGCTCGATATGATTGGGCAACCGGCCCGCCCAATCCTTGAATACCGCGGGCCCGCCGCCTGCATAGGGAAAGCAAAACAAGCGAAGCGTTGCTTCTGGTCTAGGGATTGGGATAACCACACAGTCCGATGTCTGCACTGCTTGCGGCTCAGGAGGGCTACTGCTTGCTCGCTCGGTTGGGTTGCATTGACGGACCGCCTCAAGCTGCTCAAGTACGAAGTCGTTGATGTCGCTGAGGGTGGCACCGACGATAAGCCTGTCCAGGGGAAAGTTAATACCGAGCTTTTTTAGGCTGTTGCGAAATTCAACGGTCATCAACGAATCAAAGCCCATCATTGTGAGCGACTTGTCCACTGGACTTGCGTCGGCATCGAGACTGCCTGCAACCCGGGCCGCAACAGACATCAACTTGCTCCGGATGAATGCCTGTCTTTGCTCGTCATCCAGCAACAACACAGCCTCGAGAAAGGGAACGGTGTCGCGCTCCACGATTGCTTTGTCTGCTGAGTGTTGCGCATCAATAAGCGATAGGTACGGCCAATCGCTGGATTGTAAATGCGCCTTATAGGGCGCCCAGTCGATCGGTGCTATACCGACGACACCTTGTGCACCCAGGTTGTCCCACAACTTTTGCAGGCCGACTTTCGCAGTAATGTAATTGATGCCTAACGTCGACAGACGCGTCTTGAACACCTTATCGACCCGACTGGCCATGCCCTCGGATGACCAAGGTCCCCACGCGATGCTTAAACCAGGTAATCCCGAACCAGCGCGGTTTTCCATGATGGCGTCCATCGCGCTATTGGCCGCAACATAGTTCGCCTGGCCCTTGAACCCCAGCGACGCGCTAATTGACGAGAAGCCTACGAAAAAGTCCAGCGACTGGGCGCGGGTGACATGGTCCAGCACCTGGGTGCCCTGCAGCTTCGGCGACAAGACATGCCTGAGAGAGGATGTGCTCAATTTCGAGAGGACAGCATCTTCAACAGTCCCCGCCAACTGCAGCACACCTCGTAGCGGCCATTGCAGAGCACCTATATACGACATCAGCGGCTCAACAGCCTCACGGGATGCGATATCCATAGTGAGATAGTCGATTTCCACGCCCTGGCGTCTAAACGTTTCCAGCACGGTCGAGCCAGTCGCTTCCAGTGATTTGCGTCCGACCACCGCCAAATGACGGGCCCCCTTTTCCACTAACCATGCAAGGACCTCGCGCCCTAGCCCACCCAGCCCACCGGCGACCAAATAGGTCGCATCCGGACTTAGCGCCATAGGCCTCGATTTAGCTGGCGACACCTCTATGAGTCGAGGCACATGAACGCTGGAATGACGAATAGCGAATTGATCTTCCTGCCCGTTTGCAAGAATCAATTGCGATGCCAGAAGCAGATCGGCACCGACATCCTCGATGCTCGGTGGCAAGTCTATGAAACCGCCCCAAACAGCCGGCTCTTCCTGCGCGATCACTTTGGACAGCCCCCAAAGTGTGGCCTGCGAAACGTTGATCGATGAAGCAGCGGAACTCACGTTTACCGCTGCACGCGTTACGATCCAAAGCCTGGCAGCCTCTGGTCTGGAGCTGGTCGTCAGCGCTTGCAACGTGGCCAACACGCTATAGAGACCGGCATTCAGGGCACCAAGGTCTTCATTATCCAAGGGATGGTTGTCTGCGGACCGTTGCTCGGTCCCACCGAGGTGAACAACGCCTCTGAGCGGGTTGCGCGCTGAAATGGGCAGTGTTCGAAACACCTCGTGGATATCCGAGGGGGAGTCGGACCTGATGTGCCAGGTATTGGCGCTGATCCGGCAGCAATCGGTCGCGAATATAGCGCGAACAAAGTGTTCGTCACGAATTGACAGGCCATTGCGGATACCCTGGACGAGTTCACTCGTCCCTCCAATGAACAGCCAGACCCCGGTGACGTTCTGATCGTCATGGGTTACTTGAGCTTTGATGGGGTGCTGCACCCAGTCCACGGCCGTCATCCACTGAGGCTTTGCCGAAACGCGAGGGCCTATCCAATGGGGCACCCGCTGAAATGGGTAGCTTGGCGTGTCTACGCGCGTCGCCGTCGCCCCCTCTAAAAGGACCTCCCAGTCAAGTTCAATCCCGGCCTCGAACAAGCGCCCCGCGCTTTCCAGCATTTGTTCGCGATCAGCGACCTTGCTGTTCAGACTCGTTATCCAGGTGGTCTGGTCGGCGTCATCAGGTTGCAGGCATGCCGCTCCAATCGTCGACAACACCGCCTTTGGCCCGATCTCCAGAAAAGTCCGGCCACCTATTTCGAATGCGCTCTGGATGCAGTCCATGAAGCGTACCGGCTGGCGAACATGGTCAAGCCAATGCTCCGACGTCATTAGGTGCTCTTTGGTTATCTCCCCGCTGACGTTGCTGATCAGTGGATAGCGGGGTGCCGACATTCTGGTGCGCCCCAGAACGCTGGCAAAGGGCTGGAGTATCGGTTCCATCAGTTCGGAATGAAACGCATGGGAGACATTCAGGCGCGTGTACTTGGTACCCAGAGTGTCGAGCACTGAGTAGAGTCTGCTCAACTCGCTCAGGGCGCCGGAAACCACTACGTTGCCAGGGGCGTTGACGGCTGCGATGCTCAGATCAATGGCATGCTGAGCCAGCAACTTGCGCACCTCGTCGTGGCTCAGCGAGACGGCGGACATTCCGCCATCCAAGGGGAGCGCCTGCATGAGGCGCCCACGCTCGGCGACCAGGGTCATACCGTCCTCAAGACTGAACACACCCGCCACACAAGCCGCCGAAAATTCACCGAGACTGTGCCCAAGCAAAATATCGGGGACAACGCCAACGTTCAGCCAAACCTGTGCAAGGGAATACTCCAACGCAAACAAGGCAGGTTGCGCATAGCGTGTCTGATCTATAAGCCCAGCTTCATCGCCTGGTGCAGGAAAAAGGATCGTGCGCAGGGATATTCCCATGCAGGTTTGCGCGATAGAATCGCAACGATCAATAGAGGTTCGAAACACCTCGTTATGCTGGTAGAGATCTTTGCCCATGTCTGGAAATTGAGCACCTTGCCCCGTGAACACGAAAACCAGCCCGGTCTCCTTGGCAGGGTCGACCCAGTGAATATCTTTGTCTTGCTGTTGGAGTTTTGTCAGAAGGGTTTCTGGCTGGCGGGCCGACACGGCGTATCGAAAAGGGAATTCTGCCCGTCCGGCACGGGCGCTGTAACAGATATCGCGCAGCGACGACACAGCCGGGCGTTCGAGCCATTCGCGGTACTGGTTGATGAGGTCCGCCAGGGCGTCACGATCCTTCGCGCAAAGAGCCAGAAGGTAGGGGCTGCCGGACTCAGTCAGCGAATGCGCCGATGTCAGGGGGGCCTCCTCAAGAACGACATGAGCATTCGTACCGCCCACCCCAAAGGAGCTGACGCCTGCGCGGCGGGGTGAATCGGTGGTCGGCCATGGGAGGGTTTTGGCGCTGATAAAGAACGGACTGCCGTCAAGATGGATGTCTTTATTGGCGCTCTTGAAGTGCAGCGTGGCGGGAATCGTCCGGTGCTTGAGCGCCAACACAGTCTTGATAAAACCCGCCACGCCAGCTGCTGCGATGAGATGACCGATGTTGGTTTTCACCGAACCCAATGCACAGGTGTTTGCCTTGGCACCGTGCTGTGTAAACACGTCCATCAGCGCTTTGAATTCTATCGGATCGCCTAATGGGGTGCCTGTACCATGAGTCTCTACAAAGTCGAGAGTCGCAGCGCTTACCTCCGCATTCTCAAGTGCCCGTTCAATGACTTGAGCTTGTCCTTGGGAGCTGGGGGCGGCAAAGCTGACTTTCTTGGAACCGTCGTTATTGATGGCCGATCCCTTAATTACAGCCTGAATGGGATCACCCGCTTCCAGTGCATCACTAAGCCTCTTGAGAGTGACCAGTGCGGCGCCACTTCCAAAGACCGTGCCCTGCGCCGCGCAATCGAACGCCCGACAATGTCCATCTGGCGATTGGATCATCCCCTCTTGGTAGACATAACCCTGGGCATGGGGCACCAGAACGGTCACGCCCCCGGCCAATGCAACATCGCACTCGCCCAGGAGTAAGCTTTGGCACGCCATATGAATCGAGACCAACGAAGTCGAGCATGCCGTCTGGATGTTTAGACCGGGACCACGCAACCCCAATTTATAAGCAATCCGTGTCGACAGGTAATCCTTATCGTTACCCAACAAATTCATGAAACCGGCGCTGCTGTCCAAAAAGCCGGTTTCGCAGACGTCCTCCTCCCCCATAACATTGGTGTGAAGGTAACCGTTGTTACCTGCGCCAGCGAACACGCCAATGTTCAACGCCTCACGGTCCTTGCTAAATCCCGCAGCGTCCAACGCCTCCCAGGCACACTCAAGTAACAGTCGGTGCTGGGGGTCGGTAATCGCTGCCTCGCGTGCTGACATTTCGAAAAAACCAGCATCGAACCGATCGACATTATTCAGACGCGCCGCCATGGCAACGTAGTCTTCCCGATTGGCCCGTTCAGCCGGAACACCCGCTTCCAGCAAGGAGCCCAGAGAAACAGGCTCAATGGACTCGTGACCCGCTGTTAAGTTTTCCCAGAATTGCTCGATGGAGTCGGCGCCCGGGAATCGGCAAGCCATGGAAATAACGGCAATCTCATTTCCGTGATATCTGATCTCGCTCATCCTGTTCTCTCCCAAATTGATGGTGACTTAGCCGCGCGGCGCCTATAGCTGCTTCTGGCGTTTACGAGCCGCTGATTTAATGGCTGCGTTCCTGCGGCTCATACTGGAAGAAGGGCCCAACTTCGAGGGCGAGGCGTCATCCAACCCCAGCTTTCTGCCAATCAAACGCGTTTGAGCGTCGATGCTGTTTTCTTCAAAAAGCTCAGTGACTTGAAGGTTCAAACCGAAGGCATCGTTCAACGTCCTGGTCAGGTTTACGATGAGCAGAGAGGAACCTCCCTGGGCAAAAAAACTTCGCATGGGATGTACCGAAGGGGTCATCAGGATGTCGGACCATATTCGCGTCAGGCGCTGTTTTACCGACAACGGTTGATCGTCTGCTTGTGATGGCCTGGGTTGGACGTGAGGCGCTAGCCGCTCGAGCGCTGCGACATCCAGCTTTCCGTTGAACGTGAGCGGGAAACGCTCCAGGAAAACAAAATGGGCGGGAATCATGTACGAGGGAACATGGGTTCGGAGGGAGTCTTTGAGTTTCTCAATGACATCTTGCCGGATAGCGAGGTCGTCGATTTCCCTGACAAAGGCTTGCTCAACCCGCGCGCTACCCACGGCAGGGCGAGGTTCGAAAGTGGGGTCCAAGCTGTTATGCGGCCCCACGAATACATCCATCGTTCCTGCGGGGAGACTATCGTTCCAGCGCACCCTGGCTTGACGATGGCGGCTGGAGGCCCAGCGGCGAAAGTATTCGGGGTCGTAAGCTTCGTCTGGGATGATTGAGGGAGCGTTTCGGGAAAGCTGCAGGTCCAGGCTGATTCTAGCGTTTGGAACACCTGTAAGCACAAACGCCGAAGGGGCGGATGCCAACCATTGACTCAGGTCTTGCTCGTATAGACGCTCATGTTGATACGAGTAGCGTGTAACCGGTTCTACGATTGTTCGGTCATCCGTGTCGAGCCTTATGATGACGTCGTAACGATAACGAGTCATTTCATCGCTACCTTGCCCTGCTCGCAACTCGGTCTCTACGTTGACGATTCGCTCAAGCGTGTAGGCCACTTGCTTGATTTGCAAAGGATCGAGCCACAACTCCCCTTCTCCGATCATGGGGAGTGCACGCTGCAACTTTTTGCGGGTACGACTCGCGGCAGCGGACAGGACGTGTTTCAGAGACTCGTAGGGAACATCTCCGATCACAATCACGCCACCGTCTTTGCACAACGTGCATGCTTTTTGAAGCACATCGACAAGGTAATCAATGCCTGGGAAGTACTGAATGACGGAGTTCAGAAGTACGACGTCGAAAGGTGCCTCACCCAGCGCATCAAGCTCATGAGCCGCCATTTTTACCAGCGCAAATGAGGCTGTATTGCTACCGGCCGCCTCCAGCCGTCGTCGCGCGGACTCAATCGCCGCTTCAGAAGCATCGCAGCCTACATAACGCCGAACGCCGCTTTCCAGCAGCGCGGCTCCAGTCATCCCGATACCGCAGCCTACATCCAGCACTGAATGGCCTGAGAAAGCCAGAACACGAGAAGCTGTCGCCTGCACCCATTCACGCAGATCGCTGTCCGGGATCAACTCGCCGGAGAAACTTGAGGTGTAACCACTTTCGGCACTGGCGATCTCATTTTTCTGCGCCGACAGATAAGCCGCTTCCCACACGTCGAGCCAGACCCCGGCATCGGCATCGCGCTGCTGCCCCAACACTTTATTATCCAGCACGACATAGGCTGCCAGCCTGTGGTCATCATGAGCGTGTTCCACAAGCGTGACGACCGATTGGCTGACGAGGCCGGACTTATAAAGGGCGGCCTCGACCTCGCCCGGCTCGATACGGTAACCGTTCAACTTCAGTTGGCGGTCTTTACGTCCGATGAAAACCAGGGAGTTATCGGGCTGGCGTCGAACCCGATCGCCGGTGTAGTAAGCCACTGAAGTGCTGCTCTTTGCTTCAGTTGTTTGAAATTTCTCCAGCGTCAGATCGTCCCGATTGAAATAACCGGCACTGACCCCAGGCCCTTCAATCACCAGTTCGGACTCTAAAGGGTCATTTGACGGACACAATCGATAGTGAGTGCCAGGCAACGGCTGGCCTATGGGGACACTTGTGGCAGAACCGGTAAAGTCGTCGGCCTGCAATCTGTGACAGAAAGACCAAATCGTTGTTTCTGTCGGTCCATAAAGGTTCCATGCCGCCCGCGCCGACTGAAAGATCTTCTTACCCAGATCGACGGGTAATGTTTCACCGCCACACAGCGCTCCGACGGCGCAGGTGCGGGGCCACCCTGCTGCTATCAGCAGTCTCCAGGTGGCTGGGGTGGCTTGAAGCAGCGCACGGTCACATTGATCAAGTAATTTCGCGATCGCCTGTCCGTCCCTGGCCTGTTGCTCACTGGCCAAGTACAGCGTTCCACCTTGAGCCAAGGGCAGAAAAAATTCCAGGATGGAAATATCAAAGCCGTAGGTCGTCGTGGAAACCAGCGCGCCCCATGCCGAAAAATTGATCACCTCATTGATCGCAGATAAAAAATAGGCAAGATTTTGCCGACGGACCATCACGCCCTTGGGGAGACCCGTTGAGCCTGAAGTGAACAGCATATAGGCAAGCGAAACATCATCGATAACGGGGTCAAAGGGCAGCGTCGAATCGCTCCAATCGACGTCCTCGATATTTAAAAAAGCGTCCACCGGCCATCGTAAAAGATCAACAGATTGAGGTTTAATCACGGCATCGAGGTTGGCGAGCGAGGCTATAAGCTCATTACGCTGTAATGGCGAATCCGGGGGGAGCGGAACAAAGATTGCCCCTATCGACAGTACCGCAGTCAGCGCGACGATCAGATCAGGCTCCCGGGGCAAGTAGATCCCAATCTTGCTCCCCAATCCAAAGCCTTCGCGGGCAAGGTGTTTGGCGAGTGCCTTTCTTCGGTTTGAAAGTTCAGCGTAGGTAATCGGCTGTCCTCGAGACATTATTGCTGTTTTCTCGGGGTGCTGATTCGCCCATGTATCGATTCTGGCAACAAGGTCCAGTGAAACGGGTGAGTAATTAACGGGGGGTATTGGCGGCTGCATCATTCCAAGAACTCCTTCTACCGTGATCGGTACATAGAATCTAAATGGGTTATGCATGCAGTACTAAATGACTACCTGATGCATTCAGCACAACAATATTAGTCATTCCTTAAAGCGATGAGCGGAAAATGGGTAAATTTCGATTATTTGTAACTTAGTAAAAATACGCCAACAAGAACAGTACCTATCCCAACCTTCTGCACCACCGTCGTTATCTCTCTGTAGATCACGATAGCTAGCAACACCGTTACACCGGAGTATACCGAACTGATAGGCGTCACTAACGATAGATCACCCACCTTGGAGGCGAATATATAAAACACCCAGCCTGCATTGACTAACAAAGAGTGCGCAAAGAAAATCCACCCGCGACGCTGAGTTACGTCGCCTTTTTCCAGCTTGCCGTTCCTGATCAGCGCCAATGAAGTAAAAAGAACAGCCTGAGTTAATGCCGAATAAAAGAAAGCATTCGTGACATCAAGTGTTTTTGCGGAAAAACCAAGAATAAAAAAGGCCACACCAAAGCCGGCCATGGCCAAGATAGCTTGGAGGAACCCTTGCGAGCCGCCACGCAGTGAGCGGAAGATATTGCCGGATGTCATGACAATACCAATAAAAATAATAGATACGGCAGTCCAGGCAGCCGGGGCCAACCTTTCTTGTAGAAAAATGATGGAGAAAAGGATAGTGACCAAGCTATAGGTAGAAGCAATCGGAGAAACCAAGGACAAGTTTCCGACCTCACACCCTCGCATGTAGAAATAATACCCTGATACGTAGGCGGCAGAGCTGCAGGTAATAATCAACACGGCACTGGTGTCGAACCTGAGCTGGTGTGACATGATCAAATATGCCCCCAAGAGGGAGGCCACAGCAAAGGTAAATATATTGCGAACCAGCATTGTTTTTGCGGTACCTAACTGGCGAATCATCAGACTTTGAATAAAGTCTGAAATCCCCCAGCACAACATAACCATCAGTCCGCCAAAAACTCCGCCATCCATACCGGAAAAACTCCATCTCCATTAGACTTGCTGCGTCAGCCAAGCCTTGTATTCATCGATTGCAGTTTCATCTCTTGAATAAAATGCCCATTTGCCAATTTTGTTCACACGCAAAAAGCCTGCTTGTTTCAATAGATCCAAGTGCCTGCTCACAGTTGGCTGGCTCATGCCGAGTTTTTCAGTAATCAACGTTACGCACACGCCGATCAACGCTGGATCACCGGTAACTTGATGAGAGAAGTGCGCACGAGGCTCCTTAAGCCATTGAAGGATTAAGATTCGAGGTTCACCCGCAAACGCTTTGGATTGCTCTATGTATTTATCGTGTGGCTTCATCCTATCCTCATATAGCTAAATGTCAATGCGTTTTTTTAGATTGATGTGAATCGTTCACGATTATCTTATAACTTTGCTTCTTCAGGCGAACCAAGGCATACGGAGACGAATGGAGAAGATCGGGGACTATCCATCAGCAAAGTGCCATCATGCCCTTCAGGCACTACAACGCCAAGGACTTATGATGCATGACGCCTAGATGGTTTGCATGAAAGGTGGGGGCATGGACGCTTAGCATGGCGTTGGCACCACACTCATCACCCATTAAATACTGTTCCTTTTTGACGGTGTCGGTTGCCGTCAAAAAGGAACGTATTTGCGAAACGGGACGCTAGGTCTTCTCTTTAGGCTCCGCCAGCGCCTCCAGCACCAAGGGGTGCAGGACAGCCTCTGGATGCATCTGTTGCCACCCCTGCAATTGCTGGCGCATGCCCGGCGTCCAGAAGCTCTTGATGTGCTGGCGCACGCCATTGACCGCCAATGTGTGATCCGGCTCGCTGGCGAAATACTGAGCGATCTGGTTGGCCATCTTGATCAAGCTATCAGAGCTCATCGACGCACCTCGGCCTTCTCGGCATGGCGACGTTCCCTGAGCAAGCGGCTTTGTTCATCACTGAACGCCTGGTAGCGCTTCTGCCATTCCGAAGGCTGGCTGACCCGCACGATCTCGACCGCCGTCACCTTGTATTCCGGGCAGTTGGTGGCCCAGTCGGAGTTGTCGGTGGTGATCACGTTGGCGCCCGATTCAGGGAAGTGGAACGTGGTGTAGACCACGCCCGGTGCCACCCGCTCGGTCACCTTCGCACGCAGCACTGTTTGCCCGGCACGACTGCCGATACCCACCCAGTCTTCGTCGACGATCCCGCGGTTCTCGGCGTCGGTTGGGTGAATCTCCAACCGGTCCTCCTCGTGCCAGGCCACGTTGTCGGTACGCCGGGTCTGGGCACCGACGTTGTACTGGCTGAGGATACGTCCGGTGGTCAGCAACAGTGGATAGCGGCTGTTGACCTTCTCATCGGTGGGCACGTAGCCGGTGAGCATGAAGCGCCCTTTGCCGCGGACGAACTGATCGATGTGCATGGTCGGCGTGCCGTCCGGTGCGGCATCGTTGCAAGGCCATTGCAGGCTGCCGTGACGATCCAGTTCGGCGTAGCTGACGCGGGTGAAAGTCGGCGTCAGGCGGGCGATTTCATCCATGATTTGCGAAGGATGGTTGTAGTGCATCTTGTAGCCCAAGGCGTCGGCCAGGGCGATGGTGGCTTCCCAATCGGCCTTGCCGGCCAGTGGGTCCATCACCTTTCGAACGCGGGAGATGCGGCGTTCGGCGTTGGTGAAGGTGCCGTCCTTCTCAAGGAACGAGCTGCCCGGCAGGAACACGTGGGCGAACTTGGCCGTCTCGTTGAGGAAGATGTCCTGGACGATCACACATTCCAACGCGGACAACGCGGCCGTCACATGCTGGGTGTTGGGGTCGCTCTGGGCGATGTCCTCGCCTTGGCAGTAAAGCGCCTTGAAGGTGCCGTCCAGGGCCGCCTCGAACATGTTCGGAATGCGCAGGCCCGGGTCGGGTTGCAGAGTGACGTTCCAGGCCTGTTCGAACTGGGCGCGTACGGTTTCGTTGGAAATGTGCCGATAACCCGGCAGCTCGTGGGGGAACGAGCCCATGTCGCAGGAGCCCTGGACGTTGTTCTGTCCACGCAGCGGGTTCACGCCGACACCTTCGCGACCGATGTTGCCGGTGGCCATGGCCAGGTTGGCGATGCCCATCACCGAGGTGCTGCCTTGGCTGTGCTCGGTGACGCCAAGGCCGTAGTAGATGGCCGCGTTGCCGCCGGTGGCGTAGAGCCGTGCAGCGGCGCGGATCTGCTCGGCAGGCACGCCACACACCGGGCCCAGGACCTCAGGGGAGTTTTCCGGCTGGCTGACGAAATCGCGCCAGCGAGCGAAGTCCGCCGCCTCGCAGCGTGCCTCGACAAAAGGCTGGTCAATCAAGCCTTCGGTGGCAATCACATGGCCCAAGGCATTGAGCATTGCCACGTTGGTGCCCGGACGCAGTTGCAAGTGCAGCTCGGCACGGGCGTGAGGCGAATCCACCAGGTCAATGCGCCGTGGGTCGATGACAATCAGCCGTGCGCCCTGACGCAGGCGGCGCTTGAGCTGTGAGCCGAACACCGGGTGCGCGTCAGTCGGGTTGGCGCCCATCACCAGGATGACGTCGGCCTTCATCACCGAGTCGAAATTCTGGGTGCCGGCGGACTCGCCCAAGGTCTGCTTGAGGCCGTAACCGGTAGGCGAATGGCAGACGCGGGCACAGGTGTCGACGTTGTTGTTGCCGAACGCGGTGCGCACCAGTTTTTGCACCAGGTAGGTTTCTTCGTTGGTGCAGCGGCTGGAGGTGATGCCCCCGATGGAGTCGCGCCCGTACTTGAGCTGGATCCGGCGCAATTCGCTGGCGGCATAGGTGACCGCCTCGTCCCAACTGACTTCCTGCCACGGGTCGTTGATGTGCTTGCGAATCATCGGCTTGGTGATGCGGTCCGGGTGCGTGGCGTAGCCCCAGGCGAAGCGCCCCTTGACACAGGAGTGACCGTGGTTGGCCTGGCCGTTCTTGTCCGGGACCATGCGCACCAGTTGTTCGCCTTTCATCTCGGCGCGGAACGAGCAACCCACGCCGCAGTAGGCGCAAGTGGTGATGACGCTGCGCTCCGGCTGGCCGATCTCCACGACGCTCTTGTCGATCAGGGTCGCCGTCGGGCACGCCTGCACGCAGGCGCCGCAGGACACGCATTCGGAGTCGAGGAAGTTGTCACCGCCGGCTGCCGCCACTCGAGAGTCAAAACCACGTCCGGTGATCGTCAGGGCGAAGGTGCCCTGGATTTCCTCGCAGGCACGCACGCAGCGGTTGCAGACGATGCACTTGCTCGGGTCGTACTCGAAATAGGGGTTGGAAACGTCCTTGGCTTCATCCAGGTGATTGGCGCCGTCGTAGCCGTAGCGCACTTCGCGCAGGCCCACCTGCCCCGCCACCGTCTGCAATTCGCAGTTGCCGTTGGCTGCGCACGTCAGGCAGTCCAGCGGGTGGTCGGAGATGTACAGCTCCATCACGTTGCGTCTCAAATCGGCGAGTTTGGAGGTCTGGGTGCGCACCACCATGCCCTCGGTCACCGGTGTGGTGCAGGAGGCCGGATAACCGCGCATGCCGTCGATCTCCACCAGGCACATGCGGCAGGAGCCGAACGCCTCCAGGCTGTCGGTGGCGCAGAGTTTGGGAATGGTGGTGCCGAGCAAGGCCGCGGCACGCATGACCGAGGTGCCGGAGGCGACGCTGATTTCGCGCCCGTCGATGGTCAGGCTGACCTGCACGTCGCTTTCGCGCGCCGGGGTGCCCAGGTCGATATCACTGCTGGGGTCGAAGATAGTGATCATTGGTCGGCCTCCGTGGTCGCCAGACCGAAGTCGGCGGGGAAATGCTTGAGGGCGCTGGCGACAGGGTAGGACGTCATCCCACCGAGGGCACAGAGCGAACCGTATTGCAGGGTATCGCACAGATCCTGCAACAGCAGGGCCTGTTCCTGACGAGCAGCGGTTTCGGTGCTGGCGATCAAGCGATCCACCACTTCCACCCCACGGGTGGAGCCGATCCGGCACGGCGTGCACTTGCCACAGGATTCCTCGGCGCAGAACTGCAAGGCGAAGCGGGCCATCTGGGCCATGTCCAGGCTGTCGTCGGCAACCACCACGCCACCGTGGCCAAGCATCGCGCCCATGGCGGCGAACGCTTCGTAGTCCAGCGGTGTATCGAATTGCGAAGGCGGCACCCAAGCCCCCAACGGCCCGCCCACTTGCGCGGCCTTCAGGGGACGACCGCTGGCGGTACCGCCGCCGTAGCCTTCCACCAGTTCACGCAGGCTCAGGCCGAAGGCGCGCTCCACCAAGCCACCCTGACGGACGTTGCCGGCCAGTTGGAACGGCATCGTGCCCAGGGAACGGCCCATGCCGAAGTCGCGATAGAACTGCGCGCCCTTCTCAAGGATGATCGGCACCGAGGCCAGGGTCACCACGTTGTGCACCAGCGTCGGCAGCCCGAACAGGCCTTGAATCGCCGGCAGTGGCGGTTTGGCGCGAACCGTGCCGCGCTTGCCCTCGAGGGATTCCAGCAGTGCGGTTTCTTCGCCACAGATATAGGCGCCGGCGCCGACACGAACCTCAATGTCGAAGGCGCAGCCGCTAGCGCTCACGTTCGCCCCCAGATAGCCGGCGTCGCGAGCGATGCGCAGCGCTTCGTTCAGCGTACTGATGGCGGCCGGGTATTCCGAACGCACGTAGATGTAGCCC
The DNA here is from genome assembly GCF_009601685.2 of Pseudomonas brassicacearum. NCBI lineage: Bacteria > Pseudomonadati > Pseudomonadota > Gammaproteobacteria > Pseudomonadales > Pseudomonadaceae > Pseudomonas > Pseudomonas brassicacearum. The sequence goes on from NZ_CP045701.2 coordinate 3,657,615, forward strand.
ATCGTCGCGCCTACGGCGATGCTGGCAATGATCATGCCTTCAATGAGCAGGAAAGGGTCGCCCTCCATCAGCATGCGGTCGGCGAAGGTGCCGGAGTCGCCTTCATCGGCGTTACACACCACATACTTCTGTGCACCCACGGCATCGCGCACCGTGCGCCACTTGATGCCCGCCGGGAATGCCGCACCGCCCCGACCGCGCAGGCCGGAATCCAGCACGCTGGCGACCACATCTGCGCCATCCATCTGGATGGACCGGGCCAGGCCCAGGAATCCGCCCCGGGCACGGTAGTCGTCCAGGGACAGCGGTTGCGTGATGCCGGCGCGCGCGAACAGCAGGCGCTGCTGGCTCTTGAGATAGGGAATCTCCTCCACCGGCCCCAGTGCCAGCGGATGGCTGCCAGGATCGCCTGCCAGCGCATCCAGCAGGCTCGGCACGTCGGCCGGTGTGACGGGGCCAAACCCCAGACGGACGCCGGCGCTTTCGAGCTCTACCAGCGGTTCCAACCAATAGAGGCCACGGGAACTGGTGCGCAACACCGTCAACGGCAGTTGTCGACGCTCAGCCTCATGGGCCAACGCATCGGCCACCTTGTCCGCGCCCACGGCACGGGCCACAGAATCGCGGGGGATACAGAGCGTCAGCATGCGCCCTCCTCCATGCAATCATTGACCAACTGACGCAGACGCTCGGGCGTGATCCGCGCATGCAGCTCCCCGTCCAGCTCCAAGGCCGGCGAGCAGACGCAGGCACCCAGGCAATAGACCGGCCGCAGGCTGATGCTCCCATCGGCGCTGGTGCCGTGATCGTCCAGCGCCAGTTGCTCGCGCAGCTGCGCAGCCAGGGCTTCGGCGCCCATGCTCTTGCAGGACTCGGCCCGGCACAAGCGCAGGGTATGGCGCGCCGGCGGTGTGGTGCGGAAATCGTGGTAGAAACTGATGACCCCGCGCACTTCAGCCTGGCTGAGGTTCAGGGCGTGGGCGATCTCCGGGACGGCGCTGTCGGGGACATACCCGCAGCCTGCCTGGATGGCATGGAGAATTGGCAGCAAGGCACCGGGGGTGTCCTTTTCGCGCGCAAGCACGCTATGGATCAAAGGCAGGTGAAGCGTCTCATCGGGCATAAACGTACCTCGGCATCTCGAACGCCACCGCCGCATAGCGGCAGCCGTCCGGAGTCTTGGCTGCGGCGGCCGGCCCACGTCACGGTCGCGTGGCACATCCGATCGCCATTCTCGCTCTCCGGCCAGTGTCTTAGATGCACTTGGTCCGGGGCATCCTCACAGCTTGCCACTCCCGGGGGTTGGCGATTGCACATGGGCGACGAAACGTGTTCTGAAAGCGACTTGGGGTAAATAAGTCGCAAAAACAGGAAAGCCGATTTGATCGATAGGTTCGTGCAAACAAACATATCTGACAAACCGGCGCAATTGGACTGCGTCAGAGAGACGCTTGGAGCGCGGCACTCATTGCCGTCAACCGAGTAGTCAAGACCGATTTCGCCCCGGCAGCATCCGGGCCAGGGTATTGTCACCCACCCAGTAATGATGGAACAGACCGGCCGCCGCATGCAGGCCGATCAGCCAGTAGCCGCCGCTGCCGAGCAACTCGTGCCAGTACTTGAGTTGTTTGGCCAAATCGGGATCCACCGCCACGGGGGCCGGCAAGAAGAACCCGAAGTACGGCACCGGCTTGCCTCCGGCGGCCAGCATCAGCCAGGCCAGCACCGGTGTCGCGATCATCAGGCCATACAAGGCGGCATGCATCAGGTGGGAAGCCCCCGTCTGCCAGGCCGGTGGCGCGGGTGTAACCGGCGGGCGCGGTGTCAAGCGCCCGAACAAGCGGACCCAAACCAGTGCAAAAATGCTCACCCCGAAGAGCCCGTGCAACCCCAGTAACAGGCTTCGCCCGGTGCTGCCACGGGGCAACAAACCCTTGATCTCAATGCAGGCATACACACCGACGAACAGCGCCAGCATCAACCAGTGCAGGGTCATCGACAGTTTTCCATAACGGTTTACGGCAATATCGCGGGTCATAACGCGCCTCGTGAAGGTCTGACGGACTGCCGACTCGTTCGCCAGCCCCGATTCGGTCGATGGGAACCGATGCTGCCAACTTGCAGGTGAAGTCTTAAGGCAGTCTGAAGACCGACATTTCAAGAAGCTCTAAGAACCAAATATTTGTTTTTCCCTGTTATTGATAACACAAGCGTCTTAACTGCCCTCGCAAACTGATAGTTCTGACAGGTCAAAAGTCCAACCAACAAGCGCATAAACATCATGACAGGCAGCGAAGGACGTCCTTCAACTTCTTTCACGGACCGCATCGAGCCCCTTGACCATGAATATTCTTCGCGCCGAGACCAGATGACCTACTCCTCGACAATACATGCCGCGACCCCCGTCTTGTCGGTGATCGAACCGCGGGGACTGCCGGTACGCACAGTGCAGTATCACCGTCGTCTCGATAACGATCCTGTCGCCCCTCGCGTCAATCGCCAGGCCTATGACACGCTGGGTCGTTTGATAGCGCATTGGGACCCGCGCCTATGGGCGTTGATGGAGGGAGGATCGGCGGCACCAGCGAATCAGACATCGATCCATAGCCTGTGCGGTCAAGTATTGGCTGACACCAATGTCGACGCGGGCTTGCGCGTGAGCTTGTTGGGCGACGCGGGCCAAATATTGCACCGCTGGGACAGCCGGGGCACTGAAACACGTATCGAATACGACCGTTCATTACGCCCGGTGGCGGTCTTCGAGCAAGGCCAGGGGGAGCTTGAGCGCTGCGTGGAACGCCTGACTTACGGGGAACCCGAGGTCCATGCACATAATCTCTGTGGCCTGCTGACACGCCATGATGATCCGGCTGGCAGCCAGCAGGTGCATGAGGCAGGTTTGAAGGGCGGTATCCTGCTGCAGTCTCGACGTTTTTTGCTACAGGAAACGCTGCCGGACTGGCCGCTAGAACCATCCCTGCGCGATGCAATGTTAGAACCTGCGCCCGAGCGCGCGATTACACAGTACCACTACGATGCGCTGGGTAATGTCCTGACCCAGACCGATGCCAGGGGCCATCGCCAGCGCTTCACCTATTGCGTAGCTGGGCATTTGCGTCGCGTTTGGCTGCAACTGGCTGGCCAAACCGAACAGGTAGTGTTGTCGATGATCGGGTACAACGCCTTCGCTCAAGTCGAGACGGAAGTCGCCGGCAACGGTGTCGTCAGCACAGCCGACTATTGTCCCCTCAGCGGCCGACTCAAGCGCCTGTTTGTGCGCAGGGATAACGGCACGCAGTTGCTAGATCTGCGATACGACCACGATCCGATGGGCAATATTCTCAGTATTCGCGATGAGGCGCTGCCCGTTCGGTATTTTAATAACCAACGCATCGAACCGCTAAGCACCTATCGCTACGACACGCTCTATCAATTGATTGAGGCCACCGGCAGAGAAATCGCCATCGGGCGACAAGGGCCCGCCTTGCCGGAGCTACAACCCGCACCTCTTGATCCCAATCAGCTAAGTCAATTTACTCAGACGTATTGCTATGACGCAGGGAATAACCTGACGACATTGCGGCATGTCGGCGCCCACTCCTACACCAGGGAAATGCAGGTGGACGGCCTGAGCAACCGCAGCGTGCCAAAAGAGATCGACCTGGCCTCGGCGTTTGATGCCAACGGCAATCTGCAGCATTTGCAGCCCGGACAAGTGCTGAACTGGGACCTGCGTAACCAGTTGCAGCGCGTTACTCCGGTAGAACGATTAGACGCGGCCAATGATGACGAGGTGTATATCTATGACGGTAACCACCAACGGGTCAGAAAGATTCACCGCAGCCAAGCCCGGACGGTCGCGCATCGGGCCGAGGTGCGTTATTTGCCCGGCCTGGAGTTACGTACCGATACGAAGAATGGCGAAAGCTTGCAGGTGATCAGCATGTCCTTCGGCCTCGGCGGAGTTCGAATGCTGCATTGGGACGCCGGGCTGCCGGATGGTTTGAGCAATGATCAGTTGCGCTACAGCGTGAGCGACCACCTGGGTAGCAGCAACATTGAACTGGACCATCAGTCGCGACTGCTCAGCCAGGAAGGCTACTACCCGTATGGAGGCACGGCTTGGTGGGCAGGGCGTGACGCCATCGAGGCAACGTACAAGACCCTGCGTTATTCAGGTAAGGAGCGTGATGCCACCGGCTTGTATTACTACGGCTTCCGTTATTACGCGCCGTGGCTCAGTCGATGGATCAATCCGGATCCGGCGGGCGGCATCGATGGTTTGAACCGGTTCAGGATGGCCAGGAACAATCCGATCACCTTAATCGACCAAGACGGATTTCAACCCATCTATCCAGTCTTAAGTGCTTTTCTAGGCGATATTTTTGATGATCCTGGCTATGCCCGTAAGGGTAGCTACCTGCTGGCGCCAGGCGCGTCGGCTGATCATGCCCCCATCGCAATATGGGATGACCGAATATATGTGGGCACGGCCGAACGACACATGGGAATTCGCCCAGATGACGAGAAAGGTTTCCCTCACTTTGTGGGTGAAATAACAGGACAGCAGATCACCAATGCTTCTGGGCATTACATACCCCCTGCTGGGCTGGGGCACCTTATCCCGGATGGGTACACCTACGTTGAACAATACGCAGGCAGTAGTGCCTCCCCTATCCGCCTGACCATGTTCTCTTCGCCTCAGAATTACGTGGACAAGGTGACGGAATTTAGGCAGCACAATGATAAATTGGACAGAGCCAAGGGAGTAATGAGCTTCCTGAAGGAACACCACCTTTATGACGCTGCTAGCCGCGTCGCCCACACGCAAGGAAACCTGCGTGTCACCCAGCTTTTTCGAGACAGCGGGATAGAAATTGAAGACAGCGTCGGAGAAACCCTTAGCAACCTTCACGACCAAATTGCTCCCCTTGAAAGAGCGATACTCTGGGGCGCAAAGTCCAAACAAAACGAAGCTAAATTAGCAACGATAATGAGCCACATAAAAACCATAGACAACATCATAAAGAAGGACAGTACGATCTCAAGCCAGCCTTATTCCTTCATTAAAGCAGATGTTGAATCGCCCCCATCAACGCCGCGACGGGCTGTGGGCGGCTCTGCAAGTCAGATCAGCCGAGCGCAAGCGTCCCCGCCCAGACAAGCCAGCGTCTTTTCCCGGATTAGAAAGGCGATGAGGCGTTAAGCGGCGAAACGCTCTGTCGAGCAAAGGCTGCCAGGCATGCTCGAGCGCCGCGTGAAGCCCATTGCCAAAGTCAGGAAAAATCCTGAGAAAACGGAAAGCTGATACCATCCGGAAATTGACATGCTGAGCAGAACGAAATGAATCGCCGCAAGAAAATAAACCAGTTATTGAAGGCGAACGCCAAAAAAGCCAGTGCCAAGCTGGCCCCCAAAAACAAGCCTCAATACATCAGCAAAGCCGACCGACTGAAACTGGCGGCTGAAGCCAGTGACGCGCCCATCACGCCCCCGGAAAGCTGATCCACGACGTTTGAGCTCCATCCTCAGACCGTTTTGCACGTTAGCCAGGCGCCCCAGAAAAGACTGCTGAAGAACCGGGTAGCACGGCCGAACCCTGCATCATTCAACAGTTTTTGAACCGCTGCTTCGGAATGTGGAGGGTCGGCGCCTTGAAGAATTTTCCCAAGCTTGACCGTCACTTCTTCCGGGCTGGCGCCATGCTGTCGCCACCGTTGCCCCCAGGCCGCGAGGAGTAATGGCTGGCTGGCATACGCATATTGGTTTCCAGCGACAATCAGCGGCGCTCCCGGCTTCAGATGTGCCTGGATGGACCGCAATATTTTCAACTTGGCTTCATCCCCATCGAGATGATGGAGTACACCGATCAAGGTAGCGGCATCGTACGACCCGTTTGCTACCAGGTCTTCAACATGCCCAAGGTGCATGGCGGTTCTTTCAAGCAAGTTGTTTGCAGCTAACTGCTGCTCCGCGGCCTCCAGCATCGGCCCGGACGGATCGACGGCAGTGAAACGCCAACCCGGCTCCAGCTTGGCCATGGCAATGATCTCCTGCGCCGTACCGCCGGCGCCCACCACCAGTACTTTCGCCGAGCCCGCGTTTCCAAGGGTCGCCGCCAGCATGCACGCCGTCAGATCCTGGCAGGCGTCGTACCCGGCGAGCGCAATGCGGCTCTGCCGGCCGTACTCGTTGGCCCGTGAAGTATCAAATTTTTCCGCTGAATTAAACGAGGATGATTTCAAAGCGCAGTTCTCCGTGTCCGGAAACCAAGCTACGCCTCGCTTAAGGATAATAAAAATTCATTAATTTTATGCGTAGCATTCCCACAAGGAATATCTGTTTTCATCAGCAGAATTTTGCGCAGCCAGCCAATTGCGGCTTGCGATAAACATATGGAAATACGAATATACTTTTTTCCATATGTTCTGGACCGGATTGGAGCTGTGTAATGACTGAGTTCTCCAGCGAAACCCCGCATGACTTCCCAAATCTTGACCTGTCACTCTTCGACGCACCAACACCGGAAAAACTCGCAAAGAGCGCAGAACCAGAACATAAACCGCGCATACTTTTACTGTACGGATCAACCCGCGAGCGCTCTTTCAGTCAGTTGCTAACCCGCGAAGCGGCGCGCCTGTTGGAGCTCATGGGCGCCGAAACCGCGGTCTTCGATCCGTCCGGGCTGCCGCTGCCGGACGATGCGCCCGTCGATCATCCCAAGGTCCAGGAACTGCGCGACTTGGTGATGTGGTCGGAAGGCCAGGTCTGGTGCTCACCAGAACGCCACGGCTCGATGTCGGCAGTGTTCAAGGCACAGATCGACTGGATCCCGCTCGCGCTGGGCGCGGTTCGTCCTTCCCAAGGCAAGACGTTGGCGGTGATGCAGGTATGCGGCGGATCGCAATCCTTCAACACCGTGAATCAACTTCGCGTACTGGGTCGCTGGATGCGCATGGTCACGATCCCCAACCAATCCTCCGTCCCCAAAGCCTTCCTTGAGTTCGACGAAGCCGGGCGCATGAAACCCTCGTCCTATTACGACCGGGTCGTCGATGTCATGGAGGAACTGATGAAGTTCACCTTGCTGGTGCGCGGCAGAGAAACCTATTTGGTAGACCGCTACTCCGAGCGCAAGGAAAGCGCCGAAGCGCTCTCCAAACGCGTTAACCAGAGGTCTATCTAGGCGTAGCGATAGTGGCGAGTTTTTCGGTGTGATGTAGGACTTTAACGGACGTACGCTGCATTAACATCGGCCTCATACTGAAGGGCAGCTACGGCCAATGACGCAATCCAGACCACCGAAACCCCGTAATTGAGTCGCTGGTACAGGCCGAACAAGTGACCGTCGGCCAATGCCGTCGCCATCAACATAACCGTCGCGATGGCCAGGACTACGCAGATCGCCGAGATCATTGCGAACCTGGACGATGCGAGCAGCGCCTTGCCGAGGAACGTCCACAGCGCTCCCGCCAGAGTGAGCGAGATGAACATCACCAGCCCCGCAAAATTGTGGCTCTGTTGCGAGACTGACGGTTGAACCGGCGCACAGCCTTGATCGCAGGAAAAATAGCCGGCCGTAACGCTTGCCAAGCCATGGATGAGTATCAGTGCCGCGCTAAGCAAGGCCATACGCGATGCCTTGAACCGTCTCGCCACACCTATTGCGAAAAGCACGAACATTACACCCAGCGGAAAGTTGTTCACCCAAGCAGAGAAGCTGTGGGTTGGCGCTCCAACGGCGCCTAGTTGGCTCATGGCTTGATCCAGATGGCTGTAGCCTGGATAGGCCCGCGCAGTCAGCGTAACCCCCAAAAACAGCCAGAACGGAATCAGTATTCCAGCGCCTAGCAAAGCACGATCAATGGTTTTCATGCTGTGACACTCCGTGTCGTTGTGATGTCCGTTTGTGGTGATGTGAACTCTGGCATTGATTCAAGCATCCACCTGCTCAATCAAGGACAGGGCGCAGGAAACTACGCTCATAACTCAGAATGAATCGTTGTTCCGTCGCCTGGGTCACCAATTCAACGCACTCCGGATCCTGTTCGGCTTTCCTTCGATAGTTTTCATATTCGGCCAGGCTGGAAAAGCTGAACAGGCAGTATGCGATGTTGTTGGCGCCTTCGGCAGGTAGGAAATAGCCATGATGTTTTCCGCCCATTCGGATCACCACTTCAATCCATTGGCGGGAGTAGCTCTCGAAAGCTGGGATCTGGTAGGGGTCAATGACATACCTGACATGGCAAGTAATCATGGGCTCAATCCTTTGAAAATCGGAAAAAACGGATTCTACACAGGATACGAGGCATGTCGTCGATGATTACCATTAGCTGAACAACTGCGTTGCTCATCGCAGTGCCTGACGCCAACGATCAATCATCAACCAGGATCGAAACACCATGGATGAACGCCTGGCCCTTGAGGATCTGGTGAGTCTTGAGCGCACAGGATTCCTCGGCTTTACGCTGCCGCCACTGGAGGAAACGACTGTCAGCGACGCGGCAATCATGCGGGGCTGCATCCCCAGCATCTATCAATGCCATCGTAGCCTGACAAGGGCAGTTGGACGCTTGAGGTAGTGGTTCGACACCCTGCCAAAGGCCATGCGCGCCAACCCCAACAGCTGGATGTATAAACGTACAAGTAGATTGCTATTGTTTAAAACCGTTCTGAGCGGAGCAGTTTCAAACCCTGCTTGAACAAGGAGATTTAAATGTCCGACCTGAACGATCCACGCGTGTTCTTTGCCGCTGAACGAACGTTGCTGGCATGGAACCGAACCAGCCTTTCACTGATGGCATTCGGCTTTGTGATTGAACGATCCGGGCTACTGTTGCAGATGCTAAAGCCGGGCCTTGTGGCCGCCCCTGGAAAACATGTTTCGCTCTGGATCGGACTGGCTTTTCTGACGCTGGGCTCATGGGTTGCCTGCTGGTCGTCCTGGCAATACAAAAAGGTGGTCAAAACCCTCAAGCCCGCTGAGATCCCCCTTGGCTACAGCGTCAATGCTGGCCCTGGCATTAATGTCGGTACTGCAATCCTGGGCGTTTTGCTCATGGCCTATTTGTCCATTCTGTGAGCAAGGCTGGCCTGCCTGACCTCACTCGGCTTCCCGCAATCACTTCGGCATACGAGGGTCAACGGCACCCCATGGGCTGTCGACTGGTGCGGTCGACCTTTTTTCGACGAGTAAGCGCGCGAATTTGATCGACTCGAATTTATTTCAAAATATTGCTGAATGCACCGGAATTGTCATCAGACAGAAATATTTAAAGAATTAAATCGTCACTTCTCCGATAGGTGGGTTCCTCCACTTAACTCCTTTCATTGAGGTGTTGTCGTGATGTTGCTGACTAAAAAAAGCCTGTCTGTCTTGCTGGCGTCCCTCTGCATGAGTGGCCTTGCTCATGCAACCGATGTTAACGGTGCAGGCTCCAGCTTTGTCTACCCGGTTTTGTCCAAGTGGTCGCAGGACTACAGCAAAAGCTCCAGCAACCGTATCAATTACCAGTCGATTGGGTCGGGTGGCGGTATCGCTCAGATCAAGGCTGCAACAGTAGATTTCGGTGCGTCCGACGCCCCGTTGTCTGCCGATGACCTCAAGGCCGGTGGTCTGGGTCAATTCCCCAGTGTCATTGGAGGCATCGTGCCGGTGATGAACATTGAGGGGATCGCGCCGGGCCAATTGAGGCTCGACGGTGAGATCCTGGCGAAAATCTTCCTTGGTGAGATTACTGTCTGGAACGACCCGGCTATCGTCGCACTGAACCCGGGCGTGAAACTGCCTGACAGCAAAATCACTGTCGTTCACCGTTCTGACGGCTCTGGTACCTCTTACAACTTCACCAACTATCTCTCCAAGGTGAGTGATGGTTGGAAATCGAAAATCGGTTTCGGCACCACCGTCCCTTGGCCCGTTGGTGTGGGTGGCAAAGGCAACGAAGGTGTATCTGCCTACGTAAAACAGATCAAAAACTCAATCGGTTACGTTGAGTACGCCTATGCCTTGCAAAACAAGATGACGCACGCACAGTTGAAGAACGCCGCCGGGAAATTCATTCAACCCAATGCCAAAGCGTTCCAAGCAGCTGCCGATACCGCAGACTGGGCTAACGCCAAGGACTTCAACCTGATCATGACCAACGCACCTGGCGATAGCGCATGGCCAATCACGGCGACCACTTGGATCATCATGTACAAACAGCCAAAGAATGCCGAGCAAAGCCAAGCTGCCTTCAACTTTTTCAAATGGTCGTTGGAGAACGGCCAGCAGCAGGCATCGGCACTGGACTATGTCGCCTTGCCTGACTCCCTGGTGAAGCGGATCGAAGGTTATTGGAAGTCTGACTTCGCCCGTTGATCCGGCAACATTAAAACACCCCTTCCTCAAGCACGTTTTGCCTGGCGAAGGGGTTTGTTTGTGAGCAGACAAAACATGAACGACACAGTCCATCTTCTGGCCATGACCACTCACACAAGCGACGTTGCGAGTGATAGGCGTGCAACGCGCGATCAGCGTCATGATCTCTGGTTCAAGCGGTCAATGCTTGGCGCCGCAATGCTGGTGCTGTTGCTACTGGCGAGCATCGCCGCCTCGACACTCTGGGGCGGTCGTCTTGCATTCAAAACCTTCGGCCTTGACTTTCTTACAAGCACTGAGTGGGATGCTGTCAACAACCACTTCGGTGCACTGGTGCCGATTTACGGCACCCTCATGACGTCTTTTCTGGCGCTGCTGATTGCGGTTCCTGTCAGCTTTGGCATCGCGATTTTTCTCACTGAAGTAGCACCGCCCTGGCTGCGGATGCCCGTCGCCTCGGCGGTTGAGCTGCTCGCGGGGATTCCATCGATTATCTACGGCATGTGGGGGCTGTTCGTTTTCGGCCCGTTCATGGCAGAGCATCTATCACCCTGGATCAATGACTATCTGGGTGAACTTCCTTTAGTGGGCTCGCTGTTTCAAGGCCCACCATTAGGAATCGGCATGCTGACAGCAGGCATTGTGTTGGCAATCATGATCATGCCCTTCATCACCTCCGTCATGAATGAAGTGTTTCGTAGCGTTCCCACAACACTCAAGGAGTCTGCCTACGCGCTAGGCAGCACCACCTGGGAAGTGGTCTGGGACATCGTTCTGCCTTACACGCGGTCGGCGGTTGTCGGGGGAATTTTCCTGGGGCTCGGACGCGCATTGGGCGAGACCATGGCGGTGACTTTCGTGCTGGGTAATGCTCAACAGTTCTCCGCCTCATTGCTGATGCCAAGCAGCTCCATCGCGTCAGTCATCGCCAACGAGTTCAGCGAAGCCTATACCGACCTGCATCGTTCCTCGCTGATTGCGCTGGGCTTCTTGCTGTTTGTCGTCACCTTTATCGTCCTGGCGCTAGCACGACTCCTGCTTATGCGACTTTCACGCAAGGAGGGTCTATGACTGGCAACGAACGTCTTTACCAAATCCGAGTGTTCAAGAATCGACTTGCAATGGTGCTCAGTTGTGGCGCCACAGCCTTCGGCCTCATCTGGCTGGTCTGGATTCTGCTGACCACGGTGATCAACGGATTTCAGGCGCTCAACCTTCGCCTCTTCACACAGATGACACCGCCGCCCGGTACGGAAGGAGGTCTGGCAAACGCGTTCTATGGCAGTGCCCTGATGTCGGCTATCGCCCTGCTAATAGGAACGCCCATCGGCTTGATGGCGGGGATCTGGCTAGCGGAGTTCGCCCGACATTCGCGTCTGGGCAACACAGTCCGTTTTATTAACGACATTCTGCTTTCGGCACCGTCTATTGTGCTGGGTCTGTTCATTTACACCGGCGTTATCCTGCCGTTGAACCTGCTGACTAACCATCAGGTGGGTTTCTCTGCAATCGCCGGAGCACTGGCATTGGCACTATTGGTGATTCCAGTGGTAGTCCGGACCACTGACGAAATGCTTCAGTTGCAACCCTCAACGATGCGGGAAGCCGCGCTGGCACTAGGTGTCCCGCAATGGAAACTGACCCTGCAAATCGTCTTGCGAGCGGCAAAAGCGGGGGTGGTTACCGGGGTGCTTCTAGCACTCGCCAGAATCACCGGTGAAACAGCGCCGCTGTTGTTTACAGCGTTCGGCAACCAGTTCTGGAGCAGCAATCTGCTTAAACCAATTGCCAGCGTGCCCGTGGTGATTTTCCAGTACGCCATGAGCCCATTCGATGACTGGCACGCTCTGGCCTGGGCTGGCGCATTGGTGCTGACCTTGTTTGTACTGGTACTCAGTTTTCTGTCCCGTTTGATCCTTTTGCGCAATAGGTTGACCTGATGAATAGCCGTGACCTTGTCCCCGAGAGAACAAAAATTCGCGTTCGTGACCTGGAGTTTTTTTACAACAACCAGCGCTCGCTGAAGTCCATCGATATGGACATTCCAGAGAAACGCATCACCGCGATCATTGGGCCATCGGGTTGCGGGAAGTCGACGTTACTGCGGGTATTCAACCGCATCTACGCCATGTACCCAAAGCAGGAAGCGCGCGGCGAGGTGCTGCTCAACGGTGAGAATATTCTCGCGCCTGGTTACTCGATGAACCGGCTGCGCAGCCATATAGGCATGGTATTTCAGAAACCGGTGCCGTTTCCGATGTCCATTTACGACAACGTTGCCTACGCGGTGCGCCACCATGAACAACTCTCCCGTCGTGAGATGGATGCACGCGTAGAACAAGCCCTCAAAGGTGCAGCGCTTTGGGACGAGGTCAAGGACAAGCTCAAACAAAGCGCACAGAGCTTGTCGGGTGGTCAGCAACAACGCCTGTGTATAGCGCGCACCATCGCGTTGCGACCCCAAGTATTGCTTCTGGATGAGCCGACTTCCGCGCTTGACCCGATTTCCACCGGTCGTATTGAGCAGTTGATCACTGAGTTGAAAGAGCAATACACCGTTATCATCGTGACCCACAACATGCAGCAAGCCGCACGGGTGTCGGACTACACCGCCTTTATGTTCATGGGCGAATTGATTGAGCATGATGTGACCGATAAGATATTCACCACGCCAAAAGTGAAGCAGACGGAAGACTACATTACCGGTCGCTTTGGATAACGACCCTTCTTCACTCAGTACATTCGTAAGCGCTCAGCCCCTAGAGCTGCAAGGAGTTCGGTAACGTTGGTGAGAACATTAGTGGCCATCACCATAAGCGCATCGCTCGGAGGGTGGTTACGCAGTATTTTGGGGGCGAAGCTCAAGAGCTTGTTTCCAAGCATGCCCGCCGGAACGCTCGTAGCGAATTTAGCCGGTGGGTACTTCATTGGCCTGGCCATCGGCTTCTGGGCGGATTCACCGCTTCTCTTCCCTCGCTGGCACCTTGCGATCATCACAAGCTTTTGCATAGGGCTTGCTATCTTCTCGATCGCCTCGGCAGGATCGGCCTCGTTAAGCCAAAAAGAACGGTTCATTCCCGCAATTGGGGCTATCTCGCTTCATGTCATAAGCGTGCTTGTTATGACTGCGCTGGGAGCGCTCACCTTCCAGTGGATAAACGACGTCTAGAAAAGATTTGACCATAGGTTGGCATGACATTTGGCTATGTGATTGGTATGCGTCCGGCCAACCATCGTGACACCGAGGGAGATTGAGGAGTTACTCCCGCATAAGTGGTCGGCCGTTTAACCGTAAGGGGCCAGGGAACACACCTTCCTCGCCCGACCGACAAGGGCGATTGTGTCCACTCGCCACCGATCCCATGGATATGCGTGCCGGCACCGAGACTGCGTTGGCCAGGGTGATAGCGGTGTTTGGTGCGGCGAAGCCGCACTGCGCTTATCTGTTCGCCAACCGCCGCGCCACTCGCATGAAGGTTCTGGTACATGACGGGGTTGGAATCTGGCTGGCTGCTCGCAGGTTGAATCAAGATAAGTTTCACTGGCCAGGCATTCGGCATGGCTCTGAAATGGAATTGGATGCCGAGCAACTTCAAGCCTTGGTACTGGGCCTGCCATGGCAACGCGTGGGATCTGGCGGCGCGATCACACTGCTTTAAGGGCTGCCATTAGCCTATCGGTCTATCGCCGCGAACTGCCTGCTCTGGCAAAATCTGCAGCATGACTTCTTCGCCCAATCTCGACCAAATGTCCCCCGACCAACTGCGTGCCTTGGCTGCGCAGTTGCTGTCGCAGGTCGACACCATGGAGAAGAAGATCCATCGCGACCAAACAGTCATCGAGAAGCTGACGCACGAGATCGCTCAGCTCAAGCGCATGAAATTTGCCAAGCGCAGCGAGCAGTTGAATCCGCAGCAGGCCAGCTTGCTCGATGACCTAATCGATACCGATATCGCAGCGATTGAAGCTGAGCTTCAAGCCTTGCAAACCGCTCCGACACCGACCGAGAAAAATCAAAAGCCTAAACGCACTGCGTTGCCGGCAGAGTTTCCACGCACGTTGATCCATCACGAACCGGACAACACCCACTGCCCATGCGGCTGCGCACTCAAACGCATCGGTGAAGATATCAGCGAAAAGCTGGACTACACGCCGGGCGTGTTTACCGTTGAGCGCCATGTTCGTGGCAAGTGGGTCTGTGATGACTGCGAAACGCTGATCCAGGCGCCGGTTCCGGCGCAGGTCATCGACAAGGGCATCCCGACCGCCGGGTTGCTGGCCCACGTCATGATTGCCAAGTACGCCGACCATCTGCCCCTTTACCGCCAGGAATAGATTTTCGGTCGAGTTGGCTTGGCGACTCTGCGTTCAACTTTGGCTCAATGGGTAGGCGTTACGGGCGTGCGGCTACAGCCTCTGGTCAATGCGCTGCGCGACGTAGTGCTCGGGCAGCAGGTCATCCACGCCGATGAAACGCCAGTGCAGATGCTCGCTCCGGGTTCGAAGAAAACCCACCGTTCTTATGTCTGGGCCTACGTCGCCAGCCAATTCTGCGAAACAGCGGCTGTCGTTTACGACTTCAGCCCCAGCCGCGCCGGAGAACACGCCCGCAACTTCCTGCAAGACTGGAAGGGCAAGCTGGTCTGCCACGATTTGGGCGGCTACAAGGCCAGCTTTGAACTCGGCGTGACCAAGATCGGCTGCATGGCCATGCGCGTCGCAAGTTCTTCGAACTGCACGCCACCAACAAGAGCATGCTCGCCGAGCAGGCCCTGCGCTACATCCAGTTGCTTTACGAAATCGAGAGCGAAGTCCGTGACCTGCAGCCGGATTTACGGCGCCGAATACGGCAAGAAAAAGCCGTGCCGGTGATGGATGTTCTGCATACGTGGATGATCGCCCAGCGCGATCTTGTGCCCGAAGGTTCGGCTATCAGCAGAGCGCTGGATTACGGCCTGAAACGCTGGGCAGCGCTATCGCGCTACCTCGATGACAGGGCCGTGCCCATTGACAACAATTGGGCGGAGAACCAGATCCGGCCGTGGACACTGGGGCGCAAGAACTGGCTCTTCGCAGGTTCACTGCACAGCGGCAAACGGGCGGCTGCGATCATGAGCTTGATCCAGTCTGCGCGGCTGAATGGTCATGATCCGTAGCCTACCTCAAGATGTGCTGACGCGGCTGCCGACGCAGCGGGCGAATGAGATTGAGCAGCTGCTGCCGCACCGATGGCAAGGTTTCACCCTTCTTGCCCACAGCCGGCCTATTGCCTAACTAGTTTGCTCGCATAGCAATTTTCTGCCACTCCGTTTGGCTAGAACCATGAGCGTCAGCCCGACGAGAACAGGCGGAATGCTCAACAGTTGGCCAACGTTTAGTGGCAGGGAATAGTCATAGCTGGCTTGGTGCATCTTGGTGAGTTCAAGCAGGAATCTCGCCGAGAAGACTGCTGATAAAAACAACCCGCTCAGGAACCCCGGTTCCAGGGTGGCGCGGCGTTTCTGGTACAGCAAGAACATCAGCAAAAACATTACAAGATAGACGCATGCTTCATAGAGTTGTGTGGGGTGCCTAGGCAGCGTATCAATTCGGGAGAATACAATTGCCAATGGAATATCCGTCGGAACACCGGCGATCTCAGAATTGAAGAAATTGCCCACTCTGATCAGGCAGCCGCCCAAAAGAGCTACTATGGCAATCCTGTCCAGCAGCCAGAGATAGCCTATGTCGGAACGACGTCGGCAGAATAGATAGAGGCTAAGGGCGAGTCCAATAGCGCCGCCGTGGCTTGCTAGCCCGCCTTTCCAGATGGCTAGGATTTCCGCAGGATTGCTGAAGTAAAACGCTGGATCGTAAAACAGCACGTGCCCAAGCCGGGCGCCGAGCACTGTACCCAAGCCGAGATAGATCAGCAGAGCGTCCAGGTCACCCTCAGGCTTACCTTCTCGTCTGAAGATAAACCTCATGATCGCCATACCGAAGCCAAACGCGGCTGCGAACAGGACGCCGTACCAGTGGATATCGAGCACTCCGAATCGCATCAGTACAGGGTCGGTGTTCCATACAAAATACTGCTCCATCGCGCAATCTCTCCTTGGCTAACAGACGCTTCCACTTGCAGTTATCCCTTTCCCTGTAAATCAATGCGCTACAGATGAAGCCTCGTGGGCCGCAGGCCTGTCACAGGAATCAGTTCGCAACCATACCAGTTCATCGGCCATGGAGCACTTAGCCGCAGGGATCAGGGCAAATGGCATTGAGGTGATTGATAGCTGCCTGAGTCACACAATGTGAGTTGGGCGGACGCTTACGGACAACTACGACTTAAGGAAAGGAAATGGGCATTCTTGATCGCTTGTTCGGCGGCCGCTTTACGCTACCGCCACCGGAGGAAACGACTGTCAGCGACGCGGCGATCATGCGGGAGCTGCATCCCTATCGCTCCGGGCTCAAGGCATTTGCTCAGGCCATATTGGCCCGCATGCCGGAAGACGAGCGCGCCAGGCTGGTCAGGCGCGTGCTGCGCATTTACGGCTCGGGCCAGGAGCCAGCCTCGGCGCTGGTGGAAGGACTGCTGGATACAGACCGGGGCCAGAAGCTCGAACACTTGGCTTTGCTCGGCGTCGACTGGAAAGGCTTTGATGGTTTCGAATACCTGGCGCCCTACCTGGTTAGCGCCAGCGGGGTGAAAGAGGCCTATCGGCATGAGGGCACGCTATCGATGTCGCAGACGCTGGCCAGTTTTGATCAGTGGCTGACGGCGTTCGACAAACGCTACCTGCACCTGGACTCCGGTGGCGACGAATATGTGGGGTTCATCGCCGACGCCAAGCAGGTTGAAGCCATGATCGAACTCGCGCGGCAAGCAGGTATTGAAGTGCGCCTCGATAGCTTCTGAACGAAGAGGCGTCATCGCTGGGTAGCGTTATTGCGCTGAACGAAGCGAGCAACGCAACAGTCGGAGCAACAAGACCCTCGGCAAAGAAACCTGGCCCATGCCCCTGCGATCCACTGCCCTCGCTACGTTGTTCACTTTGGCTGCCAGCACGGCGGCCGCTGTGCCTGAACCGCTGCGCCTGGAAAGCCTGAAACGCTGC
This sequence comes from Pseudomonas brassicacearum, assembly GCF_009601685.2. Classification (NCBI taxonomy): domain Bacteria; kingdom Pseudomonadati; phylum Pseudomonadota; class Gammaproteobacteria; order Pseudomonadales; family Pseudomonadaceae; genus Pseudomonas; species Pseudomonas brassicacearum. Next base: position 3,675,075 of record NZ_CP045701.2, read on the forward strand.
GGCGGCCTGCTGCAAAGCCAGCAGCAGGACTGGTGCCTGACCGTACGCGGACTGGGCAACGCAACGCCGCAACTGAAGCTGGGCACGAAAGCAATATCGGCAGACACGGTCCAGCGTGAAGGGAACAACCTGCGCTTGCGCCTGGACAACGCCGAGTACCAGAGCGGCCCGCTCTGGCTGCAAGACGGCCCACGCGCCAGCAATGCCGCCTGGCTGACCTTGCGCAACAGTCACGTACTGGCCGCCGGAGCGGACGAAGTAGCGAAGAACATGGATGGCCTGAACACCTACGTCGACCTGGTCAGTGTGCTGATCGAGGAAGACCATGATGGCCGCCAGGAAGCCGAGCGCCTGGCCCGCAAGTACGGGGCAACGGTGGTCGGCAGCATCGCGCCGCTGAACCTGTATCAACTTCGCCTGCCGGCCAAGGACTTGGTGCAGCGTGACGCCCTGGTGCTGCGCCTGGGCAGCGAAACCAGCGTGGACGCCGTGGTCATCGAAGAGTCCTCGGCCGAAGAAACCGAGCAGGCCGCCGCCCATACTGAAGAACCGAAGAAGCCAGCCCTGGACTCCGATGAGTGGGCCGCGAATCGCTTTCTCGACGCGGTGAATTATTACCAACGACGCATCTCCGGACGACAGCCGCCCATCCAGCCGCAACCGGTGCGCATCGGCCTGATCGAGCGCGATGTCGATTTCGACACGACGGATTTCGCAGACTACCTCGGCGCCTGCTCACCGCCGCGCACCTGCGTCTACGCTCGCGATGCAGACAAGCCGGACAACCACGGCACAACCGTCGCCGGCATCCTCGCCGCACGCTGGGACGACAGCGGCAACACTGGTTTTCTCCGAGGCCTGGACAAGGCCAGTGGCGGCTTCGAAGTTATCGTCGAGCGCAATTCCGATGCCGGGATCACCGCCAACATTGCCGCCTCGGTCAACCTCGTGGAGGACGGTGTGCGCGTGCTCAACTGGAGCTGGGGCATCCACCGCGTCGGCGCCAAAGACATCAAGGGCGATGACGTCGACTCGCTGCTGCGCTCGGGCATCGCCATGGGCGGGTACGAGGAACTGCTGGAGGAGTTCTTCCTCTGGCTGCGCAAGGAACATCCCGACGTCATCGTGGTGAACTCCGCCGGCAATGGATCTTCGTTCTCGGGCAGCGACGAATACCGCCTGCCCTCCTCCTTCATCACCGAACAATTGCTGGTGGTCGGCGGGCACCAGCGCAGTGAGCGCACCGGCGTCGCCGTCGACGACCCGGCCTATGCAGTCAAGCGCAGTTCTTCGAACATCGACATGCGCGTCGACATCACCGCCGCCGCTTGCGCCCACGCTTCGACGACCAACGCCGGCCAGGACAGCGCGGTGCATTGCGGCACGTCCTACGCCACGCCCATGGTCGCAGGCCTGCTGGCGGCAATGCTGTCCATCAACCCGCAACTGCACCCCGAGCAACTGCGCATGCTGCTACGCCGCAGCGCCATGACCATCGGTGACAATCACGACTTCGAACAGATGGACGCCGAAGACCTCACTGCGCCCATCCTGCCGTCGGAGCGCCGCTACCAACTCAACGACAAAGACGTCGGCCGCTCCGCGCGGCTGGACATGCAAAAAGCCCTGGACCTGGCCGCACAAAGCCGCGACCGCGTGCGTTGAAAGTCAAGGCACGTCTAACTCAAGACGATGTCTGCCTTGCGCGGGCAAAACCATCCATGCATCAGGCCCGCCTGGTAGAACTGAACCGGAGCCTCGAACCCAGCAGTCTCGATGAGACCGGCGACCTGCTGTGTCGGCAGGATAGCCACGTCCCGGGCGTAGGCGGCACGAGCCCTGACCAGCATTTGCGGCTGTACACCGGCAGAGGACATCAGCGTCATCCAGTTGCGCAGTAGTGCCTCATAGGCTGGTGATTCGGTGTCAGCAGCGAGGTCGGTGTTTGCCAATATTCCCCCCGGCTTAAGCCGGCGGGCGATCTCATGGAAGAACGCTATACGGGCTTGTGGCTCGAGCAAAAACTGAGACACCAGAAAACAGGTGGCACCGTCGTGGTCAGGCTCGGCAGGCAGCGCGTCAAGGTAACCCTGATGAAAGCTGCAACGCGAGAGGAAGCCTTCTTGCACTGCTTTCTGCCGGCAGATATCGAGCATGGCGCCCGAGGGGTCAACGGCGGTGAAATGCCAGCAGGGGTTATGCTGGGCCAGGTGGGCCAGCTCCGCACCGGTGCCTACGCCGACGCAGAGTATCCGGGCATGTTCCGGTAAGTCAGCGAACACGGCGTCGAGCAGGGTGTACAGGGCGTCACGAATAGGCGCCATTCCCGCCCATTGCTTGTCGTAGCCGGCGGCCTGCTGGTCGAATAGGGCCTTGAGTTCTTCATTGCGCATGGAGAGCACCTTCCTTTGCGTCGTGATGGGATGTACCGCGATGGATGCGGCTACGCTTTGAGTATCCCAGGGCTGTCAAGCCCCACTGGTTGCGCGGCATTGAGTCGCCAGTCATGGAACCAGTCGGTAGGTGGACTGCACCAGCCCCGAAGGAAAGCTGCGGCTGGATACCAATTTCAAATCCACATCCCGCTCAAGCCCACCGAACAACGGCCGCCCCGAGCTACACCCAACACCGCCACAACAAAGGCCCCCAAAAATGCCCACCGCCCACGTCTTCATCGCCACCCGCTAGTCTAGAGACTTGATTCGCCGAGTTCATAGTCACTTCAGTTATCCCCATCGACTCGATCGGTCCAAGCCTGACATATTTAGTATATCTTTTCGGAAACGCCCTACAATACGTTTAAAGATTTTGCAATAGGATATCCGACCAATTAAAAGGAGTTAAGCGTATGGCCAATCACAGTTACATGACGATTTCCGGATCACAACAAGGCCTGATCTCCGCAGGCTGTTCCACTCAAGACTCCATCGGAAACAAGTGCCAAGCTGGGCACGAAGACGAAATCATGGTGCTGGCCTACTCTCATAATATGACCGCAGGCGATGAGGGAAGCATTATGGGCGGCCGTGGCAAACACATGCCAATCGTACTTACAAAAAATATCGACAAGTCTACACCTCTGTTGGCGAGCGCTCTGCACGAAGGCGAAGAAATCGAATGCAAAATCAACTTCTATCGCACGTCGCCTGCTGGCTTCGACGAGAAATATTTTACTGTCATGCTCAGCGGTGGACGCATCGCAAACATAAGCGTTCAAGTACCACATGCCATTCACATGAGCGACGCGCAACCCCAAGAGCTGATTGCCATCCGCTATCGAGAGATAAGCTGGGCACACCATCAGGCAGGTACAAGCGCCTATAGCTCTTGGGGTAATAAAGATGAATGACCCTTCATGCGACATTAATGACGTAGCTAAAGCAGGCTCTGACCTGGTGGTACTGGGGTGCACAATTGGTGCAACCAACTTCTATGACGGTTTTACCCAGCTCCAATTCGGTTCAATTATCGCCAACTTCGTTAACGAAGTTATAAAAGACGTCAACGACGGCCTAATTAGCGCTTGGGAGGGTGTACAGGAGATAAGGGCAGAATATGCAGACCTATCGAACAAGGTACTTTTTTATGCTCAAAACGGTATAGGGGTTGCTGCGGGTGTCATGCAGGTTGAGGTGGGCATCGCCATTACGGGAAGCTCTTACGGTGCGGGGGCGCCAGTAGGTGCGTTTTTTGTCGCCCACGGCGTCAACAACATCTACGAGGGTGGAATGAACATTTATAACGGCCCCGGCGCCCCAGCTGCACAGGGACCTACTCGGCGCGCCTATCAAATGTTTTTAGACGATGACTATAAGGGGGACATGGCCTATGGAACGATCGACTTGATATTGTCGGCAGGCGCAATGATGCGGCCAGTTCGCAGGACAGACGCAGTACAACTTTTCAGGCGCGACCCTCTGAATTACGAGTCTGCATATCAACAGACCGGTAAGCTGGCATTGTTTTTCGAAGCGTTAGTAGATGCCATTACCATCAACGCCATGCTCTCAAAGGAAAAACTTGAAATAGAAAACAACTGACACGTGAGCGGCGATTAATTACCACATCTTGCGTAACCGGGGAGCGTAAAAGCGTAATCCAGCAATGACGATGACAAGAAACACAATACCGCTCACAACCCAATAGGCTTTGCCGTTCAGGGGGAAAACTTTCGTTATTCCCCAGACAATAATCATTGTATAACCCATAGAGCAGCCAACAACAACCAACCCCAAACTTAATAAATACCTGACTGTATACATCTCATACCCCCTTAAGCAGTGGTCGATAAGGGAATGTACCATAAGTTCATCGAAGCACCTACCGGCAACCTTGTCAGAAAATTCTCTATTTTTTAAGAAGCTGGTTAACTCATGCATCATAGATACTGTAGCTCCGCTAAGGGCGGCATGACGCGGCGGTCCAAAATTGAAGTACCCATAGCTTAGTAAGCTATGTAATTTCTGCATGCATTCTTCTATCGCCTGACCAAGCTTTCCACGTTATACCTCAGAACGTGATCAAGCCTTTTGTGAATTCGATAAGCTCTTGGTGATAACTTTCTTTAGGGCTGCACTGATTTTCAGCAATCAACACGTGCACAGAACATTAGTGTCAAAAGGCTGTTTCTCTTTAAGTATGTGGTAGCTCGCACGCGCCAGTTTATAAGCCAATGCTTTGGTCGCGACCACGCTGTTTGTCTTGGCTTTCTTTTTCTCGAAAAATCGTTTGGATAATCGTATGATTTTGAACGTCAGCTTAGGGTCGATTCTGTTGAAAACAGTCGAGTTGGGCTGCCCCTCCAGTGAATTGAGTACTGAAAACGCCAATTTTGCAGGCAGCTAAGTAAAGCCTGAGCCACTAATCCCGTGCACAACGTAAAAAATTACATATCAGACGCGAACTTTTCCGCGGTGGAAATCAAAGCCCACTTTTTCATCAGAATCGATCTAACCCCCTTACCGGCAACACAGACAACCACTGACCACCGGCTGATCGGGGTCGTTTTCGAGAAATGTGACTATGACTTCCATGCCCGTCCGAGGGGGGCCAATTTCACAACGCCAATTGGAAGCCTCCCTCAGCCAACAACGACTCTTGTCGTCAAATCTATCTTCACGGTCCCAGGGAACTTGACCTTGATCCTCCCGTAGCGCCGCTCACTCTGGGTCGCCTCGTCCTCCAGAGCGATGACTACGGCGATCTGGTCACTTGGCACCTGAGGTTTCTCGTGGGCCAACGGCGGACAATAGGACACCTCCCACGGAACAACGATGAAGCGGTTGCGGTAGCCCTGATGAAAGTCATCCTCGTTCCCAGTGTTGCCACTGGCGACGTTTTCACCCAATACCTGTGGTTGCCTGCCTTCGTGGATGACCCGGGTCAGTAGCCATGGAACGTTCCACTCTGGACGCAGATGGCCCGAGACTTCCAGCACATGGCCACTGCCTAACCGAGGCTGGTCACTTTGCCCTTCAACGTGACGATAAGGCGCGTAGCGGTGCACCACAGTACGAAGACTTTCTTGTCCATGAACAGTGGGTTGCGCAACCCTGGGAAAAACCGCCTGATCATCGCCAAAAACCAGCACGTGGCCATGAGCGCTATGCTGGAAGTGAAAGTGGATACCCTCTTCTTCGCACAAGCGCTGAATGAAGTGCAAATCCGTTTCGTCGTACTGGGTACAGTAGTCACGCTCGGGGTAGGTCGCCCCCAGATGAAACCGACAGGCGTCGCCCAGAATGCCGTGCTCTTGCAGTATCAACGCGACGATTTCCGGCACCGAGAACTGTTGATAGATCCTCTGGTTGATGCGGTGACGCAAGTAGGACAGGTGCGGTACGAGGGCCAGTTTGTAGCGCGTCAACCGCTGACCGTTGCTGCTTTGAGCGATGTGATAGACCCGTCCATGAATGCCGTTGCCCTTCGAGTCGAAGGTCAGAAAGGCCTCTACATCGAAGAGGCTTTCAAGATCCAGGTCAGACTGCTCGCTAACAAACTCCACGCTGAAGAGGTAAGGCTTGCTGATCGCCTCCTCTCCAGTGAACGCGAGCACTTGAAAACCTTGCTCAAAACCGTCGATGGTCAAACTGAAGTACGTTTGATTGGCTGGGCTGAACATCCGCTGTTCTCTTCTTACATAAGGCGGCGCAATGACCGGAAGACCCCGAGCACTACTGGGCTGAGGGATTATAAGGTTCTCATCCACCCGCCCAGCATCCCTGTATATCGGCGTTTACGTCTTGCTTTCCAGACATACAATCAAGTCAGATCACACACCACTCTTCACTTTGGTCCAGATCCGCGTGCGGATTCGCTCCAATTTCAATGGCAGTGGCTCAAGTGGAATAAGTGTTGCGATCGTCTTTTTGTCTGGATAAACCCAAGGATTGTCTCGCAGCTTCTGCTCGACAAACTCAGCGGCATCTTTATTGGCGTTGGGATATAACGTGTGGTTTGAGGTCTTGGCAATAATTTCTGGCCGCAACATGTAATTAATGAACGCCATGCCCTCCGTGGGATGAGGGGCATCTTTTAGCAGGACCAGATTCTCCGACCAGGCCAGCGCGCCTTCGCGAGGTAGACTGTAGGCAATCTTGCGTCCAGTGTTGGCCTTCTCATTGATGGCCTGTGCAGCAAGGGCACCATTGGCCCACCCCACAACTGCACAAATATTGCCGTCAGCCAGGTCGGCGTCGATTCTGGACGAGTCGAAATAGAGGACATAAGGACGGATTTTTAACAGCAAGGCTTGGGCTTTCTGATAATCATCCGGGTTCTTGCTGTTGCTGGGAAGTCCAAGGTAATTCAAGGCAATCGAAACGATCTCACTGGGAGAGTCAAGCATTGCCACGCCGCACGACTGGAGCTTACTGATGTTCTCTTCTTTGAAGATCAGATCCCAGCTATTCACTGGAGCATCATCACCCAATGCCGCTTTGACTTTGTCAACGTCATAGCCAATGCCGGTAGTGCCCCACAAATAGGGCACGGCATAGCGGTTACCAGGATCATTGACCGCGAGCTGGGACAAGAGATCAGGATCGATGTGTGAAAAGTTACTCAGTTGATTACGATCCAATGGCTGAAGGACTCCCGCCTGGATCAGGCTGGGCAACACATTGGAGGTCGCCACAACCACGTCATACCCGGTGCGCCCGGCCATGACTTTGCTCTGCATGATTTCGGCGCTGTCGAACGCATCCATATGCACGCTCGTGCCAGTTTCCTGTTCAAACTCCTTTGGCGTCTCCGGCGCAAGCAACCCGAACCAGTTATACAGATACATCCCGGGCTCTACAGCCGCTACTGATGTGCTTATCCCTGCACAGAGAAGCGAGGCGGAAAAAATGGTTCGCAAATGTGACTTTCTCATGCAACATCCTTGTCAAGACGATATGCCCTCATGGCCATCGTAAACCCTGCCAGCGAATATACCGGGTGCTCGCGAATAGTAAATACCCACGAATACTTACCTTTGACCTGAGAATCCCTAACCCAAAAGGGGTAGAAAATGCCGTTTGACCTCCATAGCCTGGCTTGGCATCGATCGATTGGGAAGCTGATCATGCAGCTGAACCGTCCAGATTTCTGGAGTTCACTTGTTCGTACCTTAAATGAATATGTACAGATCGATAATTGGGTTGTATTGATTTTCAGCAATCAACAGGTACAGGTTGTTAGTCTTCCCGAGATAGCCGATGCGCAAGAGATTGACGCATTCACTCATCGCTATGTAAAAGGGCTTTATCTACTCGATCCATTTTATATAGCCAACCGAGAGAATCCACAGAGCGGTTTCTTTCATCTACTGGATATTGCACCAGAGTACTTTCTTGAAACCGAGTACTACCATCAGTACTTTGCACAATACATCTCCATGGATGAGGCGCAGTACAATGTCCAACTCGACCGCGACAGAACGTTGTGCATTTCCATCGGCAGCAAAGTTCACTTTAGCCAAGAACAAATAACCCTGCTTGACATCATCAAGCCTTGGGTAACTGCCTTGATGCATCAGCGCATGGGTTTTGAAAATGACGTAGAGAAAACCCTGACTGAGCCGCCTCTGTGGCCGGAAACGGTCAATCAGCTTGGCACACAAATAACAGCACGCGAGAGTGACGTACTTCGCTTATTACTCAGCGGCTTCTCCAATAAGGAGATAGCCGGAAAGCTGTCCCTCTCGGCGGAGACCATAAAAGTTCACCGCCGCAATATTTACGCAAAATTAAACATCAAGTCACAATCCGAGCTGTTTGCTCGATTCTTCATGCCCAGACAGCATGTTCCCGCTACCCATTAAGGCCAGGGCATCGGGCTGATTTGTGCGGTCATGCGCCTGCAAGCATCAAGTTCAGATTCTGCACGGCCGCGCCAGCAGCACCCTTCCCAAGATTGTCAAACACCGCAGCCAGCAAAACCTGCCCGGTCTCGTCATTCTCGAACACCGACAATCGCAAATCATCTGTCCCGTTAAGCGCTTGAGGATCAAGGGACGTCAGCTCTTTTGATTCCCGCATCGGCATCACCTGTACATGGCGCGCATCGGCATAGTGCTGCATCAAACACGCATGCAACTGCACCGCGCTCACGCCGGGCGCCAGCAATCGGGTGTGCAAGGGTATGGTCAGCACAATCCCCTGCCTAAAAGCGCCATAGGCCGGCACGAACATCGGCCGCTCCGTCAGTCCACTTTGCTGCTGAATCTCCGGAATATGCTTGTGTGCCAGCCCCAGCCCATAGACCTGAAACGCCGACACCTGTGCTGCGCCTGCTCCCTCATGCTCTTGCACGCCGACGCGCCCTTTTCCGGAATAACCCGACACGGCATGAATGTTCAGCGGGTAATCCCTGGGCACCAATCCGGCCTCCAGCAATGGGCGCAGCAACCCTATCGCCCCCGTTGGATAGCAGCCGGGATTGCTGACCCGCCGCGCCGCGGCGATGCGTTGGGCCTGTTGCGGGTTCATCTCTGCGAAACCATAGGTCCAGTCTGGATCGGTACGGTGCGCCGAACTCGCATCGATCACCCGAACGGCGGAGTTTTCGATGGTCGCTACCGCGTCGCGTGCGGCTTGGTCGGGCAAGCAGAGAATCGCGATGTCGCAGTGGTTGATGGCTTCGGCGCGACGTTGCGGGTCCTTACGATGTTCGGGATTGAGTGTGAAAAGCCGAAGATCGCTGCGCTCGCGCAGACGTTGATGGATTTGCAGCCCGGTGGTGCCTTGGTCGCCATCGATGAATACAAGGGGACTTGCCATGGAATGCTCTCGGACATTGGAAATCAGGAGCCCAATCTTCAGCGAACCTCTAAGATAGGAAAAGTTGAATTTATAAACGATGAAATTCAGTTTTTCTGAACAAGGAATCTCTCATGCGCGAAATCAGCCTCGACCGTCTGCGCACCTTGGTAGCGATTGCCGACCTGGGTTCGTTTGCCGAAGCGGCCCGCGTGCTGCACCTTGCGCCGCCCACCGTCAGTCTGCATATCGCCGACCTTGAGTCACGTGTGGGCGGCAAGCTGTTGTCGCGCACACGTGGGCGCGTTCAGCCTTCAGCAATCGGGAACACACTGGTGGAACGCGCGCGGCGCCTATTGGCAGACGCAGAGCAGGCGCTTGAAGACGTGGAACGTCAAGTACAGGGATTGGCCGGGCGTGTGCGCCTGGGCGCCTCCACAGGGGCCATCGCACAGTTGCTGCCGCATGCGTTGGAGACATTGAGCCAACGCCACCCCGCGATCGATGTACAAGTCGCGGTGCTCACCTCCCAGGAAACCTTGAAGAAACTTGCCGAGGGCTCTTTGGAGGTTGGTTTGGTCGCGCTGCCGCAGTCTCCGGTGAAGGGCTTGCGGATCGAGCCGTGGCGACGCGACCCAGTCATGGCCTTCCTGCCGGCTCGCTGGGAGTCCCCGCAGGTTGTGACCCCCGACTGGCTGTGCGCTCAACCATTGATTTTGAATGACGCCACCACGCGCCTTTCGCGCTTGACTGCGGAGTGGTTCGCCAGCGATGGGCAGCAGCCTGCGCCGCGTATCCAACTGAACTACAACGACGCGATCAAAAGCTTGGTGGCGGCAGGATATGGTGCGACGTTGTTGCCCCATGAGGCGGCCACGCCATTGCTCGATAACAGGATCGTCATGCGGCCATTGAAGCCCTTATTGTGGCGTCAACTGGGGATTGCACACCGCAGCCAGGACATCGAACGACCTACGCAACATGTGCTGGATGTGTTGTGGGAGTTGAGTGCGCAGTGAATCGTCGTGGGTACTGCGAAGGGCAAAGGAAAGGCGTCCACGCCTTCGGGCCACAACGTCATATAACCCTCAAAGCCACCTTTAAATGGCAGAATCTCCCAATTGATCGTTTTGGAGAACACCATGCTTCGCGTGTTTGAACAAAGACTCGACCCCTTCCCGCCCGACGAGGTACCGCCGCCACCCGAAGGCCTGGCTCGGTTTCTGTGGGCGTGCACACGGGGCGCCCGCGGTTACATCCTTGCGTTTGCGCTGCTCAGCGCCGGTGTGTCGATCTACGAAGCCTGGCTGTTTTCCTTCCTCGGTCAGGTCGTGGATATGCTCTCGACCTGGCAAGCCGGTGGTGAGGCGGCGGCGCAGGAAAGTCGCGTGCTGTGGGGCATGGGCATCGTCATGGTGGCCAGCATCGGGCTGGTGGCGTTGCGCACCATGGTTCAACACCAGGTATTGGCGATCAATCTGCCGCTGCGGCTGCGTTGGGATTTTCACCGCCTGATGCTGCGGCAAAGCCTGTCGTTTTTTTCCGATGAGTTCTCCGGCCGGGTCACCACCAAGGTGATGCAGACTGCGCTGGCCGTGCGTGACGTGCTGTTCACCCTGATCGAGATCGCCCCCGGGATCGGCGTGTATTTCATTGCGATCATCGCATTGGCCGGCGGCTTCGCCCTGAAACTGATGCTGCCTTTCCTTGCCTGGATCCTGTTGTTCGGGCTGGCCATGGTCTACTTCGTGCCCCGCCTGGGCAAAGTCGGACAGGAACAGGCCCATGCGCGCTCCTCGATGACCGGACGTATCTCGGACGCCTACACCAACATCACGACCGTGAAGCTGTTCTCCCATTCCAACCGTGAAGCGCACTTCGCGCGCGCGGCCATGGAGGACTTCAAGCAGACCGGCTTTCGCCAGATGCGCCTGGTCAGCCAGTTCGAAATCGTCAACCAAGCGCTGGTGGTGGGGTTGATCATGGCTGCAGGCGGTTATGCGCTGTGGCTGTGGCACCAGGGCGACGTCGGCGCCGGTGCCGTGGCGGCGATTACCGCCATGGCGTTGCGTATCAACGGCATGTCGCACTGGATCATGTGGCAAATGACCTCGCTGTTCGAGAGCATCGGCACCTTGCAGGACGGCATGGCCACCCTGACCCGCGGCCCCAAGGTGCAGGATGCGCCGGACGCCGGGGTGCTGGCGACCTCTGGCGGAGCGGTCACCTTCGACAATGTGAGCTTCAACTACAACGGTGAACGCCAGGTGCTCGATGGCTTGAGCCTGAACATTCGCCCGGGCGAGAAAATCGGCCTGGTAGGCCGCTCCGGCGCGGGCAAATCCACGCTCATCAACTTGCTGCTGCGTTTCTATGATGTCGACAGCGGGCAGATTCGCATTGACGGGCAAGACATCGCGCGCGTGACGCAAGACAGCCTGCGCAGCGCCATCGGCATGGTCACCCAGGATACGTCCCTGCTCCACCGCTCCATTCGCGACAACATCGCCTACGGCCGACCCGATGCAAGCGACGCGCAAATCCGCCGTGCCGCGGCCAATGCCCAGGCCGATGAGTTCATCAGCCAACTGAGCGACCGCCAGGGTCACAGCGGCTACGACACCTTGGTGGGCGAGCGCGGCATCAAGCTGTCGGGCGGCCAGCGCCAGCGCATCGCGATTGCCCGAGTGATGCTCAAGAACGCCCCGATCCTGCTCCTTGACGAGGCGACCAGCGCGCTGGATTCGGAAGTCGAAGTGGCCATCCAGGAAAGCCTCGATGAAATGATGCAGGGCAAGACCGTCATCGCCATCGCCCACCGACTGTCCACGATTGCGGCGATGGATCGACTGATTGTCATGGATGATGGACGCATCATTGAACAGGGTACTCACGCTGAATTGCTCGCCAAGAACGGTATTTATGCGCGGCTGTGGCACCATCAGAGTGGTGGGTTCCTGGGTGAGGATCGGGGGGTGACCGAGGACATGGATCAGGTATGAGCGCTTGGGGATGATCAGCAAGCGGGTGTTTTGGGTCGGAAGCTGCCCTGCTTCCGACCCGATTTATCTTGGAACAATGTGGCCTATCCCACGCCAGTTACGAACGTCTACCTAGGGTCGATGACATCCAGCGCCCGGTTTGCCAATAGCTGACCCAGCTCGATCAACTGCTGCAGCCCTAGTGCAACATGCCGTCGAGAGTCCTCCAGATCGAACGCCAAATCGTTGGCCATGGCATTGGCGGAGGCTAACGTTTCGCTGAGGTTGGCTAACAGGCTTTCAGCATCGACGCCCTCCACGACGGTGAATAGCTGGTCCGGAGGTGGTTTCTTGTCTGGCTGGGCGGGTTTGGGGTTCAGATAGGAATCGATGACGCGTTCGGCGTTGGCGTCGGCCGCGATGTCCAGGTGCAGCGGTGGAACGGGTGGGTCTGGGATGAGTTTGTCCATATGGACCTCCTAACGTCAGTCGGATCCGCCACTGTTCGCGACTAAACGAAGTGGGGTGGCGGCTGTGCGCAGGTTAGTCGACCGGGACGTTAGGAAACCGGCGCACCCGAAAGTGCCCTGCGCACAGCCACCATAAAATCAGCGAGAAAATCGTAGCCTGACTTCAAGGAGACCTTGCGCCTAACGAAATACCGAGCGACTAAACCCGACCGCTGAATTGGCAGCGGTGAGCAAAGACTAGGCACCGAAATCAGCAGGCGCAAGAGGTTGGAATTTTCTAGGAAATGTCCTGCAAGTCAATGGGGAATATTCGTTCCGTCGATTCCTACGACAAGCTCGTTCAACCACTCCACCACCGAAGCACTGCGCGACGGGTGCGATGTGATTGGGAGACGGTTGCGGGCGCAGCTGCGGAACAAATAAAAAATGAGCGATCTTGGATCGCCCATTCGATTCAGGTGCTAACGACAGGAATACGTTCCTGATGCCCCTTATGAGATCTTGTCCGGCATCAGGCCCCCAAGCGAATGCGCTCGATCAGACGCGCCTGGAGTGCTTCCAGCTCCTCGGGATCGGCCTTGCCCCTGCCATGTATACCGGGTGCTTCACCGTCCCAGCGAGGAATGATGTGCATGTGAATGTGGTAGACCGTTTGCCCGGCCACAGCACCATTGAACTGCGCGACCTGAACCCCGTCCGGCTGCAATTCGTCCACGATGATCCGCGTCAGGCGCTGCACGGCTGACATCATCGCACCCAGGACGACGGGCTCGACCTCGAGGATATTTCGCGCCTGGGAGGCTTTGGGGATGACTAGGACATGCCCGCGCGATTGGGGGAAAAGATCCAGGAAGGCCAACACGTCGGCGTCTTCGTAAATCTTGTAGCACGGCGCATCGCCGCGAAGGATCAGCGCAAAGATGTTCTGCGGATCGTAATGACCGTGGAGACTCATGATCACTCCTTGAATGGGCTTAGAGAGGTGGTGGACTGCCGGTAAGAGATTTAGCACAGTCAGAGGCCTACTTGAAGCCAAGCCCGCTCCCACAAGTTTTTCGAGCTGTTCATAACAGTCATGTCTGGCCTAACTCCCCTGTGGGAGCGGGCTTGCTCGCGATGGCGGCGGGTCAGTCGACATCGGTGCTGGATGCCAAGCTGCTTTCACGAGCCCCCATCAGCGTAACGGCAATTTTCTGCTGCAGCTCGCTTTGCGAAAACGGCTTGTGCAGGACCGGGCACCCAGCGTATTCGGCTGGCAGCCCGCTGGTGCCGTATCCGGTGCTGAACAGGAAGGGAATGTGGCGACCGCGAAGGATTTCGGCCACCGGAAAAACGCGCTCGCCAGCCAGGTTGACGTCGAGGATCGCCAGGTCAACCTGCACCGAGCCGGCCATGTCACGTGCTGCAGCGAGCCGGGCGACTGAGGCCACCACTTCGCATCCGAACGCCTCGAGCATGTCCTCGATCAACAGGGCAACCGCGCCTTCGTCCTCGACGAGCAGCACCCTGACGCCATCAAATGGGGTCATGCCCCGGTCACCCCAATCAGGAACGAAAAGCGGCAGCAAACGCCTTGCGCAGCGTAGGTGAGCTCGAACTTGCCGGCCAGGTCGCGCTCGATGCAACGCTGCATCAGGCGTGAACCCAGCCCTTCGCGCTCCGGCGGTGACACGGGCGGTCCTCCTTGTTCGCGCCAGTCGAGGGTCAGCAACGTTCCGTCCGCCTGGGCTTGCAGGTGCCAGGTGACGGCAAGCGTCCCGGTCTCGACCGACATCGCCCCATATTTCAGCGCATTGATCGCCAATTCATTGAGGGTCATCGTTAGGTTGAGCGCCACACGGGTGCCGACATCTACAGAGGGGCCTTCAATCACGAAGCGGCCTGGCTCAGGCCCAAACACCGGCTTGAGCACTTCGTGGGCCAGGGTATCGAGCGGCGTCTGCCCCCAATGCCGTTTCGTCAAGAGATCGTGTGCTCGTGACAACGCCAGGAGCCTTGCCTCGAAACGCCTGTAGCCGTCTTTGGCATCCTCTGCGTTGCGTGCCGTCTGGGCCGCCAGCGATTGCACCGTGGCCAGGGTGTTCTTGACCCGGTGATTGAGCTCATCGATCAACGTTTTCTGCCGATTTTCCGCCTGCTTTCGCTCGGAGATATCCACCAGCATGTTGATGGCGCCCACCAGGTTTCCATCGGCGTCATGCAAAGGCGTGGGATAAGGCGAGAACGGAACACGGCTGCCATCCGGCCGCTCTGCAACGGCCTCGGCGCCGCGTATCGGCCGGTTTTCCTTCAGGGCCACTGCCATGGGGCATTGGTCGTGGGGCAGGAAACTGCCATCGGTGTTGAACAGTTTCCAGGTCACGCACCACTGGTCGCCCAGCCGAGGTGTGCACCCGGACAGTTCGACAGCAGCACGGTTGAAAAAGGTGATACGCCCCTCGGCATCGGTGGTATAGACCGCGGCGGGCAATGCCTCGAGCAGGTTGCGCATGTGCCGCTCGCTTTCGCGGATCTGGTTTTCCATGCGTCGCGCCTGCGTGACGTCCTGGAGGATCCGCACGCCGTAGCGAAACGTTCCGTCGGCGGCCCTGACGGAAGAGCTGTGGATGTCCAGGTAAACGGTCTCGCCGCCAGGCTTGAAGGCACGCTTGCGTAGCACGTAATTGTCCAGCTCACCGGCCACTTGGCGCGCATAAAGGGCCGCATCCTCGTCGGTGCTGTCGCAGTGCGTATAGTCCAGGAAAGTCATGTTCAGCAACGCTTCGCGCGTGCGGCCCAGCATGTTGCAGAGAGCGTCGTTGACGCGCAGCAGACGGCCTGCCGCATCGGACTCCGCGATGCCGATCGTCGCCGCTTCGTACGTCGCCGCCAGCCTGTCATCGCTTTCCTGGCGCGCTGTCTCGGCCGCGTGGACACAGGACATGTCCACCGTGAAACACCGCGTGTTGAACAGCTTGCCGTCCTCGAACCGTCCGTTGGAAGTGATGGTGACATGCTTGATCGAACCGTCCCTGGCCCTCAAGCGCGCAGGATAACCTTCGAGGCATTCACCGCCGCTCAACTTACCCAGAATGTCGCAGATCACCGGCTCATCGACATGAAAGTCGGTGATGTTGCGGCCAATATATTCTTCTGCCGGATACCCCAGCAGGGCCAGCTCTGCCTTGTTGGCGCGCAGGATGATGCCCTCGCCACTGACGATATGAAGGCCCACCGCGCTGTTTTCGAAAAAGTCTTCCAAGTCGGCACTCCTGCGCCGAAGCTCTTGGGCCATGGCGTGGTGCGCCGAGACGTCCTGGAAGCAGTTGATGGCCCCTTGGATGATTCCTTGATGGTCTTTCAGGGCCCGGATATTCACCAACGCCATGACCCGTGATCCGTCGGGACGCTCAATGAGCACTTCCTGATTGCGCGCCGCCGTTCCTTGCTCAAGCGCCGCGGCCATCGGACAGTCTTCAAAGGCAAGCGGGCTGCCGTCGGGCCGCAAAAGGCCATAAGAGCCGCAAAAACGGTCGCCGCCCTCCCCCAGTATTGGCGCACGCCCCCACAGTTTGGCCGCCTCGCTGTTGTAGCGAACCAGCCAGCCCTGGTGGTCACAGACGTAAACCGCACCAGGAAAGGCATCGAGCGCGTTCGCGCCCATCGCCAAAAGACTTTCGTAGTCGCTCGGCGTGCGCGTCCCCTGGGGAAACGCTTCAATATTGGACATTGCTCTTCCTCGATCCGCCTGGCTGAATGCGCCAGCTACACAACGACCCGGTCATACCCTGAGTCGCGATCCCGGCCCGTATAACTCCTTAAATATGCCGGCGCGGACTGTACATGCAGCTGCAATGGATTCTAGATCCCTATTCAACGGGCGAGTTCAGGAAAATTCGCCGCCACGGTACGTCGATCTCAAAATCTGAATAAGGCGCGTGGGGTCTCGATCATGAGCGCGCGCATCAGCGGCGCCGCCCCCTCCAAAGCCTGCCGCTGTTGAATCACCCTATCGAAACCAACGCTTGCCTCGTGTTGTGTATGCGGCCAGTCGCTACCCCACACCAGGCGATGGCGGCCAAAACTCTGTTCCAGCAAGGCCAGCGCGGTCCGGGCGAATGCCAGGTTCTGTTGATCCGTTCCCGCCAGGCGATAGATGCCGGAGATTTTCATCCATACGTGCCCACTGAGCCCCAGCGCCAGCAGCTCGGAAAAACCCGGTTGGTCGACGCCCAGGCGGGCGTCCGGGCGGCCAAAATGGTCGATCACCAACCGGACCTCAAACGGCATCAGCTGACGAATCAATCCTGGCAGTTGCTCCACCGGGGCGTGCAGTTCGAGGTGCCAGTCCAACTCGGCAAGATGCCCCAGAAAGGCTTTCCAGGCGGCTTCGCGAAAGTCGGGCATGGCCTTGCCCAGCAGATTAAGGCGAACACCGACCACGCCCAGCCGGGCCATGTCGTCCAGCTCGGCCCGGCTGACGTCTCGCTCCACCACCACGACCCCGCGCAATTGCTCCGGCGCCTGCCGCAATGCAGCCAGCAGGTAGCGGTTATCGGTGCCGAGGAAACTCGGCTGCACCAGCACGCCATGGCTCAAGCCGTGGGCGCGCAGGTGGCCCAGGTACTGGGCGAGCGTGGCGTCATAGCCAGGTGTGTAGCGCCGGCCAGCAGCCAGTTCCAGCGCACGGCTGAACACGTGGGCGTGGCAGTCAATGCCGGTGATCGGTGTAGAACAGGTATCAACCATGGGTTTCATCTATCGAAATAAGGGAAATCAGGCCCGGGCGCCCTGGCTGTCACTCTCTACCCCAGGCGCCGATGCAGCAGTGGCTTGCAGGCTGCGGCCGCGGGTTTCCGGCAGGCAAAGCGCCGCGATCACCGCCACGCCGTAGGCAATCCCGGCGTCGATGCCAATGGCCGAGCCCAAGGACATGGAATCGCTCATGTGCCCGACCAGGAACGGGAACACCGCCGAGAGCACCCGGCCGAAGTTGTAGCAGAACCCCACGCCGGCGCCGCGCACATCCGCCGGGTACAACTCGTTGAAAAACGCCCCGAGGCTGGCCGGAATACCGGCCGCGAAGAAGCCGAGCGGGAACCCCAGGAACAGCATCTGGGTGTTGCTCAACGGCAGGAACACATAGCACTGCACGGTCACCACGCAGCACAGCGCGAACAGCAGGATGTTTTTGCGCCGGCCAATGCGATCGATCAACAGGCCGCTGACCACGCAGCCGCACCAGAAGGCAAAGATGATCACCGCCAGGTAGCCGCCGGAGTTGAGCACCGACAGGTTGCGCTCGGTCTTGAGGAAGGTCGGCAGCCACGTCATCACCGCGTGGTAACCGCCGTGCGCCCCCAACCCCAACAGCCCGCCAAACAAGGTCACGCGCAGCAGCTCAGGGCGAAAGATACCGCCCAGGGATTTGAAGAAACTCTGCGGGATGACATTTTCCTTTTTCAGGCGCTGGAAACTGTCGGGTTCTTCGACGTTGCGCCGCACCCAAATGATCAGGAACGACGGCAGCAGGCCCACGATGAACATCACCCGCCAGGCCATGTCTTGCGGCACAAAGGAGTAGATCAGCGTGAAGACGCCGACCGCCAGCCCCCAACCCACCGCCCAGGCGCTTTGTACCGTGCCCATGACCTTGCCGCGGTACTTGGGGTTGATGGTCTCGGCCATCAGCACCGCACCGGCGGCCCATTCGCCGCCAATCCCGAAGCCCTGCAGCGCCTTGACGATCAACAGCGAGTGGAAACCGGTGACGAACGCCGACAGGAAGGTAAAGAACGAAAACCACAGGATCATCCACTGCAGCGTACGCACCCGACCGTAGCGGTCCGACAGCGTGCCGCCGACCCAACCGCCAAGGGCCGAAGTGACCAGGGTCACGCCGCTGACCAGCCCGGCATCGCCCTTGGTCAGGGCGAACGCGGCGATCAGCGCCGGTATCGCCAGGCCGAACATCTGTACTTCCAGGGCGTCGAGCGACCATCCGCCGAAACAGGCCCAAAACGTTTTACGCTCCCGCGCAGTGACTTGGCGATACCAACTGAACATGATTTTTATCCTTATAGGTGGAACGAAAGGCAGCCGAGAGCGAACCGCGCCGCTACAGGGCCAGTCATGGCAAACAAAACGATAAGGGCTGCGGCGACCGACTCGCCGCTAGCCAGGTAGGGTCAGCGGATTTCCACGCGGTAGCGGAAATGCTCGGCATGCCCGCGCGAACGTCGCCACTCCAGGGGATTGCCGGCGTAGTCGCGCGCCAGACGCTCGATCACCACCACCGGGCTGTTGACCGGCACCTGCAGCAGTCGCGCGTGGACTTCATTCACCGACTCGGCGGTGAGGGTTTCTTCGGCATAGGCGACCACCTGAGCGCAGGTTTCTTCATAGATGGGATAAAGCAGCGGCCCTTTTTGACTCAGGTCGATTTCGAGCAACGGTTGGAAACGGCTGCGGGGCAACCAGATTTCTTCGGCGAGCACCGGCTCCACTTCCAGCAGACGCACCCGCACGATGCGAATCACCGGCGCATCCATCGGCAACCCCAGTGCCTGGGCCACCGCCGAAGGCGCGGCCACCGGTTCCACGGACAAGATCCGGCTCTCGGGAACCCGGCGTTCGCCCGAAGCGCTTTGAAAGCGGAAAAAACGGAACAGCGACGATTGAAATTGCGGTCGGCGAATAAAGGTGCCGCGCCCCTGCTGACGCTCCAGGACGCCCTCGCTGACCAACGCATCGATGGCCTTGCGCACCGTGCCGGTAGACAACTGGTATTCGGCTGACAGTGCCGCCTCAGTAGGAATCGCCTCCCCTGGACGCCAGCGGTTATTGGCGATCTGTTCAGCCAATTGGTCGCGTAAACGTTGATAAAGCGGTAGGCGGGTATCACTGGCAAGAGATTTCATCGACCTTATTCACCTTGTTATCTAGTCATATATATGAATATGGACGCGAGTATTTGCTCAAGGTTGGCAGATTGTCAAGAATGCCCGGGCTAGCTGGCTGACGAATGGCCGGCGGCAACGGTGGCAAGCGGTAGCCAGACCCGCACCTCGAACCCCTCCTGCCGGTCTTTTGCCGGGGACAACAGTTCGATTCGCCCATCGATCCCCTGCACGATCGTCTTGACGATCGCCAACCCCAATCCCGACCCACTGGTTTCGCTCTGGCCGCGCACGAAACGCTCGGTCAGCCGCTGCAGGACGGCCACCGGCACCACCGCTCCGGCATTGATCACCCGCAGTAGCGCCTGGCCCGTAAGGGTGACTTCGATGGGTTGATCCTTTGCGCCGTACTTCAATGCATTTTCGATCAGATTGCGCAACAGAATGCCGAAGGCGTCCGGGTCGACGGTCGAATACACATGGGCCTGGGCAGGAAGTTGCAGCGTGATCTGGCGAGGGCTGTTGCGTCGCCACTCATCCACCACGTGAGCCAACAATGGAACCAGGTCCTGGGGCGTTTGCGAGAGCAGCCCGCCCCCTTCGGCCTTGGCCAATTGCATGAGTTTTTCCGATAACCGGGCCAATTCGCGCAAAGCGCTTTCGATCTTTTTCGCACGCAACCGCAACGGACCTTCAGGAGCCTCCTGATACAGCCGCTGGACCTGCGCCAATGTCGCGGCCAAGGGTGTACGCAGCTCATGCGCGCTATTGGCGGTGAAGCTGCGTTCGGCCTCCAGGGCCTTGCGCAAGCGTTCCAGCAGGCGGTTGACCGCATCGGCCAATGGGTTGATTTCTGCCGGCAGGCGCGACACCTTGATCGGCGACAGATCACCCACGCCACGGGCCTCCACGGCATACCGATAGGCCAGCACACTTCTCAGACTCATGCGCACCAATAGCCAGGTCCCCAACAGGCTGATGGGGGCCAGCGCCAACAACGGCCACAACAGGGCAAACAAGGCTTGCCGTGCGGCCTCGCGGCGATTGCGCAGCGGCTCGGCGACTTCGATGAATACCGTCTCGCGCAGCGCACTGGCGCCATACAGACGGTACTTTCCAGTCGTGGAGAAACCTTCAATCGGATGTTTGCTGAAGATCCTCGGGTTGGCATCGTGGGACTGCATCAGGACCTTGCCCCCGGCATCGCGAACCAGATAGGTCAGGTACTCCTTGTGCATCTTCAAGGTGGCAACCTGTTGCGCCTCGGCAGGATTTTCCCGGTTGCTGATTTCCAGCACGGCCAGGGGCAGGATGCGTTGGGCAGTCTCCTCCAGTGCGCTGTCAAAGGCCTCGTTCAACTCATGTCGTACCCCGCGCCAAGCGCCGACCGTCGCCACCAGCCAGAGCAATGTCATGCCCAGCGTCAGTCCCAGGCCGAGACGCTTTTGCAGGCTGAAAGTCGTCTTCATGCCGACACCATCCGGTACCCCATGCCCCGCACCGTCTCGATCAGGTCGCGCCCCAGTTTCTTGCGCAATCGACTGATATAGACCTCGATCGTATTGCTCTCGATTTCGGCGCCGAAGGCATACAACCGCTCCTCGAGTTGCCCCTTGGACAGCAGCGCGCCGGGACGCTGGATGAACGCCTCCAACAGCGCCCATTCCCGGGCAGTGAGGTCCACGGCCATGCCAGCCCGATGCAAGGTACGGGCACTCATGTCGATGTGCAGCTCACCGAGCCTGATCTGGGGATTGGGGTTGCCGCTGTAACGGCGGGCCACCGCTGCCACACGGGCCGACAGTTCAAACAGATCGAAGGGTTTGACCAGGTAATCGTCGGCGCCGGCATTGAGGCCGGCGATTCGATCAGATATCTGGTCCTGGGCCGTCAGGATGATCACCGCGGTCACGTCACCTGCGCTGCGCCGCTGACGCAGGAAGTCCAGCCCTCGGCCGTCCGGCAACATCAAGTCAAGCAGGATCAGGTCATAAGCGGTCGTGCTCACGCTACTGCGTGCATGGGCAAGGTTGTGCACCCAATCAACGGCATGGCCGTCATCGGCGATCTGCTCGCGCACCGCCTCCCCCAACCTTGGCGAGTCCTCAACCAATAAAACCCGCATCGGGCAGCTCCTGTGATCGTGGTTGTGCCGCACCTTAGCGGCCTTACCTGACGTGAATCTGAAGATTCAGCTGGCTGTCAGGAATGCACCGTAGGGTATGCCCACAACGAAACCCCGGCAGGAGACAGATCATGAAATCAGGTTTTATTGCCAGCACTGCGCTGATAAGTGTGCTGGCCAACGGTCACGCCTTGGCCGATGACGACTGCAGCGAACCGGTCAACGACTGGCAGCCACGGGAAACCCTGCGCCTGCAGGTGCAACAGCGATACGGCTGGACGGTGCAGCGCATCAAGGTCGACGACGGCTGCTACAAGCTCAAGGGCTTGGACCGCCAGGGCAATGTCATCGAAGCCCGCTACGCACCGGCGTCGCTGCACCTGCGCAAACTCGAGGTCTACTTCCGGGACGATGACGATGCCACCGCCTACCTCACCCCAGCCCCAGCCCCCGCACCGTGACATTTCGACGCGTTGGCCCTGCCGTTCAGGTTGCTGTCAGCAAGCAGGTCCAGGCTCTCGCCCCAACGATCAAAAGGACAACCCCATGAAAAAAATCATCGCTGCAACCTGCCTCGTCGGCGCCATCGCCTTGCCGGGGCTGGCTCAAGCCCGTGAAATAACCCTCACCACCCAGCTCAAGCGCTACAGCGGCAACGATGCGTACCTGGCGATCTACGTCACCGATGCCAGCGGCCAGTATCAGAAAACCCTCTGGGTGGCCGGCAAAAAGGCCAAGTACTACAAGCACCTGGCCGACTGGGCCCGTGGAAGCAAGATGAGCCCGAGCGAGTACGACGGCGTCAGCGGCGCCAGCGTTGGCAGCGGCGACACACTCAAAGTCAGCGTCGAGCTGGCTGACACCCTGATCGATGCCGGGTATCAGATCCGTATCGATAGCGCCGTCGAGGATAAGCGTGATGCCCGGGCCGACGTCAGCGTGGCCCTGACTTCGCAAGGCGCAGGCAAGCCAGTGGCGGGCAATACCTTCGTCCAATCCTTTACCTACGATCTGTAGCACCTGCCATCTGCGGAGGCCGAACATGCTTCGCCAGCTCCACGCCCTGCCCGGTTTGATTGCCGCCCTATTGGTCATGCTATTGGCCATCAGCGGCGCGACATTGTCTGTCGATCCGGCCCTCGAACGCCTGAACAATACGTCCACTGCGGTCGGGCAGGTCAATGTCGCCCAGTTGGCCGGACGCGTCGCCGAGCACTTTCCAGCGGTGGAGCAGATCCAGCGTACGGCGTCCGGCACGGTCATCGTCTACTACAACCGTGACGGCCAGGTCGGCGCCGACGAGGTCGACCCGTTGACCGGTCAAGGCTTGGCACCGTACGAGCCCGGCGCCTTCTCGCGCTGGATGAAAGACCTGCACCGCTCGCTATTCCTCGGGACACCGGGCCATGGGGTCGCGGGTGCCGGCGCGCTGGTCATGCTGATGCTCTTGGTGTCCGGGGCACTGTTGCTGGTCCGGCGTGTCGGCGGCTGGCGCAACCTGCTGCGTCCACTGCGGGGCAACTTCAGCCAGCGTTGGCATGCTGAGCTCGGTCGCCTGGCGTTATGGGGGCTGCTGTTGTCGGCCTTGAGCGGTCTCTATCTGTGCGCCGTGACGTTCGACTTCATCGCCGACGGCAGCCAGGTCGAGCCCG
The DNA here is from genome assembly GCF_009601685.2 of Pseudomonas brassicacearum. NCBI lineage: Bacteria > Pseudomonadati > Pseudomonadota > Gammaproteobacteria > Pseudomonadales > Pseudomonadaceae > Pseudomonas > Pseudomonas brassicacearum. The sequence continues at coordinate 3,698,423 of NZ_CP045701.2, forward strand.
CCTTTCCCGACAGCGTCAGCTCCGCCCCGGCCTTGCCGGTGGCGAACCTGCACGCTTTGGCCTCAATCGATCTGAATGACCTGCGCGAGCTTGTCTACCCCAGCCCCAATAACCCGCAAGACGTGTTTTCCCTGCGCACGGCCCAGGGTGACGGTTATGTGGACCCGGCCAGCGGCACCCTGCTGTCCTATCAAGCCCATGACGGGATGCACACCGTCTACGAATGGATCTATCGATTGCACACCGGTGAAGGACTGTGGTGGCTCGGCCTGTTGCTCGGCCTTAGTGCACTCTGCGTACCCGTGATGAGCATCACCGGCATCCTGATGTGGTGGCGTCGCCGCAAAGCCGCGCCGAACATCCATCATGACAGCAGCGCGCAATCGGCCGACACCGTGATCCTGGTAGGCAGCGAAACCAACAGCACCTGGGGCTTTGCCAACACATTGCATGAAGCCTTGCATCAAGCCGGTCACCGCGTTCACAGCGCGCCAATGAATCAATACGCCAACGCCTGCATCAACGCGCAACGGGTGTTCATCCTCACCGCAACCCACGGTGACGGCAACGCCCCGGCTTCGGCTTCGCAGTTCCTTGCCCGGCTGGCCAGCAACGGCCTGAAACCCGGCCAGGCGTTTGCCGTGCTGGGCTTTGGTGATCGACAGTTTTCCCGGTTCTGTCAGTTTGCCCACCAGGTGCAGGACGCCTTGTTGCAGGCCGGCGGCACGCCGTTGATCGGCCTGGAAACCATCAACCGCCAGTCTGCCCAGGAGTTTGCTCGCTGGGGCCACGCCGTGGGTGAAGTGCTGGGGCATGAGCTGACGCTGGTCCACACCGCGCAGCCGCCACGCACCCATCAACTGATCCTGGCCGAGCGCATTGTCTACGGTGAACAGGCCGACGCTCCCACCCACGTATTGCGTTTCAAAGCTTCAGGGACATTACCCACCTTTGAAGCCGGTGATTTGGTCGGCATCCTGCCGCCCGGCAACCCCATCCCGCGTTTCTATTCCCTGGCCAGCAGCTCACAGGACGGCGTGCTGGAGATCTGCGTACGCAAGCACAAGGGTGGCGTGTGCTCGTCATTTCTTCACAGCTTGGACATCGCGGCCCCCATCGAAGCCTTTATCCAACCGAACCCACAATTTCGCCCGGCATCGGGCGCTCATCCGGTGATCCTGATCGGCGCCGGCACCGGCATCGGACCGCTGGCCGGTTTCATCCGCAACAACAAGGCCCACCATCCCATGCACTTGTATTGGGGCGGGCGCAACCCGACCTCGGACTTCCTCTACGAAGCCGAACTCAACCATTACCTGGCAGACCGTCGCCTGACGGCATTGCACGCGGCCTTTTCCCAGGTCACGGACCGTTCCTACGTGCAAGACCGGCTGATCAGCGACGCCCCTGTGTTACGTCGGCTGATCGAAAAAGGCGCCCAGGTATTGGTGTGCGGCGGTCGCGAGATGGCCAAGGGCGTGATGCTGGCGCTGGACGAAGTGCTCGCCCCCCTCAACCTGAATGTGCTGACCCTCAAGGCACAGGGACGCTACCGTGAAGATGTCTACTGATTCGCGACGCTACAGCCTGAACGGCGAAACCATGGGCACGCGCTACACCGCCCTGTTCCATGCCCAGGGCGAACCCGATGTCCCCGCCATCAGCCACGCCCTGGCCAGCGCCGTGGCCCGGGTGGACCGGCAAATGTCGACCTGGAAACCCGACTCGGACCTCAATCGCCTCAATGCGGCGCCTTTGCACACCTGGATATCGGTTCCTGATGAACTGGTCACGGTGCTGGCAGCCGCATTGCGCGTCAATCAGCAGTCCAATGGCGCTTTCGACATCACCGTCGGCGACCCGGTAGACGCCTGGGGGTTTGGCCCCGGCGAACGGTCCATGACCACTTTCCCCCCCTCGGCGCTCGCGTCGCAAGTCCGGCTATCGACCCGCGGGACACTGATCATTGACCCAAGGCATCGGCAAGTGCGCAAACGCGCACCGTTCAAGCTCACGCTGAACGGCATCGCCAAGGGGTTTGGTGTCGATGAACTGGCCCGCTGCCTGGAAAGTTTTGGCATCACGCGCTACCTGGTGGGCATAGACGGCGAAATGCGTGCCCGTGGGCTTAAACCTGATGCAACACCTTGGGTCGTGGCCATTGAAAAACCCTGTCGGGGCGCGCGTGAAGTCATGGGTGTGATGGAGCTCAGTGACGCGGCCATCGCCACCTCCGGGGATTACCGGCATTGGGTGGACATCGAGGGCCAGTCCTACAGCCACACCATGGACCCGAAAACCGGCACGCCGCTGCGTAATCGACTCGCCGCCGTGACCGTGGTGTCATCCTCATGCATGCTCGCCGACGCCTGGGCCACGGCGCTGATGGTGCTGGGTGAAACCGAAGGTCCTCGCCTGGCCCAAGAACGCAGGATGGACGCATTGTTCGTCGTGCGCGACGGTTTGCAGCTCAAGGAGATATCCATAGTCGGCGGACAGTTGCAGGCCCAGGTTCAAACGCGCTGACGCCGACGCTCGGGTGTTGAGGCCTCCAGCAGCGAGGCTACGCCTGTTTTAACGGCGCAAGCGCTTGGATTTCACTCGATCATCGGCACCTTGGCTGCCCGTTGATAAGGCCCGTACTCGACCGGTACCCACTGGAAGTGCCCGCCCACTGCACTGATATGCCCTATCCCCGGAAACGGCAGATGCGCCGCTGCCACCCAGGTCTTGGTAGTGGCCGCGGCATTGAACACCTTGGCCCGGCTCTTGATCGCCTGTTGATTGTCGACATCAAAACGAATCGACACTTCAGGATGCTCGAACTGCACCGCCAGGTTATGCACCAGGTCCCCCATGAACAGGATGCTCTGGCCTTGGGAGGTAAAACGGTACGTGGTGCTGCCAGGCGTATGCCCAGGCTCCAGTTCGGCATCGACATCGGGCACCGGCGACTGGCCGCTGGCGAAGGTCTTGAAGCGGCCGGCTGCCACATAAGGGGCGGTGGAATCCTGAGCGATCTTGAAAAATTCCCGGGCACCGGCCGGCGCCTTCGCCAGCGCCTGGGGATCGAGCCAGTAATCGGCTTCTGCTTTCGCGGCATAGACTGTAGCGTTGGCAAACAGCGGTTGCTGCTTGTCGTCGACCAGCCCGCAGACGTGATCCAGGTGCAAATGGGTGAGCAAGATGGCATCGACCTGCTCCGGGCGATAACCGGCGGCCTGCATGTTCGCCGAGAGCATTCCAGCCGTGGCGCCGATGCATTGGCCGGCACCGGTGTCCACCAGGATCAGCTGCTTGCCGGTATTGACCAGAAAAGCATTGAACGCGGTCTGCACCCCTGGCGTTTCAATCGAGCGACGGGCGAGCAAGGCACGGATCTGGCTTTGGCTCAAGCCTTCGAGCAGCTTGGGCGACAGATCGTTGTAGCCATCGAACAGCGCCGTCACTTCGTAGTTGCCCACCGCCAAGCGGTAGTAACCGGGTACTTGAGTGGCCTGGAGCGGCGCCTGGGCCAGGGCGCCCAGCGATGTCAGCGCCAATGCCAGGCCCGCCCCGCGCAGTGTGCACACCAAAGATTGCTTCATACCTTCACCTTGATCGAGTCAGAAGAACGGCCACTCATACACCAGCCGGAGAAGCTCATCATGCACTCGTCTCGCACCGCAGAACTTGCAGCCATGTGCTGAGTGAGTGCAGCGTCCGATGCTGCACCTGAACGCAATTAACAACGTTTAACTCGCACGCTCGCGCCCCACGCCCAAGAATAAAGCCCTCTGCCCAGACCTGTTTTCTCAAGCGGGAAGCGGCCCGCCCACCGTGCGGTGCGCCAGGCATTTCCCACTGACACGGAGTTTTTGTCATGGCTCATGCATCACACACCACCGTCAGGGCGCCCATCGAGCCAACGCGAAAAACCAGCACCGGCGGCCTGTCGCCCTGGCGCGAAAGCCTGGTCAAGAAAGTGATTCTCGACGGCCTGAGCGACACGCTGGAAATTGCCGAACTGGCCAAGGCCTGCGCCCTGTCCCGCAGTCATTTTTCCCGCGCGTTCAAATGCAGCACCGGCCAGTCCCCTCAGGCCTGGATCCGTAGCCAGCGCATCGACCGGGCCAAACAACTGATCCGGGAGACCGACTTGACCCTGACGCAAATCAGCCTGGAATGCGGGTTCTGCGACCAGGCGCACTTTTGTCACATCTTCACCCACAGCGAAGGCATCAATCCGTTTGCCTGGCGGTGCCGGGAACTGCGCGCTCAGCCGGACACACCTGGTTGCAAGTAGTACCGCCCCTTCGCCCGCCCAATCTCACACGGAAACGAAGCATGTTGCCTGCACCACACCACTCAACCGCCGCCCTGAAGCCGCTCTGGCTGCTTGCCCTGCTCACCGGCAGCGCCGCACCGGCGATGGCAGCGGAACTCGCGCAAAGCACGCCTGGCTTTCTCGAAGGGGCGACGCTGGAAGTTCTCAGCCGCAACTTCTACCTCAACAATGACTATCGCACCGCGACCCCGGCAGGCAAAAGCTACAAACAGGAATGGGCCCAGGGCTTCATCGCCTCGTTCGAGTCCGGCTTCACCCCCGGCACGATCGGCGTAGGCATCGATGCCCACGCATTCCTGGGGCTGAAACTGGACGGGGGCAAGGGGCATTCCGGAACGGGATTATTGCCGTTGGATGAGAACGGGCGCAGCGAGGACCATTACTCCAGCGCGGGCGGCGCGCTGAAATTCAACACCTCACGCACCACCCTGGCGGTCGGCGAAATGACTGTGCAGAGCCCGGTATTCGATACCGCAGACAAGCGCCTGCAACCCGAATACGCCAGCGGCCTGCTGCTCTCCAGCCGCGAGCTCGAAGGGGTCGACCTGCAAGCGGCTCACTTCAGTGCGTTCAAGAATCAGGACGCCTCGACCAGCCAGGGTGACTTTTCCGGGTACGGCGCGACGACGCGCAACGGCGCCATCGATTTCATCGGCGCCGACCTGCTCACCGGCCAACCCCTGGGCGGCGCGCTCTACGCCTCCGAACTGAGCGATACCTGGCGCCAGTACTATGCCAACCTGCATACCACCCTTGGCGAACTGTTCCTTGACGGCAACCTGTATCACACCCGCGACTATGGCAAGGCCAACGCCGGGGCCATCGACACCACGGCCTATAGCCTGAGTGGCAAATACCGGCTCAATGCCCAGGCGTTCACCCTGGCCTATCAGAAAATCAACGGCGACACGCCCTTCGATTTCGTCGGCGGCGACTCCATCTACCTGGCCAACTCGATCAAATATGCCGACTTCAACGGCCCGGGCGAGCGCTCATGGCAAGCACGCTACGATCTCGACCTGGGCACCTTGGGCATCCCCGGCCTGAGCTTCATGGCCCGCTATGTGACTGGACGCGGGATCGACGGCAGCCATGCCCCCCAAGGCGGCGCCTACAACCCGTTCGATAGCGACACTGGCACTTACAGTCCACAACAAGGGGACGGTGGGCGCCATTGGGAGCGCGACCTGGACCTGCACTACATCGTGCAGTCAGGCCCGGCCAAGGACCTGTCGCTGCAACTGTCCCACGTCACCCATCGCGCCAACAGCAGCCAGGGCGGAGATGACATCGACCGGCTGTATATCGTCATCCAGTACCCACTCAAGCTGGGACCGTTCTGACCCTCGCACAACTGACGCCGCGCGCCTTCGGACGTTGAAGATAGGCTGAAATCCAAGCCACTGAAACGGCACGACCCGGTTTTCTGAAGTGTCAGGAAACCGAAGGTCGACGAACACGCTCAGCGCCAGGCCCCTTGCCCATCTCCCGTCCACCCGCTGATTACTTGCGCGTGGCCTAATCGGTCATCCGAGTGGCACGTATGCTCGCCTCTGCGGCGGTACGTTGCGCCTGCTCGGCCATTATCTCGGCCTGTTCAGCCTTCCTGTAGGCCTCATCCGCCCTGAGCCTTGCCGTTGCGGCGTTGTTTTGCGCCGAATCCAACCGGGCCTCGACTTCCTGGTCGAGCTTGTGAGTGCATCCGCCACTGGTTGCCAAAAAGAGGCTCAACAAGGCGAAAGACAAGTACCTGTTCATGATCATTTCCTCGGTTGACCGCGACTGAAAAAAGCGTGCGACAGCTGCCCCGAGTATCCAGTGCCCGCATCCACCCACTCTGATCTCGATCAACTACAAGGCCGGCCAGGCGCAGGTCCACTTAAGCGTTGTTGATGTAGCTCAATGTGCCGGCCTGCCTCTGGTGTAGAAACAACGAACCGGGTACGTGTGCCCGCGTCTTTTCCTGACGCAGAGGATGCGGTGATGAATGACTGGACCTTGCGCAAGACCGTCCTGGATGAGCTGGAATTGCAACCTGACATCAACGCAGCCCCTATCGGCGTCTTTTGATGAGTCATGGCCATGAAAAAAACTCACCAGTGGAACCTGTCCTACTTCTTCATTGCGTTGGCCGTGTTCAGCCTCGTGCAGTTCCTGTTTTTCGAGCGCCCCGCTGTGCAGGTCATCCCCTATAGCCAGTTTCTGCAATTGCTGAGCAATCAGAAGGTCAGCGATCTACGGGTCGAGAAAGACCAGATCAGTGGCAAGTTGCAGGAACCCATCGACGGCCACACCCAGTTCTCGACCGTGAGGGTAGACCCGGCGCTGGCGGCGGATCTCGCCCACTCGGGTGTCGGGTTCACAGGCGCAAACGAAAACACCTTCCTGGGGGGCCTGCTGGGCGGGTTGCTGCCCTTCGTGCTGATCATGGTGATCTGGTATTTCCTGTTTCGTGGGCTGGCGGAAAAACAGGGCATGGGTGGCTTGATGAACATCGGCAAGTCCCGCGCCAAGGTATTCGTCGAGCGCGATACCGGCGTGACCTTTGCCGATGTCGCCGGCATCGACGAAGCCAAGGTCGAGCTGGTGGAGATCGTCTCCTTCCTCAAGGACAAGGCGAAATATTCACGTCTGGGGGCACACATCCCCAAAGGTACATTGCTGGTCGGTCCGCCGGGCACCGGCAAGACCCTGGTTGCCAAAGCCATCGCTGGAGAGGCCGGCGTGCCCTTCTTTTCCATCTCGGGGTCGGAGTTCGTCGAGATGTTCGTCGGTGTCGGCGCCGCTCGCGTGCATGACTTGTTCGAACAGGCCCGACAGGCCGCGCCCTGCATCATTTTTATCGATGAACTCGATGCGCTGGGTAAGATGCGCGGCGTCGGCGTCCTGGGCGGCAATGACGAAAAGGAGCAGACCCTCAACCAACTGCTGGCAGAACTGGATGGGTTCGACCCTCGTGAGGGGGTCGTGCTGCTCGCGGCGACCAACCGCCCCGAGGTATTGGACCCGGCGCTGTTGCGAGCCGGCCGGATCGATCGACAGATCCTGATCGATCGCCCCGACCGTAAAGGCCGGCAGGCGATCCTCAAGGTTCACCTGCAAAAAATCGTCACCGGCCAGGACCTCGATAGCGAGCGTATCGCCGACATCACTACTGGTTTTACTGGCGCAGACCTGGCCAACCTGGTCAACGAAGCCGCCATCATCGCCACCCGACGCGGTGCCGAAACGGTCAGCCTCGACGATTTCACGGCAGCCGTGGAACGCATCGTTGCCGGGATCGAACGCAAGAGCAGCCTGCTGCACCCCGATGAACGCCAAGTGGTGGCCTATCACGAAATGGGACATGCGTTGGCGGCCAGCAACCTGCCGAACATGGACCCGGTCCATAAGGTCTCGATCGTGCCGCGCGCCATTGGCTCGCTGGGTTATACCTTGCAGCGACCCACGGAAGATCATTTTCTGGTCAGCTACCAGATGCTCAAGGACCGCATGGTGGTCCTGATGGCAGGACGTGCCGCCGAATTCCTGGCCTATGGTCAGGTCTCGACCGGGGCCGCCGATGACTTGGCCCACGCCACCGATATCGCCCGCCAGTTGATCACCCGCTTTGGCATGAGCGCGGAGCTTGGCCTGGCGGTGCTGGAACGTAAAAATGCGACCTACCTGGGCGAACGCATGGACATCGGTGACAAGGACTATTCGGAACAAACCGCCCGGGAAGTCGACCTGGGTATTCGCGCCTTGCTCGATGAAGCCTATCAACGCGCCAGGACACTGCTGGAAAGCCATCGGGAAGACCTGAACGCCGGGGCCCACCTGCTGGTGGAAAAAGAAACCCTGACACCTGAAGAGTTTGCCCCACTGCTGCCGCTTAAACACGCTACGCTGGCTTTGCGACTGGTTTGACAGCCATTTGACCGCCGCTCGGACCGTCACGGTTCGAGCGGCTCCAGCGCCCCCCCTGCGCGCCCGCCCCCCGATGCAACCAGCGTCGTCTTGCAAACTTCTTCGTGTAGGTTTGCCCCCCATCATTTGTACCCACGTTGCGCTTATCGACAGTCGGTAGTGCTTTGGGCGACAAAAAACAGGCACGGCTGAGCTGGTCTTCTATGCTTGCTCCAACTAAAGGAATTTTCCCCATGGTCGAGCCTCAATCGCAACTTCTGCAGGTGCACGCCCTCAAGACCGCTTGCTCGAACTGCAGTGTGCTTGAACTGTGCCTGCCCATTGGCTTGACGGGCGGCGAAGTCGAGCGCCTCGACACCCTGATCGCCCAGCGGGTGAAGGTCAAGAAAGGCGCCGCGCTGTATCGCACCGGCGACCCACTGCGCTCGTTGTATGCCGTGAGGTTGGGCTTCTTCAAGACCAGCGTCCTTTCGGTAGACGGTCGCGAACAGGTCACCGGTTTCCAGATGCAAGGCGAAATGCTCGGCCTGGACGCCATCAGTACCGATCATTACGCCTGCAATGCCATTGCCTTGGAAGACAGCGAAGTCTGCCCGCTGCCTTTCACACTCCTGGAAAAACTCGCCCACGATCTACCGTCATTGCAACACAACCTGAACAAACTCCTGAGCCAGGAAATCGTGCGCGACCACGGCATGCTGTTGATGCTCGGCAACATGAACGCCGACGAACGCCTGGCGGCGTTCCTGTTGAACCTGTCGCAACGGCTCAGTATGCGCGGCTATTCCTCGCGCGAGTTCGTCCTGCGCATGAGCCGCGAGGCCATCGGTTCCTACCTGGGCCTGCGCCTGGAAACGATTTGCCGGGGCATCGCCCACCTGCGTCTGGAAGAACTGGTGGACATGCACGGGCGCAATGTCACGATCCTGGATTTGCCCGGCCTCAGGCAAAAAGTCGCCGGTTGCCATCGTCATGCTGAGCTGTAACGCCTGCCTGCATGACATCTGATCTACATCAATACCCCCCAATGCCTACAGGTCGACATTAAGACTCGGCGTTCGAACCTTTGTATCGACGAAGGTTACCGGACCTCCCGTCTCATGGAGGCTTTGATCATGGCAACGCACCTGCAAGGTACAGAACCGGTCATCCCGACCGTCAAACCTCACCCTTTGGCCGGCAGTTTGCGAAAGGTCGAACCCCGGCGCCTGTCGCTGAGCCTGTTGATCGCCCTGGTGGTCGGTTCGATGATCGGCAGCGGTATCTTCAGCCTGCCCCAGAACATGGCGGCCAGTGCCGGCGCCGGCGCGATCCTGATCGGCTGGCTCATCACCGGCGTGGGCATGCTCTCACTGGCTCTGGTCTACCAGACACTCTCCAACCGCCAACCGGAACTGGACAATGGAGTGTTCGCCTACGCCCGAGCCCTGGGTGGCGAATTCCTCGGTTTCAATTCGGCGTGGGGCTATTGGATCAGCGCCTGGATCGGCAACGTCAGTTATCTGGTGATTCTGTTCGCTGCGCTCAGTTACTTTTTCCCCTTGTTTGGCGAAGGCAATAACAAAGCTGCGATCGCCGGTGCATCCGTGGTGCTGTGGGCATTGCATTGGATGATCCTGCGCGGTATGCGCACCGCCGCCAAGGCCAACGCCCTGACGACGATCGCCAAGGTGGTGCCGTTGCTGTTGTTCATCGGGCTGGTAATTGCCGCTTTCTCCAAGGACACCTTCGTGGTGGATTTCTGGGGCGCGCCGGCACTGGGCAGTACGCTGGACCAGGTCAAGAGCACCATGCTGGTAACGGTCTGGGTGTTCATCGGCATTGAAGGCGCCAACGTATTTTCCGCCCGGGCCGCCGAACGGGCCGACGTGGGCCGCGCCACCGTGATTGGCTTCGTCCTTACCTTGTTGCTGCTGATCGCCGTTTCCCTGTTGTCGTTGGGCATCCTCAGACAACCCGAACTGGCCGCCCTGAAGAACCCATCCATGGCGGGTGTACTGGAAGCGGTGGCCGGGCCCTGGGGCGCGGTGCTGATCAGCATCGGCCTGATCGTGTCAGTGGGCGGCGCGTTGCTGGCCTGGACGCTGCTGGCGGCCGAATCGGTGTTCACGCCGGCCAAGGAAAAAGTCATGCCGCGTTTGCTGGCCACGGAAAACCAACATGGCGCACCGGCCAACGCGCTGTGGATCACCAACGGCTGCATTCAATTGTTCCTGTTGCTGACCCTGTATTCGAGCGCCAGCTACCTGGCGCTGATTTCACTCGCCACCTCGATGATCCTGCTGCCCTACCTGTTCAGCGGCCTGTATGCGTTGAAGATGACCTGGCAAGGCCAGACCTACGCCGGTCATCGCGGGCTGCAACTGCGCGACATGGCCATCGCTGTGGTCGCGACGGGTTATTGCATCTGGCTGCTCTACGCCGCCGGGCCGCGGTACATGCTGCTCAGTGCCCTGCTCTATGCCCCCGGCTCGCTGATCTATCTGAGCGCCCAACGGGCCAGGACGAACCGTGCCCTCAATGGTTTCGGCTGGGGCCTGCTGCTGGTGATCTGGGTGGCAGCGATCTTCGCCGGCTGGATGCTCTGGTCCGGCCAACTGTCCTTGTAGTTTCGCAAGCGTGCATTGACCTGTTCGGCAACGGTGCCTGGCGATTGGGCCGAGACCCGTCCGGACTTCACCAAAGAGGAAAAGCAAATGTCCAATTCAGTGAAAAAAATGCCAGTCACCACCGAAGACAACGCCCAGCCCCCCGCCAAGGCGGACCTCTGGCATCCGTTTGAAAGACTCCGCCAGCAGGTGGACCACCTGTTCGACGACTTCAATCGGGGCACAGCGCTTTCTCCTTTCAGTCGTCGGTTGTTCGATGTCGAACCCTTCTGGCGTCGCGAGTTCTCCATGAGCAGCCTGCCGGCCGTGGACATCAGCGAGAAAGAAAAGAGCTTTGAAATCACCGCCGAGTTGCCCGGCATGGATCAGAAAGACATCGAAATCCGCCTGGCCAACGGCAACCTGATCATCAAGGGGGAGAAAAAAGAAACCAAGGAAGAAAAGAAAAAGGGTTATCACCTGTCCGAGCGCCATTACGGTTCCTTCGAACGCGTGTTCAACCTGCCAGAAGGCGTCGACAGCGACAAGATCGAAGCCCAGTTCAGCAAAGGCGTGCTGACGCTGACACTGCCAAAAAAACCGGAAGCACTGAAAGCGGAAAAGGTCGTGCCGATCAAGGCCGACTGATCGCTTTGAGCCCTGCCCCTCGCCGGCCAACGACGAGGGGCTTTTTATGCCTGTGCTGATTGAACCCATAGTGACAGGCACCACATGTTCGATTGACACTGCGCTATCGCGAGCAAACTCGCTTCCCCAAAAAGACGACGCTGGCCATGTATCCCTCGCTGACTTCCCTCGCCCCCTGCGACCTCGACACCCTGCTGCGCAGCCTGCAGCCCATAGCCCCGCTGCTGGACACCCTCGCGGACGTGGTGTTTTTCATCAAGGACCAGCAGGCCCGCTACGCCTTCGTCAACCAGACCCTGGCCCGGCGCTGCGGTTTCAAACACAGCGGCGACCTGCTCGGCCTTACCGCCGACCAGGTGTTCCCCGAGCGCTTCGGCCCGCTGTACACCGAACAGGATCGCCGGGTGCTGGCCAGTGGGCGGGAGTTGGCCGACCAGCTCGAACTGCATTTGTATTACGGCAACCAGCCCGTGTGGTGCCTGACCCACAAGCTCGCCCTGCACGATCCAAACGGCCAGGTCGTCGGCTTGGCGGGCATTTCCCGCGACCTGCAACTGCCGCAATCGAGCCATCCGGCGTTCCACAAACTGGCGGCGGTCGATGCCCATATCAAGCAGCACTTCGCCCGCCCCATCAGCCTGGCCGAGCTGACCGCCATTGCCGAGTTGTCGGTGGCGCAACTGGAGCGGCACTGCAAACGCATCTTCCAACTCACGCCGCGGCAGATGATTCACAAGGCACGACTGGAAGAAGCCTCACGGCTGTTACTCGACAGAAACCTGCCGATCACTGAGATCGCCCTGCGCTGCGGTTACACCGACCACAGCGCTTTCAGCCGCCAGTTCCGCGCCCTGACCAGCCTGTCCCCCAGCCAATACCGCGAGAATCAGCGCTGATACTTGTTCCCTGATGGGGCATCGGGCCCCGTGGTTGCTCCCATCTGTAACACCCCGGCCCAGCACTGCCCCCTTACCCCTGTTTGATACCACCTAGTATGCAAGCCTCTAGACCAGCCCTCTGCTGGCATTGCTGCGCCTCTACCAGAAACAGGCACGCCGATTGCTTATCTAATATCGTATACGAAATCCTCAATACGATATCTCACCGCATTTATTCGACAGCGAGGCATTTATGAAAAACCCAGCATTGGCCGTAGCCCTCGGCATTGTCCTCACCCCGCTTTTCATCGCCACCGCCCACGCCGACAAGCTCGATGACATCATCGGCTCGGGCAAGCTGCGTTGCGCCGTGACCCTGGACTTTCCGCCCATGGGCTTTCGCGATGAAAGCAACAAGCCGGCGGGCTTCGACGTGGACTATTGCCACGATCTGGCAAAGGTCCTTGGTGTCGATGCCGAAGTGGTGGAAACGCCGTTCTCCGACCGCATCCCCGCGCTGCTGTCCGGCCGCGCCGATGTCATCGTCGCCTCCACATCCGACACCCTGGAGCGGGCCAAGACCGTGGGCCTGACCGTGCCCTACTTCGCCTTCCAAATGGTCGTGCTGACCCGCGACAACACCGGCATCAACAGCTACGCCGACCTCAAGGGCAAGGCCCTGGGCAACACCAGCAGCACCTATGAAGCCATCGCCCTGGAGAAGGACCAGAAGAGTTGGGGCAGCGGCAGCTTCCGCGCCTACCAGTCGCAGAACGACACCTTGTTGGCCGTCGCCCAGGGGCACATCGATGCCACCGTGGTGACCAACACCGTGGCCGCCGCGACCCTCAAGTCGGGTAAGTACAAGGGCCTGAAGATCGCCGGTGACGCGCCCTACGTCATCGACTACGTGTCCCTCGGCGCCAAGCGTAGCGAATACGGCCTGCTCAACTACCTCAACCTGTTCGTCAACCAGCAGGTACGCACGGGCCGCTACAAGGAGCTGTTCGTCAAATGGGTCGGCACCGACATTGCGCCGGCCAACCTGACCGTTCCCCAGGTCTACTACTGAGGATCGGCGCATGCCAAGCACGCCTGTCCGTGTGAACGGCCGCAGCCTGGTGGAGGGTGCCGCCCAGGGCGCCCTGCTGTTCGCCGATGTTGGCTTGAGCTTCTGGGGCGGGGTCGATCCGGCCAGCGGCGAGGTCATCGACCGTCACCATCCCTTGAGTGGCCAGCGCCTGGCCGGGCGCGTGCTGGCGATCCCCAGCGGACGCGGCTCCTGCACCGGCAGCAGCGTCTTGATGGAACTGATCAGCAACGGCCATGCACCGGCGGCCCTGGTGCTGGCCGAAGCCGATGAAATCCTGACCCTGGGCGTGCTGGTGGCGCAGGTGATTTTCCAACGCTCGCTGCCGGTAGTGTGCGTGGGGCACGAGGCCTTCAATGGGCTGCGTGGCCAGGGTTTCGTGCGCCTGGATGGCGAGGTCCTGACACTGTCTGGCCAGCCGCCAAACGACGGTTGGCAAGGTTCTGACGCAGCGTCGCAGCCGCCCACGCCCTCAACCCTGGCGCTGAGCGAACAGGACCGGGCGTTGCTCGACGGCAGCCACGGCAAGGCCGCCCAAGTGGCGATGCAAATCGTGCTGCGCATGGCCGAGATCCAGGGCGCCACGCAACTGCTGGACGTGACCCAGGCCCACATCGACGGCTGCATCTACACCGGCCCGGCCAGCCTGCGCTTTGCCGAACAACTGGTGCAGTGGGGGGCGAAGGTTCGCGTCCCCACCACCCTCAACTCGATCTCCGTGGACCAGCGCCGTTGGCGAGAACTGGGCGTCGATCCGGCCCTGGGCGAGCCGGCCAGTGCCCTGGGCGATGCCTACATGGCGATGGGTGCCCAACTGAGTTTCACCTGCGCCCCCTACCTGCTGGACACCGCGCCAAAGGCCGGCGAACAAATCGTCTGGGCCGAATCCAACGCGGTGGTCTACGCCAACAGCGTGCTGGGGGCGCGCACGCAGAAGTACCCGGACTTCCTCGATATCTGCATCGCCCTGTGCGGACGGGCACCGCTGAGCGGCTGCCATCTCGACGATCCACGCAAGGCCCAACTGATCGTCGACGTACCGGCGCTGGGTCACGTGGATGACAGTTTCTATCCGCTGCTGGGCTATCACATCGGCAGCCTGGCGGGCCGGCGCATCCCGCTGATACGTGGGCTGGAACACGCCGCGCCCACCCTGGACGACCTCAAGGCCTTCGGCGCCGCGTTCGCCACCACCAGCGCCGCGCCGTTGTTCCACATCGCCGGGGTAACGCCGGAAGCCCTCGACCCGGCCGATGTCCTGGAGAGCGACGTCACCTTGCCGCAGGAAAGCGTCGATGCCGCCGGCCTGCTTGCCAGTTGGCGCGAGCTCAACAGCGCCCGGGACAACTGGGTGGACGTGGTGTCCCTGGGTAACCCGCATTTTTCCCTCAGCGAATTCGCCGCCCTCGCGACCTTGTGCGCGGGGCGGGTCAAGCATCCGTATGTGGTGCTGGCGATCACCTGTGGCCGGACGGTGCTGGAGCAGGCCCGCAAAGCCGGGTATCTGACCGCCATCGAAGCCTTCGGCGCGGTGCTGGTGACCGACACCTGCTGGTGCATGTTGGGCGAACCGGTGATTCCGCCCCACGCCACCACGCTGATGACCAACTCCGGTAAATACGCCCACTACGCACCGGGCCTGGTCGGGCGTGGGGTGCACTTCGCCGCCCTCGCCGAATGCGTCGAGGCCGCCTGCACCGCCTCGACCCGCGGCCAGCCGCCGGCGTGGCTGCAACCCACCGCCCGCACGGGGAGCCCGACTCATGTTTGACTACAGCTTCCAATGGCGCCCGGCCTTGCGCGCCCTGCCCGACATGCTCGCCGGAGCCTGGGTAACGTTCGAAACCGCCGCGCTGTCGATGATATTCGGCGTGCTGATCGCCCTGGTGCTGACGGTCATGCGCCAGGCCCCGAATCGCGTGCTGCGGGGCGTGGGCAATGGCTGGGTGTCCATCGCCCGCAACACGCCCTCGCTGTTCCAGATCTACATCCTCTACTTCGGCCTCGGCTCCCTCGGGCTGCACGTCAGTTCCTGGCTGGCCTTGCTGGCCGGGATCACCTTCAACAACGCCGGCTACCTGGCGGAAAACTTTCGCGGCGGCCTCAAGGCCGTGCCCAGTACGCAAATGCGCGCCGCTCGCTCCCTGGGGATGAGCGCTTTCCAGGCGTACCGGATGATCATCGTCCCGCAACTGTTGCGCATCGTGTTCTACCCGTTGACCAACCAGATGGTCTGGGCGGTGCTGATGACGTCCCTGGGCGTGGTCGTCGGCCTGAACGACGACCTCACCGGTGTCACCCAGGAATACAACGTCAAGACCTTCCGCACCTTCGAATACTTCGCCCTTGCGGCGGTGCTGTATTACCTGATCGCCAAGCTGATCGTCGGTTTGGCCCGGCTGTTGTCCTGGCGCTTGTTCCGCTATTGAGGGCTGGTCATGTTTTCTACAAGCCTCACTGTTAACGACCTGTTGTACTTGCTCGAGGGCGCCTGGGTCACGCTGCAATTGACCGCGTGGTCGATCCTGATGGGCACCCTGGCCGGGCTGCTGTTCGGCCTGCTGCGGGCGCTGTTGCCGCGGGCCAGCCTGCCCCTGGCCTGGGTATTGGATGCGTTTCGCAGCGTGCCGCTGCTGATCCAGTTCGTGCTGTTCAACTCGCTCAAGAGCATCGTCGGCCTGAACCTCAGCGCCTTTGCCGTCGGTTGCATCGTCCTCGGGGTCTATGCCGCGGCTTACTTCACCGAGATCGTGCGCGGTGGCGTGCTGGCGGTGCCGTTGAGCACCCGCCGGGCCAGCCGGTCACTGGGCCTGAGCTATGTGCAGGACCTGCGCTTCATCGTCCTGCCGATTGCCACGCGGGTGGCCTTTCCCGGCTGGCTGAACCTGGTACTGGGCGTGATGAAAGACACCGCGCTGGTGATGTGGATCGGCATCGTCGAATTGCTGCGGGCGTCGCAAACCATCGTCACGCGCATTCAGGAACCCCTGCTGGTGCTGTGCATCGCGGGCCTCATTTACTACGTCATGAGCCTGGTGGTCGCCCGCCTCGGCGCACGCCTGGAAAGAAGGTGGCAGGAAAATGATTGAGATCGAAAACGTACACAAATCCTTCGGTGACCTGGAAGTGGTCAAAGGTGTGAGCCTGACGGTGGACAAGGGCGAAGTGGTGTCGATCATCGGCGGTTCCGGCTCTGGCAAGTCGACCCTGCTGATGTGCATCAACGGCCTGGAACCGATCCAGAAAGGCAGCATCCGCGTGGACGGCATCGAGGTCCATGACCGCGCCACCGACCTCAATCGCCTGCGGCAGAAAATCGGCATCGTGTTCCAGCAATGGAACGCCTTCCCCCACCTGACCGTGCTGGAAAACGTGATGCTGGCGCCGCGCAAGGTGCTGGGCAAAAGCCGGCAGGACGCCGAAGCACTGGCGGTGCAACAGCTTGAGCATGTGGGCTTGGGGGACAAGCTCAAGGCCTTCCCCGGCAAGCTTTCCGGCGGCCAGCAGCAGCGCATGGCCATCGCCCGGGCGCTGGCGATGTCGCCGGACTACATGCTCTTCGACGAAGCCACCTCGGCCCTCGACCCGCAACTGGTGGGCGAAGTGCTGGACACCATGCGCATGCTCGCCGAAGACGGCATGACCATGGTGCTGGTGACCCACGAGATCCGCTTCGCCCGGGACGTGTCCGACCGCGTGGCGTTCTTTTGCAATGGCCGGGTCCATGAGATCGGGCCGCCGGACCAGGTGATCGGCAATCCGGTGCAGTCGGAGACGGCGGCGTTTCTCAAGTCGGTGAAATAGCCGATGGCCTCATCGCGAGCAAGCTCGCTCCCACACTGGTTTTGTGTACACAGCTCAATCCATGTGTCCACCCCAGAACCCTGTGGGAGCAAGGCTTGCCCGCGATGAGGCCCGACCAGACAACACAAGGATTTGATTCATGCGCTCATCAAAAGTCATCCATGTCATCAGCTGCCACGCCGAAGGCGAAGTCGGCGACGTGATCGTCGGCGGCGTCGCCCCACCCCCTGGCGCCACCGTGTGGGAACAATCACGCTGGATCGCCCAGGACCAGACCCTGCGCAACTTCGTCCTCAACGAGCCCCGCGGCGGTGTGTTCCGCCACGTCAACCTGCTGGTGCCGGCCAAGGACCCGCGGGCGCAAATGGCCTGGATCATCATGGAACCGGCCGACACCCCGCCGATGTCCGGCTCCAACTCGTTGTGCGTCGCCACCGTGCTGCTGGACAGCGGCATCCTGCCGATGACCGAACCCCAGACCCGCCTGGTGCTCGAGGCCCCGGGTGGCCTGATCGAAGCGGTGGCCGACTGCCGCGACGGCAAGGTGCAACGGGTCGAGATCAAGAACGTGCCCTCCTTCGCCGACCGCCTCGATGCCTGGATCGAAGTCGAGGGCCTGGGCTCGTTGCAAGTGGACACCGCCTACGGCGGCGACAGTTTTGTCATCGTCGACGCCCAGCGCCTGGGCTTTGCCATCCGCCCTGATGAAGCCGCCGAGCTGGTGGCCATGGGCTTGAAGATCACCCGCGCCGCCAACGAACAATTGGGCTTCGTGCATCCGCTGAACCCCGACTGGTCGCACATCTCGTTCTGCCAGATCGCCGCGCCCATCGTCCAGGAAAACGGCATCGCCACCGGTGCCAATGCCGTGGTGATCCAGCCTGGCAAGATCGACCGCTCGCCCACCGGCACCGGCTGTTCGGCGCGCATGGCGGTGCTGCACGCCAAGGGCTTGATGCAGGTCGGCGAACGGTTTATCGGCCGCTCGATCATCGGTTCCGAATTCCACTGCCGCATCGACTCACTGACCGAGGTGGCCGGACGCCCGGCGATTTATCCGTGCATTGCCGGACGGGCGTGGATTACCGGCACCCATCAGCTGTTGCTCGACCCGGCCGATCCGTGGCCCGAGGGCTATCGGCTTTCGGATACCTGGCCGGGTGCATGATTTTCAGATTTGCATACAGCCCTGTGGGAGCAAGGCTTGCCCGCGATGAAGATGACGCGGTTTTCCGTGAAACCGAGGCGCCTGCATCGCGAGCAAGCTTTGCTCCCACAGCGGATTTGTTGTGAATTCACCTTTATCTGCGTATACGAAATACCATAACCGGAGACAACCCATGAGCAAACGCATCAACTGGAGCGGCGTCTTCCCTGCCGTCACCACCCAATTCAACGATGACTTTTCCATCAACCTGGAAAAAACCCACGAAGTGATTTCCAACGTCATTCGTGATGGCGTCTCCGGCCTGGTGGTCTGCGGGTCGGTGGGGGAAAACACGTCCCTGAGCGCCGAGGAAAAAATCGCCGTGACCGAAGTGGCGGTAGACGCCTCCCGTGGCCGCGTGCCGGTGATCTGCGGCGTGGCCGAATTCACCAGCGTGCAAGCCGCCAAGGTGGCCAACGCGGTGCGCAAGGTCGGGGTTGACGGGGTGATGCTGATGCCGGCGCTGGTCTACGGCTCCAAACCGTTCGAGACCGCCGAGCATTTCCGCTACGTAGCCCGGCATGCCGACGTGCCCTTGATGGTCTACAACAACCCGCCGATCTACAAGAATGACGTAACACCGGACATCCTGATTTCCCTGGCCGATTGCGACAACGTGGTGTGTTTCAAGGATTCCTCCGGTGACACCCGGCGCTTCATCGACGTGCGCAACGAAGTCGGCGACCGTTTTGTGTTGTTCGCCGGCCTCGATGACGTGGTGCTGGAAAGCCTCGCCGTGGGGGCCGAAGGTTGGGTTTCGGGCATGTCCAACGTGTTCCCGAAGGAAGGCGAGACCATTTTCCGCCTGGCCCGCGCCGGACGCTTTGCCGAAGCGATGCCGATCTATGAATGGCTGATGCCGATCCTGCACCTGGACGCCCGCGCCGACCTGGTGCAATGCATCAAGCTGTGCGAAGCCATCGCCGGCCGCGGCAGCGCCCTCACCCGCCCACCGCGCCTGGCCCTGCCGCAAGCGGACCGGGCGTATGTGGAGCAGATCATGGCCAAGGCCCTGGCGAATCGGCCGATGTTGCCGGATGTGGGGCTTTAAGGTCCGACCTAACCCGCAAGGCAGATGAAGAACCCCCTGTGGGAGCGGCGGTGCGGCGATCCGACTTGCTCGCGAAAGCGGTCTGTCTGACATGACTATGCTGGATGTACCGCCGTCTTCGCGAGCAAGCTCGCTCCCACACCGTTTTGACGAGGCTTCCCATGAATTATTTCCTGGCCCAGGCCCTGAACAACCGATGGGCCAACCACAGGCTACTCGGCGCTTGCGCGCAGTTGAGCGAGGCCGAATACGAAGCGTCGCGCACGGGGTTCTTCCCGTCCATCCAAGCCACGCTTTGCCACATCCTGGAAGTGGACCGCTATTACCTCACCGCCCTGGAAGGCGACCGCGATGGGCAGATAAAGGACTTTTCCGAAACCCTGGCCTTTGCCCCACTGAAGCAAAGCCAAACCCAAACCGATCAGCGGCTGGTGGCGTTCTGCGAAGCCCTGCGGGAAAAAGACCTCGCCCGCTCCGTGGAGCTGGTGCGGGTCGACGGTGTGGTGCGCGAGCGTATCGACCGGCTGCTGTTGCACCTGTTCGAACATCAGATCCATCACCGCGGCCAGGTGCATTCGATGCTCAGTGGCACCGGCATCAAGCCACCGCAGCTCGATGAGTTCTTCCTCGACTGCGACCGTAGGTTTCGGCAAGAGGAAGAGCAGCCACTGCAACTCAACGAAAGGACCGTCTGGCAAGACTATCGGCCGGGCTGAAAGTCTCCACTGGCCGGAAAAAATGCGATGGCCGCTGCCGGCCATCGCCAAATCGCCCACGTCAGGCGCTCTTAGATCCGTGCGGGAGACACGATAATTTTCACGTTGTGCTCCTTGTTATTGACCAACTCCTCGAAGCCCTGGCCGACAATCTGCTCCAGCTGGATGCGTCCGGTCACCAGCGGCGAGATGTCCAGGCGCCCATCGGCGATGAAGGCAATCACATCGGCGAATTCGCCGTTGTAGGCCAGCGCGCCAAGCACTTGCTTCTCGGTGGAGACCAGTTCAAAGAAGTTGAACTCGCTCGGTTCCTCGAAAATGCCCACCAACACACACTTGCCGGCCTTGCGGATCAGGTCGATGGCCAGTTTGGCGGTGTGCTTGTTGCCGATGCATTCGAAACTGACATCGGCCCCCAGGCCAGCGGTCAGGCGGCGGACTTCGGCCAGGGCGTCGCATTCGTTCGGGTCGATCACGTGGCTGGCCCCGACTTCCAGGGCCTTGGCCTTGCGTGCACCGGACATTTCCAAGGCGATCACCTGGGCCGCCCCGGCGGCCTTGGCGCACATGATGGTGCACAGGCCGATGGTGCCGGCACCCACCACCACGACGTTCTGGCCCAGCAGGCTCCCGGCTTTTTTCACTGCATGCATGCCCACCGCCAATGGCTCGATCAACGCACCGGCCTCGGCAGGGAAATCGGCGGGCAGTTTGTAGAGCAGGTTGGCCGGTACGTTGACCAGTTCCGCGAACGCCCCGTTGTTCATCAGCCCGGTGAAGGCCAGGTTCTCGCAAATGTTGTAGAGCCCATGGGTGCAGTAATAGCAGGTGCCGCAGTGCTGGCAGGCGTCCGCCGCCACCGGTTCACCGACACTGAAGCCCTCGACGCCGGCGCCCAGTTCGACGATCTCGCCGCAGAACTCATGGCCGAGGATGCACTGGCCCTTGATCCCGGTCAGCGGGTGCGGCGCGTCCACCGGAATGAACACTGGCCCGGCTACGTACTCGTGCAGGTCGGAGCCGCAGATGCCGCACCATTGCACGCGGATCTGCACCCAACCGGCGGGCGGCGAAATCGGCAGTGGCACGTCTTCGACGCGAATGTCGTTGCGGCCATGCCAGACAGCGGCGCGCATGCTGCGGGTCGGCTTGATTGAAACGTTCATAACGTTGCCTCCAGAATTTATAGGGACGACGACGCATGTCGCCGCCCGCTTGATCAGTGCTGCTCGATGAACCCGAGGATCAGCTGGTTGACCTGCTCGGCCGCTTCCATTTGCACCATGTGGCCCTGGCCGGACAGCACCTCGACCTGGGCACTCAGCCCGTCGCTGTGGGCCGCCGGGATGATCGCGTCGTCACTGCCCCAGATCACCAGGGTCGGTACGTGGCCGGCCTGCACCACTTCGCGCAAGTCCACCTGTTGGCGGCCGTCGGCGAACAGCGTCGCTGACAGTAGCTGCAGCGCCGCGTCCACGCCTTCCAGGCGCTTGTACTTGAGCATGTCGTCGAGCATCTGGCGGTTGACCAGTTCGGCATTGGAGAACAGTTGCACCAGTTGCGGCTTGAGGGCGTTGCGGTTGGCCGCTTCGACAAAACCTTGCAGGTAGCCGCCGTTGATCTGCGCGCCCAACCCGGCGCTGCCGATCAAGGTCAGCGACCGGACTCGCTGGGGCATCAGGCGTGCGGCGTTCAGCGACACCGCCCCACCCATGGAATGCCCCACCAGATGCGCAGCATTGATGTCCAGGTGATTGAGCAAGGCCAGCACCACGCTGCTCAATTCGTCCAGGTCGCCGCGTTGCAGGGCTTTCGAAGATTCGCCGTGGCCCGGCAGATCCAGGGCAATGACCCGACGCCCGGCCGCCAACGCCTCATGGTTGAACAACCAGTTGTTCAGGTCGCCGCCGAAACCATGCACCAGCACCAGCGGCGTGCCGCCCTCGCCCCGCTCGAAATAGCGGATCACCCGGCCGTCCAACTCGACTTTCTGCGGTTTCGGCCCACTGTCTTCGTCGGCCGCATCGCCGGGCACAAAGGTCGACTGGAACTGTTCGATGACCGCATCGATCTCGGCATCGCTGGCTTCGCCGTCGACCACGATGCCGAGCAAGGCGCCGACCGCCAGGGTTTCGTCCTGCCGGGCGATCTGGCGGCGCAGGGTTCCGGAAAACGGCGCTTCGACGCTGCTGGAAATCTTGTCCGTCTCGACGTCCATCACTTCATCGCCCTTGGTGATGGCCTGGCCCTCCTCCTTGAGCCAGGCATCGACCCGGCCCTCGGTCATCGACAGGCCCCACTTGGGCATGGTCAGGGTATGAATCTGGCTCATCAGCGCTTGCTCCACTCGATCACGTTGAGCACGGCTTGTTCGATTTTCGCCGCATCAGGGATGTACAGGTCTTCCAGCGCATCGGAGAACGGCACCGGGGTGTGCGGCGCGGTGACCATCTCGATCGGCGCCTTGAGCGCGGCAAAGGCTTTTTGTGCCACCAGCGCCGAAATATCGGTGGCCATGGAACAGCGTGGGTTGGCCTCGTCGATCACCACCAAGCGTCCGGTTTTCTCGACGCTTTCCAGGATGCTGTCCTCGTCCAGCGGGCTGGTGGTGCGCAGGTCGATCACTTCGCAGTCGATGCCCCGCCCGGCCAGGCTGCGCGCTGCGTCCATCGCGGTGTTGACCATGCGCCCGTACGACACCAGGGTTACGTCCTTGCCATCGCGCAGGAAGTTGGCCTCGCCAAAGGGAATGGTGTAGAGCTCTTCCGGCACCTCGCCCTGCATGCTGTAGAGCAACTTGTGCTCGCAGAAGATCACCGGGTCGTTGTCGCGGATTGCCTGGATCAACAGGCCCTTGGCGTCGTAAGGCGACGATGGGCAGACCACTTTCAGCCCCGGGATGTGCGTCCACAAGGACGTGAGCATCTGCGAATGCTGGGCGGCGGCGCGCAGGCCGGCGCCGACCATGGTGCGGATCACCAACGGCGTGGAGGCCTTGCCGCCGAACATGTAGCGAAACTTCGCCGCCTGGTTGAGGATCTGGTCCAGGCAGCAGCCGGCAAAGTCGACGAACATCAGTTCGCACACCGGGCGCACGCCGCAGGTGGCGGCCCCGACTGCCGCACCGACGTAACCGATTTCCGACAACGGCGTGTCCAGCACGCGGCCGGGGAACTGGTCGTAAAGCCCCTTGGTAACGCCGAGCACGCCGCCCCAGGCGTCGTTTTCACCGGGCGCGCCGGCACCACCGGCCACGTCCTCACCCATGATGAAGACGCTGGAGTCGCGGCGCATTTCCTGGGCCAGGGCTTCGTTGATTGCCTGCTGATAGCTGATTTTTCTCGCCATGATGAAATTCTCTATTCTTGTTTTTTCGAAGGGCGTTCAGGGATAGCTGACGTAGACGTCGGTCAGCAGGTCCGCCGCGCAAGGCTTGGGATCGGACTTGGCCTTGTACACGGCGTTTTCGATCAGCAGGTCCACTTCCTTGTCGATCTGGTCCAACTGCTCGACGGTGAGCAAGCCGGCCCGGGTGGTGCGCTCGCGGAACTGCATCAGGCAGTCCTGGTTCTCGCGAAAATGCTTGACCTCGTCGGGCGCCCGATAGGTCTGGGCGTCGCCTTCGAAGTGGCCGTAGTAGCGGGTCAGCTTGACCTCGATCAGCGACGGCCCTTCCCCGGCACGGGCGCGTTCGACGGCGGCCCCGGCGGCCTCATGCACGGCAAAGAAATCAAAGCCGTCCACCGTCACCCCGGGCATGCCGAACCCCGCCGCGCGGTCGGCGATGTGGTCGCAGGCCACCGACCAATTGGAGGCGGTGGCTTCGGCGTAGCCGTTGTTTTCGGCGATGAACAGGCACGGCAGGTTCCACACCGAGGCCATGTTCATGGCTTCGAACACCGCACCCTCGTTGGAGCCGCCGTCGCCGAAAAACACCACGGCGACGCTGTCGGTGCCCTTGAGCCGTGCCGCCAGGGCAGCGCCGACCACCAGCGGCGCGCCGGCACCGACGATGCCATTGGCGCCGAGCATGCCCTTCTCGAAGTCGGCAATGTGCATCGAGCCGCCCTTGCCTTGGCAGACGCCGGTCTTCTTGCCGTAGATCTCGGCCATCATCCCGTAGACGTCCACGCCCTTGGCGATGCAATGGCCGTGACCACGGTGGTTGGATGCGATGCAATCGTCATCGCCCAGGTGGGCCATGACGCCGGCGGCCGAGGCTTCTTCGCCGGCATACAGGTGGACGAAACCGGGAATCTCGCCGGTGGCGAACTCCACGTGCAGGCGCTCTTCGAAGGCGCGGATGGTGCGCATCACCTGGTAGGCGTGCAGCAGTTGATCGTGGGTGAGCGGTGTCGACATTTTTATTCTCCTGGGGTGTCTTCTAGAAGATTCAGAGGGTGCTGCGGGTGTTCGCGGCCGATGGCCAGCAAACGCTGTTGCGCGGCGTAGGCCAGCACCGCGTTGACGTCGATGCTCAGCGGGCCGCCGGCATCGAGGGTGACCGTGAGCCGGTCCTGCGCGTTGAATTCGATTTCCCGTTCGCCATCCAGGGCCAGGGTGCCGCTGGACAGCGACAGGCCGTGGGCGATGCCAGGTTCCAGGGGCCCTGCTGCAAGCACGCCACAGCCCTGCAGCAGGCCCGGCGCGAGCGGCACCAGCAGCGCTTCGGGCGATCGCGGGTCCAGGCGCATCCAGGCGCCACCCGGTGCCTGGCGTGACACCGGGAACCACAAGCCGCACAGCGCCGACAAGCCGATGGACTGCGGTTCGGCGAAGGTCACGAAGACTTCGGCCAGGTCCTGTGCGCGACTGATGGCCCGGGCGCCGACAAACCGCAGCGGCGACACGGCGACGTCCACCAGGGCGACTTCGCGCAAGCCACGTCCGGCGTCACAGACCAGCAAGCGCTTGTTGCGACGCAGGCCGATCTGCGCCGGGATCCGGCCACTGGCGTACAACCCACCGGCCAGCCCGGCACTGGTGGCCTCGCGCAGTTCGGGAAAGGCGTTGTTGGTGCCGGTGGACAGGGTCAGCAACGGAATGTCCCCCACTTCAGCGGCCACCGCCTTGTGGGTGCCGTCGCCACCCAGCACGGCGATCAGCGCCACCTCGCGCTCGGCCATCAGACGCGCGGCCCGGCGGGTGTCTTCGACGGTCTGGCGCAGGGTCAGGTCGAGAAACTCCAGGGCCGGCCAGTGGCTGCTGCGGGCCTGGCGGCTGTGGCTGTTCTTCAGCACGGCGGCGGCCATGCCAATCATGTCGGTGGGCATCAACACCTGCTCGATGCCGGTGGCGCCGAAAGCGGCCAGCAAGCGCTGGATCACCGAGACCTTGTCGGTGCTGGAAAACAGCCCGGCATTGGCGGTCAGGCGCCGCACGTCACGGCCCGATGCGGGGTTGGCTATGATGCCCACGGTCAATGGCCGGCGACTCATGACACCACCGTGGAGGGGGCAGGCACACGGCCTGGGCAGGAAACCATAGACACCTCGTTGTTATTATTGGATGACCCGTCGAGCGGGCCCCAGAGGTAGAGCAAGGGCGGTGCCAGTTGTGAAAAAAACCTGCTCAAGGCCCGGGCCAGAGCGGTCCCTATGGGATTTGTGATGAAGCGAAGCGAGCCCCGGTGAGACGCCCCATGTCAGCCTGCACGAGGTTGCGGCGAGACCCTGAGACGTGGCGTCTCACACCGCCCGTAGAACCCGTCGAGCTTGTCTGCACCCGGCGAACGGCGCTTAATGTGCGCACAACGATAAGAAGCTGAATCGGAGGCCCCTATGCTTTCCGCTCACTCCCGGGCGCACGTGGATTGCGTCAGTCGCGTGGTGAAAAACGCGAACCAATTGCCACAACTGCCCGTCCCGGACCTGATCCTCGACTCCTGGCGCCGGTCCATGGAGCAACATCACCTGGATCCCGGTTCGCTGCAGGGCCCGCGCATCCTGTCCCAGGACGTGCTCAAGCAATGCCGCGAGCGCTCCGAGCTGTTCCTCAATATCGCCAGCGAAGAAGTGGCGCGCCTGCATGGCCGGGTCCGCGATGCCGACTACTGCGTGCTACTGACCGATGCCCAGGGCCAGACCATCGACTACCGGGTGGAAAGCACGATTCGCAATGACTGTCGCAAGGCCGGGCTGTACCTGGGCACCTGTTGGTCGGAGGGTGAAGAAGGCACCTGCGGCGTGGCGGCAGTGCTCACGGCCAAGGCCCCGGTGACGGTGCACAAGCGCGACCATTTCCGGGCGGCGTTCATTGGCCTGACCTGCTCCGCCGCGCCGGTCTTCGACCCCCAGGGTGAATTGCTCGGGGTGCTGGACGTCTCGGCGGTGCGCTCGCCGGATGATCGGCGCTCGCAGCACCTGATCCGGCAAATGGTGGTGCAGAGCGCCCGGGAGATCGAACAGGCGTTTTTCATGAGCAGCGCCCAGGGCTACTGGGTACTGCGGGCCCATCGCAACGCCGGCTACGTCGACAGCCAGCCGGACTTCCTGTTCGCCTGGGACGACGACGGTTGCCTGCAAGCCTTGAACCCGGCCGCCCGCCAGTACCTGCTGCAACATTACGGGCAGTTGCCGCAACACATCGGCCAGGTGTTCGACCAGCAGTTGCTGCACCGTGCCCGGGACGAAAGCCTCTGCTCGCTCGATCACGCCATGCACGGGCGCTTGAGCGCGCCACGCCAACGGGCCGGTTCACGTGCGCGGGTGGCGATGACCCCGTTGGAAATCGATCCACGCCTGGCCGACAGTCTGCGCCTGGCGGTGCGGGTCAAGGATCGCAACCTGCCGGTGCTGATCCAGGGCGAAACCGGCTCCGGCAAGGAAGTGTTCGCCCGTCAGTTGCACCAGGCCAGCCAGCGCCGTGATCGCCCTTTCGTGGCATTGAACTGCGCCGCGATTCCCGAAAGCCTGATCGAGAGCGAATTGTTCGGCTACGTCGCCGGCGCCTTCACCGGCGCCTCGGCCAAAGGCATGCAGGGCCTGTTGCAACAGGCCGATGGCGGCACCTTGTTCCTGGATGAAATCGGCGACATGCCGCTGGCCTTGCAGACCCGCCTGCTGCGCGTCTTGGCCGAGGGTGAAGTGGCGCCGCTGGGCGCGTCCCGGCGCAAGGCCGTGGACATCCAGGTGATCTGCGCCACCCACCGCGACCTGGAGACACTGGTGGCCGCCGGCGAGTTTCGCGAGGATTTGTATTTCCGCCTGGGCGGCGCGCGCTTCCAACTGCCACCGTTGCGCGAACGCAGCGACCGACTGGCGTTGATCAATCGAATTCTGGCCGAGGAGTCGGCGCTGTGCGGGACAACCGTGCAATTGAGCAGCGCAGCCCTGGAATGCCTGCTCGGTTATCACTGGCCGGGCAATGTCCGCCAACTGCGCCATGTGCTGCGTTATGCGTGCGCGGTGTGCGAAGCCAGTGTGGTCCAGCTCAGTCACCTGCCCGAGTCAATGCACCGCAAGGACGCCGCCGATCACGGGCCGGAGCCAAGCGCCAGCCCCGAACGCCAGGCACTGCTCGATGCCTTGGTGCGCCACCGCTGGAAACCCACCGCCGCCGCCCGGGCCCTGGGCATTTCCCGGGCAACCCTGTATCGACGGGTAAACCTGCATGGCATCGAAATGCCTGGCCGCAGCCCGGCCTGAAGGCCTATCGGCGCGCCAATTCATGACGGACACATTGTTCGTAGTAAGTCTGCTTGACCGCGACCGGCTTGAGACGCGAGGCGCTGTTGTAGGTCTGCTCGGTAATGCCCAGGGCGGTCATGCGCATCCAGGGCCGAGGAAACTTGCGCACTTGCAGCCTCTTGCGCGCGCCATACAGGCTTACGCCGGAAAGCTTCGACGCCTGCGCCCCTGCCGCGATGTCCGAACCCCAGCGGCACACCGACTTCTGGTTTTGCGTCAGCGCCCTGGCCTGGGCCTCAAGCGAGACGGCGAACAAGAGAAACGTCGCCACGACCCACATAGAAATACGCATAGGTTTGTCGCCCAACTTTCTGAAAAGAAAGAAGTTTGACCTTATGTAAATGAGCAAGGGGCCAGCATTTGCACAAGCCCTACTCCCTCCGAGTCCGCTGAAGCTGCGTAGGAGCCGCGTAGGAGCTGTGCCGGAACTATGCCGGAACTGTGTAGGAGCCGTGTAGGAGCCGTGTAGGAGCTGTCGAGTGCAACGAGGCTGCGATCTTTCCCCAGACACTTGAATCCCAAGCGAAAGATCAAAAGATCAAAGATCAAAAGATCGCAGGCTTCGCCAGCTCCTACAGGGCCCAGCACAAGCAAGCCCCTCGCCATGAGTTATTGGCCCGCCTTCGCCTCCTGCAACAACTGCTGGATCACCTGCTCCTGCTCGCCATAGCGTCCTTCGCCAAAATGGCTGTAGCGCACCTGCCCCTTGGCATCGATGAAGTAATGAGCGGGCCAGTACTGATTGTTGAAGGCGCGCCAGATCGCATACTGATTGTCGATCGCCACCGGGTAGTGGATGTCCAGCTTGCGCACCTGCTCGCGGACGTTGTCGATGATCTTCTCGTAGCCGTACTCCGGGGTGTGGACACCGATTACCACCAGCCCGTCCTTTTCATACTTCTTCGCCCAACCGTTCACATAGGGCAAGGTGTGCTGGCAGTTGATGCAGTCGTAGGTCCAGAAGTCCACCAGCACCACCTTGCCCTTGAGTGACTCGCTGCTCAGCGGGGGTGAGTTCAACCACTGCACCGCGCCGTCCAGCGCAGGCATGGCGCCCTGGGACTGGAGGGCCGGCATGGAACTGGCGCCGGCTTTGCTCACCACATAGTCGATGGCCTTGGGCACGTTCTCCAGCAGGCTTTTTTCCAGGGTGGCCGATTGTTGGGAGGAAGTCGCCGCCAACAAGCGGTCATCCGCCCCGGTGCCAATCGCCACGGCCGCCAGCAACACCACCGCTCCCGTTCCCCGGCGCAGCCAGGTGGTGATCGGCAGCGAGAGTTTCAGGCGCCCGACCAGTCCGCGCCCGGCCAGGATCAGCGTCCCCAGGGACAAGGCGCTGCCCAGGCCGTAGGCGAGCAACAGCAGGCTGGTTTGTGCACTGGCGCCTTGCAGCATGGCCCCGGTCAGGATCACCCCAAGTATCGGTCCGGCGCACGGTGCCCAGAGCAGCCCGGTGGCGACCCCGATCAGCACCGACGCCACAGGCCCGGCCATCCGCCCGGCGCCGGCGTCCAGGCGATTGCCCAGGCTGACCAGTGGCCGCGCCAACCAGGTGCCGACCCGACTGAAGATCAGTGACAAGGCAAACACCACCATCACCACCAAGGCGACTTGCCGGCCAACACTGCTGGCACGCAGCACCCACTCGCTGCTGACCACTGCCAGGCTGGAGACCAGGGCAAACGTCAGCACCATGCCGCCAAGGGTCAGCAGCACCGAGCCACGGGAGCGATCGGCCCGGGCGAACAGAAACGGCACCACGGGAAGAATACAGGGACTGAGGATCGTCAGGATCCCGCCGAGAAAAGCGATCAGAAGCATGGCAACACCTCAATGGTAGGTAGATAGACAGAACACACCCAATCGGGCAGCGCCTCTGTGGGAGCAAAGCTTGCTCGCGATGCAGACGCCTCGATTTCTGGCAATCACCGCGTCATCGTTTATCGCGAGCAAGCTTTGCTCCCACAGGTTTACTGTCACAAGTTGGCTTCCACGGCGACTCAGTTACCGTCATTGCAGTTATCGGAAAGCTTGCGGTAGTCCAGCGCCTGCTTGTGGCCTGCCGAATCCAGGTAGGTCATCTGGGCATTCACCACACCGCAGACAGGGTTGGCGTCTTCGCTAAGGGACAGCACCTTCTGGATGTCCAGGTGGGTGCCGTAGGTGTAGTTCTGTGCCTGCACGGTGCTTTCGGCCCGGGCCGACAGCGTGCAAATGTTCAGTGCAGCGAAAAGGCAGGCGGCGTAGATGGCTTTGCTGTTCATGGCGATTCCTCGATTCAATGGGTTTATCTGCCGAGGCCTGTCGTGTTGCCTCGATGGACGCCATTGAATGCCGCGCAGGTATCGCGCCTGTATCGAGCCAGGTGGCTTTTTGCATCGCTGTGTATCCGTCGCGCGCCAGATACACTGCAATACAAACCGCCGCGAGCCGGGCCGGCCGGCGCCTGTAGACTGCTCACAACGAAACGCCGAGGAGCTGGACACCATGGATCATGTCGATCACGTGTTGATAGTGGATGACGATCGCGAGATCAGAGAGCTGGTTGGCAACTACCTGAAAAAGAATGGCCTGCGCACCACTGTCGTTGCCGATGGCCGGCAAATGCGCGCCTTCCTGGAAACCACCCCGGTGGACCTGATCGTGCTGGACATCATGATGCCCGGCGACGACGGCCTGGTGCTGTGCCGGGAATTGCGTGCCGGCAAGCACAAGGCCACGCCGGTACTGATGCTCACCGCGCGCAACGACGAAACCGACCGCATCATCGGCCTGGAAATGGGCGCCGACGATTACCTGGTCAAGCCCTTCGCCGCCCGTGAGCTGCTGGCGCGCATCAACGCCGTGCTGCGCCGCACCCGCATGCTGCCGCCTAACCTGGTGGTTACCGAGAGCGGTCGCCTGCTGGCGTTCGGACGCTGGCGCCTGGACACCACCGCCCGCCACCTGCTGGACACCGACGGCACCATGGTTGCCTTGAGTGGTGCCGAGTATCGTTTGTTACGGGTATTCCTCGACCATCCACAACGGGTGCTCAACCGCGACCAGTTGCTTAACCTGACTCAAGGCCGGGACGCCGACCTGTTCGATCGCTCCATCGACCTGCTGGTCAGCCGCCTGCGCCAGCGCCTGCTCGATGATGCCCGCGAGCCGGCGTACATCAAGACCGTGCGCAGCGAAGGCTACGTGTTCTCGCTGCCGGTGGAGATCCTCGAGGCCTCGGTATGAGCCTGCCGCTGCGCTGGCCGCGTACATTGGCCTCGAGGTTGTCGCTGATCTTCCTGATCGGCCTGATCCTGGCCCAGGGCCTGTCCTTCGGCGCCCAGTACTACGAGCGTTACCAGAGCGCCAAGTCGACCATGCTCGGCACCCTGGAAACCGATGTCTCGACCTCGGTCGCCATTCTCGACCGCCTGCCTGCCGCCGAACGCCAGGCCTGGCTGCCCAAACTCGCCCGGCGCAACTATGGCTACCTGCTCGACGAAGGCCAGCCTGGGCAACCGATGGATCTTGCCGACGCGCCGATTTCGGTCAGTTCGATCCAGGAAGCCATCGGCCAGGCCTATGGCCTGACGTTCAAGCAGATTCCCGGGCCGAAAATGCACTATCAGGCGCACCTGCGCCTGGGCGATGGCAGCCCACTGACCATCGATGTACGTCCAGCGATGACGCCCCTCTCGCCATGGCTGCCGATGGTGTTGCTGGGGCAGTTGGCGCTGTTGATCGGCTGCACCTGGCTGGCCGTGCGCCTCGCCGTCGGCCCACTGACCCGGCTGGCCCAGGCGGTGGAAACCCTCGACCCGAACGCCCATAGCGTGCGCCTGGACGAGAAAGGCCCGACCGAAGTGGTGCATGCCGCCAAAGCGTTCAACGCCATGCAGGACCGCATCGCCGCCTACCTCAAGGAGCGCATGCAGTTGTTGGCGGCGATTTCCCACGACTTGCAGACCCCCATCACGCGCATGAAGCTGCGCGCCGAGTTCATGGACGAGGGGATCGAGAAGGACAAGCTGTGGAGCGACTTGAGCGAAATGGAGCACCTGGTGCGTGAAGGCGTGGCCTATGCCCGCAGCATCCACGGCGCCACCGAGGCCAGCTGCCGGATCAGCCTGGATGCGTTCCTCGACAGCCTGGCGTTCGACTACCAGGACACGGGCAAGGACGTGCAATTGTCCGGAAAAAACGCCGCCGTCATCGACACCCGCCCCCATGCCTTGCGGCGGGTGCTGGTCAATCTGGTGGACAACGCCTTGAAGTTCGGCGGCGCGGCGCAAATCCATGTGCAGCTCGCCGATAACGGGCAATTGGCGATCCAGGTACTGGACCGCGGCCCCGGGATCAGCGAGCAGGAACTGGCCGAAGTGCTCAAGCCGTTCTACCGCGTGGAAAGTTCACGCAACCGGGAAACCGGCGGCACCGGCCTGGGCTTGGCCATCGCCCAGCAACTGGCGATCGCCATGGGCGGCTCATTGACCCTGAGCAACCGCGACGGCGGCGGCCTGTGCGCCGAGTTGCGGTTGGCATTCGCGAGCTGACATAGCCTCTGTGGGGAGCTTGCTCGCGATAGCGGCCTGAGAGCTGGCCGTTTTTTTTGACTGGGTACATATCCATTGCTGCGGTAACGGCTACTTAGGGTTCCGCCCTGACGGCGGCTCACTTTTGAAGAGCCCGGAAGCCGGCCCAGTCAAAAGCAAGCAAAACGCTTCTGCCCCACCACTCGGTGCCTGCGTTCGGCCAGCGTGGTTAACGGGGCGCCGAGATCAACGTCCACCGCGAGGCGGCCTGACAGCCGACCTGGCTCTCCAGTCGTACACCCATCAGATCTGTCGGAGCAAAGCTTGCTCGCGATAGCGGTGCATCTGCCAGCACCTGTTCAACTGACCTGATGCCATCGCGAACTAGCTCCCACAGGGGTTTGGCATGAGGCCGGGCTTCGGTTTGTATGCCAGTGCGTCTGCGGATGATCGGCATACACAAACTTGCACAATGCTGCGTTGCGGACATACCCCGCCTACACCGGCTTGAAAGACTGCTCGTATCCCGGCGACTATCAGCACCGGGCCTCGACACCCAAGGAGCCTTTACATGCCTACCGCAACTGCATCCCCCGTTCGTTATCAGGGCTGGTCACTGTTCAGCCTGCTCGCCGCCCTGGTGCTGTTGATGACCGGGTTGATCCTGGTGCTCAATCCGGACCTGACCGAAGGCGTGCGCAGTGCCATTCGCGCCACGGCTCGCTCATCCTTTGCCTTGTTCCTTCTGGCCTTCACCGCCTCGGCATGCGCGGTGCTGGTGCCCTCGCCCCTGAGCCGGTCCCTGGTGCGCGAACGGCGCTTCATCGGGCTGGCCTTTGCGTTTTCCCATCTGGTCCACGCTGTGCTGATCTATAGCTACGGCCAGCTCAATCCCGAGTTCTGGCCGGGCCGCACCACCCTTGGCAACGTGCCTGGCACCGTAGGCTACGTGTTCATCCTGCTGCTGGCCCTGACCTCTTTCAAAAGCACCACGCGCCTGATCGGTTTCAAGGCCTGGAAGCGCCTGCATGTCACCGGCATGTGGGTGCTGGCGGCGATCTTTGCCTACTCCAATTTCAAACGCATCCCCATGAGCGCCTGGTATGTGCTGCCCTTCGGCCTGATCTGCGCCGCCACCGCCATCCGCCTGCTGGGCAAGCTGGCCCAGGCCACCCAGCGCCGTCAACGACTGAAACACGCGACTGGTCTGTAGGAGCTGTCGAGTGCAACGAGGCTGCGATCTTTCCCCAGACACTTGAG
The DNA here is from genome assembly GCF_009601685.2 of Pseudomonas brassicacearum. Classification (NCBI taxonomy): domain Bacteria; kingdom Pseudomonadati; phylum Pseudomonadota; class Gammaproteobacteria; order Pseudomonadales; family Pseudomonadaceae; genus Pseudomonas; species Pseudomonas brassicacearum. The sequence goes on from NZ_CP045701.2 coordinate 3,732,103, forward strand.
TCTCAAGCGAAAGATCAAAAGATCGCAGCCTCGCTTCGCTCGACAGCTCCTACACAGCTCCTACACAGCTCGTACATAGCGCCTGCACAGGGCCTTGGCCTTGAAAAAATCGAAACCTTGGACGGCCTGCACCGGTCAAGTCCTGTATGAACGTCAACCGCTGCACGTCGCGCCAAGCGACGGCGGCCTGAAACGAGGGACAGGCATGAGCATGACCGTCGGTGATTTTCTGGTGGAACGTCTTTACGAATGGGGTGTTCGCCGTATCTATGGCTATCCGGGCGATGGCATCAACGGCGTCTTTGGCGCCTTGAACCGCGCCCAGGGAAAAATCCGCTTTATCCAGGCCCGCCACGAGGAAATGGCCGCATTCATGGCTTGCGCCCACGCCAAGTTCACCGGCGAGCTGGGCGTCTGCATCGCCACCTCCGGGCCCGGCGCATCGCACTTGGTGACCGGCCTCTACGACGCGCGGATGGACCACATGCCCGTGCTCGCCATCAGCGGCCAGCAGGCGCGCGCCGCGCTGGGCGGGCATTACCAGCAGGAACTGGACCTGGTCAGCCTGTTCAAGGACGTGGCCGGGGCATTCGTGCAGCAGGCCAGTGTGCCTGCCCAGGTGCGCCACCTGCTGGACCGCGCCGTACGCACGGCGATAGGCGAGCGCCGGGTCACAGCGTTGATCCTGCCAAACGATCTCCAGGACATGGAATACACCGCGCCACGCCACAAGCACGGTACGGTTCACTCCGGCGTCGGTTACCGCAAGCCCAGCGTCGTCCCCTACGAAGAGGACCTGCGCAAGGCCGCCGAGGTCCTCAATGCCGGCAAGAAAGTCGCCATTTTGGTCGGTGCCGGTGCGCTGCATGCCACCGACGAAGTGATCGCCATCGCCGAGAAGCTCGGCGCCGGGGTGGCCAAGGCACTGCTGGGCAAGGCCGCCGTACCGGATGACCTGCCCTGGGTCACCGGCACCATCGGCCTGCTTGGCACCGAGCCCAGCGACAACCTCATGGCCGGCTGCGACACGCTGCTGATGATCGGCTCCGGCTTCCCCTACGCAGAATTCCTGCCCCCTGAAGGCCAGGCCCGCGGCGTGCAGATCGACATTCAGGCGGACATGCTCAGCCTGCGTTATCCCATGGAAGTCAGCCTGCACGGCGACAGCGTCGATACTTTGCGCGCCCTGCTGCCGCTGATCGAAGAAAAAACCGACCGCGCCTGGCGCAAGAAAATCGAACATTGGCGCGAACGCTGGGAGCGGACCCTGGAAAAACGCGCCTTGGTAGCCGCCAAGCCGATCAATCCGCAGCGAGTCACCTTCGAACTGTCGCCCCGGCTGCCGGAGCGCGCCATCATCACCTGCGATTCCGGCTCCTGTGCCAATTGGTTCGCCCGCGACCTGAAGATCCGGCGCGGCATGATGTGTTCGCTGTCCGGCGGCCTGGCGTCGATGGGCGCCGCCGTGCCCTACGCCATCGCGGCGAAGTTCTGTCACCCAGAACGGCCGGTGATCGCCCTGGTGGGCGATGGCGCCATGCAGATGAACAACATGGCCGAGCTGATCACCGTCGCCAAATACTGGCGCACCTGGGCCAACGGCAGCTGGATCTGTGCGGTGTTCAACAATCGGGATTTGAACCAGGTGACGTGGGAACAACGGGTAATGGAGGGCGATCCAAAATTCGCAGCCTCCCAGGACATTCCCGACGTGCCCTACCACCTGTTCGCCGAATCCATTGGCTTGAAGGGCATCCTGGTGCTGCACGAGGACGACGTGGCCACGGCCTGGGAAACCGCGCTGGCGGCGGATCGTCCGGTGTTGATCGAATTTCGCACCGACCCCGACGTGCCACCACTGCCGCCGCACATCAAGCTGGAACAGGCGAAAAAATTTGCCTCGACCCTGCTCCAAGGCGACCCAAACGAGCGAGGGATCGTGGTCGAGACCGCCAAGCAGGTACTGAGCAGCCTCCTGCCGGGCCAGCGCACGAATAAAGAGTGAGGCTGACGCGATGCCAACCGCTGAGCTGCATCGTCGCTATGAACGGTCCCTGCTCCTGACTTTCTGCGTGGTGTGGGGATGGCTGGCCATTGCGCCGATAAAACGCAGCGACTGGCTGGTGCATTTCAACTATGGCCTGCCCGCACCAACAAAATCACGCGCTCCAGTGGGCATCACGCTTCAAGGCGCGCATATGATGGAGGCAATGCAGCCTGTCGGCCCCTTCGTTAACACGCCTAAGTAAATCAGCCAGACAGCCGATATAAGACAGGTGCGGGTGAAATCGCTTTTTGGCTGATGACTTATTTTTATGATTGAAATTGCTGGCAACGACTCGACCGTGCTTTCCCCGGGCTCGCCAACCCGAAGTTTCACCCGTCGCACGTTCCCGGCCATCATGCTCCTGCTGTTTGTCATGTCTGCACTGGCGATTGCCGTGCTGCTCAACATCACCGGTGCCCAGGACCGCCGCGCCCGTGAACAAAGCCTGTTTTTCGCCCAACGGGCCATCGAGGGGATCCGCACGGGGATCGGACGGGACCTGAGCGACTACTCCAAGTGGAGCGACGCCTACCGGCACCTGCATGTCGACATGGACAAGGAATGGGCCTATGACCAGGAAAACGTCGGCAGCAGCGTGTTTTCGCTCTATGGCTACCAGGCCGTGTTTGTCATTTCGCCAACCGGCCAGACCGTCTATTCGGTGATCGATGGCCAGATGAGCGAGGTCGATGCCGACACTTGGCTGGCCGGTGACCTGCGAGCGCTGCGCAAAAAAGCCAGTGCCGCGCAAAACCACGACGAAGTCATCGTCGAGATGCTCCATCACGAGGACGCCCCGGCGTTTGTCGCCGCGTCCGCCATCACCATTGGCACGGACAACAGCGTGCCCGAAATCCCCGGCCCGCCCAGCCTGATGCTCTTCGTCAAGGTCCTTGATCCCGGAGCCCTGGAAAACCTGGCGCGGGACTTCGCCCTGCCCGATGCGCATATTGCCAGGACACCGGGCCCAGCCGATACCGCCCAACTGCTGCTCGACGAACTGACCCTGGAAGCCTTGGCCTGGCGGCCGCAAACCCCGGGCCAGGACCTGCGAAAATTCCTCCTGCCGTTGCTGGCCGTGGCGTTACTGGTGCTGGGGATTCTGGCGCTGGCCGTTCTGCGCCATGCCTTGATGATGCTGCGTGCCCAGGAAAGCCAATACGCCAGCCTGCTGGCCCACCGCAAGGCATTGGAACGCAGTGAAGAGCGTTTCCGCGACATCGCCGAAGTGTCCTCCGACTGGTTGTGGGAGGTCGATGCGACCGGGACGCTGACTTACCTGTCGGAGCGCTTCGAACAAGTAACCGGCTTCAGCCCCACGGAATGGCTGGGCAAACCTCTGCACCGGCTGCTTCACCCCCATGGCGGCTCGATCTCGATTGCCCAATGGCTGCTCGGCGGTGCCAACAGCGTCTGCTCGGCGCCGCTGTTGTGCGAGTACACCGCGCGCAACCAGCGCATCCGCACTTGCAAACTGTCGGTACGGGCCATCGAAGCCGGCACCCTGGGTTTTCGCGGCACCGCCACCGACATCACCGACGAATTGCGGGCACTGGCCCAGATCAAGCACCTTTCCCTGCATGATCCGCTGACCGGGCTGGCCAACCGCAACCGCTTGTTCGATTGCCTGCGCGAACACCTGGACCGAGCCGATCGCCCGCCCCTGGCGCTGCTGAACCTGGACATGGACCGATTCAAGCCGGTCAACGACTCCCTGGGCCATGCCGTGGGCGATAAGGTGCTCAAGGAAGTTGCGCATATCCTCCAGCAAAATGTGCGCAGCACCGATCTGGTGGCGCGTCTGGGCGGTGATGAGTTTGTCATTGTCATGCCCGAGCCCGGCGATGCCGACGATCTCGATCAACTCTGTGCACGACTGATCGACTGCATGCAACGGCCCATGCACCTGGACGGCAATACCCTGTACCTGGGGGTGAGCATCGGCGTTGCCTGGTCGCAGCCCGGAGACGAACGTGCCGATGAACTGTTGCGCCACGCCGATATCGCCTTGTATGCGGCCAAGGCAGCCGGCCGCAACACCTGGCGCGTGTATGTGGAAGCCATGGGCAACCTGGCCCGCGACCGGCGGCAATACGAGCAGCAACTGCGCGATGCCATGCAACGGGATCAGTTGGAACTGCGTTACCTGCCCCGCTTCGATGTCAGCGCCGAACAACTGCACGGTTTCGAAGCCCAGACCTTCTGGCACCACCCCGAGAAAGGTGAACTGGGCGGGGCCGACTTCATGCCGGTGGCCGAAACCTCGGGCCAGCTTGAAGAACTGGGCACCTGGATGTTGATCAACGTCTGTGAAGAGGCCGCCACCTGGCCGAGCGCCGTCAGTGTCTCCATCGCGGTTTCACCCCGCTGGTTCAACAGCAGCTTCCTGATCAACCAAGTGCAAGAAGCCCTCGAAACGAGCGGCCTGGCGCCCCACCGGCTGACCCTGGAAGTGGCCGAAGGGGTCCTGCTGGCCGACCACAAGACCGTCGCCAGCACCCTCCATGCGCTCAAGGACCTCGGCGTGCGGATCAACATCGACAAGTTCGGCACCAGCATCGCCTCCCTGCGTGAAGTACTGGACCAGCCGTTCGATGGTATCCGCTTCGACCGCAACATCCTCACGCAGCTAGGCCTGGAGGATGACAAGGAAGGCGTCCTGGCGATGATCCGCTTGAGCCGCAGCGTAGGGCTGATGGTCACCGCCGAAGGCATCGAAAACGCGCGGCAATTCAGCCAACTGCGCAACGTGTCCTGCGACCATGTCCAAGGCCCCTACTTCGGCGCCGCCCTGGCCCGCTCGGAAATGGCCTCGTTCTTCACCACGCCAAGGTGGCTGTAACCTCTTCACAACCGCCATCGCGAGCAAGTTCGCTCCCATAATGGTTCCGGGTACGACACGGTCCTGTGGCGAGGGAGCTTGCTCCCGCTGGGGCGCGCAGCGGCCCCCAAAAAGCGATGAGCGCTGCGCACTCAAGCGGGAGCAAGCTCCCTCGCCACAAAAAACCTCCAAAACCATCCGCCACAGATTGATCACCGGTAAACCCTGTGGGAGCTTGCTCGCGATGAGGCCAGCACAGCCAACCTCACTGCAAGCTCGGTCTCTTACAAACTCAGCCGCCCCCGTTCCTCCTCGGTCAACCGCTGGCGGCTCTGTTCATCCAAAGGCCCCGCGCCCAATACCTGGACCGGGCTGGCCGGGTCGTAGGCGCGGGGGGCTTCGCGGCTGGCGCCGTCGCGGGACGGGGCCAGTTGTTCGGAGCCGAAACTCACCACCTGTACGGTAAACACCGACGCCTGGTTCTGCCGCGCCGCGTTCTGTTGCTGACGGGCCACGTCTTCAGCCGCTTGCGTAGCCGAGGACGCCGCCGAACTGGCCGAAGTGATGGCGCCGGTGTTCACCGTGGCCGCCAGTGGTACACCGGAGGATTTGCCCTGGGTCTGGATGTTGGCCGCGTTCACCACGGTCAATGCTGCGATATTGACGTTGCCCGACACCCGGATCCCCGCCTCGCCCGCATCGATGGTGCCCAATGGCGCGATCAGATCGATGTCGCCCGGCGTCACTTCGGCAATCGGGTTGAGCGTGGCGATACCGGCACCGGTACTCGGCACCGACGGCGACAGGGTCACGTTGCCCCAGGTGTCGTACAAACGCTTGGGCGGCGTGTAGACGACGGTGGTCTTCGAACCGCGACCGGCGTTGATATCGCCCTGGGCCGACCAGCCGAGGATCGAGCCACCGAAGGTGGTCATGATCCGGCTCTGCCCCAGCAGGATGCTGTTCTGCGCATACAACTGGATATCGCCCTCGCCCTGGGTGATGACCCCGGCGGTGGACGGCGGCGCGTTGCCCTCGATGCCGAACGTCTGCCCGCCGCCCGGGGTGAGCATCTGGATACTGCCGCCGAAATCGGTGTGCACCCCGGCCCCGCCGAACATGATGATGTCGCCCTTGTAGGTGATCGCATTACCCGCCACATCCTTGCTTGGGAACAACAAATCGATAGCTTCCCGCCCGCGCAGGTAGCTGCCCTGGCGCACGCCGCCCACTTCGTTGTACTCACGACCACCGGCCTTGAGTTCAGCAAAGTACACATCGCGGGCAAACACCCGCTGCTGCTCCGCCGGCAACGCCGCGAAGTAGCTGCGGGCCTGCTCGGTGTCACCGCTGAAGCCGAAGCGTTCCTTGAGCCAATCCACCAGTTCCGCCTCGTAGGTCTTGGCGACCTTGCCGTCCTGGTTCGCCAGGGGCACACCGGCCAAGGCCTGGTTCGCCGGGTCCAGGTAGGCCTTGACGAAGCGATCGTAATCCGCGCCGTCGAGGCCCGCGCCGGCTTGCAGCACCAGGCTCGCGCCAGGGCGCGAATCCCCTGGCACCACGGCGCCGAGGCTGGTGATGCTGACTTTGTCGTCCATCAGGATATTTCGCCCGGCGGTGATCTCCAGCAGGCCGGGGCCGGCGACGTTGAAGCTGCTGTAGAGGATGTCGCGCCCGGCCGAGACGATGGAGATGTCGGTGGGGTTGTTGTGGATGAAGAGGTTGCCGGCGCTGGTGTAATTTCCCGCTTCGGAGTTATTGCTCAACGAGCCGCCCAGTGGAATCCCGCTACTGACGATGTCTCGCCCAGCCATCATCCGTACAGCTCCGACGCCTTCGTAGGCGATTCGCCCCGGCCACCTGCCAACGGATGCCGATGTCATTGACCGTCCAGTGGCGACTGCCAGCAAATCACCTTCCAGCGCATAGAAGCGAGCAGGATCGACATTGAGAGCCCATTCACTGGAAGCGCTGCTGGTGTCGAAGGCAAACAGAGGCAATATTTTCGCATCAGGGCGAGCGGGGTTGCCATCGGCTGAGAGATTGCTGGCCTTTATGATGAAACCATCGACGATACCGACAAAGGCTGGTCGCAACGGCGTCGCCAAGGCAGTCGATGCGGCACCGGAGCGACTGACCGACATATCGCCGCCGTAGATGGAATCGCCGGCCATGAATTGCAGCTCACTGTTGATGCCGGGAGCGAGCAGCAGGGCTGGGCGATTGTTGCCGTTGTAGCCGGTTCCATCCCATATCGAGGATTTGCCATAGTAAAGACTGCCGTTGGCCGCCACAGCCCTCAGGATCGATGGGTAGACCACAGCCAGATCCGTCTCGACCTCTGGCACCACAGGCGTCAGATTCCCCCCCGATGACCACAGATCAATTGCCGTGTTGGCGGTCCACAACGTAAACCAACTAACCCCCGATCCGTTGGTCGCACCACTTTTGAAGGGCGAAACACTCATCATCGGCGCCCGGCCCGGGTCTGCTACGTCCATCACTACCAGGTCGCCCGAAGTGGTCAGATTAAACGTCGCATCGCCCGGCATCAGGGTAAGCCCACCTGTTGGCCGGCTACGTGTGGCTCTGAAGGAGTCGTACGCACGCGTTTCCCCCGGAGACTGTGCCGAAGCAACGTTGCCATAGCGCAGGTCAATTCGACCGATGGCACCGCTGTCGATCTGCGCGTGCCCCCGCAGGTTGATGACCGCGCCGTTGAGATGCCCGTTGGCGAACACGCTATCGGGATTCAAGGCGCCGCCTACGCGCAGGTTGAGGTCACCACCGCCGGTCAATTGCAAACTCCCATCGGCACCTACCCGCCCGGTGCTGCCCACCGCCAACAGCAGCCCCTGGCTACGAGCGTTGATGTTTGAACTGAAGTTGCTACCGGCGAGTTGGTTCAACACCCCCGCGTCACCCTTCACCTGTACATCCAGATCACCGCCGCCCAAGGTCCCGAATCCGGTGAAAGCGGCCATTTGATCAGCGCCACCCGACACCGTCGACGCGGTATAGCTACCGAAGTTGATCCACCAAGCGGTCGGCTGGCTGTTCGCTGAATCACCATTGCCCTGGCGCCAGAGCCAATTGCCCACATTGGCCGAATCCTGGCCCATGTCGATAGGGTTCGGTCGCCCGTTAGAGTTGACTGGCGCGGTCAGATTACCGCTGAGGTCACCGCCGACCTTAAGCAACAGGTTACCGCCCGCGTCCGGATACCAGGCGCGATAGAGACTTTCAGTGCCGCCATCGACCAGCCTTTCATTGCTGCCATCCTCGTCGTTGAGCACCGTGTCGTTGCCGCCCAAGGCCTTGGGCTGGTTGTAGGGATCGCCCGGGAACGTCGGCGCCGACGAGGTGCCGGCGGTATAGATCCCGAACAACGAATCCATGCGCAGGCTGCCACCGCTCAGCAGTTCCAGGTCGCCGGTGCCGGTGCGGAGGACACTTGGACGGACACTGCCGGCAACCGGATTGTATTCCCCGTCAGCGGGTGTACAAATTTCCGGTACTGCGTCGCAAAACGACTGGACTGAATCGAATTTGAAAAATTGCGCCGCGGCCTGGCTGATCAGCTCACCGGCCTTGACCTCGAAGCCTGAATTTGCCAGCTGATCCTCTGCTGATTTGGTCCATTTGTAAGAAGCCTGGAGCGTGCAATTGCCACCAAAATCAGCACAAAAAGCTTCGGCCGATTCGTAACCGAAAATATCGCGAAAGATGGTTTCGTCGACAGGCTGGCCCAGTTCGACCGTGATCCCGTTGTTCAACATGTCCTCTACGCCCGCTTCGGTCCATATCAGGCTGCCCTTTCCAGGCACGAGCACACCGAACATACCGTAGTGGCTGTCGGCGAGACGCAAGTCGCCATGGACGGGTTCAGGCCGGACGATCCGGCTGTCTGCAGCCGTCGTGTCGGCCCCGGCGACCAGTCTCAGCGACCAGGACTGGGAGCCTTCAGCGAGCATCGGGGTGATGGCCCACATCCGGCCGTCGCTGCCCGCGACCTCTGGACGAAACTGCACTGATTCGACACCGTCCGGCAACTTCACATCAGTCCCTGACGGAATCAGTGAACCGCGATTCAAGATCAGGCTACCTTCTAACTTGAGGATATTGGTCTGCGCATTGCCCGCGTTTGCCACGTTGGGCAGCGCGACCCCCTTCGGCCAAGTGAAGCCGCGCAGCGCCGTGGCATCGTTCAGCACAATGCCGGCACCCAACTGCGTGCCGACTTCAAGTGTTTGGGCGCGGCTCAGCAACGTGCCTGCGGCAAACAGCAGGTTGCCGGAAGCGTCATGCACTGCGGCCGCCAACACCGTGCCGGCCGGCAGTTCCAAGGGTTGATCGAGGATCGCCGCCACTGGCAACCGGGTGCCGGCAGCCAGGGTCACATCTTTGATCGGCAAGTCGTAGTTGAGCGTGGTTCCCGCCGGGAACGCCGTACCGTCGGCCAGCGTCACGCCGGCACCGGGAACGACGATGTCGCCACCGGTGAAATCGATGCCGGGCAGCAGCACCCAGCCTTTGTCATCCTGCGTGGGCGGCGGTGGCGCGAAACCGTCGTTGATGCTGCCGTAGATGCTCAGGTCGCCACCGGCGCGCAGGGTCAGCGCACCGGCCTCGCCGGAACCGTATAGGTCGGTTTTCTGCGTGTGCGGGTTCACACTGGCGTAGCGATAACGGGACAGGTCCAGGTCTCCCTGCACCACCAGGTCGCCGTCGGCCGTGGCGCTGACGATCTCGACGCCGGGCCGCAGGTGGAACGCATCGGCATAACGGGCGTTGTTCAGACCGGCGAGTCTACGTTGCATCAAATCGCTGTTGGCCAGGGCCGCGTTGATGAAGGCGAGGCTGTCCTGATGCTTGCCATCCAGATAGGCCTGGTCGATGACCTGATAAGGACGGCCACTGGCCGCCGGATCGCTGCCATAGTCGGCATCGCTGTACTGCCACATACCGTTGACGGCAATCGAGCGAGCGCCCTGGATATCCAGGTTTGCGCTGGCGTCGATGGCAACGTCGCCGTGGGTGGCGTCCGGTCCGCTGCGGCGGGCGTTGAGTTCCAGCGTGCCCCGGGCGCGACCGTCATATTGTCCGGCCCGCGCTGCGGTGCCATGGCGCAGATCGATGCGTGCGCCGTCGGCCAGGGTCAGCACACCGGCGCGGGAGGTCAGGTCGACCATGGCGCGGTTCGGTGAGTCGATGATCTTGCCGTAGCTATCTACACGCAGACGATTGCCATGGGCATCGAGCAGCGCGTTGCTGCCCAGCGTCAGGGAGCGCCCGGCGGCGAGCCGGATGCTGCCGACCCGTTCGCCGCTGGCGTCTACCTTGCCATTGACCAACAGGTTTCCGCTGTCGACCGACACGCTGATGGTCGAGGCCTTGAGTCCGTTGCCGATCACCAGGTCGCCCTGTTTGAGCTGGAAGCCACGGGAACCGAACACCTGCCCGTCGTTCAATCGTTGGTTCAAGGCCGCGAACTGCTCGCTGAGGCTACCGCTGCCGCCCAGGCGCTGGGCCTGGATCTCCACGCCGCCGGCCAGATATGGCATGGCAGTGCCCCCGGCGTCATATTCGCCCGTGCTGCTGCCGAGAATCCGACCCTGCAAATCAACGATCCCAGCGGCCTCGTCCAGGGCCACGGCACTGAGCCGGCCAGCCTGGTTGTTACGGGCCGAGAGGTCGATGCTTGAACCCTCCGCCTGGCGGATGTTGCCGTTGCGGCTTTGCAAGATCACCTCGCCACCGGCGCTGTAGCGTGTCACATCGTTGAAGGTGACGGTGCGGCCCGCCACGTCGATCAGTGCCCCATCGGCCAGGGTCAGGTCATCCGTTGCGCTCAGGGTCAGCTTGCCGCTGGGCAGCATCACCGCGCTGGCAAGGTTCAGGCTCGCGCCTTTGATGGACAACTCGCCCCCAAGCCCGGAGACAGTGCCCGGCTTAGCGCTTGTGCCCGCTACGTTGACCGCGCCGCCTGCGGTGATGCGGTTAACCGAGCCGGCTTCACCGGTGAGCAACGGGGTAAGGATATTCAGGTTGCCGCCGCTGTAGGCGTAGCCCGTTTTCGCGTCATAGGCGCCCTGGCTTTGATACACCGCCAGGCTGCCTTTGTGGTTGGCGGTCAGGCGCTCGCTGGCACTGAGGTTGACGTTGGCGAAGCCCAGCGCCAGACGATCCAGGGTAGTGATAGAGCTCGGCTGGGCGAACTCACCATAGCCGAATTCGATGCGTTGGGCCTGGATATCCAGGCGACCGGCACCGGTGCCGGCCCCACCGGCAATCACCGAACCCGGCGCGCCAACGGCACCGTTCCAGATCAGGTTGGCGGTACGGATGGTCGCCACGTCATTGTTGCTGCCGGCGCCATAAATGGCCGGAGTGCTGAGCATCAGGTTGTTCAGGCGTGACTTGCCGGTTGTTGGGTCATAGGTGTCGAGGCTGACGGTGCCATAGAAGTTCAGTGCCTGGCTGGCTGACAGTTCCAGGGTCTCGAGGGCCGGTGCGCCGTATTCGGTGTCTCCACGCAACAGGCGATCGAGCACGGTCTGGCTCAGGGTCAGGCCGGCGGGCAAGACCTGCCGCGTCGCCGCATTGCTCAGGGCCTGGGCGGTGCCGACGTTGATGTTGCTCAGGGCCAGGGTCAGGTGACGGGTGCCGTAGCGCACCTGGTCGTCAAGCTGCAGGCTGCTGCCGGACGCAGCGACGATGCTGCCTTCGGAGTGAATGCGGGTCACGCCGCTGCACGGCGTCAGGCTGCATCCGCCGATGTTGACTGTGCCGGTGGTGCCTGACAGAGGGGCCAATACATTGAGCAAGCCATTGGAGGCGGCCAGCAAGCTGTAGTTTTGGAACTTCACATTGAGGTTATAGATAAAACCATCACGGGCATCGTACGCGGCCTTTCCCCTTCCGATGGTGTTGATGGCAGCGCCTTGTTCCACCAACAGTTCGCCGCCGTCGGCCAGCAGGAATACCTCGGGCGCCGACAGGGTCGCACCTTCACGCAGCGCGACACTGCGGGACACCCGTTGCGGCGTGATGTAGTTACCACCCTGGCCATAGAGCACCGAAAACTGGCCGCCGATCACTTGGCGTGAGGCATTCAACGCATTGAGGCTTTCGGCATTAAGGGTTACGCCCTCGAAGCCGGCCGTAGCCCCCCGCCCTTCGGCGACCACCTCCAGCGCGGTACCATTGCTGGCGACCACCGCGACGGTTCCGCCGTACCCCCCAGTCTGAGGTGCGAACTTACCGATGCCCTTGAAGGAGAAAGCCTGATCTGCGGCGCCCTTTGCAAGGTTCAACTTCAACATTTTGGCATCTACTGGCAACAAAGCCCTGGGAACGCCCAAACGCGCGGCGTCGGCCACGGCGAACTGGGCGTAGCTGGTTTCGTTGTATTGCGAGTAGCGACGCAGCACATCTCCCGAGGTCAAGATGACTTGGCTGGACAAACTGTTGCGCTGCCCGGTATTGGCCACCGACAGCACGCCGGCGGTGGTCCAGGAACCGTTGCGCATCTGTTGCGCGCTTGAAGTGGAGCCTTGTCCCGCCAAACCGTTGACCTCGACCCGGAACGCTCCCGGCAGCAAGGCGTAGGTGGATGGCATCAGGGTATAGGTACCGGCGGCGAGCCCTGGCACACCGGCGCCAATGGTAATTTGCTGACCTACCCTGGGATCCACTGCTCCACCTTCGGGGGCGACCGGCGCGTATTGGCTCTGATTGCCCGGCACGATGGCGTAGACCGGATTGCTGGACAGCCCCGGCAAGGTGAAACCGCCATTGGCGCCGATTTGTACCAGCGGGTTGAAGCGCGCATCGGTGGAGCCGCCTCGGCCGGAGATGAAACCTGCGCCGAGCAACTCACCGCCACCGGACAGATCGAGCACCGCGTCTTCTTGCGCCACCACAGATCGACCGCCAAGAATCACCCCGATGTTCAAATCGGAGTTGTCGTTGGGCGTCGCCCCCTGTCCCAGCAACACGACCTTCTTGCCAGCGTACTCGTAGCTCTGGCCGTCGACGGTGCCGCCGTAAGGTAGGACCAGGCCCAGGCCACTGACCGAAGTCAGACTGCCCGGTAACAGCTCCACTCGATCAGTGGTACCCAAGCCATCGTTTATGCCGACTTCAATCAACCCCAACGGTGCCCGTACCACCCCGCCCTGCTCAATCTTCGCACTGCCCAGTTGCAAGCGGCCAAATGCCGAATAAGGCACTGCAGGTGTGACCTGGGTAGTACGCTCAATGACCAGACTGCGCTCCGGGTCATAGACAGGGGCACTGGCACCGGTATACCCCGCCAACACCCGTGCTCCAACCCCGGTCGCCGGATACAGCTGCGCCGCTTGCAACACCATGTCCGAAGGGGTCAGCAATTGGGCGGTAAAGCCCGTAGGCATTCCCCCACTGGAGAGCCCTGCCAGGAATCGCAAATCCCCCCGACTGCGTAGCTGAACCCGGTCGAAACCGGCGCGTTCCAGCTCGACGGTATTGCCGTCGGCCTGCCTCAGCTTGCCTTTGCCGCTAAATATCACACTGCCCTGTACATCCAGCAGGTCCGCATTGACGGAAAATACCGCCTTGTTCGTCAATAGCGACACCCCGCCGCCCTCGACCACTGGCCGGGTATAGGGGTCAAAACTCGGTCGAGTGGTCGCCAGCCCTGTCGCAAGTGCCAGCAACACATGGGGTGCATTGAGCTCGACCCGGGTATTGGCTGGCGCGGTTGCACTCAATCCAAAGCTGCGGGCGTACAGGCTCAGGCTTTGGCCGAGGGACATCGACAGGTCGCCATCGACGCTCATCAGGCCGTTGCTTAACAGGGACAGGCTATCGAAACCACCGGCCTGGACCTGATCGACACCTAGCCGCCCGTGACCATAGACCAGCGAATCCGCCGAGGTTTCAGCCGTATCGCTCAGTGGGCTGGCCTGGGCAGCGCGCGCCAGCACCAGTTCACGCACCTTCAACACCCGATCATTGACAGCACTCTTGAAGTAATAGGGCGTTTCCAGCGCTACCGACAAACTACCCCCTGCGGCCCCTGCTCCACCCGAACGGGCGCTGAACGAACCGTCCAGGTACAGACCATTGGCCGACGCCAGGGAAATGCTGCCGCCATTGCTCGCCACCGACGTGCGTCCCTGGCCGGGAATATCCAGAGTCGCCTGGCTGCCATCCGCTTGCAGACGCGCACCGTCACGCACCACCACAAACAATTCGGACGCCGAAGTCGATCCTTTCGCGGCATCGATCTGGCCGCCGATGACAATCTGCCCGCCGTCGCGCACCAGGCCGTAGGTCTGACCGCGCATGTCCCGAGCTGTTATGGCCCGGCTCGATACATCGATCAGTGATTGTTCACCCAGCCATATGGAATGACCGTGGCCTTGGGCATTGACTTGATCGCGGACCGTATCGCCGACGCTCAACTCGGTGAGACTGACCCGACCGCCCCAGGCGTTGAGGGTACCGTTGGCGGTCAGTTGACCGATGCTGCGCACATCGATGCCCTGCCCCGGATCGACGCTGATCACACTGCCCTTGCCCAGGTTCAACACCGTGCTGGCCATGTCGGCGGCGCTGGCGTTCTCGGTGCCGGCAGTGAGGCTCAAACTCGCGCCGCGACGCTGGGTGAGAACCCCTTTGATCGCGTCTTCCTGGTACAGGTCCGGCGTCCAGCGCTGCAACGCATCGGCCGCTTCTGCGCCGCTGCCGGTGCTCAACGCCTGCTCGCCAAAGCGGTACACCGGCATCGTCACATCGACCCGGGTCCCGTCGGCCACGGTCAGGCCTTCGTTGCCAGTGATGTCATAAGCCGAGAAACCCTTGTCGAAAAAATCGCCACTCAGTTGCAAGGTGCCCGGTTCAAGCGGCGAGCCGCTGTTGCCGATCAGCACTTTATTGGCCGCCAGCTTCAAGGTCCCGCCACCGCTTACTCCGGTACCGCGCAGTTCACCGTCCAGGCTCAAGTTGCCGCTGCCTGACGACGTATTGATAACCGCCGTCAGGGTCAGGTCCCCGCCCTTAGCGCCGCGGGTCTTGCCATCGGCCATGACCGCGGCGCCGGAGCTGACGTCGATCAGGCTGCCCTGGCGCACATCGATATTGTCGCTGCGCACGACCACGGCACCGCCGTTGATAAACGGCAGGTTCTGACGGTCGTTGCCATCAAGCAACAGATTGCTCCAGCGGCCAGCGGCGTTCAACGTCACGCCCTCGCCCAACGTGACCACAGCACGCTGACCGGTGACGGGCGAAAGCACGACATCGCCCATCTGGAAATTATCGGTTCTGACCTGTTTAAGCACGTTACCCAGCACAATGCGACCGCTGCGGGCCGTCAGGTCAGCATTCACCTCGACCTGTGGTGCATAAAACGTGATGTCGCCGCCATCGGCTACCTTGAGCGCGCCATCGACCTTGATGCCCTCAAGCGCCGCCACCTTGACCGCACCGAGCTGGAAGCCGTTGAGCAGATCGTTATCCAGAACCAGTTTGCCTTGCCGATCGGTGTCGACCACCGAGGTCAGGTCAAGGCCCGCAGCAATCTTGTCGGCCACTTTGCCGACGGTGATCTGATCGAGCGTGGGGTTCAAGGCGCTGTTGATCACACCGCTGGTCTTGTCATAGATCGGCGTGTAGCTGCCCACCCACAATTGCGCCCGTCGGGCCACGGCGTTTTGCGATTGCTGGTAGCCGTCGAGATTGAGATTGGGTGCCTGGGTCTGGCGTTCGCCCTGATAGACCTCACCGACAATCTGGCCTTCCAACACCGCGTTGCGGGTCGACACCACCAGCTTGCCGGCATCGCGGCCAACGGTGTAGCCGGCTTCGAAGCGCTCGCGCGGGGCGATCAACGGGTTGTAGTAGTAATCAGTCTGGCCCCAACGCTGGCTGTGGTCTTCGTAGCCCTTGTAGATGCCGGTATAGAGAATGTCCCCCGGCGCCTTGGACAAGTCATACAAACGCCCATTGGGGCCCTTGAGCCAGGACTGACGCAGGTAGCCGCTCTGCACATCCAGGGTACCGCCGGACAGGTTCAGTTGCGCCGCCTGCTGGGTCACCACGTCGTTGCCGGTGAACGTCAGGGTGCCGCCTTGAGCAGCCCATTCACCGGCGCTGTGGCCTCGGGTCCCCAAATAACCGCCGACTTCCAACAGCCCACCCGCGGTGTACCAACGGTCGGTGGCGTAGCCGTTGGTGCCCGCCGGCACGTAGATCAAATCACGTACGTCTACCCAGACATCGTTGTTGGTCAGCTTGCCACCGTCGCGGTTCACCGGTGCGTCGCGCTGTTCGTTGCCCTGCACGTTGACCTTGATGGAGTTGGATTCCATCGCTACCTTGACGCCGATGGCGCCGGACACATCGATCACCGCGCCATCGCGCACCAGGCTGCGACCGGCGGCGCTGACCGCAACCTGGCCACCGGTGGCCAGGGTGATGGAGCCATTCTGGAAGTCGACGCTGCCGCCACTGACGATCTCGACCCGCGACTGATCGGTGCGGTCGACCACGCTGCTGAGGTTGTTGAACTGGCCGGTGATCAGGTTGTTCGGCGTGCCATCCAACCCGGCCGGTCCGGCATTGCGCTGGCTGTCCAGGGCACTGCCGCCCGCGGCGTCGAGCAACACCGCCGTGGCGCTGCCCTGCCCCAGGGTCACGCTGCCGGTGCTGTCGCTGAAGGCGTTGAGCAAGTGCACGGTGCCGCGGGTGTCCACCGAACTGCTCGCCACCGCCACGCCGTTCTGCTGCACATTGTGCCCGGTAAGGGTGATGTCGCCGGTGCTGGCCTGGATCAGGCCGCTGTTGATCACCGTGCCGGCGCTGCTGCCCGACTTGAGGGACGTCGCAACCTCGTTGCCGCGGGTGGTGGAACGCAGGTTGCCGCTGGTGCCCTGGCCGCGTCGGATGTAGAAGCTGTCGCCCGCCGCCAGGGTGGTCTGGCCCTTGGCGGTGATGATGGAGCCGGCGTTCTCCACTTCGCTACCCAGCAGCAAGGCATAACCGCCACCGGCCGTGGAGGTGGCGGCGCGGTGGGTTTCTATCAGTGCGCCCTGCTGCACTTCGACCTTGCCCGCCGCGTCAGTGAAGGTCGGCTGGCTGCCAGTGGCATCGACATACAAGCCGCGCTTGCTGAACTGCTCATCACTGATATTCGCCGCCACCGCCGCCAGGTTGCGCACGTTGACCTGGCTGCTGCCGCTGAACACGATGCCGTTGCGGTTGACCAGCATCACCGTGCCATTGCCCTTGATCTGGCCCTGGATCTGGCTCGGTCGCGCCTGGGGATCGTTGACCCGGTTGAGTACGGCCCAGTCTGATTGCTGCTGGAAGTCCACCGTGGTGTTGCGCCCGACGTTGAAGGTTTCCCAATTGAGAATCGCCTTGTCGGCAGTCTGCTCGATCTTCACCGTGGTCTTGCCGCCAGCCTGGGTCTGCTGCGGTCCCTTGGCGTTGAGCCAGCCCTGGGTCAGGCTGTTGTCGACCTTGAGCCCACCCTCGCCCAAGCCGTCGGGCACGACCTGTATCTGCCCTAGCGCGGCTTGCCGTCCGGCGGCCTGGGCCGCCTGCTGGGCGGCGATGGCGGCCACGGTGTTGTTGAGGTTGGTCAACGAACGCTGCAACTGCGCATTGGCCCGTTGCTGTTGCGCCAGGGGTGGCGGCATCCCTGGCTTAGCCGTCGTAGGCCGCCCCGCGCCACCGGCCTGGGACGCGCCCTTAGCAGCAAACCAGGCCGAACTGAATGCCGTCGCCGCGTGGGCATTGCCAGCCACCATCAGCAGGGCAATGGCCTGGGCCAGCGGCTTGAGCCGCAACATCGACAATTCGCCATCGCGACGTGGAGCATTCAGGTTCGTCTGGGGTTTGCTGCGCAGCATCCTACTTATCCTTTCGGGTTCGCTTCTTAAGGGTCGCAACGCGGTGGTATCAAGCTGCCAGCGTTGGTTCTAGGGGTTAGGCGGTTACAGGGGGACGGGACCGAACGGTTGTCATGAAAATTTCATGTGGCTGTGTTGGTCGCGACGCCAAAGCAGAAAATCAGCAACGGCTTTCGCCGTTGCTGATCGGTGTTACGTGTCGCTTAGCGTGGTGTTACAGCGGACGACCGATGCCATTGCACACGTTGGTGTTGCCGATGCTTTGAGCGCTGGTAGTGGTCAGGAAACTGCCACGAATGGCGTTTTTCCAGGCCGTTGGCAGCGGCACGAAGCGGTTGGCGGTAATAGCAGCATCGTTGTTGTTGGCAGCAACTGCGCCGTAGTGACGGGTGAAGAAATCACGTACCTGAGTGCTCTGGGCAGCGTTGGCGTAGCACTGGCTGAAGATCACGTTGGTGAAGCCCAGGATCGGATAGCCGCTGGTTGGGTAGAGACGCAAGCTAGGGTCGTTCGGGTTTGCATTGATGATTTCTTGCGAAGTGAACACCGGCACCCAAGCGTTAGGATTTGAACGGTTGGCAGCAGTAGGAACTGGCACGGCAGCAATAGCTGTCGACACATTGGCTGGCGCTGGGGAAACACCGGCAACGCGGGCAACCTTGGTGGCGTCGTCCAGACCTGCCAGAGTAGTTGCCGCGTAATCCGGGCTCATGTAGGTGATACGGCCTTGGGCTGCGTTGAGCGCAGTCATGACGTTGGCACTGCCGGAGGCGAAAACGGCGCCGGCCGGCACGCCACCGCTGTAGCTGTTAGCGAAGTTGGTGGTGATGGCGAAGGTGCCGGTTTCAGCGCACTTGGCGTTCAAGAAGCGAGTGAACAATTCTGTGGTGCCACTGAGGTCGCTGCGGTAAACCACAGTGATCGCGCCAGTACGGCCAGAACCGGTGATCTGGCTCCAGTCAGTCAGACGACCAGAGAACACGCCGCACAGCTGGTTGACGCTCAGATCGACGTTGGCAGTGCCGGTCTTGTTGAACGGAATGGCAACCGAAGTGGCGACCGAAGGCGCCTGGATCAATGGACCCCAGGCGGTGCCGTGATTGGTGACGTAGGTGTCCAACTCAGCCTGGGTGAGCTTCGAATCGCTACCCGCCCAGTGCACGTTCTTGCTGGTGTTGCCAGATACGAACTTGGTGTAGTCGTTGTTCAGGAAAGCAGCCTTGCCAGCGCCGCTGCCCACACCGATGTAAGGGGCAAAACCGGCAGTCAGTACGCCGGAAGTCTGGTACAGCGGCTGAGGCAAGGTAGCGCCACCACCGTTGACATCAGCCATGGCGGCCTGAGCGGCGCAGAGGCCGGCGAGGGTCAGGGATACCGCGAGAACGTTGCGCTTAAACATGAAGAATCTCCTTTCATCGTGTTCGTACGTAGGTTGGGTGACGCGTGCTTGCCGTCATGGCGCTCGGTCCTGTGCCGGTGGCGATGGGGTGAGGCCATGGGTTAGAAATTCGCAGCTTCCGGTGACAGATAAAGGAAAAAACCTCGGGAGCTGAGGGCTGTTTTCAAGGCATTTTTCTCGGGTGTTCGAGGGCTCTGGGTTGGGGTTTCGAGCAGGTTTCACGGCCGTGCCATGTGGGGGCGTGGTGGAGAGGACGGCGGGTGGTTGCCGGGCGCGGAAAAATGACAGAACGAGGAACCCGAGTTTGGCGCGATCGAGGCTCGGGAGGTGCTGCGGCACGGCAAAATCATCGGCTGCTTTTGGAGCGCAGGAGCTGTGTAGGAGCTGTCGAGTGCAACGAGTCTGCGATCTTTCCCCAACCACTTGAATCCCAAGCGAAAGATCAAAATCAAAAGATCGCAGGCTTCGCCAGCTCCTACAGAGCCCAGCGGGAGCAAGCTCCCTCGCCACGTTTTTTTGCGCGATAGGCTATTGAACCAACTGGTTGATCTCGATAATCGGCAACAACACCGCCATGACGATCACCAGCACCACGCCACCCATGACCACGATCATCAGCGGCTCCAGCAGCGCAGTCATGCCCATCGCCCGGCGTTCGATGTCGCGGGACAGGGTTTGCGCGGCGCGTTCGAGCATCGGTGGCAGGCAGCCGGTTTTCTCGCCGCTGGCGATCAGGTGGATCAGCACCGGTGGGAAGACTTTTTCCACCCGCAGCGCCGCCGCCAGGTTGACGCCTTCGCGAACTTTGGCGGTGGCCTCGCTGACACTCTGGCTCAGGCGGTCGTTGGACAACGTCTGGCGCGCGGCCTCAAGCGCTCGCAGCAATGGCACCCCGGCGCCGCCGAGAATCGCCAGGGTCGAGGCAAACCGTGCGGTGTTGAGGCCCAGCACAAAACGCCCGATCAGCGGCAGGCGCAAAACCCGCGCGTGCCAGTTCAACCGCGCCGCCGGTTTGCGCAAGTACATGCGCCAACTCCAGAAGCCACCGGCCAGCACGCCAAAGCACAACCAGCCCCAGGCACGAATGAAATCACTGGCGGTAAGCATCGCCACGGTCAGCGCGGGCAGGTCTTGCCGAGCCTGGGAGAACGCACTGACCACCTGCGGCACCACATAGCTGAGGAGGAAAATCACGATGGCGATCGACACCAACCCCACCACCCCGGGGTAGATGAACGCCGTGAGGATCTTGCCCCGCAGGTTGTTCCGTTCTTCGATGTAGTCGGCCAAGCGCTCCATCACCTGGGCCAGGTCGCCGGACTCTTCGCCAGCGGCAATCAACGCCCGATAAATTTCCGGAAAGTCCCGGGGCCGTGCCGCCAGGGCTTCGGCCAGGCGCATGCCGCTGCGCACATCGGCGCGCACCGCGCTCAGGGTCTGGGCGATGTGCTTGCGCTCGGCCTGTTCCACCGTGGCGCTCAACGCGGCTTCCAGCGGCAGGCTTGCGCCCAGCAGGCTTGCCAGTTGCCGGGTGGCCCAGGCCAGGTCGTTGTCCGAGAGTTTGGCGCTGAACACGCCACCGCCGTTGGCCGGTGTCGTGTTGCGCTCGACCTGCACCTGCAATGCCGTCAGCCCGCGACTGCGCAACAGGTTGAAGGCCGCGCCCTGGCTGTCGGCTTCCAAGTGTCCGGATTCGATCTTGCCCTGGGCGTCGGCGGCCTCGAAACGGTAGCGATTCATCAGGCGTCCCGTGTTACGCGCAGGATTTCTTCAGGGGCCGTGGTGCCGCTACGCACCCAACGCTCGCCATCCTCGCGCATGCTGAACATCCCGGCCCGGCGAGCGGCGGCGCGCAGTGCCTGCTCCCCTGCCCCCTGGTGGATCAGCGTGCGGATGTCATCGTCGATGCAGAACAGTTCATGGATACCGGTTCGGCCGCTGTAGCCGGTCTGGTTACAGATCGGGCAGCCCACCGGCCGCCAGGTGCCGGGCGTGGCCGGATCGGGCTGTTTGCACTGCGGGCAGAGCCTGCGCACCAAGCGCTGGGCGAGCACGCCGAGCATCGATGAGGCCAGCAGGAACAGCTCGACGCCCATGTCGATCAGGCGGTTGACGGCCGACACCGCGTCGTTGGTGTGCAGCGTCGCCAACACCAGGTGACCGGTGAGGGAGGCCTGCACGGCGATTTGCGCGGTTTCCAGGTCGCGGATTTCGCCGATCATGATGATGTCCGGGTCCTGGCGCAGGATCGCCCGCAATGCCAGGGCGAAGGTCATGTCGATCTTGGCGTTGACCTGGATCTGGCTGATGCCCGGCAGGTCGTATTCCACCGGGTCTTCCACGGTGAGGATGTTGTGGACGCTGGCGTCCAGCCGAGCCAGGGCGGCGTAGAGACTGGTGGTCTTGCCGCTGCCGGTGGGGCCAGTCACCAGGACGATGCCGTGGGGCTGGCGGATCAGGTGATCGAGCTTGCCCAGCACGTCCGGGTCCATGCCCAGGGTTTCCAGTTGCAGGCGTCCGGCCTGCTTGTCCAGCAACCGCATCACCACCCGTTCGCCGTGGCCGGTGGGCACCGTCGAGACGCGGATATCGATCGGTCGCCCGGCCACGCGCAGGGCGATGCGCCCATCCTGGGGCAGGCGTTTTTCGGCGATGTCGAGCTGGGCCATGATCTTGATCCGCGACACCAGCGCGCCGTGCAGAGCCTTGCGCGGCGAAACCACATCGCGCAGGGTGCCGTCGACGCGGTAGCGCACCACCGAATGGCTCTCGTAGGGTTCGATGTGGATGTCGCTGGCCTCGTCCCGTGCGGCCTGGGTCAGCAAGGCATTGATCATGCGAATCACCGGCGCACCGTCCTGGGTGTCCAGCAGGTCGGTGATCTCGGGAATGTCCTGCATCAACCGGTCGAGATCCACTTCATTTTCCGCAGCGCCCACCACCGCGGCGGCGCTGCCGGTGTCGGCATAGGCACTGTTGAGCAGCCCATCGAGCTCCTCGTCGCGCACCCGCTCCAGGCGCACCTCGCCAAACTGGCGGCGCACTTCACTGATGGACCAGCCCGGCGTGGACGGACACACCATCAGCACCGCCCCCTCTTCGGACTGGTGCAACACCAGGCGCTGGGCCTTGGCCCAGGCGTATGGGAGGGTGTTCATGGCCTCAACGCCTCCTCGAATGACGGACACACCGTGACTGGCGCGTCGACACTGTGTAGGAGCTGTCGAGTGCAACGAGGCTGCGATCTTTCCCCAGACACTTGAATCTCAAGCGAAAGGTCAAGATCAAAAGATCGCAGGCTTCGCCAGCTCCTACAGAACCCAGCGCGAACTTGCTTCCTCGCCACGGTGCTCATTGTCCAACCGGCTCCGTGAGGGGCACCGCCTTGATCACCGCCCTGGGCGTTTGCAAGCTCACCGGCGCAGCCCCCGGGATCGCCCGGGCCGAGGCTGGCAATTGCGGAGCCTGCATGTCCGGCATCGCCCAGCTGCGTTCCGGTTGCAGCAGGCCTTGGGCGCGGCGCATGAAGTCGTAGCGGTTGAGGGTGATGCCGCGGCCCGCCGCCGTATCGCGGATGATGTAGGGCCGCAGGAACACCATCAGGTTGGTCTTGGTGATCTGCCGCCGCTCGTTGCGAAACAGCGCGCCGATCCCGGGAATCGTCGACAGCCACGGCACCGCGTCGTTGCTCTGGCTGTAGCCATCCTGCAGCAGCCCGCCAAGGACCATGATCTGCCCATCGTCGAGCAGGATGCTGGTGTCGATGGCGCGCTTGTTGGTGACGATCCCGGTGGTGCTCGAGGCGCGATTATCGACGCTGCTGACCTCCTGATAGATGTCGAGCTTGACCGTCCCGCCTTCGGAAATCTGCGGCCGGACATTGAGCTTCAAACCCACCTCCTCGCGGGTCACGGTCTGGAACGGGTTGTTGCTGGTGCCGCCTCCGCCGGTGACGTAGCTGCCGCTGACGAAGGGAATGGTCTGGCCGACGAAAATACTCGCCGCTTCGTTGTCCAGGGTCAGCAGGTTCGGTGTCGACAGCACATTGGTGCCACCCTTGCTCTTCAAGGCCCGGGCGAGGACCTTGAGGTCGAGTATCTTGCCGATACCGGGAATGTCCACCGTGCCGTTGACCAAGCCAAGGTTCAGGCCTTGAGGCAATACATCGATGCTGGTCTTGCCATTGAGATTGAGCCCCGTGCCGCCAAGATTGACCCCACCGATCACCCCGCTGCCACCGAGGTTGCCGGTCTGCCATTGCACACCGAACTCGCTGGCGTCGTCCTCGCCGACCTCGACGATCAGGCTCTCGATCACCACCTGGGCGCGACGCTGGTCCAGCAAGTCGATGACCTCCCGCAGGTTGCGGTACAGCGGGTCCGGCGCGGAGATCAGCAAGGTATTGGTGGTGGCGTCAGCCTGGATGGTCACGCCGCCAGCGCTGAAGGCGGTGCCCTGCTCGTTGTTCGTCGAAGCGGAGGTCGTGCCGTTGCTGCCTTGGGCGTAGCCGTTGCCACTGGTCGAAGCACTGCCGCCGGTGGTGGTGCTGCTGGTGCCATCGCCACTGCTGCTCTGCCCGCTTTGGCCATTGGTGCTGCCACCCATGCCACTGAGCACCGAGCGCGAGTTGTCGTTGCCCTCGCCTTCACTTTCCCCGGTGAGCAAACCACGCAGGGATTGGGCCAGCTTGCCGGCCTGGGCATTGCGCAGGTACACCACGTGCAGATTGCTCGGGTTGTTCTGGGCGTTGTCGAGCTTGTAGATCAGGTTGCGCGCCAGCTCCGTGCGTTCGGGGCTGCCGGCGCGAATGATGATGGAGTTGGAGCGCGGGTCGCCGATCACGTTGATCCTCTGGGTCTGGTCGCCGCCCTGGGTTTCCAGCAGGTCAGAGACCATTTGCGCGATGTCGACGGCGATGCCGTTGTGGACCGGCACCACGTCGGTGTCGATGGCGCTGGGGGTGTCGATGCCTTCGATGAGTTGCGCCACCCGCGACAGGTTTTCGGCGTAATCGGTGATGACAATGGTGTTGTTGCCCGGGTAGGCATTGATCGGGTTGTTCGGTGACACGATCGGGCGCAGCACCGGGATCAGGTTCACGGCGTTTTCGTATTGCAGGCGAAAGGTGCGGGTCAGCATGCCGTTGCCAGCCGGTTTGTCGGCGCTGTAGATCGGCCCACCCAGCAGCTTGGCATCGGCCTCCGGCACCACCTGGGCCACGCCGCCGACATCGACCACGCTGAAGCCTTGCATGCGCAGCGCGGCCAGCAGCATGTCGTAGGCCTGGTGAGCCGGGACCTGGCCTTCGGACACCAGCGTCAGGCTGCCCTTGACCCGCGGGTCCACCAGGAATTGTTGGCCGGTGGAACGGGACAAGGCCCGCACCACCGCCTGGATATCGGCCTCGACGAAGTTCAGCGTCACCGGTTGATCGCCCAGGGGCGTGCGCGCCGGCGCAGTGCTGCGCGGCTCACGGGCACGGGCGGTAAGATCGACCTGATGCCGCACCGCAGGCTTGCGTTCACGCAGGTCCTGGGCCCGCTGGCGATCGAGCAATGCATCGCCGCTGCGCTGGGTGCTCCCCAATGGAATGCCCAACTCACTGTCCACCAGCAACGGTGGCTGCGACGCGGGCGGCGTGCTGTTGCACGCACTCAACGCGAGCAACAACAGCGGTGCAGCCTTGCGCCAATGACGTGGGTAGCGGGCCCCTTTCATGAAGCTTCCTTAGCGCTTTGCGCCTGATCCATGCGTACGGTGCCGGACAGTGTGCCGGCGGTGTTGTCGTTGTCGTGGTTGTCGGGACTGGCAAGGGCGGTGCGCTGCAAACGGGCCTCGATCACTTCCAGGGAGAATTGCCGTGGGTTGCCCAATAGCCAGCTGATCACCGCCTCTGCCGGAGCCTTGTCGAACGTGAGCTGCCAGGCGTTGGGGCGCTCGGCGTCGGGAGCTTGCAGTTGGTAATGCTGGCTCAAGCCACTGGCTTCCAGGCTCTGGCGCAAAGCAGCCTCAAGGGGCTGGTCCGGTGCAGGCCCGGCGACGTCACGCAACAGCACTTCGAGGGCTTGGGTCTGTGAACGCAGCTTCGGGGTTTCGGCTTGCCAGTAGGCGATGGTCTTGAGCGGCGGCTGGATCAGTGCGAGCCAGACCAGGCAGCCGCCCACCACCAGTGCAGCCAGGGCCACGGCGGCCTGTTCGCGCACGGCAAGCCCCTGCCAGAACGTGCGCAAACGCGTGCGAAAGGTTTCCCAGCGCCCCCACGCCAATGCCAGGGAATGCTTATTCATCGTCTGCGCCCGGGGTTTCGTCGGGGCTGTCCTGGTTGCCCTGGCCGGCCGGTGCCACCCGCAAGGTCCAGCCCTGATCGATGGCCGCGATGTCGATGCCGGCCTGGGCCAGGGGGATTTTCCAATCCTCTGCAGTGGCGGGTTTCTGCGCCTCGGCCACGACATTCAGGCGCAACTCACCGTTCTCGAATACCAGCGCCTGGACATTGCCGCTCATGAACGGCATGGCACTGCCCGCCTGCTGCACCAGGTTGGCAAAGCGTTGGGCCGGGTCGGTCGCCGCACCGCTCTGGCGCGCCGCGATTTGCTGGCGTGCCTGTTGCAGCGGGTTGAGAATCACCGGCAACTCGGGAAACGCCTGCTTCACTCGCTGTCTCATCTGCGCCTTGAGTCGCTGGCCCTGCGCCGCTTCGCGGGCGGCGTAGAAATTCAGCCCGATCACCCACACCGCCAGCGCTGTCGCGCAGATCGCCGCCGCCCGGCCCCAACCGCCGCGCTCGGCCGCATGGCGTGCAAGGCCGGCATGCAACCCCCAGCCTGGCGCGGGGCCCATCCAGCGTTGGGTTTCGGCCAAGGTACTGATCGAGGGTTGCGGCGGCGCGTCGCCGATCCAGTGCAACCCGGGCCCCGTTTCCAGCAGCCATTCGTCCAGCGCCTCTTGCTGCAACGGTTGCACCACGGCGTGCTGCAGGCCATGGCGCACCAGCAGATGGTCGTCCTCGATGCAGGCCACCGGCCCCGACAGCACCGGCAAGGCGTAGGCCGCCGGGTAGAGGCCGCGCAGCTTCATACCGGCCTGATGCACAAGCCGGCCCAGCGAGGCGAGCGATTCACGATCCAGCCAGGCGATCTGCACCTGCCCGTCAACGTCACGCGGGCTGTGGGCCACCTGCATGTGTTCGCTGGCGCCGAGCATCAGGGCCTGGGCCGCGCACATCACCGCTGCGGTGATCTTGGCCGCAGGCAACAGCGGCAATTCCAGGCGGGTCAGCAAACTGTCGCGGGGATGAAGGAAGCATTCCAGCGAAATATTCTTACCGCCCTGGCCCAGTGCCCGCAGGCTGCTACGGCCCTGTTCGCGGACCTGGCCTTGGCGATCCAGCCAGGCAAATCTCACCTCGCTGTCGAGGTCCAGGCTGCCCAGCGGCGCCAGGGCGATGCGCAAGCGCGTCATACGCCCACCCTGGACCAGATCACCTGGGGCAAGCGGTCCTCGGTGCGTTGCAGCAACGCCTCCAGTTCAACCCGGCGCTGACCGCTGCGTGCCTGGCCCCGCAGGCGGAACCAGTCGCTGGTGATGCCGACCTTGACGCTGGCAGTCTCCAGCTCCGGCATGCGCAGGCGATTGACGAAATCCCCGCGATTGATAAACCAGTGGCCGCCGTCGCGCTCCCTGACCAGTGCCTCGGCCCGCTGCAGCGACAGCCCCGGCACGTAGGCGGCCAGCACCGGGGCGCTGGCGGTGTTGCCATTGAGCCAGGTATTGGTCGGCAGGATCGTCACGTAAGGAGTCAGTGTGTCCAGCAACCGCGTGGTGACGCCCTTGACGCTGCGCAGGTCTTGCAAGGTGCGCAGCATCGGGCGCGTCGGGACCAGCGGCGTGTTGTCGGCCTGTGGCGAGGTGTCCCGACCGCTATTGAAGGCATTGGTCTGTGACGCCTGGTCCACCCGCTGCGGATTCAACAGGCGCGGATAGGCCTCGACCACCCTTTCGACGATGCGCGTGCGGACCGTCGCAGCCACGCCCAACTGCTGGCACAGGCGTTCGAAGGCGCGCACTTGTTCTTCATCCACACGCTCATTGGCGACGAGGTTGCGCAGGTTGAACTTGCCTTGCTCATCTTCCAACTGGCCTTCGAACGGCGTATCGACCTGGCCCGAGCCCGGCATCACGATGGGTTTGGCCCAGGGTTGGCCAAAACGCGTCAACGGATCGCGCTGGCGGGCATCCCAGAGCAACTGGCGACTCAGTTGCAGGCCGCCCTGCAACCGCGCCGTGCCCTGGACACGTAGCTGCTCGGCCTCCAGGCTGCGGGTGAACAGGGTCTGGCGGGTCAGCATGCCGCCGGCGATCACCGCCACCACGGCAGCGATCAGCAAGGCACTGATCACCGCCATGCCGCGCTGCTTCGCCGCTGCGGGCGAATCCGTTTGCATCACGGCCCTTACAACTGCCAGGAGCCAATGTCGGCATTCACGCCGTCGCCGTCAGGCTGGCCGTCGGCCCCCAGGGAAAAGATATCGACTTCACCGTTGGCACCCGGGTTGAGGTAGTTATAAGGACGGCCCCATGGGTCGTTGGGCAGGCGCTCCAAATAAGAGCGCCAGGTGCTGTTTTTCGCATCGGCCGGCTTGTCCACCAGCACCTTGAGGCCCTGGTTCATGCTCGGGTAACTGCCGTGGTCCAGGCGATACAGCTTCAAGGCTTGCATCAGGCCGCCAATGTCCTGTTTCGCCGCCGTTGCCCGCGCCTGGTCGGGACGGTCGAGTACCTTGGGCACCACCATCGCCGCCAGGATGCCGAGGATCACCACCACGACCATGATTTCGATCAGGGTGAAACCCCGCTGCCCGCGAGGGCCTTGGGAACGGGCGTTGTAACGGGCGATCTGCATCTCGACGGTCCTTCGCTGGATTCGATTCGAGGCGCAGTGTTGCAAGAAAATATGTCAGTGATATTGAAATTGCTCAGGAGCTTGCGTCGTCAATTGGTCACGAGCGCGGGCTAATCTTGAAGGCTGCCTTCACCCTTGAGCCCGTGCCATGCCACGCCCTGCTCCGCAAGCCGGCTTCACTCTGATCGAAGTGCTGGTGGCCCTCGCGATCATCGCCGTGGCCATGTCGGCCGCCGTGCGCGTGGCCGCGGTGATGACCCAAAGCAACGGCCTGCTACGGGACAAATCCATCGCCCTGCTGGCCGCCCGCAGCCAGTTGGCGCAGTTGCGTCTGGAAGGCCGTTTTACCCAGGGCTCGAAAGTGTTCGATTGCGATCAGGGGCGATTGCTGTTGCGCTGCGAACAGAACCTGCGCCCGGCGGAAAACGGCCGGTTGCTGCGGGTTGAGCTGAGCGTGTCGGATCGCAGTCGCGAAGCACCGCCGTTGGCTCGGTTGGAGACGTTGGTCAGCCGGGAGAAGCCCTGATTAAACGGAATCCCTGCTGGGCTGCTGTAGAGCTGTCGAGTGCAACGAGGCTGCGATCTTTCCCCTGACAATTGAGTCGTGAGCGAAAGATCAAAAGATCGCAGCCTCGCTTCGCTCGACAGCTCCTACAGCCCCAGCGGGAGCAAGCTCCCTCGCCACAAGGGTTTCAGGGGATTAGCGAGGGCAAGCTCACCGAATCCGGCAACCGAGCCAGGGCCAGACGGGTCTGTTCATTGCCGCGTTCGATGACCACCGCCTGCGCCTCGATCGCCACCAACCGTACCCCCTGGGCCACCCGTTCACCCACCAGGAAACTGCGCGGCGGCCCGTCGTTGAGGCTGAGGATCGCCACGGGCGCGCGGGTGCCGGCCATCACGCCGCTGACCTTGATCTCCACCGGCGCCGGCTGGTTGGAGAACCACTGCAGCGCTGGGTTATCGGAACGCTCGGCCATGCGTTGCGGGGCAACATCCGGCGTGCGCGACTCGGCCGGCGTGAGCAGCAGCGAAGACCAGGTCGCCACCCCGGCCAATGCCGCCAACAAGCCCACGGCCTGGACGATTTGCGCCGGGGACACACGCTCGATGAACGCCATGGCCTGAATCTCCTTTTTTGGGTTCCAGCGGCCAGCGTACGCGTCAATTCTCTCCGTTTTATTTCACATGCTTATCATCTTCACCGTGCAGGATGGCCCACACGCAAAGGAGCGCCCATGAACCTCGGCAAACAACACGGTTTCACCTTGATCGAACTGATGGTGGTGCTGGTGATCATCGGCATTGCCAGCGCCGCCGTAAGCCTGAGCATCAAGCCGGATCCGTTGAAGTTGCTGCGCCAGGATGGCGAGCGACTGGTGCAACTGTTGCAACTGGCCCAGACCGAAGCCCGCACCGATGGGCGACCGATTACCTGGCGCTGGGACGCCAAGGGGTTTGGCTTCAGCCGTCGCGCCGATCGAGGCGTCGGGATGGATCGCTTCAAGGACGACCCGCAACTGCACCCACGTCGTTGGCAGAGTCCGTCGATGGAGGTGCGCGTGGAACCGAGGCAGCGGGTCGTGTTGGATGCCGAATGGCTCGGCGCGCCCTTGCAGATCCGATTGTCGGACGGCCTGAACAGCATCACTGTGCAACGCAGTGCCGCCGGGCGGGTGCAACTTCAATGAGCGCCCGGCAGACAGGCTTCACCTTGTTGGAAGTGATGGTGGCGATCCTGCTGATGGCGGTGGTCAGCCTGATTGCCTGGCGCGGGCTGGACAGCGTGACCCGTGCCGACAGCCACTTGCAGGCCAGTACCGAACAGACCGAAGCCTTGTTGCGGGTGTTGAACCAACTGGAGCGCGACGTCGCCCTGCGCGCCAGCATCGAACTGAGCGAACCGGTCAAACCCGACGTCGACGACCCTCCCTCGACCGCCCCACCCGCCCTCACCGTGCGCAGCACCGAAGGTCGGGGCTTTCGCCTGGATGTCATCCGCGTGGCAGCGGCCCAGGAAGGCGAGCTGCAACGGGTGCGCTGGTGGCTCAAGGGCGACACGCTTTACCGCGCCCAAGGCCAGGCCCGCAGCCGCTACCCACTGCCGGCACCCGGCTCGGGCATGGCGGTGCTCAGTGACGTCAGCGACGCCGCACTGCGGTTCTGGGATAAGGAAAAAGGCTGGCGCAAGCTCAGCGGCAACCGCCAGGAAAACCCGATGGGCATCGAAATCAGCCTGACCCGCCAGACACCCCAAGGCGTCGAGCATTATCGACAGGTGTTGGGGCCGCTGGAGTAAGCCCAGCGAATACGCACCCTTGTGGGAGCGGGCTTGCTCGCGAAGGGGCCCGCCCAGGCGCCACCGGCCTCAGCTCAGCACCACCACCCCACCCGGCAATTCGGTGCATTTGGCGCCATAGGCATCGCGGATCAACAGCGCCACGCCCGCCAGTTGGTCAAGGCGAAACCGCGCCTGGACCTTGCGCTGGCCCAGTTCGCGGTTGAGCAACAGCAACATGCCGGGCCGGTAGCGGTTGATTTCATCGATGACGCTGGCCAGGGTCGCGTCGTTGAACACCAGGACCTGCTCACGCCAGGCAATCGCTGCCGACACATCGGCCCGCTTGGGAACGCCCACCCGGCCAGGGTCGTAAGTCAACTGCATGCCCGGCTCCAGGCGGAACCGCTGGCCTTGCACCTCGACCTGCACCACGCCCTCCAGGCAGGTGGCGCAGACGCTCTGGTCGGTGTAGCGGATGTTGAAGCGTGCCCGAGCGGCGCTGATCCAACCGGCGCCGGCCTGGACGCTGACCACCTGCGCACTGCGCCCCTGCACTTCAATCTCGCCGCTGAGCAATTCCAACCCTTGTCCGCCATCGTCCAGCGGGCGGCGGCTGAGGCGGGTCTGAGTATTGAGCTCCAGGCTGACGCCCTCGGCCAGTTCCACCCGACGCTGCTCGCCGACGTCGGTGATGTAGTCGGCCCCCAGCCCGGAAACACCACCAGGCACCGTGGCGCGGATCAATAGGAAAGCCGCCGACGCCGCAATGGCGCCACCCAACAACGCCCGACGGCCGAAATGCCGGGGCGCCTGTACCGCCGCGGCGGCGGGTTGCAGCCCGTGCCACAGCGCCTTGGCCTGCTTGAAGGCCCGGGCATGTTCGGGGCTTTGCTCGCACCATAGGCGCAAGGCCCGGGCATCGGCCACGGTGGCGCGCCCCGAGGTCAGCAGGATCAGCCAGTCTCGGGCCTCGCTGGCCAATCGGGCCTGGGGCGTGGCATCAGGGGAAGCGATGCTGAAGATGTTCAAGCGCACACACACTCACGAAAGGGTCGGGTCTCTACTCTCAAGACGGTTTTCCCGCGCCGGGACCGAACCGCTGAATGACTTTTCTTTCCAGGCGCTGGGCGCAGTGCCCCAGCGCAGCCTTGATTTCCTTCTCCACCATACGCGTGGAAATACCGAAACGCTGGGAGATTTCCAGGTGCGGCGCTTCTTCCAGGCGTGCGGCGATGAAGATCCTGCGTCGGCGCGCCGGCAGTTCGTACAAGGCCTTGAGCAGGGTCTGCAGTTCCTTCTGTCCCCCCACCACCCGGGCCGGATCCAGTGCTTCATCCGAGACCTGCAGCAACTCCTCGATTTCATCGCCGGTGAGCAGGCGCGCATCGGCCTGTCGACGGTCGGCGGCGATGTTCAGGGCCATGCGATACAAATAAGCGTTGGGTTGGGCGATCTCCGGCGTATCGACCATGCGATCGACCCGCAGATAGGTTTCATGCAACACATCGTTGGCCAGTTCCTCGGAGCCCAGGCGCCTGCGCAGGCGCACCTTGAAATCCTCATACGAGGTGAGGAACAACTTCACCAACGGGCTGCGACCGGAGTCTTTCATCGCCCGGACACCCCTTCCCCTGCTATGCATTCCATGCTTCTTCCTGATGAGTCGGGTAACAAAAGCAGGGTCACCGGCTGGCGCAACGAACTGGGCGCCGGGCGGTCGATCCTGAGGTTTTGCAAACTGTTGACCAAAGCCTTGTCCCGCATCAGGTCGCCCGTGGAACTGACCAGGCGGCTGTGCTGGACCACGCCGTCCCGGCCGATCCACACTTGCAGCACCGCCCGGAAACTGCCCGGGCGGGTCAACGGTGAACGACACAAGTTGCGCTGGATGACCGTCTGGATGGCTGCCGCGTAGTTGCTGTCACTCAAGCCCGGGGTTACACCGGGAGCCAGCGGTACCTCGCGGACCCGCACCGGCTGCAACGTGAACGCATCCGCCCGGGCATAGTGCGCCGCCAGCCCGGTGCCGCTGAGCAACACCCTCAACCCTTCGGAAGGAGTGAACAGCCCCTGCACACCCAGCGTATGGCGCTGGCTCGACAACTGGTGGTCCACCAGCACCGCCATGCCCGTCGCCCGGCTGAACTGCTCCAGCGCCGTGGTCAGTTCCTGGGGCGCGATGTCCAGGTCCACCAGGCCGACTGCCTGGATCGGCCCGGCCAGCAGACACAGCAACATCATCAGCCACCGCAAGGGCGTCCTGGTCATTCCACGCCTGCGTCCGCCCCCGGCTCTGCCCTGCTGCACGACTGACGTATCCGTTGAAAACCGTCATCCTGAGGGGAGTTTATGAATGTCGTATGACAACTGATACAAATCCCCCGGGCCGCACTAGACTGGTGCCAGACAACGAACCGTCCGGTGTAACGGGCAGGAGGTCGATGATGAAACAGTGGACGAAAATGATGACTGGCCTCGGGCTGCTCATGGCCCTGCCCTGGGCCCAGGGCGAAGAAGCCCCGGCGTGTATCGAAGTGACCGTCGGTGGCTACAAGACCCCCGACTACAACTGCCTGAGCCGGCAGATGGGCAACGACCCGCAGGCTGCAGCCGCTGCGCAACAGGCTCAGGACGCCATCAATGTGCCGGTCAACGAACGCGCGCCGAACAGCATCGGCCTGGCCACCCCGGCGGCCACTGGCGTGCGCATGGGCAATACGTTTGGCACTTCGGTCAAGCCTCAGAGGCCGCCGGTTCCGGCCGGCAACTCGCCGCTGCCCAATGGAAATAAATAGAGACAAGCGCCAGACCTGCCCTGTGGGAGCAAAGCTTGCTCGCGATCCAGGCAACACGGTCCGCCAGATTCACCTCATCATCGTTCATCGCGGGCAAGCCTTGCTCCCACAGTTGGTTCTCGCGATCAGGCACTGGGACTCTGGCGGAAACTCACCGCCAGCCGGTTCCAACTGTTGATGGTGCTGATCGCCAGGGTCAGGTCCACCAGTTCCTCCTCGCTGAAGCAGGCCCTGGCCTGGGCATAGACGTCGTCCGGCACCTGGCTCTCAGCCAACAGCGTCACCGCCTCGGTCCAGGCCAGGGCGGCGCGTTCGCGGGCAGTGAAAAAACCGCTGTCGCGCCACACCGCCACCGCGTAGAGCCGGCGCTCGCTCTCGCCCTGGCGTCGTGCCTCCACCGAATGCATGTCGGTGCAGAAGGCGCAGCGGTTGAGTTGTGAAGCGCGGATCTTGATCAGGTGCAGCAGCGCCGGTTCGATACTCAGGCGGCTGGCCAGGGCTTCCAGGCCGATCATGGCTCGCATCGCCCCGGGGGATGCAGTGTAGTAATCCAGACGCGGGCTCATGGCGGGCTCCGTGGTATTCAAGACCTTCACGGTAGGCCCGGGGGTCGGTCAATGACAGGTCCAATTCGTCGAAAAACCCGGAGGCAAGTCCAATGGGCGCGATTTTCCCCACGCAACTTCTATGCAGTCGCACAATGCGGGTAATCTTGCGCCTTTGACGCTGGCGACCAAACAATCGCCCAGGAGCTTGCGGGTATGGAACTTCATGTTGTCATCAACGGCCGCAAGGACCTGTCGGGCCAGTTGTATCAACAATTGCGCAGCGCCATCGAAAGCGGTCGCCTGGCGGCCGGCACGCAACTGCCGCCCAGCCGCCTGCTGGCCGAGCAACTGGGCGTCTCGCGCAAGACCGTCTCCGACACCTACGCCCAACTGACCTACGAAAACCTGCTCACCGGCATCATCGGCAAAGGCACCTACGTCAACGCACGGCCGGTCAGAATCGTGCGCAAACAGAGCCACCGCGAGCTGGCCGGTGCCGACGTCGTCGAAGCCTGGCGCACCATGCCGGACCTGATGCGCCACCCCACACTCGAAGGTGCGTTGCGCTACGACTTCATCGGCGGTGCCACCGGCAAGGGCCAGTTTCCGCTGGACGACTGGCGGCGCTGCACGGCCCACGCGCTGCGCCAGATTGCCAGTGCCAAGGGCTTCTACAGCCAGCCCGAAGGGCTGCCGTCGTTGCGCAATGCCATTGCCCGGCACATCGCGTTTTCCCGCGGGGTCAATTGCCAGGATGAAGACGTGGTGGTGTGCAACGGCGCGCAGCAGGCCCTGGACCTGATCTCGCGAGTGTTGACCCGTCCTGGCAGCCTGGTGGCCATGGAAGATCCGGGCTATCCGCCGGCGCGCCTGCTGTTCGGCTCCCAGGGCGCCACGGTGGCCGGGGTACCGGTGGACGAGCAAGGCATGCGGGTCGACCTGATCCCCGACGGCACGCGGTTGATTTATGTGACGCCCTCCCACCAGTTTCCCTTGGGCATGCCCATGAGCCAGGCCCGCCGCGAGGCCCTGCTGGCGCGGGCCTATGAGCTGGGGGCGATCATCATCGAAGACGACTACGACAGCGAATTCCGCTACGAAGGCCGGCCCGCCGATTCGTTGCAGAGCCTGGATGAACGCGGGATCGTGGCGTACGTCGGCACCTTCTCCAAGACCTTGTTGCCGGAACTGCGGCTAGGCTATGCGATCCTGCCGCCAGCGATTCTTGAAGCGGTGATCCTGGCCAAGCGCCTCACCGACCAGCACACCTCCACCCTGCCCCAGTGGGCACTGGCGAAGTTCATCGCCGAGGGGTGCCTGCTCAAGCACATCCGCCGCTGCCACACCCTGTATGCCGGCCGCCGCGAGCGAATCCTGGCACGCATGGGCGGGGACTTGTCACCCTGGTTCGAGGCCGTGCCCACCACCGCGGGCTTTCATATGGCGGTGCTGTGCAAGGTCCCGATGGACCTGGCGCTGGTGATCGAGTTGGCGAAAAAAGCCGAAGTCGGGCTCTACAGCCTGGATGGCTTTTTCAACGATACCCCGGTGCGGCCGGGCCTGTTCTTTGGTTTCGGCGCGATCGAAACCCTGGACATCGACATCGCCCTGGACCGCTTGCGCGACATTCTGCAGCAAGTGGCCTGAGGGATTGGACTGGGCATTTATCCGCCCATTGGCTGTTTGAGCCTTGCCCCGCCGGGCCTATCCTGCACGGGTGTCATTGATAGTGAGCAACCCCCTGCGACTTTATTCAGGAGCCTGAACAATGTCTCGCCAAGTGATCAATACCGTACAGGTGCAAGCCGCCGCCGGTCGCTCGGAAGAACTGGGCCGGCAATTGCAGCAAATCGTCGAGACCCTGCGTGCCCAGCCGGGCTGCGACGCCTACCTGGTCGACCGCTGCCCGGACAATGGCGACCGCTGGAACGTCAGCGCCCGCTGGCAGTCGGAAGCGGCCATGCAAGCCCACTTCAACTGCCCCGAAGTGCAAGGCTTCATCAGCCTGATCGACAACCGCCTGGCCCGAAGCGTCGACTTCAACAGCTGACACCCCACGCCTGTAGGAGCTGCCGAGTGCAACGAGGCTGCGATCTTGCCCAACCCAATTGAATCTCAAGCCAAAGATCAAGAGCCAAAGATCGCAGCCTTCGGCAGCACCTACAGGGGTACCGTTCACATGGGGTGGATCGCGGTATTGGTCTACCCACCTTCCGAAAGATTGGACGTTTGCTTACTCCACCGTGGGGCTTAGGGTGAATCCATCGCCGCGACAGCGCGAAATCACTCTAAACCACACAGGTCATACCTTCATGAAAACACTCTGTCTGATCGCCGCCCTCGGCCTGCTGCCCATGACCCAGACCTACGCCCACGAAGCCGCGCCTTCGGAGAAGGTCACGGTGCTGCAGGAGCAATTGCTGAAAAACGTTCCAGGTAAAAAAACCATGATGCTGACCGTCAACTATGCCCCCGGCCAAGCGTCCATTGCCCATAAGCATGAGGGCACGGCCATGGCCTACGTGCTCGAAGGCGCCATCACGTCCCAGGTCAAGGGTGAGCCGGCGAAGACCTACAAGGCTGGAGAGTTCTGGTATGAAGCGGCGGGTTCCGAGCATCTGGTCTCGAAAAACGCCAGCACGAGCCAACCGGCGAAATTGCTGGTGTTCATGGTGATGGGTGAAGATGAGGCGGTGTTGATACCGCTGAAGAACTAACAGCCAAGACGCAGTCCCCCTGGGGTCCACAGGGGATCTTGTACAACTCCCCAAAAAAAAGCCCCGCATCTCTCAATGCGGGGCTTTTTCATTCAACGCCGGATCAGTTGGCCGTGACGACCGCCTGACCGCTCAACGCCAGGTCCAGCAGTTCGCGGTTGGCGACCGCGTACATGGCGTAGTCGGTGCCGCTGGCGGCACGGATGTCCACCAGCATGGCGCGCCAGCGCTCGACCATTTCACGGTGCTGTTCCAGCCACAGCGCCAGGCGGGTTTCCACGTCCTGGGTCGCATCGCCGTCCTGCAGGACCGAGATGGTGATCGCCCGTTGCTGCCAGTCGATGTCATCGCGGAACGCTTCACGGGCCAGTGCCTGCCAGTTGTTTTCCACCGGCAGTGCGCTGATCTGTTGCAGGTACCAGGTGATGTCCAGGGCACTGCCCACGGCGAAGTAAGCCTTGGCCACATCGGCAGCGTTCTGACCGGTGACGTCGGACGCCTCGATGATCGGCAACAAGGTGTACAGGTGCGTGGTGCCGGCGACCATGCGCGCCAGCAGCTCCGGCACACCGGCGGCCACGTAGGCCTGGTAGCGGGTCTGCCAGCCTTCGCGGGTCGGACCTTCCAGCAGTTCGTCGAGCTTGAGGCCCAACGCGGCCAGGTGCGGACCGAAGTGCGCGACGTCACGGGCAGCGTTCTGCTCGTTGCGGCGGCTGCGCAGGAACCAGCGCGTGGCGCGACGCCCCAGGCGCATCAGCTCGTCCATCAGCTCCAGTTGCACGTCGGCCGACACCTGGTGGTCCAGAGCTTCGATCTGACGGAACCAGTGCGGGAGGTGGAAGATATCCCGAACTATTACATACGCACCCGCAACATTCGCCGGGCTCATGCCCGTCGACTCTTTCAACCTTTGGACAAAAGTGATGCCCATGTGGTTGACCAGGTCGTTGGCGATCTGGGTGCTGACGATCTCGCGCTTGAGGCGATGGCGACGCATGGCCTCGGAGAACTTGCTGACCAGGGTCGGCGGGAACGCGGTCTCCATGTCACGGGTCAGGTAATCGTCGTCCGGTACCAGGGAGTTGAGCAGCGCTTCCTTGAGGTCGATCTTGCTGTAGGAGATCAACACCGACAGTTCGGCACGGGTCAGGCCATGGCCTGCCGACACGCGTTCGGCCAGTTGCTCTTCAGTCGGCAGGAACTCGATGGCGCGGTCCAGCTTGCCACGGGCTTCCAGGTCGTTCATCAGGCGCTTGTATTCGGCGATCCGCACGAAGGCGCGGCGTGCCGCCAGGGACAGGGCCTGGGTCTGCTTGTAGTTGTTGCCCAACACCAGGCCACCGACTTCGTCGGTCATGCTCGCCAGCAACTGGTTGCGTTGCTTGTCGGTCATGTCGCCGGCCTGCACCACTTCGTTGAGCAGGATCTTGATGTTCACTTCGTGGTCGGAGCAGTCCACGCCGCCAGCGTTGTCGATGAAGTCGGTGTTGGAACCGCCGCCATTGAGGCCGAACTCGACGCGACCCAGCTGGGTCATGCCCAGGTTGCCGCCCTCGCCCACGACCTTGCAGCGCAGTTCGTTGCCGTTCACGCGCAGTGCATCGTTGGCCTTGTCGCCGACATCGGCGTGGCTTTCAGTGCTGGCCTTGACGTAGGTACCGATACCGCCGTTCCACAACAGGTCCACCGGCGCCTTGAGCAGAGCGTTGAGCAGCTCGGTCGGGGTCAGTTTGTCGGCCTTGATGTCGAAGCGTTCTTTCATCTGCGGCGAGATGGCGATGCTCTTGGCGCTGCGCGAGAAGATACCGCCGCCTTCGGACATGATGCTGGTGTCGTAGTCGGTCCAGGCCGAACGCGGCAGGTCGAACAGACGCTGGCGCTCGGCAAAGCTGCTGGCCGGCTCCGGGTTCGGATCGATGAAGATGTGCAGGTGGTTGAAGGCCGCGACCAGCTTCAGCTTGTCGGACATCAACAAGCCGTTGCCGAATACGTCGCCGGCCATGTCGCCGACACCTACCACGGTGATGCTGTCTTCCTGGACATTGATGCCGCGCTCGCGGAAGTGGCGCTGCACGCCGACCCACGCGCCCTTGGCGGTGATGCCCATTTTCTTGTGGTCGTAGCCAGCCGAACCGCCGGAGGCGAACGCATCGCCCAGCCAGAAGCCGTAGTCGATGGCGATACCGTTGGCGATGTCGGAGAAGGTCGCAGTGCCCTTGTCCGCCGCCACGACCAGGTACGGGTCATCGTCGTCATGACGCACGACGTTGGCCGGCGGTACCAGCGCGCCGTCCTTGAGGTTGTCGGTGATGTCCAACAGGCCCGAGATGAAGATGCGGTAGCAGGCGATGCCCTCGGCCGCGATCTCGTCCCGGCTGCCGCCCAACGGCAGGCGACGTGGCAGGAAACCACCCTTGGCGCCCACCGGCACGATCACCGAGTTCTTCACTTGCTGGGCTTTTACCAGGCCGAGCACTTCGGTGCGGTAGTCTTCTTCACGGTCGGACCAGCGCAGGCCGCCACGGGCTACGTTGCCAAAGCGCAGATGCACGCCTTCGACCCGTGGCGAGTAGACGAATATCTCGAACTTGGGCACCGGTTTCGGCAGTTCCGGGATCAGGTGCGGGTTGAACTTGAAGCTGAAGTACGACTTGCTATGGCCGTTGGCGTCGGTCTGGTAGAAGTTGGTCCGCAGGGTCGCCTTGATCAGGTCCAGGTAGCGACGCAGGATGCGGTCTTCGTTGAGCACCTGGACGTCGTCCAGGGCCGAGAGGATCGCTTGCTCCAGGCGCAGCTGCTTGTC
The DNA here is from genome assembly GCF_009601685.2 of Pseudomonas brassicacearum. Classification (NCBI taxonomy): domain Bacteria; kingdom Pseudomonadati; phylum Pseudomonadota; class Gammaproteobacteria; order Pseudomonadales; family Pseudomonadaceae; genus Pseudomonas; species Pseudomonas brassicacearum. The sequence goes on from NZ_CP045701.2 coordinate 3,771,318, forward strand.
TTCCAGGTCATCGCCACTGAGTTTGCGCGCCAGGTAGAAGCGGGTCTTGAACAACCGGGTCAACTCGCGAGCGATGTCGGTGTGGTTGTTCAGGGTGCTGGCGATGTAACCCAGGTCGAAGCCCAGGCGGATCTGCTTCAGGTAACGGGCGTAGGCGCGCAGCAGCGCCACGTCGCGCCATGGCAGGCCGGCGGTCAGCACCAGGCGGTTGAACGCATCGTTCTCGGCATCGCCACGCACGATGTGGACGAAGGCGTCCTGCAAGGTGTCGTTGAGTTGCTGGATGTCCAGGTCCAGGCCTTCGGCGGCGGTGAACGCGAAATCATGAATCCAGAACTCGCGGCCATTGGTGTGGCGCAGGCGATAAGGGAATTCGCCCAGCACACGCAAGCCGAGGTTTTCCAGGATCGGCAGCACGTCGGACAGCGCCAGTGGCGTGTCGGCGTGATAGAGCTTGCAGTGCAGCTCACGCTGGCCGGAGACCTGGCCCAGCGGCTGGTAGAAGCTCATGACCAGTGGATTTTTTTCGCTCAGGCTCAGCAGGTGCTGCATGTCGACCACGGCCGAGTGCGCGGCAAAGCGCTCGCGATAGCCGGCCGGGAAACCTTTCGGGAAATCCGACAGCACGTTGGTGCCTTGGGCTTCGCCGAAGCTCTCGACGACGAGGCTGGCGTAGTCGTCCTTCCAGCTGCGGCAGGCCTGCACGACTTCTTTTTCCAGCAGCAACGGGTCGATGTCGATGCGGTTCTTCGGGTCCACCCGCAGGATCAGTTGTACACGGGCCAGCACGGATTCGGAGAAGAAGGTCCAGAACTCGCAGTCCGAGGCCTTCAGGCGATCCATCAGCACTTGCTGGATCTTCTGGCGCACTTCGGTGGAGTAGATGTCACGTGGCACGTAGGCCAGGCAATAGCAGAAACGGCCATACGGGTCTTTGCGCAGGAACACGCGGATCTTGTTGCGTTCCTGGATCTGCACGATGGACATGACGGTGCTGAACAGCTCGTCCACCGGGGTCTGGAACAGGTCGTCACGGGGCAGCACTTCGACCACCTGGGCCAGTTCCTTGCCCAGGTGCGCCTTGGCCTGGAAGCCCGAGCGACGCTCGATTTCCGCGACCTTGCGGCGGATGTACGGGATGACCCGCACGCTCTCGCCATACACCGAAGAGGTGTACAGGCCCATGAAGCGGCATTCCTTGATGACCTTGCCGTCGGCGTCGATTTCACGGATCGACACGTAGTCCGGGTAGGCCGGACGGTGTACGCGGCTTGGGTGCGCGGCCTTGGCGAACGACAGCAGCGTCGGTTCGCGCAGGTAATTGACGGCGTAGTCTTCGATGCGCAGGTCTTCGGCGGTCAGGCCGGCGCGCAGCAATTTGGTCAGGCCCAGGAACGAATCAGGGTTGTATTCGATGTGACCGCCATCGGCCTCATCGCGAACCACGAATTCTTCGTAGCCCAGGAAGGTGAAGTGGTTACCCACCAGCCATTCCAGGAAACTCTTGATCTCGCTCTTTTCATCAGCGTCGATGGCGTAGGCGCTGCTGTCCAGGCTGTCGAGGATTTCCTGGACCTTGGCTTTCATCGGTTCGAAATCGGCCACGGCCACGCGCACTTCGTCCAGCACTTGCTCGAGTTCCTTGCTCAGGACGTTGAGTTCGGCGGCGTTGGCGCAGCGGTCGATCTCCAGGTACATCAACGACTCTTGCAGGATGTCGTCGCCCTGGGTGCCTTTTGGCAGGATTTCCAGCAACTCGCCCTTGCTGCCGCGACGCACGCTCAGCACGGTGGTTTGCAGGGTATGGATGCTGTAGCCGCGACGGTTCAGCTCGGTGCGGACCGAGTCCACCAGGAATGGCAGGTCGTGGTGCAACACTTCCACGGCCGTGTGGGTCGACTGCCAGCCGTGGCGTTCGTAATCGGGGTTGTAGACGCGCACCTGCGGTTGCGTGTGATCGAAGCGCTCAAGCAGGCGCCAGGCAGACAGGGTGCAGCCGGCAAGGTCGGACAACCGGCGCTGGGTAAGTTCATCGAGGGAAATGATGCCGAAGAATTGTTCAGCGAACAGCGCCACTTGTGGCAGTGCCTGTTCACTGATGTGCTGCGCCAGTGCCGCCTGCAGTTGGTGCTGGAAGTCGGCTTTGCTGGCTGCGGTGAAGAACGCCATCTGTGGTACTCCGCTTGGGCTTGTTATTGATTGAAGCGTCGCGTGCAACCCCTGCGGGGCTGTCGGCCATCCCGTTCCTGATTCTCGGGCAGAGGAAACAGGACGACAGGTGGGTGAAGCTGGACAGGACCGGCAGGTCACATCCTTTTCCATGTAATTTCACGTCATGGACACCTGCAAAAACCACCCTGGGGTGGACTTTGCAGGAGCACATCCGTTGCGCAGCTTAACGAGTGCGACAATGTGCCTGCTTGCAGCGCTGCGACATATTCGGTCATCGGCAAGCTAAACCGGCCCGAGTTCATCGAACAACCCTAGCAGCCCAGGGGCGAAACGGCACCCAGAGGTAGTAATCCTGCAGAAAATCGTTCGGGCTGGCAGAATCCACTTTTTTGCACCCAGCGGGTGCATCGAGCCAGGAACCATCACCATGCAAATGACCACCGCCCTGCTGATCGCCACCCCATGTGACGACGAAGAAGACAACCTGGCCATGATCTGCTGCCACAGCGCCCAGGGCGAGATGTTCCTGATGACCCGCTACCCCGACGAAGACGAACTGGAAATCACCCTCGATGGCGAGCCTTCGACGCTGGAGGGCGTGAAGGTCACCCTCAGCCCTACCCTGCTGAAAATCGAAATCGCCGCAGCGGATGCCGATGCGTTGAACGGCGACGACACGCTGGAGATCATCCACGGCACCGATGCGGCGGACCTGGCGGAAGTGGAACTGACGTTGAAGAACATCCTCAAGGGGACAGGGACCTACACAAGCCAACTGTAAAATCCGAAGACAAACACGTTCCCGCTCGACTGAGCTGCCGAGCGGAAGCGAACCACCGTCGGTCGTGCCTCTGACACGTTGCCCTTGACGCCCCATTGGATTCTAGTGTTTCCTGAAACCGGTTTCAGAACCGCTAATAAATCCAATAAGCAGGTTTCAATCCGTGAATTCCTTCTCCGCCGCCCAGCGCAGCCGCGTGACCATGCTTGACGTCGCCGAACGCGCCGGGGTCTCCAAGGCCAGTGTCTCGCGTTTCATTGGCGAAGACCGCGCCCTGCTCTCCGAGGCCATTGCCCGGCGTATCGAGCAAGCTATCAGCGAGCTGGGCTACCGGCCAAACCAGATGGCCCGCGGCCTCAAGCGCGGGCGCACACGCCTGATCGGCATGCTGGTGGCCGATATCCGCAACCCTTATTCGATTGCCGTGATGCATGGCGTGGAAACCGCCTGTCGTCGTCATGGCTACAGCCTGGTGGTGTGCAACACCGATCGTGATGACGAGCAGGAGCGCCAGCACCTGGCGCTGTTGCGCGCCTACAACATCGAAGGGTTGATCGTGAACACCCTGGGTCATCACCGTGACGAACTGTTCGAACTGCGCAGCGAAATGCCCCTGGTGCTGGTGGATCGCAAGGTCGACCAGCTCGACAGCGACCTGGTCGGGCTGGACAACCCAAAGGCCGTCGAGATGGCCCTCGATCACCTCGAACAACGGGGCTACCGCGATCTGTTGCTGGTGACCGAACCGTTCGACGGCACCAGTTCACGAATCGAACGGGTCGAGAGTTTCAAGGCCGGCATCACGCGACGCCCTGCCCTGACCGGTGCCGTGGTGGAAACCTGCGACCGATTGAGCGAGCGCATCAAGGCCTTCCTGGCCCAACCAGGCCCCGGCCCCAAGGCGCTGTTCTGTGCCAACGGCATTGCCGCGTTGGCCGCCACCACGGTGTTGCGCGAACTGGGTTGTCACTTGTTCGACGACGTGGGCCTGATCGCCCTCGACGACCTCGATTGGTACCCCTTGGTGGGCAGCGGCATCACGGCCCTGGCCCAACCGACGGCGCAGATCGGCGCCAGTGCGTTCGAGTGTCTGCTCAAGCGTTTACGCGGGGACAACGGTCCGGTGCGGACGCTGGATTTTGCGGCGCGGTTGATTGAGCGTGGGTCGACGCTTGGGGTTTCTCGGTGATCGCGCGGGCCCTATCGCGAGCAAGCTCGCCTCCACAGGGATTTCCAGCGCGACACAGATCCAGCATGGGAGCGAGCTTGCTCGCGATGAGGCCCTGAAGCACACCACTTTTTTTTTGCACAAAACTGAAACCGGTTTCAGAGGTATAAAAACAATGCACAACCCACCCGTATCCATCAGCCTTTCCAGCTACGGCGCCGACCTGGTGCGGCAACAAGGCCAAGGCAGTTTCATCGATCTGCTGGCTGCAGCTGGCGCCTCACGCATCGAATGGCGCGAAGAATTGCTCACCACGGAGCAGCCCGCCGAGCTGGCCGCTCGCGCCCGCGCCCAGGGGCTGCAAAGTGTTTTCTCGTCGCCACTGGAACTATGGCTCGCCGGGCAGCCCAGGCCCAACCCCGCCCTGGCGCTGGCGCTGCAACGGTCCGAGGCGTTCGGCTCGGCATGGCTGAAAGTCTCCCTCGGGCATTTCACCGACTCAAATGACCTGTCGGCACTGGCGGATACGCTCGGCGCAAGCCCGGTGCAGCTACTGGTGGAAAACGACCAGACCTTGCAAGGCGGACGGATCGAACCGATGCAACGCTTCTTCAACGCAGCACAAGCGCACGCATTGCCCGTCGGCATGACCTTCGATATCGGCAACTGGCAATGGCAGGACCAATCGGCCGCCGTGGCCGCCCGACGGCTCGGACGGTATGTGGCTTATGTGCATTGCAAGGCCGTGGCCCAGCGCGCCGACGGCAAACTGGTCGCCGTGCCTCCGGCCATGGCAGACCTGCACCTGTGGGAGCAACTGCTCAAGCACATGCCCATTGGGGTAATGCGCGCCGCCGAATACCCGCTGCAAGGCGAAGACTTGCTGCAATTGACCGCTGGACATGTCGCCACGCTGGCCCGTCTCGGACAGTCGCGCCGGGAGCCAGCCCATGCCTGAGTTCGATGTGTTGTCGTTCGGCGAAACCATGGCGATGCTGGTGGCTGACCAGCGCGGTGACCTGGCCAGCGTCGACCAGTTCCACAAGCGCATCGCCGGGGCCGACAGCAACGTGGCCATCGGTCTGTCGCGGCTGGGCTTCAAGGTGGCGTGGCTGAGCCGGGTCGGCGCCGACTCCCTGGGACGCTTCGTGGTGCAGACGCTGGAAAACGAAGGCCTGGATTGTCGCCACGTGGCGGTCGATCCAAAGCATCCCACCGGATTTCAGTTCAAGTCCCGTACCGGCGATGGCAGCGACCCGCAAGTCGAGTACTTCCGTCGTAGCTCGGCGGCCAGTCATCTGTCGATCGATTGCATCGCGCCATTGCTGCTTGAAGCCCGTCACTTGCACGCCACCGGCATCGTCCCGGCGTTGTCGGTCACGGCTCGCGAGATGTCCTTTGAATTAATGACCCGCATGCGGGAGGCCGGCCGCAGCCTGTCGTTCGACCCTAACCTGAGGCCGAGCCTGTGGGCCAGCGAGTCGACGATGATCACCGAGATCAATCGACTCGCCGCCCTCGCCCACTGGGTCTTGCCGGGGCTCGGCGAAGGTCGCTTGTTGACCGGTTTCGACGACCCGGCCGACATCGCCGCGTTCTATCTGGACCAAGGCGCCGAAATCGTCGTGATCAAGCTCGGCGCGGACGGCGCCTATTACCGCACGCACCTGGACCAGGGTGTTATCGCCGGCGTGCCGGTTGCCCGGGTGGTGGACACCGTGGGTGCCGGCGATGGCTTCGCCGTCGGCCTGATCAGTGCGTTGCTCGAAGGCCGCGCCATCACCGAGGCCGTGCTGCGCGCCAACTGGATTGGCAGCCGCGCGGTACAGAGCCGTGGGGATATGGAGGGATTGCCGATGCGCCTTGAGTTATTGACTGAATTTGAAACCGCCTATCGCGAGCAAGCTCGCTCCCACGGGGGTTAACTCGATCCCATGTGGGAGCGAGCTTGCTCGCGATAGAGCCACCGAAAAACACACCTGCTGCAACAAAAACAACAAGCTCAGGAGTCAACGACATGCAAACGCTCAACCTATCCACCCGCCGCTGGTGGTACATCATGCCCATCGTGTTCATCACCTACAGCCTGGCCTACCTGGATCGGGCCAACTATGGATTTGCCGCTGCCTCGGGCATGGCCAAGGACCTGATGATCACCCCGGGCCTGTCCTCATTGCTCGGTGCGCTGTTTTTCCTCGGCTACTTTTTCTTCCAGGTACCGGGGGCGATCTACGCGCAAAAGCACAGCGTGAAGAAGCTGATCTTCGTCAGCCTGATCCTCTGGGGCTCGCTGGCCACCCTGACGGGCGTGGTCTCCAATGCCTACTGGCTGATCGTGATCCGCTTCATGCTCGGGGTGGTCGAGGCCGCCGTGATGCCGGCGATGCTGGTGTACCTGTGCCACTGGTTCACCCGGGCCGAACGCTCGCGCGCCAATACCTTCCTGATCCTCGGCAACCCGGTGACCATGCTCTGGATGTCGGTGGTATCGGGATACCTGGTGCAGCAGTTCGACTGGCGCTGGATGTTCATCATCGAAGGCCTGCCGGCGGTGCTCTGGGCCTTTATCTGGTGGCGCCTGGCCGATGATCGCCCAGCCCAGGCCAAGTGGCTCAGCGACCAGGAGAAACAGGACCTGGAAAGCGCCTTGGCGGCCGAACAGGTCGGCATCAAGGCGGTAAAGAACTATGCCGAGGCCTTCCGTTCCCCCAAGGTGATCATCCTGGCGCTGCAATTTTTCTGCTGGAGCATCGGGGTCTACGGGTTTGTGTTGTGGTTGCCGTCGATCCTCAAGGCCGGCCTGCAGATGAACATGGTCGAGGCCGGGTGGCTGTCGTCCTTGCCTTACCTGGCGGCGGTGATCGGCATGCTGGTGGTGTCCTGGGCGTCGGACAAGGCGCAGAAGCGCAAGCGTTTTGTCTGGCCGCCCCTGCTGATCGCCTCCGTCGCGTTCTACGCCTCCTACCTGCTGGGGGCCGAGCATTTCTGGTGGTCCTATGGCTTGCTGGTGGTCGCCGGCGCTTGCATGTACGCGCCGTACGGTCCGTTCTTTGCCATCGTTCCGGAAATCCTCCCGGCCAATGTCGCCGGCGGCGCCATGGCGTTGATCAACAGCATGGGCGCGCTGGGTTCGTTCGGTGGCTCATACCTGGTGGGCTACCTCAACGGCACCACCGGCTCCCCCGGCATGTCCTTCCTGCTGATGAGCGGCGCGTTGCTGCTGTCGGTGGTACTGACCCTCGCCCTCAAGCCCGGCGCCAGCGACCGGGAAGCCTCCCATACCGCGACGCCACACCCGGCGCCCGCCCGTTCCTGAATCGAGACCCGTCCCATGAAAAAGCATGTGGTGTTGTACAAAGCGTTGTCACCCCAATTGATGGCCCGCCTGCAAGCCCAGACCCACGTCACGCTCATCGAGCGCCTCGATGCCCAGGGCCTGGCGCAACTGCGCGACGCCCTCCCCGCCGCCCACGGCCTGCTGGGCGCCAGCCTCAAGCTGGATGCGACGCTGTTGGACCTGGCGCCGAACCTGCAAGCCATCGCCAGCGTCTCGGTGGGAGTCGACAACTACGACATCGATTACCTGACCGAACGCCGGATCCTGCTCAGCAACACCCCGGACGTGCTGACCGAAACCACCGCCGACACTGGGTTCGCCCTGATCCTGGCGACCGCCCGACGCGTGGTGGAACTGGCCAACCTGGTTCGCGCAGGCGGGTGGCAACAGAGCATCGGCCCCCAATATTTCGGCACCGATGTCCATGGCAAGACCCTGGGCATCATCGGCATGGGCCGCATCGGCGAAGCCTTGGCCCAACGCGGGCACTTCGGCTTCGGCATGCCGGTGCTCTACCACAGCCATTCGCCCAAGCCTGCGGTGGAGCAGCGTTTCGGCGCGCGCTATTGCAGCCTCGATACACTGTTGCAGCAGGCGGATTTCATCTGCCTGACCTTGCCCTTGACCGCTGAGACTCAAGGGCTGATCGGTGCACAAGCGTTCGCGCAGATGCGTCCCGAGAGCATCTTTATCAATATCTCCCGGGGAAAAGTGGTGGATGAAGCGGCACTGATCGACGCCCTGCGCAACCAGCAGATCCGTGGCGCGGGGCTGGATGTGTTCGAGCGCGAGCCCTTGAGTGCGGATTCGCCGTTGCTGCAGATGGACAACGTGGTGGCGACACCGCACATGGGCTCGGCCACCCACGAGACCCGGGAGGCGATGGCGCGTTGTGCGGTGGACAACCTGTTGGCGGCGTTGGCGGGGGAGCGGCCAGCGAATCTGGTGAATGCGGGGGCATGGATCGGCTGACCTATTGCCGCCTTCGAATATGCCATCGCTAGCGGGGTCGCGATGGCATCTGTACTCATTTAGATGTGCACGTAACACAACCTTTCCGGGTACACCCGCCTTAGAACACCGCTGCCAGATTATCCTTTTGATCCTCGCTTAAAATAATATAAACATCCCAAACAGAGAGAACAGTATAGAGAAACCACACTTTCAACAAAGCAGCTACATTCCTACACCCCCCTCCTACTCAACGGCAAGAGCGAACCTACGTCAGCCTCGGAAGTCGCGCAATAGCCCTCACCTCACCCCAATGTTATTAATTAATCACTTGCGAACACACGCAAGTTGGGCGCTCGCGTCGCTCATTCCAGGACTTGAGCGATTCAACATCATTAGAAACGGTCGCTTGGTGGTGCCACAGTACGTGTTACGCGGTTGAATTATCGAATACAAAGCAACCAGGATCGAGTACATGCATAGCATCCGGGCAATGATAAAAAACGCCTATAAAAAACACACCAAACTTCTAGCAATGACGATAGTCACAATCATCGCACTCAAGCTCATCACACTTGCCCCTCCACTGTTACTCGGAACCATCATCGACACTCTGCAAGGTAACAGAAACCCAGCACCCGGCACCCTGCTCGCACTGACGACAGGCCTGATTGTCGCGGGGTGGATTCATGCCATCATCACTCCTCTGCAGCTCCATGCACTGTCAAAGCTGGTACAGAGCATTATCATGAACGCTTCCATTGAGTGGATCACCGAACTCATAGGCAAAGAGTTTTCGTTATTCAACTCTTGGAGAATCGGCCATTTCATCAAATCGGTCGAGCGCGGAATTACTGCGCACGAACAACTACTCACTTTCATTGTGACCATTGCGCTTCCCGTACTCTTGGAATTCATAGTTGTTGGAGCTGCCTTTATTTACATAGGTGGCGGTAAAATTTTTTTGAGCATGACAGCGTTCGGAACTATCTATCTGGCGGCCACCCATCAAATTATCAAATGGCGGAGAAAGCACATCGATGCAGTCAATGAACAGGAAGATGAGTTAAGTGCCCACCTCTACAACACCCTCAACGCTGGGAAAATCATAAAACTGGAAACTGCCATACCTACCGCCCTGCGCCCGTTGAACGCGGCGTTCGGACGTTATGCCAACGCAGCGGTGACTACGGCATCATCTGGCGGTCTGCTGAGCACCGCCAAGATACTGTTCGTAAGCCTTTCCACTGGGGGATTGCTCTACTGGGGCGTCGCGGATCAACTTTCGGCTCATCCCAGTATCAGTGTCGGGCAGCTGGTTGCCATTTTTTCAATCGCGGGGAGTTATCTGCTCAGTATTTCAACCTTGACCGAAGGGTATCGTGTTCTTGATCAGTTCCTTGCAGACCAGCGTCAATTTCAGGGTCTGCTATCACTTCCAGATTTCGATCGCAGCAATCGGCTGGCCTGGGTTGATTTCCAGCGGTCCTCAGTTCTGGAACTCGGCCCCTGCGAAGTGACAGGAACGGGACCGCTTCGCCTGTCGATCAAGCGCTCCCTGGCATTTGCTCAAGGGCAATCAGTGGCCGTCACGGGCCCTAGCGGCGCAGGTAAAACCACTTTTCTGGAAGTCCTCGCCGGGCTTGATGCATCAAAGCGAGACCAACTGAGTATCGACTCGGTACCGGTCTCACTTTTGTCCGGTCAGGCTCACTTGGACGCCTTGAGATATTGCCCCCAACAACCGCGGTTTCTGGAAGGCTCTTTTGAACAATCGGTTCTGTTCGGAGGCAGCGCATCGCCGATTTTGTCTAGAGCCATACGGCAATTGGAACTGGATGAGATCGTGACAACACGGCAGGTCCGCGAAAATGCATCGAATATCTCCGGAGGCGAAGCCAAACGCCTATCACTGCTGCGCCTGATCAACAAGCCTGGAAAATTCAATATGTTCGACGAGCCAAGCGCATCCATCGAACCTAGGCTGACCACGCCTCTTTGGGACCTGTTATTCGACGTATTTGCCGGGCAGGGGTTGATATGTGTCACCCATGACGTGGACCACCTGCATCGGTTTGACCGGGTCATTGTGATGCATGACGGGGCAATCGTGGAGGATGGTCCGTGGCGGGATCTGATCGACAGGCCAGCAATCAGGCTGCTGGTGGATGAGATTCGGATGCAAAAGTAGCGCAAATATGAGGTGCCGGATCTACTACGGTAATCGCGAGCAAGCTCGCTCCCACACTGGATCGGCGGCGTGCCTTGCCCTGCATCCACCGCCAATCCTCTGTGGGAGTTGAGCTTGCTCGCGACAGCGGTGGGTCAGGCTGCATTGAAGTTGAATGCGCCGCTGCCATCGCGAGCAAGCTCGGCTCCCGTACCACCACAGACTTGGATGGCGTTGCGTATGAGGTTAGGCTTGGCCCAATAGGCATTTTGCACGTCAACAGGATACAGGCCGGTGATCAAGCCGTTTACCCTGATACATCGTCGTTTCAGCTCCATCCGTTGGCGTACTCGAGTGACGTTGTGGACCGCCGCCACGGCTGCTGGCTTGCTCGTCGTGATGTTTGCCAGGCTGGCAGATCTGGCCTTGTCGCAATTCGCGCAGCAAACGGCTGAACGGCCTTGGCTGCCATTCATTTACACCCCTCTGATCGGTATGTTCGTGGTCTGGTTGACCACCCGTTTTTTCAAGGGCTCCCAAGGCAGCGGCATACCCCAGGTGATCGCCGCAACGAAACTGGCCAGACACGGGAAAAGCGTCGACAAGCTGGTTTCACTGCGAATTGCCTTTGGCAAGATCGGCCTGGGCGCGCTTGCACTGACAGGCGGTTTCTCCGCTGGGCGTGAAGGACCATCGGTACAGGTTGCCGCCTCGATCATGCATTTCTTCCACCGCTTTCTGCCCAATGCCCGGATCATTCGCGTAGAGGACCTGATACTGGCCGGTGGCGCCGCCGGTATTGCTGCGGCGTTCAATACTCCTCTGGCGGGTATTGCCTTTGCGGTTGAAGAGCTTGGCCGCAAGCTGGAAACCCGTACCAGCGGCGTATTGCTCAGCACCATTATTCTTTCAGGGATGGTCGCGATCGCCTTACAGGGAAACTACAACTATTTCGGCCATTTCGATGTTAAGGAGGTCGGCCGCGATATGCTTGTCCCGATACTGGCGGCGGGCATCGGCTGCGGCCTGCTGGGTGGGTTATTCAGCCGGATGCTGTTGTGGCCTCAGCGTCATCATCGGTTCGTGCTCTGGGAGTGGCGTCGTGCGCATCCGGTATGGTTCGCCGGGATCTGTGGCGTCATTGTGGCGATACTGGGCTGGCTCAGCGCAGGAACGTCGTTTGGAAGTGGCTACGGGATTACCTCCCAGGTCATCAACCAAGACGTCGGCCTGCCCTGGCATGCACCGATTACCCGTTTCCTCGCGACGATCGTCACCTACTTTTCCGGTATTCCGGGTGGCATCTTCGCGCCCTCCCTGGCGATCGGAGCCGCCGTTGGATCAAACGCTGCCGAACTGTTTGGTCTTGCCCTGCAACCCATTATTGCGTTGTGCATGGTTGGCTTTCTCGCCGCCGTCACACAGTCGCCAATCACCTCCGCAATCATCGTGATGGAGATGATCGATAGCCATGAGTTGGTCATCAGCCTCATGGCAGTGGCGTTGATCGCCAAAGCGGTGAGTTCAAGGATGGGGCCTGAGTTGTATCAGCAATTGTCGAAAGATTTTCTACACGGGTCGAAAAACGAAACAGCCGTGCCAAAACACGGCACGGCGTAAGCCCGAGCCCGAGCCCCGGCCGACCGGTAAATCCGGGGGTATGGAAAGGCTGACTCAATCTGTGAATTCATGCCAACGCCTGGATTCTCAATCCCGATAAAGAATCTGTGGGGAGCGCGTTTGTCGCTTCAATATCAAAGTCGCTCAAGGGATGATTTGTAGGCCAGGACAATGTAAGCCAGTTGAAACTCGATGGCATATTTCAAACTCCGTTTCATTCGCTCTTTTTCAACATTCGCCTGAGGATTCTTATTATCCCTAACGCCTAGTTTGGCTTGCCTCGCCGCCAGGGCGAGCTCTTGCAGCCGCTCAGCAACCATGTCAGTTGCCGCCTGAAAAGCTTCAATGCCTTGGCGGAACGATTCATCGGTAACGCTATCGACTTCGATGTCCGCTTTCTCCCTGATTTCCCTGAATTCAGCAGGTGTTACTAACGCATCGCTCTCCATTCGAGTGATCAACTTTTTTAACTCTTCATCTGTGGACGCCAATTGCAAGCTCATGGAATGACTCCTCAAAAAAGACACGGGGCCCCGTCGCCCATCTCTAATCTATTAGCCAAAAGCCAAGGCATCTACTGTCAGAAATTACAGGTGTATACGATTCATTTATGTGTTTTGGATGAATTGAAGCTGTCGCAGATTATCTTTCGCAGGCCTCGAAGCCCGACAGAGCAAGCCTATGCGGTCCATCCGGGCGTAGCTGCATATTTGAAATCAAGACAACGCGGCGCCCAAGCCCGCCGTGATTGCGGCGCTTCAAGGTGCAGCGCGTTCGACGCCGATCACAAATCCGCACACCAGACAAAATCCCGTTAGTCGCCACCCCCCGCCATGCATTAAAGTAATGCCCCCAGCCCCGGCGTTATCCGAACGCCTGGGGCCACCCTTTCCAGGAACAGTCACCGATGGAACATCGTGAAGCGCTGCTGGCGCTGCGAACCTTTCTTTCAACGCAGATTCTCGGCCAGGAAAAACTCATCGAGCGCCTGCTCATCGCCCTGCTCGCCGACGGCCACATGCTGGTCGAAGGCGCGCCGGGGCTGGCCAAGACCAAGGCCATCAAGGAGCTGGCCGAAGGCGTCGAAGCGCAATTCCATCGTATCCAGTTCACCCCAGACCTGCTGCCCGCCGACATCACCGGCACGGAAATCTATCGCCCGGAAACCGGCAGCTTCGTGTTCCAGCAAGGGCCGATTTTTCATAACCTGGTACTGGCCGACGAAATCAACCGCGCCCCAGCCAAGGTCCAGTCGGCCTTGCTCGAGGCCATGGCCGAGCGCCAGGTCAGCGTCGGGCGCAGCACCTATGAACTGTCGCCGCTGTTCCTGGTGATGGCCACGCAGAACCCGATCGAGCAGGAAGGCACCTACCCACTGCCCGAAGCCCAGCTCGACCGCTTCCTGATGCACGTCAAGATCGGCTTTCCCGATGCCACGGTGGAGCGTCGCATCCTCCAGCAGGCCCGGGGTGAAGCGCTGAACGGCGAGACCAAGCCCGAGCGCCGCGTGAGCCAGCAGGCGATCTTCTCCGCACGCAAGGAAATCCTCGGGTTGTACATGGCCGACGCCGTGGAGGAATACCTGGTGCAACTGATCATGGCTACCCGCAACCCGGCCAAGTTCGATCCGGAAATGGCCGAATGGATCGCCTACGGCGCCAGCCCGCGGGGCTCCATTGCCCTGGACCGCTGTGCCCGTGCCCATGCCTGGCTGGCCGGACGCGACTTTGTCAGCCCGGAAGATATCCAGGCCGTGCTGTTCGACGTGCTGCGCCATCGCATCATCCTGTCGTTCGAAGCCGAGGCCGCCGGCATCGACCAGGACCGGGTCGTGCAGCGAATTCTCGACGTCGTCGCTGTCGCTTGAGCATGACTGATGAATAACCCACTGGCGCCCGCACCGGGCATCCGCGTCAGCCTTTCGGAGCTGATCGAGATGCGCCATCGTGTACGCGAGGTGCAGTTGTTCTCGACGCCAGGCCAGCGCAGCCCGCTGATCGGCCTGCATCACTCCAAGCTGCGCGGACGCGGGGTGGATTTCGACCAGGTGCGGGTCTATCAGGCCGGCGACGACGTGCGCACCATTGACTGGCGCGTCACCGCCCGGACCCAGGAGCCCCACACCAAACTGTTCCACGAAGAACGCGAGCGGCCGATCTTCATCATGATCGAGCAAAGCCACCGCCTGTTCTTCGGCTCGGGGCTGATGTTCAAGTCGGTGCTCGCCGCCCAGGCCGCCAGCCTGATCGGCTGGGCCGCGCTGGGGCACAACGACCGGGTCGGCGGCCTGGTGTTCGGCAATAACACCCATTACGAGGTCAAGCCGCGGCGCAGCAAACAGAGCCTGTTGCAATTGCTCAACCGGCTGGTGCGAGTCAATCAGTCGCTGCACACCGAAGGCGAGCCGGACCGCGACTCGTTCGGCATCGCCCTGCGCAGGGCCCGGGAAGTGCTACGGCCCGGCAGCCTGGTGATCGTGATTTGCGACGAGCGTGCGTTGTCCGATAGCGCCGAGCAGCAGCTGAGCCTGTTGTCGCGCCATTGCGACCTGTTGCTGCTGCCGCTGTCGGACCCACTGGATCACGCCCTGCCCGCCGCCGGCCTGCTGCGCTTCGCCCAGCGTGCTTCACAGTTGGAGCTCGACACCCTGAACTTCGAACTGCGCCAGGCCTATCGCGCCCAGGCCGAGGCGCGTCAGGAGCGCTGGGAAATACTGGCGCAGAAGCTGCGGATCCTGATGATGCCCTTGAGCACCCAGGGCGACATGGTCGAGCAACTGCGCGAATACCTGAACCCCAAGCGGGCCGGGAAAAGTCGATGAGCAACCTGGATCAATTGCAGCCGCTGATGGCGCCGCCCCCTATTGGTTTCTGGCCTCCTGCGCCAGGCTGGTGGTTGCTGCTGGTGTTGATCCCCCTGCTGGGCCTGGGCCTGTGGCAGTTGCGCCGGTTCATTCCCGCCAAGCGCACCGGCTCCCGTGCCGAACAGCCCCTGGACCCGGTGCGACTGGCCGCGCTGGCCGAGCTCGCCCTGCTGCCCAAACCCTACGATGGGGCGCCGGCCGGGGCCTGGCTGCAACAACTCAACGGGCTGCTCAAGCGCCTGTGTCGCAACCATTACCCCTATAGCCAGAGCCATACCCTCAATGGGCGCAAATGGCTGGCTTTCCTGGACAACCGCTGTCCGGCAGCCGGCCTGACCCGCTGGATGGTGCTGGTGGAAGGCGCCTACAAACCCGAATGCAAGCTCGATGACAAAGCCATCGCCGGCCTGACCCAGGCGGTCGAAATCTGGATTCGCAAACATGTTTGAGTTCGCCTGGCCGTGGATATTGGCCCTGTTGCCGCTGCCTTGGCTGATGCGCCTGGTGCTGCCGGCGGCCGACAGCGGCGAGCCTGCGCTCAAGGTCAGTTTCCTCGCTGACCTGGAAGGCCTGGTGGGGCGGCGAGCCCGGGCCAATCTGCCGACCTGGCGGCAACAGGCGCCCTTCATCCTGCTCTGGCTGCTATTGCTGATCGCCGCGGCCCGACCACAGTGGTTGGGCGAGCCATTGCCCATTGCCGCCAGCGGTCGCGACCTGCTGGTGGCGGTGGATGTCTCGGGCTCCATGGATTTTCCCGACATGCACTGGAAGGACGAAGAGGTCAGTCGCCTTGCGCTGGTCCAGCATATGCTCGGGGATTTTCTCGAAGGCCGCGAAGGTGACCGGGTCGGCCTGATCCTGTTCGGTAGCCAGGCCTATCTGCAGGCACCGCTGACCTTCGACCGCCGCACCGTGCGCCATTGGCTCGATGAGGCGCGTATCGGCATCGCCGGCAAAAATACCGCCATCGGCGACGCCATCGGCCTGGCCCTCAAGCGCCTGCGCCAGCGGCCGGCCCAGAGCCGTGTGTTGATCCTGGTCACCGACGGCGCCAACAACGGCGGCGAAATCGACCCCCTCACCGCCGCGCGACTGGCTGCCGACGAAGGCGTGAAAATTTACCCGATCGGCATCGGTGCCGACCCGGAACAAAGCGGCACCACGGGTTTGCTCGGCGTCAACCCGAGCCTGGACCTGGACGAACCGACACTCAAGGACATCGCCCAAGTCACCGGTGGCCAGTATTTTCGTGCCCAGGATGGCGAGCAATTACTGGCGATCAAGACCACCCTCGACCAGCTCGAGCCAGTGACCCAGCAACCGACCCAGGCTCGTCCTGCCCTGGCGCTGTATCACTGGCCCCTGGCCGTTGCGCTGCTGTTGAGCATGTTACTGGTGGCCCGGGCGCGCTGGCCGGACAATCCGCTGCAACGCCTGCTCAACCAAGCGCTGTTCCAGCCAGCCCAACACACCGAGTGGCGCCAGCGGCTCAAGCGCCTGCGCTTGCGGAGGCGTCGATGATCGCCCTCTGGCCACACTGGCTACGCCCCTGGTTCGTGTTGCTGCTGCCTCTGCTGGGCTGGTTGCTCTGGCAACTGTGGCACCGGCAAAAACGCGTGGGCCGCTGGCAGATGATCCTGCCGCCCGCCTTTCATGCTGTGCTGCTCAGTGGCGGCAGTGGCCGGGAAAGCCGGTTGCCGTGGATTGCACTGGGCCTGGGTTGGCTGTTGATGGTGCTGGCGTTGCTCGGGCCGAGCTGGGCGCGGGTCGAACAGACCAGCCAGAGACCCGCCGACCCGCTGGTGGTGGTGTTGGAGCTGACCCCGGAAATGCTCGCCACCGACGTCCCGCCCACGCGCCTGGAACAGGCCCGGCGCAAGGTCCTGGACCTGTTGCAGAACCGCAGCGACGCCCAGACCGCGATCATCGTCTATGCCGGCAGCGCCCATACGCTGGTGCCGCTGTCCGACGACTTGTCCACCAGCACCAACCTGCTCGAAGCCCTCGCACCGTCGATCATGCCGCAAAGCGGCCATCGTGCCGACCTGGCGGTCCGCAAGGCCTTGGCCCTGCTGGACCAGGGCGAACTGGGCCATGGCCGGATCCTGCTGATCGGTTCGTCGCTGAACGAGCAGGAACGCCAGGGCATTCGCCAGGCCCTGGACGGTTCCGCCACGCAGTGGCTGATGCTGGGCATCGGTACCCGCGAAGGCGCACCGGTGCCCCAGGAAGATGGCAGTTACCTCAAGGATGCCCAGGGTGCGATCCTGGTGCCACGCCTGGACAGCCCGGGCCTCAAGGCCTTCGCCAACGAGTTGGACGGTCGCTACCGGCCGGCGCGGCTGGACGACAGCGACCTGCGCGGCCTGGGCCTGCTGGCAGGTCCTAGCCATCTGCGCAGCGACGGACAAACGCTGCGCCTGGACACTTGGGCCGACCAGGGCTATTGGCTGCTCTTGCCGCTGTTGCTGCTGGCCGCCTGTGCCGGGCGCCGAGGCTGGCTGTTCTGCCTGCCGCTGTTGTTCATGTTGCCGCAAACCAGCCACGCCTTCGAATTCCAGGACCTGTGGTTGCGCGCCGACCAACAGGGCCAGCATTTGCTCAAGCAAAAGCGTCCCGCCGAAGCCGCCGCCCACTTCGAGGACAGCCAGTGGCAAGGCGTCGCCTTGTACGAGGCCGGCCAATACAGCGAAGCCGCCCGACGCTTCGCCGAAGGCAACGATGCCCGCGCGCACTACAATCGTGGCAACGCCCTGGCCAGGAGCGGCGAACTGGAAGCCGCACTGGACGCCTATGAGCAGGCCCTGGAGTTGCAACCCGACCTGCGCCCCGCCCAGACCAACAAGGCCCTGGTGGAAAGCTTGTTGGAAGAACCGGCCCCCGTACCGGAAGAACCCAAGCCTGCCGACAGCGAGGAGTCGGGCCCCGCCGAGCAATCGCCGGATGCCGCCTCACCCTCCCGGTCTTCCGACCCAGGGCAGCCCTCCCGCGAGGCAAGCGCAACATCGGACGAATCCGCGCCTGCGCGCACGGCACAGCCGCCCACCGCCCAGGATGTCCCGGGCAGCGAACTGCCCGATGAGCAGACCACCACCCCGCCACTGCGTCCTGCCGCAGGTCAGCGTAATGAAGAAGAACAGCGTCAGGCACTGGAACAATGGCTGCGCCAGATCCCGGATAATCCAGGGGAGTTGCTCAGGCGTAAATTCTGGTACGAACAGCAAAGCCATCAGGCCCAGGAAAAAACCCAATGACCCGCTTCACCGCCTACCTCCTCGTGTTGCTGCTCTGGGCCTCTGGAACCCAGGCTGCACAGCTGACGGCCAGTGTGGACCGCAGCCGCCTGAACTCCGGGGAAACGGTGGAACTGACCCTGGAATCCAACGACGCCACATTGTTCGGCAAACCTGACCTGGGCCCGCTTCAGGCTTTGTTCGATGTGCGCGGCACCCGCCAGGTCAACCAGTTGACGACCCTCGACGGTGAGAACCGCGCCACCACCCGCTGGATCGTGACCCTGCTGCCGCGCCAAAGCGGCACCGTGATCATTCCGCAGCTGCAATTGGGCGAAGTGACCAGCCAGCCGATCACCCTGCAAGTGATCGAAAGCGAAACCCGCAACGCCTCGGGCCCCCTGGCACCGGTGTTCATCGAGGCCAGCCTCGACCAGACCCAGGTATATGTTCAGGCCCAGGCGATCTTGACCCTGCGCATCTACCATTCGGTGTCGCTGTACGACGACAGCAGTCTCACGCCGCTGCACATTCCCGACGCCCGCACCGAGCAACTGGGCGAATCGCGCACCTATGAAAAAGTCATCAACGATGTGCGCCATGGCGTGATTGAACTGCGTTACGGCATCTACCCGCAACGCAGCGGCGAACTGACGATTCCGGCCCAGACATTCAGTGCCACCCTGGTCGAGCCGGTGGCCCAGGACGCCGTACCTTCGGGTCCCAAGCCCGGCCAGTTGATGCGGGTAAGCTCCCCGCAACTGCTGCTGCACGTCAACCCCAAACCGGCCAGTTACCCGGCCGATGTGCCCTGGCTGCCCGCACGCAGCCTGTCCTTGAGTGAAAGCTGGAGCCCGGAACCAACCCATAGCCAGGTGGGCGACTCCCTGACCCGCAGCCTGACCCTGGAAGCCGAAGGCCTGGCCAGCGCCCAGTTGCCGCCCCTGCCGGCCACTGAGATCAATGGCCTGCGGCGCTATCCGGACCAACCGGTACTCAGCAGCCGCAACAGTGAGCGCGGGCTGGTGGGCAGCCGC
Source organism: Pseudomonas brassicacearum (assembly GCF_009601685.2). Lineage (NCBI taxonomy): Bacteria > Pseudomonadati > Pseudomonadota > Gammaproteobacteria > Pseudomonadales > Pseudomonadaceae > Pseudomonas > Pseudomonas brassicacearum. Next base: position 3,790,650 of record NZ_CP045701.2, read on the forward strand.
GAAGACCGCGAGGCCCTGGTGCCCAACCGCAGCGGCACCATCGAGCTGCCCCCGGTGGAAGTGATCTGGTGGAACACCCTGGAAGACCACCTGGACCGCACCAGCCTCCCGGCGCGGACCCTGCAAGTGGCGAACAATCCAAGCCTGATGGTGGACACGCCGGCCGGTACGACGCAGATCGTGACAACGATCGACAGCGAGGCCCTGTGGTACTGGCAACTGAGCACCTTCCTCCTCGCCTGCACGACGCTGCTGGGCTTTGGCTTGTGGTGGCGCGCCCGCTGGCAGCCAGCGATCCTGCGCTCGACCCAGACCGGACCGAGCCCGCGTACCCTGCTGGATGACCTCAAACGCACCTGCCTGGCCAACGACCCCCACGCCACCCGACAGGCCCTTGACGCCTGGGCCCGCCAGCAGCCGGAAACCCTGGCCGACATGGCGGCGCGCTTCGTGCCGCTGTCAGACGCCCTGGACGGTCTCAACGGCGCGCTCTACAGCGAGACCGGCCAGCACTGGCAAGGCGAGGATCTGTGGCGGGCCATCCGTGCCATTCCGCCCACCGAAGGGGCGCTGGACTCGGCGAGTGATTCGGGTTTGCCGCCGCTTTACCCCAAATAATCCCGCTCTGTTTCGCAGCCTTTGTGGCGGGGGCAAGCCTTGCTCCCACATAAATTTCCTTGCCACAGGATTAGTCTTCGATAGATCCAGCGAAGTTGAACAAGTCCTCAGCCCTGTTTCCCAGTAAACTCTCCTTCTTTTAGCCGCCCTCCTTTTCACCGCGGCCATCATCTGTTTTCTGGAGTTTGCCTTGCGTCTGTTTCACACCTCCGACTGGCACCTGGGGCAAAACCTTCACGGCCAGGAACGTGATTTCGAACACGCCTGTTTCCTCGACTGGCTGCTGCGTCAACTGACCCACGAAAAACCCGACGTGCTGCTGATCGCCGGCGACATCTTCGACACCGTCAACCCGCCGGTCAAAGCCCAGGAACGGCTGTACGATTTCATCGTCAGCGCCCATGAACAAAACGCCAACCTGACCATCGTGATGATCGCCGGTAATCACGACTCCGGCTCGCGTATCGAATTGCCTGCGCCGCTGATGCGACGCCTGCGCACCCATGCATTGGGTCGAGTGTTGTGGCTCGACGATGGGCAACTGGACGTCGAGCGCCTGTTGTTGCCGTTGCCCGATGCCAAGGGCAAGGTCAAGGCGTGGTGCCTGGCCCTGCCGTTCCTGCGCCCTGCCGAAGTCACCGGTGCGCAACTGGGCGACGACTACTTGCGGGGCATCGGCCAGGTGCATGAATGGCTGATCGCCGCGGCCACCAGCAAGCGCAAGAAAGGCCAGGCGCTGATTGCCATCAGCCATGCGCACATGGCCGGCGGGTCGGTGTCCGAGGATTCCGAGCGCAGCCTGATCATCGGCAACGCCGAGGCCCTGCCCGCCAGCCTGTTCGGCCCGAGCATCAGCTACGTCGCCCTCGGCCATTTGCACAAGCCGCAGAAGGTCAACGGCGAAGAACGTATCCGCTACAGCGGCTCGCCGATCCCGCTGTCATTTTCGGAGATCGGCTATCAGCATCAAATTCTCGACATCACCCTGGACGGCGAAACCCTGGTCAAGGTCGAGCCACGCCTGATTCCCCGGGCCGTCAACCTGCAACGCCTGGGCCCGCTGCCCCTGGCCGATCTCCTGGTGCAACTCAAGGACTTGCCCGACATCGACCTGCTGGCCGATGTCCAGCGTCAACCCTGGCTGGAAGTGCGGGTGCGCCTCGACGAACCGCAACCCGACCTGCGTCACCAGGTGGAGACTGCACTGCAAGGCAAGGCTGTACGCCTGGTGCGGATCGCCGCCGAGTACGCCGGCAACGGCGGCGCCGGCAGTGCCGACGATGGCAGCGCGCTGGTGGAGTTGGATCAACTCAGCCCGCAGGAGTTGTTCAGCCGCGCCTGGCAGGACACCTACGGCAACGAAGTGGACGAACAGACCCTCAAGGACTTTGCCGTGCTGTTGCAAGACGTGCAGATGGAGAGCGAGCAGCCATGAAGATCCTCGCGATCCGTCTCAAGAACCTGGCGTCCCTGGCCGGGCCTTTCGAAATCGATTTCACCGTCGAACCCTTGGCCAGCGCCGGCCTGTTCGCCATTACCGGCCCCACGGGCGCCGGCAAAAGCACGCTGCTCGACGCCTTGTGCCTGGCCTTGTTCGGCGCTGTGCCACGCCTCAATAACACCGGCCGCGACGCCAAGGTGCCGGACGTCGATGGCGAGATTGCCACAGGCGATCCGCGCACCCTGTTGCGCCGTGGCACGGGCGATGGCTTTGCCGAAGTGGATTTTCGCGGCATCGACGGACGTCGCTACCGGGCCCGCTGGGAAGCCAATCGCGCCCGGGAAAAAGCCGGCGGCAAGTTGCAAGCCAGCCGCCAGAGCCTGCGGGACCTGGACAACGATCAACTGCTGGCGAGCCAGAAAGGCGAATACAAGACCCAGCTCGAAGCGGCCCTGGGCCTGAACTTCGAACAGTTCACCCGTGCCGTGCTGCTGGCCCAGAGCGAGTTCAGCGCGTTCCTCAAGGCCGATGACAACGATCGAAGCGAACTGCTGGAAAAACTCACCGACACCGCCCTGTATACCCGCCTCGGTCGCCGCGCCTTCGACAAGGCCAAGCAAGCCAAGGACAGCCACCGGCAGTTGCAGGACCAGGCCACCGGCGTCACACCGCTGGCCCCCGAAGCCCGGGCAGAGCTGGACCAGCGCTTCAACGACGCCCAGCAACAACTCAAGGCCCAACAGGCACAACTCAAGCAACTGGAGCAGCAACACACCTGGCTGCGCGACTTGGGCCAGTTGCAGGAAGAACACGCCAGCGCCGCCGAACAGCTGCAACAGGCCCAGGCCGATTGGAACGCCCTGGCCGACGAGCGCCTGAAACTCGTCCGCCTGGAACAACTGGCGCCCCAGCGCCATCAGTTCATCCGCCAGGCCGAACTGGGCCGACAGCTCGACCCCTTGATCGTGCAGATCCAGCAGCTCACCCAGCAGCAGATCGACCTCCATGAACAGCAGGTCGAACTGGAAAAAGGCCTGGGCGCCGCGCAACTGGCACTGGCCGCAGCCCGGCAACACAGCAGCGACAGTGCGCCGTTGCTGCGCCAGGCTTTTGAAGAGCAAAGCACCCTGGCCCGCCTCGCCAGGGACGCCAGCCAGGGCGCCGAGCGCCAGGAACAGGCGCAACAGGCCTGCACCGAAGGCCAGCGCACCATCGACACCTTGCTCGAACAGCAAAGGCGAGTGGCCGAGCGCTTGCAGCGCATCGCTGGCGCGCTTGAACAAAGCACACACCTGGCCCCGCTGAGCGATGCCTGGAACGCCTACCGCGATCGCCTGCAACAACTGATGCTGATCGGCAATCGCCTGAACCAAGGCAATGCCGAACTCGCCACACTGGAACAAGGCGCCGCCCGCGCCGCCGAGGAACTGGCCGCTCGCCAGCAAGACCTCGAAGTGCTCTACAAGGAAGCCGGCGCGGAGCCGGAAGCAGTAGCCGAACAGATCCAGTTGCTCGGCACCCTGCTGCAAGACAACCGCAAACAATTGCGTGCCTTCGAAGAGCTGACCCGACTGTGGGCCAGTCAGCAAGAGCTGGACAAACGTGGCGCCGAGCTTGAACAACGCCAACAACAGGCGTTGCAGGAACGTGACCGATTGGTGCGTGAAGGCGGCGAAGCCAAGGCCGAACTGACCATTGCCGAACAGACCCTGACCGTCACCCGCGAGCTGCTCGAGCGTCAGCGCCTGGCTCGTAGCGAAAGCGTCGAGCAACTGCGCGCACAGCTACAGGACGAGCAGCCCTGCCCGGTGTGTGGCAGCGTCGAGCATCCTTATCATCAGCCCGAAGCCTTGCTGGAAAATCTCGGGCGTTTTGATGAAACCGAAGAAGCCAACGCCCGCAAGGCCGTGGACCTGCTCAATGAAAAAGTCATCGACCTGCGAGCGCAATACAGCGGGGTCATCGCCCAGCTCAAGGAACTCAAGCAGCAGCAGGAACAGCTCGCCAGCCAGCAACAGGGCCTCGCCCCCAGCCTCGAAGCCCACCCGTTGTCGGCACAACTGCTGGCCCAGGATGCGAACAAACGCGACGCCTGGCTGACCCAGCAGAACAGCCAACTGAGCCTGCGCATCAGCCAGGACGAACAACGGCAGACCGCCCTTTTGACCTTGCAGCAGGACGCTGCGCGCATGGCCCAGCGGCTGCGTGAAGCCGAGGCGGCCAGCCAACAGGCCTCACAGCACCTGAGCAACCAGCAGCAGGAACTGGCCCGCGACCGTCAGCGCCTGGACGAGGAACTGAGCCACTTCAGCACCCTGCTGCCCGCCGACACCTTGCAGGCCTTGCGCAGCGAGCCCGCCGCAACCTTCTTGCAGCTCGACCAGCAGATCGCCCAGCGCCTGGAGCAACTGCAACAGCAGCGCGACGAGCAGGACGAACAGCTCCAGCGCCAGCAGACCCTGGAGAAAGAGCAGGACCGCCAGCAGACCCGCCTCCAGCAACTGGAAGCGGCCCGCCTGCAATTCAGCGCCCTGAACGAGCAACAACAGGCCTGCCAGGAGAAACTCACGCAACTGCTCGGCGAGCACACCAGCGCCGAACACTGGCAGCAACAACTCGACCAGCGCCTGGAACAGACGCGGGATGCCGAGGCGACGGCCAATCAGCAGTTGCAGCAACTGCGCAACGACTTGGTACAACTGGGTGCCGAACTCAAGGCCCGCCAGGAACAGGCCCAAGCCCTGGACCACGAACACCAGACGCTGGCCACCGGTATCGCGCAATGGCGCACCACTCATCCTGAATTGGACGATGCCGCCCTCGACACCCTGCTCGACCTGGACGAACAACACGTCGGCCAGTTGCGCCAGCGCTTGCTCAACAGCGAAAAAGCCATCGAACAGGCCCGCGTCCTGCTCACCGAGCGCGAACAGCGCCTGCAAAACCACCAGGCCCAGCACAACGGCAACCTGGCGCCCGAACAACTCGCCCAAGCCCTCACCGAACTGCAAGCTCAATTCGCCGCCAGCGAACAACACTGCGCCGAACTGCGCGCCCAACAAGCCGACGACCAGCGCCGGCAGAACGCCAACCAGGCCCTGGTCCAACAGATCGAACAGGCCTACACCGAATACCAGCGCTGGGCACGCCTCGACTCCCTGATCGGCTCGGCCACCGGCGACCGCTTCCGCAAGCTGGCCCAGGCCTACAACCTCGACTTGCTGGTGCATCACGCCAATGCCCAACTGCGGCAACTGGTGCGCCGCTACCGGCTCAAGCGCGGCGGCAGCATGCTCGGGCTGCTGGTGATGGACACGGAAATGGGCGATGAACTGCGCTCGGTGCATTCATTGTCCGGCGGCGAAACCTTCCTGGTCTCCCTCGCCTTGGCCTTGGGCCTGGCCTCGATGGCGTCCAGCACACTGAAGATCGAATCGCTGTTCATCGACGAAGGCTTCGGCAGCCTCGACCCCGAGTCGCTGCAACTGGCGATGGACGCCCTCGACGGACTGCAGGCCCAGGGCCGCAAGGTCGCGGTGATTTCCCACGTGCAGGAAATGCACGAGCGGATCCCGGTGCAGATCCAGGTGCGGCGCCAGGGCAACGGCTTGAGCACAGTGGAGGTGAAATGAGCCACGCCACGCTCTATTCCTTCCGCCGCTGCCCCTATGCGATGCGGGCGCGCATGGCCTTGCGCTACAGCGCGGTCGAGATGGAGATTGTCGAAGTCAGCCTGAAGGCCAAGCCAGCCGAGATGCTCGCACTCTCCAGCAAAGGCACGGTGCCGGTGCTGCAGGTCGATGGCCGGGTGATCGATGAAAGCCTGGAGATCATGCGCTGGGCCTTGGCCCAGCACGATCCGCAAGACTGGAGGCTACGGGACGACCCCGAAGGCCAGGCGCTGACGGCGGCGTTGATCGAGGAAAACGATCAGGTGTTCAAGCTGCACTTGAATCGCTACAAATACCCCGAACGCTATCCCGAGTACCCAAAGGAACATTACCGTAGCGAGGGTGAAAGCTTTCTGCGCAGGCTGGAGGCCTTGCTTGAAACCCGGCCGTTCCTGGCGGCGCATCACCCGAGCCTGGCCGACGTGGCAGTGATGCCCTTCATACGGCAGTTCGCCCACGTCGACCGCGACTGGTTTGCCCAGGCGCCCTACCCTCGGCTACAGGACTGGCTGCATAGGTTTCTGGAGTCCGAGCTGTTCGTGGCGATCATGGCCAAGTAACCATTAGTGTGAAGAGGGAATTTACTCCTGCTGGCCTGCGTAGGAGCTGTGTAGGAGCTGTGTAGGAGCTGTCGAGTGAAACGAGGCTGCGATCTTTCCCCTAACACTTGAGTCTCAAGCGAAAGATCAAAAGATCGCAGCCTTCGGCAGCTCCTACACAGGCCCAGCGGGAGCAAGCTCCCTCGCCAAAAAAGCATTATGCAGCCCTGTTATCGAAGCAATCAGTCGCTCAGCAAACTCAATAATCGCTCACGCGCCACTTCCAACTCGCCGGCATCCGGCTGGGCCGCCGAGACAATCGGCGTGGAATAGAGAAACAGCAGCATCACCGCCAGACGCATCGCCATGGTGTCGGTCCTTAATCGGCAAGGGAGTCAATTTATCAGCGTCAAATTTAAACACATGGCCAAGTGATATTACAGCAGGATTTCTCCAGAAACAGCGAAGCCTGCGATCTTTTCTCTTGCACCTGTGGGTCGGTGAAGATGAAAAGATCGCAGGCTTCGGTCGTTGCGCGAGATTTCAGTGTTGGGTCTTGTGGTCCAGTGCCGCATAGAAGTTGGCGCTTTGTTGCAGGTATTTCTCGGTGTAGCTCTGGGTGCGATTTTTCTTGTCGCTGATCTCGACGCTGGCACTGGCGGGCAGCGCCACGGTGGCAGAGATAGCGGAAGCGGCGATCACGGAGAAGAGATTCAGATTCATGGCGGTAGACCTCGGATTCAGTTGGCTTGCTTGCCCGGTTGGGCCGTGAAGCAAACTTACGCGCCGAGGCGTCCTGCGTTGAAATGCTTTACATCACTTGCGAATATCAGTCTCGTTGATACAACGGCGCAGGCCCCAAAAAACGGGGCCTGCGGTCTATTGACGGACGATGAACTTCAAATCGCTGGGCGCATCCATCGGCATTTTCTGCACGGTTTTACCCAGCAGGCCGGTCTTCGGATCGCGCTCGATCACCACGATCTGGTTGCTCTTCTGATTGGCAATCAGCAGGAATTTCCCGCTCGGGTCGAGGCTGAACTCCCGTGGATGATCGCCTTCGACCGAGCGCCGCTGCAGCTCTTTGAGCGTGCCGGCGGCCGGGTCGATGGCGAACACCAGCACTTCGTTGGTGGTGCCCCGGTTGCTGACGTAGAGGAACTTGCCATCCGCGGACGCATGCAGCGCAGCCGCCGCCCTGCCCGGCTGCGGCTTGCCAGCCGCCAGGTCGACCAGTTGACGCTGGGTCAATCGGCCATCCTGATAATCGAACACCGCCACTTGCGCGCTCATTTCCATGGTCAGCCAGGCATGCTTGCCATCAGCGCTGAACAACAGGTGACGCGGGCCGCTGCCGGGCGGCAATTGCACGAATGCCGGATCGGCAGGTGTCAATGGCAGCTCGGGATTGGCCTTGGGGTCGTAGCGATAGACGAACACCTTGTCCGCCCCCAGGTCGTTGGCGAACACGTACTTGCCATCCGGTGAAGGCACCACCGAATGCACGTGAGCCGATTTCTGCCGCTCGGGATTGACCCGACTGGGCTGATGAGCGCCCGACTGCACAACCGGAGCCAGCTTGCCGTTCGATTCCACTGGCAGCACCACCAAAGTACCACCCGGGTTTTCCAAGACAGAATAATTACTGACCAGCAAATGCTGGCCATCGTGACTCAGGCTGGAATGGGTCGGCTCGTTGCCCAGGGACTGCACCTGGTTGATCAGGCTCAGTTCATGGGTCTTCGGGTCAATGGCGTAGCTGCTGACCTTGCCCACCGGGTCTTTCTGGCCCGGCCCGTTTTCGTTGACCACGAACAGCCGCGTCATGTCCTTGGAAAGGGTCAGCCACGACGGGTTGTCTGTTTTGATCACTTGCAACGGGTTGGCATCGAGCTGGCCGGTGCGGCTGTCGAATTGCATCCGGTAGATGCCTTGGCTCTGGCCGGCGGTGTAGGAACCCACCAGCAGTTGATGGCGTTCATCGGTACCTGCCTGGACGCCCATGGCGCCCATGCTACCGGCCATCAACAGCGGCCAGAGACTACGCATTTTCATCTTCGTCATCCTCATCGTCGTGGCCGCTGAATGCCTTAATGCACTCCAGGTGGTGATCACCCGAATCACTGGAGATGGCCCAATGATTACAGGTTGTATCGAAGGTCGCGGCCTGCATCTGCACCGGTGTGAAACGCCAATGCTCGCGGGTGCGACCGTTCATGCACTCGACGTGCAATTGGTCCTGCTCGTCGAGGGAAAAATCGAACGCATGCAGATTGTCGATAATCAGCATGTCGCAGTTTTCAAGGGTATCGAGCAGGGTGTCGGTTACAGCAGTCATGGTGATCAGTCGGTCGTTGGGAAAGTCGTCATGATAACCCAATGTGGGCGTGAGCCTTGGGCCATGACTTCAGACTCGTCATTGACTGGACTGCCGCCTTCGCGAGCAAGCCCGCTCCCACATGGGAATGCGGTCCCATGTGGGAGCGGGCTTGCTCGCGAAGAGGCCAGCACATTCAACCTCGATGCAACCGCCTCATCGCAACCGTCAGAGCGCCTCGCGCCCCGGCACCCCATCCACCAACCGCAGGATCCCCAACGGGTTGGCATTCTTCAACGGCTCGGGCAGCAGGCTGTCCGGGTAGTTCTGGAAGCACACCGGACGCAGGAAACGATCGATCGCCAGGGTGCCCACCGACGTACCACGGGCATCGGACGTCGCCGGGTAAGGCCCGCCGTGCACCATCGAATCACACACCTCCACCCCGGTCGGATAACCGTTGAGCAGGATGCGGCCGACCTTCTGCTCCAGCAACGGCGTCAGTTCGCTGAAGCGTTCGAAATCCGCTGGCTCGCCGATCATCGTTGCCGTCAGTTGGCCGTGCAGGCCGTTCAGCGCGGCGCTCAGTTGCGCCTGGTCCGCGACTTCGACAAACACCGTGGTCGGGCCGAAGACCTCTTCTTGCAGCGCCTCGTCACCGTTGATCAGCAGGCTGGCGTCGGCCTTGAACAACTGCGGCTGGGCCTGGCTGCCCTGCTGTTCGCGTCCGGCCAAGTGTTCGATGCCTGGGTGAGCCAGCAACTTCTGCAGACCCTTGCCGTAGCTTTGCAGCGTGCCGGCGTTGAGCATGGTCTGGGGCGCCTGATCGCCGATCAACGCCGCCACTTGCTGGGTGAAGGCGGTGAACTGCGGCGAACGAATGCCGATCACCAGGCCCGGGTTGGTACAGAACTGGCCGCAGCCTTGCACCACCGAGGCGGTCAGGTCGCGAGCGACGCTCTCGGCGCGGGTTTCCAGCGCCTGCGGCAACACGATCACCGGGTTGATGCTCGACATTTCGGCAAACACCGGGATCGGCTGCGGCCTTGCGGCGGCCATGTCGCACAGGGCACGCCCGCCCTTGAGGGAACCGGTGAAGCCCACGGCCTGGATCGCCGGATGCTTGACCAGCCATTCACCAACGCCACCGCCGTAGATCATGTTGAACACACCCGCCGGCATCGCCGTCTTTTCAGCCGCGCGGATGATCGCATCGGCCACGTGTTCGGCGGTCGCCATGTGGCCGCTGTGGGCCTTGAACACCACCGGGCAACCGGCCGCCAGGGCCGACGCCGTGTCGCCACCGGCGGTGGAAAACGCCAGGGGGAAGTTACTGGCGCCAAACACCGCCACCGGCCCGAGGCCAATGCGGTATTGACGCAGGTCCGGACGCGGCAACGGCGTGCGTTCAGGCAACGCCCGATCGATGCGCGCACCGTAGAAATCACCGCGGCGCAGGACCTTGGCGAACAAACGCATCTGCCCGCTGGTGCGACCACGCTCGCCCTGGATCCTGGCTGCTGGCAACGCGGTTTCACGGCAGACCACGGCCACGAACGCATCGCCCAAGGCATCCAGTTCATCGGCAATGGCCTCGAGGAACTCGGCCCGGCGCACCGCACTCAGGCTGCGGTAGGCCGGATAAGCCGTCGCGGCAGCCTTGGCGGCGGCGTCGACTTCTTCTGCCGTGGCCTGGACGAATTCATGGGGCAAGGTCTCGCCGGTACTGGCGTCGACGCTTTGCAGACGTGTCTGGCCGGCCGCACTGCGCGCCCCACCGATGTAGTTGTGGCCAAGGATCTGGTTCATCGCAAGTCTCCTTTTAAAGTGTGCCGATAGTACCCGGGTTGAACACCGCGTCTACCGGGGCAATGCCGTTGACCAGCGGCGCGCCGAATTCAGCCTGGCTGATTTCGAACACATCCCCCGGCTGCGTGCGGATGCCATCGGCGAACGACAGGGTCGCGGTGCCGAAGAAGTGAACGTGGACGTCCCCCGGGCGCAGGAACTGACTGTACTTGAAATGGTGGAATTCCAGGTTTTCGAGGCTGTGGCACATGTTCGCCTCGCCGCTGAGGAATTCGTTCTGCCACAGCACTTCGCCGTTGCGCAGGATACGACTGGTCCCGGAAAGATGTTGAGGCAGTTCACCTACGCGAAGTTCCGGGCCAAAGCTGCAACTGCGCAATTTCGAATGAGCCAGGTACAGGTAATTCTTGCGCTCCATCACGTGGTCGGAGAACTCGTTGCCCACGGCAAAGCCCAGCCGATAGGGTCTGCCGTCGTGACCGATCACATACAGGCCGCTGATTTCCGGCTCCTCGCCAGCGTCTTCAGCGAACGGCGGCAACGGGAACGGATGGCCCGGACGGACAACGATGCTGCCGTCGCCCTTGTAGAACCACTCCGGTTGCACGCCGGCCTGCCCGGCCTCGGGTTTACCGCCCTCCACACCCCACTTGAAGATGCGCATGGTGTCGGTCATGGCCGCTTCGTCGCCGGCCTGCTGGTGCATCTTGTCCCGGGCCGAGGCGCTGCCCAGGTGGGTCAGGCCGGTGCCGCTGACCAACAGGTGCGCCGGGTCCGGGTGGTCCAGTGGCGGCAGGATGCGCAGCTCACTGAGCAACCGGGCGTAGTCATGGCTCGCCCCCAGGCCCAGGCTGTCGACCTGTTGCTCAAGCTTCACACCTGCCTCGATAGCCGCCAGCGCCAGCTCGCGCACGGTGCCGGCGCCCTGCACTTCGCGCACCCGATCGCCATCGACCACACCGACGCGGCGTTCGCCGTTACTCAATTCGAACTGAACTAGACGCATGGGTTTCTCCCTGTAAACAAAACTTGAATAGGCGTAGCAGGCTTTTGTGGTGTAGGAGCTGCCGAAGGCTGCGATCTTTTGATCTTGATCTTGATCTTTCGCTTGAGATTCAAGTGTCTGGGGAAAGATCGCAGCCTCGTTTCACTCGACAGCTCCTACTCAGCTCCTACACAGCTCCTACACGCAGTCGAGCGGGAGCAAGATCCCTTGCCACAAAAAGCTCGCTCCCACAGTGACCTCAGGTACGCGTTGCCCCTCGCGCGCTGGCCGCGAACTGGTCCGCCGGCAGCACATGCTTGCGCTCCAGCAGGCGATAGACCACGCCGGTCAACACCAGGCCGAACACCATCACACAGGACAGGAAATACAGCCCCGAGGCCAGGTTGCCGGTGTACTCCTTCAGCGCACCGATCACGAACGGGCCGATGTAGCCGCCCAGGTTGCCCACCGAGTTGATCAGCGCAATGCCCGCCGCCGCGCTGGCGCCGGCAAAAAAGCGCCCCGGCAAGGTCCAGAACACCGCCGTGCAGGAAAACAGCGCGAACGCTACCAGGCACAGCGCCGCCAATTGCAACACCGGCACCGACAGCCAGGCACTGAGGAACAGGCCGATGGCCCCTAGCACATAGAGCACGGCCAGATGACCGTAGCGATCATTCAAGCGGTCGGAACTGCGAGGAATGATCAGCAAACCGATGATGCCGAAGATGTACGGCACCGAGGACACGAAACCGGTCACCAGGTCCGTTCCGCCAAATTGCTTGATCAACGTGGGCAGCCACAGGCCCAGCCCGTAGATACTCAGGGTGACCGGCAAATAGAACAACGCCAGTAGCAGGACGCGCTTGTCCTTCAAGGCGTGCAGCGGATTGCCATGACGGGTCTGGCCGTATTCCTCAAGGTCTTTTTTCAGTTCACCAGTCAGCCAGTCCTTCTCGGTCTGATCCATCCATTTCACCTGTTGCGGACCGTCCGGCAAATAACGCAGCACCGGCCAGGTCAGCAGGATCGCCGGCATACCGATGACGATGAACAACCACTGCCAGCCGTGCAGCCCCAGGACACCGTCCATGCCCAGCAAGCCGCCGGATACGGGACCGGTGATCATCATGGCGATGGGTTGGGAAAGAATGAACAGCCCCAGGATCTTGCCGCGATGGCGCACCGGGAACCATTGGGTAATGTAGTACAGCACGCCCGGGAAGAACCCGGCTTCGGCCGCGCCAAGCAAAAAGCGCATTACATAGAAGCTATGCGGGCCTTGCACGAACGCCATGCCGATGGTGATGGCGCCCCAGGTGATCATGATCCGCGCGAACCAGCGCCGGGCACCGAAGCGTTCCAGCATCAGGTTGCTGGGGATCTCCAGCAGGAAATAACCGATGAAAAACAGCCCTGCACCCAGGCCGTAGGCGGCGTCGCCGATGCCCAGGTCGGCCCCCATGTGCAGCTTGGCAAAGCCCACCGCAGAGCGGTCCACGTAGGCGATCAGGTACAGCAGGATCAGGAAAGGAATCAGTTTGAGTGTGATGCGGCGAATAAGCCGCAATTCCTGGCTCATGGGACCGGTCTCCGATTGTTGTTGTTATGGAACCTTGGGGATTTCTCTCGCGAATGACCGCCAGGACAATCCCTCCGTTGAATTGGACTATATAGTAATACTATTTACCCAACAACACTTCCAAACCGCACAAATTGCGCTTATGTTACGCTTCAGCTAGAACAATATAGTCATACAATAAGAGAATCGATCATGTCTGATAAGAAACCCTCCCTGCGCTCGGCCCAATGGTTTGGCACCGCCGACAAAAACGGCTTCATGTACCGCAGCTGGATGAAAAATCAGGGCATCGCCGACCATCAGTTCCATGGCAAGCCGATCATCGGCATTTGCAACACCTGGTCGGAGCTGACGCCGTGCAACGCGCATTTCCGGCAAATCGCCGAACACGTCAAGCGCGGTGTGATCGAGGCCGGAGGGTTCCCGGTGGAATTTCCAGTGTTCTCCAACGGCGAATCGAACCTGCGCCCCACCGCCATGCTGACCCGCAACCTGGCGAGCATGGACGTGGAAGAGGCGATTCGCGGCAACCCGATTGACGGCGTGGTGCTGCTCACCGGTTGCGACAAGACCACCCCCGCCTTGCTGATGGGCGCCGCCAGTTGTGACGTGCCGGCCATCGTCGTCACCGGCGGGCCGATGCTCAACGGCAAGCACAAAGGCCAGGACATCGGCTCGGGCACGGTGGTCTGGCAATTGAGCGAGCAGGTCAAGGCCGGCACCATCACCCTTGACGATTTCCTTGCGGCCGAGGGCGGCATGTCCCGCTCGGCCGGCACCTGCAACACCATGGGCACCGCCTCGACCATGGCCTGCATGGCCGAAGCCCTCGGCACCTCCCTGCCCCACAATGCGGCGATTCCGGCCGTGGACGCACGGCGTTATGTGCTGGCCCACATGTCCGGTATGCGCGCCGTGGAAATGGTCCGTGAAGACCTGAAGCTGTCGAAGATCCTGACCAAGGAAGCCTTCGAAAACGCCATCCGCGTCAACGCGGCCATCGGCGGTTCGACCAACGCGGTGATCCACCTCAAGGCCATTGCCGGGCGTATCGGCGTGCAACTGGACCTCGACGACTGGACCCGCATCGGTCGCGGCATGCCGACCATCGTCGACCTGCAGCCGTCCGGGCGCTTCTTGATGGAAGAGTTCTACTACGCCGGCGGCCTGCCCGCCGTGCTGCGTCGCCTCGGCGAAGCCAACCTCATTCCGCATCCAAACGCGTTGACGGTCAACGGCAAGAGCCTGGGGGAAAACACCAAGGACGCACCGATCTACGGCCAGGACGAAGTCATTCGCACCCTGGACAACCCGATCCGCGCCGACGGCGGTATCTGCGTGCTGCGCGGCAACCTCGCGCCACTGGGCGCAGTGCTCAAGCCGTCCGCCGCCACCGCCGAACTGATGCAGCATCGCGGACGTGCGGTGGTGTTCGAGAACTTCGACGAGTACAAGGCACGGATCAACGACCCGGAACTGGACGTGGACGCCGACTCGATCCTGGTGATGAAAAACTGCGGGCCGAAGGGTTATCCGGGCATGGCCGAAGTGGGCAACATGGGCTTGCCCGCCAAGCTACTGGCCCAGGGCGTGACGGACATGGTGCGCATTTCCGACGCACGCATGAGCGGCACCGCCTACGGCACGGTGGTGCTGCACGTGGCACCGGAAGCCGCCGCCGGCGGACCTCTGGCGGCGGTGAAGGAAGGCGACTGGATCGAGCTCGATTGCGCCAGCGGCCGCCTGCACCTGGACATCCCGGACGCCGAACTCGCCGCGCGCCTGGCCGACCTGCCGCCACCGCAGAACCTGTTGGTGGGCGGTTATCGCCAGTTGTACATCGACCACGTGCTCCAAGCGGACCAGGGTTGTGACTTCGACTTCCTGGTGGGCTGCCGCGGCGCCGAGGTGCCACGCCACTCCCACTGACCCGTTATGAGGTACTGTGCAGGTGCTCGTGCGTGCTGTGCAGGTGCTCGCGCGTGCTGTGCAGGAGCTCGCGCGTGCTGTGCAGGAGCTGTGTAGGAGCTGTCGAGTGCAACGAGGCTGCGATCTTTCCCCTAACACTTGAATCTCAAGCGAAAGATCAAAGGATCAAAGGATCAAAAGATCAAAAGATCAAAAGATCAAAAGATCGCAGCCTTCGGCAGCTCCTACACAAATCCAGCAGGAGCAAGCTCTGGCCACAAGGTCACCAGCCCCAAGGGTTTGGCCTGATGAATATCCGCCGCGCCTGCTATCATGCGCAGCACTCCCCTCGCACAGGATCGCGCCGCCTCCCATGGATTACCGCAAACCCTCCGACCGCAAAAGCATGCACGCACGCATCGTCCAGGAACTGGGCATGCAGATCGTTTCCGGACGCTTCAAGCCGGACGACAAACTGCCCGCTGAAGCCTTGTTGTGCGAAGAGTATGCGGTCAGCCGCCCGGTGCTGCGCGAAGCCACGCGGGTGCTGGTCGCCAAGGGCCTGGTGTATTCGCGCCCGCGCGTGGGCACGGTGGTCAAGGCCCGGCGGGAATGGCACATGCTCGACCCGGATGTGCTGCACTGGCTGATGCAGAGCAGCCCGCAGAATGAATTCTTCAACCTGCTCACCAGCGTGCGCAGCATCATCGAGCCGGCCGCCGCTGCCCTCGCCGCACAGTTCGCCGACGAGGCCGACATTGCTGCCATCCGCGAAGCCTACCAGCGCATGGAAGCGGCCCCGACCCCCGAGGCCGTGCTGCAACCGGACCTGGACTTCCACAGTCGCATCGCCGACGCCACTCACAATGACCTGCTCGCCAACCTCTGCAACATGTTGTCGGTGGCGATCGCCGAGGCACTCAAGCATTCCAACCAGCGGCCCAACCTGCATGAACTGGCGATGCCGCGACACAAGGCAATCCTCACCGCCATCGAGAACCGCGACGCCCTCGGTGCCCGCCATGCCACGCTGGTGCAGCTGGACGATGCGCGCAGCGCACTGAATGTAGTACTGGGCAGCGATCCTGCCTGATACGGTGCGGTAACTATGTACCGCACAGCGCATTGAAGAAATTCCGAAACTGGCGTGGTCGTCATCCCGACGACCACGAGTCCAGGAAAAGGATTTCTTATGACCTCCCCCTCTCCGGCTGACAGCCATTGCGCATTTTCGCAAAACGTCAGCCAGCGATTTGCCGGACGCCCGACGTTCGAGCAAGTCGCACAGAAAGCACTGCAACAGGCGATTCAGAAAAGATTCCCCACCTCGAACATCGACCTGTCCAAAACCAAACTGGCAACCCCGGATGTGGCCGCTCGCCGCTGGCGCTTCCAGCCTTTCATGCGCCTTGTGCTCGATTACCTGAGCCTTGGCACGCCTTTGGATTTCACGCCACAAGGAAACTTCGACTGTTATCTGTCCGATGCCCCGCCGCACCGCCTTAAATCAGGCGATTACAGCCTGGACATGAAGGTCATCGAAAAACTCGTGCTTGAACTGCCCGTGACGATACCGATCGAACTGGAAGATGCCCTGACCCGCTATTGGAACGCTGACATCGATGACGCCCCCCAAGTCGATGACCGCACCTCCACCAACCGCTGGCAATGGCTCAGCGACACCTTGCGCAACATGCTGCATATCCAAGGGCTGCAACAGCCTGGATTGAGTGAGCCGGTGCGCGAGGCCCTGGATCAGATCGTACGTTGGCCCGACCGCGAACAGCGTTTCAAAAACAATGTCCCTCCCGTCTACGCCTACAGCTTGGAAAGCATCGTCACCTACGGCGCCTCCACTGCGCAGTTGCCAAGCAGCGAGATCCTGCTGCTGCATTACACCCCCAATGACCTGGTCATCGTGCTGTGCAGCCCTGACAACGCCGTGCGAACCTTCGATTCACTGGATGCTTTCAATGACTTTTGGGCTGAACGGATTGCCAACGCCTACCTCGTCGACAGCGTCACCTGCCAACGCTATGAAATAGGCGGCAACGCCTTCGATACCCAGGCGCAACTGATACTGGAGCAGCAACTGGCGGACCTGAGGGCTGTGCAACTGCCCTCGCGGATCGGCCCACAGAAGCTCGGGATGCTCTATAGCGAGCTGAGCGATCCAGCTCGCTCTATGGGCGGGGCCACCTGCCTCGCGCCGCAGACAGCGGCAAAACTGCGGCCGATACTGCCCGACTGGCTCAAAACAGCGGCCAGCGTCGACCAGGCGAGGTTCCAGCGATATAGCCTGGCGATGGCCAGCGTCAAGAAACGCAGCCAAGGGCGTCCCCCTGTCAGCGACATCAGGGCTTTCGCGGCTGACGCGTTGCTCAGCCAGATGAATGAAACCAACGACAATGACAAAGCCAAGGCTGACGCCAACCGCTTCCAACCGGATGACGTGGAGCTGATCTTCACAGTCTCCGCAGGGTATCCGGGGACTGTCGGCATCAGCGAAAAAAGGACAATGAGTCTGACGCAACTGGCCATCGACAACCTCATCGCGCGCCCCAGTGGAAACCTGGCGCTCAGCCATCGCCGGGGTTTGACACTGCCCGCATGGTTGACGCCGGACTTCATCACCCGCCGGGGTGGGCTGATCGAACAGCTCGACATTGGCACCACCTACCCTCGCTACCTGCAACAGGAGCTGTTGGGGGACTCGCCTCAAGCGCTCGACTACCAACGGATCTTTGCAGAACAGGTCCCGGCGCAGCTACCGCTCGAGGCGTTACAGCAAGTGCTCGGCAACGAAAACGGCATGACCCGTCAAGGGCTGCGCCTGATTGAAGCCCTGTTGCAACCGGACGCGGGCGACCAGCAGGTTGATGGTCGCCCCGTGGTGATCCGACACTTGGCCTTCCTGCGCAAGCCCCTGGCCCGGCCCGACATCGTGAGCAACATGTTCATTATCGAGGCGCAGGACACCAGCACGGGGCCGCACGTGTTGTATCGTCCCCTGTATACGCCCGTACTGATGGAGTTCCCGACGCGCCAGGCGCTGTTACAGTCTGTCATCAGCGACATCGAACTGCAGAACAGCGTCCTGACCTGGATGTCCGACGACGCCCGCCCGGTGTACACCAATGGCGGCTTCCAGCAGCCGCACATCGTGCACTTTCTCCAGGGCGACGAGTTTGGCGTTCCTGAAGTGCCCGCCCCCGCGACGCTCGCCACCCATGCCGACAGCGATGAACTGCTGCAATACCTGCGCAACGGCAAGCTGATGCAATACCTGTATGGCTGCAACGCCCAAGCCCTGATCACCCAGGCCGACCGCGCTTCGATTTCCAACCGTGAAAGCCGCTGGGCGGTGCTGCTCAAGGGCGCGAGCCTGCTGTTCAATACGTTGCTGTTCCCACTGCTACGCGGTCCGACCATGACCGTCGCCTGGCTATGGAGCCTGATGGCCGCCGCCAGCCACGACATTCCAGACCTGAGCAGTGACGATCCCGTGACGCGGGAACTGGCCGCTGTCGATTTGCTAGTCAACCTCGCCATGTTGGTGACCCAGTTTCCTTCCATTCAGGCACCTGTTCGCCCTTCCGTGCCCATGTCGATCAAGGAACAAGCGATGCACGCCCCGGCGCCGCGCCTCGTTGCACAGCAATGGCCCGCACCCGACCTGCCAACCATCCGCCAGGGATCCATTGCCTTGCCTGGCGAACATCCCAATGCCTTCCTGGATTTCAGTTTCAGCAATCCCCGTAACCGGCTGACGCAGGAACAACGCACCCGTCTCCTGCGCATGCAGGTACCACGCCCCGCGTCATTGCCTGTGCCGATCCCGTACGGGCCTTTAAAAGGTTTGTACTTGATCGCCGAAAAGTGGCATGCGTTGCTCCAAGACGGTCTGTATCGAATCGACCTGGATCCGGAAGGTCAGATCACGATTATCGACCCGCTTGATCCGACACAAAGGGGCCCCGCCCTGCGAGCGGATCCCGAGGGTAACTGGTCCCTGGACCTGCGCTTGCGCCTGCTCGGCGGCGCACCGCCCAAACGCCTGGCCGACCAGCGTCGCCAGAATGCCCGCAGAGCCGCCGAGCTGAGCCAGGAACTGGAGAACTTCCTCACCCAGCAGGTCGACCAACAACGAGCTATCGACGTTGCCCAACAGGTGATGACCCTGTTCCAGGATGGAAGCCGCTATTCCGAAGAACAACGCGCGCCGAAGCGAAAAATTTATGACGGGCTGCTCAATGAACAGACGGCCATTTATCTAAAGCTCTTGGACAGCGCAGCGGAGCGCGCGCGGCTGAAAATTGAGTTCCCGTCTGTAATGCTGCGCGGGCTGATGGAAAATGTGATCAACAATGCCCGCAAATCTGTCGTGGTCATCGAGATGGAACTGGACGCCCTCATTGCCGCCAATCCGGGGTTTGCGCTAAGGCCTATGGATGAACTGGTGGCTGGCGGTATCGAGGGGTATTTGAGGTACCTGGATGCCCTCTGTGAACTCAATGATCGCTCCATTCATTGGCTGGAACTCAAGGACGCCTATCTGGAAAAGCTGCTGAATCTGGATTCCGACGGCGCGCAAGCGTTCGAACGCCTGACCAGCGACCGCCCGCAGAACGAAAAAAACGCAATAGGCGTCAAGGCCTTTCAACTGTCCTTGCTTCCGTTGCTGGCGATCAAAAGTCTCGGATCCGGCCTGTCCGAGAGCCTGCATCTCGTTGTCAAGCCACTGTCCGAGCAGATGCGCTCCCATGCGAACTTGCAATTGTACGAACTGCCCCCGTCGGACCAGCTTGAGGTGTTGACCAGTCTGACCGAGCAATATGGTGAAGCACTGGATGCCCTGCAGGGCATGAAAGCCCTCTATGCCGACGACATCCAAGAAGCCAACTTCGACAGGCTGATCAAACTGGTTGGCAGCCTGTATCAGGATACGTCCGGCAAATTGGCAACAGAAGTCAAACCGGAACCGACACCACGCAAACGTGCGCCCAAGCGTTCGAAGGCGCCCAGTGGCCAGCCTCAGAAAAAAGTGATCAAGACTCGAAAGAATGGCGTACTGATCGGCGATCTGAAACCGGCTGGCACCTCACTGCCGATTGAAGTCGTCGAGCTGCGTTCCCAAGTCGACGATGAAGTGATTGCCACCTATTCGCAGCATGGCGAAGTGTGGGATCCCGTCGACATACGCCGGCCGGCGCCCGCGCCCAAAACCCGGTCGGTCAATGCCATCAAGCGTGACGCACGCCAGTTGCTCGACCAACTGGACGTCCGTCTGAGCCGTGCAGAAGGCTACAAGAGCCGCTGTCGCCACCCCCAGGAAATCGAAGAGATCATGAACAATGAGGCGAGCCGTTTTCGCACGATCTCGGCAGAACTCGACAGGGCCTACGCAGCCAAGCAAACCGAACGGACCCAGGCGGATCACGCCTTGAGTCAAAGCCTTTCAGAGGCTATTTCCGCGCTGACCGCCAAGGGCACGGCCTTGCGCATTGAACTGAGCATGCGACTGCCGCCTACCGACGGCAACCTTAGCTACCTGTTCGAGAAAAATCTCATCCAGGTCGCGCGGCTCGGCGGGCGCAAGGCCCTGAGAGGGACCCGCAAGGATTTTCTCCAGGAATATGCCATCAATGACCGTGACGGAGCGGCCCTGTGGTATGCACATTTTCACTACGAAAAAGTCGATACGCCGAAGGCTGGCTACAGCGTCGCGCATCTGAAAACCAAGGAGCAGCGTCGAGAAGACTATTATTCCCTGCTCGCCAAGGCGAATAGCCCTTACGCGGTGGTGAATGTGCATCGAGGGAAAATCGGCAAACCCCTGGCGCAAAGCAAGTTCTTGCCGTTGGCGACCTGATTACAACACAAGCGTAAGGATAGTGATGCCGCTCACCCAGCTCCCACTGGCTGCAGGAGCCGCGAGGGAGCTGTGTAGGAGCTGTCGAGTGCAACGAGGCTGCGATCTTTCCCCTACCAACTGAGTCTTGAGCGAAAGATCAAGATCAAAAGATCGCAGGCTTCGCCAGCTCCTACAGGGGCCAGGGGGAGCAAGCTCCCTCACCAAAGATTTACTTCAGCCCCAATCAATGAGCAAACAACGAATTGCCCTTCTGCCCCGCCAGTTTTTCCGGTTTGATCAGGAACCGCGCCAGCGCCGGCAGCAGCCAGAGCGCGCCGAACATGTTCCATAGCAGCATGAACGTCAGCATCAACCCCATGTCCGCCTGGAACTTGATGGCCGAAAAGATCCAGGTGCACACGCCAATGGCCAGGCACAGACCGGTGAACAATACCGCTTTACCGGTGGACTTCAGCGTCTGGTAATAGGCCTCCTGCAATGGCAGCCCGGCCCGCAGGAAACTTTCCAGGCGGCTGTAGATGTAGATGCCGTAGTCCACCCCAATCCCCACGCCCAGTGCTACCACCGGCAGGGTCGCGACCTTCACGCCAATGCCCATGAACGCCATCAGGGCGTTGCCCAGCACCGAAGTGAGCACCAGCGGCAGCACGATGCACAGCGTCGCTGCCCAGGAACGGAAGGTGATCATGCACATGGTCGCCACGCAGATGTACACCAAAATCAGGATGGTCAGTTCCGACTCCTTGATCACTTCGTTGGTGGCTGCCTCGATACCGGCGTTACCGGCGGCGAGGATGAACTCCAGGCCATCGCGGTTGTTTTCCTTGGCGAAGTCCTGCACCGCCTTCACCGCACGGTCCAACGTCTCGGCCTTGTGGTCGTTGAGGAACACCAGCACCGGTGCCAGGGAGCAATTGTTGTTGTACAGGCCATCGGCCCGGGCAATGGAGTTGTTCAGCACGTCAGGGTTGCGCGACAGGGTCTCCCATTTCAGGCTGCCCTCGTTCATGCCCTTGATCATTTGCTTGGACACGGTCACCAGGGAAATCGCCGACTGCACGCCCTCGGTGTTCTGCATCTTCCACATCAATTCGTCGATAGGAGCCATGGCCTCATAGCGCGAGCAACCTTCGGTCTTGGTCTTGACCATCACCACCAATACATCGGAGCTGGTGGAGTAATTGCTGATGATGAAGTTGTTGTCCTGGTTGTAGCGCGAGTCCGGACGCAGCTCCGGCGCGCCCTGGTCCAAGTCACCGATCTTCAGGTTCTGGCTGTACCAGAGGCCACCGCCAAAGGCGATTACCGCCAGGGCAATGGACACCGGCGCGACCTTGGCACTGGCGAAGTTCGACAGCAGGCGCCAGAACGGATGTTCGCGGGTCGCGTCTTTCTTGCTGCGCTCGACCGCACGCTTGCTGATGCCGGCGTAGGAGATCGCCACCGGCAGCAGGATCAGGTTGGTAAACACGATCACCGCCACGCCGATGGAGGCACCGATGGCCAGTTCGCGGATCACGCCGATGTCGATGATCAGCAAGGTGATGAAGCCCACGGCGTCCGCCAGGATCGCGATCATCCCCGGCAGGAACAACTGCCGGAAGGTACGCCGCGCCGCCGTCAGGGCGTTGTCCGCATCGCTGGACTGCAAGGCGATGCCGTTGATTTTCTGCACGCCGTGGGAAATGCCGATGGCGAAGATCAGGAACGGCACCAGCATCGAGTACGGATCCAGGCCAAAACCGGCCGCATGCATCAGCCCCAGTTGCCAGACCACCGCCACCAGGGTGGTGGTCAACACCGCAATGGTGCTGCGCATGCAGTGGGTGAACCAGTACAGCAGGATCAGGGTGATGACGAAAGCCACGCCGAAGAACAGCACCACCATGACCAGGCCGTCGATCAGGTCGCCGACCTTCTTGGCGAAACCGACGATGTGGATCTGCACGTTGGGGTTCTGGGCTTCGAACTTGTTGCGAATCTTGTCTTCAAGTTCGTGGGAGAACTTCTGGTAATCCAGGGCGAGCAATTTGCCCTGGTCCTGTGGGTCGGGATAGGACTCCAGCAGCGGGATGTCGATGATGCTCGACTTGAAATCGTTGGCCACCAGGCGCCCGACCTGGCCGGACTTGAGCACGTTGTTGCGCAGCAGATCGAGGCTGTCGGCCGAGCCGTTGTAGCTCTGGGGGATCACCTCGCCACCGGCGAAGCCCTCCTCCGTCACTTCGGTCCAGCGCACGCTCGGGCTCCACAACGACTTGAGCCCGGAACGGTCGACACCGGAGATGTAGAACACCTCGTCGTGGATCTGGCGCAGGGTCTCCATGTATTCCTTGGAGAAAATGTCGCCGTTGGTGGCCTCCACGGAAATGCGCACCGTGTTGCCCAGGTTCGCCAGGTCGTTGCGGTGCTCGAGCATCTTCTGGATGAAGGGGTGCTCGAGGGGGATCATTTTTTCGAAACTGGTGGACGGCCGGATCAGCGTGGCCTGCCAGAACAGGAAAACGCTGACCAGCAGGCAAATGACGATCACTGCCGGGCGGTTGTTGAAAATCAGGCGCTCGAGAAACGTCGCCTTGTCTTGGTGATGACTGCTCATGGGTTCCGCCTTCTTGTTTTTGTGCCCGTTTTGCAGGCCTGACTCATTTGCTCAGTTCGGCGCCGGTGGACGTGGTGGCACGAACGCCGCCTTGCCCCGCCAGGATCAGGTTGCCGTTGCCTGCCGCCGTGACGGCGGCCACGGAGATTCGATCCGGGCGGTTGAACACGCTGAAGGTCTCGCCGTCGTCGGTACTGCGCACGACGCTGCCGCCGTTGCCGACAATCACGATGGAACCGTCCGCCAGCAGCGTGGCGCCTGACAGGCCGAACTCCAGGGCACCGCGCGCAGCCTGGAGCTCGACCTGATCCCAAGTGCCGCCGAAGTCAGTGGAACGATAAAGGTTGCCGCGCAAGCCATAGGCCAGCAGCGTCGAAGGTTGGGCGGTGCCGATAACACCGAACAGCGAGCCTTCGTATGGGCCTTCGACTTTTTCCCAGGTCTGGCCCCAATCGGCGGAGCGGAACATGCTGCCGGCCTCGCCGACGATGAATAGCCCGGCATCTTTCACGGCGGCGATCGCATTGAGGTGGAACTGGTCTTCGTTATCCAGGCGGTCGCTGGCGTCTTCCCAGTGCTTGCCGCCGTCAGCAGTTTCCAACAGCGCGCCATAGGCGCCCACGGCGAAACCGTTGCTGGCATCCTTGAACCAGACATCCAACAATGGCGCTTCACGAGCGAGGTCTTCGAATTGCTTGGTCCAGGTGCTGCCGCCGTCATCGCTGGCGAGGATCTGCGCGTCGTGCCCCACGGCCCAGCCGTGTTTGTCATCGACGAAAAATACCGCCGTGAGCAGTTGGCGAGTCGGCACCTTGGCCTGGGTCCAGGACGTGCCCTGGTCATCGGAATAGACAATGTGCCCGCGATCACCGACCGCCACCAGGCGCTGGCCGGCATGGACCACATCGAGCATCAGGGTTTTGCTGGCCTTGGCCGATTCGATGGAATAGATGACATCGGAGGTCGACGCCGCAACAGCCATCACCGGTGCCGACAATACGGCAGAGCCCAGCAGCGACAGCGCCGAAGCCAGCAATGCGACTCTGCGCAGTATCGGCGGCCGGCTGCGGCCCACAGCCATGACAGGCTCATTCATAGACCTTTCCCCCATTATTATTGTTAGGTCATTCAACCCTTCAGGGCGCCGTAAGCAGGCTCTGCAAGGTTGCCGGTCCTGGAGGATAGTCCTGAAACCTGCAATCTAGAGCCACTTCGGAAGCTGACCTATCCTATCGGGCTTTCGAAAGGTCTGACAATCGACGCCGCGTTATCTTTTGTTAACCACGAGGATATAGGCCAAGGGCGAATAAGAAGACATTCGTGAGGATGATGAATGTTGCGAGGGGGCAAGCTCCCACTGGCCATGCAGGAGCCATGCAGGAGCCGCGTAAAAGCCGCGTAAGAGCCGCGTAAGAGCCGTGTAGGAGCCGTGTAGGAGCTGTGTAGGAGCTGTCGAGTGCAACGAGGCTGCGATCTTTCCCCTAACACTTGAGTCTCAAGCGAAAGATCAAGATCAAGATCAAGATCAAGATCAAAAGATCGCAGGCTTCGCCAGCTCCTACAGAGGCCAGCGGGAGCAAGCCAGGCAGAGCCTGTTTATGCCAGGCTCTTGCTCACCACCTCGAACACATCGGTGGAAAGCCCGCCGGACGCCAGGATGCGCTCCAGTTCAGCCTTCATCAGCGCCTGGCGGGCGCTGTCGTATTTGCGCCAGCGAGTCAGCGGGGCCAGTTGCCGGGAGGCAATCTGCGGGTTGAAGCCATTGAGCTGGATGACCAGGTCCGCCAGGAAGCGATAACCCGAACCGTCGGCGGCATGGAAGTTGATCAGGTTCTGCCCGGCAAACGCACCGACCAGCGCGCGCACCTTGTTCGGGTTCTTGATATTGAACGCCGGGTGCTCCATCAATGCCTTGACCCGCGCCAGGCCACCCGGCAACGGGCTGCCGGCCTGGACGCTGAACCATTGGTCCATGACCAGCGGGTTGCCCTTGAAGTTCTCCGCAAACACTTCCAGGGCCTTGGCCTTCTCGGCTTCGAACGGCGAGTTGACCAGTACCGCCAGCGCGGTCAGGCGCTCGGTCATGTTGTCGGCGGTGTCGAACTGTTCCAGGGTCGCGCTCAGCACCTCAGGCTTGTCGCTGAGCATCAGGTACGACAGCGCAATGTTCTGCAACGCGCGACGGGCGAAATGCTCGGCCTCGGCCACATATGGCGTTTTCTTCGACAGGTCGCGATTGGCGGCATAACGCAGCCACAGGGCTTCGAACAGGTTCTCGGCCAACTGCTGGCGGGCGAACTCACGGGCAGCATGGATCGCCTCGACGTCGGCCACTTCGCTGATTTCCGTCAGGTAGGCTTCGCTTGGCAGCGAGAGCATTTCGGCGACCATGGCCTGGTCCAGGGACTCGTCCGTCAGCACGCTGCGCAACGCACTGACCAGGCGCGGATCCAGCGTCAGGCTGGCGCCCTGCTGATGCTGGGCGATCAGATCCTGCAACACTTGCACCGACAGTTGCTGGCCGGCATCCCAGCGGTTGAACCCGTCGCTGTCGTGTTGCATCAGGAACATCAACTGGTCGCGGTTGTACGGGAAGCTCAGCTTCACCGGCGCCGAGAAACCACGCAGCAATGAAGGCAGGGGGTGTTCGGCGATGTCGACAAAGGTGAAGGTCTGCTGGGCTTCGGTCACCGAGATCACCCGTGATGTGCCGTCCGCCGCCGCTTCACCGGCCAGGCGCAACGGGATCCCGCCACCCTGGCTATCCAGCAGGCCCAGTTCCACGGGAATCACGAACGGCAGCTTTTCCATCTTGTCCGGGGTCGGCGGGCAACTCTGGCTGAAGGTCAGGCTGTAGGTCTTGGCGGCGGCATCGTAGGACTCGCTCACTGCCAGCCGTGGCGTACCGGCCTGGCTGTACCAACGCTTGAACTGGGCCAGGTCGACGCCATTGGCATCTTCCATGGCCTTGATGAAGTCATCGCAAGTCACGGCCTGGCCGTCGTGGCGTTCGAAGTACAGGTCACTGCCCTTGCGGAAGCCTTCGGCGCCCAGCAGGGTGTGGATCATGCCTACCACTTCCGAACCCTTTTCGTACACGGTCAGGGTGTAGAAGTTGGAGATCTCGATAAAACTGTCCGGACGCACCGGATGCGCCATGGGGCCGGCGTCTTCGGCGAACTGGTGGGTACGCAGGTACGCCACGTCCTGGATACGCTTGACGGTGGGGGAGTTCATGTCGGCCGAGAAGCCGGCGTCGCGAAACACCGTGAAACCTTCCTTGAGCGACAGTTGGAACCAGTCGCGACAGGTCACGCGGTTGCCCGACCAGTTATGGAAGTATTCGTGGGCAACGATCGCCTCGACCCGCTGATGCGCGGCATCGGTGGCGGTTTCGGCGCGGGCCAGCACAGCGCTGGAGTTGAAGATATTGAGGCCCTTGTTCTCCATGGCGCCCATGTTGAAATCGTTGACCGCGACAATCATGAAGATGTCCAGGTCGTACTCGCGCCCGTATACCTCTTCGTCCCAGCGCATCGACTTCTTCAGGCTGGTCATGGCGTGCTGGCACTTGTCGATGTTTTCCGGCTCGACATAGATGCGTAGCGCTACGCTGCGCTCGCTCAGGGTGGTGAAGGTGTCTTCGACGCACCACAAATCGCCGGCCACCAGGGCAAACAGGTAGGCAGGTTTCTTGAATGGGTCTTCCCAGGTCGCCCAGTGCCGGCCCTCTTCGCCCGGCCCGCTGGCAATCGGGTTGCCGTTGGACAGCAGCACCGGATAGCTGTGCTGCTCGGCCACCACGGTGGTGGTGAACTTGCTCATCACATCCGGGCGGTCGAGGTAATAGGTGATCTTGCGGAAACCCTCGGCCTCGCACTGGGTGCAGAACATGCTGCCGGATTTGTACAGGCCTTCCAGGGCGGTGTTGGTTTCCGGGTGGATCCGGACGGTGGTGTCGACCGTGAAGGCCTGGGCCTTGGGGTGCAGGGTCAGGTGGCTGTCGTCCAGTTGATAGTCGCCCTGCCCCAGGTCGACGTCATCGAGCTTGAGCGAGACCAGTTCCAGGTGCTGGCCATCGAGCACCAGCGGCGGCAGCCCGGCGCCGCGCTCGGGATTGCGGCGCATCACCAGTTGCGCATGGACCAGGCTGTGGTCCTCGAACAACTCGAAGGTCAGGTGCGTCTCATCGATCAGGTACTCGGGCGCCTGATAGTCCTTCAGGTAAATCATCTTCGGTTGTTCGGTGCGCATGGGTCGAATCCTTCTACTGATGCACGGCGAGCTGGTAGGCCGTGTATTTACGAATGTTGATCACGCCGGTGTCAAAAATCAGGTACTGGCCCTTGATCCCCAGCAGCGTGCCTTCGGCAATCGGGTTCTTGTCCAGGTTGAAGCTGACGATCTTGGCCGGGTATTGCTCCACCGGATAACGGATCTCGATGGGCTCGACGTCCGCTATGGTCTGGATCGCTTGCAGGCCGAATCGTTCCTGCAAGCCCTGCAATCCCTGGGCGCAGCTTTCGAACAGCGCGTCGCGGATCGCCGGCAGGTCCACCGCGGCGGCATCGCCCTTGAGCAAGGCGCGCCAGTTGGTCTTGTCCGCCACTTGGCTGCGGAACAGGTCTTCGACAAACCCCGATTGCTGGCGGGTGGCGACCCGCAGGATCGGCAGCGCCTGGCTGGCGCCCTGGTCAAGCCAGCGGGTCGGCAATTGCGTGGCGCGGGTGATGCCGACTTTCACGCCTGAGGAGTTGGCCAGGTAGACCACATGATCGGTCATGCAGAACTGCTCGCCCCAGGCCGGGTCACGACAGGTGCCCGCCTCGTAATGGCAACGCTCGGGGCTCATGATGCACAGGTCGCACTGGGCCAGCTTGGTCATGCAGGGGTAGCAATAACCCTGGCTGAAGCTGGTCTTGGTCCGACGTCCACAGTGGGTACAGTGGATCGCGCCGAGGTACTCCAGGCGCACCGTGCTGCCGATCAACGGGTTGACCGGCACCTCGACATCGCCCAGGCGAAAGGCGTATTGAACGGTCGGCCCGTCAAGGCGCGCCGACATCTTGCTGATTGCACCGCGGCCAATCTCGATCAATGGATGGCGTCCGACTTGAACAGGATATTGGGCACTTCGGTGGATTTCGAGTGGCATTCCTGCGCGCCCATGTAGCCGGTGCGCTCGTCTTCGGGCAGGTTCTGCATTTCCCAGGCGATCATCGCCTGCAGCGACAGCTCGCGCTGCTCGGCGGTGAGCTTGTTGCCATCGGGCCATTTACCGATTTCCACCGCCAGCTTCAGGCTCCGGTAGATGTCGGGGGTGATGTTCTGGATCATTTCTGCAAAAGACGACATGTTAAGCAATCTCCAATAATGTCGTGGTTTTCCAAGGCAAAGCACGACTGACAGCCGTGTGGATACCCGCTAATCTAGAATTCCCTGGACAGCTTGACCTGGGCCAGCTCTTTTTCCAGGGAGCGCCTGAATATCTGTGGCGCGGCAAAGGTGTACGCGGCAAACCCCAGCCACAGCCAGTCAATCGCCTGAGCCACCTGCGGGTAGCCCTGGGCCGTCAGGGTGATGACCACCACCCGATAGACCACGAACATGAGCAACAGCACCACAATGGCGCGACTGGCGCTGCGCTCGCTCATCCAACTGTTGAACCGCCACCATGTTCCCAAAAACAGACTGCCGCGGGCCTTGACGGCGGTCAGCAAGTGCAGCGCGGCCCGGTCATTGGCGTTTTCCTGCAAGGCCCAGATGGCGTGCTCACGCGCGCCCTCGACGTCACCTTCGCGCAACAACAGATGCCCGAGCACCACCACGGCCCCGGTATGCCCCGGTTCGGCCTGCAAGGCCTGGCGGGCGAACTGGTGCGCCTTCCCCCAGTCGCCGCTGGCACGATAAAACTGAGCCATGGCAACCAGATTTGACGCATCGTCGGGCCCCAATTCCAGGGCTTTTTCCAACGGCTCGCGGCTTTGCTCCAGGCGGCCGGTCAACTGGTAAAGATCGGCCAGGGTGCGGTAATTGACCGGATTGAGCGGTTCCATGTCCAGCAACTGGGTCAAGTGTTCCTGGGCCAGCTTGAACTTGCGCAGGGCAATGGCAACCTGGGCGGCGGCGTAATGGGCGAGCGGCAGTTGTGCATCGGCTGCCAGCGCCAACTGCACCTCGCGCCTGGCAGCATGCACGCGGCGCAGATTGATCAGGCACACCGCCAGCAACGCATGGGCTTCGGCCGAGTCCGGATCGCTCGCCAGCAATTGGCGCAGCGCGTCGATAGCACCGTCGTAATGGTCGGCCTGCAAGCGTTGATACGCCAGTTGCAGCAGATAATCGGTATTCATCAGCTCACCACCAGATACCAGAGAGTGGCAGGCACCCACTTGATGACCATGCCCTTGAGCACGAAAGCGCCAACCAGCACGACGGGCAAGCCAAAGCGGTTCAGCACGCCACCGTAGTACTGGTAGATCTCGATGGTCGCGTTTTGCTGCATGAACAGCAGATACCCGATGGCAAGTTTCCACACCACCAGGGTCAACAAGGCGTATTGGATCTGCGCCTGGTTCTGGATGTAACCGGCGTCCACCAGTTGCAGCAGCACCACGCCGATGACCAGACTGCCCACCAGGCAAAGGCCGGCCAGCAACCACTCACGTACGCGGGTCGGGCTGCCCACCGCGATGGCGTTGAAGACAAACCACGGCAAGCCGAGCCAGGCGCCCCCCAGCATCAGCCCCAGCAACGGCCAAAAAGGCGAGACGGCCCACTTGGCCAGAGCGCCCGGACGCGGTTCGTCTTCAATGCGATAACCACCGTACTGCGCCATCAACGGCCCTTCCCATGTTTGTCGAGGAAGGCCAGCACTTCGTCGTACTGGTTACCTTCATTGGCGTAACGCGCGTAATTGCGCGCCGTGGTCAGCCATTCCAGGGTGGTTGCCCGTACTTCCTTGAGCGCCTGCTTGAAATGTCGGTCGCAGATCGGTTGCTCGCTCGCGCCGCTGATGGACTCTTCGATCGCTTCGTCAGCGGCGGTTTCCACCAGCTCACCCAGGTCCGCACCGGAAAAGCCCGAGGTGTTTTTCGCCAGGAAGGCAAAGTCGATGTCCTCGGCCATCGGACGGCCTTGCATCATCAATTTGAGCATGGCTTCCCGGGCAGGCCGGTCCGGCGGCGGCACGAACAGTACCCGGTCAAAACGCCCCGGACGCCTGAAAGCCGAGTCCACCGACCAAGGCACGTTGGTCGCGGCGAGAATCAATACGCCGTGATTGTCCTTGGTAAAACCGTCCATCTCGGACAAGAACTGACTGACAAGCTTCGAAGATGTCGAATCCCGGGTATTGGAGCGCTTGCCCCCCAAGGCCTCGACCTCGTCGAAAAACATTACCGCCGGCGCCTGGGCACGGGCCTGTTCGAACAGCGCGTGCAACTTGCGCTCGGACTCGCCGATGTACATGTCCAGGACATCGGAAATGGCCACGTTGAAGAACGTCGCCTTGCACTCCCCGGCCGTGGCCCGGGCCAGCATGGTCTTGCCACACCCCGGAGGCCCATAGAGCAACACGCCACCGCCGACACGCTTGCGAAAGCGCTGGAACAGGCCGGGCTTCTGATAAGGCAGGATGATTTTTTTGTGGATGGTTTTCTTCAGCTCGTCCAGGCCACCGATGTCATCGAAAGACAGGACTTCCTTTTCCGGCACCAATAGTCGACGGACCTCGGTCTGGTCGGTGTTGTCATTGGAGATCACGCGCAAGCGCGGACGCCCTTGCGCAGCTGAAAAGTCGGTCACGGATACGTTCAACTGACGCCATAGCGCCATGTCTTCAAGGGCTGGGTTGGCATCCACCGCGGCGCGGTATTCCACCTGGGCCTCCTTCATCTGCTCCAGGGCCGCAAAGGCGCGCGCCCTGAGCATCCGCGCAGCAGGCTCGTCGCCTTCAATCAGGCGAAGGGCCCGTTGCGCCTGGCCCGCGGCGATACATAGCCCGGCCGCAGCCATTTTCAAGGCCTGGGCATCGCCCCATTGCTCAAGATCGGCAGGCAGCAACTCAAGCCCGCGCGCGTACTCGCTGCGCTCGACACTGGCGTTGAGCAGCAGTGTCAGCAGCGCGACGTTACCGGGCGCAGCAAGGAGTGCGGCCTCCAGTTGGTCGAACGTCGAATCATCCATGGCACTTCCTCAAAAAATGCGTTCGCGTGACAGACAATCTCATTGCACCACCTCCGGCCGCTCGACATCGACCCAGACGAATTTGTGCGGATCCAGGCGGGTTTCCTGGTCGAGGCGATAGGCGACCAGCTTGCCGTAGAGCACCGCGCTGTAATCCAGGCAGGCCAGGTTCGGGCGAATGGGCGCGGGCTTGCCGCTGCGCCAATAGTGGCCGACGAACAGCAACGGTTCATGGACGCCATAACGCAGCAGGTTGTTTTTTTCATCCGGCGACAGCGGCGTGCGGGCCACCGGTTCCGGCAAGGCGTCGGGCTGGAAGACGATGTCGCCGTAGGTCTGCGGGTTGTCTTCCCAGAACTTGGTGCGGAAAAACGAACGGGTCAGGCCATCGCCACCGGTCAGCGTCAGGCCATGGGGCAGGCGCATGTCGGTGCCACGCAGCAAACGATCGAACACCGTGCTGGCAAAACTGCCCGGTTGCGCCGAGGCCTGGAGGAAATGCTCGTCGACACAACCGTCGGGGAACAGGCCACGCAGCGGTTCGATCAGGCCCGCATCCCAACAGGCATGCACCACCCGGAACCGGCCGGCGTCGACAAACAGCGGCAGCTCGTAGAACCATTTGAGAAAGTCATGCCAGTCGCCGGGATGCTGCTCGAACTGGGTCAGGGTCTCGTTGAGCAGGCGGGCATGGCGCGGCGTGTGTTCGCGCACGTAGCGCTGGCCGCTGCCCGGCAATGCCGGTGTGCTCCAGCCCAGGGCGTTGAACTCGTGGTTGCCCATGATGCACAGCGCCTGGCCGGCCACGACCATGTCGTGGACGATGTGCAGCGCCTCGCGAATCCGCGGGCCACGGTCGATGATGTCCCCCAGGAACACGGCCATGCGCGACGGATGCCGCCAGACCCCGCCCTGCTTGTGGTAACCGAGTCGGTCCAGCAGGTGTTCCAGGGTCAGGGCGCATCCGTGCACGTCACCGATCAAATCGTAACTGCGCGCAGGATCGAGCATCAGTCGCCTCCACCCCCCAACCGACTGCCCCAGCCGAGCTTGGTCCGGCAGACTTCGTAGTAATTGTGATCCAGCGGATGGATCAGGCGCAGCTTCTGCGCTTTTTTGCTGACGGTGATGGTGTCACCCGGCGCGCAGGTGAAATGGTTCTGGCCGTCACAGGACACTTGCGGGTAGATCTGCATATCCTTGGACACGACGATTTTCAGCTCACTGTTGCCATCGACCACAATCGGTCGCCCAGACAAGGTATGGGGGTACATGGGCACAATCACAATAGCGTCGAGCTTGGGATGCATGATCGGCCCGCCGGCCGACAGCGCGTAGGCCGTAGAACCGGTCGGGGTCGCGACGATCAGGCCGTCGGCCTTCTGGCTGCAGACGAACTGGCCGTCGATGTACAGCTCGAATTCGATCATGCGCGTGGATTTGCCAGGGTGCAGCACCACGTCATTGAGGGCATCGCCCTGGCCGATGGCCTCGGCGTGACGACGCACCTCGGCTTGCAGCAGGAAGCGGTTTTCCACCAGGTAGTGGCCGTCCAGCACCTCGGCGACCTTGGTTTCCAGCTCGTCAGGGCGGATATCGGTGAGGAACCCCAGGCTGCCCCGGTTGATCCCCAGCACCGGGATATTGTGCCGCGCCAGGGCCCGGGCGGCCCCCAGCAGGCTGCCGTCGCCGCCGACCACGATCACCATGTCGCAGACCTCGCCCAGCATCTTGCGCGACGACGTCTGCAGGCCATGGCCCGGCAAGACTTCGGCGATGGTATCTTCGAGGATCACATGCAGGTGTCGCTCCAGGAGGAAACGTTTGAGACGGCGAACGGTGTCCAACACCTGCGAACTGCCCAGGCGACCGATGATGCCGATATTGCGAAATTGCTCCATGAGGCTCCTGCGAGGGTCTGCGGCGGGCGAAAACCACGATTATGGGCGAAAGCGCTCCATAGACAAAATCCTTTAAGCCTTCGTCGCAGCAGCTATGCTCGCAAAATGATCCTGTTCCCTGAATTGCTGGACTTGCCTCGCCGCCTTCGCCATCCCGAAGTGCGCGACCTCGCGTGGGCGATCATCGCCCCGCCGATGCTCATCGACACGCCCTGGCCCCAGCGCCATCCCCTGGCCGGCAGTGACTGGGTACAGGCACCTGATCAGTTGGAGCACTGGCTGCGGCAACTGGACCGTGACAGCTACCCGCTGCTGCATTGCCTGTCCCAAGGGCGAACGCGGCGCCTGGGCCTGTATTACGAAAGGCTGTGGCAGTTTGCCGCGCAGCATGCCCCGGGCATCGAACTGATTGCCGCGAACCTGCCGATCCGCCACGAAGGCCAAACGCTGGGTGAACTGGACCTGCTGCTGCGCGATCGTGACGGTATCCATCACCTGGAGCTGGCGATCAAGTTGTACCTTGGCCCCCAGCACGGTAACGGGTTGGACGCCGCGCAATGGCTGGGCCCGGGTTGTCATGATCGGCTCGACCGCAAGCTGGCCCATCTACGCGAACACCAACTGCCGATTTCGGCCCGCCCGGAAAGCCGAGAGGCCCTGGCGGCACTGGGTATCGAGCCCACGGGGATCGAGCTGTTTCGTTCCGAACTCTGGTTGGGCGGGTATCTGCTGTACCCCTGGCCGGGCCAGGCTGAACCGCCGGCCGGTGCCCACCCCCGGCATTTGCGCGGCCGCTGGTTGCACCAGCGGGACTGGCCTGAGTTTATCGCCCAGCGTCCACCGGGGCGCTGGCAACCCCTGCCCCGCGCCGCCTGGCTGGCCCCGGCGCATTATCCGGCGGACCAAACCTGGAGCACCGCGCAATTTGACGCTTGGCGAAT
Organism: Pseudomonas brassicacearum; assembly: GCF_009601685.2. Lineage (NCBI taxonomy): Bacteria > Pseudomonadati > Pseudomonadota > Gammaproteobacteria > Pseudomonadales > Pseudomonadaceae > Pseudomonas > Pseudomonas brassicacearum. Next base: position 3,825,023 of record NZ_CP045701.2, read on the forward strand.
GGCCCTGGACCCCATGGCCCCGGCGCAGTTGATGGTGCGCCTGAGCGAAAACGCCGAGGGCGAGTGGGAGGAAGCCGAGCGGGTGTTCCTGGTGGCCGATCTTTGGCCGAATGTGCCGGGTAGTGCTTAATAGATTGGCGCAAGCCCTGTAGGAGCTGGCGAAGCCTGCGATCTCTTGATCTTTCGCTTGAGACTCAAGTGCCAGGGGAAAGATCGCAGCCTCGCTTCGCTCGGCAGCGCCTACAGGGACAACCGCACAGCCAACGCTGCCAACGTCACCAGCAACACCGGCAGCGTCAGCACGATCCCGACCTTGAAGTAATACCCCCAGCTGATCTGGATGTTCTTGCGCGCCAGCACATGCAGCCACAGCAAAGTCGCCAGGCTGCCTATCGGGGTGATTTTCGGGCCCAGGTCGCTGCCGATGACGTTGGCGTAGATCATCGCCTCCTTCACCACTCCGGTGGCCTGGCTGGCGTCGATGGACAAGGCGCCGATCAGCACCGTCGGCAAATTGTTCATGGCCGATGAGAGCAACGCCGTCAACACGCCAGTGCCCATGGCCGCGCCCCACACGCCATATTCGGCGAAGCCGTCGAGCCAATGGGCCAGGTAGCCGGTCAAGCCGGCATTGCGCAGGCCATACACAACCAGGTACATGCCGAGGGAGAAAATCACGATCTGCCACGGCGCTTCCTTCATCACCTTGCGGGTGGAAATCTTGTGGCCGCGGGCCGCGACAGCCAGCAGCAACGCCGCACAGACCGCCGAGATCGCACTGATGGGAATCCCCAGCGGCTCCAGCGCAAAGCAGCCCAGCAGCAAGATCACCAGCACCACCCAGCCGGCATAAAACGTTGCCTGGTCGTGGATCGCCGTCGCCGGATCGTCCAATTGATGCGGGTCGTAGTCGCGCGGGATGTCGCGACGAAAGAACCACAGCAAGATCGCCAGGCTGGCCGCCACGCTGACCAGGTTCACCGGCACCATGACCGCTGCATAGCGGTTGAAACCAATGCCGAAGAAGTCCGCCGAGACAATGTTCACCAGGTTCGATACCACCAGCGGCAGGCTCGCGGTGTCGGCAATGAAACCGGCGCCCATCACGAATGCCAGGGTCGCTACCGGGGAAAAGCGCAATGCCAGCAACATCGAAATCACGATAGGCGTCAGGATCAACGCCGCCCCGTCATTGGCAAACAGGGCCGACACCAGAGCCCCCAGCAGCACCATGAACGCAAACAGCTTGTGTCCACTGCCCTTTCCCCAACGGGCCACATGCAAGGCCGCCCAGGCGAAGAAGCCGGCTTCGTCCAGCAGCAGGCTGATGATGATCAGCGCGACAAACGTACCGGTGGCGTTCCAGATGATCTGCCAGACCAGCGCAATGTCGCTGACCTGCACCACCCCGCTCAACAACGCCAGCAGCGCGCCGAGCGTCGCGCTCCAGCCGACGCCAAGCCCCTTGGGCTGCCAGATCACCAGCGTAATGGTCAGCAGGAAAATCAACGACGCGATCAGCATGCGCAACAGCCTTGGAAGGAGAACTGAAAAGAGGGAGTCAGGCGTGACGAAAAACGGCCTGGTGGTGCGAAGGGGCGAATATATGGAAATTCGAATATTCAGTAAAGCGCGCAGATGAGTTGCCGATGTCGCGAGGGAGGGTTATTCCACTGTGGGAGCAAGGCCTTGCTCCCACAGAAAATCACTTCGCCACAAAGGCGATTGGCTTGAAGCTGTGCGAAGAGATCAAGCCTTCTTGTGTTGCTCGACCCACTGGCCGTAGGCATCGATGAACTTCTGCAGGAAAGGCCGTACCGACTCCGACAGGTTGCCCGCCTCGTCAAACGCCGTCCCGGCACCGTTCAGGTAGGCTTCCGGCTGCTGCATGCAGGGAACGTCAAGGAAGACCAGCGACTGGCGCAAATGATGGTTGGCGCCGAAACCACCGACGGCGCCCGGCGAAGCACTGATCACCGCGCCCGGCTTACCGCTCAGGCAACTCTGGCCATAGGGACGCGAACCGACGTCGATGGCATTCTTCAGCGGCGCCGGCACCGAGCGGTTGTACTCAGGCGTGACGAACAACAAGGCGTCGGCCGCGCCCACCTGCTGGCGGAATGTGGTGTAGGCTGGCGGCGGTGTTACATCGATGTCTTCGTTATAAAGTGGCAGTTCGCCAATCTCGACGATGTTCAGCTTGAGGTTGGCTGGCGCCAGGTCAGCCAGTGCCAGCGCGACCTTGCGGTTGATCGATGCCTTGCGCAGGCTGCCCACCAAAACGGCCACTGTATAGACATTACTCATAAGAGGCTTCTCGACTGTCAGCTCAAAGGAGCCTGTAGTTATAGATGATCGGGGCAACAATTGGACCAGTGGAGCGACGAAAACCTGTCGGCTGGACTATTTTTTTCATGTAGGAAAACTTACCGCGCTTGACCAGGGTCTACAGAACCGCAAATCGAGTGATTTATTTCCAGAGGTTCTAAGCGATGGCAGCAGTACTTGTCGGACAATTTCATGCGCGGGACGGCGAAGGTCGCGTCTATTCGGTGCATGAGTTCCAGGAATCGACCCCGTCGCCTGACGGAAACGGCAAGGAGCCTGTCACCACCTATAAGCTGGCTATCGGTGATCGAGTCAACAAACTCGACGACGGCAAATTTATTCTGGTGCAATCTCAAATCGAATTGACGCGCGAACCGGAACCGCCACTGCAGGCGCAAACATCCACTGAAACGCAAATAGCGCTGTAACCAATTGGTTATGAGCAGAAGTCATGCCCGGACTTGGGTTAGGATTCAGCCACTTGATGGCTCACCCGCCGAACATGGACTTCTTGCATGCGTTTACGCCACATCGAAGTGATCCAGGCGCTGTTGCAAACCGGCCACCTCGGCACGGCGGCCGAATGGCTGCAACTGCCGGTGGCGGAGGTCGAGGCGATCCTGCGCGATGCCGAGGCCCAGTTGGGCTTCATGCTCTTTGCCAGCGTGCGCGGGCGTTTGCAGGCCACCCGGGAAACCCTTGAACTGCGCGAAGGCATCACGCGGGTGTACGACACCCTCGAACCGGTGCAGCGCCTGGCCAGCAGCCTGAAACTCTATCAAGCGCCGCCCTTGCGTATTATCTGCACCCCGCCGCTGGCCCAGCAATTGTTACCCCAGAGCATCGCTGCCTTGCGTCGCCGCCATCCGGATGCACCTTGCACCCTGCTCAGCCAACCGACCCGCGACATCGTCCACAGCCTGCTGTTGCGTGAAAGCGACCTGGGCCTGAGCTTGCACGATCCCGAACACCCCGACATTCATTGCCAGACGATCGCCCAAGGCAAGCTGCAATTGCTGGCACCCCACGGCTGGCTGCAACCACGGCAGAAATACATTTCACTCCAGGACCTGGCGGGCCAGCCATTGATAGGCCTGGATGGCCATGACCCGCTGAGCCCTGCGTTCGAGCATAAACTGGCGGCGTTGCGACCGGCACCGATGATCCAGATCCGCGTCCAGACCCATCAAATGATGCGCGCCATGGTCGAGGCCGGCGAAGGTCTTGCCATCGTCGACCCGTTCACTGCCTCCGGTGCCAAGGGCAGTGGCCTGGACGTCTGCCCGGTATCGCCCGCCATTGCGATTGGCCTCTATGCCCTGAGCCTGAACGGCACGCCGCCCTCACCCGCCCTCCAATCGCTGCTGGAACGGGTTACGGAACAAGCCGAGGCGTTGTTGAGCCACTGATCGACATGCCCAGCGGATCGTCGAACAACCGGTACCAGAACAACGCCACTTCAGCGGTATGCCGGTCAATGCCGCGATAGCGCAGGTGATCGATACCGCCAAGCACGTAACCGCAACGCTCATAGAGCCGGCACGCACCCAGATTGTTGTTCTGGGTCTCGAGCATGATGCCCGGCAGTTTTTTCTTGCGGCTCCAGAACTGGGCGACATCGAGCAACGCCTTGGCCACCCCATGGCGACGGGCCGGGGCGTGTACCGCCAACTCGTCGATGTGGGCATAGCCGTTCCAGTTGGTACTGACCACCAGATGCCCCACGGGCTGGTCATCGAGATAAGCCATGAAGATCTCGCTGTCCGGGGCGTCGCGAAAACTGCTGAACTCCTCGGGATCGATGCCATAGCACTTGCGATAGGGAACAATGGGCGTCACCGGCCACTGGCCGACGGGCCGGCCGATCTGCGCCGTCGCGTAATCGCTGACTTCGAAACTGAAATCACTGCCCCAGATATAGGCGGCAAAGCCGTCATCGACGACGCGCACCGACAAGCCGGGGTGCTTGGGATTCATGACCGGTTGCATACTGGGGAAGGTCCTCATTCCTTGAGGCAACCAACGGCGTGGTGCCATCCATTGCCCTTGTCTTTCAAGTCTTCACACATCAAGCGGGATCCGTGGACTGCCCGTTACCTCAGGGTAGAAGGTCGTGGCGATTGTGGCGAGAAATGAACGATGGATGCAGTAGCCCACTTAAGGCTGAATGAATCATTGTGGCCAGAGATTGTTCCCGCTGCCCTCTGTAGGAGCTGCCGAAGGCTGCGATCTTTTCCCTGACCATTGAGTCTCTCAAGTGAAAGATCAAAAGATCGCAGCCTCGCTTCGCTCGACAGCTCCTACAGGGCCCTTTCCAGAGTTCATCCGTGCGAAGCGGCCTGCGACTCGGCCAACTGCGTCCACAATGCCGGAGCACCTGCGGACTTGGCGATGGCTTCCAGACGCGCGGCATGTTCGGCCAGGTCGCTTTCGCTGGCACGGATGATCCGCGATGGCTGGCGGTCAGCGGGCAAACGGCGGATTTCCGTGGCCTGGTTGCCAGAGCCTTCGCCAGTACCGTTACCGTCCGAGGCGTTACCGGCCAGGGACAGGCTGGTCTGGCCGCCGGTCATGGTCAGGTAGACGTCGGCCAGGATCTCGGAGTCGAGCAAGGCGCCGTGCAGTTCACGACCGGAGTTGTCGACGCCGTAGCGCTTGCACAAGGCGTCGAGGCTGTTGCGCTGCCCAGGATGGCGTTCCCGGGCCATCATCAAGGTATCGAGGATGGTGCAATGCTGGGTAATGTCGGCCCGGTCGTGCTGGCCCATCAGGGCAAATTCGTTGTTGATGAACCCGACGTCGAACGCCGCATTATGGATGATCAACTGCGCGCCTTGGATGAATTCGAAGAACTCATCGGCCACTTCGGCGAAGCGCGGCTTGCCCACCAAAAACTCGTTGGTGATGCCGTGCACGCCGATGGCGCCCTCGTCACTTTCGCGATCCGGTTGCAGGTAAACGTGGAAATGGCGACCGGTCAGGCGCCGGCCGATCAGCTCGACACAACCGATTTCAATGATCCGGTGACCATCGGTCACCGGCATGCCGGTGGTTTCGGTATCCAGTACTACAGATCTGTTGGCCATCAGTGTTCAGTTCCCAGCGGACATGCTTGCAAAGGCGCGGATGTTAACACGCTCTTGTGGCAAGGGGATTTACCTGAGAGCCAGGCTCGTGGAAGCAGATGATGAGCGAGAGCAAACACTGTGGGAGCAAAGCTTGCTCGCGATGAAGATCATGCGCTCTTGCAGGAAAACCGGGGCGCCTGTGTCGCGAGCAAGCTTTGCTCCCACACAAGCGCCTCGCCATAGGAGGTACATCCGGCTGAATCAGGCCTGCTTGTAGCCCCGAACCTCATCGACCCCACGATTGGCCAACTGGTCGGCGCGTTCGTTGCCGTGGTGGCCGATGTGGCCGCGCACCCATTTCCAAGTGACGTTGTGGCGGTTGACCTGCTCATCCAGCAGCTTCCAGAGGTCGGCATTTTTCACCGGTTCCTTCGCCGCCGTCTTCCAGCCGCGCTTTTTCCAGTTCGCCATCCACTCGTTGATGCCTTTCATGACGTACTGCGAGTCGGTCACCAGCAGCACATCGCAGGGCCGCTTGAGCTCTTCCAGGCCACGGATCGCACCCATCAGTTCCATGCGATTGTTGGTGGTATTGGTTTCGCCGCCCCAGAGTTCCTTCTCCACGCCCTTGCACACCAGCAACGCGCCCCAGCCGCCCGGACCGGGGTTGCCTTTGCAGGCGCCATCAGTGAAGAGTTCTACGCTATCGCTCATGCCAATCTATCCAGAAAAAATGCAAAGGCCCGCCGATCGGCCCGACAACACGCGCGGCCCGATACCGGCAAGACCATCGAAAAAGGTTACGGCCCGATGTGGCGACGATTGACCTTGGCCATTGGCAAGGGAATCAGTTTGCCCATCGGCTCGCGTCGCGCCTGGCGCACCGGGCGCAGCCCGACCGCGATCTTGCGCGCCACCAATAGGTAGAAGCCGCCGCCGGACAGCTGCCAGTCACCGGCCTTGCGCTCCCAGCCGGCCAGGCGCGCCTGCCACTTGGGCGATGCAAGCGGCGGACGATAGCACCCGAAGCGGCGTTTCTCCAGCGCAAAGCCCAGCAGGTTGAGCCAGTCGCCAACCCTCGACGCCGAGATGCAGCGGGCCTGGCGCAAGGCGTCATGAGCAAAGACATGACGCAAGCCCCAAGCGCTCCAGGGGTTGATGCCGATGATCAACAGGTGCCCGCCGGGGCGCACGCTGCTGGCGGCTTCACGCAACAAACCGTGGGGCGACAGGCAGAAATCCAGGCCGTGCTGCATGACCACCACGTCGGCGGCATGTTCGCTCAACGGCCAGGCCTGCTCCTCGCAGACGATTTCCACCCCGGGCAACGGCGCCCCCAGGCGCACGTTGCGCTGGACTTGCGGTGCCGACGGCGGCGTCTGCGCCGAAGGTCCGTAGTGCACCAGATAGCCGCCGAAGAACCGGCCCAACTCGTCTTCGAGCATGTGCCGTTCTTCTTCCAGCAAAAATTGCCCGACAGGGCCGGACAGCCATTCACGGGCGGCACTGATCAACGCCAACCAGTCAGGATCAGCCTGAGCGAACGCTTCATCGGTCATTGCATTCTCCAACGCGTCAGGAAGTTCTAAGATGCGCCTTTGTTTTCCGCTTGGCGAATTCCGCGATGATACAGATCAGTGCCCTGCCCGCATTCACCGATAACTACATCTGGTTGTTACAGGATCACTCTACCCAACGGTGCGCCGTGGTCGACCCGGGTGACGCCGCGCCGGTGCAGGCCTGGCTCGAGGCCCATCCGGGCTGGGTCCTGAGCGACATCTTGATCACCCACCATCATCATGATCACGTCGGCGGCGTCCAGGTACTGAAAAATGCGACGAACGCCACCGTCCATGGCCCGGCCAGCGAAAACATCCCGGCGCGGGACAAGGCCCTGCATGACAACGACAAGGTCAGCGTGCTCGGCTGGGACTTCGATGTCTACGCCGTGCCTGGCCATACGCTGGGGCACATCGCCTACTACCACCACGGCCTGCTGTTCTGTGGCGACACCCTGTTCGCTGCCGGTTGCGGCCGGCTCTTCGAAGGCACGCCTGCGCAAATGCACCACTCGCTCAGTCGCCTCGCCGCCCTGCCTGAAGATACGCTGATCTACTGCACCCATGAATATACCCTCAGCAACCTGAAATTCGCGGCCGCCGTGGAGCCAGGCAATCCGGACATCGCCGCCCGCCTGGAAAAAGTCAGCCGACAACGCAGCGAAGGCATCATGACACTGCCCTCGACCCTGGCCCTGGAAAAACTCACCAACCCGTTCCTGCGCACGACTGAAACATCCGTTAAACAAAAAGCAGACGAACGGAATGGCCAGCGAAACCAGACGCCAAGTGAGGTTTTTGCGGCCTTGAGAGCTTGGAAAGATAAGTTCTAAGGCAGCTATCGCTTGATACAAAAATTCTGAAAGGTTGACCTGCTGGGGTGCGCTTCCTAGAATCGGCCGACATTTTTGCCCGGAACTTACTTCCAGCCAATGTCGTCATCTATACGTAGGTCCGTCCAGTCAGACACTTTGACCCGCTTGGCTCAAGCCATCGCGGTGGCTGTGTCAGCCACATTGGCGGGCTGCCAGAGCACGAGCCAGCTGCCGCAGACCGACGCGGCCCATACGCCGAATATCGCCGCTCGCGCCAAGCAGAAGCCGCTATGGCTCAGTGAAAAACCCAGCCCCCAAGTACCCCAGGATGTCTGGGAGCGCATGCGCCAGGGCTTCCAGCTGCAGGAAACGGCCGGCGTCAACCCGCGTATCGAGCAACAGCGCCTGTGGTTCGCCAGCAACCCCTCCTTCCTGGAAAACGCCGGCGAGCGCGGCAGCCTGTACATTCATTACATCGTCGAACGCCTCGAAGAGCGCAACATGCCGCTGGAGCTGGCGCTGCTGCCGGTGATCGAGAGTGCCTACAACCCCATGGCCTATTCCCGGGCCAACGCAGTGGGCCTGTGGCAATTCATCCCGTCCACGGGGCGTTACTTCAACCTGCGCCAGACCCGCTTTTATGACGGGCGTCGCGATATCACCGCCTCCACCACGGCCGCCCTGGACTACCTGACGCGCCTGCACGACATGTTCAACGGTGACTGGTTGCTGGCGCTGGCAGCCTACAACGCCGGCGAAGGCACGGTCAGCCGCGCCATCGAGCGCAACGAGAAGCTTGGCCTGCCCACCGACTACTGGAACCTGCCGCTGCCCAGCGAGACCCAGGCCTATGTGCCAAAGTTGCTGGCGCTGTCCCAGGTGGTGCTCTCGCCCGAAGCCTATGGCGTGAACCTCAACCCGATCGCCAACGAACCGTATTTCCAGGTCGTCGAGATCAACCAGCGCATGGACCTGTCCAAGGTCGCCGCCGTGGCCAACATCGACGAAGACGAGTTGTTCCAGCTCAACCCGGCCTTCAAGCAGCGCACCACCATCGATGGCCCCCAGCACCTGCTGGTGCCAACGTCCAAGGCCCAGTTGCTGGCCGCCAGCCTGTCGACCATGCGCCCGGAAGAACTGATCAGCCAGCGCTCGCCCAAGCCGGTGTTTGAATCGACCGACGACAGCGACTTGGCAGGTGCAAGACGCACCTACCGCGTCAAGCGCGGCGACAACCTCGGCCAGATCGCCAAGGCCAACAACGTCCGGACCAAGGACTTGCAACGCTGGAACAAGCTGCGTGGCAGCAAGCTCAAGATCGGCCAGACCCTGGTGATGCTGGACGCCACGCCCACCAAGGCCAAAGGCAAGCGCATCAGCACCGTGGTGGCCGCCAATACCAAGGGCAAGAAGAAGCAAACCCAATACAAGGTCAAGCAGGGTGATTCGTTGTACGTCGTCGCCAAGCGCTTCAACGTGGAAATGCAGCACCTCAAGCGCTGGAACCCGCGGATGGGCAAGGCACTCAAGCCTGGGCAGATGCTGACGGTCTATTCCCCGCATTGACACCGGGGCACCTGTAACCAGGGACTGGGTTGTTGTAGGAGCTGGCGAAGCCTGCGATCTTTTGATCTTTCGCTTGATATTTAAGTGTCTGGGGAAAGATCGCAGCCTCGCTGCGCTCGACAGCTCCTACAACCCCGCCTTTTTCCTGCCGATACAAGCTGTTACTGTACAGGCCATAAAGCCCAAGCCGCCTGGATCGGATCTCAGACTTGATACGTCCCCTCCTCTTGCTCCTGATCGGCCTGGCCTTGAGCTCTCCCGCCAGCGCAACCATCAGCGAAAGCCATGGCTATGCGCAGTTTGGCACGCTCAAGTACCCGGCCAGATTCACCCACTTCGACTGGGTCAACCCGCAAGCGCCCAAGGGCGGAGTCTTGCGGGTCATGGCATTCGGCACCTTCGATACGCTCAACCCCTATACATTCAAGGGCAGTAGCCCGGTTTCCACGCCCAATTTCCTGCAATACGGCATCAATGAGCTGAATGAACCCCTGATGGTCGGCACAGGCCAGTACGCACCATCCGGTGACGAACCGACGTCGAGCTATGGCCTGATCGCCCAGTCGGTGCAATACAGCGAAGACCGCAGCTGGGTCGTGTTCAACCTGCGACCCGAAGCGCGCTTTCATGATGGCGTGCCCATTACCGCCTATGACGTGGCGTTCTCCTACAGGACGCTGCTCAAGGAAGGCCACCCGCAATACCGCACCAACCTGCAGGAAGTACTGCGGGTCGACATTCTCAATCCGCTGAAAATCCGCTTTGTCTTCAAGCGCGCGGGCAACCCGCTGCTGATCCTGCGCCTGGGTGAACTGCCGGTGTTGCCCCAGCATTACTGGAAAGGCCGCGATTTCAAGGCGACGACCTTCGAACCGCCCCTGGGCAGCGGGCCGTATCGCATCACCAAGGTGCAACCAGGTCGCCAGTTGGTCTTCGAACGGGTCAAGAACTACTGGGGCAAGGACCTGCCAGTCAATCGTGGCAAGTACAACTACGACCGCATGGACGTGGAGTTTTACCGTGACAGCGAGGTCGCCTTCGAAGCCTTCAAGGCTGGCGAGTTCGATATCTACATCGAACACCAGGCCAAGAACTGGGCCAACGGCTACCAATTCCCGGCGGTCAATCGGGGCGATGTCATCAAGGCGCAAATCCCCCACCAGATCCCGACCCAGACCCAGGGTCTGTTCATGAACACCCGGCGCAACACGTTTGCCGAGGTCAAGGTACGTGAAGCCCTGGGGCTGATGTTCGATTTCGAGTGGACCAACCGCACACTGTTCAGCGGCGCCTACAAGCGCACCCTCAGCTACTACCCCAACAGCGAATTCTCCGCCACCGGCCTGCCAGTGGGCCATGAGTGGCTGCTGCTCAAGCCGTACCGGGACCAATTGCCACCCAAACTGCTCACCGAACCCTTCAGCCTGTCCAAGACCGACGGTCGCGGCATCCCCCGGGAAACCTTGCGCAAGGCCCTGGGCCTGTTGAAGGAAGCCGGCTGGAGCCTTAACGGCCAGCGCCTGCTCAATGCCGACCGCCAGCCCCTGAGTTTCGAAATCCTGCTGGTGAACCCGAACCTGGAGCGCATCCTGCAGCCCTACGTCGAAAACCTCGCCAGCATCGGCATCCAGGCCCGACTACGCACGGTGGACCGCGCCCAGTACAAGCAGCGCCTGGACCAGTTCGACTTCGACATGATCCTGCTGACCCTGGGCCAGACCCTCAGCCCCGGCCTTGAGCAATGGCAGTACTTCCACTCCAGCCAGGCCGGGGTCAAGGGCAGCAAGAACTACGCAGGGATCGCCAACCCGGTGGTCGACCATCTGCTGGAAAAATTGCTCGCCGCCCAAACCCGCGACGAACAGGTCGCCGCCGGCAAAGCCCTGGATCGGGTGCTGCTGTGGCAGCATTACTGCATTCCCAACTGGTATCTCAATTATCATCGCCTGGCGTACCGCAACCGGTTCGCCTTCGTCACCACGCCGCCCTACACCCTGGGCCTGAGCGCATGGTGGCTGAAATCTTCGGAGAAAGATCAATGAAGCTTCTACGAGCCCTGCTCCTGCAGGCCAGCAGCCTGTTATTCGCCGGGCTGGCCTGTGCCGCACCGCAGCATGCCCTGACCTTGTACAACGAGCCGCCGAAATACCCGGCGAACTTCAAGCATTTCGACTACGTCAACCCGGACGCGCCCAAAGGCGGAATCTTCCGCCAGGGCGGTTTTGGGGGCTTCGACAGCCTCAACCCGTTCATCAGCAAAGGCGTGCCGGCCGATGACATCGGCCTGATCTACGACACCCTGGCCAAGCAGGGCCTGGACGAACCTTTCACCGAATATGGCCTGATCGCCGAAAAAATCGAGAAAGCCCCGGACAATGCCTGGGTGCGCTTCTACCTGCGCCCCGAAGCCCGTTTCAACGACGGCCATCCGGTACGCGCAGAAGACGTGGTCTTCAGCTTTCAGACCCTGACCAAGGACGGCGCGCCGATGTTTCGCGGCTATTACAACGACGTCGCCGACGTCATCGCCGAAGACCCGCTCAAAGTCCTGTTCAAGTTCAAACACACCAATAATCGCGAACTGCCGTTGATCCTCGGCCAATTGCCGGTATTGCCAAAACACTGGTGGGCCGAACGCGACTTCAGCAAGGGCAACCTGGAGCCCCCCCTGGGCAGCGGCCCCTACAAGGTCGCCGAAGTAAAGGCCGGACGCTCGATCCGCTATGAGCGGGTCAAGGACTACTGGGGCAAGGACCTGCCGGTCAACCGCGGCTTCTATAATTTCGACGTACTGGTGACCGACTACTATCGCGACAACACCGTCGCGGTCGAGGCCTTGAAAGCCGGGCAGTTCGATTTCTGGTTGGAAATGACCGCCAAGAACTGGGCCAACGCCTACAACATCCCGGCCGTGACCGAAGGCCGGCTGATCAAGGAACAGATCCCCAACGGCAACCCCACCGGCATGCAGGGTTTTGTCTACAACCTGCGCCGGCCGATCTTCCAGGACGTGCGGGTGCGCAAGGCCTTGAGCCTGCTGCTGGACTTCGAGTGGACCAACAAGCAACTGTTCAACGGCGCCTATGCCCGCACCCGCAGCTATTTCGAGAATTCGGAAATGGCCGCCACCGGGCTGCCCGGCGAAGACGAGTTGAAGATCCTCGAGCCCCTGCGCGGCAAGATTCCCGAGCAGGTCTTCACCGAGGCGTTCCAGCCTTCGGTGTGTGACGGCAGCGGCATGATCCGCAACCAGCAGCGCAAGGCTTACCAATTGCTGCAAGAAGCGGGCTGGCGCATCGCCGACGACAAGATGGTCGATGCCCAAGGTAAACCCGTGGTGCTGGAATTCCTGCTGGCCCAGACCGAGTTCGAGCGGATACTGCTGCCTTTCAAGCGCAACTTGAGCGACCTGGGCATCGAACTGGTCATCCGCCGGGTGGACGTATCCCAGTACATCAATCGCGTGCGCTCCCGGGACTTCGACCTGGTGGTGAGCAGCTTCCCGCAATCCAGTTCGCCGGGGAACGAACAGCGCGAGTTCTGGATGTCCGCCGCCGCCGACAAGCCCGGCAGCCGCAACACCATGGGCCTCAAGGACCCTGCAGTGGACCAGTTGGTGGAGCAACTGATCAACGCCGACTCGCGCCAGAGCCTGGTGGCCCACGCCCGTGCGCTGGATCGGGTTCTGCAATGGGGCTACTACGTGATCCCCAACTGGCACATCAAAACCTGGCGCGTGGCCTACTGGAACCACATCGGTCATCCGAAAATCACGCCAACTTATGACATCGGCACCACCACCTGGTGGGTCAAGCCAGAGGTCAAGCCGGCCGATGAAGTAGAAAAGCAGGTCATCGAGCAGCAAATCGCCGCCCCTGCGAGCGTGGAGTAACGAAATGCTGGCTTATATTTTTCGGCGACTGCTGCTGATCATCCCGACGCTGTTCGGCATTCTGTTGATCAACTTCATCATCATCCAGGCCGCGCCCGGCGGGCCGGTGGAACAGATGATCGCCAAGCTCGAGGGCTTCGAAGGCGCCACCAGCCGCATTGCCGGCGGCGGTGCCGAGGTGTCGGTGGCCGGTTCTTCCTACCGCGGTGCCCAGGGCCTGGACCCGGCGCTGATCAAGGAAATCGAGCACATGTACGGCTTCGACAAGTCGGCGCCCGAACGCCTGTGGATCATGATCAAGAACTACGCGCACCTGGACTTTGGCGACAGTTTCTTCCGCGATGCCAAGGTCATCGACCTGATCAAGGAAAAGATGCCGGTGTCCATCTCCCTCGGGCTATGGAGCACGCTGATCATGTACCTGGTGTCGATCCCGCTGGGGATCGCCAAAGCCACGCGGCACGGCAGCCATTTCGACGTATGGACCAGTTCGGCAATCATCATCGGCTACGCAATCCCGTCGTTCCTGTTCGCCATCCTGTTGATCGTGGTGTTTGCCGGCGGCAGCTATTTCGACTGGTTTCCGTTGCGCGGGCTGACCTCCAACAACTTTGACGAATTGAGCATGGGCGGCAAGATCCTCGATTACTTCTGGCACCTGGCCTTGCCCGTGACCGCCCTGGTGATCGGAAACTTCGCCACCATGACCCTGCTGACCAAGAACAGCTTCCTCGACGAAATCAACAAGCAATACGTGGTCACCGCCAAGGCCAAGGGCCTGACCCGCAACCGCGTGCTCTACGGCCATGTGTTCCGCAACGCCATGTTGCTGGTGATCGCCGGTTTCCCTTCGGCATTCATCGGGATTTTCTTTACCGGTTCCCTGCTGGTGGAAGTGATCTTCTCCCTCGATGGCCTGGGCCTGATGAGTTTCGAAGCGGCCATCAACCGCGATTACCCGGTGGTGTTTGGCACGCTGTTCATTTTCACCTTGCTGGGGCTGGTGGTGAAGCTGATCGGCGATTTGACCTACACCTTTGTCGATCCGCGTATCGACTTCGAAAGCCGGGAGCATTGAGATGAACCTGTCCCCTCTCAATCGCCGTCGTTTCGAACTGTTCAAGGCCAACAAGCGAGGCTGGTGGTCGCTGTGGCTATTCCTGATCCTGTTCGGGCTGAGCCTGGGTGCCGAGTTGATCGCCAACGACAAGCCGCTGGTGGTGCACTACGAAGACGGCTGGTACTTCCCGGCCCTCAAGCGTTACCCGGAAACCACGTTCGGCGGCGAATTCCCCCTGGAAGCCAACTACAAGAGCCCCTACATCCGTGAACTGCTGGCGGCCAAGGACGCCTGGGTGCTGTGGGCACCGATTGCGTTCAGCTACCAGAGCATCAACTACGACTTGAAAGTCCCGGCCCCGGCACCGCCCTCTTCGGCGAACTGGCTGGGCACCGACGACCAGGGCCGCGATGTCCTGGCCCGGGTCATCTATGGCTTCCGCATCTCGGTACTGTTCGCCCTGACTTTGACCGTGCTCAGTTCAATCATCGGCGTGATCGCCGGCGCGCTGCAGGGCTTCTATGGCGGCTGGGTGGACCTGGCCGGCCAACGTTTCCTGGAGATCTGGTCCGGGTTGCCAGTGCTGTACCTGCTGATCATCCTGGCCAGTTTCGTCCAGCCCAACTTCTGGTGGCTGCTGGGCATCATGTTGCTGTTTTCCTGGATGAGCCTGGTGGATGTCGTCCGTGCCGAGTTCCTGCGTGGGCGCAACCTGGAATACGTACGCGCCGCCCGGGCGCTGGGCATGCAGAACGGGGCGATCATGTTCCGCCACATCCTGCCCAACGCCATGGTCTCGACCATGACATTCATGCCGTTCATCCTCACCGGCGCCATCGGCACCCTCACCGCCCTGGATTTCCTCGGCTTTGGCCTGCCGCCGGGCGCGCCGTCCCTGGGTGAGCTGGTGGCCCAGGGCAAATCCAACCTCCAGGCGCCGTGGTTGGGCATCAGCGCGTTCGCCGTGCTGGCCCTGATGTTGAGCCTGTTGGTGTTCATCGGCGAGTCCGCTCGCGATGCCTTCGATCCGAGGAAGTGAAATGAACCAGGATAATCTGATCGAAGTGCGCGACCTGGCGGTGGAGTTCATTGTTGGCGAACGCCGCCAGCGCGTGGTCGAGGGCGTCAGCTTCGATATCAAGCGCGGCGAAACCCTGGCCCTGGTGGGTGAAAGCGGCTCGGGCAAATCGGTCACCGCCCATTCGATCCTGCGGTTGCTGCCCTACCCGCTGGCCCATCACCCCACCGGGACCATCCAGTACGCCGGCCAGAATCTACTGGGGTTGAAGGAAAAAACCATCCGCCATATCCGCGGCAACCGGATCGCGATGATCTTCCAGGAACCGATGACGTCCCTCAACCCGCTGCACTCCATTGAAAAACAGATCAATGAAGTGCTCGGCATCCACAAGGGCCTGAGCGGCAAGGTCGCGACCCGCCGGACCCTTGAGTTGCTGGAACTGGTGGGCATTCCCGAGCCCCACAAGCGCCTCAAGGCCCTGCCCCACGAGCTGTCCGGCGGCCAGCGCCAGCGGGTGATGATCGCCATGGCCCTGGCCAACGAACCGGAACTGCTGATCGCCGACGAGCCGACCACGGCCCTGGACGTCACCGTCCAGCTGAAAATCCTCCAGTTGCTCAAGGAACTGCAGGCGCGATTGGGCATGTCGCTGCTGCTGATCAGCCACGATTTGAACCTGGTGCGAAGAATTGCGCATCGCGTATGTGTCATGCAGCGCGGTTGCATCGTCGAACAGGCATCGTGCGAAGAGTTGTTCCGCGCACCGCAGCATCCGTACACTCGGGAACTGCTGAGCGCCGAACCCAGCGGCACCCCGGCGAGCAACGTCGTCGGCCCGCCGCTGTTGCAGGTCGAGGACCTGAAAGTCTGGTTCCCGATCAAGAAAGGCCTGTTCAAACGCACGGTAGACTACATCAAGGCCGTGGACGGTATCCGCTTCAGCCTGCCCCAGGGCCAGACCCTGGGCATCGTCGGCGAAAGCGGTTCCGGCAAATCCACCCTGGGGCTGGCAATCCTGCGGTTGATCGGCAGCCAGGGCGGGATCCGCTTCGAAGGCAAATCGCTGGACAGCCTGACGCAGCAACAGGTCCGGCCGCTGCGCCGGGAGATGCAAGTGGTGTTTCAGGACCCCTTTGGCAGCCTGAGCCCACGGATGTGTGTGAGCCAGATCGTCGGCGAAGGTCTGCGGATCCACAAGATCGGCACCGCAGCCGAACAGGAACAGGCAATAATTGAGGCATTGAAGGAGGTAGGCCTGGATCCGGAAACTCGGAACCGCTACCCCCATGAATTTTCCGGAGGGCAACGACAGCGTATCGCCATTGCCCGGGCCCTGGTGCTCAAGCCGGCGTTGATTCTGTTGGATGAACCGACGTCGGCCCTGGATCGTACCGTGCAACGCCAAGTGGTGGAGCTGTTGCGGTCGTTGCAAACCAAGTACAACCTGACGTACCTGTTTATCAGCCATGACCTGGCTGTCGTCAAAGCGCTGAGCCACCAGTTGATGGTGGTCAAGCATGGCCAAGTGGTCGAACAAGGTGATGCCCGCAGCATATTCGCCGCGCCGCAGCACCCCTATACACAGCAGTTGCTGGAGGCCGCCTTCCTGGCCCCAACAACTGCCGAATAACCTGAAAGAGGAGCAACACATGGGTTTTCTCGCCGGTAAGCGCGTACTGATCGTCGGTGTCGCCAGCAAGCTGTCCATCGCATCCGGCATCGCCGCCGCCATGCATCGCGAGGGCGCTGAGCTTGCCTTCACTTATCAGAACGACAAACTCAAGGGTCGTGTCGAAGAGTTCGCACAAGGCTGGGGTTCGAGCCCTGAGCTGTGCTTCCCGTGCGATGTGGCCAGCGATGAAGAAATCGCCAAGGTTTTCGAAGAACTGAGCAAGAAGTGGGACGGCCTGGACTGCATCGTGCACTCCGTGGGCTTCGCCCCGGGCGACCAACTGGACGGCGACTTCACCGAAGCCACCACCCGTGAAGGTTTCCGCATTGCCCATGACATCAGCGCCTACAGCTTCGTGGCCCTGGCCAAGGCCGGTCGCGAAATGATGAAAGGCCGCAACGGCAGCCTGCTGACCCTGTCGTACCTGGGCGCCGAGCGCACCATGCCGAACTACAACGTCATGGGCATGGCCAAGGCTTCCCTGGAAGCTGGCGTGCGTTACCTGGCCGGCTCCCTGGGCCCGGACGGCACCCGCGTCAACTGCGTATCGGCCGGTCCCATCCGCACCCTCGCCGCTTCCGGCATCAAGAACTTCCGCAAGATGCTGGCCGCCAACGAAGCGCAAACGCCGCTGCGTCGCAACGTCACCATCGAAGAAGTCGGCAACGCCGGCGCCTTCCTGTGCTCGGACCTGGCATCGGGCGTCAGCGGTGAAATCATGTACGTGGACGGCGGCTTCAACACCACCGCCATGGGCAACATCGAAGAGTAATCTTCACGTTGCAGCAAAAACGCCGCTTGCCCTGGAAAGGCCAAGCGGCGTTTTTTATTGCGATTGCCTGATTACACCGCAATACCCTGTGCTAGCTGCGTAGCGCCTGCTTCTGTGTGTACATCGCCGCATCGGCGTCAACCAGCAGTGTGTCGATCGACTGATGACGCTGGGCGTCGTACTCGATCTGACCGACACTGAAACGAATGTCATAGCCACGCTGCAACATTGCATTGCGCTCATCGAGGATTTCCTTGAGGCGCACCATGATCGTCGTTGTCTCGACATGGGAAGAACCGGTGAGCAACGCCACGAATTCATCACCGCCGAGGCGGCCGATCACATCACTTTCGCGAAAGGCGATACGCAGCACATCGGCGAAGGTTTTTAGCGCGCTGTCGCCCTCGGCGTGTCCGTAGCGGTCGTTGATCGGCTTGAAGTCGTTGAGATCGAAGAACAGCAGCGTCGCCGGTCGCGACAAGCGGTCACACACATTCAACGCATGCTGGGCCAACGTCCGGAATCCACGCCGATTGGATAACAGCGTCAGCTCGTCCATGCTCGCCATCTGCACCGCGACCATCTCCTGCTCGGCCATGCATGCCAAGTCGCGCAGCAATTCGCGTTCTTCGTCATTGAGCTTGCGCGGCCGGGTGTCGAGCAGGCACAACGTGCCGAGCTTGCTGCCGTCCTCCAACCCCAGCGGATGTCCTGCATAGAAGCGAATGCCAGGCTTGTCCGTGACCAGCGGGTTGTCATGGAAGCGCTCGTCCTGTTCCGCGTCGCAGATTTCCAGGATCTGATCCTGCAAAATCGCATGCCCACAGAAGGAAATCTCCCGCGGGGTTTCGCTGGCGTCCAGGCCGGCGCTGGACTTGAACCACTGCCGGTTGGCGTCCACCAGCGACACCAGCGCGATGGGCACGTCAAACAGGCGTCGGGCAAGACGAGTCAGGCGATCGAACCGCTCTTCGGGGGCGGTATCAAGCAGCTTGAGCGAGTGCAGATTCTTGAGGCGAGCAGCTTCGTCGTCCGGTTTGCGTGGCGCAAGCATCGGGAACTCCATTGGCAGGGCTTCATGAAGTCTAGTTCAGGACCACTGCCGTTCAAACCGAACGGCTAAATCCGACGGGCATTTGCCGGCCAGGGCTAATACACTGCCACTCAGGTTCAAGACGAGGACGCTGACCGATGAAGCACGCCCCCCATGACGACGCCCCACGTTTCTGGCGCGACGCGGCCCTGCCCTTCATCGAAGCCCGGGCCATCGGCGATGGGCGCAAGGTCTGCTATTCGCGCCATTCCCATGACCACTTTTCCATCGGTGCGATCACCGCAGGGCGCAGCACTTACATTCACGAACGGTCGAATTTCCAGGTAGAGAGCGGCACGGTGGTGCTGATGAACCCGGGCGACGTCCACGCGTGCAACCCGATCGACGATCAGCCATGGTCCTACGTGATGTTGTACGTCGACACCCTGTGGCTCAGGGACTTGCAGCGCCGTATCGGCTTTGACGAAAGCCTGGATTTCCAGGGCTTCGCCACCACGCACAGCCGCGACGTGGAGCTGTTTGCTGCGTTGGGACGGCTGTATGAGCAACTGGTGGACGAGCGACTCGACACTGCCGCCAAGCACGCCGCCGCCGAGGCATTTTTCATTGACCTGCAACAACGGCTCAATCCGGCCGGTCGTCCCGACCGGGGCAGTCATCCGGGCCTGATGCGTGCGGCACAGTTTATCCACGACCATTGCAGCGAAGCCTTGAAGCTGGAAGACATCTGCACCGCCGCGCAGCTGTCGCCGTCCTACCTGAGCCGAGCCTTCAAGCGCCATTACGGGATGACGCCCCACGCTTTCCTGGTCAACCGCCGGATCCAGTTTGCCCGGCGCCAATTGCGCGAAGGCAAGCTGATCGCCGACGTAGCGCTGGACAGCGGGTTTGCCGACCAGGCGCATTTCCAGCGTGCCTTCAAGCAACACCTGGCGGCTACGCCCGGGCAATATCGCGGTTGAGCTTGCTCCGGCCGGGCTCTGTAGGCGCTGGCGAAGCTGGCGATCTTTTGATCTTTTGATCTTTCGCTTGAGATTCAATTGGCTGGGGAAAGATCGCAGCCTCGTTGCACTCGACAGCTCCTACACAGCTCCTACATAGCTCCTACACAGTTCCTATATCCAACAGCTAAACGTATTGACTCAAGGCAACAACAGATACACCGCACTGGCCACCAACAACACTGCCATCGCCCGATTGAACAGGCGCATGGTCGCCGGGTTACCCAGCCACGTGCGCAGAAAACTCCCGGCGTAGGCCCAGCAGCCCACCGAGACGTAGCAGATCACCAGGTAGATCGCCGCAAACTGCCACACCAGCCGCGCCTCGCCGTCAGCCACGAATGCGCCCATCCCCGCTACGCAGGCCAGCCACGCCTTGGGGTTGAGCCATTGCATCAGCGCGCCATGGAACATCGAAGGCGCCCGTCCCTCGTCTTCGCCGCCCAGGTGCCCGTTATCCATCGCCAGTTTCCAGGCCATGAACAACAGAAACGCCACGCCTCCCAACTGCACCACCCGCGTGAGGCCAGGCCAGCGTTGCAGCACTTCATGCAACCCCAAGCCCATCAACACCAGCAGCAAGACAAACCCAAGGGTCGCACCGCCCACATGGCGCAACGTCGCACGAAACCCGTATCGCGCCCCGGAGCTGAGGGCGACGATATTGACCGGGCCGGGTGTAATGGAAGCCACCAAAGCAAAAATGGCCATGGAAAGTATCAAGCTCATCACATATCTTCTTCTTTTCAGGAAAGGGCCTCCAAAATAATGGGGCCGGCGCTGGCGGTATTGAAGAAAACTGCCTTGTCGTCTAGCGTGACCGCTCACTTTTTTACGCAAACTTTACGCGGTAGGCGATTGCCCCCAATCGATACTGTGCGGCTTATTGAATCAGGCGTTTCTCATGTCCATTGCGGTTCTGCGTCTCATCGGTTTTATCCTCGGCATTTTCCTGATTACCCTGGCGGTCAGCATGGCGATTCCGCTGCTCACGCTGATGCTGTACGAGCGCAACGATGATTTGTCGGCGTTTCTCTGGTCGAGCCTGATCACTTTCGTCTGTGGCGTTGCATTGGTCGCCCGTGGAAGACCGGCACACGCCCAGATGCGCCCCAGAGACATGTACCTGCTGACGACCGCAAGTTGGGTGTTCGTATGCGCTTTCGCCGCGCTGCCCATGGTGTTTATCCGACACATCAGTTACACCGACGCTTTTTTTGAAACGATGTCCGGCATCACCACCACCGGCTCGACCATTTTCAGCGGCCTCGATACCGCATCGCCTGGCCTGCTCATCTGGCGTTCGATGCTTCAATGGCTGGGCGGGATCGGCTTTATCGGCATGGCCGTGGCGATCTTGCCGCTGTTGCGGGTCGGCGGCATGCGGCTGTTCCAGACCGAATCGTCGGACTGGTCGGATAAAGTCACGCCGCGCTCGCACGTCGCGGCAAAATACATATTGTCGATCTATTTGGGGCTGACCGCCCTTTCCACCGCGGCATTGTGGTTGGCCGGGATGACGCCGTTCGAGGCCATCAATCACGCCATGACGCTGATCTCCACGGGCGGCTTCTCTACCTCCGATGCCTCTTTGGCTCACTGGACACAACCGGCCATTCATTGGGTCGCCGTGGTCATCATGATTTTCGGCGGGATGCCCTTTGCGCTGTATGTTTCCACGTTGCGCGGCAACAGGCGCGCTCTGATCAAGGATCACCAGGTTCAGGGGTTCATCGCTTTTCTGGTCTTCGTCTGGCTCGCGGCAGGCACCTGGCTGAGCCTCAACAGTGACTTCACCTGGCTCGATGCGGTACGGACCGTAGCCGTCAACGTCACCTCGGTGGTCACCACCACGGGTGTGGCGCTCGGGGACTACACGTTGTGGGGAAGCTTTGCGGTTTTGCTGTTCTTTTACCTGACCTTCGTCGGCGGCTGTTCCGGATCCACCTCCGGAGGCCTGAAGATCTTTCGATTCCAGGTGGCCAATGCGCTTCTGATGGGCAGCTTGAAACAGCTCATCCATCCTCGCGCGGTGACTCAAAAGAAATACAACAACCATCCTATCGATGAAGAAATCGCCCGCTCACTGCTGACCTTTTCGTTTTTTTTCGCGGTGACCATTGGCGTCATTGCATTGGGGTTGGCGCTGATCGGCCTGGACTGGACCACAGCACTGTCCGGTGCGGCCACAGCAGTATGCAACGTGGGCCCTGGACTGGGGGATATCATCGGCCCGGCGGGTAACTTCTCGACGTTGCCAGATTCGGCCAAATGGCTGCTGACCATTGGCATGCTGCTGGGTCGGCTGGAAATCCTGACCGTGCTGGTGCTGTTCACGCCGGTGTTCTGGAAGTATTGAACACCTCGAACAGACAAACAAAGAAGCCGCGACGCCATGAACAGGCGTCGCGGCTTCCCTTCAGGTGATCAGACTCAAAGGGTCCGCTTTTTGTTCGTGAGCATTCGACCAAGCGAACGGAAAATTCACTGTCGATTTTTCGGTGGAGTCGTTCCGGACACGGTTCTATGCTCAGGCCCATGAACCTACACGACTCGCTGCTCCCGCCCCATGCCGAGATGGTCCGCGCCATGCTCGAACGAGACACCGCCTACGAGGGGGTGTTCTTCACTGCGGTCAAGACCACCGGCATTTTCTGTCGCCCCAGTTGCACCGCGCGCAAGCCGAAGCCGGAGAACGTGGAGTTCTTCGCCCATGCCGACGAAGCCATGTCGGCCGGCTACCGGGCTTGCCTGCGCTGCAAGCCGCTGGACGCCGCCGCCATCGCACCCGACTGGATCCAGGCCCTGCTCAAAACCGTGGACGCCGAACCCGACCTGCGCTGGACCGACGCCCTGCTGCTGGAACAAGGCATCGAGCCGCTGAAACTGCGCCGCTGGTTCAAGCAACATTTCGGCATGACCTTTCACGCCTACCTGCGCAGCCGCCGCCTGGGCATAGCCTTGGGCGGCATCAAGGACGGCAGCTCGATCGACAACGCCGCGTTCGACTCCGGTTATGAGTCATTGAGCGGTTTTCGTGACGCGTTCGTGAAGTCCTTCCATATCACGCCAGGCCGCGCGGCCCTCAGCGAACCCTTGCTGTTCACCCGCCTGACTACGCCGTTAGGGCCGATGCTGGCCATGGCCGAACGACGGGGCCTGGTGCTGCTGGAATTCCTCGACCGCCCGGCCCTGACCAAGGAACTGGAAGAACTGCAGCAACGCTACGGCTACACGGTTGCGCCGGGGCACAACGCTCATTTGCAGCAGATCGAGACCGAACTGGCCGACTATTTCGCCGGCAAGCTCACGGCATTCAACGTCCCGCTGCACATGCCCGGCAGCGCCTTCGCCGTACGGGTCTGGGCAGAACTGCAAAAGATCCCCTACGGCGAAACCCGCAGCTACGGCAACATCGCCACGGCCCTGGGCAGCCCCGGCGCCAGCCGCGCCGTGGGCCTGGCCAACGGGCAGAATCGCTTGGCCATCGTCATTCCCTGTCACCGGGTAATCGGTGCGGATGGCTCGTTGACCGGCTATGGTGGCGGACAACCGCGCAAGGCATTTCTGCTACGACTGGAGAAAGCCGCGGTGCAGGTTTCGCTGCCCCTGGCGTTTTGAGCGCCCCGGAGAACGAATACCCGATGCCTGCCTACCACGACGCCAGTGCCTTGCTGGCAAGTCTCGACCTAGACTGGCGACGTCACGTCGAGACCATCGGCCCTTGTCTGCTGCAACCCAAGCCAGCCCGCGATCCCTATGAAGCCCTGGTGCGGGCGATTGCCTACCAGCAACTGCACGCCAAGGCAGGCGATGCAATCCTCGGTCGGCTGCTGGCATTATTCCCGGCGCAGACCTTCCCCGGTCCCGGGCAGATCCTGGCGACAGACGTTGCGCAGCTGCGCGGCTGTGGGTTTTCTGCCAGCAAGATCGCGACGATCCAGGGCATCGCCCAGGCGACGCTGGACGGCATCGTGCCGGATTACGCCACCGCGCGGGCGATGGAGGATGATGTATTGATCGAACGCTTGGTCACCTTGCGCGGCGTCGGACGCTGGACCGTGGAAATGCTGCTGATCTACAGCCTCGAGCGACCGGACATCCTGCCAGCCGATGACTTTGGCGTACGCGAAGGTTATCGACGGCTCAAGGGGTTGGAGCATCAGCCCAGCCGCAAGCAGATGGCTGAGATCGGCCTGGCCTGGAGCCCATATCGGACGGTGGCGGCGTGGTATTTGTGGCGGGTGCCCAAGTGATGGAAGCTGTACCGACGCCTTCGCGAGCAAGCCCGCTCCCACACTGACCGGGCGTGTGCGGAAAATCCATGACCGACACAGATCCCCTGTGGGAGCGGGCTTGCCCGCGAAGGCGGTCACATGGTCACCCTCAACTCAACTGACAAGACGCAGACTGTCTAGGCTGTACTGAGTCATTTCCAATCCCACTGGAGGTTCCCCATGCAGCTCGAAGGATCCTGCCACTGCGGCGCGGTGTCGTTCACCCTCGACAGTGCTCACCCCTACCCTTATCAGCGCTGCTACTGCTCGATCTGCCGCAAGACCCAGGGCGGCGGCGGTTTTGCGATCAACCTGGGGGGCGATGCCCAGAGCCTGAAGGTGCGCGGTCGCAAGCACATCTCGATCTACCATGCGCGGCTCAAGGACGAAGGCGATCAACGCGCCCACCGCAGCAGTGCCGAACGACATTTCTGTTCCTTGTGCGGTTCAGGGCTATGGCTGTTCAGCCCCGAATGGCCGGACCTGATTCACCCTTTTGCCTCGGCCATTGACACACCGCTGCCGGTACCGCCGCAGCACACCCACCTGATGCTGGGTTCCAAGGCACCCTGGGTGGAAGTCGAGGCGCATCCGGGCGACCAGCAGTTCGAGGTCTATCCCCAAGAGTCAATTGCCCAGTGGCATGAGCGCCTGGGGCTGACCGTTTGAAAGGCAGCGCGGCATAACGTCCTATGCCGCAGGCACACCGCTGTGAAAACGAAACTCCACGTCCGGTGACTCGATCAGTTCCCGCTCGGCGTCACGGACCTTGTCGATCACCTGGGCAATGTCCTTGGCGTCGCCGTACTGGTAAGCCAGCTTCAGGTAGCCCTGGAAATGCCGGGCTTCGCTTTTCAGCAAGCCGAAATAGAACTTGCCCAGTTCCTCGTCCAGGTGCGGCACCAAGGCCTCGAAACGCTCGCAACTGCGGGCCTCGATGAAGGCGCCGACCACCAGGGTGTCCACCAGCTTGACCGGTTCGTGACTGCGTACCACCTTGCGCAGCCCCGAGGCATAACGCCCGGCGGAGAGCTGGCGCAAGCCGATCTTGCGCTTTTTCATCAAGCGCATGACCTGCTCGTGATGCACCAGCTCTTCCCGGGCCAGGCGCGACATCAAATTGATCAGGTCGACGTGGGAATGGTATTTGGCGATCAGGCTCAAGGCAGTGCTGGCCGCCTTGAATTCGCAGTTCTTGTGGTCGATCAGCAACGTTTCCTGGTCAGCCAGCGCGGCCTGGACCCAGGCATCGGGGGTGCGGCAACCAAGGAATTCGTGAATTTCGGGAAGATTCATGGGGCTCACGGGAAAAGGTAGTCGAGCGAAGGGCGCCGATTATACCGGCCTGCCCCCAGACCACCAGCCACCGCCGTTGATATGCATCAAGTCGACCACTCAGCCACAGCAACTAGACTGCCCACAACAACTATAGTTGAGCAATGCCAGCCCTTTCATTGCAGGAGAACACCGATCATGCAAGCCATTCGCAGCATCCTGGTGGTCATTGAGCCCGAACATTCGGAAAGCCTGGCGCTCAAGCGCGCCAAACTGATCGCTGGGGTGACCCAGGCCCACCTGCACCTGCTGGTGTGCGACAAAAAGCATGACCATGCCGGCCTGCTCAGCGTGCTCAAGGCCGCACTGCTGGCTGACGGCTACAGCGTCACCACCGAGCAGGCCTGGAACGAAAGCCTCCACGAAACCATCATCGACGTACAGCAGGCGGAAGGTTGCGGGCTGGTGATCAAGCAGCACTTCCCCGACAGCCCGCTGAAAAAAGCCCTGCTGACCCCGGCGGACTGGAAACTGCTACGCCATTGCCCGACCCCGGTGCTGCTGGTGAAAACCGCCGGTTCCTGGAAAGACAAGGTGATCCTGGCCGCCGTCGACGTTGGCAATGCCGACGGCGAGCATCGCCACCTGCACTCCACCATCATCGATCATGGCTATGACATCGCCCTCCTCGCCAAGGCCCACCTGCATGTGATCGGCGCCCATCCCTCGCCGATGCTCTCGTCCGCCGACCCGACGTTCCAGCTCAAGGAAACCATCGAAGCCCGTTACCGCGAACAATGCCGGGCGTTCCAGGCCGAATTCGACATCGATGACCAGCACCTGCACATCGAGGAAGGCCCGGCGGACGTCTTGATTCCGTTCATGGCGCGCAAGCTGCAGGCAGCGGTAACGGTGATCGGCACCGTGGCCCGCTCGGGGTTGTCCGGGGTCCTGATCGGCAACACCGCCGAGGCTGTGCTCGATACGCTGGAAAGTGATGTGCTGGTGCTCAAGCCCCAGGAGGTCGAGGATCACCTGGTGGAGTTGGCGGTCAAGGAGTGACACGCCAACCTGTGGCGAAGGGATTTATCTGTGGGAGCAAGGCTTGCCCGCGATAAAAACGACGCGGTCTCTCTGGAACCGAGGCGCCTGCATCGCGAGCAAGCTTTGCTCCCACAGCGGGGCGGTGCGACGTTTTGCTAAATCCTCTCGCCACAAAAGCTGTCAGCCGCCAATCGCATCCTTCAGGAACCCTGGGGCGATGTAACGCTGGTAATGGGCTTCGGACAAAAGGAAAAACTCCCGATCAATGGCATCGCGCAGGTCCGGCAGTTCCCAGTCGCGAAACTCCGGCATCAGCACCATGCCGTAGGCCTCCAGGTTGTTGATCACCCGTGCGCCCCGGGCGATCAACTGATAGGCCCAGCAATATTGCGACTGGTGCGGCACAAAGCGGATCTTGCGCGACTCCAGTTGCTGGCGCAGCAGTATCGGGTCGAAAACCTCCAACTTGGCCACCATCACCTGCACCAACAGCTGCTCTAGCCGCATCCACACCGCGCGTTTTTCGTCCTCGTTGTAGCCGTTCCAGTGAATCACTTCATGGTGGAACCGCTTGCAGCCACGGCACACCAGGTCACCGTAGACAGTGGAGCAAAGGCCGATGCAGGGGGTCTTGATGAGCTGGTTGGGCATAAGGAAACGCACACGCAAAAGCAGGACAGGCCGGCATGTTAGCCCTTTGTCTAAGATTGATCACCCCTCAAACTTCCAGGCCCAACTTACCTTTAATTTTTTTTTCCCGTAGAATCAGCCAGCCTTTTAAGGCGCCAATGTCCGTTAGAAGCTGTTTTCAAAGCGTCACGAGCACAGTCGTTCCTTCAGAGCGGTGTTGGCGAAGGGTCTTTCCAGCGGGGAAAGCCCAACGCCAACCCTCATCAGCTCCCCGTTCTGCAGGCGTAAAACTTTGAAAGCAGCTTCTGTGAGGAACGTGCGGAAACTCTGGCGTGGTGGCTCAAAAAGCCGCCGACGCGCATGAGTACCGTGGGTTCCTGGATGAGCGTCCCGGACACCCATTTGGGACCACTGATGAGGGTAATAACTGTGCTTGAAGCCTACCGCAAACATATCGAAGAGCGCGCAGCCCTGGGTATCGTTCCCCAGCCGCTTAACGCCGAACAAACCGCAGGCCTGATCGAGCTGCTGAAGAATCCCCCGGCTGGCGAAGAAGCTTTCCTCGTTGACCTGATCACCAATCGCGTTCCGCCTGGAGTCGACGAGGCTGCCTACGTCAAGGCCGGCTTCCTGTCCGCCCTGGCCAAGGGCCAGGCCCAATCCCCTCTGCTGGACAAGAAGCGCGCCGTTGAACTGCTCGGCACCATGCAGGGCGGCTACAACATCGTGACCCTGGTAGAGCTGCTGGACGACGCCGAGCTGGCGCCGGTAGCCGCCGAAGAACTCAAGCACACCCTGCTGATGTTCGATGCCTTCCACGACGTGGCTGAAAAAGCCAAGAACGGCAACGCTCACGCCAAAGCCGTGCTGCAATCCTGGGCTGACGGCGAGTGGTTCAAGAAGCGCCCGGTGCTGGCCGACAAGATCAGCCTGCGCGTGTTCAAGGTCACCGGCGAAACCAACACCGACGACCTGTCCCCTGCCCCGGACGCCTGGTCGCGTCCTGACATCCCTCTGCACGCCCTGGCCATGCTGAAAATGGCCCGTGACGGCATCGTTCCGGACGAGCAAGGCAAGACCGGCCCGATGAAGCAGATCGAAGAAATGCGCGGCCAAGGCTTCCCGATTGCCTACGTCGGTGACGTGGTCGGTACCGGTTCCTCGCGTAAATCGGCGACCAACTCGGTGCTGTGGTTCTTCGGCGACGACATTCCTTATGTGCCGAACAAGCGCGCTGGCGGTTTCTGCTTCGGCAGCAAAATCGCTCCGATCTTCTACAACACCATGGAAGATGCCGGCGCACTGCCAATCGAGTTCGACGTTTCGAACATGAACATGGGCGACGTGATCGACCTGTACCCGCATGCCGGCAAAGTCTGCAAGCACGGTACCGATGAAGTCATCACCACCTTCGAAATGAAGACACCTGTGCTGTTGGACGAAGTCCGTGCCGGCGGTCGTATTCCGCTGATCATTGGCCGCGGCCTGACCGAGAAGGCTCGCGCCGAGCTGGGTCTGCCACCGTTCGACCTGTTCAAGAAGCCTGAAGCACCCGCCGAAAGCACCAAGGGTTTCACCCTGGCGCAGAAGATGGTCGGCAAGGCTTGCGGTCTGGCAGAAGGCCAAGGCGTGCGTCCTGGTACCTACTGCGAACCGAAAATGACCACCGTGGGCTCCCAGGACACCACCGGTCCCATGACCCGTGACGAACTCAAAGACCTGGCGTGCCTGGGCTTCTCGGCTGACCTGGTGATGCAGTCCTTCTGCCACACCGCGGCCTATCCGAAGCCGATCGACGTCACTACCCACCACACCCTGCCTGACTTCATCATGACCCGCGGCGGCGTTTCCCTGCGTCCGGGCGACGGCATCATCCACTCGTGGCTCAACCGCATGCTGCTGCCAGACACCGTGGGCACCGGTGGCGACTCGCACACCCGCTTCCCGATGGGCATCTCGTTCCCGGCCGGTTCCGGCCTGGTCGCGTTTGCCGCTGCCACCGGCGTCATGCCGCTGGACATGCCGGAATCGATCCTGGTGCGCTTCAAGGGCAAAATGAAGCCTGGCATCACCCTGCGTGACCTGGTTCATGCCATTCCGTACTTCGCCATCCAGAACGGCCTGCTGACCGTCGAGAAGAAAGGCAAGAAAAACGCCTTCTCCGGCCGCATCCTGGAAATCGAAGGCCTGGAAGGCTTGACCCTGGAACAGGCTTTCGAATTGTCCGACGCCTCGGCCGAACGTTCGGCTGCCGGTTGCACCATCAAGCTGTCGAAAGAGTCGATCACCGAGTACCTGCAATCGAACATCACCCTGCTGCGCTGGATGATCGGCGAAGGCTACGGTGATGCACGTACCCTGGAACGTCGCGCCCAAGCGATGGAAGCCTGGATCGCCAACCCTCAGTTGATGGAAGCCGATGCCGACGCCGAATACGCCGAAGTCATCGAAATCGACCTGGCCGACATCAGCGAGCCTGTGCTCTGCGCGCCGAACGATCCGGACGACGCCCGCCTGCTGTCCAGCGTTGCTGGCGAGAAGATCGACGAAGTGTTCATCGGTTCGTGCATGACCAACATCGGTCACTTCCGCGCTGCCGGTAAACTGCTGGAGCAGGTCAAGGGTCAGCTGCCAACCCGTCTGTGGCTGTCGCCGCCGACCAAGATGGACGCTCACCAGCTGACCGAAGAAGGCTACTACGGCATCTACGGCAAGGCCGGTGCACGGATGGAAATGCCAGGTTGCTCGCTGTGCATGGGTAACCAGGCACGCGTCGAGCCAAACTCCACCGTAGTGTCGACCTCGACCCGTAACTTCCCGAACCGTCTGGGTGACGGCGCGAACGTCTACCTGGCTTCGGCCGAACTGGCGTCCGTTGCTTCGATCCTGGGTCGCCTGCCGACCGTCGAGGAGTACATGGAGTACGCCGGCAAGATCGACAGCATGGCAGCGGACGTGTATCGCTACCTGAGCTTCGACCAGATCGCCGAGTTCCGTGAAGCGGCTGCAAACGCCAACATCCCGGTCGTTCAAGCCTAAAGCTTAAAACGCCCGACTAAAAACGCCGCCCTTCTTGCGAGGGGCGGCGTTTTTTTTATGCCTGTCTATTTGAGGGGAAGTGCCTTTTTGTTGGGGGCATATCCGTTACCGCAAAAACGGATATACACACCAACCTCGCCCCTCAATAAAAGCTACGCCAAGAGGGAGTAAACCAACGCTGTAATCGCCACCAGCCCCACCAACGTAACGAAGACATTCGAAGCCTGGCCGCGATAACGGGCCATGGCCGGAACTTTGCGGATCGCATACATCGGCATCAGAAACAGGATAGCCGCGATAACCGGACCGCCCAAGGTTTCGATCATGCCCAGGATGCTCGGGTTGAGGGTCGCGACGATCCAGCACACCATCAGCATGAAAACAGCTGTGAGCCGGTCCAAAGTCTTGGGCGCCGGGCGCCGGCCGCTCTTGACGATCAGGCCCTTGAGGCCTTCGCTGGCGCCGATGTAGTGCCCCAGGAACGATTTGGAAATGGCGACAAACGCAATCAACGGCGCGGCAAAGGCGATGGTCGGGTTGCTGAAGTGATTGGCCAGGTACGACAGGATCGACAGGTTCTGCGCCTTGGCCTCGGCCAGTTGCGCCGGGGTCAGGGTCAGCACGCAACTGAATACGAAGAACAGCACCATCACCACCATCAGCACATGGGCGCGGGACAGGATCTGTGAACTGCGCTCCTCGGCGTTATTCCCATAGCGACGTTTCTGGTCCACCGCAAAGGCCGAGATGATCGGCGAGTGGTTGAACGAGAACACCATCACCGGGATTGCCAGCCACAAGGTATGCAGCAGCGCCGAAGGTGCAGGCGGCGTCGATGCCGTGGTCAGGATGCCGCCGCTCCAATGGGGAATCAGGAACACCGCCAGGAACAGCAGCGCAACGATGAACGGGTAGACCATCAGGCTCATGGCCTTGACGATCGCCTGCTCGCCGCAGCGGACCACCGCCAGCAGGCCCAGGATCAGCACCAGGGATAGCACAGCCCGAGGGGGCGCCTGGATATGCAACTGATGCTCCAGGAAACTGCCCACGGTATTGGTCAACGCCACGCTGTAGATCAACAGGATCGGGAAAATGGCAAAGAAGTACAGAAGCGTGATCAGCGCACCGGCCTTGAGGCCGAAATGTTCTTCCACCACCTCGGTGATGTCCGCGCCGTCGCGACCGGACAACACGAAACGAGTCAGGCCCCGGTGGGCATAGAACGTCATGGGGAATGCCAGCACCGCGAGGATCAGCAACGGCCAGAAGCCGCCCAGGCCTGCATTGATGGGTAAAAACAGAGTACCTGCACCGATGGCGGTGCCAAACAGGCCCAGCATCCATGTGGTGTCCTGGCGACTCCACTGGCTGAGGGTGGCTGAAGCTGTCGTTTCAAAGCGCTCTTCGACGCTATTGGCCTGATCATTCATCCGGGCGGATCTCCGTATTCCGGTCACATGCACCCGGCCGGGACGAGTCGGAAAAACCCGACAGGCAGCGCCCTGGCCGAAACAGGGGCGCGATTGTCCGGGATTAGTGAGTAGAAGCAAAGACTTAGCTGAGGAGCGGTTATGCGGATCAGATCATTGCCATGGAATTATCCCTGCATTCCCCTGCCTGCCCTGTGGAAGCAAAGCTTGCTCGCGATAGAGGTGGGTCAGCTTGCATCAGCGCTGAATGTACCGCCGCCTCGCGAGCAAGCTTTGCTCCCACAGATCTGACGGGGTACGACCCGCAGAGCCAGGTCGGCTGCCAGGACACCACGCAACCGAAATGCACATAAAAAGCCAAGCCCCCCTGCCCCCGGCTCCTACAATCAGGTTGAATAGATAAAATCGCCCCAGCGCCCACAGGAGCCCAGCATGACCGCAACCGTTCTGGTACTGATTGAAACCGTCAATGAATACCTACCCATTCTCGAGCGGCAGGGCTACCACCTGGAGTTGGCGCCCACGCCTGCCGAACGCAAGACGGCGATTTTCGAACACGGAGACCGCTTCAGCGCAGTACTGACCCGCGGTCCACTGGGTCTGACGGCGGAAGAAATCGCCGCCCTGCCCAACCTCCAGATCATTTGCGTGATCGGTGCCGGTTACGAACAAGTGGACCTGCAGGCCGCACGCAACCGGGGCATCGTGGTCACCAACGGCGCCGGGGTCAACGCCTCGTCGGTGGCCGACCATGCCATGGCGCTGCTGCTGGCGCTGGTGCGCGACATTCCCCATTGCGATGCTGCCCTGCGACGGGGCGAATGGCCGAGGGGCGCGCGCCCTTCCCTGGCGGGTAAGCGGCTGGGCGTGTTGGGCCTTGGCGCGGTGGGCATGGCGATCGCCAAACGGGCCGCCCAGGGCTTTGACATGAGTGTCAGTTATCACAATCGCCGGGTACGCAATGACGTGCCCTACACCTTCTGCGCCACCCCCACGGAACTGGCGCGGGTCTCGGACTTCCTGATCGTCGCCACGCCAGGCGGCCTGGATACCCGGCAGTTGATCAACAAGCAGACCCTCGATGCGCTCGGCCCAAAAGGGTTCCTGGTGAACGTCGCCAGGGCCAGCGTGGTTGCTACCGCCGATCTGATCAGCGCCCTGGAACACAGGCGAATTGCCGGAGCGGCCCTGGATGTGTTCGATCACGAGCCCGAGGTGCCGCAGGCGCTGAAAAACCTGCCCAACGTCGTCCTCACACCCCACGTGGCCGGCCTGTCGCCGGAAGCGACCCGCGCCATGGTAGAACTGGTGGGCCAGAACCTGACCGCCTTCTTTTCCGGCAAACCCGTGCTGACGCCGGTGCGATTGGCCGACGAGGAACGTTAGAGAACGCCCAACAACGTCCACAACCGGCGGGATTCGGCATCGGCACTGATCAGCTCACCCAGCAACTCGCTCAACGGTTTGTTGCCCCACTCCACACCGCGCCGGATCAGGTAGGGCACCGGGCTGTGGGGTTCGGTGCGGGCCAGGTAACCGGCGATGACCAGTAGCTGTCGGTAGGCCTCTTCACGACTGGCCGGTTCCTGGAATACCTGGGCAGGTGTCGCCTGCGGCTGGGACGTCGGTGTTGTAGATGTCGGGGACGTTTGCACCGGCACGACGGTGGGTTGCTGTGGGTGCATCGCAATGAACTCCTCTACCAGTGCCAGCAAGGCCTGCATCACGTCCTGCAGGGATTTGTAGCCCGGGGCCAGGTTGCCCAGGTAAGCGTCGCTCCAGGCTTCGAGCCGTTGCAGGTGCTGCAGGCTCAACATCAAGCTGCCTTGGCGATGCAACCAGAACGACAAGGGTGTGCTGCGAATCAGTTCGCCAAGTTTCTTTTGATCGTTGCGCGCCGCTTCCGCCGAGGCCTTGGCGTTCTTGCTGTCGTTGACCAGCACTTGCTGGCGCTGCAAGCGTTGCCAGTCGTCCAGGCAAAAAGCGGCGAAGGCCTGTTCCCGACCGTCGAACAACGGCACCCGCGTCAGCAGCACTTCGCTGTAGCGACGGGCCAGCCACTCCAGCGGGATCACCCGCCATGACTGGTCGCCTTCCTCAGCCTGGGGGTGCAACTGCTCCGGATAGCGCTCACACAGCCCCGCCACCAGCGCCAGGCTGCCCGGCAAACCCTCCAGCCCGGCCATATGCAGCCAAGCCTCCCCTAGCCAGGCACTGATCATCAAGTCCTTGCTGCGCTCCAGCAGCAACGTGGTCGCGAGCCGCTCCAGGTCCGGCCACAGGGCGCGCTTGATCGAAGACTGCCACACACCGGTGGGCAGGCTAGTGTCATCCTCCCGGCGCAATTCGCGCAACTGGTCATATTCCGGTTCGTAGCGCAGGTCCGGGCCACAGGGCGATTCGGCGCTGATCGGCTCGAGCAACTGGCTGACCAGCTCAGGCAAAGGCGATATCGGCAAGTTCACAGGCCCTCCTCACGGGTGGCGATGGCGGGGTTCGATGCGCTCGTCATGAAAGGTGAACGGGGCGCCCGCGTCGGCAACGGCGGGATCGACAAGGGCAGTTTGGAGCCCTGGCTCATCAACGACAGGCGCACGAACATCAACGTTTGCTGCGCCGTGCTGGCCTGGGTCTGAGCGGTCACCGGCAGTTGCAGAGCCAAGGGAAAATCGGTGTAGTCGACATTCGGCTGGCGCTGATTCGACACCAGCGAGCGCATCAGGCGCAACAACGACCAAGGCCCCTGATACTCCCAACCGGCCTCCAGGTCGCGCACCACCAGGTTCGGTTGCAGCGGGTCGTTGGCCGGACGCTGATAACCGTTACGGGCCCAGCGCAAGGTCAGGCGCACGGGCTGGCCGACCATCCACCGCAGGTTCTGCTGGCCGCCGCCGGGGTAGCGGATCTGTTGGTTGCCGGCGTCCAGGCTCCAGGCGATCACCTGGTCGGCGCCGCGTTCTTCATCGCGATCGGTGCGCCAGCGCACGTCCATTTCCACCCCCAGGATGCCACTCTTGTCGCGTACGAACAGCGGCCCGAGCCAGGTACCGGCCTGTTTCAAACGATTGAGGAAATCCTCGGCCGCCAGCCGCTCCGGCGTCTGGCTCAACGTCAGCCCGGCCTGGGCCAGGGGTACGCGCGTGTCGATCAGCTCCAGCAAATGCTGGACCCGCGCCGGGTCGGCATCGCTGGCCCGCACATCCTGGGAAAACGGAAAGCGCCCCGCCAGGTACTGATTGAAATAGTTGGCAAGGTCATTCCAGGCGGTCGCCGCCTGGTTCTGTTGCAGGTACAGGCACCGTTGCAGGGCGCCCTGCTGCAACGCGACGGTGCGCAGGGCCAGGTCACCGCGTCCGCTGGGCAGGCTGGAGGTCTGCAAGATCTGCGCGCAGGAGGTGGTGTCCATGGCGATGAAGTCCCGGCTCACCAATTGTTCCAGTTGGGCCGCCGAACTGGCCGGGTTCTGGCTCTTGTACTTGAGCAATTCATCGTTGAGGGCCATGAAGCGTGCCACCTGATCGTGTTCCAGGGTCGACAGGTTGTCCTGCTGGACGATCAGCCATTCCAGCGCAGGCATTCGCTGCTCGGCGATCTGCAGCATCGCGCCAAACTGCTGGTCCAGGTTCAGCTTCAGGTCTTGTGGGTCGCGGGCACCGTACAACTGCAAGCCGAAGTTTTTCGAACCGTCCCAATGCTGGACGTCGGCCCGCTGGCTGAACAGCGGCTGGGCATCGATTTCGCCCAGGCCACTCTTGATCTGCGCCAATGCCCGGCGATTGAGCAAACGCTGGAAACGTATCGCCAGGTCGCCACGGTGCACGTCCATGAAGGCTTTTTGCAGCGCAACGGCCTGGGTCGTTTGTACATTGAAGCCCATGCCAGGCAGCGGCTCGTCGTTTTCATCCAGGCTCAACCACATCGCCCGCGCTGCGGCGCCTTCAGCGGCCTGCATCAGCGCGTCACGGTAATCCGGCGGAATGCGCGGCAGCTCCTCATTGGCATAGCTCTTGTAGCTGGCGAAGTAGTTCAGGGCGACGCTGAAATCATCGCTGCCATCGCCTTGGCTCATCGAACCGGAGTTGCTGTCCGACGGATCCTTCTGCATGGCCAACGCCACGAAGTCACGCTTGAACAGCGCCTGCACCGCGCCCTCCAGCGCCGTGACATGGTCTTGCAAGACCAGCAGGCCACTGCCCTGTTGCACCAACAGATTGTCCCGGGAGCCGGTCTGGACGATCCACTGGTCACGAAAGCTCTGCTGAAGCTTCGCCGCCTGGCTCTCCAGGTCCTGCTCGATATCCGGCCCCAGCAAACTGCTGTGGCTGACTTTGTCCAGCATCTGGCTGTAGCCGGGTACCAGGTCCTGGCCCTTGCCCCGGCCCCAGGCTGAATTGGTCAGGCTGACCAGCGTTTGCAAATCGTCGATCAGCGCCATCAGGTCTTCGAGTTCGCTCAACGAATTGCCACTGCCGGCCTCCAGCCGTTGCAGGTGTAGCTTGAGGTAACCGGCCTGGCGCACGAAGTTGTCCGCCAGGAAGTAATGGTCCAGCCAGCGCTGCATCAGGCCGGTGAAATTA
This sequence comes from Pseudomonas brassicacearum, assembly GCF_009601685.2. Classification (NCBI taxonomy): domain Bacteria; kingdom Pseudomonadati; phylum Pseudomonadota; class Gammaproteobacteria; order Pseudomonadales; family Pseudomonadaceae; genus Pseudomonas; species Pseudomonas brassicacearum. The sequence goes on from NZ_CP045701.2 coordinate 3,861,106, forward strand.
TCGGAGACCACCGGGCGCGCGGCGTTCAGGTCCAGCCCTTTCAAATCGCTGTTCTGGGCATCGAACAGCACCCGGTTGTAGAACCGCGGCCGGCTCAAGGTGCCGGTGTTGAGCCCCAGGGACAAGGCGGTGTTGCTCAGTTGCACCAGTTCGTCCAGCGGTGCCTTGGGATCGTTCACCACCTGGCTGAACATCTGGTTGTGCTGTTCCAGGCGTACGGCGAGGTCCACCAGCGCCTTGGCTTTCACGTAGCTCTGCCACTGCGCCGGGTCTTCGTTCTCCACATTGCCCCGCCGCTCGGTGTTGCGGATGGATTTAAGCTGTTCCAGGTCTGAATTGAGCAGGTCCCGCAGGGGCAATATCCAATGGTGCCGAGCCGTCAGGCGCAACCCATTCTCCAGCTGTGTGTCCACGGAGGAGAACCACGAAGTGGGAAAGACCACCGAGACGAAGCGCCAGCGCGGGGCCTTCTCCAACATGTGCCAGTAGTTCTGCACGTTGTGCCGGGTCGGTTCCAGCTGCGGTTCGTCACGGTCGACGACGACGTGGTTCTTATGGGTGCTGAGGATCAACCGTGACAGCTCCTCGGCTTGTTCCACCGAGTCGTGCCAGACCCAGACCATGCCTCCCAACCAGACCAGGCCCACCACCGCCGCCACCCCTGCGGCCAGCCGATGCCCGCGCTGGCGCAGGCGCAACAACCGTGGCACAGGCTGAGCCAGGCCACGTTCGGCCACCAGTCGACGCGACCACAGCTGGCGGGCGAACACGGTTTGCCGCTGGGCATTGTCGCTGGCGGTCAAACCGTCGCCGCTGACAGCCGGTGCCTGGCTGGCAGTGAAATACACCCCGCGAAAACGCGGCGCTTCGCCTTGGGCATTGCCCTGGAACACCGGTTCCAGCAGGATCTGCAAGGCCCGCCGCAAGCCTTCGAAGCGCTCCGGCAACCCATAGAGATCAGCACCCAATTGCCCCGACAGCGCACCGATCTCGATGATCGACTGTGACAACGCGGCGTTGACCTCGTCCAGGGCCTGGTCACTCCAATGCGACTGCCAGGCCGCCTCCGGCAAATAGGGCGAGGACCAGCCCAGCATCGACTCGCGCGCCTCGGCGGGCAGCGCGCTGACCAGCTCCTGGACTCCCGGCAGCTCCTCCATCCCGGTGATCACCACATACACCGGCACGCTGAGGCCGAACCGTTGCAACAGGTCGATAAAGCCACGCCGGACCTTGAGGCTCAGTTCGGTGGTGTGCTCGATGTCGTCAAGGGTGCTGAACGGCACGGTCCAGATCACCGCATCCAATGGTCGCTTGCTGCGCAAGCGCAACATCAGCCCCAACAGGCGCCACCAATTGCCCCGTTGCCGGTTCATGCCTTCATCGGGCAGGAACAACGCCTGGGGCACCACCAGCACCGAGCCTTCGACATCGGCAAACCAGCGCCCGAACCAGGCCGCCTTGTCGGTCGGTTGCAAGCGCCACTGGGCGCACAATTGGGCGCCGTCGGTTTCGTTGCCGAGCATCATCAGCCAAGGCATCTGATAGCGGTCCCGGGTGCCCTGCTCCTGCTCCATGCGGCGCACCGCCCCATAGAAACTGCGGATCGCCGCCCCGCCTTGGGTCCGCAGCCACCAGATCAGGGCCGCGATCAGCAGCACCACGACAATGGCGATCACTACCAGGGCAACGATGCTCAGCGGACTCATGAATCCAACTCCTGAACCACCGCCGACTCATTCAGTTGCAACACCGGCTCGAGCTCCAAACGAATGTCACGCCAGAACACCTGCCCCAGTCCGGTCAGCAACAACACCATCGCCAGGATCGCCAGCCCCAGGCGAAAGCCGTCCGGCAGTGACTCTTGCACCGGCATGCGCACTGGCGGCGTCGCCGAAGCCAGCGCCAGGCGCTGGCTGACGTCGACGTAATCGGGCTCGTGTTGCCAGGCGAACGTGAACAGCGCCGCGCGCCACTTTGCATGCTGAAGCTGGCCAGGCTCGCCACGCAATCGCCCCTGGAACCCGAGGATCAGGCATTGCAGGTAGACATTCGCCAGGTCCCGGGTGCCGGGCATCTGCTCGTCCAGCAGTTTCTTGATCGCCGCGGGCAAGCGCTCGCCGGCCTGGCGACTGGCATACATGCGTGACTCGAGGGGGTGCTGCTGCCAGGCCAGTTGTCCGGGCCAAGGGCTGAACAGCAAGGTTTCGTCCACCAGCGCCACGAAGGCATAGACCAGCGCCTTGACCTGCTCGGTGGCGGCATCGCCGACGGTGGCGAAGGCCACCCGCCACAGACGCTGGGCGCCGCGCCCGGAAAACTCCACCACCCGATTGACCAATACCGCAGGGTCGCTGTCCCTGGGCAAGTCTTGCCACTCCTGGGACCACTTCAGCCAGGCCTGGCGAAAAGCGCTGCTCAGCGGCGCCTCATGCAGACTCCGAACCGCCCCGCCACTTCCATCAGGCATACGACTCCCCTTTTGCGATCAGGCACTTTCACTGGCTTGCGCCACGAACAACACCACTTGCCACGGGCTGCTGGCCTGGGCCGATGCCGGCGCCACGATGTGCAGCGGCAATTGCGCGTCGAACCATTGCCCGCTGGCGGCCACCACGAACAAACGGGTGTCGTCGCCCACGCTGTAGGCCACCTGTTCGTTGCGGCTCATGGCCTGGTGGGGCAGACCGCTCATGCGTTGCCGGCTCAGCAGCGGGATGTGCCGCGCCGACGCGATGATCGCCCCGCGCAACCAGTCGGCCGCCGCCTGCTCGCTGGCGCCGTTGGGCATGCGCAGGCCGATCACCAGGCGTTGCTCCGGCTGGTCATCGGGCAACTGGATCGAGAAGACCTGCTCATCGCGTTCGAAGGCCAGGCTGCGATAGCCGGCACGAACCAGTTCCAGGGTGGTTTCCAGCCAGTCGAGCAACGGCTCGTAGCCGCGCTGCAATTCGAGGAAATCCAGCGGCGCGAAGGCCGGGACGCCCGCCAGCGGATCGAGGGCCGACCAGCTCCCGGCCAGCCCCAGCAGCAAACCGTAGAGCGCCTGGGGCGTCGCCACCCGGGTGCTCAGCGCCCCTTCGACTTCCGGCAAGCGCGCCCACAAGGCGGTCAATTGCCGGCGGATCTCCATGGCATCGTCCTGGTTGCCGGCCGCCTGGGCCTGGCGCAAGCGGCCGGCGAGAAACATGCACTTTTCCCGGGCCCGGGCGCACACCCCGGCGACCCGTCGACCGAGGGCCGACTCCGGCAACAGGATCGGCGTCGGCGGGGTGTAGGGCACGCGCCAGAAGCCGCCGCCCTCCTTGCGGATGCGCAACAACGGCAGGCAGATCGAATCGGCCTTGCTCAGTTGCGTACACAACCTCGGGTTGGGTCGCCAGACGGTGACCGACTCGGGAAATGCACCGCTGGTGAGGTCCGGCAACGCCTCGCCAACCACCGATTGCAGGCGCCCCTTGAGCGGCACCAATTGCCCGGCGCGCCACAGTGGGCTGACGGCCAGGTACACCGTCACGGTGGCGTCGTCGGTCTTGTCGATCGCCTCGCCGATATCCAGCTCCAGGGTCGGCCCGACACCAGCCTGCAGGTTGACCGGCAAGCCGTCCGGCAAGGTGCCTTGCAGTTGCAGCAGCCGCACCTGGCCGGCGCTGAGGGCCGAAGGATCGACTTCCAGCTCGCTGACACCCCAGAACCAAGGGTTGCAGGCCCCGGCAAAGTGCGCGGCCAGGGCCTCGGCACGCAGCCCTTGCAATTGAAAATGCTGGGGCAGCAATTGCATGCCCTCATGCCAGCACACCGCGTCAGGTAACAGACTCATACGACTCCCTTCGACATCCCAATGTCGCCGCACAAGGCGGCACGCGGTCACTCAAGCTGGCCTTTATCGAGCTGACCATCATTCACGAGGGTCATCTCGCGACTGTCGAACTTCAGCCAGGCCTTGCGCTGATCGTCCAGCCGAAGCCGGTGGGCTCCGGGAGTGTTATAGCTGGCGAAGACCAAAAGTCCAGCGGCGCGCCGGCCCTCCAACGGGAAGGGTTGGCGGTCGATGAATTGCCCCGGGACCAGCTCCAGCCCCCACACCGACATGAGTTGACGATAGTCGCGCTGGAACTGTTCCCGCTCGGCGAACCATTGGCTGGCAGTGATGCCCGACAGTTGTTTGAGCAGGTCCGGGTCGTTCACGGCGATGAAATCCACGGCGATCGGTGTGTCGTCATTGGCGCCGGCAGCGACGTCCAGGGTCAGGCTGTCCAGGTCGACGCTGGGGGCAAAAAGCGAGCAACCGGTGAGCGCCAGGCTCAAAAGAAATCCGAAAAAAAAACCACGCAAAATGAATCTTCCTTTTCTCAGCGGTCAAAAATTGTTTTTGCTTGCTTTTTTATAGACCTGTTCTAGCGTCTTGGGTAGTTCGACCCACACGGTCGAATGCACCAGGTTCGTCAAGGGAATGACAGTTTTTCTGCCGTCCATTTGCAACCTGCGGATCAGCAAGGGAATGCGATGAGCGGGACTCCCGATGCATTGCGCCCACACATGCATCGGAGTCGGCCGCCATGGCAGAAAGTACCCAGCACAAGCTCGACAGAATCCGTCCTCCCCGCGTCCAGATCACCTATGACGTGGAAATCGGCAACGCCATCGAGAAAAAAGAATTGCCACTGGTGGTCGGCATTCTGGCCGACCTCTCAGGCAAGCCACTGGACCCGCTGCCCAAGCTCAATGAGCGGCGCTTTACCGAAATCGATCGGGACAATTTCAACGAGGTGCTCGCCTCCATCTCCCCCCGCGCCACGCTCCAGGTGAACAACACCCTCAGCGGCGACGACAGCAAGCTCAACATCGAACTCAACTTCCGTCACATCGACGACTTCGATCCGGTCAAGGTCGTGGAACAGGTCACGCCGCTGCGCCGGTTGTTCGAAGCGCGCCAACGCCTGCGAGACCTTTTGACCAAGCTCGATGGCAACGACGACCTGGACAAGCTGCTGCGCGACGTGATCGCCAACACCGAAGGCCTGCAGGAAATCAAGTCGGCCCGACCCCAGGACGTACCGCCAGAGCTGCCTGCCGCGGCCGCCAACGATGACCCTGCCCCGGCCGAACCACAGGCCTGATCGCGCGCATCATTCACGGGAGATAACGCCATGCCTGCTTCATCCAGCGCTCAAACCAGCGAGAGCACGACCCAGACCCTGTCCCTGCTGGACAAGATCATCGCCGAAGGCCGCATGGCCCACGACGATAGCCAGCAAGACTACGCCCGCGACATGCTGGCCGAATTCGCCACCCAGGTCCTCGACGAAGGCATGGCCATCGACAAGGACACCGTGGCGATGATCAACGACCGCATCAGCCAGATCGACCAGTTGATCAGCGCCCAGCTCAACGAAGTGCTGCACCATCCCGACCTGCAGAAGCTCGAAGCCTCCTGGCGCGGCCTGCACCTGCTGGTGCAGAACACCGAAACCAGCACCCGGCTCAAGTTGCGCCTGCTCAACGTCACCCAGAAAGAACTGCAGAACGATCTGGAAAAAGCCGTCGAATTCGACCAGAGCGCGCTGTTCAAGAAGATCTACGAGGAAGAATACGGGACCTTCGGCGGACACCCGTTCAGCCTGCTGGTAGGCGACTACACCTTTGGCCGGCATCCGCAGGACATCGGCCTGCTGGAAAAACTCTCGAACGTCGCCGCTGCCGCGCACGCCCCGTTCATTGCCGCCGCCAGCCCACGGTTGTTCGACATGACCAGCTTCACCGAGCTGGCGATACCCAGGGACCTGTCGAAGATTTTCGAGAGCCAGGAGCTGATCAAATGGCGCGCCTTCCGTGAAAGCGAAGACTCGCGCTACGTGTCCCTGGTGCTGCCGCACTTCCTGCTGCGCCTGCCCTACGGCCCGGACACGCTGCCGGTGGAAGGCATCAACTACGTCGAAGACGTCAACGGCACCGACCACAGCAAATACCTGTGGGGCAACGCCGCCTGGACGCTGGCGCAACGCATCACCGAAGCCTTCGCCAAATATGGCTGGTGCGCAGCCATTCGCGGGGCCGAGGGCGGTGGCGCGGTCGAAGGCCTGCCGGCCCATACCTTCCGCACCAGTTCCGGGGATCTGTCGCTCAAATGCCCAACCGAAGTGGCGATCACCGACCGCCGTGAAAAAGAACTCAACGACCTGGGCTTCATCTCCCTGTGCCACAAGAAAAACAGCGACGTGGCGGTGTTCTTCGGCGGCCAGACCACCAACAAGGCCAAGGCCTACAACACCAACGAGGCCAACGCCAACGCGCGGATCTCGGCCATGTTGCCGTATGTGCTGGCGGCCTCGCGTTTCGCCCATTACCTGAAGGTGATCATGCGCGACAAGGTCGGCAGTTTCATGACCCGCGACAACGTGCAGACCTACCTCAACAACTGGATCGCCGACTACGTGCTGATCAACGACAACGCGCCGCAAGAGATCAAGGCGCAATACCCGTTGCGCGAAGCCCGGGTGGACGTGACAGAAGTGGCCGGCAAGCCAGGGGCCTACAAGGCCACGGTGTTCTTGCGGCCGCACTTCCAGCTGGAAGAGCTGACCGCCTCGATCCGCCTGGTGGCGACCCTGCCGCCACCGGTAGCTGCCTGACCGCCTTGGCAAGGGAGCAAGCTCCCACTGCCCTCTGTAGGAGCTGACTGTAGGAGCTGACGAGTGCAACGAGGCTGCGATCTTTCCAAGGACGCTTGAGTCCCAAGCGAAAGATCAAAAGATCGCAGCCTTCGGCAGCTCCTACAGGTACCGGGCACTACCTCATTCGTCTTCTTCAGGAGTTCCACACAATGGATGCAATCATTCTCGACCTCGGCGGCGACATCAAGGGCGACAGCTTGCTGGAGGGTTTCACGGACAAGATCGAAGTCATGTCCTACAGCCACAACGTGGCGATGCAGGTCACCAACGACGTCAGCAACTCGGAGCGCACTTCCGGCCGGCCGCACATCGGCGAATTCACGCTGACTAAATTCGTCGACAGCTCCACCCCTTCGCTCAACGAGTATTGCTGTGCCGGCAAGCCGATCCCGCAAGCCGTCATCACCATTGGCCGCAATGCCGCCGAGGGCAGCGGCAAACTCATGCCGTTCATCATCTACACACTGACCAACGTCGTGCTGTCCAACGTCAGTGTCAGCGGCGGCACCGGCGGCAAACCGGTGGAAACCCTGTCGCTGAACTTCACCAAGATCAAATGGGAGCTCACCGCACAGAAAGACGATGGCACCAAGGAAGGCACGGCGGGCACGACCTGGGACCTGGCCGCCAACAAAATGACCAAGTAAGGAAGCCGCGCCCATGGCTGGCTTCGGGCTGCGCCCGCCCCTGTTCGAACGCCTGGCCAGCCCGGCGGACGATACCCGGCGGGCGTTCGACCGACAGGCGCTGCAAGACTCGGTGCATGCCGAACTGTCGCGCCTGTTCAATACTCGACGCGGCCCACGGGCGCTGACCGAACCGCCAAGCATCCTGGACTACGGCATCGCCGACTGGACCGCGCTGCAACAGCAGCGCAGCGATGACCGGCGCCAACTGACCCGGGAAATCCGCCAGGCCATCACCCACTTCGAACCTCGCCTGCGCCTGGGCGAGGTCGAGGTCTGCCCGGTGCCGGGCCATCCACAGCAACTGTGCATACGGTTGCTGGGCGAACTGCGTGGCGACTTGCATGCCTGGCCCGTGGCCTTTGTCATCGAGCACGCCAGCGACGGCCTTGAGGTACGACATGAGCGACTCGATTGACCCGCAACTCTTGGACTATTACCAACGCGAACTGACCTGGTTGCGGCATGCCGGGAGCCTGTTCGCCGAGCGCTATCCCAAGGTCGCCAGGCGCCTGGAGTTGTCCCCCGGCGAATGCCCCGATCCGCATGTCGAGCGCCTGCTGGAAGGTTTCGCACTGTTGGCCGCCCGCCTGCAACGCCGACTGGACGACGACTACGCCGAATTCAGCGATGCCCTGCTCGAACAGCTTTATCCGTTGGCCATGCGTCCCTTGCCGTCGTGCGCCATCGTGCAGTTCGAACCCGACCCCAGCAAAGGCAACTTGAACGAGGGCTACCCGCTGCCCCGCGACACTCCGCTGTTCATCACCACGGACAAAGGCCAGAGCATTCATTTTCGGACCACCGCCGCCGTGCATTTATGGCCGGTGCAAATCAGCGAGGCATTGCTGCTGGGCAGCGACGAAGCCCAGGCATTGACCGGCGTGGTCCGGGCACGCTCGGCCCTGCGCCTGGAGCTACGGTGCCTGGGCGAAAGCCAGTGGTCGACACTGGCGATCGATTCGCTGCGGGTGCACCTGGCGGCATCACCGATCATCAACGCCGGGCTGTACGACCTGCTGGGCGCGCACGCCATCGAGGTCCTGGCCGGTGCGCCGGGCAGCGTGCCGGAGTCACTGACAGGCTTGCCACAAATCGTCGGCTTCGCCAGTGACCAGGTCTTGCTGCCGGACGAAGACGGCGTGCATCCCGGCATGCGCCTGCTGGCCGAGTACTTTGCCTTCCCGGATAAATTCGGTTTCTTCGACCTGCCACTGGCCGGCGCCACCAGCGACGGCCCGTCCTTGTACCTGTACATCGTTTTCGACCGCCCCCCCACCAGCCGCCTGCCGCTGCAGGCCAGCGACATCGCCCTGGGCTGCACGCCGGTGATCAACCTGTTTCCCAGGACTTCCGAGCCGCTGCGCCCGGATGGCACCCGCAGCGAGTACCGGTTGGTGGCCGACAGTCATCGGGAAAACAGCGTCGAGATCCACAGCATCCGTGGCATGCGCGCCATGTCCAGCCAGGGCGTGCGCAAAGTGCCGGCCTATTACGGCAGCCAGCATGGCAACGACCAAACCTGTTATTGGCATGCACGACGGGTCAGTGGCATGAGCCCGAACCGAATGGGCACCGACTTGATGGTCAGCCTGGTGGACACCCAGTTCGACCCGCTGGCCGACACGCGCGACTACAGCCTCACCGCCGAACTGCTGTGCACCAACCGCCACCTGGCCCAGAGCCTGCCGGCTGGCACCCCGCTGGGTTTCGAGCGGCCGGGGCCGGTGGCCTGGGCGCGTCTGCGCAACCCACCCAGCCCACAAAGCCTGCCGCGCCTGGATGGCGAATCGCGCTGGCGGCTGGTGTCGCAACTGACCCTCAACCATTTGTCCCTGGTGGAAGGCCCCCAGGCATTGGACGCATTGCGCGAGATTCTCCAACTGCACAACCTGCGGGACGAGGCCAGCGCCCATCGCCAGATCGACGGCGTATCGGGGCTCAGTTGCGACCGGGTCATCGCCCATGTCGGCGAGGACGCCTGGCGCGGCTGGCGAAACGGGCTGGAGGTGCGCCTGCAACTGGATCCGCAATACTTCGTCGGTAACAGCGCCGTGCTGTTCTCCGGGGTGCTGGCGCAATTCTTTTCCCTTTACGCCACCGCCAATCGCTTCGTGCGCACCGTGCTGGTCCAGTCCGACAAGGAGGTGAAGACATGGCAACCCCAAGCCGGCAAACCCCTGGTGCTCTGAACCTGAGCCAGCGCCTGCGGCGTGACCCGCAACGCTTCGAATGGCTCCAGGCCTTGCTGTTGCTCGAACGCGAACATCCCCAGGCCGAGCCCCTGGGCAGCGGCACCGCGCCGCACGCCGAAGCCTTGCGCCTGCGTGGGCCCTTGACGCCGCTGTTCGCCGCCAGCGAAGTGGAAAGCCTGGGCCAGGAACCCGGCCTGCCGCCAACCCTGACCACGCCGATCTTCGGCCTCGGCGGCCCCGACGGCCCGTTGCCCTACGCCTACCAGGAATGGCTGCAACAACGGGCACGGGCCAAGGACTATGCCCCGGCGGAATTCCTCGACCTGTTCCAGCATCGCCTGCTCAGCCTGCTTTACAAGGTGATGCGCAAGCATCGCATCGCCGTGGGTTTTACCGCCCCAGGCGCATCTGCCGTACACGCGCAACTGCGGGCGTTGACCGGTCTGCTGCCCAAGGCCTTGCAGGAGCGCCAGGCCGCACCCGACTCGGCGGTACTGGCCTGCACCGCGCTGTACGCCGATGGCCGGCGCTCCCTGGACGGGTTCGCGGCGATTGTCCGCGAACAGTTCGGGCTGCCCGTGGAGCTGAAGGCCTACGAAGGTGGCTGGCGTGAAATCCCGCCGGCCAGCCGCAGCCGCTTGCAACCGGGCGGGCGCAACCTGTGCCTGGGCCGCAACGCGGTGGTCGGCACCCACGTCTGGGACGAACATGCCGGCGTGCGCCTGACCCTCGGCCCGCTGACCACAAGCCAGGCCAACGCACTGCTGCCCAACGGCGAGACCCATCCACTGCTCGCCAGCCTCTACGCCCTGTACTTCGGCCCCGATCTGGATTGCACCCTGGTGCTGCTGATCCGTGGCGCCGGCCCGCTGCAACTGGACCGCCAGGCAGCGCCACGGCTGAACTGGAACGGTGGCCTGCAACGCCAGCCAACCCTCGCCGTGCAACGGATCGAAACCCGCCTTCGTCAGCCGGAGATTGCCTGAAATGGAACTGGCCAGCCTGATCGGACGCCTCAACCCGGACAACCGCCGCGCCCTGGAACGGGCCGCGCAACGCTGCATGCAGCGCAGCCACCACTATGTGGAAATCGAACACCTGCTGTTGGAATTGCTCGACATCGAGGGCGGTGACTTTGCCTGCCTGCTGCCACGTTTCGGTCTGGAGCGCGACGCGGTGGCGGTGGAAACCAACAAGGCCCTGGACCTGTTCAAGTCCGGCAGCACCCGCACGCCCGCCTTGTCGGCGCAAACCATCGGCCTCTTGGAAGACGCCGTGGTCCAGGCCAGCGTGCTGGGCCTGGACAGCATTCGCTCCGGGTTGCTGTTGCTGGCCCTGCTGGACCGTGATGAGCGCCGCAGCCTGCTGCTCAATAGCGCCTCGTCGTTGCTGCGCATTCCCCGCGATGCCCTGCGCACCCACCTATTGGAATGGACCGAAAGCTCCCGCGAGCATGTCGGTGGCGTGCGCCCGGCCAAACCCGGCGAGCCGCCCCAGAAACAGGACCCGGTGCTGGACCAGTACACCCAGGACTTGACCGCCGACGCCCGGGCCGGGCGCATCGATCCCATCGTCGGCCGCGACGGCGAAATCCGCCAGTGCATCGACATCCTGCTCCGGCGCCGGCAGAACAACCCGATCCTGGTGGGCGCGCCAGGCGTCGGCAAGACGGCGGTGGTGGAAGGCCTGGCCCTGCGTATCGCCGCCGGGGATGTGCCGCCGTCGTTGCAGGAAGTCACCCTGCGCGTCCTCGACCTGGGCCTGTTGCAGGCCGGTGCCGGCGTCAAAGGTGAATTCGAACAACGCCTCAAAGGCGTGATCGACGCGGTACGCAGTGCCGAAAAACCGATCATCCTGTTCATCGACGAAGCCCACACGCTGATCGGCGCCGGCGGTGCGGAAGGCGGCAGCGACGCGGCCAACCTGCTCAAGCCGGCCCTGGCCCGGGGCGAACTGCGCACCCTGGCCGCCACCACCTGGCTGGAGTACAAAAAATATTTCGAGAAAGACCCGGCCCTGGCCCGCCGCTTCCAACTGGTGCAGGTCGAAGAACCGGACGAACTCACCGCCGTGGAAATGCTCCGCGGCGTGGCGAGCAAACTGGAACAGCACCACGGCGTGCAGGTGCTGGACGCGGCCATCCACGAGGCGGTGAAGCTGTCCCACCGCTACATCTCCGGGCGCCAGTTGCCGGACAAAGCCATCAGCGTGCTCGACACCGCCTGCGCCCGGGTCGCCCTCGGCCAGCACGACGTGCCGCCGCCGCTGGAAAGCCTGCGCCATCGGCAGAACAGCCTCAAGGACGAGGTCGAACGCCTGCGCCGGGAACAGGCCACCGGGCTCGATCACCGCGAGCGCATCACCCTGCTCGAAGGCGAATCGACCAGCAACGTGCAAGCCATCCGCGAGCTGGAAACCCGCTGGGGCGAAGAGCGCGAAGCCGTGCGCGAATTGCTCGACACCCGCCGCGAACTGCTTGCCCTGAGCGAACGCGCCGACGGTGAAAAAGCCGACACCGAGATCGATAACCGCATCGACCACCTGGCCGCCGAACTGCTGCGTCTGGAGGCGGGCCTGGATGCCATTCGCCAGGACGATCCGTTGGTGCCCGAACAGGTGGACAGCAAGACCGTCGCCGCGGTGATTGCCGGCTGGACCGGCATTCCGGTGGGCAAGATGCTCGCCGACGAAGCCCACGCCGTGCGCACCCTCGGCCAGCGCATGGGCCAGCGGGTCATGGGCCAGAGCACCGCGCTGAACACCATCGCCCAACGCCTGCAAGCCTACCGCGCCGGCCTCACCGACCCACAGAAACCGGTTGGCGTGTTCCTGCTGGTGGGCCCCACCGGCGTAGGCAAGACCGAAACCGCCTACGCCCTGGCCGACGCCTTGTACGGAGGTGAACGCAATCTGATCAGCATCAACCTCTCGGAGTACCAGGAAGCCCACACCGTCAGCCAACTCAAAGGCGCCCCACCCGGCTACGTCGGCTACGGCAGTGGCGGCGTGCTCACCGAAGCGGTGCGGCGCAAACCCTATTCGGTGGTGCTGCTGGATGAAATCGAAAAGGCCCACCCGGATGTGCTCGAAGCGTTCTACAACGTCTTCGACAAAGGCCTGATGGAGGACGGCACCGGCCTGGTGGTGGACTTCAAGAACACCGTGATGCTCGCCACCAGCAACGTCGGCGCCGAGCTGCTTTTGGACACACCGACCGCGCAACTGGGCAGCGACGCCTTCAACGAAGCCTTGCACAAGGTGCTGCTGCAAGCGTTCCGCCCGGCGTTTTTGGCGCGCATGACGGTGGTGGCGTATCGGCCACTGGACGAAGCGACGCTGGAGGGGATCGTGCTGGCGAAGCTGGAGAAATTGCGGGGGCGCTACAAGGCTGCGACCGGTAAGCAATTCGAGTTTGATGCGGGGATTGTTAAAGCAGTGCTCGCCAAGTGCAGCGCAGCCGGGGCGAGGGACGTCGAGAATGTGCTGATGACGCAGGTGACGGGAAAACTGGCGGAGTGGGTGTTGGAATGATTTCCCATGAGTACGCAACCCAATCGATCAACGAGGTTTATTAAATGTCTGCGATAACCGTTTGGAGCTGTATCCAGTCGTACCGTACGAGCAAGGCTCAGGAATTGGATCGAATCTTCATATCGCATCATAAAATAATTGAATGCCTGGAAGGCTATGGCGGAAAAGATGAGTACCACGGTCATGAATCAGGCCCCGCAGGTGGGCCGGAATCCCCCGCGGCAACTATCAACCTGGACAAGGCGATTGCCTATCTGGAGCGGAACAAGCCAACGATTGCCCAGGAAGAAAAGAAAACCAAGAGCATGAATCATCTCCAAAAGAAGAGCCTGAGCCAGACCGATACCCTGATCCAGATAATCAATGACAACGACAATCTTGGTGCAATCCCCACCTTACTGCATAGCAAAGCGACTGAGCTCAAAACCACACAGCCCTGGTATGACATCCGGTTGGTCTGGGGGGCATTTGAAGTCAAATATCGCAAAAAAAAAGGTAAAGACCCCCAAAAAACCAATTACAAATGAGGATGTTCAATGCCCCGCGCCACCGACAGCAATACCACCCTATCCCTCACCGCGACTGCGCTGTCGGCGCTGTACCCTGAGTCGCTGTCCGGCGAAGAACGCCTCAACGCCTTGGGCTCGCACATGCTCAACGGCATCAACGACGGCGCTTCGCTGGACCTCACGACGGCCGTCGCCAGCCACGTGACCGCCACGCTGCACAAGGACGCCTTGCTGCGCCCGCTGGATTGGCTGGTGGCCGAGATCCGCCAGCTCCCGGCTGACGCCACGGCCGAGCGCTATCAACTCCTGCTGCGTCCCTGGCTTTGGTGGCTGAGCCTGGCCAGCAACAACCGCGTGTTCCAGAACCTTGTCACGTCGGACATCGTCACCACGATTTTCAAGGCCCATGGTTTCACCGACTTCCAGCTCAAACTCACCGCCAGCTACACCCCGCGCGAATACTGCGTGCAATACGGCGAAACCGACCTGGCCTTCGTCTCGCGCCTGCTGGAAGAAGACGGGATCTTCTGGTTCTTCACCCACGAGCAAGGCACCCACACGCTGGTCCTTGCCGACAGCAACGACGCCTTCGCGCCCATCCCCAACGGGCCGACGGTGAATTATCTCGGGCAGAAAATCGGCGAACGGGAACTGCACGGCATCCGCTCCGGCCAAGTGTGCCTGCAAGCGGTCGCCGGGGTTTACCAGGCCACCGACTATGAATTCACCACGCCGACGACCTCGCTCTACAGCCAGGCCGAAGCTGTGGCCGGACCAAGCTCGATGTACGAACATCCGGGCGGCTATACCGCCAAGGCCCAGGGCGATGCGTTGACCAAACAGCGGGTGGACGGCCTGCGCAGCCAGGAGAGACGCTTCGTCGGCGAAAGCGACTGCCGCTGGCTGGTGCCGGGGTATTGGTTCACCCTCGCCGGCCATGAAGACACGACGCTGAATATCGATTGGGTGGTGACCTCGGTCAGCCACGAAGCCAGCCACGACAGCTATCGCAACCGCTTCGAAGCAATTCCCAAGGCCACGGTCTATCGACCGCCCCGCGTCACGGCAAAACCGCGCATGCACACCCAGACGGCGCTGGTGGTGGGCAAGGCCGGCGAAGAAATCTGGACCGATGAATACGGGCGGGTCAAGTTGCAGTTTCCCTGGGACCGCACCGGCAAGAACGACGAGAGCTCATCCTGTTGGGTCCGCGTGGTCTTGCCCTGGAGCGGCAAAGGCTTTGGCATGCAGTTCGTGCCGCGCATCGGCCAGGAAGTCATCGTGACCTTCATCGACGGCGACCCGGACCGTCCCTTGGTCACCGGCTGCGTCTACAACGGCGACAATGCCCTGCCCTATGCGCTGCCGGCGAACCAGACCCAGTCCGGGATCAAGACCAACTCGTCCAAGGGCGGTGGCGGTTTCAACGAGTTGCGTTTCGAAGACAAGAAGGACGCCGAAGAGGTGTTTCTCCAGGCCCAGAAAGACTTCAACATCAACGTGCTCAACGACACCACCGCCACCGTCGGCCACGACGAAACCCTCACGGTACAGAACGCTCGCACCCGCACGGTGAAGGATGGCGACGAAACCGTGACCCTGGAGAAAGGCAAGCGCAGCGTGACCATCCAGACCGGCAGCGACAGCCTCGACGTGAAGGACACCCGCACCGTCACCGTGGGCTCGGACCAGACCCACAGCACCGGCGGTAACTACGAGCACAAGGTCACTGGCAATTACAGCCTGACAGTGGACGGCAACCTGACTATCAAGGTCAGTGGCACCCTGACCCTGCAAAGCGGCGACAGCTTCGCGATCAAGAGCGGCGCAGACCTGGCCGCCCAGGCCAGCACATCCATCAGCCAGAAAGCCGGCACGGCCCTGAGCAACCAGGCCGGTACGTCGCTGGAAAACAAGGCCGGCACCACCCTGACCAACGATGCCGGCATCAGCCTGATGAACAAGGCCGCCGCCGAACAG
Source organism: Pseudomonas brassicacearum (assembly GCF_009601685.2). Taxonomy (NCBI): domain Bacteria; kingdom Pseudomonadati; phylum Pseudomonadota; class Gammaproteobacteria; order Pseudomonadales; family Pseudomonadaceae; genus Pseudomonas; species Pseudomonas brassicacearum. The sequence continues at coordinate 3,876,681 of NZ_CP045701.2, forward strand.
ACCGTGGACGGCGGCGGCATGCTGACCATCAAGGGCGGCCTGGTGAAGGTCAACTGACAGGAGCCGATCGATGGCCTCGAAAAAACTCGACCTGGAGCGTGGCGACAGCCAACTGAGCGGGCAACTGGTCGACGGCCAGCTCGACGGTCCGCTGCAGATCCAAGAAGCGCAACGCCCGCAAGCAACACTCAACTACAACCAAGGTGAACTGCAAGGCACCAGCACCCTGTATCACCCCAATGGCAAGGTCTCGGCGGTACTGCCATTCGTGAAAGGCAAATTGCAAGGTGTGGCGAGCTTCTACGCGGCCGAAGGTGGGTTGCAACGCCAGGCCACCTATCGTCGCGGGCTGCTGCACGGCGAAGCGAACAATTATTTTCCCGACGGGCAACTGGCCGAGGCCGAGTTCTATCGCGACGGCGTGCGCGATGGCCGCTATCGTCGCCTGCACCCCAACGGCAACCCGGCGGTCGAAGCCCGCTACCTCAACGGCCAACTGCTGGAACCGGCCCATGCCTACGCTGAAGATGGCCGGCCACTGGACGCCGAGGGCAAACCGATCTCCCGGGTGCGCTGGTGGTTCAGGCGCTGGAATGATCCGACAACGGTGTAATCAGGGAATCAACATCTGCACCTGCCCCGGCACAACGATCTTGATCACCCCGGCCCAGGTGCACATCAAGGTGCTGTTGGCATCGATGGCCGGCATGTTGCCCAGCAACAGGGTCGGCGCGCCGCCGGGGATCCATGGGGCCGCGGTGGCCGGGATGCACGGCATGGGGGTCAGCACGCCGAGCGCCGCAGCGGTGGCGGCGGCCACGGTCGGGTTCGCCAGGCTCATGCACATGCCGAACGTGGTGATGTTCACCAGCGGGATGTGATCCATGATGTTCGCCGCCGGCATCCCCCCGGTCAGCAGGCGATTGACCGGCAGCACATTGAGCACCGCCGGGGCGGCGCCGAAGCTGCATTGCAAGGTCGCGGTGCCACAGACTTGCGGACATCCCATCGTGGTTGCTCCTTTGAAGCGACAGACTCTGAGAAACCTTAGCTCGCCCCTACCCGACGCGCACGCCGCCATGCATCAAGCCCGCTGATTATCCAGCAACACGCTAACCTATAAGACCCTGGCGTGCTTGTGACGCCTCCCGCGCGCCATTAGATTAGCCAATGATCGATGGCCTCCAAAATAAGCAGAAGGGATAAGCATGGCGTTTACTGATCAGTCCACCCGCGTGCGCGACGGTGAAGAACTCGATGCCAACGTGATCGACCCGTACCTCAAGGCCCACATTCCCGGCCTGACCGGCGTGCCGCAGATCAGCCAGTTTCCCGGTGGCGCGTCGAACCTGACCTACCTGCTGGAATACCCCGAGCAGGAATTCGTCCTGCGTCGTCCGCCGTTCGGCCATAAAGCCAAGTCCGCCCATGACATGGGTCGTGAGTTCCGCATCCTCAATCAATTGCGCGAAGGTTTCCCGTACTGCCCCAAAGCCTACGTGCACTGCACCGACGAGTCGGTGATGGGCGCCGAGTTCTATGTGATGGAACGGGTCAAAGGCATCATCCTGCGCTCCGAGCTGCCGCCGGAACTGGGTTTCGACGCCGCCCGCACCGAAGCACTGTGCAAGAGCTTCATCGACCGGCTCGTCGAGCTGCACCGCGTCGACTACAACGCTTGCGGCCTGGCCGACCTCGGCAAGCCCGAAGGCTACGTGGCCCGGCAGATCCGCGGCTGGAGTGACCGCTACGAAAAAGCCCTGACGCCCGATGCGCCGAAGTGGGAAGCGGTCAAGGCCTGGCTCAACGACAAGATGCCGGCCGACCACCCCACTTCGAGCATCGTGCACAACGACTACCGCTTCGACAACGTGATCCTCGACCCGCAGAACCCGATGCAGATCATCGGCGTGCTGGACTGGGAACTGACTACCCTCGGCGATCCGTTGATGGATCTGGGCAACAGCCTCGCCTACTGGATCGAAGCCGCAGACCCGGCCCCCGTCCAACTGATGCGCCGCCAGCCAAGCCATGCCCCCGGCATGCTGACCCGCCGCGAGTTCGTCGATTACTACGCCGAGCGCGCCGGGATCCGCATCGACAACTTCGACTTCTATTACACCTACGGCCTGTTCCGCCTGGCCGGCATCGTCCAGCAGATCTACTACCGCTTCTTCCACGGCCAGACCCAGGACAAACGCTTCGCGCAGTTCGTTTCGATGAACAAACTGCTGGAGCAGATGAGCCTGCAGGTCATCGGCAAATCCACGCTCTGAGCGCACCTATAACAAGGAAACAGCATGTCCAAGACCCAGTTGTTCGACCTCGACGGTAAAATCGCTTTCGTTTCCGGCGCCAGCCGCGGCATCGGCGAAGCCATCGCCAAACTGTTGGCCCAGCAAGGCGCCCATGTGATCGTGTCCAGCCGCAAGCTCGACGGTTGCCAGCACGTGGCCGACGCCATCATCGCCGCTGGCGGCAAGGCCACCGCCATCGCCTGCCACATCGGTGAAATGGAGCAGATCAGCCAGGTCTTCGCCAACATCCGCGAACAGTTCGGGCGCCTGGACATCCTGGTCAACAACGCCGCCACCAACCCGCAATTCTGCAACGTGCTGGACACCGACCTGGGCGCGTTCCAGAAAACCGTGGACGTGAACATCCGCGGCTATTTCTTCATGTCGGTGGAAGCCGGCAAGCTGATGCGCGAGAACGGCGGCGGCAGCATCATCAACGTGGCGTCGATCAACGGCATCTCGCCGGGAATCTTCCAGGGCATCTACTCGGTGACCAAGGCCGCGGTGATCAACATGACCAAGGTCTTCGCCAAGGAATGCGCGCAGTTCGGCATCCGCTGCAACGCCCTGTTGCCGGGCCTGACCGACACCAAGTTCGCTTCGGCACTGGTCAAGAACGACGCCATCCTGAAGACCGCCCTGGCGCAGATCCCCCTCAAGCGCGTGGCCGACCCGAGCGAAATGGCCGGCGCGGTGTTGTACCTGGCCAGCGATGCGTCGAGCTACACCACGGGTGTGGCGTTGAATGTCGATGGTGGGTTCCTGTCCTGATCACGACATTCATCCTGTGGGATGATCTGCAGTGACAACACAAATGAATATTTATTCCAACATTTGCAATTAGCGAATATTTATTCCATAAAGAGTCCTTCTGAAAACAATAATTCAAAGGGCTCTTTCTCATGCGTGAACTCGGCATCGGTCTGATTGGCACCGGCTTCATGGGCCGTGCCCATGCCTTGGCGTTCCACAACGCCAAGGCGGTGTTCGACCTCCCCCTGAACCTGAAACTGGCGGCCCTGGCCGACGCCGATCCGCAGCGTGCCCGGCAATGCGCCCACAGTTGGGGGTTCGAAACGGCCCACAGCGACTGGCAACAACTGATCGACGACCCGAAGGTCAACCTGATCGCCATCACCACGCCCAACCACCTGCACTTTCCCATGGCCATGGCGGCGCTGGCGGCGGGCAAGCCAGTCTATTGTGAAAAGCCCCTGGCGGTTTCCCTGGAACAGGCCGAGCAGATGCGCCAGGCGGCCAAGGCGGCCGGGGTGGTGACGCGGGTCGGCTACAACTACCAGCACAACCCGATCATCCAACGAGCGCGGGACATGATCCAGCGCGGCGAACTGGGGCAGATCATCAGTTTCCAGGGCGAGTTCAGCGAAGACTTCATGGCCGACCCGGCCTCGCCATGGTCATGGCGCTGTGAAGCGGCCCACGCCGGTGGCGCACTGGCGGACCTGGGCAGCCACTTGCTGGCCATGGCCCGGCACCTATTGGGCGATGTCGAGGCGGTGTGCGCCGACAGCCAGACCGTGCACCACCAACGCCCTGCCAACGCCGGCAATGCCGAACAACGCGCCATCGCGGTGGATGACCAGGTCCATGCGCTGCTGCGTTTCGCCAACGGCGCCCGGGGCACGGTGAGCAGCAGTTGGCTCAAGCACGGCTACAAGAACCACCTGAGCTTCGAGATCAGCGGCACCCTCGGCACCCTGGCATTCGATCAGGAACGGCTGAATGAACTGCGCCTGTGTCGCGGCGGCCAGGCAGGTTTCCAGCGCCTGCTGGCCGGTCCGGATCTGCCGGGTTATGCCGCGTTCAGCCCGGCGGCCGGGCACCAGTTGGGGTACAACGAGTTGAAGACTTTGGAAGTGCATGAACTGGTGATGACGCTTGCCGGCGAAGGCGGCAGCGGGACGGATTTTGAAGAGGCCTGGGAAGTGGAGCGGCTGGCGGCGGCGATTCGTGTGGCGGCGCGGGAGGAGCGTTGGGTGAAGGTCAGCGAGCTATAAGCGCTCATTTGTGCCCATTTTGTGAACCCGTGTGGAAGGGGATTTATTCCCATCTGTGGGAGCAAGGCTTGCCCGCGATGAAGATGACACGGTCTCCCTGGGAGCCGAGGCGCCTGCATCGCGATCAAGCTTTGCTCCCACGCAGCGCGGATAAATCCCCTCGCCACAGCGGTGTGTCCAACTTCAATCTTGGGATTGCAGTTCAACCAACCGCCCCGCCAGCGCCTTGGCCTGGCTCGCCACATCAGTCACGGCGGTGCTTTCCCACCACATTCCGCGCAATGGCGGGCCCATGGCGAACAGGCGGTCGGCGGGGTTGCCTTTGGCATCCAGTACCGCGCCATCGGCACGCGCGGCGATGCCCAAGGCCAGCGGCCCAGGCTGAATCAGTCCACGGGCCAACAGCTGTTGCGGCAACGGCCGGGCAACACGCCGCCAATCATATTCAATGCCGCTGGAGTTGATCAGCGCGGCACCCTGCACCACTTCCAGTTCAGCCTCGCCCCGTCGGCGCACGCTAATGGCCACTAATCCATCGGCAGACGCGGCCAGCCCCTTGAACGACGCCGCCTGGATCCGCAACCGCCCTTCTTCGTGCAGACGCGCCACCAATTCAGCACTTAACGGTGGCGAGCGATGGTGATGGCTCTCCCACCAGGGCCGCACATGCCGCACGAACTGCCGGCGCTGCACATCGCTGGCCTGGTTCCACAAGCGCCCGATGTGCGCGCGCACGGTGTCCAACGGGGCCTGCCAATCGATCCCTTCGGCGTGGGCCTGATGGCATTGCTCGCGCAGGGCCCGCATTAGTTGGCGGGGCGAACGCAGACTGTGATCGTCGGCGAGAAAATCCACCCAGGCGGGTGGCTGGCGACGCACATGGGGTAGCAGGCCGTGGCGGGAAAACACTTCAATCGGCCCGCGGTGCCCAGCTTGCTCCAGGGACACCACGGCATCGACCATGGTCAGCCCCGAGCCGATGATCATCACCGTTGACTGCGGATCCAGTTGCCGCATGGCCGCGACATCCCAAGGATCCAATGCCGCGGCATTCAAGCCGCTGGATTCGGTTTGCGGGGTGCGTGCCGCCGGGAACATACCGGTGGCCAGCACCGCGAAACGGCCGCGCAAGACCTGGCCGTCATCCAGCGTCAGCACTACAGCATCGTCGACAACCCGCAGGTCCACGGCCTCCCCGCGCACGTGCTCGGCGGTCGAACCGTTTCGTGCGCCCACCTCGCGGGCCTCGGCCAGGCGTTGCTGCACATAGAGGCCAAACATTCCCCGGGGCGGGAACAACTCGCTGATCGGCACCTGTTGCTGATCCGCCTCGGGCCAGCCGCCGGCCTCGATGAACGCGGTGAGCCATTGGGTCAGGTCATCGGCGTTGTCCGGGTCGACACTCATGCGGGCCGCGTTGCCGTTCAAGGTGTGGCCCAGCTCCACGGCACTGTAGGCTTCGCCCCGACCCAGTTCGCTGCGCGGCTCGACAATCAGCACTTCGCGCCGGCCCGGCAAGCGCAGCAATTGCGCCGCCAGCATGGCGCCGCTCAGGCCGCCGCCGATGATCAGGATATCGGCCTCCCGGATAATGCCCTGCTCATATCGCTCCAGCGCTGTACCCATACCGCTCTCCCGGAATCAAATCACCACATTGCGTACGAATCTCGCCGCCACCGGGCCATCGTTGCGATAGGCATGGGGCTGGTTGCTGGCAAACATGAAAAACTCACCGGCGCCAATCCGGCGCTCCTCGCTGCCCAACAGCAGGGTCAGGCAGCCCTCGAATACGTAGAGTTGCTCGCTCCAACCGTCGGCATCGGGCTCCGAAGCGTAATACTCGCCGGGCTCCAGGCGCCATTCCCAGAGTTCCACTTCACGGCTGGCGGTAGCCTTGGCGAGCAATACGGCTTTGCTGCCGGCAATGGTCCCGGCCCAGGCCAGTTCATTGATGCGGCTTGGGTCGCGGGCGTCGGGAGCCTGGATCAAGTCGCTGAAGGCCACGTCGAGGGCCTCGGCGACACGGTCCAGGGTGGTCAGGCTGACGTTCTTTTCCCCGGCTTCGATAGCCACCAGCATTCGCCGGCTGACCCCGGACAGTTCCGCCAGCGCGGTCTGGCTAAGCTGTGCGGCATGCCGCAGGCGACGGACGTTCTGGCTGACGTGTTGCAGGACGGACGCCCGCTGGCCGGTTTCTTTGTGCACTATATTGCTCACATGCTAGGGCTGCGCATTATACTGCCCAACTTCGGGCGCATTGTGCGTCCGCCTCAAGTGGCGCGCAAGGTCATGACATCGGTGAACTCCCCTCAAGCTTCCTCCCGTTTCTCCCGGTTCAGCAAGGCCGAATGCGTGCTGGTGCTGATCACCATGATCTGGGGCGGGACCTTCTTGTTGGTGCAGCACGCCATGACCGTCAGCGGACCGATGTTCTTTGTCGGCTTGCGCTTTGCCGCCGCCGCGGGGTTTGTCGCGCTGTTCTCCTGGCGGCATCTCCGGGAGCTGACCTTGTTCGAACTCAAGGCCGGGTCCTTTATCGGTGTAGCAATCATGCTCGGCTATGGCTTGCAGACCGTCGGCCTGCAAACCATCCCCAGCAGCCAGTCAGCGTTCATCACCGCGCTCTACGTGCCGTTCGTGCCCTTGCTGCAATGGTTGGTGCTGGGCCGTCGACCGGGCTTGATGCCCAGCCTCGGCATCATGCTGGCGTTCACCGGGCTGATGCTGGTGTCGGGCCCGGCCGGGGCTTCGCTGAACTTCAGCCCCGGTGAGATCGCCACGCTGATCAGCGCCATCGCCATCGCCGCCGAGATCATCCTGATCAGCGCCTATGCCGGCCAGGTCGATGTGCGCCGGGTGACCGTGGTGCAACTGGCAAGCACCGCAGTGTTGGCCTTCCTGATGGTGGTGCCGACGCAGGAAAAAATTCCGGATTTTTCCTGGCTGCTGCTGGTCAGCGCCGTGGGCCTGGGCGCCGCCAGCGCAGCGATCCAGGTGGCGATGAACTGGGCCCAGAAAAGCGTCTCGCCCACCCGCGCCACGCTGATCTATGCCGGTGAACCGGTGTGGGCCGGCATCGCCGGGCGCCTGGCGGGCGAGCGGCTGCCAGCGATTGCCTTGTTCGGCGCAGCACTGATCGTGGCGGCGGTGATTGTCAGTGAGCTGAAGACCCGGAGCAAAGGTGTTGTCGAGGTGGATGAGGCGCTTGAGCGCGAGCAGTGAGGCCGGTAGAAGCTTATGAGCTGTGTAGGAGCTGACGAGTGCAACGAGGCTGCGATCCTTTCCCAGACACTTGAATCCCAAGCGAAAGATCAAGATCAAAAGATCGCAGCCTTCGGCAGCTCCTACACGAGCCCAGCGGGAGCAAGCTCCCTCGCCACGGGTTATAGGTATGGCGTGTTATCTCCTGACTGGCATTACCCAAGTGTCTTCAATCACGCGCTTCGACGGTCGTTGAACACAACATAGACCGGCTCCAATCCCGATTCCTGGGGAAACACCACGACATAATCATCGAATCGAACCTCTTCGATGGATTCAAAAGTTTCCAATGTCGGTACCGGCGAAGCGTGAATGAAACCGGCAGAATCGAGTCGATTTTGCTCGGACGCAATAGGCGCCTCCAAGCTATCCGCACGACTCCATTCAATCACTCGGGCCTGCGGGCCGTCCGTGGTCAAGCGAAAAACCCGTCCAACTTCATCCCAAACTGCCAACCTCACACGCACCTTGGACGGCAACACACCCGTGGCAGGCGTGATGTAGATCTGAAACAGTTCACGTATTTCTTTCAGGCCCCTGAAACGGCTGCCAGGTTTTGTCGCGACCGTTGCAGTGCTCATTCGCAACGGCAACGCCACCTCGCCCTGCCGCGCGGCGAGGGCCTGCCAGTCCTGTTCGACTGCAGAGATCTCGGCCAGCGCCACACACAGGCCAAAACGCGCCTCTTTGGTTCGACTGACAAGATCAAAACCCAGGACCTCGGCATATTGCCCGGCGTGCCCCTGCTCTGGATGCGTCATCAACCAATTGAACTCGGCGACGGCTGAGCGAATGGATTTTTGCAAATCCACCCGTTGACTAACCCTTAGTGGCGGCGCATCGCTCAGCAACAGGTTTGGGTGCCTCGTACCGTTTGCAGCGGACATGCGAAACAATACTGGGCTGCTGTCCTCTCCACGCAACCGCATCAATTGCTGCGAGGAACGTTCCAGTACGGCTTCAGCGGCGGCGTGAAGAACGGCATGCCGCTGGGCGATCGAGGTCAGTCGCGCAAGATAACGACCATGATTGGCAGTGGCCTGTCGTGAATTCGCTTGCCAGAGCGCCTGGTCGGCTTTGTTATAGGTGAGATCACGCTGGGCGCCGTTCAGGGCAAACTCGACACGCATTTTACGCCGCTCGAACGCGCCAACGGCCATGACCACTTCGTGCTGCGCTTGCTCCAATTGCCGCATGCTCTGCTTGAGTGCATCCAGCGTCTGCTCAGCATCTTGTTGGGTTTGTCGTTGCCGGGTAGCAAGCTCCAGCTGGGTAAAGGCCTTTTCAACCGTCTGGTCTGCGGCGGTGATGTCCGAGGCCATCTGCTGTGCATTGGCAAACTCGCGCTGGGCTCTTGCCGTCGCGTGTTGCGCCATGTTCAAGCGAGGCGCGGGCTTGGCCGGGGCAGGCAGTACCCCACCCTTGAAGGGGATAACGTTCTTTTTGAAGTGCCACTGTTTTACAAAGTAGACGACCGCATTCGGCGAATTCATATTCACGGTGTCGTCCGGGTAAAACAGCAGGTCCGCGCCTTTGGGGTGCCCGACGATTCGATCGAAGTGGTTGATCAGTCGGTCATGCTCTTCTTTGCCCATGTCGACATTCCAGATTTTCCCTACGAACGCCTGAAACTCGGCCTCGGTGTAATCCTGGAGTTTGGGTTTAAGTTCCATCTATGGTTTTCCTTGTTTAAACATGCTGCTCGGTAACGCACCTGCTCGATTGTTCGAGCAGATGCGTACACGGGGCTTGGTCTATTCTGGTTTGAAGCCGGGTTTGTAAAAACTCAAATTCGGTATAGCCTTCATATTTTTTTGAAGATCATTTAGCAGCCATTCTCGATAAAAGTGATTCGGCACGCTCATCATCTTGATCAACGGTGTCCTTTATCTATCAAAGTGAAGACCAAGGTCTTTACTCTCATATCCTGGGTATATTGAAAAACAACCTTTTTACCGGGATACAGTTCTGGGTCCAACGGGTACGAATCCCACCCCCCAGTCATCCCTATCGGCACTGGCATTTTTATTGGGCCTTTCGATGCCATCGGTTCCCCGAAAACCCTATGAATATCAGACTGCGTCATTTCCGACATATAGAGAGCAGGAAGTTCGCCTTTATACTCTTTCGTTGAGGGTGTGGTTCGTATAAGCGAAACGAAAAGCGTCTCGAATCGCCCCGTCTCCCGCCAGACCCCCAACTCTATTCCGGGCTCTGGCTCAAACTCAAGTCGATTTCGTCCTTCATACATTTCGGTCAATGGCTGATCGGGCAGTATGCCCTCGCTTACCAATACCTAATATTGACTCCCAATACGTTCAATGAGCACTTCAAGCTCAAAAGATTTCATCAATACCAACCTTGTTTTTTATGCAAATCCTGCATCGACAGCTCTCCCTTATCCATACAAGCTAAGTAACCTCAAGAGTGACCTGTATCTAGCAAGGTAAAAACCAAGGTATTTACTCTCATATCAACGCCATATTGAAATACAACCTTTTTACCAAGATACCGCTCTGGATCCAATTGGTAGGACTCCCACCCTCCTGTCTGCCCGATCGGTAGCGGCATTTTAATGGGACCTTTTGATATCATCGGCTCGCCAAAAATCGCGTGCACATCAGTTTTTGTCATCTCCCGAACATAGGGGGCGGGAAGCTCGCCCTGATATGCAGATGTTGAAGGTGTGGTTTTTCTGAGCGTAATGAAAAGGGTTTCAAATTTTTTCGTCACTCGCCAGAAGTCCATATTGATACCAAGCTCTGGCTTAAACCCCAACCGATCCCGACCTTCATACATTTCACTCAACGGCCAATCCGGCAGGAGCCCACGACTTATCAAGGTCTCATGACTACTTCCAATACTTCTAATAAGCTCTTCAAGCTCAACTCTTTTCATTAGTACCATCCTTGTTCTTTGTGAAGGTCATGTAGTGATTCTTGAGCTGCATTTAGCTCAGCCTCCGAAAACCCTGACTCGACAAGACCCGGTTTGAGCGCTGCGAAATTGTTGCTCACCGCGGCTTCCAGATTTGTAGCGTCTTTTATGCGCCTATCGAGATTATTGCGCCCACCGTAGGTCTCACTAAATTTTTGATGAACACCAGAAGGAATTGCGATGCTTGGAGCCCTTCGGATGAGATCCGAAATCGTGTCGTAGTCCCAAGTTTCAAAATTCATACGAATATAGGTCTCCAGCGCTTTCCTCGACGGAATATGGTCAATATCCAACCCATCCCCTCTACTTCGACCACTGAGTTCGTTATACGGCCCCACCTCCAAGGGTTCCACCGGCGGACCGACAAACACCAACCCCGGCGAAGGCAGTTCCATGTCCGTCGGATACCCCGGAATATTGGCACCGACTTGCCCCGGGTCAACAGCCGGAAACGTCTCGTTTTCCGGTAGGACCGGGATGACGGGTTTGCCGGGATACACCGACGAGAGTGGCGGTGTAATCGGTGAGGTGGTGGGCCCAAGCTGTTCGATGCCCGGGGGGACCAAGGGCGTTCGGGTGCCGTTGCCGATTGGAGGCGCTGGCCAGGGGATGACCGCCGGTACGATGCCCGGCCTGCCAAGCAGGCTGTTTGGGGTGGTGATGCTGATGCGGTCGAAATTGAAAGGGTTTTCACCCAGCTCGGCGCGGTTTAGATAACGCAGTTCAAATTCACGGCGCTCACCGACCCACGTGCTTTTCGGCGCGTAGGGCGCAAAACCTCGTTCGATGCGTTTTTGGTTGAGTTCGTCTGTGTTGTCCCACAGCGTCGGATGCTCGGCGAGGGTGCGCCACAGTGCCTGGTCCAAGGCGCTGAATGACTTTATCGTCTGCGCCCGCATCTGATGGCCGACTTGCTCGGGAATGGCCGCGCCCTGGGGCTGGCTGGCCTTGCTCCACCAATCATTCGCAGCCGGCTTGCCGGCACCCGTGACAATGCCCGAGCCCAGGGGTGGCAAATCGAATGAGAAATAGGTCGGCGGCAGCCCGGGCACGCAGACGATGCAGTCTTGAATGCGCAGGTCCACGCCCGCCGGCAGGGTCTCGACTTGTGGCGCCATGAGCATCAGCGCTGGCGGGCTTGTCGGGGAAGTGCGTGGGACCGCGTATGTGGCGAACTGTAGTTGCCGGGTTACAACACCGGGAACTTCGGCGTTATAGAGGCCGGTCAGAGGGTCCAGGACTGCATTGATGACCGGAACCTGAGCGCTGATTGCCCCTCCGGTATTGGCGACGTGGATCGTGGTGCCTTCGGACACGGTTTCAGGTTTGAGCCGGTGAGGCATTTCCACCGAGCCACCTGCATCGGCAACTGAGCTCAGCCTCTGCTCGTCCGCCAGACCCAGTGTTTGGACCGGTACGCCAACGCCTTGAAACAGTCGCCGACGTTGCTCGACAGTGAGTTCTCCGTTGCCCAGAGGGGTGGTGTGTGTCGCCAGCGCGATAAATAAACCTGGCCCCTTCAAGGCAATGCTCTTTAACTCACCGAGCATCTCCACGGCCGACTGGACAGCTTTGTCCAATACCGCCGTGTCTTGCCGGGGCACAAACACGGTCCCCTGGCTCAACACCATCCCGCCCGCTGTCAACGAAGAGGCGGGCACACTCACGGTATGGACTTGCCTGAACCGCTCCAGCCGGACGCTTTCATCCATCTGCTGTTTGAAGCGAATGCGCGCCGCCCGTTGTTCGGCGTATTGACGCTGGCGCTCCCAGACAGCTTCCCGTTCACGCCAAGCCACCGCCTGTTCGGCATGATGCCGTGCCAGCGCGTTGGATTTTTCGCTCAGGGCCTTGATCTGCGCGGACAGCAGTCGCGCCTCCTGGGCTGCGGTGTAACTCTGCTCCCAGAGTCGATGACCCTCATCGAGTGAGGCGCCAAATTGATCCAGTCGCGTGCGGTAGTCGTTCGCCGAACGGGTGAGCGGATCCTGTCCGTCAAAGACGCGAGCCGCGAGATTCCTGGCGTTGAGCTCCTTGGTCTTGCGGGCGATCAGCCCGTCGATTTCGTTTTTTTCCTTGGTGATGGTGTAAAGCTGCCAACGCTCGGTCGAGTTCGAGGTGGGCGGCCGTTTTGCTGCCGAAATTTCCTTTTGAAGCGATGCGTCGAGCTGTTGCTTTTTACTCGCGAAGTTTCGATCCACCTCGGCCCGGGTGGTGGTGTAGCGCTGCACCATCGTCGCCAGCGCTTGTTGGCGTGCCTGCTCCTTGGCTTTTGCGGCAGCGGCGGCCTTGGCTTTTTCGGCGTCGGCCTTCGCTTTTGCAGCGGCTTTCGCTTCCTCGGCCTGGCGCTTGAGCGTCGCTTGCCGCCGCTTTTCCATGCCCTTGGCTGAACGCTTGGGGCCTCCTGTCGCTCCGACGCGGTTTCCTCCGAAGCCGCCGCCATACCCGCCACCGGAACCGCCACCCGATGAGGGTCGCCCCGGTCTGATAACTACCGTTCCATTTGATCCATCGCTAAATGTTCGCTTTGCCATACAGATCTCCTTTTCTGTATGGCGCAGGATGGCGATGAAGCCATGCTCGGCTGCGGTACATACCTACCGCATCCGGAAACTGTTCTTATGGTACGAGTGCCTTGATACCCGTGGCCGATCCCGACGTCCCGGCGCTCATCAAAACAACTCGAAACAGGAAAACTCCCCCCTACCTTGTAGGATTCTGCGACACCCTCACGGTTGGTGATCGGGAATACGCCACGTATGATCCCTGCTACCCACCCGCCGAATAGAAGCCTATGTCACTGATAGTTCTATTGCTTTTGCCCTTCATCGGCAGCTGTGTCGCGGCGCTGCTGCCGCATAACGCCCGTAACGCCGAATCACTGCTGGCCGGCCTCGTGGCCCTGGTCGGCACGGTTCAGGTGGCCTTGCTGTACCCGCAGATCGCCGACGGCGGCGTGATCCGTGAGCACTACGCCTGGTTGCCCAGCCTGGGCCTGGATTTCGTATTGCGCATGGACGGGTTCGCCTGGCTGTTTTCGGTGCTGGTGCTGGGCATCGGCACGCTGGTGTCGCTGTACGCTCGCTACTACATGTCACCGGACGATCCGGTGCCACGCTTCTTCGCCTTTTTCCTGGCGTTCATGGGCGCCATGCTCGGGCTGGTGATCTCCGGCAACCTGATCCAGATGGTGTTTTTCTGGGAACTGACCAGCCTGTTCTCGTTCCTGCTGATCGGCTACTGGCACCACCGCGCCGACGCTCGACGCGGTGCCTATATGGCGTTGATGGTGACTGGGGCCGGCGGGCTTTGCCTGTTGGCCGGGGTGATGCTGCTCGGCCATGTGGTGGGCAGCTATGAGCTGGACAAGGTCCTGGCCGCCGGCGACCTGATCCGTGCCCATGCCCTCTACCCCATCCTGTTGCCGCTGATCCTGATCGGCGCCTTGAGCAAAAGCGCTCAGTTTCCGTTCCACTTCTGGCTGCCCCATGCCATGGCTGCCCCCACGCCGGTGTCGGCGTATCTGCACTCGGCGACCATGGTCAAGGCCGGGGTGTTCCTGCTGGCGCGATTATGGCCGTCGCTGTCGGGCAGCGAAGAATGGTTCTACATCGTCGGCGGCGCGGGGGCCTGTACGTTGCTGCTGGGCGCCTACTGCGCGATGTTCCAGAACGACCTCAAGGGCCTGCTGGCCTACTCCACCATCAGCCACCTCGGGCTGATCACCCTGCTGCTGGGCCTGAACAGCCCCCTGGCGGCCGTGGCGGCGGTGTTTCATATCCTCAACCACGCCACCTTCAAGGCCTCGCTGTTCATGGCCGCCGGGATCATCGACCACGAAAGCGGCACCCGTGACATTCGCAAGCTCAGCGGCCTGGTGCGGCTGATTCCGTTCACCGCGACCCTGGCCATGGTTGCCAGCGCGGCAATGGCCGGGGTGCCGCTGCTCAATGGTTTCCTGTCCAAGGAAATGTTCTTCGCCGAGACCGTGTTCATTTCCGCCACGGCCTGGGTCGAACTGGCGCTGCCGATCATCGCCACCATCGCCGGGACCTTCAGCGTCGCCTATTCCCTGCGCTTCACCGTGGATGTGTTCTTCGGCCCCACCGCCACCGACCTGCCCCATACCCCTCACGAACCACCGCGCTGGATGCGCGCGCCGGTGGAGTTGCTGGTGTTCACCTGCCTGGTGGTGGGGATTTTCCCCGCCCAAGTGGTCGGCTCGTTACTCGCCGCGGCCGCGTTGCCGGTGGTGGGAGGGACGCTGCCGCAGTACAGCCTGGCGATCTGGCACGGCCTGAACGCACCGATGATCATGAGCCTGGTAGCCATGTCCGGCGGCATCGTCCTGTACCTGCTGCTGCGCAAACAGCTCCGGCAAGGGCACATCACGCACCCGCCGTTCATTGGCCGACTCAGCGGCAAGCGCCTGTTCGAACGTTCCCTGGTAATGATGATGCGCCAAGGCCGGCGCCTGGAACGACGGATCAGCACCCGCCGCCTGCAGGCCCAGTTGTTCTGGCTGGTCCTGGTTGCGGTGCTCGCCGGGCTGGTCCCGATGCTGCACAGCACGCTGGTCTGGGGCGACCGGCCGAAGATCCCCGGCTCCATCGTCTTCGTCGCCCTGTGGCTGCTGGCGATCGCCTGTGCCCTGGGCGCGGCCTGGCAGGCCAAGTACCACCGGCTCGCGGCCCTGACCATGGTCAGCGTCTGTGGCCTGATGACCTGCGTGACCTTCGTCTGGTTCTCCGCGCCCGACCTGGCCTTGACGCAACTGGTGGTGGAAGTGGTCACCACCGTGCTGATCCTGCTGGGCTTGCGCTGGCTGCCACGGCGGATCGAGGACGCCTTGCCCCGGCCCAACAGCGAGCGCCGCGCGCGCATCCGCCGCCTGCGCGACTTGCTGCTGTCCATCGCCGTCGGCGGCGGCATGGCGCTGTTGTCCTATGCGATGCTCACGCGCCAGACGCCCAACGACATTTCTTCGTTCTACTTGAGCCGTGCCCTGCCCGAAGGCGGCGGCAGCAACGTGGTGAACGTGATGCTGGTGGACTTCCGCGGCTTCGACACCCTCGGGGAAATCACCGTGCTGGTGGCAGTGGCCCTGGCGGTGTTCGCCCTGCTGCGACGTTTCCGTCCGCCGAAGGAAAGCATGCAGCTACCAGCGCAACAGCGCCTGCTGGCACCGGACGTGGTCACCGACCTGGTCAACCCGCGCCATGCCAGCGACACTGCATTGGGCTTCATGATGGTGCCGTCGGTGCTGGTGCGCCTGCTGTTGCCGATCGCCTTGGTGGTGTCGTTCTACCTGTTCATGCGCGGCCACAATCAACCCGGTGGCGGCTTCGTGGCCGGGTTGGTGATGTCGGTGGCGTTCATCCTGCAATACATGGTCGCCGGCACCCAGTGGGTCGAGGCGCAAATGAGCCTGCGACCGCTGCGCTGGATGGGCACCGGGCTGTTGTTCGCCACCGCCACGGGCCTGGGGGCGATGGCCGTGGGTTATCCGTTCCTGACCACCCACACCTGGCATTTCGAATTACCGCTGCTGGGTGATTTCCATGTGGCCAGCGCGCTGTTCTTCGACATCGGCGTGTACGCCGTGGTGGTCGGCTCCACACTGTTGATCCTCACCGCCCTGGCGCACCAATCGGTACGGGCCCATAAGCCGGGCCTGCATGCCAAACCCGTCGCCCCCGCCAAAGGAACCACCGCCTGATGGAAGAAGTCATCGCAATCGCAATCGGCGTACTGGCCGCCTCCGGTGTCTGGCTGGTGCTGCGACCACGGACCTTCCAGGTGGTCATGGGCCTGTGCCTGCTGTCCTACGGCGTCAACCTGTTCATCTTCAGCATGGGCAGCCTGTTCATCGGCAAGGAACCGATCATCAAGGATGGCGTGCCCCAGGACCTGCTGCACTACACCGACCCGCTGCCCCAGGCGCTGGTGCTGACCGCCATCGTGATCAGCTTCGCCATGACCGCGCTGTTCCTGGTGGTGCTGCTGGCGTCCCGTGGTCTGACCGGTACTGACCACGTGGACGGTCGGGAGCCCAAGGAATGATGTTCTCTCCCCACCTGATCGCCGCGCCCATCCTGCTGCCGCTGCTGACCGCCGCGTTGATGCTGATGCTCGGCGAGAAACACCGCCCGCTCAAGGCGCGGATCAATCTGCTTTCCAGCCTGCTGGGCCTGGGCATCGCCGTGCTGTTGCTGTACTGGACCCAGGACCAGGCCTTGCCCGCGTCCATTGGCGTGTATCTGCCGGGCAACTGGCAGGCACCGTTTGGCATTGTGCTGGTGGTCGATCGCCTGTCGGCGCTGATGCTGGTGCTGACCGGCATCATCGGCGTCAGCGCGCTGCTGTTCGCCATGGCCCGCTGGGACCGCGCCGGGGCGAGTTTCCACGCGCTGTTCCAGATCCAACTGATGGGCCTCTACGGTGCCTTCCTGACGGCGGACCTGTTCAACCTGTTCGTGTTCTTCGAGGTCTTGCTGGCGGCCTCCTACGGCCTGATGCTGCACGGTTCGGGCCGGGCGCGGGTGTCGTCGGGCCTGCATTACATTTCCATCAATCTGCTGGCCTCGTCGTTGTTCCTGATTGGCGCAGCGCTGATCTACGGCGTCACCGGCACGTTGAACATGGCCGACCTGGCCCTGAAAATCCCGCTGGTACCGGAGGCTGACCGCGGTTTGCTGCACGCCGGGGCAGGCATCCTTGCGGTGGCGTTCCTGGCCAAGGCCGGCATGTGGCCGCTGAACTTCTGGCTGGTGCCGGCCTACAGCGCCGCCAGCGCACCGGTGGCAGCGCTGTTTGCGATCATGACCAAGGTGGGCGTCTACACGATCCTGCGCCTGTGGACGTTGCTGTTCTCCGGCCAGGCCGGCGCCTCGGCGTATTTCGGCGCCGACTGGCTGGTCTACGGCGGCATGGCGACCATTGTCTGCGCGGCCATCGCCATTCTGGCGGCCCAACGCCTGGAGCGCATGGCGAGCCTGAGCATCCTGGTTTCGGCCGGCATCCTGTTGTCGGCCATCGGCTTCGCCCAACCGAACCTGGTGGGCGCGGCGCTGTTTTACCTGGTGAGCTCGACCCTGGCGCTTTGCGCGCTGTTCTTGCTGGCCGAGCTGATCGAACGCTCACGCTCGGCCAACGAACTGTCCCTGGATGACGACCTCGACACGTTGCCGCGACCGCTGGAGTCCTTGCAACTGCCCAAGGGCATCAACCTCGATGACGAGCAGAAAGCCGTGGTCGGGCAAGTGATTCCCTGGACCATGGCCTTCCTTGGCTTGAGCTTTATCTTCTGTGCGCTGTTGATTATCGGCATGCCGCCGCTGTCAGGGTTCATCGGCAAGCTGAGCCTGCTCAGCGCCCTGCTCAATCCCCAAGGGTTCGGGGCCAGCACCGAGGCACTGGTGTCGAACCAGGCGTGGGGCCTGTTGGCGTTGCTGATCCTGTCGGGGCTGGCCTCCTTGATTGCCTTCTCACGCCTGGGCATCCAGCGTTTCTGGACGCCGCAAGAGCGACCGTCACCGTTGCTGCGACCGTTCGAGTGCCTGCCGATCATCGTGCTGCTGGGCCTGGGCATCGCCCTGACCTTCAAGGCCGAAACATTGCTGCGCTATACCCAATCGGCCGCCGATGCACTGAACAACCCGGAACATTACGTGATGTCAGTACTCGCCACCCGCGCCGTGCCCAACCCCGAAGCTCGCGCCGCGTTGCGGGAGGTGCAGCCATGAAGCGCCTGTTTCCCGCCCCGTGGCTGTCCCTGGCGCTGGGCGTGCTGTGGCTGGTGTTGAACGTGTCCGTCAGCGCCGGCCATCTGCTGCTGGGCGCCGCATTGGGCTTCCTGGCGCCGCTGATGATGCGCCGGTTGCGACCGCGGCCCATCCGTATCCGGCGACCGTGGGTGGTATTGCGCTTGTTTCTGCTGGTGGGCCGTGACGTATTGGTGTCCAACCTGGCGGTAGCCTGGGGGGTGCTCAACGCCGGGCGCCGCCCGCCTCGCTCGCGGTTCATCAAGGTGCCGCTGGACCTGCACGACGCCAACGGCCTGGCCGCGCTGTCGATGATCACCACGGTGATTCCGGGGACAGTCTGGTCGGAACTGGCCCTGGACCGCAGCATTTTGCTGATACATGTGTTCGATCTGGAGGACGAGGCGTCATTCATCGCGCATTTCAAGGCCACCTACGAGCGCCCGTTGATGGAGATTTTCCAATGAGCCCCTTGCTGTCCAATGCGATCCTGTTGAGCCTGTTCCTGTTCTCCCTGGCGATGGCATTGACCCTGTGGCGGCTGTTCAGGGGACCTTCGGCGCAGGATCGGGTATTGGCCCTGGACTACCTGTACATCGTGGCGATGCTGATGATGTTGGTGCTGGGCATCCGTTATGCCAGTGACACCTATTTCGAGGCGGCGTTGCTGATCGCCTTGTTCGGCTTTGTCGGCTCGTTTGCCCTGGCCAAGTTCCTGTTGCGTGGCGAGGTGATCGAATGAACGGCGAACTGTCGATGTGGGTCGAAATCCCGGTGGCGATCCTGCTGGTGCTCGGCAGCCTCTTCGCCCTGGCCGGGGCGATCGGCCTGGTGCGGTTGAAGGATTATTTTCAACGCATGCACCCTCCGGCCCTGGCGTCCACACTGGGCGCCTGGTGCGTGGCACTGGCTTCGATCGTGTATTTTTCAGCGCTCAAGTCCGGGCCGGTGTTGCACGCCTGGCTGATACCGATCCTGTTGTCCATCACCGTCCCGGTGACAACCCTGCTGCTGGCCCGAGCGGCGTTGTTCCGCAAGCGCATGGCTGGGGATGATGTGCCGGCGGAGGTCAGCAGTCGCAGGACCGGGCAGGATGGCTGACTGCTATCTTGAGCCGCCCCCTTGCTCCCGCTGGGCTGCGCCCTGTAGGAGCTGTCGAGTGCAACGAGGCTGCGATCTTTCCCCAGACACTTGAGTCTCGAACGAAGATCAAAAGATCGCAGCCTTCGGCAGCTCCTACACAAGCCCAGCGGGAGCAAGCTCTCGCCACGGCTGCGTTCGCCGTTAGAGACTCAGGCCCACGCCACCGTCAGCAGCCCGGCCCCAAGCACCACGCACAACGGCGAATAGACCCAGGTGTCGAGCCTGGCGAAGGTCGAGCCCTTGACCTCCTTGAAGAAACCCACCAGCTCCGACTCGCCAATGGCCCGGGCGAACATCAGCAAGGCAATCGCGCTGATCAGCCACTGCAACGCCCGATGGGTGACCGGCTGCGCCAGCAGGCCGACCCGCAGGCACACCAGCAGCGCCACCATCAGCAGTGCCACGGCCACCAGCAAGGTCAGCCAGCCCGAGGGGTTGAATGCCGGCCGCAACGCCTCTCCCTGCTTCGTCGGCACCTGAGGCACCACAGCCTTGGCCGCCCACCGCCCGCCCAGGGCCCAATACATATGAATCAAGCTGATGGTCGCAAACACTGCGACCAGCGACCGAGCCAATAAAAGCGTCATTCGCCAGCCTCCTGAAAAGGGTTGAACACTCATCCTAGCTTGAATTTGGCATTTCGCTGGATGGGTACAGGTTGCCAGTTTCCAGCGAATGACTCATTGCCCAGGATCAAGAGTTCAACCTGCCGGCACGCGAGGCCTAGAGACCGGCAGACACCTTGTCCGCTACCTCCTTGGGCAGCCAGGCCTGCCAGACCTGCGGATGCGCCTTGAGGAACGCCTCGGCGGCTTCACGGGGTGGCGTGCGCTTCTCGCTCATGTCGGCCAGGGCCTTGTTCAACGGTTCGATGGGTAAATCGACCTTGCTGAAGAACTCGGCGATGTCCGGGTGTTGCTTCTGGAACGGCGCGGATACGCCAATCGACAGTTTCGAGGCCAGTGAGCGGGTCGGCTTCGGGTTGGGGTTATCGGCGTCGGTCAGGGTTTTCCAGGCCTCGGCATCGAACGGTGGCTCTTGCAACTGCACCAGCTTGAAGCGCCCGAGCAGTGGCGTGGGCGACCAGTAGTAAAACAGGATCGGCTTGCCCCGGCGGATCGTCGAGCTGATTTCCGCATCCAGCGCCGCGCCCGAGCCGCTGCGAAAATTCACGTAGCTGTCAGACAAGCCATAGGCCTTGAGCTTCTGTTTGTTGACCACCTCGGAGGTCCAGCCAATGGGGCTGTTGAGGAAGCGGCCCTTGTCGGGGCTCTCCGGGTCCTTGAACACATGCTTGTAGCGCGCCAGGTCTTCGACACTGCGCAGGTCCGGCGCCAGGGGCTTGATGCCCTTGGCCGGGTCGCCCTTGATGACGTATTCAGGCACCCACCAACCTTCCGTCGCGCCTTTGACCGTATCGCCCAGGGCGATCACCTTGCCCTCGGCCTCGGCCTTGACCCACACCGGGCTGCGGCCGGCCCATTCCTCGCCGATCACCTGGATGTCGTTATTGGCCAGGGCGGTTTCCAGGGTAATGGTAGTGCCCGGCAATGTGTCGGTCTGCAACCCGTAGCCTTTTTCGACGATGATCCGCAGGATATCGGTGATCAGGCTGCCACTTTCCCAGTTCAAGTCGGCAAAGTGGATCGGCGCTGTGGCAGCCGACGCCGGAAGGGGTGAAACCAACACAGCGAAGGTGGCCCAGGCAGCCAGCCACTGTCGAACTCGTTTCATGCTTTGCACCTCATGCCAGATACCCCAATAGCTGAACGGCCCTGCGTAACCGAACGCAAGCCCTGAATAGTTCAGTCAATTGACTGTAGCCGAGGTTCCAGCGAGTTCTTGCGAAACTGTCACGGTTCAGGCGCAAAGGCTCTGAAACGGTCACTCACTGGCCTTGAAGGTCACCAGTTCGCCCTTGCGCCACTTGGCGGCCTTGGCGGTGACCGCCTTCAGGGTCTTGGTCAAGCCTTCTTGCAGTTGTTCGTTGGCCGCAAACACGGTCACCACACTGTGGCCTTCCTTGAACAAAATTGCCTGACCACCGGGGGTCGTGACGAAGGCGTAATCGCCCAGGCCATAGACCGTCAGCTTGATTTCGCGAAAGCGGATTTCAAACTTGCCACCTTCACGACTGGGCAACACCGCTGCGCGAAAATGATCGCCGACCTTGAGTTCGAGCCTGGGCTTGTCATCGACCACCAGCGCCGACTCGGTGTCGATTTCGGCGACATAAATACCTTCGGCGGTCTGCTCGGTGATGTAGACGAAACGTGACTGGAAGAGTTTGACCAGTTTTGCCCGCAGGTCACCAAGTACGAATAACGCATGCATGTCGAGATTACTTACTGCCAAGGAAACATCCCCATCTTTGAAAAAGGCCCGCCCTGCATAAAGGACGGACCACGAGAACCCGTGCCGACGGTAGTGTCGTAATGGACCTGTAACTGAGTTTCGAAGTGAACGGCGCGCCCTGTCCCGGGCCGAGAGCAGACTAAAGGTTGCCGCTCTCGCCGTCTTTCCCAGGAGATCGCCAGAGGCTGAAGGAAAAAGCCACTCTGAGCATCGGAAAAGATGGGACTACTAACTTTAGGGAAATTTCTCACTTAAAAAAGCATTTTTCTGACATCGAGCCCAAAAAAAATTGCTTTAGATAGGCGCAACCGTCCACACGACACTGCCGATTCTAGAGCAGCTGGAGGCGTGGAGACTACTCGAAATACCCGACAATTCGTCGGTAAACCATAGAAAAGGAATTCACATGACCTCTTTCACAACCCTGCCCCACCCCTGCCCACCTTGCATCGTTGATACAGCTGACACGTTTGACGGGGTCAATACCCTGCACCTTTCGTTGATTCAACCGCGTTATCGGGTCGTTTTGGCTGGCAGGTGTTTCTTTCACATTGAGGAAACATCGACTGGACGTGTAAGAGGGTTCCGAACCGACCATAACGAAGCCTGCTACCTGGCCAGGCGTCTGGAAAGCAGCGCCTGAACTCATCTGTGCCCGTCCATGACTTAACTCAGCCGTCGACGGGCAACTGCTGCCATACTGCCCGCCCAGCGAAGCCGTCGCCCATCGACGGATCGCGCACCCACAGTATGACTTCGAGGAGAAGGCGCGACGTGACGGAATTTGATATCGGCGAATTTTTTATCCGGGGCGAAGCCAGAGAGGTCGAAGGCGAGTTCCAGGCCGTCATCGTTATGCGCGCCAAGCCACCCTTGACCACCGTCAGTTACCACCAGGTGGAGAAAGATCGCTGGTTCAAGACTGCGCAGATCGCTGCCGAGGCTGCCAGGGAAGCGGCCAAGGCATTGAAGGCCGCCGTGGACGAAGGGGCCTTGAACGCCTGATTCCAATCGAACTCCTGATGAGCGCTTGCCTCAGATAAAGGTAAGCACCGAGGCGCCGCGACGGCGCCCCACTCAAAGGAGACTTTCATGGAACAACCTTCCCACGATATCGAGACCCTGTTTGACCAACTGGGCCTGCCCTCCGACGGCAAGGCCATTGACGAGTTCATCATCGCCCACCCGCTGGCCCAGGATATCAAGCTGGTGGAGGCCGATTTCTGGTCGGACCAGCAAAAAGACCTGCTTCGGGAATGGCTGCTCGCCGACGGCGAAGAAGCTTTGTTGGTGGACGAACTGAACGTGCGCCTGCACGGCGGCAAATAGTCTCAAAAGCCACCACCGCTTTTTTGTGGCGAGGGGCTTGCTCCCGCTGGGGTGCGCCCTGTAGGAGCTGTCGAGTGCAACGAGGCTGCGATCTTTCCCCAGGCACTTGAGTCCCAAGCGAAAGATCAAAAGATCGCAGCCTTCGGCAGCTCCTACACAAGCTCCCTCGCCAAAGGGTTGTGGCTGGATGGAAAACTCAATCACCAGGGATTGTGGTGGGCTGAAAATCCCACCACCTGTAATCAGGCCTATCGCGGCTTCTCGGGTTTGTAGCCCAGGCGCAAACCACCCCAGTGACGCCCCTTGAGCATGATTGGTACGGAAAGATCGTGCATCAACTCACCCGTGTCGCGGGTGTAGGTCTGGAGCAGCACCGGCTGCTGGTGGCTGCCGCAGCGGATCCCGGTGCGATCGGAGAATTTGCGCTTGGTGCGGTTATTCAGCGTGTCCACCTGGGGATCGCCGGTCAGCGGCTGGCTGAAGACCTTGTTATGAGTCGGCACATAGCCCTGCTGGGTGCAGGCAATCGCAAACACCAGGCCCTCATGCCGGGTAAGCAAGGGCTCTTGGATCGCCGGCAGAACCTGGTCGGTGTAGCGGTCGAAGCGGGTCTGGTATTTGGCCGGCTGGGTATTGGGGATGGGCTGGTAGTTACGGTCGAACAGGTCCTCCAGGCTGACACGGCCCTGGTCGATGTCGGCCTCGAACTGCGCGGCGATCTGGCTCGCACCTTCGCGCGCCAGGTCGTAGACCCGTTGGTGATAATCGTCGAGGCCCACCTCGGCCAGGCGTTCGCTGATGGTTTCGGCCTGGCCTTCCATCTGCACGGCCGCCTCGGCCAGGCGCTGGGTCTGCTGGTCGCTGATGGACAGGTCGCCGCGCATCTGCTCGATGGCGTGGAACAGGCTGTCGAGTTGTTCGCGATTGGTGTCGGTGCCTTCGGCGATGGCGCTGACCTGGGTTTCGACGCCGGCGGCGAGCCGGGCGATGTTTTCCAGATGTTGGCCGGTGTGCTCGACCTGCTGCACGCCAATGTCCAGGTCAGCGGCCAGTTGACGGATCTGCTCCACCACCTGGGCGGTGCGCTGCTGGATGTCGGCCACCATCACCCCGACCTCGCCGGTCGCCGCGGCTGTGCGCCCGGCCAGGCCTCGTACCTCATCGGCCACCACGGCGAACCCACGGCCATGCTCACCGGCTCGTGCTGCCTCGATGGCCGCGTTCAGCGCCAGCAGGTTGGTCTGGCTGGCGATCGACTGGATCACCAGGCTGACCCGCTGGATTTCATCGCTGCGTACGCTCAAGGCTTCGATCAACTCGCGGCTGTCATTTGCGCGCTGGCTGAGTTGGTGCATGCGGCTGATGGATTCCACCAGCTCGCTGCGCCCGGCCACGCTGCTGCGATGGGCTTCGCTGGCGGCGCCCAGGGCCTGCTGGCTGAGTTGTGAAGTGGCCTGTTCGGTGGCGATCATCGATTCGGCATTGCTGACGATCTGCGCCGCCGCGTCGAGTTGGGACTGGACCTTGCCGGCCAGTTGCTTGACCGAATAGGCGACACCAGCCGCTGACAGTGCGTTATGGCTGGTGGTGTAGGACAGGTCGCGGGTCAGCTCGGCCAGGGTGTCGGTCGTAGGTGCGGGCGCCGCGGCCACGCGCGAACGCAGGCGCGGCAACCAGACGATGAGCATGACCAGCGGCAGGCCCAGGTACAGCGACCAGCCGCCCAGGGTCATGCCGCACAGCAGCAATGCCAGGGCGAGACTCTGCAAGGTCGGCGTCAGCCAGCGCGCCGTGCTTTTTGTCTCAGGTACCGAGGCCGGCACCGCCCCTGTCAGCGTTCGGTCTGTCGCCATGTTCGTCACCCACATTCTCGTTGTTATGACCGCATTAAACGCCACTACAGAGCCATTATCCATGGTCCATTAGTAGCGTTCTTGCAGCAGATCAACGGGAGTCGACGAACGAGCACCCACGAAAGCAAAAGATCGCGGCCTTCGTTAAAAGGTCGCGATCTTTTTGGAAAACGCGAATCAGGCCTGACGCTGGTGCTTGTCGATCTGTTCGTGACGTTCCTGGGCTTCGATGCAGTACTTGGTGGTCGGGCTGATCAGCAGGCGCTTGAGGCCGATCGGCTCGCCGCTGTCGTCGCACCAGCCGAAGCTGTCGTCGTTGATACGGTCCAGGGCCTGCTCCAGCTGAGGCAGCATGCGCTGGTCGCGATCGATGGCGTTGACCAGCCAGGTACGCTCTTCTTCTACGGAAGCAGCGTCCGCCGGGTCAGCCGGGGTGTCCAGGCTCTCAATGGCGATTCGGTTCTGTTCGATGCGCTCGTGGGTTTCGACTTTCATGTTCTGCAACAGCTTGGTGAAGAAAGCCAGCTGCTCGGCATTCATGTAGTCATCCGCCGGCATGGCCAGCAACTTTTCCTTTGTCATTGATTTCTCTATAAAAAAACGTGCATTAAGGCGAATTATGGAGCGTCCCGCAGCGCAGCTGCCGCGCTCATCAGGAAGGCGCCGTCTATTCCAAGCGCCACCCGGCACTCAATTTACGAGGGGCGGCAGTCTAAGGCCGAGTCGAGGCCTCAGCAACTGAAAACATAGGGAAAATGTCCGACAACCCCTTCAAATGTTCTCTGACAGGCTTTTGGCAGTCATCGGAGTGCGTTTATAACAAGAAATTCGGTGCAATAGCTGTATTAAGAAGACAAATGGCAACGCCACGCGGGTCAGGCGTGGCGCTTTGTCGCAACTTCTTGGGTGTCAGCGCTTGAGTTTGCGCTTGTTGCGGTACTGGTCGATGACCACCGCCACCACGATGATCAGCCCCTTGATGATGTCCTGGATGTAGGCATCGACCCCGACGAAGGTAAAACCGCTGGCCATCACCCCAAGGATCAGTGCCCCGATCACAGTCCCGGTGATGCGCCCCACCCCGCCCGCCAGGCTGGTGCCGCCGATCACCGCCGCGGCAATCGCGTCCAGTTCATAGGACATGCCCATGCCCGCCTGCCCGGTCGCCGCCCGCGCCGAGGCCACCACGCCGGCCAACCCGGCCAGCAGCCCGGCGATGCTGTAGACGATCACCAGGTGACGCTTGACGTTGATGCCTGATGTGCGCGCCGCCTGCATGTTGCCGCCGATAGCGTAGGTGTACTTGCCATACTTGGTGTAGCGCAGGGCAATGTGGAAGATCACTGCCGCCACCAGGAAGATGATCACCGGCATCGCGCCATGGCCGATGGCGGTATAGGAATCGGACAGCATGCTCACCGGCTGGCCTTCGGTGTAGTAGCGCGCCAGGCCACGGGCCGACACCATCATGCCAAGGGTGGCAATAAAAGGAGGGATGCCGGTGATGGCAATGATGCTACCGTTGATCGCCCCGGCCAGCAGCCCTACGCCGAGCCCCGCCACCACCGGTATCCACACCGGCAAGTCCGTCAACGAGGGAAACACCGCCCGGGTGAAGTCAGAAGTCTGGGCCAGGCTGGCGGCAATCATCGCCGACAGCGCCAGCACCGAGCCGGACGACAAGTCGATACCCGTGGTGATGATCACCTGGGTCACACCGATGGCCAGCAGGCCGATGATCGACACTTGCAGGATCATCAGCACCAGGCGCTGGGAGTTCATCAGGAAACTCTGGTCGCGCACGATCCAGCCGAACATCTCGAAGACCAGGCCGATACCGATCAGCACCAGGAAGATACTCAGTTCCGTCGGCAGTCGCCGGCGCGCCCTGGCCGGTGCTGCCGCGGGTTTGTTTTCCAGTATCGCGTTCATAACCATTCACCTTTTTTATCTGCGGCGAGGGAGCTTGCTCCCGCTGGGTTCTGTAGGAGCTGGCGAAGCCTGCGATCTTTTGATCTTTCGCTTGGGACTCAAGTGCCTGGAGAAAGATCGCAGCCTCGTTGCACTCGTCAGCTCCTACACCGTTCTACAGACCCAGCGCGAGCCTGCTCCCTCGCCACGGGATTATTTCTCGACGTTATTGATCCGAACGACGGGCATCAGGACAGGCCCGAGGCCAATTGCATGACGCGTTCCTGGGTCGCTTCGCTGCGGTCGAGGATGCCCATCAGGTCGCCTTCGTGCATCACCATGACCCGGTCGCTCATGCCCAGGACTTCCGGCAGTTCCGAGGAAATCATGATCACCGCCATGCCTTCGCTGGCGAGGTAGGAAATCAGCCGGTAGATCTCGGCCTTGGCACCGACATCGATGCCACGGGTCGGCTCGTCAAGGATCAGGATGCGCGGGTTGGTCATCAGCCAGCGGGCCAACAGCGCTTTCTGCTGGTTACCGCCGGACAAGGTGTCGATGCACTGTTCCAGCGACGGGGTCTTGACCCGCAGCTTCTTGCACATGTCCTCACACAAGGCGCGCAGGGCTTTCTGCTGGATGAAGCCGTTGCCCACGTAATGGGGCAGCACGGCCATCTCCATGTTTTCCAGCACCGACAGGCACGGGAACAGGCCACTGAGCTTGCGGTCCTCGGTCAACAGCGCGAAACCTTTTTCGATGGCCATGTGCGGGTCGCTGATGCGCACCGGTTGGCCGTCCAGCAGGATTTCGCCGCCGGTACTCGGGGTCACGCCGAAAATCGCCTCGGCCACGTTGGTCCGGCCCGAGCCCATCAACCCGGCGATGCCCAGGATCTCCCCGGCATGCAGGTCGAAGGACACCCCTTTGAAGATACCGTCCAGGCTCAGGTCGAGCACCGACAGCACCAAATCGCCGATGGGTTGCTCGCGTACCGGGAACAGCTGGCTCAGTTCACGCCCGACCATCATCGAAATCAGGCTGTCGCCGTCCATGCTGTCGGCCCGTTGCAAGCCGATGTAGGCACCGTCGCGAAACACCGCCACTTCATCGGCGATGGCAAACACCTCGTTCATTTTATGGGTGATGTAGATGATGCCTTTGCCTTGGGACTTGAGGTCGGCAATGATCGAGAACAGGTGGGCGACCTCGGTCTCGGTAATGGCCGAGGTCGGCTCGTCCATGATCAGGATGTCGGAGTCGTAGGACACGGCCTTGGCAATCTCCACCATCTGCCGCTCGGCGATGCTCAGGTTGCCCACCTGCTCCTCGGGGTCGAGGTTGATGCGCAGGCGCTCCAGCAGCCGGGCGGTGCAACGATGCATCTCGCCATGGTCAACCATGTGCAGGCCGTTGAGCTGTTCGCGACCGATCCAGATGTTTTCGGCGATGCTCATGTGGGGCATCAGGTTCAGTTCCTGATGGATCATCGCGATGCCGGCCTGCAAGGCCGCCAGCGGCGTGTCGAACGTCACCGGCGTGCCGCGCAGGCGCAGTTCGCCGGCGTCCGGCTGGTAGATACCGGCGATGATCTTCATCAAGGTGGATTTGCCTGCGCCATTCTCGCCCATCAGGGCCAGCACAGAACCGGGGCGTACCCGCAGTTGTACATCGGACAGGGCCACCACGCCGGGAAAGCCTTTGCTGACATTGACGACTTCCAGCAGATACGGCTCATCAGGTATTACGTCCGGCCGGAAAGTCATCGCCGGGGCGCTCGAAGCAGTCGCTGAAGCGAACATGATCAGGTACTCCCTCGGCAAGGTCGGCGTTGCAACCTTGCCTGTTTATTGTTGTGGTGGGACCGGTGCGTCAAACGTCACTTGAACTGATCGACGTTTTCCGGCGTGATCAGGCGGTACGGCACCCAGACGGACTGTTCGACCGCTTGTTTCTTGACCATTTTCACAGCCGTATCGATCGAGCCGTCGGCCTGGCCCTTGGCGTCCTGGAACACCGAGACCGCCATGTCGCCTTTCTTGATGGCGTTCAAGCCGTCCGGTGTGCCATCGACCCCGGCAATCAATACGCTGCCCTTCTTGGTGCCCGCTTGCTTGAGGGCCATGGCGGCACCGATGGCCATCTCGTCGTTGTTGGCCACCACGGCATTGAAATCGCGGCCCTGGGTCAGCCAGTCGTTGACCAGGGTCATGCCCTTGTCCCGGGACCAGGTGCCCGTCTGCTCCTGCTCGATCTTGATGTCAGGGTATTTGGCCAGGACTTCCTTGACGCCCTTGGTGCGGTTGGTGGTGGAGTTATTGGCCAGGTCACCCAGCAGGATCACGATGTCGCCCTTGCCGCCCATCTTGTCGGCCAGGTATTGCATCTGCATGCGGCCGGCTTCCAGGTCATCGGAGGCCACGGTGACCACGCCTGCTGGCAACTTCGGATCATCCGGACGGCGGTTGACGTACACCAGCGGGATACCGGCAGCCACGGCGGCCTTGGTGATACGCTGGGTCGCGGCAGTGTCCACCGGGTTGACGATGAGCGCGTCGACCTTCTGGCTGATGAAGTTTTCCACCTGGCTCAGTTGCTTGACCACGTCACTGCGCGCGTCTTCGAACTGCAGGGTGACGCCGTCCGGCAAGGACTTGGCTTTCTTGTCCATGGATTCGCGCAGGTAAGTCAACCAGGTGTCATCGAACTGGGACATGCTGACGCCGATCTTCAGGTCCGCCAGGGCAGCGCCGCTGGTGAGCATCAACGACAGGGCCAGCGAGGCGATACGGGTCTTGGTCTTCATGAACGATCTTTCTCCACTTTTTTGTTGGTTTTATGGATAAGGCGTGACGGATCAGGAACGGGGCAAGGGCACGATGGGCGCGCCGGGCATGCAACACACCACGGCGCCCTTACGCTGGATACACAGGGATTGGAACAGGGGAAGGACGGCGGACAGGCGCAGCAGATGTGGCAGGTCAAACGCAGAGCGGCTGAAGGTTTTCATCGACGGTACCTAGCTGTGTTTCTTGTTTTTGTTTCGTCTGTCATCCGTTCAAGGCTGGCTTGGCGGGAGACAGACAGGATTGTCGGTAACCTGGAATCGACTTTATTGGAAAATATTTTCCATATCAACTCATTTTAGAATTTTATTCGTTTTTCATTCCATGACCGACAGGCGTGGACAACCGCACCACTTCGCCCTGCTCGGCACTCTGCCTGGCAGCGTCAAGGATGCGTGTGGTTGCCAGTGCATCACGGCCCTCCACCGGCAGCGGACCAGCGCCCTGCAACGCGGTTTGCAAGTGTTGGTAGAACGCCAGCCAACAGCCACGCTCCGAGGTCACCCGCTCGCGCTCGGTGCCGTGTTCGAACCAGCCCCAGCGCCGATGCTCCTCAGCGCCCCAGCGTTCACCCTCGGTCGCCGGGCTCAACCCGGCCAGCGCCTGAGCCTCCTGCCCATCCAAGCCTTCGACGGTGTAGCAACCCTGGGTGCCGCTGACCCGAAAGCGCGGGCGCGCTGCGTTCTGCACACAGTTGCCGCTCAAGTGGGAAATCACGCCGCTGGCATGGGTCAAGGACAGGAAGAAGCCGTTGTCGAACACCTGGTCCGCCTGCCGGTAGTCCAGCTCGGCGTAGACCCGCTCCACCGGCCCGAACAGTTGCAGCGCCTGGTCTACCAGGTGGCTGCCCAAGTCGCGCAGGAACCCGCCACCGCTGCCTTTGCCGACCGAGGTCGGCGAGTAGCGCTCGACGCTGGATTCAAAACGAATGACCTGCCCCAGGGCGCCGGAAGCCAGCAGTTTGCGCAAGGTCAGGAAGTCCGAATCCCAGCGACGGTTCTGGTACACGCTCAACGGCACGTTGCGTTGTTCGGCGGCGACCACCATTGCCTCGGCTTGCGCTGCATCCCAGGCAAAAGGCTTGTCGCTGACCACCGCCACGCCGAGGTCGATGGCTTGCATCACCACCTCCGGGCGGCCGTCCAGCGGCGTGGACACCACCACCGCATCAATGCCGGCGGCGACCAGTTGTTCGAGGGAGTCGAAGGCTTGGACGTGCGGATAATCATTCGCCAGTTGCTGGCGCCGCTCGGCAGACCGGGTCACCACGCCGACGAACGTGGCCCCGGGCAGACTGCTGATCAACGGCGCATGAAAAAACCGCCCGCCCTTGCCGTAGCCCACTAGTCCGATTCGCATGAAAGCTCCTTAGATCACGGTTTGAATGCAGTCCCTGTGGGAGCTGAGCTTGCTCGCGATAGCGGTGGATTAGCTTGCATTGATGCTGAATGTGCCGCCGTCTTCGCGAGCAAGCCCGCTCCCACATTTGGGTTGTGGTTAGCCGTAGAAACGCGGGCGCTCGGGCAGGTCGACCTTGACGATCTGCCCATTCTGCTGCGCTTGGACACAGGCATCCGCCGCCACGGCAGCGGCAAAACCATCCCAGGCCGACGGCCCGCCCACCTGTCCGGCGCGCACGCCGTCGATGAAGGCCTGCAATTCGACGTCGTAGGCCGCGATGAAACGGTCCTTCCAATCCATCAGGATCGCATTCGACAACTTGGCGCCACTGCGCAATTGCACCTGGGACGGTTCCGGCAGCTTGGCGATGCCGGTCTCCCCCACCACTTCGCACTGGATGTCGTAGCCGTACTGGCAGTTGACGAACACTTCGACGTCGATGCGCGTGCCCCGGGCGGTTTCCAGCAGGATGATCTGCGGGTCGCGCAAGTGGGCCAGGGCCTTGCTGGTCTTGCGCGGAAACACCACCTGCACCGACACGAAGTCATCGGCCAGCAGCCAGCGCAACACATCCAGCTCATGGATCAAGGTGTCGGTGATCGCCATGTCGGTCTTGTAGTTTTCACCCACGCTCGGGTTGCGGTGGGCGCAATGCAGCATCAGCGGTTCGCCGATCTGGCCGCTGTCGATCACTGCCTTGAGCGCGCGATAGCCTTCATCGTACGGACGCATGAAACCGACCTGCACCAGGCGTTTGCCGTGGGCGATTTCGGCCTCGACGATCTTGCGGCAACCTTCGGCCGTGACCGCCAGGGGCTTTTCACAGAATACCGGTTTGCCCGCTGCAATCGCCGCCAGCACGAACTCTTCATGGCTCGGGCCCCAGGAGGTGACGAGGATCGCCTCCACCTCCGGCGCCTTGATCAATGCGTGACCGTCGGGGTAGACCTCGGCGGTCAGCTTGAGATCGGCAACGACCTTGGCCGCTTGTTGCAGGTTGATGTCGGTCACCGCCACAACCTGGCTGTTGAGCAAGGTCTGGCTGCAGCGACGGATATGGTCCTGGCCGATGGCCCCGGCGCCGATGACGCCCAGCTTCAAAGACATGAAAAACTCCTTTCGTAGTGTTGGGGCAATCAGTATTGACGGGCCTTGGCCAGTCGTTCGTTGAGGGTCTTGGCGACGGCATCGGTGCGGGCGCTGGTGGACACTTGCGCCACGCCGACCCGCCACCACGACAGGTATTTGTGGATCATGGTCTTGGGCAGGACCTTGATGTCGATCAGCGTCGAGACGCTCTGGCGCCGCGCATCGGCCAGGGCCGCGTGCAATTCGTCGAGGGTCTTGACCTTGTAGGTCTTGCAGCCATAGGCCGCGGCACTCATGGCGAAGTCCACCGGCACGAAACCGCCGTCGAGCTTGCCGGAGTCCGGGTTGCGGAAGCGGAACTCGGTGCCGAAGCTGTCCATGCCGTGTTCCATTTGCAGGTTGTTGATGCAACCGAAGGTCATGTTGTCCAGCAACACCACATTGATCTTGCGACGTTCCTGGATCGAGGTCGCCAGTTCCGAGTGCAGCATCATGTAGGAGCCATCACCCACTAACGCGTAGACCTCTTTGTCGGGCTCGGCGAGTTTCACCCCCAGCGCCGCATTCACTTCGTAGCCCATGCACGAATATCCGTACTCGACGTGGTAGGTGTTCACGCCCTTGCTGCGCCAACTGCGCTGCAAGTCACCGGGCAGGCTGCCAGCGGCGGCGACAATGATGGCGTCATCGGCCAGGGTCTGGTTGAGGGTGCCGAGCACGCGGCTCTGGGTCAGGCAGGAGCCGGTGAGTTCGATGAACTCGCGAAACACCGCCGGGTCCATGTGGTCGTTGATTTCCGGGACGAAATTCTCGGCCTGGAAGTCCGCTTGATAGATCCGGTCCACTTCGGCGTCCAGCTGGGCCTTGGCATCGGCGATCTGTCCGCCCCATTCGGCGCGATAGTCGCCCATCGCGGCAGACAGTGCCTGCAGCCCCGAACGGGCGTCGGCCAGCAGTTGCACGCCATCGAGCTTCAAGGCATCGCACGGGCTGATGTTGAGGTTGAGGAACTGCACATCCGGGTGCTGGAACAGCCATTTCGATGCCGTGGTGAAATCGCTGTAGCGGGTGCCGATGCCGATGATCAGGTCGGCCTTCTTGGCCAGCAGGTTCGCCGCCAGGCAACCGGTCTCACCGACACCGCCGACATTCAGCGGGTGACTGGACACCACCGCACTCTTGCCCGCCTGGGTCTCGGCGAACGGAATGTCGAAGCGTTCGGCAAAGGCCTGCAACGCGGCGTTGGCACCGGCGTAGCGCACGCCGCCGCCACAGATGATCAACGGCTGGCGCTTGCCCTTGAGCAACGCCAGGGCATCGTCGAGCATCGCCTCGGTGGCCGGGCGACGCTCAATGCGATGAACCCGCTTTTGCAGGAAGTAATCCGGGTAATCGTAGGCTTCGGCTTGCACGTCCTGGGGCAGCGCCAGGGTCACCGCGCCGGTTTCAGCCGGGTCGGTCAGTACGCGCATCGCATGGATCGCGGCGGTCATCAATTGCTCGGGGCGGTTGATGCGATCCCAGTATTTGCTCACGGCCTTGAAGGCATCGTTGGTGCTGATGCTCAGGTCATGGAACTGCTCGATCTGCTGCAGCACCGGGTCTGGCTGGCGACTGGCGTAGACGTCGCCGGGCAACAACAGCAATGGGATACGGTTAGCCGTCGCGGTGGCAGCGGCGGTCAGCATGTTCGCCGCGCCAGGGCCGACCGACGAGCTGCAGGCGTAGATCTTGCGCCGCAGATGCTGCTTGGCAAAACCGATGGCGGCGTGGGCCATGCCCTGCTCGTTGCGGCCCTGATGGACCACCAGGTCGCCGCTGTCCTGCTCCAGCGCCTGACCCAGGCCCAGCACGTTACCGTGGCCGAAAATGGTAAAGACCCCGGCGACGAACTTGCTCTGGACGCCATCGACTTCGATGTACTGGTTATCGAGGAATTTCACCAGGGCCTGGGCCATGGTCAGTCGTGTTGTGGTCATGCTTGCACCTTGTCTGGAATGCAAATTTACGGCTGACTCGCTCCCACAGGGGGACTTCATCATTTTGATGACTGGGTCAGGCCTGGGAGCTCTGCAGGTGATTCATGCTCGCCCCCAACGCCTGGCGGATGTCGGCCAGGTCATGGACGCTCTCGGCGAACGGCTCGAAGGATAGGTAGCCCTCGTAGCCACCGGCCCGCAACGCCTCGATCTGCGCAGCGTTGCCGAGGATGTCGGCCGCGCCCACCAGCACCCGGTGACCATCACGGATCGTTGCCAAAGGCGCCTGGGCATCCTCGACGCCGGAGATGTGCACCAGCCCGGTCAACTCGGGGAAGAGTTCCTGTTCACCGGCCAAATGATGGTGAAAGGTGTCATGCACCAGGCGGAACACATCCAGCCCGCCCATACTCTTGATCGCTTCCACCGCCGTGCGCTTGCGGCGCAGCGAACACTCTTCGAAACCCAGGGGTTCAATGAACCCGTAGATGCCGAAGGCGCGCAGGATCGGCGCCAGTTCACTGAGGGCCGTACGCAGCCCCGCCGCGCGTTCAGCCTCGCTGCGCGGGTCGGCGCGATCATTGAGCGGGCACATCACCAGCCCCTCGGCGCCGCATTCGCGGGCGTAGTCGGCCAGCCGCACGGCCTGGGCACGCCGCTCTTCGTTCCACACGTCAAAGGGATACAAGGCGTTGATCGACAGCACCTTGATGCCGCGCGCCTCGCACAACTCACGCACCCGAGCCGGCGGCATGCCGTCTTCGATCTCGACGCCCTTCAGATCGTTGCGGATCTCGATGGCATCGGTTTTCAACGCCAGGGCCAGGTCGATGAAAGCAGGCAGTGACAGGCGTGGCGCAACCATTCGGTTCAAGGCAAAACGCAGGGGCTTGTTCATTGTTGTTCTCCCTCCGGCACTTATAAAAAGATTATTGGGCTGTCGGCATGCTGAACTCAGGGCCCTTGGCGATGCTGTCGGGCCAGCGTTGCATCACGCTTTTGTAGCGGCTGTAGAAGCGCAGGCCTTCTTCGCCGTAGGCATGGTGATCGCCGAACAGCGAACGCTTCCAACCGCCAAAGGAGTGCCAGGCCATGGGCACCGGAATCGGCACGTTGATGCCCACCATGCCGACCTTGATGCTGCGGGCGAACGCCCGGGCAATGCCGCCGTCACGGGTGAAGCAAGACACGCCGTTGCCGAACTCATGGGCGTTGATCAGCGCCACCGCCGTGGCGAAATCCGGTACGCGAACGATCCCCAGCACCGGGCCGAAGATTTCTTGCTGGTAGATGCTCATCTGGGCGGTGACCTGGTCGAACAGCGTCGCGCCGACAAAGAACCCCTGCTCGGCCCCAGGCACCTTGAAGCCACGGCCATCGACGATCAGGCGAGCCCCTTCGGCGACGCCAGCGTCGATGAAACCTTCCACCTTGGCCTTGTGCTCGGCAGTGACCAGCGGGCCCATGTCGGTGCCGGGCTGCTGGCCGTTACCGATTTTCAGTTGGTCAATGCGAGGCAACAATTTGGCGATCAATTCATCGCCCACATCGCCCACCGCCACAGCGATGGAAATCGCCATGCAGCGTTCGCCGGCCGAACCGTAGGCTGCACCGATCAACGCATCCGCCGCCTGGTCCAGGTCGGCGTCAGGCATGACGATCATGTGGTTCTTGGCCCCACCCAGGGCCTGCACGCGCTTGCCGTTCGCCGTGCCCTGCTGGTGGATGTATTCGGCAATCGGCGTGGAGCCGACAAAGGAAATCGCTTCGACGTCCGGGTGCTGCAACAGTGCATCCACCGCCACCTTATCGCCTTGAACGACGTTGAACACGCCGTCCGGCAAGCCGGCTTCCGTCAGCAAACGGGCCATCAGCAAACTGGCGGACGGATCGCGCTCCGAAGGCTTGAGGATGAAGCAGTTGCCAGTGACCAGCGCCAGGGGAATCATCCACAACGGCACCATCACCGGGAAGTTGAACGGCGTGACCCCGGCACAAACGCCCAGGGGTTGGCGCAGGTTCCAGTTGTCGATGCCGCCGCCGATGTTGTCGCTGAAATCAGTCTTGAGCAGGTTCGGCGCACCACAAGCGTACTCGACGATCTCGATGCCGCGGGTAACTTCGCCGTGGGCATCGGACAGCACCTTGCCGTGTTCACGGCTGATGATCTGCGCCAGCTCGTCGTGGTGACGGTCCAGCAGTTCCTTGAACTTGAACATCACCCGCGAACGACGCAATGACGACTGCTCGGACCAGGCCGGGAACGCCGCCAGCGCCGAGGCCACCGCCGCGTCGACGGTGCCCGGCTCGGCCAGGGCCACCCGGGCCTGCACCGCGCCGGTGGCCGGGTTGAAGACATTGCCGAACCGCGTGCTGTCGCGGTCCTGCACGTGGCCGTTGAGGTAATGGCCGACTACCGGGGCGTCACTCATTGTGCGTGTTCTCCGTGCGAATGTTGGAAATCAGAGGTCCAGCAGCCAGCTGTGCTGCGGATCGTTATGGAACTGCCAGACCCGCTTCGGGCCGGCCATGACGTTCAGGTAATACGACTCGTACCCGTAGGGCACGCTGACCGGGTGGTAACCCTTGGGCACCACCACCAGGTCGCTGTTCTCCACGGCCATGGCCTGGTCGATGCTGCGGTCGTCGGTGTAGACCCGCTGGAACACGAAGCCTTGGGACGGGTTGACCTGGTGGTAATAGGTTTCCTCCAGGAAGCTCTGGTGCGGCAGGTCGTCGGTGTCGTGCTTGTGCGGTGGGTAGCTGGAGGAGTGTCCCGAGGGCGTGCGCACTTCCACCACCAGCAGTGAGTGGGCCGGCTCGCTGGCGGGCAGGATGTCGCAGACATAACGGGTGTTGGCGCCCTTGCCGCGCACGCTGCGCTTCATGCTGTCCGGGCGGATCAACCGTGGGCCATGGCTGTGCTGGGCAGACCCCGGCGCGGCGCACACGGCAATCTGTACATCGCTCAACGCGGTGACCTGGGCCTGGCTGCCGGGCGGCAGGTAAGCGGCATACGGTGACTTGTCCTCGAACACCGACTGGCGATCGCCGAGGTTGTCCCAATCGAAGGCCCCCTGCCCTGGTGCTTCGCCCTTGAGGCTGATGCGCCCGCTGAGCAGCACCAGGCACAACTCCTTGTCGCCGGCGGCCACCGGCAGGGTTTCACCGAGGCTCAGGCGATAGGCGGCGAACCCGACGTATTCCAGCTCACCTGCCGGCAACTGGACCATGGTTCGACCACTGGAATGGCTCTTGATCAACAGGCTCATGACGGACTCCTTTCTTGCAGCAAGGCACGCAGCGTGTCGTAGCCCTTTTTGGCGTAGGCATAACTCGGCGCCACGGCCGGATCCTGCTCGGCTTCCACCACCAGCCAGCCTTGGTAGTCGGCGGCCAGCAGCACATCGAGCAACGCGGCGAAGTCGATGTCACCGTCCCCCGGCACAGTGAAGGTGCCGTTGATGATGCAGTCGGGGAAACTCCAGAGGTTATTGCGCGCCAGTTGCACCACTGGTTTGCGCACGTCCTTGAAGTGCACATGGCAGACCCGCTCGATGTGTTTGCGCAGCACCTGCAACGGCTCGCCACCGCCCATGTAGCAGTGGCCCGAGTCGAACAGCAGGCCCACTTCGCTGCCGGTCAGGGCCATCAGTTTGTCGATGTCCGTGGGCGACTCGACGTAGGCGCCCATGTGGTGGTGATAGGCCAGGCGCACACCTTGGGACAAAGTGAAGCGCGCCAGTTCGGTGAGCTTGTCGGCGTAGGCTTGCCAGGCTTGATCCGTATGGAAACGCGGCCGCTCGATCAGTGAAATGCGTTGGCCTTGAATGGAATCGGCGACTTCACCATAGACCAGCACCTTGGCGCCGTTCTGTGCCAGCAGCTCGACGTGGCTGGCGATGGCGTCGATCTCCTCGGCCGCCGAACGCCGGGCCAGGCGACTGGAATACCAGCCGGAAACCAGCGCCAGGTCATAAGGCCGCAGCACATCGCCGACGCCCTTGGCGTCCTTGGGGAATTTGCCGTTGAGTTCAAAACCTTCGTAGCCGATTTCCTTGCCTTCACTCAGCGCCGTGCTCAACGGCGTCTCGCCGCCCAACGACGGCAAGTCGTCGTTGCTCCAGGAAATCGGGTTGATGCCAATTCGAATAGCGGGCATGGCTGCACCTTTTATTGTTGTCTCTAATGTTCAACCGATCACCTGTGGCCAGAGATTGCTCCCGCTCGGCTGCGCCCTGTAGGAGCTGTCGAGTGCAACGAGGCTGCGATCTTTCCAATACCAATTGAGTCGAGAGCGAACGATCAAGATCAAAAGATCGCAGGCTTCGCCAGCTCCTACAGCGTCCTGCGGGAGCGAGCTCCCTGCCACACAAGCCTGCACAGTCATCAATCCCGCGCGGCACGCCACGCCTCGATCAACTCCACGAACCTGCCCTGCACCTGCCGGATCAGCGTTTCATCATCGATTTCCCCGGCCAGCCAGGCCCGACTCGGCTCCTGGAAGATCGTGCGGCCCACGGCAAAACCGCGGCAGGTGGTGCTCTGACTGGCCTGGCGGAAGCCTTCGGCCAAGGTAGAGGCCGGGGCGTTGAGGCCCAGCAGGACCACGCCGCGGCAATACGGGTCGCGTTGCTGGATCAGCTCATCGAGCTGTTTCCATTGCTCCGCGCCCTGGGCTTCGATCTTCCACCACGCCGGAAAGATACCCAGGT
This sequence comes from Pseudomonas brassicacearum, assembly GCF_009601685.2. NCBI lineage: Bacteria > Pseudomonadati > Pseudomonadota > Gammaproteobacteria > Pseudomonadales > Pseudomonadaceae > Pseudomonas > Pseudomonas brassicacearum. The sequence continues at coordinate 3,915,578 of NZ_CP045701.2, forward strand.
TGTAGAGGCGTTTAAGGGCGCGATAGAGCACGTCCGGGTGCGGCGATGGATGATCCTTGGGCGGAATGACTTCCAGCAGCAATTCATGGCCGCTGACCTGGGAGGCCTTGTACAACCCCATCAATTGCGCTTCCTGCTCCAGGCGCAGCAGCGGTTCGTCGTCAGGGTGAAATTGCACCAGGCACTTGATGATCTGTTCCTGTGGCCAGGCGATCAGGTTGCTGCCAATGGAGCGTCCGTGTTCGAACGCCAGTGGCCGCGAACCCTGCACTTCTACCGGTCGCGCCACCCACCAGCCACGTCCGGTGGCAGCGTTCAGCGAGTCCTGGCCGAAACGTTGGTCGGCCAGCAGACCGACGTCGGCCTCGATGCCTTGGCGCTGCAGGTCGGCTTCGACCCGCTCTACCGCCTGGATGAACAATTGCTTGAGTTCGCCGATGCTGCTCAACTCACGGCCACCCTTCTGGGCCAGTTCCACCAGCTGCCAGCGATGGTCGAAAGCAAAGACGAACAGTTGTTTCCAGGCCTTGCGGGGCACGCTGACCTGATGCAACCGTTGCAGCACGGCGTCCTGGTCCGGCCGGGTGATGGGCACCGGGCTCTTGAATAAATAGTCGAGCTCGGCCCGGGTCGGCATCGCCGGCGCACAGGCATGGCGCGACACCACCAGGCCGCCGCAGGCATTGGCCAACTGACAGCAGCGCTCATCGCTGGCGTCCTCCAGCCAACCGGCGAGGAACCCCGACATGAATGCATCACCGGCGCCCAATACATTCAAGACCTCGACCCGGACACCTGGGTAAAGGGCGCCGTCTTCAAGGCGGGCCGGGATAGCGCCATGGATCACCGTGCAACCTTGCGGGCCAAGCTTGACCACCAGGGTCGCCGCCGTCAGCGAGCGCACGGTGCGCAAGGCGCTCAGCAGGTCTTCGCTACCGCCCGCGATCAGGAATTCTTCTTCAGTGCCAACGATGAGGTCGAAACGCGACAGAATGCCTTGCACATGCTGGCTGACCTTCTGGTCGGCCACAAAGCGGGTTTCCCCATCGGCCTTGCCCGCCAGGCCCCAGAGCACCGGCCGATAATCGATGTCCAACACGCATTTGACGTTGTGCTTCTGGGCGTAATCCAGCGCCTGGATGCTGGCCTTGTACACGCCATCGGTAGAGAAATGGGTGCCGGTGATCAGCAGCGCCTTGCTGGAAGCGATAAAGGTTTCGTCGATGTCTTCGGCGCGCAGCGCCATGTCGGCGCAATTTTCCCGATAGAACACCAGGGGAAAGGTTTCCCGGTCCTTGATACCCAGCAGGACCATGGCCGTCAGGCGTTCGGGATCGACCTTGATGCCGCTGACGTCGCAGCCCTCGCGCGTCAGGGACTCCACCAGGAAGCGGCCCATGTGGTCATCCCCTACCCGGCTCAACATCGCCGACTTGAGCCCCAATCGCGCCGTGCCGAAAGCGATGTTGGCAGAGGAACCGCCCAGGTATTTGGCGAAGCTTGCGACATCTTCCAGGCGCGCGCCGACTTGCTGCGCATAGAGGTCGACACCCAGGCGTCCCAGGCAAATCACATCCAATTGACGCCCACCGGCAAAACGAGTCTGGCCCATGCTGGCTCCTGTTATTTTTATCAGCCTGCGTTTGTCGCCGAAACCGGCGCCAACGCTGTTGGTGGATGCAGACTAAAACGAGCAGCGCGCAACAATCAATAATTATTCTATAAATTTTTTATGTGGAATATTTTTTCCAATAGACCATGACCCAAGCGAGCCAGACGCAGTGCATCGTTTCAGCAGAGGCGGCAACATTTGTCCGCCCATGATTTTCCCTGCGCCTACGCTGTAGACTGCGACCAGCCAACCTATTGTCGAGGGCCGGCCTTTTTCCGGGCCGCCCTAAAAGAACAAGCCAGAAGGATTTTCTATGACCCGCCCCGATGATCTGCCGGCGCCGTCCGAGAGCGCGTCCGAACCCGCCCTCCCGAGCCCACCGATCAATGCCGAGCGCCTGTTGCAACTGATCACCGATGAGTACGAAAGCCTGCCGCGCCAGCTCAAACGCATCGCCAGCTACATGAGCCAGCAGAGCGACCGGATCATGGTCGACCGCATCAGCGACATTGCCCGGGAATGCGAAGTGCACCCCTCGGCCATCGTCAGGTTCTCCCAGCGCTTTGGCTTCAGTGGGTTCAGCGAAATGCAGGCGTTGTTCCGCGAGGCCTACACCCACAAGACCACCCCGGTGCAGAACTACCAGCAGCGCATCCGCAGCATGATCGCCAACAAGTCGCAGAAGGCCAGCGGCGGCGACCTGGCTCGCGAGTGCGTCAATGCGACCCTGTCGGGCATCGAGCGCCTGGGGTTGGAACTGGACGACCAGGCGTTCGAAAAGGCCGTGGACCTGGTGGTCAACGCCGACAATATCTATGTGGTGGGTGTGCGTCGCTCGTTCGCGGTCGCCGATTACCTGGTCTACAACCTGCAACACACCAATAAACGCATTCACCTGGTGTCCGGCCTGGGCGGCAGTTACCGCGAGCAGATGCGCAGCGTGCGCGCCAACGACCTGGTCATCGCCATCAGCTTCACGCCCTACGGCAAGGAAACCCAGCACTGCCTGCGCATTGCCCAGCACCACCAGGCCAAGACCCTGATCATCACCGACAGCAACCTGTCGCCCCTGGCCAAACGGGCCAACGCGGTGTTGCTGGTCAACGAAGGCAGCTCGTTCGCCTTCCGTTCGTTGAGTGCCACGCTGTGCCTGTGCCAGGCGTTGTTCATCGCCGTGGCTTACCGACTGGAACTCAAGGTCGATGAAATCCATGAACAGGTCGGGTTCGAGGATTAACACCCGCAAGACTTTCTAAATTCTAAAGGAGAAGTCATGAAACTGATCGGCATGCTGGACTCGCCCTACGTGCGACGCGTCGCCATTTGCGCCAAGTGCCTGGGCGTTGCCCTGGAGCACGAGTCCGTTTCGGTGTTCAGGCATTTCGAACAGTTCCAGCGCATCAACCCGGTGGTCAAGGCCCCGACCCTGGTGCTGGACGACGGCAACGTGCTGATGGACTCCACATTGATCATCGACTACCTCGAGGCCTTGGCCGCGCCGGGCAAAAGCTTGATGCCGGTCGACCTTGGGCAACGGCTGCGCTCACTGCGCCTGATTGGCTTGGCCCTGGCGGCGTGCGAGAAGTCGGTACAGATCTACTACGAACGCAACCTGCGGCCGACAGAGATCCAGCACGCCCCCTGGGTTGAACGCGTGGAAGGCCAATTGGCGGCGGCCTATGGAATGCTGGAACAGGAGCTGGAGAAACAGCCGTTGGGCACCGATGGCACACTCGATCAGGCCGGCATCAGCGTGGCAGTGGCCTGGAGCTTCACCAACCTGGTGGTGCCGGACCAGCTGCAGGGCAAGGCTTTCCCGTTGATCAGCGCGTTTACGGCTTATGCCGAAGGGTTGGAGGCGTTTGTCAGTACGCCGATGGAATAATCGGCTGTGAACAAAAAATCCTGGAGGTAACCAGAGTACCTGTGGAAGCAAAGCTTGCTCCCACAGGATTAGCTCAGGCCAGTTCCATTTCCTTGGGCTCTGCCGTCGTCGCCACCTCGAAGCGATCTTCCAGGAACGGGGTAATGTCCAGCGGCAACGGTTCGTTGTTCACCAGCTTGTCCAACAGTACCCCGGTGATGGCCGAGGTCAGGATGCCGGTGCGGAAATGCCCGCAGGCGTTGAGATAGCCTTGCACCCCGCGCATCGGCCCCAGGATCGGCAATTCATCAGGTGACCCCGGGCGCAGGCCGGCCCAGGTCCGCTTGAGGTTGATGTCGGCCAGTTGTGGGATGCACCGCACCGCGCCTTGCACCAACCCTTCGATCTCCGGATAGGTCGTGGTCACGTCGAAGCCTTTGTCTTCGGTGGTGCTGCCGATGAGGATTTCACCATTGTCTTTCTGCGCCACATAGCAGTCGCTGGTGGTCAGGCAACCGTTGAGGATCTTGGGCATGCGCTCGGTCAGCAGGATCTGCCCCTTGACCGGCTTGACCGGAATCCGCACGCCAGTGGCCTGCTCACTCAAGTCCGCCGCCCAGGCACCGGCCGCGTTGATCAGGGTCCGGCAGTTGAACGTCCCCGCCTCGGCGGTTTCCACGCCTGTGACCCGCGTGCCGCTGCGCAGCACCTCGGTCACGCTGGTGTTGAAGAACAAGTCGACACCGTTCTGCCGGGCGCCTTCGGTGTAGGCGTCGGCCAGGCGGAACGGGCTGACCTGGTGATCGCAGAGAAACTCCAGCGCCCCCAGGGCCTCATGGCTGACATTCGGCTCCGCCTCACGCAGGGCAGCCTGGTCAAGCCAGCGCACCTGGTCTGCCAGGTGGGGAATGCAGGCGACGATGTGCTCGGCGTACAAGCGGTCTTCGTCGTCGTAGATCACGAACTTGAGCCCGGTCTCCTCGAACTTGAAGTCCATGCCATGGTTGTCGATCAATTCGCGGTGCAACTGCGGATACATCGCGTTGGACTGCAAGGCGAAATCAAAGAACGACTGGGGCAGGATGTGCGGCGTACTGGCATCCACCGCCACGGCGGCGCCCTGGGCCTGGCGCTTGCGGTTGGCCGACATCATGCGAAAGAAGATCACTCCGCAACCCAAGCCCACCGACTCGCCAATGGCCCACAGGCCACCTGCCGAGGCACGGGTCGCATTGCCGGGGCGCTTGGCGTCGATCAGGGCGATCTTCAGGTGTTTGCGCTTGGACAGTTGATAGGCACACGAGGCCCCGATCACACCGCCGCCAGCGATGACCACGTCATAGTCCTTAATCATGGGAAACGGCCTCCATACCGACATTCTGGAACGCTGAAAAGGGAATCGGATCGATGGGGAAACGCGGCCGCAGCCAGCCCACGTCGGCACGCCCGGTGGCTTCACGCAAGCGGTCACTGCAATAGCCGACGCACATCCGCCCCTGGCAATCGCCCATGCTCACGCGGGTGCGCATCTTCAGGCTGGCCATGTCCTGCACGCCTTGCTCCAGCGCCCGGTCGATGTCGGCACGGGTGGCGTGCTCGCAGCGGCAGATCACCGTATCGGCGGCCGGCAACGCGGTTTGCCCGGCGCCACGCTGGGTGTAGCGATCCACGGCGGCGCGAAAGCGAATGATCCGCTCCAGTTGTGCCTGGTAGCGCTCCCGATGCGCCAGGGCGGTAGACGGGTCCAGCACGTTGCGTTGCATCAGGATCGACAGCGCCGCGATGCGCCCGCTCAGCATGGCGGCTTCACCGCCGCGAATCCCGCCCATGTCGCCAGCCAGGTGAATGTGCGCTTCGCTGCTTTGTTGCCAGGCATCGGACACGGCCCGCAAATAGCCGTCGTCGCTGAAGCCATGTTCCAGGCCCATCTGTTGGCTCAATTGAGTCCGCGGGATAAACCCGTAGCCGACTGCCAGCGTCTGGGCTGGAATCTGTTCAGCGCGTTTGAGGTCGGGCTCCCAGGTACTGGAATACGGCGCGACGGTCACATGGCTCAATTCACCTTCCCCGTCAGCCTGCACCACGCCCCAGCCATAGCGCACGGGAATGCGATTGAGCTTGAGGTAAGCCAACATGCTCAAGCCGTCGAGAAACAGTTGCGGCTTGTTCAGCAACGCCAGGCTTTCCTTGGCGATCCGGCCGAACGCACAAGCCTCATACACACCCGCCACCGCCACGCCCGATGCGTGCAGTTGGCAGGCCACCAGTGGCAACAACGGACCGGTGCCCGCGATCACCACTGGGCTCGGCGGCTTGACCACACCGCTCTTGATCTGCAATTGCAGGCCGCCGAGCATCATCACGCCCGCCAGGGTCCAGCCAGGAAACGGCACGCTGCGTTCATGACAACCGGCCGCCAGGACCAGATGGGAATAGGCGACCTCGCCCAGGCGCTCGTCGGCATCGAGCAGCATCAGCGCCCGGAAGCCTTCGGCACCGATGACACGGCTGCTCAATCGCACGTCGATCAGGCCGGCGTGGCGCTGGTATTCTCCGTGGAGTTTCTCCAGGGCTTCGCTGTAGCGCGGGCCCAGGTAATCCAGGCGCACACCATCACGCAGCGGCCCGCGATACACCACGCCACCCAGGCGCGGCGCTTCTTCGAGCAAGGTGCAGCGCACGCCGTGGGAGGCCAGTTCAATGGCCGCGGCCATGCCCGCCGGCCCACCGCCGACAATCACCGGATCGAGGTTCATGGCGCCTCCGTTTCGGTGATGCGGTTGACCCGGGTTTCGATCTGCATGCCAGGGCGCACCAGGGTCTGGCAGGCGCGGCGCTTGTGGCGACCGTCGATCTTGACCAGGCAGCATTGGCACACGCCCATGCCGCAATAGGCACCGCTGATCTGGTCGTGGTCGTTGCGGGCCACCTGGCGTTGTCCCAGGGACTGGATGACGGTGAGGACGGTTTCACCGTGGGCAGCGCCGACAGCCTGCCCGTCCAGGCGTACCGTCATGTCGGCCTGTGGCAGCGGCTGGATATCGAATTTTCGGCGTAGAAGGTCTGAAGGTTGCATGATACTGCTCTTCCTTGAAGATTCTGTGGGGGCTCGGCTCCTTGCGGCACACCATCACCGGTTCGCATCGGTACCCTGCAGCGGTAGCGCCAAAACAGGGCAACAGACGCAACATGATAGTGCGCACGAAATTTATGTTAGGGATTATTTGTGACCAAGTGTTGATCCAGGCCAGCGAAATGGCTCGCCGGCTCATGAACTTTTTTTCAGAAAGCCGACAGGTATTCTTTGGCAGAATGCTGCGCAATAGCACCAACTTCCCAACACGGTACCGCCCATGAACCGCATCCTGACCATCGAAGACGACGCCGTGACCGCCCGTGAAATCGTTGCCGAGCTGACCCGCAACGGCCTGGATGTCGATTGGGTCGACAACGGCCGCGAAGGCCTGGAACGGGCGGTGAGCGGCGACTACGACCTGATCACCCTCGACCGCATGCTGCCCGAGCTCGACGGCCTGGTAATCGTCACCACGCTGCGCACCATGGGCGTGGCCACGCCGATCCTGATGATCAGCGCCCTCTCCGACGTGGACGAGCGGGTCCGCGGCCTGCGGGCCGGCGGCGACGATTACCTGACCAAGCCGTTCGCCACCGACGAAATGGCCGCCCGGGTCGAAGTGCTGCTGCGGCGCAACAATGGCGCCCGCGAACCGGAAACCGTGTTGCGGGTGGCTGACCTTGAGTTGAACCTGATCAGCCGCGAAGCCAGCCGCAACGGGCAACTGCTCAGCCTGCTGCCCACCGAATACAAGTTGCTGGAGTTCCTGATGCGCAACAGCGGACAGATCCTCTCGCGCATGATGATTTTCGAGGAAGTCTGGGGCTATCACTTCGACCCCGGCACCAACCTGATCGACGTCCACATCGGCCGCCTGCGCAAGAAAATCGATCCGCCGGGCCTGGAACCGCTGATTCGCACGGTACGGGGTTCCGGCTATGTCATTGCTGAACCCCGCTAAAGGCTGGCGCTCCTCCAGCAGCCGCCTGCTGGCGCTGTACAGTTCGCTGTTCGTGATCTGGAGCGCGATCCTGATGGGGGTCATGTATTACGAAGTGTTCGGCTACCTCGACAGCCTGGCCAAGCACTCCCTGATGCAACGCCAGCACCTGTTCGCCCGGATCCATGGCGATCAACTGGAAGATGCGCTCATGGCCAGCCTGACGCTGGACGAGCGCGGCGTTGACGCCTACGGCTTGTTCGATCCACTACTGCGGCATTTGAGCGGGCCGATCGTGCGGATCCCGGCGGACCTGCCGCTGGACGGCAAGATCCACATGCTCGGCGGTTGCGTCGATTCCGACGACCCGAGCGTGCCTTCCGACAGTTGTGACGCGGTGGCGACCCGGACCCAAGACGGCCGCTGGCTGGTACTGGCGCGGGACAATGGTTCGCTGTTCGCCGTGACCCGCATCATCTTGCACGCGCTGTTCTGGGGGGTATCGCTGACGATCCTGCCGGGGATCGCCGGCTGGCATCTGCTGCGTCGCCGACCGTTGCAGCGGATTCGCAAACTGCAGGCCAGCGCCGAAGCCATCGTCGCCGGCGACCTGACCCACCGCCTGCCGCTGTCGAGCCGGCGTGATGAATTGGACATGCTGGCGGCGATCGTCAATGCCATGCTCGAGCGCATCGAACGCTTGATGAATGAGGTCAAGGGCGTGTGCGATAACATCGCCCATGACCTGCGCACCCCTTTGACGCGTCTGCGCGCCCAACTTTATCGCATCCAGCAGCAAGCGCCGGACGGCTCGCCCGAGGCCTTGCAAATGGACCAGGTGATCGGCGAAACCGACACCCTGATGGCACGGTTTCGTGGCTTGTTGCGGATTTCCGAGCTGGAAGACCAGCAACGGCGCTCGGGCTTCGTGCGCCTCGACCCGTTGCAGTTATTGCAGGAGTTGCATGACTTTTACCTGCCGCTGGCCGAGGAAGGCGAACTGACCTTCATCCTGGAGGCGCCTGATGCCCTGCCCCTGCTCAACGGCGACCGGGCATTGCTGTTCGAAGCCGTGTCGAACCTGCTGAGCAACTCCATCAAGTTCACCCCGCCGGGAGGCACGGTGATACTGCGCGGGGTCGATCAGGGCGACAGCACGCGCATCGAAGTGCTCGACTCAGGCCCGGGCATTCCCGATGCGGAGCGCAAGGCCGTGTTCCGCCGCTTCTACCGTGCCGAGGGCAGCAGCCAGCACGGCGGATTCGGCCTGGGCCTGTCGATCGTCGCGGCGATCGTCAATCTGCATGGGTTCACACTAGAGGTGGGCAGCAGCGAATACGGCGGCGCACGGTTGGTGCTCGATTGCCGGGGGACGTTGTTGTAGCCATGGGACTGGAACAGCACCTGTGGCGAGAGTGCTCGCTCCCGCCAGGAACTGCGCAGAAGCTGCGCAGAAGCTGTGTAGGAACTGCGCAGAAGCTGTGTAGGAGCTGTGTAGGAGCTGTGTAGGAGCTGTCGAGTGCAACGAGGCTGCGATCTTTCCCCAGACACTTGAATCTCAAGCGAAAGATCAAGATCAAGATCAAGATCAAGATCAAGATCAAAAGATCGCAGGCTTCGCCAGCTCCTACAGAAGATGGTCACTGCGATGCAGCGGGATGTTTTCCAGCTCATAGCGCAGCTCGTCGATCAACTTTGCGATGCTCTCTTCCGACCGGACGCTGTCGACACTCATGCCACTCACCACCAGGTCTACTTCACCGCTTTCACGATGATACAAGCGCACGGTGAGGGTCCCGTCACCATTGAGGCTGCATTCGCAAGCCAGCGGCGTAAAGCTTTCTTCGAGGCGGGCGCGCAAGGGGGCCAGATGGGTCATGCGATGCACCTCAGCCGCGGGGGCGCAAATGAACGGTGGACAGTGCCGGCCTCCTGGTTCGTATAGACATCCTGTCGCTCTCATACTGAGTTCGTTCTCTGCACATTGTGGCGTATTCCTTGACTGTTTCGTGGGGACGCGACATCACGGACGATGTCGCACACTGACAGCCTAAGGAACCGCCTCTCCCTGCAAAACCCGAATTTGCACCAGCACGCCCGGTGCATTTGCACTGGCTATCATGGTGCCTTCCTGCGCCATTCATTAGCGAACAATCCCCGCTCCCGCGCCCAGACAATCGCCTCGCTGCGGCTATGGACATCGAGTTTCGAATACAGCGTAGCCACGTGATTGCGCACGGTGTTGGGCGCCAGCTTCAGGCGCGCGGCGATTTCCTTGTCTGCCAGGCCTTCGCAAATCAGCCCCAGCACGTCCCGCTCCCGGGCCGTCAGCTCGGTGAATGACACACTCGGCACCTGAGCGTTGATGCTCTTCACGTTGGCCAGTTTTTCAATCAGGGTCCGACTGAACCAGGAAGCGTCTTTCATCACTTCCTCAATAGCCGCCACCAACTCCAGCTCCGAACGTTTGCGCTCGGTGATGTTCATCAGCACCAGCAGGTAGCAAGGCTTGTCCTGGATGAGCACGGTATCGGCGGCCACCTCACAGTCGATGAGTTCGCCGCCCTTCTTGTGCACCTTGACGTCGATGCTTGAAACAGCGGCAGCCTTTTCCAGCCGGGCAAACAGCGCGGCGCTGGCATCCTTGTCGAGAAAGCCGACTTCCTCCACGGTCTTGCCCAACAGCTCTTCGCTGGCGTAACCGGAGGTCTGGAGAAACGCCTCGTTGACTTCCAACAACTGTTGTTCGGCGCTGCACACCAGGGTCGGTACGGGCGAGAGGCGGAACGACTTGGCAAAGCGCTCCTCGCTCTGGCGCAGCGCCGTTTCTGCCTTGCGTCGCGGCTCCATGTCCATGAAGGAAAACAGCATGCAGTCTTCGTCGTGCAGGTCCAGCGGCTGGCCGGCGACGATCACCTGTTTGCCGGTGCCGTCGGGCAATTTCAACTCGGCCTGCATTTGCGGAATGGTCGCGCCCTGCCCCAGGCGCTCGATGGCCAAATCGCGTTTTTCGGCGGCCTCAAGCACATCAAGCTCATACACCGAACGCCCGATCACCTGCTCGCGGCTGTAGCCGGTCATCTCCAGGAACCCCGGATTGACCTTGATGTAACGCAGGTCGCTGAGGCGACAGATCACCGCCGGGGCCGGGTTGGCGCCGAAGGTTTTCTCGAAGCGCTGCTCGGCGCTGGCCCATTCGGTGGCATCGCTTAAGATCAGCACGAGAAGCTCCGGCTCGCTGTTGCGGTCGGCCAGCACCATGCTGCGGATCCGATGCACCCAGGTGCGATCCGGGTCGGCCTGGGGCGTGACTTCCACCAGCACATCACTGAACTCATCGCCACGGGCAACCCGGGCGATGGGATAGTTGTCTTCGCTCAACGGGTGATTGTTGCGATAACGCAAATTGAAACGCCGGGCGTATTGCCGGGCCGTGGTGCCCAGCTCACGGAGGTCGTCGACCCCGTGCATCGCCAAGGCCGCTGCGTTGGCCCAGGCAATGGTCTGGTCGACCTCGATCAACATCACCCCGTCGGACAGCCCGGCAATGATCTGCAGCAATTGACGACGGTTGGTATCGGTGGTCGGGACTTGCTGATTCATTGGGTCTCCATGTGGTCGCAAGTGCATGGAGATTACGACCACCCGCAGTGACGACACGTTCCCGTAGGAGTTGCATAGAAGCTGCGCAGGAGCTGTGTAGGAGCTGTCGAGTGCAACGAGGCTGCGATCTTTCCCCTAACACTTGAATCCCAAGCAAAAGATCAAGATCAAAAGATCGCAGGCTTCGCCAGCTCCTACGGAAATCGGCATGCGCTGAAATATTGCGCAATTGCTTTTTCAATCGTCCTTCGTCGCAACGACTAATTTTCGATGATCTACATATTTTCCTTTGGAGATCACGCAATGCCCGCCGCAGCACATGGATGTCGTTTGCGTAAAGGTCGAGTAAATGAACCCGACCGAATCTATCTGCTGACTGCCGTGGTGTACCAGCGCCAACCTGTTTTTAGCGATTGGCGACTGGGCCGGCTGCTCGTCGATCAGTTGCGCTGTGCCGAAGAAGTCTCAATGGTGACCTCCCTCGCCTGGGTAGTGATGCCGGATCATGTGCATTGGCTGGCACAATTGCATAGCGGCAGTCTGGCCGAGCTGATGAGCCGCATCAAATCCCGCAGCAGCCGAGCGGTCAATCTTGCCCGTTGCCAGCAAGGCCGATTATGGCAGCGAGGCTACTATGATCGTGCGCTACGCAAGGATGAGGATCTGAAGGACGCTGCACGGTACATCATCAGCAATCCGTTGCGTGCCGGATTGGTGATGCGCGTGGGTGACTATCCCCTGTGGGATGCCATTTGGATTTGATGAGCAAAAAGATCGCAGGCTTCGCCAGCTCCTACATATCGACGCGTTCCCTGTAGGAGCTATGTAGGAGCTGCGTAGGAGCTGTCGAGTGCAACGAGGCTGCGATCTTTCCAAGACCAATTGAGTCCAAAGCAAAAGATCAAGATCAAGATCAAGATCAAGATCAAAAGATCGCAGGCTTCGCCAGCTCCTACATAGGCGTTCCCCCGTGGGAGCTACGATCTTTTAGCCTTCAAGCCGCCATGCGCCCCTCGGCAATCGCTTGTGAGGCGGCCAGCATCGCTCGCAGCAGCACCGCGCAGCCAGCGGCGAGGTCGTCCGGGGCGGCGTTTTCGATTTCGTTGTGGCTGATGCCGCCTTCGCAGGGCACGAAGATCATGCCGGCCGGGCCCAGTTCGGCGAGGAAGATCGCGTCATGGCCCGCGCCGCTGACGATGTCCAGATGGGACAGGCCCAGCCCCTGGGCCGCGCTGCGTACGGCGTCGACGCAGCCCTTGTCGAAATACAGCGGCGGGAAGTCGGCCGTGGGTTTCAACTCGAAGGTCAGGCCGTGCTGCCGACAGGTGTCTTCGATGACCTGCTTGACCTCGGCAATCATCGAATCCAGACGCGCCGGCTCCAGGTGACGAAAGTCCAGGGTCATGCGCACTTCGCCGGGGATGACATTGCGCGACCCCGGATAGGCTTGCAGGCAACCCACCGTGCCGCAGGCATGGGGTTGATGACCCAGGGCGGCGCGGTTGACAGCACCGACGATGATCGACGCGCCCACCAGGGCATCCTTGCGCAGGTGCATCGGGGTCGGGCCGGCGTGGGCTTCGACGCCGCGCAACGTCAGGTCGAACCACTTCTGCCCCAGCGCGCCCATCACCACGCCGATGGTCTTGCCTTCGTCTTCGAGGATCGGCCCCTGTTCGATGTGTGCCTCGAAATACGCCCCCACCGGATGCCCACTGACCGGACGCGAACCCGCATAGCCAATGGCATCGAGCGCCTGGCCCACGCTGATGCCTTCGGCGTCGACCTTGGCGAGGGTTTCTTCGAGGGTGAATTTTTCGGCGAACACGCCGGAGCCCATCATGCACGGGGCGAAACGCGAGCCCTCTTCGTTGGTCCAGACCACCACTTCCAACGGTGCCTCGGTTTCGATGTTCAGGTCATTGAGGGTGCGCAGCACCTCCAGCCCGGAGAGCACGCCAAAGCAGCCGTCGAACTTGCCGCCGGTGGGCTGGGTGTCGATGTGGCTGCCGGTCATCACCGGCGGCAGGTTCGGATTGCGCCCCGGGCGACGGGCGAAGATATTGCCCACCGCATCGATGCTGACAGTGCAGCCCGCCGCCTGGGTCCATTGCACGAACAGGTCGCGGGCCTGGCGGTCAAGGTCGGTCAGGGCCAGCCGGCACACCCCACCCTTGACCGTGGCACCGAGCTGGGCCAGGTCCATGAGCGATTGCCACAGGCGATCGCGGTTGATGTGCTGATGGGTGGATTGCAGAACGTCGATGGCTGCGTTCATGGGGATCTCCATTTTTTCAGGCATGTTTTTGGTGTGCTTGAGGCCGCTATCGCGATGAGGCCCTCCTTCACACCGCTGTTTTGGCAACGGACGGGCTCGCTCGCAGACTGCACAACCCGTAATAAATCACCCCGCCCAGCGCCGAGCCGGTGAACCAGCCGTAGCTGTAGAACCAACTGAACGCATCGCTGCCCAGGGACAGCAGCGTCAGCACCACCGGCACGCCAAAGGCGATGAAGCCGTTCCAGTTCCACGCCGGGTAGACGTCGTCGCGGTACAGCCCGGCCAGGTCCAGTTGCTGTTTCTTGATCAGGAAATAATCCACCACCATGATCCCGGCAATCGGCCCCAGCAGGCTCGAATAACCCAGCAGCCAGTTGGAGTAGACCGACTCAAGGCTGACCTCGGAGACGATCAGGCCAAGTTTCTTCAACAGTTCGTGGGCCATCAGCGCCAACCCCACCAGCCCGGTGAGCATCACCGCCTTGGTGCGGCCGATCAGTTTCGGCGCCAGGTTCTGGAAGTCGTTGGTGGGCGAGACGATGTTGGCGGCGGTGTTGGTCGAGAGCGTGGCGACAATGATCAGGACCATCGCCAGGGCCACCCACACAGGGCTCTGGATGTGCCCGATCAAGCTCACCGGGTCGGAGACGGTCACCCCCACCAGTTTTTCCGAGGCCGCGGTCATGACCACACCGAGGGAGGCGAACAGGAACATGGTCAATGGCAGGCCGATGACCTGCCCCACGATCTGGTCTTTCTGGCTCTTGGCATAACGGCTGAAGTCAGGAATGTTCAACGACAGGGTGGCCCAGAAACCGACCATGGCCGTCAGCCCGGCCAGGAAATAGCTGGTCACGCCAGCCCCTTCGGGACGCTTGGCCGGGACCGCCATCAGTTCAGTCATCGAAACGTTGGGCAATGCCCATAGCAACAGCCCCGCGCCCACCAGCACCAACAGTGGCGCAGACAAGGTTTCCAGCCACTTGATCGACTCGGCGCCGCGCAACACCACCCACAGGTTGATGACCCAGAACAGCATGAAGCCGATCACTTCGCCGGTGCCACCCAGGCTCTTCCAGCCTTCGAACACCGAGCCGAGAAGCAGGTGGATCGCCAGTCCGCCGAACATCGTCTGGATGCCGAACCAGCCACAAGCCACCAGGGCGCGAATCAGGCACGGCACGTTGGAGCCAATCACGCCGAAGGATGAGCGCAACAGCACCGGAAACGGAATGCCGTACTTGGTCCCGGCAAAGGCATTGAGGGTCAGGGGGATCAGCACGATGATGTTGGCAAACAGAATCGCCAGCAGCGCCTCGCCCACCGTCAAGCCGAAATAGGCAGTGAGCACACCGCCCAAGGTGTAGGTCGGCACGCAGATCGCCATGCCCACCCACAATGCGGTGATGTGCCATTTGTTCCAGGTTCGCTCGTGCACCTGGGTCGGCGCAATGTCGTGGTTATAACGGGGGCTGTCGAGGACGTCGCTGCCGGCTTCAAGCTCGAACAACCCGTCGCGCTCAGTCACTGTTGATCTGGTCATGTCCGCTCCACTGTTTTCATTATTTTTGCTCATCGACTGGCGATGGCCGGAGTACTTGCACGCGTGCTACCGACCACCTCGCCAGACTACGACGGCACTCAATAACCGTGCCGAATAACGCGCCGAGCTGACCAGACGATCGATATAACCTTCTCAAACATTTGATATTTAAAGATTTAAAGCCAATTAACCGCCCTGCTTCACTTTGTCCTCATCGACTTGAGGCTAGATGACCTGCACGTCCTGTCGAGTTCGAGATTCAAAGTGGTGCACCCCGAATCAAGGCGAGGTGTCTGGACCGCACTTCAAGCGCTTTCAAGCCGCTGATTTACCATGACAAATCTCGCTCAAATAATGATCCTGTCAAGTGCGTCAAAATGGTGAGCAGGCTCACCATTTTGGTGATTTTCAGATTTAATCGTTTAATTTCAATAAGTTAATTAACGCATAAGCTTATAAAAAATAATCTTGCTCATTTCAATAACTCCAGCTAGCGTCTAATCCTGACAGTCGTGACAAGAATACAAATCTGCACGACGTTGTCACTTAACAACCAAAAACATAAAGAACCGGCAACAGTCGGTCATGCCTGCGAGGAACTCGGAATGTCTCTGTTGATCCGTGGTGCCACCGTTATTACCCATGATGAAAGTTATCGCGCCGATGTGTTGTGTGCCGACGGCGTGATCAAGGCCATTGGTGAAAACCTGGATGTTCCGGCTGGCGTCGAAGTGCTCGATGGCAGCGGCCAATACTTGATGCCCGGCGGCATCGACCCTCATACGCATATGCAGTTGCCGTTCATGGGCACGGTCGCCAGTGAAGACTTCTTCAGCGGCACGGCGGCGGGCCTGGCCGGGGGCACTACATCGATCATCGACTTCGTGATTCCCAACCCCCAGCAATCGCTGATGGAAGCCTTTCACCAATGGCGTGGCTGGGCCGAGAAAAGCGCCAGTGACTACGGTTTTCACGTGGCAATCACCTGGTGGAGCGAGCAGGTCCGTGAAGAAATGGCCGAGCTGGTCACCCATCACGGCGTGAACAGCTTCAAGCACTTCATGGCCTACAAGAACGCAATCATGGCCGCCGACGACACCTTGGTGGCGAGCTTCGAGCGCTGCCTGGAACTGGGTGCGGTGCCCACCGTGCACGCCGAGAACGGCGAACTGGTCTATCACCTGCAACGCAAGCTGCTGGCACAGGGCATCACCGGGCCCGAAGCCCATCCGTTGTCCCGGCCCTCGCAAGTGGAAGGCGAAGCTGCGAGCCGCGCCATCCGCATCGCCGAAACCCTGGGCACGCCGCTGTACCTGGTGCACGTGTCCACCAAGGAAGCCCTGGACGAAATCACCTACGCCCGCAGCAAGGGCCAGCCGGTCTACGGTGAAGTACTGGCCGGGCACCTGCTGCTGGACGACAGCGTCTATCGCGATCCGGACTGGAAGACCGCCGCCGGTTACGTGATGAGCCCGCCCTTCCGCCCGCGCGGGCATCAAGAGGCGCTCTGGCATGGCTTGCAGTCCGGCAACCTGCACACCACCGCCACTGACCACTGCTGCTTCTGCGCCGAACAGAAAGCCGCCGGCCGCGACGACTTCAGCAAGATCCCCAACGGCACCGCCGGTATCGAAGACCGCATGGCGGTGCTCTGGGACGAGGGGGTCAACAGCGGCAAACTGTCGATGCAGGACTTCGTCGCCCTCACCTCCACCAACACCGCAAAGATCTTCAACCTCTACCCACGCAAGGGGGCGATCCGCGTCGGCGCCGATGCCGACCTGGTGCTATGGGATCCGCAAGGCAGCCGCACGATTTCCGCCAAGACCCACCACCAGCAAGTGGACTTCAACATCTTCGAAGGCAAGACCGTGCGCGGCGTGCCCAGCCACACCATCAGCCAGGGTCGGCTGGTCTGGGCCGACGGCGACCTGCGGGCCGAACGCGGCGCCGGGCGCTACATCGAACGGCCGGCGTATCCGGCGGTGTTCGATTTGCTGAGCAAGCGGGCTGAGTTGCACAGGCCTGTTGCCATCAAGCGATAAGCGAACGCCGTGCGCAGACAAAAAACACTGCCCATCAGAGGCAGCACCTCAAACACCGTGAGGCCCATTCCATGATCCAGCCCTTGAGTCACCTCCCCCATTCCCTGGAAGACCCGGCCACCCTCGCCGATCGCTTCAGCGACCTGGCGCCGCCGCTCAACGCGCGCCAGGCCCACTTGGAAGCGTCCCGCTGCCTGTACTGCTATGACGCGCCGTGTGTGAACGCCTGTCCGAGCGAGATCGACATTCCTTCATTCATTCGCAACATCCACCAGGACAATGTCCAAGGCGCGGCGCAGACGATTCTTTCGGCCAACATCCTCGGTGGCAGTTGCGCCCGGGTCTGCCCCACCGAGGTCCTTTGCCAGCAAGCCTGCGTGCGCAACAACGCCCATGAGTGCGCGCCCGTGTTGATCGGCTCGTTGCAGCGCTACGCCGTAGACAACGCCCACTTCAGCGAACACCCCTTCCCGCGTGCCGCCGCCACCGGCAAGCGCATCGCCGTGGTCGGGGCCGGGCCGGCGGGGTTGTCGTGTGCACATCGCAGCGCCATGCATGGCCATGAGGTGGTGATGTTCGAAGCCCGGGAGAAAGCCGGCGGCCTCAACGAATACGGCATCGCCAAGTACAAACTGGTGGACGATTACGCCCAACGTGAACTGGACTTCCTGCTGGAGATCGGCGGCATCGAAATCCGCCACGGTCAGAAACTCGGCGAGAACCTGAGCCTGAGCGACCTGCACCAGCAGTTCGACGCGGTGTTCCTCGGCCTCGGCCTGGCCGCCAGCAAACAACTGGGCCTGAGTGACGAACAAGCGCCAGGGCTGTTGGCCGCCACCGACTACATCCGCGAACTGCGCCAGGCCGACGACCTCAGCCAGTTGCCCCTGGCCGACCGCTGCATCGTCCTCGGCGCCGGCAACACCGCCATCGACATGGCCGTGCAAATGGCTCGCCTCGGTGCCCGGGACGTCAGCCTGGTCTACCGTCGCGGCCTTGAAGACATGGGGGCCACCTTGCACGAGCAAGACATCGCCAAGGCCAATCAGGTGCGCCTGCTGACCTGGGCCCAGCCACAACAGGTGTTGCTCGATGACGGCGGGCATGTGCGCGGCATGCGCTTCTCCCGCACGCATATGGAGAACGGCCGGCTGGTCATCGGCACCGACACCTTCGACCTGCCCGCCGACGCCATTTTCAAAGCCATCGGCCAGGCCTTCGACGACAACGCACTGTTGGACCCGCTGGCCCGGGAACTCAAGCGCCAGGACGGACGGATTTTGGTGGACGAACACCTGCGCACCAGCATTCCCGGTGTCTACGCCGGCGGTGACTGCACCAGCCTGGACCAGGACCTCACGGTGCAAGCCGTGCAGCATGGCAAGCTCGCCGCCGAGGCGATCAACGCTCAACTGATGCTCAACGTGGAGGCTGCGTAAATGGCCGATCTGTCGATTGTCTTCGCCGGCATCAAAGCGCCCAATCCGTTCTGGCTGGCCTCCGCGCCACCCACCGACAAGGCCTACAACGTCGTGCGTGCCTTCGAGGCCGGCTGGGGTGGCGTGGTCTGGAAAACCCTCGGAGAGGATCCGGCGGCGGTGAACGTGTCCTCGCGTTATTCGGCCCACTACGGTGCCAATCGCGAAGTGCTGGGCATCAATAACATCGAGCTGATCACCGACCGTTCGCTGGAGATCAACCTGCGGGAAATCACCCAGGTGAAAAAGGACTGGCCGGACCGGGCGTTGATCGTGTCGCTGATGGTGCCCTGCGTCGAAGAGTCCTGGAAACGCATCCTGCCCTTGGTGGAGGCTACCGGTGCCGATGGTATCGAGCTGAACTTCGGCTGTCCCCACGGCATGCCGGAACGGGGCATGGGCGCGGCAGTCGGCCAGGTGCCGGAGTACGTCGAGCAAGTGACCCGCTGGTGCAAGACCTATTGTTCGTTGCCGGTGA
Organism: Pseudomonas brassicacearum; assembly: GCF_009601685.2. Lineage (NCBI taxonomy): Bacteria > Pseudomonadati > Pseudomonadota > Gammaproteobacteria > Pseudomonadales > Pseudomonadaceae > Pseudomonas > Pseudomonas brassicacearum. Next base: position 3,934,498 of record NZ_CP045701.2, read on the forward strand.
TCGTCAAGCTCACGCCGAACATCACCGACATTCGCGTCGCCGCCCGAGCGGCCCATCGCGGCGGCGCGGATGCGGTGTCGTTGATCAATACCATCAACTCCATCACCAGCGTCGACCTGGACCGTATGGTCGCCCTGCCCAGCGTTGGCAGCCAAAGCACCCACGGTGGTTACTGCGGCTCGGCGGTCAAGCCCATCGCGCTGAACATGGTCGCCGAAATCGCCCGCGACCCGCAGACCCAAGGCCTGCCGATCTGCGGCATCGGCGGCATCGGCAGTTGGCGCGACGCCGCCGAATTCATCGCCCTGGGCAGCGGCGCGGTGCAGGTCTGCACGGCGGCGATGCTGCATGGTTTTCGCATCGTCGAAGAGATGAAGGACGGCCTGTCGCGCTGGATGGACAGCCAGGGCCACGCCAACCTGCAAGCGTTCTCCGGGCGCGCGGTGGGCAACACCACCGACTGGAAGTACCTGGACATCAACTACCAGGTCATCGCCAAGATCGACCAGGAGGCGTGCATCGGATGCGGGCGCTGCCACATCGCCTGCGAGGACACCTCACACCAGGCCATCGCCAGCCTCAAGCAGGCTGACGGCACCCATAAATATGAAGTGATCGATGAAGAGTGCGTGGGCTGCAACCTGTGCCAGATCACCTGCCCGGTGCAGGACTGCATCGAGATGGTGACGGTGGACACCGGCAAGCCGTTCCTGGATTGGAACCATGATCCGCGTAATCCCTACCATGTAGCGGTCTGAGGACTGAGGTGTCTGGACTGACGCCATCGCGAGCAGGCTCGCTCCCACACTGGGTCGTGTCGTTCACAGAGTTTGTGTACGCCAGAAATCCACTGTGGGAGCGAGCCTGCTCGCGATAGGGCCATCAGCCACACCACAAATTTCAGGGCTCCAACCCAATCCCCCGCAAAATCACACTGGTCACCGTCTGCACCGCCCGTTCGAACTGCATGTCCGACAGCGGCTGGTGGTCGTTGAGAATGTTGATCTGGTGGTCGAAGTCGGCGTAGTGCTGGGTCGAGGCCCAGATCATGTAGAGCAGGCTTGAAGGCTCCACCGGCAGGATGCGTTTGTCCTCCACCCATTGGCGGATTTTCGCTTCCTTCATCTTGGCCCAGTCGTAGAGGCTGGCGTCCAGGGCCTGGCCCAGCGTTGGGGCGCCGTGGATGATTTCGTTGGCCCAGACCTTCGAGCCGTAGGGCCGGCTGCGGGAGTGGTTCATCTTGGCGCGGATGTAGCTGCTGAGCACCACCCGTGGGTCGTCGAACATTTCGAAGCACAAGGCGTCCTGCTTCCAGACCTCCAGCAGGTCGAACAGCACGGCGCTGTACAGTTCGCTCTTGGTGCTGAAGTAATAATGCAGGTTGGAACGGGGCAATTGCACTTCGGCGGCAATGTCGGCCATGGCGGTGCTGCCGAAGCCTTTTTCGGCAAAGACCTTCTCGGCGGCCAACAGGATTTTCTCGACGTTACTGCGACGAATCTCGATCTTGTGATTGCCCATGAGGGCTCCCTGGCAACAGCGTTGGTCAAGACTAGCATTCACCCACTTCTGAAAACACTGGGGAGCCCTGTAGGAGCTGGCGAAGCCTGCGATCTTTTGATCTTGATCTTGATCTTGATCTTGATCTTCCGACTCAATCGGCAATGGAAAGATCGCAGCCTCGTTGCACTCGACAGCTCCTACACAACTCCTACAGCTCATACGGTAGGCCTCTGTAGGAGCTGGCGAAGCCTGCGATCTTTTGATCTGGATCTTTCGCTCACGACTCAATTGGCAGTGGAAAGATCGCAGCCTCGTTGCACTCGACAGCTCCTACACAACTCCTACAGCTCATACGGTAGGCCTCTGTAGGAGCTGGCGAAGCCTGCGATCTTTTGATCTTGATCTTTCACTTCCGACTCAATCGGCAATGGAAAGATCGCAGCCTCGTTGCACTCGACAGCTCCTACACAACTCCTACAGCTCATACGGTAGGCCTCTGTAGGAGCTGGCGAAGCCTGCGATCTTTTGATCTTGATCTTGATCTTTCACTTCCGACTCAATTGGCAGTGGAAAGATCGCAGCCTCGTTGCACTCGACAGCTCCTACACAACTCCTACAGCTCATACGGTAGGCCTCTGTAGGAGCTGGCGAAGCCTGCGATCTTTTGATCTTGATCTTGATCTTGATCTTCCGACTCAATCGGCAATGGAAAGATCGCAGCCTCGTTGCACTCGACAGCTCCTACACAGCTCCACACAGCTCCACACAGCTCCTACGCAACGCTTACACAACGCCTACACAGCTGCAACAGAGGCCAGCGGGAGCATGCGCCCTCAGCGCTATGTCGACTGGCGTGCTTCGACGTTGTCCAACGCGCGGTTTGCCAGCATTGCGCTCAGTTCAATCGATTGCTGGATGCCCAGGGCGATATGGCGCCTGGAACCTTCCAGGTCAAAGGCCAGGTCACTGACCATGGCATTGGCCGAGGCCAGGTTTTCGCTGAGGTTGGCGAGCAGGGTTTAGGTGTCGACGCCATGGGCGACGGTGAACAGCTGGCCGGGATCGGACTCGGGTTTGCTGGGTTTGGGCTTGAGGTAGGAGTCGAGGATGCGGTCGGCGGCTTTGTCGAATGCTTTTGTGTTGGATGGATCGGTGTCCGGTGGGTTGGGGGTTACTTTGAACGTAGATGAAGCTCCGATGCTGTAGAAGGGAGCCAACACCCTCTCGCTACCAAACGAATTAGGGTGGCGGCCATACGAAGGTTGGTAGACCGGGCATCGGAGCCGGCGCCTCCGAAGAGGCCCTGCGCATGGCCACCAAAACGCGAAGTGCATGATTGCACTTGCAAGAGATGACGCTATGCACCGACACCTGGGCTACCAAACCCGATCGCTGATTCAATCAGCGACCCGGAAACGATAGCGCCCGACCCCAAGGCGCACAAGCTGGCGGATTCTGGCGCAGTTGTAGGCAACGGCGCAAGACAACGTAGCCCGATCCCGAATGATCCTATATCTGGATAAACACGCCCCCTTTTGGACTGGGAGCCTGGGTTAACACAAACACCTGTGGCGAGGGAGCTTGCTCCCGCTGGGTGGCGAAGCCGCCCCGAAAAATTCTGCGTTGAAACAAAAAAAGGCCTGCTTCGCAGTCCAGCGGGAGCAAGCTCCCTCGCCACAAGAGCCCGCTCAAGCCTTCCGATCACCCACATTCGACTAATGTCTTAGACCAGTCATCGCACAACCAAGCGCCCTCATCGCTATTCTCAAGCCCCGGATTTTCCCAGCGCCAAGGCCTGCGATCTTGACCTCAATCGGTGACAACCATTGAAATTCCTCATTTTGAAGCATCCCCAAGTTGGATAATTCCGATAATGGCCAGTTGACAATGGGGAGCAGCTTCCAAATAATCGCCCTCATGTTGTACGACGACGTATGACAAATAAAAACAACAAAAAGTAGGAGCGTCACAGTGAGCACACGTGTCCGTTTTTCGCCCGACCGCCGCCCAAACCGCCGTACCCTTCTCAACGCCAGCCCCGCGCTGCTCCTGCTCGGTTGCAGCAGCCTTGCTGCGTTTGTGCCAATGAGCGCCAGCGCCGAAGGCTTTGTTGATGACGCCAAGGTCAATCTCAACCTGCGCAACTTCTACATCAACCGCAACTTCACCAACCCGAACAACGCCCAGGGCAAAGCCGAGGAATGGACCCAGAGCTTCATTCTCGACGCCAAGTCCGGTTTCACCCAAGGCACGGTCGGTTTCGGCATGGACGTGCTGGGGATGTACTCGGTCAAGCTCGACGGCGGCCGTGGCACGGCGAACACTTCCCTATTGCCGGTTCATGACGACGGTCGCCCCGCCGACGACTTCGGCCGCCTGGGCGTGGCCCTCAAGGCCAAGGTATCGAAAACCGAACTGAAGGTCGGTGAATGGATGCCGGTGTTGCCGATCCTGCGTTCCGACGATGGCCGTTCCCTGCCGCAGACCTTCCGCGGCGGCCAGGTGACCTCCACTGAAATCAACGGCCTGAGCCTCTACGGCGGCCAGTTCCGCGCCAACAGCCCGCGCAACGACGCGAGCATGGAAGACATGTCGATGAACGGCCGCGGCGCGTTCACCTCCGACCGTTTCAACTTCGGCGGCGGCGAATATGCCTTCAACGACAAACGCACCCAGGTCGGCGTCTGGTACTCGGAACTGTCCGACATCTACCAGCAAAAATATTTCAACCTGACCCACAGCCAGCCCATCGGTGACTGGACCCTGGGTGCCAACCTCGGCTACTTCATCGGCAAGGAAGACGGCAGCGCCCTGGCCGGCGACCTGGACAACAAAACCGCGTTCGCCATGCTCTCGGCCAAATACGGCGGCAACACTTTCTACGTCGGCCTGCAAAAACTCAGCGGCGACGACGCCTGGATGCGCGTCAACGGCACCAGCGGCGGCACCCTGGCCAACGACAGCTACAACTCCAGCTACGACAACGCCCAGGAAAAATCCTGGCAAGTGCGCCACGACTTCAACTTCGCCGCCGTCGGCGTGCCGGGCCTGACGTTGATGAACCGCTACATCAGCGGCGACAACGTGCACACCGCTACGGTTGATGACGGTAAGGAATGGGGCCGCGAAACCGAACTGGCCTACACCGTGCAGAGTGGCGCGCTGAAAAACCTCAACGTGAAATGGCGTAACGCATCGATTCGTCGTGACTTCAGCAACAACGAATTCGACGAAAATCGACTCATTTTCAACTACCCGATTTCGCTTCTGTAATACAGGATCATTGCCATGGGCGCATCCCATGGCAACGGGCGGCAGGGAAGCCGGTTTAGAGCGGTTCGTCGATCAAACGTTGACAAGGTAGCAGAAGGATAAGGATATTCCCTCTCGGTCGTACGACAACTTATAACAACTGTACCTCTCACTGTTTGCTCAGGTAATGCCATGACCACGACACAGATTCGCCACCCCTTCAATCGCCTCCTATTGACCGGCGCCGCTGGCGGCCTTGGCAAAGTCTTGCGCGAACGCCTCAAGCCTTTCGCGCGCCACATTCGCCTGTCGGACATCGCCAACATGACCCCGGCCATCGACGAAAGCGAAGAAGTGGTGCCGTGCGACCTGTCGGACAAGCAGGCCGTGCATCAACTGGTCGAAGGCGTCGATGCCATCCTGCACTTCGGCGGTGTTTCGGTGGAACGTCCGTTCGAAGAGATCCTCGGCGCCAACATCAGCGGCGTTTTCCACATCTATGAAGCCGCCCGCAAACACGGCGTCAAGCGGGTGATCTTCGCCAGCTCCAACCACGTTATCGGCTTCTACAAACAAGATCAGACCCTCGACGCCCTCTGCGCTCGCCGCCCGGATGGCTACTACGGCCTGTCCAAGTCCTACGGCGAGGACGTGGCCAGCTTCTATTTCGATCGCTACGGCATCGAGACCGTCAGTATCCGCATCGGCTCGTCGTTCCCGGAACCGCAGAACCGCCGGATGATGAGCACCTGGCTGAGCTTCGACGACCTCACCCAACTGATCGAATGCTCGCTCTACACCCCGAAAGTCGGCCACACCGTAGTCTACGGCGTCTCCGCCAACCGCGACGTCTGGTGGGACAACAGCCACGCCGCTCACCTGGGTTATCAGCCCAAGGATACTTCCGAGATTTTCCGCGACAAGGTCGAAGCCCAGCCAATGCCGGCCGCCGATGACCCGGCCAGGATCTATCAGGGCGGTGCCTTTGTCGCAGCCGGCCCGTTCGACGACTGATTCGCCTGTTGTTCATGGGATAAAACGAACCAAGGAATCGCCATGCAAGCCGAATTGATTGTCGATGCTCGCAACGCCGTCGGGGAAAGCCCGGTATGGGTCCCCGAGGAAAATGCCCTGTATTGGGTGGACATTCCCAGCGGTGGCCTGCAGCGCTGGAACGCCAGCAGCGGAAAAATCCAGGGCTGGGAAGCCCCTGAAATGCTCGCCTGCCTTGCCCGTCATCAGGACGGTGGTTGGGTAGCGGGCATGGAGAGCGGTTTCTTTCGCCTGTACCCCCATGATGACGGCAGCCTGGACAGCGAACTGTGCGCAAGCGTCGAGCACAGCCGCACCGACATGCGCCTCAATGATGGCCGTTGCGACCGCCAGGGCCGCTTCTGGGCCGGCAGCATGGTGCTGAACATGGGCGCCAATGCGGACGCAGGCCGGATGTATCGCTACGAGGCGGGCCAGCGCAGCCCGGTCGAGGCACAACTGAGTAGTTTCATCGTACCCAACGGCCTGGGCTTCAGCCCGGACGGACGCACGATGTACCTCTCCGATTCACACCCGCTGGTGCAGCAGATCTGGGCTTTCGACTACGACATCGACAGCGGCACGCCGTCCAACCGGCGGCTGTTCGTCGACATGATGCCGTTGGCCGGTCGCCCGGATGGCGCCGCGGTGGATGCCGAGGGTTGCTACTGGATCTGCGCCAACGATGCCGGCCTGATTCACCGTTTCACTCCCGATGGACGCCTCGACCGTTCACTGCAAGTGCCCGTGAAGAAACCGACCATGTGCGCCTTTGGCGGCAGTCGTCTGGACACCCTCTTCGTGACCTCGATCCGCCCGGGTGACGACAACGACCCGCAGTCCCTGGCCGGTGGTGTGTTCGCCCTCAATCCCGGCATCAAGGGCCTGGATGAACCTGCTTTCGGAGGACGGAAACACTCCGCGAACTGATCTGCTTTGCCGCTTCACATCGATAGACATAAAAACAACAACACTGGAGATTGACCATGAATTTCAAACGCACGCTTCTGATCGCAGCCCTGCCCCTGGCCTTCCTGGCACAGGCGGCCCATGCCCTCGACATCAAGATCGCCGACGTCCACCCCAAGGGCTACCCGACCGTAGTCGCCGAGGAATCCATGGGTAAAACCTTGGAAAAGGAGAGCAACGGCGAGCTGAAGTTCAAGTATTTCCCAGGCGGTGTACTGGGTTCTGAAAAAGAAGTCATCGAGCAGATGCAAGCTGGCGCGATCCAGATGTCGCGGGTCAGCCTGGGTATCGTCGGCCCTGTGGTGCCGGACGTGAACGTCTTCAACATGCCGTTCATTTTCCGCGACCAGGCCCACATGCGCGCCGTTATCGACGGTGAAGTCGGCGACGCCATTCTCGACAGGATCACCAATTCCGAGTTCGGCCTGGTGGCCCTGGCCTGGATGGACGGCGGCACGCGCAACCTCTACACCAAGAAACCGGTGCGCAAGCTCGAAGACCTTCATGGCATGAAAATCCGCGTGATGGGCAATCCGATGTTCATCGACACCCTCAACGCCATGGGCGGCAACGGCATCGCCATGGACACCGGCGAGATCTTCAGCGCCTTGCAGACCGGCGTGATCGACGGCGCGGAAAACAACCCGCCGACCATGCTCGAGCACAACCACTACCAGAACGCCAAGTACTACAGCCTGACCGGCCACCTGATCCTGCCAGAGCCGATCGTGATGTCGAAAATCACCTGGAACAAGCTCACCCCAGAACAGCAAGTCATGGTGAAAAAAGCCGCCAAGGCCGCCCAGGCTGAAGAACGCGTGCTGTGGGACAAAAAGACCGCCTCCAGCGAAGAGAAACTCAAGGCCGCTGGCGTCGAGTTCATCACCATTGACAAAAAACCCTTCTACGACGCCACCGCACCGATCCGGGCCAAATACGGCGCGCCGTATGCCGACTTGATCAAGCGTATCGAAGCGGTCCAGTAACACCTCTGGATCTGTACTCATGAAAAGGCTGGGCGCGCCGGCGGTTAAAAGGCGCGCCCGGTTACGGTGGAACCCGATGAAGAATTTGCTGCTGCGTATCAACGACACGATTTACATGACTTGCATCTGGGTGGCCGGCCTATCAGTCCTGGCAATTGCCCTGATGATTCCGTGGGGGGTGTTTGCCCGCTATGTACTGGGTACCGGCTCCAGCTGGCCGGAGCCCGTCTCTATCCTGCTGATGATCGTGTTCACCTTTATTGGCGCTGCCGCCAGTTACCGCTCCGGCTCGCACATGGCCGTGGACATGGTCACCAGCCGCCTGCCGTCACACTGGCGAACCCTGGCTTCGGTTTTCACCCAGCTATTGATGGCGGCCGTCTGCATTTTCATGACCGTCTGGGGCACCAAGCTGTGCATGACCACCTGGAATCAGTTCATGAGCGCCATTCCCACCCTGCGCGTCGGCATCACCTACATGCCGATTCCGATCGGTGGCTTCCTGACGTTGATTTTTGTGCTGGAAAAACTCTTGCTGGGCGATCAAAGCCAGCGTCGGGTCGTGCAGTTCGACCTGGTTGAAGAAAACGAAGGTGCCGCTTAATGGACGCTCTGATTCTGCTGGGCAGTTTTTTGTTGTTGATCCTGATCGGCATGCCGGTCGCCTATGCACTGGGCGCGGCCGCCTTGATCGGGGCGTGGTGGATCGATATCCCATTCCAGGCGATGATGATCCAGGTCGCCGGTGGGGTGAATAAATTTTCGCTGCTGGCCATTCCATTCTTCGTCCTGGCCGGCGCGATCATGGCCGAGGGCGGCATGTCCCGCCGACTGGTGGCGTTCGCCAGTGTGCTGGTCGGATTCGTGCGCGGTGGCCTGTCTCTGGTCAACCTCGTGGCCTCGAGTTTTTTTGGCGCAATCTCCGGCTCCTCGGTGGCCGACACCGCCTCGGTCGGTTCGGTGCTGATCCCGGAAATGGAACGTCGCGGCTATCCGCGTGAATTCGCCACCGCCGTCACCGTCAGCGGCTCGGTACAAGCACTGCTGACACCGCCCAGCCATAACGCGGTGCTGTACTCGCTCGCCGCCGGCGGCACAGTATCGATCGGTTCGCTGTTCATGGCGGGCATCGTCCCCGGCATCCTGATGAACCTCAGCCTGATGGCGCTGTGCCTGATTTTCGCGAGAAAGCGCAATTACCCCAAGGGTGAAGTGATTCCGCTCAAGCAAGCGTTGAAAATCTGCAAGGAAGCCATGTGGGGCATGATGACGCTGTTCATCATCCTCGGCGGCATTCTCTCGGGTGTTTTCACCGCCACCGAATCGGCCGCCATTGCCGTGGTGTGGGCATTCTTCGTGACCATGTGCATCTACCGCGACTACAAGTGGAGCGAGTTGCCGAAGCTGATGCACCGCACGGTCCGCACGATCTCCATCGTGATGATCCTGATCGGCTTCGCCGCCAGCTTCGGCTACATCATGACGCTGATGGAGATCCCGGCGAAGATCACCACCGCGTTCCTGACGCTGTCGGACAACCGCTACGTGATCCTGATGTGCATGAACGTGATGCTGCTGATCCTCGGCACCGTGATGGACATGGCGCCGCTGATCCTGATCCTGACCCCGATCCTGATGCCCGTGATCATAGGCATCGGCGTGGACCCGGTGCAGTTCGGCATGATCATGCTGGTGAACCTGGGTATCGGGCTGATCACGCCTCCGGTAGGCGCGGTATTGTTCGTCGGTTCCGCCATCGGCAAGGTCAGCATCGAAAGCACCGTCAAGGCCCTGCTGCCGTTCTACGGCATGCTGTTCCTGGTCCTGCTGCTGGTGACCTACGTCCCCGCCATCTCGCTGTGGCTGCCGCATCTGGTGATGTAACGCCGCGCGCAAGCACCCTTATGGTGAGGGTGCTGGCTCCGCTGAATTGCGGCAGGAGCCGCGTAGGAGCTGCGTAGGAGCTGTCGAGTGCAACGAGGCTGCGATCTTTCCCCAGACACTTGAATCTCAAGTGAAAGATCAAAGGATCGCAGCCTCGTTGCACTCGACAGCTCCTACAGCGCGCAGTCGCGGCCACTCCCTTGCCATAACGGATTTTTCCCATTCGAAAGACGCGACTACCATGACGCTGCCTCTCCTATACCTCGAAGACGAACTGACCCGCCTCACCCTCGCCCCGCACCTGGGCGCCAGCCTCGTGGAATGGACCTTGCGCGGCAGCGGCGCGCCGCTGTTACGCCCGCCCACGCCGCAAGCGCTGGAAAACGGTCTGCCCGGCAAACTCGGCGGCTTCCCCCTGATCCCCTGGTCAAACCGGATCGCCCAAGGCGGTTTCGATTGCCCGGACGGCTGGCTCTCCCTGGAAGCCAACAGCCCCAACGATCCGTTCCCGATCCATGGCAGCGCCTGGCAACAGCCGTGGCAAGTGATAGAACAAGGCGCCCAGGAAGTCTTGTTGCAACTCGACAGCCAATCCCCATTCGCCTACTGCGCCAGCCTGCGGATCCGCTTGAATGGCGGTCAGTTGCAGATCGCCATGCACGTCACCCACATGGCCGAACGGGCCGCGTGGCATGGGCTGGGGTTGCATCCGTATTTTCCGCGCACCGCCGGTACTCGCTTGCAAACCTGCGCCAGCGAAGTCTGGCTCTGCGATGCATCGAAACTGCCAACGCAACTAAGGGACATTCCCACAGAGTGGGATTTCCAGCACGCCCGGTTACTGCCAGACGCCCTGGTCGACAACGGCTTCGGCGGTTGGGACGGGCGATGCCTGATCCAGCAACCGGACCTGGGTTATGAGCTGGAATGCCGGGCCAGCGGCAGTGAGTACTTCCTGCTGTACTGCCCCGTCGGGCTGGATTTTTTCTGCATCGAACCGGTGAGTCATCCAGTCAACGCCCACCATCTGTCGGGGCGGCCGGGCTTGCGTTTGCTGGAGCAAGGGCAGTCGGTGACGCTGGGGTTTTCGATGCAGTGTCGGTTGCTCTAATGCCCACTTCCCTGTGGGAGCTAGGCTTGCCCGCGATGAAGTGGACGCGGTCTCCCGGGAACCGAGGCGTCTGCATCGCGAGCAAGCTTTGCTCCCACAGGGATTGGTACGGTCTTTTGATGTTCAGGTGCCCAAGGTCAACCCATTGGCCGGCAACGGCAGCGCGGTCTTGTAGCGCACTTGCTTGAGGGCAAAGCTGGAGCGGATGTTCGCCACGCCCGGGACCTTGGTCAAAAAGTCCATCATGAACCGCTCCAGCGACTGGATGGTCGGCACCAGCACGCGGATCAGGTAATCCGGATCGCCGGCCATCAAGTAACACTCCATCACCTCCGGCCGATCGGAGATCGCCTCTTCGAAGTGCTGCAGCGCCTCTTCCACCTGTTTCTCCAGGCTGACATGGATGAACACGTTGACGTGCAGCCCCAGCAGGTCGGCATCCAGCAGCGTGACCTGCTCGCGGATCACCCCCAGTTCCTCCATGGCCCGGACGCGGTTGAAGCACGGGGTTGGCGACAGGTTGACCGAACGGGCGAGATCGGCATTGGTGATGCGGGCGTTTTCCTGAAGGCTGTTCAGAATGCCGATGTCAGTGCGATCCAATTTACGCATGGGACAAATAATCCTGTTTTTTATCGTTGTGCAGATTTTTTATCTGCAAATGATCTGAACAGCAAGCTAACAGAGAAAAATATTCTTCTTCGTCGAGCCTATGATTGTTGTAGGACAATTTCCCGTACCCGGGGAAATTCGTCAGCTAGCGCGCCCACTACAAGAAATTCACAAGATCGAGCGTAGAAAGCCATGAACCCAGCGTATGAACCGCTACGCCTGCACGTCCCCGAACCCTCGGGCCGTCCCGGCTGCCAGACCGACTTCTCCTACCTGCATCTAAGCGATGCCGGCACGGTGCGCAAACCCTCCATTGACGTTGAACCGTCCGACACGGCCGACCTGGCCCGCGGGCTGATTCGGGTGCTCGATGACCAGGGCAATGCCCACGGTCCATGGGCCGAAGACGTGCCTCTGGAGATCCTGCGCAAAGGCATGCGCGCCATGCTCAAGACGCGTATCTACGACAACCGCATGGTGGTCGCCCAGCGCCAGAAAAAAATGTCGTTCTACATGCAGAGCCTCGGCGAAGAAGCCATCGGCAGTGGCCAGGCCCTGGCGCTGAACATCGACGACATGTGCTTTCCCACCTATCGCCAGCAAAGCATCCTGATGGCCCGCGACGTGCCGTTGGTGGGCATGATCTGCCAACTGCTGTCCAACGAGCGCGATCCGCTCAAGGGCCGGCAGTTGCCGATCATGTACTCGGTCAAGGACGCCGGTTTCTTCACCATTTCCGGCAACCTCGCCACGCAATTCATCCAGGGTGTGGGCTGGGGCATGGCCTCGGCGATCAAGGGCGATACCAAGATCGCCTCGGCCTGGATCGGTGACGGCGCCACTGCCGAATCGGACTTCCACACCGCCCTCACCTTCGCCCACGTCTACCGGGCGCCGGTGATCCTCAACGTGGTCAACAACCAGTGGGCGATCTCCACCTTCCAGGCCATTGCCGGCGGTGAAGCCACCACCTTTGCCGGACGCGGTGTCGGTTGCGGCATCGCCTCGCTGCGGGTGGATGGCAACGACTTCATGGCGGTCTACGCCGCCTCGCGCTGGGCCGCCGAACGTGCCCGCCGCAACCTCGGCCCGGCGCTGATCGAATGGGTCACCTACCGCGCCGGCCCGCACTCCACTTCCGATGATCCGTCCAAATACCGTCCCGCCGACGACTGGAGCCACTTCCCGCTGGGCGATCCGATTGCGCGCCTCAAGCAGCACATGGTGAAGATCGGCCAGTGGTCCGAAGAGGAGCATGCGGCAGTTACCGCTGAGCTGGAAGCCGAGGTGATCGCCGCGCAGAAGGAGGCCGAGCAGTACGGCACTCTCGCCGGCGGGCAGATCCCAAGCGCCGCGACCATGTTCGAAGACGTCTACAAAGAGATGCCGGAGCACTTGAAGCGCCAGCGTCAGCAGTTGGGGATCTGACATGAACGATCACAACAACAATATCCAGCTGGACACCGCCATGACCACTACCACCATGACCATGATCCAGGCCCTGCGCTCGGCCATGGACGTGATGCTCGAACGCGACGACAACGTCGTGGTGTTCGGCCAGGACGTGGGTTACTTCGGCGGCGTGTTCCGCTGCACCGAAGGCCTGCAGAACAAGTACGGCACCTCGCGGGTGTTCGACGCACCGATTTCCGAGAGCGGCATCGTCGGCGTGGCGGTGGGCATGGGCGCCTACGGGTTGCGGCCGGTGGCCGAGATCCAGTTCGCCGACTACGTCTACCCGGCGTCGGACCAGATCATTTCCGAAGCCGCGCGCCTGCGCTATCGCTCGGCCGGCGAGTTCACCGCGCCGATGACCCTGCGCATGCCCTGCGGCGGCGGTATCTATGGCGGCCAGACCCACAGCCAGAGCATCGAAGCGATGTTCACCCAGGTCTGCGGCCTGCGCACCGTCATGCCGTCCAACCCGTACGACGCCAAGGGCCTGCTGATCGCCTCCATCGAAAACGATGACCCGGTGATCTTCCTCGAACCCAAGCGTCTGTATAACGGCCCGTTCGACGGCCACCACGACCGCCCGGTAACGCCGTGGTCGAAACACCCCTCGGCGCAAGTGCCGGACGGTTACTACACCGTACCGCTGGACGTCGCCGCCATTACCCGTCCGGGCAAGGACGTGACCATCCTCACCTACGGCACCACGGTCTATGTGTCCCAGGTCGCCGCCGAGGAAACCGGCATCGACGCCGAAGTCATCGACCTGCGCAGCCTGTGGCCGCTGGACCTGGAGACCATTGTCAAGTCGGTGAAGAAAACCGGCCGCTGTGTGGTGGTCCACGAAGCCACCCGCACCTGCGGTTTCGGTGCCGAACTGGTGGCGTTGGTGCAAGAACACTGCTTCCACCACCTGGAAGCGCCTATCGAGCGTGTCACCGGTTGGGACACCCCCTACCCGCACGCGCAGGAGTGGGCGTATTTCCCAGGGCCGTCCCGTGTGGGCGCGGCGTTGAAACGGGTCATGGAGGTCTGAATGGGCACGCACGTTATCAAGATGCCGGACATCGGCGAAGGCATCGCCGAAGTTGAACTGTCGGTGTGGCACGTCAAGGTCGGCGACATGGTGGTCGAAGACCAGGTACTGGCCGATGTCATGACCGACAAGGCCATGGTCGACATCCCCTCGCCAGTGCATGGCCGGGTCATCGCCCTGGGTGGCGAGCCCGGCGAAGTGATGGCGGTGGGCAGCGAACTGATCCGCATTGAAGTCGAAGGTGCGGGTAACCTGAAAGAATCGGCCCAACAGGCTCCCGTTGCGGCGGTTGCCCAGGCGCCCAAGCCTACGCCAGCGGCCACACCGGAACCGGTGCTGGAAAAAACCGCCGCGCCACGCTGCGCCCCGCAAGCGCCTGTGGCCCGCGACCCCGACGAGCGTCCACTGGCCTCGCCGGCCGTGCGCAAACACGCGCTGGACCTGGGCATTCAATTGCGCCTGGTCCAGGGCAGCGGCCCCGCCGGGCGTATCCTGCACGAAGACCTCGAGGCGTATCTGGCCCAGGGTTCGTCGACCCAGGCCAAGGGCGGCTCCGGTTATGCCGAACGCCACGACGAGCAACAGATCCCGGTGATCGGCATGCGCCGCAAGATCGCCCAACGCATGCAGGAAGCGACCCAGCGCGCCGCCCACTTCAGCTACGTCGAGGAAATCGACGTCACCGCCCTGGAAGAGCTGCGGGTTCACCTGAATGAAAAACACGGCGCCAGTCGCGGCAAGCTGACCTTGCTGCCGTTCCTGGTCCGCGCGTTGGTCGTGGCCCTGCGCGATTTTCCGCAGATGAACGCGCGCTACGACGACGAAGCCCAGGTCATCCACCGCTCAGGCGCCGTGCATGTCGGCGTCGCCACCCAGAGCGACATTGGCCTGATGGTACCGGTGGTGCGTCACGCCGAGGCCCGTAGCTTGTGGGACAGCGCGACGGAAATCGCCCGCCTGGCCACGGCAGCCCGCACGGGCAAGGCCAGTCGCGATGAGCTGTCCGGTTCGACCATCACCCTGACCAGCCTCGGCGCGCTCGGCGGCATCGTCAGCACACCGGTGCTGAACCTGCCGGAAGTGGCGATTGTCGGCGTGAACAAAATCGTCGAGCGGCCGGTGGTGATCAAGGGCCAGATCGTGATCCGCAAGATGATGAACCTCTCCAGCTCTTTCGATCACCGGGTGGTCGACGGCATGGACGCGGCGCAATTCATCCAGGCCCTGCGCGGCTTGCTCGAACAACCTGCCACTTTGTTTGTGGAGTAAGAGATGCAAACTTTGAACACCACGCTGCTGATCATCGGCGGCGGTCCTGGCGGTTATGTGGCGGCGATCCGCGCCGGGCAACTGGGCATCTCGACCATCCTGGTGGAAGGCCAGGCGCTGGGCGGGACCTGCCTGAACATTGGCTGCATTCCGTCCAAGGCATTGATTCACGTGGCCGAGCAGTTCCACCAGACCCGGCACCACAGCCAGGGCTCGGCCTTGGGCATCACGGTGGCGGCACCGACGCTGGACATCGGCAAGAGCGTGGAATGGAAGGATGGCATCGTCGATCGCCTCACCACCGGCGTCGCGGCGTTGTTGAAAAAGCACAAGGTCCAGGTCATTCACGGCTGGGCCAAGGTGATCGATGGCAAGACGGTCGAGGTTGGCGACACCCGCATCCAGTGTGAACACCTGCTGCTGGCTACCGGCTCGAAAAGCGTCGACCTGCCCATGCTACCGATTGGCGGACCGATCATTTCCTCCACCGAAGCCCTCGCCCCCACCTCGGTGCCCAAGCACCTGGTGGTGGTCGGCGGTGGCTACATCGGCCTGGAGCTGGGCATCGCCTATCGCAAGCTCGGCGCCGAGGTCAGTGTGGTCGAGGCCCAGGAGCGGATCCTGCCAGCCTATGACGGCGAGCTGACCCAACCGGTGCACGAGGCGCTCAAGCAGTTGGGCGTGAAGCTGTACCTCAAGCACAGCGTCGAAGGTTTCGATGCCCAGGCCAGCACCTTGCAAGTGCGTGACCCCGATGGCGAGACGCTGAACCTGGGCACCGACCGGGTGCTGGTGGCCGTTGGTCGCAAACCCAACACCCAGGGCTGGAACCTCGAAGCGCTGGATTTGGCGATGAACGGTTCGGCGCTGAAAATCGACAGCCGTTGCCAGACCAGCATGCGCAACGTCTGGGCCATCGGCGACCTGAGCGGTGAACCGATGCTCGCCCACCGGGCCATGGCCCAGGGTGAAATGGTCGCCGAGCTGATCGCCGGCCAGCACCGGGAATTCAACCCGACGGCCATCGCCGCGGTGTGCTTCACCGACCCGGAACTGGTGGTGGTCGGCAAGACGCCGGACGAGGCCAAGGCAGCCGGTCTGGATTGCATCGTGTCGAGCTTCCCGTTCGCCGCCAACGGTCGGGCCATGACCCTGGAATCGAAAAGCGGTTTCGTGCGGGTCGTGGCGCGCCGGGACAATCACCTGATCGTTGGCTGGCAGGCGGTTGGCGTCGGCGTGTCGGAGCTGTCCACCGCGTTCGGCCAATCCCTGGAGATGGGCGCGCGCCTGGAGGACATCGCCGGCACCATCCACGCCCACCCGACGCTGGGCGAGGCCGTGCAGGAAGCGGCGTTACGGGCGCTGGGGCATGCTTTGCATCTGTAATACATAAGTTATGGACCAGCAATGTCTGGGGATTTATCCCCGCTGGGATATTGTAGGAGCTGGCGAAGCCTGCGATCTTTTGACCTTGATCTTTCGCTTAGGACTCAATGGGTAGTGGAAAGATCGCAGCCTCGTTGCACTCGACAGCTCCTACGGCAGCCCAGTGGGGATAAATCCCTTGCCACAGGCTGCGAAATAACCCCGGAATGAAGTATTGTTGTCCCCATCCAAAAAACGTCAGAAGCCTTGAACCGTTTCGACGGTTGTTAAGAAATAGAGGGTGTCATGGGTAACGAGAGCATCAATTGGGACAAACTGGGCTTTGACTACATCAAGACCGACAAGCGCTACCTGTCGCACTGGCGCGATGGCGCCTGGGACGCGGGCACCCTGACCGACGACAACGTGCTGCACATCAGCGAGGGCTCCACCGCCCTGCACTACGGTCAGCAGTGCTTCGAAGGCCTGAAGGCCTATCGCTGCAAGGACGGCTCCATCAACCTGTTCCGCCCGGACCAGAACGCCGCCCGCATGCAGCGCAGCTGCGCCCGCCTGCTGATGCCGCAAGTCGAGACCGAGCAGTTCGTCGAAGCCTGCAAGCAAGTGGTCCGCGCCAACGAGCGCTTCATCCCGCCTTACGGCACCGGCGGCGCGCTGTACCTGCGCCCGTTCGTGATCGGCGTGGGTGACAACATCGGCGTGCGCACCGCACCCGAGTTCATCTTCTCGATTTTCTGCATCCCGGTCGGCGCCTACTTCAAGGGCGGCCTGACCCCGCACAACTTCCTGATCTCCAGCTTCGACCGCGCCGCCCCACAAGGCACCGGCGCGGCCAAGGTCGGTGGCAACTACGCCGCCAGCCTGATGCCCGGTTCCCAGGCCAAGAAGGCGAATTTCGCCGACTGCATCTACCTGGATCCGCTGACCCATTCGAAAATCGAAGAAGTCGGCTCGGCCAACTTCTTCGGCATCACCCACGACAACAAATTCATCACCCCCAACTCCCCTTCGGTCCTGCCGGGCATCACCCGCCTGTCGCTGATCGAACTGGCCAAATCGCGCCTGGGCCTGGAAGTGATCGAAGGTGACGTGTTCATCGACAAGCTGTCGGACTTCAAGGAGGCCGGTGCCTGCGGTACCGCTGCGGTGATCACCCCGATTGGCGGCATCAGCTACAAGGACAAGCTGCACGTGTTCCACAGCGAAACCGAAGTCGGCCCGATCACCCAGAAGCTCTACAAAGAGCTGACCGGCGTGCAGACCGGCGACGTGGAAGCGCCAGCGGGTTGGATCGTCAAGGTTTGATCCAAGCCCTCGCCGGGCTCTGTAGGAACGGTGTAGGAGCTCTGTAGGAGCTCTGTAGGAGCTGTCGAGTGCAACGAGGCTGCGATCTTTCCCCAGACACTTGAGTCTCAAGCGAAAGATCAAGATCAAGATCAAGATCAAGATCAAGATCAAGATCAAGATCAAGATCAAGATCAAGATCAAGATCAAGATCAAGATCAAGATCAAAAGATCGCAGCCTTCGGCAGCTCCTACCCTCCCTCACCCTATGGCCCCCCCATTACCCCCGACGCAAAACCGGCCACCGCCCCCAACGCTGGCGGAACCATCCGTAACCGCTGACCAGCAAGATCCCGCCCAACACCAGAACCGCGCCCACGATAAAGTTCGGCTCCAGCGGCTCATCCAGCAACCAGACGCCAAAACCGATGCCAAACAGCGGCGTCATGAACGACAGCACCCCCAGTTGCGAAGCCAGGTAGTGACGCAGCAGGGAAAACCAGATCAGGAAGCTGGCAAAGGACACCAGCAACACCTGGAACGCCATGCTGGCAATGAGTTGTGGCGTGGGGTTGATCGTCGTTTGCCCCAACGCTATCGACATGCCGATCAGCAGCACCCCGGCGCCTACCAATTGGTACAGCAGCGTCTGGCTGGCCGGCAGATTCGTCAACCGCGAACAGCGTACCGTCACCGTGGTTGCGCCCCACAATGCGCCGGCCAGCAAGCCCATGCCGTCACCGAGCAATGAACTGCCGTTCGCCGCGCCCGAGCCCCCACTGAAGGCCACCACGATCCCGCCGAATGCAACGGCGATGCCCAGCCATTGCGCCGGCTTGAGGCGTTCGCTCGGCAGTTTCCAGTGCAAGCCCAGGGCGGCGAACATCGGTGCGGTGTAGAGGAAAATCACCATGTGCGAAGCCGTCGTATGCCGCAGGCCTTCGCCGACCATCACGAACTCCAAGGCAAACAACAGCCCCACCAGCAAGCCCGGACGCCAACTGCCATCGGCCAGGGACAGGCGCTCACCGCGCGCCAGCACCAACAGCCAGACCAGTACCGCAGCGATGGCCGAGCGCACGCCCAGTTGCAGCATCGGCGCCATGTCGGCAGCGCCGGCCTTGATCGCGACTTGCTGGAAACCCCAAATGGCACAGAGGCCGGTCATCAGGGCGCAGACCTGGCCATCCAGGGCGCGGCGGGTGGTCATGGGAACGGTCCTTGGGCAGAAAGAGATGAAAGGATTGTCTGCCTGACACCTTTGCTGGATATAGTGATTACCCGACAAGCCATCCCGGTAATCCGCCATTGCGGTCGATATGCAGCCTCCAGCCCAACATCTGAAGACTCCTCCGTTCGAAGCGGCCCTGCCCTCGCCGATTTTCTTTCGCAGCGCCTGCATGCCGGCCCATGCCACTTACCCCCGGCATCGGCATGCCTGGGGTGAGTTCGTCTACTCCTACAGTGGTGTGATGGAAATCGAGATCGCCCAGCACCATTACCTGGCGCCACCGCAGTACGGCATCTGGTTGCCGCCGGACATGGAACACGTCGGCTTCAATCGCCATGAGGCCTGCCATTGTTCCTTGTACCTGGTCGCCGAACTGTGCGATGCGCTGCCAGCCGTACCCTGTGCGCTGACCTTGAGCCCGCTGA
The DNA here is from genome assembly GCF_009601685.2 of Pseudomonas brassicacearum. Lineage (NCBI taxonomy): Bacteria > Pseudomonadati > Pseudomonadota > Gammaproteobacteria > Pseudomonadales > Pseudomonadaceae > Pseudomonas > Pseudomonas brassicacearum. The sequence continues at coordinate 3,953,930 of NZ_CP045701.2, forward strand.
TTCGAGCCCTGCTGGAAGAATTGCGCAGCGACCCACCGAGCCAGCCACAGACGCCCGAGCAGCAGCGTTTGCTGCAGGTGTTGGTGGACAAGCTGGCGCAGGCACCTCATGTCGGCAGCTACCTGCCTTCCTCGGATGATCCCCTGCTCGGCCCCGTGCTGCGGGCCTTGGAGGCGAACCCCAGCGACCCGCGCTCCTTGCCGCAACTGGCCCGCGCCGCCAACACCACCGAGCGCACACTGATGCGCCGGGCTCAACGGGACCTGGGCATGTCATTGGTGGAATGGCGCCAGCGCCTGAAAGTCATCGAGGCCCTGGCCCTGCTCGAACGTGGCCAGAGCGTGGAAACCATTGGCCTGGACCTGGGCTACAGCAGCGCCTCGGCGTTCATCAGCATGTTCCGCAAAATGATGGGCACCACGCCGGATGAGTATCGCCGCAGGCACATGGCTGGATGATGTGGGTGGTGCTGAAATTGCTATCGCGAGCAAGCTCCCACAGGATATCTTGGGTGTTCATGAGCCTTGCGTTCACCGCAGGCCCATTGTGGGAGCGAGCTTGCTCGCGATAGCGCCAGTGGGTTTGACGTCGACTTCGGCACTCACGCCAAACCGCCCCGCCATCTCCCGGCGACCACTGGCCGTCACTCCCAGCGCCCGACTGTCCAGGTCCTGGATCACCCACTTGCGCTTGATCGCCACTTGCAGCAACGCCGCCCCCAAGGCACCGCCCAAGTGCGGACGGCGCATGCTCCAGTCCAGGCAGGGACAGGCGAATCGGCGGCGTTGCGTGGCAAGGTGCCGGACATCGACACCCAATCCCTCGAACACCGCCTCGCCGGATTCACTCAGCCGATAGCCGTCACCTTCCACCTCTATCAGCCATCCGGCCTCGATCATCCGATCATGCAGGCGCACGGCCAAGGTGCCGGCCATGTGGTCGTAACAGGTGCGGGCAAATTGCAGACGGTCCGGTGTGCGCGGCGTGAAGGTCGGCACGGCGCTCTGACCGATCACCATCAGCGCCTCCAATGCCTGGGCGACGCGCGGGTCGGCCAGGCTGTAATACCGATGACGGCCCTGGACATGCAGGCGCACCAAGGCCATTTGCTTGAGTTTCGCCAGATGGGCGCTGGCGGTCGAGGCACTGACCTGGGCGATGCTCGCCAATTCGGTGCTGGTGCGGGCATGGCCGTCCATCAGCGCGCACAGCATCCGGGTGCGGGCCGGTTCGGCAATGGCCGCGGCCACTTGGGACACGCCCAAGTCATGCTGCTCTGCGTTCATATTTCGCTCCCCGACGAATCAAGCCCTGCATCGATTGGAGATAGTAGCAACACTTTCTTCATCATGAACAAGGCCGCGCTTCATGGACCCGATCACCGCCGCGACGCATCCCGACCCTTACCCTTTTTACGCCACCTTGCGCGCTGCCGGCGGGCTGGCCTTCGATCCCGGGCTGAACCTGTGGATCGCCAGCAGCGCCGAGGCCGTGTGTGCCGTGTTGCACCATCCCGATTGCCATGTACGCCCGGCCCACGAGCCGGTGCCAAAGGCCATCGCCGAGGGGCCGGCCGGACGGGTGTTCGGGCACCTGATGCGCATGAACGAAGGTGAACGACAGCGTTGCCCGAGGGCGGCGATTGCGCCGCGGTTGCAGGACATCGATCCCCGACAGGTCGAGGCACGGGTCAGGGCCCGCGTTCTGCAAGAGGGTGCCGAAGGCCTGCACCAGGCCCAATTCATCGGGCCGGCCAGCGTGGTTGCGGCGTTGCTGGGTTTCAGCCCGACGGACTGTCACCGGGTCAGCGAATTGACCGGGGATTTCGTCGCCGGCCTGTCGCCCCTGAGCCAAGCGCCGCAACTGGACGCGGCGCACCGGGCCAGCGAGCAACTGGCCAGGTTGTTCAAGGAGCGGATCGAGGCGCAGGACAGCCCTTTGTTGCAGAGCATTGGCCAAGGCTTCGAAGACACTGATCCGGACAGCAAAATCGCCAACCTGATCGGTTTGCTCTCGCAAACCTATGAAGCCACGGCTGGTCTGATTGGCAACGCGTTGCTGGCACTGATCGGCGACCCGGCGTTGCGCCAGGCGCTGCGGAACGATCCGGCACAGGTCGGCTTGCTACTGGCCGAAGTCCAGCGCTTCGATCCTCCCGTGCAGAACACCCGCCGTTTCGTCGCCGCCCCTTGCGAAATCCTTGGCGCCGCACTGAACCCTGGAGAGACGATCCTGGTGCTGCTGGCCTCAGCCAACCGCGACCCGCAACTCAACCCCCGACCAGACACCCTGCTGCTCGAGCGCCCGAACCGCCGCAGTTTCAGCTTCGGCAGCGGGCGCCATGAATGCCCGGGCCAAACCCTGGCCATGCACATCGCCCGCGCCACGCTGGCGGCGATGCTTGAGCGTGAACCGCCACTGGACCCGTTGACCTGGTGCTACCGCCCCTCCGTCAACGGCCGCATTCCGCTGTTCAGCGAGCGGTCCCGCGCCGACACGCCATGACCCGCCCTTGCATCATCAATCGTCTCGAGTCAGGACTTCCAGCAACTCGATTTCAAAGATCAGGTTGGCGTTGGGCTTGATGTGGGCGCCCATGGATCGCTCACCGTAGGCCAGGTGGGCCGGCACCCACAACTTGCGCTTGCCGCCTACTTGCATGCCCATCAGGCCCAGGTCCCAGCCCTTGATGACGCGACCGGTGCCGATCACGCATTGAAAGGGTTTGCCGCGACTGTAGGACGAATCGAATTCGGTGCCGTCTTCAAGGGTGCCGCGGTATTGGGTGGTGATCAGCGCGCCTTTGACGACGCTTTTGCCGTCGCCCTGTTTCAGGTCGATGATTTGCAGCTCTTCATTCATGGCGATATCCCTCGTGTAATCCAGGCGCGGGGTTTTCGCAGAAATCCGGGCGCATGGCAAACGTTGTCTACCCTGCAGCAGGGAACCGCGACGTTGACTTCGGTTCACATGGGTATCGACCCTGCATTTCAGATAAGGATGTTCTGATGATCGACTCTCGCCCGCTCCACGGTTTCATTCCGCCGTACATTCTCAATCGCATCATCGCCCACGGCTCTGAACAGCAACGCTCCAGCGCGCTCGGCACCTTGACCCACGTGCGCAGCCTGCGACACACCCCCGGCCCGCCCGGCCACCTTCCCGCCGCCGCGAAGCTGCCCAAGCCCGGCAAGGCCGGACAGCCGCAACGCAGCGTGCATGACGCCCAGAACACCATGGAACTGCCCGGCCAGCCGGTCCGCCTGGAAGGCCAGCGGGCCACTGGCGACCCGGCCGTGGACGAAGCCTACGATGCACTCGGCGCCACCTATGATTTTTTCTGGAACGTGCTGGGGCGCGACTCCATCGACAACAAAGGCTTCGCCCTGGTGGGCAGCGTGCATTATGGCCAGGGCTATGAAAACGCCTTCTGGAACGGCGCGCAGATGGTATTCGGCGACGGCGATGGCGAAATCTTCCAGCGCTTCACCCGCTCCCTGGACGTGGTGGCCCACGAGTTGGCCCATGGCATCACCGACAGCGAGGCCGGCTTGATCTACGCCAACCAATCCGGGGCGCTGAACGAGTCCATCTCCGATGTGTTCGGTGTGCTGGTCAAGCAGTTCGTGCTCGAACAGACCGCCGAGCAGGCCGACTGGCTGATCGGCGCCGACCTGCTCACCGACAAGATCAACGGCGACGGCCTGCGCAGCATGTCCAACCCCGGCAGCGCTTACGATGACCCGTTGCTGGGCAAGGACCCGCAACCTTCGCACATGCGCGAATTCGTCATTACCCGTGAAGACAACGGCGGCGTGCACATCAACTCCGGCATCCCCAACCGGGCCTTTTATCTGGTAGCGACCACGCTGGGCGGATTTGCCTGGGAAAAGGCCGGCCGGATCTGGTATGAAACCTTGTGCGACCGAAGATTGGCCAATGACGCGTCCTTCAGCGCCTTCGCCCGCCTGACCGTCGAGCACGCCCGCCAGCGCTTCGGCACGCGGGAAGTGCAAGCGGTACAAAGCGGTTGGGCCCAGGTCGGCGTCGACCTGACACAGGAGAGCTGATGAAAACCCTTCCAAAGCTCGATGACAAGGCGGTGATACGGCTGTCGCGCCAGGGCGGCGTGGCCGCCATCCACGCGCTGACCCGACCACGGGAAATCGAATTCGCCCAATGCGACCTCGACCAGCGCACGCGCATCTGTTCGGTGCTGGAGGGTTGCCTGCCACTGACGTCCTCCACGCCCGGGCGCGGCGACCAGCGGTTTTTCCAGATCGAGGTGCACTACCACGCCAACGACCAGGACGACGAGATGGTGCTGCAGGTGCCCGAGGACCAGGCACCTGGCGAGCTGGTTCACCTGTGGGACAAAGGCGAAGTGCTCTAGGAAGTGCTCTAACGTGTCGCCGGCACGATCTTGACGATGGCGCCGGACACGGTTTCGATCAGCAAGTACTTATCGTCGATATGCACCCATTGCTGCTCGTTTGTCGGTTGCTCGAGTTTCTTCTGTTTCCAGTCTTTCATGGCCCTGTCCGCGCGCTGGTAATCCGCCGGTACCCGGTCGTTCTCCACCAGCCTGCGGCCATTGCTCGGCGAATGCTCCAGGGCGTCTCCGGTTTTCTCGACCGCTTGCGCAACAGGCCCAAGGGCTCCGAGGCCGGCGATCAGGACCAGGCTGGCGATCAGGGATGGTTTGCGCATAGAAAAAACTCCAGTTATTCAAGGGACTGAATCTGGGACTTCACGGGCAGCGAATCATTCCGTAATTCCTCGAAACCGCTGCTCCCGCCGCCCCTGTAGACGCCGCATAGAAACTGCGTAGGCGCTGCGTAGAAACTGCGTAGGCGCTGTGTAGGAGCTGTGTAGGAGCTGTGTAGGAGCTGTGTAGATACCGTCTTGCCCCTCATCGAGCAAGGGCAAATTTTGGATCAAATGGCTGACCCGATTTGAGAACGGCGTAAACGAAATGTAGTAGCTTGCGCATCGCTGCGCAGATGATCTGCTTGGGGGCCTTGCCGTTGGCCTTCAAGCGATTCTTCATGGCGATAATGGGTTCGTTGTGCTTCAACGCTACCAGGCCAGGCATGTACAGACCCGCACGAACGCGCGCCGAGCCAATCCTCGAAATTACTGTTCTGCCTTTGAGCTTTCCTGAGTCCTGTAGCTTTGGGTTCAACCCAGCAGCAGCGACCAGTTTGCGAGGGTCATCATATTTACGCAGGTCGCCCAGTTCGGCCAGCAGCCGCTCAAGGGTTTTCTGCCCGATCCCGTCGATGGTCACGATCAAATCGCGCATTTGGCGCATGTCCGGATCATCGTCGATGTGTTTTTTGATCACTTTGTGAGTTTCAGCAATCTCTTTTTCGATGTGGCGCAGCACGGAGTTGATCGAGTCTTTGACTTTTTCGTCAGACACATCCAGGCGGTTGAGCTCCATTTGCTCCATTTCCTGAAGATCATCCAGCCGACGGACCATTGCCTTTAGTTGGCGGTATTTCTTCGGCTCCGGTGCCCACTGCTGAAGCTTTTCCGCCTTTTCCCGAGCAAAGTCAGCAATCAGTTTGGCATCGCTTTTATCGGTTTTGATCCGACGTAACTCGCTGTCGGCGTAAGCGTGGGTTGTTGCCGGATTTACTACGCAGACCCGGTAACCCTTGTTGTAGACGAACTCGGCAAGTTCAAGATGATAAACGCTGGTAGCTTCCATCACGATCCGGGCTGCAGGCTCGGCATGCTTGTTCAGCCAAGCTTCAAACTCCTTGAAGCCTTTCGAGTTGTTAGCCAGTTTGGCTTTGGTTTTGTGCTTGCCGTTTGGCAGATGAGTGGCGATATCAAAAGTGTTTTTAGCGACGTCGACACCGACGAAATTGGACATGACCGTCTCTCCGTTGATCCGTTTCCGATCATCACTGCACTCTGTCCAACCTTGCGAATGCGGGCTCTCGCCAGGGACGGGCCCAAGATACCGTTCGAACTATACGAGTGAGTGTGGAGGGCTGGAGCACTATCTACATCACAGGCAAAAAGCCTAAGGAGCTGTACGGCTTCCAAGTCCCTCCCTCGATGATCAGTCGAGAACTATCGCTTCTGTCGGAGCGATAGTCGAGATACAAGGAGCTGTCGAGTGCAACGAGGCTGCGATCTTTCCAAAGACACTTGAATCTCAAGCGAAAGATCAAAAGATCAAAAGATCAAAAGATCGCAGGCTTCGCCAGCTCCTACGCGGGAGCAAGCTCCCTCGCCACAGGTTGTACATGGCATAGTGACAAGTCTTGAACTACAACTCCCGTCGGATGGACCTACCATGAGCACCACGGCCTCTTCCCCCGCCCTCAAGGAAATCTTCAACAGCGCGCGCCTGGCGCACATCGCTGGCGAAATGCGCGCGGTGTACCCGGCGTTCGATGCCAAGGCGTTCTTGCACATGGCCAACGACGGACTGGCCGAGTTGTCCGTGATGCAGCGTATGGCCCGGGTCAGTGAGTGCCTGCATGCGGTGCTGCCCCTCGGTTATGAAGCTTCACTGGAGGTGCTGCGCGCCCTGGCCCCGCGCCTGAACAGCATGTTCGTCAGCATGTTCCTGCCACACTACGTGGCCTCTTATGGCCGGCATCGCTTCGACGTGTCGTTGGACGCGCTCAAGTACTTCACCCGGTTCGGCTCTTCGGAGTTCGCCGTGCGGCACTTCCTGCGCGACGATCTGGAACGCACCCTCAAGGTCATGCACGACTGGGCGCTGGACGCCAACGAGCACGTGCGCCGCCTGGCCAGCGAAGGCAGCCGGCCGCGCTTGCCGTGGTCGTTTCACCTGGAGCCGATCCAGGCCAACCCTGACCTTGCCGCGGCGATCCTCGACACGCTCAAGGCCGACGATAGCCTTTACGTGCGCAAATCCGTGGCCAATCACCTCAACGATGTCACCAAGCAGCATCCCGACTGGGTATTGGACCAGATCGAAGGCTGGCCCCTGCAAAACCGCCACACGGCGTGGATCGCCCGGCATGCGCTGCGTAGCCTGATCAAACAAGGCAACCCCAGGGCGCTGGGCGTCATCGGGGTCGGCGGCAAGGCACAGGTCCAGGTGCTGGATTTGCAGGTCACGCCTGCGGTGATTCGCCTGGGGGAACAGGTCACGCTGTCCTTCACGGTGCAATCAACCCTGGAGCAGAGCCAACGCCTGGTGATCGACTATGCCGTCGACTACGTGAAAGCCTCGGGCGGCACCTCGGCCAAAGTCTTCAAACTCAAGACCTTCGACCTGCCCGCCCAGGGTTGCGTCAACCTCAGCCGCTCCCAGCACATTCGCGAGCTGACCACCCGCAAACATTACGCGGGCCGGCATGCCGTGCACCTGTTGGTCAACGGCGAGCGGCTGGGTAGCACGGCGTTCGATATCGTCCCCTGAGGGGGTGTCAGACCATCGCCACGGTTTTCGCCTGGCGAATATCGTGGATGAACCGCTCAGCCGGCAGCGGATGCCCCAGCAGATAGCCCTGCAGCGAGTCGCAACCCAACTGGGTCAGGAAGTCTTGTTGCACATCGGTTTCCACGCCTTCGGCGACGATCCGCAGGCCCAGGGCCTGGCCGAGGGCGACGATGGCCGAGACGATGGCCGCGTCATCGCTGTCGTGCTCCAGGTCACGCACGAAGCCGCGATCGATCTTCAGCTCGTTGGCCGGCAGGCGCTTGAGGTACATCAGGCTCGAATAGCCAGTGCCGAAATCGTCGATGGACAGGTCCACGCCCATGTCCGAGAGCTGTTGCAGCACCGTCATGCTCGCGTCCGCATCGCTCATGGCGGTGGTTTCGGTGATTTCCAGGGTCAGGCTGTTGGCCGGCAGCTGATGCGTCTCCAACGCCTTGGCCACGCTCTGCACCAAACCGGTATGGCAGAACTGCAAGGCCGACAGGTTCACCGCAATGCGCCAGTCGGTATAACCGAGCACGTACCATTCGCGCATCTGCCGACAGGCTTCGTTCAGCACCCATTCGCCAATGGGAATGATCAACCCGGTCTTTTCCGCCAGGTCGATGAAGGTGTCGGGCATCAACAGGCCCTGGGTCGGGTGGGTCCAGCGCAACAAGGCCTCGGCCCCGACCGGACGACCGTTGGCCGCGTCGAACTTGGGCTGGTAATGCAGGCTGAACTGCCGCTGTTCGACGGCCAGGCGCAAGTCTTGAAGCAACTGCAATTGCTTGCGGGCGTTGCTGTTCATCGACGCATCGAAAAAGCTGTAGCCGTTTTTGCCGGCGCCCTTGGCGTGGTACATCGCCGCGTCGGCATTCATCAACAGTTCTTCGGCGCTCTGGCCGTTGCCAGGGTAAAGGGCGATGCCGACGCTGGCGGAGATCTGCAAGTCATGATCGGCCACCCGGAAGGTGCGTGCGATCAAGCTGACCTGACGTGCCGCCAGTCGCAAGGCATCGTCGGGTTCGGCCAGTTGCACCAACAGCACGAACTCATCACCGCCGATCCGCGCCAGGGTGTCCTGGCTGCGCAGGTCCTCGCGCAGGCGCAGGGCCACGTCTCGCAGCAACAAATCGCCCATGTGGTGACCAAAGGCATCGTTGACCGGCTTGAAACCATCCAGGTCGATGAACATCAGGGCGAAGCAGCCGCCCTGCTCCTGTACCCGGTGCATGGCCTGGTCGATCCGATCAGCCAGCAATACCCGGTTGGGCAGCCCGGTGAGGGGGTCGTGCAGGGCCAACTGGGTCAGTTCCCGGTTGGCCCGGGTCAGCGATTGGGCCAGCTCGGCGGTGCGGGCTTCCAGGCGCGCGTCGAGAATCGACGTCAGCAAGGCAATGGCCAGCACCGCCAGGGTGGTGATCAACACCAGATTATCCAGGCCCTTGCCGCTCAAGCCGTCCAGGGAGCCACAAAAGCTGCCGTCGCTGAACCGCGCCCCGGCCATGCCGGTGTAGTGCATGCCGACGATGGCGATGCCCATGACCACCGCAGCGCCTGCGCGAGCCAGACGCACGTGGGGGATGTTCTGGCGCAGGCGAAAGGCAATCCACAGCGCCGCCGCCGAAGCGCCGAAGGCAATCACCAACGAAGCCCCGAACAACGTCGGGTCATAGTCGATGCCTGGCTGCATTTGCAGCGCGGCCATGCCGGTGTAGTGCATGGTGCTGATCCCGGCGCCCATGATCAGCGCGCCGAACGCCAGTTGCCACGCCGGCAATCGTGGCTGGCTGACCAGCCACAGGGCAAAACCGCTGGAAAGAATCGCGACCAGCAGCGACAGCGCCGTGATCGATACGTCGTAGCCAAGCGCCACCGGCAAGCTGAACGCCAGCATGCCGATGAAGTGCATGGACCAGATGCCCACCCCCATTGCCAGCGCGCCACCGCTCATCCACAAATGCGCGGCGCGCCCCTGGGCGGTCGCGATCCGCCCGGCCAGATCCAGCGCGGTATAGGAAGCCAGCACGGCAACAAACAGGGAAATCGAAACAAGGGCTGGGGAATAACTGCCAATGAGCATGGTTTTTTCTCGTAACAGGAGAACCGGACTGCTTCCATGCCCGGTTGGAGGCCGGCGATTGTACTGAATCGTGACAGGGACGCACGAACCAAATGTCAAAAAGCCATCAACGCTGGGATATTTTCGACGAAAGACACATCGCCGGTTTTTTCAGGACTCACACTATTTTTCAGGCAGTCCAAATCCGTTCAACACAAAGCCTTGTGAGCGCTTACGGACAAACACCTGGCCCAAGTGGTTCAGCTACTATCGAAGAACCCCGTCAAGAAGGATTCTTTCATGAGCGTTCCCGCCAACCGGGCTTTGACCACCGCACTGGTAGTAATCGATGTACAGAACGACTTCATCCCCGGCGGCCAACTGGCAGTGCCGGGGGGCGATGAGATCGTGCCGCTGATCAACCAGTTGGGCCATTCATTCAGGCACGTCGTCCTCGCCCAGGACTGGCACCCGGCCGGGCACGCCTCGTTTGCGTCCAGCCATCGGGGCAAGCAACCGTTCGACATCATTCAATTGCCCTATGGCGAACAGACACTTTGGCCCGACCACTGCATACAGGGCAGCAAGGGCGCCGCGCTGCACCCGACACTCGATCTCGCCCATGCCAGGCTGATCATTCGCAAAGGCTGCAACCCGGACATCGACAGCTATTCAGCCTTCATGGAGGCGGACCACCTGACCCCTACCGGCTTGACCGGCTACCTCAAGGAGCGCGGCATCGACACGGTTTACCTGGTGGGGCTGGCGCTGGATTTTTGCGTGATGTTCTCGGCGCTCGATGCCCGGTTGGCGGGGTTCAACACGTTTGTGGTGCTGGATGCCTGCCGGGGCATCGGTATCGACGGCTCGATGGAGGCGGCGATCCGGCGAATGCAGGAAGCGGGCGTGCAATTGATCGAGTCCAGCGCGATAGATGGCCGCCCCTTCGCTTGACGGCTCATACTAGGCGTCTTCTTTCCGGACAGTGAGTTGCCATGCCCTTCCTCGCCCGCACCCACCCGCGTCTGTCCAGCGCCACGGTCCTTGGCCTGGCGGTGGGTATCCTGGCTCCCGTGGACTCGATCATCAACAAAATCCTGATCGGCTGGAATGTCGGCGTCTGGACCTACCTGGTGCTGATGTCCTGGCTGACCGTTCGAGCCAAGGCGCCCGACGTCCGACGCATCGCTGAAATCGAAGATGAAAATGCCGGGCTGGTCCTGCTGGTGGTCTGCATCGCCGCGTTGGCCAGCCTGGCGACCATCACCCTGGAACTGGCCGGCAGCCGCGACCTGAATGCCGCCGGCAAGCTGTTGCATTACGGTTTCACGGCAATGACCGTGATCGGTTCATGGTTGCTGATCGGGGTGATCTTCAGCGTGCACTACGCGCGGCTGTATTACACCTGGGAGGGCAAGGAGCCGGCACTGAGGTTTGCCGAAGGGCTGACCACGCCCAACTATTGGGATTTCCTGTATTTCTCTTTCACCATCGGCGTGGCGGTGCAGACCGCGGACGTGGGCGTCGCCACGCGGCAACTGCGCAAGATCGTCCTGGCGCAATCGCTGATCGGGTTTGTGTTCAACACGGCGATCCTGGGGTTTTCGATCAATATTGCGGCGGGGTTGTTTGGCTAATGGCTACCCCCTGTAGGAGCTGCCGAAGGCTGCGATCTTTTGATCTTGATCTTGATCTTGATCTTGATCGTTCGCTTGCGACTCAATTGTCTGGGACAAGATCGCAGCCTCGTTGCACTCGTCAGCTCCTACATTGGCTCCTATATCAGCTCCTACATCAGTTCTTACATCAGTTCTTACATCAGCTCCTACGGATGTGGCGGGCGATATATCGAGCCTGCATCAGGACGGTGTTGGCAGCCACAGCCTGAAGCGCGCTCCGCCCAGTGGCGAGGCTTCGACGGTCAGTGTGCCGCCCTGGGCTTCCAGGGCCCGGCGGCTGATGGCCAGGCCGAGGCCGAAGCCGCCGGTGGCGCGGTCGCGGCTGCGGTCCAGGCGGTAGAACGGCTCGAACACACGCTCGCGTTCACTGTCGGGAATACCGATGCCATCGTCGTCGACCCAGATCTCACAGCCTTGATCACTGACCAGCACACCCACCTGGATCCGCTTTTCGCAATAACGCATGGCATTGCGCAGCAGGTTCTGCAAGGCCCGGGCGGTCAGGCGCGGGTCCAGTACGAAGCGTTCCAGCGCCCCATGCAGCAGCACGTCGATCACCACGTCCGGCGCCGCCAGGTCCTCGTCGACGCTGCCCAGGATGCTGTCGATGAACTCGTCCAACGCCACTTCGACCCGTTCGGGCAGATGCTGCGGGTTCTGCAGACGGCTGTAGGACAGCAGTTCCAGCACCAACTCATCCAGCTCGCGAATGTGCGCCACCAACCCTTGCAGGCGCTCACGACTGGCCATCGGCAGCTCTTCGGACAGCGCCAGGGCCAAGCCGAAGTCCAGCCGCGTCAGTGGCGTGCGCAGTTCGTGGGACACGGCGTTGAGCAGGTCCCGCTGCTGGTTGAGCAAATTCTCGATGTCGCCGGCCATGGTGTCGAACACGTGGGCCAAGCTGCCGATGTTGGAGCTCGACGCGATCTGCGTGCGTTCGCTCAAGTGGCCCTTGCCGAAACGCTCGGCGGTGCGCTTGAGCCGCTCCAGGTCGCGCCAGTGCGGCCGCAACCAGAGCAACAGGCAGGCCAGCATCGTCGCGCCGATCAACACGTTGATGCTCCAGTACAGCCCACTGACCTCGGTCGGGTCCGGGGGCACGATCATCTTGACCGCCATGCGCTCATTCAGCGGCGCGGCGGCCAGGGTTCGCCAGGCCCAGTCGCCCAGACGCACCACATTCTCGCCGCGCTTGAGACGCGCCTGTTCATCGGCGCTGAAGCCCTCGTCATCGACAGCGGCCAGTTCGATGCGCAGCGGCTCGAACTCCTTGTCCATCTGCGCCGCCAGCGCCGGCCACTGCTCGCTGGGCACAGCGCGGAACTGCTTGACCATCAAGGTTTGCAGGCCACGGGAATAATCGAGGTTGTAGGTCAGGAAACGCTCATGGAACAGGCGGACCACCAGTTCCGGCATCAGGTAGATCGCCGCGCTGTAGGAGACGATGGTGACCAGGTACAAGCGAATCAGCAGCTTCCACATCGGCTCAGCATTCCCACTCGGAACGACTGAACAGATAGCCCTTGCCCCACACGGTCTTGATCTTGCGGGCTTCGTCGGCATTGTCGTCGAACTTGCGCCGCAACTTGGAAATCGCCACGTCCACCGAACGGTCGGTGCCGTTGAACTCGATGCCGCGCAGGCGTTGCAGGATCTGGTCGCGGCTCAGCACTTCGCCGGAATGGCGGGCCAGCACCACCAGCAAGTTGTATTCGCCGCTGGACAACTCCACCGCTTGCCCACGCCAGGTTACGGTGCGCTCGGACAGGTCGATGCACAGGTTGCCCATGACAAGGCGGTCGTTGACCGTCTGCGGCTCGGTCAGGCTGCTGCGGCGCAACAAGGTGCGCACCCGCGCCAGCAACACCCGGGGCTCGCAAGGCTTGGTGACGTAGTCGTCGGCGCCCATCTCCAGGCCCAGGACCTGGTCGTGGCTGTCGTCCCGGGCAGTGAGCATCAGGATCGGCAAAGTCGCCGAGTCGGCCCGCAGCAAGCGGCAAACCTGCAAGCCATCCAGCCCCGGCAGCATCAGGTCGAGGATCACCAGGTCCGGCGGATCGACCCGCGCCCGTTCACGCACATGATCGCCACGGCTGAGCACGCTGACCTGATAGCCGTTGCGCTCCAGGTAACTGGCGATCAGTTCGGAGAGTGCGGTGTCGTCTTCGACGAGGAGGATGTTGGGCATGGGTGTATCCAAAGGTACGAGGCGCTGAGAATCTCAAGCCGCCAAGGATATACGCCCTCATCCGCCGCTGAGCAAAACCCTTACATAATTTCACACAGCGTCTACAGATATTTACCGCAAATACAAAAATGCCCCGACATTGTCGGGGCATCACTGTGCTCAAGGCAGCACTCATCAATCAGAAGAAATAACTCAACCGCAAGCTACCACTCCAATCCTGACTGACGGTTGTCCCTTTGCTGCCTCCAACCTGACCAGAGACCTGCCAGTTACGTTGGGCCGGCGTCCACTTCAGGCCCGCACCGTACTCAAGCGCTGTGCTGGCGCGGTCGTCATCGAAGCTGTCGTCGTTGATCCTGACCTCGTTGGTCTTTATGAACTCATGATTAATACCCGCCGACAAACTCGGCTCCAACAGGCCGCCATTTTCGAGACTGATCACGCGTCCGCCCCTGAGGCCCACGTTTCCTTGCAGAGAACGCATAGTGTCGGCTTTGACTTCAAGGCCGTTGTCCAAGCGATAGCTATCGCTCTGGGTCACGCCCGTCGAGACTCGCACCTGCGGCTCGATGAAATAGTTATCTTGCAAGCGAATGTGCTTGCCCACCGCGACCGAACCGCTTGCGCCCAATGCCTTGTAATCACCCTTGGCGCGTGTACCGTCGCTCATGGTGACCCTGGCTTTATTCTTGAACTGGTTGACCTTGGCCATGACGTTGACGAATACACCGCTCTGGACGTCATAAGTACTGCCATAGACACCGAGGTTTACGCTGTCGACCGTTGCGCTGGATCCGTACCGCAGATCCATGTTGGTGTGGCTGGTGCCTACGAAACCACCGAGTACCCATGCGCGATTGCCGATATCCACCAATGTGTCGGCACCGCCGGTGATCCCGTTCTGGTTCTGCGAGTAGCCATCGCCATAGGCGTTGTCGACGCTGTATTGATTACCGTAAGTACGTACCCAGACGCTGTTGCTCAACTTGGTGTCGTTATCGCTGGCCGAACGCATTGACGCCTCGGGCCGTGCGCTTAATCCCCGATCACCGATCTGATCGTTGAGCATGTTCATCTCTGCGTTCAAGACGCTACGAGCACTGCCGGCCAAAGCCAATGCGGTATTGGTGGACGGGCTGACGGTGTCTCGGTCGGGATCGAGAAACAAACCCTCCCCGTCCTTCTTCAACCGGTAAACGAACGTACCGGCGTCGACCGTTTCTCGACCACCCAGCGAGAAACTCGCATCGCCAGCGGCGATGTTGCCGATTTTGACGGCTTCGGCACTGGTTGGTGTGGTCCCGGTCGCGGAGACCAGCAACTGATGTTGCCCGCTGGCAGTACCGGTGACATTCAGGAAATCCGTATCGCCGTTACCCAGGTCGGTGCCCATGACAAAGGTACCGCTACCGGACAGCTCGCCGATGTTCAACTGTTGAAACTGCTCGTTCGTCCCCATGCGCACCACGCCGCTGCTCATCCCGAGACGCTGCACGGTACTGTCGCCAGTCATTACCCATTGCGCTGCATTATTGATGTTCAAGTTGCTGGAATTGGTGATCTGGCCGGTCAGCATTGAGCCGTTATTGAGCAATACACTGCCGTTGGTATCCGACAGCACATCGCCTGTCATTTGGCTGTTGTTGTCCAGTTTCAGGTCAAATACGTTCTCCACATTGCCATTGATCACAGAACCGTTATTCAGATTGACTGCGGCCGCTGTACCCGCCACAGCCAGTACGTTGCCGTTCAGCGTGCTGTTGGTGTTGAGGTTAACGTTAGTGACATTCTGCAAATTGCCTTCAAGCGAGGAGGCGTTCTGCATCAACCACGAGATCGTACTGCCCGTTTCGGCAATGACATCGCCGCGAAGCGCGCTGGCATCAACGTTGACGTTGGCAGTGGAGCGGTTGGTGGCTTGCAATAATGTTCCGTTACCACCGTTCAGTTGGGAGCCATTAAGCACATTGATGGTTGCGACGGCGCCAGCAGCACCAAAGGAACCAACAACGATCGCCGAGCCGGTGTCCCCCGTTACGAGCGTATTGTTCAACGTCACCGTACTGGCCTTGACGCCCGTATTGTCCGCGCCGATTCGCAGGCCGTCCTGAGCACCGGAGATCGTACTTCCGGTCGCTGAAAGCGTTGCCCCTTCCAGTTGGACGCCGTAACTGGTTGCGCCGGTGCCACGCACGGTCGAATCGTTGACCGTCAGGACGCTGAAGCCCGTGGCGTTTGCGCCGCCGACGAGGCCGGTAATGGTGCTTGCGCCAGTGACTGTGGCGCTGGAGGCGGTTGGGGTGTTGATGTTACGCCCCAACAGCAGGCCCATGCTGTTGGTACTGGTAATCGTGCTGGCCTGGATCGTGGCAGAGCTGTCACTAAGCGAAAGCGCTCCTCTCCCCACCGAGCTTTCTACAGTTGCGCCAGCCATCACGATATCGGAGCCATTGTGGGCTTCAATCCGCGCACTCTGACCACCATTGAATATGACATTGGCATTTTCCGAGCGGATCGTGAGTGCGCTCGCATTGTTTATTGTCAATGTTCCACCTTGAGACACGGCCCACGTCTCTGGTGCAGGAGGATTAGTAACGGTCTCACTTTCCCCTGGAGCAAGAATTCTGGCATGAACCGCAGGAGTGCCTAGGAACAATACGGCAAGCAGATAGCCCGTTCTCTTGCGATTTATGATCGTTGGAAATTGAGGCATGGGGGACTCCGCATAATCAATTGAACAACTTTTCTTCAAGTAGATAAGTCATAGAAAAAAACGTTCGCTAGACTAAACAGCAACCCAAACGAAATATGTCGGAAATCTCTTCACCAAAAGTAGGAAAAATCCCTTAATACCTGGAGGTACAACCCATATACAGCCTGCCCAACCAAACAGTATCGCGAGAGGGCCAACCCCTCTCGCGATACTTACCTCATGCTGAAGGTACAGCCAACCTGTCGCAGTACTCGCCGCTGGAGGTGATTGTGTCAAGCGGTTTAATGATCGGTATCGAGGTCTGTAAACCACCAATATCGGCTGTGTACCAATACATACCAAATGCACGAGAACCGAGCACCGGTTGCGCTGCTTTGAACACCGCAGCACTTCCGACAGTAGCGACATCCACTGTCGTTGCGTCTTGGATAGTATAGGGCTGTGAATCTTCCGTGCCGGGGATCAAATTACTTCCAGCAGAATCCGTATAAGCCGCAAAATGTGCGGTAATGACTAAACCTGGTGGCAAAAGGGTCGACTTCGGAATAGTAAGAGCCAAACGCCAGTTGGTAGTAGCGTCGTTCATTGCAAAACAGTCGATTTGGTTCTTGGTGGCAGGATTGCGAATCCTGATAGTTGGCTCTGGCAGATCAATTCTCATGCCTCGGACAATGACTGTCTGGGGTCCAGATTTGATTACGTTCTTGTCGATCCCGGTTTTTTGTCGTGTCCAGTGCGCAGTCACACTGGGTGTCGGAAGCGCGGCGATGAAGGCCGCCGTAATAGGCACCTCGAACTCAGTCGCGTCAGTAAAGGGTGAAAAATCGCCCACCAACTGATCGTTCACATAACATTTAGCCGTCTCCGCCGGAGAAATCGCTGGAGCCGCGATCGGGAGCACAACTTTGAATGTACCCGGCTTATCGCGATCACTTGGCAGCAACTCGTTAGGTGTCAGCGACTCTCCCGTTACTTCAGGCAAGGCAAATGCGGGATTGGTCAGATCCGGCAACTCTGGATATGGCCCTCCTGGCGGATACAGATCCATCCAGAAAAACAATGCTGGGGAAGGAAATGGCGTGGCTGTACCGCGCGTCAGTTCAAAATAGGCTTTGACCTCCAAGGCATCTGTTGACGTGCCAAAAATATCCTCTAGCCCAGCGGTATAAGGAAGTGCAAAGTTTAAATCCACACCGGCAAGGGGTTGGGAGCCAAACGTCTTGAAATTAGTTGGGTCATTGGCCTCTTCGACGTAAAACGTTATCTCGTCGCCTGGCTCAGCATTTTCGATGGGCAAACGCTCGACAATGCCCGACACCCCGCTGCCGGAAAAATCATCGAGGTATAAGGTTGTCGTTCCATCCGGATCAGTGACCGGGACTAAAGGATGCTTATTCAGGATCGGATCCAGCGCAAGCGCCAACGTCAACAGCGCGGTGGGCAATGACCTTGCGCTTCTATTTCCAGGAAGGTCCGTCCAAAAATAATGGATGTTGATGCGCCCGTTCGGCAACCCTCGCAAGACGCTACTTGCCACCGTAAACACACCAGTAGCGGGAACTGGCGCGTTGTAGACCTCAATATCCGTACCGCCAGCGGAAAGATGCACCTCCAGCACATCGTCGAGACGACGTAATGGATAGGACACGTCAACCATAAATTCCAGTTCTGTGTTGGCGGCCAGCCAGGTTTCGTCCACCCGTCTCTGGGCATCTGCGGGCGCATTGGTAAAGGCCGGCGCAGGCGAAGGCGGATTTTTTTTACGTGAAGGATACTTGACTTCAAACGGTGCCGTCCGGTCTATGTTGAACTCTACAACATTGGTTTTATCAAAGTTGCCCCCAGCGCCTTTAAAAAACTTAAACATAACCTGCCAACGGGTGGGGGCTGCGGGTTGCGGATCTTCAGTAAAGTCAGCCGCTGGAAGAGGAATAGGTATGACGCTGGCAGGTCGGTCAGCGATCGGGCCAAGTTCCACAGTATTTCTAGCCACGTCGTCAATCTGTTCTCCTACCCGTGCATAGAATAGGTCAACCTCGTCTCCCTCCTCCTCTTCCGAGGGTACAGGCCGCTGCAGATTTGCAATAATTTCGCCGGACTCCAAAACAGCGATCGAGATTGAATCGTCCGCCAATGTGTCAATACTCAGATCTAGATCCAGCGTTCCGGAACGACTGGACATGAGGCGATGTTTTGGGGGAAGAATTTTGATAGCCATATTTCTCTCTCCTGACACATTCATATTTGAGGGATTACTTTCACCCGGTGTCACTCTGTCTATTTTCACCAACCCTTTCTTTGACTCGGCAACGAGCCTCCCCCCTTGAAAGAGTTCATAGATAACTACTGCAGAATCGTTATCAACCAGCGGCCTGATATTTGGCTGAAACGGAACTACCAAATCAAAACCAGCTGATATGTCTGGCGCTTGAAGCGTTCGTTCCCAGACGCCATATGCCTCCGAAACTGGCGGACCGCTGCCATTCAAGCTCGAATAGCCTTGCCATTGAACTTTCACCCGATCCCCGGGCACGGCGATACTGGCCAAACTCGGTATTGCGATCGTAGCGCCACTCGTTAACGGCGGAACGGTGTGGTTATTCAAATACCCCCAAAGAGTCGCGTGCGGAAATGTTGGCTCATCCAATATTATGAGCGGTGTGTGATTGATGGTGAGTTTTCTTTTAGGGGAGGGGTCATCCGTGCCACCTGCTCCCTTCCATACTTTGTAATAAATATATGCCACACCATCCCTGGCCAAATGCTGAGGCGTCAAGTCGAAATATAAAAAATCCACCGCCAGGGGCACTGGATAGAACACGGTGTAAAGCCGATTTTCTAACCCATCTTGAAACCAACTGATCCAGAGCTCATCATTGGGTTGCGGTTCAATCCAATACGGGATAACAATTCGAGTCCCCCGTTGCAATATTTCGCGAGGCACATGACCTTCCAGATCATTATCATTGATGCCCTCCACCAAGAGGGGCTTCGCCAGAACTTCGCTATTCGTACCCCGCATCCGACTTTCTTCTAGCGAAGCCATCGCAATCACCTTGTCAGAAACCTGAATCAAAATTTCCTAGGTCCATAAGGTCATTTAGCGCGGAGCGATGATAATTTCCAACTGTCAGATCTGACAGGTAACAACGCCGTTCATCGGATAAACGAAAAGAACCGAGACTTGGACAAACGGATGGAGGGATCAAAACAGATAACGAGGGGGACGGCGCTCGCTCAATGCAAACGAGTGCCTTCCCCCATTACAAATGGGCTCAGAAGGGGATTTGCGTTTACTTAATTGTCAGATAGGCGGGTTTACTAACCGCGCGGCGCAATCTGCAATTCGTCCACAGGCGATAGCCAGCTCCCCCCGTCCCACCACCAACCCAACCCGAATATGCCCCGCCGCACTCGGCCCAAACGCCTCCCCCGCCAGCACTGACACCCCATACCCATCCAACAAGCGCTCGGCAAACGCTTGGGCCGCCAGCCCCGTCTCACGTACATCGACCATCACGAACATGCCGCCATCGGGCCGCACCGGCTTGAGGCCAGGGCAGCCCTCAAGCGCCGCGCACACCAGGTCCCGGCGTTGCCGATATTCCTCACGCATCCGCGCCACTTCCGGCAGGTCTTGCTCCAGCGCAACCTGGGCACCGCGCTGGACGAAGTCCGGCAGGCCGAACAGCATGCACAGCGACAGGTTCGCCAGATGTTCGGCCAGCGGTTCAGGGCCGATGGCCCAGCCGATACGCCAACCGGTCATGGCGTGGGACTTGGACAGGCTATTAATGGTGACGGTGCGCTCGGCCATGCCCGGCAGGCCGGCCGGGCTGATGTGTTCGCCTTCGTACAGCAAGTCGCTGTAGACCTCGTCGCTGATCAGCCACAGGTCATGGTCGATGCACAGGTGCGCCAGCGCTTGCCAGGTCGGCAGTGGCAGGCTGGCGCCGGAGGGATTGTTGGGACTGTTGAGCAGCATGGCGCGGGTGCGCGGGGTGATCAGCCGGGCGACATCGGCCGGTTGGACCCGGAACGCGTTTTCCGGGCTCACCGGCACCGGCACCACTTTCGCCCCGCAGGCACCAAACACCGCTTCGTAGGTGACGTACATCGGTTCGGGGACGATTACTTCATCGCCGGGGTTGAGCAGGCATTGCGCGACCGCGTAGACAGCGCATTGGGCACCGGGCAGCACCGTGACGTGCCCGGCGTCCACCGGTTGGCCGCAACGTTCTTGATGGCGCCGGGCAATGCTGGCCCGCAGGGAATGCAGGCCACGGGTATCCGAGTAATGCGTGTCGCCGGCGCGCAGGCTGGCAACAGCGGCCTCGACGATGGCGGGCGGGGTGTCGAAGTCCGGATCGCCCACCGACAGCAACAACACATCCATGCCCTGTTCGCGCATGGCCAGCGCCCGATCATGAATCTGCCAGGCGGCGGCACCTTCGCCGGTGATGCGTTGGGTCAAGACTGAGAAGCGCATGTATCTCTCCTGATTGCGCGATATCCAGCCTCAACCCTATCTCAAATTCAACAGTGTGGGAGCAAAGCTTGCTCACAGGATTTACCGCGCCGCTACCCGCCAAAGCCGTGCAATGTCCCGGGCGCGCTCGCGCAGCAGGCGCGGGGCGTCGGTGCAGGCTTGCTGCAAGGTCATCGGCCCGCTGGCCAGGGCGAAGGCGGCGTCGATGCCATGTTCATACAACGCCTGGTAGCCCTCCCCCAGCGTGCCGGCAATGACCACCACCGGTACGCCGTGCTGGCGGGCGATGCGGGCCACGCCGAAGGGGGTCTTGCCGCGCAGGGTCTGGGCGTCGAAACGGCCTTCGCCGGTAATTACCAAATCGGCACCGCTGACCGCCTCGGCCAGCCCGGTCAGCTGGGCGACGACGTCCACCCCGGTACGAAACTGCGCCCCTAAAAACGCCTTGGCCGCGAACCCCAGGCCACCGGCGGCGCCGCTGCCCGGCTCGTCGCGCACATCCTTGTTCAACGCCCCGGCGCAATGTTCGGCGAAATGCCCCAGGGCCTGGTCCAGCGCCTGCACTTGAGACGCCGAGGCACCCTTCTGCGGACCGAAAACCACCGACGCGCCATGGGCGCCGCACAGCGGGTTATCGACATCGGCGGCGATCTCGAAACTGACTTGGGCCAGGCGTGGGTCCAGGTCGCTCAGGTCGATGCGCGCCAGGTTCGCCAAGGCCAGGCCACCGGGAGGAAGGGGTTGGCCCTGGTCATCCAGCAACGCCACGCCCAGGGCCTGCATCGCACCGGCACCGGCGTCGTTGGTGGCACTGCCGCCGATCGCCAGGACCACCCGCCCGGCGCCTTCATCGAGGGCGGCGCGAATCAGCTCGCCGGTGCCGTAGGTGCTACTGGAACAGGCATCGCGTTGCCCCGGCGGCACCAATTGCAAGCCACTGGCCTCGGCCATTTCGATGATTGCGGTGCGGCTCTCGGCCAACCAGCCCCAGCGCGCCTCGACGGCAACCCCCAAGGGGCCACGAACCCGGGTGCGGCGCCACTCACCGTTGCAGGCCGCCAACACCGACTCCACCGTCCCCTCCCCGCCGTCGGCCATCGGGCATTTGATCAACTGCGCATCCGGCCAGACCTCGGCCAGCCCCTGGGCGATGGCATCGGCAACACCCTGGGCGCTGAGGCTGTCCTTGAACGAGTCGGGGGCGATGACTATTTTCATATTATTCTCCTGTTTCGATGCACAGCATGTTGCCAGCTGACCGCAGCCGTGACGCCGGTCCGCTGCACAAAAGGCACCGGGCATTATTGTTCAAATTCACAACTGTGGGTGCGGGCTCCCACAGTTGATTGGGGTGTTTGATAAATCTGTTTGATCCGTGCGACTGTTCTGGGGTTTGATTGAGGCTTTCCCCATGGATAAAAGGATCTTGTCATGAGCTACCGCACGCTAGGCCATTCCGGGTTGCAAGTCTCGACGTTGACCCTGGGCACCATGATGTTCGGCGAACAGACCAGCACCGAGGATTCGCTGCGGATCATCGACAAGGCCTGGGACCAGGGCATCAACTTCATCGACACCGCGGACGTCTACACCAACGGCCGTTCCGAAGAGATTGTCGGCGAGGCGATCGCCCGCCGCCGTCAGGAATGGGTGCTGGCCACCAAGGTCGGCTTCGGCCCGCCAGACGGCGTGCCCAACCGCAGCGGCCTGAGCCGCAAGCACCTGTTCAATGGTATCGAGGCGAGCCTGACGCGCCTGGGCACCGATTACCTGGACATCTATTACCTGCACCGCGAAGACCACAACACGCCGTTGCACGTCACCGTGTCGGCCATCGGTGATTTGATTCGCCAGGGCAAGATCCGCTACTGGGGCCTGTCGAACTACCGTGGCTGGCGCATCGCCGAGGTGATCAGGATCGCCGACAGCCTGGGTATCGACCGGCCGGTGATCAGCCAACCGCTGTACAACATCGTCAATCGCCAGGCGGAAACCGAGCAGATCACCGCAGCGCAGAACTATGGCCTCGGCGTGGTGCCGTTCAGCCCCCTGGCCCGCGGGGTGCTCAGCGGCAAGTACGCGCCGGACGTGGCCCCGGACGCCAACAGCCGTGCCGGACGCCAGGACAAACGTATCCTGGAAACCGAATGGCGGGTCGAGTCCCTGCGCATTGCCCAGCAGATCCTGCAATACACCCAGGGCCGTGGCGTAGGTATCGTCGAGTTCGCCATCGCCTGGGTGCTGAACAACAGCGCCGTGACCTCGGCCATCGTCGGGCCGCGCACCGAGGAGCAGTGGGATTCGTACACCAAGGCGCAGGCTGTGAAGATCACCGCAGAAGATGAAGCCTTCATCGACTCGCTGGTGACACCGGGGCATGCTTCGACGCCGGGGTTCAATGACGTGGGGCATTTCGTGTCGGGTCGGGTGCCTGTGGGAGCAAGGCTTGCCCGCGATGAACGATAACGCGGTTCACTGTTGGACCGCGGCGTGGCTATCGCGGGCAAGCCTTGCTCCCACAGGCCTTGCTCTCACAGGTCTTGCTCCCACATGATTCGCTCCCACAATCAACACCCTCGCCTCAGGTAGGGTGTTGATTGATCGCCCTCAAGAGAATCACCGTGTCCAAAGGCATCGTTCTATCGGTCTCGGCCTCTGCGCTGTTCGCCGTCATGTACTACTACACCTCGCTGCTCTCACCGCTGACCGGCGTGGAAATCTTCGGCTGGCGCATGCTGCTGACGATGCCCTGCATGACCGCATTCCTGCTGGTGACGCGGGAATGGAAACTGGTCACGGCGCTGATCCAACGCCTGATCGCCACGCCACGGCTGTTGATCGCGGCGATCGCCTCGTCGGCGCTGATGGGCGCGCAACTGTGGCTGTTCATGTGGGCACCGCTCAATGGCTACAGCCTGGACGTGTCGCTGGGATACTTCCTGTTGCCGCTGTCGATGGTGCTGACCGGACGCATCGTTTATGGCGAACGCCTTTCCTATCTGCAGAAAGTCGCCGTGTTCTTCGCCACCCTGGGCGTGTTCAACGAGTTGTACCAAGTGGGTGGTTTCTCCTGGGCAACCTTGCTGGTGGTGCTCGGCTACCCGATCTATTTCATCCTGCGCAAACGCATCAAGACCGACAACCTGGGCGGGCTCTGGCTGGACATGACCCTGATGCTGCCTGTGGCGCTGTGGTTCGTGCAAAGCGGTGAACAGGGCCTCGACGTTTTCGATCAATACCCGTGGCTGTCGCTGCTGATCCCGTTGCTCGGGGTGATCAGCGCCAGCGCGCTGGTGTCCTATATCGTCGCCAGTCGGCTGCTGCCGTTCAGCCTGTTCGGGCTGTTGAGTTATGTCGAACCGGTGTTGCTGCTGGGCGTTGCGCTGCTGTTGGGCGAAAGCATCAAGGCCGGTGAATGGCTGACCTACATCCCCATCTGGATGGCGGTCGCGGTGCTGGTGTTCGAAGGGTTCAAGCATTTGGTGCGGCAGCAGCGCCGGACTTAAGGTCACCGCCTGACCACAAGGGATTCTGTATTGGCAATGAAAAGCCCGCCCGGCATCACTGCCGGGCGGGCTTTTTCATGGCTCAGGCCTTACTCGGTCGCCAGCACACCACGACGCACCTGGTCGCGTTCGATGGATTCGAACAGCGCCTTGAAGTTGCCTTCGCCGAAACCATCGTCGCCCTTGCGCTGGATGAATTCGAAGAACACCGGCCCCATCAGGGTTTCCGAGAAGATCTGCAGCAGCAGGCGTTTATCGCCCTGCTCGGAAGCACCGTCCAGCAGAATGCCCCGCGACTGCAATTCATCGACCGGTTCGCCGTGGTTCGGCAGGCGGCCTTCGAGCATTTCGTAGTAGGTGTCCGGCGGCGCGGTCATGAAGCGCATACCGATACTTTTCAGGTGATCCCAGGTCTTGATCAGGTCATCGGTGAGGAAGGCCACGTGCTGGATGCCTTCGCCGTTGAACTGCATCAGGAACTCTTCGATCTGCCCGGCGCCCTTGGACGATTCTTCGTTCAACGGGATGCGGATCATGCCATCCGGGGCGGTCATGGCCTTGGAGGTCAGGCCGGTGTATTCGCCCTTGATGTCGAAGTAACGGATCTCGCGGAAGTTGAACAGTTTCTCGTAGAAGCCGGCCCAGTAGGCCATGCGCCCGCGATACACGTTGTGGGTCAGGTGGTCGATGATTTTCAGCCCCGCGCCCACCGGGTTGCGGTCAACGCCCTCGATGAACACAAAGTCGATGTCATAGATCGAGCTGCCTTCGCCAAAACGGTCGATCAGGTACAGCGGCGCACCGCCGATGCCTTTGATCGCCGGCAGGTTCAGCTCCATCGGGCCGGTCTCGATGTGGATCGGCTGGGCGCCGAGTTCCAGGGCACGTTTGTAGGCCTTCTGTGAATCCTTGACCCGGAACGCCATGCCGCACACTGACGGACCGTGCTCGGCGGCAAAGTACGACGCCACGCTGTGGGGTTCGTTGTTGAGGATCAGGTTGATCGCGCCCTGGCGATACAGGTGCACGTCCTTGGAGCGGTGGGTGGCCACTTTGGTGAAGCCCATGATCTCGAAGATCGGCTCCAGGGTGTTGGGGGTCGGGGATGCGAATTCGATGAATTCGAAGCCCATCAGGCCCATGGGATTTTCGTATAGATCTGCCATGTCGGCGCCTCATCAGTCGGGTCAATTAACAAAAAACGTTAGTTGCTGGCCATGCTGAGGACACGGGGCGGCGCGCAGGAAATGCCACGAACGCTGCGGGCGAGGAAATCGCCATAGATCAGTTGAAACCCAAGTATCTTCATTGTCGACCCAAGGCTCTTGCGGGCGAGGCTTCTGCTGCCAGAAGACGTTATTCTTATATGCGTAAATCGATTCTACACAGCGTAACCAGGTTTGTCCGCCTTCTGTATCAAATCGCCTTTTTCTTCGACCGCGCAAGGGGTTTGTTGCACAGGAAAATGCCCAGCAGGATCACGCCCCCGCCCACACACATCAAGGCCGTGAGCCGTTCGTCCAGCAGCAGCGCCCCAAGCAGCACCGCCGTCAACGGATTGAGCGCGATGAACACCCCGGAACGGGTCGCGCCGATCCGGCGAATGCCGTCGTACCAGGCGATATAGGCCAGGGCCGAGCCCAGCACGCCGAGGTACAACAGGCTCAGCCATTGCTCCACATCCAGGCCGCGCAGGGCCTCGAAGCGAATCTCGCCGGCAGTCGCGCAGGCCAGCCACAACATCAGCGTGCCCAGCAGAATCGACCAGGTCACGGTCTGCAAGGGGCCGAGGCTTTCATTCAGGCTCCTGGAAAACAGCGAATAGATGCCCCAGCCCAGCACGCAGCCAAAAATCAGCAAATCGCCGATCCAGCCCTGCGCCGCGCCTTGCAACAGGGACGGATCACGACTGACGATTACCAACCCCGCCCCACCGATGCACAGCATGATGCCCACCACTTTCAGGTGGCTGAGCCGCTCCTTGAACAACCACCAGGACGCCAGCCCGATCACCGCCGGGTTCAAGGCCACGATCAGCGAGGCCCGCGACGCATTGATGTACTGCAAGCCATAGAAGAAGCACAGGTTGTAGAAAAAGATGCCGAACAACCCCAGCGCGGCCAACTGCAGCCCCTGCTTCACACTGGGCCTGGCCAGCGGGATCCCAGCCAGGGCGAGAAACGCCAGCAGCGCGATGCTGGCCAGCAGGAAACGCAGGCTGGCGGCGAACATCGGCGCCAGGGCATCGGCAAGGATCCGACCGGCCACGAAGGTCCCGCCCCAGATCATGGTGACCATGGCGAGCTTCAAGTAGACCGGCAGGTCTGACGGGGTTGGGAGGGTTTGTTCGAAGGTTTTCATGGTTCACCACCACACATTAATGGGAACAACGCAAAACCTGTGGCGAGGGGGATTAATTGTGGGAGCAAAGCTTGCTCGCGATGAAGGCGGCGCGATTCAGCAGGCAAACCGAGTCATCGCTCATCGCGAGCAAGCTTTGCTCCCACAGGGTGGAACCTTGCCACAGGTGTAGTGCTGCTTCCGGATTCAGGTCAGATACCTCATTATCTGGCTCATGCCTCGTCATCGTAAAATGAGCAATTACTCATGACCCTCACCCAACTCGAAATCTTCTCCCTGGTCGCCGAGCTGCGTGGCTTCACCGCGGCAGCCACACGATTGGGCATCGGCCAGTCAGCGGTATCCCACGCCATCAAATCCCTGGAGCAAGAATTGGGCGTGGATTTGCTCAGGCGTCATCAGTCCCAGGTGGAACTCAGCGACATCGGCCAACAACTGCTGCTGCGGGCCCGGGCCATGCTCGGGCTGGCCAACACCTTGCGCCAGGAAGCTGCCGATGCCCGGGGCATGCGCCGAGGCACCTTGCGCATCGGTTCGTTCGGGCCAACGTCATCGATGAAGCTGTTGCCCGGTATCCTGCGGCGCTATCGAGACTTGCATCCGGGCATCGAAGTGCACATCGATGAGGGGCCCGACAGGCAGGTCATCCAATGGCTGGACGAGCGGCGGATCGACGTTGGCTTCGTGGTGCTGCCCGAGGAACGTTTCGATACGTTCATGCTGATGGAAGATCAGATGGTCGCCCTGTTGCCCACTCACCATCCCCTCGCCGCCCAGGCCCGCCTGAGCCTCAAGGATCTGTGCAACGACCCCTTCGTGCACACCGAGGCGGGATCGTCGGAGCTGGTTTCTCGCCTGTTCAATGCCGCCCGGCTGACCCCGAATGTGCGTTTTCGTTGTTCGCAACTGCTCAGCACCCTGGATATCGTCAGGCGCGGTGAGGCGGTGAGCGTGGTGTCCGAAGGCTCGTTGCCGGAGGGCAAAAACCCAGGCTTGGTCGTGCGCCCCTTATCGCCGCGGGTGCCGCGCCAGATTGGCCTGGCGGTATTGGACAGCCGCCAGGCCTCGCCCGCCACCCTGGCGTTTATCGAGCTAGCCCGGCAGTCATGAGCCCAGCATCAAACCTGTGGCAGCATGGCATTGAACCTGGGGGAGAGCCTGGCATTGAACCTGTGGGAGCAAAGCTTGCTCGCGATGAACGCACCTCGGTTCCCCAGGTGGACCGCATGATCGTTCATCGCGGGCAAGCCTTGCTCCCACAGACCTTGCTCCCACAAACCTCGCCCACAGTCACGCTGCGGTCAGCAAGCACTCGGCGGGCCATCTATCATGGTCGGCATGCGACGTTTCCCCCTCATCCCTTTTCTTCTCAGGTTGTGCCGATGCCCTTGACCTCCCCACGCTCGCACACCCGGCCCCGTCGCTATCTCCTCACCCTGCTTTGCGGTCTGGTACCGATGCTGTCAGGACTGGCCATTTTGTACATGCAGGCCGAAAGGACCCTGGCGCAACACACCCGCCAGACCGCCGAGGAACTGGTCAGGCAGATCGAGCTGATGCTCGACAACACAGCCTTGGCGGCCCGTGAACTATTACCCCTGGCCGGGCAGCCCTGCGAAGTGGTGAAGCTGGCATTACGCGAGCAAGTGACACGCCGGCCCTTCGTCCGTTCGACCAACCTTACCTGGGATAACAACCTGTATTGCAGCTCGCTGTTCGGTGCCTTCGAGGAGCGCATCATCCCGAGCGACTACCATCGAGGCACCTTGTGGCTCATGGACGGCAACCCGGTCACGCCGGACACCGCGCTACTGATCTACCGGCTCAATGAGGGCCGCCAAGGCGCCTTGGCCACGCTTGATGGGTATCACTTGGCGAACGTCTTGCGCTTGATCGGCCGTCAGACCCGACTATGGCTGCAAGTCGGGCCGAATTGGCTGGCGGCGGACGGCAAGGTCCGGCAGCTACCTCTGCCCGTGCTGCCGGTCGCGCAGAGCGGCCTCGCCTCATCACGCTATCCCTTCAATGTTGAAGCAGGCTTTGATGAAGGAGAAGTCTGGCGCTATATAGCCCGGGAATATCCACCGTTGTTCAGCCTGCTGATCTTCTTCGGTGCCATCGCCGGAGCACTCGGCCACTGGCTGCAAAAACGCGCCTCCTCGCCCAGTCGTGAATTGCAACGGGCCCTGGAAGCCGGCGAGTTCGTGCCCTATCTGCAACCGGTCGTACACAGCGACAGCAAACGCTGGGCCGGCGTCGAAGTGCTGATGCGCTGGAACCACCCCAAGGAAGGCCTCGTTCGCCCGGACCTGTTCATTCCATTCGCCGAACACAGCGGCCTGATCGTACCGATGACCCGGGCGCTGATGCAGCAGACCATACGCCTGCTGGCACCGCTGGCGCCTCAACTCCAAGCGCCGTTTCATGTCGGCATCAACATCACCGCCCGCCACTGCCAGGATCTGGCGCTGGTGGACGATTGTCGCGAATTTCTCGACGCCTTCGCCCCAGGTACGATTGCCCTGGTGCTGGAGTTGACCGAGCGGGAGCTGATCGAACCTACCCCGGTTACCCGGCAACTGTTCGACCAACTGCGGGAGCTTGGGGTCAAGATCGCCCTCGACGATTTCGGCACCGGTCATTCCAGCCTGGCGTACTTGCGCCAGTTCAACGTGGACTTCTTGAAGATCGACCAGAGTTTTGTCGCGATGATCGGTGCCGATAGCCTGTCACGGCACCTGCTCGACAGCATCATCGAACTGTCAGGCAAGCTGGGCCTGGACATGGTGGCCGAGGGCGTCGAAACCGTCGAGCAAAGCGACTACCTGAGCGCCCACGGGGTGAACTTTCTACAGGGTTATCTATTTGGCCGGCCGATTAGCGGGCAGGCGTTCATTGAGACCTTGACCGGCACTAATGGCAGTTAACCACCGCCTATCCATTGACTACGATGCCCAACTGATAAAAGCTCTTGCTGTTGTTACATAACGAAAAAGTTACGATTTACACTTTCCGGATTAACTACTACAATTTTTCTACCTGTGCCAGATAGCAGGAGAGTCATTAACACCAAGGCGCTTGGCTTATAGCTTTGTTTGCGGTTGGTATCAGCCAAATATTTTGATTGGAGTAACGATTTTGTCCAGACTCGCTGAATTTCGTGCAGCCGAAAAGGCCCTTCAAGAACAGCTCAAGCAGTTGGAGTCGCTGAAGAACGATGCCGGGCTCAAGAAGGAAATCGAATTCGAGGAAAAGCTCCAGGGACTGATGAAAACCTACGGCAAAAGCCTGCGCGACATCGTCGCGATCCTCGACCCGAGCCCGTCCAAGGCAAGCCTGCAATCGACCAAACCCACCAAGACCCGCCGTGCGCGAGTGGTAAAGGTTTACCAGAACCCGCACACCGGCGAGTTGATCGAGACCAAGGGCGGCAATCACCGCGGCCTGAAAGCCTGGAAAGAACAGTACGGTGCAGCTACCGTCGATTCCTGGTTGCGTGGTTGACAGTGCGTGATTGACAGCCTCCAGGATGCAAAAAAGCCCTGAATACACTCAGGGCTTTTTTATGGGCTAAACTTTTGGATTAAACCCCGGACGTATTACGCTGACGGCGTTATAGTTTCAAACTATTTCGCACCGACTGTATTTCATCCTGGCTTTCAACAAACACCTGCGCCTGCCCTGCATAGGACAGCACATAAGCCTTGCCCTCATTCAGTGCCGCGACGAGTGTCTGAGACAATACATGCCGTCCGTTTTGCGTGATCGTGCAAGTGGTTTCCAATGCAGTTACGCCCCCCAACATGGAAGCATGGATCTTAGTGCAGACACTTTGGTAACCACCCTTGAAAAAATCCTTCTGGATTGATTTGCGCATTTCCAGCAACACGCCTTGCAAGTTGACCTGGTGATCGGGCTCGACGGTGGTCGTGGTCAGTTCCATGACCATCACGGCATTGCCTGCCGAATCGCTCTTGGTTGCACGTTGTCGCAAGGGGCCGGGCGACGCTGCATCGGCAGGCAGCGGTTCGACAACCCAGCCTTGAGGCCAGGCAACCTGCGGTTCCTCCGCCTGGACGCCACCGACACTCGCAACGCAGGCAAACAGCAGGACAAACAGTGAAAAGAACGGTCGAATCATTGCGTTGGCACTCAAGGGCGAATCGTAAAGTCTGAAGCCCGCAACAAAACCAGGCAATAGCCACACGCGGTTTGGCGACACCGCGCCCCTTGCGTATCATGGGCGCACCTGCAAGGAAGCCGTCTGACGCAAGCCCAGGAACCGTCGCAACCAAACTTGCGACGCCGTTTGCCCCACTTATTTCCGGAGGGCCCATGAGCCTGCACGAACTCAATACTTTCCCTGGCGTCACCGCCCAACCCGACGCCGCCACGGCCAAGTTCGTCTTCAACCACACCATGCTGCGGGTCAAGGACATCACCCGGTCCCTGGATTTCTACACCCGCGTGCTGGGTTTCTCCCTGGTGGAGAAACGCGACTTCCCGGAGGCCGAATTCAGCCTGTATTTCCTGGCCCTGGTGGACAAGAACCAGATCCCGGCGGACGCAGCGGCGCGGACCGAATGGATGAAGTCGATCCCTGGCATCCTGGAATTGACCCACAACCACGGCACCGAAAGCGACCCGGCGTTCGCCTACCATAACGGCAACACCGACCCACGCGGTTTCGGTCACATCTGCATCTCGGTACCGGACGTCGTTGCCGCCTGCGAGCGCTTCGAAGCACTGGGCTGCGATTTCCAGAAACGCCTGAGCGACGGTCGCATGAAAAGCCTGG
The DNA here is from genome assembly GCF_009601685.2 of Pseudomonas brassicacearum. Classification (NCBI taxonomy): domain Bacteria; kingdom Pseudomonadati; phylum Pseudomonadota; class Gammaproteobacteria; order Pseudomonadales; family Pseudomonadaceae; genus Pseudomonas; species Pseudomonas brassicacearum. The sequence goes on from NZ_CP045701.2 coordinate 3,985,143, forward strand.
CGTTCATCAAGGACCCGGATGGCTACTGGGTTGAAATCATCCAGCCTGCGCCGTTGTAAGCCTCACCAACGTGACCCAAAACAAAACCCCATGAGCCAGGCTCATGGGGTTTTGTTTTTTCCGGTATCGGTTGTTCAGGCCGGCGCAGAGGTACGGATCAGGTGGTCGAAGGCGCTCAGCGAAGCCTTGGCGCCCTCGCCCACGGCAATCACGATCTGCTTGTACGGCACGGTGGTCACGTCACCGGCGGCGAACACGCCAGGGATCGAGGTTTCACCCCGGGCGTCGACGATAATCTCACCCCGTGGCGACAGCTCGACGGTGCCTTTGAGCCAATCGGTGTTGGGCAACAGGCCGATCTGCACGAAGATCCCTTCCAGCGCCACATCGCGCACTTCACCGCTCGGACGGTCCTTGTAGCGCAAGCCATTGACCTTCTGGCCATCCCCCGTCACTTCGGTGGTCTGGGCGTTGGTAATCACCGTCACGTTCGGCAGGCTGTGCAGTTTGCGCTGCAACACCGCGTCGGCACGCAATTGCACATCGAACTCCAGCAAGGTGACGTGGGCGACGATACCGGCCAGGTCGATGGCCGCCTCGACGCCGGAGTTACCACCGCCGATCACCGCCACGCGCTTGCCTTTGAACAGCGGGCCGTCGCAGTGCGGGCAGTACGCCACGCCCTTGTTGCGATACTGCTGCTCGCCCGGCACGTTCATTTCACGCCAGCGGGCACCGGTCGCCAGGATCACGGTCTTGGCCTTGAGGCTCGCACCGCTGGCGAACTTGATCTCATGCAGCCCGCCGTCCTTGCCTGGTACCAAGGCGTCGGCACGTTGCAGGTTCATGATGTCCACGTCGTACTGCTTGACGTGTTCTTCCAGGGCGACGGCCAGTTTCGGCCCTTCGGTTTCCTGAACAGAGATGAAGTTCTCGATGGCCATGGTGTCGAGCACCTGGCCGCCGAAACGTTCGGCCGCCACGCCGGTGCGGATACCTTTACGGGCCGCATAGATCGCCGCCGAAGCACCGGCCGGGCCACCGCCGACCACCAGCACATCAAAGGCATCCTTGGCGCTGATTTTCTCGGCCTGGCGCTCGATGCCGCTGGTGTCGATCTTGGCAAGAATCTCTTCCAGGCCCATGCGGCCCTGGCCGAAGTTCACACCATTGAGGTACACACTGGGCACGGCCATGATCTGGCGTTCATCGACTTCGGCCTGGAACAGCGCGCCGTCGATGGCAACGTGGCGAATGTTCGGGTTCAGCACCGCCATCAGGTTCAGCGCCTGGACCACGTCCGGGCAGTTCTGGCACGACAGCGAGAAATAGGTCTCGAAGTTGAACTCGCCCTTGAGAGAGCGAACCTGTTCGATGACGTCGGCACTGGCCTTCGAAGGATGACCGCCCACTTGCAGCAAGGCTAACACCAGCGAAGTGAATTCGTGGCCCATGGGAATGCCGGCAAAACGCAGGCTGATATCGGCTCCCGGGCGATTCAACGAAAACGAAGGCTTGCGCTCATCGCTGCCGTTGTCGAGCAAGGTAATCTGGTGGGAAAGACTGGCAACGTCTTGGAGTAGCGCGAGCATTTCCTGGGATTTCGCACCGTCGTCGAGGGAGGCGACGATCTCGATCGGCTGGGTGACCCGTTCCAGGTATGACTTCAACTGAGCTTTAAGATTGGCGTCCAACATACGGGCGATTTCCATTTTTGAATTTCAGAAAAAACAACGCCCGAGCGAATCTCGCCCGGGCGTTTTTTGTGGGCGGTGCAGCTTGCTTAGGTGCGGATGACCGCCCTCAAGGGGAGCACGGTCTTAGATCTTGCCGACCAGGTCCAGGGACGGAGCGAGGGTGGCCTCGCCTTCTTTCCACTTGGCTGGGCAGACTTCGCCCGGGTGAGCGGCAACGTACTGAGCGGCCTTGATCTTGCGCAGCAGCTCGGAAGCGTCACGGCCTACACCGCCATCGTTGATTTCAACGATCTTGATCTGGCCTTGCGGGTTGATCACGAAAGTACCGCGGTCAGCCAGGCCGACTTCTTCGATCAGCACGTCGAAGTTGCGCGAGATGACGTGGGTCGGGTCGCCGATCATGGTGTACTGGATCTTGCCGATCGCTGGCGAGGTGTTGTGCCAGGCAGCGTGGGCAAAGTGAGTGTCGGTGGAGACGCTGTAAATTTCGACGCCCAGTTTCTGGAACTCGGCGTAGTTGTCGGCCAGGTCTTCCAGCTCGGTTGGGCAAACGAAGGTGAAGTCAGCCGGGTAGAAGAACACGACAGACCACTTGCCTTTCAGGTTGGCGTCCGATACTTCGACGAATTCGCCGTTTTTGAAGGCGGTAGCGTTGAACGGTTTAACTTGGCTGTTGATGATAGGCATCGATGTTTCTCCATCAGGGTTGAAAAGTTGATGGAGGGAATCTTAACCACTCATCCCCGGGCTGGCTCATTGGCAAACCTGATGTGAATGATTGGTTTTGGCTATCAGGAATCTATATAGATAGAAAAAATCTGTAGGAGCTGGCGAAGCCTGCGATCTTTTGATCTTTTGATCTTTCGCTTGAGATGCAAGCGTCTTTGGAAAGATCGCAGCCTCGTTGCACTCGACAGCTCCTACACAGCTCCTACACAGCTCCCGCACAGTTCTTACATGGCTTCTACATGGCTCCTACATGGCTCCGGCGGGTAGGCGTCAGGCGACGGGCGTACGCATCGTCACGAACTCTTCGGCGGCGGTCGGGTGCACGCCGATGGTTTCGTCGAAGTCGCGCTTGGTGGCGCCGGCCTTGAGGGCGATGGCCAGGCCTTGGACGATTTCACCGGCATCCGGACCGACCATGTGGCATCCCAATACCTTGTCGGTCTGGGCATCCACCACCAGTTTCATCAGGGTGCGTTCCTGGCAGTCGGTCAAGCTCAGCTTCATCGGCCGGAAGCGGCTTTCGAAAATCTCGACCTCATGCCCCTCCTCCCGGGCCTGCTCTTCGGTCAGGCCCACCGTGCCGATGTTCGGCAGGCTGAACACGGCGGTGGGAATCATCCGGTAATCCACCAAGCGATACTGCTCGGGCTTGAACAGACGCCGCGCCACCGCCATGCCTTCGGCCAGGGCGACGGGGGTGAGCTGGACGCGGCCGATCACGTCGCCAATGGCCAGGATCGACGGTTCAGCGGTCTCGTATTTTTCGTTGACCTGGACAAAGCCCTTCTCATCCAGCGTGACGCCGGTGGTTTCCAAGCCCAGGTTGTCGAGCATCGGTCGGCGGCCGGTGGCGTAGAACACGCAGTCGGTGAGCAACGTTTTGCCATCCTTGAGCTCGACCCTGAGGCTGCCATCGTCCAGTTTTTCGATGGACTTGATGTCTGCGTTGAACTGCAGGTCCAGGCCACGGCGGGTCAGTTCTTCCGCCAGGTGCTTGCGCACCGCGCCGTCAAAGCCGCGCAGGAACAGGTCACCGCGATAGAGCAAGGACGTCTGCGCGCCCATGCCGTGGAAGATCCCGGCGAACTCCACCGCAATGTAGCCACCGCCCACCACGATGACGCGCTTGGGCAGGTCCTTGAGAAAGAACGCCTCGTTGGAGCTGATGGCGTGCTCGCGCCCCGGAATGTCCGGGATCACCGGCCAGCCGCCCGTGGCGATCAGGATGTGCCTGGCGGTGTAGCGCTGGCCATTGATCTCGACCTCATTGGGCCCGGTCAGCCTGGCATGACCTTCGTGCAGCACGACGCCGCTGTTGACCAGCAGGTTGCGGTAGATGCCGTTGAGGCGATTGATCTCCCGATCCTTGTTGGCGATCAACGTGGCCCAGTCGAAACTCGCCTCGCCCGCCGTCCAGCCATAGGCCGACGCCTGCTCGAAGTCCTCGGCGTAATGCGCGCCGTAGACCAGCAGCTTCTTGGGTACACACCCCACGTTCACACAGGTACCGCCCAGGTAACGGCTCTCCGCCACGGCCACCTTGGCCCCGAAACCGGCGGCAAACCGCGCAGCACGCACACCACCGGAACCGGCGCCAACCACATACAAGTCAAAATCGTAGGCCATTTTCTATCTCCTTCGGCAGGTCATCAGCATACCTGCTGTTTTCACCTGAGGCAGCGTTGCGATGGTTATGGGGGTGGAAAATGGAAAAGCCAGCTGGACGTCAGCAACCTGACCCTGTGGCGAAAGAGCAAGCCCCGCTCGGCTCTGTAGGAGCTGACGAGTGCAACGAGGCTGCGATCTTTCCACTGCCAATTAAGTCTTGAGCGAAAGACCAAGATCAAAAGATCGTCCGAACGCGGCCCGAGCCTTCCCCAGCTCCTACAGAGCCCAGCGAGGCTTGATCCCTCGCCACGGGTTACTCACTGCCCGAGATTTTCCAAGCAAAAAAAAACGCCCCGAACCAGTCGGGGCGTTTTTCAAGGGGCGGTGCAAGCTATCAGTAAGCCTTGCCCGTCTTGTAGAAGTTCTCGAAGCAGAAGTTGGTCGCGTCGATGTAGCCTTCGGCGCCACCGCAGTCGAAACGCTTGCCCTTGAACTTGTAGGCCATGACGCAGCCGTTCTGGGCCTGTTTCATCAGGGCGTCGGTGATCTGGATTTCGCCGCCCTTGCCTGGCTCGGTCTGTTCGATCAGGTCGAAGATGTCCGGGGTCAGGATGTAGCGACCGATGATCGCCAGGTTCGACGGTGCGTCTTCAGGCTTTGGTTTTTCAACCATGCTGTGAACGCGGTAGATGTCGTCGCGGATCATTTCGCCAGCAATCACACCGTACTTGTTGGTTTCCTGCGGATCGACTTCCTGGATCGCCACGATGGAGCAGCGGAACTGCTTGTACAGCTTGACCATCTGGGTCAGTACGCCGTCGCCTTCGAGGTTGACGCACAGGTCGTCCGCCAGGACCACGGCGAACGGTTCGTCACCGATCAGTGGGCGACCGGTCAGGATCGCGTGGCCCAGGCCTTTCATTTCGGTCTGGCGGGTGTAGGAAAACGAGCACTCATCCAGCAGTTTGCGGATGCCGACCAGGTATTTTTCCTTGTCGGTGCCCTTGATCTGGTTTTCCAGCTCGTAACTGATGTCGAAATGGTCTTCCAACGCACGCTTGCCACGGCCCGTCACGATGGAGATTTCAGTCAGGCCAGCATCAAGGGCTTCTTCGACGCCGTACTGGATCAGTGGCTTGTTCACCACCGGCAGCATTTCTTTGGGCATGGCTTTAGTCGCTGGCAGGAAGCGAGTACCGTAACCGGCTGCTGGGAACAAGCATTTCTTGATCATATAAGTCCTTGAAAAGGCGGTGTGTACGAGTTTCGGCGCAGTCTAATCAGGCGACAGGCACCTTACAATGCCCGCGCTGGCCAACCGCTGCCATCATAGAGAAATAAAAAACGGCGGATAGTTCAATCGCCTTTCGTTTCGATGGCAGCAGCGGACCCACTGTACGCCAGTAGGCGCTGTTTGCGAGCATTTGCCGTATCATGGCGCACTTGATCCCGCCAATTGAGGCAGCTAGATGTCGGCAACAAGAAACGCAAACGGTTATTCGGTCAGCCAGGGCAAGGACGGCCAGTGGTGGATTATCAACTACCACGGCGAGCAGGTCGCCGGTCCCTTGCCCAGCAAGGCCATGGCGGTGGAAGTGGCCGCGGTATTCCAGGATGAGCGCGCGGCCCCCGCGGAGAAAGAACGCGACACCGCCCCTGCACGCAGCCCCCGCCGCAAGAAGTAACCAGGCGAGCCTCCAGTAAATGCCAAATGAGCATTGAGCGAGGCTTGTTTAGCTGTACTTTAGCTGTACCGCAATGGCCATTCGCTATAATCTCGCCGTTGCCCTTCCCTTCTCGATGATGATCCCATGAAGACACTTCTGGCGCTGTTTACAGTCCTGGCCCTGGCGGGCTGTGCCTCGGCGGAAAAAACCTACCTGGACAACGGCGAACAAGGCCTGACCATCGATTGCTCGGGCGAGGCCAACTCCTGGGCGACGTGCTACGAAAAGGCTGACGCGTCCTGTGCCGGCACTGGCTATCGCATCGTCGGCACCGACGGCACGCCCCAGGCCAAGGAAAGCGAGAAGACCCTGGGCGTCGACGTCGGTAACTTCACCAGCCGCAGTGTCGTGGTGGTCTGTAAATAAGCTATATGTGGATCTCGGCAAACTTGATGCCCAGCCCGCGCAAGGTTTCGATCAGTTCGTCGAGACGAGCGAAGGATTCGACTTCGTCCTGGTCATCCACCAGGAAAAAACTGCGCCCGGCGCTTTTCTTGAAGAACACGATCCATTCGCCCGGGCTCGCCGGGTTCTGAATCACGTGGGTAGCACAGATAAGACCTTCTGCATGGCGCTCGCGCACCTGCTCGCGTTTCATTGACTGACTCCATAAATGACAATGCCGCCAACGTGGACCGCGGCGGCATTTTTTGTCGAGGGCAGTAGTTTATCCGATGCCCGGTCCGCTCGTCAGGCGCTGAGTGTGATCAGCCGGAAATGCAGGCGTTGGCTGCATCTTGCACGTCGCCCGGACGCACCGGCACGTTGGACAGGCTTTCGTGCAGCTTGATGCTGCTACCACTGGAGCGCTCGTCAATGTCGAACACCGCCGCCGGCAGGGTCGACAGTTTGCCCGGGACGATCAGCCGCACGCCATTCTTGTGTGGCTCCACTTGCAGCGGCCCCCGGCTGCTGGCCAGTTTGTCGGAAACACACTTGGCATATTCGTGAGGTTTCTTTCCGGAAATGACGCTCATGGTGGGGGGCGTCTGGTTGATGTCCGATACCGATGCACATCCACTCATGGCCAATGCCAACACCCACACGCTGCGCTTCATATGATTCCTCCGATAAAGACCCTCCGACAGTGCAGACGCCGTTTTTCTCCGGTGCCGCACCGCTTTTTTTTCCCCGCAACCTGCAATAAATGAACAAAGCCTGGAGCGCGGGCCGGATATTAACACTCGGGGCTGATAAACTGCGCATCATTGCCCCTTGCTATCGTTTTGATTTTGTAGAAAAAGCCCTTCTGGAGGCGCCCATGAAATTCATCCACCAGCGCGAGCACCTGAACGAGGACGACATTGTCGTCATCGAATGCTCCCAAATGTGCAACATCCGTTTGATGAACGACGCCAACTTCCGCAGCTTCAAGAACGGCGGCCGGCACACGTATCACGGTGGCGCGTTCGACACCTTCCCGGCCCGGATCACCGCCCCCAGCACCGGTTTCTGGAACATCACCATCGACACCGTCAACCGCCGTGCAATCAGCGTCACGCGCAAGCCGACCCTGACCCACAAGATCAAAATCATCCGGCGTTCCAGCTCGAAACTGAGCTGAGCCTCGCCCACTTTCAAGACAGGCAAAACCGTGGCCCAGACGACCAAATACGTCATCAAGTACAAGCTCAATGGCGAACGCCGTTTCGAGTTCGCGCAACTGCAAACCGGTACCGAGGAAGAAGCCAGGGCGGCGCTGCACAAGCTGCACGGCGAAACCGACGATGTGATCAGCGACCTCAAGGTCAGCAAGGCGCTGTAAGCCTTTTGTCGCAAGGGAAGCTCCCACTCGATTCTGTAGGAACGGTGTAGGAGCTATGCAGGAGCTGTGTAGGAGCTGTGTAGGAGCTGTCGAGTGCAACGAGGCTGCGATCTCTCCCCAGACAATTGAGTCAAGAGCGAAAGATCAAGATCAAGATCAAGATCAAGATCAAAGGATCGCAGGCTTCGCCAGCTCCTACAGAGCCCAGCGCGAGCTTGCCCCTCGCCACAGGAATGCCGCACCGCAAGAATCGGGGTGCCCTGCAACGCAGCACAGCGCAGACTGAACAGTCCTTCCAACAAGGATTGCCATCGTGCCCACTACGCCATCCCTGCTCCCACACCTCGCCAACCTTGACTGGCCCGCCCTGGAACACAGCCTCGATCAGGACGGCAGCGCTATCATCCGCAACCTGCTACCCGCAACGCAGTGCCGGCTAGTGAGTGGCTTGTACGCCGAGCCCGGGCTTTTTCGTTCGAGGGTGATCATGGCCCGCCATGGCTTCGGGCGCGGCGAGTATCAGTATTTTCGCTATCCGCTGCCCGATATCGTCCAGCAGTTGCGCCAGTCGTTGTATCCAGTGTTGGTCCCGCTGGCGAATCGCTGGAATGAACACATGGGTATTGAAGTGCGCTACCCCAACGAACACCCTGACTTTATCCGGCGCTGCCATGGTGCCGGGCAATCGCGGCCTACGCCGTTGTTGCTGCAATACGGCCCCCAGGACTACAACTGTCTGCATCAGGATCTGTACGGCGAGCAGGTGTTCCCACTGCAGGTGGCGATCCTGCTGTCGGAACCGGGGCGGGACTTTACCGGCGGCGAATTTGTCCTCACCGAACAGCGCCCGCGCATGCAATCGCGGCCCCAGGTCATCGATCTGAAACAGGGCGATGCCGTGGTATTTGCCGTGCACCAACGGCCCGTCCAGGGCGTTCGCGGTTATTATCGGGTGAACATGCGCCATGGCGTCAGCTGCGTGCACAGCGGCAGGCGGCACACCTTGGGAATCATTTTTCATGATGCGCAGTAATGACATACCGGTCACGTTGGACCTGTTCGCCGACCAGGCGCCCACCCCGCCTGGCCAGGTCGAGCAGATCGGCCAGCAAGCGTTCGTGCTGCGCGGGTTCGCCCTGCCCTGGCTCGAGCGCTTGCTGCCGGCGCTGGAAAGTGTTTTGCAGGCTGCACCGTTCCGGCAGATGGTCACGCCCGGTGGGTTTACCATGTCGGTGGCCTTGAGCAGCTGCGGTGCGTTGGGCTGGACCACCGACCGCAGCGGCTATCGCTACACCGCCCACGATCCGCAGACCGGCCACCCCTGGCCCGACATGCCGGCGGTGTTTCGCGAACTGGCCCAGGCCGCCGCTCGGCAGGCGCGCTTCGAGCATTTCGAGCCCGACGCCTGCCTGATCAACCGCTACGTGCCCGGCGCGCGGATGTCGCTGCACCAGGACAAAAACGAACGCTCCCTCGCCGCGCCGATCGTCTCGATGTCCCTGGGCCTGCCGGCAGTGTTCCAGTTCGGCGGCTTCGAGCGCAGCGACAAAAGCCAGCGCATCCCGTTGTTCCATGGCGACATCGTGGTCTGGGGCGGCGTGGACCGGTTGCGTTACCACGGCGTACTGCCACTCAAGGAAGGCCAGCACCCGCGCCTGGGCGCCCAGCGGATCAACCTGACGTTTCGTACCGCCGGGTGAAGGTGCAGAATTCAACCGCAAGACCCGGAGTGTCGTCACTTGGATGGCTCGCTATTGTAGTCAAAACGGGCCAATGGACATAACGACCATGAACAGCACTTCGAACAATCTCGCCCCTGAACTGGACCCTCGCTGGGCCGCCGTACTCGCCCGGGATCCGCGCGCCGACGGTACCTTCGTCTATGGCGTGAAAACCACCGGCATCTACTGCCACCCCAGCAGCCTGTCGCGCCTGCCCAACCCGCGCAACGTCGAGTTCTTCGACACGCCGGAGCAGGCCCAGGCTGCCGGTTACCGGCCCAGCAAGCGCGTGGCCCGGGACCAGACCCAGATCGCCGCCCAACAAGCGGCACGGGTCGCGGCCGCCTGTCGGCAGATCGAAGCCGCCGAAGAACTGCCAGGCCTGAATGAACTGGCAGAAAACGCGGGCTTGAGCCCCTTCCACTTTCATCGGGTCTTCAAGGCTGTCACCGGCCTGACCCCCAAGGGTTACGCCGCCGCCCACCGCTCACGCAAGGTGCGCGAACGCCTGGCCGATGGCGGCACGATCACCGAGGCGCTGTATGACGCCGGGTTCAATTCCAACAGCCGTTTTTATGAGGCCGCCGACAAGGTGTTGGGCATGAAACCCGCCGACTACCGCGCCGCCGGGCAGAACACCGACATCCGTTTCGCCGTCGGCCAATGCTCCCTCGGGGCGATCCTGGTGGCGCAAAGCGAGCGTGGCGTGTGCGCGATCCTGCTGGGGGATGACCCGGACGCGTTGGTGCGGGACCTGCAAGACAAGTTCCGCCGGGCCAACCTGATCGGTGCCGACCGCGAGTTCGAGCAGTTGATCGCCCAGGTGGTTGGCTTCATCGAAGCCCCGGCCCTGGGCCTGGACTTGCCCTTGGACCTGCGCGGCACCGCCTTCCAGGAGCGGGTCTGGCAAGCCTTGCGGGACATTCCCGCTGGCAGCACCGCCAGCTACGCCGAGATCGCCCAGCGCATCGGCATGCCCAAGGCCGTGCGCGCCGTGGCCCAGGCTTGCGGCGCCAACAGCCTGGCGGTGGCGATTCCTTGCCACCGGGTGGTACGCAGCGACGGCAACCTGTCGGGCTATCGCTGGGGCGTGGAGCGCAAGCGCCAGTTGCTGGCGCTGGAGCGCTCGTCCGGGGATTGAATGCCGATGTAGATCGCCACCGAATCGGGGCTGCTGTAGACCTCGAAATCGGTGGTGAAACGGCGCAATGTCTGCGGGTTATCCGCGAAGTACGCCCAGATCAGGCCCCAGGTCTGGATCACGCAGTCGGGCATTGGCCCCTTGGCCGCAAACATCAGGTAATCCCCGCCCTCGATGTCCACGGTGGGGTGGCCTGCGCTGGTCGCATCCACCTGCACCCCGGCCGTCACATCGAAGTGGCCGGTGGCGTCGGACTCGTAATTGGAATACACCCCGTAGACGAACGACTCTGATTGCCGGGCCGGGATCGTGTCGAACAACCCTTCGTTGAAGAACCGTTGCCACATCGGGCCGATCCGGGCGGTGTCGGGCTGCTGCTCGTCGGTGTTGCGGGTGCGCACCTGCAAACCGGCCACGGTGAAGGGTTCGACGGTCTTGAGTTTCACGTCCATGGGGCGGGGTCCTTGTTGTATGAAGCCCGCATGGTAACCCTCCCGTCGCCGGGATCAAGTTGCAGCACTCGATTGAAAAACTCGACTGGCCCTGGCCGGCCCACACCTGCTAAAAACGCTGTTTATTTCTGCCGTCGGAGACCCGCACATGAGCCAGTGGCCAGACACTCGCATTCTTGACCTGCTCGGTATCGGGCTACCCATCATCCAGGGGCCGATGGCCGGGGTGACCGGGCCGGCCATGGTGGTTGCGACGTGCAATGCCGGTGGGTTGGGTTCGATGCCGGCGGCGATGCTCGATGTCGAACAATTGCGCCAGGCGCTGACGACCATCGGCGAACAGACCGATAAGCCATTCAATGTGAATTTCTTCTGTCACCAGCCGCCGGCCATCGACGAACAGCGGGCCGAGGCCTGGAAGCAACGGCTCAAGCCGTACTATCAGGAACTGGGCGTCGACTTCGACGCGCCGACGCCGGTGTCCAACCGCACCCCGTTCGATGATGCCGCCTGCCGGGTGCTGGAAGAGATGCGTCCCAAAGTGGTCAGTTTCCATTTCGGCCTGCCGGAAAAATCCTTGCTGGACCGGGTGAAGGCCACTGGCGCGAAAATCCTTTCCTCGGCCACCACCGTCGAGGAGGCCATCTGGCTTGAACAGCACGGTTGCGATGCGATCATTGCGATGGGCTATGAAGCCGGTGGTCATCGCGGGATGTTCCTCAGCGACGACCTCGACACCCAGGTTGGCCTGTTTGCCTTGCTGCCGCAGGTGGTGGATGCGGTGAAGGTGCCGGTGATCGCTGCCGGCGGCATTGGCGATGCGCGGGGGATCGTCGCGGCGTTCGCCCTCGGTGCTTCGGCGGTGCAACTGGGCAGCGCCTACCTGTTCACACCCGAGGCGAAGATCAGCGCCTCCCATCACCGCGCCTTGCGCACGGCCAAGCAAAGCCAGACCGCTGTCACCAACCTGTTCACCGGTCGTCCGGCCCGAGGCATCGTCAACCGGGTGATGCGCGAAGTGGGCCCGATGAGCCCACTGGCCCCGGCTTTCCCCCTGGCGGGCGGCGCGTTGCTACCGTTGCGCGCCAAGGGCGAAGCAGACTTCAGCAACCTCTGGGCCGGCCAGGCTTTCCCCTTGGGCCGCGAGCTGTCGACGGCCGAGTTGACGCAACGGCTGGCGGATGAGGCATTGGCCCGACTCCACAGGGCGAACGTCTGATCGAACGCCATCGCGAGCAAACTCGCTCCCACACGGGATCGGGGACAACCGGCACATCCAGGCACACCACCGGACCTGTGGGAGCTAAGCTTGCTCGCGATCGCGGTAGCACATTCAAAATGGATGCACGCTGACCCACCGTCATCGCGAGCAGGCTCGCTCCCACAGGGAATAGGGGGCAACCGGTACATCCGGGTACACCACCGGACCTGTGGGAGCTAAGCTTGCTCGCGATCGCGGTAGCACATTCAAAATGGATGCACGCTGACCCACCGTCATCGCGAGCAGGCTCGCTCCCACAGGGGATTGGGGGCAACCGGCACATCCAGGTACACCACTGGACCTGTGGGAGCTAAGCTTGCTCGCGATCGCGGTAGCACATTCAAAATGGATGCACGCTGACCCACCGTCATCGCGAGCAGGCTCGCTCCCACAGGGGATTGGGGGCAACCGGCACATCCAGGTACACCACTGGACCTGTGGGAGCTAAGCTTGCTCGCGATCGCGGTAGCACATTCAAAATGGATGCACGCTGACCCACCGTCATCGCGAGCAAGCTTGGCTCCCACACTCTTGCACCTCACTCCCCAGGCAAAATGCCGCGTTCCGTTTGTCGGCCATTCGCTATATATTCTGGTATATAGCGAACCTGACCCTACGGAGCCTCACCCATGCCCCTCACCCGCTTCGCGCCGTTGCTGCTGACCACGCTCTTGACCATTGGCACCGTCCAGGCCGCTGAGGTGCAGGTAGCGGTCGCGTCCAATTTCACCGCGCCGATCCAGGCCATTGCCGCCGACTTCGAAAAAGACACCGGGCACAAGCTGGTGGCGGCTTACGGCGCCACCGGGCAGTTCTACACCCAGATCAAGAACGGCGCGCCCTTTGAAGTCTTCCTCGCCGCCGACGACACCACCCCGGCCAGACTCGAAAGCGAAGGCGACACCGTCAAGGGCTCGCGCTTCACCTACGCAGTCGGCACCCTGGCGCTGTGGTCGGCCAAGGACGGTTATGTCGACAGCACGGGGCAGGTGCTCAAGCACAACAATTTCCAACACCTGTCCATCGCCAACCCGAAAGCCGCGCCCTACGGCCTGGCCGCGACCCAGGTGCTGGACAAGCTCGGCTTGACCGCCCAGGTGAAAAGCAAGCTCGTCGAAGGCCAGAACATCACCCAGGCCTATCAGTTCGTCTCCACTGGTAACGCTGAACTGGGTTTCGTCGCCTTGTCCCAGGTGTACAAGGACGGCAAAGTGACGGGCGGCTCGGCGTGGATCGTCCCGGCCGAACTGCACGATCCGATCAAACAGGACGCGGTGATCCTCAACAAGGGCCGGGACAACCCCGCTGCCGTGGCCCTGGTGGATTACCTCAAGGGCCCGAAAGCCGCCGCCATCATCCAAACCTACGGTTACTAACGCTAAATGCCATTGACCAGCGCCGACTATGCCGCCATCTGGCTGACCCTGAAACTGGCGTCATTGACCACGGTAATCCTGCTGCTCATCGGCACGCCCATCGCCTTGTGGCTGTCGCGCACCCGCTCCTGGCTGCGCGGGCCGGTGGGTGCGGTGGTGGCGTTGCCGTTGGTGCTGCCGCCGACGGTGATCGGCTTTTACCTGTTGCTGGCGCTGGGCCCGAACGGCTGGATCGGCCAGCTCACCCAAGCGCTCGGGTTGGGCACCCTCACCTTCAGCTTTACGGGGTTGGTAATCGGCTCGGTGATCTACTCCATGCCGTTTGTGGTGCAGCCGTTGCAGAACGCCTTTGCCGCCATCGGCAGTCGTCCCCTGGAAGTCGCCGCCACCCTGCGGGCCGGACCTTGGGATACGTTTTTCAATGTCATCCTGCCCCTGGCCCGCCCCGGCTTCATCACCGCGGCGATCCTTGGCTTCGCCCACACCGTCGGCGAATTCGGCGTGGTGCTGATGATCGGCGGCAACATCCCGGAGAAAACCCGGGTGGTGTCGGTGCAGATCTACGACCATGTCGAAGCCTTGGAATATGCCCAGGCCCACTGGCTGGCCGCGGCGATGCTGGTGTTCTCATTCCTGGTGCTGCTGGCGCTTTATTCCAGCCGCCGAACCCGTGCCGGCTGGAGCTGATCGATGATTGAGGCGCGTTTTCAGCTCGACCATGGGGACTTTTCCCTGGACCTGGCTGTGCAGCTGCCGGGGCGTGGCGTGACTGCACTGTATGGGCCTTCCGGTTCCGGCAAAACCACCTGCCTGCGCTGCATTGCCGGGTTGGAGCGGCCGGCCCGCGGCTTTATCGAGGTCAATGGCCAAGTCTGGCAAGACAGTGAGCACGCGGTATTCGTGCCGCCCCATAAACGGTCGGTGGGGTATGTGTTCCAGGAGGCGAGCCTGTTCGCCCATCTGTCGGTGCGGGCCAACCTGGCGTTCGGCCTCAAGCGCATTGCACCGGCACAACGACGGGTGGACATGGAACAGGCGACCGAACTGCTGGGCATCGGGCACTTGCTCGATCGGCAGCCGCACAACCTGTCCGGCGGCGAACGCCAACGCGTCGGCATCGCCCGCGCCTTGCTGACCAGCCCACAACTGCTGCTGATGGATGAGCCGCTGGCGGCCCTCGATACCCGGCGCAAAAACGAAATCCTGCCGTACCTGCAACGGCTCCACGATGAGCTGGACATCCCGGTGCTGTACGTCAGCCATTCCCAGGACGAAGTGGCGCGCCTGGCCGATCACGTCGTGCTGCTCGACGGCGGTCGCGCGTTGGCCAGTGGGCCGATCGGCGAGACCCTGGCCCGGCTCGACCTGCCACTGGCCCTTGGGGATGACGCGGGAGTGGTGATCGAGGGCAAGGTCAGCGGTTATGACCCGGCTTATCAATTGCTGACCCTGAACCTGCCCGACAGCCAACTGAACGTACGCGTGGCCCACACGGCACTGGCCCTCGGCCAACCGCTGCGCTTCAAGGTCCAGGCCCGGGACGTCAGCCTCAGCCTGGCGAACGATGCCCAGACCAGCATTCTCAACCGCCTGCCGGTCACCGTGGTCAGCGAACAGGCCGCCGATAACGCCGCCCACGTGTTGATCCGCCTGGAAGCCGCTGGCACCCCGCTGCTGGCGCGCATCACCCGCTATTCGCGCGATCAGCTGAAATTGCATCCAGGGCAGGCGCTATGGGCGCAGATCAAGGCGGTGGCGGTGTTGGCGTAGGGTCCGAAACCGGCGGATCACACTGTGGAGCTGTGGGAGCTGTGGGAGCAAGGCTTGCCCGCGATAGCATCGCCTCGGTCTATCAGCTACACCGAGGTGCTTGCATCGCGGGCAAGCCTTGCTCCCACAGGTTTGCTCCTGCTGGTTTGCTCCCGCTGGTTTGCTCCCCCCGGTTTCGGGGCAGCATCAGAATCTTGGCACGACCGCCACAGGCTGCGGTCAATCGATCACAGGCCACCGGATTCGTTGCCAAGGACCCTTTTCATGCCCGATACCCTGCCGCCGGATGCACTGCCGGCCGACCTGCATTATGTCGATGACACGGCCCCGGGCATCACCCGCAAAAAGCGGCGGGGCCAATTCTGTTATTTCGACCCGCAGGGCCAGCGCATCACCGACGCGGCCCAGATCCAGCGCATCAATGCCCTGGCGGTGCCGCCGGCCTACACCGATGTCTGGATCTGCACCGACCCGCGCGGTCATCTGCAGGCCACCGGGCGCGATGCCCGCGGGCGCAAGCAGTACCGCTACCATGCGCGCTGGCGTGAGGTCCGTGATGCGGACAAGTACTCGCGGATGCTGGAATTCGGACGCGCCCTGCCGCGCTTGCGCAAACGCCTGGAAGCCATCCTCGCCACGCCCGGGTTCAGCCGCGACAAAGTCATGGCCACGGTTATCACGCTGTTGGACGTGACCCTGATCCGCGTCGGCAACAGCCAATACGCCCGGGACAATCGCTCCTACGGCCTGACGACCCTGCGCAACAAACATGTCGAGATCAACGGCAGCGCCATCGCCTTCCAGTTCCGCGGCAAGAGCGGCATCGAGCACCAGATCACCGTGAAGGACCGGCGCCTGGCGCGGATCATCAGGCGCTGCCAGGAGATCCCCGGGCAGAACCTGTTCCAGTACCTGGACGAACACGGCGAGCGCCACGCCATCAGCTCTTCGGACATCAACGCCTACCTCAAGACCCTCACTGGCGCTGACTTCACCGCCAAGGACTACCGCACCTGGGCCGGCAGCGCAGCCGCGCTGGCCGGGTTGCGGACGCTGCGCTGGGAAACCGAAAGCGAGGCCAAAAGACACGTCGCCGAGATGGTCAGGCAAGTCGCCCGACAACTGGGCAACACGCCGACCGTCTGTCGCAAATGCTACATTCATCCTGCAGTGGTAGAGGGTTTCCTGCTCGGTGCCCTGACCCATTTGCCCAAACCCCGGGCACGTAAAGGCCTCAGCGAAGAAGAAGCCGGGCTGACGCTATTTCTGCAGCGCATGACGCAAGCCGCGCAGAAATGCGAACAGCAGCAACCGGCTTGATGCGCTCACCGGCAGCCAGCCACGGATGAGGAACATCCGCAGACCGCTGGACTCCCAACTGTACGGCACAGCCGATCCGCAGGCACGTCAAAGGGTGAAGTCGACAGGAGTTTCAGATGTCCGAACACATTGTCCATTTTCATTGCCAGATCGATCAGGGAACCACGGAACGCTTTCGCGATACCTGCCTGGAAGCCATTGAGAAAGGCGCCGACTCGCTGATGCTCAATCTCTCCACAGTCGGTGGCAGTACCAACTTCGGTTTCACCCTCTACACCTTCATCAAGTCCCTTCCGATACCGGTACGTGCGGTAAACGCCGGCAACATCGAGTCGATGGGCATCGTCATGTACCTGGCCGCCAGCGACCGCACCACCACCCCGCATTCGCGTTTCCTGATTCATCCGATGAACTGGTACTTCGGCCAGAAGTCGGTGGATCACTCACGCTTGCGCGAGTACCTGTCCAGCCTGGATAACGACGTGGCGCGCTATGTGGAGATCTACGTCAAGGAAACCGCGGGCGCGGCGACGCAGTTGGATATCTTCAAATGCCTGTGCGCCGAAGAGCGGGTGATTCCGGCGGAAAACTCCCTGGCCTTCGGCATTGCCCATCGGGTCGAGCAAGTGGTGTTCCCGGTGGATGCCAAGCATTGGAAAGTCAGCGGCGGCGAGGATTAGAAGTGAAGACGGGCGGCGCACCATTCGTCGCCAGCAAGCGGTTTTTTTTAAACTTCCCCCGGCCATTTTCTTTCCCAAATAATGCGAGGCACGTTGCTCGCTCAACCAAAGATGAGGGTTCTCGAAAATGGCCAGTAGCGGAAACAAAAACCCAGGCAACTTCGCAAATGATCGTGAAAAAGCATCTGAAGCCGGCAAGAAAGGCGGACATGCGTCGGGCGGCAACGTTGCCAACGACCGGCAAAAAGGCACTGGAGCCGGTAACAAAGGCAGCGAACGCAGCCATGGCGGCGGCAGAAAATCGTAACCCGGAAACCGTCGGGGCGCAGTACCGCTGCGCCCTGGCGCTTAACCGCACCGAGGTCGCCCATGAGCAGCCAGGATCGATTCATCATCAGTTTCATCACCGACAACCAACCTGACAATCGCGTGGTGGAGGCCAGCACCGAGACATTGAGTGCCGACGAAGCCGAAGCACTCTTGAGAGCGACGTTCAGTGAACTCAAGGACGTTGAACTCAGCGACGTCCAAGTTCAGAAGAAGACCAGGCCCAACGAAGAAGAACATGGTGTGCCGGGGCATTTCAAACAACCGTAATTCAAACTAACTCCGTAACGCCCTATTCCTCCTTATTACTTAGCACACTTTGTGGCGAGAGCGCTTGCTCCCACTGGGCTGCGCCTGTAGGAGCTGTGTAGGAGCTGTGTAGGAGCTGTGTAGGAGCTGTCGAGTGCAACGAGGCTGCGATCTTTCCAAAGACACTTGAGTCTCAAGCGAAAGATCAAAAGATCAAAAGATCAAAAGATCGCAGGCTTCGCCAGCTCCTACAGGGCCCAGCGGGAGCAAGCGCCCTCGCCACAAAAGCGGAATTTCGACAACTTTCAATGGGCATGATGCCCAGTCGGATCCTTGATCTGCCACACCTGCCCCTTCTGCCAGGCATCCGCACCTGGATCAATCACCGGCGCTTGAATACCGGCTCGGGCACGCTTTTTCGCTTCGCTGTCCACACCCATTCGACCGTCCCGCTCGCGTACCAATTGCGGGTCCACCTGACCGTCGGCCGTGAACCCCATCATCAACTGAGGGACCCCGTAAGGCAGTGCATTGCCCTGTTCGGTGTGCCAGGTGTGCCAGGTCTTGCCATACGTGCTGACCAGATTTTCCATCAATCGGGTTTCCGCTGCCTGGGGAATCCCTGGCGCGATCAACTGCCCGGACATCCGCCCGTTGTAGAAATGAAAGCCATCGTGATAGGTGTTCAAGACCCGCAATGGCGGTTTGTCCTGCATGATCCGCGCCCCGGCTTCCAACGTCGCGGTCGTCGGGGTCTTGGCAGAGCCCGGCGCCTCGACGGGCGAGTCGCTCGTGCCACCCGCTCAGCCGGTCAATCCCAAAGCCGCTGCGCATAGCAGTGTCCAGCCGCCACAAACATTTCGATCCAACATGTCATCTCTCCTTCGCATGACTGTTCATGAGAAAGACATCGCCTGGGGCGGGTTTGATTTTCCTGGCGGTCTACCGACGAATGGTGCGCGCCACGCGGCCAATTAAATACGAAATTCCATATATTCGATTACCCGCATATACTCCGGCGCAGCCCACCCCTGCGCTTATCGGAGCCGATCGATGAAAGTCCTCTTCATGTGCACAGCCAACAGTTGCCGCAGCATTCTCAGCGAAGCGATGTTCAACCATCTGGCCCCAGCCGGGTTCGAGGCCGTCAGCGCCGGCAGTTTCCCCAAGGGCCACGTGCTCCCGCGCAGCCTGAGCACCTTGCAAGAAGCCGGTATCAGTGTCCAAGGCTTGCGCAGCAAGGGTTACGACGCGCTCGAGGGCAGCCCGCCGGACATCGTCATCACCGTGTGCGACAGCGCCGCCCGCGATGCTTGCCCGGTGTACTTCGGCCCGGCCATCAAGGCCCACTGGGGCTTGGTCGATCCATCGACCGTCAAAGGCAGCGACGATCAGATCGGCCAGGCCTTCCATGCCACCCTGGATCGTATCGAAGCCCGCTGCCGGGCGTTTTTTGCCCTGCCTTTCGACCAGCTCGACGCCCAGGCCCTGAAAGCCGAGCTCGACCGCATCGGCACCCTCTGACCGATCAATCTGCGCGATAGGCCTGCTTCACGGTCTCGATCCAGCTCGGCTCCAGGCGCGGCTGTTCGGTGTCCAGGCCCAGTGCCTGCATCTTCGCCAGGTGCGCATCGGCCTCTCGCGCCAGGGAGCCCTGGGCGCTGGAGTTGGCGTCCAGCTGATGCATCTGGGCCAGCCCCAGGTGATAGAAGCGCAGCAGCTTCATGGCGATGGGGTCCTGGGCCTGCACGCCGGCGGTCACCTGGTGCATCACGTTGGTGATTTTCATCAGGCTGCGCTTGAGCCGCCAGCCGTACACGGCAGCAGCCATCCACGGCTGCGACCAGAAGTACTGGCGCATCAGCGCAGCCATCGCCAGCACCGCAACAATCACCCCACCGAGGTTGAAGCGAAAGTTATCGCCTCCGGGCGTGCCCAGCAGCATCACGGCCAGGCTGGACAGCAGCATCGCCAGGGCCAGGAACACCACCGCGATGATCAGGGTGCTGCGGCGGGTCTGCTTGCGGTAGGTGTCGCCATCCCACGGTTTGATCTCGAACATCGCGGTGCAATTTCCTTGTACGGCATCAAAAGAGTCACGCATTATCGCCTGCCCGGTCGATTTAGCTATGCTGGGGCTCATTTTGTATGGCAACCGACTCGCCGGGGCGGGATCAAAGTCCATGGCGATAGCGCAAGGATCGTGCGATCTTTCTGCGTGGACGTTTTTTTTCAAGATGCCGTCGTTGTGTGCATGGCATCGATTTCAAGGAAAGCTGAATGACTCAAAGACATGTAATCAACGCCTCGGTGAGCCCCAAGGGCAGCCTGGAGACTTTGTCCCAGCGCGAAGTCCAGCAACTGAGCGAAGCCGGCTCCGGCAGCATCTACGACCTCTTCCGCCAGTGCGCCCTGGCCATCCTCAACACCGGCGCCCATGTTGATAACGCCAAGACCATCCTGGAAGCCTACAAGGACTTCGAGATTCGTATTCACCAGCAGGACCGGGGCGTGCGCCTGGAGCTGTTGAACGCGCCGGCCGATGCGTTCGTCGACGGCGAAATGATCGCCAGCACCCGGGAGATGCTGTTCAGCGCCCTGCGCGACATCGTCTACACCGAGAACGAGCTGGACAGCCAGCGCATCGACCTCAGCTCGTCCCAGGGCATCAGCGACTACGTGTTCCACCTGCTGCGCAACGCCCGCACCTTGCGTCCTGGCGTGGAGCCAAAAATCGTCGTGTGCTGGGGCGGTCACTCGATCAACACCGAAGAATACAAATACACCAAGAAGGTCGGCCACGAATTGGGCCTGCGCAGCCTGGACATCTGCACCGGCTGCGGCCCGGGCGTGATGAAAGGCCCGATGAAAGGCGCCACCATTGCCCACGCCAAGCAGCGCATCCATGGCGGTCGCTACCTGGGCCTGACGGAGCCGGGCATCATCGCCGCCGAGGCGCCGAACCCGATCGTCAATGAACTGGTGATCCTGCCGGACATCGAGAAACGCCTGGAAGCCTTCGTGCGTGTCGGCCACGGCATCATCATCTTCCCGGGTGGCGCTGGCACGGCGGAAGAGTTCCTCTACCTGTTGGGCATCCTGATGCACCCGGCCAACCAGGACCTGCCGTTCCCGGTGGTTCTCACCGGGCCGAAAAGCGCCGCGCCATACCTCGATCAGTTGCATGCGTTTGTCGGTGCAACCCTGGGCGAGGCCGCGCAGCAGCACTATCAGATCATCATCGACGACCCGGCCGAAGTGGCGCGGCAGATGACCCAGGGGCTCAAGGAGGTCAAGCAGTTCCGCCGCGAGCGCAACGACGCCTTCCACTTCAACTGGCTGCTGAAGATCGACGAGGGCTTCCAGCGCCCGTTCGACCCGACCCACGCCAACATGGCCAGCCTGGGCCTGAGCCGCGACCTGCCCGCCCACGAACTGGCCGCCAACCTGCGCCGGGCGTTCTCGGGCATCGTGGCCGGTAACGTCAAGGACAAGGGCATCCGCCTGATCGAAGAACACGGCCCGTACGAAATCCACGGGGACACCGCCATCATGGAACCCCTCGACCGCCTGCTCCAGGCCTTCGTCGCCCAGCACCGCATGAAACTGCCAGGTGGCGCGGCGTATGTGCCGTGCTATCGCGTGGTGACCTGACCGGTTCAAAGACCACCGCAGATCCAATGTGGGAGCAAAGCTTGCTCGCGATAGCGGTTTAAAGGCCCAACAGAGATATTGCCTGTGATGAGGCTATCGCGAGCAAGCTTTGCTCCCACAGGCGCGCTCCCACAGGGGATTGTGTGGTTAGGGGATTGTGTGCTTACTGAATCCGCATCAGCCCGGCTTCATCCACTTCAATGCCTAGCCCAAGGTAATCCTTGACCTGCGGATGAAGGGTGGCCACCGGGTGCGCATGTGTCGCCGTCACCACCAGCACATCCGCCTCGGCCGCCTCGCCTGCCCGGATGCCCGCCTCGGCGTCTTCAAACACCAGGCATTCTTGCGGTGCCACTTGCAAGCGTTCGGCGGCCAGGCGATAGCAGGCGGGGTTGGGCTTGCCATCGCTTACGTCTTCGGCCGTGACCATGACCAAAGGGCGTGGAATTCCAGCGGCTTCCATACGGCGCAAGGCCAATGCCATGGGCGCCGAAGTGACAATCGCCCAGCGCTCTGGCGGCAGGCTGTTCAGAAAGGCCTGCGCACCGGGTACCTGCACCACCCCTTCGACGTCTTCGATTTCCTCCCGGGTGATCTGCTCGGCCTCGGCCTGGGCATCCACCCCCGGCAGGTGCTGGCGGGCGATGGTGTCGATGGCGCGCACGCCATGGATCGTCGGCAGGAACGTCGCCACGTCCACGCCGTGGCGCAGGGCCCAACGCGTCCAGATCCGCTCGGCGGCGGCGATGGAATTGAGCAGTGTGCCGTCCATGTCGAACAGGAAGGCGCGGTAGGCAATGTGGGTGGGGCGACTGTCAGGCATCGGATCCTCGGTGGCGGCGTGGCGGGTGATGGTGACTGTAACATCGCCAGGCTCCAATCCCCTGTGGGATCAAGCTTTGCTCCCACAGGCTTGGCCCTCAGCTCACCCACTGCTCACCCACAGGGGCTTTGTGTTTTGTCAAAACTCTGGTCTACACAAGGCGCTCGATCGGCTGATGCTGCCACACCCGCTTGTAGTACAGCGTCTGCAACAGCAGCATGCTCAAGTAGGCCACCGGGAACGCCATCCACACCCCTTGCAGCCCGAAGTGGGCGTCCAGCAGATACGCCGCCGGCAGTTGCACGGCGACGATGCAGAAGATCGAGATGGCAACCGGCACCAGCACCGTGCCGCTGGCGCGCATGATGCCGCCGACGATCGCCTGGAAGCCGAACACCAGCAGGCTCCAGAGCATGATGTGCAGCAGGTGTTCGGCCTGGACCCGTGCCGCCGGGTCGGTGATGAACAGCCCCAGCAGCCAATGGGACAACAGATACCCCAGGACCACCAGCCCGCCCGTAAGCCAGAGGTTGATCGCAAGCCCCGTGCGCAGGATCGGCCCCAGGCGTTCCAGGCGTCCGGCACCGATGGCCTGGGCGCCGAGGATCGAGGCGGTGATGGCGATCGATAGCGCTGGAAACTGCACGTAGTTGACGATCTGCGTCACCGCGCCGTAGGCCGCCGTGGCCTGGGAACCATGGCTATTGACCAGCGTCAGGATGACCAGCTCGGACAATGAGATCACCACCATCTGCAACCCTGTGGGCAAGCCAATGCGCAGCACTTTGCCAAGAATTTCCGTGTCCAGGCGCATCGCCGCGAACAACGCCCGGTCCGGTGCCAGGGCATGCTCGCGACGGTTCAGGCGCCACGCCAGCAAGGCCATGGCCGAGGCCGTCCCCACCAAGCCCGCCAGCGCCGCGCTCTGGATGCCCATCTGCGGCAACCCCAACCAGCCACGAATCAACGCCGGCGTGAGCAGCAGCCCGACACTGGTGGACACCAGCAGCGCCAACATCGGTGACACCGTATCGCTCACTCCGCGCAGCAGTTGGGTGAACAGCACGAATACCAGCAGCATCGGCAAAATCCACATCATGACCCGGGCATAGGAAACGGCATCCTCCAGCACATCGGCCGGCGTGCCGAGCCCCTGCAACGCCTGACGCGCAAAGACACTGCCGAGCACCGCCGCCACCAGGCCGATGATGGCCCCCAACAACAACGTCGAACCGGCAATCGCCTTCACCGTGCCGGTTTCTCCGGCGCCGTAGGCCTGCCCGATCAACACCCCCGCGCCCGCGCCGAGGCCAATCACCAATGCGATAAAGAAAAACACGATGGGAAACATGCCCGACACCGCCGCCAAGGCCTGGGTACCGAGCATCTGGCCGATGTAGATGCTGTTGAACGTGCCGGACATGGACTGCAGGAAGTTGGACAGGACCATGGGGGCCAGGAACAGGAGATAGGTTTTCCAGAGGGGCTGGGTGGGCATGGGGGCTCTGATGGCAGGTTCGAAAATCCGGGTGACGGTAATTTAGCGCAATCCATACAACTCGTTTCAGAAGAATCAACTGGAGAACACTCTTGTGGCGAGGGGATTTATCCCCGCTGGGTTGCGAAGCAGCCCCAAGATCTGTGCATATGATCGGCCGATGGACCGAGGTGTGGGCTTTTAGGGCGCTTCACGCCCAGCGGGGATAAATCCCCTCGCCACAGGGGTTCTATGTTGTGGCTTATACCTTCGTCGGGTGCATTCGACATTTCACAGACAGCGTCTAACCTGAAATAGCACAGTGCCACTAACTGTGCAGGTCAATGCCTATGCCGGAATCGGACAGCCGGTCTTAAAGTCCGAGTAGGGGTCGCAGATAACCAGTTATTGGCAAATAACCTGTTAGCAACACTGTTCAAGGACCGAACCATGACGTCGTATTCTCACGGTCATTCCCTTTCCCAAACACAACCACGCATTCTCTGGAGTGCCGTGCTGGTGGCCATTGCCGCGAGCATTGGCGTGCTGGCGCTCAACGGCGCGAATGGGCAAAACATTGGCTTGAGCGTGGCAATCCTGGCCGTTGGCCTCGGTGCTGGCGTATGGGGTGCGCGCTCGCAACGTCGGCAGTTCGACAGTGCCATCGCCGCTGCCATGACCCGCCACGACCTGCAAGCCGCCGAGCACCTGGTTCATAAAACCAGCGGGCAACTCAATGAAGTCATCCTCGGAGCCATGCCGATCTGGGCCAAGCAGGTCGAAAGCTCCCGGCAGCAGACCGAAACCGCAATCGTCTCGCTGACCAGCCGCTTCACCGGCATTTCTTCGCGCCTGGAAGAAACCGTGCAAGCCTCGCAACTGGCCGCCGGTGAGTTGGCCGGCAGCAGCAGTGGCGGCGCCGTGCAGGTGCTGGCCCAGAGCGAAGGCGAACTGGTCAAGGTCATCGATTCCCTCAAAGCCACCCAGGCCAGCCGCGATCAAACCCTGGCCCAGGTGCGCAACCTGACGGCCTATACTGGCGAGCTGCGGACCATGGCCGCCGATGTCGCGGCGATTGCCGCGCAAACCAACCTGCTGGCCCTCAACGCCGCCATCGAAGCCGCCCGTGCCGGCGAAGCCGGGCGCGGGTTTGCCGTGGTGGCCGACGCCGTGCGCAGTCTCTCGAGCAAGTCCAGCGAAACCGGCCAGCAGATGTCGGCCAAGGTCGACATCATCAACACCGCCATCACCCAACTGGTGCAGGCCGCGTCCAGCGGCGCGGACCAGGACAGCCATTCGGTCAGTGCCTCCGAACAAAGCATCCAGCAAGTGCTGGAGCGCTTCAAGAGTGTCACCGGCCGCTTGGCCGACTCGGCCGACATGCTGCAGCGCGAGAGCTTCGGTATTCGCGATGAACTCACCGAGGTGCTGGTCAGCCTGCAATTCCAGGATCGGGTCAGCCAGATCCTCAGCCACGTGCGCGACAACATCGAGGACCTGCATGTGCACATGCAGCAGGCCAGTCAGTCGCCCGAACAGGCTGTTTCCATCGACGCCCGCCAATGGCTGGCGCGCATGGAAACCACTTACGCCACCGACGAGCAACGCCGCAATCACCACGGCGACTCGGGCGCGCAACAGACTTCACAGGAAATTACCTTCTTTTAGGAGCGCCATTCATGGCTAAAAGTGTATTGGTTGTCGACGACTCCGCGAGCGTTCGGCAGGTGGTCGGCATCGCGTTGAAAAGTGCCGGCTATGACGTGATCGAAGCCAGCGACGGCAAGGACGCGCTGGGCAAGCTCAATGGCCAGAAAGTGCACCTGATCATCAGTGACGTGAACATGCCCAACATGGACGGCATCACCTTCGTCAAGGAGGTCAAGAAGCTGGCCAGCTACAAGTTCACGCCGATCATCATGCTCACCACCGAATCCCAGGAATCGAAGAAACAGGAAGGCCAGGCCGCCGGGGCCAAGGCTTGGGTGGTCAAGCCGTTCCAGCCGGCGCAAATGCTGGCGGCGGTATCCAAGCTGATTCTTCCTTGATGGCCGGAGGCTCCCATGCCGTTGCAATACGAAACACACGATGACACCGCCCAGGTGCACATCGACGGCGAGCTGACGATCTACACCGCCGCCGACCTGGCCGCGCAATGGTTGCCGCACCTGGGTGCAACACCGCGGATGGCCCTTGACCTGTCACAGATCACCGAGATGGACGGCGCCGGCCTGCAACTGTTGCTGATGGTGCAACGCGAGGCCGCCAAGGCCGGGACCCAATTGACACTGATCGGCCAAAGCAAGGCCGTCACGCAAACACTTGCCCTGTGCAACCTGGTTGCCTAGCAATACGTCGGACCACGACAAAGGATATGAGCGTGAGCATCAATCTCGATCAGGCACAACAGACTTTCATCGTCGAGGCACGGGAACAGTTGCAAGCGATGGAAGAGTCGCTGCTGCAACTGGAAACCGACCCCGGCGACGATGACGCCATCGGCGCGATCTTCCGGGCAGCCCACACGATCAAGGGCTCGGCCGGGCTGTTCGGCCTGGAACCGATCGTCAGCTTCACCCACATCGTCGAAGACGTGCTCGACCGCCTGCGCAACGGCAGCGTCGAAGTGGACGCCGGCCTGATCGCGGTGCTGCTCAAGTCCAGCGATCACATGCTGGAACTGATCAATGTGGCCGCCAACCAGGGCGGATCGCTGCCACCACCGGCCCTGCAGCGGGAAGTGGAGCTGTGCCAGATCCTGCAGGAGTACCAGGCGCCCTCGCCGACCGCGGACCCGACGCCAACCCCTGAAACCAAAACCAGCGAACCCGGCGAAACGCGCCTCTGGCACATCTCCCTGCGCTTCGGCCAGGACGTGTTCCGCAACGGCATGGACCCGCTGTCGTTCCTGCGCTATCTGCAAACCCTGGGTGAAATCGTCGACCTCACCACCTTGACCGACGCCCTGCCCGCCGCCGATGCCTGGGACGCCGAATCCTGCTACCTGGGCTTCGACATCGCGTTTCGCTCGGCCGCCAGCCACGGGGCGATCAACGAAGTGTTCGATTTCGTCCGGGAAGACTGCGAGATCGAGATCGTTGCCCAGGATGACGACATTGCGCCCCCGGCCAACACCGACCTGGTTGCCACGGCGCCGGAACAGGCCGAGGAAAGCACCGCGTTGGTCGCCACCGGCGAGTTGTTGTCCGACCAGCGCAAGACGCCGCGCATGCCCGCCCAGATCGCCAGCGACAAACAGACGGTGACCAGCGACAGCAAGGCCAAGGACGGCACCTACGTGCGGGTCAATGCCGACAAGCTCGACGAACTGATCAACCTGGTGGGCGAACTGGTCATCGCCAGCGCCGGCGCCAGCCTGCTCGCCCGCACCTGCAACAACGATCCGTTGCAGGAATCCACCTCGACGGTGTCGTCACTGGTGGAGGAAATCCTCGACGGCGCCCTGCGCTTGCGCATGATCCCCATCGGCGAAACCTTCAACCGCTTCCGTCGCGTGGTGCGCGATGTCAGCCAGGAATTGGGCAAGGACATCGACCTGATCATCAGCGGTGCGGAGACCGAGCTGGACAAGACCGTGGTGGAAAAAATCGGCGATCCGCTCATGCATCTGCTGCGCAACGCCATGGACCACGGCATTGAAACCGCCGAGGCGCGGCTGGCGGCCGGCAAACCGGCCAAGGGGCACCTGCACCTCAACGCCTATCACGACTCGGGCAGCATCGTGCTGGAAATCGCCGACGACGGCGCCGGCCTGAACCGCGACCGGATCCTGGAAAAAGCCCAGGAACGTGGCCTGGTGACGCCCGGCGCGAGCCCGACCGACCAGGAAATCTACAACCTGATCTTCGAACCTGGCTTCTCCACCGCCCAGGCCGTGACCAACCTTTCGGGGCGTGGCGTGGGCATGGACGTGGTCAAGCGCAACATCACCCTGCTGCGCGGCACCGTCGACCTGGACAGCCAACCCGGCAAGGGCACCGTGGTGCGTATCCGCCTGCCGCTGACCCTGGCGATCATCAATGGTTTTTTGGTGGGCATCGGTCAGTCGACCTATGTCATTCCGCTGGACATGGTCCAGGAATGCATCGAACTGAGCGAAGACGACGGACTCACCAGCCGCGACCAAGGCTACCTCGACCTGCGCGGCGAGGTGCTGCCGCTGGTCTACCTGCGCGATCACTTCAGCCACGAAGGCCCGGCCGCGCGCCGGCAGAACGTGGTGGTGGTGCGCTTCGCCGAACTCAAGGCCGGGCTGGTGGTGGATGACTTGCTGGGTGAATTCCAGACCGTGATCAAACCGCTGGGCAAGCTGTTTGGTGCCCTTCGCGGCATCAGTGGCTCGACCATCCTGGGCAGTGGCGCCGTGGCGTTGATTCTCGACGTACCGGCGCTGCTTACCCAGATCGCCCAAGTGGAAAACCGCTACACATCGACTCAACTACAACAAGCCAACGCTCGCTGACGCTTTAGCAATTCCATGGAGAGGTACTTCCCAATGAAATGGTTCTACGATCTTAGAATCGCCACCAAACTGATCACTTCATTTCTTGTGGTGCTGGCGCTGACAGCCGTCATGGGTGTGTTCTCGATCATCCAACTGGGCCAGGTGAACGGCACCACCATCGATATCCGGGAAAACTGGATGCCGTCCATGCGTGCCGCCTCAGGCATGCGTTTCTACGGGGCGAACTATCGCCTCAAGGAAAACCGCCACATCACCGCCGACTCCGAACAGGAGCGCGTCACTATCGAGCAAGAAGCGGAAGAAGCCAGGAAGGGTTTTGAAACGCGCCTGGCGACCTATGAAAAACTGCTCTCCAGCGCAGAAGATCGCCAGCTGTTCGAAACCACTCGCAATGATTGGGTCGCTTACCTGGCGGTAAGCAAAGACCTGCTTGCACTTTCCCGACAGAACCTGTCCGAGCAAGCCCATGCACTGCTCAAGGGCGAATCCAGGCGTCAATTCGACCTGGTAGCCGCCGACCTGCAGAAACTCGTCGAAATCAATGCCGCCGGGGCCGACGTGGCCAGTGCCCATGGCACGGAACTGTATGAGAATGCGCGCCTGTCGATCATCGCCGTATTGGTTGCCGCCCTGCTGGTGGGCCTGGGCCTGGCCTTGTTCATCTCGCGGATTATCTCTCGCCCCTTGAAACAGGCCGCCGCCGTCGCCGAACAATTGGCCGAAGGCAACCTGAACGCGAAAATCGAGAGCGGCTCCAAGGACGAAACCGGCATGGTGCTCAACGCCATGCAGAACATGGTCGGCAAGCTCTCGCACATCATCGGCGAAGTGCGTAACGCCGCCGACAACCTGGCCAGCGCCTCCGAAGAAGTCAGCGCCACCGCGCAATCGATGAGCCAGGCCACCAGCGAACAGGCGGCCAGCGTCGAGGAAACCAGTGCCTCCATCGAGCAGATGAGCGCCAGCATCAACCAGAACACCGAGAACGCCAAGGTCACCGATGGCATGGCCAGCAAGGCCGCCAAGGAAGCCACCGACGGCGGCGAATCGGTGCAGCAGACCGTGGTGGCGATGAAGAAAATCGCCCAGCGCATCAGCATCATCGACGACATCGCCTACCAGACCAACCTGCTGGCGCTTAACGCCGCCATCGAAGCCGCCCGCGCCGGTGAACACGGCAAAGGTTTCGCGGTGGTGGCCGCCGAAGTGCGCAAGCTGGCCGAACGCAGCCAGGTGGCCGCCCAGGAAATCGGCGAGCTGTCGTCCAGCAGCGTCGATATGGCGGAAAAGGCCGGGAGCCTGCTCAACGAGATGGTCCCGTCGATCAACAAGACCTCGGACCTGGTGCAGGAAATCAGCGCCGCCTCCGAAGAACAGGCCGCCGGTGTGGCGCAGATCAACACCGCCATGACCCAGCTCAACCAGGTGACCCAGCAAAACGCCTCCAGCAGCGAAGAACTGGCCGCCACCGCCGAGGAAATGAGCAGCCAGGCCGAGCAACTGCAACAGGCCATGAGCTTCTTCACCCTCG
This sequence comes from Pseudomonas brassicacearum, assembly GCF_009601685.2. NCBI lineage: Bacteria > Pseudomonadati > Pseudomonadota > Gammaproteobacteria > Pseudomonadales > Pseudomonadaceae > Pseudomonas > Pseudomonas brassicacearum. Next base: position 4,014,937 of record NZ_CP045701.2, read on the forward strand.
ACTCGCCGGCCAAGTCCGCTGTGCAAATTACCAGGGTTGATAACACCCCGGGCTCATCCGGCCGCAAACCGGCGCGGGCACCGGCACCGGTCATGCCCAAGGCGTTTGCCTACAACATGGCCAGCGCGCCGGACGAATCCGAATTCACCCGGTTCTGACGGCCCGTCAACACAGGCTCGCTAAAAGGAGATCAAGGCATGGGCGCCATCGCGACCACACGTCAAACCACCCTCGCGGTCGAGGAAGAAGCGCAATACCTGACGTTTATGCTCGGCACGGAGATGTTTGCCATCGGCATCCTGTGCATCAAGGAAATCATCGAATACGGCAACCTGACCGTGGTGCCGATGATGCCGGCCTTCGTGCGCGGGGTAATCAACCTGCGCGGCGCGGTCGTGCCGGTGGTGGACCTGTCGGCCCGTTTCGGCCGGCCGAATTCGGCGATCAGCCGTCGCAGCTGCGTGGTGATCATCGAGGCAGCCAGCGCCGACGGCCAGGCCCAGGACATTGGCCTGTTGGTGGACACGGTGTCGGCGGTGCTGGAAATCCCGGCCTCGCAGATCGAGCCGCCACCGAGCTTCGGTGCGAAGATCCGCGCCGATTTCATCAGTGGCATGGCCAAGGTCGATGGCAAGTTCGTCATCGTGCTGGAGGTGGACCGCGTGCTGTCCATCGACGAAATGTCCCAACTCGCCGAAGCCAGCCCGAGCGCGCTGGAAGTGGATGCCCAGTGAACGCCGATACCTGCAAGAAACGCACGCTGAACGCGCAGGCGCTCACTGACCGGGAGTTCGGCCAGTTCCAGTCCTGGCTGTACCAGGCCGCCGGCATCAGCCTGTCCGAGGCCAAGAAAGCCCTGGTGGCCGGGCGCCTGTTCAAGCGCCTCAAGCACTATGGGCTGGACAGTTACGGCGAGTATTTCAAACTGATCATGAACGGCCAGCGCACCGATGAGTTGCAGGTGGCGCTGGACTTGCTGACGACCAACGAGACCTACTTTTTTCGCGAGCCCAAGCATTTCGATTTCCTGCGCCAGCACGTATTGCCCCACGCGACACCGGGCAAGACCTTCCGCTTGTGGAGCGCGGCCAGCTCATCGGGGGAAGAACCCTACAGCCTGGCCATGACCCTGGCCGAAGGGCTGGGCACCACGCCTTGGGAAGTCATCGGTTCGGACATCAGCAGCCAGGTGCTGGCCAAGGCGCGCGCTGGGCATTACCCGATGGAACGCGCCCGCACCCTGCCCCATCCGCTGCTGGTGAAGTATTGCCTCAAGGGCACCGGCAGCCAGCAAGGCACGTTTCTTATCGACCGGGCATTGCGCAACCGGGTCAACTTCATCCAGGTCAACCTCAACGATACCCTGCCGGACCTGGGGGAGTTCGATGTGATTTTCCTGCGCAACGTCATGATCTATTTCGACCAACCCACCAAAAGCAAAGTGGTTGCCCGCTTGCTACCCCGGCTCAAGCCCGGCGGGTACTTCATCGTCAGCCACTCGGAAAGCCTCAACGGCGTGTCCGATGCGTTGAAACTGGTGGCGCCATCGATCTACCGCAAACCATGAACGCCGCCATCAAGGAAGTGGCCGAGGTGTACCTGGCGCCAGGTGAGTTTCGCTTCGCCACCTGCCCGACCCGCCTGCGCACGATCCTCGGCTCCTGCGTGGCGATCACGCTGTGGCACCCGGAACGCAGGATCGGCGCCATGTGCCACTTCATGTTGCCCAGCCGGGTGCGCTGCTCCACCGCACTGAACGGCCTCTATGCCGACGAAGCCATCGAACTGTTCATCCGCCAGGCCCGGGTCCATCGCACCGAACCCGAGGACTACCAACTCAAGCTGTTCGGCGGCGGCGAGATGTTCCCCGAGCTGCAACGCCACGTGCCCTACGGCGATGTGGCGCGGCTGAACGTCAACGCCGCGCTGGAAATGGCCGCCCTCTATCGCCTCGACCTGATTGCCCAGGACATGGGCAGCACTGGCCATCGCAGCATCATCTTCGACCTTTGCAGCGGCGATGTGTGGGTCCGGCACCAACCTCTAAGGACCCGGCACTGACCATGTCAAAAAAGATCAATGTACTGCTGGTGGATGACTCCGCCGTGGTTCGCCAGGTATTGCTGGCGATCCTCAGCGACACACCGGACATCCACGTCATGGGCGCGGCGGCCGACCCGATTTTCGCCATGGACAAACTGGCCAAGCAATGGCCCGACGTGATCGTGCTGGACGTGGAAATGCCGCGCATGGACGGCATCACCTTCCTGAAAAAAATCATGAGCGAGCGCCCCACGCCGGTGGTGATCTGCTCGTCCCTGACGCCCCGGGGCGCGGAAACCACCTTGCAGGCGATGGCCGCTGGCGCGGTGGAAATCATCACCAAACCCACCACCGGCCTGAAGAACTTTCTGTTGGAGTCGGCCCCGGAGCTGGTGTCGGCGATCCGTGCCGCCGCCCAGGTCAACGTGCGCAACCTGGGCAAGCGTCCCGCCCCGATCGCGCTGACACCCGCGACCAAACTCACCGCCGACGCCATGCTGCCCGCCGCCAACGGCCACGCCATGGCGCAGACCACCGAACGCATCGTCGCCCTGGGCACCTCCACCGGCGGCACCCAGGCCCTGGAAGCGGTGCTCACCGCCCTGCCGCGAGTGTGCCCGGGCATCGTCATCGTCCAGCACATGCCGGAAAAATTCACCGCCTCGTTTGCCGCCCGGCTCAACAGCCTGTGCCAGATCGAAGTGCGCGAGGCCCGCAACAATGACCGCATCCACCCCGGCCTGGCGCTCATTGCACCGGGCGGCAAACACATGATGGTGACCCGCAGCGGCGCGTTCTATCACGTGCAGGTGGTGGACGGCCCGCTGGTCAACCGCCATCGCCCTTCGGTGGATGTGTTGTTTCGCTCAGTCGCCAAATTCGCCGGCCGCAACGCCACCGGCATCATCATGACCGGCATGGGCGACGACGGTGCCCGCGGCCTGAAGGAAATGCTCGACGCCGGCAGCACCACCGTGGCCCAGGACGAAGCCAGCTGCGTGGTCTTCGGCATGCCCAAGGAAGCGATCAAACTCAACGCCGCACAACGGGTGATGGGGTTGCAGGAGATTGCGCAGGTCATCTTGCATCGATAACAGCCCCTAAGCCCCGTAGGAGCTGTCGAGCGAAGCGAGGCTGCGATCTTTTGGAGGCTGCGATCTTTCGAGTCCTACACGAAAAAACCAAAGATCGCAGGCGCCCCAAGCATCGGCAGCGATCTCAAGCATGCCCGGCACGCGACGAATGCTGAGTGACCGGGCGCAGTGCCACGGAGTCGGGCAATGAAGCGATATGGAGGGTCTGTGACGGGAAAGCAAATTTCGTGTCCAGCTCGGCAACCGCTTCCATGATCTTCAGATTGATACTCTGCTGGACGTCCATGTAGACGTTATAACTGGCGTCCAGGACGATATACACCGTCTCGAACTCAAGGGCGCTCTGGCCAAAACTTCTGAAATGACACCGATCGAACCGGGCCTGCTCTTCACTCCTGATGATTGCTTCAACCCGCTGCGTGATCTGCCTGATCTGTTCGGTTGAACAGTCATAAGTCAGGCGAAACTCGAAGACAATCCGTCGCTCATGCAGCCGTTTGTAGTTCTGGATCGTGCTGCCGATCATATCGGCGTTCGCCATGACAATTTGTTCGCCCCCCAGACTTCGTATGCGGGTCGTCTTCAGGCCAACGTGCTCCACCGTACCGGCAAGCGAACCCACCACGATGAAATCGCCCACCTCGAATGGCTTGTCAACGGCAATCGCCAGCGAGGCGAACACATCGCCAAGAATATTCTGCACCGCCAGTGCCACGGCAATACCACCCACGCCGAGGCTCGCCACGAAGGCCGTGATGTTAACGCCAACGTTGGACAGCATCGCGAGTAAAATCACCGCCCAGAGGAGCACCCTTGCGCCCCAGAGACTCAGGGTCGCCAAGGCACTTGCCTGGAATGTCCCATTCGCACCATGGACAGAGAAATAGCGATGCAGCAAAAGCGCCAATGCTCGGTTCGTCCATAAGCCGACCTGCAACGCGACCACCACGAACCAAAGGCTGCTGACACGACTGAGCCAGCGCTCAGGCAAATCAAGTATGCCTATCCCGACCAGAATCGACGCCAATAACAGCAGCGTGTTGCTGGTTGCCGACAGCACTTGGCTGGCAATGTAGCCAAGGTGACCATCGCCCGCCCTCGCCCTTGCCTGGATTCTCTTGAAAACAAAGCGGATCGCGGTTCTTGCAAGCACGTAGCTGAGCACAGCAGCGCTGAATGCAAAGATCCAGCTAGCCAACGAAATACCGAGCACCGTGTACCCTTCGAAAAATCCCTCAAAACCCTCAATCATTGCTTACCCCTTGAAGTCTTGCGGCGGCGCATGAGTCATAGCATCACGCAAGGTAAAACACCGCTTGATCCATTGCGCAAATCAAGTGGCCTGTTGGGGGTTAGTCGTTATGAGCACCGCAGTGTTCAATGAAATCGTTATGTCGTCGCCAGGAGAAAGCGCCAACGACCTTGGCCTATACCGGCGAAATCGTCGCCAGTACGCCGATCAACAGGGTCAGCGCCAAAAACCCACCTAAAAAAATCGCCATCTTCGTCATGAGCACCCCTGAATCAAGAAATTGCAGTACACCGGCCGCCCGAGGCTACCCGCGTGGTTATTCTGGGGTGGGACCCGGGTTCATTACAGAGGCACCTGAGGCAGGAAAGTGCGGATCAGACGAACCTCCTGCAGGCCAGCACAGGACTCGTCGCGGATTTATTGATCGTTCCCACGCTCTTGCGTGGAATTGCCTACACCCACGACAGAATCAACCGACTTTTGCCCCACTTCCCGGCTCAAGCTTCAACGCCAGCACGCTCATCAACACAATCACCGCCCCAACAATAACCATCGCTGACGGGCGCTCAGCCAGCACCAAAGAAGCCATCAACATCGCCGTGGGCGGTATCAGGTAAAGCGCCATGGAAGCGCGGCTCACGTTGCTGTGCGCCAGCACGTAAGCCCAAGCAAGGTACGCCAACGCGCTGGGAAAAATACCCAGAATCAACACCGCCAGATTCACCGAAGCCGAAGCCTGTCGCGCCGCGCTCAACATCCCCGGCGCAAAAATGAACAACAGAATCGTGCCCGACCAAACGGTGTAGCAAACCAGGGTCAAACCGTCATAACGATGGGCATGGCGCTTTAGCAAAGCGAAATACAAACTCCAGGACAGCGCCGCCAACAGGATCAATAGCCCATGGGCGTCCATATCACCCAAGCCACGATCCCCCGCGACCACCACGCCTGCGCCAAGCAAGCCGCACAGCACACACCCCCACTGCCAACCACTGACCCTGTCCTTGAAGACAAAATGCGCCAGTAACGTGCTGAACAACGGCGTGGACTGAGCCAGCACACTGGCCGCCCCGGCGCTGACGCCTCGCTGACCGTAATTGAGGGCGATGTGGTGCAGGCTGACGGCAAAAAAACCCAACACCGCCAGCAACGGCAAATCCCTGAAACGCGGCGAAGAAAGACCCTTCACCATCGCCACAAGAGCCATGAACACCGAAGCGATGAGAAACCGCATCAACGCCAATTGACCCGGCTCGTAAGCCTGCAAACCAATACGAATACCAATCGGCGAATAAGCCCAGCAAACAATCACCAACAGCGTCGCCAGGATAACCTTCACACCGGTTTTGCCGGAGGAACCCTCAACCAGCACAAAACGCGTTTCCATCTAGAGTTCCTGCTCACTGGCCGATTTGCCTCGAAGTATCGAAACCACCCCACCTCAGCACAAGTGACTTAAACTCAGCCTATCATTCACTTTTGGTGAGCTATGGAACTGTCCCAACTGCGCATGCTCAAGACAGTCTGCGACACCGGCAGCATCGCCCGCGCCGCCGAAGTGCTGCACTGTGTGCCGTCCAACATCACCGCGCGCCTCAAGTCCCTGGAACGAGAGCTCGGCACGCCGCTGTTTTTTCGCGAAGGTCGCGGGCTGCAGGTCAGCCCGGCAGGCGAAGTGTTTCTGGAGTACGCGACAAAAATACTGAGCCTGACGGAAGAAGCCCGCCGCGCAGTCGCCCCCACCCGCGCACCGAGCGGCCCACTGCGCATAGGCGCAATCGAGTCCAGCGCCACCGGGCGCCTGCCTCAGTTGCTCGCCAAATACCACGCGCAGTATCCGCAAGTGTCACTGGAACTGAGCACCGGCACCTGGGCGCAGTTGCTGGACGATATCCAGCATCACCGGCTCGATGGCGTGATCGTAGCGGTGGACATCGAACGGCCCGGCCTCAAGCGAGCCGTGATGTACCGCGAAGACCTGGTGCTCATCGCCTCCGAGTCCCACGGCCCGCTGCACAGCGCCGCCGATCTGCAAGGCAAGGCGATCTTCATGTGGCCCACGGGCTGTCCGTACCGCTTGGCGCTGGAGCAGTGGCTACTGCGTCATGACCAAGTGCAACCGATCACCAGCATTGCCAGTTATGGCGCCATCGTTGGCTGTGTCAGCGCGGGTGCAGGCGTCTCGCTGGTGCCCCGGGGGATCTATGAGCAATACCGCCAGGGCGCTGGTTGGACAGGGTATGAGTTTCCCGAGCTGACGGGCATCGATAACCTTTTTTACTGGCATGAAAACGCTGGGAGACATCCTGCCAGGGAGGCGTTTTTGACGATGCTGCAAACGGAGTTCGAAGGCTAGTTGCAGCTCTCTCCCCCGTGGCGAGGGGATTTATCCCCGCTGGGCTGCGAAGCAGACCCAATACCCGATCATCCTGATAAACGAAAATTTCAAATTAACAGGGAGTCAGCTTTGAAATTAGCACCACACTTCATCCTCCACGAAACCACCCACTGGATAGTCAACCACCACCTGGCATCCGCCCTGCCCGGCTACCTCATGCTCGGCTCCAAGCATCACGTAAATTCACTGGCCCAATTGCCCGAACCCGCACTCGCAGAGCTGGGAGGCCTGATGGCAAACATCCAGAGCGTTCTTGAAACACAACTGAACCCCAAATGGCTGTACATCAGCCGCTTCGGCCACGATCCCCGCTACCCCATCCACTTCCATTTCATCCCGGTGTACGACTGGGTCGAGGCACTGTTCTGGAAAGATGCGCGGTACAGGTTGCTGGAAACCTTTGGGGCTCAAGAAAACACTCAGACATTGACCGACGGCGCCGAGCTGACGTTGTTCATCTGGCGTGAGTTTGGCGAGAGCCCTACGCCGCCGGCGATCCAAGGGCCTTCTATCAGCCAGGTAATTGAAAGGTTGCGGCAGGAGTTCAGGGCTCGGCCAATACCAAACCTTCCTCCAGCGCGTTGGCCATGATGTCTGCTGCAGGCGCGTTGACCCAGGTTGAAATATCGGTTTCACCCCTCGATGCAAGCCAACGTCCGACCATTTGATAGCCCAACGAGTAACCGAGCCATTTGGGTTTGTCGCCAAAACCAAAGAACCACTCGTTGTGATCGTAATACCTCGACTCGAGAATTTGCAGTCCAACCGGTGAGCCTAAAAGATCGGCAGATGCGATGGCATGCTCCCAAGGCTCCGGATCAGTACCAAGCACATGCCGAACAAACTGACCGGCAAGCCCTTCGCTGACCAACGCCTCGCCTAACGTCCAGCCATAACCAGGGCCGCCCATGCGCAGGCAATGGTGAACCTCATGAACAACATGCCGACGCAGTGCGCCGGTGCGTAGGCTGGAAAAGAAATTCGGATTGTCGGGATCAAGGGTCATGGTGAACATGGAACTGCGATACGCCCGTCCTACCAGGCCCATTTCCGGAATGGTTTCGCCCGGTAGCCTCTGAATCAGGACATCGAGTCGCGGTGGGGGCATCAGGCGAGCAATAGCCTCGTAAGCGGCGTCAAACTCGTCAACCAGCTCTCGGCGAAGCTCGGCAAGACTCCCCGAGGCCTCCAGCCAGTGCAGCGTCCATTTCTCCATGCCCACTCTCCTTTATTAATCAAATCACCTGGCTCGATGACTCCAGACCGCTCGCGACGGTAGATCCCCGCTGGGTAACTGTCCAGTGTCGATCAGGTTTGACTGCGCCTCTGTCTGCCCGGTTATCTCTGGCAAAAAACTGTCTCGATTCCTACAAGGCTCTCGGAAGCAGGTGTCTTGCCCGTCCAATCTGGTGAAACCTATAGTCATCCCATCGCCGAATAGGGTGATCAGGTTTGGCGACCTGCGTATCGGATCAGCCCTTTAAATTAATTGGAGCAATCCCATGCAAAGATACACACCCATCACCGGCATCGACTGTACTCCCGCTTCCCTGCTCATCGACACCCAAGCGCCGCTTGACGTACTACACGCCACAGCTGATTACCGCATCCGTGTGGTGACTCAGGTGTTGGAGAACATTGCGTTTCGCTCTGAGATCACCAGCGATACGGTGGTGCTTTCGGACTTTGCACAGCTTTTGGTGATTCCGTTGCGGGATGGGTGCGATTTGCTGGAGGTGATTGGTCGGCGGCTTCAGGCGCAGGTTGAAAGCTGACGGAACGACGGGCGCCTGAGAGCGCCCGTTTTACGTAGTCAAAGATGTGTATCTGCATCACGCACCAGATCTGACCATCTAGTTTAAAGATCCTGCCTTGCAGAAAGCGGCCAAAACTGGTCCATCGAATTTCTACAAAGCAGGGGTAGATTCATTCGATCAATCACGACTCTGCACGTCGCACAACCTACTAACACTCGACCAGAGGTCGTATAAATCGTCAGCCATGCGTTCCGCCATGCGCGCTCTCTTTTCAGGGTTGGTCAGTACCATCAAATGCTCATCGCTGGGATTTTTCATGTTGAGTTCAGTGGTGTAGCGCCATAGCAAACCATTGCTACTCACTCCGTTGTTTTCTAACAGCGCCGTCAGTGCATCCAGGCGGCTGTAATCATGCGGATGGGACTCGGCATCACAGTAATAACCGCAGTAAAAGCGGTGATTGAGTTCGATGTAAACCGCCCCTGATACAGAGCCGAGCTCGTAAAAAAGGCCAAAATGGCGGTTATCCCGGACCGCGCTGTAGTAGCGGTCGATCATCGCCGCCGTCGGCGCGTTAAAAGGTTTTGGCAAATCGGGATATTTAACCTCTATACATTGCGCAACCGCTTGCCAGAGTTCCAGTTGCAGGTCTTTCAAGGTCTCGATGTAGGCTTTTTGCAAGTCCCGAACCACGAGCAGGTTGTTGCCCTGACGTAACGTCTGCTTGATAGCGTCCATGTAGGCATGTCCTTGGTTCTGGAAGGTCAATTTTGCGATGAGATCGATGTATTGCAGCAGGCTTTCACGCACGGCAGCTTCGCGGATCACCCACGGTTGGCATTGCTCCAGCCATGGCAGGATGTCGGCGGCGTAGCTGATACGTTGGTAATCGATGCCCAGACAGCTGCGGGGATCAGCATCGCGGCCATCCAAGGTAAGGTAGACCGGCGGATAGGTCTGGTAGCCCTCGCCCTGAAGGGTCTCCAGATAGCGAAATAACTGAGCCTCCTGGTCCTCGGCGTAGAGCTTGTTTTCGATGATGATCGCTTGCCGTTTGGCGTTACGGATCAGGATATCGACGTTGCGGTACTCAACCTCCACCGTGACGTCGCGGCAGTCGAAACCCTCGATATTCAATACGTCTAGCAGTAACTGCAGCAGTTTGCCACCGGCCGCATGAGCGCCTTGGGGGTTGAGCAAGAAGGCCAAGTAGCGAGAGTGCAGGCGCACTTCATCCGAGCCACTGCGCAGTAAGGTGAACAGGTTGAAAGCCGGGGGGCGATGCAGTTCGGCCCGGAGTAAAGCGGCGCGATTGATCAAAATGTGCAAGGCTCATCTCCTTGTGCTTGCAATGTTGATGGTGATTGTATTGCGCCATTACTGAATCCGCATCCGGTATATGCAGTTCGCTCAAATTTAGGATTTCTTGCATATCAGCCTGGCAAGGCGCAAGCCCAAGCAAGCGCCCGCTTTTGGCCGGCTGCTGCCCTTCGTGATAGTCAGCAACCAGCCAGCGGACTCTCTCTAAACTACCGCCCTAGTGTTGCGATATTCGAATCGATCTTTTTCCCCATGCTGATGCGCGGTTCGGTCGAATAGCCAAGAGATTCGTAGAAGGTTTTTACGCTTTCATTGGTGCTGACGATTTGCAGATTGATTTTCATGCAGCCGCGCAAGGTCAAGGCGCGCTCAGCATGATTAACGAGTTGTGCGCCCAAACCCTTTCGGCGATGTGCAGGGTGCACAGCAACTGAATATAACCAGCCACGATGACCGTCATATCCCGCGAGAACGGTGCCGACTACTTCATTTCCGGACAGCGCGACAAAAAAGAGGCCGTCCTTGACGGCCAGTTTCCTATCGATAGCAAGGCTCGGCGTGTTGTGCGCGGTTTCGTAACCGAAAACGGTTTCCCATAACGCCATGACAGGAATTCGATGGTGTTCGTTTGAGTAATCGGCAATAACTTCCATGTAGCAACCTCTTAGTTAAAGGGTGACGCTAACTCCCTGTGGAGGTCTTTGTCCACTGGCTGCTCCTGGCCGCTTGCTGCCGGTCGTGACAGTCCGCTGCCAGACCCATGGCTGCCGCTCAAGAAAGACCCACTAGGTTGATAGCCGCCATAGAGCGAAAGCCTTTCCGTAGGCACTCGGAATCCAGCTAATCGGCCTGAGACGGGACCGATGAGGTTAAGTTGGAGGTGGCCCAGGCTGGGTACAAGTAATCAGAAGATGGTCTTGATGACCTTGTCTACGCCATTGATTAGGTCAGTTACCTCGTCGGCAGTGGGATCCGTTGCGTTCTTGTGACCGCACTTATTTCGGACATCACCAAGGAACTGGATGTGCCGATGTTGAGGCAGTCCGATGACGTCGGCCCCCTTGAGGGCGTCGTTGAGAACCGCGATGGTGCCGGATTTTTTCGGTAAGCTGTGATTGTCACATACCTGCTTCAGGTGTCCTTCCAGGACAACGCCGGCCACGGCACCTGCGGCGCGAGCGAATCCAGCCTTCAGTAAGCCCTTGGCGGTATCAAGCTCGGAGTCGAAGAGGTCGGCTTGTACGAGCTGCTTGATATCAAATAGCGAACTCTCGAAGCGACGCTTGATGGCTTCTACTATCGCGATCTGTTGCTCTAACAGATTGATTGCAGTCTTGGGATCCACCGTCACCATACCGCCCCGCGTACCTGACAGCCCCTGGCATGCGTCCTCGATACGAGGCGTGGGTTATCTCCTTCCGGGTCTTGGGTCGTTCATAAAGACGAATAAAATCCGCGAGTCGATCGGGTAAAAGCTGCTTCACAAGTGGCAAAGCTTCCGAATACCAGTGATGATAAATCTTCTCGAAAGGTTGCACGCTTTCGATCTCTTCATTGGCCTTTTTCTCTCCCTTGTGCTGGCGTAAGACGGCGTCGCGATACTCCTTGCCGTAAGCCATTTTATAAAGCGAGATGCTTGCGCTAGCCCCCTCCCGGAGCAGTTTGTCCAGATCGTCCCGGTACTTTTCTAAATTCGATATCGTCATGTCATCCCTTGCTTGCTGGGCTGCAATTCGCTCCCATGAGCGCCTAGCGGTTAAGAGTAGTGTCAACATGCCTTATCGCAAAGCGGCTTGCATTACTCATCACTATTGCGGCCGCTTTTGGCCGAAGCTGTGTAAAAACGTTTTTGAGCGCGTCAGGTACTCAAAATCGGACTGGAAATCGCGTTTCTACGCGAAATCCACATCTGCTGACGTGCCGAAAATTTCAGATTTAACGTAGACGCGCACACTTCAATTTTAGCGAAGCTTTTTTACACACTCTGGGCCGGTTTCTGCCCGTCACGACTGACCGCTTCCGACAGATACTGTTGAAAAAGTCGGTTATCCAAAACTGCTTGGCCATTGCCTAGTGAGAACGCCATTTTTGCACGCTGCTGCGTGAAATCTGCGTCTGGAAACCTCTGCCAAAAGTAAAGATTTCAATCTCGGACGCGTACTTTTCTGCCGTGGAAACCATGATCGACTTTTTCAACAGAATCGACACACAGCGGACATTTACGCCCCGCATGAGGCGCTCGGTTTACCGCGTCGCCCTCCATGCGGTTGTTAGGTGCTCCGGTTAGTTGGTTCAAGATTCCTTTTTGCTCGCTCAGTACAAGGGTCCACCTGCTGCGGAAATGGCATCTTTATGCCAGCGCTTCCACCAGATGATTAGATAGGTAACGAGATAACAAGCAAACAAAAAGGCTGTAGCAAGGCCAAAGCAATGCGAATTTTGGGATGGATGCCTTTCAATGAACCTGGCTAGACCAAGAAAAACTAGCCCAAACCCAAGATAGTGGCCAGCGTAGATTATCAGTAAGCGCCATGACGGACAGCGTGATGAGTCCCAACGGAGGCGGCGCACCATCCACACAACGTTATATAGAGCGTAGATAACTAGCACCCCAGCGAAGGCTCGCGACCAAAGAACGAACTCCTGCCCATTCTTCAAGTTCACATCATTCGATGCCCGCATCAGAAAGGCTTGGGCAAGGATCGCTACGAGATAGACTAGGAGATGGAGACCGCGGAACACCGCTTCCTCAGTTTTGATCTTTTCATCGTCTCTAGGGTTGAGCCAGAGGTATGCCTCGGCGACAGAGAAGAAGTAAAAAATGAGAGTTGGAACTATAATCCACAACCTGCTTGGATCCATCTCGTTGGAAAGCACCGATTTTGTAAGTCCTTCTTTGGTCGTCTCGCCGATCATCAAGCCGAAATAGACGGAGACTACAAACCAAAAGGGTTGAGCAATTCGAGACGCTGAGTATGGGCGGAGCGACGGTTGCTTCATGTTACGTCTATCCTTATCCTTGCTAGTCTTGCAGTGTTTACTTGCGCAGATTTGCTATCTATAAGTAGGCGACATAAGTGGTGTAATGCTTTCTATCGTTTGTGTCTGATAGCGTTCCACGCTCATGCGTAACTCCCTGTTTTGCTTTAGTGTCGCGCCAGAACCACGACATGAGGCGAGGAGGAAAGGCGACGTGGCTTTTGGCCGCATCTGGGAGTGTAGCAGCGTGTCCATGGTCCGCTCCTGGCCGATTCTGTTGAAAAAGTCGATCATGGTTTCCACGGCAGAAAAGTACGCGTCCGAGATTGAAATCTTTACTTTCGGCAGGGGCTTCCGGACTCGGATTTCACGTAGCAGCGTGCAAAAAAGGCGTTTTCACCAGTCAATGATCAGGCAGTTTGGGCAGACCGACTTTTTCAACAGAATCGGCCAAAAGCAGACGTAATGGCGTTTGTGTAGTATCTGCCACTCTTCCCACCTGTATGAAGATACCCGATGTCTGGCCGCTACTCCCCGTCCCCAGCAAGGGATGTACAAGACCTTCAAAACGCACGCTCGCTTTTGGGAAAGCGCCTGAGCGAGCTGCTGCACGACCAGTATTATTTCAACGACGAGAAAGAACTGGGAGACATAGGTTCTCTAGAGTGGCATTTTGGCGAGCGAGAAGTTTTATCAATGTATCTCTTGAGTGACGGCGAGAGAGTAGGCGCGGACTTGTTGCCGTCCGATACGCCGACGGCTTTCGAGATAGAGCCGAACGCGACCTGCTCTTGGAAAAGGGAAAACCTGCTCGCAGGTTTATCAGCAACGCACCTTGGGAACACAAAAATTTGCGCAGTCGAGGGAATTCTTGATTCTTTCAGCGGACACGAGCCTTGGCTGGCCGGATTCAGAGTTACGTTCGAGACTGGTGACTTCTTGATTTACCTTAACCAGGGCGACGATGCCGTCGTGTTGATTAATGCGCTACCGCCAGTAAACGTGGGCCTCGAAACGCGCTTCGTCACCTCAATTTGATGAAAGCTTTGGGGCGAAAGGCGTCTTTCGGTAACGACATTGGGACCTCGCTACGCCGCGCGCGGACCGGGTAGCAGCGTGGAGATGGGAATCGCCTGAGTCGTTGCGCGTTTGGCAGGTCATCGCCATTCTGGAAGCGACCATTTTAGGGGAGATGAAGTGGACATTGACCGTCTGTTAAAAAAGCGGCAACTGAACGTGCAAGAGCAAAATGCTCTTGTGGCCCACAGGCTCATGCTAACCGCCAAAGTTTGGTTGGCCAGAGGTATTCCCCTCGTCTTAAAAAACTATGGCGAGTCAAAAGGCATTAGATGGTCAGAAACCGTCGTACTCGACCTTGAAGTCGACTTTCCCGGAATGCCAAGCCTTTATGGTCTTTTGCACGTTTCTATGTGAAATCTCAGCCTGAAAGGCAAAGACTCTGCGGAGATTCAAGATTTCAATCTCCGACGCGTATTTTGATACCTCAAAAACTGCCACCTACTTTTTCAACAGAATCGGCCGTAATCGGCCCCTCACAAATAGCCATCGACCAATCTCGGCTATAGCTCCCAATTATTCCGATCATGCAAACCACCCACCGACAGCCCACCCAACGATATCTCGGTCACCACCCGCTCAACGCAAACAACATCCCCCAGAAGAACCAACTGCCCCCTCACATCCGATGCCGCTCCACCAAAAAATCCACAAACAACCTTACCCGCGCCGGCATTGCCGCCCCTCCTACAAACACCGCATGAATCGGTTCCCGATCACCGGGGTTCCATTCTTCCAGCAGCGGTACCAGATCGCCGCGCTGCAGGTCCTCGCTCACCGTGAACTCGCCGATACGCGCAATGCCGGCACCGACTCGCGCCAGTTGTGCCAGCGCTTCACCACTGCTGCATTCGATGTTGCCGCTGACCTTCAGGGAAAACGCTCGTCCGTCGCGGATGAACGGCCAGTTGGGTTCGGCACGCCGGAAGTTGAAGCGTAGGCAGTTGTGCCGGAGCAGGTCTTCCGGTTCCAGGGGAGTGCCGTGGCGCTGCAGATAGTCGGGCGAGGCCACCACTACCTGGCCGGTGTCGCCGATCCTGCGCGCGGTCAGTGGGCTGTCGGGTAGATGACCAAAGCGTACCGCCACGTCGGCCTGGCCGCTGAGGATGTCGACCACTTCGTCGCCGAGGGTGAGGTCGACGACGATGTTCGGGTAGCGGGCGCTGAAGGCTGCCACCAAGGGAACGATGGCCAGCCGCCCATGGCCAAGGGCGGCGCTGACGCGCAAGCGGCCCTTGGGCACGCCCTGGTCGGCAATGGCTTCTTCGACCTCGGCCATGTCGGCCAGAATACGCCGGGCGCCGCGCAGGAACGCCTCGCCCTCGGCGGTGAAGGTGATCGCTCGGGTGGTGCGCAGCAGCAGGCGGGTGCCAAGGCGTTGTTCGGTACGCGCGATGATCCGGCTGACCGCCGAGGGTGTCAGCCCCAATGCACGCGCGGCGGCTGAAAGGCTGCCTTCTTGCGCCACGGTGGCGAACACGCTCATTTCACCGGACCTGCCGTTGAAGTCCATTTGTGCTCCTTACGCAAAGGTGATTGCCAGAAATGCTATCTACCGCCTGAAAAAGTTGGATCGTAGCATTGGCGGCATAGATGAGGAGCCTTCCATGCGTATCAATCCACCACTTGTCGCACTCGCCATTGGTGCCTTCGGCATCGGCGTTACCGAGTTCGCCCCCATGGGCATGTTGCCGGGCATCGCTGCGGATCTCGGTGTTTCCATTCCCGCTGCGGGTCTGTTGGTCAGCGCTTACGCGCTGGGCGTACTGCTCGGCGCGCCGCTGATGACCCTGACCACCGGCAGGATTCCCCGGCGCTATCTGCTGATCGGGCTCATGGCGATTTTCACCCTGGGTAATTTGATGTCAGCCTTGGCTACCGATTACTACAGCCTCATGGTCGCCAGGGTGGTGACCTCACTGAACCACGGTGCGTTCTTTGGCGTTGGTTCCATCGTCGCCGCCAGCGTGGTCGCCCCAGAGAAACGTGCCGGGGCGGTTGCGGCCATGTTCATGGGCCTGACCCTGGCGACCATCGGCGGTGTGCCGCTGGCCGCCTGGTTTGGTGAACTGTTCGGCTGGCGCACGGCATTCTGGGGTATTACCGGCCTCGGCGTGGTGACCATGGCCGCGTTGTGGTTTGCCCTGCCCAACCTGCCGGCGCCGCAAAGCGTCGGGGTATTGGCTGAGATTCGGGTACTGGGCCGTGGCCGGGTGCTGGGGGCGTTGGCCCTGACCGTCGTCGGCTCGGGTGCCATGTTTACCGTCTTCACCTACATCGCGCCGATCCTCAGCAGCGAGACCCACGCGTCCACCGCCTACGTCACTGCCATGCTGGTGCTGTTCGGTGTGGGGTTGACGTTGGGCAACATGTGGGGCGGCAAGGCGGCTGACCGCTCGATAGACCGCACCCTGATCATTTCGCTGAGTGTGCTGATTCTGGTCTTGCTGGCGTTCACCGTACTGATGCGTTGGCCGCTGCCGGCCGCCGTGGCCATCCTGATATGGGGTATCGCCAGCTTCGCCCTGGTGCCGCCGCTGCAGATGCGCGTCATGGAAGCGGCCAAGGACGCGCCCAACCTGGCCTCGGCGGTGAACATCGGCGCCTTCAACCTCGGCAACGCCATTGGTGCGGCGCTCGGGGGTGCGGTGATAAATGCGGGGCTGGGTTATCCGGCGATTTCCCTGGCCGGGGCGGCAATGGCGGGGTTGGGGCTGCTGATGGTGTTGGCTTTTGCCTGGCGTTCCAAAGCGATTGCAGCTGCAGTGGTGTGACGATGATGTGAGGGGGGCTGTCGATCACCCTTGAGCAGTTTCCCTCACAATCGCCAAGCGCCCGGCGTCCTCGCCTGGCAGCGCCCCATCCGCTGAGGCGCAAGGACGCCGTTCCATCAACACATTCAATGGATAAGTGCTTGAGCGGTGCTCGCCAGCTGAACGCCCACCCGAGCCTTTAACGTATCGATAAAGCGCGTGATCTTTGCGTCGACAAACTGTCGAGACGTGTAGACGGCATACACGTTCCGCTCGTACGTATGGTAATCAGGCAGCACCCGCACCAGCTTCCCGGAACGCAGATCATCAATCGCGGTAAAGCCGGCCAGCAACCCGATCCCCGCCCCCTCCCGCACAGCAACCGCCATGGCGTCCATGTCATTTACGCTGAAACTTGGCCCCGTAGGGACAAAGGTAGCGTCACCCGACTGGCTCTTGAGCTGCCACTCATCCCGCACATAATCCACCGTCCCCAGCAGCAAGCATCGATGCTCGCAGAGTTGCTCTGGCGTCGCCGGGTTGCCGTGTCGCGCCAGGTACTCTGCAGAGGCCACCAGGACACAATGGCTGACGCCGATCTTCTGACTGACATAGGCTGAATCCGGCAGCGTGCGTGCAATCAGGATGGAGACATCCAACTGGTCCTCCAGCAGGTTGGGCATGCGCTGGGAGAGCATCAAATCCACGGTCACGTCGGGAAATTCCTCACGGTACGCCAGCACCGCGCCGGTCACCAGTTGCCGGGCAAGCCCAGGTACGCAGTGCACCCGTAATGTCCCCCTGGGCTTCAACGCCGCGTTGCTCGCTTCGGCTTCCGCGCTTTCAAGGTCAGCCAGGATCTTGATGCATCGCTCGTAAAACCTGCGACCGGCGTCGGTCACCGAGAGACGCCGGGTGGAGCGTTGCAACAGTCGGGCGTCCAGCACATTTTCAAGTGCGGAAACAGCGCGCGAGACGTTGCCGACGGTGGAGTCCAGATGGTTCGCCACGGCCGTGAAACTGCCCATCTCAACCACTTTTACGTACACCGACATATTTGAAAGCTTGTCCATTCTGATCGTCCTGTAGAGCTGCAACCCACTCGGAATAAAGGCGGATGCTACACGTCCCCTGCCGCGCTCGATATTACCTCTGGGGACAACAATGATTCCCTTGTGGCCGGCTAAATCAAACGGTTCACCTTCCATAGACTTGGTTTCACGGGCTGCCTGAGTACACACGAAGGCACAGCCGACAAGGCGCCGTACTCCCCCCTGACAACCAACCCAAGGGCCACATCATGAGCAATTCCTACGATCAGCTTCATCTTTTCATCGGTGGTGAATGGATCGACGCACAAGGGCGCGCGACCACCGCAGTCGTCAACCCCGCCACCGGATGCGAAATCGGCCGAGTTCCCCTCGCCACCGCGGGCGATATCGATCGCGCCCTGGAAGTGGCTCGACTGAGCTTCGAAGAATGGCGCCGGACAGTTCCTGACAAGCGCGCGAAAATCCTCAAGCGCGCCGCCGATCTGATCCTGGAACGAGCCCCCCACATTGCTGCGCAGATGACGCTAGAAGAAGGCAAGCCGCTGAGCGAAAGCATGGATGAAGTGGTCCGCGCAGCGGAGTACTTCGAGTGGTTCGCCGAAAGCGCACGCCGTATCGATGGCCGTGTCGTGCCGGCCAACCGCCCCGGTGTACTGCAACTGGTAAAACGCCAGGCGATTGGCCCGGTCGCTGCCTTCACTCCGTGGAACTTCCCGGCCATCACCCCTGCCCGCAAGCTCTCGGCAGCCTTGGCCGCAGGTTGCAGCGTGGTACTCAAGCCGGGAGAAGAAAGCCCCTCCACAGCACTGGCCCTGGCTCGCGCCCTGGACGATGCAGGCTTGCCCAAAGGCGTGCTGCAAGTGATTTTCGGCGTACCGGATCAAGTCTCCAGCCAACTGATTGCCTCACCGATCATTCGCAAGGTGACATTCACCGGTTCGGTGCCCATCGGGCGGCTGCTGTCGGCCCGCGCCGCCGAGGGCGTCAAACCCATCACCCTTGAACTGGGCGGCCATGGCCCGGTGCTGGTATTTGCAGACGCAGACATCGAAAAGGCAGCGGTCGAAGGTGTCGCGAACCGCTTTCGCGGGACGGGCCAGGTCTGCATCTCGTCGACCCGATTCCTCATCCAGCGTGATGCTTATCAAGCGTTTGTCGATCGTTTTGTCGCGGCGACCAAAGCCCTGGTAATCGGCGACGGCATGGATCCACAGACTCAGGTCGGACCGCTGGCCAACGCCAGGCAGTTGGCCAAGATGGAGCAACTGGTCGCCGATGCAGTCGAGAAAGGCGCACGGGTACTGGTCGGCGGCGAAGCCCTCCCGGGGGAAGGTTTTTTCTTCCAGCCCACGGTGCTGGCGGATGTGCCCATGAACGCACGTGTCATGCACGAAGAACCCTTCGGGCCCATCGCGGTGCTGATGCCCTTCGATGACCTGAGCGATGGCCTGAAAGAAGCCAACCGCTTGCCCTACGGACTCTCGGCTTATGCATTCACCGCCAGTGCCCGTACGGCAATCGACGTCGCCGATGGGCTGGAGGCTGGAATGATCGGGATCAACCAGTACCGCATCGTTGCCACTGAGCTTCCGTTTGGTGGCATCAAGGAAAGCGGCCACGGCTCGGAAGGCGGCATTGAAGGTATCGAGCACTACCTCACTCACAAATTCATCAGCCAGGTGTAAGGAGACTTTCCATGTCGAATATCGATTTCAGCAGCCCCCGCGAAGCGGCCCGAGCATTCACACCAAAACTGGCGCAGTTCATCGACTCAACGCTTTATCCGCAGATCTGGAGCGACCCGGCGTTGGCCGCCCGCGACCGCAGCCTGATCACAGTGGCCGCATTGATTGCCGGTGGCCATTGCGAAGAGCTGCCCGCGCACCTGCGGCGGGCGATCAGCAACGGAGTGACCCATGACGAACTGGCGGCGGCGATAACTCACCTGGCGTTTTATGTGGGGTTTCCTAGCGCCATCACCGCCTCTGCCATTGCCAATGCCACGCTTGCCAAACTGGAGCAAAACTAAGATGAAAGCCATCAACATCAGAGCGTTCGGCCCGGCAGAGGTGCTGCAACTCACCGACGCCGCCAACCCTGAGGTGCGCCCGACCGATTTGCTGGTGCGTGTGTATGCAGCCGGCGTGAACCGGGCGGACCTGACCCACCGAACCGGTGGCTATGGCCATCCGAATTTCGGTGACTCGCCGATCATGGGGCTGGAGATCGCCGGGGAAGTGATCGAAACAGGCAGCGAGGTGATCGGGTTCAAGGTGGGAGACCGCGTGATGGGCGTCGTTGGAGGCGGTGCCTATGCAGAACTGGCACGCATCGATTACCGCATGGCCATGCCCATTCCTGCGCAACTCGACTACGTGCATGCAGCGGCAATTCCTGAAGTGTTCGTCACCGCCCATGAAGCGATGATGCACCTGGCTCGACTGAAGCGCGGCGACTGTGTGCTGATTCATGCCGCGGCTGGTGGTGTGGGCTCTGCCGCTGTGCAACTGGCATATGCCACAGGCGCGACGGTGTATGCGACGACCGAGGGCCGCAAGTTATCGCGTGTGGAGCACTTGGGTGCCGATGTTGCCATTGACTACAAGACACAGGACTTCGCAAAAGTCATTGCCGATAAAACCAAGGGTCGCGGAGTTGACGTCGTTATCGACTTCGTCGGCGAGCCTTACTTCACACGCAATATCGCCTCTCTTGCTCACGGTGGCCGCCTGGTGCAGGTCGGTATTCTCGGCGGTGGCGGCAAGGTGACGGTGGAGCTGGAGCACATTCTCTATCGTCATCTGCAAATCATCGGCACGGTCATGAAGTCCCGCACACAGCCGGAGAAACACGACATGATCAAGCGCTTCCGAGAGCATTGGCTCGATCGCTTCGATGGCGCGCAAAGCCTGGAACCAGTGGTGGATAGCACGTTCCCACTCTCACGTGCTGCCGATGCGCATCGGCGGATGGAGTCTTGCGAGAATGTCGGCAAAATCATCCTGACAATGCAGCCTGAGGATCTGAATTAGGACCTGCAGTCTCGCTGTCGATCCGCATGAAAGGTGCTCGGGTGAGCACCTTTTTTATGTGAACACAAAAATGAATCGTCCCCTTCGCTCTTCAACCTGCTCCATGCCATGTTGTTCGGGCTCGCAGTAACTGACGCGTATTGAGATCGCTACCCAAGGCGCCCCTCGAAATGACAATCAAGCCGTGCGCTTAGCGCAATACTCCACCATGAGCTGAGTGACCGCTGCCACAATCGTCTGATCCGCATCAGGCGAGGTGAACAGCCGACATTGGGCATCCGGCAAATCCGGCAACCCATGTTCTACCCCAATGACCGCCAATCCTTGCCCCAACTGACTCAGTGGCATGGGCGCTACTGCGAAGCCTGCCAAGGCCGATGCCCGTAACCCGGCCGTGCTGCTGCACAACATCACTGTGCGTTGGGCGATCCCCGCCTGCGCCAGCCTTGTCAGCGCGGCCTCGCGATAAGGGCACGGCTCGGGGAACAGGGCCAGCGGCAACGGCGTGGGTAATCGGGCGACGGGTTGCGCCGACCAGGCCCACACCAGCGGTTCTTGCCATAGCAACAGCCCCGCTTCGCTGGTTTCGCACAGCGAACCGATAACCACCTCCAGATGCCCCTGCTTCATCAGCGCCAGTAACGTACCCGGAATGTTCACCTGCACCTCGATCTCCATCCCGGGGTACTGCGCGGCGAAATCCTGGACAGTGCGCAGCAATCGAGCCTCGACAAAATCTTCTGACACCCCGATCCGCAGCCGTCCGTGAAACGGCGTGCGTGTCAGGTCTGTCCAGGCATCACGGTTGAGCGCCAGGATCGTGCGCGCGTAAGAGACCAGGCGCTCGCCATCGACCGTCAGTTGCTGGGAACGGGTGGTGCGCGTCAACAGGGGTTTACCAATCTGTTCTTCCAATCGCCGCACGTGGCCACTGACCGCAGATTGAGTCAGGTGCAGCTTCTGGGCGGCGCGGCTGAAGCCGTCTTCATCGACGACCGTGACCAATGTCTTGAGCAGCAGAGTGTCGAACATAGTTTCAATCGTGATTAATCCAGCCGTAATTTACGATTTATATTTCAATTACAACTATGTTGCAATGCTGCCACCTACCCTGATTCAAGGTGTGCCATGACGACTCTTCTCCATATTCAATGTTCTCCACGCAAGCAGCGTTCGGCTTCCCTTGAAGTCGCGCGCAGCTTCATTGCGCGTTATCAAGCGAACGTCCCGGACACCGAGATCATCACCCTCGACCTCTGGAACATGGCCCTGCCGGAATTCGATGATCTGGCCATGGAAGCCAAATACGCCGGGCTCAATGGCACGCCGTTGACCACTGCACAACAAGAGGCCTGGAACACGTTAAAAGCGTTGGCCAGTCACCTGCACCGTGCGGATGTACTTGTGATGTCCGTACCGCTGTGGAATTTCAGCATCCCGTACAAACTCAAGCACTTCATCGACCTGGTATCGCAGAAAGACATCCTGTTCAGCGTTGACCCGCAACGCGGTCTGGAAGGCATGCTGCACAATAAACTCGCCGTGGTGATGTACGCCCGCGGCCTGGACTTTTCGGCACAGTCGAGCACGCCGGCGGAGCGCTTCGACTTCCAGAAACCCTACGTGGAGGCCTGGCTGAAATTTATCGGCATCACGGATGTGCATTCGGTGATTGTGGAGAAAACCATCCTGGGGGAAGACGTCGATCGGCACGCGCGTGAGGCCGCGACTCAGCAGGCCAGGAACCTGGCAGACAGTTTTCGCTGACGCTTCAGGTGCCCCGCTGTACATCGACGCATTGGCTGGTTGCTCAGTTCAAGTGAAGTCAACTTACGCTGGCCTGACAATATCGACCGAGATCTCCACTGCCGCAATCATGCCTCTGTTCTAATCGGGACCAGACCACAATTGATAACCATGATCTGCCCCCCGATTTTCATTCCGCTGAGCCTGTGCAATAAGGACCGATTCAGTCCTGAAACGGCTGCTGAGAATCTGATGCTTCTCGCATGCTTTTTTTAATTGCCGAAAAGAGCAGCCAGGTCGCCGGTACGCCAGACGTTGTCGACCGTCACGCGTTCAATCAGCCAAACGTCGCCTTGCCTTACCATTTCCACGTCGTAGCGATTTTTCATGAGGTAATGGCGCGACGGGTCGTTCTTCAGTACGTGCTGCGCCTCTACCAGTGCATCCAGATGCGCCTTGTCGCCATTGATGCTGGCGCGAGGGTTGCTCACCGAATGCGTGGTGTCGACGTGACTGAGCGCGCCTGATAACGCCGCGACGATGGTGTCCCGACCTTCCAGCACCGGGTATTCAAAGCCGGCTTTTGCAGCAGCGGGACGGAAGTCGGAAACGGCATTTTCCGCCAACGCCGATGCAAGAAGATCGGTGTCTTGCAGATCGATACCGGCGGCAAATCGGTACAGTGTTTCTTCCACCGAGCGTTTGTCTGCGGTGTCCTGAAGGTATGTGGACGACATGGTTAACGCCTTATAGGAAGTGAACCACCATGGTATAAGTTGTATACCAGATATCAATTACGCACTTTGAAGTCATCAGGTATCCCAGAGGAAACCACATGCAGCAACTGGATGATCGGAAACTGGCTCAAATCGGCTCGGACGCAGGCAACAAAGTCGATTGTTCGAGTCGTTTCCTGCTGGATCAAATCGCGGACAAGTGGTCGGTGCTGATACTTGCCGCGCTATGTCACAAGCCGCTGCGGTTCAATGAACTCAAACGCTGTCTGGATGGCATTACCCAAAAAGCGTTGACCCAGGCGCTGCGTCGCCTGGAGCGCAACGGTATCCTTGACCGTCGGGTGATCCCCTCGTCGCAGATAGCGGTGGAGTACAGCATCACGCCATTGGGCCGGACGCTGGAAGAACCGTTCCGGGCTTTGTATACCTGGACGATCTGCCATGTGGAGACCGTCATGCAAGCGCAGGCGGCCTTCGATCAGCGCGAAACCGAGGTCTAGTCATCGGTTATCGTGGTGCCGGCAATCGTCTTGGCGAATCCGATGCCGAACACCCGCGCCGGGGCTTCAAAACCGGCTCCTCGACCACCGCCCAGCAGCCGACGAGCCGCCTCCACCGCTGCCCAGGGTGCGTAGCTAATCGCGTCAGTAACCCACACCCCGTACACCGCCCGAGGCCCGGATGGATTCGCCGGTTACCCAATGCGAGTCTTGCGATGCCAGGAACACTGCCAACGGTGCGATATCTTCAGGCTCTGCGAAGCGACCAAGCGGCGTTCCGGCCAGTAGTTTGTCGCCCAACTCACCGACAAAATTCCCTTCAGTACCCGGGGTGTTGGTGTGCCCCGGCAGGATCGAATTGACCCGAATACCACGCGCACCCAGCTCCCTGGCCAGTGCGAAGGTCAAGGTATCGACCGCGCCCTTGGTCGCCGAGTAGACGCTCGAAGCCAGATAGGGATCGGTGCTGAGGATCGAGCTGATATTGATGATGCTACCCGTCGGCCCCAGCAGTTTGACGGCCTCACGCACCGCTAGAAGGTAACCCAACACATTCAGATTGAACTGCGTGTGGAAGGCTTCCTCGGTAAGGTCATCGATCATCTGGAACACCGCGACACCGGCATTGTTGACCAAGATATCCAGCGTGCCGTACTTCATGCGCACCGTTTCAAACAAGCGCACTACGTCAGCTGCCTGGCTCATGTCTGCCTGAACGGCAAAAGCGCAGCCGCCATGCTCTATGATCTGGGCGACCACTGCATCCGCGTCGGCCTTGCTGGAGGCGTAGTTAACGATGACGTTTGCGCCCTCTGCGCCCAAAGCCCTGGCGATCCCGGCGCCTATGCCTTTGGACGCGCCGGTGACAACCGCTATTTTCCCTTCGAGTTTCATGACCTGACCTTTTTGAAGTTGCGTGATATGAGGCTGGGTTGCAGTCGCGTCCTGAATGAGCGCACTGCAACGAACCGCGAGCCATCAGTATTCAGCCATCCAGCAAGCGGACGTTTGCCGGTTATTCGCAAGTTCTTGCCTATTCTTCTCAGCTGGCTTGCCATCCCCTTGGATATGGCCCACGGTGGCGGGTATGGAAAATCCAATGGCAGAACTGCGCAGCATCGTGATGCGCGCACAAGACAAGTGGACCGAAACCGGATTGCCTCGCGTGGCCATGGTCCGGGCAGAGGCCTGTGCAGATCAGGTCTATCAGCCGATGCTGCACCTGGTGCTTCAAGGCACCAAGACCCTGTCGATTGGCGAGGATGTTTCCAGGTACGCCGCGGGCAGCTATTTCCTGGTGCCCGTCGACGTGCCGGCGACGGGCCAGATTCACGCCGATGCACTGGACAAGCCCTATCTTGCGGTCAGCCTGACCCTGGATCCCGATGTGATCGCGACCCTGCTGATGGATGAAGGCGAGACGCCAAGGGCGACGCAAAACTCGTGTTTTGAGGGTGTACCTGCGCCTGCTGAGCTGATTGATGCATGGCTACGCATGATGCGGCTCATGGATCGTCCACATGAGGTAGCGATACTGGCGCCGATGATCGAGCGTGAGATTTTATTTCGCGCGCTACAGGGGCCATTGGGCGGTATTCTTCGTGACGTTGCGCGACCGGATGGCCGTATGACGCAAATCCGCCGTGTCACCCAGTGGATTCGTGAGCACTACACCGAGCCTTTTCGCGTCGAGCCGCTGGCGCTCATGTCAGACATGAGCGTTGCGGCCTTCTACCGGCACTTCAAAGCCGTAACGGCCATGACGCCGATTCAGTATCAGAAACGCCTGCGCTTGCTGAGGGCTCGCTGGTTACTGCTGTTCGATACGCTGGACGCGACGTCCATCGCTTATACCGTAGGGTATGAAAGCGCCTCTCAATTCAACCGAGAGTACGCACGACTGTTTGGCCTGCCTCCGGCGCGGGATGCGGCGAGTTTCAGGACTCCCGCCCCCGCCGCAGAGCTTACAGCAGCTTCTTGAACAGCCAACGAAGACCTTAGAAGTCGGTGATCACCGTCCCGTCGATGCTCTGGGCAAACCCGCCCCCGAAGATCTGGGCGGGTGTCGCAAAACCCTGCCGCCGTTCACCGCTCAATACGCGGCGCGCCGCCTCTACTGCCGCCAAAGGCGTATAGGAATAGCCGTTCACGGTTTCAATCACAGACCGTGCAATGGCGCCATCAACCCCAGTGACCTCAACCATTGCACGTGCCCGATGAGCATCCCGCTGCTCTGGCGTTGGACCATCAGGCAGTTGCGACAGATCACCTTCAGGAAACGCGTCACCCGCGATATGCACGTACATCGCAATATTCGGGATCGCCGTCGAATGCCAGCCTGTTACCAGGTCACCGAAAGACAGCGGCACGCAAAGGACCGGCCCCTGACCAAAATCAAAGTGACGTGGCGCGGCATCCGGCGTTGCAACGAGTTCACCGTCGACCCTGGCGAGCACGCCTGCGCCGATGATTTCACTAACGCTCATGGCCGAGCCTCGGGACATCGCCCCAGGGACCTGAAGCGCGATGTTCAGCGCAACGGGCTCCTTTACCCGCTTGGCGACATGCACCGCCAGCGAATCGGTAGGCACGACATCCCAACCGACGCCAGGCAACAGCATGATGTGATTTGCAGCCGCGTCAGCGCCCAGCCTCTCAGCCAACCGGTAAATATTGATCTCGGCAGTGATGTCCAGATAGTCGACGCCGGCCTTGATGCACGCGCGCATCAAGGGCTCGGCCGTGTGCGCAAAGGGTCCGGCGAAGTTGAGCAATACCGAGACGCCAGACAACCAAACCTCGGCGTGCGCATCGCTATCGAATACCCGATAAGGCACATCCAAGTGCGCAGCGAGTGACGCGAGTCGCTGCTGATTGCGCCCCGCGATTTCGACATTCAGACCAAGGGCCTTAGCCCGCTCAGCGGCCATCCGACCGGTATAGCCCGTGGCGCCGTAAATCAGAAGTGTGCTCATTGGGCGTGCTGCCATTTTTTGTAGACGAATTGGAGGCTGTACCCATCCGGGTCCAGAACATCTGCCGCGTAGTAATCAGGGTCGTAGTGCAAGCGGGCCCCAGGCGCGCCGTTGTCGACTGCCCCCTGCTCCATGGCGGCGGCGTAGGCTGCGTCGACTTGAGCCTTGCTGTTTGCGACAAAACCAACATGTACAGCGCGCCCCTCCACGACGCCCTCACGCAACCAGAAAAACATCCTGCCGTTGGCGCCAAAACCCTTGAGGTCAGGATGACCCGGAGGGCCGTCCTTGCCGTCGTAGTCCAGGCGCGCGGTAATACCCAACAGGGTCAGAACAGCGTCGTAGAAATGGGTGGACCGTGTGATATCGCTCACGGACAAGAAGATATGATCGAGCATGGCAAAATCCTCAGATGTTGTAGCCGCCGGAAACTTCGAGGGTCTGGGCATTGATCCAGGCGCCCTCCTCGCTCAACAGCATGGCGATGACCCGCGCGACATCTGACGGTTCGCCAACTCTGCCCAGGGCTGTCTGAGCCGCCAGCATCGCCTCGAACTCATCGTTGAGCCCACCGCCCAATTCGGTGCGGATGGCGCCGGGCGACACGGCGTTGGCGCGTATGCGTCGCTCTCCAAACTCTTTGGCCATGTAACGGGTCAGCACTTCAAGCCCGCCCTTGAACGCCGCGTAGGGGGCGACGCCAGCGGTGGATACGCGGGTAGTGGCGCTGGTGACGTTGACGATACTGGCGCCTGGCGCCAACAGCGGCAGCAGGGTCTGAGTGAGGAAAAAAGGGCCTTTGAGATGCACGTTGAAAAGGCCATCGAACTGCGCTTCGCTAACGGTTGCCAGGGGATTGAACAGCCCATAACCAGCGTTGTTGACCAGGCCACTCAGCGTGGTAGCGCCCCAGGTTTTGAGCAGCGTCAAACGCACTGACTCTCCAAAGGCCTCGAAGGTGGCAACGTCAGATACATCGAGCTTGAGCGCAACAGCCTTGCCACCCGCCTGCTCGATACGGTCCACCACCATGGCGGCATCCTGCGGGTTCGTGTTGTAGGTCAGGATGACTCCCATGCCTCGTTGAGCCACGTGTTCGGCTGTACTTGCGCCGATGCCACGGCTACCGCCGGTGATTACGATGACGCCCATGTGATATTCCTCTGTGGTTCCAATAGATGTCCACAGTACTCATCACTCTCTTCAGGGTCGTACCCGTTTCTACTGCAAAGCTGCCTGTTTCTGCTTTTCGCTTGCACGGCGCCGTGCGCTGCCCTCAGCATGCAACGCATGGACAATCAATTGAATGAACTCAGGTCGCTCGCGGCCAAGGCTGAAAACCGCCGCACGGAGACGGGAATCCCTCGCGTAGCCATGGTTAAGGGCAAGATCCCCGAGCACATGCTGGCGGCGGTCTACGACCCGATGATCAACCTGATCCTACAAGGCAGCAAGAGCATGACCGTGGGGGATCGGACGCTTCGGTATGACCCTGCGACCTATTTCGTCATGTCCATTGATCTGCCGGCAGTGGGGTCGGTGCACCCCGCCGAGTCCGGCGAACCCTACCTGGCGGTCAGCCTGACACTCGACCCTGCAGTGTTATCCACGCTGTTTGCCGACTTGCCCGAACCTGCCCGCCGTATCGAGACCAATCGTGGTTTCTCAATCGCGCCCGTCACGACCGAACTGATGGACGCCTGGGTCCGAATGCTGAGATTGATGGGCGACCCGGATGCCATCGCCGCTCTGGCCCCAGCCTATGAAAGAGAGATTATCTTCCGCGTACTCCAAGGCCCCCATGGCTGGATGTTGCGAGAAATCGCAGCGCCGGATACCGCGATGGCCCGAGTCAACATGGCGATCCAATGGATCCGCCGCGACTTCGCGGAGCCAATTGGCGTTGAGCGATTGGCGCAACGAGCTTCAATGAGCGTCTCGGCATTCCACCGCCACTTCAAGGCGGTGACCAACCTGAGCCCTTTGCAGTACCAGAAACGGGTTCGCCTGCTCCAGGCCAGGACCCTGATTGTGGCCAATGCCAAAAGCGTTATGGCGGCTGCCTTCGAGGTTGGCTACGAGAGCGCAACGCAATTCAGCCGAGATTACACACGGGTGTTTGGCCTGCCGCCAGCGCGCGATGCTGCCAGAATTCTTGGGCAAACCCGAGGCGAGACAAGGTAGGCCGATTCACTTTTTGGCATCAAACACCGCGTGTGCTTAGCCGCTGTTTCGTTGGTTGCTCAATGGGCTGGCCCAGCGTTCCAGCCTACTCCAACCGCAACACGCTTTATCGCTCAGATGAATCCTGTGATACTTAATGCGAATTACTCTCACACGCATTAGCACCAGGATCTATTCAATGTCGACTTGTGCCACCCCGCCGCGTCACTTCAACCCTGCCCGCGATCTTCTGGCCATGGCTATTTGCATGGCCACCCTCGCCCCCGCCTACGCCGATGACAACAGCGCCACCCTGCCGAACACCCCACCCGCCACCCTTGAACTAGACGCGACCGAGGTCACCGGGAGCGGCCAACTCGGGAGTACCTCGGAAGGCACCGAGTCCTACACCACCGGCGCGATGTCGACCGCGACCAAACTCCCACTGACCATGCGTGAAACCCCACAAGCCGTCACCGTGATTACGCGTCAGCGCATGGATGACCAGGCGATGACCGACATCAACGACGTGGTCAAGGCGACGCCCGGTTTGTTCCTGGACTTTTCCTCTGGTCCTGGTCGGCAGACCTACAAGGCACGCGGTTTTGAAATCGATAACCTGATGTATGACGGCATCCCGAGTAGCTACAACGGCGTTTCAGTCGGCTCCCAGCCTAACTTGGCCATGTTTGATCGGGTCGAGGTGGTGCGCGGTGCCACCGGCCTGGTGACGGGTGCAGGCAACCCTTCGGCCGCCATCAACCTGATCCGCAAGCGGCCATTGGCCGAGCAGCGAGTCACCCTGACCGGTGCCGCCGGCAGTTGGGACGACTACCGTGGCGAGGTCGATGCCTCCAGCCCCCTCAATGACAGCGGCACGCTGCGCGGCCGGGTCGTGACCTCTTACCAGGACGCCAACAGCTTCATCGACAATGTCGAAGAGGATCACCGCCTGTTCTATGCCGTCACCGAAGCGGACCTGAGCGAAGACACCACCCTGACCCTGGGGTTTTCCCATCAGAAGGACAAGACCAATTACTTCTGGGGCTCTTCGATGATCGGCCAGGACGGCCATCATCTGGACCTGCCACGCTCCTACAATCCGGGGACGGATTGGGAGAACAAGGACCAGGAGATCAACACGGTATTCGCCGAAGTCCGTCATCGCCTGGCCAACGACTGGAACCTTCAGGTCAACGCCAATTACTCCGAACAGAACGCGTTGTTCTCCGGCTCTTATCAATCGCGCTGGGTCAACAACACACTGGCCCGCACGGTTTACCAGGCCGACGTCGACGAAAAACAGGCCGGCGTGGACGCCTTTGCCAGTGGGCCCTTCGAGGCGTTCGGGCGTACCCATGAACTGGTGGTGGGCGCCAGCAAGCGCATCTACGACAAGACCACCCATAACTACAGCCCATACGACAGCAACTGGCCACTCAATGCGGGTAAACCGAACTTCGTCCATACCAACAACCAGCGCGACGTCACCACTCAGGATGGTGTCTACCTCACCACACGCCTGAGCCTGGCCGACCCGTTGAAGTTGATCCTCGGCGGGCGCCTGGACTGGTACGACTACGATAACCGTGATGGCGATGGCGACTACAAGGTCACCCGTAACCTCACCCGTTATGCCGGCTTGATCTACGACCTGGACGAGCACCACTCGGTCTACGTCAGCTACAGCGACATCTTCACACCGCAGACCTCCAAAGATACTTCTGGTAGCCCGGTCAAGCCGATCGTCGGCAAGAACTACGAGGTCGGCCTCAAGGGCGAATATTTTGGTGGCGCACTGAATGCGAGCGTGGCGCTGTTTCGCGTCGACCAGGAAAACCGCGCGGTGCAACTGTTTACGGCAAACTGCCCACAGGCAACCTGCTACGAAGCCTCCGGCGAGATTCGCAGCCAGGGTATCGACTTCGAACTGCAAGGTGCCTTGACCGAAAACTGGCAAGTCGGCGGGGGCTACACCTACGCGCGAACACACACCATCAAGGATGCCGCCAACCCGCAGAACGTAAACAAGCAGTTCGACACCGACACACCGGAACATCTGTTCAAGCTGACCACCAGCTACCACTTCCAGGGCCCGCTGGAAAAACTGCGCGTGGGCGGCAACGTCTCCTGGCAGAGCCGCATGTACAACGACATCAAGCTGGCTGATGGCAGCCAATACCGCCTCGAACAGGGCAGCTACGCGATCACCGACCTGATGGCCGGCTACCGCGTCAGCCAGAACCTGGACCTGCAGGTCAACGCCAACAACATCTTCGACCGCCGGTACTACTCGACCATCGCCAACTCCGTGAGCTATGGCGGTGATGCCTATGGCAACCCACGCAACATGATGCTGACCGCCAAGTACAGTTTCTAGAAAGCAGAAAAAGGGGACGTCACTTGGAGCGTCCCCTTTTCAACCCAAAGCAATGCACTTGCGACCCTCCTTATGGTCTACCGGAAGCCGCAAACGCCCCCCCTGCACACATCTGCGCGAGAGAGACAATCACATGAAAATGGCTGCCATTTTGGTACTCACCTGGATTGGCTTCACCTCAGCGGGTGCATTTGCCGGTGATCGGAACCAGGACTATCGAGAGGCAAACAGGCGCCACTGGGAACAACAGCGCGGCAAGTTCAAGCCCGAGCATTGGCAGCCAGCTAGAATCCGTGCGGCTCGCACTCAGTAACCTCTGAATGACGTCATTGCCCATCAACCCGCTCATACCGCCGCTGAATCCGCTCCAACTCCCCAGAACGCCGCAACTGCTCCAACGCACTGGCCCACGCCGCCACCACTTCATCCTCGCTGTCAGGGCTGAAAGCGATGTACAGCGATGAGCGATACAGCTCGATAGGAATCCGTCGCAAGGTGCCCGGCGCGATGTTCAACTGACGGCTGTAATAAGCCACGCCCGCATCGGTGTCGCCGATGATGATGTTGGTGCGTCCGGCGAGCAGCATGCGGTAGAGCAGCTTGCTCTCGGTGGCGCTTTTGTCCAGGTTTTTGAAGCCCAGCGACTGCAGCATCTGAGGCACCAGGCCGGCGTGGCGGGTGGTGATCTGCGGGGCATGCAGCAGTTGTTCCAGGGAGTTCACCGGCGGCGTACTGGCCAGTTGATAGGGGTGGATGGATTCTTCCACGATCGGGCCGACCCATTTGTACAACGGCTCGCGTTCCGGCGTGCGAAACAGCGAGTACATGATCGTCTTGGGCCGGTTCTTCAGTACCTGCGTGGCTCGCATGCTAGGCTGCATCAGCACTTCGTAGTCACTGCCGGTCAACGCCATGATGGCCCGGACGATCTCGGTGGTCATGCCGGTGAGCTGATTGTTTTCCTGATAGTTGTACGGTGCCCACTCTTCGGTGACGACCTGATACTCCTGCGCCCGGGCCTCAACCGTGCCGAGCAATAGGCAGAGCAGCGCTGCAGCCGGTGTCGAATGTCTCACATGTTCTCCCGGTGGATGGTTCGGCGTTTGTGCATGGATGGGCCTGATTCAAGGGGGTAAGGTAAGCATAGACCCAAACACATGCTCAACAGTTGACGCAGTCGACATTCCGCCCCTTAGCCCCCCAGGCCCTGGCGTACGATCAGTACAAACTGGATATCGGCCACAAACATTCGCCTCGTAACCGAAGCAAAACGCAGCTATTGGAATTTTCTAATAGTTGCTATCGATGCCAGCGCCGTTCTCGTCCTCGGCCTCTCTCTCTAATCTGCCCACCAACGCGATCGACGACGATCGCCGCAGATCAAACCGACCTTATGGAGAGAGAAACGATGAACACCTTCAACCGCACCCTTGCTGTCGCCACCCTGACATTGGCCACCCTCAGCGCCGAGGCCGCGTCGCCGGTCCAGGCCGCTGCCAGCGCGTCGGCTGTCGGCAGCGTGGTGCAGTCCGCCAGCTACATCACCACCAAGGATGGCGTGCAGCTGTATTACAAGGACTGGGGCCCGCGCGATGGTCAGGTCGTGACCTTCAGCCACGGCTGGCCGCTGGACTCCGACAGCTGGGAAGGCCAGATGATGTTCCTCGCCTCGAAGGGTTATCGCGTGGTGGCTCATGACCGTCGCGGCCATGGTCGCTCCAGCCAGCCTTGGGAAGGCAACGACATGGATCACTACGCCGATGACCTGGCGGCGGTGATTGAAGCGCTGGACCTGAAGGATGTCACGCTGGTGGGCTTCTCGACAGGGGGTGGTGAAGTGGCTCGCTACATCGGCCGTCACGGTACCGCTCGAGTGAAGAAAGCCGTGCTGGTGTCCTCTGTCCCGCCGTTGATGCTCAAGACCGACACCAACCCCGGTGGCTTGCCTATGGAGGTGTTCGATGGCCTGCGCAAGGCGTCCCTGGAGAACCGTTCGCAGCTGTACCTGGA
Organism: Pseudomonas brassicacearum; assembly: GCF_009601685.2. NCBI lineage: Bacteria > Pseudomonadati > Pseudomonadota > Gammaproteobacteria > Pseudomonadales > Pseudomonadaceae > Pseudomonas > Pseudomonas brassicacearum. Next base: position 4,048,205 of record NZ_CP045701.2, read on the forward strand.
CATCGCCTCGGGCCCGTTCTACGGCTACAACCGCAAGGGCGCCAAGCCATCCCAAGGGCTGATCCAGTCGTTCTGGGTGCAGGGCATGCAGGGTGGCAGCAAGAATACCTATGACTCGATCGCGGCATTCTCGGCGACCGACTTTCGCGGTGATTTGAAGAAGTTCGACGTGCCGACCCTGGTGATCCATGGCGATGACGACCAGATCGTGCCTATCGACGCTTCAGGCCGGGCCTCGGCGGCGCTGATCAAGGGCGCTCGACTGATCGTCTACCCTGGCGCGCCGCACGGTTTGACCGAGACGCACAAGGATCGCCTGAACCAGGATCTGCTGAAGTTCCTTCAGGAATAAAAGCCCAGATCCCTTGTGGGAGCGAGCTTGCTCGCGATGGCGGTGGACCAGCTTGCCTCAATGCTGAATGGACCGACGCCTTCGCGAGCAAGCTCGCTCCCACGGTTGTTCTCGGGTGGTCATGGATTCAATGCCGCAACAACTTACGCAACGGAATCTCGTCCTTGCGCACCGGTGACTTGATGACGATGTAGCTGAAGTACTTGGAGATGCCGATGTTCTTGTCCAGCAGGCTTTCCATCACGTCCTGATAGTCCTGGATGCTGCGGGTCATGAAGCGCACCAGATAGTCGTAGCCGCCGCTGATGAGGTGGCATTCGAGCACTTCATCCACCAGGCGGATGTTGGATTCGAACTTGGCGAAGTCCTCACGCTTGTGGTCGCTGAGGGTGACTTCGGTGAAGACCGTCACCGAATCGGTAATCTTGGCCAGGTTCAAATGGGCCTTGTAGCTGGAAATGTACCCCAACGACTCCAGTCGTTTGACCCGTTGCAGGCACGGGCTGGCGGACAAGCCCACGGCATCGGCCAGGCTGACGTTGGTCATGCGGCCATCTTTTTGAAGCTCTACCAAAATGCTGATGTCGATCCGGTCCAGTTTCGCTAAACCTTCCATCGCATACCTCTTGCCTGCCGTTTGTAAGACAATCTTCTAACAAAATCAGCGTCGTAAGGACAGCTGATGCTGAGCGACCAGATCAGCCATGCTGTTGATGCAGTAGTCCGCCGCGCAGGGCGCAGGAGACATATCGGCGTTACGGCAGATCAGGCACACAGCCCCAACCGACCGTGGGCGGGCGCCGGGACGGGTCACCTGGAGAATTGTCTCGGCGCTCAGACCATTGGCTGCCAGCCAATCGTGATCCTGCAACGGATCGCTCGCCAGCGAAATAAAATCATCAGGCTCGATACCCAGGCGCTCGCACAACACGCCCCGGTCCTCGGCATCGCGATCCCCCTGCACCAACAACCGATAGAACTTGCGCAGGTAGAGCATCGCACCCGGCGCGTCCTCGAACAGCGTCCAACCGACAGCCGAGCGGGCGAAGCTCATGCCCTCCTCCCAACTGACCTTCAGCTTCCAGCGCTCAGCCAGTTGACGGTGGGCGAAACACAGCAAGCCGCTGAAGCCCAATTCGCCGAAACGCGGGTACAAGGCTTGCAGCACCTCGTCAAAATCGGCGAGCACCTGCGCTTTGTCCAACGGCTCGCCATGGTTTTCCAGCAACGGCTGCAACGCCGTCCAGACGCCGGAGTCCCGATCCACCAGGACCTCATCGCAGTCGATCAACAACGCCCGATATTCAGTCAGCCTCATCTGTAAAGCCTCCGATGATGTCCCATCGATCAACGCTCCATTAACCGCCACTGACGCTTGCCCGGGCAAGCGTCATGAACGCAGGCATCAGCCCAGGACGCGTGCCAAGGCGCCGTCGAGAATCTGCAACGCTTCGTCGATCTGCGCCTCGCTGGTGACCAGCGGCGCCAGGAAGCGCAAGACGTTGCGGTACACCCCGCACTTGATCACCAGCAACCCGCCGGCCCGGGCTTCGTCGATCAGGCGTTGGTTCAGGTCGGCGTCCGGGGTGCGTGCCTCGTCATGCTTGATCAGTTCGATCGCCAGCATGAAACCGCTGCCGCGCACGTCGCCGATCTGCGGGTAACGGGTTTGCAAATGCAACAGGCCCTGGCGCAGGCGCTTACCCAGGACTTCCCCACGGGCCAACAGCTGTTCTTGCTCGTACGCCTCGATCACCGCCAGCGCCGCCGCGCACGACAGCGCATTACCGCCGTACGTACCGCCCAGGCCACCCGGCAGTGGAGCGTCCATGATCTCGGCCTTGCCGACCACACCCGACAACGGCAAGCCGCCGGCGAGGCTCTTGGCGACCGTGACCAGGTCCGGCTGGATACCGGCGTGCTGGAAACCGAACCATTTACCGGTGCGACCGAAACCGGTCTGGATTTCATCGAGAATCAAGACAATGCCATGCTTTTGCGTCAATGCGCGCAGGCCCTGCAAAAACTCGACGGGAGCCGAGAGGAAACCGCCATCGCCCTGCACCGGTTCGATGATGATGGCCGCGACCCGCTCAGGCGCCACTTGAGTGGCCAACAGCTCGTCCAGTGCCTGGAGCGCCATGGCGCTGGTGACGCCGCGATAGGCATTCGGATACGGCGTGTGGAAGACCTCGGGCGCGAACGGGCCAAAGTTCTGTTTATACGGCTGGCTCATGCCAGTCAGCGTGGTGCCGAGCAAAGTCCGGCCATGGAAACCGCCGCGAAAGGCAATCACGGCCGAGCGGTTGGTGTGGGCCCGGGCGATCTTCACCGCGTTTTCCACCGCTTCGGCACCCGAGGTGAAAAATGCCGCTTTATAGGCCTGCTGGCCGCCGATCATTTCGCACAAACGCTGGGCCAGGTCCAGGTAAGGCTTGTAGGCCACGACCTGGAAGCAGGCATGGGAGATCTTCTGCAACTGGGCCTGCACGGCCGCGACAACCTTGGGGTGATTGTGGCCGATGTTCAACACACCGATGCCGCCGACGAAGTCCAGGTAGCGCTTGCCGTCCACGTCCCATAATTCCGAGCCCTGGGCCCGATCGATCACCAGCGGGTGCGCGGTGACCAGGCCACGTGGCACGAATTGATCACGCTGACGGAGCAAACTTGGGGTTTCTTCGACTTTACTGTTCATTGGCATTTCCCATCGTGAGCCTCGCACCCAGGAAGCGGCTGCGGTGTGTTCACAGGTTAAGCGTTCGACGCGATTGTCTAAGCCGAACTTGGTCGTTGAGAAATTCGGATCGACTGTTTACACCCCGGCAAACAGCAGAATCCTCCAGAGGCATTCCAGCCCCATGGAATCTGCCGCAAGAGGCACCTTGCAACGCAGCGCGATGCTGCTACGCCGGCCCTTTCGACAGATCCTGCTCTGGCGTTGAGGCATGCTAGGGGCTCCTTGATTTCAGGCGAGAAGTGACCCATGGCCCTGCTCTATAAAGCTGACCCGGTACGCGGCGAACACTGGCGGCGCCTGTTCGCCGAACACGCGCCGGACATCGAATGGCGTGCCTGGCCAGACATCGGCGACCCGCGGGATATCCAGTACCTGGCGGCCTGGCAGGCACCGGACGAGCTCGAAACACTGTTGCCGAATCTGCAGGTGCTGTTCGCCTTGTCTGCCGGCGTGGATCAACTCGACCTCGATCGTTTGCCGACGGCGCTGCCGGTGGTGCGCTTGCTCGACCCGGGCATCAGCCAAGGCATGTGCGAGTACGCCAGTTTCGCTGTGCTCAGCCTGCACCGGGACATGTTGCGCTACCGCCAGCAACAGGCCGAACGGTGCTGGCAAGCGCACCGGCTGGTGCCCGCCGGGCAACGCCGGGTGGGCGTCATGGGCCTGGGTTTGCAGGCTCGGCAGATACTCGCCACCTTGAAGACCTTTGGTTTTGCCTTGTCGGGCTGGGCCCGCAGCGAGCATCGCATCGACGGGGTCGCGTGCTTTGCTGGCGAGGAGCAACTGCCGGCGTTTCTCGGCCAGTGCGACATTGTGCTGTGCGTCCTGCCGTTGACCGAGCAGACCCGAGGGATCCTCAACCGCCAGCTGTTCCAACACCTGCCCAAGGGCGCAGCGTTGGTCAACATGGGCCGGGGTGGGCACCTGGTGGAAGAGGACCTGCTTGAAGCCCTTGCCGACGGCCAACTCAGCGCCGCGGTGCTGGACGTGCTGGAGCAGGAGCCGGCGCCCCCTGATCATCCATTCTGGAGCCATCCACAGATCCTGCTGACACCGCATATCGCGGCGATGACCCAACCCGAGAGCGCATTTGCCGTGTTGTTGGAGAACATCCGTCGGCATCAACGGGACGAATCGATGCTGGGCCTGGTTGATCGTGAGCGCAGCTACTGATCGCAGCCCTGTAGGAGCAGGCGAAGGCTCGGCCCCGTTCGGACGATCCTTTGATCTTTTGATCTTTCGCTTGGGACTCAATTGCCAGGGAAAAGATCGCAGCCTCGTTGCACTCGGCAGCTCCTACACGGCGCCTGCAGGCAGCTCCATCTTTGCGCTGAACCATGAAATCCGACCCGGTATTTACTGCTGGCCAAGCCTATGATTTGAGCAAGAAATGTGGCCGACAGAGCCGTTGCTTATGGAAGCTACCGAATCGATTTACCGCACTTGCCAGGCCCGGAGGCAGGTGAGATACAAAGACTTTCAGCGCACACATCCATCCGATTTCGTTCCTAATTTTATGGTGATCAGCCATGTCCACTTCGCAACGCCCTACCTACATCTATCGCGCCATGACCGCCACCGACGTGCCTGCGGCCCATGCCTTGTCCGTGCAGTTGAAATGGCCCCATCGCCTGGAAGACTGGGCGATGTTGCAACGCGTCGCCCAGGGGTTTGTCGTGCAAGACCAGGGCCGTTTGATTGGAACGGCGTTCACCTGCGCCCAGGGGGACTACGCCACCATCGGCCTGGTGATTGTCGACGATGAGTATCAGGGCCAGGGGATCGGTCGCAAGCTGATGGAACTGGCGATCGAAGCGTGCGGCTCGCGGACCGCCATCCTCAATGCGACCCTGGCCGGTGCCCCGCTGTATGCGAGCCAGGGGTTCGTTGATTTTGGGCATATTCAGCAGCATCAAGGGCAAGCGCTGGTACCGGCCCCACTGGAACTGGCCGCCGGCGAACGCTGCCGCGAGCTGAGCGAAGCCGATCACGCCGAGCTGATCGAACTGGCCAATGCCGGGAGCGGGCTGGAGCGGAGCGCCGTGCTCAATGATCTGTTCGAGGTCGTTGAACATTCAGTGGGTATCGAGCGCGACGGTCACTTGTGCGCCTTCGCCCTGCTGCGCCCGTTCGGTCGTGGTCGCTGCATTGGCCCGGTCATCGCCCAGAACCTGGAACAGGCCCAGCACTTGATCGCCGTGCTGCTGGCTCAAGTGCCGGACGCATTCGTTCGCATCGACATCCCGTCAAACAGCGGCCTGGCCCCTTGGCTGGAAGAGGCCGGGCTCAAGCAGGTCGACACCGTCGCCCAAATGGCACGGGGCACGCCCCCGCAGGCGACCGGTTCGGTTCGGCAATTTGCGCCGGTGACCCAGGCCATTGGCTGAAAACCCACACGCCCCTCAACGCTTCCCTGGAGAATCACCCTCATGCTCGAACCCACCGCAGTGCTGTTGGCACACGCCGATGGCAGCCTTGCCTCAACCCCGTTCACCCCGGGATCGCTGGGCGCCAACGATCCGTTCGACCGACTCATCGCCTATGCCGGCGCCGATGGCATGGCTGCCGGCGTGGTCCGGACGAGCGGACTGTTCAGCGTCGATGAATACCCCTTCAGTGAGACGGTCGTGGTGCATGCCGGCGCAATAACGCTGCGCAGCCCGGGGCAGACGCTGCAGCTCACGCCGGGTGAAAGCGCAGTGATCGGTCGGGGGACGTCGCTGGAGGTCGAGGCGCAACCTGGCTCGCTCTGGGCCTTCTGTGCCGATACCCAGCGCATCGAAGCAAACCTTCCCGGGCTGACGGCACTCCCCGCCCACACCCTGCTTTCGCCTTCCGCAGCACCCGATGACGCGATCCTACTCAGCCCGCCGCCGCAATGTCGTTCGCACAACCTGTTCGTCGAGCAAGCGAGCAACCTGCGCATCGGTATCTGGGACTCGACGCCCTACACCCGTAAGTCACGACCGCACAAACTGCATGAACTGATGCACCTGCTCGAAGGCAGCGTCACCTTGCAGGCAGCCGATGGCAGCGACTTGACGGTCAACACCGGCGATACGGTATTCGTCCCGCTGAATGCACCGTGCGCCTGGAAAAGCAGCGTTTATGTGCGCAAGGTGTACGTCGTCAAATAGTTCGGCGTACGGCAGCACTGGCGCTATCGCGAGCAAGCTTTGCTCCCACAGGGGGTTTGTCGGTGGATGTGAAATCTGCGGTAAACCGAGAACCCAATGTGGGAGCAAAGCTTGCTCGCGATGGCGGCGGCACATCCAACATCACCACTAGCTGACCCACCGCTTTCGCGAGCAAGCTTTGCTCCCACAGGGGATTTGTGGTGGGTGTGGAGTTTGTGGGTCATCAGGAATAAAAAAGCCCGCAGTGTGAGCGGGCAAAAGGTGTCGCAGGTCAGGTCAAGCCTCAGAGCATCGCGGCGATGGCCTGGCCAACGTCCTGGGTCGAGCCTTGTCCACCCAGGTCGGGGGTGATGGGGCCTTCGGCGATCACCTGTTCGATGGCCTTGAGAATCCCATCATGGGCCGCACGGTAGCGCTCATTGCCGTTACCCAGGAAATCGAGCATCAAGGCGCCGGACCAGATCATCGCGATCGGATTGGCGATGTTCTGCCCATAAATATCGGGCGCCGAGCCATGCACCGGTTCGAACAGCGATGGGTAGCGGCGCTCCGGATCGAGGTTGGCCGACGGTGCGATGCCGATGGTGCCGGCGCAGGCCGGGCCCAGGTCGGAGAGGATGTCGCCGAACAGGTTCGACGCCACCACCACATCAAACCGGTCGGGCTGCAAAACAAAGCGGGCGCAGAGGATGTCGATGTGCTGCTTGTCCCACTTCACATCCGGGTACTGCTCGGCCATCAATGCCGTGCGCTCGTCCCAATACGGCATGCTGATGGAGATGCCGTTGGACTTGGTTGCCGCCGTCAGGCGTTTGCGCGGTCGGGTCTGGGCCAGGTCGAAGGCGAACTTCAGGATGCGGTCGACGCCTCGGCGGGTGAACACCGACTCCTGCAGCACGAACTCATGCTCGGTGCCTTCGAACATCTTGCCGCCGACCGACGAATACTCGCCCTCGGTGTTCTCGCGGATCACCACGAAGTCGATGTCCCCCGCCTTGCGCCCGGCCAGCGGACACGGTACCCCCGGGAACAGCCGCACCGGGCGGATGTTCACGTACTGGTCGAAGTCGCGACGGAACTTGAGCAACGAGCCCCACAGGGACACATGATCCGGCACCTTGTCCGGCCAACCCACGGCGCCGAAGTAGATCGCGTCGAAGCCCTTCAGTTGTTCAAACCAGTCGGCGGGCATCATCTGCCCGTGCTCCAGGTAGTAATCGCAATGGGCCCAATCGAGCACTTCGATCTCCAGCGACAACTGCCACTTTTTCGCGGCCTGCTCCAACACTCTCAGCCCTTCAGGCAGGACTTCCTTGCCGATGCCATCGCCGGCAATGGCAGCGATTCGAAATGGTTTGCTCATCAATCGTGGCTCCCTGGTGTCTGTTCAAATGACGGTCGCATCACAGCCCACCGATGTGGAAGGCTTTGACTTCAAGGTATTCGTCCAGGCCGTACTTGCTGCCTTCGCGCCCCAGGCCCGACTGCTTGATGCCGCCGAAGGGTGCGACTTCCATGGAAATGATTCCGGTGTTAAGACCGACCATGCCGAACTCCAGCGCCTCGCCGAAACGCCATGAACGGCGCAGGTCCTGGGTGAAGTAATAAGCGCCCAGGCCATACGGCGTGGCATTGGCCAGGGCCAGGGCCTGCTCTTCAGTAGTAAAGCGCATCAGCGGCGCCACCGGGCCAAAGGTTTCTTCATTGGCCAGCAACATCCCGGCGTGGGCCTCGCCCAGTACCGTTGGCTGGACGAATTGGCTGTCGCCCTCGGGAACACCGCCACAAAGCAGGCGCGCGCCCTGGCTCAACGCATCGTCGATGTGCCGGGCGACTTTGTTCACCGCCGCGAGGTTGATCAGCGGGCCGATCATCACGTCAGCCTCCAGCCCATTGCCGACCTTGAGTTTGCCCACCTCTTGCACCAGGCGCGCGGCGAAGCGCTCGTAGATGCCGTCCTGCACCAGGATGCGGTTGGCGCAGACGCAGGTCTGGCCAGCGTTGCGAAACTTGCTGAGCATGATGCCGGCCACCGCCTGTTCCAGGTCCGCGTCGTCAAACACGATGAACGGCGCATTGCCGCCCAGCTCCAGGCTCAAGCGCTTGATGTGCTCGGCGCTCTGGCGCATCAGCAAGCGCCCGACCGCCGTGGAGCCGGTAAAGGAAATCTTGCGCACCGTCGGGTTGCCGGTCAGTTCTTCGCCGATACCGGCGGGCATACCCGTCACAACGTTGAACACCCCGGCCGGAATTCCGACCCGCTCGGCCAGCACCGCCAGGGCCAGGGCCGACAAGGGGGTCAGGTCCGAGGGTTTGACGATGACCGGGCAGCCGGCCGCCAAGGCCGGTGCGCACTTGCGGGTGATCATCGCATTGGGGAAATTCCATGGGGTGATCGCGGCACAAACACCCACCGGCTGCTTGAGCGTGAGCAGGCGTCGGTCGCCGCTGGGCGCCGGGATGGTTTCGCCATAGACCCGCCGGGCTTCTTCGGCAAACCATTTGGCGAAACCGGCCCCATAGCGGATTTCGCCTTTGGCTTCGTTCAACGGCTTGCCCTGTTCACAGGTCATGATCAGCGCGAGGTCGTCGAGGTTGTCCATCATGGCTTGATACCAGCGCTCCAACAGCGCTGCCCGCTCCGCCGCCGGACGCGCGCGCCACGCCGGCCAGGCCCGCTCGGCGGCCTCGATGGCGCGCCGGGTTTCCACGCCTTGCATGGCCGGTACACGGGCGAGTACCTGGCCGGTGGCCGGGTCAATGACGTCAAGGGTGGCGGCGTTGTCGGCGCCGATCCACTGACCGTCGACGTAAGCAAGTTCTGCCAACAGGCTGGGGTCTTTCAATTGATTCTTGAGCATGGTCGCGTCCTGTTCCGAGGTGATTCCAGTCTAAGGAGATGCCACGGGGCAGGATGCTGAAAGCGGGGTTTGGGCAGTGTTGGATGCTGAAGTTTCGAGGCGGGACGGCAGGCTCTACCGAGGCCCCTGGCTAAACACCGAAGACTGAAGACTGAAGACTGAGCACTGAACACTGAACACTGAGCACTGAAGACTGAACACTGTGGGAGCAAAGCTTGCTCGCGATGGCGGTGGATCAGGCGACATCAATCAAGACCGTGTCATCGTTCATCGCGAGCAAGCTTTGCTCCCACAGCTGTGCTCCCAGAGCTGTGCTCCTACAGGTGTGCTCCTATAGGTGTACTCCCACAGGTATGCTCCTACAGCTTTGCTCCCACAAGTGTGCTCCTGCAGGTGTGCTCCCACATTTTTTTCTGTGCAGGGCTTAGATTTTCAGGGAGCCGAGCAACCCTTCCAGAAACCGCTCCCCCGCCTCCATCTGGCTGATCTCGATGAACTCATCTGGCTTGTGCGCCTGTTCGATGGAGCCTGGGCCGCAGACCACCACGGGTACATCCAGGCGCTGCTTGAACAAGCCGCCCTCGGTGCCGAAGGAAACCTTGGCGGTGCCGGTGTCCGGGGTGACGAAGTTTTTCAGGAAGCGCACCGCTTCGACGCTCGGATGGGTATCGAGGCCCGGATAGACGTTGAGGGTTTCGATCTCGATGTCCGCGACGCTGGAGAGCTTTTTCGCCTCGCGCACGATCACCTCGGCGCGTTCGCGCAGTTGCTCCAGGAACAGGTCCAGATCGTCATCCGGCAAATTGCGCACTTCGAAATCCAGGGTGCACAGGTTCGGCACAATGTTCAGGGCCTTGCCGCCAACAATCTGCCCGACATGCACAGTGCTGTAGGGCACGTCGTAGTCTGGGTCCTGAGCGCCCTGCTCTTGCAACTGCTGCTGGCTCTGGCGCAACGCCGCGATGAAATCGCAGGCCACGTGAATCGCATTGACCGAGCGCGGTGCCAGCGATGAGTGCGCCTCCAGGCCGCGACAGTAGGTGCGATAGGAACCCTTGCCCTTGTGGCCGAGCACGAACTGCATGTTGGTCGGCTCGCCGATCACGCACAAAAACGGCCGCACCGGCGCCAGGTGCAGCACGTCGAGCAAGCGCCGCACGCCCACGCAACCAATTTCTTCGTCGTGGGAAAGTGCCAGTTGCAATGGCCGGTTCAGCGAATGGTCGGCGGCATCGAGCATGGCGTCGATGGCCAGCGCGATGAAACCTTTCATGTCACAACTGCCACGTCCGTAGACCCGCCCGTCGCGCACGGTCGCCTGGAACGCCGGGACGGTCCAGGCCTGCCCCGCCGCCGGCACTACGTCGGTGTGGCCGGACAGCAGGACTCCAGGCAAGTCACTTGGGCCGGTGCTGGCGAACAGGTTGGCCTTCTTGCCACTCTCATCCTTGACGATCAACGACTCGATGCCCTTGCCCAGCAACAGCTCGCGCACGTACTCGATCAGGGCCAGGTTCGATTCTGAAGAGACCGTTTCAAACGCCAGCAAGCGTTCGAAAATGGCTAACACGCGGGGTTTCATGAGGCCTTGCTCCGTTGCTCGGCGGAAAGGGCGAACCGGCGGATGGAGAACGGCTCGATGAAGGTTCGAGTACTGCCCGTGCTGATCAGTTCAGCCATGACATCGCCAACGCCCGGACCGAGCTGGAAGCCATGGCCGCTGAAGCCGAACGCATAGTACAAGCCATCGACGTTGCCACTGGGCCCCATCACCGGCAGGGAATCGGACAGGTAACCTTCGATGCCGCTCCACACGCGGATGATGTTGAGATTGCCGACCCCCGGCAGCAGCCGACGCATCTGGTCCAATTGATTGAGAATGCTGCGCGGCTCGACATAGGCCCGGCGGTTGAGCATGTCCGGCTTGCTGCGATAGCCGCCGCCGATGATGATATTGCCCCGGGGAATCTGGCGGAAATAGATCACTTCTTCAGGAATCTTGGTGTACACGCCGATCACCGTCGGCAAGGCGTAAGGCACCGGTTCGGTGACGGCCATTTGCGGGCCGTTGGTTTCCAGCGGCACCGGCTCGCCGAATTGCGCCGAGAGCTTCTGGCCCCAGGCGCCCGCGGTAATCAACAGTTGGGCGGCGCTGAACTGGCGGCCATCGGTGGTGCTGATGCTGAACCCGTCACCGACCTTCTGCACCTGGGCCACCTCGGTGCGTTCCTCGATGCGAGCACCGAGCCGCCGTGCCGCCCGGGCAAAGGCCGGGGCTGCCAGACGCGGGTTGGCATGGCCGTCGTGCGGCGCATAGGAGCCGCCCTTGACGTCCTTGCCGAGAAACGGAAAACGCGCGTGCAGTTCGCTGCCGCGATAGATCTTCAAGTCCAGTTGCGCCGCTTCGGGGGCGGCCGCATAAGCCTCGAGCTCAGGGATTTCATCCTCGCGATAACACACGCGCATGTGCCCGCTGGCGATGAACTCCAGGTCGTCGTCGATCAGCTCCGGCAGGCGTTTCCACAGCGCCCAGGAGCGGTTCGCCAGTTCCAGTTGGCCGAGAAAACGCCCCTGACGCCGCACGTTGCCGAAGTTCACGCCGCTGGCGTACTGGCCGATCTGGTCACGCTCCAGCAGGATCACCGACTGCCCCCGTTGGCGCAGGAAAAACGCCGCCGCCGAGCCCATCAGGCCGCCGCCGACAATCACCACATCGGCTTTATTGACCGTCATGGCGTCACCTCCCGTGTGAGCATTGAAAGTGGTTTGACGGGGGCCTGGCCGCGCTGGCGCCCCACCTCTTGCACCTGGACACCCGCTGCTGCAGCAATCACTTCGGCCCCAGCCTGGGAGCAATAACGCCCCTGGCAGCGGCCCATGCCGACCCGACTGAACGCCTTGGCCCGGTTGACTTCACAGGCGCCCTTTTCGCTGACGGTGCGGCGCAGTTCGCCGGCGCTGATCATCTCGCAGCGGCAGACGATGGCTTCGTCCGGCAAGGCCTTGGCTTGTGCCGCTGGCCAGGGAAACGCCTGGGCCAGGCCGAGGCGAAACGCGTCCATCACCTTGAGCGCCTGGCGCTGCTCGGCGACCCGCGCGGCGTCCACCGGCTGCTGCAAATCGCCGAGCAACGCCAAGGCGACCAGGCGCCCGGCATGCTCGGCAGCGTCAGCGCCACGGATCTTCGAACCATCCCCGGCGGCGTAGACACCGCTGACCGAGGTCCGTCCCTCTTCATCCGTGTCCAGCAGCCATTGGCTGGAGGCCTCGTCAAAACGCAGGCGACAACCCGCGAGGTCAGCCAGTTGGGTTTCCGGGCGCAAGTGATAACCCAGCGCCACCGCGTCGCACGCCACCGTCAAGGTTTCCCCACTGGCGGTACGCACCCGCACACCGCTGACGCCGGTGGTCGCCTCGCCCAGAATTTGCAGCGGCGAAATCCCCAGGTGCACAGCAACTTTCGCCCGATACAACTGCGCCAACAGTTTCATGCCGGTGAACAGCAAACCCGGGCGCGCCATGAGTTTGGGCAAGGCTTTGATGCGCTGGCCCAGCGGCGATGTATCGAGCACCGCCGCGACGTTGGCGCCGGCCTTGAGGTATTGGCTGGCGACCAGATACAGCAACGGCCCGCTGCCCATGAACACCACGCGATGGCCGATGGAAACCGCCTGGGCCTTCAAGGCGATCTGTGCCCCACCGAGGCTGTAGGTGCCGCCCAGTTGCCAGCCCTCGATGGGCATCAGGCGGTCGGTGGCGCCGGTGCACAGGATCAGCGCATCGTAATCCACCGTCGTGTGCTGGCCCTGGCTGACGCAGCACAATTGCCCGGGTGTCAGGTTCCACACCAGTGTATCCGGGCGGTAGTCGATCTGCGGGCGCAAGCGGTCGAAGCTTTCGTGCAGGTCACGAGCCTTGTCCGCCTCGGTGCCGTACAGCGTGGCGTAGCTGCGGGTGAACCCTTCGGGCTGGCGCCGGTAGATCTGCCCGCCATCGCGACGGTTTTCATCGAGCAGGATCGGCTTGAAGCCCGCCTCGACCAGGGTCTGGGCACAACGGATGCCGGCCGGCCCGGCGCCGACAATGACGACTCGATGGGTGTTCAGCCGCGCAGTGGCCATATCGCCTCCGGTTGTTGAGTGATGATGTCCAGCCCTTCGCGTACTTCATTGGAGCAGGCCCGCAGGCGCTCGCCGCTGCGGGTCCAGACCCAGCAATCCTGGCAGGCGCCCATCAGACAGAAACCGGCCCGGCTGCCCGGATCGAATTCCGACTGGCGCAACGCCGGGCCGTTGGTCAGCAAGGCGACCATCAGCGTGTCGCCCTGCAACGCCTCGACCGGGACGCCATCGACTTTCAATTTGACGACGGGCCGGCCCTGTTCGGCCAACCTCACGAAACGCGCGTTCATGCGTAGGCTCCCACGATCATGCTGTTTGAATCCTGTTGGTGCTTGAGCAGCTCGGCACTGTCGTGATGACAGAGCACCTCGCTGCCGCCGTCGATGATCTGCCGGGGCGGCGCGGTTTGGTTGCACAGGCCGTCGACCCGCACCGGGCAGCGATTGAGGAAGGTGCACAGCTGCGCCCCCTCGGCGCGCGCACCCAACGGCGGCAGCGTGCCGCAGGTGGTGGCGCCACAACTTTCCAGCCAACCCTGGCGCATCTCCGGTACGGAATGGATCAGCAGGTCGGTGTAGGGATGGAACGGCGCCTGGGCGAACGATTGCCGGTTGCCCTCTTGAATCTTGTGGCCGCTGTACATCACCACAATGTCGTCGCACAGCGCCCGCACCGTGGAGATGTCGTGGCTGATGAACAGGTAGGACACGCCCAATTGCTGGCGCAGGTCGCGCAGCAGTTCGAGGATCGCCGCACCGACCACGGTGTCGAGGGCCGAGGTCACTTCATCGCACAGGATCAGGTCCGGCTTGGCCGCCAGTGCCCGGGCCAGGTTGACCCGCTGCTTTTGCCCGCCGGAGAGTTCGCTCGGGCGGCGCTCGGCCATGTCCCGTGGCAGACGCACCAGGTCGAGCAACTCGCCGATACGCTCACGCAGCGCCGCGCCCTTGAGGCCGAAATACATCTTCAACGGTCGGCTCAGGATGGTGCTGATGCTGTGCATCGGGTTGAGCGCGGTGTCGGCGTTCTGGAACACCATTTGAATGCGCCGGAACTGTTCGTCCGTGCGTTCGGACAGGCTGCCACCCAATGGCTGACCGTCAAACGTCAGCCCGCCCAGGGCCGGGGTCAGCAGCCCGGCCACCACCCGCGCCAGGGTCGATTTGCCCGAGCCCGACTCACCGATCACACCGATGGCCTGGCCCCTGCGCACGGTCAGGTCAATGTCTTCGAGCACCCGGATCGACGGCATGCCCTGCTGGTTCTTGTTGCCGTAGCCGGCGGTCAGGCCCTTGATGGTCAGCAGCGGCGTGTCTTCGGCCACGCCGCATGGCGGGCGAATCGTCGTGTCGGGCCGTGCCGCCGCGAGCAGGCTGCGGGTGTAGGCATGAGCCGGGCCCTTGAGCAGCGGCGCGGTGGCGCTCTGCTCGAAGATCTGCCCGCCGTTGAGCACCACGATCTGGTCAGCCATCTGCGCCACGACGGCCAGGTCGTGGGACACGTAGACCGCCGTCGCGCCACGCTCGCGCACCACCCGCTTGAAGGCGCGCAGCACGTCGATCTGGGTGGTCACATCGAGGGCCGTGGTCGGCTCATCGAGCACCACCAGCAGCGGATCGCTGATCAGCGCCATGGCCGCCATCACCCGCTGCAGTTGCCCGCCGGATACCTGGTGGGGATAGCGCTGGCCGATGCATTCGGGGTTGGGCAGCGCCAGGTCGCGGAACAGTTCGATGGCCTTGGCTTCGAGCACGGCCCGGCTGCCCAAGCCATGGATCAACGCGCCTTCCACCACTTGGTCGATAAGTTGCTTGGCCGGGTTGAACGCCGCGGCGGCGCTTTGGGCGATGTACGACACCCGGTTGCCGCGCAGGCCTTGCAGTTCGCGCTCACTCAAGGCGAGCATGTCGTGCTCGCCAATCTGCACCACGCCGCCGGCCAGGCGACAACCGCGCCGGGCATAACCGAGCAGCGCCAGGGCGATGGTGGTCTTGCCCGAACCGGACTCGCCGATCAGCGCCAGCACTTCACCTTTCTCCAGGGAGAAACTCACGCCCTTGACGATCTCCACCTCGCTGCGCTCGCCACAGGCGACCACCCGCAGGTTCTCGACTCGGATCAATTGGCTCATATCAATGGCCTCCCGTACGTCGGTTGCGCCGCGAAGACAAGCGGTCGATAAACAGATTGACGCCGATGGTCAGGGTGCCGATGGCCAGCGCCGGAATCACGATGGCCGGCGCGCCCTGGTTGAGGCCGCCGATGTTTTCCCGCACCAGCGAACCCAGGTCGGCATCCGGCGGTTGCACGCCCAGGCCGAGGAAGCTCATGCCGCTGAGCAGCAGGACGATGAAGCCAAAACGCAGGCCCAGGTCGGTCAGCACCGGGTTGAGCATGTTGGGCAGGATTTCCACACAGGCGATGTACAGCCGGCGCTCGCCACGGGTGCGGGCCACTTGCACGTACTCCAGGGCCTCGATGTTCACCGCCATGCTGCGGGCGATACGAAACGCCCCCGGCATGAAGCTGAGCACCGCCGTGCAGATCAGCAGGGTCACCGACGAGCCGAACGCCGAAACCATGATCAGCGCCAGCATCTTGCTCGGGATCGAAATGAAGGCGTCCATCAGGCGGCTGATCAGCTCATCCAGCCACTTCGGCGAAACCACCGACAGCAGCGCGCAACTGGTGCCCAGCCCACTGGCCAGCACCGCCGCCACCAACGCCAGGCCCACCGTGAAACGCGCGCCCACGAGAATGCGGCTGAGCATGTCACGGCCCAGATAATCGGTGCCCATCGGATACGTGGCGCTGAGGTTGTCAAAGACATTGTCGGAGACCACTTCCCCCACCGGGTGCGGCGCCAGCCATGGCCCGAAGATAGCCACCAGCAACCAGATCACACACATCGCGGCGCCGATCAGGCCGAGCCAGGGCGTTTTGCGCGACACCTTGCCCAAGGCCAGTTCGGGTGCCGCAGGCGGGGATTTCACAATGAGATTGTTCATTGGTTTCTCAGCCTCGGATTGGACAGGATCGCGCACAGGTCAGCCACCAGCACCAAGGTCAGGTACGCCGTGCAAAACAGCATGGTGCAGGCCTGGACCAACGCCATGTCGCGGTTGGTCACGGCATCGACCATCAGGCTGGCGATACCGGGATAGTTGAAAATCGTCTCGACGATCACCACCCCACCCAGCAGGTAGGACAGGCTCAGGGCGATGGCATTGGCGATCGGCCCGATGGCATTGGGCAAGGCATGGCGCAGCACCACCCGCACCGGGCTCACGCCCTTGAGGCGGGCCATTTCCACGTAGGGGCTGTCGAGCTGGTCGATCACCGCCGCCCGGGTCATGCGCGCCATTTGCGCGACGATGACGCAGCACAGGGTCATCACCGGCAAGGCATAGGTGCGCATGAATTGCAGCGGCGAAGTGATCTCGCTGGAATAGGACAGCGCCGAAAGCCAGCCCAGGTTCACCGCAAAGATCAGCACCGCCAGGGTGGCGACCAGGAACTCCGGCACCGCCACCATCGTCAGGGTGAAGAAACTCAGCAAGCCGTCGATGCGCCCCCCTCGCCCCATCGCCGAACCGATGCCCAGGACCAACGCCACGGGCACCGACACCAGCGCCGTGGCCGCCGCCAGCATCAGGGTGTTGGGGACCCGGCCAGCCATCAACTCGGTGACCGGCGTGGCGTTGGAGATCGACACGCCCATGTCGCCGCTGAGCAGGCTCATCAACCAGTGCAGGTAGCGCAACACACCCGGTTGGTCCAGGCCCATCTTCACCCGCAGGGCCGCCACTTGCTCAGGCGTGGCGAACTGTCCCAGGGACTGTTGCGCCGCGTCTCCCGGCAACACCGCCGTAATGGCGAACACCACCATCGATACGATCAACAGGGTCACGACCGCTGCGCCCAGGCGCCGGCCGATCAACCAAAGTGTGTTGCTATTCATCGCCCTACCCCTTGTGCCATGTCACGCCGCAAGACAACACGCATCAAGCCTCAAGCCAGACTTGCTCGGCGAACATATAGCCCATGAAACCGCCCAGCGGGTTGGTGCCATAACCTTTGACGCGCTGGTCGACGCCATCGATGTTGCTGATGAATACCGGGATGCCGATGCCGCAGTGGTCATGCACCAAGGTCTGCATGTCCGCGTACATCTTGCCGCGCTTGGCTTCATCGGTTTCACCGCGAGCCTGCACCAGCAACTGGTCGAACTGCGGGTTTTTCCAGCCGGATTCGTTCCACGGCGCGGTGGACTGGAAGAATTGCGAAAACAGCATGTCGGCGTTGGGCCGCGGGTTGATGTTGCCGAAGCTCAGCGGGTGCTTGGCCCAGTGGTTGGACCAGTAGCCGTCGCTCGGCAGCCGATTGACGTTGAGCTTGAGCCCAGCCTCCTTGGCCGATTGCTGCAACAGCACGGCAACGTCGACCGAACCGGTGGCGGCCGGCGAGCACATCACCGGCATGCTGATGCTTTCCATGCCGGCCTTCTTCAGCAGGAAACGGGCCTTTTCCGGATCGTAGGTCCGTTGCGGCAGATCGGCATTGTAGAAACGCGCGCCGGGGGCAATCGGGTGGTCGTTGCCGACCCTGGCGAAGCCACGGAAGATCGCCGACTTGACCTGCTCGCGGTCCAGCAGCAGTTTCATCGCCTCGGTGAATTCCGGGCTCTGGCCGGGCATCTGGTCCTGGCGAATGATCAGGTCGGTGTAGTTACCCGACGGCGAATCCACCACGCGATGGGTGGTGCTGTCCTTGATGCGCGTGGTCGAGCGCGGGTTGACCTCGTTGATGATCTGCACATCGCCCGACAGCAACGCGTTGACCCGTGACGGCTCGTCAGCGATGCCGATGAATTCGATCTCGTCCAGGTACGGCAGGCCAGGCTTCCAGTAGTTGGTATTGCGCGCACCGATGGAACGCACCCCAGGCTTGAATTCCTTGACCTTGAACGGACCAGTGCCGATGCCCTGGTTGAAGTCGCTGGTGCCCTCGGGAACGATCAACAGATGGGAAATGGCAAGGATCGATGGCAGCTCGGAATTCGGGCCACTCAGGCGTATCTGCACTTCATGGGTGCCGGTGGCCTTGACCTCGGCAAACTGCTCGGCCAGCGGCAAGACCTTGGAACCGGTGATCGGGTCCTTGTGGCGCATCAGGGAAAACACCACGTCGGCGGCGGTGAGGCCCTTGCCATTGTGGAAGGTCACTTCCTTGCGCAGGGTAATCACCCAAAGCGTGGCGTCGGTGGTGTCGATGCGTTCGGCCAGTTCCAGTTGCGGCACCATGTGGCTGTCGAAACGCGTCAGGCCGTTGTAGAACATGTAATGGCGCACGTAGTCCGTGGACGATGAGCCTTTGGCCGGGTCCAGGGTATCGGCGGTGGAACTGGAGATACCGGCGACCCGGATACGCCCGCCGGGCTTGCCTTTGCCGGGCTTTGCCTGCTCATCGGCAAACAGCTTGCCGGCGGCGCCGAACAGGCTGCCGGCACCCGCCGCGGCCACACCGGCCACCCCGAGCATTTGCAAGGCATGCCGGCGCGACATGCCGCGGTTGAGCCCTTCGAAAACACGCAGACTTTCTGTACCGGTGATCAACTGGTCTTTGATGCCGTTTTTAGTGTCACTCATGTCAGTTCTACCTTTCGGAAAATGATAGGGCTCGATTACGTGCGTTAACGCAACGTGGTTGAAACGCCAAACAACGCGGTGAAACTCAGTGCAGGTAGTCCTGCAGGCGGTAATACGCGCCGACCAGCGGCAAAAACCAAGGCTTGCCGAAGTGCCCGGGGATGGCCGGCCAGTCCAGTTCGCGCCAAGGGTTGGCCTCGACCTTGCCGGCCATGACCTCGGCCATGACCTGCCCCATGTGTACCGACATCTGCACACCGTGGCCGCTGTAGCCCATGGAGTGATAAACCCCGCCATGCTGGCCGGCCCGGGGCAGGCGATCGGAGGTCATGTCCACCAGGCCGCCCCAGCAATAGTCGATCCGGGTGTTCGCCAACTGCGGGAACATCTGCACCATGGCCGCTTGCAACACCTTGCCGCTCTTGGCATCGGACACGCTGTCGGACATGGCAAACCGCGCGCGGCCGCCAAACAGCAAACGGTTGTCCGGGGTCAGGCGAAAGTAGTTACCGATCATCCGGCTGGTGACATAGGAGCGCCGGGCCGGCAGCAAGCTGTCGATCAGCGCCTGGGGCAGGACCTCGGTGGCGACCACGAAACTGCCCACCGGGACGATCCGCCGCCGATACCAGCCCAGGCCGCCCTGCTGACAGGTGCCGGTCGCCAGCAGGATCTGCGCAGCCTGCAGCGTCCCCTTGCTGGTGTTGACTCGATACCCGCCGGCACTGGCCTTCCAGTCCTGCACCGCCACGCCCTGGAAGATCAACGCACCGTGACGGGCGGCCGCTTCGGCCAGGCCGACGCCGAAACGCCCGACATGCATCTGCACGCCATTGCGCTGCAACAGGCCACCGTGAAACTGCGCCGAATTGACTTCCGCCCGCGTCTCCTGGGCCGACAGCAGCTCGACCTCGGCATCGACTTGCTTGCGGATCAATTCACAGGTGCGCGCCAACCCTTCGTAGTGCATCGGCTTGGCGGCCAGCTTGAGCTTGCCGTTGCGCTTGAGGTCGCAAGCGATCTGCTCTTGCTCCACCAGCGTCACGACGCTCTGCACGGCGCTTTCATAGGCTTGGTAATACGCCCGAGCCTTGTCGGCGCCGAGGCTGGCGGTGAGTGCCGCGTAATCCTGGGCCACGCCGGTACTGCAATGCCCGCCGTTGCGCCCTGACGCCTCGCCAATCACCCTGCCCGCTTCCAGCACCGCCACGCTGGCCCCCTTCAAGGCCAGGGCCCGCGCCGCCGCCAAACCGGTGAAGCCGCCACCGACGATGGCGACATCCACCTGCCCGGGCAACCCGCCGAGCTGAGCACCGGTGAACGCCGGTGCGGTGTCGAGCCAATAGGACTCACTGCCCATGTCTAACCCCTTTCGCCTTCAAGCGTGCGTCGAGACTCAGAGCCCGACCAGCGCGGGCAACCCGCCGATGTCCGAGATCTGGTGGTAACCAAAGGCAGCGTTGGCCGGATGTTCATGACCGCGGGCGACGAAGGCTTTGTGCTTGATCTTCATGTCGTGGGCCGACATCAGGTCGTAGCGGAAGCTCGACGACACATGCAGGACGTCTTCCGGTCCGCAGCCAAGGTTATCGAGCATGAATTCGAAGGCGGCCAGGCGCGGCTTGTAGGCCTGGGCCTGCTGGGCCGTGAAGACTTTATGGAACGGTGCGCCGAGCTTGTCGACGTTGGACATGATCTGCTCGTCCATCGCGTTGGAAAAAATCACCAGGGGGATCTTGTCGGCGATTTTCGACAGGCCCGCCGGTACATCGGCGTGTGGACCCCAGGTTGGCACGGCGTCGTAATAGAGCTGGCCTTCGCCGCGATATTCAACGCCCCAACGCTTGCAGACCCGCATCAGGGAGGTCTTGATGATTTCATCATAGGGCCGCCAGTCACCCATCACCTGGTCCAGGCGATAAGCGGAGAAATCCTTGACGAACTGGTCCATCTGCCCGGCATCGACACGGTCGGCGAACAGCTCGCGGGTCATGGTGCCCATCTGGAAATTGGTCAACGTGCCGTAGCAGTCGAAGGTGATGTACTTGGGTCGAAGAAAGCTCATGAGTGCGGTCCTGGATTGTTGTTGAAGGCTCGACGAGGCGAACGATGGCGCCTTTCGTGAGGCATCGGTGCAACGCTGCATCACGTTTTTATTACAACACCATGAGACCGTGGATAAATCGTTAAAAATACCGGCCGCTTGGTACAAACCACCGTTTTGCGGGGCTCGCTCAGCAGACTTTGCGGGATGCTCCAGGCGTGGGCGTCGTGCCCGTGTTTCTGTGGGTTTGAGAGCCGTTATGGTGCGAAAACCGGGGGTATGGCGGGACGGTAGCGGCAGAATCTACGCCTCGGGCCAGCCCTTGATAACCGGGTTGAATGTACCGCCGCCATCGCGAGCAAGCTCGCTTCCACAGGGAATTTGTGGCGGTCAGTGAGTTCCAGGCCAGCATAAATCCTTGTGGGAGCGAGCTTGCTCGCGATGGCGGTGGCTCGGTAGGAACAGTGTCCTATTCAGACCTTCAGTTCAGCCTCCAGGAAGCTCACCAACGCCTGCACCCGCGCGCTGCGCAGTTTGCGCGAAGGCACCAGCAGGTTGATGGGGGCGCTGTCGAATTGCCAATCGGCGAGCACCCGTACCAGGCGGCCGTCGGCGATGGCTTTGCTGACGTCCCATTGCGAACGCAACACCAGCCCCAGGCCTTGTTCGGCCCAGTGTCGGGCCACGCTGCCGTCGTTGCTCAACAAGGCAGGCTTGATCCGCAGGGTCTTGCGCCCGTGCACATTGCGCAGGTGCCACAGGGTGACATCTTCATCGTTTTCACGAATACAGATGCAGCGATGCTCGGCGAGTTGCTCCGGCGCGAGCGGTGTGCCGTTCTGTGCCAGGTAAGCGGGGCTCGCGCACAGCCAACGGTCATTGTGCGTGAGGAGCCGGGCGACCCACTGGCTGTCGCTCAGGTGACCGATGTGAATCACCGCATCGCTGTCATGACGGTCAGGCCAGGGCGTTTCGCGCAGGTCCAGATGCAGGCATAGCTGCGGATGCAACCTGGCAAACCGGGCCAGCAGCGGCGCGAGGCGTTGGCGTCCATAGCCGAACGGTGCCGCCAGCCTGAGGGTACCGGCCAGTTGATCGTCTTGCTGCTTGAACGATTCGGGCAGCGCCTCCAGCTGTTCCAGCAACAGCGCACTCTGGCGCGAGAAACGCTCGCCGTCAGCGGTCAGGCTCAGCCGCCGGGCGTCGCGATTGGCCAGGGTCAGGCCCAGGCGCGTCTCCAGTTTGCGCAGGCGCATGGACAGCGCCGGTGGCGAGACATTAAGGGCCCGTGCCGCGGCGCTCAACGATTCGCAGCGTGCCAGCGTCACGGCCATGCGCAGGTCTTCGAGGCTGATCATTCAGTTGAACTTAATGATTGATGACAGCGCATTGAACCACGGCTTTACGATGACTGAGTAGAGTCGAGCCTGTCTTTCACCCACGAGCCTCGTTCATGCCAGTCTCAATTGCCTCCCTCGATACCCCGGTCGCGCTCATCGATGTGCCGCGAATGCAGCGCAATATCCAGCGCATGCAACAACGCATGGACGCCTTGGGGGTGCGTTTGCGCCCGCACATCAAGACCAGCAAATGCCTGCCGGTGGTTCAGGCGCAGCTGGCAGCAGGCGCCAGCGCCATCACCGTGTCGACCCTCAAGGAAGCCGAGCATTGCTTCGCCGAAGGCATCCGCGACATCTTTTATGCCGTGTCCATGGCGCCCGGCAAACTGGCCCAGGCACTGACGCTGCGACGCAAAGGCTGCCAATTGAGCCTCTTGACCGACAGTCTGGCGACGACGCAGGCCATCGTCGATTTCGGCCGGCAGCACGACGAACGCTTCGAGGTCTGGATCGAGATCGATTGCGATGGCCATCGGTCCGGTGTGCGCGTTGAAGACGATGCACTGGTCGACATCGCGCGGCGACTCAGCGAAGGCGGCATGCAGTTGTGCGGCGTGATGACCCATGCCGGGTCCAGCTACGAGCTCGACACGCCCCGAGCGCTGCAAGCCCTGGCCGAACAAGAACGCCACCTCTGCGTCAGCGCCGCCCAACGCATCCGCGCAGCCGGGCTGACCTGCCCCGAGGTCAGCATCGGCTCCACACCCACGGCACTTTCGGTGCAAAGCCTGGAAGGCGTCACTGAAGTGCGCGCCGGCGTCTATGTGTTCTTCGATCTGGTGATGCACAACATCGGCGTTTGCCAGGTGGACGAGCTGGCCTTGAGCGTACTGACCACGGTGATCGGTCACCAGCCGGACAAAGGCTGGATCATCACCGATGCCGGCTGGATGGCGATGAGTCGTGATCGGGGTACGCAGCGCCAGCAACGGGACTTCGGTTACGGACAGGTGTGCAGCGAAGCCGGCGACTGGATCGAGGGCGCACTGCTCACCAGCGCCAACCAGGAGCACGGCATCGTCACCCTTTCCAGTCCCGGTGCCGTCGATATCACCGAGCGTTTTCCCATCGGCAGTCGCCTGCGCATCCTGCCCAACCACGCCTGCGCCACCGGTGCGCAATTCCCTGATTACCGCGCCTGCGATGCCTCGGGCGCGGTGCACACCTGGAGTCGTCTGCATGGCTGGTGAAATCGAGTTGATCCAGACCACCCAGGCGTCCGCCCCCGGCGGACATTACGCCCAGGCGGTCTTGCACCAGGGCATCTTGTACGTGTCCGGGCAACTGCCGGTACGCGCCGAAGGCAGCCACAGCGTCGACCAACCGTTCGAAGTGCAAGCCGCCATCGCCCTGGACAACCTGATGGCGATTCTCGGCGCGGCAGGCCGCAGCCCCAGCGACCTGCTGAAAGTGACGGTCTATGTCGCCGGTATCGAACACTGGCCAGCTTTCGACCGGATCTACGCCCACTATCTCGGCGAACATCGGCCTGCGCGCGCGGTGGTGCCCGTCCCGGCGCTGCACCATGGGTACCTGATCGAAATCGAAGCGCTGGCAGGAAGTGAGAGAACATCATGAAGCCACAAAAAAGCGACGTCTTGATTATCGGCGGCGGCATCATGGGGTCGGCGTCGGCGTTTTTCCTGCGCCAGCGTGGGCACTCGGTGACCCTGCTGGAACGCGACCTGATCGGCCAATACGCCAGTGGCGTGAATTTCGG
Organism: Pseudomonas brassicacearum; assembly: GCF_009601685.2. Classification (NCBI taxonomy): domain Bacteria; kingdom Pseudomonadati; phylum Pseudomonadota; class Gammaproteobacteria; order Pseudomonadales; family Pseudomonadaceae; genus Pseudomonas; species Pseudomonas brassicacearum. The sequence goes on from NZ_CP045701.2 coordinate 4,072,228, forward strand.
CAACGTGCGACGCCAAGGGCGATTCCTCGGCCAACTGGAACTGTCCAATCGCTCGTACGGATTGTGGAAACGGCTTCCCGAGTTGATCGGCGATGACCTGGAATTCATCCCCAGCGGCCACATGCGCGTCTGTTATCGCGAGGACGAAATCGCCGAGCTTGAAGCCTACGCCGCCGCACCCGAGGCGCGGGAGCTGGACTTGCAGATCATCACCGGCAAGGCGTTGCACGCGCGTTTCCCGTTCCTCGGTGCAGAAGTCAAGGGCGGCTCGTACGCCCCTCACGACGGCCACGCCAACCCGCGCCTGGCCGCCCCGGCATTTGCCCGCGCGGCGACACGGGCCGGGGCCAGCATCCGCGAGCGAACAGAAGTCGCTGCGGTACAAAAGGTGAATGACCAATTCCATATGACCACCACCGACGGCCAACTATTCATCGCCGAGCAACTGCTGATCACGGCGGGCGCGTGGGGGGCGAAGCTGTCCGAGCAATTCGACGAAGCGGTGCCGTTGGAAGCCAATGGCCCGCAGATGTCGGTCACCGAGCCGGTGCCCTATGCCTTGCCGACCGTAATCGGCGTGTTCACCAAGATAAAGGAAGAGGTGATTTATTTCCGACAGATCCCTCGAGGCAACCTCATCATCGGCGGCGGCAACCGCTGCAAACCGGACATGATCAACCGCCGCGCCTATTTCAAGCCCGAAAGCCTGCTCAACCAGATGCAGCAGATGAGCCGCCTGCTGCCCGGGGTGGCGAACCTCAACATCATCCGAGTGTGGAGCGGCATCGAAAGCTATACGCCAGACTCGCTGCCGATCATGGGCCCAAGCGGCAAGGTCAAGGGGTTGTTCTATGCCTTTGGTTTCTGCGGGCATGGCTTCCAGCTCGGCCCGGGTGTCGGCGACGTCATGGCCGAGCTGATCAGCACCGGCTGCACCGGCACCCTGATCAGCCCTTTTGATATTCGCAGGTTTACCGAGCCGACCGCCCTGACCATGCCTCAGATGAGCACGCCTGGCACCGGCAGACTCATTTGACACAAACACCTGGGCGCTCTTTTTGCCCCGGACAGATGCTGCCATTTTTTTCGCCAAGTTAACCCGGCAGATACAGCAGATTCTTCTTTGCCAGGCTTGAGAACGGCATATCCCATCCGGGCCGCTTTGTTAGTTTATCGAGAAGAAAACGGCCTCAGGATCTGTTGCCGGCAACGCTATCACCGCTCTATGGGAGCCCGTTGGATGACCACCCCATTTTCGAACACCCCGCCCACGTCCCAGCAGTTCTATATCAATGGTGACTGGCAGTCTGCGGCATACCCGGCCACGCTGCCGGTGATCAACCCCGCTACCGAGCAAGTCATTGCCGAGGTCGCCCGCGGCTCAGGTGAAGACGTTGACCGCGCCGTCGCGGCGGCTCGCGCAGCATTTCCCGGCTGGTCCGCCACTTCGGTGCAAACGCGCGTGGAAATCCTTGGAAAGATCCATGCGCTGATCCTTGAACGCAAAGAAGCACTGGCCCAGGCGCTCTCGCTGGAGATGGGCGCGGCCATCGGCTTCGCACGGGCCATGCAAGTGCCGCTGGCCGCCGAACATGTTCGGGTGGCCCGCGATGTGCTGTCCACTTACAGCTTCCAGAAGATCGAACATGGCACGGCCATTCAGCGCGAACCCATTGGCGTCTGCGGCCTCATCACGCCGTGGAACTGGCCGCTGTATCAAATCACCGCCAAAGTCGCCCCGGCGATTGCCGCTGGTTGCACGGTGGTGTTGAAACCCAGCGAACTGTCGCCCCTGAGCGCCCTTCTCTTCGCACAATTGGTGCATGACGCAGGCCTGCCTGCTGGCGTCTTCAACCTGGTGAACGGCAGCGGTGCCGAGGTCGGCGCGGCCATGGCGGCGCATCTCGACATCGACCTGATCTCCATCACCGGCTCGAACCGCGCCGGCGCACTGGTGGCCCAGGCCGCCGCCCCGACGGTCAAGCGCGTGACGCAAGAATTGGGCGGCAAGTCGCCGAACGTGCTGTTGCCCGACGCCGACTTCGCCAAGGCCGTGCCACCGGGCGTGATGTCGGCATTTCGCAACGTCGGCCAATCGTGCAGCGCACCGACCCGAATGATCGTGCCAAGGAACCGCCTGGCGGAAGTCGAGGCGTTGGCCGCCGCCACCGCCAACGCGATCATCGTCGGCGATCCACGATCGGAAGAAACGATCCTCGGCCCCATCGCCAACGAGGCCCAGTTCAATCGCGTGCAAACCATGATCGAAGTCGGCTTGCATGAGGGAGCCAAGCTTGTCTGCGGTGGCCCAGGACGCCCGGAGGGTTTTGAACGAGGTTTCTACACCCGCCCCACGGTTTTCTCGCAGGTCGACAGCGCCATGCGCATCGCCCAGGAAGAAATCTTCGGCCCGGTGCTGTGCATCATTGCCTATGACACGGTGGATGAAGCCGTCGCCATCGCCAACGACACCGTCTATGGGCTGGGCGCGCATGTCCAGGGGCAGGACCTTGATCTTGCCCGCGCCGTCGCGTCGCGTATCCGCGCAGGGCAAGTGCTGTTGAACTACCCGGCGTGGAACCCGATGGCACCCTTCGGTGGCTACAAGCGCTCAGGCAATGGCCGTGAGTATGGGGTTCACGGGTTCGAGGAGTATCTGGAGATCAAGGCGATTGTCGGGTTTGAGTGAGACAAAACCGATGTCATCAAATGACACGAAACCCACCAGGGTCATCCTTGGAATACCGCGTCGCGGCCCGGAGAATAGCCGGACCTCACTCGGCAGGAAACATCAATGCGGCAAATCAGCATCAATGACAAACCACTCAGGGGCCTCCATCGCCGCCTTCGTTCCATAGAGCGCTGGGCATCAAGTTTTCAAGACAACTTTTACCCAAGGCCTGGTGACAGGAAATATGCAAACTGGAAGATTCCTGTTCATGAGGCCTTGGTCGAAGGCCCTCAGGCCCGGATTGAAGTCCAGGCCTTCTGTATCCAACAATTGCTCGAAGCGGCAACCCATCTGTCCAATGCAGCTGATCGCTCACAGGGCTACTACCGGGTCGCGTGCCTGCTGACGTGGCCATGGGTGCATCAGAGTGAAGTCACCCTCTTCTATGATCGGGACTATTACCTGCGGTTTCTCGGCGAAACAAATGCACTCAAACCACAACTGCTCAGCCAGACACTCGCGTTACACACCCCGGCGCACTTCATAGAGCACGGGCATGACGTGACTCAAGCGGACGACGAAATCGCAGTTCAATGGTGGTGCATAGGTGAACCTGCCTGAAGTCACTCGTAACTGCAGGCGAGCCTCAGTCCTCGGCCCGCCCTGTCCCCTCGCGATCATGCTCGTAGTGTCGGGTGAGCGGAAACGCCGGCAGCCAGGCCTCACGGCGCACGGTCCAGCTTTCGTAGGTGGGCATCAGTTGATCGGGGGCGTCCAGCGTCCCAAGGTGCACTTCTATTTCCTCACCCGAGCGGGCGAACAGCGACGAGCCGCAGCGGGGGCAGAAAAAGCGCCCGGCGTAATCCCGTGTTTCACCTTCGATCGTCACGGCATCCTGTGGAAACACAGCGGCAGCGTAGAAGAGCGCGCCGTGATGCTTGCGACAATCGAGGCAGTGACAGAGGCCAACCCGATACGGGCGCCCCGAGGCTTTGATGCGAACGTTGCCGCACAGGCAACCGCCGGTGAATCGGTCCATGGAGGGCCTCCCTTACAACCGTTTAATAGGCCGTCGAGAACCCGCGAGCGGCCGTTATCATTAGAGATCAGCGTAGCGGCTAATCACGTTGAAAAAAGGTCGTATTAATCAGAAAACGCCCTGACGGGCGTTTTTGTCTAGCATCAGGGTAACCGTACCGCCAATGTGACTGCCGCGCCTTGAGGCGCGGCAGCTTGGAGCACTATTGCCAGTTGCTGGCAATCACAGCGTTCAACGAGGCCTGGTAGTTCTGCGGCAGTGAAGTCTCACCGGGAGCCGGTGGCGCGAAAGCGGCCATGGCGCCAACCAATTGATCGACCTGGTTGTCCAACAGGACCTTGCCATCGGCGGTACGGAACTGCTCGATGTTCTGGGCTTTTTCCCAGTTACCCGGCCCCCAGAACGACCATTTGGAGATCGTCACTTTATCGGCAGTGCCAATGACACTTACTTCCAGGTCCCAGCCGTCCTTACTGAACCAGAGTTGATTGGCGGAAATACCGGCACCGAACTGCAGCACATCGGTATTGGCGTCCGGGTCGAAATCGTCAATATCATCCTGACCATCCCCACGCTCGAATCGATAAAGATCATTACCACGATCCCCACTCAACTGATCGTTGCCTGTTCCACCTATCAGGGTGTCGGAGCCTGTATCACCAGACAACCGGTCATCACCCGCCCCACCCAGCAAGGTGTCGGAGCCTTCGCCACCGCTCAGTTCATCGGCCCCGTTGCCACCTGACAGCGTGTCGTTACCGCCCAACCCGTAAAGTTTGTCATCACCGTCAAGACCACTTAACGAGTCAGCCAGTGCATCCTCGCCGAACAGTGCATCGCTACCTGAAGTTGCCGTGCCCTTGGTCATGTTCTTGATGGTGTCGGCATTCCAGAGGGTTCCGTCGTCGAACTGGATCTGCTCGATCCGATACGCGCTGTTGGAGAACCAGCTGGAAGCGGTCAGCTTGTCGGTGGTTCCTGCAATGCCCAAAAAGAGGTTGCTGGTGTCTCGACTGAGCTGGATATCGGAAGGTTTGAGGCCTGCCCCTACCTTGATCGTATCCAGGTTACCCACCGAAGAATCATAGTCACTTATCGAATCCTGCCCGACCCCGCGGTAGAACAGATAGGTATCGTTACCGGCATCCCCATAAAGCGAGTCGTTGCCGGTGCCACCATCGAGCGTGTCCATGCCCGCGCCACCAAACAGTTTGTCGTTGCCGGAGCCGCCATTGAGTGTGTCATTGCCCGACAGTCCGTAGAGCGAATCATCCCCGCCCAGCCCATTGATGAGGTCGGCGCTGGCGTCGTCGCCTTGCAGGACATCATTGCCCTCACTCGCCACGCCCTTGGACAGGGTCATCAGGGTGGCGGCGTCCCAGAGCGTGCCGTCGGCGAACTGAACCTGTTCAACCTGCGAGTCCGTGGAAAGGAACCATTCGTTGACGGTCAGCTTGTCGGTGGTACCGAGGATCGTCAGTTCCAGGTTGTAGCCCACGCGAGCAACCTTGATGTCGCCTGGGCTGATCCCTTGGGCCAACTTGATCACGTCAAGATTGCCCCTGGTCCAGTCGCGATCGGAAATCAGGTCCTGGCCACCACCACGCTGGAAGAGATAGGTGTCGTTGCCGGAACCGCCGTACAACGAGTCATTGCCCGCCCCACCGTCCAGCGTATCCAGCCCCATCCCACCGTCAAGCGTATCCCGACCCGCTCCACCGTTGAGCACATCGTTGCCGGCCAGGCCAGACAATTTGTCATCACCGTCAAGCCCGTCCAACCGATCGTTGGCTTCGTCACCGATCAACGTATCGGCGCCATTGGTGGCGACCTCTACCGACAGGCGCTTGAGATCGCTGACGGACCAGACGGTGCCGTCTACGAACTCGACGCGTTCAACCTGATAGTTGGCGTCGGTGTAGCTGTAGATGGTCATCCGGTCAGTGGTGTTCTTGATGGCGAGGTAAACATCGCTCCCCTCACGCTTGACGATGACATCGCCGGGATTGATGTCCGCGGCGACCTTGATCGTATCGCTGTTTCCAGCCATCGAGTCGAACTCGCTGATAGTGTCCTGGCCCATACCCCGATAAAACATATAGGTATCGTTGCCTGCGCCCCCCGACAATCGATCGTTACCGAGACCACCATCGAGGCGGTCATTGCCGTTATCGCCACTCAGATAATCGTTACCCGTGCCACCCTTGAGGATGTCATTGCCATCCCCCCCGCCCAGCGAGTCGTTACCGGCGCCGCCTTCCAGTCGGTCGTCACCTGCCTCACCGTAGACCTTGTCATCCCCCTCAAGCCCATCGAGTACATCGGCCCCGATGTCGCCAAACAACGTATCGGCAGCGCTGCTGGCGACGCCTTTGGTCATTTGCTTGAGGGCGTCAACTCCCCAGACCGTTCCATCGGCGAACTCGACGCGCTCCACGATGTAACTCGAATTACTGAAGAAGGTGATCGACAATTTATCGGTCGTGCCTTTGATCGCCAGCGTGAGGTAAGTCTGGTCCCGGCTGACGATGACATCGGCCGGGGCAATATCAGCCGCGACCTTGATGGTGTCGACGTTGCTGACCGTCCAGTCGAAATCGGTGACGCTGTCCTGGCCCATACCTCGGTAGAACCGATAGGTGTCATTACCGAAATCGCCACGCAGGCTGTCATTGCCGGCGCCACCGTCCAAGGTATCGTTGCCGTCCCCACCGGAGATCCAGTCGGCGCCATCACCGCCGTTCAGCACATCGTTACCTTCCCGACCGTAAATCGAGTCATCACCGCCCAGCCCGTTGATGACGTTACCCGAGGCATCGCCGTTGAGGCTATCGGCAGCCGCGGTGCCGTTGGTGACGGCTTGGGCATTGACCACGATATCGAACACGTCACTGGCCACGGCAGCAGACAGGTCCACGGCTGAAACCTTGACCGAGACGGTTCCAGCCTGCGAAGGCGTGCCGCTGAATGTGCGAGTGGCCGCATCGAATACCAGCCACGCAGGTAGCGCCGAACCGTTGGCCAACGTCGCCTTGTAGTTCAGCCGATCCCCGGCATCGATATCGGCGAACGCATTGGCCGGCAACACGTAGCTGAGCGCCTGGCCGCTCTGGATGCTCAGGTCGGCGACCGCATTGACGAGCTGCGGAGCATCGTTGGCGTTGGCAACGGTCAGGTTGAAAATGTCCGACGTGGTGGCGCCGGCCTTGTCGGTGGCCGTCACCTTGATCGCTTGCAAACCTACATCGTTGTTGGTCGGCACACCCGAGAACGTCCGGGTGAGCGCATCGAAGGTCAACCAGCTCGGCAGCGCACCGCCACTGGCAGTGGTCGCAACCAGGCTCAGGGCATCACCCGCATCGATGTCGCTGAAACTGCTTGCCGCCACAGTGAAGCTGAACCGGGCGTCTTCGCTCGCCACCTGATCCGCCAGGCCGAGATTGACGGTTGGCGCGTTGTTGACGTTCTGCACGTCGATTTCGAACGTATCGGAAACCGTTGCGCCTGCCTTGTCGGTCGCTTGGACACGAATGGCCAGTTTGCCAACGTTCGCATTGCCCGGCGTACCGCTGAATGTCCGGCTCTCGGCGTCATAAGACAACCAGCCGGGAAGCGCCTGGCCGTCGGCCGATTGCGCGGTGATGCTCAGCGTATCCGCCACATCCACATCGGCGAAGGTGCTTGCCGGCAACGCGAACGTCAAAGGCGCCCCTTCGACAACGGACTGATCGGCAATGGCCTTGACCAGGACCGGTGCATCGTTGGTATTGCTGACCTGGAGTTCAAAGCTATCGCTGACAGACAACCCCGCCTTATCGGTTGCGGTGACCCGGATCGACAAATCACCCACCGCATCGTTATTCGGCGTACCGCTGAACGTGCGAGTCTGGGCATCGAAACTCAACCAGGCGGGCAACGGCTTGCCGTCGGCAAGGGTCGCATTCAGTTGGAGCGCATCGCCCGTGTCCGCATCGACAAAGGCATTGGACGCGAGCGTCAGGACAAAAGCGCTGTCCTCGGTGGCCTTCTGGTCAGCAATCGCTGCCGATACGGTGGGCGCCCGATTGGCCTGGGTCGACAGCGTCGCAGTGTTCCAGACCGTCCCGTTGGCGAATTCGATACGCTCGACGCTATGACCGCGAGCGGCCGTCCAGCCGGAGATGATTTGCTGGCCGTCATTCAGGCGCAGCACCATGCCCCGGGCCGAATGGTCGACAGCGACATCGCTTTCCTTGATACCCGCTTCGAACACGATGGTGTCAATGCCGCCAGCCGCTTCCAGGTCTTCACTGATGTGATCCTGACCCTGGCCGACGCCGAATACGTAGCGGTCGTCGCCCCTGCCACCTTGCAGGAAGTCATCGCCCGCAGCCCCATACAAACGGTTATTGCGCTCGTTGCCGATCAGTTCGTTGCTCAGCTCATTACCAGTGGCATTCAAGGCCGGACCGGACAAGGTCAATGCCTCGACATTGGCCGCCAAGGTGTAGTCGAGGGTGGAAATCACCTTGTCATTGCCGCCGTTGAGGTCTTCCACGACGGCGTCACCGGCGTTATCCACGAAGTAGGTGTCGTTGCCCAGCCCACCGATCATCCGGTCTGCGCCTTGGGCCCCGTCTAGACGGTTATCGGCAACGTTGCCACGCAGGACATTGTTGGCCGCGTTGCCCGTGGCATTGATCGCCGCGTTACCGGTCAGGCTCAGGTTTTCCAGGTGATTGGCCAGCGTAAAGGAGACCGAGGAATTGACGGTATCGGTGCCCGCGCCTTCGGATTCGACGATCCGGTCGGAACCGTCATCCACGCCATAGGTATCGTCGCCCAGACCGCCGATCATCACGTCGGAGCCGCCGGCGCCATTGAGAATGTTGTTTGCGCTATTGCCCACCAAACGGTTGGAGAGCTCGTTACCGGTCCCATTGATGGCGGCACTGCCCAGTAGCTGCAAAGACTCCACCTCACTGGCCAGGACATGGCTGACACTGGACTTGACCACGTCATAGCCACCGCCTACGACTTCCTTGATGACGTCCCCCGCGTTATCGACGATGTAGGTATCGTCCCCCATCCGCCCTTCAAGGACATCGGCGCCTGCACCCCCGTCGAGCGTGTTGCCTCCGGCATCGCCAACCAACAGATCATTCGCGCCGGTACCGCTCAGCAGCACCTTGGGTTGTGTTACCGCTTGGCCGAAAATGAAATTGGCTGCCGAGAGCTGGCCGGCAGTTACGCCTTTAAGCGTGAGGTATTGGGTACCGCTGGCCATCGTGCCCAGCCAGACCCGCAGATAGACCTCGCCGTCGACGGTCACGTTGCTGAAGTTCAAGTCAGCAAAACTGTGTACCGCGCGAATCTGCGAAAGATCGATCTTCTCGTTGGCATTGGCGACTTCGAAGTCATCGATCAGGTTGCCCATGATCCCCTGCGAGGCGCTGGCCAGCAGGTCTTCGACCAGCACAAAACGATCATTACCGGCACCGCCCGCGACGGAGGCACCGGTGTGCGTCGCAGCGCCACTCAGGTTGATGTTCGGTGACAGCACGGTGGTGTAGGCATGGTCCTCGATAGCCTGGTCACCTTCGAGGTAGAGGACATCGTTGCCGGCGTCCCCCCCCAGGTAATCCAGTCCGACATCGCCACGCAATACATCATCGCCAGCGCCACCACGGATGACATCGTAGCCTTCGCCTCCGCTGATAACGTCATTGCCGCCCACGGTCGAAGCCGTCGAGGACTCGCCAACCAATACATCGTCACCCTGGCCACCCATGATCGTATCGGCACCGGTGCCGCCAAATACGCGCTCGCCACCATCGTGAGCCCAATACAGGAAGCTACCGGTCACGTCCGGCAGATTGCGCTCGGTATTGGCACCGCTGAGCCCGAAACCGTAGCCAGACGCCTGCTCCAACTGACTCAGGCGCACACCTTCCGGGATGTGAACGAAGTTCTTTAGCGTCAGGCCTTCGGACTGAACGTTCTTGAGTAGCAGGACTTGCCCATCCGCCAGGCTCAACCGAGTATCGGCGCCTTGCTGGGTAATGGTCGCCGCCGTATAGACCTCGTCATCAAAGCCGGACAGAACGATTCGGTCAGTACCGATCACAAAATCAGTGACGGTGTCGATGTCGCCCGCGGCCTTGTCGATCACGAAATAATCCGTGTCGGCGCCGCCAGTAAAGGTGTCATTGCCCTTGCCGCCGATGAGCGTATCGACCCCAGCACCCCCAGACAGCACATCATCACCGCGGCCACCTGAGAGATGGTTGTCCGCGGCGTTGCCGATCAACGTGTCGGCGAATTCACCCCCGATCAGGTGCTCGATCTGCGCGGCATTGGTGATCGCCAAGCGAGCGCCGGCCAGGGTGGCCTCGCCTTTAGACAAATCGATCACACTGGCACTGGAGATCGCCGCCGCGTTGATCGTGTCCTGACCACCGTCGGTGTCGTTAAGCGCATTGCGCCCGCCCGAAGCGGCCAGTTGGGCGTACTCGTTGGTGTACACATACTGGTCGTCAATCGTATCGCCCTTGCCGTAGACGTTCAGGCTCCAGCTGTTGAGCGTCCCGGTATCGCCGGTCACGCTGTCGATCACTTGCAGCGTCCAGTTCCCTTGCACCGCTTCGCCACGCAGCAGGGCCGTGCCAAAGACATAGTTCAAGGTGTTCTGACCGTCAAAATCGGCATTCCCACGATCCGTCGCCGCGCTGCCCGGGGCTTTGCCCGGACGATTCATCAGGATGGATTCAGTGCCCGACGGCGAGATCAACTTGAGAATCAGGTCCCCTGGCCGCGCATGGCTCAGGTTGACCTTGACCTCGACATGCTCGGCCAAAATGTCGACCGCTCCCATCGTCAGCGAATGGCTGATGCCGGCGCCCTGCCCGTCGGTGATCGCGCGGTTGAGCGCGCCGGATTCCAGTGGGGTCGTCAGTCGTAACTCATTACCCAACGTCTGCTGGGTGTTCCAGGTTTCCGCCAAACGCACGGCGGCCCGGGCATCGACTTCACCATAACCGTAGTCGTGGCTGACGTGCATGCCGCCGCCGTTCCAGTTCTGGCTACCGTTGGTCTGCCACGAGGTCGTGGGGTCGTTCACCTTGCGGGCCGAAATCGCCAGGATCTGCTGCACATCGCGATAACCCAGCTCCGGGTTGGCTTCCAGCATCAAGGCCACGATGCCGGAGACAATAGGGGCTGCGAAACTGGTGCCTTGGGAAACGCTGGTGTCGCCGCCGAACGTGGACCCGTTGTCGTTCTGCACCAAACGTGAGGTCGACGTGACGTTCGAGCCCGGCGCGCTGACCAGGATGCTGGCGCCAGGGCTGGAGAACGGTTTCCCGCCCAACTGCAACGCCCCCAGGTCGGTGGTGGCGTTGATCGCGCCAACCACGATGCTACTGCGGGTATTGGAGACGTTCGAGTAGTTGGTGTTACCGCCCTTCTCCCGATCGTTGCCGCCCGCAGTGACGATCACTGTCCCCAACCCGTTGCGGCCTTCGTCGATGGCCTGGTAATAGGCCGTCGGCAATGTCCCCAGCTCGGCGGGGCTGAACTTCAGGTCGAAGTGATTGTTGCTGCCCCAGCTGTGGTTCACCACATCGTATTCATACATGTGGGACATGTTGCTGAAATCGTCTTTATTGACCCAATACCCGGCCACCGTGGCGTCGTAGGCGACACCGACACTGCCCTCGCCATTGCGGGCGGCGACCATCACCCCGGCGACGAGGGTCGCGTGATCGCTGAACTTGCCACCGCTGCCCTCGCCCGCCATCTGTCCCGGCGTGGCATTGGCCAGCCAGTTCTGGTCGATGTTGTCCTTCAGGTCGGCGTGGCGGTAATCGAGGATTTCCTTGGTCGTGCCGAACGGACTGTTGGTCTCGATCTCGGCGATCCTGACACCTTTGCCGGTGTAGTCTTTCCAGACCGGCAGGATGTTCGCCTGGGACAGGTACCACTGATCAGTCACCAGCGGATCGTCGGGCAGGTCCGATGTCTTCAGATAGACAGCGGCACGCATCGTCGCGCTTTCGCCAGTGCCCATGTTGATGATCGTACTGGCCTCGTTACCCTTGGCATCGGCGACGGTGTACTTGAAGCCCATGATGCCGGTGAAGGTCGCGTCCGGCGTGAACAGCACGTCACCGGCCTGGGTCACGACGGCGGTTCCGCCCACCACATCGAACAAGCCGGTGATGTGCAGCGCGTCATGCTGCCAATCGATGTCGTTCTGCAGCAGTTGTTCCTTGCCGATCAAGTGCGCGCTGGTGCGCTCGAACTCGACACCGCTTTTATCCTTGCTCAGGACATCCTTGACCAGCAGCGCATTCTCCATGCCCGCGCTGGTCGCGGTCGGGATCTCCACCAGCTTCAGGTTCTTGAAGTTGGCTTTCTCGACGTTCTGCAGGAAGTCGGTACCATCGCGGCCCGCCACGGTATCGCTGATCCAGACGCCATCGGCGGTTCGGGTAATGCGGTAATCTGCGAAGTCACCTGACAATTCGACAACGTCCAGACCGCTACCACCATCGATGTGATCGTCGCCGGCCCCGCCGATAAGGACGTCATCGCCGACGCCACCACTCAGGTTGTCGTCATCCTGGCCGCCGTCGATCAGATCATTGCCGGAACCACCCTGAAGCTGGTCATTGCCACGGTGACCGCGCAGCACGTCGTTGCCTGCCCCGCCCAGAACGGTGTCGTTGCCATTTTCACCTGACAACGCATCGTTGGCGGATCCGCCGACCAATACATCGTCGCCGTCCCCACCTCGCATGTAGACCGTACTGTTCCCACTACCAATGAATATGTCATTGCCGCGTCCACCTTGGGCAACTTCCACGCTTGCCTCGGCCAGGTTCAGATAGACGCCTTTATCGCCGAGCACCTGTACGATATCGGTGCCTTCTCCACCGTGAATATTCGCGGATAGGTCGTCCCCATCGATCAGCAGAACATCGTCACCTGCACCGCCGTTGAAGGTATCGCTGCCTTGGCCGCCAGCGAGCCAGTTGGTCTGGGCATCCCCCAGCAACACATCATCGCCCGATCCGCCGGTGGCGTTGTTGACGCCCTTCTGAGCGACATCGATAGTTTCGCCTGTGGTCGACGACGAAACATACCCTTTCACGGCCGAGACTTCTCCCGAGCCTTGGGTCGAGACCACGGTGCCCGCTCCACTTGCGGTGAAGACATGGCCGTTGGGGTTGGCCAGGAAATTGGCGGCAATGGCTTCCTTGCTTGTACCGTTCTGCACGAAAGTGCCACGTGCCAAGACTTCGTTGCCGTCACGTACCTCGCCACTTTGTACTTGATTGTTCAGGTTGATCTGGGTAATTCCCAGGTCCGAGAATGATTTGAGTTCACTGGCTTCACCGGCATCAATCGCGCCGTTGCCGTTGAGGTCGTTCCAGCTCTTACCATCGTGATTCGAGTCTACCCAGACCTTGACGCTCGACCAAGAGGCATCCTGCCTATCGAATACGCCATCGGCATTGCTATCCAGGCTGGCCAGGGCGGCAAAACCATTAGCGAAACGCTTTTGCCCGGCTTCGCCATCGGCGCCTGCTGTCCCGCCGAAGTATTCCGAAAGTGTCTCGCTGATATTATCGATTCTGCCGTTGGCATTGGCGTCAACAACTACGACGCCATCCTCGGGGCTGACCCAACCGGTTTCTTCAAGGCTGCCGCCATCATTGTCGGCATCGAAGAACACAGGGGATGTCAGATAGTTGGTTAGGCGTACACCATCGCCGTTGAGATCCAATACCAGTGGGTCGGTAGGCAGTGTCACCCGCGCCCGCGCATCACCTGAGTTCAGCAAGGCTCCCAAGGTACTGCCATAGGAAAGGCCTTGGCTGGAATTGCGCAGGCTGAAATCGAAAACTTCCTTGACGGTATTGACGTTGCCGGGGCGATAACCATCAGCCAATATCTGGGTAGCCGCGGCGGTAAAGGTATTGTTGATCCAGTTACCTTGGTATTGATTCAGGTTGAGCTTATTGGGATCGGAGCTCAGGTTCCAGCCGCCACCGCTGCTGATCAGACCATTGCTAACTTGTTGGGCCGCTGCGTCGTGGTCGATCGAATCCTTGTATTTAATACCTGAAACGAGGTCGGTATTCAGGGCAAATTCGTTTTTTACTGGGGCAGCATTGACACGGTCAGTAGGATCGAGCCACAGGCAGCTCTCGCCATCGTCATAATAAGCGCCGTGGCGCGTCAGATCGTCACGGATAATTTGTGCGCCGAAGCCATGAAGAAGTGCCTTCAGATTATCCGGATTATTACCTGGAAAAAGGTCTCCCTCGAATCCGCTTTCGTTATAACCAATAGTCTTCAGTGAAGCATATACAAAATCCACACAACTGTTTTTTAACAGATCGTATGTCGATGCATCGAAGCCGCCACTATCGGGCCCATTAGAAAACGTCATCAGCGCGTTGTATTGCGCCTCGGTCAACTTTAAGGTGACCTCATAAATTGTTTCCTGATAGCCACCATCATCTTCGTTTGTTACTTGTCCTGGCCCAAACATCTCATCAAGCCTTGAAGCAAAACCGTAACTCTGCTTCGCCACTCCATCACTGACGCTGTACCACATATGCCCACCGGGGGAGTCGTGCAGGTCTCCCGCCTTATGGGAACTTTTGTCTTGCTGATAAATATAATCCGCACCAACCCCTGCGACTTTATATGTAACACTATAATTTTTTTCCATTCGTGAATCCCTTCACTCACCAGCTCAAAGAATTAAATTTTCGGATCATAATAAGAAAACTCTACATAACTTTCAGTACCCTTAAGCGCTTCGATTTCATTCAGAGTCACAATCTCAACCGAGTACTCGCCAGGGGCAAGAGTCAGATATTTGATGTCCCTAACCTGCGCGGACTTATGATCCCCTTCATACTCAAAGGCCTGACCAGAATTAACACCCTCCGTCATTATCCGCTCTTCAAAAAACAGCTTGCCATTCCTCAGAACGCGCAAACCGATCGGTATCGGCACCCCTACCTCTCTGTACAATCCGCCACCCCACAGCTTTCCCTGCGCCTCTCTTTCGGATATGTTTTTGCTCCAGACGAACAACAAAGCAACTCTGTATCCTCCCGCCTGGTCAACCGTAAACTGTGCGTTGGCTATTTGACCTGCGCGGGAGACGTCGATCGGTTTGACTATCAGAACCTTATTCGAACATCCCGCAAAAAAAACACAAACAGATACAACAAGAATTTTCCTTATTACTGACAAAGCCTTAACAAGCATAAACACTTCCTCACAAACGTCACCTAATGAGATTCACAGCGTAGCAAAGGGTTACCCCCATTAATCCTGCAACAACCGAAAAACCATTTATGAAGAGCCATATCCAAAAACATAAATCGACGCTAAAAACAGGCCATGACAAATTACCGACCCTATGGAAATCCACAACGCCACTTTCTTCAAAATATCTGCTTCAATCAGCCCCCCTACCAAGGCTAATCCTCCCCCCAGCCAACCGAGCTGCGCAAGCGCTAGCGCCTCTATAAGAAGCATTGCCGGACTCCACTTATAGCCCCCACTGGCATAAAGCCAAACGATATAGCAAAAAATAGTAAGCGGAACGCTACAGCACCATATAAACAGTGAGGCTGCGTTCGCGAACTTTAACTTTACGGCAACCAAGCTCGCCAACAGCAAACCAAGATAAACCATACCGCCATCCAGCCCACTGAAAAGTATTTTCAATTCACCCATCACCCGTCCCCTAGCGCGCTCGCATTAGATAGACACAACTCAATACCACACAAATAAATGCAAATTTTTGGGCAGCACTATCTCCCGCAAACTTTTATCTGCATATTATTTCAACTGACTCAGAAAACAACCAGCCACCTCGCTGCGACCCAACTTCACTTCCGCCGCCAGCTCCAACTACCTAACCAAGGGTTGCAAAAGCAAGGCTAACAACAAATACAACCCATGAAAAACCAAAGACACAATTGAAATCCAAACACCTGCCGCCCTCAGCCCCATAAAGCCAGTCATCTTACTTAACAGCATCAACAAGAAACTCAGCCAGCCGATTTGAGAGAAAGCCAAAAGGTCAATAATGACTACAACAAGATAATTCCAGCTTCGAGCCCCCTCATAAATATAAACAATATAACAATAAAGTGTCGTCAGCAGGCTTACCCCCCAGACAAGAATGTCATCTGCATACTTACGATTCAAACGCATCATCACAAGAGCAGTGATCACCATGCACGGAAACAAAAATATGTCGTACAAACCGTAAAGAAAAACTTTCAATTCCGCCATTGACACTCACTCCCTCTTCCATGCTTGTCGCCACGGCTCAATTTCTAAAGAACTCAGCGTTCCCGCAAACTCTCACCCGCATACTGCTGCAACGGACTCAGGAAATAATCAATCACCTTCCGGCGATCCGTCTTCACTTCCACCGTCACCGACATCCCGGGGGACAACGGCACTTTTTTCCCGTGTACCAGAATGGAGTCCTGCAACAAACTAATGCGGCTGCTGTAGATCAACCCACGCTTCCCGTCTTCAATCGCATCGTTGGAAACGCTGACAATTTCCCCCTCGACCGTCCCGTACTTGGTAAAGGTAAATGTCTCGACTTTCACCGTAGCCAGTTGCCCCTTCCGGACAAAACCAACGTCCTTGTTCTCCAGCATGGCCTCGACCTCCATCGGCTGGTCATTAGGCACGACCACCATCAGCGGCTGGGCCGCCGTCACCACACCGCCCACGGTATGAATTGCCAGTTGCTGTACCGTGCCATCCACCGGCGCGGTCAGGCTCATCAGGTGGTCGCGTTGTTCGGCCTTCTTGAGTTCTTGTGCCAGTGCAGCCGCTTTCTGTTCCGATTGCTGCTGCAAATCGAGCATTGCCCGGCGGGTCTGGGCGAGGATGCCCTGGCGCCGGCGCTCGGCTTCCTTGCGGCTGGCATTGAGTTCGATCACCCGCGCTTGCTGCACGGCCATGTCCCGCTCCTGGTCCAGCAGGGCCTGCTGTTTTTCAAGGTAGGCGTGGCGTGGCACGTATTGCTGATCGAGCAGCTCACGATAGTCTTGGGCCAGGCGACGGGTAATCGGCAGCGTCTGTTGCAGCGAGGCCACCATCGCCTTGGCCGATTGGATTTCCGCCGTGCGCTGCTCGACTTCCGCATCGACCTGATCCAGGGAGCTGCGCAGTTCCAGGTATTGCCCCTGAAGCCAGCGTTGTGCGGCCATCACTTGGGGCGGATCGGCCTGAAGCAGGTAAGTGGCAAGGGAGCCGGGTTCCTTGCCACTTTGAATCGCTTCAAGCAACGCCGTGGCCCTGGCGCTATCGACCTCGGCCGCCAGCAAGTCACTCTTGAAGCGATTGACGTCGGCGCTGGTCGCACTGGTGTCCAACTCCACCAGCACATCCCCGGCCTTGACCCATTGCCCATCGTAGACCCGGATGGCTTTCACCACCGCCACTTCGCTCGGTTGGATGGTCTTGCTCTTGCCGCTTGCCACGACCTTGCCGCGCGCCGTGGCGACCACTTCGATTTCACCGACGCAGGCCCACAAAAGCGCCAGCGCGGCGAAGCCCATGATGGTCCATTGGATGTAGCGTGGCGCCGGGTGAGCCGGTTGATCCTGCAAGGCGAGCGCGGCCGGCAGGAACTGGACCTCGTGGGCAAGCCGATTCGGCGTGTCCAACTGTTTGCGATGGCGCCATGCATGGCGCCAGGCAGTCCGATAGCGGCGCAACAACGCACGTGTTGCTGAGGGTTCGCTCATGCCAACTATCCTTGTTGCAAACGGTGCAAGCGAGAATAGTGTCCCGCTTGATGGGCCAGGAGCTCGTGGTGGGTGCCCTGTTCGACGATCTGTCCGCGATCCATGACGACAATCCGGTTGGCATCGCGCACCGCCGAAAGCCGGTGGGCGATGATGATCACCGTTCGACCTTTACAAATGGCCTGCATGTTCTGCTGGATGATCCGCTCCGACTCGTAGTCCAGTGCACTGGTCGCTTCATCGAAAATCAGGATTCGCGGATTGCCGATCAAGGCTCGGGCGATCGCCACGCGCTGACGCTGGCCGCCAGACAACGAAGCGCCGTGTTCACCGACCACCGTGTCGTAGCCTTCGGGCAACTCAAGGATGAAATCGTGTGCGCCGGCCATTTTCGCCGCCTGCATGACCGCCTCCAGGGGCGCCCCGGGATCGGTCAAGGCGATGTTCTCGCGGATGCTGCGGGCGAACAGCATGTTGTCCTGCAACACCACGCCGATCTGCCGGCGCAGTGAAGAAACGTCGGCCAGTGCCAGGTCCATGCCATCCACCAGCACGCGGCCGCGCTCCGGGACGAAGAGGCGCTGCAACAGGCGGGTCAGCGTGCTTTTGCCGGAGCCGGAACGTCCGACGATGCCGATCACCTCTCCGGCGCCTATTTCCAGGCTTACGCTGCGCAGCACCTCGGAGCCATCGGGGCGATAACGGAAATGCACCTGGTCGAATTCGATCCGCCCCTTCAAGGCGGGTAGCGCACTACGGGTCGCTTGGGACATCTCGGTCCGGGTGTTGAGAATGTCTCCCAGGCGCTGAACCGAAACGCCGGTCTGCTGGAAATTGGTCCACAGTTGGGCCAGGCGCATGATCGGTTGCGCGACCCGGCCCGCGAGCATGTTGAAGGCAATCAATTGGCCCACCGACAATTGCCCGTCAATCACCAGCCGGGCGCCGAGCCACAATGTGGCGACAGTGACCAATTTGCCGATCAACGACACACTTTCATTGGCGATCGTGGACAAGGTCTGGGTCTTGAAACCCGCACTGACGTAGGCCGCCAGCTGGTTGTCCCATTTGCGGGTGATCTGGGGTTCGACCGCCATGGATTTCAATGTGTCGATGCCGTTGACCGTCTCCACCAGAAAGGCCTGGTTCTCGGCGCCACGGGCGAAGCTTTCGTTCAAGCGGGCGCGCAGCACCGGCGTAATCAACAGGGAAACCACGACATACAACGGCAGTGACAGCAGTACCACCAGCGTCAACCAGCCGCTGTAGAAAAACATCACGGCGATGAACACCACCGAAAACAGGACATCCAGTACCAACGTAATGGTGTTGCCAGTGAGAAAGCTGCGAATGTTCTCGAGCTCACGAACCCGAGCGACGGAGTCGCCGACCCGTCGTGCCTGGAAATACGAGAGAGGAAGCGTCACCAGGTGCCGGAATAACCGGGAACCCAATTCAACATCGATGCGACTGGCCGTGTGGGCGAACACATAGCTGCGCAGCCCACTCAAGACTGTCTCGAACAACATGATGCCCAGCAGGCCAATGGCGATCACATCCAGTGTGGTCAGCCCGTGGTGCACCAGCACCTTGTCCATGACGACCTGGAAGAAAAGTGGGGTCAATAACGAGAATATTTGCAGGACGAAAGAAACCAGCAGTACTTCACCCAGCAGCTTTCGATATTTGACGATGGCCGGGATAAACCAGGTGAAATCGAACTTGGACAGTTCCCCTGCCAACGACGACTGGGACCGTATGAGAATCAACTCACCGCCCCAGCGCGCCTGAAGCTGTTCGGCGCTGATCATCTCGGGGCGCTGGGACCTGGGGTCATGGATCAGGATTTTTTCCTGGTCCATACGGGCAATGATGAAAAAACCGCCGTCACTGGCACAGGCAATCGCGGGCAAAGGCGTTTGCCCGAGCCGTTCGAATGAGGTGCGGATAGCCTTGGCCTTGAGGTCAAGCTGACGCGTGGCCAGCAGTATTTCGGCTTTGCCGAACAACTGCCCTTCAGCCACGTATTCGTGGGTAAGCTGTTCCGTGGAAACGGCAACGTTGTGAAAACGCGCCAACATGGCCAGACAGGCCAGCCCCGTGTCCAGCGCCGCCGATGGCCCTGGAGAAGTACCTTGTTCTTGCATAAACGCTTCCATGCGGAAAATTCATTAGCGAGCCCCCATGACTTCCTTGGGTGGGGCACGGTGTTCCGCTTGGCGCCAAGGCCCGAGTCAAGAACGATATCAAAACAACATTATTCGATTTTCCGGTCTCTGTCGACCAGGAACCGACTTCTAACGCCTGTGCCAGAGCCTTACATCAGTTCAGGGGGAAGAAAATCGCGCTGCGGCTGGTAGTCTGCCTTCAGGTACTCGGCAAGCTGTTGCAGGTCGTCGGCACTCAGCGTGCCGGCAGCCTGTTTCAAACGCAGATTATTGAGAATGTAGTCGTAACGCGCGTCGTTATAGTCACGCACGGACTTGAAAAGTTGACGTTGGGCATTGAGCACGTCGACGGTGTTGCGGGTCCCGATATCCACGCCGACCTTGGACGCTTTCAAGGATTTCTGGCTCGACAGGATCGTCTGCCGCCGGGCTTTTATCTGCTGGATGTCGGAGTTGACGGCGCGCAAATAGTTACGGGTATCCAGGACCACTTCCCGGCGCTGGCTTTCCCTCAACTCCTCGCTTTGCGTCAACCGCTGATAAGCCTCATGGGCCTGGGAGCTGACGCGCCCCCCGCTGTAGAGCGGGACGGTCACTTCAACAGCGATACTGCTCTGGGCGACGTTTCCACGGTAACCATCGCGACCAAAATCAGTCGGGTTGCTGTAGCCAAAACTGTCGTTATCGCCCTTGCGATAGGAAGCCACCGCATCGACCGTTGGCGCATGCCCGGATTGACGCTGACGCAAGCGTTCTTCAGCAGCCTCGACAGCATAGTTGCTCGCCAACAGCATCAGGTTCTGCTCGACAGCACCTTCTACCCACGACTTCGTATCATTGGGAATCGGCGCCAACACCGGCAATTGATGTTGCATACCCTCGATACTGGTGTATTGCTGATTGGTCAAATGCACCAGTTGCTCGAAAGCGTCTTCAACCTTGCGCTGCGCCAGTTGGCGATTGGCTTGGGCATTATCGAAAGCAGACTCGGCATCCAGGACATCCGTGATGCTCGACAGTCCACCCTTCAAACGTGCTTGCGCCTGATCCATTTGCTGCTTGAGCGCGGTCTCCTCAGCCTCCGATGCCGCCAGCTCGTCCGTGGCGCGCAGCGTTTCAAAATAGGCCTGCGCCGTTTGCAGAATGAGCGCTTGCTCCTTGGCCGACAACTCCAGGGCCGCTTGTACAGTGCTAGCCTTGGCAGCCTTGAATTCATACCAGAATGCAGCGTTGACCAAGGGTTGTTTCAGGTTGGCCTGGATCGTATTGCCGCTGCGCCCCCGTTCAAGCGCTGGCTCATCACGCGACAGGCGAGTGGCTTCAAACGTAGCCCCCGTGCTGATCACGGGTAATAGATTGGCCCGTGCCTGCGGCACCAATTCCTGTTGCGCAGCGTAATCGGCACGGGCTGCCGCCAGATCGGAGTTATGCGAAACAGCCTGACGATAGACCGCCATCAGCTCGGCCCGCTCAGCGGTCGGCGCGGAAAAAACGAACGAAGGGAACAGGCAGGCGAACAACAGAACGCGTTGAGCGCGACTCATGACCAAATCCTTTTGAATGACGCGAAAGCAGCGAAAAATCGGCAGCTGCCCCAATGGGGCGCCGAAACTAAGGCAGTTGGGGGAAGAGGTCAAGCGTTCAAGCACAACGCCGCGTTTCTCTACACGAGGCGGTTGCAAGGTCGTCGTCTTGGTTAATTGTGGCTGGTTTAACTCACTGAAAACCGGCCATCGGCACCGCAATCAGCAATATCGCCGTCCCATGGGTCGCCGTCGACGCCACCACCCCATAACGCATGCGCACGAACCCGCAGGCCAGCCCTTCAATCAGCGTAAAAAGCAAAACCGGCCAACCGAGTTGGGTGACGCTCAAGGCGAGAGAAGCATGCAACGCAGAAAACGCCACGGCACTGATCAGCGCTGCTCGCAGGGCGCTGACGTGCAGTTCGAGGTAACCCTGCAAGAAGCCACGAAACAGCACTTCTTCCAGCGCGTTGGCGCCATAGGCCAGCACCACCATGCCGAGCAGCCAGGCCCCATAACCCGGAATCGCCGTTTCAGCCCCTTGATAAAGCCGCAGCGGCAAACCGATCAGGCAGCCCACGGCGAAGCCCAGGACCAGGCCAGCCAGTCGATTGCCTTTGAATAGAACCACCAGTTGCCACAAGTCCGGCAACAGGCGCGCGCTCAACGCGACCAACAGCAGCGACGAAACGCCCAGCATCGCCAGCACAAACGGGTTGGCCAGAAAACCAATCTGCAGATCGCCATTCAGGGACCACATGCCCAAGGGCGTCATCGCATCGCGCATCAACACGAATGCCAATAGCAAAATCACGATGCGCAACGCTGTCTGGGTCTTGGGCGTCAACCCGAACCAGAGGCCGAAGAGCGCCAGGCCCGGCAGCAGATACAGGGTGTAGTCCAGCAGTACAACGAGTCCTTCGGCGATCATTGCGCTCTTGCCTTGGCGTCAACCGGCGCATGTTGGGCCATCAATTCCACAACCCAGTCGATGAACACCCGCAACTTGGCGCTGATGTGCCGGTTCGGAGGATAAGCCAGATACAACGGCATCGGCTCGAGGTGCCAGTCTTCGAACAGCGGCACCAACCCGCCCTGCGCTTCATGAGGCCTGGACATGTACCTGGGCAGCCAGAGCACGCCCAGCCCTGCCAAACCGGCCGCGAGGTAGGCATTGCCGTCGTCGATGGCCAGCGCGTAGCGCCCTTTGACGTGAAGCAGCTCACCGTCACGACGCATGGCGTAGGGCAAGGATTTACCCGTGCGTGCCCACAGGAAACCCACGGTGCGATGATGCGAATCTTCCAGTTCTCGCGGATGCGCGGGCAGGCCAAACCGTGCCAGGTAACTCGGCGCGGCAAAGACGCCAAGGGCCAGGTCGCCGACGCGTCGGGCGATCAGCGACTGATCCCTCAACTCGCCGCCGCGCAACACGCAATCGACGTTTTCATCGAGCATGTCGACGATGCGATCGCTGACGCCCATGTCGATCTGGATGTCTGGGTATCGCGCGTAGAAAGTCGGCAAGGCCGGTATCAGGATCATCGCGGCCAGCGGACTCGGCACGTCCACCCGCAGTCGCCCGCGAGGTAACGCCTGGGCGCCGGACACGCTGGTCTCGGCATCGTCCATGTCGGCCAGCAGCCGGATCACCCGCTCGTAGTAAGCCGCGCCGTCGGCGGTGACGTTGACCTTGCGCGTGGTGCGGTTGAGCAACTTGACCCGCAACCGTGCTTCGAGCTGCTGCACCAGTTGGGTCACGGTGGTCTTGCTCATGTGCAGGGTTTGCGCCGCCTTGGTGAAGCTGCCCGCCTCCACGACTCGAACGAACGCTTGCATCGCATCAAAACGATCCATCTGTGCCTCGGCTGTCGATCCGATTGTTTGGATTCTACAAACAGTGATCGCCAAGGTTGCTCGTTTATCGCCTGGACACAAGCCCCTAGAGTGAGTTCATCGTTTGGAACCCACTCTTTGATGGAGGTATTGATGACACAGCGCGACGTGGTTTTCCCGCCTGGACGCCAGGCACTTTATGAGCGTAATCGTTATTCGCCGGCGATTCGCTCCAACGGTTTTCTGTTCGTCTCGGGACAGGTTGGCAGCACTGAAGCAGGTTCGCCGGAGCCGGACCTGGAGGCTCAGGTTCGGCTGGCGTTCAACAACCTGAAGGCGATACTCGCCGCAGCCGAGTGCAGCTTTGACGATGTGGTGGACGTCACGGTCTTCATGGTCGATCCCGAATCGATCTTCGAACGGGTCTGGAGCGTCGTGCCCGAGTTCTGGGGCAGCGCGCCGCACCCGACACTGACCGCGGTGGGCGTGACGTGGCTGTATGGGTTTCAGTTCGAGATCAAGGTGATTGCCCGGTTGCCTGAAACCACCTTATAGGTCAGCTTGCATCAATGTTGGCTGTGCCGGCGCCATCGCGAGCAAGCTCGCTCCCACAGGAGACTGTGCAGGTCGAGAATTCGAAGTCACCACCAACCAATGTGGGAGCGATTAACCGGCTAGCCTTTCACCGCTGCTTCAATCGCGGCGATGTCGATCTTGGTCATCGTCATCATGGCCTCGAAGGCACGCTTGGCGACCGCTTTATCGGAACTGGTTACTGCGTCAACCAACACGCGCGGGCTGATCTGCCACGACAGCCCCCACTTGTCCTTGCACCAGCCACAGGCGCTCGCCTGGCCGCCGTTGTCGATGATCGCGTTCCACAAGCGGTCCGTTTCGGCCTGGTCATCGGTTGCAATCTGGAATGAAAAGGCCTCGCTGTGCTTGAACGCAGGCCCGCCATTGAGGCCGATGCAAGGAATGCCGATCACCGTGAAATCCACGGTGATCACATCACCCTGCTTGCCCGACGGGTAATCACCCGGAGCATGATGGATGGCGTTCACCGCGCTGTCGGGAAAGGTTTTTGCGTAGAATTCTGCCGCTTCCTGGGCAGTGCCGTCGTACCAGAGGCATATCCTGTTTTTATTGTTCATGCCGGTTCTCCAAAAGGGACTGGACGACAAAGTCTAGCAGCCTGCCCGGGAGCTGGAAAAAACCTGCCAGTCGGTCGAGCCAAAGCGCTTTTCCAGGGTCTGGCCCACCCCCCACGACCTTGATCTATACTGCGGCGCAGCATTCATGGAGTGGACGCCGTGGCCAAGTGCAAAATCCTGATCTGGAATACCCAGCACCTGAACAACCAGGCAGGCGGCAAGATGAGCGATGCCTACCAGGAAAAACTGGCCACGCTCAAACAGGTCCTGCAACAGGACAACCCGGACATCGTCGCCCTGTTTGAAGTGGGCAGCACCGGCAATCCCAATGATCGACTGGTCAATGACCTGAGCCAGCAATACATCCTCAAGTCATCCCTCGACCAGGACGGTGGCGTGCGCAAAAGCACCACGCTGGGTTCCATGGTGTTTGTGCGCACGGACCGGGCCAACGAATTCACGGAACGCTACAGTTGGCCGCTGGGCCCGGAAGCCAGGCGCGCCACGTTGCTACTGACCGACGATGTAGGCAACACATTCGCCTTCTGCCATGCCAATGCGTCAAGAAACGCCTGGCCGCAGATACTGGGGGACATGCAGGAACTCGGTTCTATCCATGAAGGCGACTTTCAACGCCTGGTATTTTTCGGCGGCGACCTCAACACCCCCTATAGCTCGGCCCCCAAGACAATCTCCGCTTACCGTGGCGCAACCAGGATGAGCGCGGTGTTCCCCGAAGGCAGCGGCTTCACGCACGTCACCATCCGCTCCACCGAAACCCAGGCCAAAAAGGAATACAAGAAGCTGGACGAGGTGAGTCGCTTCTATACACCGATCGATCAATACGTCTCGAGCCTGCTGGGCGGTGACCTGGGCTACGGTGATTTCGCCATCCCTTCACAACTGGACTACGCCTACGTCCATGAAGGCGTCGTGGCGCGTGGATACTGCGACGCCGCAGTGCAGATCAAGAAATCCTGGCTTCATGAGCGCCAGTTGATTCGCGATGCCGGTAAGCTCAAGGTACGGGGGCACGATGAAGTGCTGCGTATTTTTCGGGGACAGGCGTTGCGCAGCGATCATTACCCGGTGCTCTACGACCTGCAGTACTGAAACCGACTAGGTACTCCTCTGCTCTGCGTTATCGACCATCCAGCGAATCATGCTCGCCAGCGGCACCCGGTAATGCCGCACCGAACACTCGCCGGCCTTCTCGTGGCAGTACAACTCGAGGTAGCGACTGAGCAGCACATGACGGCCGTCCTCGGTCAACCGCAGTTCAAGTTCACGGCAATGCAACGCATCCTGGCCGATCTGTTTTATTCGCCGCTGCAAGACCAACGTCGCGTTACTCATCGCCGACCTCTGCTCCCTGGCATTGCGGATGGCCC
Source organism: Pseudomonas brassicacearum (assembly GCF_009601685.2). NCBI lineage: Bacteria > Pseudomonadati > Pseudomonadota > Gammaproteobacteria > Pseudomonadales > Pseudomonadaceae > Pseudomonas > Pseudomonas brassicacearum. The sequence goes on from NZ_CP045701.2 coordinate 4,097,800, forward strand.
TGCGCGACCGCCCCCAACTTCCCCTGCGCGACAAAATCGGCACGCCGCTGCGCCGTTGCGTCGCGAAGTGCCGCGTAGTAATCCGCTTGGGTCCGCAACTCGTCTGTCAGTGGCAATGCCTCGGCGCGGCCATCGACAACGCCGCCGACAGTGTTGATCGTGCCCAGGGTGTCGACGGTGCTGCTGTTGTCGCCGAACGGGTCGACGGCGAAACTCAGCACTTTGCCCGTCGCGTCCCTCAGGTTGGCGCTGCCCAGCAATGGCAGTTCCACGATCGGCCCGGGGACGACGTTCCAGACGCCGAAGGTCTGGCCGAAATCGGCCTTGTGGCGCTCGATGCCCAGCTTGCCCGACACGTCGATCAGCCCGCCGATGCCCGCCGTGGTGTTGATGACGAATCGCCCCAGTGTGTTGACCGAGCGCTGGGCATTGCCTTGCAGCAAGTCGTTGATGAATACCTTGGGCTCACCGAAGTTCGCCACGAAGTTGTGGACACCGGCCTGGAACACCTCCGGCAACTTGAGATAACCACGGGCAACGGGGGCCAGCGCATAGTCATCCACGGTCCGGTTGAACGCAAAGATGCCGCGGTTGACTGGTTCTGCGGGATCGTGAACGGTATAGGTCGCGCGGTCACAGGAACCTGGTTTTGCAGCTGGCGTGCTGGAGCAACCGCTGGCGAGTACCGCCAATACAACCACGACGGTGGAGCGAACGAACAGCGGAGCGGGCTTGGTGATCGGCATACAGGGTTATCTCGGCGAGGAATGGGAGGCTTGCTGCCTATGCCGATCACAAGCCAAACACCAAATTCCTGGGGCGAGGGAGCAAGCTCGCGCTGGGTCTGTAGGAGCTGACGAGCGAAGCGAGGCTGCGATCTTTCCACTGCCAATTGAGTCTGGAGCGAAAGATCAAAAGATCGCAGGCTTCGCCAGCGCCTACAGAGCCCAGCACATCCCTTTGCCACAGAAGCAGCGTTGGCGTGTGGTTTAACTGACCGACATCAACGCCATCCTGCCGCCGTTTTTTTGCCCGCAGATTTCCAGAACATTGCCCGCTGGCAACTTTATTGCCGGATTGAAATATATGACGCAGCCCCTGGATTGACCCTAGTATCGCCTCCTGTATTCATTACCCTGCGTGCCCACCGTGAGCCATTTATTACTGGTGGACGATGACCTCGAAGTCCTCGCCCTCTTGCGCAAGTTCCTCGAACAACATGGCTACAGCGTGGACGTGGCCGCCGATGGCAACGCCTTGTGGCAGGCGGTGGAGCGTCGGGTGCCGGACCTCATCATCCTCGACGTCATGCTGCCGGGCGACAACGGCCTGGTGCTCTGCCAACGACTGCGGGCCGAGCACACCGTCGGCATCATCATGCTCACCGCCATGGGCGAATTGAGTGACCGCGTCGTCGGCCTGGAGCTGGGCGCGGACGATTACCTGACCAAGCCCTTCGACGCCCGCGAGCTGTTGGCCCGGGTGCGTGCCGTGCTGCGGCGCACTGGCGAAGCCCTAGGCACATTGAACGACTCATCGCGACCGATCCTGGAGTTCGAAAACTGGCAACTGGACGTCACCCGGCGCGAACTGCGCTCACCAGACAAGGTCATGATCCCGCTGTCGGCCGGAGAGTTCGAACTGCTGCTGGTGTTTGCCGAACACCCGCGCCGGGTGCTGACTCGTCAGCAGTTGCTGGACCTGGCACGCGGCGAAACCTTCGAGGCGTTCGACCGCAGCATCGATGTCCAGGTCAGCCGCCTGCGGCGCAAGTTGGAGACCGACGTCACCGGCGCGTCGATGATCCGCACCGTGCGCAACAGCGGCTACCTCTTCAGCCCCTACGTGGTGAAGCGATGAAGCGCCCGGGCACCCATCTCCCACGGGACACGGTGGCGCGCTGGATCGCCCTGACCACCCTGATCGCCATGCTCACGTTGCTGGCCCTCAATCAGCTGTTCAGCCTGCTGGCCGGCGCCTGGGCGCGCCCGCCGCTGATGGAAACCGGCCTGATGGAAAAGGCCTCCGCCATCACCCGCATCATCGACTCCGTCGCCCCCGAACAACGACCCGATATTGCCAGGGCCGCCAGCAACCAGACATTCAACGCGCAATGGTTGCATCGGTATGAAGACGCCCGGTTGCCGGTGATCGACAACCCGGGGTTCAGTGAAGGCTCGGCGTTACTGCGCCAGCAGTTGGGCCGGTCGGACGCCAGGATCGAAGCCTACGAACCGAGCGACTGGCCGGCCGATCAACCCGACGCACGCTACGCGGTGATCATCGAGCTGGTCGACCATTCGTGGGTGATCTTCTCCGTGCCCTCGCGCAGCTGGGGGCTGGGGGAGTGGGCGCGCAACGGGATTATCATCGCGCTGATCCTGCTGTCGACGTTGATCGTCGCACTGATCGCCACCCGGCACCTGGCCGCCCCGCTGGAACGCTTTGCCGAAGGCGCCCGGCGCTTTGGCGTCGACCACCAGGCGCCACCGATTCCGGTCATCGGCCCCCACGAAATCCGCCAGGCGATCCTCGCCTTCAATGCCATGCAGGCCCAGCTCAAGCACTTTTTGCAGGACCGCACGCAGATGCTCGCCGCCATCTCCCATGACTTGCGCGCGCCGTTGACCCGCATGCGCCTGCGCGGGGAGTTCATCGAGGATGCCGAGCAGCAATCGCGCTTGTTCAGGGACGTGGACGAAATGCAGGCGATGATCAACTCAGCCCTGGAATTCTTCCGCGACGATGCCCGGCTGGAACATGCCACCGCGTTCGACCTGGCCGAGCTGCTGCACACCATCGTCGATGACCTCAAGGACGCCGGTACCGAGGTCGCGTTCGAAGGTGCCCAGCGCTTGGTCTATGTCGGTCGTCCCATCGGCATCAAACGTGCCTTGGTCAACCTGATCGACAACGCGATCAAATATGGCGGCGCGCCAACTGTTCGCCTCGAAGCCAACGCCAATCGTGTGGACATTCGCATTCTGGATCGCGGACCGGGCATCGCCGCGCAATACCTTGAGCAGGTCTTCACGCCGTTCTTTCGCATCGAAGGCTCACGCAACAAGCACACCGGCGGTGTCGGGCTGGGCCTGTCGGCGGCCCGAGCGACGGTGCTGGAGCATGGCGGCACGCTGACCCTGAGGAATCGACGCAGTGGCGGGTTGGAGGCCAGGGTCTCGCTACCGCTTGACTGAAGTGACCGATGTATCGATCCGCGCTAAACAATCAGCGCCTTCCTCGGTAGGATGTCCGGTTTTTCCGGCCTGGAGCCTGCGCTTTGGAAGGCGTTCTTGTTTATATCGCTCGGCTCCAAGTGCCATCGCTCGCGCTCATTGTAGGAGCTGCCGAGCGAAGCGAGGCTGCGATCTTTCCCCAGACACTTGAGTCTCAAGCGAAAGATCAAAAGATCGTCCGAACGCGGCCCGAGCCTGCGGCAGCTCCTACAGGCCCAGCGGGAGCAAGCTTGCTCGACAGACAGGCATCGACGGCGCCAAACCAAGGAATTCACCGATGATTCTTATCATTTACGCGCACCCCTACCCCGACAAGTCGCAGGTCAACCAGCAGATGCTCAAGCGAGTGTCGACCAACCCGGACGTGGTCATACGTTCGCTCTACGCGCTTTACCCCAACTTCGACATCGACGTCGAGGCGGAACAGCGAGCGGTGGAACAAGCAGAACTTGTCGTCCTCCAGCACCCGATGTACTGGTACAGCACACCGCCCCTGCTGAAACTGTGGATCGATAAGGTCTTCACCCACGGCTGGGCCTATGGCAAAGGCGCCACGGTCCTCAAGGACAAGGGCCTGCTATGGGCCGTCAGCACCGGCGGCGATCACGCGCATTTTGCGATCGGCGACTATCCCGATTTTTCGGCGCTGGCCCAACCGCTCCACGCCACCGCCATTTATTGCGGCATGCGCTGGCTGGAGCCGGTGGTCGTGCATGGCGCCTATGCCGCCGACCCTGAGGCCCAACGCGCCCAAATCGAACATTACGGCGAACGCCTGGCCGCCTGGAAGGAAGATTGAGATGCAGACGCACAGCCTGATTGAAATGCTCATCTACCTGGCCTCGGCGACGTTGATCGTGCCGATTGCCGTTCGGTTTGGCCTGGGCCCGGTGCTGGGTTACCTGCTGGCCGGGTGCGTCATCGGCCCGTGGGGGCTGAAGCTGATTACCGATGTGAAGGCCATCCTGGAGTTCGCTGAAATCGGCGTGGTCCTGATGCTGTTCATCATCGGCCTTGAACTCGATCCCAAACGGCTCTGGGCCCTGCGCAGGATGGTGTTTGGTGGCGGTGCCCTGCAGATGCTCGCCTGTGGTGCCGCCATTGGCTTGTTCTGTACGGCCCTTGGCCTGAACTGGACGGCAGCGCTGCTGGTGGGCCTGACCCTGAGCCTGTCCTCCACCGCCATCGCCATGCAGGCGATGAACGAGCGCAACCTGACCGCCACTGCGGTGGGCCGCAGCAGCTTTGCCGTGCTGCTGTTCCAGGACATCGCGGCCATTCCCCTGGTGGCGATGATTCCCTTGTTGTCGGCCCACGGCGCCACACCTTCGGGCACAGCGCTGTTGCTATCGATTGGCAAGATCGTCGCCGCCATCGGCATTGTCGTGCTGCTGGGACGCTACGTGACCCGACCGCTACTGCGCTTCGCCGCACGCTCAGGCTTGCGGGAGATTTTCAGTGCCGTGGCGCTGTTCCTGGTGTTCGGTTTCGGTTTTCTGCTGGAGGAAGCCGGTTTGTCGATGGCCATGGGCGCGTTTCTCGCCGGGGTGCTGCTGGCCAGCTCCGAATACCGACACGCGTTGGAAAGCGACATCGAACCGTTCAAGGGCCTGCTGCTGGGCCTGTTTTTCATCGGCGTCGGCATGTCGATCGATTTCGGCACCCTGATCGACGCGCCGCTGAAGGTGCTCACCCTGACCCTGGGTTTCATCCTCATCAAGCTGTTGGTGATCAAGGCCGCGGGTCGCTTCCTCAACGTTCCCGCCGGCCAGCGCTCCTGGCAGGCGGTGTTGCTGGGCCAGGGCAGCGAATTCGCCTTCGTGGTGTTCGGCGCGGCGACCGTGGCCGGCATCTTGACCGATCAATGGGGCAAGAGCCTGACCCTGGCGGTGGCCTTGTCCATGTGCCTGACGCCCTTGCTGATCGTGTTGCTGGATCGGTTCGAGTCCGTCGCCAAGAAAAACAAACGCGAATCCGACCTTGTCGACCAGCAGAATCCGCGGGTGATCATCGCCGGGTTCGGCCGTTTTGGGCAGATCGCCGGACGCCTGTTGATGTCCTGCGGCGTCGAGGTGGTGGTATTGGATCACGACCCTGACAACATCGAGACCCTGCGCAAGTTCGGTGTGAAAGTCTTTTATGGCGACGCCACGCGCCTGGATCTGCTGCATGCAGCCGGCGCGGCCCAAGCGGTGGTGCTGATCAACGCGATCGACAATCGGGAAGACAACCTGGCGCTGACCCAACTGGCCCAGGAGCACTTCCCTGCGTTGCAGTTGATCGTGCGCGCGCGGGACATGGGGCACCTCATCACCCTTCGGCAAATGGGTGTGGAGGCCGCCGAGCGGGAAACCTTCGAGAGCGCGCTGTCACTGGGTCGCAGTGCGCTGGAGCGCATGGGTGTCGGGGCTTACGAAGCGCGTGAGCGGGCAGACCAGTTCCGCCGGCTAAACCTCAGGATGCTGGAGGAGATCGTCGCCCAGCCGGAAGACGACCTCAAGTTCCGCCACGATGCCTACCAGCGTGCCAATGCGCTGCTCACGGACATGTTCAACGAAGACCGTGCCCGCCCGGTCGACAACTGGCAGGAACACCACCGTAACGAAACGGATAAAAGCGATGCCTAGACGCTGATACTGTTCATCGGAGGTACGTGGGGGCTTGCTCCCGCGGGGTTCTGTAGGAGCTGCCGAAGGCTGCGATCTTTTCGCTTGGGACTCAGGTGACTGGGGAAAGATCGCAGCCTCGCTTCGCTCGACAGCTCCTACGTGCGAACAGCATTGCAGCCAGACCGCTGTCTTTTTAGTCTGCCCCAACCAACCCGTCCAGCTCGGCCAGCATCGGCGCAGGAATCGTCAGCTCACTCGCCGTGAGGTTCTCCCGCAGGTGCGCCAACGATGATGTACCGGGAATCAGCAGGATATTCGGCGCTCGTTGCAGCAGCCACGCCAGGGCCACGCACAGCGGTGACGCCTGCAGCCGCGCCGCCACGCTGGAAAGGGTCTGCGATTGCAGCGGTATGAAGCCGCCCAGGGGGAAGAACGGCACGTAAGCGATGCCCTGCCGGCCCAAGTCAGCGATAAGTTGTTCGTCGTCGCGATGGGTCAGGTTGTAGTGGTTCTGCACGCAGACCACTTGGGCAATGCCCTGGGCCTGCTTGACCTGCGCGGCCGTGACGTTGCTCAGGCCCAGGTGGCGGATCAGGCCTTGGCGCTGCGGCTGAGCGGCAAATCCGCTTCGAGCCTCAGCGATGCCGTCCGCCGGATGGAAAGCCGGCTCGGTGTGCGCCTGCTCAACCGCACCACCCGCAGCGTGGTCCCGACCGAAGCCAGTGCCCGGTTGATGGAACGCATCGTCCCGGCCCTGGGCGAAGTCGAAGCGGCGATGGACGTGGTCAACGACTTTCGCGACCATCCTTCGGGCACCCTCAGGTTGAACGTGCCGGTCAGCGCCGCCCGGCTGGTGTTGCCAGCGATCATCACACCGTTCCTGAAAAGCTACCCCGACATCCGCCTGGAAGTGGTCACCGAAGAGAGCTTTGTCGACATGCTCGCGGCTTGCTGTGACGCGGGCATTCGCTACGACGAACGCCTGGAGCAAGACATGATCGCCCTCCCCATCGGCCCCCGCTTCCAGCGCTTCGCCGCTGAGGGCTTTCGTGGACTTCATCCATGCACAACGGGATGGGAGCGAGCCTGCTCGCGATGGCGGTAGTGCATTCACCCCGTTGCCCGCTCGTCTCCCCGCCGCAAGGATTTTCGAACCAAGCATTTCGTCATGGGTTCGGACCTACATGACACCGCTGAAAGCCCCGCTGACGCGCTTCGACGTCACGGCTTGAACGGCGGGTAGATCAAGGCTTCTTTGGGTTTCACTGCCGGGAGTTTTCGTTATGTGTGACGGTCTTGTTCAACACGTTTCTTCAAAAGACTCCCTGGCGTATTTAGCCCAGCGAGACCCGCCCGGCAGCCGTTTCGGTACAAGCGTGACGCCCCTGGATCTGCACGTGACAACGCCGCCCAGGGCCCAGGACGGACACAACCTGATCAAGCCAAACATGCAGGTCAGCGCCATTCGCCGTCGTGGTGGTCACTTGGAGTGCATCAAGGTTCGCTGGGGCTGGTCGCCGATCTGGTCGGTCGGAACGATGCCACCGCTGACGCATCTGCCCTTGCATCTGGTCATGCGCTCCAAGGTCTTCGACCCCATCAAGCACGAAGGCCGCGTACTGGTCGCCGTGGAGGGTTGGTATGAATCGCAAGCAACCACCTCGCCCTCCCAAGCGCAGCACCTCACCTACACGACCGACCGGCAATCGGCGCCAATCTTCCTCGCCGCCCTGGCCCAGGCCAGCGAGACCCCGTTTGGCTGTGACGGCCTGGCCCTGGTGACGTATGGCGACATTGCCAACCAGCAGCAGCGGGTACTGGCCTTCAGTGCCGAAGATGCGCTCGACTGGCTGCAGCCCGCGCTGGGATGGGAACAGGCACAACAACTGGCCGCACGCCTCAACGGCGCGCAACCGCCCCTTGAACCGGCGATGACAACCCAACGTCCGGCCCAGGGCGGCCTTTGATTCTGGGAGATCAGTTATGTACGTGATCATGGGCGCCACGGGCCACGCGCATGAGCGCTGTCAGCCTCGACAGCGGCTTCGATGTGGGCGACGACACCTTGCACGGCACCACGACGCTGGAGGCCTACATCCAGGCACGGGTACAAAACAGCGATTGGGAGCGCACGGGTAAAGGAATGCAGGAACGGCGCAGCAATGGACGGTAAACTGCGGCGGTCCTTTTTCTTTTCCAGCATGAGGCTTTGCATGAGCAACCCAGATATCACGTTTATTCCAGATCCGGACGCGGACTCCATTTCCTCCGACGTCGCCGGTTTCGGCGGCCTGCTGGTTTCCACGCAAATCCCCACCCACGCCGACGGCAGCCTGGAACTGGGCGACATCACCCTGCAGAGCGAATGCACACTGCAAGCCCTCAAGACCGCCCTGGAAGGCGCCGGCAGTTCCATGGACCGGGTCCTGCACCTGACCATCTACCTGACCGACATGGCGGATCGCGCCGCGTTCAACGAAGTCTACAAACGCTTCTTCGCCAAACCTTGGCCGGTTCGCGCCGCCGTGGGCGTGGCCGCTTTGGCGGTTGAAGGAATGAAAGTGGAAGTGACGGCGATGGCGGCGAAGGGCTAAACGGGCGCACTGCTCTGTTCGACTGAGCAAGCGCTTTTGTGGCGAGGCAGCTTGCTCCCGCCGGACTGCGCCTGTAGGAGCTGTGTAGCTGTGTAGGAGCTGTCGAGTGCAACGAGGCTGCGATCTTGTCCCAGACAGTTGAGTCTCAAGCGAAAGATCAAGATCAAGATCAAAAGATCGCAGGCTTCGCCAGCTCCTACAGAACCCAGTTGCCTACAACTGCGCCAGCATCCGCCGGCTTGTGCGCCTGGGGGGCGGGCTCTATCGTTTCCGGGTCGCTGACGAATCAGCGATCGGGTTTGGTAGCCCGGCCTCTACATGACGCACGGCTCATTTTTTTGCAGGTGCCTTTCAGCATTTGTATTCAATGGTGGCTATGCGTAGGGCGCCCCCGGGCGCGCCGGTGTTCATGTGGACCGGTCTACCAACCTGCGTATGGCCACTACCCTTCGTTTGGTAGCGAGGGTGATGGCTCCAATTTCGTGTAGGAGCTGTCGAGTGCAACGAGGCTGCGATCTTTCCCCAGACAATTGAATCTCAAGCGAAAGATCAACACATCGCAACCTTCGCCAGCGCCTACAGAACCCAGCGGGAGCAAGCTCCCTCTCCACAAGGGTTTGGCTGGCAATCGCTTAACAAATCCCCGCCTATACTTCTCTGCCAATCCCCCCGGGGCCTGCACTTCCAAGAATAAAAAGCAGAGGTGGAACATGGTCTGGCAACAAGTCTACGATCCCTTCGGTAATGCGGTGCTGTCGACGCTCCTGGCGGCGGTTCCGGTGGTGGTGATGCTGGCGTCCCTGGCGTTCTTTCATGTCAAGGCGCACCTGGCGGCGTTGATGGCCTTGGCCTCGGCCTTGCTGATCGCGATCTTCGCCTTCGGCATGCCCGCCGGCATGGCCGGTTCGGCGGCACTTTATGGCGCGGCCAACGGGTTGCTGCCCATTGGCTGGATTGTCCTCAACATCATTTTCCTGCACCGGCTGACCACCGAGAACGGCTCGTTCAAGGTCCTGCAGGATTCCCTCGCCCGCATCACCGACGACCGGCGCCTGCAATTGCTGCTGATCGCCTTTTGCTTCGGTGCGTTCTTCGAGGGCGCGGCGGGCTTCGGCACGCCGGTGGCGGTGACTGGCGCGATCCTGATCGGGCTGGGGTTCTCACCCCTGGCCGCCTCGGGCCTGGCGCTGATCGCCAACACCGCGCCCGTGGCGTTCGGCGCCCTGGGTACGCCGATCATCACCCTGGCCAAGGTTACCGGTCTGGATGAAATGGAGTTGTCGATGATGGTCGGTCGGCAGTTGCCGTTTTTTTCAGTGATCGTGCCGTTCTGGTTGATCTGGGCGTTTGCCGGATGGCGCAAGATGCTGGAAATCTGGCCGGCGATTATGGTGGCCGGCGTCAGCTTCGCCATCCCGCAGTTCCTGGTATCGAACTACCACGGGCCGATGCTGGTGGATGTGATTGCCGCGCTGATTTCCATGGCCTGCCTCACCGGTTTTCTCAAGGTCTGGAAACCGGCCACGGTGCACACGTCCGCAGCGTTGTCGGGACGGGTCGATGATTCGAAAGTCGACGTGAGCGAAGATGAAAAACCGCAGGTCGGCGGTACCTTTTCCGGTGATGCGCGACCGGCTGTACTGCGGGCCTGGATGCCGTGGATCATCCTCACGGTCTTCGTGTTCGCCTGGGGTACCCAGGGTTTCAAGAACCTGTTCGATACCCGCCCGGCGCTGGACCCACAGACCCAATCGGTCAAGCTCGACCCTCAAGGCAAGCCGATGCGTGAGGCCAACCCGATCTTCTCGCCCCTGGTGACCTTCGGCACCATCCACCAGCAGATCGAAAAAGTCCCGCCCGTGGTGCCTCAACCTAAAACCGAGGAAGCGGTCTACAAATTCAACTGGTTCACCGCCACCGGCAGCGGCATCTTCCTGGCGGCGATTCTCGGTGGCTTGCTGATGGGCTACTCCATCACGCAACTGCTGCATCACTACCTGCGAACGCTCTGGGTGGTGCGCTACTCGCTGATCACCATCGTGGCGATGTTGGCCCTGGGGTTTCTCACACGCTATTCAGGCCTGGACGCGACCATGGGCCTGGCCTTCGCCGCCACGGGCATTTTCTACCCCATGTTCGGCACCCTGCTGGGCTGGCTCGGCGTGGCACTGACCGGCTCGGACACTGCGTCCAACGTGCTGTTTGGCGGCTTGCAACGGGTCACGTCCGAGCAACTGGGCATCAGCCCGGTGTTGATGGCGGCGGCCAACAGTTCCGGCGGGGTCATGGGCAAGATGGTCGACGCCCAGTCGATCGTGGTCGCCTCCACCGCCACCCGTTGGTACGGTCACGAAGGCGAAATCCTGCGCTACGTGTTTTTCCACTCGGTGGTGCTGGCGATTCTGGTGGGCGGGCTGGTGACGTTGCAGGCGTATGTGGCGCCGTTCACGCATATGGTGGTGGGAGGACACTGATCGAATGCGTCCTGTAGGAGCTGCCGAAGGCTGCGATCTTTTGATTTTGATCTTTCGCTTGAGACTCGATTGAACTCGCAAAGATCGCAGCCTCGCTTCGCTCGGCAGCTCCTACAATGTCCCCATCAAGCAGGGGCGAGCGGGGTTTTTACTGAACGTTCTTGAGCTTGACCACATCACCGGACACCGAGGTGGTGTAGCCGGTCAGGACCCAGGCCCAGAACCAGTTTTCCTGGACTTGGGTGTTGATCATGGCGTCGCCGCCCTTGGCCTTGATCGCTGCAGTCTGGGCACGCACGAAACGGTTGTTCTGGCGAATCGGGATCACGCCGAACAGCAGCAGGCCGGTGGCTTTTGCTTCACTGTGGCCGACAACGGTGTATTGGCTGCTGTCGTATTGCTGGGTTTTCATCGCGGTACCGGTGCAACCCGCCAGGGCCAAGCCGAACAATGCGCAGGCGACAATTTTGCTGATGTGGTTCATTGAATACTCCATTGGAAAACGCCCGGGATCCGTCTCTCGGGCGGCGCGTACTCTAACCGATCAGCAACAAATTGACACATGGCAATCCGCCCAATTCAGCGCCTGAGAGGCTCATCGCAGAGCCATCCATCAGGTGCGCCTCCAGCGAAACAGACCCTCGTCGATAACATGAAAACAACGCCACGGAAGGCAGTATTTTGTCTTGACGGCCGCCAGATAACGGCCGTTCCCGTTGGAGGTGTTCATCATGATTGACGTAACTGTCTGGAGCGTAACCCTGCCGGTGCAAACGCCGGCGCAGGTCGTGGCGACCAAAGCCATGCCGACCTTGAAGAACAAGTATTTCGACAATAACGGCCAGAGGATCATCTTCTGGGCGCCCGTCACCGGCTCCCATACCGGTAACAGCAAATACCCGCGTTCCGAACTGCGGGAAACCAGCAGGGACGGGAAACACCGCAACTGGCGCTACAACAGCGGCACCAACACCCTCAAGGGCGAGCTTTCAGTGAACCAGGTGCCTTCCGAAGGCCGCGTGGTCGTGGCGCAGATTCACGCCAAGGACGCCCCCACGCCGTTGTTGAAGTTGGTGTACCGCTACGCCAAGGGCACCGGCAATATCGACGTGGAGTACCGGGTCAAGCCCAAGGACAAGAAGAGCCCGGTGATCTACACCGTGCCCAAGGTACCGTTGAACAAATCCTTCTCATACACGCTGCAAATGGACAAGCAAGGCCAGCTCTCGGTGCTGATCGGCAAAGGTGGCAAACAGGTAAAACTGGACAAGTCCTGGTACGGCTATAACTTCTATTTCAAGGCTGGCGTCTACACCTTGGATAACAAGGGCTACTCCAATGAAGGCGGGAAAGTGACCTACACCAAACTGAGCGTCAGTCACAAATGACCGACGCCCTGCCCTGCTTCAGGCCTTTGACGGCGCGGCGAGCGTTTGCTGACCACGGAAGGTAAACAGGAAGCAAGCCAACACCAGCAACGCAAAACCGGCCGGGAACAGCCAGATGCTTTTCCAATCGTGGCCGCCCTCCAGGACAAAGTGATCGGTCACCTGCCCCGCCACCCAGAAACCGATCAACATCCCCACGCCATAGGTCGCCAGGGTAATCAGGCCCTGGGCCGAACTGCGCAAATGCTTCGGCGCCTTGGCATCGGTGTAGATCTGCCCCGATACAAAAAAGAAGTCATAACAGATGCCGTGCAAGGCAATGCCGGTGAACAACATGAATGCCAGGTCGCCGTTATTGCCATAGGCGAACAACACATAGCGCAGCGCCCACGCCAACATGCCCACCAACAACGCCAGCTTGATGCCGAAGCGCTGGATGAACAGCGGCAACAGCAGCATGAACAACACTTCCGAGACCTGCCCGATGGCCATTTTCGCGGTCGGGTTGGTCATGCCGGTTTCGGCCAGGAACGGGTTGGCATTCTGGTAATAGAACGCCAAGGGAATGCAGATCAGGATCGAGGCGATGAAGAACACCAGGTAGCTGCGGTCCTTCAACAACCCCAACGCGTCCAGCCCCAGCAGTTGCTTGACGCCGCCAGTGCTGGCCTGTTCCTTGAGCGGCGCCGTGGCCGGTAGCGTGAAGCTGTAGAGCCCAAGGATCAGGGACGCGATGGCCGCCATCAGGAAGGTATTGCGCAAGCCGCCCGCCAAGATCGCTTCACGCGAATCCCAGGCAAACACAAAACTGATCACCACGCCGGCGACGATCCAACCAATCGTGCCCCACACCCGGATACGCGAGAACTCCAGCGCCGGGTCGCGCATCTGCCGGAACGCCACGGAGTTGACCAGGGCCAGCGTCGGCATGTAGACCGCCATGTACGCCAGCACGTACGGGTAGAACACACTGAAATCCGCCGCCGAATACAGCTGATACAGCAACACCGCGCCCAGCAGGTGCAATATCGCCAGGATCCGTTCGGCATTGAAGTAGCGGTCGGCGATCAGGCCGATGACGAACGGCGCAATGATCGCCCCCCACGACTGCGTGGAAAACGCCATGCCGATCTGCCCGCCGCTGGCGCCCAGCGTGCTGGAAAGAAAAGTCCCCAGGGTGACGAACCAGCCACCCCAGATAAAGAACTGCAGGAACATCATCACGCTCAGGCGTGCGTTCATCGTGGTCATGACAGTCACCGTTTTATTGTTGTTCTTGTGAAAAAAAGCCTTGTGCCGCTTTTGTGGCCTGCTTTATGTGGCCTGCTTTTGTGGCGAGGGAGCTTGCTCCCGCTGGGACGCGCTCTGTAGGAGCTGTGTAGGAGCTGACGAGTGCAACGAGGCTGCGATCTTTCCACAGCCCATTGAGTCGAGAGCGAAAGATCAAGATCAAAAGATCGCAGGCTTCGCCAGCTCCTACAGGGCCCAGCGGGAGCAAGCTCCCTCGCCACAAGGGTTATGTCATTGGCATTGGGGGCAAGCCCAGCAACCGCCGATTGGAATCTTCATCCGCCGTGACACCAGCAAAATCGTCGAACGCCTTGCGAGTCCTGCTGATCATGTGCCGCTGGATGAACGCCGCCCCTTCTGCGGCGCCCTGTTGCGAATCCTTCAGGCAGCACTCCCATTCCAAAACCGCCCACCCGCTGAAATCGTATTGGGTCAGTTTGCTGAAGATCGATTTGAAATCGATCTGGCCATCGCCCAACGACCGGAACCGCCCGGGGCGATCGACCCAGCCCTGGTAACCGCCGTACACCCCGGAACGGGCATCGGGGCGGAATTCGGCATCCTTGACGTGGAACATGCGGATGCGCGCGTGGTAGCGGTCGATGAAGCCCAGGTAGTCCATCTGTTGCAGCAGCAGATGGCTGGGGTCGTAGAGAATCGCCGCCCGCGGGTGATGATCGACCGCCTCCAGGAAGCGCTCGAAAGAGGCCCCGTCGTGGAGGTCTTCGCCGGGGTGGATTTCGTAGCACAGGTCCACGCCGGCCGCGTCGAAGCAGTCGAGGATCGGCAACCAGCGCCGGGCCAGCTCGGCGAAACCCTGCTCCACCAGGCCCGCCGGACGCTGCGGCCAGGGGTAGAAATACGGCCACAGCAGCGCACCGGAAAACGTCGCATGGGCCTTGAGGCCCAACCGCTGGCTGGCGCGGGCGGCCAGCTTGAGTTGCTCTATAGCCCATTCGGTCCGCGCCTGGGGCTGGCCGCGCAGATGCGCCGGGGCGAAGTCGTCGAACAGCGCGTCGAACGCCGGGTGTACCGCCACCAACTGGCCTTGCAGGTGCGTCGACAGCTCGCTGATCTCGACGCCGGCCTGGGCACAAGTGGCCTTGAGTTCATCGCAATAATCCTGGCTCTCGGCGGCCCGGGCCAGGTCAATGTATTGGGTGCCCGACGTCGGCAGTTGAATGGCCTTGTAGCCTTGCGACGCCGCCCACTGGGCGATGTTGGCCAGGGTGTCGAACGGCGCGTCGGCAGACATGAACTGCGCCAGGAAAATGCCTGGGCCACGCAGGCCGCTCGGTGTCTTGTCGAGGGTATTCACAACAGGGATGCTCCGGTTTGCACGGCGGTCCATTTCGCGTCGCCACGGTGGTTGAGGATGGCGGCCTCGATGAATGCCATGCCGCGCAAACCGGTCTCGATGCCGGGCACGCCGGGGGCGTCAGGGCCTTCGACATGGCTGCGAATGGCCTGGGCGAAATCGCCGTAGAGGTTAGCCATGGCCTCCAGGTAGCCTTCGGGATGCCCGGCCGGCAGGCGCATGCGCCGGGTGGCCGCCGCGCACAGCCACGGTTGGCCGACACCGCTACGCAAGATGCGCAGGGGCTGGTCAACGGCGCGATGGATCAGGCTCGCCGGTTCTTCCTGGCGCCACTCCAAGGCGCCCTTGTCGCCATAGACGCGAATCTTCAGCGGGTTCTCTTCGCCGGTGCAGACCTGGCTTGCGATCAACACACCGCTGGCACCGCCCGCCATCTTGAACAGCATCGCGGCGTCGTCATCCAATTGCCGGCCCGGGATGTGCGTGCCCAAAGTGGCGCATAGCTGTTGGATAGGCTGGTCTGCAACGAACTCGGCCAGGGAAAACGCGTGGGTGCCAATGTCGCCGATGCAACCGCCCAGGCCGGACTGCGAGGGGTCGTCGCGCCACTCGGCCTGTTTATTGCCCTGGGCGGCGACATCCTGGCTGAGCCAGCCTTGGGGGTACTCGACCAGCACTTTGCGCACCTGGCCAATCTCGCCCGAACGCACCATCTCCCGGGCCTGCCAAACCATGGGATAGCCCAGGTAGGTGTGGGCCAGGCCGTAGAGGCAACGGCTGCCTTGCAGCACTTCCCGCAGGGCCAGCAACTCGTTGAGGTCCAGGGCGGCGGGTTTCTCGCTGAACACATGGAAACCGGCTTTCAGCGCCTGGCTGGCAATGGGTGCATGGAGGTGATTGGGCGTGACGATCACCAGCAGTTCCATGCACTGATCCAGCGGCAGCAGCGCTTCGCTGTCGAGCATCTGCTGCCAGTCGTGGTAACAACGCGACGCCGTCAGGCCCAAGGCCGCACCGGTTTGCCGGGCGTTGTGCGGGTCGCGGCTGAACGCGCCGCACACCAGTTCGAAACCGCCATCCAGGCCCGCGGCCTGACGGTGGGCCTGGCCGATGAACGCGCCCTCTCCACCGCCGACGAAGCCCATTCTTATTTTCGGTGCTACAGGATTCATCGCGATTGTCTTCCTGTCAGAATGTTGATGTAACCGGTTACATCATGGCGAAAATCTAGGCTCAGTTTTCCTGCGTGTCAAACCCCATGCGCTCACGCATGAACATTTGTGGGGCGCTCAACCTGCGGTAAGCTCCCCAACCGTAGCCCCTGCCCCGTGAGGTGATTTTGTCCAACATTCGTGAAGTGGCCCGGCTGGCCGGTGTTTCGGTGGCCACGGTGTCCAGAACGCTGAAATCGCCCGAACGGGTGCTTCCCCAGACGCGGGACAAGGTCAACGCGGCGGTGGAACAGGCCGGCTATCGACCCAATCTGATGGCCGTGCAGTTTCGCTCCCGCCGCACCGGCAACCTGGTGATCCTGGTGCCGACCATCGCCAATACGTTCTTCGCCCGGGTCATCAGCGGCGCGCAGCAGGCCGCGCAGGCGGCGGGCTATCGTTTGCTGCTGTGCGACACCCAGGGCCAGGTGCAAATCGAGCGCGAGTTCGCCGCGCTGGTCTACGCCCACCAGGCCGACGGGGTGATCCAGTTGCGCGCCAGCGATCCTTTCGAATCAATGCCCGCAGGCGCTGAGAGCCTGCCGCTGGTCAACGCCTGCGAAGTGGTCAGGAACGCGCCCTACCCGACCATCAGCCTCGACAACCGCGCCGCCGCCCAGGCCATGACCGAGCACCTGATCGGCCTCGGTCATCGCCGCATCGGCATCATCAAGGGGCCACGCAGCAGCCCCCTGACCCTGGATCGCGTGGCCGGCTACCAGGATGCCCTGCACCAGGCTGGTATCGCCGTCGACCCAAGCCTGATCTGCCATGGCGACTTCACCTTGAAGGCCGGTGACGACGGCGCCGCCGCGATGCTGGAACGGGCCGACCGTCCCAGTGCGCTGTTCTGTGAAAACGACGAGATGGCCATCGGCGCGCTCAGGCGCATCAAGCAAATGGGCCTGCGGGTGCCCGAGGACATTTCCCTGGTGGGTTTTGATGACATCCCGTTCGCCGCCTATTGCGACCCGCCCCTGACCACCATTGCGCAACCTGCCGAAATCTTTGGGCAAAAAGCGGTAGAGATGCTGATTGCCCTGATCGAGAAAAAGCCGATTGCCGAACAGCATGTGGTGTTGCCATTTGAGTTGACGGTGCGTGGCAGTACGGCGCCTAGGGCCAGACAGTGAGTGGGAACCCGTGGCGAGGGAGCTTGCTCCCGCTGGGGCGCGCCCTGTAGGAGCTATGTAGGAGCTATGTAGGGGCTATGTAGGAGCTGTCGAGCGGAGCGAGGCTGCGATCTTTCCACTGACAATTGAGTCAAAAGCGAAAGATCAAGATCAAAAGATCGTCCGAACGCGGCCCGAGCCTTCGCCAGCGCCTACAGAGCCCAGCGGGAGCAAGCTTGCTCGTCACAAAAGCGTCTATGGCGCCTCGACTCTCCTTTCGACTACAGTGGAAAGACTCTGCATACAGCCATAACAAGACGGAGAGTTCCCATGCGAGTCAACAAGCGCTTCACCCTCCTGGCCGCCGCGGCAGCCTTGGCGGTCACCACTGCGGCCCACGCAGCCCCGGTGTATATCAACATCCTGACGGGGGGCACCAGTGGGGTTTATTACCCGATCGGAGTCGGGCTGTCGCAGATCTACAGCAGTGGCATCCAGGACGCCAAGACGTCGGTGCAGGCCACCAAGGCCTCGGTGGAAAACCTCAATCTGCTGCAAGCCGGGCGTGGGGAACTGGCCCTGGCCCTGGGCGACTCGGTGGCGGACGCCAAGAACGGCGTGGAAGACGCCGGTTTCAAGGCACCGTTGACCAAGCTGCGCGCCATCGCCGGCACCTACCCCAATTACATCCAGATCGTTGCCAGCAAGGAGTCCGGCATCAAGACCCTGGCAGACCTCAAGGGCAAGACCGTTTCCGTCGGCGCGGCGAAATCCGGCACCGAACTCAATGCCCGGGCGATCTTCAAGGCTGCGGGGCTGACCTATCAGGACATGAACGTCCAGTACTTGCCGTTCGCCGAGTCGGTGGACTTGATCAAGAACCGCCAACTGGACGCCACGCTGCAGTCCTCCGGCCTGGGGATGGCGGCCATTCGTGACCTGGCCTCGACCATGGCGTTGAACTATGTGTCGGTGCCCACCGATGTGGTGGAGAAGATCGGTAACCCGGCCTACCAAAGCGCGATGATTCCGGCCAACACCTATGACGGCCAGACCGATGCCGTACCGACCGTGGCCATCACCAACATTCTGGTCACTCGCGAGGGTGTGCCGGATGAGGTGGCGTACCAGATGACCAAGCTGCTCTTCGAGAACCTCACTCGCCTGGGTACCTCCCATTCGGCGGCCAAGGACATCACCCTGAAAAACGCCGCGAAGAACCTGCCCATCGCGCTGCACCCCGGTGCCGAGCGCTACTACAAGGAAGTGGGCGCGCTGTAGCCCCCCTACGCATCAACGGCGCCCGGCACCGTTGATGCGTCATGTTTTGCCCCTTGAATGTGAACAGAAGGCAGGTACCTCATGAGTGAAGACCAGCACGGCATCGCCACGGACCCGCGGGACTGGCCCAAGACACTGTTCTTCGTGGCCTTGCTGTTTTCAGTATTTCAGATCGTCACCGCCGCGTTTTCTCCGGTCTCCAGCATCGTGCTGCGGGCGGTGCATGTCGGCTTCCTGCTGTGGGTGGTGTTCCTCAGCTACCCGGCCTATGGCAAGCAGCGTCCCTGGCAACCCCTGGCTTGGGTCTTGAGCCTGGCGGGCGTGGCGACGGCCCTTTATCAATGGGTGTTCGAGGCCGACCTGATCCAGCGCTCCGGCGACCTGACCACCGCCGACATGATCATCGGCGTGGTCCTGGTCGTGCTGGTATTCGAAGCCGCGCGGCGAGTGATGGGCATTGCGCTGCCGATCATTTGCGGCCTGTTCCTGGCCTATGGCCTGTTTGGCGAATATCTGCCGGGCGATTTGGCCCATCGCGGCTATGGCGTCGATCAAATCATCAACCAACTGTCGTTCGGCACCGAAGGCTTGTACGGCACGCCAACCTATGTGTCGGCTACTTACATCTTCCTGTTCATCCTGTTCGGCGCCTTCCTGGAAAAGGCCGGCATGATCAAGCTGTTCACCGACTTCGCCATGGGCCTGTTCGGTCACAAGCTGGGCGGCCCGGCGAAAGTGTCTGTGGTGTCATCGGCGCTGATGGGCACCATCACCGGTTCGGGCATCGCCAACGTCGTTACCACCGGGCAGTTCACCATCCCGCTGATGAAGCGCTTCGGCTACAGGGCCGCGTTTGCCGGCGGTGTGGAGGCGACTTCCAGCATGGGCAGCCAGCTCATGCCGCCGGTGATGGGCGCGGTGGCCTTCATCATGGCCGAAACCATCAATGTACCGTTCGTTGAAATCGCCAAGGCTGCGCTGATACCCGCCTGCCTGTATTTCGGCTCGGTGTTCTGGATGGTTCACCTGGAAGCCAAACGCTCCGACCTCAAGGGCTTGCCCAAGGACCAGTGCCCCAGCGCCTGGAGCGCGGTCAAGGAAAGCTGGTACCTGCTGATCCCGCTCGCGGTGCTGGTCTACCTGCTGTTTTCCGGACGCACACCGCTGTTTTCCGGCATGGTGGGCCTGGCGTTGACAGCCATCGTGATTCTCGGCTCGGCGATCATTCTCAAGGTCTCGAACTACGCTTTGCGCTGTGCTTTCTGGATCGCGCTGGGCGTGCTTTGCGTCGGCTTTTTCCGGCTGGGCATCGGTGTCGTGTTTGCGGTGATTGCCGTGCTGGTGGTGGCCTGCTGGTTCATGAAAGGCACGCGGGAGACCCTCATCATCTGCCTGCATGCCCTGGTGGACGGCGCGCGTCATGCCGTTCCGGTGGGGATCGCCTGCGCCTTGGTGGGCAGCATCATCGCAGTGGTCTCGCTGACCGGCGTAGCTTCCACTTTTGCCGGCTACATCCTGGCCATCGGTCGCGACAACCTGCTGCTGTCGCTGATCCTCACCATGCTCACCTGCCTGGTCCTGGGCATGGGCATCCCGACCATTCCCAACTACATCATCACCAGCTCGATCGCCGCCCCCGCCCTGCTGGAACTGGGCGTGCCGCTGATCGTGTCGCATATGTTCGTGTTCTATTTCGGCATCCTTGCCGACCTGACACCGCCGGTGGCGCTGGCCTGTTTCGCCGCTGCGCCCATTGCCCGGGAAAGCGGCCTGAAGATCAGCTTCTGGGCGGTGCGCATCGCCCTCGCCGGCTTCGTCGTTCCATTCATGGCGGTCTATAACCCGGCCCTGATGCTCCAGGGTGACAACCTGTGGATGACGGCGTACATGCTGATCAAGACGATGTTGGCCGTCGGGCTTTGGGGCATGGCGTCCACCGGCTATCTGCAACAGAAGATGCCGGCCTGGGAACGCCTGCTGTGTTTTGCGGCCGGCGCGTTGCTGGTGGTGGCCCTGCCGCTGACCGATGAGATCGGTTTCGTGCTGGCCGGGCTCATGATCTTCCAGCACATCTGGCGCTCGCGGCGTGCCGGGCGGGCCTTGGCGTGATCGGTTTGTGCCTGGGTCTGGCCGGGGTGGCCTGGGCACAGCTTCCCGTTGCCAATTTCACGCTGGCGTGGAACCACACCATCGAGAAGATCCGCTGGGAGGAAGACTATCGTGTGACCGCACCGGGGCTGGTCCTGGGTGAAGCCAGGGTCAAAGGCAATGGTGCGGGCATGGAGATACCTGAAGGCGCCCTACTGAAAAATGGCAGCTGGCACTACCAACGCCAGATGCCGCCCCTGCAACCACTGAAACTGGGCCGCACGCCGCAGGCCGGCGACTATCAATTGTGTTTCGATGGCCGTTGTCGGCCGATGAGTTTCTGGTTGGGACCGCCGACAGAGGGCCAGCCGACCGTAGAGCTGTGGAGTTGCGGACAATCCTGAACCTATCAGAAAACACAGGACATCCGCGGCCAGCGATTGCTCCTGCTGACACGCGCCCTGTAGGAGCCGTGTAGGAGCTGTCGAGTGCAACGAGGCTGCGATCTTTCCCCAGACACTTGAATCTCAAGTGAAAGATCAAGATCGAAAGATCGCAGGCTTCGACAGCTCCTACAGAGCCCAGCAGGAACAATTGCTGGCCACAATGGAGAACCGTTCAATCAGGCGAACGTCGCCCCCCGGGTATTCACGAACAGCGAATACAAGGAATGGCTGCCGGCCATGAACAACCGATTGCCTTCTCGCCCGCCGAAGCAGACGTTGGGGCAGCGTTCCGGCAGGGAGATATGCCCGATGGCCTTGCCTTCAGGGTTGAACACCCGCACGCCGTCGAGTTTTTCCAGGTCGGCCTTGGGGTCGCCATTGCCGCCCCAACCGCACCAGAGGTTGCCGCTTTCATCGCATTTGATCCCATCGATCGCCGCGTAATCCAGGCCTTCGATGTGCTTGCGTCGCTCGCCCAGCGTGCCGTTGTCCTTGACGGCAATGGCCCAGATCAAGCGGTTGGGCTTGGCTCGGCCTTCGACCACGTAGAGGGTCTTCTCGTCCGGGGAAAAGCACAACCCGTTCGGCCCCGCCAGGTCGTCGATCACCCGGCTGACCTTGCCGGTTTCGCCGTCGATGCGATACACCGCATGAGGCTGGACAGGCGTGACTTTGTGCCCTTCGTAGTTGTTGCCGGTCTGGAACGGTGGGTCGGTGAACCAGACCGAACCGTCCCGCTTGCAGACGATGTCATTGGGCGAGTTGAAAGGCTTGCCCTCGAAACTGTCCGCCAGCACGGTGAGAGTGCCGTTGTGCTCGGTGCGGGTGATGCGCCGGCCTTCGCTGGAAGTGGTGGAGCCTTCGCACACCAGCAGCCGGCCCTGGCGATCGCGGCACATGCCGTTGGAGAAGTTGGAATTTTCGCGGTAGACCGACAGGCCACCGGTGATTTCATCCCAGCGCACGATGCGGTTGTTGGGAATGTCGCTGACCAGCAGGTAACGACCGTCGCCGACCCATACCGGCCCTTCCGCCCAGCGCAGGCCGGTGGCAAGTTTCTCCACGCTGGCGTTGAAGATGCGCAGGTCCATGAAGCTGGGGTCAAGGATGTTGATCAGCGGGTCTGGGTAACGCTGGCTCAAGGGTTCGGCCTGGGCGAGCCCTGGCAGGTTGCCAAGGGCGGCCGCAGCGGCCGAGACCACCAGCGACCGTTTCAGGAAGACCCGGCGGCCCTGATCGGCGGCGGGTGCAGATTGCGAAGCATCCATCGTGCGTCTCCGTTAATTATTATTGGACGGGACGACAGTTTTACTACGTGATAAGACATCGTACAAGCATATAACCCTGCTCTTGTAGACAGTCGGTCAGGCGGGGTTCAGCGGTATACGAACGGTAAAGGTCGTGCCGACTCGTGCCTTCGAGTGAACCTCGATGGTGCCCTGATGGGCCGATACGATCGCCGAGGCGATGTGCAGGCCCAGTCCGAGACCGGCCTTGGCACCGTACTGCATCTCACCGCCGCGCAGATGCCGGATCATCGGGTTGAAGACACTGGCAATGGCCTCCTTCTCGATAGGCTTGCCCTGGTTGTTGATCGCAATCACGGCCATATCCTTTTCAACGCTCAACGAAACAGTCACTGGCGTGCCTTCGGCGCCATGCTGGACCGCATTGCCAATCAGGTTGGCGAATACTTGCTCCATGCGGGCCGGATCGAATACGCCCTCCAGGGCACCGGTCGTCTCAAAGCGGATTTCGCTTTCAGGGTGATAGGCCCGCGCCTCCTCCACCATGCCTTCGCAGGCGGCCACCAGATCGCCGTTGAAGCGCTGCACCGGAATGCCCGAGCCAAGTTGAGTGCGGGTGAAGTCCAGCAGATCGCCGACGATTTTGTTGGCCCGCTTGACGCTGGTGTAGATACGCGAAGTGATCTTGGTGGCTTTGGCGGGCAGGTCCCCCGCCCGCAGCAGCACTTCGGAACTCAGCAGGATCGCGCCCAAGGGGCTGCGCAGGTCATGCCCCAGAATCCCGAGAAAGATGTTGCGCGACGCATCCACCGCCCCCGAGTAACTGACGACGGACTCGGCCAAGGCCTGGTCCACGGCTTCGTTGAATCGAATCAGATCGTCCATGACCTGTTTGTGGTCCAACTGCGTGTGCGGCATCCAGAGCATGAGCACGCTGGTGCGCAGGGCCCGGTACTCGGAAACCATTTGTTCCAAGGTAAAACCCGAGAACTGACGGATGACCGCATGGGTTTCGGCGGCGGTTTCGGCATCGGCCGGCGGGGCCTCGCCATGGGACTTGGCGATTTGCTCCCTGCGCGTTTGCGAGGTGCGCAGGTCAGTAGCGATGGTGCGCAGCATTTGCTCGGCATGGTCGCGCAGGGCTACGGAATCCATGCCAATGGACGCGGGGGTGATGGTTTTGGCGAAGTCTTCCCACGCCTGAAGAATCGGCTCGATATTGTCGAGGATGAAATCGGCCAGGCGCATGAGTTTTTCCGCAAGAAGGGCAAGGCTGTGAACGACACAGCGGTCAGGTTTGTTGTACAGCAAAGCACCGGACAATGTGCGCAATGTGCAGATCTTGCGAGGCGACCGCACCCATGCACCAGAGCGCACAGGCCTGCGAACCTCGCCCTTGCAACCCATGAGGTAAAAACCTTACAGTCGTACGACAACCTATAACTAAAAAATAGCTGATCCGAGGCCTTTTGCCTTGGCGGCCGCCTTCGAGACACCTGCCATGACCCGTTCCACTGTCACACCTGCTACCACCGCGCCGTTACCCCGCCACCTCGCCGTGCTTATCCTGCTGTGCATGGGCTGTGCCTTCGCCGGCAACCACGTCGCCGCGCGGGCCGCGTTCGATGACGGTGCCGGTGTGCTGCTGGCGATCTTGCTGCGCTCGGGCGGGACGCTGCTGGTGTTGGCGGCGATGGTGCTCTGGCAGCGGCAGAGCTTGCGCCTGCCGCCCGGTGCGTGGCGCTGGCAATTGGCGCTGGGGCTGTTGATCGGCGCCCAGAGCCTGTGCCTGTACTCCGCCGTAGCCCGGGTACCCGTGGCGTTGGCGCTGTTGGTGGGCAATGTGTTTCCGATCCTGCTGGCCTTGCTGACCTGGGCGCTGGGCGGGCCACGCCCGACGGCGCGCACTGCCGCGTTGATGGGCATGATCCTGGTGGGCCTGGTGTTCGTGCTGGAAGTGCCGGCGCGGTTATCGTCCGCACAGAGCGTTGGCCCGCAATGGCTGCTGGGGGTGGGCCTGGCCTTTTGCGCTGCTTGCGCCTTTGCCTGCGCACTGTGGATCACCGATCACAAGTTGTCCCAGGTGCGCGGCTCGGTCCGCAGCCTGCTGACGATCTTCATCGTCTTCAGCAGCGTCAACCTTGCCGGTCTCACCGGTGCCCTGCCCGGCGGTTTCGACCTGCCGGCCAGCAGCACCGGTTGGTTCGCCCTGGCGACCCTGGTGGTGCTCTATGGCACCGGGTTCACTGTGCTGTTCATTTCGGTGCCGCGCCTGGACATGCCGCGCAACGCCCCGGTGATGAACATCGAACCGCTGGCCACGCTGCTGATCGGCTGGCTGGTGCTGGACCAGATGCTCAACCCGGGCCAGGTGATGGGCGGCGCGATTGTGGTGACGGGCATCGTGTTGCTGACCTATCGCAAGGTTGAACGGGTCAAGGTGCCTGTGGCTGAAGCGGCGAATTGAACTGGCGCCCCGCTGGGCTAGCGTAGGGGCTGTCGAGTGCAGCGAGGCTGCGATCTTGTCCCTGACAATTGAGTCGCAAGCGAACGATCAAAGGATCGCAGGCTTCGCCAGCTCCTACAGGGTGGGGCGACGTTTGGCTAAATCCCCCGCCACAATGTGTTGCGCCAGCCCACAGATAGTCTTCGTCCTCCGGAAACTTGTTTCAAAACCCACAGTCCTACCCCAGCCGTGAAAACCCCGCCGACCTGCAGCGACGGGTTTTCCAACTGATCGGCGCCAAGCCTGGCGCTAAAGCACCTCTCCTTCCTTGAGCCGTTCGCCCCATGCGCCACCCTGTACGCTCTTGCCGTTTCGTTTCGCTGTGCTTGCTTGTCCTGTTTTCTCTATTTGCCAGCCCCGCCCACGCCCGCGGCGAAAGGCAACTGGTGGACGCCATCAATGATTTCCGTAGCCAGTCGCGCCGTTGCGAATGGCGCACGGTGCGTGCCACCCAGCCGCTGGTGCTGCGTTCGAGCCTGGGCTTGCCGATCGGCTTTCGCGGTGGCCTGCGGGAAACCTTGAAAGACGCCGGCTATCAAGCCCGGGCCGTGCGCAGCATCCGCCTGACCGATGCGCGAAACGCCGAAGAAGCCTTCGACATGCTGACAGACGAACATTGCGCCGCGTTGCTGGACAACCAGTACGCCGACATTGGTGTCAATCGGGTCGGTGATGAGTGGCGTGTGGTGCTGGCGCAGCCCATGGGTGGCACGCGGATAAGTGATGCGGGTGCGGCGGACAAGACGCTGCTGGCCCAGGTCAACGCCGCCAGGGCCAAGCCACGGATGTGCGGGCGCCAGCGCTTCGCGGCGGCCCGGCCACTGAGCTGGAACGCCGCGTTGGGAACGGCCGCCCAAGGCCACAGCCGGTCGATGGCCCGCGACAATTATTTCGCCCATCGCGACCCGGACGGTCGCTCCACTTCCGATCGGGCCAAGCGCGCCGGTTTTCGCGGACGTAAATTGGGCGAGAACATCGCCGCCGGACAACGCTCGCCGAGCCAGGCCATGCACGACTGGCTGGCCAGCCCGGGGCACTGCGCCAACCTGATGAACCCGATGTTCACCCAGATGGGCGCAGCTTCCGCCAGCGATTCGCGCAGTGATGCGGGGGTGTACTGGACGATGGTGCTTGGTGCGCCGTGAAACACCATTCCCAGCGCTGAGCCATCCGCTGTTGTGGCGAGGGCGCTTGCTCCCGCTGGATTCTGTAGGAGCTGGCGAAGGCTCGGGCCGCGTTCGGACGATCTTTTGATCTTGGTCTTTCGCTTTTGACTCAATTGTCAGTGGAAAGATCGCAGCCTCGCTCCGCTCGACAGCTCCTACACAGTGCCTACGGGGCCCAGCTCATTGCGCCGGCCGACGCACCGCCCTCACCTTGCCACTGCCACCGCCGCCACAGAAAAACCGCTCGGCGCCGTCGGACTCCAGCCCCGACACGCCGATACCAGGCGGCATCGCCACGCTTTCCAGCACTTGCGCCGTTTGCGGATCGATACGCCGCAGGTCACTCTCGTCATTTTCCCAGGTGCCGTGCCAAAGCTCGCCATCGACCCAGGTCACGCCCGTGACAAAGCGGTTGGATTCGATGGTGCGCAGCACCCTTCCGTCGACCGGATCGATCTGCAGGATCTTGCGTGCCTTGTACTGACCGACCCAGAGCGATCCTTCGGCCCACGCCAGACCGGAATCATCACCGCTGTTGGGGGCCGGAATGGTCGCCAATACCTGACCGGTGCGTGGATCGATCTTGCGGATGCTGTCGCCGGCGATCTGGAATAAATGCTCACCGTCGAACGCCGTGCCCGCATTTGCCGGGATATCGAGCGAATGCACGGGCTGGCCGCTGGAGGGATCGAGGGCATGCAACTTGTCGCCTGAAGCGAACCAGACGCGCTCGCCGTCATGGCTCACGCCGTGCACGCAATCGACGCCCGGGAAAGGACCGTATTCACGCAGGATCTGTGCCTCTGAACGTTTCATCTCACTCGCCTCATCAGTGGGGTGTGACTGCAGCCTAATCCTCGGATGGCAGCGCGGTGAGTAACAATACCGTCGCGAATCCGGGCATCGGGGGCGCCATCCAGCGACGGGCCCTGGCGCGTCCGAACGACTGCGCCTTGCCGGCGGCGGCCAGCGTTTCCAAGGCCCGCTGCACGCTACGCTGACTGATGTCCAGGGCCAGCGCCAGGGCTGAACTGGACCAGGCTTCACCGTCGGCCAGCAATGCCAGCACCGCCCCATAAGGCTCCTCGACAACTCGCGCCAGCACCACGACCTCGTCGGCTTGTCGCGGCACCAGGGTAAAACCGCGCGGGGTTGCCCTCACGTCAGCCAACGGACGCAGCGTCGCCCGCAACCGTCCCATCTCGACCCGCAGCCGGGCGCGATGAGATTCATCCGTCAGCTTCAAGCCGAAGGCCTGGGCCATGAGCGCTTCCCTCGACACATCGCCAGGCCAGCCTTGCGCCAACCCACGCGCCAGGGCGAACAGCACCGGGCGCCGGGCAAGGCTGACCTGGATGCCAGCGCCGCTGATTCCATAGCGACACGCGTCCACCACCAGCGCCGACCCAGCCAACAGCACTTGCACCTCTTCGAGCACGAGCAAGCGCTCTTCGCCGCGGGCGATCAGGCGCGCGGCGGGTACGTGCAGTAGCCGCCAGGCGCTTTCAATTTCGGCGCTCAGCGCGCCGATGCCCGCTTGCCGTGCGGCGTGCCCGGCCCGTTCGAGGGCGGCGCGGGCGGTCTGCGTTTGCAGGCGCCGCATGGCGATTCCCGCCGCCACCAACTCGCAAGCCGCTCGTGATGCCAAGGGCAGGCAGGCAAGGTCCAGGTCAACGAGCCTGCGTTCGGCCTCGTCGAGTCGACCGATCAACAGCAGGCGGCGGATTTCGATCGTGTGGGCATGCGCGACGTTGGCCCGGTCACCGTGGGTTTCGAGCACCGCCCGCGCGGCGTCGAGGCGCTTCATCGGCCAAGCCAGGTCACGGGACGCCAGGGCGATTTCGCCTTCGGCGACCACACAGCGCGCCCGTGCCACGGCCTCCTTGGACCCGAAGGTCGCACCCGCCCGACGCATCAGGGCCCTGGCCCGAACCAGATCCCCCAACTGCGCCATGGCAATGCCGCGAAGCGCGACGGCGGGGGCATCGTTGCGCAGCGCGACGCGATTGAGCGCAGCGACAGGATCCCCCGCTGCCAGTGCTCGCGCCGCTGCGGTGATCAGAGGGTCAGTTGTCATGGGTTTTAGGGTCAGAGGTGGATGTCGGCAGCCGGCACCACATCGATCCGCGATACCGCACTGCTCAGCCGTCCCAATCGGTTGTTGTGGTTGGCGATGATCTGCTCGGCCGCCATGCTGCCGTTATCCACGGTGGAGTGGGCATCGGCCACCAAAACCACGTCGTACCCCAGGGCATGGGCCTGGCGCACGGTGGCGTTGACGCAATAGTCGGTTTGCAGCCCGCAGATCACCAGGCGGTCGATGCCTCGGGCCTGCAACAACGGTTGCAGGTCGGTCTGGTAGAAGGCATCGGCGGTGGTCTTGCGCACCCGCAGGTCATTGGCAGCGGTCACCAGGTCGGCGGCCAGTTGCCAGGCGGCAGAACCATACGTCAGCGAGCCTTCCAACTCTTCGTGCTGGATCAGGATCACCGTCAAGCCGAGGGCCCGGATTTTGGCCGCCAGGTCGTTGATGGTCCGGATGACGCGCTGGCTGTCGAAGCACTCCTCTTCACCTGAGCACAGCGCGTTCTGGACATCGATGATCAGCAATGCGGTGTTCATGACCTTCCCTCTTCAAACCTGTAGGAGCTGTCGAGCGAAGCGAGACTGCGATCTTTGCCCGGCCCGAAAGATCGCAGCCTTTGGCAGCGCCTGCAGGGGATTAATAACCCAGCGACAACCCGGTGTTGCGACGGGGATCGTTGGCGCCGTAAAAGCGGTTCTTGCCCACCGGCTTGCCACCCAATGACGGCGCACCGACCAGGATCGCGGCAATGTGGTTGGGGTCCTGCGGACCGGCAAACTTGTGCCCCCAGCTTTCCAGCAGTTTGCGGGTATCCGGGCTGGCCGCGAACGTCTCCAGGTTGGTTTGCTCCGGCATCCACTGCTGGTGGAAACGCGGCGCATCGACCGCTTCCTGGAGGTTCATGCCGTAGTCGATCACATTGAGGATAGTCAGCAACGTCGCGGTGATGATCCGGCTGCCACCCGGGGTGCCCACCACCATGACCGTCTTGCCGTCCTTGGTGACAATGGTCGGGCTCATGGATGACAGCGGTGCCTTGCCCGGCGCGATGGCATTGGCTTCGCCCTGCACCAGGCCATACATGTTGGGCACGCCGACCTTGGCGGTGAAGTCGTCCATTTCATCGTTGAGCATTACCCCGGTCTTGCTCGCCATCACACCAGCACCGAACCAGTCGTTCAGGGTGTAGGTGACCGAAACGGCATTGCCCCACTGATCGACGATGGAGTAATGGGTGGTGTTGCTGCCCTCATGGGGCGCCACGCCGGGCTTGATCTTCTGCGAGTCGCCGGCCTTTTGCGGTTCGATCGCGGCCCGCAGTTTGGCGGCGTAGTTCTTATCCAGCAGATGGTCGATGGGGTTCTTCACGAAGTCCGGGTCGCCCAGGTAGCTGTTGCGGTCCACGTAGGCGTGGCGCATGGCTTCGATCTGATAGTGCATGCCCTGGGCCGAATGGAACCCCAGGTCCTTCATCGGATAACCGTCGAGGATGTTCATGATCTGGCACAGCACCACCCCGCCGGAACTGGGCGGCGGCGCCGAGATGATGTGGTAGCCGCGGTAGTCGCACTCCACCGGGGCCAGCTCGCGGGTCTTGTACTTGTCCAGGTCGGCCTGGGTGATGAGGCCTTTGTTGGCCTGGCTGGAGGTGACCAGCGCATCGGCGACCCAGCCCTTGTAGAAGCCGTCGGCGCCCTTGGCGGAGATTTCCCGCAGGGTCTTGGCGAGGTCTTTTTGCACCAGCTTCTGGCCGACCTGCATGGGCTCGCCGTTGTGCAGGAAGATCGCCCCGGAGTCACGCATGTCCTTCTTGAACACATCGGTGGCGGTTTCCAGCAGATCGACATCGCCCTGCTCCAGGGCAAAGCCTTCCTCGGCGAACTTGATGGCCGGGGCGATCAATTCCGCCCGCGGTTTACTGCCGTACTTCTTCAACGCCAACTCCATGCCGGAGACGGTGCCGGGCACGCCCACGGCCAGGTGTCCACGGGTGCTGAGGTCGGGGACGACGTTGCCGTCCTTGTCCAGGTACATGTTGGCGGTGGCGCCCAGGGGGGCTTTTTCGCGGAAATCCAGGAACGTCTTGCGGCCATCGGCCAACTGGAGGGTCATGAACCCACCCCCGCCCAGGTTACCCGCCGCCGGGTACACCACCGCCAGGGCATACCCCACCGCCACCGCCGCATCCACGGCATTGCCGCCGTTCTTGAGCACATCGACGCCCACGTGGGTCGCCAGGTGCTGAGCGGTGACCACCATACCGTTCTCGGCGGCCACCGGTGCCTGGGAAGCGGCGTACGTCGATAAACAACCGAGGGTCAATGACGTAGCGATGAGGGTCCGGGCTAAGGATTCGAACTTCATGAGTCGGTCTCTTCTTGTTTTAAGGATAGGGAGCGCATCAGGACATTTCAGTATGGCTTGGTTTGCGTAATGCGCCTGTATCCCTCACCCACCGGGTGACGCCACGGCAGCCTTTGAGATAGGCTCCTGCGGTTCATCTTGACTGAATAAGGACATCGCCGATGACGCTACGAATCGAACGCACCGACACGCCCACCGACCAGGAACGCCAGGCCATCCTCGCCCCGCTACGCGCCTATAACACGGCCCAGACCGGTGGAAGTGCACCTGAACTGGTGGCCTGGCTGGTGCGGGACGAACAGGACGAAATTGTCGGGGGGCTCTACGGCCGGGTGTTTTTCCGCTGGCTGTATATCGAGCTGCTGGTGGTGCCGGAACAGGCCAGGGGCCAGGGCACCGGCTCGACCCTGATGCAGATGGCCGAAGAACTGGCCCGGGAGAAAAACTGCGTGGGCATCTGGCTGGAAACCTTCGACTTCCAGGCGCCGGAGTTCTACCGCAAACACGGCTTCACGCAAATCGGCCAGATGGACGACTACCCGCCAGGCCACCAGCACTTCTTCCTCCAGAAGCGCCTGATTCAGACCCATTGAAATACTGATCCTGCGGGAGCGGGCTTGCTCGCTCCCACACTCGATCCGGTTTTCAGTTCGAGTTGCTTAAAGACACGTCGCCAACGCCGCCAACCGGCGCTTGGCCACGAAGTCGTCATGCTTGGCGTAATAGTTCAACGTCGTACCCGTAGCACCGGTTTGCACATCGACAAACGATTCGGCAGAGCGGGTGTAGACCGTCAAGCCGCCTTGCTTGCCCGGTTGCAGGTAGGCCGCGGCATCGACACCGAACACCGCTTCGTCCTGCCAGGAGAACTGCACGCACTGGGCCACGACCTGCTCGGGTTTGTCCGAGGTCAGAATCTTGTAAGGGGCCTGGGTCCGGGCCTCTTTCATCGCCGAACCCGCGCAGCCGGCCAGCAAGGTTGCGGCCAGGGCCACGGTCAACATTCGCATTGCGTTCACTCATCAAGAAAAAAACGGACTGTAGCACTGCGACCCGGGCCTTCGTGCTGCTTTACTGAAATTTACACGGGACATCGGCCTGCGATTCGCGCACCCTGTCGCGCCATTGCCACCAGCCACGCGGAACACCCCATGACCCCCAACGCTGAATTCTACAAACCCACCGCCGAATACGCCGACAAACTGATCAGCCAGATCGGCCAGACACCGTCCTGGATCGCCAAGCGCATCGGCGTCACCGACAAGCGGATTCGCTACATCCTCGACGGCGAACGCACCGTCAAGGGCGAAACCACGCCAATCCAGATGACCTACACCGAACAGTTCGCCCTCGAATGCCTGGCGGCTGCGGCCAAGGCCAGCAAGAAACAATCTGCATCCCCCAAGGAGTGACCATGGCGGCAACCGAACAGCAACACGAACGAGCCCTGGAAAAATTCCTCGACGAGCGCCCCGAGCTGCGCGTCGAGTTGGACCACCTCAACCCGCTGCTGGCCCAGGCCAAGGGCGAGACCGCCGCGCAGTATCGCGCCGAGCGGTTGCATGAAGCCTTCGAAGCCGAGGCCGAGCGCCTGGGCCTGTTTGCCTGGGAACTGACCCTGCAACTGACCGCCGCCTCGCCCCAGGACTACCAGGCCCAACGCCTGGAGGTGCACAGGGAAGTGGCGGAGATGGCGGGGATGGAATGGGCAGAGTATTGCCAGTTGCATGGCCTCAAGCCCCAGGACTAACCCGTGGCCAGCAATTGCTCCCGCCGGGCCTGTAGGAGCTGCCGAGTGAAGCGAGGCTGCGATCTTTCCCCCGGCAGTTGAATCTCAAGCGAAGATCAAAAGATCGCAGCCTCGCTTCGCTCGACAGCTCTACAATGCAATCGAGCAGGAGCAATCTTTCAACGCCCCTGATCCAAACAGGCTTTCTGCGCCTTTGCTGGCAATCGCCCCACCGCCCATAAAGCTTTATCATGGCCGCAGTTTTGCTGATCGGGTCTGTCATGAAGTTCGCCATCGCGCTGTTTTCCGCCGCCCATGCGCCCTCCTCGCGCCGTGCCTTGCTGTTTGCCCAGGCTGCGCTGGCGGGTGGGCATGAGATCGTGCGGCTGTTTTTCTATCAGGACGGCGTCTATAACGCCTGTGCCAGTGTCGTCACGCCCCAGGACGAACAGGACCTGCCCCAGCAGTGGCGAACCTTTGTCAGAGATAACCAGCTCGACGGCGTGGTCTGCATCGCGGCGGCGTTGCGCCGTGGGGTGTTGAACGAGGAAGAAGCCCAGCGCTACCAGCGTTCGGCGGCCAGTGTCGAGGCGCCCTGGGCCTTGTCCGGGCTGGGCCAGTTGCACGATGCCATCCAGGACGCCGACCGTTTGATCTGCTTTGGAGGCGCGTGATGGCCAAGTCTTTATTGCTCATCAGCCGCCAGGCCCCATGGTCCGGCCCCGGCGCCCGTGAAGCGCTGGACATCGCCCTGGCCGGCGGTGCGTTCGACCTGCCCATCGGCCTGCTGTTTCTCGACGATGGGGTGTTCCAGCTCAAGGCCGGCCAAAACGCCAAGGCGGTCCAGCAAAAGGACCTGAGCGCCAACCTGCAGGCGTTGCCGATGTTCGGCGTCGAGGACCTGTTTTTCTGCGCCAACAGCGCCGCCGAACGGGGTATCGCCACCGATACCCTGGCGCTGGGCGACGTGAAAGCACTGACCGCGCCGCAAATCGCCGCGCTCATTGATCGTTACGACCAGGTGATCACCCTCTGATGTCGACTTTGCATGTGTTGTCTCATTCGCCCTTCGGCGATAACCGCCTCGCCAGTTGCCTGCGGGTACTGGGCAATCAGGATGCGCTGCTGCTGTGCGGCGACGCGACGTACGCGTTGCAACCGGGCAGCCCGCCGTTTGACCTGCTGCAGGCCGCCGGCGTGAACCTGTTCGTGCTCGCCGAAGACCTCCAGGCCCGCGCCCTGGACACGCCAGACTGGGCCGAAGCCATCAACTACTCAGGTTTCGTCGAGCTGTCGATCGAGCACGACAAGGTCAACACCTGGCTATGAAGACGCTGAACGTGGGCGACCGCGCCATCGCGCTGGACAAGGACGGTTACCTGGCCGACCTTGACGACTGGTCGGCGGAGGTCGCCACGGCCCTGGCAACCGCCGAAGACATCGAGTTGGGCCCCGAGCACTGGGAGATCCTCGAACTGCTGCGCGGCTTCTACAACGAATTCCAGCTCTCCCCCGCGACCCGGCCGTTGATCAAGTACACGGCACTGAAACTGGGCGCGGACAAAGGCAACAGCCTGCACCTGAACCGATTGTTCAAAGGCACTCCCGCCAAACTCGCCGCCAAGCTGGCGGGCCTGCCCAAACCGACGAATTGCTTATGACCGACTTCCCAGCGCTGACCCTCGAGACCCCGGCCGAACACCCGTTCGCCCAGTTCGTGCGCATCCTTGGCAAAGGCAAGCGCGGCGCCCGCAACCTGACCCGCGAAGAGGCCCGCCAAGCCATGGGCCTGGTGCTCGACGAAAAGGTCGAGGACACCCAGCTTGGTGCCTTCCTCATGCTGCTGCGACACAAGGAAGAAAGTGCCGAGGAGATGGCCGGCTTCACCGAAGCACTGCGTGAGCGCCTGGTGGTCCCGGCGTTGGCGGTGGACCTCGATTGGCCGACCTACGCCGGCAAGAAACGCCATTTGCCGTGGTACCTGCTGGCAGCCAAATGCCTTGGGCAGAACGGCGTGCGGATCTTCATGCATGGCGGCGGCGCTCACACGGCAGGTCGGCTCTACACCGAACAATTGCTGGGTTTGCTGCAGATCCCACTGTGCCGGGATTGGCAGCAGGTCGGCAGCGCGCTGGACAACGGCGGCCTGGCCTTCATGCCGCTGGTGGATTGGGCGCCGCAAATGCAGCGGATGATCGACCTGCGCAACATCTTGGGCCTGCGCTCGCCGATCCATTCCCTGGCACGCATCCTCAACCCACTGGCGGCCCGTTGCGGCTTGCAAAGCATTTTCCACCCGGGCTACCAGGCCGTGCATCGCGACGCCAGCGGCTTGCTCGGTGATACCGCCATCGTGATCAAGGGTGACGGCGGTGAGATCGAGATCAACCCGGACGCCGACAGCCACCTGTACGGCACTACTGGCGGCGTCAGCTGGGACGAAGAATGGCCGCGACTGGCCGAGCAGCGCCACGTCAAACCGGAGAGCCTCGACCCCGAGCACTTGAAGGCGATCTGGCGTGGTGACGTCGAGGACAGCTACCCGCAATTGGCCCTGATCGCCACCATGGCCCTGGCCTTGCGTGGCCTGGGTCTGGCGCGCGAAGAAGCGTTCGACAAAGCCCGGCAGTATTGGGATGCCCGGGACCGTTCGATTTAACCGATCATTAGCGCCCAACCTTTGCGCTTTTTCTTCGAACCTATCGGAATAGACTCGCCTCCAACGTTTATTGGCCGAGGAGATCGAGATGGGTTTGTTAGTCGAGGGCCGCTGGCAGGACCAGTGGTATGAAAGCAAGGACGGCACGTTCCAGCGCGAACAGGCGCAACGTCGTCATTGGGTCACTGCCGACGGCAGCGCCGGCCCTTCGGGTGAGAGCGGCTTTGCCGCCGAGGCCGGGCGCTACCATTTGTATGTCTCCCTGGCCTGCCCCTGGGCGCACCGCACGCTGATCTTGCGCAAGCTCAAGGGCCTGGAAGACTTGATCGATGTGTCGGTGGTCAGCTACCTGATGCTGGAAAACGGTTGGACCTTCGACAAGGCCCACGGCTCGACAGGCGACAAACTCGACAACCTGAGCTTCCTGCATCAGCGCTACACCGCCGACACGCCGGACTACACCGGCCGCGTCACTGTCCCGGCGCTGTGGGACAAACAGCAACAACGCATCGTCAACAACGAATCGGCGGAAATCATCCGCATGTTCAATAGCGCCTTCGACGGCTTGACCGGCAACGACCTGGACCTGTATCCCGAACACCTGCGCCGCGAGATCGACGCCTTGAACGAGCGGATCTACCCGGCAGTGAACAACGGTGTGTACCGTGCCGGATTCGCCACGACCCAAGCCGCGTACGAAGAAGCCTTCGACCGGCTATTTGCCGAACTGGATTGGCTGGAGACGTTGCTGGCAAGCCGCCGTTACCTGGCGGGCGAACACCTGACCGAGGCCGACATCCGCCTGTTCACCACCATCATCCGCTTTGACGCGGTGTACTTCGGCCACTTCAAGTGCAACCTGCGGCGCATCGCCGACTATCCGAACCTGTCGAACTGGCTGCGGGAGTTGTACCAATGGCCGGGCATTGCCGAGACCGTGGATTTCACCCACATCCAGGGCCACTACTACGGCAGCCACAAGACCATCAACCCCAATGGGATCGTGCCCAAGGGACCGAGGCAGGACTTTACGGTCGCCCATGATCGGGAAAGGTTGAGTGGGAAAGGGATTTGGCGTGGGGCTGGGGATTGATCCTGGGTTTTCGCTGTATTTGAGGGACCATCGCGAGCAAGCTCGCTCCCACATTGGACTGTCTTCAAACATGGTCCACTGTGGGAACGAGCTTGCTCGCGATTGGGCGTGATGCGGTCTTCAGACCTGCCCCTGCGCCCCTTCAAACCACGCCAGTTTCTCGCGCAGTTGCACCACTTCCCCGACAATCACCAACGTCGGCGCGTGAACTTCGTGCTCGGCCACCAGCCGTGGCAAGTCCGCCAAAGTGCCGGTAAAGACCCGCTGGTTGGACGTCGTGCCCTGCTGGATCAGCGCAGCTGGCGTATCCGCCCCACGGCCGTGCTTGATCAGCTCGTTGCAGATCATCGGCAGGCCGACCAAGCCCATGTAGAACACCAGCGTCTGGGCCGGAGAGACCAGGTCGGCCCACGGCAAGTCGCTGGTGCCGTCCTTGAGATGGCCGGTGATGAAGCGCACCGATTGGGCATAGTCGCGATGGGTCAGCGGGATCCCGGCGTAGGCCGCGCACCCACTGGCCGCGGTGATGCCCGGGACGACCTGGAACGGGATGCCATGGGCCGCCAGTTCTTCAATCTCCTCACCGCCGCGACCGAAGATGAACGGATCGCCGCCCTTCAACCGCACCACACGCTTGCCTTGTCGGGCCAGGTCCACCAATTGCTGGTTGATCTGGTCCTGGGGCACGGCGTGTTCGGAGCGGCGCTTGCCGACGTAGATGCGTTCGGCGTCGCGCCGGCACAGTTCCAGGATTGCCGGTGCCACCAGGCGGTCGTACAGCACCACGTCTGCCTGCTGCATCAAGCGCAAGGCACGGAAGGTCAGCAGGTCCGGATCGCCTGGCCCGGCCCCCACCAGATAGACTTCGCCCGGCGCGTTCGGCGCCTGGCCGTCGATCTTTTCCCGCAGCAGGCGCTCCGCTTCAGCACCCTGCCCGGCCAGTTGACGGTCGGCGATAGGGCCCTGGAACACTTCTTCCCAGAACGCCCGTCGTTGCTGGACATCGGGAAACAAGCCTTTGACCTGGCTGCGAAAACGCGCCGCCAGCCCGGCCAGTTGCCCGTAGGTCGAAGGAATCCAGGTTTCCAGCTTGGCCCGGATCAGCCGCGCCAGCACCGGCGCGTCGCCGCCGCTGGACACTGCGATCACCAAGGGTGAGCGGTCGACAATCGCCGGAAAGATCACGCTGCACAGGGCCGGCGCGTCCACCACGTTGACCGGCACGCAACGCTTATGAGCGTCGGCCGAGACCTGAGCATTGAGTGGTTCGTCATCGGTGGCGGCAATGATCAGCCCGCAACCGTCCAGATCCGTCTCAAGGTAACCGCGCTCGACACACTCACCGCCGCTGCCACTGACCAGTTCCCGCAACTGCGGTTCGATGTCGGGTGCGACCACCCGCAGCAACGCGCCGGCGTCGGCCAGCAGGCGGGACTTGCGCAAGGCAATCTCCCCGCCGCCAACCACCAGCACGCGGCTGCCGCGCAGGTTGTGGAACAGTGGCAAATAGTCCATTTAGCCGATGACCTCGATGCCGCCCATGTAGGGTTTCAACACCTCGGGCACACGGATCGAACCGTCGGCCTGCTGGTAGTTTTCCAGCACGGCCACCAGGGTACGACCCACCGCCAGGCCGGAGCCATTGAGGGTGTGGACCAGTTCCGGCTTGCCGGTTTCCGGGTTGCGGAAGCGCGCCTGCATGCGACGCGCCTGGAAGTCACCGCAGTTGGAGCACGAAGAAATCTCGCGGTACTTGTCCTGGCTCGGGATCCAGACTTCCAGGTCGTAGGTCTTGACCGCACTAAAGCCCATGTCACCGGTGCACAGCGCCAGGGTGCGATACGGCAGCTCCAGCAGTTGCAGGACTTTCTCGGCGTTGGCGGTCAGGCTTTCCAAGGCTTCCATGGACTTCGAAGGCTCGACGACCTGGACCATCTCGACCTTGTCGAACTGGTGTTGGCGGATCATGCCGCGGGTGTCACGGCCCGACGCCCCGGCTTCACTGCGGAAGCACGGCGTGTGGGAGACGAATTTGATCGGCAGTTGCTTGGCATCGACGATTTCGCCGGCGACGATGTTGGTCAGCGACACCTCGGCAGTCGGGATCAGGTACAGGTCAGCCTCGCCTTCGCGGCTGATCTTGAACAGGTCTTCCTCGAACTTCGGCAACTGGCCGGTGCCTTGCAGGGCCGGTGCCTGGACCAGGTACGGCGTGTAGGCTTCTTCGTAGCCGTGCTCGGTGACATGCAGGTTGATCATGAACTGTGCCAGGGCCCGGTGCAGACGGGCAATCGGCCCACGCAGCAAGGCAAAACGGGCGCCCGACAGCTTGGCGGCGGTTTCGAAATCCAGCCAGCCGAATTTCTCGCCCAGGGCCACGTGGTCCTGCACTGGGAAATCGAAGGCTTTGGGCGTGCCCCAACGGCGCACTTCGACGTTGCCCTCTTCGTCTTCACCGACCGGTACCGACTCGTGAGGCAGGTTCGGAATGCCCAGCAGGATCGAATCCAGCTCGGTCTGGATCGCGTCCAGCTCGACCTTGCCGGCGCTCAATTCGCCCGCCATGCGCTCGACATCGGCCATCAGCGGCGCGATGTCTTCACCGCGCTGCTTGGCCTGGCCGATGGACTTGGAGCGCGCGTTACGTTCAGCCTGCAGGGCTTCGGTGCGGGTCTGGACGGTCTTGCGCTGTTCTTCCAGCGCTTCGATCCGCGCGACGTCCAGGGCAAAGCCACGGGAAGCCAGGCGGTCCGCTACGTCCTGAAGGTTGCTACGTAACAGTTTGGAATCGAGCATGTCGGTCTCTCGTTATCAAAGTTTGGTCAAGGACAGGCCAGCCCAGGTAGCGAGCAGCCCGCCGAATACGCTGATGGCCGCATAGCCCAGGGCCAGCAGCACTTGCCCGCTTTCCAGCAGGCGCACCGTATCCAGTGAAAAGGATGAAAAGGTCGTCAGGCCGCCAAGAAAGCCGACGATCAGCCCCGCACGCACCTCGATGGGCACTTCCGGGCGTATCAAAAACAGACCGTATAGAACACCGATCAGCAGACAGCCCACGATATTAACGGCCAGCGTCGCGGTATAGAAGTGCCGTGGCCAATTTGCGTTGATCCAGTTGCCGGTGGCAAAACGCAACAGCGTGCCGGCCGCACCACCGGCGCAAACTGCAAGAATCAAGGGGATCAAGGTTTTCTCCGCTGCCGTGGACTCAAGCGGTCCAATTGCGCCAAGTGGTTGAGCTTCTCGCCGATCTTCAGCTCCAGGCCACGGGGCACCGGCTGATAGAAGCGCTGGGGTTCGAGTTCTTCGGGAAAATAGTCTTCACCGGCGGCATAGGCGTCCGGCTCATCATGGGCGTAACGGTATTCTTCGCCGTAGCCCAGCTGCTTCATGAGCTTGGTCGGCGCGTTGCGCAGGTGCAGCGGCACCTCGAGGGAACCGTGCTCGGCGGCGCTGCGCATCGCCGCCTTGAAGCCCATGTACACGGCGTTGCTTTTCGGCGCGCAAGCCAGGTAGGTGATCGCCTGGGCCACGGCAAGCTCGCCTTCCGGGCTGCCGAGGCGCTCCTGCACGTCCCAGGCCGCCAGGCACAGGCTCAGGGCCCGCGGGTCGGCATTGCCGATGTCTTCGCTGGCCATGCGCACCACGCGCCGCGCCAGGTACAGCGGATCGCAGCCGCCGTCGATCATGCGCGCAAACCAGTACAAGGCGGCGTCGGGGTTGGAACCGCGTATGGATTTGTGCAGCGCCGAAATCTGGTCGTAGAACGCCTCGCCGCCCTTGTCGAAGCGGCGCCGGGTATCGCCCAGCAGGCTTTGTAGCAGCTCGACGCCGATCTCGCTGTCGTCTTCGGCCAGGTCCGAGGCGTTTTCCAGCAGGTTGAGCAAGCGTCGGCCATCGCCATCGGCGGCTGAAAACAGGATCTGGAAGCCTTCATCGCTGAGGCTCAAATGCCGCTTGCCCAGGCCGCGCTCCTCGGTCAGCGCCCGGTGCACCAGCTTGCGCATCGCCGCTTCGTCGAGGCTCTTGAGCACATAGACCCGCGCCCGCGACAGCAAGGCGTTATTGAGTTCGAACGAAGGATTTTCAGTGGTCGCACCGATGAAGATCAGCGTCCCGTCTTCGACGTAGGGCAGGAACGCGTCCTGCTGCGATTTGTTGAAACGGTGCACTTCATCGACAAACAGGATGGTGCGCTTGCCGTACTGTCCGGCCTGCTGCTTGGCCACTTCCACCGCCTGGCGGATTTCCTTGACCCCGGCCAGCACCGCCGACACCGTTTCGAAGTGGGCATCCGAGACTTCCGCCAGCAGCCGCGCCAGGGTGGTCTTGCCCACTCCCGGCGGGCCCCAGAAGATCATCGAATGCAGCGCGCCCTGCTCCAGCGCTTCGCGCAGGGGCTTGCCGCGGGCGAGCACGTGCTCCTGACCGACGTACTCATCCAGGTTGGTCGCGCGCAAGCGGGCGGCCAATGGTTGGGCAATCGGGGCGCTTCGAAACAGGTCCATCACTACTTATGCAACCTCCGCTGGGTCCTGATGCCGATGATCTGTGCCAGGGCAGATCTGTGGGAGCAAATTTGTAGGGGTAGATCTGTGAGAGCAAATCTGTGGGAGCAAGGCTTGCCCGCGATACAGACACCTCGGTGCATCTGGTAGACCGAGGCGATGCAATCGCAGGCAAGCCTTGCTCCCACAGGCCATTTCCCATAGACCATTTCCCATAGGCCATTTCCCACAGGGGGTCTTGGTTTATTCCTGGATCACGTCCGCACCCTTGGGGATGTCGAATTTGAACTTGGACGCGGCGATCGGCTCGTTGGCCTTGACCCCGGTGAACAGGATATTGGTGCGCTGGCCGACACTGTCGATCAGTTGCATGTCATTGACCAGGCCGTTACGGAACGACAGGCGCAGGCTGTCGAACAGACTGTCCTTGGTCTTGGGCTTGAGGGTGAAGTCAATCACGCCACCGGCTTCCTTGGCGCTGATGTCGAAGCTCTGGCTGATCTTGGAGACGTCACCGGAGAGCAGCAGCGCCGGGGTCTGGGTCAGGCGCTGGTCGAGGGTCTTGATGGTGACCTGCTCCAGGTCCGGGTCCCACAGGGAGACTTTCTTGCCATCGGAGACCATCAGTTGTTCGGCTGGCGCATCGGTGTGCCAGTAGAACAGCCCCGGACGCTGCAGGGCCATGTCGCCGGCGGTTTCCTGCAATTGGGTGCCGCTGCCGTCGAGGGTCAACTGGGAGAAACGTGCGGTCAGGGTCTGGGAGCGCTCCAGCAACTGGGTCAGGCGGGCCACGTCCTTTTCGTCGGCGTGGGCCGACAAGGTGGTCAGGGCCAGTACGGGCAACAGCAACATGCGAATCAGGCGCATGGGAGTCCTCATGAAGTCGTGGGGGTCGAGCGGCATGTCGGCAGGCCGCCCGGGTCGTTAGTCGCGCATCGGGCCCGGCGCCAGTACTTCGCGCGAGCCGTTGGTGTTCATGGCCGTCACCACCCCGGCCATTTCCATGGCTTCGATCATGCGGGCGGCGCGGTTGTAGCCAATCTTCAGCTTGCGCTGTACGGCAGAAATCGAGGCCCGACGGCTCTCCAGGACGAACTGCACCGCTTCGTCATAGAGCGCATCGGTTTCAGCATCGTCGTCACCGCCGCCACTGCTGCCCTCGAAACCGCTGCCGGCTTCTTCGACACCGTTGAGGATGTCGTCGTTGTATTCAGGAGCGCCGCGCAGTTTCCAGGCCTCCACCACGCGGTGCACTTCGTCGTCGGAGACGAACGCGCCATGCACACGAATCGGCAGGCTGGTGCCCGGCGGCATGTAGAGCATGTCACCGTGACCAAGCAACTGCTCGGCGCCACCCTGGTCGATAATGGTCCGCGAGTCGATCTTGCTCGACACCTGGAACGCCATGCGGGTCGGGATGTTGGCCTTGATCAGGCCGGTGATCACGTCCACCGACGGCCGCTGTGTGGCGAGGATCAGGTGGATACCGGCCGCACGGGCCTTCTGGGCAATACGGGCGATCAGCTCTTCGACCTTCTTGCCGACGATCATCATCATGTCGGCGAATTCGTCCACCACCACCACGATGGTCGGCAGCTTGTGCAGCAGCGGCGCTTCGTCGTGGATATTTTCGCGGTGATAGAGCGGGTCGCTCAACGGCGTACCGGCTTCTTCGGCTTCCTTGACCTTGGCATTGAAGCCCGACAGGTTGCGCACGCCCATCTTCGCCATCAGCTTGTAGCGGCGCTCCATCTCCGCGACGCTCCAGCGCAAGGCGTTGGCGGCGTCCTTCATGTCGGTGACCACCGGGCAGAGCAGGTGCGGGATGCCCTCGTAGATCGACAGCTCGAGCATTTTCGGGTCGATCATGATCAGCTTGGCGTCTTCGGGACCTGACTTGAACAGAATCGACAGGATCATCGCGTTCACGCCCACCGACTTACCGGAACCGGTGGTACCGGCCACCAGCAGGTGGGGCATTTTCGCCAGGTCAGTGATGACCGGCTTGCCGCCGATGTCGTGGCCCAGGGCCAGGGTGACCGGCGACTTGTGGTTGTCGTACTCAGGCGTGGACAGCACTTCGGAGAAGCGCACGATCTGCCGGTCTTCGTTGGGAATCTCGATGCCCACGGTGGTCTTGCCGGGAATCACTTCCACCACCCGCACGCTGGTCACGGCCAGGGAGCGCGCCAGGTCCTTCGCGAGGTTGGCGATGCGGCTGACCTTCACACCGGCGGCCGGCTGGATTTCGTAGCGGGTGATGACCGGGCCCGGGTGGATCGAGTCCACAGAGACCTCGACCCCGAACTCCTTGAGCTTGATCTCCAGCAAATGGCCGACGGCCGCCAGGGATTCGGGGGAATAGTTGAGCTGTTTCTTCTCGGCCGGGTCCAGGATCGAGATCGGCGGCAAGGTGCCTTCCACCGCGCTGTCGACGAACAGCGGCGCCTGTTTCTCTTTCTGTACGCGCTTGCTTTGCTCGGGCGGCTTGGCCGGGGCCATGGTGATGACCGGCGGCACCTGCTTCTCGCGATCGGACATGTGCTTGCTCAACGCCTGCTCACGCTCGATCAGGCGCTCCTTGACCTTGGCCTGCTCGCGCTTGTCCGGCGTCGTCGGGGCTACCACGTCGTGGACGCGGTCATCGACTTCACGCAGTTGCGCCACCAGTTGCTTGCGCTCGGTGCGTGCCGCCCACCAGCGGCTCATGGCGCCCTGGATCAGTTCGATCAGGTCGAGGGTGATCTTGCCGGTGATGTCCATGACCTTGAACCATGACAGGTCGGTGAACACCGTCAGGCCGAACAGGAACAGGGCGATGAACAGCAGCGTACTGCCCTGGATATTCAAGGCGTTCCGGGCCAGGTCGCCGAGGCTTTCACCCAGCGCCCCGCCCGCCCCGGCCGGCAAGCCGGTGGGCGCGTGGAAATGGATGTGGGCCAGCGCGGCCCCTGACAACACCAGGAACACCAGGCCGATCAGGCGCCAGGAGAACAGCCAGCCGCTCCACTGCCACGGCTCGTGGCGCTGGCGAAAGATCTGGTAGGCCTTGATCGCCAGCAGCAGCGGGAAGATGTAGGCGAAATAGCCCAGCACCATGAACAGGATGTCGGCGCTGTAGGAACCGGCCGGACCGCCGAAATTCTGCACGTCGTCGATCTTGCTGTTATGGCTCCAGCCCGGATCGTCCTTGCCGTAGGTCAGCAGGGCCATCATCAGGAACAGGCACAGGGCACCGATGGCGATCAACGCACCTTCCTTGAGTCGGTAGTGCAATTGCTGGCGCCATAGCGGAACGACTGGTTTGGGTGCTGCGGTGGATTTCTTCAAAACGCTTCTTTTCCTGCGCCAACGGCGCGTCCATCTGTTGAATGACTATAAAAAACTGCCCATGACGAGCAGGTAAAAAAGTGAATGTGCACAACCGGTACTACTTTTACCACTGTGGGGCGCATCCAGAAAACCGCAGGTGTTGCCGAAGACTTTGACCTTTAGCCCATCCTGCGTTCAAAACTCAAGCATTGTACGGGTTTGTCCGCGCCAAGGCATTGCCTCACAGCATAGCCCGATACAGGGTGTACACGCGCCAATTGGACCATGCATTCTCTTTTGTGACAAAGGCTTATGAGGTGTTTTTTATGAGCGAAGTGAAGCATTCACGCCTGATCATTCTCGGTTCCGGCCCAGCGGGATACAGCGCAGCTGTCTATGCTGCCCGGGCCAACCTCAAACCCGTTGTCATTACCGGCCTGCAGGCCGGTGGCCAGCTCACCACCACCGTGGAAGTCGACAACTGGCCCGGCGACGTCGAAGGCCTGACGGGCCCGGCACTGATGGAGCGCATGCAACGACACGCCGAACGCTTCGACACACAGATCGTCTACGACCATGTCCACACCGCCAAGTTGCAACAGCGTCCATTTGAATTGATCGGCGACAGCGGCACCTACACCTGCGATGCGCTGATCATTGCCACCGGCGCCTCGGCCCAGTACCTGGGGCTGCCCTCGGAAGAAAGCTTCGCCGGCAAAGGAGTTTCCGCGTGTGCGACCTGCGATGGCTTTTTCTACCGCAACCAAGTGGTGGCCGTGGTCGGCGGCGGCAATACCGCAGTCGAAGAAGCCCTGTACCTGTCGAACATCGCCAGGCAAGTGCACCTGATCCATCGTCGCGACAAGCTGCGTTCAGAGAAGATCCTGCAGGACAAACTCTTC
Source organism: Pseudomonas brassicacearum (assembly GCF_009601685.2). Classification (NCBI taxonomy): domain Bacteria; kingdom Pseudomonadati; phylum Pseudomonadota; class Gammaproteobacteria; order Pseudomonadales; family Pseudomonadaceae; genus Pseudomonas; species Pseudomonas brassicacearum. The sequence goes on from NZ_CP045701.2 coordinate 4,142,419, forward strand.
GAAAAGGCCGCCAGCGGCAATATCAAGCTGCACTGGAACCAGAACCTGGATGAAGTCCTGGGCGACGCCAGCGGCGTGACTGGCGCGCGCCTGCGGCACAGCGAGACCGGCGAAACCAGCACCCTTTCCCTGGCCGGCGTGTTCATTGCCATCGGCCATAAACCCAATACCGAGCTGTTTCAGGGCCAGTTGAAGATGCGTGACGGCTACCTGCTCGTGCGCGGCGGCAGCGAAGGCAACGCCACCGCGACCGATATCCAGGGCGTGTTCGCCGCCGGCGATGTGGCTGACCATGTCTATCGCCAGGCAATTACCTCCGCGGGCGCCGGTTGCATGGCGGCACTCGATGCGGAGAAGTATCTCGATGACATCCCGGCCGCTTGACGGTTAACCTTCCAGGCGGGCACTCGCGGATGGGCGAGGCCCGCCACCTGCCGCCCTCCCCTTCTACTACGCCGGATCCCCATGCTGACCTGGTTACAACGCAACAGCTTCGAATTCCCGCCACTGGCAAAAGCCATGCGCGATCCCAACGGGTTACTGGCCGCCGGTGGCGATCTGTCCGCCGACCGGCTGATCCAGGCCTATCGCCACGGCTGCTTCCCATGGTTTTCCGAGGGGCAACCGATCCTCTGGTGGTCGCCAGACCCGCGCACGGTACTGTTTCCCGACGAACTGCACGTATCCCGCAGCCTGGGCAAACTGCTGCGCAAGCAGCGCTATGAAGTGACGTTCGACCAGGATTTTGCGGCAGTCATCCAGGCCTGCGCCGCGCCGCGGGATTATGCCGAGGGCACCTGGATCACCGAGGCCATGCAAACCGCCTATCTGGAACTGCACCGCCGCGGCTTCGCCCATTCGGTGGAAGTGTGGGACCAAGGGGTATTGGTGGGCGGCCTGTATGGCTTGGCCATGGGGCAGCTGTTTTTTGGCGAGTCCATGTTCAGCCGGGCCGACAATGCGTCCAAATTTGGCTTCGCGATGCTGGTCCAACACCTCAAGGCCGCCGGTTTCGTGCTGATCGACTGCCAGATGCCCACCGAGCACCTGCACAGCCTGGGCGCCCGCTCGATACCACGGACTGAGTTTGCTGGCTATCTCAAGGCCCATCTGGATCAACCCAACCACGCGACCTGGGTTTGCTGAGCGACATTCGCGCTCCTGGCTTACACTTAAATTTAAAAGTTTATCCGAGGGTTGATCATGACCGAGTTGGCGCGTTTGAAGTTCTATGCCACTCAGCCCCACTCTTGCAGCTACCTGCCGGAGGAGCAGGCCACCACGCTGTTCCTCGACCCTAGCCAGCCCATGGATGTGCATGTCTACGCAGACCTGTCGGAAATGGGCTTTCGTCGCAGCGGCGATCACCTTTACCGGCCCCATTGCCAACATTGCAACGCCTGCGTCCCGGCGCGCCTTCCCGTGGCGCAATTTTTGCCCAACCGCCAGCAGAAACGCATTTTCAAGCGCAACGCCGACCTGCAGGTCCGCCCGGCCAAGCCGCAATTCACCGAAGAATATTTCGACCTGTACCAGCGCTACATCGAACAACGCCATGCCGATGGCGACATGTACCCGCCCAGTCGGGATCAGTTCTCGACCTTCCTGGTGCGTGACCTGCCGTTTTCCCGCTTCTACGAGTTCCGTCTCGAAGGGCGACTGATGGCCATTGCCGTCACAGACTTGCTGCCCAATGGGCTTTCAGCGGTGTACACCTTCTACGAGCCGGACGAAGAGCGGCGCAGCCTGGGGCGGTTTGCCATCCTTTGGCAAATCAACGAAGCCCAGCGCCTGGGACTGGAGGCGGTGTACTTGGGTTACTGGATCAAAAACTGCAAGAAAATGAACTACAAGACCCAATATCGCCCCATTGAACTGCTGATTAACCAACGGTGGGTGGTCCTGAGTTAGAACCCTGCGCCTTTAAAGCTAGAACCCCTTGGCTTGACCCCCCTTTTTCGGGCACAATGCACGCCGCTTTTGCCTGGCGCAGTTGCACCGGGCCATTCACTGGATACCGAGGGCTTTACTGCATGTCGAAAGAAGACAGCTTCGAAATGGAAGGCACTGTCGTCGACACCCTGCCCAACACCATGTTTCGTGTGGAGTTGGAAAATGGGCACGTCGTAACCGCGCATATCTCCGGCAAGATGCGCAAGAACTACATTCGTATTCTTACCGGTGACAAAGTGCGCGTCGAGCTGACGCCCTATGACTTGAGCAAAGGGCGCATCACTTACCGCGCTCGCTAACAAGTCAATACAAAACGCCCGGCTGATGCCGGGCGTTTTTGTTTGTCTGCGATTTGCCTCACCCTTCAGAAACACACAGATCCCACAGCAAATCGGCGTATTTCTGAAGTCAGCAAAAAGGCGCCTTTCGGCGCCTTTTGCTTTGTTGCAACTAACGGTCAGGCCATTTCGGCCGTGGTTTCGAAGTCGAAGGTCAGCTCGCCGTCCTTGATGTCGATGTGCACCACACCGCCATGTTCGGCCAGTTCGCCAAAGAGGATTTCCTCGGCCAGCGGACGCTTGATCTTGTCCTGGATCAAGCGAGCCATCGGCCGCGCCCCCATCGTCACGTCGTAACCACCTTCGGCCAGCCAACTGCGGGCCGCATCGGTAACTTCCAGCAACACACGCTTGTCTTCGAGCTGCGCCTGAAGTTCGGTAAGGAACTTGTCCACCACGCTCTTGATGACTTCATGGCTGAGGCGACCAAACTGGATAATGGTGTCCAGGCGGTTGCGGAACTCAGGCGTGAAGCTCTTCTTGATCACTTCCATCGCATCGGACGAGTGGTCCTGATGGGTGAAACCGATCGAAGCACGAGCAGCGGTTTCGGCACCGGCGTTCGTGGTCATGATGATGATCACGTTGCGGAAGTCCGCCTTGCGCCCGTTGTTATCGGTGAGCGTACCGTGGTCCATGACCTGCAGGAGCAGGTTGAAGACTTCCGGATGCGCCTTCTCGATTTCGTCGAGCAACAATACGCAGTGTGGCTGCTTGGTGATGGCTTCGGTCAACAGGCCGCCCTGATCGAAACCGACATAGCCCGGAGGCGCACCGATCAGACGCGATACGGTGTGGCGCTCCATGTACTCGGACATGTCGAAGCGAACCAGTTCGATGCCCATCGCCTTGGCCAACTGCCGTGCCGCCTCGGTCTTGCCGACACCGGTCGGCCCGGCGAACAGGAACGAACCTACCGGTTTGTCCGGTGACTTGAGACCGGCGCGGGACAGCTTGATGGCGGTCGACAACGAGTCGATAGCCGCGTCCTGGCCGAACACCGTCAGCTTCAGGTCACGCTCCAGGTTACGCAGCAGCTCCTTGTCGGAACTGGTGACATGCTTAGGCGGAATACGCGCGATTTTCGCCACGATGTCCTCGACCTGAGGCACTTCGATGCGTTTGACGCGTTTCTCCACCGGTTGCAGACGCTGGTAGGCACCTGCTTCGTCGATGACGTCGATGGCCTTGTCCGGCATGTGCCGGTCGTTGATGTAGCGCGAGGCCAGCTCAGCCGCAGCGCGCAGGGCTTCATCGCTGTACTCGATATTGTGGTGCAGCTCGAAACGCCCTTTCAGGCCGCGCAGGATGCCGATGGTGTCTTCCACCGAAGGCTCCGACACATCGACCTTCTGGAAGCGCCGGGCCAGGGCACGGTCTTTCTCGAAGATCCCGCGAAATTCCTGGAACGTGGTCGAACCGATGCAACGGATATCACCCGACGACAGCAACGGCTTGAGCAGGTTCGACGCATCCATGACCCCACCCGACGCCGCCCCGGCACCAATAATGGTGTGGATTTCGTCGATGAACAGGATCGCTTGCGGACGTTTTTTCAGCTCGCCGAGCAACGCCTTGAAGCGTTTCTCGAAATCGCCGCGGTACTTGGTACCGGCCAGCAAGGCACCCAGGTCGAGGGAATACACCACGCTGTTGGCCAGCAGGTCCGGCACCTGGTTGTCGACGATGCGCTTGGCCAGGCCTTCGGCGATTGCGGTCTTGCCTACGCCCGCCTCGCCCACCAGCAATGGGTTGTTCTTGCGACGCCGGGCCAGGATCTGGGCAACACGCTCGACTTCCGCTTCGCGCCCGACCAGCGGGTCAATGCGCCCCTGGCGTGCCAGTTCGTTCAGGTTGCTGGCATAGGCATCCAATGGGTTGCCTGAAGAAGAAGACTCACCGCCCTCGTCATCCTGCATATCCTGCTCACCCTCGGAATGATCGCCATGCCCCGGCACCTTGGAGATGCCATGGGCGATGTAGTTGACGACATCGATACGCGCCACGCTCTGCTGCTTGAGCAGGAACACCGCCTGGCTTTCCTGCTCGCTGAAGATGGCAACCAGCACGTTGGCGCCGGTGACTTCACGCTTGCCCGAGCTCTGTACATGGAAGACAGCACGCTGCAGGACACGCTGGAAGCCCAGGGTTGGCTGGGTTTCGCGATCCTCGTCATGAACGGGGATCAGTGGCGTGGTGGAGTCGATGAACTCCTGCAGATCATGCTTGAGTTTATCGAGGTTCGCGCCGCAGGCACGCAAAACGGTGGCGGCAGCCTCGTTATCCAATAGGGCCAGCAGCAGGTGTTCGACGGTCATGAATTCATGACGCTTCGAACGAGCCTCCTTGAAGGCAAGATTGAGGGTGACTTCGAGCTCGCGGTTTAACATAGCTTCACCTCATACCCAAGTGGTCGGCGTTAACCGTCCTTCTCGATTTCACAGAGTAGCGGATGCTGGCTTTCCCGGGCGTACTGGTTGACCTGCATGGCCTTCGTCTCGGCGATGTCGCGGGTAAACACTCCACATACTGCCCGTCCCTCTGTATGGACGGCCAGCATGACCTTGGTCGCCAGCTCGCGATTCAGGTTAAAAAACACCTCGAGCACTTCGACGACGAAATCCATCGGTGTGTAGTCATCGTTGAACAAAACCACCTTGTACATCGGCGGCGCCTGTAATGCAGGCTTTGCTTCCTGAACAGCAATGCCTGCGGAATCGTCGTCGTGTAGATCCGGGCGATCCTGATTGAATGTTAGTCGAATCTGGCTGACTGCATGCATGGAAAGAAAGGTTCGTTTAGTTGGCGAATACAGTGATGGGGGCGCTTGTGGGCGATTTCAACCACGACCACCCGGCCACCTTGACTATCGGGAAAACGGTGTTACAACCAATAGAGCCCATCGTGGGTTAAAAAGGTCCGTGGAATCTATCCTTACTTCAAGATTAGCCTGCGGATGGACTGGATGATACTCCAGTGATGGAGTGCGTTGCAGAGGGAAATGGGTTATGTCGGTCGTCAAGATGAATGGCAAGGTGAAATGGTTCAACAATGCCAAGGGCTACGGTTTCATTATCGCAGCCGGCAGGGATGATGAAGACCTTTTCGCCCATTACTCGGCCATCAACATGGAAGGTTACAAAACCCTGAAGGCCGGACAACCTGTGACGTTCGACGTCATCCAGGGACCCAAGGGCCTGCACGCGGTCAACATCAGGGCTGTCACCATCGAAGAAACGCCCGCCCCTGTCCAGGTCAGGGTCACCGAAACCCATTGACCGGTCGTCGATCCGGACAAATGAAAATGCCCGGCTCGATCACTCGAGCCGGGCATTCGCGCTAAGCGCCGATCCGCTTACATGTGCGAGATCAGGGCATCACCGAAGCCCGAGGACGACACCAGCTTGGCGCCCTCCATCAGGCGTTCGAAGTCATAGGTCACGGTCTTGGCCGAGATTGCGCCGTTGGTGCCCTTGATGATCAGGTCGGCCGCTTCGGTCCACCCCATGTGGCGCAGCATCATTTCCGCCGACAGGATCAGCGAGCCCGGATTGACCTGGTCCTTGCCGGCATACTTGGGCGCGGTACCGTGGGTGGCTTCGAACATCGCCACGGTGTCGGACAGGTTGGCGCCTGGCGCAATACCGATACCGCCCACTTCCGCCGCCAGGGCGTCGGACAGGTAGTCACCGTTCAGGTTCAGGGTGGCGATCACGTCATATTCAGCCGGACGCAGCAGGATCTGCTGCAACATGGCATCGGCGATGGCGTCCTTGACGACGACATTCTTGCCGGTCTTGGGGTTCTTGAACTGCATCCACGGGCCGCCGTCGAGCAGGGTCGCGCCGAATTCCTCGGCCGCCACTTCGTAGGCCCATTCCTTGAAGGCACCTTCGGTGAACTTCATGATGTTGCCTTTATGCACGATGGTCAGCGAATCGCGGTCGTTGTCGACAACATATTGCAAGGCCTTGCGAGCCAGGCGCTGGGTGCCCTGCTTGGAAACCGGCTTGATGCCGATGCCGCAGTCCTCGTCGAAACGAATCTTGGTCACGCCCATTTCTTCTTTCAGGAACTTGATGACCTTGGTGGCTTCGGCCGAACCGGCCTTCCACTCGATGCCAGCGTAGATGTCTTCGGAGTTCTCGCGGAAGATCGTCATGTCCACGTCGCCAGGCTTCTTGACCGGGCTTGGCACGCCTTCGAACCAGCGCACCGGGCGCAGGCACACGTACAGGTCGAGCTGCTGGCGCAGGGCCACGTTCAGCGAACGGATTCCACCGCCCACCGGCGTGGTCAGCGGGCCCTTGATGGAAACCACGTAATCCTTGACCGCATCCAGGGTTTCCTGGGGCAGCCAGGTGTCCTGGTCATAGACCTGAGTCGCTTTCTCACCGGCATAGACTTCCATCCAGGAAATCTTGCGCTTGCCGCCATAGGCCTTCTGAACCGCAGCGTCCACAACCTTGATCATGACCGGACTGATATCGACGCCAATGCCGTCGCCTTCGATGAAGGGGATGATCGGGTTGTCGGGAACATTAAGAGAATGGTCTGCATTGACGGTGATTTTGTCACCGACGGCTGGAACCTGAATCTTTTGATACCCCATGCTGAACTCCGTTGCTTGGATTGAACATCTGGCTGCGTTCGAGCGTACCCCACTTGAATCGGCGCGCAAACCCTACGTTAGGCTCATCCGGGGTAAAGCGTTGCAGTTCGCGATGTACAACCTGTGAAAACCAAGGGAAAAGCGCCAAACATGAGCATAGCCTGCTCCTTCGGTACTGCGACGTTTAGACCAATGGACGTGTACGGAAGTCTATGAACCATCGGCAGATTGCCAGCTACCTATGTATAATGCCGCCGCTGACCGCAGGGTCACACTGGCTGAGCGCTCTATCACAGGTCTTTCCGCCAGCTTAAAAGCCGGACCGTTACCGCGGCCCAACCGCTTGACGCTCGACTGATGCACCCAACATCACCGCGAAGAAACCTCGACATTCGGTTCACGGAAGACTTTGAACGAACGCGCTTACCCGGCGCCCCTCGAGTTTCTGCGCATGCTTTAGCAAAGAAGAGAGTTAATCCGAATATGCCCACCCGCTCGAAGATCATCTATACCTTCACCGACGAAGCGCCCGCCCTCGCCACCTATTCGCTGCTGCCGATCGTCGAAGCCTTTACCGCTTCGGCCGATATCGCCGTGGAAACCCGCGATATCTCCCTCGCAGGGCGCATCCTGGCCAGCTTCCCCGAGCAACTGGGTGACAAAGCCGTAGCCGACCACCTCGCCGAATTGGGCGACCTGGCCGTTACGCCTGAAGCCAACATCATCAAGCTGCCGAACATCAGCGCCTCGGTGCCGCAACTGCAGGCCGCGATCAAGGAATTGCAGGCCCAGGGCTACGCACTGCCGGACTACCCGGAAACCGTGACCAGCGATGCCGAGAAAGACGCTCGTGCCCGCTACGACAAGATCAAGGGCAGCGCCGTGAACCCGGTCCTGCGCGAAGGCAACTCCGACCGTCGCGCGCCGCTGTCGGTCAAGAACTACGCCCGCAAGCACCCGCACAAGATGGGCGCCTGGGCAGCGGACTCCAAGTCCCACGTTGCCCACATGAGCAACGGCGATTTCTACGGCAGCGAAAAAGCCGCCCTGATCGACGCCGCCGGCAGCGTGAAAATCGAGCTGATCGCCCAGGACGGCACTGCCACTGTCCTGAAGGAAAAAACCACCGTACAAGCCGGTGAGATCCTCGACTGCGCCGTGATGAGCAAAAACGCCCTGCGCGAGTTCATCGCCGCTGAAATCGAAGACGCCAAGCAAAAGGGCGTCCTGCTGTCGGTTCACCTCAAGGCCACCATGATGAAGGTCTCCGACCCGATCATGTTCGGCCAGATCGTTGCCGAGTTCTATAAAGACGCCCTGGCCAAGCACGCCCAAGTGCTGGAACAGATCGGCTTCAACCTGAACAACGGCATCGGCGACCTCTACGCTCGCATCAAGGCCCTGCCGGCCGAGAAGCAGGCGCAGATCGAAGCCGATATCCAGGCGGTCTACGCAGCACGCCCATCCCTGGCGATGGTCAACTCCGACAAAGGCATCACCAACCTGCACGTGCCGAGCGACGTCATCGTCGACGCCTCGATGCCGGCCATGATCCGTGACTCCGGCAAGATGTGGGGCACCGACGGCCAGTTGCACGACACCAAGGCCGTGATCCCGGATCGCTGCTACGCCACCATCTACCAGGCGGTGATCGAAGACTGCAAGCAACACGGCGCCTTCGACCCCACCACCATGGGCAGCGTGCCAAACGTTGGCCTGATGGCCAAGAAAGCCGAAGAGTACGGTTCCCACGACAAGACCTTCCAGATCAAGGTCGACGGCGTGGTGCGTGTTTCGGACAACAATGGTCGCACCCTGCTGGAGCAGGGCGTCGAAGCTGGCGACATCTTCCGCATGTGCCAGACCAAGGACGCGCCGATCCAGGACTGGGTCAAACTGGCCGTCAACCGTGCCCGCGCCAGCAGCACCCCAGCGATCTTCTGGCTGGACCCGATGCGCGCCCATGACGGCGTCGTGATCGAGAAAGTCCAGACTTACCTGAAGGACTACGACACTGCCGGCCTGGACATCCGCATCATGTCGCCGGTCGACGCGATGAAGTTCACCCTGGCCCGCACCCGCGAGGGCAAGGACACCATCTCGGTGACCGGCAACGTACTGCGCGACTACCTGACCGACCTGTTCCCGATCATGGAACTGGGCACCAGTGCCAAGATGCTGTCGATCGTGCCACTGATGAACGGCGGTGGCCTGTTCGAAACCGGCGCCGGCGGCTCGGCCCCCAAGCACGTGCAGCAATTGCTGGAAGAAAACTTCCTGCGCTGGGATTCCCTGGGCGAGTTCCTGGCCCTGGCCGCGTCCCTCGAGCACCTGGGCGTAACCTACAACAACCCGAAAGCCCTGGTGCTGGCCAAGACCCTGGACCAGGCTACCGGTGAGTTCCTGGACCGCAACAAGTCGCCTTCGCGCAAGGTCGGCGGCATCGACAACCGCGGCAGCCACTTCTACCTGACCCTGTTCTGGGCCCAGGCACTGGCCGCTCAAGACGACGACGCAGCCCTCAAGGCTCAGTTCACTTCCCTGGCCAAGACATTGACCGACAGCGAAGAAAAAATCGTTGCCGAACTCAATGCCGTGCAAGGCAAGCCCATGGACATCGGCGGTTACTACTTCGCCAACCCGGAGCTGACCAGCAAGGCCATGCGCCCAAGCAACACCTTCAACGCGGCGATTGCTGCGCTGGTGTAAGGCTGTAGGCAGAAACACAAACCCCGGCCTAGTGCCGGGGTTTGTGTTTCTGGCATTTACAACATTTCATCAGACAACTCTCCTGTGGGAGCGAGCTTGCTCGCGATTGCAATTCATCATTCAATTCAAATATTGACTGACACACCGCTATCGCGAGCAAGCTTTGCTCCCACAGGTCCTGCTCAAACAGATCTGATGGGTGTACGACCGGAAGAACCAGGTCGGCTACTAGGCCGCCTCGCGGTGGACGTTGATCTCGGGCGCCCCGTTAACCACGCTGGCCGAACGCAGGCATTGTGGAGTGGGCCCACGGAGCAATGCCGGAGAGAGGGCATGCCGAGCCTAGGCGAGGCACCGAGTGGTGGGGCATGAGCGTTTTGCTTACTTTTGACTGGGCCGGCTTCCGGGCTTCTCAAAAGTGAGCCGCTGTAAGAGCGGAACCATAGGCAGCCGTGACCGCAGCAACGGATATGTACTCAATCAACACCCCCCCGCAACCCACATACCAATCCGAGAAATAGAAGAACCTTATGAACTGGCAACCCCACATCACCGTCGCCACCATCGTCGAAGACCACGGCCGCTTCCTGATGGTGGAAGAATCCAAGGCCGGACGCGCAGTCCTCAACCAGCCCGCCGGCCACCTTGACCCGGACGAAACCCTGACCGAAGCCGCCGTGCGCGAAACCCTGGAAGAAACCGGCTGGGACGTCGAACCCACGGCCGTGGTGGGCATATATCTGTACACCGCCCCCAGCAACGGCGTGACCTACCAAAGGGTCTGCTTCGCCGCCAAGGCCTTGAAACACAACCCTGAACGGCCGCTGGACGACGGCATCCTCGGCGCCAAATGGCTGACCCGCGACGAACTCCTCGAGCAGCGCGAGCACTGGCGCAGCGAGCTGATCATCCGCTGCATCGACGATTATCTGGCCGGCCACTGCCACAGCCTGTCACTGATCCGCCCTTCTCTTTAGCCTTGAGCGCCCGGGCCTGATAGAATCGCGTCCTTTTTCAAGACACTCATTGAATTCCTATGCGTGATCCAGCCTCTTCGAACACACCCAAGCAACGCGTCATAGTCGGCATGTCCGGCGGCGTGGACTCTTCCGTTTCCGCCCTACTGCTGATCGAGCAGGGTTATGAGGTGGAAGGCCTGTTCATGAAGAACTGGGAAGAAGACGACGGCACCGAATACTGCACCGCCATGGACGACCTGGCGGACGCCCAGGCCGTGTGCGACAAGATCGGCATCAAGCTGCACACCGCCAACTTCGCCGCCGAGTACTGGGACAACGTGTTCGAGCACTTCCTGGCCGAATACAAGGCCGGCCGCACGCCGAACCCGGACATCCTCTGCAACCGCGAAATCAAGTTCAAGGCGTTCCTCGACTACGCCATGATGCTCGGCGCCGACCTGATCGCCACCGGCCACTACGTGCGTCGCCGCGACATCGACGGCCGCACCGAGCTGCTCAAGGGCCTGGACCCGAACAAGGACCAGAGCTACTTCCTGCATGCCGTCGGCGGTGAGCAGATCGCCAAGACCCTGTTCCCGGTAGGCGAACTGGAAAAGCCTGAAGTGCGCGCGATCGCCGAAAAACACCAGCTCGCCACCGCCAAGAAAAAAGACTCCACCGGGATCTGCTTTATCGGCGAGCGGCGTTTCAGCGACTTCCTCAAGCAATACCTGCCGGCCCAGCCGGGCGAGATCAAGACGACCGAAGGCGAAGTCATCGGCCGTCACCATGGCCTGATGTACCACACCATCGGCCAGCGCCAGGGCCTGGGCATCGGCGGACTGAAAGACGCCGGGGAGGAGCCGTGGTACGTGCTGGTCAAGGACCTGGAGCACAACGAGCTGATCGTCGGCCAGGGCAACGACCATCCCTGGTTGTTTTCCCGCGCCCTGCTCGCCTCCGACATCTATTGGGTCAACCCGATCGACCTCAGCCAACCGCGCCGCCTCACGGCCAAGGTTCGCTACCGCCAGAGCGACCAACCCTGCATGCTGGAAAAAACCGCCACGGGCTATCGCGCGACGTTCGACGACCCACAACGAGCAGTCACACCCGGCCAGTCCGTGGTGTTCTACGACGGGGAAATCTGCCTGGGCGGCGGCGTGATCGAAATCGCAGAGCCCTGGAGCAGCAAGGCATGACCCCTATCCAGGAACAACTGACGGCATTGGGCGGCGTGTTTCTCGCCGCCGTGCTGGTGGACCGGATCGCCAAGACCGGCCAGGCCAGCGACGCGGGCGTGGCCTGCATGCTCGGCAGCCTGCTGGTTCGCGACCCCAAGGACACCCTGGAAGTCTACGGCGGCGACGACCTGAACCTGCGCGAAGGCTACCGTGCACTGATCGGCGCCCTGGAGCGCGATCCCAGCGCCCTGCAACGCGAACCGCTGCGCTATGCCCTGTCGATGCTGGGCCTTGAGCGCCAGTTGGCCAAGCGCGACGACCTGCTGGAGACCATCGGCAAACGCTTGCCGCAGATCCAGTCCCAGGTCGAGCACTTCGGCCCTTCCCACGAAAACGTCGTCGCGGCCTGCGGCGCGCTGTACCAGGACACCCTGAGCACCTTGCGCCAGCGCATCCAGGTGCATGGCGACATGCGCAACCTGCAGCAACCGAGCAATGCCTCGAAGATCCGTGCCCTTCTGCTGGCCGGGATTCGTTCGGCACGGCTGTGGCGGCAGTTGGGCGGCCATCGCTGGCAGCTGGTGGTCAGCCGACGCAAATTACTTAAAGAGCTTTACCCGTTGATGCGCAACGAATAAGTCGCCTCAACCCGTTTTTTGTGGCGAGCTTGCTCCCATCGGACTTGTAGGAGCTGCCGAAGGCTGCGATCTTTTGATCTTTCGCTTGGGATTCAAGCGCCCAGGGAAAGATCGCAGCCTCGTTGCACTCGACAGCTCCTACAGACCCAGCAGGAGCAAGCGCCCTCGCCACAAGCATCAAAAGTTTTATTTCGTTACGCGTAACACGCCGGTCAGTTGGCGACGGACCGGCGATTGTTTTCATGTATGATACGCGCCCCATTTCGTTGCCCGACTGTCCGAGAACACCCCATGCAGCTCTCTTCGCTCACTGCGGTTTCCCCTGTAGACGGCCGCTACGCCGGCAAAACCCAGGCCCTGCGCCCGATTTTCAGCGAGTACGGCCTGATCCGTGCCCGCGTCCTGGTTGAAGTGCGCTGGCTCCAGCGCCTGGCCGCCCACCCTGCCATCAGCGAAGTCCCGGCGTTTTCTGCCGAAGCCAACGCGGTGCTGAACGCCCTGGCAGAAAATTTTGTGCTGGAGCACGCCGAGCGCGTCAAAGAGATCGAGCGCACCACCAACCACGACGTCAAGGCCATCGAATACCTGCTCAAGGAGCAGGCGGCCAAGCTGCCGGAGCTGGCCAATGTCAGCGAGTTCATCCACTTCGCCTGCACCAGCGAGGACATCAACAACCTGTCCCACGCCCTGATGCTGCGCGAAGGCCGTGATGAGGTGATGTTGCCGCTGATGCGCCAGACCGCCCAGGCCATCCGCGAGCTGGCGATCCGCTTCGCCGACGTGCCGATGCTGTCGCGCACCCACGGTCAGCCGGCTTCGCCGACCACCCTGGGCAAGGAACTGGCGAACGTGGTCTACCGCCTGGAGCGCCAGATCGCCCAAGTGGCCGCCGTGCCGCTGCTGGGCAAGATCAACGGCGCCGTGGGCAACTACAACGCCCACCTGTCGGCCTACCCGGACATCGACTGGGAAGCCAACGCCCGCGCCTTCATCGAAGACGAACTGGGCCTGAGCTTCAACCCGTACACCACCCAGATCGAGCCGCACGACTACATCGCCGAGCTGTTCGACGCGATCGCGCGCTTCAACACCATCCTGATCGACTTCGACCGTGACATCTGGGGCTACATTTCCCTGGGTTACTTCAAGCAGCGCACCATCGCCGGCGAAATCGGTTCTTCGACCATGCCGCACAAGGTCAACCCGATCGACTTCGAAAACTCCGAAGGCAACCTGGGCATCGCCAACGCGCTGTTCCAGCACCTGGCGAGCAAACTGCCGATCTCCCGCTGGCAGCGCGACCTGACCGACTCCACCGTGCTGCGCAACCTGGGCGTGGGTTTTGCCCATAGTGTCATTGCCTACGAAGCCAGCCTCAAGGGCATCAGCAAGCTGGAACTGAACGAGCAGAAGATCGCCGCCGACCTGGACGCTTGCTGGGAAGTCCTGGCCGAGCCGATCCAGACCGTGATGCGCCGCTACAACATCGAAAACCCGTATGAAAAGCTCAAAGAACTGACCCGTGGCAAGGGCATCAGCCCTGAAGCGTTGCAGACTTTCATTGATGGCCTGGACATGCCTGCCTCGGCCCGCGCCGAGCTGAAAAAACTGACGCCGGCCAGTTACATCGGCAACGCAGCGGCACAAGCCAAGCGCATCTGATACATCGTTTTACCTTTGAGACGCCCGGCCGCGCCGGGCGTTTTTATTCGCGTCTGAAAAGTATATTTTTTCAATAGGTTACACATGAATCCTGATATTCCTCTGCAACTCCTGGGCGGCATCACGGCACGGGAATTCCTGCGCGACTACTGGCAGAAAAAACCCCTGCTGATCCGTCAGGCGATTCCTGACTTCCAGAACCCGATCGATGCCGACGAACTGGCCGGCCTGGCCCTGGAAGAAGAAGTCGAATCGCGCCTGGTGATCGAGCACGGCGAGCGCCCCTGGGAATTGCGTCGCGGCCCGTTCGCCGAAGACGAATTCAGCAAGCTGCCGGAGCGCGAGTGGACCCTGCTGGTTCAGGCGGTCGATCAGTTCGTACCGGAAGTCAGCGAGCTGCTGGAGCACTTCCGCTTCCTGCCGAGCTGGCGCATCGACGACGTGATGATCAGCTTCGCCGCCCCGGGTGGCAGCGTGGGTCCGCATTTCGATAACTATGACGTGTTCCTGCTGCAGGGCCACGGCCAGCGCAACTGGAAAATCGGCCAGATGTGCGACTCCGAAAGCCCGCTGCTGCAGCACGCCGACCTGCGCATCCTCGCCGAATTCGAAGCCACCGACGAGTGGACCCTGGAACCGGGCGACATGCTCTACCTGCCGCCGCGCCTGGCGCACTGCGGCGTGGCTGTGGACGACTGCATGACCTACTCGGTGGGCTTCCGTGCGCCGAGCGCCGCTGAGGTGCTGACCCACTTCACCGACTTCCTCAGCCAGTTCCTGCCGGACGAAGAACGCTACACCGACGCCGACGCACGCCCTGTCGCCGACCCGCACCAGATCCAGCAGGACGCCCTCGACCGCCTCAAGGGCTTGCTGGCCGAGCACATGAGCGACGAGCGCCTGCTGTTGACCTGGTTCGGCCAGTTCATGACCGAGCCGCGCTACCCGGAACTGGTGGTGGGCCCGGAGCTGGAAGAAGACGACCTGCTGGCCAGCCTGGAACAAGGCGCCGTGATCATTCGCAACCCGAGCGCGCGCCTGGCCTGGTCGGAAGTCGATGACGACCTGCTGCTGTTCGCCAGCGGCCAGAGCCGCTACCTGCCAGGCAAGCTGCGCGAGCTGCTGAAAATGATCTGCGCCGCCGACGCCCTGCACATCGAGAACCTCGGTCCGTGGTTGGCCGACGAAGACGGTCGCGGCCTGGTCTGCGAGCTGGTCAAGCAAGGCAGCCTGGGGTTCGCCGATGAATAAAATTCACGTTCGTGTCGCAGACTGGCAAAAGGATATCGCCGAGATCCGGCGCATTCGTGAGACCGTGTTCATTGCCGAGCAGTCCGTTCCACCTGAGCTGGAATGGGATGCCGATGACCAGAGCGCGGTGCATTTTCTGGCGTTTGAAGGCGACTTTCCCATCGGCACCGCCCGCCTGTTGACCGACGGCCATATCGGCCGTGTCTCGGTCCTCAAGGACTGGCGTGGCCTGAAGGTGGGCGATGCGCTGATGCACGCCGTGATCGCCGAAGCCGAGAAACGCGGGCTCCAGCAACAGATGCTCAGCGCCCAGGTGCACGCCACGCCGTTCTATGAGCGGCTGGGGTTTGCGGTGGTCAGTGAGGAGTTCCTGGAAGCCGGGATTCCTCATGTGGACATGGTGCGGCATTCGCTCTGAACCTCTGTGGCGAGGGGATTTATCCCCGCTGGGTTGCGCAGCAACCCCAATGAATCTGACGCTACCACCGTGGCGGCTGTTTGGGGCTGCTTCGCAGCCCAGCGGGGATAAATCCCCTCGCCACAAAAGCATCCTGCAACACCACAAAACGCCCCGCCATCCACCGATGCCGGGGCGTTTTGCCGTCTAACATTCAACTTGCACCACCCCAGGCCGACAAACTGGCAATATCAAGCCTTTGTCTCGCGGAGAAATGGACATGTCCTTACGCACCCTGCTCGCCACCCTGCTGCTCGGCTGCAGCCTGTCGGTGATGGCCGATACGCAAATCGTGCCGCTGAACTACCGCACCAGCGCCGACCTGCTGCCGGTGGCACAGAACTTCATCGGCAAGGACGGCCAGGTCAGCGCCTACGGCAACCAACTGATCGTCAACGCCGAGCCCGGCAAGATCGAAGAACTTCGGCAGTTCCTGGCCCAATTGGACACCGCGCCCAAGCGCCTGCTGATCACGGTCGACACCAACGAAAACAACCTGCAGGGCGACCAGGGCTACTCCATCAACGGCGCCGCGCCCAGCCAGACCCGCATCATCAACCGCAGCACCGCCAGCCGTGACGGCGGCGTGCAGCAGGTGCAAGCCAGCGAAGGCCAGCCGGCGCTGATCCAGGTTGGCCAGAGCGTGCCCTTCACCAGCAGCCAGACCGACAATTATGGCCGCCTGCAAAGCCAGACCGAATACCGCAACGTCACCCAAGGTTTTTATGTCACGGCGAGCGTCACCGGCGAGACCGTTCATCTCAGCATCAGTACCAACCGTGACCGCATGAGCCAGGAACGTCCCGATGTAGTGAACGTTCAGAGTACCGACACAACCGTCAGCGGCCGCCTGGGCGAATGGATCACCCTGGCCGGCGTCAATCGCCAGACTCAGGCCGACAAACAGGGCCTGAGCCGCAGCTACTCGACCCAGGGCCGCGACGACATGATTTTGCGGGTCAAGGTCGACACGCTGAACTGAAGCATCAAAAACTGACTGATGAGTCGTATTAGACCAAAGATGTAGTGCAACGAAAAAAGCACTACAAAACGTTTGACGAGCCAAAAAACCAAAGGCATGATGGCCTCGCTCCCGCTAATCAGGGGCCCTGGCAAGGGCCTTCGGGTCGACGCTTGCAATTACCCTGCGAGCCGATTCGTGTCTGTACCGCCCACAAGGTGTGTTTGACGAGGTTGCGACTGGAACGAAGTTGTCCCGAGGGACGGAAGCGTAACTAGGTAACCCGGCATCACTCTGAGTTCGTATTAAAGGCCCACGACGCCCGAATGCGCCCGCAGTTCGCCCCTACCTGCTCACTTTCCCCTCGAGCCCATCGTTCATCCCGTCGCCGCCGCGCCTGAACCGACTTGTACGCCAGCCCCCTGGTCGGCAGGAGCAGGAATTTTCCACCAAGACCTATGCGACGAGGTTTATCTCCATGGCACTGACACGCGAACAGCAAATTGCAGCCCTTGAAAAAGATTGGGCTGAAAACCCGCGCTGGAAAGGCGTGAAGCGCAATTATTCCGCTGCTGACGTCGTCCGTCTGCGTGGCTCGGTTCAACCTGAGCACACCCTTGCGAAAATGGGCGCCGACAAGCTCTGGAACCTGGTCACCCAGGGCGCCAAGCCAGCCTTCCGTCCCGAGAAAGATTTCGTCAACTGCATGGGCGCCCTGACCGGCGGCCAGGCTGTGCAGCAAGTCAAGGCCGGCATCCAGGCGATCTACCTGTCGGGCTGGCAAGTGGCCGCGGACAATAACTCCGCCGAGTCGATGTACCCCGACCAGTCGCTGTACCCAGTGGATTCGGTTCCAACCGTGGTCAAGCGCATCAACAACTCGTTCCGTCGTGCCGACCAGATCCAGTGGAAAGCCGGCAAGAACCCGGGCGACGAAGGCTACATCGACTACTTCGCGCCGATCGTGGCTGACGCTGAAGCCGGTTTCGGCGGCGTTCTGAACGCCTACGAGCTGATGAAGAGCATGATCGAGGCAGGCGCCGCCGGCGTTCACTTCGAAGACCAATTGGCTTCGGTGAAGAAATGCGGCCACATGGGCGGCAAGGTACTGGTTCCAACCCAGGAAGCCGTGCAGAAGCTGACCGCTGCCCGCCTCGCGGCCGACGTTGCCGGTGTACCGACCATCATCCTGGCCCGTACCGACGCCAACGCCGCTGACCTGCTGACCTCCGACTGCGACCCGTACGACCAGCCGTTCGTGACCGGTACCCGCACCCAGGAAGGCTTCTACAAGGTGCGCGCCGGTCTCGACCAAGCCATCGCCCGCGGCCTGGCCTATGCGCCATACGCCGACCTGATCTGGTGCGAAACCGCCAAGCCAGACCTGGACGAGGCTCGTCGCTTCGCCGAAGCGATCAAGAAGGAATACCCGGACCAGATCCTGTCGTACAACTGCTCGCCTTCCTTCAACTGGAAGAAAAACCTGGACGACGCGACCATCGCCAAGTTCCAGCGTGAATTGTCCGCCATGGGTTACAAGCACCAGTTCATCACCCTGGCCGGCATTCACAACATGTGGCACAGCATGTTCAACCTGGCGCACGACTACGCCCGCAACGACATGACCGCCTACGTAAAGCTGCAAGAGCAAGAGTTCGCCGACGCCGCCAAGGGCTACACCTTCGTGGCTCACCAGCAGGAAGTGGGCACCGGCTACTTCGACGACATGACCACCGTGATCCAGGGTGGCACTTCGTCGGTGACCGCACTGACCGGTTCCACCGAAGAAGAACAGTTCCACTGATACACGCCATAAACGGCCCTTGCGGACCGAGTAAAAGCTAACCGCAAAGCCGATGATCTGACGCCCCGACTGGTTCGGGGCTTTTTTTTGCCGGTTTTCACCGCTTCGTTTTTCAC
Source organism: Pseudomonas brassicacearum (assembly GCF_009601685.2). Classification (NCBI taxonomy): domain Bacteria; kingdom Pseudomonadati; phylum Pseudomonadota; class Gammaproteobacteria; order Pseudomonadales; family Pseudomonadaceae; genus Pseudomonas; species Pseudomonas brassicacearum. Next base: position 4,161,063 of record NZ_CP045701.2, read on the forward strand.
ACCTTGAAGTGACTGACCAACTGCTGCAACTGGTTACCCAGGCGCGCCAGTTCGATGCTGGAGGCTGCGGTTTCCTCGCTGGCTGAGGCGGTCTGTTCGGATACATCGCGCACGCTCAGGATACTGCGGCTGATTTCCTCGGCCACCGAGCTTTGTTGCACCGCGGCGGCGGCAATCTGTTGATTCATTGCCTGAATGCCAGAAACCGCCTGGGTGATGTTGCTCAGGGAGGTGCCGGCCTGGCCTGCCAATTCCACGCTGCTGTCGGTCAGTTCGCGGCTGTTTCGCATGATACTCGATACCTGGCGCGTGCCGTTCTGCAAGCCCGCTACCAGGCTTTCAATCTCTTCGGTGGAATGCTGGGTACGCTGGGCCAACCCACGTACTTCATCGGCGACCACGGCAAAACCGCGCCCGGCGTCACCCGCGCGAGCGGCCTCAATGGCGGCGTTAAGGGCCAGCAAGTTGGTCTGCTCAGCCACCGCCCTGATCACGTCCATGATTTTGCCGATGCGCCCGCTTTCTTGTTCCAGCTCGTTCATGGCTTCGACTGAGCGCCCGACCTCGCCGGCCAAGCGCTCAATCTGAACGATGGCTTGCGCGACCACTTGGTCACCCATACGGGCTTGCGCATCGGCCTCTGATGCGGCTGCGCGAGCCTGTTCAGCATTACGCGCAACTTCATGCACGGTGACCGACATTTCGTGCATGGCAGTTGCCACCTGGTCGGTCTCGGTCTTCTGGCTATTGACCCCGGCACTGGTCTGCTCGGTGACAGCCGATAGCTCTTCGGCGGCACTGGCGATTTGGGTGACGCCATCGCGGATGCCACCGATCAGATCGCGCAAGGTGAGACCCATGCGCTGAATGCCCTGCTGCAAAACACCCAGCTCATCACGACGGGTCACGATCAGGTGCTGCGTAAGGTCGCCCGCTGCAATGCGATCGACCACAGCCAATGTGTCCTGCAACGGCCGTGTAATCTGGCGAGTGATGATCAAGGCGGCAAAAACCCCCAACAACATCGCCAGGGCAGTACAACTCAGCTGCAGGATGCGAGCCTGGGCGCTGTCTTCGTCCCGGGAGAGCAGTTGGCTGGCATACATTTCGTCAGACAGGCGAGTGATGGTTCCACCCAAATCGACAGTGTCCTGCACGGCCTTGCCAATGGCCTGATTGCTGGCAGTGAAGTCCTGCACCGAACGGCGATAAGCAATCACCGCGGTTTGCAGCTGCTTGATGGTGTCGGCATAGGTCGGGCCGAAAGCGCTGTTGAGGGCCTCGATGCTCTTGAGCGCATTTTCGAGCTGGCGGGCGGCGGCTTGTTCGGTGGCGCTGTTGGGGTTGCCGGTATAGCCGCGCACTTCATAACGCACCAGCGCCAAGTCCTCCTTGGCCTTGAGGATGACCCTATAAAGGTCAAAGCGGCGCTCATCCGAGGCGGGCATTGCCTCTACATCACTGATGACCTTGGCAATCAGCGCGGCGCCTTTGACCGCATTGACGCCCATCTCCTTGCGCATGGCCACGTCGTTGCGATAAGCCTCGCGCATCGTATTCAGTGCCACTTGATACTGCGTGCTGGCCTGCTCGATCAGCGCAAGCTTTTTCAGGTTTTCAGGTTTTTTCAACTCGCTGGCGAGGCTTTTTTGCTGGGCAACAAACTGCTCCAGCGACGCCTGGATCAATGCACCCTTTTGTTCATCTCCCTTGTCCAACTGGTATTGCAAGCGAGCCCTGCGTAGGTGATCAAGACGGTCGCCGAGTTCGGTAATGCTCGTCATGCGATCAGTACGCTCGATCATCTTTCCCAGGCTGAACCAGCCGGTCGCGGCGAGAATAGCGGTCAGAAGCAGCACAACGGCAAAGCCCAAAGCCAGCTTGAGCATAACGCTCATATTCGCGATCCGAGAGTTCATGACATTCCTTAAGGTAATCAGCCGCGAACAATGAAAACTGACGTGGCTATCTAAGAAGGGGCGTTAGCCTAATCAAATATTGATATAGATGATTAGATGAATAAAGCACAAAGATAGCCATTTGGCATCATTTCTTCAAGGGAGTTGACGATGTATAGATTGGTGGGAGGCTAGCGAGCAAAAATCGGCAGAGAACGAGCCTAAAGCACCAAAGCGGTGCCGCTCCAACACGCAGACCCCATGCCCACGGTGCCTGCGCGGGCTCAACTGCTCGACAGCGATCTGAAGACCGGGTTTTTTCACCCGTTTTTTTTGAAGCAACCTACGCTGTAAGAGCAAGCCTGCATCTGTGGGAGCCAGGCATGCCCGCGATGGACAATGACGCCGTCTGCCTCGGGACCGCGTTGCCGACATCGCGGGCAAGCTTGGCTCCCACAGGAGCAGTCCCCCACGCAGATCCAGCCTTCACCAACCCCTCCCCCACAAAACGTCGGCGCACGGGTAGAAAAATTGATCGAACGCAGTATTGGGCAGTCCGAAAAGGAGTAAAACGTTCGGCGCTGACAATTGCAGTAGCGGCGATGTAAGACAGTCTCTCAGTCACAACACTAAGTGCGCGGTAGAAAGGTCGCCACAGATAATAATAATTATCATTTGGAAGCCATTATCATTGTTACATTCCTCACAAAATATTATTGCTGAACAGACGGTCAACGCCCGCCCGGCCTGGGCCGCGGGGTCATGGAGGCGTGCTATGTCCTTATTCCAATAAATAATTTCGCTATAGGAATTTTACTTGCCCGGTGTTTAGCCATAAAATCACCGCGATTGATTGCTGCGACATATCGTCACTGCGTTATTTCTTTTCAAGCTCAGAGACCTTTGCTCTCTGTTAAGGATTTCCAGCATGCCCGAAGCGACAGGACTCATGGCCCACAACTGGGGCTTTGCCATTTTCCTTCTGGGTGTTGTCGGCCTGTGTGCCTTCATGCTCGGGGTATCGAGCCTGCTCGGGTCAAAAGCCTGGGGCCGCAGCAAAAACGAACCGTTCGAGTCCGGCATGCTACCTACCGGTGGCGCCCGCTTGCGGCTCTCAGCCAAATTCTATCTGGTCGCGATGCTGTTCGTGATCTTCGATATCGAAGCCCTCTTTCTCTTTGCATGGTCTGTGTCCGTCCGCGAAAGCGGCTGGACCGGATTCGTCGAAGCTCTCGTTTTCATAGCAATTCTGTTGGCAGGTCTTGTCTACCTTTACCGAGTGGGGGCGCTTGATTGGGCTCCGGAAGCTCGGCGCAAGCGGCAAGCGAAGCTGAAACAATGAGGCTTTGGCAATGCAATACAATCTCACCAGGATCGACCCCGATGCTCCTAACGAGCAGTATCCGATTGGCGAACGGGAAACCGTCGCCGATCCGTTAGAAGATCAAGTCCACAAAAACATCTTCATGGGCAAGCTCGAAGACGTGCTGAACAGCACGGTCAACTGGGGTCGCAAGAACTCCCTGTGGCCGTACAACTTCGGCCTTTCGTGCTGCTACGTGGAAATGACCACCGCCTTCACGGCGCCCCACGACATCGCGCGCTTTGGCGCCGAGGTGATCCGGGCATCGCCGCGTCAGGCGGATTTCATGGTTATCGCCGGTACCTGCTTCATCAAGATGGCGCCGATCATCCAGCGTCTCTACGAGCAAATGCTCGAGCCCAAGTGGGTTATCTCCATGGGTTCGTGCGCCAACTCCGGTGGCATGTACGACATCTACTCCGTCGTTCAAGGGGTGGACAAGTTCCTGCCCGTGGACGTCTACGTGCCCGGCTGCCCGCCTCGCCCTGAAGCTTTCCTGCAAGGCCTGATGCTGTTGCAGGAGTCGATTGGCCAGGAGCGTCGCCCACTGTCCTGGGTCGTTGGCGATCAAGGCGTCTATCGCGCCGACATGCCATCGCAAAAGGAACAGCGCCGCGAACAGCGTATCGCAGTCACCAACCTGCGCAGCCCCGACGAAGTCTGATCCAGCTCTGCTCTGCATAAGAAACGAGAACCTGGCTTCATTCTTTACGTTGACCGAAAGCGATAAATAACCATGACTACAGGCAGTGCTCTGTACATCCCGCCTTACAAGGCAGACGACCAGGATGTGGTCGTCGAACTGAACAACCGTTTTGGCCCCGAGGCGTTCACCGCCCAGCCGACCCGCACCGGCATGCCGGTGCTTTGGGTTGCCCGCGCCAAACTCGTCGAAGTCCTGACTTTCCTGCGCAACCTGCCCAAGCCGTACGTCATGCTCTATGACCTGCACGGCGTGGACGAGCGCCTGCGCACCAAGCGTCAAGGGCTGCCCAACGGCGTCGACTTCACCGTGTTCTATCACTTGATGTCGATCGAGCGTAATAGTGACGTAATGATCAAGGTCGCCTTGTCCGAGAGCGACCTTAGCGTGCCGACCGTGACCGGCATCTGGCCGAACGCCAACTGGTACGAGCGTGAAGTGTGGGACATGTTCGGGATCGATTTCCCCGGCCACCCGCACCTGTCGCGCATCATGATGCCGCCGACCTGGGAAGGTCACCCGCTGCGCAAGGACTTCCCGGCCCGGGCCACCGAGTTTGACCCGTTCAGCCTGTCCCTGGCCAAGCAACAGCTCGAGGAAGAAGCCGCGCGCTTCAAGCCTGAAGACTGGGGCATGAAACGTTCGGGCGCCAACGAGGACTACATGTTCCTCAACCTCGGCCCGAACCACCCTTCGGCCCACGGTGCGTTCCGCATCATCCTGCAGTTGGACGGCGAAGAGATCGTCGACTGCGTGCCTGACATCGGCTACCACCACCGTGGCGCCGAGAAAATGGCCGAGCGCCAGTCCTGGCACAGCTTCATCCCGTACACCGACCGCATCGACTACCTCGGCGGCGTGATGAACAACCTGCCGTACGTGCTTTCGGTCGAGAAACTGGCCGGGATCAAGGTGCCGGAGAAGGTCGACGTCATCCGCATCATGATGGCCGAGTTCTTCCGCATCACCAGCCACCTGCTGTTCCTGGGTACCTACATCCAGGACGTCGGCGCCATGACCCCGGTGTTCTTCACCTTCACCGACCGCCAGAAGGCCTACACGGTGATCGAAGCCATCACCGGTTTCCGCCTGCACCCGGCCTGGTACCGCATCGGTGGCGTTGCCCACGACCTGCCGCGCGGCTGGGAAAAACTGGTCAAGGACTTCGTCGAGTGGATGCCCAAGCGCCTGGACGAATACACCAAGGCCGCCCTGCAGAACAGCATCCTCAAGGGTCGTACCGTCGGGGTCGCCGCCTACAACACCAAAGAGGCCCTGGAATGGGGCGTCACCGGTGCCGGCCTGCGTTCCACCGGTTGCGACTTCGACCTGCGCAAGGCGCGCCCTTACTCCGGCTACGAAAACTTCGAATTCGAAGTCCCGCTGGCGGCCAATGGCGATGCCTACGACCGCTGCATGGTTCGCGTCGAGGAAATGCGCCAGAGCATCAAGATCATCGACCAATGCATGCGCAACATGCCGGAAGGCCCGTACAAGGCGGATCACCCGCTGACCACGCCGCCGCCCAAAGAGCGCACGCTGCAACATATCGAGACCCTGATCACGCACTTCCTGCAGGTTTCGTGGGGCCCGGTCATGCCGGCCAACGAGTCCTTCCAGATGATCGAAGCGACCAAGGGCATCAACAGTTATTACCTGACGAGCGACGGCGGCACCATGAGCTACCGCACCCGGATTCGCACCCCAAGCTACCCGCACCTGCAGCAGATCCCATCAGTGATCAAAGGCAGCATGGTCGCGGACTTGATCGCGTACCTGGGTAGTATCGATTTCGTTATGGCCGACGTGGACCGCTAAGCATGAATAGCACGCTTATCCAGACAGACCGTTTCGCCCTGAGCGAAACCGAGCGCTCGGCCATCGAGCACGAGCTGCATCACTACGAAGACCCGCGCGCGGCGTCGATCGAAGCCCTGAAGATCGTCCAGAAGGAACGTGGCTGGGTGCCTGACGGCGCGCTCTACGCCATCGGCGAGATCCTCGGCATCCCGGCCAGCGACGTCGAAGGCGTGGCCACCTTCTACAGCCAGATTTTCCGCCAGCCAGTGGGCCGTCACATCATTCGTGTCTGCGACAGCATGGTCTGCTACATCGGCGGCCACGAATCGGTGGTCGGCGAGCTCCAGAGCAAGCTGGGCATCGGCCTGGGCCAGACCACTGCCGACGGTCGCTTCACCCTGCTGCCGGTGTGCTGCCTGGGTAACTGCGACAAGGCGCCAGCGCTGATGATCGACGACGACACCTTCGGTGACGTCCAGCCTGACGGCGTCGCCAAACTGCTGGAGGGCTACGTATGACCCTGACTTCCTTCGGGCCCGCCAACCGCATCCAGCGTTCGGCCGAAACCCATCCCCTGACCTGGCGCCTGCGTGACGACGGCGAAGCCGTATGGCTGGACGAGTACCAGGCCAAGAACGGTTATGCCGCCGCGCGCAAGGCGTTCGCCGACATGGCCGGCGACGACATCGTCCAGACCGTGAAAGACTCCGGCCTCAAGGGCCGCGGCGGCGCGGGCTTTCCCACGGGTGTGAAGTGGGGCCTGATGCCCAAGGACGAATCCATCAACATCCGCTACCTGCTGTGCAACGCGGATGAAATGGAGCCCAACACCTGGAAGGACCGCATGCTGATGGAGCAACTGCCCCATCTGCTGATCGAAGGCATGCTGATCAGCGCCCGCGCGCTGAAAACCTACCGTGGCTATATCTTCCTGCGTGGCGAGTACACCACCGCCGCCAAGCACCTGAACCGTGCCGTGGAAGAAGCCAAGGCCGCAGGCCTCTTGGGCAAGAACATCCTGGGCTCGGGCTTCGATTTCGAGCTGTTCGTCCACACCGGTGCCGGACGCTATATCTGCGGTGAAGAAACCGCGCTGATCAACTCCCTGGAAGGCCGCCGCGCCAACCCACGTTCCAAGCCGCCCTTCCCTGCCGCCGTCGGCGTGTGGGGCAAGCCGACCTGCGTGAACAACGTCGAGACCCTGTGCAACGTGCCGGCGATCATCGCCGACGGCGTGGACTGGTACAAATCCCTGGCCCGCGACGGCAGCGAAGACATGGGCACCAAGCTCATGGGCTTCTCCGGCAAGGTCAAGAACCCTGGCCTGTGGGAACTGCCGTTCGGCGTCACCGGCCGCGAACTGTTCGAAGACTACGCCGGCGGCATGCGCGACGGCTACACGCTCAAGTGCTGGCAGCCTGGCGGCGCCGGTACCGGTTTCCTGTTGCCCGAACACCTGGACGCCCAAATGTACGCCGGCGGCATCGCCAAGGTCGGCACCCGCATGGGTACCGGCCTGGCCATGGCGGTGGACGACAGCGTCAACATGGTGTCGCTGCTGCGCAACATGGAAGAGTTCTTCTCCCGTGAGTCGTGCGGTTTCTGCACCCCTTGCCGCGATGGCCTGCCGTGGAGCGTCAAGCTGCTGCGGGCCCTTGAAAACGGCGAAGGCCAGGCCGGCGACATCGAGACCCTGCTGGGTCTGGTGGGTTTCCTCGGCCCAGGCAAGACCTTCTGTGCTCACGCACCGGGTGCCGTGGAGCCGTTGGGCAGCGCGATCAAATACTTCCGCCCTGAATTCGAGGCCGGCATCGCGCCAACCCGCGCGGGCGATCTCAATCAGGTGGTCACGCCGACCATGGTCGGCGCGTAACGACGCTTTGAAAGGCGAAGGGTCCGTGCCCTGCGCCTTCGTCCGATGACGCCTTTGAAGGCTGTTTGGATTCGGACGAATAACAAGATTCCATTAGCCACGCCCGCTGACACCGGGCCAACGAAGAACTTTGAACCATGGCCACTATCCACGTAGACGGCAAAGAGCTCGAAGTCGATGGCGCAGACAACCTGTTACAGGCATGTCTGTCGCTGGGCCTCGACATTCCATATTTCTGCTGGCACCCCGCCCTTGGCAGCGTTGGCGCTTGTCGCCAGTGCGCAGTCAAGCAGTACACCGACGAAAACGACAAGCGTGGTCGGATCGTCATGTCCTGCATGACCCCCGCCACCGACGGCAGCTGGATCTCCATCGACGACGAAGAAGCGAAAGTGTTTCGCGCCAGCGTCGTCGAATGGCTGATGACCAACCACCCTCACGACTGCCCGGTCTGCGAGGAAGGCGGCCACTGCCACTTGCAAGACATGACGGTGATGACCGGCCACAACGAGCGCCGTTATCGCTTCACCAAGCGCACCCACCAGAACCAGGACCTCGGCCCGTTCATCTCCCACGAGATGAACCGCTGCATCGCCTGCTATCGCTGCGTGCGCTTCTACAAGGACTACGCCGGCGGCACCGACCTGGGTGTTTTCGGCGCCCACGACAACGTGTACTTCGGTCGCGTTGAAGACGGCACCCTGGAAAGCGAGTTCTCCGGCAACCTCACCGAGGTCTGCCCGACCGGTGTGTTCACCGACAAGACTCACTCCGAGCGTTACAACCGCAAGTGGGACATGCAGTTCTCGCCGAGCATCTGCCATGGCTGCTCCAGCGGTTGCAACATTTCCCCGGGCGAGCGCTACGGTGAACTGCGTCGTATCGAAAACCGCTTCAACGGTTCGGTGAACCAGTACTTCCTGTGTGACCGTGGCCGTTTCGGCTATGGCTACGTCAACCGCAAGGATCGTCCACGCCAGCCGCTGCTGGCAAACGGCGCCAAGCTGAGCCTGGACCAAGCCCTGGACAAGGCCGCCGACCTGCTGCGCGGTCGCAACATCGTCGGCATCGGTTCGCCACGGGCCAGCCTGGAAAGCAACTACGCGCTGCGTGAACTGGTCGGCGCCGAGCACTTCTACAGTGGCATCGAGGCCGGTGAGCTGGAACGCATCCGCCTGGTGCTGCAAGTGCTCAAGAACAGCCCGCTGCCCGTGCCGAACATGCGCGACATCGAAGACCACGACGCGGTGTTCGTCCTCGGCGAAGACCTGACCCAGACTGCCGCCCGCATGGCCCTGGCCCTGCGCCAGTCGGTCAAGGGCAAGGCCGAAGACATGGCCGACGCCATGCGCGTGCAGCCATGGCTCGACGCCGCCGTGAAGAACATCGGCCAGCACGCGCTGAACCCGCTGTTCATCGCCAGCCTGGCTGAAACCAAGCTCGACGACGTGGCCGAAGAATGCGTCCACGCCGCCCCTGACGACCTGGCCCGCATCGGTTTCGCCGTGGCCCACGCCCTGGACGCCAGCGCCCCGGCCGTCGACGGGCTGGACAGCGAAGCGGCCGCCCTGGCCCAACGCATCGCCGACGCCCTGCTGGCGGCCAAGCGCCCACTGATCATCGCCGGCACCTCGTTGGGTTCCAAGGCGCTGATCGAAGCCGCGGCCAACATCGCCAAGGCCTTGAAGCTGCGCGAGAAGAACGGTTCCATCAGTCTGATCGTCCCGGAAGCCAACAGCCTCGGCCTGGCCATGCTCGGTGGCGAATCGGTAGACGCCGCCCTGCAAGCGGTGATCGACGGCAGCGCCGACGCCATCGTGGTGCTGGAAAACGACCTGTATACCCGCACCGACAAGGCCCGGGTGGACGCCGCCCTGAACGCCGCGAAAGTGCTGATCGTCGCCGACCATCAGAAAACCGCCACCACCGACCGCGCCCACCTGGTGCTGCCGGCGGCGAGCTTCGCCGAAGGCGACGGTACGCTGGTCAGCCAGGAAGGTCGCGCCCAGCGCTTCTTCCAGGTCTTCGACCCGCAATACCTGGACGCCAGCATCCTGGTTCATGAAGGCTGGCGCTGGCTGCATGCCCTGCGCTCGACCCTGCTGGACCAGCCGGTGGACTGGACGCAACTGGACCACGCGACCGCTGCCTGCGCCGAGAGCAACCCGCAACTGGCGCGCATCGTCGATGCCGCTCCGTCGGCCTCGTTCCGCATCAAAGGCCTGAAGCTGGCGCGCGAACCGCTGCGCTACTCCGGTCGCACCGCCATGCGCGCCGACATCAGCGTTCACGAACCGCGCACCTCCCAGGACAACGACACCGCGTTCTCGTTCTCCATGGAAGGCTACTCGGGCTCGACCGAACCGCGTTCCCAGGTGCCATTCGCCTGGTCGCCGGGCTGGAACTCGCCGCAAGCCTGGAACAAGTTCCAGGACGAAGTCGGTGGTCACCTGCGTGCCGGCGACCCGGGCACCCGCCTGATCGAAAGCCAGGGCGATGGCCTGAGCTGGTTCGCCAGCGTGCCACGCGCCTTCAACCCGGCACCGGGCACCTGGCAGGTCGTGCCGTTCCATCACCTGTTCGGCAGCGAAGAGAACTCTTCCAAGGCCGCACCGGTGCAGGAGCGCATCCCGGCCGCCTACGTGTCGCTGGCCAAGTCCGAAGCCGACCGCCTGGGCGTCAACGACGGAGCCCTGCTGAGCCTGAACGTGGCCGGCCAGACCTTGCGTCTGCCACTGCGCATCAATGAAGAACTGGGCGCCGGCCTGGTGGCCCTGCCGGCTGGCCTGGCAGGCATCCCGCCAGCGATTTTCGGCAAAACCGTCGACGGTCTGCAGGAGGCAGCGCAATGAGCTGGTTCACCCCTGAAGTGATCGCTGTGATCCTGACGGTCCTCAAGGCCATCGTGATCCTGCTGGCCGTGGTGGTCGCAGGCGCACTGTTGAGCTTCGTCGAACGTCGCCTGCTGGGCTGGTGGCAGGACCGCTACGGTCCGAACCGCGTCGGCCCGTACGGGATGTTCCAGATCGCCGCCGACATGATCAAGATGTTCTTCAAGGAAGACTGGACGCCACCGTTTGCCGACAAGGTGATCTTCACCCTGGCACCGGTGGTGGCCATGAGCGCCTTGCTGATCGCCTTCGCGATCATCCCGATCACCCCGACCTGGGGCGTGGCGGACCTGAACATCGGCCTGCTGTTCTTCTTCGCCATGGCCGGCCTGTCGGTGTATGCGGTGCTGTTCGCCGGCTGGTCGAGCAACAACAAGTTCGCCCTGCTGGGCAGCCTGCGGGCCTCGGCCCAGACCGTGTCCTACGAAGTGTTCATGGGCCTGTCGCTCATGGGCATCGTGATCCAGGCCGGCTCGTTCAACATGCGCGACATCGTCGAGTACCAGGCCCAGAACCTGTGGTTCATCATTCCGCAGTTCTTCGGTTTCTGTACCTTCTTCATCGCTGGCGTGGCCGTGACTCACCGTCACCCCTTCGACCAGCCGGAAGCGGAGCAGGAACTGGCCGACGGTTACCACATTGAATATGCCGGCATGAAATGGGGCATGTTCTTCGTCGGTGAATATATCGGCATCATCCTGATCTCGGCGCTGCTGGTAACGCTGTTCTTCGGTGGCTGGCACGGTCCGTTCGGCATCCTGCCGCAACTGTCCTTCGTCTGGTTCGCCCTGAAGACCGCGTTCTTCATCATGCTGTTCGTCCTGCTGCGCGCCTCGATCCCGCGCCCACGCTACGACCAGGTGATGGACTTCAGCTGGAAATTCTGCCTGCCGCTGACCCTGATCAACATGCTGGTGACCGCTGCGATCGTTTTGATGAACGCGCCTGCGGCCGCGGTTCAGTGAGGATTTGACCCATGTTCAAATATATTGGCGACATCGTTAAGGGTACCGGTACCCAACTGCGAAGCCTGGTCATGATCTTCGGCCATGGCTTTCGCAAGCGCGACACCCTGCAATACCCGGAAGAGCCGGTCTACCTGGCACCGCGCTATCGTGGCCGCATCGTCCTGACCCGCGACCCCGACGGCGAAGAGCGCTGCGTGGCCTGCAACCTGTGCGCCGTGGCGTGCCCGGTGGGTTGCATCTCGCTGCAGAAAGCTGAAACCGAAGACGGTCGCTGGTACCCGGACTTCTTCCGTATCAACTTCTCGCGCTGCATTTTCTGCGGCCTCTGCGAGGAAGCCTGCCCGACCACCGCGATCCAGCTCACGCCGGATTTCGAAATGGCCGAGTTCAAACGTCAGGACCTGGTGTACGAGAAAGAAGATCTGCTGATTTCCGGTCCCGGTAAAAACCCTGATTACAACTTCTATCGTGTTGCAGGTATGGCCATTGCCGGTAAGCCAAAAGGCGCCGCGCAGAACGAAGCCGAACCGATCAACGTGAAGAGCTTGCTGCCTTAAGGAAGAAAGATGGAATTCGCTTTCTATTTCGCATCGGGTATCGCGGTGGTGTCCACGCTTCGTGTGGTCACCAACACCAACCCCGTGCACGCCCTGCTCTACCTGATCATTTCGCTGATCGCCGTGGCCATGACCTTCTTCGCCCTCGGCGCGCCGTTCGCCGGAGCCCTGGAAGTGATCGCCTACGCTGGCGCCATCATGGTGCTGTTCGTGTTCGTGGTGATGATGCTCAACCTCGGCCCGGCCGCGGTCCAGCAGGAACGCTCCTGGCTCAAGCCCGGCATCTGGGCGGGACCGGTGATCCTGTCCGCCCTGCTGCTGGGTGAACTGCTGTATGTGCTGTTCGCTCACCAGAGCGGCCAGGCCATCGGCCACACCACCGTAGACGCCAAGGCCGTGGGCATCAGCCTGTTCGGTCCGTACCTGCTGGTGGTCGAACTCGCCTCGATGCTGCTGCTTGCCGCAGCCGTCACGGCGTTCCATTTGGGCCGTAACGAGGCGAAGGAGTAATCACATGCCTGCTATCCCTCTCGAGCATGGTCTGGCGGTTGCCGGCATCCTGTTCTGCCTCGGTCTGGTTGGCCTGATGGTCCGCCGCAACATTCTGTTCGTGCTGATGAGCCTGGAGGTCATGATGAATGCCTCCGCCCTGGCCTTCATCGTCGCGGGCGCTCGCTGGGCGCAGCCGGATGGACAGATCATGTTCATCCTGGTGATCAGCCTGGCAGCCGCCGAGGCCAGTATCGGCCTGGCGATCCTGTTGCAGCTGTATCGCCGCTTCCACACCCTCGACATTGACGCTGCCAGCGAGATGCGCGGATGAACCTTCTCTTCCTGACTTTCATATTCCCCCTCATCGGTTTCCTGCTGCTGTCGTTCTCCCGTGGACGCTGGTCGGAAAACCTGTCAGCGCTGGTTGGCGTGGGTTCCATCGGCCTGTCTGCCATCGTCACGGCCTACGTGATCTGGCAATTCAACGTCGCCCCACCGGAAGGTGGCAGGTACGTGCAGGTGCTGTGGCAGTGGATGGCCGTTGAAGGCTTCACGCCGAACTTCGCCCTGTACCTGGACGGCCTGTCCATCACCATGCTTGGCGTGGTGGTCGGCGTGGGTTTCCTGATCCACCTGTTCGCCTCCTGGTACATGCGCGGTGAAGCCGGTTATTCGCGCTTCTTCGCCTACACCAACCTGTTCATCGCCAGCATGTTGTTCCTGGTGCTCGGCGATAACCTGTTGTTCCTGTACTTCGGCTGGGAAGGCGTGGGCCTGTGCTCGTACCTGTTGATCGGTTTCTACTACAGCAACCGCAACAACGGGAATGCCGCACTCAAGGCGTTCATCGTCACCCGGATCGGCGACGTGTTCATGGCCATCGGCCTGTTCATCCTGTTCCAGCAACTGGGCACGCTGAACATCCAGGAACTGCTGGTCAAGGCACCCGAGCACTTCAAGGTCGGTGACTTCTGGATCGTCCTGGCGACCCTGATGCTGCTGGGCGGCGCCGTCGGTAAATCCGCGCAACTGCCGCTGCAAACCTGGTTGGCGGACGCGATGGCCGGCCCTACCCCGGTTTCGGCACTGATCCACGCCGCGACCATGGTGACCGCGGGCGTCTACCTGATCGCCCGTACCCACGGCCTGTTCGCCCTGGCGCCGGACATCCTGCACCTGGTGGGCATCGTCGGCGGCGTAACCCTGGTACTGGCCGGTTTTGCCGCCCTGGTGCAAACCGACATCAAGCGCATCCTCGCCTACTCGACCATGAGCCAGATCGGCTACATGTTCCTGGCCCTGGGCGTCGGTGCCTGGGAAGGCGCGATCTTCCACCTGATGACCCATGCCTTCTTCAAGGCGCTGCTGTTCCTTGCTTCCGGTGCGGTGATCGTTGCCTGCCACCACGAGCAGAACATCTTCAAGATGGGCGGCCTGTGGAAGAAACTGCCGTTGGCCTACGCCAGTTTCATCGTCGGCGGCGCGGCCCTGGCGGCCCTGCCACTGGTCACCGCCGGTTTCTACTCCAAGGACGAGATCCTCTGGGAAGCGTTCGCCAGCGGTAACCAGGCACTGCTCTATGCCGGCCTGGTGGGTGCGTTCATGACCTCGCTGTACACCTTCCGCCTGATCTTCATCGCGTTCCATGGTGAAGCCAAGACCCAAGCCCATGCCGGCCACGGCATTGCCCACTGGCTGCCACTGTCGGTGCTGATCGTGCTGTCGACCTTCGTCGGCGCCATGATCACCCCGCCGCTGGCCGATGTGCTGCCGCAAAGCGTCGGCCATGCCGGCGGCGAAGCCAAGCACAGCCTGGAAATCGCCTCGGGCGCCATCGCCCTGGCGGGTATCCTGCTGGCCGCCCTGCTGTTCCTGGGCAAGCGTCGTTTCGTCACGGCGATCGCCAACAGCGGCATCGGGCGATTCCTTTCGGCCTGGTGGTTCGCCGCCTGGGGCTTCGACTGGATCTACGACAAACTGTTCGTCAAGCCATACCTTGCGATCAGCCACATTCTGCGCAAAGACCCGCTCGACCAGACCATTGGCCTGATCCCGCGCATGGCCAAGGGCGGCCACACCGCCCTGAGCCGTACCGAGACCGGTCAACTGCGTTGGTATGCGGCTTCCATGGCGGCTGGCGCCGTGCTGGTTATCGGCGCCATCGTGCTGGTAGCGGTCTGATATGAACCTTGCGAACTTGCGAAAGGAAACGAGCCCGTCATGATTCTGCCCTGGCTAATCCTGATCCCCTTCATCGGCGGCCTGCTGTGCTGGATCGCGGAGCGCTCCAGCTCCACGCTCCCGCGCTGGATTGCGCTGCTGACCATGTCCCTGGAACTCGCGCTCGGCCTCTGGCTCTGGGCGACCGGCGACTATTCATTTGCTCCGGCCCCTGGCGCCGATCCAACCTGGGCGCTTGAATTCAAGCACGTCTGGATCGCGCGCTTCGGCATCAGCGTGCACCTGGCCCTCGACGGCCTGTCGCTGCTGATGATCCTGCTGACCGGCCTGCTGGGTATCCTCTCGGTACTCTGCTCCTGGAAAGAGATCCAGCGTCACGTGGGTTTCTTCCACCTGAACCTGATGTGGATCCTGGGCGGCGTCATCGGCGTGTTCCTGGCGCTGGACCTGTTCATGTTCTTCTTCTTCTGGGAAATGATGCTGGTGCCGATGTACTTCCTCATTGCGCTCTGGGGTCACAGTTCTTCGGACGGCAAGAAAACCCGGATCTACGCGGCGACCAAGTTCTTCATCTTCACCCAGGCTTCCGGCCTGATCATGTTGGTGGCGATCCTTGGCCTGGTGCTGGTCAACTTCAACAACACCGGCGTGATTACCTTCAACTACGCCGACCTGTTGAAAGTGCAGATGTCCAAGACCACCGAGTACGTGCTGATGCTCGGCTTCTTCATCGCCTTCGCGGTGAAGCTGCCGGTGGTGCCGTTCCACTCCTGGCTGCCGGACGCCCACGCCCAGGCGCCGACCGCAGGCTCCGTGGACCTGGCGGGTATCTTGCTCAAGACGGCGGCCTACGGCCTGCTGCGTTTTGCCCTGCCGCTGTTCCCCAATGCGTCGGCCGAGTTCGCGCCGATCGCCATGACCCTGGGCCTGATCGGGATTTTCTACGGTGCGTTCCTGGCGTTCGCCCAGACCGACATCAAGCGCCTGATCGCGTTCTCCAGCGTTTCGCACATGGGCTTCGTGCTGATCGGGATCTACTCCGGCAGCCAGCTCGCCCTGCAAGGCGCGGTGATCCAGATGTTGGCTCACGGCCTGTCGGCGGCGGCGCTGTTTATCCTCAGCGGTCAGTTGTACGAGCGCCTGCACACCCGGGACATGCGTGAGATGGGCGGCATCTGGTCGCGCATCGCCTACCTGCCGGCCATCAGCCTGTTCTTCGCCGCCGCTTCCCTGGGCCTGCCAGGCACTGGCAACTTCGTCGGCGAGTTCCTGATCCTGATCGGCACGTTCGCCAGTTCGCCATGGATCACCGCCATTGCGACTTCCGGCCTGGTGTTCGGTTCGGTCTACTCGCTGATCATGATCCACCGTGCCTACTTCGGCCCGACCAAGTCGGACGAAGTGCTGCGTGGCATGGACGGTCGCGAACTGATCATGGTGCTCGGCCTTGCGGTGCTGCTGGTTTACCTCGGCGTTTTCCCGCAACCGTTCCTCGACACCTCTGCCGCCACGATGCATGGCGTGCAGCAGTGGCTCGGCACCGCCTTCTCTCAACTCGCTTCGGCCCGGTAAGAGCGCTATGGAATTCACGATTCAACACTTTATCGCGCTTGCACCGCTGTTGATCACCAGCGCCACGATCATCGTGGTGATGCTGGCGATCGCCTGGCGGCGCAATCACTCACAGACCTTCCTGCTGTCGGTGGCGGGGCTGAACCTGGCCCTGCTGTCGATCTTGCCGGCCCTGAAAGTCGCGCCACTGGCGGTCACCCCGCTGATACAGATCGACAGCTTCGCCTGCCTCTACATGGCGTTGATCCTGGTCGCCACCCTGGCCTGTGTCACCCTCGCCCACGCCTACCTCGGCGATGGCGGTTCGGGTTACCCGGGCAACCGCGAAGAACTGTACCTGCTGATCCTGATGGCCGCCGCCGGTGGCCTGGTCCTGGTCAGCGCGCAGCACCTGGCCAGCCTGTTCATCGGCCTGGAACTGCTGTCGGTACCGGTCTACGGCCTGGTGGCCTATGCCTTCTTCAACAAGCGCTCCCTGGAAGCCGGCATCAAGTACATGGTGCTGTCGGCGGCCGGTTCCGCGTTCCTGTTGTTCGGTATGGCCCTGCTCTACGCCGAAGCCGGCACCCTGAGCTTCGTCGGCATCGGCCAGGCCCTGGCGGCTACCGGCCTGCCTAGCCCGATCGCGCAACTGGGCCTGGGCATGATGCTGATCGGCCTGGCGTTCAAACTGTCGCTGGTACCGTTCCACCTCTGGACCCCGGACGTCTACGAAGGCGCCCCGGCGCCAGTGGCGGCGTTCCTGGCCACCGCTTCGAAAGTGGCGGTGTTCGCGGTCATGGTGCGTCTGTTCCAGATCTCGCCAGTGGCCAGCAGCGGTGTGCTGAGCAACGTGCTGACCATCATCGCCATCGCGTCGATCCTGTTCGGTAACCTGCTGGCACTGACCCAGAGCAACCTCAAGCGTCTGCTGGGTTACTCGTCCATTGCCCACTTCGGCTACCTGCTGATCGCCCTGATCGCCAGCAAAGGCCTGGCCGTGGAAGCCATCGGCGTGTACCTGGTCACCTACGTGATCACCAGCCTCGGCGCCTTTGGCGTGATCACCCTGATGTCCTCGCCGTACAACGGCCGCGACGCCGACGCCCTGTACGAATACCGCGGCCTGTTCTGGCGCCGTCCGTACCTGACCGCCGTGCTGACCGTGATGATGCTGTCCCTGGCCGGCATCCCGCTGACCGCCGGCTTCATCGGCAAGTTCTACATCATCGCCACCGGCGTCGAAGCTCACCAATGGTGGCTGGTCGGCTCCCTGGTGCTGGGCAGTGCCATCGGCGTGTTCTACTACCTGCGCGTCATGGTCACCCTGTACCTGATGGAACCGAACCTGCGTCGTCACGACGCCGAGTTGCACTGGGAACAAAAGGCAGGCGGCGTGATGCTGCTGGCCATCGCCGTACTGGCATTCTTCCTCGGTGTGTACCCGCAGCCGTTGCTGACCCTGGTTCAGCAGGCTGGCTTGACGGGCTGATCGTGTAGCGGTAGATCGTAGAAAACAGAAACGGCACCTTTGGGGTGCCGTTTTTGCGTTTGGGGCATGATGGATTTTCAGGAACCCGAGCCGTGAAGGAGAAACAACCTTGAATGTCGATATCGAGTGCATCGTCGTAGGCGCGGGGGTCGTCGGGCTCGCCGTGGCGCGGGAAATGGCCCAGGCCGGTCATGAAGTGCTGGTGATCGAAGCCGCCGAAGCCATCGGCATGGGCATCAGCTCGCGCAACTCCGAAGTCATCCATGCAGGCATCTATTATCCGCCGGGCAGTCTCAAGGCGCAGCTGTGCGTCGAAGGCCGGCACCGGCTGTACGCCTATTGTGAAAGCCACGGCGTCGCCACCCGCCGGCTCGGCAAGTTGATCGTTGCCACGGATCAGGCGCAGGTGGCCGGACTCGAAACATTGCTTGAACGGGGCTTGATGAACGGCGTGGATGACCTGCGCCTGCTCGATCAAGAACAGGCGCTGGCATTGGAACCGGCCCTGGCCTGTGTCGCCGCGCTGTATTCGCCTTCCACCGGTATCGTCGATTCCCACGCTCTGATGCTTGCCTTGCTGGGCGACGCCGAAGCGGCCAGGGCGAACATTGCCTTCCACACGCCTTTGCTGGGAGCTCGCGTCATCACTGGGGGGTTCATGCTGGAATTGGGCGGCACGGCGCAGATGACCCTGTCCTGTCGCCTGCTGATCAACGCCGCGGGCCTCCAGGCACCGGCCCTCGCCCGCTGCATCGAAGGCCTGGAGATGCAATCGGTACCCGAGGACTTTTTGTGCAAGGGCAACTACTTCAGCCTCGCCGGGCGAGCACCGTTCCGCCATTTGGTCTATCCCGCACCGGAAGCTGCTGGCCTGGGCATCCACATGACGCTCGATTTAGCAGGCCAGGCGCGTTTCGGCCCGGACACCGAATGGGTCGAGTGCGAGGACTATCGAGTGGATCCGGCCCGGGCCGAAGCGTTTTACCCGGCGATCCGCAATTATTGGCCGGGCCTGCCCAACCAGAGCCTGCAACCAGCCTACAGCGGCATCCGCCCAAAGATCTCCGCGCCCGGCGAACCGGCCCGCGACTTTGTCATCAGCAGCGAGGCCGAACACCGGGTGCCAGGGTTGATCAACCTGCTCGGGATCGAATCGCCCGGGCTGACGTCCTGCCTGGCAATCGCCAGCCGGGTCCGACAACGGATCGAAAATGCCTAGCCACCAGCGCAAAGTGCAACGCGTTTTGCCCCCCGCTCATGCAGCTTGCACGACGCCGGAAATTCCTTGCGTTTCAACTTATTGTTTTTAAAGGGTTTTAAATCGATCTTCGGCTGGCACAGCTGATGCAATTCAGCTCTTACGCGGCGTAGGCGTCTCCAAGCCTGCCCGCTTCCGTGTATTGCCGAGGAGCTACCTATGAATGCCATTGATCTGTTGAAAGCCGACCACGAACGCGTCAAAGCCATTCTGACTCAACTGAGCGAGTCGACCGACCGCGCCGTGAAAAAACGCACCGACCTGTTGGCAAAACTGGAAATGGAAATTTCCATCCACACCCGCCTGGAAGAAGAAATTCTTTATCCGGCTTTCAAGCAGGCCGGTGGCAAGGACGAGGCCGAAATGTATTACGAAGCCAAGGAAGAACACCGTACTGTCGATTCGCTGGTGCTGCCGGACCTGAAAACCACCGATCCGACCCAGCCGGAATTCGCCGGGCGGGTGAAAGTGGTCAAGGAACTGCTTGAGCACCACATCGAGGAAGAAGAAAAGGAAATGTTCCCCCAGGCGAAAAAACTGCTGGGCAAGGCAAAACTCGATGCCTTGGGTGCTGACATGGAGACCATGAAAGCGCAGTACAAAAAAGAACTGAGCAGCGCCAATCTCGCCGCCTGATCAAAGCGCCGTGGATGCTTCAGCCGTCATGTGACGGCTGAATGCGTTGCGGCGCTTTTATTGCATTTGTTCGCGCAAGAATTCCACCAGCGCCTGCACCGGGCGTGCACTTTGCCGATGCTGGGGATACACCGCCGACAACGCCAGCGGTGCGGTCTCGAAACCTTCCAGGACCTTGATCAGCCGTCCATCCTTCAAGGCATCGCCGAGGATGAAAGCGGGCAGATAGGTGATGCCCATGCCGGCGATGGCCGCGTCCCTGAGCAAATCGCCGTTATTGGCGCGCATACGTCCCGTGACCTCCAGGGTCAACGGTTTGCCGGTCCCCGCGAAACGCCATTGCACCTGGCGACTGTGACCATAGGGCAAGCAGTCGTGATTGCGCAGGTCTTCAGGCCGCGCAGGCGTGCCTTTTTGCGCCAGGTAAGTGGGGCTGGCGCAGTACACCCGCTCGATGGTCGCGATGCGCCGGGCAATCAGCGTTGAATCCTCCAGCACGCCGATGCGCAGCGCCAGGTCATAGCCCTCCCCCAGCAGATCCACCGAGCGGTCGCTCAGGTCCACCTCGACGCTGACGCCCGGATGGCGCTGCAGAAACAGCGGCAGCAGGCTGCCCAGGTGCGCCACGGCGAAAGACAGCGGTGCGCTGAGGCGAATGGTACCGCGGGGCTCGCTGGTCTGGCCGCTGATGCCCTGCTCCACCTGTTCGACTTCATTGAGCAGGCGCAGCGCCGCTTCGTAATAGCGCTGGCCCAGGGGCGTGACATCCAACCGCCGGGTCGAGCGATTGAGCAGGCGCACGCCCAGGCGCTGTTCCAACTCCATCAGCTTGCGACTGACGAAC
This sequence comes from Pseudomonas brassicacearum, assembly GCF_009601685.2. NCBI lineage: Bacteria > Pseudomonadati > Pseudomonadota > Gammaproteobacteria > Pseudomonadales > Pseudomonadaceae > Pseudomonas > Pseudomonas brassicacearum. The sequence goes on from NZ_CP045701.2 coordinate 4,181,570, forward strand.
TGTTTGGACAGCCCCAGCTTGTCCGCCGCTGCGGTGAAACTGCCCGACTCCATGACCTGGGCAAAGATACGCATTTCTTCGAAGGGGTTCATTGTCATTCCTGGGGTGGACAGTCAGCGGTTTCTGTTGGCCATTGTGGTTTAGGTAAAGCAGATAGGAAAGGTGTGGGATGTGCCGCCGTCATCGCGAGCAAGCTTTGCTCCCACATTGGATCGGGCGAAACCCTGTGGGAGCAAAGCTTGCTCGCGATAGCGGTGAATCAGCTTGAAAGAAGTGAATGCCAAACACAAAAACGCCCGCACACGGCGGGCGTCGTTCAGCATGGACCGCTTACTTGGCCGTCAGCGCCGCGTAGCTGTTCATCAGGTTGCGGTAGTTCGGAATGCGCTGGGACAGCAGGTTGCCCAGGCCTTCGATGTCGTTGCGCCAGTCGCGGTGCAGCTCACAGGCCACCGAGAACCAGTTCATCATTTGCGCGCCGGCCGCGGTCATGCGCACCCAGGCGGCCTGTTGCACGGTTTCGTTGAACGTACCCGAAGCGTCGGTCACAACGAACACGTCGAAACCTTCAGCCAGCGCCGACAGGGTCGGGAACGCCACGCAGACATCGGTGACCACGCCGGCGATGATCAGTTGCTTGCGGCCGGTGGCCTTGATCGCCTTGACGAAATCTTCGTTGTCCCAGGCATTGATCTGGCCTGGACGGGGGATGTACGGCGCATCCGGGAACATTTCCTTGAGCTCCGGCACGATCGGACCGTTGGGGCCTTGTTCGAAGCTGGTGGTCAGGATGGTCGGCAGTTCGAAGAACTTCGCCAGGTCGGCCAAGGCCAGCACGTTGTTCTTGAACTCGTTGGGCGAGAAATCCTGGACCAGGGAAATCAGGCCGGTCTGGTGATCGACCAGCAGGACGACCGCGTCGTCTTTGTTCAGACGGTTGTAGGCGGGAACGTTGCTCATGGGATGACTCCTTTGGGATGGATGTTACAAAACCTTGTGGGAGCGAGCTTGCTCGCGATAGCGGCGTGTCAGGCGGCGGCGACGTTGAATGTTCCGCCGCCATCGTCGGATCGCCGACCGGAGCAAGCTCGCTCCCTCAGGGGGAAATCCGCGTGTTAGTCAAAAGGCAAAACAGGAACAGCCAAATGCGCCCCAGAAGCCTTGGAAATCACTGACCGGGACGTTCGACAACCGCGCCCGTTCATGGCTGTGGGAATGCACCGTGCACGGACCGCTGCACTGGTGGACCTGGGCCTGCAACGGTGACGTCGGGCGCCAGTGGCCCGGGACCTTGACCACCGGCGACCAGTCGGGCAGCACCGGGACGCTGGCCGGCCCGAGTTTTTCGAAGTCGCCGGCGGCGTACACCACCTTGCCGTCGACCACGGTCAGCACCGACTCGATCCACTTGATGGCTTCTTCCTCGACGCTGAAAAAGTCCGCGCTCAGGGCCGCCAGGTCCGCCAATTGGCCAACCTTGATCTGGCCTTTCTTGCCCTGCTCCGACGAGAACCAGGCACTGCCGTGGGTAAACAGTTCCAACGCCGTCAGGCGCGGCAAGCCTTCTTCGTGCAACGAAAGGCCACCGACCGTGCGACCGCTGACCATCCAGTACAACGAGGTCCAGGGGTTGTAGCTGGAGACGCGGGTGGCGTCGGTGCCGGCGCCCACCGGCACGCCTTCGGCGAGCATGCGCTTGATCGGCGGCGTGGCTTCGGCAGCCTTGGCACCGTAGCGGTCGACGAAGTATTCACCCTGGAAGGCCATGCGATCCTGGATCGCGATGCCGCCGCCCAGCGCTCGCACACGCTCGATGTTTTTCGGCGTGATGGTCTCGGCGTGGTCGAAAAACCAAGGCAGGCCGTTGAACGGGATGTCGCGGTTCACTTTTTCGAACACATCGAGCATGCGGCTGATGGATTCGTCATAGGTGGCATGCAGGCGGAACGGCCAACGCTGCTCCACCAGGTGCCGGACCACGGGCTCCAGGTCCTGCTCCATGCCAGGCGGCAGGTCCGGGCGCGGCTCCAGGAAGTCCTCGAAATCCGCCGCCGAGAACACCAGCATTTCCCCGGCGCCGTTGTGCCGCAGGAAATCATCGCCCTGGTGCAACTTGACGCTGCCGGTCCAGTTCTTGAAGTCGGTGAGCTCTTCCTTGGGCTTCTGGGTGAACAGGTTGTAGGCGATGCGCACCGTCAACTGCTCCTCCCGAGCCAACTGCTCGATCACCGCGTAGTCGTCCGGGTAGTTCTGGAAGCCGCCGCCGGCATCGATGGCACTGGTCAGGCCCAGGCGATTGAGTTCACGCATGAACTGGCGGGTGGAGTTGACCTGGTACTCCAACGGCAACTTCGGCCCCTTGGCCAACGTCGAGTACAGGATCATCGCGTTAGGCCGTGCCACCAGCATGCCGGTGGGTTCACCCTTGCTGTCACGCACGATCTCGCCACCCGGCGGGTTCGGCGTGTCACGGGTGTAGCCGGCCACCCGCAGCGCGGCACGGTTGAGCAAGGCACGGTCGTACAGGTGCAACACGAACACTGGCGTGTCGGGAGCGGCCTGGTTGAGTTCTTCCAGGGTCGGCATACGCTTTTCGGCGAACTGGAATTCGTTCCAGCCGCCCACCACGCGCACCCATTGCGGCGTCGGCGTGCGGTCGGCCTGGTCCTTGAGCATGCGCAAGGCGTCGGCCAGGGACGGTACGCCTTCCCAGCGCAGCTCCAGGTTGTAGTTCAGGCCGCCACGGATCAGGTGCAAGTGCGAGTCGTTGAGCCCGGGAATGACGGTGCGGCCCTTGAGGTCGATGACTTGGGTAGCGCTGCCGCGCAGGGCCATGGCCTCGGCGTCGGTGCCCACGGCGACGAAGCGCCCCTGGCTGATGGCAACCGCGCTGGCGCGGGGTTTTTCACGGTCGACGGTATGGAACTGGCCATTGAACAGAATCAGATCGGCGTTCATCGGATTTCCTTTGACGATAAATGAATCGATAGGCGGCGACATTTAGAGGGATCGCTTCGCGATCCCACGGGGATAAATCCCCTCGCCACAACAGTGCTAGTCACAAAAGCTCGGCGCTGCTCAGGGCTCCAGGTGCACGTGAGCTTTCGAGTCCTCAAGCCACGGTGCGAACAGCCGGGTCGCCAGCGGCATGCACACGTACACCACCGAAAGCACGATGGTCAGGGTGATCAGGAACGTGGCCACCACGTAGTTGGAAAGAAAACTGTTGAGTTGCAGCAACGGCCCCCAGATCAGCGGCACCAGCAAGGTGTGCGGCAGGATGACCAGCAGCGTTACCACGGCCTGCTTCCAGCGTGGCGGCGGTGTGGCCGCATCGGCCAGCGGGGTGAACCAGAATTCCTTGTGCGCCCCGACTTCGGTCTGGTCACCGTCGGCCAGCAACGGCATGGCCTCCTCCACCAGTTCGCGGCGCTCGGGCGAGTCCAGCCAGCGTTGCATGGCCTCGGTGGAACAGAAGCGCAGCACGCAGGTGAACAGCGCCAGCCCGTCCTGCTTGCCCCGCACCACATCCACCCCCAGGTGCCCTGGCCATTGACCGGCCACGCGCACGATGCGGCGCAACCAGGCTTCATACGCCGCGTCCTGGCCGGCCTTGATCCGGTGCTTGACCACCAGGGTCACGATTTCATCGAAGCCGGGCTTGGCCGGGCTCGCGGTGGATTCAACGGTTTGAGACTCAGACATGACGAAGCACTCCAACAAAACGCGTATTGATTGCCAGGCGTCCGGGCCCGGCGATCAACACACTGGTAAATACGATCAGCAGCAGCCAGCCGAACTGGCCTTCTTCCAGGCTCCACTGCGGGTGCACCACCAGCAGCGCCACGACCAGCAGAAACAGGATCGGCAAGCACGCCAGGCGCACCAACACACCGGCCATGATCAGCAGCGGACACAGCACCTCGGCGAAAATCGCCAGGACCAGGGTCGGCGCCGCGCCAAGGTGAAACGGGTCTTCGATACGGGTCAGCTCGACGCTGTAGTGCAACAGCTTCGGCAACCCATGGACCCACAGCAAAAACAACGCGCCACTCAGGCGCAGGAACAACAAGCCCAGATCCTGCAGCGGGCGCTCATCGGTCATGTTCATCGGTGGGCTCCGTCCGCGGCGATCGAAGCCGCCGCTGGCAGCGGTTGGGACATATGGCTGGCAATGCGCGAGCGTAGCCAGCGCTCGGCCGGGTCGTTGTCATGCACGCCGCTCCAGACCATCGACAGTTCCGCGGCATTGATCTCGAACGGCGGGTCCTCGGCGCGCAGCGCGCAGCCTTCCACCAGCGCGCAGGCGGCATAGTCGGGCACGGTGGCGATCAGTTCGGTGCCGGCCAGCAAGGCCCGCAGGCCGCTGAATTGCGGCACCGCCAGCACCACTTTGCGGGTCCGGCCGATGCGGGCCAGGTCCAGGTCGATGTTGCCGCTCAGGTCGCCCGAGAACGAGACCATGGCGTGGGGCCGCGAACAGTATTCGTCCAGGGTCAAGGGCCCCGGGCGCTTGTCGCCACGCAAGACTTTGCAAGGAATGTCCCGCAGCTTCTTGCGCTTGGCATTGGCCGGTAGATCGGTGGTGTAGCTGACGCCGACGCTGATTTCACCGCTGGCCAGCAGCGACGACATCAGCAGGAAATTGGCCCGGCGCACCACCACGATGATCCCCGGCGCTTCTTCGCGCAGTTGACTCAGAAGCGGTGGAAACAGGCCGAATTCGGCATCGTCGGACAGACCGATGCGAAACACGTCGCAACTGGTTGACGGATCGAACGCCTTGGCGCGGCTGACCGCGCCAGAGATGGTGTCCATGGCCGGTTGCAGCTCTTGCAGGATCGCCAGGGCTCGCGGCGTCGGCTCCATGCCGCGCCCGTGGCGGATCAGCAAAGGATCATCGAACAGATCCCGCAGCCGCCCCAGCGCCGCGCTCACCGCCGGCTGGCCCATGAACAGTTTTTCGGCAACGCGGGTCAGGTTTTTCTCGAACATCAGCGCCTCGAAGATCACCAGCAGGTTCATGTCGAGACGGCGTAAATCGTTGCGGTTCATGGGTGTGAGTCCTATCGATCCTGTGGGAGCAAACCCGCTCCCACAGTTTCATGGTTTGATCAACCCTGGATGAACGCCAGCAGGTCCGCGTTCAGGCGGTCCTTGTGGGTGTCGGTCAGGCCGTGGGGCGCGCCGGGGTAGATCAGCAACTGGGAGTTCTTGAGCAACTTGGCGGCGGCGATGCCAGCCGTTTCGATGGGGACCACCTGATCGTCATCGCCATGGACCACCAGGGTCGGCACGTCGATGTTGCGCAGGTCTTCGGAAAGATCGGTTTCCGAGAACGCCTTGATGCAGTCGTAGGTGTTCTTGTGGCCGGCGAGCATGCCCTGCATCCAGAACCAGTCGATCATGCCTTGGGACACCTTGGCGCCCGGGCGGTTGGCACCGAAAAACGCGCTGGCCACATCTTTGTATAGCTGAGAACGGTCGGCCAGGGAGGCCTGGCGGAAACCGTCGAACACTTCCACAGGCAGACCGCCGGGGTTGGCCGGAGTCTTGAGCATCAGCGGCGTCACCGCCGAAATCAGGCCGAGCTTGGCGACACGGGCGGCGCCATGGCGGCCGATGTAGCGCGCCACTTCGCCACCGCCGGTGGAGAAGCCGAGCAACACCGCATCCTTCAAGTCCAGGCGCTCGATCAGCTCGGCCAGGTCATCGGCGTAGGTGTCCATGTCGTTGCCGTCCCAGGGCTGGCTGGAGCGCCCGTGCCCACGGCGGTCATGGGCGATCACCCGGTAGCCATTGGACGCCAGGAACATCATCTGCGCCTCCCAACTGTCCGAGTTCAACGGCCAGCCGTGGCTGAAGACCACCGGTTGACCACTGCCCCAATCCTTGTAGTAAATCTCGGTGCCGTCGCGGGTGATGAAGGTGCTCATGACATGACTCCTTGAGGTGGGTGGATCGCTTTATGGTCCAGCCATGGGGGGTACCTGCGTGAGTTAAACGTTGTTAATTTTTTCGGCACGGCGGTGTTAAAAACCCGCTTCCGCGGGGCCGCCCCCGTAGCAGCTGCGTAGAAGCTCTGTAGAAGCTCTGTAGGAGCTGTGTAGGAGCTCTGTAGAAGCTCTGTAGAAGCTCTGTAGGAGCTGTGTAGGAGCTGTGTAGGAGCTGTGTAGGAGCTGTCGAGTGCAACGAGGCTGCGATCTTTCCAAAGACACTTGAATCTCAAGCGAAAGATCGAAAGATCGAAAGATCAAAAGATCAAAAGATCAAAAAATCGCAGGCTTCGCCAGCTCCTACAGAAGCCCAGCGCGAGCAAGCTCCCTCGCCACGGGATTTGCCGGCTGGAAGACTGGGAGTAGAGCCTGCGCCGTTGCGCTTGTAACCAAACCTGAGGAATATGCTCGGGTAACGCCCCAGCACCGGGACCAGAACATTGAGAGCAACATGAGCCAATACCTCAGCCTGCCCGTCGAACAGACGGTGCATTTCGGCCCTTATCGGGTCCATCCTCGCCAGCGCCTGGTGCTCGAGGGTGGGCAACCGTTGCGCCTGGGACGGCGGGCCGTGGAGATTCTGCTGGTGCTGCTCGAACACGCTGGCGAGGTGGTGAGCAAGCAGCAACTGATCGCCCGGGTCTGGCCCAGGAGCGTGGTGGAAGACACCAACCTGCGCGTGCACGTGGCGGCACTGCGCAAGGCCCTCGGGGATGGCCAGGCCGGGCAGCGCTACATCGTCACCGTGGCGCAGCGCGGCTACAGTTTTGTCGCGCCACTGTCATTCGAGCCGTTCGACCAATGGGCGCATATTCCTCATCCGTCTTTGACGCGCAACCTGCCGCTGCAGCGCACGCGCCTGATCGGACGCCAGGCCCTGGTGGAAAACCTGGTGGCCCAACTGCCGCGAAAACGCTTCATTACCCTGGTCGGCACCGGCGGCATCGGCAAGACCAGCGTTGCCCTGCGGGTGGCTGAACGGCTGATCGGCCAGTACCGTGACGGTACGCATCTGCTGGACCTGGCATCGCTCAACGACGCGGCCATGATCGCCCCCAACCTGTGCGCATTGCTCGAGCTTCCACTGCAGGACGGTGATCCGCTGGACGCCATCGCCCGGCAGCTCAGGGAGCGGCATCTGCTGTTGGTGATCGACAACTGCGAGCACCTGATCGACGCCATCGCCCAGCTCAGCGAAACCCTGCTGCGCGGCGCCCCCCACCTGCACATCCTGGCCACCAGCCGCGAAGGTTTGCGCGCCGAAGGTGAACACGTGCAGCGCCTGGACGCCCTGGCGTTCCCGCCCCGGGAAATGCCCATCGAAGGCTGTCCCGCCCTGGAATACCCGGCGCTTCAACTGTTTGCCGAGCGCGCGCTGGCCAGTCGTGACGACTTCGAACTGAGCGACCACGAGGTGCCGTTGGTGGTCGACATCTGCCAGCGGCTGGACGGCATTCCCTTGGCCATCGAACTGGCCGCCGGACAACTGGACCGCTTCACCCTGGAGGAACTTCAGCGGCAACTGCAAGACAGCGTCGCCCTGCTTCACAACGACACCGACGCCGCACCGCGCCAGCAGACCCTACGCGCCACGCTGGACTGGAGCTTCACGTTACTCACGGCCTGCGAGCAGACCTGCCTGCGGCGGCTGGCGGTGTTCATGGGCAGTTTCAACCTGGCCTCGGCCGCCGCGGTGATCGTCGGCCAGCACGTCGCGCCCGACCAGGTGCTGGTGTCGGTCAGCCAGTTGGTCGCCAAATCGTTGCTCAATGTAGAGATCGGCGATGAAGAGGTGCGCTATCGCCTGCTGGACACTACCCGCCGCTATGCCTTGGAACAACTGGCCGAAGCCGGGGAGTTGGCGGTCAGCCAGGAACGCCACGCCGAGCGCTGCCTGGCGCTCATGGGGCAAGCGGAAAGCGATTGGGAAAACACCCCCACCCGACTGTGGATCGCCCGCTACGCCGACTATCGCGACGACATCCGCGCGGCACTCGACCGAGGCTTGGGCCCGCAGGGTTCACACGCCGTCGCGATCCGCCTGACCGCCCGTACCCTGCCCCTCTGGCAGGAGTTGTCGCTGCTCAAGGAACACGGTCTCTACGTCAACAAAGCGCTGCAACTGTTGCAGGCCAGCCCCGCGCCATGTCCTCGCCTGACGCTGGCCCTGGAACTGGCCCACGCCAGTTTCAGCTACCACACCGAGGGTGGCACGCCGACCACCGTCCGCGCCTTTGGCGCGGCCCGGCAACTGGCCCGGCAATGCCAGGACCTGGCCGGCGAGCTGCGGGCCGTGTCGGGGCAAATGACCGTCGACCTCAGTTGCGGCAGCTACCAACAGGCCCTGGCACACAGCCTGGATTTCGACCGGTTGGGCTTGCAGGGCGATCCGATCCTGTCCTTGAGCGCCCAACGCCTGCGGGTGCTGGCGCTGCATTTCACCGGCGACCAGGGCGCGGCGCGGCGCGAAGCCGAACAGGTAATCCAGCGCCTGGCCCAGAGCGGTCACCGCAGCCGTTTCACCCACGGCTTCGGCGTGCAATACGATCAAAGCGTAGCCGCGCTGACGATTCTGGCGCGCATCCTCTGGCTGCAAGGTTTTGCCGAGAAAGCCCGGCGCACTGCCGACCTGGCGTTGCAGATCGCCGTGCAGATCAACCACGGTATTTCGATCTGCTACACCTTGGCGCTGGCCGGTTGCGTGATCGCCCACTACAACGGCGATTATCCGACTGCCCGGGAAAGGCTCGACCTGCTGAAGCAGCAGGCCAAGAAACATTCGGTGATGCTGTTCCATGACTGGGCTTGCCATTACGACCGCGCATTCGATGACCAGCCCCTGACAACGCGCCCGCCAGACGGGTTGATCCAGGACATCGCCATCACCCTGCGCAGCGACTTCGTCAGCCCGGCGCAAATCGAACGGGCCCGCAGTGGCGCCGCGGGCTGGTGTTCTGCGCAGATCCTGCGGGCCAGTGCCGAGACCTTGCTGGCCCGCAACGACCCCTCTCTAGAGGAAGCAGCCGAAGCGCAACTGCTGGCCGCCCTGGGCATTGCCCGTCGTCACCAGGCCCTGGCCTGGGAACTGCGCAGCGCCACGTCCCTGGCTCGTTTGTGGCAGCGCCAAGGGCAAGCGCATGCAGCGCAGGCACTGCTCGGGCCCGTCTATCGACGCTTTACCGAAGGTTTCGAGACCCCCGACCTATTGGAAGCCAGCATGCTGCTCCAGGCGCTGACTTGACGGTTGGGGCCTTGAACGCCGGGCTCCCCAAGCGCCTTGCAGCACGTAACGCCGATGAAACACAGGCCACTGACCACTGCGCCGCAGTTTGTCCATGGCATAGGCGCGAGTGGTGTGGAGCAGATGAAAGCGCTCCCCTTCGGCAAGCGGCTCGACCATCAGCAGTGACACGCTTACCAGCCGCGACAGCAGCGAGGGTAATTGCCCGACACTCAATTCAGCGCAACTGATCACGGCCAGCGCCGCCTTGAGCGTAAACGGCCCCTCGAACACCGCCAGGCGCTGGAATGCGGTTTGTTCGTCAGTGCTCAAACGCTCGAAACTCGAGTCCAGCACCGCCTCCAGGCTTTGGTGTCGGGCCACCGCGGTACGCCGCCCGTGGCTCAAGAGTGATAAACCGTAGTCCAGTTGTTCCAGGACCCCCGCCACCCCCAACACGTCAACCTGGGCCGCCGCCAGTTCCAACGCCAGCGGCAACCCGTCCAGGCGCTGGCAGATCTGTGCAAGCGTCGGCCAGTCGCGGCCATCCGGCTTGAAACCCTCCTGCCGGGCGCCAACCCGCTCGATCAACAACTGCACCGCCGGACATGCCTCGATCTGGTGCGCCGGTTCCAGGGACGACGCCACGGCCAGGCCCGGCAGCGTGACAATCCTTTCGTCCGGCAAGTCCAAGGGTTCGCGACTGCTGAGCAGCAGCGACACCCCGGGCGCCGTCGCAGCCACTGCCTGGACCAGTTCCCGACAGGCCTCGAGCAGGTGCTCGCAACCATCGAGCACCAGCAACATCCGACAGGGTTCGAGGGAGCAAGCCAAAGCCCCCTGCTCCACGCCCAGCACGCCGGCCACTTGCGCCACCACTTGTGAGGGATCGCTGATGGCCGCCAGGTCAACGAACCAGGCACCGTCTTCAAAGTGTTCGAGCAGCAGCTCCGCCACCCGCGACACCACCGTGGTCTTGCCGGCCCCGCCGGGGCCGGTGACGGTGGTCACGGTTTGACGGGGCACTTGCGCCAGCAACCGCCCCAGGACCTTGTCGCGACCCACCACCGGGCTCAAGCGTGCAGGCAGGTTGTGTCGCTCGGCTTGGGGACTGACAGGCGACTCAACGCGCTCTTGCAACGCCAGGGGCACTGCAAGGCAATAGCCTTGTCGAGGATGATTGAGGATATAGCGAGCGCCGCTGCGTCCATCACCGAAGGCCCGCCGCAGCGCCGCGATGTGCACCCGCAGGTTGATGGCCTCCACGACGCTGTCAGGCCAGACGTGGGCGATGAGCGTTTGCGTGCTGACGTAGTGGCCGGCGTGTTCCACCAGCACCTGCAGGACATCCAGGGCACGGCCGCCCAGTGCGAGGGGCTGGCCGTCACGGGTGACCAGCCGCTGCTGCCGGTAGAAGGCAAACGGACCGAAGCCCACCGCCGGCTCGCTATCGGGTTTGACGAAACTGTTCATGGGCGATCCAGCGCCGGATAACCGGTGCGGGCGTCAGCGTGCGAATCATCGAACACGTCTGCCCTGGCTCCTGCGCATCCTTTCCAAAGGGTTCGCCGTTATCTTGGCAGGCACAGGCTTGAGGACAATACTGGCACAGGGAGCGTCACGGACATCACGGTGCCCTGGACGGACACCATGGCTCAACTGAACTGCTGGCGATACTGCACCGGCGTCAGCCCGAGCTTTTCGCTGAACAAGAAGCGCATGTGCCGCACACTGCCGAAGCCACTGCGAAACGCCACGGTCTTGAGCGGCAGGTCGGTGCTTTCCAGCAACTGACGCGCCCGGTCGATGCGTGCGCCCTGCAGGAACTCCATGGGCGTCATCTTCACTTCACGGGCGAAGACCCGGGCGAAATGCCGCGCGCTCATGGCCGCCAGCGCGGCCATGCGCTCGATGGTGAAGGGTTCTTCCAGACGTTCCATCACATGATTCTGCACGCGGGTAATGGCCGATTCCTGCGTCGACACCGCCGCCACCGAGGGGCTGAACTGCGCCTGTCCACCCTGGCGCTTCATCACTACCAGCAACACCTTGGCCACGTCCAACGCGACTTTGCGGCCATGGTCCTGGGCGACGATGGACAGGGCCAGGTCAATCCCGGCGGTGACGCCGCCGGAGGTGATCAGACGCCGATCCTGCAGGAAGATCTTGTCGGTTTCCACCAGGGCCTTGGGGAAACGCTGTAACAAACGTTCGGTGTAATGCCAGTGGGTGGTGACGCGATAACCGTCGAGCAAGCCCGCCTCACCGAGCACAAAGACCCCAGTGCAGATGGAGCCGTAGCGCGTGGCCCGTTGCGCCGCGGCCCGCAGCCAGGTGTGCAACCCCGGATGCTGGTCGTTATAGGCTCCCGGCCCGCCCGGCACCAGCAACACGTCATAGGCCGCCCATGCCTGGTCGATATGGATATCGGCCTGCACCGTCACGCCATTGGACGCTCGCAATGGCCCGCGCTCGGTGCCCAGGGTGAGCAATTGATAACGCTGATCCGGCTCGAGATAGCGATTGGCGATGGAAAACACCTCCAGAGGCCCAGCCATGTCGAGCAGCAAAAAATCCGGGAACAGCACCATTGCAACGGTTTTCATCGGGAAGACGCCAAAAAATCCAGACACTATAAATGCCCCTGTGGGAGCGAGCTTGCTCGCGATAGCGTCGAGGCAGTCGCATCAATTCCAACTGACCCGACGCTATCGCGAGCAAGCTCGCTCCCATAGGGTTTATGCATTATGTCGAAGCGAAGCATCCGCCGGTAGCATTCTCGATTGTCTACCGATAACGGACAGTATTTCGTTTTCCAGCTGCTTATTGAACATTTTGATAACCATTAACCTTCTTCTGAACCCGGCGAACGGCCCCAGCCGTCGCCCATAGACTCAGGAGAATTCATCATGCTGACCCTTCGCAAAGCTTCGGATCGCGGCATTGCCCGCCACGGCTGGCTGACCTCGTTCCACACCTTCTCGTTCGCCAACTACCGTGACCTCAACGAACAGGGCTTCTCCGACCTGCTGGTCATCAACGATGACCGCGTCGCCGCTGCCAAAGGGTTCGGCCAGCATCCCCACCGGGACATGGAGATCTTTTCCTATGTGCTTGAAGGGGCGCTGGAACACAAGGACACCCTGGGCACGGGCTCGGTCATTCGCCCGGGTGACGTGCAGTTGATGAGTGCCGGCAGCGGCGTGGCCCATAGCGAGTTCAACCATAGTGCGGACGAGCCTGTGCACTTCCTGCAAATATGGATCGTGCCCAACGTCAGCGGCGCCACGCCCCGCTACCAACAGGAGCATTTCAGCAGCGAGCAGAAAAGCGGTCGCCTGCAATTGATCATCTCCCCCGACGGTGCCGACGGCTCGCTCAAGGTGCGCCAGGATGCACGGGTCTACGCCGGGCTGTTCGATGGCGAACAAAGCGCCACCCTGACCCTGGCGCCGGATCGCTATGCCTATGTGCACGTGGCACGAGGTGCTGTGGAACTCAACGGCATATCGTTACAGGAAGGTGATGGCGTGCGGGTGCGCGAGGAGCAGCTCCTGACCTTCAATAACGGCCGGGATGCCGAGGTGCTGGTGTTCGACCTACGGCCGCAGGAATTGCCGCAGATGCCATGAAGCAAGCGGGAAGCCTTGTGGGAGCGAGCCTGTTCGCGATAGTTCCAAAATGCACGACTTGGGCGCCCCCGTCGGGGCGCGCAGGAGTATTCGATTGGTCCTTTGCCTTGGCATGCTGGCGATTTCACACACCTTCATGGCATTGGCGTTGCTGGCGCTGATCATCGGTTCGTTCCCTGGCATCGTGCCTTCGGCCCTGGCCCGGTTGCATGAACTGGTGCCGGACCATCATCGCCAACAAGTCGCCTGGAGCCGTGCCACCGGTTCATTGCTACCTTTCAGGCCATGGCCGGGTTTGCCTATTCAGCGCTGTTCAATACCAGCGGCGGACATCACACCGTGCTTTTCCTGGTTTCTGGCGCAACGATTGTTGCTGCGCTGATGTTCGATTTTATCCTCGCGGAGAAAGAAAGCTCGAAATAACGGAGTTCATTGCCCAAGGGGGATTTTTGGGTGAAAAAAATCTAAAAACCCCCCGGCAATCCGGCGAATTCAAGCTTCACTCTGTGAGGCGCGGCCTAATGGTGTGGGGAAACGCTTGCACGCCTGCGCGTGTCTGTTGCACGCGAACCCTGATCGTCTAAGAAGTTCCACTGGAAGTCCGGCTTTCTTGACCAGCAGTCACCAAACCGTCACATTGGATTGTTGACTCAATGTTACAAGCCAAGCAAAATGATTTCACTTTGCCATCCACCCCTGAGCTTTAGCTTAATTTCATGGAAGAAAGCATGAAAACGGTTATATCCATCGCCGTATTATTCGTGACGTGCTGCGCCTCAGCGGACGTGCAGACAATCAAATATAACTACGACGATTCCGCTGCCGAATACTCCATCGTCTCGTTTGCTGAGAATGGTCCAGGTATTCACGCGACCATCCGAAGAACCGGGGCCTACTTCACCAGCTATACAAAACTGGAGCTCGATTGCGCGAACCACAATGTCCGTCACATGGGTATGTACAACAGCGTCGAGGCCCTGGAAAACGTTCAGTTTGACGAGATGCAGGGGCGAATCGTCGAGGGCTCGGTGGCTGATGAAGTAGGGAAAGTGCTCTGCAACGGCTCCACCTTGACCGCATCACAGTCCGACGAACTGCCTGCCGAAGCACAACCAGACGACAAGAGCTGATTCCGACGCCGCTAGTCTGCGGCGTTGCCTTTCGCACTCGTGCGAAAGTCACTACAGAGCAAAACGCTCTGACATGGATGTCTTCGTATTTGATGGCGCGGCCTCGCAACGGCTCGCCAGCAAATACGGCGAGACCCTTTATTTCTGCGCAGACAGAAAAAGGCAACCTGACCCGATCACCTGAAGTGCCTGCCTACTCTTGGCGGGTGGGATAGATTCATGCACGCAAAAAAGATATTCGAACTCCTGATGTCGCTGTTGACCTACGCTATTGTCTCACTGCTTTGGTTCGCGTACGCCGTTCCAGGCATGATCGAGCATGACTCAGACCTCTCAATGATCGTGGCCGCGACCGGGTCGATCATTTGGATGTGCGCCACGGGTTGTATCGTTCTGTACATGATCCAGAAGGTCCGAGCGACCTGATCGAGAGATCGAGCCGCTCGGCTGCATAGAAAAAACGTGTGACACCGAGACCTCAGCGCAACGCTTGTTTTCGCTCGAGTCTGGAGCGATAGCTACCAGGCGGCACCCCAAAAAAATCCCGGAAACGACGCTGGAAGTGCGGGGAGCTGACGAAGCCTGTCGCCACGGCGATTTCGGTCACGGATCGATTGGTTTGCTGGATAAGCTGACGGGCACGGGTCAAGCGCAGCTCCAAGTAATAGCGTGTGGGGGTCGCACCGAGAAAACTGCAGAACCGCCGCTCCAACTGTCGTTTGGAAATCTTGACGCACGCCGCCAGCTCATCGATGGTCAACGGCTCTTCTACGTTTTGCCACATCAGCTCCAACGCCAGCTTGAGGCTTTCCGGCAGCGTCGGGTCGGTCTCGACGAAGACCGGAGGCAAGTCTGTCGCATCATCGCCTGACTCGTCACAGCGAAGAATTTCCTCGATGGCGCCCACCAGCGCCGCCCCGCCCGTCTGGCGAATCAACTGGAGCATCATGCGCAGCGAACTGTTGGCGCCCGCGCAACTGACCCGCTCCCGATCAACGACATAGGCCCGGTTGGACACCTTCACGTGGGGGAACACCTCCGCCATCATGGCGCGGCTTTCCGGGTGGACAGCGCATTCGAAACCGTCCAGCAGATTGGCATCGGCCACGAAGAAGGCGCCGTTCCACAGCCCTCCCAGTATCGCCCCGGACGCCGCGTTGGCGCGCAGCTTGCGTCGCAGCAAGGGATGGCCTTGCAACTTCACGCGAAAGCCTCCGGCGACAATCAGCACGTCCTGGTTTTCCGGCATCTGCGCCAGTTCGATGTCGGTCGAGATGACAATGCCCAGGTCGCTCGTCACTTGCCCACCCGAAACCCCTACCGTGAGCACCTTGTAGAGGGGCATGTCGCTCATCAGGTTGGCGGTCACCAGCGCGTCCACCGCACCGGTGAAGGACATCATCGAGAAATTATCCATCAATACAAACGCGACGCGGATCGGTGCCTGGCTGGCAGGCGCCGATCCGAGTGGTCGATAAGCCATGTTCTTGTTTTTGAGTACGCTCTCGAATGCGCTTGGCATAGGGCCTCGTTAATACATTAAAGACGATGAGGATTGACGGCACGCGGGTGTCTTGAACCACCGGGCGAAGGAACAGAGCAAACCACACTATCTTCCAGACTAGTCAAACCGGCTGCAATCACCCCAGCGCCCCCTACTGGTCGACCCGCGCCAAAATGGCAAGCCTCAAGTGCCTACGACTTTGGTCGATACACTGGCAGTAGGTATGGGCGCTTTTCCCTTTAAGAGACTCGCAACGCCAACCACAGCTGTTTCCGCCGTTCCAACACTTAAAATATTCCGCGGGAGAAGTCATGAATATCAAACAGAAGCTGACATGGGCGTTCGCGGCCATCGCCTGCCTTCCGGTTATCCTGGTGGCGGTGCTTGTCGTGCTGAACCTGCGCGACGCCGCAAAAGCCAACTTCCTGGACAGCAGCGGACGTGAAATCCGTCAGATCGACAACGGCATGAAGCAGTTCTTCGATGGCATCATGCAAAACGTCGAATTCTTCGCCAAGGATCCGCGGATCGTCGCGGCCAAGGACCTGAAAAACTATTCCGGTGCCGACGCCGCACAAATTCCTCTCCCCGAGAACAACAAACAGCTTTTGGATATCTTTGACAGATTCGCCAAGAGCCACCCGACCACAGCCTATCTTTCCCTGGGCCTGGAGGACGGTGGCTACGCCAGTTGGCCGGATGATCCGAAGATTTCCAACTACGATCCACGCGTGCGCCCCTGGTACAAGGCGGCCATCGCCAATCCGGGCACTACCGTGAAGACCGATGCCTATTACTGGGCGCCGGACGATGTGTCGCTGATCGGCATCGTGCACACCGTCGCCGATGCTGGCGGCAAGCTGGTGGGCGTGGTCGGCCTGGACGTATCGCTCAAGCAACTGACCGAACTGGTCAAGAACATCAAGCTGGGCGAGAGCGGCTACCTGATGCTGGTGGAAGCCAACGGCAACGTCCTGGTGGACCCTGCCGATGCCAAGCACAACTTCAAGCCGCTGGCCGACCTGGGCCCCAACTATGCCGAACTGGCCAAGAGCAGCGATGGCGTGACCCAGATCGAGATTGACGGCGTGTCTTACATGGCCAACGTGGTCACTTCCAAAGACCTGGGCTGGCGCTTCATCGGCCTGATCAAACGCGATGAAGTGATGGCCGAGGCCTCGAGCCTGACTTGGCTGATCGCCGCCATCGCCGCCGCGCTGGCAGTGGTCTTCGCCGTGGTGGGCGCCAGTTTCGCCAGCGTGATCGTGCGGCCGATCCGCGGCGTTGCCAACGGCCTGCAGGAAATCGCCGAAGGTGAAGGCGACCTCACCCGCAAGCTCTCGGTGCAAGGCAAGGACGAAACCGCCACCCTGGCAAGCTGGTTCAACCAGTTCCTGGGCATGATCGCTCAACTGGTGCAGCGCATCGGTAGTGCCTCATCCGATCTGCAAACCGCCGCGGCCGACACCAGCGAAGTGGCCCAGAACATGAACGAAGCGGCCGGGCGCCAGCGCCAGGCCGTGGAACTGGTGAGCACCGCGTTCAACGAAATGGTCGCCACCGCCAACGAAGTGGCCCGCTCGTGCAGCCAGGCCGCGTCCAGTGCGGACGAAGGCTATCGCGATGTACACGATGGCCAGCATCACATCGGCGAAGCCACCGGCAGCGTGATGAAACTGAGCGAGGACCTGCAACAGTCGACCCAGACCATGCAGGCGCTGGAACAGGACAGCAAGAACATCAACACCATCCTCGACACCATTCGCTCCATCGCCGAGCAGACCAACCTGTTGGCGCTGAACGCCGCCATCGAAGCCGCACGGGCCGGCGATCAAGGTCGCGGGTTTGCCGTGGTGGCCGACGAAGTCCGGGCCCTGGCGCGGCGCACCGCCGACTCCACCGGCGAGATCGACAGCCTGCTGGGCAACCTGGCACGGCGCACCCAGGAAGTGACCCAACAGATGCAAAGCAGCCTGCAGGTGTCGCACACCAGTGTGGAACGCATCCAGCAGGCCCGCGACAGCTTCGACAAGATCCGCAACTCGGTGGACTCGATCCGCGACCAGAATACGCAGATCGCCACAGCGGCAGAGGAGCAGCACCAGGTGGCCGAAGACATCAACCGGCACATCGCGCAGATCCATGCCGATGCCCAGTTGGTCGAGGAATTCGCCCACTCGGCGCAGACCGGCTCGGGGCGTCTGACGGATATTTCCGGGCAGCTCAAAGGCTTGGTGGGGCGCTTCAAGTTCTAAGCAGTAGTGCCTGGAAGAGCCAAGGATGGCTCTGTGCGGATCACGAGTCGGCGATAAGGAAAATCGCGGTACCTACCCTTTCGCCTTGACCGCATACAGACCACCGATGACCACCAGGCTCGCCCCTACGACTGTCCATAGGTCCGGCAATTCGCCAAACACGAACAGGCCGATGAACGTGGCGAATACCAGCAGTGTGTAATTGAAAGGCTGGAGCGTGGCCGCCGTCGCATATCTGAGCGCCTGGATAAGTAAAAGCTGGGCCACTACACCTGTGGAAGAAAGCACCCCCATCAAGACCCACTCCATCGGACTCGGCGCAACCCATCCGGGAAGGCCGGGAACCGTGACGGCCATTGCGCCGAAAAAACCCATGTAGAGCATGTTCGTAGCAAACGAATCGTCGCGGCTAATCCGCCGCGTCAGCACATTGAACACGGCGAACCCCAGCGCGGACATCAGGGGAATCAACGCTGCGAGTTCGAAGACACCCGTGCCGGGGCGAAGGATAACCAACGTGCCCAGGAAGCCTATCGCAGCGGCAATCCATCGACGCACGCCAATGAACTCACCCAGAAATGCTCCCGCCAAGGCCAGCGTCATCAGGGGAAAAACCGCATACAAGGCATGCATCTCAGCCAAGCCAAGATAACGCAGGCCAAATCCAAACAAAGCGATTTCTCCCACCCCAACCAGGGCACGAGTTATCTGGAGAAAAGGATGCTGGCTTCGACATGCGGTTCGCAAACCTCCCTGATAGATGCCATAGCCAACGGCAAACGCAAGGAATACCCAATAGCGCACCATGACGAGTTGGGCGACGGGCAGATCCCTTACCAGCACTTTGGTGACGCCATCCTGGCTCGCAAAGATCAGCATGGACAAAAGACACAAGGCGATGCCTAGCTGAGGCCGCGGCGCATCATGATCACGCACCGTGCACACTATCCTTGGTCGATGCCATCGGGGCGGTATCGTCACGCGGGCCGTTATCCCTGCGCCGTCGTGCGATGCTATGGCGCAACGTATCCCTTTCCAGCGCCTCGACCGCTACAAACGCTTCAACGTCGGCCCCGGCCTCCACTTTTTCAATGAAATGCAAAATCGCCTTCTTCATGAACCAATGTGAGGTGCGATCCAACTTGACCGCCGCCGACTTCAGCCTGGCACGCGTATCCCCATCCAATTTGATGCCCAGTGTGGTTACCGACATAGCTCAGCCTCTGAATGAATCAAACCCCATAAAGCAAGAAGTGGAACGCACGTCGATCTCATTGCATGCATGCAAGAAGGCGGATTGAAGACCACGCCCCCCGCGCCAGGACTCCACCAACCCACGTCCTCCCGGTACCAGTCGCCCGGCGAAAGAACGAGATAGAACTCGGCAGGAGGGTGTTGGTGATAGGGGTAGCAAGTCTCGGGCATCATGAGCGCCAGCCCCAAGGTCAAGGTGGAACACTCAAAAAGCGCTCCCGGACCGGCGATCATCCCGTGGCGATGCCGCTCCACGAAAGCGCTGTCCTGGTCGGCCCGAGCTTGGCGGTTTATCCAGTGAAGATGGGGCAAGAGCGTCATCAACGCATCCCGTATCGACGCCAGATGCGGACTGCTCCTGGGTGCAGCATTGAGTGCCTGGGATAAACTGGGTGCCAGGCACTCTGGTAATGCACGTGGTGTTTCCAATGTTTGTTTCAAGGTCCATCGGGCAGCATCCAGGACACTCGCATGCGCCTGTATCGAATCCGGCTCTCCATTGCGAGCCTGGTTCAACAGCGCCGCATGAAGCGCTCGTTGAAGCGACTTCCCGCGACTCAAGACATCCGATTCCAACAACACATGCCCGGTATTGTTTACCATCATTTTCAACCCCATCCCGAGCCGGACTGCAACGGCTTAACCGACGCAAGCCTTGGCCGTAGTTTTCAGGGTATCGCTTTAAGCTCATCGACACGGCCGGCGCCCCTCACACCTGGCCAAGGGCACCGGACTGCAACACCGCAATGGATTACTGGGACGGTGTAGCGGAAGCGGTCTGGCTACCGAACATCGCTTCGAAGCGAGGCTTGTTGGCGGCGTAGTACTCTGCAACGACCTTGTCTGCCGAGCTGTCACGGGCGGTGGACATCAACTTCTCAAGGTCAGCCTTGGGGATCTTGAAGTTGGCGAAGAACCGGGCTACATCGGGATGCTCGGCGCTGAAGCCTTTGCGGGCAACCGCGTGAATTTGCTCGGCACCACCGAAAATCTGCTTCGGATCATCCAGGTAGCGCAGCGGCCACTTGGCAAACATCCAGTGCGGGCTCCAGGCATTGATCAACGACCATTTGTCACGCTTGAGGTTGCGATCGAGCTCACTCAACATTCCAGACTCTGAAGAAGCGATCATCTTGTAACCATCGAGTTTATATTCCTTGATGGCCTTTTCCGTGAGTTTGTATTGACCGTTACCCACTTCCGAAGTCAGGATCTTGCCGCCCAGTTTCTCCCGCACTTCTGGCTTATTAAGATCTTCGACGCTGGCAATCTCGCTGGTTGGAATAGAAGTAGGCACCGCCATGCCGATCCGACCTTCATACAGCACGCCGAGGTCTTCGAGCTTGTCCTGGTATTTGTCGTAGAACGCCTTGTGAGTGCTCGGCAGCCAGACCATTGGGATCAGGTCGATATTGCCGTTAGCCAAAGCCTGGAACTGAATGCCAATATCGGCGAGTACCAATTTGACCGGTTGCTTCAAGTGGTCGCGCAATGCCGTATCTGCCAGCTTTACAGCGATTTCCGTATCCGACCAATTCACCCATCCAATACGGATAGGCGTGGGTTCCTCGGCGTGAGCCATCAGGCTACCGGCGGCCATCGCCAGACCCGCAAGCCAACCGATACAAGTTTTACTGGACAACGTCATCATGGTGCATCTCCGCGTACTGTATTAATAGTTATTGGCAGGGCAGCAGAAGAATTAACTTCCCTCATAAAAGCAGAGTGCCATTACACCCTCAAGGGATTTTATGTTATGCATGGATAAGTTTTAGTTATACGAAAACCCTTCATGTATTCAGGTCGTTCGGCCCTCCTCCGCCATTTGGCGGCGCTTATAAATGTCAGCACTCACAATGCGTTTTCGAGCGCCGGCAAGGCCTCGAACAAATCCGCCACCCACATGTAATCCGCCACTTGGGCAATCGGCGCTTCAGCGTCCTGGTTGATCGCAACGATGACCTTTGAGCCACTCATGCCCGCCAAATGTTGAATGGCGCCGCTGATACCCGCGGCGATGTAAAGCTCTGGCGCGACGATTTTCCCCGTCTGCCCGACCTGCAAATCATTGGGGGCAAAACCCGAATCCACCGCGGCACGCGAGGCCCCTACGGCACCACCGAGCTTGTCGGCCACACGCTCGATCAAGGCGAAATGTTCCTTGGATTGCATGCCGCGGCCACCGGAAACAACGACGCGGGCACTCGACAAATCGGGCCTTTCACTGGCCGTCAGTTGTTCGCTCACGAAACGCACGTTGCTTGCGCTTTGCCCGCCCTCCACCGCCACCACTTCGCAACGATGTTCATGGGACAAGGCCTGGGCGAACGCCGAGGCACGAACGGTGAGCAACTTGATCGGGTCAAGGGACTGCACCGTGGCGATGGCATTGCCGGCATAAATGGGGCGCTGGAAGGTGTCCGCCGAGACAATCTGGGTGACGTCGGAGAGCATGCCGACATCCAGGCTGGCCGCGACCCGTGGCAACACATTGCGGCCCATGCTGCTGGCGTCGGCAACGACGTGCGTATACCCCTCGACCACCAGTGAAGTGATCAGCGGCTGGGCATTTTCAGCCAGGGCGTTTTCGAACATCGCACCTTGTGCGAGCAGCACCCGGTCCAGGCCCTGGGCCAGTGCTGCCTGTTGCGCCACTGCCGACGCGTCCGTCCCGCCCATCACCAGCAAATCCGTCTCGGTCCCCAGTGCCATGGCGGCGGTCACGGCACTCCACGTACCTGCCGTCAGCTGACCTGCACTGTGCTCGGCGATCACCAATGTGCGCATCAAATCACCCCCGCAACATTTTTCAGTTTATCCACCAGCTCGGCCACCGAACCGACGTTAATGCCCGCTTTGCGCACCGCAGGCGGGACAACCCCTAACAATCGAACGTGTTCCTTCACGCTCGCACCCAAGGTGTCAGCGGCAATGATTTGCAGCGGTTTTTTCTTGGCTTTCATGATGTTCGGCAACGAGGCGTAGCGCGGTTGGTTCAGGCGCAAGTCGCAGGTCACCACAGCCGGCATCGCGAGGGCGAGCACCTGGCTGCCACCGTCCACCTCACGCTCGACCACCCATTGCCCTTCAACGTGATTGATTGCAGAGGCGTAAGTGGCCTGACCGCTGCCAATCAGCTGCGCGACCATTTGCCCGACCTGGTTGTTCTCCTGGTCGATCGCCTGTTTGCCGAACAGGATCAGTTGCGGCTTTTCCTGATCGATCACTTTGCTCAGGTACTTGGCGACGTTGAGCGGCTCGAGTAGCGCACTCGTCTCGACCAGCAGCGCCCGATCCGCGCCGAGTGCCAAAGCCGTGCGCAGTTGCTCCTGGGCGGCCGAAGTGCCCACCGAGACCACCACCACTTCGGATACCAGCCCCTTCTCCTTGAGGCGAATCGCCTCTTCCACCGCGATTTCGCAGAACGGATTCAAGGCCATCTTCACGCCATTGAGCTCAACGTCTGAACCGTCGGCTTTCACCCGGACTTTTACATTCGGGTCGATGGCGCGTTTTACCGCAACGAGCACTTTCATAGTTCTTTGCATAGCCCCCTTGCACTCTGGATCGATGCGGGATGACCGACCGGATATGCCGGATCACCCCTGTTTCGACTGGATGGTAATCCTGGTTTTTCCGCCACGCAAGAAAAATGTACACCTGTGTCTCAATCATTGACACACATGAACATTCAACTTACCGTTATGTCAAACCAAGCCTGATGTTCTGTTCCCGGAGCGCAACACCATGTCCAGCGATCCTCTGCTGCAGCCCTATAAGATCAAACACCTGACCCTCAAAAACCGGATCATGACCACCTCCCATGAGCCCGCTTATCCTGTCGACGGTATGCCGAAGGATCTGTACCGCGCCTACCACGTTGAACGCGCCAAGGCCGGTGTGGCGCTGACCATGACGGCGGGCTCCGCCGCCGTTTCCCGGGACAGCCCGCCAGTGTTCAACAACGTGCTGGCGTACAAGGATGAAGTGGTCAAATGGATGAAGGACCTGACCGACGAGTGCCACGAACACGGCGCGGCGGTGATGATTCAACTGACCCACCTGGGACGGCGTACGCGCTGGGACAAGGCCGACTGGCTCCCGGTGGTATCGCCTTCCCATCGTCGTGAAGCGTCCCACCGGGCCTTCCCGAAAAAGATGGAAGAATGGGACATCGACCGGATCATCAAGGATTACGTGGACGCCGCCGAACGCATGAAGGCCGCCGGTCTTGATGGGTTGGAACTGCAGGCCTACGGGCACCTCATGGATCAGTTCTGGTCGCCCCTGACCAACGATCTCGACGGGCCCTACGGTGGTTCGCTGGAAAACCGGATGCGCTTCACTTTTGATGTGTTGCGCGGCATTCGCCAGCGTTGTGGCGAGGATTTCCTGCTCGGGGTGCGCTACACCGGCGATGAAGACCTGCCCGGCGGCTTCGGTGCCAGCGATGGCCTGCAGATCTCCCACATGCTCAAGGACAGTGGGCTGGTGGACTTCCTCAACGTCGTTCGCGGGCACATCGATACCGATGCCGGCCTCACCGACGTGATTCCGATCCAGGGCATGCGCAACTCACCGCACCTGGATTTTGCCGGCGAGATTCGTTCGGCCACCGGCTTCCCGACGTTCCATGCGGCCAAGATCCCGGACGTCGCCACGGCGCGACACGCCATCGCCTCCGGCAAGGTGGACATGATCGGCATGACCCGGGCGCACATGACCGACCCGCACATCGTGCGCAAGATCATCGAGAAGCGCGAAGAAGAAATCCGCCCCTGCGTCGGCGCCAACTATTGCCTGGATCGCATCTATCAGGGCGGCGCTGCGTATTGCATCCACAACGCCGCCACTGGCCGCGAAACCACCATGCCCCACGAAATCCCCAAGGCGGCTGTCAAGCGCAAGGTGGTGGTGATCGGCACCGGCCCGGCGGGCCTGGAGGCGGCACGGGTGGCCGGCGAACGTGGCCACGACGTCACGGTGTTCGAAGTGGCGGATCAGCCCGGTGGGCAGATTCGCTTGACTGCCCAGAGCGAGCGTCGCCGCGAGATGATCAGCATCATCGACTGGCGCATGGCGCAATGCGAACGGCTGGGGGTGAAGTTCCAGTTCAACACCTGGGCCGAAGCCGAGACGGTCATGGCCGAGGCGCCGGACGTGGTGATCGTCGCCACCGGCGGCTTGCCCCATACCGAAGTGCTCAAGCAGGGCAATGAACTGGTGGTGTCGACCTGGGACATTATTTCCGGCGACGTCAAGCCCGGCCAGAACGTGCTGATCTTCGACGACGCCGGCGACCATGCGGCGCTGCAGGCGGCCGAGGTCATCGCCAACAGCGGCGCAAAACTGGAGATCGTCACGCCGGATCGGTCGTTTGCGCCGGAGGTGATGGCGATGAACCTGGTGCCTTACATGCGCAGCCTGCAAGACTTGAACGTCACCTTCACGGTCACCTATCGGGTCGATTCCGTGGAGAAACGCGACGGTCAGTTGCTGGCCAACTTCGGCAGCGATTACGGCCAGGTGCACAAGCAGCGCGTGGTCGATCAGGTGGTGGTCAACCACGGCACCCTGCCCTTGGACGATTTGTACTTCGAGCTGCGCCCGCATTCGAGCAATAACGGCGCGGTGGAACAGCACGACCTGATCGCCGGCAAAACCCAGAATATCGTGACCAACCCAGAGGGTCGCTTCCAGCTGTTCCGGATCGGCGACGCGGTGTCGGCGCGTAATACCCACGCGGCCATCTACGATGCGCTGCGGCTGGTCAAGGACATCTGAAGTCATGACCCTGGACAAGATCAACGACGCCTTCGAGTTGATGCACAGCGGGCAAAGCATTCGCACCGTCATTCATTTCTGAGTTTCGGTCGATCGTTCAACTACCCCATAGAAAGGAAACCAAGATGTCTGTTTTTACCCATGTCACCGTCGGTACCAACAACCTGGCAAAAGCACGTGCGTTTTATGATGCCACCTTGAAGGAGATCGGCCTCAAGCGTGTTGCCGATCTCAACGATGCCGGTTCCATCTGGGGCGTCGATAAGCCTTCGTTCTTTGTACTCAACCCGGCCAATGGCAGTCCGGCGACCCTTGGTAACGGTGTTACGGTGAGCTTCGAGGCACCGAACCGTGCTGCGGTTCTGGCGTTCCATACAGCGGCATTGGCGAGCGGTGGCGTATGTGAAGGCCTGCCGGGTCCGCGTGGCTGGGCGGACAATGCCTATGCAGCTTATGCACGGGATCTGGATGGAAACAAGCTGGCGGTGTATTGCTTCAAGGCTGAATAGGATTTGAGGTTGGCTTGAGGAAAACGGCGCCTTTCGTTTTTTGGAGGAGTGCCGTTTTTTTATCTGGGGGTGGGGTGAATATCCGTTGCTGCGGTAGCGGCGGCTGGCGGTTCCGCTCTTACAGCGGCGGCTCACTTTTGAAGAGCCCGGAAGCCGGCCCAGTCAAAAGTAAGCAAAACGCTTTTTGCCCCACCACTCGGCACCTCGCGTAGGCTCGGGGCGCCTGAGATCAACGTCAACCGCGAGGCGGCCTAACAGCCGACATGGCTCTTGGTGGGATCGCGTTTTTACTGTGGGAGCGAGCTTGCTCGCGATGCGGTGGTGGCCGTTAATCAGGCTTGAAGCCCCTTGCGGGCAACCGCAGCACCTGCTTGCAACGCCCTTCCAACCTGCTCTTCGAAATGCCCCTGGGTCATCGCCTGCAAGGCGGCGGCCGTTACACCGCGGTAGGCCACCAAGGCATCGATCATCTGCTGGGCATCACGGTTGGCCAGCAGTTGGCTGCTGTTGACCACGACATTTTTCGCGGCAAGCTGCGCGATATCACCAGGTATACCGGCCAGCATTGCCTGATTGGTCAGCGCCGTCATCAACAAGGCCGGAAAGGCCGGGCCGGTGCCTGAGAGTGCTGAGAGATAATCGATGAAGCCTTCTTCCTGGACTTCAGCAGCGGTGCCCACACATTCAAACAGGCGCTGCACGAGGCTTTTCGTGGTCGCCTCTACTCCGCCCGAACAATACCAGGGCGTAAAGGACTGCTCGATTTCCACCGCCGCATTGGGCATCGCCCGTACGACTGCCGAAGCCATAGTCTGTGTAGCAATTGCCTGTGCCGTGATGCCGGCCATCAAGGAGATCACGGTTTTGCCCGTCGCATTGATGTTCAAGCTGGCGAACTGCTCGGGGCGAACCGCGATGATCACGATCGCGCTGCGATCCACCAGGTCCTGGTTGTCCGTGACCAGGCTGGCACCTTGTTGGACCAACGGGTGGTCTCCCGAACGATTGGAAATGATCAGGTTTGCGGACGGCACCAGTCCCTTCGCCAGGACGGCCTTGGCAATCGCGCCGCCCAGCCAGCCGGTTCCGCCAATGATTCCCACGGTCTCATTGATCATCGCCGTTACCTTCGAACGTGTCCGTCAAGGGAACAAAGACCCCGGGTTCTTTTTCGGCATAGCCAAACTTTCCATAGAAACGATCCAGCTCACGCTGCTTGGGGACTTTGCCGGTGAAGATGCTCACGTAATGAGGAATGCGCTGGAAACGCACGGTAATCAGCTCACTCGTATTCATGGTGATGTAGCCGATCTGCGTCAGATAAATCGTTCGGGCCCGGGTATCAGCGCCTTGGCTGTCGTAGCCAAAGCGCTTGAACATGCTCGCCAGGGCGTTCATGCGCTGCTCGTCTACCGCAGCGACCTCTTGAGCCACTTCAGCGGACTGCAGCGCCCAGCTGCGCACGGCAAACTCGAATTGCGAGTCGAACAACTGTGGGTTGAGCCAGCACTCGAACACATTCAGGATCGCTTCGGAGATGCTTTCGGCATAGCTTTCACATTGCCGTATCAAGCCCCCCGTATTGGTCTCTCGCCAACGCGACAGCAACGCCGCCAGCAGTTGCTCGCGATCCTCGAAGAACCAGTAGAAGCTGGTGCGTGACAAGCCCAGGCGCTTGGCCAGCGGCATGACCCGGACCGCATCGATGCCCGACTCCTTGAGGGCCTCGTAGGCCGCTTCCAGCCAACCCTCTGGCGAGCCCCGCCAGCCTGCGTCCTGAGCCTTGCCACGTGCCTTCCCTACCTGGGACATCCTGCTTACCTTCTTTAAATATGCGTAGCGCGAATGTACTCGGATGACCGTCAAATGTACACCTGAGTACATTTGATTGACTTTCTCGACTTAGACTTCGTTGAAGTTGCAGATCATTAATGACAAGAACTCATGAGTCGCGGACATAAAATGATTTGTCAGCAAAAGGCACCTGAATAACCATCTCCCACAGGCAACGGACTCCAAACCAAAACAACAACGAGCCGCCATCATGAATCTTGCAGTGCACACCTCTGAAAGACACTCGACACCCGGCCAAAGAATGCCGGGGCGACTGGCTTTGACACACGCTTCTTCTGTTACTCATCCCCTGCCCAAATTTCGATAACTGCTTACGCGACGCCTCGCGCCGTCGCTTTGTGTTGCCTGCAAAACCTGGCACACGAAGCCGCGTCCGGGCGGTTGCTGGCGTGCTGTTTCTTTCCATCAGCCGGATTAGTGATATGTGGATTACACAAGAGAAGCTTCCACTGGGCGAATACATCGCCCGGTATGTCGAATGGTTGACTCAACATGGCGCCGATATTTTCGACGCCATATCGTTATCCTTGTCTGGCGTCATCACCGCATTGACCAACGCGCTCCTTTGGTTCAACCCCTTGGCGTTGATCGCCGTATTTGCCCTGCTGGCCTATTACATCCAACGCAAGGTGAGCCTCACCCTCTTCGTGGCCCTCTCGTTCCTGCTGATCTTCAATCTCGGTTACTGGCAGGAGACCATGGAGACCCTTGCCCAAGTGACCTTCGCCACACTCGTGTGCGTAGTCATCGGCGTACCGCTGGGCATCGTCGCGGCGCATCGACCCTGGTTCTATATGGCCTTGCGGCCAGTCCTCGACCTGATGCAGACCGTGCCCACCTTCGTCTATCTGATCCCTACCCTGACCCTTTTCGGCCTGGGAGTGGTCCCAGGCCTGATATCCACCGTGGTATTCGCCATCGCCGCCCCTATTCGCCTGACCTACCTGGGCATCTGTGATGTACCCGAAGAGTTGATGGATGCCGGCAAGGCCTTTGGCTGTTCGCGCCGCCAATTGTTGGCGCGCATCGAACTGCCCCACGCCATGCCCAGCATCGCCGCCGGCATTACCCAGTGCATCATGCTGTCGCTGTCCATGGTGGTGATCGCCGCACTGGTGGGTGCCGACGGCCTGGGCAAACCCGTGGTCAATGCGCTGAACACCGCCGATATCTCGATGGGTTTTGAAGCCGGCCTGGCGATCGTGCTGCTGGCCATCATCCTCGACCGAATCTGCAAACAACGTGAAGCCGTGAAAAGAGGTGACGTATGAGCATCATCCGTTTTGAAGACGTCGACGTCATCTTCTCTGCCCGTCCGAAGCCCGCCCTGGATCTACTCGACCAAGGTTTTTCGCGCCCGGAGATTCTTCAGAAAACCGGTTTGATCGTCGGCGTGGAGAAAGCCAACCTGGAGATCAACAAGGGGGAAATCTGCGTGCTCATGGGCCTGTCCGGCTCCGGCAAATCCAGCCTGCTGCGCTGCATCAACGGCCTGAACACCGTCAGCCGCGGCAAGCTGTTCGTCGAACACGAAGGCCGGCAGATCGACATCGCCTCCTGTACCCCCGCCGAACTGAAGATGATGCGCACCCAGCGCATCGCCATGGTGTTCCAGAAGTTCGCCCTGATGCCCTGGCTGACGGTGCGCGAGAACATCAGTTTCGGTCTGGAAATGCAGGGCCGGTCGGAAAAGGAATGCCGCACACTGGTGGATGAAAAACTCGAACTGGTGGGCCTGACCCAGTGGCGCAACAAGAAGCCTGACGAATTGTCCGGCGGCATGCAGCAACGGGTCGGCCTGGCCCGCGCCCTGGCGATGGACGCCGACATCCTGCTGATGGACGAACCGTTCTCGGCCCTCGACCCGTTGATTCGCCAAGGCCTGCAAGATGAGTTGCTCGATCTGCAGCGCAAATTGCACAAGACCATCGTGTTCGTCAGCCATGACCTGGACGAAGCCCTGAAGCTGGGCACGCGCATCGCCATCATGAAAGACGGCAAGATCATCCAGTACAGCAAACCCGAAGAGATCGTGCTGAACCCAGCCGACGACTACGTGCGTAACTTCGTCGCCCACACCAACCCGTTGAATGTGCTGTGTGCGAAAAGCTTGATGACCCCGCTGGAGCAGTGCGTCGTCGCCCGCGGCGAATATTGCCTGGATACTGCTCAAAACCTATGGATGATAGTGAACCCGCAGCGTCATTTGACCAGCCTTCGAAAAGGCGTCACGACAGCGCACGTCCAACCATGGAGTCCGGCCCAGCAAATCGAGACCTTGGCACGACAACCGACTTGCGTGCCACCGGCGACCACCATGCGCGACGCCCTGCAGATTCGCTACGAAACGGGCCACCCCCTGATCGTGCAGGACGAGGCCGGTACCGTCCTGGGCATATTGGGCGATGGCGAACTGTATCGGGCACTGCTGGGGCACAACCTGTCGCACCCCACGCTTTCTGAACCCGCAAGAGAATCTTCGGTGGCTTGATTCACCAGGCAGCAACCTCGGAATACACCTATGCAACCCAGCGTTATCGATAAAAAGGTCAAGGGCTATCGGCGGTTGATACCGTCGATGACGGCGTTGCTGGAATTCGAAGCCGTGGCGCGATTGGCCAGTTTCACCCTGGCCGCCCAAGAACTGGGCGTGACCCAGGCGGCCGTCAGCAAGCAAATCCGATTGTTGGAAGATACCCTGGGGACCAAGCTGTTCCATCGACTTCATCGGGCGATCAAGCTGACTCATGAAGGCTACGTCCTGCACCTGGTCGTCGCAGAGTCCATTCATCGCATGGCCAGTGTCTTCGACAAAATCGCCGAGGGCATTGGTGAGCAAGAGATCACCATTGCCTGCACGGAGGCGTTCTCTCACTTGAGGATACTCCCCAGATTGATCGCTCTGCGCACGCTGCAACCGAAGTTGAAATTGCGCCTGATGACGCAGCAGGTCTCGCCAAGTTCATATCGGGATGACGTCGACCTGGCCATCCGTTTCGGCAATGGAAAATGGGAAGATGGCAGTTCGGTTTTCCTGTTCGATGAAGAAGTGTTTCCCGTTTGCTCGCCAGCCTGGCTCGCCGCCAACCCGGCACCTTCAGCCATTGCCGATTTTCTGGACACGGCGCTGATTGACTCCGATTCCACCCTTGAAGGCTGGATGACCTGGAACCGTTGGTGCCGGGAACTGGGCGATATGCGCCCCAAGCTCAACTATTCATTTCGCTGCAGTTCCTACAACGATGCGATCCAGGCGGCCATTCAAGGCCACGGCATTGCACTGGGATGGAGTCGACTGATCGCGCACCGCCTCAACAGTGGCGAACTGATCAGAATCACGCCCTACGTGGTCAAGCCAAAAGACGCTTATTACCTGGTCATTCCGAGCGGTCGAAAACTTGAGCCCATTACCCAGGCACTGGTCGATTGGCTGCGCGATGACAGTTATCTAACTAACTGATAATCAACAGTTTTTAGTCAGCTTTCAGGCATAACGCAAAGTTATGCGAGCGTGAAAATAAAGCGCGTTGACGGTCTTATTCCACCTTTCCAAACTGTGCTCGCCGCCTGATCAATTTGAATGTGAGCGAGACCTATAATGACAATCAATGCCGTGAAGACCCATCGTGAACTTCTGGCCGACCGCACGCCCGGCCATGGCATGCCAAGCGGTTTGTTTGGTCGCCAGGATATTTTTGAAACCGACGTCGATATCTTTTTCACCAAACACTGGATTCTGGTGGGGGTCACCAGCGACATCCCCGAACCCGGTGATGTCTCGACCATCGACATTGGCAAATCCTCCATCCTCCTGGTGCGCGACGATGACGAGCATGTGCAGGCGTTTCGCAACGTTTGCCGGCACCGCGGGGCTCGCTTGAAACAGGCCGGCAAGTCGACGGTGGGCATGCTGGTCTGTCCCTACCACCAGTGGAGCTACGACCTGGACGGCAGCCTGAAACATGCGGCACACATGGGCCAGGACTTCGACCCTAACTGCAAAAGCCTGATCCCTGTGCACACTCGAGTCATCGGCACCCATGTCTTCGTCTGCCTGGGCGACGAACCACCAGAAGACATCCTGTACCTTGACCAGGTCATGACACCGCGTTTCGCCCAATACGACATTGCCCACTCGAAGATCGCCTACGAATCGGAAATCATCGAGAACGGCAATTGGAAACTGGTAATCGAGAATAACCGCGAGTGTTATCACTGCGCCGCCACCCACCCGGAATTGACCGCGTCTTTCCTGCCCGAAGATTTCGGTTTCTGCACCGATGGGCTGGGCGAGGATTCACTACAGGCACTGGCCGAATATCACCGCCGCAATGCCGACACCAAGACCAACTGGGAGAACGAAGGCTATATCTGCGATGCCGTCGAACACTTGGGTGAAGATGCCGTGACCCAGTTCCGCTCGCAACGACTGGCCATTGCCGGCAACGGCGAATCCCAGACCCTGGACACCCGCGTGGCGTGCACCCGGCTGTTCGGCGACCTCACCCGCCGCGACTTGGGCGACGTGCATCTTTGGACGCACAACTCCTGGACCCATGTCATGAGCGACCATGCCGTGGTCTCCTACATCATCCCCCTGGCGCCCGATAAAACCCTGGTGCGCACCAAATGGCTGGTCCATGCCGATGCCGTCGAAGGCGTCGACTACCAGGTGGATAAGCTGACCGAAGTCTGGGCGGCGACCAACCTGCAAGACGCCAACCTCGTCGGCATCACCCACAGCGGCACCCAGGATCCCGCCTACACACCCGGGCCGTTCTCAGCCTTTACCGAAACCTATGTCGACCAGTTCTCTCGCTGGTACGCGGCGCGTCTGGCCGCCCATGGCGTGTGAGGAATGAACATGACGACTTACGAAAACCCGGCACGCCCTGCAACTGCCAGCGTGGTTCAACGTTTTACCGACCCGACCACCTGGAGCACGTTCGGCTCGCAGTGGCACAGCGGTGAACAAAAAACCCTGCAATGCTGCGCTGTGCGCCAGGAAACCCATGACGTAAAAACCTTCATTTTTCGTTGTGCGGACTTCAGCGCGCTGAGCTTCGAGCCCGGTCAATTCATCACGATCTCACCGGTCATTGGCGGGCAGAGCCTCTTGCGCTGCTACACCCTGTCGTCCTCCCCCACCCGGCCCTTTGCGTTTTCCATTACCGTCAAGCGCGTACCGGGGGGAACGGTATCGAACTGGCTGCATGACCACCTCAAGCCCGGCGACAGCCTGAAGGCGTCCGGCCCCGCGGGCAGCTTTACACCGGTCGGCCATCCTGCGACCAAGTTGTTGTACCTGTCGGCCGGTTCCGGCGTAACGCCCCTGATGTCCATGACCCGGGCCGCCTGCGACATGGCGGGCAACCTCGACATCGTTTTTGTGCACAGCGCCCGTACGCCCAACGACGTCATCTTCCACACAGAACTGACGCGTATGCAGGCCGCCATGCCGGGGCTGCGGGTCATCAGTGTTTGCGAAGGACCTGGCGACACCGCTCAATGGCAGCAACCGATAGGCCGGCTCGATTTGTCGTTGCTGAGCCAGCACGTGCCGGACTACAAGGAACGGGAAATCTTTACTTGCGGTCCCCTGGGCTACATGGAAGCGGTCAAGTCACTGCTCAGGGAAGCGGCGTTCGATTTCGCCCACTACCATCAGGAAAGCTTCGACATCACCGCACTGAATGAAGAACCGTTGATCGAGCAGGCCGCTACGCTCAATCAGCAGGACGTCTTCACCGTGACCCTGTCGCGCTCCGGAAAAACCTTCAGCATGCCGGGCAACCAGACCGTGCTGGCCGCCGCAAAGAAGGCCGGCGCCATCGTGCCCTCCTCTTGCAGCCAGGGCGTTTGTGGCACCTGCAAGACCGCCCTGCTACAGGGTACGGTCGAGATGAATCACAACGGCGGTATCCGGCAACGGGAAATCGACAAAGGCCTGCGCTTGCTGTGCTGCAGCAAGCCCACTTCTGACCTGGTCCTGGATCTTTAGCCTTGCATCGCGAATAAGGTAGTCACTGCACACTGGCTTCTGCACAATCTCCGTGCGCTTACCCTAATAAGACAGTGGCCCAGCCTGATGAAACTGCAACCCTTGCCGCCCCTCAACAGCCTGGTGGCATTCGAGGCCGCCGCCCGCCACTTGAGCTTCACCGTGGCGGCGCGCGAACTGAACGTCACCCAAGGCGCCATCAGCCGCCAGGTACGCTTGCTCGAAGACTACCTGGGCACGGCACTGTTCACCCGCACGACCCGCGAAATCAATCTCACCGCCACCGGCAGCCAGTATTACGAAAGCGTGCGCGATACGTTGCAGCAAATCGCCCAAGCCACGGCAGGCATACGTCACTGGCAAGGCGCGCAACAAGTCACCGTCGTCACCAGTACGGCGATGGCGTCGTTGTGGCTGCTGCCGCTGGTGTCGCAGTTCCAACGCCAGAATGAGGAGATTGACCTGCGCATCATCGCGACGGATCAAGTCAGTGATTTTTCCCGCCTGGACTGTGACCTGGCGCTGTATTACTGCAGCACGCCACCGAAAAACATGAAAGTCACGCCGCTGTTCAACGAAGAGATTTTCCCGGTGTGCAGCCCCGCCTATATGGCGCAGCACCCAGGGATCGAGACGCTGGAGCAGTTGGGGGGATGCACCTGGTTGTGGCTGGAAGACCAGCACCGGGACTGGATTGGCTGGAAAGAATGGTTCCAGCGCCTTGGCTACCCAGCGCCAGAACCTCGACGGCGCATCAATATCAACAACTACGCCATGCTGATCCAGTCGGCCCTGGCTGGCCAAGGGATCGCCCTGGCCTGGTCGGGCCTGCTCAGCAATCACTTGCAAACCGGCAACCTCGTGCGGCCGACGCAAGCCATCCTGCGCACCGACGCGCAGTTCTGCCTGCTGGAACCTCAAGGCCGGGCCCCGAACAGGCAAAGCGTCAACCGTTTCCGCCAGTGGCTGATGGCACATCTGGCAGAGACGATCGACGCTTGATGCGCCAGGCGACCTAGCCGACTTTCACATTCATGGTGATGCGCGCCGTGAAGACCTTCACCCCAGCCTCGTCGAAGATCTCGACCGGGACAATCTTGTCGCCCGAAGTCTGCCAGTCGATTTCGCTACCGTCGGCAATCGCATGGATGGCGGTCTTGGCCTTGGCCAAGTATTCGACAGTCATGCCTTTGGGAATCCAGCGCGCGCCGCTGGGGATGGACACCTCGGTCATCATGCCGCCCGCCAGTTCTGCCGCGTTGCACAGCGCAATCGCGTGAACGGACGCCAGGTGATTGGTGATCTCCTTGCGAAACGGCACCTTCACTTCACCGCGACCAGGGGTCAACACAGAAATTTCCGGGGTGATGGTGCCGAAATACGGTGCCATCTGGCAGGCCATATTGCTGAAAGCGGACGGGCCAACGCTTTGGTACATGCTGAGAGTCTGGCTCATGGGGATCTCGGGTCAGGTGGATTGAAGTCACGGACAGAACATCACTCCATTACAGAATATTGCTCTGTTACAGAACATTATTCTGTAAATACCCACCCTGTCAATCGCTCGTGCCGAGCCGTCGTTTCAATTACCATGGCCCCTTTTTGCCTGGGCCGAAAAATGGAACCTGTCGATCTCCTCGAGCGCTGCTACCCAGGGCGCCGTGCCGAGTCCAAGCGGCACATCCTGCGATGTGCCCTGGCGTTGTTTAATCAACAGGGCATAGAAGCGACCACCATCGACATCATCCGTGCCGAAAGCCAGATGAGCGTGGGGGCCATTTATCACCATTTCGTTAACAAGGAAGGCTTGGTCGCGGCGTTGTACATGACCGCCCTGGATGACCAGGCACAGCTCAGGGACCGCTACCTCAGCGCTGTCACGTCGACCAGGGAATGGGTCCACGCCTTGGTGTTCAGCTACGTGGATTGGGTGGTCAGCCAACCCGATTGGGCGCGGTTCCAGTACCAGGCTCGCTTTGCAGTCGCACGCAGCAGCTTCAACGAGCGGCTCGCCGAAGCGAATGTCGCCAGGAACGCCGCGCTCAAGCAATGGTTCAGCGACCCTGCCCACCAGCAGGATTTGCAGGACCTGCCTTTTGAGCTGATCCCGTCACTGATCATCGGTTCGGCGGAAAGCTATTGCCGCGCCTGGCTCTCGGCCCGCGTCAAACGCAGCCCGGAAGGCTACCGGCAGCAACTGGCCGAGGCCGCCTGGCGCGCCGTTGGCGTTGGCGGCTGAGCAGTTCGCTCCCGTTTCTCCCGGTTCATGGCGCTCCCAGTCAACTCTGGCCGCTGCGCACAAGCATCACCCATAACAGGGACTTAAAGTCGAAGTGCCAGGGGACATTCCCCCGCTCACAATTCCAAGAATAGAGCCACTTCAATGAGCCCGACCAAATCCCTGCCAGCGTGCCTGGCACTCAGCTTCGCGTCATTTGCCGCCCATGCAGCCGATGGCCCTCCTCCACCTTCCGTAAGCCAACCCAGCGGTATCAACCTGGGCGGCACCAGCTTTTACGACGGTTTTGCGGGACCACCCGGGCTGAATCACCAGACTTACCTGAAGTTCAGCACCGCCAGCAGCATCAGGACCAACGGCGGCAAGAAAAACGGCGCCTTCGATGACCCGAAGATCAACGTCATCACGCTGATCAATCAGTTGAGCTACTACTCACCCGAGACCATTGGAGGGGGGGCGCACCTGGGTTGGAGCCTATTGGTGCCCATCGTTTCCCTGGACGGCGACTTCGGTGACAACGGCTCCAAGCTCAAGGACAACGCCACTGGCCTGGGCGATGTCGCGGTCGGCCCCCAGATCCAGTTTGATCCGATCGTCGACGCCAGCGGTAGGCCGGTCTTCGTGCAGCGCATGGCTTTCGACGTCATCCTGCCGACGGGCAAATACGATAAACACAAAGACCTGAACCCAGGCTCCAACTATTTCTCCCTCAATCCCTACTGGGCAGCGACCTGGATGCCGGCACCCCGTTGGGAAGTGAGCTGGAGGCTGAACTATCTGTACAACTTCAAGAACGACGATCCGGCGAGCAGTTCGCAGCAGTTCTTTGAAGGGCAAGCGGTGCGCGACACCCAGTCAGGACAGTCGGCGTGGGCCAACTTCACCGCCTCGTACGAAGTGTTCCCGAAGGTCTCGGTGGGCATCAACGGCTACTACTTCCGGCAGATTTCGGATGACAAGGTCAACGGCAATACCCTGACTGACTCCCGGGAAAAAGTTCTGGGATTTGGCCCCGGTCTGTTCTGGAAAATCGCCGAAGACAAAGCGCTCTGGCTCAATACCTATAAAGAAACCGGCGTCGAAAATCGCTCCCGCGCGGATTACCAGGTGCAGGTTCGTTACGTCCACAAGTTCTGAATGGCGTGTACGCCTGCTCACCCATGAGCAGGCCCTTTACCCGAGGTGATGCTTCATGAATGCGCTCGACTCCATCGACAGCAAAAAATCATTGGGGGCCATCTGCCTGATGATGGTTATTTCCCTGGGGACACTGCAGATCCAGCCAATCCTGGGCGGTGCCTTGATCGACCAGCTCGGCCTGCCGCTCAATGCGATAGGCGCCATTTTCGCAGCCGAACTCATGGCGATGGCCATCGCCTGCGGCATCAGCGCCCTGTTCATGGCGAGCGTCGACCGGCGCCGCTTCGCCCTGGTGGCCTTGCTGATCCTGGCATTGGGTAACGTGCTGAGTACGCAACTGCACAGCCAGGCAGGGCTGCTCCTGTGCAGAATGATCTGCGGCGCAAGCGGTGGTGCGGTCATGGCCGTGGTCTATGCCAGCGCAGCGCTGCGCACGTCCAAGGACGCGACCTTCGCCGTCATCAACATCGGCAACCTGATGTGGGGAATGTTGCTGGTGACCTCCATGCCGTTGATCCTGAAATCATTCGGCGTGAACGGCGCTTTTTCCCTCTTGGCGATCACCAGTGTGCTCGCGGCGACGGGGTGCTGGAGGATACCCAAGCATTATCCGCAGGCACATCGTTTGGCCAACGTCTCGACACCGCCATTTGGTCTTACGTCCATCCTGTTGATCGTACTGTTTGCACTGCTGTTTTTCGGGCACTCCGCCCTCTGGGTCTATCAGGAACGCATCGGCAAAAGCATTGGCCTTGAACCGCAGCAGATTGGGGGCATTCTCGGCGGCAGCATCCTGGCCGGGGCGCTGGGGGCGGGTCTGGCGGGACTGATCGGACGGCGCCTGGGTTTGCTACTTCCGCAACTACTGAGCTTCGGCACAGCCTTGTTGGCCACCCTGATCATCGTCTACGGCGACAGTGCCGTGGCTTTTGCCACCACGGCCTGCCTGATTCATGTCGCATGGTTTTTCAGCCTGCCTTACCTGCTTTCCATGGCAGCCGAGCTGGACCCTTCCGGTCGACTGGCAGGTTTGGGTAACGCCGCCATTTTCGTTGGCCAAGGCCTCGGGCCGTTTGGTGCGGCACTGGTCGTCGGTGAGGGACACTTCCGGGCTGTCGGATGGTTGGCAGCCTCTGCCTATTTACTGGCGCTGGTCATCTCCTGCCTGGTGGTTGCACGTTTTCGTCGAGACACCAAGCCCTCCGGGCCGACAGTCACCCCTCCAACCAGCCTGAAACCTCAACTTCAAAATCAACGAACAGCACATGAGTGAGATTGCCCCCATGACTATTCCATTTCCTCAAACATCTGAATTTTCCGGCGCACTCTATACGCCCAGTCGCGTAGAAGCAGAACTGTTCGACCTTGAGGTTGAAGGCACCCTTCCCGCTGAGATCCGAGGAGCCTTTTATCAAGTCGCACCAGACCCACAGTACCCACCGATGCTGGGCACCGATATCTTTTTCAACGGTGACGGCATGGTCACTGGTTTCTACTTTGCCAATGGCAAAGTCTCGATGCGACGCCGCTACGTGAAAACGGACCGTCTGATGGCCCAGCGTCGTGAAGGGCGTTCGCTCAACGGCGTCTATCGAAACCTCTACACCAATGACCCCCTCGCGGCGAAAAACAACACCACCGCCAACACCACCGTTATCCCTCACAACGGCGTCCTGCTGGCGCTCAAGGAAGATGCCCTGCCTTGGGCGATGGATCTCGAAACCCTGGAGACCCTCGGCGAATGGACCTTTGATGGGCAGATCAAAGCCGCGACGTTCACCGCCCACCCCAAGCGCGATCCAGCGACAGGCAATCTCTTGGCCTTCAGCTATGAAGCCAAAGGCGACGGTACGCCCGACATTGTCTACTTCGAAATCTCGCCAGACGGAAAACTGCTGCACGAGATCTGGTTCCAGGCGCCTTATGCGGCCATGGTGCATGATTTTGCGGTGACCGAACGCTACGTCGTGTTCCCGTTGATTCCGTTGACGGTGGATGTCGAACGCATGAAAAACGGCGGGCCGCATTTCCAATGGCAACCGGACCTGCCTCAGCTGTTCGCCGTCGTGCCGCGCAACGGTAACGCGCAAGATGTGCGGTGGTTCAAGGGCCCCAAGGACAGTTTTCAGGGGCATACGCTCAATGCGTTCGATGAGGACGGCAAGGTGTATGTCGACATGCCGGTCACCGGCGGGAATGTTTTTTACTTCTTTCCCCAGGCGGACGGATACGTTCCACCGCCTGAAACCCTGGCTGCCAGCCTGATGCGCTGGACCTTTGACCTGAGCAGCCCCCAGGACGAGGTCGAACCGCAACCACTGACCGAGTACCCCTGCGAGTTTCCACGGTGTGATGATCGCTACATCGGTCGAAAGTACCAGCATGGTTTCCTGCTCGCCTTTGATCCTGAGCGCCCTTACAACCCGGCGAATGGGCCCATACCCTTTCAATTCTTCAACCTGCTGGTCCATTTGAACCTGAAGACGGGCAGCACCGACGCCTGGTTTCCCGGCGACAGCGGATGCTTCCAGGAACCGATCTTCATTCCGCGCTCGGCGGATGCAGAGGAAGCCGATGGCTACGTGGTTGCCCTGCTCAACCTCATCGCAGAGGGGCACAGTGAGCTGGTCGTGCTGGATTCCCGTGACATCGCCAGCGGCCCCATCGCCCGCATCAGGATTCCCTTCCGGATGCGCATGTCGCTGCATGGCTGCTGGGCGCCGAGCGATTGATTGGCATCGGGCCCTGATGCCCGTCAATTAAGCACAATCCCTGTGGGAGCTTGCTCGCGATGGCGGCGGTTCAGTTACATGAGTATTGAACTGGCTGGCCTCATCGCGAGCAAGCTCGCTCCTACAGGTTTAGAGCCCTTTTCGCACCGCCCCTTGCTCCCCCAGGTCCGCCAAAAGCACAGCCCCGCCAAAAAATACATAAATTCCATATTTTAGGATTTTTGTATAAATCCTACTTTACAGGATTTTATAGCAAGACTAGATTAACCCTCATTGCACCCGCCCTCTCCCCAGGAGCCTCCATGAAACTCGCAAGCTTTATTGTCCAAGGCCGTAGCAGCTACGGTGTGGTCGAAGGTGACCAAATCATCGACCTGGAATCGCTCAAGCCAACCCTTGGCAGCGATCTCAAGCAAGCCATCGCCCACAACCGCCTGAACGAACTGAGCGCTGCGCACCTGGCAAGTCTGCCGCGTATCCCCCTGGCTGAAGTGACGTTCCTGCCGGTGATCCCGAACCCGGGCAAAGTGCTGTGCATCGGCATCAACTACGCCACCCACGTGCGCGAAACCGGTCGGGAAATGCCGACCTATCCGATGATCTTTACCCGCTTCGCCGACAGCCAGGCCGCCCACCTGCAACCCATCGTTCGCCCGACCGCGTCCCACAAGCTTGATTTCGAGGGCGAGCTGGCGGTGGTGATCGGTAAAGCGGCCCGCCACGTCAAACTCGCCGACGCGTTGGACTACGTCGCCGGTTATGCCTGCTACAACGACGGCAGTGTCCGCGACTGGCAGAAGCACACCATTCAGTTCGTCCCCGGCAAGAACTTCCCGAACACCGGTGGTTTCGGCCCCTGGCTGGTGACCGGCGACGAAATCGGCGACCCGCAGGACCTGGAATTGACCACCCGCCTCAATGGCGAAGTGATGCAGCACACCCGCACCAGCGACATGATTTTCGATGTGCGCCAGCTGATCGAGTACTGCTCCACCTTCACCGAACTGGCCCCCGGTGACGTGATTGTCACCGGCACCACCGGTGGCGTCGGGGCGTTCCGCGAGCCGCCGGTGTGGATGAAGCCAGGCGATCAGGTGGAGGTCGAGATAGCTCGAATCGGCACCCTGCGCAACAGCATCGTGGACGAGCAGTAACCATGGAAAACCTACACACCCCTGCCCCCCTGCCCGAGCAGGAGGGCGACAGCAAAGGTTCGAGCCTGGAGCGCATGTTGCGGGTACTCGACCTGTTCACCGAACAGCACCCGATCTGGGCGGTGGACGACATGGGCGGCGCCTTGGGTTTTACCCGCTCGACGATCTACCGCTACGTGCGCGAATTGGCCGAGGCCAACCTGTTGTTCCAGGTCGAAGCCGGGCGTTATGCCCTGGGTGCGCGGATCATTACCTGGGACCGCCAACTGCGCCTGAGCGACCCCCTTGTACGCGCCGCACAATCGCTTGAGCCCAGCTTCCCGCAGTGGAGCGAACATCAGGTCTGGCTGATCTGCCGACTGTTCAAGGACCAGGTCGTGTGCATTCACCAGCACGGCGACCTGTTCAGTGAGGTCAGCTACTCCCGTGGCTCGCCCAGGCCCCTGTTCCTGGGGGCGACGTCCAAGGCGATCCTTGCCAACATGACCTCGCGCCAACACAGCCAACTGTTTCTCGACCACCCCGAGGAAGTGCGCGCCAGTCAGCTTGGCCAGACCTGGGAGGCGTTTCGTCGCTCGCTGCAGCAACTGCGTCGCCAAGGCTACGTGGCCAGCGCAGGCGAAGTCGACGCGGGCGTCTATGGCCTGGCCGCGCCGATCTTCGACGGCGACGGCAAGGTCGTCGGCAGCATCAGTTGCGTGCGCCCGGTGCGAGAACGCGACAGTGCCCAGGAAGAGACACAAGGGCAGCAGATCCTTGCCCTGGCGCAGGAACTGTCGCAACGCATGGCTGCGCTCGCCAACCGCGCCAAGCCTCTGGGCTGAACCATCTGCAAGGGAATAACAATGACAACCCTCAAACGCATCAACACCCAGGTCCTGGTCGTCGGTGCCGGTCCTACCGGGCTGACCCTGGCCAACCTGCTCGGCCAAGCCAACGTGGACACCCTGATCATCGATCGCAAGCCGGGCACCGTGACCGAACCGCGGGCGGTTTCAATCGATGACGAATCCTTGCGCACCATGCAGGCCATCGGTCTGGACCAGGCTGTGCTCAAGGACGTGGTTCCCGGCTACGGCGTGCACTACTTCACCCGGCCCGGCGGTCGCTGCTTCGGCAAGGTCGAGCCGACCGGCAAGCTGTACGGGTTCCCCAAGCGCAACGCGTTTCGCCAACCGCTGTTTGAAAACACCCTCAGGATAGGCCTCGAACGTTTTGCCAACCTGACGGCTCGGTTCAGCCACGAGCTGGTGGAATTCAGCCAGGACCCACACGGCGTGTGCGCGCTGGTGCGTGACGCCGAAGGGCAACTGTTGGAAGTCCACGCGGCTTACCTGGTGGCCTGCGACGGCGGTCGTAGCCCGGTGCGCAAGCAACTCGGGATCGAGATGGTCGGTTCGAGCTTCTCCTCGCGCTGGCTGGTGGTCGATACCGACCAGGACGACGACCCCTTCTGGCAGACCCGCGTGTATTGCGACGCCAGGCGTCCGGTGGTGGAAGTGCCCGGCCCTCACCGTACGCGCCGATTCGAGTTCCTGCTCAAGCCCGATGAAACGGACGAACAGGTGCTCGACGAAAACTGCCTGCAAGCATTGTTGCGCCCGTTCAAGGGGGACACGCCGGTTTCCATCGTGCGCAAGACGGTCTACACCTTCCACGCCCGGGTCGCCGAGCGGTGGCAGGTGCAGCGGGTGTTTCTTGCCGGCGACGCCGCGCACCTGACCCCGCCCTATGCCGGGCAAGGCATGAACAGCGGCGTTCGCGATGCCCACAACCTGGGCTGGAAGCTGGTCGGCGTGCTGAAGGGGAAGATGGCGCAAAGCGCACTGCTGTCCTACGAAAGCGAGCGTCGTGATCATGCGTGGGCCTTGATCAAGTTGGCTTTGAACCTCGGCGTGGTCATGGCACCGGCCACCGTCCTGCGTGCCCGTCTGATCAGTGGGGCATTCGCTTTGATCGGCCTGTTGCCGCCGTTGCGCGATTATTTCCTGCAAATGCGCTTCAAGCCCAAACCCCGCTTCACCCGGGGGCTGGTGCTGACCGAGGGGCAAGCCGGCACGTTGTCCTGCGGACAGATGTTCCCGCAACCGATGCTCACCGACGCCCACGGCCAAGAACGCCTGCTCGATGACGCCATCGGCGCCGACTTCGCCTTGATTCAATACGGCGACCCGTCCCGCCAGCGTATCGATGAACTCCAGCATGGCCTCTGGAGCCACCTCGAAGCCAGACGCATCCTGATCCTGCCCGAGTCTGTCCAGGCCATGCCGTCGATCCCCGGCTGCACGGTGCTCCAGGACCGTGAAGGCCAGCTCAAATCCCTGCTGGGCGATTCACAGCCGTTCCTGCTGCTGCGCCCGGATCGCTATATCGCCGCGATTTTCGACAAGGCTACCGAAACCCGGGCCGCCGAATCTCTGCAATCGCTGTTCGGCATCGCCGTGGCCCACAGCAGCGCAATCGAGCCGAGCATCGCGCCCGTCTTTCATTGAACCTTCAAGCACAGAGGTGGTTATGCAAACACTCCAGACTTC
Organism: Pseudomonas brassicacearum; assembly: GCF_009601685.2. NCBI lineage: Bacteria > Pseudomonadati > Pseudomonadota > Gammaproteobacteria > Pseudomonadales > Pseudomonadaceae > Pseudomonas > Pseudomonas brassicacearum. Next base: position 4,224,508 of record NZ_CP045701.2, read on the forward strand.
CACACCTGCACGCCTGTGCTACCTGCACCTGGCGAGCAAGGACGCGCAACGGCAAATCGATTTCTATCGGCGGATGCTGGATATGGACAGCCAGGCGCAAGCCGATGGCAGCTGGATGCTCAGCGGCCCGCAACGCGCCATGCTCGTGTCCCCCGCCGACCACAGCGGCCTGCTCGCGGCGGCGTTCGACCTGGGCAGTCAGCCTCGACTGCAGGCGCTGCGGGTTCGCCTGCTGGGCAACGGTTGCGTCATCGAAGAGGTCGACTCGCCGCTGCTCGAAGCGGGGGCTTTGCTGATTCGTGATCCCCAGGGCCGGCAAACGATATTTGGCGTCGCTCACCCCGCTCTCCAGGCCTCTGGCCTAGGCATGCCCGGGCGCTTGCAGCACGTGGTGTTCCAGACCACGGAGCTGGAAGCGATGATCGATTTCTACGTCAACACGGTGGGCTTCACTGTTTCGGACAATGTCGTGGATGAGCAGACCGGCCAACTCATGACGTGCTTCCTGCGCTCGGACGACGAACACCACACCTTGGCGTTTTTCCGCGGTTCGAAAAACGAGTGGGACCACCACTGTTACGAAACCAACGAATGGAATGACATCCGCGACTGGGGTGATCGCTTCGCCAAGGAACGCATCCCCATTTTCTTCGGGCCCGGCCGACATGGGCCGGGCAACAACCTGTTCTTCATGGTGGTCGATGCCGATCGCAACCGCCTGGAGTTCTCGGCGGAGCTGGAAGTCACTGATGCCAGCCGCCAGCCCGGTGTCTGGGCACAGGAGGAATACACACTCAATTCCTGGGGCCGCGCCTGGATCAGGAGCTGAGCAGTTTCCCCCCTCGGCGTTTGCACCCTTAATTTCTGAACGAGGCGACCACCTGCCTCTAAAGGTAAAAGACCATGACGACTCAATCGCTCGCGCCCTACGCCATCAATGGCGACCAATACATCAACGGCACCTGGCGTGCAGGGCGCTCCGCACGCCGCCTGGACGACCGCAACCCCTTCAACGGCGAACAGCTACTGGAGATGCCCCTGGCCTCGATTGCCGATCTCGACGACGCCTATCAGGCCGCGCACCAGGCTCAGGCAGCCTGGGCACAGCTGCACCCCACCCAGCGCGGTGCACAACTTGAAAAGCTCGCCCAGGTCATCCAGAACCGCCGTGAAGAAATCATCGACTGGCTGATCCACGAGTCCGGCAGCACCCGGATCAAGGCGAGCATGGAATGGCAATTCACGCTGAACCTGGTGCGCGAATGCACGACGATGCCGATGCAGGTCGAAGGTCGGATCCTGACCAGCTACAAGCCCGGCGAACAGAGTTTTGTCTTCCGTGAACCCTTGGGTGTGGTGGGCGTGATCAGCCCATGGAATTTCCCGCTGTACCTGAGCATGCGCTCGGTGGTGCCGGCACTGGCCCTGGGCAACACGATCGTGCTCAAGCCCGCCAGCGACACCGCGGTGACCGGCGGTCTGCTGATTGCCCACCTGTTCGAAGAAGCCGGCTTCCCCGAGGGTTCGCTCAACGTCGTGGTCGGCGCCGGCTCGGAAATCGGCGATGCCTTTGTCGAGCACCCGGTGCCGAGCCTGATTTCCTTCACCGGTTCGACGGATGTGGGGCGCAATGTCGGCCGTATTGCCACCGGGGGCAAACACATCAAGCGCGTGGCCCTGGAACTGGGCGGCAACGCGCCGCTGGTGGTGCTGGATGACGCCGACATTGAAGTTGCGGCGCACGCCGCAGTGGTCGGGCGTTTCCTGCACCAGGGGCAGATCTGCATGAGCGTCAACCGGGTAATCGTCGACCGCTCGCTGTATGCCGATTTCGCGGCGCTGGTGGTGGAGCGCGTGCGCAACCTCAAGACGGGTGACCCGACCAAGGCAGACACGGTGATCGGGCCAGTGGTCAATCAGAGCCAGCTCGATGGCCTGCTGCGTAAGCTCGATGGCGCCCGGAATGCCGGCCTCAAGCAGCTTTGCGGCGGCCCGGCCTCCGGGCTGGTGCTGCCGGCCCATGTGTTCGGTGAAGTGGAAGCCGATCAGGAGCTGGCCCGCGATGAAACGTTCGGCCCCCTGCTGCCGCTGCTGGTCGCAGAAAACGAAACCCATGCATTGGCGTTGGCGAACGCCAGCGAGTATGGCCTGTCCAGCGCCGTGTTCACCCGGGACATGGCCCGCGGCTTGAACTTCGCCCGCGGCATTGTGGCGGGCATGACCCATATCAACGACATCACCGTCGATGACCAACCCAATGCCCCGTTCGGCGGTGAGAAGAATTCCGGCCTCGGTCGCTTCAACGGTCACTATGCCCTGGATGAGTTTACCCGTGCCCATTGGGTGACCTGGCAGCCCGGAGGCCATCACTACCCGTTCTGAGCCTGTGGCAAACCTGATCAGACCCGGATCGGGCAAGTCGACCCCTTTGCCCGATCCACAGGAAAACAATAATAAATAGAGGCGAAAAATGAACCATTTAGCCTGCGTGTCCACCGAGCAAGTTGTTCGCTCCGATCGCCTGATGAAGTGGAAAGAGTTCATGAGCGATCACCTGGGGCGCACGCCGGACTATATAAAACGGCTGGAATCGACGTTCATCGACCCGCTGCATGACACTAACTTCCAGGGACGGCTGGAGTACGGTGACTTGGGCCAACTGCGTTTCTGTCGGATGACCGCCAGCGCCCATCGATATTCGCGCCACCTGAGCAAAGCGGTCGACGCCCTCGACACACCGCGCATGTTGATCATGCAGGTGGCGGGTGTCAGTCATTTCGAGCAGGGCCAGCAAAGCAGCGTGCTGGCCCCTGACGAAATGCTCCTGGTCGACTGCGGCAAACCTTTCAACGTGACCAGCACGCAGGGTTGCGAACATTTCATCCTCCTGTTCCAAGGGGCACCCGGGCAGCCGGGGCAAACAGGCGACATGCACCTCAACGGTCGCAATGGACTGGGGCGGATGCTCATGCACCTGATCAGCGATGCCTACAACCAATACCCCTTGCTGAACAACCATTCGGCCGGGCTGATCGGCGACAGCATCACCGGGCTGCTGGATAACGCGCTGAAGAACAAACAGGAAGAAAAGCAACTCGAACACGACTTCCGCTTCTTCAAGCAGAACCGCCTCAAGGCGTACATCGAACGCCACTTGGCCGACCGCGACCTGACCATCGAACGCATCGCCAACGCCGAACAATGCTCGGTACGCAGCCTGCACCGCGCCTTCCAGGATGAACTGGGGTGCAGTGTCAGCGAATACATCTGGCAGCGGCGCCTATCCCGTTGTGCCGAAGACCTGCGCAACCGGGAACATGCCCACCGCTCGCTCACCGAGATCGCCTACGCCTGGGGTTATGGCAGCAGTTCCCACTTCAGCCGACATTTCAAATCGACGTTCGGCATGTCACCCAGGCTGTTCCGCGACACCGCGAGCGACAGCCGAGAGAAATCGACAGCGGCTTGAGCCTGTTTCCAATTCCTATGGTTCACCATTGCCCTGTGGGAGCTGGATTCGGTGCTCACCACAAATCTTCTGTGGGAGCTGAGCTTGCTCCCACGGGGCGCTCCGGGGAGGCACGGGTCCGATGCTCACCACAGATCCCTGTGGGAGCAAAGCTTGCTCGCGATGGCGGTGGGTCAGTCTGACGTGATGTTGGATGTGCTGACGCTATCGCGAGCAAGCTTTGCTCCCACAGGCGCGTTCCCGGGGGGACATGGGGTCCGAAGCTCACCACAATCTCCTGTGAGAGCTGAGCTTGCTCCCACAGGGGCGCTCCGAGGAGGCATGGGTCCGATGCTCACCACCGATCCCTGTGGGAGCAAAGCTTGCTCGCGATGGCGGTGGGTCAGTCTGACGTGATGTTGGATGTGCTGACGCTATCGCGAGCAAGCTTTGCTCCCACAGGCGCGTTCCCGGGGGGGCATGGGGTCCGGTGCTCACCACAAATCTTCTGTGGGAGCTGAGCTTGCTCCCACAGGGCGCTCCGGGGAGGCGCGGGGCCGATGCTCACCACCGATCCCTGTGGGAGCAAAGCTTGCTCGCGATGGCGGTGGGTCAGTCTGCCGTGATGTTGGATGTGCTGACGCTATCGCGAGCAAGCTTTGCTCCCACAGGCGCGTTCCCGGGGGGGCATGGGGTCCGAAGCTCACCACAATCTCCTGTGAGAGCTGAGCTTGCTCCCACGGGGCGCTCCGGGGAGGCGCGGGGCCGATGCTCACCACCGATCCCTGTGGGAGCAAAGCTTGCTCGCGATGGCGGTGGGTCAGTCTGCCGTGATGTTGGATGTGCTGACGCTATCGCGAGCAAGCTTTGCTCCCACAGGCGCGTTCCCGGGGGGGCATGGGGTCCGGTGCTCACCACAAATCTTCTGTGGGAGCTGAGCTTGCTCCCACGGGGCGCTCCGGGGAGGCATGGGTCCGATGCTCACCACAGATCCCTGTGGGAGCAAAGCTTGCTCGCGATGGCGGTGGGTCAGTCTGCCGTGATGTTGGATGTGCTGACGCTATCGCGAGCAAGCTTTGCTCCCACAGGCGCGTTCCCGGGGGGGGCATGGGGTCCGGTGCTCACCACAAATCTTCTGTGGGAGCTGAGCTTGCTCCCCCGGGGCGCTCCGGGGAGGCATGGGTCCGATGCTCACCACCGATCCCAGTGGGAGCAAAGCTTGCTCGCGATGGCGGTGGGTCAGTCTGCCGTGATGTTGGATGTGCTGACGCTATAGCGAGCAAGCTTTGCTCCCACAGGCGCGTTCCCGGGGGGACATGGGGTCCGGTGCTCACCACAAATCTTCTGTGGGAGCTGAGCTTGCTCCCACGAGGCGCTCCGAGGAGGCATGGGTCCGATGCTCACCACAGATCCCCTGTGGGAGCAAAGCTTGCTCGCGATGGCGGTGGGTCAGTCTGCCGTGATGTTGGATGTGCTGACGCTATCGCGAGCAAGCTTTGCTCCCACAGGCGCGTTCCCGGGGGGGCATGGGGTCCGAAGCTCACCACAATCTCCTGTGAGAGCTGAGCTTGCTCCCACGAGGCGCTCCGAGGAGGCATGGGTCCGATGCTCACCACAGATCCCCTGTGGGAGCAAAGCTTGCTCGCGATGGCGGTGGGTCAGTCTGACGTGATGTTGGATGTGCTGACGCTATCGCGAGCAAGCTTTGCTCCCACAGGCGCGGGTTCCTTAGTTCCAGCCGCCGCCCATCACCTTGTACAACGTCACGCGGTTGCTCTGTTCAGTCAGGCGCAGGGTGATCAGGTCCTGTTGCGCGCTGTACAGGGAGCGCTGGGCGTCCAGGGCTTCGAGATAGCTTTGCGAACCGCCACGGTATAACGCGTCGGAGAGTTCGAAGCTCTTGCGGCTGGCGTCGGTCAACGCCTGCTGGGCCTCGATGCGGCGATCCAGCGTGCTGCGCTCCGCCAGGGCATCGGCCACTTCCTTGAAGGCGCTCTGCAATGTTTGCTGGTAGGTCTGCACCTGGATCTCGCGCTCGGTCTTGGCCGAGTCCAGGGTCGCGCGGTTACTGCCGGCATCGAAGATCGGCAGGCTGATGCTCGGGGCAAACGTCCAGGCGCCACTGCCGGACTTGAACAGGCCAGACAAGGCCGAGCTTGAGGAACCGGCGTTGGCCGTCAGGCTGATGCTGGGAAAGAACGCCGCACGGGCGGCGCCGATGTCGATATTGGCCGACTTGAGCGTATGCTCCGCGGCCAGCACATCAGGGCGTCGTTGCAACAGGCTGGAAGGCAGGTCTGCCGGCACCTGCACCAGCGCCGCGGCCGACTCCAGGTACGCGCCCGGCAACAACTCTTCGGGAATGTCGCTGCCCACCAGCAGGCGCAATGCGTTGCGATCCTGCAGGATCTGGCTTTCATACGCCGCCGCGTCGACCCGCGCCGACTCCACGGTGGTTTGCGCCTGGGCCACGGACAGGCCGGACGAGCCGCCCAAGGCGTGGCTGCGCTGGGTCAGTTCGTAGGTCGCCTGCTGGCTGCGCAAGGTCTCCTGGGCCAGGTGCAGGCGCTCGTTGTCGGCCGCCAGGGTCAACCAGGCCGTCGCCACTTCGGCCACCAGGCTGATCTGCGTGCTGCGCCGGGTTTCGGTCAGGGCCAGATAATCTTCCAGCGCTTCGTCCTGAAGGTTCTGCACCCGTCCAAACAGGTCCACTTCATAACTGCTCAGCCCCAGTTGCGCACTGTAGTCATGGGTGGTCGCCGCCGAGCCCGTGTTGGACAACGAGCCGGGCGTACGACTGTGGGTGCCACTGACACTGGCATCGATCGACGGCAAGGACTCAGCCCGCTGGATGCGGTATTGCGCCTGGGCCTTTTCAACGTTCAGGACCGCCAGGCGCAGGTCGCGGTTGTTGCTCAGCGCCAAGGACTGCAAGCGCGCCAGGCGGCTGTCGGTGAAGAAATTTTGCCACTCGATATCGGCCCTCACCTCGCCCTTGGGCGTGCTGGCGACCGGCAGCCATTGCTCGGAGACCGGCGCCTCAGGGCGTTCATACTGCGGCGCCAGATTCATGCAGCCACCGAGCAGCGTGAGGATGGCCAGCAATGGCCAGCGGAACTTGATCATGCGTCACCTGACTGGGCGGATGGAACAGAGGTCGAAGCCGTGGAAACGCGGGCGAAACGCCGGCGAATCTGCACGAAAAACAACGGGACGAAGAAGATCCCAAGCACCGTGGCGGACAACATGCCGCCCAGCACACCGGTACCGATGGCCTGGCGTCCGGCGGAACCGGCGCCGCTACTCAGGGCCAGGGGCAAGACGCCGAACATGAAGGCCAGGGACGTCATGAGAATCGGCCGCAGGCGTTGGCGCACGGCGATCAGCGTCGCCTCGCGCAAGCTGTTGCCCTGTTCTTGCAGGTGCTTGGCAAACTCGACGATCAGAATCGCGTTCTTGGCCGCCAACCCCACGGTGGTCAACAACCCGACCTGAAAGTACACGTCGTTGCTCAAGCCACTGACACGCGTGGCCAGCACCGCGCCCACTACCCCCAGCGGCACCACCAGCATCACCGAGAAAGGTACCGACCAACTCTCATAGAGCGCAGCGAGGCAGAGGAACACGAACAGCACCGAAATCCCGTACAGCAATGGCGCCTGCGAACCGGAAAGGCGCAACTGATAGGACTGCCCGGTCCACTCGTAGCCGATGCCCTCCGGCAATTGCTTGATCAACGCTTCCACCGCGTCCATGGCGTCCCCGGAACTGACGCCGGGCGCCGGATCGCCAACCACCTCCAGCGAGGCGTTGCCGTTGTAGCGTTCCAGCAACGGCGAGCCGTAGCTCCAGGAACTGCTGGCGAACGAGGAAAACGGCACCATTTCATCGTTGCTGTTGCGCACAAACCAGTGCTCCAGGTCAGCGGCCTGCATCCGCGCCGCGGCCTCGCCCTGGACATAGACCTTCTTCACCCGCCCCTGGTTGAGGAAGTCATTGACGTACGTGCCGCCCAACGCCGTGGACAGCGTGGTGTTGATGTCGCTGGTGCTCAGGCCCAAGGCCCCGGCCTTGCGATCATCGATGCTGACCTTGAGCTGCGGAGCGTCGTCCAGGCCATTGCTGCGTACGCCGAGCAAGCGAGGGTCCTGGTTGGCCAGCTCGATGAGTTTTTCCCGCGCCGCCACCAGCGTGTCATGCCCCAAGCCGGCGAGGTCCTTGAGTTGTACATCGAAGCCAGACGTCTGCCCCAAACCGCGTACGGCCGGCGGTTGCATGACGAACACATTGGCATCGCCGATGCTCGACAGTGCCATGGTCGCGCGCTGGGCGAAGGACGCCGCATCCTGCCCCGCTCCCGTACGCTCGCTCCAATCCTTGAGGCGGATAAATGCACGGGCGCTGTTCTGGCTGTTGCCGTTCATGCCCAGGCCGGAAATGCTGATCAGTGCTTCGACTTCCGGCTGTTCCAGCAGGTAGCTTTCGAATTGCTTGACCACCGCTTGCGTGCGGCTGTCCGTGGCCCCGACCGGCAACTGCACCTGGGCCATGAGAATGCCTTGGTCCTCGTCAGGCAGGAACGAAGTCGGCAGGCTGAAATAACCGGCGGCCATCACCAGCAGCACCAACCCATACACCAGCCAACCGACACGCCCGCGCTGCAAAATGCCCCCCACCTGGCGTTTATAGGCCTCGGCAGTGCGCTCGAACGTGCGGTTGAACCAGCCGAAGAATCCGCGTTGAGCGCCATGGCCCTGACCATCGGAGGGCTTGAGCAGGGTCGCGCACAATGCCGGCGTCAGCGTCATGGCGACGAGCACCGAGAGCACCATGGCCGAGACGATGGTGACCGAAAACTGCCGGTAGATAACGCCTGTAGAACCGCCAAAAAACGCCATGGGAATGAACACCGCACTGAGCACCAGGGCGATGCCGACCAAGGCGCTGGTAATTTCATCCATCGACCGGCGCGTGGCGTCCAGGGCCGACAGCCCCTGCTCGTCCATCACCCGCTCGACGTTCTCCACCACCACGATCGCGTCGTCCACCAACAGGCCGATGGCCAGGACCATGGCGAACATGGTCAGGGTGTTGATCGAATAACCGAACAGCGCCAGCACGCCGAATGTCCCCAGCAGCACCACCGGCACCGTGATCGCGGGGATCAACGTGGCCCGCAGGTTCTGCAGGAAGAGGAACATGATCAGCACGACCAGGACAATCGCCTCGCCCAAGGACTTGACCACCTCTTCGATGGACAGGCTGACAAAGGGTGTGGTGTCGTAGGCGATCACGTTCTTGAGTTGCATCTCGGTCGGATAGAACGGCTCCAGCTCCTTGAGCTTGGCCTTCACCGCTTCTCCCACGTTCAGGGCGTTGGCCCCGGCGGCGAGCTGGACGCCCATGGCGGCAGCGGGTTTGCCGTTGAGGGCGGAGGTTACGTCGTAGCTTTCGCTGCCCAATTCAACCCGCGCCACATCCCCAAGCAGCACCACCGCACCGTCGCTGGTGGACTTGACCACCACATTGCGAAACTCCTCGACGGTTTGCAGCTTGCTGCGGGCGCTGATGGTGGCGTTCAACTGCTGCCCCTTCACCGCCGGCATGGCGCCGAGCTGGCCGGCAGAAACTTCGGTGTTCTGCGCCTCCAGGGCAGTGCTGACATCCGAAGGCATCAGCGCGTATTTTTCCAGCAAGGCCGGGTCCAGCCAGATGCGCATGGCATAGCCGGAGCCCAATGTCTGCACGTCGCCGACACCGTCGATGCGGCTGATGGAATCGAGCAGCGTGCTGGAAATGTAGTCGCCGATCTGCGTGCCGGTGACGCTCGGATTGTCGGACGCCAGGGCGGCAATCATCAGGAAGTCCGAACCGCCCTTGGTCACGGTCAGGCCCTCGCTTTGCACCGACTGCGGCAACCTCGACTCGGCCTGTTGCAGCTTGTTCTGCACTTGCATCTGGGCCACGTCCGGGTTGGTGCCGGCGGTGAAGGTCAGGCTGATGCTGGCGCTGCCATCAGAGCTGCTGGAGGCCGACATGTAGGTCAGGTTATCCAGGCCCTTCATTTGCTGTTCGATGACCTGGGTCACCGAGTCTTCCACGGTCTTGGCCGAGGCGCCGGTGTAGGTCGCGGAAATGCGCACCGTCGGCGGCGCGATGTCCGGATATTGCTCCAAGGGCAACTGGCTGATGGACAAGGCGCCAGCAAGCATGATGACGATGGCGATGACCCAGGCAAAAATCGGTCGGTCGATAAAGAAACGCGCCATGTTCAACCCTCCTGCGCAATGGCAACAGGCGTGGCTTTCTGCGTACGGCTGCGGGTGCCGGTGTTCTGTGCCACGACGGTTTCACCGACCCGGACTTTCTGCCCGCCCTCGACAATCACCTGGTCTCCCGCGTTCAGCCCAGCCGTGACCCACCACTGGTTATCCACGGCGCGGTCGATGGTCAGCATGCGCTGCTCGACTTTGCCATTGACCACCACCAGCACCGAAGTCGCGCCGCTGGCGCTGCGGGTCACCGCCTTCTGTGGAATCAGGATGGCCTTGTCATCCCGCGCCTGCTCCAGCACCGCCCGCACGTACATGCCCGGCAGCAACAGCCGGTCCGGGTTGGCGATTTGCGCCCGCAGGGTTACCGTGCCAGTTCCCTCATTGACGCTGACCCCACTGAACTTCAAGCGACCTTCATGGGCGTAGGTGCTGCCGTCATCGAGCTTGAGGCTGATCCGCGCTTCACCTTCGCCATTGCTCTGCAGCACACCGCTGGCCAGGTCGCGCTTGAGGCGCAACAGTTCGGTGGTCGACTGGGTGACGTCGACATACATCGGGTCCAACTGCTGCACGGTGGTCAGTGCGCTGTCCTGGTTGGCGACCACCAGCGCGCCGGGCGTGACCGTCGAGGTTTCGATGCGCCCACTGACGGGGGAACTGATGCGGGTATACGCCAGGTTGATGCGTGCGGTGTCGACATCGGCCTGGGCCACTTGCACTTCCGCTTCGGCGGTCAGCAGGCTGGCCTGGGCATCCTCGTTGTCCTGCTGGCTGATGGCATCGATCTTTACCAACTGGGCGTCACGCTTGGCCGTGGCCTGGGCCGACTTCAAGGTGGCACGGGCCTTGGCGAGGTTCGCCTGGGCCTCAGCCAATGCGGCCTTGTAGGACGCCGCGTCCAATTGGTACAGCGCCTGCCCTGCCTTGACCTCGGCCCCTTCGACAAACAGCCGCTGCTGGACGATACCGCCCACCTGCGGGCGTATCTCGGCGACCATGAACGCCTGGGTGCGTCCGGCCAGTTCAGTGGTCAGCGCCTGGCTTTGCGGTTGCACGGTGATTACCGAGACCTTGGGCGGTTCGGGTGTGGGCGCGGATTCGCCGGAGCAACCGCCCAACATGAACAAAACGATCAAGCACACCAGAAAGGCGGCGGTCACCAAGGATTTGGCGAATAATTTGGTCGACATAATTGCCTCTGCAAGACGGATGGTTCAAGCCAGGCGCCATACTGCGAGGCAAATGTGCAGGAAAATTGAAGATTGTCCGCCGCCCTTGAATCTTCATCGCACCAGGGCCTAAATGGTCGGGCCATTCATCGAACTGCCCGAGCCCATGAAACTGAGCATCTCCACCAAGTTGTTTATTGCCGTCATGGCCAGCGTGCTGTTTGTCATCCTGAGCATGGGAGTGGCCAACGGCTGGAGCTTTGGCAACGGCTTTCTCGACTACCTCAACGAACAGGCACTGTTGCGCATGAAGCCGGTGCTCCCCCGCCTGGCGGGCGCCTACGAGCGCGAAGGCGACTGGGAATTCCTGCGCAACCAGCCCGATCGCTGGTTCGAACTGCTACGCCCGGAACCGGGCGAAAACACCACCCCCCCAGGGCGCCCTCCCATGCCGATGTCCGACCTGACCGGCGCGGTGTTTCGCATCGCCCTGCTCGACCAACAAAAACACCTGATCATGGGCTATTCGGCCATCGGCGACGACGCCCTGATGCGCCCGATCGAGGTCGCCGGCAAAACCGTCGGCTGGCTGGCGGTGACGCCGTTCCAGAACGTGACCGAAGCTGGCGGCGAACGCTTTCGCCTGTACCTGGTGCGCACGAGCCTGGCCGTGGGCGTGCTCTCGTTGCTGTTGGCGATGCTGATTGCCTGGTGGATCGCCCGTACCCTGCTCGACCCGGTCAAGCGAGTGGCCGCCGCCACGCACCGGCTGGCCGCCGGGGAATACAGCAACCGCGTGTCAGTGTCCTCCAACGACGAAGTCGGGCAGTTGGCCCGAGACTTCAACCAGCTGGCGTATACCCTGGAACGCAACGAAAAAATGCGCCGGGAATTCATGGCCGATGTGTCTCATGAACTGCGTACCCCGCTGTCGGTATTGCGCGGTGAACTGGAGGCCATCGAAGACGGTGTGCGCACCCTCGATCAGGCCTCGATGAAATCGTTGCAAGCAGAAGTCGGCATGCTGAGCAAACTGGTGGACGATCTGTACGAACTGTCCCTGGCCGATGTCGGCGCGCTGACCTACCGCAAGAGCGAATGCGATCTCAACGACTTGCTGGACGGTTGCGTGGCGATGTTCCAGGAACGTTGCAATGCCCGGCATTTGAGCCTGGAGCTGGAACTGCCGGCATCGTCGCTACGGCTGGAGGCCGATCCCAAGCGCTTGCAGCAACTGTTCAGCAACCTGTTGGAAAATGCCGTGCGTTATACCGACGAGGGTGGCGTGCTGCGCATTCGAGCCGCCAGCGATGGCGATACCGTGCGCGTCGAGTTCCTGGACTCCGGCCCTGGGGTCGATGCCGACCAGTTATCACGGTTGTTCGAGCGTTTTTACCGTGGTGAAACCTCACGCAATCGCGCCAGTGGCGGCGCTGGCCTGGGACTGGCCATCTGTCGAAGCATCGCCCTGGCCCATGGCGGCAGCCTCAGCGCCGATCACTCGCCGCTGGGCGGGCTTTGGCTGACCCTGCGCCTGCCACGGAACGCCTGAACATGACCCATGACAGTCCAATCCTTATCGTCGAAGACGAACCCAAACTGGCCGCATTGATGCGCGACTACCTGATCGCCGCCGGCTATGCGACCCAGTGCCTGGACAATGGCCTTCAGGTGGTGCCGGCGGTACGGGCCAGCGCGCCGCGGTTGATCCTGCTCGACCTGATGCTGCCGGGGCGCGACGGCCTGCAAGTGTGCCAGGAGCTGCGCAGCTTCAGCGCCGTGCCGATCATCATGATCACCGCCCGCGTGGAGGAAGTGGATCGCCTGCTCGGGTTGGACCTGGGGGCCGACGACTACATCTGCAAGCCCTTCAGCCCGCGTGAAGTGGTGGCCAGGGTCAAGGCGATCCTGCGGCGCAGCCCGCAACTGGTGGTCACCGCACCGGCGCGCCTGCTGATTGACGAAGACCGCTACCAGGCGTCACTTGATGGCGTCGCCCTGGACCTGACGCCCTTGGAACTGCGCTTGCTCAGCACGCTGGCCCAGTCCCCGGGGCGGGTGTTTTCCCGCGATCAATTGCTCGACCGGATCTATTCCGATCACCGGGTGGTCACTGATCGTACGGTTGACAGCCATATCCGTAATCTGCGGCGCAAGCTTGAACAGGCCTGCCCGGCGGAGAATCCTATCGAGTCGTTGTATGGGGTGGGTTATCGGTTTCAGCTTGCTGACGTTTGAAGCGGTGCGTCTTGGGGTGCGTCTTGGTGAACGGGAGGATGGGTACATATCCGTTTTTTGCGGTAACGGCTGCTTAGGGTTCCGCCCTCACGTCAGGGCGGAACCCTAAGCCGCCGTTACCGCAGCAACGGATATACACCCAAAACCCTGAAATCCCGCCCGTAAAAACTACGCCCCCGGATAAGTCGAGCCTATTGATCCGCCGAATAGATAATGGTTTGGGCGCTGCCCCCCGTAGCAGGCCGACGGGTGAAGTAGGTGTCGCCTTCGTCCGTCTGGATCTCGTAGTCGGCCTTGCTGGCAACCCGCCCCGATGCATCGCTGTGCTTGATGATTTTCAGCACCCGCTGGAACTTCACGCCTTGCGTGCCGTTCTGGGCGGGGCCGGTGAGTACATTGACCTTCTGGAACCAGCCTTCCTGCTTTTTGTTCGACACCAGGGTGCCGCTCAGCGCTTCAAAGCGTTCCAGACGGGTAAACCCCCAGAGTGTCTGTTCCTCGACCACTTTGCCCGGGGTGGCGGAGCCGGTGAAGACAAACAGGTTAAGGCTCGGATTGTCTTCGCAGAAGAAGTCATAAGGCACCAGGCCGTCGACCATTCTCTTGCCGGGAACGAAGCCCTTCTTATGAACCAGAAACATGAGCACCTCCACGCTGTAACCTCAGCAAACGCTGAGTAAGTTTGAGCGCAAAGTCTACTGAGGCGGGGCGTACAGGGCCGTCAAGCCAATGTAATATCGTGTAAAGATCATGCCCGACAGGGCAAGCTGATTTCCACGCTCAGCCCACCGGACGGCCCGTTGTACGCCAAGATGGTGCCGCCGTGTATCTCCACGGCCCTTGAGGCAATGGCCAGGCCCAGGCCGAAGCCGGCACTGGCTTCGTTCAAGCCCCGTTCGAACGGGTTGAAGATGCTCTGTAACCGCGAATGTTCAACACCTGGACCCTGATCACTGATCTGCACCGTCAGGCCGTCTGCGTCGCCATTGACCTGGGCCACGACCATCACCGTGGTGTCTGGCCGGGTATGGCGCACCGCGTTTCGAATGACGTTCTCGAAACACCGATACAACAGCTCGCCGCTGCCCCGGCTGACAAAGGCCGGGCACGCCTGCAAAGTGACCTGGCAGCCTTTCATTTGCGCTTCGAATCGAGCGTCCTCGACGATCACCGACAGCAACTCGACGATATCGATGGGTTCGCGCTCGATACTCTCCGGTCGCCCCTGCAAGCGTGCCAGGGTCAACAGCGCCTCGATCAGCGTGTCCATGCGCACCGACTCGCGGTCAATGCGTTCCACCATTTCCAGGCGAGCCGGATCCTGCTGCAGCAGTCCGATGGCCGCTTGCATACGGGTCAATGGCGAGCGCAATTCATGGGAAATGTCGTGCAACAAGTGTTGCTGGGCGTCTACCAACAGCTTCAGCTGGTTAGCCATTCGGTCGCAGTCTTCGGCCAGATCGACGATTTCATCACGTCGCGCACCCATGATCGGCTTGACCCGGGTCTCGAAGCGCCCCTGGGCCACGTCACTCATGGCGCGCCGAAGATAGGCCAGCGGCCATGCCAGGTAGAACGCCATGTAGCCGCTGAACAGTGCACTCATGACTGTGCCGATGATCAACGGCGTCCAGTGGCTCGGCCCTCTGTCGCCTTTTTTGTCCAGGGGATGGGTTGACTTGAGCGATAGCACGATGCCCTCTTTGCTGATAACCGATCGCTCGTAGGCCGGTTGCGGCACCGGCGTGCCGGCCAACAACTGACCGGCACTGTCATAGACGCCGATGGCCTGGTCATCCGGGTGTTCCCACACTGCCAGCAGTTGCCGGCCCGACTCGATGCCAAACTGGCGCAATAGCTGCTCTTCAGTGGCAAGGACCGTTTCCAGATGAGGATCACCTGGCTTGGGACTGCCCATGACCAAGAGGCCCAACCCCACCAGAAACGTCAAGCTGGTGGCGAGCCAGAACGCCAGGAACAGTTTCCAGAACAGCCGGCTGGGCTTCATCATTCGGCGATCAACAGGTAACCGAGGCCCCGCACGCTCTGGATCCAGGCCTTGGCATCGGGCCGCGGTCCCAGCTTGTGGCGAATGCTGCTGATGTGCACATCGATGCGCCGGTCATAGCGAGTCAAGGGACAACCCAGGGCATTGAGCGACAGGTTCTGTTTACTCACCACTTGCCCGGCACAGCGGGCCAGCTCCTCGAGCAAACTGAACTCGGTGCTGGTCACCCCCAGCTCGCGCCCCTGCCAGAGCGCCTGGCGCTTGCCAGGCCACAGGACCAGCGGCCCGGTCCTGATCACTTCACCGCAGGGCTGATCCGCTGGCTGCACCCGGCGCATGATCGCCCGCAAACGCGCCACCAGTTCCCCCGGTGAGCTGGGCTTGGGCACATAGTCATCGGCGCCCAGCTCCAGGCCGGTGATCTTGTCGATGTTGTCGCCACGGGCCGTCAGCAACACCACCGGCACCCGGCTCACGGCCCGAATGCGCCTGAGCACCTCGATACCCGACAACCGCGGCAGCATCACGTCCAGCACCACGATGCTGTAGCGACCGGACAGCGCTTGCACCTCGCCCTCCTCCCCGGTGTGCACGGCAGTCGCCTCAAAGCCTTCGCGCTCCAGGTATTGGCTGAGCATTCCCGTCAGTTCCTGGTCATCGTCGACTAGCAATACAGAGATCATGGGGCGCTCTTGAGTAGGTGTCGGTCCATTATCGCCCGTGCGCCGCGCACCGTCATCGCCACGGGCCAACCTTTACCTAACTTGACATTGGGTTAACCGCACCAAACGCAGCGAACTTTTATGCTTGCTCGCCACCAGCCCGCTCGCTCCCGCGGTGACTCGTCTTGCGGTGAGATATCCGCGTCCACCTACACCACCTGTCGATGTGTCCTGGATAAGATCTTGATGAATTTTTCGCGCCTGCTCTGCTCGGCTGCACTGCTGCTCAATGTCACACTTGCCCACGCCCAAGGCTTCAAGATTTCCGATATTCGTATCAATGGCCTGCAGCGCGTCTCCGCAGGCAGTGTCTTTGGTGCCTTGCCCTTGAACGTCGGCGATAACGCAGACGAGCGACGCCTGGTGGAGTCCACGCGTGCACTGTTCAGGACCGGTTTTTTCCAGGACATCCAACTGGGGCACGACGGTGATGTGCTGGTCATCACCGTCGTCGAGCGCCCCTCCATCGCCAGTATCGAGATCGAAGGCAACAAGGCGATCTCCACCGAAGACCTGATGAAGGGCCTCAAGCAATCCGGCCTGGCCGAAGGCGAGATCTTCCAGCGCGCCACCCTCGAGGGTGTGCGTAACGAACTGCAACGCCAGTACGTTGCCCAGGGCCGCTACTCGGCCACCGTCGACACCGAAGTGGTGCCGCAGCCGCGCAACCGCGTCGGCCTGAAGGTCAACATCAACGAAGGCACCGTGGCGGCCATCCAGCACATCAACGTGGTGGGCAACACGGTTTTCCCTGACGAAGACCTGATGGACCTGTTCGAGCTCAAGACCACCAACTGGCTGTCGTTCTTCAAGAACGACGACAAGTACGCCCGTGAAAAACTCTCCGGTGACCTGGAGCGCCTGCGTTCCTACTACCTGGACCGTGGCTACATCAACATGGACATCGCGTCGACCCAGGTGTCCATCACCCCGGACAAGAAGCACGTCTACATCACCGTCAACGTCAACGAAGGCGAGAAGTACACCGTTCGTGACGTCAAGCTCAGCGGTGACCTGAAAGTGCCTGAAGACCAGGTCAAGTCGCTGCTGCTGGTGCAGAAGGGCCAGGTGTTCTCGCGCAAGCTGATGACCACCACGTCCGAGCTGATCACCCGTCGCCTGGGTAACGAGGGCTACACCTTCGCCAACGTCAACGGCGTGCCACAGCCGCACGATGAAGACCATACCGTCGACATCACCTTCGCCGTCGACCCGGGCAAGCGCGCCTACGTCAACCGCATCAACTTCCGTGGCAACACCAAGTCCGAAGACGAAGTGCTGCGCCGTGAAATGCGCCAGATGGAAGGTGGCTGGGCCTCGACCTACCTGATCGACCAGTCCAAGACCCGCCTGGAGCGCCTGGGCTTCTTCAAGGAAGTCAACGTCGAGACCCCGGCCGTGCCGGGCGTCGATGACCAGGTCGATGTGAACTACAGCGTCGAAGAGCAGGCTTCCGGCTCGATCAGCGCCAGCGTCGGCTTCTCGCAAAGCGCCGGCCTGATCCTTGGCGGCTCGATCACCCAGAACAACTTTCTCGGCACCGGCAACTACGCCAGCCTGGGCCTGACCCGCTCGTCCTACCAAAGCAAGTACAACATCGGCTTTACCGACCCCTACTTCACCCCGGACGGCGTAAGCCTGGGTTATAACGCCTTCTACAACGCCACCGACTACAACGAATACTACGACGACGATAATTCGTACTATTCCATCAATAGCTATGGCGCCGGCACCTCCCTCGGCTACCCGATCAATGAAACCTCAAGGTTGAATTTCGGCGTAACGGTGCAACATGACAGCATCGAACCAGGGACCTACAGCGCCGATGAGATCTACGATTTCATCGAGCGCGAAGGCAAGGACTTCACCAACTTCAAGGCCAACCTCGGCTGGTCCGAATCGACCCTGAACAAGGGTGTGCTGGCCACCCGTGGGCATTCGCAAAGCCTGAACCTGATGGCGACGGTGCCCGGCAGCGACCTGAGCTTCTACAAGATCGACTACACCGGGCAGACGTTCCTGCCGGTCAGCGACGCCACCTCGCTGCGCTTGCACACCAAGCTCGGCTACGGCAACAGCTACGGCTCCACAGACGGCCTGCCGTTCTATGAAAACTACACCGCCGGTGGCGAAGGCTCGGTGCGCGGCTTTGAAAGCGGCACCCTCGGCCCGCGCAACACACCGGCCACCGGCACCTACGCCAGCGCCGGCCAAGCCTATTACTCCGACCGGGACACCGAGTCACTGGGCGGCAACATACTCATCACCGGCGGCGTGGAATACCTGTTCCCACTGCCCTTCATCAAAGACAACAAATCACTGCGCACCTCGGTGTTCTGGGACGTCGGCAGCGTCTACTCCGACAAGTGCTACCTGAGCACCACCCAGGGATGCGACGGGGTCGATCTCAGCCAGATGGCCAGTTCGGTGGGGGTCGGGGTGACCTGGTATAGCCCACTGGGCCCGTTAAGCGCCAACGTGGCCTTTCCGGTACGCACGCCTGAGAACGCGGATACGCAGGTGTTTCAGTTTTCCTTGGGGCAAACGTTTTAAGCGGGTGGGGTCAGTCATGAGCAGGGGTTGCTCCTCACCGCCCAGATCCGCAATAAACGCAGCTCATCAATAAATCTCAAAAAAGGAGAATAACGGCCGATACCCAGGATAAGACCCCGCAACCGGGGGCGCAGGACAGAACGGTAGGTCAGTCATGACAGAGATTTATTTGCTGATAGCGCACGGCACGGACCAGGGCGAAGCTTACGTCCTGGGCTGGTTCGATGACCGGAGCAAAGCCCGGGAAGTGGCCGAACAGAAGGAATGGGAAGCGTACCGCGCCAGCCTGAAGGAGAAACACCCATGGTCCAGCCACAAACCGCTGGCACCGGACCAGACGGACTATCGCCGCTACTGGATCAAGACCATTTCAAAATTCGAGCATGTGCCGGTGCCAAGGTCCTTTGCGGTTCATTGATCACCACGAATGAATATTCAACGAAACGAGCGTTATCGGTAGCGGTCTAGACGATTAAGCCCATCCGATGAGAGCGTTCTTATGTTGAAATTCCTTGGCGGTACCGTAGGTATCATTTTCCTGATCGGCCTGATCGTGGTCATTGCGCTGTTCAAGTTCATTTTTTAAGCGTGGTTGCGGCGATCTTTGGCCTGGCCCTGTAGGAGCTGGCGGAGCCTGCGATCTTTTGATCTTTCGCTTGGGACTCAAGTGGTAGGGAAAGATCGCAGCCTCGTTCGGTTGGCGGCGAACGCCTAGAACTGCGTTACAACCGTCACCCCTGCCGTGTCAAACCGGTCCATGTTCATGAGCGCATCGATCGATTGTTCGAGGCTGATGGTCTTGCCCACCAGTTTGTCAGGCGCAAGCTTGCCGGACGTGATCATTTCCATCATCGCGCCGTAACGGTGAGCCTGCATGCCATGGCTGCCGCATATCTCCAGCTCATAGGCAATGACCTTGCTCATGGGGATCGCCGGCGTGCTGTGGTCCGCCAGCATCAAACCGACCTGGACATGCCTGCCGCGCCGTCTCAGATTATTGATGGAGTTGAAGCAGGTGGTTGGATGGCCCAGGGCATCCAGCGAAACATGAGCGCCGCCCTTCGTAATCTCGAGTACCGCCTCGGTGACATCCGCCACCTGGCTTGCGTTGACCGTCGCGACGGCACCCAGCGACTGGGCAAGCTTGAGCTTATCGTCCGCGATATCGATGGCGATGACATTCGCCCCGATAGCGTTGGCGATCATCACCGCGGACAGTCCCACGCCACCACAACCATGAACCGCCACCCACTGGCCCGCCGAGACCTTGCCTTGATCGACCACCGCGCGGAACGAGGTGACGAAGCGACAGCCCAGGCTCGCCGCCGTGGCGAAATCCATGGTTTCAGGTAGCGCGACCAGGTTCAAATCCGCCTTGTGAATCCCCACATACTCGGCGAAAGAACCCCAATGGGTGAAGCCCGGCTGAAACTGGCTGTGGCACACCTGCTGGTTGCCGCTATTGCATTGCGGGCAAGCCCCGCAGCCACCTACAAAAGGAACGGTAATGCGATCGCCCACCTTCCATCTTGTGACCTCTTTACCGACCTCAGCCACGATCCCTGCCAATTCGTGACCGGGCACATGAGGCAGTTGAATGTCAGGATCATGACCTTTCCAGCCGTGCCAGTCGCTCCGGCATACACCCGTGCCGAGGACCTGAACAACCACACCGTGACGCTCGGGGGTCGGATCTTCGACGGTCATCAAGCGCGGGGGTTGGGAAAAGGCTTCGTAAACTACGGCTTTCATGAGAATCCCTCTACTTTGGATAAGCGCCATACAGGATCAAGCGGCTTGGGCTCAATCTACTATCAGACGGCTTGATCACGCAGCACTGATCCGCCCCTGCCTGACATTGCATCATGGCTCTCTGCCACTTATTTCAACATCCACGCTTTCAATCGAACGGTGGATTCACTACATTGGGCGTAACCCTGCTCTGTCGACACGGACTGTCATGACTACCCTATCCCCGATCAGCTCTGCTATTGCCATCCAGACTCGCTCCGCCGTTGCGTCATCGCCTGCAACGGTAATCGAGAGTGCTGATGCCTTGCCGGCTCGACCATCGGCAACTGTCAGCCTGGGCAACCCCGGGGTCGATGTCGAATCACAGACCTACACCCGACTCGGGCAACTGCCTGGCCAGGAGATTGTTCGTGTCTGGGAAAAGACAAGTCAGGATGCCGTCACTCGCGTCATGGGGACCAACCCCAGGTCGCTGTCGATCGCCAACCGCTTCCAAGGCCTGGGTGCGGCCCTGGTGGAGCAGTTCGCCAAGAGTGGTTCGAGCATTTCCCAGTCAGTGTTCCATACCACCCAGGACAAGGCTCATAACGCCGCCGAGATAAAATCCGAACAGACGCTGCTGCACAATAAAGCCGACAACCTGATCAGTCTCAGCATCAAGACCGCCAGCGGCAAGACGGTCACCTTCAGCCTGACCAGCCAGGACGATGGACTTGGCGTTCAGGCCACGGTAGACGGTGGCCCGCTGAGCGAGGACGAACTCAAGGCGATTGGCGTTCTGGGCAGTGCCTTCCAGGCCGCTGTCGATGGGTTGACCGCCGAGCCTCCCAAGCTCGACCTGGGCAAGCTGACGCAGTTCGACTCCAGCGTATTGGCCTCCATCGACCTGAACGCCAAGCTCAAGGGCATGGACGGTGAGGACCTGACCCTCGCCTACCGCGCCGACAGCCAGAGCCGGACCACGCAAATGCGTGGTCCGGATGGCGAATTGAACCTGAGCGTAGATCTGAAGAACAGCGCAATCCTGGGCGATGCCAAGCAACAGGCCAACGCACTGAACAGCTACCTTGCCCAGTTTGATCGGGTGCAGGAGCGTGGCAGTGCCAAGGCAGCCCTGATGGAGATGTTCAAGGACGCCTTCAGCGCCATGAACAGCCACTATCCACAGGGCGCTACCCCCACAGAGCCATTGACCCGTAACGCGGCGGACAAAGGTCTGCTGACCGGACTGGCAGACTTCGAGGCATCCATCACTCAGACCCACAACGCGTCCAACCCGATGCGCCTGTCTGAAGTCGATAGCTTTGCCTATAACCTGTCGCAAAAAACGCTCGTCAAAGGCTCCATCATGCGCAATCGCAGCATCGATCAAGTCCAGCAATCGAGTCTATCGGCCAGTTATCACAAGAGCCTGAAGGGTGGGAAAGCACCGGTGCTCGGCACAACTCCCGACTCGCAGAACTATCGCTACGTAGAAGTGAATGACAAGGCCAGCAGCTCGGCCAGCCTCGCCTACAAGGACGGCCGGCTGACCAGAGCCTCCGTCACGCAAAACGCCAGCCAGGACACACGGACACAACAGTACGTCATGGGCAAAATGGTTGAAGAGACAGTGGTGCCGAAGGAGGCTTCAACCAGCCGCAGTCATTTGGTATTGCTGGAATACGCCGCCAAGGAAAGCAAGAAATCCAAGGATGCGCAGGAACAATCCTTATTGAAGGAAGCGCTCGCTACCCTCCACAGTTCGGTGCTGCTGCAGGAAAACCCTTCGGCGCTGGTGCGCTGACACGCCAGATTGCCATGAGCCGCCCTCGGCGCCGGGCAATATCTGGCAAATTACGCAAAGTTTTTCTGCATGCAACTGATCTACGTCAAGCCCATTCAGCGCACAGCAAATACCTTGAAACTCGACTTTCAATGATCTTGCTCCAGGGTTTGCCATGGACCTCCTGCTCAAGTTAGCCAATGGTGGAGCTGGCAGTCTGGCTTCCTACCTGGCCGCTCACGTCCTGCTCTGCCTGTTGCCAGCGTTTTTCATTGCCGGGGCCATGGCAGCACTCATTCCTAAAGCCAGCATCACGCACTGGCTGGGTCGACATGCACCTGTCTATGTTTCCTACCCTGCGGCGGCACTGGCCGGGTCATTGATTGCCGTCTGCTCCTGCACGATTGTTCCTTTGTTCGCGGGCGTGTACCGCAAAGGCGCGGGTATCGGTCCGGCGATCACCTTTCTATTTTTTGCCCCGGCAGGAAATATCATGGCCCTCGCCTATACCGGCAACATTCTGGGAGCGGAGTTTGCAATCGCCCGTTTGATCCTGTGCCTGATCTTCGGCATCGGTATTGGCTTGATAATGGCGACTCTGTTCTGGAAAGACGACCTGGCCCACGATGCACAGGCAGATGCCTTGTTCGCAGAGAAGGCCCGCATTGGCGGGCCTGCCCTGGGCATACTGCTGTCTTTGGTAGTCCTGCTGATCGCGGGCACCTTGCAACTGTGGCCTTTGACCGCAGGCCTGATCAGCATCGAAGTCCCGCTGTCCTGGGCCCAAGCGTGGCAAGACACCCTGTTTGAATGGGTTCCCTATGACGCCAGCAAAGGAGAGGAAGGCGTGAGCTTGCAAGGGTCTGTACTCATCGTCCTGCTCCTGATGATTGCCGCCACGGCCAAGCGTGGCCTGGATAACATCACCGAAGGTGCCAATGGTTGGACATGGGTTGCACTGGGCCTGGCTGCGAGTACTTTGCTGATTGCCTCGATGCGCCTGACGCCAGAACCTGGCACCTTGGTTTTCATATTCACCGGTCGCGTGTTCGGTGTCGCATTGGCCCTGCTGTCCGTTTGGCACTTTGCCCGAAAACTGCCAGCCGAAGACTGGCAAAGCTGGCTGTGGGAAGCCTGGCGCTTCGTCAAGCAGATATTCATTGTGCTGGTGGTGGGTGTCTTCATCGTCGGCATGGTTCGCCAGGTGATTCGACCCGAATGGATTGAAAGCCTGGCAGGCAGCAATTCAGTGCCCGCCAATGCCACGGCAGTAGGGTTCGGCGTGTTCATGTACTTCCCAACGTTGGTTGAAGTACCCGTCGCACGCATGTTCCTTGATCTGGGCATGCATCCTGGCCCGCTCTTGGCCTACCTGATGGCAGATCCGGAACTCAGCTTGCAGAGCATGCTCATGGTGGCGGCGGTGATGGGTCGCAAGAAGACCGCCGCTTATGTCGGGTTGGTCGCTGCGTTCAGCATCGTGGCAGGCCTGCTCTACGGTGCCTGGGTCGATGGCACCGGCTGGCTGCCCCTGGGTGCGGGCGTGGCGGTCTTGCTGGCCATGACCGCTGCGATTTTCCAGTTGATCCGTTTTCAGCGTAAACAAACAGCAAGCTGACTTTCACACTCGGGAGCTTCCAATGCTGAACATCAAAATCCTCGGTTCAGGGTGCGCCAACTGCAGGAAACTGGAGGCCGTGGCCCGTCAAGCCGCGCAGAATCTGGGTATCCAGGCCGAATTCGAAAAAATCACCGACATGGGCAAGATGATCACTTATGACGTCCTCTCCATGCCGGCGCTGGTGATCAACGAGAAGGTTGTAAGCAGCGGGAAGATTCCGACGGTTGCGGATATCCAGGGCTGGATTTCGACGGCGCAATGACAAGGTCACAACGGCCTGGCATCCCGTCAGTCGGAAATGTCGACAAAACCGGACGAAATAGAGGGTTACTCGAGCCATTAGGGCCAAACAACCGAGCGGTCTACTACGCTCACTAAGTTGAAGTAAAGCAGCTGACGACAGAGGTGGGGGCCGACTGCATCGCAAGCGCAATGTGGAGGCGGAAATGACATCGATATCCAGAAGGCTCTTGCTAAAAGCAGGAGGCGGCATTGCTGCAAGCGTGGCGATAGGTCTGCCCAAACTCACACAAGCCGCGACACCCAAGCCAACGGCAGAGGGACGAGTCAATCTCCCCTACCCCATGAACGCGCTCGCCAAAGCGCAGGATTTGCCGGTCAATACACCCGTCCTGTTTTCTTATCCCGACGCGGCATCACCTTGCGCATTGATCAAGATGGGCGCTCCCGTTCCAGGGGGGGTCGGTCCGGAGCGCGACATCGTGGCCTACAGCACCTTGTGCACGCACATGGGCTGTCCAGTGGCCTACGACCCAGGACAAAAGGTGTTCAAATGCCCCTGCCATTTCAGCCTGTTCGACCCTGAGAATATTGGCCAGATGGTTTCCGGGCAGGCCACTGAGAACTTGCCAAGCATCGTGCTTGAGTACAACCCCAAAGACGATTCGGTACGTGCAGTTGCCGTCGAAGGGTTGATCTACGGACGTCAGTCCAACCTCCTTTCATAAGGAGATTCAAAATGGCAACCAACAAAGATCGTGTGGCACTGCCCCCCACAGATGCCCAAAAGACCAACCTGACCTGCCACTTCTGCATCGTGGGTTGCGGTTATCACGTGTACAAATGGCCGGAAAATCAGGAAGGTGGACGGGCGCCCGACGAGAACGCACTCGCGCTCGACTTCCGCACACAATTACCTCCCCTGGCTGCCACCCTGACGCCCGCCATGCAGAACACGATCATCGACAAGGACGGTAAGCGCTACAACATCATGATCGTGCCGGATAAACAGTGCGCCGTTAACAAAGGGCTCTCGTCCACACGAGGCGGACAACTGGCCAAGGTCATGTACAGCCCCGACGGAGTAGGCAGGGAGCGCTTGCGCAGCCCACGCATTTATGTGGCTGACCAGTGGGTCGACACCAGTTGGGATGATGCTCTGGCGCTCTACGCTGGGGTGATCAAGAAGATTCTTGATAATGACGGGCCTGCCCCGCTCGCCTTTGACTGCTTCGACCATGGAGGCGCCGGAGGCGGATTCGAGAACACCTGGGGCACCGGCAAATTGATGTTCACCGCACTGCAAACCCCATTGGTGCGAATCCATAACCGCCCGGCCTATAACTCCGAGTGCCACGCCACCCGCGAGATGGGCATTGGCGAACTCAACAACAGCTACGAAGACGCAGAGTTGGCCGACGTCATTGTGGCCATCGGCTGCAATTCATACGAAACCCAAACCAACTACTTCCTGGCGCATTGGCTGCCCAACTTGCAGGGGCAGACTGTCGACAAACGCAAACAGCGTTTTGCTGGAGAAACCGTTGTCCCAGCCAGGATAATTTTTGTCGACCCTCGCAGGACGCCAACCATCGCGATAGCGGAGCAGGCAGCAGGTAAAGGCAACGTGCTTCACCTGGATATCGAACCGGGAACGGATATCGCCCTGTTCAATGGCCTGCTGACCTATGTGGTCGAGCAGAAATGGCATGACGAGGCATTTATCGCGGCCCATACCAAAGGGTTCGAGCAGGCGCTCCAAGCCAATCGAATGTCGCTTGAAGAAACCAGCCGCGTTACCGGTATATCGGTGGACAAGCTCAAGCAAGCAGCCGAATGGGCCTACAAGCCGAAAGCTTCCGGCCACCGCCCCCACACCCTGCACGCTTATGAAAAAGGAATCATCTGGGGCAATGACAACTACCTGATCCAGTCTGCATTGGTCGACCTGGTCCTTGCGACCCACAACGTCGGACGACGAGGTACGGGCGTGGTGCGGATGGGTGGGCATCAAGAGGGTTATGCCCGCCCCCCTTATCCTGGCAATACCAAGATATATGTCGATCAGGAGATCATCAACGGCAAAGGAATGATGTATACGGCATGGGGGGCCAATCCCTTCCAGACCACACTCAATG
This sequence comes from Pseudomonas brassicacearum, assembly GCF_009601685.2. Classification (NCBI taxonomy): domain Bacteria; kingdom Pseudomonadati; phylum Pseudomonadota; class Gammaproteobacteria; order Pseudomonadales; family Pseudomonadaceae; genus Pseudomonas; species Pseudomonas brassicacearum. The sequence continues at coordinate 4,250,437 of NZ_CP045701.2, forward strand.
CCGAGCAGCATCGTACGGTCATTCTCAAACGCGCCAACATCGTAAGGGAGGCCATGGCCAGTATTCGCGGCGGCACAACCGCACAGAGGGTGGATGCGGTCTACGACGCGGTAAAAAACAAAGGCGGGCTCTTCGTCGCCAACATCAACCTCTACCCGACCAAACTGGCGGAAGCCGCCCATGTGATGTTTCCGGCAGCCCATCCAGGCGAAATAAATCTCACCTCCATGAATGGGGAACGGCGGATGCGCCTTTCTCAGAAATTCATGGATCCCCCAGGTTCGGCGAAAGCCGATTGCCTCATCGCAGCGGCTATCGCCAACACCCTTCGGCAGATGTATACGGACGAAGGGAATCTGGACATGGCAGCGCGTTTTGCAGGGTTCGACTGGAAAAGCGAGGAGGACGCCTTCAACGACGGCTTCCGTATGGCCGGCCAGCCTGGTGCTGGCCCCATCGACAGCCAGGGCGGGACCACGGGACATCTCGTCACCTACGAACGCCTGAAAGCCATGGGCAACAATGGCGTCCAATTGCCCACCCAAGCATACCGAGACGGCAAGCTGATCGGTACTGAGATGCTCTACACCGATTACAAGTTCGACACGCCGGACGGTAAAGCAGAGTTCAAACAAGCAGCATGGCCCGGGTTGCCAGAACCGGTGGCGCAACAGAAGGCCAAGCACCCGTTCTGGATCAACAGCGGACGGATCAACGAAGTATGGCAAACGCTCTACCACGACCAGTACAACGATTTCGTACGGCGGCGTGTGCCGATGGCTTATCTGGAAATCAATCCCGACGATGCAAAGACGCTGACCATTGAAGCCGGAGACGTGGTCGAGGTGTTCAACGATTACGGTTCGTCCTATGCGCTGGCCTATCTGGAGCCCGATATCAAACGCAATCAGACCTTCATGCAGTTTGGACACTTCAACGGCGTGATGGGCGACCTGACCACGCCCTGGACCGACCGCAACGTGGTGCCCTACTACAAAGGAACATGGGCGAGTATTCGCCGTATCGGAAAGGTGGACGAGTTCAAAGAGACGATCAGCTTCAAGACGCGCAGGTTTAGTACCTAAGGACAATCGTGCGGGAGATTGATTGGCTCATGGCATGCCTGCGACATGTGCTGATTCTGGCGCTGCCATTTTCTTCACATGCACGTAGCGCGCAGGAGGCCGTCCAGTCTGACGGTTTCATATCGCCTCGGCATGCCTGGGTAAAGCAACAGAGATCAAGGCGGCCAGACACACAAATGCGCTTGATATCCATAGGCATGCGCCCAACCCAAAGTCCTGGTAAACCCAGCCGGAGAGTACGGTGCCGATCAGTCGTCCCATGGCGTTGGACATGTAATAAAAACCCACATCCAACGACACGCCGTCTTCCTTGGCGTAGGACACGATCAGGTAGCTGTGCAGCGACGAGTTCACGGCGAACAACGCCCCAAAAACCATCAATCCACCCAACAGCACGACCTGTTGCGACAGCCCGGTGTTCAGCCCCAGCGCAATGGCCGCGGGCAAACCCGCCAGTAGCAGCGCCCACAGAAACGCCGCTCGACCGTCCGGCACGTGCCCTCGTTTCTTTCCAGTGATGTTGGGCGCGAACGACTGGACGATGCCGTAGCCGATCACCCAGGCCGCCAGGAAGCCACCAACCTTCCAGAAGTCCCAGCCCAAGACACTGCTCAGGTACACCGGCAAGGCCACCACGAACCAGACATCACGGGCGCCGAACAAAAACATCCGCGCCGCCGAAAGGATGTTGATCGCCCGGCTCTTGGACAAGATGTCACGAAACTTGGGCTTGGCTTTGGCCTTGCCCAGGTCCTTCTTCAACAGGATCAGGCTACTGATCCAAATCAGCGCCAGGCCACCCGCCATAGCCAGCAACGCGCCTTTGAAACCGATCAGTGCCAGCAGGGCCCCGCCAAGAAAGAAGCCGACACCCTTGAGCGCGTTCTTCGAGCCGGTGAGAATCGCCACCCATTTGTAGAGTTTGCCCTGCTGCCCATCGGGGACCAGAAGCTTGATGGAGCTTTTGGCGCTCATCTTGTTCAGGTCTTTGGCGATCCCGGACAACGCCTGGGCACCCATCACCCAGGGGATGGTCAACCAGGCGACCGGCACCGTCAGCATTAGCAGGGCCGCGACCTGCAGGCCCAGCCCGATGTTCATGGTTCGGTTCAGGCCCAGCCGGGCACCTAGGTACCCCCCCACCAGGTTGGTGATCACGCCAAAGAGTTCGTAGAACAGAAACAACGCCGCGATTTGCAGTGGGCTGTAGCCCAACGCATGAAAGTGCAGCACCACCAACATGCGCAAGGCGCCGTCGGTGAGCGTGAAGGCCCAGTAGTTGCCCGTCACGAGCAGGTACTGTCGCACGGGCGGCGCGAGGGCTGACAACGCTTTCATGACCGCCCCTCAGACTGCCAGACCGACCAGTTTGGCCAGCTCGACGGCGCGATTGGCATAGCCCCATTCGTTGTCATACCAAGCGTAAAGTTTGACCTGGGTGCCGTTGATGACCATGGTCGACAGCGCATCGATGATCGATGACCGCGGGTCGGTACGGTAGTCGATGGATACCAGCGGGCGCGCCTCGAAACCGAGGATGTCTTTGAGCTCATTCTCGGAAGCGTCCTTGAGGAACTGATTGACCTCCTCCACGGTGGTGGCCCGTTCGACTTCAAAAACGCAATCGGTCAGCGACGCATTGGCCAGCGGTACACGTACGGCGTGACCATTGAGGCGCCCACGCAGCTCCGGGAAGATTTCGGCAATGGCGGTGGCCGAGCCGGTACTGGTTGGAATCAGGCTCATGCCGCAGGCACGCGCACGGCGCAGGTCCTTGTGTGGCTGATCGAGAATGCTCTGGGTGTTGGTCAGGTCGTGGATGGTGGTGATCGAACCGTGGCGAATGCCCAGCTTTTGGTGGATGACTTTCACGACGGGGGCCAGGCAATTGGTGGTGCAAGAAGCCGCGGTGACGATGCGGTGCTGCGCCGGGTCGAACAGGTGCTGGTTGACGCCCATGACGACATTCAACGCGCCTTTTTCCTTCACCGGAGCACACACCACCACACGTTTGACGCCCTGATCCAGGTAAGCCTGCAGCACCGCCACGGTTTTCATCTTGCCGCTGGCTTCGATCACCAGGTCGCAAGCCGACCAGTCGGTGTCGGCAATCGTTTTGTTCGCGGTCACCTTGATGCGCTTGCCGCCAATCACGACCTGATCACCTTCTGCGCTGGCCTCGTTATGCCAACGGCCGTGCACAGAGTCGAAGTTGATCAGGTGCGCATGGGTGGCCGCGTCACCCGCTGGATCGTTGATCTGCACGAATTCGAACTCAGGCCAATTCCAGGCAGCTCGCAGAGCGAGGCGACCGATCCGACCAAAACCATTGATGCCAACTTTGATAGTCATGTTGTTGTGCTCTGTTGTCAGTGGCGTCCGACTGGCTGTCGAACTGGCCTATGCAGGAAGAAAAGGCGCCTGTTGCTCATGATCAATGTTCCTGAGGCTACAGCGTGCCAAATCAGCGTAATCAGGCGGTCTGGCTTTCGCAGCACACGGCTGCACGCTCAGGGCGATCACCCATTCCCTCAAGGCGTTTGGCATATGGGCTTAACCAGTGCTTGTTGCTTTCCAGCGTAGTGGCCAGCACTTGATGAACCCAATCGGGGAGATTCGGGTGCAGTCGGTAATACACCCATTGGCCTTGCCGACGATCCGAAAGCAGACCGCAGGTGCGCAACTGCGCCAAGTGCCTGGAGACTTTTGGCTGACTCTCGTTCAGCGCGCAGGTCAGCTCACACACACAAAGCTCTCCTTCGCGAGTGATAAGCAGCATGGTGCGCACGCGGATGTCATCCGCCAGGCATTTGAAAACAGTGGTCGGTGTCAGATGGTCAGCCATATCGATTCTCAGCGGACAGAACATGGACTTTGCTGGTCATTGTGAAGGCTCGTCATATATATGGTTTTCCGAATATATTAGCTTACGAATAATAGATAAAGCCCGCGCATCGAAAATCTCGAAAAAACCAGGTACTGGCGAACAGACGCCCGTAAGAACCCTTTTTTATAGGTCACACCGGATATTCATTCAGCAGAACGGTTCGGGACATCTTGGAAAGTGCATATACCCATAGAGGTTTCCCGGCGCGAAGGGGTCAGCGAAATGTCTTTGTCCAACTGGCGCAGGCCGGTCAGCGCTGAAGGAAACGCAGTGCCCGAAGACACTCCATCGGCCCAGAACTGGACCGCCGAAACATGCGTTGCCCCAGTGACATCGTTAGCTGAAGGCCGCCTGCGGGCGGGCGTTTTAACCTTGGCCGCAGGATAAAACCGTACCCAGCAACGATTTTGCTCAGATACCTGATTCCACCGTTTTCGTTCAGTTTGCGGGCACGGTAATCACAGGCGTCTGTGGTGTCACGCCCGTTTCGGCCAGCGAAAACAGGACGAGAACAAACAAGAACTCCGATTTGGATTTCATGTCACGGTCATCGATCCAGAACCAATAGTCGCGATAGCGAACGGCTGTATGGGCATCGATCGGCCGCTCCTTGCTTGAGTGAATGCGCACTAATGGTTCGTCCCATGGGCTTGGATGCTCAGGCGTAGCAGGCGCCGGGTTTGCACGCCCTTCCTGCAGATGTGCCGGTGGAACCTCGATGGTTGCGGCCAGCTCCACGAAGATTTCCGACATGGAGCGAGTCAGTAGCGCGACCTCGGTGTCATAACGTTGCACCATGCCAAACGTTAGATTCAGCTCGCTGGCATCGGGGTTCAACTGAAGGATTTTGCGAACCTTTCGACGATCGTTCTCGACGTCGTCGGAAACGTCCCGCGGGATCAGTACGAGCATGCTTTCATCGCTGCTTCGTTGATTGATGCGCATCCCCAACGACTCGGAGCGCTGGATTCGCCTGAAGGCCTCCAATAACTCGTAGAAACGCGGATCCGCTGCGCGAAAACGCGAAGGCGATGTGGATCGGTTATAGACGCCGTTAACGGCACTTGTGGTCAATTGCAGGACGCGATCGATGGGATAGCCTGCCTGAATCAGGGAAAACACGGCAGCCGGCGATAGGGGTTGCAGTAAATAGCGAGAGAATTTTTCCCCGGAAAGCGGCGTGTAGCTGATCGTCGGACGATCCGTATACACGCCGGAAGCCCCTATAGCCTGGCTGTTTCCATCACTGGGAAGTCCCGAATACCAACTCGCCGCGAAGTTGACCTGGCTCTGCATCGCGCTGGAGGCGATAACCGAGGAAACCTCAAGGAACACGGGTGCATCTGCGTAGCGTAATTTGACGATATTGAGCAGTGTCTGTTCTTTCCAGGTAGTGGCAATGACCGCGCTGTAATCCGTTCGGTCACGCTGAATCGAGCTGGGTCCCATCGTTGTGCACCCGGTAACCCAGCAGGCAATCACGAAGAGCGCAATTTGACGAGTACAGCCCGGTAATGGCCCGGCCCTCGCCGCTGAAAAATCGTGATCCATGACCTTGCCTCACAGCGTATTGTTTTGTCGCACCTGGCAATCGGGTTTGGCATGCGAGGCGATTGCCAAGCGTTAAATCCGTTTCATAAGTCTTCTTCTCTCAACGCTTTGATGCGCCCTGATTTTTCAGCAGCCACCAACGACGCATGATCTTTCGCGTTTTGTTCTGCATAGCTTCGGGCAAATTTGCCAATAGCCTGATCGAAGCTGTCCGATTTTCCCAAATAGCCACTGATGAGCGCGGCATCACCGGATTTGGCATGGGCACGGGCCAAGGTCATACCGCACAACTCACCATACAACTTCATTTGATCGACCGTTGCGCCTTCCACAGGAGCCGTCATTTTCATATCCCGCAACTGCCGAACGAAGAAATGCCGGCCATTTTCCCCCTGCGTCCACCCCAGGAAAATGTCACTGGAGGACTGCATCAGCCGTTGTCCGGTGACTACGCGTTCACCCTGATTCTCAAAGTCGCTCTTGCCCGCAAAAGGGGCCAGCACCGAGGGGCAGGCTTCCTTGAATTGCAGGAGCAACGGGTGGTTTTCCGCGGAAAAGAACAGGCCGACAAAACAATAGGTGCCGACGCTGCCGATCCCGACAGCCTTTACGACAAAGTCTTCGAGTCGGTAACGATCCAAAAGCAAACGTCGTTCAAGGGGTAGCGACAATCGATAGTCTCGTAGTGCCATCTGCACACGTTGCGCGAAGTTCTTTTCATGGATATGAAAAATGATCGGTGGCTGATCGAGTAGGCGTCGACGCCCCGCAACTTCGTTGGTGATCGTCGGATAGAGGTAATCACCGAGGCGTTCTTTGGCCTTGGCGATCAACTGAACGCGGTTTCTTTTGATTTTTTCGTTTGGGGCCATGTCGACGATCATTTGAGCGTCCAGGTGGTCATACCAGACCTCCAGCGGGCTCATCTTCGACAGTTTGCGCAGGCGCTCGCGATAAGCACGAACACACTCAACCGCTATCGCCTGGGCGTCTTTGTCGCTGAGCCGGTTGTCCCGGGCGGCCACGACAAAACTTATTGCCAGGCGTTTCACATCCCATTCCCAGGGGGCAGGAAGCGTTTCGTCGAAATCGTTAATGTCAAAAATCAGGTTGCGCTCAGGGGTCGCAAACAGTCCGAAGTTCAAAAGGTGACAATCCCCGCAAGCTTGGACCTGAATGCCTGTGTTCGGAGTAGTAGCCAAGTCATGAGCCATCACGCCGGCAGAACCGCGCAAAAAGGTGAACGGGCTGCGTAACATGCGCCCGTAGCGGACAGGAATCAGATTGGGCAGACGATATCGGTTCGACGCTTCCAGGATTTCAATTGGATCGCGGTGCTTACGCTTTGGCTTCCAAATGGCGTGAAGTGCGTGTGGCAAACTCTCGGATAAACGTTCACCTGCTTCCAGGCGTTCTTTGCGCGAGCGAAAAATCGGTTCATCGCTCTCCATGCTCTTCGCGTTCTTCAACGTACCTTTGATAGAACTCTTCTTGCTGTGAGACATGTCCGCTCCTTTGTTCAACGCTCTGGGTCTTGGCAACGAACTCAAAAGTCACTGGCGTGTCGTGGGCGGTGACCGTCATGACCGTTACTTCAGGCGGCTCGCGCACTGGGGATGCCGGTTCTTTATCACAACCAAAAAACTGCCTCAAAGCCCCCAACACAGGGCAAATGGTATGACGGCAACCTGTCTCTCATTGTTCATGTTCGCCCGCCTCCCCCTGCTCCATAACGGAGACTCGAACCGATGCGCAGCCATTCTTATCAAAACGCTAACACCACTCGACATTGGCATTTCTGACAAAAATCAATGCAAGCAATGGGACGGATGCGGAAAAGACGGATTGGGGGCACTCAAACCCTGGACAGCACGGTGAGAAAACGGCAAATAACGCAGCAGTTGGAGGTTTGGAAAGAAACTCTTGAGTACGCGACGAATAGTTGATTTAAAGCAAACCACGCCCCCCGCAGCGCTCCCAAACTGAGGATTTGAGAGCTTTTGCAAAAAAGTGAGTCACGCTCGGGAGTTTTCAATGAGTCGACGTCCCTCTGAATCGAATACCCCCCAACAGATTGACCAGTCGGAAGTCACATTGGGGCATTCGAGTAGCAGCTCGCAAAAGCGCTTGCTGGAATGGATGCACAACTATCGGCATAGCTGGCTCAAAGGCGATACGGTCGCAGGTCTGACCACAGCGGCGGTTGTCATACCCAAAGCACTGGCATATGCAACCATTGCCGGTCTGCCAGTCCAGGTAGGGCTCTACACGGTCATGGTGCCAATGCTGATTTATGCCGTGCTCGGCTCGTCGCGACCACTCAGTGTGAGCACGACTACGACACTCGCCATCCTTGCTGGTTCGGCACTCGATCAGATTGGTGCGTCTGGCGATCTGGCAGACTTGATGGCAGGATCAGCCACGTTAGCCTTGCTGGTAGGGGGATTCCTCGCTTTGGCGGGGCTTTTGCGCATGGGCTTTGTCGCCAACTTCATCTCCGAACCTGTACTAGTAGGATTTAAGGCAGGAATTGGCATCGTAATAGTGCTTGACCAAATCCCCAAACTAATCGGCATCCATATTAACAAGGGCAACTTCCTCCATAATTCCTTGGCCACATTACAGGGTATCCCTGATGCGTCGTTGCTAACGGTTGCCGTCGGGGGGCTCATGCTGCTTATCCTGATCACCATGAAGCGCTTTACGCCGGCCATACCCGCACCACTGGCAGCAGTGGTCATCGGGATTCTGGGGGTGAGCTGGCTAGGGCTGGACAACCATGGCCTTGCGGTAGTCGGTCATGTTCCAACCGGTTTACCTGCCTTGACGTTGCCTAATTGGGAGTTGGTGACAAAGCTCTGGCCTTCTGCAGCGGGCATTGCATTGATGAGTTTTACTGAAACAATAGCCGCGGGGCGTGCCTTTACTCACAGCGATGAGCCCTCTCCTCAAGCAAACCGGGAGTTAATCGCGACAGGCATCGCCAATATAGGAGGGGCCTTCCTGGGCGCCATGGTTGCCGGAGGGGGCACCACACAGACTGCGGTGAATCGCCTGGCGGGGGCTCACACTCAGTTGGCTGGATTAATAACAGCCATTTTAGCTTTGGGTGCCTGCATGTTTTTGGCCCCCTATATTGGCTTGATGCCCAATGCCACATTGGCTGCTGTGGTTATCGTCTATTCAGTTGGGCTTATTGCCCCTTCCGAATTTCGAGAAATTCTCAAAGTCCGTCGCACAGAGTTTATCTGGGCACTTGTTGCAACTTTGGGGGTCATGATGCTTGGAACACTGCAAGGCATCATCGTTGCAATAATCGTCTCACTTTTGGCCTTAGCTCATCAGGTCTCCAACCCGCCGGTATATGTGATGGTTCGCAAGCCTGGCACTAACGTTTTTCGTCCAGAGAGCGACGCCAACCCCCTTGATGAACATTTCACTGATTTACTTCTACTTCGTCCCGAAGGCCGCATCTTCTTCGCAAATGCTGAGCGAGTCGGACAAAAAATGCTCGCCTTGATCGACCAGGCGAAACCACGCATTGTGGCTCTTGATCTCAGTGGTGTATTCGATCTGGAATACACCGCGCTCAAAATGCTGGCGGATGGTGAGCGCCGACTGCGCGATCAAGGAGTGACACTTTTGCTCGTAGGCATGAACCCCAGCGTATTGGCTATGGTGATGCATTCGCCTTTGGCAGAACTGGGCCGCACACGAATGTTCTTCAACCTTGAGCAAGCTGTTGCAAATTACCAGGCATAAGCACTAGAGGGACTCACCTACGCCTGGGTATGAAACATTGCATCTAACCTCTGAACTAATCGGCTGGGACGACCAGGCCGCATCCTCAGGGAGGACTGGCGCGGACCTCAATCCGGTGTCGTCTCTTACGACAATGGAACAACCGTGAGCCTGTTTGACTCGACCGTCGCAGTCATCTGCATTGCCTGCGGATAAGCCAGCAAACACTCAGCGATGGCAGGCTCCAGCTCAACCCGCACTCGCCTTGTCAGGGCCCGAGCACCGAAGCGTGGGTCATGCTTTCGGCACAGCCAGTCGCTTGCCGCAACGTCCAGGACCAGCGTACGGCGATGCTGACCGAGCCGTTGGTTGAGTTTGTTCAGTTCGATCTGCAACAACGCTTCCAGCCATTGGCTTTCGATGCGTTGGAAAACCAGGATGCGATCAATACGGTTTAGAAATTCCGGTTCGAACCAGGCGTGCAACGCTAGCTCCAACATAGCCTGCTCACCTTGTGGGGCGATGCCGAGCCAGCGCCGCCAACCGCAGGAAAAACGTTCCCTGTAGGTGGTCGCTTGCCGGGCTCCAATGTTGCTGGTCATGAAGATCAGGCTATTGCGAAAATCCAGCGTTCGGCTACCGCCCGCCAAGGTCAGTTGGCCGTTCTCAAGAATACCCAACAAGCTGCGCACCACTTCCTTGCTGGCCTTTTCCAGTTCATCGAACAGCACGATGCCTGGGCGACTGTAGGTGCCTTGAATCAATTCGCTATTGAACAGACTGACGCCCTCTTTACTCCCCACATAACCAGGTGGTGCTCCGGTGAGCGCCGCCGAGTAATGCTCCTGGGCCAGGGTGTGCATGTCGATGCGACAAAAAGCATCGGCGCGACCGTGTATGGCCAGTGCCAGCAGGCGGACGATTTCGGTCTTGCCGACACCGGTCGGCCCCATGAACAGGTTCACCGTCAATGGCCTTTCACGTTCACCAATATCGACCTTGACCACGTTCAGCAACGCCTCGACCGCGCTCATGGCGTGTTCTTGGCCGACAATTCGACTGCGCAACAACGCCATGACTTGGGCGGGATTGAAGACGAAGCGTGAGGTCAACACATCTGCTGCCGGTGATGCGCTGGTCAGGCCAGGCTGTGGGTGGTTTGGGTCGATGCGATCATTCACCAAAGGCATGGTTTAGCCTGCGTGTTTTTCTTTACCGTCGTGGGGAAGCTCTCCCACCGGGCAATGAGCCACGCCGACGGTGCTACGGGTAAGTTTTTCGACGTTTTCCTGGGCTTTCTGCGCATCCAGTACCCAGGTGCGGTAAAAGTCGAACGGGCAGTCAGCCACTCCCTTGTCGCCGTCCCCGGAGTTATAGACTCCGGTGTAACCGCGATGCAGCAGCTTGAACAAATGATTCTGTGATTGGTCGTTCGCTCGCGCATCGCGGATTTGCGAAACGGATAATTGTGCGTACTGAATGCCCATTTCCTCTTCACCGCATTCGCCCAGGGTGCGACCGTCGAAGCCAATAATCGCCGAGTGGCCAAAGTAGGAATAAACCCCATCGAAGCCGGCCGCATTGGCCACTGCCACATAGCAATTATTGGCCCAGGCCATGCTTTTGGACATCATCACCTGCTGCTCTTTGGCCGGGTACATATAGCCCTGGCAACGGACGATCAACTCCGCGCCTTTCATTGCACAGTCGCGCCAGATCTCCGGGTAGTTGCCGTCATCACAAATGATCAAGCTGATTTGCAGGCCCTTGGGACCCTCGCAGACATAGGTCCGATCACCCGGATACCAACCTTCTATGGGGCACCAGGGAATGCACTTGCGGTACTTCTGGACGATTTCGCCCTGGTTATTGATCAACACCAACGTGTTGTACGGGGCTTTGTGGGGATGTTCCTCGTGCCGCTCACCGGTCAGTGAAAACACCCCCCACGTGTCTGCCGCACGGCACGCGGCGGAAAAGATCGCAGTCTCTTCGCCTGGAATACTGGCGGCAGTCGCCATCATCTCATCGTGGTCGTACATGATGCCCATGGTGCTGTATTCAGGAAACACGACCAGGTCCATGCCGGGGAGACCGCTTTTCATACCGGTGATGATGTCGGCAATCTTGCGGGCGTTTTCAATGACCTCGGCTTTTGTATGCAGCCGCGGCATTTTGTAATTGACGACGGCGACACCCACGGTGTCCGGGCTGCTGGAAATATCACCATGACGCATGAAATTCACCTCTGTTAATGGCTGATCATCCAAGGTCTGGAGCCGGTTTTACTCTTGAGCCCCTGTGGATTTTCTTTGGTCGGGGCCAGCGGTTTGTTCGGTGCGCAACAACTGCACCCACTGGGATGGCGACGGTTCTGCTGGTACTCGCCAAGCGTCTGCGGCGCGTGGGCACTTCGCTCGTTGGTCGCCATGGCCTGGCGTTGGCTGCTCGACAACGTCGCCAGTGCCGGCGCAGATAACAGCAACCGCCCTCCCGGGCCCGCGCAAGACGGGCACTGGCACGACTCGTGCCGTTGGGCCATAGGCCGCAACATTGTGAAAGAGCCGCAGGTTTGGCATTCGTACTCATAGGTCGGCATGACGCTCTCCTGGCATTGATCGGGCTCGGGCGTGTCTCACAGGTCCGGGGCGATCGGCAGATCGATACTGCCGTCGAGGTGTTTGATGGGACCGTTGGCGTTGGGGTTGATGTCGAACTCGAAGATTTCGGTGGGTAACCAGAGGGTCGCGCAGGCGTTGGGGATGTCGACCACGCCACTGATATGCCCTTGCACCGGCGCAGAGCCCAACAGTGCATAGCCTTGGGCGGGCGAATAACCAAACTTGGTCAGGTAGTTGATCGCATTCAGGCAGGCCTGGCGATACGCGACATTCACGTCCAGGTAGTGCTGTTTGCCGGCTTCATCCACCGAGATACCTTCAAAGATCAGGTAGTTCTGGTAGGTCGGGATGATCGGGCTGGGTTTGAACACCGGGTTCTTGATCCCGTACTTGGCCATGCCGCCCTTGATCAGCTCGACTTTCATATGGACCCAGCCGGCCATCTCGATTGCGCCGCAAAAAGTGATCTCGCCGTCGCCCTGACTGAAGTGCAGGTCTCCCACCGACAACCCAGCGCCGTTGACGTAGACCGGAAAGAAAATCTTCGAGCCCCGGGACAGGTCCTTGATATCGCAGTTACCACCATGTTCACGCGGCGGCACGGTGCGTGCGCCGGTGGCCGCGGCATCATCCCGGGCCTGGCCTTTGAGCTTGCCCATGTGCGCGGTGGCGGCCAGCGGGGCGTTGGCCAGGGGCGGCACGCGGGTCGGCTGGGTGTCGATCAGCTCCTGCTCACGGCGGTTCCAGTCGGCGAGCATTACCGGGTCGGGCAGGCAACCGATCAATCCGGGGTGGATCAGGCCGGCAAAGTTGACCCCGGGAATGTGCCGCGAGCTGGTGAACATGCCTTTGAAATCCCAGATGGCTTTCTGTGCGCTGGGAAAGTGATCCGTGAGGAATCCGCCACCGTTCTGCCGCGAGAAGAAGCCGTTGAAGCCCCACATCGATTCGGCCTTGGCGCCGATGTCCAGCAGGTCGACCACCAGCAGATCCCCCGGCTCGGCGCCATGCACGCCCACTGGACCGGACAGGTAGTGCACGGTGGACAGGTCGACGTCACGCACATCCGAAGCGTCGTCGTTGTTCTTGATCGCGCCGGCGGTCCAGTCGTAAGTCTCAAGAATAAAGTCATCCCCTGGCTTGACCCAGCAAGCCATGGGAATGTCCGGATGCCAACGGTTATGGATCTGTTCGTTCTCGGTGGCGGGCTGGTTGAGGTCGACTTTGATCAAGGTATCGGTCATGGCGAAGCTCCTGAACATTAGGGATGTACCGCGTTGGAACCAGTCTCGAATGGCGGCACGAATAGGCCAATACGTTGGATGACGTACCCCTGTGAGCTGGCTTGCCAACTGCTACAAGGGGGGCCCCGGCCGTGCCTATACGGATAGGTAGCGACTGATGGTGGCTTCGTCGACCTTGTCCCGGGTCTCTTCAATCACGAAGCGGCCCTTCTCGATCACCAGGAAGCGGTCGGCGATTTCCAGGGTGAATGACAGCACCTGCTCGGAGACCACAATGGTCAGGTCGCGCAGGTTGCGGATCTCTTTCAACGTGCGGGCGATGTCCTTGATGATCGACGGCTGGATGCCCTCGGTGGGTTCATCGAGCAACAACACCTTGGGATTGGTCGCCAGTGCCCGGGCAATCGCCAGTTGCTGCTGCTGCCCGCCCGAAAGGTTGCCACCCTTGCGCGAGCGCATGTCGTAGAGCACCGGAAACAACGCATAGAGGTCTTCGGGCACCTGGCCCCGGGCCGATGCCGGCAGGCCGGTCTGAATGTTTTCCAACACCGTCATGCTGGGGAAAATCATCCGCCCCTGAGGCACATAGGCGATGCCGTGCTCCACCCGCTCGTGGGTCTCCAGGTTCGAGACGTCCTGGCCATCGACGCTGACCTGCCCCCGCCACTGCGGAAGGATGCCCATCAAGCTCTTGAACAGCGTGGTCTTGCCCATGCCGTTGCGTCCCATCACGGCGACGATTTCGCGTTTGGCCACGGCCAGGTCGAGGTCGTGGAGTATCTGACTCTGGCCGTAACCACAGGACAGCTTGTCTACGTTGAACATGCCTGCTTCCTCAATGGCCTAAATAGACTTCGATGACTTTCGGGTTGTTCTGCACCGACTCCATGCTGCCCTCGGCCAGGACTTTGCCCTGGTGCAGCACCGTGACCTTATGGGCGATGCTCTTGACGAATTCCATGTCGTGTTCGATCACCAGCACCGAGCGTCCCTGGCTGATACGCTTGAGCAGTTCTGCGGTCTGGACGCGTTCGTTGACGCTCATCCCTGCGACCGGTTCATCGAGCATCAACAGGTCAGGGTTCTGCATCAGCAGCATGCCGATCTCCAGCCACTGCTTCTGGCCGTGGGACAGCAGGTCGGCCTGCTGCTGCAGCAGTTCGCCGAGAAAGATCTCCCGCGCCACCTCTTCAACCCGGGCAATCACTGCGGCACCGCGTTTGAAGAACAACGCGCCAAACACCTTGCGCCCCGCCGGGTAGGACATCTCCAGGTTCTCGAACACCGTGAGGTTTTCGTAGATCGACGGGTTCTGGAATTTGCGCCCGACGCCGGCACGGACGATGTTGTACTCGCGCATCTTGGTCAGTTCCTTTCCATCGAACTGGATGCTGCCGCTGGTGGCGCGGGTCTTGCCGCAGATCAGGTCGAGCACCGTGGTCTTGCCTGCGCCGTTGGGCCCGATCACCACCCGCACTTCATTACGGTCGATGTACAGGTTGAGGTTGTCCACGGCCTTGAAGCCGTCGAAGGACACCGTCAGCCCCTCGATAACCAGCACCGGCTTGTTCATTTGAAAACCCACGGCGGTCATGGCTGCGTCTCCAGCGAAGGACGTTCAGGAGCCGGAGTCGGCGGCGCAGTGCGCGGTGTCTCCGGCAGGGGCGCGGCAACGGCAGCTTGCTGCGGGGTACGCCGCAATAAACGGCCAAGGGTCTGGCGGCCATGGCTGTCCCAGAGTCCGGCCAAGCCATTGGGGAAGTACATGACCACGGCAATGAACAGCCCGCCCATCAGGTACAGCCACAATTCGGGGAACGACTCGGAGAAATAGGTCTTGCCGTAGTTCACCAGCAAGGCCCCATACACCGCGCCGAGCAGTGACATGCGCCCGCCGACAGCGGCAAAGATCACCATCTCGATGGACGGCACGATGCCGACGAACGAAGGCGACATGAAGCCCACCTGCAAGGCGAACATGGCGCCGCCGATGGCCGAGAAAGCAGCGGCGATGCAGAACACGAAAATCTTGAAACTGGCCACGTCATAACCGGAGAAACGCACCCGCTCCTCTTTATCGCGCATCGCCATCAGCAGCCGCCCGAGCTTCGACGCGAGGACGAAACGGCCGATGAAAATGCAGCCGAACAACAAGGCCGCGTTGATGAAGTACAGCAGCAGCTTGGCGCTGTCACTGCGCAGGTCCCAGCCGAGCAGCGTCTTGAGATCCGTGATGCCGTTGACTCCGCCGGTCAGGCCCTGCTGGCCGACGATCAGCACCGTGAGAATCAGCGCGATGGCCTGGCTGACGATAGAGAAATAAACATCCCCCACCCGCCGTTTGAACAGCGCCATGCCAATGATGAAGGCCAGCACCACCGGCACCAGAATCACCGCCAACAGGGTGAAGCTGAAACTGTGGAACGGTACCCAGAGCCAGGGCAGTTCGGTGATCTGGTTCCAGTCCATGAAATCCGGAATGCCCGGCGTCGACTGGATTTTGGTGCTCTGCGGGTCGGAGGCTTCAAGCTTGAGAAACATCGCCATGCAGTAGCCGCCCACGCCGAAAAACACCCCTTGCCCGAGGCTGAGAATGCCGCCATAGCCCCAACACAACACCAGGCCGACAGCGACGAAGGCATAGGTCAGGTACTTGCCTACCATGTTCAGGCGAAAGGCATCCAGGGTCAGCGGGAAGACCACGAGAATCAGCAGCGCCAACAGGCCCACGCCCAACAGGTTCTGCTTGCCCGCCAGCATCTTGTCTAAAAGCTTCATTGGCTCGCCTCTACTTGCGCACTTTGATGGAGAACAACCCTTGAGGGCGCAACATCAGGATCAGAATCACCCCGGACAGGGTCAGCACCTTGGCCATCGAACCACTGAGGAAAAACTCCGAGATCGATTGGGTCTGGGCAATGACGAACGCCGACGCAATGGTGCCGAACAGGCTTTGTGCGCCGCCGAAGACCACCACCAGGAAGGTGTCGACGATGTACTGCGAGCCCGCGGTGGGACCGGTGGAGCCGATGGTGGTAAAGGCCGCGCCGGCCACCCCCGCGACACCACAACCGAGGGCAAAGGTCATGCGGTCGACCTTGCGCGTGTTGATGCCCACGGCACGGCTCATCAGTCGGTTTTGCACCGTGGCCCGTACTTGCAGGCCCCAGCGTGAACGGTAGAGCAAGAGAAAAATGGCCGCGGTGAGCAGCAGGGTCAGGGCCATCATGAACAGGCCGTTGCGCGGGATCTCGATGGCCTCGGTGAAGTTGAACGAGCCCATCAACCACTCTGGCGGCGTCGCGCTGACTTCACGGGCGCCGAACACCGAACGGAAGGTCTGCTGCATCACCAGCGACAGCCCCCAGGTCGCCAGCAATGTGTCCAGCGGACGCTTGTAGAGCCGACTGATCATCGCCCACTCCACCAGCCAGCCGATGGCCCCGGCCACCAGAAACGACAGGGCGATGGCGATGAAAAAATAATAGGGTTGAAACCATGGGGCGAAATGACTGGTCAGGCTCGAACAGACATAGGTGGTGTAGGCGCCGATCGTGAGGAACTCGCCGTGGGCCATGTTGATGACCCCCATCTGGCCGAAAATGATCGCCAGCCCCAATGCCATCAACAGCAGCACGCAGAACACGGACAAGCCGTTGAACCCCTGCATCGCCGCGATGGCACCAAATTCCGATAGCCATTCCATGATGATGGACTCCTGCTTGGAGGGAGGATGTGGAAAAACGTTGGAGCTCCATCGCCGGCAGCCAGCGCCTACAGAGTGTTGGAGTCGGCTTGCCGCGATAGGCCCAGACCTTACTGATAGCCTTTAGGGAACGGATTCGGTTCGATCAGATCAGACTCGTACACCACCTTGAACTGACCATCGGGCTGTACTTCACCGATGCGGGTCTTGCTCCACAGGTGATGGTTTTCATGCACTTTGACGTAGCCTTCAGGTGCGGTTTTCAACTCGATGCCCGGCGAGGCTGCAACCACTTTGTCGACATCGAAACTGCCGGCTTTTTCCACCGCAGCCTTCCACAACCATGGGCCCAGATACGCGGCCTGGGTCACGTCGCCGATCACCGAATCCTTGCCGTACTTGGCCTTGAAAGCGTCGACGAAGGCTTTGTTGTTGGGGTTGTCCAGGCTCTGGAAGTACTTCATCGAGGCATAGAAACCGGCCATGTTCTCGCCGCCGATGCCCAGCAATTCATCCTCGGTCACCGACAGGGTGAGCAAGGTCTGCTTGGCCGAATTGACGCCCGCCGCGTTGAGTTGTTTGTAGAAGGCCACGTTGGAGCCACCCACTACGGCGGCGAACACCACGTCAGGTTTCTTCAGCTTGACTTTGTTGATCAGCGAGCCGAACTGGGTGTTGCCCAGCGGGTAGTAGTCTTCGCCGACCACGGTGCCGTGCAGCACGTTTTCAATGTGTTTGCGCGCAATCTTCATCGAGGTGCGTGGCCAGATATAGTCCGACCCCACCAGGTAGAAGGTCTTGGCGCCTTTGGTCTTGGCGATCCAGTCGAGGCTGGCGAGGATTTGCTGGGTGGCTTCCTGGCCCGTGTAGATCACGTTCTTCGACTGCTCCAGCCCCTCGTAGAAAGTCGGGTAGTAGAGCAGGCCGTTTTCTTTCTCGAAAATCGGCAGCACAGCCTTGCGCGAGGCCGAGGTCCAGCAACCGAATACCGTGGCCACCTTGTCGTTGACCAGGAGCTTCTTGGCCTTCTCGGCGAAGGTCGGCCAGTCGGAGGCGCCGTCTTCCTGGATCACCTTGATCTGCCGACCGAGGATGCCGCCTGAAGCGTTGATCTGCTCGATGGCCAGGCGTTCGGCCTGGATCGAGCCGGTCTCGGAAATCGCCATGGTGCCGGTGGCCGAGTGCAACTGGCCGACCGTGACTTCAGTGGCGGTCACCGCCAGGCCGGTGCTATTGGCCTCGTCCGCCCATACACCCTGGCTGAACACACTGGCAGCCAGTAACGACAGGGCCGCCGCCCCCAGCGCCAGGCGGCGCGGCAACAGGCCTTTAGTCCGGATCAATCG
Organism: Pseudomonas brassicacearum; assembly: GCF_009601685.2. Classification (NCBI taxonomy): domain Bacteria; kingdom Pseudomonadati; phylum Pseudomonadota; class Gammaproteobacteria; order Pseudomonadales; family Pseudomonadaceae; genus Pseudomonas; species Pseudomonas brassicacearum. The sequence goes on from NZ_CP045701.2 coordinate 4,268,618, forward strand.
TGGTTCCATGCTGCTACTCCTCTGCGGTGACGCTGACAGCTCGCCTTGGGGCGGCCGGCAACGGTGGTGGCATCAGCATGGCGGCGCGGATCGGTGACGGGTATACGCAGCCTGACGTAAGCGCATACGTCATTTGACGTAGGGAAAAATGCACCAAGGCGGCGCAGGCTGTCGCTCCAGGCCCCGCCTGAACGGCACTGCGCGCACGCGCGCGCAGGCAACAGCTGGCGCGGCAAGACGGCGCGGTGCAGGGCATGAAAATTGCTCGGCTATCCGCCACGGGCACACTCGCCAGGCACGGAGCGCCTTGACCCCAGGAGTCTTTCACTGTGCTTCCACCTGGCACCCAGCGCATCGCCAAGATCCGTCGCGACTACAACAGTTGGGTCGCCGACGAAACCATGGAAGACTACGCCCTGCGCTACACACCAAAGTCCTTCCGCAGGTGGTCGGAGCTGCGCATCGCCAACACTGCCCTGGGCGCGGTGTCGTTCCTGGCCCTGGAGGCGATTGGCGGGGTACTGGCCCTGAGCTACGGCTTCACCAACACCTTCTGGGCGATTCTCGCCGTGAGCCTGATCATCTTCCTCACCGGCCTGCCCGTCAGCTACTACGCCGCCCGCTACGGCGTCGATATGGACCTGTTGACCCGCGGTGCCGGCTTCGGCTACATCGGCTCGACCATTACGTCGCTGATCTACGCCAGCTTCACCTTCCTGTTCTTCGCCCTGGAAGCAGCGATCATGGCCCTGGCCTTGGAGCTGTACTTCCATATCCCATTGGCCTTTGCCTATGTGATCTGCTCTGTGCTGGTGATCCCCCTGGTGGCCTATGGGGTGACCCTGATCAGCCGCCTGCAACTCTGGACCCAGCCGTTGTGGCTGGTGCTGCTGGTGCTGCCCTATCTGTTTGTGCTGCTGAAAAACCCCGAGGCCTTCAGCGACTGGACCAGTTTCCAGGGCCGAGATGCCAGCGGCGACTTCAATCTGCTGGCGTTTTGCGCAGCCTGTACCGTGGCCCTGTCCCTGGTGACGCAGATCGGCGAACAGGTCGACTACCTGCGCTTCCTACCGGAAAAAACCGCGGCCAACCGCAAGCGCTGGTGGGCCGCCCTGCTCTGCGCCGGCCCCGGCTGGATCCTGCCCGGCGCGCTGAAAATGTTCGCTGGCGCCTTCCTGGCGTTTCTCGCCCTGCAACACGAGATCCCCATCGAGCGCGCTGCGGAACCGACCCAGATGTACCTGGTGGCCTTCGGTTATGTGTTCGCCTCGCCGGAATGGGCCCTGGCGGCCATGGTGCTGTTCGTCTTCGTCTCGCAGATGAAGATCAACCTGACCAACGCCTACGCCGGTTCCCTGGCCTGGTCGAACTTTTTCGCCCGGGTCACCCACAGTCACCCCGGCCGCGTAGTGTGGCTGGTGTTCAATGTGGCGATTGCCCTGATGCTGATGGAGTTGGGGGTATTCGACGTCATCGACCAGGTGCTCGGTCTCTACGCCAACATCGCCATCGCCTGGATCGGCTCGGTGGTCGCCGACCTGGTGATCAACAAACCCTTGGGGTTGTCACCGAAACACATCGAGTTCAAGCGCGCTCACCTCTACGACATCAACCCGGTGGGCGTCGGCTCCATGCTGATTGCCTCGCTGCTGTCGGTCCTCGCCCACTTCGGTCTATTTGGTGCACTGGCCCAGGCCGCCCCGCCCTTCGTCGCCCTCGGCACCTCGCTGGTCATGACCCCGCTGCTGGCCTGGGCCACCCGCAGCCGCTATTACATTGCCCGCACCAGCGATCCGCTACTGCTGCAACCGGTGGCACCGAGCACGCAGATCACCTGCGGCCTGTGCAGCAACCCGTTCGAAACCGCCGACATGGCTTTCTGTCCGGCCTACAGCACGCCCATCTGCTCACTTTGCTGTTCGCTGGACGCGCGTTGCGGCGATCGCTGCAAACCCCACGGGCGTCTGTCGGCGCAGTTCGAAGCGCTGTTGCATTGGTTGCTGCCCAATGCCACGGTGCCGCGCCTGCACACCCGGCTGGTGCATTACCTGGGCCTGCTGCTCGCGCTGATCCTGATGCTCAGCGGCGCTCTGGCGCTGATCTATGGCCAGGCCTCCCAGGGACTGCCCCACTCGCCGCAAGCCCAGGCGACGCTGTACCAGGCATTTTTCCAGGCCTTCCTGACGCTCTCGGTACTGGCGGCCATCCTCGCCTGGTGGGTGGTTCTAACGCGGGAAAGCCGCCGCGTGGCCCAGGAAGAATCTGACCGCCAGACCCTGCTGCTGATGCAGGAAATCGAAGCCCACCGCTTGACCGACCAGGCCCTGCAAGATGCCAAGGAAGCTTCCGAGGCGGCCAACGCGGCCAAGAGTCGCTACGTCACCGGACTGTCCCACGAACTGCGTACGCCGTTGAACAGCATCCTCGGTTTTACCCAGATCCTGCAGCGCGACGCGGCCATGCCGGAGCAGCATCAGGATGCCCTGGCGACCATCCTGCGCAGCGGCTCGCACCTGCTGTCGCTGATCGACGGCCTACTCGATGTGGCCAAGATCGAGGCCGGCAAATTGCGCCTGGAAGCGACGGAAATCCCCTTCCCGGAACTGATCCACGATCTGGAGCTGATGTTCACCCCACAAGCCCGGGACAAAGGGTTGCGCTTTCGCCTGGAGCTGATCGGCAAGATGCCGGCGGTGGTGCGAGGCGACGAAAAGCGCGTCCGGCAGATCCTCATCAACCTGTTGGGCAATGCGGTCAACTTCACCGACAGCGGCGAGGTCTGCCTGCGGGTCAGCTACATGCGCGAGACGGCAACCTTCGACATCATCGACACGGGTATCGGCATCGACCCCGAGCACATCGAGCGAATCTTCCAGCCTTTCGAACGCGGTGATCTGACGCGCCAGGACAAGGGCGTTGGCCTGGGCCTGACCATCACCCGCATGCTCACCTCGTTGATGGGCGGCGAGTTGCAGGTCAAGAGTCAGCAGGACAAGGGCACCTGTTTCCAGGTGCGCCTGTTTCTGTCGCAAGTACGGGTGCCGCAGGCGGTGATCCATGTCGAACACGACATCATCGGCTACCAGGGGCCGCGGCGTCTGGTGCTGGTAGTGGACGACCATGTGGACCATCGCAAGGTCCTCAGCGGCATGCTCACGCCCCTGGGCTTTGAAGTGGTCCAGGCCAGCAACGGCCAGGAAGCGATTCGCCAGGTCGCCCTGCTGGGGCCGGACCTGATCCTCATGGACCTGTCGATGCCGACGATGGATGGCTGGGAAACCAGCCGGCTGATCCGCCGCAATGCGTTGTCCACGGCACCGATCATCGTGATTTCGGCCAATGCCTTTAACGACGAGCGCGAGCGCAGCCTGGCCAGTGCCTGCAACGACTACCTTGCCAAGCCAGTACACACCCCGGAACTGCTCGAACGGATCCAGCAGCAGCTCGACCTGCACTGGCTGCGCCGCGAAAAACCAGCCCCTGCGACATTCCCCGACCCGGGGATATTGCCCTCACAGCCTGAGCTCATCGCCCTCGGCGAACTCAGCGCCATCGGCTACGTACGCGGCCTGCATGAAAAACTCGACGCCATCCAGGCCGAGACGCCAGCCACCGCCCCTTTCATCAGTTCGCTACGCAAGCTGCTGAAAAACTTTCGCCTGGACGAAATCAACCGCGCCCTCAAGGAGGCAGAAGATGAATGCACTGACCACAGTCGCTGAACCCGGTGTCGTGCTGATTGTGGACGACACCCCGGACAACCTCGCCATGCTCTCCGACGCCCTCAACGATGCCGGCTACATGGTACTGGTGGCCCTCGACGGGCTCAGCGCCCTGAACCGCATCGAACGCCGGCGTCCGGACCTGATCCTGCTGGATGCGATGATGCCGGGCCTGGACGGCTTCGAGACCTGCCGGCGGATCAAGGAGCAGCCGGCCAACGCCGATATTCCGGTGCTGTTCATGACCGCGCTGACGGAAAGCAGGCATGTGGTCCAGGGCTTTGAAGTGGGTGGCAGCGACTACGTGACCAAGCCGATCCAGACCGACGAAGTGCTGGCCCGGGTCGCCGCGCACCTGCGCACCTCGCGCATCCTGCTGTCGGCCCGAGCGTCGTCACAGCCAACCGCGCCGAGCCTGGACGACGAGCCGGCGCACAGGGTGCTGTCGGCACGCTTTCAGCTCACCGGTCGGGAAGTCGAGGTTCTGCGCTGGGTGGCCTGCGGCAAGACCAACCGCGACATCGGCACCATCCTTGATCTGAGCCCACGCACCGTGAACAAACATCTGGAACATGTGTATGTGAAGTTAGGTGTAGAAACGCGCACAGCAGCGACCTCCGTGGCCTTGTCGGCGATGACCGATTCTCGCAACAGTGCTTCAAGGTAAGCCGCGATAACCAGATGTATTGTTGGATATTACCGGCTGCATCCGGTAATGGTCACAGTAGCGCCGCAAGGCTTTGGCATCGTAGCCCTTGTCAGCCAAAAGCCAGCGACAGCGTTTGCGAGGACGATCGCGCAATTGGGGGATATAAGGTTGCACGACTTGAAACACACGTCACGCAAAAGTCACGCACATGAAAAAGGCCAATGCTGTGAACATTGGCCTAAGTCATTGAATAATATGGTCGGGACGGAGTGATTCGAACACTCGCCCCCTAGCACCCCATCTCCTTTTTCATACTTCTTGAAAGCTTCCAAAATTTTACTCTGGATTTTTCCAAGCGAGTATTTACTTGAGCTCCAGCGGTGTTCTGCTCTACGAGAGTCCAGGAACGTCCATCAAGAGCTGACGTTTTTGTGGGGGGAAAAGTAGGGGGAACCCGTTTTATGGCCAAAATCACCATCAAAGAACTCGAGTCGCTGACCGCCAATGATGCCAGCAAGATCCTCCGGGAGGATGGCAATCTCGCCGGTCGAATCTAAGTCCGTAAGGACGGCGTGTCGGTCAGCTTTTTCTATCGCTATCGGTGGGGCGAGCAGAACAAAGAGTACGCCTGCGGAACCTGGCCGCGCAATTCCCTGACGGACATCCGTAAGGCGCATAACCAGGCCAGGGTGCTCATTGAAAGCAGATCAGTCCCAACGAGCACAAGAAAACTGCCAAGGCACAGGCATACGCCGCGGCTAACGTAGAGGCCGAACAAGTAAAAACGACGAAGGTGCAAACACTGACCGTCCAGGATCTGGCCAAGGCCTGGCTGTTGGATGGCGTCGCGCGCAAAGACGGCAATGCCGAGTTGCAGCGCCGTTTTAACAAGGACATATTCCCGGCACTTGGCAGGACCGCGGTGAACAATGTTTCCGAACACGATGTTCGGGCGCTGATCCGTACCGTGGTCAACCGCGGCCTTACCGGCAAGCGATCAGCTTCTTCGCCGACCTCACCCAGATGTTCAACTGGGCCAGAAAACGTCAGCCCTGGCGGGCCTTATTGATTGAGGGTGATCCGACGGAACTGGTCGACATCTCCCCCTTGATCCCAGCCGACTACGAGGCAGAAAGAAGCCGGATCCTTTCACCCGCTGAGTTGCTGGAACTGCATAACCGTTTCCAACAAATGACCGCCGATTACAACGCCCTCCCCTCCGGTCAAAAGTACGAGGGCATTCGGCCGTTAAAGAAAGAAACCCAACTCGCACTCTGGATCAGCCTGGGAACCTTGTGCCGGATTGGCGAGTTGCTGCAGGCCGAATGGAAAAATGTCGATCTGGAGCGGCAAACGTGGTTTCTCCCCAGTGAAAACGTCAAAGGCTCCCGGGGCAAGAAACAGGACCACCATGTCTTCCTCTCCCCCTTCGCCTTGCATTTCTTTCAGGAACTCAAGACCCTGACGGGAGACTCCCAGTGGTGCTTTCCGAACAAGCAGGATGATGGGCATGTGGACGTAAAGGTGGTGAGTAAACAGGTCGGCGATCGCCAGGCCCGGTTCAAAAACCGCAAGGCCCTCTCAAGACGGCGTCACGACGACACCCTGGTCCTTGCCGACGGCCAGAACGGTGACTGGACGCCGCATGACCTGCGCCGCACCGGTGCGACCATGATGCAGGCTTTGGGGGTCAGCCTGGACGTCATCGACCGCTGCCAAAACCATGTGCTGGCAGGCTCGCGGGTGAGGCGCCATTACCTGCATCACGACTATGCCGAAGAGAAGAAACGCGCGTGGAACCTATTGGGCGATCGTCTCAGTGCCGTGCTGTCCTCAACTTACGAGCACACGCCAAACGAGTCGATGTTGTCTTTTCCAGCGCACGCGGCGACAGAGACGCGCACACCCTCATAGGGCTGTTGCACCTAGAGCTCTCCGGAATTTAACATCCGCGACAACCCGTGTTGTGACCTTAAATTCGCGATGAGCAAAGGTGACAGACTGCATGTACACATTCGTGAGGCTTCACCGTTGCGGAACTGCTCGAAAAAGTATGGCAAACGCTCATGGTCAAATTGGCCCACGACATTGGTGTTTCCGACGTCGCCGTCGCCAAAGCTTGCCGCAAAGCCGGCATCCCTCTCCCTAGCCGTGGCCACTGGGCAAAATCGGAAAAGCAGCGACCACGCAAACCCAAGCCTCCTCAGGTCGAAGGCAGGGTCCGAGTCAAACCGTCGAGCATCATGACACTATCATAAACATTCTAAAGCCAGCTCATCGGAACCAGTTTTTTCCGTTTCGCCATTCTTCTACAAACACAGCACCCGCCAATAAAGTAACTGCCATTCCTACCGCACCACTTGAAGTGATCAATATCGCTTTGCATTTAAAGACAGCACTTTACTAAAGTAAATCCAAGGAATAAAAGGGAATTCCTTCAGTTAGGACTCCACTGCTGTTATAGGCTAAGCGGAAAAAGCCGCCGTCTTCCCCCCAATCGATACCCATGCTGTTCTTACCGATCCAGCACTGCTCGTCATCGTTGTAGCCAATCAGGCAAACGGCATGACTGGATATTACTGGGAGATTTGTGGGACGGTAGATTCCGCTCCTATACCACTTCTCAAAGTCCTCTCGAAGATCCATGTTGCCCATCACCGGGCCGTGCAAAGCAATCTCACGCTTGACCTCCTCGGCTGTCTCAAAGGAGTAAAGAGCCGCTACACGCATTTTTGGAGGCACGGCAAGTGCATGGCAACTGTCGGGATCGCGCAATGAATTGGTACCGGCAGCGGCGAATGGCAATCCCAACTCAAGTGTCTTCTCTGCGAGAAAATCGAAATCTGGTCCGTTGTTGATGGGGCGGTCCATTGAGCAAAAGTGATGGTAGAGCGGAGAGAGTGGTTTGGGTTGCAATCCGGCTATACGAGCCCGTGCATCTGCAGCAGCGCATGTTGCGAAGGATACACATGCACCAACGTCTTTCTGATGACCAGGCGGAGTGATGCACCCAATGGTATCCCTCCAGTCCTTCCTACTAGGGACGGCTGCCCCAGGCTCGGGAGGTCTTTGTTTGAAGGGACCAGAAGAAAACCATGCGACAGTGCCTTGTCCTATCTCCCGGAGCGGAATCAGAGGCTCAAACTCGTCGGTTCGTGCTACCCATCCGAGCTCCACTGCTTTTTGTTGAATCCATACTGGATCGAGCGACATGTCTTAAACCTCAGTGAGCAACTGATTGCACGGCTGCATCGAGCGCGTTCCGCGCCTCGATGTTGGCAAGGTTCGCCTGCAGCAACGCGGTGTCAGCCGTGAATGCCTCTGTAGCTGCCGCCTGCTGGGCGTTGGCCGGAGGTTGCAAATTCTTCCTCGCGGCTGCGAGCTCAGCCTGAGCCTTCAACAGTTCAGTCTCATTATTGATACGATCAAGCCTTGAGGGAACTACCTTGCTTCGCGCCAAGAGAAAGCTATCGGTGATCGAGCCCAGGCTTGTCGCAGCAGTCTCGGCGCTGGCAGCTGTCTCCTTGACACCAATCTTTGTGGGCTGTCCTGAATTGGTGAATTCCGCGACAAGGGTCTTACTACTGAAAACACCGCTGCGCAGTGGCAGCGTAAACACGTGGCCAAGCTGGCTGATGGGGCCTTCCTTTACCGCAATGACCTCATCACTCCCTGGCTTACACGTTGCTGTTGAGCAGATCAGAAGTATCCCAGAGGCCGGTACTCTGTATTTGAGACCTGGAATTGCATCCTCAACACAGCCCTCATTGCATGGATCAGTGGAGCTAATAGGGCTGGTTCCCAAAATTCTGGCGAAGACTCGGGTGTCATTTATGGTTGTATTAACGTTTGCAGGACTGCCCCACTTCTCACGGATAGTCTTCGCCGCGATATCTGGGACAAGTGACGTCGCCACAGGTTTTGGATCTTTTGCTCCTGCTGGCGGAGTAACGAACTCAGGCTCGAATGTGGCCCCATCTGGCGGCCAGGTGAATTGGGTTACGTTACTCACTTCGGCAAGAAATCCTTCAAGTTTTTTCTGCTCGACTGCCTGATCGGCTTTGGCTACCTGTACTGCTTTGATCTGATTTGCGAATAGCTTCAACTCGCTCTTACCCCAGGCCTTACCGATTGCCGAGGCGACCTCTGTCATCCCTTTCAAATCGCTGGTTAACCGGTCCAGATGCTCCGTTTTAGCTTTAATTGCAGCTTCTGATACTTTGATACCCGCGAGCGCTTTTTCCGTGTCTGGTAAGCAACCTGTGGCAGCAGGTCCAGCACCTGCCGCCAATGCCGTGACCAACTTAGCTGCCGAAGTCGCAGCACTCACAAGGATCTGCCCTGTTCTGTCTTCGGCGTTAGAGTTAATCGACTTCAGTGCTCCGTTGTCGTGGTAGGTGACTTCAACGTCGGTAATTTTCCATGCTGCCTGAAGCGATTCTAGGTCGATGACATAGTGACGAGTCGGATCACTGGTTTCTTTTGGCACGATCGTCGCGTCCATGGCGATAAGCAGCGCTGCCCGTTTTTCAGGAGTCTGGCATCCAGCCACGCGCCGTGTGACGGTGACGTCATACTGCGTAAAGGTCAGATTATAAGGTGCGCCTGCTGGAGGTATATCTACGCCGGGTCTGACTCTCACGGCATCAAAGTTCGTAGAGCAGCCTGTGAGAGCGGCCGCGAGTGTTACTAAGCCGGTGACGGCGCGGGCCTTAAAGGCGATTTTCTCCATCTTACTGATGCTCCCTGATGACCTGCAGACGCTGGCGCCATTGCCAGTGCCGCATGGACGTAACGCGTAAATGGGAATTAAGAAGACAAATGGCCATCATCAGATAAGAACAACTTTTACTGCTTGTCCAATATTCGCACTGGAATGTCGCCAGCGTTTTTTTTCGCACGCTAAAACTTCCACAAAAACACGTCAGTCACTTCACGAAAACTCACGCTTCACCACGCTCAACTGTGCGCCGAATCGCGTGACTGGAAAATTCAGGAATGCTCGGCGACATCATTGGAAGACCGCAAGATCCACAGTCTATCCATGAACCGTTTAACTTGCGGATCGCAAGCTGGTCGCGCGAACTGGGGCCGTTCGAGCCGACCGTCAACGCAGCCCCGGGTCAGGCGCCGCTGAGGTTTGGAAGCCGGCTAAGCGGAACGCCGTACTTTGTGTAGAACTGCAACAGACGGTTCCGGACAGCATCGCCCTCGCGTAGGCCCAAAAATCGAGCTGCGTTCTGACTAAACAACCGACCCATTTGGGTTGCGTCTAGCCTGACGTAGTTCCGGAAGAATGCCTCAACTCGTTTTGTATACCCCTCATAAGCAGGGTCTGCCCCAAGCATCAGCCAGTCGGAACCAAAAAGGAGATGTTCACAAGCAGGATCGAACTCTTTGATCCATCGATTGATCATGTTGCCGTACTTGGAAAGTTGCTCCGCTGATTGTCCGACAATCTCCGTCAAAAAACTGATGTCCGCGAATACGGGGGCGCCGACATGCCCCTTGAGGTAGCGGCCTAGTTCCCACTCCCAGCTACCTTCTGGCATTGGAACTCCTTTCGCCGATGCCGATTCGGCATTGAAGCTTCCAAAGTGCGCCAGATTGACGTGTAGTGTCGGCCAACGTTTGAATACTTCGATCCAGTACGCGGGATCAGCTCGTTTTCCATAGTCCTTGTTTGAGCCATTGCTGTTGTTTGCGTGCGCGATCACACATGCATTCTGGTTCGTGCAGAATTCGAAGAGACGCTCCATAGCAGAATCAATCTTCTTACCCACCACCAGCGAACCCCTTACTGGTTTCGGTGAGCAACTACTGTAGATCCCATCATCCTCTGCTGAACTAGCGATTTCGTGAATAATGGGCAGATCGGGATATGTCTGACATTGGTCGTTGTTGCCAATCGCCCGAAAGCCCATAGGTGGATAAAGCTTTACGCCTAGAAACCCCTCGTCGCGGATGGCGCGCTGAACAAGCTGGAGCGGGTCAAACTGCGGCGCTTTGCCCAGATCGTGAGCCACCTGACGCAAAGGATCAAAGGCGACGTAGCCATGTACGACGGGACCACTTGTGCGTCGGGCCAGCCGCCCCATAATCGTGACCTGATCCGGCAGCGATGTACCGTCCACGTACTGTCCAAGCCAGTAGTCGTAGTCGATCAAAGCCGGACACAGGAGTAGGGGGAGGAATGCTTCGCGTCGATAGTCATTCGCCAACTGCTCCGACAGGACATAGCGATAGCGGGTAAACAACGCAAACCAGCGCAGGAGAATTCCTAAATCAAAACGGGATCGATAAGCTTTTTCGGCTACGGCATGGGCCTCTACTGGAGAAAGCTCGCCGTCGCTGACGCTGAGTTCTGTCTCTTCCGCTGCAGCAAATAGTGCAGAACGTGCTTTTCGGATGCTAGACGCGGGCATGTCGCCAGAGACAGCGACAGTTCCGTCGGCCACCATCTGTGTCAACGCATCAATAACAGCGGCCTCGTTAGCCGCATGATCGGCATTCCGAGCCTCGGCTGGCGCAACCTTATCTAGCACGTTCATTTCCTGCACTGCGGTAGGAGCACGTGTGCTTCCTACAATCCAAAGTAAAATAGCAATAACCCCATCAAGCACGTCCGGGTCTTCAATATCCAGCACCCGAACAGCCTCTTTGGGATAGGCCTCCGCCACAACAATTTTGAGAAAACGCACAGAGGGTAAATCGCTTCCGTTGAACAAATGGCAGTGAACGTCTATCAGCGACGTGGAGGGCACAGGAAAGTTGACATTCGGACGATCACGCCACCAGTCGCATCCGGTCGGCAAGAGCACACATGAAGCCAATCCTGCACCACCAATGATGAGGTCTCGACGCTTCATTTTCCTTCCTCCTGGGTTTCATTCCTTAATCCGGGATGCGTGCACGCATAATGAGTTCAGCGATATCTGTAAGTGGTAACTCGATTTCTTCGGGAGGGGACACAACCTCAAGTTCCGCACCGTTGAGTCGATATTCTGATACGAAGCGCAGTTTCCCCGCCTTGGGATCGGCTGCGACGCAAGGCTCTTCCACCTTTCCCTCAGCACCTGTGTTTCGGCCCGCGAAAAGCCAAAAACCGCCGCCTCCGCGTTTCAGTGACCAAACGGCGTCCACACCACGAGTAACGCTTGGGGGATCTGCAGCACACCGGACGCCAGTCAGCCTAGTGGCACGTCCCAAGAGCGCTCTGGGCTGCTCACCGCGTATCGCGACGTAGTCGTCAAACATGTACAAGGCTTTCGGAATATTTAGAGTGACTCGATATGCAGTCTTGCCGTAGTCATCGGGGTGCATCAAGTCGCCGCTGATAACCAGACGCGTCTTGAGTATGGGGGGGGTGGCTTTAGGAGCGAGTGAACGAATCAAAGATGCGGCAAACGTGACGATCGGAGTCGCCTGGGACGTGCCGCTCAATGGAGTCTGTGTTGGAGAACTGTCCAACCAGGAATACAGCTGACAACCCGGCGCCGCGATGTCGACTGTCTTGGGACCAAAGTTGCTAAAAGGCGTCAAGCGACCATCGCCACCGATCGCCGCGACGGTCACCACATTTTCCTTCTGGAGTGCTCCCATCGCAGCCGGATAGGTGTCTCCGGAGACGCTATGGGATCGATTCCCTGCTGCCACTACAAAGAGCGTATTGGTGCCAAACTTGAACATACCGTCAAACGCAGTGGCAATGTCAGGAGAAACGTTGCCATCGTATGAGATGCTCATATTGACGATGCGGTTGTCTTCCGGAACGCCGAGATAGCCTCTAAGGGTTTCCACCGTGCCGCTGGCTAAGGCTCGATCGCCATCGGATACATTCAGGACAATTAGTCGCGCCCAGACATCCGTATAGCTGGAGTCTCGCCTCGCCTCGGCAAAGCCAGGTCCGCCTAGAGCTAATCCAGCAACGTGGGTGCCGTGGCCCTGTGCAGGCGACGCATACGAACTATTCGTGAGAATCGGCCAATACGGACGGCCGATGATGATCTTGCGTGCAATGGTGCTTGCACTATCGCCTTGAAAAAATCGTTTCGCGAAGGGACTTCCGATGAACGGGTCCGACTCGCCATTCCCCAAGGCGACACCGCGAAATCCATTATCGACAATGATTACACTGGATTGCCCCGGAAATATCTCTAATGCCCGTTGGCGCTTCCGGGAAAACGCAAGAGCCGCCTGAACTTGCACAGCGTCAAATGGAGGGCCGGACGGGATGCAATCAGCTTTTCCAGAGGCGATACCACCCTGAGCATCCTCCTCGATAGGAAGCACGATCTCGCCGACCAACTCCTCAACAGTGCGTGCTTTAGTTTTTGGATCAGCTTCGACCAAGGCTTTGAACTTTGCCCGAAACTCATCCACATCCGTCGTAGGTATGACCTGAACCGCGGCCGTTAAGTGACCACCTGCCAACATATCACCGGGCTGCAACTGCTTCAGTTTGGTAGCGGGTGCGCCGAAGAACTCTTCCAATTCCCGCCTTGTAGCGTGGCCTCCCGTCAGGCGCGTATAGACCTTGTCGGCAGAGTCATTCTTGCCAACAATTGTTGTTACACCTGCCGGTGAATATCTGACATATAAGCACGATGGCCAGTACAGGGTGCGCGCTTCTTCGCCGATAGGCATATCGGGCGCGATGTGTGTGCCATTTAAACGAAGAAACTCCTCGTAGTATTCAGACCTTACCGATCCGCATCGACGCGTGATGATCTCATTAGGAGTCTGGGTGATGTCGACATCGAAGTTTGCAGCATCCAATTGTGCTGGCTGCGTATTGGCGGCCACAAAGCGAACCACATCGCCACTGACATCTTGGTTCACCGCGCGAAGCAGCACCGAGGGCTGGCTCAAATCTTGGGCAATTGCGGAGCTGGGCGCTAACGCTGCAGCGATGGCAGCGATGTAACCCCACGTCCGAGGTTGTCGGCACTCAATCACGGCAGGGTGACCTCCCCGCGTTGCGATTCACACCACAGACCGCGCCGGCTCGCGTCTGATTTCTTGCAGCCCAATCGCTTGCCCAACTCCTGAATCCGGCGTTTCCGAGCGCTGCAATACGGGATATCAGGTCGAATCCCTGATCCGGACGCCGCTCCATGGCCACTGCCGAATTCACTCCAATCACTCGACGCCGGCCTGCTACGGACTCCGTGCTGGCACCAGAGAAGAGAGGTCCTCCTGAGTCGCCCGGACATACTGCAGGACCACGTCCGTTGTCCGATCGAATCATCAAGTAGCCAAGACTGCTCGGCACCGTGCCAGCTGCCGCGTCGATGCTGCCGTCTCCGATTCTCAAAAGATGATCCGATGGTTCCCAATCCAGTTGGCCGTCGATCACTCGTAGGTCTGAGCATCCGTATCCGGTCATGAGGACTGGGGCTCCGTGTGGCACTCTTGTCTCCGCGTCTAGTACCTCGAACTCCAGGTTGGCTATAGACATCGGCACGGGGCCACGATAATCAATGGAGCACAAGGCGTAGTCCTCACTGCCTCGCGGGCTGCGAAACTTTGGCTCCCGAGCAAGGTACGCTGGATGGATCTCGCAGGTCAGTTCCGCTTGCCGGCCATCCACCGAGAGCAGGGCCTTGCGCGAAGTCATACCCAGCGGATTATCGACGCAATGGGCAGCAGTAAGAACAACCTTCGGGCCGACCAAGGTGCCGGTGCAAGTAGGTGCACGGTCGCTCGAGGTATTTGGCCTAGGAATTTTTGCTAAGACGAGGGTCTTCCAGTCGCTTAGACTGACGGTGACTCCGTTCGAGAGCGTTACCTCACCTTGAGGTAATACATCAGTGGCCAGTTGGAATTCAACGACCTCATTCGGATTCGTAGTCTCTTGGCCTTCTGACTCCCCCGGCTGCGAAGCAGCATGGGGGATTTGCATAGAGATCAAGAGAAACATCCCGGTTAGCCAGTTTTTCATGGGGTCCTTCCTTGCCTGCTGATCTGTCTTACTCTGTAAACCGCATTCTGGTCACTTGTTGCGTCCCTTCCGTGTGCAGCCCCGACCCATCTCCAGTGATGCGCTGGCCAAGTAGGCATCACCTCGTTGTAGATAGTAGCAGCGGTCCGCGGTTACGTAGCAGATGTCAAAGGTCTGATGAGCAATAAACACGATATCGATTTCGTCTTCATTGACCATGCTTCCGCAATGCGCGATCGAGCTGTCCACCCACTCCTGTTCCCCGCTCCTACTGCCAGGGCCGGTAGGCTTAGACATACGCGCGATGGGTTGCGGCCTCAATTGCAGGGTCCCAACAGCATGTTAACTTCGCTGTGCCGAGCAGGCTGCTGCACTTCACGAGTCCTCGGGCATGGATGTGGCGATGAATGGCGATATAAAGCTATTCTCGCGGTCGACAGTCCTTAACAACCACGTCTGTTCTGGCGTGGCGTAGATACGCTGCACACTTCTGAAGGTACGGACATCACAACGCCATGACAGCCAGGGAAGCTAGACCATGAGTATCGACGTAACTGCACCAGCGCCGGGGGCTTTCTCAGAAAGCGACACGTGCACGATTGAGATTTCACCCTCCGGCTACCTAGAGCAGATACTTGATCGAGAGCTCAAGCTCACCCTACACGGCATCGAGCTGGGGTCCGAGCGAGATGACTCCATGCGTCAACTCACCGACACTGCGGCGACGCTTTACGATGGCCGCATTCTGCGCGAGCTCATACAGAACGCTTACGACGGAGCTGGTGGAGGTGTCGATGCCCATATCCTGGTGAAGCTTGATCTTTCCTCCGCGCCTCACGCTATGCTGGACGTCTGCAACACTGGCAGCGGTTTCTCCCGGGCCGATGTCGATTCAATCGTGAATCCGGCAAGAAGCAGAAAGCAGCCCGGAAACTCCATTGGCCACAAAGGACTTGGATTTCGCAGTGTTACGTTGATCAGCCATGATCCTCAGATCTACTCATCTCAAGCTGACAATAAGGCAGCGCAGTTCGACGGGTTCTGCTTTCGATTTGCTGATGAGCAGGCCCAACGCGAGCGACTTCTGCACCTAGCCGAACCCGACCTTGCGGAAAGGGCGGTCGGCAAGACTCACAGCTTGCAACTGCCGCTCGTGATAAATAGCTTCCCCGATGACATACAGGACTATGCATCGCATGGATTTGCGACAGTGATAAGGCTGCCGTTGACCGACCGTATGGCCGCCTCTCGCATGGAAAAAGAATGGCAGTCACTTTTTGATGAGCGTGCCCCGCTTAATCTCTTTCTACCTAAGCTCACCAAGCTCGTATTTGAAAAAATTGACCCGGACGGCACTACTTCGCGTCGAGAGTTAACGCGTCGTCGATACCCTCTGAATCGACCGCTGAAAATTGACAACCTTGAGATAGAAGAAATCGTTGTCGACAATCGGTCGTATTTATTCATCAGTCGCGCCGTCGATCAGATGCGATTTTTAAGAGCTGTAGACGCGGCTGTCGAACAACGTCATAAAGTTGAGAGGTGGCGAAATTGGACAGGCGCGCCCACGGTCAGCATCGCGATCCCCCTAGGGTTCGAGGTTCCGGAGGGGCGTTACTATGCTTTCTTACCCATGGAAACCCCCTGTCCTTTCAACGGTCATTTGGACGCTCCGTTTTTCCCAGACCCAGACCGTAAGGGCTTAAGTCTGGACAACGCCCTTAATCAAGAATTGGTCAAGGTTGCAGCAGAGATGTGCATTGACCTGATATACGGTGTAGCTGCTGCCAATATCAATCTTGTCTCATACGTGCACGCCGCTGTGGACGCCATCACATGGGCGCCGGCAGACCACGTCTTGACTGCGTTTCAGGCTAAAGGGCTCGCGCACGAAACGCTCCCACTTCCAACAATGAGCCCACCTGGCAGCGATGCAAGATGGGCAACCCTTGACCATGTTTTTGACTGGCAAGACGACCAATACAAATCTCTGCGTGCGACTTGGATTGCCAAGGTTACAGGCGAATTTTTGCTGCGACGCAAACTGGGAGCTAGGCGAGTTGCCGCCTTGCGCAGCCTTGCTGATGATGTGGGGCTTCCGCTTGAGCCGGAGAACGACCGCCTCGCAAAGTGGGTACCGTTACTCGCTGCCGACCTTGAACGCCAACGCAAAGCAACAGCCGCGAATTGGGAGGATTTCTATACTGACCTAAGCGTGCGCAAGGACATCCTTGAGCAGCTTCGAGGCAAACCCATTTTTAGAAACGAAGCTCGCAAACTTGTGAGAGCCGAAGGAGCTAAATCCGTAGCGGGAGAACCAGTTCAGTTTTTCATCAATGCCGACCCTGGGCGTGTCACCAAGAAGAAAAAACGCCTGGATGACGCCGGTGTTTTTCCTCCAAGCTGCATAACCAAGGGGCTCGAGTTCGCCGACCCGACGCTTGCCTGGTCTGCGGATGTGGTCACGGCGTTCGTTAATGCAGGACTTGCTTCCGAGTTTCGTCTCATCAACTTGGTTTCAAGATTGGGAACACTCCTCGGAACTCGCCCTCGCGCACGCGACGCTTTGTCAGTGCTTACCTGGGCCTTCAGAACATGGAAGCAAAATCGCACCCCGGACTTCGACGAGGCCCTTCAGACCGCAGGACTCTGGGTTCCCTTGGCCAGCGGCGGAATTGGCAAAGCGAGCCTCGCTTATTTCTCAGCAGGATGGCGCGACACGCTAGGTAATTTGCTCACTGACCTCTGTAAAGAGGCAAGCCACGACAAGCAGATTGCCGGAATCGCAAAGACGATGCTTCCTGATTGGAACGAATGGAATACCGGCCCAGGGCAAAGTGCTCAAGACTGGCGGGACTTTTTGAAAATCGCTGGCGTACGGGACGGACTTCCCTGGAGCAAAGGCGCCGCTGTACGAATGGACTCACCAGCCTGGCAAAGCTTGAGGTATGGTTTTTTACCAACACAGAATTTCGAGCTTGAGCTGGGAATTTGCTGGCGCAAAGCCGTCGCTCAGTCACGAGACCTCGGCTACCAAAGCGGTGACTACGTTACGAATGGCGTACCCTACCTATACGGCCAGGCGAGCTACGACACAATGAACGGGGCTGCCCGCTTGGCATACGGGCGACTGATTATCCACGCGCTCACAAAGATTCCAGCCGAAGCTATGGTGACAACGCTCTCCCGACGCGGCGTCCGTTCCGACTACATTCACTGGCCTAGCGCCATCGCCGCTTTTCTGAAGTCGACTGCTTGGATTCCCGCGTCGGCGGGCGACGATTTCGAAGGGTTAACTTTAGGTCAGTGCTGGTTAGGCAGCAGGAGTGACATACCTCGTTTCGTACCGCGGCCGGAGCGCATGGTACGAGAGCTGATAGAAAACAACCGCTACCTTCAAGAGATGTTGTCCGGCAAATTGAATGTACCTGCTTGGTCGGACCCAAAAAGTGCACCCCGACGTATTGCCGCACTTGGCGAGCTACTGGAGCGCGGTATATCAGAGGCCTTTCTTGATGACTTTCGAAAAGCCTACCGCGAAGCATGGACAGAGTACGCTCAGCTCGACTTGCGCCCGGCTCTGCCTTCGACACTCGTAATCCCTAAAGACACTATTGATGGCTTGACGGCCGTGACGCTTCACAAAAGCGCTCCACTCGTTGAAACGATCTACATTGACGACGGTTCGCGGCCAACTTTTCAACAAATTTTGGCTTCTTTTGGTCGCATCACAATTGATGTGGGAGGTACAGCGACTGCAAGCTGTATCAGAGCGCTAGCAACGTATCTGGGTTGTAAGGCCCAGCCAATTCATGAAGACTCAATATCCGTCACCACAGACGGCGTTCCTTTTTTTCCGAGTGCAACGGATGAGCTGCTCGTAAGCAAAGATTGTGAATGGATCGCCGACCTCGCTGTTCTGGTGCTGGAAGTGAGCTCAAATCTAAGCAACCAGAACACCCTTCGAGCTCGCCAGGCGCTGGGAGGGGCTATCCGTCGAGTACGGCTGCGTTTTGTCCGAGAAATCACGGTCTCGATAGATGGAAGCTCAAGCACTCTGCCAGACGAGCTTGACGGCATACTTCCGGTTGCCAACGAAGAATATCCAACAGTCCTGTGTGAGGGGCAGTTTTTGAATTGGTCTACCCTGTCCATGATCGCGTCGGCCGTGCCCGCGGCGATAGGCAGACCGGGATTAACGGACGCTTTTCGCCTGACATTTTCTGCGTTTGGAAACGAGATGTCGCGGGACGGTCATGAGCTGAAAGCACCCTCGGATTTGCAACTCGCTCGAGCACTTGGACGACCCGTCTCTCGGATCACCGAGCTGAGGCGATCGCTTCGTGCGACCACGCCGCGTTTATTGGAGTATTTGATCCCGTCCGTCCACGCCATGGGGCATACCGACCTGGCTGCAATATTGATCGAGCGGACCGACGAATTCAGAGATGATTCCGACGTGATGACCGTTATTTCTGGTTACGGTATACCCTCCGACCAAGCCGAAAGAATCGTCAGCGCCTGCCGAGACGCCGACACACTTAGCGGCCTACGGCATGAGCTAGGGCTTGAGTTCAACGTACTGAACGCGAGCCTAGTTGCGCTTGGTCGATCTCCGCTGGAGTTCAAGAAAAGGTTAACGGAGCGTTTCTCCTCCCGCGTTGAGCATCGGCGTGCTGAGGTTGAGCGAGCCGTACGGGATGCGTACACCCAATCCATTGAAGCAGACGGAGCCCTTCAGGCCTATCGCGAAGCAGTCGCTTTGAAATGGCTCCACCTGCCAGATGATTGGGTGGAACGATTCGATGATATTGATACACAGCAGGTAGATGAGGAAATCGATAGACAGGTAACCCTCCGCCTTGGTGCAGGCCCTTTTCCCAATGGCAGTCCCATCGACGGCGTCCGCCAGCACAACCGCCAACTACTCACGCGGATTGCGGAACATTTGCAACGTTTGGTCAGAGCTTGGGCGAAGTGCAATTCGACGCCACTTGATGAACTTTGGTTGCAAGGACCTGAACGCCTGATTCGAGCTGCACTGTCATCCGGTACGCTTGACTTCGAGTCCCTCAACGAGAGATCCGTCCCCTCCGCACTTCACCGAGCGAGCCTCTGGCCAAATCAAATGCCGGAAAGCCTGGACACTGTTGCGCTCGGTCTTTCCGATAGTGATCTGGCATTCGAAGCATTAGAGGAGCGTGAACGAGAAACGCGCAGACAGAAAGAACGTCGTAGTTTGCAGTTTGGGGAATTAGAAATCGATGGTGGTGCTCAGGGTTGGTATGATGCAGTTGCGCAAGCCATGCAAGAGACTCTTGCGAGTGGAGGATTCAAAACGCGGTCCGGTCCTGCGGCATTACAAGTCTTTGGCCCTCGAACTACCCCTAGACCGACTAAGCGCGGCACAAGCAATCGAGGTGATGATCCACAGTATTTGAGTCAAGAACAACGCGACCTCATCGGTTTCGCCGGGGAGCTCGCCGCCTATCAATATTTACGCAATAAACATCGAAATATGCGGCCCGAATACTGGGTATCTTCGATGGGCCGCAGGTATCTAGGGCTTCCGCCAGAGAGTGATCAAGGATTCGACTTCAAAGTATCGGACGCGAAAGGCTTCATTCATTACGAGGTCAAAGCGCATGTCGCGGATCCAGGACACATCGACCTAGAGCGCTCTCAAGTAACTGCGGCAGTAACGATGCGCCATGATGGAACCAACCGCTGGCGTATTCTCTATGTCGCGAACGTACGAGGTCCTAACGTCGCAGTTTATGAGCTGCCCAATCCATATTCCCTAGGTGCAAGTCGGCTATTCCGGGAAAGTCATCAGCAGGGTGTCCGTTTCACTGTCATGCGTGAATAGCAATTGCCCGGTGAGCGCATGCGCAAATTATTCTGTTGGAGTTGGCTCGCCAACCGTGAGCCAAACTTTGAATTGCCAACCAAGATGTAAGCATGCCAATCGCCCGCGCCCGCTTCCAGCTCGGCTCGAATGCCCAGATCCAGTAATCGTTTATAGATGGCAATCTCGCCAAGAAGGCCAGCCACCAATCGCTTCTCATTGAGTATCCCGGGGCAGGCCACGCGCACCGACCTTCTGCTAAGTGTCAGTGCCGACCTTCAGAGCACAGTTTCAAGCCTTGAACGGACGACCAGAGCTTTGAGCTATGGCGATGGTAGCCAGGCCCTCTGATCAGCAGTGCCATGTTTACGGAGAAATGACTGCATTGCATCCGAGACTGGTCGCTCAATATGAAAGTCTCCGTAGCGCTCAAGGAAATCGGCCCAGCGAGCCAACAACAAACCCCTCCGCCGATACTTCGGCGCGAACCATATCCAGTGCAGCGCCCACTGACCTTTGTGCGGGCCCGACGATTCAGGTAAAAATCCACAAGCGCCAGCGATCGTACCTTCAGCGTCTCCAGCGAAAAGATAACCGTGCCAACCCTCTGAGGCTGGACTAGTCGCAGAACCATCCCACTGAACCCGGTCGTAGCCAAACTCGCGCCTGAACGCCCTGGCTCGCTGCAAGACTTCCTCATGCATCCAAAGCGGGCTTGACGGATCAACGAGCTCCCCCCTAGGGACGACAGCAAGCCGCTGCGCGAACAGAGAGTTCGGCAAGGGCTCGTAGAGCTGGCGAGTCCACTCATGCTCTGCGTGGTGGATGCGTTCGTCTACAGAGCTGTTGGTAAGGTAGCGATGCTTGCAGTAGTCGCAAATGACGAACTCCTGTGGTTTAGGTTCGCTGTAGTTGGGCCCACGCACTTCAAGCCGAATCGCAGCTTTTCCCCTCCAGGTCATTGCGAACTTATATCCCGAAGCGTCCTTGTGGTGGGTTACAGAGATATCCCCTTCCCCAGCGTTTGGATCAGCTTTGAGCACAAAGCACTGCTTTCCACGGTAGTGTCGGTACATCAGGACCGAAAGTTCACTGTTCGTCAGCAGCTTCTTCTCGTTGATTTCCGGGGTCAGGGCGGCGACCAACCTGCTCGGGTCTACCTGCAGGCCGAGATGTTCCATATCGATCAGCAGCCCTACCGTATCCACTGCCGTTAGCCCCTCATACCCACTCACTTCATCTTCAGGGTATTCCGGCTTGTAGTAGACGGTCTGCCTGGGAATCGAAAGCGGATCAATCAATGTCTTGAATAGCCGTTCGATCGCGCTGTAGCGGCGGCGCTCAGTCAAGATCAGATAGTCGCCAAACTCTACAAAAGCCGTGACTCGATTGACCATGAGCTGACGCTCAAAGCGTGTCATCGAGTGGCTGCTGGATAGCGAGCGTCTATCCTCACTGAGGATACTGTAGAGCTCAGCAAGCGTGTTGCTCTCAATAAAACGGTCCATGAGCATCCAAAGGGAAGGCGAATGCAGCATCTTGCCAACCGTTCTCGGAGCAGGCAATGCGCTTTATGCGCCACGCACATAGCGTCATTGTTGCCGGCTGACTTCGCTGAATCCTTCTCGTATTTCGGCTGGTGGAGCGAAAAGCGTTGTGATCGGCCTAGTCAAAATCCCGCATTGATCTACATGCTGGGAGCACGGCAAACCGTTGGTTAAAGACTGTCCGTAAAGACTGCAATCTGGAAATGCGAAGAACCGAAAGTCCGCCCGTGGAGCTAAACGCTAGGTAAATCTAGGTCATCCACGATGGCGAAACACACGAAGCGGCCAGGCGTACTCCTCAGCCGCTTTGTGGAATCAATTCTCTGGTTCGTTGACCAGCCAGTAAGCCTTCGCTGCCCCTCCCTGCCTCGCGTAACTGATACAGAACGCCATAAGATCACTCAGGTGAGCATTGATAGCCGAGCGGCGAATGCCAGGCTGAACGCCGATCACGGAAAACGTGAGCTTGGTGGCCGGTGTAGTTTTCAACAGCTGAGTAACGTCGGCTCTGTTGCCGCGAACAAAGTAGGAGGGTGATGTGTGCCTTGGAAGCATCCTATCTTCCATGTGCTGAACAATCGTCGGCACGTTGCAGTAATAGACCGACTTGACCAACTGTCCTGCCACCTCGTAGACATCACCCACACGGCCTCCACTTGGTGGCCCACCCGCACCTTTGCAGTGGTAGAAGCTGACGTTGACCTCATCCTCAGCATTCTTGGTGACGCAGATATAATCCGCGGCCTCCCCCGCCCTGTGGTCGTAGAAGAGTCCTTGAACATCCGGCAGGTTGACCAAGTGTCGCTCCAGGTGCTCCTGCACGGTCAGGTTTCCCGCGAGCAAGGCTCGCTTTCGCAACGTCTCGGGGGATTGATCCTGGGGTAGAAATTCGATGTGTATGCCACAGCCCCTCCAATCGATGATCTCTGCATCGCCAGGAGCCAAACGTTCGGTTTGCAGCAACGGTGCAGCCATCAAATTCATCCCCTCAAAGGATGATTTATCGGCGGCATAGAACACTGGACTGTGTTCACAGAGCCAGTCCGCCATTGCAACCCAGGAATCGTGGGCAGATTCGATTTCGACGGAGACGTCAGGATCCAGACACGTCACCATCCGTGCGTTTGCCAAGTGAAATCGCATTGGCACCACGCCGAAGGCGCTAACCAGCGAAAAGGCTAATTGTCCCGCCGGTAGATTGCACTGAAAGTTCTGGATGTCCCACTCAACCAATCTCGAATATTGAACGCGCTGTTGGGTGGCAGCCCGAAAGCGGACTTTCGGGTTGTTTTTGAATCCGCTTTTAGGCCAGTTCGCCGCTATGACCACATCTGGTAAACGACTCAAAGGCTTGCTAGAGCGCACGATGTCTAACTGGGTTGCGCTAAAAGGCGCATTACCGGAGAGGCGTCCGTTCAAGGTTTGCACCCACTCAACGAAATCAAGGATCGAGAGGCGCTGATTGCTCCATATCCGGGAACTGCTGCTTGCGCCAATCGTTTCCTTGACCTGTCCATTCATACCGCTGCCGAAGAAGTGTCCTTGGGAGAAGACTCGACTGTCGCCAGCTGTCACCGCCCTCTCCGCCTGGGGGCCAGTGAGGGTTCGATAAGTCTCTCCCTGCGAGTTGAACGTCGTGTTCTTCAGCCCAACGTTGTAAAACTTGACCTCCTCCAAGCCCGCGCGCGCCCTGCTGGTCTGTTGGTAGCTAAGCGGTCTGCAGCCACCGGGAGCAATCGTGTCCATGATGCTGAGGTAAAGCTTTTCCGTTCGACGGGTCGACCCTATGTAGCAGAGTTTTGCCGCCTCGAAAAACATCAAGAGAAACACGTCGTGACGCACATCGATCAGAGCATCAGAGATGGCCCAATTGGGAGACGTCTCGTCTGCCGTCAAAACCAACGAGATTGTCCCGTCTTGCGTTCCCCACTGCTTCACAATCCGCAAATGCCGCCCAATCGTGGATTCAAGGAGTCCAAAATTCGGTGGCTCGTCACACTCGAAAACACGTACATGGGCATATAAATTAAAAGACAGCGGCGAGACAGATTCGTAGTCAGATTCGGCAATCTTCCTCACGGGGAGCCTTTCCATAAACTCCTGCTCCTCCAGAGATCCCGCGAGTTGAGCGATCGCAGCCTCATCAATCATCTGCGCAAGATTTACGCCTTCCTTAAGAAGAAACGCTGTTGCCTCCTTGATACGGAAAGTTGGTGCAATCAGCGTTGGCGGGCCTGTGGTTTCGTCCACACGGGCGAAGCGTCCAATGAATTGAATTGTGGGCACCAGAGACTGGTGGGGAGCATGGAGCGCCGCCACCTTGAGTTTCGGAAAGTCATAACCCTCCCCGAACATGTCCACGCAAACGATCGCTTCCAGCGCACCGGTGATTAGCCTTTCCTCAATCGCCTCCTGCTGACGTTTCGTAAGTTTGCTGCTAATGGCCTCGACCGCTATGCCCAGGCCTTGATAGAGCGGCACTAGATCCTGTGCGGCCTTGATAGTCCCTGCACGTACAAACAGCCTATGATCGAACCCGTTTGCCCTGTCCTCGTTAAGCTGCTGAACAGCCGCCCGAGCTATGGCTTGATCAACGTGTTCATCATCGAGTTCGTCTTCGATCGGTGCCGCACAGAAGTTAATTGGCTCAAAGGCCCCCTCATCGACAGCCCGCATTACCGGATATCGATAAACGAGCTTCCCTAGAATGACGCGCCCATCTCGTCGAAAGGGCGTTGCCGTGAGAAACAAGAACCGAGCTTTTGTGAAGTGTTCTACGTAGGCCATCCAGGAATCGGCCGGAGCATGATGGGCTTCATCGAAGATCACAAGATCGAAGAGGTCCGACGGCGCACCAGGGGCTAGGTCGGGTGATGAGCTTGAAGGTGTCGAAACGACGACGTCGTAGGCTTGAAGCAATTGCCATTCTTCAAGGGATTGAGGACGGCCGATATGCAGGTGCACGTCGGGAAGCGGACAATCTTCAGCTAGCGCACCAATCCGGCGGAGTGTGGACATGACAGAAATATGTGAATGCACCTGTTTTCTCAAGGCGCTTGAAGGTTCCACTATCAGTACACGCGCCGGCCCCAGCAGCATGGGAAGCGCCATCATCAAGGAGGTCTTTCCATAGCCAGTGGGCAAACAGACGATGGCAGGGTCGTCCTGCACGGAAAAATGCGCCAAAACTGCGTGCAACGCACCCAACTGTCCAGGTCTGAATCCATGATTGGGAGTACGCTGCTGTTGAAACAGATTCAGCGTCCCCGCTTGCTCAACAAAAAAATTCGGCACCGCAATCCCTCCTTTGGATCCGATTGAAGCGTACTCTGGTGCCGTTTTTGTGCAAGTGGTAAGGGTGTGGTTGGGTTGCGGGGAAAGTGAATTCAGCACCGACGACGGATCACCACCGGCCTGCAGAGATCATTTGTAGTTAGCTAATAAACATGCGTCATTTTATCCAGTGATCAAAAAATAAAACGGCATTGAATGTCCCTCCTTCAACAAGCGCAAGAGACAGAGTTAGATGGACCTAATGACAGAAAATCTTCCTATGAGAACGAAGTCCCATGTAGTTGACGATCAAGCAACCGCTTTAGTAAAAAAAGCCGTTGCAAAAAAAGGCTGGATTTATAGAGACTTACCAAAAGACTACGGTCTGGACGCGGAAATTGAGATTGTCAAGAAGCGAGGCTCAGTGACCGGCGCACTTATACGATTGCAGATCAAAGGAACCAGGACTGATAGAGGTAAAATCCGCCTGAAGTCCACGACCGCGCGTTATTTGTCTGTTTCGTTAATTCCCGTGCTACTGATCGACGTAAATGTCACTACCGGGGCCATTCGGGCGCTACCTGTCGAACAGGGTCATTTGACCCCACGTAAACCCACCGCCAAAACAATCTCTGTAAGTATGAAAGGATCCTTCCAGCTCAGTAAGGGATGGAAGGACATCAAGAAGATCGCAGTCGAACATCAAACGTCCATCTTAGACATCAACAGATATACACTTTATAACGCTTCGGCCCAGCTGATTCGCTACATCGACCTGCTGATAAATTTCGGAGGGGACGCAGATATCATGCTGAAGTGGATGCGGGCATTTGCGCCCGACGATGCCTTAACTTCCAACTACGGTTACGCAGTCTACTTACGAGACCAGCTTAAAAATGATCCTAAACTTCTAGATCGGTTACGTCTCCTCGTAATGGATTTTTATCCGGAACTTGAGAAAAAAATCGACAAATCAATTGCATTGCAACGCTCAGGAGGTCTTTCAGAGCGAGCGAGGCAAGTAGTCGCCATCAGCTACCCCCACAGCAAAAGCTGAAAACTGCCTGACGAGCCGTCAACTAGGTCCATCCCTGCCCTCCATCGCCGAAATTACTGCGGGGGGACATTGGCACCCAGAAATCTTGCGCCCATCTCCTCCGAAAGAGGTGAGGATTCCATCAAAAGCCAGTCGTTTTGTAGGGGTAAAAACGATCAAAAATAAAAAAGGGTCGCGAGATAAAATCTCGCAACCCCTTGAATTATATGGTCGGGACGGAGTGATTCGAACACTCGACCCCTAGCACCCCATGCTAGTGCGCTACCGGACTGCGCTACGCCCCGACTAGGCGTGAATCTTGTTCCGTCTCTCAACGGAACGCTCAGGAATATATCGCAAGCTTTTGAAAACTGGAAGTATTTAAAAGCAGAAATTTATTTCTTGAGCACCACCAGTACATCTTCAAGCTCGGCGATCATCTGGCGGATCATCTGTTTGTACTGGGTTGTATCGTCTTTGGCCTCATCACCGGAGAGGCGCAGACGTGCTCCGCCGATGGTGAACCCCTGGTCGTACAGCAGCGCGCGGATCTGCCGGATCATCAGCACGTCTTGTCGCTGATAATACCGGCGGTTTCCGCGGCGCTTGACCGGGTTGAGTTGAGGAAACTCCTGCTCCCAATAGCGCAGCACGTGCGGTTTTACCGCACATAGCTCGCTGACTTCACCAATGGTGAAGTAGCGTTTGCCGGGGATGACGGGTAGCTCGTCGTTATGACTTGGTTCCAGCATAAGCCTCAACTCGGGCCTTCAACTTCTGCCCTGGACGAAAGGTGACCACACGGCGAGCCGTGATCGGGATTTCTTCTCCCGTTTTCGGATTGCGGCCAGGCCGCTGGCGTTTGTCCCGCAGGTCAAAATTGCCGAAACCGGACAACTTGACCTGTTCGTTGTCTTCCAGAGCGTGCCTGATTTCTTCGAAAAACAGTTCGACCAATTCTTTGGCCTCCCGTTTATTCAGGCCCAGCTCCTCATACAGACGTTCCGCCATCTCAGCTTTCGTCAGAGCCCCCATACGTCACTTCCTTAACGTGGCGTTCAACCTGTTTTCGAGCGAGGTGAGGATATTTTGCGTTGCGGTATTCACCTCATCGTCATTAAGAGTGCGCGATGGATGCTGCCAGGTCAAGCCGACTGCAAGGCTTTTTCTATGCGGATCAATGCCTTTACCCTGATACACGTCAAATAGCCTGAGGTCCGTGAGCCATTCGCCTGCATTTTCACGGATTACGTCCAGTACAGCACTGGAAGCAACGTCAAGGTCAGCCAGCAACGCAAGGTCACGACGCACTTCAGGAAAGCGTGATAACTCCTGGAATTTCGGCATTTTCCCCAGCGCCACTTCGGCCAGGACCAGTTCGAAAACGAAGACCGGACGATCAAGGCCCAGGGTTTTCGACAGTTCCGGGTGAATGGCACCGACATAACCGACTTCGCGCCCGTCCCGCTCGATGCGTGCGGTCTGCCCCGGGTGCAGCGCCGGGTGCTTGCCTGGGACGAAAGTGAATGCGTCGAGCGCACCGGCGAAGCCCAGCACCGCTTCCACGTCAGCCTTGACGTCGAAGAAGTCGACGACATCGCGACCTTGCGCCCAACCTTCCGGCAAACGGCTGCCACAGACGACACCGGCCAGCATCGGCTCTTGCTTCAAGCCCTCCAACTGACCGACAAAACGCAGGCCGCTTTCGAACAGCCGCACGCGATCCTGCTGGCGGTTCAGGTTGTGCTGGAGCGACTTAACCAGGCCCGGCCACAGGGACGAGCGCATGGCCGCCATGTCGTTGGAAATCGGATTGGCCAACAACAGCGGCTCGACACCCGGATTGAACAGCTCGAACTGGCGCGGATCGATGAAGCTGTAGGTGATCGCTTCCTGATACCCACGAGCCACCAGCAGGCGGCGCAGTTCCGGCAGGTCGCTGCGGGCTTCCGCCTTGGCCTGTGGGGCCAGGCGTGCTTGCGGGTAGCGAACCGGCAGGCGGTTGTAGCCGTAAAGGCGGGCCAGTTCTTCGATCAGGTCGACTTCCAGGCTGATATCGAAGCGATGGCTTGGCACGTCAACACGCCACTGCCCTGCCCCGTCGGCGCTGATGTTCAGGCCCAGGGCGCTGAGCAGGCGTTCGACTTCGGCCGGGTCCATTTCCATGCCCAGCATCTGGGTGATGCGCTGGGCACGCAAGGTGACCGGAGCAATCTTGGGCAAATGTTGTTCGCTGACCGTCTCGATGATCGGGCCGGCTTCACCACCTGTGATGTCCAGCAGCAGGCCTGTGGCGCGCTCCATGGCTTCACGGGCCAGTTGCCAGTCCACGCCACGCTCGTAGCGGTGCGAAGCATCGGTGTGCAGGCCATAGGAGCGGGCCTTGCCAGCGACGGCGATCTGGTCGAAGAACGCGCTTTCCAGGAACACATCACGGGTCGTCGTGGAGACGCCGCTGTGCTCGCCGCCCATGACGCCAGCAATTGCCAGGGCACGAGAATGGTCGGCAATCACCAGGGTGTCGCTGCGCAGGGCCACTTCCTGACCGTCGAGCAACACCAGCTTCTCACCCTCTTCGGCCATGCGTACGCGGATGCCGCCGTTGATTTCGGCGAGATCGAACGCGTGCAGCGGCTGCCCCAGCTCCAGCATCACATAGTTAGTGATGTCGACAGCGGCGTCGATGCTGCGCACGTCGGCGCGACGCAGGCGCTCGACCATCCACAGCGGCGTCGGCTTGGACAGATCGACATTACGGATCACACGGCCCAGGTAACGCGGGCACGCGGCTGGCGCCAGGACTTCAATCGAACGCACTTCGTCGTGCACGGCCGGCACGCTCGCGACCACCGGACGCGTCACTGGAGCGGCGTACAACGCGCCGACTTCACGGGCCAGGCCGGCCAGGGACAGACAATCGCCACGGTTCGGGGTCAGGTCGACCTCGATGCTCGCATCGTCCAGGCCCAAGTATTCACGGATGTCCTGGCCAACCGGCGCATCTGCCGGCAGTTCCATCAGGCCATCGTTGCCTTCGCCAATCTGCAGCTCGGCCTGGGAGCACAACATGCCGTTGGACTCGACGCCACGCAGCTTGGCTTTCTTGATCTTGAAATCGCCCGGCAGTTCGGCACCGATCATGGCGAACGGGATCTTCAGGCCCGGGCGCACGTTGGGCGCGCCGCAGACGACCTGGAAGGTTTCCGCGCCATTGCTGACCTGGCAAACCCGCAGCTTGTCAGCATCTGGGTGCTGCTCGGTGCCCAGCACCTCGCCCACTACCACACCGCTGAAATCACCGGCGGCCGGCGTGACGCTATCGACCTCAAGGCCGGCCATCGACAGGCGAGCAACCAGCTCGTCCCGACTTACCTGCGGGCTTACCCAGCCGCGCAGCCATTGTTCACTGAATTTCATCCTGCTCTCCTATTAGATTCGTTACGGGTCTGCGGCTTAGCGAAATTGCGCAAGGAACCGCAAGTCGTTGTCGAAGAACAGGCGCAAGTCATTCACACCGTAACGCAGCATGGCCAGGCGTTCGGCGCCCATGCCGAAAGCAAAGCCGGAGAACTCTTCCGGATCGATCCCGGACATACGCAGCACGTTCGGGTGAACCATGCCGCAGCCCATGACTTCCAGCCAGCCAGTCTGCTTGCAGACGCGGCAGCCTTTACCGCTGCACATCACGCACTCCATGTCGACTTCAGCCGATGGCTCGGTGAACGGGAAGTACGAAGGGCGGAAACGCACGGCCAGTTCTTTTTCGAAGAACACCCGCAGGAACTCTTCGATCGTTCCTTTCAGGTCGGCGAAATTGATGTCGCGATCAACCAGCAGGCCTTCGACCTGGTGGAACATCGGCGAGTGGGTGATATCGGAGTCGCTGCGGTACACACGGCCTGGGCAGACGATGCGGATCGGCGGCTGTTGCGATTCCATGGTGCGGACCTGTACCGGCGAGGTATGGGTGCGCAACAGCATGTTCGCGTTGAAATAGAAGGTGTCGTGCATCGACCGGGCCGGGTGATGGCCTGGGATGTTGAGCGCTTCGAAGTTGTGGTAGTCGTCTTCGACCTCAGGGCCTTCGGCAATGCCGTAGCCGATGTGGGTGAAGAACTGCTCGATGCGTTCCAGGGTGCGGGTCACCGGATGCAGACCACCGGAAGTCTGGCCACGGCCAGGCAGGGTCACGTCGATGGACTCGGCGGCGAGCTTGGCAGCCAGATCCGCCTCCTCGAACAACGCCTTGCGCGCATTGAGGACCTCTGTGACACGCTCCTTGGCAACGTTGATCAGCGCACCGACCTGCGGACGCTCTTCGGCTGGCAGGTTCCCCAGGGTCTTCATCACCTGAGTCAACTCGCCCTTCTTGCCAAGGTAGTGAACCCGGATTTGCTCCAGGGCATTGATATCTTCAGCGCTTTGCACAGCCTCTAGTGCTTGAGCGACCAGCGCGTCCAGGTTTTCCATGTACAGACTCCAGATACGAAATAGGGGAAGAGCTTTAAGGCTCTTCCCCTATTTATGACGTTTGACACCTGGGTCCACAGAGGTGACCCCAGGTGACTGCCGGGGGTACTTAAGCCAAGGTGGCTTTAGCTTTCTCGACAATCGCAGCAAACGCCGCTTTTTCGTTCACTGCCAGATCAGCCAGAACCTTACGGTCGATCTCGATGGACGCTTTTTTCAGGCCAGCGATGAAACGGCTGTAGGACAGACCGTTAACACGAGCACCAGCATTGATACGAGCGATCCACAGAGCGCGGAACTGACGTTTTTTCTGACGACGGTCACGGTAGGCGTATTGGCCTGCCTTGATTACCGCTTGCTTGGCAACACGGAATACGCGGGAACGCGCGCCGTAGTAGCCTTTAGCAAGTTTCAGAATTTTCTTGTGACGCTTACGGGCAATGACGCCACGCTTTACACGAGCCATGAGTTACTTCCTCTATTCTTGATCCAAAAATTAACGAAGGCGCAGCATGCGCTCGACTTTTGCCACGTCAGACGGATGCAGCAAGCTGCTACCGCGCAGTTGACGCTTACGCTTGGTCGACATTTTGGTCAGGATGTGGCTCTTGAAAGCGTGCTTGTGCTTGATACCGTTAGCAGTTTTCAGAAACCGCTTAGCAGCACCACTTTTGGTCTTCATCTTTGGCATGTTCGGATACTCCGCATTCAGTTGATAAACATAATCGCAAGGCCTGCCGTGCCCTGGTGATTACTTCTTCTTTTTCGGGGCGATGACCATGATCAGCTGGCGTCCTTCCATCTTAGGATGCTGTTCGACCGAACCGTACTCGAGCAGGTCTTGTTCAACCCGCTTGAGGAGTTCCATCCCCAGCTCCTGGTGGGCCATCTCACGGCCGCGGAATCGCAAGGATACCTTGGCCCTGTCCCCGTCACTCAGGAAACGTACCAGGTTGCGCAGTTTTACCTGGTAATCCCCTTCCTCCGTCCCTGGACGAAACTTGATTTCTTTTACCTGAATCTGCTTCTGGTTTTTCTTCGCCGCGGCAATCTGCTTCTTCTTCTCGAAGATCGACTTGCCGTAGTCCATCACCCGGCAAACCGGTGGGACTGCGTCTGCGGAAATTTCTACCAGATCAAGCTTGGCTTCTTCAGCAATACGAAGCGCTTCATCAATCGAGACGATGCCAATCTGCTCGCCGTCAGCGCCAATTAACCGAACCTCGCGTGCCGAGATATTCTCGTTGATCGGGGCTTTCGGTGCAGCTCGTTTATCTTGTCTCATTTCACGCTTAATAATAATTACTCCAAATCTGGGCGACCACGCCGGGAAACCGCTTGCGCGAGAAACTCAGCGAATTCGGCGACGGGCATCGAGCCCAGGTCAGCACCTTCACGAGTACGCACAGCGACAGTCTGCATCTCGACCTCCCGATCTCCAATAACCAAGAGAAAGGGAACCTTGAGCAAAGTATGCTCGCGGATTTTAAAGCCGATCTTTTCATTTCTCAAGTCGGACTTGGCACGAAATCCGCTTTGATTGAGAGTTTTTTCGACTTCGGCGGCAAAATCTGCCTGTTTATCAGTGATATTCATGATCACTGCCTGGGTCGGCGCCAGCCACGCAGGGAACGCGCCCTCGTAGTGTTCGATCAGAATCCCGACGAAACGCTCGAACGAACCGAGGATCGCGCGGTGAAGCATGACCGGGTGCTTGCGGCTGTTGTCTTCGGACACATATTCAGCGCCCAGACGGATCGGCAGGTTGAAATCGAGCTGCAAGGTACCACACTGCCACACACGACCGAGGCAATCTTTCAGCGAGAATTCGATCTTCGGACCGTAAAAGGCCCCCTCACCCGGCTGCAAGTCGTACGCAAGGCCCGCGCTATCGAGGGCGGCGGCCAGGGCCGCTTCGGCGCGATCCCACAACTCGTCGGAGCCAACGCGTTTTTCCGGACGAGTGGACAGCTTCATCTCGACTTCGGTGAAGCCGAAGTCCCGATAGACGTCCATGGTCAGCTTGATGAAGGCGGCGGATTCGGCCTGCATCTGCTCTTCGGTGCAGAAGATGTGCGCATCGTCCTGGGTAAATGCACGTACGCGCATGATGCCGTGCAGCGCCCCCGACGGCTCGTTACGGTGGCAGGCACCGAACTCGGCCAGGCGCATCGGCAGCTCGCGGTAGCTTTTCAAGCCCTGGTTGAACACCTGCACGTGGCAAGGGCAGTTCATCGGCTTGATGGCGTAGTCGCGGTTTTCCGACTGGGTAGTGAACATGTTGTCGGCGTAGTTGGCCCAGTGCCCGGATTTCTCCCAGAGGCTGCGGTCCACCACTTGCGGCGTCTTGATTTCCAGATAGCCGTTCTCACGCTGGACCTGGCGCATGTACTGCTCGAGCACCTGGTACAGGGTCCAGCCGTTCGGGTGCCAGAACACCATGCCCGGGGACTCTTCCTGGGTATGGAACAGGCCCAGGCGCTTGCCGATCTTGCGGTGATCGCGCTTCTCGGCTTCTTCAATGCGCTGGATGTAGGCCGCCAGTTGCTTCTTGTCCGCCCAGGCAGTGCCATAGACGCGCTGCAACTGCTCGTTCTTCGCATCGCCACGCCAGTAGGCGCCGGACAACTTGGTCAGCTTGAAGGATTTCAGGAAGCGCGTGTTCGGCACGTGCGGGCCACGGCACATGTCGACGTATTCTTCGTGGTAATACAGGCCCATGGCCTGCTCGTCCGGCATGTCTTCCACCAGACGCAGCTTGTAGTCCTCGCCACGGGCCTTGAAGACTTCGATGACTTCGGCGCGCGGGGTGACTTTCTTGATGACGTCGTAATCTTTCTCGATCAGCTGCTGCATGCGCTGTTCGATAGCGGCCATGTCTTCCGGCGTGAAAGGACGCTCGAAGGCGATGTCGTAATAGAAGCCTTCGTCGATGACTGGCCCGATGACCATCTTCGCACTCGGGTACAGCTGCTTGACCGCATGGCCGACCAGGTGAGCGCAAGAGTGGCGAATGATCTCCAGCCCCTCTTCATCCTTGGGCGTGATGATTTGCAGCGTGGCGTCGCTGTCGATGACGTCACTGGCGTCGACCAGCTTGCCGTTGACCTTGCCGGCCAGGGTCGCCTTGGCCAGGCCCGCACCGATGGATGCGGCGACCTCGGCTACGGAAACCGGGTGATCGAATGAACGTTGACTGCCGTCGGGAAGAGTAATAGTTGGCATGGCGCCTCCTCTCCTAGTGGTGACCCCTACCAAAGGTCACGTGGGTTGGGATGAGCCAGTACAAGATCCAGTCCAGGCCATTCAATGACGAACGCCTGCCTTACAGCGGCAGGAGCCTTGCGGCCAACCGGGAAAACCGAACCAGAGTGACTGGGATTCAAATCAGGGTTATTTCGAACATTTACCACCGGGACGAGTTGTCATCCGCAGCCTGGAAATACCCGAGCCCGGCATGCTAGCACAGATGAACGGTCATCGCCGTGCGGGAATTGAAGCAGGCGTAAATCCAGGGTTTTTATGCCAGAGTGCTGAACTGAATCGAGCGTAACGCCTCAGATATCAAGACATCGACCCCAAAGGAGCACCTTCGCATGCGTCTGAACACATTGTTCGCAGTAGTCGCCCCCCTCGCCCTGCTGCTTCCACTGACCGCCCATGCCGACTGGCCCAAAGGCGAACGCGAAAAATACATGGCCCAATGCACCGAGACAGCAACGCCGCAGATCGGCCGGGCCGCTGCCAAAGCCCATTGCGCCTGCGGCGCCGATGCGATCAAGTCCTATCCAGCCTCGGACCTCCAGGCCTTGATGGACAACAAGGCCACCCCGCAGCTGCAGCAAAAGGCACTGGGGGAGATCGCAAAATGCAAGGCTGAGAACAAGGCGAAAAAGTGAGATCAAGGGCTTCCTGAACGGGCCCGACAGGGTTGAAAAACCCTCATTTCAAGCTTTTTTGAACGATTTATTCAGGTTTTACAGCTTTTTTTATCGTCTTTACTTTCGGCTCAAAGCCTTTAAAACCGGGCCTTTCAGCGGGTAAAGGCGGTAAAGAAAACACGACTGATTGGCAAACAGCGCGTCTGGGGGGGTCCCAAATCGAACATTTCGACTATGATACCCCGGTGTGCCCAGTTGGCCTGAGCAGCACAGTACACTGAAAATATATGTTTCTTGGAGATACACCATGTCTAATCGCCAAACCGGCACCGTTAAATGGTTCAACGATGAAAAAGGCTTCGGCTTCATCACTCCTACAGGTGGCGGTGACGACCTGTTCGTACACTTCAAAGCTATCGAAAGCGACGGTTTCAAAAGCCTGAAAGAAGGCCAGACCGTTTCCTTCGTGGCTGAGAAAGGCCAAAAGGGTATGCAAGCTGCACAGGTTCGCCCAGAGTAATTTCTCGGCGCACTAAAAAAACCCCGTCCATGTGACGGGGTTTTTTATGGGCGATTGAAAACCGCCTGTCAGCCGCAGTTCACCCGGTTAATCACCAGGTCGGCATCGGTATTGAGGTTCAGGCGATCGGAGCGGTACTCAAGTGTCACCATGTCGTTGGGCTTGAGGATCCGCGCATTCTGCGCGCCGGCACGGGTACGGGCCTGCTCCAGCAATTGCGGCGAGGCCTTCTTGCCAATGGCGAACTCGGCGGCCTTTGCTTCGCAGCGGCTGTAACCGGACTCGGTCGCCACGGGATCTGGGGTCGACTCAGAGGTGCTGCTGCAACCGCTCAAGAACACGGCAGCCAGCAAAGTACTTAATGACGCGAGCTTCCAAGGCATGACGCCTCCTTTCTTCAATAAATAAACAGAGAGCGTGCGACAACCCAAACGACGCTTGGTTTCAACACCGCGGCCATCGGCCTGGCCCATCCGGAAAACCGGCAGTTTGCCTGAGCCGCCACCGCCGTTCAGGCATGAATCGTGACTGGATATGAACACCGTTCAATAAACGTCGATGTAATCGAAGGGAGGATTTGGCCAGTTGTCTTTCAACGCCTTGTAGATCTGCATGACCCAGACCTCGTCGCTGGCCGCGACCCGCCCGACGTAGCCCGAGCCCTTCGCCCAAGTCTCGAGCCGAAACAGCAAACCATTGATGTCAGTGCCGCCGACCACACCCGAGGACAAATAGGCGATACCGCCCTTGGTCACGCGCAGTTGGGTATGTTCGTCATCACTGGCCGAAGCCAGCAATTGACGAACCGCCTCGAGACTCAGGCCATCCGGAGCGTTCAAATCGATCTGCACGGCAGGGCTCCTTTAAAAACAAAAAACAAGTGTCGCACAGCCCTCCCCCAATGCCTAAGTCGCAGTGCCAAACCGAGGGCAAAAATGCTTAACTCCACCTACAGTCCTCCAACTCGCGAGCCCTATCATGAGCACCGTCAGCATCGAAGCCACCATCAATGCCAAATGGTCGGAGGGCCATAGCTCCTATAGCCCGGGCAGCCCGGAGGAGTTGGCAATCATCGGCATAGAATTGCTGGTGAGGGAACTGGGGACGGACGTCGCCCGCAATTTCATCCAGCAGGCATTCGAACGCTACCCGAGCACCGTCGACGCCGTGGACTGATGCTCGCACCCGCAGGCTGGCCTGCGGGTGCAAAGCCAGGCAGTTTACTTGAGGCGCGCCAGGCGCTCGGTCAGCAGGTCGAAGAAGCCCTGGGCATCACCGTTTTCCACCCAGAACGCATTCTTCGGCGCTTTCAGGCCATCGTACCAGTCGACGATGGTCTGCCCGAACGTCGGGCCTTCGCGGCTGTCCACGACGACATTGACCGAACGGCCAGTGAACAACTGCGGCTTGAGCAGGTAGGCAATCACCGTCGCGTCATGCACCGGCCCGCCCGTCATGCCGTAGTGCTCCATGTCGCCCTTGACGTATTCGTTGAGGATATCGCCCACCAGCTTGCTGGCATTGTTGTTCAGCGCCGCGATCTGCTTCAGACGCGCTTCGCTGGTGAGGATCTTGTGGGTCACATCCAGCGGCAGGTACGTCAGCTTCACGCCGCTCTTGGCCACAACCTCGGCCGCCTGCGGGTCGGCGAACAGATTGAATTCAGCCACCGGCGTGATATTGCCGCCGTTGAAATGCGCACCGCCCATGATCACCACTTCCTTGATGCCTTGGACGATGTCGGGCTCCTGCACCAGCGCCAGGGCCAGGTTGGTCTGCGGGCCAAGCATGGCAATGGTGATGCTGTGAGGCTTGGCCGCCTTGAGGGTGTCGATCAGGTAGTTGACGGCATTGCCTTGGGCCAACCCCTTCTTCGGCTCGTGCACGGTGACACCCGACAGGCCTTCCTTGCCATGGATGTTTTCCGCATAGATCGGTGTGCGCATCAACGGTTTCGGCGCACCGGCATACACGGGCACCTCTTCGCGCCCCGCCCATTCCCGGGCCAGGCGAGCGTTGCGAGAGGTCTTGTCCAGGCGCACATTGCCGGCGACGGTGGTCAGCGCGCGGATATGCAACTCCTCGGGCGACGCCAGGGCGAACAACAGCGCCACGACGTCATCGGCCCCTGGATCGGTGTCGATGATCAGGTCGATTTTTTCCGCCGCCTGGGCGCTCGTAGCGGTGATCAATGACAACAGCAGCAGACTCCGGATCAGTTGATGCATTTTCTGAGCATAGCGGTGCATGGCGCACTCCTTGTGCAGGGTTGAACAGGGTTAGAACGTCACTCCAGCGACCAGCACGATATTGCAGTACGCAGAGCACTCGCCTGTGCGAATGATCGCCCGCGCCTGTCGGCTGATGATCTTGAATTGTTCATGGCTGACCAGCTCCCGTTCGCCCAGCGCACCCTCGGCATGCAGCGTCTCCAGGGTCGTCAGGGCCGACGGTTGTTTATCGAGGATCTCCTCGGCCAGGACATGACTTTCCACCTGCATTTCGCTGAGCACGACCTTCAAGGTGCTGACAAAGTCAGGAATGCCATGGGTCAGGGCCAGGTCGATCAATTCGACCTGGGGCGGCACGGGCAGGCCGGCATCACCGATAACCACCTTGTCGCCATGGCCGAGGGAAGCGATCAATCGTGACAGTGCCACATTCAACAACGGCGTCTTTTTCATGATTTGAAAGCCTGTACTTCCAACAACGTGGGGATTGAAGGCTGCGCGCCTGCGCGGGTGACCGACAGCGCGGCGGCGGCCTGGCCGAAACGAATCGCCTCGACCTCGCTTTTGCCGCTGGCCAGGGCCGCCGCGAAGCCGCCGACGAAGGTGTCTCCGGCTGCCGTGGTGTCCACTGCCTTGACCCGCGGGGCCGGGAAGTGTTCGAAGCTGACACCGTTGGCGAACATCAGGCCCTGGGCACCCAGGGTCACGATCACCTTGCCGGCACCGGCGGCGATCAGATGCGCCGCGGCGGCTTCGGCGGTTTCCAGGGAGTCCACCGCCAGCTCGCTCAAGACCGCAGCTTCGCTTTCATTGGGAATCAAGTAGTCGATGCAGGCGTACCAGTCGGCCGGCAACGTTCGGGAGGCTGGCGCCGGGTTGAGGATGACGATTTTGCCCAACTCACGAGCGCGCTTGAGGGCGTGGCCGACGGTGGCATCCGGCACTTCGAGCTGGCAGATGATGACATCGGCGCTTTGCAGCACTTCATCGACACCGTCCAGGACCTTGGCGGTGAGCGCACCGTTGGCACCGGCGACGATAACGATCGCATTCTGGCTGTTGTCGTCGACGACGATCAGCGCCACGCCGCTGGCCCCCTCCACCACGCTGACCGCCTGGCAGTCGATGCCCTCGGCCAACAGCCCGCCACGCAATTGTTCGCCATAGGCATCATTGCCCACGCAACCGACCATCGACACCTGCGCCCCCAAGCGCGCGGCGGCCACCGCCTGGTTGGCACCCTTGCCGCCCGGGATGGTGGAGAACGACGTGCCAATCAGTGTTTCACCACCGCGCGGCAGACGCGGCGCCCGGGTCACCAGGTCCATGTTCAGACTGCCTATTACCACTACTTTTGCTGGCATACATCACTACTCATCAATTCGGTTCAGCGGTATTGGGCGAATGTACCGGACAGCGGCGCAGTCGACTCACGCAGGACAATACTCGGTGTCACGATCCGCTGCTCGATGGCAAGGCCCGGCGTCGCAATGCGTCGCAGCAGCACTTCGGCCGCCATCTCGCCAAGTTGCAGGATCGACTGCCCTACCGTGGTCAACGCCGGGTAGACATAACGGCTCATCTGGATGTCATCGAAACCGATGACCGACAGTTCGCTCGGCACGCGCACGTTGCGTTCAGCGGCGGCGCGCAGCACACCAATGCCAATCATGTCGTTGGCCGCAAAAATTGCGCTCGGCGGCATCTGTTCAAGCAGTTGCGCGGCGGCGCGGTAGCCGCCAGTACTGGTGAAATCGCTCTCGAGCATGCGCTCGACAGGCAGCTCGATCCCGGCCTCTTTCAACGCACGGCAATAACCGGCCAGGCGCATTTGCGCCACGCTGGTATCGGCCGGGCCGCCAATGAAGGCGATATCGTGGTGACCCAGCTCCAGCAGGTGCCGGGTCGCCAGGTAGGCGCCGTATTCATGATCGATGCGCACCAGGTCGGCGTCGACGCCATCGAGCCCGCGGTCGACGATCACCATGGGCGTGCGCACGTTGGACAGCCCCTCGGCCAGGCCGACATCACCGCCGGCGGACGCGAAAATCAGACCGTCGATACGCTTTTCCAGCAGCACCCGCAGGTAGCTGCGTTGCTTGTCCGGGTTGTCGTCGGAGTTGCACAGGATCACGCAATACCCGTTGCGCTCACAGTAATCCTCGATGCCCCGGGCCAATTCGGCAAAGTAAGGGTTGAGGCTGTTGGGCACCAGCAGGCCGATGGTCGCCGTGGTCTTGGCCTTGAGCGAACGGGCCACGGCGCTGGGCACGTAGTCCAGGCGCTCGATGGCCGCCTCGACCTTGAGCCGCACTTCTTCGCTGACCGGCCGCGTCTTGTTCACCACGTGGGACACGGTCGTATAGGAAATCCCCGCGAGCGCTGCTACATCCTTGATCGTCGCCATGGTTCAAGCCCGCCGACTGGCGCGCTGGCTACGATAGGTATCGAGCACGACCGCCACCACGATTACCGCACCGGTAATGATGCGCTTGGTCGGTTCAGTGGCGCCGATTTGCGCCAGGCCCGCCGCCAGCACGGAGATGATCAGCACGCCAAAGAAGGTGCTGATGACCGAGCCTCGCCCACCCATCAGGCTGGTGCCGCCGATGACCACGGCGGCGATGACCTGCAGTTCGAGCCCTGAACCGGCGTTCGGATCCGCCGCCTCCAGGCGCGAAATCTGGAACAGCGCGGCCACACCGGCCAGCAAGCCCATCAAGCTGAACACCAGGATCTTGTAGGGCTTTGGATTGATACCGGCCAGGCGCACGGCTTCTTCATTGGTGCCGATGCCGATCAGGTAACGCCCAAACACCGTACGGGTCAGCACCGCCTGGGCAATGAAGATGACCAGCAAGGCGATGATGAACGAAGGCGAAATACCAAAGACGATGGGGTTGGACAGCCAGCCGAACGAGTCACCGATGTAGGCGGTCCGGGAGCCGGTCATCTGGTACGCCAGGCCCCGGGCCATTTCCAGCACGCCGAGGGAGACGATGAACGATGGAATCCGCCAGGCCACGGTGATCGAACCGGTGACCGTACCCGCCAGCGCCGCCACAGCCATGCCGAGCAAGGCCGATGGCCAGACGCTCCAACCCCAGCCGAGCACGGCCACGCTGACCGTCGATGCCGCAAGCGCCAACACCGACCCCACCGACAGGTCGATGCCACCGATGATCAGGATGAACGTCATGCCGACCGCCAGCACCATGAGGTCCGGAATCTGGTTGGCCAAGGTGCTGAACGTGTCATAGGACAGGAAGTGGCTGCTCAGGGCCGAGAACAGCGCGACCATGGCCAGTAGCGCGCCGGCCAGGCCCAGGTAAGTCCCGAGGCCATAGAAATTGCCACTCGATTTGCCGACGGCAGATGCGGTTTTCATGAAAAATCCCTAGGCGCTGCTTCGTTGAGCAACGCATCACGTTTCTGGTAGCCGGCGAATGCGGCGGCAAGCAAGTCATCCTGGGTCCAGCGGTCGCGCTCGAAAGTGTCGATCAGGCGTCCGGCAGACAGCACGCCGATCCGGTCACAAATCAGCATCAGCTCCCGCAGGTCACTGGACACCACGACCAGCGCCTTGCCCTGGCGCGTCAGCTCGCCGAGCAGCGCATAGATGTCGAATTTGGCGCCGACGTCGATGCCACGGGTCGGCTCGTCGAACAACATGACCGCGCAATCGCGTTCGAGCCAACGACCGATCACCACTTTCTGCTGGTTGCCGCCCGACAGCTCGGACACCAATTGTGTCGGGCTGGAACTGCGGATGCGCATGGCATCGACCTGCCGCTGTGCCAAAGCCAGTTCGGCATTGCCATTGACCAGGCCGGCGCTGGAAATCTCCGGCATGTTGCCCAGGGCGATGTTGGCGGCGATGGATTGGGTCAACAGCAGGCCTTCACCCTTGCGGTCTTCGGTGATCAACGCAATGCCATGGGCCACCGCATCGGCCGGGGAGCGAATGCTCACGACCTGGGCCGGCGAACCCAGTGCTATCGTGCCACTGTCGGCAGTATCGGCACCGAAGATCAGCCGCAACAACTCAGTGCGCCCTGCCCCGATCAGGCCGGAGATACCGAAGATCTCGCCACTGCGCACTTCAAAGGACACGTCGCGGACCTTGCCGGAACGCGTCAGGCCCTTA
Source organism: Pseudomonas brassicacearum (assembly GCF_009601685.2). Lineage (NCBI taxonomy): Bacteria > Pseudomonadati > Pseudomonadota > Gammaproteobacteria > Pseudomonadales > Pseudomonadaceae > Pseudomonas > Pseudomonas brassicacearum. Next base: position 4,309,885 of record NZ_CP045701.2, read on the forward strand.
ACGGTCAGCGCCGGCGCGCCGATCTGGCGCGGGCCAAGGTCGATATGCTCACCCAGCTCCCGGCCAACCATCAAGGTCACCAGTTGCTCGCTGTCGTAGTTGGCCATCGACTCGACGCAGACCAGGTTGCCATCACGCAGTACGGCAATGCGCTGGGCGACCCGCGCCAGTTCTTCGAGGCGATGGGAAATGTAGATGATCGACACGCCGCGAGCCTGCAAGCGGGTGATCTGTTCAAAGAGCATCTCGACTTCGCGGGCCGTCAGCATCGCCGTCGGCTCATCGAGAATCAGCACATGGCAATCGCCGATCAGGTTGCGGGCGATCTCGACCATTTGCTGGTGACCGATCCCCAGTTCGCCGACCAAGGTGTCGGGATCGATGGCATCGAGCCCCACCTGGGCCATGGCCTCGATGGCCGCCTTGCGCAATTGCTTGCGACTGATCCAGCCGCCGTGGCTGGGCAGGTTGTCGAGAAACAGGTTTTCGGCCACGGAAAGGGTCGGCAGCAGGTTGAGTTCCTGCATCACCATGCGCACACCCAGCTCTTCAGCCTGGGTCCGGCTGCCAGGGCGATAATCCTGACCTTGAAATTGCATCTGCCCGGTCGTCGGTGTCACCAACCCACCGATGATCTTGGACAAGGTGCTTTTGCCGGCGCCATTTTCACCCGTCAGCGCCAGCACCTCGCCGCGCATCAACGTCAGGTCGATGCCGCTCAGTACCGGCTGGGCATAGGTCTTGCCGATGCCGCTGACAGAAAGGACAGCGTTCGGGTCGCAAACGGACATAAAAAACTCTCCATGCGCTCGCCCGGATGGGCGAGCACCGTTGTGTCGCCAGGATAACTACTTGGTCACCAGCTCGACCGGAGTTTCGATAACGCCGTTGGTGCCGCTGTCGACTTTTTCGCCCTTGAGGATCTTCAGCGCCGTCTCGATGCCGAAGACGGCCTGCTTGGCAGCGAACTGGTCGGCAGTCGCCAGGATACGACCATCCTTGAGCATCGGCTTGATGGCATTGATGTTGTCGTAGCCGACCACCTGCACCTTGCCCGCCTTGCCCGCCGCGCGCACGGCCGATACAGCGCCGAGCGCCATGCTGTCGTTACCGGCCAGCAGTGCCTTGATGTTCGGGTATTCGCTGAGCATCGACGCGGCAACCTGGTTGCCCTTGTTGATTTCCCAGTCACCCGATTGCAGGGAGACGACCTTGACCTGCGCCGCTTCCATCGCATCCTTGAAGCCTGCGGTGCGTGCCTGGGCATTGGTGGTGGTGGATACGCCTTCGATGATGCCGACTTCGTCACCGGCCTTGAGCTGCTTGGCCAGGTATTCGCCTACCAGGCGCGCACCCTTGCGGTTGTCCGGGCCTACGAACGGCACGTTGATGTTCTTGCTCTTGACCACGGCCGGATCGAGCTGGTTATCGATGTTGATGACCGTGATGCCAGCGTCGACGGCTTTCTTGATCACCGGCACCATGGCCTTGGAATCCGCCGGCGCGATGATCAGCGCATCGACCTTGGACACGATCATCTGCTCGACGATGCGGATCTGGTTGGCGGTGTCGGTTTCATCCTTGATCCCGTTGGAGATCAGGTCGAAATCGGCGGAGTGTTCCTTCTGATACGCCTTGGCGCCGTCTTCCATGGTCAGGAAGAACTCGTTGGCCAGGGATTTCATGACCAGGGCGACCTTGGGTTTTTCTGCGGTCTGGGCGAATGCCGAGGAGATAGGCAGCGCAGCGGATGCGGCCGCGAGCATGGCAACAGCGAGAAGGCGTCCAGCGAATGGCAACTTCATGGGTTCACTCCGATCTTATGATTATTGTGAGCAAATCAATGCACGGAACGCCGCGCAAACGTTTGCGTGAAGTGAACTATGGTAAGGCTTCGGGGATTTGTCAACGTTGCGGTTTCATCCGCAACGTCGCAGTTCAGGCCGTCGTATTGACCACCGTACCCGAACTGGCGCCCTTTGCCAGCTCCGTGACCAAACGGCCGGTGACCTCCAGCAACGCGCCACTGGTGTCGGCGATCTGTCCCTGGACCGCCATGACCGCCGAGGTCTTGGCTTCCGGCGTCGGATAGTCGCGGGCCTGTGCAGCGGCCAGTTGTTGCTGCTGCTCCCTGAGCTGTTGCTGCAGCTCTTGCATCCGCTTGAGCAAAACCTGGACGGCAATGCTCTGGGTGCTGCCGCTCTCTTGTGCCTGATCGGTCGCTCCAGCGCCCGCCCCCGTACGGACCTTGCCGGGTGTTTGCGTCTCCTCCAAGGCCTCATCGGCGGCCTCGGTACTCGCCTCGTTCAAGGCCTTCAGGGTAGCTGCGGATTGACCGCCGATGGTCACGGCCGCCGCATTGGGAAAACCGACAGAAAACGACATGACAAAACTCCATGGATGAGATTCCTAAGCAGGACATCGCCCGCCGAGGCCATTTCTTTAGCGCTCGCGCAAATCCGTCACAGGCCAGAGCGGTTGATCCACCCGTTTACGCCAGCCAATAAAAAATTCCTTTCTCCTACACCAAAACGAAAAAAGTGCTGTCAGACGATTTTCTTTAATTTTAAGCAGTTGCGTAAATGCCTACGGTTAAATACTGTATACACGTACAGCTTAATAAGGATAATCCTGTGGCTACGCCCTCCGCTGCAACCACCCCCTTAGATTCCTATACCCGACTCGGCCTGCGGGTCTCGAAAATCATCAACGCCCCCACCGCACAAAAAGCCAAGGCAGCGCTGATCTTCCGCCTTCCCGACGAGCCGGTGGATGAGTGGGAGCGCCTGCTGGAAGAAATCGACGAGAACGATAACGTGACTCTCGCCTATCGCGACGATGGTGGCGTGCAGATTTTCTGGGTTGTGCCGAAGGAAGATTGAGCCTGATGAGTGTTCGCTGTTTAGCTTTTTTGCTTGTGTTTATCGCCATCGGCGCACAGGCCGGTGCTCCGCGCACCTTCAACGAAGCCAAGAAAGTCGCCTGGAAACTCTACGCACCACAATCCACCGAATTTTACTGTGGGTGCAAATACACCGGCAATCGCGTGAACCTGGCCGCCTGCGGTTATGTACCGCGCAAGAATGCCAAGCGCGCCGCTCGCATCGAGTGGGAACATATTGTCCCGGCGTGGCAGATTGGCCATCAGCGTCAATGCTGGCAGCAAGGGGGTCGCAAGAATTGCACGCGCCATGATCCGGTCTATCAACGGGCCGAGGCCGACCTGCATAACCTGGTGCCGAGCATTGGGGAAGTGAATGGCGATCGCAGCAATTTCAGTTTCGGCTGGTTGCCGGAACAAAAGGGTCAATACGGCTCATGCCTGACCCAAGTGGACTTCAAGGCCAAGAAAGTCATGCCCCGCCCTTCTATCCGGGGCATGATCGCCCGGACCTATTTCTACATGAGCAAGCAATATGGCCTGCGCCTCTCGAAACAGGACCGGCGCCTGTATGAAGCCTGGGACAAGACCTACCCGGTACAAAGCTGGGAACGCCAGCGCAACCAGAGCGTGGCGTGCGTCATGGGCCGCGGAAACGAGTTCGTGGGGCCGGTGAATTTGAAGGCCTGCGGCTGACCTGGCATTCGTGAACAGCACAAATGAACGGTGGGAGCGAGCTCGCTCACGATAGGGGCATGTCAGCCGACATCAACATTGGCTGATCCACCGCTATCGCGAGCAAGCTCGCTCCCACCGGTTTTGTGGCTTAACTGGCTTGCTTGTCCTGCCCGATTATTGGGCCGTCGGGTAATCCACCACCAACGTCTCGATGTTGCGTTTTTTCGCCCGGACCAGGGCGGCCGTCACTTGCTCCTGCTTGGTTTCGGCCTCAGCCCTGGAACTGAAAGGGCCGACCAGGACGCGCTCCTTGCCGTTTTCGCGCACCACGTTCGACATGAAGCTGTGCTCGATGAGCCAACCGGTCAGGTCGCTGACCGCCTGCGGCGTCTCGCCGCGAACCTCGACGGCCCACTGCGGCGCGGCAGCGACGGCCGGTGCAGAGGTCGCTACGGGCTTAGGCTTCGGTGCTTCGACGTCACGCCCCTCACCGCATCCTGCCAGCACCAATACCGCAATAACCCAAGCCAATTTGCGCACAAACGTTTCCCCCGGAAGACATGAAGCACGGATTTTAGCACCCGTGACCCTCAAGATCGCCGCAAACAGTGCTCAAAACACGAGAATCCTGCCCGGCGTCTCTGTATAGTCGCACCCTGGGAATTAATGCTGCATCTGCACGTCAGAAAGAGGCACCCACATTGTGACACTTAGCACTAATCTATAAGTAGTACCGACATCTGCACTGTCTGAATCAGGTGCCCTATAAAGCAATCAAGGAGAACACCATGCTGATACTCACCCGCAAAGTCGGTGAAAGCATAAACATTGGTGACGACATCACGATCACCATTCTGGGCGTTAGCGGCCAACAGGTCCGGATCGGCATCAACGCCCCGAAAAACGTTGCGGTGCATCGCGAAGAAATTTACCAGCGTATTCAGGCGGGCCTCACTGCCCCCGACAAGCCGCAAACGCCCTGAGCCTTGCTGCAGTCCGTAGCCAGCCCGTTTGCATCGCCGCAATGGCTGGCTAAAGATTCTGGTCGACCGTGCCTCGCCCTGCCCCCCACCTTTGTTTCGTCCACTCCGTTGAACCGATACTAACGACATAGCGCTTAGCATGGCTGTCAGACGTTTCGTTTTGATGATGACGAAGCGGACGTTCGCGACTGGTCAACCCAGGCTCACGCCACGCGCCATGCCCGTGGCGGCGACCATCATCAAGATCAGCAGCAAGGCTTCGATGTGGCTGATCCGTGCAAACCGGCCGGCTTTCGAAGGATCGATCGCAGCCCCCTTGCCCAGCGCCATCCGCCATTTGATCAGGCCGATCATTGGCGCGACCTCAAGCAACAGGATCAGCAGGAGCAAGGTCATCTTCAAGTGAAACAGCGGTTGGTGCAGGTAATAGTCCGTGCCTTTTTCGTACCCGCCAAACGCACGCATCCCACCGGTCACCAACAGCACCAGCGCCGACAGGCCCCACACGTTGTCAGCGATCAAGACACTGCGAACCGAGTCCGCACCACCCGCCAGGCGTCGTAGCGCCGTGCCGCGCGTCAGCACCGCCCAGAATCCGAGGGCGAACGCCAACAGATGAATTGCCGCCAGAGACCAATGAGCCAACATGGAAGAGTCCTGTCAGAGAACGTCGAATCGACCTGACAGTACTAGCTCATAAAACAATGATTGCCAGGGTTGGCATGCAAAAAAATGTGGGAGCGAGCTTGCTCGCGATGGCAATCTTTCAATCAACATCATTGTCGACTGATCCGACGCTATCGCGAGCAAGCTCGCTCCCACTGGGGTACGGCGAGCTTTAGAGGATCTTAGTCCGCCAGACGCCAGGTCGTGCCGCCCTTCCCATCTTCCAGCACCACGCCCATGGCGGTGAGCTGATCGCGGATCCGGTCGGATTCGGCCCAATCCTTGTTGGCGCGCGCAGCCAGGCGCGCCTGGATCAACGCCTCGACCTCGGCGGCGTCCACGCGACCTTCGGCACCGGCCTGCAGGAAGTCATCGGCTTCAAGCTGCAACACACCCAGCACGCTGGCCAGTTCTTTCAGGCGGGCCGCCAGGCCGGCTGCGGCATTGAGATCGCTCTCACGCAGGCGGTTGATCTCACGCACCATCTCGAACAGCACCGCGCACGCTTCCGGCGTGCCGAAGTCGTCGTTCATCACTTCGGTGAAACGTGCCACGAACGCTTCGCCACCGGCAGGCGGCACGCTCGGCAGGCCCTTCAACGCGTGATAGAAACGCTCCAGGGCACCCTTGGCGTCCTTGAGGTTGTCTTCCGAGTAGTTGATGGCGCTGCGGTAGTGGCTCGACACCAGCAGGTAACGCACGACTTCCGGGTGGTACTTGTCGAGCACGTCGCGGATGGTGAAGAAGTTGTTCAAGGACTTGGACATCTTCTCGCCATTGATCCGGATCATGCCGCAATGCATCCACGTGTTGGCGTAGGTCTTGCCGCTGGCCGCTTCGCTCTGGGCGATTTCGTTTTCGTGGTGCGGAAATTCCAGGTCGCTGCCGCCGCCATGAATGTCGAAAGTCTCGCCGAGGCAGCAGGTGGACATCACCGAGCACTCGATGTGCCAGCCCGGACGTCCGGCGCCCCATGGCGATGCCCAGCTCGGCTCACCCGGCTTGGCGCCCTTCCATAGCACGAAGTCCAGCGGGTCTTCTTTCGACTCGTCGACTTCGATACGCGCGCCGATGCGCAGGTCTTCGATCTTCTTGCGCGACAGCTTGCCGTAGCCCAGGAACTTGGCGACGCGGTAGTACACGTCGCCATTGCCCGGGGCGTAGGCGTAGCCCTTGTCGATCAAGGTCTGGATCATCGCCAGCATGCCCGGGATGTGGTCCGTGGCACGGGGTTCCAGGTCCGGCTTGAGGATATTGAGACGCGCCTCGTCCTCGTGCATGGCCTTGATCATGCGCTCGGTCAGCGCATCGTAAGGCTCGCCGTTTTCGCGGGCACGGTTGATGATCTTGTCTTCGATGTCGGTGATGTTGCGCACGTAGGTCAGGTCATAACCGCTGAATCGCAGCCAGCGAGTCACCAGGTCGAAGGCGACCATGCTGCGACCATGCCCAATGTGGCAGTAGTCGTATACGGTCATGCCGCAGACGTACATGCGGACCTTGTTGCCATCCAGCGGCTTGAAGACTTCTTTGCTCTTGGTGAGCGTGTTGTAGATCGTAAGCACAGGGTTTCCCTTAAGACTTGATCACTGACCCCAGGAATCGCGCAAGGTCACGGTACGGTTGAATACCGGAGCACCAGGTTTCGAGTCCTTGATATCCGCGCAGAAGTAACCTTCGCGCTCGAACTGGAAACGGTCTTCCGGCTGTGCGTTGCCCAGCGAAGGCTCGGCACGACAACCCGTGAGTACTTGCAGGGAGTCAGGGTTGATGTTGTCCAGGAAGCTGGCGCTGTCTTCGGCCTTTTCCGGGTTCGGCGAACGGAACAGGCGATCGTACAGGCGCACTTCGCATTCGACGCTGGCGGCGGCCGGCACCCAGTGGATCACGCCCTTGACCTTGCGACCTTCCGGGTTCTTGCCCAGGGTGTCGGGATCGTACGAGCAACGCAGCTCGACGATGTTGCCGTCGGCGTCCTTGATGGCCTCGTCGGCGCGGATCACGTAGCTGCCGCGCAGGCGCACTTCGCCAGCAGGCTCCAGGCGCTTGTAGCCTTTTGGCGGCTCTTCCATGAAGTCTTCACGATCGATGTAGATTTCCCGGGCGAACGGCAGGACGCGCACGCCCATGTCTTCTTTCGGGTGGCGCGCCAGTTCGAGGTTCTCGACCTGGCCTTCCGGGTAATTGGTGATCACGACTTTCAGCGGACGCAGCACGCACATGGCACGCGGGGCGCTGTGGTCGAGGTCGTCACGGATGCTGAATTCCAGCATGCCGAAGTCCACCACGCCGTCGGAACGGTTGGTGCCGACCATTTCGCAGAAGTTGCGGATCGACTTGGGCGTGTAGCCGCGACGACGGAAGCCCGACAGCGTCGACATGCGCGGGTCGTCCCAGCCGTTGACGTGCTTCTCGTCCACCAGTTGCTTGAGCTTGCGCTTGCTGGTGATGGTGTAGTTCAGGTTCAGGCGGCTGAATTCGTACTGGCGCGGATGGGCCGGCACGGGCAGGTGCTCGAGGAACCACTCGTACAACGGACGATGGCTTTCGAATTCCAGGGTGCAGATCGAATGAGTGATGCCTTCGATGGCGTCCGACTGGCCGTGGGTGAAGTCATAGTTGGGATAGATGCACCATTTGTCGCCAGTCTGGTGGTGATGGGCGTGACGGATGCGGTACATGATCGGGTCGCGCAGGTTCATGTTCGGCGAGGTCATGTCGATCTTGGCGCGCAGTACCCGAGCGCCGTCCGGGAACTCACCGGCGCGCATGCGGGCGAACAGGTCCAGGTTCTCTTCCACGCTGCGGTCACGGAATGGGCTGTTCTTGCCCGGCTCGGTCAGGCTGCCACGGTATTCCTTGGCCTGCTCGGGGGTCAGGTCGCACACGTAGGCGTTGCCGGCCTTGATCAGTTCCACTGCCCAGTCGTGCAACTGGTCGAAATATTGCGAGGCGTAGCGCACCTCACCGGACCATTGGAAACCCAGCCACTTGACGTCGCTTTCGATCGCGTCGATGTATTCCTGGTCTTCCTTGGCCGGGTTGGTGTCGTCGAAACGCAGGTGCGTGACGCCGCCGAACTCCTGGGCCAGGCCGAAATTCACGCAGATCGACTTGGCATGGCCGATGTGCAGGTAGCCGTTGGGCTCTGGCGGAAAGCGAGTGACGATCTGTGTGTGCTTACCCGAGTCCAGGTCCGCCTGGATGATCGGGCGCAGGAAGTTGACCGGCACGGCCGGGCCGGTCTTGGAATTCGAGGTAGGGTCGACAGTGGGCTTGCTCATAGGATCCTTGAACAGACAAGTGCGCGGCCGGGTGCGGCCTGATAAATCAAAGCCCGTATCATAGCCGATGCTGTCAAGCACCTGACAGGCCAGGCCGGCAAACGATTGAATTTAATCGACGGCCAGATGAAAAACAGCCTCGAAATTCGTGCCCGGCACGCTAAACTGCCCAGCCTGGCCGATTACAGCCAGACAGGTTGCGGGCAGTGAAGCCCCGAAACCCACGAATTCCTTGAAAGAGTACCGATCATGAGCAAAGTCAAACTGACCACCAATCACGGTGACATCGTTCTGGAACTAAACGCTGAGAAAGCGCCAATCACCGTTGCCAACTTTGAGGAATACGTCAAAGCCGGCCATTACACCAATACCGTTTTCCACCGTGTCATCGGCAACTTCATGATCCAGGGTGGCGGTTTCGAGCCAGGCATGAAGGAAAAGAAAGACAAGCGCCCAAGCATCCAGAACGAAGCCGACAACGGCCTGCCGAACGAAAAATACAGCGTCGCCATGGCCCGTACCATGGAACCGCATTCGGCCTCCGCACAGTTCTTCATCAACGTGGCGGACAACAGCTTCCTGAACCACAGCGGCAAGAGCACCCAGGGCTGGGGCTACGCCGTGTTCGGCAAAGTGGTTGAAGGCACCGACGTGGTCGACAAGATCAAAGGCGTTTCCACCACGTCCAAGGCCGGCCACCAGGACGTCCCGGCAGAAGACGTGATCATCGAGAAAGCCGAGATCGTTGAGTGATATTGCTGATTTCAGACTTGCATCTGGAAGAGGAGCGCCCGGACATCACCCGGGCGTTTCTGGATTTACTCGCCACACGCGCCCGCTCGGCGCAAGCGTTGTACATTCTGGGCGACTTTTTCGAAGCCTGGATCGGCGACGATGCCATGACGCCGTTCCAGCGTTCCATCTGCCAGGCCCTGCGCGAATTGAGCGACAGCGGCACGGCCATCTTCCTGATGCACGGCAATCGCGACTTCATGCTGGGGCAGGCCTTTTGCAAAGCGGCCGGCTGCACCCTGCTCAAGGACCCGAGTGTCGTGCAGTTCAACGGCGAGCCGGTGCTGCTGATGCACGGCGACAGCCTCTGCACCCGCGACGAAGGCTACATGAAGCTGCGGCGCTGGCTGCGCAACCCGGTCACGTTGTTCGTCCTGCGGCACCTGCCGCTGGGCAGTCGCCAGAAACTGGCGCGCAAACTGCGCAGCGAAAGCCGCACGCAGACACGCATGAAAGCCAATGACATCGTCGACGTCACGCCCGAAGAGATCCCGCGGATCATGCAGCAATACGGCGTGAAGACCCTGATCCACGGCCACACCCATCGTCCCGCCATCCACAAGCTGCAACTGGGCGAACACGCCGCCCGGCGTATTGTGCTGGGGGATTGGGACAAGCAAGGTTGGGCGTTGCAAGTGGACGAACAAGGGTTTGCGTTGGCGCCGTTCGGGTTTGGTAATGCGCAGTTGGCGTTGCCAAGCAACTGAAGCCGGTAGATCTCCTTTGTGGGCGCGAGCCTGTGGGAGCAAAGCTTGCTCGCGATGAACGATGACACGGTCTTGCAGTTGAACCATGTCGCCTGCATCGCGGGCAAGCCTTGCTCCCACAGGGGGATGTGTTGTTTCAATGACCGCTAGCGGCAGGCCCAGCCTTCGCCGCGAACGGCGGTTTCGCCAGCCACACCAGCACGATCAACCCCATGAACGCCCACCCCAGCAGCGTGAAGTAATCCACGGTGGAGAGCATGTACGCCTGGCTGTTGAGGACCTGCTCGAGCCGGGCATAGGCCGGGGCACTCGCGCCACCAAGCTGGTTGAGTGCCTCGCGGGTGGCCGGTTCGAAGGTGCTGATGCTTTCGCTCAGGTAGGCGTGATGCTGGTCGGCCCGGCGGATCCAGATCCAGGTGGTCAGGGACGCGGCAAAGCTGCCACCCAAGGTTCGCAAGAACGTCGCCAGCCCCGCGCCGTCGGCAATCTGGTGCGGCGGCAAATCCGACATCAGGATGCTCAGGGTCGGCATGAAGAACAGCGCCACGCCGATGCCCATGAACAATTGCACCAGGGCGATGTGCTGGAAGTCCACCTCGTTGGTGAACCCGGCGCGCATGAAGCAGCTCAGGCCGATGGCCAGGAACGCCAGCCCGGCCAACACACGCAGGTCGAACCGGTGGGCGTACTTGCCGACGAAGGGCGACATCAGCACCGGCAGGATACCGATGGGCGCCACCGCCAGCCCGGCCCAGGTAGCGGTGTAGCCCATCTGTGTCTGCAACCACTGCGGCAGGATCAGGTTGATGCCGAAGAACCCGGCGTAGCCCCCCACCAGCACAATGGTGCCGATGCGAAAGTTGCGATAAGCGAACAGGCGCAGGTTGACCACCGGATGGCGATCGGTCATTTCCCAGATCACGAACACCGCCAGGGCAACGATCGAAATCAGCGCACCGATGATGATGAAGTTCGATTCGAACCAGTCCAGGTCGTTGCCTTTGTCGAGGATCACCTGGAGCGCGCCGACGCCGATGATCAGCGTGATCAATCCCACGTAATCCATCGGTTGATGGCTGGTGACCACCGGCCGCGCCTTGAGCTGCTGTTGCACTACGAGCGCGGCGAAGACGCCGATGGGCACGTTGATGAAGAAGATCCACGGCCAGCTGTAGCTGTCGGTGATCCAGCCGCCGAGGATCGGCCCGGCAATCGGCGCCACCACCGTGACCATCGCCAGCAACGCCAGGGCCATGCCGCGCCTGGCCGGTGGGTACACGGCTATCAGCAAGGTCTGGGTCATCGGGTACAACGGCCCGGCCACCAGCCCCTGGAGCACGCGAAAGCCAATCAGCTCCGGCATCGAGGTGGAAATACCGCACAAGAACGAAGCGATCACGAACAGCATCGTCGCCCACAAAAACAGCTTCACCTCGCCAAACCGCCGGCTCAGCCAGCCGGTGAGCGGCAGGGCGATGGCGTTGCTCACCGCGAACGAGGTGATCACCCAAGTGCCCTGCTCCGAGCTGACGCCCAGATTGCCGGAAATGGTCGGCAAGGCGACGTTGGCAATGGTGGTGTCGAGCACCTGCATGAACGTCGCCAGCGACAGCCCGATGGTGCTGAGCAACAGGCTGGGCGGCGTGAAAGACGCGTTATTGCTCATTGCGAAAATCCTATGAAGCGAAGGTGGCGAAATTCCATGGGACAAGACCCAACCCCTGTGGGAGCTGGGCGGTGTGGGAGCAAAGCTTGCTCGCGAAACAGCCAACTGGATTTCTGAAAGACCGCATCGCTTGTGTCGCGAGCAAGCTTTGCTCCCACACCGCCGACAGCCTTGCTCCCACAGATTTCAGCGGTTGGCCTGCAATTGCGATCAGCGCTGCGCGGTCTTGCTGGCCACCGCGCTGTTGTCGTGGATCAGGCGGGCGATCATCGCGTCAGCATCGGCCAACTGTCGGTCATAGACCTGGGTGCTGAACGAGGCTTTTTGCGGTGGCTGCTGGGCCAGTACCGGGCCGCTCTGGTCGTGCAGGTCGACGTTGACCAGGGTCGACAGGCCGACCCGCAGCGGATGCTTGGCCAGTTCCTGGGCATTGATGTGAATGCGCACCGGCACCCGCTGGACGATCTTGATCCAGTTGCCGGTGGCGTTCTGCGCCGGCAGCAAGGCAAACGCACTGCCGGTCCCGGCCCCGAGGCTGTCAATGGTGCCGCTGTACTTCACATCGCTGCCGTACAGGTCGGCCTCGATGTCCACCGGCTGGCCGATGCGCATGTCGCGCAGTTGGGTTTCCTTGAAGTTGGCGTCGATCCACAGCTGATCCAGCGGGATCACCGCCATCAACGCCGTGCCCGGCTGCACCCGTTGGCCCAGTTGCACGGTGCGCTTGGCGACATAACCGGTGACCGGTGCGATCAAGGTGCTGCGGGCATGAGTCAGGAAGGCCTGGCGCAATTGCGCGGCGGCGGACTGTACGTCGGGATGGGATGACACCACGGTATCGTCCACCAACGCGCTGGTGGTCTTGAGCTGTTGCCGGGCATTGGCCAAGGCGTTCTGCGCCGAGGTCAGGTCATCCCGGGCGTGAGACAGTTCCTCCTTGGAAATCGCCCCGCCGGCCGCCAGGTTCTTGCGTCGGTTGTAGTTATCCTGGGCCTTCTGCACTTCGGCCTCTTGCGCATTGACCTGCGCCCGCATGCCATCGACGTTGCTGTACAAGCCACGCACCTGGCGCACGGTTCGGGCCAGGTTGGCCTGGGCACTTTGCAGCCCGACTTCGGCGTCGTTCGGGTCGAACTGCACCAGCACCTGGCCTTCACGCACCAGGTCGCCGTCGTCGGCCCCGATGCTCACCACGGTGCCGGTGACCAGCGGCGTGATTTCCACCACGTTGCCGTTCACGTAGGCATCGTCGGTGCTTTCGCTCCAGCGACCATACAGTTCGTGCCAGGCCCAGACGCCCAGGCCCGAGAGAATGACCAGCAGCGCCAGCGTCAGCAGCATGACCTTGCGCTTGCGTGGGTTGCCGTCCTGCGCATGTTCGGATTGAGTCGTTTCGGCAGTCGCCATGACAAGTACCTCGAATCAGTTATTTGGCGTGGTAGCGGCCGGGGTGGCCGCCGCCAGGGTCTGGGCCTCGAAACCGCCGCCCAGGGCCTGCATCAGTTGGATCGACAAATCGATCTGCTCGGCATTCAGGTTCGCCAGTTGACGCTGGGCCTGGAGCAATTGCTGCTCGATGCTCAGCACGTCCAGGTAATTACCGATGCCCGAGCCGTAGCGCTGGACCACGGTGTCGTAGGAACTTTGTGCAATATCGGTGGCATGTTGCTGGGCGCCGATCTGGCGAGCGATGTCACGCAACTGGTTGATGGTGTCGCTGACATCCCCAAGGGCCGTGACCAGGCTCTTGTTGTATTGCGCCACCGCCAGGTCGTAATCGGCGTCCCGGGCATCCAGGTCCGCCCGCAAGCGGCCGCCATCGAAGATCGGCAGCGACACCGTCGGCCCCACATTGAAGAAGCGGCTGGCCGAACCGAACATCGCATCGCCCAGCAACGATCGGGTCCCGGCGGCTGCGCTCAAGTTGAGGTTGGGGTAGAAGTTGGTCTTGCCGGCCTCGATGTTCTTGCTCGCCGCCTCGACCCGCCAGCGCGCCGCGACCAGGTCCGGACGACGCCCCAGCAACTCGGCCGGCAGGTTCGACGGCAAGGCGACCGCGCTGGCTTGCAGCACGTTGGGCCGGGGGATTTCATTGCCGCGGTCCGGGCCTTTGCCCAACAACACCGCCAAGGCGATCTTGGCGCTTTGCAGGCGTTTCTCTGCGTCGATCAGGGTTGCATCGGCGCTGGCCTCCAGGCTTTCGGTCTGCTGGAACTGATATTCGCTGTCGATCCCGGCAGTAAGGCGGCGCTTGCCCAGGTCGAGCATCTGCCGGGTGCGCTTGAGGTCCTCGGAGGCCAGGTCATAAATGATGTGGGCCTGGCCCAGGTCGCTGTAGGCCCGGGCCACGTCGGCGGCCAGGGTCAGTTGCGCGGCCTGGCGATCGATCTCGGCGGCGCGGGCCTGGCCCAGGGCAGCTTCCCAGGCGGCACGCTGGCCACCCCAGAGGTCGAAGTTGTAATTGAAGTCCACACCCAAGGTGCGCAGGGTGCTGTACGCCCCGCCCTGCCCTAGCGGGTCCTCGTCACGGGACAGGCGCGAACGGCTCACGCCACCGCTGGCATCCAGCGTCGGCAGGCGCGCCGCGTTGGCGGCATAGGCGGCGGCACTGGCCTGATGCACCCGGGCGCTGGCGATCTGCATGTCCGGGCTATCGCGCAAGGCTTCACGGATCAGGCCATCGAGTTGCGGGTCGCCGAGGCTCTTCCACCAATCGCTCTTCGGCCACGCGGCCGGCGACAGCGTGACGCCGTTCAGGGATTGCCCGACCTTGAGGCTCTGGGCCTCCAGGCTGACGCCTTCGGTCTTCAGGCCGCTGTAGCTGGCACAACCCGCCAGGCTCATGGCCAAGACCACCAGGCTTAATCGGGTACGCAAGGTTTTACGCTTCATTTTTCCCCCATTCGCGACACGGTGATGGGGTCACCGGCGGCGAGCAGAATTTTCTTGAGGATCTGTTCGAGCGTTTGCAGCTCCTCGGGGCTGATAGCGCTGGCCAACTGGTTCATGGCCTCGGCGCCGATGAACGGCAGGCGATCGGCGAGGGCCTGGCCAGCTTCGGTGAGCACCAGGCGCACTTGCCGGCGGTCTTGGGCGGAGCGTTCACGGGCCAGGAAACCTTTCTGCTCCAGGCGATCGAGCATCCGCGTCATCGAGCCGCTGTCCAGGGACAGGTAACGACACAGCTCGGCCGGCGTCTCGATGCCGTACTGGGCCATGATGATCAACACCTTGAACTGCGCGGCGGTGATGCCGACGGGTTCCATGTGTGTGTCGATGATCCGGTCCTTGAGCAGCGCGGTACGGCCGAGCAGCATGCCGAGATGGCAATTGTGAAAGTTGTCTGGGGTGAAATGCTTCATCTGACCACCGTTTGCTGCCTAGGCAGTGAATGTATGTCGGGATATTACTGCTTAGGCAGCAAATGTCAAACAAATCGTTAGCTTGCTATTCACATAAAGTGTGTGGGAGCTGGTCCTGTGGGAGCAAGGCTTGCCCGCGATAGCATCACCTCGGTTCGACTGATAGACCGAGTTGCCTATATCGCGGGCAAGCCTTGCTCCCACAAAAGCTCAGCTCCCATAGGGTTTGGGGAAGGGGTTAGAAATCGCGCTTGTAGAAGATGTCCAACGAGCTGGCGACGCCGCTCGCGGCTTCGAGGTAGACCTTCTTGCTGAGTTTGTAGCGCAGGGCAATGGTGTTGGCCGGTTCGAACACGCCAACGCCGTAGCGCAGGCTGAGTTTCTCCGACAGGTTGCCGCTGGCGACCACGCTGGTTTCATTACCACTGCCCTGGGTGTCGAGCTGGAAATCCTCGATCCCCAGGTTATTGGCCAGGCTGGTGGTCACGCCCGAGCTGCCCATCAACCCCAGGCCCAACGCCGCCTGGGCGAGCATGTTGTTGTCCTCCCCGGTGGTGCTCAGTGGTCGGCCCAGCACCAGGTAGGACAACGCCTGCTCCTGGCTCATGGCCGGTTCCGAAAAGATCTGCGTGGTCGGTTGCTCGGCGCTGCCGCTCAAGCGGATGCCGGCGATCACGTCGTCGGTCTGGCGGATCGCTTCGATGTCCAGATAGGGCTGGTCAATGGGTCCGGCGAACAGCAGCCGCGCCCGTCGCACCGTCAGCCGTTGCCCGTAAGCCCGATAACGACCGTCGTTGAGCCAGAGTTCGCCGCGGGTGTCCATGTTGTCGCCGATGTGAACCTGGCCCCGCACGTTGGCCGTCAGGCCGAAACCCGAGAACGCGAGCTTGTCCTGGCCGACGATCACGTCGATGTCCATCGCCATGGCCAGCGGCGCCTTGCCCTCTTCGGTCTGGTGGCCGACGATCACCGTGTCATCCGAAACCTTGACGGTGGACGGTGGCAGTTCGCGGACGGTGATCTCGCCTTTGGGCACCAGGACCTTGCCGGCAATGGAAAGCCGCTCACCGTGCATCGTGATGGTGAGGTCCGGCGCCACGTCGAGCACCGCATAAGGCTCGACGGTGACCGGCAGTTGCGAGCCCTTGAGCGCCAGGTTCATGGACAAGGCATCGCCCCAACCGACGGTGCCGCTCAGGCGACCCTGCCCGCTCTTGCCACTTTTCCAGTCGCCGTCGAGCCGTATCGTTTCGCCGGCAATCATCGCCCGCACCTGCAAGGCTTCGAGGCTGACCGGCAGTTCCGGACCGGACACTTCGCCGTCGCTGAGCACCAGGTTGCCGTTGACCTGGGGCGCGAGCAAGCCACCGGACAAGGTCCCGCTGCCGTTCAGGTGACCGGTGAGGGTTTCCACCATCGGCACGAATGGCCGGGCCACGGACAGGTCCAGGCCAGTCAGGCGGAACGAACCGCTCAAGGGTTTGTTGGCCGGCAGCGGGTTGATCTGCGCCTGCAGCATCAGTTCGCCGAGCCTGGCGCCGACGAAGTTCAGGTCGGTGTCGATGCGCTTGGGGGTCAGGCGGCTGTTGAGCGTGAGGGTCTGGTAGGGGAAGTCCAGCCATTGCGCCTTATCGCCCTCCTTGTCCCGAATCCGTAAAGTACCGCCGCTGGCGTCCACCCGGATCCGGCCATTCGGACCGCTGGCCGGCAAGTCCAGTTGCAGGTCCGCGCTGAGTCGGCCCTGCCAGGCAAAATCCTTGGGCATCCACTGGGCCAGGCTTTCGATGGGGAATTGCTTGAGGTGGTAACGCAGCTTCGGCTCCGGCATCAGCCGCTGGTCTTCACCGCACAGGCTGGCATCAAAGGAACGCCAGCAATGAGCATCGACATTGAGCGTGCCATCGGCCAGGCGCTCCAGTTTCGCCGGGGCTTGCAGGCGCCAGGCTTGACCGCCGACCTGCACGTTGCCACTGGCCAGACGCCCGCGCCAATTGCCCTGGTCGAGCGTGCCATCGAGGGCCAGGGTCGTGTCGAGCTGCGGCCCTTGCAGGTCCAGGTTGAGCTTCTGCTGTTTGATATCGCCCTGGCCGCTGACCGTTAGCACGCCCAGTGACGTTTCGCCAGCGCGGATGCCGCTGGCCTTGAGGTCGAGCTTGCCGCGCTGGGCGCTGTCGAGGGTCGCGTCCAGGTTCAGGCTTTGCAGGCGGTTGTCCTGGAAGGCCAGTTGCGTGCCTTGCAGGCCGAGCTTGCCTTGGGGGGCCTTGAGCGTGCCGGCCACGTCGACACGGCCGACGACTTGACCGCGCAATTGCGGCCAGAGCTGAGCCAGGCGTGTGAGCTTGATGTCGATCTGGCCGGTGAGTTTCTGTTGCAGGCTGCCGCTGCCGTTGATGCGGTTATCCCCCAGGCGAATATCCAGCGCGCTGAGGTTCCACTGCTCGCCGGCGCCGCTGGCCTTGGCCTGGAACACCGCTGGCTGGCCACGCAGTTTGCCCTTGAGGTCCAGGTCCGCGTCGAGATCGAGGCGATCGTTCTTCATCATCCCTTTGCTGCGCAACGGCCCGGCCAGGGTCCCGGGCAGCTCGCCAAGCCAGTACGCCGGATCGATGGCCGACAGTTGCAATGCCGTATCCCAGGCAATGCCGTCGGCAAATTGCAGGCTCAGGTGCCCTTCGGCCTTGCCCTGCCCGGCCGCGAGCTTGAGCTGCGGCAAGTGGATTTGCGTCAGGTCGCCACTGAACGGGCTGCCCAGGCTGAAGGCCCCGGCGGGTCCATCCAGCGCGGCCTGGAAGTTGCCCAGGTATTGGCCATCGGTGTAAGAGACTTCGCCGTCGAAGCTGCGCAGCGTCACCTGTGGCTCGTCGATCAGCGGATAGAGGCGATGCCAGGGGAAATCCAGCCAGGCGACTTTCGCCTCGGCGCGCAGGCCTTCGCGCCAGTCCACTTGGCCGCTGAGTTTCAGGCTTTGCTGAGCGCCGGCATCCAGATCCAGGCCGGCGATCCGTGCGCCATTGGCGTCCACCGTACCTTGCAGCAACAACGCCACCGGCCCTTTTTCGGCGGGCAGCGTCGCCTTGCCGAGCAGTTGATAGCCGTTCTTCAGATCGCCTTCGCCGGTCAATTCCAGTTGATTGAGCAACAACGTGTCCGGCAGATCGGCACTGGCCTTGAAGCCGTCGGCGCTGATGCGCACCTTGGCGGGCAGGTTGTCCGCCAGCGGTTGCAGCTCACCGCTCAACTGGCCTTGCAGGTAGCCGCTGCTGTCGGCCTTGAGGTTGAGGGTCTTGAGCAGGTTGCCGTCGACTTTCAGGTCCAAGGCCCAGGGCGTGGCGCCCGGCGCCGGTAAGGTCAACCGGCCTTCGGCGTTCAACGGCCAGTCGCCGCCCGGCTTGAGCAGGCCGGAGAGTTTCAGGCTCAGCTCATCGCGCTGCAATTGCACCGAATCGATCTGCATGCCCTCGGCGGTCCAATGGGCAACCAATTGCAGGCCCTTGAGCTGCTCACTGCCGTTGAACGACAGGCTGCCGACCTGCACATCGCCCAGTTCGATGACGAGCGGCAAGTTCAGGTCCGGCAAGCTGATCGGGCCGCTGCTCGGTTCATCGGCAGAGGCTGGCAACTGCAAGGCGACCTGGTCGGCCTTGAGCTGTTCGATGCACAGGGTCATGCGTGCCAGGCACAGCGGCGACCAGGCGAATATCAGCCGATCCACTTCCACCCGACTGGCGTCCTGCTGCCACAGCACATGATCGGCGCTCCACTGCCCGCCCAGCCGGCCCTGGAAATTCTCCACGGTCAGCCCCGGCACCAGGCCGAGGGCCCAACGGCTTCCGAATGCCGTGCCCAGCACAACGCTCAAGGCCAGCACGACCGCCACCAGCACCCCGGCGAGCGCCAGCAGCGTTATCTTAAAACCACGCGTCACAGCTCAGGCCCCATGGAAAAGTGCAATCGAATGCCGCCGTCGTCGTCCATCGCATGGGCCAGGTCGAGACGGATCGGGCCCACCGGCGAGACCCAGCGCACGCCGACACCCACGCCGGTCTTGAGGCTCGGCAATTCAAGGTTGTTAAAGGAGTTGCCCTGGTCGACGAACGTCGCCACCCGCCATTTTTCCGCGATCGAATATTGATACTCGAGGCTGCCCGCTACCATGTAGCGACCACCGATACGGTCGCCCTCGGCGTTTTCCGGCGACAGGCTCTGGTAGTCGTAACCCCGCACGCTCTGGTCGCCACCGGCGAAAAAGCGCAGGGACGGCGGGATGGATTTGTAGCCATTGGTGGCGCTGCCGCCGATCTGCGCCCGCGCCAGCAAGCGATGCTTGGCGAACACCGTGGTCAGGCCCTTGACCATGGCGGTGCCGTATAAAAGGTTGTTGTCCGAGCCCAGCCCTTCCTTGGCGACCTTGGTGTCGAACTGCAAGCGGTAGCCGTTGTGCGGATCGATACGGTTGTCGCTGCGCAGGTAGGAATAACTCACGCCCGGCATCAGCAGCGTGCTCAAGCCCGCATCGTCGCCGAGGCGGTACTCCTCGCGCTGCCATTTGAGCGACACCACCCGCTGCCAGCCGCTGGGCAACTTGCTGTGCCATTCCGGCCCTACGGTGAGCAGTTTGCTGAGGCTGTCGGTGCCGGCCAGTTCTTCATATTGATAACCGCCGGCGTAACGCAGCTTGTCGGTCAACGGCGGGTCCAATGGCACGTCGTACCACAGGCCGACGTTCTGCCGGGGCGCCGACACTTCCGCTTCCCAGCCATAGCTATGGCCTTGGGGGTTGACCCAGTGGCGCGTCCAGTTGGCTTTGGCCCTGGGCCCGACGTCGGTGGAAAACCCCAGGCCCAGGCCCATGGTGCGCGGCTTGCGCGTGTCGAGCTTGACCGCCACCGGGATCACGTTGTCGGTGGCGGCGGTGGGCGCGGCATCCACGCGCACGCCTTCGAAATAACCGCTCGATTGCAGGGCCTGGTTGAGCTGCGCAATGAGTTCGGAGTCGTACGCCGTGCCGGCCTTGAACGGCACCATGCGTTGCAGCAGCTCTTCGTCGAACGGGGTGTCGCCTTCAAAACTTACCGGGCCCAAGGCATAGCGCGGGCCGCTGTCGTAGATCAGCTCGATGTCGGCGATGCCCGCCTGGGGGTCCACCAAGAGTTTCTGCCGGGTAAAGCGCCCGCTGAAAAAACCATAGCGCGAGGCCTGGTTCTGGATGATTCGCTTGGCGTCTTCGTAGCGGCCATGGTTGAGCACCGCGCCAGGCTTGAGGGCGGCGTTGCTGGGTACGCGAAAGGCTTTGAGCGATGCCGCCGGGCCGTCGATGCGCACGGTGACGTTGCGCAAATGCACAGGCTCGCCGGGGTCGATGGTCAGCACCAGGCGTGGGTCGTTGCCACCCTTGACCTCACTGTCGATCTGCGGCTGGTAGTAGCCCAGCGCCTGGGCGGCCTTGCGCGCCTGCTCCTCGGCGCCACGGCTGAAGCGCAGCAAGGCCTCCTCGTCACGATCACCCACGCCGCCGATGTAACCTTCTACGTTGGCCTTGAGTTCATCGTTGGACGGCTTGACCCGTACTTCCAATTCACTGTTTGCCAGCGCTGCGCAACTGAGGGACAGCAGGAGCGCGCCACTGGTAATTCTTCCTGAGAGGTTCATGGCGCGGATGCTATCACGAGCGTAGGTGCTTGATAGAGCCGGACATTTCGCAAAAGTTCGTCCGATTATGCCGTTGCGCTTTGCAGAACCTGCGGGTTGGCGTGGAAGAACACATGCTCGCGGATCGGTCCTACCGCAACTTCACCGATTTCCTCGTAACCCTGGCGTTTATAAAACTCAAGGTAACGCGGGTTGCCCGTGTCCAGCACCACGCCTTGGGAATGCTCGTCCACCGCACACCAGTTATGCACCGCCTCGAGCAACTGTTCGCCGAAGTGCTTGCCCTGGAACTGTGGGTGCACGCCCAGCAGCGGCAATACATGGACCGCATCCGACGGCAGGCAGGCCAGCACCGCCGCGTGGTACTCCAGGTAGCGCCGGGTGCAGCGAAAACCGGTGCTCAAGACCATGCGCAGGCGCCAGGCCCAGCTTTCAGTGATGCCCAGGCGCCGCTGCGGCGGGGCGATCAGGGCGATGCCGATCAAGCGGTCGTTGACCAGCAAGCCGATGGCCGGCAAATCCTGGAGAAAATGCTGCTTGACCAGCTCACGCACCGTGGCCCGTACCCGCTGTTCGTAACCGGGACGCTCGGACTCGAACAGGTAGCTGAAGGTCGGCTCGTGGCGATAGGCCTGGTACAGCAACGAACGGGCTTCACGGGAATAACCACTGTCGAGCATATGGATGTCGGCGATGGCGGTGGCGGTTTCAGGCATGACGTTGGTTCTCCTTGGAGCGAGGTTTGGTAATGAGCCCTGTAGGAGCTGCCGAGTGCAACGAGGCTGCGATCTTTCCACGGTCGCTTGAATCCCAAGCGAAAGATCAGAAGATCGCAGGCTTCGCCAGCGCCTACAAAGCCGAACGGGAAAATCCCCTCGCCACAGGACATTAGCAGTGCATTTGTCCTACTGCCACGCTGGCTCCCTTCCCACATGTCAGCTAGCATCGCAGTTTTGCCAGGACAGCCGACCATGAAGATCGTCTCCTTCAACATCAACGGGCTGCGCGCCCGCCCCCATCAGTTGGCGGCGCTGATCGAGAAGCACCAGCCGGACGTGATCGGGCTGCAGGAAACCAAAGTCCACGACGAACAATTTCCCCTGGCCGAGGTGCAGGCCCTGGGCTACCACGTGCATTACCACGGGCAAAAGGGCCATTACGGCGTCGCCCTGCTCTCGCGCCAGGCACCGCTAAGCCTGTACAAAGGCTTCGAGGGCGACGACGAGGACGCCCAGCGGCGCTTCATCTGGGGCACCTTCGCCGATGCCAACGGCGTGCCGGTGACCATCATGAACGGTTATTTCCCACAAGGTGAAAGCCGCGACCACCCAACCAAATTCCCGGCCAAGGAACGTTTCTACAGCGATTTGCAGCAACTGCTGGAAAGCCGCTTCAGCAACGATCAGCCGGTGGTGGTGATGGGTGACGTGAACATTTCCCCGGAAGACTGCGACATCGGCATCGGCCCGGACAACATGAAGCGCTGGCTGAAAACCGGCAAATGCAGCTTCCTGCCGGAAGAACGCGAATGGATGGCGCGCCTGAAGAACTGGGGCCTGGTGGACAGCTTCCGTCACCTGAACCCGGACGTCACCGACCGCTTCAGCTGGTTCGACTACCGCAGCCGCGGCTTCGAGGACGAGCCCAAGCGCGGCCTGCGCATCGACCTGATCCTCACCTCCCATGGCCTACTGCCAAGGGTCAAGGACGCGGGCGTGGACTACGAACTGCGGGGCATGGAAAAACCATCGGACCATGCGCCGATCTGGTTGCAGTTGGGCTGAGCGCGTCACACCAAACCCCTGTGGGAGCAAAGCTTGCTCGCGATGAACGATGACACGATCTTGCAGTTGAACCGTGCCGCCTGCATCGCGAGCAAGCTTTGCTCCCACAGAAACTTTCTGATTCTGCGACCCCCATCGCCCTGCCGCGCCTGACAAGTCGCAACCCTGTCACCTTTCAGTAACCTGACTGACTTAATCTTCCGGCACTTCCTCGGGTTCAGAAGGTACCGGCATGCGGCTGCGCGTTGTCTTTTTCATCGGCCTCTGGCTGCCGTTCATGGCATCGGCCGGCAATTTGCCCATTCCCGAACAGGGCCCGGCCCTGCGCCTTCAAGGCTCCAATACCATAGGGGCAGCGCTCGGCCCGGCGCTGGTCAAAGGGCTGATGGAAAACCAGGGGCTGCTCAAAGTGAGCGCCGAAATCACCGGCAGGGACAATGAGCAGCGCATCGTCGGACAGACCGCCGATGGCCGACGGGTGGAAGTGGACATCGCCGCCCACGGCTCCAGCACCGGTTTCGCCGCCCTCAAGCAGGGCAACGCCGACCTGGCTGCCTCTTCGCGACCGATCAAGGACAGCGAGCTGAACGAACTGTCGTCCCTGGGCGATCTGAAAACTCCCACTGCCGAGCAGGTCATCGCCATTGATGGTCTGGCGATTATTCTTCATCCGCAGAACCCGTTGCGTCAGCTCGATACCGTACAACTGGCGCGAATTTTCAGCGGCGAGGCGAAAACCTGGGAAGCCGTCGGCAGTGTCGGCGGACCGATTCATCTGTATGCCCGGGATGAACAGTCCGGCACCTACGATACCTTCAAGGAACTGGTCCTTGGCCGACAGGGCAGACGGCTGGATCCTTCAGCAGTGCGCTTCGAATCCAGCGAACAGTTGTCCGACGCTGTCAGCCAGGACCCGCAGGGCATCGGTTTCATCGGTTTGCCCTACGTGCGCCAGGCCAAGGCACTGGCGATTGTCGACGGTGATTCGCAACCCATGTTGCCGTTGAACAACCTGATCGCCACCGAGGACTACCCCTTGTCCCGGCGCCTGTTCCTTTATTTGCCACCCCAGGCAACCAACCTGTGGGCCGAGGCACTGGTGGCGTTCACCCAAAGCGAGCAGGGCCAGGCCATCGTCGCGGCCAACGGGTTCATCGCCCAGACCGTCCAGGCCATGGCCGTCACGCCGAATGCACTGATGCCCGAGGGTTACCAGGCCCTGAGCCGCCACGCCCAACGCTTGAGCGTGAACTTCCGCTTCGAAGAAGGCAGCGCCAGCCTGGACAACAAGGCCCACCAGGACCTGGGCCGCGTGCTCGACTATATAAAGCAGCACGGCAAAACCGACCGGCGCGTGACATTGGTGGGTTTTGGCGACGCCAAGGACGATCCGGCGCGGGCCGACCTGCTCTCCAAACTGCGGGCCATGGCGGTGCGGCGCGAACTGGTCAAATACGGCGTGGCACTGCGCGAAGTGCGAGGGTTCGGCGCATTGATGCCGGTGGCGGCCAATAGTGAGGATGAAGGACGGGTCAGGAATCGGCGGGTGGAGGTTTGGGTTTACTGAACCCGCCAAGCGGCGCAACACAAATCCCTGTGGGAGCAAAGCTTGCTCGCGATACCGGCACCTCGGTACCCCAGGAGACCGCGTCATCTTCATCGCGGGCAAGCCTTGCTCCCACAGCGGGGCGGTGCGACGTTTCGCTAAATTCCCTCACCACAAAAGTCTGGATGTTTATCACATTAGCCTCGGGGTAGGACCAAGCCACATCGTCTTGCGCCATTGCCTACAACTACGCCAGAATCCGCCGGCTTGTGCACCTTGAGGCCAGGGCTTTATCGTTTCCGGGTCGCTGACGAATCAGCGATCGGGTTTGGTAGCCCGGGTAAACTAAGGCGCACAGCTCCGGCATATTTTTTATGGCGGCTGTGCGCGGGGCGCCCTTGTGGCGCGCTGGGTTTGCCTTGGTACCCGGTCTACCAACCTGCGTATAGCCGCCACCCAATGTTTGGTAGCAAAAGGTTGCGGCTCCAATTACCAAGGAGTTTCATCCATGTTCAAGCCAACACCCAACCCGCCGGACACCGAGCCAGCCAACTCAAAAGCGTTCGACAAAACCGCCGACCGCATCCTCGACCACTACCTCAAGCCCAAACCCAGCAAACCCGAGGCTGATACAGGCCAACTGTTCACGGTCGCCTATGGCGTAGACACCGAAACCCTGCTCGCCAACCTCAGCGAAAACCTGGCCTCGGCCAACGCCATGCTCAACGACCTGGCCTTCGACCTGGAAGGCTCAAGACGCCACATTGTCCTGGGCATCCACCAATTGATCGAATTGAGTGGACAGTTGGCAAACCGAGCGCTGGACAATGTCGAAGCCCGTCCCTCGACATAGCGCATCCCCCTGTGGCGAGGGAGCTTGCGCCCGCTGGGTGGCGCAGCCGCCCCAAATGGCCTGACGCAGTCCTCCAAACAGATCATTCCCACGCACGCGCCTGGGAATGATCAATTGCAGGCTCACCCTTCAACCAGCCCCGCCCCATCGTTCGTCTGCAACCTACCCCGACCTGTAAGTTCTGACAGTAGCTAGCCCGGCGCAACAGCGCTCTGATATCCCCTCAACTCATCACACGAACTATGAGGGGACCCGCTCATGATCGACTCATCGACATCCGCCCGGCAAACCGTACTGGCCCTGGACCTGCCCCAGTTGCCCGGGGCGACGATCCCAGTGGTCGGGGCCGTGTATGGCGTACCCAAACGTATTCATGACCAGACACCCGATGGCTGCGCAGTGGTGGTCGACTCTTACTTGGGTCAGGAAGGTGGCGATACCGTTGCGATTTTTTTGAACGGCTCGACCATCGCTGCGGCCAGCAAGGAAACTCAAGGCATTGATGATGCTGTCACGTTGAACATTCCAAAGGGTGTCCTATTGCCGGGCCGGGTCAATACACTGATTTACACCGTCAGACGCGGCAGCGACAACCTGGGCACCTCACCGACTCTGGAGATTTTGTATAACAGCATCCGCCCGGGCAATCAGGACAGGGATCCGGGCCTTCCTGGCCATTCCGAACTGCAATTGCTGTTGCCGGACGAAATCAGCAACGGCGTAGGCCCAGGTTTCACCGTGGCGACGGTGTGCGTGGCCTACCCCTATTGCCGAGCCTACGATGAGATTCGTCTCAATTGTAATGGCAAGGATTTGATGTATCAGGTCGGTGCGAACGAGGCACCGCCACCGCCGGAACACGGCTCTGCGGCCCCCACGACGGTGTGTTTCACGGTTACCCGTGACGATCTGGGCGAGGACCACCCCGAGTTCAAATTTTCCTACACCGTCACCGACCAGCTTGGGAATACCCCGGATGTAGACTCGATCTGGTCGGCCACCCAGACGGCGGACGTGGACTTGGCTGGCAGAAGGTTGCCTGCGCCGATTCCACGGGAAGATCTCACCGACAATGGCGACGACCCGAGCATCATCGACCTTGAAAAACTGGGGATCGCTCCGTTGTCATTGATCGTATTGACCAGCGATCCTCGCTTCCAGCAGGGCGACACGATCGTGCTGACCTACGTCGCGAAAATACCGGGCCAGCCAGATATCAACGTCACTGCGCTAGGCACCGTTGAAACAGAATTTGGGCAGACCAAGCCCTGCATACTCCAGGTCGATAACGACAAGGTCATCCCGGGCAGTAAGGTAGAAATCAGCTACGAGTTATTCCGGGGCACTGTATTGGTCGGTTCTTCGAGAACCGCGCGAGCGACCGTTTTCGGCGAGGCGATACCGGATGAAAAACCGTTGATTACCCGGGTAGACGACTCCAGGGGAGAGATCCCGGACGGCGGCAGAACGTTCGATACCCGTGTGATGCTGACCGGTACGGCCAGCAAAGGCTACGAAGTCGAAGTATTCGATGGCCTGGATTCCAAGGGGACCGCCATGGCCGATGCGCAGACAGGTGTCTGGGCGCTTGAAATCACCAACCTGAGCATTCAATTCCATAGTCTGACCGCCAAGGCGCTGTACGGTGACAACCAGATATCGGAGGCGCGCACCTTTACGGTCCTGGCGGAACTGGTGATCGATACCACGCCTGTCTACCTCAACGGTTTCTTCCTTTACATCGGACAGCCACGAAACGCTACCCCCATGCCAGCGGACACAATAGTGACTCGCACACCCATAACGGGGAATCCTGGGTACACCTACTACACGTCAAACGGCGACGTTGCCCGCGTAAATGGCTACGGTACGGTCGAAGGGCGAGCCAATGGACAGGCGACGATCACGGTCGCCGACGCTTCCGGGCAAACAGCGTCCTATGTGGTGATCCGTTCGAACGCCTGGCAGCTGGCCATGATCGGCTCCATTACAGGGGGAGCAGCGCCCGCCTGGGCAAACGCCCAAGGGGCCGCGAACTCATTTGCCGCGCCCCCACGTCCAGACGGCGGCACCATGGAATACATTCGAACTTATTACGTTGTACCCACGGGGTTTAACTACCGGCACTGGACCGGCGCATTCGAGGACGGCAATCCTCTGTGGCCACTTTGGGCGAACCCCTACACGGGAGAGATTGGAACGCAGGCGATTCAGGATTATTTAGGCGCCTACTGTCGGATCCCCTTTAGCTCGGGCCATGTGCTGGCAAGTATTCCAGAGTCATAACCAGGAACTGGATAACGTCGACCCACGCTAGCCGACTCACCAATGAAACACACTGCCCCGCTGGGCCCTGTAGGAGCTGCCAAAGGCTGCGATCTTTTGATTTTTTATCTTTCGCTTGAGACTCAATTATCTGAGAAAAGATCGCAGCCTCGTTGCACGCGTCAGCTCCTACAGAGCCGAGCGGGAGCAAGCTCCCTCGCCACAGGAGCGTGCTCGAGCACTCCCCTACCGCCCAGCCAACTCCATGATCATCCGCGACAACAGATAAATCCTTGGCACCACACTCTCGACTTCGGCGTATTCCTCAGGGGTGTGGATGTTGCCGCCAACAATGCCAAAGCCGTCCAACGTCGGCGTGCCAACCACGGCTGACAAGCTGGCATCCGCCGCCCCACCGCTGCCTTCTTCAGTGAGTTTGCGCCCCAGTTCGCCATAGATGCCTTGGGCCATGGCCATCAACCGGTCCGACTCCGCCGTCTGCGGCATCGGTGGCAAGCCGCGCTTGAGGCTGGTGGTGACTTCGGTGTCGGCGATCAACTTGTCCTGCGACACCCGGGCCAGGTCTTTTTCGATGCGGTCGAATTCTTCCGGCACCGCCGCCCGCACATCGGCCTTGGCGCTTGCCTGGTCGGGGATCACGTTGGTCCGGTCGCCGGCCATGATCACCGTGAAGTTGATGGTGGTTTTTCTTTTCCGCGTCGCCGAGCTTGCCCAGTTGCAGAATCTGGTGCGCCGCGTCCATCGCCGCATTGCGCCCCAGTTCCGGCGCGACACCGGCGTGGGACGCCTTGCCCTTGACCTCCACCAGCGCCGTAGCGCTGCCCTTGCGCCACACCACCAAACCATCGGCCGGGCGACCCGGTTCAAGGTTGAGGGTCACGTCATGGGCCTTGGCAGACATTCTGGATAAATCCACAGTAAATCAGCGCTTTCTAGTGGACTTCATTGAAAATCCTGGCACGTCTAATTGGATACATTCATTAGGGATTGCTAACTGAAAACTACCATTGGCCGTAGAAATTTCCTTAAGCGAGTCTCCAGCGGAACCGTTTGTCGCCACTGTAATTTCTTACAGGTGACAACAAAACTCCTCTAACGCCAAATTGATCTTGCTGCAATAGCACCTCCCTGTAATTGGTAATTATGATTGCTACTACAGCCACGAACGAAACCCTCACTAAAAGTAGTAACTCAGAAGGAGCCTTGAAATGTTAGTTAAATTCAAATACGAAGGAACTACATTTGAATATAAAAACTTTGTCAGCGCTGCACTCCCCAGCGTGGGCGACACGGTTGCTGGGCATTGGAGCTCCTATGCCTGGAAGGTCGGAAGACGGGTATATGTATACAATTCCGACCCCACTTACGACTACATTGAAATAGATCTAGTTGATAAACGTGCCTCATAGCGCACTAACTAAAATCACTCAACCTGATTCCGCGAGACCTTACACTCGCGGAATCAATGTAAATATGCTGACGACAGAATCAGCCATCTCCACAATATACAATTCATTGCCTGACTGACGGCGCTTTCTGGTCTGCTACCTGAGAAAACGAAGCACCTTTGATCAAACTATTTCCATCCTTGTTTGGTATTGAAAAGTGCCAACGCAATCCAACCATTGCCTTAAGGAAAAACCGCTGGCGCTTCCAACCTCTGCCGATGCCCGTAACAAGTGACCCGATTGCGCCCGCTGGTCTTGGCCTCGTAAAGCGCCTGGTCGGCATCATTGAGCCAATGGGTCGCATCGCCATAAGTCGGGTTGAAGGCTGCCAGGCCAATGCTCAGGCTCACCTTCAGCGCCGGGTTCTGTTCATAGCTGAGCGTCGCAAAGCGCTCGCGCAACCCGTCCATGGCCTGCACGGCATTGTGAAGCGTCAGGTCCGGCAGAATCACACAGAACTCGTCCCCGCCATAACGCCCGACCACATCGGCGGCGCGCAGGTTTTGCTTGAGCATCTTGCCAAGCTGGCGCAGCACGATGTCGCCGGCGACATGGCCATAGGTGTCATTGATGGCCTTGAAGTGATCGATGTCGATCAGCGCAAGCGCGCCGCGCCCTGCCCCGTCATTGGGGTGACGCAGGCAGCGCTGGAACTCCTCGTTGAGGCGATCTTTCCAGGCGCCATGGTTAAGCAACCCGGTCAGGCTGTCGGTGCGACTCAGGGCCAGCAACTCGCGCTTTTGCCGCCCCAGGGCGTAGGCCTGGCGAAAGCAGAACCAACCCAGCGCCATCGGATACAGGCACAGCAGGGGTAAACAGGCGTAGAGCTGCGCCGCACTGGTCATGGGCACGCTAGTCAGCGGAAAGATCATTTCGCCTACAAAAATGCCTGCCGCTTGGGCAATCGCCCCGACAAACAAGAAGCGCAGGCCGCCAATGGCAACATTGTTCATCGCCATCATCGCCAGCGTGACGGCAGCGGGCAGCGGGTTGAACTGCATCGCCGCGACCCAGAAACCGCCAAGCGCCGCATCGATCAATAAATTGAGGTGTTCGGCGTGGTATGGCACCGCGCATCGGCGGGCCCAGCAATAGGACAAGTGTGGCCAGAGCAGGCCGTTGAACAGCATGAAACCCCAGACCCACGGCGCCGGTTCGAGGGGAAGGACGGCAGCACTTACCAATACCAACCCCAGCGTCAAGCCCAGAGTGCGCGATATATACAGCCTCCTGGCGAGCGTCCGTCCCTTTTTTCCCGTTTTTTGCATAGAAGCCTCTGCACCGCGGGTTTCCCAAGTCATTGGGACGGGGGGGGTCACTTGGAGTCTATCAGGGCGGCATCAAATAGCCACCACTGAATGAGGGGGTATTTATTCTCTTTCGCATGCCCCGCCCCGCCGCAGATTCCGGCTTTACATGACTCATCCGTCCGCTGTCATGGTTGGTATCAAAGCAAAAGCGGTCATGTCATCGCGATGTGCTCGGGTTTCAGCTTCACTTAACAGTATCTGACCCGTCGGCTCAGGCTGGTCGATCACATTCTGTCCTGACCCAGGAGGGCAAAACATGTTGGTGTTGTGGGTAGTCCTTGCCGTGTTTATCGCTTGGAGCTGGTTGACGTATCCAGGTATCGGCCATGTGCTGTATGACATGGGCATGGCGCTGGAGGCACGTCTCTACCGGTTGCACAAGATCACCGTCCCCATCAGCGAGATGACCGTGTCGACCTGGCAAGGCGGGCCCTATGAAGCGTCCGGTAGCATCCTGATGCTGCATGGCTACAGCGCCGACAAGAACCTCTGGCTGCGCTTTGCCCGGCATTTTGTCGACGACTACCGGGTGGTGGTGCCCGACCTGGCCGGCCATGGCGAAACCGGCTTCAAGGCCGGCGGCGGCTATGACATCCCGACCCAGGCCCGGCGGGTCATCGAGTTGCTCGATGCCTGTGGCCTGGACAAGGTCCATGTGATCGGCAATTCCATGGGCGGCTACCTCGCCGCATGGCTGGCGGCCACGTCGCCCGAGCGCGTGCTGACCCTTGCGCTGATCGATCCGGCCGGCGTCACCGCGCCCCAGGCCAGCGACATGGAACGCCACCTGGCCGCCGGACATAACCCGTTCCTCGTCGACTCGCGGGACGATTTCGCGCCGTTCTACGCAATGACCATGGCCTCCCCGCCCTGGGTGCCCAGCGTGGTGCTGGCGGCAATGGCCGAACGTTACGAACAGCGCCGCGATGAACTGGCGGAGATCTTCGTCGACTTTCGCGCCAGCCCGCCGATGGAACCGCGCCTGGCCGACATTAGCGCTCCATCGCTGCTACTCTGGGGTCGCAAGGACCGGCTGATCGACGTCAGCAGCGTGCCGGTGTGGAGCAAGGGCATCGCCGACTTGCGGGTGGAAATCTGGGACGGTATCGGCCACATGCCGATGGTGGAACGACCGGGAAAAACCGCGGCGCTGTATCGGGAGTTTCTCAACGGGTTGAGGCAGTGACGGCGATGCAAAAATAACAAAATGAACCCCCATGTGGGAGCGAGCTTGCTCGCGATAGCGGTGACACATTCAACATGGATGCAAGCTGCCCCACCGCCATCGCGAGCAAGCTCGCTCCCACAGGGATTCGAGCCGACCCAGAGGTATCGACTTCATGAACATCCTCTACGACGAACACCTCGACGGCCCCTTGCCCAAGGTGGACAAACAGGCCCTGCTTCAAGCCTTGCAGGCACAGGTTCCAGACCTGGACATCCTGCACCTGGAAGAAGACCTCAAGCCCTACGAATGCGATGGCCTGTCGGCCTACCGCTCCACGCCGCTGCTGGTGGTCTTGCCCAGGCGCGTCGAGCAGGTGCAAGCGCTGCTCAAGCTCTGCCATGGGCAGAATGTGCCGGTGGTCGCCAGGGGTGCCGGGACCGGTTTGTCCGGCGGCGCCCTGCCCCTGGCAAGCGGCGTGTTGCTGGTGATGGCGCGGTTCAACCAGATCCTGCACATCGACCCCGACGCCCGCACCGCGCGGCTTCAGCCAGGGGTACGCAACCTGGCGATTTCCCAGGCGGCGGCACCGTTCGGGCTGTATTACGCGCCGGATCCCTCGTCGCAGATCGCCTGCTCCATCGGCGGCAATGTCGCGGAAAACGCCGGCGGCGTGCACTGCCTCAAGTATGGCCTGACGGTGCATAACCTGTTGAAGCTGGAAATCCTCACCGTCGAAGGCGAACGCCTGACCCTGGGCAGCGAAGCCCTGGATTCGCCGGGCCTGGACCTGCTGGCGCTGTTCACCGGTTCCGAAGGCTTGCTGGGGGTGATCACCGAAGTGACAGTCAAACTGCTGCCCAGGCCCCAGGTCGCCAAGGTGTTGCTGGCCAGTTTCGATTCGGTGGACAAGGCCGGGCGGGCGGTGGCCGACATCATCGCCGCCGGCATCATTCCCGGTGGCCTGGAAATGATGGACAACCTGGCGATCCGCGCCGCCGAGGACTTCATCCACGCCGGCTATCCGGTGGAGGCCGAAGCGATCCTGCTGTGTGAACTGGACGGGGTCGAGGCCGATGTCCATGACGATTGCGAACGGGTCCGCCAGGTGTTGGAGCAGGCCGGTGCCACCGAGGTGCGTCAGGCGCGGGACGAAGCCGAGCGGCTGCGCTTCTGGGCCGGGCGCAAGAACGCCTTCCCGGCGGTGGGCCGCCTGGCGCCGGATTATTACTGCATGGACGGCACCATCCCGCGACGCGCCTTGCCCGAGGTACTGCAGCGCATCGCCAGCCTCGGTGCCGAACATGGCCTGCGCGTCGCCAACGTCTTTCACGCCGGCGACGGCAACATGCACCCGCTGATCCTGTTCGATGCCAACCAGCCCGGCGAACTGGAGCGCGCCGAAACCCTGGGCGGAAAAATCCTCGAACTGTGTGTCCAGGTGGGCGGCAGCATCACTGGCGAACACGGTGTCGGCCGGGAAAAAATCAATCAGATGTGCACGCAATTCAACAGCAACGAACTGAACCTGTTCCACGCGGTAAAAGCAGCGTTCGATCCCAAAGGTCTGCTCAACCCCGGCAAGAACATCCCCACCCTGCACCGCTGCGCCGAATTCGGTGCCATGCACATCCATGGCGGGCAACTGCCGTTTCCTGAACTGGAGCGTTTCTGATGAGCCGCGAAGCCGACCAGGACGCCAGCGACCTGCTGCTCGCACAGGTCAATCGCGCACGGGCCGACGCCACGCCGCTGCGCATCCAGGGTTCGAACAGCAAGGCTTTCCTGGGGCGCGAAGTGGCCGGCGAAGTGCTGGACACCCGCGTGCATCGGGGCATCGTCCACTATGACCCCACCGAACTGGTCATCACGGCCCGGGCCGGCACCCCGCTGCGGGAACTGCTTGGCGCCCTGGACGCTGCGGGGCAACGACTGCCCTGCGAACCGCCAGCATTTGGCGACGACGCCACGGTCGGCGGCATGGTCGCCGCCGGGCTGTCGGGGCCGCGTCGCCCATGGGCCGGTTCGGTGCGCGACTTCGTCTTGGGCACGCGCCTGATCAGTGGCCACGGCACGTTGCTACGCTTCGGCGGCGAGGTGATGAAAAACGTCGCCGGCTACGACCTGTCGCGCCTGTTGGCTGGCAGCTTCGGTTGCCTGGGGGTGATCACCGAAGTCTCCTTGAAGGTCCTGCCCAAGCCCCGTCACAGCCTGAGTATCCGCCTGGAACTGGACAGCACCGAGGCCCTGGAAAAACTCGCCGAATGGGGCCGACAACCCTTGCCCATCAGCGCCGCCAGCCATGACGGCAACTGCCTGCACCTGCGCCTGGAGGGTGGCGAAGGCTCGGTCAGCGCCGCTCATCAGCGTTTCGGTGGCGAGGTGATCGACGATCAATACTGGACGGCACTCAACGAACATCAACTGGCCTTCTTCGATGAAGGCTTGCCGCTGTGGCGCCTGTCGTTACCCAACCATACCGGGCCGCTCACCCTGCCCGGCGCGCAACTGATCGACTGGGCCGGCGCTCAACGCTGGTTGAAAACCGAGGCCGACACGGTGCAGGCCCTGGCCCATGAAGTCGGCGGCCATGCCACCTGCTATCGTCAGGGTGCCAGCGACACACCGTTCCAGCCACTGGCCCCGGCACTGCTGCGCTATCACCGGCAACTCAAGGCCCAGCTCGATCCCCTGGGGCTGTTCAATCCTGGTCGAATGTACCCGGAGTTATAGTGTCCTGTGTCGCAAATGTGTTCCTTTTTGACGAGTGGCTGTTGTCGTCAGGCAAGGCGCCGCGACGAGTCATAGCCCGCTATGGCGAGGAGCGGCAACGCAGCATGACGACAACAGACGCCGTCAAAAAGAAACAGCATTTGTGATACAGGACACTACCTATGCAGACCCGTTTTAGCGACCAAGCCAGAAATCTGCCCCGCGCCGAAGAAGCCGAACGCATCCTGCGCAGTTGCGTGCATTGCGGCTTCTGCAATGCCACCTGTCCCACCTACCAATTGCTCGGCGATGAACTGGACGGCCCGCGCGGACGCATCTACCTGATCAAGCAAGTGCTCGAAGGCCAGCCAGCGACGGCCAGCACCCAACTGCACCTGGATCGCTGCCTGTCGTGTCGCAACTGCGAGACCACCTGCCCGTCGGGCGTGGATTATCACAACCTGCTGGACATCGGCCGGGCGGTGGTCGACCAAGCCGTGCCGCGCCCCGCCAGCCAACGTGCACTGCGCCTGGGGCTGCGCAGCCTGGCCGCCAGTCCCGAGCGGTTCAAGACCCTGCTGCGCCTTGGGGCGATCTTCCGTCCGTTGCTGCCGGCGAACCTGAGCGCCAAGTTGCCCCACCCCTCCCCAGCCCACCGCGAACGTCCACCGGTCCGGCATCGGCGCACAGTGTTGATGCTCGAAGGCTGCGTGCAACCGGGCCTGTCGCCCAACACCAATACCTCGGCGGCGCGGGTGCTGGATCGACTCGGCATCAGCGCGATCCCCTGTGCGCAGGCTGGCTGCTGCGGCGCGCTGGATTATCACCTCGACGCCCAGGCCACCGGGCTGGACCGCGCCCGACAGAACATCGACGCCTGGTGGCCGCACCTGGAAAACGGTGCCGAAGCCATCGTTCAGACGGCCAGCGGCTGCGGCGCATTCATCAAGGACTACGGGCACCTGCTGGAACATGATCCTGGCTATGCCGCCAAGGCCAAACAAGTCAGCGAACGGGCATTGGACCTGGTGCAAGTGCTTGGCAAGGAGCCGCTGGAACAGATCTGCGCGGCCAGGAACCAGCGCATTGCCGTACATTGCCCCTGCACCTTGCAACACGCGCAGAAACTCGGCGGCAGCATCGAGGCGCTGCTGACGCGGCTGGGTTTCAACCTCACCGAGGTGCCCGACGGCCATTTGTGTTGCGGCTCGGCCGGCACCTATTCGCTGACCCAGCCTGCCCTGGCGCGGCAATTGCGCGACAACCGCCTCAATGCGCTGGAAAGCGGCCAACCGGAGCTGATCGTCACCGCCAACGTCGGCTGCCAGCACCACCTCGACGGTGCCGGTCGCACGCCCGTGCGGCACTGGATCGAGCTGGTGGATCAGTCCCTGGCAGAATGAAGTCCTGAAGATTCTTCGTTTGCCGGGGCCGGCGAAGGCTGCGATCTTTCGTCCAACTTTCCCACAGCCCTCGCCAGGAATTCTCACGATGAGCTTCGTCAGCCCCGACCTGATCCGCCAACGCTTCTCCAGGGCGATGTCCGACATGTACCGCGACGAGGTGCCGCTGTATGGCGCCCTGATGAAGCTGGTGGAGCACACCAACGCCCAAGTGCTGGCCGCAGACCCGGCCTTGGCCGCACACCTGCGCAGCACCGGCGAGCTCGAGCGCCTGGACCTGGAACGCCACGGTGCGATCCGCGTCGGCACCGCCGCCGAGCTGGCGACCCTGGGGCGTCTATTCGCGGTCATGGGCATGCAGCCGGTGGGCTACTACGACCTCACGCCAGCCGGGGTGCCGGTGCATTCCACCGCTTTCCGCGCTGTGCACGAAAGCGCGTTGCAGGTTAGCCCGTTCCGGGTGTTTACCTCGCTGCTGCGCCTGGAACTGATCGAGAACGCCGAGCTTCGGGCCTTTGCCGAGTCGGTGTTGGACAAACGCCGGATCTTTACCCCCCGCGCCCTTGAGCTCATTGACCTGGCCGAACGCCAGGGCGGCCTGACCGAGGCCCAGGCTGAGGACTTCGTCCTACAGGCCCTGGAAACCTTTCGCTGGCACCACAGCGCCACCGTCACCGCCGAACAGTACCGGCAACTGAGCGCCCAACATCGTCTGATCGCCGACGTGGTGGCGTTCAAGGGCCCGCACATCAATCACCTGACACCGCGCACCCTGGACATCGACATCGTCCAGGCCCGGATGCCGGCGCACGGCATTACTCCCAAGGCCGTGATCGAAGGCCCACCCCGCCGCCAATGCCCGATCCTGCTGCGCCAGACCAGTTTCAAGGCGCTCGACGAGCCCGTCGCCTTCACCGACCAGCCCCAGACCCAAGGCAGCCACAGCGCCCGCTTCGGCGAAATCGAACAACGTGGCGCGGCCCTCACGCCCAAGGGCCGCGCGCTCTACGATCAATTGCTGAACGCCGCGCGCGACGCGCTGGGGGAGTTTCCCAACGAAGCCAACGCCGAACGCTACAACCGGTTGATGACCGAACACTTTGTTGAATTCCCTGACAACCACGACGAACTGCGCCGACAGGCATTGGCGTACTTCCGCTATTTCGTCACGCCCGAGGGCCTCGCCGACAAGGGCACCCTCGAGCAAGCCGTCTCCCTGGAGCACTTGCTCGAGCAGCAATACCTGCGCGCCGAACCCTTGGTGTACGAGGACTTCCTGCCTGTCAGCGCCGCCGGCATCTTCCAGTCGAACCTCGGCGATGCCGCCCAGAGTCACTATGCCGGCCAGTCCAATCGCCAGGCCTTCGAAGAGGCGCTGGGGCGAGCGACCATCGATGAACTGGGGCTGTATGCCCAGACGCAACAGCGCTCCATCGATGAGTGCAGGGCTGCATTGGGCGTGTAGGAACAAGCTGAAGGATAAAGCGGCAAGAAGCTGCATAACCGGCGTGCCGCGCGGCGCGCCTTCATCGACCACGCTACCTGGCTATCGCGGCGTTCGGTCAAGCCGCGAGGAGCTGCAAGGCGCCGGGCAAACCTTTGTGCGCTTTCTTGCCTGCCTGGAAGGAATAACCGCCCGACAACGCATCAACTTATTGATATATATAGTTTTTTTAAAAATGGCATAGCTCTTGATAACCGTCAGGCCACCTCGGGGCGACTCCCGTCCCAGGTCCTATCGTTATCCAGGAAGGAGAGCATCCATTGGCAACTCCCGCATACATGTCCGTTGAGGGCTACAAACAAGGTCTGATCACTGCCGGTGCGTTTACCGCCGATTCAGTGGGCAACACCTACCAAGAGGGTCATGAAGACCAGGTCATGGTGCAAGCTTTCGAGCACCAAGTGACCATCCCTCGCGATCCCCAGTCCGGTCAGCCAACCAGCCAGCGCATACACAAACCCCTGATCATCACCAAGGTATTCGATAAAGCTTCGCCACTGCTGCAGGTCGCCCTAACGAGCGGCGAACGGCTGAAGGAGGTCAAGATCCAGTGGTACCGCACTTCGGCAGCAGGCACCCAGGAGCACTACTACACCACCACGTTGGAGGACGCGATCATCGTTGATATCAAGGACTACATGCGCAACTGCCAGGACCCAGAGAACGCACACTTCACCCATCTCGAAGACGTGCACTTCACATATCGCAAAATCACCTGGACCCACGAAGTCAGCGGCACCTCGGGCTCCGATGACTGGCGCTCACCGGTCGCTGGTTGAATCTGAGGCAGCCACTCACGCATCGGCCCGCTCTGCGGGTCGATGTGCCGTTGAAAATAATCGATAGTTGTTGATTCAGGGCGGTGTTCGCCCAGTGCGATGGCCTCGGCAATCCATGCACTGGTAAAGAGCCTGACACTGGGCGAACGGGCACAATAATAATCGAACTTTTAGAATATGTCCGTGAGCCTGTTTAAATAATTATTCATCGTTGCAACTATCGCGCTCAGGATCTGTACGAGCTGTAGGAGCTGTAGGAGCTGTAGGAGCTGTAGGAGCTGTCGAGTGCAACGAGGCTGCGATCTTTCCCCAGATACTTGAATCTCAAGCGAAAGATCAAAAGATCGCAGCCTCGTTGCACTCGGCAGCTCCTACACAGCGTGCACACAACGCCTGCGTAGCCAGGGTTTGGGGGGCTGCGTATAGCTGTACAAATAGTTATACAAAACATGGACAAGTAGACAAAGTTATCGACAAAACAAAATTAAACAGTCCTGAAAAACTCTTTTTTAATACCCGTCGACGTGACGTCATTCAGCCACGCCGACCGGTTTTCTGAGCATCGGTATCCCCTGCCTCAGGGTCGCCGTGCTGTTGTTTGCGCTTGGTCGGGTCATTGGGTCGCAAGGCATCGTTATCGCGTTCCACTTCACCGGGCAATGCCGGGGCGTCAGGGTTTTTCCGGGTTTGATCGGGACGGTGCTGCATGGCGAACTCCTTGAATCTTTCAGGCCTGAGGTCAGGGGTGAGGCGTCAGGCGTCGGGGTCGGCGACTTCTTCAGTGACATTGGCATCCGGGGAACGCTGGTGCAGTTGCTCGGCCTTGGTCTTCAAGGCCTGCCACTGCGCCAGGTCGATGGCGCCCTGACCGAACAAGTCATTGGCCACCCGCATCAGCTCGGTGAAGTGAGCATCGGGGGACTGCTGCCAGTAGGCCTTGTCGTCGAACAATCGCTGCCAATCGGCCAGCGACGGAAGTTTGAGGTCATCGCTCATGACGGGCTCCTGCGAGACATTCATAAGCTATGAGGGTCGACGTTCGCGGGGAGTTCCGGCGATTCTCAGTAGCCGGTCATTTCCAGGTAACCGGTGCCGCCCTGGCTACCACGCAGTTGCACCGGCCCTTCCCAATAGGGAATGCGCAGGTTCATCCAGGCGTTGGGGTTCAGCGCGTGGAGGGTGATGTCGAGTTGCTTGCTGGGGATCTTGATGGCCCAGCCAACCGGCATCGAGCGCCCGGCGACCTTGGCAGTGTCCTGGGGCACGAGGCTGATTTCCCCGGCGTGCAGGGTCTGCGCTTGGCCCTGCGCGTCGATCCAGGTGCCTGTGAGGTACGGCGCGCCGTCCTTGTGGCGCATGCGGTAGAGCATCAGGTGCTCGCCGTTGTCCAGGTGCAGGGAAAACCAGTCCCAGCCGGTCTGGTTTGCGGTCAGGGGCTGGCTGCTCCATTCGCGGTCGAGCCAGGCCGGGCCACTGACCGCATAACGCTGACCATCGATTTCCAATTCACCGCTGGCCTGGAAGAACGGCTGGCTGTAGTAATACGACGCCTGCCCCTGTTCGGATTTCTGGCTGAAACCTTGATCGCCCTGCAACACCAGTGGCCGGCTCGACGTCAGCCGCAACGCATAGCTGAAGCGCGGGTCGCGCGCCTTCAATTGCATGTCCGCCAACGGCTCGGCCCCTGAAGCCTGGGTACTCAATTGCCAGTCGTCGATCCAGGCATTGAAGGGCACCGCCTGCACCCCGGCCTGCCCCACCCCGCCTCGTGCATATCGCTCGGCGGCATGGTGCACGGTGGCAGACGTGACCGCAGCATGGCCGAGCCAGATCGTCTGGTTACGCCAGCCGCTGGGCTGGGGCGCGGCATTCAAGGCGCTGCGAAACAGCGTCCATTGCACGCCGAACTCATGCCCCTGGGCATCCTTGAGATTGGCGGTGACGTACCACCACTCGATGCGAAAACCTTCATGAAGGCCATGGTCGGTGGGGAAACTGAACACCCGCCCAGGCACAACCGGCGTGAACGCGACAGCCTGGTCGCCGAGGCCGGCAAAGCCCTTTTGCGTTGGTGCTGAGTCATCGCAACCACTGAGCAATGCCAGCAGCAACACGCCAACTTTAATCTTCATGGGCAAAGGTCCTCAGCAAATCCGCCGGCTGGGTGCGGTACAACGCATACAGCGGCCAGGCCGATGCCAGCAGCGTGGCGAGCATCGCCAGGGCCAGCAATTGCGCCAATTGCAACGGAAACACCCGCAACGGCAGGCGCCAACCGAAGGCCTGCACATTGATTACCGCGTCCAGGCACCAGGCCAGGGCGATGCCCAGCGGCAACGCCAGGACCAGGGTCAGCAACGCCAGCAGCCAGGTCTGGCCGAGGTTGAGCAGCATCAACTGCCGCCGCGTCACGCCCAGTGCCCACAGCGGTGCCAACTGGCCGAGGCGACTCTGGCTCTGGGTCAGCAGGCTGATGAACAACGCCACCCCGGCCACCGCCAGGGTCAGGCTGTTGAGGGCAGCGGTGGCGGCGAAGGTGCGTTCGAACACCTGGGTCGACCAGCCCTTGAGCCGGGCCTGGTCGACGATGCGGCTGTCATCCAGGCTGAACCGGCCTTGCAACGCTGTCAGTAGCGACGGGATGGCCGACGGCTCGATGCGCAGGTTGAAACGGTTCGGCGTCAGGTTCGGCCAGTGCGTCAGCAAGTGGTCGGCGTTGACCAGCACATGGCCCTTGGGATTGCCGTAGTCGGCGTAGATTCCGACGATGCGAAGTGCCCATGGGCCCTGCGGTGTCGGCAGGGTCAACTGATCGCCGATACTCACCTTGAGACGCCGGGCCAGTTGTTCGCTGAGCATGAGGGTATCGGCGGCGGCCAGTTGCTCCCACGGCTTGTCACCGGCCGACTCCAGCAGCGGCCAATGCTGTCGATAGTGGGGGTGATCGATGATGCCATGAATATCCGTCGGCCAGCCCTGCAACGGGACCGAGACCTGCCAGAGCGGAACGACAGCGGTGATCGCCGGTTGCTGCTTGAGCCAGGTGTGCAGTTCCTCCGCCTGGGCCGGGGTTTGCGGGTTGATGTACAGCTCGGCCGTCAGCCGTTGTTCAAGCCAGTTGCTGAAGGTCTGGCGGAAACCGGCCGTCATGCTGCCGGCGCCGATGTTCGCCGCCAGCGCCAGCAACAAGGCCATCAGCGCCAGGCTCAGCGTCGGCAATTGCTGGCGACAATCGGCGAGAAACCATTGCGCGAGCACCGAGCGGCTGCGGTGCAACAGCCGCTTCAGCGCGCTGTTGAGCAACACCGGCAAGGCCAGCGCCGCGCCCAGCAACAAGGCGGTCATCAGGACAAAACCGCTGGCCAGGCTATCGCCCCAGATCAACGCCGATGCAGCAATCAACGCCGCCACCGTCGCTACCCAACCCTGGCGTCGCAGCCACCGGGCATGGGCCTGATGCCAGGCTTGGGGATTGGCCAGCGCCAGCAAGGGCAGGCGCGCCGCCCGCAATAAGCTGTCGGCCCCCGCCAGCAGCGCACCGAGCAGGCTCAGGCCGACACCGCTGAACCACCACCACGGGCTGAGGTTCAAGTGCCCGGCCACTTCGGCGCCGTACAACCCCCGCAGGCTCGCCGCGACATCGGGCAACAACAGGCTCGCCAGCCAATAGCCGCTGAGCACCCCGGCGATCCCGCCCAGCAAGGCCAGCGCGCCCAATTCGATGGTCAGGCTGGTGACCAGTACCCGCGCACTGACGCCACAGGCGCGCAGAGTTCGCAACAGACTGCGGCGTTGTTCCAGGGCCAGGCCGATGGCCGCGTGAACGATGAACAGCCCCACCACGAAGGATAAAAACCCCAAGGCGTCGAGGTTCAGGTGAAAGCTTTCGGTCAGGCGCGACAGGTTGTTTTCTTCATCGGCGTGCTTGAGTAGCAGTCGACCGTTGAACGCTTCCGGCAATGCGGCGCTGAACGTGGCGGGCAACAGCAGCCGCGACAGTTGCTCCGGCAACCCGAGTACCTGCTGGGCGAAACCGATGTCCATCAACAGCACGCCCGGCGCCATATCCTCCTGGACATGCAGCGGCGGCAGGGAACGTCCATCGACGGTGCGAGGCCGGTCGCCCTCGTTCAGCCCTAGGGCCTGCAAGGTCTGCGGGGCAATCCAGGTGCGACCGGGATCGGTAAAGAACGCCACCACCTCGGTCATCTCCCGCGCCTGCCCCGCCAGTGCTGCACCAGGTGGCAGTGACACCGGGTCGATGCCCATCAGTTGCAGGCGCTGATCCTCGCGGTCCTTGAGCATCACCCGCGCCTGCAACACCGGCGACACCGGCCAGCCCTGGCGCCGCAACTCGACAAACCATTGCTGCGTAAAAGTGCCGCCGCCGGGTGCACTAAGGCTGGCCTGGGGTTCGCCGCCGATCAGTTGGCTGGCCCGGGCGTAGCTGTCCCGGGCCTGACTGTTCAGCGCCTGCACGCCGGTGAGCAGGCTGGTGGCCAGCCACAGGCCCGTCAGCACGCTGAAAAATTGCACCGGGTGTTGGCGCCAATGGCTGAGCAGGGCCTTGAGGGTCTGACGAAAAATCATCACCCCTGGGCCACCTGCGCCAATCGCCCGCCGTGCAACACCACGCGTTGGGCCAGGCGAGCCGCCACCCGCGGGCTGTGGGTCACCATCAACAGGCTGGTGGGGCTGCCATCCAGCAGTTCCAGCAGCAGTTGCAGCACTTCGTCACTTGTGGCCTCGTCGAGACTGCCGGTGGGTTCATCGGCCAGCAACAAGGGCGGCCGCGAGGCCAACGCCCGCCCCAGCGCCACCCGTTGTTGCTGGCCGCCGGAAAGCTGCTCAGGGTAACGCCGCAGCAGCCCTGAAAGCCCGAGCCGCTGCACCAGATGGGCTTGCCAAGCTGCGTCATGACGGCCGCACAGACGCGCCTGGAACGCCAGGTTATCCTCCACCGACAAGCTGCTGATGAGGTTGAACTGCTGGAACACCAGACCGATTTCCGTGCGTCGCCAATTCGCCAACTGGCTTTCACTCATGCCATCGAGTCGATACTCGCCGCTGCGAATGCTGCCGCGATCCACCTTGTCCAGCCCAGCGACCAGGTGCAGCAAGGTGCTCTTGCCACTGCCCGACTCCCCCATCAACGCCAGACTGCTGCCTGGCATCAGCGTCAGGTCGATGCCTTGCAGCACCGGCAATGGGCCTTGGGGCGTGGCGTAGCTTTTGAAAACATCGCGGACTTCAAGCATGAAAAGGCTCGATGGATGAACGTGGGGCTCAGGATAGCGGAGTTGAGGGACGGTCCCCACCCGGGATGAACCTGCCTGATACTCAGCAACCAGAATAGCTACGACGAGGTAGATGCCACAGAGCCTGGGTTTGCTCGTCGGGTTGGGGTGTATATCCGTTTCTGCGGTAACGGCCACTGGCGGTTACCGCAGCAACGGATATGTACTCAATCAATAACATCCTGACCGGCTACAAGCTCGCCCACCAAGAGCTCAGCGCCAATCAATGCCCCACCGCCATCTCAACCTGGCCGGACTGCGGTGTCACGATGTCGCCCAAGTCGATGTGTTTCCAAGCCGGTTTCGCCCCCAAGCGCGCATTGAAGCGGTAGTTGAAGGTGAAGTCGTCATCGGTCGGTTGATCCAGGGACTTGCCATAGATCGCTTCGACCCCAGCCGGCTCGTACCCCATCAACTGCAACAGCGTCGGGAAAATGTTGTAGTGGCTGGAGCGGTCTTTGTTCTGTGCCCAGGCTTGGCGCCAATCCAGGGCATGCAACTGCGAGCCCTGGATCACCACCAACGGCACCAACCCCTCCTCCGCCACCGGGTCACCGCCGCAATGGGTGTTGAGCCCGGGGTTGCCGCGCTCGTGCAGGTCCTGGCCGTGGTCGGAGGTGTAGATCAACACGGC
The DNA here is from genome assembly GCF_009601685.2 of Pseudomonas brassicacearum. Taxonomy (NCBI): domain Bacteria; kingdom Pseudomonadati; phylum Pseudomonadota; class Gammaproteobacteria; order Pseudomonadales; family Pseudomonadaceae; genus Pseudomonas; species Pseudomonas brassicacearum. The sequence continues at coordinate 4,353,274 of NZ_CP045701.2, forward strand.
ATGGCTCAGGTCGGCCTGCTGGAAGATTCGCTTGAAGAACTCGCCGACGTTCCACAACAAGGTGTTCTGGTAAGCGTTGCGGTACAGCAACCAGTCATCTTTCTGACCATTGAAGCCGTCGCGGCTGCCGGTGTCGGCCACGTCCTGGAACTGTCCTCGCGGCAAGGCCGGGCGGTAGGTCATGAAGTCGTCGGGGTATTTGTCGTGTACCGGGAAATGCGCCCCCACCTTGTTGATCACCACCAGTTCGGCCTGGTTGTCGCCCAGGAGCTCGATCAACTTCGCCGCCGCCGCCATGTCGCGGTCGCGCACGCTGGCCTGGTCGAATTGGACGAATTCGTCGATGTCCTGTTTTTCCAGTTCGGTCATCAGGTTCTGCAGGTAGCCGCCGGTGCGTTGGGCGTCGATATAGACGGTACGCAACCCGGCCTTCTTGGCGTACTGCCAGATCGACGGTCGGGTGCTGTTGATGCGCATGTAGTCGGTGCGCGTGCCGCCGTAGCGCAGGGTGACATTGGTGTCGGCGCTGCAATTGGCAATGGAGGCCGCATAACCGAAATTGAAAACATCCACGCCCTCGGGCGGCGTCTTCAGGCCAGTGTGTACGCCGAACGGCGTGTTGATATCCAGGTAATTGCCACCAACGCTTTCATCGATGATCAGCACGATATCCTGCTCGATCAAAGACGATCGTCGCGCCAGGTTGACCGGCTCCCGAGGGCCAATGGTGTTGTGCAAGGACTCGTAGGCAAACAGATTCAGATAGGCCAGCGGCGTGTACATCACGGGCAGGCCGCGCGCGCCCTCGCCCGCCCGCACGAACAACACACCACTGAGCAATAACACGCCCAGGACGGGTGCCGCCATTGGCAGATACCCGGACAGCCGCATCGACCTTCGAGGCTTGAGGGCGATGCCGAACAACAGCAGCAAGCCGCTGACCGCCGCGCTGATAATCACATCGCGGTACTGATAGGCCGCCTCCTGGATAAATCCCCCCGAGTACACCAGCGAAACGAACTGGCTATAGGTCAGGTAGCTGTCCGTGACCCGGGTGTACACCTCGAAAAACACCGCTGAAACAAACATCGCCAAGGCAAACACATGCCTCACCAGGGTCTGGCGTATGTAGGCGCTCATCCACAGCGCCAGCACCAGCACCGAGAACATGGCGCCGAACATCAAAGTTGCGACCCCAAGGCCCAACGCATTCAGACGGTCCAGGTAATAGTCGTACCCCTTGAGCAGGTACAGAACCAGCAGCAGTTCCTTGAGGTAGCGCGCCATGTTTTCCTCGACCGGATCGCCGTGTCAAAAGTGCTTCGTTCCTGCACGTTAGCAGCCGGCTCTCAAAGCGCAAGAAACCCCTCTCCCCAACCACGCGTCAAAAAAAAGTTACCCCAAAAATGACACGAAACCTCGTCACAAAATGTAAAAATCTATGGGCTACTACCGTTTATCGGTTTATCAAATTACCTAAACACCCAGTAAAACAGCCACTTTGCTAAGGCAGTCAATGACTTGATATCAAAACGCCCGATTTCACTTGAATTGCCAACACTGACAACTGTCATTTTGCTGACACGCTTTTCTGAAGCTGCGCTATACCCCTCTAAACAGTTTCATCCGAGTTACATCAATGGGTCTGCGAGGCGCGCCAAGAATGGACGTGAGCGTATTTGGAACGGGGTATGTCGGGTTGATCCAGGCGGCTGCAATGGCTGACGTCGGTCACCGCGTTTTGTGCATCGACATCGACCCGAACAAAATCCGGCAACTGCAACAAGCCGTACCGACCATCAGCGAGCCGGGGCTGTCCAGTTTGCTCGAAGACAACATCAAGGCCGGACGCTTGTCGTTCAGCTCCCAGGCCAGCGACGCGGTCAACCACGGCGAGCTGATTTTCATCGCCGTCGGCACCCCTGCCGATGAAGACGGCTCGGCAGACCTGAGCCATGTGCTGGCTGTCACCCGGCAAATCGCCGACTTCATGGACTGCGACCGCACCCTGATCATCAAGTCCACGGTACCGGTGGGCACGGCGGACAAGGTGGCCGAATGCGCCCGCCAGGCGTTGGCGCGACGGGGCCTGAAACAGTTGAACGTGCGTGTGGTGTCCAACCCCGAGTTTCTCAAGGAAGGCAGCGCCCTGGCCGATTGCATGCGCCCCGACCGGATCATCATCGGCACCGCCGATCCGCTGGCCCGCGACCAGATGACGGAGCTCTACGCGCCCTTTTGCCGCAACCACGAAAAACTGATGTTCATGGACAACCGCAGCGCCGAACTGACCAAGTACGCCGCCAATGCCATGCTCGCCACCCGCATCAGCTTCATGAACGAACTGGCCAACCTTACCGAACGGCTGGGCGCCGACATCGAAGCGGTGCGCAAGGGCATCGGCTCGGACCCGCGCATCGGTTACCACTTCATCTACCCCGGCTGCGGTTTTGGCGGCTCGTGCTTTCCCAAGGACCTGCGGGCCTTGCTGCACACCGCCGAACAAAGCGGCATGCCACTGCGCTTGTTGCGCAGCGTCACCGACGTCAACGACAGCCAGCGACACATCCTCTTCGAGAAACTGGCGACGCAATTCCAGGACGGCCTGGCCGGCAAGTCGATTGCCATCTGGGGCCTGGCATTCAAGCCCAACACCGATGACATGCGCGAGGCCCCCAGCCGCTACCTGATGGAAGCGCTGTGGCGCGAAGGCGCCCGGGTCCACGCCTATGACCCGGAAGCCATGTCCGAATGTCGGCGCCTCTACGGTTACCGCAAGGACCTGAACCTCTGCGCCACCCGCGACGACACCCTGGAAGACGCCGACGCCCTGGTGATCTGCACCGAGTGGAAGAATTTCCGCGTGGTGGACTTCGACCTGCTGGCCAGCAAGTTGCGCGCCCGGGTGATCATCGATGGCCGCAACCTGTACAACCCCGACCACCTGGCCGCCGCCGGGCTGCTGTATCGCGGTATCGGGCTGCGGCACACCGTGCCGGGCACCCCGCTCTCCGGGTCACAAACATGAACATCCTGGTCACCGGCGCAGCCGGCTTCATCGGCGCCCACGTCGTGCGGCGACTGCTGTGCGACGGCCATCGGGTGTGTGGGCTGGACAATTTCAACGACTACTACGACCCCCAGCTCAAGCACGACCGCGTGACCTGGGTGAACGAGCAGGCCGGCGAATTTCCCCTGGCGCGGATCGACCTGGCCGACGCGCCAGCCATCGATGAGCTGTTCCAGACCCGGTGCCCGGAGGTCGTGATTCACCTCGCGGCCCAAGCAGGCGTGCGCTACTCCCTGGAAAACCCGCAGGCCTATGTCGACAGCAACATCACCGGGTTCCTGAACATCCTGGAAAACTGCCGTCGCTATCCGGTCAAGCACTTGATCTATGCCTCTTCAAGCTCGGTATACGGCGCCAACACGCGCACGCCTTATTCGGTACAGGACAACGTCGACCATCCGCTGTCGCTGTACGCGGCCAGCAAAAAAGCCAACGAACTGATGGCCCACAGCTACAGCCACCTGTTCGGCATTCCCTGCACCGGCCTGCGCTTCTTCACGGTGTACGGCCCTTGGGGCCGGCCAGACATGTCGCCAATCCAGTTTGCCCGCGCCATTGCCCAAGACCGTGTGCTGCAGCTGTTCAATCACGGCGAGCACCAACGCGATTTCACCTACATCGACGACATCGTCGAAAGCATCGCCCGCCTGATCGACCGTGCGCCCCAGGTCACGCCTTTGCTGGATCACGAACAACCGGACCCGGCCACCAGCCGCGCGCCGTGGCGGATCTACAACATCGGCGGACAGCACCCGGTGGCGCTGCGCACCTATGTCGAGCTGCTGGAAAAACACCTGGGACAAACCGCCCGCATCGAACTGCTGCCCCTGCAAGCGGGGGATGTGCTCAACACCTGCGCCGATGCCAGCGACCTGGCACGGGCCACCGGCTTCAAACCGTGTATCGAACTGGACGAGGGCCTGGGCCGCTTCATCCAGTGGTTCCTCGATTACTACCCACGGCCTGCCCACGCACCGCTCGCGACTGAACGCTTGCGGCCCAACCTCAGCGGAGGAATCCATGACCCGACATGAGCAAGTCATCGAGATCAACGCCCCCGGACGCGACAAGCGTGTCGATCCGGAGCACCGCAGGCGCCTGGACGCGGCCATCCATCGCCAGGGCCGTGGTTGGCTGACCGGTCGCGACAGCGGCCGGCCCTGGACGGTTTCACGCACCAATCGCGTGGTAGCCTGCCTCGGCGCATTGGCGATCCTGCTGCTGCTCTGCCCGCTGCTGCTGGGCCTGGCGCTGCTGGTCAAGTTCTCCAGCCCAGGTCCCGTGTTGTTCGTGCAGAAGCGCACCGGTTATCGCGGCCGGGTCTTCGGCATGTACAAGTTCCGCACCATGGTTGCCGACGCCGAGGCGCTCAAGGAGTCGCTGCGCCACCTCAACAAACACGGCGCCGATGCCATCGACTTCAAGATCGACAACGATCCGCGCATCACGCCCATCGGCCGGTTCCTGCGACGCAGCAGCCTCGACGAACTGCCGAACCTGATCAATGTAGTGATCGGCGACATGCGCCTGGTGGGCCCGCGGCCGACCTCGTTCAATGCCTATCGATACAAGGACAACCATCTTGTGCGCCTGAGCATCTACCCCGGCATGACCGGTCTTTGGCAGATCTCCGGGCGCAGCAATATCGACTTCGACCAGCGCGTGGAATTGGACCTCAGCTATATCGCTGAACAAAGCCTGTGGCTGGATCTGAAGATCCTGATGATTACCCCCTTCAAAGTGTTCAGCGGCCACGGAGCGAGTTAAATGGACGGTTCAACCAATATCCTGACCATAGCCAGCCCGAGCGAGACCAACCTGACCTCGACCGTGCTCGACCCTTCCCTGCGGATCCTGCTCTTGACGGCCGCCAACACCGGCACCGGAACCAGCACCAGCGCGATGGCGCTGGCCGCTCAACTGGCGCAGATGAGCAACGGTCGCGTCCTGCTGGTAGATGCCAGCCAGTCACCGCGCAACCTCACCCAGCAACTGTCGTTGCACAAGGAGCGCGGTTTTACCGACCTGTTGTTCAACAGCCTCGCCCCGCCCTTGCTGCAGGACTGCGTGGTGCAGGCATCCAGCCTGCCCTTCGACGTGTTGCCCCACGGGCGCCTGGGTCGCAATGCCGAGCACCTGAGCCCCGAGCGCCTGCGCCCACTGTTCAGGCAACTGGCGGCGCAATACCGCTTTGTAGTGATCGACGCCGACGCGGTGTATTCGGCCAGCGACACGCTGGTGCTCAGCACCCAGGTCGACGGCGTGGTGCTGGTGGTGCGTGGTGAAGACACCCGTTGGGAAGTGGCCCAGGCCGCCCGCCAGCGCCTGTCCCAGGCCGGCGCGAAAGTGGTGGGCAGCGTGTTCAACCGCCGCAAGTACTACATGCCCAAGTGGCTCTACAACAACCTGTAAGCCTGCAAAAGGATGACGAGATGAACGCCAGAATGCTTGTCCTGTTGTTGCTGCCGCTTGCCGGTTGCTCCAGCAATACCGATACCCGTTCGATGCCGGTGCAGATCCTCACGGCCCCGCCGGCCAACGCCCAGGCCACCGACATGCCCAAGGTCGAACAGACCCTGCGGCCCCAGGACGTGCTGGACGTGATTTTTCACATCAGCACCACCGGCTCCCAAGCCTATCGTGTGCAGGCCGGTGACCAGGTTGCCCTGAATTTCACCGCCGCCAGCCAGCTCAACGGCACGCAACAGGTGATGCCCGACGGCAGTATCGAACTGCCAGGGGCCAACACCTCGGTAAAAATCGCCGGCCTGACTACCGACGAAGCCCGCCTGGCGGTGCAGCGCGCCTATGACCAGAAAATGCTGTTCCAGCCCAATCGCAACCAATTGACGGTGCTGGTGACCAGCCCACTGTCCAGCGAGACCAACCTGCGCAACACCTTGACCCACCCGGGCACCGGCATGAGCCGGGAAATCACGGTGGGCAGGGATGGTTACGCCAGCTTCCCGGAAATCGGCTCCGTGCCGCTGCAAGGCATGACCGTCAACCAGCTGGAAACTTTCCTCAACGAGCGCTACGCCCAGTTGCCAGGCCACATGACCGTCGATGTGCTGCTCAAGTCCACCGCTGGCAACGAGATCTACGTCCTCGGTGAAGTGGCCCAGCCCGGCTCCTATCCGATCCGCCGGCCTATCTCGGTCCTCGAAGCCCTGACCCTGGCCCGCGGCACGAACGTCAAGGCCCGGCTCGACTCGGTGGTGATCATGCGGCGCACCGGCAACCAGGTCGAAGCCCGCCACTACGACGTGGAAAAAGCCCTGAGCGGTGACGCCTCGCAGATCGCCTACCTGCAACCGGAAGACATGCTTTTCGTACCCAAGACCAAGCTTGCCAGTGCTGGCGAACTGGCCAGGCAACTGGCCGACGTGGTGCTGTTCCAGGGCGTGGGGTTCAGCTTCGGCTACCGCGTCGACAACAAAGGCAGCGACAACTGAAACTCAGGTGACCGATCATGAACCCCAAGGAAAATTATCTGCATGAGTTTTTCAGGATCTTCTTCGCCAACAAGCAGTGGGTGAAGCGCGTCTTCCTGATTTTCGCCGTGATCGCCCTGGTGCTGCCGTTGATGCTCAAGCAGAGCTTCGATATCACCGCCCAGGTGATCGTGCAGTCGAAAAAACTCTCCCAGGGCGACGCCACCACGTCGCTGAACCAGGAAAATGCCACCTTCATCCCGCCGTCCCTGGCGGACATGGAAACCGAGAGCAATATCCTGCGCTCGCCGGCGTTGATCCGGCAGACCATCAGCACCCTGCGCGACCAGGGCGAATACACCCCAAGCCCAGGCATTCTCAACAAGTGGGTGAGCGAACCGCTCAAGCGCTACATCACCCAGCCCCTGCGCGAGTACGTCATCAACCCGCTGCGCGATAGCCTGGGACTAGAGGTCGACCCGGTGCGGGACACGATGCTCGATACACTGACCGACAAGGCCATCGAAAACCTGAAGATCGAGACCCTGCCCGGCTCCAACGTCATTTCCATCGTCTACAGTTTCGGCGACCCGGCCCAGGGCACCCGGTTCGTGGCGCAACTGCTGCAGAACTACCTCACCAGCCGCCAGGACCTGCAATCGATCGAACTGCCGCAAACCTTCTACGAGCAAAAGAGAGCCCAATACCAGACCCGTCTCGACGGCCTGGAAGGCACCCGGCTGGGGCTGCTGGAAAACGTCGGTTCGTCCGATCCCAAGGAAGAAATCACCTTCCGCCTGAACGCCATCAACACCGAAGAACAGGCCCTGAACCTGTACCAGGATCGCCTGCTGCAAAGCCAACGCTGGCTCGACTACCTCAAGACCAGTCTCGCGGCGGCGAACAGCTCGCGGTTCAACGACTACACCTTCCCGTTCACCTTCACCACCACCGTGGACAACATTGCCTTCGAAGACCGGGAAATCAGGCAACTGGGCGAGCAACTGACCAGCCAGGTCAGCCGCTACATGAATGACCTGGCGATCTTCCAGCCCGGCAGCGAACCGATGCTGCTGGCCCGGGAACAGATCGTCCGTACGCGCCAGCAGTTCCTGAAGGTGGTGAACAACCGGATCCAGGAACGCACCACCGACCTGGCCGTCGTCAGCTCGGTGATCAACCAGAAAGCCCAGCGCATCGCCACGTTCAAGGAACGCATCCATCAATTGCAGGAAACCCAGAGCAAGCTGCGGCAGATGGACACCGAGATCAACGCCCTGCACGCGGCGTTCTCCACCTATGCCCAGCGGTTCGCCGAAGCCAGCACCGCGCGTTCGCTGGACAACGACCTGTCCAACGCCCGGGTCCTGAGCCCGCCGTTCGAACCCACCGCCGCGGCCTTTCCCAAGCCGATGCTGATCATTGTCTTCGGCATGTTCAGCGGCCTGCTGCTGGCGATTGCCCTGGTCTATGTGCGTGAGTTCTTCGACCATCGCTTCAAGCATCCAGCGCAAATCACCCAGCAACTGGATGTGCCGGTACTGCTGGTGATCAACGAGCAGTCCCCCGAGCAGGTCAACCCGCACCGCAACTGGAGCCTGCCCAGCCTTGTCCATTGGGTGCGAAATTGAACGCGCCGTTCGGCCCGAGCCACCACAGCAGCCCCCTGTCGATCATTCATCTGCTCGACAGCGGCGGCTTCTATGGGGCCGAGCGGATGCTGCTCGATCATTGCCTGGCAACGCCCGGACAGCACCAGGTGCTGTTCCTGGCGGCGCCGCCGACCTTGATCACGCGTTTTCGCCAGGCCGGGGTCGATTGCCGTCATTGCGCCAGTTGGGCCGAGCTGTTGCAGCACCTGCGCCAGCGCCGGGACGAACGACCGCTGATCAACACCCACAACTTCAAAGGGCTGTTGTTCGGCTGGTCCGCCGCCACGCTGCTGGGCCTGCCGCTGGTGATCACCCAGCATGGTTTCACGCCGCGGAGCCCCAAGCAGCGCTTCTATACCTGGCTGAGCCTGCAACTGTGCCGCACCGCCTCGGTCAAGCGGGTCGTCTGCGTGGCCGAGAGCATTGCCACGCTGCATCGCCGGGCCAGCGTGCGAGCGGAAAAACTCGATGTGATTCCCAACGGCCTGCCAGCGGCCAGCACGCCGTTGGCCCACCGCGCTGACAAGCAACGCTGGCGGGTCGGCTACGTCGGCCGCTTGAGCAGCGAGAAAGGCCCGGACCTGTTCCTCGACGCCATGATCCCGTTGTGCCAGAAGCATGCATCGCTGCACGCGGTGATGCTCGGCGACGGCCCTGAACGCCAGGCGCTGCTCAAGCGCATCAACGATGCCGGGTTGCCCACGCGCATCGAATTGCCGGGCTACCAGACCGACATGAACGCCTGGTGGAGCCGCCTCGACGCCCTGGTGATCAGCTCACGCACCGAAGGCACCCCGATGATTCTGCTCGAAGCCATGCAGGCCGGCGTGCCGGTGGTGGCGTTCGGCGTCGGCGGCATTCCCGACGTGCTGCAGGACCGTCACAACGGCCTGCTTGCAGCACCGGCCGACAGCGCGGAACTGGCGGCGCAGATCGAAACGCTGTTCAGCGAACCGCCCCTGGCGCGGATCCTGGCCGACAACGCACGCCGCACCCAACAGGACCGCTACGACTTGCGCACGCTGGCCGAACGCTGGTCGCAGCTTTACATCCGCACGGCACGGGAGGCTCGCTCATGATTGTCCCACTCTCGATCGTCAGCCTGCTGGGCCTGGTCTGCCTGGCGCTGCTGGCCAGCCCCTATCCGTTCCTGGCGCCGGGCGCAGTGCTCGGCCTGGTCGGCGTCGCCGTGCTGTACCGCAAGCCCGGTTGGGGTTTGCTGGGCATTGCCGCACTGGTGCCGTTCGAAGGCCTGTTCAAGGACAACGCCTTTTCCGGCAGCAAGTTCTTTGGCCTGGCGCTGATCATGATCCTGATGTTGCAACTGGCGGTGCACCAGATTCCCGGGACACGCCTGCGCAGCAATATCTGGCGGCCGCTGATCGGCTTCATGGTGCTCTATGGCCTGAGCCTGCTGTTGTCGGAAAACATGGGCCTGTCCACAACCCATTTTCGCGAACTGGCGGTTGGGCTGATCCTGTTCGTGATCACCTTGCTGATCGGTCGTGAATTGAACCTGGACATGTTCTGTCGCCTGGTGACCTTGAGCGTCACCACCACCTGCGTGCTGGCGATGTTCTCGGCCAAGTACCAGGATCAGGGCCGCGCCTCCGGCCTGCTGGAAGACCCGAACACCTTCGCCCTGCTGATCGCCTTCACCGTGCCGCTGGCGTTGCTGCTGGTAGTGCGTGGCCCGAGCTTGCTGCACCGGTTGTTCTGGGGCGGCTGTTTCATCCTGCTGCTGGGCGGCATGACCAAGACCGAATCGCGCTCGGGGCTGGTGGTGTTGATGCTCAGCCTGATGATCGGGCTGTATCACTATCGCGCGCAGTTGCCGCGCATCCGTCCACGGCACTTGGGCTTCGCCATGCTTGGGCTGGCATTGCTGATTCCCCTGGCAATCGCGGTGATGCCGGCCGGCTACGTGGCACGCATCCAGTCGTTGAGCATCCTCAGTGCCGGCGCCAGCGCCCACCAGGACGAATCCCTGGGCCGCCGCGCCTCGTACATCGTCGTCGGCAGCCAGATGATCCGCGAGAACCCGATACTCGGCTCAGGCCCCGGGACCTTTCCCCTGCACTACGCGCCTACCGGCTATGCCAAGGCGTTCTCGGCCAACCGCAAGCTGGGGGACCTGTATCGCCGGGCCCATAACACCTACCTGGAAATCTTCAGCGAAATCGGCATCCCGGGCGGGCTGATGTTCGTCGCCATGATCGGTCTTGGCCTGTACAACCTGCTGCGCGCGCGCCAGCTCTGGCTGCAACGCCGGGACTGGGCGCAGGCGGACCTGCTGACGCACCTGGGCATGAGTTTTCTCTCGCTGGCGTTGTTCCTGATGTTCCTCAGTGCGCCGAACCACAAATTGCTGTGGATCATGCTCGCCCTCACCAGTGTGTTGCGCTACGACGCCGAGCAGGCCGCGCCACAGGAGGCTCGTCCATGAGCTGCGTCAGCATTGTGATCCCGATGTACAACGAGGCCCGGCACATCGGCCGTACGCTGCAAGCGGCGCAACAAGCCGCCCGCCAGGCAGGCCTGGCCTGTGAATTGATCGTGGTGGACAACGGCTCCGACGACCACGGCCCGCGCATCGCCAACGAGCTGGGGGCACGGGTGTTGATCGTGCCAGGCGTGCACATCGGCGCCCTGCGCAACCGCGGTGCGGCCGCCGCCCGGGGTGACTGGCTGGCGTTCATCGACGCCGACATCGAAATGCCGGCCGACTGGCTCAAGCTGTTGCTGGAACTCGAAGGCCAACAGGGCGACGTACTCGGCCTGGACCTCGATACGCCCCGGCAGGCGCCGTGGTTCGCCGAAGCCTGGCAGCGCCGCAGCCAGCGCCCGGGGTCACGTCTCCTGCATCGGGTGCAGTGGCTGCCCAGTGCCAATCTGTTGATGCGTCGCAGCTGGTTCGAACGGGTCGGCGGCTTCGACGAAACCCTGCGCACCGGCGAAGACAAGGACTTCTCCTTGCGCCTGCGCCAGGCCGACGCGCACTTGCTGCTGGTCAACGAAAGCGTTGCCCTGCACTGGGGCTACGAAGGCAGTTGGCGCGAGTGGATGAGCAAGGAATTGTGGCGCCAGGGCAGTCATCTGCAATTGCTCCGCAGCCATGGCCCGAGCCTGCGCCTGCTGCGCTTTCCGGCGCTGTCCGTTGGCGCCTGGGGCTTGGACCTGCTGGCAGTGTTGGCGTTGCTCCAGGGGCAATTGCACCTGGCGCTGACGCTATTGCTGGTCACCGCCCTGCCGCCCTTGTTCCTGAGCCTTCGCCAGAGCCGACGCGACCCGCGCCTGACTTTGCAATTGTGGGCCTTGCACTGGGTGCGCCTGCACCTGACCGGTGCCGCACTGCTGCTCAACCTGTGTCATTGGAATGCCAGGAGACCTGCCCGTGGCTGAATTCATTTACTGGTCGTGCCTGTTGCTGCCGGTGTACGCCTACCTCGGTTACCCCTTGATGCTGAGCCTGCTGGCGCCGCTGTTTCCGCGGCGCCGCTACGGCAAGGCGTTTCCGATGGACGTGAGCATCGTCATTGCCGCCCACAACGAGGCGCGGCACATCGAGGAAAAGTTGCGCTGCTTGCTGGCCCAGGATTATCGGGCCCATTCACTGCAAATCATCCTCGCCAGCGACGGCTCCACCGACGACACGGTGGCCTGCGCACGCAAGGTGATCGACCCGCGCATCACCGTGCTCGACCTGCCGCGCCAGGGCAAGGCCGCCGCCCTCAATACCGGTGTCGCCCACAGCAGCGGCGAAATCCTGGTATTTACCGACGCCGACAACCAATGGGCCGCCGATACCCTCGGCCATCTGCTGGCGCCCCTGGGCGATCCGGAAGTCGGCGCCTGTGCCGGGCACATGGAAATCCCGGTGCCGGGCAAGGGCCTGAGCCTGGGCGACAGCCTGTATCGCCATTACGAAGGCTGGTTGCGTCGGGTGGAGAGCCGCACCGGTTGCATGGTCTCGGCCGACGGCGCGCTGTTGGCCCTGCGCCGGGAGCTGTTCCAACCTATTCCGGCCCAGGTCAACGATGACTTTTTCCTCAGCACCTGCGCGCCGGTCGCCGGCAAGTCCATCGTCTATGCACCCATGGCCCGGGTGACCGACCAGGGCGTGGACGAAGCCGACAAACAGTTCCGCCGGCGCCAGCGGGTCACCGTCGGCGGGTTGCAGAGCCTGGCTCAGCGTCGGGAATTGCTCAACCCACTGCGTCATGGGCTCTATGCCATCGGGTTGATCAGCCACAAGTTGATCCGCCGCCTGGCGCCGGTGTTGCTGCTGCCGCTCTTGCTGAGCAATGCCTGGCTGTGGAACGACCATCCGTTCTATCGCCTGAGCCTGCTGGCGCAATTGCTCGGTTACGCCATGGCGTTGATCGGGTTGATGGATGCGCGCCACCGCTTGCCCCGGCCCTTTCGCCTGGCCGCATTCGTGCTGGTGACGCTGGCGGGCATGAGCATCGGGCTCTGGCAGTTCCTGCGGGGCCAGCGCTACAGCCAGTGGAACCCCGAGCAGAACCGCTAAGGAGGACGGCCCATGTCAATCAAACAAGTGTTCAAGCGCACCGGCGGCTGGCTGTACCTGAACACGTCCCTGGGCCGCCACCCACTGCGTGGCGCCGGGGTGATCCTGATGCTCCATCGTGTGCTGAACAACGACCGCGCCGCCGAATTGCCCCACCGCAACGAGCTGTGCGTGGGGCCCGAAGCGTTTGAACATTTGCTGATCTGGCTGCAACGGTATTTCGAGTGCGTGCCGCTGATGACCTTGTTGCTGGCCGATCCTGAAAGCGTTCCCAACCGTCCGCGGGTGGCCCTGACCTTCGACGACGGCTGGCGCGACAACGCCATGAACGCCTTTCCATTGCTGCGCCAATACCAGGTGCCGGCAAGTATTTTCCTCTCCACCGATTTCATCGGCAGCCGCCAGCACTTCTGGTGGGAAAGCATCGGCGAAACCCTCTGGGGCAGCCATGGCCAAGTGGCACGGCGCTCATTGATCGAGCACTTGCAGCATGTCGGTCGACCGTTGCCGGTGCTGCTCGATGACGTCGACGACGAGCGCCGCAGCCTGGCGCTGCTGCATTACCTGCAAAGCCTCAAGACGCTCGATCCACTCATGCTGAGCGAGCTCACCGACGCCTGCCCCCAGGGTTCCCAGCCCCAGGCCCTGGACTGGCCCCAGGTGCGCATGCTCGAAGATTCCGGGCTGATTCGCTTCGGCCCTCATGGTGCCAGCCACGCGATCCTGACCGGGCTGGATGACCAGCGCCTGCATGAAGAGCTGACGCGCAGCTGGATCGCCCTGGAAAACGGCTGCGCGCAACCCTTGCCGGTGTATTGCTACCCCAACGGCGATAACGATGAGCGCGTGCGCCAACAGGTCGCGGCCCACGGTTTTGCCTTCGCCCTCGGCACCGAGGCGGGGCTGTATCGCAACGACGGCGACCCCTTGAACGTGCCACGTTTCGGCGTCAGCCAACACAATGCCCATCACCCTGAATTACTGGCCTGGCGCATTCGCCGAGGGGCACGCCCATGAGCCGCGCACATTACCTCAAGCATTTGGCACTGAGCATGGGCACGCGCCTGGCGATGATCGGCCTGCGCCTGCTGCGCAATGTGCTGCTGGCACGGATTCTCGGGCCCAGCGAACGTGGGCTGTTCGCCTTGCTCAGCACCCTGCCGGACCTGATCAGCGCCGCCACCAGCGGTGGCTTGAATAGCGCCGTGGGTTATCAGGCGGCGCAGCAGCGTTCGATGGGGCTGTTACTCAGCCAGGTGCTGGTCTTCGGCTGCCTGTTGGCCGGTTTGCTGACCTTATTGGTGGTGGCACTGGTGCGCGAGTTCGGCGGCGAACTGGACATCACCACGCAATTGGGGTTGCTCGCCTGGCTGCTGTTGCTGGCGGTGCCGTTGACCGTGCTCAAGAGCGGTCTGCTGACGCTGCACAATGCTTGCGGCGGCGTCGGTGCCTTCAACGCCTTGCGCCTGATGGAGTCCCTGGCGCCCCTGCTGCTGTTCGTTGCGCTGTTCTGGATGTGGAAAGACACGGCGCTGGAAGCGGCACTGATCAGTTGGCTGGCGGGCCTGAGCCTGGTGGTGCTGGCCGGTTGGGTGTGGTTGCGCCGCGATCATGTGGTCACCCTGCGCTGGGATCGCACCGGTCAGAACGAACTGTTGCGCTACGGCGCCCGCAGCCACCCGGACCTGCTGTTCCAGCAAGTACTGCTGCGCTCGGACTTCCTGTTCATCGGCGCCCTGCTGGGCAGCACGGCCCTGGGTCACTACGCCATGGCCAGCGCCGCCGCCGAACTGCTGCTGATCGTGCCCGAAGCCGTCACCACGCCGCTGATGAAACGCTTGTTGCAACAGGACAGCGACATGCGGCGCCTGACGCCCCTGGCCCTGCGCCTGACCGCCACGGTGATGCTCGGTGCCTGCCTGAGCATGGCGCTGATCGGCCAATGGCTGATCGTCACCTTGTTTGGCGCCGCCTACCAGCCGGCTTATCCGGCCTTGCTGGCGCTGCTGCCGGGGCTGTTCGGGCTGTGCTACGCGAGCATCCTGCGCCTGGATCTGCTGGGCAAGAACCGCCCTGGTACGGTTTCTCTGATGATGGGCGGCGGCGCACTGCTGAACCTGGCACTGAACCTGTTCCTGATTCCCCGCTACGGCATCGTCGGGGCCGCCGCCGCGTCGTCAATCGCCTACCTGGGCGTGACCGTGGCCCTGCTGGCCATGTACTGCCGCCTCAGTGGCGTGGCGCTGTGGCAGACATTGATCATCCTGCCCAGCGACCTGCTGCCGATGCGCAAAATGCTGCTTGGGAAATCGGCATGAGTGCGGTTGCCAACCAAACCGCCATCGCGAGCAAGCTCGCTCCCACAGGGCTTTTGGATTGTCCTGTGGGAGCGAGCTTGCTCGCGATGGGGCCGGTGCGGCGTTGGTGGAAATCGGGCGCTGGCCTGTGTCTTTGGAGCCTGGCCTTTTTTGCCCAGGGCGCGGCGATGCAATGGACCGGCATCCGCGACGCCAGCCTGTACCTGCAGACCGACCGCCCGGATGACGTGACCGTGCGCTGGGTGCCGGCCTGGCAGGCCGACGCCAATGCAGAGCACCTGTACCTGCTCGACGGCCAGGGGCGACTGGTGGGTAAGCGCTTGATCAAGGCCACCCAGGAACGTGGCGAGCAGCAGTGGCCTTTGCTGCCAGGGGCCGCCAGCTATCGACTGGAAATTCCCGGCTACAGTTTCCGCCGCTACAGCGTCGAGCACGATGCCCGTACCCGGGCAATGTTCGCCCCGGCCAAGGTGCATTTCAGCGCTGAAACCCATGACGGCGATGAGTTGTATTTCAAGGTCGCCCCCGGTGAACAAGCCGTGCTGGCGGGCAAGTTCCACGGCGGTGTGCGCAGCCTGCAAGCCCGGCGCGTCGCCGATGGCAAACAGGTGCAGTTGAACCTCAAGCCGTACCCGGCCTATTGGCAGTTCGATCAGGTCGCCCTGCCTGTTGCCAACGTCGAGCAAACCTGGCGCTTGCAGTTGCAGGGCAACGGCAAGGCGGCGTTCTGGCTCGATGGCACGGCGAACCTGTTCGCCCAGGCCCCTGAGCACCTGCAACCGCTGCGCCAGGATCCGGGGCACGCGCACCTGAAACTCTATGGCGACGCCTTGGGACCAACCCCGAGACTGGGCATGTCCCTGCCCTACGTCATGCCCCCACCCTCGGCCTATCCGGTCATCGATGCCCTCAAGCCCCAGGCCGCCACTTATTACAGTTTTGTCGACGTCACCGCTGCCAAGGTGGACCATGAAGATGGATTCCGGCGCCTGTACCAGGACCGCTTCGGCATCACCCGGGACATCACCCTGCTGGCCGGTAGCGCACGCAAAGCCGACTTGCGAGCCGACCGCATCAGCAACAGCGGCTTGCAGGCCTGGCTCACGTCGACCCGCGCCTTGGGCGGCAAAGGCATTCATTACCTCAGTTTCGCCGATGAGCCGAACCTCAACTACCCGGATTTCGCCAGCTTCCAGCAGGTGTTCGAGAGTATGGCCGGCCAAGTCCGTGCCAACCCCGACAACGCCCGCGCCGGGGTGCGCATTGCCATACCGGCCAGCTCCCGGTTCACCAATGGTCCCTTGGCGGAAAACGCCGCGGACAAGCGCGGCATCGACTGGGCGCGACGCTTGCTGGCCGAATCCAGTGACCAGATCGACGCCCTGGCCTGGCATGAATGGATGGTCCGCGACCTGCTGACGACCCGGGTCTATCGCAACAGCGTGCGCCGCGCCGCCAGCCTGGTGGGCCTGGACAGCAACGGTCGGCCACGCAAGGCCTTGCTGCTGGACCAGACCAACATGTCCAGCGGTTCGAGCCTGAGCCCCTACGACCAGGAAACCCATTACGCGGCCCTGTGGTGGACGTCCGTTGTGATCAACGCCTCGGCGGACGGCCTGCTGGACATGCTCAACTGGTTCCAGTCCGCCGACGAACCGGAGTACCCAAAAGGCATGGTTCGAGTGCTGGACAACCAACGTTTCGAACTCAAGCCAGTGGGCCTGGCCCAGCAGTTCATCCAACGACATTGGCTCGACCAAGTGCTGCGCCTGGATAACGACGCCTTCGAAGTCGACGTGCTGGCCATGGCCACCCACGCAAGGCGCAGCCTGTTGGGCGTGAACAAAAGCACGCGCCCGCAACAGGTCAGCCTGGACGGCGCGCCCTGCCCCCAGGCCAAAGCCGAGCTGGTGTATTTCGGCCCCGACAACCATAGCCGCAGCGCCCCGTTCAACTGCGAGGCCGGGCAGATCCGCTTTCTCCTGCCAGGGGAAACCCTGTTTGCCCTGAGCTGGACCGCACCCTCTTCCCCCCAACCCGCCACCCGTCAGGAGGCACCATGAACGCTCTGCAGAAATTGCGTGATCGCATCCAGAAAAAAGGCCTGCGCGCCGTCCTCAAACAGCTGTTGCGACGCTACGTGTTTTTCCACTCCCGGCTGGTGTGGCTGGAGCACGACGTGATGGCCCCGCTCCCCCCGCATAACCTCAAACCCTACCCACCGACGCGCTCGGAGTTCATCACGGTCAACAATGCCGACGCTTTTGCCCGGTATTTCGGCGACCGCGTCGAAACCATGCGCGAGCTGGCAGCCGAAGGCTATACAGGCTTGATGTACCTGGATGATCGGGGCGACACCGTGGGGTTCGCCTGGGCCAGTACGCGAGACTATTTCGACCGTCACTTCTATCGCTGCAACTTCCCGATCAACCCCGGCGAGTACTTTCAGTTCGGCGGCGAAATGACCCGCGCCTACTGGGGGTCCAGGATGTCGGCGGACTTGCAACAAGAGTTGTGGAAAATCATGGCAGGAAAGGGCAGCAAAAAAATGGTCGATGTCTGCGACATACAGAACACCCCCGCGATCAAGATGCACCTGCGCATGGATTTTCAGGAACGCGGCAAGATCACCCACGTGTACTGCCTGTTCGGTCGCTGGCGGTTTTTCCGCGACACGTTTTACAACGGCTCGGTACTGGACGCCTTTCGTAAACCGGCCCGTCCGGTTGCATCGACTGCAGCAGCCTGATGTCCATGGCGATCCGGTTCCAATGGAGTCGCTCCCTGAGGGCCGAGGACTTTCCCATAACAGCGTATGAACAGCTGCGCGCCCAGGTGCCCGACGCTACGCCCTTCAACACCCTGGCCTGGCTGCAAGCGGCGGAATTCGCCCTGCTGCCGGACCAGCAGTTGCATGTGTTGCTGGGCTGGCAAGACCAGAAGCTATGCCTGTGCCTGCCCCTGGTATCGGGGCGTGAGCGTATCGGTGGGCTGCGGTTCCGGGTGTTGCATCACTTGGGTTATCCATTGGCCGACCGCATCGCCTTGCTCGCGCGCCTGGACGCCGAGGGCATGGGGCTGGCGCTGATGCAGATCCGCCAGCACTTGCCCCACGCGTTGCTGCAATTGAATGAGGTGGTCGAGCCGGTCGGTGAAGAAAGCGTCCTCAGTGCCTGGATGGCGCTGAGCTCCACCGGGGAGCGCCGCCTGAGTTGCCGGGTGCCGGTGCATTTGATCAGCGACAACGACCATCAGGAAATCTCTGGCGACCCACGCTACAAGTTGCGTCGGGCACGCAAGCGGATCGCTGCCTGCGGTGCCGAGATCCGTCGGGTGAAACCGGACGCCATCAGCATGGGGCAACTGTTGCGGACCCTCGCCGATGTCGAGGCGGCCAGTTGGAAAGGCGAGGAAGGCGTCGGCATCTTCGCCGACCCCAGGCGCCGGCAATGGATGAACCACGCCTTCACCGCCCTCGCCGCCCAAGGCCTGGTACGGGTGGTGACGCTGGAGCTGAACGGCGAATGCATCAGCTATCGCCTTGGCCTGCTGGACCAGGGGCGGCTGTACGACTACAACCTGGCGTTCTTGCCGCAGCATGCCGATCTGGGCAGCGGCCGGGTCTTGCTCGAGGAGTGGATTCGCTGGGGGCTGGACGAGAACTGGCGCTGGATCGATGCATCACGGGTCAGCCTGGAGAACTCCAGCCATCAATTGCATGAACGCATGACCGGACAATTGGAACACTGGCGCTGGAGCTTCTATTCCTGGCAGCCCGGTGGCTTGCTCCTGGGATTTGCCTTGCGGCTATGGAAAAGCTTGAAACCGTGGTTCGGCAAACGCCGGACCAAACCGACCGCGACGACGGCATCGTCTACCCCCAAACACCAGGAGAAAACAGATGCCGCGTCAAGTGATCGTCAACGCTGACGACTTTGGCCTCAACCTCAGTGAAAACGCGCTGATCCTGCGGGCCTTCGAGACCGGCGTGATCAGTTCGGCCACGGCCATGGCCAACATGCCGGGCTTCGAGCAGGCATGTGAAATGGCCCGGCAACCGCTGCTCGACGGCCACGTAGGCCTGCATTTCAACCTCAGCTACGGCCCGCCGTTGGGCCAGGCGATCATCTCGCGACCGGTTTTTTGCGACGCCCATGGCCAGTTCGACCTGAACCTGTCGCGTTATTGCCTGCGCCTGGGTGCAAAGGATCTGGCGGCGGTGGAAGATGAACTGCAGGCGCAATGGCAACACTGCCTGGACCACGGCCTGCGTCCCAGCCACCTCGATTCCCATCAACATGTGCACAACATCTGGCCCATCGGCGAGCTGGTGGCCCGCTTCGCCGCCAGGCAAGGCGTGCCCATGCGCCTGGCGCGCAACCTGGGGGCAAACTTGAACCTGCCCAAGCGCCTCTTCAAGACCCTGCTCAACCGGCGCATGCGCAGCCTGTGCGGTGCGACAGCGGACTACGTCTGCACCCCTGCCGACCTGAACCACGCCGCGCCACCGACACATGGCTCGCTTGAGGTCATCGTGCATCCACTGGAATTGGACGAAGACTTTGGTGATGCCAGCCTGAGGCCAGGAGAGTCGTTGACCCAAGTACTACACAAGCGCCTGGCGGGCGTGCCCAAAGTCGCGTACGGCCGGACCACGCGGGTGGTGACGCTGGTTGAGTATGGGGATGTACATTGACAGGGACGCAGGAGGTGTCTGTGGCAAGCGACCCGTTCCCGCCACACTCCGTAAAAGCTGTGCAGAAGCGATGTAGAAGCTAGCTGTGTAGGAGCTGTGTAGGAGCTGTCGAGTGCAACGAGGCTGCGATCTTTCCCCTGCCCATTGAGTCGAAAGCGAAAGATCAAGATCAAGATCAAGATCAAGATCAAGATCAAGATCAAGATCAAAAGATCGCAGGCTTCGCCAGCTCCTACAGGTCCCAGCGCGAGCGCGCTTCCCTGGCCACGGCCGTCCGAAATCCCTGCGTCACTTTCGGAGAATCTGCTACAAGGCATCTTCTGTTTTCGAGTGGCGAATTGCGTCGATGCCTTTATCTTTATTCTCTCGCCTTCGGCGGCGCTGGCTGGCCTTCGTTGTCATGAGCGCCATGGTGGTCGGCCTGCCGGTGGGCTGTGCAGTGCTGCAGCATAAGGAACGCGAGCTGGTCTTTCGTATCGAGCCGGGGACGGCAAGCTGGTTCAGTGGGCTTCCCAGCGGCGTGCAGGAATTCGATCTCAGACCCAAGCGCTTCAAGGCCGGGGAAAACATCCACGGCTGGTGGTGGCCGGCCGAACGCAAGAATGCGCCGGCCATCCTGTACTTGCACGGTGTGCGTTGGAACTTGACCGGCCAGTTGTTTCGTATCCAGCAACTGAGGGCGCTAGGCTATTCGGTGCTGGCGATCGATTACCGTGGTTTTGGCAAAAGCCATGGGGATCTGCCGTCGGAAGCCAGCGTCTATGAAGATGCACGCATCGCCTGGGAACGCCTCAAAGTACTGCAACCGGACCCTGCCCTGCGGCTGATCTACGGTCATTCTCTGGGCGGTGCCGTCGCGGTGGACCTCGCTGCGCAGTTGGGCCAGGAGGCCGCGAAGAATGGCGGTGCCCAGGTCCGAGGCCTGGTCATCGAATCCACGTTCACCTCCCTGGGCGATGTCGCCACCGCGATGGCGAATACGTCCCTGCCGGTGCGCTGGTTGTTGTCGCAGAAATTCGACTCCATCGACAAGATCGGCGAGATCAACATGCCGCTGCTGGTGGTGCACGGCGCTGCCGATCGCTACGTACCGCCGCGCTTGAGCGAGCAACTGTTCAACGCCGCCCGTGAGCCCAAGCGCCTGCTGCTGGTACCGGGGGCGACGCATAACAACAGCATGAGCCTGGCGGGCCAGAACTACCGGCAAGCGCTGGACACATTGATGAAAGACAAGCCATCGCCCATGGCCGAGCGCCCCCAGGTAAGCTCGGCCAAGGCCGGCTAACGCACAGGTCCCCGGCTGACACCCAACACCTTCATT
This sequence comes from Pseudomonas brassicacearum, assembly GCF_009601685.2. Taxonomy (NCBI): domain Bacteria; kingdom Pseudomonadati; phylum Pseudomonadota; class Gammaproteobacteria; order Pseudomonadales; family Pseudomonadaceae; genus Pseudomonas; species Pseudomonas brassicacearum. The sequence goes on from NZ_CP045701.2 coordinate 4,374,296, forward strand.
GACTGTCACACCGCTATCGCGAGCAAGCTTGGCTCCCACAGATTTACTCCACACAGTTCTCTGGTTGCTTACAAGATCAGTGTTCACCGCCGCCCCCTGTGGGAGCCGAGCTTGCTCGCGATAGCGGTGCAAACGCACCCAATAAAAACGGCACCTTTCGGTGCCGTTCGTTTTCACGCTTGGGGCTTTACTTGCGTGCCGCCTCCCACGATTTCAACAGCTCGGTGTAGCTCACCGTTTCACCCTTAGGCTTCTCGTTCGCCAGTTTCGGCTTCGGTGCGCCCGGTTGGTCGAACCAGTATTGCGCGTCGCGCTCAGGGTTCATTTTCGGAGCGCAGGTGGCTTGGGCCTTGGAGCGCTGCAGGCGAGTCATGATTGCGTCCTGGTCCTTGGCCAACCCGTCGAGGGCCTGCTGCGGGGTCTTCTCGCCGCTGGCAGCTTCGGCGATGTGGCTCCACCACAGTTGCGCCAGGCGAGGATAGTCCGGCACGTTGGTCCCGGTCGGGGTCCATTGCACGCGGGCCGGGCTGCGGTAGAACTCCACCAGGCCACCGAGTTTCGGCGCCAGGTCGGTCAGGGCCTGGGAGTTGATGTCCGACTCACGAATCGGCGTCAGGCCGACGATGGTCTTCTTCAGCGATACGGTCTTGGACGTCACGAACTGCGCGTAAAGCCAGGCGGCGAGTTTCTGCTTCTCCGGCGTAGACTTCATGAATGTCCAGGAACCCACGTCCTGATACCCCAGCTTCATGCCCTCTTCCCAGTACGGACCGCGCGGCGACGGTGCCATGCGCCATTTCGGCGTGCCATCGGCGTTCATCACCGGCAGGCCCGGCTTGGTCATGTCGGCGGTGAAAGCGGTGTACCAGAAAATCTGCTGGGCGATGTTGCCCTGGGACGGTACCGGGCCGGATTCGGAGAAGGTCATGCCCGCCGCTTCCGGTGGTGCGTATTTCTTCATCCAGTCCACGTATTTGGTGGTGGCGAACACCGCCGCCGGCCCGTTGGTATCGCCGCCGCGGGTCACGCTGGAGCCGACCGGATGGCAATCTTCGACACGAATGCCCCACTCGTCCACCGGCAAACCGTTGGGCAGGCCCTTGTCGCCGCCGCCGGCCATGGAGAACCAGGCGTCGGTGAAGCGCCAGCCCAGGGAGGGGTCTTTCTTGCCGTAGTCCATGTGGCCGTAGACGCGCTTGCCGTCGATCTCCTTGACGTCTTCGGAGAAGAACTTGGCGATGTCTTCATAGGCCGACCAGTTCACCGGTACGCCCAGCTCGTAGCCGTATTTCTCCTTGAACTTGGCCTTGAGCTCGGGACGCTCGAACCAGTCGGCGCGGAACCAGTACAAGTTGGCGAATTGCTGGTCGGGCAGTTGATAGATCTTGCCGTCCGGCGCGGTGGTGAAGGAAATGCCGATGAAGTCCTTGAGGTCCAGGGTCGGCGAGGTGAAATCCTTGCCTTCGTTGGCCATCAGGTCAGTGATCGACTCGGTCTTGCCGTAGCGAAAGTGCGTACCGATCAGGTCCGAGTCGTTGACCCAGCCGTCATAGATGTTCTTGTCCGACTGCATCTGGGTCTGCAGCTTCTCCACCACGTCGCCTTCCTGGAGCAGGTCGTGGGTCAACTGGATCCCGGTGATTTCGGTAAAGGCCTTGGCCAGTACCTTGGACTCGTATTCGTGGGTGGCGATGGTTTCCGACACCACGTTGATTTTCATGCCGCGAAACGGCTGGGCGGCCTTGATGAACCACTTGAGTTCTTCGAGCTGCTGCTCGGCTGTCAGGGTCGACGGCTTGAATTCACTGCCGATCCATTTTTTAGCGGCGTCTTCATAGGCGTCGGCCCAGGCCGCAGCACTCAGCCCGCTGAGTGCCAGCATGGCTGCCAATGAAACGCTATGTCGCAGCTTATTGTTTTTATTGAACATAGAGACCTCCTGTTTGGGTTTAAGAGCCTGATCGTCGAACCTTCGACGGTGGCCTGTACGGTTAACTCGAGTGCACGAATTAGCCACGCAGGCCACTCAGCCCCACCGCATCACTGCCAACAGCCACACCAAGGACAACGCGAACGCTATCCAGATGCTCCAGTCGGTAGCACCGATCACCAGCATATGCAGGTAGGCGCTACCGAGAAGACCGATAAACAACCGATCGCCCCGGGTCGTGGCAATCGGCAGGAAACCGCGCCGAGGGATGCTCGGCGAACGCAGTTCCCACGTGGTCATGCCTGCCAGCAGCAAGGCAATGACCCCAAAGAATGCCGCCGTGGGGGCGGTCCAGTTCATCCATTCCATCATCGACTCCTCAGACCCGGCCCAGGGCAAAGCCCTTGGCCACGTGGTTGCGAACGAACCAGATCACCAGCATGCCCGGCAGGATGGTCAACACCCCCGCTGCTGCCAGCACACCCCAGTCGATACCGGAGGCCGACACGGTGCGGGTCATGACCGCCGCGATCGGCTTGGCGTTCACCGACGTCAACGTTCGCGCCAGCAGCAGTTCGACCCAGGAAAACATGAAGCAGAAAAACGCCGTGACACCGATGCCGGAACCAATCAACGGGATGAATATCTTCACGAAGAACTTGGGGAAACTGTAGCCGTCAATGTAGGCGGTCTCGTCAATTTCTTTCGGCACCCCGGACATGAACCCTTCGAGGATCCACACCGCCAGCGGCACGTTGAACAGGCAGTGAGCCAGGGCCACGGCGATATGGGTGTCGAACAGGCCGATGGACGAATACAGCTGGAAGAACGGCAACAGGAACACTGCCGGTGGCGCCATGCGGTTGGTCAGCAGCCAGAAGAACAGGTGCTTGTCCCCCAGGAACCGGTAGCGCGAAAACGCATAGGCCGCCGGCAACGCAACGCCCAGGGAAATCACCGTGTTCAGGCTCACGTAGTACAGCGAGTTGAGGTAACCGGTGTACCAGCTCGGGTCGGTGAAGATCACCTTGTAATTCTGGAAGGTGAAATCCTGGGGCCACAGGGTCAGGCTGCCGAGGATCTCCGTGTTGCTCTTGAACGACATGTTCAGCAGCCAGTAGATGGGCACTAGCAGGAACAGGATGTAGATCAGCAGCGGTATCAGCTTTCTCTTGCTCATCGTGCGGGCCTCAACGGTTGGCGTCGGAGTGCGTCATGGCGGTATAGAACAGCCAGGACACCAACAGAATGATCAGGAAGTACACCAGGGAAAACGCCGCCGCCGGGCCCAGGTCGAATTGGCCGATGGCCATCTGCGTCAGGGTCTGGCTGAGGAACGTGGTGGCGTTGCCCGGCCCGCCGCCAGTGAGTACGAACGGCTCGGTGTAGATCATGAAACTGTCCATGAAGCGCAGCATCACGGCGATCAGCAGCACGCTCTTCATCTTCGGCAGCTGGATGTGCCGGAACACCGCCCAGTTGGAGGCCCGGTCGATCCGCGCGGCCTGGTAGTACACGTCGGGAATCGCCCGCAGCCCCGAATAGCACAGCAGTGCCACCAATGAAGTCCAGTGCCAGACGTCCATCACCAGCACGGTGACCCAGGCGTCGCCGGTGTTGGCCGCATAGTTATAGTTGATGCCCAGGCCGTTGAGGGTCGCGCCCAGCAAGCCGATGTCGGCACGGCCGAAAATCTGCCAGATGGTGCCCACCACGTTCCACGGGATCAGCAGCGGGATCGCCAGGATGATCAACACCAGGGACGACCATTTGCCCTTGGTCGGCATGGTCAGGGCGATGGCGATGCCCAGGGGGATTTCAATCAGCAGCACGCACGCCGAGTAGATGAACTGGCGCAGCAACGAATCGTGCAACCGTGGATCGAGCAGCACCTGCTTGTACCATTCGGCGCCGACGAAGTAGCGGCTGGACTGGTCGAAGATGTCCTGCACCGAATAGTTGACCACGGTCATCATCGGGATCACGGCGCTGAACGCCACCAGCAGGAACACCGGCAACACCAGCCACCAGGCCTTGTTGTTCTGCACCTTGTTCATGGCTGCACCTCACTCGACGGTTCCAGCAAGTATTCATCGGCATAGACCATCAGCCATTGGCCCGGAAAACTGATATAGGCGGTGCCTTCGGGCACTGGCTTGTCTTCGGCCAGGCGCACTTTCAGCGGTACGCCATCGAGGTTGAGGGTCAGGATCTTGTAGGTGCCCAGGTCTTCGACGTGGACCACCTCAGCGCGCATCGCGTCGTCATAGGGGCCATCCCAGACATGCACGAATTCCGGGCGGATGCCGACCTTCAGGGTTTTGCCCTGGGCCTCGGCAACGCGTTGCTGCAGAGGCTCGGACAGGGGCAAGTGGGTCGAGCCGAAGCCGACGCCACCGGGCTGTGCCGTGACCTCGATCAGGTTCATCCCCGGGCTGCCGATGAAGTAGCCGACAAAGGTGTGGCTGGGGCGCTCGAACAAGTCCCGGGGCGTGCCGAACTGCACGATCTGGCCGCCGTACATCACGGCGATCTTGTCGGCGAACGTCGAAGCCTCCAACTGGTCGTGGGTGACGTAGACCATGGTGATGTTGAACTGCTCGTGGATCTGCTTGAGCTTGCGCCGCAGCTTCCATTTCAGGTGCGGGTCGATCACCGTCAGCGGCTCGTCGAACAGGATCGCCGACACATCGTCGCGCACCAGCCCGCGGCCCATGGAGACTTTCTGTTTTTCGTCGGCGGTGAGGTTGCGGGCCTTTTTGTCCAGCAGGTTCTGCAGGTCCAGGACCTCGGCGATTTCCTGCACCTTGGTGTGGATCCTCGCCTCGGCCATGCCCTGGTTGCGCAACGGGAACGCCAGGTTGTCGAACACGGTCATGGTGTCGTACACCACCGGGAACTGGAACACCTGGGCGATGTTGCGGCGTTCCGGGGTCAGGTCGTTGACGACCTTGCTGTCGAACATCACCTGCCCTTCGGAAGGGCTGAGCAATCCGGAAATGATATTGAGCAATGTGGATTTACCGCAGCCCGAAGGCCCGAGCAGCGCATAGGCGCCGCCCTGCTCCCAGATGTGGTTCATCTCGCGGATCGCGTAGTCCTCGGGACCTGCCGGGGTACTGGTGTAACTGTGGGCGAGGTTCTGCAAACGAATTTCAGCCATCAGGCAACCCTCGCGATACGCTGCCCTGGGGCTTGGACCAGCTTGCCCTGGGCGTCGAAGACAAACAGTTTATGGGTCGGAATGTAGATGCGGATCGGCGCGTCCACGTCGTACTCATGCACCCCAGGCAAGTGCAGCACCAGCAGGAAATGTTCGTTGCGCACGTGCAGGAACGTCTCCGAGCCACTGATCTCGGCCACCTCGACGGTCACCGCCAGTTCGAGGTCGTCGTCGTTGCTCGGCACCAGGGAAATATGGCTGGGGCGCACGCCGAAACGGAACTCACCCTCGCCCACCGGGCGCAGGTCGACGTTCAGCGGGAAGTGCACGAAATTGGCGAAGCTCACCTCATTGCCTGCGATGCGTCCGGGCATGAGGTTGATCGGTGGTTCGGAGAACAATTCGGCGGCCAGCACGGTTTGCGGCTGGTGATACACCGAGGACGATTTGCCGCTCTGGATCACCCGGCCCTCATGCAGGATCGTGGTGGTGCCGCCCAGGGCCAACGCCTCGTTGGGCTCGGTGGTGGCGTAGACGGCGATGGTGTGGCGGGCCTGGAACAGTTCGCGCATTTCCTGGCGAAGCTCTTCACGCAGCTTGTAGTCCAGGTTCACCAGCGGCTCGTCGAACAGGATCAACTCAGCATCCTTGACCAAGGCCCGGGCCATGGCGGTGCGCTGCTGCTGGCCACCGGACAACTCCAGCGGATGACGCTTGAGGAATTTTTCGATCCGCAACATTTTTGCGGTTTCCAGGACTTTGCCCTGGATGACCTCTTCGGACACACCGGCCTGGCGCAACGGCGAGGCGATGTTTTCGAAAACGGTCATGGTCGGGTAATTGATGAACTGTTGATAGACCATCGACACATTGCGCAGCCGCACCGGGCGGTGGGTGACGTCGACGCCGTTCATCAGGATGCGGCCGCTGTCGGGCTTGTCCAGACCGGCCATCAGGCGCATGAGGCTGGTCTTGCCAGACAGTGTGCGGCCCAACAGGACGTTGAACGATCCAGGTTCGAAACTCAGATTGGCATCGTCGATCCAGGTCTGGCCTTCGACGGTGCGACAGATGTGCTCAAGCGTTAATGACATGGCTCGGCCTTTTTATTATTGGAGTCAAGCGACCCGAGTTAGAAAGCGAAAGCCGTGCCAGAAACCACAAACCCTTGATCAGCTTTAAATTTCCTTTCACCCGTAGGAAAAATACGTTCGTTGATGAACACAAGTGAACAATCGAAAATGAACAATTGAACAGCAAGCGGGTTGACAATGAACAATTTTGAACAACACTGAAAGAATGTTTTCGGCTAGCCCGGCTGCGATTCTGTGGGAGCGGGCTTGCTCGCGAAGACGGTGTGTCAGCCGGCACAAATATCGACTGTCACGACGCTTTCGCGAGCAAGCCCGCTCCCACAAGGGATTTGTGTATGAAGTGGTATTCAGGCTTGCCCCTGCACAAGGACTCTGTGCGAGACTTGCCACAACAATAAAAACAGCTCCAGCGAGAGTGCCCCCATGGCCGCACCTGCTCCAGCCTTGTCCCACGAGGCCATCATCCAGGCCTCCTGGTCCCGTTGCCGCGCCTTCGGCCTGAGCCATCAAAGCGTGCCTGCCTTCGACCAGTTGCCCGCCCAAGGCATCGCCCAGTTGCTGGAGAGCCAGCATTCATTGGTGCAGACCACCCACCAGGAAGTCTTGCCGTATTACGAAAACATCCTGAGCAACTCCAACTGCCTGATCATGCTGGCCGACAACCAGGGCCAAGTGCTGACCTCCTGGGGCACCCAGCGTTTCATCGAGCCGAAACTGGCCCATGGCTTCAGCGCCGGGGCGAGCTGGATGGAGCGCTGCACCGGCACCAACGCCATCGGCACCGCGCTGGCCTGCGAACAGGCGGTACACATCGAGCACGATGAACACTTTCTCAAGGCCAATCGCTTCATGACCGGCTCCGCCGCGCCGATCTTCGATACCGAGCGCAAGGTCATCGCCGTGCTGGACGTCTCCAGCGACAGCTACCTGCCGCCGTCCCACACCCTGGGCATGGTCAAGATGATGAGCCAGACCGTGGAAAACCGGCTGATCCTCAACCTGTTCCGCGGTGAACACTTCCAACTGACCTTCAACACCGGCTTGAACAACCTCGACAGCCAATGGGCCGGGCTGCTGATCTTCGATGAGAGCGGCCAGGTCCTGTCCGCCAACCGCCGGGCCGACAACCTGCTGGGCCTGAGCCTGTCGCGGGTCAGCATCGAAAGCCTGTTCAAGGTCTCGCTGCTGGACCTGCTGAACCAACCCGACGGCCTGCCGTTCGCCCTGCAAGCATCCGGTAGCAATCGTTTCCAGTGCTTGCTCAGGCGTCCGAGCCAGGTGTCGATCAAGGCGCGGGTCTTCACCGAGCCTGCGCCCACGCTTGCCTCAGCACCTGCCGCCCATGTCATCAGCCTCAACACCCTGCACTTCGGTGACAGCCGCGTAGAGAAAGCCGTGCGCCAGGCCGAGCGCTTGCTGGAGAAGGACATTCCACTGCTGATCCATGGCGAGACCGGCGTCGGCAAGGAAGTCTTCGTCAAAGCCCTGCACCAGGCCAGTTCGCGCTGCAAGCAGCCGTGCATTGCCGTGAACTGTGCAGCGATCCCCGCCGAGTTGGTGGAATCGGAATTGTTCGGTTATGAAAAAGGCGCCTTCACCGGTGCCAATCAAAAGGGCAGCATCGGCCTGATCCGCAAGGCCGACCGCGGCACGCTGTTTCTCGACGAGATCGGCGACATGCCCCTGCCGACCCAGGCCCGGCTGCTGCGAGTCTTGCAGGAACGTTGCGTACAACCGGTGGGCAGCGCCGAGCTGTTCCCGGTGGACATCCGCATCATCTCCGCTACCAACCGCTCGCTGCGCGAACAGGTGCAACTGGGGCGGTTTCGCGAAGACTTGTACTACCGCATCGGCGGCCTGACCCTGGAACTGCCACCGCTGCGCGAACGCAGCGACAAGCAGGCCCTGTTCAAACGCCTCTGGGAACACCACCGCGAACCGACCCAATGGGCCGGCCTGAGCCGTGAGGTACTGGATCTGTTCGAACGCCATCCCTGGCCGGGCAACCTGCGCCAGGTCAGCAGCGTGCTGCAAGTGGCCCTGGCAATGGCCGAAGAACAACCGATCCGCCCGGAACACCTGCCCGACGACTTCTTTGTCGACCTTGAAATGGAACCGGTGCAGACGCCTGAGCCGCTGACGGTGGACCTGAACGATGCCGAGGACCTGAACCGTCAGTTGCAGGCAGTGGGCGGGAATATTTCACACCTGGCGCGACGGCTGGGGGTCAGCCGCAATACCTTGTACAAACGCCTGCGGCAAGTTGAAAACTGATACGAAACCTGTGGGAGTGGGCTTGCTCGCGAGGCGGACTTGCGGCCGGCCTGGCTCTCCCGGTCCTACACCGCTCCCACAGGTGTATTGCTTAACTGATTGCATTACTCCGACTTAGTCGAACGCACCATTGAGCACTTCATAGATGATGCCAGTGGCAATCGCCACCAGGATCAGGTCCGTACCGACCTGTTGCCACTCATAACCGTCATAGTGCGGCAACCGCCCCAGCAGTCGCCCATCGAGCTTTTTGGCGATACCGGGTGGCAACGGCTTGCCTCGTGCAAGATTTTTCTGGATGCCTGGCGGCAACGCCGGGCCGGGGCTCCAGTAATCGCGATATCCGCCAATCACACCCAGGATGCCGCTGCGGTCGAGGCTCGGGCCGTTATGCCAATCGCCGCCGCCGCCACCTTGGTTGCCTTTGCCGCCCTGGTTACCCTTGTTACCGGGATTTCCTTGACCGCCCTTGTTGCCCTGCCCGCCTTTGCCTCCTTGCCCTTGACCGGGACCTTGATCGAATTGAGCATTCCCCTTGCCGTTGCCAGGGTCCGCGACAACAATGCCAGGGCCCGCCGCCAAGGCGAAACAGGTAACTGCAGCAATCAATGAGCGCGATTTGAACATGGCAGTTCTCTCAAAAAAGGGATGTCCCCTGTAAAGATATAGAGACTAACGGTGATATTAGTTCCATATCACGCTGTGCGTCGTTGCCAGACAGGAAGAGACATTCAATCCGCAATCAAGGAGCTCCATGCGCAAGGATTACCTGGCCTTTTTCATTTCGATGTTCCTCTCCCGGTTGGCCGACCAGATTTTGCTGTTCATCGTCCCGCTGATTGTTTTCCAGACCACCAACAGCGTCGCCTGGGCAGGCCTGGCCTTCTTCGTCGAATCCTTGCCACGCTATCTGGCGTTCCCCATCTGCGGCGCGCTGTGCGACAAGTTCCCGCCGATTCGCATCCTGCACATCAGCCAGGTCTATCGCGCCGTCGCCTGCGGCGTGGCGGTCATGCTTTACACAATCGTTGGCGGGATCTACTGGATCGTCGCCCTTTCAGCCTTGTGCGGCGTACTGACCACCCAAGGCATCATGGCCCGCGAAGTGGTGATGCCTTACATCTTCAAGCACTACACCTACACCAAGACCCTGTCCTACTCGCAAATCGCCGACCAGACCGGCCTGGTACTGGGCCCGCTGATCGCCGCGCTGCTGCTTGAGGTGTGGGCGTGGCACTGGGTGGTGCTGGCGACTGCCGGGCTGTTCCTGCTGGCGGACCTGGCAATGCTGTATTGGCAGCGCATCAGTTCGGTCACCCTGGAAACCTTCGAGCAACATCACGACCTCTGGCTAAACCCGCTACGCATTGCCTTCGGCCACATTTGCAACCTGGCGGAACTGAAAAAAATCATCGGCCTGGCGGTGGGCGTCAACCTGATCATCGGCGTCACCCTCGCCACCTCAGCGGCCATGGTCATCGGCCATTACGGCGCCGGCAAGGATGACTACGCAGGCTTACAGGTCGCCGGTGCCGTGACCACCATCCTCATCCTGTTCTTCCTGGCCCGGGTGACCTTGCCCTTGAAACTGCTGGGCGCCCTCTCCTACACGCTGATTTCCGTCGGCGCCTTCATCACCGCGCTCAGCCCGAACATAGGGGGCTACGTGGTCGGTTTCTTGCTGATTGTCGGTTTCGACAAAATGTTCAACGTCTACTTCCGCACCCTCCGCCAACAGGTCATTCCGCCTCAGGACTTCGGCAAGACCGTCGGCGTCATTACGCTGCTCAACAACCTGTCGCAACCGCTGGCGGGGCTGCTGGTCGCGGTACTCGCCGCGCCTGTCGGAACCCAACGGGTGATTTTGCTATTGGCGCTGGTCACCAGCCTGATCGGTATAGCAATGGTGGCGCTGCATAAAAACGCGCCCCCCGTGCCCGCTGCCTGTGGCGCAGAGGCTGACTGATCGTCGTGAGCCGGATACAGAGGGAGGGGTTTGTATTATCAGTGACTTATTGTTGAGGCATGGTTGCAACGTTACCGGCGCTGAACGTCTTTCCGGGCGCTCTGGACAGCCAGTCCCGCCATTCGTCGCCCGTTAAACGTAGCGTCCGATAGACGGCCACGTCTGGCTTAGGGTTTGCACGGGCCTGTGTTAGCAGCCAAGAACGACGTAATTCTGACGCGGCGGCAAATTTATCAATGCTTAGTCAGCCAATGGAGATGTACCGTGTCAACTCTCAACGAAATCGCAGCGAACCACGCGAGAATGGCAAAGGCAAAGGAAGAAGAGTCGATACGGCTGAGTGCGCTTCAAGGCCAAGTCGTGGGAAGTTTCGAAATTGCGCCTCTGGAGACGAAAAAGCAGATGCCGCTGCATTTCATGGCTGGGGTTCAGGATCACTCGTTTGGGGAGGCGACCCTGAGCTTTTGACCCGGAGGTTGGCTGGAACTCATCGCCTCAGCAATCACATCGGTTTCGTGAGCACACCATTGAGTGCGCCGACAATCGCGTTTTCATGTATTGGAGCGAGCGTCCTGATGAAGCCATGTTGATGCCCTCCTCCATGAGGGCGTCGATGAGTGACCGGGCCGCAGTAATGGGTATAAATAAAGGGAGAGAGGCTGATCAGGCGCTAAAAGTTACGGTAGGGAATGTCTTTGCCGACCTGCCCCCAACCGTCAGGCATGATTGTTTCGTCCGGGTAGGGGGTAAGAATTGGCAGGCCTCTTGACGCAGTGAAGGTAAAACAAAGGCTTGCGTGGATCGGTTCATAATCAAACACCTGTGCGATCAGCCTGATTAGTTGAAAGCGCCGATCATCCATCAGCGGATAACCTTGACGGTTCTTCTTGCCCGTTGAGGCAGCAGTATTGAACCAAACGGCACCAAGGCCAATCATGAATTGATTGGCCTTGGTCTCACCGACGAACCACTTATGAAAATTTCGCAGCGATCCTTCATTCCATGGGTCGCCTTCGCCATTCGCACAAAAAAGCGTGTTGTAATGCGCCATGGCCATTCTGCCGTTACCCGTATTGAACCCAGCAACGGCAATACAATTTCCCAGTCCCGCAGTCCCCACTAATCCATTGAGAGAAACGACGTTAGACAACTTGTCAAAGCCGGCAGCATCCATTGCTCACATCCTCCATGGTTTAAGCAAGCAGCATAGTCAATGCTGGTAAAAAAGAAGAAATGGGAACAAGAAAAGCAGGGAAAGGGGCCATTTCCCGAATCTATTCCAAGTTAAAGCAGACACCTATAGCGCCGTCTTCCGTAGAAGCATTCAGTGCAGCGGACTGCTTGAAACCCATCGCCCGCTTGTGGGCGGGCGACTCGGCCTTTCAGAACTGCCTGGCTAAAGCCGCTGCCAGTATGCCGGCCGCAATCGCCGGTAGCGGCTTTTTAAGTATCAACATGACAATGGCCGTGCTCAGCAGCGCCAGGCGCGCGCCGTTATCACCCTTAACGGCCAGCGGAGCCAGCACCGCCACCAACACCGAGCCCGACATGGCCGTGATGAACTGCTGCACCCGATAGTTGATCGGCACGAACGACATCACGAAAACACCGCCCCACCGAGTCGCCAATGTCACGACGGCCATGATCAATATGACGATCAACGTGCCGTAGCCCGCCGTTTCGATATTCATTGTTTTTTCTCCATCCACAGCGCGCCCAGGATGCCCCCCGCCAAAGCGCCGACCACGACATGACTGTTCGCCGGCAAGTACCAGTAGGCCAACAGCGATGAGCAGGCCGCCACGGTCCAGATGATGAACATGCGCAGGTTTTTCTTCCCGCCCACGACCATCGCCAACAAGAAACAGCCCATCACCATATCGAGCCCGAAACTGACCGGGTTCTCAATGGCGCTGCCAAAATGAAGGCCCAGCCAACTGCCCAGGATCCAAGTGACCCAGAGCGCAATGCCACCGCCGAATAAAATCCCGAGTCCCGGCTTGCCCCGACTGAGCGCCTGCATCGCCATGGCCCAGTTGGCGTCCGAAACAACCAGCATGACACCGTAGCGTTTGGCAACGGGTAACTCCCGCAGCCACGGATACAATGTCGCGCCCATCAACAAGTGCCGGGCGTTGATGGCGAAGACAGTGATCATCAGCGGAACGACCGGCACTTGCTGTCCCCATAGATCGAGCGCGGCAAATTGAGAAGCGCCGGCAAAGACCAGCGTGCTCATGAGCACGGCTGATGTATCACTCAAGCCCGTTTGCGCAGCGGCCAGGCCGAAAGCCACTCCGAACACGACGACGAAAAGAGAGATGGGGATCAGCTGTTTGAAACCGTCGTAAATGTGATTCAACGTCAGCGCGTGCAGGTGGGGTTCAACATTCGACAAAACAGGACCTCTTCTGGATATCTGCGGTGCAAAAACCGAGAGTATGGGGCTGAATCTGCCTGTCGAAAACTGTTTGGCGGGTCAATGGGCAACTCAACCCGCCGAGCCTTAGAGAGTTTTGGGGTTGCGGGCCAGAGAAGTCATTAATCCCCAGTTCGCGTTGCCCTGGCCCCGATAAACCGAACCGTGGAACGTATCGAATTCTTTATTGAGTTTCTTAACTGCGCCTGCGGTGGATCAGCCTTGGAGGATCAGGTCATAGGACAGCTTGCTGATCAGGATCACCAGCAGCACCAGGAACAGCGCGCGGACAAAGGGCACTCCCTTGCGCACCGCCAGCCAGGTGCCGGTCAGCGCGCCGAGGATATTGAACAGCGCCATCGGCAGCGCGACCAGGTAAAGCACGTTGCCGGTCGGGATAAAGAACAGCAGCGCTGCGACATTGGTGGCGATATTCACCAGCTTGGCCGACGCCGAGGCGTGCAGGAAGTCGAAGGCGAAGCAGCGAATGAACAGGAAGATCAGGAAGCTGCCGGTGCCCGGTCCGAACAAACCGTCGTAGAAACCGATGGCGCCACCGATCAGTACCGCCAGCAGCTTCTCCTTGGTGCCGATGCGCATGGGCTTGTGCAGGCTGCCGAAGTCCTTTTTCCAGAAGGTGTAGATCGCCATCAGCATGATTAGCACCAATACCGCCGGGCGCATCAGTGCCTGCGGCACGATCGATACCGTCGCCGCGCCAGCGAAGGCCATGACAAAGGCCGCGCCAGCGGCAGGAACCACCAGGCTCCAATCGATCACCACCTTGCGCACGAACGAGCGTGCAGCAAAGGCCGTGCCGCAGGCCGCCGCGACCTTGTTGGTTCCGAGCAGAGCGGCGGGCTGGCCGCTAGGCAGCACATTGAACAGTGCCGGGATCTGGATCAGGCCGCCGCCGCCGACGGCCGCATCGATCAGGCCGGCGGCGAAGGCGAAGACACATAGCAGGACGATATCGAACATTGAATCAGGCTCTGGCGATAAAGGGGTGGGTGGTCGAGAGCGGGAAGGCTAACTGAAGGGGCCTTTTTGTGTTGCAATGTCATATTGTGAAAAGTGCAACGAGGTGGCCGATGGCACTGGATATGTTGGCTGATCTTGAAGCCTTTGCGACGGTGGCCCGCAAGCGCAGCTTTGTCGTCGCAGCCCGCAGCCTGGGGCGCTCCCCCAGCTCGCTGACCCGCGCCATTCAAGGGCTGGAAGAACGCAGCGGGGTCAAGCTGTTCAATCGCTCGGCCAATGCCGTGACGCTGACCGAGGCGGGCGAGCGGCTACTGCCCCACGCCTACAGAATGCTCGATCTGCAACGTGAGGCGGACGAGGACCTGGCCGGGCTCAGCGGCCTGGCCACCGGCTGGATCCGCTTTTGCGCACCGCAATCCTTGGCCCACACGGTGATCCCCGGGTTGATCGCCCAGTACAGCCAGCGTTATCCCGATGTCAGCGTGGATGTGATCTTCACCGATGCGGCGGTCGATCCGGTCAAGGGCAAGCTGGACTTTTCGATTCGCGGCGCCTTTCCACAATCCAGCAACCTGATCGGCTACCCGCTGTGGAGCTATTCGCGCTACCTCTACGCCAGCCCTGGCTACCTGGAGCGATGCGGGCTGCCGGCGTCCATCGAGGCGCTGGAACAGCACGCATTGATCCTCCACACGGCGCCGCGGATTCTAAAGGAATGGAATTTTCGTGGGCCAGGCCAGGCCGGCAGCTTTCGCGTGCACCCCAAGTTTCGCTTCAGTTCCGGCGCGGCGGTGTTCCAGGCTGCGCTGGCCGGTGCCGGGATTGCCCGCCTGGCCGACTGGCTGGCGGAGCCGGAAGTGGCGGCGGGACGCCTGGCGCGGGTGTTCCCCGAGTACAAGCTGACCTCCAGCACGGGTGAAGACCCGCGCATGCATGCGGTCTATCCAGCCGGCAACCTGCCGTTGCGGGTCAAGAACCTGCTGGACATGATCCGTGTCTACGGTGACAGCGTCAGCCGCTCCTGAAGGCCAGCCTCTCCCTTCACTTCATCGCCTTCTGATCTCATTACGCTGCAAGGTTGGATGAGGATGAGTACGCTGGGCCAGGCCCTTGTCGAGCGGGCCCGTATCCTGCCTCTGCTGGCTGATGGAATGACGCCAAAAGCCGTCAGTGACCCGTTGCAGGTCACACGGCCTGTCAGATCAATTCATCTCTGGAACGAGGTGACTCATGAACGTCAGGTTTTCAATGGCGTACATATACTCAGAGAATCTCGGATCTCCATCGTTGAACGCCTTTGCCACTTTTTGTGCGCTCTCAAGACTGTCCCACATTGCCAAGTCCACGAAGACTCGATCGTCGCTCATAGGGCAGTAGGCACGGTACTCGATCAAACCAGCAAAGGCCTTTAACGTTTCACGAAGCCCTGCGCGAAGCACAGGCATTTGCGCAACGCATTCCTGTTTGACCTTGAAAATGGCAAGTTCGAGTACATGAGATGAGTGCTGCATAGCAATGACCTTCCGTGTGTTAAGAAGTCCCCATTGTCAGTGGCTCATACTGACAGCGTAGTGTCAGTAGTGGTGGTCGCTTTCCACTGGCTTGCCTGGTGCTTCATATACGCTTGAAGATCAAGGGCAGGATGGTCGGGTGATGATTGCTGGGCAATGGCGATGGAGGTGATGCGATCGACCCGAAAATCGCGGTAAGCCGCCCTGACGCAACACCAGCTTCCAACTGTCCATTTTCCTCCCCAGTAGAAAAGGCCAAGGGGGCAAATGAGCCGTTTCGAAACCACACCGTCCAGACGGGTATACGTTATTTTCAGTGTCTGAATGTTTTCGATGGCATTTCGAAGGGCTGCCAGATGGCCTCGTGTCGAAGAAGGTGTTGTGCCAAGTGCCCTGATTTTTGCCGTGCCGGGATCAACCTTGTGATGGCCCATAGACGCTGAGATCTTGCTCAACAACATCCTTGCAGCAGCACTTAGATCGTTATCGGCGCAAGCCGAAAGCATTTCCATCCCGAGCATCAATGCATCCAGCTCGAGCCTGTTCAACGTTAAAGGCGGCATCTCAAAATCGGCATCCAAGGCATACCCCACGCCGACGGTCCCATAGATTGGGATTCCACTTAAGGAAAGGTCATCGATGTATCGATAGATCGAGCGAACGGAAACGCCAATTCGGCTAGCCAGTCGTTCAGCAGAGATTGGCTGATGGACACGAATCAGATTTACCAATTGAAATAAGCGATCAGCTTTACGCACCTGGTGTGCCCAATTGAGCGTTCCTGGCAAACTCAATGGCCGCGTTAATGGCGGCCCGAGCTTGGGGGCTATTCTTCCAGCAAGTCGATCCTGCTGCTGCCGATGCCTGAGCCAGGATGTCACAAGCATTCGCTTTACCGAGCACAGCTAGCGAGTCTATGCCCATCTGCTCAAGGCGAGCGATAACAGCCGGCCCTACGCCTTTCAGGGCCAACAAGGCATTCTGTTCCGTCAGTGGAAATGGCATCCGTAAACTCCTGTTATCGGCCAACTGAGCAGCAGGAGTTTGCCCGACGAGAACGGGCATCTCAAGAGATGGACGCCATCGCCCTGAGCGTAGGTATCAGGAAGGTGGGTTCGGCAGACGCTTACGAAGAACCATCGGCCGAAGCTCAATTGCCTTAATGACCGGAATGTTGTTTTTTTACACCATTTTTAGCTTTTCGCTCGAAATAGGCATGAACGAACCACAGTGCCAGGGCAAACCCGGCAAAGCCAAAAATGAAGAGCAACACCTCTATTGCAGTACCTTCATGAGAAAACATAGTGCTCACCTCATCCTTAAGTGGGTTGACCAAAAATCGCCACGCACGAAACTTCTCGTAACAATCCAAACATTTTCAGGGTAGTCGCCAACAATCCGTGTGGCAACCCTTAGCCTGGTATAACCCCCCGATCTAGACGAGTCGCCGACCAATGACACCCTGCCCCGGCGGGCCAATGTGTGCTTTCATAACGGTCGATCCAGCCCCTCCAAGGAGCTGTGGTGAACACCCAGGACGAATCAACCACCACCCCGTTGCACGCAGAGATGATCGCGAAACTCCGACCCGCTGGCGGGAGCGCTTCAAGCATCACAGCTGGCACCCAATGACCGCCGGCTGTTCGGTTTCGGCAGACCGGGCAACTGCCACAGTACTGGCTCTCTGCCTGACGCTCTCAACGTGAGGGACCCTTGCCGCTCAGGCTGGACTGGTAATTACAGCGTCAGGAGTCAAGCCGCGCCAAGCGATGGGGGACAGCAGGCATACAAAGGTAAGGAACGCCACCTGGGACAGGTAGAACGGCTCCAGCCACTGCTGCTTCAATGCGACGTATAAAGTGTTGTGAGCTACGTCGACCAAGATGATCGCAGCCGTAAGCATGATTCCGGCTCTTGGCTTGAGGAACAGGAGCAGAGCTGCGAGCGGGTCAAAAAATGTAAGCGCTCCCCAAAAGATACGGCTCGCCATATAAGCGCTAGGTCCGTATCCGTAGTCCCAGAGCAAACCATGTAAAGCATCTGCACGGATGTGATTAGCCGTGGCGACAAGAAGGCAACATGCAAACAACACTCTGACGAAGAATGACAACTTTTGCATAGTTTTATCTACAATCACCATCTAAGCCATGCATCATAGCGGGATCGGAGTTGGTAATGACCATCGGGACCGCTAATGCTGACGTTACCGCCGAGGGCAGCCTATCTTGAATGTCCGAATAGATAGCGCTTCATTACGCGCATCTTTTTCGTTCTGAGCCTTCATGGTGAAGCTACCGTCTTGGTAGCTGCGAGCCATAGCCTGGTTATTCTTGTCGATCTCGTCGTAGATGCGAGCGCACTCGCTGGCTGTTGCTTCAGGAGTCGTTGGCAGGGGCGCATTCTCGATATCGAGAACGTACTGAGATTTCTGATAGGCGCAGCCGGTCAAGGCCAAGAGAACGAGTATTGCGAGGTTTTTTTTCATGAGATTTCCATATCGTAAATTGAGGACTCACGTCCGCTAGCGGATCAATGGAGAACCCTGCGGCTTTCCTCGTGCAGGGAAACAGGGTACCGACCACGATTATGAGTTTCCCCATAATCATGGTCTGTTCACGCGTGCCCTACCCACACCAATTTTCAACTACAAACGCGTTGAGCTATTGATCTATTCAACGGCCGAACGGCTGTTGCGCCAGAACAGGTACGCCAACCCCACCGGCGCTACGAAAATCGCAAACGACCAGCACATGGCCATGGTGAAAACCTTCACCATCAACATGAACAATGCATTCACGAAAAAAACATTGTTACCCATGATGTAGCCAACAACGCTTTCGTAGACGAATCGAGAGTACGGATAAAGCAATGTGTTGATGATCGCCAACACGATCAGCCCAGGCTTCGCGCCGATTCCACCGGGGCCGTTGGCCGCCAGGGAGATGATCATCACAGTGAACACCAGCCCAAAAAGAAACTGGCGGATGTAGTAGCTGGTCGTAAGACCGCCAAAAGTCTTGGCGAAAAATGAGTGCATAAGAGGTCCCTCTAGAATGCTGATTTAAACGAGGCGCCACCATACCAGCATCATTTATTCACGCAAGATCAAACAGGCTCAGACCAACGAGTAGATGCCTGATTGCGGAAAACACATCGCCGATAAGGCAAACGCATGTCAAATCGGCTTAACCGCGAATGCGGCGCTCAATGAAGTCATAATCTTCCTGGCAATCGCCGGAAGGGTCTGACGCCACACTTACATAATGCACCGTGTCGGCATCGATCAACTTGTACGTGTAGACATCTGGCAAACGCACGCCTTCGGTTCTCAATTCGTTCTTGCCATTGGCAGCGGACCAGGTGCCATGTTCGGTTTGAATCGGCTGGGTCTGCTGGGCATCCCGGAAAAAGGTGATGGTGAAGCGACCGTCAGGCTTGAGGTTATTGTTCCAGGAGAGGAACTGGCATTTGCCATTTTCTGCCCGCAGGCCTTTCCATGAACCAACCAAGGATGGATCATTGGACGGCTTGTTGGCGGCGCAGCCACCGAGAGTTGCGGCCAGGATGACAAGCGCCAGGGAGAAACTCCGTTTCACGTAGGACTTCCTTATTCAAATGAAATGCCGTGCGTTGCGAATGCCCCGCGTCGTGCCAAATTGTAATGACTTTCGGCCTGGAAAGGCCCATCGCCGCCCGTACAAATTCATGCAACTGCCTCAGCGAGCACTAGAGACAGAACCCTGATCGGCCTGCGCCGAAAGCGGAACATCAAACACTCGATCAAACCCCCATTGAAAAACCAGCGCGTAAAAAAAGAAAAACACGAACAACCCCAGGTTGGTCACCAGCGCCAACCACAAGCTGATGCCCAACCACGCGCCGATCACCGGGGTAAGAATTAACGTCAAGCCGCCCTCAAATCCCAGGGAATGCAGCAGTCGTCGCTGCCAGTTGCGATGGCGGCTGCGCTGGCGACGTTCCCACCACTCGAACAGGCCGTTGAAAAGCATGTTCCAGGCCAGCGCGACAGCGGAAATCACCAGCGACAGCAGGGTTGAATAGCCCATGCCCTGGTCGTAGGTCAGCGCCAGCGCCGGTGCCACGAACAGCACGCCACCGGCTTCGTAGAGGATGGCCTGAAGGATTTTACGGGGCGTGCCTTGCATCGCTGGGCTCCTTAGCTGGGTTGGTAGACCACAGCCTGGCAAGTTGAGCACCCGCGCACAATTGAGCTAAATTGAGCCACGCTCAACCTGAGTAACCTACCCACCCATGTTCGCCAAACTGCCCCTCACCGCCTTGCGCGGCTTCGAGTCCGCTGCACGGCTGGGCAGCTTCAAGGCAGCGGCCCAGGAACTGAACGTCAGCCCGGCGGCAATCTCCCATCAGGTCAAAAGCCTTGAAGCCTTCCTTGGCGTGCGATTGTTCGATCGCTCCAGCCAAAACGTGCGCCTGAGCGCCGACGGCGAGCGCCTTCACCCTTACATGCACCGCGCCCTGCTCGATATCCAGCAGGGCCTGCAGATGCTGTCGCCACCGTGTGCCGCGCAGTCCCTGGTGGTGAGCACAACGCCGGCGTTCGCCAGCCTGTGGCTGATCCCTCGGCTCGGGGACTTCCATCGATTGCACCCGGAGATCGACGTCAGGCTGCACAGCAGCAACGACGTGGTGGACCTGCGACGAGACGCCAGCATCGACCTGGCAATCCGCGCCCTCTTCACCCCGGACCCACAGCTGTTCGAACAGCCTTTGCTGGACGAGTACTTTGGCGTGTATTGCCGCCCCGGCTGGCAACCACCCGCTATGGGCTCACCCGTTGAACTGATCGACGTGCCTTGGCTGAGCAGCGCAAAGGTGGCGGTCGACTGGCCTGCGTGGTGCGCCAAGGCCGACACCCTGGGCTGGCTCGAGAACGCGCGTTTGCGGCGTTATGACGAGGAGCAGCATGCCCTGCAGGCGGCGATCGCCGGGCACGGGCTGGTGCTCGCCAGTAATGTGCTGGTTGCTGAGGCTGTCGGGCGTGGGGAGCTGGTTGAATATCGCCCCGAGGTTCGCTTGGCGGGTGCGCTGTATACGGTGGTGTGTGTGCCGGGGCGGGAGCGGCAGGCGGCGGTGCGGGTGTTTAGTGAGTGGTTGTTGGGGCGGAGCATCGCTGAAGCGGATGCTCCTGCCAGCGACACCTTGGACCAAGACTGATCCAATGGCGCCTTCAGCGCCGAAAAAAGGGCAGAATTCGCCCCGTCCCTTTCCTTCCCCCCCTCAGGGAACAGGCGGATTCACAGCGAAATCCGTAGGGATATTGAGAAAGGAGTGCCAAGCATCTACAGCGTCATGATGTCGCTGGGCAGCATCCTCCCAAAAAGGACCGGATACCTCTTTGGCAGAAACCAGCATCATCATTTTTATCGTCGCAGCGTCCAGCTCTTTGAGAAGCTCATGGGATGCGGCCCTGAATTCTTCGAACGACGTCATTCCATTTACCTCGGGCGGTGTTCACCGCCATTGAGAAATACATATTTCTCTATGAGTGGAGTCCCCCGGGTGACAGCAATTCCAAAAGGTCGGACCGCCGGTAAATTCATTTCGTAGCCGCCTTTACCGGTTCCAATCCTGACTGTTATGCGTCAAGTGCGATGTAGCTGGACTCCTACCCCCTCTTCCGTTCTTGGAGCTGTCCCACATCTTACGAAGCGGGCAACTTATAAGTCGCCCGTCTTCATTATTCCGCCGCCTGCGCCCGCAGTCGTCCAATCAAATCCATGACATCACAACCATCACGTAACGATGTGGTCAGCAATTTACAAAAATCAGTCAGCACCACCGTGTCGATTGATGATCATCGCGACCGCTTGCACCGGAGAGATCAGAGCCGTGTCTATGCAAAACGGAGCTTCATCCCACGGCTCATATTCGTGATCCAGTACCGACTGCCAGGTGGGTGGCGTCAGCCCGGGAATATCAACCCTCCTTGTTTCGACCCGGCGCTGATGCTCATGTTTATCGGAGCAAATCACTTGGATATTTGCCAATCGAATACCCGCCTGTGAGGCTATTTCGCTCCACGCAATTCGGCTTTCGAGAACGGGATTGACACAATCAACGATGACTGTGCGACCCAAACGAAGGTTGCTCAGGGCTAGCTCATTAGCAACCATGTAACCACTGCGTCCCACATCTCGCGCAAGAGCACCCGAGTTTCGAATCGCCTGCTCAATCGTATCGATCCGCAGGTACACGGCGCCTGTTGTAGCGGCAAGATCATTAGCGATAGTCGTTTTTCCGGTGCCGGGAAGGCCGCTGAAGACGATGAGCATTCCATGTCCTTCGATGAGTGAGCTAACCCAGTGTAGCCAGAAGCCAGTTATCCGGCAGCGATTGCTCTATCCCGCTCGCTCGCCGTAATGAGACCAGGGACAGACCACGATTTTATAACTCGTACTGGACGCAATCTTTCACATCCCTTTCACAGCCGAGCGCCTATGGTCATCTCAGCTCCTAGTGAAACCCTTTTAGCCCGGCCTCCCCAGTCGGGCTTTTCTTTGCGCGCCAAACGTATGCCGACGCCTAGATACCAGCGACAATCCACGATTTTGAGTTTATCGGTAATCAGCCCGTTTCATATCGTGGGTGTGCCCCATCTCTCCTCACGCTTCAATGAAGAACCCTGCGACTCTCCCCGATCCTGATCCTATCGAGCGCCCTGTTTAAAGCATCCAAGGCATCGAGCAGGGCTTTCGCCTCAGCCTCCCGACCATCGCCCCAGAGGCGTTCTGCCATTTTGTTCAGTGCCTGGATGGAGCGCTCAATGTCAGCAGCAGTCGCTGCTTTGCTTTCCTGATGTTTCTTTGGCATTGATCAACCCTTCCTCGGGGCGTTGCTTCATCAGCTTCGA
Source organism: Pseudomonas brassicacearum (assembly GCF_009601685.2). Classification (NCBI taxonomy): domain Bacteria; kingdom Pseudomonadati; phylum Pseudomonadota; class Gammaproteobacteria; order Pseudomonadales; family Pseudomonadaceae; genus Pseudomonas; species Pseudomonas brassicacearum. Next base: position 4,396,526 of record NZ_CP045701.2, read on the forward strand.
CGCAGATACATCACGGCAGAACGCTATGCAGGTGCTCCCTACCCATTCCACCGCCGATGCCCCAATCAGCGCTTCGCGGACTCACACTGGACGCGTAGATCATGATTGTCGATATTCCCGCAACTACTGCTGCCGGTGGTGGCATTGCAGTAGGCGCGCTGGTCATGGTCATCGATGTTGCCGCAGGAACTGCTACCCGTCTCCGCGTTGCATCGCGCACGCAAGTCATGATTATCGATGTTGCCGCAACTGCTACCGCCCTGCTTGGCATTGCAATACGCCCGCTGGTCATGATCATCAATGTTGCCGCAAGAACTGCCTCCCAGCTCTGCGTTACACGCCGCGCGCAAATCGTGATTATCGATGTTTCCGCAACTGCTGCCGCTCTCCCTGGCATTGCAATAAGCGCGCTGGTCATGATCATCGATGTTGCCACAACCGGCAAAGGCGTAACCGCTGAACATCAATACCATCGCAAGAATCACTTTCATTTCATACGTTCCTGGGTCTGCCAGGAAACAGCCTGGCACTGGTTGATCCTCATTTAGGAGCGTCGCGAAACGCTATCAAATTGACATCATTTTAAGGAAAAGTTCCGGGGCCGGATTGGAAGCTGGAGGGATGCAGCCGGGCGTGAGGTGGGAAACAGGGGAAACAGGGGACAGACCACGATTTTGAGTTCATCTGTAATCAGCCCGTCTCATAATCGTGGCCTGCCCCGCATCCCCTCAATCCTTTAACTCTCACCTCATCTACTCGCACCATAGAAGTGATTCAGCACCATTAGTTCAAACACAGCCACCAATGCGCAGAACGCGATGAAGCCGGGGCTGAAGACCCGCCTGGGCTTGGATGAGCCGTCGCCCAACCAGGTCGCGTCGGAGTAAAAGGTAAACACTACGAGAAATACCAACAACGCATAGGTCCACGCCTTACTCCAGACCCCCTGTGTTTTCCATTGAGTCATCCGCGCTCTTCCGCAACCCGCTTTATTCGTCGACTCAGGACGCCGGTTAACCAGGATCGCATTACTTGGCTTTTGCGCTCTTGATGTCACTGATGATTTTCTGAGAAATAGCCTGAACCTGCTCTTTGGTCATAGCCGACATGACACCTTCCCAAGCAGACGACGACGTGTCATATGTCCGAGTTCCAATCAGGCGGCCCGATTCCAAGTCCGAGTAGTCTGCACTGGAATTGACCCACGCATTTCCCACCATGACCCCGGCTCCGTAGCGAGCACCTGGTGTCAGGTAACGGAAATTGGTCACGTTGATCTTGATACCGACACCGTCCTTGCCGTCGAGGCTTGATGCCTGAGTCTCTGTAAGGCTGTAGCCGGCGCGAGTTGCTTCGACTTGCAGGGCGTCATTCCATTCTTGCCTCAAGCGAGGCCAGTCCTCGTTTTGTTGAACCTTGCTATTACCTTGAAAGTTTACGACCAGATTTTGCTTGGCTGACTCCTGAATGACGAGTGTTTCAGTCCCGCCGCTTTTAACAGAGGCAGCGCATCCGCCCAACATCAGAACAGCAACAGCACAGGACAGCGCAATCGAAAGCTTGGACGTGTTCATTGAATTTCCATATCCACAAAATCGGTTGAGAGAGGCGTTAAATATCCCCGCCGAGCCAGACGAGCCCGCACGCTGGGACGCGCAGAATTTAGCACCATTACTTCGCTGCTACGAGCCAAGGGCGAGGTCAGCAAAGACTGGCGACAGACCATGGTTTTTAGTTCACAGGTCATGGGCTGTCCCCATTTTCTTCCCTACCCACCCCGGATTGAGAATACTGGGGATGACCAGCATCGGCATCTTGACTGCCTGTATCCAGCTGGATACGGTCCACTCATAAATGATCTCATCCAGCAAACGCAGACGTTCACTGCTTGGCATTCATCGGTCCGTGATCTGCGAGCAAAAATCGCTATCGCCCGCCGCATTGATCGCGCTGCAGCAGATAACCTGGGCGATGTGAAACCTGTCGGTGATGGTATTTCAGAGTTGCGTGTGGATGTAGGCGCTGGCTGGGAAATTGCGCCTGACTTGACCACGCGTTTGCCTACCACTTGACCACCTGTTTGCATTCGACTTGACCAGCCATTTGCATCGGATGTGACCACGCGCACGGGTACGTCTTGACCGGCAGATAACGGCCAGGAGCAGTCTTTTGAAAGCGTCTACGGAAGAGTGCCGATTCATGGAGCTACGTGTTGTCAAATTCTGGTAGCCTCTCCGATTAGCGTATAAGCGACGTTTAGCTCTGAAATTTATAGGCAGAGCATCATTACAATTCAACAATCGTTTGGTTAAATATTTAAAATTATCTTAAAGGGATTTAAATGAAAAAAATACATGACAGCTTGATAGTTTTCAACCTCCTTAAGGAAAAGTTCGAAAGAGACTTGTATTTAATTGAGTCATCCGTTTCCTTGGCGAAAAAATATGGTAGGCGATGCAAGGATCTTGATCACTTCAATGAAGATCTCAAGCGATCGCTGTTCTTAAAGCAAGTCATTGATGTATGTGCGTTTTTGGATGAATTTAGAGCATTCAGATCATTGGCAAAAGATAGTGAAAGAGTGAAGGAGTTATGTAGAATCACCAAGCCGGCACTGGAAAGAATCGAAGAGCTGAAGGGTTTGAGATCTTATAGAAACGCACTTGCCGCCCATAACTTTAGAGAGGAAAAAAATAAGGAAGAAGTTATTTTGCTTAGTGATTACACCAGGAATCAGGAACATCCAAATTCTATTGCAGATATGTTTTTCCTTAGTTCGCTGTGCGTCACAATCACAGAAGCAATATGCGCAGAATTTGCTAGCGACCTGAAACAGGCGTTGGACTCATACAGTAGCAGGCTACAAGATGATAGTGGCGAGCCCTTGAGAGGGATTAAAACAATTCGAGAGGCTTATGATGAAGTTGAGAAGTATCGTATAAAGATAAATCTAAAACCGAAATTCACAGCATACGAGTTCGCAGAACTCAATATGGCTCTACGCAAGCTGAACTGGGATGCGATCCCAGAAAAATTCCAGCTTTCAAAGAACGAGACCAATAAGGCCTGGTGTGAAGTTCTCGGGATGTACTTTGAAATGAGAGGTTATCAGGGCATCGAGTACTACCAAGGCGTAAAAGGGAGTCATGTCAATCATTGGCTGGAGTTTTATGGTCACGCCATGTTTGTAATCGACACGTTAAAAAGCGTTGAACCTTCCGACCTGCGAGAAGCTCATAGTGTAGTGTCTAATTGGAAGCCTTGTGTTGATGAAAGCAGCTCTCAGTATTTGAAACTTGTCTATGATGAACTAATGAAAGTAGTTACACCATAGGACTACTCTAGTGCCGTGGCCTATGCCTTAGCTGAAAACTGGGGATGTCGCTTGGGCGAGCACGCATCATAGGCCGGGCGGGATGTTCTGAGGGAATGCCACTAAGGATCGCCCGGCTTTAACTAGACACTTTTTGAACGGTCGCTTTTGGCCGGTTAGCGACGGTCTGACGTCGACCGTCGCTATACATGGTCAAACCTCAGTCTGTTCCGCCATCTCTAGGGCGTCATCGACCTCAATCCCAAGGTATCGAACAGTACTCTCCAGCTTCGTATGGCCGAGCAGCAACTGAACCGCTTGCAGGTTCTTCGTCCTGCGATATATCAGTGATGCCTTCGTACGTCGCATTGTGTGGGTGCCATACATGGCTGGATCAAGGCCCACGGCTTTCACCCAGCCTTTGACGATAGTATGCGATCCATAAACCCCACCTACCCAACAGTGGATTAACGGTTTACCGTGGCATTTCTGGCGAGCAGTTCCACGGCAGCAAGGCTTCATAATCTTCAAGCGACGAAGCCTGAGGCAGCCGCTCCAGTACGTGGCGCAACCACGTATAGGGCTCTTGGCCGTTGACCTTGGCGGTCTCGACCAGGCTGTAGATCTTTGCGCTGGCAGTGGCGCCGTTGACGGTATCGCTGAACAGCCAGGCCTTGCGTCCAATGACAAACGGCTTGATCGCTCTTTCGGCCGGGTTGTTGTCGATGGGCAGATAACCCGCTTCGACATAGCGCTCCAGTCGGCTCCAGTTATTCGCCAGATAATGCACCGCCTTGCCTAATGCACTTTGCGGCGTCACCTGGGATTGGGTTTTATCCAGCCAGACTTTCAGCTGCCCCAAGATCGGCAGGCTCTTTTCCTGGCGAGCGATAAACCGCTGTTCATCACTGGCAACCTTAAGTTCACGCTCGACTCCATACAGTTTGTTAATCATCGTCAGCGCGATATCCGCACGTCCCGTCTTGCCCTTGGGTTGCACTTTTTGCGCGTCCACGAACTTACGTCGTGCATGGGCCATGCACGCCAAGCGCTCCACGCCCGGTTGCAACGCCAAGGCGTTATAGCCAGCGTAATCATCGGTCATGACATAGCCACGATAGCTTTCCAGCAAACGCAACGGCACCTCCTGCGCACGGCTGGACGTGTAATCGAATAGCACGACTTTTCGATCCGACGGACCACTGGCTTGCACCCACATCCAGGATTGACTGGTCGGGTCTCGATCCGGCTCTTTCAACACTTGGACGCGGGTTTCATCGCAATGGATCACCGGACTTTCCAGTAATCGGTCGCGCATCAAATTCAACAGTGGCTGAAAGTGCTCGCTGCACTGGATGATCCAGCGCGCGAGAGTCTGGCGCGGAATATCAATGCCATGTCGGCTTAGCACCGTTTCAAACCGGTGCAACGGCAAGCCATCAACATATTTGGTGGTCAGCAGCATCGCCAACACGCTAGGGCTGGCCATGCTTTTTTCGATCAACTGGGCCGGTTTGTCGACGGTGACCGGTGCAGTTTCGCAGCCTCGGCAAGCGTAGATCTTGCGGATATGTTTGATGACGCGGATCTGCATCGGCACGATATCCAACTGCTCGCTGGTTTCCTCACCAATGGCATGTTTGCGGCAACCACAGGCACAGGTCAGCTCGTGTTCGGGCAGTTCATGGATAACTTCGATACGTGGCAGCTCAGCCGACAACGGCTTGCGTTTGCCACGGCGAGGTGTCGGTGCAACGACTTCTTCATCAGCGTCGCCAACTAGCGGCATGGGTTCGCTTTCAGGCTCGTTGAACAAGGCCAATTGCGGCGTGTTGGGCTCAACAGTTTGCTCGGACTTGCGCCCAAATAGACGGTCGCGCAACAGCTTGATCTGTTCTTTCAGGTCGACAATATGGGTCTGATAAGCTTGCGCCGATTCTTCCTGGCGACTGAGTGCCTCAAGCAGCAATTGCTTGAGCAAAACAGGATCATCAGGAAGGTCGTCGGGTAGAGAAATCATGGCCCGGATTATACCGAGTCACGCCACGTAGCGCGGCGTCAAAACTTGATGAGGACGGTTACGCCAGAGATCAAAACCGTCGAGCAGCCAGTTCAGCTCCTGGACGCTGAGGATAATCGCCTCGTCCGTGGCATCGGGCGACGTTTTGAAGCGCTCGGATTCTAAGCGCTTGAGCCAAAGACAGAAGCCGTTGCGCTCCCAGTACAAGATCTTCACGCGGTTGCGGGACTTGTTGAGAAAGACGAAAAGTATTGGATCGAATACCGCCACTTTTATATCCAGTTCGACCAACGCGGCGAGGCCGTCGATAGATTTTCGAAAGTCCACCGGCTTGGGGTAGAGGTACACTTTTTCGACTTTGGCGTCGGGTCGCATCATGGCGGGGCTGGCTCCAGAAAGAGATCGGGAGCGAAGCATCGGGGATCAAATGCGGGCTTGGAATGTGGGGGTCATGGATCACTTACTGACGATACGAGCGTATTGACGAGTAGATAGATGGTCTGAAGTATGCAGCCGGCTAGGAAACAGGCAGTCCTCGCTGCGTAGCTGGGCCCGATGTATCCAGGCCGCGAGAGCAGACCGTGTTTGCTCAGTGATCTCAAACTGCACAGGCCGCTGCGTTTTCTGCTGCATCACCATGGCTCATGATGATACGTGCTCGCCATGAGCGACATCGCGCACGCGGAGCTTGGTTAAGTCGCAGGCTCGAAGCTTACTGTCTATGGCCAGATCGAAAAGAGCCAGATCTCGGGTTCTTTCCGCAATTTGAAGCCTTACTTGTTTACCCAAACTGTCGGAGCATTGAGCGGTGAGAGAAGATTTTTAGCACGCTTATACGTGAAGTCTCAGCTCGAAAACCTCTGCGAAGATTCAGAATTTCAATCTCAGACGCGCACTTTACTGTCATGGAAATCAAGGCGGAATTTTTCAACAGAGCTCGCCATCTGTGACCAGTGGATATTATCCATCCACGCATTACAAATCACGAGCATCGTGAGGTTCTCTCAGCGGTGTAGTACGAGTCATATCATTAGCAAACTCAACACTGAACAGCAAAGTGCCGAGACACCTCGAATGTACCCGAGCCTATCCATTAAACTTCAGGGGTTTTGTATACATGGCCTACATATCAATGTACGCAGGAGGAGCATCTCCGTGCTTGATAGGTTGTTGTGCCCCAGGCAACCATATGCACAGGCGAGACCATATTTGATAGCAGCAGCAATATAGCGCCATTGCATCTTCATCTTCAGCTGCGCCAACACTGTCCAACTTTTTTTCCGCTGCGTGGCATGCGTCCTTTATCAAGTCTAGAATTATTTGCACGCTAGAATGATCAACACCATGCTCGAAGTTGTTCTTCGCAATTGACATCACCTCAGCAAAAATATCGAGATATTCCTGTCGATCATCGGGAGCTGTTATGGTGGCATCATAACCCCACCAGTGAATATCTTTCTGCGCCAATACACCGCCTAATAATCTAGCGGTCGAACACGCCCAGGCATAGACTTTGAAACCGGTCAACGCGCGCCCGTCATTTTCCACAACGGCCTCAACGCCATCGCTATCAATAATTGCCAAACGCGAGCCATGGCTCATCGAGAAAATAGCGCGCTTTTCTCCCAGTAACTGGTCATGAAGCCTATCTCGCAACGCATCGCAACCAAACAATTCTATATCAGTGTGTGCAGCTATCTTCTTTGCAACTGCAAGATTGGCTGCGGTTTGTCTATCGCTATGAGTGACGAAAAAAATAGTCATTTTTTTGCCTTTCGCAGCGTAAAATCCCGAGCAACTCTAAGTAATTCAGTCACATACTGCTTTCCAATCTCTGTCCCCTCACCAATATTCCTGGCCAATTCAGCTGCACTATAAGTCTCGCCAGCAAGTGTTCGCCACGCTACAGCGTCCCCAGGGAGTTCACGTAGCAACGTAGAAAAAACGTCACGACTCACTGTGGATGACATGGAGTGATCGGGTAAGTCCGATGCCAGCTCCAAAACGTCACATATACCAGCAAGGAAATTTCTTAAAGAGGGAGATCTAGCCGCCGCCCTATGAATATCTAAATTCCGCAATACGTTATATCTATGAGGCGACTTCGTGATGCGTAACACTTGGCTTGCTAAATATTTCGGGTAAGGAATCGACTCTGGCAACGGCATGCGCTCGATGGTTCGTATTGCCGATTCATTCTTTGCGAGTGAACTAGCGATTTTATCATCCGCGAATAGCCAAGCTTCGATAGTAGGTACTGCACAAAAAACAGGTATCGAGGGATTGCCAAGTTGATGCTTCGCCTCTTCCCTAGAATCAAATACACTTGGTTCATCAGCGTCTATCAATGCTATGTATTTAGTACTTCCATCATTAGTCAAGTTCTTGATGGTTTTTGCTATGCGGTGTTTGCCATTGCAAACCACCATGGTTGGAGTAAGGTGAGGGTTCATGGCGTACAAGATATTTTCAACAATGGCTGCATCCGTAGCACCCTCTACAAATATTACCAGTTGTGAAAATTCCAGCGGTATGTTGTTGTTTTGAAGCATTAATGACTTTCGCATGATTCATCCTTAATTCTGTGCTGAACTATTTCGATTGTTGATGATTTCATCTGAAATCTGGCGAACTGATGCCTTTTTTACCAGCCCAAATCGCACTTCGATTGCTGTTTTCCTGGCCGGAGATTAAAAAACAACAAAAAACCGAACCCCGGATTTCGATGTGCCCAAGCCATGGTTTTGAGACTCGTCAACGAAAGAGAACTTTCTCTCCACTTTAATACTCCCCATCCCGAATGCGGCGGGCCCTACCGGTAGCACATCTTAGCTCATGCCATAAAAAATCAGGACCTGAATGGGTGATATGCCACGATAAAAAAGGCAGCACGAAGGGTAGATCAATCTACTCCCCTTAGTGACCGCTTTTGGCCGATTCTGTTGAAAAAGTCGCTTCTTCCAGACTGCCCGGACACTGACCGCTGAAAACGCCTTTTTTACGCGCCGCTACGCGAAATCTGAGCCCGGAGTCTTCTGCTCAACGCAAAGATTTCAATCTCAAACGCGTACTTTTCTGTTGTGGAAACCATGACCGACTTTTTCAACAGAATCGGCCGATTCCTGCCGGTCAAGACGCACCCGTGCGCTGGTCACGTCCGATGCAAATGGCTGGTCAAGTCGAATGCAAACAGGTGGTCAACTCAGTGCAATTACCCAGCTGGCTACCGGGTCTATTTCACCTTGCGCAGTGGAGTGGTCATCGTGCTACTGGCCGGTGGTGACAAGTCTTCACAGCGTGCTGATATCCGGCGAGCGAAGAAATCGGCAAAGGAGATTTGAGCATGAGCCAACACCTGACGACATTTGACATGGCGGCACTTCTCGATAGCGACGAAGCAATCAGCGAATACCTTTCTCAGGTGCTGGCTGATGGCGATAGCGAGGAGTTTCTCCGAGCGATTGGCTATGTGGCCAAGGCCCGCGGCATGGCGCAGATCGCTAAAGACTCTGGCATGGGGCGAGAAAGCTTGTACAAGGCGTTCGCACCCGGATCAAAGCCGAGATTTGATACCGTACTCAAGGTCATTCATGCGCTAGGCATTGATCTTCATGCGCAGCCTGGGCATGCAGCTAATCATTCACCGGCCTGACGAACGGATTAGACACCGGGACAAACCACGATTTTGAGTTCGCTTGTAAAATCGGCCCGTCTCATAATCGTAGTCTGCCCCCCGTTTTCCTCTTATGAAACGGGCGGCTTATAAGTCGCCCGTCTTCATTATTCCGCCGCCTGCGCCCGCAATCGTCTTCCAATCACATCCATGACATCACAACCATCGCGTAACGATGTGGTCAGCAATTTGCAAAAATCAGTCAGCACCACCGTGTCTGAGCTGATGTCCGAGCGAAACGCGATATTTTCCAAGACTTGGGTCACCGTGCGGATGCGGTAATCGGCGGTTTCGAAAAGGACGTCCAGAGGCGCTTCGGTGTCGATGAGCAGGGTTGCGGGGATGCAGTCGATGCCGGTGATGGGCATGTATCGGGTCATGAGCAGTACCTTCATTCAATTGATAAGGACTACCACTCAAACGTCGCCAAACGAATGGGGTGGCAGCTGTGCTCGGGTTGGCGAACCGGGAATGAAAGCGAACCGGCAGACTCGAAAGTCTCCCGCACACAGCTGCCATAAAGCAGTCTGCAACTGCAAAAAAGCCCCGCAGTGTAGCAGGAGCTTCTGCGCTTCATTCAGTCGAGTCGCCAAACCCGAATCGCCATCTCGGCGACAGAGGGACAATAAGCTGCGCACCTTGATGCTGCAATGCGCTGGCTTCCGAGGTTTGTGTAGGAATTTGCGTCAATGCCCCTCGCGACGCTCGTTTGAGTCGTCATAAGCCGCAGCGAAGGGGCGTAGGGGAAAGGAGACGGAAAAGAGGACAGTTTTTTCCCAAACCAGCCCAAAAAAAGACTTTCAGCGCGGCGAAATAAATCTGTCCCCTTTTTCGGCTAGCGAATCCATTCGATAAAAATTCTCAGCGCAGCGGAAACCGGGGACAGACCACGATTTGAGCTCACTTGTAATCGGCCCATCTAATAATCGTGGCCTGTCCCCGCTTTCCCCGCTGCGGTTGACTGGACTTGAGCCTGCATGAAGATCCTGCACAGTTGTCACTCCAGAATAAAAAGACCAGAATAAAGACCTATTCAGGAGTCATATCCATGCAAAATATTCTGGCCGATGTGGCCGTCAGCGTATCTGAACTCAAGAAGAACCCATCTTCCGTCTTGAGCGGCGCCAATGGCTTGCCTGTGGCCGTGCTGAACCACAACCGCGTTGTGGGCTATATGGTCCCCGCGAATGTTTATGAGGCGATGGTCGAGCGCCTGGACGAACTGGAACTCGTACACCTGGCCAAGGCACGGCTCGACGCCAACGAAACACCTGTTCGCGTATCTCTCGACGATCTGATTGGCGAGGCCGAAGCAGATATAGCCAACGGGCGTTGAGTACGGAGTCGAGTGGGATCCGAAGCGTTGAAAGAACTGCGAAAGCTGGACGGTGCAATTCGTCTCCAGTTTCTCAAAAAGCTTCAGCAGCGGCAGACCGGCCCGCGAGTGCCAGGCGATGCGCTCCACGGCATGAAGGATTGCTACAAGATCAAATTGCGCGGCGCCGGCTACCGACTTGTGTACCGCGTTGAGGATGAGCGAATTGTCATCTTGGTGCTAGCCGTCGGTAAGCGCGAGCGAAGCTCGGTGTACGAGCAGGCTGGGAACCGATAGACGCGTACCGAAAAAGCCCGCGCATCAGCGGGCTATCAGTGACTTCCACTATATAGGTTTCCCCAAACCCCAGACGCAAAAAAGGGCCAACCTCTCGGTTGACCCTTCTAGACCGCCCAGCAGAGCGGATTTTGTTTGGTAGGCGCGATTGGACTCGAACCAACGACCCCCACCATGTCAAGGTGACCGTGAATCGAGTGTAACACTATGAAAATTAAAGGAAAACACCTGCACGACGCGTTAGAAAAAACAGCGTTACCATCCTATAAGAATCAATAACTTAGCGTTGTATATTCCTACAGTGGTACCTCCCTCCCCCGGCGTCCTGCCGACCGAATACCCTTCCCAAACTGCTACGCTGATTCCATTGCCCAAGGAGTCGTCACATGCCCAACTCGGACCTTCTCCCTTCCCTGCTATTCAAGATCCATGAAAACCAACTGGCCCTCGAAGCGGCCATCATGGAGCTGTCCAATTGGGTCGAACGGCACGGCTCCACCGACGTCGCTGACAACGTACGCGGCGCCCTGGACACCATCGACAAGAACGAGGAGTTCATCAAGATGACGCTTGCGGTCCTGATGACACCTGAGTGACCTGCTCATGGTTATCAACCACAGGCTTTACATCGTCCAGCGCCACCCATGGTTGGATGTTTGCACCGAACAGGGTGCACGTTGGGGAATGAGGGAATTGCATTGATCTATCTACCTCTTGCTGCACTCCGCCGCAGCGCTTGCACCTGACGGTTCCATTCAAAATGGACCAGTTCTGATGCCAGGCAAGGATCTTATCCAGGGGCGTCATACTGCTGATACCTGTACAAAATATGTACAAAACATACTAACCCCAAGTATTTTTGCCTTCAAGACGAGGTTGAAGATGACAGCGGGTGGAGCCTCCAGCGCCGGGCTTTTCGTATGTGCCCGCCAATTTGGCGAGGTATTAATAAGACATCATTTACACTCGGCTGTCAGGGTCTATGCTTATACTCCCTCCCCCCCTTCCTTCAGGTCACTGAATGGACGTCCTAAGCAAGCTCGATCTTGAACGCCTTCTTTCTGATCGGCTTCCGCAGTGCATTGTCACGTGCTCGATTAACGAAGACGGATGCTTATCGATTAACGTGGCTGGCCCAGGCACAAACCAGTTCACGATCTCACAGATAGAGCGCAGCCATTATCACGGAGAAGAGGGAATCCATAGACTTGTCCGCGAGATCCTGGAAGAGATGGTGATGTCACGACAAGCTACTCATCTGCTCGGCTAGTGTGCCCGGCCCAGCGCCGGGCTTTCTATTATGTGCAACCAGGGTGCGGAGCTGATCAGGCCTATCGCTGATTCACTTCTCTGACATACGCCTGGCACGCCTTCAACGCAATCAGCCCCCGGTCGCCGTCGTTGGTGATGGCGACAATTCGTTGAGCATGCGCTGGGTCAAGTTGGGCTCGACGGCCTCCATGAACCACGCCGACGGCGCCGGGGGTGGTAGGCACTCCGTTGCAACTGGCTGGATCCTCGTCAAGGAGGACTGACAGCCGCAAATCAGCAGTGGCAAGGCGATCGCGCAGGCGATCTTGAGCTCTCTGGACATTGGTCAACACCTGGTGGTGGGTTTGTTCGCTGGTTGCCAGCTTTTGCTCGAGCGCGAGCCGATTGTCCTGCGCCTTCTGAACCTGGGCAGCTGCCGCCCTGCTGATCTCGGCCAGGTCCGACTGGTGAAGGCCGGCCTGCTCGGCCAGCTGCTTTCCGTAGCGCCAGTCCTGGACCTTCCACGTCGCGCCCACGGCCAGAGCCAGCAGCGCCAGAACGCCGACAGCCCAGGCCTTCAGCCCCAGGGGACTCATGGCACATCCTTGAAGAAAACGTGATTGCCCAGGCGCAGAGTCTGGGTGGCATCCTTGGCCCAGGCCGGCGGCTTCGGCATGGTCGTGGCGTAGTAGTGGGTCGCGCCTTTCGTGATGTCTGGCTCCTGACCGGAGATCACCAGATCGGCCGCACGCTGCGCTTGGGCGAACTGCTTCGGCGGGATCGGCTTGGCGCCGCTCAGGTAGGGATAGTTCGGGTCGTTCTTGTTCCAGCAGCTGAACTGGTACGGCTTCAGGCAAACACCGGCATAGCCCTCGCCCCACCAGGACTTGGCCTTGCCATCGTTCACGCGGTTGCGGATCACGCAGGCCACGGCCACCTGGCCGGCGAAACCTTCGCCGCGGGCCTCTCCGTACAACGTCCTCGCCAAAATATCGCGGTCTCTCTCGGTTGCGGTCATAACTTTTCTCCAGGCAAAAAAATCCCGCTCGATGGCGGGTGGCAGACGGCCGATGACGGTTTATTCAGGAAGGACCAGTGCTGGCAGTTCGTTGAGGAAATCATCAATCGCGGGCTGTGGCCGGGCACCGGAAATCACAAGTTCGACTTGTTCATTGGCATACGCCCACACCAGGCTGCGCCAAGCACGGAAAGCGCGGCCTTCGTTCTGGAATTTCGCAACAGTCGGCTCCTCGGCGTAGCTGATCGCAGTGAGCAAGCTGTCATAACCGGCCTCACGCGCTTTTTCGTCCATGAACACCTGTGTCTGCCAGATGAGCTCTTCTTTGATTTCGTCCGGTGTCGGCTCGATCAAGGGCGGTGCGACGGGCTCAGGGGGTAAGGTGACGCTCAGTCCACCATCAATGGAGACAACCTTTCCTTCCAGAATCCCCGCAAGCGCAGCGGCGTATTGCTGCTCCGTGATTTCGATCCCCTCATCAATTGGGTCCCTACTGATTTTTCCATTCGATGCAAATGGCATTACAGAATCCTCATGTAATAAGTGGCGCCGATGTTCTTCGAGCGGGTCTCCGTGTCGGTACGAACAACGGCTGAGGCATCAAAGGTTGTGATGTCTGAGGCGAGTGTTGCGCCAACACCTGCCGTGCTTCTTGCTGCCGCGATGCCGGATGCATTTGTGACGGAAAGAGCCCCAACCCCCGAATACATTGGTGCGGTGCCGTCGGTCAGTCGGCGCTGCTGGAAAGAACCAGTGATGTTCTGCAGTGCGTCGTTTTGCTTGACGCGTGGGCTACCGGCACGGATGAAACTCCTGTCGGTGTTGATCAGCGCCACAGTAGCGCCGTTGAAGATGCTGCCTGCAAGGCTGATTACAGCAGTTGCCTCAACCAGCGGGGCGGAACCACTCACCGTTTCGCTGGTTAGCAGCCCAGCGTTATAGGCATCAGAGGCCGTGAGCTTGATGTATTTGTAGGTTTGGTTCTGTGGCGGTGTGTTTCCCGCCGTATCAAACAGAATCGGAAGGGGTACGCCAAGAGGCTGGAAAGCCCAAGGGTCAATGACATTTCTCCCGGTGCCACCTTGGGCAACGCTCAACGGAGTCGTAAGCCCGGTCAGTGAGGTGATGTCAGCATTCGCTCCAGACTTCGCTGAGCTCAAAGTTAGCCGCCCTGCCGCTGCGTCGGGGTCGTTCAACATCCCCTGCATGAAGGCAGAAAGATCTGTGATCCCGGTGCCGCCCTTGCTCACCGGCAAAATGTCATAGTTCCCCGTGGTCTTCAGCGCCGCCAGCTGCGCGCCGTAGGTATTGACGATGGCCCGGAGTGCGTCGGCAGAGTCCTTCACGTAGCCCTGCATTGGCGCCAGCGCGTAACTGCCGCCAGATGCCGACGCGCCAATATAGGGCGGATCGATGGAAATCGCCGTATTGCTCGCCACGTTTGTGACTTCATACCACCGGCCATCCGGACCACGAAATGCATCGCCGACCCGGGAGTTCACGATGAACGCGGTGCCTGTACCGGTTACAGCATTGGAATTCAGGGTGACGGAAACCGTCCCAGTTTTATACCAGGGCATAGGAAGTTGTCCTTTATAATTTTGCGAATACTGCGGGAAGAAAGAATGCGAATGGGTTGTTTGTACCTACAGTAAGTGCGTACAGATTCCCGCCGGAGAAGTCCCACCAGCAGTACAGAGACCTTGTAAAAGGCTCATCATCAAGCATCGGCATACTGAAAGTATTGATCAGCATGTGCTCCCCTGCCGGGAATGTGAAGTTTACCCTGTAGTAATTACGAACCTGCCCTTGACTGGTTGTATCACTTTTTACATAGGACCAGTTTTGAAATGACCTCGTGAATCTCGCGTACGGGGTTCCGCTATCAAATAGCAACTTTGAGTTTCCATCCCAAAGCCGCATACCAAAATCAGCCAAAGCAGTGGCGGCGAATCCGCAAGCAAAATAAGTTCCGTTCGGCTGAAGCGTATTGACGTCATACGCCCTGACGTAAAAACCCGTCCAAGCACCAGGCGAACCAAGAACACGCATCAAGCACAGGCCGGCAATCCCGCTGCTTCCAGACGGCCTAACAAAAACAAGCGGCGGTTCTTGGCTTGTAATTGTTCTTGGGAAGGACGTCACCGACCCTAATCCTGATTCTTGAGTTGGGTGATATGTGCCCTTGGCCAACACAACCAACCTAGTAAACTCCGAGTCAACAGTCACCACATTGTCGTTATTTGTGAACTCTAATCCATAGGCCATCAGGAGAACCTTACTACGATTAATCGCATTGTTGAGCTGGTCGTGCTGCTGTATTGCGCCCGCCCCCGGATAAAGCTATAAACTCTGACCGCGCCATTAATGACTTCAGTTTCAAGTTGCTTATCAGAGTTGACGTTGTAGCTACCGATAGGAACAACAAAAGCAGTTCCATTAGAAGGCGTAAGCCCTGGAACTGCGATTGTTTGGTAGTTTGCGGAGTTCGAACCAGTAACAATCGAGCTGTGTACAACGCGCATAGTGAAGGACGTTTCATCCAGCGTTACGTTTCCGCTTTCGTCCCAAATCTTCAGCCCAAAGCTCATGCGGAAAGGTCTCCAAGCTGCACGCGCTTCACACCGTTCTCGTCGTAGACCTTGATCGCGCGGTTGGTCATCGTCAGGCGTCCGCCACCTGGTGCCGGTCCGTTAAACTCCAGGTTCCCAGACTTATCCAAGCGCCAGCCCTGCGATCCGGCAACATAGTTGTCCGATTGCAGGTACTGGCCGATCTTCAGCATAGTGATGCTGCCGTCCTCGATAAAGGCAGAGTTCATGAACACCTGGCCGCCCGATACAGCGAACGGCACAGACAGATTGCCGTTGATGCCGTTCACCACCGCAAACCGATCAACAGCAACCAGGAATTGGCTTTGCAGGCCGGCCCCGGTGTTCTCAATGCCGAGCCCGACACCCGCAGCAACGTATTGGCCTTGAGCGTTGACTTGCATCTTCACCGACCACATCGTGTTCAGCTTGCCGCTGGTGTCGGCATAGGCCGTAGACGTCTGCTGAATGGCCGCCGTGTTCGATCCGACTGTTGCGGTCAGCTGATCGATCTTCGTCGAGGTTGCCGATTCGTTCGTGGCCACCACCTCTTCCAGCGTGGTCAGGTTCGCCGCGTTCTCGCCGATCTGCGCATCGAAGGTCGTCAGCCGCCGGACGGTTGCCTCGTTTTCGTTCGCCCTGACGCTGGTTTCCTGGGCAATTGCCGCCGTACTGGTCCAGCCCTTGATGGCGTCGGCCAGCTCCCCTTCCCCGTTGTCGTCGCGGTACGAAGCCCGAAGCGCTTCGAAGGCTGTGGCCTGGGCGGTGACCACGCCGTCAATTTCGGTAATGTCGGCGGTGTTGGTCGCCACCTGCTGCGCCAGGCCGTTGTTCGCCTCGACCGACTGCCCAACATCGAGCCAGTAGGTGGTGTTGGGCGGTGGTGTGTTGATTGGGACCGGGATTTTTGCCTGGAAGATGCGACCGTCCTCCACCACCATCTGGCCCGTCTCATAGGGCTCATCCGGCTTGTAGGCCGACAGCCCGTCGAGCGCGTCGATTTGGGCCTGAAGGCCTGGGATCTTCTCGATTTCAGTGAGCAGATCTTCGCCGAGTTCCGTTTCGGTGATTTGCCCCTTGATCAGGTCCAAGATCGGGCCAGCGTCGGAGCTGGCCTGGCCCAGCACGCCGTTGCCGACTGGGTACCATGGTCCGATGTTCCCGATACGGTCCACCAGGCGCGCCCAGAAAAAGAACGTGGCGCCGGCCAGCAGGCTTTGCAGGCTGTAGTCGCTCTGGGGATAAGCCAGGTCGGCCAGCTTCGTGGCGTTCTCCAGGACGTTGGTTGACCCGTACCAGATTTCTGTCCGCTGGGTGTCCTCGGCGCCAGCAGGGAATCCCCACTTGAGGCCGATGCCGAACAGCAGCGAAGCCGCTGTCAGGAACGACACCGCCGGTGGCAGACCTTCCTTGCCCTTGAGTTCGGTCAGCACGGAGTTACGCCAGATCGACGAGATGTCGAAGGCGCTCACCGCGCGGACGCGGGCCACGTAGCCGCCCGCATAGATGCCCACCACATCGACGTTGGTCGAGCCTGTGCGCTGGACCTTGATCCAGTTCCCGCTGTCCTTTCGCCATTCGACGTCATAGGCAACCGCCCCATCGACGGCAGGCCAGCTGATTGTCATGGTGGCCACAGCCAGCCCCTGGACAACCGAGGAGGTCGATACGACTGTGACGCTCGCAGGCGCAGGAACGACGGTGATCGGAATAACGCTGATCGGCCGGTCTTCCAGGCGTGCGCCGGTGTCGATGAAAGCGAACTTGCTTGGTTCGTACTGCAGGGCACTGATTTCAAAATCGCCCTCGGTGGTGCGCTTGGTCCGCAACACCCGGTACAACGGGATCGCCAGGTCGTCAGCATCCAGAGCCCACTGAAGCTGTGCCCGCGGCGCCTCGCTGTAGGCGACGGTCACGGTCACGGCACGGCCAGCGACGCTCTGCACAGTGCGCCCTTCTGCGCGCCCGCCGGGCAGGTTGATGATCAGTCGGTCCCCGGCCTTCGCCTGGGTATCACGGTCCAGGGTCACCACGCGACCGGCAACGGCTGAGATCCGCCCGCCAATCTCCCGACCGGCCAACAGCGAGTCGGCCACGGGGATGATGTGGCCCGGGAGCGGGATTACACCCTCCATGCCGGTCTTGAACGTGACGGTTCGATCCAGGTTGTTGCTCAGGATCGCCCACTTGCCACGGCGCTGGGCTTCGGAGGCGCGGGTGCAGCCAATGGCGCTCAGCTCGGTTGGCCGGTCCCCATAACGGCGCTGGAGGCTCAGGTCAGAAAACGGAATGACGTCGGTGTCGTAGTTGTTCGAAGGGTTGTCGTAGCTGACAAGGGCCCGGGTGTACCGGGTCTTCGCCGAGGCGCTGCCGTAGGAGAACTTCCCGTCGATGACGTTCGCCCGCGTGAAGACGTAGTCGAAGTCCTGGGCCCGAGGCATGTCTGCCTGCATGATCAACTGGCCCTGAGCCCAGTAGGTCATCCCTCGGTAGATGCCGGAGATGTCCCGCAGCAGCGTCCAGGCGTCGGCCTTGCCTTGCAGGTTCATGTCACAGAGGAAGCGCGGCTCGGTGCCGCCCAGGCCGTCGGGCACAAGCTGGTCGCAGTACTGCGCGATCCGGTACAGCTCCCACTTGTCGACCATGAACGGCTTGATGCGCTTGCCCAGGCCGAAACGCTCCTCTGTGCAAATGCCGTATGTGATCCAGGCCGGGTTATTGGTCCAGGCCAGCTTCATGCTGCCATCCCAGGTGCCGGCGTACGTCCTGGCGATCGGGTCGTAGTTGCTCGGAACCTGCCACTTCCTGGCCTTGCACTTCACGGTGACGGCCGGGATGTTGGTGAACTGCTCGGCGTCGAACTCGATGTAGAGCAGCGCGGTGTTCGGGTAGCGCAGCTTCGCGTCGATCACCTCGGTGAAGCCAGCGATCAGCATCGTGTCGGCGATCTTGTTGCTGTTCTGGTTGGGTGTCAGGCGGCGGACGCGGATCTGCCAGCCCGTGGTTGCCTCAGGCAGGTCGACACGTTTGGAGCGCTCGTAGCGGGTGGTGGTCTTCCCATCCACAGCATCTGTCAGCACCTGCTGATAGGCTCCGCCGTCGGTAGCCACGTCGATTGCATACTCGATGCGATAGCCGCCAATGTTGCCTTGGTCGTCCTGGCGCTGGAGCGCTGGCCAGGCGAAGCGCAGGCGCACGGCTGAAAGCTGGGTGTTCGTCACGGACCGAACCCAGGCTGCATCGCTGCGCAGCTCGATGTTCAGCGATGTCTCGTTCTCGACGGATGGAATGCCTGGGATGTAGGTCTGATCGACAGAGCCGGAGCGCCACTCCCACTTCACGTTGGGGAAGTTGACGTTGCCGCTGGCGTCATTGATTGGCGTGTTGTCAAGGAAGATGGTCGCCGCAGTGGGAGACTCCTCAAACTCGCCCTCGCCCACGGCGATCAACAGCTTGGCAATATTCGTGGAGCGCAGGTTGTCGCTGGCCTCAGTCGGGGACTTAGGCTTTTTGTCTCCGCCTTTCGCGCCGTGAATATCGATCTTGCGTGCTGCTCCCATGCTTTCCTCCAGGCGAAAAAAAACCGCCTCATGGGCGGCCTGCTTACTGCGTTCGGGTTACGTTTTGTCTTCGGCGTATATCGATGCGGAAATAATCATCCCGCCCCACCGGCGGTCGCCGATGGGGATCGGCACGGGGTAGCCGCTGGCTGTGGTGTTCTTGGCGCTGCCGAAGGCGTAGGACGGTGCGTTGTCAGGGGATGCGCTTTGCTTAAGGCCGGACGCCTGGGGGCTTAGCATCTGGATGACGCCACCAGCGACGAGGCCAACGCCAAGCTGAACAGCCCACGGCTGCCCAAAATACGTGCCCGCAGCGACCAGAACGGCGCCGACGATTGTCTGTAGGAGGCCGGCACGCTTACTACCAGACACCAGCGGTACGATGCGTATCTCTTGTGCGCCCCCGAGTGAAAAATCCTTCTCGGCCACATTCTGACGATTCCTGAAGATCGCAAAGCGCATCCCCTTGCGCTCGAGGTCCCTAATCGCCGCCTCAAATCCTTCGAGGGTGCATTTGAGGGCCTTGAAAGCCTCACCCACGGACCTGCTGCCAAGCTGACGATAGTGGGCGCGTCCGAACAGCTTGATAAGCGGTCCAGAAAGAAGAATGGTGGTCATGGCTGGGTTGTTGCTGAGCGTGGCTGCCAAGGCTTTTCTCCGGGCGTAAAAAAACCGCCCGGAGGCGGCTTGTTGTCATTGCATGGTGGGCGATAAGTCCATGCTCATCGCTGAGTCCATGGATATCCTGAATTTCTTGGTGCTGCCGGCCTTGATGTTGGTTTCCCGCTCCTTCAAGCCGCTACCGCAGGCTGACGCCGAGACAATGTGCTCACCTGGAGCAACGCGGAATTTCGCCGTCTCGCCGGAACCGATCTCTGCCGCCCTGTGGCCATCGATGCTCAACGTCGTATTGCAGCCGGCGCCCACGAAGCCATTGTCCCGAGTAACGACAAGGGTCGAATCACCTTGAGTCGGAGCTTGAAATGCGAACATCCTGGACGACGGGACCGGGTCAGCTTCGCTGGAAGGAACCGGGGAGGTTGCACACCCCGTCAGCAAAGCAATAGCCGCCGCGCCTACGAACAATCTCATGGGGTCACTCCTGTGGAAGATGGTCACAAGATATCAGAAATGAAAAAAGCCCAGCGGGCGCGCTGGGCATACCTAGCTTGCTGAGCCCATGCCTATCCGAGAGAACGAATTTCGCCAAGCGCCCTTGAAATGCAGTAAGGGATGACGGCGCACGCAACACCCATAGCTGCAGCAGCAGCCTCTTGCGGCGCACTCTGTGCCGCATACATACCTCCAAATGCTATGACTGCACCAGCGAGAGACATCAGAACAGTGACGATCCACATTAGCTTGACCATTTCAATCCTTTGGCGGTTTCAGGTTGACTCAGAAAAAGTGAGCAACTAGCTGTTTTGCCAATTTAGTACGCAAGATGAAGTGAAGTCAAACCGCCATTACGCAACCGATTTCATCAGTTCCTTCATCTAGTCTGGCCGTGCATCTTTGTGCCTGAGGATAAGGCGTGTTCGGTCTAGCCAGGGACCACCGAAGACGATGATTTCGCTCGGTCGACCATACAGGTGATGAAGCAGAAACGGCCCGGGGCCGAAGGTCGCGGACTCTTCACCGGGCAGCGCCGGGTCGGCGCCGAGGAAAATCCCGGCGTGGTTCGGGTGAACCGTCCGGCCCACCTCCATCACGATCATGTCGCCGCGCTGTGGCTGGTCGACCCGGTTGAAGCCGGCGACCTCGTAGTTCGCCTCGTAGAGGCTGGCGTTGTCCTTGCTCTCCCACCAGCCGTCGGCTCGTTTGAAGGATTCGAACTCTAGCGCCCACTCGCGCTTGTACCAGTCCGCGCAGACCTGCCAGCAATCCCAGGCGCCGTGAACGAACGGGCGCTTGAGCAACGGTGTATCGCCGGTTGGCACCACCGTCCGCAAGTCGCCCTCCGGCCAGCTCAGGATGTGCCAAGGCATAGCCGTGGCTTCGCACATCGCCAAGTCGCGCGGCGACGGCCTGCTGGTGGCGTCCGGGTGGGAGTGAACAATGCCGATCACCTCGCCAAGGTCTTCCGCCGCGGCGTAATCCTCAGGGTCGATAATGAATTCTTCACTCGGCTCGGTCGCGATGTTTCTGCATGGGAAATACTGCTGCTTACGGCCCAGCGCAAGCAGCAGCCCGCAGCACTCTTTCGGATATTCGGCGGCCGCGTGCTCCTGGATCGCACTCAGGATGTGTTTGCGCATGGTCAGCTCCTGGCGATCAGGGAAACGGCGGGGAAGCCTCCGAAGGGCAGCGGGTTGCCCTCGCCGAAGCGTGGAATGCAACCCCGGCCAAGCGTGGCGTCACACTCGTCCAGTTCCGGATTGTCCGTGACCACCCCGTCCTTTGTCACGTAGGGCCCGGTGTAGCTACAGTTCGGCCCACGGTAGCCGCCGGTCAGGCACCAATGGCACAGCGTCGTGGCCTGGCGCCCAATGGACTCCCCACCCACGTCGCCCGGGCTGGCAAGCTCCCAGGTGACCGTCTCCCCGTCCTCGTTCGTCTTCTGGTCGATATACCAGACCTCGATCGTCTCTTGGGTTGGATCGGCCTGAGGGTTGCCGCCTGGGAAGTTCTCGGCGTCCAGGTACGTGCCCAGCGTGTGCCGCATGGTCAACTTGAACTCGAGCAGGTCGTCGAAGGCCAGGCACAGGGCTGTGATCCGGCCATTGACGTTACCCACCGACAACGTTGGGCGGACGGCCGTGCCGTCGCCGTTGGATTCAATGCCGTCGATCTGCATCGGCCAGGCGCCGTACTCGTTGCCCTGCCAGTAAATCGACTTGGCCGGCAATTCATCGGCCGCGGCGCCGGCGGCGATCAGCTCCGCAGCCGTGTACGGGATCGAGTGTCCATGGAAGCGCAGGACATCTGCGCCATAGTCAGACCCGTCCAATTCGAAAAGCAGCACTTCGCTGCCAGGCTCGAGAACCTGGATTTCACTGATCAGCGGCATGATTGCCCCTTAAGGGAGAAACGATTGGGTGAAGGTGGTGGTCAGGGTGAACCAACCGGCACCTTTCGGCGTGATCGACGGTGCAGTGCCACGAAAGAATGAGAGTTCCCCAAGCGGCGGCGTCCAGAAGAACGACTTGTGCCCGGCGTGACGATCCAGAAAGTCTTTGATCTCCAGCGCCACCGCCTCCCGCACAACAAACGTCAGCGGCCAGGAATCTAGCCGATTGTTCGGTCCGTCCCCGACGACCTGCTCATAACCGTTGCCGAACTTAGAAGATCGGTTCCGGTATTCCGGTGTGCTGGTGGTCTCGACCATTGGACACCAATCAAACGTTTCAACGGCCATTCACAAGCCTCCAGATTTTGCCGCCAGGCTGGGTTTCCCTGACGATTTCCTGCTGCGCTCCGCGCTTTGCGACATCGGCGTAGGCTTGGCCCAGGGCTTGAGAGTCTTGCTGCGATGCTCCGGCGCCAGCGCTCTGTACCTCAAAGGACTGATTGATGACGATCTGCCCAGGCGCGGCCGGCGCGGCGGACGAGCCGCCCGACAACCCAACATAGCCGCCGTCCGCATACCCTCGCTTGTTCAGGTTGACCAGGTACTCCTTCATGCCTGGCCGATCTACAACTTCCTTGCGGATCACCACCTCGCCACCGTGGACTATCCCCGCCGGCTCGTACTTGCCGCCCGGGCCGGTGTAGCCGCCATCATCAAACCCATATTGGGCGCTATAGCCAGCAGCAGTGCTTCCCGCCGAAACCGGCGCACTACCGCCGCCGAACGCACTACCAATTGCGGTGCCCAGGGCGCTCCCCGCGATGCTGCTGAAAACGCCCGATGCGGCCGACTCCAATGCCATCTTGGCGATCATCTTCGCAAAGCTCGTGGCCACCTCTCCAAAACTCTCATCTGCACCGAACGCCCAATCAACCGCAGCGTCGGTGAGACCGTCATAGAGCGATGTGAAGGCAGCCTTCGCCTGGCCGGCGACGTCCTTCGCCTGATCCAGGTAGTTCTGGAAGGCCGAGGATGCTCCCATCGTCCAGTCACCCCGGGCTTCATCCTCATCGGCGTAAAACTTGTGCTGCATGGCCAGACGCTGATCGAGCGCCGATTTCAACGCCTGGGTCTCCTGGTCGTACAGTTCGGTGCTGAACTGGTCCTTGTTGCTCTTGTTGTAATCGGATGTCAGCTTGTCCAGCTGCGACTGATAGGACTGCTGGATGCTGCGCTGCTCCTGCAAGCGCTTGCGCTGTTCATCACCCAGGCCGATGCCGGCCAGGTTGTTGTCGAGGCCCTGCTGTGCGCTGGAAAGCTGGCTCTTCAGGTTTTCATCGAACGCCGCTAATTTTCGACGGGTTTCCAGCCCCTTATCGCGCAGCGTGTTCTCGGTTTCGAGCGCAGCGTTGCGCTTGAGTTGGGCGGTGATCAGTTCCTTGTTGGCCAGCAGCGACTGCTGTTCAGCAGTAAGCGTTTTCTTGCTCTTGATGTCGGCAAGCTGCTGCTCCCACTCGACCAACTTTTTCGCATTCGCACCAAGCGTCTGGCTCGCAGCCGACTGATCGCCGATCTGCGCACTCTGTTGCTGAAGCACTGCGTACTGCTGCTTCGCCTGGTCAAGCGCCTTGATGCCGGCGTCTTCACGATACGCCGGAGCCTTGGCGGCCTTGGGATCCTTGTATTTCTCGTTAATAGCGGCGATATCCTTCGCCTGCTGCTCTGCAGAGATCAGCAACGACTTATCGCCCGAGGCCTTCGACTGAGTGACGCGCCGCTCAACCAGCAGCCGGTACTCCCCCAACTCGCGCTCACGCTTGACCGAGTTGCTCTCCGTTTCTTTGCGCAGCTTGTCCAGGCGCACCTGGTCTTCCAGCGATTGCTGCTGTTGTTGCTGCTGAAAGCCTTTCGCGGCGGCTCGTCGATCCTGTTCGGACTTGAGCACCAGCTTTTCGGTTTTCTCACGCTCAAGGGCGTCCTTGCGGAAGCTATCATCGGGCGTCAGATTGCTAAATGGATCCGCGGGCCTTCCTCTGGGATCGCGCTTGTTACGAAGGGCCGCACTGTCGGCAATCGCGTTGAGTTGCTCATCCAGCTTGGCGATCTGCTGATCAAGCGTTTCCTCGCGCCCAACGTTCAGCGCCGCATCCCAGGCCCCTTTGGCGGCGTTTTTCACCGCCCCCCAACTGGCCTCAAGGACGCCGAGGTTCTGCTTGATGGACGCGGATGTGCGGTTTAACCCGTCTTCATACGCGGCGGTTGCCAGCGCGGCGGCCTCCAGGGTCTTCCCCTGCTCCTGCAGCGACTTGATGTTTTCGTAAGTGGTCGCCGTCAGAAAATTCATCGACTCGTTGAGCTTCAGAATTTCCGCTACCGGGTCCTTGGCGATCCGCTTGAAGTTTTCGACCGTGGTCTCTGCAGCGATGCCGGTAGCCGATTCGAACTTGATCGCCGCGGCGGCCATGGACTCGAACGCAGCCACTGGAATGCGCGTAGATGCCGCCAACTGCGCCAGCACTTCGGATGCTTTGCCGACCGTACCGCTAGCGCCCGACACCTGGCGAGCCATGGTTGCCAAGCTGCTTGCCGTGGTGCCAGCGGTATTCCCGGTCATTGCCAGCGAGGTAGTAAACGCCGTTCCCTCGTCGGAGCCTTGCTTGTAAGCCAGCGCGAGTACGGCGGCCGCAGCCGCCGCAACGGTGAACGGATTCACCAATCCAAGCACATACCCGCCCAAAGCCTTGGCCGCCGGACCGGCTCCACCGAACATATCCTTGAGCTGCCCGCCCTGCTGTAGGAAAACCGTCAGCGGGTTCTGCCCAGCCTGGAGCGAAACGGCGATATCGGTGAACTGCGCAGGAACACCGCGCAGGTTGGCCGCATATTGCTTGGCGGTCTGGCCGTTCTTGGCCATGACGCGGTCAACTTTTTCGATTGCGTCACGCTGCACCTTCAGCTTATCGAGGTACATGGTGAAGTCGGCATTATCCAGCCGGCCGGCCGCACGGTGCTTGCGCAGCTGCTCTTCCATCTTGTCGAGGCGGCCATAGGCCCCAATCACCGGGTCAATCTGGCCGACCAGCTTATCCAACTGGTCGGCTTGGTACTTGGCTTCCCGCGTGGCGGACTTGAGAGAGCGTTGTGCCCGGTCCATCCCCTTTTCAAAGCCGCCAGTGTTGGCAACCAGATCGACCGTCAGTTGGCCAAGTGAATCAACAGCCATAAATCACCTCTTGACCGACTGCAGCAGCGCTAACAGATCCTGCGGCGTGGCTGCTTTTGGCTCGGGCTTCTGTCCACGATCAGGAAGGAAGTCTTCAAAGGTCGCCTTTCCGCCGTGCACGTTGTTTAGCAGCGTCGCCAGCATTGCAAACCCATGCTCGAGGCGAAGCCCCAGATTCAGCGAGCCCGCCTTCTGGGCGTACCGCATCCAGGCCAGCGCCTCGACATACGTCAGGTTTTGCTTTGCTTCCCTGATCGTGCGGCCGCCGACGCCCGCGAGGACGAGCTCGTGCCAGAACTCTTCCTCGGCGTCGATTTTTTTTCAAGGGCGCCCTCCGGCACCTTGTTGACTTCACCAATGGCCGAGAGCAGCACGATTGCAAGCTCAGCGCACAACGCGCCGTGCCCTGTATCTGGTCCGCCGACCACATCAGCCACGGTAAACACCGGCTTGCCATCCTTATCGACGATGCAAGAAGCAATGCGTTGAGCGGTAATGTCCCCGCCCTGGTTCTGCGCATCCCAGCGCTGCGTGACGGAGATGTAGGACTCATGAGCCACATAGACCGTGGCTTTCTGAAGCACGCCACCTGAATGCCATTGGATTTCCTTCTTCACCGGCGGCGCGGCGAATGCGCCGGCGGCTGCCAGCGCTGCGATACTCAGATCCATGGGACTTCCTTAAGCAGAGGTTTTAACGATCAGTTCGATCTCGCCGGATACCTGAATACCGACGTTGGACTTCACGACATCACCGAGCCCAAAGGTGAATGGGAAGGCGTTCATGTAGCCTTCGAAAGTGAGCCAGGTCCGGGTATTTGGCAGGTCGAAGTCAGCGCTTTCGTTGATCAATGCACGAGCAGAAGCGCCGGTACCATCGCCACCGGTGAGGGCCACCGTCGGAACAGTGGTGTAACCAGAACCAGCGTTGGTGATGGTGAAACCGGTGACTTTGCCGTCGGCAATTTGGGTCGTAGCAGTCGCACCGCTACCGCCACCGCCGGTGATGGCAACGGCCGGAGCCGTGGTGTAATCCGTGCCCGCAGAGTTCAGCACGATGCCAGCCAGCGTGCCTTCAGCACCTACCAGGGGAGGAATGCCGGTTTCTGCCTCGAAGTCGTATCCGTCCGACCAGCCAACCACCCACTTGAGTTTGGTGCCCGCTTTCTTCAACTGGTGCAGCCGCAGATGGGAAGGGTTTTTCGGGTCGATGTTCAGACCGAACGAAGCAGATCCCGGCTCGGCCAAGCCCGCTTCATACTCGCGTGCCTTGGATTTGGTGCACGTCACGTCGATCTGTGCGATTGCAGTGTCAATCCCGTCCAGCGAGGTGAAGCAACCGACGTCGATGACGCTGTTGTCAGCCGGATCCAGCGCGAAAAGCTCCGTGCCTTGGGTGTTAATGGTCAATTTCGTACTCCCCGATTTCCTGCGAAATCACTGTTTGACGGGCATAAAAAAACCCGCCGGGGCGGGTCGTTCTTTCTGGTGCGGTCTACTGGCTCACGAGCCAGGCGACGTCGAAACCTTTTCTGTAGTTGTGCGTGTCCTTGTCCCGGTCATCAACACCGAACCCTGTGATGTACGCATACCGCGCAATCACTTTGCGGAGCGCCCCCACAACGGCATAAGCGGACGATGCCGTATCGGCGTAAACGTCCACCTGGAGGCCATATCGATCCGTGTCTGGAACGCCGTTGACGTAGTTGATCGGCGAACCGCTGACGACCTGCCAGACCGCATAGGGTTTGGTGGTTCCTTCCGGCGCCTCACCGTGTGGGTAAAGTCTTGTCGGGCCGGTGCCAAGCAGCGCAGTAACCGATGGTGCTGCGGCGCACACCGTGAAGATGGGCGCGGCCATCAGTTCACCCCCAGCTTGATCAGTTGGTACTTGGCCGAGCTCAAGAACTCCTTGAACAGTACCTCGCGGTTGTTGGCCAGGGCCGGCCGGAGGAACGGTTTTGCCCGGTTCTTCTCGGTGCCCAACTCCACCCACCACCAGTAGAACGTGTTGCCGCCCTTCTGCCCTCGCTTGCGCATGCGAACACCCACGGAAACGACCACCGCACCGACCTCCTGGCCCAGCGTCTTGCGTTCGATCATGGCCAGGTTGGCCGGGATGAAGTTGGCCGTTTCCGGGTCGTCGATCCGCGCCGCGCGATCCTTCGCGTCGAGCAGCACGATGTCCATGGCATCCTTGGCAGCCGGCAACACAACCTTGCGCCGCATTTCCTCGGTCAAGCCCTTGAACTTGGCAGACAATGCATCGGCACCCTTGAGGTTATACGTGACCCAATCACCCATCATTCACCCCCGAGGAAACCAGCAGCGTCAGGTATTCCTTTCGTGAGTTGATGTCGGCCAACGGCGGACCAACGATTCCGCAGATGGCGCCAGTGCTCAGTACAACGCGCATCGCAGGGGTTATGCCCTCTCGATACCGTATGACGATGCGGGTTTTTGCTTCGGACTGCCCGGCCTGCGCTGCAATGAAATCACGAGCGCTCAAGTCCTCGACTGAAGCCCAAACTTTGGCGAAATCGACCCATTGCTCAGTCAATTGCTCCCCGGTTTGAGGATCCTGTCCAGTTACCTTCTGCTGGATTTGAATTCGATGCCTGAGTTTTCCGGCCTGCATTAGAATCGCTTCCTGTACCAGAGCAGCCTGTCGACTGCGAGAGGAACGGCTGACGGCCCCCCGCCCATCACCACCGCTTCACGGTTGGCGTACCAATGCCCGACCAGCAGCAGAAGCGCCTGCTCAACGTCCCTGGTAAGGCCCATTTCGTCTGGCTCAACCGGATTTTCCTCGACCAGCCTCCGGTCGCAGTGTTGCTCGATGTGAGCTTTGGCCGCTTCGAGGTAGCCACCGATCAAGGCATCTTCTTCGTCGCCATCGACCCGCAGGTGCATCTTCAAGGTGGCCAACTCGATCATTTACTTAGCCTCTTTCGGCACAGCAGGCTTGCTGTCCTTGGGTTTGGCGGTTTTTGGCTTGCCGTTGCCATCGAGCTCAACGACCAGCCCTTTGCCGACCAGGGCGTGCGCATACTCTTCGTCAGCGATATCGAACTCTTGACCTCGCGAGGCCTTTGGCGAGTCGGCGCCGAGCAGTTCAGCATTGCCAACGAAGCCCCACAGAGCTTTAACTTTCATATTGCCTCCGGAAACAAGAAGGCCGGCGATACGCCGGCCTTCATGGGGTTTGGTGGATTACGGCGCGATGGGGAATTGCCCCTTGACCAGCGCCTCTTTGCGACGCACGCCCAGGCCCAGACGCTCTTCGACCAACAGCGCGATCTCGTTGCGGATGAACTGATCATTGATCAGGCCCATCTTGAATTGGAACGACATGCGGTCGAACAACGTGGTGGAGCGAGCAAAGTTGGCCACGAGGAATTCGCCGCCCGTATCGACGTCGCCCTCGTCCATGCTGTCAGAGGTGATGACCGGGCGGCCCCACAGGATTGGAGTGACCAGGCCCTGCAAGTTGGCGAACAGGTAGCGGTTTTCGCCATCTTTTTGCAGTTCGATGTTCATCCAATCCAGCTCGGTCATCACGACGCCGTCGGCGGACATCTGCGACTGCTTGCGCACCTGATAGATAGCACGACGCACCAGGTCGATGGCGGTGTCCCCGGCTTTGCTCAGCGCTGTGTTGTAGGTCGTGGCCTGGGTCATCAAGCCATTGAGGTTCTCGCCGGTACCGTCGCCTTTGAGAATTTGGCCTTCTTCCTCGAGCTTGAGGTCGTAGCGCAGCAGTTGTTGCAGGTACGCAAACATCTGAGGCACATCGGAGAGCACCTCGTCGGTAGCCGGCATCCAGACCGCGATTTTTTTTACGCGATCGGTTTCGGTGGTGAAGGTCACGTTGCTGGTTGGCTTCAAGCCACCTTCAGCCACCGGCGCAGCGCCTCGGGTGTGCAGGTTCTCGCGGAAATACGTGTAGCTCTGCCCAGTCACCGGGATGGTGGTGAGCAGGTCGCGGATGCGCAGCTCCTGGCGAATGCCGGGTTGAATCACCGGATCGTAGATTGGTGCTACGACGCCAGCGCTGGTAACCTTCATTTCCTTCATCGAAGCCAGATCAGACTTCGTGACTTCGATGAGCGCGGTGCTGACGTTCTTCTGCTGCAGCCCCTTGTAATTGTCGTCGCCCTTGACCATGTCGATGAAGCTTTTGCCTTCACCTGGCTGGCCGCGCAGCTTGACGCCTTTCTGCTCCAGATCCTGCACCTGGTCGATGACTCGCTGCAGCTCGCCCTTTTGATTGTCGATCTGGCTTTTCAGGTCGGTGGTGACCTGGTTGCCCTTTTCAACCTCCGCGATAGCGGCGTCGTATTTCTTTTGCAGCCCTTCGAAACCGCTTTTAAGTTGCAGCTCGAGGGAGTCCTTCAGTTCTTTTACTTCGCTCATGGTGATACTCCGAAATGGTGGGCGAATAAGGTGGATATGTCTTTCAGCTCATCCACGATCACCGTGGCCTCACTGCCGCCATCACGGCGTAGTGCGGAGTAGCCGAGCGAAGCGACTGCCGCCGCTTCCTTCTGAGAAAGCCCTATGCGCTCGCGCAAGGCGTTCTCGAAAAGTCGAATGTCAGATTTCACAGTGAGGATTTGCGCCTCTGGATTCATCCCGAAGGGTACGAAGGAGGCCTCCCAGAGCTCTGCCTCCTTGATGATCCGGACACGGCGGCCGGCGCGCTCCTCGAAGCTTTCCTTAATGGTGTTGAAGCCTATCGACATGCTGTCGAGAATCTCGGCCTTCATCAGCTCGTAGGCATCGCGTGCATAACTGACCGCAAGATTGACCCGGCCTTTAAGCAGCAGGCCGTGGTCGTCCTGGGTGTAGTCGGCAGCGCCGACCAAACGCGTCAGGTCGTGATAGAGCGCAAGCTTCAACTTGCCACCGCGGGTGGACTTCACTCGAGTAAAAGCACCGGGAAGGATGACGTCATCACCAAGATCAACGTTGTTGAACACCGCTGCGTAACCTTCAAAATTGCCAGCGTCGTCCACCGTCTTGAGTTCAAACGGGACTTCAAGTTTTGACATTGGTCTGCATCTCCCACCGGGTGATCCGGTTGTATTCATCGCCATCCAGGGGCGTTTGATTTTCCTTTTCGCGGACTTCGTTGATGGTCATCCACCCGGATCCGCCGGAACCACCAAGTGCTGCCTGGTAATAGGCGGCGCGGCCCGCGCTATCGGCCCGCAACAAGCCCTCAACGGTAAATTCGACAAATCGGGAGTTTTTTCGATAAACCTTGTCGTTGAACTCATCCTCGACGGCGTCGATGTAGGGCTTCAGGCCGAAGGTGATAAAGCCAGTGAGTTGCTGCTCAAGGTTTGAGCCCATAATCGAGGTCTTGCCGGCCCTGTTCGCCAGCCAGAGAGGCACGCCGTAGATACCGGCCAACGCCTCTTCTTGAAACTGCTGGGATTCAATGAACTGAGCATCTTTCTGACTGAGGCCGGCGGGCACGATCTTCGGGTTGCCTTGCAGAATGGCCATCTTCCCGATGTCATCCACGTCCCCCTGGCGCACGTCCGGGAACTTCTCCATGACCTGGGCCTGCTGCACCTTGGTCAGGAACTGTTCGTAGATCACGTATCCGCCGGTAAATCCGCCCTTACGCATGAAGCGCGAGGACCATTGCTGCCCGGCCTTGGCCAAGCCCATGGTTTCCGCCTGGTATTCGATGGGCGACAGGCCGACGATGCCGTCCAGGCTGAACAACTTGAAATGCAGCATGTTTTCAGGTGAAACGGGGAATCTATCCCCGTCTTTTGGAGTTACCCAGTAGATCAACTCGTCGTCTGTATCAATCGTGACGGTGTTGCAGTCCAGGGGCACAAATCCGATTGCCTCACCATTGCGGTTGCGCTCAATCAGGGCGAAGGCATTACCCCGTAGCGCCATGTTCACCACCACGAACTTCAAGAAGTTCAGCAGCGTCATGTAGGGGTTGGGCTTTCGCAGCAGCTTGAGCTCCCGATCCGTGCTCTTCACCATCGTTCGAGTGCCAGCGGCCTCGTCGTATAGCTTCAGTGGCAATCCACTCAAAGACTCCGAGAGGATCTTCACGCAGGACCAGACCATGCTGATCGACAAGGCTGTTTTGGTGGTTACACGGACGCCGGCTTTGGTGCGCTTGCCGCCGACCTCCATGTCCACTTCGACATAGTCGCCTGTGGTCGGGTCGGTGTACCCGAAAAATCCCCACGTCCGGGGGTTATACCAACGAAATGCCATGGTCAGCCTACTAGTCCGAAAAAGCCGTTATTGAGGTAGTCGTCCATGCCGCCGAGCGCCTCGGGATTAAGCGAAAGAAGCGAAACGGCGTTGAACGTGGCCATGAGTGGGTCAATTTTCGCGGTGCCCGACGCCTGCTTAGTGATGAGGAATGCGTTTGCCGAGGGCACGCCTTTCGCGTTACCGCAGGCCCAGGCCATCAGCGGCTGTCCGCAGTGCAAAAACGCGCCCTCAGCAAGCTTGCGCTCGGTGGTTTTAATCGCCCCGGTGAGCTTCCAGCCCTGAGATATGCCGATAATTTTGTCTTCCTCGACGCCCGCGTCAGCCAGCGCATCAAGCACGGCGCCGATGCCAGCGGGGTCAAGGCCAACTTTGTCCAGCAACCCGGCTTGATTGATGCGGGCCACCGTTGCGGCGAGGTGCTCGACGTCATCGCCGATCTTCTTCACCAGGGTCAGATCACCAACCGCCGCGAGATCCATGAGGCGCGGCGCTTCGGTCTTCCGTCGTGTAAGCACAGATGGGTGAGCGTATGCGTGAGCCCAGTGCAGCCAGGTGCGCGAGTCACGAACTCGGCCCATGACCGCGAGACCCAGCAGGTCATCAAGGCCACCGCCATCGACACCGACGACGATCACCTCACAACGCTCGATGAGTGAGTCGAGCGTCAGACCGGCCTCGGCCTGGGGCTCCCAGAAGTCAGCACCGACCCAGCTGTCTGACATAAGCGCCAGACCGATCTCGATGTTGAGGAATTTGGCAAGAAAGCCACGCACCTCAGCCTCGCCATCCATCTCGGCCTGCATAAACAGGCGTTCTAGGGTGGGCCTGTCCACCGAGTACCCCATATTCGGGTTCACCAGGTGGAAATTCTCAGGCCGTCGGGCCTCTCCGCTCTCGATCATCTCGGGCGGAAACTCGTAGATAACAGGCAGGAAGCGCGGATCTTCGATCCGCCCCTCACGCACACCACGGGCATAGCTCAGTTTCGATCTGAATATGCCGGCCGGAGGCTCGTTTGACTGAGTCGTCAGCCAAATAATGAAGCCCTCAGGCCTGGACAGCAGGCCCCCAGTAGCCTCACGGATCATATCCGGGGCCTTCACGTTCTTGCCAAACAGCCAGGCCTCATCGATCAGCACCCCAACGGCTTTTTTGCCACCGACCACATCGCTATCCGCTGCAACCACTTTCAACGTGGCACCGGTCTCGCGATGCGTGATCAGCTTCAGGTGCGGCTGGACGTGAAGCAGATCGCTCAGTTCTTCATCATGCTTGACCATTGCCGCGCAAGGCTTGAACGCGTTGTCGGCAATTTCCTTGGTCGGGGCCAGGATGATGAACTCGGCTTCCAGCCGCCAGTTGCGAATGAGCGCGGTCAGCATGATCGCCGCAGCAATCGTCGACTTGGAGTTCTTCTTCGGGATGCAGAGGAAGTACTCGCTGATCAGGCGGTGGCCTGTCTCGCTGTTGTAGCTACCAAAAATTGCCCCGGCAAAGTCGATAACCCAAGGCGCGCATGCTGATTCAATTGTCGGACAACCTGGCGCGTCGACGATCTTCAGGGAGCGAAAGACTTCGAGGCCTTCTTCAGCTTCGGCCGGGAAAAGGGGTGGTGGAATTATTGATTCGCCGGCAGAGAGGCGCCGCCACCAGTCCGGGCAGGCAGTTGTCCATTGCATCGGCTACCTCTTCACTACAGTGAGCGGCGGCTTACCCGCCGCATACTTGCCTTTTCCAGCCTCTTTCGCGGCCTCTGCCTTGATATCTTTCTTGCCGGCCTCCCCTTTCTTGCCGTGCACGTAGGGCACGGCTGTCTGAGCTGCGTTTCGCCGGTCGAAAATTTTGGCCCTGGGCTCATTCATAAGAGCCAACAGCCATGCGAGAGGATCTTCAGTGGTAGGCAGACAGTCGAGGTACTCACCACTGGTCTCCTCCTGTTCAGGAGCCTGGTCGTCGACGGTCGGTTTCTGTTTGCGCTGCTTTTCGGGTTTAACACTCAGCTCTGATCGGCGAGCAAGGATTGCGCTGCAAATCTTTGGATCGTTGGCCCAGCGCGAGCCGGCGGCGGAAGCCGTGGAAGCCTTGCAGCCTGCGGCTTCAGCCGCTTCTTTGTTTGACGCGCCACGGGCCTTAGCGTCAACAAACTGTCGTTGTTTGTCTGTTAACACCATTAACAAAATACCTTGGGGTCGGGAAAAAAAGTGCAAATGGGATCGGGCGCGGTCTGGAAGCGATTCACCCCCTATATTTAGACCCCCCCCTCCATAGAACCTCTCAATCGCACCATTTTGGTGCGTAAAGGATGGGAATTCCTCGCATTTGGCAACCGGTTACCACGAACTCGAGCCCGCTGCCTCCTCGGCTTGCTTGACCGAGTCATGGCACGGCTTGCACAGGGTCTGCCAGTTGTTCCGATCCCAGAACAGGGTCATGTCACCACGGTGAGCCTCGATGTGGTCGACGACTGAGCCCGCTGTCACTCGACCGAGTCGCTCGCAGTAGACGCAGAGCGGGTGGGCATGAAGCCATCCCTCGCGAGCCTTCTGCCACTTGTAGCCGTAGCCACGCTGGGCGGCCGTTTCCTTGGTGGCTCGCCATGAGTTCGTGTTGACGGCCACAAGACGATCAGGCTGGGTCTTGACCCTGTTTGCCAGCGTCTTCAGCCTTCCCATCAGGTGGCGCTCCATCATGCGGTTTCGTTGAAAGAACTGAGGCTGCACGCTCTGCTGCGATCCTCAGCCACTTGACCGCTCTGGCTCGGCGTGCGGCACACCCAGTGCAGGCCATCACTCGGCCTTACGGCTGGGCAACTTGAAGTCAGTCACCCTGTCGGCAATAGAGCGAATCTTCTCGACGCCAAGGAAGCCAACCCAGCCACCAACGAAGGTAGCCATGCTCTGTGGGAGCGAGAAGAACTCAAGCCCGCTGATGATCGTCAGGGCGAGCCCGCCACAGATCGCGCCTTCCACAATCATCTGGCGTCGCGTGCCGCCACCATAGGTGATCCTCAGCACAGCCATCGCGCAGGACAACGAGGCGGCGTAGAGGATTGGTGAATGCTGGCTCAACCACGCAAGCGCTATCGCCCAGGTGTCTGGTTTGTCTGGCATGTTCGGCATCTCAGCTTCCTCCCTTTCGGGGAGCGGATATATCCGACTCCAAGGGCACTCCCAGTTCGGAACGATGGGTGTGAAGGAGCCGAAAACGAAAAAGCCCCGCAAGGTGCGGGGCTATGTCAATTGCTTTATTACTTGGTTAAGAGATATGTGATGAAAGTGGCAAGCAATGCGCCAATCGTACCGACCACTATCTTCGTGAGATTACTCAAGCAGAAATCCCGAACTCGCTTTGAAGGCGAAGCAGGATCGACTTGCGCACCAACCCCGACTTCGCATCGATCTGCGGTCAACACACCAACCTTTCCGCTCGCTTTAAGCATCGTCTCAGAAGTTGTCTTGCAATTTGTGAGGGTGGCCTTGTCTGCGCTTTCGATATCAAACATAGGCATTTGCAATACTCTTCACCAGGTCAAGAGGCGGCGCATCCCATTTCATCGAAGCCTTCAAGGGCTCCTGATGCCGTAGATTTTGGGCGTCGATCGAGGTCCAACCAGTTCCTTTAACAGCGGTCGTGACGTTTAAGAAATCAGAGTCTTTGATCACACCGTTTGAGTTGATCATATGAATACCGACATCGATACCCTCACCAACAAATCCGGTAACTTCGCAATCAATACAGCGACTCAGAACAATGCCCGTCGTAGTCATTCGATGCACCCCTGAGAAGAGAGAGCCATCAATTTAACACATCCAACACGAGCCATATGGTTTTGCCGGGGACCACAAAAGCAAAAGCCCAGCATGATGGCTGGGCTTTATTTGTCGACTCTCATAACGCGCAAGATCGACATGATGGAGTTAATTTACGGCCAGTCGGCCATCAGGTCAAGCGGCATCGACAAAGATTTGTTCACGGTCGAATATCTCAGTGGCGTGGATCACGGCCTGCTCCTCAAGAGATTCTAGCCGCTTGTGAATTCCGCTTCGCCAGTTGCGGCGCGTGCGTTCTGGGGACCCCGCCAAGTCCCAGGTATTCATGTCGTAGAACTCGGCGGGCAACACGATCATGTCTGTGGATCGCTTCCCCACCTGCACGCCCCTCAGCTTCGGTATCGCCCAGGCCGTCAGCGCCTTATAGATGAACAGCTGAGGTGCCGGCGAAACCATGCGGGCCACCAGCCTGCCGATCGCACTGACCTTGTTGGCCTTGTGCGTCGAATACTTGGCCACCAGCACGTCCCACTGCGCCGGCTCAAGCTGGCGGTGCAGTAGCGCATACAGGCAGCAGTCGTAATCGAACTTGTCCCGCACTGACAGCGTGCTGCCGGTTCCACCCTGGCGAAGGTCTGCGTCGATCAGTTTCTGCCAGGACTGCTTGGTGCTGTTGTCGATGTTGTCCGCTGCCAGCACCCGCACCAGGGTGCCCATCACGTCCTTATACATACCCATGGCTCAATCCCCTGTGTAGTTGGTGCCGCCGGCACCGCGGCGGTTGTTCTCGCTGTATTGGCCCTGGGCCCCGCCAATGCCGCCGCTCGACTGGTTGCGGCTACGGCGAACCAACAGGCCCAGCTGGATAACCAGGTCCTGCATCAGAAGGGGCTCCAGCGTCTCGGCGTGGACGAACCCGGACGAGTGACAGCCGATGCATTCGAGTTGATGGAAGACGCCCCGGATCAGGCCGGCGCCATGGCAGGAAGGACACTCGGTCAGCGGGATCAGACAACGCACAAAGGCGGGGCCATGCTGCTTTTTGATCATTTTGAAACCTCGCCATTAACAATGTTAGGAACAGCCGTGCAGCCCGCGCCGTTACTGGTCTGCGCGGGGTTATGCGAATCTTCAAATTGGGCACCTGTCAGGTTGTGAATCGCCTGAAAGCCACGCTCATCTAACCAAGCGTGCCACTTCTCCAGCGCCTTCAACCGCTGCTCCCGGGCCTGGGTGTTGATGTAGGTCGAGGCGATCTTGCCCAGCGAGTGGTTGAGCAGCATCTCGCCGATGTGGCCGTCGATCCCGAGGTCCGTCCAGGCGGTGCGCGCCACTTTACGAAGGTCATGGCTGGTCCACTCACCCTGGCCAAGGCGCGTGAATACTGCGCTGGCCTGGCCTTCACTCAGCGACCGGCCACGGCGCGACGGGAACAGGTAGATGCCGTCATAGCCCGTGGCGATTTGGGTGGCGCGGTACCGGGTCAACAGGGCCTTGGCCTGGGCCGTCAGTGGCAGACGATGCTCGGTGCGGGTCTTCGTGTGCTCAGCCGGGAGGAACCACTCGCCATCGGCCAGGGAGATGTCAGGCCAGCGCGCCATGCGAGTCTCACCAACCCGGGTGCCATGGCAGAGCATCATCAGCGCGAGCATCGCCTCGGCAGGTTGCTCCTCGAACCGCTCGGCCAGGGCAGGGACCAGCTCCACCAGGTGCACACCACGCAGCCGGGCGGCCTTGGGCATGATCTTGGCCTTGGTGAAGTCCACAAACTTCAGCCCGGCCACCGGGTTGGTGTCGATCAGCCCCAGTTTGTGC
This sequence comes from Pseudomonas brassicacearum, assembly GCF_009601685.2. NCBI lineage: Bacteria > Pseudomonadati > Pseudomonadota > Gammaproteobacteria > Pseudomonadales > Pseudomonadaceae > Pseudomonas > Pseudomonas brassicacearum. The sequence goes on from NZ_CP045701.2 coordinate 4,433,639, forward strand.
GCCTGGCGGAACGCGACCACCAACAGGCCGAAGAGCTGCCGAACGTAGGACAGCGACAGCACCTCCTGAGCGGGCCACATCAGCAGCTTGTCCAGTACAGGCGCCGAGACCTCACGGATGGGCAGGCTGGCCAGGCGCGGGCGCAAGTGGCAGGCAATGGCCGACTTGGCGCCGGTCTTGCGCTTGGCCGAAAGCGAGCGGTCGCGCCCCATCCGGTCACCGTACCAGTCCAGCAACTGGCCAACCGTGGACAGTCCGCCCAGGGCAGCGGTCGCCGATGGATCGTGCAGCAGGCGCAGGCGCAGCGCGGGCAGCTCGGCCAGTACCGCCGCCGCGCCCAGATCGGGGAAGCGTGCGATCTGTTTCCATGCCTTGCCTTTGACCAGGTACCAGGAACCCCGCTGCCGGTCCTGGCCGAAGCGCAGATACAGGCCAGGGTGACGTGGGTCGCGCAGGTCATGCACGGCTGGGTCAGCGGCCTGGCGCCGGATCTCGGCATCGCTGAACTTCACTACGCGGGTCTTGCTCATGCCGCAACCCCCGTCGGTGGTTGAAGTAAATAGGCCCGGATCGCTTCGAGCGCATCGATATGCCCACGGCAGACGATCGCGAGATAGCCTTGCTCGGTAAGCGCTTGGATGTACGCGTCCTGGCTGGCCGAGACGGCAGCATCGAACGGCGGCATGGCCTTGAACTCGATGTACAACCCGAAATACCCGCCCCGGGCCATAGGCAGCACCAGGTCAGGAACGCCTGCCTTGACGCCCTGCTCTTTCAGCTTGATCGCCACCAGCTTGTGCCGGTGCCCGCCGTTCGGGACGTGGTAGATCAGTTTCGCGGCCGCCGGGTAACGCAGGGTGACCTCCTTCAGCAACGCAGCCTGCTCCAGGCCTTCCCGGTCGATGGATTTGGCGCGCTTCGGCTTCAATCCAAACGCCTTCATGCGGCACCCTTCACGGTCAGTATCCCGGCCCGGAAAAGCGCTTCGTGGGTTTCGGCAATGGCCCGCGGCATGTCCGCCCACTCAACGTCGCCGGCGGCCCGGCCGTCGATGACATCGTGGCAAGCACTGCAGGCGTACACCGCGACCGTGTCGAAGCCCTTCATGCCCATGCCTTTTTGCCCGCACGGCAAATGCGCCAGGACGGTGGTCTCTGGGTTGTGGTTGCAGATGCCAGGCATACGCACGGCGCAGTCCTGGCCGTTGGCCGAAGCCCGGAGTTTCTTCGAGGTCACTCGCATGCCGGCCCACTCGCCTTTTGCTCAAGCTCAATGAGCAGCTCAAGGAAGTGCTTGGCCTTCTCCAAGTCGGCTAGACCGCCCTTGTCCCGCCAGCGAGTGACGTACTTGATCACGCTGCCCTCAGCGAACGGGATGCCATTGGCGTGGATGTATTCGATCGGCTGGATCTTGAGCGACTTGTAGTGTCCGCCTGAAACCTGTTTCGTGAGTGCGCTCATCAAAAACCCTCCTTACCGCGCTGAGATTCCCATTCAAATGGGACGGCGATCGCGCCGCCTTCCCGCAGACGATCAAAGCAACGCTCACCCATAGCGCCTGGGAGCATGCCGGCGTCGAGGTTTGAAATGACCACCGTAGGGCGCATCTGCTCGTAACGGCCGTTGATGATCGAGAACAATGTGGTGAGCTCGAAATCGCTAGGGGTCTCCTTGCTCACGCCAATTTCGTCGAGGATCAGCAGCGACGGTCCGATTAGCCCAGAGAGGATCTGGCTTTCGGTGCGCTCGCTCCCTTTCGCGTAGGTTGATCGGATCTCCTGCAACACAGTGCCGAGCGTTCGGTACACGGCTGTCGCGTCTGTTTTCTTCATGATTTCGGCGGCGATGGCCACGCCCAGGTGCGTCTTACCGGTGCCGGGCTTCCCCAGCAGCAACAAGCACCGCCCGGTAGGGGCTATTTCGGAAAATTTGTCTGCGTACTTGGTGCAGATCCTCAGCGCCTCCTTCTGATCGGGTGAGACGGCGAGGTACCCAGACAGCGTTTTCCCGGCGAACCGCTTGGGGATCAGCGCGGACCCAAGCTTCAGCGCCAACTCCTGCCGAGCCTGAGCCCTGATGCGCTCCTGCTCTTCTGCCTTCGCAATGACCTGGCACTGCGGGCAGACGGTCTTGAATTCACGGCCGAAGATGACGTTGACGGTCTGCGGGTACTGACCGTGCTCGTCGCAAATACCGGTCGACTTGTGCGGCGCCGGCAGTGCGCTCGGCATGGTGATCACGTTTTCAGATGCCATAGGTGCCGTCCTCTCGCTTGGTCAGGCCAGCGGTGTAGTTACGTTGGGCGAATCCGTTGTGGCGCGAAGGCTGAACGGGCTTCAGCTGACGAACGTTGTTGGCCTTGGCCCTGTCCGACTTCACCCAACCGACCAACAGCGATACCCATTTGGCTTGGGTGTTCAGGCCGCCAATGGACTCGTGATGAGCTGTGAACGAAGCCATGGCTTCTCGGGTGAAGAGGTCCGGCGATACGCCGAAGTGCACGCAGTAGGTTTTCAGGAGATTGGCGTCAGGCACCCAGTCCAGCGTCATCTCCACAGGTGCCTTGGGGTCGACAGGATCCACCGATGGGCTTGGGACGTTTTCCAGACCCTGCTCGGCTGAATCCGAATTGCCCTCGCCCGCTGAGAGAGAGTGGTGTTGATCTTGATTCAGTGAATCAGGAATCAGGAATCCACAATCAGGAATCAGGGCGTTATCGGTTGGTTGGTTAACAGGCTCTAACGGTGGTTTAACGTTAAAACCGTGTTCAGAGACATGGACTTTGCGTTGGGCGCCTGCGACTACGACGTTCTTTTTCCGTTCGTTAACAGTTAGATAGCCGTTAACGTCTGGCAACGTGCTGTCTTTTTCCGAACCGTGAGGACTCTGGTGCTTCTGGAAGTTGACGATCTCGATCACCGACTGACCTGCTACTTGGTATCGTGAAATGAAGCCGGCAGCCGCCAAACGGTTTAGGCCGGCATCCACGTCATAGTCATCGCATGGGAGAAGCTCGATCTTGATGCGCTTCACTCGGTCCTCAAGGCGTCCCTCGCGATCAGCAAGGCACCAAAGACCGATGAACATCAGTCGGTCGAACGCTGGAAGCTCCACGAGTAGTTCATTGCTGAACAGCCCGGGTTTCACATTGCGAGCGCGGGCCATTACGCCACCTCCCGTAGAATCGCAGGGAGTGGAAAAGCCACATGCGCATGATTGAAGTGTCGCGACACGCTTTGTCCGATCCGGAAAAGTGTCGCAACGTGGAGAGTATTGCTTGGAGCGGTGTTGATGTTCATAATGGCCCCACTGTGTTTTACAAGTTGTTGGAAGAACCGCCCTGCCAGGCGGTTTTTTTATGCCTGCGATTCAGGCGCTATAGGTGTCCGGCGCATCCGTGGTAGCTTTTTGCTTCCACACGAAAAGGCCATTGGAGGCCGGACATGAGCGATGAAAAAGTAATCACCCCTTTCGAACTTGGTGTTTGTGTTGCGATGCAACTTGTTGGGAAGGCGATTGCAATGAATCCACATCTGGACATCGAGGAGTTGAAGCGCGACGCGGCAGCAGTGATGGAAACGATGCCAAGCGAACCCAAGTGGGTAGGCGGGCCAGGAGTCCATCAAGCTGCGATCGAAAACCTGTTGGTTGGCATTGGCAAAGTGAAGCGGTAGAAATCTTGCTGGCGAGGTAGTCGAGCTTTTCGGCCGCCCCGCCATCAACCGGATAGCTTGTCTCGTTCTTCGTGTTATTCATGCCCTTCCCCTTCGTGTTTTGAATCCGCTACTGGATGGATCAACAGCCCATCTGCTGCTCTCCCTATCCGTTACCGAACGGCGGATAATTAGCCCAACGGAATCGCCGGGCGCTCAGGCGACCGAAAGCTCTGGCCATATTTGTTTCCAGTCATCTGGACGAAGCTCTTTCCGCGTGACACACCCACCAGTCGCCGACTCAGTCCGAGCGGCGATTTCGGCGGAAGCAGTCTTGTGGCCATACGCAATCAGCCGCAGATATGCTCGGCTCGTTCCGGTGCTGAGGACGGCTTCATCACTGGCAGTTTTCAGCCACTCAAGCAGTTGAGGATTTTTGGTCCGCATGTCGGGCCTCCCTTTAGATACCTCGGATTATTACCCGCAGGTAATTTCAAAGCAATACCTACGGGGAATTTACCTATTGGTAACGGTAACGGATGATTCGCGGATGGAAATTTCAGATATTCGCCGCGAAAATTTGCGGGCACTCATGAAGCAGCGCTTTGATGGAAAGCAGGCCAGGCTGGCCGATGCTTTAGGAAAGAGCGCCAATTACATATCGCGCTGTCTCTCGACTGCACCATCATCTGCTGGTAGTAAAAACATCGGGGAGGACTTCGCTCGGGACATCGAGATGAAACTCGGCCTGGAGCGTTATCAGCTCGACCGTAAAGGCATGCACCCAGAGCTGGTGAACGTCGAGAGTAACGCCGAGTACCTAGGCCAATTTTCGGTTTGGGACGATGACACGCCGCTGGATGATGATGAGGTATATGTGCCATTCCTCAAGGAAGTAGAACTGTCAGCGGGAAGTGGAAAGACGGTCGTAGAGCCATCACATAAGCAGAAGCTGCGCTTTGGTAAACAGACGCTTCGACGCCAAAACGTGCAACCGAGCGAAGCTGTTTGTGTAACGGTGAGCGGGAACAGCATGGAACCAGTCCTGCCCCACGGGAGCACCGTTGGCGTAGATCAGGGTTCGACCGCGATAACTGATGGAAAAATGTATGCCCTTAACCACGGAGGCCAGCTCCGGGTAAAAACCCTATATCGCGCACCAGGTGGCGGTATCAGGATGCGCAGCTACAACCGCGACGAGCATCCAGATGAGGAATACAGCGCCGAAGACATGCTGCAGAAAGACATCATCGTGATTGGCAAGGTCTTCTGGTACTCAGTTCTTCTATAGAGACACGCTCGCCTTACCAGACAGCCCGCTTAGTCAGCGGGCTTTTTTTCGTCCAAACAAAAATAATTACCTATAGGTATTGACCGCCAATGTTACCCATAGGTAATCTTCAGTCATTGCCGGATAACAACCGGCCTGATTGAAGGCAGCGATGAACCGGCCTCAACGGTTCAGAGGGTTGGCAACTGACCCGGGCGCGCAGCGTAAAGCGCCAAGACCAGTTATCCAGCGGGAGAACAAGCCGAAAGGCCCGCGGCTGGAAGAACAATTCGAATGAGCCCGTACCGCGCCAGTAGCGCCGAAGGGACAGCGGAGTTTTTCACTGATGCACCTGGTGACGGGTGCATTGGGAAATCAACCGAGAGGCACGCAGCATGGAATCAATCATCAAGAGCGGCACGTGGATCGGCCATCTCGGCCGTGGGCTTGCTCGCAGAGAACTTCAGTTTTTGCTTTTGGTCGCGCAGGGCTTCACAGCCAAACAGATCGCACGCACCCACGATGTTGAACCGGGAACGGTGGTCAAGCGCATCTCAAACGCCATGTTCAAGCTCGGAGTGCATCGCCAATCGGCGGCGATTGCCGAAGCGATGCGGCGAGAAATCATCGTTGGACAGGCTGACAGCCCGAAACCTCAAGGTCCAGTTGGGGAATCGAACGATGGTGTTTTTATCGCTTAAAGGAAGGCAAGGCATCACTTCTGCACCTTGGCGACAGGGTGCAGCGGGATGTAACCCAACCCCAGAGGAATAACCCATGTTTGGTATTGGAAAGAAACTGTTCGGCGCCAAGCGCGCAGTCAAGAAGCTGGAAAATCGCGACCTGATGCAGGCCATCGTCGGTGGCTGCCTGCTGGTGGCTGCGGCCGATGGCGAGATCAGCAAGAACGAGGCAGCACAGATTGATATCCAGATCCGTGCCAACAAGGCCTTGGAACACTTCGGGTCGGAAATCACCAGTACCGTAAACCTGTTCACGGAACAGCTGCAGGCGGGCTTTCGCCTGGGCCGCATGAACATCCTGCGCGAGATCCGCGACATCAAGAACAACCCCGCTGACGCCGAGGAGGTTTTCGTCAACATGCTGACCGTGGCCGAGGGCGACGGGAACATCAGCCCCGAGGAAATGAAGGTTCTCGCCGAGATCGGTGTGGAGCTGGGCCTGCGCCTCAAAGACTTCGGTATCGAGGCGTGAGCAGGCGGTTGCGGCGGCTTCTGATCCTTTCCTGTGTGGTCTTCGCCCTGAGCCTGCTGATCAACAGCCTCGTCAATCGCGGCGCCTGCTCCTACTACGGCTACCAAACCGACTGGGAAACCAAATATGCAGCCTTTGTGGGCTGCATGGCTAAGGTCTCTGGCAATTGGGTGCTTCGTAGCGAGCTTCGCGCCGTGCAATAGGCATCACTTCTGCCCATTCAATGAGTGGGCAGAAGACGGAAAATGCAATTTATCGAGCCCCAACTTTCTTAGCAATCTGCTCAACAAGATGCACTTCCTGAGCGTTCATTGCGGAAATCGCGCAGCCGCAAGATGCGCATTGAACGAAGTAAATAACGTGACCGCTACCCTTCACTTTAGTTTGGGTCGATAGCTCAAAAGAGCTCGAATCACATTTTGGGCATTTCGTCGTCACAGCCATTTTTCAATCCGCTCCCTGATTATTGAACCTAAACCCTATCAGCTTCCCTACCTCACGAATAGCTACACCCCACGGCAGCCTGTCGCTGGCTGCCCGAGCACCTGGTACTCCCCAGCACCAGGCCCGCATCGGAGTGTGATCGGAGCGTGCTCCGATCACACTCCGATGCGGATATACAGGTGGCCACTGCCTGTCCAGTGAGCGAACAACAGAGGATCGCGCCCATGAAATAGCCCAGACCCAAGCCCTTCCAATGAAGGCACCCAGCGCTCACATAGGGAGGTCTGTGTGACGCCAACGAAAGCCCGGTCTCGATCGGGCTTTTTTACGCCTGCCTTTATCCGCCAGCACTCTCCCCTGCGCCCCATGGCAAACGGCAGGTGAGCAGAGTGCTGACGAATAAACGCAACCCCAACGAGGAATCGCCATGCATCCATCCATTCAACAGCGAGTCGACGGGGTCGCGGCCCTGCACGCTCGCTCTACCATCGCCACCGCCGAGTTCTACGCCCTGATCGGCAAGGAGCCACCCGTGCAGAAGATTCGCTACCAGGTCGTCACCAAGGGCGAAAGCGCGTACCACATCGTCGAACTGGCAACCGACAAGGTGCGGGGCTTCCGCTTCACCTACAAGGAAGCGGTCAACTTCGCACAGCTGCTGGAATCGCGGGCCGACGGCATCAAGGTCACGCTCTCGGGTGACCGACAATGATCGGCGAGCCAATGCCCAACCCGCGGGACGCAATCATCCAGGACCTGAACCAGAAGCTGGAGCAGTTTTTCGGTAGCGGGAAGACCATCCAGCAGATCGAAAGCGGCGTGAGCGCAGAGGCGCCATTCTTCGGCACCACTGCCCACCACGCAAAGCTCCGGGCCGACCGTGACAAGTTGGCGCCAGCGGTACGAGCCCAGGCCGAGGCCGGCCAGACCGCCAGCGCCGCGGCTGTCGCATTGAAGATGCACATCAAACGCGTCCAGCTCATCGCCCGAGAAAATGGCTTCACATTCGCCGAGCCCTCATGAGGCGAATCAACAACCAGGCGCGCCAGCGTCGAAGGCAAACATGGCTGGAGCTGCCAGCCAGCGGAATCGAAGGAGACGGCCATGGCCGAGGAACAGCAGCCGACGGCGGAAGCGCTAAAGCAGCGCCGAAAGCGCGAGAAGGCAGCGGCGAAGGATGCCGCCCTGGGCATCGAGAAGTTCACGGTTGAAGTGGCCGGCGTGTTCAAGCCGGACCTGAAGCAGGTCATGAAGGCCCATGGCATCGATAACCAGCAGGACGTTCACCAACGGCTGCTGATGAACCTCATCGCGGCCGACTTCGAGGGCCAGGCCAAGATGCTTAAGTGTGTCGCGACACCTTACGTGGCAAGCGAAAAGGTGTCGCAAGCGTTCCGAGATCAGAGCCTTCGCGCTTTAGCTAAAGACCCCGGAGAACCTGAAGACGAAGTGATCGCCCCGCTGGAATTCACCACGTCAAAGTGACTTTTCCACCTCCGGCGCTTCCGATGCGAACGTAATCACCAACAGGTAACCCGCCAGCATCGGTTAGGGTCAAGCCTCCCTCTCCGCTGTTAGCAGCTGAGGCCAACCGTACAAGGTCGCCAACGGGTCTGCCGGCGGCCTTCAACTCAAGGTTAGCTCCTGCGGACAAAATCCTTACCAGATCGCCAACAGCTAATTTATCAAAGCTCATTTCCACTCCTTTTATCCGGCTCCATGCCGGTCTCCCGTAATACCCCATCTAGCACCAAATTGCCATCATGGGTCGCAGCGGTCGGCGCCTGACTAGCTATGGCGGAAACCCTAATCGGCGCGACCAATTAGATAGTCAACAGCCTCTGCTGCTGCATGCTTGTGGTCCGGGCTAATCCAGCAGTATGGCTTGTTCCCATAGATGCCGATCTTCGCACTCTCAGACAACCGAAGCAGGTCAACCCCCTGCGCCTTGGCTTCCGCCACTATTGCGACGGCAGCCTGCTCCAGTGCGATCTCACGATCTGTAGCCATCCCATTTCTCCTTGATCCGGCCTCATGCCGGGCCATCAACCAATAGCCCACAAACTCGAATCACGCCAACCGCGCCACCGGCGAGCTGCGTGTGAATCAGTTGAACTCCAGCGCCTCAGAAAGCAGCCCCGCCGACTCGGTGTAGGTCGCCAGATCAATGACCTGGCGAAGGAACACGACCATCGCCAATTTCTGAGCGTCGTCAGGTAGCCCTACCCATTTCAGCATCGCCCTCGCGTCTTCCTCTATTGCCGCGAGTGCATCTACGTCGCTTTGCAGTCTCATGTCGGCCTCCGGTCAGTGTGAGCTCTAACAAGTCATAGCCATCAACTACGAATCACGCCAACCGGCGAGGATCCCCTATGTCCGCACAACAGAAATTGCCTCAGTTCATCCATGGCCAGCCGAGCATGGGACTGCCGTTCGAAAAGGAACTGGTGGTTGACCTGTTCGCCGGCGGCGGTGGCGCCAGCACCGGAATTGCCCGGGCATACCGTGAGCCAGACGTTGCGGTAAACCACAATCAAATCGCCCTGGCGGTTCACCGCGCCAACCACCCGAAGACAGCGCACTACGTGGCCGACGTGTACGAGGTTGATCCTCGGGAAGCCACTGGCGGGCAGCCGGTCGCGATCATCTGGGCATCGCCAGACTGCCGCCACCACAGCAAGGCCAAGGGCGGCGCGCCTCGCGATCGCGGTGTGCGTGGGTTGGCTTGGGTAGTGATTCGCTGGTTGTTCGTCACGAAATCCCGTCTTCTCTTCCTAGAAAACGTTGAAGAGTTCTGCGACTGGGGCCCAATCGACGATGACGGACAGCCGATCAAGTCTGAGCGCGGCCGCACCTTTAAGGCGTTCATTGCTGCTATCAGCACCGGCCTGCCTGCTGATCATCCTGACATGCCGGAAATCATGCAGGCGATCGGAGAGTTCGTGCCGATGGAAGCCCTGGTGCGCGGGCTGGGCTACAACGCCGAGTGGCGGGAGCGGATCGCGGCGAACGCCGGCACTCCAACCATCCGCAAGCGCCTTTATCTAGTGGCCCGAAGCGACGGCAAGCCGATCGTTTGGCCGTCGCCTAAGCGTCACAAGCGGCCCGCGGCGAAACAATTGCCATGGCGCTCCGCCGCTGAATGCATCGACTGGAGCAACCTCGGGCGCACGATCTTCCGAGACAAACCGATGGCCGAGAACACCATGCGCCGAGTGGCCAAGGGCTGCTGGCGGCATGTGCTGACCAGTGCGAAGCCTTTCATCGTGCCGATGCGCGGAACGTCATCGGCGCACACCAGCACACACGGAACCGACGAAGCGCTTTCCACGATCAGTGCGGGCGGCACCCATCACGCTCTGGTGCAGCCGGTTGCAGCGCCCTTCCTTACCGAGTGCGCCAACGGATCAGCACAGCGCAACTTCGACGTGCAGGAGCCGCTGCGCACGCAGGTCGCCCAAGTCAAAGGCGGACACTTCGCGATGGCAGCAGCACACATGACAGCCTTCGGGCAGAACGCAGCGGGCAGCTCGCCCGATGAGCCTACGCAGACAGTTCTCGCAGGCGCCCAGCGTCACGGCATCGTTACAGCATTCTTCGAACAGGCGAATGGCGGCTTCTACAAAGGCGACGGCCGCTCGGCCTACGATCCGATTTCGACCATCTGCCAGTCCGGCGCCAACCAGCGGCTCGTGAGCGCCTACCTGGTGAAGTACTACGGAAAAGAGAGAGACGGCATTCCGCTCACCGAGCCGATGCACACGCTGCCGACGAAAGACAGGGTTGCGGTGGTTGAAACTGTTCAGGTGCCGGACACGCTGACACCTGAACAGATGGAAGGCGCCCGCCGTTGCGCAGTGTTCATGCACGAATACCTGCCTGAGCACTTCAAAGACCCGGCGGAAATGGTGATGGTGGGCGGATACGTGCTGATCGACATCACGCTTCGCATGCTGCAACCACCTGAGCTAAAAGCCGCTCAAGGCTTCGACAAGGACTACATCATCGATCGCGGGCTGTTCGTTGACCCGGTCACTGGTGCCGAGGAATGGCGCGACATCAAGAAGGTCGACCAGGTGCGACTCATCGGCAACAGCGTCTGTCCAGACGAGGCCGAGGCACTGGTCGCCGCCAACGCCGCAGACATCATCGAGCTTTATCAGCGCCTCGCCGCATAACCCACCCTCCACCGCCCGGGCATGCCCCGGCAAGGACATAGCCATGCCCGCAGAAAACAAACAGGCCGTACCGCTGAAGGTTGAACGGTCGACGGTAACAAAGCTGGTCATCACCGGTGCGCCGCGACTGGACCCGATCACCGTGTTCCTCGAGGACTTCGGGCGGCGCGACTGCCCGATCGAATCGAACCCGAATTACCAGACTGCCCAGGGCAAGATCACCATTAACTGCTGGGATAGTAGCTGGAACGCATATTGGGGCGGCATGGGGCCGCGCACTGTCGCCGAGTTCGTCGCCGACTGCGACTGGCATTACATCCTGAACTGCCTGGATCGCGGTATCAGCCCAACCGCTTTCAGCGGCGATGCGCTCCACGCCTTCGCTAAGAAGTGCATTGTCCAGCGGCGCCGACAGCAGACCGGCCGCCACGACTGGGAGCTGGGCGAACTGAGCAAGGAGGATGCTCGCTCGCTTTGGTGTGACATCGATGTTCTGCGCAACATCGAGAGCTCCAGCGAATGCTGGCATCAAAGCGAACTGCTAACCGACCTCTTCGGCGAAGAATGGCATTACCCGCTGGACGGCAATGCCGTCGAGGAAAACCACAAATTCAATTACCTGCGCCGGGTTGTCGAAGCGGTGCAACAAGCGCTGCGCCAGGAACGGCAGCAGGAGGCCGCATGAAGCGCATCTACCTCAGCGGCCCCATGACCAACATGCTGGACCTGAACTTCCCGCTGTTCCACACGGTGACGTCCGCCCTGCGCAACGCCGGGCACGTCGTCATCAACCCCGCCGAACTCAACCCTGACCCGGGCACCTGGAGCGAGTGCATGCGCCGCGACATCAAAGCGCTGATGGATTGCGACACCGTGGCCACCCTGCCCGGCTGGCAGGATTCCCGCGGCGCCAGCCTTGAAGTGCACATCGGCAAGGCGCTCGGCATGAAAGTTGTGAATGCCCATGATCTGGTATCGATGGAGATTGCAGGATGAGCTATGAAACTCATGAACCGCAATTCTAAATCGGCGCTGCAAAACTGGTATAGTTTAAACTTTAGGGTCGTTAGTATTTCGCCCAAGCAAATAACCAACAATAGTTCCCAGCAAACCAATTACCGGTGATATTTGCTTATCACTATATCCAGCAACAACCAAGAACACCGCGCTGACTATAACGAGTACCGTACCAAAAACCTTGAGAATGCTATCGGCCGAATACCCCTTCCCCAAAAGCCTCGAAGCCAGAAAACAAATTACAAACCCAAACAACAACACCACAACACTTATAGTCATTGCATTCTTAGCGGACCACCAAACCTCATTCCCAGCTGGAACTTTAGCAATACTGACAGTTTCGGAAATATTTTTTTTAGATTCCGTTATTTTACCATCAAGCTCTTTAAACATAACATCAAACGATTTCTCGCTCATCTCTCACTCTCCAGCACTTTTATTCTCGACTTCAAAAGCTCTATCATAGTTTCTTGCTGCCGAACCAAATTCAACAATTGCTTGTTTTCCCACTTTAACTTAATGGAAGAGTCAAGACCCGGATACTCTCCACCGACAGCCTCGCTTTCATGATATCCAGCAACAGCTTCTGCTGCTGGATCTGAATGCGCAGCCGGGGGGCTCGCAACATCGGTAAAATTTGGAAAATTAGGTAGCTCCCAACTGACCGCATCAAAGGAGATAAGAACCATTAGATATAAAAATGATGTTTTAGACATCTCTATTCACTCCCACACGAGCAAATCCGATTAATTTTCACATCATGAACAACTACATTTGTTTTAGTAGATCAAGCGTAAAACTCCAGTTAATTTGAGATTTATTTACCCCCCCTCACTGTCTCTTTCTACCCCTTCAAAGTCAGCCGCTATAGCGGCAAGGACGAAGTCATGCCTGAAGAAAATGCAATACGCCTAAATCGCGCGGCCCGAGATGTTGTCGCTGAACGTCAACGCCAAGTATCGGCCGAGGGTTATTCGCTCCATCGCGACGACCTCTACGTGAAGGGTGAGCTCGCCGAAGCGGGAGCAGCCTACGCATGCCTCGCAGGCAAACCGGGCAGCATGAGTTCGGCATGGCCCTGGGGCGCTGGCACATTCAAGCCAAGCGAGGATCGGCGACGCGACATGGTCAAAGCTGCCGCCCTGCTGCTGGCAGAGATTGAGCGCCTGGACCGGGTCGGCCTGATAAACCACTGGCCGGTTCGAAGGGATGAGAACGGAATGTTCCAACATCCTGACATGCCAGATTTCGAAGAAGGTGAAGGCGACAAGTGCAAGACCTGGATCGCTGAGCAGGGCCTGCAGGTCGCCATGGTCAGCCTGGAATACGCTGACGAAGCAATCGCGAACCGATACTTCGAATCCCATGACCCTGACTGCAGCTACTGGGAGCCTGACCGACCCGAAGGCGAAGACTGGTTCTGTCTGGCAATCCACGACACAGACGACGGCCCGGTCTGCTGGTGGGCACGCCGCGAGGTGACGCCATGATCCTCCCCCTGCTCTATATGGCCTGGCTCATCTATTCGGGGCCGAGGCCATGAACAGACCGGTAACTGAACGCGACTTCAGAAAGCCTGAATTTAGGGATGCCCAGCCCGAGGACTACGAATTCAGGGAAGACGGTGCGGTGGTCAGAAAGGACCGCTGGGAAACAGCAATCCGCCAGATCCGCTGCATTGTCGGGCCGAATGGTCGGGAGTTCGAAATCGCCGATGTGGTTGCGGCAGTTGATGCAGTCGCGGGCGGATGGCGCGACCCGGAACCCGACGAAGACCCAGGCTATGACGTGATCGATGTCCGGCTCTCTTGCGGCAGCATCCTCTGCGGCCTGGAAAGGATGGGCAAGGAGTACGCCTTCGCTTGGCGATTCGGCGGTACCGACTTCACCCACGCTGATTTTGGTGCCGACATCGAAGCTTGGCGCCCATCCAGACGCAAGCCTGACGCACCCGCCTCCTAACCCCAACCCACCTACAGCCTGCCGGTGAACGACGGGCGAGGAATTCGTATGCCTGATCAAAAATCTTTACTGCGCGAAGTGGCGATCGATGCGATCTCCGATATCGCCCAGCACCTGCCGCTCGACTGCCAAATGTTCCTGGTGGTGTGCCGCCCCGGCAAGGCGGACTTCGACCTGCTCCTGCCGTCGCCCGAGGCGAACCTGAACAACGCCCTCGACGCGCTGCGCCGCCAGGGCCTGAGTATCGACGGCGACAACGCCTACAAGCGCGACCTGCTGGACTGCGTTGTCGGCGCCCTGGCCATGGGCGCGCAGAACACGAACCCTCCGCCGGCCGGACACTGGGGCCAGCGCTTTTGGGGTATCGGCCGGGAAGAACGAGCGCTGCACGAAGAAATGGTCGCGACGCTCCGTGAGTCTCGGCAAGTGATCGCCGTGGCGCTCAAGACTGGGGCGCCCGACTGGTTCGACACCGATGAAAAGGTGGCACAGCACGTCACCGTGCAAAAGATCGACGCAGCCATCGCCAAAGCCAATCGATAACCACCTTCTGCCGCCACGCGCGGCAAGGAACCCATATGCCTGCAAAAAAACTGTTCGAAGTCCTGATCGGCGCCCTGCTGTACCTGCTGATCACCCTGCTCTGGTTTTTCTATGCGGTACCGGAAATGGTCGAGCGCGGCTCTGATATTGCCATGATCATCGCCGGCTTCGGCTCGCTGGTCTGGCTCTCCGCGACCGGCTGCATCCTCATTTACATCATCCAGAAGACGCGCCCCGCGTAACCCTTTCTGCCGCCAGGCGCGGCACGGAGCATCACCATGGCAAAGGTCATTGCACAAATGACGATAAAGCTCCCCCGGCTTATGGAGGTGAGCGAATACAGGAAGCTGCGCTACGTCGGGGGAAAGCCGAGCGTGCAGCAGCTGAAGAAATGGATTGAGGAAGGCGAGGTGGCAGGAGAGGTGAAAGGCGGGATGTATTTTGTGGACGTCCAGGCTGCAGTGATGGGCTCTACTGACCCGCTGCTGGCCCAAATGATGGAGATCGGTTGATGGCTGCCCGGCCGCGCACACTGAAAAACAGGAAGTTACCGCCGAATCTCTACCCCAACGGGAAGTATTGGCGGTACCGCAACCCAATCACCGGCCTGATGACGAGCATCAACCGCCCCATAGAGGAGGCAATAAAACTAGCCCGGGCGGCAAATTTGAAACTGGCGGCGCTCGTTGTGGACGATGGCGCGCTGCTCACCCTGCTTACGGGTGATCGCCTGCCGACTGTCAGCAACCTGCTGCAGCGCTTCCACGATGAATGGCTGGTGGATAAGGGCTACGCCGCTCGCACCCTGGAAGAGATCAAATTCAAGATCGAGCGCTACCGGCAGGACCTTGGAGATAGGCTTATCGGGCAGATGGACGTGCTGGCTATGGCCGAGTATCTGGACCAGTTCAGCAACAACGCCTACACCAAGCACCGGGGGTTGTGGGTGCAGATATTCGCATTTGCCGTGGCCAAGGGCCTGGCCGAGCGAAATAACGCCGAGCTGACTCTGGTGAAGAAGGAGGCGGAGAAGAAGCGGCAGCGGCACACGCTGGAGGGGTTGAAGTCGGTCATCGACGCGGCGACTACGCCACCCTGGCTAAAGCGAGCAATTCGCCTGGCGCTGACCAGTCTACAGCGGCGCGAAGATATCGTGACGTGGCTGAAATCAGCTGCCGACATGGAGAAAAACACTCTGACGGTATCGCCCGGCAAGACCCAGGGTTATGACAACCCCGTCCACCTGAAAATCAAGATGGGCGCCGCGCTCCGGGAGGTAGTTGGCGAGTGCCTGCGCTCGCCTCTGGCTTCGCCCTACCTGATCCACTACAAGCCGAAGGCGCGCCGGCGCGAGCAGATCGACGCGAAGGACCATTGGACCTCAGTAACGCCTGACTACCTGACCAAGGAGTTCAGCAAGGCCCGAGACGCGGCACACGCCTACGACCATGTGCCGGCCGGCGAGCGCCCCACTTTTCATGAGATCCGCGCTTTGGGTGCATGGTTGTACGAGCAGCAGAATTTCCCACAGGAATATATCCAGGCGCTGCTGGGTCATGCGGATGAGAAGATGACCAGGCACTACCAGGAGGGGCACGGCAACAAGACAATTGAGTACGTCGAGGTGGGAGCAGAATTGGCATTGTGAGGTGGGGGTTTTGCAAAAGTTTTGCAAAAGTTTTGCAAATCGCACCCAACAAAAAAGGGCCCACCTTTCGGTGAGCCCTTCTAGACCGCCCAGCAGAGCGGATTTTGTTTGGTAGGCGCGATTGGACTCGAACCAACGACCCCCACCATGTCAAGGTGGTGCTCTAACCAACTGAGCTACGTGCCTGCTGTGAGGCGGCATTCTACGGAATTCCGGAGGGGTGTCAACACCTTTTTTTCACCTAACCCTATGAATATGCAAAATATTTAATTTCGCCAAGGCAACGAAGATTTCGCGGTGGCTGGCGGCCGATTTTTATCTCGGGTAGGATCGCTGCATTCGTAAAAAATATAAAACAGAGGTTGCAGAATGGCGAACACATCCTATCCAGCGTCCTATTACGCCGCGTCGGCCAACCCGGTTCCTCCGCGCCCTGCCCTGCAGGATGACGTCGAGACGGATGTGTGCGTGATCGGCGCGGGTTACACCGGCCTGTCCTCTGCGCTGTTTTTGCTGGAGAACGGCTTCAAGGTCATCGTGCTTGAGGCGGCGAAGGTCGGTTTTGGGGCTTCGGGTCGCAACGGCGGGCAGATCGTTAACAGCTATAGCCGCGACATTGATGTGATCGAGCGCAGCGTTGGTCCTCAGCAGGCGCAGTTGCTGGGCAACATGGCGTTCGAGGGCGGGCGGATCATTCGTGAGCGGGTGGCGAAGTATCAGATTCAGTGTGATTTGAAGGACGGCGGTGTATTCGCCGCCCTCACCGCTAAACAGATGGGCCACCTGGAGTCGCAGAAGCGTTTATGGGAGCGTTTCGGGCATACCCAGCTGGAGTTACTGGATCAGCGGCGTATTCGCGAGGTGGTGGCTTGCGATGAGTATGTGGGCGGCATGCTCGATATGAGCGGCGGGCATATTCACCCGCTCAACCTGGCCTTGGGCGAAGCGGCGGCGGTGGAGTCGCTGGGCGGGGTGATTTATGAGCAATCGCCAGCGGTGCGCATCGAGCGGGGTGCCAGCCCGGTTGTGCATACGCCACAGGGCAAGGTCAGGGCCAAGTTCATTATCGTGGCGGGCAATGCTTACCTGGGCAATCTGGTGCCGGAGTTGGCGGCCAAGTCCATGCCTTGCGGTACGCAGGTGATCGCCACCGAGCCGCTGGGGGACGAGTTGGCTCATAGCCTGCTACCTCAGGATTATTGCGTCGAAGACTGCAACTACCTGCTCGATTACTACCGGCTGACGGGCGACAAGCGCCTGATCTTCGGGGGCGGCGTGGTGTATGGCGCGAGGGATCCGGCGAACATTGAGGCGATCATTCGGCCGAAGATGCTCAAGGCTTTCCCGCAGCTCAAGGATGTGAAGATCGATTACGCCTGGACCGGAAATTTCCTGCTGACGTTGTCGCGTCTGCCGCAGGTCGGGCGGCTGGGGGATAACATTTATTATTCCCAGGGCTGCAGCGGCCATGGCGTGACGTATACGCACCTGGCGGGCAAAGTCCTGGCCGAAGCGCTGCGAGGTCAGGCTGAGCGTTTTGATGCGTTTGCGGACCTGCCCCATTACCCTTTTCCTGGCGGTCAGTTGTTGCGTACGCCATTTGCGGCGATGGGGGCTTGGTATTACGGGTTGCGGGATAAATTGGGGTTCTGAAGCCGCCAACAACAAGGGCTGCTTCGCAGCCCAGCGGGAGCAAGCTCCCTCGCCACGGGCTTGTTCCAATCTTTCAAATCCGAAAAACAAAAAACCCCGGTCTTTCGACCAGGGTCTTTGCTATCGACTAGAAGTAGCTTTTCAGCTTTCTTCTTAGCTTCAAGGCGTTCAGTGGGCCTCGAAGCAGATATGGCGCAGCGGACGGGACTCGAACCCGCGACCCCCGGCGTGACAGGCCGGTATTCTAACCGACTGAACTACCGCTGCGTATCGCTATGGACTTGCGTCCAGTTAACTCGTCTGATCCAAACCCTTGGGTCTGGATCTCGAACCAGGCGAACCTGCTTCGGAAAATATGGCGCAGCGGACGGGACTCGAACCCGCGACCCCCGGCGTGACAGGCCGGTATTCTAACCGACTGAACTACCGCTGCGCGTCGGTGGAGGCTTTTGACAGCTTCCGTCTTGCTTTCGCAAAACTCTCGTAAAACATGGTGGGTGATGACGGGATCGAACCGCCGACATTCTGCTTGTAAGGCAGACGCTCTCCCAGCTGAGCTAATCACCCTTTGCTTCGTTGAGGCCGCGAAATTTACGCAGGTACCGAAGCTAAGTCAATAGCAGGGTTGAAGTTTTTTCAAAACAGTTTCAAACGGCACCCGCAACCGCACTCACGTATAAATCATTTTCTTGGTCATGCCGCCGTCCACGACGAACTCCTGCCCCGTGACAAAACCGGCATTGCGCGACAACAGCCACGCCACCATCGCCGCCACGTCCTCTACCGTGCCCACCCTGCCCGCTGGATGCTGGGCGTGATCGGCATCGGTCAGCGGTTGTGCGCGACGCTGGGAGGGATCACGCGCGTCGATCCAGCCAGGGCTGACGGCGTTGACCCGGATCTCCGGCCCAAGGCTGATGGCCAGGGCATGGGTCAGGGCCAGCAAGCCGCCCTTGCTCGCCGCATAGGCTTCGGTATCGGGTTCCGATTGCGCGGCGCGGGTCGAGGCCAGGTTGACGATGGCACCGTTGTGGGCGCGCAGATACGGCGCGCAGTGCTTGGCCAGCAGCATCGGCCCACCCAGGTTCACCGCCAGCACCCGATTCCAATAGGCCAGGTCCAGGCTTTCCAGGGTGATGTTGTGCGGGTCGGCGATGGCCGCGTTGCACACCAGCGCGTCGAGCCGCCCGAACTGCCCGAGCACCTCGGCGATAGCGGTGGCGACCTGCCCCTCGTCCGCCACGTCCATGGCGATGAACCAGGCGTTGTCACCCAGGGTCTTCGCCACCTTGGAACCGCGCTCGCGGTCCAGGTCGGTCAGCACCACCTGCCAGCCTTCACAGATCAGCCAGGCGGCGATGCCCAGGCCGATGCCCCGTGCGGCGCCCGTAACCAGTGCAACCCGGCCATGGGTGCCGCTCGACGGCGTAGCCAGCTCGATCACAAGGCCGCCAACCCGCGGGCCAGGTCGGCTTGCAGATCAGCCACGTCTTCCAGGCCGACCGCAACGCGGATCAGGCTGTCACGAATACCCGCCGCTTCACGTTCCTGGGGCGACAGGCGACCGTGGGATGTGGTGCTCGGGTGGGTGATGGTGGTCTTGGTGTCCCCCAGGTTGGCGGTGATGGAAATCAACCGGGTCGCGTCGATGAAGCGCCAGGCGCCCTCCTTGCCCCCCTTGACCTCAAAGCTCACCACCGCACCGAAACCGCGCTGCTGACGGGAGGCCAAGTCATGTTGCGGATGGCTCTTGAGGCCGGCGTAATGCACTTTCTCGATGCCGTCCTGCTGCTCCAGCCACTCGGCCAGGGCCTGGGCATTGGCGCAATGGGCCTTCATGCGCAGGCCGAGGGTTTCCAGGCCCTTGAGGAAGATCCAGGCGTTGAACGGGCTGAGGGTGGGACCTGCGGTGCGCAAAAAGCCCACCACTTCCTTCATCTGCTCGCTACGACCGGCCACTACGCCGCCCATGCAACGGCCCTGGCCGTCGATGAACTTGGTCGCCGAATGCACCACCACGTCCGCGCCCAACTTCAGCGGTTGTTGCAGCGCCGGGGTGCAGAAGCAGTTATCGACCACCAGCATGGCGCCCTTGGCGTGGGCGATTTCCGCCAGCGCGGCGATGTCCACCAGCTCGGCCAAGGGGTTGGACGGCGATTCGACGAACAACAGCTTGGTATTGGCCTTGATTGCCGCATCCCAAGCGGACAGGTCCGCCAGGGGCACGTAATCGACTTCCACGCCAAAGCGCTTGAAGTACTTTTCGAACAGGCTGATGGTCGAGCCGAAGACGCTGCGCGACACCAGCACGTGGTCGCCACCGCTGCACAGGCTCATCACCACGGCCATGATCGCGGCCATCCCGGTGGCAGTGGCCACGGCTTGCTCGGCGCCTTCCAGGGCGGCGATGCGCTCCTCGAAAGCCCGCACGGTCGGGTTGGTGTAGCGCGAGTAAACGTTGCCCGGCACTTCGCCGGCAAACCGTGCGGCGGCATCGGCAGCGGTGCGGAACACGTAGCTGGAGGTGAAGAACATCGGATCGCCATGTTCGGCCTCCGGTGTGCGGTGCTGACCCGCGCGAACCGCCAGGGTATCGAACGCTACGCCTTCAAGGTCGCTGTCCAGCCGACCGGCATCCCAATCCTGACTCATGCTGTCACTCCTGAAATCGGTTTAAACGCAAACCGGCCCCTCAGGGCCGGTTGGTTAATCAGTTGTTGTACAGATCGATGATCGCGCTGACCGCCTGAGTCTTGGCCTTGGACGCATCGTTACGTGCGTTCTCGATCTTGTTCAGGTAGGCCTCGTCGATGTCGCCGGTGACGTACTTGCCGTCGAATACCGCGCAATCGAAGTGTTCGATCTTGATCTTGCCGCCACCGACCGCTTCGATCAAGTCCGGCAGGTCCTGGTAGATCAACCAGTCGGCGCCGATCAGGTCGGCCACGTCCTGGGTGGTACGGTTATGAGCGATCAGCTCATGGGCACTCGGCATATCGATGCCGTAGACGTTAGGGTAGCGTACGGCCGGAGCCGCAGAGCAGAAATACACGTTCTTGGCGCCGGCTTCACGGGCCATCTGGATGATCTGCTTGCACGTGGTGCCGCGCACGATGGAGTCGTCCACCAGCATCACGTTCTTGCCGCGGAATTCCAGTTCGATGGCGTTGAGCTTCTGGCGTACGGATTTTTTCCGGGCAGCCTGGCCCGGCATGATGAAGGTCCGGCCGATGTAGCGGTTCTTCACGAAGCCTTCGCGGAACTTGACGCCCAGGTGGTTCGCCAGTTCCAGGGCCGCGGTGCGGCTGGTGTCCGGGATCGGGATGACCACGTCGATGTCATGGTCCGGACGTTCGCGCAGGATCTTGTCGGCCAGTTTTTCGCCCATGCGCAGGCGGGCCTTGTAGACCGAGACGCCGTCGATGATCGAGTCCGGACGCGCCAGGTAGACGTGTTCGAAGATGCACGGGGTCAAGGACGGGTTGGTCGCGCACTGACGGGTGTGCAGCTTGCCGTCTTCAGTGATGTAGACCGCTTCGCCCGGGGCCAGGTCGCGAATCAGGGTGAAGCCCAGCACGTCCAGGGACACGCTTTCGGAGGCGATCATGTACTCGACGCCTTCGTCGGTGTGACGCTGGCCGAACACGATCGGACGGATACCGTGGGGATCGCGAAAACCGACAATGCCGTAGCCGGTGATCATCGCCACCACCGCGTAGCCACCCACGCAACGGTTGTGCACGTCGGTCACGGCGGCAAACACGTCTTCTTCGGTCGGTTGCAGCTTGCCGCGCTGGGCCAGCTCATGGGCGAAGACGTTGAGCATCACTTCCGAGTCGGAATTGGTGTTGACGTGGCGCAAGTCAGATTCGTAGATCTCCTTGGCCAGTTGCTCGACGTTGGTCAGGTTGCCGTTGTGGGCCAAGGTGATGCCGTACGGCGAGTTGACGTAGAACGGCTGGGCTTCAGCCGACGTCGAGCTGCCCGCGGTCGGGTAGCGCACGTGGCCGATACCCATGTGACCGACCAGGCGCTGCATGTGGCGCTGGTGGAACACATCACGCACCAGGCCGTTGTCCTTGCGCAGGAATAACCGGCCGTCATGGCTGGTCACGATACCGGCAGCGTCCTGGCCGCGGTGCTGGAGCACGGTTAGCGCGTCATACAGCGCCTGATTGACGTTCGACTTACCGACGATACCGACGATGCCACACATGCGACGCAACCCCTACTTAATGGATCTGAACTGAACAACACTTACTGCGGCGTTTTGGCCATCGGCAAGAGCTGTTCCTTGAACGGTATTTCAGCGGGTACGCTGATACCGCTGGCAAGCCACTGACTGCTCCAACCCAGGATCAGGTTTTTGGACCAGTCTGCGACCAATAGAAATTGTGGCACGAGCCGGGACTCCTGCCACCACGTATCCTGCTGTACCGGCCCCAGGCTCAAGAGCCCGACGGCCACGACCACCAGCAATGCGCCACGCGCCGCGCCAAAGGCCATGCCCAGGAACCGGTCCGTCCCGGAAAGCCCGGTGACGCGAATCAGTTCGCCGATCAGATAATTAATCATTGCGCCAACCAGCAAGGTGGCGATAAACAAGATGGCACAGCCCGCGATCACGCGAGCCGACGGCGTTTCGATGTATCCGGCGAGGTACTGGGACAGCGAACCACCAAACATCCAGGCTACGACTCCCGCGATGATCCAGGTCAGCAGTGAGAGGGCTTCCTTGACGAAGCCGCGGCTCAGACTGATCAATGCGGAGATGGCGACGATCGCAACGATCGCCCAGTCAACCCAGGTAAATGGCACGGTGCAGCCTACAGACGGATAAGGCGGCGCATTTTAGCAGAGCGCAGGGCTGTCGGTAAGCTGCACGATTCAAATCAGCTAAATCGCCGTTAGCCGCGCTCTGGCTGGAAGCGCACCACAAAACCCTTGAGGTTCTGCTGGCGGCCGAGCAGGTCACGCAGGCGGTCGGCTTCGGCACGCTCGATCAGCGGGCCGACAAACACCCGATTCTTGCCATCGGCGGAGCGGATGTAAGCGTTGTAGCCCTGGCTGCGCAGGGTTTTCTGCAGGTTCTCGGCACTTTCTCGACTGCTCAGGCTGGCCAATTGCACCGACCAACTGACCGACAGGCCATTGGCATCCACGCGGCTTTGCGTGGTGTCCGGCTTGGTCGTGGCGGCGGTAATCGGCTGGCTTGGGGCCGGCTTGACCGCTGGAGCCGCCGGAACGGGAGCTGGAGCCGGAGCAGTTGCCGGCTTGCTCGGCGCGGCGGGCGCAGGCGTTGCGGGGGCAGGCGCAATCGGCATCGACGGCGCCGATTGCTCGGCCAACTCCTCGTCGCTCGGAATAGGCTCCTGGGGCAGCGCCTGTGGTTCGGGCACGATCACTGGCTCGACCTGCACAGGCGGCACGGACGGCGCCTGGGGCGCCGCTGGTGCATCGACCGTGACCTGGCGCTGCTCGTCCTGACGGGAAAACAGCATCGGCAGGAAAATCACCGCCAGGGCTACTAACACGAGTGCCCCGACCATGCGCTGCTTGTACGCTTTATCCAGCAATGCCATCTGCAGCTTCCTCCGTGGAGCGCCGGGCCAACCATTGAAGGGCCTCGGCAACACAAAAAAATGATCCGAACAGCAGGATTTCATCATCGGCCGTCGCCAGGGCGCACTGCCCTTCCAGCGCGGCAGCCACGCTCGCGTAGGCTTGCACTGAAGCACCACGGCGCTGCAAGGCTTCCTGCAGCTGAGCCGCTGTACGCGAACGTGGCGAATCCAGTGGCGTCACCGCCCAATGTTGGACACTAGCACCCAACGCCTCGACAACGCCATCCAGATCCTTGTCGGACAGCAGCCCGAACACGGCAAGACGCCGCCCCACCACGGGGCGCCGTGCCAGGCGCTCGGCCAGGTACTGCGCCGCGTGGGGGTTATGGCCGACATCCAGCAACAGGTTCAGACGCTTGCCTTGCCAATCGAACTGGCGACGATCGAGGCGCCCGACCACACGGGTCGCCTGCAGCGCCTGGACGATTTGCCCGGCATCCCATGGCAAGTCCAGCAACAGGTAGGCCTGGAGCGCCAGCGCGGCGTTTTCCATCGGCAGGTCCAGCAAGGGCAGATCGTGCAATTCCACCGGATTGCCCCGCAAGTCACTGCCGCGCCATTGCCAATGCTGCTCGGTCATCGCCAGGTCGAAATCCCGCCCACGCAGAAAGAACGGGCAGTTCAATTCGCGAACCTTGTCGAGCAACGGCTGAGGAGGATTGAGATCGCCGCAAAGCGCAGGCGCGCCCTGGCGAAAGATGCCGGCCTTCTCGAAGGCCACGGATTCGCGGGTATCGCCCAGGTAGTCGGCATGGTCCACGCCAATGCTGGTGACCAGGGCAATGTCTGCGTCCACCAGGTTGACTGTATCCAGGCGTCCGCCCAGGCCGACTTCCAGCACGACCGCATCGAGACCAGCACGGGCAAACAACCAGAACGCCGCCAGGGTGCCCATCTCGAAATAAGTGAGGGTTGTATCGCCTCGCCCGGCTTCCACCGCGGCAAAGGCTTCGCACAGCTGCGCGTCAGTGGCTTCGACGCCATTGACTTGCACCCGCTCGTTGTAGCGCAGCAGGTGCGGCGAGCTGTAGACACCAACGTTCAGCCCCTGGGCCTGCAACAGCGAGGCCACGAAGGCGCAGGTCGACCCCTTGCCGTTGGTGCCGGTGACGGTGATGACCCGGGGCGCCGGCTTGGCCAGCCCCATGCGGGACGCTACCGCTTGCGAGCGCTCCAGCCCCATGTCGATGGCCGATGGATGCAACTGCTCGAGGTAGGCAAGCCAATCGCCCAGGGTACGTTGGATCATAGGCCAGCAGGCACCGGCGGAACCACGATCGGCTCGATCGGTGCAGCGACGAACTTCGGCGTCGGCAAGCCCATCAATTGAGCCAGCAGGTTGCCCAGGCGCGGACGCAGCTCCTGGCGATGGATGATCATGTCGATGGCGCCGTGCTCCAGCAGGAACTCACTGCGCTGGAAGCCTTCCGGCAGTTTTTCGCGCACGGTCTGCTCGATCACGCGCGGACCGGCGAAGCCGATCAGGGCTTTCGGCTCACCGACGATCACGTCGCCGAGCATCGCCAGGCTGGCGGAAACGCCACCGTAGACCGGGTCGGTCAGCACCGAGATGAACGGAATGCCTTCTTCACGCAGACGCGCCAGCACCGCGGAGGTCTTGGCCATTTGCATCAGCGAGATCAGCGCTTCCTGCATCCGCGCACCGCCGGAAGCGGCGAAGCAGATCATCGGGCAACGGTTTTCCAAAGCATAGTTGGCGGCACGAACGAAGCGCTCACCGACGATGGCGCCCATGGAACCGCCCATGAAGGAAAATTCGAAGGCCGAGACCACCACCGGCATGCCCAGCAGGGTGCCGCTCATGGATATCAGCGCGTCTTTTTCGCCGGTCTGTTTCTGGGCAGCGGTCAGGCGGTCCTTGTATTTCTTGCCATCGCGGAATTTCAGGCGATCCACTGGCTCCAGGTCGGCACCCAGCTCAACACGGCCTTCGGCATCGAGGAAAATATCGATACGGGCGCGCGCACTGATGCGCATGTGGTGGTTGCACTTGGGGCAAACGTCCAGGGTCTTTTCCAGCTCGGGACGGTACAGCACCGCTTCGCAGGATGGACATTTGTGCCACAGACCTTCAGGCACCGAGCTTTTCTTCACCTCGGAACGCATGATCGAAGGGATCAGTTTGTCTACCAACCAGTTGCTCATGCTTTCTTTCTCCAGTACCGGCGGCCCGAACGCTTTGGTTCGCGGCCCCGCGTATGCCCTTGAGCTAAATTCATTGTGCGGCGAGTCGAGGGGTCGCCACGGTCAGTGCAAAACATGACCTGCGTGCAACCCAGCCTTCCTCAGCCATCCCGGCAACCGCACGGCGGTTACCACTTCGCTATCGGCCCACCCGGAGGCGGCGCCTGCCTGCTTTGTACAGTGCTGGTATGGACGGCGGCAGTCTGCCAGCCGTCACATTGACGACTGGCTGCTGCGCACAGCGGCCATGAATGCACGAATCTTTGCCGGGTCCTTGATGCCCTTGTCCTGCTCCACTCCGCCGCTCACGTCCACCGCGTAAGGGCGAACCTGGCGAATGGCCTGAGCCACGTTATCCACCGTCAGGCCACCGGCCAGGATAATCGGTTTGTCCAAGCCTTGGGGCACCAGCGACCAATCGAACGCTTCGCCGGTCCCTCCGGGAACGCCTTCCACATAGGTGTCCAGCAAAATGCCGCTGGCACTGGCAAACGCCTGGCAAGCGGCGGCGATGTCGTCACCGGCCTTGACCCGCAACGCCTTGATGTACGGACGATGCCAGCCCTCGCAATCGGCCGGGGCTTCATCGCCGTGAAACTGCAACAAACCCAGCGGCACCGCATCGAGTATCTCGCCCAACTCGCAACGACTGGCATTGACGAACAGGCCCACCGGAGTCACGAACGGCGGCAAAGCCTGGATGATCGCCCTCGCCTGCTGCACCGTCACCGCGCGCGGGCTCTTGGCGTAAAACACCAGCCCGATGGCATCAGCCCCGGCCTCGACCGCTACCAATGCGTCCTCGACGCGGGTGATCCCGCAAATCTTGCTGCGAACGACCGGCATGGTGGGTAAAACCTCAGGCAAATCCGTGAAAGTCCCGGATGGTAGCAAATGCTGCGCAGGGCGTCAGCCGTCGAGTTCCGAGAAGCCCGTGAGGAAATGTGGCCCGATATAACGCTCCGGCAGCTCGAATTCATCGCGATATTCGACCTGTACCAGGTACAAGCCAAACGGGTGCGCCGTGACGCCACCGGAGCGACGAACACGACTGTCGAGCACTTCCTTGATCCACTCCACCGGCCGTTCGCCCGCACCAATGGTCATCAGCACGCCGGCAATGTTGCGCACCATGTGATGCAGGAACGCGCTGGCGCGGATGTCGAGCACGATCATCTTGCCATGACGGCTCACGCGCAGGTGATGCAACTCCTTGATCGGCGACTTGGCCTGGCACTGGCCGGCACGGAAGGCGCTGAAATCATGGACGCCGACCAGGTATTGTGCGGCCTCGGCCATGCGCTCGACGTCCAGCGGACGGTGATTCCAGGTGATTTCTTCGTTCAGGTGCGCCGGGCGGATCTGATCGTTGTAGATCACGTAGCGATACCGCCGGGCGATGGCCTTGAAGCGCGCATGGAAATGCGCCGGCATCACCTTGGCCCAACTGACGCTGACATCGTGGGGCAAGTTGATGTTGGCGCCCATCACCCAGGCCTTCATCGAACGCTCGACCTGAGTGTCAAAATGCACCACCTGGCCGCAGGCATGCACGCCGGCATCGGTACGCCCGGCGCAATGCAGCGCCACGGGCGAGTCGGCGACTTTGGACAGGGCGTTTTCAAGGGTTTCCTGCACCGTCAATACACCGGAAGCCTGGCGCTGCCAGCCACGATAGCGCGAACCTTTGTATTCAACGCCCAAGGCGATCCGGAAAAAGCCATCGGCCGCCATTTCGGCGGCCGGGTTGTCTATGTTTGCCAAGGAATTACAGCCTGCTGAGGTACGCAAAGGCGGGCATTATAAGGCTGATGGCTTGGGATGCCAGTCCGACGGGTGATCCTGTATTGAATGGACTGACGCTATCGCGAGTAAACTCACTCCCACAGGGGTTCACCAGCGCTCACGAGTTCCGCGCTCACCGCCCCCCCTGTGGGAGCCGAGCTTGCTCGCGATAGCGGTGGGTCAGCTTGCATTGATGTTGAATGGACCTCGGTCATCGCGAGCAAGCTTGGCTCCCACAGCAATTCTCCAGTGTTCATGCGTTCCGCGCTCACCGCCTCCCCCCTGTGGGAGCCGAGCTTGCTCGCGATAGCGGTGGGTCAGCGTGCATTGATGTTGAATGGGCCTCGGTCATCGCGAGCAAGCTTGGCTCCCACCGCAATTCTCCAGTGTTCATGCGTTCCGCGCTCACCGGCCCCCCCTGTGGGAGCCGAGCTTGCTCGCGATAGCGGTGGGTCAGCGTGCATTGATGCTGAATGGACCTCGGTCATCGCGAGCAAGCTTGGCTCCCACCGCAATTCTCCAGTGTTCATGAGTTCCGCGCTCACCGCCCCCCCTGTGGGAGCCGAGCTTGCTCGCGATAGCGGTGAGTCAGCGTGCATTGATGTTGAATGGACCTCGGTCATCGCGAGCAAGCTTGGCTCCCACCGCAATTCTCCAGTGCTCATGAGTTCCGCGCTCACCGCCTCCCCCCTGTGGGAGCCAAGCTTGCTCGCGATAGCGGTGAGTCAGCGTGCATTGATGTTGAATGGACCTCGGTCATCGCGAGCAAGCTTTGATCCCACAGCAATTCTCCAGTGCTCATGAGTTCCGCGCTCACCGCCCCCCCCCTGTGGGAGCCGAGCTTGCTCGCGATAGCGGTGGGTCAGCTTGCATTGATGTTGAATGGACCTAGTTCATCGCGAGCAAGCTTGGCTCCCACCGCAATTCTCCAGTGTTCATGAGTTCCGCGCTCACCGCCCCCCCTGTGGGAGCCGAGCTTGCTCGCGATAGCGGTGGGTCAGCGTGCATTGATGTTGAATGGACCTCGGTCATCGCGAGCAAGCTTTGATCCCACAGCAATTCTCCAGTGCTCATGAGTTCCGCACTCACCGCCCCCCTGTGGGAGCCGAACTTGCTCGCGATAGCGATGGGTCAGCTTGCATTGATGTTGAATGGGCCTCGGTCATCGCGAGCAAGCTTGGCTCCCACAGCAATTCTCCAGTGTTCATGAGTTCCGCGCTCACCGCCCCCCTGTGGGAGCCGAGCTTGCTCGCGATAGCGGTGGGTCAGCGTGCATTGATGTTGAATGGGCCTCGGTCATCGCGAGCAAGCTTGGCTCCCACAGCAATTCTCCAGTGGTCATGAGTTCCGCGCTCACCCCCCAGTGGGAGCCGAGCTTGCTCGCGATAGCGGTGGGTCAGCGTGCATTGATGTTGAATGGGCCTCGGTCATCGCGAGCAAGCTTTGATCCCACAGCAATTCTCCAGTGCTCATGAGTTCCGCACTCACCGCCCCCCCTGTGGGAGCCGAGCTTGCTCGCGATAGCGGTGGGTCAGCGTGCATTGATGTTGAATGGACCTCGGTCATCGCGAGCAAGCTTGGCTCCCACAGCAAAACCCGTGTGGGAGCGAGCCTGCTCGCGATGAGGCCAGCCCAAACACCCGCAAATCCCGCCGCAAACAAAAACTGCAGCCTCACTGGCTGCCGTTTTTGTATAAACACTGACTCAAGCCAAACGCGACAACATCTCCTGCGCTTCGCTCTTCTGGGTGGCGTCGCCTTCGCTGAGGACTTCGCCGAGGATGTCGCGGGCGCCGTCGTTGTCGCCCATGTCGATGTAGGCCTGGGCCAGGTCGAGCTTGGTCGCCACTTCGTCGGTACCGCTAAGGAAGTCGAAGTCCGGCTCGTCTTCTGCACCGGCCAAGGCATCTTCGGCGGTGAAGGTCGGCTGGCCAAGGCTGTCGGACAGACGATCCAACTCGGCGTTTACATCGTCAAGCTCGGACTCGAAGACATCCTTGGGCGCATCGTGCGCGTCCATTTCATCAGACAGGGACAGATCGAAGTCCGCCGGCAGTTCGAGATCGTCAGCCGGGGTATCAGCCAAAGCCGGCGTTTCAGTCGCAGGCAAGTCCAGGCCCTTGAGGTCGTCGTCCAGGTCCAGCAGGAAGTCTTCATCGTCGAGCGCAGGGACCGGGGTCGGGGCATCGGCACCCAGGTCCAAATCGAACTCCGACAGGTCGTCCAGGCTTTCGCTGGCTTCAGTCTGCTGCTTGAGCACCGACTCGAAACTCAGGTCGTCGTCTTCCGGGAACGCGTCCAGCTCGGCGACAGGCTCTGGCGTCGGCGCAACCGGGGCGGCTTCCAGGTCATCCAGGCTCAGGTCGAAGGCGCTGTCGAGTTCCTCGTCTGTCGGCGCCTTGTCTTCCAGCAGGTCCTTGACGTACTGCGCGTCCAGTTCAGCAGCCACCGCTGCCGCGGCCAGGCCCGCGGTAGTCGCGACCACCATGGCCGGGAAACGGCTTTTCAGTTGTTCGACCTGGGCGAAATTCTCGCCATTGGCCACCAATTGGCGTTCCTGGGCGACAAAGGCGTCGCGGTCGCCCTGCTGACCGTAGACTTCCATCAGCTTCAGGCGTAGATCGCTGCGCTGAGGCTCGGCCTTGATGCCTTGTTCAAGCAGGTCGGCAGCCTGGTTCAAGCGGCCGCGGTCGATATGGGACTGGGCCTGGGGCAGCACGTCGTCGGAGCGATCGGCAGCCGGAGCCACCAAGGGCGCCGCGATAGGCGGCGTGACCACCACAGGCGCAACCACCGGGGCCGGCTTGGGTACCGGCGCAGGAGCAGGCGCGGGTTTTGGCTCGAGCTTTACGCTAGGCGGTGGAACATCAATGCCCTCGAAGCTGCTCGGGGGCAGATCGAGCTCCGGGGAGAAGTCAGCCTCCTCCTCGAGGGCTCGGGCCATGCGCAAGTGCTTTTCCGCTTCCTGCTGGGCCTTGCGGCGACGGGCGAGCAACAACAAAAGCAACAGCAGGAGCAGCGCCCCACCGCCAATCAATCCCAGCAGGATCGGGTTGGTCAGCAGGTCGTTGTATTTTTGCTCGTTGGACGCGGCAGGCGTCGGCTCGACCGCAGCGGCAGGCGGCGTCGCTTCCGGGGCTGCCTCTGGCGCAGGCGCAGGCGCAGGGGCCAGTTCTGCGGACATTGCAGGAGGTGCCTCGCCAGCAGGAGGAACGGCGACACCTTCGGCCTGCATCTTGGCCAGTTGATTGTTCTTCAGCTCGATCAGGCGTTGCAGTTTGTCCAGTTGACTCTGCAGGTCCGCCATACGGCTTTTCAGTTCTTCGTTATCCCGGCGAGCCGAGTCGAGGCTTTCCTGGGTGACTGCAAGCTTGTTGGAGAGCGCTTGGGCATCGCCGGCAGCGCCCTTGCCCTTGCCGCCCGCCTTCGCCGAATCAGCCGACACCAGGCTCAGGTTGTCGCGACCGGCAGCCTGTGCCGGCGCACCTTCACCGCGGCCGCGCTTGGTGGCATCCAACTGCTGTTTGCCAGCACCCGCCACGCCACGCCGCCCCGCACGCCAGGCGGCGTTCTGCGCAGCCACTTCGGCGATGGCCTGGGGTTGCGGCAATGCCGTGCTTTGCACCGGGTCCGGCAGGCGCAACACCTGGCCGGTCTTGAGCAGGTTGATGTTGCCGTTGATGAACGCGTTAGGGTTCAACGCCTGGATCGCCAGCATGGTTTGCTGGACCGAGCCGCCGTTACGCACCTTGGCGGCGATTTCCCACAGGGTATCGCGCGGCGTGGTGGTGTATTGCGAAGGCTTGGTGGCGCCGGTGACCGGCGTGGACACGACCTGGGGCGGTTTCGCCCGGGTGGCGTCAGCGGCCTGTGGCGAGAATTTGGAGGGATCGAGCAATACGCTGTAGTCGCGCAGCAGGCGGCCATTGGGCCACATCACCTGCACAAGGAACTTGACCATGGGTTCAGACAGCGGCCGACTGGACGTTACCCGCAGGACGCTCTTGCCATTGGCGTTGATCACCGGAGTGAAGCTCAGGTCATTGAGAAAGGGCTGGCGGTCGACCCCTGCCTTGGCAAACTCTTCGGGCGAGGCCAGGCTCGGCACGACTTCGGCGGCGGTCAGTTGCTGGACATCGAGCAGCTCGATCTCGGCGACCAAGGGCTGGTTCGGCGGCGACTTCAGGGTCAATTCCCCGAGCCCGAGCGCTTGCGCCATACCGGAGGACAGCGCCGAGGCGGCCGCTATTGCTAACACCAGTTTGCGAACTTGAACCATAGCCTCTTCCTTTGTTTGAACATTCCTCGGCCAGCGAGAAGGTATTGATGCCGCTGCCGTAAGGCATTGCGCGCAGCCCCGAAGCGACGGTGCGCGCGATCATTTCACTCATGCCCCGGGAATGTCCCCCAGAGGGATGTTCGCCTTCAGCACTCCGACCAAGCATAGCGCCCAGCTAGAATCATTCGACAAATTGATGCCAAGTATCTTTTACAGCAAGTCTTTTATCAACAACTCAGCCACCTGCACGGCATTGAGCGCCGCGCCCTTGCGCACGTTATCTGACGTCAGCCACATATTTAGTTCCGCCGGATCGTCGATTCCACCGCGCACACGACCAACGTAGACCACATCCTGGCCCACCGCATCGCCCACCGCCGTCGGATAATCGCCCGCATCCACCAGCTCGATACCCGGGGCCGCTTCCAGCGCCGCGTTGACCTTGGCCAGGTCGATGGGACTGGCAGACTGCACAGTCACGCTAAAGCTATCGCCAAAAAACACCGGGGCTTGAATGCAAGTGACGGAAATCTTTAACAAAGGTTGATTCAGCACCTGGCGCAACTCGCGGACCAGGCGCTTTTCCAACTGCGTATGGCCCTGCTCGTCCGGGGTGCCGACCTGGGCCAGCAGGTTGAACGCCATCTGCCGGTCAAAGAATTTCGGCTCCAGCGGACGGGCGTTGAGCAGCTCGGCGGTCTGGCGCGCCAGCTCGCTCACAGCCACGCGGCCCTGGGCCGACACGGCGAGGCTGGCGGTCAGGCTGATGCGCTGCAAGTCCAGGCATTCGCGCAGCGGCGCCAGCACCACCGCCAAGGCCGTGGCCGAAGCGCTGGGGCTGCTGACCTGCAACGGCTTGCTCAAACCGGCGAGCACCTGGGCGTTGGCTTCCGGCACGATCTGCGGCGCCTGTTCGGGCGGCAAGGCGCCGGACAGGTCGATCAGCGCACAGCCGGCCGCCGTGGCCCGCGGGGCGAAACTCAGGGTCACCGCCGGGCCGGCAGCGAAGAACACCAGTTGGACTTTGCTGAAATCGAACTCGTCGACTTCCCGCACCCGCACGTTTTTGCCGCGGAACATCACCGAGCTGCCTGCCGATTCGCTGCTGGCCAGCAGGTGCAGGTTACCGACCGGGAAGTCCCGCTCTTCGAGAATCTGGACGAGGGTTTCGCCGACAGTACCGGTGGCGCCGATCACGGCAATATCAAAGGACTGGCTCATGGGTCTACCTCAGGTAAAACGTGGGGAGCGGCACTTTACCGGGTGGTTGGCGGGCAAGCAATTGCACACAAGAGAACCTGTGGCGAGGGAGCTTGCTCCCGCTCGGTTGCGCAGCAACCGCTAGAGTTTTGGGGCTGCTTCGCAGCCCAGCGGGAGCAAGCTCCCTCGCCACAGAGAGCTCACCAAACCGACATAAAAAAACCCGCACCTCTCACAAGGCACGGGTTCTTTCACAGCAGCAATCGATCAACGCTCGAGCAGGATCCGCAACATGCGACGCAGCGGTTCGGCCGCACCCCACAGCAGTTGGTCGCCGACGGTGAAGGCGCCGACGAATTGCGAACCCATGTTCAGTTTGCGCAAACGACCCACCGGCACATTCAGGGTGCCGGTGACCTTGGTCGGGCTCAGCTCCTGCATGCTGGTTTCGCGATTGTTCGGCACCAGCTTGACCCAAGGGTTGTGCTGGCTGATCAGCCCTTCGATGTCGGCGATCGGCACGTCTTTGTTCAGCTTGATGGTCAGCGCCTGGCTGTGGCAGCGCATGGCGCCGATGCGCACGCAGATGCCATCCACCGGGATCGGGCTCTTGAAGCGACCGAGAATCTTGTTGGTTTCGGCCTGGGCCTTCCACTCTTCGCGGCTCTGGCCGTTAGGCAGTTCCTTGTCGATCCAGGGAATCAGGCTGCCGGCCAGCGGTACGCCGAAGTTCTCGGTCGGGTAGGCGTCGCTGCGCATCGCCTCGGCGACCTTGCGGTCGATGTCGAGGATGGCGCTGGCCGGGTTGGCCAGGTCATCGGCGACGGCGGCGTGGGTGGCGCCCATCTGCTTGATCAGCTCACGCATGTTCTGCGCGCCGGCACCGGACGCCGCCTGGTAGGTCATGGCGCTCATCCACTCCACCAGCCCGGCTTCGAACAGGCCGCCCAGGCCCATCAGCATCAGGCTGACGGTGCAGTTGCCGCCGATGTAGTTCTTGGTGCCCGCGTCCAGCTGCTGGTCGATGACCTTGCGGTTCACCGGGTCAAGGACGATCACCGCATCGTCCTGCATGCGCAGGCTGGAAGCGGCGTCGATCCAGTAACCCTGCCAGCCGGCTTCACGCAGCTTGGGGAAGACTTCGCTGGTGTAGTCGCCGCCCTGGCAGGTCAGGATCACGTCGAGGGTCTTGAGCTCGTCAATGCTGTAGGCATCCTTGAGCACACCGGTGTCCTTGCCCACGGACGGGCCCTGGCCACCCACATTGGAAGTGGTGAAAAACACCGGCTCAATGAGATCGAAATCCTGCTCTTCCAGCATTCGCTGCATGAGCACGGAACCGACCATGCCGCGCCAACCGATCAGACCTACACGTTTCATCGCAACTACACCTATACAAAAGTGGGCCACCGTCGGAGCGGTGGGCCCGAAAGATTACAGATTCCGCAGCGCGGCGACTACTGCATCGCCCATTTGCTGCGTACCGACTTTGGTACAACCTTGCGACCAGATATCCCCTGTGCGCAAGCCTTGGTCCAAGACCACGCTGACGGCTTTTTCGATCGCATCGGCGGCATCGTTCAAGTTGAAGCTGTAACGCAGCATCATCGACACCGAGAGGATGGTCGCCAACGGGTTGGCAATGCCCTGCCCGGCGATGTCCGGCGCCGAACCGTGGCACGGCTCGTACATGCCCTTGTTATTGGCGTCCAGGGAGGCCGACGGCAGCATGCCGATGGAACCGGTGAGCATCGACGCTTCGTCGGACAAGATGTCGCCGAACATGTTGTCGGTGACGATCACGTCGAACTGTTTGGGCGCACGTACCAGTTGCATGGCGGCGTTGTCGACGTACATGTGGCTCAGCTCGATGTCCGGGTAATCCTTGGCCACCTGCTCGACCACTTCACGCCACAGTTGGCTGGAAGCCAGCACGTTGGCCTTGTCCACCGAGCACAGCTTCTTGCCACGCACGCGGGCCATGTCGAAGCCGACCCGGGCGATACGGCGGATTTCGCTTTCGCTGTACGGCAGGGTGTCGTAGGCCTGGCGCTCGCCATTATCCAGCTCACGGGTGCCACGCGGGGCGCCGAAGTAGATACCGCCGGTCAGTTCACGGACGATGAGGATGTCCAGGCCCGAGACGATTTCCGGCTTCAGGCTCGATGCATCGGCCAGTTGCGGGTAGAGAATCGCCGGACGCAGGTTGCCGAACAGGCCCAGTTGCGCGCGGATCTTCAGCAGGCCGCGCTCGGGGCGGATGTCGCGTTCGATCTTGTCCCATTTCGGGCCGCCCACGGCGCCCAGCAGCACGGCATCGGCTGCACGGGCACGGTCCAGGGTTTCATCGGCCAGGGGCACGCCGTGCTTGTCGATGGCCGCGCCGCCGATCACGTCGTGGCTGAGTTCGAAGCCCAGGCTGTACTTGTCGTTCGCCAGCGCCAGGACCTTGACCGCTTCGGCCATGATTTCCGGGCCAATGCCGTCACCTGGGAGAATCAGAATCTGCTTGCTCATGCTTTCCTCGTTTTACTATCGGCGCCCATGGGCTGGCCGGGAAAAATGCTATCGCTCGGCCCACAGCACCAGTACATCCGTACTGAACGAACCATCGGCCTCAATCTCAAAATATTCACGCACTTCGTCACCCATCGCGCGCTGCAACTCGAGGATCGCCCCACGCATCACCTCGGGGGTGCGCATGCGCTCGACCCAGGAGCGGTACTCCAGGCGCAGGCGTTGGCGCGAGGTGCTGCGGGTGTGCAACCCCGCTTCGCTGACCTGGCGCAACCACTCGCCGGCAGAATAATCGCGCACGTGGCTGGTGTCGCGCAGCACTTCGACGCTTTGCAAGTAGGTGTCCAGCAATGGCATGCCAGGCGACAGGACGTCGATGAACGCCGCCACGCCGCCGGGCTTGAGCACCCGACGCACTTCCCGCAATGCCAGGCCCAGGTCGCTCCAATGATGCGCCGAATAGCGGCTGAACACGAAGTCGAACTCCGCGTCGGCGAACGGCAGGCGCTCAGCGGCGCCGCATACCGTGCCGATATTGCCCAGGCCACGCTCGGCAGCCGCCGTGGCGACCACGTCGAGCATTTGCTGGGACAAATCATAAGCCACCACTTCACCGGCCAGCGGCGCCACGTGGAAACTCACATGGCCGGCACCGCACCCCAGGTCCAGCACCCGGGCATCGCCGCGACCGGCCAACGCAGCCTGTAGCAGCGCAAACTCAGCGCCCTGGGCGTGCACCGCACTGCTCAGATAGGCCGAGGCCTGTTCACCGAATTGCTTTTGTACAACCTGACTGTGGGCGGTGCTGGTCATGGGGTGTCCTTGTGGTTTTTGTATTGCCTGGGCGGGGCCCATCGCGAGCAAAGTCGCTCCCACAGAGGCTTTGTGAACGCCGCAAATCCAATGTGGGAGCGAGCTTGCTCGCGATGGCGTCTTTACGCCTTATGCAAAATCAAGCATCGCGAAACAACCAAGGCTGGCTCGCCCGATGCTTGGCCTCGAACGCGGCAATTGCCTCGCCGTCCTGCAAGGTCAGGCCGATATCGTCCAGGCCATTGAGCAGGCAATGCTTGCGGAACGCGTCGATCTCGAAACCCAGTACCTTGCCGTCGGGACGGGTCACGGTCTGGGCGGCCAGGTCGATCTGCAGCTGATAGCCAGGGTTGGCCTCGACCTGCTGGAACAGTTCATCCACATCAGCATCGCTGAGGATGATCGGCAGCAAGCCGTTCTTGAAGCTGTTGTTGAAGAAGATGTCGGCATAGCTCGGCGCGATGATGCTGCGGAAACCGTACTCTTCCAGGGCCCACGGCGCGTGTTCGCGGCTCGAGCCGCAACCGAAGTTCTCACGAGCCAGCAACACGCTGGCGCCTTGGTAACGCTCGGCGTTGAGCACGAAATCCTTGTTCAACGGCCGCTTGGAGTTGTCCTGGTATGGCTGGCCGACATCCAGGTAACGCCATTCGTCGAACAGGTTCGGGCCAAAACCGGTGCGCTTGATGGACTTCAAGAACTGCTTGGGAATGATCTGGTCGGTGTCGACGTTGGCACGATCCAAAGGCGCGACAAGACCGGTGTGCTGGGTAAAAGCTTTCATGCTGCGCTCCTTCAGATCAATTCGCGGACGTCGACGAAACGGCCGTTGACAGCCGCCGCCGCGGCCATGGCCGGGCTCACCAGGTGCGTACGACCACCGGCGCCCTGGCGGCCTTCGAAGTTACGGTTGGAGGTGGAGGCGCAATGCTCGCCCGACTCCAAACGGTCCGGGTTCATCGCCAGGCACATCGAGCACCCCGGCTCACGCCATTCGAAACCGGCTTCGAGGAAAATCTTGTCCAACCCCTCCGCTTCGGCCTGGGCTTTCACCAGGCCCGAGCCCGGCACCACGATGGCCTGCTTGATGGTCGAGGCCACCTTGCGACCCTTGGCGATCACTGCAGCGGCGCGCAGGTCTTCGATCCGCGAGTTGGTGCAGGAGCCGATGAACACGCGATCGAGCTGAATGTCGGTGATCGCCTGGTTGGCGCTCAAGCCCATGTATTTCAAGGCGCGGACGATAGAGTCACGCTTGACCAGGTCCATTTCCTTGGCCGGATCCGGTACGTTCTGGTCCACCGCCAACACCATCTCAGGCGAAGTGCCCCAGCTGACTTGTGGCTTGATCTGCGTCGCGTCGAGCTCGACTACAGTGTCGAACGTGGCATCGGCGTCCGACACCAGGTCTTTCCAGGCTTCGACCGCCATGTCCCATTGCGCGCCTTTTGGCGAGAACGGACGGCCCTTGACGTATTCCACGGTTTTTTCATCGGCGGCCACCAGGCCAACGCGGGCACCGGCCTCGATGGACATGTTGCAGATGGTCATGCGGCCTTCGACGGACAAGTCACGGATCGCGCTGCCGGCGAACTCGATGGCATGGCCGTTACCGCCGGCGGTGCCGATCTTGCCGATCACCGCCAGGACGATGTCCTTGGCGGTCACGCCGAACGGCAACTTGCCCTCGACGCGCACCAGCATGTTTTTCATTTTCTTGGCGACCAGGCACTGGGTGGCGAGCACATGCTCCACCTCGGAAGTGCCGATGCCGTGGGCCAAGGCGCCGAAAGCACCGTGGGTCGAGGTGTGCGAGTCGCCGCAGACCACGGTCATGCCAGGCAAGGTCGCACCCTGCTCCGGGCCAATGACGTGGACGATGCCTTGGCGCACGTCATTCATCTTGAATTCGACGATGCCGTATTCGTCACAGTTATCGTCGAGGGTCTGGACTTGCAAGCGCGAGACCTGGTCGGCAATGGCTTCGATGCCGCCCTTGCGCTCCGGCGTGGTCGGTACGTTGTGGTCCGGGGTCGCGATGTTGGCATCGATGCGCCACGGCTTGCGCCCGGCCAGGCGCAGGCCTTCGAAGGCTTGCGGCGACGTCACTTCATGGATGATGTGACGATCGATGTAGATCAGCGCCGAGCCATCGTCGCGCTGTTTGACCAAATGCGAATCCCAGAGCTTGTCGTAGAGCGTTTTGCCGGCCATCAGACGGTTTCCTCATCAGCTTGTTTCTATGCCCCGGGCCTTGAACGAATCAATAACCCCTTGGCTTGTGAGGCTGATCCTATGGGGTTACATTAAATAACTCAAATTCATATTTTTCATACTTTGCATAACCAATTGGAATTCGACCGGAACCGCCATGGACCTCGCCAATCTCAACGCCTTTATTGCCATCGCCGAGACCGGCAGTTTCTCCGGCGCCGGTGAACGCCTGCACCTGACCCAGCCGGCCATCAGCAAGCGCATTGCCGGCCTCGAGCAACAGCTCAAGGTGCGCCTGTTCGACCGCCTCGGCCGTGAAGTAGGCCTGACCGAGGCTGGCCGGGCCCTGTTGCCACGGGCCTATCAGATCCTCAACGTGCTGGACGACACCCGCCGCGCCCTGACCAACCTGACCGGCGAAGTGACCGGGCGCCTGACGCTAGCCACCAGCCACCACATCG
The DNA here is from genome assembly GCF_009601685.2 of Pseudomonas brassicacearum. NCBI lineage: Bacteria > Pseudomonadati > Pseudomonadota > Gammaproteobacteria > Pseudomonadales > Pseudomonadaceae > Pseudomonas > Pseudomonas brassicacearum. The sequence continues at coordinate 4,472,319 of NZ_CP045701.2, forward strand.
GCCTGCACCGCCTGCCACCTCTATTGCGGGAGTTCACCCGTCGCTACCCCCAGGTGGCGCTGGATATCCAGTTCCTGGATTCGGAAGTGGCCTACGAAGAAATCCTCCATGGCCGGGCGGAACTGGCCGTCATCACCCTCGCCCCCGAACCTCACACCCTGGTACGGGCCACGCCAGTGTGGGACGACCCTTTGGACTTCGTGGTCGCCCCAGAACACGCATTGCTGGAAAACGGCGCGGTCAGCCTGGCGGACATTGCCTTGCATCCAGCGGTTTTCCCGGGGGGCAACACGTTTACCCACCACATCGTGCAACGGCTGTTCGAAGCCCAGGGCCTGACGCCGAACATCGCCATGAGCACGAATTACCTGGAAACCATAAAGATGATGGTCTCCATTGGCCTGGCCTGGAGCGTCTTGCCGCGCACCATGCTCGACGAACAGGTGGCACGTATTCCTTTGCCGGGCATACAACTCAGTCGCCAGCTAGGCTATATCTTGCACACCGAACGGACGCTGTCGAATGCCGCACGGGCTTTCATGGCCTTACTGGACGCACAAATCGATTTGCCAGGGACAAGGGCATAGGTTGTGCCGCGCCTGCAGGCCCGAACGCATGTGCTTTATGCCCAAACCCGCTCAAGGCTCGCTAGATAATGCCCAAACCCGCTGACCACCTCCCGCCCTTGCCCCGCATCCAGGCGCTCGACCCAAAACGGTCCGAGCAAAGCTGGGACAGTGCGCCGCAGTTGCTGGCCGCCCTGAACGGTGCGCGGCTGGGGGCCTGGTCGTGGGACATCGACAGCGGACAGATCAGTTGGTCGCGCGGCACCCAGGCGCTGTTCGGCTTCGATCCGCGCCAGCCATTGCCAGCGGATGTGGACTATCTGGACCTGCTGCTACCCGAAGATCGGGCCCGGGCCGTGCGCGCCTTTCACGCGGCAGTGGCCGGGGCGCCGCTGGAACAGGCCATGCACCACCGCATCGTCTGGCCCGACGGCAGCCTGCACTGGCTTGAAATCAGCGGCAGCGTGCTGCCCGACAAGCACGGTCGCCCACGCATGATCGGGGTGATCCGTGAAATCACCCATCAGCGCCAACGGGAACAGGCACTGCGCAGTTCGGAAAAGCGCTTTGCCACGCTCTTTCATCTGTGCCCGAACATGGTCCTGCTGACCCGCCAGGAAGACGGCCTGATCAGCGAGGCCAACCAGTATTTCGAAAGCCTGTTCGGCTGGCCGCTGCACGATGTGATTGGCCGCACCACCCTGGAACTGGGTTTGTGGGTCGACCCCGGGCAACGGGTAAAACTGCTGGAAGCCATCAAGACCAAGGGCGAACTGGCGAGCATGGAGGTGGAACTGCGGGCCAGCAATGGCCAGATCCACACCGGCCTGCTCAGCGCGCAGAAAGTCGAGCTGGAGGGCCAGCCCTACCTGTTGAGCACGTTCCTCGACACCACCGAGCACAAACTCGCCGAACAGGCCCTCAAGGACAGCCAGGAACGCCTGGACCTGGCCCTCGACTCGGCGCAACTGGGCACCTGGGACTGGCACATTCCCAGCGGCATGCTCTACGGCTCGGCCCGCGCCGCGCAGCTCCATGGCCTGGAACCCAAGCCGTTCCACGAATCGTTCGATGCGTTTTTCGAAGGCGTCCCCACCGAAGAACGCAACAACATGCGCAACGCCTATCGCAGCCTGCGCGAAGGCCCGGCGGGCAACTATCAGCTGACCTACCGCGTGCAACTGCCGGACGGCAGCTCGCGCTATCTGGAAAGCCGCTCGCGCCTCTACCGCAACGACGACGGCAGCCCCTTGCGCATGGCCGGCACCTTGCTCGACATCACCGACCAGGTGGAGCGCGAACAGAGCCTGGCCGCCTCGGAGGAAAAATTCGCCACGCTGTTCCAGGTCAGCCCTGACCCGATCTGCGTCACCCACCAGGACAGCGGCCGGTTCCTCGAGATCAACTCCAGTTTCACCCAAACCTTCGGCTGGACCGCCAGCGACGTGATCGGCCTCGACGCCGACGAAATCGGCCTCTGGGATACCTCCGGCAGCAGCCTGCAACGCATCGAACGGGTGATCCGCGAACAATCGTTGAACAATGTCGCCATCGTCGTTCACCATAAGAACGGCCAGCCGCTGACCTGTGTGATTTCCAGCCGGCAAATCAACGTCGGCAACCAGCCCTGCATCGTCACCACTTTGCGGGACATCACCCAGCAACAACGCTCCGAAGCGGCCCTCAAGGCCAGCGAAGAGAAATTCGCCAAGGCATTTCATTCCAGCCCCGACGCCATCACCATCACCGAGCTCGAAAGCGGTCGCTACCTCGAGGTCAACGACGGTTTCTGCCGATTGACCGGCTACCGCGCCGACGAAGTGATCGGGCACACCGTCTACGAAGTGGGAATCTGGGCCGAAGAAAAACAACGCGCCGCCCTGCTGGCCGAACTGCAACTCAAGGGCCGCATCGTCCACCAGGAAATGCTCGGGCGCAATAAGCGGGGGGAAATCCTCACGGTGGAGGTGTCAGTCGAGCCCATCACCCTCAATGAAACCGCGTGCCTGCTGCTGACCGCCCGAGACGTGAGCCTGCTGCGCAATGCCGAAGCCCAGATTCGCCACCTGGCCTACCACGACCCCTTGACCAACTTGCCCAACCGCGCCTTGCTGATGGACCGGCTGAGCCAGCAGATCGCCCTGCTCAAACGCCATAACCTGCGTGGTGCCTTGTTGTTTCTCGACCTGGACCACTTCAAGCACATCAATGACTCCCTCGGTCACCCGGTGGGCGACACCGTGCTGAAAATCATCACCGCGCGCCTGGAAGCCAGCGTGCGCCTGGAGGACACCGTCGCACGACTGGGCGGCGATGAGTTCGTGGTGCTGCTCAGCGGCCTGGAAGGCTCGCGCAGCGAAGTCAGCAAGCAAGTGCAGACCTTGGCCAACACCCTGCGCGAACTGCTCTCGGAGCCGATGTTCCTCGATGGCCAGCGACTGCAAGTCACGCCGAGCATCGGTATAGCGCTGATTCCGGACCACGGCTCCACGCCCACCGATTTGCTCAAGCGCGCCGACATTGCGCTGTACCGCGCCAAGGACTCGGGGCGCAACACCTCGCAGATGTTTCACACCACCATGCAAAAAGCCGCCAGCGAACGGCTGCGCATGGAGACCGACCTGCGCCTGGCCCTGGCCCGCGGCGAGTTCAGCGTGCATTTCCAGCCTCAGGTCGATGCCCGGGATAACCGCATCATCGGCGCCGAAGCCCTGGTGCGCTGGCATCACCCGGACCTGGGCGCCCAATCGCCCAACGAGTTCATCAAAGTGCTGGAAGACAGTGGCCTGATCCTGGAAGTCGGGACCTGGATCCTTGATGAAGCCTGCGACGGTTTCAAGCAACTGATCGCCAAGGGCAAGATCGATCCCCAGCAATTCAGCCTGTGCGTGAACATCAGCCCACGGCAATTCCGCCAGAGCGACTTTGTCGAACGCATCGAAAACAGCCTCGTCACTCACGGCCTGCCCTTCTCCCTGCTGAAACTGGAGATCACCGAAGGCATCGTGATCCAGAACCTGGAAGACACCATCGCCAAGATGCGCCGGCTCAAGAAGCTGGGGGTGAGCTTCGCCATGGACGATTTCGGCACCGGTTATTCGTCGCTGACCTACCTCAAGCGCCTGCCGGTGGACACACTGAAAATCGACCAGTCATTCGTGCGCGACGCCACCAGCGACCCCAACGACGCCGAGATTATCCGCGCCATTGTCGCCATGGCCCGCAGCCTCAACCTGATCATGATTGCCGAAGGCGTTGAGACCCTGGAGCAATTGCAGTTCCTGCAAGGGCTTGGTTGTCATTTGTACCAGGGTTATCTGCATAGCCGACCGTTGCCGCTGGAGGCGTTTGAGCGGTTGTTGCCGTGACGTGGATATGAAGCTCGCGTTGGACTCTGTAGGAGCTGGCGAAGGCTTGGGCGGCGTTTGGACGATCTTTTGATCTTCGCTTGGGACTCAAGTGCCCTGAGGAAAGATCGCAGCCTCGTTGCACTCGACAGCTCCTACACAGCTCCTACACAGCTCCTACGGGCGCGACGCAGCGAGAGCAAAGCCCCCTCGCCACAATTAATCTTCCACCGATATCCAAAATGAAAAAGGGCGCCATTGGGCGCCCTTCTTCATTTGCGCGGCATCAGTTTTGCAGTGCGGGTTGCTGCTGCGCTCCGTTGATCGGAATGCGCTTGGCTTTCGCCTCTTCCGGGATCACCCGCAGCAGGTCGATGCTCAACAGACCGTTGCTCAAGCCGGCGGACTTGATCTCGATATGATCGGCCAAGCGGAAGGACAGCTTGAACGCACGCTGGGCGATACCCTGGTGCAGGTAGGTGACGCTGTCGTTACTGGCTTCACGTTTGCCGCCACTGATGGTCAGCACACCTTTTTCCACTTGCAGGTCCAGGTCTTCTTCCTGGAACCCGGCGGCGGCGACCACGATGCGGTACTCGTCATCACCATGTTTTTCCACGTTGTAAGGTGGATAGCTGCTGCCCGGCTCGTTGCGCAGGGCGGTTTCGAACAAGTCGTTGAAACGGTCGAAACCTACCGAGGAACGGAACAGCGGGGCCAGCGAAAATGCAGTACTCATGATTCAAATCTCCTGAAAAATTCAGCAAGTTTTTTTGTCTCCGCGACCCGAATTCGGCATCGCGTAATCCCTATCTAGGGACCGCCAAAAACTTTTCAAGAGCTTTTTATGAAATTTTTTCAGGCCGCTTCGGTGCGCTTCACACCCAACAAATGGCCCACCGCGTCCAGATCGGTTTCCCGACGCAAAGCGGTAAACAACGCCACCGCTTCGGGGTAATTGCGGGTCAGCATCGCCAGCCACTGCTTCAACCGGCCCGGGGCCTGGCGCGGTGTCAGTTGCTCGACCACTTGCACCCAGAAGTCCTGGAGCATCGGTTGCAACTCGGCCCAGGACATCTCGACCACGTCCTTACCGGCCCGGGCGGCGGCGATCTGCCGGGCCAGGTCAGGGCGGGAAACGAGACCGCGACCGAGCATGATGTCCTCGACACCGCTGATTTCGCGGCAACGGCGCCAATCGTCCACGCTCCAGATATCGCCATTGGCGAACACCGGCACCTTGACCACTTCCTGCACCCGGGGAATCCACTCCCAGTGGGCCGGAGGCTTGTAGCCATCGACCTTGGTCCGCGCATGCACCACGATGTGCGCCGCGCCGCCTTCGGCCAGCGCCGTAGCACAGACCAGCGCGCCGTCCGGGCTATCGAAACCCAGGCGCATCTTGGCGGTGACCGGGATGTGTTTCGGCACTGCGCGGCGCACGTGCTCGACGATTTCGTTGAGCAGTTCCGGCTCCTTGAGCAATACCGCCCCGCCCCTGGATTTGTTCACGGTCTTGGCCGGGCAACCGAAGTTCAAGTCGATAACCTGCGAACCCAGCTCACACGCCAACGCTGCGTTTTCCGCCAGGCACACCGGATCGGAACCGAGCAACTGCACCCGCAACGGCACGCCGGCAGCCGTCTGGGCACCGGTCAGCAGCTCAGGGGCGAGCTTATGAAAATAGGCCGGCGTGAGCAGACGGTCGTTGACGCGGACGAACTCGGTGACACACCAGTCGATCCCGCCAACACGGGTCAGGACATCCCGCAGGATGTTGTCGACCAACCCCTCCATGGGCGCCAGGGCAATTTGCATGAAAACACACACTCGAACGAAAAAACGTGCGGCAGTTTACCGGATTTTGGCTACGACATCGGAATTCACCACCAATCCCCTGTGGGAGCCGAGCTTGCTCGCGAAAGCGCTGGGTCAGCTTGCAACGATGCCGGATGTGCCGCCGCTATCGCGAGCAAGCTCGCTCCCACAAGGGTTTAGCGCCACGCCATAGCCCTCGATGAATTCCGGCGGCATGCGCTTGGGCCTGCCGGTGGACAATTCGATGCAGACAAAGGTGGTCTGGGCCCGCAGTAAGGTGGTGTTGTCGCTGGGGCGGATCAACTGGAAATGCCGGGTCATCTTCAACCGCTGGTCCCAATCGACGATCCAGGTCGCCAACTGCAGTTCGTCGCCTTCATAGGCGGCCGCCAGGTAATCGATTTCATGCCGCACCACTGCCATGGCCCGGTCCAGGCGCCGGTACTCCACCAGATCCAGGCCCAAGCGCTGGGAATGGCGCCAGGCGCAGCGCTCGAGCCAGGTGACGTACACCGCGTTGTTGGCGTGGCCCAGTCCGTCGATGTCTTCGGCATTTACCTGAAGATCAATAATGAACGGTGTTGCGCGATCCCAGCCCATGCCCCTCTCCTGGTCGAATTTGGATCGGGGCAGTGTACCGGATGCTCAAGCCGATTGCCGCGCTTGCAGGCTTCTACCAGCCAGCAGTGACAACACCCCATCAATGACACGAGGATCGGCCAGAACCCGCTGATGCCCGCCCTGCGGCAGTCGCAGCAAGCGGCTGTCGAACCAGGCTTCATGAATCAGTTGCGACTCCTTGACCGAGACGAAAGTGTCGTCCTCGGCATGGACAATCAACCCCGGCACGTCCAGCTGGTAATGCGCAACGTCCATCTTCGAGGCGGGCATGCCCACATCGCTTTCCACCTGGCGAATGAACGCCGAACGCGCCTTGGGGGGCAGCCCCATCATCCGGGAGAAACCGCGCAGTACCCCAAGAATGCGGGCGGGCGCGGCGATGCTGACCAACGTTTCGGTGCGCAACCCCAACTGAACCGCGAGCATGGCACTGGCGCCCCCCATGGAATGCCCGATCACGGCCTGCAACGGCGGCAGCTCCGCGGCGGCTTCGAGCATGGCCCTGGCAAACAACAGGACATTCGCCTCGCGACCCGGTGAGCGCCCATGGGCCGGACCGTCCAGCGCCACCACCGTATAGCCGGCGTCTACCAGGGCCGTGATCAGCGCTGCAAACTGAGTCGGCCGCCCTTCCCAGCCATGCATCAGCAAGACTGCCGGACCTTTTCCCCAGCGCAAGGCCGAGAGACCGAAGCGCAAGGTGATACGCTCGGACGAGGCCAGCAGCGGCAGTTCCCAATCCCGCGGCGGCAAGTTCCGCGGGCGCATGAACAGCGAACGCATCTGCTTGGCCACCAGGCGCGGAGCCACCCAGCCAAGCGTGCCATTGACGCTACGAATCCAGCTCAACCTGTTCATCGCTCATCTCCAGGGCTTGCGCCTCAGCTCATCGCACCGCCGACTTGGCGGCACGCAGCAAACGGTCCGATAACTCTCCAGGGCCCAGCGCCCGTGCCAGGGCCAGCCCGCCCACCATCAAGGCGATGTCGGCCAGGGCCTTGTCGGCGTCCTCCGGGCTGGCCGCCAATTGCGCGACCATCAACTCGATATGCTCATTGAGCACCTCACGAAACGCATCCGGCAGCCGGCCAAGCTCGCCGACCGACGCGGGGATCGGGCAGGCTTGCTCGGTGGAGTCACGGTGCTTGCGTGACAGATAGAACGCCGCCACCAGAGCGCGTCGCTCTTCGCCTGTCAGCTCGCCGTCCATGTCGGCGATCAAGCCGCGGCGCCGATTGAGCAACTGTTTGAATGCCTCGAGCATCAAGGCATCCTTGCTTTCGAAATGGGCATAAAAACCGCCCACTGTCAGCCCGGCCGCGCCCATCACCTCGCCCACGCTCGGCTCTGCCGGCCCACGCTGGATCAGCGCATCGCTGGCGGCCTTGAGAATGCGTTCACGGGTTTGTGCCTTTTTATCGCTCATCGTCGCCTCCGAATATTACGACTGAAATATTACCAATGTAATAATTTTCCGCAAGCGGAAATTTGACCGCTGGTCAGAAGTCTATTTTCAAGGATAAGGGAATTGGCCGAACGCCAGACAAACAAAAGGGCCATTCAAGAATTGAATGACCCTTATAAAATCCCGCAGAGCGGGTAATCGTGGCGTCCCCTAGGGGACTCGAACCCCTGTTACCGCCGTGAAAGGGCGGTGTCCTAGGCCACTAGACGAAGGGGACACAAACCTTCTGACTTGATCAGTGCTGAGAACTGATCGATTCAAGGACGGTGTGGCCAGACCTTGAACCTGTAATTGGTGGAGCTAGACGGGATCGAACCGTCGACCTCTTGCATGCCATGCAAGCGCTCTCCCAGCTGAGCTATAGCCCCGGATTTTTCGCCTCGCGGCGGAGTGACATCTTGCAACATCGCTTCTGTAAAACTGGCGTCCCCTAGGGGACTCGAACCCCTGTTACCGCCGTGAAAGGGCGGTGTCCTAGGCCACTAGACGAAGGGGACGCAAACCCTTCTATACAACTGATCAACGCTGAGTGTTGATCGCTTCAAGCCCCGTGTGGCCAGGCCTTGAAGTGTAAATTGGTGGAGCTAGACGGGATCGAACCGTCGACCTCTTGCATGCCATGCAAGCGCTCTCCCAGCTGAGCTATAGCCCCTCATCGCTGAGGACGGGGCGAATCTTAAGGGCGTATCGGAGGGCTGTCAAATTTATTTTCAACAAATTTGAAAGTTTTTTGCCGGGATAACAATCACTTACCACCCTCCCCCAATAAAACTGGGGCCTCGCCTGTTTCGTAGGAGCTGTGTAGGAGCTGTGTAGGAGCTGACGAGTGCAACGAGGCTGCGATCTTCCCCCAGCTATTTGAATCTCAAGCGAAAGATCAAAAGATCGCAGCCTCGCTTCGCTCGACAGCTCCTACGCAGCTCCTACGAGTGATCAGGCAATAGCGCCCAGCAGTTTTTCCCACTCCTTGTTTTCCTTCTTCGACACGCCACCGAGCAGATCGATGGCCTGGCGCAGGCGGAAACGGGTCAGGTCCGGCCCGAGGATTTCCATCGCATCGAGCACCGACACCGAGCTGGCCTGACCGGTAATGGCGGCGAACATCAGCGGCATGGCATCGCGCAGTTTCAACTCCAGCGACTCGACCACGGCCTGGATGGTCGCGGTGATGCTGTCCTTCTCCCACTGACGCAGGCTTTCGAGCTTCCACAGGATCAGTTGCATCAACTGGCGCACCTGATCGCCCGAAAGCTTCTTGGATTCGAACAACTTCGCATCCGGCGTCACGCCGCCGGCGAAGAAGAAGCCGGCCAGCGGGGCGATCTGGCTGAAGGTCTCAACCCTGCCCTGCACGTGGGGAGCGATCTTCATCATGTACTCAGGGTTCAAGGCCCACTTCTGCACACGTGCGGCGAACTCTTCCACCGGCAGGTCCCGCAGCCACTGGCCGTTGAGCCACGACAGCTTCTCGACGTCGAAGATCGGCCCGCCCAGGGACACGCGCGACAGATCGAAATGCTCGACCATTTCCTGCAGCGAGAACTTCTCGCGCTCGTCCGGCATCGACCAGCCCATGCGCCCCAGGTAGTTGAGCATTGCCTCGGGCATGAAGCCCATGCGCTCGTAGAACGTCACCGAGGTCGGGTTCTTGCGCTTGGACAGCTTGCTCTTGTCCGGGTTACGCAGCAGCGGCATGTAGCACAGCTGTGGTTGTTCCCAGCCGAAGTATTCGTAAAGCAGGATCAGTTTCGGCGCCGACGGCAGCCATTCTTCACCGCGCAGGACGTGGGTGATGCCCATCAGGTGATCGTCGACCACGTTCGCCAGGAAGTACGTCGGCAGGCCGTCGGTCTTCATCAGCACTTGCATGTCCATGCGATCCCACGGGATCTCGACATCGCCACGCAGCATGTCCGGCACCACGCAGACGCCTTCGGTCGGCACCTTCATGCGGATCACATGGGGCTCGCCGGCCGCCAGGCGACGGGCGACTTCTTCCTTGGACAGCAGCAGCGCCCGGCCGTCGTAGCGCGGGGTTTCACCACGGGCCATTTGCTCGGCGCGCATCTGGTCCAGCTCTTCGGCGGTGCAGAAACATGGGAACGCATGCCCCATGTCCACCAGTTGCTGGCAATACTGCTTGTAGATGTCACCCCGCTCGCTCTGGCGGTACGGACCGTGCGGGCCGCCGACATCCGGGCCTTCGCTCCAGTCGATCCCCAGCCAGCGCAGGGCGTCGAAGATCTGCTGTTCGGACTCGCGGGTCGAACGCAACTGGTCGGTGTCCTCGATCCGCAGGATGAACTCGCCGCCATGCTGCTTGGCAAAGCAATAGTTGAACAAAGCGATGTAGGCGGTGCCGACATGGGGATCGCCAGTGGGCGAAGGCGCGATGCGGGTGCGGACGGTGGTCATGGCATGTCTCGGAAAGAATATAAAAGCGAAGATCGAACAGGGGGCGAATGGTAACAGGCGATGGCGGGCGGGCTCCAGTGAGAGCGGGATTTGTGTCGCCGGCCGTCAGACCGAGTCGCCCAAACCTCAAACGGTCAGCAACCGCTCGCGCAACTTGCCAATTTCATCACGCAACTGCGCCGCCGCCTCGAACTCCAGGTCCCGGGCCAGTTGGTACATTTTTTCTTCCAACTGCCGGATGCGCTTGGTGATTTCGCTCGGCGAGCGCAGTTCGGCCTCGTAGCGGGCGCTCTCTTCGGCCGCCTTGGCCATGCCCTTGCGCTTCTTGCTGCGCGAGCCTGGCACGGTGGCGCCTTCCATGATGTCGGCAACGTCCTTGAACACACCCTTGGGGGTGATGCCATTGGCCAGGTTGAAGGCGATCTGTTTGTCGCGACGGCGTTCGGTCTCGCCGATGGCCCGCTCCATGGAACCGGTGATGCGGTCGGCATACAGAATCGCCCGACCGTTGAGGTTACGCGCCGCGCGACCGATGGTCTGGATCAACGAGCGCTCGGAACGCAGGAAACCTTCCTTGTCGGCGTCGAGAATCGCCACCAACGACACTTCCGGCATGTCCAGACCTTCGCGCAGCAGGTTGATGCCCACCAGCACGTCGAAGGTGCCCAGGCGCAAGTCGCGGATGATCTCGACCCGCTCCACCGTGTCGATGTCCGAGTGCAGGTAACGCACGCGCACGCCATGGTCGGCCAGGTAGTCGGTGAGGTCTTCGGCCATGCGCTTGGTCAGCGTGGTGACCAGCACCCGTTCCTCCACTGCCACACGCTTGGAGATTTCCGAGAGCAGATCATCGACCTGAGTCAGCGCCGGGCGCACTTCAACCTGCGGATCGACCAGGCCGGTGGGCCGCACCACCTGTTCGACCACCCGCCCGGCATGCTCGGCCTCGTAGTTGCCGGGGGTGGCCGAGACGAAAATCGTCTGCGGGCTCACGCTTTCCCATTCGTCGAAGCGCATCGGCCGGTTGTCCAGCGCCGAGGGCAGCCGGAAACCGTACTCCACCAGGGTTTCCTTGCGCGAACGGTCGCCTTTGTACATGGCGCCGACCTGGGGCACGCTGACGTGGGATTCGTCGATGACCAGCAAGGCATCGGCCGGCAGATAGTCATACAAGGTCGGCGGCGGCGCGCCCGCCGGACGGCCCGACAGGTAGCGCGAGTAGTTTTCGATGCCGTTGCAGTAGCCCAGCTCGAGGATCATCTCCAGGTCGAACCGAGTCCGTTGTTCCAGACGCTGGGCTTCCACCAATTTGTTGTTCGAACGCAGGTATTCCAGGCGCTCCTGCAACTCGACCTTGATCCCTTCGATGGCATCGAGCAGGGTTTCCCGGGGCGTGACGTAGTGGCTCTTGGGGTAGAACGTGAAGCGTGGCAGCTTGCGGATGACTTCGCCGGTCAGCGGATCAAACGCCGAAAGGCTCTCCACTTCATCGTCGAACAGCTCGATGCGGATCGCTTCCAGGTCCGATTCCGCCGGGTAGATATCGATCACGTCGCCACGCACCCGGAACGTCGCCCGGGCGAAATCCATGTCGTTACGGGTGTACTGCAAATCCGCCAGGCGCCTGAGCAAGGCGCGCTGGTCGAGTTTGTCGCCGCGATCCACGTGCAGCACCATCTTCAGGTAGGTTTCCGGGCTACCCAGGCCATAGATGCACGACACCGTGGTGACGATGATCGCGTCCTTGCGCTCAAGCAACGCCTTGGTCGCCGACAGTCGCATCTGTTCGATGTGGTCGTTGATCGAGGCATCCTTCTCGATGAAGGTGTCCGACGACGGCACGTAGGCCTCGGGCTGGTAATAGTCGTAGTAGGAAACGAAGTACTCCACGGCGTTATTCGGGAAAAACGCCTTGAACTCACCGTACAGCTGCGCCGCCAGGGTCTTGTTCGGCGCCAGTACCAGGGTCGGGCGCTGCACTTGGGCGATCACGTTGGCAATGCTGAAGGTCTTGCCCGAACCGGTCACACCGAGCAGTGTCTGGTGCGCCAGCCCGGCCTCGATGCCCTCGACCATCAAGCGGATGGCTTCCGGCTGATCGCCGGCGGGCTGGAAGCGGGTGACTAGCTGGAATTCAGACATGACATAACCTCTGGATTCACCCCTGTCGGCCAGCCGACAGGAACGAGAAAGACCGAAACGACCGATGTCGTCCGAGGAAAAAACTGGAATGCACACAATGTGGAGGTGAATGCCTTCGCTTTCAAGACGAACGTCCTACACGCCTTGAAGACTTTGACGCGGCGAGAGGACTAACGGTCGAAAAAAATCGTAAAAACTTAGCGTAAAACCCGAATCGCCTGTCGCCGCGCCGGGTGATGGCCTCTATACTAGCTCCCCGTTTGTGCACCGCTCTAGTGCATTCGGCTGGAGCGCCACACCTCCCCTCACTCTCCATTAGAGCCGCGCAATAATGAGCCTGTTTTCCGCTGTCGAATTGGCACCCCGCGACCCCATCCTGGGCCTCAACGAAGCTTTCAATGCCGACACCCGTACCAATAAGGTCAACCTGGGTGTAGGTGTTTACTGCAATGAAGAGGGGCGTATTCCACTCCTGCGCGCGGTTGTCGAGGCCGAGACGGCTCGCGTGGCTCAGCACGTTTCCCGTGGTTACCTGCCGATCGACGGCATTGCCGCCTACGACCAGGCCGTGCAGACCTTGCTGTTTGGCAAGGATTCGCCGCTGATCGCTTCCGGCCGCGTCATCACCACCCAGGCCGTGGGCGGCACCGGTGCCCTGAAGATCGGTGCCGACTTCCTCAAGCAACTGCTGCCTGACGCCGTCGTCGCCATCAGCGACCCAAGCTGGGAAAACCACCGCGCCCTGTTCGAAACCGCCGGCTTCCCGGTGCAGAACTACCGCTACTACGACGCCGCCACCCACGACGTGAACCGCAGCGGCCTGCTGGAAGACCTCAATGCCCTGCCCGACCGCTCGATCGTTGTGCTGCACGCCTGCTGCCACAACCCGACCGGCGTGGACCTGAGCCCCGAAGACTGGAAAAACGTGCTGGCCGTGGTCAAGGCCAAGAACCACGTGCCGTTCCTGGACATGGCCTACCAGGGCTTTGGCGCCGGTATCGACGAAGACGCGGCGGCCGTGCGCCTGTTCGCCGAGTCGGGCCTGACCTTCTTCGCCTCCAGCTCGTTCTCCAAGTCGTTCTCCCTGTACGGCGAGCGCGTCGGCGCCCTGTCGATCGTCAGCGAATCGAAAGAAGAAAGTACCCGCGTGCTGTCCCAGGTCAAGCGCGTGATCCGCACCAACTACTCCAACCCGCCAACTCATGGCGCCAGCATCGTTGCCGCCGTGCTCAACAGCCCTGAGCTGCGGGCCCAGTGGGAAGCCGAACTGGCCGAGATGCGCCTGCGCATTCGCGGCATGCGCAACCAGATGGTCGACATGCTGGCCAAGGCCGCCCCGCATCACGACTTCAGCTTCGTCGCACGCCAGAGCGGGATGTTCTCCTACTCTGGCCTGACCGTTGAACAAGTGACGCGCTTGCGCAACGAGTTCGGCATCTATGCCCTGGACACCGGCCGCATCTGCGTGGCCGCGTTGAACCAGAACAACATCGATGCGGTGACCAAGGCCATCGTCCAGGTGATCTGACGTTTTCGGTGCTGGATGAAAAACGGGAAGCCATTGAGCTTCCCGTTTTTTTGAGTGTGCCTACAGCTCAGGAGCCCCCCAACCTGTGGCGAGGGAGCTTGCTCCCGCTGGGCTCTGTAGGAGCTGGCGGAGGCTCGGGCCGCGTTCGGACGATCTTTTGATCTTGATCTTTCGCTCTGGACTCAATTGTCAGTGGAAAGATCGCAGCCTCGTTGCACTCGACAGCTCCTACACAGCTCCTACGGGCGCAGCCCAGCGGGAGCAAGCTCCCTCGCCACAAAGGCAAGGCCACAAAAGCACCTGGCACGACACTCTCGCTGAGGCTACAACTCCGTCGCCCGCTGGCTCGCCGCATCGTCATAAATGACATACAACGACTCGGCCACCTGGCTCTTGATCGCCTTGGTGCTTTCCAGCCCCAGGACAAAGCCCTCGGCCTTGCCACCGGCACGGTTCAGTTCTTCGGCGGTGCTGGCCTGGGTAATGGCGTCGTACAGTTTCTCGGCATGAGGCCCCACGCCCTTGGGCAAGCTGATCTGGGCGGTACTCACAAGAGCACCTCGGCGCGGCGGGCACTGAGAAGGGGTAACAGGTGGTTCATGGCGCGTACCTTATGTCGGCGAATGGCCGGCAGCGCGTCCTGCCACTTCCGGGCGACCATGGTAGTCCTCTCCTGCCCTGGCGGTAACTGCCAATCGTTGATTGTCCGTCAAAGGGCACCAGGAATGCGCCGTCCGGCAATGGACGCTTGACTTCTCTTTTCCAATCAGTAACATACGCGCCATTCCGCGATAGCTCAGTTGGTAGAGCAAGTGACTGTTAATCACTGGGTCCCTGGTTCGAGTCCAGGTCGTGGAGCCAGACAGCAACAAACAAAGCCCCTGAATCGAAAGATCCAGGGGCTTTTTTGTGGGTAAAAAACAGACTGATGGCCGTATAAGCCTGCCCGAGGTCGCTGCCGGAACAATAATCCGGCGTCAAAAAGGCATTATGGTCTGAATCCTGCTTTCTTTTTCCAACAACTCGAGCTGTCACGTGTGCGTCATGACAGGCCCGCAACCTGGCTCTGTCCGCCAACAACAGCTTCATAAAAACAAGGACGAAGGTATGCCCACACAAAACCCCCACCGCATCGTCGGCCTGTGCACCTCCAGCAAGGTGTACAACGCGCTGACCGAACTCAAGCAACTGGAAGGCCACCGCAGCGCCAAGTTCCTTTCCCTGCTGGCGGAAAACCTGGTGCGCAAGGGCCTGCTCAACGAACAGGAAGTGGTGCACATGCTCGATCTGGTCGTCGATTGAGCGGCATCGATTCCTACTATTGAGCCGGTTGATTTTTCGTTACCCCCACTGAGTCGTAAGGTAACCCCATCGATTGATGGAGGTTTCCCATGTCCAAGGTTCAAATCATGTCTGTCATTGGCAGCGCCGTCCCCGCCCCACTCCGGGAACTCGGGTTGCTGGTCTGCTGGTATCTGGTGCAGGACGGCGTGACCATCAGTGGCCCGCTGACTTCACTGCCCGCCGCCCAGGCCCTGTCGCAACGCATCGGCCCGTACCTGCTGAGCGCCTAAGGCAACTGCACCCGCGGCGTTGTTTCGGTGAACAGGGCCCAACTCGACATGAACAGCGCGGCAATCAGCGGCCCGATCACGAAGCCATTGAGCCCGAACACCGCCAGCCCGCCCAGCGTCGAGACCAGTACCAGGTAGTCGGGCATCTTGGTGTCCTTGCCCACCAGGATCGGCCTCAGGAAATTGTCCACCAGGCCGATCACGAACACCCCGAACAGCGTCAGCACCACACCCTGCCAGATCGCCCCCGAGAGCAGGAAATACACCGCCACTGGCGCCCAGACGAGGCCCGCCCCCACCGCCGGCAACAACGACAGGAACGCCATCAGCACCGCCCAGGGCAACACCGTCGGAATCCCCAGGATCCAGAAGATCAACCCACCCAGCGCACCTTGGCTGATGGCGACCAGCAGGTTGCCCTTCACCGTGGCCCGCACCACCCGATTGAATTTCAACTGCAGGCGGCGTTTTTGGTGTTCCGCCAAGGGAACGGCCGTGCGCACCTTGCGCACCAACTCCGCACCGTCACGCAGAAAGAAGAACAGCAAGTAGATCATCACGAAGAAGCTGACCAGGAACTGAAAGGTCCCCTGGCCGAAACTGAAGGCCTGGGTGGCGAAGAACTCGCTGCCCTGCATCGCGCTCTTGACGATCTTGTCGCGCAAGCCGTTCAGGTTGCCCAGGCCGAAGCGGTCCAGCAGGTGCTGAAAGTACGGCGGCAAGGCATCCTTGAAGCGGGCCAGGTAATCGGCAATGTCCAGCTCTCCGCTTTCCAGGCTCTTGTACAACGCCGCGCCTTCCTGGACCAACAACGTACTGATGATGATCACCGGCAAGATCGCGCTGACCACACAGATGCTCAACGTGAACAGTGAGGTGACATTGCGGTGCCAGCCGAACTTCAACTGCAGGCGGCGCTGCATCGGGGCAAAGACGATGCCCAGGATCACCGCCCAGAACACCGCGCCGTAAAACGGCAGCAGAATCCAGATGAAGGCGACCGTGACCAGCACCAGGAGCAACATCTGGGCTTTGTTTTGCAGCATCTTTCGATTCATCAGCTTCCATGTCCAAAGGCGGGATAAACATTAGTCCGCCAGGACGCGTGGGAGTGCCTTCACGTTTACGCGGTGCATTGATTCAGATCAATAAGACCTGGCCAAGCATGAGCTACCCTCGCCGCCTTTTGCGATCCGACGCCATCATGACCTTCGCCGCCCCCGAACTGCTGGCTCCCGCCGGCACCCTGAAAAACATGCGCTATGCCTTCGCCTACGGTGCCGATGCAGTGTATGCCGGCCAGCCGCGCTACAGCCTGCGGGTGCGCAACAACGAATTCGACCACGCGAACCTGGCCTTGGGTATTGCCGAGGCCCAGGCCATGGGCAAGCGCTTCTACGTGGTGGTGAACATTGCCCCGCACAACGCCAAGCTGCGCACCTTCCTCAAAGACCTCGAACCGGTGATCGCCATGGCGCCGGACGCGCTGATCATGTCCGACCCGGGGCTGATCATGCTGGTGCGCCGGCATTTCCCCCAGATGCCGATTCACCTGTCGGTACAGGCCAACACGGTGAACTGGGCGAGCGTCGAGTTCTGGCAGCAGCAGGGCTTGAGCCGGATCATCCTGTCTCGGGAACTGTCCCTGGAGGAAATCGCCGAGATCCGCGAGCAGGTGCCGGCCATGGAGCTGGAAGTGTTCGTCCACGGCGCGCTGTGCATGGCCTATTCCGGGCGCTGCCTGCTGTCCGGCTATTTGAACAAGCGCGACGCCAACCAAGGCAGTTGCACCAATGCCTGTCGCTGGAAGTATTCGGCACAACCGGCGGTGGAAAACGCCGTGGGCGACATTGTGCAGACCTATCAGCCCGAACCGACCCTGGGCCTCGGTGCGCCCACCGACCAAGTGTTTTTGCTTCAGGAAGCCAACCGCCCGGAAGCATCCATGCCAGCCTTCGAGGACGAGCACGGCACCTACATCATGAATGCCAAGGACCTGCGGGCCGTGCAGCACGTCGAGCGCCTGGCGCGCATGGGTGTGCATTCATTGAAGATCGAAGGCCGGACCAAGTCGCACTTCTATTGCGCGCGCACCACCCAGGTGTATCGCCGGGCCATCGATGACGCAGTGGCCGGCCGGGAATTCGATCGCAGCCTGATGACCGACCTGGAGTCCCTGGCCCAGCGCGGCTACACCGAAGGTTTTCTGCGGCGCCACGTGCACGACGAATACCAGAACTACCAGAACGGCAGTTCGGTATCGGAGCGCCAGCAGTTCGTCGGCGAACTGACCGGTGAGCGGCGTGAACGTCTGGCCGAAGTGCGGGTGAAGAACCGCTTTGGCCTGGGGGACCACCTGGAACTGATGACCCCAAAGGGCAACTTCCATTTCGACCTGCATCAGTTGCAGAACGCCAAAGGCCAGGGCATCGAGGTGGCACCGGGGGATGGGCACGTGGTGTACGTGCCCATCCCGGATGCGGTGGATCTGCGGTTTGGGTTGTTGATGCGAGATGTGCGCCCTGTGGGAGCGAGCTTGCTCGCGATGGCGTCGGATCAGCCAAATTCATTTGACTGACACACCGCTATCGCGATCAAGCTCGCTCACACATGGGTTTGTTGTGTTTGCGCCTCGTGAGCCCGACAGAAACTGCCGAAGGCTGCGATCCTTCTTTCTCGATAAGACCCGGTTGCCCAGGTGAAAACATCTGGATCGAGAGCAAAAGATCGCAGCCTTCGGCAGCTCCTGCTGCGAGGGGATCAGATCCGGAACTGCCCCACCAGCTTGCCCAGGCGCTGGCCCAGGTCGGCCAGGCTGCGGGACGTCTGGGCGCCGAGTTGGGTTTCGTCGGCGACGCTGTCCACGGCCACGGCGATCTGATGCACGCTGCGGTTGATTTCCTCGGCCACCGCGGTCTGTTCTTCGGCAGCGCTGGCGATCTGGGCGTTCATCGAGTTGATGGTGCCGATCAGTTGCGCCATGGTGTCCAGGGAGGCGCCCGCCTCGTTGGCCCGCTCCGAGGTGCCGTCGCCGGCCTCACTGGAACGGCGCATCGCTTCCACCGCCGCGTGAGTGCCTGATTGCAAGCGATCGATCATGCCCTGGATTTCCTGGGTGCTCTGCTGGGTCCGGCTGGCCAGGGCCCGCACTTCATCGGCCACCACCGCGAACCCACGCCCCGCCTCGCCGGCCCGCGCGGCCTCGATGGCGGCGTTGAGGGCCAACAGGTTGGTCTGCTCGGCAATCGAACGAATCACCCCTAGCACACTGACAATCGAGGCCACGTCCTGCTGCAGGCTGTCCAGGGACACGCCGCTGCTGCGGATATCGTTCACCAACGCATGAATCTGCTGGATGCTGCCGGCCACCACGCGCTTGGCCGATTGCCCTTCCTCGTCGGTCTGCTGGGCCGCGACGGCGGCGCCCTGGGCGCTGCGGGCGACCTCCTGGGCAGCCGAGGACATCTCGTTGATCGCCGTGGCGACCTGATCGGTTTCGTGGCGCTGGCGCTCCATGGCCTGCTCGGAGCGCTGGGCCTGCTCGGAGACTTGCGTCACCAGCCCGGTCAGTTGCGAGGTCATGTCGGTGATCTGCCGCACCAGGCCGTGGATCTTGTCGACGAAGCGGTTGAACGAACCGGCCAACTGGCCGAGCTCGTCCTGGCTGGTGATGGTCAGGCGGCGCGTCAGGTCACCCTCACCCGCGGCGATGTCATCCAGGTTGTCCTTCATCAGGTGCAATGGCCGCAGGATGGCGTTGGCCAGCAACAACCCCACCACCGCGATCACCAGCAACACCACGACCGCAATCCCGACGATGCTCAATATCACGCCTTGCAGACGTTCATGGACCTTGGCTTCCACCAACGCCACCTGGGCTTCAATACCGTCCAGGTTGACCGAGCTGCCGACCGCCAGGTCCCACTTGGGCAGGTATTCGGTGTAGCCCAGCTTGGGCACCAGGTCTTTGCTGCCGGGCAGCGGCGAGCTGTATTCCAGGTAATGCGTACCGTCCTTGGCGACTTTCACCAGGTCACGGTTGACATAGACACCGTTCGGGTCGCGGTTGTCCTTGAAACTCTTGCCCACGCCATCAGGGCTGTTGGCCTTGAACAGACGAATGGTCTCGGAGTCGTAGCCAAAGAAATAGCCGTCCTTGCCGTAGCTGATATTGGACAGCAGCTTGATCGCCTGGGCACGCGCCTCTTTATCGCCAGGCGCGGCGGCATCGTAGAGCGGCTTGATGGTGGTCAGGCCCACCGCCACGTAGTTCTGCAGCGTGGCCTTGGCGTCGCTGAGCAGACGTTCGCGGGTCTGCTGGACCTCTTTGCTGGCTTGCTCCTTCAAAATGAAAGCCGTGGTCAGGCTGATGATCACGGCGGACAGCAACACCGGCAGTATCGCAAGGGACAGGACTTTAGCCTTCAGGCTCAGGCGCATGCTGTTCACTCTTGTAGATGTTATTGGCGTGGTTAGCTGTATTAACGGCATCGCTCGGCAAAACTGTAGGACAGGTTTAACGAACTATCGCGAACGGTCAGCAGCTTGCTCGCTGGATTCAAAGGCCTCTTCGCAAGCAAGCCCGCTCCCACAAGGGATTGCTGGTGTGCACATATCCTGTGCTCAGAGCAGATCCAGTGAGGGAGCGGGCTTGCTCGCGAAGGGGGCGACTCGGTCCTTGAGTCTTGTTGAATCGGCCTTACAACACCATCGCCGCCACCCAACCAAACACCAGCAGCGGCAGGTTGTAGTGGATGAAGGTCGGGACCACGGTGTCCCAGATGTGATGGTGCTGGCCGTCGATGTTCAGGCCGGAAGTCGGGCCCAGGGTCGAGTCCGAGGCAGGCGAGCCGGCGTCGCCCAGGGCGCCGGCAGTGCCGACGATGCAGACGATCGCCAGCGGGCTGAAGCCCAGTTGCAGGCACAGTGGTACGAAAATCGTCGCCAGGATCGGCACCGTGGAAAACGACGAGCCGATGCCCATGGTCACCAGCAGCCCCACCAGCAACATAATCAGCGCGCCAATGCCCTTGTTGTGGCCAATCCAGGCCGCCGAGGTTTGCACCAGGCTCTGGACTTCACCGGTGGCCTTCATCACTTCGGCAAAACCTGAGGCCGCGATCATGATGAAGCCGATCATCGCCATCATCTTCATGCCTTCGGTGAACAGGTCGTCAGTCTCGCGCCAGCGCACCACTCCCGACAGCGAGAAAATCAGGAACCCGACCAGGGCGCCGATGATCATCGAGTCCACCAGCAGCTGCACCGCGAACGCCGCCGCCACCGCACACCCGGCCACCATCAGGCTCAGCGGGTTGTAGCGCACCGCCACTTGCTCGACCCGGGCAATTTGCTTCAGATCGTAGACGCGCTTCTTGCGATAGGTAAAAAACGACAGCGCCAGGCCGAACACCATGCCCAGCGCCGGGATGCCCATGGCGTGGGTAATGTTGATACCGCTGACATCCACACCGCTGCGAGCGACGTTGGCCAGGAGGATTTCGTTGAGGAAGATGTTGCCGAAGCCCACCGGCAGGAACATGTAGGGCGTGATCAGGCCGAAGGTCATGACGCAGGCGACCAACCGGCGGTCCAACTGCAACTTGGTCAGCACATAGAGAAGCGGCGGCACCAGCAACGGGATGAAGGCGATGTGGATCGGCAGAATGTTCTGGGAGGCGACCGCGACCGTTCCCAGCAAACCGATCAGCACCCATTTGATACCCGAACCACCCGCAGCGTCCTGGCGATCCACCAGGGCCAGGGCTTTGTCCGCCAGGGCGTGGGCCATGCCGGACTTGGCAATCGCCACGGCGAAGGCACCGAGCAAGGCGTAGGACAACGCCACCGTCGCACCGCCACCCAGGCCGGCATTGAACGCCTTGAGCGTTGCCTCGATCCCCAGGCCACCCGTCAGGCCACCCACCAACGCGCCGACAATCAGCGCGATCACCACATGCACGCGGGCCAGGCTGAGCACCAGCATGACGCCAACCGCGGCAATTACTGCATTTATCATCATTACCTCAAAGCACAGCGATGGAATGCCACCGGACAAAAAGGTCGCGACTTTGCAGCAAGCGGCGGCAAGCTGCAAGGGCCGTGGGGCGGGTTTTCAAGTCTTGCCCCCCTTGGAGGTGGGGGCTTTGCTCCCACAGCCTCACCCTATCCACAGGCTCGCCCACAGGGAGGCGGTGCCATGAAATAGCTGTCAGCGCTTGGGCAGCTCGATCACCACCTTCAACCCACCCCACTCACTGTCGTCCAACGCCAGCAGGCCGCCCCAGGTGTCGACGATGTCCCGCACAATGCCCAGGCCCAGGCCGTGCCCATCGGTCTGTTCATCCAGCCGCGTGCCGCGGCTGAACACCTGGTCGCGGCGATCCTTGGGGATGCCCGGGCCATCGTCCTCCACGGCCAGGCTGAACCCCTCGACCGTCTCGGTCATGGTCAGGCGCACCTCGGCGTCGGCCCATTTGCAGGCGTTGTCCAGCAGGTTGCCCAGCAGTTCCAGCAGGTCCTCACGGTCCCAGGGCAGGTGCAGGCCTGGCGGGGCGACGTAGCTCAGGTTCAGGTGTTCGCCATGAATCATGTTCAGCGTGGCCAGCAACCCCGGCAGCTCGGCGTCGCAGTCCATGTGCGCGCCGGGCAAGGCATCGCCGGACAGGCGGGCGCGGTTGAGTTCCCGGTTCAGGCGCTGGCGGACTTGCTCCAGTTGCTCGAGCAATAGTTTGCGCAGTTCGGGATACGGATCGAGCTTCTCGTTCGACGCCAGGCTTTGCAGCACCGCCAGCGGGGTTTTCAAGGCATGGCCGAGGTTGCCCAAGGCGTTGCGCGAACGCTTGAGACTGTCTTCGGTGTGGGCCAGCAGATGGTTGATTTGCGCCACCAGCGGTTCCAGCTCCCGTGGCACCTGTTCGTCGAGTTGCGAACGCTGCCCGCGTTGCAACTGGGCAATCTGCTCCCGCGCCCGGTCCAGCGGACGCAAGGCGCGGCGCACGGTGATGCGTTGCAGCAACAGAATCAACAGCAGCCCCGCCAACCCGAGACCCAGGCCGATCTGCTGCATCCGGCGGAAGCTGTCACGCACCGGCGTGTAGTCCTGGGCCACGCTGATGGAAATCGCCTGGCCCAGCCGTCGATAGTCGGTGCGCAGCACCAGCAGCTTCTGGCCTTCAGGGCCCAATTGCAGGTTGCTGTGCAGGCCCGGGTGGTCGAGCCGGGGCAATTCCTGGTCCCACAGGGAGCGGGAGCGCCAGTGCACGTCGGCAAAATCGATGCGGAAATAGTGCCCGGAAAACGGCCGCTGGTAGGCCGGCGACAAACGTCGTTCATCCAGTTGCAGCCCCTGCGGGCCGCGCACCAGGGCCACCAGCAGGTTCTCGCTGTCGTTGCGCAGCCCGGCTTCCAGGTAACGCTGCAAGCCCAGCTCGAACAACCACAGGCTGGTCTGTGCCAGGACCAGGCCGACCACCACCATCACACCGATCAGCCCCAGGCTCAGGCGCCGCTGGATGGATCTCACTGAGCCTTCCCGCCAAACAGGTAACCCTGGCCGCGACGGGTTTCGATCACGCTACGGCCCAGCTTGCGCCGCAGGTGATTGACGTGGACTTCCAGCACGTTGGAATCGCGCTCGGTCTCACCGTCATACAGGTGTTCGGCGAGATGACTTTTGGAAAGGATTTGCTCGGGGTGCAGCATGAAATAGCGCAACAGCCGGAATTCGGCGGCAGTCAGCTGAATCTCCGCACCGTCACGAATCACGCATTGGCGGCCTTCATCCAGATGCAGCCCCGCCGATTGCAGCGTCGGTTGGTTGGCCTGGCCGTGGGAACGGCGCAACAGCGCCTGGATCCGCAGGTGAAGTTCTTCAGGATGAAAGGGTTTGGTCAGGTAGTCATCGGCGCCAGCCTTGAGCCCCTCGATGCGCTCGGCCCAGGATCCGCGGGCGGTGAGAATCAGCACCGGCGTGCTCAGGCCACCGGTGCGCCATTGGGCCAGCACCTCGAGCCCCGGTACACCCGGCAGGCCGAGATCGAGAATGATCAGGTCGTAGGGTTCGCTGCTGCCCTGGTACACCGCGTCGCGACCATCGGCGAGCCAATCGACGGCGTAACCCTGGCGGGCAAGCCCGGCCATCAGTTCGTCGGCCAGGGGCACGTGATCTTCCACCAGAAGCAGGCGCATCAGTCTTCCTTATCTTTGAGTAAGCGGCCAGTTTTGGCCTCCAGGTCCAATTCGCGCACGACGCCGTTGGTGTCCAGTAGCTCGACCTCATAAATATAGACGCCGTGTTTCTCCTCCAACTCGGCTTCCAGCAGTTTGGCGCCGGGGTGCCGGTCCAGCGCCTGTTGCAGCAGTTGCTCCAGCGGCAAGATCACACCCTGCTGGCGCAGTTGCAGGGCCTCGTCCTGATCCAGGTCGCGGGCCACGGCCAACGAACAAAACGCCAGCAGCGCCAGCGCCCATCGACTATGGGCGCGCAGATTAAGCTTCATTACGTATCCTGATGATTCTTGAGCACCTTGCCGTTGGTGGCGTCCAATTCCAGATCCCACTCGATGCCCTTCGTATCGCGCAGTTCCACCTGGTAAATGTACCTGCCGTACTCTTGTTCCAGCTCGGTATCGGTCAAGGTGGCACCAGGGTGCTCGGCCAGGGCAGCGGCGTTGAGTTTTTCGAAGGGCCAGATGGTACCAGCGTCTTGCAGTTTGCGGGCTTCGTCCGCGTTCAGGTCTCGTGCGTGAGCCAGGCTGGTACCGAGTGCCATGAGGGTCGCGATGAAAAAGGCAGTCAGGCGGTTCATGGGTTATCTCCTTTTTATAATCTTTACCGAGGGACTGTATCGGGAGGAACTTAACTGAAACTGAATGGCCATCATGGAACACTCCTCCCGTAGGAGCTGCCGAAGGCTGCGATCTTTTGATCTTGCTTGATCTTGATCTTGATCTTTCGCTTGCGACTCAAGTGTCTGGGGCAAGATCGCAGCCTCGTTGCACTCGACAGCTCCTACGCAGCTCCTACACAGCTCACAGCCCCTACGCAGTTCGTACACAGTTCCTACGCAGCTCCTACAGGACTCCCTATAATCGCTGCACCCGCCAGACCATGAGACCGGTATGACCGCCATCCACATCAAGTTCCCCGCCCTCACCCTCAAGGCCGGCCCGCGCGCGTTCGGGCGGATTCGCCAGGCTGGCTTGAACGCCGCCGACGTCGGCATCCTGCCGGGCGCCGCCGGCGGCCCCAAGGCCTTGGGCATCCAGGGGCTGGACCTGGCGCTGTTCGGCGAATGGCTGCCCGCCGCGCCCCGGGAACGCTCGCTGATCGGGGCCTCGGTGGGTGCCTGGCGCTTCGCCAGCGCCTGCCTGCCGGACGCCGCCGAGGGAATCCGGCGCCTGGGCACCTTGTACAACGAACAAAGCTTCGCCAAGGGCGTGACCATGGCCGGGGTCAGCCAGAGCTCGCAACGCATGCTCGATGACTTGCTCGACGGCCGCGACGCTTCGATCCTCGATAACCCGCGATACCGGCTCAACATCATGGTGGTCAAGAGCCACGGCCTGCTGGCCCAGGATCATCGCGGCCGGCTAGGCCTGGGCTTGTCGTCGGTGATCGCCGATAACCTGCGCGGCCGGGCGCGGCTGTCGCGGCATTTCGAACGGCTGATCATCCATGACCCACGCCTGGCGCCGCCCCTGCACCCGTTGAATGACTTTCCGTCGCGCTTCGTTCCGTTGGCCGCCGGCAACCTGCGCCAGGCCCTGCTGGCCTCGGGCTCGATCCCGATGGTCATGGAAGGTGTGCGCGACCTGCCGGGCGCCGGCGCCGGCACCTACCGCGACGGCGGTTTGCTGGACTACCACCTGGACCTGCCGTACAGCGGCGAGGACATCGTGCTGTACCCGCACTTCACCGACCGGGTCATTCCCGGCTGGTTCGACAAGGGCCTGCCGTGGCGCCGGGGCAACGTCGACCGCCTGCAAGACGTGCTGTTGCTGGCACCGTCCCGTGAATACCTGGCGCGCCTGCCCTACGGCAAACTGCCGGACCGCAACGACTTCAAGCGTTTCATGGGCGATGACCCGAGCCGCCGCCAGTACTGGCGCACGGCGATGGACGAGAGCCGTCGGCTCGGCGATGAGTTCCTGGAGCTGACGGCCAACGGTGGCTTGGCCGAGCGTTTGCTGACCCTTTAGTCAGCACGGCCGCGCAACGCCGTTATCAAACTGATAAACTGCGCCGCCTGCCTCGCGACCGCTATATAAAGAGCCCGAACCTGTGGAAATTTTCAAAGAGTTTACCTTCGAATCCGCCCACCGCCTGCCCCACGTGCCGGACGGCCACAAGTGCGGCCGCCTTCATGGCCACTCGTTCAAGGTGGCGATCCACCTGAGCGGCGACATCGACCCGCACACGGGCTGGATTCGCGACTTCTCGGAGATCAAGGCGATCTTCAAGCCGCTCTACGAGCGCCTGGACCACAACTACCTCAACGACATCCCAGGTCTGGAAAACCCCACCAGCGAAGTCCTGGCCAAGTGGATCTGGAATGAGTTGAAGCCGTTGCTGCCGGAACTCAGCGCCATTCGCATCCACGAGACCTGCACCAGCGGTTGCATCTACCACGGCGAATAGCCAATCCCTTGTGGCGAGCGCGCGTGCTCCCGTTGGACTCTGTAGGAGCTGGCGAAGCCTGCGATCTTTTGATCTTTTGATCTTTTGATCTTTTGATCTTTCGCTTGAGATTCAAGTGTCTTTGGAAAGATCGCAGCCTCGTTGCACTCGACAGCTCCTACACAGCTCCTACACAGCTCCTACATAGCTCCTACATAGCTCCTACATAGCTCCTGCGGCCCAGCGGGAGCAAGGGTGTCTCCCCTGCTGAATCGCATTGGCCTATGCTCCATCCCCTGACCATTCTCAGTGGAGTATCGATCATGACCAACTGGCCACTGGATCAGCTATACGACTTCAACGGACACCCCATCCGCTACGCCATCCACGGCGACGGCCCACCGCTGGTGTTTGTCCACGGCACGCCCTTCTCTTCCTACGTGTGGCACCGCATCGCCCCGCTGTTCTTCGCCACCCACCGGGTGCATTTCTTCGACCTGCTGGGATACGGCCAGTCCGCGCAACCGGATGCCGATGTGTCCCTCGGCGTGCAGAACCCGTTACTCGCACAACTGCTGGAGCACTGGCACCTGGACTGCCCCGATGTGGTGGCCCATGACTTTGGCGGCGCCACGGCCCTGCGCACGCACCTGCTCGATGGCAAGGACTACCGCAGCCTGACCCTGATCGACCCGGTGGCCCTCTCGCCCTGGGGTTCACCCTTTGTGCAGCATGTACGCCAGCATGAAGCTGCCTTCAGCGGCCTGCCCGACTACATCCAGCGGGCGATCGTGCCGACCTATATCCGCGGCGCGATCAAGCGGGACATCCCGGACGCAGAACTGGCGCCCTACGTGCAACCGTGGCTTGGCGAGCCGGGCCAGGCGGCGTTCTACCGGCAGATCGCACAGATGGACGAGCGTTACACCCGCGAGGTCGAGGGCTTGTACCCGACCGTGCGCTGCCCGACCCAGATACTGTGGGGCGAGGATGACCAATGGATCCCCATCGAGCGCGGTCGTGCCCTGCACCGGCTGATTCCAGGAGCACAGTTCCACCCTATTCCGAACGCCGGGCACCTGGTCCAGGAAGATGCGCCTGAGGCCGTCGTCGCGGCGGTGTTGCGGTTCCTGGCGTTGCATTCCTCGACCTGAAGAACACTGCATTTCCCTGTGGGAGCCTTCATGGGTAGAGGGATTTGTGTTCCAACTTGAATCACCGCCGCACCGCTTTCGATCCCTTCGCCCACCCAATCCCAAAGATTGTCTATAAATAACCTCGCGATCACTCGCTTGGCACGGCCGCTGCACGCTTGCGACATCCCTCATCCGCAAGGACCGCCACATGACTCAGAACGACCCGGGCAACGACTATCCCCTGAGCGAAGTCCCGATGCACGCTCGCAAAGGCCTGGCCTCCACGGCCATGGTGCTGCTGGGTTTCACCTTTTTCACTGCCACCATGTTTGCCGGGGGCAAGCTGGGGGTGGCGTTCGGCTTTGCCGAAATGCTCACGGTCATCGTCATCGGCAATCTGCTGCTGGGCCTCTACGCCGCCGGCCTGGGCTACATCGCCTTCAAGAGCGGGCTCAATTCGGTGCTGATGGGCCGCTTCTGCTTCGGCGAGGTGGGCAGCAAGCTCAGTGACTTGATCCTGGGGTTCACCCAGATCGGCTGGTACGCCTGGGGCACAGCGACCGCCGCGGTGGTGCTGGGCAAGTATTTCCAATTGAGCGAGGGCACCGTGCTCGGGTTGATGGTGCTGTTCGGCCTGGGCTTCTGCGCCACGGCCTACATCGGCTATCGCGGGCTGGAAATCCTCTCCTACATTGCCGTGCCGGCCATGATGTTGCTGCTGATGCTGTCGATGTGGGTCGCGACGGTGAAGGCCGGCGGCCTCGATGGCTTGCTGGCGATAGTGCCGACGGGCAGCCTCGACCGGTCCACCGCCATCACGTTGGTGTTCGGCACCTTCGTCAGTGGCGCAACCCAGGCGACCAACTGGACGCGGTTTTCCCGCTCGGCGAAGGTCGCGGTGCTGGCGAGCCTGATCGGCTTTTTCATCGGTAACGGCCTGATGGTGCTGATCGGCGCCTACGGGGCCATCGTCTATCAACAACCGGACGTGGTCGAAGTGTTGCTGCTGCAGGGCTTCGCCATGGCGGCGATGGCCATGCTGCTGCTCAACATCTGGAGCACCCAGGACAACACCATCTACAACTTCGCCGTGGCCGGTTGCAACCTGCTGCGCACCCGCCGGCGCAAAACCGTGACCCTGGGCGGCGCGGTGATCGGCACGCTGCTGGCGCTGCTGGGCATGTACGACCTGCTGGTGCCGTACCTGATCCTGCTGGGCACGGTGATTCCACCCATTGGCGGGGTGATCATGGCCGACTTCTTTTTCCGCTGGCGTGGTCGTTATCCGCGCCTGGCCGAGGCGCAACTGCCGGCGTTCAACTGGCCCGGGCTGTTGGCCTATGGGGTTGGCACCGTCGCGGCATTCAATTCGCCATGGGTCGCACCACTGGTAGGAATCGCTGCCGGCGCGCTAACGTATGTGCTATTGATCAGCGTAATGGGTACTCGCGCCGCTGACACCCCCCTCCAAGACCTCTAAAGGATTCGCTTGATGCACATCATCAACGCCCGTTTGCGTAACCGTGAAGGCTTGCATGAGCTGCACCTTGAAAACGGCCTGATCGCCAATATCGCCCGTCAGACCGAGGCCGCCAGCCTCGGACCGGAGGACCTCGACGCCGGCGGCAACCTGGTGGTCCCGCCCTTCGTCGAACCGCACATCCACCTGGACGCGACCCTCACCGCGGGCGAACCGCGCTGGAACATGAGCGGCACGCTGTTCGAAGGCATCGAGTGCTGGGGCGAGCGCAAGGCCACCATCACCGAGGAAGACACCAAGACCCGCGCCAAGAAAACCATCCAGGCCCTCGCTGCCCATGGCATCCAGCATGTGCGCACCCACGTCGACGTGACCGATCCCGAGCTCACGGCGCTCAAGGCGCTGCTGGAGGTGCGCGAGCAAAGCCGTCATCTGATCGACATGCAGATCGTCGCGTTCCCCCAGGAAGGCATCGAGTCCTACCGCAATGGCCGTGAGCTGATGGAAGAAGCGATCCGCATGGGCGCCGACGTGGTGGGCGGCATTCCTCACTTCGAGTACACCCGCGACCAGGGCGTCAGCTCGGTGAAATTCCTCATGGACCTGGCCGAGCGTACCGGCTGCCTGGTGGATGTGCATTGCGACGAAACCGATGACCCGCACTCGCGCTTCCTCGAAGTGCTCGCCGAAGAAGCCCGCAGCCGCGACATGGGCGCGCGCGTCACCGCCAGCCACACCACGGCCATGGGCTCCTACGACAACGCCTACTGCGCCAAACTGTTCCGCCTGCTGGGGCACTCGGGCATCAGCTTCGTCTCTTGCCCCACCGAGAGCATTCACCTGCAAGGGCGCTTCGATAACTTCCCCAAACGCCGCGGTGTCACCCGGGTCAATGAACTGCTCGAAGCCGGGATGAATGTGTGCTTCGGCCAGGACTCCATCGTCGACCCGTGGTACCCGTTGGGCAACGGCAACATCCTGCGCGTGCTGGAAGCAGGCCTGCACATCTGCCATATGCTCGGCTACCGCAACCTGCAAAGCGCCCTGGACCTGGTCACCGACAACAGCGCCAAGGCCATGGCCCTGGGCGAGCGCTACGGCCTGGAACCCGGGCGCCCGGCGAACCTGCTGATTCTGTCGGCGGACAGCGATTACGAAGTGATCCGCAGCCAGGGCTTGCCGCTCTACTCGATTCGCAACGGCAAAGTGCTGATGAAGCGGCAGATGCCGCTGGTGGAGTTTGCGCAGCAGCCAGACTGATTCCCTGTGGGAGCGGGTTTGCGCGCGAAAGCGCTAGGGCACAGACCGCGCCGTACCAAACAACCTGACCCGCACCAACTCACCCGCCTCTTCTTCCAGCAAAATCGGCGCAGTCCCCCCCGGCATCACCACACTCACCGCCCCCGCCTTCACCCAACCCACCCGCCACGCCGCACTGGCCACGGCACTGGCGCTGGTGCCCGAGGAAGCCGTGGGCCCCTCGCCCCGCTCAAACACCCGGGCCGCGATTCGCCCCTCGGCTTCGCGCCAGGCCCATTGCAGATTCACACCCCTGGGGCACGGGACGCCGGCCCCACCAGGGGCGGCATAGGCAATGCGGGTCAGGCTTTGCGACAGCGCCGCAGCACGCATCTGCGAATTGCCCGGCAACGCCTCGACACCCTCCACCAGCGTCACGCAATGAGGGTTACCGATACTCACGAACTGGCTGTGGCCCCACGCCGGGTTCAACCGATGAAG
Organism: Pseudomonas brassicacearum; assembly: GCF_009601685.2. NCBI lineage: Bacteria > Pseudomonadati > Pseudomonadota > Gammaproteobacteria > Pseudomonadales > Pseudomonadaceae > Pseudomonas > Pseudomonas brassicacearum. Next base: position 4,502,771 of record NZ_CP045701.2, read on the forward strand.
CGCCGCCACGCGGCTGACATCGCACTGGTTGAACATCACGCTCTCGACCTCCTGGGCGCCAACGGCCTGGGCTCCGAACAGCGGTTTGCCCAGGTCCAGCCAGAAGCCTTGAACGCCATCGAATTCAGCGGCGCGAACCGAGGTGTGCAGCGGTGACAAGCCGTCGGGTTTGTCGTGATGAACTTGCAGCACACACTCTCCCGCGCCCGGCATCAAGCCCTGCGCTTGCAACGCCTGGGAGAAAATCGTCAGGCCGTTGCCGCTGCGCTCGGCCAGGGTGCCGTCGGTGTTGACAATCAATAGATCAAAAGGCGGTTGGTTCTGGAACGGGCCGATCAATAGGCCGTCACTGCGATGGGCCTTGGCGTCCGGAGGTGCTTGGCCCGGCGCCCAACTGCAGAAGGCATGCACGGCAGCCTTGGCCCAGGACTCGCGCCGCTGTGCAGCCTGGGCGGCCGACGGCGGCAGGTCAATGCCGCGGTCACGTACCTGTTGCGGTGAAACGACGCCATACATATTGCCGCGTGCATCATAAAACTGCGTCATGGACCAGACCCGTAATCAGCCAGCAGGGGCCGGTACTTTATGCTGGCAAAGGCTGTGGGAGCAAAGCCTGCACGTTGGCCGCACCTTGGGGTCGCGGTGCGGTCTGCGGATATGCCAGCATAGGCGCCTGCCCGCCTCACCGCACCGCACCAAAACCAAGGACGTTTCATGACTGCCATTACGCCCCCGCCCACCTTTATCCCCGGACGCCTGGAACAAATGTCCACCCGCATCGCCTACCTCATCGCCGGCATCGGCATCGCCGCCTGGGCGCCGCTGGTGCCTTACGCCAAGGTACGGGCGAACCTGGATGAAGGCACCCTCGGGTTGCTGCTGTTATGCCTGGGGGTCGGGTCGATCCTGGCAATGCCGATTTCCGGCGCGCTGGCGTCTCGGTTCGGCTGCCGGCGGGTGCTTAGCGGCGGCACGATTCTGATCTGCCTGGCATTGCCGTTGCTGGCGACAATGACCTCCCTGCCCTGGCTGGTGGCCGCATTGTTCCTGTTTGGCGCCGGGCTCGGCACCGTGGACTCGACCGTGAACCTGCAAGCGGTGATCGTCGAGCGGGCCAGTGGCAAGACCATGATGTCGGGTTTCCACGGTATGTTCAGCCTCGGCGGGATCATTGGCGCGGCCGGTGTGAGTGCCCTGCTTGGCCTGGGGCTTTCGCCGCTGGGGGCAACGCTGGTGATCAATGGGGTGCTGCTGGTGGCGTTGATCAAGGCTGCGCCGCACCTGCTGCCCTACGGCAGTGAAAGCTCGGGACCGGCGTTCGCCATTCCCCACGGCGTGGTGCTGTTTATCGGCATCCTGTGTTTCATCGTGTTCCTGGCCGAAGGCGCGGTGCTGGACTGGAGCGCCGTGTTCCTGACCACCGAACGCGCGGTGGATACCGCCTATGCCGGGCTCGGTTATGCCGCCTTCGCGCTGACCATGACCGTCGGCCGGCTGACCGGCGATTCAGTGGTGCATCGCCTGGGGGCCAAGCGCGTGATCATCTATGGCGGATCGATCGCGGCAGCCGGGTTCCTGTTGGCGACCCTCGCACCGATGTGGCAAGCCGCACTGCTGGGCTATGCGCTAGTGGGCGCCGGGTGTTCGAATATTGTGCCGGTGCTGTACACCGCCGTCGGCAAACAGACCCTGATGCCAGAGGCCATCGCTGTTCCGGCCATCACCACCATCGGCTATGCCGGCATCCTTGCCGGCCCGGCGCTGATCGGCTTCGTCGCCCACGGCAGCAGCTTGAGCTTTGCCTTCGGGTTGATTGCGATGTCGCTGGTGGCGGTGGCGGCCAGTGGCAAAGTGTTGAAGGTCTGAGGTACCCACAGGTTTGCTCCCACAGGCTCACCCCACAGGTACTTTTTCTGCTGATTACGCTTCAGGCATCTTGCGAAAGCCCACTGCCAAGCGGTTCCAACCATTGATGGCGTTGATCGCCACGGTCAGGTCGACCATTTCCTTGGGGCTGAAGTGCTCGCTCAACAGGGCATAGTCGGCGTCCGGCGCGTGGGTATCGCTCAGGCGGGTCAGGGCTTCGGTCCAGGCCAGTGCGGCGCGCTCGCGGCCGGTGAAAAACGGCGCTTCACGCCAGGCGGTCACGGCGTACAGGCGACGCTCGGTCTCGCCGTCCTTGCGGGCATCGGCGGTGTGCATGTCGATGCAGAAAGCGCAGCCATTGATTTGCGAGGAACGCAGCTTGACCAGCTCCAGCAGGGACTTTTCCAGGCCCAGCTTCGAGACGGCGGTTTCCAGGGCCAGCATGGCTTTGAAAGCGTCAGGGGAAGCGGTATAGAAATCGATACGCGGTTGCATGGTGAACTCCAGGACAATTGGGTGTAGCGCTACGTTAGCCGTGCAGTGGCGCAGTACAAATAGCCAATTGTTGGGAAGTTCGGGTGGCCAATGGGGGAATTTATCCTGTAGGAGCTGGCGAAGCCTGCGATCTTTTGATCTTTCGCTTGAAGCTCAAGTGTCTTTGGAAAGATCGCAGCCTCGCTTCGCTCGACAGCGCCTACACAAGTGCTTCAGGCGCGGCTGCGCAACCATTGCAGGAAGCGTTTCTTGGCGATGGGCTTGGGGGCTTCGCGGGTGAGGTTCTGGGCGAGGTGCATGCGTACGTCCAGCAGGTTTTTCATCGCCTCGTTGATGTCGCGACGGGCCTCGAGGCAAGGCTTGAGGTAGCTGTTCTCGATGCGGTACAGGGTGCAGAACGTCTTGGCGGAAAAACTCGCCAGCGCCGCCTGCCCGGCGACGATCCCGGCTTCGCCGATCACCTCCCCCGGCCCCATGCGCCCGCCCTCCAGTGGCTGGCCGTTGCGCATGAGGGTCACGCTGACCACCCCGGACTCGATGATGAACAGATGATCGCTGACCTCCCCGGCCGCCAGGATCACATCACCGGCACGGAAGGTCTGCAGGGTCATGTTCTGGGCGAAGGTGTCTTTCTCATCCTGGCGCAGGGTGGAGAAAATGTTCGAGCTTTCCAGCAAGGCCCGGGGTCGCGACACCTCCTGGGGGTCCGCGCGTTCACTGGTGGACAACAGGCTCACGCCCGCCGCCTGCAGATGCCGGAACGCCAGGTCGAACAACTGGTTGCGCACCGCGCGTTTCTGGGCCATGGAGGCAACGAACCCGCTGATCTCGTACTCCGTCCCGCCACTGCCGCTGCTTTTGAGCGCCACGCAGGGTGCCGGGTTGGCGAGCAACGAGCGACAGCCAATCATCGCCCGCTCCAGCGCGTCGATCACGGTTTGTGGCCGCGCGTGAGGGCTGACCTGGATACTGATGGACAGACCATGGACATCGCTGGGCCGACTGAAATTGATGATCTTGGCTTTTGCTGCCAGTGAGTTGGGGATCACCGCCATGCTGCCCTGGGCGGTCTGCAAGCGCGTGGCGCGCCAGTCGATGTCAGTGACCCGGCCTTCGGTGCCGTCGATGGAAATCCAGTCATCGAGCTGATAAGGCTTGGTGGTGTTGAGCACGATCCCGGAGAACACGTCGCTGAGGGTGCTCTGCAAGGCCAGGCCGACGATGATCGCCATCGCGCCGGACGTGGCCAGCACGCCCTTGACCGGTAAATCCAGCACGTAGGCCATTGCTGCGATGACGGCGATCAGGAAAATCACCGCGCCGAGCAAATCCTGCAACAACCGCCCGGTATGGCCGACCCGTTGCATCATCATCGCGCCGATCAGCACCGTCAGGGTTCGCGCAGCAAACAGCCACCAGGCGATCTGCAAGCCGGTAGCGGCCAGGTGCCGCGGCACATCGTCGACCCACTGCGCCGGCACCATGGGGTTGAGGCCTTCGTTGAACAGCAGCACGCTGAACAAGGAAAAAATCACCAGCCTTGCGCCGACTTTCCAATAGATCCGATTCGCACTGACCAGGCGCCACATCACAAGGTCGAGCACCAATAGTGCCAGGGCACAGAACAGCGGGTGCTCGGAGATCAGAGACAGCATCGGGACAGCTCCGGGAAGGCGATTGGCGAAGATTGGCACAGATTGAACGCCCTGTAGAGATCCCCACAGATCCCCATGTGGGAGCTTGCTCCCACAATGGGTTCAGGGTGGCTGCTGTTTCGCGTCAATCATCCATCCGGCCAAAACGCCCGGAGTGGAAATCGTTGAAAGCCTGGTGGATTTCCTGTTCGCTGTTCATCACGAACGGACCATGGCCGACGATGGGTTCGTCGATCGGCTCGCCACTGAGCAGCAGCACCACCGCATCGTTATTGGCTTGCAGGCTCAATTGATCGCCAGCACGGTCGAACAGGGCCATTTGCCCGGCCTCGACCCGTTCGCGGCCATTGGCCTGGACCGAGCCTCGCAATACCACCAAGGCGGTGTTGTGGCCTTCGTGCAGGTCGAGAATAAGATTTTTCCCGGCATTCAAGCGGATGTCCCAGACGTCGATGGGCGTGAAGGTCCTGGCGGGGCCTTGATGCCCTTCGAAGCGCCCGGCGATCAGGCGCAGGCTGCCGGCGTTGTCCTTCAGGGCGATGTTCGGAATGTCGCCCTTGAGGATCGTCTGGTAACCGGCCGGGGCCATCTTGTCCTTGGCGGGCAGGTTGACCCACAACTGGACCATCTCCATGAACCCGCCCTGCCGGGCGAAGGTTTCGGAGTGGAACTCTTCATGGATGATGCCGGACGCAGCGGTCATCCATTGCACGTCGCCAGGGCCAATCTTGCCGCCGCTGCCGGTGGAATCACGGTGCTCCAGTTCGCCCTGGTAGACGATGGTCACGGTTTCGAAACCGCGATGCGGGTGCTGGCCGACGCCACGACGCTCGGTGGTGGGCGTGAATTCAGTAGGGGCGGCGTGGTCCAGCAGCAGGAATGGGCTGACGTGCTTGCCCAGGTTGTCATAGGAAAACAGCGTGCGAACCTGGAAGCCATCGCCAACCCAATGGGGACGTGGACTGGTGTAGAGGCCGATGATGTTTTTCATGCTGTGTCTCCAAAAATCAGGTGCTGCGATTTAATGGGCACAGCTTAGAACCGACACCTTTGCAGCACTAGACTGCAAAAATCGGCTTTAGCGTTCTATACAGAGAACGATCAAAATTCTGTGGGAGCGAGCTTGCTCGCGATGGCGGTGTATCAGCCGAAGATGCATCGACTGACGGATTGCTATCGCGAGCAAGCTCGCCCACAGGTTTAGGGTCGGCTCATTTAGAGGTGATTGCGCTTGGCAAACTCCGACAACCCCACCAACGATTGCAGGCCAAGCTTTTCCAACAGCCGAGTCTTGTAGGTGCTGACGGTTTTTGGGCTCAGGAACAGGCTTTCGGCAATGTCCTTGCCACGCATGCCCAAGGCCAGCATGCGCAGGATGGATAACTCGCGGGTAGAAAGACTTTCCAGGGCCTGATGTTCGCTGCGCTGCTGAAAGTCCAGCCTGACGGACATCTGCGGAAAATAGGCATAACCGGACTTCAAAGCCTGGATGGCCTTGGTCAGTTCCTTGAGGTCGCTTTTCTTGGTCACAAAGCCACGGGCCCCGGCCGAAATGCAGCGGTTGCAGAAGTGCTGCGCATCCTGGGAAGTGAACACCAGCACGCTGCATTCAGGGAACTGGGCCATGATCCAGACCAGCAGGTCCAGGCCATCGAAACCGTTCATCACCAGGTCCAGGATCACCAGGTCTGGCACACGTTCCTTGATGAGGGCCCGGGCGTCGGCCACGCCGCTGGCGTCCCGGATGTGGGGGAACGCCTCATTCTGGCAAATAAGCCGCAACGCCCCTCGTATGACAGGGTGGTCATCCACGATCAACACGTCTTTCAAGGCAATTCCCCAGGTCATTACAAACGGCACCGGCGCCATGGCTGCACCGGACTCTTGCATAAGCGCCAGGCCGTGCCACCTGTCAGATCCGACAGTGCAGACCAACGGTCTTTCTCAGCGCCCATGGCCCTGCCTGAGGGGGTGCGTCCAAGGTTGCAGCGACTCACTGGCGTGAGGATCGACCCATTCCATCAGGCGCTGCAGGGAGGCAAGATCAGGCAACGGCGCCTGGCTCAGGTGCATGCTCGCTCGGCGCGCGACCGGCACCGACGACAGGCTGGCCGGTTGCGCGTTGTAAATCATCCCGTGACGAACCTGCGGGTTATAGATAACAAAATCGTGCAGGTCCAACGCCCCGCTTGCCAGCCCGGCATTGATGACAATCAGGTCGAACGGCTCGCTGCCGTACTCCACCAGCGTCAGCAACTCTTGCACATGACTCACGGGGACAATCCGGAAATAGCCCTGTTGATTGAACAGGCGCTCCAGCACGATTCGATGAGCATGTTGTGGGTCGGCAATCAGGATACGGAGTGCTTTGTTCGGCATGGCAAGCTTTCCAATAGCAACGCGCCAGGTAGAAACCGGCTCAAGAACATTCAAGGGCCGTCAGGCTAGAGGAAGCTCTTGAAAGGCGATGTAGGACTATTCCCAAAATGATGACGGACGAGGCCCCTGCGACGAGGGAACCTGTCCTGCGCTCGACGCTTGTGTAGGAGCTGGCGAAGCCTGCGATCTTTTGATCTTTTGATCTTTCGCTTGGGATTCAAGTGTCTGGGGAAAGATCGCAGCCTCGTTGCACTCGTCAGCTCCTACAGTTCCTACGGCTCCTACTTCCCCATGTAGATCTTTAGTTGCTCGGCCAGGTGCTTGATGGCTTGGCGAATATCTTCCACGGCTTGGGCGAGCAGCAAGGTGTCGCCTCCCCGACAAGCGCTTTCCAGCGCCTCGCAGGCGGCGATCAGGCGTTGCGCCTGGACGATCCGCGCCCCGCCCTTGATCCGGTGCGCCAAGTCCGCCAGGCCCGGCAAGTCCTGTCGGCTGGACAGGTGCGACAGTCGCGCTTGATCGTCGGCATTGCTGCTGACCAGTTCCTCCAGCAGCGCCCTGATGGCGGTCGTGTCGCCGCCGGTCAGTTGCTCCAGGCTGGTCAAGTCAACGCCGGGCTGCGGCGCCCCCACGTCCGGCGTGACCGAAGCCAGGCTCGCATTGAGCTCCCGAAGGCTGATGGGCTTGAACAGGCAATCGTCCATTCCGGCCTCGGCGCAGCGGTCCTTTTCCTCAGCTTGGGCGTTGGCCGTGAACCCCAGGATCACGCCGGGCGACAGGTTTTGCGCACGCTCTTCGTCGCGAATGGCCCGCGCCAGTTCGTAGCCGCTCATCAAGGGCATGTTGCAGTCGGTGATGACCACATCGAAGTGTTCGCTGCGCCAGGCGTGCAGACCTTCGACACCGTTCTGCGCCTCCTGGACACGATGGCCCAGGTAGCCCAGTTGCTGGGACAACAGCAAGCGATTGGCCGGGTAGTCGTCGACCACCAGGATATTCAGCGCCCGGCCCGGCACCAGCGCCTCGGCCTCGACAGGCGGCGCGGCCGGCAAGGCATCGAGCACCGACAGGTCCAGCAGAATCTCGACCTGCGTGCCCTCCCCCATCACGCTGCGCAACGTCAGGGTGCCGCCCATCATTTCGCACAACGTGCGACTGATGACCAACCCCAGCCCGGAACCGCTGCGGGCCGACTGGGTGGTGTGGGTGGCCTGGGTAAAGGGGTTGAACAGGCGGCGCTGGTCCTCAGGCGAAATCCCGCAGCCGGTGTCCTCGACGCGCAGGCAAATGCCCAGGCGCCCGTGTTCAGCGTCCGGCTCGCCGCGCACGCTCAGGCGCACCTCGCCCTGGTCGGTGAATTTGATGGCGTTGCTCAACAGGTTCGAGACGATCTGCTTGAAGCGCAATGGGTCGATCAACACGTCACGGTTGACCCCGGCGTCCAGCACCCGTTGCAGGCGCAGGTGCTTCTGCCGCGCCAGGCCCTCGAAAATCCGCGCCACCGACTCGGTCAATTCGTGCAGATTGGCCCGTTGCGGCGCCAGCGACAGCTTGCCCGATTCGATGCGGGCGATGTCGAGGATGTCGCCGATCAAATCCAACATGCCATGGGCGGCCCCCGACGCGACCTCGATGGCGAACCGGTCCACGATGCCCTGGTCGGCTTTTTTCAGGGCCAGTTCCAACAGGCCGATCACCGCATTCATCGGTGTGCGGATCTCATGGCTCATGGTCGCCACGAAGGTGGTCTTGGCCCGATTGGCGTCATCGGCGCTTTGCTTGGCGACGCGCAATTGCTCCAGCAGGCGCCGCAGATAAATGACCCAGCCCAAGGTCACCAGCAACAGCAGCGCAGCGACGGTGAACCCCTGGAGAATCGTGGTGCGGTTGCGCAGCCAGTAACTGTCGTCGATCACCACCTCACTGCGCCAGCGGTTGGTCAGCTCGTCCATCTCTTCGGGAGAAATGCTCAACAGCGCCTTGTCGAGAATCGAGTAAAGCTCCAGTGCGCCCCGGTTCGTCGCCAATGCGACGCGCGCCGGCAAAGTGCCGACGGTACTGGTGACCTGCAGCTTGTCGCGGTATTGGCGGGAGATCATGTAGCGGGCACTGATCAGCGGATTGATCGCAGCGTCCGCCGTGCCGGCGGCGACCATGGCCATGGCGTCGGCGTTGTTTTGCGCCGTCACCAATTGCACGCGGGGGAACTGTTCGAGCAGGAACTCGCGCAACACGTTGCCGCGCACCAGCGCCAGGCGCTTGCCAGCCATCTGGTCCAGGGTTAGCGGGCCCTCGGCCCGAGCGGGCACCACCAGCACGAACGGGTTCGTCAGGTACGGTCGGGTAAAGCGCAATTCGTCTTCGAGTTCGGTGCTGGGTATGGCGGTTGCCAAGACGTCGGCCTTGCCGCTCTTGATCTGCCCGATCAAATCGTCAACCGAGCCGCCACGCTGCACATCGAACTTCAAACCGGTGCGCAAGCTGACCCTCGCCAGCACATCGGCGCCGATGCCGCGCAAATGGCCTTGTGCATCGAAGAACGTCAGCGGCAGGAAGTTTTCGTTGACCGCCACCTTGATCCGCGGATGAGCGTCCAGCCAACGCTGCTCCTTGACGCTGAAATGCAGCACCTGCTGACCCGGCATGCTCGCGCCGCCGGCACTCCAGCGCCTCAGGATGCTCATGTGTTCGCTGGCGGGGATGGCTTGCAGCGCGGCATTGATGATGCGCAACAGGCGCGTGTTGTCGCGGCTGACCGCGAAGGCGAACGGCTGCACTTCCATGCGCGAGAAATCGGCCAATTGAATATTGTTAAGGTAGTTCTTGCTGATCAAGTAGTTGGAACTGATCGAATCTCCCAGATAAACGTCGGCCTGACCAAACGCCACGGCGCCAATGGCGCTCAAGGTCGAGGGAAACAGCTGCAAGGAGGCCTCGGGATAAAAGGCCTCGACCGTCTCCGGCGGCAAGTAGTGGTACAGCATTGCCACCCGCTTGCCCGCCAGGTCGCTGGGCAGGTCCTGGCTGTCGTTGATCCGGGCCACGAGCGTCGGCAGGTCATCGGCATAGGGCCGGGACATCGCCAGGTCCCGATCGGCGGCTTCGAAGCCGTTGGCGGTGCCGAGCATATCGATCTCACCGCCGCGCAGGGCCTGGAGCGATTCGGCACGGGATGGATAACGCTGGACCTGCACCTTGACGTGCAAGAGTTGCCCGAGCAATTGCGCGTAGTCGGCGGTCAGGCCTTCATAGTCGCGACCATTGCCGGTGATGCTGAACGGCGCGTAGTCCGGTGCCGAGGCGCCCAGTTGCAACGTGCCCTTTTGGCGCAGCCAGGTCCAGTCGGCATTGTCCAGGGACACCGAATAATCGCTCACATTGGAGCGCCCGAGCACCAGCAGCACCTCGGGCGCCGCGCCCACCGTTGGCGCCACACTCACTGAGCCCAGCAACAGCGCCACCAGGCCTGTGCGTAAAAACAGCATCATCTGGTCAGGTTGTTTCGTTTGGCGTAGTCGGCCCGGCGCACACCGACTGCACGTTCAGTCAGGGTGACCGGCTGATGGGTTCAGACTGCCAATACGGGGGAACAGCGAACCGAGCCTTTCAAACAGCAGGAGGCTGTGAAGTGAGTGTAGGAAGTTTCTGAAGAATTTCCTGACTGGCTTGCGGTTGTTTTGTAGGAGCTGGCGAAGCCTGCGATCTTTTGATCTTTCACTTGGGACTCAAGTGTTTGGGGAAAGATCGCAGCCTCGCTTCGCTCGACAGCTCCTACACAGCGGCGAGCAACTGATCGCGCACCGGACGTGCCTGTCCGCGATTGTTCCCGTGCTCATAGAGCGAGCCGGCGATTTCATCGGCGCGCACCGGCAGGATCGACAGCAAGGTGTCGCTCAGGCCATGGCTGGCCTGGCAGAAGCCCTGCATGTAGATCGCCGCCTTGCAGCGCTCGTCGGTGATCAGCTTGTAGTTGCGATCCACCTCGAAATCCCCCAGGTATTGCGCCAACGGCTCCAGCAAGGTGCGGTGCATCTGCCGTTCGTAACCGGTGGCCAGCACCACGGCGTCGTAGCAGCGCACCGTCAGTTCGCCCGTGGCGTTGTTGCGCACCGCCAGTTCCACGCCAGCGTCGGTGGCCGTGGCGCTCTCCACGGTGGTGAGGGTGCGGAATGCATGCCGGGCCACGCCAGAGACTTTCTGGCGATAGAAAATCCCGTAGATGCGTTCAATCAGGTCGATGTCCACCACCGAATAGTTGGTGTTGTGGTACTCGTTGACCAGGCGCTCGCGCTCGCTGTGGGGTTGCTGGAACACCAGGTCGGTGAACTCCGGCGAGAACACTTCGTTGACAAATGGGCTGTCGTCCGCCGGCTTGAGGGCCGAGCCGCGCAGGATCATGTCGACCTGCACCGAGGGGAAGCTGTCGTTGAGGTCGATGAAGGCCTCCGCCGCGCTCTGCCCACCGCCGATGATGGCGATCTTCATCGGCTGGCCCTTCACGCACGGCTGACCCGCCATGCGCGCCAGGTACTGGGAATGGTGGAACACCCGCGCGTCATCCTTGAACGCCTTGAACGCCTCGGGAATGCGCGCCGTGCCGCCGGCACTGACCACCAGCGCCCGGGTGGTACGAACCCGTTCCTCGCCCTGGGCACTGCGGGAAATCACCCGCAGCGCCTCGACCTGCTGGTTGTGCAGCAGCGGTTCGATGCGCAGCACTTCTTCGCCATAGCGACTCTGTTCGGTGAAGTGCCCGGCCACCCAGCGCAGGTAGTCATTGAACTCCATGCGGCACGGATAGAAGGTGCCGAGGTTGATGAAGTCCACCAGGCGGCCATGGTGCTTGAGGTAATTGACGAACGAATACGGGCTGGTGGGGTTGCGCAGGGTCACCAGGTCCTTGAGGAAGGAAATCTGCAACTCGCTCTGGGTCACCAGGGTGTTGCCGTGCCAGCGGTAGTCGGCCTGTTTGTCGAGGAACAGCACGTCCAGTTCACCCTGGACCGGCCCCCGCTCCTGCAGCGCAATGGCCAGCGCCAGGTTCGAAGGGCCAAAGCCGATGCCGATCAAATCGTGAACGATGGGCGATGCAATTGCCTGTGTCATGTCCAGTGTCCTCTGGAAAAGCCCTCAACAGGGCGCGAAAAGCCTGGGGTGACCTGCCCAGCGTTTAGGGGCCAACAAGTCGTGTGTTGAGAGGAACGAGGACAATGAAAAAAAATTTACCGCGATGCGACCGGCGTGGGCAGATTAATGCGCGTCCCACTGCCGCACGCGAATGCGGCAGTGCTTCATGGCGTTGACGATGTGTTTTTCCACCAGTGCCCGGGAAATGCCCAGGCGCTCGGCGATTTGCGGATGGGACAGGCCTTCGAGCTTGCGCAGCAGGAAACTTTCGCGACACAGCGGCGGCAGCTCGGCCAGGGCGCGCTGGAGCATGTCCAGGCGTTGGCCATGGTCGAGGCTGGTCTGGGGCGACGGGGTGAAGAAGCGCTCTTCGCTGTCCAGCACCTCCAGGGATTCGACCTGACGCAGGGTATTGCGCCGATGCCCGTCGATCACCAGGTTCAATGCCGTGCGATAGAGGAACGCCCGGGGCTGTTCGATGGGGGTGTCGCTGGCGCGCTCCAGCACCCGTACATAGGCGTCATGCACCACATCCTCGGCCGCCTGGCGGTTGCCTAGCCTGGCGTTCAGGAAACACACCAGCTCGCGATAGTAGTTTTCCAACATGACTCCCGTGCGCAATGGCTGCGACCGCTATCCCTGTGCCCACTCGGCATGCCTGGAACAGGCAATGGCACGATGGTGGCAGATTCAATCGCGTAATTTATAGTAATTCTCATATAGATTTAAAGCTTTGGTTTGTATCGGGCCTGATTCATTCGGATAAATGAGGCGCCAGGGCCGCTTTTGTGGCGAGGGAGCTTGCTCCCGCTGGGTCCTGTAGCTGTCGAGCGAAGCGAGGCTGCGATCTTTTGATCTTTCGCTCTGGACTCAATTGGCAGTGGAAAGATCGCAGCCTCGCTTCGCTCGACAGCTCCAAGTGTTTCACGCCAGTAAATTCCCGCCCCGAGCGCTCGTTTACCAGAACAGCCTCCCGTCCCTGCCCTTCCTGGGACGGGCCCGATATCACCGGCCGGAACCCTGCATGAAACGTCCCCGCCCTACCCGACGCGCCTGGCTTCTCACCTTCGCCCTGCTTCCGGCCGTGGCCTTCGCCGCGTGGCAAGCGGTCGCGCCAAGCCGTGCGCCCCTGGTCACCGCGCCCGTCACCCGTGGCGATATCGAAAACAGCGTCACCGCCCTGGGCACCCTGCAACCGCGGCGTTATGTCGACGTCGGCGCCCAGGCGTCCGGGCAGATCCAGAAGATTCATGTGGAAGCCGGCGACGAGGTGAGCGAAGGCCAGTTGCTGGTGGAAATCGACCCGTCCACGCAAAAAGCCCGGCTCGACGCCGGGCGTTTTTCAATCGAGAACCTCAAGGCCCAGCTTCAGGAACAGCGCGCCCAGCACGACCTGGCGCAGCAGAAATTCCGCCGCCAGCAGCAACTCAAGGCCGGCGGCGCTACCCGTGAGGAAGACGTGCAAACTGCCCAGGCCGAAGTGCGAGCGACCAAGGCGCGCATCGACATGTTCCAGGCCCAGATCCGCCAAGCCCAGGCCAACCTGCGCAGCGACGAGGCCGAGCTAGGCTATACGCGCATCTATGCGCCGATGAGCGGCACCGTGGTCGCCGTCGGTGCCCGGGAAGGCCAGACCCTCAACGCCCAGCAGCAAACCCCGTTGATCCTGCGCATCGCGCGCCTGTCGCCGATGACCGTCTGGGCCGAAGTCTCGGAAGCCGACATCGGCCACGTCAAACCGGGCATGGTCGCGTACTTCACCACCCTGGCCGGCGGCGCCCGACGCTGGAGCAGCACCGTTCGCCAGATCCTCCCGGTGCCGCCACGTCCGCTGGAAGCCAGCCAGGGCGGCAGCCCCAGCGGTGGGCGCAGCGGCAGCGAGCGGGTGGTGCTCTACACCGTCTTGCTCGACGTCGACAACGCCGACCGCGCGCTGATGACCGACATGACCGCCCAGGTGTTTTTCGTCGCCGCCCAAGCCAAAAACGTGCTGACCGTGCCCATCGCCGCCTTGCAGGACGCCGGCCAGGTGCGGGTGCTGGCCGACAATGGCGATGTCCAGCCACGCACCGTTCGCACCGGCGTCAGCGATCGACTGCGTACCGAGATTGTCGACGGCCTGAGCGAAGGCGACCGGGTGCTGATCGGCCCGGCCAGCGGCAGCGGAGGCTGAATGAACACGCCCCTGATCGAACTGCGGGACATTCGCAAGGCCTACGGCGGTGGCGACAGCCCTCGGGTGGAGGTGCTGCGCGGCATCGACTTGTCCATTCACGCCGGGGAGTTCCTGGCGATTGTCGGCGCGTCCGGCTCTGGCAAATCCACCTTGATGAACATCCTCGGCTGCCTCGACCGCCCCACCAGCGGCGAGTACCGTTTCGCCGGCGAAGACGTCGCCGCCCTGGGCAGCGACGAACTCGCCTGGCTGCGGCGCGAAGCGTTCGGTTTCGTGTTCCAGGGCTATCACCTGATTCCCTCCGGCACCGCCCAGGAAAACGTCGAGATGCCGGCCATCTACGCCGGCACCTCGGCCGCCGAGCGCCACGCCCGGGCCTGCGCCCTGCTCGAACGCCTGGGCCTGGCCAGCCGCACCGGCAACCGCCCTCATCAACTGTCCGGCGGCCAGCAGCAACGGGTGTCGATTGCCCGGGCATTGATGAACGGCGGCCACATCATCCTCGCCGACGAACCCACCGGCGCCCTCGACAGCCAGAGCGGCATCGAAGTCATGGCCTTGCTCGACGAACTGGCGAGCCAGGGCCATGTGGTGATCCTGATCACCCACGACCGCGAAGTGGCGGCCCGGGCCAAGCGCATCATCGAGATCCGCGACGGGCTGATCATCAGCGACAGCGCCAACGCTTTGCCGAGCGAGGTGCCAGCCAACCCAAAGGCACTGCAAGCCGTGGACCTGCGCCAGCGCCTGAGTGCCGGCAGCGAACACAACGGCGCCTGGAAAGGTGAGCTGGTGGACGCGGTACAGGCGGCGTGGCGGGTGATGTGGATCAATCGCTTTCGCACCGCCCTGACGCTACTGGGCATCGTCATCGGCGTGGCCTCGGTGGTGGTCATGCTGGCCGTGGGCGAAGGCAGCAAGCGCCAGGTCATGGCCCAGATGGGCGCCTTCGGCTCGAACATCATCTACCTCAACGGCACCGCGCCCAACCCGCGCGCCGCCAAGGGCATCATCAGCGAGTACGACCTGGCCGCCCTCGCCGCCCTGCCCGAAGTGCAACGGATCATGCCGGTCAACGGTGCCAACGCCAACGTGCGCTTCGGCAACCTCGACCACACCAGCTACGTCGGCGGCAACGACACCAATTTCCCGACCATCTTCAATTGGCCGGTGGCTCAGGGCAGCTACTTCAGTGAGGCCGACGAACGCAGCGCCGCGGCGGTGGCGGTGATCGGCCACAAGGTCCGGCAAAAACTGCTCAAGGATGTCGCCGACCCCATCGGTCGCTACATCCTGATCGAGAACGTGCCGTTCCAAGTGGTCGGCGTACTGGCCGAGAAAGGCGCCAGCTCCGGGGATTCGGACGCCGACAATCGCGTCGCCATCCCTTATTCCGCCGCCAGTGTGCGGCTGTTCGGCACGCGGCATCCCGAGTATGTGGTGATCGCCGCCAAGGACGCGGGCAAGGTCAAGCAGGCCGAGCAGGCCGTCTCGCGGACGCTGTTGCGCCTGCACGACGGCAAGCAGGATTTCGAACTGACCAACAACGCCGCGATGATCCAGGCCGAGGCGCGCACCCAGGGCACACTGTCGCTGATGCTCGGCGCCATCGCCGCGATTTCACTGTTGGTGGGTGGCATCGGCGTGATGAACATCATGCTCATGACCGTGCGCGAACGCACCCGCGAGATCGGCATCCGAATGGCCACCGGCGCCCGCCAGCGCGACATCCTGCGCCAGTTTCTCACCGAAGCGGTGATGCTCTCGGTGGTCGGCGGGCTCGCTGGCATCGGCCTGGCCTTGCTGGTGGGCGGCGCGTTACTGCTGGGCAAGATCGCCGTGGCCTTCGAATGGCTGGCGGTGTTCGGCGCCTTCGGTTGCGCGCTGGTCACCGGCGTCGTCTTCGGTTTCATGCCGGCCCGCAAGGCCGCCCGCCTCGACCCGGTCGCGGCCCTCACCAGTGAATGAACCCCACGCTATGAAAGTCCACCTGACCCTCCTGGCCGCCAGTCTTTTACTGGTGGCCTGCGGCACCCCCTTGTCGGCACCGGACAGCGGCCTCCAACCACCACCGGCCTGGCAGAACCTCGATACGCCCGGCGCCCGAGCGGATAACCAGCAATGGTGGACGCACTTCGGCAGCCCGCAATTGAACCGCTTGATCGAGCAAGCGCGCCTGGACAGCCACGACCTGGCCGCCGCCATGGCCCGGGTGCGCCAGGCCCAGGCCAGCGCGGTGATCGCTGGCGCGCCATTGCTGCCAGCGGTCACAGCCGGGCTCAACGGCAACCGCCAGCAATTGCTGCGCGGCAAGGGCTACAGCCAACTGGACGTCAACCGGGACAACCGCACCATCGACTACTACGACGCCAACCTCAGTGCCACTTATGAGCTGGATTTCTGGGGTGGCAAACGGGCGGCCCGGGACAGTGCGCTGAAGACACTGTCGGCCAGCCAGTTCGACCGCGCGACCGTGGAATTGACCCTGCTCAGTGGCGTCGCCAACAGCTACACCCAGGCGTTGTCCTTGCGCGAGCAACAGCGCATCGCCGAACAGAACCTGGCCAACGCCCAACGCGTGCTCGACCTGGTGCAGACCCGCTACGACGCCGGCAGCGCCACGGCCCTGGAACTGTCCCAGCAAAAAAGCCTGGTGGCGGCCCAGCAACGCCGCTTGCCCCAAGTGCAGCAACAAGCCAGCGAGGCGTTGATCACCCTGGCGACGCTGTTGGGGCAACCGGTGCAGTCGCTCACACTCGACGATGAAAACTTCGATCGTCTGCACTGGCCGGCCATCGATGCCGGGGTGCCCAGCGAACTGCTGCGCCGTCGCCCGGACATCGCCGCCGCCGAAGCCCGCCTGGCCGCCGCCCAAGCCGACATCACCGTCGCCCGCGCCGCCATGCTGCCCAGCGTGACCCTGGGCCTGAGCCTCGCCACCGGCGCCGACATCGCCGACCAGTTGCTGCGCAACAACGTCTACAACCTCGGCGCCGGCCTGGCCGCGCCGATCTTCAACAACGGCCGCCTGAAGGCCGAACGAGACAGAACCACCGCCCGCCAAGAGGAACTGCTGGAGCTCTACCGCGCCGCCATCATCAACGGCTTCGCCGACGTCGAAAAAGCCCTGAACGGCATCAACGGCCTGGACCGCCAACGGCAGTGGCAAAGCGAAGAACTGCACCAGGCCCAGACCGCCTTCGACATCGCCCAACGCCGCTACCAGGCCGGCGCCGAAGACCTGCTCACCGTACTGGAAACCCAACGCACGCTGTATGCCGCCCAGGACATGAACGTGCAATTGCGATTGGCGCGAGTGCAGGCGAGCGTGGCGTTGTACAAGGCGTTGGGTGGGGGTTGGCGGGCGATGTAAGCCACGCCACGCCCACAAGACACGTAATACAGTGTGACTTGGGTTATCCCCTGTGGGAGCAAGGCTTGCCCGCGATGCAGGCGACACGGTTTCAGGAGAACCGAGGTGCCTGCATCGCGGGCAAGCCTTGCTCCCACAGATCCATCGTCTAGCCACAAACAGTGCTCGGCTTTGGCTCTGTTTATCCGGCCATGTAGGACTCCCGAGCGAGGCTACGTTGCCTTGCGTCATTGCCTACAACTACGCCAGAATCCGCCGGCTTGTGCGCTTGGCACCCCATCGATAACTTGTTTCCCGTCACTGCCCATCAGTGATCGGGTCTGCAAGCCCGACGAAATACCAGGCGCATAGCCACAAGCCAATCGACACATCCGTGTCGCTCAATGGCGGCTGTGTGCGGGAGACCTTCGGGTCTGCCGGGTTCCTGGTTTCCCGGTCTTGCAGACCCGCGCATAGCTGCCACCCATCATCTGCAAGTGATGTATGGCAGCGCCCTTTGGATAATCAGGAGCTGCACCATGTTCAAGATCACTCCCAATCCCCCCGAAGACGAGTCCAAAAAACTCAACGAAGCCGCCGACCGCGCCCTCGCCTTTTACCTCGACCCCAAACCCGGAAAACCCGACTCGTCCCCCGGACAGTTGTTCATCGTGGCGCAAGACGCGGACATGGAATGTCTATTGGCCAACCTCAGCGAAACCCTCGCCTCGGTCAATGTCATGGCCAACGAACTGTCCTTTGATCTGGAAGGCGCGCAACGAAGTTTTGCCCTGGGCATCCAGCAGATGGTCGAGCTGAGCGAGCTATTGGCGAACCGCGCCCTGGACATCGCCGCGCCGCGATAAGCGCTCTCCTCCCTTCACGCCCAGTGACAAATGAAGGGGAGGGAAACTTATCCCCTGTGGGAGCAAGGCTTGCCCGCGATGAAGTCGACACGGTTTCCGGAGACCGAGGTGCCTGCATCGCGGGCAAGCCTTGCTCCCACAGATCCATCGTCTAGCCACAAATAGTGTTCGGCTTTGGCTCTGTTTATCAGGCCATGTAGGACTCCCGAGCGAGGCTACGTCGCCTTGCGTCATTGCCTACAACTGCGCCAGAATCCGCCGGCTTGTGCGCTTGGCTTGTGGCTTTTACTGTTCTCAGGTCGCTGATTTCAGCGATCGGGTTTGGTAGCCCGCGAGTCAACTAGGCGCAAGCGCCACCTTCTACAGATGCTCTCTCGCGTCTGTGTCATGGTGGCCGTGCGCAGGGCGTCTTCGGGCGCGCCGGGTTCCTAGTGCTCCGGTCTACCAACCCGCGTACGGCCGCCACCCAATCGTTTGGTAGCGATGGTGTCGGCTCCTGAAAATCAATACTAGGAGTTACACCATGTTCAAGATCACCCCCAATCCCCCCGAAGACGAGTCCAAAAAACTCAACGAAGCCGCCGACCGCGCCCTCGCCTTTTACCTCGATCCCAAACCCGAAAAACCCGACTCGTCCCCCGGACAGTTGTTCACCGTGGCGCAAGACTCGGACATGGAATGTCTATTGGCCAACCTCAGCGAAACCCTCGCCTCGGTCAATGTCATGGCCAACGAACTGGCCTTTGATCTGGAAGGCGCGCAACGAAGTTTTGCCCTGGGCATCCAGCAGATGGTCGAGCTGAGTGAGCTGCTGGCGAACCGTGCCCTGGACATCGCCGCGCCGCGATAAGTACCCGCGTCATTGTGCAGGGCTACGTCCCGTAGGAGCTGACGAGTGCAACGAGGCTGCGATCTTTCCCCTGACGCTTGAGTCCCAAGCGTCAGATCAAAAGATCGCAGCCTTCGGCAGCTCCTACAGGGTACAGCCCAGCGGGAGCAAGCTCCCTCGCCACAAAAGCAGCCATCTATACAGCCCGAGTTTGATCGTTCCCACGCTCCGCGTGGGAATGCCTCTATGGACGCTCTGCGTTCGGCTCTTTGGGACGCGGAGCGTCCCTGGCTGCGTTTCCCACGCGGAGCGTGGGAACGATCAGTAAACCCGAAAAACCCGACTCGTCCCCCGGCCAGTTGTTCACCGTGGCGCAAGACTCGGACATGGAATGTCTATTGGCCAACCTCAGCGAACCGCGCCCTGGACATCGCCGCGCCACGATAAAGTCCCGCACCGCAACCCCCTCGCCACATACCAGTGTTCGACTTAAGTCCGGTGGATGTTCGCAGGGATAAGCTAGTTTGGCGGCGGCACCTTGAGCGCTGCCGTCGCCAGCTCGATCAGTGCCTGCTTGTCGTATTCGTCCACGTCGTTATCGCCATCGATGTCGCCATGGATCGAGACCTTGTCCAAAGGTCCATCGGGCTTCGTCCTGGAGACGCGAACGCTGTAGGAGGCCACGATCGAGTCGGAAAAATCCTTACTCGGGTCGTCGTCAACGAAGCCCGTCATGCGGGTGACAAAATCGATTTTGACCGCACGATAGGTTTCGCCCGTTTTTTCAGCCAGCGTGACCAAGATACCTTTGCTGGTTTCCATTTGAAGTCCTCCAATGATCATCGCACTGGAGCAACGTACTCTCTACAACAGACCGCGTCTGCTGTAAGAACTAACAGGTCGATCCGGAAAAGCTGGCTGAGCTCACACCGGCTTGGACTTTAGATTGCGCGCATACCACGGCCGTTGCGGCACGCGGCGGAACAGCTCGGAGAGCTTTTTGTCGTCGCTGCCGAAGGTGATGCGTAGGGCCAGTTTCATGGTTTCCGGGTCCATCTCCACCGAGCGTCCGGGCTGCAACCCCGGCGTGGTGCTGCAACCGTGGGTGACCGGGCCCAGCCAGGGGTCGGCGATTTCGACCCAGCGGCCCGGAGCGAACCAGGGCACGCCGTTGACCTGAAGCCGGCTCACTTCCCCCGGGTGGAAACGTTCATGGGCGCGGAACCAGTCTTCGAGGCGGTCATCGATCCAGCCGTGGAAGGCCCAGAACACCGGGTTCACGTGGGAGGAAAACGGATCGCCGAGAAAGTCGTTTTCCGGGGCGAACCAGCGCTGGGCGAAGTCCGCCGGGTCGCGGGCGAACGGCACCGGGTGGCCGTTGGACGGGTCGCGCGGCACCGAGGCCCAGCGCATATGCAGCCAGTCGTGCAGGCCCAGTTCCACTTCCGAACCCAACTGGCCCAGGGTCAGTTTCGACAGATAGCGCGGGTCGCGGTAGCGCGATTCCCAGACCTGGAAATTGCTGTGGTACGTCTCCGCGGTCTTGATGTCGCTGACCCACTGGGCGTACTGCTCGTCGCCACGGGCCAGCCAGGTCGGCGGCAAGGCCGTGCCATCGTGGTTATCGAGGTAGCGGGCGAACCCAAGGCGATCACGTTCAAGTTCCGGTTGCGGCAAAGGGAAGCGCGGCCACGACGGCAGCGGCTGGAACGAACGGGCCGTGCCGAGCATGTGCCGGTGCATGAAGAAAAAGTCCACGCCTGAGCCGTTGCGATCCTTGCGCTTGCCGCGAGCATCACGCTCCTGGTCCCGAGGTCCGGGCTGCCAGCCGATGCCGCGCAGGGCGTTGCGCTTGTCCTCGTCCAGGGTGTGCCATTTGTCCCGCGTGGCATGCCAGAGCTGGTGGAACAGCCGATGCTCGGGCGACACCAGCCAGGCCAGCAGCGGCGGGCTCAGCGGCGTGCGTTCCCGGGCTTCGGGGAAACGCTGCTTGAGGGCGATGAAATGATTGTCCTGTTCAGGCAGCGCCAAGGGACGGTCCAGGCGCCACACACGACCGCTGAGGGTGGCGCTGCCGGCATTGCCAAAGCTGGCCCAGACTTCGTCCAGGGTCATGATGAATTCATAGTCCGGCGCGCCCTGTCGAGCGCTCATCAAGCGCCAGCTCAACTGCTGCGGATCGCTGCCGGCCAGGTCCCCCAGCACCCGATAACGCGGCTCATCGGTGCCGCGCAAGCGTTCGGCCGTGTCGAGGTAGCCCACCAGGCCACGGCCCCTTTGGCCGATATCGAGGAACAACTGCAGATCGTCCTGGGGCAAGCCTTCGAGACCGGCGTCGCGGCCGGTGAAACGGATCGTCCAGATGCCCCGCAACGTATCGGCCCGGCGCTGGCCCGCTACATCGGCCACGTCGAACGAGGCCTCGCCGGGGGTAATGGTCGGGTCCGGCCGGGTCAGTTCGCGATGCCCGTAATACACCGCAGGCACGGCGGCACCGGTCAGCGCCAGGCCTGCCATGAACCATCGTCGAGAAATCGTCATTGCCTTACCTGTGTCCAGCCCTGGAGCGGGCTTTATCCAAGCTAGAACGATGGGTGGGCTGACAAATTTATAGGCTGCTGTGAGGGCCTCATCGCGAGCAAGCTTTGCTCCCACAGGTGAAACCCATTGCAATTGCACTGTGGGAGCAAAGCTTGCTCGCGATGGCGGCCTTGAGAACGCCTAAATTTCCCGCCCGATCGCTCGTTCTCCCCAGATAGCAAAGGCCTCGCGCCTGTCCTTCCAAGGCGAACCTGACTGAGATCGGCAATGACAACACCTCGTTCGAAAAAGGCTCTTTTCATCGGCCTGCCCCTGGCCCTGGCATTGGCTGTCGGTGCAGGCGTCGCGGCTTGGGACCATTGGTGGCGAGACAACCCCGGCTATCCGGTCAAGGTGATGAAAGAGGCCAGGGAGCTGCACGAACGCCTGCTGTCCTTCGACAGCCACATCACCGTGCCGCTGGATTTCGGCACCGCCGGCAACGAAGCCGACAAGGACGGCAAGGGCCAGTTCGACCTGGTGAAAGCCAACCGCGGCCACCTGTCCGGCGCGGCCCTGACGGTGTTTGGCTGGCCGGAGTTGTGGAACGGTCCCAACGCTCCGCACAAGCCCACCGCCGGCTTCGTCGAAGAAGCGCGCAACCAGCAGGAAGTGCGCTACAAGATCATCACCGGCATGGTCCGCGACTTTCCCAACCAGGTCGCCATCGCCTACACCCCGGACGATTTCCGGCGTCTGCACGGCGAAGGCAAGTTCGCGATCTTCATCAGCATGCTCAACGCCTATCCCCTCGGCCATGACCTGAGCCTGCTGGACCTGTGGACAGCGCGGGGCATGCGCATGTTCGGTTTCAGCTACATCGGCAACAACGACTGGGCCGACTCCTCCCGTCCGCTGCCGTTCTTCAACGATT
Source organism: Pseudomonas brassicacearum (assembly GCF_009601685.2). Classification (NCBI taxonomy): domain Bacteria; kingdom Pseudomonadati; phylum Pseudomonadota; class Gammaproteobacteria; order Pseudomonadales; family Pseudomonadaceae; genus Pseudomonas; species Pseudomonas brassicacearum. The sequence goes on from NZ_CP045701.2 coordinate 4,524,970, forward strand.
CGCCCGACGCCCTCGGCGGCCTGTCGGACATCGGCAAGCAAGCGGTGACGCGCCTGAACGACCTGGGTGTGATCATCGACGTGTCGCAGATGTCGACCCAGGCCCTGGAGCAAGTCGCGCAACTGAGCCGCACGCCGCTGGTGGCCTCCCATTCGGCGCCACGGGCGATGGTCGACATCCCGCGCAACCTCAGCGACAAGGAAATGCAACTGATCAAGGCCAGCGGCGGCGTGGTGCAGATCGTTGGTTTCTCCCAGTACCTGCGCCCGCTGACGCAAAAGACCCAGGACAAACTCAACGACCTGCGCCAACGTTTCGACCTGCCGCCACTGCCCAACCTGGCGATGGCGCTGATGCCCGGCGACCCGATCATCGCCGCCTGGCCGGAACAGAAGTTCGGCCAATACGCCGGCCAGCTCTACGGCATCCTCGAAGACGAACCCAAGGCCAGCCTCAAGGACCTGGGGGACGCCATCGACTATGCCGTGCGCAAGATCGGCATCGACCACGTCGGCATCAGCTCTGACTTCAACGAAGGCGGCGGCGTGAAAGGCTGGGAGAACGTCGGCGATATCCGCAACGTCACCGCCGAACTGCTGACCCGCGGCTACTCCGAAGCCGACATCGCCAAACTGTGGGGCGGCAATTTCCTGCGGGTCTGGGACCAGGTCCAGAAAGCCGCCCGCCCCGCCATCGCCTCGACCCAGCAGGCGATCCAGCCATGAATGAACGTCGCACTTTCCTCAAGCAGGCCGGAATCCTCGCCGCCGGCCTGCCCCTCGCCGCCAGCCTGCCCGCCACGGCCAGCGCCGATCCTCTGCCGCCGCTGCCGAAGAATAAATGGGCACAACTGCGCTCGCTGTTCGACCAGGACCCGGACTACCTGCACTTCTCCAATTTCCTGGTCACCACTCACCCGCGTCCGGTGCGCGAGGCCATCGAAAAGCACCGCGCCGCCCTGGATAAAAACCCGGGGTTGTTGATGGACTGGGACCTGGGCGTCACCGAAGAACGCGAGGAAAACGTCCGCACCTGGGCCGGCCGCTACCTGCAAGCGAGCCCTGCGCAGATCGCCCTCACCGGCAGCACCACCGAAGGCCTGTCGATGATCTACGGCGGCGTCCATGTGGCGGCCGACCAGGAAATCCTCAGCACCGCCCACGAACACTACGCCACCCACACCATTCTCGACCTGCGCACCCAACGGACTGGCACACGGGTGCGCAAGATCAAGCTGTTCGAGAACGCCCACGACGCCAGCCACGAACAAATCCTCACGGCCATCGACCGCAACATCCGCCCCGAAACCCGGGTGCTGGGCATGACCTGGGTGCACTCGGGCAGCGGCGTGAAGCTGCCGATCAACAAGATCGGCGCCCTGGTGGACAAGCACAACCAGGGTCGCAGCGATGAGCAGCGGATCATTTATGTGGTGGACGGCGTGCACGGTTTCGGCGTCGAAGACTTCAGCTTCCCCGCCATGAATTGTGACTTTTTCATCGCCGGCACCCACAAGTGGATGTTCGGCCCGCGCGGCACGGGCCTGGTGTGCAGCCGCAGCGAAGAGCTCAAGTACGTCACGCCGATCATTCCAACGTTCTCTGAGGCCAAGGCGTTTTCCACCACCATGACGCCGGGCGGCTACCACGCCTTCGAGCATCGCTGGGCGGCGGACGAGGCGTTCAAGTTGCACCTGCAACTGGGCAAGGCCGAGGTGCAGGCGCGCATCCATGCCCTCAACAGCTATCTGAAAAAACAGTTGGTGGCACAGCCGCAGATCGAGCTGGTCACCCCGCTGAGCCCGGAGCTGTCCGCCGGCTTCACTTTCTTCCGGGTCAAGGGCCGCGACAGCGACGAGGTGGCCGCCTACCTGATGAAGAACCGCGTGATCGCCGATGCCGTGCATCGCGATGCGGGGCCGGTGGTCCGCACCGCCCCGGGGTTGCTCAACACCGAAGCCGAGATCGATCACTTCATGGGCTTGTTGGGCAAGACATTCTGAACCTGACCTTATCGAGAGAGATGGATGAACAGTTTTTCGTTGAAGGTATTTCCGGCACTGGCCCTCGCCGCTCTGCTGCCCTCCGGCGCCCAAGCCTCGCAACCAGGCCAGGTCTTTCGCGACTGCAAGGACTGCCCGGAAATGGTCGTGCTGCCCACCGGCACCTTCCAGATGGGCACCCCGGAAAACGAAGTGGGACGCGAGCCCGACGAAGGCCCGATGCACCCGGTGATGTTTGCCAAGCCGCTGGCGATCAGTCGCTTCCAGGTATTGAAAGGTGAATGGTTCGCCTACCTGCGCGACACCGGCTACTCGATGCCCGACGGCGACAAACGTCCCGGCCGCGCCTGCAAGGCCGGCATCCCGGACTACCAGGGCAGCGACCCGCGCAAGCAGTACACCGACCGACATCCGGCGGTGTGCATGGATTTTTCCGAGGCCAATGCCTACGTGGCGTGGTTGTCGAAAAAGACCGGCAAACACTACCGACTGGTCAGCGAGTCCCTGCGCGAATACGCAGCACGCGGCGGCAGCACCGGGCCGTTCCCCTTCCCGTTCGACGAGGGCAAGGACTACAGCATCGCCCAGCACGCCAACACCTACGGCGCGGCCGACGGCTACAACTTCACCGCCCCGGCCGGCAGCTTCGCGCCCAATGCCTTTGGCGTGTACGACATGCACGGCAACGTCTACGAGTGGACCGCCGATTGCTATAACGAAAATTATGTGGGCGCCCCGAGCGACGGCAGCGCCTGGCTCAGCGGTGATTGCAAGGCACGCCGCATCCGCGGCAACGACTGGGGCGAAGCGCCGGTGTTCTCCCGCTCGGGCAATCGCAATGCGGTGTACCCCGATGCACGGGGCGATTGGCTGGGATTTCGGGTGGCGCGGGATATGTAAACCGGCAAGCTCAGCCAAATACCTTGTGGCGAGGGGATTTATCCCCGCTGGGCTGCGAAGCAGCCCCCAAAAAGGCAACACCGATCAGCCAGAAATAACGCGGTGATTTCATTGGGGCTGCTTCGCAGCCCAGCGGGGATAAATCCCCTCGCCACAGGTGAGTCGCTCGTCTGGACCGATGCAGTAGGCATCACTAAATCCCTTCCCCCAACAATCGTTCTACAGGTGGGCGCGCCCCAACCGGCGTGCCGCCGTCCTCCAGCCCATGCGGTGAACACCCGCGATGGCCTTCGCCCTTTTCATCAAGCAGGGAAACCTCCATGAGCCAACCAACACGCGGGGTGATCAGTGAATTGTTCGTCCTGCTCAAACCCTTCCGGCTGATTGTCGCAGGCTCCATCTTCTTGGGCATGTTGGGCGGCCTGAGCATCACCGCCCTGCTGGCCACCATCAACGACGCCCTGAACGCCGCGGCCAAGCCCACGGCCCAGACGCTGATGACGTTCGTGGGACTCTGCGCGGTGGCCCTGCTGACCTCGATTGTTTCCGACATCGGCACCAACCATGTCGGCCAGAACATCATCGCCGGGTTGCGCAAATCCCTCGGCAAGAAAGTGCTGCTGGCGCCCATCGAACAGATCGAGCGCTTTCGCAGCCATCGACTCATCCCGGTGCTGACCCACGACGTCAACACCGTCAGCAATTTCGCGTTTTCGTTCGCACCGCTGGCCATCGCCTTCACCGTGACCCTCGGTTGCCTGGGTTATCTGGCCTACCTGTCACTGCCGATGTTCTTGCTGTTACTGGTGGCACTGGTGATCGGCACGGTCGTGCAATACGTCGCCCGGGGCCGAGGCATCCGGGGTTTTGAAGACGCCCGCGAGGCCGAAGACGCGCTGCAAAAACACTACAGCGCAATCGCCGCCGGGGCCAAGGAGCTGCGTATCCATCGCCCACGCCGCCAGCGCATGTTCAGCCAGCGCATCGAAGCCACCGCCGACTACATCTGCGACACCAATATCCGCTCGGTCAACACCTTCGTGGTGGCCAAGACCTTCGGCTCGATGTTGTTTTTTGTAGTCATCGGCCTGGTGCTGGCCCTGCAATCGCTGTGGCTGGGCACCGACAAGGCCGTGCTCAGCGGTTTCGTGCTGGTGTTGTTGTACATGAAGGGCCCACTGGAATACCTGGTGATGACCTTGCCGGTGATCAGCCGGGCGAACATTGCGTTCAAGCGCATCGCCGAACTGGCCGAACAGTTTTCCTCACCCGAACCGCACCTGCTGCTCAATGACAAGCGTGTCGCCAAGCCGACGATCCAGCAGCTTGAGTTGCGTGACGTGCATTACGCCTTCCCGGCGGTCGACGGCAGCCAAGCCTTTGCCCTTGGACCGGTCAACCTGTCCATTGCCCAGGGCGACATTGTGTTCATCGTCGGCGAGAACGGTGGCGGCAAGACCACGCTGATCAAGCTGCTGCTGGGGCTCTATGCCCCCCAGGGCGGCGACATCCTGCTCGACGGCGAACCGGTGCTGGCGGCCCAACGTGACGATTATCGCCAGTTGTTCACGACGATTTTTGCCGATTACTACCTGTTCGATGAACTGGTCCAGGGCGATCAACAAGTGCCTGAAAATGCCAACCGCTACCTGGAACGCCTGGAAATCGCCCATAAGGTCAGTATCCGCGACGGTGCCTTCAGCACCACCGACCTGTCCACTGGCCAACGCAAACGCCTGGCATTGCTCAACGCCTGGCTGGAAGAACGCCCGGTGCTGGTGTTCGATGAATGGGCCGCTGACCAGGACCCGGTGTTCCGCCGCGTTTTCTATACCGAACTGCTGCCGGAACTGAAGGCGCTGGGCAAAACCATCATCGTCATTTCCCACGACGATCGTTACTTCGCTATCGCCGACCAACTGATCCGGATGCAGGCCGGTCGGGTCGTCAGTGAAAAGGTCCCGGCAGCCTTTGCCTGAGCCTGTCCGACGCAATGCTGTTTACCGCGAGAACACCATGAACGAACTGCTAGATGATGATCTGCTGACGCTGCTGCTGGAGGATGTCGCTGGCGACAGGCAGGAAAGCTCCCCCCGGCTGGACCGCGCGCCCTTGTCTTTCGCCCAGCAACGCTTGTGGTTGGAGCAACAGCGCGACCCGACCCGTTCGGCGTACAACCTGCCACGCGCCCTGCGGCTGACGGGCGAGCTCAATGCCGACGCCCTGGAGCAGGCACTCAATCGCGTCATCGACCGCCACGACATCCTGCGCACCGCGTTCATTGAAATCGACGGCGCCGCGACCCAGGTGGTCGAGCGCCACGCCAGCCTGATCCTGCACCGGGAGAATCTCGGCACGCTCGACCAGCCGGCACGCGCCCTGGCGCTCTCCCAGCGCATCGAGCAGCACGCCCGGCAACCGTTCGATCTCACCCAGGCGCCGCTGATGCGGGCAACGCTGCTGCGGCTGGGCAGCGACGAACATGTGCTGTTGCTCAACATGCATCACATCGTCTCCGATGCCTGGTCCAACACGATCCTCATGCAGGACATGACCCAGGCCTATGCCCAGGCCTTGCTCGGTGATCCGTCAGCGCTGCCGCCGCTGTCCATGCAATACACCGACTACGCCACCCACCAGCGAGGCGAATATTTACAGAGCGCAGCCTGCCAGCGCAGTGGCGAATACTGGAGCAATTACCTGGGCCACGACCTGCCCACGCTGGAGCTGCCCCAGGATTTCCCCCGCGCCACCCGCCAGCAACCGATGGCCGGACGCGTGCATGTGGCGCTTGCCCCGGCAATGACCCGGGCCCTGGAAGCGTTCTGCCAACGCCTGGGGCTGACGCCTTTCGTGGTGGCGCTGGGTGCCTGGCAATTGTTGCTGGGCCGCTACAGCAACCAGAACGACTTCACCGTCGGCGTCCCCAACGCCAACCGCAACAGCCAGGAAAGCCAGGACCTGGTGGGGTTCTTCGTCAGCAGCCAGGTGTATCGGGCACGGATCGACTCGGCCCGCAGCGTGCTGGCGTTTCTTTGGGACTTGCGCGCGCAGTCCCTCGCCGCGCTTGAACATGCCGACTACCCACTGGAGCTGATCCTTGATCAGTTGCAACGTCCCGGCGTACAGGGCGCCAACCCGCTGTTCCAGGTCTTGTTCAACTGGCGCACCGGCACGCCCCCACTGCCGGCGCCGACCCGTGGTCAACTGGCGCTGGAGTTTCTCGATACCGGTGACAGCCAGGCCAAGTTCGACTTGTCGCTGGATGTCGACTATTCACAGCAGCAGATCGTGGCGACATTCCAATACCGCCGCGATCTCTATCGCGCAGACACCATCGAGCGCATGGCCGAGCACTGGCAAAACCTGTTGCGGGGCCTGATCGAGACGCCCGAACGTGCCCTCGGCGAACTGCAATTGCTCAACGCCGATGAACAGCAGCAAACCCTGGACCACTGGAACCGCCAGCCGACCCGACTGCATCGCGGACAGTGCCTGCACCAGTCGATCGAAACCCATGCCGCCGCCACGGGTGACGCCATCGCCCTGACTTTTGAAGGGCAGCACATCAGTTACGCCGAGCTCAACCGACAAGCCAACCAATTGGCCCATCAGCTGATCGCCCAGGGTGTCGGGCCCGACGTGTTGGTCGGCATCGCCGTCGAGCGCACGCCGCAGATGATCATCGGCCTGCTGGCGATCCTCAAGGCCGGTGGTGCCTACGTACCATTGGACCCGGCCTACCCGGCCGACCGCCTGGCCTACATGATCCAGGACAGTGGCGTCACGCAGATCCTGACCCAGGCTCATCTGCGTGAATCGCTGGCGCTGCCCGCTGGCATAGCCTGTCTGCTGCTGGATCAGGTCGATGCTGCTAGCGTCGGTCCCGAGCACAACCCGGATGTGCCGATGCACCCGGATAACCTGGCGTACGTGATCTACACCTCAGGCTCGACCGGCCAGCCCAAAGGCGCATTGCTCGCCCACCACAACGTCAGCCGATTGTTCCAGGCCACGGACCACTGGTTCAGTTTCGGTCAGCAGGACGTCTGGTGCCTGTTTCATTCCTATGCCTTCGATTTTTCCGTGTGGGAGATTTTCGGAGCCCTGCTGCACGGCGGTCGACTGGTCATCGTGCCCCATGCCGTGAGCCGTTCGCCGGAGGATTTCTACGCCCTGCTTTGCCAGGAAAACGTCACGGTGCTCAACCAGACGCCCTCGGCATTCAAGGCGTTGCTACAGGTCGCCTGCGCGCCTCGGCAGCCTCTCGTCCAGCGGTTGCGTCAGGTGATTTTTGGCGGCGAAGCGATTGATGTGCAGAGTCTGCACCCCTGGTTCGAACGGTTCGGCGACCAGACGCCGCAGTTGATCAACATGTATGGCATCACCGAAACGACGGTGCACGTCACTTGGCGACCGCTGTCGATGCATGACGTGCACAGCGAGGCCGCGAGCCCTATCGGAGAGCCTATCGTCGACCTGTCCTGGTACCTGCTCGACGCGCACCTGAACCCGGTGCCCAAGGGTTGCATCGGTGAGCTGCACGTTGGCCGGGCCGGCCTGGCCCGCGGCTACCACCGGCGCGCCGACCTGACCGCCACACGGTTTATCCCCGACCCGTTCGACCCGCTGCCGGGTGGCCGCCTGTATCGCACCGGGGACCTGGCCCGCTACCGCACCGACGGCAGCATCGAATACATCGGGCGCCTGGATCATCAGGTCAAGATCCGTGGATTCCGCATTGAACTGGGTGAAATCCAGGCACGCCTGCAAACCCTGCCGGCGGTGCGCGATGGTGTCGTGTTGACCCACGAAGGCCCCGGCGGCCTGCAACTGGTCGCTTACGTGATTGCCACGCAACCGGCCACGGCCGAGTTACGCGAAGGTCTGTTGGCCGCGCTCAAAGCGCAGTTGCCGGACTACATGGTGCCCAGCCATCTGTTGTTCATCGATCACTTGCCGCTCAATGCCAATGGCAAGCTCGACCGCAAGGCCTTGCCGGAACCGGACGCCCGTCTCTGGCATCCGAATTACCTGGCACCCCGCACGCAGCTGGAAGAAGCCCTGGCGCAGCTCTGGCAACAGTCCCTCAAGGTTGAGCGCGTGGGGATCAATGACAGTTTCTTTGAACTGGGCGGGCATTCGATCCTGGCGATCGAGCTGATTGCCCAGCTCAAGGCCCGCCTGAATATCACCGTGCGGCTGCAGGAGTTGCTGGCCAACCCGAGCGTCGCCGAGCTGGCCCTGTTCATGTCGCAAAAGCACCGCGAACAGAGCCCATGCCTTGTCGAATTGAACAACGCCCCCGCCACGGCACCGCGGTTATTCTGCCTGCATCCCAGCGGAGGCATCGTGTTCTGTTACCAGCCGCTGGCGCGCAAACTCCAACATCGGGCGCGCACCTTTGGCGTCATGCACCGCGGCTTCAGCGAACCCCACGCTGGGCCTGAAGCCTGGCGCGAGATGATTGCCGATTACAGCCAGGAAATCGTCAAGGCCCAGGCGCAAGGCCCCTATTACCTGATGGGCTGGTCGTTGGGCGGCGCTATCGCGCTGGACATCGCGGCGACACTGGAAAGCCAGGGCCACACCGTGAGTTTTCTCGGCTTGGTGGACGCCACGATTCCTGAACATCTGTACCCGGCAACATTGTCGCGTCATCGGCATTTGCCAGGCGCTGAGCAAGTCGACCCGGCCTCCCAGGATCTGCTTGAGGCCATCGAATATTTCGACCTGCTGTTTCCAACCCTCACCGAACGCACGGCGGCTTACCGCCAAGAGCACCCCGCCAGCACGGTCCAGGCCTTCCATGAATGGGCCACCCTTCAGATAGAGCCGGGGCGAGGCGATTTGTTGTCAATCGTGCAGAGCGTCAAGGATGAAGTCATGAACGCCCAGGCGTTCTCCGTGCATGATCGGTTGCTGGAGGCTTTTGTGGGGTTCAGCTTCAAACCGGTGCGGGTACGTCCCAGTTGCTGGTGGACACAGGCGGAGAAAACCCCGGGGGAACTGGCATTCTGCGAAGCCCTGCTCAAGGAATACAGCCTGACGGGTGAGTTGCAATGCTCGGTGCATTCTCCGTTGCGGCATCGCAGTATGATTTTTGATGATGCGTTGCTTGATTCGCTGGTCGAGGGTTTTCTGGCCAGTGCGATTGAAGGGGAAAAGCGCTTAGGGTAGGTGTGTATATCCGTTTCTTCGGTAACGGCGGCTTAGGGTTCCGCCCTGACGGCGGCTCACTTTTGAAAAGCGCAAAAGTAAGCAAAACGCTTTTGCCCCACCACTTGGCACCTCGCCTAGGCTCGGTGTGCCTGAACGAAGGCATTGCTCCGTGGGCCCGCCGCGAAGGGCCATCCATGGCCCAGAGTGTGTCAAAACCCTGAAGCCAACCCTTGCTATGATTTCCCCAGGACTTCATTGCAAGGGCTGCCCATGAAACGCTTCATCCAAGGTGAACATCGAGATCAAACTACCTTGCTCCCCGAGAGCTTGGACGACTACGTCAGCGATACCAATCCGGTGCGCGTTGTCGATGTCTTCGTGGATGAACTCGACCTGATCACCTTGGGTTTTGAAAGCGCTGTCCCCGCTAAAACGGGCCGACCGGCTTATCACCCTGCAGTCATGCTGAAAATCTACATCTACGGCTATCTCAACCGTATCCAGTCAAGCCGGCGTCTTGAGTGCGAGGCGCAGCGCAACGTCGAGTTGATGTGGCTGACCGGTCGCCTGATGCCGGATTTCAAGACCATCGCCAACTTCCGCAAAGACAACTCAAAGGCCATTCGAGGAGTCTGTCGGCAGTTCGTCGTGCTGTGTCAACAACTGGGGCTTTTCTCGGAACATTTCGTTGCCATCGATGGCAGTAAATTCAAGGCGGTGAACCACCGCGACCGCAACTTCACCAGCGCCAAGCTGAAGCGCCGGATGGAAGAGATCGAATCAAGCATTGCCCGTTATCTGAAGGCGCTGGATGAGGCTGATCGGCAAGAGCCCAAGTCTTCAGGGCCCAAAGGCGGCCTGGAAGAGAAGATCGCCAAATTGAAGGAGCAGATGAAGGCGCTCCAGGCGATTGAAATACAGCTTGAAGCATCGCCGGACAAACAGATCTCGCTGACCGACCCGGACGCGCGCTCGATGATGATGACGAGCGGTCATGGCATCGTGGGCTACAACGTGCAGACAGCAGTCGATACCAAACACCATTTGATTGTCGCGCACGAGGTGACCAATGTCGGTCACGACCGTGATCAGCTTAGCTCGATGGCCCAGCAGGCCCGTGAGGCGATGCAAATCGAATCGTTGTCGGTGGTAGCGGACCGAGGGTATTACAAAAGCAGAGAAATCCTGGCCTGTCACGAGGCAGGGATCACCGCTTATGTGCCGAAAACGCTGAGTTCGCGGGCCAAATTTGATGGCCGTTTCGGTAATGACGAGTTTATTTACGACGCGGACAAAAATGTGTATGTCTGCCCCGCCAAGCAAGTGCTGATCTGGCGCAACTCTTATGTCGACAAGGGCAAGAAGCTGGACGTTTACTGGCACTCCAACTGCCAGGCCTGTTCGATAAAGGCGCAATGCACGCCGGCCAGAGAGCGAAAGATTCGGCGCTGGGAACATGAGGCGGTACTGGAGGAAATGCAGGTCCGCCTGAACAATGAGCCGCAGATGATGAGCATCCGCAAGCGAACGGTCGAACACCCCTTCGGGACGCTGAAGCAATGGATGGGGGCGACGCATTTTCTGACGCGGCGGCTGGCTGGGGTAAGCACCGAAATGAGCTTGAATGTGCTCGCTTACAATTGGAAAAGGGTGATGAAAATCCTTGGTGCGCAGGGTCTGATGAAAGCGCTGGCGGCCTGAAGCCTGCCGTTTTGCCCCGTTAATCAAGCCTACGGAGCCTTGCTAGCGCTTGTAGGGGCCGTTTGGAGCTACAAGAGCGCTTTAGGTTTTAATCAATTGGCCAACACCTGTCGGCACTACGTGCCGACGATGTTTTATTTGTTTTTACACACCCTGGGCCCAGCGCGGCTAACCCGGCATCCATGCCGGGTTGCCCACTGCGCAATACCTTCGTTCAGCCAGCGTGGTTAACGGGGCGCCGAGATCAACGTCCAGCGCGAGGCGGCCTAGTAGCCGACCTGGCTCTCCCGGTCGTACGCCCATCAGATCTGCTTGAGCAGAATCTGTGGGAGCAAAGCTTGCTCGCGAGGCGGCCTGACAGCCAGCCTGGCTCTCCCGGTCGTACACCCATCAGATCTGCTTGAGCAGAATCTGTGGGAGCAAAGCTTGCTCGCGAGGCGGCCTGACAGCCGGCCTGGCTCTCCCGGTCGTACACCCATCAGATCTGCTTGAGCAGAATCTGTGGGAGCAAAGCTTGCTCGCGAGGCGGCCTGACAGCCGGCCTGGCTCTCCCGGTCGTACACCCATCAGATCTGCTTGAGCAGAATCTGTGGGAGCAAAGCTTGCTCGCGAGGCGGCCTGACAGCCGGCCTGGCTCTCCCGGTCGTACACCCATCAGATCTGCTTGAGCAGAATCTGTGGGAGCAAAGCTTGCTCGCGAGGCGGCCTGACAGCCAGCCTGGCTCTCCCGGTCGTACACCCATCAGATCTGCTTGAGCAGAATCTGTGGGAGCAAAGCTTGCTCGCGAGGCGGCCTGACAGCCGGCCTGGCTCTCCCGGTCGTACTCCGATCTCATTGTGGGAGCGAGCCTGCTCGCGATGACGCCAGCACAGCCAACATCACCGAAAACTGACCCACCGCTTTCGCGAGTAAGCCCGCTCCCACAGGAGAAACGCGGTCCCACCAAGAACCAGATCGGCTATCAGGCCGCCTCGCGGTGGACGTTGATCTGGGGCGCCCCGTTAACCACGCTGGCTGAACGAAGGCATTGCTCCGTGGGCCCACGGAGCGATGCCTTCGTTCAGGCATGCCGAGCCTAGGCGAGGCACCGAGTGGTGGGGCATGAGCGTTGTGGTTACTTTCGACTGGGCCGGCTTCCGGGCTCTTCAAAAGTGACCCGCTGTAAGAGCGGAACCGCCAGTAGCCACTACCGAAGAAACGGATATGCCCCCTCCCCACGCCCAAAAAAAACGGCGCCTCCCATTCCTGAAAGAAGCGCCATTTTTCCAAGTGAACAGCATTAGGCACAAGACGATTTTCTGGTTCTCGCGCAAATCAGAACTGCGGTTTGTAAGTCACGCTGAACATCAGATTGCGCGGATCACCAAAGTTGTTGTTGCCATTGAGCTGGTTGTAAGCGGACGTTATGTACGTCTTGTCAAACAGGTTGTTGGCATTGACCGCCAAAGCGATTTCCGGCGTCAACTGATAGCCGACACGGGCGTTCCATACGGTGTAACCCGGGATTTCACGATCATAGTCGTAAACCATCGTGTGGCTTTGGGTGGTGAAGCCCAAGCCGGTGCTGACACGGCTCCAGTCGCCAGTGAGCTGGTAGTTGCCCCACACCCGCAGCATGTGTTTCGGCGTCCAGGTGCTGAAGATTTTGCCTTCATTGCTGTCAGTGTCCTCCAAGTACTTGGTAGTGTTGTAAGTGTAGCCCGCGAACAGCTGCAAGTTGTCTATCACTTCACCACTGATCTCAGCATCGATACCCTGACTGCGCACTTTCCCCGCGGCAGAGGAGCAGTTCAGTCCAGTACAGCCGGCGATGGAGACGGCACGGTTCTCGTGGTCATAGCGGAAGACGGCCAGAGAGGTATTGACCCGACCATCCATCAACTCGCCCTTGAGGCCGGTTTCGTAGTTGGTACCGACTATTGGCTTGAGCACCGAACCGCTGGAATCAAGATTGGTCTGCGGCTGGAACACATCGGTATAACTGGCATACACGGCCCATTCACGGCTCAGGTCATAGATGATACCGCCGTAGGGCGTGACCACTCCGGTTTCAGTTCCGGTGCTTGGCGTGTTGGTGACAATACCGTTGGCCGCGGTTTCGGTTTTCGACTTGTAGCTGTAGTCATACCAACTGACCCGGGAACCCAGCACCAACGTCAGGTCGTCGACCGGCTTGACACGCCAGGTGCCGTACACACCTTTCTGGCGGATATCGTACTTACTAAGGGTGCCCTGACCGCCCGCGGCGATCAGACTGTCGTAGCTGATGTCCGGACGGTCATTGTTCAGATCGAAGATGGAGTCGCTTGTGTTGTTGAAGGTACGGGCGTAGCGATCATCCGTCTCCAACTGAGAGAAGTTGCCGCCCAGCATGACTTCCTGCTCCATCGACAAGGCCTCGAACTTGCCGGTCAGGTTCATGTCCAGACCGGCCTTCGTGGACTGGAAATCGGTCGCGAAGTCGGCATATTGCACGCCACTGCCATCCGCCAAGAGACCACCACCCCTTTGGACTCGCTGGTTTTTCGCCTGGTTGTCTTCGGTCATGTACACGGCACCGACCTTGAAGGCCCAGTCATCGTTGAAGCGATGCTCCAGATCGGTGTAATAGGTGGTGACATCGATTTCTGACCGGTTCCAGCGCGCGCCCGTATAGGTCGAACGCGACACGTCCGGCATCGAACCGTCAGCGTAGCGTGGCAAGCCACGGATGTTGCCGCGCGATTCGCCGTTGGATTGGCTGACCGCGAAGCCCAGGGTGGTGTCTTCGTTCAGGTCGACGTCCAGCGCGCCGTACAGCGAATGGGTCTTGCTCCACGCATGGTCGACGAACGAGTTGCTCTGGTCTTCGTCGACGACGATGCGGCCGCGAATGTTGCCGGCCTGGTTCAGCGGGCCGCCGGCGTCCAATTGCAGGCCGTAGTGATCCCAGGAGCCGGCCTTGCCGGTCAAGGTCACGGTGGGTGCGTTCTGGCCACGCTTGCGCACCAGGTTGACGGCACCACCGGGGCTGCCAGTGCCTTGCAGCAGGCCGGAGGCGCCGCGCATGATTTCCAGGCGGTCGAAGAAGATCAGGTCCTGGGTAGCCCAGTTACCCAGCGAATAGGTGTTACGCGGAATCGGCACACCGTCGTACTGCCAATCGTCGATCTGGAAACCGCGGGACGACAGGATCATGCCTTGGCCGACGCCTTGCAGGCCGACGATGCCAGTGGTCTGGTTGACGGCGTCCTTGAGGTTGACCAGGTTCTGGTCATCCATTTGCTTGCGCGTCATCACGGTGATCGACTGGGGAATTTCCTTGAGGGTGTGGGTGCCCTTGCCAATGGTGACGGCGTTACTGGTGTATGAATTGCTGCCTTCGGTGGTCGCGTCCACCGCCTCTGCACTGATGGTGGTCGCGCCCAGTTCGAGGCCTTCACCGGCAGAACCGCGCACCAGCATCAAGGTATTACCCTCAACGCTGTACCGCACCCCCGTGCCCTTGAGCAACTCGGCAATAGCCGCCTGCGGGCTCATCTTGCCGCTGACGCGGGTGCTCTTCAGGTCGGCCATGTCAGCGGCGTTGTAGATCACTTGCTGGTTGGTCTGCTGACCAAACGCTTGCAGTGCCTGGGGCAGTGGTTGCGCAGGAATGTTGATGCTGACGTCTTCAGCCATCACCTGAGCGCTGAGGGGCAGTACGCAGACCAACCCCAGACCGGCCAACACCCGCCGCGAACGCAGGCCGCGGGACATGACAAGTGCCTTGAACAGAGGTTTCAACTCATGAATGGATGACATCGTGCTCTCTATTATTGATAGAAGTAAAAGTCCATGGGGCCGAAGGGCCCGCCGCTCGCCAGCACACGTGAACCCGCACGGTCGATTGCGCCAGGGCAATGTCAGTGCGTGGCCGACCGGCCCCTCCCCGGGCACGGTCATCTGGCTGGACGACGACGAAAGCTTTGCTGGACAAACCCGGTGCCTGGACGTCCTGCCCGACCCGATTTGCCCACATACCTAAGTAAGACGCAGCACCTGCCAAAAACCGGAATGAGTTTATTTATCATTCGCGAAAAAGATTAAAAAAAAGCCGGCGCTGTTGGGCGACGGCCTTTTGTTTCGTGTGATGTCAGTTGCCTTGCGCAGCCTTGGCGGCTTGCAGCTGTCGAGCCTGTTCGGTCAGGCGGAGCTTTTCCTCGGGGCTCATCGCTTCCATGCGCAGGCGTACCTGGGCCATTTTCTCCAGTTGCCCCGGACTGCTCTCTAGCGCCCGCAACGCCAGTGCCAACGACGCCACGGTCGGATGATCGAAGACCAGTCCCGGGTGAATTTCGCACTGCAACAACTTGCGAATACCGGCCACCAACTTGATCACCAGCAACGAATGACCTCCGGCGGCGAAGAAGTCACGATCGATACCCAATCGCTCCAGCCCCAGCAACTGCGCCATGCGTGCGGCGAGCAATTGCTCCAGCGCATCGCGCGGCGCTGCGTCTTCGCCAGAAGCTGTCGCACCCACCAACTGCTGCAATGCCTTGCGATCGATCTTGCCGTTGACCAGCCGCGGGAACGCTTCGATCAGTTGCATGTGCTGGGGCACCATCACGCTGGGCAGGCGGGTGCTCAACCCGGCACGCGCGGCGTCCAACACGTCCGCCGCGCTACCCGGCTGCGCCACGACAAAAGCCAACAGCCCCTGCTCGACCGACGCCGCCGGCAGCACCAGGGCTTCGGCCACCTGCGGCATGCGCAGAAGCACGGCCTCGATCTCCGCCAGTTCAATACGGTACCCGCGCACCTTGACCTGCTGATCGCGCCGACCGTACAGCTGGATCGCCCCATCCGGGCGATAACGCGCCAGGTCGCCGGTGCGGTATAAACGCTGCGCCGGATCGAACGGACTCTGGATGAACGTCTGCTCGTCGGCCTCGGCATTCAGATAGCCCCGGCATAGCTGCGCGCCGCCCAGGTACACCTCACCCAGCACGCCCACCGGCACCAAGCGCAGATCGGCGTCCAACACGTAAACCTGGTTGTTGCCCAGCACCTGAGTCAGCGCCGCACAATCGCCGGCAGCGCCGTCCAGGGCCAATGGATGGATCATCACCCCCACCGTGGTTTCGGTCGGTCCATAGTGGTTGAACACGCGGCAATCGCTGCGCAACCGGGCGATGCGCTCGATCAACGTCGCGGGAATCGGCTCGCCGCCCAGAATCAGCGTAAGCGGCAGTGTCGCCTGCTCACTGTCGAGCAACGCCGCAAGGTGCGACGGCACGATTTTCAGGCAGTCGATCCGTTGCTGCTGCACGTACTGGGCAAACAACGCGCCGTCCTGCATCTGCTCATCGCTGGCCACATGCAGGGTGGCGCCATTGAACAACGCGCCAAACAACGCCGTGTTGCCCAGATCCGCCGCCACGGTGGAGCTGAAACCGACGTTTTTGCACTGCCCCAGCCCCAGGGCCTGACTGGCCTGAGCGGTGTAGTTGAGCAATTGCCGATGCTCGATCACCACGCCTTTGGGCACCCCGGTGGAGCCGGATGTAAACAACACGTAGGCGATGTCGTTGCCCTTGGTGGCGAGCACCGGCAATGGCGCTGCCGACTGACTGAGTTCAGCCAATGTCAGCGCCTTGTACGGCTGCCCCTGCCAGGCCGGCAGATGCGTCGCATCGGTGAGCAACACGGCCGCGTCGGCCTGTTCCAGCATCAACGCCTGGCGCGCCTGGGGCCACTGCACATCCAAGGGCAGGTACGCCGCCCCTATGCGCCAGCTCGCCAGCATTGCAATCACCAGCTGCGCCGAGCGCGGCAACGCCAGCGCGACGATCGAACCCTGGCCCAGACCTTGGTCCTTGAGGCCCTGCGCCACACGGTCGACCCGGGCTTGCAACTGGCCATAGCTCAAGTGCTGATGGGCGTCGGCCAGGGCGATGGCGTCCGGCGTATGAACTGCCAGGTCGGCGATGCGCTGCGGCAGATAACGGCCATCCGCCAATGCCTGCATCGGCGGGTTGATCGCCCGCAAGCGCCGCTCTTCGCTGCGACTGAGCAAATTGAGCTGCGCCAGCGCGGTTTGCGGTGCAGCAAGGATCGATGCCAACAGCTCGGCGTACTGTTCCAGCACAACGCTGGCCGACGCGAGCGAGTAACGCGAACTGGCGTAAGACAGATCGACCGCGGCAAGCCGCTGGGCATCGTCCAATTGAACCTGTAAAAGCAACTCGAACGCATCGGCCTGCGTGAGCATTGGCTCCGGCGCCGCCCAGTTCAGGCCGCCACTGCTCCGGGCACCGCTGGCCTGCCCCAGGGTAAAGCCGTAGGCCGGGCGTGCGTCAGGCGCCAGGTCCGGGGTCCAGTACTCCTGCCAGGTGCGATGGGCTTCGAGGCCCGCCGCCAGTTCGCTCAACCACTGGCTGAACGCCACGCTGGCGGGCAACGAAACGCACAGCGGCAGGGTTTTCTCGAAGACGCCCACGGCATGGGCGAAGTATTCATAGTCGCCACGGCTGTCATGGCGCACACCGACCAGCGCTTGCTCAAGCCCGCTCAAACGCCCCAGCAACACCCACCACGCGCCTTGCAGCAGCGTGGCAAGCGGCTGGCCGAGCTGCTCGGCCAGACGGTACAACGCGTCACGCTGGGCAGGTTCCAGTGTCAGCGACACGCACCTGTCGCCTGCACCGGTCTCACTGCCGGCGCTGCGTGCGGCCAGCCACGGCGTGGCGATGTCCGTCTGCAGGCCGTGCAGGTGCTGCTGCCAGTAGGTGCGTCCGGTGGCGGCATCTTCATCCAGCACCACCTCACTGCGCCATTCCAGGTATTGGGTGAACTCCTCCGGCGCGTCTTCCACTCCCTGGATCCCGGCGTAGGCTTGCTGCACCTGCTCAAGCAGCAGATTCAGGGATTGCCCATCGGCACTGCAGCGAACGATACCCAGCACCAGTTGCCATTGCCGTGGCGCCAGACGATAAAGCCCGGCCTGGAGGCTTTCCGATTCGCCGAGCACAAAAGCGCGACCCATCGAGTCCTTGATCTGCGCCTGGATGTCCTCGGCCCGTTGCTCGCTGGCCTGTACTGTCAGCGGGAAGCGAGCGGCGCTGGCGGCGGCCTGACGCCAACCGTGGAAACCGGCGACTTTGCCCAGCCGCGCCAACAGCATCGGCTGCTGCGCCAGCAGCGTATCGAACGCGACCTGCAAGCGCTGCGGATCGAGATCACCGTCGATCACCACGTTCAGCCAGCGCAACGCCTCGCCACAGGTCGCCGTGGGCGACAGTTGTTCGAGCAGCATTTGTTGCTCGGGCGTCAGGGGGAAACTCGGGCCCTGTTGATCCATCCTTACTTCGCTCATGCTCCGGTTTCCTCCAGATTGCGCCTGCCCTGAATCGCGTGCCCGGCACTGGCCGGGTTGTCCAGCGCGCTACGGTCGTACATATCACCCATGGCCACCACGATCTTGCGCGGGCCCTCGAACGGGTCGCGGGCGTGGGCCACCAGCATGTTGTCCAGCAGGATCACATCACCTTTTTGCCAGTCGAAACGCACCGCGCAGGCTTCATACAGCTCACCGATACGCGCCATCACCTCGTCTTCAATCGGTGTGCCGTCGCCGTAATACACATGCCGAGGCATGCGCTCCAGGCCGAACATCGACAACAGGTCCTCCCGCACGTCCGGGTCCAGCCAATGGATGTGATGCAATTGCACCTGATTGAAGAACGACTTTTCTCCGGTGATCGGGTGCGTGATGATCGCGGGCCCCGGTGTGCGGGTCTGCAACTCGTCGTTATCGAGCCAGCGCCATTGGATGCCGCCCGCCCGACAGCGGGCCTCCACTTCAAGGCGATCTTCGGTCTTGAAGAAGTGCTGCCACGACACATCGAGTTTGGCGGTGAAGGTGCGTACGTACAGCAACCCTTTGTCTTCGAACGTCTCGCGAAGGTCCGCCGGCAATCGTTCATACATCAACCGGCAATCCACCACCGGGGTCGCGCCGCCTACGGGCGCGGCCTGCTCGCAATAGAACATCTGCTTGCGCGGCCAGCGGTCCTGATGGGAGCTTTCGTTGTGGAACAGGATCATCTTGCGCTCGGGGTACGGCGTGGAACGGTAGGTGTTCTTGCCGCCTTCTTTTTTCGGCAGGTCGCCGTACTGACCATAAAGCCCTGGCTGTACCGCTTCGGCGAACGCTTCAAAACCCTGGATACCGTCCAGCTCGAAACCGCGGAACAGAATGCCCGCATGTTCGGCCAGCTTTTGCTCGATCAGCGGCCGGTTCTGGTGGATCCAGTCGATGACATCCAGATGGGGCTCGCCCGGTTCCAGCATCAAGGGAAAGCGCTGCGGTGCAGCCACCAGTGATTCACGCACCCGCGCCGCACGAGGCTTGGTGAGCGGTGTCACGGAGCGCTTGAGAAACTTGCCCAGTTTGTCGGCCTTGGGCCCTGGGACGGTGGCAGGCGTGACGGCTGCCGCCCTGTTGTCGACTGGCATGCTGATAGCTCCCAATTGAATATCCTGATCAGCGACGATCTGTTCCAACAGGGCTGTCCAGGCCTGAATCAGGTGCTGAATACGCTCATGTCCGAACAAGGTTGTGGCGAATTGCCAATTTCCGCGCAATTGCCCTTCTTCTTCGTCAACGAACAACGCCATATCGAATTTAGAATGGGTCTCGAGCGCCGGCAGCATTTCCACGCTCAACCCGGTCATGGCGCGGGTGCGCACCGGCACGTTGTTCATCACGAACAACACTTGGAGCAACGGGTTCATGCCCTTGTGTCGCGGTACGCCCGAGGCTTCGACAATCTGGTCGAAGGGCAAGTCCTGATGCTCCAGGGCACCGAGCAGGTTGTCCTGGGTCTGCCCCAGGAAGCGCGAGAACGTGGCCGCGGCGTCGAAGCGCGAACGCAGGGGCAGTACGTTGACGAAGAAACCGATCAGCCGCTCCAGCTCGGGTTGTTCACGACCCGCCACGTCGGCGCCGACCACCAGGTCTTGCGCGTCGCAGAGCCGATGCAACAACACCTGGAAGGACGCCAGCAGCGTGCTGTACAGTGTGACACCGGCCTCGCTGGCTAACCGGCGCAAGGCCTCGCTCAGCCCAGTGGAAAGCTGGAACTGCAGCGCATCGCCATCGTAGGACGCGGTCTGGCCCCGGGGGCTGCTCAGTGGCAAGTCCAGGCGCCCTTCGTAGCCGCCGAGCCGGTGTTTCCAGTACTCGGCCTGTCGCGCCAGCACGCCCTGCTGCTCCAGCGCCTGTTGCCACAGCGCGAAGTCATGGTACTGAACCTCCAGGGGCGGCAGCGGCATCGGTTCACCCTTGAGGGACGCCTCATAGCCCTGCACCAGTTCATTGATCAACAGCCCCATCGACCAGCCATCGGAGATGATGTGGTGCATGGCATACAACAACACGTGCTCGGTCGGCCCCAGGCGCAGGATCCGCCCGCGCAACAACGGTGCCTGTTCCAAGTCGATGGGGATGCGCGCGTTTTCCAGCGTCGCCTGGGCCACCTGTTCCTGCTGGGCACTGGACGACAGGCCAGAGAGGTCGATCACCGGGAAGTCCAGTTGCACCTCATCGGCAATCAGCGCCAGCGGATCGCCTTCTTCGTCTTGAACATACGCGGTGCGCAATACGTCATGACGGCGAGCCACATTGGCAAAGCTGCTCATCAGGTGCGCCACCGACAACTCGCCGCACAGGCGCAGCGCCATGGGCATGCCATAGGCCGACGTACCGCCGGACAATTGTTCGGCGATCCACAAACGTCGCTGCACCAACGACAGCGGTGCCGAACGTCGCGGCCCATGGGCCTTGAGCCGGACCTCATGGGAATCGCCCGCCCGAACCGGTCCATCGGCAGTGCCGGCCATCAGGACCGCCAGCGCCTTGAGCTGCGGATGATTGAACAAGTCACGCAGGCTCAGCGGATAGCCCGTCAGCTTGCGCAAACGCGAGACGGCCTGGGTTGCCAGCAAGGAGTGGCCACCGCGCTCGAAGAAATGGTCGTTGCGACCGACCTGCTCCACTTCCAGCACCTCTTGCCAGATACCGGCGATCTGTTGCTCCAGTTCGCTGACGGGCGCCTCGTAACCGCTTTGCGACAACCCGGTCTCCACCGCCGGCAAGGCCTTGCGATCGAGTTTGCCGTTGGGGGTCAGGGGCAGTTGTTCGAGGAACACCAGGTGCGCCGGGATCATGTAGTCCGGCAGGTGTTCCTTGAGGCCTGCCTTGAGCTGAGCGCGCAGGTTGCTTTCGTCGATTTGCAACGCCGGAGCAACCACGTAGGCCACCAGTTGCTGGCCGCCCGGTGCGTCCTGGGCCAGGACCGCCACGTCGCACACCTGGGGTTGTTGCAGCAGCCGCGCTTCGATTTCCCCCAGTTCGATACGGAAGCCGCGGATCTTCACTTGATGGTCGATACGGCCCAGGTATTCGAGCACGCCATCGGCGCGGTAACGACTCAGGTCGCCAGTGCGGTAGAGGCGTTCGCCGGTTGTGGAGAACGGGTTGGGTACGTATTTTTCGGCGGTCATCGCCGCGCGGCCAAGGTAGCCACGGGTGATGCCCGCGCCGCTCAGGTACAGCTCCGCCGAGACGCCTTGGGGGACGGGTTGCAGATCGGCGTCGAGCAGGTAGCTGGCGGTGTGCTTGAGGGGCCGACCGATGTTCGCCGTGCCGCCGGCGGTGCGGCGGGTCCAGGTGGAATAGGTGGTGTCTTCCGAAGGGCCATAAAGGTCGTACACATGCTCGATTCCTTGTGGGAGTGAGCCTGTGGGAGCAAAGCTTGCTCGCGATGGCGGTGGGTCAGTCACACATGGGCCAGCCGATAGGAGGCTATCGCGAGCAAGCTTTGCTCCCACAAGCTTTGCTCCTACAGGCCCTACTTTTACTGTCCCTCCCCCTACTGGCCTTGCTCCTACTGGCCCTGCTTGCACAGGCCCACTCCCACAGGTGGGGTGCTGGTAGAGCGCATCCACCAGGCTCTGCTTCAACGGCTCACCGGCCAGGTTGATGATGCGCACACTGGCCGGGATCTCATCGCTGCGCAGCAACGCAGCAATCGCCGAGGGCACGGTGTTGATCAGGCGCACCTGGTCGCGAGCCGGCAGTTGCGGCAATTCCAGGGCATTGCGCGCGATGATCAGCGAGCCACCGTTGGCCAGGGTCACGAACAACTCCCACACCGACAGATCGAAGCACACCGACGTCGAAGCCAACACACCCTGGATGTCGTCGCGGCTGTAGACGGATTTGGACCAGTCGATCAGCGCCAGTACGTTGCGATGGGCAATCGCCACGCCCTTGGGCTTGCCGGTGGAGCCGGAGGTGTAGATGACGTAGGCGAGGTTGTCCGGCGTGACATGGGTGATCGGTGCACTCAGTGGGTACTGCCCCAGATCGATCCGATCCAGCATCAGCACGACGGTTTCAGCCGGCACGCTCAGCGTCGCCGCCACCGCTTGCTCAGTCAGCAACACCCGCGCACGGCTGTCGTCGAGCATGTAGGCCACCCGCTCGACTGGATAATCCGGGTCCAGCGGCACGTAGGCGCCACCGGCTTTGAGCACCGCCAGCAAGGCGATCAGCAGGTGTTCGGAGCGCGGCATCGCCACGCCCACCCGCACTTCCGGGCCTACACCCAATTCGATGAGTTTATGGGCCAGGCGATTGGCGCGACCGTCGAGCTCGCTGTAGCTCAGTTGGGTGTTGGCGAAGGTCACCGCCAAGGCATCTGGCATGGTTTCAACCTGACGAGCAATCATCTGGTGAATGCACAGCCCTTGCTCGAACGGCGCGCCCACAGGGTTCCAGTCATGGATCAGGCGCTGATGCTCATCGAACTCCAGCATCGACAGTTCACCCAGGCAGCGCTCGCCGCCATCGGTCATCTGTCCCAGCAACTGAGCCAGATGGGCCGCCAGCCGTTGCACCGTGGCCGCCGAGAAGCTCGTCTGCTGGTAGCTCATGTGCACCGACAGTTGCCGATCCAATCCCACCAACAGCGTCAACGGGTAGCTGGTCTGCTCCTGGGTGAGCGGCGGACCAAAGCGCAAACCATCCGGCGCGCCCTGTTCCAGGGCCTGGGCAATCGGATAGTTTTCGAACACCAACAGGCTGTCGAACAGCGCTTCACCGCCCTGCCCGGCCCAGCGCTGGATATCCAGCAACGCGGTGTGCTCGAACTCGCGCAAGGCCAGGTTCTGCCCTTGCACCGTTTGCAACCAGCTGTCCAACGATTGCTCGGCCCGTGGGCTGGCGATCACCGGCAAGGTGTTGATGAACAGGCCGATCTGCTGCTCGATGCCCGGCAGGTCCGCCGGACGACCGGCCACGGTTGCGCCGAACGCCACGGTGTCTTTGCCGGTGTAACGCTGCAACAGCAGCAGCCACGCGGCCTGCACCAGCGTGTTGACGGTGACTTTTGAGGTGCGAGCGAAGGTTTCCAGACGCCGGGTCAATGCTTCATCCAAAACCTGCACATGGTCGCCATAACCAGCACCGGCCTGGGCCGGTGGTGCAATGGCATCGGCCAGCCGCGTCGGGGCCTCCAAGCGTTGCAGCACGGGCTTCCAGAACGCCTCGCTGGCCACCGCATCCTGGCGTTGCAGCCAGGCGATGTAGTCCCGGTAGCGGCTGCCCGATGCGACGACGGGTTGGCCGCTGTAGCGTTGCAACACTTCGCCGAGCAATTGCGAGTTGCTCCAGCCGTCCATCAGGATGTGATGGCAGGTGTAGATCAAGTGGTAGCGGTCCTCTGCCACACGTGCCACCACCAGGCGCAGCAAGGGCGCCGCCTCCAGCGCGAAACCCTGCTGGCGCTGCGCCAGGGCAAGGGCGTCGAGGTCCTGGGACAGCTGCTCACTGGCGCGCCAGTCATGGAACAGGAAGGCAACGTCCAGCTGTTTGTGCACAACCTGCAGTGCACGCTTGAACTCCCCTTCCCAGACGAAACTGCTGCGCAGCACTTCATGGGCATCCATGGCCGCCTGCCAGGCCTGGCGGAAGCGCTCAACGTCCAACCCTTGGACATCCACCCGCAGTTGGTTGATGTAGCTGCCGACCTGTTGCTCATACAAGGTATGGAACAGCATGCCTTGCTGCATGGGCGACAACGGATAAATGTCTTCGACTTGCCGGGGCGCCAGTGGCAACGCGTCCAGCTCAGCCTGGGTCAACCCGGCCAGCGGGAAGTCCGACGGCGTGAAACCTTGGTGCGGTGCCTGGCAGCAGTGTTCGATCAGGGCCTGCAACTCTTGGCCGTAGTCCCGGGCCAGCGTCTGGATCGTCGATTCGTCGAACATCTGCGTGCTGAACGTCCAGTCGATGCTCAGTTCGCCGGCGTAGACACTGCCATTGAGGGTCAACCAGTTGTCCAGCGGCGCCAGCGGGCTCTGTGGCGCGCCCGCCGATTCGCTGGCCGGGATGAACAAGCCGTCGGCGTCATCGGCGAATCCGCTGTCGAACTGGCCCAGGTAGTTGAAGGTAATGCGTGGCACAGGCAACGCCTGGAGGGTACGACGGGTCTGCTCATCCCCCAGGTAGCGCAGCACACCGAATCCGAGCCCCTTGTCGGGTATCGCCCGCAATTGCTCCTTGATCGCCTTGAGCGAATCCTCGGCGGTGGCGGCCGGTGTCAACCGGACCGGGAACAGGCTGGTGAACCAGCCGACGCTGCGACTCAGGTCCAAGTCCAGTTCCAGGCCATCGAACAGCGCCTCACGGCCGTGCCCCTCCAGCTGAATCAAGGTCGAGGCGTCGCCGGTCCAGCGGCCGATCACTCGGGCCAGGGCCGTCAACAGCAGATCGTTGACCTGGGTGCGATAGGCCGCCGGCGCTTGCTGCAAGAGTTGTCGGGTCTGGTTTTTATCCAGCCGCGTCTGAACCTGCGCCCCATGGCACCTGCGCAGTTCGCCCTCGGGCCGGTCGCAAGGCAAATCGGCGCGAGCGCCCTGCAGTTGCCCTTGCCAGTAGGCCATTTGGGCCTGTAACGCCGCACTGCCGGCATGCCCCTGCAGCCGTTGCGCCCAAGCCTGGGTGGCGCAGGTCTTGGCGGGCAGTTCCAGGGCCTGGCCGGCTTGCAGTTGTTGATAAGCCTGTTGCAGGTCTTCCAGCAGAATGCGCCAGGACACCCCGTCCACCACCAGGTGATGGATCACCAACAGCAACCGTTGGCTGCCATCGGCCAGGCGCGCCAAGACCCCGCGCAACAGTGCGCCGTTCTGCAATTCGAGACTGCGCTGGGCTTGTTCGGCCAACCGTTCAAGCGCCGCAGCATCTGCCACGTCGGTCGTCCACAACAGGGGTGAGCGTTGCCAAAGCGCTTGCTGCTCGGTGAGGGTTTGATGGCGAGCGGTCCAGGTGTCGTTCTCGCGCATGAAGGCCAGGCGCAAGGCATCGTGATGAGCAACCAGTGCCTGCAACGCCAGCTCCAGATGAGCGGCGTCCACTGGCCGCAGCCCCT
The DNA here is from genome assembly GCF_009601685.2 of Pseudomonas brassicacearum. NCBI lineage: Bacteria > Pseudomonadati > Pseudomonadota > Gammaproteobacteria > Pseudomonadales > Pseudomonadaceae > Pseudomonas > Pseudomonas brassicacearum. Next base: position 4,550,195 of record NZ_CP045701.2, read on the forward strand.
TGAGCAGCACCGATTGGTTCCAGTGATGGGGCTCGGCCATGTCCTGTTCGAAAAACAGTTGCTGGAACGGCAGCAACACCGCGTCGCCCGTCACCGGGCCCTGGTCGATGTCCGGGCCGCTGCCCCCCTGGGTCGCCACACTGGCGAGGCCCTGGATGGTCTGATGAACGAACAGATCCTTGGGACTGAAATGAATCCCGGCCTGCCGCGCTCGGCTGACCATCTGGATCGAGATAATCGAATCGCCCCCCAGCTCGAAGAAATTGTCACTGACCCCCACTTGCTCGCGCCCGAGCACGCTTTGCCAGATCGCGGCCAGGGTCTGTTCGAGGGCGGTGATCGGTGCGATGTAAGCCTTCGGGCTGGCGCTGATATCGGCTTTGGGCAGCGCCTTGCGCTCCAGTTTGCCGTTGGGGCTGACGGGCATTTTTTCCAGCCACACCCAGTGCTGCGGCACCATGTAATCGGGCAAGGACTGGCTCAAATGGTCCTTGAGGTGACCTTGCAGCGCCTGGCGGACGGTGTCTTCGGCGCTCAGCAGTTCAGCGCGGGCCGGCACCAGGTAGGCCACCAGCAAGGTGCCATCCTGGGCGATCACGATGGTTTCGCGCACCTCGGCGTGCTCGGCCAGGCGCGCTTCGATTTCCCCCAGCTCAATGCGCAAGCCACGGATTTTCACCTGATGGTCCATGCGCCCGGCGTATTCAATCACGCCATCGATGCGGTAGCGCGCCAGGTCACCGGTGCGATACAACCGCTGCCCCGTGCCGAAGGGGCCGGTCACGAAGCGTTCGGCGGTCAGCGCCGCACGTCGATGGTAACCCCGGGCCAGGCCCTCGCCCGCCAGGTACAGCTCGCCCGTCACACCGACCGGCACGGGCGACAATTCATCGTCCAGGATGTAGGTGCCCAGGTTGGCAATCGGCTGGCCGATCGGCACGCTGTCGCGACCATCCTCGACACAGGTCCAATGGGTGACATCGATGGCTGCCTCGGTCGGACCGTAGAGGTTGTACAGGCTGGCATTCGGCAGTTTGGCGAACACCTGCTGCTGCGCATCCACCGGCAGGGCTTCGCCACTGCACACGATCCGCTTCAGGCTGGAGCATTGGGCCACGTGCGGGTCTTGCACAAACGCCTGCAACATCGACGGCACGAAGTGCAACGTGGTGATGCGCTGTGCGGTGATCAGCTCAATCAACTGCGTCGGGTCGCGATGAGCGCCCGGCGCGGCCACCACCAGCGTCGCGCCGGTCAACAATGGCCAGAAGAACTCCCACACCGATACGTCGAAACTGAAAGGGGTTTTTTGCAGCACGCCGTCGGTGGCATCGAGCCCATAGGCCTGCTGCATCCAGCACAGCCGATTGACCAGGGCCGAATGACGATTGCCCGCACCCTTGGGCTTGCCGGTGGAGCCGGAGGTGTAGATCACATACGCCAGGTTTTCAGGGTCGACGTCGACGCACGGATTGGCATCGCGACCGGCTTGCGGCCCGTCCTCGGGCTGATCCAGCAGCAGGCAGCGAATGGCCTCCGGGACGGGCAACGCGTCCAATAAATGGCGCTGGGTCAACAGCAGACCGATGCCGCTGTCGTCGAACATATAGGCCAGGCGATCCCGTGGATATTCAGGGTCCAACGGTACGTAGGCACCGCCGGCCTTGAGAATCGCCAACAGCCCCACGACCATTTCCACGGAACGCTCGACGGCGATACCCACCAGCACATCCGGACCGACCCCCTGAGCGATCAACCGATGTGCCAAGCGGTTGGCCCGGGCGTTGAGTTCGGCGTAGGTCAGGCGTTGCTCGCCGAACACCAGTGCTGGGGCGTCCGGGGTCCGCAACACCTGCTCTTCGATCAAGCTGTGCACGCCGCGATCGAGCGGGTATTGGACCGCCGTGGCGTTCCACTCCACCAGTATGCGTCGGCGCTCGTCAGCGTCCAGTAACGCCCACTGCGCAACGGGGCGGTGCAGGTCCTGCACCAAGCCTTGCAACAGGTTGAGCCAATGCTGGCCCATGCGTTCGATGGTGGCCGGCTCGAACAGATCCGTGGCGTAAGTCAGGGCCGCGTGCAGGCCTTGGGCGCTGTCGCTGGTGTCCAGGCTCAGGTCGAACTGCGCGGTGCGCTGCACCCAACCCATAGGCTCGATGGCCAGATCCGGCAAGGCAGTCGTCAAGGCCGTGTCGGTTTCGTTGCGATGGTTGAACATGGCTTGGAACAGCGGGCTGTGACTCAGGTTGCGTTGCGGCTGCAGGGCATCGACCAATTGCTCGAACGGCAGGTCCTGGTGCATCTGCGCCGCCATGGCCGTCTGCTTGAGCTGTTGCAGCAAAGCGGCGCCGGTCAAGTCGCTGTGGAACTCGGCCCGCAGCACCTGGGTATTGACGAAAAACCCGATCAATCGCTCGGTTTCCAGGCGCTGGCGGTTGGCAATCGGCACCCCGACGCGAATGTCGGCCTGGCCGCTGTAACGGTGCAACAACGCTTGGAAGGAACCGAGCAACAGCACGAACAACGTGATGTTTTCCCGGCGAGCCAAAGCCTTGAGGTCGTCGCTCAACGCGCGATCGAGCACAATCGGCAACCGCGCGCCGCGCATGCTTTGCTGGGCCGGGCGCGGATGGTCGGTGGGCAGTTCCAGCAGCGGCTGTTCATCGCCCAGTTGTTCGGTCCAGTAGGCCAGTTGCCGGTCGCGCTCACCGGCGGCCATCCATTGCCGCTGCCAGACGGCGTAGTCGGCGTATTGCACCGCCAGGGCTGGCAACTGCGCCGACTGCCCCTGGATGAACGCCGAGTACAGGCTCATCAGGTCATCGACCATCACCTGCAACGACCAGGCGTCGGCAACGATGTGATGCAGGGTCAGCACCAGGATGTGCTCTTGCTCGCTCAGCGCCAGCAGGCCGACGCGCAACAGCGCATCGTTCAGCAGATCGAACGGGCGTTGCGTCTGCTGCTCGATAAATGCCTGGATACCGGCCTCGTCATCCACCGCCAGACGCTGCTCGACGAAGTCGACCTGCCCCTGGGCACGCATCACCTGACAGGTCCGGCCATCGTCTTCGACGAAGGCGGTGCGCAAACTTGCGTGACGCTCCAGCAGCGCTGCAAAGCTTTGACGCAGGGCACCTGTGTCCAGCGCACCGTGCAGCCGCAGCGCCGTCGGAATATTGTAGGCGGCGCTGTCGGGGTCCATTTTCCACAGGAACCATTGGCGTTCCTGGGCAAAGGACAATGGCAACGGCTTGTCACGGGGCACCGGCACCAGCGCCAACGGTTGTTCACCGTGGCCGGCGTCGAGGGCCTGCACAAAATTCTGCAACGTGCTGTGTTCGAACAGACTGCGCAACGGCACTTCGATATCCAGCACCCGACGGACCCTCGACACCACTTGGGTCACCAGCAACGAATGCCCGCCCAACTCGAAGAAGTTGTCCGCAAGCCCGACACGCTCGAGCTTGAGCACCTCCTGCCAGATCGCCGCCACCTGTTGCTCACGGGCACTGCCGGGCGCCACATAGGCACGTTGCAACTCGCTGGCATCCGGGGCCGGCAACGCCTTGCGATCGACCTTGCCGTTGGGCGTCAACGGCAGTTGCGCGAGGAACAGCAGATGCGCTGGCACCATGTATTCCGGCAATTGCGCCTTGAGCGCGGTTTTGAGCGCGGTGCGCAATGAGGCCTCGGCATCCGCTTGCGGCACTGCGTCAATGGGCACTACATAGCCCACCAGTTGCGCGCCGGTCGGCCCTTCATGAGCCACCACCACGGTTTCCCGCACACTGGCCTGGGCCAGCAGCGCCGCTTCGATTTCCCCCAGTTCAATGCGCAAGCCGCGGATCTTGACCTGATGGTCGATGCGGCCGATGTACTCGACTACGCCTTCAGCCCGATAGCGGGTCAGGTCACCGGTGCGGTACAGGCGCTCGCCCGTGGTGGAGAACGGGTCCGGCACAAAGCGTTCGGCCGTCAGGGCCGGACGCTGGAAGTAACCGCGGGCCAGTCCGTCGCCACCGATCAGCAGTTCACCCGGCGCGCCGGGCGGGTTGAGCGTCAGGTCGCTGCCGACGATGTACAGCGCCGTGTTGTCCAGGGGTTGGCCAAGGAACGGACGGCTGTTTTCAGGGCTCAGCGGATGCAGCGCCGACCAGATCGTGGTTTCGGTCGGGCCGTAGAGGTTCCAGACCTTCGGCGAAAACGCCAGCAGCCGTTGCGCCAACTCCTGGGGCAACGCCTCGCCGCCGCACAGGAAGGTGCGACCTGCCAGCAGCGCAGATTGTTCGTGATCCAGCAACATGCGCCAGCTCGAAGGGGTGGCTTGCAGCACCGTCACGTCGTGCCGTTCGATCAGCGCCAGCACCGCCTGCGGGTCCTGGTGCACGTTCTGCCCGGTCAGCACGACGCTGGCCCCGGCCGACAGCGGCCCATAGATTTCCAGGGCAAAAATATCGAAGGAAAAGGTGGTCAACGACAGCATGCGATCGCTGGCCGTGAGGCCTGGCTGGGCGAGCATGCTGGAGACGAAATTGCTCAGCGCGCCATGGCGCACCATCACCCCCTTGGGTTTGCCAGTAGAACCAGAGGTGTAGATCACGTAGGCCAGGTGCTCGGCGCTCAGTGGCACCGCCGGGCATATGCTCGGTGCGTCCTGCAAGGCGGCATCCGGCTGGTCCAGCAACAGGGTTGCGAGCGTCGTCGGGATCGGCAATCGAGCCTGCAAACGGGCCTGGGTCAGCAGCAACTCGATGCCGCTGTCCTGGATCATGTAGGCCAGGCGATCCTCGGGGTACGCCGGGTCCAGCGGCACGTAGGCGCCGCCGGCCTTGAGGATCGCCAGCAGGCCGACAATCATCTCGGCGCTGCGCTCCACCGCGATCCCCACCGGCTGGTCAGGCGTCACGCCCAGGGTAATCAAGCGGTGGGCGAGCTGGTTGGCGCGTGCGTCCAACTGCCCGTAGGTCAGGGCCTGCCCATCGATCGTCAGCGCCAGAGCGTCCGGGGTCGCGCGAGCCTGTTCGGCGATGCGCTGGTGTACACACGCCATGGGGCCATGATCAACCACACGGTGCCAATCTCGCTGCGTCAGACGCTGCTGGGTGGCATCGAGCAACGGCAATTCGCCGATACGTTGCTGCGGCGCATCGACGATACCTTGCAGCAGGTTCTGCCAGTGACGGGCCAGGCGTTCGATGGTCTGTGGTTCGAAGAGGTCGGTGGCGTAGGTCAGCTCCGCGACCACGCCCTGCCCGGTTTCATACGTGCCCAAGGTCAAATCGAACTGGGCGGTGTGCCCTTCCCACACCAGGTCCTCGATGCTCAGTTGCGGCAATTGCATCTGTCGGTCCTGGGTGTCGCTGGCGGTCTGGTGGTTGAACATGACCTGGAAAATCGGGCTGTGGCTGAGGCTGCGCTCCGGTTGCAGCGCCTCGATCAGTTGTTCGAACGGCAGGTCCTGATGAGCCTGGGCGGCCATGGCCGACTGCTTGACCTGGGCGAGCAAGCGGTCGAACGGCATTTGCCCATCGACATCGGCGTTGAGCACCTGGGTGTTGACGAAAAAGCCGATCAGGCCCTCGGTCTCGACCCGGTTGCGGTTGGCCACCGGCACCCCGACACGAATCTGCGGCTGGCCGCTGTAGCGGTGCAGCAAGGCCTGGAACGAGGCCAGCAACACCATGAACAGGCTGGCCCCTTCGCGCTGGGCCAGTTGCTTGAGCGCCGCGCCCAGTTCCGGCGCCAGGCTCAAGTCCAGGCGTGCGCCACGAAAGCTCTGCACGGGTGGGCGCGGATGATCCAGCGGCAACGCCAGCACCGGCTGTTCGCGGCCCAGGGTCTGGACCCAATAGGCCAATTGTCGCTCGCGCTCACCGGCTTCGAGCCAGTGGCGTTGCCAGATCGCATAGTCGGCGTACTGCACGGTCAGTTCCGGCAAGACCAGGGACTGGCCGGCAGTGTCGGCGGCGTAATGGCGCACCAGTTCGTCCACCAGCACCTGCATCGACCAGCCATCGGCAATGATGTGGTGCTGGATCAACACCAGCACGTGGTCGTCCTCGGCGATGTTCAACAGCGCAACCCGCAGCAACGGCCCTTGGCGCAGGTCGAACGGACGGGCGATTTCGCGCTCGACGAACGCCTTGATGCTGTCGTCCTGGCTGAGCGGCGAACCGACGGGCAACGCCTCGACCGCGATGCGCAGGGGCATTTGGCGGTGGATGACCTGCACGGTCTGCTCGCCGTTCTCGATGAAGGTGGTGCGCAAGCTCTCGTGGCGCTCGACCAGGGCGTTGAAGCTGCGCTCCAGGGCCGCTACGTCCAGCCGTCCTTTGAGACGCAAGGCACTGGGGATGTGGTAGGCCGAGCTGTGGGGGTCCATCTGCCACAGGAACCACTGGCGTTCCTGGGCGTAGGACAGCGCGATCTGTTCGAACCCGGAGCGGACCTCGGGGATCGGCAGATTGGCCGGCGAGACGCCCTCTTCGAGCATCTTTTCCAGGTAGCGCTTACGTTTGTCCAGCGGCAGAGTGATAAAGCGCTTGGCAATCCTCAAAGCAACACTCTTGTCCATCAGACTTCCTCCATTTCATCAAGCAGGGCTTCCAGCTTGTTCAGTTTCTGTTCATCGATCGGCCCGTCCGCTGTGTCGAGTTGCGCGACAAATTCCCCCAGGACGGGATGCTGGAAAATCAATTGCGGGGTCAGCGTCAACCCCAGTTCGAGCGCCATGCGCGAGACGGCATTGACCGCCAGCAGCGAATGACCGCCCAGCTCGAAGAAGTGATCGTTCAGGCCCACGCGTTCCACCGTGAGCACTTGGGACCAGATCGCCGCCACCTGCTGTTCAAGCTCGCTGGCCGGGGCGACATAACCGGCCTGCAACAGGCCGGTCTCCACCGCTGGCAGGGCCTTGCGGTCGAGCTTGCCGTTGGGGGTCAGCGGCAGTTGCTCGAGGAACAACAGGTGCGCCGGGATCATGTAGTCCGGCAGGTGTTCACGCAGGGCGACCTTGAGTTCATCGCGCAGAGCGCGTTGGGCTTCGGTGGCATTCAGGTTCAGCGCCGGGACGACCACATAGGCCACCAGTTGCTGAGCGCCCGATGCGTCCTGGGCCAGGACCGCCACGTCGCGCACCTGGGGTTGTTGCAGCAGTCGCGCTTCGATTTCTCCCAGCTCGATACGGAAGCCGCGGATCTTCACTTGATGGTCGATACGGCCCAGGTATTCGAGCACGCCATCGGCGCGGTAACGGCTCAGGTCCCCAGTGCGGTAGAGGCGTTCGCCGGTTGTGGAGAACGGGTTGGGTACGTATTTTTCGGCGGTCATCGCCGCGCGGCCAAGGTAGCCACGGGTGATGCCCGCGCCGCTCAGGTACAGCTCCGCCGAGACGCCTTGGGGGACGGGTTGCAGATCGGCGTCGAGCAGGTAGCTGGCGGTGTGCTTGAGGGGCCGACCGATGTTCGCCGTGCCGCCGACGGTGCGGCGGGTCCAGGTGGAATAGGTGGTGTCTTCCGAGGGGCCATAAAGGTCGTACACATGCTCGATCCCTTGTGGGAGTGAGCCTGTGGGAGCAAAGCCTGTGGAAGCAGATCCTGCAAGATCAGAACCTGTGGAAGCGAGACCTGTGGGAGCTAGGCCTGTGGGAGCAAAGCTTGCTCGCGATGGCGGTGGGTCAGTCACACATGGGCCAGCCGATAGGATGCTATCGCGAGCAAGCTTTGCTCCCACAAGCTTTGCTCCCATAGGCCCTATTTCTACTGTCCCTTCCCCTACTGTCCCTACCCCTACTAGCCTTGCCTCTAATGGCTCTGCTTGCACAGGCCCACTCCCACAGGTGGGGTGCTGGTAGAGCGCATCCACCAGGCTCTGCTTCAGTGGCTCACCGGCCAGGTTGATGATGCGCACGCTGGCCGGGATCTCATCGCTGCGCAGCAACGCGGCAATCGCCGAGGGCACGGTGTTGATCAGGCGCACCTGATCCCGGGCCGGCAGTTGCGGCAATTCCAGGGCATTGCGGGCGATGATCAGCGAGCCGCCGTTGGCCAAGGTCACGAACAGTTCCCACACCGACAGATCGAAGCACACCGATGTCGAAGCCAACACACCCTGGATGTCATCGCGGCTGTAGACCGATTGAGACCAGTCGATCAGCGCCAGCACGTTGCGATGGGCAATCGCCACGCCCTTGGGCTTGCCGGTGGAGCCGGAGGTGTAGATGACGTAGGCGAGGTTGTCTGGCGTGACGCTGCTGTGCGGTGCGCTCAATGGATAGCGTGAAAGATCGAGCTGGTCGAGCATCAGCACGGTGGTTTCAGCCGGCACGCTCAGCGTCGCCGCCACCGCTTGCTCGGTCAGCAACACCCGCGCACGGCTGTCGTCGAGCATGTAGGCCACCCGCTCGACTGGATAATCCGGGTCCAGCGGCACGTAGGCGCCACCGGCCTTGAGCACCGCCAGCAAGGCGATCAGCAGGTGTTCGGAGCGCGGCATCGCCACGCCGACCCGGACTTCGGGACCCACGCCCAGTTCGATGAGCTTGTGGGCCAGGCGATTGGCGCGACCGTCGAGCTCGCTGTAGCTCAGTTGAGTGTTGGCGAAGGTCACCGCCAAGGCATCTGGCGTGGCTTCAACCTGGCGAGCAATCATCTGGTGAATGCACAGCCCTTGCTCGAACGGCGCGTCAACCGGGTTCCAGTCATGGGTCAGGCGCTGATGTTCATCGAACTCCAGCATCGACAGTTCACCCAGGCAGCGCTCGCCATGGGCCGTCATCTGACCCAGCAACTGGGCCAGATGCGTGGCCAATCGCACCACGGTGGCGGGTTCGAAGCTCGCCCGCTGGTAGCTCATGTGCACCGACAATTGACGGTCCAGGCCCACCAGCAAGGTCAATGGGTAGTTGGTCTGCTCCTGGGTGGCCGCCGGGCCGAAGCGCAAACCGTCCGGCGCGCCCTGCTCCAAAGCCTGGGCAATCGGATAGTTTTCGAACACCAACAGGCTGTCGAACAGCGCTTCACCGCCCTGCCCGGCCCAGCGCTGGATGTCCAGCAACGCGGTGTGCTCGAACTCGCGCAGCGCCAGGTTTTGCGCCTGCACCGTTTGCAGCCAGCTGTCCAACGATTGCTCGGCCCGTGGGCTGGCGATCACCGGCAAGGTGTTGATGAACAGGCCGATCTGCTGCTCGATGCCCGGCAGGTCCGCCGGACGACCGGCCACGGTTGCGCCGAACGCCACGGTGTCTTTGCCGGTGTAACGCTGCAACAGCAGCAGCCACGCGGCCTGCACCAACGTGTTGACGGTGACTTTCGAGGTGCGGGCGAACGCTTCCAGGCGTCGGGTCAGCGCTTCGTCCAGGACCTGCACATGGTCGCCATAACCGGTGCCGGCCGCCTGCGGTTTCGCCATGACGTCCGCCAGCCGTGTCGGCGTCTCCAGGCGTTGCAGCGCAGGCGTCCAGAACGCCTCGCTGGCGGCGGCATCCTGGCGTTGCAGCCAGGCGATGTAATCCTGATAACGACTGCCATGAACGGCCACGGGCTGTCCGCTGTAGCGCTGCAGCACTTCGCCGAGCAATTGCGAGTTGCTCCAGCCATCCATCAGGATGTGATGGTGGGTGTAGATCAGGTGGTAGCGCTGCTCGTCGAGGCGCACGATCACCAGTCGCAACAGGGCCGGGGCACTCAGGTCCAGTTGCTGGCGTTCACCATCGGCCAGGGCCTGCAAGGTCTGGTCGCGCTGTGGGTCGGCCCGCAGGTCATGCAGGCTGTAAGGCAGCGCCAGGTGTTTGCTGACCACCTGCACCGGCCCCGGCAAATCGCCCTGCCAGACGAACCGCGTGCGCAGGATGTCATGGGCGTCCACCGCCGCCTGCCAAGCCTGGCGGAAGCGCTGCGGGTCCAGCCCCTCGACGTCCAGGCGCAGTTGGTTGATGTAATCGCCGCTGGCGTCACCGTAGACCGCATGGAACAACATCCCCTGCTGCATCGGCGACAGCGGATACAGGTCGGCGATCTGCGCCGGCGCCATCGGCAGCCCGTCCAATTGCTGTTGGTCCAGGCTCGCCAGGGGGAAGTCCGACGGCGTCACGGCGCAATACCTGTCGTCACAGCAATGCTCGATCAGCCCTTGCAGCTCGCGGGCGTAATCGTCGGCCAAGGCCTGGACGGTGGCTTCGTTGAACACCTCGCGGCTGAAGGTCCACCCCAGGTTCAGCTCGCCGCCGAACACCTGCCCGTTCAGGGCCAGGACATTGGACAGCGGCGCCTCGGCGTCCAGCTCATCGCCGGCCGTTTCGCTGGCCGGCACGAACAAGGCACCGTCGGCCTCATTGAAACTGGCGTCGAACTGGCCCAGGTAGTTGAAGGTCAGGCACGGTATCGGCAGGCGCGCCAAGGTCGCCCGCGCCGCGTCATCGCCCAGATGGGCCAGGACTCCAAAGCCCAGGCCCTTGTTCGGAATCGCCCGCAGTTGTTCCTTGATCTGCTTGAGGGAGTGCCCCAGGTCCGCCACCGGCGTGAGCCTGGCCGGGTACAGGCTGGTGAACCAACCGACGGTACGGGTCAGGTCCACGTCATCGAACAAGGCTTCGCGGCCATGGCCTTCGAGCTGGATCAGCGCGCTGTCGGTGCCGGTCCAGCGCACCATGACCCGGGCCAAGGCGGTGAGCAGCAGGTCATTGACCTGGGTGCGATAGGCCTTGGGCGCATCTTGCAGCAACTGGCGAGTCAGTGACGCATCGAGTCGGCTGCGCACGGTCAGTGCGAGACGGTTCTGCTGGCCGCCCTGTGGATTGTCCATCGGCAACTGCCCATCGACGCCATCGAGCTGCGCCTGCCAGTACGCCAGCTCTTCCTGCAACGGCGTGCTGCCGGCATAGCCTTGCAGGTGCTCGGCCCAGGCCCGTGCCGAAGTGGTTTTGGGCGGCAACTGCAAGGCCTGGTCGCTGGACAACTGACGGTAGGCGCTTTGCAGATCCTCGAACAGAATCCGCCACGACACGCCGTCCACCACCAGGTGGTGAATCACCAGCAACAGCCGCTGGCTGCCATCGGCCAGCGTCGCCAATACCGCGCGCAGCAGCGGCCCGTCTTGCAGGTCCAGGCTGCGTTGCGCTGCGTTGGCAAGGTTTGCCAGGGCCTGGGCATCTGGCACGTCCGCCAACCAGAGCAGGTCTTCGCCGTGGCTGGCTGGCGAGCGGTAACGTGCCTGCCAACCCTCGCCCGCGTCGGTAAAGCTCAAACGCAGGCCATCGTGATGCACCACCAGCGCGTTCAAGGCGTGCTCCAGCACCCGCGCATCGAGTCCTTGTGTCGGCTTGAGCATCACCGCCTGGTTCCAGTGCTGACGCTGGGGGATAGCCTGTTCGAAGAACAGCCGTTGCACCGGCAACAGCGTTAACTCGCCGGTCACCGGCCCTTGATCGACGGATTGGCTGGTTTCGCCCAGGCGTGCCACCGCCGCCAGCGCCTCGATGGTCTGGTGCTGGAACAAGTCCTTGGGGGTGAAATGGATGCCGGCCTGACGTGCACGGCTGACCACCTGGATCGAGACGATGGAGTCACCGCCCAGTTCGAAGAAATTGTCCCGCAGGCCCACTTGCGCGAGCTTGAGCACGTCCTGCCAGATCGACACCAGTTGCTGTTCCAGCGTGCTGCGCGGTGCCACGTAGGTTTGCTGCAATTGGCTGACGTCAGGCTTGGGCAGGTTCTTGCGGTCGAGCTTGCCGTTGGGGGTCAGCGGCAGATATTCGAGCAGCAGCAGATAAGCCGGGACCATGTGCGCCGGCAATGTCGCCTTGAGCTGGTCACGCAAGTGCTCGGCGAAATCCTTTTGCACGGCTTCATTGGCCACCACATAGGCGACCAGGCGCTTGCCACTGCCAGCAGCGCCTTCCTGGGCTACGACAACCGCTTCGCGCACGCCTTCAAGGGCTTGCAGGCTGGCTTCGACTTCACCCAGTTCGATGCGGAAGCCGCGGATCTTCACTTGATTGTCGATGCGGTCCAGGTAATCGAAGGTGCCATCGGCGCGTTGGCGCACCAGGTCGCCGGTGCGGTACAGCAAGCCGCCGCAAGCGCTGAACGGGTCGGCGACAAAGCGCTCGGCCGTCAGGCCCGGACGGTTCAGGTAGCCCCGGGCCAGGCCGGTGCCACCCAAGTACAGTTCGCCGGCCATGCCCTGGGGCAGCAGGTTCAAGTCGGCGTCGAGCACGTAGGCGCTGCGGTCGCCGATGCGGCTGCCGATGGGCGCATAGGCGGCGCCGCACGCTACATCGCGGCCGGCCTTCCAGATCAGCGGGGTGACCACGGTTTCGGTCGGGCCATAGCCATTGATGATGAAGTCCGGATCGAGGGCGCGTTTGACCCGTTCGAAGCTGGCGTTGGGCACCGCATCGCCGCCAAAGCAGTAGATGCGCACCTTCGGCGGGTTGCCCTCGCGCTCGGCGTGCTCGGCCAGTTGTTGCAGGTACACCGGCGGAAACGCCACCACCGTCACGCCGTGTTCGCGCATCGCGTTGTAGGTCTGCTCCGGGGTCCACAGGCTGTCGTCGCGAATCAGCAGCGAAGCACCGTGGGTCAGGCTGGTGAGCCAGCGTTCGTGGGCTCCGTCGAAGGCGAACGACATGAAATGGAATTCGCAATCGCTGTCGCGCATTTCATAGCGCTCGCCGATGGCCTGGCAGTGCATCGCCAGCGGACCATGGGCCACGCTCACACCTTTGGGGTTGCCGGTGGAACCGGAGGTGTAGATAACGTAGGCCAGGTTCTGCGGATCGATACGCACGGCTGGGGCGTCGGTCGGTTGCAGGCTCAGGTCCAGGCGATCGAGTTCCAGCACCTGGGCGGCGCCTGCCAGGGGCAACTTTTCCGACACCCGGGAGTCGGTGAGCAACAGCGCCAGCCCGGAATCCTCGATCAGGTAGGCCAGGCGTTCACGTGGGTAACTGGTATCCAGTGGAACATAGGCCCCGCCAGCCTTGAGCACTGCCAGCAGCGCGACGATCACCCCTTCGCTGCGCGGCAGGGCCACGCCAACGCGGGTTTCCGGCCCCACGCCACGGGCAATCAAGGCGTGGGCCAACTGGTTGGCGCGCCGGTCGATCTCGCCATAGCTGAAACGCTGGCCGTCGAAGATCACCGCCGTAGCCTGGGGCTTGTGCGCCGCCAGATCGGCGATGCGCTGATGCACGGCGATGTCGGTCGGGTACGGCTGCGCAGAGTTGGCTGCCTGTTGCCAGGCCTGTTCCTCGGCGCTGACCAGGGCGATTTGCCCCAGGTTACGCACCGCCGACTCGGCGAAGCGCTCCAACAGCTGCGACAGATGCGCGCTGATGCCTTCGATGGCCGTCGGGCTGAAATGCGCCCGGTCAAAACTGTAGTGCAGCGTCAGGGTCTGGCCGAGGGTCACGGCCACGCTCAACGAGTAATGGGTTTGCTCCAGGTGGGTGACTTCGCCAAACACCGCGCCCTGCCCGGCACCTTCTGCCAGGGCCTGGGCAATCGGGTAGTTCTCGAACACCAGGATGTTGTCGAACAGCGCCTCGCCGCCCTGCCCGGCCCAGCGCTGGATGTCCGCCAACGGCGTGTGCTCGAATTCCCGCAAGCTGAGGTTCTGCGCCTGCACGGCTTGCAGCCAGGCACCGACCGACTGGTCCGGACGCGGCGCAGCGATCACCGGCAAGGTGTTGATGAACAGGCCGATCTGCTGCTCGATGCCCGGCAGATCCGCCGGACGCCCAGCCACGGTGGCACCGAAGGCTACACTGTCATGGCCGGTGTAGCGTTGCAGCAGCAACAGCCACGCCGCTTGCACCAAGGTGTTGAGGGTGACTTTCTGTTGGCGGGCGAATTGTTCCAGGGCCTGGGTGCGAGAAGCGTCCAACGTCTGGAAATGGTCGCCGTGGCCGCTGTGGATTTCGCCGACGGACATGACGCGCGCCAACCGGGTTGGCGCTTGCAGGGTTGCCAACTGGTCGGTCCAGAACGTCTCGCCCAGTTGAGCGTCCTGGCGTTGCAGCCAGGCGATGTAGTCGCGATAACGCCCGACATTGGCCTTGGGCAAGCGACCGCTGTAACGCTGCAGGACTTCGCCGAGCAGTTGGGCGTTGCTCCAGCCGTCCATCAGGATGTGGTGATGGGTGTAGATCAGGTGCCAGCGCTCGGCCTCGGTCTGCACCAGCACCAGGCGCAGCAACGGCGCCTGGGCCAGGTCGAAGCCCTGGCGGCGCTCGGCGTCGGCGCGCTCATTCAAGGCGTCGGTGAGGTGATCGCGCCCGCGCCAATCGAGGGTCGTGAACGGCAACTCGACCTGGCGCCGGACGATCTGCAACGGCTGCTCAAGGTCGCCCTGCCAGACAAAGCCGCTACGCAAGATTTCGTGGGCGTCGAGGGTGGCCTGCCAGGCGTCAGCGAAGCGCTGCGCATCGATGCCCTGGATATCCACCCGCAATTGGTTGATGTACTCCCCCGCCGCCTGCTCGTACAAGGTGTGGAACAGCAAGCCCTGCTGCATCGGCGACAGTGGATACAGGTCGTCCAACTGCCCGGCGGGCACCGGCAGGCTGTCGAGTTGCGCCTGACTGATGCATGCCAGGGGAAAGTCCGATGGCGTGGCCTGCGGCGTTTCCAGCGCGCAGCAGTGTTCGATCAATGCGCCGAGTTCGGCGAGGTAGTCAGCGGCCAGTGTCTCGATGGTCCGGTGCTTGAACATCCGCTCGCTGAACCCCCAGTTCAGGGACAGCTCACCGCCGTAGACCTGGCCTTCCACCGTCAACCAGTTCGCCAGCGGCGCCCGGGCCTGTTGCGCCGCGCCACTGCCTTCGCTGGACGGCACGAACAGCGCGCCTTCGTCGAACTGCCGGTCGAACTGGCCCAGGTAGTTGAAGGTGATGCGCGGTGCCGGCAAGGCCGCCAGTTCGGCACGCACTTCAGGTTCGCCCAGGTAGCGCAGCACGCCGTAGCCCAAGCCCTTGTCCGGCACGGCGCGCAGTTGTTCCTTGATGGCCTTGACCGAGGCACTCAACGCCGGCGCCGGGCTGAGGCTGACCGGGAACAGGCTGGTGAACCAGCCGACGGTACGGGTCAAGTCAACGCCATCGAACAGGTCTTCGCGGCCATGGCCTTCGAGTTGGATCAGCGTGCTGCCCTGGCCGGTCCAGCGGCAGATCGTACGGGCCAGCGCGGTCAGCAGCAGGTCGTTGACCTGGGTGCGGTAGGCCTTCGGCGCCTGTTGCAGCAGTTGGCGAGTCTGTTCGGCGTCCAGCCGCACCTGGACCTTGCGCTCGTCACGGGCTTGCAGCAGCCGCTCGGGGTAATCGCATGGCAAGCCGTTGCCCGCCGGTGCAGTGCCCTGGGCGCGCCAGTAATCGAGGCTGTCCATGAAGCCATCGAGATGCCCGTGCAGGCGCGCGGCCCATTGCCTATACGCGCTGGTTTTGGCCGGCACCTGGATCGCCTGACCGGCCTGCAACTGGCCGTAGAACGCTTGCAAGTCGCCCAGCAACACACGCCACGAAACGCCGTCCACCACCAGGTGATGGATCGCCAGCAACAAGCGCTGGCTGTCATCGTCCATGTCCACCAGCAAGGCCCGCAGCAGCGGCCCGTCTTCCAGGTCGAGGCTGCGCTGGGCGTCGTCGCACAGGGCGTTGAGCTGCTCCACCGACGTCGCCTGCCGCTGCCACAACAGGCTGGCCGCCGACGGCTCGGCATAGGCTTGCTGCCACTGCCCGTTCACTTGGGTAAAGCGCAGGCGCAGGCTGTCATGGTGTTCAACCAAACGGGCCAGGGCCGATGCCAATGCCACGACGTCGAGACGCTCGCCAGGCACCAGCAACAGCGACTGGTTCCAGTGTTGCCGCTCGGGAATGTCGCGCTCGAAGAACCAATGCTGCACCGGCGTCAACGGCACCGCGCCGCGCGCCAGGCCCTGATCGATCGCATGACTGTCACCCTGGCGCGCTACCCGTGCCAGGCTGCGCAGGGTCTGGTGTTGAAACAGCGATTTGGGATTGAGCACGATCCCGGCCTGCCGCGCACGGCTGACCACTTGCATGGAGACGATGGAGTCGCCGCCCAGCTCGAAGAAGTTGTCTTCCAGGCCGATGCTGTCGAGGTTCAGCACGTCCTGCCAGATCGCCGCCAGGGCTTTTTCCAGCGGGCTGTCGGGCGCGACGAATTCGCGTTGCTGCTCGCTGCCGTCAATGGCCGGCAACGCCTTGCGGTCGAGTTTGCCGTTGGGGGTCAGCGGCAGTTGTGCGAGAAACACCAGGTAGGCCGGCACCATGTAGTCCGGCAGGTGTTCGCGCAGGGCGGCCTTGAGGGTTTCGCGCACGTGCACCTGGGCCTCGACCTGGGTCAGCACGGTGGCGTCGCTCGGGACGATGAAGGCCACCAGTTGCTGGCCGTGTTCGCCGTCCTGGGCCAGCACCGCCAGTTCGCGCACCTGGGGTTGTTGCTGCAGCCGCGCTTCGATTTCTCCCAGCTCGATACGGAAGCCGCGGATCTTTACCTGATGGTCGATGCGGCCGACGTACTGCAAATTGCCGTTGGCCTGATAACGGGCCAGGTCACCGGTGCGGTACAGGCGTTCGCCGGTTGTGGAGAACGGGTTGGGCACGTACTTCTCGGCGGTCATCGCCGCGCGGCCAAGGTAGCCACGGGTGATGCCCGCGCCGCTCAGGTACAGCTCTGCCGAAACGCCTTGGGGCACGGGTTGCAGGTCGGCGTCGAGCAGGTAGCTGGCGGTGTGCTTGAGAGGCCGGCCGATGTTCGCCGTGCCGCCAGCGGTGCGGCGGGTCCAGGTGGAATAGGTGGTGTCTTCCGATGGGCCATAAAGGTCGTACACATGCTCGATTCCTTGTGGGAGTGAGCCTGTGGGAGCAAAGCCTGTGGAAGCAGATCCTGCAAAATCAGAACCTGTGGAAGCGAGACCTGTGGGAGCTAGGCCTGTGGGAGCAAAGCTTGCTCGCGATGGCGGTGGGTCAGTCACACATGGGCCAGCCGATAGGAGGCTATCGCGAGCAAGCTTTGCTCCCACAGGCCCTACTTTTACTGTCCCTCTCCCTACTGTCCCTACCCCTACTGGCCTTGCTTCTAATGGCTCTGCTTGCACAGGCTCACTCCCACAGGTGGGGTGCTGATAGAGCGCATCCACCAGGCTCTGCTTCAGTGGCTCACCGGCCAGGTTGATGATGCGCACGCTGGCCGGGATCTCATCGCTGCGCAGCAACGCGGCAATCGCCGAGGGCACGGTGTTGATCAGGCGCACCTGATCCCGGGCCGGCAGTTGCGGCAATTCCAGGGCATTGCGCGCGATGATCAGCGAGCCGCCGTTGGCCAAGGTCACGAACAACTCCCACACCGACAGATCGAAGCACACCGATGTCGAAGCCAACACACCCTGGATGTCATCGCGGCTGTAGACCGATTGAGACCAGTCGATCAGCGCCAGCACGTTGCGATGGACAATCGCCACGCCCTTGGGCTTGCCGGTGGAGCCGGAGGTGTAGATCACGTAGGCGAGGTTGTCCGGCGTGACATGGGTGATCGGTGCACTCAGTGGGTACTGCCCCAGCTCGATCCGATCCAGCATCAGCACGGTGGTTTCAGCCGGCACGCTCAGCGTCGCCGCCACCGCTTGCTCAGTCAGCAACACCCGCGCACGGCTGTCGTCGAGCATGTAGGCCACCCGCTCGACTGGATAATCCGGGTCCAGCGGCACGTAGGCGCCACCGGCCTTGAGCACCGCCAGCAAGGCGATCAGCAGGTGCTCGGAACGCGGCATCGCCACGCCCACCCGCACTTCCGGGCCTACACCCAATTCGATGAGTTTATGGGCCAGGCGATTGGCGCGACCGTCGAGTTCGCTGTAGCTCAGTTGAGTGTTGGCGAAGATCACAGCCAGGGCATCTGGCGTGGCTTCAACCTGGCGAGCAATCATCTGGTGAATGCACAGCCCTTGCTCGAACGGCGCGCCCACAGGGTTCCAGTCATGGATCAGGCACTGATACTCATCGGCTTCAAGCAACGGCAACTCAGCGACGAGCGCGCGGCTGTCGGCAACCATGCCCTGCAGCAGTCGCGTCCAGTGCCGGGCCATGCGCTCGACCGTAGCGGCGTCGAACAGATCGTTGGCATAGGTCAGCGCCGCGTGCAGCTTGCCGGCCTTTTCCCAGGTGTCGAGGGTCAGGTCGAACTGCGTGGTGCGGCTCTGCCATTGCAGCATCGACAACTCCAGCCCCGAGGCGGTGCGGATACTGGCGATGTCGGCCACTTGCGGCTGGTGGTTGTACATCACCTGGAACAGCGGCGTGTGGCTGAGGCTGCGCTCCAGTTTCAGGGCTTCGACCAACCGTTCGAACGGCAGGTCCTGATGGGCTTGGGCGCCGAGGGCCGCTTCCTTGACCGTTCGCAGCAACTCATCGACACGGGTCTGGCCGCCGAGCTCGGTGCGCAATACCTGAGTGTTGACGAAGAAGCCGATCAGCCCTTCGGTTTCCGCGCGGTTGCGGTTGGCGATGGGCACGCCGACGCGGATATCGGTATGGCCGGTATAGCGATGCAGCAACACATTGAACGCGCCGAGCAGGAGCATGAACAGGGTGATGTTGTGCTGCTGGGCCGTGGTGCGCAGTTGCTCGGCCAGTGCCGGCTCCACGGCAAATTCAAAACGCGTGCCGCGATAGCTGGGCATCGCCGGGCGCGGGTGATCGATGGGCAATTCCAGCACGGGATGTTCATCGCCCAGTTGCGCCTGCCAATACGCCAGTTGACGCGCCTGCTCACCCGCTTCCAGCCAGCGGCGCTGCCACAAGGCGTAGTCGCTGTACTGGATCGGCAAGTCGGCCAGTTGCGGCGCAATGCCCGCTTCATGGGCGTCGTAGCAGCGGATGAACTCGTCGATCAGTACATTCATCGACCAGCCATCGGAGACGATGTGGTGCAAGGTCAGCAGCAGCACATGTTCCTGCTCATCGAGCGTGAGCAATTCGACCCGCAGCAAAGGGCCGCTGGACAAGTCGAAGGGCTGCATCGATTGTGCTTCGGCGGCCCGGCGCACTGCCTGCTCGCGTTCGGCAGCCGGCAAGGCACTGAAGTCCTTGTGCCCGATCGCCAGTGCAGTGCTGGAGGGCACTTGCAGAAGGCTGTCGTCGGTCTGGCGCTGGAACACCGTGCGCAGGGTTTCATGACGGGCCACCAGGCTGGCGAAAGCTTGCTCCAGCGCCGGCAGGCTCAACGCGCCCTTGAGCCGCACCGCTCCCGGCAGGTTGTAGGCGCCGCTGCCCGGCTCCAGTTGCCAGAGAAACCACATGCGCTGCTGGGCATAGGACAACGCCTGGCGATCCTCGGCCTCGACGCCCCGAGGAATGGGAAAACCGCTGAACTCCACGCCCTCCTTGTCCAGCGCGGCCAGGAACATCCGGCGCTTTTCCAGGGGCAACCCGATAAACCGGCGAGCAAGTTTCAAGGCGTCTTCAGCATTCATTTCTGGGGTATCCGGAATCAGTGGGCACAAGGCACAAAGGCAAGTCGTCCCTATGAAACGAATGCAAACCGGAAAAATTAGCGCTTGAGAATGTAGGAGCTGACGAGTGCAACGAGGCTGCGATCTTTCCCCTGCCCATTGAGCCCCGAGCGAAAGATCAGCAGATCAAAATCAAAAGATCGCAGCCTTCGGCAGCTCCTACAGGGACCGATGAACCGCTATGGAATCCGCAGGTCAGGCGCTGATCGCCAACCCATGCCGCCGATGATGCACGCTCAACTGATCCTTGATCAGCCGCAGCACCTTGGCCTCATGCTCATGAATGAAGAAGTGCCCACCGGCCAGCATGTCCACCGAGAAGCTGCCCATGGTTTCCTGGCGCCAGCCAATCAGTTGCTCCGTGGTGGCCTTGTCGGTGGTGCCACCGAGCACATGCACCGGGCAGTTGAGCGGAGGCCGGATCCGCGGCTGGAAACGTCCGCACAGCAAAAAATCGGCCCGCAGGATCGGCAAGGTCAGGGCCATCAGTTCTTCATTGGCCAATATCTCTTCGCTGGTGCCGTTGAGGGTGCGCAGTTGCTCGATCAGTTCAGCGTCGGTTTTCGGTTCGGCGAAACCGCGGTCGTAGTCGGCGCGCATCGTCGGCGCCGCGGTGCCGGACGCGAACAGCGCCACCGGTTCCGGGCCGCCGAGCTCACGCAGGGCATGGCCGATCTCGCAGGCCAGCAGCGCGCCCAGGCTGTGGCCGAACAAGGCGTAAGGGGCCTGGAGCGTCGCGGACAGCTCCCGTGCCAGTTGCATCGCCAACGGCCCCATGTCGGTGTGCAACGGCTCGTCGAAGCGCGCCCCGCGTCCCGGCAATTCCACCGGCTGCACGTGCAGCCATTGCGGCAACTTGCGCCGCCAGCGGCTGTACACCATCGCGCTGGCGCCGGAATAAGGCAGGCACAGCAGGGTCAGTTGGGTCACTGCGGTTTTCTCCGATCGGTCGTGTAAGCAAGATAACGAAATCGTAACCCACCGATTTAGTCAAAACCGTGACGTTCGCTACGAGATGACGGCACCTTGAGGGGGCAAGGCTTGCCCGCGATGAACGATAACGCGGTTCATCTTCCCGCCCGACCTTATACTGGCGATACCTCGAACAGTGCACCACACAGGAGAACGCCATGGGCTGGTCCGCCAAGCAATACGTCGCCTTCGAACAGGAACGCACCCGTCCATCCCGGGACCTGCTCGCCGCCATTCCCCCCACCCAGGCCCGCTCGGTGATCGACCTGGGGTGCGGCCCGGGCAATTCCACCGAACTGCTGGTGGAATATTTCAACAACGCCACGGTACGCGGCCTGGACAGTTCCAGCGATATGGTCGACGCCGCACGCAAACGCCTGCCCGCCGTAGCGTTCGACACCGTCGACATCGGCCAATGGGACGAACCCGGGCCGTTCGACGTGAT
Organism: Pseudomonas brassicacearum; assembly: GCF_009601685.2. NCBI lineage: Bacteria > Pseudomonadati > Pseudomonadota > Gammaproteobacteria > Pseudomonadales > Pseudomonadaceae > Pseudomonas > Pseudomonas brassicacearum. Next base: position 4,571,142 of record NZ_CP045701.2, read on the forward strand.
CTTCGCCAACGCCGTGCTGCAATGGCTGCCCGACCACGCCACCCTGCTGCCCTCGCTGGTGGAAAAACTCGCCCCCGGTGGCAGCCTGGCGATCCAGATGCCCGACACCCTGCACCAGCCTTCCCACCGCCTGATGCGGGAAATCGCCGCCAACGGCCCGTGGGCCAACCAACTGGCCGGGGCGGCTGATTCGCGGACCGACGTGGAAGACGCCAGCGCGTATTACGCGATCCTCAAGCCCCACTGCAGCCGCGTCGATGTGTGGCGCACCACCTACCATCACCCCTTGGCCGATGGCGCCGCAGGCGTGGTGGAATGGTTCAAGGGCAGCGGCTTGCGGCCGTTTCTCGAACCGCTGGACGAGGCGCAGCGCGAGCAGTACCTGGCGCAGTACCTCAAGGCGATCGAACAGGCTTATCCCACCTTGGACGATGGAACGGTGCTGCTGCCGTTTCCCCGGGTGTTCATGGTCGCGACGCGTTAGGGCGACGGTCGATGACGCAGCGATGGGGACTAAACTTCTGATCCAGGCCCTCGTTACCTGCTAAGACCAAAAACCCGCAAGAGTGACCGCCGTGGACCTGCAAACCATCCTGGGCAAACTGTTCGCCAATGCCGGCGCCGTTGGTATCGAAGGCGTCTTTCAATTCGTGTTCGGTCCGCACCAGGCCTACTGGTCCGAGGTCAAGGCCAGCAGCCGCACCCAGGCCGGCCGCCACACCAGCCCCGATGTCACCATCGAGGTGGCAGAAAAGGATTTTCTCGGGATCATGGCCGGCATGGCCAATGTCGAGGAACTGTTCGCCAGCGGGCGCCTGAAGATCGCCGGCAACATGGGCCTGGCGACGTTGCTGCCGCAGATCATCGACCATGCCCGGCATGGCGCTGGCGTGGTGGAAAAGGTCGACATGAACAAGCGCTACCCCACCCCGTCGCGCTTCAGCGAAAAGCTCACCGCCAGCCTGCCGACCCAACGCAGCGTGGAGCGTCGGCCTCGCAGCGAGCTGTCGGTGCAGGCGTTTCAAGCGCACTATTTGCCCCACGGCATTCCGCTGGTCATCAGCGATGCCTTGCAGGACTGGCCGTTGTTCAAGCTCAGCCGCGAAGCATCCCTGGTGCATTTTGCCGAGCTGCAAGGCATCACCCGCCACGGCGACTACGTGAAGAAGACCTTCTCCACCGAACGGGATTTTCGCTCCACGTCCATGGCCGACTTCATCGCCGCCCTCGACAGCCCGGCGACCAAGGGCGCCGACGGCGAACCACCGGCCTACATGGGCAACAACATCCTGCCGGCGCAACTGATGGAGCAGATCAAGTACCCGCCCTACTTCGACCCCTCGCTGTTCATCCCCCCGCGCATCTGGATCGGCCCCAAGGGCACCCTGACGCCGCTGCACCGCGACGACACCGACAACCTGTTCGCCCAGGTCTGGGGCCAGAAAACCTTCACCCTCGCCGCGCCTCACCATCGCGAAGCCCTGGGCACCTGGTCCACGGCGCCCCAAGGCGGGCTGGACGGCTGTGACTTCAACCCGGACGCGCCGGACTACCAACGCTTCCCCCTCGCCCGGGACGTGACGTTCCTGCGTGTGACATTGGAGGCTGGGGATTTGCTGTTTTTGCCTGAAGGTTGGTTTCATCAGGTGGAGTCGGTAACTACGTCGTTGTCGGTGAATTTCTGGGTGAATTCGGGGCGGGGTTGGTAACAGCCGAACACCGCTTTCGTAGCGAGGGAGCTTGCTCCCGCTGGGCTGTGTAGGAGCTGGCGAAGCCTGCGATCTTTTGATCTTTCGCTTAAGACTCAAGTGTCTGGGGAAAGATCGCAGCCTCGCTTCGCTCGGCAGCTCCTACATCACCCAAATGAACTCTGCACGCCTCACGCCAGTCAGCAGGTAAGGCCCTCAATTCAAGGTGCTAGACCATGCAGATTTCCCTCGCCCGACAGGTTGCCCTGGTCACCGGCGCCAGTTCCGGCATTGGCGCGGCTTCGGCCCAGGCATTGGCGGCGGCCGGTGCCGCCGTGGTGCTCAATTACCACTCCAGTGCCGGCCCGGCGCAAGACTTGGCTCGTGAAATCAACGCCAACGGCGGCCGCGCCATCGCCGTCGGTGCTGATGTTTCGAAGGAGCCGGACGTCGAGCGGCTGTTCGCCCAGACCCTCGAAGCCTTTGGCTCGCTGGACATCCTGGTCGCCAATTCCGGCCTGCAGAAAGACGCGCCCGCCGTCGATATGCACCTGGAAGACTGGAACACCGTGATCGGTACCAACCTCACCGGCCAATTCCTCTGCGCCCGCGCCGCCCTGCGGATTTTCAATCGCCAGGGCATTCGCCAGGGCGTGTCCCGGGCCGCTGGCAAGATCATTCACATGAGTTCGGTGCACCAACGCATTCCCTGGGCCGGTCACGCCAACTATGCTGCATCCAAGGGCGGTGTCGATCTGCTGATGCAGAGCCTGGCCCAGGAAACCAGCCACCAGCGCATCCGCATCAACAGCATCGCCCCGGGCGCCATTCGCACGGCCATCAACCGCGACGCCACAGAAGGCGAACAGGAGCAGAAATTGCTGGAGCTGATTCCTTACGGTCGCATTGGTGACGTGGAAGACATCGCCAACGCGGTGGCCTGGCTGGCGTCGGACTTGTCCGATTATGTAGTGGGCACCACGTTGTTCATCGATGGCGGGATGAGCCTTTATCCGGGGTTTCGCGACAATGGCTAACAATCATGAACCACAAAGCCCCATCGAAAACCACGGCATCATCGGCGACATGCGCAGCGCCGCGCTGGTCAATGATCGAGGCAGCGTCGACTTTTTCTGCTGGCCGGAATTCGACAGCCCATCGATCTTCTGTTCGCTGCTGGACACCCCCGAAGCGGGCATTTTCCAGTTGGCTCCGGACCTGCCGCATGCCCGTCGCCAGCAGATCTACTTGCCCGATACCAACGTGCTGCAAACCCGCTGGCTGAGCGACGGCGCCGTGGTGGAAATCACCGACCTGCTGCCCATCGGCGACAGCGAGGATGATTTACCGGTGCTGATGCGCAAAGTGCACATGACCGTCGGCAGCGCGACGTTTCGCATGCGTTGCGCGGTGCGGCATGACTACGCCCGGGCCACCACCACTGCGCGCCAGGACGCTGCCCACATCTGTTTCGAGGCGCCGGGACAACCGAGCCTGCGCTTGTGTGCCGACCAGCCCATGACGCTGGACGGCAACGCGGCGGTGGCCGAATTCACCCTGGAACAAGGCCAGAGCGCCGAATTCCTATTGGGCGGCATCGACGACCCGCGCCTTCAGGACGATGTCAGCGCGATATGCCTGGAACGCACCCTGGCATTCTGGCGCGGCTGGATCGCCCAATCCAATTACCGCGGACGCTGGCGGGAAGTGGTCAACCGCTCTGCCCTGGCACTGAAGCTGCTGACTTCGCGCAAACACGGTGCCATCCTCGCCGCCGCCACCTTCGGCCTGCCGGAAACCCGCGGCGGCGAGCGCAACTGGGATTACCGCTATACCTGGATCCGCGACGCCTCGTTCACCGTCTACGCCTTCATGCGCCTGGGCTTCGTCGATGAGGCCAACGCCTACATGCGCTGGCTGCGCGGGCGGGTCAGCGACTGCCGAGACCAGCCGATCAAACTCAACGTCCTCTACGGCCTGGACGGTCGACTGGAACTGCCGGAAACAGCGCTGCCGCACCTGGGCGGCTTCGGCAATGCGCAGCCGGTACGGATCGGCAACCTGGCCTACAAACAGATGCAACTGGACATTTTCGGCGAGCTGATGGACGCCGTGTACCTGGTCAATAAATACGGCGAAGCCATTTCCCATCAAGACTGGAAACACACCGTCGACGTGGTCGACCAGGTGTGCAAGGTCTGGCAGGACAAGGACGTGGGTATCTGGGAAATGCGCGGCGACAAGCAGCATTTCCTGCATTCGCGGCTGATGTGCTGGGTCGCCGTGGACCGCGCCATCCGCCTGGCCGAAAAACGCTCCCTGCCCGCCCCGTTCGTCCGCTGGGACAAGACCCGCCAGGCCATCTACCAAGACATCTGGACAAACTTCTGGAACGACGAACACCAGCACTTCATCCAGCGCCTGGGCAGCACCGCCCTGGACGGCTCGATGCTGTTGATGCCGCTGGTGCGCTTCGTCAGCGCCCGCGATCCGCGCTGGCTCTCGACACTCGACGCCATCGAAAAAGACCTGGTGCGCGACGGCATGGTCTATCGCTACCGCAACGACGACAGCCCCATCGACGGCCTCAGCGGCATCGAAGGTTCATTCGCAGCCTGCTCGTTCTGGTACGTCGAATGCCTGGCCCGCGCCGGCCGCGTGGAAAAAGCCCAACTGGAATTCGAACAATTGCTGCGCTACGCCAACCCGCTGGGGCTGTACGCCGAAGAGTTCGACAGCCACGGCTACCACCTGGGCAACACTCCCCAAGCCCTGACCCACCTGGCGCTGATCAGCGCGGCGAGCTTCCTGGATCGCAAGTTGAGCGGGGAGAAAACGCATTGGCAGCCGTGAACTGCCCTTCAGCCTGAACGCGATCCCTGTGGCGAGGGGATTTATCCCCGCTGGGCTGCACCTCGTAGGAGCTGCCGAAGGCTGCGATCTTTTGATCTTGATCTTGATCTTGATCTTTCGCTTGAGACTCAAGTGTATTGGGAAAGATCGCAGCCTCGTTTCACTCGACAGCTCCTACACAGCTCCTACAGAGCTCCTACAGAGTTCCTACAGAGTTCCTACACAGCTCCTACTACCGCGCTGAGTTGGTCAGTTCGATGTCATCCAACGCACGGTTGGCCAGCAACCTCGCCAGCTCGATCAATTGCTGAATCCCCAGCGCAACATGCCGTCGGGAACCTTCCAGCTCGAACCCCAGGTCGCTGACCAACGCATCGGCCGAGGCCAGGGTTTCGCTGAGGGTGGTCAGCACCGATTCGGTATTTAGCCCGGGGACCACGGTGAAAACCTGGCCGTTCTGGGTGTCGGGTTTGGGCGGGGTGGGCGACAAATGCATATTCAGCGCCCGGTCGGCAGCTTCGCGGAGTTTTTCTGTATCGAGGGTGGTGTAGGCAGAGAGGTCTTCGGCGCGTGGAGGGTTGGGGGTGATCTTGACCATTGTGAAACTCCTGACTTGAAGTTGAGCTCATCCACCTCGTGACCAAACGAGGGTGGTGGGCTATACGCAGGTTGGTCAACCGGGAAGTCAGGCACCCGGCGCACTCGAAAGTGCCCCGCGCACAGCCCACCGCAAAGCATACCGACAAGCACACAAAAAAGCGCCGACATGCTGAGGTTGGCGCGTGTGCGCCTGACATTGGACGGGTGACCAAACCCGGTCGCTGATTTTGCAGCGACGAGCAAAGCCTATCCCCGCCCTTTCCTAACCGGCAACCGCCGCGACTCGTCAGAAAATTCCGGTTCACTTATTTTTTTGTAGGACCACCGCACCACTGTGGCGAGGGGATTTATCCCCGCTGGACTGCATCTTGTAGGAGCTGCCGAAGGCTGCGATCTTTTGATCTTTCACTTGAGACTCAAGTGTATGGGGAAAGATCGCAGCCTCGTTGCACTCGACAGCTCCTACACAGCTCCTACACAGCTCCTACACAGCTCCTGCACAGTTCCTGCACAGTTCCTGCGGCCCCATTTATGGTTACGCCGCGTTTCGAGTTGCCAGCCCCCCAAACCCCTCCTAAGATCGATGCTCTCACGGGTGCAGCGGAGCTGCCCGATAAAAACCCGACTCAAGGACCTGACATGACCCATATCAAACGCCCCATCACCACCCCACCCCGAACAGGCCTGACCCGCGAAGACCTCTGGGAGGGCCAGGACCGGGGCCTGATCAAATGCTGGGAAATCGGCCGCGACCGCGCGGTGAAGTTTCCCGAACTGGCGCAACGCTGCCTGGCCGGTGAATTGCCGGTACTGGGCTGGAAAGGTGGCGTCAGCCGCAGTTTGAAGAAAAACGAAAAATTCGGCTGTCTCAAGTACCTCGCCCAATGGCAGGGCCTGCGCGGTGAAGACCTGGACATCGACCTGGCCCAAGAGCGCACCCTGACCTGCTCCAGCACGAACATGATCGTGACGTTCACGCCGGATCGGGCCAAATACGTGAACCAGGAACCCGCCTGACCGCTACCGGGCCGGGCAATGCCGGAGGCCAGCATGAACCTCGATCCCAAGGTCAACTTCGCCGTGACGCCGCTGTTGCGCATCGCCTACGAAGAACACGGCCCCGCCAGCGGCGAGCCAATCATCCTGCTGCACGGTTTTCCTTACGACCCCAGGGCTTTCGATGAAGTCGCGCCCGCCTTGGCCGAGCGCGGCTACTGGGTCATCGTGCCCTACCTGCGCGGCTACGGCCCGACCCGGTTCAACAACCCGGCCATCCTGCGCTCCGGCCAGCAAGCGGCGCTGGCCCAGGACCTGCTGGACCTGATGCACGCACTCGCCATCCCGCAAGCGGCGCTGTGCGGCTACGACTGGGGCGGTCGGGCGGCGTGTATCGTCGCGGCGCTGTGGCCCGAGCGCGTTCGCTGCCTGGTAACTGGCGACGGCTACAACCTGCAGGACATTCCCCGTTCCAAGCAGCCGCTGGACCCGGAAACCGAACATCGCCTGTGGTACCAGTACTATTTCCACACGGCGCGGGGTGTCGAGGGCCTGACCCAGAACCGACGTGAACTGTGTGAACTGCTCTGGCGCCTGTGGTCACCGACCTGGAAACGTGGCGCCGAACGCTATCCCCTCAGCGCCGCATCGTTCGATAACCCGGACTTCGTCGACGTGGTGATCCATTCCTACCGCCATCGCTTCATGTACGCACCGGGCGACCCGACGCTGGAGTGGATGGAGGAACGGCTGGCGGCACAACCGACCATCAGCGTGCCGAGCATTTCCCTGTGCGGTGCCGACGACGGCGTGGGGCCAGCGCCGGAACACGATGAAGACGCCGAGCATTTCACGGGTTTCTATGAGCGCCGCGTTCTGGCCGGTGTCGGCCACAACATCCCACAGGAAGCCCCCGAAGCCACGCTCAAGGCATTACTGGATCTGCTTGAGGGCTGACGGCGAACCGCTCGCGATAGGCCTGGGGCGTCACCCCCATGGCCCGTAAAAAGCTGCGGCGCAGGGTTTCTTCGCTGCCGAAGCCACATTGCACCGCCACCCGCTTGATCGACACAGCGGTGTCGGACAACAGACGGCGAGCGGTTTCCACGCGAATCAACTCCACCGCCCGCGCCGGAGTCTGGCCGGTGTCGGCGCGGTAGTGCCGCACAAAGCTGCGTTCGCTCATGCCGACCTCGGCAGCCAGGCTCGACAGGCCCAGGTCGCGGGTGAGGTTTTCGGCGATCCAGGCATGCAGGTCATCAAACCGACTGCCCTGCTTTTGCAGTGACAAAGTCACGCTGAACTGCGATTGCCCACCGGGACGCTTGAGAAACACCACCAGTTGCCGGGCGACTTCCAGCGCCACCGCGCGGCCCAGGTCCTCCTCCACCAGTGCCAGGGCCAAGTCGATGCCAGCCGTGACCCCGGCCGAGGTCCAGACCGGACCGTCGTTGATGAAAATCGGGTTGGGTTCGACCCGCAACTGCGGATGCTGCTCGGCCAGTTGTTCGCAGCGGGTCCAGTGCGTCACCACGCGCCGCCCGTCCAGCCAACCGCTGGCGGCCAGCAGGAACGCCCCGGTGCACACCGACGCCACCCGTCGCGAACGCAGGCCGTGCTCCTTGACCCAGGCCACCAGCGCCGGGTCCTTCGCCGCTTCGTACACGCCCCAGCCACCGGCGATCAACAACGTGTCGCTGCCTTCATCCGGCAGTGGCTCGGCTAACAGCGCCAACCCTGCCGAGGACATCACCGCCCCGCCACCCACTGCGATGACCTTGGGCGTGTAGGGCAACGGCAAGCCTTGCTGGCGTGCCAGGTCGTTGGCTGAGGCAAACACCTGCAAGGGTCCGGTGACATCCAGCACTTGCACATTGGCGAAGGCCAGTACATGAACGGTTTTCGGTAGGTTGGGCATATTGGCGTGATTCGTGGGCTTATTGGCGTATACGCCAGAGCCTACGGATCTAAAGTAAAACCGTCCACCCCTCGGGCATCATCCAAAGGAGCACGCGACATGACGCTGCAGATCGGTTTGCTGTTATTCCCCCAAGTCCAGCAGTTGGACCTGACCGGCCCTTATGACGTACTGGCCTCGTTGCCAGACGTGAAGGTCCACCTGATCTGGAAGGACCTGGCGCCGGTCACTGCCAGCACCGGGCTGGTGTTGCTGCCCACTACCACGTTCGAGGACTGCCCGAAGCTCGACGTGATCTGCGTTCCCGGCGGAACCGGCGTCGGGCCCCTGATGGAAGATGAGCAGACGCTGGCCTTCATCAAGCGGCAGGCCGCCGAGGCGAAATACATCACCTCGGTGTGCACCGGTTCGCTGGTGCTCGGTGCAGCAGGCCTGTTGCAAGGCAAGCGCGCCACCACCCATTGGGCCTATCACAGCCTGCTGCAAACCTTGGGCGCGACACCGGTCAAGGATCGCGTGGTCCGCGATGGCAACCTACTTACCGGGGGCGGCATCACGGCCGGGATCGATTTCGCCCTGACCCTGGCAGCCGAACTGTTCGACCAGGACACCGCCGAACTGGTCCAACTGCAGCTCGAATACGCCCCTGCCCCGCCGTTCAACGCCGGCAGCCCGGACACCGCGCCAACGCGCGTCCTGGAACAAGCCCGCCGGCGTACCGCAGAGTCGTTCCAGCTGCGCTCGCAGATCGCCCAACGTGCTGCGGCGCGGTTGGAGGTATAGCTGAGCTGTGGGAGCAAAGCTTGCTCCCACATGAGGATTTTCCTGTCGGGTCAGTACGACTCAGAACGGGCTGGCGGTGGGTCGCACGATCAGCTCGCTGACGTCCACATCCGCCGGTTGTTCGATGGCGTAGGCGATTGCCCGGGCGATGGCTTCGGCCGGAATGGCGATCCTGCGGAACTCGCGCATTTCAGCACGTCCACCTTCATCGGAAATGCTCTCGGCCAGTTCCGACTCGGTCACGCCAGGGGAAATCACCGTCACGCGCACGTCCCCTCCGACTTCCTGGCGCAAGCCCTCGGAAATCGCCCACACGGCAAACTTGGTGGCGCAATACACGGCGGCAGTCGGGCTGACGGCGTAGGCACCAATGGACGCGATGTTGATGAACTGGCCGCTGCGCTGGCGCTGCATCAACGGCAGGCCGGCGGCGATGCCGTGAAGCACGCCACGAATGTTGACGTCGATCATGCGGTCCCACTCCTCGACTTTCAGCGCCTCGAGTTTGGAAAGCGGCATGACCCCGGCGTTATTGATGATCACGTCGACCCGCCCGAACCGCTCGACAGCAAAGTCGATCAGGTGCTGGACATCCTCGCGACGGGTCACGTCCACGGCTTTACAGACTGCCTGCTGGCCGGCGGTCTCGAGCTCTTGCACCAACGTCTGCAAACGATCGATGCGCCGGGCGCCAAGCACGACACGAGCACCGCGAGCCGCAAGCAACCGCGCCGCAGCTTCGCCAATCCCGCTGCTGGCGCCAGTGATGACCACAACTTTGTTTTGAATATCGGACATGATGGTTCCCCTCGTCTGGATGTGTTGGCCCCAATGGGAGCGTTTTGACAGGTCCAGATTAGGGAACCGACCGGGGTCGGGGTTAGCCGGATCCTCCTGAGCACTTGCACGATCCTGTGGTGATAAAACCGGCTCTGGCCGACAGCCGCACAATCGGCTTTACTAGCGCGGTCCACTCATTTGGCCAGGGAGGTTAATCGGCATGTCGGTATCCACGTCCATCCACATCACGCCAGACGACGGCGTCAGCCAGCGCCGCGCCGAACTGGCGAGCCTGATGATGCGCTTCGCACCGGAATTCGGCGTCCACCCCACGGCCATCGAGACCTTGCACCTGATTCGCAGCGACCAGCCAACCGGAGCACTGCACAGCGTGCACAAGCCTGGTTTATGCGTAATTATCGAGGGACGCAAGGAGGTGCACCTGGCGGACGAATGCTACGTCTATGACCCCCTCAATTACCTCGTCGTCTCGGTGACCCTGCCGCTGGCCGGCCAGGTGATTGAAGCCAGCCCCGAGCGCCCTTACCTGTGCATCCGCCTCGACATCGATCCGGCACAGATCTGCCGCTTGATTGCCGACATTAGCCCTATCGGCGCGCCTACCGAAAGAACCGGACGCGGGTTGTTCCTGGACCGTATCGATGCACCGTTACTCGACGCGATGTTGCGCTTGCTGCGGCTGTTGGACTGTCCGGACGATATCGCCACCCTCGCCCCGTTGGCCCAACAGGAGATTTTCTACCGGCTGTTGCGCGGCGCCCAAGGCCAGCGCTTGCACGAAATCGCCATTCCCGACACCCAGACCCATCGCATCAGCCGCGCCATCGAGTGGCTCAATACCCATTACGCAGAGCCGCTGAGCATCGACAGCCTGGCAAAAATGATCAACCTCAGCCCTTCGGCACTGCATCACCGCTTCAAAGCCGTGACCGCCATGAGCCCGCTGCAATACCAGAAACAACTGCGCTTGCAGGAAGCCCGACGGTTGCTCTTGGCAGAGAACAGCGACGTTTCGTCGATCGGCTACAAGCTGGGATATGAAAGCCCTTCACAGTTCAGTCGTGAATACAGCCGCCTTTTTGGCGCCTCCCCGAGCAAGGACATCGCTCGTTTGCGTGCTCAGGCGCTGCAAGCCAGTGGCGCCTGATCCTGTGTGCAACAGGATCGAGCCACTTTTTCACAGACGAAAAAAAACCCGCCTAGGCGGGTTTTTTGAGGACCAATTTGACTTCCTGTCCGGCGTTCCATGCCTGATCCAATCATCCATGACCCTGAGCACTCCCTGTACCCAGTGGATGAACATAGATTAGGCCCACCGGTGTCTTGGAAAAAGACGAGAAAGCAGCAACGGCGTGTAAGCGTTTCGCTATAGGACCTTTCCAGATTTTTGCGGGCGAAAAAAAACCCGCCGAAGCGGGTTTTTCCAAGACCATTACGACTCCCTGTCGATAGCTTTCCTTGCATGGTCGATCGTCCCTGATCCTGAGCACTTCCTGTGCTTCAGTGGATGAGTCCAGATTACGCCTCGGATCCAAAATGAAATAGACGACATAGCTACCATCTCGTGTAAGACATTCGCTATACAACCCCTCCGAAAACCCTCAGCCCCCTCAGCAGCCCCCGATCAAGACTGGCTCAGGAAGGCTTCAATGTTGGCCATCTGCTCGTCCCAGCCACGGCTGTCCATGCGAAAAGCCTTGAGCCGGCGAGCCTCGGGAATGTTGTTGAAACCCGACTCCACGACTTTGAGCAAGGTACCGCCATCCATGTCTTCGAGTTCGAATTGCACCCGGGTTTCGGACTCTTGGGAGTAATCCACCTGCGGCTCGACAGCGTAAGGATGCCAGCGAAACGAGAACACCCGCTCGGGCTCCACCCGCTCCACCGCTACGTCCCAGATGAGATGTTCGTAACCGGGATAAGTGATTTGCCCCTGGGTACGTTCCCCTGCCACAAACCGTTTTCCCTCAAGGGCGACACCGAACCATTGGCCGAAAGCTTCGGCGTTGGCCAGGGCTCGCCAAACATGAGAGCGCGGAGCCTTGAGCAGGATCTTTCTTTCAATGCGGTCGGATGAATGCATAAGTCACCTCCTGTGTTTCAACAGTAGGCTTGTAAGACCACAAGGCCAACCGGAAAGTTGTATCAACCCCTTGTTTAGCGATCGCCGTCTTAAAGCGATGTAAACTCCCCCCGGCGCTTTCAACCCTCAAGGAGAGACCAAACATGTCCCCACGCTTGCTTCTAGCCCTGACGCCGCTGCTTTTCGTCACCGTTGCCCAAGCTGACGATTGCGCCGACGCCATCACTCAAGGCGAAATGAACCAATGCGCAGCCAAAGAAAATAAAGCCGCCGACAACGAGCTGAACAGCTTGTACAAGCAGATCACAGCACGCCTGAAGGACAATCCGCAGGCCAAGCAAATGCTGGTCAAGGCGCAACGTGCCTGGATAGGTTTCCGTGACGCCGAATGCAATTTCTCCGCCTCCGGGGTCGAGGGCGGCAGCGTCTATCCGCTGATCTACAGCAACTGCATCACCGCCCAGACCAAAACCCGGATCGAGGCATTCAAGACCTATCTCAAGTGCAAGGAAGGGGATCTGAGCTGCCCAGTACCCGAGGCTTAAGAACACGGATGCAAAAAAGGATGATCTCTACAGGTCATCCTTTTTTTGGCCAAAACTTTTTATTGCAGGCAAAAACAAAACCCCTACCTGCGTCAGCAGATAGGGGTTTCGGAATTTAATCTTGACGATGACCTACTCTCACATGGGGAAACCCCACACTACCATCGGCGATGCATCGTTTCACTGCTGAGTTCGGGATGGGATCAGGTGGTTCCAATGCTCTATGGTCGTCAAGAAATTCGGGTACTGAGTCGCGGCCAGCTGGCCTCGCTTCAGCAAATTGGGTATGTGATAGCTTCGGTGTTTTGTGAGATTCGAACTTTCGGTTCGTTTCGTCTTCACACACCGCAATCTGGTCTCTTCGCTTTTCAGCTTGGAGCATACAAATTGCTTGGGTGTTATATGGTCAAGCCTCACGGGCAATTAGTACAGGTTAGCTCAACGCCTCACAGCGCTTACACACCCTGCCTATCAACGTCGTAGTCTTCGACGGCCCTTCAGGGGACTCAAGGTCCCAGTGAGATCTCATCTTGAGGCAAGTTTCCCGCTTAGATGCTTTCAGCGGTTATCTTTTCCGAACATAGCTACCCGGCAATGCCACTGGCGTGACAACCGGAACACCAGAGGTTCGTCCACTCCGGTCCTCTCGTACTAGGAGCAGCCCCTCTCAAATCTCAAACGTCCACGGCAGATAGGGACCGAACTGTCTCACGACGTTCTAAACCCAGCTCGCGTACCACTTTAAATGGCGAACAGCCATACCCTTGGGACCGGCTTCAGCCCCAGGATGTGATGAGCCGACATCGAGGTGCCAAACACCGCCGTCGATATGAACTCTTGGGCGGTATCAGCCTGTTATCCCCGGAGTACCTTTTATCCGTTGAGCGATGGCCCTTCCATACAGAACCACCGGATCACTAAGACCTACTTTCGTACCTGCTCGACGTGTCTGTCTCGCAGTCAAGCGCGCTTTTGCCTTTATACTCTACGACCGATTTCCGACCGGTCTGAGCGCACCTTCGTACTCCTCCGTTACTCTTTAGGAGGAGACCGCCCCAGTCAAACTACCCACCATACACTGTCCTCGATCCGGATAACGGACCTGAGTTAGAACCTCAAAGTTGCCAGGGTGGTATTTCAAGGATGGCTCCACGCGAACTGGCGTCCACGCTTCAAAGCCTCCCACCTATCCTACACAAGCAAATTCAAAGTCCAGTGCAAAGCTATAGTAAAGGTTCACGGGGTCTTTCCGTCTAGCCGCGGATACACTGCATCTTCACAGCGATTTCAATTTCACTGAGTCTCGGGTGGAGACAGCGCCGCCATCGTTACGCCATTCGTGCAGGTCGGAACTTACCCGACAAGGAATTTCGCTACCTTAGGACCGTTATAGTTACGGCCGCCGTTTACCGGGGCTTCGATCAAGAGCTTCGCGTTAGCTAACCCCATCAATTAACCTTCCGGCACCGGGCAGGCGTCACACCCTATACGTCCACTTTCGTGTTTGCAGAGTGCTGTGTTTTTAATAAACAGTCGCAGCGGCCTGGTATCTTCGACCGGCGTGGGCTTATGCAGCAAGTGCTTCACCCTCACCGGCGCACCTTCTCCCGAAGTTACGGTGCCATTTTGCCTAGTTCCTTCACCCGAGTTCTCTCAAGCGCCTTGGTATTCTCTACCCAACCACCTGTGTCGGTTTGGGGTACGGTTCCTGGTTACCTGAAGCTTAGAAGCTTTTCTTGGAAGCATGGCATCAACCACTTCGTCACCCAAAGGGTAACTCGTCATCAGCTCTCGGCCTTAGAATCCCGGATTTACCTAAGATTCCAGCCTACCACCTTAAACTTGGACAACCAACGCCAAGCTGGCCTAGCCTTCTCCGTCCCTCCATCGCAATAACCAGAAGTACAGGAATATTAACCTGTTTTCCATCGACTACGCTTTTCAGCCTCGCCTTAGGGACCGACTAACCCTGCGTCGATTAACGTTGCGCAGGAAACCTTGGTCTTTCGGCGTGGGTGTTTTTCACACCCATTGTCGTTACTCATGTCAGCATTCGCACTTCTGATACCTCCAGCAAGCTTCTCAACTCACCTTCACAGGCTTACAGAACGCTCCTCTACCGCATCACTTGCGTGATACCCGTAGCTTCGGTGTATGGTTTGAGCCCCGTTACATCTTCCGCGCAGGCCGACTCGACTAGTGAGCTATTACGCTTTCTTTAAAGGGTGGCTGCTTCTAAGCCAACCTCCTAGCTGTCTAAGCCTTCCCACATCGTTTCCCACTTAACCATAACTTTGGGACCTTAGCTGACGGTCTGGGTTGTTTCCCTTTTCACGACGGACGTTAGCACCCGCCGTGTGTCTCCCATGCTCGGCACTTGTAGGTATTCGGAGTTTGCATCGGTTTGGTAAGTCGGGATGACCCCCTAGCCGAAACAGTGCTCTACCCCCTACAGTGATACATGAGGCGCTACCTAAATAGCTTTCGAGGAGAACCAGCTATCTCCGAGCTTGATTAGCCTTTCACTCCGATCCACAGGTCATCCGCTAACTTTTCAACGGTAGTCGGTTCGGTCCTCCAGTCAGTGTTACCTAACCTTCAACCTGCCCATGGATAGATCGCCCGGTTTCGGGTCTATTCCCAGCGACTAGACGCCCTATTAAGACTCGCTTTCGCTACGCCTCCCCTATTCGGTTAAGCTCGCCACTGAAAATAAGTCGCTGACCCATTATACAAAAGGTACGCAGTCACCCAACAAAGTGGGCTCCCACTGCTTGTACGCATACGGTTTCAGGATCTATTTCACTCCCCTCTCCGGGGTTCTTTTCGCCTTTCCCTCACGGTACTAGTTCACTATCGGTCAGTCAGTAGTATTTAGCCTTGGAGGATGGTCCCCCCATATTCAGACAAAGTTTCTCGTGCTCCGTCCTACTCGATTTCACTTCTAAGATCCTTTCGCGTACAGGGCTATCACCCACTATGGCCGCACTTTCCAGAGCGTTCCGCTAAAATCAAAGAAGCTTAAGGGCTAGTCCCCGTTCGCTCGCCACTACTAAGGGAATCTCGGTTGATTTCTTTTCCTCAGGGTACTTAGATGTTTCAGTTCCCCTGGTTCGCCTCTTGCACCTATGTATTCAGTACAAGATAACCATCTTATGATGGCTGGGTTCCCCCATTCAGACATCTCCGGATCAAAGTCTGTTTGCCGACTCCCCGAAGCTTTTCGCAGGCTACCACGTCTTTCATCGCCTCTGACTGCCAAGGCATCCACCGTATGCGCTTCTTCACTTGACCATATAACCCCAAGCAATCTGGTTATACTGTGAAGACGACATTCGCCGAAAATTCGATCTTGCTCAAAGAGCAACTCACAAATTTTACCTTAGCCTGATCCGTTACCAGTGAAAGTAACGTTCAGTCTATCTTTCTATCACATACCCAAATTTTTAAAGAACGATCTAATCAAAAGACTAGAAATCAACATTCACCATCACCTTGATGGAATGCTCATTTCTAAGCTTTCAGAAGCAGTTTATGGTGGAGCCAAGCGGGATCGAACCGCTGACCTCCTGCGTGCAAGGCAGGCGCTCTCCCAGCTGAGCTATGGCCCCATAACAAAATTGGTGGGTCTGGGCAGATTCGAACTGCCGACCTCACCCTTATCAGGGGTGCGCTCTAACCAACTGAGCTACAGACCCAATTTCGAGCTTGTAACTGTTAGCGTTGAGCTATCAGCTTGGAGCTTAAAGCTGCTTCTATCGTCTTCTTCAATGAATCAAGCAATTCGTGTGGGAGCTCATGGAGCAGCTGCGGTCGTCGATTAAGGAGGTGATCCAGCCGCAGGTTCCCCTACGGCTACCTTGTTACGACTTCACCCCAGTCATGAATCACACCGTGGTAACCGTCCCCCCGAAGGTTAGACTAGCTACTTCTGGTGCAACCCACTCCCATGGTGTGACGGGCGGTGTGTACAAGGCCCGGGAACGTATTCACCGCGACATTCTGATTCGCGATTACTAGCGATTCCGACTTCACGCAGTCGAGTTGCAGACTGCGATCCGGACTACGATCGGTTTTGTGGGATTAGCTCCACCTCGCGGCTTGGCAACCCTCTGTACCGACCATTGTAGCACGTGTGTAGCCCAGGCCGTAAGGGCCATGATGACTTGACGTCATCCCCACCTTCCTCCGGTTTGTCACCGGCAGTCTCCTTAGAGTGCCCACCATAACGTGCTGGTAACTAAGGACAAGGGTTGCGCTCGTTACGGGACTTAACCCAACATCTCACGACACGAGCTGACGACAGCCATGCAGCACCTGTCTCAATGTTCCCGAAGGCACCAATCCATCTCTGGAAAGTTCATTGGATGTCAAGGCCTGGTAAGGTTCTTCGCGTTGCTTCGAATTAAACCACATGCTCCACCGCTTGTGCGGGCCCCCGTCAATTCATTTGAGTTTTAACCTTGCGGCCGTACTCCCCAGGCGGTCAACTTAATGCGTTAGCTGCGCCACTAAGAGCTCAAGGCTCCCAACGGCTAGTTGACATCGTTTACGGCGTGGACTACCAGGGTATCTAATCCTGTTTGCTCCCCACGCTTTCGCACCTCAGTGTCAGTATCAGTCCAGGTGGTCGCCTTCGCCACTGGTGTTCCTTCCTATATCTACGCATTTCACCGCTACACAGGAAATTCCACCACCCTCTACCATACTCTAGCTCGACAGTTTTGAATGCAGTTCCCAGGTTGAGCCCGGGGATTTCACATCCAACTTAACGAACCACCTACGCGCGCTTTACGCCCAGTAATTCCGATTAACGCTTGCACCCTCTGTATTACCGCGGCTGCTGGCACAGAGTTAGCCGGTGCTTATTCTGTCGGTAACGTCAAAACACTAACGTATTAGGTTAATGCCCTTCCTCCCAACTTAAAGTGCTTTACAATCCGAAGACCTTCTTCACACACGCGGCATGGCTGGATCAGGCTTTCGCCCATTGTCCAATATTCCCCACTGCTGCCTCCCGTAGGAGTCTGGACCGTGTCTCAGTTCCAGTGTGACTGATCATCCTCTCAGACCAGTTACGGATCGTCGCCTTGGTGAGCCATTACCCCACCAACTAGCTAATCCGACCTAGGCTCATCTGATAGCGCAAGGCCCGAAGGTCCCCTGCTTTCTCCCGTAGGACGTATGCGGTATTAGCGTCCGTTTCCGAGCGTTATCCCCCACTACCAGGCAGATTCCTAGGCATTACTCACCCGTCCGCCGCTCTCAAGAGGTGCAAGCACCTCTCTACCGCTCGACTTGCATGTGTTAGGCCTGCCGCCAGCGTTCAATCTGAGCCATGATCAAACTCTTCAGTTCAAACATCTTTGGATTTTGAGAAAACCCTAAACTTGGCTCAGCAATCGTTGGTTACATCTTTGATTTCTCGCGGAGTAACTTGTGATGCTGATAATCTGTTGACTAGCAGTCTGACTCCACAAGCACCCACACGAATTGCTTGATTCAGTTGTTAAAGAGCGGTTGGCTGAGCCTTTCGTCTCAACCGAGGCGCGCATTCTACAGCGCCCCGTGTATCTGTCAAGCGGTTATTTTCAGAAGTTTTCAAAGTTTCGCTTCGGAAACATCAACAACTTCAACCACTTGCGCTTCCGATCTCTCGTTAGCGGGAGGCGAATTCTACAGCGTTACTCGCTGCTGTCAACACCTCTTTTTTCACCGCTTTCGACCGAGAAGATCGAACCGCCGACAGAGCCAAACAACACTGCTCTACCTGCTCCTTCCGGGCTTCGATGAACTGAAGCCCAACACTTTCGAAACTTACTTAACTCATTGAATCTCAAGGAGTTTTCCGTTTCGACTGCGCCGGAAGTGGGGCGAATTATAGACTTCCAGAATCTGCCGTCAACCCCTAATTTGATTTTTCTATCTATAGCCCGACAAGACACTTAAATCTGCCCGATATATAGACGGAATCGCCACATATGCGCAATATACTGCTCAATACAGCCTCCCCCGCCTTTATTCTGGACGACACTTCGTAATGACGCCCCCTCCACATCGCAGCCTGGCCTCCACCCTGTACCCGGTTGCCCTGCTATTAATAGCCATGGCCTCCATCCAATCAGGAGCTTCCCTCGCCAAAAGCATGTTCCCGGTAGTGGGCGCACAGGGCACAACAACGCTACGACTCATTTTTGCCAGCCTCATCATGGTGTTATTGCTACGCCCCTGGCGCGCCAAGCTCACCGCCCAATCCCTGCGCACCGTGATCGTCTATGGGATGGCCTTGGGCGGTATGAACTTTCTTTTCTATATGTCGGTTCGTACCGTTCCACTGGGTATTGCCGTGGCGCTGGAATTTACCGGACCTCTGGCAGTCGCCATTTACGCCTCGCGCCGGGCAATCGATTTTCTGTGGATCGCCCTGGCAGTCGCTGGCCTGCTTCTGCTTATACCGACCGGAGCGACCAATGCCGGTATCGACCTGCTTGGAGCCGGCTATGCGCTGGGCGCAGGTGTTTGCTGGGCGTTGTACATCCTGTTTGGCCAGAAGGCCGGCGCGGACAATGGTGTGCAAACCGCCGCACTGGGGGTGATGATCGCAGCCCTGTTCGTCGCACCGATTGGCATTGTGCACGCGGGCGCCGCACTGCTCACACCAAGCCTGATTCCAATTGCCATCGGCGTCGCTATCCTGTCTACGGCCCTGCCCTACACCCTGGAAATGATTTCTCTGACCCGAATGCCAGCCCGCACTTTCGGCACTCTGATGAGCGTCGAACCGGCAGTCGCGGCCCTGTCAGGGCTGGTCTTTCTGCAGGAGTACTTGTCCTTGGCCCAGTGGTTAGCCATTACCTGCATCATCCTCGCGTCGGTCGGCGCAACGCTGACCATGGCTAACACCGCGAAGCCTGCCGTCGCGGCAGATTGAAGCAGGATTTAACGAAGGTCTGGTATTTGCCACGCATTTAGGCCATGTTTAGACCAGTAACCCAGTGTCAGACATGGATTTTTTCATACAGGACGTCATGAACGCTTCAAGCAAGAGCGAACACAATCGTACGTGGACACAAGATCCACGACGATTATAAGGACGGGAATGAAACGAATTTTGATACTGATCGCCGTACTTGCAGTAGCGGGCTGTGCGGCGACATCGAAAACTGAAGTCAAGCGCGGTAAAAAAGGTCTGCACATCAACTGCTCCGGCCTGTCCTCATCCTGGGACCAGTGCGCCGCCAGCGCCGCCAACTCATGTGCGCCCAAGGGTTACAAGGTCATTGCCAAGTCTGGCGACGTCGTCGAGGAACCCGGGGATTATCTCTTCGGGCTCAACCCCGCTGGTTATACCAGCCGCAGCATGATCGTCATCTGTAAATAGGCCACGTCAGTCGAGCCCTTGCTCGGCCATTCGGCGCCTTATTTCCTCGTGACTGGACTTGAGGACGTCACGCTGGACCTGCGGCGTGACCAGCATCCGCGCAACAACCAACGCTCCCACGCACTGAGACAGGATGGCCCAGGCCAGACTGTCGCTCCCCAATATCCGCGCCCAGGCTTCGTGCAAACGACAAATCCACGTTTGCGCCGCCTCCCTCACCTGGACATCCGATCGCGCGATCTCGGCACCCAGCACCGGCAACGCACACCCTGCTTCGGGTTGCTCAACGTGGCTCATGCTCAAGTACTGCTTGAGGCAGCGCTCCAGCTTCATTGAGTCCATGGCACCGTCTCCACTCAGACGATCCAGGCTTTGGGCCAACTCCCGCTCAACAATGGCCTTGAAAAGCTCATCCTTGGATGAGAAGTGGCTATAGAACGCACCGCCGCTCAACCCGATCGCCTTCATCAGACCATCGACACCGACCGTGGAGAAACCCGACTTTTTGGCAGAGACGGCGCTGCTGGCGAGCAGTTTCTCGCGGGTTTCCATTTTGTGATTGGCTGAATATCGCATGGTCCTGCCCCTGATTGCTCACCTTGACGCTTGCCGGATCTTAGCATAACGTCCGTTTAGTTAACGATCGTTTACCAATGAGGCTGACCATGAATAACAAGAAGGTCGTACTGGTTGTCGGCGCAGGCGATGCCACGGGCGGAGCGATTGCCAAACGCTTTGCACAGGAAGGTTTTATTGCCTGTGTTACCCGTCGCAGCGCCGACAAACTCGAGCCTCTGGTGGCTGCAATCCGCGCCCAAGGCGGCGAAGCCCACGGGTTTTCCTGTGATGCGCGTAAAGAAGACGACGTGATCGCACTCATCGAGCAAATCGAGAACCAGATCGGCCCGATCGAAGCCTTTGTGTTCAACATCGGCGCCAACGTCCCCTGCAGCATCCTCGAAGAAACCGCACGCAAGTATTTCAAGATCTGGGAAATGGCCTGTTTCTCAGGCTTTCTCAATGCACGGGAAGTGGCCAAGCGCATGGTCAAGCGCCAGCGCGGGACGATCCTGTTTACCGGGGCAACGGCGGGATTGCGCGGCGCTTCGGGGTTCGCTGCATTCGCGGGCGCCAAACATGGCATCCGGGCACTGGCCCAGAGCATGGCCCGTGAGCTGGGACCGATGAATATTCACGTGGCCCATGTGGTGGTGGACGGCGCCATCGACACCGACTTCATCCGCGATAATTTCCCGGAGAAATATGCCACCAAGGATGAGGACGGCATCCTGAACCCTGAACACATCGCCGACAATTACTGGTACCTGCACAGCCAACCCCGCGACGCCTGGACCTTCGAGCTGGACCTGCGCCCTTGGAACGAACGCTGGTAAACCCTCCCCTCACAACAACAAGAGAGCAGATCCCATGAGCAAATCGGTGGAGTTTTACTTCGATCTCGGCAGCCCGACCACGTACCTGGCCTACACCCAGTTGCCGACGCTGTGCGCGCAAACAAATAGCCAGCTGATCTATCGCCCGATGTTATTGGGCGGCGTCTTCAAGGCCACCGGCAATGCATCACCGGCAACAGTGCCGGCCAAGAACCCTTACCTGTTCAAGGATCTGAATCGCTTCGCCAAACGTTACGGCGTGGCCTTCCAGTTCAATCCACACTTCCCCATCAATACACTGCAACTGATGCGCGCGGTGACTGGCATGCAGTTGCGCCAACCCGAACGCTTCGAGGCCTTCATCGATTGCCTGTTCCGCGCCTTTTGGGTGGACGCCCGCAATCTCAATGACCCCGCGACTGTCGCAGCGGTCCTGAACGAAGGCGGTTTCGATGCCGACTACGCGCTGGCCCTGACGAACGACGAGCAGGTCAAGCAAGCACTCAAGACCGCCACTGAAGAAGCCATCGGACGGGGCGTGTTCGGCGCCCCGAGCATGTTTGTCGGCAATGAGCTGTTCTTCGGCCAGGATCGGCTGGACTTCGTCCGTGAAGCCCTCGCCTGATCCTCTACTTCAAATGGCCATCGTTCGCGTGTTGAGCCATTGCAGCGCATCGCCGTCCAGCAACGGGCTCAAGCGACGCTGAACCTCGGCGTGATAGGCGTTGAACCAGTCTTTTTCGTCCTGGGTCAGCAGCGAAGGTTCCAGGCAGCGGGTGTCGATCGGGCACAGGGTCAGGGTTTCGAACTCAAGGAACTCGCCGAACTCGCTGCTTCCGGCTTCGCGGTTCAACACCAGGTTCTCGATGCGCACACCCCAGCGACCGGGACGATAAGTGCCCGGTTCGATGGAGGTGATCATGCCAGCCTGCATCGCCGTTTGTGGCGCGGCAGCAGCTTGATAGGCAATCACCTGCGGGCCTTCATGGACATTGAGGAAATAGCCGACGCCATGGCCGGTGCCGTGGCCGTAATCCACCTGCTCCGCCCAGATCGGTGCGCGGGCGATGGCATCCAGCAACGGCGAAAGAATCCCCCGCGGGAATTTGGCCCGGGACAGGGCAATCACGCCCTTGAGTACGCGTGTGCAATCACGTTTCTGCTCAGCGGTGGGTGTGCCGACTGGCACCATGCGAGTGATGTCAGTGGTGCCCCCCAAGTACTGGCCGCCGGAATCGATCAGCAACAGACCATCACCTTCGATGACCGCATGGGCTTCTTCCGTGGCGTGGTAATGAGGCATCGCGCCATTGGCGTTAAAAGCGGCGATGGTGTTGAAACTCAGGGAGACGAAGTCCGGCCGTCGCGTGCGAGCGGCGGTCAGGTGTTCGTCGATGGTCAACTCGGTGATGCGCTCGCGCCCCCAGGCCCCTTCCAGCCAGGCGAAGAACTCACAGAGCGCCGCGCCGTCCTGATCCATGGCCCGACGGATGTGCTCGGCGTCGGCCAGGCTTTTGCGGGACTTGGCCAGCGTCGTTGGATTGAGACCTTCGACCAGTTTCACGCCGCTGCCCAGATTATCCAGCAAGCCGACCGTCACCCGCGCCGGATCGATCTGCAGGCTCGCGCCGTCCGGCACTTCACGCAACGCGGCGGCGGCTTCGCTGTAATCGCGCAGGGTCACGCCGTCCTGTTCAAGCGCGGCACGCAGCGATGCGTCAACCTTGTCCAGGGCCACGAACAGCGTTGCCTGTTGCTGGCTGATCAAGGCAAAGGAGACGAACACGGGGTTGAACGATACATCCGCGCCGCGCAGGTTGAACAACCAGGCGATGTCATCCAGCGTGGCGATGAAATGCCAATCGGCACTACGCTCCTTGAGGGATTCGCGCAGCTTGGCGAGCTTCTCGACACGGCTGACGGTCGCCTGGGGAGGCAAATGGGCATAGACCGGCTGATCCGGCAAGCTTGGGCGATCAGTCCAGATGTCCTTGAGCAGATCGATGTCGGTGCGTAACCGCGCGCCGCGTTCCGCAAGCTTGCCGCCCAGGGTGCGGGCCGACGCCACGGCCATGACCGCACCGTCGACCGCAACCACTGCGCCTTCAGGCGTTTGTTCGGCCAGCCAGTCCAAGGGGCCAGGCTGGCCGGGAATGAGCTTGACCAGCTCGATTCCACTGCCCTCCAGCTCCTTGGTGGCCTGCTCCCAGTAACGGCTATCGGCCCAGACGCCAGCGAAACTGCCGGTCACGATCAAGGTACCCACCGAGCCGTGGAAGCCCGACAACCATTGTCGCCCCTGCCAATAACCCGGCAGGTATTCAGACAGATGCGGGTCGGCCGATGGCACCAGCAGCGCATGAATGCCCTCTCGGCTCATCAGTTGGCGGATTTGGGCCAGGCGCTGGGGAACCAGTCCATGGGGCAAAGGCTCGGTGCTCATTGTTTCTCCTGCTCATTGATATTGTTGTTCGATGCCGAAGGCGGCTTATGGGGTCGTGGCCCAGAACGCCGGCGCAGTCGCGCACGCCGCCTGGATCAGCCGCACCGCCTCGTCGACATCCTGCTCGGTGGTAAAGCGGCCCAGGCTCAAGCGAATGGTCCGCCCCGCCGCACGCGCATCGTGCCCCAAGGCCAGCAGCACGTGGGACGGGGTGTTCTGCGCCGAGTTGCAGGCCGAGGTCGCGGAAAATGCAATCGATGCACCCAATGTCGCCGGGTTGAACTCACCTTCGTTGAACGTCAGGCTCAGCGTGTGGGGAATCCGGTGGTTCGCACTGCCGTTTAGACACACACCGGGCAAGGCCAGTAGCGGTTCGAGCAAACGATTGCGCAACCGGGCAATTTTAGCGAGTTCTTCTTCGAATGCTCCGGCTGCCAGTTCGAATGCGGCGCCCATGGCTGCGATCTGATGGGTCGCCAGGGTCCCGGAGCGCAAACCGCCCTCATGCCCGCCGCCGTGAATTTGCGCCGACAGCCTTGGCCGGGCATGGTCGCCAACGTAGAGCGCCCCGATGCCCTTGGGGCCGTAGATCTTATGCGCGGAAAAAGACATCAGGTCCACCGGCCAGCGAGACAGATCGATCTGCACCTTGCCAGCGCCCTGGGCTGCGTCCACATGAAACAGCGCACCGTGCTCGCGAACGCTCTCGCCGATGGCGATGACGTCGTTGACGGTGCCCAACTCGTTGTTTACCAGCATCAGCGACACCAGGAACGTGTCTTCGCGCAACGCCTCGCGAACCGCTTGCGGGCTGATCAGGCCTTCGGCGTCCGGCGCCAGCCAGGTCACCGCGACGCCGCTCTCTTGGAGCTGGCGCGCCGTGTCGAGAATCGCCTTGTGTTCGATCAGGCTGGTGATGACATGGCCGGCGGAACCACCACGCGCCTGGGCCACCCCTTTGAGGGCCAGGTTATTGGATTCGGTGGCACCGGACGTCCAAACGATCTGTTCGGGTTGAGCACCCACCAATTGCGCTACCTGCTGGCGGGCGCGCTCCACCGAGCGCCGGGCCTCCTGGCCGAAGGCATGGGAACTGGAAGCGGGGTTGCCAAAATTGCCGTCAAAGCCCAGACACTCGACCATGACCCGGATGACCCGTTCATCCACCGGCGTGGTGGCGGCGTAATCGAAATACAAAGGACGTTTATTCATAGGAAACTCGCAGAGCCTGTTCCAGGATCAGGCGCCCTCGTTGGGTTCGAGACTAGCAATACCTGATCAAAGACCTTAAAGAAGTCGGACTTCGTTTAAAAGTGCGTAGGAACGCTCCTGAACAGCGAGCTTAGCAGGCATCGCGGCGAAGCTCAGCCCTCAACTGATGCTTTCGAGCAACAACGGATACAGCGAAGCGACCAACAGCAGCGCCATGCCCCAGTTGAACATGCGCAACCAGCGACGATCACGCAACAGGTTGCGCAACAGGCTCCCGCACACTACCCACAGACTCACGCTTGGCAGGTTGATCAGCGCAAATACTGCCGCAATCACCAACACGTTGAAGAAATAACCCTGGAGTGGCGTGTACGTGCTGATGGCACCAATGGCCATGATCCAGGCCTTGGGATTGACCCATTGGAACGCCGCTGCGCCCCAGTAGCTGATCGGCGTATTGTCTCCCGGCTGGCTTTCCGAAACCGGACCGGAGTGGGCTATTTTCCACGCCAGGTACAACAAGTACGCCGCGCCGATGTAGCGCAGCGCGGTATAGAGCAACGGATAAGTCTGGAACACCGCGCCCAGGCCAAGGCCCACCGCCAGCACCAGGGAAAAGAAGCCACAGGTAATACCCAGCATGTGGGGGATGGTACGGTTGAAACCGAAATTGACTCCCGAGGCCAACAACATGGTGTTGTTAGGGCCAGGCGTGATCGAGGTCACCAGGGCAAACAGGGCGAAGCCCAGCAGCAGGTCAAGCGAAAGGGTCATGTCAGGTCAGTCCATCAGGGGCGGTCAGTCAAGTCATGACCCTACCCCACGCCTTGGCGCAAACCCACGGACAGTTGGGCAAAACTTTAAGCGGTACAGTCCCTCAGCTTGACCGGCCTGGCTGTTGCACGACCCGCTCGGCGCTCATCTGGCCCTGATCGTCGAAACCCACGTTTTTCTGCGACGAACCGAGCAGCTCGGCTTTTTTCGCGTGGTACTCATCGAACGAGAGACCTCGACGATTCAAGGCTTCCAGGGCCAGTTCGCGGGTCTCGTCGGCGGTGTAGGGGCGCAGCTCCGGGGAGGAACTGGCGCAACCGCCCAAGAGGGTAGCGGTCAACAGCAGCAAAACAGCAAAGGTACGGTTCATGGCGAGTGTCCGGTGTTCTGGAGTTGGGCGATGAACAAAGGCTACCCGCCAGCCCTGCGCGGCAGAAATCAACCCTCTCGATAGTGGCTATTGCCTTTGCGGATCAGCCGCAGCACTCAGTCGACCAACTGGCAATGCAGCGCGTTGTCCAGGCTGCGCTCGATGTTGCGCAGCACCTGGAACGAGCCGAACGTCACGGCTTTGGCTCGGTGAGCCTGGATCAGCCGCCAGAAATCCTGTTCGCCACTTTCGAAGCTTCGAAGGGCCGCCTCGCCTGCTTCGCGGGTTTGCCACTGCAAATAATTGAGCACGCGCCGACCATCCTCGCTGGCCTGGATACTGGCACTCAGAAACCCCCGGTGGTCCCGAGCCAGGCGCTCGGTCTGTTCCGACAAGGCCGTGACCAGCGCCTGCTGCCATTGCGGCTCGATATCGAATTCCATCAACTGGGTGAAACTGTGATTGTTCCTTGGTGATTGCATGAACGGTCCCCTCTGCACGTAAGGCGGATCTTGCGATCCGAACGCGTGCAGGGTAAAACCTCAAGTTAACTTGAGGTCAAGCAGTGAATTGAAGCGATGACGCAGATCGATGTCCACAAGGAACTCACCGTCGGCCAAGTGGCCGCCCGCAGCGGCGTGGCGGTCACGGCCCTGCACTTCTATGAATCCAAGGGGCTGATCAAAAGCACACGCAACCAAGGTAACCAACGTCGTTACTCACGGGCAGTATTGCGCCGCGTGGCGCTGATCAAGGTTGCCCAGCGCCTGGGCATTCCGTTGGCGGAAATCGGCGAGGCGTTGAAAAACCTGCCGGACAACCGTGCGCCAACGGCCGCCGACTGGCAGACCTTGTCGGCGCAGTGGAGCCGGGACCTGGACGAGCGCATCAACCAGTTGATGGCGCTGCGTGATCGACTCAACGGTTGCATCGGCTGCGGATGCCTGTCGATGGACGCCTGCCCGCTGCGTAATCAGGGCGACGTGCTGGGCAAACACGGGCCTGGGGCTCACCTGTTGGAACAGCCGTGAAGCGTTCGTCGGGACATGGGCCCATCCAAAGTGGCTGACCTATAGTGGATGGGCGCAAACCGACGAAGACTCTCTTCGCCTCCCATAACAACAAGGAGAAACGTCATGGGCGTCAAAGCCATTCCCGAAGGTTTCCATAACATCACGCCCTACCTGGGCATTCAAAAAGCTGCCGAAGCCATCGACTTCTACAAAAAAGCCTTCAATGCCACCGAGGTCATGCGCCTGGCCATGCCCGACGGCGGCATCGGGCATGCCGAACTGCGGATCAACGGTTTTGCGATCATGCTCGGCACGCCTTGCGATCAAGGCCCGCTGAGCAGCCCGGACCGTTCGCCATCGGTCGGCCTGCATTTATATGTCGAGGACGTGGACAGCGCATTCGCCCAGGCCATTGCGGCCGGCGGCACAGTGATTTCCGAGGTCAAGGATCAGTTTTACGGCGATCGTACCGGCACCTTGAAAGATCCCTATGGGCATCTGTGGTTCCTGGCGACGCACAAGGAAGATCTGAGCCAGGAACAGATCGAGCAACGGGCCAGGGAGATGTTTCAACAGCAAGGCTGACTTGCCCTTGCTCCCGCGGGGTTAGGCCCCGTAGGAGCTGTCGAGTGCAACGAGGCTGCGATCTTTCCCCTAACACTTGAGTCTCAAGCGAAAGATCAAAAGATCAAAAGATCAAAAGATCAAAAGATCGCAGCCTTCGGCAGCTCCTACCTCGCGAAACATTTTCTTTCATCTTCCTCTTCGGGATTTCGATCGCTCGTTCGTCTTAATTAGATGCAGCAGTCCGCGTCGGCAAAAGCCACGGTCTGCCTTTTTGGGTTCACGGTGTTGCGAAGCCCGTAATACCGAACCTTTCATCGAATCAAGACGTTCAATCATGTCGAAGAAGTCCCGCTCCAAACTCTGGTTCCTGGTCCATAGCTGGCTGGCATTGCCCATCTGGTTTTTCGTGCTCATCGTTTGCGTCACGGGCACCCTCGCAGTGGTCAGCCAGGAGATTGTCTGGCTGGTCAACCCCGAGATGCGCGCCAGCAAACCCTCGGACGATGCCCAACTGCTCAGCTATGACCAGGTGATCGCCGCGATCAAGCACGCCCAGCCGCAAACCCAGGTGCAAAGCATCGTCCGCCCGGACGAGTCGCATTTCGCGCTGGAGGTCGGCGTGACCTATCCCGACGGACGTCCCGACAAGGTCTACGTCAACCCTTACAGCGGCGTCATCCAAGGCTCAGCGCCGACGTTCAACTTCAGGGGGTTTACCCGTGCCCTGCATGGCTGGTGGCTGGTGCCGTTCACCAATGGCTACAGCTGGGGCTGGTACCTGGTGTCATTGTTGGGGCTGCCGTTGCTGGCCTCGTTGGTGACCGGGCTGGTGGTCTACAAGCGCTTCTGGAAAGGCTTTTTCCGTCCGACGCTGCGGATCCGCCACGGCGCGCGGATTTTCTGGGGGGATTTCCACCGGCTCAGCGGCATCTGGTCGATCTGGTTCGTCGCGGTGATTTCCATTACCGGCATCTGGTTCCTGATCGAGGCCCTGCTGTCGGACAATCAGATTTCCATTTCCAGCGCGCCAGTCATTCCGGTGGTGGCGCGTGAAAGCGTTCCGCTGTCGGCCGATGGTCTTGCACCGCCGCAACTGGACCTGGACCGGGCCATTGAAATCGCCCGGCAACGCATCCCAGGCCTGGAAGCAAGTTTCATCAGCCTGCCCGGCAATGCCTACAGCCATCTGGAAATTGGCGGTCGCGGTTGGTATCCGCTGATGTTTCAGACCGCCACCATCAATCCCTACAACGGCGATGTCGCTGCCTCACGGCTGCTGTCGGACCGCACGACACTGGAGTTCGTCACCGAATCCATGCGCCCGTTGCACACCGGCGACTTCGGCGGCCTCTGGATCAAGCTGATCTGGTTTTTCTTCGGCTTGATCCTGAGCATGATGGTCCTCAGCGGGCTGCTGATCTGGACCAAACGCACAGCCCTGGCCACCGCCAATGCCCTCAAGCGTAGCCACAAACCCTCCCGTGAAACCCGCATCGCGCAGGCGTTGCAGCCGTCGATCCAGCGTGAATCGTCGGAGGGCAGCCTGTGAATCCGTCCAATACTGCTTCATCACCGTCACGCCTGAGCCTGTTCTGGCATAAATGGCGCTTCCACCTCAACGTGCTGTTGTTGCTGATCCCCCTGGGGTTCATGCCCAAGTATTTGTCCGAAGCCGCACTGTTTCGCGGTGACGCAGGGCTTGGCGAGCGGGACGTCGGCGAAGTCCAGGTCGGCCCCTGGAGCCTGCGCCTGGCGGAATTTCGCAACGAAGCCCCACGCGTCCAGGGACCTGCCGGGCCCATGAAGCATTTCAACGCGGCCCTGTGCGAACGCTGTATCGACCAGGTCAAGGCCACCTACCTGCGCATCGGCAAACCCCGCAGCCTAAGGGCCGCCGGGGTGATTTTCTTCGGCTCGCCCTATCGCATGGGCGCCTTGTTGCCGGTTCCGCCAAAGACCCAGCCCAATGCCGAACTGTGGATAACCCTCGAGGGTTGGGACGGTTCGATGCACCAGGCCTCCATTCCACTGAGCCAGGCCTCCCCGGCCACCGTCGCCTGGCTGAAGAACCAAGGACCCAAACCATGACCCTGCGCGTCTTATCCAACGGCCTGGCGTTGCTGTTCTGTGCAGGTGCAAGCACCAGCGCCCTGGCCCACAACCCGATATGCGAATGCAAGGCCATCGATGCCGAACAAATCCAATGCACCGGCGGCTTTTCCGACGGCAGCGGCGCGCCCGGAGTGACCCTGGATGTGATCGGCTATGACGAGACCATCCTCGTCCCGGGCAAGCTCGGTGCCGACTCGAAGCTGACCTTCAAGAAGCCGGAAGCTGAGTTCTACGTGCTCTTCGACGCCGGCCCCGGCCACGTTGTAGAAATCGACCAAGCCGACATCGAGGCCCCATGACCAACGCCACGACTCAAGTCATACGCCCCGCTGGTGCGGGCCATGAAACCCTGTATGTGTTGCTGCTGTGCCTGGTCATCGTGCTGGTCGCCGGGTCTGTGGTGGCCTGGCATGGCAAAGCCGAAGACATCACGCGCCTGGCCTCGAACCAACTCGACGCCCGCCGCGACCTCAGTGCCGCCGAGCAAGGCATCTACGCCGATTTGCGGGTGACCCTGGATGAAATCCGCTTGCAGCGCGAAGACCAACCCACCCTGCCCAGCCCGCAGACCCTGGCCGAAGAAGGCTTCGCGCCGTTCGCCCAGGACGCGAGTGCTGTCAGTCGCGGTGGCCACGCCTGGCAACAGCTGCAGGACCAGGCCTACTTCGGCGCCAGTGCCAATTCGTCCGTCGCCGGTTCCTTTCTGATGCGCATCGGCGAAGCGTCCGACGCCGCCCCGGACATCTGGCTCAACCGCAGCAATGGCCTTGCGATGCCCGGCGCGCTGGACGACGCCGCTTTGTCCGCCGCCGGCTGGCAACAGATCGTCGCGCAATTCGATGCCGGCGTAACCCGCCAGCACCGGCACTGACCCCACGCCTTCATTCAAGAGAAGACCGTTTGCCCATGCCCATTGCATCCCCACGCCGTCCCTTGTTGCACCTGCTGCTGATCGGCCTGCTGGCCTGCCTGTTCACCTCGCAGGCGTACGCCGAAACAGCCAAGCGCCTGCGCATCGGCATCACCCTGCACCCTTATTACAGCTACGTGGCCAATATCGTCGGCGACAAGGCCGAGGTCGTGCCGCTGATCCCGGCCGGTTTCAATCCCCATGCCTATGAGCCACGGGCCGAAGACATCAAGCGTATCAGCAGTCTCGACGTGATCGTGCTCAACGGCGTGGGCCACGACGATTTCGCCGACCGCATGATCGCCGCCAGCGAAACCCCGAACATGAAAGTGATCGAGGCCAATGAAAACGTGCCCCTGCTGGCCGCCACCGGCACGGCAGCCCGGGGCGCGGGCAAAGTCGTGAACCCGCACACGTTCCTGTCCATCAGCGCTTCCATTGCCCAGGTCAATAACATTGCCCGGGAGTTGGGCAAGCTCGACCCGGACAACGCCAAGGCCTACACCCAGAACGCCCGCGCCTACGGCAAGCGCCTGCGGCAGATGCGCGCCGCCGCCCTGGCGAAGCTGACCCAGGCCCCCAATGCCGAGTTGCGGGTCGCCACGGTGCATGCCGCCTACGACTACCTGTTGCGCGAATTCGGCCTGGAGGTGACCGCCGTGGTCGAGCCGGCCCACGGCATCGAACCGAGCCCCAGCCAGTTGAAGAAAACCATCGACCAACTGCGCGAGCTGGACGTGAAGGTGATCTTCTCGGAGATGGACTTCCCGTCCACCTACGTCGACACCATCCAGCGTGAATCGGGCGTGAAGCTGTACCCGCTCTCGCACATTTCCTACGGCGACTACAGCCCCGAGAAGTACGAAAAGGAAATGGCCGGCAACCTCGACACCGTGGTCCGGGCGATCCAGGAGTCTGGCGCATGACCGTCCAGGAAACCCTCACCCTGCACCGCGTCGGCCCCTTGATTGCGTTCGCCGACGTCAGCCTGAACCTGGGCCGCACCACCATTCTCGACAGCGTGGCATTTCAGGTGGAGCCCGGCAGCATCCATGCCTTGGTGGGCCCCAATGGTGGTGGCAAGAGTTCGCTGATCAAGACCTTGCTCGGACAGATGCCGCACCAGGGACGCTTGAGCCTGCAATGGCCAGGCGAGCCCGGGGTGATCGGCTACGTACCCCAGGCGCTGGAGTTCGACCGGGGCCTGCCCATGACGGTGGAGGATTTCATGGCGGCGATGTGTCAGCGGCGGCCGGCCTTTCTCGGCTTGAGCAAGCACTATGCCGGCGCCATAGAACAGGCCCTGGAGCGGGTCGGCATGCAGGACAAGCGCAAACGGCGCATGGGCGCGCTGTCCGGCGGTGAGCGTCAGCGCGTGTTGCTGGCCCAGGGGCTGATTCCCTCGCCGCAATTGCTGGTGCTGGATGAACCGATGTCGGCCCTGGACGAAGCCGGCATCCAGGTGTTCGAACGGTTGCTGCAGGACTGGCGCCAAGCCGGGATCACCGTGCTGTGGATCGAACATGACCTGGAAGCCGTCGGGCGCCTGGCCGACCGTGTCACCGGCCTGAACCGCCGGGTACTGTTCGACGGTCCGCCCCGCCAGACCCTGACGCCAGAGCGCCTGCTGACGCTGTTTTCCACCCATCCGCGCACGAACGGGAGCGCTGCCTGATGAGCTATGAAGCCTTTCGTCTGATGGTCCAGGGCTGGGCCTCGTCCGGTTACTTGCCCGAAGCGCTGGCCTATGGGTTCGTGGTCAACGCGTTGCTGGCCGGATTGTTGATCGGCCCGGTGCTGGGCGGCCTGGGCACGCTGGTGGTGGTCAAGCGCTTCGCGTTTTTCTCCGAGGCGGTGGGCCATGCGGCGCTGACCGGCGTGGCGGTCGGTATCCTGCTCGGCGAACCCTACACCGGGCCTTACGGCAGCCTGTTCGGCTACTGCCTGCTGTTCGGCATCCTGCTCAATTACCTGCGCAACCGCACCGGCCTGGCGCCCGACACGTTGATCGGCGTCTTCCTGTCGGTGTCCCTGGCCCTGGGCGCCAGCCTGCTGCTGATCCTGGCGGGCAAGATCAACGTGCACATCCTGGAGAACGTACTGTTTGGTTCGGTGCTGACGGTCAATGGCAATGACCTGCTGGTGCTGGCGGTGGTCGGCTCGCTGGTGATGGCCCTGGCCTTGCCGCTATACAACCGCATCATGCTCGCCAGCTTCAACCCACAACTGGCGGCGGTGCGCGGGGTGGCAGTCAAGACCCTGGACTACCTGTTCGTGATCCTGGTGACGCTGATCACCGTGGCAGCAGTGAAAGTCATCGGCGCGATTCTGGTGGGCGCGTTGCTGGTGATCCCGGCTGCCGCGGCGCGCCTGCTCAGCCAATCATTGAAAGGTTTTTTCTGGTGTTCAGTGCTGATTGCCACCGCCAGCACCTTGTGCGGGATTCTCGCGCCCATTGTGTTCGACCTGCCCATCCCGTCCGGCGCCGCAATCATTCTGGTGGCCGGCATCGCCTTCGCCCTGAGCGCCATCGCCCGCGGTGTCGTCCCCAGCCTCAAAGGGAATCTTGGATAAATGGTTTTTTCATTGCGACAACTGACCCTGGCCGTCGCGTTATGCGCCGTGGCCGTCACCTCGTCATCTGCCACCGAAAAGGTCCGTCTGCTGGCATCGTTGCCGGTCACCTACGGATTGGGCGAGGCCTTGCTCAAGGGCACCGAGGTCAGCCTGGAGCGGGCCGCACCCGCCACTCTGCCCGGTACCCGACAGAGTGCCTACTTCAGCGGCCGTGGCGCGCCGGCCTTGAGCAAACTGGCCGGCGATGCTGACGGGGTGATCGGCCTGCGCTCGCTCTGGCCGGACGATCCGCTGTACCCCATGGCGCGACGCAGCAATATCCGCATCGTTGAAGTCGATGCCGCCCGCCCCGTGGACGGTGCCCTGCCTGGTATCGCCGTGCAACCGGGCATCGCCGACGGCCTGGCGAGCCAGCCGTGGATGGCCAGCCATAACCTGGGACGCATGGCCGACGTGATCGCCGCCGACCTGGTGCGCCTGGCCCCGGCGGACAAACCGAAGATCGACTCCAACTTGGCGGCCCTCAAGCAACGCTTGCTCAAACTCAGCGCCGACAGCGAAAAACGCCTCGCCAGCGCCGATAACCTGAGCGTGGTCAGCCTGAGCGAGCATTTCGGCTACCTGGTCAGCGGGCTAAATCTGGACGCAATCAGCACCGATGCCCGGCCCGACGCCGACTGGACAACCGAAGCGCTCAAGCAGTTGAGCGCGACGTTGAAAGACAATGACGTGGCGCTGGTGCTGCACCATCGCCAGCCCTCGGATGCGCTGAAAGCAGCCATTACCGAAGGAGGTAGCCAATTACTGGTGTTGAGCACCGATGGCGCCGACCCGGTGGCGGAGCTGGAAAGCAATGTGGGGCTGGTCGTCACGGCGCTGACGGGAGGCTGACAGTCATCCGCTGTGGGGCCATCACATTTTTGTCGACTGACACACCGCCTTCGCGAGCAAGCTCGCTCCCACAGGGCTCAACTCAGCTCAGGGCTTGCCCTGGCACCCGCACAAACCCTTCCATCAACACCCGCGCGCTGCGGCTCATGATGGCTTTTTTCACGGTCCACTCGCCGTTGACCTGGCTGGCCTCGGCGCCGACGCGCAAGGTGCCGGACGGGTGGCCGAAACGCACGGCATTGCGCTCGATGCCACCGGCCGCGAGGTTGACCAAGGTGCCGGAAATCGCCGCGGCCGTGCCGATGGCCACCGCTGCGGTGCCCATCATGGCGTGATGCAGCTTGCCCATGGACAGCGCCCGTACTAGCAGGTCAACGTCGCCAGCCGCCACGGCTTTGCCGCTGGATGAAAGGTAGTCCGCTGGCGGTGCAACGAACGCCACTTTCGGTGTGTGCTGGCGCTGGGCGGCTTCGTCCAGGTGCTTGATCAAGCCCATGCGCAAGGCCCCGTGGGCGCGGATGGTCTCGAACATGGCCAAGGCCTTGGGATCGCCGTTGATGGCACCCTGCAATTCGGTGCCGGTGTAGCCGACGTCCCGTGCATTGATGAAAATCGTCGGGATCCCGGCGTTGATCAGCGTCGCCTTGAAGGTGCCAACGCCGGGCACTTCCAAGTCGTCCACCAGGTTGCCGGTGGGAAACATCGAGCCACCACCCCCCTCCTCTTCTGCCGCCGGGTCCATGAATTCCAATTGCACTTCAGCCGCCGGAAAGGTCACGCCGTCGAGTTCGAAGTCACCGGTTTCCTGCACCGCGCCGTCGGTGATCGGCACATGGGCGATGATGGTCTTGCCGATGTTGGCTTGCCAGATCCGCACCACGGCCACGCCGTTCTGCGGGATGCGGCCGGCGTCCACCAAACCACTGCTGATCGCGAATGAACCGACCGCCGCCGACAGGTTGCCGCAGTTGCCACTCCAGTCCACGAACGGTTTGTCGATGGACACCTGGCCGAACAGGTAATCGACATCGTGGTCGGCCCGGGTGCTCTTGGACAGGATCACAGTCTTGCTGGTGCTGGACGTCGCGCCGCCCATGCCATCGATCTGCTTCTCGTACGGGTCGGGGCTGCCGATCACCCGTAGCAGCAGCGTATCCCGGGCGGTGCCTGGGACGCGGGCTGCTTCGGGCAAGTCTTGCAAGCTGAAGAACACGCCTTTGCTGGTGCCGCCACGCATGTAGGTGGCGGGTATTCTGATTTGCGGTGCGTGAGCCATGATGCTCCTCAAGCGGACACCCAAGGGGGTGTCCGCAACTGTGATTTAGACGGCATTCGCCGATTCAAGGAAGTCCTGGGCAAAACGCTGCAATACGCCACCGGCCTCGTAGATCGACACTTCCTCAGCGGTATCGAGGCGGCAGGTCACCGGCACCTCGACGCGCTCGCCGTTCTTGCGAGTGATGACCAGGGTCAGCGTCGCACGCGGCGTGCGTTCGCCGATCACGTCATAGACTTCGCTGCCGTCGATGCCCAGGGTCTTGCGATCAGTGCCGGGCTTGAACTCCAGCGGCAACACGCCCATGCCCACCAGGTTGGTGCGGTGGATGCGCTCGAAGCCTTCGGCGGCGATCGCCTCGACACCGGCCAGTCGCACGCCCTTGGCCGCCCAGTCCCGGGACGAACCCTGGCCGTAGTCGGCGCCGGCAATGATGATCAGCGGCTGCTTGCGCTCCATGTAGGTCTCGATGGCTTCCCACATGCGCATGACCTTGCCTTCCGGCTCGACCCGGGCCAGGGAGCCCTGCTTGACCTTGCCGTTTTCCTGGACCATTTCGTTGAACAGTTTCGGGTTGGCGAAGGTGGCGCGCTGCGCGGTCAGGTGGTCGCCGCGGTGGGTCGCGTAGGAGTTGAAGTCTTCCTCCGGCAGGCCCATTTTCGCCAGGTATTCGCCGGCGGCGCTGTCCAGCATGATGGCGTTGGACGGCGACAGGTGATCGGTGGTGATGTTGTCCGGCAGCACCGCCAGCGGGCGCATGCCCTTGAGCGGCCGCGCACCGGCCAGCGCGCCTTCCCAATACGGCGGACGACGGATGTAGGTGCTTTGTGGGCGCCAATCGTACAGCGGCGTCACTTTCGGCCCGGTGTCTTCCTGGATGGCGAACATCGGGATGTACACCTGGCGGAACTGCTCGGGTTTCACCGAGGCCTTGACCACCGCATTGATTTCTTCGTCGCTCGGCCAGATGTCCTTGAGGCGGATTTCCCGACCGTCCACCACACCCAGTACATCCTTCTCGATGTCGAAGCGGATGGTCCCGGCGATGGCATAAGCGACCACCAGCGGTGGCGAGGCAAGGAACGCCTGCTTGGCGTACGGATGGATACGCCCGTCGAAGTTGCGGTTGCCCGACAACACCGCGGTGGCATACAGGTCGCGGTCGATGATTTCCTGTTGGATCACCGGGTCCAACGCGCCAGACATACCGTTGCAGGTGGTGCAGGCGAACGCCACCACGCCGAAGCCCAGCTTCTCGAGTTCGGACGTCAGGCCGGCTTCATCCAGGTACAGCGCCACGGTTTTCGAACCCGGCGCCAGGGACGACTTGACCCACGGTTTGCGGACCAGGCCCAGGCGGTTGGCGTTGCGCGCCAGCAGGCCGGCGGCAATGACGTTGCGAGGGTTGCTGGTATTGGTGCAACTGGTGATGGCGGCGATGATCACCGCACCGTCGGGCATTTGCCCCGGCACATCGTCCCACTGCCCGGAAATGCCTTTGGCGGCCAGGTCCGACACCGCAACCCGGGCGTGCGGGTTGCTCGGACCTGCCATGTTGCGCACCACCGACGACAGGTTGAAGGTCAGGCCACGCTCATATTGCGCGCCTTTGAGATTGTCAGCCCACAAGCCGGCCTGTTTGGCGTAGGTCTCGACCAACCGCACCTGCTCGTCTTCACGACCGGTGAGTTTCAAGTAATCGATGGTTTGCTGGTCGATATAGAACATCGCCGCCGTGGCGCCGTATTCCGGGGCCATGTTGGAAATGGTCGCGCGGTCGCCCAAGGTCAGGGCACTGGCGCCTTCGCCGAAAAACTCCAGCCAGGCACCGACGACTTTTTGCTGGCGCAGGAATTCGGTCAACGCCAGCACCATGTCAGTGGCGGTGATGCCCGGTTGCAGCTTGCCGGTCAGCTCGACGCCGATGATTTCCGGCAGGCGCATCCACGAGGCGCGGCCAAGCATGACGCTTTCGGCCTCCAGGCCACCGACGCCGATGGCGATCACGCCCAGGGCATCGACGTGGGGCGTGTGGCTG
This sequence comes from Pseudomonas brassicacearum, assembly GCF_009601685.2. Taxonomy (NCBI): domain Bacteria; kingdom Pseudomonadati; phylum Pseudomonadota; class Gammaproteobacteria; order Pseudomonadales; family Pseudomonadaceae; genus Pseudomonas; species Pseudomonas brassicacearum. Next base: position 4,608,367 of record NZ_CP045701.2, read on the forward strand.
TCGGTGCCCACGCAGGTGTCGGGGAACGCCACGCCGTCACGCTGCTGGATCACCGGGGACATTTTTTCCAGGTTGATCTGGTGCATGATCCCGTTGCCCGGCGGAATCACGTCGACGTTCTTGAAGGCTTTCTTGGTCCAGTTGATGAAGTGGAAACGGTCTTCGTTGCGCCGGTCTTCGATGGCGCGGTTCTTGGCGAAGGCCTGAGGGTCGAAACCGGCGCTTTCCACCGCCAGCGAGTGGTCGACGATCAGTTGGGTCGGCACCACCGGGTTGACCTGCGCCGGGTCACCGCCCTGCAAGGCGATGGCGTCGCGCAGGCCTGCCAGGTCCACCAGCGCGGTCTGGCCAAGAATGTCATGGCACACCACGCGGGCCGGGAACCACGGGAAGTCCAGGTCGCGCTTGCGCTCGATCAGTTGCAGCAGCGACTCGCCCAGCGTGGCCGGGTCGCAGCGCCGCACCAGGTTTTCCGCCAGCACGCGAGAGGTGTATGGCAGGCCGTCGTAGGCGCCGGGGCGAATGGCGTCCACGGCCTCACGAACGTCGAAATAATCCAGCGAAGTGCCGGGCAGCGGTTTGCGAAATTCTGTGTTCATCGTCAGGACTCGGGTCACGGTGGTTTCAGAAGGGTGGCGCCGGACTTGAAGCGACCCCGGCCACTGTGGGAGCGAGCTTGCTCGCTCCCACAGGGTTTCGGGGGTATCCAGTTCCTGCGGCTAGAACCCTCCAGCTCAGCGTTGTTCGATTGGCACGAACTTGCGCTGTTCGACGCCGGTGTATTCGGCGCTCGGTCGGATGATGCGGTTGTTGGCGCGTTGTTCGAACACGTGGGCGGCCCAGCCGGTCAGGCGCGAGCAAACGAAGATCGGCGTGAACAGCTTGGTCGGGATGCCCATGAAGTGGTACGCCGAGGCATGGTAGAAATCGGCGTTGGGGAACAGTTTCTTCTGCTCCCACATGGTCTTGTCGATGGCTTCGGAGACCGGGAACAGCACCGTGTCGCCCACTTCATCGGCGAGTTTTTTCGACCAGCCCTTGATCACCTCGTTGCGCGGGTCGTTGTCCTTATAGATCGCGTGGCCGAAGCCCATGATCTTGTCCTTGCGCGCCAGCATGCCGAGGGTGCCTTCGATGGCGTCCTGGGGCGAGCTGAAGCGCTCGATCATTTCCATCGCCGCTTCGTTGGCGCCGCCGTGCAGCGGGCCGCGCAACGAGCCGATGGCGGCCGTGATGCAGGAAAACAGGTCCGACAGCGTGGAGGCGCAAACCCGGGCGGTGAAGGTCGAGGCGTTGAATTCGTGCTCGGCGTAGAGGATCAGCGAAACATTCATCACCTTGACATGCAGCTCGCTCGGCTTCTTGCCGTGCAACAGATGCAGGAAGTGGCCGCCGATGGAGGTTTCGTCCGTCACGCATTCGATGCGCTGGCCTTGGTGGCTGAAGCGATACCAGTAACACATGATTGCCGGGAACGCGGCCAGCAGGCGATCGGTCTTGTCGTGCTGCTCGGAGAAGTCGTTCTCCGGTTCCAGGTTGCCCAGGAACGAGCAGCCGGTGCGCATGACGTCCATCGGGTGGGCTTCGGCGGGAATGCGCTCCAGCACTTCTTTCAAAGCCTGGGGCAAGTCCCGCAAACCGCGCAATTTACTGATGTAGGCGTCCAGCTGTGCCTGGGTCGGCAGCTCGCCGTACAGCAGCAGGTAGGCCACTTCTTCAAATTGCGCATCTGCCGCCAGGTCGCGAACGTCATAGCCGCGATAGGTCAGGCCGGCGCCCGACTGGCCTACGGTGGACAATGCGGTTTGCCCGGCTACCTGGCCACGGAGCCCGGCGCCACTGAGTACTTTTGCTTCGGCCATTTGCTGTCTCCCGTTTTTAGATTTGTAGAGAATGGAGGGAAGAGATCGCAGCCTCGTTGCACTCGACAGCTCCTACGGAACAGCGAGGCTGCGACCTGTTCATTTTTTCGCCGCGAACAACGCATCGAGCTTCTGCTCGAAGGTGTGGTAGTCGATGCGATCGTAAAGCTCCATGCGTGTCTGCATGGTGTCGATGACATTCTGTTGCGTGCCGTCGCGGCGGATCGCGGTGTAGACGTTCTCGGCGGCTTTGTTCATGGCGCGGAACGCCGACAGCGGGTACAGCACCAGGGACACGTCGGCACCGGCCAACTGTTCGGTGGTGTACAGCGGGGTCGCGCCGAATTCGGTGATGTTGGCCAGGATCGGCGCTTTCACGCGGCTGGCGAACAGCTTGTACATTTCAAGCTCGGTGATGGCCTCCGGGAAAATCATGTCGGCACCGGCCTCGATGCAGGCGGCGGCGCGATCCAGGGCCGACTCCAAGCCTTCCACCGCCAGGGCATCGGTACGGGCCATGATCACGAAACTGTCATCGGTGCGAGCATCGACGGCGGCCTTGATGCGGTCGACCATTTCTTGCTGCGAGACAATCTCCTTGTTCGGACGATGGCCGCAACGCTTGGCGCCGACCTGGTCCTCGATGTGGATGGCCGCCGCGCCGAACTTGATCATCGACTTGACCGTACGCGCCACGTTGAACGCCGAGGAACCGAAGCCGGTGTCCACGTCCACCAACAGCGGCAGGTCGCACACATCGGTGATACGGCGCACATCGGTCAGCACGTCATCCAGGCCGGTAATGCCCAGGTCCGGCACGCCGAGGGAGCCGGCGGCCACGCCGCCGCCCGACAGGTAGATCGCCTTGAAACCGGCGCGTTTGGCCAGCAGCGCGTGGTTGGCGTTGATCGTGCCCACCACTTGCAGCGGATGCTCGGTGGCGACCGCCTCGCGGAAACGCTGGCCTGGCGTGCTCTTGCTGGAACTCATGACTCACCTCGTTCAGTGGCGGCGCTGTCCTGGAAATGACGCGCAATGTTGCGTTTGGACGCACCGATGTGCCGGCGCATCAATAATTCAGCCAGTTCGCCGTCACGGTCGGCGATGGCGTCTAGAATCCGATGGTGCTCGGCAAAGGCCTGGCGCGGACGGTTCGGCGTAGTGGAAAACTGGATGCGGTACATGCGCACCAGTTGGTACAGCTCGCCGCACAGCATCTGCGTCAGGGTGCGGTTGCCGCTGCCCTGGATGATCCGGTAATGAAAGTCGAAATCGCCTTCCTGCTGGTAATAACCGACACCGGCCTGGAACGCCGCATCGCGTTCGTGGGTCTCCAGCACCCGGCGCAGCTCGTCGATTTCTTCCAGGGTCATGCGTTCGGCCGCCAGGCGGCAGGCCATGCCTTCGAGGGACTCACGGATTTCGTAGAGTTCCAGCAGCTCGGCGTGGCTCAGCGACACCACCCGGGCACCGACGTGAGGCACCCGCACCAGCAGGCGCTGGCCTTCCAGGCGATGGATCGCCTCGCGCAGCGGTCCGCGGCTGATGCCGTAGGTGCGCGCCAGCTCGGGCTCGGAGATCTTGCTGCCCGGGGCGATCTCGCCTTTGACGATGGCGGCCTGGATACGTCGGAAGACGTTCTCGGAAAGGGTCTCCGAATCGTCTTGGGCCATCACCGGGGTTTCGAGCTGATCGAGCATATTGTCGACACCTTTAAAATCAATACGGCAAAAACTAACCAAAAGAGCCGTTAACGTCAAAACATAAATCGACATTGTCGACAATCGTCTAATAAGCCCAATTGCCATAACCGCTCGTTTGAATGCGTCGTAGCGTCCGGCCAGCGGTGGCGTCAGAAAACCACCGTGCTAGAATGCCGCGCGATTTGCCGCTCTCCTTTTATAGGGAAGGCTGCCCAGGGAGCTTGTGCAGTAATGCCAGGGCCTGAACCGATAAACGGAACGCTGCGCACCAGGATCTATGACACTCAAGCCCTTAACTGCTGTTCTTTACTTCATGTGCCTGCCGGGGCTTGCCGCGGCGGGTGAAAAAACCGTGTACGGCCTCAACGAATACGCCGCCCTGCAGGGCATCGACCTGGAGGTCGCCGCCAAGCTGGACACCGGTGCCAAGACCGCCTCGCTGAGTGCCCGGGACATCAAGCGCTTCAAGCGCAATGGCGAGTCCTGGGTGCGCTTTTACCTGGCCATCGACGCGGCCCACTCGCACCCCATCGAACGTCCGCTGGCCCGGGTCAGCAAGATCAAACGCCGTGCCGGTGACTACGACCCGGAAGAAGGCAAGAAATACACGGCCCGACCGGTCATCGAACTGGATATCTGCATGGGCTCGGCCTTGCGCAGCATCGAAGTGAACCTGACCGACCGCAGCGCCTTCCAATACCCGTTACTGATCGGTTCCGAGGCGCTCAAGCGCTTCGACGCACTGGTCGACCCCAGCCTTAAATACGCCGCCGGCAAACCTGCCTGCGCCAATGCCGCTCATACCGCAGAGTAATCCCAATGCGCTCTCTTACCCTCCATCTGAAAATACTGATCGCCATCCTGGTGGCGTTGGGCCTGTCGGTGACGGCCTATCAGATTTTCGTGCTCGGCATTCCGGTGACCGAAGATGCCACCGACGACTTGTGGAACATCGACGCCAAGGTCGAGTTCGTCGCCAACGCCAAGGATCCGGTGAAGATCCAGATGTTCGTGCCGCCCTTGAGCCGCGACTACGTAAGCCTCAACGAGAGTTTCATTTCCAATAACTACGGCGTGGCAGTGAACCGAGTCGACGGTAACCGCAAGGTGACGTGGTCGGCTCGTCGCGCCAAGGGCAACCAGACCCTTTATTACCGCCTGGTGCTGACCAAGCGCTACAGCGCCGAAAAAACCAAGCTCAAGGGCCCGACCTTCCGCGACAGCATCGCCGTCGAAGGTCCGGAGAAGCTGGCCGCCGAAGCCCTGCTCGCGCCGATCCGCCAGCATTCGGCCGACGTCGAGACGTTCATCAGCGAAACGATCAAGCGGGTCAACAACCTCAACGACGACAACGTCAAGCTGTTGCTGGCCGGCGACCCTTCCTCGGCCAACAAGGCGCGAATCGTCGAACTGGTGCTGTCCATCGCCCACGTGCCAGTGGAAAAGGTCCACACCATCCGCCTGGTGGCTGATCTACCGCAGACACCTGAACTGTGGTTGCGCAGCTTCAACGGCACCGACTGGCTGTATTTCAACCCGGACACCGGCGAGCAGGGCCTGTCTTCCGACCGCCTGCTGTGGTGGACCGGCGATGAAAACCTGGTCACCGTCGATGGTGGCAAGAAAGCCACCGTCACCTTCACCCTGAACAACAGCGAAATGAACGCCATTCGCCTGGCCAAGCTGACAGACGAGAACACCGACGCCAACTTCCTCGAATACTCGCTCTACGGCCTGCCGCTGCAGACCCAGCAAACCTTCATGATCATGGTGATGATCCCGATCGGCGTGCTGGTCATCCTGATACTGCGCAACCTGATCGGCCTGCAAACCCTGGGGACCTTCACCCCGGTACTGATCGCCCTGGCCTTTCGCGAGACCCAACTGGGCTTCGGCATCATCCTGTTCACGGTGATCACCACGCTGGGCCTGTCGCTGCGTTCGTACCTGGAGCACCTCAAGCTGCAGATGCTGCCAAGGCTCTCGGTGGTGCTGACGTTCGTGGTGGTGCTGATCGCCGCCATCAGCCTGTTCAGCCATAAGCTGGGCCTGGAGCGCGGCCTGTCGGTGGCGCTGTTCCCGATGGTGATCCTGACCATGACCATCGAACGCCTGTCCATCACCTGGGAAGAGCGCGGTGCCGGCCATGCGATGAAAGTCGCCATCGGCACGTTGTTCGCCGCGTCCCTGGCGCACCTGATCATGAGCGTGCCGGAGTTGGTGTACTTCGTGTTCACATTCCCGGCGATCCTGCTGATCCTGGTGGGCTTCATGCTGGCCATGGGGCGTTATCGCGGCTACCGCCTGACCGAGCTGGTGCGGTTCAAGGCCTTCCTCAAGGCAGACTCCTGATGTTCGGTTTCTGGAAGACCTGGAAGGCCCTGGAAGCCCGGGGCATCATGGGCATCAATCGGCGTAATGCCGACTACGTGCTCAAGTACAACAAGCGCAGCCTGTACCCCATCGTCGATGACAAGATCCTCACCAAGGAACGGGCCATCGCCGCCGGCATTCATGTGCCGGAGCTGTACGGGGTGATCTCCACCGAAAAGGAAATCGACAAGCTCGACGAGATCATCGGCGGGCGCAGCGACTTCGTGATCAAACCGGCCCAGGGCGCAGGCGGCGACGGCATCATTGTCATCGCCGACCGTTTCGAGGGTCGCTATCGCACGGTGTCCGGCAAGATCATCAGCCATGAGGAAATCGAGCACCATGTCTCCAGCATCCTCACCGGCCTGTACTCCTTGGGTGGGCACCGTGACCGGGCGCTGATCGAGTACCGCGTGACGCCGGACCAGATCTTCAAGAGCATCAGTTACGAAGGCGTACCGGACATCCGCATCATCGTGCTGATGGGCTATCCGGTGATGGCCATGCTGCGGTTGCCGACCCGTCAGTCCGGCGGCAAGGCCAACCTGCACCAAGGCGCCATCGGCGTGGGCGTCGACCTCGCCACCGGCCTGACCCTGCGCGGCACCTGGCTGAACAACATCATCGCCAAACACCCCGACACCACCAACGCGGTGGACGGCGTGCAACTGCCCTACTGGGACGGCTTCATGAAACTGGCCGCCGGTTGCCATGAACTGTGCGGGCTGGGCTACATCGGCGTCGACATGGTGCTGGACCAGGAAAAAGGCCCATTGATCCTGGAGCTGAACGCCCGGCCAGGGCTGAACATCCAGATCGCCAACGACTGCGGCCTGACCCTGCGCACCCACGCGGTGGAAGCCCACCTGGAAGAACTCAAGGCCCGCGGCGTTACCGAAACCGTGGAAGAGCGCGTGGCGTTTGCCCAGGCGTTGTTCGGGCATATTGCGCCGGTTGAGGGTTGAAAATTGAACTTTGCTCCCGCCGGGTTCTGTAGGAGCTGGCGAAGCCTGCGATCTTTTGATCTTGATCTTTGGCTTGCGACTCAACTGCCTGGGACAAGATCGCAGCCTCGCTTCGCTCGATAGCTCCTACGGGCGCAACCCTGCGGGAGCAAGCTCCCTTGCCACAGATATCGTCGATCCTTCCAGACATGCCCATCTCCGACATCCCTCTAGGAGCAAATCCTACAGAAGGATTACAATCGCTCCCCCGCCTGAACGGCTGACCTGCCCCGCCCATGCCAACCTGCTCCGTACACCCGCTACCCTACCGCGCCAACCCTGCCGAGTATTTCGCGGCGATCCGTCATGTCCCCGGCAGCGTGCTGCTCGACAGTGGCCGGCCGAGTGCCGAACGTGGGCGTTATGATCTGCTCAGCGCCTGGCCGCTGGCGCAACTGGCGGTGCTGCCGGACGAGAGCGGTGCAGATTTCCTGCGACGCCTGCGCATCCAACTGACACGGCTGGGGCACGCCGTACTGCCTACCACGGTGCAATTGCCCTTTGCCGGCGGCCTGATCGGCTACTTGAGCTATGACTTCGGCCGACACCTCGAAACCTTGCCATCCCACGCCAAGGACGACCTGCAACTGCCCGACGCGCGTTTTGGCGTGTACGACTGGGCGCTGGTCAGCGATCACCAGGCCGGCACCAGCCAATTGGTCTTCCACCCCCATTGCGGCGAAGGCGAACGCCAGCGCCTGATCGCCCTGTTCAGCCAGCCGACTGCGGCCTCCGTTGGCGCCTTCAGCCTCGAAGGAGCGATGATCCCCGACCTCAGCGCCGAAACCTATCGACAGGCCTTCGAGCGTATCCAGGCGTATATCCAGGCGGGTGACTGCTACCAGGTCAATTTTGCCCAGCGCTTTCGCGCGCCCTGCCAGGGCGATGCCTGGGCCGCTTACCAGGCGCTGCGGGCGGCGTGCCCGACGCCGTTTTCCGGTTTCCAGAGCCTGCCCGATGGCGGCGCGGTGCTGAGCCTGTCGCCCGAACGCTTCGTCAAGGTCAGCGAAGGCCATGTGGAAACCCGGCCGATCAAGGGCACCCGGCCCCGCGGAGCAACGCCCCGCGAAGACGCAGCCCAAGCCGCCGAGCTGCTGGCCAGCCCCAAGGACCGGGCGGAAAACCTGATGATTGTCGACCTGCTGCGCAACGACCTGGGCCGCACCTGCCGCATTGGCTCGGTGCGGGTGCCGGAGTTGTTCAGCCTGGAAAGCTACCCGAACGTGCATCACCTGGTCAGCAGCGTGACCGGCGAGTTGGCCGACGACAAGGACGCCTTGGACCTGATCGCCGGCAGCTTCCCCGGTGGCTCGATCACCGGCGCCCCGAAAATCCGCGCCATGCAGATCATCGACGAACTCGAACCGACCCGACGCGGCCTGTATTGCGGCTCGTTGCTGTACCTGGACGTGCGCGGGGAAATGGACAGCTCCATCGCCATCCGTAGCCTGCTGGTCAAGGATGGGCAAGTGTGCTGCTGGGGCGGCGGCGGGATTGTCGCGGATTCGGACTGGGAGGCCGAGTATCAGGAGTCGATTACCAAGGTGAAGGTGTTGCTCGAAACCTTGCAGAACCTTTAAAGCATCGCGGGCAAGCCTTGCTCCCACAGGCTGCGTGCCATCCCCCTGTGGGAACAAGGCTGAGCAGCCTCGCACACAGGATTGCTTCATACCCCTGTGGGAGCAAGGCTTGCCCGCGATGACGTCGTGTCAGTCACCCTCAATGCTGGCTGAAACACCGCTTTCGCGAGCAAGCCCGCTCCCACAGGTCTTGCGACAGTCTTACAGGCTCAGGCTACGATTCGAAGCCTTGAGAAACTCCTGCTTCAACTCGGCAAAGCTGTGCACCGCCGGGAATTGCGGGAATTCGCTGATCACGTTTTCAGGCGCATGGAACAGAATCCCGGCATCGGCTTCGCCCAGCATCGTGGTGTCGTTGTAGGAATCTCCCGCGGCAATCACCCGGTAGTAAAGGCTCTTGAAAGACAGGACCGACTGGCGCTTGGGATCTTTCTGACGCAACTGGTAGCCGGTCACCCGCCCGCTGTCATCGGTAATCAGTCGATGGCAGAGCAACGTCGGGAAGCCCAACTGGCGCATCAACGGCTGGGAAAATTCGTAGAACGTGTCGGAAAGAATCACCACCTGGAAGCGTTCGCGCAGCCAATCGACGAAGTCGATGGCGCCGTCCAGCGGCTTGAGGGTGGAGATGACTTCCTGGATGTCGGAGAGCTTGAGGCCGTGCTCGTCGAGAATGCGCAACCGTTGCTTCATCAGCACGTCGTAGTCGGGAATGTCCCGAGTGGTTGCCCTGAGGGCGTCAATCCCGGTTTTTTCAGCGAAGGCGATCCAGATCTCCGGGACCAGTACACCTTCCAGGTCGAGACAGGCAATTTCCACAAGACACTCCCATTTTCTTTGATGTTTATTGGTTGAGCGAACAAAAGGCTTGCCGACTCTAGCCATTCGTCGAAGCCTGCGCAACGCACAGGAACGCGCCAGCCCCGACAGCTTTTGCTACCATCAGCCCCATATAGAGCGCCCAGCGCCACCGACCTGTAGGAAACCGCCCTGATGAGCCCATCGTTTGACGTCGTGGAACTCGCCACGACCTATGCCAACAAGTCCCCGCAGGACATCCTCAAACTGGCCTTCGCCGAATTCGGCGACGAGCTGTGGATATCTTTCAGCGGCGCCGAAGACGTGGTGCTGGTGGACATGGCCTGGAAACTGAACAAGAACGTCAAGGTGTTCAGCCTCGACACTGGCCGCTTGCACCCGGAAACCTATCGTTTCATCGACCAGGTGCGCGAGCACTACAAGATCGACATCGAACTGGTGTCGCCGGACTACACGAAACTTGAACCCTTCGTGAAGGAAAAAGGCCTGTTCAGCTTCTACAAGGACGGACACGGCGAGTGCTGCGGCATCCGCAAGATCGAACCGTTGCGGCGCAAACTGACCGATGTCCGCGCCTGGGCCACCGGCCAGCGCCGAGACCAGAGCCCCGGCACCCGCAGCCAGGTGGCGGTGTTGGAAATCGACACGGCGTTTTCCACCCCGGAGCGCACCTTGTACAAGTTCAACCCGCTGTCGCAGATGACCAGCGAAGAAGTCTGGGGCTATATCCGCATGCTGGAACTGCCTTACAACAGCCTGCATGAGCGTGGGTTCATCAGCATCGGCTGCGAGCCCTGCACCCGCCCGGTGCTGCCAAACCAGCACGAGCGTGAAGGCCGTTGGTGGTGGGAAGAAGCCACGCAGAAAGAATGCGGGCTGCACGCCGGGAACATCATCGCCAAATCCAAGACCGTCTAAGCGTTCGCCGAACCCTGTACACAAAAATGTCACTACAAGTGGCATTTTTGTGTGCACTTACTACATTACCGCCCCCGAAGGTTACACACACCTCCCGCCTCGCCTGCCCTCCCAACCCTGTTGGCGTTCGCCAAAAAATAAATACCTGTTTAAACGGTCAGTTTTAAATCACGGTATTTCAGTTACTTATTCAAACATCATAACGAAACGAAATTAGCACTTCTTCGGATAGATTCGTAAGTGGCATAAATCTGGCTTGAGTCGACACGTGTTTTGTATACAACTTATATAAAACATACACACACTTTAGATCCGCAAGCCTGAAGCGCCCTATCCCGTACAGGCTGCAGATGCCCCGTAATCAGTGATGCTCGCCCGCCGCGACGAAGATTTGTCGAGCCCCGCGCTCATGCACAGTCATCGCTGCGCCGAGAATCAGGAGCCTGCCGGAATGCGTACAAGTCTCTCCAATAACATCGCGCTGGATCTGCCCTCCACCACCACGGCCCTCGACGACAACACCGCCGCGCCCCTGGCCCTGAGCCCGAGGCTGCACAATAAAGACCTGGCACCGACCAAGGCCGAAGGTCGACGCTGGGGTCGCTACAGCATCTTTGCCCTGTGGACCAACGACGTGCACAACATCGCCAACTACTCCTTCGCCATCGGCCTGTATGCGCTAGGCCTGGGTGGCTGGCAGATCTTGCTGTCCCTGGGGATTGGCGCGGCGCTGGTGTATGGCTTCATGAACCTGTCCGGCTACATGGGCCAGAAAACCGGGGTGCCGTTCCCGGTGATCAGCCGGATCAGCTTCGGGATTCATGGCGCGCAGATTCCGGCCTTGATCAGGGCGGTCATCGCCATTGCCTGGTTCGGTATCCAGACCTACCTGGCCTCGGTGGTGTTGCGCGTGTTGCTGGTGGCGATCCACCCGGGTTTTGCCGATTACGACCACGACTCGATCCTCGGCCTGTCGAGCCTGGGCTGGGTGTGCTTCGTGGCGATCTGGTTCGTGCAACTGGTGATCCTGGCCTACGGCATGGAGATGGTGCGCCGCTATGAAGGCTTTGCCGGGCCGGTGATCCTGGTGACTGTCGCGGCCCTGGCCGGTTGGATGTACACCCAGGCCGACGCCACCATTGCCTGGTCGATCCGCGAACCGCTGACCGGTGGCGAGATGTGGCGCAATATCTTTGCCGGTGGCGCGCTGTGGCTGTCGATCTACGGCACGCTGATCCTCAATTTCTGCGACTTCGCCCGCTCCTCGCCGTGCCGCCGGACCATCGTCGTCGGCAATTTCTGGGGCCTGCCGGTGAACATCCTGGTGTTTGCCGGGATCACCATCCTGCTCTGCGGTGCGCAGTTCCAGATCAATGGGCAAATCATTGAAAGCCCGACCCAGGTGATTGCCTCGATCCCCAACACCTTCTTCCTCGTATTGGGCTGCCTGGCCTTCCTGATCGTCACCGTGGCGGTGAACATCATGGCCAACTTCGTCGCCCCGGCCTTTGTGCTCAGCAACCTGGCGCCCAAGTACCTGACCTTCCGCCGCGCCGGGCTGATCAGCGCCGCCATTGCCGTGCTGATCCTGCCGTGGAACCTCTACAACAGCCCCCTGGTGATCGTGTATTTCCTGTCCGGCCTCGGCGCCCTGCTCGGGCCGCTGTACGGGGTAATCATGGTCGACTACTGGCTGCTGCGAAAAGGCCGCATCAACGTGCCGCAACTGTATAGCGAGGACCCAAACGGTGCGTATTTCTACAGCAATGGGGTCAACCTGCGCGCGGTGGCGGCGTTCATTCCGGCAGCGCTGATCGCGATTGTCCTGGCGCTGGTGCCTGGTTTTGACAGTGTTTCACCGTTCTCCTGGCTGATTGGCGCTTCAATTGCAGGGCTGCTGTACCTGATCATCGCCAAACGCCAGCCGTACTACGAGGACGTCAGCGGCGAATCCATCGCGGTGGATAACGTCAGTCATTGATCGCTCAAGGCGGCCCGCCAGGTTCGGGCCGCTTACTTTTGTGTGTTAAGGAGGACAATTCATGCGAATTCTCGTGGTCAACGTCAACACCACTGAATCCATCACCCAGGCTATCGCCCGACAGGCCCAGGCCGTCGCCGCGCCGGGCACCGAGATCGTCGGGCTCACGCCGCATTTCGGTGCCGACTCCATCGAGGGCAATTTTGAAAGCTACCTGGCGGCCATCGCGGTGATGGACCGGGTGATGTCCTACGACCAGCCGTTCGACGCGGTGATCCAGGCCGGCTATGGCGAACACGGTCGTGAAGGCCTGCAGGAGCTGCTCAACGTGCCGGTGGTGGACATCACCGACGCCGGCGCCAGCACCGCCATGTTCCTCGGCCACGCTTATTCGGTGGTCACCACCCTGGACCGCACCGTGCCGCTGATCGAAGACCGGCTCAAGCTGTCCGGCCTGTTCGACCGCTGCGCCTCGGTACGGGCCAGTGGTTTGGCGGTGCTGGAACTGGAGCAGGATCCGCAACGGGCCCTTGAAGCCATCGTCCAACAGGCCGAACTGGCAGTCAGCCAGGACAAGGCCGAAGTGATCTGCCTGGGCTGCGGCGGCATGGCCGGGCTCGACGAGCAGATCCGCCAGCGCACCGGCGTGCCGGTGGTCGATGGGGTGACGGCGGCGGTGACCATTGCCGAAGCGCTGGTGCGGCTGGGGTTGTCGACGTCGAAAGTGCGCACCTACGCGACGCCTCGACCCAAGACCATCATTGGCTGGCCGGGGCGGTTTGGGCGGTGAGTTCACGGCTTTAGACCGCAGCGCGCCCTTCGCGAGCAAGCCCGCTCCCACATTGAATAGTGCTAGTCACGAGGTTTGTGTACGACACCGATCTACTGTGGGAGCGGGCTTGCTCGCGAAGGGCTCGCCTCGGTCCGAAGCCCAGCTCAAACCGCACTGAACCGCCGCGCCAACCCCTGCTCGGCAAACTGCTCGATGATGAAATCCACAAACGCCCGGGTCTTGCCCGGCAACAGTTTATGTTCGGCGTAGTAGATGGAGATGTTGCCATCGTCGACATACCAGTCCGGCAGCACCCGCTGCAGTGCTCCGGATTCCAGGAAGGGCACGGCGATCGGCATGCTCACCAGGCCGATGCCAAGCCCTTGGGCGGCGGCCGCGCAGTCGGCTTCCGAATCGCTCATGGTCATGCGCGTCTTGAGCGTCAGCGGGCTGTGTTCCCGATTGCGGCTGGTCAGTTGCCAGGAACGGACCCGCCCGGTTTGTGGTGAACGAATCAGGATGCCTTGGTGCTGTGCCAGATCTTCCGGCTCTGTCACCGCGGCATGGGTTTGCAGGTAGTCGGTTGAGGCAACCAGCACCCGATGAGCCACCGTCAATTTGCGCGCCACCACCCCCTGGGGCAACTCGAAACCGCCGCCGATGGCGGCATCGAAGCCCTGGCCAATCAGGTCCACCTGGCGATTATCAAAATGCCAGTCCGGGTTGATCGCCGGGTAGCGTCGCAGAAACTCCCCCAGCAACGGCACGACAAACAATCGACCGAACGCCGTGCCCATGCTCACCTTCAGCGTCCCTGCCGGTTGCCCACCGGCGCTGGCCAGGTTGGCGACGGCATTCTGGATGGTGTTGAAACTGCTGCCGACTTCCCCCAGGAACAACTGGCCGGCTTCGGTCAGCCTCAGGCTGCGGGTGCTACGCTGGAACAGGCGTACGCCCATTCGCGCCTCCAGCTTGGCGACGCTTTTTCCCACCGCGGCCGGGGTTACGCTCAAATGTCGCGCCGCCTCGGCAAAGCTGCCCACTTCGGCGCTGCGCACGAAGCATTCGATACTGTTGAAGGTCTCCATGAGCCTCACTCTAAACTTTTGGTTTAGACAGACTATAGCAATGGCGGTCTACACAGCCCACCGCACCTTCTTGATACTCGCTCCATCACCGCGGCATCTCGCCCCGGCACTTTTTGGAGATCATCATGAGTAACCAAGCACTGAACGGTAAAGTCGCCTTGATCCAGGGCGGTTCTCGCGGCATTGGCGCCGCCATCGTCAAACGCCTGGCAGCAGAAGGCGCCGCCGTGGCCTTCACCTACGTCAGCTCTGGCGCAAAATCCGAAGAACTGCAGAACAGCATCACCGCTGCAGGCGGCAAGGCCCTGGCGATCAAGGCGGACAGCGCCGACGCCGAGGCCATCCGTAACGCCGTCGCGGCCACCGTCGAGGCCTTCGGCCGGCTGGACATCCTGGTCAACAATGCTGGCGTGCTGGCGATGGGGCCGCTGGATGAATTCAAACTCGAAGATTTCGACCAGACCCTGGCCATCAACGTGCGCAGCGTGTTCATCGCCACCCAGGCCGCTGCGCGGCACATGGGCGAAGGGGGCCGGATCATCAACATCGGCAGCACCAACGCCGACCGCATGCCCTTCGCCGGCGGCGCCACATACGCCATGAGCAAATCCGCGCTGGTGGGCCTGACCAAAGGCCTGGCCCGTGACCTCGGGCCACGCGGGATCACCGTCAACAACGTGCAGCCCGGCCCGGTGGACACCGACATGAACCCGGCCGACAGCGACTTCGCCTCCAGCCTGCTGTCGCTGATGGCTGTCGGGCGCTACGGCAACGTCGATGAAATCGCCAGCTTCGTCGCTTACCTGGCAGGGCCGGAAGCCGGTTACATCACTGGTGCCAGCCTGACCATCGACGGTGGTTTCGGCGCCTGATCCGAGCATGAAAAAACGCCGGTCATGGCATTAACCATGACCGGCGTTTTGCTGTGTAGCGCGACAGTGTCAGGCCCACTCCAACTCCGGCAGACCGCAAAGGCTGGGCTGGAACATTTTCAAGGAACGGATGATTCCGTCGGCGTGGGCATATTTTTCATCCGCCATGGCCGAATCCGGAATGGCAATGGCGGTCATGCCGGCGGCTTTGGCGGCCGTCACGCCGAACGGCGAATCCTCGAACACCAGGCAATCGCGCGGATCGATACCCAGGCGCCGGGCAGCCGTGAGGAAAATATCCGGCGCCGGTTTTGCCGCGCCGACCTCAGGGTCATCCGCCGTCACGATGAAGTCGAACAGTGCGAACCAGTCCCGGTGCAAGGTGGTTTTCAGTGCAAACGTAGGGCTCGACGAACTGGTGCCCACCGCAATCGGAACGTTGTGGGCTTTCAAATGCCGCACCAGTTCCTCGGCACCGGGCATCCCCAAGGCGTGAGGAAAGCGCTCACGCATCAAGGGCTCGCGGATGACCAGGAACTCTTCGGGGGTGATCGGCAACTCCAGTGCCTGGACGACATAATTGGCCAGGTCCGTGGCCCCGCGCCCGATGATGTTCTGCTTGACGCTCCAATCGAAGGTGCGCCCGTAGCGTTCGGCGATGATGGAGGTAACCTCGGTGTAGATCCCCTCGGTGTCCAGCAACAGCCCATCCATGTCGAAAATCACAGCCTTGATCGGGCCAAACTCTTTCAGCGGTGCATTCATCGCATCTGATCCGTTATCAACACAACATTCCAGGGATGGCTCAGGTGCGGCCAGGGCGGCCTGTTCGCCTTAAAGGATTCAGCAGGATAACCAAGGGGGCTTGGAGGCGGCAATGGGAAATCTATGGACGGGGTCCGTGGCGAGGGAGCTTGTTCCCGCTCGGTTGCGTCGTAGGAGCTGTCGAGTGCAACGAGGCTGCGATCTTTCCCCAGACACTTGAATCTCAAGCGAAAGATCAAAAGATCGCAGCCTCCGGCAGCTCCTACAGAGCGCAACCGAGCGGGAGCAAGCGCCCTCGTCACAAAAGCAGATCGGTGCCGGATGATGGTGGGACGGCTATTGGCCCGAGCTGCCAGAGCCCGAACCACTGCCGCCGCCGTCGCTGGTACCGGTTCCTCCGTTGGTCCCTCCGCCGGCGTCGGCACCGCCCATCGTGCTGCCACCACTCATCGAACCGCTGCCCGTACCGGGGCTGGTGCTGCTGCCGCTGGCATCGCCGCCGTTCCCGCCGCTCACGGAGCCTGGGGGCAAGGCGTTACCGTTGGCACCGGAACTAGAGCCGGCCTCCATTTCTGTGGAAGGTGGCATCCCGCCCTTGTCCACGGGGGGCGTACCACCCGAAGAATCTGCCAAGGCAGCCAGCGAGCCGAGCGAAAGAATCCCGGCGAGTGTCAGCGCGGTCATGTTGGACTTCATCATGGTGAGTCTCCTTTTCAAGATACTTACCTGATGTGTGGCACGCGTGGCGGGACGATGGTGCCGCTGAATCGACAGGCGGGCCTGGTGTCAGCTCGGTTTGCCGGAGGCATCCTCACCGGCAATGTCCGGATCATCCGGGGTCGCCTCGACATCCTCATCGTCGCTGGGGACCTGCTCCACGCCGGCATCGTCATCGGGTGGACGTTGGTCGCGGCTCAGGGAATTGGTGGGCGAAGGCAGCGGGTATTCCGGGGTTTCATCCTCCTCGATCAAGGGAACCTGGGCGTCATCCATCAGGGAACCGGGGTCTTCATTGCCCGGGTCATTGACGACAGGCGTGCCCGAGGAGTCGTTCTCGTCCTTGTCTTGCGTTTGCGGCGTCATGGTACACCTCGCAATTGTTGATGGATGTATGAGTTCGAAGCGGGGGGGTGGCAATCGTTCCGGAGATTTTGATTTGCCGTTTTTTTGGGGGGGTCAGGTTGGAGTGTATATCCGTTTTTTCGGTAATGGATATACACACCAAAGCAAGTAAATACCGAGCCTTCTCAAAAAAAACGGCGCTTCCCATTTCTGAAAGAAGCGCCGTTTTTTCCAAATGAACAGCATCACGGCAAGGCCGGGTCTATTCATCCAAGCATCCGCTTAACGATGCTTTCTCTTGTGCTTGTGCTTCTTGCCACCGGAATGACCATCGTTGTCATTGGACAGGTTGCTGCCCAATGCGCCGCCCGCCGCGCCGCCGATGCCTGCACCGATGGTGGAACCAGTGGAGCCGCCCAGACGGTTACCGACAACCGAACCGCCGGCCGAACCCAAGCCACCGCCAATGGCCGCTTCGGTGCGGCTGCCCTTGCGCGCGCCCACGGCACTACCGGCTGCGCCGCCAACGCCCGCGCCAATCGCGGCGCCGGTGCTGCCGCCCATCTGCTGGCCGACTACGTTGCCCAACACACCGCCCAGACCACCGCCGACCGCGGCGGTACCGTCGCCGGCAGCCATCGCGCCCTGGGCAACCACCAATCCCAGTACCAAGGTGGACAAAGTCAAACGCATGATAGAAACCTCAAGAATGCCGCATCGGGGAGAAATGGCCGGTGCGCGCGGGCGCGAGTCTACGCCAGACAACGTCAGCCATGACGGTTGGACAACGAAACGGCGGTTTATTTTATGACAGGCAAAAAAAAGCCCGCTGGGGAAACGGGCAGGTACTGCTTTCTAACGGATGAGCTGAGAGTACGTACCTGCTTGTGAAAGAAACGTGAAAGAAAACGCCCGCTGAGAAAAGATGAAAAATATTTACGCAAAAACCGAAATCGCCCTGTAGGAGCTGCCGAAGGCTCGGGCCGCGTTCGGACGATCTTTTGATCTTTCGCTTGAAACTCAATTTGTCTGGGGAAAGATCGCCTCGTTGCACTCGACAGCTCCTACGCAGCCCGGCGGGAGCAAGCTCCCCTACCATGATTCGCCGTCACTTTCTGACCGGGACCCGGGGCAGGAACTTGGCCTTCTCCCCTCGCTGCACCTTGGCCACCTTCGTCCTGATGGACTTGATCGGCTCATCACCGAAGTCCGCGTGATAGGTCGACTGGCCACACTGCAACCCTTCATTGATCGGATACGCGGCTGTGTTCTCTTCGCTGTACGGTACTGCTCCCATTGCCTTTCCCCTTTCATCGAGGCCCATATCGGCAACAACCGGTTGCCTGACAATATCGACCTTCACGAAAGTGAGACTAGTCGGTCATCAACAGACTGTTGATTCAACAAGGCCCTTGGCCGACGAATGGAACTCGCTGTTTCAAAAAGGAAACACTCATTCAGCCCCCAGTATCGTGCGGTTTAAAACCCGGGAAACCTGATCGGCCGAATAGGGTTTGGACAAGAACTCAAAGCCCTCATGGCCGCTATGGGCCAGCTCTTCGCTGTAACCCGACGTCAGCACCACCGGCAACTCCGGGCGACGCTGGCGCAGTTCCCTGGCCAGGGCAATGCCGCTGATCCCCGGCATCACCACGTCAGAAAATACCGCGTCGAATGCCATCGCATCCGAGCCGACCATTTCCAGCGCTTCCTCGGCGTTGGTCGCCCAGGCGGTTTCGTAGCCCAGGTCCTGGAGGATCTGGTTGGCAAATCGCCCCACCTCCAGGTTGTCTTCGACAATCAACACCCGACGCTTGCCCTTTTCCGGCAGGAGGTGGGTGAGTTCTTCCTTGGCCGGCTCTTGATTTTTCTCGGGCGCCACTTCCGGAAGGTACAAGGTGAACACCGTGCCCTGGCCCACCACAGTCGAAACATCGACGTTGCCACCGGACTGCTTGGCAAAGCCAAACACCTGGGACAAGCCCAGCCCCGTGCCCTTGCCCACTTCCTTGGTGGTGAAGAAGGGTTCGAAGATGTGCTCGAGCACTGGCGAGTCAATACCGGTACCGGTGTCCGCCAAGGCAATGGCAGCAAAGGATTGCCCGGCCCCGGAATGACCACGGATCGGCGGCATGCCAGCGCCACAACTGAGCCGAAGCCACAGCGTGCCCTGGCCATTCATGGCATCCCGGGCATTGAGGGCCATGTTGATCAGTGCGGTCTCGAACTGGCTCAGATCTGCCCGGATGTAACAGGGTCGATCGCACAACTCGACGTGGACCTGGATCCGTGCCCCGGTGACGGTTTGCAGCATGTCCCCCAGGCTCTGCACTTGCTTGCCCACATCGATGACTTGCGGCTTCAACGGCTGGCGCCGGGCAAACGCGAGTAACTGGCTGGTCAACTTGGAGGCGCGCTCCACGGTTTCGGACACCGCCGTCATGTAGCGTTGTCGGCGCTCTTCGGACAGGCTGGGCATGCGCAGGAAGTCGACCGAAGAACGAATGATAGTCAGCAGGTTGTTGAAGTCATGGGCCACGCCGCCGGTGAGCTGGCCGATGGCTTCGAGTTTTTGCGATTGACGCAGCGCCGCTTCGGTCTGTTTCAAGCGCGTGGTGCGCTCCTCGACCCGTTCTTCCAGCGTCGCGTTCAATTCGGCCAGGGCCGCCAGGCCTTCGCGCACGGCAGCGTCGGCACGGGCGCGCTCGATGTGGGCCCAGGATCGCTCGGTGACTTCCATCAGCAGCGCCAGGTCGTAGGATGACCAGACCCGCGGCGTTTTATCGTGGATCGCCATCAACGCGGTCAATCGCCCGCCCTTGATCAACGGCACGCAAATGGTGGCCGCGATGCCAAGGGCCTGAAACGCCGCCGCTTCCTCCGGCGCCAGTTCCTTGAGGTTATCGTTGATCACCAGCGGCTTGCCCGCCCGCAGGTTGGCGACGGCCAGCCGCCCGAAATCGGCCAGCTGATAATGCCCAAGGATATGCGGTGAGCCAGCCCTGGCCCAATCGCCACGAATGGTGAAGCCGTCCTCGTCCTCATCCATGTCCGCATAGGCACAATTGGACAAGTTCAGGTGCGCCGCCACGATCCGCGTGGTGGTCGCCATGATGCTCTGCGGGTCGGTGGCGTTCGCCACGGCATTGCCGATGGCATCGAGCACCGCCAGCCGCTGGGTCATAAACACCGTCGAGGTGGTTTCGGTGACCGTATCCAGCATGCCCACGACCTTGCCGAACTGGTCACGGATGGGACTGTAGCAGAACGTGAAATAAGCCTGCTCAGGACCGCCGCCGCGCTCGATGACCAAGGGAAAATTCTCTATAAAGGTCGCTTGCCCCTCGAAGGCCGCGCGCACGATCGGCCCGATATCGCGCCAGACCTCTTGCCACACCTCATCGAACCCCCGACCCAACGCCTCGGGCTTGCTGCCGAGGATCGGCAGGAACGCATCGTTGTACAACGTGATCAGGTCCGGCCCCCATACGATGGCCTGGGGAAAATGCGAAGCGAGGCTCAACGCCACGGTGGTCTTCAATACATCAGGCCACTGCGCAGGCGGCCCGAGCGGCGTGTCCTCCCAAGGATGGCGGCGAACCCGCTCAGCCATTTCTCCATAGTTCTGGAGCCAATCTGTCATTGCGTTCGATCCTTCTGAGCCGCCAATACCAACGAGGGAGAAAAGCTTGTGACCCCAAGCAGGCCCGTATTATCCCGCGCCGAGTGGGAATGCGCGATTGGATTGTGGGATGCGTCGAGGGGCAAATGGGGGATGAAAAGCGAAAATGGGGGGTGGGGCTACAGAAAGGTCCTACATATCGTTGGAAATTGGCCTGCCTATCCATCTATTGCATCGTTTTTGTAGGGGCGTCTATAGTTTTGCCGTCGCCCAGATGGCGACCGGGTTTGGCGACCCGCAGTGGGCAAAACTATCCAGTGGAGCTTACTTATGAATCAATACATGGGCCTTACCAGCAACGCCGACGACCAACCCCTCTACGTCGATACCACCGCCCCGCTACACATCCTGCTCGACTCAGCAGCCTACCGAATCCGTGCCGCCACCCAGTTCCTGGAGAACTTGGCGATGCGTGATGAACTGACCATCGACCCCGCGACCTTGCAAGATCTGGCGCAACTGTGCTGCATCCCACTGCGTGATGGGTGTGACGTGATGGATGTGATTGCACGACGATTGGATGCGGCACCGGCAGGCTCCACTCTATAAAGCCTGCCAGCCAACAACCTGTGGCGAGGGTGCTTGCTCCCGCTTGAACTGCGTTGTAGGAGCTGTCGAGTGCAACGAGGCTGCGATCTTTTCACTGCCAATTGAGTTCGGAGCGAAAGATCAAAGGATCGCAGCCTCGTTGCACTCGACAGCTCCTACACAGCTCCTACAGAGCCCCTGACTCATCAAGGGCTGGTGGTCCCACTTTGGTTTGCAGACTAGCCTTCCAAAGGTCCGCACAAGGAAGTCGAAAAAACCATGCCCGACCGCAAACAACTCCACCAAGACGGCTACGCCCTGCTCCGTCAAGCGATCCCGACCGAGTGGCTGGCCGACCTTCGTGCCGTGTTCGATGCGGGCGTGAAACCGTCGGACCAATGGCCAGTGCCCCGCGGCATGGACTGGCGCTATTCGATGCTGGACGATGATTCAAAGATTCAGGCCGTGTGCCGTCTGCCCCAGCTACTGTCGGTGGCAGGTGAGTTGATCGGCGAACAATTCTTTCTCTCCCAAGTGGAAGGCCGCGAGCCTCTTGCCGGTGGCGGCCACCAACAACTGCACCGCGACTTGTCAGCCCAACGGCCAGGCGACATCGCCATCGCCCTGGCTTTTTTCGACGATTACGGCCCCGAGAACGGCGCGACACGGATCGTCCCCGGCAGCCATCGACCTGAGCCGGGCGCCCCACCCTTCGACTTCAATGACGAGTCACGCACCGTACAGCTTTCAGGCTCTGCCGGTGACATTCTGGTGTTCGATGTCGATCTGGTACACGCGGGCAGCCTGAACGTGCTCGGCGCACGCCGTCGCTCCATTCTGATCAGCTATTTCTCTGCGTCGCTCTACGCGTCACACCTGGAAACCGTAGCGCTGCGCAATATTCGTATGGACACCAGCGACCGATTCGCACCGTCGGAGTTTGCTTTCGGGGGCTAGTTTTTTTGGTCGATGAAAGAGCCAAACATTGGCAGATGCGCTACAACTCAACTCAGGCAAATCGAGCATCACCTGGCCTGATTCGACGGATAAAGACCCGCAAGCCGCGCGATCACAACACCAACATAAAAGACGCCTGAAAATTCTTCGACCATCACCAGTGAGCGGGCGTGGTTAGTCAACGGAATCACATCACCGTAGCCGGTGGTTGTGAGCGTCGTGAAGCTGAAATAGATCAGTTTGAAGAAAGTGCCGGGCTGCCTGAAGTCGAGTTGGTCAGGGCCAAACGAGCCGGCGGCGGATATCTCGACCAGGGCATAGATAAAGGACCAGACGAAGGCCAGCATGATGTAACCGGCAAGCGCGCCATGCAGCTTGTCGGCTGTAATTGGCCCGCGCTGGAGGATATAGCGAAGCACTCCGCTAAACGAAACTGCAAGGGACGCCACATAGAAAATCCCGGCAAGCTCAAGAATCTCGATACTCCCAGCCCACAAGCCCCCCCATTGAAGGCCAATCCCAAGCAGCGCCAGGCATAGTTTGAGGATGAACCCTCGCCGCGTCTGCCTGATGGCGAAAGCGCCCACGAGCAGCACCGTTGAAAACAGAATGCCGAGCGACGTGCGAGCCATTAAACCCTCCTCAAGGAAGGGAAACAGGAGGATCAACCCAAGTAAGAGCAGCAACAGATAAGTGCAGGGCCCTAGCCCTATAACCATCTGAGCTAAATCCGCGTCGGACTCGGCTTTATCTTGCGGATTTGTCATACCGGTTGTCCTGAGGCCAAAGTAACGCTCAATAGCTACGGTGAAGCGGTGCGTTCAGCTTCATATGCCCGCGCAGACCCAAAGCATAGCCTGTCGCTTGTTGATGCAACTTAGGCTTCAACGCGATATCAACAATGCCCCTCATGCTCGAAGAGTCTTTAGCCGCAAATGTAAACGCTTGGGTCATGGACTAATCTCACGTGGCTAGTCTCGCAGCCAAATGTAAAAGCAGAGCAGCGCTACGGTTTGCTCGAAGTCATGCGAAATCTACGAGCCGATAGCTGCGCTGGCAGGTCTATCTATCGATGCAGCAACTGCCACTTGTGAGGTCTTGGTCATGGCAAAGGACAAGAAAAAAGTCCCCAAGGGTAATGCTGCTCCAACCCCGAAGCTGAAGAACAAGGACTATCTTGAGCAACTGCGTGGCTTGCACGTCGAACTGGTCAAATTACAGGAGTGGGTAAAAGCCAAGGGCATCAAGCTCTGCATCGTCTTCGAGGGACGCGATGGCGCTGGCAAGGGCGGGACGATCAAGGCGATCACCGAACGCGTGAACCCGCGGGTCTTTCGGGTAGTGGCGCTAACGGCGCCGAGCGAGCGAGAGAAAAGCCAGATGTATGTCCAGCGTTACCTGCCGCATCTGCCGGCGGCCGGCGAAGTGGTGATCTTTGATCGCAGTTGGTACAACCGGGCAGGCGTCGAGCGTGTGATGGGGTTCTGTACCCCAGAGCAGGTTGCCACTTTCCTGAAGACAACGCCTCTGGTGGAGCGTGCAATCGTCGACTCGGGCGTGATCCTGCTCAAATACTGGCTTGAAGTCAGCGAAGGGGAGCAGACCCGACGGCTTGTGGCGCGGATCAAGGATGGACGCAAAATCTGGAAACTGACCCCCATGGATCTCAAGTCATACAGCCGCTGGTATGACTATTCGCGTGCACGTGACGATATGTTCAACGCAACCGACACTGATCATGCCCCATGGCTGGTGGCCAACTCGAACGACAAGCGACGGGCGCGTCTGAACATCATCACCGATTTGCTCAGCCGCATCCCCTACAAAGATGTCGCACGCGAGAAGGTGGTATTGCCCAAGCGGCAAAAGCCAGGCAGCTATCGCGACCCGGATTATCCGTATCGACGAGTCGCCGAAAAATTCTGACGGGCACGTTTTAGCGAGTTTGCGCTGTACACCTATAGGCCTCAGCTCCATGAGCGATTCGGATGCTTCCCCTCCCGTCCCGGAACCGGGCCGAATTGCACGCCGCAATATCGGCGGTGAAACCGGTTGGGGCCGGTGGCTTCCCGGGTTTCGCACGCTGCGCGAGTACCAGATGGCCTGGTTGCGCCACGACATCATGGCCGGCTTGGTGCTCACCACGATGTTGGTGCCCGTTGGCATCGCCTATGCCGTGGCATCGGGCTTACCCGGCATCTATGGTCTGTACGCGTCCATCGTTCCGCTACTCGCCTATGCACTGTTCGGACCCAGCCGGATTCTGGTGCTGGGTCCGGATTCCTCGCTGACCGCCGTGATCCTCGCAGTCGTTGTGCCACTGTCGGGTGGCGACCCCCAGCGCGCCGTCGCTCTGGCGGGCATGATGGCGATCGTGTCGGGAACCGTGTGCATCCTGGCGGGCATCGCACGCCTGGGCTTCATCACGGAGCTGCTTTCCAAACCGATCCGCTACGGCTACATGAATGGGATTGCCTTAACGGTATTAATCAGTCAGTTGCCGAAAATCTTCGGTTTTTCGATCGAATCCGATGGCCCGGGAAGAAACCTGTGGGCCATCGCCACTGGGGTGATGGAAGGCAAAACCAACTGGACCACCTTCATCGTGGGCACCGCCACCCTGGTGCTGATCCTGCTACTCAGAGACAACAAACGTATCCCGAGCATCCTCATCGCAGTGACAGGTGCGACCGTCGCCGTGGGCGTGCTGGACCTCGCCACGCGCGCGAGCGTGTCGGTCATCGGTTCCCTTCCACAAGGTTTACCGGCGTTCGCCATTCCTTGGATCACCCGCGCCGACATTGTCCCGGTCATCATCGGCGGTTTCGCCGTCGCCCTTGTCTCGTTCACCGACACCAGCGTGCTTTCGCGAGTCTACGCGGCGCGAGCCCGGACCTATGTCGACCCGAATCAGGAGATGGCGGGACTCGGTTTCGCCAATCTGGCGGCGGGTTTTTTCCAGGGTTTTCCTATCAGCAGCAGTTCTTCACGGACGCCCGTGGCCGAAGCCGCCGGCGCCAAGACCCAGCTTACCGGGGTGGTCGGCGCACTGGCGGTGGCCTTGTTGCTGATGGTGGCACCGAACCTGTTGCAGAACTTGCCCACCAGCGCACTGGCAGCCGTGGTGATTGCGTCGGCCATTGGCTTGATCGAAGTGGCCGACCTGCGACGCATTTATCGTATCCAGCGCTGGGAGTTCTGGCTGTCGATCACCTGCACCATTGGCGTCGCCGTGTTCGGTGCAATCGAGGGTATCGGTCTGGCCATCGTGATCGCCGTCATCGAGTTCCTGTGGGATGGCTGGAGGCCGTATTCCGCAGTGCTGGGGCAAGCCGCGGGGGTCAAGGGCTACCACGATATCCAGCGTTATCCGCACGCGAGCTTGATCCCCGGCCTGGTCCTGTTTCGCTGGGATGCGCCATTGTTTTTTGCCAACGCCGAACTGTTCAGCGAGCGCGTGCTGGACGCCGTGGCGGCATCGCCCACGCCCGTGCTCTGGTTGGTCGTCGCGGCAGAACCAGTCACCAGTGTCGATGTGACTTCTGCCGATATGTTGGCAGAGCTGGACGAAACCTTGCATGCAGCGGGTATTAAGTTGTGCGTGGCCGAGATGAAGGATCCGGTCAAGGATAAACTGAAGCGCTTCGGGTTGTTCGCCCGACTTGGCGAAACGGCGTTCTTCCCAACCATAGACGATGCCGTCGACAGCTACCTCGAGATCCATCCGGTGGGTGGGGCGCATTAATGGGTATTGGAAGTGAACTTCATCGCCAAGAGCGGCGACGATTATACCGATTGGGTAAAGGCAGACCGGGTCGAGAGTGGCGCACCTTACGGGGCGCCACCGGAGGGTGCCGACGATGAACCGGCGGGTGATGCCCAATAATTACCTTTTTCATTTTTGAAGCGCAGGAGAAACGATGAAGGGTTCGCCAGAAGAGAACGGTCTATCGCCAGCCAGCACACACGGCGACATCGACATGGCTGATGGCACCGGTTTCGCCGCCTGGGCTCGCGTCTGGGCGGAGCTTGGCGTCGTATGCCCGTCACGAGAGACGTACGAAGAACTCATTCGACACTACGGCGAGCCGCACCGCGCCTACCACAACCTCCAGCATCTGAAGGAATGCCTTCAAGTGCGCCGATTC
The DNA here is from genome assembly GCF_009601685.2 of Pseudomonas brassicacearum. Taxonomy (NCBI): domain Bacteria; kingdom Pseudomonadati; phylum Pseudomonadota; class Gammaproteobacteria; order Pseudomonadales; family Pseudomonadaceae; genus Pseudomonas; species Pseudomonas brassicacearum. The sequence goes on from NZ_CP045701.2 coordinate 4,634,481, forward strand.
GTCAACGCGGCCTGCCAGGCCTGCGCCGAAATCGACCTCGCGCTGTGGTTCCATGACGTGATCTACGACCCCCTTCGCAGCGACAACGAACTGCGCAGTGCGCAATGGTTGGACGACGTGGCACGTGATAGTGGCCTGGGCGATGAAACGCGACGCAGGCTTTACGACCTGATCATGGTGACACGACACGACGGCGCCCCGAAGTCGGCAGACGAAGCGGTGTTGGTGGACACGGATCTGGCGATCCTTGGAGCGTCGTTCGAACGGTTCGAGGAATACGACCAACAAATTCGCCACGAGTACCAGTTTGTGCCTCTGCCTGTGTACCGCCAAAAGCGGCGCCAGGTCCTGGAGGGATTCCTGGCGCGCGGGCGCATCTATACGACCGCAGCGTACTTCGACGCATTCGAGCAGCAGGCACGCGCAAATCTTGCACGCGCCATCGAGCGTCTCGATTGAGGACTGGATTCAAGCGGCGAAGGGATAACTTACTCCCCGTCCCGCACCTGCATCAGCGCAAATCCCAACAGATTCAAGCCTTTCCACAGATTCGGATTGTTCGCATCCGCGTTGTCCTGTGCGAGCCCTATACCCCAGATGTTATCAACCGGGCTGGCTTCGACAATAACGCTCGAACCGGTTTGTAGAAGATATTCGTTCAACTGCGGATTCTGAGAGAACTTGGCCTGGTTCGCTCGAACGACGATGTCGTATCGGTGTTGCAGCCAAACCTGATCATCGAATCCGCGCACGTTGCGGCCAAGTGCCTTGGCGGCATTAGGTGTCGGGGCGTGAAGCACCTGCGCACGAATTTCCTGATCGTCGAACAAGGCCGCTTTCTCGGCCATCATGAAGTGTTCGGCTGTCGGGTAATGTTGCCCCTCGACAATGAACCCGGCCTCGAACCATTGGCTGAAGCACGAAGCCGTAACGGCAATTTTGCTGCGCTGGTGCCCCCAGAAAAACGTAAATTTCAGATGTTCTCCGGAGTTGAAACGGGCGCACAGTTCTTTCACATGTTCAGAGTCGTTCAATGAGATATCCTTGCTAACTGAAGATCGAAGTTACAGCTACTGTGCTGACCAAGGCCGCTTCGTGTCTATAGCTCCCACTTGCATCGCTCATAGCCTATCGAAAGTTAACATTGTTGCCTGAAGCTTTAGGCAAGACAGCCAAGATAATTCTGCTCGAATCAACAGGTCGTCTTTACCTATTTCTCTGCTTCCAGATGAAAGCCGGCTTTATCTGAAAGCATCGCCAAGATCCGCAGTCTTTAAAAAAGCTACGAACGCCCGTAAAGCTGCCGATTGGTGACGACGACTTGGGAAGTAGAGGTAAACAGCCTCCAGGGGACAAGACCGGAATTCATCCACCCAATCAGTCTTCAAATCAACCGATCCACAACCCTCGCATTCCACAATTCCCGATACCGCTCCCGCCACCCCGGACTCCCCTTATCCAACCACCCCAACGTCGCCTCGATACTCTCAGGGTTGATCATGAAGTGATTGATATGCTCCTCGATCCGCTCTTGCGATAAATGCAGCGAATCCAGATAGCCATTGAAAGAATCCGCCAGCACCACGTACTCATCGCCCTGCTGACGGCGCCCAGTCCAGGCGGGCAAGCCCGCGACCATCGCCGCCACATCCTGGCGCCCTTCCCGTAAATCCAGCAGCAAGATACTCGCACCGCCGTCGCGACCGATCGGCAGCAATCCCGTTGCGGGGAAGCCGGGCTGGGCCCGCAGTTGCTCCAGTTCGAAGGGGTTGGATTCATACGTTTTGTCCGGGTCCAGCCCGTACAGTGAAAAACTGAGCAATTCCTCATCGCCATTGGCCAGGGTCGCCAGCACATCGTATTCCACGTAGGCGCCGTTGCAGGTCTTGAGGAACTGGCGATAGTCATCCGGCAAGCGAGCCCCCAGGCTGGCTTCCAGTTGCTCAATGGCACCGTCGGTGGCGCCTTCACGGGTGTCTTCAAGGATCAGTCCACGGTAATCAATCACTGATGTCTCGATAGGGTACTGGGTGGGACGTGGTATCAATCTTACTTCTCTGGTTTGCATGGCTTGAATCATTCGTCATTCCTTAAACGCTGTGAACGCTGCCATTCGCCCCCAGTATTCGCACAGCACGGGATGATGTTCTTGCCCGCGGAAGATGTAGGTGGTGGCCCTGCTGAGTTGTAAGACGTACAGTTCGGATGCTTACGATTATGGCAACGTCCTACATATGATTGGGAATCCCCTTCCCTATCAATCCCTTGCGTATTTTTTGCGGTGGCGACTATAGTCTTGGCGTCGCCCAAATGGCGGCCGGGTTTGGCGACTCGACTGACACAATTCCAACAACACAGGGAATTGTCATGAACCAATACATGGGCCTTACCAGCAACGCCGACGACCAACCCCTCTACGTCGATACCACCGCCCCGCTACACATCCTGCTCGACTCAGCAGCCTACCGAATCCGTGCCGCTACCCAGTTCCTGGAAAATTTGGCGATGCGCGATGAACAGACCATCGACCCCGCGACCCTGCAAGATCTGGCACAGCTTTGCTGCATTCCATTGCGTGATGGGTGCGACGTGATGGATGTGATTGCACGACGCTTGGATGCGGCACCGGCAGGTTCCACTCTATAAGCCTCTAGCCGATAACCTGTGGCGAGGGAGCTTGCTCCCGCTGGGCTGCGTAGCAGCCCTTTTTGTGAGCGCTTCGCGCTCAAGCGGGAGCAAGCTCCCTCGCCACGCATTCATCGTTTCTTAAGTACGCATTACAGAGCTGTAGGTAGAGAACTTTCCAATGACCCAAACAGCTACAGATAGCGTCGTGACTCAAGTCCGAAAGCTTGCTAAAGCACGAAGAAAGCTTCATATCGGGGCGTTTTTGGCAGCTCTTTCAATTTCTTTAATCAATTCCATGGGTGCTTCACTCTCCTTGAATGCCCAATGCGACGATTACCACTAGAGCGAGCAATGACACGCTTGAGCATCCGTTTCTGAGCAATAGCTGCTATGTATCACACCACACTCGCCCGATGCAGGCTGCTCATATGCCCAACGCCCGCCGCCTGCAAACGACTCACCAGATCCTCCCGCGCCGCTCGCCCGCCGGAACGCACGTACTCCAGCTCCGCCGCCGTGATCAAGACCACCGGTACCAATCTGACCGGAGACAAGGGCATGTCATCCAGCTGGGTAGGAAAATCCGGTTTCGGGGCGCCGAGCAGAACGCCAGTGGAATCATCATCGGTCACGAAGAGCTTGGGCAGTTGATCGCTCATGTGATGCGATTGGCTGAGCCCGGGCAGTTCAAGGGATAGCGACCCGTACTGGTCGAGTTGGTGGGTGATGCCGCCAGCGTCGGCCACCGTTTTGGCGACGTGCTCCACCAACTCGAATGCCCAGCTGCGCTTGAATGGATCGACCTCCCCCACGGGGCCATAGGCGTGCTCGGGGATATCCGCGGTTTCGACGAACAATTCCATCTCGAAGCCGTTACCCATTCCTTCCGTATCATCGAATGGATCGGACAGGCCTTCAGTGGCGAGAATGATCGCGTCGCCACGACGGACCACGCGGTAAGCCTGACGGGTCGAAGGCCAGTACGGGCCGCCGGAAAAGGTCGGGCTGATCAGGTAGGCAAGGACATCCCGCTCGACCGTGCCGACAGCGCTCCAATGACGATCCAGGCACGCGGCGCCGGCTTCCCGGACGGCCAGGTTGGCGGCTTCAGCCTCGGTCAGGTCGCCAAGCTCGTGGAGTTGCGGCGCAGGCTGGTCGTCTTGGGTTTCAGGGGCTTTCGATGAACCGAAGAGCTTCTTGAAGAAATTCATGGGCGTTCCTTGCTGGATGTTCGCTCAGCCTCACCCGTGACAGCGCTCGCTGATCCGATGGCAGGCGTTCGGCGCATTGTGGCGTGTTGGCGTTGATATGAAAACGCGGGCAGGTACTTGCGAGCAGTTTCGACGAAAGGCGTGACAATCAGGCTATACACCGTCAGGTAACGCTGGTGGTCCTGTTCTCCGGTGCCGAAACGCAAGTGCTCAGGCTGCGAACTAGTGACATAGAGCGTGCCGAACATCCAGTCCCACAGCGACAGGTTGACGCCGAAATTGCGGTTGAAATGACGGGGTGCATCGCTGTGGTGGATCTGGTGCTGGGCCGGACTGTTCAGCACATGTTCCAGCACCGGGCCAAAGGACAGCCAGACATGGGTGTGACGCAAATTAGCCGCCAGGCTATTGAAGATGAACACCAGGTACGTCACGCCGAACAACGTGTAGCGGCTGATCTCACCACCACAGGCATACCAGAAGCCACCCGCGAAAAGGCCCAGGCAGGCGGTGATGCCGAGCTTCTCGACGATCTTCTCCACAAAATGCACCCGACTCGCGGTGGCCGGCACCAGCACGGGCGCCGAGTGATGCACCTTGTGAAACGCCCAGAGCCAGCGCGAATGAAACGCCCGGTGCGCCCAGTAGTGGACGAAATCCCTCACCAGGAACACCCCCAGCCCATAGAGCAAGGCGAGCGAAAAATTCTCCCCCAGACGCGGACGCGCGCCCCAGAGATTGCTGAAAAAAGCCAGGTAGTCCCCGGAGCGCAGGATGTACGGATCGACCAGATGGACAATGGGCAACACCAAGGCAACCTTGAGAATGGCCCGGACGAAGTAGTAGCGATAGTCCAGCAACGCCGAACGGTGCAGATGCACTCGGCTGCCGCCAATGAATTGCCAGAATGAATGGGCGTCAGTCAGGCCCTGGTGTTTTCTGAAACGGAACAGGCCATAGGCGACACCGTAGGAAGCGCAGAGAAACAGGATTCCGAGACGGCCGTTCAGGTTGAAAATGCCGAGGAACTGCTGGGTGACGGGTGCGATTACCCATGCGCTCAGGTGTTGATAGACAAGGGAAAACGCATCCACGAAATGCCGGTCTCTGTCGAAGGAGCGGCATTGTAGATCAACTGGGTTGGAGGGAGATTGAGTTTCAGTTTTTCTTTGGGGATATTGATGAGCTGAGGAGTGAGGTCAAGACGCCGTAAACGATACCGACGCCGTTCGATTCAGCCACTAAATATGCGACAGAAGTACTTCTAATTCTGATACCCAGCTGGTTCAGTCTGGCGCAAGCGGTTTACCCGCATCCTGCTTCATAAACTCGATGAACTCTTTGTATTTAGCTGGATTTTTTTCTATCTTTGACGCGAACTCTACAACATTAAAGCCTTTCAAAGCGCCATTCCCCGCAGAGCCAAGACTTTGTTCTTTAACCAATATACCTTCGCAATACTTCACAAGTAGTGCTTTTGCTCCTTCATACCCACCGGAAGCATTTGGGTCTGCCAACTCCGCAAGCTTAGTAAAACACAAATATTCGGAATCTTTTGACTCGAAGGCCTTGAGCACCATCTCTTTTACATCGGCAGAAGAAGCCCCCGTCATGGGAGATGTTCCCGTGTAGCTTCCAACATATTGAGTTGTAGAACCTGATGCGATTGCGCGACGGCCCATCTCAATACGATTTTTTAATGCCTTTATGTTTTCATCGATAGCAGCAACCTCCTTCTTCTGATCCTCTGTCGGGTTACCCTTTGCCTTCGCTTCAATATCCTTTTTCTTGGCTTCGGACTCAGCAAGTTGCTTGCGATCCACCTCAACATTCCCAATCAGCTCTGCACTTGAAGTACTTGTAAGGGTCACCACAGGAACACGCGACGCGCCTGTCAGTTGCTCGATCGCCATGAGCAGCAACGTGTACTTCTGATTTCTAACCAAGAGCATTTGGTACTGCGGCGCTGAAATAACATTATTCATCCTTGCTTCGCATAATCTATACAGCTGGTCCCGCAATATTTGTATGGATTGGCTTCGCATTCCAACAAAGGACGCAGCCTCCTGATAGGCCCCAGCCAACTCCGCTCCCCCCTTCCCTGCGACATCCCCCTTTGCTGCCAGCTCCCCGGCATAAGCAGAAAGTGCGTCAGGGCTAGGTTCCGCGCAAGTGACGACACTATTCACAGAACCGTCCGCTTTTTTTGTGACACCACCCGTGATTATTGCTCGTTGTTTTATATCAATAAATGCTGAGTTGCCATCCTCAAATTTATGTGAGCGATAGACGCTATTCCAATTTCCACAACCGGTGAGCGCAACAGCGAGGACCGACATAATCAGTACGTTGAATGCATTCATCCTGACCTCCTTGTCTCTAGTTGGGAAATGACGAAAGGGCTATTTGCCATCACTCAAGTTCATAACTCCAAAAAGTTCAAATACGACACTTCTATATTTTTACCTTTCATGCTGAGCCGCTCCGAGCAACTCATCAGCTTAAGCGCTTGAATTCATTATTTTTATTATCACTAATAGCTTAGCATCGCACCTTTTTAGATATAAGCACAAAAAAATCAAGATCAAAAAAATCTATAAAAAAATCAGAAATACGAGAACCTGAACCCACTTCAGAACTTTTCCACAAAATTTCGATTGTTTGCTACTACTCTTAGTTTAACATCTGTCAACGTCCAATAAGCCATCCGCAACTGTTCCCGAAAATACGGTTTCCACCCGTCCGATAAGAAAGACCGCGCCCACACCATCCCATTGCACCGTCACGCTTCCGCCATCACATTCAACCTCAACGACGCTGTCCAACAAACCGCGACGAATCCCATTAACAACCGCGCCACACGAGCAAGAACCTGAACCCAGCGCGATCCCAGCACCACGTTCCCAGATGCGCAATCGAATATGCGTGCGATCAATGATCTGGACAAAATGAACGTTGGTCTTGAGTGGGAATAGCGCATTGGTTTCGATGGCCGGGCCGATTGTCGCGATATCAATGGTTGCCAAATCTTCCACAAAGTAAGTGCAGTGAGGGTTTCCCATGCTGCACGCGACTGGACTGCTGGCAAGTGGCAACACAGCGGTGTCCAGTACTTGCGCCAAAGGAATGTCCGACCAGCCCAAAAGCGGCACACCCATGTCGACGGAAATGTCGCCCCTTGGAGTACGTTCGCAAGTGAGCAGACCACGGCTAGTGCGCAGCGCTACCGAAGAAACATTTGCTTCGCGCATCAGCATATCCGCCGCACCCCGCGTCGCACTGCCGCAAACATCCAGCGCGGAGCCATCCGCGTTCCAGAACATCACGCGGGCATCGGCATCGTCGCAATCGAGCAGCACCGCGAGTTGGTTGAAACCCACGCCCCGGTTCCGATCCCCCATTCGCTGGGCCATGGCACTTGTCACCGGATTGGCCGAGTTTCGCGAATCGACAATAACGAAGTCATCGCCATTGGCATGCATCTTATGAAAGTTCAACTGCATGCAAACGCTCTGCTGGAGATGGAAATGGAATTACCGTCGGGGTCTTTGGCGTTGGAAAAAGAATAACCGTCCGCCCTGTGCGTAGCGCCAAACTTCAGGCCTTGAGCCAGGCACTTTGCCTTGAAACCCTCGACGTCCTGGAGATCAAAGACAAGCTTTACGGTGACCTGCCCTGTTTTAACGGCCTTCCCTGCTGGGTGAACCATCAGGATCGCGCCACCGTTTGCAGGGCGCAATTCGGTGACGCGGTCATCGACTTTTCTTTCACTGGTAAAACTGAAATGACGCTCATAAAAATCGCAGGTCGCTTGAACGTCCCGGACATACAGCATGATTCGATTGAGTGACGGTTGCATGTGTTCTTCCTTGATCATTGTTGACGATGAAATTCATGATGACCCAGCTTGATTCCGCTCATGCGCTCCGAGTTTGGTCCTCCTCTCAAGCCACGCCTCACGCGTCATCTCCCAAACCTCTTTAAGCAACACCCCACAGACAAAATCCCCTTCCTGCGTCCCGATCAAGCGCATGCCTTCATGCTCCGATACCCTGCGCGAAGCAAGGTTGCCCACCGCCTTGGGCACTTGCATGACGGGGCGTTCTAGCGTTTCAAACCAATAGGCGTTGATCGCCTCGCAAGCCTCGCGCATGTAACCCTTTCCCTGCCATGGCGGCGCCAGCCAGAACCCTCGGTGGTTACCGGGCTGGTCGTAGAGGCTGATGCTGCCGATACTCTGTGTCGGCTCTTCGGCAATGCGGATCATCCAGTGCCACTCGCGTCCGGCTGCCACAGCGGGGAGCGCATGGTCGCGCACGTACGTCAGCGCGCCGTCATCCGGATAAGGCCAGGGCACGCGACTGTCCAGGTAACGGACCACTTCCCAGTGTGGGAATAATCGTTGGATCGCTGGTGCATCCGTCAGCTCCAGGGGGGTGAGGATGAGACGGCGAGTTTGGAAAGTGGGGATGGGGCTCATGATGAAACTCCTTTTTCAATCCTTATGACGTCCAGGGAAACGTCCCTATCAGGAATTATTCGCCGACCAGCAACGCGGATGTCGGAAAAACCAAGTTGCACACTCAACCACGGCGAACGCCAATCTCATCGTTTCGCAGCCTACACTGGATGCGCTCAATACCATTGAACCGCATAAGGACATCGCCTTGCGACAAATTGCCCTCAGCGACAGAAAACTCCGAGGTATCCCCCGCCGTCTCCGCGCGCTGGAGCGCTGGACCGCGAAATTCAACGGCCATTTCTACCCTCAGTGCCACGAAAGCGAGCGCTACGCGCATTGGAAAATCCCAGTCATCGATTCACTCGTTCAAGGTCCACAAGCACACATCGAAGTGCAGGCCTTCTGTATTCAACAGTTGCTCGAAGCAGCCGCCCATCTTTCCCGTGCGGCGGATCGCAGCCAAGGCTACTACCGCGTCGCCTGCCTGCTGACTTGGCCCTGGGTGCACCAAAGTGAAGTCACGCTATTCTACGACCGTGATTACTACTTGAGCTTCCTGGGACAGCACAACACCCTTGCACCGCTGCGCTTGAGCGACAGACTTGCCTTGGATGTGCCCGAATCCTTCATCGAGCATGGGCACGATGTAACCCAGAGCGATGATGAAGTCGACGTTCATTGGTGGTGTATCGGGGAACCTGCGTGATCGTGAAGCCATACTCAAACCTCATCACCGGATTGGTGCTCGCGGTGGTCGCGACGCTGAGCTGGGCGTTGAACTTCATTGCGCCCTACGTCACCGGCGACTACACGATCTATGACTTGATGATCGTAAGGTTCTTAATCGCCGGTACCCTGGGTTTGGGTGTTGTGCTGCTCTATCGGGACCAGCTGCGGCTCTTGCGCCGCGCTCAGGTGTTTCTGGCCGCCGGCTTGGGCGTGATCGGCTACCTCGGCTATAGCGCCTGCATCGCCGCCGGCATCATCTTCGGCGGGCCGGTGCTGACCCCGGCCTTTATTGGCATGGTGCCGGTCTTGCTGGCACTGCTGGGCAACGCCACGACCAAAACCCTCCAGTGGCGCAAACTGGCGATCCCACTGGCTTTTTTGACGATTGGGCTTCTGTTGTCGAATCTAGGCGCTGTCCATCAACCCGTTGCAAGCGAAGGCTCGTGGCTGATGGGTTTGTTGTTTTCAATCGGTGCCGTGGTGTTGTGGCTCGCATTCAGTTGGTTGAACCAGCGCGCCTTGCTAAGGCTGCCACCCCACGCGTCAGGCGCGTGGACCGGCCTCATGATGGCTGGCGCCGGCATCGGCACCTTGTGTTTGTTACCGGCGGTACAAGCGCTCGACCTGCTCAAGCTGCCGAGCCTGGGTTTCAGTGTTTCCGTAGCGGGGCCTTTGTATCTCTGGGGGTTCGTGATTGCACTGATGTCATCCGTTGTTGGGGCCTGGGCCTGGAACGCCGCGTCCCAGCGTTTGCCCATGGTGCTTTCCGGACAATTGATCGCCCTGGAGTCGCTGTTCGCGACGCTGCTTGGCTTGTGGTTTCATGGTCGGCTGCCGACACTTTTGGAGACGTCAGGTTTTGCGGCTGTGCTTGTTGGGGTGATCATGGCGGTGCGGATCATCCTCAATTCCCGTGGATCGACAAGCGCCTCTACCCCTTGATCAGCAGACGATTGCCCTACTCCTTGTCCGGGCCTTTGACTGTCTTTCTGCGGCCCTTCGAAGCCACCACGTTGTATTCACCGGCACCAGCCTCTTTCACTGAATGTGCGATCATAGAGTCGCTGCGAAAACGGTCATAGGGTGAGGTTTTCCTGACAGGAAGACGAACAGTTTCGATATGAGCCGGCTCTGCCGGGCCCGCGTTCAAGAAAGCACCCGGCTCCATCGCAAACCGCTCTGCCAGGGCATACGCCATCTTGTGACTGATAGGCCGGTCGCCATTGAGTACCTTGGACACCGCCGTTTTATCCCCGATTTCAGGGAGGTCCGAACCGGTGAGCCCGAGCGTTTCCATCAGGTCCTTGATCAATTGCACAGGCGTGCAGGTCGCCTCAAAAGCGGCATTCGATTCGCGAAACTGGTCGCAGTTGCGCTGGTAGGCCAGGATTTCATCCTCGAGCTCAACGAGAATTTTCTCCTCGGTCTTGCTCAGTTCGCGCCCGTCGGTGAGCGCATCGAGCAGGTCGGTCGCACGCTCATAGTCGGCAGGGGTCTTGATGCCATGCACAAACTCACCGCGCAGGCGATCCAGTAACGCGTGTAGCTCGCCAAGCGTCGCGATCACGGTTTGAAAGTCGTTCCGGGCTGCGCTCATCGTCTTACCCCTTTGTTTCTTGCATACCAGCTGTTGGCAACGTCGTAATCGGCATGCGAGTAGATGTGTTTGACGTAGAACTTCTGCCGGGCATAGTTGACGCCGCCTATCACCCTGAGATTATTGCCGCCTACGTCGATAACCACCCAATTCATTGTGGCCCTAGGCTTGAACAAGTCGACACCGTGCGTACCGAAAAGCTTTTGCAGGTCTGCGAACGCCTTGGGGCGAGCCATCCTCAAAATGCGCAGGCAACGCTCAAGCCCGGCCTTGTCGTTCGGGTACAAAATCGCGGCGTCGTCAAAACGTGATGGCGTGAGTATATCCATGGGCTTCCTTGTCTTTGAGCCGATGGTACTCTGGTTGTGTTTTTTCACAACTCCGGTTTATTGGCGGCAGCGGGACTCATACTGTGGCAAGCAGGCGATTTGGCCGGCAGCATTGGGCCAAATGGGTTTTCACCTACACATCCCGAGACAAAAACATGAACCCTGTCGACTCGAACCGCCTGAAAACCTGGGAGATTGCCAAGTGTTGGAGCCAGGTCGCGACGCGGCTCCCACCCGGATACGACGGATGCAATTGCATCGCCACTTCAAGCTTCCCTGAAGTGGCCAACCTTCACCCCGTCACACACCCCTGCGGCACTTTCCCAGCAAAACTGTCCACCAGACTCGCCACCACCATCTCTCCCATCCGCGTGCGGGTCTGCAACGTCGCGCTCGCTCGGTGGGGTTGCAGCACCACCTGCTCGTTGCCAAACAAGGCTTCAGGCACATGCGGCTCATCGACAAACACATCCAGCGCCGCGCCGGCGATTTCCCCGGCGGTGAGCGCCGCCACCAGGTCGACCTCGTTGACCAGTTTGCCCCGGGCCACATTGATCAGATACCCGCCCTCGCCCAAGGCGCGCAGCACCTCGGCATCGATGATGGCTTCAGCCTTGTCGGCGGCGGCCGCGAGGATCAGGGCGTCGCTGTCGCGGGCCAGTTGCTTGAGGTCGGCGACGAAGGTGTGGTTCACGTCGCTCATGGGTTGCAGATCGGTGTAGCTGATCGGGCACCCGAACGCGGCGGCGCGGGTTGCCACGGCGCGACCGACCCGGCCCATGCCGACGATGCCGATGCGCATGCCGGACACCTGCCGGGCCAACGGCAGCGGGGACAATGGCGTTGGGCTGTGGGGCCATTGGCCCGAACGCACATAGCGATCACCGGTGCACAGCCCGCGGCACACGGCAATCAATAAGCCGATCGCCAGGTCGGCGACATCTTCGGTCAGCGCGCCGACGGTGGCCGTGACGCTGATCCCGCGATCCCGGGCGTAGGCCAGGTCGACGGCATCAGTGCCTACGCCGTTGACTGCCACCACTTCCAGCTCGGGTAGTTGGGCCATGAGCGCCTGGCTGATGCCGGTATGCCCGCCAGTAATGACACCTCGAATGTTCGCACCGTGTTCTTGCAGATAGGCTTGTTTGTCGACCTGTTCAAAATAGCGCCGCACTGTGAACAGCTCGTTGAGCCGGGCGTTGATTTCAGGGATCAGGATCGGGCTGAGTTGCAAGACTTCTGGCTTCATGTAGACCTCGTAACAGAAAAGGAAAGACCGGTTCAAGCGCAATCAAGGCTTGCTTGAACCGATGTGGTGAGGGAGCTTGCTCCCGCTGGGCCTGTAGGAGCTGACGAGCGAAGCGAGGCTGCGATCTTTCCCCAGACACTTGAGTCTCAGGTGGAAGATCAAAAGATCGTCCGAACGCGGCCCGAGCCTTCGGCAGCTCCTACAGCGCAGCCGAGCACGCAGGCTCAACCACGACCGGCAAACGGCATGGCCGTGGCCATGACGGTCATGTTCAGAACGTTGGCCGACAACGGCAGGCCGGCGATGTAGCTCACCGCATCGGCGACGTGCTTGACGTCCACCATCGGCTCCACCGCGATGCTGCCGTTGGCCTGGCGTACGCCCTGGGTCATGCGCACGGACATTTCAGTGAGGGCGTTGCCGATGTCGATCTGGCTGCAGGCGATGTTGTATTCGCGTCCGTCCAGGGCCAGGGATTTGGTCAGCCCCAGCACCGCGTGTTTACTGGCGGTGTAGGCGCTGCTGAACGGTCGTGGGGTGTGGGCCGAGATCGATCCGTTGTTGATGATCCGTCCGCCCTGGGGCTCTTGCCGGCGCATCAGGCCGAAGGCGCCACGGGCGCAGAGGAAAACGCCGTTGAGATTGGTGTCGATCACGTTTCGCCACTGCTCGAACGTCAGCTCATCCAGTGGCACGGCGGGCGCGTTGACCCCGGCGTTGTTGAACACGACGTCCAGGCGGCCGTAGGCTTCGGCGATGGCGGCAAACAGCGCATCGACACTGGCCGGATCGCGCACATCGGTGGGCACCGCCAAGGCTTCGCGCCCCTCGCAGGCTGCCAACTCGACCAATGTCTGCAAGGGCTCGGGGCGGCGCCCGGCCAACACTAGCGTGTAGCCGTCTGCCATCAGGCCCAGGGCCACCGCTCGGCCAATCCCACTGCCGGCGCCAGTCACCAAAGCCACTTTCAATGTGTCGGACATGCGGGTTCTCCCTTCTCGAAATCAGTAAGACAAACGCGGACTCAAGGTCGCGGACCGACGCGCATTTCCAGTTGGCCGATGCCATCGATGCCGGCCGCGATGACATCACCCGGCTGCAACACATCGACGCCTGCCGGACTGCCGGTCATGATCAGATCGCCGGCCCGCAGCGCCACCGATTGCGAGATGCGGGCGATCACTTCACTGACCGACCAGATCTGGCTGTCGAGGCTGTCGCGCTGGCGTTCTTCACCGTTCACGTTCAGCCACAACTCGCCATCGGGGTGCCCCGCCCGGGAAACCGGCAGGATGGCCGTCATCGGCGCGGCACCGTCGAACACCTTGGCGCCCTCCCACGGCAGGCCGTTGCGCTTGGCCATGCGCTGGACATCACGTCGGGTCAGATCCAGACCCGCCGCATAGCCCCACACATAGGCCAGCGCCTGGCTCTCAGGGATGTTGGCGCCGCCCTCCCCGATGGCCACGACCAATTCGATTTCGTGGGCGAACTCCTCGGTTACCGGGGGAAACGTCACGTCGCCGACCGCCTCCACCACGCAACTGGCAGGCTTCATGAAAAACACTGGTGGCACGCGGGACTCACCCTGGGTATCGGGCCAAGGGTAGTTGCGACCGACGCAAAAGACCCGGCCTACGGGAAAACGCTGCGGGGTGCCGACAACCGGCAAGGTCACTGGCAGGTCCGGGGTAAAGACATACTCGGGCATGTTCATCCTGATAAAAGTCCTGTTGGAAGGGTCAGCGTACGGCGGCAATCCCTGGCGAAGTTGGAGGAATGCCGCCTCGTGTTGGAGAAAAACGGTTTTTTCCGGGCTCAGCGCGCCTTGAGTTCAATGCGGTACAAACGGCCGAGCAGCAACGAATAGGACAAGGTGCCGATCAGCGCCACGCCGCCGATGAACCAGAAGGCCAAGGCGAATGAACCGGTCTTGTAGACGATTGCGCCAATCACGATGGGGGTGACAATCCCACCGATGTTGGCCGCCAGGCTGGTGATCCCGCCGGTCAGTCCGATCAGTTCCTTGGGCGCCACTTCCGACACCGCCGCCCATGACGACGAAGCGATGCCCTGGGCAAAGAAGGCAACCGTCAGCACGGCGATGCAGATCACGTTCGAGTCGGTGAAATTCACCAGGACGATGGACGTGCCCAACATCGACCCGACCACCAACGGCAACTTGCGGGCAAAGGACAGCGAGTAGCCGCGACGGATCAGCAGGTCGGACACGATCCCGGCGAGCAGGATGCCCACCGTCGCGCCCACGAACGGCAACACGGCGAAGATCCCGGCCTTGATCATGGTCAGTTGACGCTCTTCGATCAGGTACGTGGGGAACCAGGTGAGAAAGAAGTACAGCGCCGACGTGCTGGCGAACTTGCCGATGCAAATCGCCCAGACCTGCCGATAGCTGAACAGCTCGGCGATCTGCCGCCAGTTGAAGCGGGTGCGCTCCTGGCTGCTCTTGACCAGCCCTCCCCCGGCTTCGATGTACTTGAGTTCTTCCTGGCTGACCTTCTTGCAGTTCATCGGGTCGCGATACAGGAACAGCCAGGCCACACCGAAGACAATGCCGAGTGCGCCGGTGCTGTAGAACACATGGCGCCAGTCATAAGTGGTGGCCAGCCACAGCAGCGCACCGGTAAACAGCGCCGTGCCCAAGTACTGGCCGCACACGTAAATGCTGCTGGCCAGGCCCCGCTCCCGCGCCGGGAACCACACCGTGACCGCCCGGCTGTTGGCCGGAAACGCCGGCGCTTCCATCGCGCCGACGGCCAGGCGCAGACCGAACAACGAAGCGAAGCCCGTGGCCAAGCCCTGGCACACGGTGACGGTCGACCAACTGATCAGCGACACCCCGTAGGTGAACCGGGAGCCGAAGCGATCGGCAATGAAGCCGGCGGGCACCAGTGCAATCGCGTAGGTCCAGGCAAACGCGGAAAAAATCAGACCCATCTCGATCTTGTCCAGGCCCAGGTCCTTGGCGAGAAACGGCGCGGCAATCGAAATATTCACCCGGTCGATGTAGTTGATGATCGTCGCGATCAACAGCAACGACAGCATGAACCAGCGCCGACGCGACGGCAGACGCTCTGACACTGCGGCGTCCCGGGCGCCGGTAATCACCGGCGCTGCGGCGGTCTGGGAGGTGTGGGAATTCGACATGAGTAGACCTCGTTATTGTTAGAAACGTCGAAATGTTTACGAGCAGCCGAAATCAGTGCCCTCGATGTCGGGGCAGAACAATCGCTACTGGAATGAGAGGTGCGAACAGCCGGTGTCAGGTGTTCGAAGAGGCCTTGCAACAGGATCTGTCGGGGGAGCAGTCAAGCGGGTCAGGGAAAAGCAGGAACAGGTTCATGATGTGCGCACCTTTTGATTGTTTTTGGATGGAGGGTCGGGTTGCGTGGCCCAACAGTGGTCGTACAACCATTCAAAATCAACTGAGCTGTTAGATCATTTTTCCCGTTTAAAACCGCGCCAAAGGAACCTGTCCAAAAAAATCCTATCGGCGATTTTTTTCATATGTTTTTTAATACAATCTTAACTATTTGTTTTTAAACAATTAATTTAATAATACGAATTTATCGTTTTTGGACAAGCGCCCTCCATTTTCGAGAGACAGAAAATTCACGCCACCGACCTTGTCATCGTATGACTTCTTGAAAATTATCCAGATGCACCGTCACAATCGTCATCACCGCCATGCACCGCAAAGGATTCCCTGGAGATGTCATCACCGAGCCGAGTCCCCACCTATGTCATGCAGCAACGCAGCGAATTGACGGATTTCTATATCCGCGACAAAAAGGGCCGGCGCGCCGAAACCGGCCCGCATCGCCACGAGTACTTCCAGATCCAGATCAACCTCGGCGGCGACACCGTGCAACACATTGGCAACGTCGAACGTCCGTTTCCGCGTAACACCCTGGCCTTCATCCTGCCTCACCGTGTGCACGTGATTCCGCACCCGGCCGAGAGCAACTTCATGGTGATCAATTTTTCCCAGACGTTCCTGCTGCCGCATCTGCAATGCGACCCGATGGACCTGGAAGAGGTCTCGATTCTGCTGGCGCCGGAGCTGTCGCCGTTCCGTTTCCAGGAACACCTGGACTTCATTCTGGGGGATGAGGATTTCGCCAAAATCTGCGCCTTGATCGAGCAGATGCGTGGCCTGGACCAGAATCGTCAGTTTGGCACCCGCGAGATGCTCAAGGGCTTGTTGCTGCAACTGATCGGCAGCGTCTGCGCCTTGTATGCCGAGCCGCTCAAGCGCTTGGCCGAAGAGAACGCCGCCGAAGTCAGCCGACGCGATGCGCTGGGCCGGATGTCCGAGTACCTGCGCAAGAACATCGCCGACCCCGACCTCAACCTGATCAAAGTGGCCGCGGCGACTTACCTGTCGCCGACGTACCTGACCCACTGGCTGCGCAAGGAAATCGGCAAGACCTTCACCGAACTGGTGCTCGAACGCCGGATGCACGCGGCGCGCAATTACTTGCTCAATGGCACCCGCCCCGTGGGCGAAGTGGCGAGGTTGTGCGGGTTCGCCGACGAGGCCTATTTTTCCAGACGTTTTCGCCAGATACATGGACAGCCGCCGGGGCAGTTCAGGCGACAGCAGTTGAATCCGGACAGTCCGCAGTTGCCGTTGAACAATGGCTAGATACATCCGACGCCATGAGCCGGCATCGTCAGGTTATCTATACTGGCTTCCCGGATGAAAATCAGAGCGTGAACAATGGCCCTCACCCCCAATCAAAACCCTCCAATTATTCTGGTCCCCACTCAACAAAGCGACTCGGAGGATCTGGCAGGCATTCGAATCGAGGCCATGCGCGAAAGCCTCGAGCGTGTGGGGCGATTTGATCCGGTGCGGGCGCGCGAGCGGTTTCTTGGTGGTTTCCAACCCTGCCATACACGCCACATCGAGGTGTCGGGAAAGAGGGTCGGGTTCGTTGTGGTCAAGCCTTTCAGCCATGAACTCTTGCTTGACCACTTGTATATAAGGCCCTGCGCGCAAGGATCAGGAATAGGCGCGGCTGTTCTCGATCATATTTTCAAGGAAGCAGATGCGGCCGCGCTCCCGCTCAGGGTGGGTGCCCTTAAGGAAAGCGCCTCGAATCGCTTTTACATCCGCCATGGCTTCCAATTCGTCGAAAGCAGCGAGTTCGACAATTATTATGTTCGGCAGAGCGGCACGACGGGCCCGGCTAGTTAGCCAATCAATACAGTCACCGCAGAATCAATACCGCGACCACCGCAATCACGGCCACCACGCCAAAGACCATCCGCGCGATCCAGGGCGCGGTGAGCCAGACGCCGGTCACCCCGGCAATCTGTCCCACATTCTTCTCGGTCAGGCGGAAACTCGGCTCCCGGAAAGGATTGCCGCAATGTGGGCAGGCGCAGGCCTTATCGGAGATTCGCGAAGCGCATTCAGGGCAATCGACAGACTCATTGTGCGACGTCAGGGAGGTTGGAATTTCGGCGTTTCAAAAGACTGCTTATGTGCGGCTTTTGCTCGCGGTCAAGCTTAGCCTTTGATAGCTCTATGCGAAAAAACGAACGGCTTCGCAAAAAAACACAGCCGTGGACACTCGAACACCAATCGAACCCCTCGCAATACCTTGGGTCTGCTCCTGTATGACCTCTTCGGAATCTGCTCCTATGTCCCCACACCAAAGCCTCGTTTTACTGGCACGAGGCGGCTACGCCGCTCGGGGCGTTATTTATCTGATCATTGGTATCTTCGCTTTGCTGGCGGCTCAAGACTCGAGCAAATCGAAGGATAGCCACAGCAGCCTGGAAGCATTGTTAAGTCAGCCATTCGGCCATGTTTTAGTCGGCCTGGTGGTGATGGGTTTACTGGCTTTCGCCGGATGGCGCCTGTTGCAGGCAACGCGTGATGTCGACCATCACGGTAAAGAGTTCAAAGGCTTGGTGATTCGGGGGGGACTGTTGGCTGGAGGCTTGATCAACGGTGCCCTGGCTTTTTTTGCGTTGGGGTTGCTCATCAGCGGTCTTAAAAGCTCGGGCAATTCCGGAGGGGGAGATACCCAGGATCTACTTGCACGCCTATTGTCCTGGGACCATTCGAACGTGCTGATTTACCTCATCGCACTGATACCGCTTGGCGTGGGCATTGCTCATATCATCAAGGGCTGGAAGGCGTCGTTCGAGAAGTACTTTGACGCAGACGAGGACGTCATGCGGTACGTGCGTCCGATATCGCGGTTCGGTCTTATCGCCCGGGGCGTCGTCTTCATTGAAATCGCCCTGCTGCTGATCATCAGTGGCTCGACCTATAAAGCCATGGACCCACCCGGCATGAAAGACGCCCTCGATGCACTGCAAAACCTGCCGGCCGGTGGTGTGGTTTTAATGGTGATGGCTTTGGGGCTGATCGCGTTTTCGGTCTACAGCTTTTCCGAAGCGGCCTGGCGCAAGATCAACATGGACGTGCCTGGAATGTCGAACACATAGCGCCTACTTATTACTGCACAGGTTGTACGCGACGCATAAGATCGTTCAGCACGTAGGTGTCCAGAAAGGCTTTTACCGCGATGACCTGGCCATCCCTGAATGTCATGTGCCACAGGTAGGTGTTGTTGTAGGGTTTGCGATCCAGGGCCGTGGCTTCTCCACTCCACAGAACGACCACAACGTCGCCCTCGGCGATAATGCTTTGGACAGTGGGGGAAACCGCAGTCGCCAGCCGAGCCGTGATAGGCCGTACGGCCTGCTCCAGTAAATCTTCCTTGCTGTCATACACACCCGATACGGGGCTTGATCCGGTCACGGTCCATACGGCGTTGGGCGCCAGCAGATCGAACGCTGTGCCTTTGCCTTGCTGCCAATTCGTGAACGCCTGGCGGACCCGATCCGTATTGGCATGTTGAGCGTTTTCCGAAGCCCAGACGTTGCTGGTTAAAAACACTAAAGACAGTGCAAGAGCCTGGACGCGCCAAGCCAAATTCATCCATGTGGTCATGATGTTCTCTCACGGCAGTGCAATGGATAAGATGCTCTTCCAAGAGAACCTTAACGACCTGTGCTAAGAAGCTTTTGCCCGATGCTGCTGTGAGGTTGCCTGATGCTGTTTGGTAATAAGGCCACTGTGGAAGCGTGCTTGCTCGCAATAGCGGTGGGTCAGTCACTTTGATGTTGGATGTATGGCCGTCATCGCGAGCAAGCTCGCTCCTACAGGGGGGGCGTGCTTATTCCTGGATCTTCCATGTGTCTTGTGTATTTCCAGACGCCAAAAACCACAAACCCCCGACTTTCTCTAGGAAAATCAGGGGTTTGTGTTTGTAGAATGTGGCGGTGAAGGAGAGATTCGAACTCTCGATACAGTTTCCTGTATACACACTTTCCAGGCGTGCTCCTTAAGCCACTCGGACACTTCACCGTATCTCGGCAAACTGTTCAGTCTGTCGAGGCGCGCTAATGTAGTCGAAAGCTTTTCCGATGGCAAAGGTTTTTTTCAGAATTTTCATGCGGTTAAGCTTGGTCGGGCATTTCAAACGCGCCTGGGCATGGCAAACCGGCCAATCTTCGGGGCTATGCAGGCGCTGCTCTATAGATGAAGGCGAAGCGGGATGGGCGGGCCAGGCTGTTTGCAGGGCCTGGGGCTGACTGGTGAGTCAGTCACGGCGCTTTACCTGGCCTGCGGCGGTGGGTAACGTCTGCGTCACTTCTCTTACAAGGAATAGCGTCATGAGCGACTTGATTGCCTACCATCTCGAAGACGGTATCGCGACCCTGACCTTGAACAACGGCAAGGTCAATGCCATCTCGCCGGATGTGATTGCCGCGTTCAACGCTGCGCTGGATCAGGCGACGGCGGATCGGGCGGTGGTGATCATTACCGGGCAACCGGGGATTTTGTCGGGTGGCTACGATCTGAAGGTGATGACCGCCGGTCCCAAGGAAGCGGTGAGCCTGGTCACGGCCGGTTCGACCCTGGCGCGTCGCCTGTTGTCGCACCCCTTCCCTGTCGTTGTCGCTTGCCCGGGGCATGCGGTGGCCAAGGGTGCGTTCCTGCTGCTCTCGGCGGACTATCGCATTGGTGTGGAAGGACCGTTCAGCATCGGCCTGAACGAAGTGCAGATCGGCATGACCATGCACCACGCCGGTATCGAGCTGGCCCGTGATCGACTGCGCAAGTCGGCGTTTCATCGCTCGGTAATCAATGCCGAGATGTTCAATCCGCAGGGCGCTGTGGATGCCGGTTTCCTCGACAAGGTGGTGTCGGCCGAAGAACTGCAGGGCGCGGCCCTGGAAGCGGCGCGTCAGTTGAAAAAGATCAACATGACCGCCCACAAGAACACCAAGCTGAAAGTTCGCAAGGCCCTGCTGGAAACGCTGGACAGTGCGATTCTGCTGGATCAGGAGCACCTGGGCTGACGCTTGTAGGAGCTGTCGAGCGGAGCGAGGCTGCGATCTTTTCACTACCAATTGAGTCCGAAGCGAAAGATCAAAAGATCGCAGCCTCGCTCCGCTCGACAGCTCCTACGGGCCCAGCGGGAGCAAGCTGCCTCGCCACAGGTTCAGTCCTTCCTTAGAGTTCGGTTTTTTCCTACATAAAACGTTTAAAAGTCCGCAACCGCTCTAGGTCGCTTCTGTCACGCCATGTGGAAACATGCGCTTAAACATCGTCCATTTCCTACCTCTATAGCGGCAATTGCCGAAAACAGTGCACATCCGTACACTGCGCCACCTTTTGTCCCGATGGGGCCTGTAGATGCTGTTTGTATTGCGTATGTTGTTGATGGGCCTGCATTTTGTACTGGCTGGCGTGCTCGGGGTGCTTCTGGGTCTGTGCCGGCCATTCAACCCGGACAACAGCCGTTTATGCGCAAGGTTGTATGCGTTGCCGGCGATGTGCATTTTGCGCCTGCGGGTCCAGGCACAAGTCGACTCGCTGGTGAATAAGCCCAACGGCTGCGTCATCATCGCCAACCACCAATCCAACTACGACCTGTTCATGTTCGGCAACGTGGTGCCGCGCCGTACCGTGTGCATCGGCAAGAAGAGCCTGAAATGGGTGCCGCTGTTCGGGCAGTTGTTCTGGCTGGCGGGCAACGTGTTGATCGACCGCGGCAACGCGGTCAAGGCGCGACAGTCGATGCTCACCACCACCCATACCTTGCAGCACGAGGACACCTCGATCTGGGTTTTTCCGGAGGGCACGCGCAATCTGGGTAAGGACCTGTTGCCGTTCAAGAAAGGCGCCTTCCAGATGGCAATAGCCGCCGGTGTGCCGATTGTTCCGGTGTGCGTCAGCAGCTACATCAAGCACATGCGCCTCAATCGCTGGCGCAGCGGTGACATCCTCATACGTTCATTGCCGGCGATTCCTACGGCCGGGTTGAGCATGGATGACATGCCCGGGCTCATTGCCCAATGCCGTGAACAGATGCGCGAATGCATCGCGACAATGGATCGGCAGTTGCAGGCCGCCTGAATGGAAAACCCGCCTCGTGGCGGGTTTTCTTTTGCCGCCGAACTCCGCAGATTTTGCTGACTCTCAAGCTACAGGGCGCGTTAAGCTTGAAGCTGCCTGCCACTGCCATTTCCAATAAGAAGTGAACCACCATTATGGGTAGAGTCGTTGCTGCTGCGGTCTACAGCGCCGGTAAGAAAATCACCAATATCACCCTCGACGAAGGCAGCGCCTGGGCTGCCAAACCTGGTCATTTTGTATGGATCGGTCTCGAAGAGCCCAGCGCCGTGGAACTGACCAACCTGCAGCGTCAATTCAACCTGCACGAATTGGCGATCGAAGACGCCATGGAGAAACACAGTCGTCCCAAGCTGGAGACCTTTGGCGATGCGCTGTTCATCGTCACGTATTCGCCGATACGCAAGGACGGCAAGCTGGAATTCATTGAAACCCATATCTTTGCCGGCAAGGGCTATATCATCACCGCTCGCAATGGCCACTCAGCGTCCTACGCCCACGTCCGGCAGCGCTGTGAGGCACGTCCACTTTTGCTGAAACACGGGGAAGATTTCGTCCTCTACGCCATCCTTGATTTCGTGATTGAAAACTATCAGCCCATGGGTGAAGCCATTCACGCCGAAATCGATGAGCTGGAGCGCAACGTCATGTGCAGCTCCCTGAACGAGCGGGATATCCAGAACCTGCACAGCTTGCGCCGCGACGTGTTGCGCCTGCGTCGATACGCGGCGCCGATGGTGGAGATCAGTGAAGAGTTGCAGCGGCTCGACTTCCCCTTCATCGACAAGAACATGAGCCCGTACTTCCGTGATGTGCAGATTCATGTCACACGGCAAATGGAAGACTTGGCCACCCTGGCCGACATCGCCAGCCAGACCATCGAAGTCGGCGTGCTGCTCGAAGCGTCGCGCCAGAGCGTGGTGCAGCGCAAGTTCGCGGCCTGGGCGGCGATCCTGGCGTTTCCCACGGCCGTGGCCGGGATCTATGGGATGAACTTCCAGGACATGCCGGAGTTGAGTTGGCAGTACGGGTATTTCGCGGTGCTGGGGGTTATTGCGGTGGGCTGTTCGTCGCTGTGGTGGAGCTTCAAGCGATCAGGGTGGTTGTAGGCCAGCGTTTTTCGCTGGGATTGGTGCGGCGTTCCGACGAAGACGGCGGCACATCCAACATCAACGCCAACTGATCCACCGCGATCGCGAGCAAGCTCTCTCCCACATTAGAGAGTCGTGATCTTTAGCCCTGGGTGGCTTCGGCCTGCGGCTTGTGAGCGACGAAACGCATCATCCACTCCGCCACCGTGGTGCCGTGGTGCTCGTGGGCAAGGCTCGCCACGCCCTGGCTATAGATCTGCTCGCCGAGGTGTTGCTGGCGAATCTCCAGCAAGGCCCGGGAATAATCGTGGATGAATTCCGGGTGGCCCTGGAAGCACAGCACCTGGTCGTTGATGTGGTAGGCGGCAAACGGGCAGAAATCGCTGGAGGCGATGACGGTCGCGCTTTCGGGCAATTCGGTGACCTGGTCCTGATGGCTGATCAGCAAGGTCAGTTCTTCCATCACCGGGCTCATCCAAGGCGCCTTGGCGGCGAGTTTATAACGATGGGTGCCGACGCCCCAGCCTTGGCTGGCGCGCTCGGTCTTGCCGCCCAGCAACAACGCCAACAACTGGTGACCAAAGCACACACCGAGCAATTTATCGCCGCGCTGGTAGCGCTCCAGCAGGTAGGTCTTGAGGGTTTGAATCCAAGGGTCGGTGCCGAAGGAATCAGCCTTGCTGCCGGTCACCAGATAAGCGTCGAACTGCTCGTCATCGCTGGGGTAATGCCCCTCCATCACGTTGTACACAACGAATTCGGCCGCGATGGGCTGCTGTGAAAACAGGCGCTGGAACATCTGCCCGTAACCCTGATATTGGTCGACCAGTTCTGGACGCAGGATATCGGTTTCCAGAATGCAGATGCGTAGCGACATAAAAAATACCTGACACGATGATGGGAATATTGCACACCCCAGAGCCTGCCCTGAAACACGGTCCCAAGGCAAGCCCCTTCCCGGGTCTGTCAGAACAGTTCGTGGCGGGCGGCTTTCTCCAACAACAAGGCCGGCGGTGAGAAGCGCTCGCCGTATTGCTCGGCCAGATACTGGGCACGACCGACAAAGTCCTGCAGGCCATATTGATTGATGAACTGCAGTGCACCGCCGGTCCAGGCGGCGAAGCCGATGCCGAAGATCGAACCAACGTTGGCGTCGGCCGTCGAGGTCAGCACCCCCTCCTCCATGCAGCGCACGGTTTCCAGGGCCTGGATGAACAGCAGGCGATCACGGATATCCCGCGGGGAGATCTGCCCGTCGGCTTTCTCGAAGCGGCTTTTGAGTTGCGGCCATAGGTACTTTTGCCCGGTGGTCGGGTATTCATAGAAACCGGCACCGGCGGCCTTGCCCGGCCGCTTGTATTCGTTGAGCAGCAAGTCAATCACGGCGAATGCCGGGTGCTCAATCGGCGTTTTCCCTTCTGCGCGCAGGTCCTTGGCGGTTTGCGCGCGGATATGGCTCATCAGGCTGAGGGAAACTTCGTCGGAGATCGCCAGCGGCCCGACCGGCATGCCGGCCTTGCGCGCTTCGGTCTCGATCATCGGCGCACTCACGCCCTCGCCGAGCATGGCGATGCCCTCGTTGGTAAAGGTGCCGAACACCCGCGACGTGAAGAAGCCGCGACTGTCGTTGACCACAATCGGCGTCTTGTTGATCTGCAGGACAAAGTCGAAACCCCGAGCCAGGGTCGCGTCACTGGCACGCGCGCCCTTGATGATCTCCACCAGGGGCATTTTCTCCACCGGGCTGAAGAAGTGCAGGCCGATGAACTTCGTCGGGTCCGGCACAGCCATGGCCAGGCCGGTGATGGGCAAGGTCGAGGTGTTGGAAGCGATCACCGCATCATCGCCCACCACGGCCTGGGCGGCAGCCGATACGCTGGCTTTCAGGGCGCGATCTTCAAACACCGCTTCGATGATCAGGTCGCAACCGGCCAGGTCTGCGTTGCTGTCGGTGGGGTGAATCCGCGCCAGCGTGGCTTCGCGCTGCTCGGCGGTGAGTTGACCGCGGGCGACCTTTTTATCCAGCAACGCCGCCGAACGGGCCTTGCCCTTCTCGGCTGCCGCCAGATCGACATCCTTGAGTACCACTGCGATGCCGGCCATGGCGCTGACATAGGCGATACCCGCCCCCATCATGCCCGCGCCGAGAACGCCGACTTTTTTCGTCAGATAAGGCGTAAAACCCTGTGGGCGAGAACCACCGGCCTTGATCTCGTTGAGCTGGAACCAGAAGGTGCCGATCAGGTTCTTCGCCACCTGGCCGGTGGTCAGTTCGGTGAAGTAGCGGGTTTCGATCAAGTGCGCGGTGTCGAAATCAACCTGGGCGCCCTCCACCGCTGCGCAGAGGATTTTCTCCGGCGCCGGTAGGCAACCCTGGGTCTTGTTGCACAGGATCGAAGGGGCGATGGCCAGCATTTGCGCAACTTTCGGGTCAGACGGCGTGCCGCCCGGCAGTCGATAACCCTTTGCATCCCAGGGCTGGATGACGCTGGGGTTGGCAAGAATCCAGGCCCGGGATTTGGCCAGCAGCTCGTCACGATCCTTCGCCAGCTCATCGATCAAACCGGCCTGCAGCGCTTGTTGCGCGTTGATCTTCTTGCCCTCGAGCAGATACGGCAAGGCCTTTTCCAACCCGAGCAGACGCACCATCCGCACCACCCCGCCACCGCCCGGCAACAGGCCGAGCGTGACTTCAGGCAAGCCGAGTTGCACCGATGGCAGATCCAAGGCCACGCGATGATGGCAGGCCAGGCAGATCTCCCAACCACCGCCGAGGGCCGCGCCGTTGATGGCCGCCACCACGGGCTTGCCCAGGGTCTCCAAGGCTCGCAGTTGCGCTTTAAGCAGCAGGACCCTGTCGTAGAAAGCCTTGGCCTCGGGCTTGCCGACCTTGATCAATTCATTGAGGTCACCGCCGGCGAAGAAGGTGTGCTTGGCCGAGGTGATGATCACACCGGCAATCGAGTCCTTTTCAGCCTGCAAACGGGCGACGCAGGCGGCCATGGCCTCACGGTACACCGCGTTCATGGTATTGGCGCTCTGGCCCGGCAGGTCCAGGGTCAGGACGACGATCCGGTCCTGGCCGGTTTCGTAACGAATGGCATCGGTCATGAAAAAGTGTTCCTTGAAGTCGGGGCTCAGAGGCGTTCAATGACGGTGGCAATGCCCATGCCGCCGCCTACACAGAGGGTCGCCAGGCCATAACGCAGGCGCCGCACCTCCAATTCGTCGAGCAACGTGCCAAGGATTGCGCACCCCGTGGCGCCCAAGGGATGGCCCATGGCGATGGAGCCACCGTTGACGTTGACCTTGGCGGGGTCGATGGCCATGTCCTTGATGAACTTGAGCACCACCGAGGCGAAGGCTTCGTTGACTTCGAACAGGTCGATGTCCTCCACCCGCAGCCCGGCCTTGGCCAGGGCCTTGCGGGTGGCCGGCGCCGGGCCGGTGAGCATGATGGTCGGGTCGGTGCTGGTGACGGCGGTGGCGACGATCCGGGCCCGGGGTTGCAGGCCCATGGCGCGCCCCTTGGCTTCGGAACCGATCAACATCAACGCCGCACCGTCGACGATGCCGGAACTGTTGCCCGGCGTGTGCACATGATGGATTCGTTCGACATGGCTGTAGACGCGCAGCGCCGTGCCATCGAAGCCCATCTGGCCCATGGCTTCGAAACTCGGCTTGAGCTTGCCCAGGCCTTCGAGCGTGGAGTCGGCACGGATGAATTCGTCCTGGTCCAGCAGCACGATGCCATTCTGGTCCCGCACGGCGACCAGAGATTTATTGAACGCACCGTCGGCCCGGGCGCGTGCCGCTTTTTGTTGGGAGTGCAAAGCGTAGCCGTCGACGTCTTCGCGGCTGAAGCCTTCCAGGGTGGCGATCAGATCGGCGCCGATGCCCTGGGGAACGAAGTGACCGTGCAGGTTGGATTGCGGGTCCAGCGCCCACGCGCCGCCATCGCTGCCCATGGGCACCCGGGACATGGACTCGACGCCGCCGGCCACCACCAGGTCTTCGAACCCGGAACGCACTTTCATGGCCGCCAGGTTCACCGCTTCCAGGCCAGAGGCGCAAAACCGATTGAGTTGCACGCCCGCCACGCTGACATCCCAATTGGCTACCAGCGCCGCGGTCTTGGCGATATCAGCCCCCTGCTCGCCCACCGGGGTCACGCAACCGAGCACGATGTCATCGACCTGGCTGGTGTCCAGATCCATGCGCTGCTGCAAGGCGCTGAGCAGGCCACCCATCAGGTTCACCGGCTTGACGCTGTGCAAGGCGCCATCGGCCTTGCCCTTGCCACGGGGCGTGCGTAATGCGTCGAAAATCAAAGCTTGGGTCATGACGTCCTCGAAACCACGGGGATAATGCGATGCCTCCAACCATAAGCCCAGCGGCGCTGGATTCAATGACCACAGCGCTCAATGGCGTTGACGGCCATGCTCAGACGAACGGTAGCGAGCTATCGGGTTAACCGATTCAGGAGGGCAAGCTGTCTAGCAAAAGGGCCGGCAGGAAGGTGGCAATAGGCCTCATACCTTTTTTAGAGCCGCCCTCACCGAGCTGATATGAATTGGATCTAAGCCAAGGCGGCCGCGGCCCCTAATGTAATCCTTGTACAAGAAAGTCGTCGGGTTTTGCCGAGGCGCTTGTCAAACAGGAAGTGCAACGCCAGCCGCCATGGATATGCAGGCTGGCTTTTAGGAAATAACAATAAAGGCGGGTCAGCCATGTTCAAACATTCGAAAGTTCGCCAAGCCGGACTCATTCTCTTTGCCACGACGCTGCTGTTGATTTTGCCGAATATCACCAAGGTGATTGGCTGAATCCTGCGCGAGGGCATCTGCATCATTCGTTAGTTGTGTCGCCAAAAAATGTGACGGGTTCTCTGTTCGAGCCGCGATGGCTGTGCCAACCTTTGCGGCACCTCTCGACATGGAAGGCGAACGACTTGAAAGCTCTTATTGTGTTCGGGGCGTTGCTGCTCAGCACGCCCCTTTACGCCGCGCAACTGGTGCTGGAGTTGGGCGTGGGCACGCGCACCTGGCAAACCGAAGAACTGCTCAAACACCCGGACGCTCAAACGGTCCAGATCGCTGATGACGTTTCCTACAAGAAACCGATGAGCTATCGAGCCGTGCCGCTGGCGGCACTATTGACGGGCGTCCAAGCGGACGACCATCTGCAAGCCGTTGCCCTGGACGGCTTCGCTGCCGAAATGCCTGCGGCGCCGTTACTCAACAAGAATGGGGCCCGGGCCTGGCTGGCGATCGAGGACCCGGCCAAGCCCTGGCCGCCGCTGGGGGAAGGCAAGCACAGTGCCGGGCCTTTCTACCTGGTGTGGACCGATCCGCAGGCTGGCCACATCAGCCCGGAGCAATGGCCCTACGCCGTGGCGACCATCAAGCGCCTGTCAGCCGTGGCCGAGCGCTTTCCGGCCCTGCTGCCGGCGTCCAACCTGGCCAAGGACGACCCGGTCAATAAAGGTTTCGAGCTGTTCCAGAAAAACTGCCTGGCGTGCCACCGGCTCAATGGCGCAGGCGACGCGCAGTTCGGCCCAGACTTGAACATCCCCTTCAACCCGACCGAATACTTCTCCGGGGATTTCCTCAAGCGCTACATTCGCGACCCGCAAGCGCTGCGTCGCTGGCCCCAGGGCAAGATGCCCGGGTTCTCGGCTGCGGTGCTGCCGGACTCGGAGCTGGATTTGCTGGTGGGTTATCTGAAGCATATGGCGGGACGCAAGCAGCCATTGGCCCCGTGAGATTGCTTTTTTTGTGGCGAGGGGATTTATCCCCGCTGGGGCGCGAAGCGGCCCTGAACCCAGACTCCTCAGTGTGCCAGACGGATTGAGTTGTCTGTTTTGGGGCTGCTTTGCAGCCCAGCGGGGATAAATCCCCTCGCCACAAAAGCTCCCCCGTTGAAGGGTTATCAGGCCCCCGTCGGTAATTCACCCATGTACCGCGTGGGCACTGGCTCGCGCGGCGCCGAGGCAGTTGTAGATACTGGCCGGGTTGGCCGCTTCCCGGGCAAAGAAATGCAGCAGGCGCTCGGAAACAGCAGGTCGGCTGCGCACCGCCATCTTCGCAAGCAAGCCCGCTCCCACACAGGATTGCCAATGGTGGTGTGGCTCGCACATGAAAACGGCCGACACAAAGGTCAGCCGTTGCTGTGGTGGCGGTGAGTGACTGTCAGGCCTGCAGGCGCCGGATCTCTTGCTTGACACCCCAGCCCTCGATCACACCACCCAGGGGTTCAACGACTGCCTCGAAGTCTTGCTCGAAGTCACCAATGTCGTCGTAAGTGGCGTACATCACCCGGCTCAGTTCCAATGACCAAGCGCCGTCGTCCCGTGCACTGATCTGCGCGTTCAACGATTCTCCCCGAAAATGACCTGCCGCCCTGCGCGCCCGCTCCTCGTCCGGGAAAATGGCGTAGAACTCAATGGGATGGAATCGGGAAAAATCGAAACCGCCTTCTTTCATGCGGCGCAATACGCTGGTGCTGATGTCTTCTTGATAGGCTGTGCTCATGAAACGTCCTCCTGAAACCAATGGATAGACTTTCCGTCTTCCCGTGCATGAAGCCCTCAGGCTGCAAGCGGTACGGCATCAAATAACCGTCGGGACACAAGCATGTAGCTGACAAGACCGGACCTTGGCGATCCTTTCGCTGATCTCAATTGCAGAGTAGCCGCAAGTGGCAGCCACTGCCAAGCGAGACCAGGCAGCGTTTCATGAAATCGGTGTAATGCTGAGAATTTCAATGCTGTTTTGGGACTTGAGATTCTTGACAGTCGGGTCCTCGGTGCGATTTTCCAAGTCGTTGAGATCCAGTCGCTTGAGCACTGGAAGCAATCTTTCGCGAATCAATTGGGCGGCCTGCTCCATGGTGGGCTCCCGGTCATGGTCGAACTGCTCGACGGTGGTTTCACCGTGATCGTCGATGAAAGTGATTTCCCACTTTTGCATCAGTGTCTCCTTGATCAATTCAGGGGCTGGCTTACCTTTATCTCGACATTGGTGGCCGGTCGATCGTTCCGCCGGGTGTCTGGACGGCAGACATGAAAAGACCGCCTCTGGGGCGGTCTCTTGCAGTGCAGCCGTGGCCGATCACTTTTCGGCGCGTTCCCTCAAGGCTTTCAAGGTGTTGAACGGCGCATCCACCACGAACTTGTTCGCCAGCCAGGACGGTACGTCACCCCCTGGTTCGGTGTGGACCTGATAGATCACCTCGACCTGGTCGGCGCCCTTTGGCGTGAACTTCCAGAAACCGTCGACCTGGGTCACCCGCACGAAACCTTTCTCCTCGGGGAGGTATTTCGGCACGCCCTTGAGCTTGCGGGTCAGGCTGCCGTCGGCGCCCTCCTCGGTGGTGACTTCCAGCACCGAGTCCCGGGACGTCACCGGCCATGGTGTGTTGAATTGAGTGTAGGTCCAGCTCTGATTGCCCTCGTGCTTGAGCAGTTTCTGGCTCTTGCATTCATGAATCCAGGCGCAGGCACCGGGAACGTCTTCCTGCAGGGCCCGCAGCTTGGCCATGGTGGTCTTCATCACCGTCACGCCGCGGTAGGCCTTGTATTTGGAGCCCGCCACTTCACTGAGGGAGACCTTGATACCGTCCTTCTCCTTGGCAACCTGCCAGTCCTCTGCCTGAGCGGTGGCCGTTGCCAGCAACACGGTCAACCCACACAACACAGCCATACGATGCAGCGAACCCATAGTTCTTTTCCTTATTGTCCAAGTTCGTTCGGTTAGATCCGTTCATTGACTCATTACGCTGCCGTGATTTGTTCCCACCAACCGATCAGCCGGATGGCCTCTTCACTGCTGCTGCCGCACACCTCGATGTCGGCTTCGAACGCCGAGCACACTGCCGGACGTTCCGGCTGGCCGAAGATCCGGCACAGGTTATCGACCGACAATTGCGCGCAACGTTCTCCCGCCGGCTTGCCTTGGGGCATGCCAGGGATAGGTGAGCTGATGGAAGGGGCGATGCAACAGGCGCCACAGCCTTCACGGCATTTCATGACGACAACATCCTCACGACAGGTAATGGTTGGTAACAGAACACAGAGTAACGGCTAAAACACTCGTTTTAAATTACCGTCTGCGTGTTTTTTTTGCCCACGGCGAGATGACCGAAGGGTCAGCGACGAGCGACAGGCCTGTCGAAGGTTTATTGCTTGAATTCGAAATCCAGCGCCGCGCCTTCCACCTCATAGCGCTCCTGGTTGCGCAGCGGCAGTTGCATTTCATTGCTCAACAAACGGCCATTGAGCTGAAACGGCCCGGGTTTCTCGCCGAACATCGACGGCAAGAGGGGCTCACGCTTGGACTGCACCACCTTACCCGGTGGCTGCAGTTTCTCGACCATCTCACGGGGCAGGCTCAGGTCCAGCTTGGCCGGCGGCAATGGGGTCTTGGCGACCTCGCGGGCGGATTTGCTCTTGGAAGCGATGGGCGCGCGCTTTTTCTTCGCGGGAGCTGCCTTTTTAGTGGAAGGCTTCTTGGCCACTGCCGTTTTTTTCGACGTATCTTTCGTGGCACTGGCAGCCGGTTTTTCCTGCGCTGGCGTTGCCGCGACCACGCCTCCCATGTGGAAGGCGCTCAACAGGCCGATCAAAACCCAGGCAGCAGGAACAATGGCTTTCATAGACACAACGGCACTGACGACAGGGACCCCCATGCTCGCCTGATAATGAGACGCTGACAAGCACATCGAGCCAAGCCGCTGACGTCTAAAGAAATCCGTTGGCCGTCTCTTGGCACAATTGAGTGGCCAACAGCCCCAGCGTCATCAAGGCCCGCTCCGCCTCACGGTTCCAGGGTGTGCCGCAGTTCAAGCGAATGCAGTGGTTGAACTGCTCGGTGTTACTGAAAATCAGCCCTGGCGCGATACTGATGCCTTGTTGCAACGCCCGCACATGCAACTCCTGGGTATTGACCCGCCCCGGCAGGCTGACCCACAGGATGAAACCTCCGGTGGGACGGCTCATCTGCGTGCCTTCGGGGAAGTACTGTTGCACCGCCAGTTGGAAGGCGCTGAGGTTCTTGCGGTACTCCTGGCGGATATAGCGCAAGTGCCGGTCATAGCCGCCATTTTCCAGATACGCGGCAATGCCCATCTGCGTGACGCTGCAGGCCGAGTGCGTGCTGAAGGTCTGGAGCCGCTGGATTTCCTGCTGGAATTTGCCCGCGATCATCCAGCCGATGCGCACACCTGGCGACAACGTCTTGGAAAAACTCGAACAGTAGATGACCCGGTCCAGTCGGTCGTAGGCCTTGAGGGCCTTGGTGCGCCCCTGTTCGAACATCAACTCGCCATAGATATCGTCCTCGACGATCTGGATATCGAAGTCCGACGCCAGGCGCAGCAGTTGCTTTTGCCGCTCTTCGGGCATGGTTCCGCCCAGAGGATTGCTCAGGCGCGTGGTCAGCACCAGCGCTTTGATCGACCACTGGTTGGCCGCCAGCTGCAAGGCCTCCAGGCTCATGCCGGTGACCGGGTCGCTGGGGATCTCGATGACCTTGAGGCCCAACAGATCCGCCAGTTGCAGCAAGCCGTAATAGGTCGGCGATTCAGCGGCGATCAAGTCCCCCGGCCGCGTCAGCACTCGCAAGGACATTTGCAGCGCATCGACACAGCCGTGGGTGATCACCACCTCGGAAGGGTCCACCACGACACCGGCATCGCGCATGCGAATCGCCACTTGGCGGCGCAACGGCTCGAAGCCCGGGCTGAACATGTAGCTGAACGCCCGCGGGCTGTGGAAACGCGTGACCTTGGCCAACTGCTGATGCAGGGCCCGGACAGGCAGATAGTCGACGCTCGGCACCGCCGCGCCCAAGGGAAACACCCCTTCGCGGCGCGACTCGACCAAAACTTGCTGGATGATGCTGCTGCGCGTCACCAGCCCTGGACGCTCTACCCGGGCAATGTCTGGCGTCGGCGCCGTCAGGGCGGGCGTCTGGTGCACGTAGTAGCCCGACTGCGGCCGTGCGCGAATCAGCCCCTGATCTTCAAGGTTGGCGTAGGCCTGCAACACCGTGGCATGGCTGACATTGAGCTGCGAGCTCATCTTGCGCACCGAAGGCACGCGTTCACCGGGCTGATACACACCGCGCCGGATGTCTTCAGCCAGCTGTTGAGCAATACGTTGATAGAGCAGAAGGTTGGTCATGACGCAGCACTCGATTTCACGGGCATTTTATTCTTGTCGGAAACGATACCGGAACAGTTTAGAAGTGTACTGGGACAGTTGCCAGATTACTCGACAGTACAGTGGAGTGACAGCTCTAACTGTACTCGTCATGCATCGATTGCAGGGCCAAAAAAACCCGGCGCCTTTTACAGGGGCCGGGTTTTCCAGTGACGCAGCCCTCAGCGGGCGGCGCCGAGCTGGCCTTTTTCGTCGGAGAACACAATTTCAACGCGACGGTTCTGTGCCCGGCCACGCTCGGAGGCGTTGACGTCTACCGGGTATTGATCACCGTAGCCTTCGACCTGGATACGTTTTTCGTCTATCCCCAGGTCCACCAGCACATCCGCCACCGCTTGCGCGCGGTCGCGAGACAGCTTGAGGTTTTCCTGCTTGCCGCCGGTGCTATCGGTGTACCCCTCGATACGGACCACGCGCTTGGGGTTGAGCTGCAGGAACTGCACGATCTTGAGCACGACCCGGTTGGCCGAACTCTTCAGTTCCGCTTCGCCGGTGTCGAACAGCACGTCACCCAAGGTCATCACCAAACCGCGATCGGTTTGTGTGGTCGCCATCGCCATGATCTGTTCTTCAAGCCATTTGCCCTGCTGCTGCACGCTCAGCAATTTGGATTCACGCAGGGCCAGTTGCAGTCGCTGGCGTTCCAGTTCGAGTTTCGCCGCGCGTTCTTCGTTGAGCACCTGGTTGCTGTGCTCCCGGGCGATCGCACTGTAGCGCTGGCTCAGGTAGGCGTAATGCTGCACATCTTCGCCGCTGCCCCAATAGCTGGACAAACGATCGGCACGGGCCAGGGATTCGCCAGCGCGGATCACGTCCCGGGGCGCGGCACGCAAGACGTTGGCGTCTTCCTTGACCTTCTGGAAGTCGGTGCTGGCCTGCTCCAGCGCCGCTTCACTGCGCTGGCCGGCGCAGCCATACAAGCTGGCCAGGCCGGCGAGGACCAGGCCGCCCAATACGTGGGAGTGCTTCATTGGGCATCCTCCCGCAACTGTTTGCGCAAGCGCTTGATGCGGGTGTCGAGCACGTTCAGTTGCTCCTGGCTCTTGAGGGTCAGCACCTTCGCTTCGGCCAGGCGGGCGTCCAGTTCGGCCTGTTCGGCCCGCATGCGCGCCTTCTTGTAGGATTCGTCGGCCATGTTGGATTTGGCGCGGGCGAATTTTTCTTCAGCCAGTTTCAATTCGGGCACTTCGTCGGCAGTGGCGCCAACGGCCCGGGCTTGCTCCAGTGCCTGTTCGGTCAGGCGGATCTGTTCATTCGGCGCTGGATCGGCTGCGCAACCCGCCAGAGCCAGAACGGCCAGGGCAGCGAAAAGAGGTCGAATAGTCACTAATGTTCCCTACTGTTTTGGGGCGCTGACAGATGGCTGCAACTGTGTATTCCAACGCTCGAGATTGCGTTGCAACACAGCCTCCACCAGGCCGGACGCGGCCAATTCTGTCATCTTTTGCGCCAGCTGTCCGCGTAACCATGGGTCATTGCAGGCGGAGTTATGGGAAATCGCGAGAAACAGCCCGGGTTTGTCCACCGGTTGCGGTGCGGCTTGCAGGTCGTTGGCCATCCCCAGTGTCTGCGCCATTGCCAGGCCCGAGTAGCGCCCCGCCAGGACATATTCCACCTCGCCCAGCAGCAGTTTCTGAAAGGCCTGGGTCAGGTTGGGCGTGCGCACCAGGGACAATTGCTGCTCGGCAAAGACGCCGAATCCCTGGGTCATTCGGGCCTTTTCCGACAAGGCCCCGGGATGACCGTGAAGGTCTGTGGGCTGGTTGATGACCAGCGTCGAGTCCTTGCGGGTCCAGACCAGGTGATCGTTTTCGAGCAAGGGCGGATGAACGTAATCCATCACTTCAAGCCCGCTGGTCGTCAACGGAGCGTCGGTGAGCAGGTCCATGCGACCACTGCGCACTTCGTCCAACGCCTGAGCGCGCTTGCCGGCATACAGCAGTTCGATCTTGATCCCCAGTTCTTGCGCGACGTGCGCCAGCAGGTCGGCACCGGCGCCAATCAAGTGCTTGGGGTCCTGAGGGTCCTGCCAGAGATAGGGCGGCGCATCCGGGCTGCCGGTGGCGATCAGTCGTTCACATTTGCCGGCGGCGACAGACAGGCCTGGCACGAGCGCCAACGTCCACAGCAACGACCAGCCAGCCAAACGGCTCAGATCCATGGCAATACGCTCCTCTGATGCGCAAATAAAAAGCCCGGCCAAAGGGCCGGGCTCTTTATAAGTGAAGACGCGGGATTAGACCAGCTTCTCCAGCTCAGGGATGGCTTCGAACAAGTCCGCGACAAGGCCGTAGTCGGCCACCTGGAAGATCGGCGCTTCTTCATCCTTGTTGATCGCAACGATCACCTTGGAGTCTTTCATGCCGGCCAGGTGCTGGATCGCGCCGGAGATACCGACGGCGATGTACAGCTGTGGCGCAACGATCTTGCCGGTCTGGCCGACCTGCATGTCGTTGGGTACGAAACCAGCGTCGACCGCGGCGCGGGAGGCGCCGACGGCGGCACCCAGCTTGTCGGCAAGGGCGTACAGGTGCTTGAAGTTGTCACCGTTCTGCATGCCACGGCCGCCGGAAACGACGATCTTGGCGGCGGTCAGTTCAGGACGATCGGACTTGGCCAGTTCTTCGTTGACGAAGCTGGAGATGCCGGCGTCGTGGGTAGCGCCTACCGCTTCAACAGCAGCCGAACCACCTTCTGCGGCAACCGGGTCGAAACCGGTGGCGCGGACGGTGATGACCTTGACCGCAGCGCTCGATTGCACGGTGGCAATGGCGTTGCCGGCGTAGATCGGACGCTTGAAGGTATCGGCGCTTTCTACCGAGATAATTTCGGAGATCTGGTCGACGTCCAGTGCAGCGGCCACGCGCGGCAGGATGTTCTTGCCGTTGGAGGTGGCTGCAGCCAGGATGTGGCTGTAGCCCTTGCCCAGCTCGGCTACCAGTGGCGCGACGTTTTCCGGCAGTTGGTGAGCGTAGGCGGCGTTGTCAGCCGACAGCACTTTGGCCACGCCAGCGATTTTCGCAGCGGCTTCAGCCACGGCGCCAGCGCCCTGGCCAGCCACCAGCACGTGAATATCGCCACCGATTTTAGCGGCAGCAGCAACGGTGTTCAGCGTAGCCGGAGCCAGCGCCTTGTTATCGTGTTCGGCGATTACCAAGATAGTCATATCAGATTACCTTCGCTTCGTTTTTCAGTTTCTCGACCAGTTCAGCCACCGACTTGACCTTGATGCCCGCGCTGCGTGCAGCCGGCGCTTCGACCTTGAGGGTCTTGTTGGTGGAGGCGGTGGAAACGCCCAAAGCGTCAGGCGTCAGCACTTCAAGCGGCTTCTTCTTGGCTTTCATGATGTTTGGCAGCGACGCATAACGCGGCTCGTTCAAACGCAGGTCGGTGGTGACGATCGCTGGCAGTTTCAGGGAAACGGTCTGCGCGCCGCCGTCGATCTCGCGGGTCACGGCAACGCTGTCGCCGGACACTTCGACCTTGGACGCGAAGGTGCCCTGACCGTAGCCGCTCAATGCCGCGAGCATCTGGCCGGTCTGGTTGTTGTCGCTGTCGATGGCCTGCTTGCCGAGGATCACCAGCGATGGCTGTTCCTTGTCGACTACGGCCTTGAGCAGCTTGGCCACGGCCAGGGAGGTCAGGTCTTCGGCGGATTCGACGAGGATGGCGCGATCGGCACCCAGTGCCAGCGCGGTGCGCAGTTGTTCCTGGGCGGTGGTCGGGCCGATGGAGACGACGACGATCTCAGTCGCCACGCCTTTTTCCTTCAGGCGCACGGCTTCTTCTACGGCGATTTCGCAGAAAGGGTTCATCGACATCTTGACGTTGGCGAGGTCGACGCCGGAGTTGTCCGCCTTGACGCGAACCTTGACGTTATAGTCGACCACTCGTTTGACAGCTACAAGAACCTTCATGGATTCCTCGTTACTCTCCGGTGAAAAAAAGTCGCCTAGGCGAACCTGGCGGTTGATGCTCATGGGCGCAAGGGCACCTCTAAAAACGCCGGCATGAACCACACATGACCCAGCTCACGGGAGTGAAGACCATTCGTCAGTGATGACCGATGAGTCATTCATTATCGCGGCGTGTAAACTGCGCGTCAGAACCACGCAATGCGTCACTTTGTGCTGCCTTCGCCCTGTCTTTAGAGGTGCTCTTGAAACCAACAGTCAGCCTACGGCGAGCGCAAAACCGCCCGTATCTTGACCGGAACGCCTATTCCGGTCAATACGGCAAAATGGTCAGTCATAAGCCGTACGTCAGTGATTTATCTGGGCTGCGGCAATTTCAAACAAACGTTTGTATTGGACCCTGAGAGTGGTGTAGATATAATGCGCCGCTTAAGAGAGACCCGCGTCTCATCCATTGTCGCTTTCGTCGCTTTTCGCGAAGGAAACAACGGATGCAACGCCAAACCTCCAATTAGAAAAAACCGTGAGCCTTGAGTAGGAGAGAGCCCCTGTGGAACGCGAATACATGGAATTCGACGTGGTCATCGTCGGCGCCGGCCCCGCTGGCCTGTCTGCCGCTTGCCGACTGAAACAGAAGGCCGCCGAAGCCGGTAAGGAAATCAGCGTCTGCGTGGTCGAAAAAGGCTCCGAGGTCGGTGCACACATCCTCTCCGGTGCGGTGTTCGAGCCCCGCGCCCTGAACGAATTGTTCCCGGACTGGAAAGAACTCGGCGCCCCGTTGAACACGCCTGTAGTGCGCGATGACATTTATGTCCTGAGAAACGCCGAGGCCGCGAGCAAAATCCCTGACTTCTTCGTGCCCAAGACCATGCACAACGAAGGCAACTATATTATTTCCCTGGGCAACCTGTGCCGCTGGCTGGCCCAGCAGGCCGAGAACCTGGGCGTGGAAATCTACCCGGGTTTCGCCGCCCAGGAAGCGTTGTTCGACGAGAACGGCGTGGTGCGCGGGATCATCACCGGCGACCTGGGTGTCGACCGCGAAGGCAACCCGAAGGAAGGCCTCTATACCCCTGGCATGGAACTGCGTGGCAAATACACGCTGTTCGCCGAAGGCTGCCGTGGCCACATCGGCAAGCAACTGATCAAGCGCTTTAACCTGGACAGCGAGGCCGACGCCCAGCACTACGGCATCGGCCTGAAGGAAATCTGGGAAATCGACCCGGCCAAGCATCAACCCGGCCTGGTGGTGCACACCGCCGGCTGGCCGCTGGACATCATGGGCACCGAGAACACCGGCGGTTCCTTCCTCTATCACCTGGAAAACAACCAGGTGGTGGTCGGCCTGATCGTCGACCTGTCCTACAGCAACACGTTCCTGTCGCCGTTCGACGAGTTCCAGCGCCTCAAGCATCACCCAGTGCTCAAGCAGTACCTGGAAGGTGGCAAGCGTGTCAGCTATGGCGCCCGAGCCATCTGCAAGGGCGGCCTGAATTCGCTGCCGAAAATGGTCTTCAAGGGCGGCGCGCTGATCGGTTGCGACCTCGGCACCCTGAACTTCGCCAAGATCAAGGGCAGCCACACGGCCATGAAGTCCGGCATGCTCGCTGCCGAGGCCGTGGCCGATCGTCTGTTTGCCGAGTCCGAAGGCGGTGATGAACTGACCGCCTACGTCGACAGCTTCAAGAACAGCTGGCTGTATGAAGAGCTGTTCGCCAGCCGCAACTTCGGCCCGGCGATCCACAAATACGGCGCCATCATCGGCGGCGGTTTCAACTGGATCGACCAGAACATCTTTGGCGGCAAAATACCGCTCACCCTGCACGACACCAAGCCCGACTACGCCTGCCTCAAGCTGGCAGCCGATTGCAAGAAAATCGACTACCCGAAACCGGACGGCAAGATCAGCTTCGACAAACTCAGCTCGGTGTTCATCTCCGGTACCAACCACGAAGAAGAACAGCCCTGCCACCTGAAGCTGACCGACCCGAGCATCCCGATCAGCAAGAACCTGCCGCTGTACGACGAACCGGCCCAGCGCTACTGCCCGGCCGGCGTGTACGAAGTGGTGACCAAGGAAGACGGTGAGAAACGCTTCCAGATCAACGCCCAGAACTGCGTGCACTGCAAGACCTGTGACATCAAGGACCCTTCGCAGAACATCACTTGGGTGTCACCGGAAGGCGCTGGCGGACCGACTTACCCGAACATGTAAGCCGTTGCGCTGAACATAAAGGCTCCCGCAATGGGGGCCTTTTTGTTGCCTGCCATCGAAGAAACACCGCTGCCCGATGTGGGAGCGAGCAAGCCCGCTCCCACAAGAAATTTCAGAGACTCAGGCAGCGCGCTCTTCCCCGGGGTTGCGCTCGAAGTAGCGCTTGTACTCCCGACTGAACTGCGACGAGCTCTGATACCCCACCTGGTGGGCGACCTGGGCCACGCCCATGCCCTCGATGAGCAGCAGCCGTTGGGCCTTGAGCAAGCGCAAGCGCTTGAGGTACTGCACGGGCGACAGCAAGGTGCTGCGCTTGAAATGCTCGTGGAAGGTCGAAGCGCTCATGTTCGCGCAACTGGCCAAGGTCTCGACGTTCAGCGGCTCGGTGAAGTGCGCATGCAAATGGCTCAGGGCCGCGGCAATCCGGGCGAACTGGCCTTGCTGCTCCACCAGCGCCCGCAGCACATCGGCCTGGGGCCCGCGCAACGCGACGAACAGCAACTCCCGCAGCCGCGCCTGGCCCATGACCTGGCATTCCAGTGGATCGTGCAGGCAGCGCAGCAAGCGTTCGACACACCCACGCATGGCGTCATCGAGCACGGCGCAGGTCATCGATTCCGGTGTCTGGGGCGCCAGGCTCCGCCCCGGCACCAGCCCCATGGCCAGCACCAGTTCCCCCAACATCGCCCGATCGATCGCAACGGAAACTCCAAGCAGCGGAGCATTGGGCATGGCGTAGGTTTCGCATTCGAACGGCACCGGCAAGGCCTGGATCAGATAGTGCCCGGCACCATATTCCATAGTGCGCGGCCCCAGGTACGCCAACTTGCTGCCCTGGGCGATGATCACCAGACTCGGCTCGTAGAGCTGCGGACCACGGGCGACGTCCTGGCTGGCGCGAAGCGCTTGCACGCCGGGCAGTCGCGTAGGGACGAAACCGTCGCGGGTCGCCAGGGGTTCTATCAGTGAAACCAGCGTGGCGTTGGCATCGAGATGACGGGTCAACAACATGGGCGAAAACTTCACGAAAAAAGGGATGAAACCATCATCGCAGCTCTGACGCCACAGAGGATCAAATCCTGGCCAAGACCGGAGGATTAGGCATGACAGGCGGAGGAATCGCCATCGCCGCCGGCCGCCAGGACTCCCAGAATGAACCCCTCACCGTTCACAGCTTAGCGAGGTCCATCATGTACACAGCCATCGGATATGCCGCTCAATCGGCCACCACTCCCCTCGCCCCCATGAAGTTCGAGCGTCGCAGCCCGCGAGCCGACGATGTGGCGATCGACATTCTCTACTGCGGCGTCTGCCATTCCGACATCCACCAGGCCCGCAATGAATGGGGCATCGCCGTTTACCCGCTGATGCCCGGCCATGAAATCATCGGCAAAGTCACCGCCGTCGGTGCGAATGTCACCCGCTATAAAGCAGGCGACCTGGTCGGTGTGGGCTGCATGGTCGACTCCTGCCGCGAGTGCGAAGCCTGCCGCGCTGACTTGGAACAATACTGTTTCGAAGGCATGACCCAGACCTACGCCAGCCCGGACCGCGTGAGTGGCGGCCACACCATGGGCGGTTACTCCAACAGCATAGTAGTCAGCGAGCACTTTGTGCTGCGCATTCCGGCAGCACTCGACCCGGCCAGCGCCGCGCCACTTCTCTGCGCCGGCATCACCACCTACTCGCCCCTCAAGCACTACGGCGTGAAGGCTGGCGACAAGGTTGGCGTGCTGGGCATGGGCGGCCTGGGCCACATGGGCATCAAGTTCGCCAAGGCCATGGGCGCAGAAGTGACGTTGTTCACCCGCTCGGCGAGCAAGGCTGAAGAAGCCCGTCGCCAGGGCGCGGACCATGTGATCGTGTCCACCGACACCGAACAGATGGCCGCCGCAGCCGGACGATTCCACTTCCTGCTGGACACCATTCCGGTGCAGCACGACCTCAATCCCTACCTCGACACGCTGCGCTTCGACGGCGTACACATCATCGTAGGCCTGGTCGAACCGGTCGAACCGCCTGTACATGCGGCAAAACTGATCATGGGTCGCCGTGTCCTGGCCGGCTCGCTGATCGGCGGTGTCGCGGAAACCCAAGAGGTGCTGGATTTCTGCGCCGAACACCACATCAGCTGCGACATTGAAATGCTCGACATCCGCCAGATCAACGAGGCCTACAGCCGCATGATCGCCGGGGATGTGAAGTACCGCTTCGTCATCGACATGGCCACGCTCAAGGCCTGACGTTCGTCAAACCTTGGCGCCCAGTTCCGCCGACAGCCGGGCTGTGACCCCTTTGACCAGGGGAATCAGCTCGGCCATCTTTTCCAGCGGCATGTACGGCACGGTGCTGGCGATACTGATACCGGCGACGATGCGCTTGCCGGCGTCACGGATCGGCGCCGCTACACAGCGAATCGACGGCTCGTTGTCCTCCAGGTCGAAGGCATAACCCCCCGCCACATATTCAACCATCCGTTGCTGGAACTGCTCCCAGGATTGCTCTTGATGCTGGGGCCAGAACTGATTCTTCCCACCGGCTGGCAGGCTGATTTCATACAGCCGCTTCCATTGTTCCTGAGTGTCATCGAGCATCAGCGCCTTGCCGATCCCGGTGCGCGCCAACGGCATGCGATGGCCTACGCGCGAGCGCATTTCCGGGCCGTTGCGCCCTGGGTTCTTCAACAGATACAAGACTTCGTCACCTTCGCGAATCGCCAGGTGAACGGTGTCCCCGGTGAGCGCCGACAGCTCGTCCAGATACGGCCCCGCCAGGCTCACCAATGGCAACTCTTCCCGGGCCTGAAAGCCCAGCTCGATCAATTTCGGCCCCAGCAGGTAGCCCACTTGCGGCATCACGCGCAGATAACGTTCGTCCACCAGGCAACTGGCCAGGCGATGGGTGGTGCTGCGGGTGGTGCCGATCAGCCGGGCGATTTCCTTCAAGTCGCGGGCGCCGCTGGCGACCGCCTGGACCACACCCAGACCACGCAACAATGTCTGCGTGCCTGTGGGCGCGGCGTCCTTGGTGATTTTTGGATCGTCTTGCTGCATAGCCGGCCTTCAACAGTGAGCGGGGAACGGGCGGCATTATGGTCGCCCGCCCCGTCGGACTACAACTCGATGCGCTCGACCTTCCCGACCAGCAGAATGTAGGACAGCGCGCCAGCCAGTGCCAGAACAGCGATATAGGTGATGGCCGGGGCAAACGAATCGCCGCTGGCGAGAAAGCCTATGACGATCGGCGTGGCGATGGCCGCCAGGTTGCCGATGAGGTTGAACACCCCTCCCGTCAGCCCGAGCAACCGCGCCGGCGCCAAGGTGGAGACCAGCGACCAGGTGATCGACGCCAGGCCATTGCCGAAGAACGCCAGGGCCAGGAAGGCGATCACCAGCGGCGTCGACTCGACAAAGTTGGCGCCGATGATCGAGGTCGAGATCAGCAACCCGCCAATGATCGGCAGCTTGCGCGCAAACCCCACGGTGGCGCCGCGCCGAATCAACCAGTCGGAGAAGAACCCGGAGCACAGCACGCCGACAAACGCCGCGAGGAACGGCAACGACGCCAGCAGGCCGGACTTGATGAAGTCCATGCCGCGATATTTCACCAGGTAGGTCGGGAACCACGTCAGGAAAAACCACAGCGTGGAGTTGAGGCAGAACTGCCCCAGGTAAATGCCCCATAACTTGCGCTGGGTCAGGACAGTCCCCAGGTCGGTCCAGCTGAATTTCGCCTTGGCCTTGGCGGTATCGGCCTGGATATCCACCAACCCGCCGCCTTCGCGGATCAGTTCGATTTCGGCGGCGTTGGCGCCTTTGAAATCCCGTGGCTCGCGATACACCGCGTACCAGATCGCCGCCCAGAGAATGCCCACCGCGCCCGTGGCGACAAACACCATGTGCCAACCGAAGGTGTGTTGCAGCCAGGCCAATACCGGGGTCAGGAAAGCCAGCCCGACAAACTGCCCGGAGGTGTAGAAACCGATGGCCGTGGCCCGCTCGCGCTCAGGAAACCAGGTGGTGACCACGCGGCTGTTGATCGGATAAGCCGGTGCTTCCAGGGCACCGACCGCCATGCGCAGCACGAACAACGCGATGAAACTGGCGGCAAAACCCAGCATCACCGTGGCCACCGACCACAACAGCAGTGCCACGCTGTACAGAATGCGCGGCGGCACCCGGTCCACCAGCCAGCCACCGGGGATCTGCATGGCGGCGTAGGTCCAGCCGAATGCCGAGAAAATCAGCCCGACGTGGATCGGATCGATGCCCAGGTCGCTGGTCAATGCCGGGGCGGCGATCGAGAGGTTGCTGCGGTCCAGGTAATTGATCACCACGGTGATGAACAGCAGGACCATGATGAAAAAACGCTTGCGGCTGGGCGTCACCAACGACGCCTGCGCGCTCAGGGTGTGCGCTTGCATGTGAGGTGCCTCTTTTTATATTTGTCGAATACGGCAAGGATTGAGCAAGACCCTGTGGGAGCAAGGCTTGCCCGCGATGCAGACGATGCGTTTTCCAGTCGGGCCGCGTCATCGTTCATCGCGGGCAAGCCTTGCTCCCACAGGATTGCTTTGCTCCCATGGGGTGATCAGGCGTAAATCACCACTCGGCAAAACTGCCATCGGCATGGCGCCAGATCGGGTTGCGCCAGCGGTGGCCGATGGCCGCGCGTTCGATGACGTACTCTTCGTTGATCTCGATGCCCAGGCCCGGGCCATTCGGGATCTTCACAAAGCCCTTGTCGTAGTCGAACACCTGCGGATCCTTGATGTAATCCAGCAAATCGTTGCTCTCGTTGTAGTGGATCCCCAGGCTCTGCTCCTGGATGAACGCGTTGTAGCAGACCGCATCCAGTTGCAGGCACGCTGCCAGGGCGATGGGGCCCAGCGGGCAGTGCAGCGCCAGCGCCACGTCGTAGGCCTCGGCCATGTTGGCGATCTTGCGGGTTTCGGTGATACCGCCGGCGTGGGACGCATCCGGCTGGATGATGTCCACGTAGCCTTCGCTGAGTACACGCTTGAAGTCCCAGCGCGAGAACAACCGCTCGCCCAGGGCAATCGGGGTGCTGGTCAGCGGCGCCAATTCCTTGAGGGCTTCGTAGTTTTCGCTGA
The DNA here is from genome assembly GCF_009601685.2 of Pseudomonas brassicacearum. Lineage (NCBI taxonomy): Bacteria > Pseudomonadati > Pseudomonadota > Gammaproteobacteria > Pseudomonadales > Pseudomonadaceae > Pseudomonas > Pseudomonas brassicacearum. The sequence continues at coordinate 4,678,710 of NZ_CP045701.2, forward strand.
GCACCGGCTCTTCGATGAACATCAGCTTGTAGGGGTCGAGTTCCTTCATCAGGACCTTGGCCATCGGCTTGTGCACCCGGCCGTGGAAGTCCACGCCAATGCCGACGTTTGGCCCCACTGCGTCGCGCACCGCCGCGACGTTGGCCAGGGCCAGGTCGACTTTTTCATAGGTGTCGAGAAACTGCAGCTCTTCGGTGCCGTTCATCTTCACCGCCGTGAAGCCCCGCGCCACGGCTTCTTTCGCCGCGCGAGCGGTGTCTGCCGGCCGGTCGCCGCCGATCCACGAATACACTCGAATCTTGTCGCGCACCTGGCCGCCCAGCAGGTCGCTGACCGACACACCCAGGGCCTTGCCCTTGATGTCCCACAACGCCTGGTCGATACCGGCCAGGGCACTCATGTGAATGGCCCCGCCGCGGTAGAAGCCGCCGCGATAGAGCACGGTCCAGATGTCCTCGATATTGCGTGGGTCTTTGCCGATCAGGTAGTCGGACAATTCCTCGACAGCCGCCGCCACCGTGTGGGCACGGCCCTCGACCACGGGCTCGCCCCAACCGGTCACGCCCTCGTCGGTCTCGACCTTGAGGAAGCACCAGCGCGGCGGAACGATAAACGTGGTCAGTTTGGTGATTTTCATCTTGTTGTCTCTCTTGTCAGATGCAGCGCACGGGGCGCTGGAAAAGTCTTCAGTTCAAGGCATTCCATGCGGCCACGTAGGCCTTGGCGCGCACCGCCACTTCATCCGCTGTCAGGCCCGGCTTGAACAGCCCGGAACCGAGGCCGAAACCCTTGACGCCGGCTTCGACGAACACCGCCATGTTCTCTGGGGTGATCCCGCCCACCGGCACCAACACGGTCCCGGCCGGCAGCACCGCAAGCCAAGCCTTGACCACCGCCGGGCCCATTTGCTCGGCGGGGAACATCTTCAGTACATGGGCGCCTTCGGCCAGCGCGGCAAAGGCTTCGGTGGGCGTGGCGACGCCTGGCGACAGGTACAAGCCCGCCGCTTTCGCCGCACGCAGCACCTTCGGATCACTGTGAGGCATGACGATCACTTGGCCGCCAGCGGCTTTCACCTGCTCGACCTGTTCCGGCGTGAGCACGGTACCGGCACCGATCAGGCAATCGGCGGGCAAGGTACTGCGCAGGATGCGAATGCTTTCGTACGGCTCGGGGGAATTGAGCGGCACTTCGATGACGCGAAATCCGGCGCCGTACAGGACTTCGCCGATGGCCGCCGCCTCTTCGGGACGCAGACCACGCAGGATCGCGATCAGCCCGTTGTGCGCCAGTGCTTGTGTGAGCATGTCAGACCTCCAGTCAGGTTCAGGGGGCGGTGGAATCGAGCAACCCGGCCGCCACGGCCAGTTGCCACAAACCGCGTTCGGTGGCCTGTTCGGCCAGGATCACCCGGGCGAAGCCGCAGGCGTCGAGGGCCCGTTGATAACGGACACAGAGTTGAGAGTTGCCGATCAGCACCACTGTCGGCAGATGGAGGCTGTCACGTCGTCGACGCTGCACCTCGGCCAGCGCCGCCAGCTCATGGCCGATCAGCAGGCCCGAGAGGTAATCGGCCTGGGCGCTGGCCTGCAGTTCGCCGGTCAAGCCCAGGCTGCGGGCGCTGAACACCGTGGACAACGGTCCGATCTGACCATCTACCGACAACGCCACCTGCACGCCACGATCAAAGGCCACGCCATCGAAGGTCGCACTCCGTTGCTGGGTGCGGCCGAGAATGCTGTGGTCACTGAGCACGGCGAAGATCTCGCCGGTCATGAAGGTGTCGAAATGCACGATGCAGCCATCGGCCACTTCCACCCATTTCGAATGACTGCCGGGCAGGCCGATCAGCACCGCTTCGTCCGGCAGGCTGTGCAAGGCACCGAGCACCTGGGTTTCTTCACCGCGCATGACATTGGGCAAATGTGAACGCTGGATCACGCCGGGCACGATGTGCACATCGACACCGCGAAGGCTGCGAACGGTTTGTAGGGAATGTCCGAGGTTGGCGACGTTGGCCGGTGTGTCGCAGTAAGGCGCTTCACGCCAGCCCTGAGCACTGCCGACCATGCCGCAGGCAATCACAGGCAAGCCTGGCTGTGCATCGAGCCAGTCGCCGCAGGCCTCGTCGAAGGCCAGTTCGAAACCGTCGATGCACACCCGGCCGGCCACGGTTCGCGGCCCGGAAGGCAACTGCATGATCCCCGATGACAGCGAGCGCTGCTCGAGCACCTCGCCACCGGCTGCCAGTTTGTAAGCCCGTAATGAGGTGGTCCCCCAATCGAGCGCGATCAATTGCGCCTGCATCCGCTTCACCTGTTCTGTTTTTTGGCAGTGAGTGCAACGGACTATAAACCTGGGCGTGACAATATCTCAATATATAAATATCACTCCCATATATTGGGATCTAATCAACCAACCATAAAGCCAATCGCCATCTGCCCAAGACCCTGTTACGTTTCTGATCGGACGCCAAACAACTCAGGGAAAAAGTGATGGGACAACAGCTGAAAATCCTCGGCCGCACTTCCTCTATCAACGTCAGAAAAGTGTTGTGGACCTGCCAGGAATTGGAAATCGCCTACGAACGCGAAGACTGGGGGATTGGTTTTTCTTCGACCCAAGACCCGGATTTCCTGGCCTTGAATCCCAACGCCCAGGTGCCGGTGATCATTGATGAGAACGGTGTGCTCTGGGAGTCGAACACCATTTGCCGCTATCTGGTGGGCAAGCATGGGCGCAACGACCTGCTGCCTGTCGAGCCTGCCGCACGGGCGCGTGTCGAGCAGTGGATGGACTGGCAAGCCACAGAACTCAACCCGTCATGGGGCTACGCATTCCACGCCCTGGTACGCAAGAATCCGGACTTCCAGGACCCGCAGCGCATCGCCGCCGGCGTCAAAGGCTGGAACGAGAAGATGGGGTTGCTGGAGCAGCAATTGAACCGCACCGGCGCCTACGTGGCCGGTACGGCGTTTTCCCTTGCAGACGTGCTCATCGGCCTGTCCGCACATCGTTGGCGCCAGACACCCATGGAGCGTCCGGACTATCCAGCGGTGGCCGCCTATTGCAAGCGGCTCGAACAGCGTCCCGGATTTGCCGAGTACGCATCCAGCGCATACTCATGAATGTCAATTACCGTGGGCAAAATCCCGTAGCACCTTGCCATCCATCCGGTAGCGCACCCACTCTTCCTGGGGTTGCGCGCCGAGGGACTTGTAGAACTCGATGGCCGGCGTGTTCCAGTCCAGCACACTCCATTCGAAGCGCCCGCAATCGTTGTCACAGGCGATCTTCGCCAGGTGGCGCAGCAACGTCTTGCCCGCCCCGCCACCGCGCTGGTCAGGCGTGATGTACAGGTCTTCGAGGTACAGGCAGTTGCTGCCCAGCCAGGTGGAATAACTGAAGAAAAACACCGCGAAGCCAATCGGCACGCCATCACGCAGGCAGATCAACCCGTGGGCCGTTGCACCTTCGCTGAACAGGCTGCGCTCGATGTCGGCCACACTGGCGATGACTTCGTGGCGGGCCTTTTCGTAATCGGCCAACTCGGTGATGAAGACAAGGATTTGAGGCGCATCGCTGGGTTGCGCAGGACGGATCTCGATCGACATGAACAGGCCTTGTAGCCAATTGAAAGCGCCATACTAAGCCGCTGCGTGCCGCTCGTCACATATCGATCCAACTATTTGATCGCGACGCACGCCTCTTTCAGAAGCGCCATTCGTCGCGCCCCAGGCACCAACCCAAATCCAGCGAGGCCCAAGATCAGGTAAGCATTCTGAAAAATGGAGGCGACACCCATGATCACTTCAAGGCTGACTGCAATCACCTTCGCTGCGCTGCTGTCCTCTGTGGCCTTCGCAGCTTCCACCTCCGGCACCGGGCCGACCGATCCCGTGCAAGCGCCCAACTCCCCCGCCACGCAAGGCCTGCCCAAGTTGAACACCGACGGCACCGGCGGCGGCCTGAACAATGGCCAGCCACCCGCCACTGGCACCGATCCGCGCGTGCAGGGTAATGACACAGGGCGCCAGGGTGGCATGAATACACCGGACTCGACTGCACCTGATAATGCCGAGACTGGAGTGGGCTCGAAAACCACGACCGGTGGTTCGGGCTCCGAAGGTGGCGCCGCCAGCCAATAGCCTCTGCTCAGACATTTGAGGAGGAACATCCCATGCCTCGTGGAAGCAAAGACAAATACACCGACAAGCAAAAGCGCAAGGCTGAGCACATCGAAGAGAGCTACGAGAAAAAAGGTGTGCCGGAGGGCAAAGCCGAGGCACGAGCCTGGGCCACGGTCAACAAGCAGTCGGGTGGCGGCGAGCGCTCAGGTGGCTCCGGTAAGAAAAAACCGGCCGAGGCCAAGCAATCCGACCGCAAGGAATCCGCCCGACGCGCCGCCAAGACCCGCGAAGGTCACCCGCGCACCAGCAAAGCCTCCCACGGGGCCCAGACCGTGGACAGCCTGATGAAGGAGGCCCGGGCGAAAAACATTCCCGGACGCTCGAAAATGCGCAAGCAAGAGCTGGTCGAGGCGTTGCGCAAGGCGGGGTGATTGTCGGCGTCAGGGAGGACGCCTTCGCGAGCAAGCTCGCTCCCATATTGGATCTGCGCTGTGCCGGGGTTCTGCGCCCTGGCACAAAATCCTGTGTGGGAGCTTGCTCGCGATGGCGGTAGGTCAGTCGCCAGTGTTCGCCGTTGTTCAGCGTTGTTTCAACCGGTCGATCACCACCGCCAGCAGCAGGATCGAGCCACGGATGACGTATTGGTAGAAGGTGTCGATGTTCTTCAGGTTCATCGCGTTTTCGATGATCGCCAAAATCAGCACGCCTGCGATGACGTGGCGAATCATGCCGATACCACCGCTCAACGACACCCCACCCAACACGCAAGCCGAGATCACCGTCAGCTCGAAGCCTTGGCCGATCATCGGTTGGCCCGAGGTCATGCGCGAAGCCAGGATCACCCCAGCCAGGGCACCGATCACGCCATGCACGGCGAAGATGATGATCTTGGTGCGATCAACGTTCACCCCGGCCAACAACGCCGCTTCCTGGTTGCCACCAATGGCCATGGTGTTGCGCCCATAGGTGGTGTAGTTCAGCAGCCAGCCGAAAAACAGGAAGCAGACGATGGTAATCAGGATCGGCACTGGTACGCCGAACAATTGACCGTTGCCGAACACGAAGAACGACTCCTGGGACACACCCACCGCTTTGCCGTTGGCGAAGATGTAGGCCAGGCCACGGACGATCTGCATCGTTGCCAGCGTGGTGATCAACGCATTGACCCGCAGCTTGGCGATGACGATGCCATTGATCAGGCCAACGATCAGCCCCATCACCAGCGCCGCGCTGATGCCGAGGAACACGCTGTTGGTGTCGCGCATCACCACCGCCGCGACCACGCCGGCACAGGCAATCACCGAACCGACCGACAAGTCGAAGTGCCCGGACGCCAGGCAATACAACATCGTGCAGGCCGCGATGCCGGTGGTAGAGATCGCCAGGCCCAGGCCGCGCATGTTCAAGGGTGACAGGAAGTTGTCGATCATCAGGGTACAGAGCACGAAGATGCCGGCGGCCGCCAGCAGCATGACCCAGTCATCCAGGAAACGGCGCAGGTCCAGGGGTTTGCGTGCCGTTGGCAGTGCATTGTTTTGAATGGTCATGATTTACCTCTCAGTTCGCCGCGTCGGCAACGCGTTGGCGCGGCAGCGCCAGTTGCAGCAGGTTGGATTCGTTGGCCTCGTCACGCGGCAGCTCGCCGCGCATGGCCCCTTCGCAGAGCACCAGGATTCGGTCGGAAATGCCCATCACTTCCATCAAGTCGCTGGACACCACAATCACCGCAATGCCCTCGGCCGCCAGGTTGTGGATAATCTGATAGATCTCCGCCTTGGCGCCGATGTCGATGCCACGAGTGGGCTCGTCCAATAGCAGGACTTTCATCGGCATCGACAGCCAGCGACCAAGAATCGCCTTCTGCTGGTTGCCGCCGGACAGGTACATGATTTTCTGGCTCGCCGCCGGGGTCTTCACTTTCAGCGACTTGATCTGCTTGTCGGCATTGCCCCGCTCCCAGTCGCCACGCAACAGGCAGCCCAACGCGGAATGAGACGGGCGTGCACTGATGTTGATGTTCTCGCCCACGCTGCTCAACGGGATGATGCCTTCCTTCTTGCGGTCTTCCGGGCAGAGCAGCACGCCAGCGGCGATGGCATCCCTTGGTGAACGCAGCTTCAGTTCCTTGCCGTGCAGCACGAGGCTGCCCTCGCGGTGACGCTCCAAGCCACTGAGCAAGCGCAGCAGCTCGGTACGACCGGCGCCGACCAGCCCGAACAAGCCGAGGATCTCGCCCTTGTGCACCTGGAAACTCACCGCCTCGCGCAAGCCCGGCCCCAGCAGGCTATTTACTTGCAGCGCCACATCGCCGCGCTCCCGAGGACGGTAGTCATAGATGTCCTGGATATCGCGACCGACCATGCACGTGACGAGTTGATCATGGGTCAACTCGCTCATGTTCTCGAAGGTCCGCACATAACGACCGTCCTTGAACACCGTCACCGCATTACAGATACGGAACACCTCTTCCATGCGGTGGCTGACGTAGAGCACCACTTTGCCCTCGTCCCGCAGCTGGCTGATGATCGCCATCAAGCGGTCGATTTCCCGGGCCGACAGGCTGCTGGTGGGTTCGTCGAAGGCTATGACGTGGGCGCCACGGGACAAGGCCTTGGCGATTTCCACCAGCTGGCGCTGGCCGAGGGACAGGCGACCGACTTTTTCCTGCGGGTCGATTTCATCGGCCAGGCCTTTTAGCAGCGTCAACGCCTGCTTGCGCAGCAGCCCACGATTGACCAGGCCGAACCGCGCCGGCAAATGGCCGAGAAACAGGTTTTCCGCGACGGTCATTTCCGGCACCAGGTGCAGCTCCTGGTGAATCACCGCCACACCGCTGGCGATGCTGTCGGCGGTGCCTTTGAACGCCATCGTCTGCTCGCCAATCTGCAAGTCGCCGTTGCTCGGGATGTAGGCGCCGCCCAGGATCTTGAGCAGCGTGGACTTGCCAGCGCCGTTTTCACCCATCAAGGCATGGACTTGCCCCGGATGGGCAACGAAACTGATATTGGCCAGGGCCTGCACGCCGGGAAAGGACTTGCCGATCCCGTTGAATCGCAAGCTGCCGCCGATGTTGTGTTGCCGTGTCGCTGTTTGCGCTTGCATAACCACCTCGAACTTACAGAGATCAAGCGACCCCGCCACTCAAGTGACCGGGGCCGCTTTTGAATCAACCGGCCGTCAGTTCCACAGGCCGATCTTTTCCAGCTCTTGCTTGAAGTTCTCCCGGGTGATCAGGGTCACCTCGTCCATGGCGGTGTACTTCGGCGGTTCCTTGCCGGTGGTGATCCACTCGTACATCATTTCGGCGGTCTTGTAGCCTTCAATGTGCGGGCTTGGCAGCATCGAACCGAAGAAGCCGCTGTCAGGTTTCTTCAATTCACCGATGGCGTCGGTGCCGTTGATGCCGATGCCGATCACATTGGCGGCCTTGAACCCGGCGGCTTCGGTGGCGCGCACGCCGCCCAGCACGGTGTTGTCATTCATGCCACCGATGATCAGGTTCTTCGCGGCGCTTGGCAGCTTTACCAAGGCCGAGTTGGTGGAGTCCATGCTGCCGGGTACGTCGAGGGTCTTCAGCGCCGCATAGAGAATATGGTCTGCCGGCATGCCAGCCTTCTTCAGGGCATCGACCGAACCGTCGGTGCGCTTCTTGCCAGTGTCCAGTTCGTTATAGGTGTTGATGACGGCATAGGTGTCTTTCCAATCCCAGCCGCGTTTTTTCGCCTCAGCCGCCATGGCGCCGCCCTGCTTCTGGCCCACTTCGAACGCCGCCATGCCCAGGTACGGTACGTCCTCCATGAACTTGCCATCGGAACCGACGAAGCGGTCGTCGACGGCGATCACTTTCATGTCATTGAGCTTGGCCTTGGCCACAATGGCCGGGCCGAGGGATACGTCCGGCGGGCAGATGACGAAGCCCTTGGCACCGTTGGCGGCAAGGCTGTCGATAGCGGAAAGGGTCTTTTCGCCGTCGGGCACGGCGATCTTGATCAACTCGAAGCCCTTGTCCTTGCTCGCCTTCTCGGCGAACGCCCACTCGGTCTGGAACCAGGGCTCCTCGGCCTGCTTGACCAGGAAACCGATTTTTACGGGATCGGCCGCCAGCAAGCTGGTGCTGAGGCTGACCGCGGTAACCGCCAGGGCGGCGCGACACAGGGAACGGATCCCACGACGATGATTCATAGTTGACTCCTTGTTTTTTTTATTGAAAGCCAAACGTCCAGGGTTCTGCTCCACCGTCGGTGGAAATGCGCAGGCTGGACGGTTACATCAAGTTGCTACACAGCATAGGCCTGAATAGTCATATCGTATGATGATTGGATTACAGGCGAAGTTTCCCACCGCAATCCGAGAATATTCAGTCGTGGTACATGACCGAACGTCCCCCATCGATGGTGATGCATGAGGCATTGATAAACGGTGCTTCGTCACTGGCCAGGAACACGGCCGTCATTGCCACTTCGATCGGTTGCCCGACGCGCCGTGGCGGGTGCAAATCCAGCGCACGCTGGCGTTCGGCATGTGGATCGGCAAAGCCGTTCCAGTAGTCGACGTTCAGTTGGGTTTCGATGTAACCCGGCGCGATGGCGTTGACGCGTACCCCTTTGGGTGCGTATTCGATGCCCAGGGCGCGGGTCAGGCCGAGCAGGCCATGCTTGGCCACCGGGTAAGGGAAACAGCCGGGAATGATGTGGGACGAATGGACCGAGGCAATGTTGATGATGCTGCCCACGCCCTGCTCGATCATTTGTGGCAACACCGCCTTGCAGCCGTACCAGGCGCCATCCAGATCGATGGCGAAGCAGCGACGCCAGTCCTCTTCGCTCATTTCCAGCGGGTCACGGAAGACATTGACGCCAGCACAGTTGACCAACACATCGATGCGACCGTGCAGCTCGACGGCGCGACGGGCCATGGCCTGCAAGTCCTGCGGCTTCGACACATCGGCCTGCAGCGCTTGCACATCGGCCCCGCGTTCACGCCAGTGGGCGGCCACCGCCTCGACCTTCTGCGCCTGGATATCACTGATGACCAGCCGGGCCCGTTGCGACGCGAACGCCGCGACGATGGCCTCGCCAATGCCTTGGGCGGCACCGGTCAACAGCACGACCTTGTCTTTCAGGCGCTCACCCTTCGGTGGCTCCGGCACGGGTGGCAAGACCAAGGGCTCAGCCATGGTTCGAGCCTCCTGTGCGCGGGCACGACAAAAACCGGGCATCCACGGATGACCGGCGAGGCGCTTGAAGGAACAGTGGCCGGCGTACGCCGTCGGAGCGTACGGGGAAAGATCGTTGCATCACTTCACCTGTTTTGTTTTTTTAGTGTGAGTGCGTATTGCCGATGGAGCCGACTATAAACCCGGTCGCCAAATAATCTCAATATATATATTTACATCCCATATTTTGGGATTCACCCCGCAAACCTTGTACACGCCACGCCAGGCACATCGACACGCATCGACAGCACGGCACCGTCCAGCGGATGACCCAATGGGCTCGCCGCGCTGGTGATGTACAACGTCTTGAGGTCTTCGCCGCCGAACACACAACTGGTCGGGCGGCTGATGGGCAGTTCGATCACCCGATCGACCTGCCCGTCCGGGTCCAGCCGCAACAGGCAACTGCCGTCCCAGCGGGCATTCCAGATATAGCCCCGGGCATCCATCGCCGAGCCATCCGGGCCGCCACGCGAGTGCGGGCCGAACCAGACCTCGGCGGGCGCCAGGGTGCCATCAGGGTAGATAAAGTGCCGATACAACGTGCCGTCCAGGCTCTCGCCGAAATACACCGTGGTGCCATCGGGGCTCCAGAGCAAGGTGTTCGGAATGCCTCGCGCGCGTAGCAAGGGCATGACCCGGCCATCACCGGTGACGCGAAACAGCCCACCGGAGCGCCGCTCGACCGGCAAGTCCTCACCTTCGTCACCGATATTGTTCTGCATGGTGCCGAGCCAGAGCTGACCCAGGGCGTCGCAACGGGCCTCATTGGCGCGATTGCCTGGCTGGGGGTCGGCCATGCACAGCAGTGTCAGGCGCGGTTCCAGGCCCGGAGAATCAAGATCGAGGCGGTAGACGCCACTGCTCAGGGTCACCAACGCGTCGCCACTTTGGGTCGGAATGAAAGCGGACACATGCTCGGGCATCTGCCAGATCTGTACGTTGGCGCCGATCAACCGCAGCGCCTGCTTGCCGGCGATATCGACCCAATACAACGCCTGGGTCGGCTCGTCCCAGAAGGGCCCCTCGCCCAACTTCGCCCGGTGTTCCGTCACAGCCGTCCACTTCATTGAAACCTCCCGTTCCCGGCTTGCCCGGCGGCGTCTGTTCGACCGGCCATGACATTGGGGTAAAAGCGTTTGATGGCCAGGTCAGCGTTATCGATCAGGGTCATGCAGGCCCAGACGCCCCGCGCCGCGTCACGGGCGGCGATGGCGTCGGCGATGTCCTTGTGGATGGGCAAGGTGCGGCGCAGCTCATCCGGGTCGGCCGCCGATACTTCGAACGACACCGCCAGCAACGCACCAAGGGCCGGGACCATTTGCTCGATGAACTGATTATGGCTGGCAGCGAGGATGCACTCATGGAAAAACTGGTCGGCACGGTTGTAATCGGCGCCGCTGTCCACCGCCCGCTCCAGCGCATGGTAGGCCAGGCGGATCGCCTGCACCTGATCGGCCGTGGCCCGCTCGCACGCCCAGCGCACCGCCATCGGCTCGATGGTGCGACGCAGATCCAGCAAGTCATCGACAAAATTTTCCGGCAGGCCGCTGCGTGACAGCCAGCCAACCACTTGGGGGTCGAACAGGTTCCAGCGTCGCACCGGCAACACCCGCGTGCCGACTTTCGGCCCGACTTCCAGCATGCCTTTGGCCACCAGGGTCTTGATCGCCTCGCGAATCACCGTACGACTGACCCCCAGTTGCTCGCCCAAGTCCGCTTCGACCTTGATGGTCTGCCCAGGCTTGACCTGGCCGGCGGCTATCCAGCCCCCCAGCCAATCGACGGTCGATGCATGAAAACTGCTGGACATGAAAACCCCGCGGGCCACTCTTATTGGAGACCCACGCTAATCATCATACGATTGGGTGTCAATTTGAATTTTACTCGCCCAGTGTGGGAGCGAGCTTGCTCGCGATAGCGGTGGGTCAGTGGTGAAGATGTTGGATGGGTCGGCGTCTTCGCGAGCGAGCCCGCTCCCACAGGGTTTACGGTTCCAGGCCGATGGGGAAAAACTCGCCGCTGCTCCATACGCCCAACCAGCGCTGCCCGTCGATCTCGCGGCTGACCGCCAGCTCCACCAGTTGGTAGAACACATTGCGATGAATCAGCGCTTCGAGATTGCTGCGCACATGCACGTAGGGCGCTGGCTCTTGGGTCTGGGGATCGATCACCACCCGCAGCGGATGCTCGGCGCCAGCCTCAGTGGTTTCCTCGACATTGGTGGTGAAGCGCAACAACTGCCCCTCCCCCTGCCCTTGGACCTCAAGGGTCACGGCCACGAACGGCGCGTCATCGACCTTGATGCCGACTTTTTCCACGGGGGTAATCAGGAAGTAATCATCGCCGTCGCGGCGGATGATGGTGGAGAACAGCTTGACCATCGGCTTTCGCCCGATGGGCGTGCCCAAGTAGTACCAGGTGCCATCCCGGGCAATGCGCATGTCGATGTCGCCGCAGAAGTCGGGGTTCCACAAGTGGACCGGCGGAAGGCCTTTGGTCTTGGGAATCTGCCCCAGCAAATCATTGGCTTTTTGCGGTCCGCTCATGGTGACTCCTGATTATTTATTCGTCGCTCATCCCCAGCAGGCTGCGGGCATACTCACGCAAAGGCGTGGCGATGAGGTCTTGGGGCTGCTTGTCGTGCCACGTCAGTAAACCGCCACGACTCTTGATACGTGCAGTATCAATCAAATACTGGGTGCTGGTCTCGATCAACATGATTTGAATCACGCTGGTATCCACACCCAGGCGATCCACGGCTTCTTCATCCAGCCATTCGTCGGAGTTGCCAATGCGGTTGTCGGCCTTGGCGAAGCGGGTGTACAGCAAATAATGGGCACCGGCGGAACGGGCTTCGCCCATGGCCTGGTCGAGGCCTTCGGGAACGCGGGCGCGACGGACCATGGGAAAATATTCGATGAAGCCATTGAAGGCTTCTTCGGCCACGATGTTGGGACGCGGATAAGCACTGCCTGGCGGAGCGAAAGCCCCCTGGGCGATGTAGATGAACGAGTCGGGCTGAATACGCAGGTTGTTCACACGACGGCTGTCGCTATGGTCCAGCAGGCCGGCGTCGCTCATGTGATAACGAACACCCTCTCCCATGTCGCTGACATTCATGCAGCCACCAAGCGCCAAAACGGCCAGCAGCAAAACCAGGCTACGCATCCTACCCTCCAAAAAACCGGTGTCGGAAAACCGGCGAATGGTCGTGGGATGCAGCTTTTGCGCCAGCTTGCAGGATGAAGGTGCGCAGTAACCCGTAGGAGCTGCCGAAGGCTGCGATCTTTTGATCTTGATCCACCGGGGGTTCGCTCATGATTCAATGGCTTGGGTAAAGATCGCAGCCTCGTTGCACTCGACAGCTCCTACAGCAGCTCCTACAGCAGCTCCTACAGCAGAGTGCACCTGGTTGAGCCGGTCAGCCGCCGATGATTTTCATAATGGTTGCCCCGCCGGAGAATGCCACTTCCTGTTTGTCCCCCAGCGCCTTGACCAACAAGCGCTGAAGCGCCGGCAAGGCCTGGTGGCGTGGCTTGTCCAACAGGTCGCCGACGAAGTGACGGTTACTCGACGACAGGCAGCCGTGCAGCCAGCCGGTGGAAGACAACCGCAGGCGCGAACAGGTACGGCAAAAAGGCACGCTTTCGTTGGCGATCACGCCAAAGTGCCCCAGCCCTGGTATCTCATAGCGCACCGCCGTGGCATCCACTGGCGCATCGGCTTGCAGGTATTCGTACTGATCGCCAATCAGGCTGAGCAATTGCTGGAGGCTGACGAACTGTTGCAGGAAGGCGTTGGAGTCGCTGGCCAGGTGTCCCATGCGCATCAACTCGATGAAACGCAACTCATAGCCACGTTCCAGGCAGTATTCGAGCAAAGGCATCACCTGGTCCAGGTTCTGCCCGCGCAACGGCACCATATTGACCTTGATCATCATTCCGGTGGCCCGGGCCTGCTCCATGCCGTCGAGCACGGTCGCCAGGTCGCCGCCACGGGCGATACTGCGAAACGCGGCGGGGTCCAGGGTGTCGAGGGAAACGTTGATGCGACGGATACCGGCATCCACCAGCAAGGGCAGTTTTTTCGCCAGCAACTGACCATTGGTGGTCAGGCTGATGTCCTCCAGGCCCATCTGCCCCACCGCCATCATGAAACGCTCGAGCTTGGGGCTGACCAACGGTTCGCCGCCAGTGATGCGCAGCCGCTCGATACCGGCGGCCTCGATCAAATAGGCCACGCCGCGCGCCATGGCCTCGGCCGACAGTTCATCCTGCGCAGCCACCAGCCGCTTGCCGTCAGGCACGCAGTAGGTACAGGCGTAATTGCAGGCGGAGGTCAGGCTGATCCGCAGATTACGGAAACGCCTGCCTTGACGGTCAACGATCATGGATCACTCCGGCACGAGAAAAATCGGACTTGCGAAAGTTGACCTAGAAATCAAGATTTCGCAAGACCCAAGCCTGAGTATATTACTGGGACACTGCGCCATGTAAGCGGACATGGCGCAATAAGACAGCTGAATGTCTTGGCCTGTGCGGCCTTAGCTGCTCGGGACGTCGGTATCGCGCTTGCGCTTGTTGCCCATGCGCACGCCAATGTCCATCAGGAACTGGAAGAAACCCTCCTGGTCTTCCAGCACATTGCTCCAGAACGGCGAGTGATACAGCGCCACCGCGCCGTGCACCAGCGCCCAGGCAGCGCAGTAATGGAAATAAGGCGGCACGTCTTCGAGCTTGCCTTCGCTGATCCGACCCTTGATCAGCAGGGTCAGGCGTTCGAAGTTCGAGGCGCGGATCTTGTGCAACTCCTCGACCATCTCCGGCACCTGGTTGCCCTTGACCACCTTCTCTTCCAAGCGATCGAACAAGCGGTAGCGCTGCGGGTCACGCATGCGGAACTCGAAGTAGGCCCGGGACAGCGCCTCCTTGTCCTTGTCTACATCGGCCGAATGCAGCAGCTCGTTCAAATCGCGCTCGTAGTCGAGCATCAGGCGCAGGTAAATCTCCGCCTTGGATTTGAAATGTTTATAAATCGTGCCTTTGCCGATACCCACGGCATCCGCAATCATCTCGACGGTGACACTGTCTTCACCCTGGTCGAGGAACAACTTGAGCGCGGTGTCGAGAATTTCCTGCTCGCGGCGGCGAAACTCACGGACCTTACGGGGTTCTTTGTGCATAAGAAAAAGGTCTGAAGGGTCAAAATTCGAAGCCGGGTATTATGCCTAACTTACGCAAAAATGCACGGATCATCCGTTCTCGGCCAGTGTTCTTCACAAAACCGTACACACCCGGCTCGCCGTTTCCCGTGCCAATGCGCCGCACCTGCGAGCTTTGGCGACAGTGAGAACTTATCCGAAGCGAGCGTATTCCAAATTTGTTTAAAAACCGCCCCGGCCAGACTGGACGGGTGGGCATACTGATCAATACTTGAACTGTCGGCGCGACATCTCCCCCAAGTGACGCGCTGATAAAGGTACCAACGGACCGCGTGCCTTTGTTTTACTCCTAATGGTCTTAACCCGGATTCACCCCCCAGAACCCGGGTTTTTTTTGCATGCAATTCAGGCCTGCGCAGGACGCACGTGAGCCAGCGCAAACAACCGCTTAAAATTCTCCGTGGTCTGTTCGGCAAACCGCTCGTAGGACTCGCCGCGCAGCATCGCCAGAAACTCTGCCACTTCCCGTACGTATTGCGGAAGGTTCGGCTTGCCGCGATAGGGAATAGGCGCCAGGTAAGGCGAGTCGGTTTCCACCAAGAGCCGATCAGCCGGCACTTTGCCGGCAACGTCGCGCAACGCATCGGCATTGCGGAACGTGACAATCCCGGACAAGGAAATGTAATAGCCCATGTCCAGGGCGGCCTTGGCCATGTCCCAGTCCTCGGTGAAGCAATGCAGCACCCCGGCCTGGGGCAGCGCGGCGTCACGCAGCAAGGCCAGGGTGTCGGCCCGGGCGCCACGGGTGTGGATGATCACCGGCTTGCCGGTTTGCCGGGCAGCCTCCAGGTGCAGCCGAAACGACGCCTGCTGCACGTCGGCGGCTTCCGGTTCGTAGTGATAATCCAGGCCGGTTTCGCCGATGGCGACCACCCGTGGGTGATCAAGCTCACGCAACAGCCAATCGAGCGCCGGCGCGGCGTCGGGCTGGACATCCAGCGGGTGGATACCGACCGAGCAATCGACATCGGCATAACGTTCGGCCAGAGCCTTGACGTCGGCGGCGTTGTCGGCGCTTACGCCGATGCACAGGAAGTGACCGACACCCCGTTCACGGGCCGCGTCCAGCGCAGCATCCAGGGAACCGCCATGGGCAGCGAGGTCGAGACGGTCAAGGTGACAATGGGAATCTACAAGCATAAAAGGCCAGGCTACATCGTATGAGTGGGACGGTCGGACTTCAGCGAGCCGGCCAAGTGGGTTTCGATCTGATTGCGGGCTGAATTGTCGCCGTCGCTGAATTGCACGCCGACGCCGGCGGCCCGGTTGCCCTGGGCGCCTTTGGGGGTCATCCAGATCACCTTGCCGGCGACCGGGATCTTTTCCGATTCATCCATCAGGCTCAAGAGCATGAACACTTCATCGCCCAGGCGATAATTCTTGTTGGTGGGAATGAACAGGCCGCCGTTCTTGATGAAGGGCATGTAGGCGGCGTAGAGCACCGACTTGTCCTTGATAGTCAGGGACAGGATGCCGTTGCGTGGCCCGGGGCTGACAGGTTCGTTCATGCTGATCTCCGCTGCGATTGAGCTGAGTCTAGTGTCCCGTATCACACTAGGCCGTGTCTGTCAGTTTCGACCAGGCAAACTCGCCCACTGCACCAACAGCGCTTCAAGCAACAGCACCCGATTGAGGTTCGCTTTGCCCAGCACCTTCTGACGTTGGGCAAGAATCCAGTCCTGAATGTTCAAGATTTTATCCTGGCTGCTTTTTTGCGCCAGGTACTGGATCACCTTGCGCATGTCCGCCAACCCCAGGCCGGCCTCGTCCTCGGTCAGTTGGTAGCGCAGGATCAGGCTCGACCAGTCGCAGAACCAGTCAAACAGCAAGAGCAACGGGATCGCGTTCCAGCCCTCGGCCAGTTGCGTGGGGGATTGCTGCTGCTTGAGCAGTTTCTTGACCCCGTCCACCACCAAGGCCCGCTGCTCCCGCACGCCCTGAGCCTGAAGGCTGACAGCCGCCAGGGGCGAGCCGGCCGCCAGGGTCAGCAGTTCGACACGCTCTTCGTCGCTGCTGTCGGGCAAGGCCTGGGCCAGCCATTGCAAGCTCATCGCCTCGCTCGGCAGCGGGCAGGCCTGTTGCACGCAGCGACTCTTGATGGTCGGCAGCAAGCGACTCGGCTGATGGCTGACCAGCAACAGCACGGTATCGCCGGAAGGTTCTTCGAGACTCTTGAGCAAGGCGTTGGCGGCGTTGATGTTCATCGACTCGACCGGCTCGATCAGCACCACCTTGCGCCCGCCCATCTGTGAGGTCTGGACCACGAAGCTGACCAAGTCCCGAACCTGGTCGACCTTGATCGCCTTGTCCGCCTCTTCCGGCTCCAGCACATAATTGTCGGGATGGCTGCCCGCCTTGAGCAGCAGGCAGGACTTGCACTCGCCGCAGGCATTGGAGATACCCGGACGCTGGCACAGCAGGCTGGCCATCAGGCGCTCGGCCAGTGCCCGCTTGCCGATGCCGGCCGGGCCATGCAACAGATAGGCATGGGCATGCTGGGCACGACCAGCCAGTTGCTGCCAGAGACCGTCTTGCCACGGATAGGCTTCAGCCACGGACACGCTCCAGCAAACGCGGCAGCAAGCCGTCCAGGGACTGCTGGACCTGGGTCAGCGGTTGCGCGGCATCGATCAGCACGTAACGCGCCGGATCGGCCTTTGCGCGACTCAGGAAGGCATTGCGCACGGCGTTGAAGAAAGCCTGGCCCTCAAGCTCGAAACGATCCAGTCGCCCACGGGCACTGGCGCGGGCCAGGCCAATTTCCACCGGCAGGTCGAACACCAGGGTCAGGTCTGGCCGCAGGTCACCCTGGACAAAGGTTTCCAACGCGGCGATGCGCTCCACGGACAGGCCCCGGCCGCCGCCCTGGTAGGCATAGGTCGAATCGGTAAAACGATCGCAGAGCACCACCGCGCCACGGGCCAGCGCCGGGCGAATCACCTCGGCCAGATGCTGTGCCCTGGCCGCGAACACCAGCAACAGCTCGGTGTCGGGGTTCATGACTTCGTCAATGGGCGCCAGCAGCACCTCGCGAATTCGCTCGGCCAGCGGCGTACCGCCCGGCTCGCGGGTCAACACCACCTCGATGCCGGCAGCCCGCAGGCATTCGGCCAGGTATTCGCGGTTGGTGCTCTTGCCGGCGCCTTCCGGGCCTTCCAGCGTTATAAACAAGCCAGTCACAGGCGATCCTTAATCAAAGTCATTGCGGGCTCGGCGGCTCGCTGGCATCCGGTTCAGGGGCAGGTTGCTGGGGCGGCACCTGGGGGACGTCTTCAGGTGCCGTATCGGGTGATGCCGCCGGGGTCGGCGCCGGCTCGTCCGGCGTTGCCGGGGCCGGGCTGGAGCGGTAATCGGCACGGCGCTTGAGCTGGAATTCGCGCACCGCGTTGTTGTGCGACTCCAGGTTATCGGAAAACACGTGGCTGCCGTCGCCGCGCGCGACGAAGTAAAGGCTATTGCCCGACGCCGGGTTCAATGCCGCATGAATCGCTTCGCGCCCCACCATCGCAATCGGCGTCGGCGGCAAGCCTGGGATCAGGTAAGTGTTATAGGGGTTTTCTTCTCTCAAATGGGCGCGGGTGAGTTTGCCGGTGTAGCGCTCACCCAGACCATAGATCACCGTAGGATCGGTCTGCAGCAACATGCCCAGGCGCATGCGTCGCACAAAAACGCCGGCAATTTGCGCGCGCTCCCGGGGCACGCCGGTTTCCTTCTCCACCAGCGACGCCATGATCAGTGCTTGATACGGCTGGGTGTAAGGCACGTCGGCGGCACGCTGCGCCCACTCCTTGGCAAGCACGTCTTCCAAGCGGTCGTAGGCTTTTTTCAGCAGGTCGACATCCGAGGTGCCGCGCACAAAGCGATAGGTGTCCGGGAAGAACCGGCCTTCGGGAAATATCCCGGAGTGACCAAGACGGTCCATCACCTGGCTGTCGCTCAGGCCGGTGAGGGTCTGCTGGAGTTTTTCATCCTTGCTCAGCGCGGCGCGCACCTGACGGAAATTCCAGCCCTCCACCAGCGTCACGCTGTACTGCACCACGTCTCCGCGTTTCCAGACACCGATCAGGCCTTCCATGGTCATGCCCGGCACCATCCGATATTCACCGGAGTGCAGCGGCTGGCCGGCGAGATTGAAGCGCCAATAGACCCGAAGCCAGAAGGCATCCTTGATCAAGCCATCGGCTTCGAGGCGCTTGAGGGTTCCGGTCGGGGTGGTCCCGTTGGGCACGTCCAGCAGTTCTTCCTGGGTAATGTTCAGCGGCTGTTGCAGCGCCGAGTGAATCTTCCAGGCCGAAGCGCCCAACAACAGCCCTGCCAGAACCAGGCCGGTCTCCAGCAGCAGCAAGAATTTACGTCTCACGAATCAAACATCCAATAGGGCACGGGCAAGGGTCTGCAGTTTACGGGTGAGCGGGCCAACCGACCAGCGCGCCGAACCGCATCCGCGTACCGGCCACACGCCATAAACGCTGTTGCAGACAAAGACTTCATCAGCCTGGTGCAGCTGTTCGAGACTGATGTCGGTGATTTGCGTGGCGATGCCTTGAGACTTGGCTTGAAACAATAATTCTGCGCGCATCACACCGGCCACGCCGCAACGGCTCAGGTCCGCCGTGAACAACACACCATCGCGCACCAGGAACAGGTTGCTGAACACACCTTCGATCACCCGCCCGGTCACATCCAGCATCAAGCCTTCGGCGTACTGCCCGTCGCTCCATTCGGCACGGGCCAGCACTTGTTCCAGGCGATTGAGATGCTTGAGGCCGGCGAGCAAGGGCTGCTCGGACAACCGCACGGAGCAAGGAAACAGGAGAACGCCTTGCTCGGCATGGGCGATGGGATACGCGGCTGGTGGGCTTGCTTGCAGGATGCGTCGGGCCGGCCTCGAGGGATCTGCGGCATAACCGCGCAGACTGTCGCCACGGGTCACGATCAGCTTCAGCACGCCGTCGCCCAGGCAGCGGGCATAGGCATTGAGCTCAGCGCTCAACGCGGTCATGTCGACGTTGAGCGCCAACCGTCGGCAGCCGGCTTCCAGGCGCTGCAGGTGGCGGTCCAGCAACACTGGCCGGCCATCGTGCACGGCGAGGGTCTCGAACAACCCATCGCCGTAAGCCAGGCCGCGATCTTTCAGCGACAGGACGTCGGCCGGCTGACCGTCGACCCAGCTTTCCATCAACCGGCGAACCGGCGGAACACCAGCGAACCGTTGGTCCCGCCAAAGCCGAAGGAGTTGGACAGCACCACATCGATGTCCATGCTGCGGGCGGTGTGCGGCACGAAGTCCAGGTCGCAGCCTTCGTCCGGTTCATCGAGGTTGATGGTCGGCGGCGCTGTCTGACTGTTGATCGCCAGGACGCTGAAGATCGCTTCCACCGCCCCCGCCGCACCCAGCAGGTGACCGGTCATGGACTTGGTCGAGCTGACCGCCAGCTTGTACGCGTGCTCACCGAACACGGTCTTGATCGCCCGGGCTTCGGCCAGGTCGCCGGCCGGGGTCGAAGTGCCGTGGGCGTTGATGTACTGCACCTGCTCGCCGTTGAGTTTCGCATCACGCAAGGCGTTGGCGATGCAACGGGCAGCACCGGCGCCATCGGCCGGTGGCGACGTCATGTGGTACGCATCGCCACTGGTACCAAAGCCGATCAGCTCGGCATAGATGGTCGCGCCGCGCGCCTTGGCGTGCTCCAGCTCCTCGAGCACCAGCGCACCGGCACCGTCGGACAACACGAAGCCATCACGGCCCTTGTCCCATGGTCGGCTCGCGCGAGCGGGCTCGTCGTTGCGGGTCGACAGCGCGCGGGAAGCACCAAAGCCACCCATGCCCAGGCCACAAGCCGCCATCTCGGCGCCACCGGCAATCATCACGTCAGCTTCGTCATACATGATGTTGCGCGCGGCCATGCCGATGCAGTGGGTCCCGGTGGTGCACGCCGTGGCAATGGCGTAGTTGGGTCCCTGGGCACCCAGGTGGATGGACAGGAAACCGGAAATCATGTTGATGATCGAGCCCGGCACGAAGAACGGAGAAATCCGTCGCGGCCCCGACTCGTGCAGCGTGCGGCTGGTTTCTTCGATATTGGTCAAGCCGCCAATACCCGAGCCCATGGCCACGCCGATGCGTTCACGGTTGGCGTCGGTGACTTCCAGCCCGGCGTTGCGCACGGCCTGGAAACCGGCTGCCAGGCCGTATTGAATGAACAGGTCAAGCTTGCGAGCTTCCTTGACCGACAGGTATTCCTCGACATTGAAGCCCTTTACCGAGCCGCCAAAACGGGTGGAATAGGCAGAAAGGTCGGTGTGTTCGATCAGACCAATGCCACTGCGGCCAGCCAGAATGCCCTGCCAACTGCTCGGCACATCCGTGCCCAGTGGCGACAACATACCCATACCGGTGACTACGACGCGTCTACGCGACACAGCACTCTCCTTTTTCTAATGACGACTTTGCATCAGGCCTAAAGAAAAAACCGCACGCCGTGATGGCAGTGCGGTTTTTCCATGACAGCTAGCGACGACTAAAAACGATTACGCCTGGTGGCTGGTAACGTAGTCGATAGCAGCTTGTACAGTAGTGATCTTCTCAGCTTCTTCGTCAGGAATTTCGGTCTCGAATTCCTCTTCCAGAGCCATCACCAGCTCAACAGTGTCAAGGGAGTCGGCACCCAGGTCTTCAACGAAGGAAGCGGTGTTCACAACTTCTTCTTCTTTAACGCCCAGTTGCTCGGCAACGATTTTCTTGACGCGCTCTTCGATGGTGCTCATACCTTGTTTTCACTCCTAATGGACAAATTCAGGCAGCTGGCCGGTGGGTAAGTGTATAGAAGAACTTTTCGATTTTTCAACCGAAAGCTTCACTCCTCAAACCCTGCGGCCCGCCGTCTATAAATTGATTGCAGCTTTATAACGGATTTTAGACAGCTCGTATGACATTTTTTTGAAGCAATCCGTCACATTTAACTCATGTACATCCCGCCGTTTACCGGGATTGTAGCCCCGGTCACGTATGCCGCACCGTCCGACGCAAGAAAAGCGACCACGGACGCGATTTCTTGAGCTTGCCCCAGACGACCCAGCGGAATCTGCGTCAACAAGGCTTCACGCTGTGCTTCTGGCAGTTCACGGGTCATGTCGGTATCGATGAAACCCGGTGCAACCGAGTTTACCGTAATCGAGCGCGAACCCACTTCACGCGCCAGCGCACGACTGAAACCTTCCAGACCGGCCTTCGCCGCAGCATAGTTTACTTGGCCTGCGTTGCCCATGGCACCCACAACCGAACCGATACTGATAATTCGACCCCAGCGAGCCTTGGTCATGCCACGCAGAACGCCCTTGGACAGCCGGTACAGACTGTTCAGGTTGGTGTCGACCACGTCGAACCACTCGTCATCTTTCATGCGCATCATCAGGTTATCGCGGGTGATACCGGCATTATTGACCAGGATCGCCGGCGCACCGAACTGCTCCTGAATGCTTGCCAGCACCGCCGCAACGGATTCGTCGCTGGTGACGTTCAGCTCGAGGCCGGTGCCTTGGATGCCGTTTTCTTTCAGGGTCGCGGCGATACGCTCGGCGCCCGAAGCGGAAGTCGCGGTGCCAATAACGATGGCGCCTTGACGACCCAGTTCCAGGGCGATGGCCTGGCCGATGCCACGGCTTGCACCGGTCACCAGTGCAACTTTACCTTGCAGACTCATGCAAGCTTCTCCTGTTCAGGCCTGCGCTGCACGGGCGGCAGCGAAGGCGTCTGGGGTGTTGAGGTTGGAAGTCGACACGCCTTCGGCGCAGCGTTTGTTCAGGCCTGCCAGCACTTTGCCAGGACCGCATTCGACCAGCTCGGTCGCGCCCTTGGCCGCCAGGGTCTGCACCGATTCGACCCAGCGAACCGGCTTGTAGAGTTGCTCCAGCAGATCACGCTTGAGGGTCTCGAGATCCGGCGCCACATTGGCGCTGACGTTCTGTACCACGGGAATCTGCGGGGCCTGCCAGTCGATGGCGGCGATGGATTCGGCAAAGCGCTCGGCAGCCGGACGCATCAGTTCGCAGTGCGACGGCACGCTGACCGGCAGCGGCATGGCGCGCTTGGCACCACGGGCCTTGCAGCCCTCGATGGCGCGCTCGACAGCGGCCTTGGCACCGGCGATGACCACCTGGCCCGGGGAGTTGAAGTTCACCGCACTGACCACATCGCCTTGCGCCGCTTCGGCACAGGCGGCCAGCACATCAGCGTCTTCCAGGCCAAGGATCGCGGCCATGCCGCCCTGCCCGGCCGGAACCGCCTCCTGCATCAACTGGCCACGACGCTCCACCAGCTTCACCGCGTCGCCCAGGCTCAGGCTGCCAGCGGCTACGAGGGCGCTGTATTCGCCCAGGCTATGACCGGCGACGAACGCCGGGCGCGCGCCGCCTTCAGCCAGCCACAGACGCCACAATGCGATTGAGGCGGTCAGGATGGCCGGTTGGGTTTTATCGGTTTGATTGAGGCGATCTTCCGGCCCTTGCTGGGTCAGCGCCCAGAGGTCACAGCCGAGCGCATCGGAAGCTTCTTTGAATGTTTCGAGGATCAGCGGGTATTGCGCGCCCAGCTCGGCCAGCATGCCGAGGGACTGCGAGCCCTGTCCTGGAAAGACGAATGCGAGGGAAGCAGACATGAAAACAAAGCCCCTAATGATCTTGTCGTCAAAAATTGACGCCCCTGGGGGCGCTAGGAAACTGAGAGTTGGATGGCGGGTTGAACCGACCGGTCACATTTAAGCATTGTCGGACGAAAACGCCTAAGTTAACAAATCCTCGAGGCGACCGTGCAGGCGCTTCGGCAGGTTTTCCTGGATCTCGATCACTGCCCGGTTGATCGCACTCTGAAAACCCTGCACGCCCGCCGAGCCGTGGCTCTTGATCACGATCCCTTGCAACCCGAGGAAACTCGCACCGTTGTGCCGCGCCGGCGCCAGGTCGGCCTGCAACCGTCGCATCAACGGCAGTGCCAGGGCGCCGACTACCCGCGAGACGAAGCTTTGCTTGAACAAGGTCTCGATACGCTGGCCGATCATGGTCGCCAGCCCCTCGCTGGACTTGAGCAGGATATTGCCAACGAAGCCATCGCATACCACCACATCGGCCTCGCCACGGTACAAGCCATCGCCTTCGACGAAGCCGATGTAGTTGATGCCCCGCGCACCCTGCAGCAGCGTGGCCGCCAGCTTGACCTGCTGGTTGCCCTTGATGTCTTCGGTGCCGATGTTCAGCAACGCCACACGAGGGCGCACGATGCCCAGAGTTTCCGCCGCGACCGAGCCCATCACCGCGAACTGCAGCAAATGCTCGGCACTGCAATCGACGTTGGCCCCCAGGTCCAGCAACTGACAAAACCCACGCTGGGTCGGGATCGCTGCCACCATCGCAGGCCGGTCGATACCCGGCAAGGTCTTGAGCACGTAGCGCGACAGCGCCATCAACGCACCGGTATTGCCGGCACTGACGCATGCCTGGACCTTGCCATCGCGCAGCAACTCAAGGGCCACCCGCATCGAAGCATCAGGCTTGCCGCGCAGGACCTGAGCCGGCTTTTCGTCCATGGTGATGATTTCGGACGCCGGGGCAATCGTCAGGCGCGCGCGATCGACAGCCGATTGGCCGCTGAGCATTTCTTCCAGGAGGGAGGGTTGACCGACGAGGGTCAGGTGCAACGAGGGCGTAGCATTCAGACAAGCAAGACTGGCCTGAACAATGCTGCGGGGACCGAAGTCCCCGCCCATTGCGTCAATCGCGATGACTTGAGCGGACAAGTGATTACTCGTCGGCGCCCTTGTCGATCACTTTACGGCCACGGTATACGCCTTCAGGCGATACGTGGTGACGCAGGTGAACTTCACCAGTGGTTTTTTCTACAGACAGGGTGCTAGCCTCGAGAGCGTCGTGCGAACGGCGCATGTCACGGGCAGAGCGGGATTTTTTGTTCTGCTGAACAGCCATAATTGATTAACTCCTAAACGTTTGGGTCACGCTTTAACTGCGCCAATACACTGAACGGGTTGGACCGCGTTACCTCGTCCTCGCTCGGTTCGGGCTCATCTGCTCCCGCCGGCTGCTGGCATTCTTCCGGATGATGAGCAGGCACAATGGGCAAGGCGAGCAGAAGCTCCTCCTCGATCAGTGACTGCAGATCCAATGGATCTTCGCCCAGTTCCAGCACGTCATAACCTTTCGGCAACGACTGGGTATTCGCACCCTCCTTCACCACGGCGTAACTGCACTCGCTGTGGATCGGCAGGGTGACCAGCTCAAGACAACGCTGGCAAACCATTTTGACTTCAGTGTCGATAAAGCTGTGGATAACCACAGATTTACGTTCATCTCGTTCAAAAACGAATTTGGCCTGGACCGTACCGACATCGTCGGAAAGCGGGTCGCAGAGTCTCTTCAAATCGGCCAGCAGCAGTTCACCTTGAAGGGTGGTGCCACGGTCAGCCAATTTGCGCGGGTCAACGTGAGGTGGAATCGGGTCATTCAACATAGGCGCAGCATTATAGGGATGCCCCCGGCCATGTCAAAGGAAATTCAGCCCTGTCCGTCACTTGCGCGCCTCGCTAGAATTCACCCCTGCCTTCTGGAGCCGCCCATGCTGCCTTTATTACTTGCCTCAAGCTCGGTCTATCGCCGGGAATTGCTTGCCCGCCTGGGACTGCCGTTCGTCTGCAGCTCACCCGACATCGACGAAAGCCATCGCCCCGGCGAGCTCGCCCTCGAACTGGTCAAGCGCCTGGCCCGGGAAAAAGCCTTGGCACTGGCCGACAGCCACCCGGCGCACCTGATCATCGGTTCAGACCAGGTCGCCGTGCTCGGCGAACGCATTCTGGGCAAGCCTCACACCTTCGAGAAGGCTCGCGAACAACTGCTGGCCGCCAGCGGCGCCAAGGTCACGTTCCTGACCGGCCTGGCACTGCTCAACAGCCAGACCGGCGCCTGCCAGGTCGATTGCATTCCGTTTACCGTCAACATGCGCACCCTGGACCCAGAGCGCGTCGAACGCTACCTGCGGGCCGAGCAACCTTACGACTGCGCCGGCAGCTTCAAGGCCGAGGGACTTGGCGTAAGCCTGTTCCAGAGCACCGAAGGGCCGGACGCCACCAGCCTGATCGGCCTGCCGCTGATTCGCCTTGTGGATATGTTGCTGGCCGAGGGCGTGCAGGTTCCCTGAAGCCACATACAACCTGTGGCGAAGGGATTTATTTGTGGGAGCAAGGCTTGCCCGCGATGCAGGCGCCGCGAGGGTGCAGGCCAGCCGGGTTATCGTTCATCACGAGCAAGCTTTGCCCCCACAGCGGATTTCCTCGCAACAGAAGATCGCACGAAACGATGAGCTAGCGCAGCGCTGGCCCCTGGAAGCCCATCCACATCGCCAGATGCTCGGCGATGCTTGCCCCCAGCTTTTTCGAGAAACGATCGAACGGCGACTCTTCGATCGTGAAGTCCACCAGGTCCTTCTGACCGATCACATCCCGCGCCACCGAACTGGCACTGCCCAAGCCGTCGATCAGGCCCAGCGGCAATGCCTGCTCTCCCGACCAGACCAGCCCGGAAAACAGCTCCGGATGCTCCTTGTCCTTCAGGCGCTCGCCCCTGCCCTTCTTGACGCTGGCAATGAACTGCTTGTGGGTCGTGTCGAGCACGCCCTGCCAAAAAGCAGCCTCTTCAGGCTTTTGCGGCTGGAACGGATCAAGGAAGGACTTATGCTCGCCAGAGGTATACACCCGACGCTCCACACCCAGTTTCTCCATGGTCCCGACAAAGCCATAGCCGGCCGCTGTCACACCAATGGAGCCCACCAGGCTGGCCTTGTCGGCATAGATCTGGTCCGCCGCACTGGCAATGTAATAGGCACCGGAAGCACCGAGATCGGAAATGACGGCATACACCTTGGTATCCGGGTGCAATGCGCGCAACCGAACGATCTCGTCGTAAACATACCCCGATTGCACCGGGCTACCACCCGGGCTGTTGATGCGCAGCACCACGCCCTTGACCTTCGAATCCTCGAACGCAGCCTGCAGGCTGCCAATGATGTTATCCGCGCTGGCCGCCTCCTTGTCGGCAATTATGCCCTCAATGTCGATGACCGCCGTATAGGCCGAACCACCTCCCGAAATTTTCTTCCCATCAAAAGCCTGGAAGATCATCGCCAAGCCGAAAAACAGATAGATAAAGACCAGGCACTTGAAGAAGATCCCCCAGCGGCGCGCACGACGCTGTTCCTCCACACCGGCCAGCAAAGTCTTTTCCAGCAGCTTCCAGCTTTTTTCATCACCGTTGTCAGCGCTCGCCTTGGCCGGTGCCTTCCATTCATCGGTCATACATGCATCCTCAACAGACTTTAATCGGCGCGCCGGCTCAGCCAGGCGTGCAATTCAGGAAAATGGTCAATCGCCAGTCGCGGCTCGAACGCCTTGAGTGCCTCGATGGACTGCGCGCCATAGCTCACAGCCACCGAACCCATGCCGGCATTGCGCGCCATTTGCAGGTCAAAAGAAGAATCCCCCACCATCAATGCTTGCGCAGGCCGCACTCCACAATGGGCCAGTATCTGCTCGAGCATCAGCGGATGCGGCTTGCTCGCTGTCTCATCAGCGGCGCGAGTGATATCGAAGTAATCGTCCCAACCATGGGCCCTCAATACCCGATCCAACCCGCGACGAGCCTTGCCGGTCGCGACCGCCAAGTGATAACCCTCGCCTTTCAAGGTTTCAAGGGTATGAACCACACCCTCGAACAATGGCGAAGGCTCGGCCTCCAGCGCAATGTAGTGATCAGCATAATGCTGGCGAAAAACCACCAGATCATCGTCGTCGATCTCCGGGTACAAACTGCGAATCGCCTCCGGCAATCCCAAGCCGATGATGCCCTTGACCGCAAAATCGTCGCACCGGGCAAAACCCGAGCGATCCGATGCGACATGCATCGCCTCCACGATCCGACCAATGGAATTCGCCAGAGTGCCATCCCAATCGAAGATCAGCAGTTTGTAGTCAGGATGCACTCAACCGCTCCACGGTCTTGGCCCACATGTCATCCACCGGGGCCTGCAATTTCAGTTCGCCACCATCGGGCAACGGCACGGTGAGCATATAGGCATGGAGGAACAGGCGCTTGCCGCCCAGGTCGCGGATTTCCTTGGTGAAATCGTCATCGCCGTACTTGCTGTCACCGGCGATGCAATGCCCGGCATGCAAGGTGTGGACACGGATCTGGTGCGTGCGCCCGGTCACCGGCTTGGCTTCGACCAGAGTGGCGAAGTCATCGAAGCGGCGCAGCACCTTGAACACCGTCAGCGCCTCCTTGCCCTCCTCGTTGACTTCGACCATGCGCTCGCCGGAACGCAGGTTGCTCTTGAGCAACGGCGCACGGACTTGCTTGATGGAGGTTTCCCAGCGGCCACGCACCAGCGCCATGTAGCGCTTGTCGACGCCATCGCCGCGCAACTGCTCGTGCAGGTGGCGCAACATGCTGCGCTTCTTGGCGATCATCAGCAGGCCGGAGGTGTCGCGGTCAAGGCGATGGACCAGTTCCAGCTCCTTGGTGTCCGGACGCAACTGACGAAAGGCTTCGATCACACCGAAATTCAGGCCGCTGCCGCCGTGAACCGCAATGCCCGCGGGCTTGTTGATCACGATCAGGGCCTTGTCTTCATAGATGATCGACGCTTCAAGGCGCTGCAGCAGCCCTTGGGCCAGGGGTACCGGCTCATCACGCTCGGGCACGCGAACCGGCGGCACGCGCACGACGTCACCGGCCTGGAGCTTGTACTCGGGCTTGATCCGACCTTTGTTCACCCGCACTTCGCCTTTGCGCAAAATACGGTAGATCAAGGTCTTGGGCACGCCTTTGAGCCGGGCCAGCAGGAAGTTATCGATTCGTTGGCCGGCATATTCCGGCGAGACCTCGAGCAGTTGAACGCCAGGGGTCGGAGGGGCAGTAGTTGTCATGGCGGCGATCATAACAATTTTTTATGGAATTGAAGCACTTAATCATTGCTGCTATAGTCGCGAACGCCGCCAAAAGTGGCTGGACAGTGGACTAACGGTCAAAAACCGGCCCTGACCAACGCAATTCACGAGGACGAGAGGCCGTCCTACGGGGCTTTCGCTACGTAACGGTAGAGTTTTCAGGTGTAACGAGCGCAGGTGACATGAGGCCTGAAATACGCCGCAAAGCAGAGTTTTGACTCGCCTTGCGCGCCACATTCACGGCCAGTTCACAAAGTGCAGTCAGCTGCGGACGACCCCGAGCGAATGCTTCGGAAACAACGCCTAAATTAGCCATGATGCGTGACCTCCCCTTCCGGAGCTCACGGTAAATGCCAACCCGCTGCGGATTCTGCGCGCGGCAGCACCCGAATTATCAGGGATACGTGTAGGGTGGAGATGTACAACCGTCGGACTGTGTAGCACTAGGCTTATATTTAGACGCTTCATCTCGTCCACAGACGCCGGTTGATTCCTCCTCCTGACTGAGTGCTTGAGTACCAGCAAGCAGGACGCGTCCGTCGCGACTTCGCCATCATTGGGTCGAACTCGCTGGACACTGGAGTGGCCTTGCCATCTCCAGGACGCACCTGACACCGACCGTGAGAAGTCGTGTGTGCCGAACGCCGTTTCCGGCAGCCCGGAAACCGACGGTACTACATGAAAAGAATGCTGATTAACGCAACTCAACCCGAAGAGTTGCGTGTTGCACTGGTAGACGGCCAGCGCCTCTACGACCTGGATATCGAATCCGGTGCACGCGAGCAGAAGAAGGCCAACATCTATAAAGGCCGGATTACTCGCATCGAACCAAGCCTTGAGGCTGCCTTTGTCGATTTCGGCTCCGAGCGCCACGGCTTCCTGCCCCTCAAAGAAATCTCCCGCGAATACTTCAAGAAGGCCCCTGAAGGCCGCGTCAACATCAAGGACGTCCTGAGCGAAGGCCAGGAAGTCATCGTCCAGGTCGAAAAAGAAGAACGTGGCAACAAGGGCGCCGCCCTGACCACCTTCATCAGCCTGGCGGGCCGTTACCTGGTCCTGATGCCGAACAACCCGCGTGCCGGTGGCATCTCCCGCCGCATCGAAGGCGAAGAGCGCAACGAACTGCGTGAAGCCCTGAACGGCCTGGTTGCCCCGGCTGACATGGGCCTGATCGTGCGCACTGCCGGCCTTGGCCGCAGCAGCGAAGAAATGCAGTGGGACCTCGACTACCTGCTGCAACTGTGGACTGCCATCAAAGAAGCCTCGCTGGATCGCTCCGCGCCGTTCCTGATCTACCAGGAAAGCAACGTGATCATCCGCGCCATCCGCGATTACCTGCGCCAGGACATCGGCGAAGTGCTGATCGACAGCGTCGAAGCCCAGGACGAAGCCCTGACCTTCATTCGCCAGGTGATGCCGCAGTACGCCAGCAAGATCAAGCTCTATGAAGACAGCGTTCCGCTGTTCAACCGTTTCCAGATCGAAAGCCAGATCGAGACCGCCTTCCAGCGCGTCGTCGAACTGCCGTCCGGCGGTTCCATCGTCATCGACCCGACCGAAGCCTTGGTGTCCATCGACATCAACTCGGCCCGCGCCACCAAAGGCAGCGACATCGAAGAAACCGCCCTGCAGACCAACCTTGAAGCGGCCGAGGAAATTGCCCGTCAGTTGCGCCTGCGCGACATCGGCGGCCTGATCGTCATCGACTTCATCGACATGACCCCGGCCAAGAACCAGCGCGCCGTGGAAGAAAAGGTCCGTGAATGCCTGGAAGCCGACCGCGCCCGCGTGCAGGTCGGTCGTATCTCGCGCTTCGGCCTGCTGGAAATGTCCCGTCAGCGCCTGCGTCCGTCCCTGGGCGAAAGCAGCGGCATCGTTTGCCCACGTTGCAACGGCACCGGCATCATCCGTGACGTCGAGTCGCTGTCCCTGGCGATCCTGCGCCTGATCGAAGAAGAAGCCCTGAAAGACCGCACCGCCGAAGTTCGCGCCCAAGTGCCGATCCCGGTGGCCGCGTTCCTGCTCAACGAAAAACGCAACTCGATCACCAAGATCGAACTGCGCACCCGTGCCCGCATCGTCATCCTGCCGAACGATCACCTGGAGACGCCGCACTTCGAAGTGCAGCGCCTGCGCGATGACAGCCCGGAAGCCCACACCAACCAGTCCAGCTACGAAATCGCTGCTGCCGCTGCCGAAGTGGAAGAAGTCCAGCCGGCCGCTGCCACTCGCACCCTGGTTCGCCAGGAAGCCGCAGTCAAGACCGCTCCGGCCCGCGCCAATGCGCCGGTTCCTACCGAAGTCGCCGCTCCGGTTGCCGCCCCGGCCTCTGCACCAGAACCCAGCCTGTTCAAAGGCCTGGTTAAGTCGCTGGTCAGCCTGTTCGCCACCAAGGAAGAACCCGCGACCCCAGCCGTCGTCGCCAAACCTGCCGCGACCGAGCGTCCTGCCCGCAACGAAGAGCGTCGTAACGGTCGCCAACAGACCCGCAACCGCAACGGTCGTCGTGACGAAGAACGCAAGCCTCGCGAAGAGCGTGCTCCGCGTGAAGAGCGTGCGCCACGTGAGCCGCGTGAAGAGCGTCAGCCACGCGAAGCCCGTGAGGAAGCGCCAGCCGTAGCCCGCGAAGAGCGTGCACCGCGTCCGCCGCGTGAAGAGCGCCAGCCGCGCGCACCGCGTGAAGATCGCAAGCCACGTGGCGAGCGTGAAGAACGTGTTCGCGAACTGCGCGAGCCACTGGATGCCGCCCCGGCTGCTGCCGCCACCGCTGAAGAGCGTCCGGCCCGCCAGCCTCGTGAAGAACGTGCACCGCGTCCTCCACGTGAAGAGCGCCAGCCTCGCGCCGAGCAGGCAGCCGCCGCTGCCAGCGAAGAAGAAGTGCTGAACACCGAAGAGCAACTGCAGGAAGACGGCCAGGATACCGCCGAAGGCGATCGTCCACGCCGCCGCTCCCGTGGCCAGCGTCGTCGCAGCAACCGTCGTGAGCGTCAGCGCGACGCCAACGGCAATGTGATCGAAGGTTCGGAAGAGTCCGAGTCCACCGAGAACGCCGAAGCACCAAGCGCTGCCGACCTGGCCGCCGGCCTGGCCGTGACTGCGGCCGTTGCCAGCAGCGCAATCAGCGCCCCGGCCGAAGCCCAGGCTCACGAACAAGCCGAACGCGCTAGCGCTGCGGTGGAAAGCGCGCCAGTTGCCGAAGCTCCGGTGGTCGAAGCCACTACCCCGGTAGAAGCCACTGCTTCGCCAGAAGTGGAAGTCGCCCCGGCCCGTGAAGCCCAGGCCGCTGAAACTGAAGTAGTCGCCGAGCCTGCACCGGTCGTCGAGCAGCCAGTGGTAGCCGCCGAGCCGGCCTTCGAAGCGCCAGCCGAGGAAAAGGCACCAGAGCCTGCCCGCGAGGAGCAGACTGCGTTCAACTGGACCGCCGAGCCATCTGCACCGGCACCTGTTGTCGAGCCAGAACCGACACCAGAGCCAGTGAAAGCGGTCGAGCCAGAAATGGTCGAGCCTGCTCCAGTAATCGAAGCCCCCGTGGTTGTCGAAGCACCTGCCCCGGTTGAAGCGCCTGCACCTGCCAGTGCCCTGACCGCGAATGGCCGCGCGCCGAACGATCCGCGTGAAGTGCGTCGTCGCAAGCGTGAAGCCGAGCGTCTGCAGAAGGAAGCCGAACAAGCTGCCGCTCAAGCGCCTGCTGCCGAGCCTGCTCCAGTCGTGGAAGAAGTCGCCGAGGCAGCCCCTGCCCCGGTCGCCGAGACCCCGGCTGAATCGGCTCCGGCATTCGACGAACCTCAGCACACCGCTGAAGAAGTCGCGCCGCGTCACACTGAAGCCCTGGAAAAAGAGCACGAGCCTAAACCTCACGCCTGATTCCACCGCCCAGTAAAAAGCCCCGCCTGGTCATGCCAGGCGGGGCTTTTTTTATGCCTTCGTACTTATCCACAGGGACTGGGGCCGAGCACAAGGCTTATATCCACCGAAAGATCCAATATGGGAGCCGAGCTTGCTCGCGATGGCGCCGGGTCAGCTTGCATCAATGCTGAATGTCAGACCGCTTTCGCGAGTAAAGCTCGCTCCCGCAGGGTTCTGCGTCGTCTGTTATTTGAAGGCCAGTGCCTCTGGTACATCGACATCCCATGTCACGCCCGGGTCATCCACCGGCACTTCGACCACTTGCGCCGCGGCAAACAATGCCTTGGCCCCCCGATCACCGGTCAATGCCATCAGTTTCGGCCCAAACCCACGACCGAATCCCACCGGATGCCCGTACTCACCTGCAAGGACTGGCACGCTGATGCCGTCCGCGCGGATCCCCGCCACCACCTGCTCAATGCTCGATGGCAGGATAAAGGGCATGTCGCCCAGCACCATCAACCAGCCATCACGATCCGGACAGGCCTGGACGCCGGCGGCAATACTGTCGCCCAAGCCGGGCGAGTCCAGCTCCACGAAATCGCAGCCATAGGCCTGGGCCATGCGAACGGCTTGCGGCCGGTCCTTGCTGGTCACCAGCACGCGTTTTTCCAGGGCGGCTGGCAGATTCACCAACACCTGTTCGATCACCGACCGCACGGCACCGTCACGCCCGGTGCAATCAGCCAGCAATTTATCCTTGTCCGGACCTGCAATACGGCGGAAACGGCTGCCCGATCCGGCCGCCAGGATGATCACACCAATCGACTCGCTCATACGCCCTCCTTGCCCATGGCTTACAGCGACTTCTTCTGTCGCAGTTCAACGCCATTCTTGATGGCCACGATTTCGGCCAGCAGCGACAAGGCGATTTCCGCCGGGGTGTGGCTGCCGATGTGCAAGCCGATCGGCCCATGCAAGCGTTCAATGGCCTCTGCTGACAAGCCTAGCTGAGCCAGGTTATCCCGACGCTTCTGGCTGTTGACCCGCGAGCCCAGGGCGCCGACATAAAATGCCTTGGAGTCCAGGGCCGTAAGCAGCGCCATGTCGTCCAGGCGTGGGTCATGGGTCAAGGCCACAATGGCCGTGCGCTCGTCGGTCTGGATGCGTAACACCGCTTCGTCGGGCATTCCCGAGACGAAGCGGCCGTGCTGCTCTTCCCAACCATAGACAAACTCCTTGCGCGGATCGCAAATCAGCACTTCGAAGTCCAGCAGCCGGGCCATTTCCGCCACGTAGCGCGACAGTTGTCCGGCACCAATCAGCAGCAGCCGCCAACGTGGACCGTATATGGCCCGCAGGACCTGCCCATCGAACACCAGGGCGTCGGTCTTGCTGGCCGGGGTCAGAACCACGTTGCCGCTGGCCACCGTCAGCTCACGGGCGACAATCTCATGGGCCTCGCAGCGTTCCAGCAACTGCGCGACCCAGTGTGGATCGCCCACTCGCTCTTCGGTCAGGCGCAGGGTGCCGCCGCACGGCAGACCGAAGCGCGCCGCTTCTTCGCGGGTGACGCCATAGGTGATCAGTTGCACCGGCGGACCGTCCGCCGGAATGCGACCGTCGTGCAGCCGGGCGATCAGGTCATCTTCGACACAACCGCCCGACACCGAACCAATCACCACACCATCTTCGCGCAGGGCCAGCATCGCCCCCGGCGGCCTTGGCGCAGTACCCCAGGTCTGGACCACAGTAAACAGCACCACCCGCTGCCCGGCACGGCGCCACTCAAGCACGCTGCGCAGGACGTTCAGATCGACGCTGTCCATCAGGCCTTCGCCTGCTGCCAGCCTTGCAGTTGATAGCGCACAGGCAGGCTGCGAATCCGCTTGCCGGTGGCGGCGAAGATCGCGTTGCACAGCGCCGGCGCTATCGGCGGCACGCCCGGCTCGCCGACGCCGCCCAACGGCACCTCACCCGGCGGCGTGACCAGATGCACCGCCACTTCCTTGGGCGCCAGGGACATTCGCGCCACTTCGTACATATGGAAATTGTCCTGCTGCACCTTGCCGTCCTTGAAGCTGATTTCACCCACCATCGCATTGCCCAGGCCCATGACGCAGGCGCCCTCGAACTGGGAGCGGATGCGCTCGGGGTTGATCTGCGGACCGCAATCCACGGCGATATCCGCCTTGTGCACGATCACCGTGCCATCGTCCTTGACCTCCACCTCGATCACCGCGGCCACGTAAGTGACGAAGCTGTAATGCACCGCCAACCCCAAGCCACGGCCCTTGGGCAGATCCCGGCCCCAACCGGCGGCCTTCGCGGCGGTTTCCAGCACCGTGCGGATCCGCGCCGTATCGATCGGATAACGCTCGGGGGATTCGCCGTAGTTCCATTCTTCGCTCAAGGTGCGCGGATCGATCTTACGGTCTGGGCCGAGCAATTTGACCTGGTACTTCAGGGGATCCTGGCCGGCCTTGTGGGCCAATTCGTCGATGAAACTCTGGATCGCGAAACCATGGGGGATGTTCGACACCGAGCGATACCAGCCCACCCGGGCATGGGCCACCGCTTCGGGATTCTCCAGGCGCAGGTTGGGGATGGCGTAGGCCATGTTGGTCAGGCCCATGCCTATTTCGAACGGCGCCTCGTGGGTCATGCCCGGTGCAAACAATGCGGTGATGCTCGGAGCCACTGTGCGGTGCAGCCAGCCGGACGGCATACCGTCCTGGTTCAGGCCGGCCTTGAGGTATTCGACCGATACAGTGTGGAAATACGAATGATGAATGTCGTCCTCGCGAGTCCATTGCACCCGTATCGGCTGGCCTGGAAACTCCTTGGCGAGCACGGCCGCTTCAACGACAAAGTCGGGTTTGGACTTGCGTCCGAAACCGCCGCCCAGCAACGTGATGTTCACCGTGACCTTCTCGAAAGGAATGCCCAGGCGTTCGGCGACACGCTCACGGGTCACCTGCGGTGCCTGGCTCGGTGCCCAGGCCTCGCATTGGCCGTCCTTGAACCTGGCGACGGCAACCATCGGTTCCATGGGTGACTGGGACAGGTGCGGCAAGTAATACGAGGCCTCCAACGTCGAATCCGCCTTGGCCAGTGCGTCGTCGAGGTCGCCGCTGCTGCGCACGACTTTTCCGGGCTTGAGGGCGGCCGCTTCCAGCTCCTTGCGATAGGCAATGGAGTCATAACCGGCGTTCGGACCGTCGTCCCACTGGATTTTCAGCGCCTCGCGGCCCTTGATCGCCGCCCAGGTATTCTTCGCCACCACCGCCACGCCGCCCAATGGCTGGAATTCCGAAGGCAGCGGGCGACTTTCGATCTGCACCACCTTGATCACGCCCGGTACTTTCAGCGCCGCGCTGCTGTCCACGCTCTTGACCTTGCCACCGTAGACCGGCGGGCGCGCGATGACGGCGTAGAGCATGCCGTCGAAATGCACATCGGCACCGAACACGGCACGGCCGTTGACGATGTCCGCACCATCGATGGCCCGGCTCGCTTCCTTGCCGATGTAGCGAAACTCCGATGGCTGCTTGAGGCGCAGGCTGTCACGCCCCGGTACCGGCAAGGCACTGGCAGCAGCGGCCAATTCGCCATAGCCCAGCTCACGCCCCGAAGGCTGGTGCAGCACTTTGTGCAGTTGCGCACGGCATTCACTCACCGGCACCTTCCACTGCGCAGCGGCAGCCAATTCCAGCATGGTCCGGGCGGCAGCACCGCAACGGCGCATCGGCTCGTACCAATGACGCATGCTGCGCGAGCCGTCGGTGTCCTGGTTGCCGAAACGCGCCTCATCGGCCGGTGCCTGTTGCACCTTCACACGCGCCCAGTCGGCCTCCAGCTCATCGGCCACGACCATGCTCAGGCTGGTGCGCACACCCTGGCCCATTTCCGAGCGGTTACAGATCACGGTCACGCTGCCATCAGCGGCAATGCTGACGTACACCTTCGGGTCGTCGACCGCGCCATGGGGCATGCCCTCGGCACCGAATTTCTTTTCCTCGGCAAAGGCCTCCGGCAGGCCCCACGTGGCCGCCAGCACCAGCACACCGGTGGCACTCGCGCCTTTGAGGAAGCCACGACGGCTGAGGTTGCTCAGGACAAAATCATCGGGCAAGCGGCTCATGCCTTGGCCTCCTTCAGGTGAGTGGAGGCCTGGCGGATCGCGGTCTTGATCCGGTTGTAGGTGCCGCAACGGCAGAGATTGCCAACCATGGCCTCTTCGATTTGCTCATCACTCGGGTTGGGGTTGGTCTTGAGTAATGCAGTAGCGGACATGATCTGCCCGCCCTGGCAGTAACCACACTGGGCAACGGCAGTGTCGAGCCAGGCCTTCTGGACGATTTGCCCGACCGGGTCAGTATGAAGCCCGTCGATGGTGCTGATGTCCTGCCCTTTCACCGAGCCGATGGGCGTGATGCAACTGCGCGCCGGGGCGCCGTCGATGTGGATGGTGCAGGCGCCACACAGGCCCATGCCGCAGCCGAATTTGGTGCCGTTGTAACCGGCCACATCCCGGATAGCCCACAGCAGCGGCATGTCCTCGGTCACGTCCAGTTGATGGTCTTTTCCATTGAGTTTCAGGGTAATCATGGGCACGCCGCATAGTGATCGAGTTATGGGGTCGAGCAATCTGCCGCTTAGGTAACGGTTCGGTTGTCGCAGACTGACTCAGGCTGATCAGGCTCTCTTATGCCGGCGCACGCAGGCGTCTGCATCGGGCCTTTAGGATGCGATGGTCGCATCGTTAGGAAGCTAAATTAACCCAGGATCACGCAAAACGCCCTGCACAATCCTGCACAAATGCTCGTGTGCAGGGCGTGCAGGGCGTTTTTCAGGCGCTTGCGAAAAGTCGCTCAGTACCGATTGGGCTCCATTTCCAGTTCGACCTGGAAACGTTCGGCAATGTCTTTCTGGATGCGCAGGGCCAGGTCCAGAAGTTGCGGGCCCGTGGCGCTGCCGTAGTTGACCAGCACCAACGCCTGCAACTTGTGCACCCCGGCGTCACCCTCGCGAAAACCCTTCCAGCCAGCGCGCTCGATCAACCAACCGGCGGCGATTTTCATCTGCCCTCCAGGCTGTGGATAAGCCACAAGGTCAGGGAATTGCAGCTTGAGTTGCGCCACGTGCGTGGCCGGCACCAGCGGGTTCTTGAAGAAGCTGCCGGCATTGCCCAGCACGGCCGGGTCGGGGAGTTTTTCGCTGCGGATGCTGCAGATGGCCCGACTCACGTCCGTGGGCGTCGGCTGATCGATGCCCTGTTCGGTCAATCGCTGGCGGACCGGACCGTACTCCAGGTGCAAGTGTGCGGCGCGACTGAGGGCAAAACGCACCCGCAGTATCAACCAGCGCCCCACCTGCTGCTTGAACACGCTGTCGCGGTAGGCGAAACAGCACTCCTCCAGGGTGAACTCGCGCAGCTCACCGGTCTGGCGATCCAGCGCGGTGAGGCCGGCGAAGACATCCTTGATCTCCACACCGTAGGCGCCGATGTTTTGCATCGGTGCCGCGCCCACGGTGCCGGGGATCAGGCTGAGGTTCTCCAACCCGGACCAGCCTTGCGCCAGCGTATGCTGGACGAACGGGTGCCAGGGTTCCCCGGCTTCGGCCTCGACCACCACCCGTTCGCCGTCATCGCTGAGCAAACGAATGCCGTGGCTGGCCATGCGCAACACCAAGGCGTCGATGTCACCGGTCAGCAGCAGGTTGCTGCCACCGCCGATTACCAGCAGCGGCACGGCATGCTCGGCGCCATAGGCCAGCGCCTGGCGAACATCGCCATCGCTGTGGGCTTCAGCGAACAACCGGGCAGTGACGTCCACACCAAAGCTGTTGAAGGGCTTGAGGCTGACGCCCGCCCGAACCTGCAAGGTCATAACCGCCCCTTCAATTCGATCACCAGGCGATCGGTAGCGCGTTCGATCAGGTCCAGCACTTGCTCGAAGCCCTGCTCGCCGTCGTAGTACGGGTCCGGCACATCGTCGAGTTCGGCTTCGTAGCGACGCAGGAACAGGTCCAGTTCGGCCCTGCCACTGGCCGGTTGCAGGGCCTTGAGGTGGCGCAGGTTGCTGCTGTCCATCGCCAGGATCAGGTCGTAGGTGGCGAAGTCGGCACGGGTCACCTGTTGCGCGCGCTGGGCCGACAAGTCGTAGCCACGCTTCAGGGCCGCCGCCTGGCTGCGCTTGTCCGGCGCTTTGCCGACGTGCCAGTCACCGGTGCCGGCGGAAGCGACTTCCACCTGCCCGGTCAGCCCGGCGTCGCGCAACTTGTGGCGCAGGATGCCTTCGGCGGTGGGCGAGCGGCAGATGTTGCCGAGGCAGACGAACAGGACCCGCATCAGGCCTCCAGCAGGCGACGAACGCGCTCGAGGTCTTCGGCAGTGTCGACGCCGGTCGGCGGGGCGATCAGCGCATCGGCGACGTGGATTCGCACGCCGTGCCACAGGGCACGTAGCTGTTCCAGGGCTTCAGTGTTTTCCAGCCAGCACGGGCCCCAAGCGACGAAGTCCTGGAGAAAGCCTGCGCGGTAGGCATAAATACCGATGTGACGGCGGTATGGCACGCCTTCCGGCATCACGTCACGGCTTTGGGCGAATGCGTCCCGCGCCCAAGGCAACGTCGCGCGGCTGAAGGTCAACGCCAGGCCATTGAGGTCACTGACCACCTTGACCACGTTGGGGTTGAACAGCGTCTGCACATCCTTGATCGGCTCGGCCAGGGTGGCCATGCGCGCCTCGGTGTGGGCCGCAAGGTTGGCGGCGACCTGATCGATCACGCTCGGCGGGATCAACGGCTCGTCACCTTGCACATTGACGACGATCGCGTCGGCGGCAAGACCGAGTTTCGCCGCGACCTCCGCCAGGCGATCAGTGCCGGAATTATGGTCTTCACGCGTCAGGACGACTTCGGCGCCAAAGCCTTTGCAGGCCTCCACGATGCGCGCATCGTCAGTCGCCACCACCACACGCTGGGCGCTGCTTTTGCAGGCCTGCTCCCAGACATGCTGGATCATCGGCTTGCCGGCAATCGACAGCAACGGCTTGCCGGGCAGGCGCGTCGAGGCGAAGCGCGACGGAATGACAACGGTAAAGGCTGCGGTCATTTATCCAGGCGCTCGTCGGTGGTCAGGGTGCGGGCTTCGCTTTCGAGCATCACCGGGATGCCGTCGCGAATCGGGTAGGCCAGGCCGGCGCCCTTGCTGATCAGTTCGGTCTTGTCGGCGCTGAGCTTGAGCGGGCCTTTGCAGACCGGGCAGGCCAGAATATCGAGCAGTTTGGTGTCCATGGAATTCCCCTGGATAAAAGGTTTTAAGGCAAAAGCCGATCCGGCAACAGGCGCATCAACTGCGTATCGAACCAGGCCGCGAAGGCCGGTGACGGCGCGGCGTCTACCGCCAGGTACCACCAGTCGGGGCCGGCGAAGGCACGGCATTTGACTGCGTCCTTTTCCGTCATGACCACCGGCAGCGATGGCGTGAAACTCAGGGCCTGGGCGCTGTATTCGGCGTGGTCGGCAAACCCATGCGGTATTGGCCGCCAGTGTAGCGTTTCGAGGGTCTTGAAGAAACGCTGGGGATTGCCGATGCCGGCCACGGCATGCAGGGCCTGGCCGGGTGGGAAATGCTCAAGGGAGCGCCGTTCGCCGCTGGCCAGGTTCACCAGTACGGTGGGACGCAACTCGAAGGCGAAACCGTCTTCGCGGTCGGCGCTGGCGCCGTTGTACAGCACCGCGTCGACCGATTGCAGGCGCTCGACCGGCTCGCGCAACGGTCCGGCAGGCAGGCAACGCTGGTTGCCCAGGCCACGGGCGTTGTCGATCAACACCAACTCGAGGTCCCGGGCCATTCGATAATGCTGCATGCCGTCGTCGGACAGGATCAGGTCCAGCGGTTCGGCCTCCAGCAACGCCTGGATCGCGCGACTGCGATCAGGGTCGATCATCAACGGCACACCTGTGCGCTGGACGATCAACAGCGGCTCATCACCCGCGACATCGGCGCCCTGCTCGGCCGCGACGCGCCACGGCAGCTGCGGCGGCTTGGCGCCGTACCCCCGGCTGACCACACCGACCCGCAGGCCACTGCGCTGGCAGTGCTGGATCATCCACAAAATCAACGGCGTCTTGCCGGTGCCGCCGACCGTGATATTGCCCACCACCACCAACGGCACGGGGGGCTGGTAGATCGACCCTTCACCCGCCAGGAAACGCTCGCGCTTACCCACCACCACCCGTCGGTACAACCACTCCAGCGGCCGTAGCAGGGTCAGGGCCGGGTGACCTTCGTACCACGCGGCAAGCAATCGATCGGACATGGCCATCAGGGTGCGGGAGCCGCCTCGACCGTGGTCATGCGCAGATGGCTGAAACCGAGCTTGCCGGCCGCGTCCATGGCGGTGATCACCGATTGATGAGGGGTCTTGCCGTCAGCGCTGATGGACAGCGGCAGGGTGGTGTCGCCGCCAGACTCCTTCTGCAGGGCCTCGATCAGGCTCGCCAGGTCGCTCTTGGGCAGCAATTGGTTATTCACCGAGAACGCCCCTTCGGCGCTGATGGTGATTTCCAGGTTCTTCAGTTGCTGGTCTTCGGCCGGCGAGCCGCTGACGGCCTGCGGCAATTCAACCTTGAGCTGGGTTTCCCGGGTGAATGTGGTGGTCACGACGAAAAACAGCAGCAGGATGAACACCACGTCGATCAGGGACGCGAGGTTGATCTCGATGTTTTCCCGTGGCTTGCGGCGGAATTTCACTTCTTGCCCCCAGCCAGGTCCACGTCACGGTCCCCCTGCACCACCTCGACCAGCTTGATGGCTTCCTGCTCCATGCCGACCACCAACTCGTCGACGCGGCGTTGCAGGAACCGGTGGAAGAACACGGCCGGAATACCCACCATCAGGCCGGCGGCGGTGGTGATCAAGGCTTTGGAAATGCCCCCCGCCAGTACTGCGGCGTTAGTGGTCATGCCGGAGCCGGTGAACGCGCTGAAGATGTCGATCATGCCCAGCACCGTACCCAGCAGGCCCAACAGGGGGGACATGGCGGCGATGGTCCCCAGGGTGCTGATATAGCGCTCCAGTTCATGGATGACCCGGGCAGCGGCTTCCTCGATGCACTCCTTCATGATCTCGCGACCATGCTTGGAGTTCGCCAGGCCGGCGGCGAGGACCTCCCCCAGCGGCGAGCTGGCACGCAGCTCCTTGAGCTTGTCCTTGTTCAGTTGCTTGTCCTTGATCCAGACCCAGACCTGCCCGAGCAGATGCTCCGGGGTCACGCGGCTGGCCCGCAGGGTCCACAGGCGTTCGGCAACGATACCCAGTGCCACGATGGAACTCAGAATGATCGGCAACATCATCCAGCCGCCGGATTTGACCAATTCCCACACAGTGACTGCCCCCTCGAAAAAGTGCGCCACTTTATCACACAGACTCGCGTTGCAGACCCGCCCCACCGATAAGCGCATCAGCCGATTGCGCTGGATCAATATTGCCCCGGTGGCCCGACTGCGGGCGAATCACGCCAATAACGTCGGTGCCTGGCCTCGGCGCGCGGCACCTCGAAAGCCCCCAATTGCAGACGAATGGCGCCCTGCTCGGCGCTGTCGTAGATCGCCAGGCCCGAGCGTCGATACCGGGCGATCACCTGGGGATGAGGGTGGCCGAACGCGTTGCCCTGCCCTCGGGAGATCAATACCGAATGCGGCTTGAGACGTGACAGCAACGCCATCGACGACGAACTGCGGCTGCCGTGATGCGGCGCGGCCAGCCACTGGATCGGCACCGCCAGGGCCTCGTCGAGCAAAGCGCGCTCGGCAGGGGTGTCGATATCGCCGGTCAGCAGCAGGCGCTCGCCGCCGGCCTCGACCAGCAAGACGCAGG
This sequence comes from Pseudomonas brassicacearum, assembly GCF_009601685.2. Classification (NCBI taxonomy): domain Bacteria; kingdom Pseudomonadati; phylum Pseudomonadota; class Gammaproteobacteria; order Pseudomonadales; family Pseudomonadaceae; genus Pseudomonas; species Pseudomonas brassicacearum. The sequence continues at coordinate 4,721,019 of NZ_CP045701.2, forward strand.
ACTTCTGGTTGCTCTCGACAGCAGAGGCCCACCGCCACAGCTCGAACCCGACCCCGTCCCATTCCCAGCGCCTGCCACTGTCACAAGGCCCGGCCAGCAGCTCGGCGGGCAGCGCGTCAGGATCGCCGCTGATCACTTCCATCGTTGGCAACCCATTGCGCACGGCACGGGCACCGCCAGCATGATCGGCGTCGGCATGGCTGAGCAACATCAGGTCCAAGCCGCGCACACCCAATTTGCGCAAGGTCGGCAGCACGACGCGCTCGCCCACGTCAGCCTCGCCAAAGCGCGGCCCGGCGTCGTAAAGCAGGGTGTGCCGCCGAGTCCGCACCAACACCGCCAACCCTTGGCCCACGTCCAATTGCCAGATCTCGGCTTGCCCTTGCGGCAGGTGTTCTTGCGGTGGAAAAACCATCAGCAACACCATCGGCCACCCCAGTACACGCAGCGGCACACCTTTGGGCAACAGCAGCAAAAAAGCACCGAAGGCGGCGATACCCAAGGCCCAGGGCGGGACTGCAGTCGGGACCCAGGCCGGCATTCGTCCGGCAACCAGCGTCAGCCCCTTGAACAGCAGATCGAGCAGCCCTCCGGCGATCCACAGCAGACTTTCGCCCATGAGCGGCACCGGCAACAACGCCGTGCCAAGCAGCGCTGGCGGCAATACCAACAGGCTGATCCAAGGCACCGCGAGCAGGTTCACCAATGGCCCGCTGAGGCTGACCGGCAAGCCCACGATCAACAACAACGGACACAGGCCGAGCGCAACCAGCCACTGGGCACGGGTCCAGGTCTGCCACCAGCGCCAGGGCCCCAGGCGAGCGCCAAAGGTGAACATCAATATGGCGACGGCCGCAAACGACAACCAGAACCCCGGCCGCAAGCTGGCAAGCGGGTCGAACACCAGCACCCCGACGAAGGCCAGCAGCCATGCCCACCACGGATCTGGCTGTTTGAAACGCCAGCGCCACAGCAACACCAGGCCGATCATCGCGCAGGCCCGTCGCACCGGCACCTCGAAGCCGGCGAGCAAGCCGTAGCCCAGAGCGGCGCAGAAGGCCAACGCACAAGCCCAAGGCAACCAGGCCAGCCCCACCGGCCACAGGCCATAACGCGCCGCACCGGCCACCAACAGGTACACCAGGCCGGCGAGCAGGCCAATGTGTTGCCCGGAGATCACCAGCAAGTGGACGGTGCCGGTGTCTTGCAGCACCTGCCAATCCTCGCGACTCAGCCCGCCCCCGTCGCCCAGGACCAGAGCCGCCAGCGCACCGGAGCGACCGTGGGCATCGACCTGTGCCAGCGCCTGGCGCACCTCATCGCGCCAGGCCCCCCGGGCCGCTTGCAGGAGACGGCCATCCTTGATCGTACCGGTCGCGCCGACGCCGCGGCTCAGCAACCAGGCGGCATAGTCGAAGCCGTGCGGGTTCAACAGCCCGGAGGGCCGCTTGAGCTTCACCGCCAATCGCCATCGTTCGCCGCTGCTGACCGGCGGACCACCGAACCAGGCAAGGCGCATCGTCGCCGGTAGTCGGGTACGACGTGAGTGGGCATCGGCCAGTTCGAAGCGCACCACGCCTTCGCCCTGTTGCGGCAAACCGACCACCCGCCCCTCGACCCAGCGGGTTTCGCCGTCGAGCGCGATGGGTAACCGTTCGTCCAGCGCACACTGCGCCGACAGGCAGGCCCAGGCCAGCCCGAACAGGAAAAAACCCAGTGGATAGGTTCGAAACGGCAACGCCATCAATGCCAGCACCGGCATGGCAGCAATCAGCCACAACGGCGGCAGTACCGGCAAAAAAATCGGGGCCAACAGCCCCAGTGCAAGCGCGACTAACCCTGTGCGCATAACCCGTCCTTGAGAGTACCCTCTTGAGGCATAGACGGTCCGCGGCACCGCGGGCGTTATCAATTGTCACAAAGTCTGAATCTGTCGACCGTAGAATCCGGACATACTTGCGGCCTTAATGCGTTGAACCGACCGAGAAGCCTTATGCCCCGGCGCCTTTTCAAACGTTACATGCCAGACCCAGAGAGCATTCGGGAACATAAATCCTTACGTTTTCTCGGCACCCTGCTGCACGATCCCAACCTTTGGCACCTCAATCGGCACTCTGTAGCCCGGGCGATGGCTGTCGGCCTGTTTGCCGCATTCTTGCCGATCCCGTTGCAAATGTTGCTGGCCGCCGCACTGGCCATCACGGTGCGCGGCAACATGCCGATTGCGGTGAGCCTGGTGTGGCTGACCAATCCGATCACCATGCCGGCGGTATTCTTCTGCACTTACCAGGCTGGCGCCTGGCTGATGGACGTGCCCGCCCGGACGCTGCCCGAAGAACTGACCTGGGAATGGATCAGCGGCCAGTTGTCCACCTTGTGGCAGCCGTTCCTGCTCGGTTCGGTGGTGACCGGCCTGGTACTCGGTTCCCTCGCCTACTTCGTCACCATGAGTTACTGGCGCTGGTGGGTCGCCCGACAGTGGAAGCGGCGCAAGAAAAGCCGGATGTGAAATGCAAAAAGGCCTCCTGGGAATGGAGGCCTTTTTAGTGGCGCTTCGACTGGCGCTATCGCGAGCAATCTCGCTCCCACAGGGGGGTTAGGTACGCATCCCGCGCCCGCTGACCAGCAACCGCGCGCAACCGAGGTAAAGCACCACGGTCGCCACCAGCATGAAGGTAATGGCGATGCTGATCTTGATGTCCGACACCCCGAGAATGCCGTAGCGAAAGGCGTTGACCATGTGCAGCACCGGGTTGGCCAAGGACACGGTCTGCCAGAACGGCGGCAGCAGGGAAATCGAGTAGAACACCCCGCCCAGGTAGGTCAGCGGCGTCAGCACGAACGTCGGGATGATGGAGATGTCATCGAAGTTGCGCGCAAACACGGCATTGATGAAACCCAGCAGTGAAAAGATCGTGGCCGTGAGTACCACCACCAATACCGTTACCCCCAGGTGATGCACCTGCAAATGGGTGAAGAACAACGACAACAGGGTCACGATCAGGCCCACCGCCAGGCCTCGCAGCACACCGCCCAGGGTGTAGCCGATGAGGATCGTATGGGGCGACACTGGCGAAACCATCAGTTCTTCGATCGAACGCTGGAACTTGCTGCCGAAGAAACTGGACACCACGTTGCCGTAGGAGTTGGTGATCACCGACATCATGATCAGCCCCGGCACGATGTAGTCCATGTAGGTGAAACCACCCATGTCGCCAATTTGCCGGCCGATCAGGTTACCGAAGATCACGAAGTACAAGACCATGGTGATGGCGGGCGGCAGCAACGTCTGCGGCCAGATCCGCATGAAACGCCGGACTTCACGGTAAACGATGGTATTGAGGGCGATGAGGTTGGGGCGCAGTTCGGAACTCATGCTCATACCGCCACCTTCGCCAGATTTTTCTCCACCAGGGACACGAACAACTCCTCGAGGCGATTGGTTTTGTTGCGCAAGCTCTGCACTTCAATGTTTTGCAGCGCCAGTTGGGCGAACAAGCCGGTAATGCCCACGGCTTTGTCCACCTGGACTTCCAGGGTGTGGCTGTCTACCAGGCGGGCTGGATAACCCATGAGCTGGGGTGCCGCCTTAAGGTCGTTTTTCAGGTCCAGCAGGAAGGTTTCCACATGCAGTTGGCTGAGCAACTGGCGCATGCTGGTGTTCTCGACGATGGTGCCGTGGTCGATGATGCCGATGTTGCGGCACAACTGCTCAGCCTCTTCCAGGTAATGGGTAGTGAGGATGATGGTGATGCCTTTCTGGTTCAGCTCGGTGAGGAAGCTCCACATCGAACGACGCAGTTCGATGTCCACGCCAGCGGTCGGTTCGTCGAGGATCAGCAGGCGCGGCTCATGCACCAGCGCGCGGGCAATCATCAGGCGACGCTTCATGCCGCCGGACAATGAACGGGACGGCACGTCGCGCTTGTCCCACAGGCCCAGTTGGGTCAGGTACTGCTCGGCGCGCTCGTTGGCGATCTTCGGCGGAATGCCGTAGTAACCGGCCTGGGTCACGACGATGTCGAAGGTCTTTTCGAACTGGTTGAAGTTGAACTCCTGGGGCACCACGCCGATGCAGCGCTTGAGGGCGGCGGGCTCGCGGTCCAGGTCATGACCAAAGACATTCACCGTGCCGCTGGTCTTGTTCACCAGCGTGGAAAGAATGCCGATGGTGGTGGATTTACCGGCACCGTTCGGGCCGAGCAAGGCGAAGAAATCACCTTCGGCGACGTCCAGATCGATACCACTCAAGGCCTGGAAACCGTTGCCGTAGGTTTTGGTTAGCTGCCGGATGGACAGAGCGGAACTCATATCGGATTACGCACCAAGAAGGGAGGGAGGAAAGAATAGATAAGGGCGGGCGGCGAGCAATGCAACCACGGCGCACGAAGGCAATGGTGCTTGGCGTCGCCGCACAAGTACAGTCAAGTGTGTCGATAGTAAGTATTAAGTCAACGCGGTCATGACAGCCTTGCGGTAGGCCGCACGCTGCTGCAACCGCGCGTACCAGGCCTGCACGCCAGGTAGCTCCGCGCGCTGGATGGGCATCTCGAACCAGGCATAAATGAAACTGCCCAGGGGAATGTCACCCATGCCGATTTCATCACCCGACAGATAGGGCTGCTCACTCAAGGTCTGCTCGACCATCGCCAGCAAGTCGTCGCACTCTTTGATCGCCGCGTTGATAGCCGCCCAGTCCTGTTGCTCGGCCGGGGTGCGCAAGACGCCCCAGAACACGGTGCGAAACGGTGCGGCAAAACTGGAGGTGGTCCAGTCCATCCATTTTTCAGCCTGGGCCCGTGCCTGTACGTCAGCGGGATACCAAGCCGAACCCGACGCATGGCGAGCAGCCAGGTAACGCACGATGGTGTTGGATTCCCAGAGAACAAAGCCGTCGTCTTCGATCATCGGCACCCGACCATTGGGGTTTTTCCCACGGTACTCGGGCGTGTCCACCACTCCGAATGCCCCGCCCGCATCAATGGCCTCGTAGGCCAGCCCCAGCTCTTCTGCGCACCACAACGCCTTGCGCACATTCGATGAATTTTTCCGGCCCCATATCTTCAGCATCTCGGCGTCCTCGATGGATAAATGCCGCCGCAGCATACGCCGGATCAGGCACGACTCAAATCACCCTGCAAGTCGCCGAGCAAGAGCGGCACCTGCTCGCCGAACAGGTGCGGGTAGCATTTCTCCAGGTGTTCGAAGAAGAACGCTTCGGGCACATCGGCGAACGGGCCGTGGTCGGTGACGTACTCCATCAGCTTCGCCCCTTGCCGATTGAACGGGTGGAAAACGCTGTCGTGGCGACCGTCGAATTCCAGCGGGGCCACGTCGAACAACTCGCACAGCCCCTGGTTGAATGCCGGCGTGGCCTTGACCCAACGGTCGTTCAGGTACAGCTCGGTATAACCGTGCATGGCGAACACGTCGCTCCTGAGCAACTCCAGCAAGCGCGGCGTGGACAAGTGATTGCGGACATCCGCCAGGCCGATGCGCGCCGGGATGCCGCAATGCCGGGCGCAGCCGGCCAGCAAGGTAGCCTTGGGCACGCAATAGCTTTGGCCTGCAGCCAGCGCGTAACTGCCGCGCAGGGTCGCCGGGTCGCGACTGAAGGTGTAGGGGTTGTAGCGCACCGCTTCGCGCACCGCGTAATACAGGCTGACCGCTTGCGCCAGCGGGTCGCGGTCGGTACCGCGGTGGGTTTCGGTGAAGTCGATGACCGCGGGATGATCGCTGTCGATGAAGGGGCCGGGGTTCAGGTATTGCTGCATAAAGGAAAGACCTCTCGGGATACATCACCACCCGTATGAGCTGTGTAGGAGCTGTGTAGGAGCTGTCGAGTGAAACGAGGCTGCGATCTTTCCCCAGACAATTGCATCCAGAGCGAAAGACCGACAGATCGAAATCAAGATCAAAAGATCGCAGCCTCGTTGCACTCGACAGCTCCTACGGGAGGGCTTGCCTTGAGTTTATCCACAGCCCCAGCCCAGCGATAACGGCATTCCGGCCAAACAATGGCGTTTTCTCACCTTGTTAACGAACGATTTCCCGCGCTTGTTGCCAACCAGACTGGCGCAATGCATCCAAGGTTTCCCACGAAATCAATCACATCACGCCGAGCGCCGTTTCTGCAGATGCCGTCTAAGCTCTGAGGGTCGGTTTTGCCTTGGTTCACGGAGGATTACATATGCTGTTGTTGTGGATACTGGTTCTGGTCGTCGGTAAAGCCTGGCTGGCGCATCGGCGCACCGCTCCGTTGACCGCGCTGGGCATCATCGCGGCCTACCTGCTGGCCATGAGCCTGTTCAGCCCGGCTCCCGGCTGGCTGATGCTGATCTTCTGGGTAGCGCTCGCCGCCGTCGCGGCCCCGCTGCTGCTACCGGACCTGCGCCGCAAGTATTTCAGCGCGCCGATGTTCGACTGGTTCCAGAAAACCCTGCCACCCATGTCCGAGACCGAGCGCGACGCCATCGATGCCGGCACGGTGTGGTGGGACGGCGAACTGTTCAGCGGCCGCCCGGACTGGGATTTGCTGCTGGCCTACCCCAAGGTGCAACTGACCGAGGAGGAGCAGGCGTTCCTCGACGGCCCCACCGAAGCCCTCTGCGCGATGGTCAGCGACTGGCAGATCGGCCAGGCCATGGACCTGCCGCCCGAAGCCTGGGCTCATATCAAGGAGCACGGGTTCTTCGCGCTGATCATTCCCAAGGAATACGGCGGCAAAGGCTTTTCTGCCTATGCCCATTCCCAGGTGGCGATGAAACTGGCCACGCGCAGCGGCGACCTGGCCTCCACCGTGATGGTTCCCAACTCCCTCGGCCCGGCCGAGCTGTTGCTGCACTACGGCACCGACGAACAACGCAACCATTACCTGCCGCGACTGGCCCGCGGCGACGACATTCCCTGCTTCGCCCTGACCGGGCCGCTGGCCGGCTCCGACGCCGGGGCGATGCCCGATACCGGCATCATCTGCAAGGGTGAATGGGAAGGCCAGGAAACCCTGGGCCTGCGCCTGAACTGGGAAAAGCGCTACATCACCCTGGGACCGGTGGCCACCCTCCTGGGCCTGGCCTTCAAGGCCTATGACCCCGATCACCTGCTGGGCGATGAAGAAGACCTGGGCATCAGCCTCGCCTTGATTCCCACCGACACCCCTGGCGTGCAGATCGGCCGCCGTCACCTGCCCCTTGGCGCGGCGTTCATGAACGGGCCGAACTGGGGCAAGGACGTGTTCATCCCGCTGGACTTTCTCATCGGCGGCCAGGCCATGCTCGGCAAGGGCTGGATGATGCTGATGAACTGCCTGTCGGTCGGGCGCTCGATTTCCCTGCCGGCGGTGGGCACCGGTGCTGCTAAGTTCACCAGCCTGGTGACGGGCCAGTACGCCCAGGTGCGCGAGCAATTCAACGTACCGTTGTCGGCGTTCGAAGGTATCCAGGAAGCCATGGCGCGCATCGGTGGCAACGCCTGGATGATGGACGCGGCACGCATGCTGACCGCCAACGCCGTGGACCTGGGAGAGAAACCCTCGGTGCTGTCGGCGATCCTCAAGTACCACCTGACCGAACGCGGTCGCGAGTGCATCAGCCACGCCATGGACGTGCATGGCGGCAAGGGCATCATCATGGGCCCGAACAACTACCTGGGCCGTAGCTGGCAAGGTGCGCCGATCTTCATCACGGTCGAAGGCGCGAACATCCTGTCGCGCAACCTGATGATCTTTGGCCAGGGCGCCATTCGCTGTCACCCGTTCGTGCTCAAGGAAATGGCCCTGGCAAGCCGTGAAGACAAAGACCAGGCACTGGTCGAGTTCGACGCCTTGTTGCTCAAGCACATTGGTTTTGCCATAAGTAACGCCGCCAGTACCCTGGTGCTCAACCTCGGCCTGGGGCATTTCGAGAAGGCGCCCGGCAATGCCTTGAGCCAAGGTTATTTCCGCGCGCTCAACCGGCAGGCCGCGGCATTCGCCCTGCTGGCGGACTTGAGCATGATGCTGCTCGGGGGCGAACTCAAACGCCGGGAACGCTTGTCGGCCCGCTTGGGAGACGTATTGAGCAATCTGTACCTGGCGTCCGCGGCGCTCAAGCGCTATCACGACCTGGACTCGCCGGACCACATGACACCGCTGTTCACCTGGGCCATGGAGGAAAGCCTGGGCCAGTCGGAGCGCGCGCTGGATGAACTGCTGAGCAACTTTCCGAACCGGGTACTGGGTTGCCTGTTGCGCCTGGTGGTGTTCCCCTTCGGTCGTCGTCACAAGGGCCCGAGCGACAAGCTCGACGCCGAGGTGGCGGCGGTCATCGGCCGGCCCAAGGGTGACCCGACCCTCGAAGAGTTGCTGCAGGGCTGCTATCGCCCGCAATCGACCGACGATCCAGTGGGCGCCCTGCAACACGCCGCCGACCTGCTGGCCGCCGCCCATCCGCTGCACAAGAAGCTGCACGTCGCGCTCAAGCAGGGTCAACTCAACCCAGCGCCGGGCGAACCCCTCATCGACGCCGCCCTGGAAGCGGGCGTGCTGCAAACCGCTGAAGCGCAGACGTTGCGCGCGGCCGAGGCGGCGCGGCGCAAGGTCATCGATGTGGATGACTTCGATAAGGACGAGTTGACGCTGGCGCAAGGCAAGGTCCGTTGATACTGACGACCAGCTACGCTCGTCACCTATAGCTCTACCTATAAAAGCGGGCGCAAGGGCTTTATACTCCTGCGCCCGTTTTGCTCTTGAGGACTTATCTCGTGTCCAATGTCGTTGCCGATCACCTTGTCTTGCTTGACCACTTGCGCAGCATCCTGGTCGCCGTGGGTGAGGCCGAACAGGTGCCCGAAGAAAGCCACGCCCTGTTTCTGGAGCGCTTCGACGAGTTGCGCGCGCAACTGCCCGTCGACCCGATCGAAAGCCAGTACCTGGGCCAGGACCTGCTGTGCCAAGTGATCGTCCGTTATCCACAGATCGCCCACCTGGTGCCTCGCGACCTGCTCTGGTACTTCGCCGGCGACTGCCTGCACTACATGCCCGACGAAGAGATCGCCCTGTACCAGGCCCTGGAGGAACGTCGTTTCGAAGCCGAGCAAAACGACGAGCCTTTCGACTGGAACCAGGAAAAGCAACTGCTGGCGATGTCGGACCAGGACAGCAAGCACTGATTGCGATCCGTCATGCAAAAGCCCGCGCGGTTAACCCGGCGGGCTTTTTTTATAGTGTTGAGCAGACGGCCGCCATCGCGAGCAAGCTCGCTCCCACACGGGGTTGTGGTTGATCATACAATTCATGTGCACGGCAGATCCTGTGGGAGCGAGCATGCTCGCGATGAGGCCGGTCAAAACAACCCATCACTCTGCGGCAACTCATAACCCGTTGCGACCTTGCCGGGGCCACTCCCGCCGCTCGCCGTGCTCAAGGTCGGCTCCTTCTCCAGGCACGCCACCAGATAATCAATGAACACTCGCAGCTTGGGCGGCAGGTAGCGGGTTGGCGAATGCAGCAACCACAAGCCACCGTGATAGGAAGCCAGGAACGTCCAGTCGGCCAATACCTGCACGATCAAGCCTTGCTCCAAGGCATGGCGGGCGGTGAAGTACGGCAGGCTGCCAATGCCGATGTGCTGCAAGACGGCCCCCAACCGCACGCCCGTGTGATTGGCCGCGTAGCGTCCATGCACGCCTACAGTGACGGATTTGGTGCCTTTCTTGAATTTCCAGCGCGAGTCGTTCGCCGTTGCCCCCAGGTAAATGCAACTGTGTTCCAACAGGTCATGAGGATGCATGGGCGTCCCGTGTTCAGCCAGGTATTGCGGCGTGGCGCAAAGCAGATGATCGATGGTCAGCAACTGACGCCCCACCAGCCCGACCGGAGGTTGGTCGGTAATCCGGATGGCCAGGTCGACATGATCGTCGATCAGGTCAACCTGCCGATCCTCCAGGAACAGTTCCACATCGACCTTCGGATAACGCCGCAAGAATTCGGGCATGTGCGGATGAATCACGAAACGCCCCACCGCCTTGGGCACGCTGACGCGGATGCGGCCTTCAGCCTCCTGGGAGAACTGCCCGCTGATCTCCATCACCGACCGAGCGGCGGCGACCATTTCCTGACAGCGCTTGAACACCTCTTCCCCGCCATCGCTCAGACGCAACTTGCGGGTGGTGCGTTGCAACAAGCGGGTCGCCAGGGCTTTCTCCAGGCGAGAAATACTTCGGCTGATGGCCGACGGTGATGTACCTGACTGGCGGGCCGCCTCGGAGAAGCTGCCGGTCTCCACGACCTTGACGAAGATGGCCATTTCGGCCAGCAACGGCAACGGTAGATTTGTGCTCATGGCGCAACAGTCCTTTGAAATTTGAACGGATTATCACCCTTTTACGCCCTGCCTATAATCCCGTCACAATTTCTGACGTGGATATGGCACATGACGCTTCGCCTCTTTTTCCATAGCGATGACCTCAAGGCCAACGTGGAAGTCCTGGATTGCAGCCCCCGGGAACATGAGTTTGCCGTGGTGCTGCACGCCACGCTGTTCCATCCCCAGGGTGGCGGTCAGCCCTGCGACACCGGCTGGATCGGTGAAAGCCAGGTCCTGCGCGTGGTCCAGGAAGGGCCACAGATCGTCCATTACGTCGACGGCCCGGTGCCCTTGGGCATGGCTGCGATCAGCGTGGATGCGCAGCGCCGACAGTTGAATTCGCGCCTGCACACGGCTGGGCACCTGATCGGTCATTTCGCCCAGGCCCGTGGCTGGAAACCGATCAAGGCCCATCACTGGCCTGGCGAAAGCCGCGTGCAATTCCAGCCAGGGGATAATCCTCAGGAACTGGACACCTCGACCATTCAGCAAGGCATCGACGAATGGATTGCCGGCGACCTGCCGCGCCTGATCACGTTACGCGAAGGCCTGCGCGAAGTCGGTTTCGGCGAGCTGGCCGCCTATGGTTGCGGCGGCACTCACGTGCAGCGCCTGCAGGAGTTGGGAACAGTCACCATCGCCTCGCTTTCGCAAAAGAAAGGAACACTGTCAGTGCGCTATCACGTGGCCTGATCCGCCAGACCCTGCGACCAGGAATGGCTCGCAGGCCTCGCCTCCCCCTGCCAGATCCACTCCTGCGAACAGCCCTTCCCAACACAAAAAGACAGATTATTGACGCCTCTTTGAGCGAGCTCTTTCCTTCCGTCACTTTTAAGTCATTTTTTTTATTCAATGCGTGGCGCTTTGCCATGCTTGAACTACCGTCAAACAGAAGCGATGACAGGGTCGGCACAACGCTCCTGAAGCGACCTGATCGACACCGTCATTGCCTTCGAAAACCCCGGAGCCCCCGGGTACCGAAACATTGTTTGCAAGCAGCCTGTCGTTCAGTCAGGCCGGTGAAATGCGCCCGTTTGCTGGTAGCGACGAGGCCTGGAACCGGAATAAATGAACGGTCAGGCGAGATGGAAAGGGGCAGCCCGGGCCTCTCAAGTGATCCGAGGCAAATAGTTAAGCCTAGGGATGGTCTCTTTATCGAGGATCACTTTATGACCCAGCGCACTGCTCCCGTACTAAAACATTTCATTCATGGCCTGTTCTGGATGGGTCTTGGCTTGGAGGCGGCTCAGGCCGCCGCGGCAAACTGTTCGCAACTGGACAATTTGCCGGCGACCTTCGAGGTCGGCCAAGGGCATCAGAGCGAACTGCGCATCCTCGCCCCCGTGACGAAGTTGGCAGTCGGCGACCCGAAAATTGCCGATGTGCAGCCCAGTGGCAGCGATGCCTTCATCCTCACAGGCCTGGCGCCCGGCGCCACCAGTCTGATGGTCTGGACCGACTGTTCGAAGATACCGCGCCAGAGCATGGTCTTTGTCAAAGGCCGGGCCACCGAGGCGCTGACCAGCGCAGCGAGCATCCCTTCCGAAGACCCGATGCTGCTCGCCCAGGTGCAGACCGACATTCGTTTCGTTGAAGTCAGCCGGACCAAACTCAAGGAAGCCTCGACGTCGATTTTTGGCAGCCGTGGCAACTTCCTGTTCGGCTCGCCGAGGACCTTGCCCACCGTCGGCGGTATTGTCCGGCCTTCATTGCCGGCCAATAACGACATGTTCAACCTGTCCTTTGCCACCGGAAAAACGCTGTTGATGATCAACGCACTGGAAGGCAGTGGTTTCGCCTATACCCTGGCGCGGCCGAGCCTGGTGGCCCTCAGCGGGCAGAGCGCGAGCTTCCTGGCCGGTGGCGAAGTGCCGATCCCCGTGCCCAGTGCCGGCAGCGACAACGTGTCCATCGAGTACAAGGAGTTCGGCATCCGCCTGACCCTGACGCCCACCGTCATCGGCAAAAATCGCATCATGCTGAAGGTGGCACCGGAAGTCAGCGAGCTGGACTTCACCAATGCCGTGAACATCGCCGGGACGCTGGTTCCGGCGCTGACGGTACGCCGTACCGATACCAGTATCGCCCTGGCTGACGGCGAAAGCTTCGTCATCAGCGGCCTGATCAGCACGCGCAACAGCTCCCAGGTGAACAAGTTTCCGGGGCTGGGCGATGTGCCGATTCTCGGCGCGTTCTTTCGCGACAACTCCATCAACCGCGAAGAGCGCGAGCTGCTGATGATCGTCACCCCCCACCTGGTCCAACCGTTGGCCGCCGACGCGCAACTGCCGACGTTGCCGGGCGAGCAACTGCGTAATTACGACCCGAATTTCTACCGCATGTACTTCCTCGAACATGGCGAGTTCGACAACCGCAGCGGGCTTTCCCAATGAGCCGGCGCCTGATGGGCAAGGCATCCGATATCCAACGGGTTGCCAAGGGGCATTCAATGAAAGCAGTGATCGCAATAGCGGCGAGCTTGATGCTTGTCGGCTGTGCCAGCAACAGCGTAGTGGCTTCACGCTCGACCCAATGCGCCAAGCCCGAATCCGACCAGGAACTGGCCCTGAACATGGCCGAAGACATGGCCAATGAAGGTCGTTTGTACGCCAGCCTGGCGAACCTCGAACGCTTGCCCGAGGACTTGGTCCAGGTCCGCCTGCGCAAGGCTCGGGTGCTGCGCCTGATGGGACGCAACGAGGCCGAACCGTTGTACAAAAGCCTGCTCGGGACATGCCTGGCCGCAGACGGTGAACATGGCCTTGGCCAGTTGGCGGCCGCCAAAAATGACAATACCGCCGCTACGCAATACCTCGAACGCGCAGCGAAGATGGCCCCGACCGAAGGCAAGATCCGCAACGACCTGGGGGTTGTCTACCTCAACCAACGACGCATTTCAGAAGCCCGCTTCGAGTTCATGACCGCCATGGAGCTCCAGCAGTCAGACACGCTGGCAGCGCTCAACATGGTGACCCTGCTGATCTACCAGGACAACTGGAAGCAGGCCGCCGAGCTCGCGAACATGGCCAAGCTGAGCCCCCAGCAAGTGGCAGATGCCCAGGCCCGTGCGGAAAAAATCAGGGGTTCGGCCACTAACGCGGTGACGTCACCCGCCAACCGCCTGACCGAGGTTGTCGATGCCTCAACCGGCGCGGTCAAGTAGAACGTTACGAGGAGTCCAAGAAATGATAACCAAACAATTGATGATCGCATGCATGGTGGGCCTTTCCAGCAGCGCCTGGGCCATTGAACCTGGCCCCTCTTCGCCAGCACAGCAAGGCACCGAGAGCTGGATGCAACTGCAGATTCGCGGCGTTGTGGCCTCCACCAACCTGCAAACCGCCTCGGCCGCCGAACGCGAGATGGCCATGCAACGCTGGCTCAACAGCTTCAACTACCCGATCCCGGAGTTCTTTGAGCAGGACTCGGGAGGCGATATCACCAGTAGTAAATGAAACACGCCGGAAACGAAAAGACCGCAGCCTTCGCCAGCGCCTACATTTGATCCGATGTAGGAACTGCCGAGGGCTGCGGTCTTTTGGCTTGAACGGTTGGCTGACCACTGGCAACAACCTGTGGTGAACACAAGGCTCATGGACACCCGGATCACCTGTGGGAGCCGAGCTTGCTCGCGATTGCGGTGGGTCTGCTTGGCATCGATGCTGAACGTGCCGCCGCCTTCGCGAGCAATCTCCCACAATGGGATCGGAGTACGACCGGGAGAGCCAGGTCGGCTGCCAGGCCGCCTCGCGAGCAAGCTTTGCTCCCACAGGTCCTGTTCCCACAGGTCCTGCTCAGGCAGATCTGATCGGCGTACGACTGGGAGAGCCAGGTCGGCTGTCAGGCCGCCTCGCGAGCAAGCTTTGCTCCCACAGATCTGATGAGGTGTACGACCGGGAGAGCCAGGCCGGCTACTAGGCCGCCTCGCGGTGGACGTTGATCTCGGCGCCCCGTTAACCACGCTGGCCGAACGCAGGCATTGTGGAGTGGGCATCCCGGCATGGATGCCGGGATAGTCGCGCTGGGCCATGGATGGCCCTTCGCGGCGGGCCCACGGAGCAATGCCGGAGTGAGGGCATGCCGAGCCTAGGCGAGGCACCGAGTGGTGGGGCATGAAGCGTTTTGCTTACTTTTGCGCTTCTCAAAAGTGAGTCGCCGTAAGGGCGAAACCATAAGTGGCCGTTACCGCGGCAAAGGATATGTACTCAATCAACAATCGCGAACAAGCTTGCTCCCACAATGGGACTGCGGTGAACACAAGCCTCATGAACACCCACCGATCTACATATTCCCAAAAGCCCTGAACACACCGATCATGGCCGGACCAATAGCGACCAGGAAGAAACTCGGCCACAGGCAGAAGATCAGCGGAAAGATCAACTTGGTACCAATCTTGGCGCCCATTTCTTCCGCGGCCTGGGTACGCCGGTCGCGAAACTCATCGGCGTAGATCCGCAGGGTATCGGCCACGCTGGTGCCGAAACGGATACTTTGCGCCAGCAGGCTGACCAGGCCCTGGATATCCTCCAGACCGGTGCGCACGGCCAATTGCTTGAGGGCCTCGGTGCTGGTGATGCCCGCCCGGATCTGCGCATTGACCAGCGCCAGTTCCTCGGCCAGTTCAACCTGGCTGACCGACATCTCTTCAGCCACCCGCTCGATCGTCGTGGGCAGGGCCAGGCCCGACTCGACGCAAACCACCATCAGGTCCAGCGCATCCGGGAACGCGGCACGCAGCCGGCCTTGCCGTGCCTGCTTGCGCTTGCCGACGTAGATCGCCGGCAGCAACCAGCCAATGCCCGCCACAAGGGTCACCGCCAACAGGCCGATGGCCACGGAAACCTTGACCATCGGCAGCAGCAACAACGCAACGCCGACCATCAACAACGGCAACATCAGGCGCACCGCCCAATACATCTGCACCGCCGAGGCAGACCGGTAACCGGCGTGGGTCAGCAAGGTCTGGGTGGCGGACGTGTGGGCCTGGTCGGTCGAGGCAAAGCGCTGGCCGACCCGCTCCAACAAGAGCTGCAGGTTACTGGGCGCCTCCTGCCCCACAGCGTTGCCCGCGTAACCGCGCTTGATCAGCGCCAGGCGCCGCTGCACCGGATCCTGCAGGCCCAGCATCAATAACAGCAGCGCGACGGCCGCCAGCACTGTACTGAGGCCAATCGCGGCGATGAACAACAGGCGTGCCAGTTCTTCGTTACCGGTAAACCGACTCAACAATCCGAGCAAAAAGTCCATGACTGATACCTCTCGGCGCGCCAGCGCCTAAACCTGGATCCGGATGATCTTTTTTATCCAGAAAATTCCGATCAACATGGCGCAGAACGCACCGATGATCAGCTTGTGTCCTATGGGGTCGTTGATCAGCACCGGCATGTAGCTGGGACTGGTGAGCACGATGGCGATCGCCAGCACGAACGGGATCGCCACCAGCACCCAGGCCGACATGCGTCCTTCGGCCGACAGCGTCCTGATCTTGCGCTGGAAGCGAAACCGCCCGCGAATCAAGCGACTCAGGCGCTCCAGCACTTCGGTCAGGTTGCCGCCGGTCTCGCGGTGGATGAGGATCGAAGTCACCAGCATCATCACCGTCATGCTCGGCATGCGCTCCAGCAGGCCGAGCATGGCCCGGCGCACGTCGTTGCCATAGTTGATGTCGGAAAACGTCATGCCGAATTCCTGGGCGACCGGCCCCTTGTGTTCCTCGGCGACCAGACGCAGGGTTTCGTTGAACGGGTGCCCGGCGCGCAAGGCCCGGCACATGGCGTCCAGTGCATCCGGCAAACCTTCCTCGAAGGCGGCGAAACGCTTGTTGCGGTCACGCAGGATTTTCAGCACCGGTAGCCAGGTCGCGACGAACGTCGCCAGCAGCGCCAGCCACCAGACCGGCGAGACCATCAGCACCAAGGCACCCGCCGCCGCCCCCAGGGCCAGACCGAGCAGCATGACCCGATAAGCGCGGTATTCATGCCCGGCCTGTTCGATCAGTTGGGTCAGGTTGGCCATGAACGGCAGCTGTTCCAGGCGGGCTTCCAAGGGAGACAGACGCGTCAGGTATTTCTGCCGCAACACGGTCTGCATGTTGGGCAAGTGGTTGGCCTTCTCCAGTACATGCAGGCGACCGCGAATGCGCTTGCGCATCCTGCCGGCTTCGCCGAACACCGGCACCACCACGCCCTGGGACAGCAGGAACACGGCGATGAACACCATGCCAAGGAAAATCAAGATGAATTCACTGGGGATATTGCTCATGACGTCCGGCCCTCCATCCACTCAGGGCGGAACAGAGTCAGCGGCAATTCGATGCCACGCTTGGCCAGCACATCTCGGAAGGCCGGGATCATGCCACTGGGCCGATACTCCCCGAGCACCTCGCCATGTTCACCGATGCCCTGGCGCACGAAGGAGAAAATTTCGGTCATGGTGATGATCTCCCCTTCCATCCCGTTGATCTCTTGCATGCTCACCACACGTCGCTTGCCGTCTTCTTGACGCTCCAGTTGGATCACCACATCGATGGCCGAGGCAATTTGTTGACGCATGGCCTTGATCGGAAACGTCGCCCCGGTCATCGACACCATGTTCTCGACTCGCCCCAGTGCATCCCGCGCAGTGTTGGCGTGAATGGTGGTCAGCGAACCGTCGTGGCCGGTGTTCATCGCCGTGAGCATGTCCATCGCCTCCGCGCCGCGCACCTCGCCAATGACAATGCGATCCGGGCGCATCCGCAGGCTGTTGCGCACCAACTCCCGCTGGCTCACCTCGCCGCGCCCCTCGATGTTCGACGGCCGGGTTTCCAGGCGTACGACGTGGGGTTGCTGCAGTTGCAGCTCGGCCGAATCCTCGATGGTGACGATGCGTTCGTTGTGAGGGATGAAACTGGAGAGCACGTTGAGCATCGTGGTCTTGCCGCTGCCGGTGCCGCCGGAGATCAGCACGTTCAGGCGCCCGCGAACGATGGCCTTGAGCAGCAAGGCGATGGCAGGGGTCATGGTGCCGACCTGGATCAGGCTGTCGGTGTTGAGCAGGTCCACGGCGAAGCGCCGGATCGACATGCTCGGACCGTCGATGGCCAGCGGTGGAATGATCGCGTTGACCCGCGAACCGTCCTTGAGCCGGGCGTCCACCAAGGGCGAGGACTCATCGATACGCCGCCCCAGGCTGGAAACGATGCGGTCGATGATGTTCAGCAAATGCTGGTCGTCGCGAAAACGCACGTCGGTGCGTTGCAACTTGCCGAAGCGCTCGACGTAGACCGAGGCAAACCCGTTGACCAGGATGTCGGACACGCTATGGTCGGCCAACAGCGGTTCCAGCGGCCCGAGGCCGAGCACTTCGTCGGTGATCTGCTTGATGATCAATTGCCGGCTGGCCGTACTCACCGGTGCCGAATGCTCCTCGAGCAGACGCTGGCAAATCTCGCGTATCTGCCGCGCGGCCTCGACTTGTTCGAGGGTATCGAGCAGCGACAGGTCCATGACCTTGAGCAGTTGCTGGTAGATCTTCTCCCGCCACTCGGCCTCCACCGGCGTGACCTGGCTGCGGGTTTCGTAGAGCACGTCGGGGATGGCCTGCTCCCAGGCCATCAATGCGTCTGTCGGGTCCGGCAGGCCGTCGCCGGGCTGGGCGTCGGCTGAAGCCCCAGGTTTGACGGGCTGTTTGCGCAAGCGGTTACGAAAGTCGCTGATCATGGGTCATCCCCCGAAAAAACGGTTGAAGGCACGTTTAAGCAGGCCCTTGTCTGTGGCCATCTGGTGACCGACCAGGTCTTCGGTCAAATCGCGCAGGGCGGCGGTGATTGCCGCCTTCGGCGCATGCAGCCCCAACGGCACGCCAGTGTTCTGACTCTGGCTGACCAGGTTGAAGTCATTGGGCAATTTCGACAGGTTCGTGCAACGCAGGGCCTCGCCGATGTCCTTGAGGTTGACGGCGGCGGATTTGTCATAGCGGTTGACCACGATCTGCAACTGGTCCCCGCGCACGCCCAGGTCTTCGCGCAGGATGCGCACCAGGGCGCTGGCGTCGCGCAGGTGGCTGACGCTCTGTTGCACCACCACGTACACCCGGTCCACCTGTTCCAGCACCGAGCCGGTGAGGTGATCGATCTGCCGCGGCAGGTCCACCACCACCCAGTCGTAACTGGCGCGGGCCAGTTGCAACAGGGCGTCGAGCTGTTCGGGCTGGGCGTCCTGGGGCAGGCACAACTCACCGGCCCGGCCACCGAGCACATGCAGGGTCGGGCTGAAGTGGCTGCAAAAGCCCCGCAGCGCGACACTGTCCATGTCGTCGACCTGCTGCAGCACTTCCAGATGGCTGTGAGACTGCGCCACGTCCAGGTAATGGGTCACGCTGCCAAATTGCAGGTCCATGTCCAACAGCAAGGTATTGCCTGCCCGGGCGCTGAGTTGCTGGGCCAGATTGCACGCCACCAGGGTTCCGCCGGAGCCGCCCTTGGCGCTGATCACCGCGACCAGCTTCCCTTCGTTGCCGTTGCCAAGGCGGACGTCCACCACCAGACGATTCAACGCCGCCACCAATTCGGTATCGGCAATGGGTTCGGGCAGCACATCCCGGGCGCCGGCCTGCATCGCCAGGCGCATGCCTTCCTGCTCGCCCAAAGGGCCACACACCAGCATCGGCGGACGCTCATGGGCCGGACGTTGCAGCAAGGCTGACAACTCTTCGCGCCACAGGTGGCTAACGCGCAGCAACAGCAGGTCGGGCATGCGGTCCAGGCCGTAGAGCGGATCGACATGCCCGTTGCTGACCAGGCGCGTGCTCACCTCAAGGCCAGGCATGCGCTGGCAGACGCATTGCAGGTCGCGCAGGGACGCGGCATCGCGGCTGCTGATCAGTATCCGCAGCCCGGCTCTGCCGGTAGTGGACGCAAGCGGAGTTTCCCTGGTGTTCAGCATGGTGTGATCTCCCCGGAATCGGAATGACGCCCAAGGCTTTCGCGTGGCAAGGTTGCCCGGAACGTGGGCAAGGTAATGGGCACGCCTAAGCCGGGAATGAACAGGTTGAAAACGAAATTCTGTACGCTCAACTGGACGTAACGGATGGCACGAAACCCAGTGACGCCAGACGTATCGGCCGGGTTTGCCACCACGGCCCCGTTGACATCCAGATAAGTCAGCGCCAGGTTCGAGGTCGCCAGGCTGCTGATCAGTTGGCTGGTGCCTGAATCCGTCGCTGCGTTGAAGATGGCCCGCCGCAACACCACCGGGTCGCTGATATTGCACACCGCGGCCAGCCGCGCACCGCGCCGCGCGGCTTCGTCCAGAGCGTTGACGGTGAAATACAACCGGCCCATTTCCAGCACGCCGAACAACAGGGTGAACACCAGCAGGCCAACGAAGGCGAACTCCACGACGTAAGTGCCGCGCATGTGTTTGTTATTCATCACAGCGCCCTCATGACGGTGGTTGCGACCAACTGGATGCCCAGTGGAATGGCGTTGCCAAAAAACCCGGGAATCGACCCATTGCAGCTGCCCGCACCAATCACCGGGCAGAAGGTGTAGGTAATAGTGACGCGCACATGATCGATGCCCACGGCGGCGACCTGCACGTTAGCCGTGGTCAACCCGGACACCACGGCGGTTCCGCTAGCGCTGGGCACGCCATACACCGCAACGTTTTTCGTCTGGGTCAGGAGCGTGCTGCTCAAAGCGACGGCGCCGAGGGTGGAGTTCCACGCCTGGCTGGCGACGAAGCGGTCGGCATCGCGACTGGCCTGCAACAGCACGTTGTACTGGTAGAGCATGCGGCCGAACTCGCCGAAGGCCAGCAGCAGCAACAGCAGCAATGGCAGCACCAGGGTGAACTCCACCAGTGCCACGCCTTGCTGGGCTTGCGCTGATTTGAAATGAGAAAGTCCCATGACGCCTCCTACGAGTCGGTGCTCGGAGTGCCGCTGCCGTTGAGATAGGTTTTGTAGAGCTGGATGATCTGTGGGCCGGAATCGGTGGACGGCGTCGGGCCGGGTACGTTGTCGCCCTCGCATTCCTGGACGAACTGGCCAAAGATGATCGACTCCGAACCACCGCCGCTTACCGGCTGCAGGACGAAATAGCAGCCGAACCCCAAGACCGGAATCGACGTAGAGCCACTCAGTTTCCCGGCGCAATCGCCAATCACGATCTTCAGCATCCGGCGCTCGAAAACCCCGTTGCTTTCACAACCGCTGGCGCCACCCGCCACACAGGCGGCGACCTGCGCCCGCCAGTCGTTGTAGTCCTGTATCGCCTCGCCACCCGCCGAGAGATCGCCGTTGCTCGAGGTGATGGCCTGGCCTTTGTATTGCGCCTGGGAGAGCGAATCGTTGTAGGTGATCGCCGGAGTGCCTGAAGCCGTGACCAGGTCCGGTGGGTAGTCCGAAGAACTGACTGGGCCGTTGTAGATACCGAAGCGCGTGTTCAAACCTTGGGAGGTTGGGCCGGCTTTATTACCTGGCGCGGTCTGGACGTTGTCGCCGACACTGCGGCAAACCGAGCCACCACCGGCCAGATCTTCCCGGACTGCACTGCCACCTGAGCCGAAATCCAGCAATTGGAAGTTGCCCGGGCCGATGGGCGAGGTGTTCCCCGCCGCCGTTTTCAGGACTTCCAGGTCACCAAATTGATACCCCCAGAAGTTGCCGGCGGCCGGGTTGTATTGAGTGGGATCGCCACAGACCATCAACGGCGCCAGGTCACAAGGAGAAGTGGGACTGGGCCCGGCGGTAGCGATCGCCGCCACGGCTTTGCCACCCAGGCCGCCGCTGCCCATCGACTGGACGAAACTCCAGAAAAAACCGTTGAGTTGATAGTTGGCAACCGACACCCGCACGTACTTGGCGTCCGTGGGGCCTGGGTAAGAGAACGGGCCATAGACACTGCTGGACAACTCCACTACCGCAAAAGCACCCGGATTGCCGGCGACGGCGGTTGCCAGCTCGGCATTGCCGGCGGCGTTGGCATTTCTGTTGAACGTGTCCAGGGCCGCCGCACGGGTGGTGCTGGCCATGTTGATGCCGCCACTGACCTGGCTCAGGGTCTTGGCGCCGCCCAGAGCCGCAGCATCCACTGCATTTTGCAGGCGCGTCTTGTTCAACAGCATGTGCCCACCATCCAGGGCCAACGCCGCCATCATGGAAATCGCCACCAGGGCAATCACCATCAGTACACTCACCGCCCCTCCCTGGCGCCGGATATTGGCATTCATCATCGAGCCCTCATTACAACGTTTGAGGATCGGCATCGCCACGGCCCGAAACGGCCTGGCATGGAGGTGTCACTCAGCGGATATTGATCACGCTGCTTTCAACCCCGCGGATCAACGTGATCGCCGCGCCTTGCGGCTTGGCACTGCGCTGCACCACAGGTTTTGGCAGTGCAGCGGCCTTCGCCATCACTGGCGCAGGGGCTGGCGGCGCAACGGCCACGGCTTTTTTCTCCAGGTTCAACGGGTTGCGCAAGGCCAATTGCAGCTTGCCTTCGGTCTGCGCAGTGACCAGCAATTCCGCTTCGCTGGCGGACATTTCCAGCGTCACGGCCCGCACCACTACCGGTTGGGTCTTGTCCGTGCCGGCGGTCTGGTCTACCGCCAGCACCCGCAAGTTTTCCAGGAGGGTCCGGGACGTCGCGGTGTTGCTGCCGGCGTTGGTGGTCTTGGTCGCCAAGACATCGACCCGGTTACCCGGCAAGAGGAAGCCACCCACGCCGACCACATCGTCCACGCGTACCGATATGGCGCGTTTGTCCGGTGCGATCAGCGAAGCCAGGGTGCTGCCGCCCAAGTGCTCGCTCAGACGCGCGCCCCGCACGATGTCGCCGCGCAGGATGTCGAAGGTGGCGATCTTGCCCACGGCCTGCTCGCTGGCATCGAAGGCGTCGTCCGGGATCGTGTCCATGGGCATGCGCACGGTAGTGACTTGCTGGGCCTCGACCATTTGCCCAAAGGGGATTTCAACCGTGGCGACCACCACGCTTCGCAAGTGGTCATCGGGGGTCGCGTTGAGTCGTGCGCTCAGCCAGGAGTCGGCCATCCATGCGGCACCAAGGCCCATTACCAGGGAAACGCCTATCAGGGGAAGCGTACGAGAGCTCATGTCGGTATCTCCAGATCAAAGGAAGTCGAGCTGAACGAAGTAGTTGTGCCAGGCCCATTCCAACTCTTGCGGCAACAGGGGCCCGGAACCGCCCAGGTAACGCTGGCGGTCGAGCGCCATGTTCAGCAGGTCACGGGGATGGCAAGGCACCAGCGGCATGCCTTCGCCTGCATACAGCCGCTGCAGGACATAACGCACCAGCAGCGGGTCATACGGGATGCCCAGGCGTTCGCACTCCTGGCGCCAGATTTGTTCGTACTCCTCGGGCTTGAGGTAACCGAACTGCACTTTGTAGCCAATGCGCCGCAGGAAGGCCTCGTCGGCCAATTCGAGGGGATTGAGGTTGGTGGAAAACACCAGCACCAGGTCGAACGGCAATTCGCAATGGCGGCCGCCGCCCAGGTTGATGAAGTCGCGCTTCTCCTCCATGGGCACGATCCAGCGATTGAGCAATTCGGCCGGCGCCATGCGCTGGCGGCCCATGTCATCGATGATGAACAAGCCGTTGCTGGCCTTGAGCTGCAACGCCGCCTGGTATTGCCGGGTGAACGGGTCGTAGCGCACATCCAACTGTTCCATGCTCAGCTCGCCGCCAGTAATGACGATCGGGCGTTTGCAGCACAGCAGCCGGCGGTCGATGCCTTCGTTGAGCATCAGGTTGTTCGATTGGCCGTTGTCATCCAGGCGCTGGTGCACCTGTGGGTCGTAGATCTCGATCACCGACTCGTTGATGACGATGGCATGGGGCACCCAGATCGCCTCGGCAAACAACCGGATCAATCGGCTGCTGACATAGGTTTTGCCTGTGCCCGCCGGACCGTAGATCATAATCGCCCGCCCGGAATTGAGGGCGACGCCCAACTGGTCGAGCATGCCTTGGCTCAGCACCAGGCCGGCCAGGGCATGGTTCATGTCCTTGGCGGTGATGCGGCCATGGTGAATGGTCTGGATCTTGATCAGCGAACGATAGGTGCTCACCGGGAACGGGGCCGCGCCGATGTAGCCGCTACGGGCCAGGGCGTCACGGGCCGAACTGCGGCCGCGCTCGGTCAGGCCGTAACGCAGTGTCTGCCCGCCCGTTTGCCCCAACTGGCCCAGCACTTCGACGCGACCGTCCTTGCGCAGGAACGCCAGGACCTCTTCGAGCACCGCGCCGGTCAGGGCCAGGCGCTCCACCAGCCGCGACATGTCCAGCACACCGGCGTCGTGCAGGTGCTTGCACACCAGCTCACCCAGGAAGCTTTCGGTCAGGCCGGTATCGCCAATGGTGCACGGCTGTGGCGCCAGGCGTTGGACTGCTTCCCGTTCGCTGGGGTAGGCATCGCTATCGTTGATGACGTGCATGACTAGACTCCCCAGCCGCCGGCAACCAGTTGCCAGTAGACGCTGTTCAAAGTGCCGATCAGGATCGCAATCGAATATGGAAAGGGTTTGCCGGCCACTTCATCCGAGGTCGGCGCCAGATAGGACTGGGCTCGCACCATCAGCCAGTAGCGCCCCAGGGTCTGGAGCAGTTGGCCCCGGGCCAGGACAATCAGGAAACCGCACACACCGCCGGCGATCAGGCTGAACAGCGCGGCCCACAGTGCGTAATGAAAAGGCAGGAAGCTGCCGACCATGGTCATCAGCTTGACGTCACCGGCGGCCATGCCACCGACCGCGTACATGGGCAGGAACAGCCCGAAACAGATCAGCATACCCAGCAGGCTGTCGCCGAGGCCGCCAATCCCGCTGGTATAAATCTGGCTGGCCAATCCCAAGGCCAGGCCCAACAGCACCAGCGTGTTGGGGATGCGGTGGCGAAGCAGATCGCTCACCACCGCCACGCCCAGCAGTCCTAGCAGTAGTACCGTCGACATCAGCAATTCCATGGACATGATGCGTCTCCCTAGGGGGGTTATCGTTAGCAGGCGACGTCGCCATTGGCGGCTTGGCACAACGCACGGATCTTGGTATCCACCACACCGCCCAGAAGGACGAATGCCGCTGCCACCAACACCGTGATCAAGCCCCCCGCCACCGCGTACTCAACAATGGTCAGGCCGTCTTCATCTTTGGCGAACTTGCTGATCGAAGTTTTTATCGTATGGAAAGTCATTTCATGAACCTCACGCTGATTAAGAAGTACTGCTAGAAACCTAGTGGGAGGGGGACAGCGCGAAGTCCATTTGATTTATTCGTTGTACTCACTGCTAAAGAGTTGCAAACGCTTATTCCTTGAAAGTTACCGTGTCCCCTTCGCTGCAAGTTGCCGCGGTCAGCAGGCAACGTTGCCGTTGACCGCCTGGCACAGTGCACGGATCTTGGTATTCACGGCGCCGCCCAGAAGAACAAACGCGGCGGCCACCAATACGGTGATCAGCCCACCGGCCACTGCATATTCCACAATGGTCAGGCCATCTTCATCCTTGGCGAACTTCAGTACCGAAGCCTTGATTGTTTGAAGAGTCATTTCGCACACCTCATCGGGGTTGTTTTCTCAAGGGGCAGTACATTGCGAACTGCCTGATGCAACCCTAGTCAGCAGGTGGTCATAGCCGTTAGGAGGATTTTGCACATCGCTAGGATTTTTTTGCGGGGATGGGAAGGAGCCGGGAGGTCGGAAAATCCACCTGTACCGCAGCGCTGGCGGGCGCTCGCGAGCGTCCTATGGCGGGGCCGGCGCTAAAAAATCGCATTTTTATAAAAAATTATTCGGCGAAGTGATGGCACAGTGACAATACTGCTAGCTAAAGGGCAGGAAGAACCTCTGGGTAGTCGTCCTATGGCGCCAAATCTGACCGAAAAACCAAAGCTGTTATGGTTCGATCTGACTCACGATCGGTCCACCAAAGAACTGCTCTCCCAGTTCCAGGACACGTGCGACTGCACGCTGGCAAAGAACGCCATGCTGCCCAGCGGGGAACAGGTCGACATGATCTGCATTCACTTCGATCGCCCGGACACCCCGGGCCTGCGGCGCCTGTTGGAGATCAAGCGGACCGTTCCTGCTACCCCTATCACCATGTTCACCGTGCAGCACTCCGAAGAGCTGGCGGTGTGGGCCATGCGCTCCAGCGTCTGGGAATACATGGTAGTCCCCCTGACTGCCGCCGAGCGAAAGCGCTACCTGACAGCCGTGGTGCAACTGTGCGAGTTGCGCCGCACGAGCAATGGCCGGGCAAAGGCCTCGCAGATCGACCACTCCCCAACCCTGCCGGACAGCATCCGCCTGACCTCCGGGCACCAGAAGCACCAGGCTCTGAGCCACATCATGCTGTACATCGACCAGCATTTTCGCGACAGCATCGATCAGCGCGACCTGGCCAAGCGCTGCGGCATGACCACATTTCGCTTCAGCCGGGTGTTCAAGGAAGCCAACGGGCTCGGCTTCACCGACTACGTGCTGAACAAACGCATGAGCTTTGCCAAGGAACTGCTCGACAACAGCCAGATGCCCATCACCAGCATCGGCTACGAGGCAGGCTTCAAGGACCCGTCCTACTTCGCCCGCGCCTTCAAGCAATACGCCAGTTGCACCCCCAGTGAATACCGCCTTGCGTACCAGATGCGCAACTCGAACCCCGCACCGGCACCTGCGGACGAAGCGGCTCTGGAAGCGATTGAAAACCTGGTACACAGCCTTGAGAGCTGAGCCGGGTTCGTTCAGCAAAGCCGGTAGTCAGTGCGCGGCGCCCAGACTCACGGGGCGAGCTTTCTTCTCTCGATAGGTGTGGACAGGACAATGCTGGTACGCGTCTCACCGTACGCATTGATTTTCGCAATAATGTCCTCGATCTCAGCCATGGACCTGGCGTAGATCCGGATCAGATAGGAGTCGTTCCCCGTGATGTGCAGGCACTCAACGACTTCGGGTATGTCGGTGAGCGTCGCTATTAATTTGGATTTCGCCGGCTTGAGGGTGGTGATGCCGACAACAGCGGATATGCCGTACCCCAGCTTGGTTGGATCTAACTGAGCGCAATAGCCCTTGATGACCCCTGAGTCTTCAAGTTTGCGCAACCTGTCATGGGTGGCAGGAATGGAAAGACCGGCGTGCTTGGAAAGCTCTGTGATGGAAATGCGTCCACAGTCCTGTACCTTGCCCAGGATTTTGACGTCTATACGATCCATGTGCGTTTCCCCTTATGTGACTCTTTCGATCAGGTTGCCGTGGCCAACATGACGCCAGTGACTACCTGGTAGACCCCCAGGATGGTGATGGTCGCCCCTGAAAAGTAGTTGATCAGCCTTAGCTTCGATTCGGCAATCCGCGCCTTGAAAACGGCGGAGAACCCGCTCAACCCCAGCCACCAGGCCGCCGAGCCCAGGAATATACCTGTCACCATCGGCAGCACCGTGTATTGGCTGCCCTGATCACCGGCCAAGCCATCACTCAACGCGGCAAATATCGCGATAAACGACAAGATGGTCATGGGGTTCGATAGCGTCAAGAACAGCGTGGTCGAGTAGGCTTTGAACATATTGGCCCGCTCGCCCGCCATGGCGGTCGTGCCAGCCTTCGATCGTATTGTTTGATAGCCAATGTAGGCGAGGAACAACCCGCCAAAGATACACAACCAAGGTTTAAAGCTGATCAGCGTCGCAATGATGGCTGTGATACCCAGGGCACCGATGAATCCATAGATCGAATCGGCTGTGGCCGCACCCAATCCCGTGGCGAAACCGGCCTTCCACCCAAGCATCAGACTTCGCTGTATGCACAGCAGCCCAATGGGTCCTACAGGGGCTGCAATGCACAGCCCGATGACCAGCGATTTAACGAAAATCAGCATAAATGCATCTCCAGAAGGTTCCTGGAAGGTTAGGAGAAGTGCATTTTTTTAGGAATGAACTATTAATTTTCTTAGCGGCTTTCCCTTAATTTTTGCAGGAAATACTCTCACTCCCCCTTCAATATTAAGGAAAATCGTCATCACCTCCCTCAAACAGCGCAAGTCGCTGGTAAAGGACCGTGAGCGCCGGAAACATAACCTTGGGCATTGAACTGGCTTTTTTACGCGCATAAAAAAACGCCGCTCATATGAGCGGCGTTTTTTGAATTTGGAGCGGGAAACGAGACTCGAACTCGCGACCCCGACCTTGGCAAGGTCGTGCTCTACCAACTGAGCTATTCCCGCAAATGGCGTCCCCTAGGGGACTCGAACCCCTGTTACCGCCGTGAAAGGGCGGTGTCCTAGGCCACTAGACGAAGGGGACACGCTGCCCGGAACACATGGTGTGTGTTCCAGTGCCCAGATCCGCCTCCGAAGACTTGGTTCTGGTTTCACTCAGCGCTGCCCGAAAGCAACGCTGTTTAAAATTGGAGCGGGAAACGAGACTCGAACTCGCGACCCCGACCTTGGCAAGGTCGTGCTCTACCAACTGAGCTATTCCCGCATTGGCGTCCCCTAGGGGACTCGAACCCCTGTTACCGCCGTGAAAGGGCGGTGTCCTAGGCCACTAGACGAAGGGGACACACGTACAACATTCACTGCCTACAGCGTTTGGCTGAGTGCTTTACGCTGTAAGTGGCGCGCATTCTATGGATGGATTGAAGGGTCGTCAACCCCCAGATATAAATTTATTTAAATCAATGACTTCGCCCGGTTTCGGGGCGATCCGGACATTTTGCCCGCCCGGTCTCTGACGCCTATATTCTGTCACCCGCCGAGACGCTATAGTCGCGCCCGGCAAATGATGGCAATGTGCACTCACCCGGTTATGCCTATAAACAGCACGACGCCCGTCTAATCGCGTCGCTCGGGCCTATGCGCTTAAAAGCCAAGCCACTACACTCATGACATGCGTACCACAATAAAGAGGTCTTACCGGTGACACCACTCATGATCACCCTGCTCGTCGTAGCCGGGATCGCCCTGTTGATCGCCATTGGCTACATGAACCACGTGGTGGAAAACAACAAGCTGGAAAAGGCCCGCACCAAGGTAGAACTCAACGACCGTATGCGTCGCTGTGGCGAGCTCACCGAAACCTTCCCCGGGCAGTTGATGAACCCTGCCCTGAAGTTGTTGATGACGCGCCTTGAGATGAACGTCTGCCAGCGCTTGCTGAACCTGGATAAAACCAATTCCACGGTCAAGGCACGCCTGGACGAATTGAGCGCACTGGCCGCCCAGGGTGAGTCGATCCCGGTGAACAACCCACCGGCGCCGATCCAGACCGAAGCCAAGGCCAAGGACGTACGCTTTCTGCTCGAGGCCTTGCACGGCCAGATCACCCGCGCCGCCCAGGACGGTTTCCTGCCGCCTAACGAAGCCAAGCGCTGGATTCGCGAGGTGCGACATATCCTGGTGCTGCTGCACATCGAGTTCTTCAACAACCTCGGCCAGCAAGCCCTGCAGCAAGAACAGCCCGGGCAGGCCCGCCTGGCCTTCGAGCGCGGCGTGCAGTACCTGCGCAAGCAACAGGAACCCCAGGTCTACGCCGAACAACTGGCCTACCTGGAGAAACTCCTGGCTCGCGCCAACGCCCAGGTGCTGGCGAGCACCCAGCCGGTCGAAGGAGAGGTCAATCAATTGACCGAAGGCTTGAAGGACGACGAAATAAACGACGAGTGGAAGAAGAAGAAGGTTTACGACTGAGAATTCATAGTCGGATACACCGCCCCGCTGGGCTGTGCCCTGTAGGAGCTGCCGAAGGCTGCGATCTTTTGATTTTCAACTCAAGCGCCAGCGCAAAGATCGCAGCCTCGTTGCACTCGTCAGCTCCTACAGCACAGCGGGGCGGTGCGACGTCTCGCTAAATCCCCTCGCCACAGGGCTGCATCGCCTTTGTCACAACCTGAAATGCCCCACCATCCCTTTCAGCTCAACCCCCAATTGCGCCAGCTCGATGCTGGAAGCGGCATTGCCGCGCATCGCCATGGAGGATTGATCAGCGCTGGCACGAATACTGGTGACACTGCGATTGATCTCCTCGGCCACCGAACTCTGCTGCTCGGCCGCCGCCGCGATCTGTTGGTTCATCTGTTGGATCAGTGATACCGCCGCCGCAATACTGCCCAAAGCGCTTTCGGTCTGCAGCGCATCGCTGACCGCCATCTTCACCAACTCGCCGCTGCTCTGGATCTGCTGCACGGAAGCCTGGGCCGCTGAACGCAAGGCGCTCACCAGTCGCTCGATCTCCTCGGTGGACTGTTGCGTGCGCCTGGCCAACGCCCGCACCTCATCGGCCACGACCGCAAAGCCCCTGCCCTGCTCCCCGGCCCGGGCGGCCTCGATAGCCGCATTGAGTGCCAACAGGTTGGTTTGCTCGGCCACACTCTTGATCACACTCAGCACCGTGCCGATGTTCTGGATCTCGGCGCTGAGGCTTTCGATGCTGGAACTGGCCGACGTGGCCGAATCGGCCAACTGCTCGATGCGCACCATGCTCTGACGCACCACCTGTTGACCGCTCTCGACTTTGTCGTCGGCAGTCTGGGCCGCTTGTGCGGCTTCTTCGGCATTGCGTGCCACATCATGCACAGTCGCCGTCATCTGGTTCATCGCCGTGGCGACCTGCTCGGTTTCCTCTTTCTGGCTGCTGACTTCAAGGTTGGTCTGTTCAGTCACGGCCGACAGCGATTGAGCCGAATTGGCCAATTGCTCGATACCGGCCTGCAAGCCGCTGACGATACTGCTCAGCCCCGCGCCCATCTGCTGCATCGCCAGCATCAACTGACCAATTTCGTCCCGGCGCGTCACTTCGACCGTGGCACTCAAGTCACCCGCCGCAATCTGCTGGGCCACGCGAATGACACTGCGCAGCGGTGTCACGATCAGCCGGGTTATGACCCATGCCGCGATCAATCCCACCAGCAACGCCAAAGCCGACGATCCGATGATCAGCAGCGAGTTTTTCTTCAGTTCGGTCTGCATGGCATGGTCTTCGGCACTGAAGGCCTGATCAACCCGCGCCACCACCTGGTCGGCCCGCTCGTGCAGTTGCTGGTAGACGACTTTTTCCTTCGCCAACAGGCCGGTGTATTCGGCCAATTGTTCATTGAACCCGGCGATATGCCCGGCCACTTCATTCAGCACGGTCTGGTAACCCGGGTCCTTGACGGTGGTCTTGAGCACCTCGGCCTGTTTCATCGCCTGCTCAGCCTGTTCGATGCTGCCTTCTCCGGCGCCTTCAACATTGCCTTTGCGGCTCTGGTCCAGGCGGACCCGCGCTTCGTTCATGGCCTGCAACATCAACCGCGATACTTCGCTGACCTGGTTGGCCTGCTCGATGAACTCGGCCCCCTCCTTGCCTTCGGTGTCTTTCAGGGTGTAGGCGCCGTCATCCGCCAGCCCGGCCTGCAACACATCCAGGTTATTGGCGACGCTGGACACCGACCAACTGGCCATCTCCAGCGCCAGGTCCTTGCTCTGGCTCAACCCGACAAATTCGTCGAACGCCTTGCGATACGCGGCCAGCGCCTGCTCCACGTCGTCCATCACCGGCACGTTGGCAGCCGACTGCACCTTGAGTTCGTTCGCCTGGGCCACCAGCCCATCGACGCCCTGGCGCAGGGCATCGGCTGTCTTGGGGTCGGAGCGCGAGGCGTACTCCTGCTCCAGCAGCCGGACCTTGAGCAACCCGCTGTTGAGGGACGACATCTGTTTCAAGCCATCGAAGCGATGGCTGATGGTCTGCAGGGACCAGACGCCGATGGCTGCGACCACAGCGGTCAGCAGCAGCACCAGGACAAATCCGATACCCAGTTTCTTTGCCATACCCAGGTTGGCAAAACGTCCTTGCACGGCCGAAATCATTGCGCCCAGTCCTCTGCCAGTGTGTGTTGATTGCAGATTCGCAACGAGACGCCCTGCAACACAAGATGCTGGCGTCGGAATAATGGCAAAAAGCTACAGCCGCGTCGTTTTCAGGACACTAGAGGTCGATCCAGAGCCGTGGCCCGGAAGAACGCCAGTGCCCTGGGGTCACGGGCATACGCCACGTTGATCCGCAGCCAGTCACTGTCGGCGCCCGAAGGGCTGAACGCGGTACGCGAAGACAGCAGCACGCCGAAACGCCTGGCCAGACGTCGTACTCCAGCATAGTCACTGATCGGCGGCCTTGCCCAGATGAAAAGCCCGCCGGCCGGTTTGCCAAAAACCTCCCAGTCGGCGTCCTCCATTATCTGCAACAACGCCGCCATATCGGCCCCCAGACGCTGCCGCTGGCGCTGGACCAGCTTGCGATAGGCGCCATTGGCCAGGAGGCAGGCAAGGACCGACTCACAGAACCGCGATCCACCCATGCTGGTAATGCCCTTGACCTCGCTCAGGCGCGTGATGATGGACGGCCCGGCCACCACGAAACCGACGCGCAACGAACTGCTCAGGGTTTTCGAGAAACTGCCCACGTAGACCACATCGGGATCCAGCGCCGCCAGCCGGGTCCGTGCCGAACTCTGGAAATCGCCATAGGCATCGTCTTCGATCACCAGCACGGCATGTTCCTTCGTCAATTGCAGCAGCCGTTGAGCGATGGCCGGAGCCAGGCTGCTGCCGGTCGGGTTATGGCAGGCACTGTTGATGAACAACGCAGTGGGCCTGTGCATCGCCAGCAGGTCTTGCAGCGCATCGACGTCCGGGCCGCGGGGGGTCCTGGGCAGTTCGATCATGTCGATGTCGTGCAACCTGAGCAGGTCGAACAGGCTTGAATAACCGGGGCTCTCCACGACCACGCAGGAACCCGGCGACAACAGCGTGCGTACGATCAGATCCAGCCCATGGGTCGCCCCGGTGGTGGTCAGGATCAGGTTCTTATCGGCCTCGATATTGAGTTTTTTCAGGCGCCTGGACAGTTGCTCGCGCAGGGCGGGCAGCCCCAACGGGGTGCTGTAGTTGAACAATCCCGCCATGTCAGTGCGAGTGACCTGACGGATCGCATAGCCCAGGTCATCGCTTTCACGCCAGCTCTCGGGCAACCCGCCACACCCCAGCTTCAACTCCCATTGCGAGCTGTCACCCCCGTCGACGAGCTTGTCCTGCTGTCGACTCTGATCGGTGGGCTCGGGTACGGGCGAAGGGGGCGGTGCGACAAAAAAACTGGAACCGTGGCGGGATGCCAACAGGCCTTGGGCGACCAGGCGTTCACACGCTTCATTGACGCTGGACTGGCTGAGCAGGTTCTCCCGAGCCAGTTGGCGCACGGATGGCAGCCGAGTCCCCGGCTGCACCGCATCCTGTCGGATCCAACCGGTCAGCGCGTCGACGATTTGCTGCACGACAGGCACCAGGGCCTGTCGGTCGATTCTCAACTCCATGAGTAACCAAGCTCCTAAGCGTTTGTTTTATCTCCGGAAACAGTTAAGCACAGGCCGCTACGGGACGATGTACGACAATGTCGCCAAAACCGCCATTTCTCACTCTTTGAAACACATTGAGGGCCGTTCCGAAGTGTTTTCGGCCCCACACGAAAAAGCCCGCAACCAGTGCGGGCTTTGTCCTACAAACTGAGGGGGCAGGTCCTCAGAACGCCGTGACGCCGCCGTCCACCGCCAAGGAATGGCCCGTGGTGAAAGCCGCCCCGTCGCTGCACAAATACAGCACTGCGCTGGCGATTTCCTCGACTTTGCCGATACGCCCCACCGGGTGCATGGCATTGGCGAACTCGCCTTTTTTCGGGTCCGCTTCATAGGCACGACGGAACATGTCGGTGTCGATCACCGCCGGGCAGACTGCATTCACGCGGATTTTTTTCTTGGCGTATTCGATGGCGGCCGATTTGGTCAGGCCGATCACGGCATGCTTGGAAGCCGCATAAATACTCATCTTCGGCGCGGCGCCCAGGCCTGCCACCGAGGCCGTGTTGACGATCGCGCCGCCGCCCTGGGCCAGCAGTAATGGCAACTGGTACTTCATGCACAGCCAGACGCCCTTCACATTGACCCCCATGATCGCGTCGAACTCATCGAGAGTACCGTCGGCCAGCTTGCCTTTCTCGATCTCGATCCCCGCGTTATTGAAGGCGTAGTCAAGGCGACCGTAGGTCTTGATTACCTCGTCCATCAGATGCTGCACATCGTTTTCCAGCGTCACGTTGCAGCGCACGAACACCGCTTCGCCGCCCGAAGCACGAATCGACTGCACCGTGCCTTCGCCACCCGCCACGTCCAAGTCGGCCACCACCACTTTCAGGCCTTCTGCCGCGAACGCCTGGGCAGTGGCCCGGCCGATGCCAGCAGCGGCGCCGGTGACTACGGCGACCTGTCCGGAAAACGTCATGCTCATTGTCTGTTCCTCGAAGAATGCGGGAGATGCCGCCAGTCTAGCCACAGGTCCCGAGGACGCGTCAGCACTATCCAACTGCCGTTTGAGCATTCATGGGCGCCAGTGATAAGGCGCCTGGGAGGACTATCACTGTGTTGGATCGAACTGCATTCGCTGTATCAGCCAACCTTGCGGCAAATGCTTCGAAGGTCTATCAACAAAGCTTCATTCATCTTGAGTGCCAACCATGACTGCCCAGACCAATCGCCAGTTCCTGCTCGCCAAACGCCCGGTGGGCGCGGCGACCCGCGAGACCTTCACCTATCAGCAAGTACCGGTCGGCGAACCGGCAGCCGGCCAGATCCTGGTGAAAAACCAATACCTGTCCCTGGACCCGGCCATGCGCGGCTGGATGAACGAGGGCAAGTCCTATATCCCACCAGTTGGCATCGGCGAAGTGATGCGGGCATTGGGTGTCGGCCAGGTGATTGCCTCGAACAACCCGGGGTTTGCGGTCGGGGACTACGTCAACGGTGCGTTGGGGGTGCAGGATTATTTCCTCGGCGAGCCAAGAGGTTTCTACAAGGTCGATCCGAAACTGGCACCGCTGCCACGTTATTTGTCCGCCCTGGGCATGACGGGCATGACTGCCTACTTCGCCTTGCTGGACGTCGGCGCGCCCAAGGCTGGCGAGACCGTGGTGCTCTCAGGTGCCGCCGGCGCGGTGGGCAGCATTGCCGGGCAGATCGCCAAGATCAAAGGCTGTCGCGTGGTGGGCATCGCCGGCGGGGCCGACAAATGCAAGTTCCTGATCGATGAGCTGGGTTTCGACGGCGCCATCGACTACAAGAACGAAGACGTCCATGCCGGCCTCAAGCGCGAATGCCCCAAGGGCGTGGATGTGTATTTCGATAACGTCGGGGGCGACATCCTGGATGCCGTGCTCAGCCGCTTGAACCTCAAGGCCCGCGTGGTGATTTGTGGCGCCATCAGCCAGTACAACAACAAGGAAGCGGTGAAGGGCCCTGCCAACTACCTGTCGCTGCTGGTCAACCGGGCGCGCATGGAAGGCTTCGTAGTCATGGACTACGCCGCGCAGTTCGCCGCCGCCGGACAGGAAATGGCCGGCTGGATGGCCAAGGGGCAGCTCAAGAGCAAGGAAGACATTGTCGAAGGTCTGGAAACATTCCCCGAGACGCTGACCAAATTGTTCAGTGGGGAGAACTTCGGGAAGTTGGTATTGAAGGTCTGACACGCAACAACTGTGGGAGCGAGCTTGCTCGCGATGGGGCCCTGTCAGTCAACATTGATATTGACTGACATACCGCTATCGCGAGCAAGCTCGCTCTCACATTAAGGATCTGTCAGGTCAGGCCAGCTCGGCCACAACCGCCGCCAGTGCCTTGGCCGGATCGGCGGCCTGGCTGATCGGGCGACCGATCACCAGGTAATCGGAACCGGCGTCCAGCGCCTGGCGCGGGGTCAGGATGCGACGCTGGTCGTCCTGGGCACTGCCCGCTGGACGAATCCCCGGGGTCACCAGTTGCAGCGACGGGTGAGCCGCTTTCAGGGCGCTGGCCTCCAGGGCCGAACAGACCAGGCCGTCCAGGCCGGCCTTCTGCGCCAGCGCCGCCAACCGCAGCACCTGCTCCTGGGGCTCGATGTCCAGGCCTATCCCGGCCAGGTCCTCGCGCTCCATGCTGGTCAGCACGGTCACGCCGATCAGCAACGGTTTCGGGCCGCTGCGCTGATCCAGCACTTCACGGCAAGCCGCCATCATGCGCAGGCCACCGGAGCAATGCACGTTGACCATCCACACGCCCATCTCTGCAGCCGCCTTGACGGCCATGGCGGTGGTGTTGGGAATGTCGTGGAACTTCAGGTCCAGGAACACTTCGAACCCCTTGTCGCGCAGGGTCCCGACAATTTCCGAAGCGCAACTGGTGAACAGTTCCTTGCCGACTTTGACCCGGCAAAGCTTGGGGTCCAACTGGTCGGCCAGCTTCAGGGCGGCGTCACGGGTGGGAAAATCCAGGGCGACGATAATGGGCGTCTGGCAGGCGGACATGAGCGGGCTCTCAGGCAAGTCGAAATCGGCGCGCATTGTAGCGGAACGAGCGCTCGTGCGGGACCCGATGATCGGTAAATCTCATCGCCCCCCAGCAGCATGGACGATACCGGCCCTTGTGTCGAAGCCGATACATTCATGACATGCGTACAACACGTCGACACGCTACCGTCCGCCGCCGCAACCCATCCTTTCAGCGCTTCACGCCTCGCGGCACGAAGCTTATGCTGAAGGCTCAACCTCGCCGCCTTCTTTGCGGTTGGCAGCCTACCTGGCAGATGATGCATCCATGCAGAACACCCCTGTTGCAAATTCTGACGATCAAAAAGTGCCCGACGATGACAAGCGCTGGAGCACCCGCGCACTGATCGTCGATGACGACGTGCCGATCCGCGAGCTGCTGATCGATTACCTGGCCCGCTTCAGCATACGGGCCAGCGGCGTGACCGATGGCGCGGCCATGCGCCAGGCGATGCAGGCCGAGCACTTCGACGTGGTCGTGCTCGACCTGATGCTGCCGGGTGAAGATGGCTTGCAGTTGTGCCGCTGGCTGCGCGCCGAATCGGACATCCCGATCCTGATGCTCACCGCCCGCTGCGAGCCCACCGACCGCATCATCGGCCTGGAGCTGGGCGCCGATGACTACATGGCCAAGCCGTTCGAACCCAGGGAACTGGTGGCGCGTATCCAGACCATCCTGCGTCGGGTGCGCGACGACCGCACCGAGCATCGGGCCAATATCCGTTTCGACAACTGGCGGCTCAACAGTGTGCTGCGCCAACTGATCTCGGTCGACGGGCTGGTGGTGCCGTTGTCCAATGCCGAGTTCCGCCTGTTGTGGGTCTTCATCGAACGACCGCGCCGGGTACTCAGCCGCGAACAACTGCTGGACGCGGCTCGCGGGCGCTCCATCGAGGCGTTCGACCGCAGCATCGACTTGCTTGTATCACGCCTGCGCCAGAAGCTGGGCGACGACCCCAAGGCCCCGCAACTGATCAAGACCGTGCGCGGTGAGGGCTACTTGTTCGACGCGCGGGACATCGGCTGATGCAACTGCGCCTCGACTCCCTGTTCGGCCGCCTGTTTGGCGTGCTGTTGCTGGCGATTGTCCTGGCGCATCTGCTGGCGTTTGCCTGGTTTTCTTTATACGACAGGCCGCCTGCCGGGCCACCGCCGCAATTTTCCCGACAAACCGAAGCCCCGCCGCGCTTCGGCCCGCCCCCTAACCGCCCTCCACGCCCCTGGTTCGGCGGTCCGGTGGTGCCGCTGACCTTTCAATTCGTGTTCCTGATCGTCGCGGCCTGGTATGGCGCCAAGCTCCTGACCCGACCCATCCAGCGCCTGAGCGAAGCGGCCGAGCGCCTGAGCGAAAACCTCGACAGCCCGCCGCTGGATGAAAATGGCCCCCGCGAGGCGCGACAGGCGGCCCATACGTTCAACCTGATGCAGCAACGGATTCGCGAGCAGGTGCAGCAGCGTTCGCGCATGCTCGGCGCGGTGTCCCATGACCTGCGCACGCCGCTTTCGCGGCTCAAGCTGCGCCTGGAACAGATCGATGACATCAAGCTGCAAGGCCAGATGCGCCAGGACCTGGACGACATGATCGGCATGCTCGATGCCACCCTCACCTACTTGCACGAACAGCGCACCAGTGAAGCGCTGCAGTGGATGGACGTGCAGGCCTTGGTGGAATCATTGAGCGAAAATGCCCAGGACCAGGGCGCCGACGTACAAGTCAGCGGTACCTGCGCCCCGCTGCAGGTGCGACCGATGGCGCTGCGTTCGTGCCTCAACAACCTCATCGACAATGCCCTGCGCTACGCCGGCCATGCCTTGATTAACCTGGAAGACCAAAACAACCAGGTGCTGATTCGAGTCATCGACCACGGTCCCGGTATTGCGGCGGACAAACGCGAGGCGGTGTTCGAGCCGTTCTTTCGCCTGGAAGGCTCGCGCAACCGCAACTCCGGCGGCGTCGGCCTGGGCATGACCATCGCCCGGGAGGCCACCGAACGCCTGGGCGGGCAATTGACCCTGGAAGAGACGCCAGGAGGTGGCTTGACGGCGGTGATCAGCCTGCCTCGCACCTGAATCCCACCGTTCCCACACTCGACACTGCGCCGGGACTGAGTTTGTACACCCGCCGGTACAAACTTCACACACCCACGACAACTGTCCCGCCGACGCTGCATAAGCCGGTGCACCCACCGGCTACCCCAGCCCAAGGAGAGCGCCCATGATTGGCAGCGTCAGCAGTTACTCGACCTATACCAGCACCAGCAGTACCGCCACCAGCAGTGCCCGCAGCCAGCAGTTCCAAAAGGAACTGCTGGACAAGCTCGACAGTGACGGCGACGGTTCGGTCAATCAGCAAGAGTTGAGCAGCGCCCTGTCGCAAGAAAGCGATGATGGCATCCTGGTCAGCCTGAGTGACAACTTTGGCGACCTGGACAGTGACGGCAGTGGTGACCTGAGCAGCGAGGAAATGGCCGCAATGGCGCCGCCACCTCCGCCGCCACGGGACCAGGCGCCAACTACCGAA
The DNA here is from genome assembly GCF_009601685.2 of Pseudomonas brassicacearum. Taxonomy (NCBI): domain Bacteria; kingdom Pseudomonadati; phylum Pseudomonadota; class Gammaproteobacteria; order Pseudomonadales; family Pseudomonadaceae; genus Pseudomonas; species Pseudomonas brassicacearum. Next base: position 4,759,260 of record NZ_CP045701.2, read on the forward strand.
CTGGCCGATGCGCTGCTCAGCGTCCTGGATACCGACGGTGATGGCGTGGTCAGCAGCGATGAGTTGAGCAACGGCCTGGCCAGCACGGGCAGCGATGCCGACAGCCAGCAAGTGTTCTCGGCGCTGGACGAGAATGAAGACGGCACTGTCAGCCTTGACGAACTCGCCGCCAGCCTCGCGCCACCGCCACCACCGCAACAAGCCTCCAGTGAAGAGCTGTTCAGTCAGCTCGACGCCGATGGCGACGCCACCATCACTGCCAGCGAACTGAGCAGCGCCTTGCAGGCCAGCAACGGTACGTCCACTAGCACCGACACCAGCGCGATGCTGATGCAAGTACTCGACAGCGACAGCAGCGGTGGCGTCAGCAGCGACGAGTTCAACAGTGCCTTGCAGGCCGGACGCAGCAGCGACAGCTCCACCGAACAGGCCAATGTCAGCGAAGCGTTGAACCGAATGATCGCCAACCTCAGCCGGCAATACTCGCTGGATAACGTCGCCACTGTGGGGAAACACCTGAACGTGGCGACCTGATTCACCTGTAGGAGCTGCCGAAGGCTGCGATCTTTTGATCTTTTGATCTTTTGATCTTTCGCTTGAGATTCAAGTGTTAGGGGAAAGATCGCAGCCTCGTTGCACTCGACAGCTCCTACACAGCTCCTACACAGTTCCTACACAGTTCCTACACAGCTCCTGCGCAGCTTCTGCGTGCCAGCGGGAGCAAGCTGCGTCGCCACGGGTGCGACGCATTCAAGCTATCGCGCCTGGCTTTTGCTCCAGTCCGTCAACAGGCTATACGCCACCGCCAGCAGGGTCGGGCCGATGAACAGGCCGATGAAACCGAAGGCGATCAACCCGCCGAACACCCCCAGCAGCACGATGACCAAGGGCAGGTTTCCGCCGCGGCTGATCAAGTAGGGCTTGAGCACGTTGTCCACGCCACTGATGATGAACGTGCCCCAGATGCCGAGGAACACCGCCATCCCGTACTCACCCTTCCACACCAGCCATGCGGTGGCAGGGATCCACACCAGGGGTGGCCCCATGGGGATCAGGCTCAGCAGGAACGTGACGATACCCAGTACCAGCGCCCCCGGCACCCCGGCGATCAGGAAGCCGATCAGCGCCAGCACGGCCTGGGCCGCCGCGGTGCCAATTACGCCGTTGACCACTCGTTGTACGGTACCGGCCACCAGCTCGATGTAGTAACCGGCACGGTCGCCGATCAGACGCTCCAGCAACCCGTGGACGAACACCGCCAGGCGCGGGCCGTCGCGATAGAAAAAGAACACGAACACGATGCTCAGGGTCAGTTCGAGTATGCCACCGCCAATCTGCGCACTGCGCGCCAACAGCCAGTTGCCCACTTGCCCCAGGTACGGCTTGATCGACACCATCATTGCCGCACCTTGCTGGTCGATGCTGTTCCAAATCCCGACCAGTCGCCCGCCCACCAGCGGCACGCCGGCCAGCCAGTCGGGCGCTTCGGGCAAGCCGTCGACCTGCACGTCCTTGATGAACGCCGTGGCGTCGCGCACATGGTCGGCCAGGTTGAAACCCAGCCACACCAGCGGCACCGCCACCAACAGCATCCAGCCCACTGTCAGCAACGCCGCCGCCAGGGATTCACGGCCATTGACCCAGCGGGTCAGCAGGCGCATCAGCGGCCAACTGGCGAAAGCGAGCACCGCACCCCAGAACAGCGCCGACCAGAACGGCGCCATGACCCAAAGGCTTGCGCCGAACAACACCAGGAGCAGGATCTGCACCAACAGCCGATCGTTATTGAGCATGTAGGGTCTCGAAAAAATGAACAGGAGCGAGGCAACGGCATGAAACCCGCTGCCCCGAGACAGCTTAGCGCAGCAACTCCAGGTGCAGCCCCTCTGCCTCGCCGCTGGCGGCTTCCATGCGTGCCGCCCGGACGCCCTGGCCCGCCAGAGCCTCAAGCCAGTCCTCGGCCCGGGGGCCGGCGATACTGACCCGCAAGCTCGTGTCCAGGTTCAACGCCCGGGACAATAGATGCAACCAGGTGTCGTCTGGCTCACCGGCAAGACGCGGCAAATCCAGGACTCCAGTGTCCTTGAGCTGGCGCAACAGCGTGGCCGATGTCGGCAGCAAGTCCCCCAGCGGTGCGTTCGCCTCGAACTGCTCGACATGCAGGTAGGCCTTGCGATTGCCACGGGTGATGGCATACAGCGCAATCACTGTGTTGTCCGCCGGTGGTGCCAGGCGCAGCAACAAGAAGGCCTGGCCCTTGTCGGCGCCGTAGAGCTTGGCATTGCCGAAGACTTCGTTGGCCCACAGGCTGCTTTCGCCGCAATCGCGGGCCTGGCACCAGAACAACAGCTCGGCGCCCTGCTTCTGCAGCGCTTCGCGAGCCGCGGTAAAAGCCTGGGTGGCGGAATGTTCCGGCGGCAGTTCGTAGGTGACCGACGTGACGTTGCCACGGGCATCGATTTGGCCGTCGAAACGCAGCTGGCCGCTGATCTTGCGGATCGAGCCCATGGGGTAGACGCGTTCCAGGTCGCTGGTTTGCCGGTAATCGACAATTTGCGCGTCGGGCATGCGCGGCACACGCTCCAGGTCGCGACTGCCCGGCACATCGGCGGCGAACGACGCCGGGCTGAAGCAGGCCAGCACCAGCAGGACGAGTGAGCAAACGGATAATTTCATCGGATCGGCTTGGCCTGGGACGCTTGGATGCAACGGGCATCGTCGATGCACCTTGAAGCTGGTAAACAGAGGTCTGTCATGGTTGTCTCCCTTTCAACCCGCCCAGCCTCGACAGTTGCCCGCCGCAAGTCAAGGAGCGGTGAAGAACCGATTGAAACAGTCTGCTACAAGCTCGGCACCGATCTCGTCGTTCAGGTGTAGATGATGGCCGCCGGGTAACTGCTCATGACTGAAGGGTAGACGCTCCAGCAACTCCGGGTGTTGGGCCAGCATGCCGTCGGCCGCCACCACCAGGTGCGCCGGACAATCGACCCGCGCCACGAATGCCATGGCCTGTTCATCGGTCAGGCGCAAAGGCGATGGCAGGGTCAGGCGGTTGTCGGTGCGCCAGGTGTACCCCCCGGGCACCGGCATCAGGCCGCGCTGGGCCAGCAGCTCGGCGGCTTCGCGGCTGACTGCTACCAGTCCCTTCATCCGCGCCTCGATGGCCCGATCGAGGGTTTTGTAGACCGGCTTGCGTTTCTGCTGCAGATCCAACTGGGCTTGCAGGGCCATGCCCATGCGCTCGGCCGCGTTATCGCCCTTGGCTGTAGGAGGAATCACCCCGTCGATCAACCCCAGGTGCGTCACCCGCTCCGGCAAGGAGCCGGCCAGCACCAGCGACACAATGGCGCCCATGGAATGCCCCAACAGGGCGAAACGCTGCAAGCCCAGTTGTTCGGCGACTTGCAGCACATCATGGGCGTAGTCCCAGAGGGCATAACCGGCACCGGGCGGCCGATGCCCGGAGTGACCGTGGCCGGCCATGTCCAGGGCAATCACTCGCAGGCCCTCGAGCCTGGGCGCCAGGCGGGCGAAGCTGTTGGCATTGTCCAACCAACCGTGCAGGGCAAGCACCGGCAGCCCGTCCTCCGGCCCGAACAGGTGGGCCGCCAGTTCGATGTGCGGCAGGCTCAGGCGGACTTCCTCGACCACACTCATGCGCTGCGCCCTTCCCACCGCTGGAACAGGTTCTTGAGCAGGTTGGCCGTGTCCTGTGGACGCTCGAGGGGGAACATATGGCCACCGGGCATGCTCAGGGATTCGCCATGGAGCATACGCCCCACCGAACGGGTGTGATGACGCATCACCACACGACTCTGCCTACCGCGCACCACGGCCAGCGGCACCTTGAGCTTACGGGGCCGCCCGGGGCTGGTGTGCGGCACGCCGCGGTAAATGCTGATTTCGGTGGCCGGGTCGAAGCGCAGCCGCAGTCGATCACCGACTTGTTGCAGGCCGTGTTGCAGGTAGGCGTCGAAGCATTCCGGGTCAAAACCGCGAAACAGTGTCTTGCCGGCGAAATACTGCCGGGCCGACGCCAGGTCAGCGAACTCCTCACGCCGACCCAGGGTCCGGCCCGCCGGCGTCAGGCGGTCGATGAACCCCAGGCGCTTGGCCGCCAGGATCACCCATTGGTCGGTACGGGTCAGCACCGGCGAATCGAGCATGACCACGCCGCGATACAGCTCGGGGCGGCGCAACGCCGCGTGCAGGTGCAGCACACCGCCCAGGGAGTGACCGACGCCCCACACCGGCACCGGTTGCTGCTCCAGATGATGAATCAGCTCGTCCACCAGGTTGTGCCAATTGTCATCGACCGGAAATCGCGGGTCGTGGCCATGCAGTTCGAGGTGCGCAACCTCATATTGCGGCGCCAGCGCGGCGAACAACTTGCCGTACGTGGCCGAGGGAAAACCATTGGCGTGGGCGAAAAACACCTGTTGCGACATGTTGGCCGATCCATTGCGAGAACTGCGGCCGATTGTCCGCAGAACCCGGCGGCGCGGCAATGACCGTAACTGACAGGAATGATGACAGCATTGCGGCATCGATTGTCTACCCGCCTTAAGCACCTGTCAGACCTTACAGTTGACGCCCGTATCGCCTTGGCAATAACTAGAACAGTTACGACATCTCCAAGGGGACTGGCATGCATGCCAAGACACCGGCCGTTTCCGTGAAAGATTCACGAGGATTGGGCATCGCCTCGGTGTCTTACTTTCGTAATAACCCTATGGCAAAACCCGAGGGCCGGATCCATCGTCAACGCTATGATGTCGCCGGGCGCCCGACGCTCAGCTACGACCCCCGCCTGTTCAAGCTGCTGGAGACCGAGCCGGACGCCCGGCCCAACCTGAGAACCGTCTTCAGCCTCACCGGTGCGGCGCTCGTCACCGACGGCGTCGATGCGGGGACTCGCCTGGCATTATTCGGCGTAGCCGGTCAGCACGTCATCGGCTGGGACAGCTTGCACACTCAGGTGCAAACCGAATACGACGCGCTGTTGCGCCCGGTCAGAACCATCGAGCAGGCTCAGGGCTCGCTTGCCAGAAACAATGCGTTCTACACCTACGGGGATAACACGCCTGTATCAGCCTCACGCAATCAATGTAGCCGGTTGATCCGCCACGATGACGAGGCTGGCACCGTCCTGTTCGAGAGTTATGCGCTGACGAGCGGGGTCATTTCACAAACCCGGCATTTTCTCCAGGACTTGAACGAACCCGACTGGCCTGCCGATGAAGCAAACAGAGACCTTTTGAACGAGACCGGCAACGGCGCCACCAGCCGTGTCACCTATAACGCCGTGGGCACCGCAATCCTGCAGGAAGATGCGCAAAACAACGCCCAGTATTCGGATTTGGATATCGCCGGCCAGCTCCGGCAAGTTCGCTTGAAACTCGCGGGGCAAACCCACGAGACATCGCTGCTGAACGACATTCGCTACAACGCGAATGGCAACATCGAACGGCAAACTGCCGGCAACGGCGTGGTCAGCGAAGCGCTGTATGACCCACGGGACGGGCGCCTGACGAGCGTCAAGGCCGGGCTTCCCGGCCAGCCCCCGTTGCAATACCTGGCCTATGGTTATGATCGGGTCGGCAATATCCTCAGCATCAGGGATGCGACGCTGGGTACCCGTTTCTTTCGTAACCAGAAGATCGAACCGGTCCAGTCTTACGTCTACGACAGTTTGTATCAGCTGATCGAGGTCAATGGCTGGCAACGGGTCGGTAACCAGAACGGTCCTCAAGAGCCGGTTTTTGTTTCGCCTGCCGATCCCGGACAGTTGGAGAACTACCGGCAGGTCTACAGTTACGACGAGGGCGGCAATCTCACCCTGCTCGTCCACACCGCCGCCAGCCACAGCTGGACGCAACGAACGGCGATTTCGAAATACAGCAATCGGGGACTGGCGCAGAAAGCCGACGGCAGCTTGCCTGGCGAGGATGAAATCGGCGCTGGATTCGACGCCAATGGCAACAAAAGACAATTGCTGGCGGGTCAGGATTTGACCTGGAGTCCGAGCAACCGCCTGCGCCAGGTCGACCAAGTGATGCGTGAGAACGCTGCGAATGACAGCGAAGTCTATGTCTACGACGGGGCCGGTCAGCGCAAGCGCAAAGTTCGCCTGACCTACAGCGCAACCTATACGCGCGCGCACGAAGTGCGCTATTTACCCAGCCTGGAAATCCGTACAACCCCTGAAGAGAAGGTGCAGGTCATTTTGGCGCAGGCAGGACGTTGCGCCGTACAAGTGTTGCACTGGGAGTCGCAAAGTACGAGAGCCGATCAATACCGTTACAACCTGACGAATCATCTGGGCTCCAGTACGTTGGAGCTGGATGGTCAGGCCAACTTGATCAGTGAAGAAATGTACTACCCCTACGGAGGCACATCGTGGTGGGCCGGCCCAGACAAAGTTCAAGCAAGCTACAAAACCCGGCGCTATTGCGGTCAGGAGCGTGATGCCACGGGGTTGTACTACTACGGACAGCGGTACTACGCGCCTTGGCTGGAGCGCTGGATCAGCGCCGACCCGGCAGGCACCGCCGACGGTCTGAACCTGTTTGCCATGGTACGTGGCAATCCTGTCCGGTTTGTCGATTTTCAAGGTCTATTGGGGTTTGACACGCTAACAGCCACCGCCGGTATGACTGTTGCTCGAGAGTTTTCAAGTGCTCTGCTCGCTTCGTTTCTGCAATACGGGGTGACTGCGGGAGCTACCGCACTCTTGGGACCTGCGCAGATGGTGGTAACGGTTCTAGGTGCTACGTCAGGTGGTATCACAGGTGGGCTCCAAGGATGGGGCGCCATGAGGGCGGCCAACAGCGCCGATGAAGCGTCCGGTTGGGCGCCTATCATCAAGCAAGTTGGTGGTGCGGCATTGGGCGCGGCCTTAGGAGCCGCGCCTTCCCTGGCTGGCGCGTTTATGCCAGGCAACCCGGCGGCGGCGGGTCAAATCGGCGGTTTATTCGGCTCAATGTTGCGCGAAGTGACATTCCAGAATTTTGGACAGTATGGTCCAAGCAATCCTTTCCCGGGCCGTATGGACGTCGCTACAGCCTCGGCCAGCACGCTTGCGACAAGCATCGCGGGTGGATCGGCAGCAGCAGCGGGAGCAGTTGGTTTTGGGAGCGACGAAATAGGAAAGTTGCTGCAATCAACCTTCGCCAACTCCATAGGGATGGGCGTCGGCTTGGGTGGCACATCCACCGTAAGAGGATTGAGAGGTGCCCCCATCAAGCCCCCTGGCACCGGGGAAATCAACCAGAGCGCAGCGGTAATCGGATCCACCAGTCGACATTTCTTCGGCTCTCTGGCGCAGGCAGCCAATATGGCCATTGCCCAGATACCTGGATACAGCGAGCTGGGCCCAGTCGTTCAAACGACCGTGAGACGTGCGGTCACACAAGCCGTCCTGGACCAGCGCTTGACGTTCTTGACCGTCGCCAGGCCGGGACTCACAGACCTGCTGAGTCCAACAAATCCGACGGCGCCAAGCCGTGACATCGAGATGGGCGACGCGGGGACTGAATCATTCGAGATGGCAGACATCTCGCGACCTTCCGATTTCTTCTACTACGAAAGTGAACTGCAGGTCGGACACCGAGGCGTCTACCGCTCTCGACTGAATATGCCAGGGACCCACATGTAAACGCCTGCATCCAATGCGATCAACGCGCCGGCGGCTGCTCACCCAACGGTACAACCGCCATGGTCAGGCGCGACACGCAGTTGACCTTGCCGTCATCGTTGACCAGGCGGATATCCCACACCTGGGTAGTTCGGCCCAGGTGAACCGAGCGGGCCGTGGCCGTGACTCGCCCATTGCGCACGCCACGCAGGTGGTTGGCGTTGATCTCCAGGCCCACGCAATAGAACTTGCTGGTGTCGACACAGAGATAGGCGGCCATGGACCCGACCGTTTCGGCCAGTACCACCGAAGCACCGCCATGCAGCAAGCCGAACGGCTGGTGGGTGCGGTGATCGACGACCATGCTGGCGGTGAGGGATTCATCGTCGAAAGACTCGAAACGGATGTCCAGCACTTCGCTGATGGTGTTTTTACCGGCGGCGTTCAGTTGGTCGATATTCGGAGTGGTGCGCCACAGACTCATCGTTGTCCTTCCTTTTTGTTTTTTATCGCATTCAATCCTGCACAGCACTGTGGGAGCAAGGCTTGCCCGCGATGCAGACGCTGGGGTGGATCAGGTATTACAGACGCTTGAGCTTCATCGCCCCGGCCAGCGGCATGTCGCCTTCCAGCTCGGCCAGGCCGGCAGTCTGCACTTGCTCGGGTTGTTGCAGGTGGCCGTGTTGCAGAAAGCCCAGCAGGCTGCCCACCAACGGGTTATGACTGACCAGCAGCACATTGTCCTGGTCCTCCAGATGCTTCAGGACCTCGGCCGGCCGGGTCTGCGGCGTGAGCCAATCGACCGTGATCAGTTCAGGTTCGAAACCCAGTGCTTCGCGCACCAGTTGCGCGGTCTGCTGGGCACGCACGTAAGGGCTGGCGTAGATGACCCGCAATGGCTCGCCCATCAACCGGCCTGCGCTGAGCAACACCTCCTCGCGCCCATGGACCGTCAAGACCCGTTCCGGATCGGGACGAACACCATGGGGCTCGGCCTCTCCATGACGCAATACCCACAATTTCATAGCTTCGGCTCCTCGTCCCGGGCCGGATGCGGAGCTGGCGCCACGGTGTGAGGCGCTTCACCTTCAGGCGTACGCGGGGTCGGCCAGTCAGCGAACGGCCAGGGTTTCTGATCGCTGTGAAAGGTACCGAAACGGCCAATCTGGGCCAGGAACTGGCTCAGGCTGTCGCCGAAATTCATCAGGCTGGCACTGGGTGCACCGTAGATCAGCCGATAGATCAACTGCACCAGCACCACGGCGCCGAGGATGAATTGCGCCACCTGCCAGACCAGCAGGTAAATCACCATCCACAGCACACGCAGCAGAATGGATTCGTATTGGGGTTGCCCTTGCGGATCGTTCATGGCTCGCTCCTGCTTGCGGTCAATAAAGGTTCAATTAAAACCGCTGGTGGAAATGAAATCGACGTCGGTCTTCGGTTCGCCACGCATCAACAGCTCGATCACCTGTTCAAGCGTGCGCCCTTCGAACAGAATCGCGTGCAGCCCGGCGACCAGCGGCATGTACACCCCCGCCTCCTGGGACTTGGCCTTGAGCACCTTGAGGGTATTGACCCCTTCGGCCACTTCACCCAGGCGCGACACGGCCTCGTCGAGGCTCAAGCCCTGGCCGAGGGCGAAACCGACCTGGTAGTTGCGGCTCTTGGGCGAGGAACAGGTGACGATCAGGTCGCCCACGCCGGCCAATCCCAGGAAGGTCATCGGATTAGCGCCCTGGCTGACCGCAAAGCGGGTCATTTCCGCCAGCGCGCGGGTGATCAGCATGCTCTTGGTGTTCTCACCCATGCCCAGCGCCACCGCCATGCCGGCGATGATGGCATAGACGTTCTTCAACGCCCCGCCCAGCTCCACACCGAAACGATCGGCACTGGCGTAGACCCGAAAGGTGCGGCCATGCAATGCCGCCTGGACCCGTTGGCACAGCTCCTCATCCTCACTGGCGACCACCGTGGCGGTCAGCGCGTGCTCGGCGATCTCGCGCGCCAGGTTCGGCCCGGAGATCACACCGATCCGGGCCTTGGGCGCGATTTCTTCGAGAATCTCGCTCATCAGCTTGAAGGTCTGGGCTTCGATGCCCTTGGTCAGGCTCACCAACAGCTTGCCGCTCAAGCGTTCTGCGTAGGGCGCCAGCACCGAACGCAAGGCGCTGGACGGCAAGGCGACGAAGAACAGGTCGCTGCCCTCCAGGGTTGCCTGCAAGTCAGTTACCGGTTCCACTTCCGGGCGAATCTTGATGCCCTTGAGGTAACGCGGGTTCTCGCGGTTGACCCGGATGGCCTCGGCCTGCTCCGGGTCACGCATCCACAGGCGCACCGGGTGACCATTCTCGGCCAGCAGGTTAGCCACGGCGGTGCCGAAACTCCCGCCCCCCAGGACCGCAATCGGGCGCTGTTCAGTCATATGCAATCCGTTCATCCATACCAAGTGGCAATGCGGGGCATTATACGGAGCGGCCAGAGCGCGACCAGCCCCGGCAACAATTACCACCAGCTGTAGGAAGCTGACCATCAATTCCTAGGAAAATGCTGTCAACGCGAATGGAAAAGTCGTTCAGCTCGGTTAACATGCCCGCCATCCACTCATTCTCAAAGGCTGTGCCGTGTTCGTTGGCCCTTCCCGTCCAGGTTCGTCCCTGCTATTGGCACTGATCATCAGCCCGCCAGTGCTGGGCGACGACTTGTTCGTGGACAGCCAGTCCATGCCCCAGGTGCTGACGGCCACGCGCCTCAAGCAATCACCTGCGGCAGTGCCTGGCAGCATGACCGTGCTCGACAGCGAGTTGATCAAGGCCAGCGGCGCCCGCGATATCAGCGAACTGCTGCGCCTGGTGCCGGGCATGATGGTCGGCAACATCAGCGGTAACCAGGCTGCCGTGAACTACCATGGCACCAACGCCAGCGAAGCCCGTCGCATGCAAGTACTGATCGACGGCCGCTCGGTGTACCGCGCCGGCCTGGCCACGGTGGACTGGAGCGATATTCCGGTGGCCATGGAAGACATCGAGCGGATCGAAGTCTTTCGCGGCCCCAACACCGTCAGCTACGGCGCCAACGCGCTGATGGCGGTTGTCAACATCATCACCCGTGCCCCGGCCGACAGCCACGGCACCCGGCTGAAAATCACCCGTGGCCAGCGCGGCATCAGCGACTGGTACGCCAGCCAGGGCAGCGGCTGGGACGGCGGCGACCTGCGGCTGTCGCTGTCCGGCCAGGAAGACGACGGCTTTGACAGCGACCGCAACGGCGCCGATTACCGCGACAGCCGCCGCCTGAACCGCTTCAACCTGTCCGTCAGCCAGACGTTGAACGAGCAGCAAAGTATCGACTGGCAATTGAATGCCAAGGACGGGACCAACCAGCGGCCCTATACCTACCGTCCCGTGTTTGCCGGGATTACCACCGCTGGCGACAATTCTGACGTCATCGCCAAGGACTACGCCGGCTCACTGCGCTGGAACCTGGACCTGGACCCCAACCACAGTCTTTATGTACAGGGCTCGATCCAGCACTGGGATCGCCAGCAGACCTGGCGCGCCTGCGACGCCGAGGTGTCCTTCAGCCCGCAATTGACCGACCTGTGGCAGCTCAATCCCAACTATGCCGAGCAGCTGGCACGCAATATCCCCAGCTACATCGGCAGCGGCGCGCCCGCCGGCACGCCACAGGAACAGGCGTTGGCCAATCAGGTGCTCGACCAGTGGCGCAACGGCGCCTCGCAAACCCTGTGCGGCGATATCGACCAGAGCGCCCGGGAATCGCGCTACGACCTGGAGATCCAGGACACCCTGAGCCTGTCCGACAGCCTGCGAATGGTCACCGGGGCCAACTATCGCTACGACCGGGCCGACTCGCAGACGTACTTCAACGGCACCCTGGACGACACCACCTGGCGCCTGTTCGGCCAGCTCGAATGGCGGGCCACCGAGCATTGGCTGTTGCAAGGCGGCGCGATGTTCGAAGACACCCGCCTGACCGGCAGCTCGCTGACCCCGCGGGTCGCGGTCAACTACCTGATCACCCCGCGCCATGGCCTGCGGGCGGTGTACTCCGAAGCCGTGCGCTCCCCGGACATGTTCGAGAACAACGTCAACTGGAGCTATCAGGTCACCAATCTGCAACCCGCCGCCTTCGGCCAAAGCAGCGCCCGTTACTTCGTCCAGACCCGCGGCCCGGGCAACCTGGAACAAGAGCACATGCGCTCCCGGGAACTGGGCTACAACGGTTTTTTCATGGACCTGGGGCTGGCGGTCGACGTGAAACTGTTCCATGACGAAATCACCGGCATGATCAGCGAACCGTTGCGCAACAATCAGTACATCGCCAGCAACAGCAACGAATCGCAATTCTCCGGGGCCGAAACCCAGCTCGACTGGCGCATGACCGGCGCCGACCGTCTGCGCCTGACCTATGCCTATGTCGACGCCAAGGCCAGCAATCCCCTCGACGAACAACTGACCGCCCGCCACAGCGGCTCGGCCGGCTGGCTAAGGGACTGGGGCCAGGGCTGGAACAGTTCGCTGTTCTACTACGCCGCCGACGCCCTCAATGGCTATCGCTACGAACGGCTAGACACTCGCCTTGCCCGGCGCATTCCCCTGGGCAAGGCCAGCCTGGAGCTGGCAGCGGTCCTGCAACAGCGCCTGGACAACCAGCCCACTACCTTTATCGACAACCACTACGACTCCCGCCATGTCGTGTACTTCAGCGCGGAGTTGTCTTTCTAGATGTTCCGACGCCCACCCCGCAAGACGCCATTTCATGGCCGCCTGACGCTATCCCTATGCCTGGTGTTTGCCGGTTGGCTGGCGACCTTCGAGGCCCGAGCCGCCGAGATCCTGCTGACCGGCGCCAAGGACAGCCCCGGCGTGCAGTCTTTCACCCAGGCCCTGAAAAACCTGCGCCCCGAAGACAGCGTGCGGTTTACGCCGCTGGCCAACCTGCCGGCGCCGGACAAGTTGCCAGGCAATGTCCGCCTGGTCCTGCTTGACCTGCCCAGCCTCGAGTGGCGCCTGCAAGACGCCCGCGGTCCGGCCACCCTGGTGCTGCGCATCAGCCGCCAGCAAGCCCGCGATCGCCTGGGCGAGACAACGCCTGCGCACTTGAGCCTGCTGTGGAGCGATCCACCGATGGCGCGGCAATTGCGGCTGATCCGCGCCATCCTGCCGCAAGTGCGACGGGTCGGCGTGCTTTACGACATCCACAGTGAATTCCTGCTCAAGGACATTCAACAGGCCGCGGCGCCGCTGGGCCTGACCATTGTCAGCGAACGCTGGGACGACACCAACGACAGCCGCCCCCTGCGAAACCTGTTGGGCCACAGCGACGTGCTGCTGGGTATCGATGACCCCGACTTGTACAACCCCAAGACCGTGAAGAACCTGTTGCTCAGCAGCTACGCCCGGCAACGCGCCCTGATCGGGCCCAGCGCCGCGTTCGTCAAGGCCGGCAGCCTGGCCAGCACCTATAGCGACCAACAAGACTGGCTGGCGATTCTCGACGAGTTGCTCGATCGCCCCGCCACGACCTGGCCGCGCACGCTGTATCCAGACCGTTTCAAGGTCCTGGGCAACCGGCAGGTCTCCCGCTCACTGGGGATCGAACCGATTGACGCCGAATCCGTCGCGGCAACGCTGGCCGAAGGAGAACACCGCCCATGACCTTGCGTCGCCGTTGGGACATCAATACCCGAACCCAGCTCATCGCCCTCGGCCCGGCATTGTTGCTGACCGTGCTGCTGATCAGTTTCTTTACCTTCGTGCGGATCCAGGACTTGCGCCAGGAACTCAATCACACCGGGCAACTGATCGCCAACCAACTGGCCCCCGCCACGGAATACGGGGTGATTTCCGGCAACAACGAAGTGCTGGAAAGCCTGCTCACCGCGACCCTGGCGACCCCACACGTGCGTTTTCTGGAGGTCCAGGACAGCACCGACAAGGTCCTGGTGTACGTCGAGCAACCCGAGCAAACCCGCAGCCGTGCCCAGCAGGTCGAAGTCTTCCAGGCCCCGGTGCGCCTGCAGCGCATCGCCCTGAACAATGATTTCCTGCAGGGCAACAGCACCTCCGTGGAGGCGGCCAGCGAAGATTACCTGGGCCGCGTGATCGTCGGCATGTCCAGTGACGCCTTCAGTCAGCGACAACAGGAGATTCTGTTCAAGGCCGCGATCCTGGCGCTGTTCGCCCTGCTGTTCACCTTTCTGGTGGCACGCCGGCTGGCGACCAACCTGTCCCGGCCGATCCGCGACATCGGCAACGCGGTCAAGGCCATTCAGCAAGGCGACTACAGCACCCCGCTGCCCATCGTCGATGACGCCGAACTGGGGGCGTTGTCGCGGCACATCAACAACCTGGCCGATGGCTTGGGACAAGCCAGCCGCGAACAGCACCAGGCCATGGCGCAGTTGATCAAGACCCGCGAAGAAGCGGAAAAAGCCAACAGCGCCAAGTCCGAGTTCCTGGCAATGATGAGTCATGAACTGCGCACGCCCATGAACGGCGTACTGGGCATGCTGCAGTTGCTGGAAACCACCCGCATGACCGACGAGCAGCACGAGTACACGGCGCTGGCGTCGGAATCCACCGAACACCTGCTCAAGGTGATCAACGACATACTCGACTTCTCGCGCATCGAACGCTCGGCCCTGGAGCTGGAGCACATCCCGTTCAATCTGGCAGAACTGGTGGGCAGTTGCGCGCAATCGTTCCAACACAGCGCCGCACAACGCAAGCTGGGCCTGGACCTGCTGCTCCCGGACGACATGCAGGCCTTGCAGGTCCAGGGCGATCCGACGCGGATACGACAGATCCTGGTGAACCTGATCGGCAATGCACTGAAATTCACCGAGCAAGGCCGTGTCACCGTGCAATGCCAGTGGCAAGCCCTGGACCATGAACTGCTGTGGTTCACCTGCACGGTGCGCGACAGTGGCATCGGAATCCCGGCCGAGAGCCTGGAGCGCATGTTCGACGCCTTCCAGCAGGCCGACAATTCGATCTCCCGGCGCTACGGCGGTACCGGCCTGGGCCTGCCGATCGCCCGTACCCTGGCCGAGCGCATGGGCGGGACGCTGCGGGCCCAGAGCGAAGAAGGCCACGGCTCGGTATTCACCCTCGAGATCCCGCTGGCCCTGTCGCGCCAGACCCCACCCACCCTGGCGCCGCGGCTGCCCGTGGGCAACGGCGATGGCGAGGGCCGCAACGTATTGCTGGTGGAAGACAATCCGGTCAACCAGACGGTGGTCGAAGCCATGCTGCGCAGCCTGGGCTTCACCGTCAGCATCGCCACCGATGGCGCCCAGGCTGTACGCAGCGCCGAGAGCCTGATTTTCGAAGCGATCCTCATGGATTGCCGATTGCCCATCATCGATGGCTACGAAGCCACGCGGCAGATCCGTCAGTTGCCGGGTTGCGGCGAGGTGCCGATCATCGCCCTGACGGCCAACGCCTTGCAGGGCGACCGCGAAGCCTGCCTCGCGGCGGGCATGAACGATTACCTGGCCAAGCCGTTCAAAAGGAACGACCTGCAGCAGATTCTGCAACGCTGGGTGAACTAGAACAGGTCACTGGACCATCTGTGACTGGCGTGAAAGGCGAAAGTGCGGCAGTCTTAGGCACCCGAACAAGCCTCGATTGGGGCTTGAATAAAAATTTCAGTGCACAGGTGTACATTCATTTCCCGTGTGCTGTGACTTTCACTACAACGCAATAGTCTATGAGTAGGCTGTCGATTCGAGGCATGAACGCTTCGGTCGGCCGGGAAGATTTGCCCCACCCTGCCGCATGGGACTATTGAGGAGCTCGCATGACCAAACAAAACGCCTTTACCCGGGAAGATCTGCTGCGCTGCAGTCGCGGTGAGCTGTTCGGCCCAGGTAACGCGCAACTGCCCGCCCCGAACATGCTGATGGTGGATCGCATCACCCATATCAGCGAAGAGGGTGGCAAGTACGGCAAAGGTGAATTGGTCGCCGAGCTGGATATCACTCCGGACCTGTGGTTCTTCGCCTGCCATTTCGAAGGTGATCCGGTGATGCCGGGCTGCCTGGGCCTGGACGCCATGTGGCAACTGGTCGGTTTCTTCCTCGGCTGGCAAGGCCTGCCGGGTCGCGGTCGCGCCCTGGGTTCGGGCGAAGTGAAGTTCTTTGGTCAGGTCCTCCCGACCGCCAAGAAAATCACCTATAACATTCATATCAAACGCGTCCTCAAGGGCAAGCTGAACATGGCCATTGCCGATGGTTCGGTTGCCGTTGATGGTCGCGAGATCTACACCGCCGAAGGCCTCCGGGTCGGCGTTTTCACCTCCACTGACAACTTCTAAGGGTTATCCGCATGCGCCGCGTCGTTATCACTGGTCTGGGCATCGTTTCGTGCCTGGGCAATGACAAAGAGACCGTCTCCGCTAACCTGCGTGCAAGTCGCCCTGGCATCCGGTTCAATCCGGAATATGCCGAAATGGGTCTGCGTAGCCAGGTTTCCGGCTCCATTGACCTCCCCCTCGAAGAGCTGATCGATCGCAAGATCTACCGTTTCGTCGGCCACGCGGCGGCTTACGCCTACCTGGCCATGAAGGACGCCATCGCTGACTCCGGCCTGACCGAAGAGCAGGTTTCCAACCCGCGCACCGGCCTGATCGCCGGCTCCGGTGGCGCCTCCACCTTGAACCAGATGGAAGCGCTGGACATCCTGCGCGAAAAAGGCGTCAAGCGCGTTGGCCCGTACCGCGTCACGCGGACCATGAGCAGCACGGTTTCCGCCTGCCTGGCCACACCGTTCAAGATCAAGGGCCTGAACTACTCCATCGCCTCTGCCTGCGCCACCAGTGCCCACTGCATTGGCAACGCCATGGAGCAGATCCAGATGGGCAAGCAGGACGTCGTGTTCGCCGGCGGCGGTGAAGAAGAACATTGGAGCCAGTCGTTCCTGTTCGACGCCATGGGCGCCCTGTCCAGCAAGCGCAACGACACGCCGGAAAAAGCTTCCCGCGCCTACGATGCCGACCGTGACGGTTTCGTCATCGCCGGCGGCGGTGGCATGGTGGTGGTCGAGGAGCTGGAACACGCCCTGGCCCGTGGCGCCAAGATCTACGCGGAAATCGTCGGCTACGGCGCCACTTCCGACGGCTACGACATGGTCGCGCCAAGTGGCGAAGGCGCCATCCGCTGCATGCAGATGGCCATGTCCACCGTTGATGCACCGATCGACTACCTGAACACCCACGGCACCTCGACTCCGGTCGGCGACGTCGCGGAAATGAAAGGTGTGCGCGAAGTGTTCGGCGACAAGGCCCCGGCCATCAGCTCCACCAAGAGCCTGTCGGGTCACTCCCTGGGCGCCGCCGGCGTTCACGAAGCGATCTACTGCATGCTGATGATGGAAGGCAACTTCATGGCCGGCTCCGCCAACATCGACGAGCTGGATCCAGAAGTGGCCGACCTGCCAATCCTGCTCAAGACTCGCGAGAACGCCACCATCGATACCGTGATGAGCAACAGCTTTGGCTTTGGTGGCACCAACGCCACCCTGGTACTGAAGCGCTGGCAGGGCAAGTAAGCCCCGCCGCTACGCCACACACAAAAACGCCCCGACTGGTTCGGGGCGTTTTTTTTGCCTGGCGAATTTGCCTGGGTTCATTGTGGGAGCGGGCCTGCTCCCACATGAGGCCTACAGTAGATGGAATTCAGCGCACGACAAACCGCTGCTGCGTCAACAGCCGATCACCCTGGAACACCATGAACCGCCACTCCCCCGGCACCACTTCGTGGCTTTCGGTGAATTCGTAGGCCATGACATCCTGAGGCGCGCCGGGTACCAGCTTCTGGATGACCTCGAACTTGTCGTGGCGCACGCCATCGGGGGTGCGAATGCCGGGGGTGAAGTACAACAAGGTCAACGGCTGGTCATCCGCGACCTTGCCGGCCAACTGGTAGCGCATGCCGAACTTGGTGCCCAGCTTCGCCGGCACGCTCTCGGTCTGGCGGATCTGCTCGTTGCTGCGCCGCAGGACTCGCTCTCCCGATTGCAGCTCGGCTTGCGGCCCTTCGAAAACACCGTACTCCACCGGGCCTTCGACACGGACTTCGGCCTGTGCCAGGCCGCAGGTCAACAACAGCGCCACCAGTGCGCTTGAACGGGTGAGGTGCATAGTGCGCTCCTTGATTGAGATGAGCGCGAGGGTATGACGCGGGAGTGACAGGCTGATGACAAAGCGATGTTGGCCTGTGGGAGCAAAGCTTGCTCGCGATGCCGGCACCTCAGCCTTCAAGACCGCATGACTTTCACCGCAGGCAAGCCTTGCTCCCACACAACACCGCC
The DNA here is from genome assembly GCF_009601685.2 of Pseudomonas brassicacearum. Classification (NCBI taxonomy): domain Bacteria; kingdom Pseudomonadati; phylum Pseudomonadota; class Gammaproteobacteria; order Pseudomonadales; family Pseudomonadaceae; genus Pseudomonas; species Pseudomonas brassicacearum. The sequence goes on from NZ_CP045701.2 coordinate 4,777,233, forward strand.
AAAAAGTTATCCCGCGCCACCTTCTGCGCCACGTCTTGCGGCAAGGCATCGAGAAACGGATCGAAACTGCGCAACTCCTTGCCCAACTTGTTGAACCGCCCGACGACATCCGAGCCCACCATGAAGCGCTCAGGAAAGCGCTTCACCAGCGTTACCCACTCATCCCGGGGCTTACCCGCCTCGTCCAGCAAATACGGCGTGAGCACGCTCCAGGACAGGTCTATGTACAGATTGGGGTAGGCCTCGAGCATGCGGGTCAGGGTCGGCAACAGAAAATCCAAGCGGGTCTGGTGGCGATGGATTTCCATGCTGGTACCGGCATGGGCCCAGATGAAGCGCGTGTGCGGGTGATTGCGCAACGGTTCCTCGATTTCTGCCAGGTACAGCGGATTTTTCTCACGCTTGGAAGTGATGTTGGAATGCAGCATCACCGGCAAGTCGTTCTCGGCCGCCAGGTGATAGATCCGCGTCATGGCTTCGTTGTTGGCCCGTGGGGTGTCGCCCGAGGTCAGCGCCGTCAGGTCGTCATGACGGGTGAAGACCTCGCCGATGCCTTGCCACAAACCCGGGTAGAGATCGAGCATGCGCTGGATATGGGCGGCGGAGTTCTTGTCGTTGGGATTGAAGCCCGACAAAAAAGGATGGAAGTGCCGGCGTTGTTCCTGGGTCAGCTTGCTCACCGCGGCGGCGACAATCACGTCGGTGGCGCTGTACCAATAGGCATCCGCGTCGTCACCGGCGTAATAGCGCGGACGCTTGGGCTCGTCCTCGTGCCATTTCTTGGCCACCGGCACACCGGAAATCATTACATGCTCAATGCGATTGTCCGCCATCGCCTGGAGCAACTTGGGCATGCCGGCGGTTTCCTGGAAGAAATCGACGTAATGCAGATGTGCATCGCTGTAGGTATATTCGCGAGCCACGGCACCGCTGCTGGAAACAACCAGCAGCCAGGCACAGATCAAACGGGGCAGGGACACGGGCAGCCTCCAGAAACCTTGAACAACGTAGACCCTAACCGTCCCGCCTGGGTTCAAGGTGCATGTGCAGCGTCTACTGGCGACGGGTTATGCTTCGTGCAACCGTTGTTCAACCTGGAAGACAACATGACCACTCCCCTGACCGTTCGCCCCCGCGCCGAAGACGTCGAAGGCCAGCCGATTCTTCGTCCGCTGCCGTCCGCCAAATGCCGCAACGTCGGGCCTTTCGTGTTTTTCGATCACATGCTGCAAACCACCTACCCGGCCGGCAAAGGCATGAACATCCGCCAGCATCCGCATATCGGCCTGTCCACCCTCACCTACCTGTTCGAAGGAAAACTCCAGCACAAGGACAGCCTCGGTTCCGATCAGGTGGTGGGTGCCGGGGATGTCAGTTGGATGACCGCTGGCAGTGCCATCGCCCACGTCGAGCGCACTCCCGAATCCTTGCTCGGCAGCGCTTTTATCATGCACGGGTTGCAAGTCTGGTTGGCCTCACCCAAGGCCCACGAACAGGGCCCCGGGCACTACAGTCATCACCCGGCTCACAGCCTGCCCGTCAGCGAGAACCTGGGAGTCAGCATCCGCATGATCGCCGGGTCAGGCTTTTGCCTGGAATCGCCAGTGCCGGTGCTGTCGCCGACGCTTTATGCCGAGTTGAAGCTGCAAACCGCGACGACCTTGCTGATTCCCAACGAACATGAAGAGCGGGCGCTGTATGTGGTGAGCGGCGAAGCGTCATTGGATGGCGAGCCGGTAGAAGCCCATTCCCTGGTGATATTGCCGATCGGGGAAGAGATGACGCTGTTTGCCGACAGTGACTGCCATGCCGTGCTGTTCGGCGGTGCCCCCCTGGACGGGCCGCGTCGGATCAATTGGAATTTCGTCGCCAGCGACCCGGCCCGGATCGATGAAGCCCGCCGACGCTGGGCGGCTGGGGACTGGCCGACTGTGCCGGGGGAAAGCGAGCGGATCGAATTGCCCTAAATTCACAACATCCTGTGGCCAGGGAGCTTGCTCCCGCTCGACTCTGTAGGAGCTGGCGAAGCCTGCGATCTTTTGATCTTGATCTTGATCTTGATCTTGATCTTTCGCTTGGGATTCAAGTGACTGGGGAAAGATCGCAGCCTCGTTTCACTCGACAGCTCCTACACGGCTCCTACGGCCCAGCGGGAGCAAGCTCCCTCGCCACGGGTGCTACTTGAAGCTTTCAGCCCCTGAACACTTCATCCAACAAGTTATGCATCGAGCGGAACGCCCGTCCGGCGACCTTGGCGTCGTACATCATCTTGCCCGGCACATTGGCCTGCGGGTCGGTGAACGAATGCACCGCACCGCCGTAACTCAGCAGTTGCCAATCCACCCCGGCGGCGTTCATTTCATCTTCGAAGGCCGGTAGCTGCTCTTTCGGCACCAGCGGGTCCGAGGCGCCATGCATGACCAATACCGCGCCCGTGATGTTCTGCGCATCAGCCGGGTTCGGTGTATCCAGGGTGCCGTGGAAGGAAATCGCCGCCTTCAGCGGTGCGCCGCTGCGGGCCAGTTCCAGAGCGCAACAGCCCCCGAAGCAAAAGCCGAACGTGGCCAGCCTGGAAGCGTCGACCTGCGCTTCACCCTGGCTTTGCAGTTGCTCGAACGCCGCCTGCATGCGCTTGCGCAACAAGGCCCGGTCATTCTTGAGGGGCATCATCGCCGCCCCCGCCTCATCGGCATTGCTCGGACGGACCGTCTGCCCGTACAAGTCGGCAATCAACACCACATAACCGTTGGCCGCCACCGACTTGGCAATGTCCTCGGCACCCGCCCCCACACCCATCCAGTTCGGCGCCATCAGCAACCCCGGGCGCGGGCCCTGCTGATTGACGTCGAAGGCCAGGCGACCTTCATAACTTTGCCCTTCGATCTGATAGACCAGCGAACGAACCGTAACCTGACTCATGACGGACTCCTTTTTGACTGAATACCAGAAATGAAAAAACCCGCCGAAGCGGGTTTTTCCTGCACTTACTTAAGCTGACAGTTCAACCAGCAGCTTGTTCAGGCGACGCACATACGCCGCCGGGTCCTTCAAGCTGTCGCCAGCCGCCAGGGCCGCTTGGTCGAACAGGATGTGCGACAGATCGCCGAAACGCTCTTCGCTCTGCTCGTTGTCGAGTTTCTCCACCAGCGGGTGGGCCGGGTTGAATTCGAAGATCGGCTTGGAATCCGGGACTTTCTGGCCGCTGGCTTCGAGGATCTGGCGCATTTGCAGGCCCAGGTCCTGCTCACCGATGGCCAGGATCGCCGGGGAATCGGTCAGGCGGTGCGAGACACGCACTTCGCTGACCGCATCGCCCAGGGCCGTCTTGATCCGCTCGACCAGGCCTTCCTTGCTCTTGGCGACTTCTTCGGCGGCTTTCTTGTCTTCTTCCGAATCCAGGTTGCCGAGGTCCAGGTCACCACGGGCCACGTCGACAAAGCTCTTGCCGTCGAACTCGTTGAGGTAGCTCATCAGCCACTCGTCGATGCGGTCGGTCAACAGCAGCACTTCGATGCCTTTCTTGCGGAAGACTTCCAGGTGCGGGCTGTTCTTGACCTGTGCATAAGTTTCACCGGTCAGGTAGTAGATCTTGTCCTGGCCTTCCTTGGCGCGGGCCAGGTAATCGGCCAGGCCCACGACTTGCTCGCCATCGTCACCCTGGGTCGACGCAAAACGCAGCAGGCCGGCGATTTTCTCTTTGTTGGCGAAGTCCTCGGCCGGGCCTTCTTTCATCACCTGACCGAAGTTTTTCCAGAAGCTCTTGTACTGCTCGGGCTCGTTCTTCGCCAGTTTTTCCAGCATGTCCAGCACGCGCTTGGTCAGTGCGGTCTTCATGGAATCGATGATCGGATCTTTCTGCAGGATTTCCCGCGAAACGTTCAACGACAGATCGTTGGAATCCACTACACCCTTGATGAAACGCAGGTACAACGGCAGGAACGATTCGGCCTGGTCCATCACGAACACACGCTGCACGTACAGCTTCAGGCCGCGTGGCGCTTCGCGCTGGTACAGGTCGAACGGCGCACGGGCCGGCACGTATAGCAGCGAGTTGTATTCCAGCTTGCCTTCGACCTTGTTGTGGCTCCAGCTCAGCGGGTTTTCGAAGTCATGGGCGATGTGCTTGTAGAACTCCTGGTATTCCTCGTCCTTCACCTCGGTGCGCGGGCGGGTCCACAAGGCACTGGCGCGGTTGACGGTTTCCCATTCCACTTCAGGCTTTTCTTCGCTTTCGGCCGCGGTGACTTCCTTCGGCAGCTCGATTGGCAGCGCGATATGGTCGGAGTACTTCTTGATGATGTTGCGCAGGCGCCAGCCATCGGCGAACTCGTCTTCGCCGGACTTGAGGTGCAGCACGATGCGGGTGCCGCGATCAGCCTTGTCGACGGTGGCGACTTCAAACTCGCCCTCGCCCTTGGACGACCAATGCACGCCTTCGCTCGCAGCGAGGCCGGCACGGCGGCTGAACACTTCGACCTGGTCGGCAACGATGAACGCGGAATAGAAACCGACGCCGAACTGACCGATCAGGTGGGAATCTTTCTTCTGGTCGCCCGACAGGTTCTTCATGAAATCGGCGGTGCCGGACTTGGCGATGGTGCCCAGGTGCGTGATCACCTCTTCGCGGCTCATGCCGATGCCGTTGTCTTCGAGGGTGACGGTTCTGGCGTCCTTGTCGAAGCTCACACGGATTTTCAGCTCGGCGCCGCCTTCCAGCAGTTCAGGCTTGGAAAGGGCTTCGAAACGTAATTTGTCGACAGCGTCAGAGGCGTTCGAAATCAGCTCGCGAAGGAAAATTTCCTTATTGGAATACAGCGAGTGAATCATCAGGTGCAGCAGTTGCTTCACCTCGGTCTGGAAGCCCAGGGTTTCCTTTTGAGTTTCCACGCTCATGGTCATCAAACTCCAAGTGGATGGTGGTGTCCGCCTCGCTGAGATTGGCGGCGGGATGTCCTGAAGGTGGGGGCAACGCTGATGATTTCAAGGGCGATCCGGTTTTGAAGGCTCCTTGATCTTGAAATGTGCCCGGGCAGTGGCGATGGGTTCGGCCTCGACGTCCTGCCAGGCGGTGATCGCGACATTGGCGACCCGCCGGCCCTGGCGCCAGACCTGGCATTTGGCGTAGGTGTCGCGAAACTGTCCGGTGCGCAGGTAATCCAGGGAGAAATCGATGATTTTCGGTATGCCTGGCGTGCCAGTGGCGATCAACAGATGCACTGCAGCGGCCAGTTCCATGAAGCCGGCAATGACCCCGCCATGAATGGCCGGCAGTAAAGGGTTACCAATGTTGTCTTTGTTGGCCGGCAGGCGAAACAACAAGTCGTCGCCCTGGCGCGTGCATTCGACGCCGATGAGTTGCGCATAGGGGATCGAGGCCAGCAGCAGCGCGTAATCGCCCTGTTCGCAGGCATGGCGCAGTTGTTCCTGGAGGGTATCGGTCATGGTTGGCCCACGGCGGTCATCGAGCCGCCCTTCCCTATTCCCCTGGCATGCTGGCCCAGGCGCATGAATGTACCCACCACATGGGCGATGGGTTGCTCGGGGTCGTCCTGGTAGGCGAAACCCCGGGTGAAGATCACGTCCGGGGTGACTCGGTAGCATTGCGCGAAGCCGTAGACATCCTTGTGGGGCTCGGCGGCGTGCATGTAGTCGATGCGCAGGTCGAGGGTGGGACAGACTTCGAATTGCGGCAATACACATAACGTCGACATGCCGCACGCGGTGTCCATCAGTGAGGTCAACGCCCCACCGTGGATGATGCCCGTCAGGGGATTGCCGACGATTTTCGGGCTGAACGGCAGGATGACCGTCAGCCCGTCACGACTGGCACTGTGCAGCTTCAAGCCCAGCACCTGGCAATGCCTGAGTGCGGATAAAAAACGTGTTGCACGCTCAAAAACGGGGTCTTCGGTCATTCGATCAACGCTCCAATGAGTGACGAGACCTGACAACAGGTGCGACTCACAAAGTTCAATTGCCGTGCAAAGTTATATATCTGTTACGCAACAGGAACTTAATCCGAAAGGCAGTGTTCAAAAGGCCAGTAGTTATTTCCATAAGGAGAAACACCCCATGCGTAAGACTTTTGCTATTGCCTTGATGTTGGCCGCCTCCCTCGGCCTCGCTGCCTGCGATAAAAAATCCGAGGACAAAGCTCAAGATGCCACACAACACGCTGAGCAAGCTCAGCAAGACATGAACAAAGCACAGGATAAAGTGAACGACGCGGCGAAAGAAAACGCCGAAGCCGCCAAAGATCAGGCCGAATCGAACGAAGCAGCCGCGAAAGAACAAGCCCCGGCTCCGGCTCCTACCGCGCCAGCAACCAACTGATACGGTTCAAGCAGTAAAAGAAACCCGCCTGGCGCGGGTTTTCTTTTGCCTGTGATTTGAGGCGCGCCTGTCAGGCCGCTTCCTTGCCAACCTCGGGCACTGGCGCTTCAGTGGGGGTATAGACCATCACGTCCAGCACATCGGAGTGAAATTCGCGCTGATACAACACGAACACCACGCCAGCGCTCATCAACATGAATAACCAGGGGCTGACGAACCACGCCAACATGGTCATGCCGAAGTAATAGGCACGCAGGCCGAAGTTGAACTGGTTGGCGGCCATGGAGATCACTCGCGCCGCCCTCAGCGCAAAGGCCTTGCGCTCCTGTTCCGACACATGGCGCTCACCGATCATCGGCGCCGAGCCAATCAGCACCGCCGCGAAGTTGTACTGGCGCATGCACCAGCTGAAGGTGAAGAACGCATACACGAACACCAGTGCCAGGCACAGCAACTTGACCTCCGCCATGCCCTGGGACGCCTGCTGCACCATGGGTATGTCCGCCAGCAACGACACCGCCCGATCAGACGCCCCGAGTACCGTCAGGATACCGGCCAGGATGATCAGCGTGCTGGAGGCGAAGAAGGATGCGTTGCGCTCCAGGTTGCCGACCACGCTGGCATCGGCGATACGGTTCTCGCGCAGCAGCATGCGGCGCATCCAGTCTTCGCGGTAGAGGTGCATCACGCTGGCCAGGCAGGCCGTGTCGCGCGCCTTCCAGGTGGCATATCGGGTGTAGCCCGCCCAGCAAATGATGAACCAGGCGGCGGCAAGCAGGTGGATCAGGTTGGCTTGGATGAATGACATTCGATTTCCTGTATGTCTAAAAACATGACGTCTAAAGCCAGACTTGCCTTGAAATGCCGACCTGTGGGCGAGCTTGCTCGCGATAGCGCCGGATCAGTCAGCGACGAGGTGGCTGATAGACTGCTATCGCTAGCAAGCTCGCTCCCACAAGATTCTGTGCAGGTTTTTCATGACACTGCTTCGACGTTAGTCCACGGAAAAAGACACTGCACTCAAAAAAAATGCCCCGTATCGATTGATACGGGGCATTTCAGTTCTTGCCGATGGATCTGTCGTAGGCCGCTTAAGCCAACGCTTCGCTGCGCTTGCCCAGCAGGCGATCGCACACCACCGCGACCGCCAGGGTCATCACCGAAGGCACCAGCCAGGCCAGGCCTTGCTCGCTCAGTGGCAGGTGGGCCAGTTGCGTCGGCATCCAGTCCGCCAGGCCGGCGCCCTTGAGCGCATCGACCAGGCCAAACAGGAACGACACCAGCATCACCGGGCCAACGATGCGCCCCTGCTCGTGCCAGAAGTCCTTGCAGAAGCTCAGGGCCACCAGGGCGATGCACGGCGGGTAGATCGCGGTGAGGACCGGAATCGAGAACGCGATCAGCTTGGTCAGGCCCAGGTTGGACACCAGCAACGAAAAGGCCGCCAGGATCACGACCAAGGTCTTGTAGGACAGCGGCAGCAACCGGCTGAAGTACTCGGCACAGGCGCAAGTCAGACCAACCGCGGTCACCAGGCACGCCAGCGAGATCAACACCGCAAGGAAACCGCTGCCCAAGCTGCCGAAGGTGTGTTGCACGTAGGCATGCAGCACAGCGGCGCCGTTGGTTGCGCCCACGGCCACTTCATGGCTGCCCGAACCCAGGCGGAACAGGCTGACATAGACCAGCGCCAGGCCCACCCCGGCAATCAATCCGGCAATGATCGCATAGCGGGTGATCAAGGCTGGCGACTCGACGCCCCGGGAACGGATCGCGTTGACGATGACAATGCCGAACACCAAGGCGCCCAGGGTATCCATGGTCAGGTAGCCATTGATGAACCCTTGGGAGAACGGCGCCGCCACGTATTCAGGGGTGGCCACGCCAATATCACCGGCGGGCAAGGCAAACGCCGCGATGCCGAGCGCGGCCAGGGCGATGATCTTCAGTGGCGCGAGGAAGCGCCCGACGGTGTCCAGCAGACGGCCCGGGTAGAGCGAGATGAAAAATACCAGCAGGAAATACGCTGCACTGTAGAGGAACAGCGCCAACGGGCTTTCGCCGGTCAACGGCGCCAGGCCGACTTCGAACGAAACGGTGGCGGTTCGCGGCGTGGCGAACAACGGGCCGACGGCCAGGTAGCACACGGCCGCCAGCACACCACCGGCGAGCTTGCCGATGGGGCTGCTCAAGGCGTCCATCGCACCGCCCACCTTGGCCAGTGCAACGACCGTGATGACCGGCAGCCCGACCGCCGTGATCAAGAAGCCCAGCGCCGCCATCCAGACATGGGGCCCGGACTGCAAACCGACGATAGGCGGGAAGATGATGTTGCCGGCCCCGACAAACAGGGCAAATGTCATGAAACCAAGCGCCAGGACATCCTGGCCTTTCAACACTTTCATTTAAGGAAACCACACTACTGAATCGGAATTTAGAGAGGGATTTCCCTTGAGGGTAGAGGGAAATGCTGCCGATCCGTATGGGACCGACCCGTTTAGCGCGGCGCTTCCTTGTGGGCAGCGGTCGCAAAAATGGCTGCTAGCCTAACGAATTTACGTTAAGAACGCACTGTTACGGGGCGAACTATCCGATACACGACGTTTCCGTGTCGCGTTTACGTATCTATTTTTCCTGCGAAGCCCCTTGCCGTAAGGGCCTTTATCTGTGGAGCAAGGCTTTGTGGGAGCAAGGCTTTGTGGGAGCAAGGCTTGCCCGCGATAGCGTCAGCGTGAACTGACAGATAGAACTGAGTCGCCTGCATCGCGGGCAAGCCTTGCTCCCACAGGGCCTTGTTCTCAGAAAGCTTGCTTCAACAGTGCCGGAAACGACAAAGGCCACCCGAAGGTGGCCTTTGTTGCTGGAACAAAAAAGTCAGCCGAAGCTTACTTCTTCATTTCCCAGCCAGTCAGCTCGGCCAAGGCCTTGCCGATGTCTGCCAGCGAACGCACGGTTTTCACGCCTGCGTCTTGCAGTGCAGCGAACTTCTCGTCTGCAGTGCCTTTGCCGCCAGAGATGATTGCGCCAGCATGGCCCATGCGCTTGCCCGGAGGAGCAGTCACACCAGCGATGTAGGAAACAACCGGCTTGGTCACGTTGGCCTTGATGTAGGCAGCCGCTTCTTCTTCAGCCGAACCGCCGATCTCACCGATCATCACGATCGCTTCGGTCTTCGGGTCTTCCTGGAACAGCTTCAGGATGTCGATGAAGTTCGAGCCTGGGATCGGGTCACCGCCGATGCCGACGCAAGTCGACTGACCGAAACCGGCGTCAGTGGTCTGCTTCACAGCTTCGTAGGTCAGGGTGCCGGAACGGGAAACGATACCGACCTTGCCTGGCAAGTGAATGTGACCTGGCATGATGCCGATCTTGCATTCGCCTGGAGTGATCACGCCTGGGCAGTTAGGGCCGATCAGGGTGATACCCAGCTCGTCGCACTTGACCTTGGCTTCCAGCATGTCGATGGTCGGGATGCCTTCGGTGATGCAGACGATCAGCTTGATGCCGCCGAACGCTGCTTCAAGGATGGAGTCCTTGCAGAAAGGAGCTGGAACGTAGATCACGCTGGCGGTGGCGCCAGTGGCAGCTACAGCGTCTTTCACGGTGTTGAACACTGGCAGGCCCAGGTGCTCGGTGCCGCCTTTGCCCGGTGTTACGCCGCCAACCATCTTGGTGCCGTATTCGATGGCTTGCTGGGTGTGGAAACTACCTTGCGAACCGGTAATACCCTGGCAGATAACCTTGGTGTCTTTATTGATCAGGACGCTCATTATTTGCCCTCCGCAGCTTTAACGACTTGTTGAGCAGCGTCGGTCAGGCTGGTAGCAGCGATGATGTTCAAACCGCTTTCTGCCAGTACTTTAGCGCCCAGCTCAGCGTTGTTGCCTTCAAGGCGAACAACAACCGGGATTTTCACGCCAACTTCTTTCACGGCGCCGATGATGCCTTCGGCAATCATGTCGCAGCGAACGATGCCGCCGAAGATGTTGACCAGTACTGCAGCGACGTTGGTGTCGGACAGGATGATCTTGAACGCTTCGGTTACGCGTTCCTTGGTAGCACCACCGCCCACGTCGAGGAAGTTGGCTGGCTTGCCGCCATGCAGGTTGACGATGTCCATGGTACCCATGGCCAGGCCAGCACCGTTGACCATGCAGCCGATGTTGCCTTCCAGGGCTACGTAGTTCAGTTCGAACTTGGCAGCGTGCGCTTCGCGCGGATCGTCTTGCGACGGATCGTGGAAAGTCTTCAGCTTAGGCTGACGGTACATGGCGTTGGCGTCGATGTTGATCTTGGCATCGAGGCAGTGCAGGTCGCCGTCGGCCTTGATCACCAGCGGGTTCACTTCCAGCAGTGCCAGGTCGTGGTCCTGGAACAGCTTGGCCAGACCTACGAAGATCTTGGCGAATTGAGTGACCTGCTTGCCTTCCAGGCCCAGCTGGAATGCCAGCTCGCGCCCCTGGAATGGCTGTGCGCCAACCAGTGGATCGATGGTGGCCTTGAGGATTTTCTCAGGGGTATCGTGAGCGATTTTCTCGATGTCCACGCCACCTTCGGTGGAAGCCATGAACACGATACGGCGGCTCGAACGGTCAACGACAGCGCCCAGGTACAGCTCTTTAGCGATATCAGTGCACGATTCAACCAGGATCTTGGTGACTGGCTGACCGTTGGCGTCAGTCTGGTAAGTCACCAGACGCTTGCCCAGCCACTGCTGTGCGAAGGCTTTGGCGTCTTCTTTGCTGCGAACCAGCTTGACGCCGCCCGCTTTACCGCGACCACCGGCGTGAACCTGGGCTTTGACAACCCATTCGCTGCCGCCGATTTTGTCGCAAGCTTCTGCTGCCGCTTCCGGGGTGTCTACCGCGTAACCGGTGGATACTGGCAGGCCGTACTCAGCGAACAGCTGCTTACCCTGATACTCGTGAAGATTCATGCTTATTACCGTCTTCGTTAGGTACTGCGCATTCGGTGCTGCACCGTTCTGGTGCCGCACCACCTGTGACTGCTGCTTGCGTAGCGTTCCAGTTGACCGGTTCGGCTACGCAAGGCTGCGTCCAGCGGATATTCCGCGGTGAGTCTTGCTCGCAAGGCTCACGACGGGCCATACCGCCGTGGTTTCTTATTGTTTTTTAACGCTTCTTGCGGTTGGCCACGTGGATGGCGCCGCCATTTACGGCCAGGGCCGCTTCGTGCAAGGCTTCGGACAGGGTCGGATGGGAGAAGACCATCATGCCCAGATCTTCAGCGCTGGTGCCGAATTCCATGCCGATCGCGCCTTGCTGTACCAGCTCGGCAGCGCTTGGGCCAATGACGTGAACGCCCAATACGCGATCCGTCTTGGCGTCGGCGATGACTTTCACGAAACCACCGGTATCGTTGGCTGCCATGGCACGGCCGGAGGCTGCGAACGGGAAGGTGCCGACGTTAACTTCAACGCCTTCGGCTTTCAAGGCCTGCTCGGTCTTGCCAACCCATGCGATTTCCGGGTGGGTGTAGATAACCGAAGGGATCAGGTCGTAGTTCATCTGGGCTTTGTGGCCCTTGATGCGCTCGACGACCATGATGCCTTCTTCGGATGCCTTGTGTGCCAGCATCATGCCGCGAACCACGTCACCGATGGCGAAGACGCCCGGTACCGCGGTTGCGCACTGGTCGTCGACGGCGATGAAGCCACGTTCGTCGATTTCCACACCGCTGTCGGTAGCCAGCAGGTCGGTGGTCACAGGACGACGGCCGACCGCGACGATCAGTTTGTCGAAGGTGATGGTCTGTTCGCCGTTGGCGTCGGTGTAGGTCACCACGACTTCTTCGCCGTTGACCTTCGAACCGGTCACGCGCGCGCCCAGCTTGATGTCCAGGCCCTGTTTGGTCAGGGTTTTCAGCGCTTCCTTGGAAACCGCGGCGTCAGCGGCCATCAGGAAGGTATCGAGGGCTTCCAGTACGGTCACCTGCGCACCCAGGCGCGACCATACCGAACCCAGCTCGAGGCCGATCACGCCAGCACCGATCACGCCCAGGCGTTTCGGCACGGTCTGGAATTCCAGGGCACCGGTGGAATCGACGATCACGTTCTGGTCGACCGGAGCTGGTGGAATGTCGATCGGACGCGAGCCTGGCGCCAGGATGACGTTCTCGGCTTCGATCACTTCAACCGAACCGTCTGGCTTGGTCACTTCGACTTTCTTGCCCATCAGCAGCTTGCCGTGGCCCTGGATCGAGGTCACGCCGTTGGCCTTGAACAGGGTGGCAACACCGCTGGTCAGGTTCTTGACGATGTTGGCCTTGCGACCCACCATCGCCGGCACGTCCATCTTCACGTCGCCCGTGCTGATGCCGTGGATCGCGAAGCCGTCTTGGGCTTCGTGGAACTTCCAGGAGCTGTCCAGCAGCGCCTTGGAAGGAATGCAACCGACGTTCAGGCAAGTACCGCCGAGGGCCAGCTTGCCCTCCTTGTCGGTGTATTTCTCGATGCAGGCAGTGGTAAGGCCCAGTTGCGCAGCCTTGATGGCCGCTACGTAGCCGCCAGGGCCCGCACCAATCACTACCACGTCGAATTTCTGAGTCATGAGTCATTCCTTTTCGAATCAAACCGGACGGTCACTTGTGGTGACCGTCGTGGGACGAAACCGGTTGTTTCAGCAAGGGGCCGGTCACAACAGACCGGCCCTCGCGGCGAAAATCAGATATCCAGCAGCAGACGAGCCGGATCTTCAAGCAGGTTCTTGATGGTTACCAGGAACGTCACGGCTTCTTTACCGTCGATCAGGCGATGATCGTAGGACAGTGCCAGGTACATCATCGGACGAATCACGACCTGACCGTTGATCGCCATCGGACGCTGCAGAATGTTGTGCATGCCCAGGATAGCCGCTTGTGGCGGGTTGACGATCGGGGTCGACATCATCGAACCGAATGTACCACCGTTGGTGATGGTGAACGTACCGCCGGTCATCTCTTCGATGGACAGCTTGCCGTCACGGGCCTTCTTGCCGAAGGTGGCGATGCCGCCTTCGATTTCGGCCAGGCTCATCAGTTCGGCGTTACGCAGTACCGGAACCACCAGGCCACGGTCGCTGGAGACCGCAACACCGATGTCGGCATAGCCGTGGTAGACGATGTCGGAACCGTCGATCGACGCGTTGACGGCCGGGAAGCGTTTCAGCGCTTCGGTGGCAGCCTTGACGAAGAACGACATGAAGCCCAGGCGTACGCCGTTGTGGGACTTCTCGAACAGATCCTTGTACTTGGAACGCAGGGCCATGACTTCGGTCATGTCGACTTCGTTGAAGGTGGTCAGCATCGCCATGTTCGACTGTGCTTCAACCAGACGCTCGGCAACCTTGGCACGCAGGCGGGTCATCGGAACGCGTTTTTCAACGCGGTCACCGGCAGCGAACACCGGAGCGGCAGCGGCAGGTGCGGCAGGCTTGGCAGGTGCTGCGGCCGGAGCGGCTTTCTTGGCGGCAACGGCGGCTACCACGTCTTCCTTGGTCACGCGACCACCCTTGCCGGTGCCGGCAACGGAAGCGATGTTGATGCCGTTCTCTTCAGCCAGCTTGCGAGCAGCAGGCGCAGCCACTGGATCGTCTTCGCCAGCGGCGGCTGGAGCAGCAGCCTGGGCAGCGGCCGGTGCAGCAGCAGCGGCTGGAGCGGCGGCAGCAGCGCCGCCCTCTTCGATCGAGCCCAGGACCTGGTTCGACAGAACGGTAGCGCCCTCCTCGGCAATGATTGCGCCCAGCACGCCGTCAGCTTCGGCCAATACTTCCAGCACGACCTTGTCGGTCTCGATGTCGACGATCAGGTCGTCACGCTTGACGGCCTCGCCTGGTTTCTTGTGCCAGGTGGCAACGGTGCCATCGGCAACCGATTCCGGGAATGACGGGGCTTTGATTTCGATAGCCATTATCTGTGGGTCCTTAAAATTCGGTTTCAGTCAGCGCGAAGGCGTTAAACAGTGAAGGCATCTTGCAGCAGTTTTTCCTGCTGCTCGGCGTGCATCGACGCATAACCACACGCAGGTGCAGCGGAAGCATCACGGCCGGCATATTCCAGGCCCAGGGCCTTGTTATGGTTGCCAATGCTGCGACGCAGGTGATGCTGGCTGCTGTACCACGCGCCTTGGTTCATCGGTTCTTCCTGACACCACACCACATGAGTGAGGTTGGTGTAAGGCGCGATGGCCTCCATCAGGTCTTCTTCCGGGAACGGGTAAAGCTGCTCGATACGCACGATGGCGATGTCTTCACGGCCTTCGGCACGACGTTTTTCCAGCAGGTCATAGTAGACCTTGCCGCTGCACAGGATCAGGCGAGTCACCTTCGCCGCGTCCTGGGTATCGATTTCCGAAATAACGGTCTGGAAGGAGCCTTCGGCCAGATCCTCGAGCGTGGAGATCGCCAGTTTGTGACGCAGCAGCGACTTGGGTGTCAGCACGATCAGCGGCTTGCGCAGCGGACGGATGACCTGACGACGCAGCAGATGGTAGATCTGTGCCGGCGTCGTCGGTACGCAGACCTGGACGTTGTGCTCGGCACACAGTTGCAGGTAGCGCTCCAGACGTGCCGAAGAGTGCTCCGGCCCCTGCCCTTCATAACCGTGAGGCAACAGCATGGTCAGACCGCAGAGACGGCCCCACTTGTGCTCGCCGCTGGTGATGAACTGGTCGACTACTACCTGGGCACCGTTGGCGAAGTCGCCGAACTGGGCTTCCCAGATCACCAGCGCATTCGGCTCGGTGGTGGAGTAGCCATATTCGAACGCCAGGACGGCTTCCTCGGACAGCAGCGAATCGTACAGGTCGAAACGTGGCTGGCCTTTGTACAGGTGTTGCAGCGGGATGTAGGTGCTGGCGTCTTTCTGGTTGTGCAGCGCCGCATGGCGGTGCGAGAAAGTGCCGCGGCCTACGTCCTGGCCGGTGATGCGAATCGGGTGACCTTCGAACGCCAGGGTCGCGTACGCCATGGTTTCAGCGTAACCCCAGTTGATCGGCAGGCCGCCGGCTTGCATCTTCTGCCGGTCTTCGTAGATCTTCGAGACCTGGCGCTGAACCACGAAGCCTTCCGGTATTTCCAGCAGCTTGGCGGACAGTTCCTGCAGGGTCTTGAGGTCGAAACGGGTGTCGTGACGAGCGGTCCAGGCGTGGCCCAGGTAAGGACGCCAGTCCACGAACAGCTCTTTGTTCGGCTCTTTGACCAGGCTTTTTACAACGTGCAGGCCGTTGTCCAGGGCATTGCGATATTCATCGACTTTTTCCTGGACGCGCGCAGCATCCAGCACGCCACTCTGTGTCAGGCGCTCGGCATACAGCTCACGGGTGGTGCGCTGCTTGGCGATCTGCTGGTACATCAGGGGTTGGGTGCCGCTTGGCTCGTCGGCCTCGTTGTGGCCGCGACGACGGTAGCAGACCAGGTCGATCACCACGTCGCGCTTGTACTGCATGCGGTAGTCGATGGCCAACTGGGTCACGAACAGCACGGCTTCCGGATCATCGCCATTCACATGGAGAATCGGTGCCTGGATCATTTTCGCGACGTCGGTTGCGTACTCGGTGGAACGCGAGTCCAGCGGGTTGCTGATGGTGAAACCGACCTGGTTGTTGATAACGATGTGAACCGTACCGCCAGTCTTGAAGCCGCGGGTCTGCGACATCTGGAAGGTTTCCATGACCACGCCTTGACCGGCGAATGCCGCGTCACCGTGGATGGAAATCGGCAGGACTTTTTCACCGGTCGGATCATTGCGACGATCCTGGCGGGCACGGACCGAACCCTCGACCACCGGGGAAACGATTTCCAGGTGGGATGGGTTGAAGGCCATGGCCAGGTGCACTTCGCCACCTGTGGTCATCACGTTGGACGAGAAGCCCTGGTGGTATTTCACGTCACCAGAACCCAGTTCGACCTTCTTCTTGCCTTCAAACTCGTCGAACAGCTCGCGCGGGTTCTTGCCGAAGGTGTTGACCAGTACGTTCAGGCGGCCACGGTGAGCCATGCCGATGACAACTTCCTTGGTGCCGTAGGAACCGGAACGCTGGATCAGCTCGTCCAGCATTGGAATCAGGCTTTCGCCGCCTTCCAGGCCGAAACGCTTGGTGCCCGGGTATTTGGTACCCAGGTATTTCTCCAGACCCTCACCGGCGGTGACGCGCTCGAGCAAGTGGCTCTTGATGTCGGTGGAGTACGTCGGACGACCACGAACGCTTTCCAGACGCTGCTGGAACCACTGGCGCTGCTCGGAATCGGTGATGTGCGTAAATTCAGCGCCAATGGTGCGGCAATATGTCTGCTGCAACGCTTCGTGAATTTCGCGTAGGCTCGCTTCCTCTTTGCCGATGAACAGGTCGCCGGCACGGAAGGTCGTATCAAGATCGGCATTGGTCAAGCCGTAATGAGTGATCGACAGGTCTGCAGGTGCAGGACGCTGCCACAGCCCCAGCGGGTCGAGCTGGGCTGCCTGGTGGCCTCGCATCCGGTAGGCCTGGATCAGTCGCAGCACTTCAACTTGCTTCTTCTCGTGTTCACTGCTCACGCTGCCGGCAGAGACCGGTTGAGCGCGGCGCTGGTTCTTTGCCAGCAACACGAAATGATCGCGAATCGTCGAGTGCGAAACATCAGTGGCAGAGTTACCGTCAGCCGGCAACTTCTGAAAGTAGGTGCGCCATTCTTCTGGCACAGCGTTAGGGTCGTGCAGGTAGAGCTCGTAGAGCTCTTCCACATAGGCAGCGTTACCACCGGAGAGGTGGGCACTGTTCCACATGCGCTGCATCACGCTTTCTTGCATGCTTGGTCACCCTCGATTAGGGGAACACCACCGGCGAAAACACCGAGCAAACTTGCAGAAGTCCGAGTGCAGCGACTAAAACAAGCCACTTAGGATCACGCTGATAGTCCGGGTACCAGCCCGGATGCCCCTGCTTGTCTCATTTCTTCAAAATAAGAACTGCCGCTTTGTAAGCGGCTGTTCTGGTTATAGCCACGACGCGGGTTGAAGCCCGCGCCCTGGCCTTTACGGGTACAGCGGTTCTACGGGTACAGCAGCTGAATCACACGCCGCTCTGCAGCAGCATGTTACGTACGTGACCGATGGCCTTAGTCGGGTTCAGGCCTTTCGGGCAGACGTTGACGCAGTTCATGATCCCGCGGCAGCGGAATACGCTGAACGGGTCATCCAGTGCAGCCAGACGCTCGGACGTCTTGGTGTCACGGCTGTCTGCCAGGAAGCGGTACGCTTGCAGCAGGGCGGCCGGGCCCAGGAACTTGTCCGGGTTCCACCAGAAGGATGGGCACGAGGTCGAGCAGCAAGCGCACAGGATGCACTCGTACAGACCGTCGAGCTTTTCACGCTCTTCCGGAGACTGCAGACGTTCGATGGCCGGAGCCGGCGTATCGTTCTGCAGGTATGGCTTCACCTTCTCGTATTGCTTGTAGAAGATGCTCATATCGACGACCAGGTCACGGATAACCGGCAAACCAGGCAGCGGACGAACGATCAGCTTGTTGCCCTTGACCACGGCAGACAGCGGCGTGATGCAGGCCAGGCCGTTCTTGCCGTTGATGTTCATGCCGTCGGAGCCGCAAACGCCCTCACGGCAAGAGCGACGATAGGAGAAACCCTCGTCCTGCTCTTTGATCAGGGCCAGCACGTCCAGCACCATCAGGTCTTTACCACCGGTATCGACCTGGAAATCCTGCATGAACGGCGCAGCGTCCTGATCAGGGTTGTAGCGATAAACACTGACTTGCAACATAGCGGTCACCCTTAATAAGTCCGGACTTTTGGTTCGAAAGTCGGAACAGTCTTCGGCGAGAAGTTCACGGCACGCTTGGCGACGCGTTTTTCACCCGGGAAGTACAAGGTGTGGCACAGCCAGTTTTCGTCGTCACGGTCTTCGAAGTCTTCGCGAGCGTGGGCACCACGAGACTCTTTACGCACTTCTGCGGCGATGGCGGTGGCTTCGGCCACTTCCAGCAGGTTCTGCAGTTCCAGCGCTTCGATACGGGCAGTGTTGAACGCCTGCGACTTATCGTTGATCTTCACGTTGGCGATTCGCTCACGCAATTGCGCCAGCTGGGCAATACCCTTCTGCATGTATTCGCCGGTACGGAATACACCGAAGTAGTTCTGCATGCAGTTTTGCAACTCGCGACGCAGGGTCGCCACGTCTTCGCCTTCGTTACGCTCGTTCAGAGCGGACAGACGCGCCAGGGCGGCTTCGATGTTGGCGTCGGTGGCATCGTCATATTCGATACCGTCGGACAGCGCTTTTTCCAGGTGCAGGCCGGCAGCACGACCGAAGACCACCAGGTCGAGCAACGAGTTGCCGCCCAGGCGGTTGGCACCGTGGACCGATACGCACGCCACTTCACCCACTGCGAACAGGCCAGGGATGATTTCGTCCACGCCTTCGGCGTTCTGGGTGATCGCCTGGCCGTGAATGTTGGTGGCAACGCCGCCCATCATATAGTGGCAGGTTGGAACCACTGGAACTGGCGCGACGACCGGGTCGACGTGAGCGAAGGTCTTGGACAGTTCGCAAATGCCTGGCAGGCGGCTGTGCAGCACTTCCTCGCCCAGGTGGTCGAGCTTGAGCATCACGTGGTCGCCATTCGGACCGCAACCGTTGCCAGCGATGATCTCTTTAACCATCGAACGGGCAACCACGTCACGACCGGCAAGGTCCTTGGCGTTCGGAGCATAACGCTCCATGAAACGCTCGCCGTGCTTGTTGATCAGGTAACCACCTTCACCACGGCAACCTTCGGTCACCAGTACACCGGCGCCGGCGATGCCGGTCGGGTGGAACTGCCACATTTCGATGTCTTGTACCGGCACGCCAGCACGCAGGGCCATGCCGACGCCGTCACCGGTGTTGATCAGGGCATTGGTGGTGGATGCGTAGATACGGCCTGCACCGCCGGTCGCCAGTACGGTGGCCTTGGCGCGGATGTAGGTGGTTTCGCCGGTTTCGATGCAGATCGCGATCACACCGACGAAGGCGCCGTCCTGGTTCTTCACCAGGTCAACGGCGTAGTACTCGTTCAGGAACGTGGTACCGGCTTTCAGGTTGCCCTGGTACAGGGTGTGCAGCAGTGCGTGACCGGTACGGTCGGACGCCGCGCAAGTACGCGCAGCCTGGCCGCCCTTGCCGTAGTCCTTGGACTGGCCACCGAACGGACGCTGATAGATACGACCCTGCTCGGTACGCGAGAACGGCATACCCATGTGGTCCAGCTCGAACACCGCGGCCGGGCCTTCCTGACACATGTATTCGATAGCGTCCTGGTCACCGATGTAGTCGGAACCCTTGACGGTATCGTACATGTGCCAGCGCCAGTCATCGTTCGGGTCGGCCGAAGCGATGGCGCAGGTGATGCCGCCCTGGGCGGAAACAGTGTGCGAACGCGTCGGGAAAACCTTGGTGATCACGGCAGTCTTGTGACCGCCCTGTGCCAGTTGCAGCGCTGCGCGCATGCCGGCACCGCCACCACCAATGATGATGGCGTCGAAAGAAATAGTTGGAATGTTAGCCATGGATCAGATACCCCAGAGAATCTGCACACCCCAGACGAAGTAAGCGAACATCGCGACGCCGCATACTGCCTGGAAGAGGAAACGTACGGCAGTCGCCGACTTGCCGAACGCCATTGGCGTCAGGTAGTCGGTCGCGATGGTCCACATGCCGACCCAGGCGTGAGCGCCCAGTGCGACAAGTGCCAGCAGACTGAAGATACGCATCCAGTTGTTTGCGAACAGTTCATGCCATTGGGCGTAGCCCAGGCCTGGGTTTGCTACGACATATCCGATCAGGAAGATGAAGTAAGCCGCGAGAACGACCGCAGACACACGCTGCGCCATCCAGTCATAGAGGCCCGAACGCGAAAGGTTCGTGACGTTGGTTACCATATCCAGACTCCTGCCAGAACGATCAGCACCGCAGACACGGCGATAATGATTTTCGAGCCCAGCTTGCCGCCTTCCAGCGTCTCACCGATGCCCATGTCCATGATCAAGTGGCGCACACCGGCAACCAAGTGATACAGCAAGGCGGACAGGATGCCCCAAATCACTAGCTTGGCTAGCGGACTGGTCAGACACGCTTTCACCTGACCGAAGCCTTCTTCCGAATCGAGCGACTTGTCCAATGCATAAAGCATGATGGCCAGGCTGACGAAGAGAATGACACCGGAAATACGGTGAAGAATGGACGTGTAAGCAGTGACTGGGAGTTTGATGGTCCTTAGGTCTAGGTTTACAGGTCGTTGGCTTTTCACGGCTTTTTTTTCACACTGAAGAGCCCCTAACAATCAGGGCAAAGTTGTTGGGGCGCGCACTGGTCAGGTACTCACCACCCAGGGAGTGACGACCCCCAAGAAAGCAGGCCCAAAAGCCCCTGGCGGTCGGTGGCCGAGTATAGACAGTTAGGCTACTAATGACAACGCGTTCACCTTCCCCTAATAGCGCATTGCACATATGAGGCAAAAGGCGTAAACGGCAGGCAATTTCGCGGAAAAAGTCCGGTTAAAGCCTTCTGGAGCAAGACTTTAGGCAAATTGACTTTCGAATTTATCTCACTATAGTGGTGCGGGCCCTGCGTGGGGGGTCTGTCTGATGATTTCAAGCATTAATAGGAGGCCACATGGCTGACAAAAAAGCGCAGTTGATCATCGAGGGCGCAGCCCCCGTCGAGCTGCCCATTTTAACCGGCACCGTTGGTCCCGATGTAATCGACGTACGGGGCCTGACGGCCACGGGCCGTTTCACCTTCGACCCAGGTTTCATGTCGACCGCCTCGTGCGAGTCGAAAATCACCTATATCGACGGCGACAACGGCATCCTGCTGCACCGCGGCTACCCGATCGAGCAACTGGCTGAAAAATCGGACTACCTGGAAACCTGCTACCTGCTGCTCAATGGCGAGCTGCCAACCGCAGAGCAAAAGGCCCAGTTCGTCAGCACCGTGAAGAACCACACCATGGTTCACGAGCAGTTGAAGACCTTCTTCAACGGCTTCCGTCGCGATGCCCACCCGATGGCCGTCATGTGCGGCGTTGTCGGCGCCCTCTCGGCCTTCTACCACGACTCCCTGGACATCAATAACCCCCAGCATCGCGAGATCTCGGCGATCCGCCTGGTGGCGAAGATGCCGACCCTGGCAGCCATGGTCTACAAGTACTCCATGGGCCAGCCCATGATGTACCCGCGCAACGACCTGACCTATGCAGAGAACTTCCTGCATATGATGTTCAACACCCCGTGCGAGATCAAACCGATCAGCCCGGTGCTCGCCAAGGCCATGGACCGGATCTTCATCCTCCATGCCGACCACGAGCAGAACGCCTCCACGTCCACCGTGCGCCTGGCCGGCTCCTCGGGTGCCAACCCGTTTGCCTGTATCGCTGCCGGTATCGCCGCACTCTGGGGCCCAGCCCACGGCGGTGCCAACGAAGCGGTACTGACCATGCTCGATGAAATCGGTGATGTCTCGAACATCGACAAGTTCATCGCCAAGGCCAAGGACAAGAACGATCCGTTCAAACTGATGGGCTTCGGTCACCGGGTCTACAAGAACCGCGACCCTCGCGCCACCGTCATGAAGCAGACCTGCGACGAAGTGCTCAAGGAACTGGGGATCAAGAATGATCCGCAACTCGAACTGGCCATGCGCCTGGAAGAGATCGCCCTGACCGATCCGTACTTCATCGAGCGCTCGCTGTACCCGAACGTCGACTTCTACTCGGGGATCATCCTCAAGGCGATCGGCATTCCAACCAGCATGTTCACCGTGATCTTCGCCCTGGCGCGGACCGTGGGCTGGATCTCCCACTGGAAGGAAATGCTCTCCAGCCCGTACAAGATCGGCCGCCCGCGCCAGCTGTACACCGGCTACGAGTCGCGTGACCTCACCAAGCTGGAAGACCGCAAGTAAGGCCTGCCTTGCGATAGGTTCAAAGCGGTACTGAAACAGCCCCTGCTTCTTATATAAGAGCGGGGGCTGTTTTGTTTGGGCCTCTTTTCATCTGATCCGGAAGCTGTATTGGCTGACCCGACGCCATCGCGAGCAAGCTCGCTCCCACAGAGTGAACGCATTCCAAGGTGGGAGCGGGCTTGCTCGCGAAGGCGTCATTACTCCCATCACCGTTATCGCGCACAAAAAAATACCCCAGCCTCTCGACCGGGGTATTTCTTCAAACACAACGCTTACAGCTTACTGGCGCATCAGTGGCTAACCGCCCCACTCGCCCCCAGGCCAGTCTGCGAACGCACGAACTGCGGGAAGAACAGCGCCCGCTCGTTTACCCCTTCAGCCGACTTGTCGGTGATGGAGAAGAACCAGATGCCGACGAAGGCGATGGCCATCGAGAACAGCGCCGGGTACTCATACGGGAAGATCGCCTTCTCGTGACCCATGATCTGCACCCAGATGGTCGGACCA